>NZ_CP079718.1:0-4780000 GCF_024971755.1 Shewanella xiamenensis
GTGAATCCGAAGATTCGGCTCAATGAATTCTGTCATTTGTTTCCGCCCTCTCTTCATAAAGAGAAGAAAGCGAAATCAAAATTATGTACATATTGCTATGAACACTCATTCATTGATTTAATTCTTTGATTACTCACCGAACGGCAGAGTAATTTCGATTAACTCAACACCTGTGAGTGTCCACACAGATTTGCTTGATAAATTGTTAAAGAGCGTTGACCATCGCATTATCACATGTGATTTCAGCGGGTCAGGGCTGCGTATTTTACGCATTCCCGTTTTTGCGTCAAGTAGTTTTTTAAACTTTCTTTTCGCTCATCAAGGACTGAATCACTCGATGAACTGGCACTTGCAACTGCGTATCGCTGTCTGCCGTGTCAGTGGATGCGCATTATAGGCAGCGGAACTTTTTGTGCAAGTGCTTTTTTAGCCCCCAAAGACTGTACGCCGACATTTTAAGCATTATGTTTATTTTTTATCTATTTTGGCTTGGTTATTCAATTTTGATGTAAGTTTTTATCTGATAAATGATAATTCGCGCTCAATTTTTCGGCAGCAGTCTAGTGTAAAAGTAAATAATTCATTACCATATGACTTGCTGTTAACAGTTATTTATCATTTTCTATTTCATTCAGAGAGCATTTATATGCAAAAGTCATTTCTTATTGTTTTGGTTATTGCCATTCTTGGCGCAATTGCGCTATCTCAATTTGCAACAACATTACCCGCTTACATCGCCTTTGTTGCTGGCGTGATTATTACTACGCTTATCTTTAAATTTGTCCCTGATTTAGGTACTACTCAAGCTGCTGATGAACAATATGTCGGCCCGACAATGACACTTTATGTAGGTAACTTGCCTTATCGTGTGCATGAGGGAGAAGTGAAAGTCTTGTTTGGTGAATTCGGCCCAGTCAATTCAGTCCGTTTAGTTCGAGATCGTAAAACAGGCCGCCGTAAAGGCTTCGGTTTTGTTGAAATGTCCGAAGCAGGTGCTCAAAAAGCAATGGTTAAGCTAAATGACTTTAACTTCCAAGAAAGAACCTTAAAGGTTAGAGAAGCTAAGACTCAAGATTCGGAAGCCGCCGACCGTACAGGTACTGATGAATAATCTGCGTTAGCTTATCCGTTCTGGTTGATTGTGGTGATTCGCTCTAGGGCCGAAAAGCCACAATCGACTAACATAGTCATCAATCCCTCACTGATTTCCGCTTTAGTATAAAACGCCTGCATAACCGAATCTTGGTGCTCGTCTTTTAGACCTTGCTGTTCGCTCTTAGTAGCTAACAGTGTTTTGACTCGTTTAGCTATTGCCTCACCTGAATCAAGCAGAGTCACACCTTGACCCAATACCTGCTGCAATTCATCACGCATCATTGGGAAATGAGTACATCCAAGTACCAATACATCTAACTCCGCTTCGACAATCGGCGACAATATCTGCGTTAATCGCACCATATCCAGCTGACCAGTGGCAATCTTCTGCTCGGCCATCAGCACTAATTCCGAACATCCGAACAGCTCTACATGGCAGTCATCGGCAAATTGGCTAATGAGTTCGTGAGTATAGTGGCGCTTTACCGTACCTGGGGTGGCTAGTAAACCGATACGCTTACTTTTAGATAACTGCGCCGCAGGTTTAATGGCGGGGACAACACCGACAACAGGAACAGTTAAAGTGGCACGCAGCGCGGGCAACACAACCGTACTCGCGGTATTGCAAGCTACGACAACAATTGCTGCATGGGTACGCTCTACGACTTGGTCGATTAGCGCGACACAACCCGAGACAAGTTCCTGCTCCTCCAATTCGCCATAGGGCAATCTGGCATTATCGAATAAATAGCAGTAATCATGGTGAGGAAGCAGTTTGCGAATTTCTGCTAATACGGATAGACCGCCGATGCCAGAATCGAATACTAATATTGGTTGCGACAAGCCCATCTCCAGTTAATTCTTCTTCGCCCCATGCGCGGGCGGATTTTCCCACAGCTTTGCTCAAACCGCAAAACCAAGATGCTGGACATTCGTGTCACCTAGTATAAAATTTGCGCCCCAATTTACAGCCACGGTGAATCAACAATGAATTTAGCAGCAATGGATCCCACGACCTATGATGCGCAACTGACTGCAAAGCGTATCAAGCTAGAGCAGGCCTTTGCCCAATTTGAGACGCCGAGTGTTGAAGTGTTTGCCTCTGAGCCTGCCAACTACCGTATGCGCGCCGAGTTTCGCGTATGGCACGAGGGCGACGATTTATACTATTACATGTTTGATAAAGTATTGAACGACAAAGTACGTTGTGATCAATACTTACCTGCGAGTGCGTTAATCAATCAAATGATGGCGGCACTGATCGCCGAGTTAAAACCTAACCACAGCCTACGCCACAAACTCTTCCAGGTTGATTTTTTATCAACGCTCAGTGGTGAGATTCTAGTATCACTGCTGTATCACAGACAGCTTGATGATCAATGGCGCAGCGAAGCCACCGCACTTAAAACCAGATTGAGCAGCCAATTTAAGGTCAATATCATTGGCCGTGCGCGCAAACAGAAAATCGATTTAGATAAAGACTTTGTAGTTGAGTCACTGCAAGTGAATGACAGAGTTCTTCATTACAAACAAATCGAAAACAGTTTTACCCAGCCAAATGCCAAGGTGGCAATCAAGATGCTGGAATGGGCTATCGACGTAACTCAACACAGCCAAGGCGATTTGCTGGAGCTTTACTGTGGTAATGGCAACTTCTCTATCGCGCTGGCACAAAACTTTAATCGCGTGCTCGCGACCGAGTTAGCTAAACCTTCGGTGGATGCAGCCCAGTTCAATATCGAAGTCAACAATATCGATAATCTGCAGATTATTCGTATGTCGGCGGAAGAATTTAGCGATGCGATGGCGAAAAAGCGCAGCTTTAGACGCTTAGAAGACATCGATCTGGATAGCTATGTGTGCAACACCATTTTTGTCGACCCACCACGAGCAGGTATTGACCCAGCCACGTTGGACTTAGTGCAAGGTTATGAGCGGATTTTGTATATCTCGTGCAATCCCGATACCTTAAAAGACAATTTGCAGCAACTAAATCAGACTCACAAGGTGACACGTTTTGCGCTATTCGATCAGTTCCCTTACACCGACCATATGGAAACAGGTGTACTGCTAGAGCGTCGTTAGGCGACTCTATATACCTAAAAACAAAGGAGCCTGTGGCTCCTTTGTTTTTAGTCAAACCGTACCCAACTAACGATGTTCTACTTTATGTTGTAATGCTTCAGCGCCCTTGGCGACCATGCGCAGCTGCATTACTAATTGATCGGCAAGCACTTTACGATCGGCGCGCTTCATATCCAGTGCCGACGCTCCGGCGTTAAACACTAAGGTCACTAGCGCTTCTGCCTGCGCTCTGGCTAGCATAGGTGTACGGCCCGCCGTCGCTTCGGTGTAATGGGCCAATTCAGAAATAAAATGTTCGATCTCGCGAGCCACCGCTGCGCGGAATGCCGCCGAGGTACCAGAACGCTCATGCAGTAAAATTCTGAAAACGTTTGGATTAGAATCAAGTACTTCCATAAAGGTATCCACTGATATACGGATCACGCTACCACCCGCTTCGGCACGTTGACGCCCCTTGCGCATCATTTGCCTTAGGGTAAGCCCGCCCTCGTCGACCATAGTCAACCCGAGTTCATTCATATCCTTAAAATGACGATAAAAGGATGTGGGCGCAATGTTGGCTTCCCTCGCCACTTCTCGCAAACTTAAGCTAGAGAAGCTCCGCTCAGCACTGAGCTGATTAAAGGCCGCATCGACTAGAGCCCGCCGAGTTTTCTCTTTTTGCTGTGCACGAATACCCATTCTTCAATCCGCTAACTGAATGTAATGACGCGATAATACCGCTTTTGCGATTGAAACACAGCCCTATCCACCTTGACCAAACAAGATTGCTGGGCTAAATTAGCTTACAGTTGTACGCTCAAATGCGGATATTGGAAACTATAATGAATAAACCCCCTATCATCTGGCTTAATGTCACCCTATTTAGCCTAACCTTTCTCAGTGCGGTAATCCTCGTTCCTTGGTATGGCCTAGCCCACGGTTACGGTGTCAGCGAATGGATTGCTTTTGTGGTGTTAGCCTTTGCCAGTGGTCTGTCGATCACTGCGGGTTACCATAGACTCTGGTCACATAAAGCCTATAAGGCACACCCTGTAATACGTTTCATCTACGCACTTGGTGGTGCATTAGCATTACAAAACAGCGCGTTACATTGGGCATCCGATCATCGAGTGCATCATAAGCACGTCGATGACAATGACAAAGATCCTTACTCCGCCAACATGGGTTTCTGGTACAGCCATATCGGTTGGATGCTGCGCGAATACCAAGCCCAACGCTACCATGACTACCAAAACGTGCGTGATTTGCAGAACGACCGTATCGTGATGTGGCAACACAAGCACTATCTTGCGCTTGTGCTACTTATGAATATTGGTCTGCCTGCTTTATTAGGCTGGTTCACTGGCAATATCGCGGGTATGTTACTGATGGCGGGACTTCTGCGCTTAGTGGTCGTGCATCACTGCACCTTCTTCATTAACTCCCTCGCCCACGTTTGGGGTAGCCAACCTTATACCGATAAAAATACGGCCCGCGATAATGGTTTTCTGGCTGTACTGACCTACGGTGAGGGTTACCATAATTTCCACCATATCTTCGAAAACGATTATCGTAACGGGATTAAATGGTGGCATTACGATCCGACTAAGTGGTTGATTAAGGCGTTATCTTGGGTGGGTTTAGCCAAAGACTTACGCACGAGTCCGCAGGAGCGAATCGAGAGTGCCCGCTTACAAATGCAACTGCTGCATGCTAAAAGCAAAGTGCTCAATTTGCCAAATGCCGATGAAATTATTGAAAAAATTCAACAAGAGTATGAGTTGATGAAACAACACTTACTCGAATATTATCAAGCCCAAAAGGCACTGTTAGAGGCCAAACGTAAGCAACTGGTCGATCAGCAATTATTGCAGCAAGTCGAAGAGCTAAAAACCCGACTCCTGAATCAGCAAAAAAGCTGGAAGAGCCTGACTGCAACTTATAGCTAGGCCACAATTATCGGTAAAAATCATACGGCCGCCTTGCATGGTGGCCGTATCCTATTATTATGATGCCTCATTCACTTTTTACAGGATGTTAGGCTCATGTCGAATTGTGCAGTATCTCCAACCGATAGCATTAAACTCACCGAATATAGTCATGGTGCCGGTTGCGGCTGTAAAATTTCCCCTAAAGTACTGACCACCATTCTTGCCTCGCAGCTGCCTGTATTCACCGATCCTAACCTGTTGGTCGGCAATCAAAGCCGTGATGATGCAGCCGTTTACAAGCTCAATGATGAAATTGGCATTATCAGTACCACCGACTTTTTTATGCCAATCGTAGATGACCCCTTTACCTTTGGCCGCATCGCCGCCACCAATGCCATTAGCGATATCTATGCCATGGGCGGCACGCCCATGATGGCGATTGCGATTCTAGGCTGGCCAGTAAACAAGCTTCCCGCCGAGATCGCGCAACAAGTAGTCGATGGTGGCCGTCAAGCCTGTATGGAAGCTGGGATAATGCTGGCCGGTGGTCATAGTATCGATGCGCCTGAGCCAATCTTCGGCCTTGCGGTCACAGGGCAAATCGCCCTGACGGATTTAAAACAAAACGATACCGCAAAAGCGGGCGATCGTTTGTATCTCACTAAACCTATCGGTATTGGCATTCTTACCACGGCACAAAAGCAGAAGAAGCTCAAAGACGAAGATAGCCAAATTGCGGTGAATGCGATGTGCCAGCTCAATAGTATAGGCGCCAAAATCGCTAAGATTAAAGGCGTGAACGCCCTCACCGATGTCACAGGTTTTGGGCTGGCGGGCCATCTACTTGAGGTCTGTCAAGGTGCTAAACTCACCGCTAAACTTAATCTGGATGCCGTGCCACTCTTACCCCGCGCCTTCGACTATCTAGCGCAAGGCTGTATTCCAGGTGGCACCCACCGTAACTACGACAGTTATGGTGAACACTTACCCGTACTTACCGATCATCAAAAAGCCATATTGTGTGACCCACAAACCAGTGGCGGCTTGTTAGTGGCAGTGTCGAGTGATGCCGAAGCGGAACTGGTGGCACTGCTTAATGCACATCAGATAGAGCCTATCTGTATTGGCTCATTAGAAACGCCCACCTCCACCGCTAATGTAGTGCTGTGTTAATGTCAGCGATGATCATTCCCGCCCAGCAATATCACGATATCTTTATTGCTGGGCAGCCATTAATCGACTTAAGAGCGCCAATCGAGTTTGACCGCGGCGCGTTTCCTTCCTCGGTAAATCTGCCGTTAATGGTTGATAAAGAAAGGGAAAAGGTCGGCACTTGCTACAAAGAGCAAGGACAGCAAGCCGCGATTACCTTAGGCCATTCACTCGTACATGGCGCAGTAAAACAACAAAGAATTGATGCTTGGTTACACTTTTTATCGGCCCACCCCGAAGCTTATCTTTACTGCTTTCGTGGTGGCCTGCGTTCACAATTAACTCAGCAATGGCTTAAAGAAGCGGGCGTAGTCGTACCTTATGTACAGGGTGGCTACAAAGGCATGCGCCAATATTTAATTGGTGTGATTGATGCCGTCCCTAACGAACAACGCTTGTTAAGCCTAAGTGGTATGACGGGCTGCGGTAAAACGGATTTTTTAAAACAGCGCAAAGAGGCAGTGGATCTTGAGGGTATCGCCAATCACAGAGGATCGAGTTTTGGTAAAAACATCGACCCACAACCAACGCAAATAAACTTTGAAAATCAGCTCGCGATTGCACTACTCCGCCACCAACAGGGCAATCATTCCTGCTTACTACTTGAGGATGAAAGCTTTCTGATTGGCCGCTCAGCGCTGCCGCAAAGCTTTTATAGCGCCATGCAGGCAGCCGATATTGTAGTACTCGAAGAAGATGACGACGTTAGGCTAAGTCGCTTACTCGATGAATATGTTCATAAAATGCATCACGGTTTTGTTGAACGCTTAGGTATTGAGGCAGGCTTTGATGCCTTTAGCCAATATCTTTTGCAGAGCCTTACCAGTATTCGTAAACGTCTCGGTGGTAAACAATTTCAAGAATTACAAGACATCATGCAACTGGCTCTGACGCAGCAACTCAATCAAAACCAAACCTCACAGCATTTAACTTGGATAAGCCTGCTACTGCAAAAGTATTACGACCCTATGTATGAATACCAATTAGCAAAAAAAGCACATAGAGTGCTTTTTAGGGGAAATCACCAAGACATGCATCAGTGGTTAGATAACTTATCGCAAGATAATCTTGGCTAAACAAGTACAGCTCAGCATGTTAAAAACAAGAAAACCGTGTGCTAACTGCCACGGTTTTCTTTATCTATCTCGTCAAGTTAGGACTTATTGAGTAGATTCGCGACACTATCCCTGAGCGAGTGCCGATCAGCATTTTGCCCATCCACCACATCCGTTAAGCTCACCGACACCTTGGACCAAAAGCGTTTAGGCATTGTAGTCAATGCATGGCCATCTTTATGACTGAAGTAAGAGCCCCACAGACCATTGAGCGCCATAGGGATTACGGGCACGGGATCGCGGGCCAAGATTTTATCGATACCAGGACGAAACTCGCCGAGTTCACCATCGGGGGTTAAACGACCTTCAGGGAAGATACACACCAACTCGCCATTCGCTAACGCCTCATGAATTGATTCAAAGGCTTGATTGTAAGTGGTCTCACTCTGGCGCGGCGAACAAATCGGAATCACTCCTGCATGGCGGAACAGATATTTCAGCACCGGAATTTCACTGATCGATTTATCCATCACAAAACGAATCGGCCGGGTCGACGCGCCCATAATGATCAACGCATCCACATAGCTCACATGGTTACAGACGATAATCCCTGCACCTTCCTTAGGGATCTTTTCTCGCCCAGTCACAGTCACCCGATACATCACATGGCTGAGTAAGTAACTGATAAATCGTTGTGTAAACTCAGGCACCTGCGAATAAACATAAAGCGCAACCACAAAGTTCATCACCGCCAACAGTAAGAATAACTGTGGAATACTCCAGCCAGCCACACCGAGTAACAGCATAGACAACAACGCTGACGCCACCATAAACAGCGAGTTCATAATGTTATTCGCGGCAATCGCTTGCGCACATTCTCCCTTCGCAGAACGCGCTTGAATAAAGGCGTACAGAGGCACGATAAACAGACCACCGCTGACCCCAATCATAAAGAAGTCCAACATCACTCGATAATGCTTCTGCTCGGCAATAAAGCTTTGTAAGCCATAAACAAAACTAGCATCCGCAGGTGCAGGCGGAATCGCCCACAGCAAGTCCACACCAAACACGGTTAACCCGAGCACCCCAAAGGGCAACAAACCTAACTCCACATGGCCAAAGGAAAAACGCTCACAGACAAAGGAGCCCACCGCAATCCCGATTGAAAACATCCCCAGCAACAGCGACACCACAGTCGCGCCAGAGTGCAAATGCAGCTTGGCAAAGTTAGGGAATTGGGTCAGATATGTCGCCCCCAAAAACCAGAACCAGCTAATGGCGAGGATGGCCATCCAAATAGAAGGCGTTTGGCGTGCCTTCTTAATGGTGCGCCAAGTGCCTGATAATGGACGAAATTGGATTTTCTGTACCGTGCCCTGCGGCGGTAAAGCAGGGATCGCACGGCTAGACAAATACCCCGCCAAGGCAAGGGCTGCGACCGTGATGGCCGACCACAAAGTGGCGTTGTTTTCAGACACTAAAATCCCGGCACTCAAGGTACCGATCAAGATAGACAAAAACGTCCCCATCTCAACCCAGGCATTGCCCGTCACTAACTCATCCTCTTTTAAGGCTTGAGGCAAGAGGGAATATTTGACAGGTCCAAAATAGGCTGACTGGCTACCGGTTAAAAACAGCAGTAATAACATCATCATGTAATTCTCACTCACAATAGCGAGTGCGGCGCTGAACATAATGATGACTTCGAGCAGTTTTAAGCGACGGATAAGTTTGGCTTTATCCATATTGTCGGCCACGACGCCGGCATGGGCAGAAAACAGGAAAAACGGCAGGATAAAGACCCCTGCAGCCAAATTAACAAACATGTCGACGCTAATGGGTAAATCATTGACTTGGCTGAAGGTGACGAGCAACAACAACACATTTTTATAGATATTGTCGTTAAGTGCACCCAGACATTGGGTTGCGAAATACGGTAAAAAACGTTTTGTTAGCAGCATGATTTTTCCCTCTGATAACCCATTCCCTGTAAATACCCTGTCACATGACTCTCTAGTAAAGCGGGTAAAGATGCCGTATCGGCAAACAATTTATTATCCAGTGATAAGGCGGTGAGTCCGTGGATGCCGCCCCAAAGCACTCGACTCATTTGAAGTTGCTGCTCAGCAGTCTTATTGGGGAACAATAGGGCTAACTCACGCTCAATTAAACTGAATAAACCCGCAATAAGTTGGCCTTGGGATTCGGGCAAAGGTTCGGAGTCGAGTAGCTGCAGTTCAAATACCAACTTAAAACATTGGCGCTGCGCATGGGCAAACTCAGCGTATTTTTGCGCCATACTGATGATCTGATTGCGACTATTATCTGCATTTACCTCGGAGAGCTCATGCATCAGCGCCTGCAGCGTTGCCTCAGAAACGGCTAACAAAAGGTAGTTATAGCTACCAAAGATATTGATTAAGGTACTCGGCACATAGCCAATCTGGCTTGCAATCTTGCGTAAACTCAGTTCTTGTGTCCCTTGCTGTTGCAGCAGTGCCATTGCTGCTTCTATTGCCATAGCACGAATCTCATCATGACTATGTTCTTTGCGTCTCGCCATAGGTCTCACTCCCTGTTGAATGGTGTGAGATTAACAGCCTGAAAAATAAAAAACAACGTTCAAAATAAGTTTATTTTGCGTACAGCATGAAGTAAAAGGCATAAAAATGAGGGAAGAAAGTCTAACTCTGGGCAATCGCTCGATGCGAACCTTGGAGGGAATTTAACTTTTAACGCATAAAAAATGACGCCCTCAATTGAGGGCACCATTTCGAGATTGAACTTTTACCTAGCGGCAGTGATAACTCATCACGACTCTGTCGGCCCCAGCGCCAAAATAGTCCGCTTCGAAGGCAGTATCGACAAACCCTAAACGCTGATATAAACCATGGGCAGGATTATGGGGATCGACAGTTAAATCCACCCGCTTAACCAGAGGTGGTATTTGGCTTAAACATTGTTGTATTAATTGTTTACCAATGCCTCGCCCGCGGGCTTGCTCACTCACCGCCACGGACAGGATCCACATACAGGTAGGGTCGCCACTTTGAGCGCAGAGCAAATAGCCTAAAAGCTCCCCGTCAGCGTCTACGGCAACCAGAAACTGCTCTGGCCAACAATCAAACCCTTGGCGGAAGAAAAAATCGGGATAACAATGATCGCCAAAGATAGCCTGTTCAAGTTGAAAAACGTCGGCTAACTCTGACTTTAATACTGGACGAATCGACTGCATGTAAACCTATTCACCAATTAAAATTTTATCCCACTCTAAATTTGGCGCACCAACAACAATAAAGTTAGGATTTTCAAGCGTCTCACGCTCGTTATAAGTCAAAGGTTGCAGCTCGGTATCCATGAGCTGACCACCCGCTTCCTCAATAATGATCTGCGCGGCGCCGGTATCCCATTCACCTGTCGGCCCGACTCGCACATAACAATCGGCGCGTCCTTCGGCGACCAGACAACTCTTCAAGGCCGCACCGCCCATGACCACCAACTCACAGTGCTTAGGATGATTGAATAAGGTCAACACGGATTGGGGATCCTGACGACGACTCACAGCTAACCTAAGGGAAACTTGCTCACGGTGGAGAATTTGCCGACTACTGATGCGCACTTCTTGTTTATCGGTACGTTTATAGGCGCCTAAGCCGGCAATAGCGTAGTAACACACCTGCGTCATCGGCACATAGACCACGCCCATTACTGGACGATTGTGCTCCACCAACGCAATGATCACCGAAAAATCACCACTACCTGCAATAAACTCTCCCGTGCCATCGAGAGGGTCGACTAACCAATAACGTTTCCAGCCGACACGCTCACTCAGGGGAATATCGGCAGCCTCTTCAGACAGGATAGGAATATCGGGCGTCAATGCGGCTAAGCGTTCACAAATCAGCTTATTCGCCGCTAGGTCCGCCGAGGTGACAGGGGTATTATCAGACTTAGTTTCTCGCTCAAAATTACCCTTGAGGTAAATCTCACGAATAGTGCGACCCGCATCCGTTGCTATCGCAATCACCTCGTCGATTAACTCTTCTGGCTTCATAACCACTCCAATCGCTAACATCGCGAATGATCCACAAGCACTCAATTGCTGAATGCTATAACAAAAAAGATTATTTAAGTTGTAGATGTTTCTGCGCTAAAAACAATGCGCTCACACTACGGGATTCCGAAAAATCGCTATTTTCGAGTAACGCTTCCCACTCGGCCAACGCCCAAGGCACCACATCTATGGGTTCTGGCTCATCGCCTTCGAGGCGGCTTTCATATAAATCTTCAGCTATGAAAATTTGCATCTTGCTAGAGAAATAACCCGGCGCAAGGCTAAGTTCTTTCAACAGGGTCAGCTTACGGGCCCCAAAACCGATTTCTTCCTGCAATTCTCGATTGGCCGCTTCGATAGCTTGCTCACCAGGGTCTATTAATCCCTTAGGAAAACCTAGCTCGTAATTGTCGGTGCCAGCGGCATATTCACGGGCTAACAGCATGTTACCTTGATGAATGGGCACCACCATCACAGCGCCACGGCTTCCGCCCTTCATCCGCTCATACTGGCGCTCGACACCGTTGGAAAATTTAAGATGGACTTGTTCAATTTGAAACAAACGGCTCTTAGCGACAACTTCAGTATGCAAGATTTCCGGCTTGTGGTGCCGCTGTGACATAACTGCCCCTGGATAAAAATAGCAACAAACTAACTAGGATAAGTGACAATCTTACTATCCTGTCTTTAATCTACAACCTGAATTTAGTGCGGCTATTCCAAAGACCAGCACCCAAGTAATGGGATTTAAGTCACGCACTAAGCAATAACAAAGGAGAAGCGGCTAAAACTTTCCCGCTTTTTATCGCGAAAATTCACCCACAAAAAAGGGGCTAAGCCCCTTTTGATGTCAATATCATCTAAAACTGATAACGCAGATTGAGTTGATAGCTCAATAGGTCATTCGGTTCAATATCAATGTATTGATAACCTAAACCCATAGACCAAGCATCACTAAATTGGTAACTGAAACGCACTCCCGCATACCAATCTGTGCCGTCTAAATCGGTCGTTATCGTGGTATTGCCCATGGTACTACTAATATCCGCTTGCCAATGGAACAAGCCTACAGGCACTTCAAAGCGCCAACCTTGATGCTGCAGCAAGGTAAATCTCAAGCCCAACATAACCCCATCGGCAAGCACTGGGGTGACAGTTTTCACCAACTCATGGTATTGCGCTGGCGTTAACGTCGCGCCCTTAATCCTCGCTGTTCCTTCACCAAAATCGGCATAGCCCAGTTCCAACGCCACAATCGGCGTCCATTGATAACCTAGACTCACCCCAAATGCGGTATCCGAGTCATCGACGTTGAGGAGTTGTCCCTCTCCGACTTGGGTATTCAACTCAGGCAGTGTTTTATCGGCCTGCGCTTGGCCGATAAAACCCTCAACATACCAGTCGGTTGCCTGTGCCTGTTGCGTCACACTGAGCAATAACAGGCAGCCTAAGGCCAATCGCTGTAATTCTCGGCGACGCAATATCGCGCATGCCAAGATAAATGCCAACGCCCATAAGGTCATACTGCCTCCTCCTGACTTATTATCGATAATGACCTCTTGATAGGCTTTCACTGTGATAAGCACCTGCCCCGTCGCTTCACCACCTTGGCCATCGCTAATCCTATAGGTCACGGTATCCACACCATCGAATCCTGTTTTAGGGATATAGCGCAGTTTATTGGCTTCGATAGCCACAGTGCCCTGTTGAGCCGTCGCACTTAACAAGGTTAACGTATTACCATCCACATCGGTGTCATTACTCAGCACATCGATAAGCAAGCTGGTACGGTCATCGGTAGCGGCGCTGTCATCGACAGTCACAGGTGCAGTGTTACCATTCACCACGATCGTCAGCTCACTACTTGCCGTACCGCCTTTGCCATCAGTAATGCTATACACCAACACATCGGTGCCGATAAAGTCTGCCGCCGGTGTGTAGCTGAGCTGCTGATTGGCCAGCACGGTGACTGTGCCAAACTCACTAATCACTTGCGTGACGCTCAAACTATCGCCATCGCTATCCGTATCGTTGGCGAGCACATTGACATCGATACTTTGGTTCCAAGCAATTGCTGCCGAGTCGGGATTGGCGACAGGCAAGTGGTTACCATTGAGCATCACCGCGACGCCACTTGGGTCGACGATAGTACGGTTAGCCACACCATCATCATCGTTAGGGCCACCGTCTTCGATAGTCAACTGCACACACCAATGGCCTTCGGTTAATCCCGGCGTCCAACGGCTATCCCCGGGTGGCGGGCAGAAACCACGTTCACCCTCAGTACTGGCAACAGTGTTGTTTGCATCAATCACAAAGTCTCGCCAGCCCGCTTGCGCATTAAACTTGCGGTAGACGGCATTCGCTGGAACGGGCGAGCGTTGTGGCAATACCAAGCTATAGCTTTGGCCCTGTTGTGGCAGACCCGTCGCGATAAAGTCGAAAATACCACCCACATTGGCAGCTAAAGCATCTTCAGCCACGGCTTCAGGCTGTAGTTGCACACCGCTCTGTCCACGGCTTAGGGCAATATTTCCCAAACGTAAACAGACGCCCGCTTGCCCTTCGGCCAAGAAGTACACTGGCTGCAATTCACCTTCAGGCATCACATTACAGTCATTGTTCGCATCCAAATAATCTGGGATGCCATCACTATCGCTATCGCTATAGCCTTCTTGAACATCAGGGATTAAATCGCCATCCGTATCGGCACTCGTCAATGCGGCTAAACTTGGACGCACTACGATGTACACTGTTTCGGTACTCGACAGCATAGGCGAACCATCATCGGTCGCTGTTAAGCTCACGGGATAAATCCCCGGCGTTACCGCGGCTGGAGAGAACATCATCCCCGTCGCATCCGCTTGCAAGCTTAACGCGCCGCTAGCCCACGTCAGCGTCAATGTATCTTGCTCATTGGCATCGGAGGCGGTGGCACGAATATGCACATCGCCGCCATTTTGCGCGACAATGACTTGTTGCTGGCCAGCTTGAGTCACCGCCAAACTAACCTGTGGTGCAATATTGGCTTCGGTAATCACCACTTGGGTCTGCTGCTTACTACCAAGATTCAGGCTTGGGTCAAGGCTGATTAGTACCTCTTCATTCCCTTCACTCACACCATCGTTCAAGGTAGTAAAGTGGATTTCTGCCATTTGTCCTGAGGCTATCTCCACTACGCCATCAACCAAATCATGGTCGCTGCTGTCTGCCGTTCCTGACACTGTGTAAGGAATACTCAGCGGATAGCTTGGTGCCTCTCCGTTGAGGTGAACACTCACGGTCACTTGATTCCCTTCTGCAATAACTTGATCTTTGCTCAGCGAAATCAATGGATTGACTTTGACCTTCTGCGCTTTAATCGCCTTATTGCCCTCGCTGTCTATAGCCTGCCAATAGGCTAAGTAGTTGCCAGGAGCGAAGAATAAGCTCTTATTCACCAGCGACACGGGTAATGGATGGCCATTACGGTCAACCGCCTTGGCAAAACCGAGTTTCACCCGCGTAAACAGGCCTGTCGCATTCACTTCCACATCATCAGGGAGGGTGATCACGGGTTGACTCGCTGAATCAGCGCCTTCAATCAGCAGATTCACTTTGGCGGTTGCTCGGCCTTTGTTGCCATCGCTAATGGTATAACGTAGTGCAACTGGCCCCACATAAGCCTCGGGCGCGGTAAAGCTGAGTCCATCAGCAGTGATTTGTACACTGCCAATATCCGCAGCAGCACCATCAATGCTTAAGGTGTCACCATCAACATCCACATCGTTTGCCAACACAGCTAACGAATAGGTGTCATTTGCAGTACTGGTTAAGGTATAGCTGTCATCGATAGCTTGAGGATCGTCGTTCACTGGCGTAACCGTAACGGTGACTGTGGCAGGCTCTGAGCTCAGCTCTGCATCTTTAGCGATAAAGCCAATAGAGTCAGTACCATTAAAATCCTTCTCAGGCGTGTAGAGCCAGACACTACCGTGCTGCTCTAAGGTACCAGAGGCAGGTTGGGCGCTGATCTCATAGGTCAGAGGATCATTATCGGCATCCTCACCCGCAAGCGTGATCATCACCGAACTGTCTTCCTCTAGCGTCACTGTCTGATTGGTAGCGACAGGTGCATCATTAACGTTTGCCACCACAATGCTGAAGCTTTGCTCTGCGGTTAAACCATCCACATCGGTGGCGCGTAGTACCACGGCATGACTGCCGACATTGGCGTTAGTTGGGGTACCACTTAACACGCCAGTCGCGGCATTAAAGCTCAGCCAGCTTGGCAGAGTGACTGCGCTTAAGGTAACACTGTCGCCCACATCGCTGTCCGTCGCCACCAAGGTATAGCTATAGGCTGCATCTTGGGTAGCACTGGTTAACGCCGTTGAACTGATGGTCGGTGCGTCGTTGACGTTTGCCACCACAATGCTGAAGCTCTGCTCTGCGGTTAAGCCATCCACATCCGTAGCGCGTAGCACCACCGCATGGCTGCCGACATTGGTGTTAGTTGGGGTACCACTTAACACGCCTGTGGCTGCATTAAAGCTCAGCCAGCTTGGCAGAGTGACTGCGCTTAAGGTGAGACTGTCGCCGACATCGCTGTCCGTCGCCACCAAGGTGTAGCTATAGGCTGCATCTTGGGTAGCACTGGTTAATGCCGTTGAACTTATGGTCGGTGCATCATTAACGTTTGCCACCACAATGCTGAAGCTTTGCTCTGCGGTTAAGCCATCGACATCGATGGCGCGTAGCACTACCGCATGGCTACCCACGTTAGCATTAGTTGGGGTACCACTTAACACGCCTGTGGCTGCATTAAAGCTCAGCCAGCTTGGCAGTGTCACGGCGCTTAAGGTGACACTGTCGCCGACATCGCTGTCGATCGCCACCAAGGTGTAGCTATAGGCTGCATCTTGGGTAGCACTGGTTAACGCCGTTGAACTGATAGTTGGTGCATCATTAACGTTTGCCACCACAATGCTGAAGCTTTGCTCTGCGGTTAAGCCATCGACATCGGTGGCGCGTAGCACCACGGCATGACTGCCGACATTGGTATTAGTTGGAGTACCGCTTAACACGCCAGTGGCAGTATTAAAGCTCAGCCAGCTTGGCAGAGTGACTGCGCTTAAGGTGACACTGTCGCCGACATCGCTGTCGGTCGCCACCAAGGTGTAGCTATAGGCTGCATCTTGGTTGGCACTGGTTAACGCCGTTGAACTGATGGTCGGTGCATCATTAACGTTTGCCACCACAATGCTGAAGCTTTGCTCTGCGGTTAAACCATCCACATCGGTGGCGCGTAGTACCACGGCATGACTGCCTACGTTAGCATTAGCTGGGGTACCACTCAGTACGCCCGTGGCTGCATTAAAGCTCAGCCAGCTTGGCAGTGTCACGGCGCTTAAGGTGAGACTGTCGCCCACGTCGCTATCCGTCGCTACCAAGGTGTAGCTATAGGCTGCATCTTGGGTGGCACTCGTGAGTGCGGTTGAACTGATAACGGGAGCACCATTAGGCTTCACTGCGTTACTCGCCGAGGAGGCGCTACTGGTTCCTGCTGAGTTTATAGCTGCAACCGTAAATGAATAGGAAGTCCCATTGGTTAATCCCATTATCGTGATGGGTGAAGAAGTACCCGATGCCGTAATACCGCCTGGAGTCGATACTAAGGAATAGCCCGTAATGGCATCACCACCAGTGAATGCCGGAGCACTAAAACTCACCGTTGCTTGAGCATTCCCCGCAGTGGCAGTGCCGATTGTTGGCGCGCTTGGCACAACGGCATTGATACTGAATGAACGACTCACTTGAGTCGCCGCCAAATAACTCGCATTGCCCACTTGGTCTGCGTTGATGGTACAAGTGCCTACAGTGACAAAGCTCAATAAGCCCCCACTGGTGATGGTACAGACACTCGGAGTGGATGAGGTAAAGGTTGGTGCCAAACCTGAATCAGACGTTGCAGTCAAAGTCGGTGAAGTACCAAAGTTTTGCGATCCCGGATTGAGGAAGGTAAGCGTTTGGATCGCTTTGGGCGTAATTGGGTTAGATGCGCTGGAGGCAGGGCCGAAACCCACTGCATTCTCAGCTTCCACCGTAAAGGTATAGGTCACACCATTAGTTAGACCACTCACCACAATCGGTGAGCCTGCTCCACTGACAGGTAAAACGTCATTTGGCGTCACCGATACAACATAGCCGAGGATATTCGAACCGCCGTTATTGGCAGGAGGTGCAAACGCCACGCTCGCCTGGGTATCGCCTGCCGTCGCAACAATAGTGGTGGGCGCGCTAGGAACAATCGCACTTACCGCAAACGAGCGGCTGACTTGGGGAGCGGCCAAGTAGGATGAATCGCCCGCTTGATTCGCATTAATAGTACAGGTGCCAGCGGTCACGAATGTTAGCGTAGTGCCGCTCACCGTACAGACACCAGGGGTGGATGAGGTGAAAGTGACAACATAACCACCGCCTGCAGACGAACTGGCTGTCAGCGTTGGTGTAGTCCCAAAGGTCTGTGCTCCAGGGTTGTTAAAGGTGATGGTTTGCGGTGCTGCCGGGGTAATGGAATTCGATGCTCCTGAAGCCGCCCCCGTGCCCGCCGAGTTAGTCGCTGTCACCGTGAAGGTGTAGGAAGCACCATTGGTCAAGCCGGTCACTGTAACCGGCGAACCGGAGCCAGTACCTGTTGCACCACCTGGACTAGCAGTGACGGTGTAACCACCAGCAAGAATCGATGCACCACCGGTACTGGCAGGTGCAGTAAATGTTACCGTTGCCTCGGCATCACCTGCGGTTGCCGTACCGATGGTTGGCGCATCAGGAACTACCGCATTCACCGTAAAGCTTTGGGTTACTGTAGTCGCCGCATTGGTTGCGCTATTACCAGCCTGATCGGCATCAATCGTACAGGTACCTGCACTTACAAAGGTCAAAGCAACGCCACTCACCGTACATACGCCAGTGGTAGACGACGAGAAGGTGACTGTGAGACCGGAGTCTGAAGTTGCAGACAAGTTCGGTGTAGTACCAAAGTTATAGTTGCTCGGCTGGGCAAAGGTAATTGTCTGGTCGGCTTTGGGAGTTGCCGAGTTGGATGCGGCCGAGGCAGTGCCTGTACCTATCCCGTTGGTCGCCGTCACAGTAAAGGTATAGGCAGTGCCGTTGGTGAGACCGGTGATGAGAATCGGTGAACTGGCACCCGTATTTGTAAAACCTCCGGGGTTAGAGGTCACGGTATAACCAGTGATAGCAGAACCACCGTTATTGCCGGGAGCGCTGAAAGCAACTGATACCTGGCCATCACCTGCGGTTGCAGTGCCTATGGTTGGCGCATCAGGCACTGTCGGAATGGCCACAGTATGGGCGGAACCACTCGTATAGGCGGCTGGACCTACGTTGCCAGCAGCATCGCTGATATTCGTTGCGCCATTCAGATTCAGCTTGATAGTACCGTTGCCGGTGATACCACTGACGGTCACTGTCACACTGGAGCCCGAACTAGCTGATACACTTGCAATAGTGCCGGTCGCGCCACCGGTAGTACCAAGCGCAAAGTCATCGGTAGAAATATTGCTGACGGATTCGCTGAAGTTGACCGTGAAATCGACGCTGGTATCAGTCGATACTGCGCCACCAACAGGAGCTGTGCTGGTTACAGACGGTGTAACGCCATCCACAACCAGCGCTTTATTGGCGCCCAATGAGTTGGCAGCACCCGGTGTTGCCAATGTCAGCGTTGCGTTGTTGCTAGCGGCGTCACGAATGGTGCCACTGTTTAACGCCAGTGCACTAGTTGATACGTAGTCCAAATCGCTGTTGTTGTCGCCCGCCTGAACCGTATAGCTGAAGGTCAAGCTACTGGTTCCACTGCCACTGGTATAATTAACGGCACGATCTGTTGTGCCTGTTTCCAGAGTCAGTTGTGGCGTACCAGTGACATTGACCACTTCGCTAAAGTTAACTTGGATACTGATGCTATCGCCCAATTTGTAAGTGCCATTGGCTGTACTGGCTATCACAGAAGAAACGGTGGGGGCTGTACTATCCACAAGAACACTGCTTGTGGAGCCGACAGAATTTAGCGTCAGCGTCATGTCATTATTGGCAGCATCTTTCAAGGTTCCGCCGTTCAAACCAAGCGCACCTACGGTAATACCATCAGAATCAACCAAACCACTCTCAACCGTGTAACTAAAAACCAGCGCCGAGCTTCCAGAGCCCGACGAATAGGTTGCGTATTTGGTTGTGGCGCCAATGGTCAATGCGATACGGGGAGTTCCACCACCCGTGTTCACGATGACGTTTTCGCTCGAGTTAACAATGAAGCTCAGTGATTGCCCGGTGATATAAGTTGCGTTGCTAGGGACATTTACGCTGGTGACTGTTGGAGGGGTGATATCAGGAACCGTATTAAATACAAAGCTATCAAATACATCAAAATAACCGCCGCCATTTGAAGTAATAACTACCTTGTCAACATTATCAAAGGGATTGTTGTTTAACGTTACAGTAAATGAGCCATTAGCCTGACCAAAGCCAGACCCAGTACTTTGAGTCCCCACAGATGATCCGTCTCTAAAGCCCTCAACCGAGGCAAAACCACCACCAAATGCATTGATGTAAAAACTAACGAAGTCAAATTCATTGCCCGAGGTGGTTTCGACAATAATTGTTTCAACTCCAGAATACATACCTGCAAATAACCCGGCAGAATTACTCTGACCATCATCCGTATCCTGAAACCAGTTAGCGGCGCTGTAAGTTATTTTAAAGTCACCCTGTGTAAAAACATTTGATCCATGGTCTGCACTCTCAACAAAACCAGAAGCATTGAAATCGACAATGACATTAGAAGGAATTGAAGCCGCATTGACACTCATACTTAGCAACACTACTGCTGCAAAACCCAGTTGAACGATCCACTTAATGCCCGTATTTATATTTACGAATCCACAAGCCGGAGTTTGATATCGATCATCGGGATGATCTGTTTTGCAGCATGACATATTAAGCCCCTTAATAGCTGTGTACGAAAATTTTTGATTTAGCTAAAGTAGCTAAAACCAGTAATCCAGAAGATTTAATTCCCTCTGGATTACTGAATTAATTTAATAGCAATTATCCAACGTTAATTACGTGACGGATAAATACCCTCCAACGCGATAATAAAATTCATTCCCAGATAGGGATTGCGAATTCCGACAGGCTGTCCTCCACCAACAGGATTGACGGTTACTGTGCCTGTAGGTGTTACGTTACCCTGCACTCCACCGAGGCTAGCCTTTGTAGAGTCTGGCGCCGTACCAGTAAACAATCCATTAAACGCAACATTTGCAGGCCCCGCCTTAGCTGTCGTAGCAGAGAGGTAGGTAGTTGCGCCCGTTGCCGGAGGAACCATTGCAGTGGTCGTAGTGGTAGCAACATCAACCGTTGCAGCCACACTACTTGCATTGCCAGTGAAAGTAGCTGTTGGTGTATGAATAGGTAGCTGATTGGTAGTGAGATTGATGTTCTCAGCACCGGAGCTCTGCCCAAGAACAATATTGCTTAGCCCTGCACCAGTTCCGGTACCCACAGGAGTACGACTTTGCAGATTAGGCAATCCAAAGGTTGTGGTGCCATTGCCACCATAGTTTGTACCTAGAAGAGAGAAGAGCGCGCTGTAGGTGGAAATGGCCAATAACTGTCCATTGCAAAGCGCCCAGCCACGCGGAGCGAAAGTACCAGCGAACATGCGGATTTCTCCAATAAATGGCTCTGACATTGTATTTCTCCTTAAATAACGATTTTGTCTATGTAACGTCTTTTAATGGTTTAATTACTCACGACAATTAATCGACAGCGAGTTCCTTCTGCTGATTACAACATCATCCACATCACACATTGGGGAGGTTATTATGCAACGCAATTAAAACAACTTAGTTACAACTAAACATATCTGAAAAATCGGCAAACACAATTAGGCAGAAATAATTTTGTGTAAATTATCAGCCAACGTTTAAGGCCATAGCATTGACTCATAGGTTTCGGAACGGCTTTGAAACTGAAATCCATGCCGTAAATAAAGTGATTTAGCTTGAGTATTTTCACTCTCTACTGATAAATGAACAGGCAACTGACGTTGTGTCGCCTCAAGCTTGACCGCCTCTAATACCGCAGAGCCTAAACCGCGATCTCGCATGCTTGGCGTAATAATAAAATCAACAAGATGAACTCTCTGCTCATTAATATCTAGCATCAGTTTGCCGACCGCTTTTTGCCGATAAAACAAAATGTAGCTGATGGCATTTGGATATTGTTCCCGATAGGAGACTTGTTGCAGCCGATATTGTTGCTCCAACATGTTCTGTACGACATCAAGGGGTAAACCAAGCTCATAGAAGAAGGTTTTAGTTGAATAAAAAAGTTCTGCCATAAATAGGTTATCGCTTGCATTGGCAGGCTTAATACTCAAGCCAGTGAATGGATTTAACTCAGCTAGCATCATGGTTTTTATCTCGAACTAAAGGTTGCAACAGTTGCTCATAAGCATTCAATAACAGCTGCCATGAGAGAGTTTGTGATTCATTTAATGGGGTAGATAGCACGGGTACCATGGGTACAAACAATTGCCCTTGTCGCTTTACATCAAAGCGCCAGTGGCCTTGCCAATGCTCAATATCTTCTGCGGCTAACGGCCATTCTAAAATGGCCGAAAGTTCGCTGGGTTTAAGCGCATTTAATTGTTGATAATCCATTAAGATGCAATGACTTGATTGATAAAGTGCAGCAGTTTGCTGGGCAAAACCATGTAACACACCCATTCGAAATGCGTCTACACTAGGCTCACTTTCCGTAAGCGGTAATGAATGGGGAAATACAGCCTTCACTCGTCCCGCCATATGCATACCAGCAACGCGTTGATGCGAAGCCAAAATATCTCTGGGGTGGCGCATCAGGCATAGCACTCGACTATTAGGATAAAGTTCGAGCAACATGGGCCAACAGGCTAAATCCCACGCATTCCACTTGAGCACTAGCTCACGCTCATCAGGCCTCAAGCGCCCTTGTAGCCTTAAACATAAATCCACCAGCAGCGGTGTTAAGGTCGAAGGCCAAGCATCATGATGCATCACATCGCTGCAGAGCATAGATTCGGATAACACTCGGCAAGTTTTGAGTAGGGAAAAACTGCTAGAAACCAGTGTTGAGCCACAACGAGACCAATGGAAAATCATCAAATTAGGATTGATCGCGGGCAAACTTTCGCGTTGGGATAATAAGGGTTCGAGCAAAGTTTGAGGTTGGATAAAACTGGCCAGTAAACCACGACGAGCATCGCTGATATCGTCCTCCAAGAAAGGTTTTGATAACCGCTGAAAGACAGGAACCCAACTTATTGTTTTGGTTTGAGCATGATAACGAGAAGGAAACCAAACTTGGCTGAAGCGTACTAAATCCGGAATGAAACCTTGTTGCTGCAAGGCAATAAATGCCAGCATCTGCTCTAAATTTAGCTCGGGCCAATTGAAGAAGTCGGCCATCAAAGTAATAAAATGCTCAACATCGTTGGCTTGATGCAGCAAAATCAGCATTTGCGGTTGATGCAACAGTTGCCAATAGCGTTGCTGCTGTTTATGAATATCAATCATTAGCTGGCCATTGGGTAGAAGTTAATGTACTGCACCATGCGGGGTAGCACGCCTCGATTTGGCGTCGGTCCATGGGGCAAGGCGTGGTGCCAAATGATTAAATCCCCTGCGTTTGCGGCAATGGGTTTAATGGGCCATTCCTCCCAACGCTGTTGCTGCAACTCAATATCAGTCTTGTTTTGTTCCTGTAGCCAAGTTTCTATTTTGAGGTGAAACTCTGGAACACAGCAAAATGCCCCCTGTTCGGCAGGGGTATCCGTAAGATAAATCAATCCTTGCGTTCCAAATGGCACGGGTAGTTGCAGTGGCATATCCCAATGCATATTTGGGCCAGGAAACTGCCAAGTGGGCGTTTCAGGAGGATTAAAACTCACTCTATCAGTCGTCATCACTAAATCGGTACGCTGCCATAATTGTTCAAAGGCTAGGCGGATTAGCGGTGTTTGCCGATTGGCATCGAGGACGGGATGACGAAATAACTGCAGCATGATTTTCTGCATCAACTCATGGGACTGGTACCAAGTTGATGGATCATTTTCATTCGCGCCAAGCTGCTGCCAAATCACGGCTCGACTCGCCGCGCATTGGGCTTTTGACAACACTTGCGGGATGACTAAATAACCTTCCCGTTGCCAAAAGGCGAGTTGGGCGTCGGTAAGCACTTGAGGTAAAGCATCGCTATAAGCTAGCTCTGTATTGCCGTTTTCTGGCTCAGCTTGGGATAAGGCGCGCAATCGCTGATTGATGCCAACAATATCCGCTGTAGTCAGCTTAGTTTGCCTTTGAACGAAGGCGATAAAATCAGCCTGTTTATCATATTGATAGAGCGCCTTCATCCCAGGCTCTAATCCAATACCGCAAAGATCCAGCAGCACTTTATCTAGGTTCCATTCTCCCTCTGTCACCTCATTGGTTTGTCCAAGCTTTTGTAACTGAATTTTTTGCCATAGCCGCTGCAAGTGATAAATCCCCAAACAACTCAAATCCTCACTGCCAACAAGCGGCAATTTCTGCTGCTGATATTGGAAGATAAAATCGGGATAGGTTCCCAACTCGTAGCTAAAGTCCACTCTACTCAGAGGTTTAAGCCACAGGGATTTTTTATATTGGGATAGGGTTAATTGTGATTGATTTTCAAGTAATTGATGTTCGCCATAAACCCTGATTTGCGTCGTCAATTTTAGGTTTATGGGTTGAGGATCATAATCGGGTAACAATAAGCTCCCCGCCAACCCACTCTTGTCGCCTTGAGCGAGCAAGCGGGCATGGGCTAAATCGAGGCAGAATAAAGGGCCCAAATATATTGGCGGCTGCTCTTTTAGCTTGAGCCACGCATCCAACTCAATCGACTCGGGGATCAAACATCCATCCTCTGCTAAAAAATGCTGTAGCTGGCTAAAAATCTGTACCTGCGGTTCCTGTTGCAGCAGGTGTTTCATGGTTTCAGAAATAATCAGATCAAAGGCTTGTGTTGATGCTGGCCGCCAAAGCGTAGCGTCAGCACAAATAAGCGCATCGACACGATCCGCTACGCCGAAATATGCCAGCAGCTTTTCAACACTCTCCAATGACGCTCGATGAATGTCGAGTAAGGTTACTCGCACTTGCTTCGCCGTAAATAGCGGTAATAAGGCTAAAATTAACCAAGCAAAAGGCCCTGTTCCGGCATAGAGTATGTGCACAGGATGATTCGAGTGAGCTTTAAGTTTGTCCTGTATCGCTTGATAAATTCCCTGAATAAACACTCTGCTACGCTCGGGATCTTCTGCACATTGCGCCGCAGTTGTTGGAGATACAGCCTTGCCAAAAGGGGTCATGCTGGCCTCCGTATCGAGAAACAACGCCGGGTGCAGTTCCACCCCTGTCAATTGGCATAACTGCGCCAGCATAGGATCGATAAGCCGCTTTGCCTCCCCCGCTGAATGGGATTGCAACAGCGCCTGAGCAAACAGCTTTAATCTCAAAAGCGCCTCGCGCTGCCCTGCATTAGGCTTTGATCTTGGCATCATGGATAAGCTCCTTTAACCACGAGTTAACTTCACAATCGATCACCAAATTGATTCTGGCTTCCACACCTTTGTTCGCTACCCAATGGGTTTGGTCGGCATTGATATACCACAGCTCCCCCGCCTGCATCGGCACCCGCTTATCATCCACATAAAAATGCAGTTGGGCGTGGGTTTGAATGGGAAGATGCAACCTTGCTTCGCCTTGCTCTAGGGATAAGCCTTGATCCCTATGGGGTTTGATTTCGGCGCCAGCATGTAAACGCATTAAGCGTACCGATTTAACCGGGCAAGCAAGGGATTGAATAAACTGCAGTAGCACGGGGCTCGATTCCAGTGAGGGCAAATTATCCCAATCTGTTGCAGCACTAATGGAAAAGGCCTGCAAAATAGGGTGCGCGACTCGATATTCCTCGGCGCAGCGCAAGGCCAACACATCCCAACCGCCCTGATAATCCCGTTGGTTAATATGCGGCAACCACTCATGCTGCAACAAAGAAGTGAGTTCTTGCTGTAAACTAGTGATATTCGGAGCTTGGGTAAGCAAGGCGAATGAGCAGATATCCATATCCAAGTGTCTCATTTTTAGACAAAAACGAATTAATCAAGCCTAGCACAAAGTGTCATACTGACAAGATAGGCTAATGTAAACCTCATTCTCAGCCGAGTGAATCACACAGGACAGCCCATGTTTGACTGGAAGAAGATTGATACTGTACTGCTCGATATGGACGGCACCCTGCTCGACCTGCACTTTGATAACCATTTTTGGTTGAGCCTGGTGCCACAGGAGCTGAGCAAGCAGCGGGGATTAAGCCAAAGCCAGGCACAACAACTGGTGGAACAAGCCTACGGCAGAGTCGCGGGCACATTAGACTGGTATTGCCTCGATTATTGGCAGTCCGAGTTACAGCTCGACATTATGGGGCTTCACCGTAACTTAGTTGACCGTATTCAGCTGCGCCAAGACAGCATGCCGTTTCTCGATGCCCTCGCCGCCGCGGGTAAAAAACGTATCTTAGTCACCAATGCCCATCCTAAGAGTCTTGCGCTTAAGCTGGAACACACTGAACTGGCAAGCGGCTTAGATGCGATGATTTCGAGCCATGAAACGGGTTATCCCAAGGAACACCCACAATTTTGGCAAACGCTATTTGAAAAATTCGCCCTAGTGCCTGAGCGTTGCCTGTTTATCGATGATAGCGAGCCGATTTTGAATGCGGCGCGCTTAGCGGGCGTAGGCCATCAGCTCGGGATCAGCAATCCCGATAGCCAGAAACCGGCTAAAACCTTCAATGATTTTCCGGCCATTAGCGACTATCACCTGCTATTTGCCGATCTGGCGGGTTAATCCCTTAAAATACAAAAGGCACCCTAAGGCCTGTCTCTTGATCACAAGTCTTCGTGATTGAGAGACATGGCCAATTCGTAACCCTCAAGGATGGTTTGTAACCTAAACCATCCTTCCCACAATACCTCTATACAAGCTCGACCTGTCCGCTTGGTATCTTTCCAACCCCCTAATCTGGCCAGACGCTCGTACGCCCACTGCATATCGGGTGCCTGTTGAGGTAACGGACGTCCCTCCATTTTCAGCCAAAGTAATTTCCACGCTTTCTGACCCAATAGCGTTTCACAACATTGTGCTGCCACTTCCGCTTTGGATACCTTCATAAAGCGAAGCTGGAGTAAGCGTGTGGCGATAAAAGCCAGTATCACACTCATACGCTCCAGGTTCTCACGGCACTGCATTCTCAGCTCTTCCACCGCGGTGCCACTGCTCTGGATCCATCATCTTCATCATAATCGCCTCGAATATTTAGCCCTAGACGATCTGATCACAATGCGGGGAATGAGTTCAAAAAAAATCCCTGAGCATTGTTCAGGGATTTGTGTATGAGAGACAGCCCTAAGGTGCCTCTATCGAATCATGCACAAACTTACTGAAGATTAAAGCCCAGGAATACGCCCCTGATAAACAATAGGGAAGTAACCATCATCTCCACGCTTACCGAGGATATTAAGAGATTTACGCATATCTTCTGGCTGTTCGTTGGTTTCTTTAATCTTAGCGGCAACCTTAACCATATTGCCTTCATCTAGCTGTAGCGTGCCAATAATCCCCAACTGGTTTTTGCTCTCATCGGTGGCGAGCTGCACTTTACCCTCAACACAACTCAGCCCCAACTCGATATTACCCAGTGGATAATTGCCGAATTGGTTCTTCACATTGGTTTGATTTAAAAACAACTTGCCCGATAACTGCTCGCACCAAGGTTTACCTTGCTCTAGAGTTTCCACCAGTAGGCTGACTTCACCATTAATTTCGGTTCTAAAGGGCAGTTTTGCATTGCCAATCAAGAAGCTATCGGGCGCTTCAAAACGCAATCCTTGGGCGCTGATCCCGCCCATAGACCAAGTGATTAACCCTTTGGCACTCACTGGGGTCGCACGGCTACCCACTTGAAAATCCAGCTTCACTTTACCCAAAAACAACGCCCAAGGGCTCAGCTCCCAGCGTACTTGTTCCAATTGGCGTTGCTGCAGATTTAAGGTTTCAATGCTGCCAGACCAAATACTGCCGCTCACCCCAGAAATCCCCACATTTGCAGGCAGTGGTGCGAGGCGCACAGCGACACTGGCGGGAAATAACGCCAGCAAAAACACTAAATAAACCAGTACACCTATAATGATTTTTTTTATCAAACTCACAGCTACACCTTAACCTATTGCGCTAGTTGGATACGTCTTACTTTGACATAGCCAGGCGCGTCGGCCTCTGCCAAATCAACACTCTCAAGTGATAGGCCTTTTTTCTGCACTAAGTCACTCAAATAATTGAGTAAGGCATCGAATGGCACATCATCCATCCACACTTGGATTTTATCGCCCTGGGGCTGCATGCGAGTGATCACTAATCCGTAAGTGCCCGCCGTTTGGTTAACGACCGAGCTTAAGCTGCCTGACATTGTCGGCTTAGCGCCGCTTTGCTTTAAGCCAGCGATTTTATTCGCCGTTTGCTTTACATAGGTCAGGGTCTGCTGCTGCGCCGTTAAGTTGCGCAGTGCATTGGCTTCGGCATTGGCAATGGGAGTCCAGATACCCCAGTAAAACACGCCGATCACTAAGAAAACGGCGCCGAAGCCCACGATTTGCTGCTCGCGCGATGCAAGCCCTTGCCACCAAGTCCGCAAATTATCCATCTTATTTGCTCCTCAAGGTTAAGGTACTGGTGACCTGATCTTCACCGCTGTTCATCGTACCGCCATCCATTTGGAAACGACGGCCGACAATCTCTTTAAACTTCTCAATTTGCGCGTAATTTTTAGCAGTGACTTGCATGCGGATTTCATTACGGGCACTTTCAAATCGTAAGCTATTGGGTTTTAGCTCAGGTACTTGTTTAAAGGCGTCTTGTAACCCCGCCAGCATAGCAAAAAACTCTGCACCACTGCCTTGGCCTTGGAGTGCTCGCAGTTGGCTCTCCATCTGCGAGCGTAAATTCACGATGCGTGAATTTCCTGGTATCACTTGTTGATAAATGGCTTCACTTTGCGCCTTCAAATCGGCGATTTGGCCATTTACCTGATGAATGGTTAAGCTTTTATTTACCAGAGACAACACAATAGCAATGGCTAGTACAATTGCCGCATTCTTCCATTGCAACAAGTGCTTACTGTATTCGCGCTTAGGCGTATAGACACCCGTCAGTAAGTTAATCGGCGCATGTAAAATGCCGCGCGCCAGCACCAACATAGGTAAGTCGAGTGGCTGTGGCTTAAGCTCAACACCGTCCAACTCCATCTCGGTATAACTGGCGACCGACACCTCGTCTGTCTGAGCCGTCAGTTGCTTCATTGCCACTGGCAACCAAGATAAAGGCAGGCTATGGCCCGTTCCTAATCCTGTACGCAACAATAACTCGTTACCGAAACGCATGGCCGCCCATTGGCATTCCTGCAATGGCAAGGCCAAGCAATCAGGCACAATACGCTTCACTTTTAAGCCCGCTTCGGCCAAACAGCTGAGCCAAGTTTGCATTTGCTCATGGGCAACGGCCACCACGCTGAGGGCATCGCCATTGCGTGGACCAACGGTAAAGTGCATCGCATCCACATCCTCGGCGATGGATTCTTCCAACATAAAAGGCAGGGCCTTTAAGGCTTGGCGTTGGCCTTTTTCGGGCAGATTCACGCTGGTGAGCGTCATGGCGGAAGCTGGCACCAACACATCAATTGGGCGATTGCCCGCGCGCTCAGTTAAGGTTGATAAACCTTGGGCGTTGGCCAGTTCGCCTGAGGCGATAATTTCTTGTTCTTGTTCGGACCAAACCAGCCAAGAGCATGCCTGCTCTGCGGTTCTGCCTAAGCGAATAAATAGCCGTTCACTCACAGTTTTTCTCCACCAGCTTCAACCTTAAGGGATTGAGCTTGTTTGCTATTATTTTTGTCCACCAAACTGACGGGTGAGCACATCCATTTTGTTACCGCTGCCCTTTTTGAGCACACTCTCCATCCTAAAAATGGCGTTGTCGACCTTTGCGCCCGAGGCAAGGAGGAAATATTGACTGTCGATCACAAAAGTCGACTTCATCGCATCTTCCCATTTAATCGACCCCATTGAGGAGGATTCGTAAAAATCATCAATCTTGGCAAAACCATCGCCAGGGCGCTGGTTAATAATGCTTTCCGCCTCACCGACGGAAATCTGATTATCGAGCATGGCCGCCAACAGCGCTGCTTGTTCGACATCAATGGTATTCACATTCAACAATTGCCTGTCATTCCCCGGGATAACACAAATATAAGGCAATAATTTCAAATAAATATCCTGTGTGTATCCCATCACTGCCCGCAGCTCACTCCGATGATTCATCAGAGTGTTAGCGGCACGGTATGGCACATGGCGTGCTTCATACTCGGCATCTTCAGCGCCATAGGGGCTGGCGATCGTGTCTTCGTCGATATAATCCTTTAGGGTTTGAGTGAGATGATCTGCGGTAAAATCATCCATACCTAAACTCACTAATAACGCCTTGTATTGCCTAGCCGCCAAGGGCAATTTAGGTTGACCGTTTTCCACATCTTTTGTGGTGACGGACAAGGCATTTAAGTTAAAACACGAACGCATATCGGTGATCTTGCCTGCAATCTCGCCATATTCTGCCGGAAATACCACATCGCTCATGGCCCAATATTGTTGCTTATGGACACGCCCCTCTGAATCGTCTAAGTCCTGCTTGAGGATCTTCTTCGCCAGCTCTTCGGCGGAAATAGCATACCAATAGGCCTGATCGTACTGAGCTAAGTTTAAGGTGCGGCGCATCGACAACTGATTACGACTGGTAATATTGGTGGCAATAATCACCACCATGGCCACGATCAGTAATACGACGATCAGCGCGACACCACGCTGTTTAGTAGGAGTTCGCCTTATCATGCGCCATCCTCATTTTCTGGCTCACCGGTGCCGGGATCTTCTTCCCCGTTACCGGAACCATCGCCGTTATTATCTTTGTCACCGTTGTCTTCTTTATTGTCTTCGGTGTTTTCGTCTTTGTTGTCTTCATCACTAGACTTTTCTGGCGCCGCCGCGCCCAGAGGCAGCATAAACTTACGCTGAATCTTACCTAGACCTTCAATCTCAATTTCGATTGCAATGGCTTTGGGTAACTTAGTCGCCTCAACCTTGCGCTCCCACTTATCCTCCATAAAGAAGGAGTACTCGACCGAGAGCACCTTATCGATAATCACCGTCTTGATTGGCTCGGCACCAAATTCCGGCTCAGGGTAAGGATAATACCAGCGTTCTAATTTTCCTTCTCGTACGACATAGGCGACCGACTGCAAACTGCCTCGGGGCAATAAGCCATCTGGATTGAGCCAGCCCAAGCGGTAAAAGACTAAAGCCTCGGATTCCGAATCTAAAAGGTCATTCCCCGTCTGAAATACCGTTGTTCCGCGGCCACCTTCGAGGAGTCTGGGTGTGCGGGCAACCATCTGTCCCAAGTCGCGCTCAATCGCTCCAAAGCCCTGTTGCAACGCTTTTAAACGGGTTGAGAAATTCTTTGTCACTTCATCATTGGTCAGAACTGTGCTGAGTACCGCATTGGCCGCTAAGCCCAACATGGCAAAAATCGCAATCGCGATCAGCATTTCCAGCAGGGTAAACCCCCGATGAGCATTAGTTTGTTTTAAGGACATAACTGCTCACTTGTGCTGCAATACGCTGATAACGCTCATCTTCACTGACACTAATACGGATCATGCGAAAATTATCATCGGTGGTTTTCACCACTTCTTTTCGCCAGTACCAATCCTTACCCGCCAGTTCTACTTGGCCCTCTTTTTTGCCGATTTCCGGAAATTGAGGCTCGAGTCTGGCATCGACCATTTGATTGTCGGCTACCCACTGAGCAAGGGTGCGCGACTCCAAAATCGGCATATTCGCCATTTGCTCACCCAAGCTTTTGGTGATTGAAACGGCGGCAATCGCAAACACCGCCAAGGCGACGATCACTTCGAGTAAAGTCATGCCCTTAGCGTATTTCATCGGGGCGCCCTAGGGTTAAACGGCCAAGGGCATCGCCCACCACCAACACGTCGAGGGAGCCTTTATCTGTCTTGGTAATAAAACTCAACTCAAAGGCGCTCATTTCGCCGCTGGGAAATAGCAAAATCTGTGGTTCAGGGTGCTTTTTCTTATCTTCCGCAGAAGGCTCGATTAAAGGTTCTTTAAACCAAGAGTCATCTTGTTCGTCCTCTTGTGCGAGCGGTAAACCATCGAGCACCAAATTAATCACCACACCAGGTTCCATTTGTTTTTCAGACAGAATTCTGTCCTTTTCCAATGGATTCCATTTACCATCTTTATAAAAAACAAACTGATAACTGGTTTTTTCCACCACAATACCGATAAATTGGCCGCTTAATACGGTTTCATCTAGCACTAACTCTGTAGCGGCTATAAATTGCTGCGCGGTTTTTTCCAGCGCCTGTTGTGGCCCCGAATTGCCAATAGACATGGTCACCGCCGCGGCGGTGAGTCCCATTAGCAAAATCACCAGCATCACCTCCATCAAGGTGAAGCCGGCGTGGCGCAGCGTTAACATCTTATTGGAAGTTCTGTAAGTTCCAGTTACCGATATCATCTTCGGTACCTGGTTGACCGTCTGGGCCTGCACTAAAGATATCTAACTTGCTGTTTTCGCCAGGGCTTAACAGTAAGTAGTTATTACGCCATGGGTCCTGTGGTAAACGCTTTACATAACCTTCTTCGCGGTAGTTGCGAGGCTCAGGTGAAATCGTTGGTTTTTGCACTAAGGCTTCTAAACCTTGCTCAGTCGTTGGATAAACACCGTTATCTAACTTGTACATATCTAAGGCGTTTTCGAGCGCGACTATGTCAGATACCGCTTTTTGTTGGTCGGCTTTATCTTTGTTGCCCATCAAATTTGGCACCACCATAGACGCCAAAATACCGAGGATAACGATTACCACCATCACTTCAAGTAAGGTAAAACCCTTGTGCTTTTTATTCATTTGCATCGATTACATCTCCTAAAAAACCTGTGCCATTCTCAGCCGTATGACTGAAAGGCAATATTCCATAATGTCAAAAACTAGCCACTAATCAAATTGTTCAGCGCCAATATCGGTTGCAGAATGGCCATCACGATAAAGAGTACAACCCCCGCCATACTCACCACTAACATGGGTTCGAATACGCCGAGGGCGAGCGTCACATTACTCTCAAACTCGCGATCTTGGTTATCCGCAGCACGCTCAAGCATGTCTTCGAGCTGACCACTCTTCTCCCCCGAGGCGATCATATATAACATCATCGCCGGGAATAGCTTAGTGTTAGTCAACGCGGTACTGAGGCTAGTTCCTTCCCGTACGCGCGCCGTTGCATCATCCACCGCCGCCCGTACCCGCATATTTTGCAATACCTCGCTGGCAATGCGCATCCCGTCCAACAAAGGCACCGAACTGGCGGATAAAATACTCAAGGTACGCGCAAAACGCGCAGTATTGAGTCCTTTACTTACTCGGCCAATCACCGGCATTTTCAGCAAAAATGTATGGTATTTCATCTTGAAAATCGGTGACTTGAGTAGACGCTGAAACACGACCAGCAGAATACCTATCGCTAAAACAACAAACAGACCATAGTGTTGGACAAAATCCGAGGCAGCAATTAAGAAACGGGTCGTCGCCGGTAACTCGGCGCCCATATGCTCAAACTGACCAACGACCTTTGGAACCACAGCCGCAAGTAACACTGAGACAACCCCAATGGCGACAATCGTCAGCATGATGGGATAAATCATCGCCTGTTGCAGTTTAGATTTAAGCTGCTGGCGACGTTCGGTGTAATCGGCTAAGCGGTTTAGCACCACTTCCAAGTGGCCAGATTTTTCCCCCGAGGCCACCATAGCGCGGTATAAGTCATCGAAAATATGCGGAAATTCAGCCAAGGAATCGGCCAGACTATAACCCTCAACGACCCTGGAGCGCACCGCCATGATCATACTGGCAAGCCGCGCCTTCTCACATTGCTGGCCTACCGCCTTAAGACATTCCTCGATCGGTAAGCCCGCCGCCACCAGTGTCGCGATTTGACGGGTGATCAGCGCTAATTCCGCCACTGAAATCCCGCGCTTAAAGGGCGAAAATCCCGCACCTTTCGCCTTGGCTTCTTTTTCGCTGACCGGCAGAATATCCAGCGGCATCAAGCGTTGATCGCGCAATTGGCTACGTGCGTGTCTGGCGGTATCCGCTTCGATCACGCCCTTAAGCTGCTTCCCCTTGGCGTCCAGCGCCTTATATTCAAATGCAGGCATAGCTTACTCCTCGCGGGTCACCCTTAGGACTTCTTCCAGAGTGGTGATACCTGAGAGCACCTTGCTCATGCCATCGTGGCGAATGCTTGGTACCGACTGGCGGATATATTTCTCAATCGCCAGTTCGCCACGTCCACCGTGAATAAGCTCGCGCACATTATCATCGACCAACAATAGTTCGTGAATGCCAGTACGACCACGGTAGCCACTGTTACCACAGGCCTTACAGCCGTTGGCACGATAAATATGGCGTGGATCATCGGCAGTAATACCCAGCAGTTCACGTTCACGCTCATCGGGCACATGCGCAGTCTTACATTTTGGACAGAGGGTACGGATCAAGCGCTGAGCCAATACCCCGAGCAAACTTGATGAGACTAAGAAAGGCTCAACACCCATATCCTGCAAACGGGTAATCGCGCCCGAAGCGGTGTTGGTGTGGAGAGTCGAAATCACTAAGTGACCCGTCAAGGATGCCTGCACCGCAATTTGGGCGGTTTCAAGGTCACGGATTTCCCCGATCATTACTACATCGGGGTCTTGACGCAGAATCGCCCGTAGACCACGGGCAAAGGTCATGTCCGCCTTAGTGTTAACTTGAGTTTGGCCTATGCCTTCTAATTCGTATTCGATGGGATCTTCAACGGTTAAGATATTGGTATCTTTAGAGTTAATCTCAGTAAGCCCAGCATATAGCGTGGTACTCTTACCCGAACCCGTAGGACCCGTTACCAAGATAATGCCGTGGGGACGACGAATAAGCTCATCGAACTTGGCTCGGATGCTGTCCGTCATACCCAGCTGTTTTAAATCCAGATTACCGGCATTCTTATCCAGCAAACGCAGCACCACACGCTCACCGTGGCTCGATGGCATGGTCGATACCCGCACGTCCACCGCGCGGCCCGCAATCCGCAGCGAAATACGGCCATCTTGTGGTACACGTTTCTCGGCGATATCGAGGCGCGCCATCACCTTAATCCGCGACACCAACAAGGATGACAACTTACGATTCGGCTTAAGCACTTCCTTCAGCACACCGTCGATACGGAAACGCACGACTAGCTGCTTCTCGTAGGTTTCGATATGGATATCCGAGGCTTCTTCTTTAATCGCTTCTGATAAGAGGGCGTTAATGAGCTTAATGATCGGCGCATCATCATCGCCTTCGAGCAAATCTTCGGTTTGTGGCAACTCTTCTGCAAGAGTAAATAAATCCATTTCATTGCCAATGTCTTCCATCAGCTGCTGCGCTTCGGAGGAATTGGCTTGATAGGCCTGAGTCAGTTTGACCTCAAACTTACTCGGCTCGAGCTGTACCAAAGGTAAATCCACGCCCGAGTAGCGACGCGCTTCAAGCATCGCCGCTAACGGGGTTTTGGCGGTATAAAACAGGTTCAAGGCGCCATCATCGCCATAGGCTAAAATCACCTCATGGCGGTGGGCAAAGGCAAAGGGTAAACGCTCTTTGCTGCTGGAGCGAAATACCTCATCACCTTCGGCTTCAATACCTAGTTCATTGGAAACTAAGCTTAAATCCTCGACTTGGGATACTTGTATTTCACTCATTGTGTTTTATCTTTGTTTTTGTTTTCATCCAGCGACTTGAGAGTCGGGTCAGTTTTACGCATCTGAGTCTCTAGCCCTTTGCCTTCTTTATAACGATCTAAAATATCGTTCACTTCTGGCGGCACATACTCAGACTGGTTCCACTCATCTAATACCGGCACTTTAGTCTCAGGCATTAGATTGACACCACGCTCTTGCTGTTCAAGCTGCAATGCTCTGAAATAGTTGTATTTACGACCTGCGATACCTTCCATCGTCACACCATCACGGATAATAGTGGGTTTGATAAAGATCATCAGGTTCTTCTTGGTCTTCTTACTGGAAGAAGATTTGAATAAATGGCCAAGTACTGGAATATCGCCGAGGAATGGCACTTTCTGCACGCTTTCTTGGACTTCTTCGTTAATCAAACCACCGAGTACCACGATTTGGCCTGAATCAGCCATAACAGTAGTGGTTAAACGGCGAGTCGCGAAGGAAATATCCACACCCGTGTTACCGTTTACGCCGGAGACTTCTTGCTCAATCGCAAGCTTAACCGCGTTACCTTCGTTGATCTGCGGCACCACTTTTAACTTCACCCCAACCTCTTTACGCTCAACGGTTTGGAATGGGTTACTGTTGTTTGAGCTGGCGGTAGAACCAGTCAGAATAGGCACTTCATCACCGACGATGAAAGATGCTTCTTGGTTATCTAAGGTAGTAATAGAAGGTGTTGCCAGTACGTTTGAGTTGGTATCGGCCGACACAGCTTGTACTAGGGCGCCAAAGTCGCCCATGGCTACACCCCATGCCATACCATTCACTTTACCTAAGGCCTGCGCCAACAAGGTCACATCACCCTTAGTTTTTGGGTTCTGGCCAATCACCTCGCCCGTGCTTGGGTTAGTGATATAGGTTCCTTCTTTATCCTGCGCCTGCCATACACCCGCGCCAATCTCGCCTATGGTTGGGCCTAAGTTATTGAACTGAGTGCCACCATCCGCTTTCGCGGCCCATTGCACCCCAAAGCCGACGTTATCGCCTTCGGCAACTTCCACGATAATGGCTTCTACTAATACTTGGGCGCGGCGAATATCGAGTTGGTTGATCACGCTTTCAATAGTGCGCATTTGATCTGGCTCAGCGCTGATCACTAATGCGTTAGTATCAGTGTGGGCCATAATATTGATTTCATTACGACGTTTGCCACCACCCGCTGCCTGAGCGCTAGGATCTTTTTCACCTTCCAACTTTTGGGCGAAACCGGTTAGCACTTCAACTAAGTCTTCGGCCTTGGCATAACGTAAATAACGTACTTTCGTATTGCCCGTGCTGGCTTGCTCGGCATCGAGACGGTGGATCAGCTCCACCACCCGTTGACGACTCTTTTCATCACCACTGACCACTACGGCGTTAATCCGCTCGTCGGCAACAACCTTAGGCGCTTGTCCGGGAAGCTGCGCTTGGTTAGCTGTCGCGCGGTACAGGGTATCGATAATTCGCACCATTTCGCCAGCAGAAGCATATTCAAGTGGCACGACTTGAACAGAGGTATCACCCTGTTTATCTACACGGCGAATGATTTCAACTAACTTATTAACCACCGCAGCGCGGCCAGAGAGCATCAGCACGTTTGATGGATCGTAGTTCACTACGTTACCACCACCAGCGTTATCGTTTAACTGACGTAATAATGGTGCTAATTGCTTGGCTTCGGTGTTATACAACGCCACGATGCGGGTAACCATTTCATCGCCTAGGCCAGGATCGTTGTCATTAGCAACACGAATCGCCGCGGTTTTCGCATCTTTGTCTTTGATCACTTTGATAACGTTATTTTCCATCTCGACGATGGCATAACCGTATACTTGCAGCACGTTGAGGAAGAACTGGTAATACTGCTCGTCATTGAGCAGATCATAGCTGCGAACGTTGATCTTGCCGCGAATCGTCGGGTCAACAATGATGGTTTTGTTCAAGTTTTTACCAACAATATTGATAAACTCTTGAATATCAGTGCCTTTAAAGTTGGCCGCATATTGTTCAGACCAAACAAATTGCGAGGTCAGCATAGTGGCGCCCGCCACAACTCCAGCAATCAGTTTGCGTCGAATCCGTTTGTTATTCATTATTTTACTTTCCCCTAACGCGTGTTATTGCGGCAAACTAAACATGATTTCAACCAACTGCCCTTCCCGTTCAACCATAACAGAAACTTCAGTTAATTCAGACAATTGGCTCATCATTTCTAACGCCTGACTCATTACGGTCAGGTCGTATCCATTAATCGATTTAGCAAGGTCATTGGGTTTAAAGCCTGCTTGCTTAAATAGGTTCACATCTTTGCCAGGATTGAGGCGATAGCCAACAACGTTTTCTCCCTGTCTCACGGGCGAAATCGCAATATAGTCAGTAATTTTACTGGGATCGGCTAAGAGTTCACTGCGAGATTCGGCCAGCTCTTGAGAGATTTCAGCATTCTTGCGCTGATCCACTCGGCTAACGACTTCAGCTTTTCCGCTCTTGGCCTTTTGTAATTGTTGATTCGCTGGGCTTTGACTGGTGTAAACCAAACCATCAAGCATCAAGGTTTCATAGCGACCCGCATTGGTAATGATAATCCGGTCTGCATAGACTTCTTTTAACGAAGCGGATGTACCCTTAATTTTATCACCCAAGCTGTAGGTTTCTTGGCTACCACTGGATTCAATAATCGCTAGACCTTTTTGGTCAGCGGTGGATGCCACCACCCCCGTCAGTTGAATAGAAAGGGAAGTCTTTGGCGCATCGGTTACGGTTTCGACCACTTCGACTTTAGGTTTATCCGCCTTGGCGTCGGCTTTGCCGAAAAGTGCGAGTTGCTGTAATCCTGCCAGATCAATTTGCCCAGCCCCTTTACCCGCCGTGGTCACCGCAGTGGGAGACCATGCTGTAGGAGAAGAGGTGGTAGGCACGAGTTTCCATGTAATTTGCGCGGCTAAGAGTAAACTCAGAATAAAACCAAGCCAGAAAACAACCTGACTCAACGGCTTATGCGGAATACCTGCAGCTTTTGCGATAACGTTATCTAATAAATCCATATTTATGTGGACCCTCAATACAGGTCTCTGTTCTGATTATAAAAATTATCATGTTCGCCACATGCTAACCTAGGCCGCATTTGGCAACAACCCCATAACAGTATTGCAATTGGCGAAAATTGGCCATTTATGCTAACTTTGCCCGCCTAAAAAGGGTGTGAAGCGCACCACTCTTTAACATAATAGCAATGCGACTTAGGCATTTTATTACTCAGCATGTGAACTCATCGATCTTTTATCTTGGAGACACTATGACACAAAGTTCAGGCGACAGTGGCAGCGTTCGACTCGATAAATGGTTATGGGCCGCACGTTTTTATAAAACCCGAGCCATAGCCAAAGAAATGATCAACGGCGGCAAAGTACATTACAACGGTGCGCGCACCAAATCTAGTAAGAATGCTGAGATAGGTGCCGTCCTTAAGATACGACAAGGTTATGACGATAAAGAGATCGTCATAAAAAAATTATCAGAATCACGCCAAAGTGCATCAATTGCACAGGAATTGTACGAAGAAACCGCCGCCAGCATCGCTAAACGCGCGTTAAATGCCGAAGCAAGACGATTGAATATTCTTAATAATCCTGCACCCGACCATAAACCGGATAAAAAGCAACGACGCCAACTTATCCGATTTAAAGAATGCTAAGAATTACGTAAAAGTTACCTAATAGTGAGATACAAAATGACCCAAGATATTTTACACCGCTACCTGTTCGATAATGCCGATGTGCGTGGTGAACTGGTGCAATTGCAAGACAGCTATCAGCAGGTAATAGGTTCACATGCCTATCCTCCTGTGCTGCAAACCCTGCTCGGCGAATTGCTAGCGGCGACCTCTTTATTAACCGCCACCCTAAAATTTAGCGGTGATATTAGCGTGCAGTTGCAAGGGAATGGCCCAGTATCGCTGGCGGTGATCAATGGCAATAACCAGCAGCAATTACGCGGTATCGCCCGCTGGGATGGCGAGTTAGCCGACGATGCCAGCCTAGCCGACCTGTTTGGCCAAGGTTATATGGTTATCACCCTCACACCGGACGAAGGCGAACGCTATCAAGGCGTGGTCGCCCTTGATAAACCCACCTTAGCCGCCTGTGTCGAAGACTACTTTAACCAGTCAGAGCAATTACCCACAGCAATGTGGCTATTTGCCGACGGTAAACAAGCTGCTGGCATGTTCCTGCAAATATTACCAAGCCAAGAAGACCACAATGCCGACTTCGAGCATTTATGTCAGCTGACAGCGACCATCAAGGCGGAAGAGTTATTCACCCTAGAAGCGCAGGACGTATTACACCGCTTGTATCATCAAGAAGAAGTGCGTCTATTCGATCCTATCGAAGTCAGCTTTAAATGCACTTGCTCACGCGAGCGCAGTGCGGCGGCGATTAAAACCATCGATCAAGCCGAAGTCGAAGCCATTCTGGCGGAAGACGGTAAGGTCGACATGGACTGTGAATACTGCAATGCGAAATACGTGTTCGATGCTATTGATGTTGCAGCAATCTATGCCAATGGCACCACTTCAAATACCCAGCAGTAAGTTTTTACTTACTGTCAAAAGGGCACCTTGGGTGCCCTTTTTTGTACCACCTCAATGATCCAGCTCACACTTTAGCTACGGATAGGATACAATCGGCACACTTTGTCCCCTAGCACGCCTCGGGCGATAAATAAAAGCAAAATCGGCAGACGATCGATAAAAAATAACCTTACAAATACAAGTCAATGGAGACCTCACTATGGCGGATGGATTAAACCGCGTTCATTACAACCCCTCAACAGCACAACTGGTCGAATTTGCCCTGCTCCGCGGCGAAGGTGAATTAACCGCCAATGGTGCGCTGGTTGCCAAAACCGGTACACGCACAGGTCGCTCTCCTGGCGATCGTTTTATTGTTAAAGAACCTAGTTCAGCGGCTGATATCGAATGGGGACCCGTCAACCAAGCATTTGAACCCGGTGCTTTTGAAGGATTATGGGCGCGTGTAGAAGCATTCCTCGCCGATAAAGAGTTGTTTGTATCTGACCTCGAAGTCGGTGCAGACCCAGAACATTACCAGCCAGTGCGCGTGACGACTCAATACGCTTGGCACCAACTGTTCGCCCGCAACCTTTTTATCATCCCAGAAGAATTTAACCGTCAAGACAAGCCTGTATGGCAAATCATCAACGCACCAGACTTCGTCTGTGTTCCTGAGCGTGATGGCACCAATTCAGATGCGGCGGTGATCTTAAACTTTGCCGAGCGCAAAGTGTTGCTAGCGGGCCTGAAATACGCTGGCGAAATGAAGAAGTCGATGTTCTCTGTACAAAACTTCCTGCTGCCAGCCCAAGGCGTATTGCCAATGCACTGCTCGGCAAACGTAGGTAAAGACGGCGACACCACCCTATTCTTCGGTCTGTCGGGTACAGGTAAAACCACCCTGTCTGCGGATCCAAAACGCTTCCTGATCGGTGACGATGAGCACGGCTGGGCACCGGGCGGCGTATTCAACATCGAAGGCGGCTGCTACGCCAAATGTATCGACCTGAGCCAAAAGAACGAGCCTGTGATTTGGGATGCGATTCATTTCGGTACTGTGCTGGAAAACGTGATAATGGACGAGCACCGCGTACCTAACTACAAAGACAGCAGCCTGACGGAAAACACCCGTGCGGCTTACCCGCTCGAGCATATCGCCCAGCGTAAAGAAGACAACCGTGGCGCCGAGCCTCACGCAGTGGTGTTTTTAACCTGCGACGTGTCTGGCGTGTTGCCACCAGTTTCTATCCTGAGCAAAGAGCAAGCGGCTTACCACTTCCTCTCTGGCTACACGGCGAAAGTCGGTTCGACTGAAATCGGCTCAACCTCTGCGATTCAGTCAACCTTCTCTACCTGCTTCGGCGCGCCGTTCTTCCCACGTCCTGCGGGCGTGTATGCTGAGCTGCTGATGAAGCGTATCGAATCATTCGGTAGCCAAGTATACCTAGTTAACACTGGCTGGACTGGCGGCCCACACGGTATTGGTAAACGTTTCGACATCCCAACCACCCGCGCCATTGTCGATGCGATTGTCAGCGGCGAGCTGAAAAACGTTGAAACCGTTCATTTAGATACCTTAAACCTCGCGGTGCCTGTAGCGGTTAGCGGTGTCGACAGCAATCTACTCAACCCAGTGAACACTTGGAGCGATAAAGCACTGTACGCCGAATACGCCCAAAAACTGGCCGAAGCCTTCACTAAGAACTTCGCGAAGTATCAAGTGTCAGACGCCATCCGTAACGCTGGCCCAAAGGCATAAACGCGTAGCGGATTCATTTAGATAATGTAATCAAACACATTGTTGAGTAAAAAAGCGCGGATTCAGTGATGAACCCGCGCTTTTTATTTGTCGGTTAATTTTGTAACTAAAACCCACCCGCACTAACGTCGCTGCGTTAGATTTTTATGTGTTTTATTTCTTATCGATTAGTTAAACCAAGCTTAAATTAATGCTGCGTTTTTATAATCACCAATAACAATCATCATTTTTAGGAAGCGGCACCCAAATGGAAAATCATAAACCTGCCACAGGATTCCAGCGATTTCTCAATACTGTCGAAACAGTAGGGAATAAACTCCCCGACCCCGCAGTATTATTTGCACTATTTCTAGGCTTGGTCTGGCTGATCTCTTGGGGGTTATCGGGCGTCAGTTTTGATGAAATCGATCCCCGAACGGGTAACCCGATTCAAGTCGTCAATATGCTCGAAGGCGGTGCATTAACCGCCTTTACCTCAACACTCGTATCAACCTTTGTGACTTTTCCGCCGCTCGGTGTCGTGCTGGTTGCAATGCTTGGCTTAGGTGTTGCAGAACATACAGGCTTTATTAATGCGGGGCTGCGCTCAATTTTATCCGTGACACCCAAGATTTTACTCACTCCGGTACTGATCGCAGTGGGTATCCTGAGCCATGTCGCGGTTGACGCAGGTTATGTACTCGTTATCCCACTGGGCGCGGTGATCTTCTATGCTGCGGGTCGTCATCCCCTAGCCGGTATTGCCGCCGCTTTTGCTGGCGTATCCGGTGGTTTTTCTGCAACAGTGGGCGTGCCATCGAGTCTTGATCCTATGTTAGCGGGCTTAACTCAGGCGGCCGCAAGATTATCGGCCGACCCAGCTGCCGCAACATTAACAATTAACCCACTGAATAATATTTTCTTTACGTCAGCTTCAGCCGTGTTAATTATCTTAGTTGGCTGGTTTATTACCGATAAGATCATCGAACCGCGCCTAAAAAACACTGCGGTAAATGGCGATCCAGCAACACTCCCCACACTTGATGAGCTGCAACCCCATGAGCGCCGCGGACTCAGATTTGCGATGCTATCCATGTTATTGTGTGCATTAGGATTAGTATTCACCGCCTATGGTGACAACTCTGCTTGGCGCGCTACTGACGGCGCCTTAACCAGTGCCTCCGCACCATTAATGCGCTCCATTGTGGCGATTATTTTTGTGTTCTTCCTCGTGCCAGGCATAGTCTATGGCTATGTTGCGGGTACGGCGAATAACCACAGAGCCATTATTCAAGGCATGAGTAAGTCCATGAGCGGCATGGGTTATTACATCGTTATGGCCTTTTTCTGTGCTCAGTTTATTTATGCGTTTGGCCAATCCAATTTAGGTGCATTAATGGCCATTAAAGGCGCGTTGGCGTTGAAAGAATTGGCTCTTCCGATGGGTGTGACTTTGGTGGGGATTGTGTTTCTCACCGCGTTTGTCAATCTATTAGTCGGCTCAGCCTCAGCCAAATGGGCGTTGATTGGTGCCATTATGGTACCCATGTTAATGGAGCTGGGCGTATCGCCCGATTTGACTCAAGCCGCTTACCGCGTGGGCGACTCGTCGACCAATATCATTACCCCGCTGATGCCTTATTTTCCGCTGATAGTAGTGTTTTGCCAAAAATACGTTAAGGAGTCAGGCATTGGTACCCTAGTGGCGCTGATGCTGCCGTTTTCAATCAGTTTTCTCCTGCTTTGGAGCGGTTTCTTATTGGCATATTGGGCATTAGGTCTGCCATTAGGTATCGGTAGTTCATTCACTTTCCCAGCAATGCCTTAGGGCGAAAAGAGGTATCGAGTGCTAGCAACATTGAATTCATAAAAAACAGGGCACTCGATCCTCAATAACCACTAAACACTGCACCACTTACCACCTCGCTTTAAACGCCGATGCCGACGTAAAACGTCGGCATTTCATCTGATTTAAAACATGTAAATACAAATACTTTAATATCGATAAACGCATCTCGCTCATAGTAAAAGATGATAGCTTCAAGCAGTTCCTGTTCACTGGGCTGAGCTTTTTGCTGCTTAAGATTAGCAATGACATCCTCGATTTGATCCGTATTTAGCAGATAACCATAGTCACTCCGGCCTAAATCATCCTCAAAGGCATCGATTTCGGCATCCGATAGATCCCTCATATTAGGGCGTGTTGACGTTTCATGGTTGTTTTTGCAGCAGTTTGGCTGGCTTTTATGCAAGGCAAAGTCCGTGCAGTGTAGTTACTCTACATAAACGGACAATAACGCAGCAGAAACGCCAGCCAAATGCTGCCCGAAGGGTTCGCCTGGCAAGCCCTTGCTCTTTGTCACTCGTCATTTGAGTAGAATAACTACACTTCATTCCTCGTTTCGCGAGCACGTGCTTGCCAGAACGAACAAAATCTAATCTCGAAACGTCAACACGCCCTAACCACTATCGGGAACAACAATGTGGTCAGTTGAAGGGATTTACCTTGATCAAGATCTTGATAGACCAGCCAATAACTTAATCTAGGTTGTTCGATGCACTTTCTTATCCAGCACTGTAACGACTCAGGTTTACCAAAGAATGAAGTGATATTCATAATGTCCTCGAAATGGTGTTGTCATAGGGAAAACCGAGTAAGTCAAAGAGTTGAATAGTCATGGAGGCTATTTGGCTATTCCCCACTCTCAAGATTCATACAAGTAAAAGATGGGAATTATCGCGACTCAACCGGTGCCAAGAATACGAGAGGATATCTGCGCCCATCAAAGCCTAAATCACAATTCATCAATTCGATGGACAAAAAACAAGTCTGAATTAAATAAAAACCATTTTAATACGATAATTTTTAAATATTATTTATTTATAGGTCATGTTATTTAGGTTTTGGTTATTTTCAAACCAAGGTTGATGATGTTTCACAAAAACCGTTACAGCAACTGTGATACCTTAGGCGCCCAAAAAACCTATCGGGGCTGAGCTTTTTACGCTAAAAGCAAAGGCTGACCTGTAAATAGATAACGAGTCTTAAGACACAAAATGCCGCGGCAACCGGGGAGTTTCGCAAGAATGAAGAGCAAGAGTTTATTAGGCAACATTGGTGTACAAGTGGTTATCGCCATGATTATTGGCGCACTGGTGGGTTTTATCATGGGTGAAAGTGCGAGTATCTTCGCACCGCTTGGTACCATTTTTATCCATTTAATCAAAATGCTAGTGATCCCATTGGTACTGGTGTCAATCATCAGTGGCGCCGCCAGCTTAGGTGATAGCCCCTCGGCGGGTAAGATTGGCGTGGGCACTTTTGGCTTCTTTATTGTCACCTCAGGCCTTGCCGTCGCTTTGGCATTAGTGATGGGTAAGATGTTTACACCCGGCGCCGGTGTTGACTTTACCGCCCACAGTGGCAATGGCTTGATGGAAGTGACCGCCGAACATGGTGCACTCCCCGGAGTGATCGACACCTTTATCGGCATGATCCCAACCAATGTGTTCGAATCGCTAAACGGCGGAAATATCCTTCAAATACTGGTGTTTAGTATTTTCTTTGGTATCGCACTGACGAAGGTCAAAGGTGATGGCGCTAAACCCATCATGGCAGCGTTAAATACCGTAGTCGACGCCTTTGTGTGGATGATCAACTGCGTGATGGTGATAGCCCCTATTGGGGTATTTGGCTTGATGGCCGATTCCGTCGGCACCTTCGGTTTCGATGCCTTAGAAGTCGTGTTTAAGCTGTTTGCCGTGTTTGTGGCCGCGATTCTGATCTACGGTTTTGTGTTCTTCCCCTTAGTGGTCCAGCTGTTTTCTAAGGTATCGGCACGCCAATTTATTTCGGCGATGAAAAAGCCGCAGGTGATGGCACTGTCGACGGCGTCATCAATGGCAACGCTGCCAGTAAATATGGAAACCTGCGAAGAAGATCTTAAGGTTTCTAAGGCCACCACTGCCTTTGTGCTGCCTTTAGGTGCCACCATCAATATGAGCGGCAACGCGATTTATTATGGTCTGGTCGCGATGTTTTTCGCGCAAATGTACAACATTGACCTATCAATGACCGCCTATGCTGCGATTATCTTTACCTCCACCTTAGGCGCCATTGGCCAAGCGGGTGTGCCAGGTCCGTCATTTTTAGTGGTCGCAGTGCTATTGGCTGCGGGTATTCCCATTGATGGTTTACCGCTGTTATTCGCCCTCGACCGAGTGTTTGACATGATCCGCACCGCGCTAAACATCACAGGTGACGCCGCCTGTGCCGTGATTATGGATAAGTACACTGCGGAGCAACCGACTCAAGAACCGAGTTAACACGCACGCGCATCCTAAGGCTTGAATAGGCTTGCTTATTCAAGCCTTTTTATGACGGAGCTTTGTACAGACTGCACGCTATCTTACTGATTTAATATCAATTACCTAGCTTTAATGTGATCTTGGCGGTGCCTTGGACTAAGCTCAAACAGCGCCGCCTCGCAATTTGCATTTCTTTATCAGCCCAACCACACGGGCGAAGTGCGTTTCTGCGATAATGACTTGGCTACCATCAGTCCAAAGGAGTGTTGCATTATGTCCGTCTTTGCCCCTGCAAGCCCTTTTGCCGACTTTATCTATCGCCATTTCCGCGCCATTCACGCCCTCAAACTCGGCCTCGCCCTGCTGATTGCCGTCACCATTAATGCCATTTGGTCACCGCCGCATTTTATTTGGAGCATGGTGACGATTGTGATCATTATGATGAGTCTACCACAGGTGGGTGGTGCGATTGAAAAGTCGCTACAACGGGCGGTAGGCACTTGTTTAGGCTCGGCTTATGGTGTGATGTTAGTGGCCACACTCGACAGCTATTGGCTGATTATGGGGCTGTTAATTTTAGGGGTGACGCTGATCTGTTTTATCTCGGCGGGACGCTACAGCTATGCCTATCTGGTGGCGGGATTCACCATTATTATAGTGGTGGGCGATGCTAATCATGATACCTCTGAGGCGCTATGGCGCACGGCCAATATTCTGCTGGGTTGTGTTATCGCGATTCTGGTGTCGCTGTTTATCTTCCCGATTAAAGCCAAGCAGGACTGGCGTAGTCAGCTCGCCAATGCCATCGATAATATGGCCAAGGTGCTGACCCAACATTTACAGGCGCCAGCCAACCATGATTTAGATTTTCGCGCCGAACTCGAAGCGGCGATGAAGGCGGTATTAACCCAGAAGAAACTGTTTTTCTCCCTCGAGTGGGAAAGCAAAACCCTAAAAAAACATAAAGTGCTGCTGGCGGAATTAGTCAATAAACAGGTGCGGCTGATCACCCTGCTCGAATTATTACCTTTGAGTCGCTGGCAGGAGGCCGACAAAGAGGCTTACCACCAAATCAACAAAGTCGCCGCCGAGCTTACGGCTTATCTGCAACGCCTTAGCGAATTTGTTGCAGGTAAAACAGCCACATTGCCCACACTACCAAATGCATTAGAGCAAGAGTTGCAACACAGATTACAACTTAGCTTGGCCGCTCAGACACCAAATTCGCCCCCTTTGGCAAATGAAGTCGCACAGGGATTTGCCCTCACGGGATACGGCTGGCTTATCTATCAACTTGCCATTGCCGTCGAAGCTCTCTACGCCGATATCGAGATTATCGAAGTCGCCTATCGCGGACAAACCGTGTTACATAAAACTACCAAGCGCGCATAGGCCGTCACCACGGGAATAGCAGCGAAAAACCACTCCCTCAGACCAAGATAAACCCTTGGCAGCCCTTGCACTTGTAGGGGCTTAATGAAAAGATACCGCCCTAATAAAAATTCGATGTGTGGACTGTTTTCATGCGCTTGTTTTCCCCTTCCGTTATCGCCATTGCCTGCTTATCGGCGGGCTCATTATTCACAGCCCAGTTAGCCGTTGCCGCGAATACCGAAGTCGCACAACCCGAAGTGACTAATTCTGGAGCTGCCAACGCTGAAGTTGCCAGCACTGAGGCCGCTAAAACCGACGCGGTTGAAACAAATGCCAGCGGTAGCGCTTTGAGCGCGATAGAAACCGCTCCCGAAGTCACAGCGACACCGACTCGCGCTAATACCTTTGTCAATGATGCCATTCTCCCGCCGAGCATCACGTGGCATGGTGGCAGCGAAGCTCTGTTACTCAGCGCCGATAACGAATGGGCGACGCCCTTCGAGCAAAGCAACGGCACCGAAAGCCCAAGCTATGACGACACCATCGCATGGCTCGACCGATTGGCAGCCGAAACCACTAAATTGCAAAAAGTCAGCCTAGGTCAGAGCCCTCAAGGCCGCGATATTTGGATGTATGTCGCCAGCAGTGAAGGCATTAACGAATCGGCGCGTCTCAAGCAAAACACTAAGCCAACGGTGTTAGTACAAGCGGGGATCCACGCAGGCGAGATCGACGGTAAAGATGCCGGCATGATGCTACTGCGGGATATAGTTAAAGGCGACAAAAGCGATCTAATCGAAAAAGCCAACCTCTTGTTTGTACCTATGTTTAGTGTGGATGCCCATGAGCGCAGCGGCGAATTTAATCGCGTAAACCAACGAGGCCCAGTGAATATGGGCTGGCGCACCAATGCCAATAACCTCAACCTTAACCGCGACTATGCTAAGGCCGACACCCTAGAAATGCAGCATATGCTGCGGGCAATTAATGTGTGGCAACCGGATCTGTATATCGATGTGCATGTCACCGACGGCATCGATTACCAATACGATATCACCTTCGGTTACAACCTCGCCCAAGGCTTGAGTCCCGCTAGTTTCCGCTGGCTCGAAAATAGCTATCGCCCAGCGGTAGAAGCCGCGCTAAGCGCCCAGGGCCATATTCCAGGTCCGCTGATTTTCGCCATCGACAATACCGATATCACTAAGGGCATGTCACTGTGGAACCCGAGCCCACGCTTCTCTAATGGTTATGGTGATGCCCGCCATCTGCCGACTATTTTGATTGAGAACCACAGCTTAAAACCCTTTAAGCAGCGCGTACTTGGCACATATGTAATGCTTGAGCAAACCCTTAAAACCGTGGGCGACCAAGCGACCAAGTTAAAGAGTGCAATTCAAGAGGATAAATACCGCGCCTCGCCACTGATCACATTAACGTGGAAATCGGCACCACTGGCTAAAGGCTGGGATTTTAAAGGCATCGACTACACTCTTGAGCAGAGTCCGATTAGCGGCACCGAGGTAGTGCGTTGGACAGGCGAGCCTAAGCTGTACCCTAACCTGCCTGTGATGGCCGAAACCGTGCCCGATATTAAAGTCACTCGCCCGAGTGCTTACTATATTCCCGCCCAGTGGACGCAAGTGATTGACCGCTTGAATCTACACGGCATTCGGATGACACGTTTAAGCAAGCCAACAGAGCTTAAATTGCAGCAATATAGCCTGAGCAATCCGGTGTTTAATACCAAAGCGTTCGAGGGGCGACTCACAGTGAAGACCGACTCGACACTGGCGAAACTGACCACCACCTTGCCCGCAGGCACAGTGAAAATCAGTACAGATCAACCCTTAGGCGATCTGGCGATTTTACTGCTTGAGCCACAATCACCGGACTCATTACTGCAATGGGGCTTCTTCAACCCTATCTTTACCCGTACCGAATACATTGAGGACTACGCCGTAGAGCCGCTGGCCGCCAAGATGCTTAAGGAAGATCCCAAGCTACAGGCGGAATTTAACAAAGCGCTGGAAAACCCAGCGTTTGCTGCCGATCCCGAGGCACGCTTACGCTGGTTCTATGAGCGCAGTCCTTACTACGATAATCAATATCTTAAGTATCCAGTCTACCGTAGCCGTTAATCCCGCAGTTAAAAACGGCAAGGATTAAGCAGGCTTACGCGCGCTAATGCTATACACCAAGGGCACCTGTTGCCCTTGGTGTTTTAGTACATAACGGCCATCGGTTTGCGCCTCTAGCCCTGCAAAACAGTTATAGGGGCTAAACGCAAATTCGTGGAAGAACTCCAACACTAAGCCCGCCTGCAATAAGGCATTGATCACCTCAGACAAACTATGTGACCAGCACATTAAGGTTTGCTGCTCATCACCGGCATTCTCGGTATAGGTCCCTTCCTGCTCAATGTCTGGCTCACCGCGATTAAAATAGCTATAACCATCAAATAGCTGCTGCGCCGGATGAAACTCGGCCATATAAAACTGTCCGCCGGGCTTTAAACACGCCGCAATGGTCTGCGCCCAGAGTGTTAAATCCGGCAGCCACACAATGGCACCATAGGAGGTAAAAACAATATCTTGCGGCTCAACCTTGCCCGCTACGCTGTAGACATCGCTACAGATAAACTCGGCGGACAACTGCGTCTGCTGCGCCAACTTGCGCGCCTCAGCAATCGCCACCTCGGATAAATCGACTCCTATCACCTTTGCGCCCATTCGCGCCCACGACAGGGTATCTAGACCAAAATGACATTGCAGATGCAGTAGGCTTTTGCCCGTCACCGCAAGCTCGTTTAGCTCGATTTCCGTTAAGGATGTTTTGCCACTCAAAAAGCCTTCAACATCATAAAAATCAGAGGTTAAATGCACCCGAGTGCGAGCATCCCAGGCGGTTTTATTGGTCGTTAAGTAATCCATATGAATCCTTTCTGGTTACGCTTTTATCAAGCTGGAATGTTGAACACACGCTAACTGAATAAGTGAGTAATTTCACCACTCTTTGGGAAAAATCACTTATTCAGCGGACATGTCCGCCCTCGTCCAAGCGGACACATTTAACTTATCTACATGATTATTAATATATTTTAAAATTGGCATAGGATGTGCAATCTCGACTGATATCAAGCTTATCGCTAATAGCTCAGCACTCAGTCGGTCGTCGAGTGTCGATAACAAGGAAGAAGAAAATGTCACTACGCCCTTTTATATTCACCCTCGGATTTGTCGCCCTCTTTACGGTTGGCGTGTCACTCACTGGCTGCATTATCAATGTGAACGCCGCTGGCATGCCGGATTTAGACCACGAGCAACGTGAACTCAGCCTCGATGCTCAAGACTTACAGGAGCTCGTTGCCGAAACAGGTGCGGGCAGCCTTGAAATCATCGGTGTCGAAGGCCTAACCCAAATTAAATTAGTCGCTGATATCTATAGCAATGACGATAGCAAAGTCATTCTCACCCTTGAGAAAAAGGCCAACAAAGCCAAGCTTAAGGCCGACTTTGAATCCCATAGCAGCTTTAGCAATTACTCTCCCTATATCGATTTGAAACTACAAGTGCCAGCCGGATTAGCGCTAGATATCGACGATGGCTCAGGTGCTGTGTTTATCAACAAGATGACTGCGGATATCAAGGTCAAGGATGGCTCAGGCGAACTGGTTATCCATGGCGGCAATAATGTCAGTATCGACGATGGTTCTGGCGCGATTGAAGTCAGCCAAGTCAACGGCAACCTTGCCATTGTCGACGGCTCTGGTGGTATCCAAGTTAATGATATTAAAGGCAGCATCACCATTGACGATGGTTCAGGCGAAATTGAAGTCGCTAATGTGCAAAGCACAGTCACCATCAACGATGGCTCAGGCGATATCAATGTGGTGAACACTAAGGGCTTAACCATTCTCTCGTCAGGTTCAGGTGATGTGAGCTTCGATAAAATCGATGGCCCAGTAAGCAAACTCTAAGCCCGTTAGACCAATAGCGTTACCGCTCCACCAACTTCCCGGCGTAGAGACTGATGTTGCAGTACCCAACCAAATGTCAGTCTTCTACCCACCCCTTTTGCGTTACCGTTCCATGGACAATCTTATGCACTTTATGCCACTAACCCCTTGTAGTGGCATCTTTTTTTGAGTCTGAGACTTTCCGGGATTGGGTGCAACCATTGATAACCGAGTAATGCCTGTCATGACTTTTTTAGTGTCGACTTACTCACTCAATATCGACGTTTTGTTTTGAAAAAGGCAAGTAGTTGCTTTTGTTTACCAGCTTCAGCCAACACATCTTGGCAGGCCTTGCTGGCACTGCCAATACCCATTACGTTTTGGTCGACTATTTCAACTGTAGAGGAAATATTTTGGGAGATATCTTCAGTCACACTTGATTGTTCGCTAGAAGCCGTTGCAACGACAGTATTGACATTGGAAATTGTATTGACCGACGTGGAAATACCATGGAAAGCGTTACGTACCTTTTCCGAAACCATTTGAGATTCATCTAACAAACTTGTATTTGCTTTCATGTAATGATCAGCTTTTCCTGCTTGAGACTGTAGCTTGGAAATGATCCCTTGAATATCAATAGTCGATTGTTGTGTTTTAGCGGCAAGTGAGCGTACTTCATCTGCCACTACAGCAAAACCGCGTCCTGCTTCTCCGGCCCGTGCTGCTTCAATTGCAGCATTTAATGCCAGTAAATTAGTTTGTTCGGAAATACTGGTAATAACGTCAATAACAGAGCCAATTTCTATCGAATAATCTTTTAGTTGATTCACTATGGCTCCTGAATCACGAATGGCCGCGCCGATTTTTTCAGAAATGACATCAGATTCACCGAGGGATTTATTACCCACAGTGACATTATCCATTGCCTCCCTTGCACTGGTTTCAGCCTCAGATGCATTTTTACTCACTTCTAGGGCTGTACTGGACATTTGATTGAGTGCGGTCGCGATTTGTTCAACCTGAACCAGCATTTGCTTAGAGTTATTTTCAACCTGATTCATAGTGGAGGCCAATACTTCCGCAGAAGTCGCTGTATTATCGGCAACGTTAATCAACTGCTCGGTCATTTCAGAAATTTTATCAGCAGTATCATTGCAGCCCTTTGCCAATAGACCTAATTCGTTATTACCAATATCGTTAATTCGATCTGTAAGATCGCCATTTGCTAATTTAGAAATAAAGGCCTGAACTGTCTTAATCGAAGTTACAATAAATCTCGATATGATAATCGATGTAGCAAATACCAATAGCGAAACAATGACTAAGATAAATAGCATTATTTTAATCGATTCATCGTAAATCTCATCACCATGATTGCTCGCAGCTTGTGCTCCTTTGCTATTTAAATCAGATAATTGGAGTAATAAATCCGAGTATTCGTTATAAGCATTTAGAGATTCGGTTAACAGCAGTTGTTTGGCGTCTTCATTCTTGTTTGCCCTTGAGAGAGTGAGAAGCTTCTGCTGAATTCCCAGGTACTCCTTATATAAGCGATTAAAATCATTGAATATGACTTTTTCTTCATTCTCGGTGATCAGTTGTTGATAGGTGCGTATAGATTCGTCAATTTTCGCTTTTATTTTATCCAATTCGCGTTCAGTATCTCGCATTTGAGCATCGTCCAACGAGAGAATATGACGGGATTCTAACACCCTAAGATCTGCCGTTTGGCCATTCAGTCGTTCTATAACGCGCACGGATGGTAGCCAGTCATTGGCTATGACGGTGGATTGCTCATTAATGACTTGCATTTTACCTATCGCTAGCATGGCTAACCCAAGAATCGCAATCATGGGAATTGCAAAAGCTCCAAGTAAAAGATGATTTATCTTTAGATTACGCATGTAAACCCCGACAATGATGACTATGCTCAAATGTGTTTATACGACGCCTGATACAGGCTTATTCCCTCCATAAATATATAAGCCAGACATTCAACTTTCGCTATCCGAACGGATAATTAATAGTAGTTATTTGCTGGTTTCTAAAAGGCATAACCTTAGCTAATACATGATTTAAAGTAACAACGATAAATGTGGGGCAAAATTTAACAATGGGTGTCTCGATAAACTTCGCTACCACTCTATGTACAGGCTGGGATATTGCAAGCCGTTAGCCCTAACACTGTAAAATCAGGCCTTTGCTATTACATCCCCAATAAAGCCCTACTAAGCAATCGGCATAACGCACACTTTCTTGACTGGCTACAATCAACCTTACAAGAATAAAACTAACAGAAGGTGTGGTGGCATCGATACTGCCTATGGGTAGTTCCATAGCAAAACTTAGTTGCGGTAATAGTTCGAGGGGCAAATAGGCGGCATCATGGCTTCTGGCTATCGTATCCCCTAATTGCCTGCCGCAGGCTCTTATATGAGCCACACCAGTGACTCGCCGTACTCATGTTTTAAAAATCGCGTCCCTGTAGGCTCTACTAAAAAATCCCTGTTTTAGGAGATCACTGGCGCAACAATGCTGGATTGGGTGCAACCATTGATAACCAAGTAATGCCTGTCCTGACTTTTACATGACTTTTACAACCATTGATAGACGAGTAATGCCTAATTTTTATTGCATCACTCACAAAATTTAACAATGGGTGTCTCGTTAAACTAAACGGTCTCGTTAAACGGTATCCCCTAATTGCCTGCCGCAGGCTTTCGCACTGTTACACCAGTGACTCGCCGTGGATACGTCCTTGTAGGCTCTACTAAAACATCCATGTTTTAGAAGGTCACTGGCGCAACAATGCCTGATTGGGTGCAACCATTGATAACCGAATAATGCCAGTCCTGACTTTTGCCTTTGTTATTCCTAAAAGAGTTTTTCCAGCCCTATCATTCCTGTAAGAAAATTTAACAGTGGGTGTCTCGATAAACTATAGATAAACTAGTGGCTTGGCTAATTTCACCAAACATTACTAGTCCAATAAAGCATCTAACTTCTTTTTAAAGTAATGCTCTAGTAACTTTTGACCACCGTCGAAAATTACATTAAAAGGTGCATCTTTAAATTCCGTCTTTAATTTTATTAATACTTCTTTATTTTGCAACGTTTTAGCAAAATCGTGTCCTCGCTGTGTTAAGCGGATTTGTCTTATTGACAGCGATAGATCAGTATCTGTTGTACTGATACCTATATCCTTTAAATTATGGATTGTATTAGAAGTTGATGTACCTAAAAAAAAGTTATCTATTGCAATCTGAATATGAAACAAAAGCTTTTGGTTAATTTCACCATGCTCATTCTCAAGTCGAAGATCTTTTTCTGCGAAATCATGTAATGTCGCATGTGCTCTGTCAGATTCTATAAAAACAGATAGAATTTTCCCCATATAATCCAAATCAACTTTCATGCTCTTCCCTAATTTTTACGTAACGTTATGTGCAAGTAGAAAATACTGCTACTTAGTGATTGGATCAAGCCCATAATTTTGTTAATACTCTTGCTATATCTAAAGGCTAAAATCCCCTTTTTACTGTACTATAGAAACAAAAAACGGCGGCTTTAAGGTCTAATTATTTCCGTGAATAGTTAGTTTACAAATATAACGATTGATTGTTCTTGGTTATTTAACTCATATTCGACTGACTTAATTTCACGTAATTTTCCATCAAAATTAATTCTTTCACCTTTCTTTGGTACTGAAGGTAACTGTATTGCTATATGTTCACCTTGATACTTAATGATTACGCTGTGTCTTCTTTCCATCTCAGTATCCATGACTTTTTAATGATTTATTTATAAATGGGGATATTTATTTTTCAATCAAGTGCGTTTAGTGAATTTTTACTTAGTTATTGGCTCTAGTCTGTCTTTCTGGCTATTGCTTGTGATGCCTGGCCACCACAGTTTAATGAGACACCCACTGTTAAATTCTGCTGTGAAACAACAAAATCGGAGCATATAGGGCTAAAAGAATACTCTGTGGTTAATTGGATTAAGCACTGACATGGAAGTGACCGTCCGTGACATGGAAGTGACCGTCCGTGACATGGATGTCACGGTCGAGCATACAAGGACGTACTTGCTGCGTGTCACTGTAATGACTGTGCTTAATCATTTCAATGCATTTAATAGATCTGGATTCACGCTCAACAGCATTGCGGGAATGACGAAAAAAGACTGTTAGCAGTTTCACGCCCACTTTCAATCAACGCCAGTTTCTGAGCGCGGCTTAACTTCTTAACCGAGATTTCACGCTTTAGGGCATCGCTGCGGGTGCCGACTTGCTCTTGATACATCAGGGTTAATGGCCCTTTGCCGCGCAGGTACTTTGCTGCCTTGGGGCTGCTTGATTGATGTTCGTTAAATCGGCGTGCGACATCTGTGGTGATGCCGGTGTATAAGTGGCCATTGGCGCAGCGGATAAGGTACAGATACCATGTCGAGACTTGTTCTATCTCTAACGTCGCACCTTGCTCCGAAGTAACAGCTTGCTCAGCTCCTAGCGCTTCTGGCTTGCTAGAAAGCTGAACTTGGTTAACAGCTGGCGCTTGGCTAGCCCCTTTTGGGGGCCTAGCCGAGGGAGTTGAATTAGCGGCTTCAATCACTAAATCGATCACCCGTTGGCGCCTACTTAGTCATGCCGAGCAGGCTTAGGAAGAAGGCATATTCCTGCGCAGTGTCTTGATACTGGCGGTAACGGCCACTCTTGCCACCGTGTCCTGCATCCATATTAACTTCGAATAACAACACCTTATCGTCCAGTTTGTACCATTTATTTTGCACTTCACGCAGTTTAGCTACCCATTTCGCTGGCTCGAAATACTGCACCTGTGAATCATGCAAACCTGTGGTCACCAACAGATGGGGATACTCATGGTCGGCAACATTGTCATAGGGCGAGTAGCTGAGCATATAGTCAAAATAGGTCTTGTCGTTTGGATTACCCCATTCATCGTACTCATTGGTAGTGAGCGGAATCGACTCATCGAGCATGGTCGTAACCACATCCACAAAGGGCACGTGCGCCGCAATAGCAAAGTACTTTTCAGGCGCCATATTGGCAATCGCGCCCATTAATAGCCCGCCGGCACTGCCGCCCGAAGCCACCACTTTATTTTTATCGCCATAACCTTGCTCGGTTAAGGCGGTGGTGACATCGATAAAGTCATTAAAGGTATTCTTTTTATTCAGTAACTTGCCCGCATCGTACCAAGGGCGGCCTAACATTTCGCTGCCGCGCACATGGGCGATGGCATATACAAAGCCACGGTCGAGCAGACTAATAACCGACGACGAAAAATCAGGCTCTACAGTGTAACCATAGGAACCATAACCATATTGGTACATAGGGTTGGTGCCGTCTTTCTTGAACTTATCCTTACGATACACCAAGGACACTGGCACCTTAGCGCCATCGCGGGCGGTGATAAATAAGCGCTCGGCTTTGTACGCACTGGCATCGAAGCCGCCTAACACTTGATCCTGTTTGAGCAGATCGCGTCTATCGGGATTGCTTAAGTGGTACTCATAAATCGCCTCTGGCGTGGTCAGACTGGAGTAGAAAACCCGTAACTTATCGCTATCTTGCTGGGCGTTAACATCTAAACCCAGCACATAGGCGGGTTCATCGAAACTCAGCTCAAAAGGCTTTTGGCCATTGAATGGCATCACTTTAATCCGTGTCAGGCCATTTTCACGGGTTTGAATAATCAGGTAATCCTTCAGCACCAGCTCATCTTCAAGCCGCGCATTGGGATTGTGAGCAACCACTTCCTGCCATTTGGATTTATCGGCGGCATCCTTAATCGCCACTTTCATCAAACGGAAGTTAGTCGCCTGCCAGTTGGTGAGAATGTAATAACTGTCACCCAGCTTAGAGACACTGTATTCATGGCCTTCTTCCCGCGCCAGAACAGGTTTGAACAGGCTTAAAGGATCGTTAGCATCCAGCACTGACACTTCGCTAGTGGTAGTGCTCTCATGGAACAGCACAATTTGCGACTCATCTAAACTCTTGCCGAGAGAGATGTAATAAGCATCATCTTGCTCCTCATACACCAACACATCGCGCGATTGTGGCGTGCCGAGTTCGTGGCGATATACGCGGTAGCCCAGCAGGGTTTGCAGATCTTTGGCGATATAAAACACATGGCGATTGTCGTTGCCCCAAACGATACGACCCTCTGTGTTTTCAAGCACATCGGTGATCATGGCGCCGGATTCGATATCTTTAAAATAGATGTGATACACGCGGCGGCTTAACACATCTTCACCGAAGGCCAACATGGTTTCATCTGGGCTGACGCTAACGCCACCTAAACCATAAAACTCATGGCCCTTGGCGCGCTCATTCACATCGAGCATCATTTGCTCAACCCCGTCACTGCCTTTGCGGGCGATCAGCGGATATTCGCTGCCCTCTTGGTAGCGGCGGTAATAGCTATGCTGGTGCCATTGGTACGGCACACTCGACTCATCAGCCACTAAACGCCCAGTCAGCTCGTTAAACAACCCGTCTTGCAATGACTTAAGCGGCTTAAAGTAAGCTTGGGTATAACGATTCTCAGCCTTAAGGTGCGCTAATACCTTAGGATCTTGGCGTTTATCGTCGCGCATCCAATAGTAGTCATCGGTGCGTGTGACGCCGTGCAAGGTCATCACATGGGGAATTTTTTCCGCAACGGGCGCAGAGACTTGCCCTTTTGGAGTGGAGCAACCGGGTAATAGCATAGCAAGACCTAAAGTAAGCAGCAGAGAGCGCATGTATACGTCCTTGTGACGTTCAAACACCATCGTGGGGCACGACGGCAAGCCAATAAGTAAATGTGCCGGATATGATATACCCAAGCTAGCTCAAGTTGCGAGTTTCCTAAAGATTGCGCTTGCTTAAGGATCACAAGGCATTGTGCGCTTGCGCAAACATTGCCCAATTTCAGGCGCGATGTTATTGCCATCACCATTAATTAGGCGCAACATAACCGCGTTTTTAGGCCAAAGCCTATCAACAATTCTCAGGGCGGGGTGAAACTCCCCACCGGCGGTAAATAGTGAGGTGAATAAATTTCCCCACACTAAAGCCCGCGAGCGCCCGAACGCAATTCGGGGTCAGCAGATCTGGTGCCCTAGCTTGTCTCGCCATGGTTAATGCCTATCGAGCGCTACTATTCCAGAGCCGACGGTAATGGACTGTTTGCCGCAAGCAACAGTACTGAGTCCGGATGGAAGAGAATGTAAGACAACACTTGGATAATTGGCATTAACTTGAGCTAAGTATCCCTGCTGTTAGCCTCATATTTTGCAATCACGTTTTTAAGCCTGCGCTTAAAGCGGGTCGATTGCTACAGCACAATCCCCTTTAGGGTAATGGCTGTATTTCTGCACGCCCTGATTCTGGATATTCCCATGTCGTATTTTTGAAGGATATTAACCATGAATCAGTCTTTACTTGCTCCTTTTGGTACTGCTATCGAACGCGTTGAAGCGGGTCTTGCTGCCCTGCGCCAAGGCCAAGGTGTGTTGGTGGTCGATGACGAAGATCGGGAAAACGAAGGCGACTTAATTTTTGCCGCCGAGTCACTGACCAATGCGCAAATGGCCATGCTCATTCGCGAATGCAGCGGTATCGTGTGTTTGTGTTTACCGGATGAAAAGGTCAAAGCCCTTGAGCTGCCACCTATGGTCGAAAACAACTCGAGTCAATATGGCACAGCGTTTACCGTGAGTATCGAGGCCAAAGTGGGCGTAACCACTGGGGTTTCGGCCGCTGACCGTGTCACCACCATTAAAACCGCCATCGCCGACAATGCTAAGCCAAGCGATTTAGCTCGCCCAGGCCATGTGTATCCGCTGCGCGCTCAACCCGGCGGCGTGTTAACTCGTCGTGGCCACACCGAAGGCACTATTGATTTAATGCAACTGGCCGGACTCAAGCCCGCTGGCGTGTTATGTGAAGTCACTAACCCCGACGGTACTATGGCGCGTCTGCCTGAGATTATCGCCTTTGGAGCAGCGCATAAAATGCCTGTACTGACGATTGAAGATATCGTGGTTTACCGTAAGTCGTTATTAGCCAATGTAGGCTAAATTTGGCCCCATAAACAGGATGCAATTTAAAGGACGCGTGCGAAGGCCCGCGTCCTTTTTTATTTAACTTCGATAAAACACTTTGGTTAAGCATCAAATCACGCTAGATATCACAGACAGCAAAACAATTTATCTGCTAGGAGAAAATTTCATCAATAAAAATATAATCTTAGGTGTATATAATAAATAGCTGAATTTCGTGAGCTAGATTAGATATCCATAAACCAAGGGTCGCGAGCGACAGGCTTCTATGTTAAATATTCGCACCCAGTGCCTGACCTTCCGCTTTCACCCCATCAAGGAAATTCCTTGATTTTTTATGTCTCAAATCAGGCCAATTGAGGAGTAAGTTTGTATGCCATCCACGCTACAGCATCTCAGCTTGAAACAGAAACTGATTCTGTTTTCGCTGCTACCTTTGCTGATGATGAGTATTTTTGTGCTGTCGCGAATGTATGTACTTGTGAAAGAGTATCGCTTTGCCACTCAAAACCATTTGGCAATACAAACTACTTCAAAAATCAATGAATTACTCTATCAACTTCATAACGAATATGGATTAAGTACCCAATTACTCCCCGCCACTACGCCTCAAGATGAAACTCGTCTATTGCAACAGCAACAACTGACCTCTGATGCACTAGAAGCACTGCTTAAAAGTCCGGCTTTGCTTGCGTTGAATACTGCGTTAAGTGGCCAACTGGCATCGACCCAATTACAGGAAAAACTGACGAGTTTAACGCTGCTAAGTCATAAATTGGCATCGAGCCGCCAAGAAGCGCTCGATCAACACCCATCTGCATTTATCGATTTATATCAACAATTTAATTCTGAATTAATGCAGTTAATCCAACAACTGCAATTACTCACCAATGATATTAATCAATCAAGAGCCTACGCAGATTTACTGAATCTACTGATGGTGCAAGAGTTGGCAGTGAAAGAACGCAGCGCCATCAATCGTATGTTGTTGTCAGAAAGCCTCAGCATTAATGACTACAAAGCCATCAATACCATTATGTATGAATATGGCCAAGCCATCTCCCATGCCAGCAATGCCTCAATATCTGACAGACATTCCCTCATCCGCCAGATACAAGCCTCACCGGAAAGCTTGCGAATACTTAAAATCAGTCAACAAATAGAGCAACAGATCCATATCAGCACGTTAGTACAAAGCATCAACGCCAATCTGGGTTACGATGGGTTAATCGATAGTTTTCAAGATTACTTATTAACGGGTAGCCTGATATCGCTTGAGAAGTTCAATCAATCCTTAGCCACGATTCAGCAAAAAATCGCAGAACTCAACCGCGAAACAATCAACCTGCCTTCACTTGCACCTGCAGTACAGATTATCGAAGAGAGTATTAACCAGTATCAATTCTGCATGTCCAAGATCTTACAATTAAAAGATCAAAAACTATCGCTCGCTGAAATCACCGCCCTTGCCCACATCAACAATACCGATCTCACTAGCGCCATTGATAAATTATTAATGCCTCCCCACCCAGTGAGCAGCAAACACTGGTGGACATTAACCACAGATAGAATCAATAAGCTGAACGCGCTTAGTAATGAAATCACGCGTACCATGGCTCGCCAGAGTAATGAACAACAACAGCATGCGCTAACCTTATTAGGTATTTATCTGCTCTCCGCCTTATTTACCGCCACCATCACCCTGTGGCTAGGGCGGAAAATCATTCGTAGCTTTATGGATAAAATCACCCAAATTGCTAATGATATGCAGCGAATGGCCGCCGACCCTGAGTTGAATATTCATATTGATGTGTCAGGCTCAGATGAACTTGCGCGGATGTCTCGGGCGATGAACCGTATGCTGAGCGAGCGCCAGAAAGCGAATCAAGCGCTTAATCGGGCCGCGGCGGTCTTTAACTATTCGGCCGAAGGCATTATGGTGACGGATGCCGATAACCATATCGAATTAGTTAACCCCGCCTTTAGCCAGATCACAGGCTATAGCTTAGAAGAGGTGAAAGGCCGAAGCCCTTCACTTTTAAGCTCGAAACGCCATCCAAGCCATTTCTATACCGCGATGTGGGAAGCATTAGAAAAAAACGGCAAATGGGAAGGCGAAATCTGGAATAAGCGCAAAGATGGCCAAGTGTATCCCGAGTATCTTGCGATTACAGTGGTGCGTAATGAACGGGGTGAAATAATCCAACATATTGGTTTGTTTATGGATATCAGTAAACGTAAGCAATATGAACAGGATCTGTGGTATCAGGCACATTTCGATACGCTCACCGGATTACCGAATCGCAAACTCTTTAATGAGCGGCTGCAGCATGAAATCCAGCTCGCCCAACATGACTCCCGTAAACTGGCGATTCTGCTGATTGATTTAGACCAATTTAAATATATTAATGACGTACAAGGCCACGCCACAGGCGACTTATTATTACAAGATGTGGCCAAGCGACTGGAAAATATTGCCGGTAAAACCGACTTTGTCGCCCGCATCGGCGGGGACGAATTTGTGCTTATCCTTCCCCGTGTCACCAATGAATTTGCGATCGAGCATATGGCAAGCCATATCATCGAAACCCTGTCGACGCCTTTTAGCTTGAATGAACGGGAAATTCAAATTTCCGCCAGCTTTGGGATTGGGGTTTACCCAGAAGATGGGCTAGATGTCAGCTCGCTGACCCGCAACACCGAAATGGCCATGTATCAGGCAAAAGACGCCGGCCGCAATAACTTCAAATACTTCACCTCGGGAATGAACCAAGCCATGTTTGCCCGTATGGAGCTTGAACAGCGGCTACGCCGTGCCGTGGCACAGAATGAGTTTACGCTGCACTATCAACCGATTGTGGAGATGAAAACAGGTAAAGTCTGCAGTGTTGAAGCGTTGATCCGCTGGCAAGATCCGGATTTAGGCTTAATCCCTCCTGACCAGTTTATTCGCATCGCTGAAGAAACAGGACTTATCGAACCTATGGGGGAATGGGTACTCAACCAAGCGATGCACGACCTCAGACAATGGCAGCAACTTGGCTTACACCTTAACGTGGCTATCAATGTTTCAAGCCGCCAATGTGTAAATGCTCGAGGTTTAGGATTTGATCAAGTGCTGCAAGAATGCTTTAACCGCCACCATATCAACCCAAGAAACGTGCATATTGAGATCACCGAAAGCATGCTGATGGGCGATGCTAGCCATTGCTTAACCACCCTAGAATCCATTCGTCATTTAGGCTCGCAGATTTATATCGACGATTTTGGTACTGGCTATTCATCCTTGAGTTATTTGAAGAAATTCCCTATCTCTGTGATAAAAATCGATCGCAGCTTTGTGGAAAATGCCCTGAGCAATAGCTCAAATACCAATTTAGTGAAAGCCATCGTGATGATGGGACAAAGCCTTGAAATGGAACTCGTGGCCGAAGGGATTGAAACCGAAGCCCAATGGAATCTACTGCGCGATTTAGGTTGCCACTACGCCCAAGGCTATTTGATCTCTAAGCCCCTGCCATTTGCAGCCATTACGCCGCTGCTAAGCCAAACACTACCGGCATTATTACAGCAGCAAGAACCGCGCGAAAAGTGCGTAAACGCTTGATAGGTTAACGAAAATCCTGATTTTTGCCCATAAAAAAGCAGCCTGGGCTGCTTTTTTTATGGGCAAAGGTGTTGCGCTTAAGCCTGCGGTTGGCTTTGGGCATTCATAATACTTTCGCCGCCCTTTGAGGCTAATTTGGCAAGATCTTTATCAATAAAGAACAGCGCTTTGCCATCTTCACCCACTAAACGGATCTTATCGACAATCGACTTAAACAGCTTTTCTTCTTCATGCTGTTCAGCCACATACCATTGCAGAAAATTGAAGGTTGAATAATCTTGATTCGAAAATGCAGTGTGGGCTAACGCGTTAATCTGACGAGTAATTAACTGTTCATGCTCATAGGTCAGCTCGAATAACGCCAGCAGAGAATCGAACTGTGACTGAGGTGCTGCAATGGCGCCCAATAGAGGTAAACCACCGGTTTCACTCACATAGGTGAACAAACGGCGCATATGGCCCATTTCTTCATCTGCATGTTCGCGCATAAATTTTGCTGCGCCTTCAAAGCCTTGATCTTCACACCATGCACTCATTTGCAGGTATAAATTAGAGGAGAAAAACTCCATATTAATTTGTTCATTCAACTTTTCGATCATGGTTGCAGACAGCATAGTTAATCCTCTTGGGCATTCGCACTTAAATCATCGGCTCACATTGTCATGAAGGGCGGCAGCAAAAGCAACAAAATTTACCTTTGTTGACTTAGCTAAGTTAATGATTCATTGATAAAAATGATTTTCATTTGTTCATAGAATCGCGTTTAGTACCGCACGAACGGTACTGCAAACTCAAGTATAAAAAGAGTAAACCTTAGGCAACACTTAAGGAAAACTACCTAACAAATCACATAAACTCCTATGCAGATCATAGCCAAGCAAGCGCAGCGTGGCATAATAGCCCCCATATTTGCTCCAACCCTTTGCCCATAAGGAAGACCCGATGTCCGTGAAAGCCGATCCTTGTTCGCAACCTAGCTTAATGCATCCAGATCAAGCCATTCCCCTTCTGCTTGAGCAGGTTAGCCCAGTGTCAGACACCGAAGTCGTTACACTTCCCCACGCGCTTGGCCGCGTGTTAGCAGAGGATTTGGCCTCGTGTATCGATTTACCCCCCTTTGATAACTCATCAATGGATGGCTACGCTTTTCGCTTTGCCGATTTAAACAGTCAAACCGAGCACACCACATTAACACTGATTGGTAGCTCCTTCGCAGGCCATGGCTTTGAGGGTGAAATTACCCCCAACTCCTGCGTACGCATTATGACGGGCGCGCCAGTGCCTGCGGGTTATGACACAGTGCAAATGCAGGAAGAGACCCAAGCACAGGGCAATCAAATCCAAATCAATCACCCTAAGGCTAAGGGCGCCAATGTGCGTTGCCGCGGTGAAGAGCTGTTGCAAGGCACCAAAGTGCTGAAAGCGGGCATCGAAATTAAAGCCGCCGAGCTCGGTGTATTAGCCACCATTGGCGTGAGTCAGGTGCGGGTTTACCGCCAACTCAAGGTCGCGTTTTTCTCCACAGGGGATGAGCTGCGCCCCGTGGGCAGCGACTTAGCGCCAGGACAAATTTACGACTCCAACCGCTATTCAATCCAAGGGTTACTCAGCCGTGCCAATGTGGAATGGTTGGATTTAGGGGTTGTCGCTGACGATCCAGAGGCGATTCGTCATGCATTTCGCCATGCCGCAAGCCAAGCGGATATGGTATTAACCTCGGGCGGCGTATCCGTCGGTGAGGCAGATTTTACGAAGCAGATCCTTGATGAAGAAGGCAAAATCACCTTCTGGAAACTCGCCATCAAACCAGGTAAACCCTTCGCCATGGGACGCATAGGCAAAGCAGTATTCTGTGGTTTACCGGGTAATCCTGTGTCCTCTATGGTGACTTTCTACAAGCTGGTGTGGCCAATTCTAAACAAGATGCAGGGCTTAACCCCAAAAGCGCCACTGATGTTATCGGCTACCCTGACGACACCAGTGCGTAAACAGCCCGGCCGCGTTGAGTATCAGCGCGGTATTTTATCCCGCAATGCACAGGGCGAGCTGGAAGTCGCCATTACAGGCAGTCAAGGGTCGGGTATGTTGACCTCTATGAGTTTGGCTAACTGCTTTGTGTTGTTAGAACAGTTCCAAGGTGACTCGCCAGCGGGCACAAAAGTCACGGTTGAACCCTTTAACAGCGTGCTTTGCTAAGGTCTTTTTATGAATCAACAAGTAGACATCCTTAGCGATAGCGAACTCACCCGCTACAGCCGCCAAATCTCGATCAAGGCGATGGATATCGATGGCCAAGAACGCTTAAAACTCGCCAAAGTGTTGATGATTGGCGCCGGCGGTTTAGGCTGCGCGGCGGGGCAATATTTGACCGTTGCGGGTATTGGCGAGATGACCTTAGTCGATTTCGATACGGTTGAGCTCTCTAACCTACAGCGCCAAGTGCTGCATCAGGATGCCACTATTGGCCAACCTAAAGTCGAGTCGGCCAAGCAGCGCCTTAATCAGCTCAATCCTCACGTTAAAATCAATACCATCAATGCGGTATTGGATGACCATGAGATCGATGCCTTAGTCGCCAACCACAGTATCGTGGTCGATTGCACTGATAATGTCAGCGTGCGTGAGCAATTAAATCAGAGCTGTTTTAAGCACAAGATCCCACTGATTTCTGCCGCCGCTATCCGCATGGAAGGCATGGTCACCGTATTTGACTATCAAGCGCAAACGCCTTGTTATCATTGCTTTAGTTCACTTTTTGGCGAGCAGCAACTCAGCTGTGTCGAATCCGGTATTCTTGCGCCCGTCGTCGGTATGGTCGGCTGCTTGCAGGCGGTTGAAGCAATCAAAGTCATCACGGGTATGGGCAAAACACTGGCAGGACGAATGCTGATGATCGATGCTATGACCATGGAATTTCGCGAGATGAAATTACCCAAACACCCTCACTGCAAGATATGTGGTGAGTAGCACATTAACCTTTAATATTCAGCACGCTTTTTACAATTAAGGAATGACAAATCAAATGGATACTGAAAATAGCGTATTTGACCGCAGCACAACCGATGACCCTATTATTGGCGCGGGTGTCTATAACTTAGTGATTGGCTTAACCCTCGTCTGGGGTTTTGCCGTGAACTATATGATGGTCAGTTATATCGACCCCGAGGCGATTGCCAGCGTGAATCCGTGGGTGTTCTTTATCGGTTACTTTGCCTCCTGCTTCTTGGGGATTTATCTGTTCCAATCTTCAACTAATCCCCTCGTCAGCTTTATTGGCTATAACTTTGTAGTCGTGCCCTTCGGCCTGATTATTAATATGGTTGTCAGTCAGTACGATCCCGCATTAGTTACTGAAGCGATTAGAATAACTGGCCTAGTCACGATTGCCATGATGTGTTTGGGCACCCTGTTTCCAGCTTTTTTCCAAAAAATATCTGGAGTACTCACCATCGCATTACTATTGGTGATAGTGGTCGAACTAATTGAAATATTTATCTTTAATACCCATCACGGCATTTTAGATTGGATAGTTGTGCTGATCTTTTGTGGCTATATTGGCTACGATTGGGGCCGCGCGAACCAAATCCCGAAAACCGTCGATAACGCCGTCGATAGCGCCGCCGCTTTGTATATGGATATCATCAATCTATTTCTACGTATTTTGCGGATTTTAGGACGAAAATAAGTCACTCAATGACAAGGAAAACAGCATGAAACTAACCTCACCACTGTTAATCGGCCTCATCATCGGCGCCAGCTTAATCGGCTGCGGCGAGAAAACCGAGCCAGCAACAAACGCTCAGGCTGAAACAAAAACGGAAGCAAAAGCACAAATCGCCAACCCTGCATCAGAGTATTGCGCCTCCCTCGGTGGCATATCGGAAATCCAAAGAACCGCAGAGGGGGAGCACGGTATGTGTACCTTGCCAAACGGTGAACAGATTGAAGAGTGGGCGCTATTTCGCCGCGACCATCCACAGGAAAAGCCCAGTAATTGAGGCTGAGTAAAAAAGCAGGCGCACTCGGCGCCTGTTGTTTTATGTCCCGCTGACGATCTGATTTCGCCACTGCAAACGTTTAGCCTGCGAATGGAAACTCCAGGCTAACACGCGGGTGATCTTATTGCCCTGCTGCATTTCAATGGTTTTAACGGTATCCACACCCAACTTTGCCAATGCTTGATAGCAAGGTTTAAGATTTTCCTGCTTTGACACTAAACTGGTAAACCACAGACACTGCTCGGCAAACGCTTGGCTCTCGCGGATCATTGTGGCTAAAAATTGCCTCTCTCCGCCTTGGCACCATAACTCCGCCGCTTGACCACCAAAGTTTAAGGTCGCGCTGGTCGCTTTAGGCTGTTCACCGCGATTAAGTTGCAGATTACGCACCTTGCGCAGCGAGCCTTCGCTAGCTTCTTTTAACGAGCCATGAAAGGGAGGATTGCACAGAGTTAACTCAAAGCGGTCAGATGCCTGAATGATCCCCTTAAAGACCGCCTTTTCATCCTGCTGTTGCCTTAAGGATAAGTGCCCCTGCAAACTCGGGTTATTGTCGATAATCCGCTGCACATTAGTGAGCGACTGAGGATTGATATCCGAGGCGACAAACTGCCAGCCATACACTTGATGCCCTAGGATGGCATAAACGCCATTCGCCCCAGTGCCGATATCTAAAGCGCTAACTTGTCCAGCACGCTGGACGGGGGCGCCTTCGAACAACAGATCAGCCAAGTAGTGCAGATAATCAACTCGTCCGGGGATCGGTGGGCACAGCGCCCCCTTAGGAATATCCCAAAACGCCAGCCCATAATGATGTTTCAAGAGGGCCGCATTGAGGGTTTTCACTGCTATGGGGTCGGCAAAATCGATAGATAAGGCGCCGTATGGCGTTGGCCGAACAAAGGTTTTTAGCTTAGGGTAACTCGTCATCAATGCCGAAAAGTCATAGCCGTGAGCATGCAAATTACGCGGGTGCAAGGTCTTCCTCTCAACGCCCTGTTTTGGCTTGCTCGTCGCTTTAGCGGGGGCAATATTTGGTTTGGCTGGTTTTGCTGATTTTGCCACAAGTGGCTTAGGCGTGCTTGGTTTGCTGCGTTTTCCTGTGGGTGACATCGCAGGCTTAGCGGCAATTTTAACGACGGGCTTAGACATAATGATGGTTCAACAAGAGCGGGCCAATCCAAAGATCGGCCCTTAGCCTATTGGCTGGATTAATCGTAAAGATAAGAGGTAAACAGTAGATTGACTACTATTGGTTTACCCGCTTCCTTGGTCAGCAGATTATTGACCATATCAAAGCATTCACGGCGGATTTCCTCACGGCCAGTAAGAGACTTAATTTTTTCTTCGGCTTGGTTACCCAGCACCTCAATAATGGCGGCACGCAACAGTGGATCATGGCGCTCAACGATCACTAAATCATCGGGACTCTTTACCATCAGCTCAACACTAATCTTTACAAACCCGAGCTTTTTGCGGTTTGAAATATAGTTAGTCACAATTTCGGGCTCAAACCCGTAATAGGCGAAATCCCCAGTAGGGGGTGGAGCTTTCTCGTCGGCTGCATATGCGCTAAACACAGCACTGAGCAAGATCAGGCAGGCTGATAATAATTTTTTCATCGCGGTTTACAGCTCCCTAAAAACAATAATGGTCAATGGAAGAAACTTCCCAATCTATCTGGTAGACTGCCGACGTTTGCTTATATTGTAACGAGTATTTAATGAATGTGACCAGCTTAAGCTTTCCCTATGGCGAATCTATTCAATGGTTTTGTGCCGATAATGCCAAAAATTTTCCCGCTTCTCCCCTTAAGGAATGGTTGCTGGCGCCAGGAAGCCTGACGCAAAAACTCAAAACCTGCTGCGATAAGTTTGAAGTCAAAATTCTTGGTGAAGGCCAATGTGCCCCGCTCGAAGGGGAATATCCTAAGCAAAACACCGTTTGGGTGCGCGAAGTGTTACTCTGCCTCGATTCTGTACCTTGGGTATTTGCCAGAACCTTGATCCCTCAGTCTTTGTTATCGACACGCCAAGCCGATTTTTTAGGCCTAGGTACACGCCCACTCGGCGAATTATTATTTAGCCAAGATAGCTTCATTCCTGGTCGCATTGAAATCGCCCAATTTGACACAGATAGCCGCCTTGCCCAACTGGCACAGAGTTTAGCGCAAAACGTCGAGCATGAACTTTGGGGCCGACGCCGATATTTTCACCATGACGAAGAGGAAATGTTTGTCAGTGAAATGTTCCTTCCGGCCGCTGTACAAGCGATGGCGAGGCTACAACCCTAGCTCTCTTAAGCTAAAACAAAAATGCCTCTATATCAGAGGCATTTTTCGTTAGAACAATCCCTTCTTATTGGCGCTGGCGGCGCCATGCAAAACCACCGAGCAACATCAGGCTTAGCCAACCTAGACTGCCACCACCGCCACTACTTGGGGTTTCGCCTGGCGTCGTTGGCTCAGATACGGTAACACTTGAACTGCTGCTGGCAGTGGCATTTTGTGTATCTTTCACCGTCAGTGTCACTGTGTAAGTACCCGTCTGAGCATAAGTGTGGGAAGGCGATGCCGAAGTGCTTGAGGTGCCATCGCCAAAGTTCCATGTATAACTTAGGCTACCAACGCCCCCTGCCGAGGTATTGCTAAACTTCACCGTAAGCTGGTTGGCAATGACGCTAAAGCCAGCAGTTAAGGGCAAGCTCATCACCACCGTTTTCGTCGCGGTGGCAATTGCGCCTTTTGCATCGGTTACCGTTAAGGTCAGCGTATAAGTTCCAGCGCTCGCGTAGGTATAACTCGCCGACGATGAATTACTCGTCGCTCCGGCAACGCCAAAATCCCAAGCATAGGTGTAAGCACCCTCGCCACCATCAACCACTGCGGCTACCGTGGCGGTTAAGGCATTTTGGCTCAGATTTATTGCCGCAGTTAACGGAGCTAACGCTGGATCGGCATTCGCATTGGCTAAACGAATTACCGCGGTGCGGTTGTCGCTGGCCTGAGAGACCACTTGCATCGTCAACCCAAGTTGTTGCAGTTGCATGCCAGACTGAGGTTGTAGTGGTGCGCTGTAATCCAAACTATCATCAAAAAGACTGACCGCATCGAGGCTATTGTCACCAAAATAAGCGGTTTGTTTTACCGTGCTAAAAGCCGCATCTCGGATTTGTACATCGGTAGAGTTAGTGCCAATCATATTTTGATCAGCATCAATCACGCCAATTAAGCTTCGGCCGGGATGGTCTGACACGTTGTTATCGCTATAGCTGGCATTCTCGAGCCATAGCAGTACGCCAGGATCAAATCCTTTACTCTTTAACCCCGCATCGACACCATTGTGGCTGCGTAATTGAATCAAGTAACGTGATGCTGGTCCTGGGCGAGTGTTAGTAATGCGGCTATAACCAGAGAAAGTGGCTTTGTTAGCAGCTTCGGCATTATCGGCATACAACTCACTCGTACCTTGCTTGATGCTGATATTGTCGATAGTAATACCTGAGCCACTAACTGCCTCATCGGTCACATAGTTAAATTCAATAGTGACAGCTTTGCCTGCATAGGCCGACAAATCATATTCCAACGCGACCCAAGCATCGCTGCCCACTGCGGTCGGGATGCTCGATGATTTACCTGTAATGATATGTCGAGCACTATTAATGGTGTTGCTGGATTGAGTGTAATTACCCGCAATCGCTGTGCCATCCACGTTGACCTGCATATAGTCAAAGCTATTCTCAATATCCCAGCTCGCTTGCATGGAAAGCGTGAGTTTATCACTCGTCACTGGCAAGGTTGCAGCAAAGCTCATGCTGTTGCTCAGCATGTTTCCTTGGCCAGAATAGTACTGGTAAGTCCCTTGATAAGGCGCTTTAAAGGCAATTTGTGTCGCAGGTAGCGGAATCGATATTTGATTCACCGCATCTTGGTTTATCGCCTGATTGAGCGTGATTTCCATGCCCGATCTAGGAATGGTATCTAAGCTAATCTCACGCTCGTTAAGCCATTTACCTTTATATTTCGTCTGTAAATACGAACGCGCGTAGGGGCTAAAACCGCTCGGTTGTGCGCCAGAAATCGTTCCAGTCCAACTGCCGCCCGACATTAACGACCAATAACCCACGGGTGAGCCATCTTTGTTAGCGTTATCTGTCGTGTCGTACTCATCGGGCAGCCCAAGATCATGGCCGAACTCATGGGTACACACCCCAGTCGCCGCATCTATTGGTTGAATCGTATAACCAAAGACTTTTTTGTTTGTTCCAGGCAAGGTATAACCTTGAGTGCTTTGATTCACGTAATAACGGTGCGACCAAATGGCATTAGCCCCTAATTTGCCCCCACCGGTTTCTTCCCCAATACTGGAGTGGAAAATCATCACATGGTCAATAATGCCATCGGCTTCGTTTAAGTTACCATTACCATTTAAATCATATGGATCTTCAATATCATAGCTAGCAAGCTCCGCAGCTGACATACTGGCAACCGCCTGCGATACCGCCTCTTTAACCAGCTCGCCAACTTTGACGTCGTTGCTGGTATCAGCATCATTAGCACCATAGTAATCAGCATTTTGGCCAGCGGTATACCAACCTTTAACATCGCCAGTGAAGAAGAAAGTTTTGCCCGAAACAGCTTGGTAATACTGATAGGCCGAATCTAATGTTTGCCCCTGCGGGCCACTAAAACCAGCCGTTGAGAAGAGTAAATTCTTGTAGTGTGAAGCGGGATAACTTGAATAATACATGTCTGTATCACTCGCGGTTAAGCCGTTGTTGTTATATCTTAAATCAGGAAAATCAATCAGTACGGTTAATACCTTAACCGTTTTAGTCACATCTGCATCCGCTAAAGCACGCTGCGCAGGTGCGCGCATCATTGCTGTGGTTTTGGCTTTATGGAGGCGTTCTTGCTCTGCCTCAATCACCACCCGAGGTTCTTTAGGTTGTGCAAGGCTCGCGCGGGCAATATAGGCTTCAACGGCCGCTTGCTTGACACTATCGCTCGCATCCTCGGAGACTTCGCCACGCTTAATTAGCCAATAGAGGATCCTTTCTTTGTTAATGACCCCCGCATCCGCTGGTGTGTGATTAGGCGCAGCGATACTGGCGCCACTTAGCAAGGCCAACATCAATCCAAACGCTGTGATACTCTTTGTACTTCGCATTACCGTCTTCCTTCCGTCACAATCTGCGCTGTTATAGCCAAGCTATTTTTTAAGGCTAGTGCCTATTTGCTCTATGGCAAGTTTGTTTATTGGTTGTCTTCCCTCATCGGAAAGCCAACTTCAATGGGATGTGAAAACATATCAGGACACCAAGAGTGTAACAACTTGATACAGATTGGAAGGTGATGGTTTTTGTACTTTTGTCAGCGCTGGTTCAGCAAGCATCCTCAACAGCGATTTTTTGCCATAAAAAAACCGCATTAACGATGTAATGCGGTTTTTGATAACTTGGTGCAATACGCTTACCCAGCAGTTTTCATATAGTTTGATACTCCATCGAGGAACATTTGTACCGATATCATTACCAGCACCATCCCCATCAAACGTTCAACAGCCGTTAACCCTTTTTCACCCAACATACGGGTAAAGAGTTTATAAAACATTAAGATAACCGCACTCGCGCCCCAAGCTGATACGAGAGCAATAGTCCAATCCCCCATACGTGAGCTATCGGTATGCGCTAGTAAAATGAGCGCGGCAAGAATAGATGGCCCCGCCATTAATGGTATCGCCATCGGCACGATAAATGGCTCCTCCCCTGCTGCAAGGCCAACCACACCACCCGGCTGGGGGAAAATCATCCGAATCGCGATCAGAAACAAAATAATCCCACCGGCAATACTGACCGATTCAGATCGCAGATTTAAGAAACTTAAGATGGCTTCGCCGGCATACAAGAAGGCCAACATGATCACTAATGCAAAAATGAGTTCGCGAATCAAAACCCTACGACGTTTTTTAGGATCAATATGCCGTAAAATCGACGCGAATATCGGTAAATTACCGAGGGGGTCCATGATGAGAAACAACATTACCGCAGCAGAAAATATATCCATTTAACTTTATCAACGTCTAAGCCAACATGAGCACATATTGTATAACTTTTTCGCGTTACAGATGTGAAAAATTATCTAGAAAATTCCTTAAGATGGATTATGAGTGCCGTTTCATGATCCTCTAGCGGTTTTTTACCTATCATCCATAAGCCATTGAGTCGTTGATTCATTTTTACTACAAGCCACAGCACAACATCTCGCTTGAGTAAATTGCCTGTAAGTCGCTGCTCATTTAAATTACAACTGGTATACTACAGCGTTTTTTCAGCCAATTTTCGTGGAATCCATGCTCTATCTTCTTGCTAGTTGTCTCGCACTCTTAATCGGGCCACTGTTTTACCGCTACTTTGCATCAGGCAGCGGATTGCAGAAGGGACTTGATGGCTTTATTTTCGTCTCCTTAGGCGGATTAGTGCTGATCCATATTCTACCTGAACTTCTCGAGCATGGCGGCCTGCTGGCCATCGTCTTTGTAGTACTCGGCCTGTGGGGGCCCACAGCCAGTGAACGCTTGTTCCACCGCTACTCTGAAATTACGCATAATTTTGCCCTTTTTCTTGGCATTAGTGGCTTATTGCTGCACACCATCACAGATGGGAGCGCTATGGTATTAGCCCAAAATGAGGGCAACTCCATTTTGTTAGCCTTGGGCGTTATACTCCATCGTCTCCCTGTTGGTTTTGCTATTTGGTGGATACTAAAACCTCATCTTGGTGCCCGTTGGACGCTGGTTATTTTTGGCGCCATTATGCTATTCACGAGTATTGGCTATTTTGCTAGCGAACAGCTTTTATCGCACATGAGCATAGATAAAACCGTTTATTTACAAGCTTTTGTGACAGGCTCGATTCTGCATGTTGTGTTACATCAGCCACATGGTCAACAGGAAACAGATAAACAAGGCCAGTATGAATATCAGGCGGGTATCGGCAGTTTGCTCGGTATTGGTTTATTAATGATGCTGTTATTGATGGATTCTGGCGGTCACGAACATGCCCATCACGACCACAGTACAGAGCAGCTAACAACATGGCTAATAACCATAGCGCCAGTGCTATTACTCAGTTACGCCGTAGCAGCACTAAGGTTCCAGCTTGGTTTAACACCACAGGACAATAGCCTCGCCCGTCGTTGGTTCCAACGTTTAGCAGGCCCAGAAGCCCTCGTACTGACGGCGCTATTGCTTGGCCCTTGGTTAGCGCTGTTTCAACTCGTAGTCGTCTTGATCATGAGTGCCTATTTAGCCTATGCGCGGGTCGACATTACCGATCCCCATACTAAATTACCAAGCCAAGCCCTGCGTTTTGGTTTCGCCCATTTGGTTGATCGCAGCGCACCTTGGGTGCTCCTCAGCTTAGTATTAGTTAACTTGATTGGTCACCCTTCGGTACCGTTAAGTAACCCTATATTACAGATTACCGTGCTATTGCTGGTATTTTTACCGATGCGCTTCTGCAATTTAGGTGCGGCCGTATTGTCAATCGCCTTAGCCTATAGCGGCTGGAGTCCGTTGGCCATCGTATTGCCTTTGATTGCCGCTCCGGTGTTGAATATCGCTCAACTTAAGCTTATGGGTTGGTCACAACGTGGGATTTTGCTGGCAATTATTGCCATAGCCCTCGTTGCTGCCCTTAAGTTGCCCATGTGGTTCTCGTTGTTCACTCTACCAGAGGCCATTAACCTCACGGCACTGCTGATCTTATCAGCCTTATTTGCAGCCAGCTTACTGCGCCTCGGGCCTCGTAAATTCTTGCGCCGCTTAATGATGTTAAAACCTGTGGCCCACGGCCATAAACACCGCCATGATCACGCGCACGCGCATGCTAAAACAGCCGAAACATCACATGCGCACGGGCATGGCCACTCTCATTCACACGGTCAGAGTAGCGGCCACAGCCATCCCCATAGCGATAAGCACCAGCACTAACACTGTTCATTTGCCGACAGACAGGCTAAGTTAACCCCATCTTTGGATAAACTTAGCCTGTTATGTGCATACTTTTCGTCGCCCTTAATACTCATCCCCAGTATCCGCTGATTATTTGTGCGAATCGGGATGAGTTTCACCACAGGCCTACTGCACCTGCACAGTTTTGGCCGCCTGAGCAGAATATGCTCGCGGGCAAAGATTTACAGGCGGGCGGCACTTGGTTTGGGGTGAATAAGCAGGGACAAATTGCCGGAATCACTAACCTCAGGGTGGCTCAAAAATCCCAAGAGCCGATGCGCAGCCGCGGCGAACTTGTCATTCAGGCATTAAGTTCGGGCTCGCTGATCTGCCCTAACTGGCTTGTGGAACACGCTGAAAATTATCAACCCTTCAATCTCGTGTTTGGCCAAGGGACTCATCTCTACTGTTTTAATAGTCTTAAGCAAGAAACGGTAAAACTCACGGCAGGATTCCATGCAATAAGCAACGGCGCGCTCGATGATATTTGGCCGAAAATGGCTAAAGGCCAGCGCTCGCTCGAGGCTCTTATTCAACAATCGGGACCGCTTGAGCTAGAGTCACTTATACGGTTGATGCAGGATGATTCTCGGCCACAGGATCACGAGCTACCCGACACTGGCGTCGGGCTAGAGTGGGAACGCCGACTCGCGGCGATTTATATTTGCCACCAAGACTATGGCACTCGTTCCACCAGCATTTTGCTACAAAATGCCCAAGGGGAAGTTCAGTTCACTGAGGTGAGATACGATGGCAAGGGACGACGTTTGGGACAACAGGATTTTCACTTCACCCTACCGTCCCAATTACCGCAACAGCCCGACTGCTTAGCCGATTTTTAGTATATCAGTCAGAGCTGTGATCCATAGTGATCACCCAACGGTCATCAATTTTTTCCACCAGCAAGGTAAATACGCCTGTCGGGCTATCCTTTTGTCGCTTTAAATCCCAGCGACCCACCACCATTGCGGCGTAGTTACTGAGCATTTTGATTTCTTTGATGGTGAACTTCAGCTCTCCTAGTGCCTCTTTATCGGGATAATTTTTCTTATAGGCTGCAAGCGTTTCTTCCCAGCCATAACGAAACTTACCGTTTGAGACGAATCTAAGCTGCTCACTCTGCCAATAACCCTGCATGTAAGCATCAAGGTCACCGCGATTCCACGCATCTTCCTGACCTTTTAACATTTGGGTAATCTCATCAGTTGGCACCGCACTTACCTGCCCAACAAATAGCAGCAAAAGCGCCGCGAGAGACTGCAAAATGGGTTTTCTTATCAATCCTTGTCGCAACATAGTACCGCTCCCTCACAATCAGGTTAGACTGTATTATCAGTATTTCGGCCCAGACTATCTTGTCTAAGTCGATTTATAATTAAAAAAAGCTAATGATATTATTCATTTTTCGACTCTGGGCACCACACTATGTTTACACATTTATGCCGCTGGCTACTCAAAATTTCAGGCTGGCAAATCCAAGGGGAGCTCCCCAATCAAGCCAAATACATTGTCATTGTCGCACCACACACCAGTAACTGGGACTTTATTATTGGGGTACTCGCCCGCGGTGCATTGGCTACGCGCATCCACTTCCTTGGTAAGCATCAATTATTTATTCCACCTTGGGGTTGGTTCTTCCGAGCGATTGGTGGTAGCCCAGTTGATAGGCGTAAAAACAATAACTTAGTCGATTCTGCGGTGCAACTGTTTGCCACTCAGTCCGAATACAAACTGGCACTCGCCCCCGAAGGAACGCGTAGCCCTGTTACCCGTTGGAAATGCGGCTTCTACCATATCGCGACCAAAGCGCAGGTCGCTATTGTCCCTGTAGGCTTAGATTTTGCGCGTAAAGCCGTGGTGATCCGTTCACCACTGCAACCCACGGATATAGAGCAAGATATGGCTGAGATTTTATGCTTTTACCGCAGCATTAAGGGACGTCATCCTAAGGTCATCCCTGATTATTCACCCGATAACAAACGCTAATTCTCTCATCTAACTCGGAGCAAAACATGCAGACCGAAACTTGGTTACTCTATCTTTTTGCGATTGTTTTGATTGGTATTTCTCCTGGGCCTATTGCAATGTTGTCTATGTCCCACGGTATTCATTTCGGTAAAAAACGCAGCATAGCCACAGGGCTTGGCAGTGTCAGCGCCGCACTGGTATTAATGGTGGCCTCGGCGGCAGGTTTAGGGGCACTGATCAGCGCCTCGGAATACGGCTTTACCATACTCAAGTGGTGTGGTGGCGCCTATCTGGTGTTTTTGGGTATCAAATTATTGCTCACAAAACAGCACGTTCAGCCATTGGAAGTGGCAAAAAAAGAAGGAAATGGTCAGCCTAAACAACTCTTTAAACAGGCATTTTTAGTAGGGATCAGCAATCCTAAAGACCTACTGTTTTTTGCGGCGTTATTTCCACAATTTATCGATTTAACCGCACCACAATTACCGCAATTGGCGATTCTTGCCCTCACTTGGGCGCTGGTCGACTTTAGCTTTGTAATGATCTACGCCTCGATGGCCAATGTGCTGGCACCTAGCCTTAAGGCCAGCAACAAATTGCATTGGTTTGACCGAACCAGCGGCGGCGTATTTCTTACCCTCGCCGCGATTCTCGTCAGTCGAGACTAGCCCTCGACCTTCACCGATTTCAGACTGCGGATATCGTTACCCGTCGGCGCTTGGAAGGCCTGCAAACCAAACTCAGGCAACACGGCAAAGATATGGTCGAAGATATCCGCTTGTATCGCTTCATAAAAAGCCCAGCGGGTATCATTGGTAAAGATATAAACCTCAATCGGTAAGCCTTCGGTGGTCGGTGCCAATTGGCGCACCATCAGGGTCATATCCTTATGCACTTTATCGTGGCGTTGCAGGTATTCCTGCAAATAAGCGCGGAAAGTCCCCACGTTGGTCAAATGGCGACCATTGACCATCATATCCAGATCCGACACTTTAGCATTCGACGCTTGGATCTCGCTGATCTTGGCGGGGAAATACTCTTTCAAACAATTGATTTTACTCAGGCGATTTCGATCTTCCTCAGTTAAAAACTTAATACTGTTGATATCGATATTAACCGCACGTTTGATACGTCGCCCGCCCGATTCGGACATACCACGCCAGTTACGGAACGCATCCGAGACTAACGCATAGGCGGGGATCATGGTGATGGTCTTATCCCAGTTACGTACTTTAACTGTAGTTAAGGACACTTCCTCCACCGCGCCATCAGCGCCGTACTTATCCATTTGGATCCAGTCGCCCTTGCTTACCATGCGGTTGGCTGCGAGCTGAATCCCTGCGACAAAGCCTAAAATCGTGTCGCGGAACACTAACATTACAAAACCCGTCGCTACACCTAAGCCGCTGAGGAAGTACACAGGAGACTGATCGGCGAGCACAGAAAGGGACACGATAAGGCCGACAAAGAATAGGAACAACTTAAACAACTGCACAAAGCTTTTAACCGGTAGACGGCGGCTGACCAGATTGATGTCAGAGATTTCATTAACCGCATCAAGCCCCGCGTAGATAGCGCGGATCATCAATACCACCAGCCAGATACTCAGTAGGCGATCAACTAAGCCGCTAAGTACCGGATGCTCTGTTAAGGTTATAGGCACCAGCAGATTGAGCACGATAGCGGGCACTAACATCGCCAGCTTTTCGAGCACTTTATAGCGCATAAACACATCGTCCCACGTCACTCTAGATCGCAGGATCACCATGTTAACCGCGCGGATCACCCCACGGCGCATAATAAAATAGGCAATGGCCGCTACTAACACGCAAGCAAGCAGCATAATGCTGGTTGATATTCCGTCGGATGGTTGACTGTCAATTCCCAAACCCGTTAACCATGCCGAAATTTCGAGCCTTATTTCCTGATCCACAATTCACTCCAATTTAGGCGCTAGCGCAACAAAGTCATACAAAGGAAACAACTGAGTTACCCTCAGTTAAATATCCCTTTAAAAACACTCACCATAAGATACGAAAATTTTACAACCAATTATTTTAAAAGAGATTTTAGCATTTTGAATTGACCACACACAAAAGGAAATGAACAATAATCCACCTGCTACCAAGGAAGCCATCCCATGTATCGTCATTTAGCTAAATTCGCCTATCTTAGCATTGGGCTACTGAGCCTATGCCAACCGCTACAGGCAACGGAATATAACACTTCAAATCATCTGATGATGCCAGATAAATCAGTTGAGAGAACCACCACTCCCTATGTAGCGCTGATGCTCGATTACGTTCCCGCAGAAGATAATCTCTACGGAATCACCCTTGCGCCCTATCATTTCGATGATGATTATCAGCGATGGGGTTATTACCTTGGTTATGCCCGCAGTCGTGAAACCGATATTGAGGTGCCAGAACCCGCTCTATCACATCGACAAGAAAGCCTCTGGCGCTTAGGCTTAAGCTACAGTTTAACCAATGACTTTAGCATTTATGCGGGCGGCAGCCTCTATATCAGCACCACAGCTTATACCAACAATATTTCACCCCGCATTGTCGATGGCAAACCCTCGTTGGAAGAAGATAAGTCCAAACATTGGGGTGCCGAAGCAGGCCTAAGATATCGCCTAACAGAGCATGTCATGCTGAGTGCAGGTTATAACTCCAGCACTGAATCGACCATTTTGAGCATAGGGTATGCGGGTTAAACCGAAAGAGTCCGAAGTTATTGTGCGAGCTCTGCTCTAGCCTTAGCAAGCTCAGATTCAACTTCTGCAATCTTTTGGCGTTTTTTATTGATTTTATCCATAGGCTTACCATCGGCAATCGCTTCGGTAAGCTCATGCTGGCGCTCGGCTAATTTAGCCTCTAAGACCTCAATTTTAGCTAAACGCTCGGCAGTTAAGCTGTCATCGTCACAATGGTTTGCGACCTCACTATAGGCCTTTTCTAGCCCTGCCACTTTGTGCTGATGACCAGCAGCCTTAGCCTCAGTGAGTTCAGCACTTATAGCCGCTAATTTTGCAGCACAGCCCGTTTTAAGAGGCTCATCTGCCCAGGTTACAGCACTGAAAATCAAGCCGATAACGAGTCCATAAGTACGATGTTTACCTTGCATTTTACTCTCCTCTACAGACGTTTATAGACAATCCGACTCTATGACAACGCCCTGATACTTTTTATCCCTAAGCGCATACCTTAAACTCAGTCTGCCCTCTCTTACGGCTAAATCCGCTTTATTCATCAAAACGCGACTTAGACAGTGACGAATATGCTGCAAATTGTTTATGTTAGGGCAGAATGTTGACTCAGATGGATACCGGAGCCAGAAAATCAATGCAAACCTCATTTCGCCTTAGCGCACTTAGTTCACTCTTATTGCTCTCATCCTCAGTGATGGCAGCCGATGTGGACACCATTACCCTTGAGAATGGCGCTCAGGTCAGACTAAAAGACGACTTTACCTGGGAATATATCATCACAGAGACCAAAGCCGCTAAAGCGCCAGCTGTTGCCACAGTTGCGGCCCCAAGTTCTACTGTAACAACAGCCGCAGCGGCAGTAGCCAGCAGCACATCCGCCGTTGAAGCAACCCAACCTGTCACAACCTTGACCGCCAATGCCATCGCCAGACCCGAGATCTTAGGCTCTACTGCCAAAGACGGCATTAAAGTCACCTTCAGCGAGAGCCAATGGAAGCAGGATAAACTCGGCTTGACCTTTGAGCTTGCCAGCACCAGCGGCGAGCACGTGACTTTAGTTGAGGTCGAAGCGAGCTTCTTTACCGACGATGGCACCTTGCTCAAAACCGAAAAACTGGAAGTCTGGGAAGCGATTTTCCGCATGCCAGAAACCTACCTACGTAAGGGCGAGCAACGTAAGAGCCCTGTGATTTGGGTTGAAGGCGTTGACAAAAACCGTTGGCAGAAACAATTGCTCAATCTCAAAATCACCGAAATCAATTCTCGTTGATCCTTAAGCAAGATAGGAATTGGGTGCTAACATCCAATTCCTGAAATCTTCGCCTATTGTTATTGCCTTACTCTGCGCCATATAGGCTAGAATGCCCAAATCTTCGACACTGTTTATTTTTTAGAGCCAGCCACTAATGCCAAATCACTTTTCTAGGTTATCTGTAGCCATATTACTGGCAGGCTTAAGTGGGCAAAGTCTGGCAGATACTGTGTTACTGAGAAATGGCGATAAAATCACTGGCGAAATTAAAAGCTTTGACGAAGCACACTTAGTTATCAAACCCAGTTATTCCCCCAAAATATCCATAGAGCGTAGCGCGATTAAAAGCTTTGAAACCACCCAAAATCAGCATTGGAGCATCAACCGTACGCTACAAGATGTGAGCATAAAATCCTCCGAACTCGATGGGTTTGTTCAGGTTAACAATAAACAAATTCCCATTAGTGAGCTGGTGTATTCAGACCGAAAAAGTGACTCAGAATGGCGCTATAGTGGCAGTGTTGAGGCCGCACTCGATGTCACCAGCCACAGCAAAAATACCCAAAAACTCCATGCAAAAAGCGATATCACAGCCGAAACCTTGCAATGGCGCCATAACCTGAAAAGTGAAGTGCGCTATGAAACCGAAGGTAACGCCACCAAACGTAATACGATTGAAGGCCACTACAGCCTTGACTACCTCATCAGTGAACATTGGTTATTGCGGCAAGAAGATTATTTTCAAGAAGATAGACTCGACTTCCCAATTAGCAACTATTACGCCGCGATTGGTCCGGGTTATCGGTTTTGGGGAATAGGACGAGATAAACTGGACTTTGTTGTTACATACAACCATTTTTGGTTGGATACCCAAATATTTACCTATCAACTCAACGCTTGGGCATCCACGCTCAACTATAAACAATATTGGTTTGATGGCGTATTGGAGACCTATGCCGATCTCCAAATCGCCTTTCCTGACACACCAACCATTGATTATATTTCGGACTCAACATTTGGGCTTAAGTATCTACTGACTCAGCAAATTTACCTCTCATTCAAGTATGATATCAATGAGACTAAAACCTCGATACGCCATGTTCGGGATGTCAGTTATAACCTAGGGCTTGGTGTTAATTTTTAATCATTTAGCTGTTTTGACCGTACAGGTCATTTCTGGCGCTTCATATCCCCAGACAATTTTGGCTTCGCCATGGTGTTCCCACAAGCTCTCGTTTCTCCCCTGATACTTAGCGCCGCTGCCACTAGGCTGAATAAACATCAAGGAAGTTTGATCGCCATACTCTGCAATTAAGGTGGCAGGTTCAGTATTAAAGTAACTGACCACGACTTCATTGGCAGGGTTGCCATCGCAGGCATAAAATACTGGGCCAGTCATCTCAACGAGGCGATATTGCGCCTGTAACTCTGCAATCCGAGTTTGGTAACTCGATTCAATACACGCATGTTTATCGTCGCTTTTCCAACATTCGTTGCGGCCTTTTACCCAACCCCGTTGCATCGCTTTTAACGTTGGTGGCTGTTCATTTTTCGCTTTTTCAGTGGCCTTGGCATAGACCTCGGCCAATTGTTTATCTAACTTAGTTAAGCCCGCATCCTTACACACCATATCTTCGATACTGTCCGGCTGTACTTTACTACAGTCAAAGGAAGGCTTTTCAGCCGCAATAGCAGGCATACTCAAGGCGATGGCTAAAAACCCCGCTATTCCTGCGATTTGCATATTGATTATCTTAGTTAACCTCATACTCTTGAGTCCCTTATATCAACGACCAATCACTATTCATTGCCATAGCTAACGCCATCTCAGCTTAACCTAAGCTGACTTAAGCAAAATACGCTTATCAAACTGGCAAAAAACAGCACTACTCCACAAATAACCACTCAATGCCTGTTCCGCAATCAAGCAGTGTTTAACAAACTCGACTAAGTGTAGTGCAGCCTGATGGGTTATCCCAAAAGTGTCCACTGAACGGACACATTGAGACTGAACGCGCGGACACATTTAGGCTCGCCAGGCGGACACTTTCTACATGTGAATGATAAATAAAGAATATTTTATTGGCATGGACTCTGCTTATACAGGTGAGTTAATCACAAACACTTATTCATACAAGGAAGCATTATGAACACACGCACTAAAGTATTCGGCGGCTTATTGATCCTCGCACTCATCCCCTGTGGAATTTGGGCTACACAGCAGACAATCACTCAGTCATCGACCGAAGCCAATATTTCAATCAATAGCAGTAATTATCCTGACTTTTCGTGGATTTATGTACGCCAAGATGGTGAGCTCACGATAGGCGCGGGTGAAAGCCAAGATTGGAACACACTCAAACAACAAGGCAATTCTTACCAAACGGATTACCTGTGGGTTAAGACTGGCGGAAACCGCTATGTGATTACCGATCCAGCCCTTGTAAATCAAGTGAAAGAGGCCGTGCGCCCAATGCAGATCCAAGGCGAAAAAATGCAGCGTCTAGGCGAACAAATGCAAGTAAAGGGTGATGCTATCAGTGCCGAAACCAACAACCTCTTAGTCAATCTCGCCTCAGGTGAAAAAGATGCTGAGAGTAACGCGCAAATTGAAAGCCTAGGCGCATCGATGGAAGTGATGGGCAAAGAGATGGAGCAACTCGGCGATGAACACCAAAAGCTAGTTAATATAGCCGAAAAGCAGGTTTACGAACTGGCGCAAAACGCGATTAAAAATGGCACCGCCGTATTGGCACCTTAAGCCATTTTTAGCACGAAAAGGTAAATTATCGGTTATTCCAGTTATAGAGATTGAATTTCCTAGTGAAATTGACTATTTTCACGCCGCTTTATTATTTCACTAGGAAAAGGATCAACATGGAACAAGTGGTTAGTGCAGGGAACGACAACCCTATTCAAATGACCGATACCGTCTATTCGAAGGAAAAGTCACTCTTTACAATTTTAGCGATTATTTCAGGACTGATTTGGGCCGTGCTTATCATAGCCACTAAAGGTCTCGCCCTGATTTATGTGCTGATGTTTTTTATTATCTACCTCTTCACCCACTCGGCGTTTATCAGCTACTTAAAGGGAACGGCGGTTGAGATTAGCCCTGAGCAGTTCCCCGATTTACACAAGCAATACCTCGCCTGCTGTGAGCGTTTAGAGATTAAAGAACCACCGCGCGCCTATCTGTTAGCCGCCGATGGTATGTTAAACGCCCTCGCAACCCGCTTTTTGCGCCGCAACTACATAGTGCTGTTCTCATCAATAGTGGATGCACTTGAGTCGGATAAAGACGCAATTAACTTTTATATCGGTCATGAGCTTGGCCATATTCGCCGTAACCATATTGGCAAAGAACCGCTGTTAGTGTTTGCCACTTGGCTGCCATTGATCGGCGCCGCCTATGCTCGCGCATGTGAATATACCTGTGATTTACACGGCTTGCGCTGCTGCAATAGCTTACGTTCAGCCACCAATGCGGTTGCCGTACTCGCCGCCGGGGTTGAGCAGTGGAAACGGATGAATGTCGATCAATATATTCGTCAAACCCAAGAATCGAGCGGCTTTTGGATGTCTTTCCATGAGATCAATAGCAGCTATCCTTGGCTGACTAAACGCATGGCAAGAGTACAAGCAACCGCACAAGGCAAAGTGTATACGGCGCCTTCTCGCAGTGTATTTGCCTATCTCTTTAGTTTGTTTATGCCACGTATGGGCACAGCAGGCGGCGGGATTATCATCCTTGCGGCGATTATCGGTGTGGCAGCAGCGGTCGCGATTCCCGCCTATAAGGAATACCAAGAAAAAATGGGCGCAGAAGTAAGTTATGAGGCGCCAACTGATCAAACTCCGGCTTTAACTTTGACAGTTCCCGATACCGATGCTGCGGTTAAACATATAGATCAATTACATCAGTCATTAACGCCCATTACAGATACTTTAACGGCCTACTACCAAGCCCACAAAGCTTGGCCGACAGAATTGGAAGTCCTTGGACTCACGGATGCACAACTGGCCACCTTTAATCTCTACACCGATGGCATAGTCGGGTTTGTGGGCGGCGAACCCCTAGGGGATTATCAAGACTATGAGGTGTACCTATCGCCACAAGTCGACGAGCAGGATAATGTGACTTGGGTATGTAGCAGTAATGGTATTCCCGACGAGTATTTACCCGTTGATTGCCAAGGCTAAAAACCAAAAGCGCTGCTAATGCAGCGCTTTTCATTTGCCGTGATGGCCTTATTCTAATGGCTCAATTAACGCTGGATCAGATAACGAATCGTTGGTCCGTTCTGCTCAATTTCCAGCACTTTATAGCCATGATTCTTGGCATCGAGTGGAATATTATTGATTGACTGCGGGCAGTCACTGATCACTTCTAATATCTCCCCCGGTTTCAGTGTCGGCATGGCCTCAAGGGTGGCCACAGCAGGATAAGGGCAAGGCTCGCCCACCATATCGAGTTGATAATCTGGAATATATTGACTCATTACGCCGCCTCCGCAATCAATTGTTCATCTCGCTTCGCCTTGCGAGCAAAGAAACGTTTTTCCCACAGCAACATGGCCGCAAACGACAATGCCAGCAGCAGATAAGTCACTAATAAGCCTCCCTTATCGCCAAAGCTGGTCAGTAAATTAACTTTGTCCCAGTTGGTTGCTAATGGCTGAGCGATATCATCCCAGTAATAGGCCAGCAGGGTTGAACCGAGCACGTTACCTAAGCCCACCCACCAGAAATGTACTTGGCCTTCGACGGCACGGTACATCCAGCCCGTCTCACAACCACCCGCCAGCACAATGCCAAAGCCAAACAACAGGCCGCCGATCACCGCATTCGGGCCAGCCCACATGATTTTCGGCGGCACACCTAATTGCACATAGCTATAAATCCCGATGGCACTCACCGCCATACCGAGAATAATCGCCTTAGCCATATGGGTGCGTCCGGTGATCCACATATCGCGAAATGCCGAGGTGAAGCAGATTTGCGCCCGTTCAATCAACAAGCCAAATCCCACACCGCAGAGCATGGCGATACCCAGCTTAGGCGCATTGAACATGGTTAATAATCCCCAGCCGATAATGGCTGCGAACACTAACATACCGATGCGAAAACGCCGTCTGGCTTGGTTTTCATCCTGTTTGACCGAAGACGCCTTATCGACTTTCTTCAATTTCACTGGAATACGGAACATGGGTAGCAGCGTAAAGCGCGCACCAAAGTAAGAGCCCGCCGCCGTCGCGAGGGCAAAAAACCACGCGTGTAAGGAAAACTGCGGAATACCAGTAAAGAAAGCCGCTAAGTTACAGCCCATCGCCAAGCGCGCACCAAAGCCGGCAATAATACCGCCAATTAATGCCTGAGCGATGCGGATACGGCTCTGTGGCATACGCAGTTTAACGTTATTGGCCCACAGTGCCGCCGCAATACAGCCACCAAACATACCGATGATCATCATGCCGTCGATGCGGTCTAAGGGAGACCCCTGTAAACCTATCACCTTGAAATAACCCCAGGTTTCAGGATTGGCACCCACCAATTGCAGCAAATGCCCACCCCAGCGAGTAAATTCCCCCGTCACCGCCCAGAAGGTGCCCGTTAAACCAAAATAGTAAGTAGAAAGGATACCGGCGGCAATTACCGCAGGCATTGGCGCCCAAAATCGGATCAGATATTGTTGTTTAAATTGTTGCCATGTCATGTCATTACCCTAATGAACGAGACTATAAAAAATAAGCGCAATACGCTTATAACCTGTGTGCCAGAGTGATTGAAGTCGTTCGACAACTTCAATCTCAAGTGGCCTCACGCTTAAATGGCTTTAGCTAAGCTGACACACTGCTGCCCCAACAGGCGATAACCGTGGGTGTAAAGCGTTGCCCTGCCATTACGGCAAAAACCGATAAGCGTGATATTGCTTTTCTCTGCTAATTCCAACGCCAGTGAAGTCACGGCGGACATAGCAAACAGAATTTGGATATTGGCACTAGCGGCCTTTTGCACCATTTCGAAACTGGCACGGCTGGTGAGCAATACGGCGACGGGACGCTGTGCCTTACGCATTGAGAATCCGCCGATTAATTTATCCAGTGCAATGTGCCGACCAATGTCCTCAAAGGCGGCGATGATTTGTCCGTCTTGATCTAAGCCCATGGCAGCATGGGTCGCCCCAGTGAGCTTAAAGTGATGCTGATTTTCCTTAAGTTGCCCAAGAGCGATTTGAAGATGATCGATATCAAATCTGGCATCCGAGTCGACGCGGATAACAGGTTTTACCGCCTCTTCTAACTGAGCCACACCGCAAAGACCACAGCCAGTACGCCCCGCCATATTGCGCCGCTGCTGCTTGAGTTCCATAAAACATCTTTGGGTGATCTCCACCTGAATGAGCACGCCTTCAGGAGTGAATTCCAGATCCACCCCTTTGATTTCGTTCACATGGGAAACAATCCGCTCCGACAAGGTAAAGCCAATGGCAAACTCTTCGAGGTTTTCGGGGCTGGCTAACATCACAGTGTGGGAAATGCCGTTGTAGACCAGCGCCACACGCACCTCGTTGGCGACATAATCAGTTAACTCCGATGCCTGTCCCTGTTCTAAAAGGGTCACTTTTATTTCAGTAACCACAGCGTGTGAATGATATTCCATAGCGACCCTCTAAACTCATAAATTCAAATAAAAACAATTAGTTTGCTTGTAAAATACGACTTAAGTCACAAACCACTTAATGAAATGCAAATACGCTTGATTCATGTTTACGCATTTTCTACTATCGAGTTGTCTTCTATTGGAAGAACGTCGTCTCCGGTGAGGCGTCCGGATTTCAAATCCGGGTAGGGCTGCCAGCAGTCCTGGGTAGGTTCGACTCCTATGTTCTTCCGCCAATTCTCATGGGAATAAAACAGTTCCCCATCCCGAATTTCCCGGCTGTTACTGCGAAACTTCCTGCGGGTAAAACCGCTGCGGTCAAAAAACTCCAGCAATTGAATGCTGACCTTGCGGCCGAGGCCAATCAGTTCCTTAAACTCTGCGGTTTCAAGCTTGCCGTGGGTGTCCACGTGCTCACGCACCAGATTGGCGTAGTGGCACAACTGCTCACTCAGCAAATATCTGTCCTTCACCACCGCGGTAATAAAGCCCTGTTGCACCAGTTGAAAACATAGCAATCTAAGTTTGGCGGGCTCGAGTTCCAGATATTCCCCCATCTCAGTCACCCACACAGGCGACGTTTGCTGCGCCAGCCAAGGGGCCAAGAGTTGCCAGCACTGCTGCGCCTCGCTATCAAGAACAATTTTGTGATCCGCCAACTGCAGCAAGGCACCGCGCAACACCATCAGCCCTTCTTGGCAGAGGCTATCGAGCACCTTATTGGCAAGCTCGTTGGGTAATAGACTGTGGCTCATACGTTGCAGACGATTACGCCCCGGCCCTAATTGGTCTGGGTGCTGTTGGTGATACTCACGTAACAGCTCAATAAATTGCTGTTTTTCTTGCTCAAGTAACTGAGTCGATAGCCCGTAGGCGCCAATTCGAGTCAGCCCCGCCTGCGCTAACATGGCGGCCAGCCCTTCATCGGTTAGCTGCCAGCGCCAATGGATTTCATCGATACTGAACGCCTCAGTCTGGCCGAGTAGCGCCAGCACATTCACCGGATTGGTGAGCTTGGCCAGCTGTTGCAGCTTACTGACACGCTCAAGCGTACGCTTCTTACGATTGGGAACTTTTAATGCCAGCACCCGCCCCGCGCCCAGCGTTTGCTTACCACCAATATGCCTGAGCACTATCGGATCGTCTTGGCATAACAGTAGTGGCTTATCCAGCACAATTTCGGCCAGATAACGCCCCTGCTCATCGGCTTCATCCAGAAGCGATACTCGCCCCAAGGTATGGTCGGCGCCGTGGTGACAATGCACATTTTGCCAATGGCTGATGGGTTCGAAACTGCGAATTTGCACTACAGGTCTGGCGCACAACTCGGCTTGTGGCAGGCTACTCAACCAGTCGCCGCGGGCGGGCGCCCTATGGTTATCAACACCAGTAAGATTCAACGCGACCCGAGTGCCGCTTAAGGCCCTGTGGACTTCCATCCCTTGGCAATGAATGCCGCGCACTCGTAGTTTGGCCTTTTGGCCTGAACTGTAGAGACTATCGCCGACACACACACTGCCGCTAATCACAGTGCCAGTGACCACACAGCCGGCGCCTTTAACGCTAAAGGCGCGATCGAGCGTCATCCTAAAACTGCTAGCATCTTCCGCTTGGGTCGATTGCTGCTCGGCAATCTCTAAAATATGTTGCTTAAGGGTTTCTACCCCCGAATCACCTGCATCATTCGCGCAAACCTCAAACACGCCGCTGGCCTCGATACCGTATTCGGCAAGCAGCGCCATCCCCTCTGAAGCCAACTTGGCGGCGGTTTGGTCATCGACCAAATCCCGCTTGGTTAGCACTAAGGTCAAACTATTGAGCGGTAGGAGGGCGAGGATTTGCAGATGCTCGCGGGTTTGCGGCATCACCCCGTCGTCACAGGCCAACACCAGCAGCGCGTGGCGCACATGGCTCACGCCCACCAGCATGTTATTGATGAATTTTTCATGGCCGGGCACATCGATAAAGGCTAAGCGAGTGCCATCTCGCAGTGGCATAAAGGCGTAACCAAGATCGATAGTCATACCACGGCGTTTTTCTTCGGGGAGCCTGTCGGTGTTCATCCCCGTTAAGGCACGGATCAGCGTGCTCTTGCCGTGGTCGACGTGGCCCGCGGTGACCATAATCATAGCTGCACACCTAAGGTGCTGAGTTCGGCCAATAATTCGGCCTCATCATCGATACCACGCAAATCGAGGCGAAGTTGATCTTGGGTCATTCGGCCAATCACAGGCCGCTGCGCCTGCTTAAAATGCTGCTCGAGCAGCGTTAAACTGCCGCCCTCTTGCGCGTTAAAGCACAGGGCGATTGAGGGCAAAAAGGTATCGGGCTGCGAACCGCTACCGACTTGGGTTTGGCACTCCACTAATTCGATGCCATAGCTCGGGGCAAACAGCGGTGCTAAGGCGCGCTGCAGGCGCTCACCGATTTGACGCAACTCAGCTTGGCTGCGGGCAAATTTAGCCATAATCGGCAGCTCCCGATCTAAGGTTTCGGGGTTGAGATAGTGGATCAGCGTAGCCTCTAGCGCCGCGAGAATCAGCTTGTCGCAGCGCAATGCACGCTTCAGCGGATGACTTTGAAGCTTATTAATCAACGCCTGTTTACCGACAATCAAACCCGATTGCGGGCCTCCAAGGAGTTTATCGCCGGAGAAGCTAACCAAATCGACCCCATCCGCCAGCATGGCTTGGGGAGTCGGCTCTTGTTTCAGGCCAAAACGGCGTAAGTCTGTGAGTGAACCACTGCCAAGATCCGAGATCAACGCAATACCGCGCTCGCGGCAAAGTTGGCCTAATCTGGCCTCATCCACCGAGGCGGTAAAGCCACTGATATGGTAGTTGCTAGTATGCACCTTCATGATAGCTGCGGTATTTTCGGTGATCGCCTGCTCATAGTCCTTAAGGTGAGTACGGTTAGTACTGCCGACCTCCACTAAGGTGCAGCCCGCTTGGCGCATAATGTCTGGAATGCGAAAGGCGCCGCCGATTTCCACCAGCTCACCGCGGGAGACAATCACTTCTTTGCCCGCCGCGACCGCCGACAACATCAGCAGCACAGCGGCGGCGTTATTATTCACTACGCAGCAGGCTTCAGCTCCTGTTAGGCGCTGGATTAACCCACTAATAGCATTATCTCGATGGCCGCGCTCACCGGCGGCTAATTCAAATTCCAGCGGTGTGGGATAACGCATCACAGAGCTCACTGCACGAATAGCCGCCTCAGACTGCTGGGCGCGACCAAGATTGGTGTGCAGGATTGTTCCCGTGAGGTTCCACACGGGCTTGAGACTATGGCTATAGTCCTTAGACAATTGATCAACCAAATATCCGCTCAATAACGCCGGATTAGCACACCAAGCGGGCAAGCGCCGCTCTTGGGCAATCAGCTCACGCGCTGTGCGTAACTGAGTATCCAACGCCGCTTTTACTGCTGCTTTACCATAGCGTTGCAGCAAAGGGGCTAACGCCGCATCGGCGAGCAAACTGTCCATCGACGGCAGCGCGCGGTACAGGGCTTGGGGTGTATCGGGTACTTGGGTCATCATTTGTATCATCTTGATAAATATAAGGGGAAGAGCTCAGTGAGCCCTTCCCGACTTTGGTTATTGCTCAGTTTCGTGGGCCAGTAGCAATGGATTGACCGTGGTCGCTCCAAAGCCCTTGGCATTTAGCTCACTGTCGAGCATCAGGGTCGCTAAGTCGTCGGCCGCCACATCCATCAGCGGTGACTTTTCAACGAACAGCATCTTGGTGTAACCATGACATTCGTCGCAGCTCTCGATGCGCACCTGCGCCTTGGCATCATCAAATGACCAGAGCGTCGTCCCTTTATCCTGACCACAGCTAGTGCAATGGGCGCGAATGTAGTGCCATTCGCTCTCGCACAAACTGCAATGCAGATAACGCAGACCCGCTCTCGGCTGGTCGACGATTACGCTCGCCACAGGATGACACCCGCAAATCGGGCATAGGTTCTGCTGCACGACTTTGCGTTGATCGATCCGTTTAATCACCATAGGTGCCCAATGGGACCAGTAGACCCCCATCGCCGCCCAGATAAACAAACTAAAGCGTGCAGGCACTGCGCTCATATGTCCCTGACGCAATGCACTGCCCCAGGAGGTGAGTTGTTCTGGAGATTGCTGCATCAACAACCGCAGCACTCGCGCCATATCCTCATCCACCTGCGGCAGCAGATCGCTTAACAGTTGTTGTAGCAGTCCTTGCCAATAGCTATCTGCCTCTGAACCCAAGTGGGAAAGCGGAATCGCTTCATCTTTCCCCCAAGCGAGAAGCTGACCGAAGTCAGCCTCCGCCGCCAATCTGGCCTGAATCGCAACCACACGGCGGCATAGCTCAAAGTAGTCGGCCAGCGGCGAGTCCTTGGCCAACGACAACAAACGCTGCGCCCGTCTGTGATACACAGTTTTAGGGTCCACCGCCTTTAAGGGTTTAAGCTCCAGCGGCGATTCGCTGCCGGGGACCATAGGTATCTCGGCTGTATGACTCATTAATGTTTCTCCACGTCCGAATGTTCATCCAACATCAGCGGATGATGTTTACGGCACCAAGCCTTAGAGACCTTGCCGTAAAGCATGCCTGTGATAGAACCTTCCACCCAGGTCGCCATCCAAAAGTGCACCATCACAAACATCAGCATGATCAAGGCACAAATGGCATGCAGCACGATCGCCCAGCCCACCACAGTGGCCGAGAAGTAAGGTGCAAAGTAGGGTTGCCACATGATGAATCCCGTCACGGTTAAGGTGATAGAAGTCAACACAAAGGCACGGAACAGCACTTTTTGACCAGGGTTGTAATGGCCGATAGGCGGGATTTTTTCCTCGTTCTCGAACATCACGTCCTTGATGGCGAGCATCCAAGCCAGATCGTGTTTTTCCCATTTGTTGTGGTGGTAATAACGCACCAACATCAACATCAGCGGTAAACACATCATCAGGCCGGCAATTGGGTGAATAAACTTCGCCAATTGCGGCGTGCCCGCTATCGCGCCCAACCATTGGAAGGAGGGATAGAAGAAGGAAAAGCCCGTCAGAAACGTGACTAGCCCCACGGCCACAATGAACCAATGACAGATGCGGTCGAACAGCTTGTGACGCACTATCATTTCTTGCTTATTATGCTTGCTCATTTCTTGGCCTCCTCTTCCTGCTTAACCTCTTCCTCTGGCGGTTGATAGCCGGGTTGGTCCTCTTCCACTATGTTGCGACCGACGGTGATCTTATGCAGGCAGGCCACAGCCGCCGTTGCAAGAAGTCCGACAGTACCTAGTGGTTTCACCCAGTCCTGCCACAGGGTGACAGACAATGGGATTTGCGGATCCTTTGGCATTTCGTAGGTTTCAGGCTGAGTGACATCGTGCAATATCATCAGCATGCCTGTGCCACCCACGCCCTCAGGGTTGTAGAGTCCCGCCTTGGCAAAACCACGTTCTTTCAGCTCGTTAACTCGCTTTTCGGAGGCGAATAGCATGTCTTCGCGCGTACCAAAACGCAGCGCACCCGTGGTACAGGACTTAACACAGGAAGGTTCTAGCCCAACAGCCAAGCGGTCAGAACACATAGTGCACTTGTAGGCCTTGTTGTCGACGGCGCTGATCTTCGGGATATCGAATGGGCAGGCACTGGCACAATAACCACAGCCAATACATTTGTCCGAATCGAAATCCACAGTGCCATTAGCATGCTGAATGATTGCGCCAGAGGTCGAACAAGCCTTTAAGCAAGCGGGATCGGCGCAGTGCATACAAGCACTGTGGGTAAACTGCCAACGTAATTTGCCTTGGTCTTCGATCTCGTTGAACTTCATCAAGGTCCAGCACTCTGGAGACAGAGATGCAGGGTTTTGATAAGTACCTTGGAACGACCCCACCTCTTCACGCAGGTCATTCCATTCTGAGCAAGCTACCTGACAGGCTTTACAACCATTACACTTAGTCGCGTCAAACAGCTTCGCAATTTGCTTCACGCCACCCACTCTCGCCTGTGCAGGCGGAGTGGCTTGCGAAGTGCCGGAACGTTGAATGATATCTTGAGTCGCCATTATCAGACCTCCGCCTTTTCAACATTCACGAGGAACGCTTTGTACTCAGGAACACCCGTGTTGGCATCACCCATCTCAGTGGTAAGGACGTTACAACTATAGGACTTACGTGTAAGCGCGTTATGGCTACCGTGACGTGGAATACCTAGCGTGTGTACCGTTTGACCATTAACCTGCAATGGGCGCATACGCTTAGTCACTAAGGCTTTGGTGAGAATGTGGCCACGTTTCGAGCTCACTTTCACCCAATCGCCATTCTTGATGCCTTTTTCTGCCGCCAATTGCTCATTCATTTCCACAAAGGTCTCTGGCATGGCAATCGCCGCTAAACGGCAGTGTGTCGTCCAGAAGTTAAAGTGTTCTGTGAGTGAGTAAGTGGTACAGGCGTAGGGATATTCCTCTTTAGTACCTATGGTCTCTTTCACCCCTTCGAACCAACGCAGCACAGGGCTGTGCACCACATTAGGATGCAGTGGGTTGGTGCCGATGGGCGATTCGACTGGCTCGTAATGCTCAGGGAACGGTCCTTCTTTAAGCAGTTTGAGCGCGAAGAAACGACCCACGCCGTCAGCCTGCATAATGAAAGGATGCGCACTTTCCTGTGGATTCAACTTGGCATTGAAGTCGGGCACGTCTATCCCTTCCCACTTGCCGTCTTTCCACTCGACAATCTTACGGTGCTCATCCCAAGGTTTACCGTTCACATCACAAGAAGCACGGTTGTAGAGGACGCGGCGGTTAAGCGGCCATGCGAAGGCCCAGCCCGGCGTAATACCTTTACCCGATGGGTCATGGTTATCGCGGCGAGCCATTTGGTTACCGGCTTCGGTCCAAGAACCCGCGTAAATCCAACAGGCACTCGCGGTACTGCCATCGGCCTTCAGTTCAGCAAAGCTGCTGATCTGACGCTTGGTCGCGACGTCGTAACCATTCAACTCTTTCGTCAGCTCGATAGCGCTAGGGTTGTGCGGATCGGTATAGTTCCAGTTAATCGCTTGAATCGGCTCAGGCAGTTTGCCGCCCTCTTCGCGATATAACTTTCTCAACTCCAGCAGCAGACCAGACACAATCTCTGAGTCCGACATCGCTTCGCCTGGAGGATTAGCGCCTTTATAGTGCCATTGCATCCAACGACCAGAGTTAACGATCGAACCTTCTTCCTCCGCAAACACTGTCGCAGGTAGGCGGAATACTTCGGTTTGAATACTGGCAGTATCGACCTCGTTATAACCGGGTTCGTTTTGCCAGAAGGTGGCGGTTTCCGATGACAAGTTATCAAGCACTACGAGGAACTTAAGGTTACTCAGTGCTTTGATGTTCTTATTACGGTTAGGCATTGAGTTAATGGCGTTAACCCCTTGCACAATACAACCGTTCACTTTGCCACGGTACATCATGTCCAGATGCTTACCGAAGTCATACATCTGATCCCACTTCGGCAACCACTGATAACCGAACTCGTTTTCAGGCGTCGCATTCTCGCCCCAGAAGGCTTTGAGCAAGGACACATAAAACTTCGGATAGTTTTGCCAGTAGTTGGTTTGACCTGGGCGCAATGGCTTAGGTGTGTTCGCCGCCAAGTGAGCCGCTAAGGTAGGTTCTTTATCGTTTGGCAGTTTAAGGTAACCGGGTAAACTTTGGGCCAGTAGCCCCATGTCGGTTGAACCTTGAACGTTGGCGTGACCGCGCAATGCGTTAACACCACCGCCTAACTGACCAATGTTGCCCAGTAATAACTGGATCATCGCCATAGAACGGATGTTCTGCGCACCTTTACTATGATGGGTCCAGCCCAGCGCATACATAAATGTCGCCACACGATCTTTAGTATGAGTGCTCGCAATGGCGTCACATACCACTTGGTAATCTTCTGTTGGTGTACCAGTGATATTACTTACCGTTGCAAAATCATAACGTTCTACGTGTTGTTTGAGTAAGTTCCACACACAACGCGGGTGCTCAAGTGTTTCATCCACTTTGGCATAGCCGTCTTCGTCGAGTTGGTAGAACCAGGATTCTTTGTTGTACTCGCCTTTTGCTTCATCAAAGCCTGAGAATAGGCCATCATGGAAGTCAAAATCATCCCGCACCAGATAACTGGCGTTGGTATAGGCTTTCACATAATCGAAGTTAACTTGATTGGTCGAAATCAAATAACGGATCACACCCAGAAGGAATGCAATGTCAGTTCCTGAGCGGATTGGGGCATAGTGATCTGCCAATGACGCACTGCGGTTGAAACGTGGGTCAACCACAATCAACTTAGCATTGTTATGCTGCATAGCTTCCGTAACCCAGCCGAATCCGACAGGGTGAGCTTCTGCGGCATTACCGCCCATAATAATCACTACGTTTGAATTTTTAATATCGATCCAGTGGTTGGTCATGGCACCACGTCCAAATGTCGGAGCAAGACTTGCTACCGTTGGAGAGTGTCAGTTACGTGCAATAGTATCGATAGCTACAAGGCCTAAAGCGCGAGCAAATTTTTGTGTCGCTAAGCCACTTTCATTGGCCATGCCGGATGAAGTCATCATCCCTGTGGTTAACCAACGGTTAACCGTTACACCATCGGCGTTCTTTTCAATCAGGTTCGCATCACGGTCATCTTTCATTAAACGAGCAATACGTTTAAAGGCATCATGCCAGCTGATCCGTTCCCACTTGTTGCTGCCGGGGGCGCGATATTCTGGGTACTGTAAACGGTGTGGACTGTTAACATAATCCACAAGGCCTGCACCCTTAGAGCACAATGCACCTCGGTTTACTGGATGATCGGCATCACCCTCGATATGGAAAATAGCATGTTCAGAGTTTTTACCCCCGCTGCCTTGGCTGTACATCAGCAGGCCACAACCTACCGAGCAATACGGACAGTTGTTACGGGTTTCTTTGGCTCCGATCAGCTTAAACTCTCGCACTGCTGCATAGGCCTTTTCGGACATCAATCCCAGCGCTGAAATCGCTGAGGTTGCCGCTCCGGCCGCACACAGTTTAAAAAACTGGCGTCTGTTCATAGCGTTATCTCACACTTTTGTCGTTATGAGTTTGGTAATTGCAGTGGTAACGCTGCAATCGTTTGAGTGAGTCAATAAAGACCTCACTTAATTTAAGATTATCCTTAAAGTGAAAATAGATAACAAATAATGACATGAGATCAAGATCTCAATTTGCCAGCTACAGAGCAAACAACCATTAAATAGATTTTAAATATGATTTTTTTAGAATTTAACTCTATAAAAGCGAAACAAATTAAGATATAAACCCAAAAAGCACCAAAAGACATTTTGTCCACCCATCAAGACCCATTTTGTCTCACAATGGCATATTAAGGTTATATAAGGTGTAGATTTAAAGCCGAAACGAAATAAGAGATGGTTAAAAACACCTCATATTTATCGGTTTTGGATGGATAGACAGCTCTCAAAGCTGACAATGTAAAGATTGGATAAAAAAGCATTCATCCTGCGGTGTTAAACACACCTAAAGTACAAAGTGTAAAAACAGCGAAATCGCCGCATAAGATAGACAAAAGGCATAGCAAATCGCTATGCCTTTCACTTTATTGGTCGCTTGCTTCAGCACTTTTCACCCGCAGAGGGGTTATCGGCGCCAAAGACTGTGCATTACAGACTCGGCAATACGCCTTGGGGCAAGTAAGTATTAAAGCTGGCGGTGTACAACAGATCCGTTGCCGCTTCGATATCCGGCGCGAAATATCTGTCTTTATCGTAGTAGGCAACCACTTCGCGTAGCTCGGCTTTGGCCTTAGCCACTGCATCACTTGGCGCTAATGGCGCGCGGAAATCCAACCCTTGGGCGGCAGCTAACAATTCAATCGCTAATACGCCGCGGGTGTTTTCACTCATATCCCGCAAACGGCGCGCCGCAAAGGTCGCCATAGACACATGGTCTTCTTGGTTGGCCGAGGTTGGCAAGCTGTCGACCGAGGCTGGATGGGCGTAGGTTTTGTTTTCAGAGGCTAATGCCGCCGCGGTTACTTGGGCGATCATAAAGCCCGAGTTCACCCCGCCGTTTTTAACCAGGAAAGGTGGCAGTTTAGACAGGCTAGAGTCGATAAGCAGCGCGATACGACGCTCTGCAATCGCGCCTAATTCGGCAATCGCAATCGCCAAATTATCGGCTGCCATAGCAACGGGCTCGGCGTGGAAGTTACCGCCAGAGATAATGTCGCCAGTATCTTGGAATACCAGCGGGTTATCGGTCACGCCATTGGCCTCAGTGCCTAACACTTCCGCCGCTTGGCGAATTTGCGTTAAGCAAGCGCCTAGCACCTGTGGTTGGCAGCGCAGTGAGTAAGGATCTTGTACCTTTTCACAGTTTGCATGGCTTAAGCTGATTTCGGACTCTTCACCCAGCAGATGACGGAACACCATAGCTGAATCGATTTGACCTTTTTGACCACGGGCCGCATGGATACGTGGGTCAAACGGGCTGCGGCTCCCCATGGCCGCCTCAACGCTCATCGCGCCAATCACTGAGCTGGCAGCAAACAAGTCTTCAGCGTGGAACAAGCCTTCCAGCGCCAGCGCGGTAGAAGCCTGAGTACCGTTGAGCAGCGCTAAGCCTTCCTTCGCAGCTAAATCGATTGGCTTAAGGCCGGCGATTTCTAAGCCTTCGGCGGCCGAAATAATCTGCCCTTGGTAGCTCATCTCGCCTTCACCCAAGAGCGGCAGACACATATGGGCTAACGGCGCTAAGTCGCCAGAGGCACCCACAGAACCTTTTTCAGGCACGCAAGGATAAACCTCGGCATTCACTAGGCTGATAAGGAAGTTAATCACTTCTAAACGGATACCAGAAAAACCACGGCTTAAGGAGTTGATCTTTAACACCATCATCAGGCGCACTGTGGCATCCTGCATATACTGGCCCGTGCCCGCCGCGTGGGATAACACGATAGAGCGTTGCAGTAATTGCAGATCTTCTGGGGCAATCTTAGTGTTGGCCAGCAGACCAAAACCTGTGTTGATGCCGTAAACGGTGCGACCTTCATCCAGCACCTTTTGCACGATTTGCGCGCTGGTGTTGATGTCGTTTATCGCCTCTGGCGCCAATTCGAGTGTCAGCTTATGGCGGCTGATTTCACGCAGTTGCGCCAGACTTAAACTGCCGGGCGTTAATACTAAATGATTGACTGATTTCATTTTTACATCCGTATTCTTGTCGTTGTTTTTCACGGTTTGTGTTGAGTTGTTAGTCTTTAAGCATGGGCAGATCTAAGCCCCGCTCTTTTGCACAGTTTTTGGCGATCTCATAACCCGCATCGGCATGGCGCATCACGCCTGTCGCTGGGTCGTTCCACAGCACGCGGCCAACACGTTTAGCGGCGGCCTCAGTACCGTCACAGACGATCACCACACCCGAGTGTTGGCTAAAGCCCATGCCCACACCACCGCCGTGGTGCAGCGACACCCAAGTCGCGCCGCTGGCAGTGTTTAGCAGAGCGTTCAGTAATGGCCAATCGGATACTGCGTCTGAACCGTCCATCATAGATTCGGTTTCACGGTTAGGGCTGGCGACTGAGCCTGAGTCTAAGTGGTCACGACCAATGACGATCGGCGCCGACAGCTCGCCGTTTTTCACCATCTCGTTAAAGGCTTGGGCTAAACGCGCACGGTCCTTTAAGCCCACCCAGCAGATACGCGCAGGTAGACCTTGGAAGGCGATACGCTCACGGGCCATATCTAACCAGTTGTGCAGGTGAGGATTATCTGGGATCAGTTCTTTGACTTTAGCGTCGGTCTTGTAGATATCCTCAGGATCGCCAGACAGGGCAACCCAACGGAACGGGCCGATACCTTCGCAGAACAGTGGGCGAATATAAGCAGGCACAAAACCTGGAAAATCGAACGCGTTTTTAACGCCGGTTTCGAAGGCCATTTGTCGAATGTTGTTACCATAGTCTAAGGTCGCTGCGCCTGCCGCTTGCAGATCCAGCATGGCTTGCACCTGCACCGCCATCGAGGCTTTAGCCGCTTTAACGACGGCAGCCTCATCGGTTTTACGCATGTCGGCCGCTTGCGCCATGGTCCAGCCCTGTGGCAAATAGCCGTTCAGCGGATCGTGGGCAGAGGTTTGGTCGGTGACAACGTCAGGAGTAATACCACGCTTCACTAATTCGGCAAATACATCGGCGGCGTTAGCTAACAGGCCGACGGAAACGGGTTTGCCCGAGGCATTGGCATAGTTGATCATAGACAAGGCTTCGTCTAATGAAGTGGCCTTTTTATCCACATAACGGGTACGCAGACGAAAATCGATACGAGTTTCATCCACTTCACAGGCGAGCACAGAGAAGCCCGCCATAGTACCGGCGAGCGTTTGCGCACCGCCCATACCACCCAAACCACCTGTGAGGATCCACTTACCGGCAGCCACACCGCCAAAGTGTTGTTTTGCGACAGACACAAAAGTTTCGTAGGTACCTTGGACAATGCCTTGGGTACCGATATAAATCCAAGAACCCGCAGTCATCTGGCCATACATGGCCAAACCTTGTTTATCTAACTCGTTGAAGTGTTCCCAGTTTGCCCAATGTGGCACTAGGTTAGAGTTAGCAATCAACACGCGTGGTGCATCTGCGTGGGTGCGGAATACGCCCACAGGTTTGCCCGATTGCACTAATAGGGTTTCATCGTCTTCGAGGCGTTTTAGCACTTCGATAATCTTGTCGTAGCAGTCCCAGTCGCGGGCCGCGCGGCCGATACCGCCATAAACCACTAAATCCTCAGGGCGCTCGGCCACATCGGGATGTAAGTTGTTCATTAACATGCGCATTGGCGCTTCGGTTAACCAGCTTTTACAGCTTAATTGGCTACCATGGGGCGCAATAATACGGCGGCTTGGGTCGTGTCGCTTGTCCATTGAGATGTCCTCTTTCAACCTGTTGAACTCACTTGCCATTAGGCTAAGTGCTATTGTTTTTATTGTGTTTTTGTCGCTAAACATCGGATGAATGCCTTAAGCCTTCACCTCTGTTTGCGTACGTTATTTATTGAATGTCAGGTGTCCGCCGAGCTTAAAGCGGCTACCTGGGTGTACTAATTTGGCAAAACTCACTACCCCTTGGCGTGACCAAGTGCGGCGTAAAATCTGTAAACAGGGTTCAGTCGCGGGGATCGCTAACCTCTGCTGCAACTCGCTACTGGCAATAATCGCCTCAATCGTATGATGCGCTTCGGTCAGCGGAGCCACCTGCGACAGGTATTCATGGGGTGTCTGCTCGCTAAAGTCCTGCTCTAAGTAATCAGGCGCAAAGGCGGGATTCACATAACGCTCCTCGACTTGCAGCGGCACGCCCTGCTCGCAATGCACTAACACCGAATGAAACACCGGACTCCCGAGCTCCAGCGCCAGTGCGATGGCGATAGGCGCGGTAGCATTCACTTGTCTCAGTGCCAACTGCTGCACACTGTAACCATGACCACGGTCTTTGATTTCATCGGCAATGTTGCGGATCGCCAACATCGAGGATTGCGACTTTCGCCCGGCTACAAAGGTGCCCAGCCCCTGTGAACGCTCAAGCACGCCGTTGTCTGTCAGCTCGGTCAAGGCACGACGCGCGGTCATACGGCTACAGACAAACAGTTCGGCCAACTGATTTTCCGAGGGCACGCGGGCATTTTCTTCCCACTCACCGGACTCGATACAGCCAATGATATATTGCTTAATTTCTGCAAACTTAGGCGTAGCCAAAACACTTCCTCGGTATAAAAATCTAGAATATAGGTGCTAGATGCGGGCACACTTTCAAACGTTCAAAATTGCGGCTACAATCCTAGCTTGTATATACAAGTAAATACAAGCTAGCTCACATAACTTTCGATAATAAAGAGTTTGCGGGGCCAAAAAGCCAACGCAGCGAGGGATAACAATGTCTTGGGATCAGGTTTGGATAGACGTTAACGTAGCAACAATGGACCCTTCCATATCAGCACCTTACGGCGCAATTACCAATGCGGCTATCGCAGTAAAAGACGGTAAAATTGCCTGGCTAGGCCCACGCAGCGAGCTGCCCGCCTTCGATGTGTTGTCCATTCCTGTTTACAGGGGCAAGGGCGGTTGGATCACTCCAGGACTGATTGATGCCCACACCCATTTAGTCTTTGCCGGTAATCGCGCCAGCGAATTCGAGCTACGCCTAAAGGGCGCCACCTACGAAGAAATCGCCCGTGCTGGCGGCGGAATTATTTCCACGGTTAACGCCTGCCGCGAGACCGACGAAGCCGAACTATTTGACCTCGGGCGCCAGCGTTTAAACGCGCTAGCCAAAGAAGGGGTGACTACGGTTGAGATTAAATCTGGCTACGGTCTAGATACCGAAACTGAACTAAAAATCCTGCGCGTGGCCCGCGAACTCGGTAAACATCACCATGTGGATGTGAAGACCACCTTCCTCGGTGCCCATGCGGTGCCACCCGAGTTTAAAGACAATAGTGACGGCTATGTCGACCTAATTATCAATAAGATGCTGCCTGCGGTGATTGCCGAAAACCTCGCCGATGCGGTGGATGTATTCTGTGAAAACATCGCCTTTAACCTAGAGCAAACCGAGCGCGTACTGAGCGCCGCCAAAGCGGCTGGCCTGCAAGTTAAACTGCATGCCGAGCAATTATCCAATATGGGCGGCTCTGCATTAGCCGCACGTTTAGGGGCTAAGTCGGTCGATCATATTGAATATTTGGATGAAGCCGGAGTTAAAGCCCTAAGTGAAAGTGGCACCTGCGCCGTGCTGTTACCGGGCGCGTTTTACTTTTTGCGGGAAACCCAAAAACCGCCCATCGACTTACTGCGCCAATATGGCGTACCTATGGTACTCGCCAGCGACTTTAACCCAGGTTCATCGCCCATTTGCTCGACCCTATTGATGCTGAATATGGGTTGCACCCTATTCCGCTTAACCCCAGAGGAAGCGCTTGCGGGTTTAACATTGAATGCCGCTAAGGCTCTTGGGATTGAAGAGAGTGTCGGCAGCTTAGTGGTTGGTAAACAGGCGGATTTCTGTCTGTGGGATATCGCCACCCCAGCACAGTTGGCCTACAGCTACGGCGTTAATCCCTGCAAAGATGTAGTAAAAAACGGTAAGCTAATCCATCAATAATTTCAAAGCTTTGGTCTATTTAACTGCACTCACTCAGTTAAATAGACCTTCTGACAATAGTGACAAGATCTCCTGCACTAGATACATCGCCTAAATACCTAAATTCCAACAGCATAATCTTGATTTAGATGCATTAGGTTACACCGCCAACACATATCATCTAACACATTGAAATAAAATAAAAATTAAACATTTCATGTGATTTTCTGCAAATAACCACATTTTTATCCTCAAATAGGAAAAATGTCCGTTTTTTTAACGAAAAAATCTTGAATGATTCATCTCTATAAAATGATCTATTACCAGATGATGATGGATGAACCTATGTCAACAATCATGAGTTGTATCGGTATTGCTGTTCTAGTCTTTATTGGGTATCTATTCTCCGAAAATAAACGCCAAATAAAATTTAAAACCATTGCAGGAGCATTAACACTTCAAATTTTACTCGGTGCATTTGTTATGTTTGTACCAGCAGGAGTCACCATCATTGAAGCCATGAGCAGTGGCGTCAACAGTGTAATTGCCTTTTCAAATTCTGGTTTAACCTTTGTTTTTGGCGATCTAGCTAACTATAAATTAGGCTTTGTTTTCGTTATCAACGTACTTTGCGTAGTGATATTTATCTCTGCCTTAATCTCAGTACTCTACTACCTAAAAGTCATGCAATTTATCATTAATATTATTGGTGGCGGACTCTCTAAGATATTAGGTACCAGTAAAGCTGAATCTCTTTCTGCCACAGCAAATATTTTTGTCGGACCAATTGAAGCCCCATCGATGGTTCGACCCTTAGTCAAAAACATGACTCGCTCAGAGTTATTTGCTGTTATGACAGGTGGATTAGCCAGTGTCGCGGGTGGCACTATGGTGGGATATATCAACCTAGGCATTGATCCTAAATATATTCTTACAGCTTGTTTTATGACCGCACCAGCAGGTCTATTATTTGCAAAGCTACTCTGCCCACAAACTGAACAAAATATAGTTAATAATGACAATAAAATCGAAGATGCTGATCAGCCCAAAGGATTATTAGCAGCCATTACTGATGGCTCTTTAATGGGCATGAACCAAGTTATTACTGTAACGGCATTATTAGTATCATTTGTAGCCATTATTGCATTATTAAATGGCATCATTGGTAGTATCGGTAATTTATTTAGTATCGATAAGCTTACATTAGAAATGATTATTGGCTATTTGCTATCTCCATTAGCATTCCTCATGGGAGTCCCTTGGTCTGAAGCAATACCTGCAGCTTCAATTATTGGCCAAAAAATTGCCATTAATGAATTTGTTGCTTATATCAGTTTCTTAGAAGTATCTAATACTCTTTCAGATAAAACACAGGCCATTGTTGTCTTTAGCCTATGTGGATTTGCCAATATTGGCTCACTTGCTATGGTCGTTGGTGGTATCGCTGCCATGTGCCCAGATAAACGAGAACTTATCACTCAAATTGGCCCAAGAGTACTTTTAGCCGCAATCTTGGCCAATTTAATGTCAGGTACTATTGCAGGCGCCTTAGTGTCATTAATGTAATTTAGAGGTGAAACATGTCGACTCCACATATCAATGCGAATCCTGGTGACTTTGCAAAAACAATTATTATGTCTGGTGACCCACTCAGAGCAAAACTTATTGCAGAAACTTATTTAGAGGATGTAAAGGAAGTCACTAATGTCCGTGGAATATTAGGTTTTACTGGAAAATATAAATCTAAAGATATTTCAATTATGGGTCATGGCATGGGTGCACCTTCAGCCTCGATTTATTTTCATGAACTGATGACAACCTACGGTGTTAAAAACTTTATTCGAGTAGGTAGTTGTGGAGCTATATCGGATAATATTCAGCTGAAAGATTTAATTGTTGCCATGGGAGCCTCTACAGACTCCAAAATAAATCGTATTCGCTTTTTAGACCACGATCTGGCAGCCATCGCAAACTTTGACCTGTTACAGGCGTGTGTTGAAGTGTTAAAAACGACAACTGTTAACTATAAGGTAGGCAACGTATTTTCATCTGATCTATTTTATCGACCAAATGAAAATGACTATACCCTGATGGCAAAATACGGCGTACTAGGTGTAGAAATGGAAGTAAACGCTCTTTATGCGCTTGCTGCAGAGCATCAATGCCGCGCACTCGCTCTTTGTACCGTTACAGACCATATTACCCAGCATGAACATTTAACGGCTGACGAACGCAGAACCGATCTCCATGAAATGGTCAAAGTCGCATTAGAAACGGCCATTAAAATTTAATCTATTTAATATGGTTAAAGCGTATTGAATAAATCTTAACTTAATGCGTTTTAACCACTTTCACCAAATTCATACTCCAGGGTAGTGATTGCTATTCAATACTGCGATAGTATACTTGTATACAAATAACATGTTTTGAATATGTAACAAATACTTATGGATGATATCGCTACTATTGTTAAAGCTATTGGTATTGCAGAGATTAAATACCATAAGAACTCCTACTTGCTAAGACAATCTAAGCATGTTTCTGAACTCATATTCTGTGAAAATGCCAACCTAACTGTTTCTTATATAAACTCGAGTGGTAATGAATTCATTCTTAAAGTTGAAGATAATTACTGCGGATTTCTAGGTGAAATGGAGTTTTTCCAAGAAAACAACAGTGCTTTATTTAGCATAAAAGCAAATAAATCCGGCGTAATGTATCGAATATCTAAAGCTAATTTTATAAAAATTGTAGAAAAAGATTCAAATATGTTCATGTATATTACGTCATTAATTACAAAAAGATATAATCTAAATATGCACGAACTTATCAGCAATCTGACACAATCAACAAAAGTGAGTATTATCAACCAAATATTAGAAGCTAAAAATTTAGCAAGCGAAGAACAATTTAAGCTTTCATCAACTCTTGGCGCAAAACGACTCGGAATAACGACACGCTCATACCGTAGAATAATTAACGAACTCATCCAAGAAGGGAAAATCGTAAAATTAAAGCCATTTTATAAAATAATTAACTTGTAGCGATTACTTTTACTCTACAAAAACGTATATTGTTAAAAAACAATGCCTTTAAACACTTGGTATATAAGTGGTAATAATGGCGATTTAACGCAAAATACCATCCGCGCATCAAGCGTATAACTAAGCAATCGCGCGGGCGGATTCATACTCACGTGAAACATTAGAAACCGTATTTTTGACTTACATCCACTAACAATGCATGCCATTTAGGATAGTTTAATAACTCTCCATTCCATGGCGCCATAGTCTTTTCTATTTCTGGTTTTTGGCCTTGCTTTAACTGATACAAATAGGCAAACGCTGAGGCACGATAATTAGCAAGGCAATGAACTAACACATTTTTCCCCTTATGCTGATCCATTACTGTAAAGAAGGCTTCAACATCTTCTACTTTAGGGTTTTGCCAATCCACGGGAATATACACATAGTCCATTCCGGCCTGAGTCACGAGTTTTCTTTCATCTGGATGGGCATCTTTGCTATTGTCCGGCATAAGGTTGATCACTACATCCACACCCGCCTGTTTTAGCTGCGCAAACTGTTGCTCACTCGGCAAGCCTGAACTTAATAACTGTGGCGCTTGCTGCTGTAATGCCCTCACATCTTTAATATTTTCAACCGATTTAAATTCAGCCGTGATATTAGTGGCATTCGCCAGTGGAGACCCTAAAAGCAGTGCAAAAACAAGGCTCGAAAGTGCGGTTTTTCTCATCAACAACTCCTTAGTCAATATAAACATCAACGACTTACTTAATCCTCTGATAATCCCTTATCCGCTAAGTTCAGTAAAATCACTCTGGATGTAAAAACCTTTGAGCAAGCGCTCATTTTTAATATTACCTAGGACAACTTTTCCCAGATACAACGCAAAGACAGCAATTAATCGCTCAATCACAAAAATTAACCACTGAATGGCAGCAATCTCAGCGAGATATGCCCTAATGGTATTGCCTATCAGCCCCAGAGGCCATGATGAATAATGCTTTCTCAGTTAGACATGAATTAGGTGCTTTGCTGTTTTATGTGGATGGGAATCCACTTGAACGCCACCTATTTGAGAATGGCTGCGCATTATAAAGTTCGATAAGGATTTCCTTGTCCCCCACTTCCCTTTTCACTCCAGATTATCAATAAAACTAGTAACAAAATTTATGCAGTTTGAGTGCAATAAACTGTTAGGATAACCGTTCAAATTTGAGCTTGATCACACTAATCACGGTTTAACGCTTGCGGCACAAGTCCAACAACGGATTTGCCCACAATGTTTTTGTATGAGTAACCTGATGAAAAGAATAGTAAATGCTTTAATTCTGGCCATGTTAGCAACGGGTTGTAGCGATCCAAACCCAACACAGACCAATCAAACCACTGAGCAGGCCAAGGCCGAAAAGGCCGTCCAAGTATTGAGCCTTAAGCAGCAACTTGCGCCAATCACCCAACGTTATTTTGCCCTAAGGCCAGAAATCGCCACCTATTATGGCGTGGCCGAGGATGAAGCGGGTAAAGATGTTCTCTCTAAGCTGACCGATTACAGCCCGTCGGGGGAAAATCATCGCCGTAAAGCGCTTAAGGCCATATTAACCGAACTCAACGCTATCGATGCTAGCCAGCTTAGCGCCTCTGAACAAGTGAGTTTAGGCTCGATAAAATCTGAAATCGCCGGCGCCCTGTTGCCTGCCGAAACCGTGGCCTATGGCACTATGCTTGGTGAATACGGCGTTTGGTTTTTACCTTATGTCGTCAACCACTTATCTGGATTGCATGTTGAATTTCCGAGCTATATGGAAGATAAGTTTGCGGTCAGCACTCCAGCGCAAGCTAAGGCTTATCTTAACCGCTTAAGCATGTACCCTGCCGCCATGGGTACGGTTATCGATAAGCTGGATCAAGATGTACAAATGGGGGTAATCCCACCCGATTTTATTATCGATAAGACCATAGCTGTGTTGCAGCAACAGTTAGTCCACCATGCCAACAAGCATCCCTTGGTCAGCAGTTTTAAAGCCAAATTAACCGCCGCCCAAGTACCAGAAAGTGAGGCGTTGGCGAACTCTGCCGCCGAACTGGTGGAGACTGAATATTACCCTGCTACGCGCCAGTTGATTTCAGCACTACAAGCTGTGCGTCTCAAGGCCACCCATGTGGCGGGACTTGGACACCAGCCTCAGGGCGCGAAACTCTATAAGGCGATGATTAAACACCTCGCCAATTCAGATAAGACCCCAGATGAGATCCACCAACTGGGATTAGATGAAGTCGCCCGCATTACCGCCGAGATGGATGTGTTACTCAAACAAGTGGGTTACCGCAAAGGCACAGTTGGCGAGCGCATGCAGCGATTGCTCAAGGATCCTAAATATATCTACCCCAACACTGCCGAGGGCAAACAACAATTAATGACGGACATTCACGGCTATCTGGCGCTAGTCAATGCCAAATTACCCCTATGGTTTGGCCGCTTACCCGATCAACAAGTTGCAGTTGAAGCCGTGCCCGATAGTCGCGCCGCCGCAACCAGCGGTGCATTTTACGATGCGCCGTCACAGGATGGTTCGCGTAAGGGTACTTTTTGGATAAGCCTGTACGATATGGCGGCGCTGCCCTCCTATTCGCTGCAAACCTTAACCTATCACGAGACCAATCCCGGCCATCATCTACAGACGCTCATTGGTCTGTCGGATACCTTGCCGCTGCTGAGTACCATTTTTTACTCCAATGCCGCAGGTGAAGGTTGGGCGCTCTATGCCGAGCGGTTAGCCGCTGAGATGGGCATGTATCAGGATAATCCGATTAACGATCTTGGTCGCTTGCAGTCCGAGTTACACCGCGCGGTGCGCTTAGTGGTCGACACAGGTATGCATGCAAAGGGATGGAGTCGTGAGCAAGCCATTGATTATGCAGTGGCGACTGAGGGAATACACCGCTCAGAGGCCACGTCCGAAATCGAGCGCTATGTGGTTTGGCCGGGACAAGCCTTAGGTTACAAGTTGGGCGAGCTGAAAATTATCGAACTGCGAACTAAGGCCAAACAAGCCTTGGGCAATAAGATGGATATCAAAGTCTTCCACGACAAATTGCTCGAAAATGGCGCCTTGCCCTTAGATTTATTAGAGCAAAAGATGGATCAGTGGCTCGAGTCTGCTAAGACGGCCAATGCTACCGAGACCAAGGTTTAACTCGGGTAAAACCGCTCACATCATCTCAAATCGGGGCAGCTTAGGCGGCCCCTGTTCTTTTTACGGCTCCCTATGTTTTTACGGCTCCCTATGCTTTTACGTTTCAGGTTAATCCGCAAAACGACGTTGATACTTGCCGCTTAAATAGCGGATCACCACAAAACCGACAACACCTGGCAGTATCCACGACAACAGACGCAAATTGCCATGGTCGATAAACAAACGGCTGCCACCAAAGGCGAAAAAGGCGGTGTAGCAGGCGATACCCGAGCCAATCATCGCGCCTAAATGCTCTATCCACCATTCTAATTTGGTCAAAGTCGCCTTAAAACTATAACGCAGGAATCCCGCCCCAACCGTAGTGCCTAATAGGCCGAAAATCACCGCGAGGATCAGCTTTTCTTGGTATCCCCATAGCGCCATCACAGGGCCAAGTAACGTTAAGCTCAGCATTAACGACAAATGCAGCGGCGATGTTAATTGCTGACGCTGCGCCTTATAACGCAGAACCAACACGCCATGCCTAACGGTCACTAGAGTTAACAAGCTGATATAGATGAGAAATATCCAAGCATTTTTACGATCCGCAATCTGCGCTGCTAAAGCATCGGCGTTAGCCGCAGGCAGTTTAATTACCGCGAGCGGATCAATGAGGCCTGTTGTTGCCATCGCCACGCCCGTCGCCGCCACTGTGTACATGGCATAGACATAATAACGGCCAAAACGACTGTGATTCGCGCTGCCCTTTTTCAGCATGGCAGGCATCCAAAATAACACTAATGCCAGTGCGCCCGCGGTGATATGCACAAATTGCGACAGGGTGAAAATCGTGTTCATCATCTTGCTCCATCAAAGTTTGAAGCTTGATATTAACGAGCACGGGGAATCACCCATAAGTGCCAAAAGTCATGTTTTATGGGACTGCATATTGCCTAGCATGACATCCTATAACAGGTATTTGACTCTTTTATGGATTTTGATTAATCCGAAGCTTTGTTTTAATGACCAGAAATAACGTCGGGATCTGTAACACTACAAATGCACCCGCTAAGCCTTTTACTGAAAAAGTAGCAGACCCTGATAAAATAAGTACCGCTGATAAAACAAGCCAAATCATAAAGAAAAATGAACCATAGCCAATCAGCGATTTAAACACTATTTGATTATCTGGCGACATAAATTCCTCTAAATTTACGAGCCTGACTACAGCCCGGTATGTTTATCAAGCTTCAAAGTATCGATGGTCGAGAAGGTATAACCTAGCTCGGTGAACATCCGCTCGATATTGAGCTTAAAATCGATGGGGCGATCTAAATCGAGTTGATTGATAAAGAAATGGTGTTTAGTCGGGATCTTTATCAGTAATTGTTTTTGATAGAAACAGGCTTCAACTTCGGCATTTAATTCGCGACTAAGGACTAAGAGATTCTCCATCATCAAAGGATTGAGTAAGTAGCGCGCCTCGACTTGGTCGCTGCTATACACCTCAAAGCAACGCTCAAACCGCACATCCTCAAGCTTGACCCGCGACAGCTTTGTCTTAAACCCCTCAATTCGATTTTTTAAACTGCCCTTATCCGTGACTAACAAGGTAGTAGCGTTGAATCGCTTAGGAATATTGCACACCAGCAGTACACCATTGAAGACGGTTTCCCGATCAACCGAACCATTATCGTTCGATTTAGTGTTGTAAGCATCAACTTCGTAAAACTGGAACGGCACCTTGTTATAGGTTCCCTTAAGGCAATTTTGCGCATACTGCTTATCGGTTTTAGGCAGTAGCCCCAGCTCAAGGAAGAGAGAGAAATCGACCTTAGGCGCCCTCGTTAGCGCAAAGTCATCGCCAAAATACTTAAGGCTAATGGGATAGAGTTTTTCAAAGGCGGCATTATAGAGTTCATCGCTTTCCTTACCCGAGGCAATGACCACTAACGCAATCACGGGAACGGGCAGAAACGCGCCAATCATCAAAGGCACAAAATAATCCATAGGCACCAGCATAAACTGCACCCCGAGCAGCCCCGCAAATGCCCCTAAAATCACCGTGATGCAGATGTAGTAGATTGGGGTGGTGAACTTGGCATTTTCACGCCGCCTTTGGTTTACGCCTTCACGTTTTGCTTCAAACGGTGCACATTTAGGGGCGATTTTTTGTTTGTAATACTTCAGAAAGGGAATGCGGTGCTCTTCGGGAATATCAAATTCAATCGAACTCATTAGCTCCTACTCTTTACGACTCAAATCCATTTAGGCCAATGATTTTACGGATTTTATTCCTGCAAGGCCAGTTTAAGGCCTACAAATGACCGATTAAGCCTGAGCAAGCCTGCGGCCACGGCGTTGCAGTAAGCCAAAAATAATCAGCACACCAAAGGCGGCGCTAAAGAGAGTTAAAGCTCTAGCTACACCGTAAAAATCCGTGAGATTAAAGGAAACCCCATCCGCCCACAACACCAATAAACCCAGTGGCATTTGCATCGCCACCGCAGTGTACCAATCGAATGGTAATCGAGGGAAAAGCCGCTGATAGCTAAATAGCATCAGCCCAGAGAGCAGCAATAATAAGCCCGCATCATGGGCAGCTAACCCCAGATAAACCGGACTAGTGGGGCTAAGATTATCGACGCTCCCGAGCAAGGCATGCATATAGCCAGCACTGGCAACCAGTGCAAAACTCGTAAAGCTCAATACCGCCAACAGAATACCTAAGCCTAATGCGGGTAAATATTTCATAAACAGCCTCATCATTGCTACGCGCTCAATCCAATCTTTAAATCGTAAAGGCGCACAAATTCAGTCGAAAGAGAGTAAAGCAACAATAACAGCCAAAATTTCCCTTAGCTATTAAGACCATAGTCTTATGTCGACAACAAACTGCTGGATTATAAACAGCATAATTCCCCACACTAGATCCAGTATTTCACCTATATCCACTAGATAAGCCTCTAAAATTACTCATTTAATTGATTTTCAGCCAAATGAGTTAGTGATATGGCGCACATTCTCCCTTGGCTTAAAGGTGAAATCCACTAGCCAATTACCCCAATAACGCTTAGGATCAGGGTTGCATTTTTTAGCCAACATATTGTGGAGTATCAAAACATTATGGGTATCAGAGCCATAGTCGTAGACACAGCAGGCACCACGACAGACCTAACCTTTATCCAAGATGTGCTATTCCCCTATTCTGTCAAAGCCTTGCCAGACTTTTTAGCGCAGAACCAACACAATGTTTTGGTGGAAAACTGTATCTGCGACACCCGAGATATCGCCCTAGAGCCAGATGCTGACTTAGCGCGCGTGACTGAAATTTTACAGCAGTGGGTTCGTGAAGACCGCAAAGCGACCCCGCTCAAAACCCTACAGGGGTTAATTTGGAAGCAAGGTTATGCCCATGATGAGTTTAAGGGCCATATCTTCCCTGACTTTATCGAAGCTGTTAAACGTTTTAGCGCACAAAATCTGCGTATTTACAGTTTCTCATCGGGCTCTGTCGATGCCCAAAAACTGTTATTCAGCCACAGCGATGGCGGTGATTTAACCGAGATGTTTAACGGTCATTTTGATACCCGTACAGGTAACAAATTAGATAAACAAGCTTACTGCAATATTCTCAACACCATCAGCTTAAGCCCTAAGCAAGTGCTGTTTGTGTCTGATGTGATTGAAGAATTAAAAGCCGCCGATGCAGCGGGCATGATGACCTGCCAAATGGTGCGCGACAGCAAGCAACGCACGGGCGATTTTCGCACTATTAGCAGTTTCGATGAGCTAGTGATCGAGTAACATCGGCACTGCACATCAAAAGCGACCCTAGGGTCGCTTTTTGTTTTTCTGGCAATCATATCTACCTATCCGCAGGGTGATTCACTCCATCGCAAACGGGCACATCGCCTAATTCATAGGGATTCACGCCTTCGAGGCAACCAAGATTATAGCCATATTCATTGGGATTAGAGCGCCTTTGATGATGGGTATAAATGCCGCACACAGAGCAGAAATAATGCTTGGCTGTTTTGGTATTAAATTCGTAGCACTTTAATACGGCCTCGCCCTTGATAATCTTCAATCCCGCAAGCGGCACAGAACCGACGATAGCGCCCTTGCGCCGACAGATTGAGCAATCACAACGCCTTGGCTTTTCAATGCCATTGGGCAGCGATAACTCCAACACCACGGCGCCACAATGGCAAGACGCAAGATGTGTTGCCTGAATAACCGTATCCCCAATCTGTTTTATCATCGCCAACTCCTTGCTTCACTTGATGTTGTCACTATTGCCTAAGGCTTGTCGCTCGCACTTTATACTGCTAGTCTGGCAGCCTTAAACGAGCGTTTTAACTAGAGCTTTTGACTATGAGTAATGCAATGGAAAGTCCAACCCTAAGTCCAATGGAAAAGTTTCTCGCACAGCACCCTATAGTGACCGAAATCCCCGTGGCTTGGGGCGAAATGGATGCGCTGCAACACGTCAACAACGTGGTCTATTTCCGTTATTTTGAAACCGCCCGTATCGATTTTTTCAACCGCCTCTTCCCGCTCGATGCCCTGTATAAATCCGGTGTTGGCCCGGTGATTAGCGAGAATCAGGCCCGCTATAAACGTCCAGTGACCTTCCCCGATACGCTATTGGTCAGCGTGAGTATCAGCGATATTCAAAGCGACAGATTTACCATGCATTATCAAGCATTTAGTAAGCAGCAACAGGCCATTACGACCTTAGGTTCTTCGGTCGCTGTGATGTTTAACTTTAAAACCGGCCAAAAAGCCGAGCTTCCCGCAGAATTATTCGCCATTCTAAAACAACACGAGCAAGCTTAAGCTACCGAGTCGATGGCTACATTGCCATAACACTTTAGGCCATATCAGAGGGAGGCTGTATGTCAGAAAAAGCACCAATTGAAATCACCGTTGAACACCAACAGGATAAACAACGCTTTGTGATCCCCGTTGACGGGCATGAAGCCATACTGGAATACCGACTCAATGGTCAGCACATCGATTTTAGTCGCACCTTTGTGCCCGACGAACTGCGTGGCAAAGGTCTTGCCGAACGTTTAGTTCGCCATGGCCTAAAATGGGCCAAAGCCCAGGATTACGTTATAGAAGCCAGCTGCTGGTATGTGCAGAAGTTTTTGAAATAACTGGCTTCTCGACAGGTACGCTAAATCCAATACACAGGGTAATGGCGCTTGGGATCGGTGGAGAGATTATTCACGACCAGCGCCACCAGCAATAACAGTAGTGAGCCGAGGAATACTGGCATCAACGCATAGAGAAACCCGAGTTGATGTACGTTCTCACCGCCTATCACAGCAATTAATGCCGTTGCACCGCCCGGTGGGTGCAGCGTGCGAGTTAAATACATCAATGCGATGGCTAGTGATACGGCTAGAGCACTCGCGAGCACCATATAATCGGCAAACACTTGATAAACAGCCACACCAATCAGTGCCGATAACACACTGCCGCCAATCAAGTTACGTGGCTGAGAAAACTCTGCCAGTGGCGCGCCATACACTAATACCGCCGACGCCCCAAATGAGCCAATCACAAACATAGTACCGAGTAGATTATCGCCCATATAAGTGGCTAGGCTGGCGACTAAATAAATGCCACAAAAGGCCCCGACCCATGACCAAACGATCTTTTTCAGGGGTTGTCGTGGCGGACAGATGTCCTTAGAACGCATTCGGGTGAAGTAAAATCTCATGCTAAATCCGGCCAAGAGGAATAAAGGCGCGGATAAGTGATCCGCATCACATTTGCGGCCGACAAGGTAGCGTTTTCACCACGTAATTGCAATTACGTGATGAAAGTGAACGCGAATTTAAGCCGCTTCACCATTGAGGCTGGCTAAGATTTCACGAATATCTTCGGGGATAGGTCGGCTTTTTTCGCAGCTGTAGTCGTAGTGGACTAAGGTGGTTTTCACTTCCGCAGTTTTACTGCTGGCTTGCCAACAGCTTTGAGTCAGTTCGAAACTGCTATTACCGATACGGCTGACATAGGTTTTTACCGTCACACTTTTGCCGTAATAAGTCGGCGCGATAAAGGCCACGGTAAAACCCGCCACAATCAGATTCCATTGATGTAAATCCAACTCGGGATTAAAAATCTCAAAGATTGGCGTGCGTGCTGCCTCGCACCACACGGGGATCACTGTGTTGTTGATATGGCCTAGGCCATCGGTTTCGGTAAATCTTGGCTGGATTTCGAGGCTGTATTCGGTGACTGACATGCAAACTTCCCTTTTGTTGTTCTTATACTTTTATGCTGTGAATGGGATAAACGAGGCGCTTACCCCGTTTATCCCTACCAAGCCTAACAGAAATAAGAAGCGCGATGCTAGAACTGGCAGCTCGCGGTATCTGGGGTTTGCTTGCCATTGGCATCGTACTTTTTCATACAGCCAGCTTTACCCATATCATAAATTTTTTCGTATTTGAGCTTGCCACTGCTGTCGTAGGACTTAAACACACCATGGCTTTTTGGGTTTTCTAGGTGATAGATTTTGCGTCCCTTGGTCACATGGGAAAAATCCGAAAACCCAGGTTCCTCTTGATAGATCACTCCGTTGATATAGCGCTTGTGCACCACATGTTGCTCATCAATCCGCAGCATTTCGCTGGCTAACTTGCCATTCTGGTCATAACAGACTTTATCCACGGCATAATTGCTGTCGAGATCCTCGATACAACTCACGGCACCATTATCAAAATACTCCCGCTGGATACCGCAACGTGCAATGGCGTTATCCCAGAAATAAGGTTCACCGTTCCACATTTCCCCTTCTTGCTGGCAATAGTTCCACAAACTCTTTAACTGACCGTTTGGATAGAAAGTGTAATGGGGGCCAGAAAGACGGTTATTGATAAGATGACCATATTGCACGAGCGAATAGCCGCCGTCGGTGGAATAGCGAATGCTTGGGCCATATTCCTTACCCGCTTTATAGGTCTGCAAGGACATTAAGCGACCATTAGAATCGAATCGATATTCTTTATCGACTGACCCATTAGTGTAATAGCTTAATTCGGATAGGCGGCCGCCGCGATATACACGCTGCTCACCATCCTTAATTGAAGTGGTTTCAGCATTTTTTGAACTTAACACCCCCTCACAATCGCCTGCGTAGGGCTCTTTTCGCATCATGCATTCATCCTGCGAAGGCTTAAGTTTTACGGCGTCATTAAACTTATACTGACTCAACTCATTCAGATCGCCGTTAGGCTCGAGCCACATTTGTGGGCCATCTAACTCGCCTTGACGATAGTTAGCAACATTGCTGACGATATTTGGCGCTGAGTACCATAAACTTTCTCCGTGGAGACGGCCCTTATCGTAATGTTTTAGGGCAAACATAAAATTATCTTTATTGAATAACTTAGCCTCACCTTGGCGTAGGCCATTCTCATAGTTGACTTCGGTTTTGTAGAGATAAGTCACTGATTGTCTTGTTGTAAAAGCATCATTCGTATCAGGCGTTCGAATATAGACCCAAGTGCCTGAACGTTTACCATCGAGGTAGCTGCCTTCACCGGTTTGAAAGCGATAATCCCCTTGGGTGACCTTTTCCATCCAAGCGCCTTGTCTCACACCCTTTTGGTATTGGCCTTTGCTGCCATCGGACTCAAGCCACTCGCCATCTTTTACGCCATTGAGATAAATGCCCTTTTCGGACAACTTCTTCGCGCCTTCGGTGCTGGAATCGTAATCTGGGGTATAGATTTCACTCGGGCCATCGGGCACGCCCTTGTTGTAGTGAATAAAGCCGTAGTTATCGGCGTCATCCATAATGGACTGCAACACCCATTTGCCTTGCTTCTTACCGTCGAGGTACTCGCCTTCCCAGTAGGTTTCACGGCTGTCGGCTTCGATCCACTTACCCACTTGCTTACCTAGCTTATAGTCACCGGCATACATCACACTGCCATTGCGGGCATCGTAAGCGGCAAAGTGACCATCAAGCTCACCTTGCACATAATGGGCTTCACTGGCAACGCCAGCCCAAGTACTGCCCATACTCATGAATTCGTAAAAAGGCCCTGTTCGCGGGATTTTTTCGCTGCCATTTTTAAGCCAATCGATGTCGTCGGCCTCGTAGCCAATGGCAACCAGCATAAAGCTACCATCTTCTTCAACGTAGGCGCTGCGATCAAAGGTTGCAACCAGACTGTATTTTCGTTCACGCCCCTCGGCATCTTTATCGGTGCGAGTCAGGGGATAGCGCAGCTTGTATTCCACTGCGTTTTTGACATCCGTTGCCGTGCCTTCAGAATTGCGATAGCCAATTAAGGTCGGTTTGAGTTTTGAGGTACCATCAAGAATCGCCTTAAGGTCAGGATCTTGGACGCCCTCAGCCTCATAGGTCATGCTGTACTGCTGCGGGGGCAACTGGCTTAATACTTTGCGAACGCCGCCGACGGTAAAGGTGCTAATGGTGGGTGCGACTTCATCGAGCACTGCTTGCAGGCGCGGCAGTTTAGTCAACTCCTCCCCCTCAAAACCATAACCCCGTAGATGCTGGCCATCGGCATCCTTGAGCATGACGATCACTTCTTTGGTGCCGCCTTTGTCGAAGTCATAGTAAAACACCGCCACGATTTCGGCGCGGCCGTAATCGTCAATGCGTACACCTGGCGCATCGCCATAGAGCATTTCGCCCCATACCTGCTGATCTTTTTGATAAAAATTGAGCCATTGGCCATTGGGAAGATCCACGGGACCGTGAACCATTTTGTCATATTCCGCCGCAAGTGCAGCAGGAATAACCGCAAACGAAGAAAGCAACACCGCACCAACTGCGGCGCATAAACGACGAATCGAAAGTTCCATTTAACTATCCTTTACACCGACACCTTCCGCCTCGTGCGCACCAGTAAGCGGGGCGAATTTTAAGCGAAGTCCGCTGCTTCAGGAAGTGGCAAACACAAAAAAGGCCGCAAAGCGGCCTTTTAAGATCAAAGATTTAACAATCAATTATTGTACATAGCATTAATTTCATGGGCGTACTTGTGGTAAATCATTTTGCGGCGCAATTTCAGCGTCGGCGTGATTAATCCCGCCTCCATCGAAAAGGCTTCGGGCAGCAGGGTAAACTTTTTGATTTGCTCAAACCCCGCCAGCTCTTGCTGCAAATGCTTTAAACGCTGCTCGAAATGCTCAACCACATGGCTGTGACGCAGCAGATCGATAGGTGACTCGTATTTCAAGCCCTTATCCTTGGCCCAAGCTTCGAGCGCTTCAAAGGCTGGCACAATCAACGCCGTCACATAGTTACGCGCATCGGCAATCACCGCCACTTGTTCGATAAAAGGACAACACCCAACAGCACCCTCAACCCTTTGCGGTGCAATATATTTACCGTTAGAGGTCTTCATCAATTCTTTAATACGATCGGTAATAAACAAATTGCCGTGGGCATCGAGTCGTCCCGCATCACCGGTTTTTAACCAGCCGTCTTCAAAGGCGGCGGCAGTATCTTCAGGGCGATTGTAATAACCGCGCATCACAGTGTCGCCACGGACTAAGATTTCATCGTCTTTACCCAGTTTAATTTCGATTTCGGGCAAGACTTTACCATTTGACCCCGCAACACGGTTATCCAAAGTGTTACAGGTCACAGTAGCGTTTGTTTCGGTCATGCCATAGCCACAAAGCACAGGAATACCAATAGCATGGAAAAAAGACGCCACATTTAAATCAAGTGCAGCACCGCCACAGGGCATAAACTTTAAGCGTCCACCGAGCACTGCCTGCAACTTGCTGTAAACCAATTTGTTCGCCAAACGCCATTGCAAGGATAACCACAAACCACCCTTAGCGCGGCCTTGGCTCACTTCAAACTGACGCTCGCCAATCCCCATCGCCCAAGCAAATAATTTTTTACGACCCTCTGCGGATTTCGCTACCTTATCCTGTACTGCGCTGTAAACCTTCTCGAGGAAACGCGGCACCACACACAAGGTATGCGGACGCACAGCACTTATCGCTTCTTTTACTCTTTGGGTATTTTGCAGATACACATTATGGCCACCACGGCATAAAACGTAGAAACTCCAGCTACGCTCAAACACATGGCTTAGCGGTAGGAAAGCTAAAGACACATCGCCAGCATTAAAAGGCAAAATCTGATCGTGCTGACGCACAGTCGAAGCCATATTGCGGTAATCCAGCATGACGCCCTTAGGATCACCCGTGGTGCCGGAGGTATAAATCAGGGTTAACAGATCATCAAGATTCGCGTCTTTTAAGCGTTGCTCCAGCTCGGCACTTTGGTCATATGCCTGCGCTAGCACGTTATCTAAATGCCTATGCTGAGGTTTATCCTGAGCCAACTGAACTGCGGCATCGAACACAATCACATGCTCTAGAGTCGGACACTGTTTTTGTAGCTCACAGGCCAGCGCATATTGCTTAGCGTCGTCGACAAAAATCACCTTAGCCGCCGCATCATTAATGATAAAGCTGGCTTGCTCTAAGGTACTGGTTGGGTAAATAGGCACGACAATGGCACGGCTTTTCAGAATGCCGATATCGGCACAGGTCCATTGTGGGCAGTTTTGTGACAGGATCACACAGCGGTCTTGCACTTGTACGCCGAGTTGAATCAACACTTGTGCAATTTTATGGCTGATCTCATCAAATGCCTGCCAACTGACTTGATGCCAAGGGGCTGCCATTTCAAAACCTTCCAGCGCAATAGCCTCCTTTAACGACTGGCTTTGCTGCTGTAATAGTCGAATTACGTGATATTGTTCGAGCGACATGAGTGACTCACCTTTTAGCTTACAAGTGTTCCGCTTTTGCAGCATTCTACCTGAAGGCAAGCTAAAAACTAAGAGTTTTTGCTCTAATCTTGTGCAAATGTCGCCCAAATCACGTCATTTAAGGCCGATTACAGCCCAACGATATCGCCCCGCCATAACTTTTTACGGCCGCCAAACAGGGCAATTTGCCCCAACACAACCAGTAAAAGATCGCCTATTAACCAATAATATAGATGACCATCATGCTGCAATGCCGCTAAACTGATAGACACCCATAGTGAATGCCCCAGCACCACCAGCATAGTCAAGCTAACCTGTAACACTCGGCGGCACAGGCAACCTAGCCCTAACACCAAGGCACAAGCCCAATAGGTGCTCATCACTAAATGCGCCAGCAATGGCGCACTTATCCCGCCATTGAGCCAAGTAATAAACACACTACAGAGCAACATGCCGACACTGATGAGATACAGCAATCGTTGCTGCCCTCGGGCAAAAGCATTAACCAAACCGGTTCTGCCATCAAAACCCGGCATCAACAACAGTAACTCTGTTGCACGCGCTCGTTGCACCCGACTCCAATGCACCAGCGAACAGCTGATCACACAAAACTGCGCCAGTAGCAGTAACACCGGAAAATCCCAATTAAACTGATGGGATAATACCCCCAGCACCAATGTCAGAACGGGCAGCAACAACAGCAATACGGTTAACATCGGCCCGATAAAAAAGTTAACCGGATGCAAATAACGCTCGAAACGGCTCAAAAACCGCATGGATTGCAGATTAGGCAACCAAAACCAGCCCATTTCTAACCCGTTGAGGTACACACTGCGTGCTTCCACCCGCCAAGGTAACACTAGGCAGCGGCGCCAAATCAGAACGACAAACACAAACAGCACTATGATGCTCAGCCACAATGGTACTTGCTCAGCCAAAGCGCTAGAAAACGGCACTAAAATAAACAGTAAAAATGAGGAGTAAAACCATTGGGTTTGCCGCAGACACAGCAAGATAAAACCTAAGCTTATCCCTTGGGCAAACACCAGTAACGACAGGCTAGAGGTAAAGTCAAACAATACGCATAAAAGCACCGCAAGGCTAAACACGCCAATGAGCATCACCTCGCACTGGATAAAAATATTCTGCCGATAACGGGGGATTAAGATTGAGCACTCACTCGCCATCAAGCGAATCAACTGCCATGCGACCGCTGCCGAGGTAGAGACAATCCCCATGCCGACAAAAATATCAAAACTCTCCTTCTGCCCAGCCCATCCCGCCAAAACGCTCAGAGCTAAGCCAAATAATCCGGTACCCAAAAAACTCACACTGCCGACATCAAATAACCACAGGCGCAGCATGCCGTTAAAGGGATTGATTGAATGCTGTGTTACAGGCTTATCAGTAGGTTGCACAAGCGGTTTAGCTGAACTCATTTGTGTAACTCCACAAAGAGTTGCTCCAAATTAAGCGCTTCACTTCGCTGCACGCCGGGAAGATTGAGATCGATTCCGCCACTATCCACCAGCACAGAATTACCATCACGGCTCAAAATACGCACCTGCTCAGGCAACTCCGTACCCACAGCCAGTTTGAGTAGACGCACCTCTTCCCGTAGAGCATCGATTTCCTTAAACAGCACTAATTCGCCCTGTTTAATCAGTGCCACATGACTCGCGACCCGCTCTAAATCTGAGGTGATATGGGATGAAAACAGCACCGCCGAGCCGGATTCGAGGGCCAAGTCGAACAAATCGACCATAAATTTGCGTCTGACGATAGGATCGAGGCTGGCCACAGGTTCATCGAGGATCAACAGTTCGGGGCGATAGGCCATTGCCATGATCAGCGCCAAGGATTGGCGCTGGCCGACGGACAGACGTTGTACCTGTTGGCTGACATCTAACTCAAAGCGGGCAAGCCAATCTTGCTCTAACTGCATGTCCCAATGGGGATAAAAGCTGCGGTGTAAATCAAGGGCGCGCTCAACGGTAAAACCTTCATAACCAAAGGGCTGTTGTGGCACATAACCAAGGCGCTCCTTTGCGGCTGACGAAAGTTGCTCCGGCGTCTCACCTAAGGTGCGGATTTCGCCAGAATCCGGCGAGAGGATCCCCAAAGCGCAGCGCATTAAGGTTGATTTGCCCGCACCGTTTTGTCCCAATAAGCCAACCACCATCCCGGCAGACAAGCACAAGGACAGATCCTTTAACGCCTGTTTTTCAACGCCATTTTTTCCACGAAAAACTTTGTTTACCTTAGAAAACTCAAGTATTGGGGGAAACTCTTGATCCATCGAATTGCGTCCTTTTTATTCTCGTTTTCGCTTGGGCCGACTAGGCTTGCCAGCGCTCGTTAATCAATTGCAGCAACTCGGGCAGGCTCACGCCCAGCTGCTTGGCTTGTGCCAATAAGCCATCTAATTGTGGCTCAAGCAGACTCACGCCCGACTCCATCGCCTCGGTACGGGCAGCAACTCGAGTCGCCTGCCCACGGCGGCGTTCTAACCAGCCCTGATCCACCAATTGCTGAATCGCGCGAGATACTGTCATCGGGTTCACCGCAAGGTATTCCGCAATCTGGCGCACTGAGGGTAATACGTCTTCCTCTTGCAGTTGGCCGCCCACAATCAAGCGCACGATTTGCTCGTGTAATTGCTTGTAAATTGGCTCACCACTGCTGGGGTTGACATTTAAAAGTTCTAACATTAGGCTTTACACACTGTATTAATACATTGATACACCGATACACTGTATTTAAAGTATCACACTCATCCTGAAATGCAAAAAGGAAAGCGCTCATGATAGATAGCATGATCCACAGGAAGTCCCATAATACCAGCGCTTGCGTTGCGATTAAGCGTTCAAATACAGGCTGGCATAAACATATTTCAACTCGCAAAATCATAGGCTTGAGCACACTTATGCTCGCTATGGCTAGCGCAACGGTTTGGGCAAGTGAAAAATCAGCGCCTTCAACAACCCCCACAAATACCTGTTATGTGGACGGTGTTTCGGACCGTTTAAACTGCGGCTTTGTGACTGTGCCCGAAAACCCTAACAAGCCCGATGGCAAACAGATCCAAGTGCATTATGTGGTCTTGCCCGCGGTAAAAAACGTCAATCATGAAGAAGCATTGCTGGCGATAGCAGGCGGCCCAGGTCAATCGGCCATAGATAATGCGGCAAGCTTTGATAGCATGCTGAATAAAGTACGTCAGCAGCGGGATATTTTGCTGATTGATCAACGCGGTACTGGCCGCTCAAACCTATTGAATTGCGATGCAGGTGAACAATCTTTACTCGCCTTTAACGATGACAATGTCGATAGCTTAGTAGAGGCGCAAAAATGCCGAGATCAATTGACGGGTAGCGATGTCACACAATACGGCAGCATTAATGCCGTCAAAGACTTCGAGGCCGTACGCGCCCACTTAGGCTACAAAAAGCTGCACCTCTACGGTATTTCCTACGGCACACGCATGGCGCAGCTCTATATGCGTTTGTATCCCGAGCATTTAGCCACTGTCACCTTAGACGGCATAGTGCCGATGCAGCAAAGCGTATTAGAGATTGGCTCGGCAATTGAGCGCGGCTTTGACTTGCTGTTTAAAGATTGCCAAGAAACCGCGGCCTGCCATGCCGAGTTTCCTGGGCTCAAGACCGAGTTTGACCAAGTGGTTGCAAGACTGACCGAAGGGCCAGTAATGGAGCAAGTACACGACCCAGTCACGGGTGAAAAGACCTTACTCACGCTCACCCGTGCGAAGTTTTACGGCGCGATCAGAATGGCGTTATATCAAACCAATGTGCGTGCCTTAGTGCCCCATGCAATTCATCAAGCCGCCAAAGGTAACTATCAACCGCTACTCGGATTGTATGCCTTAACTACCGATGGTGCAGGTATGGCAATGGGCATGCACGCCTCCGTGGTTTGTGGTGAAGACATCCATCGCATCACCCCTGCGATGCGTGAACAAGCCAAAACCTCTTATGTCGGTAAAACCATGCTCGATAGCCTCGAAGCATCGTGTTCTGTGTGGAAGGTGCCGCCCGTCGATGCCAGCTTTAGCGAGCCGATTAAGAGTGCAATCCCCACGCTGTTACTGTCGGGCGAAATCGACCCTGCCACACCACCGAGTTGGGGTGAGCTTGCAATGGAAAAACTCACCAACGCCAAACACTTTGTCGCACCTTATGCTACCCATGGTGTGGCCTATCAGTCCTGTGCCAACAACTTAATCGCCGAATTAGTGCGTACTGGTTCGGTTAAAGATCTCGATGGTGAATGTTTGAAAAAGGATGTGCGCCGTAGTTTCTATTTAAATGCCAGCTCGGTTGAGCCACTCGCGACCGAAGATGCAACCCACTCTGCCAAAGATAAGCCCAGCACTGGAGCCAAGGAGTAAGTCATGATCAAAGTATCCCATCTTTCTAAGCGCATCGGCGAAGTGCAGGCCCTAAACGATTTGAGTTTTGTTGCTGAAAACGGCCAGATCACCGGCCTGCTCGGCCCCAATGGCGCGGGTAAAACCACCTGTTTGCGCACGATTTTCGGGCTGTTAAAGCCCGACACTGGCACGGCTGAAATAGAAGGTATCGATGTCGCCATCGACCCGATTGGCGCTAAGCAGCAGTTAGGCTTATTCCCCGACCCGTTCGGTCTGTATGAGCGCCTCACGCCGCGGGAATATATCCGTTACTTTGCCGAACTCAGCGGATTATCTGCGAGCGATGCCAAGGCGGCCACCGACAATGTCATCGCCAAACTGCGCCTCGAAGATATCAGCGATCGCCGCTGTAAAGGCTTCTCCCAAGGGCAACGAATGAAAACCGCCCTCGCCCAGGCCATAGTCCACAGCCCGAGCAATATTATCCTCGACGAGCCGACCCGTGGACTCGATGTGATGAGCACTCGCTTGCTGCGGGATATTCTTATCGACCTTAAGAATCAAGGGCATTGCGTGCTGTTTTCCAGCCATGTGATGCAAGAAGTCGCGGCCTTGTGCGACCAAGTGATCGTGATGGCGCAGGGTCGAGTGGTCGCCATCGGCAGCCCAGAGCAACTCTGCGCGCAAACGGGTAAGGCCTCACTCGAAGATGCCTTTATCCAGCTGATCGGTACCGATGAGGGCATTGCCGCATGATGACTCACAGCATTAACGCTCACACAAATTGCGATAACACCTGCTTCGACCTAATGGCGAACAGACAAACTTGGGATAAGGAATAATCATGAACAAAATCATCGCAATGGTTCGCAAGGAACTGATAGACGCCGCCCGCGATAAACGTTCTGTGATGGCGGGACTCTACTACGCCATTGGTACGCCGCTGATCATGTGTGGCCTGTTTATGGTGCTTATCGGCCAACTGACCAGCCCAGACGATCTTAAAATCAGCATCACTAATCCCGACAAGGCGCCGGACTTAGTGAGATTTTTATCCAACAAGGGGATTACTCAAGGCGAAGCAGGCTCTAAGGATCTGAAAGCCATAGAGCTGATTATCAGCCCCGACTATGCCAAGCAGATGAACCAAGGCAAAGGCGCCGAAATCACTATCGTGGCCGATAACTCAGAGGAAAAACTGCAAAACTCGATTCGCCGCTTAGAGAAACAGTTGCAGGCCTATAGCGCCGAAATGGGCAGCCTGCGCCTAATCGCCCGTGGCATCGACCCTCGAGTAGTGCAGCCACTGAAAGTGAATGTGCATGACCAAGCCACAACCGACTCTAAGGGCGGGATGATCTTAGGTATCGCCATTTTCACTATGATTTACTCAGTGTTTATCTCGGGGATGAATCTGGCCATCGACACCAGCGCCGGTGAGCGTGAGCGCAACTCCTTGGCATTGTTGCTCAGCCATCCGCTGACCACGCGCCAATTAGTGCTCTCTAAAATCATTGCCGTCGGCCTATTTGCCCTGCTCGGCCTAGTGTTGATTCTACTCGTGTCTAAGGTCGCCTATACCTTCGTACCTTGGCAGGAGCTCGGTTTTAGCGTCAGCATCACCAATGAATTTATGGCGTTAATGCTGCTGGTCGGTATTCCCGTCGCCCTGATGGCCGCCTGTCTGCAATTGTTTGTGTCCTTTATGGCGAAAACCTTTAAGGAAGCTCAGTCCTATCTAACTATGGTGCTGTTTGTGCCCTTAGCGCTGTCGATGGCCGCCAGCTACAACATCGCGCCCGACGTCCTGCAATGGTTGCCCGTTTCGGGTCAGCAACAGGCACTGATGGACTTTATTAAAGGTAAAGATATGAACATGCTGCAATTGCTGGTATCGACCTTGGGCACACTCGCCATTGCGGTAATACTGGCATTCGGCATGGAAAAATCGTTAAAGAGCGAAAAAGTGATCTTCGGTTTATAACACTATCAACCCACAGAGGGCGCGCCGCGCCCTAACATTGAGTTAAGGAGCCAATCATGGAAAAAGAATTTATTATCATGGTCATTATGGTGACCTTTATTATCGGTGTAAGCGCCACAGAGATGTTTAAACATTACCTAAAAATGCGCCAACTAGGTGGCGGAAACGATCGACAGTTTGAGGATAAACTCACCCAGCTGAGTCTACAAAATCAGGTACTGATTGAACGAGTACAAGTGCTGGAGCGCATAGTGACAGATGCAGAGGACAACGCCGCCAAGACCACACTGGCACAGCAAATTGAGGCATTAAAATAGTCGTTAATGCACCGCAGTTAAACTCGTATTACAGGGTATTAAAGTTGTGTCTATAGGCGCTAAGTCAAGCTGCGTACTTGCGACTTAGCGCGACCACAACAGCCCACAACAAATGCCAATAAAAAACCCAAGCTAGGCTTGGGTTTAGGCAATCTTGCAGCGCGGATTATTTTGCCTTAGGTCTAAAAGGCTTCATCACGGCCTCGTTACACTCGAGGTACGGCCCTTCCATCAGGTCAATACAGTAAGGAATCGCTGGGAATACCGCATCTAAACATTCGCGGATTGATTTTGGTTTGCCCGGCAGGTTCACAATTAATGAATCCCCCCGTAAGCCCGCGGTTTGGCGCGAGAGAATCGCCGTCGGCACAAACTTTAATGACTCAGCGCGCATCAACTCGCCAAAGCCCGGCATCATACGATCGCACACGGCCTCAGTTGCCTCGGGCGTCACATCGCGTTTTGCTGGGCCAGTACCGCCCGTGGTCACAATTAAGCAGCAATCCAGCTCATCGGCCATCTTGATCAGGGTCGCTTCAATCACATCCTGCTCGTCGGGGATCACTTGATAAATCGGCTCCCACTCGCTGGTGAGGTAATCATTGAGGGTGTCGATAATCGCCTTGCCCGAGATATCCTCATAAATCCCCGCGCTGGCACGATCGCTCACCGTTACAATCCCGATTTTTGCTTTGCTCATAGGAAATCCCCAATCATGTTGAAATAAAACCATATCGACCGAAAGCAGAGGAGAAACCTATGCTCCTTCGACTATAAGCCGCAGCTAAAATAGCATAAATGCTCGGCCAATGGGGCAAGTAAAACGTGATGAAGTTCGCGCAATATGCTCGAAAAAAGCTAAGACAAGCCATAGCTCACCTTAGCTTAATAGTTTGGAGTGAAGGGTTAACTCACCTGCGACAATGTGGGTAAAGCAGGGAAAGCGCCCTTCTGACAACAGGTTACGGCGCCGCAACGCACCGCAAACTCAACCGCCTTGCGCAACTGTGCCTGACATGCAAGTCGATGTTTTAAGGTTAAATGCTCGAGATCAAACTCCAACTCAGAACCCAGTGCAAACAAAAATCCCGCCATAAAGCTGTCGCCCGCCGCCGTGGTATCTACGGCTTTAATTTGGGGGACTGGCACGCTAAATCGCTCATCTACTGTTATGCATTGCACTGGATTGGCGCCGTCAGTAATCAAAATCACTTCAACTCCTTGCGCCAAACAAAACTGCAAATAATCTTCGAAACTCTTATTCCGCGTTAACGCTAAATACTCAGCCTCTTCACGGCTCATTTTCAGTACCTGAGTGTAACGAAAACACTGCTCAACCCGCTCAGCAAGCAATGCGGTATCGGGCCAGAGCGATAAGCGCAAATTAACATCAAAACTCACTATCTTATTGAATGAATTCGCACAACGAGCGCCATAAAGACTCGCGTGAAAAATGCTCGCTTCGGTAAAGGTATTGGAGCAGAGATGAAAAATATCCATCTGTTGCCATGGAATGGCATCAAAATGGCGCTGGCTATAGCAAAGGTCGGCAGTCCCTTGGCGGTTAAACTCGAAGGTTCGTTCACCATGCTCATCCAAATTAACCACCACTGTCGCCGTTGGCGCCTCCGGCACTTGGGTCAAGTAATCCGTTACAACCCCTTCATTCGCTAGGGCTTGTTTTAACATAGCCCCATAATCATCGGTGCTGATACCGCCGGCAAAGTAACTCTTGCCCCCCAGTTTGGCATAACCTACAGCCACGTTTGCAGGCGCGCCGCCTGCAATGGCTTGATGGGATTTGTCGCTAGCCTCCGTGGGTAATAAATCCACTAACACCTCACCAAAACTGAGTAATACCGTCATATGGATCCCTTTATATTTCTATTAGTTAAGCAAAAAGCCCATGCTGGATGGGCCTTTTAAATTGTCGGTTTTAAACCCCAACCCCGCCGGAGTTAAAACTCGTATTTCAAGGTTGCACTCGTGGTTCTGCCATTAATAGTGCGAGCGCGGATAATATTGTTATCAGGAATCGAACCTTCCTCTGCTTCGGTGATACCCGTAGCGTCAAACAGGTTGTTGACGTTTAAGGAGACACTTAAGGCCTGAGTTAAGTTGTAGGTTGCAAAGGCATTGACCTGATTGTAACCATCAAACTTGAGGTCATTATTATCCTGTGCATAGGAGTCAGTAGTGCCAATCAGGTTGATGCCCACTGAACCTTGGTCAAAGTTATAACGGCCCATCAGTGAGTAGATAAAGTCGGCCTGTCTTCTTGGAGTATTACCCACAACATCTGGTGTTAAAGCGTCCTTAGCAATCTCAGCATCGGTCCAAGTGACATTGCCCCTAAAATCGAAGTCACCGATAAAATAGGCCGATTCAATTTCAATCCCTTTGGCTTTATACTTACGGTCGAAGAAACGCTGACTCGTCGCCTCAAAGTTTTGTTCTTCGGTCTCGGAATAGAAAGCGGTCGCGAACACCGATAAGTCATCGTAACGGTACTTAACGCCTAACTCATATTGATCCACATTATCGACCGCATCTTCTTTTGCCACTGAACCATCGGCACGAACTTTACCAAATAACAGGCGATCCGCGTTGGCACGGCCGCCATGACTCAAGCGACCAAAAGCAGCTAAATCGCTGTCAAACTGATAGTTTGCGCCGAGTGAATAGGAGGTGTAGCTCCAGTCATAATTCACAGGTTGCGGATTAGCATTATCGATAGAAGAGACACTTTGTTCAGGAATAGAGATAACGCCATCCAAGTTCATATCGACTTGCGATTGCACATTGCCAGCGTAGTAACCACTGGCATCGCCGCTGTCGTAACGCACACTGGCATCCAGCGATAAATCCCCAAAGCTTGACGCGACCGCAAGATAAGGCGCCTTAATGTTGTATTCTGTATCGTAATTACGTTGGCAACAATTACCCCAATAAGGCACACCATAGCCGTAGAGCCCAGCATCGGAATAGGCGGTACCATCGGCAGCCACAACATCAAGCAATGCGGCGTTATCCCCTTTGACTTCCATCAAATAGGAGTTCCACATCCAAGTCATATTGATATTTTGGGTGGCATTGTAATAACCCAAAGTAACACTGGTATCGTCAAAGGTTTTCGTTAATTTTAAGTCGTTTACGATTGAACCAAAGTCATTCATCTTAACGTCGAAGGTATGGATCCGCATGGCGAGTCCATCCATTGGATTGCCCGCATCAGGGCCATTGGCATAAATCAACTTGGCGCCAGTGCCCGCAATACTGGCCGCAATGTCGGCGCCATTAGCCACTTCGGCTGGGAATGGTGCCATAAAATTGCCGCTCACATCCGAGAAACGGAAGCGGTTTTCGACCTGCCAATCATTGCCTAAATCAAAAGACGCCTCTAAACCCACAGAGTTAACCTCAGGGTTCATCCCATCGCGCATATCACCGCGACGACGCTCACCATCGGCGCCCAAACTCAGGGTTGAGAGGAAATATGCTGACTGAATGGCATCGGATTTCGCATTAAAACCTGGGACAGAGCTACCGTCCGAATACATTGGCATGGGTAAGTAGCCAATACTTTTATCATCTAAGTGTTTGAAATAAAGACGAACATAGCCACTATCGAACTCTTTGGTTATGTTAGCTTTTACCTGACCGCCCTTGTTGGCGTCATAACCTGCTTGGCGAGGGCCTTCACCAGTACGCACAAAACCACCCACATGGAAACGCAGGCTGTCATTGATGCTGGTGCCATATTCAAAGTCGGTACGGAAGGTATCGTAGTCCAAGCCAAAGGTGGTCGACACGCTGCCAGCATCTGAACTTCCGGTTTTACTGATCACGTTAATAATGCCACCGGGAGCATTACTGGCTGCAGTTGATGCCGAACCACCACGAATAGATTCAATGGTTTGTACTGTAGAGTCTAAACGTAAAAAGATATCCGCATTACCAAAGGCAATATCGCCAAACTGTAGAATTGGTAAACCATCTTCTTGAATTTGAAGAAACTTAGCACCACCCGATGCCACAGGTAAGCCACGGACAGCAATGTTAGCATTACCTTCGCCGCCAGTTGATTCCACCTTCATCCCTGGAATGATCCGAAATGCTTCGGCGGATGAACGTGGAGTACTAACCTCCAACTCGGCGAGTGATACGCTGCTGACTGACACGCTCGAGTCCATGACGCGGGTGCCACGGGCCACGCCCGTAACAGTAATGCGCTCAAGGCCTAACGCATCTTTCTTGGTTTCTTCCTGTGCAGGTGCATCGGCAGCCCAAAGCTGAGAACTCACCAAGACGGCGATTGTGCTTAACAAGAATTGTTGTGATGTGCGATTTATCATTTTTATGTCCCCACCCATATTTGAGAAGCCGCCCCTCTCCCCACGGCGACTTCTACTGAAATTGTTGTTAATCGATTAGCCTGTTATTTCACTTTACCAAAAAACATCTTAATCGATTAAGTTAACAAGTTAGCAACTAAATAACAAAAAGCAAGTGTGTTTTTTGTACAGACCCACAAACTTAAAGTGAGAACAATAGATAGTTAATTGATTAATTGGAGAAATGTGACAGAAAAAATTTTTCTTTCACATTCCAATTTAAGCGGTTTCACGGCCCAACAATGATTGGGTAGGATCTTTAATCAGATTAACGCCCGCTAACAGGCACAGTAAAACGGCAAACCCAGTTGCGAGGTAAAAGCCATACTTCACATGGCCGAAAATATCCCCAACTAACCCCATACAAAGGGGAGCCAGCGCCGCAGAAACCGCGGTAAAAAACAGGATAACCCCAGCCACAGAACCGTGCTGCGCCACGGGGAAACAACTGATCCCCTTGGAGTTTAAGGTGGGATATATCATTGACATAAACAGCCCAGAGAGGGGCAAGAGAATAACGGCGGCCTCAACACCATAGAGCATAGAACCGAGATAGCAAAGGCTGATCGCCAAGCTAAACCAGAACATAACCTGTTGCCACGAAAAGTAATTTAATATCCATCCGCCCAAAAACCGCCCACCCGCTCGCAGGGTAAAAAAGAGGGTTAAGGCATAGGCCGCCAGTGCAGTGTAATCCCCCTGATACTCTTGCAGCAGGCTAGGCATCCATACATAAATCGCTACTTCGGTGGCCACATACAAACCAATCGCAAGGGAAAACCCTAATGCATAAGGGTTTTTCATCATACTGAAGGTGTTCGCCAGATTAATTGTTTCCGTCGAGGATTGCTTAACCTGCGGATAATCGGCCCTAAACGCTAACCAACAGAGCAGCAGACAAAATACACCCGCCCCAAAATACAAATACTTCCATGACACACCACTGATAAGGAGATAGCTGACGATGGCTGGCCCCACCATCGCGCCAACCCCAAAGAATCCTTCGACCGTGTTCATGGTGCTGGAATGTTGTTTTGGTGACCGAGAGATATCACCGATCAGGGCTAAAGCCCCAGTTTTAAATACCCCAATTGCCAAGCCCACCAAGGCCAATAGCATCAGGAAATAATAAAACGACTCCCCAAGCGCAAATAAAAAACAGGCAATAGCGAACAACAACAACCCTAATAAAATGGTTAGTTTACGCCCTATTTTATCCGCCAAAAAACCCAGAAACAGGCCACTTATTGCTATAAAAATCATCGGCATATAATGGAAGGCGCTCGCCTGAGACAAAGAGAGGCCAAATTCAGCAATCAGCTGCGGGATGATCACGCCCACGGCATCGGAGGTCATAGCAAACATAAAAAACATTAAATACGTCAGCACTCGAATACGAGTGTGATGGCGATTTTCTACAGAATTTGAATCACTTACCATACTGTTTCACCTTATCGTTATCGCGCCTAACTCCCTCTGAAGCTGGCTAAGCCCCAAACAGCTTTAGGCATTATTTATGTACAGCAGTGAGCTAATCCCCCCAAAACCTAAGACTAACTCAAAAATAAAACAAACCACTTGAATAATGTTTCACATTGGTTAAATATACAACTTAATCGATTAAGTTTGTTTGCGCAATTTATAAATAAACGCGGGCAAACTTTACTCTGGGAAGGCTACTCAAACGTGGGCAAAGTATGAAAAATCAAGTGCAATTGATCACCTATGTCGATCGGATAACCGGTGCCGGACTCAAAGAACTCAAATCCTTACTCAATAACGAGTTACAGGGGTTATTTGGGGGCGTTCATCTACTGCCCTTTTACTATCCTATCGATGGCAGCGATGCGGGTTTTGATCCCATAGACCATGTGCAAGTGGATTCTCGCTTAGGTGATTGGGACGATGTCAAAAGCATAGGTGAAGAGTTCGACATCATGGCCGACTTGATCGTTAACCATATGTCTGCGGAGTCTCCCGAGTTTAAAGATGTGCTCAAGCATGGCAAACAATCGGCTTACTGGGATTTATTCCTAACCAAGGACAAGGTATTCCCCGAGGGATTAAGCGAGCAGGATCAAAAAGCTATCTATCGCCCTCGCCCAGGGAGCTGCTTTAGCACTTACACCTTAGCGGATGGTTCAACGGAAGAGTTTTGGACCACCTTTACCCGTAACCAAATCGATATCGACGTACACTCCGCAGCAGGTAAAGATTACTTAAACCGTGTATTGGCGCGATTTAACCACAGCAAAGTCAATTTAATCCGCTTAGATGCCGCAGGTTATGCGATCAAAAAGCCCGGCACTAGTTGCTTTATGATTGAGGAATCCTTCGAGTTTGTAGATAAATTAGCAAAGCAAGCCAATCAGTTAGGCATGACAACCCTAGCCGAAATTCACTCCCATCACATGACGCAGATCGATATCGCCAAACGGGTCGATATGGTTTACGACTTTGCATTACCACCGCTGATTTTACACACGCTCTTCAGCCAAGATTGTCGCGCCCTGAGCCACTGGCTTGAAATGGCGCCTCGCAACTGCATTACCGTACTCGATACCCACGATGGTATTGGCATTATCGATGTGGGCCCAATGAATGGCTTACAAGGATTATTGGACGAAAAACAAATCGATAATCTGGTTGAAACCATACACAAAAACAGTCAAGGCGAGAGTTTACAAGCCACAGGTGCGGCCGCCAGCAATGTCGATTTGTATCAAATCAACTGCACCTATTACGATGCCCTCGGGCAAAAAGACCTAGATTACTTGATGGCTCGGGCGATTCAGTTTTTCGCACCGGGTATTCCGCAGGTGTACTACGCAGGCCTGCTTACCGTACCCAACGACATGGTATTGCTAAATCAAACCCATGTTGGCCGAGATATTAATCGCCCCTATTTAAACCGAGAAAAAGTGCAACAAGCCCTGCAAAAACCAGTGGTTAACGCTCTCATTCAATTGATTAAACTGCGTAATAGCAGCGCCGCATTCAATGGCCGTTTTACGATGGCAGCCAGTGGAAAATCACTAACACTCACATGGTCTGCGGTAAATGCACTGGCGAGTCTTAATCTCGACTTTGCCAATAAACAAGGGCTGATCACCCTGCTTGATGAGCAAAGCATCGAAACCCAAATCAGCTTAGCCGACCTGCTCACCCCAGCGCAGGGATAAATACCAAACATAAAACAAAAGGCGCTTTAATAGCGCCTTTTGCATTTAAAAATCAATATATTAACAGCTTTTACCTAAACGTAATTCATACCCTAATACCTGAGCATGTACAGCATCGTCGATAAACATCTGCGCCGCCATTTGACCTTTTTGTTCAGAGTATTGATAAACCGTAGTCAGCGGAGGATTCGAGCGAGTCGCCTCATCAATACCATCAAACCCCACTACACGAATATCCTCAGGGATCGCTAATCCCATCGCCTGTGCCTCGCCCAGCACGCTAAGAGCAATTAAGTCACTCATGCATAAAAATACGTTGGGTCTTGGCGTTGAATTCAGCGCCTCCTTGGCTGCAATCCGCGCATATTCCGCATTACTTTCGGGAATATTCCAAATCCGATCATTGCCAAGGGTAATACCAGTTTCCTCAATTGCCTGTAAATATCCCTGCAACCTCTGGTGTGCAATCGACATATCGATTTCGAGCAAATTCAAATCGTAAACTCGGCAGGTTAAATGGGTATCGAGCAGTCTTAGCCCTAATATTGCAACCTGATCGGTAGGTGATTTTAATGCCAATTTTGCCACTTCATAGGCGGCTAACTTATTGTCAATGCTGACAGCGGCGTTGCGGTGGATATCAAAATCCACTGTAACCAGCTTCTTCTTAACCTGTTTCAATTGCTCGGCAAGCAAGGCATTACGGGGACGACCATAACAAATAAATCCATCCACAAAATCTGCCACCGCATTCACACTGTCAGAGCTGCCCGAAAACAGCAATAAGTTGAGTTTTTCCCGCTCCAATACCGAAGCCACCCCCTTCATAAACTTACTGGCGACAGGATCGGACACCATATATTCAACACTATCGGACAATACCAGCGCGACGGTATCAAATTTGCCCCTACGTAGGGACTGCGCCGCCTTGTTTGGGCCAAAGTAACCCAATTTAGAACAGGCGGCCAAAATTTCGTTGCGGCGTTTTTCCGATAGTTGATCGGGACGATTAAAAGCATTAGAAACAGTGGCGTTAGAGACACCTAGCTCGTTAGCTATGCTCTTTAAGGTCCAGTTTTTAGTTGTCATGCAGAATTCCTGGCAAAGAATGGGGTCACAGCGGAAGCTAACCTATCGCAAATACTACACAGCTTAAATCCGTCGTGCACCAACAAATCTACTCATGATCCCTAAGCGCTGTGGCGGGCGAGAGATACCCTACAATCGCAGAGCTGAGCGCCACCAAGGCCGCCGCGATAAAACCCCATTGGAAGGCGTGATGCACAACCTCAATGGGTAGCTTTTTTATCGCCGCAATCCCCACTTGCGCCCCTTCGAGCGGTAACAAGCTATATAGCAACAGGCTGAATAAGGCCGTACCAATTGCCGCGCCCATGGAGCGACACAAGGACACCATAGCGGTAATTTGGCTTAAACGCGCCTTGCCCGACACACTCTGCACAACTAACTGCACGCTGGGCATCACGGTTCCTAACCCTATGCCCACCAGCACACCTAATCCGCCAATAAGATCCGCATTGGGCGGGACTAAACCGATAGAGAGTAAACCGATAGAAGCCAGCCCCATCCCGAAGGTCGGCAACCATTTAGGTGCTACATCTCTGCTCAACAACCGGCCCGCAATAGTAGAACCTGTCACTATACCAAAGGTCATTGGTATCAGCAGCAAGCCAGTTTTGGCCGGATTGGTTTGCAGACCAACCTGTAAGTAAATGGGTAAAAAGAAGATCATCGCAAACAGACAGGCGGCAAACAGCGCAGCGGTTAATAGCGGCATATAAATGGCTTTGTTGGCGAGTAAATCCAGCGGCAAGAAAGGACTCTCACGCTGACGCTCCCACCACAACAGCAAGGCGGCACCCACAAAGATAAATCCCATAAAGCCTAAACTTGTGGCCGATAGCCAAACAAAGTCTTGCCCTGCCGCAGACAACCAATACAGCAGCGCCGTAATGATAGAAGGAAATAACAGCACGCCAAGCAAATCAAACCGACCCAGTCGTACAGGTTTAATACTCTGTTTATGCAAGCGATTAAGTCGCCAAACCGCCAGCATAGCCAAGGGAATATTCGCCCAAAATAACCAGTGCCAAGAATAGGCATGCACCACAAAACCACCAATCATTGGGCCGCCAACACTGGCGAGGGTAAACATAGCGGCAAAATAGCCCTGAAAACGCGCCCGTTGCCGTATCGGCACCAATTCCCCCACAAGGGATTGGGACAGACTCATTAGCCCGCCACCGCCGAGGCCTTGGAGAATCCTTCCGGCAATCATATGGTCCATCGTCCCAGCGCTGGCGGAGACAATTGAGCCTAACGCGAACACCGCCAAGGCAATCATCAAGATTTTGGCGCGGCCAAAGTTATCCCCCAGCCAGCCATAAATAGGCACACTGGCCGCCATTGCCAACATATAGCCGATAGTGATCCACGAGGCTTGCCTGAGGCCGCCAAGATCTTCCACTATGGCAGGGGTTGCGGTGGCGAGTAGGGTTTGATCGACCGCCGCCAAAAACATGGGTAAGAACACGGCGGAGAAAATCGCCAGAAAAACCGAAGTGGGTAGAGGCTCATGTTGGGACGAAGCAGATGCTGTAGTCATAGAGTCTCCACCTGTAATCAAGGCTTAAATTCGCCTTGCATTCCAATATTTTGATGCCCAATAGCTATTGAGTAGGCTCGAAATTTTTACCCCTTGGCTCGTCGAGACATGGAGGAAATTATTCCCGCCCACATAAATGCCGACATGGTGCGTGCTCCAGCCGGTTTTAAAGAACACTAAGTCCCCCTTACGCAGTTGGTCCCGCGCCACGGGTTTACCAAGTGCTTGCTGCTCCGCCACTGTACGCGGCAGAGTCATACCCAACATTTTTTGGTAAGCGACCGACACAAAGGCCGAGCAATCGATGCCTTTCTTGGTCGCGCCCCCCAAGCGATAAGGTACGCCGCGCCATTCGGAATGCAATTCGGCGATATTGCTATCGTTCCAAACGGAGACGGGTTCAACTTGCTTGACCACAGGCTTAGGTTCTGGCGCGCTCGCACAGGCACCAAGACCTAAGGCTAAGATAACTATCAGTAATCGTTTCATTAGCGTAAAACTCATCGCGGGCAATTCTTGCGTAATATCGGGTGCTATCAAAGCGATAACTAACATACCGTGAAAAAATCGATGGTAACAGCCTAAGCTAATCTCAAGCTTAAAACTATAACGCCGTCCACAATAAGCGAATACCCACCAGCACCATTAAAATCAAGATGATGCGTTTAAACAACCTATCGCTGATCTTATCTTGGATCGACAACCCCAGTTTTACCCCTAACCAAGCCAAAGGCGCAAGTAACAGAGAAATCAGAATGTTACCTTGGTTAATTTGCCCGAGCAGACTGTAGGGCACTAACTTAACCAGATTCACCACCGCAAAAAATACCACTGCCGTGGCTAAAAACTCTGGTTTGGCCAAACGTAACGGCAGCAAATAGGCATTGAGTGGCGGCCCGCCAGCATGGGCCACAAAGCTGGTAAAGCCTGCGGTTAAGCCGCAGAGTCGTCCCACCAAAGGTGAAGGGGTCGCTTGGGTTTTATCCCCTAAAACCAAGCCATAAAGACCAAACCCTAAGGACACACAGCCTAAAATCGCCCGTAAGTAATCTTCGTTTAATCGGTCGAACAACCAATAGGCTATACCTATGCCCACAATCGCCGCGGGTAAGAGGATCCATAATTGGCGTGGATTATGTTGGCCCCACCACGAACGAACACTTAAAAAATCCATATAAATCAGCAGTGGTAACATGATTGCCGCCGCAGTTGCTGGGCTTATGGCTAGCGCTAACAGGGGCACAGTCAAGCCACCGACGCCACCAGCAAAACCCGATTTAGAGATCCCAGTGATCAACACCGCAGGTATCGCCACCAACCAAAAAACAGGGTCTGTTAACATCCCTTATTCCTAATATTGCGTTAAAGTCATTAAGGTCGAGCGTGAGTAACAGAGCTTGAGGGCGATAACACGCCTCGCTGCACCAGCATAAATGTTAAATCTATCCGTGTCTAAATGAAGATAAGGAGTCGATATGAGTCAAATGCAAACGTCGCCGTTTTACGGCGGCCCAAGGGAATGCCCCGTCGAAGATGGGCGGATCCAAATCCAACATATAGCCTCCAAAATCGGTGATGTAGGCGGGATACCCGTAGCACGGGCGATTCCGCAAAAACCGCGTCGACTCATAGGCCCTTGGTGCTTTCTGGATCATATTGGCCCAGTCACCGACGGCCCCTTAATGAATGTGGGCGAGCATCCCCATATTGGCCTTCAAACCTTCACTTGGATGCTGGAGGGGGAAATCATGCACAGGGACAGCCTAGGCAGCACCCAAGTGATCCGCCCTAAGCAAGTCAATCTGATGACCGCAGGCCATGGTATCGCCCACACCGAAGAGTCCGTCGAAGGTCATCGTACTATGCATGCGGTGCAGCTATGGATTGCGCTACCGCTGGAACACAAAGACACAACCCCGAGGTTCGACCATTATCCCCAGCTGCCCACTTGGCAGGAGGCGGGCGCTGAATTCACCCTATTGATTGGTTCGTGGAAGGATAAACAAGCGCCCACACTGCACTTTTCACCGATCGTCGCGCTCGATATCTTCGCCACAGAGGCCACTCAACTAACACTTCGGCTCGATCCGCGATTTGAATATGGCCTAATGCCGCTTGAGGGCCGATTCGATATCGACGACGAATCCTTTGATAACAATAACCTCGCTTACCTTGGCATGCTGCGCGAGAGTATAACGCTCGACCTTCACCAAGGCGCACGTTTACTGCTGATTGGCGGCGCGCCCCTCGCCGACTCTGTCAGTATCTGGTGGAATTTTGTCGGCCACAGTAAGGAAGATATCGCCAGCGCCCAAGCCGATTGGGAGGCCAAGTCCCCACGTTTTGCCACTGTGTCGGGTTATAGTGGCAAACGCTTAATGCCGCCGCCCATCCCTTGGTAATCCGAGCAGTAATACGTTATCGCGAGGTAATCGAGCTAGACTACCTCGCTTAAGGCGGCGTTTGCAGCCACTATCTAATGTAAGTTAGCGAGCAAAACCGCCTGCCTGATGCAAATGCCAGATAACACCCACACGCCAAGCCGCAGAAAATTTTACGGATTTTTTACGCGCTATCCCCACAGGCCTTTGCTAGAGTAGCCTTAATTTCCGCAACGCCTTAGCCGTTATGACTTTTGCAAACACAGCCTCCATCAACCAATACTGGCGCACGCATCCCGCGATATTTACCGCCATGTTGTTAGTGGTAACGTTAATAACTAGCTATTTTATTGATGTATTTTCAGGATCAGCCATTGCCGTACTGCTTATCCTGCAATTAGCCGTGGTCGCCGTGGCCCTGCAATGCAGTGCCAACTATGCCTACTTTGTGGCCGTGTTTGGCGCTGTCAGCTTTAATTTTTTATTTACCACACCGCGCTATTCGTTGCAGATGTTCAACATCGAAGACATAGTCAATCTAAGCGTATTTTTGCTGGTCGCCCTTACTAGCAGCAAATTGGCCGAACATTACCGCCGCCAGCAGCATGCACTCGAACAGGCGCAGCTCAGAAATAGCATTTTGCTCTCTGTCTCCCACGATTTACGCACGCCACTTGCGACCATTATCGGCACCTTAACCACGCTGAAGGAATACCAAGCTAAGCTCAACCCAGAGCAAACCGAGGAGCTTATCGACTCGGCCGCCGCCGAGAGTCATCGCCTGCACCAATATATTGAAAATCTTTTGCAGGCCACTAAGTTACAACATGGCGCGCTCAAATTTAGCCTAGACGAAGCCAATCTACGCGAAGTGCTACAGCGCACTATCGCCCGCTTTCAAACCGCGCAACCTAGGATCAAAATTCATAGTGAACCAGAGCTACCGCCATTAATGATTTGCAGCTCTTTGATTGAACAGGCGATTTTTAATGTGCTCGATAATGCCCTGCATTATTCCCCCACCAACCAGCCTGTGATCGTAAGCCTCTATCGCCACCAAGATATGCTGCGTATCGATATTCAAGACCTAGGACAAGGCATAGCCCCATCTCAAAAGGAGGCAATTTTCGAACTGTTTTACCGCCAACATCCCTCTACCGATGGCGGCGCAGGATTGGGTCTACCTGTCGCCAAAGGGATTATTACTGCCCATAACGGGCGTATCAGCGCCGAAAGTGTTGCTCAAGGCAGCCTGATCCGCATCGCGTTACCGATAACGAAGGAAAGTGCATAAATGGCTTACAAGGTGTTAGTGGTGGATGATGAGCCACAAATCCATACCTTTATGCGGATCTCACTTGAGGCGGAAGGCTTTGAATACATAAGCGCCACCAGCATAGCCACGGCGCTCAAACAATACCAAAGCCACCAGCCACACCTTATCGTGCTCGACCTCGGCCTGCCCGATGGCGATGGCATCGAACTACTCCATGCGCTGCGCCAGCAAGATAAGACCCCAGTGTTGGTTTTAACCGCCCGCGATCAGGAGGAAGAAAAAATCCGCCTGCTCGAGGCCGGTGCTAACGATTATCTAAGTAAACCCTTTGGTATCAGGGAATTAATCGTGCGTATCAAGGTATTAGTCCGTGACCTTGTGGATACCTCAAGCACTATCGATATGCTGCAATTTGGCCCGCTCACTCTACAAAAGAGCAGCCATCAATGCTGGCTCAACCAACAGGAAATCGCCCTCACCAAAAAAGAGTTTGCCCTACTGGTTCAGTTAATGTCGCACCCTGGGCAATTGCTGAAACAGAGCGAACTGCTGCGCAATATCTGGGGCGAAACTCACCAAGAAGATAGTCACTATCTGCGGATTTTAGTCCGCCAACTGCGTAAAAAGCTCAACGACAGCGACGAACAACAACTGATCAAAACCGAGCCGGGTTTAGGGTATCGACTCACCGACCTCGGCCCGCCTTAGGCCAGTTCGCCTCTCTCTTTAGTTCAACCACAAAAGGATATGAAATGGCACATTTTACTGTCATCGGATTAGGCCGCTTCGGCGTTGCTGTAAGCAGAGAACTGATCCACTTAGGTCATACGGTTACGGGTGTCGACAATGACCACAAAGCTGTTGAAAAATATGTAGAAAGTCTTACTGAAGCGGTGATTTGCGACTGCGCCGATGAGGCGTCGCTGCGGGAACTCGATCTTACCAGTAGTGAAGTCGTGATTGTCGCTATCGGTTTTGATATGCAATCGAGCTTGCTCTGCACCCTAGCACTGAAAAATCTCGGCGTGCAAAATATTTGGGTTAAAGCCAGCAATAAAGCGCACCACACCATATTGTCTAAACTCGATGTCGCGCGAATTATTCACCCTGAAGAAGATATGGGGATCCGCGTCGCCCAGTCGCTAAACTACCCTATGGTGAATAACTTTCTCGCCATAGAAGATGGGCTCTATATTGTTGAAATCCATATTAAAGCCCATTTACATCAAGTCACAGTTGGCCAACTACTAGGGAGCCTACAAGAGAAAAACACCGATGAGCAAACCAATGTGCAACGCAGCCCTAAGGGCAAAGTCGCGCCGCTGATGATTAAGCGCGGGCAGAGCGTATTTAGCAAGATTGATAGTGACTTTATCCTACACACTGACGATGCCCTATTCCTCTGCGGTAGCCGTGCCGAGTTAAAACAGCTCGCACCAAGGTTGGTGTAAGGTGGTTCAATGGCATCCTTCGCTCACCCTAGAGCACACACCGAAAACCAGTAAAAAACTCTTTGGCGCGCCGCCCTTTATCTTAAGTGCAAGCTTTGCTCTGCTGATCCTCGTTGGCACTTGCTTGCTAAAACTACCCATCGCCACCGAGTCGCCCATTACTTGGCTGCAAAGCCTCTTTACCGTGACTTCGGCGGTGACAGTCACAGGGCTTGTGGTCGTCGATACTGGCAGTGTGTTCACGCCCTTTGGCCAAGTGATTATCGCGCTGCTCATTCAATGCGGCGGGCTAGGCTTGATGACCTTTGCCATAGTCACGCTAATAGCGCTGGGCGGTAAGATAGGTTTCTTACAACAAACGGTGGCGAAAGAAGCGTTTAATCAAACCGATACCTCCACCCTAGTCTCGACCGCTAAGGCCGTGCTGGTGTTTTCACTATTGGTTGAAGCCGTGGGAATGCTGATTTTATCCGTCTACTGGAGCGGCGAGCTTGGCTGGCAAACCAGCCTGTTTCATGGCTTCTTTTATACCATTAGCGCCTTTAATAACGCGGGTTTTGCCCTAAGCCCAGATAGCTTAATCCCCTATGTGGCAGACCCAGTTATCAACCTCACCATCACCGGCTTATTTATTGTGGGTGGCCTTGGCTTTTCGGTTTGGATTGACCTTAAACGCAATAAACGTTGGTCGAAACTCACCGTCTACAGCCGTATGATGATTACTGGCACCGTACTAATCAACGCCGTAGCCGTGATAGCCATTTACCTGATTGAGTACAACAACCCCAACACCCTCGCGCCCTTAAGCGAACTCGGCAAATGGTTGGCCTCTTGGTTTCAAGCCGTAACCCCGCGCACCGCAGGCTTTAACACCCTACCCATAGACCAACTCGAGGATGGTTCCACCCTATTGATTTTAGTGCTGATGTTTATCGGCGGCGGCTCCCTCAGTACCGCCAGCGGCATTAAAGTCGTGACCTTTATGGTGCTTATTCTCGCCACCTACGGCTATTTACGTCGCGATGAAGCAGTGTATGTGTTTAAGCGGGAAATCCCCAAAGACACCATTAGCAAGGCGCTCGCCCTGACGATGATCTCCATCGGCGTCACTTGGCTGGCAATATTCGCCCTCGTACTCACCGAAAACGCCCCGATAATGGATATCGCCTTCGAAGCCGTATCCGCCCTCGGCACCGTCGGGTTATCCCGCGGATTAACAGGTAATTTATCCAGTGCAGGCCAAGGGATTATCATCTTTATGATGTTTATGGGGCGCCTCGGCCCACTAATGTTGGCCTACTTCCTTGCCAACCCAAGGGTAAAGAAACTGCGCTATGCAGAAACCAAATTAGCGATTGGGTAAGTAAAACACTAAGGCGCACCGTAAAAAATAATTCGCTTAGCTATGAGCTATCAACAACCGACACAGTGGAGCATTAATGTAATAATTAGCACGCCCCACTTTTTGTTTCGTTAAGAAACCGTGCTCGACCAGCTGCTCTAAATATTTAGTGGCGGTAATGCGTGTCACACCCAATTCTTCGATTAGAAAGTCAATCTTGGTATAGGGATGATTAAACAAATTGTTTAGTAAATCTTGGCTATAGACTTTTGGAAGCTGCTCACGGATACCTTGTTTGACATCAGTCATCAAGGTTTTCATTTCGGTGATCAGCGAAATGGTATTTTGTGCTGTGTCGATAATGCCATCAAGCATAAATAGCAGCCACTGCTCCCAATTCCCTGAATCTCTTACCGCCTGCAATTTCGCATAATAATCAGGCTTATGCTGAATAATATAACGGCTTAAATACAGAACTGGCAGGTTAAGTAAATCTTTAATAACCAAGTACAAAATATTCAATATACGGCCAGTTCGACCATTACCGTCATAGAAGGGGTGAATACTTTCAAATTGATGATGAATAATTGCCATTTTTACCAACGGATCGGCATCACATTGCTCGTCATCGTTGATAAACAGAATCAGATTTTCCATAAGCTCAGCAATATCATCGGCATGCTGTGGTGGTGTATAGATCACTTCCCCAGTCCGCGCATTCTTAAGTTCCGTGCCAGGTAACTTCCGCAGTCCCGCATTGTTGTGCTCTAGATTTTGTTGTATCGCAAGAATATCGCTCAGACGGATCAATTTATTTTGCCGTGCAATATAGAACCCTTGCTTTAAAGCAAAGGCGTAATCTTGAACTTCTTTGGTTGAAGGATTATTAATAGCCTCTTCAAATAAGTTGGCCTTATAAAGCTCATCGTGCGTAGTGACGATATTCTCAACTTCAGAACTATCTTTTGCCTCTTGTAGAGCTAACGTATTGATTAAAATAGCTTCATTGGGAATGCTGGCTGCGACACCTTTAAGCTCTGCCAAGTAGCGATGTGCTTCGGCAGTTTTTTTGAGTACCGAACGGGTTTCCCACAGTTCAATGTTAGGAAGAGGAAGCAAAGCCAGTGAGTCTAACATAGATAAATTCCACTCTTTTTTATACTGAAGAGATTCAATATGTATAGTTTTCCTCAAAAATTATACATGATAGAGAAAACATGTATAGTTTTTCAAGTTTTCTATACATTACACCTAACTAGTTAGACTCAATGGCAAGAATGTTAAAAATGGTAGGATTACCGCAAAAGAGTCACGCAGCACAATACAGCTAACCAACTAATATACAAGAATTAACTAGAGGCTTTTCAGAGTTCTGCGAAGAAGCGGCATACAAACCTCCTTGTTTAATGCTTAACCAAACCAAGCATAATAGGAGGTTGACTTAAGTGCTATTAAGGATGGGTGTCCAGTTTTTCAGCCTCAAGTAAAGTTAAGCATAAATTCGTCCAAATCTTTTGCGATAGTATCTATCGTTTTCTTTTCTGACTGCCGAAGAACTGCTGCATGATAAGAAAATTTGTTACGCAATTGCTGAAAGTTCAATTGGTAGCTTTTCCCACTCAATATGGTTTCAATCGGATTATTGTAGCCTTTGAATAGACCGAGCAAACCAGACCTTTGGTCTAAACTACTTTTTATGGATGCAGCAACATTTACGACATCATGGTAATCATCACAAAACTGCCTTAGCATCGTCTCATAATTAAATTGACTAATTTGAAATTCATTTTCTAAAGCAACACGATTTTTTAATTCATTGATTTGGTCAAAAATAGAAGATAAACGTAAATAAATATTAGATACGTCGATCTGAGCTATTAATCCAATATTCCGTTTATAATTTTTTTCGTTTAAGTCAAAAGAGTTTGTTGGGTTTCTCATTTCTTCAAAAACACTCATTATTAGTTTTTTGAACAAATCTAATACGTAGTTCGGATCAGTTAGTTCCATAATCTTACCTAAAAAATAGAGTCACCCAAAGTAAAGCAATAACATAATTCACTTTCGATTTTCCGACAACACATCTGGCTAGAATGACTTCAATAAGTAACAAGAAAAGTAGCAAGGCTGCATTCGAGGTAAAGAATCGAGATAATAGCTTAGATAGTTACGATTGCCATTGCCGTAACTTTGACCGTTGGCGGCATGTATGCCGCCGTCGAGCCTATAGGGATACTTCTTGTAAAATAAAAAGGCGGCGTGTCACAGGGGAAATAGTGACAATGTATACAACGCCAACTTCCTTGAATTGTTATGTGCAGAAAACAAACTTAAATTTACGTATTCCACCGCGCTAACTGAGAATTTCCCAATATAAATTCGATCTCATTTTGCGACAGTACATTTGCATCTTCAGATTCAAGCACTTTAATATCTAAATGACATCCCATATTGGCACAAAAGAACTGTACTATTTTCAATCTAAAACTCGTGAGTTCATTTACTTCTAACTCTTTGCTTGCGCTACTTAGCAACTTGAGAGCATCAACTCTTATACGGACGTATTCTTCATCAACCCAATGTTCATCTGAGTCATCCTTAAAATTGTTATGACAAGCGTTTTCTAGTTCATTTAATTTTTCTAAATATTTCTTCAAACTTTATTGTTCCCAAACAGACTTGTGTAGTGACAATAATGTTTGCCCGTAAGAGCAAAATGAGACAATAAAGTTTGCCCGTAAGAGTCATAGCAAAATAATGTTTGATCAATTTTAAACTCACTCAGAGAAAAATACTTTATATTTAATATACTTAAGATGAGCAAGTAATAGTATTAGCAAAGTTATGACAACCAGATTACTTTACACAGACCACGCATATTCCTTGCTGATATGAACTAACACAGGCTTGCCATGGCGTTCCACTCCGACACGCAGTAAATTCCTCTTGAATGTTCGACCGCCCAATCCATGAAGCCGACAGTCGTGTAGCTAATCACCATGACTCACCCTTCTAGTATTGGCGTAGCCTATAAGTTTTAAAGAAATATGCAGCACGCTTTTGGGACGTGCGACGTGAAGTCGTATGAAGCGCTGTTCACCGCTCAACGAGTGAACCTTCTGTATCACCAGATGAACCTAGGAGCCTGAATAAAGTAGCGGCTCTGACAATGTAACGAAGATTAGTCTTTGACCAATCGGGATATAAACCGCGAGGGGATGATCCTCCTGATAACCACAAATCGGGTGAGTGCTAGGTAGTCAGTATGATGAATGTAAGTGAATCCGCGTAAGGTGCGTCATGCGATGAAACAGCGGAAGTGGTTAACACGCTGTAGCCAAAAGGCACGAGAGTCGGAAAGAGATTGTCCCATGCTCTTTCGTGATCATTGTACTCTCCGCACCATAGCGGGCATCTAACCTGACATTGCGCGACATACGGAACACGGTAAGCCTGTATCGCTCCCTCTGGGAAAGCCAATATAGCCGATGGCGGTGCAGGTATAGGATGTTGGAGAAAGCAAAGGCTGCATTGTAACGATGCAGATACAGACAACTGTCTGGCACGAAAGTGAGCCCACTTCCGACTGGTCTCCCGTTGCGAGAGAATTTGAAGAACTTTATTCAAGGTGAAACGCAAATGATGATTTCGCATGAAATCAGTGCCTCCCCTGACAGCAACCCGTGGAAATCCATTGACTGGAAGGCCGCTGAGTCGCTTGTATTAAAGCTTCAGATGCGTATTGCAAAGGCAACAAGAGAAGGTAAACAAGGCAAGGTGAAAGCCCTGCAATGGATACTGACTCACTCTCGCTCAGCAAAACTCCTTGCTGTTAAACGAGTGTCGAAAAACAAAGGCAGTAAGACGCCTGGAATAGACGGCATTATCTGGAACACAGATGCACGCCGCATGAAAGCAGTCAATCAATTGAGCAGAAAAGCTTATCAAGCCAAGCCGCTCAAGCGTATCTACATCCCTAAGAAAAACGGCAAGCTCAGACCTCTCGGTATCCCGTGCATGATAGACAGAGCGCAACAAGCACTCCACCTTCTTGCACTAGAGCCCGTGTCAGAAACACTTGCCGACCCTAACAGCTATGGGTTTAGACCAAACCGCAGTACTGCTGACGCTGTCGATCAGTGCTTTAAGTGTCTGGCTCTAAAGACATCAGCCCAATGGGTTCTCGAAGGTGATATCAAAGCCTGTTTTGACAAGATCGGTCATCAATGGCTTCTTGATAACATCGCCGTAGATAAGCGGATGTTGGAACAATGGTTAAAGTCTGGCTTTATGGATAAAGGGCTGTTTTATCGTACCGACGAGGGTACACCGCAAGGCGGGATCATCTCACCAACCTTGATGTTAATGACTCTTGCAGGCCTTGAGCAGCACATAAAATCCACCGCCCTCAAAAAGGGGACTAGAGCCAACTTTATTGGGTACGCCGACGATTTCGTCGTCACTTGTGCTTCAAAGGAAGTGCTGGAGAACGATATCAAACCGTTGATTACTGACTTCTTAGCAGAAAGAGGCTTAACACTATCCGAAGAGAAAACGCATATCACTCACATCAACGATGGCTTTGACTTTTTAGGTTTTAACCATAGGAAGTACAAAGGAAAACTGCTCATTAAACCGAGTAAATCCAATACGTTGATGTTCTTAAGTCATCTGCGTGAACTCATCAAAAAGCACGTAACCCTACCCGTGAACGATCTTATCAAACTGATAAATCCGAAACTTAGGGGATGGTCGAATTACTATCGACACTGCGTCGCGAAACAGGTGTTTGGATATGTAGGCCACAAGCTATTCCTTGCGTTATGGCACTGGGCTAAAAGGCGTCATCCAACCAAATCTAAAACTTGGATCGCCCTTAAATACTTCGTCAATCGAAAAGGCCAGTGGCAATTTCACGGTTGGCAGAAGCTCTTGGGTATGGATTGCCAGTTCAATCTCTTCCAAATAGCCAAAGTGCCTATCGAGAGACATGTGAAAATCCGAAGTTCAGCAACACCATTTGACCCTCAATACCAAGCATACTTGGCGAAGAGAAAGTCCAAAAGGCTAGCTCGCAGCTCTTGGAACGAACCTGCTCTGACTGCTTTATAAGTTGCTGGGTATCAAACGATGCTTTTGTGGAGGCTTGAGCCGTATGCAGTGAAAGTTGCACGTACGGTTCTTAGGGAGACGGCACTTGGTAACAAGTGTCGTCCACCCGACAAAACCTTGTTAGATTGTTAGCTCTAATTTGAGATTTTCGGATTACTAAATGTATGGCTAAGACCGAAATTTGATTAATGAAAGTAAATGGTGAACTGGGCTATTGCACTGTCTGTTAACCATGATATAGACAGTGCAATCTTGGAACTAGAACTTGTTCGTGTTTTTGACTTCTAAAAGCTCGCCGTTACTGGCTATTTTGAGAAAAACTTGTTTTTGAGTAGTTGGGTTAACGGCACTGACTATGTAGTAATTGCCTTCAAAGCTTACTATTGATAACTGTGCCTCAGGTAAGTCTTTCCATGTCCCCTCTAATTTACCAACCTCAAAACCAAAGTCTTTAAATGTCATTTGATTAAGCGATTTAGCTGCAACCTTTAAGGCACCTTGACCGCTGATCACTCCGTGATCCGCATGGGCTAATACATTGCCACTGATTAACGCTGTGCATAGGGTGAATACTGATAATAACTTTTTCATCGATGTCTCCAAATTTGCCAATTATTGTTTTAGACCAATGACTTCATATTGCCCTTTCACCTGTAACTGAACGGCAATAGGTTTATCTGTCTTGTTTTTCCAATACCAACCATGTGAACCCGCGAAAGGCGCAGTAAAGCTCCCTTTCATTTCGTTTGATGTCGCTATGGTATAACTCTCAAAATAGCCTGTGGTATCACCCTTAGGTTCACCATGGAGGTCAAAATACAAAGCATCGCCATCGGTAATCCATTCGTAGGTCATTTTGGCATACTGAGTCATGGCGAATTTATATTCGACACCACGACCCGCCGGAACCACCACTTCAATAGTTTGAAACTCTGTATTACTTGCTTGGGTTCCCGTCACCGCAACAGTTCCATCCGCTTCAGCTGCCTGGGCAATAGAAGTTAATCCCAGCTTTTGACCTACACCAGTAGGATCGATGTTGTACTCGGCTGGGAGAATAAAAGTGACCAGTGCAATGGCCGCCACTACCGTTGCCGATACGCTCGCTTTCACTAAGGTTTTTGTGCTTACAGTGTGTTGCATAATCTTCTCTAATAATCGTTTAGTTGACGAAATAACCTGTGAACTGATAACCCATCAGCATCATCCCTGCACTCATCAGTGCAGTGTTAGTAAGTGTTGAAAATCGTTGAAATGAAGGGAAATGACGCCAGGCATTTATCACAATCAAGATGATGGCCAGCGCTGCAAATTGTCCGATCTCCACCCCAATATTGAATGCCAATAAATTGGTAAACAGGCCTTCCGGTGACAACTCAAACTCCTGCAATTTAGTTGCCAGTCCAAATCCATGGAACAAGCCAAAGATCAACACCGCTATTTTGGTATTGGGTTGCCAATTAAAGCAGCGCTTAAATCCTCCTAAGTTATCAAAACCTTTATAGATCACCGATAAGCCAATAATGGCATCGATGAGATAGGCGTTAACTTGCACATCGGTCATGACACCAAGCAATAATGTGGTGCTGTGGCCAAGGGTAAACATGGTCACATACAACAGCACATCTTTGCTGCGGTACAAAAAGAAGATCACACCGACGAGAAACAGCAAGTGGTCGTAGCCCGTGATCATGTGCTTAGCCCCAATGTACAAAAAGGGGATAAATTGCACTCCTTGGTTTTGTTCTAAAAAGGCGCGAGTATTGTCATCAACCCCATGGGCTAGCACATCAATACTCACCAAACCTAATAATCCAACCATCAGCAACAAGCTGATGTTCAATAGCTTATTTGGCATCAGCAATCTCCATTACTTCTACTTCAGTCAAAATCGACTCCTTTTCTTTATGTAAAATGCGATATAACGCCGGAATAACAAACAGCGTTAACAGGGTTGATGAAATAATTCCCCCAATCACAACCGTTGCCAGCGGACGTTGAACTTCTGAACCGATACCGGTATTGAGTGCCATTGGAATAAACCCGAGTGAGGCCACTAGAGCCGTGGTTAACACTGGACGAAGCCTTGTTAGTGCCCCCTCAAAAATTGCCCTATCGAGCCCCATGCCTTCTTTACGTAATTCGCGAATAAATGACACCATGACGAGACCATTTAAAATCGCGATACCAGAGAGGGCGATAAAGCCCACTGCGGCTGAGATAGAAAAGGGAATATCCCGTAACAGTAATGCGGCAATCCCGCCCGTCAGGGCTAAGGGGACGCCGGTAAAGATAATCATCGCATCCTTAAAGGAGCTAAGGGCGAGGATCAGTAAACCGATAATCATCAACAGGGTCACAGGCACAACAATACTCAAGCGTTGCGATGCCGATTGTAATTTTTGATAGGTGCCACCGTACTCCACCCAATAACCTGCCGGAATAGCGACTCTATCCCCGATAACGTTTTGAATATCAGCGACAAAGCTACCTAAATCCCGTCCACGTACGTTGGCGGTAACCACCATGCGACGTTTCCCATTTTCACGGTTAATCTGATTAGCACCAGAAACCAATTCTAAGGACGCTAATTCCTGAAGCGGGATGCTATGCCCATCAGGCAGGGAAATCGGTAAATAACTTAAGCCATCCAGATTTTGCCTACGCGATTCACCCAGACGTACAACAATGTCTGAGCGAATATCTCCTTCATAGAATTTACTCGCCACAGTGCCGCCCATTGCAGTTGCCACCTGAGACTGCAACTCGGCAATACTTAAGCCATGCTGCATCAGCTGTTGACGCTTAGGAATGATATTCAGCATAGGCAAACCTGTGGTCTGCTCCACTTGGACATCGGCAATACCATCGACCTGAGCGATAGCCGCCTCGATTTGTGCACCAAGCGCTGTCAGCGTATCGAAATCATCACCAAACACCTTAATTGCAAGTTCCGCCCTGACCCCTGCAAGCAGCTCATTAAAGCGCATTTGAATCGGCTGTAAGAATTCATAGCGGTTGCCTGGGATAGGTTCAACCAGCACTGCCAACTCTTCTACGATTTGCTCCTTCGATTTATTGGGATTTGGCCACTGTTCACGAGGTTTTAGGATAATAAAGTTATCAGCCACACTCGGAGGCACCGCATCGGTCGCAACATCCGCAGTACCAATTTTGGCAAATACCCGTTCAACCTCTGGCATTTGCTTAATTTTATCTTCGAGGGTTTCTTGCAGGGCAATAGCCTGACTCAGTGAGGTACCTGGAATACGTAGGGCATGCATCGCAATATCCCCCTCATCCAAATTAGGGGCAAATTCACTGCCTAATTTTGTCGCTTGGTAACCAAAAACAGCGACCAACAACGTGGCAGCAATCACCACAACCCAGCGACCTTGAATCACCCAGTTTAACGCAGGGCGATACAAGGCGCCTGCACCACGGATAAGCGGGCTATGCTTCTCTTTCACTGGTTTTTTAAACAGCAAGGCAATGGTTGCTGGCACAAAAGTTACCGACAGCAACATGGCGCTTAATAGCGCAATCACTACCGTAATCGCCATTGGGTGGAACATTTTGCCTTCTACACCTTCTAGCGCAAAAATCGGCAAATAAACGGCGGTAATAATAAAGACACCAAATAATGCAGGGCGGATAACCTCTCGCGTGGCTTCAAAAACCAGTTCTAAACGTTCCTTTAGCGGTAAAGGATCGTCCCCCGCCTGACTCAATCGTCTCAGGCAGTTTTCAACAATAATGATCGCGCCATCCACTAACAGACCAAAATCGAGCGCCCCTAAACTCATCAAGTTAGCACTGACTCGGGTTTGTACCATGCCAGTAATCGTCATTAACATGGCAAAGGGGATCACCAGCGCGGTTAAAAATGCCGCTCTAAAATTCCCTAACAATACAAACAACACGACAATGACTAGCAACGCACCTTCTAATAGGTTGGTCTGCACCGTTTGTAGGGTTTTATCCACTAACTTAGTGCGATCATAAACCGCTGTGGCGACAATCCCTTCAGGCAGAGTCGCATTGATTTCTTTGAGCTTCTCACCCACAGCATGGGCAACGGTGCGACTATTCTCACCAATCAACATAAACACTGTGCTCATAACCACTTCACGACCATTTTGGGTCGCAGCACCGTTGCGTAGCCCCTGACCGTTTTCAATATCGGCCACATCTTTAATGGTTAGCGCACTGCCTTGCGTTGATTTAAGTGGGATATTGCCAATTGCGGCTATATCTTCGGCTTGGCCAGGCATTCTCAGTAACCACTGGGCACCGTTTTGCTCAATAAAGCCTGCACCTTGGTTCTGATTATTCTTTGCTATGGCATCGACAACATCGGCTTGGGTTAGGCCAAAGGCAAGCAATTTTTCCGGTTTGAAAGCGACTAAAATCTCACGCTCAAAGCCGCCGATAGGGTTGACTTCAACCACACCTGGCACACGCATAAGCTGCGGCCTGATCGTCCAATCATGTACCGTGCGTAAATCCATTGGCGTGATAGGCGTTCCATCGGCATGAGTGGCATCCGGCAATGCATCCACGGTAAACATAAAGATTTCACCTAAGCCGGTCGCAATCGGACCAAGCTGTGGTTCAAGCCCAAGCGGCAGTTCAGAACGTGCTGCCGATAAACGTTCATTGACTAATTGACGGGCAAAATAAACATCCGTCTCATCACTGAAAATAGCCACCACCTGCGATAAACCATAGCGCGATACTGAGCGGGTGTAGGTTAACCCTGGTAAGCCTGCTAATGCGGTTTCCAATGGAAAGGTGACTCGCTGCTCGATTTCAAGCGGCGTATATCCAGGCGCTTCAGTATTGATCATCACCTGCACATTAGTGATATCCGGTACGGCATCGATGGGTAATTTGGTGAAGTTCCAAATCCCCAAGCCTGCCACAGCGAATACCATCACCAACACTAGGAATTTGCGCTTTATCGAAAAGCGTAAAATCGATTCCAACATGGCTCAAACTCCTAGTGATCGTGTGAGGCGCCAGACTTTTCAATGTCGGCTTTTAAGATGTAGCTATTATCGGTCACGTATTCGGTGCCAGGTTTTAGGCCGCTAAGCACTTCAACCCATTCACTGTCTTGCCGGCCTAATTCCAGCATACGGACTTCGTATTGCTCACCAACTTTCGCAAACACGACGGTAAAATTACGAAACCCTTGTAACCCGCCCCTTTTCACCGCCAATGGCACCTCAATGGTTGCGACTACAATGCTGGCATTTACAAAACTGCCCGCAGTCAAAACCCCTTTAGGATCGGCAAGTTTGACCCATACAATACGGGCCTGATCGTCGCGGACCTCTGGCTCAATAAAGCTAATGGAACCTTGATAGGTTTCTTCCACACCCTCGACGTTGATGGTCACAGGTGCACCTAGACTGATGCTGTGATAATCACTCGGGTACACAGCAAGCTTTGCGATATAGTGACTGCTATCGGTCAGTGTCAACAACGGACGTCCTAGGGTTTGCTCGCCATTGTTGGTGAATAATTCCGACACCACCCCATCGGATGGCGCCTTTATTTGATAGGGTTTTAAGCTCTCATTACTTTCCACGGTCAATAGGGTTTGTCCCTTTTTCACCCTGTCACCCAGTCCAACATGTAACTGGGTAATTTCGCCATCAAAACGTGCTGCGATATTACGCTGCGCCCCGACAGGTAACGCCAATATGCCATAGGCTGGAATGGTTTGATGCAATGTGGCAGGGCCTGCAATACCAGTTTGAATCTCCATAGCACTGGCAACAGCCTGCTCGATAGTGGTACGGCCTTCAAAGTTGTCATACTGCCAACGGTATGTTTTACCTTGATATTTAGCCTCAATGGTGACCACAAACGAATGGGGTTCATAGATCTCCATATCACCACGGAGAAAATCCCCCTGCGCGTTAAAGCCAATGTCATCCACCACATTGCCTAAACGGGTCAATTTCACACTCAAATCGACGGTTTTAGGATCGAGCGGTTTTCCCTCAAAGCTCGTCCAAACACGGAACTCAGGAGGAACGCCCGTTTCAAAAATGGCGAGCTCTAAGGCAAAATCTCCCTCACGCAACATACGTCCACGATGCGAACCTTTTTCGGGCTCAGCTTGCTCGGCAACGGGCGCAGAGGATGCCATTAAAGGTGTAGAAGCGATGGCATTAATACCCAGACTGAGCAATATCGCCAAACTCAATGACGAAAATGTGTTGTTATTCTTCATAGGTAATCTCACTGAGAAATGGATGTGCCCGTTAGGCGTTGAATTTCAATATGTTGTAAATGCAAACTTTCAAAGGCATCCAGCAACTGATATTGAGCACTGAGTAATTCCCGATACACGTCATTGTATTGGTTGTAGCTGAGCAGACCTTTATCAAAGGCATTACTCGCCTCAGACAGAGCTTTTTCAAGGGTTGGCACTATGTCACTGCGTACTGTATCGATAACATGTGCAGAATGTGCCATCTCCTGTAACAGCACATACAGCTGGGCATCCTGAGCCTGCATTAATGCATTTTGCTCATTGGCGAGTACATCTTGCTGTGCTTGCAAGGCGGCTATTGTTCCCGCATTACGGTTACTTGAACCCCAAGGGATAGAAATACCCGCGACTAAGCCAAAATCATCGCTCGCCTCATAGCGCCTCACACCAGCGGTCAATTGCCACTGTGGTTTAGCTTCAATTCGCGCAAGCTCTATTTGCGATTGAGCAATGCGCTGCGCAGTCGCAAACTGTTGAAAACGAGGGTGCTTTTTTAACAAGTTAAACTGACTGTCAACTGATGGCACTTTGGGCATATCGAGCAGATTGCCGCTGAAGCGATAGGATACCTTAGGCTTTCCCCACAGTGACGCTAATTGATATCGGCTTGCTTTGAGTTCATGCTCAATATCTTCGACGGCCAAGCCACGACGGATAAGCTCAGCCTTTGCCAACTGTGTTTCAACCGCAGAACTCTTTCCCGCTTGCACACGTTTAGCAACGGTTTTGACAACTTCTTTTGCCTGCGTTTCTGCCATTAGATTGAGCTTGAGGCGTTCTTGCTTCACTAACAAATCAACAAAATGTTGAGCCACCTGTGAAGACAAATCCAAGGCTTTGATTTGTTTTTCTATCTCTAGTTGAGTGGCCTCTGTTTTAGCCGCGTTAACACGACTATCAATCAAATCCTGCTGCAGTAACCATGAAAAAGTGAGCGTAGATTGCATACTTTTCAGGGCACTGTGTTCACCCGTACCCAGTGCATCCTCTATCATCAAACCAATTTCAGATCGTGCCCCCATACTTGCCTGCTGTATTCGACCTTCCATTACTCGCTGTTGCGAGGTGTATATCTGTAATTCAGGGTGTCGTTGCAGCGTCAAGGTCACAGCATCGGCTAAAGTGAGTGATTGCGGTACTTCATCCGATACAGCGACGCCAGGGAATACTAAACACATTCCCAACACAACAGCAGAAAACCGACAGCCAATCGGTTTTTTGGTTTTGACTTTAAAAGGCATGTCTCTCATTCCCAATCCTTTTTTAATGGGTGAAGAAGGTTTCGATAATGTGGTGGAGACTATCGACCGTAGAAGCGGTTAATAGTGGGATTATGGCTAAAAATACCAACGTTAAACCGATCACCAATCGGGAAGAAGTTAACCCTGGTTGGATCAGTCGCTGTACTCGAACACTGGTTTGATCGTTACCGAAATAACTTGTCTGTAAACCATCACAACCAAGAGTGACGCTTCGCTGCATTCGAGCGACATTTATCAAGGCTTGAGCGACATCTAGATTGTCATGCTCAGAGGTCACCGCATGATCTGCAAGCTGTTCAGTCAACAGGGTAAAATGTCCGATCAAACCTCGTTTAACCACCTTAGGATAAAAACCTGCAAACGCAGCAAAGATGACTTTTAATAAAGGGTCTCGTGCGATGACATGCGCCATTTCATGTCGAACAATAATATCGAGCTGCTGTTCTGTAACCTTTTCTAGCAATCCCGTAGTTAGGTAAATTTTAGGAGATATTAGACCTGTGGTGAAGGCTGCAGGAATTGTTTGTGCTAACGAATAATAACGCTGCTTGGTTTTAGTGATCTGAGGTTGGATCTCTGATAATCCAATCAGAGATCCCATGGTAGATGATTGCTTTTTGCGCACGTAAATGGTCATGACCATCGACCATACTAAATAACCAGAAGCCAATAACAAGGTAACAGCATGCCAGCTGCTGAAGCTAAAGATGTCGACATGATGCCAATGGGCGAATTCATTTAACCAAGCAGTAGAAAACAACTCTTGTGGCCTCGGCCAGAAGAAGGTTGCACAACTTATGGCTACCCACCAAGGTGCCGTGACCAAAGTCCATAGGATAACTTTGCGTAACCTAAAAGTAAGACGCTCAAATCTCGGCAAAGTTAATCGAAGGGCGATTGAGATGCACACAACACTGATAACAAATGCCAGTACTGCAACACTTAGTAAATTTAGTGCTATCGCTAAATCGCCAACAAACATAATCCTAATTATCCTTTCCGAAGTTTACGTTGTTCTTCAATTAAATGTTCTAGCATATCAAGTTGGGCATCATTCAGATTAGCTGAAGCGGAACTAAATGCCGCAATGAGACTATGCTCACCTTCTTCGACAAAGTCGCTAGTAACATTGGTAATAAGCGTAGCGATCAAAGCCTCTCGGTCGACTTTTGCCCTATAAAAATAGGCATGTCCTTGCTTGGTTCGACTCAGCAATCCTTTTTTAAATAAGCGTTCTAAGGTGCTCTGAATGGTATTGAGAGAGTTCCCTCTAGAGACCCCAAGCACTGCATGTACCTGCTTCGCATCAACTTCAGATTCTGTCCACAGATGCTGCAAAACCTGTTTTTCTAGTTCACCTAGCTGCATAACACTTTTCTCTTGCCATAATGAACGATATAGTGACAGAACAAAAACCGATAGGCAATCGGTTTTTGTCTATTCAAGGAGAGGACACTATGGGCTGGTTAATAACGAAGTATCTGATCACAGCAGCTGTAGTCGTCGCAGCTTCTGAGCTTGCTAAACGCAGTGATAAACTCGGTTCACTCATTGTTGCATTACCACTAATAACTATTTTAGCAATGATTTGGCTCTATGTAGAAAAGCAGCCGATGGAGAAAATAGCTAACCACGCATGGTACACATTTTGGTATGTGGTGCCGACTTTGCCGATGTTTTTGATCTTTCCTTCTTTATTGCAGCGCTTTGATTTTTGGCCATCCTTACTAATTGGTGTAGTGATAACCGTACTTTGCTTTGGACTTTTTGCGCTGTTCGTAAAATTATTTGGGATAAATCTAATCTGAAAGCAAAGCAACCTCTATGAAAGAGTCACTTTTTCTTATTACTAAAATTAGGTCAGTCAACGACAATTTATTAAGACAGTTTGCAGAGGCTAAATCGATTTGGGGCATTTTAGAGTTAAAGCCTTAACTCTACTATAGGTTAACGCCCGCTTAAGGTCAGGCAATGCTACTAGTCACTTTCAGCATAACACTGTAATCACATAAACCTACGCATAGTAAAAACGGTCAGATTCTAAGCCGCCGTTGCTTGTGGGATCACAAGTAAAGCCCCATGACGGAGCTCGAAAACACTAGGAATACAACAATCGCGGAGTAACGAGTATCTAAAGAAAGCAGGATTGTATTCACTAAGAGATGGATGGATCGCCGTTCATTACCCTAACCAAAAAGCAGGTTAGGCGTTCTAAATGAACCGACCTGTGCGTAGGTATGCAGGGAGGGGGCTGGAGGTTAGACACCTCCGGCTACCCGATTTGTTTAATATATTTACTATTTAATTGGAACATCTTTTTTGTCAGTAAGCCGATCCTCACCTTTTACATTTTTACTAGTTTTAGGTGTACCATCTAAATTTAAAATAGACTCTAGATCTTGATTCTTTCTTAGGGGTGCGTTTAAACGATATAAAAATTCATTACCGAAACTTGATAGTTTACTGTCAACAATAGGTCTAACCTTATAACCAATAGCTGTTCCAATACAGATACCAAGAAAAGATGGCCCAAGAGCTGGAATTTGAAAAAGAAAAATAAACCACACTCCGACTTGGCCAGAAATTGTAAAAAAAATAATTAATATAATGTTACCTAATACATATATAAGCACAACATATCTAAGTTTGAGAAAGGTACTAAGAACAATAAACAATATTGTGACTACTAGAAAAAAATTAACCATAGTTTAGACCACCTCCGAGGATTGGCATTGAACATAACGTCTTAGTATTTATGCGCTGCACTGTTTGCAGGGCATAAATCGCTTGTTGGACTTGGCCGCTGCCACCTCCATGTAAATGGGTATAAATGATGCTATAGGAATTTGCTTTTTTGCGGTAGCGATTTTTTATACTATTTGATGGGTAATTACTTGATATCGTTTCAGCTTTTTTCTCATCCTGTCACGCTTATTTTTGCTGATGAATCGCTATCTAACGACTCAATACTCCAAGGAACACACCTCCCCTCGGAGTTGCCGTGGAGCGAATAAACAAATGACACTAGTTTTGATCAAAGCACGTGAGCATGAAGCTCACGCAAAATGCCAGCGTGTTGCGCATGAAACAGACTAGGCAAGTCTGATTCACTGTAACGATTTTTAAAATCTCTCATGGGCAGGTCATACTTTTTGGTATTCATTACTTTATGTATCTCAAACTATCAGACTAAGCAAGAGCTAGCCTTCTAGCCGAAACATGGATTGGGGCAGAGACCAGTTAGTGCAAATTTTGCATTAACTAGTCATTCCGCAAATGGGGACAAAAGCGTGATAGCTCTTTTGCTCTAACTTGTCAGTTTCGAATTAAAATTTCTATGGAGATAACGTTCTGCATAGGGGCGTCGCGGCAGCGGCGTCCCAGTGAGCAAGAGCGAAAGATCTTGATGCTGTTTTTATGCATTTTGTTTTTCTGATTGTTTTTTGATTCGTTCAATTCTTCCCTTGTAACCTGATTTTGTTTTGTCATGCAAGCCATATTCAATGGCTTGCTTGCATACTGATATAGCCTTTTCAAATTCACCATCCTCTGTTAATAAGGTGGAATAATTTTGAAAAGTTGTTATTCGTGGCAAGGTACCATCCATATCTTCCTTCAAGGTAGGAACTAAAGAGGGGAATTCTTGTAAATGCAACTTTGCATATTCAATACATAAATTTCGATATCTTTCTGTTTTCCGTTGTTTATAGGTGATATTAACGATGGATTGAAGAAGAAAATGCCGATCAATCGGGTTTGTTTTGGTTTTTACTGCTTTTAACATTTTATCCAGATCACCAGAGGTCCATGCATTAAATGCCGCATCAGTACGCACTGCTTTACCCAAGCGGGTTGTGTAGGATTCTACTTTTTGTTTCTTCCCAAACAGTAATGAGAACAGACTCATAATGATTCCCTTCCTATGTTTACCTAACGATTAAGCTAACGGGCCGAAAAAGCGAAGCTTTTGGACGTCTAGCTAACGAAGTGAGTGATAGTTAAGCGCCTTGTTAGCCACTCCGTTAACTAGTTTTTGAGGGTATTAGAAATAACAGTTTCGGATCTCTTTTTATGCGATTTTTTCAAATGTCGCTCTAAATGGAGACACTGAATTTTGCATATAGGGCAAGCAACCCAGGCTGTTGGTTTGGCTTTAGGTGCTGAGTTTTTTTGCCTTGCTTTGCTTTTTCGGGGCGGCCTTCTTGGTGCAAGCTCTCCAGCTCCAACAGCTCCTCGGGACTCACTTATAACGTCGATATATCCCCACCCGCCACACTTGAAGCAAGACGGGTTATTCCCTTGACAGGTACAGGGTTCTTTCATGAACTCATTTGCCATAACCAATGCTTCCTGCAGGTGTGCCTAAAGCCCTATTAAGGTGCGAGCAACGCAATACCGAAGCTCCCGCATACTAGCTTCAACACTAAAACCAACGCATAGTAAAAATGCCATGCGTTGCGAATCACTCTTAAACAGTTCGTTATGTGTATGACCCAAAGCTTTCCAAAATACTATTTTCTAGCTCTTTCTTCTTCATCAGAGTCTTGTGATTACGAGTTTTAAACCTAATACCAAAAGAGATAAAGTGATGAAAAATAATGAGATGACTTCTATTTTTTGACCAGATGACACACTCATCTTCTGCGATAACCCATGATTTTGAGTTGGATTCTAAATCTTTAATTGGATTACTAGAAAATTTGCTTTCATAATTCTGAGCAAAACTTGAATGAACCTGTTTATTGAAGAAGCGAATATGCATTATGTCTCGCTTTTCGTTGAATATTCGTTGATGCTTTAGAAAATATAGACCTTTGCCAAAAAACGTTGCATAGTCGATCAGCTCTTGACCATAAATAGGCATTTTTGCTTCAACGTGTTCACCCACCTCTACCGCACTATCATACATTTCCCAAAGGCGATTCGGCACACTATTACGTTTAGTGAAAGCACGAACTAGTGCTTTCACTGCTAGCTCATTATCACTGGACTGGCAACGGGCAATCAGACCAAATATTTCATCCAATGTACCTTTTTCTGAGTTGCACTTACGACAGGCATAGAAATCACCCTCACCGTTGTTTCTCTTTCGCGTTAGAGCTGTGTTAGGAACAAGATGCTCAACAGAGCGGCTGTTGTTCAGGTTCTCGCCTTTTACCATTGCCGTCGAACAATAGGGACAAATACTGTTTGCGATCAATTTGTTAGTTCCTCTATACACATAACATTTGTATAGTGCGCATGCGCGTATATTTGGAAAATATGCATGCATATTTAATAAACCTATTATTTGATTTTTGATGAGGAAAAGCTATTTATTTATCAACACCCTACAAGAGTATTGCTGGATAAACGCGCACACAAATGAACAAAGTGAGCATTGGTATTGATATTGAATCGAAAGCGATCAATGACTGCTATTTATCGATTAGTAAAAGTAGGCCAACAGGCTCTTCACAGTTCTTTCCTGATTATTGCCTGTAACTAATAAAGGGGTATGACTAATCCGCAGGACTTGCTACCGAGGACTTTCGTAAGGTCCAGGTACCATCTTTATTATCAATCCACTCAATGACATCAACATCTTGCCATTTTAGGTCTGCAAGATATTCATCAGGTAATCTGAAAAAAGCCTCTCCATCTTCGGTACTTTCGATTTCGACTTTCATTGCTTTCCCTCTCTGGTAATTCCTTAGTCCTTTAGATACCTTGGCTCATTGATAAAATTTGGTCAACTGACACATTGTAAGCGGGTCGCGGATAGATCATGTAAAACAAAGGGGGGCAAAAGCTAGTCAAGGGTAGCGAGGAGATTAGCTTGCCGCATTTTCTAAATATTTGCAGCTACTCCAAAAGAGATATTTTAGCCGACAAAAGCTTTCTTATGTTGCTCTGAATTTACAAACTCCTTACATTTAAATCACTAGGATCGTTCTCTCAACTCTGCGATGGAGATACGTTATGAAGACGCTATCGATTATCTGTCCGCAGGAAGCGCCTGTCTGTATCGATGCTTTGCTCGATTACATTAACACTTGGCATGATGAATTTTACGTCAAAGAAGTAGGTCAATTCGAAATCAAAGTTAACGAATAAATACTTGATAGTGAAAGATTTATCCTCCGAAACATTTCCCTTGGGTTACAGTAGACATTCTTAATTAACCGTTGGCAACTATTGTAACATAGGCAATTTTTGGTAGATTACGCGGGCGGCTATCGCGTACTTAAACGAGTTCTGCAACGCTGAATGAGGCAGAACAAACTCTCATTAGTCTGTTCTGCTATAGGCGGGGAATTTAGATCGAAAAGTCTTCGATTGCACGGCCATTTTCAATTTGTTGTTTGAAAACTGTTGGCATTCTACCTTGCCCTGTCCAAGTGACAGTTTCACCTTCAACTACGATTGAATATTTAGCTGGACGTGGTGCTCTTGTGCTTTTTACTTTAGCAGTAACACCACCAAGATCATCAAGTGACAAACCTGCTGACTCAATCATCTTCTGAAGTTCTGCAATTTTCGCGATTCGCTCAGCATTTGCTTCAGCTTCAGCATTCGCTTCTTCTTCTCTTTCAGCAACGATCTTGCCTAGCTTTTCGTAAACATCTTTTAGTTCAGCAACAGATAGCTCTTTAACCGAAGCTTTTAATCGACGAGCATGAGTTAAGATCTCTAAAAATTCAGACATTGTATTTCCCCAATAAATTTGTATTGCAACAATATAGCTGATTTTCAGTTTGTAATGAATAAATAAAGAGTTTCAATTTTAATAACTTTTAAAATGCAGTTTTCGCGAGTTATAGCGCTTAATCGACGTGCTTTACGAATTATCGTGACAAACTTGTCTCAAACTCATTTTATGCAGAAGAATATGCATAAATAGTCACATATCTATCTGTTTTTAATATTTCACTCTTAAAATCAACTCAGACTGAACTCAGAACAAAGTATCGCCTAATAGCTTTAATCTGTAGAGTTCCTTAATTGTCATGAGTAAAGTCTAAGCTTCTTACTTAATGGCCAAATTCACGAAACCACTACAAGGTCAGATTTGCTAAACAACAAGGTACGAACTTTGAAGATCTATATTCACCTTGCTGCCTAGTTGGTCCGATGCAGAGTAAGTTGCTCTGCGGTGATCTAAGGTTCAACATTAATCACGTTGCACACAGCTTAAATCCGCTAAAGTCGTCTCAAGTAGAAATGAGTTTAAGTAAGCGTCAGGGCCTATACCGACAGAATTAACCACGTAATACTTTGTCTTAGCAGACTAGACTCAAGATGGCATAGCAATAACGCAGCCATACATGCCGGAATCCAACTAACAACCCGCAGCCAGATAAGTAAACGTGTTAGCTTACGTTCATTAAGAGACAGCGCATTGGTTGCACCTCTTACTTTTTCAGCAAGTTCGCAGGGGTAAGTCAGCGCTTTCTTGTTTATCTCATCAAATAGCAAAGACCTAGCGTGTTTAAGCCGCGCTAGTTGAAGCTGTTGATTATGCATAACTTCTGCAAGCAGCCAAGAAGTAATAAGTGCAACCAATAGGAGCACAAGTCTCTCGAAAGTGCTTTCCGATTTTACCATCAAAACTAGCGATGCTAGAGAGATGGGGATACCCAGCATTTTACCGGAAATATCATTCAAAACTTTGGATAGCTGGTCAGCTGCAGCGACCTCAGCATCGGCCACCTCTTTACGTGCTTTGTGAAACGCAAAGCCGCTGATATAGGTATCAAAGTTTTTCTTATAAAGCTGAATGAATTCAGACCAGTGCAAAACTAAATGGGTGAATTTATCTTGCGAGTTACTTACTGAATTACTTAAGAATTCAACTAATGTTGAGCGGAAAACTGATTTCTCTCTGCCGATATGTGGATTAACGCCAGCTTGTTGGCCAATTTCGACTAGCGTTGCGATATCAATTAGGGGTGCTTCGAGCAACTGCAAATTCAGCTTAGGTGTCAACTGCAAAGATTTTGTGCTTGCCCCCTCTGTTTCTCGCACAAAAACTAAATTTAATGCATCTTGACCAATTTTCGAATCATGATAGTGAGCAAGATCTTGGAGTTCATGTATTAACAATACTATAGCGCTAAGCTGCTGATATTTTTCCAGACTAGGATTGGATTCGTGTTCTTTAGAATAGTAATCATCCTCCGCAACATAAAATGCAGTCTCAGAACTTCCCTTACTCAGACTTTTATTGCGCTGCAGCAGATCATTGATATCAAGATAAAATTTGCAATCTCCGGTACTAACTTTGTATGTCAGAGTGATCGGCTTACCATATTCAGCAGCCGTAATTTCATCAAGTGTGCACTCGTCCCCATCAACCAGTACCTCATCAAGACTACCTAGCCCTTGTTTATCGATACCTTCGAGCCGTTGATATAGTTCGGCGGTTAGCACAACCGTCGTTTCAAACTGAAAGCCACTGCGAAGAGAAGGTCTGCCCAAGTCACGATAGAAATTAACGAGTTGTTCGAGCATAGCCTCAGCTCTCTACTTTGAGATCACGTAACGCTTCTTCGATCTTCTCCCGCATATCTGCGGGGAGATGCCTGATAATCAATTTTGCACCTTGCTTGTCATACTGGATTTCAGCATCTGATGTTATACCCAGTGCATTTACTTCAAAATTAATATCCCACTTCTCAGCTTTGTGCTTTATATAAGTATGCTTTTTCAGTACAGTTGAACTAACTGGAAATTCGTTCGGAACTGCATTTTTCTCGCCATTTAATCTGGCGTACAATTCTTCCGCCCATTCGTCAGCTTTTTGGTGATCATCTTCTGGGAAATATTTACGGGCGATCGTTTCAACCTTACTTAAAGTTGCCGACTTACCTAACTTCGCACACTCCGTAAGGTATGTGGTTAATTCAACTTTAAATTTGACCCGAACAGGCTTTAACTCAGGCTTCGTTTTGAAAAAATCAGAGGATTCAATAATAACCAATTCTGTTGCTTTTGCTGACGCGGTGCCCTTTGAACAACCCAACGCTTTAATAAAATAACCTGCTGTTGATTTATTGGTCGATGGGCTAACAAAGCTCAGGTAATTAATATCTGTTTTTTCTTCTGGCTTTGCAGTTTTATACTGGCCGAATCGTTCAAAATTAATACGTGCGGCCTGATGTAAGCTGTTTAAATCCAGCTCTTGCACGGTTTCAGGTACCAATTGTTCTGACAATCGGATACCTGCCTTTTTCTTTAGCATAGCGATTAGAAAAAAACGACCATGCTCGCTCTCATAGTCAGCCGCCAGAATATAGCCACCAGAAGCAGCTGGGGTGCTTACAGCTGAACGTTCAAGCTCATCCATAGCGGTGTGCGAAAGTTTAATGAAGTCATCATCTTTAGGTTGTGACAGGTCGAAATAGTCTTTAAACGCAGGGGGAAAGTAACCCGCTTTAGCCCCGTCTAAAAAAGTACCGTAATGCGCACTATTGTTTCGCCGCCCATACAAGCCAGTTACACCTTGAAGTAGTTTCAACACAACAACATTATCTGTCGGCAATACAACATTTTTCTTATCAACAGCTTCAAATGGCTTATGCTGCTCTTTAATCAGCTCGTGAATGATAACTCGATGGATAATGATGCCCATTACTCGTCCTTGATATAATTAATTTATTTAATATTTTGCCTGTAAAGCACTTAATCTGGAAGCCTTTCAGAGGTATTTGAAACATTATCTTTCACAGGAGAATTCAGCTATGTAAATGTTAATTTTTTATTTAAAATCATACACTAAAGAGATTTAAGCATGCATTTAGCACAGTATGCATCTTTGCTTCAGGCAGAAACTCTTACTCTAAATAACCTTTTTGTTGTGTTAGCAATCATTGATACAGCCTCCTTTCTACCTCGGATAATCCTGCAAGAATGTTCGCCTTCGCACGGACTTACTCAATCAGCTTATCAGGTCAATGCTCAGACAGAACTTATAGCCAGTCGATAGAAAATCGATAGGTTCTAAATTGACAGAAGATCCCGCAACGTCGACTTAGAACTTTACCAACTCAAAATTTCACTAAAACTCGGATGCCTTCCAACGCAACCAAAGCTAACTCATTGAAATAATGGAAAATAAAAAACATCTAGCTTTATTTCTTAAATAGGTTGAACTAAAACCGTAGCCGCAGATCTGATCGGCATCGCCTATCAACTTACCCACCAACCGTGTCAAAGCCTCGCTATAAAACAACCAGCTGGAAGCAATACAACCAAGCCTTAATCAACCGCGGTTCACTTACCTTCTGGATTGATGAGGATGCAATTGCTAAGTGGAAAGCCAAGGTCGAGCCACCCAAGAAAGGTCGCCCTCAATTATTTAGCGACTTAGCCAATACCACTGCGTTGATGGTTAAGCGTATTTTCTCTATGCCACTGAGAGCCTTACAGGGCTTTATCAATTCGGTGTTTAAACTGGGTGACATCCCATTATCTTGCCCGCATTACACCTGTATCAGTACGCGCAAAAACGATCAATATTGCTTTTAAAACCAAGACTCGCGGCACCATTGAGCACTTAGCTATCGACTCGACAGGCTTGAAGGTCTATGGCGAAGGTGAGTGGAAAGTGAAGAAACATGGCACAGATGGAAAGCGTCGAGTGTGGCGTAAACTGCATATTGCCGTAGATACACATAGCCATGAAATTATTGCCGCAGAACTCAGTTTATCTTGTGTCACAGACGCTGAAGTGATGCCCAATTTACTTAAGCAAACCCATCGAAAAAGTCCGCAATATCTCGGGTGATGGTGCTTACGACACGAAAGCCTTTCACGAAGCCGTTCGTCGAAAACGTGCTTTAGTGCTCATTCCACCTAGGGAAGGTGCTGCGCTATGGGAACAAGGGCATCCACGAAACTTAGCCGTCAGTTGGCAACAGCTTCATGGCTCAAATAAGCAATGGAAAAAACGGTATGGTTATCATCGCCGCTCAATCTCAGAAACCGCAATGTACAGGATAAAACAACTGCTAGGAGGCACGTTGAGCATGCGAAATTATAACGCTAAGGTGGGAGAAGCTTACGCGATGATTAGGGCTTTGAACAAACTTACTGGGCTAGGTATGCCTGAAACCCACTATATAGCTTGATATTTGAACAATGATAAGAGTTTTGTTCGCCGACTCGATTTAGGAAACAAAGCCCCGGTGAATCACTTTTTGAGAGCAATGTCTTAAGTTTCGAGTTATTCATTTGGTTCGCCCTGTCGAATCGTAAATGAGCCTGAATACAATGTGGAATATTACCCAAATTTGGTCAACCTAACAGGATCGCACATTACAACTTAGGCCACAGAATTATGAATAGCCTCGAGCAATGATGAAAGTTTTGTTCGCTGACTCGATTTAGGAAAAATCAAAGCCACTTAACGTTAGTGAAACAGACTGTCGATGTGCTCAATAACCAATTGAAAATTAAAATCTTCGCCATTCAAAATGAAATCGACGGGCGTAGTGCCATTGAAGGGGGAATTATGGTTAACCATGTTCATAAACCCATAGACATTTTCGGGGTTACTGAATAACTCACGTAAACTAGCGTGAATATTCAATATATAGTTAACTCTTTCAACTTGTTCCAGGCTAAAACTCACTTGTTCAAAATCAACATAACTAAAGTTCTCAGGTAACTTAAGCAAGATTTTAGCTTGCTGTGGATCGCAACTCCATTTCTTCAATATTTTCAGTGCTGCTCTAATTTCAACACTAACAGTTCTTGGTTCATTACTATCAACTTCTGGCATTTAGCCCCCTCAGCTTTCACCTAGTAACTTATTAAGTCTAATAAATTGTTTCTTCTGCCTAAACAGGTGTTATGCAATCTACTTGATAATATCATCTTAGAAGGGAATGACTACCCAAACTGCGCCTTAAGCTAATTTTCATTAACCAGATTGAATGTATGCTTAGCACTACAACTAACCGTCTGATTTAACTTTACATTTCATACCTCGTGAGAGTATTTCCCCATGTTAACGATTCAAGTAAGGCTAAGGACTACGCTCGAAGCTCGAAGCTCGAAGCTCGAAGCTCGAAGCTCGAAGCTCGAAGCTCGAAGCTCGAAGCTCGAAGAGAATGTTTCCCTAACGGCTAGATCGTCAAGGCTTTGTTTCCTAATAGGGAAATCCCATGTTTTTCTGGTTTAAATCAGAATAATATTCTGATTGCAGATAAACGACTGACGATGAAACAAGGGTTTTAAGCGCCATACTGGCGCTCAGGAAGCACTCAGTAGTTATTTGTGCTTTTAGGAAACAAAGCCGATCGTCAATCAAAACCATTTTAACGTGTAATTCCTAGACGAAACAACTAATCTTACTGTTACCAGTAGATGCTTTTAAGTAGGAAGCGATATGAGTGCAGAATATGACAAGCTAGCAGAAGAAAAAAAGAGAAGGCAATTGGCCTATGCGGAACATGTGTTGAGTGGTTCTAAGCCTTTATTTTATGTTGAAAAATCAAAATCAAAAAGCCCTAGGAGAAGTAAAAATATTTTAATAATGCCTAACTTTAAAATAAACTAAATTGAGAACTGCTAACTAATTACTTATCAATATACCAGTTTGTTAAATTATTAATGACTGGGATATGTTTTAATTTGATAAAATTACGATTGCATGGAGCTTTTCTATGGCTTTGTTTCCTAAAAGCACAAATAACTACAGAGTGCTTCCTGAGCGCCAGTATGGCGCTTAAAACCCTTGTTTCATCGTCAGTCGTTTATCTGCAACCAGAATATTATTCTAATTTAAACCAGAAAAACATGGGATTTCCCTATTAGGAAACAAAGCCATGTTCATGAAGAACTAATTATTGGCTGTTTAAGTTTCTTACAGCACTAAAGGGGAAATGTTCGTTCATAAAGCGTGATTGAAGCCGATAGTGCAATAAGCATATTAACTGCTACTTAATATTGCTGCAGTAGAACTGACATCGATAGGTAGAATACCTTCTTTAATCAGCTTAGAATGAACAAGCCCTGAAGATTTCATCACATAATGAATGTTAGCACCAGCAGCAATAGCAGAGCAAGCGATTGCATTTCTTACACAATTCAAGTTTCGCCCATTGGCCGGAATGGCATCAAAAGACTTAACAGATTCAATAATGATCCTATTGAGAACACCTGGTTGAATAGGTACCAAACCAGATTTAGAGGCTACGAGAGGGATATTCAGACAAAATGTTCCATTGAATCTTTTATCTACAAATTTTTTCATTTTTTCTTCAAAACTTCGATGTAAGAGTATTGATCTGTAAGGACTATCCATCTTCTCTCTTTTAAGAGTTAAAACCAGTAGACCAGATATTGAGTCACGTTTAAAATTATTGAATGTAAGATTGTTTTCTCTTGTTATAAGTTCACTATGTGTACCGAAGGTAGATTTCATTAGTGTTAAGATCCATCCGACGATCTCAGCCTCATAACTGAGAGGGTCAAAAGACTCATTCAAATGGGATATAAAATCAGAATACACCGAAATCTGTTGCTTAGTAATATATTCTGGCAAATCTGAGCATTGAAAAACAAAGTCAAGAATACGCTTTATATCCATTTCATCAATAAAGCTTTTCATTGTATCGCCTTCAACATACAAGCAACTCGTCTTGAATGGACATTCTACACAGGAAAGACGAGCTTTATAAAAATAAAACCCATCTTTTAAATAAGCATCAATATTATTTTTTAAATACAACTTAAAACTTACTTTCTCATCACACGGAAAACAATTAAGGTATTGATAGAAAAGGCTAACACGATTATGGTAAGAGCTATCATATTCACTAAAATCGAAGTTTCCGAGATGTTTTTTACTTTTGAAATAATCAATTAATACACATGGAGCAAGTATACTAGATCTATTCTCACATTGATTATTTACGTTAGTAAATTCATATCTAAAGTCAAGCGAACTTCCTTCTAATATATATTTAAAAGTATCAATATAACTTAGTTTTAACTTACTAGCGGTATCATCTATAGTTAGAAGTCTTCTTTGATGAACAAAGCAATTGCTATTGAATAACCAATCTCGCTTAAGCCATGAGTGCCCATGACTAAAATGCTGTTCCGCCACACATAAAGCACAGTACCTCACTGATTTAAATTGATTTTCACCGTTTAAAGTAACTACAGGTTCACCAGGGTAACGATAAGAGATGCAATGATTATTAGGTGCACTTAATATTCTTTTTGAAGCCTCATCAAATAAAATAGGATGACTTTCGCCGATCCAATCAAACAACTTCTTTACCAATTTTTTTCTACTAACAAATTTTCCAATATCCATAAGGATATACTGATAAAAAAATTTTTCTGTTAAAAATCCATTCAATCTAGCAAGTCTAAACACATAACTATAAGTAGATTCACTGGCCATAAGATTCGGAATAATAATGATTAATCACCTTAGCTAATAGATAAACGTTAACTGTCCTGAGAATTTCTCATAAATATTCATATAAATATCCGAACAGGTTTTAGGCCACAATTCATCATCAAAGTTGTTCTACGACGGCTTGAGTCATCATCGAGGCATTGCTTATCTTGAGTAAAGCGGTATTCAGCATAGCGCACCCAAAAATTGGACGAGAATACTCTTGAGCGGCTAAACCGGTATTAGCATGTAAACTGTCTGCTGCGATCCAGAGCTACTTTTCAAGCGGTCCATTTTTTGAAATCTGCCATTTTACTGAATTACCGAATAAAATATTAGGACCGATTCTATCAACAATTTCTAACAAAAAAATACTATTAAAATCGTAAATCTTTAAAAGCAAAAGAAAAATTATGCTTGGATCAACTTATGATACGCATTCATTGTTAAAGGCAACTTATGCTTCTTTTTTGTTAGCCAATCATGACCACCTAGTCGTTTATCTAGTTGGGTTCGTGATAATTGATTGTTATGTTGTTGCATGATGGATATCACCTTATCAACCAACATGGCGTCACGTTGTTGCCAATCGACTCTTGGTTTAGCTATCGACTTTTGAGCTATAGGAAGGTGTGATTCTAGCCATAATTTTTCATATGCATACAGCCAAAAGAAAGCTGCATTACATGAGGACTTAATCTGTTGTCGAATCGCCTTTGGATTACGCCTGATAAATCTGGTGATTTGAAGCTTATATCTTCGTCTTTTAGACTCATGTCGGCATTGCTTACGCCATTGGACTAACTCCGGCAATGTAGAAAGTTGCTGCTCAACACTTCCAACAGATATACCCATTCGCTTTGCAATTGCGTTGCGATGAAAGCCCTTTCTTGCGAGTAACATAATCCTAGATTTCATATCCCCTGTTATCAGTTTAGGTTTAAGGCTAACGGGGATATTAAGCCTTAATGCTAGAGCTTTAACATAACAACGGCTTTTCCCTATAAGCCGCCCCACACTTGCCATCGATTCACCTCGATGCAGTAATGTAATGCACTTGCTTTCAAGTAGCTCTGCTGAAGCTGAATCATTCGGCACAGGATCATTAAGTTCTTCACAAGGCAAATGCTTAGATAGCCAGAATCCCAACAAGAGATATTTAAATGGATGTTGAGAAACCTTACCTGAAAGCAAATACGAAACATATCTAAAGTCTGTTGATGACTCAGGTAATAGATGTTGTGACTGGTAAGCTAGGTCTTGAGTAAATTGATAGAAATCTTCGACGAGTATCTTTCTACGAAAATGCCCATCTTTAGTGACAAAACCTAGTTTATCGAGCATGGCGATTATGTCTTTCACATTGAAGCTCTGATTATTTTTGCTTACACGGTTAAGGTAACTGGCAGCATATTTTGCTAACTCATAGCTAAGCGAACTACTTTTTTTTGGGCTTATATCTACTTGAGGTAAGAAACTATGGCTCAGCTTTGACCTTTCAACAATGGGAAGGTGAACTAACCATACTTGATGCTTATAGCAGGACTCGATTCCAGGAATTTGATGAGGACGATGCCAATACGATATACCAAACTCTTGGATATTTTCTATTGCACATTGGGGACAAAACTTAATAGATAAAGACTCTTTTTCTTTGACACTTGTTAACTGACAAGCCCTGATGGCATAAGCAGCATTACTAGACACTAACCCAGTGGAAATAGTCGATTTATAAGATGGCAAAAAATGAATAAACAAGGGCGCAAGCGTCTGATCACTCATCAGTTCAAATGGCGACTCTAAGCTAAATTTACTGAGTTGAGAAAGTCCGGCAGTCAAATAGGGGTGAATAGTTACCTTGTGATTATCAAAGACTGCCAAGAGATAATTCTCGATTGTCATGCCAGTTAAGGTGAAATGACGGACAAGACGGCTAAACAAGATTTCATCAGGAAAGGCGAGGGGAAGTATCATTCTTCCCCCTAAATGTATTATTAATTACTCCATGGCTAAATTTTAGACGAAATTATGTAAGTTGCAGCATTTCGAAGGCTATGAACACAGATCATTTAACGGATCATCAAGCATTAATTTTTTTTGCCTCAAAAAGCTAATAGGATCTTCTAACCCTGCCGCTTGTTGAAATATATCAGGATCTTGTATCCTAACGAGTAAATCAACTGCCCCCAGTAACTCAATAAGTTTAGAGGAAAACTCTGGATGCTGCGGTTTTGTGATATCACCTGTCTTATCAACAGTTGGTACTTTTTGTGTATCAGCTTTCATACTGCGACGCTGTTTTCCCGTTGGTAACACAATAGAACTTTTTAACTCTTTAACTTCATTGGTTTGTCGTGATAAACCACATGCAATAGCATTACCCGCTTCAAGGGTTGATACTGTAATTCTCTCATCTGCACTACCTATAACTAAACGCTGCGCTTCTCGATAAGTACGGCTCGCCATATCAATATTACCCACAGAGAGTAGATGAAGAGAGTTATTAAGCTCATCTGTCAATTCTGTGTATACATTAGTCCACTGATAATTCCAAAGTTGGGCAATGAATGCTTGCCACGAATCACTTTCCTTCGCAAGAGTTGACATTATATGGTGATACGTACTTTCAGCTCGCCTGGCAGATTTAAGTTCTTTTGCTAAAGTCAGATCAAATGGAGGGTTAGCAACAAAGAAAAGTGGTACCCCTAATTTGTTTACTAACCGATGCAAAAATCTAAGTAGATTATTTTCGCCACCAGTTCGTTTAAACTGTAAGTTTTGCATCTCGTCTATAACCAACATCCCAAGAAAGCTAGATTTAATGCATTGTTCTAACTGACGAACCAGTGCACCAATTGTTCCTGCTGGTTTCGTCATCTCTCGCTCCAATGCCAGATCTAACGAGGCTAAAATTTCTTCACACAAATCTCTTACACTTGAATTACTTGGACAATCGACTTTTATCCAAACAACTTGCTTTCTAAGAACTAAAGGACTGCCTTTGTATGACTCATGCTCAATTACGCTAGGAAAATAACTAAGCACTTGCTCAAGCATAGATGTTTTGCCAACACCACTTTCCCCAATTAGCGTTAACCCCTCTCCTTTGGGTTGAAAGAAGCCTGTTCTAGGCTCTATTTCTGGCCTTTCATCAACCAAATAATGTAAATACTGTGCAGTGGTTGGAGTGAGTGGATTTTTTGCTGAATATCCCTTTTTAATTGCTCTTTCTACTGCCCTAAAGCAGGCTTCATAGTCAGTTAAAGGCTGTCGAAGTTCTTCAATTCTATTTAAGTATTCCTCTCTTACTAAAGGATCTGGGTGGTCAGCAATATCTTCAGCATAATCAGGATAGTTACTGAATACTTCCATAACCTTTTCCCAGGAACTCTTAGTGGGGAGTGCTTCAATTAAAGGATTACCTCGATGTTCCGGCAATATTGCATCATGGTAAATTGCTTTAGTCGTTATCATGATGGAGTTCCTTTTGTTTTTCTTTTTCTGCCAACTGGCAGACAAACAACCTTACCGACTATTTCATTTGACGACTTAGAATCGATAACGTCTTGTATCTTTGTTTCAGCCTCGAGCACATTAGTTGTTGCTTTGAGCTCATCTTTGCGGTGTTGGCGGACATTTTTCGTTTTTTCAGCAAATGATATCTTGTCAGAGTTCTTGCTTCGTTCTCTAGCATGTTTAGTCATCTGTTGACGACTTTGGTGATCATCAATAGATGCGACACTTATAGGTGCGAGCTCTTTTTTTGAGTCTAGCCAGTCTTGCATAAAGTCAGACTCATACATTGATTTATCTTTGAACATACGACTACGAGGCAACAGATGACAAAGTGTAAAGCCATGATTTTTGTCTAGCCGCACATAAATGTGGTTTGTAGTATTCTCATCGATTCGTGCTTCTAATCGCCATTGACCTGAAGATCGAGCAACCGATACTAAATTACGTTCTTCAATTTCCAAACATGAATAGTACAACCCATTAAAATATATACCACTGCGTGTCATACTAACTTCAGCCGGAGGAAGTAAACGAGCGATAACCTCATCAGGAAGAGCAGCTTGAAGCTCATGTTTATGCTTAGCAAGGTGAATCTTCCAATAATTGATAGGAGTTGGTGATAAGTCATTTTCGACTAGTAATGGACTTGAAAAAGCTAGGTCGTTAAAAATAGACCTATTATGCTCTAGAATGGCTTTTATTATTTCAGTAGTCACTTCTTTCAAAGTGTAGATAGCATCCTTCCTTGGGTCACGACTACCTCTGACAATATCTCCCCCCCTCGTAGTCCCCAAAAATTCATGAATAACTTCTTTATTCAAAATATCAAAACGTTTCTCAACCACTCCTTTACGGTCAGGTCTGTAAGGAGGGGTAAACGAAAGCTTAGTCATCGGATTGAGTGCAGTCTTAGGATCTAAGCCAATCATCTCACCATTATCGCAAACGAGTTCCTTTGGAATATGTGAGCAAGGCCATTCTGAATCATCGATATCTACACCAAACTCTTTGCAATAGCGAGATTTAGGTAAAAAACTATTTGATAATGCTTGTCTAGCTGCACGCCATGAAGCATGGAAAAGCGATACATGCATGCCAACTATCATCCGGCTAGCTCTGTCGATAACAATGTAGATTGTTGGTCTACCTAATATATACTGCGCCCCCAATTCAGAAACAATATGAACATCTGCGACTGTTGCATCGATCTCAAAGTGAGTTCCAGGTAAATAGCTATCCTGAATGACGCTCCCTAATAAACCTCTTTTATTCCTGAGATGATCATTTTCTGTTGTCCGGCCCTTAATGAACTCATCTTGGCTAAATATTTTCTTTGACCAATAGCTAAACTGTTTAAGCGTTGGTAAAGCAGGCGGTTTACCACACGCATTAGCAATGCGAACTTCATCAGCATAGCTATCTTTTAGCATGTAATTATAAGTTTTTGATAACGTCAAGCTAGTCTGCTTTAAGTAGTATTTTTTCAGTGCTTTCTTAAACTTACTTTTGTCGATATCAGTGATTATGTATTTAACCGCTCTTTCAACCGCCACTGTTCTTGGTTGTTTAGGTGCGCCGAGTGGCTTGTCTGTTGGTATCCTATCCTTTCCCGAACCGCCGCTTTTAGAAAATGCAGGAAGAAGAGCCATTTTCTCCTGACCGTAACGCCAATATTGCGATAAAAGTCGGGATAATGCTTTACGATCGATATCTACTTTTTTTGCATACTCTGCAAGATGTGGAACACGTTTTTTCGTCGCGTAATCAAAAATAAAAACCCGATCTAAAACAATATTTTCAATAAGTCCATAGTTTTTATCTCTACGGGCAATATGTTCCTCAGGGATATTCTCCTCTGCGACCAAAAGAAAACTTGGTAAAGTAAACTCTGATTTTTTGGCTTTCTTACTTTTTATATGTTCAATAAATGCTTCCATAGAAAAAACCAAAGGCCGAGAGGTTGTCGATTCGGTATTAAGGGGGAATAGGACGACAGATGAAACATCGTGCATAATGTCTAAAACACGGTATAAACCATCTTCAGCTAAATCTGAGCCTTTTAACTCCCAAACACTGTTTCTAGGAAATTCCATTCACTACGCCCTCTTTGCATATCTGCAATCGATTTAACATCTAAAATCCCTAATTCAGGAATATATGATGATAAATCCACATCAATGAACTTATCTGCGATTAAGTAACGAATAAGTAATTGAGCCTCATCGTGTGAAGCTATATTCATAGAAATCAATTTATTACAAAGATCTTCGAAAAAAAACTGGCCAACATTTATAACAGTTAATGCGCTATTTATCTGTCCATCAGAAAAATAAGGTAGATTTTCACGGAACGGGGCTGTCACCCAGTCAAGATTACGACTTTGTACTTTGGTTAACTCATTGCCAGTGAAGTAGCTAAACCTAACTCCAAGCAGTTCCCAACAAACTCTTTCAATATCAATCTTTTCGAGCACTCGTTGTTTATCAGATTCAGTTTCAGGTTTAACAGAAACTGCGTGATATGAAATGCCTTGAATAGAATCAATCGTAAGCAACTGATCCGTTGTTATAATGATTGGTTCTTTAGTTTTGGGATGGATAGGGTGCTTAACACCCAACATACTCGCCACTTTCTGCGTGTAGTTAAGAGGTAAAATTGGAAACTGCTCTCTTATATCAACGACACTGTCGGAGAACTCCGCTAAATAGAAAAACTCACTCTCGATTGAGGACATCATATGATGACTTCTCTGAGACTTTCGTCCTAAAATTATCGATCTAGTACCATGACTGTTCACATCCTGAACTCTCAGCCACGGCTTATAATCGTAACCTTGCCCAATTCCATACTTATTTTTTAAGGCTCGTTGATAATCTGTCAAAGATTCAAGCTTTCTTCCGCGTGACATAAAATTTCCTGATATATTTCATACAGAAAGCATAGTATCAAACATCACTACGGGCAAACTTTATTGTCAAAAAATGCTCTTACGGGCAAACTTTAGTGCTTACGGGCAAACTTTATTGTCTCTACACAAGACTAAACCGCTTGTCCAGCGGCCACACCAGATGCCCAGGCCCATTGGAAGTTAAAGCCGCCTAACCAACCGCTTACGTCCATCACTTCGCCGATAAAAAACAGGCCGGGGACTTTTATGGCTTCCATGGTTTTGGAGGAGAGTTCATGGGTATCCACGCCGCCGAGAGTGACTTCAGCGGTGCGATAGCCTTCGGTGCCATTCATTAAGACTGTCCAGCAGTGCAGATCGTCGACTAACTTGGCGCGCTCTGCATGAACCAGCTGATTTAAGGCTTTGTTGAGTAAAGCTTCATCAAATAACACCTCCACCAGCCGCTTAGGTAACCACTGACTTAAGGTATTACGCAGACTCTGTTTAGGATGTGCGGCCAGCTGTTGTTCTAAGGCCTGTGCGGCATCCATATTGGGTAATAGATTGATTTCTATGGTTTCGCCAGCTTTCCAATAGTTGGAAATCTGCAAAATAGCGGGGCCAGATAAGCCTCTGTGGGTGAAGAGTAAGGCTTCGCTAAAGGCTGTGCCATCTTTGGCGGTAATACGGCTCGGTACGGCAATGCCCGACAGCGGTTCGAAGCGAATTTTATCTTCGCTGTGCCAAGTAAAAGGCACCAGACCCGCGTGAGTTGGCAATACCTTAAGGCCAAACTGCTCGGCCAATTGATAACCGTAAGGCGTGGCGCCAAGTTTTGGCATAGATAAACCGCCGGTGGCGATCACTAAGGAGTCGCAACTTAACTCGCCATTTGAGGTGTTTAGCTCAAAGCGGCCTGCTTCGGTTTTGCTCACCGCCAGAATATCGGTGCGAAGTTTAATGTTCACGCCCGCCCACTCACATTCGGTCAGCAGCATAGTAACTATCTCTTTAGCCGAGTCATTACAGAACAGCTGACCATGATCGCGCTCGTGGTATTCAATGCCGTGACGCTCAACCAGTTCAATAAACTGCTGTGACGGATAACGCGCCAATGCAGATTTGACAAAGTGCGGGTTGCCACAGATAAAGTTGGCGGGTTCAACTTTCAGGTTGGTAAAGTTACAACGGCCGCCACCGCTGATAAGGATTTTACGCCCAGCCTGCTTGGCATTATCGAGTACAAGTACATCACGACCTCGGTAACCCGCTGTTGCAGCACACATTAATCCTGCGGCGCCGGCTCCGATAATAATTACATCATGATGTTTCACACTCATACTCCAGTCGATAAATTGATTTGGCGATTGCCCATCATCCCAAATAGTTCAAAGACTTGGTTATGGTATTGGTCTTTGATATTGGGTAGATATTCCGCGTTCAGCTTCCAGCCTTAACGGATACAGACAATGCCGATTGCTGCCTACCACATTAAGGCGATGGCGATCGGACATAAAAAAGGGCGCTATTTTAGCACCCTTTATTTTATTCAGCATCATCACGGCTCGCGCTTTATTGCGCTGGCGTTTCTGATTTTTTTTCTCTGCTGAGCAGTTCTTTGGCGGCATCCAAGGGCGCTTTGCCTTGGTATAACACTTGGTAGATTTGCTCGGTGATCGGCATTTCGACGCCCATGCGCTTCGCCAGGGTAAACACTTCTTTAGTATTGCGATAACCTTCAACCACTTGGCCGATTTCGGCCTGGGCGGTATCCACATCGCAGCCTTTACCTAAGGCTAAACCAAAGCGGCGGTTACGGGATTGGTTGTCGGTACAAGTTAACACTAGGTCGCCTAATCCAGCCATGCCCATAAAGGTGGCAGTGCTGGCGCCTAAGGCTTCGCCTAAACGGGTTAACTCGACCAAACCACGGGTAATTAACGCCGTTCTGGCATTAGCACCAAAGCCAATACCGTCGGACATGCCCGCACCAATGGCGATAACGTTCTTCACCGCGCCGCCTAATTGCAGGCCGATAAAGTCGTCGTTAGCATAAACGCGTAAACGTTTAGGGCTGTGCAGCAATTCCACTAGCTCAGCGGTAAATTTAGGACAAGTGCCCGCAACCGAAATCGCCGTAGGTAACCCCATGGCTAATTCCTTCGCAAACGTAGGTCCTGACAATACCGCCAGCGGATATTGCTCGCCTAACACATCACGGGCCACATCTTGCAGCAAACGTCCGGTTTCAGGCTCGAGTCCTTTGGTCGCCCATACGATGCGAGCATCTTGGCGTAACAAAGGTTTCGCTTGGGCCAGTACCGAGCCAAACACATGGCTAGGTACCACAACCAGCACATTATTGCTGGCCGCTAAGGCTTTGGCTAAGTCGGCTTCGATATGTAAACACTCAGGGAAGGCAATACCAGGCAAGAAAGCTTGGTTGCATTTGTCCTGAGCGAGCGTTTGCATATGGGCAGGATCGTGCCCCCACAACAAGGTCTTATGACCATTGCTGGCTAGAGAGATGGCAAGGGCGGTGCCATAAGAGCCCGCCCCTAACACCGTGATATCGGCAGAGTTTTTCATGTAATTAAGCGTTAGCTTCTTCGGCTGCTGGTGCAGCTGCTGCGGCTTGACGTTGTTGCACGTATTGTGCGAACAGAGCGTCGAAGTTTACTGGTGCTAAGTTCAGTTGTGGGAAAGTACCACGACCCACTAAGCTACCTACAGCTTCACGCGCATATGGGAATAGGATGTTAGGGCAGTATGCACCTAATGAGTGAGCCAGTTGTGGCTCAGTCAGACCTGCGATTGAGAAGATACCCGCTTGTTGTACTTCACACAGGAATGCAGTTTCGCCAGCGTTTTGTGCAGTCACAGTCAAAGACAGAACCACTTCGTATACGTCGTCGGCTAATTTAGCGCTGCGAGTGTCTAAATCTAACTTAACTTCTGGATTCCATTCTTTTTGGAATACAGCTGGGCTGTTAGGTGTTTCGAAAGAAACATCTTTAGTGTAAACACGTTGGATGTTGAATTGTGGGGCTTGTTGTTCGTTGTTTGCTACTTCAGCCATAATTTCCTACCTATCCTATCAATGTTATGCCAGCGCTTTTGTGGCTGGCTTTTTGTCAATTTAGCTCGGGCTTATTACGAGGCCTGTATTAGATCTCAGTACCGTCCCTACTTTCCCTTAACGGGTACTTGTGAAGTCAATCTAAACACTTAATAAAGCCCTTAGTGACTGCAGGATTAGTATGCCAAACAATGATGACGCTACTGCTGCACAATCAATTAACTATGCAGCAGAGCGCATAACTGCCGCCGACAACTTATCTTTTGCTTTTTGAAACAGGCATATTCGCTGCCTGCCATTCACCCATACCACCTTTCAAGTTATACAGGTTTTCAAAACCTTGTTTACTTAAAAGCTGAGCCGCTTGAGACGAGGTCATGCCAGCATTGCATACCAGTATAATGGGACTACCTTTAAACTTTTCAAGGGCAGAAACCTGATTATTTTTGATATCCGCGAGCGTAACGTTAACTGCATCAACAATATGGCCCTTGCGGAATTCGTCATTAGAACGCACATCCACGACTTTGGCGTCTTGTCGGTTCACCATAATAGTGAGTTCTTGATGAGTAACATTTTTGATTTTTGAAAAGCTCGATTTGATCACACTGACCACAAGCATTACAAACAAACCCACCCAAGCCAGACTTAGCATAGTGTGAGCCTTAAAAAATTCGATATATTCTTGCATGGTTACAGCCCGTATAAATGGCGAAAAATTCGATAAGGGCACAGAGTATACCCATTGCCTTGGCAGATTGCAGCAGTTTAGTCACAGTTCTAGAACACAGCTCAGCCCTTGCGCCATCTCGCTTCTCTTGGCGCTCACAGAATCCGCTGAAATAGCCATTCGATGACCTTAATCTAGGTAAAGCGCTTTTTCGTACCCCGCTTACGTAGTAATATTTAACCAATTTCAGATTTCTTTAGCTTCCTTAAACTTTAAAGGTATCACCATGACGACAACTAAACGTCCAATCGCGTTGTTGATCCTCGATGGCTGGGGTTACCGTGAAAATACGCATATGAATGCGATTTACCACGCCAACACACCAGTACTCGACCGTCTCAACGCCCAATATGCCCACGGTTTAATTTCAGGCTCAGGCTTAGATGTAGGCTTGCCCGATGGGCAGATGGGGAACTCTGAAGTAGGCCATATCAACTTAGGTTCTGGCCGAATCGTTTACCAAGAGCTGACTCGTATCAGCAAAGCCATTGCAGATCATGAGTTTGAACAAAACCCAGCCCTTTGCGATGCCGTAGATGCGGCCATCAAAGCCGGTGGTGCGGTGCACATTATGGGCCTGCTCTCTCCCGGTGGCGTACACAGCCATGAAGAGCATATCGAAGCCATGTGCCGCATGGCAGTAGCACGCGGCGCCACTAAAGTATACTTACATGCTTTCTTAGATGGGCGCGATACCCCACCTCGCAGCGCCAAAGGCAGCCTAAGCCACTTTGATGATCTGTTTACTACATTGGGCCATGGCCGTATCGCCTCGATTATTGGTCGTTACTTTGCTATGGACCGTGATAACCGTTGGGACCGCGTGTCTCAGGCTTACGATCTGATCACCCAAGGCAAGGCGAAGTTCCAATACGATAACGCTGTGACCGCATTAGAAGCCGCTTATGAGCGTAACGAAAATGATGAGTTTGTGTCGTCTTCTGCCATTACCGATAGCGAAGGCAAGGTTGCCAGCTTGAACGATGGCGATGCGCTGATTTTCATGAACTTCCGCGCCGACCGTGCTCGTCAAATCACCCGCAGCTTTATCAATGCTGATTTCGATGGTTTTGAACGTGCAGTGACGCCAAAGGTTAACTTTGTAACGCTGACCGAATACGCAGCCGATATCAAAGCACCTATCGCTTATCCTTCTGAAAACCTAGTGAATACCTTAGGTGAAGTGCTGCAAAATCGTGGCCGTACTCAGTTACGTATCTCCGAAACTGAAAAATACGCCCATGTGACCTTCTTCTTCAACGGCGGTAAGGAAGAGCCATTCAACGGTGAAGATCGCATCCTGATCAACTCACCTAAAGTGGCAACCTACGACTTGCAGCCTGAGATGAGCTCAACCGAGCTGACGGATAAGTTAGTCGCAGCGATTGAATCCGCTCAATACGATGTGATTATCTGTAACTACCCGAACGGTGATATGGTGGGTCATACTGGCAACTTCGATGCGGCGGTTAAAGCCTGCGAAGCTGTCGATGCCTGTATCGGCCGTGTAGTTGACGCACTGGCGAAAGTGGGCGGCGAATGTATTATTACCGCCGACCACGGCAACGCCGAGCAGATGACCGACGAAACCACTGGCCAAGCCCATACGGCGCATACCAGTGAACTCGTGCCCTTTGTGTTTGTTGGCCGCGACGCCACCATAGATGAAGGCGGTAAACTGAGCGATGTCGCCCCAACGATTCTGCACCTAATGGGTGAAACCATTCCCGCAGAGATGACGGGTAAACCCTTAATCCACGTAAAAGAGTAGTTGTTACCTAGTGAGCACTCGACTCCCCGTTAAAGCCAGCATTATTGCTGGCTTTATGATGTTATCTTTCTCGGTCTACGCTTCTGATTTGGAGAAGCGTCAGTCCGAGTTGAAATCCATCCAAGCGCAAATCAACCAACAACAAAGCGCGCTTAAAAACACCAGTAAGCAGCGGGAAAAGTTACTCGCACTGCTACGCAGCGATGAAGAGGCGATTGCGGCGGCAGCCAAAAAGGTCAATAGCACCAAAACCAGTTTGGCGCAGATTGATAATACGCTTGCCGAACTCAAGCAACGCCAGGAAGAGTTAGAAACCCTCAAGGTGAGCCAGCAAAATACGCTTTCAAAACAACTTGCGAGCGCATACCTAGCCGGTAACCACGATTACACAAAGATGATGCTGAATCAGCAAAGTCCCGCCACCATTGAGCGGATGTTGGCCTATTACCAATATCTCAACAAAGCGCGGATGAAATCGATTAACGAGTTAAAACAAACCATCACAGAGCTGGATGAGATTAAAGTCACCCAGACTAGCAAGCAAAAACAATTAACTAAGTTGATGGCCGAGCAACAAGTGCAATCTAAGCGCTTGAACCAAGAACAAGATCAACGCCAATTAACCCTTAATGAATTACAGCGCACCTTAAATACTAAAGGTGCCGAACTCGAACAACTGCAAATTGAAGAGGCCAGCTTAAAGCGGGTGGTTGAACAAGCGCTTAAAGCCATGCGTGACAATCCTTCGATGGAAGGCTTCGATAAACAAGGCGGTAAACTCAAATGGCCAACAAAGGGCCGTGTTACTGCTGGTTTTGGCAGCCCGAGATCGGGCCAAGTGGTGTGGAAAGGCACTATGCTCTCTGCGCCCGAAGGACAAAATATTCGCGCGGTTTCTGGCGGTAAAGTCATCTATGCCGATTGGCTTAAAGGCTTTGGTATGGTGATGGTGATAGACCATGGTAAAGGTTATATGAGCCTCTACGGCCATGCGCAGGCCCTGTTAAAAAGCCCTGGAGACATGGTCAAAACCGGTGAAGCAATTGCTTTAGTCGGACGTTCGGGTGGACAGACAGAGCCTGGCCTATACTTTGAAATAAGGTATAAGGGGCAAGCGGTCGATCCAGCCAAGTACTGTCGTTAATCAGTACTGTCGCTAAGGTGGCCGTCCCCATCAACATCGGGGACGGCTATGAAACATCTAATCCGCAATATCGTCTGCCTTGGACTCGGCCTAAGCCTAGGCCTATCCATTAGCCTCTCCAGCCAAGAGAATGCCAAATCATATCAGAGTGACTTCGACTACCCGCTATTGCAGGATGTATTAGAAACGGTCGAAACCTATTACGTTAAAACCGTTTCCAAAGATGAGCTGGTGCAAGCGGCCATTAAAGGGATTTTTGAGCACTTAGATCCCTATTCCAGCTTTTTAAATCACCAAGAGTTACTCGACTTAAAAGACTCCAATCGCGGCGAATACTTCGGCTTTGGTTTTGAGGTCGCTAGCGATAAAGACCATATCAGCATTATCGCGCCCTTTGCGAACTCGCCCGCCGAACAGGCAGGTATCCAAGCGGGTGACATCATTATCAAGCTAAATAACACGCCAACCACCGAAACCAATCTTGCGGATATCCTCAATCAAATCAAACAACATAGCCTCAGCAATCAGAGTATTCACCTAACCTTAAAGCACCATAATGATGACGCCCAGTTCGAGGTATCCCTTAAGCCCAGCACTATTACGATTCAATCTGTCGCCAGCAAATTACTGGATGGTAATATCGGCTATATTAGGCTCAGCAGCTTTCAAGAAAACTCCACCGAGGATATGGTGCGCAGTTTAAGCCAGTGGCAAAACGCGCATCTTACGGGCTTGATTTTAGATTTACGCAATAATCCCGGCGGCTTGCTGGATCAGGCAATCAAAATTGCCGACCTGTTTCTAGCTAAAGGACGAATCGTCTCTACCTCAGGCCGCTTCTTCGATGCCAATTCCGACTATTACGCCTCCCCCCAAACCATGCTGACCAATGTGCCAATGTTAGTGCTGATCAATAAAGGCTCGGCCTCCGCCTCCGAAGTCCTCGCCGCAGCCCTACAAGAGAATGGTCGCGCCAAGCTGCTCGGTGAAACCAGCTTCGGCAAAGGCACAGTGCAAAGCCTGATCCCCATACTGAACGACGGCAATGCCATCAAGCTCACTATCGCCCAGTACAACACACCCAAAGGGGAAAACATCCACGCTATCGGCATAGTGCCAGATATCAAAGTTGCAACCGAAACTGGCCCCAATCAAAAGAATATGGCTATAATCGACGCCATCTCAGCACGAACCGATGTCAGCCAAGACAACATAGTCATTTCCGCTATTTCTTGGATACAACATCATGACTAATAAGAAGAAATAGTGCATCTATTTTATATATTGGCCCTTTTGGCTATCAGTATTGCGCCAAGCAATGCAGCTCAAATCGCCTTGATCATCGATGATATCGGCTATCGTCACACCGACGAAGCCGTGCTTTCACTCCCCAGCGCAGTCACCTTATCGGTGCTGCCACACACGCCGCTCAGCAATAAGTTAGCCAAAGCCGCACACGCCAAAGGCCACGAGATTATGTTGCACTTACCCATGCAGGCGCTCAATGGTAAAGCCTTAGGGCTCGGCGGTTTAACCAACAAAATGAGCGAAGCACAGATACGTAGCAGTGTACTTGCTGCTATCGCCAGCGTGCCCTTCGCTAAAGGTGCCAACAATCATATGGGGAGCCTGCTGACGCAGCTCGATGATCCTATGTTATGGGTAATGGAAACGCTAAAGCAGAAGCAGCTCTACTTTGTCGATAGCATGACCACCAAATTCACTAAGGCGGGAGATAAGGCTGATTTACTCGGCGTGCCACTGCTACGACGCCAACTCTTTCTCGATAATGACGTCAGTGCCGCAGCATTGGAAAAACAGTTTAATTTGATGATAAGTCAGGCTCACTCGCAAGGCAGTCTCGTAGCTATCGCCCATCCTTACCCCGAAACCATTCACTTCTTAAAAACGAACTTAGCGCGCCTAAAGGCGGAAGGGATTGAGCTAGTGCCGACGTCAAGCTTGTTGCCCATCGAACTAGCCCATGAGAAAGGCACTAATCCAACTGTAAGACAGAAATAGTCATATCTGGCAGCAATGCTAGCAACTCATTTCGATTGCTTACAATGTCCTCCAAGCTGTATTGATCGAGCACGCTTAAATACGCCTCAACCGCTTGGGCTAATACGCCCTTCAACTGACAGGCGGGAGTGAAGCGGCAGTAAGGTTTGCTGCAATCAATCGGTGCCAGCGAGTTCTCTAACGCACGAATGAGTTGCCCAAGATTAATCTCGCTCGCTGGTTTCCCTAAACGAAAGCCACCCATCTTACCGCGAATGGTTTCTAGATAACCTAACTTGCCTAAGTGATGCACAATTTTCGAGACATGATTTGGTGACAAATCGAAGACCTCGGTAATCTCTGCGATCCTAAAAAGGGTTGTTCTATCGGGCTGAACCGCCAAATACATCAGCGTGCGAACACCAAAGTCGGTATAGCGTGTTAACTGCATAATTCACCTGTCAGCAATAAACTATTGAGATGTTTGAGATTCAAGGTTTGTGATCAACCAAAGCGCCTCTTCGTTAGAATCCCCACAGACATCTAAAGACACTTCAAAATCACTACAAACCGCAGGACGATCAGGCGAGCCGAAAATCAAACACAAATTATCATCACTGAGCTGCACACAGCGCTCCCCAGCCGCCTTACCATTTGGCATTCCAGGGATCCCACTGCTAATTGAAGGTGCAATACAACAAGCACCACAGCCTAGGCGACAATTCATTTTATTACTCGTAAAAATTGGTAAACATTATACCGTTTAATTTATCTGTGGGCAGAAACACAGTTCAATACTGCCAAGTGGCGCACAACCACCTCACCCACAAATGAAAAACTGACCTGTCCAGCCGTAAAAATAAGCTGTCTATCATAACGAAAACGGCTCAATTCTTTTAATAAAAATGATGGTATCAGAATAACTTACAAGAATGAGACAGAGTACAACACCGTTGATAGTTAGTCTGAGTAGATTTATCCGGCGAATAAACGAAAAAAGCCTCATCTTTCGATGAGGCTTATTTCTTTATGTTGGCGGAGCGGACGGGACTCGAACCCGCGACCCCCGGCGTGACAGGCCGGTATTCTAACCAACTGAACTACCGCTCCTTTAACTTAACGTTTACACATTAAGCTAAATTAGGCGCTTGGCGATGACCTACTCTCACATGGGGAGACCCCACACTACCATCGGCGCGATTGCGTTTCACTTCTGAGTTCGGGATGGGATCAGGTGGGACCACAATGCTATTGTCACCAAGCAAATTCTTACGGGTTAATTCTACGTCTGACGGCATTGTTTCCTCACTCCAGTGCTCATGTACTACCGTACACTCCGCCCTTCGCTCGTCACGGCTTTGTCTGCCGTACAATTACCTGCGTAATTAACCTTTATTTGTTAATTCGGAAAGCTGTATTGAGTACCACTTCTTAAGTGTTTCTATTCAAGCTAAGTGCTACTTAGCAAAACCCATCTGGGTTGTATGGTTAAGCCTCTCGAGTCATTAGTATCAGTTAGCTCAACGCCTCACAACGCTTACACACCTGACCTATCAACGTCCTAGTCTCGAACGGCTCTTTAGTGGACTTAAAGTCCAAGGGATGACTCATCTTGGGGCTCGCTTCCCGCTTAGATGCTTTCAGCGGTTATCGATTCCGAACATAGCTACCGGGCAATGCCATTGGCATGACAACCCGAACACCAGCGGTTCGTTCACTCCGGTCCTCTCGTACTAGGAGCAACTCCCCTCAATCATCCAACGCCCACGGCAGATAGGGACCGAACTGTCTCACGACGTTCTGAACCCAGCTCGCGTACCACTTTAAATGGCGAACAGCCATACCCTTGGGACCGACTTCAGCCCCAGGATGTGATGAGCCGACATCGAGGTGCCAAACACCGCCGTCGATATGAACTCTTGGGCGGTATCAGCCTGTTATCCCCGGAGTACCTTTTATCCGTTGAGCGATGGCCCTTCCATTCAGAACCACCGGATCACTATGACCTACTTTCGTACCTGCTCGACGTGTCTGTCTCGCAGTTAAGCTGGCTTATGCCATTGCACTAACCGTACGATGTCCGACCGTACTTAGCCAACCTTCGTGCTCCTCCGTTACTCTTTGGGAGGAGACCGCCCCAGTCAAACTACCCACCAGGCACTGTCCTTACCCCAGATAATGGGGCCAAGTTAGAACATCAACACTACAAGGGTGGTATTTCAAGGACGACTCCATCAGAACTAGCGTTCCAACTTCATAGTCTCCCACCTATCCTACACATGTAGGGTCAATGTTCAGTGCCAAGCTATAGTAAAGGTTCACGGGGTCTTTCCGTCTAGCCGCGGGTATACGGCATCTTCACCGCAATTTCAACTTCACTGAGTCTCGGCTGGAGACAGCGTGGCCATCATTACGCCATTCGTGCAGGTCGGAACTTACCCGACAAGGAATTTCGCTACCTTAGGACCGTTATAGTTACGGCCGCCGTTTACCGGGGCTTCGATCATGAGCTTCTCTTGCGATAACCCAATCAATTAACCTTCCGGCACCGGGCAGGCGTCACACCGTATACGTCATCTTGCGATTTTGCACAGTGCTGTGTTTTTGATAAACAGTTGCAGCCACCTGGTATCTGCGACTCCCGTCAGCTTAGAGAGCAAGTCTCATCACCAACAAGAGCGTACCTTCTCCCGAAGTTACGGTACCATTTTGCCTAGTTCCTTCAGCCGAGTTCTCTCAAGCGCCTTGGTATTCTCTACCCGACCACCTGTGTCGGTTTGGGGTACGATTCCCGCTAACCTGAAGCTTAGAAGATTTTCCTGGAAGCATGGCATCAACTACTTCATCCCCTTGGGGACTCGTCATCAGCTCTCAGTGTATAGTGACCCGGATTTGCCTAAGTCACCCACCTACCACCTTAAACGCGGACTACCAACGCCGCGCTAGCCTAGCCTTCTCCGTCTCTCCATCGCAGTTAGCGGAAGTACAGAAATATTAATCTGTTTCCCATCGATTACGCCTTTCGGCCTCACCTTAGGGGTCGACTCACCCTGCCCCGATTAACGTTGGACAGGAACCCTTGGTCTTTCGGCGAGGGGGTTTTTCACCCCCTTTATCGTTACTCATGTCAGCATTCGCACTTCTGATACCTCCAGTGTGGGTTACCCCTTCACCTTCAACGGCTTACAGAACGCTCCTCTACCGCGCAACTCTAATGAATTGCACCCGTAGCTTCGGTGGTATGTTTAGCCCCGTTACATCTTCCGCGCAGGCCGACTCGACTAGTGAGCTATTACGCTTTCTTTAAATGATGGCTGCTTCTAAGCCAACATCCTAGCTGTCTAAGCCTTCCCACATCGTTTCCCACTTAACATACACTTTGGGACCTTAGCTGACGGTCTGGGTTGTTTCCCTTTTGACGACGGACGTTAGCACCCGCCGTCTGTCTCCCGAGTAGTACTCATTGGTATTCGGAGTTTGCAAAGGGTTGGTAAGTCGGGATGACCCCCTAGCCTTAACAGTGCTCTACCCCCAATGGTATTCGCTCGAGGCGCTACCTAAATAGCTTTCGAGGAGAACCAGATATCTCCCGGTTTGATTGGCCTTTCACCCCCAGCCACAAGTCATCCGCTAATTTTTCAACATTAGTCGGTTCGGTCCTCCAGTTGATGTTACTCAACCTTCAACCTGCCCATGGCTAGATCACCGGGTTTCGGGTCTACGCCTTGCAACTAAACGCGCAGTTAACACTCGGTTTCCCTACGGCTCCGCTATTCGCTTAACCTCGCTACAAAACGTAAGTCGCTGACCCATTATACAAAAGGTACGCAGTCACGGTCTCAAGAACCGCTCCCACTGCTTGTACGTATACGGTTTCAGGTTCTATTTCACTCCCCTCACAGGGGTTCTTTTCGCCTTTCCCTCACGGTACTGGTTCACTATCGGTCAGTCAGGAGTATTTAGCCTTGGAGGATGGTCCCCCCATATTCAAACAGGATATCACGTGTCCCGCCTTACTCGTTTTCATCAAAGGTTAGTTTTCGTGTACGGGGCTATCACCCTGTGCCGCTGGACTTTCCAGACCATTCCACTAACACCCCTCTGACTTAAGGGCTAATCCCCGTTCGCTCGCCGCTACTAGGGGAATCTCGGTTGATTTCTTTTCCTAAGGGTACTTAGATGTTTCAGTTCCCCTCGTTTGCCTCATTAAGCTATGTATTCACTTAATGATGACACCTTATGGTGCCGGGTTCCCCCATTCGGACATCGTTAGCTCAAATGCTTGTTACTAGCTCGCCAACGCTTTTCGCAAGTTACTACGTCCTTCATCGCCTCTGACTGCCAAGGCATCCACCGTATACGCTTAGTCGCTTAACCATACAACCCAAATAGGTTTCACTTACGTGAGCCACTTGAGCTGTTGCGACCAGCTGGTTTTACTTGTCTCATCTTCGACCAAGAAGATGGACTCGCCTTAGACTTGAATATTCAAGACACTTAACAAGTGTTTTAAGAACTCAATTTTTTCGTATTAACACAACGACAGACATCATTGTATTAATTACTATCAGCTTTCCAAATTGTTAAAGAACAATGCATACCGGCTCGCGGTGCATGTCGCTCTCCCTTCCCTTACAGGAAGTTCAACAAGCCATCTGTGTGAACACTCAGCAAACATCGAGTTAGTCGTATAGGTAAGGAGGTGATCCAGCCCCAGGTTCCCCTAGGGCTACCTTGTTACGACTTCACCCCAGTCATGAACCACAAAGTGGTGAGCGCCCCCCCGAAGGTTAAGCTACCCACTTCTTTTGCAGCCCACTCCCATGGTGTGACGGGCGGTGTGTACAAGGCCCGGGAACGTATTCACCGTGGCATTCTGATCCACGATTACTAGCGATTCCGACTTCATGGAGTCGAGTTGCAGACTCCAATCCGGACTACGACGAGCTTTGTGAGATTAGCTCCACCTCGCGGCTTTGCAACCCTCTGTACTCGCCATTGTAGCACGTGTGTAGCCCTACTCGTAAGGGCCATGATGACTTGACGTCGTCCCCACCTTCCTCCGGTTTATCACCGGCAGTCTCCCTAGAGTTCCCACCATTACGTGCTGGCAAATAAGGATAGGGGTTGCGCTCGTTGCGGGACTTAACCCAACATTTCACAACACGAGCTGACGACAGCCATGCAGCACCTGTCTCACGGTTCCCGAAGGCACAAGTCCATCTCTGGTCTCTTCCGTGGATGTCAAGAGTAGGTAAGGTTCTTCGCGTTGCATCGAATTAAACCACATGCTCCACCGCTTGTGCGGGCCCCCGTCAATTCATTTGAGTTTTAACCTTGCGGCCGTACTCCCCAGGCGGTCTACTTAATGCGTTAGCTTGAGAGCCCAGTGTTCAAGACACCAAACTCCGAGTAGACATCGTTTACGGCGTGGACTACCAGGGTATCTAATCCTGTTTGCTCCCCACGCTTTCGTGCATGAGCGTCAGTCTTTGTCCAGGGGGCCGCCTTCGCCACCGGTATTCCTCCAGATCTCTACGCATTTCACCGCTACACCTGGAATTCTACCCCCCTCTACAAGACTCTAGTTCGCCAGTTCGAAATGCTATTCCTAGGTTGAGCCCAGGGCTTTCACATCTCGCTTAACAAACCGCCTGCGCACGCTTTACGCCCAGTAATTCCGATTAACGCTCGGACCCTCCGTATTACCGCGGCTGCTGGCACGGAGTTAGCCGGTCCTTCTTCTGTAGGTAACGTCACAGATGAGCCGTATTAAGACTCACCCTTTCCTCCCTACTGAAAGTGCTTTACAACCCGAAGGCCTTCTTCACACACGCGGCATGGCTGCATCAGGGTTTCCCCCATTGTGCAATATTCCCCACTGCTGCCTCCCGTAGGAGTCTGGGCCGTGTCTCAGTCCCAGTGTGGCTGATCATCCTCTCAGAACAGCTAGGGATCGTCGCCTTGGTGAGCCATTACCTCACCAACTAGCTAATCCCACCTAGGTTCATCCAATCGCGGAAGGCCCGAAGGTCCCCTCCTTTCCCCCGTAGGGCGTATGCGGTATTAGCAGTCGTTTCCAACTGTTATCCCCCTCGACTGGGCAGATCCCTAGGCATTACTCACCCGTCCGCCGCTCGCCACCTCAGGAGTAAACTCCCTCGTGCTGCCGCTCGACTTGCATGTGTTAGGCCTGCCGCCAGCGTTCAATCTGAGCCATGATCAAACTCTTCAATTAAAAGTTTTTTGTTTCCGAAGAAACGACTCAATGAATTCTACTGTTTTGATTCGCTTTGCTCACTAAGAAGCATCGCGTTTCAATTCATACATTACTGTATGTACATATTGCTATGAACACTCATTCATTGATTTAATTCTTTGATTACTCGCCAAACGGCAGAGTAATTTCGATTAACTCAACACCTGTGAGTGTCCACACAGATTTCTTGTTTAGATTGTTAAAGAGCGTTTGACCTCATCGCTTGCGTTACCGCTCACTAGGTCAGGGCTGCGTATTCTACGCATTTCCCTTGTCGCGTCAAGGCGTTTTTGCAAACTTCTTGAGGCTTTCGAATCAACTGCACATTTTGCATTCGATTCGCACTGTAACCGCGTTAGCTTTCGCTGTCTGCCGTGTCAGTGGATGCGCATTATAGGCAGCGAAACTTTTTGTGCAACCCCTAACTTTAAGATAATTGGCATTTTTGCACTGTTCGTTGGATATTTGACCTGACCTGTCAGTTTTTAACCTTTATAATGCTAAAAACCACTCAATTAGGGACTTTTTTATGTCTGGGCCACTCAGAACTTACCAAGGAATTCATCCACAACTCGGCGATAATGTGTATGTGGACCAAGCTTCAGTGCTCGTTGGCGACATTGCTTTAGATACCGACGCGAGTATTTGGCCTATGGTGGCCGCTCGTGGGGATGTCAATCATATTAGAATTGGTAAACGCTCCAATGTACAGGATGGCAGCATATTGCACGTGACCCGCAAATCCGCTTCTCGTCCTGAAGGGCATCCACTGATCATTGGTGATGATGTGACGATTGGGCATAAGGCGATGCTGCATGGCTGCAAGGTGGGTAATCGTGTTTTAGTAGGAATGGGGGCCATTATCCTCGACGGTGCCATATTAGAAGATGATGTGATTTTAGGTGCGGGGTCGTTAGTACCACCAGGTAAAGTGCTGCAGAGCGGCTACTTATATGTCGGCAGCCCTGCGAAACAGGCGCGACCGTTAACCGAAGCGGAATTGAAGTTTTTACCTGAATCCGCGGATAACTATGTGCGCTTGAAAAACGAATACTTGGCAGAACCTAAGCCAGAGTAATGTATCTATTAAATCGAGATGGCAGAATTTAAGCTGCCATCTTGTTTATTTTGGCTTAGCCTAAGTGCACTGCGCCAAACTCATCAAACTCTTCTGCTTCAATTAAGGCTTCTGCCATTTCCTCGGCATCGAATCTAACTGCATCAAATAGCGCTAACATGGCGGCCGCTTCATCGATATTAGGCTGGGGCGAAAAGTCATTTAACTGCGCCAACTTCTGTGCGCTGATATAACACTTAATATTCATTCCCTGCTGCTGGGCAATAAAGCAAATGTGCTTTTGGGTTTCATCCCAATGTTGCAGATCGGGGAATAAAATACTCTGATTCATTTTATCTTCCTCTTGAGCCTCTATTGCGCGTCGGCCTGTAGTTTGTCCCTGAGTAATTTAAGCACTCCTGAGGTATCTGGCTCGACGCCACGCCAGAGCGCAAAACTCTTTGCCGCTTGACCCACAAGCATACCCAGTCCATCAATCACTTGCACAGCGCCCTGTTGCACAGCCCATTGATTAAATGCCGTTGGTTTGGCGCCATACATCATATCGTAGCAAGCCGTCTTGCTGCCGATAATGGACTGTGGCAGTGGCGGTAACTCCCCGGCAAGACTCGCCGAGGTCGAGTTAATCACTAAATCAAACTCCCCTGATAACTCAAGCATAGACATCGCTTGGAGTTTATCGCTGTAGCGCCCCTCTTGTACTTGGCTAAATATCTCCACTAGGGCCTGCGCCTTACTTTGAGTGCGGTTAGTGATGACTAGTTGACCAACTTCTGCCTTAAGTAATGGCAAAATACAACCGCGCGCTGCACCGCCTGCACCAACCAAGAGCACCCGTTTATACTGCAAACTACCAAGGTGACTGATAAGGTCAGCCACCAATCCTAAACCGTCGGTGTTATCACCATAAATTGTGCCATCGGCCAACAAACTTAAGGTATTGACCGCCCCCGCCAGTGTCGCTTCGGCGCTTAAGCGGTCGCAGAGGGCAAAGGCTTGCTCTTTAAAAGGCACTGTCACATTCGCGCCCTTTCCTCCCGCCTGAAAAAATGCTCGTAAACTCGCCTCAAAACCATCAATGGGCGCCAGAATCGCTTCATAACTCAGGGACTGCTGCGTAAGGGCCGCAAACTGTCCATGGATAAAGGGTGATTTACTGTGACCTATCGGATTGCCAAACACGGCATATCGATCAAGTACTGGCGTAGTTACTGAGGGCATATCTGTCATCTGCGGGATTCTATTGGCTGTGAATGGCATGCAGTCTAGCGCGCTTTTAGGCGGTAGCACAGCCTAGTGGCGAGCCTAAGTTGTTGTACCTAACTTTAGCCTTCGGTTTCACAGTGACATTCAGGCTATAATGCGCGCATCGAAATTGTAGACAGCAATGCAGTTAGACCTATGAACTGGCTTAAAAAGATTTTTAGTAAACACACAAACGTGTCGGATGACAGGGATCCGAATCAGTCTAATGCCTATGATTTAATTGGTGGCGACAAAGTGATCCGCGCGATTGCCAATAGTTTCTATCAGAAAATGGCAAGCTCAGCAGAAACACAAGCCTTATTCGCGATTCACCGTGCGCCGATTGCAGAGTCGGAACAAAAGCTCTATGAATTCTTAAGTGGCTGGCTAGGCGGTCCGCAGTTATATCAGCAAAAGTATGGTCATCCCGCATTACGCGCTCGGCATATGCCCTTCGCAGTAGATGAGACAATGCGGGATCAATGGCTATTTTGCATGAAGTTTGCCATTGAAAAACACATAAAAAAGCCAGAGCATCGCGCCGCTATCTATGAGGCGATTTCAACTCTGGCTGATCATATGCGTAATCAATAAAGTGCAATGACGCTACTCATACTGATACCCGTTGCTTATACCCAATCCCGTGGCTTGAGGTAGTTATCGTAAAGATCTGCCTCTGGAGTGCCCGCCTCTGGCGTATAAGCATATTGCCAACGTACCAATGGCGGCATTGACATCAAAATAGACTCTGTGCGACCACCGGTTTGCAGGCCGAACAAGGTGCCTCTGTCGTATACCAGATTGAACTCAACATAACGGCCGCGACGATATAACTGGAACTCACGCTCACGCTCACCATAGGGAGTCACTTTACGACGCTCAACAATCGGCGCATAAGCAGTTAAGAAGCCGTTGCCCACCGCCTGCATAAAATCGAAACTCTTATCGAAGCCTGCTTGGTTCAAGTCATCAAAGAACAGACCGCCCACGCCGCGGGTTTCATTACGATGTGGCAGGAAGAAATACTCATCACACCACTTCTTATACTTAGGATAAACATCGTCACCAAAAGGCTGGCATAGATTTTTAGCACTTTGGTGCCACTCGCGCACATCTTCTTCGAAAGGATAGTAAGGCGTTAAATCGAAACCACCACCAAACCACCAGACAGGATCCGCGCCGTCTTTATGGGCAATAAAGAAACGCACATTAGCATGGGTGGTTGGAATGTAAGGACTTTTTGGATGAATAACTAAGGAGACACCCATGGCTTCAAAGCTGCGACCCGCCAATTCAGGGCGATGAGCCGTTGCCGATGTGGGCATCGCAGCCCCTGTCACATGGGAAAAGTTAACTCCGGCTTGCTCAAATACCGCACCTTGGGTTAAGACCCGACTGGTGCCGCCACCGCCTTCAGCGCGCGTCCATGAATCGGCTGCAAAGCTTGCTTGCCCATCCAACTGTTCAAGACCCGCACAAATTCGATGTTGTAGATCGAGTAAAAATGCTTTTACCACTGTCGCATCTGGCACACTCATAGCTTTTATCCTTATTTTTATTAATTAGTTACTGTCCGTTGCGCAAAATCTTGCCACTTCGAGCATCAACAATGGTGGACGGCTGACGCTGTTGGCCTAATTGGCCTAGCACTAAGGCATCTATTTTGCCTTCAAAAGCGTTGAGAATGTCATCATCACTAAGTGCGGGATCTTCGCCGGCTAAGTTGGCACTGGTTGAAACGAGTGGTTTACCCAAGGCTTGGCACAAAGTCCGCACACCTTCATGGGCGGAGACGCGCACGGCGATAGAATCAAATTCACCGGATAAATAACGCGAGACATGCGGTTTAATCGGCATCACAAAGGTAAAAGGCCCTGGCCATTTAGAAAAGGCAAACTCAAGCTGCTCGGCGCTCAACTGTGACTCATCGACATAGTCTAATAACTGGGAAAACTCGCTCGCCACTAAGATAAGGCCCTTCTGCCAAGGACGTTGTTTTACGGCGAGTAATTTTTGAATGGCAGTATCATTATCTGGGTCACAACCTAAACCATAGACGGCTTCAGTGGGATAAGCGATAACGCCACCGTTTAACACTACGTCTTTAATGTCAGAGGGGTGCAGCTGTAACATCTTAGGATTACCTTATGGATTTAATCGTTTTTCCAAACAAATTTTGGCATCTTGGCTACCCCATCCATGGTTGGACAGGGATTATACCTAAGGCGGTTTAAGCGGCCAAACTTTTAGAGAGATCGATCACACTAAAGCGCTCGTTTGTATTTACAGCTTTTTTGCGGGCATTCTAAACGCATTCCCGCCGCACCTTTACGCTCGACTAAAATCCCAAAGCCACAACTCGGACAGGTTTCGCCAACGGGTGGATAATTGACGATAAACTTACATTTGGGATACGCGCTACAGGCATAAAAACTCTTACCAAAACGGCTGGTGCGATGCTCAAGTTTACCCGTCTTACATTCAGGACAGGCCACCTCAGGTTTATTGCTCTCCTGATCAGGTCTTTCAATATGAGTACAACTGGGATATTGGGTACAGCCGATAAAAATGCCAAAACGCCCCGATTTAACCGCCAACTCATGGCCGCATGCGGGACATTTAGAACCTTCAATCACTTGGGTTTCAATCGATTCGTGCTGCACTAAAGGACGAGTATATTCACAGGTTGGGTAATTATTACAGCCGATAAAACTCCCATGCTTACTGTGTTTTACCGACAACTCGCTGCCACACTCGGGGCATAACTCGTATTCTTTTTCCAGTGCGTGCTCGTGGGCACTAAATAGTTGTTCATCGATCTTAGACATAATCATTTACCACTAGTCATTGCGGCTAATCCGCAGATAACTCACCGCACAGGTCTCAACAAACATATGGCATCAAAAAAGGAGGGCTAGCCTCCTTTCTCATTATTTATAACGTCACAACACTTAAGAATGTAGCCGGCCTTCTTCTGGCTGCTCAAAAATTAAATCTTCCATTTGCTCATAGGCAGACTCATGGCCGGGCGCATTAAAGAGCACCATCAGAATAACCCACTTAAGATCTTCGAGGATCAAGGCAGGCTCATCAAGCTCCATGACTCTATCGATCACCATCTCACGGGTTTCGACATTAAGCACTTTAACTTGCTCTAAAAAGAGCAGGAATCCACGGCACTCCACATCCAGCTTTTCCATTTCGTCTTTGGTGTAAATCCGAAACGAATGCTGATCATGATTACACAGGTAAGGCTTATCCCCTTCCTGCAACTCTGCCAGACGCTCCAACCAAGTTAAGGCTTTTAAAATCTCCGACTGATGAAAACCAGCGCGAGTGAGTTCCTTGGTTAACTCGTCTTCATCAACTAATAGTTCGACTTCACTGTGAACATAGTTTTCAAATAGATACATGAGGATATCAAACATGGCTAGCTCCTCTTTACTCTGACGTAACCACCGGGTACTGCAACAACCCAACCTTGCAACTCAAGTTCAAGCATTTGTTCTAACACCAGATCTATCGTTTTCCCACTATGTTCAACTACAGCATCAATTGTTGTAGTTTCATAACCTACACTAGCTAACAGCGATGAAAATGGCAAATCACAAATATCACCTTGCTGTATATGGTGGCTGGAGTAGAGTTCTTCAAGATGAAAGGCTGTCAAACTTGCCAGCTCTTCCACTATATCGGCCGCGCTTTCCACAAGTTTTGCCCCATCACGTAATAAATCGTGACAGCCTTGGTGAAATCCTCCTAGGATGGAGCCAGGCACGGCAAACACCTCACGCCCTTGCTCCATAGCCAACCTTGCGGTGATGAGTGAACCACTTTTGCGACAGGCCTCAACCACCAGCGTCCCTAAAGAAAGACCACTAATGATGCGATTTCGTTTCGGGAAATTGCCCGCAAAAGGCCCTACATCCGGCCAAAACTCGCTTATTATACAGCCTTGGCGCTGAATATCCTCATAAAGCTGCTTATGTCGGCGCGGATAAGTAATATCAATCCCAGTTCCCAGCACGGCAAGCGTTCTTCCACCATAATCAACACAAGCTTTATGCGCCGCACCATCAATCCCCATCGCCATGCCGCTACAGATACTAAATCCAAGCGCCGACATCTCTCGAGCCAATTGATAAGCCATCTGTAACCCACCAGGAGATGCATTACGGCTGCCCACAACAGCAAGGGATGGAATCGCTAGCGCCTCGACGCAGCCCTTAACAAACAAAACGCAGGGTGGATCGGTTAATTGTTTTAGCAACGGAGGATAAAGCGGATCGGAAAAACAGACTAAATGATTATGTGCCGCCTGTTGTTGCCACTCTAAAGCAGCATCGACTTTTTGATAGTCAATAACCAAGCTGTGGAGCTGATTGTCAGACAAAGGGAGCGAGTGTTTCTCATGCTCGAGCCTTTGCCTGAGGTCGTCCACATCCATGTGCGTTAATAATTGTTGTGTCCGAGCGGGTCCGAGCCCAGATACCGCACTAACAATTAACCAATCAACCAAGTTTTCAGAGATTATTGACCTCTAAAGGCTAAGGAATCTGGGGCGATTAATTTATCATCGACCCGCACAGAACGCTCCGTCGATACAATCAATCCTAAACTTGCTTTATCAAACACTTTGAATACTAATAACTTACCATTGTAAACATCAGGCATTTTGAGTGCCCTGTCGGATGAAAGTGACGCAACCACATTGTCATAGGCTGTCCGTTCCATCGAGGGCACAGGTTGGCCATCGTTATTAATCACGATTTCTTCGCCATCGCGATAAATGGAGAATACCTCGCCAGGCTCAATACCGTCCTGCGTACCTTTATCAAGATAGACAACATTGAGTTTACCGGCTTCGCGCATTTTCGACTCGATGGCCAATATGGTCGCTGGCGTCTTAAGTTCTGCGGGTTTTGGCGTAAAGTAAGCTGACATTAACGCTTCATCCTCCATCGGCAACACCCTAAAGCCCGCTTTGGTTTCACGGAAATTGCTCAGAATTTTTACCTTAGACACTTTGCCAGACTCAATTACTTGGCCCGTGGATGCCAGAATCGCTTCCTGTCCTAGCGCCTCGCCCGTTTCTTTATTAAAGAATTCTCGGCCACGCTCATAGACTCCTAACTTTTGATGCAAAGGTAATTCGCTATTGATATAAATCACATCACCAACAATATGATGGCGCGACGGGCTTTCACCGCCGAGTACCATAGGTTGCATGCCTAGCCAGCTAGCATCAACCACACGGTTTTGAACGAGGTAATTTTGGATTAATGCCAAATCAACCGCAGGAACCGCATTGCTCTTGGCAATTACGCGTCCCTCTGGAGTTTTGCGAATATGGGGTTTTGCTTCACTGGCTCCAATACTCGCACTCGCGCCATTAAGCACTAATCTGGGTTGACCATCGATAAAGACTAAGGTGAGTTGATCACCGGGATAAATTAAATGAGGGTTGGCTATTTGAGGGTTAACATCCCATAAACGTGGCCACTTCCACGGATCATTTAGAAAGGTTGCAGAAATATCCCACAGGGTATCGCCCTTCTTTACCACATATGACTCTGGATACCCTGCTTTCAACGTGAGAGTGTCAGCGTAAACCAATGTGCAATGAAAGGTCATTAACGCAAGTAAAATTAGCCGTTTCATGGTGCGGTCCATGTTGTTTAGCTCTTAAATCGAGCTTTTACTGTTATTGATAGGCACTAAAGATTAAAATTAACCCATTAGCCTCAGTCAGTATAACCAACTGATTGAGATTTGACAGACTTGTTAAGAGTTTAAGTATGGCACTATTAAAAGTTTTACGCTTTCCCGATGAAAGATTGCGAACTCAAGCACAACCTATCACAGAGTTTACTGCTGAGTTGCAAACTCAAATCGATGATATGTTCGAAACCATGTACCAAGAAAAAGGGATTGGTTTGGCCGCAACCCAGGTTGATTATCATAAACAACTGATCGTCATGGATTTACAAGACGAGGTTGAACGTCCTAAAGTCTTTATCAATCCCGAGATTATTGCCAGTAGCGGTGATTTCTGTAACGAAGAAGGTTGTCTGTCAGTCCCTGGTATCTATGCCAAGGTTGACCGCGCCGAATTTGTTACCGTTAAAGCTCTGGATAGACACGGTAATGAATTCACCGTTGAAGCCGATGACCTATTTGCGATTTGCATTCAGCATGAAATGGATCACCTGAAAGGTAAGTTATTTGTCGACTACCTGTCGCCATTGAAGCGCCAACGGATCAAACAGAAACTTGAAAAAGCGGCCAAACAAGACGCCAAATAAGCATTAGGATCAGATTTGAAACCACTCAACATTATCTTCGCCGGAACACCGGATTTTGCCGCTCGCCATTTACAGGCGCTGATTAACTCACACCACAACGTGATTGCTGTTTACACACAGCCGGATAGACCCGCAGGGCGCGGTAAAAAACTCACCGCCAGCCCAGTGAAAGAGCTCGCGCTCGCCCACAATATTCCAGTTTATCAACCCGGTTCGCTACGCAAAGAACCCGCGCAGCAAGAACTGGCCGCCCTTAATGCCGATATTATGGTGGTGGTTGCCTACGGTTTGATCCTGCCTAAAGTCGTGCTTGATACGCCACGTTTAGGCTGTATCAATGTTCATGGTTCAATTCTGCCTCGTTGGCGCGGTGCGGCGCCGATTCAACGCGCATTGTGGGCAGGTGATAAAGAAACCGGCGTGACGATTATGCAGATGGATGTCGGCCTAGATACGGGTGATATGCTACTAAAAACCTACTTGCCTATTGAAGATGACGATACTTCGGCAAGTCTTTACGAGAAGTTAGCCCAGCAAGGACCTGATGCGCTACTGCAAGCTCTCGAGGGTTTAGCCAACGGCACCTTAGCCGCTGAAAAGCAAGATGAAGCCTTAGCTAACTACGCCGAAAAACTCAGTAAAGAAGAAGCGAGGTTAGATTGGACTAAATCCGCGACCCAATTATGGCAAGAGGTTCGCGCCTTCAATCCTTGGCCAGTGAGCTACTTTGAGCACCAAGGCAATACTATCAAGGTGTGGCAGACCCAAGTCAGCACCACCAGCAGCAATGCCGCACCCGGCACTATTATCAGCGCCAGTAAAAAAGGCATTGAAGTCGCCACCGGTGATGGTGTGATAACCCTACTCAGCATGCAATTACCCGGCAAGAAACCCCTCAGCGTTGCAGATATTCTCAATGCCCGCGGCGAGTGGTTTACCCCAAATACTCGTCTCAATAACGAGGCGCTATAATGATGAACTTGCGAGCACTGGCGGCCAAAGCCATCTTCGACGTATTAGAAAAAGGCGTGTCACTTTCAGTTGCCCTGCCAGAACAGCAAAGGCATCTTGCTAGTGGTAAAGATAAAGCCCTGCTCGCCGAGCTCTGCTACGGCGTAATGCGTACTTTGCCACAGATAGAAAAACGCGTTGCCGAATGTTTGGCTAATCCGCTCAAAGGTAAGCAAAGGATCATCCACCAGCTATTGATTGTTGGCTGTTACCAGCTTTACTTCACCCGCATACCAAGCCATGCGGCCATATCCGAAACCGCTGAGGCCTGCCGTCAATTAAAGTTTGAGGGAATGGTAAAAGTCGTCAATGGCGTGCTGCGTAATATTCAGCGCCAATTAACACCGCTAAGCACAGAGTCGGAGACCTTAAGCTACAATACGCCGGGCTGGTTAATTAAGCGCTTAAAAGCCGCTTATCCTGACAACTGGCAAGAGATAATCCAGCAAAGTCATGAGCGTCCACCCATGTGGTTACGTAACAATCGCCTCTCCCAAAGCCGCGATGAATATCTTGCCGCCCTCAGTGAGCTTGAGATAGAAGCCAGTGCGGGCCTGAGTGATGATGCAATCCTGCTTGCCCATCCCAAGGATGTGGCGACATTACCACGCTTCCACGAAGGTGCGGCATCAGTGCAAGATGGCGCAGCCCAATGGGCAGCGACCCTGCTGGCTCCGCAAGCCAATGAACTGGTTCTCGACGCCTGTGCGGCACCGGGCGGTAAGAGTTGCCATTTACTCGAACTTGAACCTAGCATCAAGCTGGTCGCCGTCGATTTCGATGCCAAACGTCTTGAGCGCGTGCAACAGAACCTTGACCGTTTATCATTAAAAGCGGAAGTTATTCATGGCGATGCGGCCAATATCGACTCATGGTGGCAGGGTGAACAATTTGATCGTATCTTACTCGACGCACCTTGCTCAGCGACGGGCGTTATCCGCCGCCATCCCGATATCAAATGGTTACGCAAAAACCATGACATCGAAGAACTGGCAGAGCTGCAAAGACAAATTCTCGATCACTGCTGGAAGTGGCTCAAGCCCGGTGGCACACTCCTGTATGCAACTTGCTCTATTTTGCCGCAGGAAAATCGAGACCAAATTAGTGCATTTTTAGCCAGAACCGCAGATGCTAAGCTAGACACACTTGCCCAGCAGGCTTCAAGCCAAGATATAGGTTGGCAAATCACGCCGGGACAACACAACATGGATGGGTTTTATTACGCCCGTTTATTGAAAGCGACCCATTAGGAAGTAAGCAAGGCCATGAAAATTATCATATTAGGTGCGGGTCAAGTTGGGGGAACCTTGGCCGAAAATTTGGTGGGTGAAAACAACGATATCACCATCGTCGATAGCGACAAATCCAGATTACGCGCCCTGCAGGATAAATATGACCTTCGCGTCGTGGCGGGCCATGGTGCCCACCCCGATGTACTGAAAGAGGCTGGCGCCGAAGATGCCGACATGCTGATTGCTGTGACGAACAGCGATGAATGCAACATGGTCGCCTGCCAAATGGCATACAGCCTATTTGGTACACCGACTAAAATCGCCCGTATTCGCTCCGAACCTTATCTAGCGATGCGCGATAAATTATTTATCGACAGTGAGACCAAAAATAGCGATGGGCGTCCTCGCGGCGGTTTTGTAATCGATGAACTTATCGCCCCCGAACAGTTAGTGACCGCTTACATTCAACGTTTGGTTGAATATCCTGGTGCGCTGCAAGTGCTCGAATTTGCCGAAGGGCGCTTAAGTTTGGTTGCAGTTCGCGCCTATTACGGCGGCCCTTTGGTTGGCAACGCCTTAGCCGCGCTACGCGAGCATATGCCAAATATTGATACCCGGGTGGCGGCGATTTTCCGCCAAGGTCGCCCTATCATGCCCCGCGGTACGACTATTATCGAAGCCGATGATGAAGTGTTTTTCGTGGCCGACAGTCGCCATATCCGCGCGGTGATGAGTGAGATGCAAAAGCTGGATAACTCCTACCGCAATATCATGATTGCCGGCGGTGGTAACATAGGCTTAGGCTTGGCTAAACGCCTCGAGCGCACCCATTCAGTCAAATTGATTGAACACAAGTTCGAACGCGCAGAGTCTCTATCCGAACAACTTGAAAACACCACAGTATTTTGTGGTGACGCCTCAGATCAAGAGTTACTGCTCGAAGAACATATCGACCAAACCGATGTGTTTATTGCCGTCACTAACGATGATGAAGCCAATATCATGTCCGCCCTGCTAGCCAAGCGCATGGGGGCGAAAAAGGTGATGGTGCTGATCCAGCGCGAAGCCTATGTGGATATTGTGCAAGAAGCTAATATCGATATCGCGATTTCACCCCAGCAGGCGACGATTTCAGCCTTACTGACCCATATCCGCCAAGGCGATATCTGTAACGTGTATTCCTTACGTAGAGGCGCCGCCGAAGCCATCGAAGCCATTGCCCACGGTGACTCCAGCACCTCTAAAGTTGTTGGCAAGGCCATTGGCGATATCAAGCTGCCGCCGGGAACCACCATTGGCGCCATTGTGCGGAATGAGGAAGTGTTGATGGCTCATGATAAAACAGTGATTGAGCAAGGGGATCACGTGATTTTGTTTTTGGTAAACAAAAAATTTATCGGCGAAGTCGAAAAGCTGTTCCAACCTAGCGCCTTCTTCTTTTAAGTCATCATCCTATGCTGAACTTTAGACCGTTATTGTTTATTTTAGGGCTGTTTTTATCGATGTTAACAGCCTTTATGTTAGCGCCCTTACTTCTTGCCGCATTCAACGGCGAGGAGACCGTAGGCTCTTTCATGTTATCGGCTTTAGTCACAGGGATTTGCGCCAGCCTGTGTTTGCATAACGGCCAAAGTAAGGCCATTAACCTCAATATTCGAGATATGTTTCTGCTCACCAGCCTAACTTGGTTGATCGTGAGCCTGTTTGCGGCCATGCCTTTTACGCTTTACCACGGTATAGGTTATACGGATGCCTTCTTCGAGACCATGTCCGGCATTACCACCACAGGCTCAACCGTACTCTCTGGGCTTGATACCATGGATCACAGCATCTTGCTCTGGCGCTCGTTATTGCAATGGCTCGGTGGCATAGGCTTTATCGTGATGGCGGTTGCGATTCTACCCTTCTTAAACGTTGGTGGTATGCGGCTGTTCCGCACTGAGTCATCGGATTGGAGTGACAAGGCCGTTCCTCGAACCCAAAGCATGGCTAAGCATTTATTCTTTATCTATATTTTACTGACTATTATCTGCTGTATTGCCTACCATGTTGCTGGCATGACATGGTTCCAAGCCATCAACCACTCAATGACAACTCTCTCGACCGGTGGTTACTCGACTTCTGATAGCTCGATGGCGGCGTTTTCCAATTCTGCCCATTGGGTTGGTGTTATCTTTATGGCAGCAGGTGGTTTGCCACTACTGATGTTTGTGCAGATGATCCACCAGCGCGATTTAAGCGTTTGGAATGATGCCCAAGTCAAAGGCTTCTTATTTTTTCTGACCTTTGTTTCTTGCTTTATTGGTGTTTGGTTATGGCAAACCCGCGATATCGCCTTGATTGATGCATTACGATTATCCAGCTTTAACGTCGTATCTGTTGTGACCACAACGGGCTATGGTTTAACAGATTATGGCGCTTGGGGTGCCTTTGCTAATATTGCCTTCCTGTTCTTAATGTTTGTGGGTAGCTGTTCTGGCTCGACGTCTGGCGGGATCAAAATATTCCGTTTTCAAATTGCGGGCGCGATTATGCGCGAACAATTAAAACAGCAATTGCATCCCAATGGCATTTTTAGGGAACGCTATAACAACCGCCTGATCACTGAAGATATTGTGCGCTCGCTGATTACCTTTGTGCTGTTATATATGTTCGTAATTGTGGGGTTATCTGTGATTCTGGTACTAACGGGTCTAGACCCCATAACCAGCTTTACTGGTGCAATTACCGCCGTGTCCAACGTGGGGCCTGGGCTTGGGCCGATTATTGGTCCTGTCGGTAACTTCTCGACACTGCCAGATCTGGCTAAGTGGGCGCTTGCATTAGGTATGTTGCTAGGACGCTTAGAGATTTTAACTGTGGCCGTACTATTCCATCCCAGTTTTTGGAAATACTAATCGTATCAGCCATCAGCTAAAAATGCGCTCACAGAGCGCATTTATATTAGGCGGGCTCAGCAACCTTGGCCAAGGTCAGCAAATGGTCGGCATAGACCTTCACATCTTCCCAGTCGGTATAATCGATCACCGCCTTAGGATCCGTTGGCCCTTTGGTGATTTTCATAATCAATCGGATCATTAATCTGTCGTACCAAGGCCACGAAGGGTAATCCACCTTACCAGCAATAATCTTCAAATCGGCGGGAGTCCAAGGTGATAAGGTTATGAATTTTTGCAGGTATTTATTGTTCTCTGGAATACGTTTTTCAGGATTACGCGCCACCACATTGACGCAGAAAAAACTGTTTGGCAACGCACTCAACGCTTGCGAATGTTGTTCAATAAACTGGAATACGCTTTTGTCATAGGTACCATAGAGTACGCAAGCCCCCAAAGCCACCAGTTGATAATCGGGCCAGTTAATCCTTGTTGCAGCCGCACTATTGATGTCGACTAAGTCAACCTCAGCACCACGCAGAGTCAATTGCTGCGCGATTGCATTCGCAATCTTGGCCGTGTGGCCACCACGGGTAAAATAAAGCACCAAAATGCGTGTCATGGGGTATTCCCGTTCCGTTAAAGTGTGGCACCATTGTGGCAATCATCTGTTAAATAAACCCCTGATAGGATCACAAATCAGCGTTGTCTCATATTCTGAAATGCAAAAATTGAGATCTGAATTGCCGAGCAGTATGATTGCGTATAGAAACATGTTCAATTAGAATTATCTAATCAAAAGCGATCAAGTGAGTACCTTATGCAAAATGATATAGATGTAAATGCAATGGTAACTAATGCGGAAAGTGCGGCTAAATGGCTTAAAGCTATAGCGAATCCTTATCGCTTAATGATTCTGTGCCTTTTACTGGATAAAGAGCTGAGCGTGACGGAACTGAATGCGACAGTTCCTTTAAGCCAATCGGCACTATCACAGCATTTAGCAGTATTGCGAGCCGAAGACTTAGTCGATACCCGTAAGAGCTCCCAGATTGTGTATTACAAGCTTAAGAATGAACAAGTCACCCAAGTGATTTCCATTCTACATAGTCGTTACTGCGCGGTATAAATCGTTAAACGACGCCATGCAGTCATAAAGCCCTAGCTGAGACTAGGTTTTATCATTTTTACAGCTTGCTAAAGTGCGTTCCGAAGGCTTCGACTTTACCCCAATCGGTAAACTCGAAGGTGCCCTTCAGGTCAGTCGGCCCTTTAGTCATCCACATGATAAAGCGGATCATGGTGCGGTCGAATAAGCCGTATTTAGGGTAATCAATCTTGCCTGCAAAAACTGCCAATTGCTGTGGTTGCCACAGCGATAATTTAAGGAACTTTTGCATGTAAGGATTCGTTTCTGGCGTGTTCTTTAATGGCTTACGCGCCACCACATTTACAGTGAAAAAACCGTTAATTTTTGCACTTAACACCGCGTGGTTGCGATTTACAAACTGATATAGCTCAGGTCTATGTTTACCATAACGAATACTCGCACCAATCAGCACTTTATCGAAATCGACAAGACTTAAGGCCTCGGCCTGCTCTAAGGTGACTAACGACACCTGCTCACCCGCTTGTTCGGCAAGCGTTTTGATTTTTCGGCAAATTTCCAGTGTTTGGCCATCGATTGTCGAATAGATTATTAATGTCTGCATATCAATCCTTCCAGAAAGTTGGCGTGAACAAAATCAACAAGGTAAAGACTTCGAGGCGACCAAATAACATGGCCACCACCAGCACCCATTTGGCGCCATCACCGATACTGGCATAGTTACTCGCCACTTCCCCAAGCCCTGGGCCAAGGTTATTTAAACAGGCAGCGGTGGCACTAAAGGCCGTAATATCGTCCAGCCCCATGGCCATTAGCGCCAACATACACAGTACGAAAACTAAAGCGTAGGCGGAGAAAAATCCCCATACGGCATCGACAACCCGGTCAGGTAACGCCTTGGAGCCAATACGAATCGAGAACATCGCCTTAGGGTGAACCAAGCGCTTAAGTTCGCGTGAACCTTGCAACAGCAGCAGGATAACTCGGATCACCTTAATCCCGCCCGCAGTTGAACCACCACAACCACCGATAAAGCTTGAGAAGATCAACAGAATCGGCAGGAAAAGCGGCCACATATGGAAACTTTCAGTACCAAAGCCAGCGGTTGTCGCCACCGAAACCGCTTGGAATAAGGCGTGATTTAAGGTTTCTTCTGGCGAGTCATAAATCCCTGAGTGATAAAGGGTTAAGAAACAAATCGCCGTTAGCACTAACTGAATTGCCACCAGCATCTTGAACTCAGTGTCTCGAAAATAGACTCTAAAATTGATACCGCGGCGCGAAAATGCCGCAAAGTGCACGCTAAAGTTCACCGCTGAGACAATCAAAAAGAATACGCAAATCAGATTGATTACAGGGCTGTTAAAGTAGCCCATACTGGCATCGTGGGTCGAAAAGCCCCCGATGGCGATGGTCGAAAACGAGTGACACACGGCATCGAATACGCTCATCCCCGCCAGCCAATAGGCGCCAGCACAGGTGATGGTCAGCAGTAGATAGATGTACCATAACGCCTTAGCCGTTTCGGCAATCCTCGGCGTCATCTTACTGTCCTTCACAGGCCCTGGAATCTCGGCGCGATACAGCTGCATGCCCCCAACTCCAAGCACAGGCAGAATCGCCACAGCTAGAACAATGATCCCCATACCGCCGAGCCATTGCAGCATATGTCGATAAAACAGAATGGCCTTAGGTAAGGAGTCCAGTCCGACAATGACTGTGGCTCCTGTGGTAGTTAGTGCGGAGAATGATTCGAAGAAACTATCGGTCCAGCTGAGATCGGGTTGGCTTGAGAAGATAAAGGGTAAGGCACCGATGGAGCCAAGCACTGTCCAGAACAAAACTACGATCAGGAAACCCTCGCGAGTTCGTAATTCCTCTTTGCAGCGACGATTAGGATACCAGAGCCAAAAACCGATAAATAAGCTAACAAAAAATGCCTGAATAAACGCAGTACCACCGCCATCGTTATACCAAATGGCGATTAAGGCTGGCGGCAGCATAGTGATGGAGAACAGGCCGATTAGCAGACCTATGATTCTTATTATGGTTTTGTATTGCATTCCGCGTGTTCAATTATTCCATTGGCTGCAAAGGTATTTTCAGCATTTTGCATATTTTGGCATAATTTACGCAGGCATCACAGCTCAAACTCTGCTCGCAGGCTACCCTGACTCAACGTTGCCAGTGATTCATTCAATATACCCTGTTGCTGTTTGCCTATTTCAAAATGGATATCAACGGCTTCGGCAAATTGCTTATCGATGATCACCGCTTCTAACTGTTGTAATAAATGTTCGACATCCCTTAATTGAGTGTAATCACAATGCAGTTTGGCTGGATAACGTAATTGCTTCAATCGCGTCGGCAATTGCCCTAAACCTTGGCGTAATCCTGAGGTATAGGCACGCACTAAACCGCCCACACCTAACTTAGTACCGCCATAGAAACGCACCACCACGGCACCGACTTCGCCAAGATTCGCGCCTTGTAATACTGCGAGCATTGGACGACCAGCGCTGCCCGCTGGCTCACCATCGTCACTCGAACCGATGGCAATGCTGTCGTTGGGCGCTCCAGTAATAAAGGCATAGCAGTAATGGCTGGCGCCAGGATAATCTCGCTTTATGTCAGTGAGTACTAACTTCAGCTGTTCTAAACTTGTGCAATGAAATAGAAAAGAGATAAAGCGGCTATGCTTTATCTCTTCTTCTATCTGCACATTTTCACTCGGTATCAGATAACTTTCGAGCACTCGCTCTCCCTAAAATCACGCTAAGCCCAGTTCGCGGGTCATATTTTCGTTTCGATCCTGATGCACAATCACATTATCCTCGATACGAATGCCGCCAAAAGGTCGCAACTCATCAACGGTGCGCCAATTGATCTGCTGGCCACGGCTATCTTGTTTTAGCTCATTGAGTAAAGTGTCGATAATGTATAATCCTGGCTCCATCGTAAGCACTTGGTTTGGCGCCAAAATACGGGTGCAACGCAGGAATGGATGGGCTTCAGGCGCCGGAATATGAGTGCCACGTTCATCGAAGGCAAAACCTCCCACATCATGCACTTGCAAGCCTAGCATATGACCGAGTCCATGGGGGAAGAAGGCACTGGTAATGCCTTGGTCGACTAAACCTTGGGCATCGCCCGTGGCTAACTCAAAATCCAGCAGCATTTGCGCGACTTTGCCATGGGTCGCCAAGTGTAAATCGGGATAACGCACACCCGGGCGCATCATATCGATCAGTTCGAGCTGCGCCTTGTTCATGGCAGTGATCAATTCATCAAAGCGATTCTTCTCAAACGCATAGGTACGAGTGATATCCGACGCATAGCCAAAGTAGCTCGCACCCGCATCAATTAAAAAAGATAAACGTCGCGCCGGATTTTGGTGCTCGAGCGCAGTGTAATGCAAAATCGCCGCATTTTGGTTTAAGGCAATGATGTTACCGTAGGGCACTTCGTTCTCGCCCTGTCCCACGGCAGATAAATACTGCTGCTGAATTTCAAACTCGCTGGCACCGTTATAGAAGGCATTTTTAGCCGCTAAATGCCCTTGCACCGCGATCTGGTTCGCACGGCGCATACATTCGAGTTCATATTCGGTTTTAGTGGTACGGTGAAAATGCAGATAGCTCATCACAGAGTCAGGATTGCGACTGGTGAAACCCAGCACCTCAGCCACATCTAAATGCTCACCCAAATAAGCCCAGTTGGTGATATCGCTAGGCAATAGCTCGGCAACCTTATCGGCCTTAGTGAGTAATTTGATCTCAAAATGCTCGGTCCAGAACATCTCCGGCACGTCAGACACCTTATGCCAAAAATCCACTGGGCGATAAAAAATCAGTTGCGGCTTATCGCGACCATTCACCACTAACCAACAGTTAGGGTTATCCAACACAGGTAACCAGGCCTTGAAATGGGGATTGGCTTTAAAAGGATAATTAATGTCGTCCAAAAACATTCGATGTGGCTGACCCGAGTGGATCACTAAACCTGATAATGCTTCACGCGATACAATTTCAGCAACTCGACGATTAAGCTCGGCGATGTGGGCATGATAGTGATGAGCCAAGTGATCCATGTTTCATATCCTGTAATGAACGATAGTTAATAAAAAAACCGCAAATCTGACTAAGCCATATAGGCTCAGTGTTTTCCTCTACTTACGCCCTCATTTCGCACGGGGTAGCAAATTCTCGATTTAAGCCTATGCTTTTAATTCTAAAAATAAAATTACCCAACTAGCCAGCGAGTAATACCGCTAAAGAACAAATTCCCACTACGTACTCTTTCGCGTAATCTGGCACTTCTACACTTTGTGCAGTGTATCACAAAGCTGAAAATTCACTCTAGCCGACAAGAAATTAAACAGTCGTTTAAATTGGGTGTTGTAATTTATCGAATTTCGAAGCACACTGGCACACAACTGGTCAAATGATGGCCGAAGCTGCTGTGAGATAGAGAGTCGTACTAACACCAAAAAATAATGGTGGGTATCACTTTTAAGCCAAAAGGAAGCAAGCAATGATCTACCAAAGTCCTACAATTCAGGTTGAGTTACTCGAGGATAATATTGCCAAGCTGTGCTTTAACGCACCCGGTTCGGTGAACAAATTCGACAGAGAAACACTCGCCTCACTCGATGCCGCATTAGACAGCATTAAACAACAAACAAACATTCAGGCATTAGTGCTGACCTCAGGTAAAGATACCTTTATCGTGGGTGCCGACATTACTGAATTTTTAGGCTTATTCGCACAAGATGATTCAGTACTGCTCTCTTGGGTTGAACAGGCTAATGCCGTATTCAATAAACTTGAAGATTTACCTTTCCCAACCGCTTCTGCAATTAAAGGTTTTGCCCTAGGCGGCGGTTGTGAAACCATTCTGGCAACGGATTTCCGTATCGCCGACACCACAGCCAAAATCGGTCTACCCGAAACCAAGCTAGGCATCATCCCAGGCTTTGGTGGCACAGTGCGTTTACCACGTGTGATTGGGGCAGACAACGCCCTTGAGTGGATCACCACGGGTAAAGACCAAAGCGGCGAAGATGCATTAAAAGTCGGCGCTGTTGACGCCGTTGTCGCTCCAGAAGCCTTAGAAGCTGCGGCGATTCAAATGCTAAAAGATGCAGTAGCAGAAAAACTTGATTGGCAAGCGCGTCGCCAACGCAAATTATCGCCACTGACACTGCCTAAACTCGAAGCCATGATGTCTTTCACGACCGCTAAAGGCATGGTTTTCTCTGTCGCAGGCAAACATTACCCAGCACCAATGGCAGCGGTAAACGTAGTTGAACAAGCGTCGACCAAAGGCCGCGCCGAAGCACTACAAATTGAACATCAAGCGTTTATCAAGTTAGCGAAAACCGATGTAGCCAAAGCACTAATCGGTATCTTCCTTAATGATCAATTCGTTAAAGGCAAAGCGAAGAAAGCGGGCAAACTCGCTAAAGATGTGAAAAGCGCAGCCGTATTAGGTGCAGGCATTATGGGTGGCGGTATCGCTTACCAAAGCGCCAGCAAAGGCACGCCAATCGTGATGAAGGATATCGCTCAACCTGCATTAGATTTAGGTTTAGGCGAAGCCGCCAAACTGTTATCTGCGCAAGTTGCTCGTGGCCGCTCTACCCCAGAAAAAATGGCTAAAGTGCTGAACAACATCACCCCAGCATTAGACTATGCCCCAGTGAAACATGCTGACGTAGTTGTCGAAGCTGTAGTTGAGCATCCAAAAGTGAAAGCACAAGTACTGGCTGAAGTTGAGCAATACGTCAGTGAAGATGCGATTATCGCCTCTAACACGTCAACTATTTCAATTAACCTGCTCGCGAAGAGCATGAAGAAGCCTGAGCGCTTCTGTGGTATGCACTTCTTCAACCCAGTGCACAAAATGCCATTAGTTGAAGTTATCCGTGGCGAGCACAGCTCAGAAGAAACCATCGCATCTGTTGTCGCTTACGCAAGCAAAATGGGTAAAACCCCAATCGTTGTTAACGATTGCCCGGGCTTCTTCGTTAACCGCGTCCTCTTCCCTTACTTTGCTGGCTTTAACGGCCTGCTCGCCGAAGGTGGCGACTTTGCCGCTATCGACAAAGTGATGGAAAAACAATTCGGCTGGCCAATGGGCCCTGCTTATCTGCTAGACGTTGTCGGCTTAGACACTGGCCACCACGCCCAAGCAGTAATGGCCGAAGGCTTCCCCGATCGTATGGGCAAATCCGGCAATGACGCGATTGACGTGATGTTCGAGAACAAACGTCTCGGTCAGAAGAATGGCAAAGGCTTCTACGCTTACTCTGTGGATAGCCGCGGTAAGCCAAAGAAAGACGTCGACCCAACCAGCTACGAGCTGCTGAAGGCCGCCTTTGGTGAACAAAAAGCATTCGATGCGGATGAAATCATCGCACGCACTATGATCCCAATGATTATCGAAACCGTTCGCTGTTTAGAAGAAGGCATTGTGGCATCACCTGCCGAAGCAGATATGGGCTTAGTCTACGGTTTAGGCTTCCCACCATTCCGTGGTGGTGTGTTCCGTTACTTAGATACTATGGGCGTAGCGAACTTTGTGGCTTTAGCAGACAAATACGCTCACTTAGGTGGTTTGTATCAAGTCACCGACGCCATGCGCGCCCTTGCAGCCAACAACGGTAGCTACTACCAAGCCTAATTAGCGGGAAAGGAATTTAATTATGAAACAAGCTGTTATCGTAGATTGCATTCGTACTCCTATGGGCCGTTCTAAGGCTGGGGTGTTCCGTAATGTACGTGCAGAAACACTCTCTGCCGAATTAATGAAAGGTCTATTACTGCGTAACCCGCAATTAGATCCCAATACTATTGAAGACGTTATTTGGGGCTGCGTGCAGCAAACCCTAGAGCAAGGCTTCAACATTGCCCGTAACGCATCATTGCTGGCAGGTATCCCGAAAACGGCTGGCGCCGTGACAGTAAACCGCCTATGTGGTTCTTCAATGGAAGCCATCCACCAAGCGGCACGTGCCATTATGACCGGCATGGGCGACACCTTTATCATCGGTGGTGTTGAGCATATGGGCCATGTGCCGATGAACCATGGTGTGGACTTCCACCCTGGTTTAGCCAATAACGTCGCTAAAGCCTCCGGCATGATGGGCTTAACCGCAGAAATGCTCGGCAAGCTCCACGGCATCACCCGTGAGCAGCAGGATGCCTTTGCTGTTCGTTCACACCAACGCGCTTACGCAGCCACAGTTGAAGGCCGTTTTGCCAAGGAAATCTATGGCATCGAAGGCCATGATGCTAACGGTGCACTGATTAAAGTACTGCACGACGAAGTGATTCGCCCAGAAACGACCATGGAATCGTTAGCAGCACTGCGCCCAGTATTCGACCCTGCAAACGGTACTGTGACTGCGGGTACCTCATCAGCCTTATCCGACGGTGCTTCAGCGATGTTAATTATGGAAGAATCTAAAGCGCGCGCTTTGGGTCTACCAATCCGTGCTCGCATTCGCTCTATGGCGGTTGCAGGTTGTGACGCAGCTATTATGGGTTACGGCCCAGTGCCAGCCACGCAAAAAGCACTGGCTCGCGCAGGCATTACCGTTGCTGATTTAGATGTTATTGAACTAAACGAAGCCTTTGCCGCACAATCTTTACCCTGCGTTAAAGATTTAGGCCTGTTGGATGTGGTCGATGAGAAAATTAACCTCAATGGTGGTGCTATCGCGCTTGGCCATCCACTGGGTTGCTCTGGTGCGCGTATTTCAACGACGCTGATCAACCTGATGGAACACAAAGATGCAACCTTAGGTTTAGCCACTATGTGTATCGGTTTAGGCCAAGGTATTGCAACCGTTTTCGAACGCGTTTAATCCTTAACGATTCTTCCTTCAAAGCCGGACTCAGTTCCGGCTTTTTTATGCAGCTTTAAAATCATTGTGAAATAATGCCACGCTAAAACGTCGATGATAAAGTTGCTAAGCCAAAAACGCTTAAAGTTAGATTATCTCGATTTTATAGCAGCTATAAAAGTCCCGTATTTTTTATGATGAAGAGATCCATCCCATTCTCAAGCATTTGAGAAAGATTAGAGACCACGAAATAACATTGTTCCACGTGAAACATCTCACTAATCCTGACTCTCGAATAAAACGGAATAAAACCAATTACCCGTTGCATCACAAAATCAGGCCGCCAACTTGGTTTATCCAAACCACTGGAGTAACATTAGCCAATTCTGTTTAACCGTTCAGTCGAGGTCATATGAACGACGTTTTCACAACCGCACAACACAAACTGGATGCTCTTGGTTTGCGCTGCCCAGAACCTGTAATGATGGTGCGTAAAACGGTAAGACAAATGGCTCAAGGAGAAACACTGCTTATCATCGCGGATGATCCTGCTACTACCCGTGATATTCCCAGTTTTTGTGAGTTTATGGATCACACACTGATCGCCAGTGAAACCAATCAAACACCCTATCAATATTTGATTAAAAAGGGACTCTAAGTCCCAACATCGACATTAGGATAAGGACATCAAACATGCCGAAACTAGTTGCTATCGCCTATAAAACGATTAAACGCGGACCAATGAATGAGGTGCTGTGCGCGAATGTCACCCAGCACAGCGGTATTGAAAAAGATGTATTTGGTCGCCCAGGCAAAAGGCAAGTCACAGTACTCTCGCTCCAGCAATGGCAAATAGCGTGTCAAAGTATAGGTGCAAATTTACCTTGGACGACTCGCCGCGCCAATCTTTTAGTCGATGGATTAACTTTTAGTCCTGCCGATGTGGGTAAGCAGTTACTGATTGGGGATCTCTGCCTCGAAGTCACAGGAGAAACTGATCCCTGTAAAAAGATGGACCAAGCTCATGCCGGCTTAGAGTCAGCACTTACACCTGATTGGCGAGGCGGTGTCACTTGCCGTGTCATCAATGATGCCATGATCCACATCGGCGATCCCGTCACATTAAACTAATCATCACTTCCTGGAGAGTAAGCTGCATTACTCTCCCACAGTTTCTCCACCTCAGCTGCTGCCCCTCGGTCATTAATTGAAACAGTATTTCCGTTTTCCTTACAGGGTATTTGTGCGATAACTTAGCGTAGCATTAACAAATATTTATCCAACCTGATAACAATCAAGCCCTAGAATAACGATAACAGGACATAACATGTTGAAACCTAAGCTGACACCGCTTTATATCGCCCTGATGCTTGGCCTTAACTCCCACGCTGTACAGGCAGCAGACGCCCAAAAAACGAGTTGGGACGTCAATGCGCCAGCCAATGCCCCGCTAGAAAAAGTGGCAATAGATGTAACCGAAGGCACTTGGATGAACATCAGTGTCAGTCCAGACGGCAAACATTTAGTATTCGATTTACTCGGTGATATTTATCAAATCCCAGTCACGGGAGGTGAAGCAAGACCATTAGCTCAAGGCATAGCCTGGCAAATGCAGCCCGTTTATAGCCCTGATGGTAAACACATCGCCTTTACCTCGGATGCGGATGGTGGTGACAATATTTGGATTATGGATGCCGATGGCAGCAATCCACGCACCGTCACATCAGAAACCTTTCGCTTACTCAACAGCCCAGCGTGGAGCCCTGATTCGCAATATTTAGTGGGTCGTAAACATTTTACCGCCAGTCGTAGTTTAGGTGCCGGCGAAGTCTGGCTCTACCATGTAGCAGGTGGCGAAGGTGTAAAACTCACCAAACGCCCAAATGATGAGAAAGACTTAGGCGAACCCGCCTATTCACCCGATGGCCGCTATATCTATTTCAGCCAAGATGACACCCCAGGAAAAACCTTCCATTACTCTAAAGACTCAGTAAACGGCATCTATAAAATCAAGCGTTACGATACCAAAACAGGTGATATCGAAATTCTGATAGAAGGGACTGGCGGAGCCATTCGCCCAACCCCAAGTCCTGATGGCACCAAACTAGCCTACATCAAGCGTGATGATTTCCAATCATCCTTATATTTGCTTGATTTGAAATCCGGTGAAACCACTAAACTGTTCGGCGATTTAGACCGCGATATGCAAGAGACTTGGGCAATCCATGGTGTTTACCCGACGATGGCATGGACTCCAGACAACAAAGACATCTTCTTCTGGGCTAAGGGCAAAATTAACCGCCTCAACGTTGCGAATAAAACGGTCACCGATATTCCATTTTCCGTAAAAATCCAATTAGACGTTCAGCCTTCAGTACGCTTTAAACAAGATATTGATAAAGATGTATTCGATGTAAAAATGCTGCGAATGGCACAAGTTTCACCGGATGGCAGTAAGGTCGCCTTCGAAGCATTGGGTAAAATCTGGTTGAAGACACTTCCCGATGGCAAGATGTCGCGCTTAACCGAGTTAGATAACGATATCGAAGAACTCTATCCCCAGTGGTCGCGTGATGGCAAAAATATTGTCTTCACAACTTGGAATGACCAAGACCAAGGCACAGTACAAGTGATCAGCGCTAAAGGTGGCAAAGCGAAACAACTTACCACTGAGCCAGGAAAGTACGTCGAGCCCACCTTTTCTCCCGATGGCGAACTTGTGGTGTATCGTAAAACCCAAGGCGGCCATCTCACACCTCGAACTTGGTCGCAGGAACCAGGCCTGTACAAGGTCGATTTAAAAACCAAACAAAATAAGAAAATCTCCGCAGAAGGCTATCAAGCACAATTCGGAGCCTCAGCCGATCGCATATTTTTTATGAATAGTGGTGAAGATGACACACCGCAGCTTGCCTCTATTAACTTGGATGGGTTTGATAAGCGCGTTCACTACAGCAGTAAGCATGCAACCGAATTTAGAGTCTCACCCGACGGTAAACAGCTCGCCTTTGCCGAGCGCTTTAAAGTTTGGGTGACGCCCTTTGCTAAACATGGTGAAACCGTTGAAATCGGCCCTAACGCCAGCAATCTTCCCGTCACTCGGTTAAGTGTGCGAGCCGGCGAAAGTATCAGTTGGAATAGCAAGAGTAATCAACTCTATTGGACTCTTGGCCCAGAACTGTACCAAGCCGATGTTGATTCGCAGTATCTCAAAAAGGACGTGCAAGCTAAGCCAAGCATTATCAACTTAGGCTTTACTGAAAAAGCTGATGTTCCACGTGGAACAGTCGCCTTTGTCGGCGGTAAAGTGATCACCATGGAAAATGACCAAGTCATCGATAAGGGAGTCGTGATCGTCAAAGACAATCATATTGTTGCTGTTGGCGACGCTAACACGGCAATTCCAAAGGATGCACAAGTTATCGATATAAGCGGCAAATCCATTATGCCAGGTTTGTTTGACGCTCACGCCCATGGCGCCCAGGCCGATGATGAAATCGTGCCCCAACAAAACTGGGCACTCTACTCTGGATTATCCCTAGGCGTGACGACCATCCATGATCCATCGAACGATACCACTGAAATCTTTGCCGCTTCTGAGCAACAAAAAGCTGGCAACATCGTGGGCCCGCGGATTTTCTCCACTGGAACAATTCTCTACGGCGCAAATGCTCCCGGATACACCTCGCATATCGACTCGCTCGATGATGCAAAATTCCATTTAGAGCGACTCAAAAAAGTCGGCGCCTTTAGCGTTAAGAGCTACAACCAACCGCGTCGCAATCAAAGACAACAGGTTATCGCCGCCGCTCGCGAACTCGAAATGATGGTCGTGCCAGAGGGTGGCAGCTTACTGCAACATAACCTGACAATGGTTGCCGATGGCCATACCACCGTAGAACACTCGTTACCCGTGGCAAATATTTATAACGATATTAAACAGTTCTGGAGCCAAACTAAGGTCGGTTACACTCCAACCTTAGTCGTCGCCTACGGCGGTATTTCGGGTGAAAACTATTGGTATGATAAGACCGATGTGTGGGCCCATCCGCGCCTGTCTATGTATGTGCCAAGCGATATTTTGCAGGCTCGCTCTATGCGTCGCCCCCATGCACCAGACGGTCACTACAATCATTTTAACGTTGCTAAAGTGGCGAATGAGTTTAATAAATTAGGCATTCATCCAAATATTGGCGCCCACGGTCAACGTGAGGGTTTAGCCGCACATTGGGAAATGTGGATGTTCGCTCAAGGTGGCATGAGCAATATGGATGTACTCAAAACTGCGACCATTAACCCAGCCACCACCTTCGGTCTAGAGCATCAACTTGGCTCAATTAAAACCGGTAAGCTTGCAGACTTAATCGTTATTGATGGCGATCCATTAGCGGATATTCGCGTCACAGATAAAGTTACTTATACCATGGTCAATGGTAAGTTGTTCGATGCAGAGTCGATGAACCAACTCAATGGCAGCAAACAACAGCGTAAGCCTTTCTTCTTCGAGAAAATCTAATCTCAACAAGGTGAAATAACAAAAGGCATGTTCCACGTGGAACATGCCTTTTCTATTTCGCTGCCCATCAAAGCAAAATGAATTAATTATTGATGATCACAACAAGCTTGATAAGAAATACAGTCAACAAGATGATCGTTCACCATCCCCACCGCCTGCATAAAGGCATAACAAATCGTCGGACCAACAAAATTAAAGCCAAGCTTTTTTAATGCCTTGGACATTGCCTCTGATTCTGGTGTTTGCGCAGGCACCTGCGACATGGAAGTAAATTGATTAACCAAAGGCTTACCACCAACGAAGCTCCACAGAAATTCAGAAAAATCTTTGCCATCCGCAGTGTAGGCTAAATAGCCTTTTGCATTACGAATAATCGAATGGATCTTAAGGCGATTACGCACAATACCTGGATTGTTCATCAACTCTTCAACCTTAGCGTCGTCGAAAGTGGCAATTACTGTCGGCTCAAAATCCGCAAAAGCTTGTTCGTAGTTTTGCTGCTTCTTTAAGATAGTAATCCAAGACAACCCGGCTTGTTGGCCATCTAAACAGAGCTTGGCAAACAACTCCTTCGAATCATAAACTGGGCGTCCCCACACTTTATCGTGGTACTCACGATACAAGGGATCATCGCTGACCCAATTACAGCGGATTTCTTCCATGGCCTATCTACCTTAACGTTTTAACAAAGAAGGTAAAAAATAACCTACATAAGCAGAGATCTACAAGGTATAATCGAAACCATTTTCTATTCAAGCTGACGGCAGTAGACAAGTAGACATGACGACGAAACACGACGTAAAAACATTTCAGGGTTTCATTCTAACCCTACAGGAATATTGGGCGCAGCAAGGCTGTGCAATCGTTCAACCTTTAGATATGGAAGTCGGTGCGGGTACATTCCACCCACAAACTTTCCTACGCTCTCTAGGGCCTGAGCCAATGAGCAGTGCTTATGTGCAGCCATCGCGCCGCCCTACCGACGGCCGTTACGGTGAAAACCCAAACCGTCTGCAGCACTACTACCAATTCCAAGTCGTGTTAAAACCGTCACCGGATAATATCCAAGAACTCTATTTAGGTTCTCTGCAAGCTCTAGGTATTGATACACAAATCCATGATATCCGTTTTGTGGAAGACAACTGGGAATCACCAACACTAGGCGCTTGGGGCTTAGGCTGGGAAGTCTGGTTAAATGGCATGGAAGTGACTCAGTTTACTTACTTCCAACAGGTTGGCGGCTTAGAGTGTAGCCCTGTCACGGGTGAGATCACCTACGGTTTAGAGCGTCTCGCCATGTATATCCAAGGTGTGGATAGCGTGTACGACCTCGTATGGACCGATGGCCCGATGGGCCTAATCACCTACGGCGATGTGTTCCACCAAAACGAAGTTGAACAATCGACCTATAACTTTGAGCACGCAGACGTCGACTTTATGTTTGCCCTGTTCGATCAATGCGAAAAAATGTGTCAGCACTTATTGTCGCTTGAAAAACCATTACCTCTGCCAGCCTATGAGCAAGTGATGAAAGCCTCGCACGCCTTCAACCTGCTCGATGCACGCCACGCCATTTCAGTGACTGAACGTCAGCGTTATATCCTGCGCGTTCGTACAATGGCTAAAGCCGTTGCTGAATCCTATTATCAGGCACGCGAAGCGCTTGGCTTCCCAATGTGTAAGTAGAGGTAACACATGAATTTTGAAAACTTACTCATCGAGTTAGGCACCGAAGAACTGCCACCAAAGGCGCTGCGTAAACTGGCTGAGTCTTTCTTAGCGAACTTTACCGAAGAATTAATCAAAGCCGATTTAGCTTTTAAATCAGCTGTTTGGTATGCTGCGCCCCGCCGTCTTGCCATTAATGTGACAGAACTCGCTATTGCCCAAGCGGATAAAATCGTTGAAAAACGCGGCCCAGCTGTCAGCTCAGCCTTTGATGCCGAAGGTAAACCAACGAAAGCCTCAGAAGGCTGGGCACGTGGTAACGGTATTACCGTTGACCAAGCTGAGCGTTTGGTGACCGATAAAGGTGAATGGCTGGTTTATAACGCCAAAGTAGAAGGCGTTGAAACCAAGAGCTTAATTGCAGCGATGGCACAACGTGCGCTGGATAAGTTACCCATTCCTAAGCCAATGCGCTGGGGAAGCAGCAAGACACAATTTATTCGCCCGGTTCACACCGCTACCATGCTGTTAGGCAGTGAGTTAATCGAAGGTGAATTGCTAGGCATTAAATCGGCACGTAATGTTCGTGGTCACCGCTTTATGGGTACAGGCTTCGAGCTTGACCATGCAGACAACTACCTGACGCTGCTGAAAGAAAAAGGTAAAGTCATCGCCGACTACGAAAGCCGTAAAGCCTTAATCAAAGCCGATGCCGAAAAAGCGGCCGCTAAGATTGGTGGCACCGCCGATATAGAAGACGACCTGCTGGAAGAAGTCACCTCTTTAGTTGAATGGCCAGTCGTATTAACCGCAAGCTTTGAAGAGAAGTTCTTGAACGTGCCTTCAGAAGCCTTGGTTTATACGATGAAGGGCGATCAGAAATACTTCCCAGTATTCGATGATGCCGGTAAGTTACTGCCAAACTTCATCTTTGTCGCGAACATCGAATCAAAAGATCCGGCGCAAATCATTGCTGGTAATGAGAAAGTGGTTCGTCCACGCTTGGCTGATGCTGAGTTTTTCTTTAATACCGATAAGAAGCACACGCTGGAATCACGTTTGCCAAGCCTTGAGACTGTGTTGTTCCAGCAACAGCTCGGCACCTTAAAAGACAAAGTGACTCGTATCTCTGCCCTAGCCGCCTTTATTGCCGAGCAAACTGGCGCTAACGCCGTTGATGCAGCGCGCGCTGGTTTATTGTCTAAAACAGACTTAATGACCAATATGGTGATGGAGTTTACCGATACGCAAGGCACTATGGGCATGCATTACGCCCGCCTAGACGGTGAAACTGAAGCCGTAGCCTTAGCCATGGAAGAGCAATACAAGCCAAAATTCTCTGGCGATACGGTTCCGACGGCAGCGGTATCTTGCGCAGTCGCTTTAGCGGATAAACTCGATACCTTAGTCGGTATCTTCGGTATTGGTCAGGCACCTAAGGGCGCAGCTGACCCATTTGCTCTACGCCGCGCCGCCATTGGTGTGCTACGCATTATCGTTGAGAACAAGCTGCCACTAGACTTAGTGACCCTAATTGCTAAGGCTCAGGAACTCCATGGAACCAACTTAAGCAACGCGAATGCAAGCGATGAAGTGCTTGAGTTCTTAATGGCACGTTTCCGTGCTTGGTACCAAGATAAAGGTATCGATGTTGATGTGATCCTCGCCGTATTAGCACGTCGCCCAACTCGCCCAGCTGACTTTGATAGCCGTATCAATGCGGTATCACACTTCAGAAGCTTAGAAGCCTCTAGCGCTCTGGCAGCGGCGAATAAGCGTGTATCTAACATTCTGGCGAAAGTAGAAGGCAAACTACCGACTGCGATTAATTCAGCTCTGTTAGCCGAAGCAGCAGAGCAAGCGTTAGCTGCAAAACTTGCTGAACTTCAGCCTCTGCTTGCTCCACTGTTTGCTAATGCGGATTACCAACAGGCATTAACGCTGCTGGCGAGCTTACGTGAAAGTGTTGACCAGTTCTTCGAAGACGTGATGGTAATGGCCGATGACGAAGCCCTGAAAAACAACCGTTTAGCCCTGCTAAATAATCTACGTGAGCAATTCTTACATGTAGCGGATATTTCTCTACTCCAGTAAGTCACACGTTAGGTACCAATAAAAAACGCGCTGATAGCGCGTTTTTTATTGGCTGCAATTTATTAAAATTGCTGGAGTTTTTCATGCAACGCCTCAAATTGAACTTGATCGAGTCCAACCAAGGCTAACAAGTTGCTCAGCATGTCAGCAGGCAATTTACCCGCTTGCTGCAGCATCGAAATCTCACTGATGATATTCGCGCGCCAAACCACTGCGGCAATCCCCTCATGCGGCCGGGTATGTACGTGGGCAAGTTTATCCAGTTCAGCTTCAAAAATACTGGGTAACTGCCAATATCTTGCTAATAACGCACTTAAGGTAAGTGATTTGGCCGTCATCACTTGTCGGAATAACCAAGAATTTGGCTGCTCACCAGGCTCTGCTTGCACAAAAGCATCAAGCAACATTTTGAAGATGGCGAGCTTACCCACATCATGCAGTAATCCTAATAGGAATGCGGTATCCCTATCTTCTTCACTCAGTTCGCTAGTTAAAAAGGCCACCTGCATTGAATGACGCCAAATCTCAGCGCCAAAGCGCCGAAAATAAATGGGTTTAATATCTAGCATCTCACGCACTAGGCAGCTAGTCACAAAGCAACGTAACTGTTCACGGCCAAGTTGTACTAAAGCTTGCTGCAAGCTAGTCACTTCCCGCTCTCCACGCTTAAAGGCCGGTGAGTTACACAGCTTAAGCACTTCGACGCTCAGTAAGGGATCTTGCTCGATTAACGCCAACAAGTCTTTAGTATCAAACTGTGGATCAGCTAACTTACGGTCTAGCTCCAATACCTTAGAGGGAAGCTTCAGCACCTTTTCGGCTATCACTTGTGGTGATGCTAAGGCGAGCTCTATTTCAGCCATGACACGCCGTTCAAGGTTATTAGCAACGCCACCAGCATCTTTGGTTCTGGCGGGGAATAACAAACTATAAAACAGCGCCGCTAAGTCGATACTCATCGAAGTATCACATTGCTCTTCAACAAGTTTTTTAGGTGACGCTGTCGTTATAGGTTTGCTGAGATCGGTCTGACTAAAGCTTTTAGGTCGTTCAAGTGTTGCTTGTTCACGGATATTAAAAATTTTGTTGAATATGGATTTAATCAAAATATTCCAACCTATGAAAGCTGTGTTTACTGAGCCAGTATTACATTATCCGTCCATTGTAATTGATATGCTAGAGCAGCCACTATCAGTATTATGTGCAGCTTGAGTATATGTTGCCAAACTTAAGATAAGGTTACCAAGTCGAATTGTTTCACGTGAAACCATAGTCCAATTTAGCTTGATAGCGTGAGCAAATTGAATAGCTGAATATGAGCATGCAACAACACAACCGCTCGGTGAAAAACAAACATAATGTATAATGATTAGCACGACTATAAATTGGAAGGCGCTTATGAAACTCTATATCGGCAATAAAAACTACTCTAGCTGGTCGCTCCGAGCTTGGTTAATGGCTGCGAAATCAGGCGTTAAGTTCGATGAAGTGCTATTAAAACTCGATACCGATAGCTTCTACCAGCAACTCCAATCCATTTCGCCAACGCTAAAAGTACCAACACTGGTCGATGGTGACATTACCGTTTGGGATTCACTGTCGATTTGTGAATATATCAATGATTGTTATCTTTCAGGCACTGCATGGCCACAAGACCCAAAACAAAAAGCCAAGGCTCGCTCCCTCGCCTGTGAAATGCATTCAGGCTTTCATGCCCTGCGAAATGCCCTGCCTATGAATATCCGTGCCCGTCGATATGTCGAGCTTAACCCCGCTGTTCAGCAAGATATTGCTCGGATCGACAGCATTTGGTCTCAGCAAATGACTGAGTTTACCCCATCCAAAAATCAGGGCACTTGGTTATTTGGCGAGTGGTCAATCGCCGATATGATGTTTGCACCAGTGGTAATGCGCTTCTTTACCTATGAGATTGAAGTCTCGCAAGCGAGCCGAGCGTATATGGAATTTATTGTGAGCCAGCCAGAAATGCAGGCTTGGATAACTGCCGCAAAAGCGGAGACTGAAATTGTCGAAGCCGATGAGGCGGGTGTTGATAGGTAATTTTTGCAAAGTAAAGAATCCACCTTCTGAAGAAGGTGGCTTTGTTTTAACCCCCTAAAAGGGGGCCTTTATTCAAGAGCAAGTTGACCCTGCTCTTGCCGCTCTACTTTCTCTTGATGCCTAACGTATCTACGGATTATTTCCTCGTTAATTCCAATCGAATCGACGAAGTATCCTCTCTGCCAAAAATGATTTCCCCAAAGTTTATTCTTACGTAGGTAAGGAAATTTACTGAATATTTTCAAAGCTATCTTACCTTTTAACGCCCCCATTAAATTCGATATAGATATCTTCGGAGGTACCTTCACCACTAAATGAACATGGTCAACTTGAACATTTAGCTCCATGACTATGCATCCCATTTGATGGCAATAAACCTGAATGCATCGATAAACCTCTTTTCCGACATTACCTTTCAATATCCGAAAGCGGTACTTTGGTGTCCAGACTATATGATATTGACATCGCCAGAACACATGCGATGCTTGCTCGTATCTACTCATGTTATTTGCCTCTTTTGACTTCGCTAAAAATCAAAGATGCATTTAACATGGGTAGGTATACAGGCAAAGCCTCAAATGATGATAACCACCTACTGAAGTAGGTGGTTTTGGGCTAAAAATAAAAGGGAAAGCTAAGCTTTCCCTTTTTTATCAATCAGTTTTATCTGTAAAAAACGATATTAAACGTCTAGATATTAAACGTCTAAGTTAGCTACGTTCAGCGCGTTGGCTTCAATAAACTCACGACGAGGTTCTACTTGATCGCCCATCAAGCAAGTAAACAATTGGTCAGCGCCGACGGCGTCATCAATGGTCACTTGCAGCATACGCCGTGATTCAGGATCCATTGTGGTTTCCCACAATTGCTCAGGGTTCATCTCACCCAATCCTTTATAACGTTGGATATATAAACCACGTTTAGCTTCAGAAATAGTCCAATCTAGTGCTTCAATGAAGCTGCCAACTTCTTTCACTCGGTCGCCACGTTGCACATAACCACCGACTTCAATCAAGCCTTCTAGGGCTGCACCTAACTTAGCAATACGTTGATAATCCATTGATTGGAAGAAGTCATAGCTAAATAGGTAATGCGTGTCGATACCATGTTTACGAATGGTGATCTTTGGCAGATACACTTTACGCTCAGGATCGAGTACAGGCTCACCAGAATACAGCACGCCGCTGTTTTCTAATTCCACCAACTCATGAATAAAGGCGTCTATCCATTCCTTCATCTTAGCTTCATCGGCCAGCATCTCATTGCTGATCATTGGGTGGTAAAGCATCCGATTAGTGATATGCGTTGGATAACGTTGCTCTAAACGGGCAACAATCGCCTCTACTTCGCGGTATTGCGTCACTAAACGCTCTAATGGCTCACCCGACATACCTGGCGCACCTTGAGATGGATAAATGCTGGTTCCATCTAACGCTTGAGTGGTCAGATACTGAGTCAGTGCTGCTTCATCTTTCAGATATTGTTCTTGCTTACCTTTCTTGACTTTGAATAAAGGCGGCTGAGCAATATACACATAACCACGTTCAATCAGTTCAGGCATTTGGCGGAAGAAGAAGGTCAACAGCAAGGTACGAATGTGCGAGCCGTCGACGTCAGCATCCGTCATGATGATGATGTTGTGGTAGCGAGTCTTATCTGGGTTGTATTCATCACGACCAATACCACAGCCAAGTGCGGTGATTAGTGTTGCAACCTCTTGAGAGGAAAGCATTTTATCGAAACGAGCTTTCTCAACGTTTAAGATTTTACCTTTCAGTGGCAGAATCGCTTGATTCTTACGATTACGTCCCTGCTTAGCGCTACCGCCAGCAGAGTCCCCTTCCACTATGTAGATTTCTGAAAGACCAGGGTCTTTCTCTTGGCAATCCGCCAGCTTACCAGGCAAACCACCTAAATCGAGCGCGCCTTTTCGACGGGTCATTTCACGGGCTTTACGCGCCGCTTCACGGGCACGAGCCGCATCCACTATCTTACCAACGATTAACTTAGCATCGGCAGGATTTTCAAGCAGATAGTCATTTAGCTTTTCACCCATGGTTTGTTCAACCGCGGCTTTCACTTCGCTAGACACTAGCTTGTCTTTGGTTTGCGAGCTGAACTTAGGATCGGGCACTTTAACCGAGATAACAGCCGTTAAACCTTCGCGTGCGTCATCGCCAGTCGCATTGGTTTTGCCTTTCTTGTTATAACCTTCGTTTTCCATGTAGTTGTTTAGGTTACGTGTCAACGCACTACGGAAACCGGCTAAGTGAGTACCACCGTCACGCTGCGGGATGTTGTTGGTAAAACAGAATATGTTTTCTTGGTAACCATCGTTCCACTGCATCGCCACTTCAACGGTAATGCCGTCGTCACGCTCCTGCATAAAGTGGAATACATCTTTGTTTACCGGCGTTTTATTACGGTTCAAGTAATCAACGAATGCGCTGATACCGCCTTCGTATTTAAAGAATTCGTTTTTATTATCACGCTCGTCGACTAAGCGAATCCCCACACCAGAGTTAAGGAACGATAGTTCTCGCACCCGTTTAGCCAGGATTTCAAAGTGAAACTCAACATCACTGAAAGTTTGCTCACTTGGCCAGAAACGGATTTCGGTACCCGTTTTAGTTGCATCACCAATCTCTTTGATTGGCGCATCAGGTACACCGTGGGTGTAAAACTGCTCGTGGACTTTACCATCGCGGCGAATGGTTAATTGCAGCTTTTTAGAAAGCGCGTTGACCACCGACACACCTACGCCGTGCAGACCACCTGACACTTTATAGGAGTTATCGTCGAACTTACCACCAGCATGCAGAACCGTCATGATAACTTCTGCGGCCGATACACCTTCTTCTTCATGGATAGAGACCGGAATACCACGGCCATCATCCTTAACAGAAACCGAACCATCCACATGGATAGTAATTGTGATATCAGTACAATGGCCCGCTAAGGCTTCATCGATAGAGTTATCGACTACTTCGAACACCATATGATGTAGACCCGTACCGTCGTCGGTGTCACCAATATACATCCCAGGTCTCTTACGTACTGCATCAAGGCCCTTAAGGACCTTAATACTCGAAGAATCGTAACTATTCTCTGACATATTATTCTCTCAATGGTTATTCAATTACCGTTACACGTCCGTGTTCCACATGGAACATCCTACTGGGAGGCGTGTGTAACGAATCGACTATTGCTGCTGGCTCAATGGCGGTCACAAACACTTGTGCACCAGTGTCCACTAGCTGTTTCAGCAATAGCTGCCTATGCTGTGCATCCAACTCGGATGGAAGATCATCCACAAGATAAATACTGTGTTTATCTATTTGTTGTTTGAGCAACTTTCCCTGTGCAATACGCAGTGCACAGACTAATAATTTCAATTGACCACGGGACAGGGCATCCTGCGCCGGCAAAGTGCCTACACGAAGTCTTAAGTCAGCTTTATGGGGACCGCTGACGGTATGACCCGTAGCCAAATCTCTGGGATATTGTGATTCGAGAAGTTGTGCAAAATCCGTTTTGCTATCCCAGCCGCGGGTAAATGAAACCTTAACATTCACCTGCGGTAAAAACTCCTCGATTATACCCTTAAGTAGCTCATTTAACGAGTCTACATAACGGTTTCGTATTTCGGTGACCTGCTCGGTATAACGGACAAACTCCCGATCCCAATATTGGATTTGATCATAGGGAGAATTATTTCTAAGTAGTTGATTTCGTTGTTTAAGAACCCTTCTCACATTCACCCACGCCATATAAAACTGTGGGTCAGAATGAAAGGCGCCCCAATCAATAAATTGCCTGCGGGATTTTGGACCTTCAAACAATAACGAAAAGCTTTCCGGCGTGATGACTTGTATGGGCAAGGTTTCAGCTAAAGTCGATAGCCGTTTGACCTTTTCACCGTCAATTTTGACTTCGGTTTCGCCACTGCGAAAACGCCGTAGACCGATTTTACTGTCGCCGCGGGGTAAATTTAAGGTCGCAAACAGGGTTAGTTTGTCCTGGTCGTTATTGATGACTCGCTGGGATAAGTGGCTGCGAAACGAACGCCCCATCCCGAGAAAGTAAATCGCCTCAAGAATACTGGTTTTGCCACTGCCATTTTGACCATAGATCAGATTAATCCCTTCACTCGGGCTCAGTTGCGCCAATTGAATATTGCGAAAAGAATCAATATTAAGACGGATAAGGCTCATGCGTTACTCATCAAACCGCATCGACGGCTCAGGCCAAGACTCAGGACTGTTATCATACCGCAATTCACATCCATTAGAGTTAATAAGGCAACAAGGGATAAGGTCTGAAGACATATACGCCGCTAAAAAGCGGCGTATGGCACTGCGTAGAAAGAGGATGACTATAAGCGCATTGGCATAACCACATACATGGAATCTTCTTCCAAGTGGTTTTCCAATAAAGCACTCGAGTTACCATCGATTAAAGTGATACGCACATCATCGGACTTAAGGTTGTTGAGCACGTCCAATAAGTAACTGACGTTGAAACCAATTTCGAGTGGCTGATTGTTGTAATCCACATCGATGATTTCTTCCGCTTCTTCTTGCTCTGGGTTATTAGCGGTGATTTTCAGTAACCCCGCCTCTAACTGAATGCGTACACCACGAAACTTCTCATTCGATAAAATAGAAGCGCGCGTTAAAGCTTGCTTGAAGTGGTTACGGCTGGCGATAACGATTTTATCACCGCCCTTAGGTAACACGCGGCGATAATCGGGGAAACGACCATCGACTAATTTACTGGTAAAGACTGTGGTGCTGTTGGTCGCGCGAATCGCGTTATCGCCAATGGCAATAGTGATATCTAAATCATCGGCTTCCAACAAACGTGCCATTTCCATCACGCCTTTACGGGGCACGATCACTTGTTTTTCAGGTAATTGTGCATCTATGGTTCTGTGACTTAAGGCTAAGCGGTGACCGTCGGTGGCAATGGCGCGCAGCACATTACCTTCGGTTTCGAGCAATAAACCATTCAGATAGTAACGAACGTCTTGGTTCGCCATCGAAAACTGGGTCGCATCAATCAAAGACTTCAGCACGCCTTGCTTAAGGGTGAATTCGATTTCCGCCTGAAAGGCTTCCACGTTGGGATATTCTTCTGCGGGCAGGGTTGCCAGCGAGAAACGGCTACGGCCAGAGCGTAACAACCATTTGTTATCTTGCTGCTCGACCTTAAGCTCGCTTTGCTCGGGTAAGGATTTAACGATATCTAACAGCTTCTTAGCAGGAACTGTAGTTCGACCTTCTTCGATATCACCATGAATAACCGCCTGACCGACTAACTCAACTTCAAGGTCAGTACCTGTTAATTTGAGTGAGTGACCACTAACTTCTACAAGGAGATTTGCCAAAATAGGCAAGTTATGGCGTCTTTCTACCGCACCACAAACCAATTGAAGCGGCTTTAATAGGGCGTCCCTATCAATTGAAAATTTCATAGTGTCCAAATTCCTTGATTTTAAGAAGATAAGGTTCTAATCAAGTTAGCATAATCTTCTTTAATGTCGTGACTCTCTTCCCGTAGCTGAGCAATCTTACGACAGGCATGTAACACTGTGGTGTGATCTCGACCACCAAAGGCATCACCAATTTCCGGCAAGCTCTGGTTAGTTAATTCTTTGGATAACGCCATGGCCACTTGTCTTGGGCGCGCAACACTGCGCGAACGACGCTTAGACAACATATCAGCCATCTTGATTTTGTAGTATTCAGCTACGGTTTTCTGAATGTTGTCTATAGTGACCAATTTTTCCTGCAGTGCCAAGAGGTCACGTAGTGCTTCACGCACAAAATCAATCGTTATTGGGCGACCAGTAAAGTTAGCGTTGGCGATCACACGGTTTAACGCCCCTTCTAACTCGCGTACGTTTGAACGTAAGCGCTTAGCAATAAAAAAGGCCACTTCATCGGGCAGGTTAATGCCGCTCTCTTGGGCTTTACGCATCAAAATAGCCACGCGAGTTTCAAGCTCTGGCGGTTCAATTGCAACTGTTAAGCCCCAACCAAAGCGGGATTTTAATCTGTCCTCTACCCCGTCGATCTCTTTTGGATAACGATCCGATGTCAGGATGATCTGATGGTTACCTTCAAGCAGTGCGTTAAAGGTATGGAAAAATTCTTCCTGCGATCGGTCTTTATTGGCAAAGAATTGAATATCGTCGATAAACAGTGCATCGACACTGCGGTAATAGCGTTTGAATTCTTCGATCGCATTGTTTTGCAGCGCTTTGACCATGTCTTGCACAAAACGCTCGGAATGCATATAAACCACTTTAGCATTGGGATTATTTTTAATGATCCCGTTACCGACAGCGTGCAACAAGTGAGTCTTACCTAGACCAGTTCCACCATATAAGAATAGTGGGTTATATGCACCGCCTGGATTTTCAGCTACTTGCAATGCAGCCGCTTTACCAAGTTGGTTTGACTTACCCTCAACGAAGTTATCGAATTGATAAGTTGGATTGATATTGCTGCGATGGTTAGTGTTAGTAACAGGCTCGGTGGTATTAAATGATGTACCAACAGAAGCCTTAGTTTGGGGATTGGGTACGCGCACTGCTGCGACGGGCGCAGGTTCTGGCTTTTTCGCGGACGGACGACTACCGATATCGAAGCGTAGCTTAGGCGCATCATTACCCATTTGCTCAGTAAAAAACTGATTAATGATATTGATGTACTTATCCCTAACCCAATCGAGCACGAAGCGGTTAGGCGCATATAACACCAAAGTATCTCCATCCATTTCGGCTTGTAACGGTCTGATCCACATACTGAACTGCTGAGCAGAAAGCTCATCTTGCAGTCTTCCGATACATTGTTGCCAAAGTGAAACCGCCACTAAGTTATCCCCAAAAGATCATCAAAAAGAGGTGTATTCTATAGCGAGATCTCAAGGATCGCTATCCTTAAAAAATAATTATCCCCAACAAGATCATTCTTTGTCAGCATCCTCGATCATCAAAGATCAAATTCGATCCTTTTATTCAACAAATAGGGAAAATCCCGCTTTATTAAGCGATCTAGATTGATCTATAATGGCGCCCCTTTGATCTGTTAACAGATCCTCTTAACTACTAGATGTAGTGTCCATACACAGAGTTATCCACATCTTATAGTGTGTGGGGGGAGTTGATCTAAGGATACGCTGGCAGAAATAACCCACTTGCTGACTTTCGTTGTTGACGGGGACAAGTAAAGTGATTACAATTCGGCCTCTTTTTTACCCTTACCTCTATTCGTGGAGATAAGGATATGTTCACTAATAACAAAGACGGATTGCCATCATGAGTAAACGTACTTTTCAACCTAGCAACCTGAAGCGCAAGCGTTCTCACGGCTTCCGCGCTCGTATGGCTACTGCAGGCGGCCGTAAGGTGCTTGCACGTCGTCGTGCGAAAGGTCGCGCTCGTTTATCTGCTTAATTAAGTGGATAACTAGTTGACTAGCTATACCTTTACGCGGGAGTTACGCTTGCTAACTCCCGCGCAATTTAAATCTGTATTTTCCAATCCCATCAAAGCATCTTCTGCTGAAATAACCTTGCTTGCCATTCCTAATTCGGAACAACATCCGCGTCTGGGTCTTACTGTTGCTAAACGCTACGTAAAACGTGCCAATCAGCGAAATCGCATTAAGCGAGTGATCAGAGATAGTTTTCGCCTCAATCAACACAATATTCCTCATCTTGATATTGTTGTGCTGGTTAGAAATGGGGTGATGGAAATGGAAAATGCCGAACTCAACAAGTTGATAGAAAAGCTATGGCGCAAACTCAGTCGCCGCTACAATGGCTAGCAACCACGTTTATTCGTGGCTATCAAATCTTCATCAGCCCAATCTTGGGACCTCGATGTCGTTTCAATCCCACTTGCTCTCATTACGCCATTGAGGCAATAAAAGTGCACGGAACCGCGAAAGGTTGTTGGTTTGCATTGAAACGCATATTAAAATGTCACCCTTTGCATCCCGGCGGTAGTGATCCCGTCCCCCCTAAAAATGACAGGTGTAATAAATAGGCTATGGAATCTCAACGCAATATATTGCTAATAGGACTACTGTTTGTCAGCTTTTTGCTGTGGCAACAGTGGCAAGCAGACAAAGCTCCAAAACCCGTTGCAACCGAATCGTCTGTAGTGGCGAATGCGACCACTAATCACAGTGCTGATGTTCCAGAAGCGGATACTGGTGTGCCAGCAGCAGTCGCTGCGACGCAAAATCTAATCACGGTTAAAACCGATCAGCTCGATGTGCAAATCAACCCTGTGGGTGGTGATATTGTTTTTGCTGCACTGGTTTCACATAAATTGGAACAGGGTAAAGACCAGCCATTTGTTTTGCTTGAGCAAACCAAAGATTACACTTATATCGCTCAGAGTGGCCTAATTGGCCGTGATGGTATCGATAGCAGTGCTAAAGGTCGCGCCGCATTTGCCGCCAGCAAAACTGAATTTACCTTAGCCGATGGCCAAGACACCTTAGAAGTACCACTGACCTATGTGGCTGATAACGGTGTGACTTACACAAAAGTGTTTGTATTCCATCGTGGCAAGTTTAATGTTGATATCGATTACAAAATCAACAACACCTCAGCTGCTCCATTGCAAGTTCAGATGTACGGTCAGATTAAACAGACCATCAAGCCATCTGAAAGCAGCATGATGATGCCAACTTACCGTGGCGCGGCATTTTCGACTCAAGATGTACGTTACGAAAAGTACAAGTTTGAAGATATGAGCAAGAGCAACCTCAATCAACCGACTCTCGGTGGTTGGGCGGCGATGCTGCAACATTACTTCGTATCAGCTTGGATCCCACCAGCAACCGATAGCAACACCATTTTCTCGAGTGTAAGCGCTGGCGGTTTAGCTAACATTGGTTTCCGTGGCGCGGTATATGATATTGCACCAGGTGCAACGCAAGAAATTAGCTCACAGTTCTATGTTGGCCCTAAAGATCAAAAAGCGCTATCTGCGTTATCTGATACCTTAAACCTAGTAGTTGATTACGGTTTCCTTTGGTGGTTAGCCGTTCCAATCCACTGGTTATTGATGTTCTATCAATCATTTGTGGGTAACTGGGGTGTGGCAATTATCCTGATCACCTTAACCGTTCGTGGTTTACTGTTCCCGCTTACCAAAGCGCAGTACACCTCAATGGCTAAGATGCGTAACCTACAGCCAAAACTGCAGGAACTAAAAGAGCGTTTCGGCGATGACCGTCAAAAGATGGGTCAAGCCATGATGGAACTGTATAAGAAGGAAAAAGTTAACCCTATGGGTGGCTGTTTACCTATTATTTTACAGATGCCAATCTTTATTGCCCTATACTGGGTATTGCTAGAGAGCTTCGAGCTGCGTCACGCACCATTTATGTTATGGATCCACGACTTATCAGTACAAGATCCATACTACATTCTGCCGCTGCTGATGGGTGTGTCCATGTTTGTGATGCAAAAAATGCAACCCATCGCACCGACAATGGACCCAATGCAAGTGAAGATGATGCAATGGATGCCAGTGATCTTTACCGTATTCTTCCTGTGGTTCCCATCGGGTCTGGTACTGTACTGGTTAGTAGGTAACATTGTTGCCATCATCCAGCAGAAGATTATTTATGCAGGTCTAGAGAAAAAAGGCTTAAAATAAGCCCAAGCGCTAGATAGGAGCTAACAGCTCAGCATATTCAAAAAGGCGGCTTCATTGGCCGCCTTTTCCTTTAGGTAATTTGATCGATATTAATGGGTATTTCCGTGACAACTGACACTATCGTGGCACAAGCCACCGCGCCCGGACGGGGCGGCGTGGGTATCATTCGAATCTCTGGTGATAAGGCAACCGATGTGGCCATGGCCGTTTTGGGTCATTTACCTAAACCCCGTTACGCCGATTACTGCGACTTTAAAAATGCCTCAGGCCAAGTGATAGACCAAGGTATCGCACTGTTTTTTAAAGGCCCTAATTCCTTCACGGGTGAAGATGTATTAGAGCTGCAGGGCCACGGTGGTCAAATCGTCCTCGATATGCTGATCAAACGCGTGCTCGAAGTCGAAGGCATTCGCATCGCCAAACCCGGTGAGTTTAGCGAACAGGCATTTATGAACGACAAGCTGGACTTAACCCAGGCCGAAGCCATTGCCGACCTTATCGATGCCACTAGTGAACAAGCCGCCAAAAGCGCGCTGCAATCACTGCAAGGTGAGTTTTCGAAGGAAGTGCATGAGCTGGTGGATCAAGTCACCCATCTGCGTTTATACGTCGAAGCCGCGATTGATTTCCCCGATGAAGAAGTCGACTTTTTAAGTGATGGCAAAATTGCCAACGCGCTCTACAAAATCATCGACAAACTCAGCGCCGTCCAAGCCAGTGCCAAGCAAGGCTCGATTATCCGCGAAGGGATGAAGGTGGTGATTGCCGGTCGCCCCAATGCCGGAAAATCCAGTCTACTTAATGCGCTCGCGGGTAAAGAGTCGGCCATTGTGACCGAAATAGCTGGCACCACTCGCGATGTGCTGCGCGAACACATTCATTTAGATGGTATGCCACTGCATATTATCGACACCGCAGGTTTACGGGATACCACAGATACGGTTGAACAAATCGGTATCGAGCGCGCTTGGAATGAAATCAACAGCGCCGATCGGGTGTTATTTATGGTCGATGGCACCACCACGGATGCCGTCGATCCCCACGATATTTGGCCCGATTTTATCGATCGTCTCCCCGCCAATTTAGGCGTGACCGTTGTCCGCAATAAGGCCGATCTCACCGGTGAGAACCTCGCCATGACCGAAGAAAAAGGTTACAGCGTGTATCGGATCTCGGCCAAAACCGGCCTTGGCGTTGAGGAATTAAAGCAACACCTTAAATCCTTGATGGGTTATCAGAGTAATCTCGAAGGTGGCTTTATCGCCCGTCGTCGTCACCTCGAAGCATTAGATGTTGCCGCAAGCCATCTGCAACTCGGTAAAGAACAATTAGAGATTTACCTCGCAGGTGAACTGTTAGCAGAAGAGCTCAGAATGGCGCAACTCGCCCTGTCTGAAATCACAGGCCGTTTTACTTCAGACGATCTACTCGGCAAAATTTTCAGCTCATTCTGTATCGGGAAGTAAAAGAGTAAACGCATCCGATAAATTAAAATCAACATTATGATTTTTAAATATTTTATTGATGATTAAAAGGTTGCTATCAAAAAGCATATGCCCCTCGTTAACATTTTAACGAGGGGCATTTTTTTGCAAAAAACTGGACCCTACCACAGAGAAGCTATTCCGCAGCCGCGCGGTTTAATCGATCCCAAATATCAGCCCACTCCTCAAGACGAGGCGGCGCTTCAACCAAAAGTGTTTTAATCCCCTTTAGGTCTAATGCGTAAAGAGAGGCATAAAGTGCTTGTCGATATCCTTGGTGGTTGTTCGGTAATATCAGCTTATGTTGGCAATGGATATTTTCCATCTGTGCAGAATATCCCAATATCCCCGTAGCTTCAGGCTCTGCATAAAATTGCGTTGCAAGTGAAGCAGCAGCACAAATCACTACTTTGGCATTAGGTTGATAATGGACTTTCATATTGCCAGAAATAGCTTCTTGATGGAATTGAGGCGTAATAACGGGGAACGGTAAGTAGGGCTGAAAATCCCTCGCGGATAATGGACCACTTCGCAAAATCTCAGCTTGATTTTCACTGATCCGTAAAATAGTCGACTCAGTACCCACACTGCAAATGCCACCATCGAGTACGGCAGCAATCCTTCCATCAAGCCCACTCAATACTTGCTCTGCACTAGTCGGGCTGAGTTTTTTATGTAAGTTTGCAGATGGAGCAGCAACGGCAATATTGAACTGTTGCAGTAGTGATAAAAGCACCGGATGATCAGGCATTCTTATCGCAATACTGGGCAATCCACCAGTTATAACATCCGAAACCGAGGGATGACGCTCAAAGATAAGTGTCAGCGGCCCAGGCCAAAACGCCTCGGCAAGTGGTGCAACCCAATCTGGAATAACGTTAACCCAACGAGAAAGCTGATCGATGCTGCCAATATGAGTTATGAGTGGATGATTTCTAGGACGTTGTTTAGCCGAAAAAATCTGTTCAACCGCTTCAGGGTTGCTGGCATCCGCCGCAAGCCCATAGACAGTTTCAGTCGGTACCGCTACTAGTTTGCCCGCGATTAGCAACTCTCCTGCACGCTGTAAATCAGCAGGATTGAGTGCATTAAGTCTTTCTGTTTTCATGGATTACACCAGTGGCAACGATAAGGATCTGCCACTCTCTCCTCTTTGGTTTCAATTTGTTGATATTGGCAGTGAAGACATTGACGGATAAAAGCTTTAGCGAGATCTGTTGGCGTACCACACTCGCGGCAAGGCAAACCCACGATGCGATCGCGCAGCCAGAAATCCGCTTGATGACATTGTGGGCAATGTGTTTGAAGGCGCTCAACCAGTTGCTGTGCGGCCTTAATAATATATTTCTGCCGCAGCGGAGAATGCATCGCGCGAAGGTCTGGAACGACATCAATTGGGTAAGTAAAACGACCATTTTCAGGCCCTAGATTCATCGCTTCTAATGTGGCCAGCAACATATCTAGATTAGCTACACCTTTGATCGTATGACCATCAACCTTAACTATCCACGCTTGACCCTCTTCAGCACCAGATAACGCCGCACTAAGTGCACTCACATCATCCCCTTGGAAACTTTGCAAGCTTACCGGACCAGATACATTCGCTACGATATCAATATTTTGCCTTGCATCATGCAGTACGATCAGCTCCGTATCCCAATCCATTATTCCTGGCAAAGGCCCTCCCCCAAAACTACCTTCGCTGCCTAACCCAGCCTCTAAACCGGTTAGCTCACAGGCAAGTCGCGCTTTTTTCTTAGCGCACTCTAGTGGTGAAAGCGTACGCTCAACTTCTCCAGAAAAGGTGCCCAGCATGTCGGTATCAAATGCATCCGTTGCGACAATTTCAATCCCAAGTGGCGACAGAATTGGCGCAATTTGTGCCGCCTTGCCATGTTTGCTTAACAGGGCAATTCGCTTTGGCATTTTATAATGTGATTGATGATCCATGATGAATACTCACTCCTGAAGTGAGGGGACAATTCTTAACTTTAAGCAAACCTAGCCTTACTCAATATTATCTACAAAGCGATAACGACGCTGAATAAGGAAGGCTATTGTTGCCGTATCAGTGATGAGATGTAAAATAGATAGATATTCACATAACGTTCTATATAAGTGAACGATTCTATGAGAAACCTCAATTTTCACCATCTACATTACTTCTGGACTGTCGCTAAAGAAGGACATTTAACTCGAGCCTCCCAGAGGCTAAACATTTCACAATCGGCTTTATCATCCCAGATCAGACAGTTAGAGGAACAACTAGGGCATGATCTGTTTCACCGTCAAGGCCGAGCATTATTACTGACAGAGGTTGGGCATCTCGTTCTCGAGTACGCTGAAGGAATTTTTAATTTAGGCCACGAATTGCTTTCAGTTATGGAAAATGGCGAGCACCAAAGGCTTCAGCTACTAAGAATAGGTGCAGTGGCGACCCTTTCACGCAATTTCCAAGAAAACTTACTACGCCCGGTCATTAAATTAAATAACGTCAAACTTGCTTTAAAATCATCCAACTTTGATGATCTACTCGAGCAATTGCGTGTACATAAATTAGATTTGATCCTCTCAAATCGCCCTGTGGCATCGGACTCTTCAACCCCTTGGCGCTGTAAATTAATTGCTCAGCAAGGCGTATGCTTAGTCGGCCCAAATAAAGTGGAATTCAATGCATTACGCTTTCCAGAGGATCTCACAAAAGTAAAATTACTATTACCAGGCCCCGACAGTGATATTCGTAGGCAATTTGATTTGTACTGCGAGCAACATGGTCTCTCACTAACCCCTTATGCAGAAGTCGATGATATGGCGATGCTCAGACTATTAGCACGGGATTCGGGTGCGGTGGCCGTGGTACCTGAAGTGGTTGTACAAGATGAGATTCAAGCGGGACTATTGAAAAACTACGCGGCCTTAGATTGTGTGACTGAAAGTTTTTATGCCATAACCGCTAAAAGACACGTTGATTTACCGATCTTACATACTTTGTTAAGCACAAAAATGGAGTAACTGATATAACAATCAGTCGATTGGGATTGATTTTAGTTGCACATAAGCGACAGGAGCGTTTATTCATCTATTAACCCGAACAGAGGTGTTTTGCCAGCCAATTTAAGGCTTAAATTGGCTGGCATTTTGCAGCATCATTGGCTTAAACCAATGAATTACCACAATTTAAACATCTTAATCCCAAAAATATCAGCTCAATCATACCTGCCGGTAGTGATCTTGCATTTGATATGAACGGGCATACAGTGCAAACACTAATGCCGCCAAAATAGCAAAACCCGCAAAGAAAAACATTTGGAATGCCGTCACGCTCATCCCCGTTTGCATTATTTGCTCAGTCACAGCAGGACTTTTAACACTCACATTGGCAAGCAATACCCAGAGGTTACCAACGGTAACTGAAAGCGTCCAAAAACTCATGATTGTCCCTTTCATCGCTTTAGGCGCTTGGCTATAGGCAAACTCTAATCCTGTTGCCGAAACCAGAACTTCACCAAAAGTCAGCAAAGCGTAAGGTAGAATTTGCCAGAAGATCGAAAGTGCTGAACCACCATCCATCATCAATTGAATCGTCCCCACCACAATCCAACTCAATCCAGTAATGGCAATACCCGCCCCCATTTTACGTAATGCGGTTAACTTAATCCCCATACGCTCAATCGCGGGGTATAACACAAAGTTATTGAATGGGATCAATAACATCACTAACAGTGGATTTAAAGCCTGCATCATTGCAGGTTCAAACCACGAAGGTTTAACCATATCATTGGCCTGCAAAATCCAAGTCGAAGCCTTTTGATCGAATAACGACCAAAATGGGGTCACCAACGCAAATAAAACCAAAATTCGAAGGACTGAACGTACACCATCTACCGCAATATCAGGATGACAGCTTCGAGCACGCTCAAGTTGTAATGAAGCGCCAGCCCCAACAAATCCCATGAGTAGCACCATAGCACTACAAAGGCCCGCGACGATTCCTAGAGTTGGGATATTCACCAGCGCATAGGCAGCAGATATCCCACCAATTAGTGCCAACACTAAACCGATATTTCCCTTACCTTCCACTTTAGTAAGCAAGGCGCTGCGGATCACAGGTAAAAAACCATGGGGATCCTTTGGTTCTGGTGGCATATGCACATAACGCTTACGACCTAACCAGAAAAATACCGTCGCTATAAACATCAGCACGCCGGGGATCCCGAAAGCAACAGCGGCACCAAAGTTTTTAAGTAACAATGGCATAGATAAGGATGCGAAGAAAGAACCAAAATTGATCGTAAAGTAGAACATATCAAAGGCTTTTTGAGCCAATGACTTATTAGTCTGATCAAATTGATCGCCCATAAAGGAAGATACTAAAGGTTTTATCCCACCAGAACCTAAAGCAATTAAAAATAACCCAGTATAAAAACCTTGCACACTGTGCTCAAAAATCGCCAAAAAAGCATGGCCCACGCAATAAAGTAAGCTTAACCAAAGAATGGTGTTGTACTTACCAAAAAATCTATCCGCAATCCAGCCACCCAATAATGGGAAAAAGTACACACCAATTACAAAGGAATGGAACACATCCTTAGCTACAGCGCCACGGAGCTCCTCCGGAATGGACAGCAAAAGTGCTGTCATTAAGAAAGGTGTTAGAATGTTGCGCATGCCGTAAAAGCTGAAACGCTCACAAGCTTCACTGGCAATAATATAGGGGATTTGACGTGGCCATTTTGGCGCATCAACAGGTGTAGTCATCTGTTATCCTATTATAATTGTTATAAAAAACTTAAGGTTATCGGTATAAAACCAAGATTGCAGCCAAGGATACTAACAGACTGCGAATCAATATTGGCTAAATTTATACAACAAAATACGCTAAGTAGATGTAAGCCCCAAAAATAATAGAAAATTAACGACCACAGAGAGCAGTAACAATGACCAAAATTGCTATATTAGTCGGTACCACCCTCGGCAGCAGCGAATATATTGCAGATGAAATGCAGGCTCAGCTGACCAAATTAGGGCATGAAGTAGACACTTTTTTAAGTCCAACACTGGATTCACTGCAACCCTATTCCCTCTGGATCATCGTTTCATCAACCCATGGCGCAGGTGATCTTCCCGATAATCTACAGCCATTTTGTAAAGAAGTTCTACTCAATACACCAAATCTACACCAAATTAAGTTCGCATTATGTGCCATTGGTGATTCGAGTTATGACACCTTTTGCCAAGGCCCAGAGAAGCTTGTTGATGGACTTGAATATAGCGGTGCAAAAGCGTTTGTGGATAAGATCCAGATCGATGTACAACAGGATCCTGTGCCAGAAGACCCAGCTTTAGCGTGGTTGGCACAATGGCAAGATCAAATTTAAGATCCTCATTTTCAAAATACCTGAAACAACCCACAGTTTAGATCTTATTTATCCACAAAAAACTATTTATATGTATATTTTTGTGGATAAACTATTATTTAGATCTGATCAACCTCTGTGCTATTCACATCATGATCCGCTTAAAGATCCACCCTGTGGATAAATAGCGGATCTATCCCCACCTTTAATGACAGTAGATCTCGGTTAGATCACAGGATCAAAAGATCATTAACCACTGATATAAAAGAGAAGTTAGCCTTACCCACAGGAAAGTGCGATCCTAATAGTAAACATAATAAGAAGATCTATATAAAGATCTTAAGATCTATTAGTCCCGATCCACTGGATCTATTTTCGAAAAATGATCATTCACCTCAATCAAAGCAAATGCTAAAATGATCGGCTCTCATTGGGTCACTTAAGTTTTTAAAGGTAAGGTCATGCATTTTCATGAACGGTTTGATGTTATTGTAGTTGGTGGTGGTCATGCCGGAACTGAAGCCGCATTAGCCGCAGCAAGAATGGGTTCTAAGACATTATTGCTAACGCATAATCTTGATACTTTAGGACAAATGTCATGTAACCCTGCGATCGGTGGCATTGGTAAAGGTCATTTGGTTAAAGAAATCGATGCATTAGGCGGTGCAATGGCGATCGCAACCGACTATGCAGGGATCCAATTTAGAACCTTAAACTCGAGTAAAGGCCCAGCAGTAAGAGCAACTCGTGCACAGGCAGATCGCGCGTTATATCGTCATAAGATCCAAAATATTCTGCAAAACCAACCTAACTTACGTATTTTCCAACAAGCTGTAGATGATCTTGTTGTAGAAAATGATCGCGTTATCGGTGTCGTTACCCAGATGGGATTAGCCTTCGAAGCCGCTGCTGTCGTATTAACCGCAGGGACTTTCCTCAGTGGTAAGATCCATATAGGGTTAGAAAACTACAGTGGCGGTCGTGCAGGCGATCCACCATCTATCGCACTCGCCCATCGTTTACGCGAGTTGCCTATCCGTGTTGGCCGTTTAAAAACCGGTACACCACCACGTATAGACGCCAATACCATCGATTTTACTCAGATGACAGAACAAAAAGGTGATACGCCATTACCTGTAATGTCATTTATGGGCGATTTGAGCCATCACCCGAAACAAATTTCTTGTTGGATCACCCATACCAATGAAAAAACCCACGATATTATTCGTGGAGGTTTAGATAGAAGCCCAATGTACTCCGGTGTTATCGAGGGGATCGGCCCACGTTACTGCCCTTCTATCGAAGACAAGATCCATCGTTTTTCTGATAAATCATCGCACCAGATCTTTATCGAACCAGAAGGCTTAAACACCAATGAGATTTACCCTAACGGGATCTCTACCAGTCTTCCCTTTGATGTACAGTTAAATTTGGTTCGTTCGATCAAAGGGATGGAAAATGCTGAGATCGTACGTCCAGGATACGCGATTGAGTACGATTATTTTGATCCTAGAGATCTTAAAAACTCGTTAGAAACCAAAACCATTAATGGATTATTTTTTGCTGGCCAGATCAACGGTACAACCGGTTATGAAGAAGCTGGCGCCCAAGGTTTACTCGCTGGCATGAACGCAGCACTGCAAGTTCAAGGCAAAGAAGCTTGGTGCCCTCGTCGCGATGAAGCTTACATCGGAGTATTGGTTGACGATTTATCGACGTTAGGCACTAAAGAACCCTACCGCATGTTTACCAGCCGTGCCGAATACCGCCTATTGCTACGTGAAGACAACGCCGATCTGCGTTTAACCGCAAAAGGTCGTGCACTGGGTCTGGTGGATGATGCGCGCTGGGCGTCTTTCAGTGAAAAACTGGAATCGATCGAATTAGAGCTACAACGTCTACGTAGCCAGTGGATCCATCCAAACTCTCCATTAGTGCCAGTGTTAAATCCGCACTTGAATACGCCTATTTCTCGCGAAGCATCTTTTGAAGAATTACTTCGTCGTCCAGAAATGGATTACAACAAACTGATGCAAATTGAAGGCTTTGGTCCTGGTCTTACCGATCCACTCGCCGCTGAGCAGGTCCAGATCCAAGTGAAATATTCTGGTTATATTCAACGTCAGCAGGAAGAGATCAATAAAGCGGTACGTAATGAGAACACGGGCTTGCCATTGAACCTTGATTACAAAGAGGTTCCTGGGCTTTCAAATGAGGTGATTGCTAAGTTAAATAGCCATAAGCCTGAAACCATTGGTCAAGCGTCACGTATCTCAGGTATCACCCCAGCAGCGATTTCAATTCTGCTAGTACATCTGAAAAAACGTGGTTTATTACGCAAGAGCGCGTAAAAGCTAGCTTAATCGCCAGTTTGGTCGCAGAAGGGAAGCATTCAGGCTTCCCTTCGACGTTTCAGGGCTTCATAATAGCCGACGAGTTTATCATTGCATTTTTGTTGAGGTTGTTCAGTGTTATCTGCCCAGTTAGAGGCCTATTTAGCCGAAATTAATCTGCCCGCTACCGCTGAGCAGAAAAAGCAACTGCTTGATTTTGTTGGCATGCTCAACAAATGGAATAAAGCCTATAACTTAACCTCAGTAAGAGATCCCGAGATCATGCTTGTCCGTCATATCATGGACAGCTTAGTGGTATCAAAACATCTGCAAGGTGAACGCTTTATTGATGTTGGAACTGGTCCTGGACTGCCTGGCATCCCATTGGCGATTATGAATCCTGGTAAAACTTTTGTGCTACTTGATAGCTTAGGTAAACGCATTCGTTTTCAAAAACAAGTAGCCTTCGAATTAGGCATTCATAATATCAGTTCGATAGAAAGCCGAGTTGAGGCCTATCAACCCGAGCAAAAGTTCGATGGTGTGCTAAGCCGTGCCTTTGCGTCAATCCATGATATGTTGACATGGTGCCATCACTTGCCTGCTGAGCATGGGCAATTTTATGCGCTCAAGGGACAACTGAGTGATGAAGAGATGCAACAAATCCCCGCTGGCTTTGCGATAACTGAAACCATCGAACTCAAGGTGCCAAAACTCGATGAGCAAAGACATTTACTCAAAATAATCAAAGAATAACAGGCTTAAAGCTCCTCATTTTGAATGGATTTTTAAGTAGGCAATAAACCAGAATTTACATACAGGGTGACATTGTGGGTAAAGTAATTGCCGTGGCCAACCAGAAAGGTGGCGTAGGGAAAACAACAACTTGTGTCAATTTAGCCGCCTCATTAGCCGCGACTAAGCGTAAAGTGCTACTGATCGATCTTGATCCACAGGGCAATGCCACTATGGGCAGCGGTGTCGATAAATACGAAGTCGAAAACACGGCTTACGAACTGCTGGTAGAAGAAAAGCCCTTCGATGAAATAGTGGTCAAAGACACCACGGGAAAATACGATCTAATTGCCAGTAATGGCGATGTGACTGCGGCAGAAATCAAACTCATGGAGTTTTTTGCCCGTGAAGTGCGCTTACGTAATGCGCTCGCGCCGATAAAAGATCAATACGATTATATATTTATCGATTGCCCTCCTTCGCTCAACATGTTGACGGTTAATGCTATGTCGGCGGCGGATTCTGTGCTGGTGCCAATGCAGTGTGAGTACTTTGCACTGGAAGGTTTAACCGCCTTGATCGATACCATCACCAAATTGGCTGCCGTGGTGAATCCTGGTCTTGGGATAGAAGGGATTTTACGCACTATGTATGATCCGCGTAATCGTCTTTCAAATGATGTGTCCGATCAGCTAAAACAACACTTTGGCGATAAGGTGTATCGCACTGTGATCCCGCGTAACGTGCGTTTGGCCGAAGCGCCGAGCTTTGGTGCACCCGCTATGTATTATGATAAATCGAGCGCGGGAGCTAAAGCATATTTAGCGCTGGCTGGTGAGATGATCCGCCGTTCCGAACAGAAAACTCAGGCTAAGCGAGCGTAAAGGAAAACCATGACGTTAAAGAAAAGAGGGTTAGGTAAAGGCTTAGATGCCTTACTGAGTAATAGCCACGCCGCGAGTAAAAAACACACGGAAGAAGTGGTCGTTGTCGATAAAAAAGAAGAACTTATCCATCTTGATCTCGACCTATTACAGCCGGGAAAATACCAACCTCGTAAGGACATGTCTCCCGAGGCATTGGAAGAACTTGCCCATTCCATCCGTAATCAAGGCATTATCCAGCCGATTGTAGTGCGCCCAGTTAGCAATAACCAGTATGAGATTATTGCCGGTGAGCGCCGTTGGCGCGCTTCCCAATTGGCGGGTGTTGAAAAAATCCCTTGTATCGTTAAAGCGGTTCCCGATGATGCCGCTATTGCTATCGCCTTGATCGAAAACATTCAGCGTGAAGACTTAAATGCCATGGAAGAAGCCATTGCATTACAACGTTTAATGCAAGAATTTGAACTGACTCACCAACAGGTCGCCGATGTTGTGGGAAAATCTCGGGCGAGTGTATCTAACTTGTTACGTTTAAACGGTTTAAATGAGCCTGTTAAGCGTTTACTCGAGTATGGCGATATTGATATGGGCCATGCGCGCGCTTTGCTCGCAATTGAGGGGGAAGAACAAACAAATCTGGCGAGATTAGTGGCAGCCAAGGAATTAACCGTTCGCGAAACTGAACGATTGATTAATCAAACCTTAAATCCACCCAAACCCGTCGAAACTACGACTAAAGATCAAGATGTTTGTCGTTTAGAGCAGCAGTTAATTGAAAGATTAGGTGCCAAGGTTTCGATCGCTCATAGCAGTAAGGGGAAGGGTAAAATTGTAATTAACTATCAGAATCTGGCTGAATTAGACGGAATTCTTAGCAAAATTCGTTAATGTCTGTAGATTAACAGTTTTTAATGTAAATTTGTGACATATGTTAATTTTGGATTTTGACTGTTTTGGCGCTATATCACGTTAAAAGTGCTGTTTTTCCTTATCTCAAAGTTGCAATGAAGGCGTGAAAAGGTATACTTTCGCAAGCTTTTTGTGCATCGACATAAATACGGATATTTGTCATCCGGTCATCGAAACAAAAAGTATAAATGCGGAGAGGATGAGTTGAGTAAGGTTTTAGCGCGTCGTGGCCGGTGGTCAGCCTATAAATTGGTGATGATGCAGGCGGCGGTGGCTGGGGGTGCTTCAATTCTCTTTTTCGTCGTGTGGGGAGTTCAGTTTGGCTATTCTGCATTAGCAGGTGGTTCAATTGCTGTGCTCCCTAATTTTGTATTCGCGACCCTCGCTTTCTCCCATACGGGAGCAAGTTCAGCTGCAAAAGTGATTAAAACTTTTTACTGGGGGGAAGCGGTAAAGTTGCTGTTAACCATCGCAATGTTTTCGCTAGTGTTTATCAATCTTAAGGTCGCATTTATGCCTCTTTTTGTTTGTTACGTGCTGACGTTGATCGTGCATTGGACAGCTCCTTTATACTTCAAGCAAAGTTAAGTGGGATGAATCATGGCTGCAACTGGTGAAGCGTTAACACCGCAGGGCTATATCCAGCATCACCTTACCAACCTACACGTTGGTGAAGGCTTCTGGACATGGCACATTGATTCGTTGTTCTTTTCGGTTGGTCTTGGTGTTCTGTTCCTGTGGATTTTCCGTAGTGTTGGTAAAAAAGCGACTTCAGGTGTTCCCGGTAAGCTGCAATGCTTTATCGAGATGATCGTGGAGTTCGTTGATAACAGCGTGAAAGAAAGTTTTCATGGCCGCAATGCCGTGATCGCGCCTTTAGCTCTGACCATTTTTGTATGGGTATTCATGATGAACTTCATGGATATGCTCCCTGTAGACTGGCTGCCTTGGCTAGCAAGTTTAGCGGGAATTCCATACTTAAAAGTGGTTCCGACGACTGATGTAAACATCACCTTCAGCTTAGCTATCGGTGTGTTTGTGCTGATTATTTACTACAGCATTAAGGTCAAAGGCGTGTCTGGTTTTGTTAAAGAACTGACGCTACAGCCCTTTAACCATAAGGCAATGATACCCGTCAACCTCCTATTAGAGACTGTTACCTTAATCGCTAAACCAATTTCATTGGCATTGCGTCTATTCGGTAACTTGTACGCAGGTGAGTTGATCTTCATCCTTATTGCGCTGATGTATGGTACCAACTTGTTATTATCTTCCCTAGGTGTGACTCTGCAACTAGGTTGGTTAATTTTCCACATTTTGGTTATCACGCTGCAGGCGTTTATCTTCATGATGTTGACCATTGTTTACTTAAGCATGGCCCATGAAGATCATTAAGGATTGCTGAAGAAATTTTAAACTAAATCATCAACTAATTAGATTTAGATTTTAGATACTGGAGATACAGATGGAAACGATTTTAGGCATGACAGCTATCGCTGTTGCTCTGCTGATTGGTATGGGTGCTCTTGGTACTGCAATCGGTTTCGGCTTATTAGGTGGCAAGTTCCTGGAAGGCGCTGCGCGTCAACCAGAAATGGCTCCTATGCTGCAAGTTAAAATGTTCATCGTAGCGGGTCTGTTAGACGCCGTAACAATGATCGGTGTTGGTATCGCATTATTCATGCTGTTCACCAACCCACTGGGTGCAATGCTGTAAGAAAACGCTTCTGTCTTAACTCTAAATAGGAGGCTGTTGTGAATTTCAACGCTACCCTAATCGGTCAGACGGTCGCCTTTATCATCTTCGTGTGGTTTTGCATGAAGTTTGTATGGCCCCCTTTGATGAATGCCATCGAAGCGCGCCAAAAAAGGATTGCTGACGGTCTAGCTGATGCTGATCGTGCGGTAAAAGACCTAGAGTTGGCTCAAGCGAAAGCGACTGACCAACTAAAAGAAGCCAAGGTGACGGCTAACGAAATTATTGAGCAAGCTAACAAGCGTAAAGCTCAAATAGTGGAAGAAGCTAAAGCCGAAGCAGACGCTGAGCGTGCCAAAATCATCGCTCAGGGTAAAGCAGAAATTGAAGCTGAACGTAATCGCGTGAAAGAGGATCTGCGTAAGCAGGTTGCTACTCTTGCCATCATGGGTGCTGAGAAGATCCTTGAGCGTTCTATTGATCCAGCCGCCCACAGTGACATAGTTAATAAACTAGTCGCTGAAATTTGATAAGGGAGTTTGAGTTATGGCTGAATTAACCACCATCGCTCGCCCTTACGCAAAGGCAGCTTTTGACGTTGCTGTTGAACACAACGCAGTGGATACCTGGGCCGAAATGCTCACGTTTGCCGCATTGGTTAGTGAAAACGAAACCATGCAGCCACTGCTGACTGGCTCTTTAGCCAGCACCAAACTCGCCGCACTCTTTATCAGTGTGTGTGGTGAGCAAATCAATGAGCAAGGTCAAAACTTGATAAAGGTAATGGCTGAAAACGGTCGCTTAAAGGTACTACCTGCTGTATCTGAGCTTTTTGCTCAATACCGTAATGAGTGGGCAAAAGAAGTGGAAGCCGATGTGGTTTCTGCAGCTGAGCTCAGCTCTGAACAACAGCAGCAGATCAGTATTTCTTTAGGGAAACGTCTCGCACGCAAAGTTAAGCTGAATTGCAGCACTGACGCCGCGCTTATCGCCGGTGTAATCATTAAGGCAGGTGACTTAGTCATTGATGGCTCTGTCCGCGGTAAGTTATCGCGTCTGTCTGAAAAGCTGCAGTCGTAATTGGGAGTTTGAGCATGCAACTGAATTCCACTGAAATCAGCGATCTGATTAAGCAGCGGATCGAGCAGTTCGAAGTCGTTAGCGAATCTCGTAACGAAGGTACTATCGTTGCGGTTAGTGACGGCATTATCCGCATCCACGGCCTAGCCGATGTGATGCAAGGTGAAATGATCGAACTGCCTGGTAGCCGTTTTGCAATCGCGTTGAACCTTGAACGTGATTCTGTCGGTGCCGTAGTAATGGGCCCTTATGCTGATTTAGCAGAGGGCGTAAAAGTTAAAACTACTGGCCGTATTCTGGAAGTTCCAGTCGGTCGTGGCCTGTTAGGCCGCGTAGTTAACACTCTGGGTGAGCCTATTGACGGAAAAGGAGCTATCAACAACGATGGTTTCTCTCCTATTGAAGTGATTGCTCCTGGTGTTATCGAGCGTAAGTCAGTAGATCAACCCGTTCAAACTGGTTATAAAGCCGTTGACGCTATGATCCCAATCGGTCGTGGCCAACGTGAATTGATCATTGGCGACCGTCAAACTGGTAAAACAGCCATGGCGATCGACGCAATCATCAACCAGCGCGATTCTGGCATTAAGTGCGTATACGTAGCAGTAGGCCAAAAGGCTTCTACTATCGCTAACGTAGTGCGTAAGCTAGAAGAACACGGTGCATTAGCTAACACTATCGTTGTGGTTGCTACAGCTTCTGAAGCTGCTGCGCTGCAATACTTAGCACCGTACTCTGGTTGTGCTATGGGTGAATACTTCCGCGACCGCGGTGAAGATGCTCTGATCGTATACGATGACCTGTCTAAGCAAGCAGTTGCTTACCGTCAGATCTCGTTACTACTGAAGCGTCCACCAGGCCGTGAAGCTTATCCTGGTGACGTATTTTATCTACACTCTCGTTTACTAGAGCGTGCTTCACGCGTAAACGAAGATTATGTAGAAAAGTTCACTAAAGGTGCAGTAACAGGTAAAACCGGTTCGTTAACCGCGCTGCCTATTATTGAAACTCAGGCGGGTGACGTATCTGCATTCGTACCGACCAACGTAATTTCGATTACTGACGGTCAGATCTTCCTTGAGACTGATCTGTTTAACTCTGGCTTACGTCCAGCGGTTAACCCAGGTATTTCTGTTTCTCGTGTTGGTGGTGCGGCTCAGACTAAGATCATCAAGAAACTGTCTGGTGGTATTCGTACTGCTCTTGCACAGTATCGTGAACTTGCTGCGTTCTCACAGTTTGCATCTGACTTAGACGATGCAACTCGTGCTCAACTAGAGCATGGTGTGCGTGTTACCGAACTGATGAAGCAAAAACAATATGCTCCTATGAGTGTAGCTGCTCAAGCTGTGTCTATTTTCGCAGCTGAAAAAGGTTACCTGAAGGGCATTGAGCTGAAAAAAGTTGGTGATTTCGAAGCCGCTCTGCTCTCGTACATGAACAGCGAGCATGCTGCTTTAATCAAGCTTATCAACGAGACTGGCGATTATAACGCCGATATCGAAGCTGAATTAAAAGCTGGCCTCGACAAGTTCGTAGCAACCCAAACCTGGTAACAATGATAGAGGTGTCTTAAGACACCTCAGGTCCAGATTGGAGAGTAGAGATGGCCGGCGCTAAAGAGATTAAAACCAAGATCGCGAGTGTAAAAAACACTCAGAAGATCACGTCCGCCATGGAAATGGTGGCAGCCAGCAAAATGCGCAGAGCGCAGGAACGCATGGCTGCGAGCCGTCCATACGCGGAAAACATGCGTAAGGTGATCGGTCACGTAGCGCAAGGTTCTCTCGAGTATAAACACCCCTACTTAGAGGTGAGAGAGGCTAAGCGGGTTGGTTACATTGTTGTAGCAACCGACCGTGGCCTTTGTGGTGGTCTGAACGTCAACCTCTTTAAAAAGGTTGTTGCAGACGTGAAAAGCTGGAAAGAGCAAGGTGCAGAATTTGAATTCTGCCCTATTGGTGCTCGTAGTGTGCAGTTTTTCAAAAGCTTCGGTGGACAGGTTTCTGCCCATGCTTCAGGTTTAGGCGATGCGCCAAAGCTCGCTGACCTGATCGGGACAGTACGTGTGATGCTAGATGCTTACAACGAAGGCAAACTGGATCGTCTGTATGTAGTGTTCAACAAGTTTGTAAACACTATGACGCAGACTCCTGTGATCGAGCAGCTGCTACCTTTGCCTAAATCGGAAGATGATGAGGTTGCTCATCGTTGGGACTACATCTACGAACCTGATCCAAAAGCCCTTTTGGATACCTTATTGGTTCGTTATGTAGAATCTCAGGTTTACCAAGGTGTTGTTGAAAACATTGCTTCCGAACAAGCTGCCCGTATGGTGGCGATGAAGGCGGCAACGGACAACGCGGGTACACTGATTGACGATTTGCAATTGGTCTATAACAAGGCTCGTCAGGCTGCGATTACGCAAGAACTGTCGGAAATTGTTTCTGGTGCCTCTGCGGTTTAGGTTAGGTAACGAATACAAGTTTTAGAGGATTAATCATGAGCACAGGTACTGTTGTCCAAGTGATTGGCGCGGTTGTGGACGTAGAGTTTCCACAAGATGCCGTACCTCAGGTATATGACGCTCTGAAGATCACAGGTGAAGGCTCCTGTAATGGTTTGGTGCTGGAAGTTCAGCAACAACTAGGTGGTGGTGTAGTTCGTACCATCGCTATGGGTACTTCTGATGGTCTGCGTCGTGGTCTTGAGGTAGTAAACTCAGGTTCACCTATTTCTGTTCCTGTTGGTACCGCCACTCTTGGCCGTATCATGAACGTTTTAGGCGACCCTATTGATGAAGCTGGTGCAATTGGCGAAGAAGAACGTTATGTGATTCACCGCAGCGCTCCTTCATACGAAGAGCAATCAAACACGACTGAACTGTTAGAGACTGGTATCAAGGTTATCGACCTTGTATGTCCATTCGCTAAGGGTGGTAAAGTAGGTCTGTTCGGTGGTGCGGGTGTTGGTAAGACAGTTAACATGATGGAACTGATTAACAACATCGCTAAAGCTCACTCAGGTCTTTCTGTATTCGCTGGTGTAGGTGAGCGTACTCGTGAGGGTAACGACTTCTACTACGAGATGAAGGATTCTGGCGTTCTCGACAAAGTAGCCATGGTTTATGGCCAAATGAACGAGCCACCAGGAAACCGTCTGCGTGTAGCACTGACCGGTCTGACTATGGCTGAAAAGTTCCGTGACGAAGGTCGTGACGTACTGTTGTTCGTTGACAACATTTACCGTTACACCCTAGCCGGTACTGAAGTATCAGCACTGTTAGGTCGTATGCCTTCTGCGGTAGGTTACCAACCCACTCTGGCTGAAGAAATGGGCGTTCTGCAAGAGCGTATTACTTCAACTAAGACGGGTTCTATTACCTCTGTACAAGCGGTATACGTGCCTGCGGACGACTTGACTGACCCGTCACCAGCAACAACCTTCGCTCACTTAGATGCGACTGTTGTATTGTCACGTCAAATCGCTTCTCTGGGTATTTACCCAGCGGTTGACCCATTGGATTCGACTTCTCGTCAATTAGATCCATTGGTGGTTGGTCAAGAGCACTATGACGTAGCTAACGGTGTACAAACTGTTCTGCAACGCTACAAAGAGCTGAAAGACATTATTGCGATTCTCGGTATGGACGAATTGTCAGATGATGACAAGATGATCGTTTCCCGTGCACGTAAGATTGAGCGTTTCTTGTCTCAGCCTTTCCACGTAGCAGAAGTCTTTACTGGTTCTCCTGGTAAGTACGTTTCTCTGAAAGACACTATCCGTGGCTTCAAGGGAATTCTGAGTGGTGAGTTCGATCACATTCCAGAACAAGCGTTCTACATGGTTGGTTCTATCGACGAAGCTGTCGAGAAAGCTAACAAAAAGAAATAACTAAGTAGTCATACTTAGTTTTTTAAGGAGAACGGGATGGCAGCCATGACAGTACAGCTTGATATAGTAAGTGCAGAGAGCAGCATCTTCTCAGGTCGCGTAGCTAGCCTACAAGTGACCGGTTCTGAAGGTGAGTTGGGCATCATGCATGGCCACGCTCCACTGTTAAGCTATATCAAACCTGGCATGGCGCGCATCGTCAAACAAGACGGCAGCGAAGAAGTGTTTTATCTTTCTGGTGGTTTACTGGAAGTACAACCTTCTTCTGTTTCTGTGTTAGCTGATGTGGTTATGCGTGCCAAAGATATTGATGAGCAGGCAGCATTAGAAGCCAAGCGTCGTGCAGAAGCCCATATGGCAACTGCGGGTGCGGACTTTAATTATGATGCCGCTATGGTTGAGTTAGCGAAAGCAATGGCTCAATTACGTGTTGTTGAAACCATCAAGAAAAACATTGCCAGATAAAGGTTATTGTTTGTGATAAAAGGCGGTTATCGAAAGATACCCGCCTTTTTTGTTGGTTTTTTCGCTGCGTTTTGAGATCTGCCTTTCGCTTTGCTGCGCCTTTCCGTTAAAATTGCGCCATTAAATCGAGCTCAGTTTATCCCTTTGGGATGTTAATCAAGGATATGGCAATGGCATTAAATGTAGTGATCTTGGCAGCAGGAAAAGGAACTCGCATGCGCTCGGATCTTCCTAAGGTATTACATCCTATCGCTCATAAGAGCATGGTGCAGCATGTGATTGATACTGCACACCATATTGGCAGTGATGCTATACAGCTCGTTTATGGCTACGGTGCCGATAAATTAAAATCCGCTTTGGGTGAGCAGCAACTCAATTGGATGTTGCAAGCCGAGCAGTTAGGCACTGGCCATGCGGTCGCTCAGGCGATTCCTAATATCGATGATAATGATACTGTGCTGATCCTTTACGGTGATGTGCCGTTAATCCAAGCCTCTACACTTGAAGCTTTGCTCGCTGCGCGTCCCGATAATGGTGTGGCGATTTTAACCGTCAATCTAACCAATCCTACTGGCTATGGCCGTATCGTGCGCGAGCAGGGCAAGGTTGTCGGTATTGTCGAACAAAAAGATGCTAATCCCGAGCAACTTGCTATTAATGAAGTTAACACGGGCATTATGGCGGTTCCTGGTAATGCATTAAAAACCTGGCTTGGTCGCCTATCGAATAACAATGCCCAAGGTGAATACTATCTAACGGATATTATCGCCATGGCCCACGCCGATGGGGTTGAGATTAATACTGCTCAGCCGCAATCTGCTATCGAAGTGGAAGGTGCCAATAACCGCGTGCAGCTTGCACAACTTGAGCGCGCTTATCAGGCCCGTGAAGCCGAAAAGCTGATGATTGCTGGCGCTAATTTGCGCGATCCAAGCCGTATCGATATCCGTGGTGAAGTGACCGTGGGTATGGATGTGATGGTCGATGTGAACGTGATTTTCGAAGGTAAAGTGGTGATTGGCAACAATGTCAGCATTGGTGCTGGCGCGATTCTGATCGATTGTGAAATTGCCGACAATGCCGAGATCAAACCTTACTCTATTATCGAAGGCGCTAAACTCGGCGTAGCAGCCAGTGCGGGGCCTTTTGCCCGTTTACGCCCCGGTGCTGAGTTAATGCAAGATGCCCATATCGGTAACTTCGTTGAGATGAAAAAAGCCGTTTTAGGTGTGGGGTCTAAGGCGGGTCACTTAGCCTATTTAGGCGATGCGCAAATCGGTGCGGGTGTGAATATTGGTGCGGGCACTATTACCTGTAATTACGATGGTGCCAATAAACACTTAACCGTGATTGAAGATAATGTGTTTGTGGGAAGTGATACTCAGCTGGTGGCGCCGGTGACCATTGGTAAAGGCGCGACGCTTGGTGCGGGGTCAACAATTACCCGTGATGTGGGTGAGGATGAGCTAGTGATCACCCGTGTTAAGCAAAAACATCTGACTGGCTGGCAACGTCCGGTAAAGATTAAGAAGTAACGGCTTCATTTTTTGTTATACAAAGCGGCAATTAGCCGCTTTATGTTATTTTGTCAAAGGTCAAAATCCTCACCAAATAAAAATCAGCTAAATTAATGTTGAATTAATACTGTGGTGTTATGGGTAATTCATTGTTTTTATTCAAAGTTGATCTAAGTCACGCGAAACTGTAAATTCATGTAAAGAATATTAAATAAAAACAATTCTTATTTATATTGCCTGCAATTCTAAGACGAAAGGTCTACTTGAGGTGTTGGCAATGGTATTTAAATATTCAGTTGTAGGTTTGGCCGTTGGGGCTGTATTAATGGCGATGCCTGTTATGGCAGAAGCGCCAAACGATGCAAACATTGAACGTATTAATGTAACAGGCCGTACTTTTAACGATTATAAAGTCGGTAGCGCATCGGGCGCTATGCGTGGCGATATTGACTTAATGGATACCCCGCAGTCCGTTAATGTTATCCCTGATTTTGTTACCGATGAACAATTAGCAACTAACCTTGCGGAAGTCTTAGTTAACGATTCGAGCGTAACGGCGGGTACTACTCGTTGGAACCGCCAAGTCTTCAGTATTCGTGGCTTCGAACTCGATTCGGGCAACGGTTATCTCATCAACGGCCACCAGCAATGGTCTCATTACGTTCAACCTATTGAAACGCTACAACAGGTTGAGGTACTAAAAGGCCCTTCAAGTATGTTGTATGGCCAATCCGGTCCTGGCGGTTTGGTTAATATGGTCACCAAAAAGCCGACCTATGATTCAATGCTCGATTTAGGTTTTGATACTGATGGCTACGGCTCTACCCGTGCGCAGTTAGATGCGGGAGGCAGCTTAAACGATGCTCAAAGCATTCGTTATCGTGGTGTGTTAGTTAAACAAGACACTAAATACTGGCGCGAATATTCAACTACTAATGAAAACCAAGAGCGTGATCGTTGGTTGGGTTACTTAAACTTAGAATTTGATATCAGTGATGATGTTTTGTTATCGGTTAAGTACGACCATACCCAAGACAAAGCGGGCATCGATGCGGGTGGTTGGTTAGATAAACAAGGCAATGTGATTGGCGAGCGTAAAACCGTATGGGACGCGCCTTGGGCCTTTACCGATAATACTGTTTCAAATTTAGGTGCAGATCTGACTTGGCAAATGAGTAACGACTGGAAAGTTAAAGTCGGCTACAACGATCAACAATTTAATCGCCAACGTTTCGACTCTGCCCCTGTTTATGCGGCAGATCCCTTCACCAAGGGGTATAGCATCAAGCCTTTTGATCGATATGACGATTGGCAGCATAAAACTGCTTATATTGATTTTACGGGCGAGTTTGAATTAGCAGGCTTGGAACATCAATTCCTTATTGGTGCCAACTATTTAGATTACTTCTACCAGCAACAAATCGCTCGTGGTGCAACTCAAACAGTGATCCCTGGACAACCAGTTGTTCAGCCTGACCTTGATTACCATCAGGGTAAATTAAGTGCTCCAAGCGAATACAAATACTACGGTTTCTATCTGCAAGATTTAATGACTATCAACGAACAATGGAAATTGCTTGCAGGTGTACGTTATGACGAGCAGAAAAAAGACGGTGAAGGGGAAAATAGCTATGCCGTATCGCCAAAATTCGGGGTGATTTATTCGCCTATGGATAATGGCAGTATTTATGTCAACTATTCAAAAAGCTTCACCCCACAAGGTGCAGTGAATAACGAATACGATATCAATAACAAACTTAACCTAAAGCCTGAATACGGTATTCAATATGAAGTGGGAACAAAGTGGGAACTGTTTGACGATAGTTTGCTGCTAACGGCAGCGGTATTCGATATCACACTTGAAAACATTACCATTTCAGAAAAATTGCCAACGCCTATTGGTGATTATACTGATATCACTACCCAAGGCGGTGAGCAAAAGCACCGTGGTTTTGAAATGGGTGCTCAAGGCAAAATTGGAGATAGCTGGTTTGTGACATCATCGATGATGTATTTAGATGCTGAATATCAAACGGGTGATGCTCGTGAAGGTAATACTCCTATTGATGCCCCTGAATGGTCTGCCAATATCTGGACTCGTTACGAAGTAACTGACAACTTTGCGATGAACTTTGGTGCTATCTACGTTGGTGAGCGTTTTGCTGATACTGCTAACACTATCACCAAAGATGGTTACGTCCGTTTTGATGTTGGTGCTGCTTATACTATGGATATTATGGGTAAAGACGTTAGCATCCGTGCAAACGTGAGAAACCTATTTGATACTGAATACTTAGATGGTGGTAGCGATAAGATGGTCACTATCGGCCAAGATCGTAACTTCAGCGTGGCACTTGAAGCTAAGTTTTAAGCTCAACTCTCCTTTTAAGTTTCATACAATTAAAGCGGTTTACCTTTGGGTGAACTGCTTTTTTATTATTTTTCATTAAGTTAATTAATCCAACTTAAAGGCTACCCATCTTGATTCGAAATTATCTTTCGAATACTAGCAAAAATGTTTCGTTTCTTTATAATATATCTTTCGAATCGAAAGTTAACTGAAAGGTTTTATGAATAAACGAAATACACAGCAACGACGTCACAGTATTATTAGCATTCTGAATGAACAGGGTGAAGTGAGTGTCGATGAGTTGTCATTACGTTTCGAAACCTCAGAAGTGACTATTCGTAAAGACTTGGCAGAACTTGAAAAAACCGGACTGCTGCTACGCCGCTACGGTGGTGCTGTGGCTATTCCCGATGAAGTAACGCAACAGTTTTCTGCCAAGATTGCGCCTAACAAGTTATCCATCGCTAAAGCTGCGGCGCAGCTGATTAAAGATCACAATCGTATCATTATCGATAGCGGTACCACCACTTCAGGCTTAATTGCTGAACTCAACCACAAACGTGGGCTGGTGGTCATGACCAATGCTCTGCATTTGGCTAATGCGATTCACGAACTTGAAAATGAGCCGACCCTATTGATGACCGGTGGAACCTGGGATCCGCATTCTGAATCCTTTCAAGGCCAAGTGGCCGAACAGGTATTACGCTCCTACAACTTCGACCAGCTCTTTATCGGTGCAGATGGTATCGATCTTGAACGTGGTACCACGACCTTTAATGAGCTTACAGGTTTAAGTAAGGTGATGGCAGAGGTTTCCCGCGAAGTCATCGTGATGGTGGATTCGGACAAAATTGGCAAGCGGATCCCTAACTTAGAACTACCTTGGTCGCAAATTAGTGTACTAGTCACCGATGATCGCATCGAAGAGAGCGCCCTTAACCAAATTACCGAGCAAGGCGTGAAAGTCATCTTAGCGCCCTACTCGCCTTAGGCATTTGCCCGTGATAAGCCAGAGCAAATGACTCAAACAACTTCATTTTTATTTTTCATTTTATAGGTAAAAACTATGTGCGGAATCGTTGGCGCCGTGGCGCAAAGGGATGTGGCCGAAATTCTGGTCGAAGGTTTACGTCGTTTAGAATATCGTGGATATGACTCCGCTGGTGTTGCCGTGATCCACAATGGCGAACTCAATCGCACCCGCCGCGTGGGTAAAGTGCAGGAACTGTCTGCTGCACTCGAAACCGACCCGTTAGCGGGCGGCACTGGTATTGCGCATACTCGTTGGGCAACCCACGGTGAGCCAAGCGAGCGCAATGCTCACCCACATTTATCTGAAGGCGATATTGCCGTTGTGCACAATGGCATTATCGAAAACCATCATAAACTGCGTGAAATGCTTAAAGAACACGGCTACCACTTCAGCTCTGATACCGACACTGAAGTCATTTGCCACCTAGTTCATCATGAATTGAAAACACACGACACCTTACTGGCTGCGGTGCAAGCCACGGTTAAACAACTCGAAGGCGCTTATGGCACTGTGGTGATTGACCGCCGCGACAGCGAGCGCATGGTTGTCGCGCGCTCAGGCAGCCCATTAGTGATTGGTTTTGGTTTAGGTGAAAACTTTGTCGCCTCCGACCAACTGGCACTGCTGCCTGTGACCCGTTCTTTCGCGTTTTTAGAAGAAGGTGACGTGGCCGAAGTGACTCGTCGCACCGTGAGCATTTTCGATGTGCATGGCAATAAAGTTGAGCGCGAAGTTAAAGAGTCAGAAATCACCCACGATGCTGGTGACAAAGGTGAATATCGCCATTATATGCTCAAAGAAATCTATGAGCAGCCACTGGCACTGACGCGTACTATTGAAGGCCGCATCGCCAACAAACAAGTGCTCGACACGGCTTTTGGTGATAATGCCGCTGAATTCTTAAAAGATATTAAACACGTACAGATTATTGCCTGTGGTACTAGCTACCATGCGGGTATGGCTGCGCGTTATTGGTTAGAGGATTGGGCTGGCGTTTCTTGTAATGTCGAAATCGCCTCCGAATTCCGCTACCGCAAGTCGCATTTATTCCCCAACAGCCTGTTGGTGACTATTTCTCAATCCGGCGAGACCGCCGATACGCTGGCGGCGATGCGTCTAGCCAAAGAGATGGGTTACAAGGCGACGCTAACTATCTGTAACGCACCAGGCTCTTCCTTAGTCCGTGAGTCTGACATGGCATACATGATGAAAGCGGGCGCCGAAATTGGCGTTGCTTCAACTAAAGCCTTTACCGTGCAATTAGCGGGTTTATTAATGCTGACTGCGGTGATCGGTCGCCATAATGGCATGTCGGAGCAAATGCAGGCCGAGATCACCCAAAGCTTACAGTCTATGCCTGCCAAAGTGGAGCAAGCATTAGGCTTAGATGATGCGATTGCTGAATTGGCAGAAGACTTTGCCGACAAACACCATGCCTTATTCCTTGGCCGTGGCGATCAATACCCGATAGCGATGGAAGGCGCGCTAAAACTTAAAGAGATCTCCTACATCCATGCAGAGGCATATGCTTCTGGCGAGCTGAAGCATGGCCCACTGGCCTTGATTGATGCCGACATGCCCGTCATCGTGGTGGCGCCAAACAACGAACTGTTAGAAAAGCTGAAATCTAACGTTGAAGAAGTGCGTGCCCGTGGTGGTTTAATGTATGTGTTTGCCGATGTGGATGCGGAATTTGAATCTGACGAGACTATGAAGGTTATCCCGGTTCCACACTGTGATATCTTTATGGCACCGCTGATTTACACTATTCCATTACAGTTGCTTTCGTATCACGTCGCCTTAATTAAGGGCACCGATGTGGATCAACCGCGAAACCTCGCTAAATCGGTGACGGTGGAATAAATCGGAAGCAATAAAAAACCGCCTAATGTGGGAGAGGAATAAAGTCTCATACTAAGTAATAAAGATTCATGCTAAGTATTAAAGTATCATACTAGAATGGCAGCGCTCACATAGGTACGCTGCCATTTCTAAATCCCTTATGCCCCATTCGGTATTACTTCTGTGCTGATGGTTTATCTTTTCCCAAACAAAAGTATTGTTGATGCTAAATGGACGGACATATCCTTTGTCGGTAAAATACCCACTCGCGGCTGCACATGAATTTCAGTCAACGTTAGAGAAAATCCAATGATTGTAGAAAATGTGCTTCCTGAAAATTATGCAGAAATGCTTGATGTTTGGGAAAACTCAGTCCGAGCAACTCATGACTTTATAACAGAAGAAGATATTGAGTTTTTTAAACCAATTATCATTGAGCAGGCTTTTCCAGCTGTCACGTTAAGATGTGTGAAAAATGAAAGTGGTTCAATTCAAGGTTTCGTTGGTATCCACGACTCAAAGATTGAAATGCTTTTCATCTTAAACGAGGCAAGAGGGAAAAGAGTTGGTAAAGTGCTACTGCAATACGCAATAGAGCAGTTAGGTGCAACCAAAGTCGATGTAAACGAACAAAACCTACAAGCCTTAGGCTTCTACGAGCATATGGGGTTCAAAGTCGTTTCGCGCTCGCCACTTGATGATATGGGAAAACCTTTTCCAATTTTGCATATGACGCTTTAAAGCTCAGTTTGTCGTAACCAAGTTTGTTAGAAGAAACGCCCAAAGCTAATAACTTTGGGCGTTTCCGTATACGCGATCGTTGCTGTGAATTGACTAACTTTCACCCAAAGTCTTGCTACATTGACCAAATTTTAGTAATGCTACAAAGTGACCATTCAAATTTTGTCGCGACTCAATGGAATTTCCGTATAAGCCTGATTTTCACCTCATGGAGAATAGTATGCCCTTGTTAGATTCATATCGTAGGAATGTGACTAAAAAACGAGAGGAGATAGCTACGTTGCAGCAGGGAAAAGCAAAAGAACAAACGAAAATCGCTAATCTTGCTGGAAAAATTAATTCAGCTTCTCAAGCGCTGTCTCGTACTAATAGTGCAAGCACTGCCAAATCAAAGTTGCGTGAAATCGAAAGGTATCAAAAAGATCAGGCAACAGTAGAAAAGAAGATAGCTGACTTTGACAACAAGATTGCACGAAAGCATAAAGAACTTGCTGATGAACAAAAGAAAGTGTCAAGGGAAGAGGAAAAAGAGAGCAAGAAAAACCAAATGGAGTCAGAGCGGCAAGCTAGAGTACATCAATCCAGAATGAATCAAATAACTAGCACTCTGAATAGGCATGAGGAGTTACATCTGAGCACGATTGCTACCATGAAGGCGCTTCAAGATCTTCCAGAGAAAATTATAGTTCTATTTCTTGCATCAAATCCTGCTGATGCCCAACAGCTGAGGCTGGATGAAGAAGCTCGTGCAATTGGAGATATGATTAGAAAGGCCAAACACAGAGATTCAGTTTCATTTGAGAGTAGATGGGCAGTTCAACCAATGGATGTTCTACAGGCAATAAATGAACTAAACCCTACAATAGTTCACTTTAGCGGTCATGGGTCGGACTCTGATGAGATAGTATTTCAAGATGCTAATGGCAATGCAAAGTTGGTTAGTAAGGAAGCTATTGTGCAAACCATGATGGCGTCATCGAGTGACATTCGTCTGGTTTTCTTTAACACGTGTTATTCCTATAACCAAGCGGAAGCAATCACTCATCATGTCGAAGCAGCCATTGGGATGAATACCAGCATTGGTGATGAAGCCGCCAGAGTGTTTTCATCACAATTCTACTCTGCAATAGGGTTTGGGCTTTCAGTCAAAAATGCATTTGAACAGGCCAAAGCTTTGATGATGATGGAAGGGCTGAACGAAGAAAACACTCCAGAGCTATTTGTTCAAGAAGGGCTGGATCCAAATGATTTAATCATTGTGCGGCCAGTAGATTTGGAAAAGCCTTGATAACCGATAAAAAATACTGGAAAAGGTTATGCCACCAGATTCAGACATTAGCACTCATAAGCTGATAATTGAAATGTCCGATTAAAACTCTTCTTGAAAAGGTAGAATCAATGACTGTTACTCGTCCAGTGACTACCTAGATTATCTTGAGTGTAGTGTTACTCCACCTGAGGACTCGCAATATTGGGTTGTTCCGTGTTTTCAAAATGCATTTTCCAAAATACTGATGACAGAAAGACCGGATATAGGTAGTGTCGTTTTTAATAGCACATCTATGCGGTTGGAAAGTTCGAATGTCTAACAATCTCAGGCCTTACCAAACCGATCGCATGTTAAGCAGAGCTTCCCAGATAAGAACATGAACTTTCTTTGCGCTACTACATCATTTACTACGGGGGCCATTAGTTCACATAGTTTCGTCGTCTTGTACCAGCTCGCAAATTTGCTAGCTGCTTCCTTCAAACCGCTCCTCGCGGATAGGCTCTTGCCATTTGCTACTAGTTAACGTTTAATAACAGCACGTTATCAAACAGTGACCTTCCTACAGAGGACTGTCACTTCATTAGTATATGCCCATGATGCGTACACAATTCATTCAAGCCGAAGCCGCTTCGTGGCTCGGCTTAATTCAGGCATTAGGTTACGACATAGTAATATTATGATTCGAAGCATCAATAATGATGAAAAAATATGCGTTGTAAGGTACGAGGATAGTTTTCATCTTGCCTTAGATGGGCAGTGTGAAATGTTGCTCCATCAGCATAAATTTAAACATATTGCAGATGCAGTTGATCAAGTTTCAAAAGTTCTTGATCGTGGCGAGATAGAAACCGAATACTGGAATGGATTAAAAGCTGATGTTCATAGTATTTTCCTGCTCAGCAAAGGAAAAAAGAAGCAGAAAGCGCATCTATGGAATGGCATAGATACATTTTGTCGAATGTGGAGTACAGGTGGACTAAATACTAAAAAGGGTGACTTTATATTATCTAGCACTGCGTGTGGCAAAGAGGTTTGCTCCCTATGTAAAAATAAGGCTCCTGAGGGTAATCATTACCCAACAGAGGTAGGCTTTGTTGATGAACGCGAAGAAATCACACTGTTAGAACCTAACTCAACAGAGATTAACTATATTCGCAAGAGTACAATCTATACATATGTACTAGCTCTCGAGGGCGGCTTATATTACGTTGGTCAAGCTATTGAGCCTGTAAAACGAATTAATTCGCACTTTAATGGTAAAGGGGCTTCGTGGACTAAACTGCATCCCCCCACAGAAGTACTTTCAATTGAGCCTACAGAAACAACAAACTGGAAAATAGCAGAGACAATCGAGAATAGTATCGTACTAGACAAAATGGTTACTCATGGCTGGAAGAAAGTCAGAGGCGGTTTCTGGAGTTCGGTAGATGAGGTTGCGATTGAAAAAACTTTAGTAAATCAGTCTAGGTATTTATCTTCACTTGGTTTTGATGTAAAGGAAATATTGAAACCGTAACCTAACAAATGGTTCAAACTGTTCGCTGCGCTCACTGTGACGGGCTAAAGCTTACCCCTTAACCAAAAGTCATCTCCATAGAAATTTTAATCCGAAACTCAAAAAGTAAAGTTGGGAATCTAACACGTTTTTTCCCAACCTGTTTTATGTACAAGTGCTTTTAAGTTGGCCATGTTTTGGTAACGCGAAAAAGAGGCTATTGTATCGATGACAATTCTCTTTGATAAATTGGTGTTACACTCATAAAAAATCGATTAGTGAGGTATTGATATATGAGTACCAAAGAGTGGATTTATCAAGAAAATGAGCTGTTTGGGCTTTATCAAGAAATTACCTTCGACAAGGATAATGACAATCCCGCTGTTATTGAAATAACCAATCCTATTGATTTCAAAATAATTTATGAGTCGAATGCTGAAGGTAAATTTTTCGGAAGGCTGGACGCTGAAATACCAGCAGATGTGTTTGATAAAATTGCGATTGCTTGGTGCAAAAAGCGAAAGTTGCAAGGTGCTTTAGGTGGTCCAGTTGGTTTGGAGCTTGGGGGGCCAAACTGTGATTGGGATTAGGCCTGATTTATATTTTATATAAGTGAGAGTGAATATATGAACTATTTTGAAGAGGACCCCTTCTAGGTAACGTAAACCTGGAGGGTGTATGAAAAAGCTAAAATCACATTACATACAGACTATTAATGAGGAACATTCAAAATATTTATGGTGGCGATATCCCACTATTCGTAGCGGTTTCCATAAATATTTTAGTACTAAACAAGAAAAAAGTTTTTACTTCATGCATTTGATTGAATGCAAGGGGTATCCAGTTAAACTTCGTGCTGCTCGTGGGAAACTGCTAGCAGATTCTTGGGATGATTACCCTTCACATGTCTTTGATGTAGCAAAAAGTTGGAAGCATAACTCAAAAAGAAGGCACCAATATTACCGTTTAGGTTGATAGTACTATAAGGTCATCAGCTCTAAAAAAGAGAGGTAATAAAGTTGCATACTAAAACCATCGTCATTATGCTCGATTAACGAGCTAATATCGGTGGTTTTTTATGGCTTCACGATTAAAGGGCTGCTCAGAGCAGCAATTTGGCAAATGGATAAAGGAAGGTCGAGGGAGTGGCCTGCATGCAGACTACAAACCTTGGTTAACCGTTAGGGATTTTCCATCTTTAGGGCGTGTTCATCGTGTATTTGGCCACAAATCGCAAAGAACCCATCACCTTTTTTCTGATATAGAACTTTCGGTATTCCTTATGCTGGAGTGGCACTGTGAAGTCACTCAGATCCGCGAGCAATTTCCACTTGAGCGTGATATCACTCGCCGACTTGCTGGCAGCGCAGGGATAAAACATCCAAACATCGCGGGTATCGATCAGTACATGTCGTCGGATTTTTTGGTCGATTCTACCGATGAGGAAGAACCAAGGTTTGTATTGCAGGCAAAGCATTCCTCGGCTTTGAGCGATGTGAGAACTGTCGAAAAAGTTGAACTCGAGCGTCTCTATTGGCAGGAGAAAACCTTGCCTTGGTATCTGATCACAGAACAAGACGTGCCTGATGTGGTGACTAGAAACATCAAATGGCTCTATTCGGCACAAAGGGAAGAAGCAGAGGACGCTGAGCTGGCACTGCAGCAGATCGAATTCTATGCCCATCATTTCAAAAAGAACCCTAATAAGACAGTACTCGCCTTGTGCAAGGAATTGGATGCGGCCTATGACCTGCCGCTTGGCGAATCGCTTTACGAAGTAAGGTGCTTGCTGGCCAAGCGCTATTTCTCCTTCGATATCTTCATTCCAACAACCAAACTCAAGGCGTGTGATTTGAATGCTGGAGAGCTAGGTTTTATCAGGGAGACATACCTTGTTTCGAATCAATGAGGTTCTTAAGTTTGGTGAGCATAGATATCGAGTTCTGCAACAACTCGGCGAGTATTTGGTATGGATAGATATCGATGACGCAACTGCTTTTCCTGAATTAATATTGACGAGCGAACTGACAAAGGCAATTGATCAGGAAAATCTTGAACGTACAAATGATCCGTATAAAAAACTTTCCTTTGAAACACCTATTGAAGGTAGTGTTGCTAGAACCAAGCGCGATACAAACTACGCATTAATTAAACCACTACTTGCTCTACCGGACTTTTATAGGCCTCAAAGCCGCGGAGCGGTTATTAAAGGCATTCTTGCTGAGCATGGTTCAACTAAACAGACGCTATATCGGCTGGCTCGTCGTTACTGGCAGCGTGGGCAGACGCCGAACGCTCTATTACCTGATTATAAAAATTCCGGTGGCAAGGGTAAACGACGGTTGGCCAAGGATAAAAAGCTTGGGCGTCCGCGTAAATATGAGCCAGGAACTGGGGCTAAAATTGATGAATTTATTGAACGTCTTTTTCGTATCGCAATTGACCGCTATCTCCTGAAAGATAAGGGCCATTCGTTCCCTTATGCTCATCGTCGTTTCGAGACTCTGTATTTAAATTATTTTCCTGATACGCCTCAAGAAGAATTGCCCAGTAACTGGCAGATGATGCACTTCTACAAGCGCGAGTATTCTCAACCTGAAAAGCTAAGAAAGCGTGTGTCGAACGTTGAATATAATAAAGATATTAGGCCCCTTCATAGTACTGCCAATACTCAAGTGCTTGGACCAGGATCTCGTTACGAGATAGATGCCACAATAGCTGATCTTTATCTTGTATCAGATAGTGAGAGGGCAAACATCGTCGGCCGTCCCGTTGTTTATATGGTTATTGATGTGTTCAGCCGCATGATTGTTGGTTTCTATATTGGTTTTGAAAATGCCTCCTATGCTGCAGCTATGCAGGCTTTGTTTATGGCGGCTACCGATAAAACGTCGTACTGCAAAGCGTTAGGTTTTGATATTGCATCGGAGGATTGGCCTAGTGTAGGCCTACCGGATGCCATTCTAGCTGATAGAGGTGAGCTACTGGGTCATCAGATTGAGAGTTTAGAGAGCAATTTTGCAGTCAGAATAGAAAATACGCCGCCCTACCGAGGTGATGCAAAAGGTATTGTTGAACGTAATTTCAAAACTATTCAGGCTTCCTTTGGTTCGTTTGTGCCAGGTTATGTCTCGGGTACTATGGTAAAAAAACGCGGTGGAAACGACTATCGGCTAGACGCGAAGCTAACAGTAAAAGAGTTTTCTCAGATCATCATCTCATCAGTGCTTTATCATAATCAGTACGCAGTACTTGAAAAGTATGACAGAGATTCAGATATGCCGACGGATCTGTCTACAACCCCTATTCACTTGTGGAACTGGGGTTTACAGCACCGAACAGGACGCTTGCACCAAGCTGATGAAGATGCGCTTCGTATCGCCCTTTTGCCAAGAAAAACGGCCACTTTGTCTGAGTTGGGAGTTTGTCTATTCGGTATTTACTATACGTCTTCTGAATTGCTGCAATTGGGTTGGACGCATAGAGGGAAGGATGTGAAGCGTCCAGCCAATATGGAAGCTGCTTACGATCCACTTGTTGCCGATAGAATTTACCTTTTTCCGGAAAAGGGTAATAACAAGTATTGGGTATGTAACTTGGCTGACCGATCAAGAGAGTTTCAAGGCGCCTCATTTTGGGATGTCTGGCTACTTCGTGATGAGCAGAAAATGACGACTGGGCAAGCTCGTGTGCAGTCTAAGGCAAAGAAACGACAACATGAGCAATTTGTCATCGATAAGATAGCTCAAGCGGAAAAGACTGCACCTAGTACTTCGGGGATTTCCAATGCTGAGCGGATACGTGCTATCAACGAAAATAAGCGGGAAGAAAAGGCTAGGGAGAGAGCTGAGAAGGCGCACCATCCCGTTACAAAGGATAATAGAAAACCTGGTAAGGTGATCCATCTTGTAAACCCTGAGCCAGACTTGGATTATCCTGATTATATCGATGAACTATTTGGGGAGGATGACTGATGTCATTACCAGATAACTTTGTCGATGCAGTTTACATCGATCCTGGTCTCGAACGCTATCGCGGTAATCCGCTGATTGAGGCTCTGCCGCCTATAATGGATTTACAAGACCTCAAGGTTAAGCTAACAGGTAAGGTGGAGTTCAACCCTAAGGACTGTTATGTAAAAGGGCATATACGTGCTCACGAGATTAGTGCACTACTCGATGATTTTTTCCAGCCACTGTCTATTCACAAGCAGTTAGAGGAGAAAATATCAGTCATGATCCGCGGTGGTTATGTGGGGCGTAATATTGCGGACGGTTCCCTGAATCAGAAGATGCAGGAAGGCTACCAAAGGATTATGTCAGGAGCTACGAACGATTTTCGTTTTACACAATCGAACTCGACGGCAAAGAGCATGTCATTGATTGGCTGTTCTGGTAGCGGCAAGAGTTCGACAATTAATCGTATTCTCGCGACTTATCCGCAAGTCATTTATCACAAAAAATATAACTTCATTCAGATGCCCTATCTGAGAATCGAATGCCCGTCAGATGGCTCGTTGAAGAGCTTATGCCTGAATTTTTTCCGCGAAGTTGATCGTACCCTCCATACTGGATATGAAGAAAAGTATGCTCGTAAACGCCATAGTACTGAAGTCCTGCTTTCTCTTATGGGACAGGTGGCAACACAGCGGGCAATAGGTGTTTTGGTCATAGATGAAATTCAACGATTAACGTTGAAGCGTTCGATAAGCAAAGAAGCGATGCTGGAGTTTTTTGTTGCGCTTGTAAACGTGGTTGGGGTGCCCGTTGTGATGGTGGGTACGCCTAAAGCTAGGCCTATATTTGAAATGGAACTTCAGGCTGGTCGACGCAGTGCTGGGTTCGGTTCGCTGTTTTGGGAGCCTATGCAAGAAGGTTTAGCTAAAGCGGATCCTAAGACGGGAAAATCGAGAAGAACCGAATGGCAGGCATTTACTGACAAGCTTTGGCAATACCAGTGGTTGAGCAATCGTGATGAGGTGTTGAGTGATGAAATTCGCGATTGTTGGTTTGATTTGTCGCAGGGTGTCATCGATATAGTCGTGAAAATATTCGTGCTTGCACAGATGCGAGCTATTTCTACGGGGTTGGAGCGGATCACCACTAAATTGTTGCGGACCGTATATGAGCAAGAGTTAAAGCCAGTACATCCCATGTTGGACGCTTTACGTAGAGATGATCCTCAGCTTATCGTTAAATATTCAGATTTACAGTTACCAGGGATTGATAAGCGCCTTATTGAGCTAAGGAGACTAATTGAAGAGCGACAGAGCGAAAAAGAAAATGAAGCGGCCTTTGCCGGTGATGAGAACGCTATGCGGCTGTATACCATGTTACAGGCTATGGGATGCGACTCAGAATTGTTGCAGCCACTGATTGTTAATGCTTTCAAGCAGCATCCGAATTTGTCTCTTCCTGAGCTAAGCCGAATTATTCTGGACTGGTATTCCAAACCTTCCGAATCACCAAAAAAGGTCAAAACTCAGACTATTAAGCCCTCGGATTGGCATACGCTGGATTCCGAAGATTTGAGGTTCAAATTCTCTCAAGCAGACAAAGGGCGACTTTACGAAGAGTTGAAATACGGTAAAGAATTGTTCGATGTGCCTAAGTGGCTGAAGAAAGTAGGCTGATATGTTGGGCTTTCCTTTGCCTTATCGCGATGAACTGCTGTACAGCACTATTGCAAGGCATGGGATCCACAGTGGTATAGCTTCGCCAAAGGAGCTGTTATTTGAAGTATTCGGTGATACTAAGATCATTGCTTCGTCAGATTTGCCATCGCACTTACAACATATCGCAGCACTCTATCCTGAAGAACTTGAGATTACATCGCTCGGTTTGCTCTATCGAAATACTCTTTTTCCTTTGTATGCACCTTTCGTAGGCGAAATAAAACGGATAGCTCTAGTTAAGGAGCTTACGGCAAACAGTAAAAGTTCTGTTCATCTCTCGGTCGGGGTGGCGGCTTCGCGTATAAGACAGCCTAAATACCTAAGATATTGTCCAACTTGTATGCTCGAGCAGTTAAGCAAACATGGAGAATGCTATTGGCGGCGCGATTGGCAAGTTGCTGGTTCCGAAATTTGCCTTGTTCATGGCAAGCTCATAGATTCACAAATATTTCGCCACGATGTGCATAGGCATGAGTTTTTAGCCGCTGATTTGACTATTTGCCCTAAGGTTGAACAGCTTCAAGGTGAATGGCAATACAACTTGCTTGCTGAAAGTATTAATGACTTGTTGAACCTAGAGGTTGTGCTTGCACCAGAGTTCTCACAATGGAGTCTTTGGTACGCCAATCTAGCAGTTAATCACTTATGCACTCGTGGCTCTTTTATACGTCATGACCTTATCCGTGACAAAGTCCTCAGTTTTTGGGGCACAAACTGGCTTTCCCGATATGGGCTAATGCCAAATGACGACGAAGCTAATTGGCTTAAAAGTATATTTCGTAAGCATCGTAAGGCTTTTAGCTACTTAGAGCATTTAGTTGTACTTCATGCCTTCTTAGAACCTAGATGGAAGCTTGCAAGTGTCATCGATAGTGTTATACGGCTCAAGCCAGATAAGAAAAAATCGAGCAAGATACTGAGTGGAACAGATAAACATTTACTGAATGAATGTCGCAATCGATGGCGAAAAGCCATTGAAATACAAGGAACCAAGCAAGCACGCCTCAATGGTTTTGATGATCTTTATGCTTGGCTTTATCGTCGTGACAGAGATTGGTTACTCAAAACAAATCAGGTTAATAAAATGCCGCAACCAAAACATAAAGCAAAGGTTGACTGGCAGAAACGTGATCGAGATACAGTTAAAAAGCTGATACACATTCGTGAATTGAGCGAGCTATTGCAGGATATGCCCAGACGCTCGATAAGCTGGTATCTAAACCAGCTTGATCATAAAGCTAGTATTGAAAAACACTTGAAATTACTTCCGTTGTGCAGATTGTTTTTTGATCGTTATTGTGAAAATATCTTTGAATATCAAATAAGAAGAATAACCGGAACAGTTATATCTCTTATGTTGAATGACGAGCCGCTGAAACGTTGGCAAGTTTTGAGAAAGTCAGGACTTAGCGAAGAACGCCTCACCGAACAAGCAAGTCTATTTCTAAAGGAAATTATTGGGATTTGAACGGTACTACGCATCTTAAGGGATTTAAAGACGATACTTGGATCAATGGTATAGGTGATCTATTCCGTAAAAAGGATAGTAAACAATGGGGAATTAACCTCAGTATTTATCCAAGTAAAGATAACGGCCCTGATGCAATTATCCTTTCTAATGCACCTATCCTTATACGTAAGCACATAATCAATCCGACCAAAGACTATTATCGTAAAGATTTTGAAAAGACGATTAAAATCTCTACAACCAGTAATTGGCAAGTTGATAAGCTCGAAAATTGTCCTGCTCTTGAAAGACGATTACCCAAGGAATTAGGTCAATACTGTTTTGTGTTTCAACTGATTGACGGAACTAGGGTGTACCTACCTCAGTTCGAGTTGGCGCGAGCATTATTCTTCCATAATGCCTACTTAGCCCGTTCTTCGGTGGTTCACGATCTATTGAGTAATGAGTTTTCCCTTGAGCAAGATGGTGATAAGACCATCATCAATGTACTGGAAACCTTTTCTGGAAACTGGGAGTTATTCAATGATTATGGTTATCGTCGATTAATCGCTTGGTTGCTGATGGACAAAGATGCTAAGCCTTCATTTGAGAGTATCGGCAATTACCAATTGAACGATGGATACGATGTGGGGCAATACCGGCGTTGGGCCTTTAGGTTTGACCCTCCTGCGCTAAAAGGAGCTAAGTTGAAACTGAAGGGGCATTTTGATCTCAAGACTAATACCCTGTTTGTCTATGAAATATCCAGCATTTTAAATATACCTACCGATCTGCCGGAACATATCGAATTTTTCAGCCCCAAATTTTATTCCCAAGTAAACGGACAGGGCCGAGCAGCAAGAACAGGAGCTGATCGCCCACCTAATCATGATATCGACGAAACCGCAGAGGGAAGTCGTGATAATAAGCCGGTCATGATAAGTGAAAATACTACGGAGTTTGAGTTTGACCGAGCAGTGCAAACATCTAAGGTCAGTAAGAAAAGAAAGTCTGTGGGCCGCGGTAAAAAAGACGAGGAGGAACCAAGTGAAGCTTCTAGCGATGTCAGTACTGAAGAGCAGGGGCCAAACGGTGATCTACCGAGTGCTGAATGGGATAATTTGAACGAGCAAACGGACGATTCTCATCTGTATTTAGACAAATTTACTAGCTACTTTGCGATGTTGGATCTTCTGGAGAAAAAGCATGGCTGTGAGGTCGTAAAATATCCACTTAGAAAACTGCCTGCCATTGGTAAATGCAAAAGGCATATTCTGGAAACGGACGGTAACTCTAGATGTTTGTCGGTCACTCATATCACTGTAGAAACAACTGGTTATTACCTATTGGAGGTTGATACATCTGATTCCAGTAAGGCGTTGTCGACAAAAGTAATCCGTGCCAGCGCAATTGGTGACATAGAGTCACACCTACATGAGATAGAAAAACAACTGCTAAAGGCTTCCTTGTCTTGGCCTAAGGAGCATCTGAATGCTTTAGTTGGTAATGAAAATCACTTTTGGGTTCCGCATCAGAAGTCTGGCAAAGGAGGAGCTTTAAGCGAAAAAGAGGTTGTGAAATGGAGTGATAGGTTTTTTGAATCCCTTACATAACTAATGTTTATCGATAGACTTATCAGCTATCGATACTGAGTGCCTTAGTCTATTTTGTTATCGATGCCCGTTTATCATTGACCCAGTGGTACAATATCGATATAAGACACTAAATAACTGTATTTTTAACAACACTATGTCTACTCATTCAAAAGCTGAACGTAAAGCCTTAGGCGCCTATTACACACCTAACAACTTAAGCCAAGTGTTGTGTGATTGGGCTATTCGTGCCCCTGATGAGGTTGTTTTAGAGCCTAGTTTCGGGGGATGTGGTTTTTTAGAAACTAGTGTCAATACGCTGAGATTATTAGGGTGCGAAGCTCCAAACAACCAACTTTACGGGGCTGATATTGACCTGAAAGCATTTGACTTTCTATTTGATAAATTAGGTAAAATTGCAAGTATTAGCAATCGTTTTATCTGCAAAGATTTTATTCAAACAACAACGCAAGACTTTGGTTGTGTTGAGTTTGATGTTGTCATTGGTAATCCACCTTACGTTTCTATGCATAATATGTCTGAACATCAGCGGGCTAGTTGCAAAAAAATTCTGAGAGAATCCCCTTATGCAGATGAAACAATAGGAAGTAATGCGAGTCTGTGGGCTTTTTTTCTGCTTCATTCTCTATCTTTTCTTAAAAGAAATGCACGAGTAGCTTGGGTGCTACCCAGTAGTGTGCTTCATGCTGATTATGCAAAAGCTTTGCTTTCAATATATAAAAAACACTTTGAGAGTCTTAAGGTGATAAAACTCAACCAAAGATTTTTTCAGTCATCAGGAGCAGATGAAATATCCGTTGTTTTATTAGCTGATGGTTTCAACAATCAGCCTAGGGATAGTGCAATCATTCAGTACTCTGTTGCTGAGGATTTGAGTTCACTTAAAGAAAAAGTGACAGTTAGTAGCGAGTTGCAACAAATTTTTCCTGAAAACTATAAATACTCTTTAATGACTTCAGCAGTCATAACACTTATGAATAGATTGGAACAAAGTCACTTAACTCAACGAATGGGAGAAATATCAAACGTCGTTATAGGGATGGTGACTGGTGACAATAAGAAATTTGTTCTTAGCGAGAAAGAAACAAACGATCTGAACCTTGAGCAAAGAGATTTACGACCTGTAATTGGGCGTTTTTCGCAATTAAAAGGGATTATTCATACTCCAGCTAGACATAACCGAATAGTTCAAGAGGGTCACAAATGTCTACTTGTATGCCCTGAGAATTTGCAGGTGAAAAATTCTTCAGTCAGAAGTTATTTAGCAAAATTTGACCGAAATAAACGTAAGACTAATAGAACTTTTGCAAAAAGAGTGAATTGGTATTATCCAGATGATGGTCGGTATCCTGATGGATTTCTTTCATATATGTTAGATAAAGGGCCTCGATTGGTCATTAATACTTCAAAGATTAATTGTACTAACTCTATCCATCGGGTGTTTTTTACAAATAACATGAGCTATGCAGAGAAAAAAGCTATTGCAGTGTCTTTCCTATCCTCTTATTCTCAACTTTCAGCGGAGTTAGTAGGAAGATCATATGGTTCTGGAGTTTTGAAGCTTGAGCCTACAGCGGCAAAGAATATTTCTATCTTTACTAGCACGAAAGTAATTAAGGCACTTTCACACATAACGTCTAAGATAGACGTATTGGTTGCTGAAGGGTTGCTAGAGGAAGCTCAAAAGATTGTTGATAACGTTATTTGTAAAGTCGAAAATATACCCTTAAGTGATTTTGATGAATTAAATAAATGTGCTCATATGTTAAGGCTGGATAGGTATAGAGGGCTTAGCCGAGGGGGCTAAGAAGATGTGTGATTTGGTTATATAGGGTGATAAATGGAATATACCCTAAGATGAATTACACATATGATATATATACGAATGTTGCGAACGGAGTATGCATATTTATGAATAATGAAGATGCTTTAAAAAAAGAACTAGTAAATTTAATTTCACAAAAAAAACTCGATTATGGATCTGTATTAAAAATTGCTTCTGAGTTGTCAGAGTTTGACACCAATAATGTACGATTTTCTGTAGACGCAAATTTAGTAAAGCGTCTTGGAGAGCAACTTGTCGCAAAAAAAACAACAGCTCTCAGTGAGCTAATTAAAAACAGCTATGATGCTGACTCTTCAGAAGTTAAGGTGATCTTCAGTGATACAGATACGCCTGATGGTAGTATTACGATAATTGATAATGGAAATGGGATGACTAAAGAAGCCTTGGTTAAAGGCTTTATGAAGATAAGTACGTCAGATAAAGAAGAATACCCATTATCACCTGTGTATGAACGTCCAAGAGCTGGCCGAAAAGGAATAGGTCGATTTTCAGCCCATAAAATAGGTAAAATGTTGACTATCGTTACTCGTACATCCTGCGATGAACCTTTCAAAATAGTCACTATTGACTGGGAAAAGTTTAAGTCAAATGCTAACCTCACCGTTATATCTAATACTATTTCAGAAACTTTTGATGATTATGGTGACGAAAAGTTTGATAACTATTTTTTTGAGAAAGGAACAAAACTAATAATATCGGGTACAAGAGAAGCATGGACTCCTGATAATATTTCTACTGCATTTAAGTACACAAGCTCAGTAATTAAAGTTGTTCCTAAAACCTTAGAGTCAGGAGTTGTCGACCCTGGTTTTAAACCAGAGTTTTTTAATCGCCTTACCTTATGTGGGGAACCATTTTCTATAGTAAATGATGAAACAGAATTTCTGAGTGAAGCATTAGCCGTAATTGAGGCTGAAATAACGGAAAAAGGTACTCCTAAATTGCATATCAGGGGGGTAAGTAACCTTGAAATGAATGAGTCTTATGAGTTATCAGAAATAAAATCAGAGGCTCTTAAAAAAGTTGGCTTTTTATTTAAAGTACATTATTTCCCATTAGCAAAAGGAGGGAAACGCTCATCTCATTTGCAAACATACTTGCGAGATAACGGGGGGGTCAAACTGTATCGCAATGGCTTTTATGTACCCCCATATGGAGCGCGTCATGATGATTGGCTTGGGTTAGATGATTCATCTAGAAGGCGTTTAATTCTACCACCACACGCTAACACGAACTTTATAGGGAATATTGATATAACCGATAGTGAAGGGTTTCATTTTGAAGAAACTTCTTCACGTGAAGGACTTATTGAAAACCACTATTTCAATGAGTTGCAAAGGATAGGTTATGAAATCATAAAAAGTGCCGTGATGAGAATAACTTCTGAACGAGGAAGAAAAGTTACTTCCAGTCAGAAGGGATATGTATCACCTGAAAAATCCCTAGAAGAAAAAATACAAACTAGTTTTAAAAGCCTGTCAGAACAAGTAGAGAAACTCGAGCAACCGTCCAACAATAAAGGTCAAATAAACCAAGATTCAAATCCAGAGAACTCAGACGGTACAGATATTTCTCAAACCACTTCCGAAATTAAGGGAGCTCTCGAAGAGAGCAAGGAGTTAATTCGTGAACTTATTGATGAAAAGAATATGTATCGTGTTCTCGCATCGTCTGGTTTAGCCATCGCTGAATTTACTCATGAAATTCAGCTTTATCTTAATAATTTAATGCTAAATGGGAAGCAGTTGCAACGATTAGTGAAGGACCATTGTGAAGCGTTGACATCTGCAAAAGAGATGGAGTCGAACATCGATATGTTGGTCTCTTATACAGACTTTTTTACGGACACAATTCGTAGTAATTCACAACGAGCAAGACGTTCTATAGAGCTACGGGATGTAATTCGAAATTTTTTTGACGCCATGTTACCTACGATTCAGCGTAGAGGGTATGATCTTAACATCGATTTTCAAGGTGACGATTTTTGGACTAAACCTATCCACCTTTCCGAATTATCTTCAATATTAATGAACTTATTTACCAATTCCTGTAAGGCTATTGTTAGAGCTGGACGTCAGCAAGGGTGTTTGAAATTAGTCATGACGTCAACTAACGAGGAACATGTTATTCGGTTTGAAGATAATGGTGATGGTATTCCGCGTAAAGACTGGGGTAGAGTTTTTAACGCCTTGTATACTACAGAGCTTTCACAAGGTGCTTATGCCATAGATAGCCAGCAATTAAGAGGGATGGGGCTTGGTTTGACAATAACTAAAGATATTGTTTTGGGATTTGATGGGGATATTTCTATTATTGACCCCTCTGAAGGGTATAATACATGCATAGAAATTATTATCCCTAAAGCAACAGAAGATGAGATTCCTGAAGATGCTTATTAGATATTTGTATATTGATGATGATCATCAAAATGATATTCAGCCTCTTATCAACGAATTAGAACATTTCGGTGAGGGAAAGGTTCAGATCGAGCATATTCGTGTGAGGACAATGAAAGAAATTGTACGAAAGTTTTCCTCTGATAAGTTTGATGGTTTGATTATAGACCAAAAATTGGATGCGGCTAATGAGTATGGAAATACGGCTGATTATTGGGGAACATCTCTAGCCCAAAATTTTCGTACTGAAATGATCGGTCGCGAAATTGATAGTGCTCCTATTATTCTTCTTTCCAATGAAGATGTCTTTGTTCAATACTACGATTTAGATGAAAGTGCTCATAATCTGTTTGATTATGCAGTTAAAAAAAGAAATGTCGCTTCATCTTCAGAGTATGCTTGTAAAGTTAGTAAGATAATTATAGCTTTAGCTATAGCATATAAGCATGCACGGGAAGATGTGTTACCTAATATAGCAACCCTATATTCAAAGCCATTTGAGCTATTAGAGCCATTATTAAAGTGGGATGAAGCAGTGTTTAAATACACTGATAATAGATTTGTAGAGTACATTCAAACTAAGAGTCATGATATTCATACTCTAATATCTCTTTTGCTAAATAACTTTGTATATAGTGCTGGAATTTTAATTACAGAAGAAATGCTCGCTACAAAATTAGGAGTAGATATTTCCAGGTCTGCAGATTGGGAACGCTTAAAAGGGTTACTTAATGGATATAAATATCAGGGTGTCTTTTCTGAATTAAAGGAGCGGTGGTGGTTTTCTCGAATAGAAGACTGGTGGTTAGAAAATTATCCAGAAGGGCAAGTGCTACGAGCTATGAAGGCGTCGGAAAGAGTTGATGCTTTAAAAAAAATTACATTACTTACAGACATTAATGCCATTATTCCCAAATATTCCAACGGAAAGCAAAGCGAAAAATTTTGGGTGAACTGCATTGTTTCAGGTACTCCACTTGACCCATATGATGCATTAATTGCAAAAGCTGTGGATTTGAAACCGTGGGAGCAAAAAATATATCTCGATGTTGAAACGGTATACAACAGAAGACATACACCAAAGTTTTCAGTTGATCATGATTACCAGAAAAAAGTTAAACCTCTTTATAAAAGATTAACTTCCGATGAGTGATAAGAATAATACAATATGTCAAGTGCATGACTTTATAAGAGTCTTAGATGAGCACGGAGTGATAGTAAGTTCCAGTCCTTTATATGACCTAATTAAGTCCTTAGAAAGGACTAATGCGACAAGAGGATTGTCATATAAATTATATTGTCTTGAGTTTCGAAATGTATCAGATAAACAATTAATTCGCTGTGATAAATGGGATGGATCTGGTTTGTCAGCCTATTTAAATTTGGATATATCATTAGTTGAAAATGGTGCTTTTAAGTTTGGTGATGTAGATAGTGCTGTTGTGGAAATTGTGTATGAAGCTTGTTCAGAAGACACTGCTGAACTCGCGAAAGGGGCTTGGCATTTGGATTATCATAAGAATAATCCCAAAGGTAGTGAGCCTGACTTTATACACCCAAGTTACCATTTCCATCACGGAGGAAGGGCCATTAAAGACGATATTTCTAACTATGGGGATTTATTAATAATGGATGCACCACGTTTAATGCATCCCCCGCTAGACTTGTTTTTGGCTATAGATTTCGCCTTAACAAACTTCCTCGATAAGAGAACTTGGAAGAACCTTCGAGCAGATACAACGTATCAAGAAATCGTAAAAGAATCGCAGAAAAATTGGTGGAAAGACTACTTTCAGCAAATTAGTAATTATTGGATGCATAGTGAATATAGTGGTGCTGAAAGCGTTGCAACTTGCGATTTAGCTAGGTTATCAAATCCTTATCTGTACTAGTATGATTCTTTATTACTAGAATTCTGATCTAAATTGGAACTTGATCTAGATTTGGTGTGATACTTTATTTTTTAGGTGCTGCTTTTACCAGCCAAAAATCAGCATCTACAAATGGATAAGTATGAAACTTTATTCCTCTCTCACACCTAAATGGCGGTTTTTTATTGGGGCTTAATTAGAGTTATTTGCTGGTGGCTTAGGCTATTAAGCTGTTATTGCATCAAGCGCGTGTTGCTTTTTTGCTTCTAAACGTTTCCATACTTTATCGTGGAAATAAAATACCACAGTGTTAATAGCGGGCTCAACTAAGGCTACTGCCCCACCAACAAGCACACTGCCTGTTAATAAATAAGTGACAGTAAAAGCAACGCTGAAATGTAATATGGCAAAAGTAAGTGTCTTGGTCATGATTCTATCCTCTAATGTAAGCCCCTTTTGGGAATGATTAGATGATAACAATTCTCATTAAAATTTAAAGCCGTATTTTGAGATTAGTTTAAACGGTTTTTTCTATCTATAAGCGCTAAAAAATATAAAGCCCTCAAATGAGGGCGTTATATGGCAATCAGCTTCGATCAGTAATGCCAAGGGAAGGCTGAGAAGTCTTGATCGCGTTTCTCAAGGAAAGCATCGCGCCCTTCTTGAGCTTCTGCACTGGCATAGGCTAAACGTGTTGCTTCACCCGCAAACAGTTGCTGGCCAACCATGCCGTCGTCTGTCATGTTAAAGCCGTACTTCAACATACGCATCGCTGTCGGCGATTTTGAGTTGATTTCTTTGGCCCATCTTAATGCTTCGACTTCGAGTTCGGCATGGGGAACCGATTTATTCACCATTCCCATGGCAAAGGCTTCATCGGCACTGTAGTTAAAGCCGCAGAAGAAAATTTCTCTCGCGCGCTTTTGGCCAATCATCTTGGCAAGATAAGCACTGCCATAGCCTGAGTCGAAACTCGCGACATCGGGATCGGTTTGTTTGAAGACGGCGTGTTCCTTGGAGGCTAAGGTTAAGTCGCAAACCACATGCAAACTGTGTCCGCCACCCACGGCCCAACCAGGCACGACCGCGATCACTACTTTTGGCATAAAGCGGATCAATCGTTGGACTTCGAGGATATGTAAACGCCCCATTCTGGCTAAATCGGCTTTGCCCTTTTCGGCGCCTTCATATTTATAACCATCTTTACCACGAATGCGTTGATCGCCGCCGGAGGAGAATGAGTATTGTCCTTTAGCCGAGGGGCCATTGCCAGTGAGTAATACACAACCTACATCGGACCATTGACGAGCGTGATCGAGGGCGATATATAACTCATCAACCGTTTTTGGACGAAAGGCATTGAGGCAATCTGGGCGATTGATGGCGATACGCACTGTGCCGTGGGCTTTGGCTCTATGGTAAGTAATATCGTCGAAGTTAAATCCGTCGACTTCATCCCACAGTGTGGGATCAAAAATATCTGATACTGGTTTAGTCATGATGCAAGGCCTATATAATTGAAGCTCAAAGGCTAGGCGGAATCATGTTTCTGGTCAATCGCCTAAGCACCATGCTTAGTGATGAATTGCAAAATTCCGTTTGCCTGTTAGTGGAATTAGAGGTTATCGCAGATAAATAGCAAGTTATCTCGGCTAAAAATGGGATGCTCAGTGGCTGTAGTGCCACAGTAGTTTTCTTTAAAATCAGCAATGCCATCTTCGGTGAGTGGGATTTTATTAAACTCTTCAGCCTCAGATGCTGATAACCGCTCCAATATCTCTGTTCGTGCTTTCGTGAGATTTTGGTTAATTTTAATTATCTGAGTGCCCATTGCTGAGCTCACTTTGCTTTCTATCTTTTGAACCATTTCCTCTGTTTTTGCTATAGGTGCATCTAGTTTGTCTGTTTCGGTGTATAAGTAATATAATGCACCACAAAGGAGCGCTAATATGATCCAACCTTTCATCTTTTAGTCCAACATAAGTGAATAACCATTAATAATATGGGTATAATAAGCCAGTTTTCGTCCAATATTAAAGCAGTAAAAGGCTGTCACGATGAACGCAGAATCTAATAACAAGGACTATTCGAAAACCAATCGAATTAAGATTCACCAGCCTGATGCAGATAAGGCTGATCGCTTTAACCCCCGTAATCGGATTTATGTCCGTGCAATCGATGGATTATGGAGTAGTTTACGCCGCCGCATGGGCTGGATAGCAATGCTCTTCTTCCTGATATTACCTTGGATCCCTTGGGGCGACCGTCAAGCCGTATGGTTTAACCTCGCTGAGCAGAAATTCCATGTCTTTGGCTTAACGATTTGGCCGCAGGATCTGACCTTACTTGCCGCTCTCTTTATGATAGCCGCCTTTGCGTTATTTTTTGTGACAACCTATCTCGGCCGAGTTTGGTGTGGTTACACTTGCCCGCAAACCGTTTGGACGTTTATGTTCATTTGGTTTGAGGAAAAACTCGAAGGTGCCCGTAATAAGCGCATTAAGCTAGATCAAATGCCATGGGGTTTTGACAAAATCTGGCGCAAAACCGCAAAACACACTGCATGGATAGTGCTTTCGCTCATCACGGCAATGACCTTTGTATCCTATTTTGTGCCGAGCCGTGAAGTCTATGTCGATGTATTTACCTTTAATGCATCAGGCGCAATCTACTTCTGGGTGGTGTTTTTTACCTTAGCGACCTACGGTAATGCGGGTTGGATGCGTGAAATCATGTGTATTCATATGTGCCCTTACGCGCGTTTCCAATCGGCGATGTTTGATAAAAACACCTATATCGTTGGTTACGATGCAAAACGCGGTGAGACCCGCGGCCCGCGCTCACGTAAAGCCGACCCCAAAGAAATGGGTCTAGGAGATTGTATTGACTGCGACCTCTGTGTTCAGGTTTGCCCTACCGGTATCGATATTCGTAATGGCTTGCAATATGAATGTATTAACTGTGGTGCCTGTATTGATGCGTGCGACCAAACCATGGAGCGGATGGGATACCCTCTAGGGCTGATTAGTTACACCACCGAAAATAAACTCGAAGGTATTAAAGAGAAGGTACTGCGTCCGAAGCTGGTGGGTTATGGTGTGGTGCTGGCCGCGATGATACTGATCTTTATCTATGCGAGTGCGACAATTGCGCCAGTGCGTATGGATATTATCCGCGACCGTAATCAACTCTATCGAGAAAATGATCGAGGTTTGATTGAAAACACCTTCACCTTGAAGATCCTGAATAAGACAGAGCAAGCTCATGAATACACTATGAGTGTTGAAGGCCTCAACAACTATAAGTGGTATGGACCTACCTCAGTGACGATTGCTGGTGGAGAGGTATTAACTCTACCTATTAGTATCGGGGTCGATCCGGTCGAACTTTCGCGTTCAGTGACAAACATCGAGATAAAAGTGAAAACCCATATTGATGGTGAAGAAGTCGAAGTCGAGCAAGAATCGCGATTCTTCAGCCCATAGTTACTGTTTCGTTAACCAAATGAGTTTAAAAAGGGACTGTTTAGTCCCTTTTTTATTCATGTTGCTGGATATCTAGGCGTCTAGATGATTTATCGTAATTTTCTGACAAAAAGCCCTTGCACAAAAAGTTTCGCTGCCTATAATGCGCATCCACTGACACGGCAGACAGCGAAAGCGAGGGCGGTTACAGTGCGAATCGAATGCAAAATGTGCAGTTGATTCGAAAGCCTCAAGAAGTTTGTAAAAACGCCTTGACGCGACAAAGGAAATGCGTAGAATACGCAGCCCTGACCCAGTGAGCGGTAACGCAAGCGATGAGGTCAAATGCTCTTTAACAATCTAAACAAGAAATCTGTGTGGACACTCACAGGTGTTGAGTTAATCGAAATTACTCTGCCGTTTGGCGAGTAATCAAAGAATTAAATCAATGAATGAGTGTTCATAGCAATATGTACAACGACTTATTAAGTTAAGTCGATTCAGAATTCATTGAGCCGAATCTTCGGGTTCAAAAAACTTTTAATTGAAGAGTTTGATCATGGCTCAGATTGAACGCTGGCGGCAGGCCTAACACATGCAAGTCGAGCGGCAGCACAAGGGAGTTTACTCCTGAGGTGGCGAGCGGCGGACGGGTGAGTAATGCCTAGGGATCTGCCCAGTCGAGGGGGATAACAGTTGGAAACGACTGCTAATACCGCATACGCCCTACGGGGGAAAGAGGGGGACCTTCGGGCCTCTCGCGATTGGATGAACCTAGGTGGGATTAGCTAGTTGGTGAGGTAATGGCTCACCAAGGCGACGATCCCTAGCTGTTCTGAGAGGATGATCAGCCACACTGGGACTGAGACACGGCCCAGACTCCTACGGGAGGCAGCAGTGGGGAATATTGCACAATGGGGGAAACCCTGATGCAGCCATGCCGCGTGTGTGAAGAAGGCCTTCGGGTTGTAAAGCACTTTCAGTAGGGAGGAAAGGGTGAGTCTTAATACGGCTCATCTGTGACGTTACCTACAGAAGAAGGACCGGCTAACTCCGTGCCAGCAGCCGCGGTAATACGGAGGGTCCGAGCGTTAATCGGAATTACTGGGCGTAAAGCGTGCGCAGGCGGTTTGTTAAGCGAGATGTGAAAGCCCTGGGCTCAACCTAGGAATAGCATTTCGAACTGGCGAACTAGAGTCTTGTAGAGGGGGGTAGAATTCCAGGTGTAGCGGTGAAATGCGTAGAGATCTGGAGGAATACCGGTGGCGAAGGCGGCCCCCTGGACAAAGACTGACGCTCATGCACGAAAGCGTGGGGAGCAAACAGGATTAGATACCCTGGTAGTCCACGCCGTAAACGATGTCTACTCGGAGTTTGGTGTCTTGAACACTGGGCTCTCAAGCTAACGCATTAAGTAGACCGCCTGGGGAGTACGGCCGCAAGGTTAAAACTCAAATGAATTGACGGGGGCCCGCACAAGCGGTGGAGCATGTGGTTTAATTCGATGCAACGCGAAGAACCTTACCTACTCTTGACATCCACGGAAGAGACCAGAGATGGACTTGTGCCTTCGGGAACCGTGAGACAGGTGCTGCATGGCTGTCGTCAGCTCGTGTTGTGAAATGTTGGGTTAAGTCCCGCAACGAGCGCAACCCCTATCCTTATTTGCCAGCACGTAATGGTGGGAACTCTAGGGAGACTGCCGGTGATAAACCGGAGGAAGGTGGGGACGACGTCAAGTCATCATGGCCCTTACGAGTAGGGCTACACACGTGCTACAATGGCGAGTACAGAGGGTTGCAAAGCCGCGAGGTGGAGCTAATCTCACAAAGCTCGTCGTAGTCCGGATTGGAGTCTGCAACTCGACTCCATGAAGTCGGAATCGCTAGTAATCGTGGATCAGAATGCCACGGTGAATACGTTCCCGGGCCTTGTACACACCGCCCGTCACACCATGGGAGTGGGCTGCAAAAGAAGTGGGTAGCTTAACCTTCGGGGGGGCGCTCACCACTTTGTGGTTCATGACTGGGGTGAAGTCGTAACAAGGTAGCCCTAGGGGAACCTGGGGCTGGATCACCTCCTTACCTATACGACTAACTCGATGTTTGTTGAGTGTTCACACAGATGGCTTGTTGAACTTCCTGTAAGGGAAGGGAGAGCGACATGCACCGCGAGCCGGTATGCATTGTTCTTTAACAATTTGGAAAGCTGATAGTAATTAACGCAATGATGTCTGTCGTTGTGTTAATACGAAAAAAATTGAGTTCTTAAAACACTTGTTAAGTGTCTTGAATATTCAAGTCTAAGGCGAGTCCATCTTCTTGGTCGAAGATGAGACAAGTAAAACCAGCTGGTCGCAACAGCGCAAGTGGCTCACGCAAGTGAAACCTATTTGGGTTGTATGGTTAAGCGACTAAGCGTATACGGTGGATGCCTTGGCAGTCAGAGGCGATGAAGGACGTAGTAACTTGCGAAAAGCGTTGGCGAGCTAGTAACAAGCATTTGAGCTAACGATGTCCGAATGGGGGAACCCGGCACCATAAGGTGTCATCATTAAGTGAATACATAGCTTAATGAGGCAAACGAGGGGAACTGAAACATCTAAGTACCCTTAGGAAAAGAAATCAACCGAGATTCCCCTAGTAGCGGCGAGCGAACGGGGATTAGCCCTTAAGTCAGAGGGGTGTTAGTGGAATGGTCTGGAAAGTCCAGCGGCACAGGGTGATAGCCCCGTACACGAAAACTAACCTTTGATGAAAACGAGTAAGGCGGGACACGTGATATCCTGTTTGAATATGGGGGGACCATCCTCCAAGGCTAAATACTCCTGACTGACCGATAGTGAACCAGTACCGTGAGGGAAAGGCGAAAAGAACCCCTGTGAGGGGAGTGAAATAGAACCTGAAACCGTATACGTACAAGCAGTGGGAGCGGTTCTTGAGACCGTGACTGCGTACCTTTTGTATAATGGGTCAGCGACTTACGTTTTGTAGCGAGGTTAAGCGAATAGCGGAGCCGTAGGGAAACCGAGTGTTAACTGCGCGTTTAGTTGCAAGGCGTAGACCCGAAACCCGGTGATCTAGCCATGGGCAGGTTGAAGGTTGAGTAACATCAACTGGAGGACCGAACCGACTAATGTTGAAAAATTAGCGGATGACTTGTGGCTGGGGGTGAAAGGCCAATCAAACCGGGAGATATCTGGTTCTCCTCGAAAGCTATTTAGGTAGCGCCTCGAGCGAATACCATTGGGGGTAGAGCACTGTTAAGGCTAGGGGGTCATCCCGACTTACCAACCCTTTGCAAACTCCGAATACCAATGAGTACTACTCGGGAGACAGACGGCGGGTGCTAACGTCCGTCGTCAAAAGGGAAACAACCCAGACCGTCAGCTAAGGTCCCAAAGTGTATGTTAAGTGGGAAACGATGTGGGAAGGCTTAGACAGCTAGGATGTTGGCTTAGAAGCAGCCATCATTTAAAGAAAGCGTAATAGCTCACTAGTCGAGTCGGCCTGCGCGGAAGATGTAACGGGGCTAAACATACCACCGAAGCTACGGGTGCAATTCATTAGAGTTGCGCGGTAGAGGAGCGTTCTGTAAGCCGTTGAAGGTGAAGGGGTAACCCACACTGGAGGTATCAGAAGTGCGAATGCTGACATGAGTAACGATAAAGGGGGTGAAAAACCCCCTCGCCGAAAGACCAAGGGTTCCTGTCCAACGTTAATCGGGGCAGGGTGAGTCGACCCCTAAGGTGAGGCCGAAAGGCGTAATCGATGGGAAACAGATTAATATTTCTGTACTTCCGCTAACTGCGATGGAGAGACGGAGAAGGCTAGGCTAGCGCGGCGTTGGTAGTCCGCGTTTAAGGTGGTAGGTGGGTGACTTAGGCAAATCCGGGTCACTATACACTGAGAGCTGATGACGAGTCCCCAAGGGGATGAAGTAGTTGATGCCATGCTTCCAGGAAAATCTTCTAAGCTTCAGGTTAGCGGGAATCGTACCCCAAACCGACACAGGTGGTCGGGTAGAGAATACCAAGGCGCTTGAGAGAACTCGGCTGAAGGAACTAGGCAAAATGGTACCGTAACTTCGGGAGAAGGTACGCTCTTGTTGGTGATGAGACTTGCTCTCTAAGCTGACGGGAGTCGCAGATACCAGGTGGCTGCAACTGTTTATCAAAAACACAGCACTGTGCAAAATCGCAAGATGACGTATACGGTGTGACGCCTGCCCGGTGCCGGAAGGTTAATTGATTGGGTTATCGCAAGAGAAGCTCATGATCGAAGCCCCGGTAAACGGCGGCCGTAACTATAACGGTCCTAAGGTAGCGAAATTCCTTGTCGGGTAAGTTCCGACCTGCACGAATGGCGTAATGATGGCCACGCTGTCTCCAGCCGAGACTCAGTGAAGTTGAAATTGCGGTGAAGATGCCGTATACCCGCGGCTAGACGGAAAGACCCCGTGAACCTTTACTATAGCTTGGCACTGAACATTGACCCTACATGTGTAGGATAGGTGGGAGACTATGAAGTTGGAACGCTAGTTCTGATGGAGTCGTCCTTGAAATACCACCCTTGTAGTGTTGATGTTCTAACTTGGCCCCATTATCTGGGGTAAGGACAGTGCCTGGTGGGTAGTTTGACTGGGGCGGTCTCCTCCCAAAGAGTAACGGAGGAGCACGAAGGTTGGCTAAGTACGGTCGGACATCGTACGGTTAGTGCAATGGCATAAGCCAGCTTAACTGCGAGACAGACACGTCGAGCAGGTACGAAAGTAGGTCATAGTGATCCGGTGGTTCTGAATGGAAGGGCCATCGCTCAACGGATAAAAGGTACTCCGGGGATAACAGGCTGATACCGCCCAAGAGTTCATATCGACGGCGGTGTTTGGCACCTCGATGTCGGCTCATCACATCCTGGGGCTGAAGTCGGTCCCAAGGGTATGGCTGTTCGCCATTTAAAGTGGTACGCGAGCTGGGTTCAGAACGTCGTGAGACAGTTCGGTCCCTATCTGCCGTGGGCGTTGGATGATTGAGGGGAGTTGCTCCTAGTACGAGAGGACCGGAGTGAACGAACCGCTGGTGTTCGGGTTGTCATGCCAATGGCATTGCCCGGTAGCTATGTTCGGAATCGATAACCGCTGAAAGCATCTAAGCGGGAAGCGAGCCCCAAGATGAGTCATCCCTTGGACTATAAGTCCACTAAAGAGCCGTTCGAGACTAGGACGTTGATAGGTCAGGTGTGTAAGCGTTGTGAGGCGTTGAGCTAACTGATACTAATGACTCGAGAGGCTTAACCATACAACCCAGATGGGTTTTGCAAGTTCTTAGACGAATATGAACACTTAAGAAGTGTAACTCAAACAGCTTTCCGAATTTAATTTACTGCCTGCGACAATAAGACGGGTAGTGAATAACAAATTTGCTTGGTGACAATAGCATTGTGGTCCCACCTGATCCCATCCCGAACTCAGAAGTGAAACGCAATCGCGCCGATGGTAGTGTGGGGTCTCCCCATGTGAGAGTAGGTCATCGCCAAGCGCCTAATTAAACAATGAAGCCAGCTGAATAAGCTGGCTTTTTTGTTTTTGATATTTCAAACTGCCTGTTTGTTGTAACATAGCGATCCCATATTCAAATCATCTAAATGTTATTAGATGATTACAATCAATCACTGTCTTAATTTTTAGGCAGTATTCTCCAAAATACTCGTATTTATGTTAAGTCTTTTTGCTTAGTCGTAGGTTTACCGTTAGCATACAGGGCGTCTATTTCTTTATTTAAGATCATAAGCTACCAATGCTTCGCAAACTCTCACTCGCCGTATTAATTCCTGTGTGTATGCTGACACTTTATTTAGTGTTAGTGACGGCTGAGTATTTTTATGAGAGTGAACTGGTGCGTAAGGAGTTAGCTGATCGTCAAGTTAGTCAGATAAAACAGCAGCTTTTGCGTATGCAGGCTGTTGTTCAGTCAGCACAGGCACTGCAAGATATTGAGCGGATTGAGCAGGAAGTGTCTCTAGCAACCTTAGATATGAATGTGATGGTTTATATCTTGCTGGATGCGAACAGTCGGATCCGTTTTGCTAATCATACTGTTTGGCGCGATAGCAATGCGATAGAAGTGATTGATGGATATGATGTGCTTAGACATCATGCCGTAGTGCAATCAGGTCAGGCAAGTATTTCGGTCAATCCAGAAAGGTTATCAATTCAAGCTTATTATCCAGTTGACGCCCAGTATCCTGGGGCCACAGAGCTGCTTTATCTTGAATCTGATCTAGCCCCTTTGGTCGCGAGAGCATCAAGCGAGTTACAACAGCGATTTATGCGTGTGTGGGGGCTTGGGGCGTTGCTGCTTATTGGCTTTACCTGCGTGTTATATTATCTGCTAATACGTCCACTGAAGCTGTTATGCAAATCGGCACAACATGTCGGCACATCGGCATTTTCTACTCAAGTACCTTGGAGTGCGTCCGAGATTTTATCCCTGCAAACAAACCTTCAATTGGTTCATGAGCGGTTAGCGCGAGCGGTTAAACAGCTTAATGATAGTGAACAGCGTTGGTTATTTGCCGTTGAAGGGTCGCGCAATGGTATTTGGGATTGGGATCTTCGTACTGGCGAAGTGTTTCTCTCCGATCGCTGGAAAGAAATGATAGGTTATCAACCCGATGAACTGGAAGGGGTATTCCAGACATGGGAAACACGTTTGCATCCCGATGATAGACGGGCTGTATTGCATTGCTTACAGGAATATGTGAGCGGAAAAACAAAAGAGTTTGAGAGTGTTCATCGCTTACAGCACCGCGAAGGGCATTATGTCTGGGTATTTGACCGTGGCATGTTAGTCGACTGGGACCATCTTGGTAGACCGACTCGGATGATAGGCATTCATGTCGATGTATCAGAGAGTGAGAGAAACCATGCTGCGATTGCGGAGTTAGTGAAACAATCGGCAGGTGGTCATCGGATGCTTCCTGAAATATTTATGGTGCAATTGTCACATTACCTGACTCAACGTAATAGTTCTGGCCAGTGGGGAGCATTATTATTCGTTAATGTCGATACCTTAGGCGTTAGCGAGGCATTATCATCCCACGAACTTGAGCGTTTACTGTCGCAGTTAAGTGCAAGGCTCTCGAGTTACTTTACAGAGAACATTGTCGTTGCTCATATTGAACTTGGTCATTTTGCTCTTTTAATTAAGGAGTTGGCCGTTGATGCTGAGATTGCAGGGCGTCGAGCATTAGCTTTGGCAACCGAGTTAAGACAAATTACGATTCGCCCTTTCCATTATGGAGAGTCTCATTTTAGTTTGAGTGCCAACGTGGGTATTTGTTTATTAGATCCCGTCGATACTCTCACTCCAGAACTCGTGGTTCAGCGTGCGCAACTCGCAATGAAGTGTGCTCTGTCACTGGAGCATGAGGGATGCGCGTTTTATCATCCAGACTTAGCGTCTGCTGTTGATCCTGAATCGTCATTAATCAGTGCATTACAACATGCGATTACTGACAATCAACTCTCTTTGATGTTCCAGCCTGTTGTTGATAGGCAAGGCAAAATTGTTTCTGTAGAGGTTTTATCTCGCTGGTATTTAACCAATGGTGAAATCGTGCCTGTAGCGCAGTTTATTCGCTTAGCTGAGCATAATGGATTAATCGCCGCGCTTGATTTAAATGTTGCCGATCGAGTTTGTCAGTTAGTCAAAAAGTTTAAGCGACAGGGCATCATACTACCGCGTATGACGTTGAATATAAGTACCTTATCTTTTTGCCAAGCTGATTTTGTAGATCAATTTATTACTTTAGTTCGTTCCTATGAGCTTGATGATAAGCAACTGGGGGTTGAACTTGCTGAGGGTATATTGCTTACCGCTAACGCTTTTGTTGAGCCACGTATCCGACAGTTAACAGAGGCTGGTATTGCGATTACATTAGATAACTTTGGTGCTGGTCAGTGCGCCTTAAGTTGCCTACACCACTACCCGCTTACAGAGGTTAAGTTAGATTTGCATTGTGCTGCAAGCTTGCTGGTTGATGCCAGTTGGAGCCAAGCGCTTATCCAATCGATACAATCTTTTAAACTGCCGATAGTGGCGAAAGGTGTCGAATCTGTACAGCAACAGCAGCTATTTACAGCCTTAGGATGTACGCACTTTCAAGGCTACAATATCGCTCGAGCCTTGAGTTTTAATGATTTTATACAGCTTGCTTGTCCACGTCCCTTGTTGCGTAGCGTTTAAAAAAGTCGAGTACGTAATTTAGTGCTTGATTGCGATAGCTATCTTTCTCCATAAAAATTTCATGGGCAGCACCTGCAATCACTTTTAGTTGGCAATTAGAACTCACCGCAAGATTTTGTGCGGCATTGTCGACAATTTTATCCTCGCCAGCTTGTAGGATCAGAATAGGAGTGCGGATATGTGCCGTGGCCAAGACACAGGCATCGGCCGCATCTAAGGATTCAGTCAACCAGCGGTTAGTCGGTGAGCCTAATTGTAGCTTTGGCGCTGCATCGTACAATTCTCGGTAAGCTTGATAACGGCTCTGGCAATGGGTGAGATCATTGCCTTTAAAGGGAGCGGCCTTATAGTTTTGCCCGCTGAGAACATAGTTAGGCTCTCCACCGTTGAGGCTAGTATCGAGCTTACTGGCTAACCAACGGACAAACCCTTTAGGCATAGGTAACTTAATGCCATACATGGGGGCTGAGAATGCTGCCGCGGTAAACACATCTGGATGTTGTTTGAGATACAAGGTGCCGATGGCACCGCCCATGGAATGCCCGAGTAAGAACAGCGGCGAAGTGGCATGTTTGAGTACAACGCTTTGCATAAACAGGGCAAAGTCGTCGATATAGTCATTGAACCGCCGCACATGGCCTTGATGGGGATTTGCCGTCATGCGGCTCGATAATCCCTGCCCGCGATGATCAATGGCAAACACCGAATAGCCTTGCTGGTACAAGTCAAATACCAATTCTTGATACTTTAAGTAGGACTCAACTCGGCCACTGCTGATGACTATGCTGGCATGGGCCTTGGGATGCTTGACCATCATGTAGGCCAAGGTTAATCCATCGGGGGTTTTGAGTGTGTCTTGGATAACGGTTTGCCAAAAGGCTTGCTGTTCAGAAGTATTTAAATCGTGTTCCGTTGAAAAAGCTACCTTGGAAAACTCTTCCCTTGGAAAGTTTAGGGGCGTTTGGCTCATACTCTGTCACACATCTCGGGCAAAAAGGTTTGCTAGAGTGTATCAGAGAACTGGGGCGGGCAGGAAAGGGAGCAGGAAAATACCCGCTCCCTTGGGATGAACTTAAATCGTGGCTTTTTGTGCTTCGATAAAGTTGTTTATCTGTTGCTCCAGCACTGACATAGGCACTGAACCATTTTCTAATACGGCGTCGTGGAAGGCGCGAATATCGAATTTGTCGCCTAAGGCTTGCTCGGCTTTCGCGCGTAGGCGTTTAATGGTGAGCTCACCAATCTTGTAGGAGAGTGCTTGCCCTGGCCAGGTAATGTAGCGGTCAATCTCAGTGGTCACATTGTGGAGCGATAACGCCGTGTTGCTCGCCATAAACTCGATGGCTTGTTCTCGACTCCAACCTTGGGCGTGCATCCCCGTATCGACAACGAGGCGAGCGGCGCGCCACATCTCGTAAGTGAGACGTCCAAAGTTACTGTAAGGGTCTTGATAGAATCCCGCTTCTAAGCCTAAGTACTCGCTATACAATCCCCAACCTTCACCAAAGGCCGAAATGTAGCTGTAGCGACGAAAATCAGGCAACGAGCTCAGTTCGGAGTTGAGTGAAATCTGCAGATGATGACCAGGCACAGCTTCGTGTAGCGTTAGCGCTTCGAGTTCATAGAGCGGGCGCTTATCTAAGGCGTAGGTATTAACCCAGTAGTAACCCGGCTCGTCATCACGATTAGAGCCTGAATAACGGCCTGAGGTATATTTAGGGGCGATTTCGGCCGGCACTGGCGCGATACCGTAGGGTTTTCGCGGCAATTTACCAAAATATTTGGGCAACATGGCATCGGCTTTTTTGGCAATAAAGGCCGCCTCTTTCAGGAGCTGATCCGCACTGGTGGTATAAAACTGGGGATCGGTTCTTAAGAAATGTAGAAAGTCGGCAAAGCTGCCTTTAAAGCCAACAGACGTAATGACTTGCTCCATTTCCTGGCGGATACGCTTTACTTCTTTTAAACCAAGTTCGTGCACTTCGGCCGAGGTCATATTTAAGGTTGTGTAGTAGCGAACGCGGTTCTCATAGAAGGCATCTCCATCGGGTAAGCTGTTGGCAGCAATATTTTCCCGAGTGTTGGGCATATACTCCTGAGTCATAAAATCATAAAAAGCCTGATAGGTCGGGAGCACATTCTGTTCGACCGATGCTCGGCCTTCTTGGGTCAGTTGCGCTTTTTGCGCCTTAGTAAAGTGGCTTGGATATTGAGTAAATGGCTTGAAATAGCTGCTTTTCTCTACCGGTAAGATGTAAGCGCTAATGCTGTTTTCAAATCCCTTGAGCGTCGCCTTAGGCGGTGTAATGCCTTCCTTTAAGCCTTGTTTTAACCAATGGGTTTGCTGTGCAAAATAGGTCGGTAGCGCCTTAAGCTTACCTAGGTAGTTTTGGTAATCCTCTAGGGTGTTGAATCGCCCTTGTGCAATGGAAGATATATAGGCGTGGAAGCCGCTCTCTGCGGTGATTGGCAGGTAGTAATCCTTGTATTTATAGAGATCAACCTCATTTTGGATCTGATCCTCGAGGATTTGGGCGTTGATTTTATCTTCTTTACTCAGCTTGCTGCGATCCAGTGCTTTCAATTGGGCCAGAATGGCAATTTGTCCCTGATTGAGCTTGGCTAAGGCTTCTGGAGACAGATTTTGTAGTTTACCCGCAGCACTCTTATCCCCCATTCCATAGGCCATTTCTGGGTTGGCACTGAGTTGGAGTTGCCAACTTTGATCAGCAATCGCTTGCAGTGCTGGGGCCATAGTTTTGGCTGGCGCCTGCGCTGTAGTGATGGTTGTAGGTGTATGTTCGATAGGAGTTTGAGCTGTGCTACAGGCAGTTAGGGCGCAAATAAGTAAGCTTGGGGTAAAGAGTTTATGCATGATTTATCTCGGATATTTTCGTTGTTATTGAAGTCATTATGCCTGAGGTTTACCCCAGATTCTTGTACGCATATTAAGCAGAATTGTGACTGAATGTGAATTTAAATCCTGCCCTTAGCTAAGTGCCACCCAAGAATGCATGTTAAACTTAGTGTCCGCCCTAGACCAAATAACAAAAGCATTGGCTGGGTAGTTCACATAGGGGTTAATTATGATCAATACATCCATTCCATTGGTGGATTTGCATCGTCACTTAGATGGTAACGTGCGAGTGAACACCATTTGGGAACTCGGACACCAACACGGCATTGCTTTGCCTGCCGATTCTTTAGAGACTCTCGCGCCATTTGTACAAATTCAGGGGAAAGAAACCAGCTTAGTCGCCTTTTTGAAGAAGCTTGACTGGATGGTGGCAGTTCTGGCTGATTTAGATGCGGTAAAACGTGTCGCCTATGAAAACGTGGCGGATGCGGCGTTATCTGGCCTTGATTATGCGGAGCTGCGTTTTAGTCCATATTACATGGCGATGAACCATAAGCTACCGATTGAAGGTGTGGTTGAAGCGGTTATCGACGGGGTAAAAGCGGGCCTGAAAGATTACCAAGTTAAAATCAATCTTATCGGGATTATGTCGCGCTCTTTCGGCCAAGCCGCTTGTACTCAGGAGCTTGAAGGCTTACTCGCCCATAAACAACATTTAGTCGCGATGGATTTAGCCGGCGATGAGCTAGGTTTCCCTGGCGAATTGTTTAACGAGCATTTTAAGCGAGTACGAGACGCGGGCTTAGCCATTACCGCCCATGCGGGGGAAGCGGCGGGTTCGCAAAGTATGTGGCAAGCGATTCAGGAGTTGGGTGCGACACGTATTGGCCATGGGGTGAATGCGATTCACGATCCTAAGCTGATGGAATATCTCGCTAAACATCGTATTGGTATCGAATCTTGCCCAACCAGCAACCTGCACACCTCGACAGTGTCTTCCTATGCTGAACATCCCTTCAGAACCTTTATGGATGCCGGTGTGTTGATAAGCCTGAACACCGATGATCCGGGTGTGAGTGCGATTGATATCAAGCATGAGTATCGCATTGCTAAGTCTGAACTGGGACTAAGTGATGCTGAGCTGGCTCAGGTGCAACGCAACGGGGTGGAAATGGCGTTTTTATCCGAGAGTGAGCGCAAGGCGCTGTATGCGGCTAAAGCTTAAGTAAACGGCTCTTTTGCCCAATAAAAAATCCGACATTCGAGTCGGATTTTTTTTATTGGAAATGTGTCAGTGTTAGATCACACGGGAGAACTGTTGTTGACGCGCTTTTTGACGGTAGTAAAGGTCGAAGCACATACAGATATTGCGGATCAACAGGCGGCCTGTGGGGCTGATGGTGATCTTTCTGTCGGCGATTTCAACTAATTTATCGTCGATAAAGGTTTGCAGTAGTTTTAAGTCTTCGGCGAAGTATTCCTCAAACTTAATACCCAGTTTGTCATCCATTTTTGCCATATCTAAATCGAAGTGGCAGATCAATTGCTTGATCACTACGCGGCGGATTTCGTCGTCACGGTTGAGGCTACAACCTTTCCACAGTGCATGGCCATCTTTATCGATGGCTTCGTAGTAAGGGCGAATGTCCTTCTGGTTTTGCGCATAACAATCGCCGATTTGGCTGATTGAAGACACGCCCAGACCGAGCAGGTCGCATTCTTCTTGGGTGGTATAACCCTGGAAGTTACGGTGCAGTTTGCCTTCGCGTTGTAACTTAGCCAGCTCATCGTCAGGCTTAGCGAAGTGGTCCATGCCGATGTACTGATAACCCGCGCCGGTTAAGGTCTCGATCGTTTGATGCAACATCTCGAGTTTCTGTTTCGGCGATGGTAAATGTTCATCTTTGATCTTACGCTGCGCGGCAAAACGCGCGGGTAAATGGGCATAGTTGAACACGGATAGACGATCGGGTGACAGGTCTAACACGCGCTGCATGGTGGCGGCGAATGTTTCGGGTGTCTGATGTGGCAGACCGTAAATTAAGTCGATATTGGTTGAGACGAATCCCATATCCTTGGCTTTGGCCATTAAATCGAAAATAAATTGCTCGTCCTGCTCGCGGTTAACTGCGACTTGTACTTCTTTATTGAAGTCCTGCACCCCGATAGAAATGCGGTTAAAGCCCGCTTCTTTTAAGGTATCGAGCATTGAAAGCTCAATCTCACGCGGGTCAACTTCGATCGAGAACTCACCTTCAGCGGCAAAGTTAAAGTTAGCCTTGATTAAGTCGGTTAACTTCAAAATTTGCTCTGGATTTAAGAAGGTTGGAGTGCCGCCGCCCCAGTGCATTTGGGTGACTGTGTAGTGCTTAAACAGCGGAGCACGCTTAATAATTTCGAGGCTTAAATACTCAATGTATTGATCGGCTTTGTGGGCGTGGCGAGTGATGACTTTATTACAGCCACAGTAGTAGCAAAGTTTGGCGCAGAAGGGGATGTGAATATACAGCGACAGTTTGTCACTCTTACTGTTTTCAATCGCCGTTAACAGGTTTTGTTCAGTGAATGAATCATCGAACTCTAGCGCCGTTGGATAAGAAGTATAACGGGGACCGCTGTAGTTATATTTTTCGATCATCGACTGATCCCAGCTTATCTGAGTGGGCTGCTTCAAGGCGTGTCCTCCGAGGGTAAATTAGCAACAAACGAAGTATGCAAGGTTCTTAGGTAAATAACCTTGATCTAGGTTGTAAAAATGATGTCTGCCATTTTAGAAGTTACGCAATATCTATGAAAAAAGAGCGTGTGTCTGTCGTTTTTTGGAGGTTTTGTGCACAGGCTCACGGGAAGTCGCACTCTATGTGATGAACGGATTTAAATTGATCGCCTCGAAACCGATCCAAATTTGGCTTCGAGGCGGAGTAAGCGTTTTTAGTGCGGTGCTTTTAGCTGATAAGTCGACAACTTTTTAGCATCTTCGTTAATACCTTCGGCAAGCTCAGCTTCAGATTTCATTCGTGTAAAATCGAGTTTCATTCGATCTTGCTTTGGCAGAGCTTGGCGGGCTTCCATAATCGGATGATTTTTAATTAACTCAAAATGTTGGAAGAGTGCAGGAAACTCTGGTGCGACTCGCTCGCTGAGGGATAAAATCTCAAACAAACGCCCAATCCTGACCACGCCTTCGGAGATTTCACAGCGGTCTTCAATCATGGCTGTCGCAATATAGCGGATATCTTCGAGTACTTGTGCTCGTTTGGCATTAGCAGCCACTTCGCGCTCGGCAAAAAGCGCTTGTTGACGGTGTTTTTGTTGCTTGAGTTTGAGGAGTAAAAAAGTGGCGTAGCTACTGAGGGCAACAATAATGATAAAACCAAGAACGATAAGAGTGGTAGACACGAGAACTCCTTGTTCAGAAAGCATAAAAACAAAACATAATCGTTTTGTTTTTATGCATATTCTAAGATTTAAAACTTATCTTGATAATCTTTTAGCAGTTCGGCACCTGATTCAAAGCGATCGAACAGGTCGTCATCTGAATCAGCTTTAGATTTCGCTGGCACTTCATCTTCTAGCTCATCGCTAATACCCAGTTTAATCATCAGGGCTTCAATCTTATTCAGCTGCTGATCTAACCATTTTTGATCGGCATCATTTAAGTTGCGACCTTCTTCTAGCATATCGAGCAACTGATTTAGTCTTGGATCTTCTTCCAGCTTCAGTAATTTTTGCTCGTCAGTTAACTTTGGCTGCTTAACCTTTGGCGTGGCAGGCTTTTCTGTCGCGGTTGGCAACGTCAAAGCCACAGGTTTTTTACTGCCATGGCGAGGATCTTTGCTCTGTGCAGCCTTTTTCTGTGGTGCTTGAGCCTGGATCAGCGCTTCATTATGACGACTGCCAGACTTGTTACCCTTTTCTGCGCGCTTGCCTGTTACTTCAGCACGGTCCTGCTTTTTCACTCTTGGCTGTTGTTTGGGGCTATTCTCGCCGCCCTTGCGTGTTTTCTTGCTACGAGACATGATTTTCTCAATTATTTACATCGTATGGCCTAGCCGATACTGGATCGACTAAGTGCTAAATTCGGTCGGCTGTTATACCAGATTATGATGTTTTTTGCATCAAAACGAGGTCTTTCGCGGCAAATAATAGTTCAAAATCACTATTACTCGCTAGGTATTCAAAAGTTAGTCTTTGGTAAAAACTCACGTGAGTGAGATTGTTTTTATAATGCCACTTAGCAAAACCTTCTAAATCAATTAATAAAGGAGTACTAATTGCTAACCAGCCTCCTGGTTTAAGCAAGCGGGTCAGTAATCTCCATTCTTTGAAGGGATACTGAAAATGCTCAAATACTCGGTAGCAGCAAATAAAATCATACTCTTGCTTTAGAGGTTCATGGTCAGGAGCAAAGAAAGGGTCATATTGCTTGAAGGTGTGCCCCGCCGATTCAATGGTCGCCAGACTGGTTTGATCTAACACGCGTCCAAAATTTAAGCCCGTAAGGCTACCTTTTTGCTGCAGTTGTATTTGTGTCAGTAGCGGCAAAATAAATTGCGAGAGTTGGCGCTGTTTGGCGGCAATACGTGAACGGCCATAGCGCTGTTTTTCTGCCGCAGGAGGAAGATGGCTATTTGCATCAGCAAAAGTGAGTCCGCATGTCTGACAAATATAAAAACACCGTTTTTTGTCCTGTAGGAGCAACAGTGTTTGTGTGCTATGACAAAGGGGACATCTGCGCATTGAGTCAACTGATAAAAGATTAAGGCTTTGATTGTAACAATTATATTTGCAGAGTGCACTTTCTAGACAAAGTGCGTTTTGATTGAAAATCATAAAGAAAAAAGGCGGCAGTTAAACTGCCGCCTTACAAACAGTGCATTTTAGCACCCTATTCTGATTCCAAGTATCCGTACTTGCTATGCGACTTTCCCGGTCGGTATCCTTCTTTTTTTTACTGCTTTCCCTGCGTGTTTTTGTTAGCGGTCTTCCAGACTCTTAATTCTTTCCTGTCGCCATCCTGACCACAGTTTCCGTAGATGGTCTCAAGACACATCTTTTATAGCAGCGTCATCAATGACGTTAAATCAACCATCCTTGTTACTTGAAGTACCTTCCAGTGATAACAAGCTTCCAGCCAGTGCATCCAAAGCGATTAGCTTCCTTTGCTACAGTTTACATCATGTAAAACTGTGTCCTGATGGGGCAAGTTACCCTGAATGTAAGGCGTTTTGCTTTCGCAAATTGGCGTTATCGGCCGTCCCTTACAAAAATGTACTGACCTGGATTTCAAAGCGAAATCACTGCTCTTGTTATTATTAGAGAGTGGTCTTAGTTATATTGTTGTTATTGAGAGTCTTTATTCTTATATCTTGAATGTTAATTATACCGAAATCTGTAAGTTATTATTAATTTATTTGTACAAACAGATGGGTTTATCTCGGTACGGGGCTTATTAAACCCAAATCTGTGATCCATGTCAAGCATGAATCTTTATCAGTTTACGTTAACGTAAACTAGGCAGTGTAAAAAAAGGGTGACAACACACCCTTCTTTACATCGCTAAACCTTATTTCAGGCTAGCAAGATATTTAGATAGTGCATCGATATCGCTGTCATTTAACTTCTTAGCGACATCTTGCATCATACCGTTTAGGTCATTGTGACGACCTGCATCACGGAACTTAGTCAGTTGGATCTTGATATAGTTAGCGTGTTGACCAGCTAATGCTGGGAAACCAGCTGATTCAGCACCTTTACCATCTGGGCCGTGGCATGCCATACAAGCAGTGATGCCGCGTGACACATCGCCACCTTTGTAAAGTTTTGCACCTAGCTCAGGAACATCTTTCACCTCAGCAACTTGGATTGCTTGAGTAGAGAAATATGCAGTAATGTCGAGAATATCTTGATCACTAAGAGGCATTGCCATACCACTCATGATAGGATCCATACGACCATCTTTACCGCCAGATTGTGCCGCACTACGGAAATCATGTAGTTGCTTTTGGAGGTATGTGGCGTGTTGGCCCGCAAGCTTAGGGTACATATCGATCATGCTGTTACCGTCCATACCGTGACAGGCAGAACAGACGATAATTTTAGTTTTTCCCGCTTCAGCATTACCTTCAGCAATCGCAGGTGAAGATATGGCGGCAACTACAACAGACAGCGCAAGAGCTAACTTTTTCATGGCGTTCCAACTTCTGGTTAAGATTATTATCCTGAGCTTACTAGGGTGACCCGCAAGCGTGGTAAAATATGTTTAATGTGATCGGGGTAATATTTTACACGAAAACGTGGAAAAGTAAGCAATTCTTCATAAATTATGGTATTGCGCAGTAAATATATTGGAGTAAATAGTGACTGAATCTCATATAGATTTTCGCAGGGCGAAGTTTTTAATCAGTGCACCAGACATTGCACATTTGGATCAATATCTGCCTGGCGATGTCGGTGTTGAGATTGCTTTCGCTGGTCGCTCAAATGCTGGAAAATCGAGTGCGCTCAATGCATTAACTGAGCAAAAAAACTTGGCTCGCACCAGTAAAACGCCTGGACGCACTCAACTGATTAACGTATTTGAGCTTGATGCACAGCGTAGATTAGTCGATTTACCGGGTTATGGTTTTGCCCAAGTGCCATTAGCCATGAAGATTAAATGGCAACAATCTCTAGGCGAGTATTTACAGAAGCGTGCTTGTTTAAGTGGTGTTGTGGTTTTAATGGATATCCGTCATCCCCTAAAAGATCTGGATATGCAGATGATTGAATGGGCGGTGGCGAGTGAAATTCCGGTACTCGCATTGCTGACTAAGTCAGATAAGCTGGCGCAAAGCGCGAAGATGAAGACAGTAAACGAAGTGCGTAAAGCGCTGGTTGAGTTTGGAGATTGGGTGCAGGTTGAGCCTTTTTCTGCGCTCAAGGGCACGGGCAAACCTAAAGTGCTCAGTATCTTAAATGAATGGTGTCATCCGCAATGGTTGGCCGATGAGTTAGAAAACCAAGACGGCGCCGAGTAAGTCTTTTGCTTTATGGTCGGATGCCACAAGTGCATTCGGCCATCTTCTGCTGCGATATCCCGCTCTATCCCCTTATAAAACAATTGATTTTCAACTCTCAACCCTCAAGTTTCAGGCAAAAAAATAGCCGATAACAATAGTCACCGGCCAAAGTTTTAGCTCTTTTGGGGAGAAGCTAAATTCAACAAGACTCAAGCACCATCAAATTACCTTCAATGGTTCTCAATGACGACAGCATACATCGAATTTATCTTTTATTAAAGTAAATACTCTAAAATTTACTCGCCTTTGTTGAAATCATCCCTAGAGCGAAAAAAAAGCAAAAAAAAGCCCCAGCAAACAAGTTGCTGGGGCGCCAGAATTTGGCTCGTCACTATAAGTGAAATAAAGGTCTGAAAGATAGAACATCTTAACCTCTGTACCCTACGCAGAGAATAATACGCTATTTATCTTTAAATGGAAAACAGTTTTTTTGAAAAAGTGATAATTGTGTGCGGTAGATCTCAAGTTTTAGGTGAAAAAATCAGCGACGTTTGATCTAAACTTTTCACAAAGAGTATCTAAACCACTGTTTTAGCTAAATAGACTGTATTTTTAGTACAGAATTGATCAATTCTTCAGTTTTAATGTTTTTACTCTATTTCGGGGATTGTTGTTGGTTGTATCCATCAGCGAACGATTGTTTAGGCTTGTGTGGAGTGTCTCGCGGATAGCAGGTTGTGCTTATGGCGGTGTTTAAGCAGCGAGAATTGAGGGGAGATTGCATTAGTGACTTAGAGCATTGTATAGAGAGTCGAATGCTGTTTCCCGCTCTTAAGGTGACTTAGCCCTTAAGGTTTTCGCCTACGTAAGCAACTTCTCGCCATGTTGTCCTCTGTGGCGTCGATTTTAGCGGTATATAAAAGTCGCACCAAATACAAAGGCCCATCCTTTAATGAATGAGCCTTAGTAAGTGTTAGCAATGAGGTTCGAAGCTAAAGTCTACAGTTTAAATGCTAGTGGGCTTGATCCCAGTTATCACCAATGCCGGCTTCGGCCAGGAGTTCTACATCCAGATTGGCCGCTTTCGCCATGAGTTCACACACCTTGAGCTTGAGTTTTTCAGCTTTATCGGCATCGACTTCGAACACTAATTCGTCGTGCACTTGCATGATCATGGCGATTTCACCTTGGGTATCAGTTTTTATCCAATCGGCAATGCTGATCATGGCTTTTTTAATGATATCCGCGGCGGTGCCTTGCATTGGGGCGTTAATCGCTGCTCTTTCTGCTGCTTGGCGGCGCATTGCATTACGGTCGCGAATTTCGGGTAAATACAAACGGCGACCAAATAGCGTAGAGACATAGCCTAGCTCTGCTGCACTGGCTCGTGTTTCTTCCATATACCTTAATACACCTGGATAGCGGGCGAAGTAAGTGTCTATATAGGTTTGTGCCTCGTTGCGGGGGATGTCGAGCTGACGCGCCAATCCAAAGGCGGACATACCATAGATCAGGCCAAAGTTAACGGCTTTGGCGCGGCGTCGTTGCTCCGAGGTTACGCTGTCAAAGTCGGTGCCAAATACTTCGGCGGCGGTGGCTCTGTGAATGTCTTTGCCTTCGGCGAAGGCTTTGAGTAAGCCTGCATCTTGGGATAAATGCGCCATGATCCGCAATTCAATCTGCGAATAGTCGGCGGCTAAAATCTTACGTCCCTGCGGAGCAATAAAGGCTTGGCGAATACGACGACCTTCCTCGGTGCGGATAGGAATATTCTGTAGGTTTGGTTCGCTCGAGGATAAACGCCCCGTTGCGGCGTTGGCCTGATGGTAGCTTGTGTGTACTCGGCCCGTTTTAGCGTTCACCATTAAAGGTAACTTATCGGTATAAGTACTCTTTAACTTGGTCAGGCTGCGATGCTCAAGGATCACCTTAGGCAGAGGAAAATCTAATGCCAATTCGACCAGCACTTCTTCGGCGGTGGATGGTGCACCCTTAGGTGTCTTTTTGATAACCGGATAACCCAGCTTGTCAAAAAACAGCACTTGCAGTTGCTTTGGTGAACTTAAATTGAATTTTTCACCAGCAATATCATAAGCTTTAGTTTCTAACTCATCGATTTTACGGGCAAGTTCATCACTCTGTTGACCAAGCAACATACTATCGATAAACACACCTTGGCGTTCAATATCGGACAGAATTTGGATCAGCGGCAGTTCAATATCGGTAAAAACTGAGGCTAATTCAGCTTCTTTTTCGAGTCTTGGCCACAGGTGTTGATGTAGGCGTAGCGTAATATCGGCATCTTCCGCCGCATAGGGAGCTGCTGTTTCCAACGGAATTTGGTTAAAGGTTAGCTGTTTAGCACCTTTACCTGCGATATCTTCAAAGGCGATATTTTTATGGCCCAGATATTTTAGCGCCAACCCATCCATATCATGGCGTGAGGCGATCGAGTTAAACACATAGGATTCGAGCATAGTGTCGAATACCACGCCTTGGAGTTTTATGCCTGCATTGGCCAATACGCTGATGTCATATTTCAGATTTTGACCGACTTTTTTGATCTTGGCATCTTCGAGTAAGGGGCGCAGTTTTTCGAGTGCAGTCTGCTTATCTAATTGTTGAGGTGCGCCAACATAGTCGTGGGTTAAAGGCAGATAAGCGGCTTTTCCTGCTTCCACTGCGAAGGACATGCCAACAAGTTCCGCAACCATATAGTCGAGGCTGGTGGTCTCGGTATCCACGGCCATTAATGGCGCTTGTTTGAGTTTGGCAATCCACTCATCAAGCTGAGCTTCGGTCAGAATCGTATCGTATTGGGTTTCAATCGTGACGCTGGGCGCTGATTCTTCTTGGGTCTCTGTTGTTTCAGCTTTTACTGCGACCGTTGTTGGCGCCTTATTATCTAAGACTTCGGCAAGCCAGCGTTTAAACTCCATCTCGCCGTAGCATTTGATCAGTTCGTCTCGATCAGAAGGTTTGGCGGTGAGCTCATGCCAATCATGTTCGAGTTCAACATCGGTTTTAATGGTGGCAAGCTCATAGGACAGCTTTAGCATGTCGGCATTGTCGATGATCTTCGCCGCCATGGTTTTTGCGCCCCTAAAGCCTAATTCGGTGACTTTTTCGGGCTCTGCAAGCAAATTGGCTACACTACCCGCCCCCGTGAGCATAGCTAATGCGGTTTTTTCGCCAACACCAGGTAAACCGGGAATGTTATCCGCCTTATCGCCCATCAGCGCTAAGAAATCGATAATTCTGTCTGGACCTACACCATATTTAGCCGCAACTTCTTCAGGGCCCATAATGGTATCTGTCATGGTGTTGATCAGCGTGATATTGTCATCAACCAGCTGCGCCATATCTTTATCGCCTGTACTGATGAGTACGGCGCGGTTTTCGCGGCTCGCTTGGCGAGCGATAGTGCCGATAACATCATCTGCCTCAACACCTGGGATAGAGATTAAGGGCAAGCCTAAGGCACGGATAATACGGTGCAGGGGGTCAATTTGTGAGCGCAGGTCATCCGGCATCGGTGGTCGATGCGCCTTGTATTCTTCATATAAGTCATTGCGGAAGGTTTTGCCTTTAGCGTCGAACACCACAGCGATATGACTAGGTTGATAACGGCTTAATAAGCTGCGGAGCATATTCACTACGCCATAAACTGCACCAGTAGCTTCGCCCTTTGAGTTTGTCAGGTGAGGAGGCGCATAATAGGCGCGATATAAATAAGAAGATCCATCCACAAGGACAAGTGGGTTATTGGCTATGGTCGGCATAAGTAATTTTCGTTTATCGATGACTTAGATGGCGCTAAGCATGCCACAGAAGTGGTATTTCAGCCACGGCAAATTGACTCTCAGCCTGTGGATAACTCTGTGAGTGAAAAAGTCAACTGTGAATAATGGCGATAATTACGGCTTGGTGCGATATTTTTAAGTTGTTGATTTTTATGTTTTTATTATATTTGTGTGAGTTAAATACTGTTTCTTGAAAAATCTTCCTGATTTGTGGATTTTTTATTGACTCCGTAAAATACCTAGAGGCTGGCTTAATTTTCACCGACCCTTAGATTCGACGAACTAAGTTAGCACGATTTTTAAGCAGATCAACCATTTTGTTTACAGTTTGTTAAAACCAAATGACATAAGAAGGATATTTATAATGAAAAAAATCGCAGTATTACTCAGTGGGTGCGGTGTTTTCGATGGAACAGAGATCCATGAATCGGTTTTAACGTTATTATCTCTATCGAAAGCCGGGGCTCAATATCAGTGTTTTGCTCCTGATATCAATCAGATGCATGTTGTTAATCACTTCACTGGTGAAGTAGACAAGTCGGCGACACGAAATGTGCTGGTTGAATCGGCGCGTATCGCCCGCGGCGAAGTAAAGGCAACGACCGAACTCGATATCAGCGACTTTGATGCGCTAGTTATCCCTGGTGGTTTTGGGGCGGCGAAAAATCTGTGTAACTTCGCCACTAATGGCAGTGAGTGTGAAGTGAATCCACTCGTTACTGATTTTATTAATGAATTTATTCTTGCGAAAAAGCCTGTCGGCTTTATTTGCATCGCGCCTATGATGATCCCGCGTTTATATGGGCACGGCGCTAAGGGCACTATCGGTAATGATGTGGATACGGTGGCAGCCTTTAATCTGATGGGCGGCAATCATCAGGCAGCGACTGTGCATGATATCGTGGTGGATGAGGATAATAGGATTATTAGTACGCCCGCTTATATGTTGGCGGGGAATATTGCTGAGGCACACTCTGGCATCGAGAAGCTGGTCGCCAAAGTGCTAGAACTAGCCAAGTAATTACGCCTAAACACAGCAGGGTAAACTCTAAGGCTTACCCTGCATTTGTATCTGAATATGGAAGAAATCGCGGTGAGTTAGCGAGTGGCTTTACTGCGACTATCAAGCCAGCCTTGGGCGAGACCTATCAATAGCCCACCAATATGGGCGCCATTCGCAACTGAAACACCTAAGAAATCCGTAAAGCCTAACACCAGCCAAATCAGCATAAATCCCATGTAGGATGGCGGTAAGCCTATACCCGCCTCTGGTTTACGTCGCCCCATGACCCAAGTGTAACCGGCGACCGCATACACTACGCCTGACAGCCCGCCAAAGTTGGGACCGCTAACATAGTATTGGACGATATTGGGCAAAGTACCCGCGACCAGTAGCAGGATTAACAGCGGGGCTGTGCCTATGCGAGTCTCGATTTTTCCACCCAAATACCACCACCAGAGCAAATTGAAGATGATATGCATGGCGGAAAAGTGCATCAGGCTTGGGGTAAACACGCGCCAGAATTCACTAAAACTGGTGTCAGACACTGCGCCAAAATAGGAGAGTGCTTGGTAAACGGGGCTGGCGAAGCCTAAATTCATCGCAGCATAAATCAGTACACAGAGGCCGAAGATGATAAGAGTAACTGGGCCTGCGCCTGTGATAAATTGGGTAAATAGCTGTAAAGAAGGGGCGCCATAGTCGAGCTTAGTATTGGTATCACCATGCTCCCACGAGGCTTGTAAGTATTTGTTATCGTAAGGATGAGCGATAAAGTGGGCAAATTCTTTACGGGCTTGCTCGGCATCCTGATCGCGGATAACCAGAATAGCGACTCCCTGCGGCAATGGCTGAATTTGGCAGTCTATCTGTTCACCTTTGAGGTAATCGACAAAGGCCTGCGCGGCTCTGCTGTTGGGGAGTCTGCCAATCTCTATCATGCATTGGCCTCATGCCAAGCGCTAAAGCCACCATCTAGGCTATAAACGTCATCAAACCCTTGCTCACACAGATATTGCGCGGCATTTTGGCTGCTGATGCCATGGTAGCAAACCACCACTAAAGGACTGTCCATATCCGCTTGGCTAATAAAGTGCGCTAGATTCTCGTTATTCAAATTAAATGCGCCATCAATGTGGCCGTTGTTAAAGCTATGACCATCGCGAATATCGACGATTTGCACTGGCTTTGACTCGGTCATTTGCACTAATTGATTCACGCTAAGGTGTTTAAAGGAAGACATAATAAAACCTGAAATAACTGAAAAGGAATAAGCGATGGGATAAGTGTGCAACATGGGGCTGCATGTGTACAGCCCCGTGATTGGCATAGCTAAGAGAATTAATCCCAGCTGAGGATGACTTTACCAGATTGGCCCGAGCCCATAGCGTCGAAGCCTTTTTGGAAATCATCAATCTTGTAGTGATGGGTGATGATAGGCGAAATATCTAAGCCAGATTGGATCAAGCTTGCCATCTTGTACCAGGTTTCGAACATTTCACGGCCGTAAATGCCTTTGATGACCAGACCCTTGAAGATCACTTTGCTCCAATCAATCGCCATTTCACCACCCGGAATACCGAGCATCGCGATTTTGCCGCCGTGGTTCATGGTATCTAACATGGCGTGGAAGGCAGAAGGTACGCCAGACATTTCTAGACCCACGTCGAACCCTTCAGTCATACCGAGTTCTTTCATCACGTCTTTCAGGCTTTCCTGAGCCACGTTAACTGCGCGGGTAGCACCCATTTTACGGGCCAACTCTAAGCGGTATTCGTTAACGTCGGTAATGACCACATGACGAGCGCCAACGTGGCGACATACGGCCGCAGCCATAATTCCGATAGGACCAGCGCCAGTGATTAACACGTCTTCGCCCACTAAGTCGAATGACAGCGCAGTGTGCACTGCGTTACCGAATGGGTCGAAAATAGAGGCTAAATCGTCGCTGATATCATCGGGGATTTTGAAGGCGTTAAAGGCCGGGATAACCAAATATTCGGCAAATGAACCTTCGCGGTTTACACCCACACCTGAGGTGTTACGGCATAAATGGGTGCGACCAGCGCGGCAGTTACGGCAGTGGCCGCAGGTGATATGGCCTTCGCCAGAAACGCGGTCACCAATGTTAAAGCCACGAACTTCTTGTCCGATATCAACCACTTCACCCACATATTCGTGACCTACCACCATAGGTACAGGAATGGTTTTTTGTGACCATTCGTCCCAGTTGTAGATGTGCATGTCGGTGCCGCAAATGGCGGTCTTTTTAATCTTGATCAGCAGATCGTTATGGCCCATTTCAGGTTTAGGCGCATCGACTAACCAAATACCTTTTTCGGCTTTTAACTTGCTTAGTGCTTTCATTTTGTAGGGTCCTAAATAATCGCCATTTCTTTAGCAATACGGGTAAAGGCTTCAATTGCTTTGTCGAGTTGCTCACGGGTGTGGGCCGCTGACATTTGCGTACGGATACGGGCTTGTCCCTTTGGTACCACAGGGAAGGAGAAGCCGATAACGTAAATATGTTCTGCTAATAAGCGGTTAGCGAAATCGCTCGCCAATTTGGCATCGCCAATCATCACAGGGATAATCGCGTGGTCGGCACCGCCTAAGATAAAGCCTGCCGCTGACATTTTCTCGCGGAAGTAACGGCTGTTTTCCCATACCGCTTCACGCAGTGCTTGGCCCGATTTGAGCATCTCTAATACATGGATAGAGGCAGTTACAATCGAAGGCGCCAATGAGTTAGAGAATAGGTAAGGGCGAGAGCGTTGACGTAACCAGTCGATGACTTCTTTTTTACCTGAAGTGAAACCGCCCGATGCACCGCCTAAGGCTTTGCCTAAGGTGCCAGTGATAATATCGACTCGACCCATCACACCGCAGTGTTCGTGTGAACCACGGCCGTTTTGGCCAACAAAGCCCACGGCGTGTGAGTCGTCAACCATCACTAATGCACCGTATTTATCGGCTAAGTCACACACACCTTGCAGGTTGGCGATGACGCCGTCCATTGAGAATACGCCGTCGGTGGCGATCAAAATATTGCGCGCGCCAGCTGCTTTTGCGGCGATCAGTTGCGTCTCTAAATCCGCCATATCGTTGTTGGCGTAGCGGAAACGTTTGGCCTTACATAAACGCACGCCATCGATGATAGAGGCATGGTTTAAGGCGTCGGAAATAATCGCATCTTCGGCATCTAACAGGGTTTCGAACAGGCCTGCGTTGGCGTCGAAGCAAGAAGAGTACAGAATCGTGTCTTCCATGCCGAGGAACTCACTCAGGCTGGCTTCGAGTTGCTTGTGGATGTCTTGGGTTCCACAAATAAAACGGACCGACGCCATACCAAAGCCATGACTGTCTAAGCCTTGCTGTGCGGCTTTGATCAGTTCAGGATGATTAGCTAGGCCTAGATAGTTGTTGGCGCAAAAGTTAACAACTTCTTGGTGATTTACTTGAATGGCTGTCTGTTGCGGTGAGGCAATAACACGCTCGCTTTTATATAAACCTTCGGCTTTGATATCCGCAAGCTGTTGATTAATCTGTGCGTAGAATGAGGTAGAGGCCACCTGATATCTCCTTAGTTAACTTTATTCTGATTCTGGGAGTTGCGGCATTCTAACGCTAAACCCTATCGGCCTACAGCCTTTTTTTCATGCAGGTTAGCTAGATAAATTAGTTTAGGGCTAAAGGGGTTGTTACATTATAAAAACTAATGTGCAACATGATCGGCTTGTCGGTCGCATCACCGCCAACGGCATGAATTGAGCCCGCATTTAGCGTGTTTAACCTGTTGAGTTTAGCGCTAAATGCGACGGCGTTGGACGATTAAAGCGAATCTTGGGTCGCTAACTCGTGGTAGTGCTGCTCTAAACGACAGAAGGTCGCTTGGGAGGTTGGCGTGGCGTAGGCCTTAAAAATCATCAATACCCGCAATACTCCTTCGTACAAAATGCCTTTAGTGATGGTGGACGTGCTCGATTGGGTAAGCTGATAACCAATCCAAAAACTCACAATCATCTTGATGGTGTCGGCAAGTGGCGTGATTTTATCGTTATCAATATTTAAAAAACCATCCTGCTTGAGTTTACCTAGCACGTGACTTGAACGGGTTAATACTTGCTGCTGGGCGTGCAAATATCGGCTTTTTAATTCTTCATCGCGGGCGAGGATATCGGCCAAATTGGCGTACATAAAACGGAATTGCCACAGGGTGTAAAACATCGCATCAAAATAGCCGATCAGCTGTTCTACGTTGACTTGCTCGCCCTCATAGGGCTGAAACCCCGATTCAAGGTGCGCCTCGTAGAGACTGAAGATCGACTGAATAATATCTTCCTTATTACGGAAGTGGTAATAAAGATTCCCGGGACTCATATTTAGGTGAGCGGCAATATGATTGGTGGTGATATTTCGTTCGCCATGCTCATTGAACAGCTCAAGGCTGGCGTAAATAATTTTGTCGCGGGTTTTCATATGTTTTCCAAGTGGCTAGTGAACGCTGCAAATTGACTAAAGAAGGCTAACCAACGACCGCTACACTGCTGGTAAATTATCCCTAATTTAAAACCCTATTGATTAAGCCCCAACGCACAAAAATTCAATAGGATTGGTATACGCAAACAACTTCGAGAGGCTTGAACTCGTATCTTGAGGTCGCTTGGGTATATTATGCTAACATTGCCGTTATCCAACAGGCAAAATCTCATCAGCACGATTTTATGAATCGATTTTTTTACAGTGTGTTGCTTTATCTTTTATCCCCTCTACTCATTGTCTATTTGGCTTTTAGAGCCATTAAAAGTCCAGACTATCGTGGCCGTTGGGGCGAACGCTTCGGATTAGCCCAACTTAAACCGACGGATTTACTGATCCATTCGGTGTCGATGGGAGAAACGCTCGCGGCTATTCCCTTGATCCGTTTGATTATGCAAACGCACCCTGAGCTAAGCATTACGGTTACTACCACCAGTCCCACCGGCTCTGCCGAGGTACGCAAAGCCTTTGGTGATCAAGTGCAGCACTGCTATTTGCCCTTCGATTTGCCTTGGTGTGTGAGCCGTTTTCTGCGCCAGTTATCCCCTAAATGGTGCATCATAATGGAAACTGAGTTATGGCCGAATCTGTTGGCACTGGCGGCTAAGCGCGGCGTGCGCTTGATGCTCGCCAATGCTAGGCTGTCGGCTAAATCGGCGGCGCAGTATGCCAAGCGTTCGCAATTAAGTCGTCCCATGTTGCAACGCTTAGATGTGATTGCGGTGCAGACCCAAGTTGAAGCGCAGCGATTTATCGACCTTGGAGTGCCTGCTGACAGAGTGACTGTTTGCGGCAGTTTGAAGTTTGATTTAAGTATTACGCCCGAGCGCTTAACCCTCGCACGAGCGCTTCGGCAAGCTTGGGGGCGTGAGACGGCGCCCGTGTGGGTAGCAGGCAGTGTTCACCCCGGTGAGTTTGATGCCATGTTAAGTGCCCATAAACGGTTGCTCGCTAAGTGGCCGGAGGCGCTGCTGATCATTGTGCCGCGTCACCCAGAGCAGTTTGTGGCGGTGGCGGAGGTTGCCGCTAGCCAAGGTTTTGAATATGTGCGCCGCAGTGATGCTCAAGCAATTACTGCCACGACGCAGGTGCTGGTGGGCGATACCATGGGTGAACTATTAACCTTTTATGGCGCGGCCGATCAAGCCTTTGTGGGAGGTACTTTGATTGAAAATGGCGGCCATAATCCCCTCGAACCCGCGGCCATGGGCGTGCCAGTAATGGTAGGGCCAAATCATTGGGATTTTGCCCAAATTACCCAAATGTTGGCAGATGCGGGTGGCTTGCGGATTGTGAGTTCAGGGCAAGAGTTGGGGGATAATTTAATTCAGTATTTTGAGCAGCCGATTTTACGCCAACAAGCCGCTGAAGCAGGCCTTGCCGTGGTAGAAGCCAATCGTGGTGCTTTGCAGCGTCAGTTTGCTCTCGCCGAATCGTTACTGAGCCAAACAGCCTAGTGCCACTGAGGTATTAGGCTTTTGGGATAATTGAATGATAACCCTCGAGCAATGCAGCCCAGTTAGCGGGTGTAAAGGCAAGTGTTTGCTGCTTACCTTGTTCTTTATTGAAGGAGCGTAGCAGCCTTTCAAGGTTCGCCTTCTGCCATTGGGCATTGGGCGTTTTGATTTCACCCCTGTCAAAATCAATCAGATAAAAGCGCTCTTGTGCACCGTTCATTTGCTGTGGTTGCCACAAAATGTTCTTTGCGTTTAAGTCGGCATGGTAAACGCCGCGGCGATGAAACTGGGCAATGGTCGCGCCAAGAGCTTGCCACTGCTCTGGAGCCATGGCGTCTTTCGTTAACTTAGCGACCAAGTCTTCGGCGCCATCGACTCGCTCAATAATAATGTCGGCACGGTAAAACAAGCCATCACGCACAACATTGGCGGCAATAGGTTTAGGCACCGCAAATTGCTCACGGTAAAGCAGGTCAAGCAGCCTTAATTCACCCATGGCGCGAGTGTTTTCAAGCCCGGTATAGAAGTAGGCATCCTTACTGAATTTCTCCATCAGGCCGCCGCGCCAGTAATGCCGCAGTACCCAATGACTGTGCTCAAATGCTACAAACCAAGTGGTATAGCGGCCCTTGGATGAACCCACAACTGCAGCTTTTTCGCGCCAAAAATCGACCGAGAACCAAGCCGGCGTGATGTCCTCTGGCGTATCTTGGCAAAGTGCCATATAGCCATTGGCAGTATTTATGATTTTGATTTGTGCGTTCATGGGAGATTTGTTGACTTAAGCGTGGCACCTGCGGCCATTCTACATTAAGATCCTCAGCTTGCGCCAAATAACCTTAAGGGCTATTCGCTTGAGTTTAGATATTAACACCATGAATTCTCTCTGCCTGTTGAGGCTATCGGCTATCGGTGACGTCTGTCATGCTGTGGCGATGGTGCAGGCCATTCAGCGCCAATATCCCCAGCTCAAAATCACTTGGGTGATAGGTAAACTTGAATATCAGTTGCTGAAGCACTTGCCCGGCATTGAGTTTGTGATTTTCGATAAATCCCAAGGCTGGCGTAGCTATTTTTATCTGCATAAGGCATTGAAAGGCCGCCGTTTTGATGTGCTGCTGCATATGCAAGTGGCGCTGCGTGCGACCTTGGCATCCCTCGCTATTTCGGCAAAGGTTCGGGTCGGATTCGACCGTGCCCGCGCCAAAGAAGGTCAATGGCTAGTCACCAATCATAGAGTAGAACCTTTAGCTCAACCCCATGTGCTCGACGGTTTTATGGGGTTCGCCAAGGCGATTGGTGTTAGCGATATTACCCCGAGTTGGAATATTCCTGTCCCTCAAGCGGACACTGAATTTGCCCAGCGCCATATTGTCGATGATGAGAAGGTATTAGTCATTTGCGCGGCCGCTAGTAAAGCTGAGCGTAATTGGCTGCCTGAGCGTTATGCCGCCGTGGCGCAGCATGCGGTGAATAAGGGGTATCGAGTTATTCTCTGCGGTGGCCCAACAGTACTTGAAAAGACATTGGCCGACGATATTGCCAATGCGTGCTCTGCCAAACTCGATAACTTGGTCGGCAAAACCAGTTTGACCCAATTGCTGGCTCTACTGAAACGCGCCAGCCTAGTGCTCGCGCCCGACACTGGCCCTGCACATATGGCGGTCACTCAAGGGACGCCAGTCATAGGTTTATATGCCCATTCCAACCCAGGGCGCACCGGGCCTTATTTATCGCAGCAATATGTGGTGAGCGCCTATCAAGAGGCCATCGCCTCACAGCAAAGCGGTGAGGTGAAATGGGGCACCCGAGCCAAGGGTGAGCACCTTATGGCGCTAATTAGTGTTGACGCTGTGATAGAGAAATTTGATCAGGTTATTCAGCAGACACACAGTTAACCACTGTTAGCTTGTCACCCTGAGTTTTAGATTATCGTTTAGGAGAAAAATCATGCGGATAGCCATAGCCATCGACAGTTTAGCGGGTGGTGGAGCCGAGAAGGTCATGATTACCTTGGCAAAGCAGTTTATTAGCCTAGGGCATGAGCCGCATTTTTTGGTCATGGAAGATAATCGTTATTACGAAACCCCAGACAATTTACCTGTTCATCAATGTTTTGCCGACAAAGATAAAGATTATGACCACTTCGGGCACCTAGGGGCATCGGTCGATAAATTACGGGCAAAGATTGCCGAGATTGAGTCCCGAGTCGGTAAGTTCGATCTGTTTTTATCCAATCTTGATAAAACCAACTTGATGATGACCAAAACCGGGGTGACACCACTCTATGTGATTGTGCACTCATCAGTTGAAGAAGAATTGAGTCGTCAGTTTAAGTTAGGCCCCTTCGCCTACTTCAAGAAACTGCGGGCGAAAAAAGCGCTCAATGGCCAGCATTTGATCACTGTATCCAATGGCATCGCTAAAGAGATTCAAGCCAAGGGGCGTTTGCACCCAGCATCAATGCGAACCATCTACAATCCATTTGAATTTAATGAGATTGTTGCTCAGTCACAGCAAGATAATCCGCAAATTCCTCAGGGTGACTATCTGATCCACGTAGGACGTTTTGCTAAGCAGAAGCGCCACGATGTGTTGTTTGAGGCTCTTAAACAGACCCAAAATCAGCTACCCGTAGTGTTGTTATGCCATAACCATAAGAAGGCAATTAAAGCAGCGAAGAAATTCGGCATCGAGAAGCGCTTAATCATTCCTGGATTCCAGAGTAATCCTTTTCCTTGGATCAAACGTGCGAAAGCACTGGTGCTGAGTTCCGATTTCGAAGGATTGCCGACGGTATTAATCGAATCCTTAGCCTGTGGCACACCAGTGGTGAGTACCGATTGCCCACACGGACCGAATGAGATTTTGACCGGAAATTTGGCTCCCTATCTTGTGCCCCGTCGTAATCCTGCGGCCTTGGCGAAGATGATTGACGCCGTGGTCGCGCAGCCGCCATCCCTCGAACATGTTGAGATTTTAGCTAAGGTGGATGCGACTGCAATTGCCGAACAATATCTCGCGTTAGCGAAATAATTTACCCGAGGAGAAAGCGGTGGAAGCGCGCAAATCAAACAAAAGACGTTATTTGTTCTACATCGCACAGAACTATTCCTATGCGATGCTAAGGCCGCTGCAGCAAGTGATTCTGGCGCGTGGCGATGAGGCGTGTTGGTTCCTCGAAGGCCGTGAGGTAGACCCCAAATTCCTTAAAGCGGATGAAAAACGCTTACTCGATATCGATGCCGTTAAGGCATGGAAACCCGATGCCGTGTTCGTGCCGGGTAACGTAGTGCCAAGTTTTATCCCTGGGGTAAAAGTAGGGGTGTTCCACGGTTTTAACGCGGGCAAAATGAATCATAAGGGGCGAGAAGATCACTTCGAAATCCGAGATTGCTTTGACCTGTATTGCACCCAAGGGCCGGCGACGACGCTACCTTTCCTTGAGCTAGAGAAAAAATTCGGCACCTTTACCGTAGCCGAAACGGGCTGGCCAGCGCTCGATCCTTTATTTATTGAAAATAAAGATAATCCTTACATTAAGCCCGACGATCCTCGGCCCGTAGTGCTGTTTTGCTCAACATTCTCCCCCAGTCTGACCTGTGCGCCTGAGGTATTTGAGCAGATTAAAGCCCTGTCGCAAAAGAGTCAGTGGCGCTGGTTGGTACAATTCCATCCTAAGATGAAACCTAGCATTGTTGAGCAATACAAGACTCTCGAAAATGAGAATCTCCAGTTTGTAGAAACCGACAACGTGATCCCACTTTTGCAGGCGGGAGATGTGATGCTCTGCGATACATCCTCGATTTTATTGATGTTTTTAATGCAGCGTAAGCCTGTAGTGACCTTTAAAAATCAGTCACCGAAGGCGCATTTAATCGATATTAACCGAGTCGAAGAGATTGAACCTGCACTCACTAGAGCGCTCAGCCGCCCCGATGATTTGATGGCGCATATCCATGATTATTGTAATCAAATTCACCCCACGGGAGATGGTCAGTCTAGCCAGCGTGTACTCGCGGCGACCGATGCCTTGATTGATAAGGGAACCGCTTGGCTTAAACCTAAGCCATTGAACCTACTGCGACACTTTAAAATGCGCCGCAAGTTGGGCTATTGGAAGTTTTGGTAAAATTTTGATTTATGATTAGTTTAAATTTATTTTGAGATAAAAATGAAAGAACTTACTTTTGTTGTGCAAGGACCTTACTTTCCGCATACAGATAGAAATCATATTTCTTCTGATGAATGCTTTAGAACTTTACGAAAATATTTTCCTGATTCCAAAATAATATATTCAAGGTCAGATAACGTCGTGATCCCTCTTGAAGTATTATCTTTGATAGATCTTATAGTTTGTCCTGATGACGTAGGCCCTAATCAGGCCGGATGTATCAACTCAATTCCAAAATTTGAGAATGTGAATAGACAAATACATGGTGTTGTAGCCGGATTGGAGTTAGTCGAATCTATTTATTGTTGTAAAGTTAGATCTGATTTTAAATTTATCAATAATAACTTGATAGATATTCTCCCTTCTTTATTGGTTAAAGCCAGTAGATTTAAAGGACGTTTGACCATATTGGATATATACAGTCGCACAGAGTACTTTAAATTTGGTGGAAGGAGTTATGTTGATTATCACTTAAGTGACTTTATATTTATAGGATATTCTGAAGATGTTATAAAGTATTGGAAAGGTGAGCTTTTTGGTGATACAGACAAAAATTATCTTCATTATGATGACTATAGGACTGTCGAACAAATGTTGGGGCGACGTTTTTATAAGAACTATTTTTCAAATATTGAAATAAATTCTGAACGAAATGTTAGTCTTGAGGAGTGTTTGTTGGCAAAGTCAAGAATTCAAGAAGATTTTAATTTTTTGCCATTTAAAAAGCTAGGCTTAGATATACCTCGTAGATTTAAACGACCTTATAGAGATCAGGCATACTTTATCAATGGAAATATATTTGGGAGATTAGTATATAATCTATATTTTATAAATAAATTTATTTTGAAAAAGTCTGGACTAAGAGATTTTTGGAATAAGTTAAAAAAAATAAATTAAACCTACAATGCATGTTTTATGCATTGTAGGCTAAGATTTTTAATCATTTACTGATAGAAAGTCTTTATATTCCGAAGGGACTCCGCAAAATATGACATCCTCTCTAGATATTAAATTATAATGTATTTTTTTATTTTTTCTTATGAGATAGTTATACAGCGGTGCTACATATAGTTCTCCCTTTTCCCATTTTTCTATAGGGAGACGTATGTAATCATTATATGCATCTATGTAATCTTTACTGCTTTTAAAATAATACAACCCAGTGCAGCATAATTTGGATATAGGTTTTTTCTCAGTAGTTAAGTCAATCAACGTTGTTTCATTGGAAATTGCTCTCACAAATGACCAGTTATCTCCTTCGCCCTGAAATACTTCTAAGTAGCCATCTCCGAGCGCTTCCAATTCCGGGTATATAAATCCTGGTCTAAATGTGTCTATATTGAAAATAGTGATTGGTTCTTCTGTTTTGTTAATCTCTTTTAAGCCGAGAAAAACTGTCTCAGCCTGTCCCTTTGTATTTTCATGAAGAACTATTATTTTGAAGTTTTTTATGCCTAGGATCTCTGATTTTTTTCTTACAAAATTAGGAGTCTCATAGCTATCTCGAACTATAAAAATAAACTCTTCGCTTTTGAAATATTTTTCAAAGCTTTTAACTGAGTGCTCAAACAGAGATAATCCATGGGCTAGTAACATATATTTTGGTTGCTCATATCCTTCTTTAAAAAATCGACTACTTAGTCCTGCCATTGGGATTACAATCATTTTATAAGCTCCTTCATAATACTGTAAATTCTGAAAGCATTAGCAAATAGCCCTGATTGCCTATATTTATCATCAGAGTGTAATGTTAACATGGATATGAAAAGTTGAATTTGCATGGCATATATATTTAACGGTGTTAGATTGTAATGTTTGCAAACCTTATTTAAAAACGACGACTTTATTTTATCGATTTTGTTATCGTTTGGTAAGATTATTGATAATTCTCTTTTAGCGTAGTCAACACTTGTTTGATGGTAACCAGCAATAATCCAATCATACATTCCTAATACGGAGTGACTTAGCTTAGCTATATCATATAAAATATCACCATAAATGCTGATTTGTCCTTGATGTGTAATTCCTCTTGGATCTATGACTTTTATCTTGTCAGCTCTGAAATCATACAAAATATTGCTAAAGCAAAAATCTCCATGCATTAATGTTGCGTGCTTACTTTCTGCTGGAAGATATTGTTTGCTTAGATCTAAAATATCTAAAATGCTACACTTGATGTTTTTGTTAAATGTCCACTTTTCGTCAATTTTTATTTTTTCACTCAAGAGATAATCATTTAATCTATCTTTTGTTTTTACGGTTAGTAATTCATTGAAAAATTTTTCATTTTTAACATTTTTTACTTCTTTACAATAGTCAATGAATTTTATGCAATGAGTGAAAATGTTATCCCAAATGCTAGTTGGAATCTCAGTGAATACAAATAATTCATTCAAGGAAATGTTGTGAAGATATTCTAAAGAGTAGCTATAATTTCCTAGTTTATCTTCAGTGCAACCCAAATATTGTGGGGTATAAACTCTGAGCATTGGTGGTATTGATTCAAACCAGTTTGCTTCGGCAAGAATTTTATTATTATTTTTGCTAGATTTTGTAATCTGTGTTTGGTTTATTTTCAGATCATTGAAAGCTCTTTGTGTCGTAAATGCTGTTTTTGAGTGGTAATATGTGTTTATATGACCAAAATCATACCACTTTTTAACTTTAAAATTTGATAATCCATTTTCATTATTGTAACGATTTACTCCATTAATAAAGTCCCAGCGCTCAATTGTGATACATTTTATTAGTTTTTTTGGATGGGTGAAGTTAAAATAACCACATATAATTTGTTTGTTTTCTTTCCTGCTAATTTCGTTTTTTGTTGAGAAAGTGGACCATGTATAGTTATCTAGTGTATTAGCTGTTGCTATAATATCGCATTCTGTTGGATAACTCTCCAGTAATGTATCTCCAAAGAGAATGCTAAGTGAATTTGAAGACATTTCTTCTGCAATGTTTAAACTGGTGACAATAGCTTCGCCGATAGAAAGGTTTACTGGTGTACGAATAATGTTAATGTTATGGGCGGCTAGCCACGTATTGTCCACTTCAGGAATTTTATAAGAGTCTGGTAAGGAAAGGTAAATACTCTTTCCCTTAGGAATTTTTTGTATTTGATGCTGAAATAGCCGTCTGTTACCTAAAGGTAGAAAGGCTGGTGGTATTGTTCCGAATTCAGCTTTAAGATCTTCGGTAACATATGCACCAGACATAATTAAAAACATATATTTTCCTTGTTTAGTAGACTTTTTATTTCACTTAAATCCATGCTTAAAAACTCAGATGGGCGAATAGCTTTATCATCAATATAAAATCCATCATTACCACACCAGGGCTTTCCTACTATAATTTCATCATAAGGAACTTCATGTTTATCTAGCCACTTTATTATTTTTGGTAAAGTATGTATGTTGATTTTTCCGATGTTTCCATCGTATGTTCGCATATTTCTTGCTGTTGCAATTACAATGCTAAATCCAGAGGTTTTATATTCTTTAAGTTTCTCAATTAACGCTGTGTTAGGTAAAACTTTTTCATAGTCAGTAGTATTCGCTAGTGTAATAGTTCCGTCCAAATCGACAATTAATTTTTTCACATTAACTCCAAGTACTCTCATTGAGAATAATTTAAATTACTAAATTAATATATTGAGCGGCAATATATTGGCTATCTACTGCCTTTAATATTTCTAGATTGTCTAAAGCAGGTGGTGAGGCTAAGCACTCTAGTGCCTTTTGTGCCAGCAGCGCGGGTTGGCGAACGGGGACGAGATATTGTGCTAAATGGCCTGTGAGAATTTCATTGGGCCCGTGGGGGCAATCCGTACTGACGACAGGCGTTCCACAGGCTAAAGACTCAATTACAACGGTCGGTAAGCCTTCAAAATCTGAGCTGAGTAACATCAACTCGGCCTTGGCAATCCAGGCGTAGGGATTGTGTTGAAACCCTGGAGTGATGATTCTGTGTTCGACACCGTATTTCTTGGCCAGTTTGCGCGCCTTTTTGGGGCGGTTGCACAGCAGGACAAGTTTAGGGGCTGTTGGCATATCCCTAAGTGCCTTAAACAAAATATCGTGGCGCTTTTGCCGTGTCACGCGGCCGACATGGATCATATAAGGCTCGCTTGGGATCTCGGCAATTTCTTCTTGAGTCTTCTTGCGGATCTCCTCCAATCTAAAGGGGTTATAGATGGTCTGAACGCTTTGTGGTTTGAGCCAGGAAGTGGCTCTGAGCTCATCAGCGATGCCATTGGAAACCGTGATGATTTTTTTGCCTATCAGTGCCTTGGCTTTTTTCCAGCGGCGCCAGAAATGCACTGGACCGCGCTTTAATTCCATCAATAGCTCTTGCTTAAGGGCGCAGTGGCAAAAGTAATAGCAGGGATCGAAATCGCAGCCGGAAACAACAACATCGCAGTCGGTCGAGTTACTTAAAAATAGCGAGAACTTACCCGATTGTTCCGCTTCGGCCACCTTGGCCTTCAGGCGTTGTCTTTGTTCCTGTAGGCTTGGCTTTTGGCCGGCGTCATACAGGTAATGAATCGTCACATTTTCTGGCGGCATAAAATCTCCCTCTTTATGGAACACAAAGAGGTGAACATCTTGCCCGGCTTCCTGCAGCACTTCGGCCTGAGATAAGGCAATTTTGACCGTGCCATTCGAGAAAAAGTTATGGCAAAAAATGGCGATTTTTTTCATATAAGTGCTCTGATTACGTGGACTTAATCGGTTGCAGTATGGTTTTAATCCTCCTAGGTTGGATGAAAACCATTGCCTACTTAATCCAATATATTGCGAGTCGGCATTATATCAGTTCATGCCTTTACATGGGCTTAATCCGAGGAATTCTTGCCAGTATTTCAATTTTTAATGGGATTTTTGGTGGTTTTTATCTGGAAGATTCACTCAAGTGGCTAAAACGAGTAGACTGGCGGCAATGATTTTTAGGTATTTATCTGAGTCGAGCCAGCAAAGTGCATACAAGAGCGATTTATCCTGGGACGTTTGATCCCATTACCAATGGTCATGCCGATTTGATTGAGCGTGCGGCTAAGTTGTTTAAGCATGTGATTATTGGTATTGCAGCCAATCCATCCAAGCAACCTAGATTTACCCTCGAGGAGCGCGTTGAGCTGGTGAATCGTGTCACTGCGCATTTGGATAATGTCGAAGTGGTTGGTTTTTCGGGCCTGCTGGTGGATTTTGCCAAGGAACAGCGTGCGAGCGTGCTGGTGCGTGGTTTGCGCGCAGTGTCTGACTTTGAGTATGAGTTCCAATTGGCCAATATGAATCGTAGATTAAGCCCAGATCTTGAGAGCGTGTTTTTAACACCGGCCGAAGAAAATTCCTTTATTTCTTCCACCTTAGTGAAGGAAGTCGCGCTGCATGGCGGTGATGTGAGCCAGTTTGTTCACCCTGAGGTAGCAAGCGCGTTGACCGCCAAGCTTAACCTCGCAAAAGCCTGATAAGGCTGAGTATTTCTATAAAACCTTTGAGGCATCAGGCCTCGCGATGATAATGAAAAGGATGTTATGAAGGCTTTTTTGACCCCCACTATCCTCGCTGCTAGCGTTGCATCTGGTTTACTGTTTTCTGCTTCCGTTGCTGCCGCCCCTTGGGTGGATGCTTCGGATATTTATTTAAGAGCCGATATTCAAGCACTGGCCGATGCGGGCGTGATCCGGGTGCCCGTGAATACCTTTCCCTTGATGTGGTCTGGAATTGGTGGCGACTTAGCGAAAGTCGAACCCGAGCTATTGTCTCCCCGATTAGTGCAAGCCTTTGCCCGAGTTAACTTTTACTATCAGAATGCCGTCGATAATCGCGGCAATGCTAGGGTTAAACTCTCGGGAGCGACCGATCCCGCTCGCTTCCAGCATTATGGCTCTGACTATCGTGAAAAGGGTGAGGCTAAAGCCTCCTACGAATACTTAGGCTCACGTGTGGCCTATAAAACCACAGTTGCCGAAACGTACGATCCGCAAGATAACAAGAATTTTCGCCTCGATGAGTCTTATTTTGCAGTGATCATGGGGAACTGGATTGCCACCTTAGGTACGGTTGAACAATGGTGGGGGCCGGGATTTGATTCGGCATTGCATCGCTCTAATAACGCGCGCCCAATGCAGTCACTGTCGCTCAGCCGTAATAATGCTGCCGCTTTCGAAACGCCATGGTTATCTTGGATTGGTCCTTGGACCTTCAAGACCGGTTTTAGCATGGCTGAAAAAGAGCGTGCCGTGCCTAAAACGGCTGAATGGGATATGCGTTTCACCGCCAAACCCCTTCAACAGCTAGAAATAGGCCTGTCTTGGTCGACACTCTTTTGCGGTGAAGGGCAGAATTGCGACTTCGATTCTTGGTGGGACTCGGTGGCAAGCAATGCGGTGTGTATCGACGGTTCGGATTCTTGCTTGGCCGATCAACGCCGTGACGCTGGCCATAGAACCCAGAGCATCGATTTACGTTATGCCGACACTTGGCAGGATATCCCCGTTGGTTTGTACCTTGAACGCAGCTGTGAAAACGGCAGCGATTGCGGCTCACTTTGGGGGATAGATACTCATTTCGGCACATCGGGTAAACAGTTCAAGCTGTTTATGGAATACTCGGATACCTTTGTCGAGTGTGATGGCAAGCCTAACTGCTTCTATGAAGATCCTGTTTACCTCAGTGGAGCGCGTTACTACGGCAGAGCTTTAGGCTCGACTTATGATAGCGATGCCCAAGTCTTTGTGTTTGGTTTGGTTGGTCAGTTCCATAACAGCCGTGGTTTTACCTCGCTACTGCGTTATGCCAAGTTGAATAAAGACGGCACCAACGTGGCGACCACATGGGCGCCACAGCCACCGAAGGAAGACTTGCTGATGCTGGAACTTTCTTACCGTATGCCGGTGTGGAAGGGCATGTGGAGTCTGGGCGGTACAGTATCGAGATCGGAATTTGATGTACAAGAAAACGATACTAATGCGACCTTCTTTAGCAGTTTTGAATACCGTTTTTAAGCGCCAATCCAATAAAAAGGCCTGCAAATCAGCAGGCCTTTTTGTTTTCTCAAAGAGCTTACTTCGCATTAAACGCGCGGTACCACTCGACAAATCTGCCCACTCCGGTATTGATATCCACTTGGGGTTTATAACCCACCGCCTTAAACAGGTCTTCGGTATCGGCCCAAGTGGAATGTACATCACCGGGCTGCATGGGTAAGAATTGCTTTTTAGCCTTAATGCCGAGTGCACTTTCGAGTGCGGTAATAAAATCCAGCAATTGCACTGGGCTGCCATTGCCGATATTGAATACGCGATAAGGGGCGCTGCTATTAGCCGGTGTACCGGTTTCTACACGCCAGTCCGGTGTTGGGCGAGGTGGTTTGTCTTGCACCCTGATGATGCCCTCAACAATATCATCGATATAGGTGAAATCACGGCTGAGATCGCCATGGTTATACACATCGATAGTGTCGCCCGCGAGAATGGCTTTTGTGAATTTAAACAAGGCCATATCGGGTCGTCCCCAGGGGCCATACACGGTAAAAAAGCGCAAGCCTGTGGTGGGTAACTGATAGAGATGTGAGTAAGTGTGCGACATTAACTCGTTGGCTTTCTTGGTCGCTGCATAGAGGGATATCGGATGATCGACACTGTCTTCGGTCGAAAATGGCATCTTTTGATTCAAGCCATACACAGAGGATGAAGAGGCATAGACGAGATGCTCAATCTTATGGTGGCGACAGCCCTCTAAAATGGTGAGATGCCCAACTAAATTGCTATCGGCATAGGCGAGGGGATTATCGAGGGAGTAGCGCACCCCTGCCTGTGCGGCAAGATGGATAACCCGTTGAAAATCCTGCTCTGCAAACAATGCCGCAATGCCGTCTCTGTCGGCTAAATCCAGTTTGATAAAGCGGAAATTGTTTAAGGTCTCGAGCGGTGCCAGTCGTGCTAGTTTTAACCCGACATCATAATAGTCATTGAGGTTATCGATACCGACAACCTCATGGCCCTGTGCACAGAGTCGCTCACTGACTTTAGCGCCGATAAATCCGGCGGCGCCTGTAACTAAGTATTTCATCGTCAACCTTAATGTTTGGGACGCTTAGTCGTGATGGAACAGATCCCGGGTGTAAACCTTATCGGCAACATCTTCGAGTTCACTGGCCATACGATTAGAAATAATCACGTCGCACATGGTTTTAAATTCGTGTAAATCGCGAATGACTTTCGAGTTAAAAAACTCACCTTCTTTGAGTACGGGTTCATAGACCACGACTTCGATGCCCTTGGCCTTAATGCGTTTCATCACACCTTGTACCGCCGAGGCGCGGAAGTTGTCCGAGTCGGACTTCATGATCAAACGATAGATGCCGACCCGTTTGGGTTGCTTACTGATAATGGCGTTGGCAATAAAATCTTTACGGGTGGTGTTGGAATCGACAATGGCGCTGATGAGATTGTTAGGCACATTATTATAGTTGGCCAGCAACTGCTTAGTGTCCTTGGGCAGGCAGTAACCGCCATAACCGAAGGAAGGATTGTTATAGTAATCGCCGATGCGCGGATCTAAGCATACGCCTTCGATAATCTGGCGGGTGTTGAGCCCTCGGCTCTCCGCATAGGTGTCCAACTCATTAAAGTAGGCGACACGCATGGCTAAAAAGGTGTTGGCAAACAACTTAATCGCCTCGGCCTCAGTGCTGTCTGTGAGTAAAATTGGAATATCTTGCTTAATTGCGGCGCGAGTAAGCAGATTGGCAAAGGCTTGGGCGCGCTCGGAACGTTCACCCACTATGATCCGCGAGGGGTGCAGGTTATCGTAAAGCGCCTTACCTTCACGCAAAAACTCTGGCGAAAATAAGATATTGTCACTGTTGAGTTTACTTCTCAGCCCTTCGGTAAAACCCACTGGCACAGTAGATTTGATGACAATGGTGGTGTCAGGATTCAGGGCGAGCACTTCCTTCGCCACCCGTTCGACCGACTGAGTATTAAAGTAGTTGGTTTGTGGGTCGTAATCCGTAGGAGTGGCTATGATGACAAAATCGGCTTCTTTAACGACGTTTTTGTCGCTCGTGGCACTGAGATTTAAGGCTTTATGCTGCAGGTATTCTTCAATCAGGTTGTCCGCGACGGTTGATTTTCGGTCATTGACCAATTTGACTCGTTCAGGCATCAGATCAATAGCAGTCACTTGGTTTTGCTGCGCGAGCAACACCGCATTTGATAGGCCGACATAGCCCATTCCAACCACAACTATGTTCATAGATTCAATAAAGTTTGGCATGTAGTTATCTAACCTAGCATTTTCTGCGGCATTAGAATATGTCATTTCGATGAAATCCACAGTTCCAAATTAAGTGCTCTTTTCTCGATTTTCACCCGTATACAATGCTGGGCTCGCGTTCCGTTTAATTCATAACATCCTATCAATGCAGATTTTTGTTTGCCACAATCCTATGTTACCGTACTCATGGTTATTAAGCTTGGAGCCTTAACGTGATTTCAGTCGTGATCCCCGCCAAAGATGAAGTGGGCAATATTGGCCCATTAATGAAAGAGATATGCCAAGCCCTGCAAGGGTTGACTGAGTTTGAAATTCTTGTTGTCGACGACGGTAGTCAGGATGACACTTTTGGTGAAGTTATGCACACCGCAGAGGTGATGCAATGCGATGCCAAAGCCATTCGTCACGAGCGCAGTACGGGCCAAAGTACCGCTATCTCCACTGGCGTTTTACATGCCCGCGGTAAATACATAGTCACCTTAGATGCCGATGGACAAAACGACCCTGCAGATATTCCCGCCATGTTGGCCCAATTGCCGCAAATTCATGCCGAACATTTTTGTATTGCCGGTTATCGCAAAAACCGCAAGGACACGGCGTGGAAGCGATTTCAGTCCCGCTTTGCGAATAAAGTGCGTGATGCACTGTTACACGATGGCGTACCCGATACCGGATGTGGCTTAAAACTCTTCCCCCGCGAAACCTTCCTGCGCATGCCTTACTTCGACCATATGCACAGATATATCCCTGCACTCGTGCGCCGCATGGGGGGCGAGGTGTTTATTTCTGTGGTTAATCATAGGGATCGCCAAGTAGGCGTATCTAAATATACCGCTTGGAATCGGGTCTGGGTCGGAATTGTCGACATCATGGGCGTAATCTGGCTCGGTCGCAGGGCGAAAATCGCGAAGGTCGCCCGTAGCGAAACCAGCTGGCACGATTAAGATGAAGCGACTCTATAAGGCGATTTTTATCGTCTTTATTTTGCTGGTGTTAATGTTTGCGGCCCAGCAAGGGTTATTCGAGCATGTAACCGATAGCAATTGGGTGGCACATTTTATTGCCGCTCAAGGGGTCTATGCGCTGGCGGTATTGCTGATGGTTGGCGCCTTGTTTACCGCTGTCGGTGGACCTAGGCAGGTGATCGCCTTTGTATTCGGCTTTGCCCTTGGTGGCATCTATGGTGGTTTATTTTCCACCTTAGCGGCATTGCTGGGTTGTGTGCTGGCGTTTTACACCGCGAGATTAACCATTCGAAACAGTCTGCAACGACGTTTTGGCAATCGTTTACAAAAGTTTGAGGCGCTGATCATTCATCGGACTTGGTTAAAAGTCTTAATGATCCGTCTGTTACCCGTGGGCAGTAATCTGCTGACAAACCTGTTTGCGGGGGCGACACATATCCCCGCGGGGGGATTTATGTTTGGCAGCGTGCTGGGTTATTTGCCGCAGATGCTGATTTTCAGTTTTGCGGGCGCGGGCATAGGCTTATCTGATCATAACCAACTGGGGATCAGTATCGGGCTGTTTATTATCTCGAGTCTTATCGGCGCTTACCTTTACCGTTCTAGCCTGCGTAAGCAGGTGGATGAATTGGAAAACTAAATAGGGATTAGGAATGGATGCATTGAATCGTCGTTTCAATAGCGAAGATTATTACCAAGTACTCTGGCCGCTGCTGTTGATGAGTTTGCTGATCTTACTGGTTGGCATAGGTTTTCGTTCCCCTTGGCCTGCTGACGAGCCGCGGTTTGTTGAGGTCGCGCGGGAAATGGTGGCCTCGGGTCAATGGTTATTTCCTACCCGGGGCGGGGAATATTATCCCGATAAGCCGCCAGTGTTTATGTGGGCGATTGCCCTGTTTTATCAACTCACGGGGTCGTTAAAACTCTCCTTCTTACTCCCCAATGCCTTTTGTGGCTTGCTGACGGTATTTCTTGTCTATGATCTGGGTGCCAGATTGTGGAATGTGCGGGTTGGCCGCAACGCTGCACTATTGCTCCTTATCGTGCCGCAGTTTTTGATGCAGGCGAAAAATGCCCAGATAGATGCCATGGTGATGTGTTGGATAACCGTGGGATGTTACGGATTAATCAGGCATTTTATGCTTGGGCCTAAGTGGCATTGGTATTTTATTGGCTGGGCATTTATGGGACTTGGGGTGATCACTAAGGGGGTTGGTTTCTTGCCCTTGTTGTTGCTCATTCCAATTGGGATTTACGCCTTCAAAGATAAGACCCGTTTCGAGGGCCGCTTAACTTGGCTTTGCCTGGCGGGGCCTTTGGCCATGCTGGCCGTGATTGCCTGTTGGTTAGTGCCAATGGTGATGACGGTTCAAGCCCATGGCACGCCCGAGATGGTGGCCTATCAAAATAATATTTTGTTCAAGCAAACGGGCGAGCGTTACGTCAATGCTTGGCACCATATCAAGCCTTGGTATTTCTTCGTGCTGAGTGTGATCCCTTGGATGTGGTTCCCGATTTCGTTGCTGGTGGTCGCCTATTGGAAACAGTGGCTGCAAAAGGTAAAAGCCGATCCCACCATTGCGATTCTGCTGATTTGGGTCGGGCTCGTGGTGCTGTTCTTCAGTATCAGTCCGGGCAAGCGCAACGTGTATATTCTGCCCGCATTACCTATGTTGGCCCTCGCGTCATCGGCGGTATTAACGGGTGTTTCACCCAAAGCTTGGTTTGAAAAACTAGTCACTGGTGTGCTGTGGTTCTTGGGCGCGCTCGTGTTAGTGGCTGGCGTGCTGGCATTTATCCATCACCCTGCACTTGTCAAAGCGCTGGCGGACTATACCGATGATCTCACTGGCATTGGTTACTTATTTATTTTGCTCGGGGTGCTTTGGTGTGCCTTGCTGTGGCTGGCGCGTCGTCAGTTTGCACTGGTGAAAGTGGGGCTAGTTTCAGCCTTGGGCTGGGTGCTGGTGAGCACTTGGGGTTACGCTATGCTCGATGAAATGCGCACCCCCAGAAGCCTGATGCTACACACTGCCGAAGTGATAGGTGAGGATGCCGAGCTTGGGTTAGTAAACTTTAAAGAGCAATTTATTCTGTTCTCGCCCATGAGTGTGACGCATTTTAGTTATCTCGCGCCAGTAGAAGAGCAGGAGCGTAACGCGTGGCAATGGATGCAGGAGAACAAACAGCGTTATGTGTTAGTGCCTAGCGGTGCTGAGCTGAGTTGTTTCGATATTAAAGGCGGTAAGAGCATGGGGATTGCCCACCGTGACGAATGGATTTTGTTATCTGCGTCAGAGCTTAAGCCTCAGTGCCAAGCGCCAGAGCGTGTGTACCGCTACTTTACCGATCATCCTGGCCGTTGGTTAAAAGAGTAATCAAACATTATATCGAAGAAGCTAAAAATGCCTGCAATAGCAGGCATTTTTATCGGTGAGGTTAACGCGTCTGGCAGATGCCGCAAAATACTGTGGTGCGTTGACCAAGACGGATTTCGCTGAGTAGATTGCCGCACTGAGTGCAGGTTTCGCCGCCGCGGCCGTAAACATGCAGCTTTTGGGCGAAATAGCCGGGTTTACCCTCGGCATTGGTGAAGTCCTTAAGCGTGGTGCCGCCTTGCTTGATGGCGTGTGCGAGTATTTGTTTGACCTCGGCAACCAGTACCGTTAAGCGTTCAATATCTATCTTGCCTGCCTCCGCCTCGGGGTGTATCCCTGCGGCAAACAGTGCTTCGTTGGCGTAAATATTTCCCACACCCACCACAATATGATTATCCATCAGGCAGAGTTTGATGGCCTTTTTCTTGCCTGCCAGTGCGGCAGCTAACTGATTGACGTTAAAGGCATCGGTCAGAGGTTCTGGCCCGAGTTTTTCCAGCAGCGGATGGGCTTCCTCTGGCAACTGACACCATAACCAAGCGCCGAAGCGTCTTGGGTCGTTAAAGCGTAGAATGCGGCCATTGGCGAGAACGAGATCGATATGGTCATGCTTCTCCACTGGCGTGTCGTGGGGCAGGATCCTTAGGCTGCCCGACATTCCCAAGTGCACTATGCTGGTGCCGGCATCGGTATCGATGAGCAGATACTTAGCACGGCGGCGCACTTGGCGTATGGTTTGGCCGATGATCTGTTTGGCAAGTTCGGGAACGGGCCAACGCAGTGAGGCGTTCCGCACAACGAGGTCAACCACGGTTTGATCGACTAAGTAAGGGGTTATCCCCTGACGGGTGACTTCGACTTCTGGTAATTCCGGCATGATTGGCTTCTTTTATTCAATAGATTAACGTGCAGGTTTCGCATCGAGGATTGGCTGTAAACCCGTCCTTAAGCTCGGTGGCACTAAGTACCAGTTGCTCGCGGGAGATTTAAGGACGCCTTCATCGGGGAAATAAATCCAGCGCTGTGATTGACGAATATCGGTAATTTGGATCACCAGCTCCTGAGGTTTGCCAGTGGGTTGTGGCGCGTCATTCAAGGGCGAGACCCTTAAGCCTTGCCAAGCCTTTGCCCATTGCTCACAGTTGAGTACTTGTGGATCGCATTCCCAGCTTGAAGTTTGTTTGTGCAGCCAAATACCATCCAACTGCAACTGAGCCAGCGGGGCATTATCATCAAATAGCCGTTGCGCATCACTGGGCACATTTTGGGTTTTCTTATCCATAAACGTGAGCACGCCAATGATAAACACGCAGGCAAGAATAATGATGTTATTCCACTGTTTACGAGTAAGCGCCATAGGAAGAGTGACACAAAAAATAGGACTAATGCCATGAGTGTATCACGGCAAAATTGAGATGCTAGCCCTGAGGTGAGGAGGTTAACCGCCGGTGGCGTTCATAAAACGCAGAATTTGTACTTCGTTATTATCGAATACATGCTGCTGAGGTTTGCGCTTAATGCCTTGGAGAATGGCGGTTTTTAGTCGTTCAATATCGCCGGGGAACTCTCTTATAATGCTTTTTAAATCAACGGAGTGCTCATTACCCAGACAGAGCAATAGCTGCCCCTCTACGGTCACGCGCACCCGATTACATTCGTGGCAAAAGTTGTGGCTATGGGGTGAGATAAAGCCGATGTGAATTGGACTATCGACCATCTTGTAGTAACGCGCGGGTCCGCCTGTGCGTTTATTGGAGAGTTGTAGTGGATAATGCTCGCTAATCATGGCCTTAACTTCATCACTGCTGCAATGGCGCATGCGTTTACGTTCATCCATTTCACCCAGCGGCATTTCTTCAATAAAGGCGATATCGAGCTTGCGGTCGCGGCAAAAGTTAACCAGATCGATGACTTCATGATCGTTTTGCTGTTTGAGGATCACGGCATTGATTTTTATGCGCGTAAAACCTGCGGCAATGGCCGCATCAATGCCTTCGATAACGCGTGCTAATTTGCCGTTGCGTGTCAGTTGGGTAAAGAGCTCGGGGTTAAGGGTATCTAAGCTGATATTTAAACGCTTAAGACCCGCATCAAACATAGGTTTGGCAAACTTACTGAGCCTAGAACCGTTGGTGGTCATCGATAAATCTTTGAGCCCTGGGAGCTTGCCAAGTAAGTGCACCAGTTGATCGCAATCGCTACGCACTAGCGGCTCGCCGCCGGTGAGGCGAATTTTGGTCACCCCCAGTTCAGTAAAGGCTTGGGCAATCCAAGCCAACTCTTCGAGGTGCAGTACATGGTCCTTGGGCAAGAAGCAGGGATCTTCGGTCATGCAGTAGACACAACGGAAGTCGCAGCGATCTGTCACTGAGAGTCGTAAATATTCGACCTGACGGCCAAAGGCATCTACAAGTTGGCTCATAGGGACTCAGTGGCTCTTATAGAAGATCGGCAAAAGGTTGAATAAACACGGTTTCACCCGCATTCACCACCTCAGCATCATCTCCAATGATGATAAGGCAATTGCCTTTGACCATAGAGCTGAGCATGCCCGAACCTTGGTTACCTGTGCTGGTCACGTGCAGCCTGCCATCATTACCGAGGCGATAAATGCCGCGGATAAACTCAGTGCGGCCCGTGCGGCTTCGCAGGGTTTCATCGGTAATCGCTGGGAATAATGGCGCCTGCCAGTGAGTTTCACCAGCGAGTTTACGCAGCGCAGGTTGCACAAATTGCAGGAAAGACACCATCACAGCCACTGGATTGCCGGGCAAGCCGAAGAATAGGCTATCGCCGACTTTACCAAAGGCGAGTGGGCGACCTGGGCGCATATTGATCCGCCAGAAGTCGATATTACCAAGGCGTGCCAGCACGGCCTTGATGTAGTCGGCATCGCCAACGGAAACGCCGCCAGAGCTAATCACCACATCGGCCTGCGCCGCGGCTTTGGTCAAGGTGGCTTCGAGAGCGCTTTCGGAATCTTCGATAATGCCTAAGTCCATGACTTCACAACCTAAACGTTTTGCCATCGCCTTGATGGTGTAACGGTTCGAGTCATAGATACAGTTTGGATTTAGCGCTTCGCCGGGTTGGCTGACTTCATCCCCGGTTGAGAACACGGCCACGGTCGGGCGGCGATAAACCGTCACACGGTCAAGGCCGAGGGAAGCTAATAAGCCCTGTTCGGCGGCGCTTAGGCGTGTGGCTTGAGTGAGGGCAACTTGGCCTTGGCCTATGTCTTCACCTGCAAGGCGAACGTGTTGGCCTGGCTGAATGCGACCATCGAAACTGACCTTGGCATTGGCCTCGTTAGCTAGCTCACGAGGTTGAACTGTATCTGCGCCAGCGGGTACGGGCGCGCCTGTCATTATGCGAACAGTCTCTCCTGCCTTAAGAATGCCGGAATATTGATGTCCGGCGAGGACCTCACCGACTAAGGTGAAGCTTGCAGGCAGCGGATCTTGATAGGCGAAGGCATAACCATCCATCGCCGAGTTGGTTTGCTGCGGTACATCCACGGGCGAAATGCTGTCGCGGGCGAGCACGCGATTATCTAAATCGTCTAAGCCTATGTCTTCCAGCTCAGTGACCGGCGTGACATGGGATAAAATCTGCGCTAACCCTTGGCTCACGCTCAGGTTTTTATCGCTGCCCAAGGTGCAGGCATTGACAGTTGCGATCGGTAATGCGGGGTTAGGGGCTTGCCAGCTATTGGCATATTCCATCACAAAGTCAGCGATTTGCGCGACATTGTTAAGGTCGAGTCTTCTTAGCTCGCTCGGTAGCTCGGTGTCATCACAGCAAGCGATGGCGAGAATATTGTCGTCTTGGGTATAGATAAACGGCTTGCCGTGGGCGGCGCGGTGCAGCTCAATTTTCGGCAGCGTGAGTTTTTTAAAGCCTTCGACTAATACAATATCGACTTTATCGGCTTCAATTTGCTTGAGTAGGTGGACTAACTCTGGGTCACCATCGCGGGCATCTTCGGTCATCAGCGCCCAACGCACATGGGAGGCGACTAGCATTTGCCGCGCACCGGCTTTGCGCATCTCGTAGCTGTCTTTACCGGGAATATCGACATCGAAATTGTGGTGAGCATGTTTGATCACCGCCAGACGCAGGCCGCGCTGATTTAATTCGGGGATCAATTGCTTGAGTAGGGTGGTTTTCCCCGTGCCGCTATAGGCACAAAATCCGAGAACGGGAATAGATAGCGGATTGACGAAGGGAGTACTCATTTGCACCTCTAATCTGGGAAATTTGAAGCCTTAGCTTTGGTTTATCTCTGCTGCCAGTCGTTGTTTTTGTTCTGGCGTGTTCACATTGACGAAGGCATTGGGTTGATCGGCAAAGGCCGCCACCGCAAAGCGATGTTTGGCATACCAAAAATCAATTTTACGCTCACCCGCTTCGAGAAAGGCGGTCATCGACTCGCGCAGGCTCGGCTTTAGTAACATCACCACCGGCTGCTCACGTTCCCCATCGCTGGCCACGGCAAGTTCAGCATCGTTTGCCTCAATGGCGGTTAATAAGCGGGCGACTAAATCCCGCGGGAGTAGCGGACAATCGCAGGGCACCACGAGCAGATAGTCTGCTTGGGTGTGACCCATAGCGGTGATCATGCCCGCCAAGGGGCCGAGAAACCCAGTATGCTCATCACTCAACACCGTAAAACCGAACTCAGCATAGCGTGTTTGGTTACGATTTGCGTTGATCAGGATCTCCTTAACCTGAGGTTTTATCCGTTCGATAGTGTGTTCTATCATGGCCTTGCCGTTTAGCTCGACGAGGCCTTTATCGTCCCCGCCCATACGGCGTGCCATACCACCGGCAAGAATAACCGCATCAATTTGCAACGACATATAAAGATCCCTGTGTGGAGTTTGTGGGCGTTTGCTGATGGGAGGTTATCACCTGTTGGTCTGCAATGTGCCACTGCTGCTCGCAAATGGCGGTGAGCGCACAGTTTTGGTGGCTGCTTAATAGCATTCCCGTCCCTTGCTGTTTGAGCTGTTGGATCATTTGCAGCACTAAGGCTTGGGAGTCCTTATCCATATTGGAGGTCGGCTCATCGAGCATCAGTAACTTTGGCTGCAATATCCAAGCGCGGGCGATGGCGAGGCGTTGTCTTTCGCCGCCGGATAAATTGCTGGCTCTAGCTTGTAATAGCGAGCCTAGTTGAGCCATCTCAATTGCTTGACCAATTCTACGTTTGGCTTCGGTTTTTGAGGCCGCAAAGGGTAAACCGTAAGTCAGATTGTAATTGACTGTGCCATCGAATAGATAGGGGTGCTGGTGGAGATAAATAGCCTTTCCAAGCAAAGGGTTACGTTTCCACCATCCATCTTTTTTAAAGCCGCTGACTTCAATCTTGCCCTGAGATGGCGCCTGTAGACCCGCGAGGATCTTCATCAGGGTTGATTTGCCTGAGCCGTTGTCACCCTGCAAATAAATGACATTCCCTTGGCATAACTCAAGGCGCTGAGCTTTGAATAATAAGCGCGGGCCAAAGGACATTTCCAAATCACGGGCAATCAGTTTGGCTTGGGTCATAAGTTAATGGCTCCTTGGCGTTTCTTTGCCGCGTAAACCACCTAAGGCAAAGTTGAGGATCAAGGCCAAGATTAGCAGCACTAATCCGAGGGCGATAGCTTGGGCGAAATCGCCTTTACTGGTTTCCAGTGCGATAGCCGTCGGGATATTACGTGTTACGTTTAAAATGTTGCCGCCGACCATCATCGAACAGCCGACTTCGGTGAGAATACGGCTAAAGGCCGCGACAATTGCCAGCAATAACGGCATACGCAGTTCGCGACACACGGTCCAGACCGCGCTAAACCAAGAGGCGCCTAAGGTGCGTGAGGTTTCCCATGCCCGGCGATCGACACTAGTGAAGGCCGCTTGACTCATGGCGATCATCACTGGGGCGCAAATCATCATTTGGCCGAGGATCATCCCCTCTTGAGTGAACAACCACTTTAAATCCCCAAGCGGGCCGTTGCGGGTCAAGATGAGATACACCAGCAGGCCGATCACTACGGTGGGAATCGATTGCAATGTTTGTACTAAGTTAGTGACAAACCACTTTCCGGGGAAATGGGCAAACGCCAACACAAAACCGAGCACCATAGAGGGGACTAAGGTGATGAGCAGCGCCGCGAAAGAAACCGAAAACGAGACAGAGATGATGGACCAAACGTCGGGGTCCAATGAAAACAGCAGGCTTAACGCCTGCTGTAACAGTGCTAGCCAGCCTTCGCTCATTCGCTATAGGTTGCCTTGAACAGTTGCTCGCCTTCAACTTTGAAGTTGTTGATCATGGCTTGACCTTCTTTGCTGATCAGCCAGTCACTGAAGGCTTTGGCGCCTTTGTGGTTCAGATCTGGGTATTTAGCTGGGTTGATCAGAATCACTTGGTATGGGTTCGCCAGGGTTTTACCGCCATCGAAATCGACACCTAAGTCCAGCTTAGTTTTGTACGCCACGAAAGTACCACGGTCAGACAGAGTGTAACCTTGTAATTCGTTTGCCATCAGCAGGGTTTTACCCATGCCTTGACCTACTGAAGTGTAACCTTTGAAGTCTGGAGTCACGCCTGCGGCTTTCCATACTTCTAACTCTTTGATGTGGGTGCCAGAGTTGTCACCACGAGAGACGAAAGGTAAGCCTGACTTGGCGATTTTCGCGAAGGCTTCTTCGGCTGTTTTGCTTTCACGCAATTTTGCCGGGTCGTTTTTAGGGCCTAATACGACGAAATCGTTTTCCATAATGCCACGTGGCTCAACACCAAAACCATCGGCAACAAATTTTGCTTCAGCACTTGGTGCGTGGGTCATCACTAAATCCACATCGCCTTGCTCGCCTAGTTTCAATGCTTTACCCGTACCCGTTGCGATAACTTGTACTTTATAGCCTGTTGCACTTTCAAACTTAGGCAGTAATTCTTGTAACAGACCAGAGTTTTCAGTACTGGTCGTGGTGGCTAACTTAATTACTTCAGCCGATTGAGCGGGTAACACTGTGAGCATGCTGGCTGCAACAACCAGGCCCAGTAATGACTTCATGTGGGATTTCACGTTTAGCATGGATACTCCTTGGCGAAAAATAGGGTTCCGACTCAATTGCCTACTGAGTGGGAGGTTCCGTAAATTGTAATGCGTTCGGTTGAAAGCAAATAGGGTGCCAAACCGATATTCACGCTTTTACCTTCACAGCTTGATCTAAATTGTGACTTCGATCTCAGGCTCAGCAAATAGTTTGCAGACAAATTGTCCCAGCGCATGCTTCTGATGGTTCATAGTGACCTATTCGTCTAGTTTCAATGCTAGAATTGGTCGCAATTGAGTCAAAATGTCCAGACGTGAGCACTATGAGCCAGATAGATAATAACCTCAAGCCCCTTCCTTCCGCTGTTTCAGTCCTGATCGTCGATGACGAGCCGGGGATGCGTAGCTTTTTGAATAAGGCACTCTCGAAGAAATTCGCCTTAGTCGAAACGGCGGGCAGTATTGAAGATGCTGAGCAGTTACGTAGCCGCTGCCATTTCGACTTGCTGATTGTCGATATCCGCTTACCCGGTCGCTCGGGTATCGAGTGGCATGAAGCCTTAGACGAGCAAGGCCGACGTTCCGATGTAATCTTTATGACCGGCTATGCGGATTTAGAGGTGGCGATTAAAGCGCTGCGAGCAGGTGCCTCAGATTTCATTATGAAGCCATTCCATCTCGAGCAGATGATGTCGGCGGTTGACCGTTGTATTGAACGCCGATTGCTGCGCCGTGAAAACTTGATGTTGCGTCGCGAAGTCTCTATCGGCTATTCCTCTACCATCATAGGGAGTAGCGACGCCATGAAGTCGGTGAAGCAAGTGATAGAGCGCGTGGCACCGACCAACGCCGTGGTGTTAATTCAAGGCGAATCGGGCACAGGTAAAGAGTTAGTCGCGCGCCAATTACATTTGCTCAGCGGCCGCCAAGGGCCCTTCGTGCCTGTTAACTGTGGCTCGATAGCCCCCGAACTGCTTGAGAGTGAACTCTTTGGTCATACGGCTGGCGCGTTTACTGGTGCTAAAGGTAACCGTGAAGGCCTATTTAGTTTTGCCTCCGGCGGTACGATTTTCCTCGATGAAATTGGCGAGATGCCGCTCAAAATGCAAACAGCGTTGTTAAGGGTGCTGGAGCAGAAGGCGATTCGCCCCGTGGGCAGTGAGAAGGAAGTCAATATTGATGTCCGGGTGATTGCGGCAACTAACCGTACTCTGATGGATGAAGTCGAAGCGGGGAACTTCCGTCGCGATCTTTATTATCGACTGAATGTGCTGGATATTTTTATTCCTCCGCTGCGTGAGCGTCCGGAAGATGTGGTCGAATTGACCCACCATTTTACCCGCCAATTGGCTGCAGAATTAGGCGTGCGTGAAGTGGTGTGGAGCCATGAGGACATGGTAAAGCTGCAACAACATGAATGGCCGGGTAATATCCGCGAACTGCGTAATATGATTGAGCGTTGTATTCTGCTCGGCAAGCCGCCAGCGGAGTACTGGAAGCAGCAGGTTAAAACCGAGTCTTCGGCTTTGCAGGGTTATCCTTTAGATTGGCCATTAAAAGATGTGGAAAAACACCATGTGACGAGTGTGGTCGATCTGCATTCTGGCAATAAATCTGCGGCTGCTCGGGACTTAGGGGTTTCCCGCAAGACCTTAGATCGCAAATATAAAGAGTGGTTTGACGTTAGCGACGAGCAGGAGTTTTAAGTGTCTTTTTTTACTCACTTTTTTGGAGTTAGTTGGCAGCAAATGCAGGCTAAAGTGCGTTATCGCATTTTGATCCTCACATTGCTGCCGATTTTGCTCACTTTGGTGAGTTTAGTGTTTATCACGATCTACTGGAATATCAGCTATACAGGTAAGCAACTGTTTATGAAGGTCAAAGCCGATTTGGCTGTGGCTGAAAATACCCTGCAACAGGTGCAAGTTCGCCAAGAAAAACAGCTAGAAAGAGTGATGACCTCATGGACATTCCAGAATGATTTTAGGCCGATCCTCAGTGGTGCATTAGATCATAGGACGAGCATAGATAGTTTTCTTGATGAGCAAAAGCAGCAACTCGATTTAGACTTTTTGCGGCTGGTCAGTGTGGCTGAAGCGGCGGCGGATCCTGATTTACGACAGATTTTACCGAAAATGGGTGGAATGTTGCCTTATTCGGGACTGATGGTGTTATCTCGTGAACGTTTGGCGCGGATTGACCCTGATTTAGCGCAAAGAGCGAGTATTCCACTGTTAGCGACCTTGCGGGCACAAAGTCCCAATAAGCAAGTTGAGGACCGTGGTTTGCTCAGCCGTAGCTTGTTGCCGATCCCCGATACTGAAGGCAAAGTGGCATGGTATCTCGACGGCGGGGTGTTATTTAACCGCGACACCCGCATCGTTGATCATATCCGCGATCTTGTCTACGACAAGGGTACCTTGCCCGAACGTTCAATTGGTACTGTGACGATTTTTCTCGATAATATTCGGGTATCGACTAACGTTCCTTTGCATTTTTTTCCACAGCCGAATGAATCCCAAGGGCGTGCACTGGGGAGTTTGGTCTCGGAGGAAGTGCGAGAAAAAGTGTTAAATCACGGAGAGTTATGGGTCGATAGGGCGTTTGTGTACAATGATTGGTTTATTTCTGCCTATGCGCCGTTAGAAGATGTCCGTGGACAACGAATTGGGATGATTTACACCGGTTTTTCGGAGTCACCTTTTATTCATAACTACCTGCTTAATATCATTGAGTTAGGTACCATTCTGATGTTAGTGCTGCTTATTTCTGGATTGCTGGTTTACCGCGGTGCCTACAGTTTATTGCAGCCGATTGAGCGGATTCACCATGTGGTGCAAGCGGTGCAGTCTGGACGCAATGTGCGTATTGGTGCCTTGGGGTTAGATAGGGATAACGAGTTGTCGAATCTTGCCGAGCAGTTCGACCGTATGCTCGACCTATTGCAGCGGCGCAACGCGCAAATTCAGGCCGCTGCCGAACAGCTCGAAATGAAGGTCGAAGAGCGTACTCGTAGCCTGCAAGATAAGACCTTAGAGCTACAGCGTAACGTCGCTTTACTCAATGAGACACGCCAGCAGTTAGTGACTAATGAAAAGTTGACCGCTCTAGGAGAGTTAACCGCTGGTATTGCACACGAAATCAATAATCCGACCGCTGTTATCCTCGGCAATATGGAGTTACTGCGCTATGAGCTGGGTGATAATGCCGACGTCGTAAAAGAAGAAATTGATCTAGTTATTCAGCAGGTTGGTCGTATAAGCACTATTATCCGTAGCCTACTGCAATATAGTCGCCCGGGAGAGTTTAACGCTCCCTTAGAGATGCACCCTATCACGCCGATCATTGAGGAAATGCTGGTATTAGTGCGGCATTCAATTCAAAAGCAAGAAGTTGTGCTGATAACGGAACTGAACGCCAGTTGCCCTGTTCAGGTCAATCGCCCGCAGTTACTGCAAGTACTGATTAACCTTGTGGTGAACGCAGCCCATGCGATGGATGGTAAGGGACGCATTTGGGTTCGCACTTATGATTGGGTGCAGCAAGATATGCCGATTGGCGTCAAAATCGAGGTTGAAGACGAAGGGTCTGGGATTGAGCCTGAGCAATTGGGGCGGATTTTTGATCCTTTCTATACCACGCGTAAAGATGGCACTGGTCTTGGGCTGTCGCTCAGCTACGGTATTATTAAGCGCATCGGTGGCACCATAGAGGTGAGCTCTGTATTAGGTAAAGGCTCAATCTTCACCATTGGCTTGTATCACGAGGCTAAGGAAGATCAACAAAACAACCTTTACGATGGCTTACATTTTTCTGGCCAAAGCACCGAAATGTCATCTTAGAAGCGACTCTGCATAAAACGCTATCAGATTGATTCACTGAATAACAAGCAAAAAAAAGCCGGATGATGAATCCGGCCACAAAAGAGTGTGTGAGCAATGTCGTGCTTGCAAACTCAGGAGCACTTTAACAACGTCAGATTACCAGTCATCGGTGTTAAAGATGAGTTTTGGAACGCAAGTTAACGATAATCATTCTCAATTGTGTTTGCAAGCTATTTATTGCAAAAAATGCATATTTTTATCTATGGTATATTTATGCAGCCACAATAGACTTGCTTAAATGTAATTTATGGTTGATCAAACTCTGAGGATCGGCATTTAGCTCGGTAATTAAATATTGGTTTCTAATCAACAGATTGAGCATTGCAGGGAAACGATTCATGGTTTTAACCTGAATATGGTTATAGCCTTGGAGGCTGGCCCATTTCTCTTGGTATTCAAGTAGGCTTTGTGCTAATCCTAAACGTCTAAAGTCTGTCGCAACGCCACCTAGCCAACTGTAAAAAATTCCTTTTTCCTGTTCATATCCCAGCTTGAACCCCGCCAGTTCGCCTTCCACATAGGCTAGGAGAATCAAGCAAGTCTTGCCTGAAAGCCGTGTCGTTAAGGTGTCAGGCGTCAAGGGACGGTCGAGCTCAGGAATTTGCTTACTTAGTTCGATGAGTTGTATGGCTAACTCGGGAGTCAGAGTTGTGATTGCTTTGATTTCAATTGAATACATAATTTTCTCTCACAAAAATCAGCCCCAATAGCGTATCAAACGCATTGGGGCCGAATAAAAACTGTTCAAATTATAACAGGTCTGGCCAGTTGAGTTAATCAGGAAAATGATTTTTGTGGGCTGGTTTGCAATATCTTGTCTTGTAACACTTTCAGCAGCACACCGTAGGCGGGTAAGAATAGCCCTAGGCTAACAAGCAATTTAAAGCTGTAATCGACAGTGGCAATTTCAGGCCAGTTGGCGGCCATAAAGCTGTCTGTTGAAGCATAAAAAGCGATGCTGAAGAACACTAAGGTATCGACTAAGTTACCAACAATCGTCGATGCCGCAGGCGCGACCCACCATGAACGGCTCTGGCGCAGACGGGCGAATACAGTGATATCCATCAGCTGACCAATCAAATAAGCCGCAAAGCTGGCAAACGCAATACGAAACACAAAGGTGTTCCATTGGCTTAAGGAGTCCATCCCTTGGAAGCTACCCTGATGGAATACGACTCCCATAACATAGGAAATCATCAGTGCGGGCACCATGGCCTTGAGGATGATGCTTCGAGCGGGTGTTTGTCCAAAAATGCGCACCGTTAGATCGGTTGCAAGGTAAACAAAAGGAAAACTAAACGCGCCCCAAGTGGTGTGATAACCAAACAATTGAAACGGCAGTTGTACCAAGTAGTTGCTTAGGCAAATAATCAGTATGTGAAATCCCACTAATAGCAGGAGTGCGCGGCGAAGCTGCGCAGGGGTTAACATTAACATATGTGGCCTTTTTAGTTGTGTAGGGCGGGGTGAGGGAACCCGCTAAATCGTCTGCTGTTATTTTATCCCGTTCCAGCGTGCTGAAATCGGGCCGCCATTATAGTGACCATGTTTGAAGATGCAAGCTTACGGTTTATATTTCAAGCAATTTAGCCGCGAATACAGCGCAAACCTAAGGCATAGGGATCGAAATTGTCCTACACTTTTAAGAAATGTTAGGAGAAACCGATGAGATTATTTTTTGCCGCCTTGTGTGTTAGCTTATTGAGTTTATGTGCTTTCGCGACTCCCAATAAGCCGGTCGTGGTGCATCTTGTCACAGCCTCTTGGGAAGGTTTTGCTAATCCTGATGAGACGGGTTACTACTTTGATCTCCTCAGGCGTGTCTTTCCATCACCGGAATGGCAGGTCGATGTGCAGTTTATGCCTTTTGCTCGTACCTTATATCTGATTGAAAGCGGACGGGTCGATATGGTTCTCAGCGTGTACAAAGGCGATGTGAAAAATAGCCTACTGAGTGAAAATGCCGTTGAGCTTGATTCAATTGATGCCGCAGTAACGCCTCAAATTGCAGCAACTTGGGCTGGGATGGAGAGTTTATCCCATAAGCGAGTCCAAGCCATGCTGGCCTATCGTTACAATATGCTGACCTCCATACCGATGTTTTACGAAGAAAGTAGCGACATGTTGAGTATGCTCAATAGTGTAAATGCGGGACGAATCGATGCCGTACTGGATTACAAAAAGAATATGGAGGCGCTCATTCCTGAACTGAGGGCGCCACAAACGTTTGTGATTATCCAAGGAGTGTTAAATGCAGAAACTTTTTTTGCCTTTGCCAATACCGAAAAAGGACAAATGCTAAAGCAACATTTTGATATTGAACATAAAAAAATCATTGACTCCGGTGAGCAGGATAGGCTTTACACTGAGACCAAAGCAAAGGGTTTTTAATGTTTTGGCATCAGTGTTAAATGTTTATAGTTCAATCAGAATCGACATTATCGTTGCAAGTTTATTCTCTAGCTCTTGCCACTCAGCCTTGGGATCTGAACCTGCAATAATGCCCGCACCCGCAAACAGATTAATTTTACCTGGCTCAATCAATGCACTGCGGATGGCGACTGAAAACTCACTCTCATCTTGATTAAAATATCCGCAAGCGCCAGCGTACCAGCCTCGCATATAGCCTTCCCGCTGGCGAATGAACTTCATTGCAGATTCTCTAGGGAGGCCTCCCACCGCGGGTGTAGGATGCAGTGCTTGTAACAGCTGAAAATCGTTCACGCCGGGCTTTAACTCGGCACGAATAGCGCGGTGCAGATGCTGAATATGATTTAACTTAAAGATTGTGGCCGCTTCTTCTGCACCGACATACTGACTCAAAGGCGTGAGCATATTGACTATGTGACGACGAACAAGCTGATTTTCAACACTATTTTTATTGTCTTCCAGCAGCGCATTGGCTAGCGCCACATCTTCTTCTTTATTTAATCCGCGAACTGTCGTGCCCGCTAATGCCTCGGTAAACAATTGTTGCCGACGACGACGAAATAAGCGCTCTGGGGAGCAGGAGATATAAGTACGCTCAGGGCTAAATTGGAATCCAAATTGAAAGCTGTTGGGGTTACGGCCTTGCCAGCAGGCTAATACCATCCAAGGATCAACTTGCTCGTTAACCTTAAGCTCTGTCAAACGTGAGAGAACGACCTTGGGCGTATCTTGATTAAATTCAGGCTCAACGACTTGTTCGACTAAGGTTTTCCAACGAGGAAAGTCCGGAATATCTTGGCGGCTCTCTAGGGTGAGTTTATTGGGTGGCGCCAAGGGGCGTGCTGGCATAACCGCTTCAATAGCGGCAATCGCAAGGTCGATCTCATCGATAGGATTGTTATCGGCAAAATTAAGATTTACCCGCAAACTAAACTGATCTGCACTGCGTCTAAACTCGATTCTGGGTAGTACAAATCGGCTATTACCAAACTCAGGCCAAGATTCAATGCTGCGGTCAAAGGCTACACCGCCATAGTATCGAATGTCTGGATTGCTAGATAAAACACGTTGCCGTTCGTAAACACTGGCCAGCTCGTTATCCTGGACGCCAGTTTCAAATTTTATGTCTTTACAAGCACCTATGGCTGCAACTTCTTCAATTTTGTCACGCCCATGCCAGTAGATGCGTGGATATTGAGTTTGTGATGCCAACCATGAAATCAAAGGAATAGAGACAGTCGTTAAAGATAGCTGCACTATCGGCTCCGACGCTGGAACCTGTTTCATTTGAATGAGTTTGTCGATGAGAGACTTAAGGTCTTCAGACAGGGCATGAGCAGGCAAGTAAAACTCCAAAGATAACGGAATGAAGGTAGTGGCTGAAGTTCCGGTTCTCAGCGGTGAATATGAACTAGATTAATGCATTCTTTTTAAAGTCATTTACACCAAGTTGATTAGAGCGTGTAAATAAGAATCTTTCGCTCAAATTAAAGGCCGAGGCCGTCAGTGTCAAGAAGCAAGCCATGAGTGTGTGACTTTTACCATAGTCTCATTTTAAGACGCAAAAAAATGTGACCAAGATGGGTCTTTTTGTCGATACCGTTGCCAGTGTTGGACATTTTGTCTCTTTGTGACTAAAGGCGTGTTCCATTTGCCGTAATTAGTCGATCTGGGTTGGTTTTTAATTTTTTTTTGGTTGAGACGGAATTATCTAAGACCACAATAGGGGGCACATCTTAAATTTCCTGTATGACAACAATAATATGATTACCAGACAAACGATTTTTAGAGTGTCGTCCTTAGCGTTAGCGATTGGGCTCAGTTTAACTGCTCACGCCGATGAAATCGCCCGCGATCCCCTGCTAAATGTGAATGAAGTGATTGTCGTCCATGGCGAAGGCGCCGATGCGGAGCAATTGGCGACCACTCATTGGAGCATCAATGAGGCCGAAATCCGTGCTTTGGGTGCGCAGACATTAGACCAAGTGCTGAAGAATGTGCCCGGGGTTTATATCCGTGTGGGTGGCGATGGCACCCCTAGGGTTGATATACGTGGTTTTAAGACTCGCCATGTCACTTTACTGGTAAACGGCGTGCCCATGAGCAGTGCCGACGATGGGCAGTTCGACCCAAGCGTGATCCCAACCAGCCAAATTGCCTCGGTTGAAGTGTCGGTCGGCCCGACTTCAGTGCTGTACGGCCCAAGCGGTGCCGGCGGGGTGATCAATATTATTACTAAGCAAGGCAGCACTGCGCCCGCCTTGTCTGGACGTGTAGAAGCGGGTAAAGACAATACCTTTAATGGCGACATCAGCGCCGCAGGTTCGGGTGATGATTGGCAGGGATTAGTGAGTGTTAGCCGTCAACAGACCGATGGTTTCCCGATGTCGAACGATTTCGAGCCAACCCAATATCAAGACGGTGAACTGCGTGCCAACTCAGATAAAGAAGTCACCAACGTTTATGCCCAAGGTAGTTACTGGTTATCGGATAAGACCCAACTGATTGTCAACGCGGCACTGCGTAATGGCGAATGGGGCAAACCTGCCCGTGATGGAACTGGCAGTGGCAAACTTAAGTATGAGCGCACCGACGATTACGATTCACATACCTTCCAGCTCGGCTTAGCCCATCAGTTCGACGATACTTTTACCCTGCGTGGTTTTGGCTACCACAATCAAAGCGATACCTTAGAAGCCGCTTATGCCGATGAAACTTATTTGGCATTAACGCAAACTCAAGACGGTCGCTCCGTGGTTCAAGGGGTCAATTTACAGCTGATCACTGATTTTCATAAGGCCGGGCTGTTAACCACCTCTGTGATTGCTGAAGAGCAGAGCTGGAAGTCTGTAGTGGACACATACTCCAGCAATACTGGTAGTGGTACGGGGAATAACTCGGGCACTGGTTCAGGTTCTGGCGGGGGCACTGGTAGTGGTGGCGGAACAGGTTCCGGCGGTGGTACTGGCAGCGGCGGCGGAACAGGTTCTGGCGGTGGCACTGGTAGCGGTGGTGGAACAGGTTCTGGCGGTGGCACTGGTAGCGGTGGTGGAACAGGTTCTGGCGGTGGCAATGGTAGCGGTGGCGGTTCTGGCGGCGCTGAAAACCTAAATGATTCTGCATGGTTATATACTGCGGCGGCCGAATATCAGTATCAATCTGAGCACAACTATGGCGTTACCTTAGGTGGAGCTTTCCATTCACTCGATGCCTCTGATGGCACGGATGATAATTACTCGGCTATGGCATCTAGCTACTGGCAAGTGGTACCCGATTCACGTTTAAGCCTAAGTGTGGCACGTAAAGTCCGTTTCCCTTCCATGGTGAACTTGTACTCGCAATCATCGGGTAACCGTGATTTAGAAGCGGAAGAGTCTAAGCATGTTGAGTTGGGTTTAGAGCAAAACTTACTCGCCAGCACCGACTTCTCGCTCTACGGTTATTACACGGATGCGAAGAACTACATCGCCAAAGATACTGCGGGTTTCTACCAAAATATGGGGCGCTATGAGTTCAAAGGGATTGATTTTCAAATTAATAACCATGTGATTGAACATTTGGATCTGAGCTTCTCCTACAGCTACTTAGATTCAAAAGAAATGGAAGGCGACGATACCTTAGATGCGCTGCAATACCGTCCTCGTCACCAGCTGCGCTGGCAAATGAGCTACGAATTCCCATTCGAGACACAAGTCCACCTCAATGTGGAACGTATCCTCGATCAGGTTTATGCGACTCAGGTGAAGGTAAACGGACAAAACCAGTATCAACAGCAGTCGCTGGATAACTACACCTTAGTGGATATCAACTTAGTGCAGCCGCTGATCGCCGATAAGTTAGAAGTGTATCTGCGCGCCACTAACCTATTGGATGAGAACTACTACCAGAGTGAAGCATTGCCTCAGGCTGGCCGTCAGTTCTTCGTGGGTGTGAACTGGCAGATTTAAGATGAAATTACTCGAGCTCGACGGTGTCAGCTTTAACTATGGCAGCCAGCTAGCCCCGGTTTTACAGGAGCTTAAGCTCTCGATTGGCGCAGGCCAATGCCATTGTGTGAGTGGGCCCACGGGCTCGGGTAAATCGAGTCTATTAAATCTACTGGCGGGCGTGCAGAATCGCCCGCATGAGGGCGATATTTGGCGTCACCCCGAGTTGGTTACTGGCTTAGTGATGCAGGATCCGCAAACTCAGTTACTGCGGCAGACTGTTGGTGCCGAAGTCGCCTTCGCCTTAGAGAATCTCGGCATCCCCGCCGAGAATATGTTACCTAAAGTGCAGTTAGCGCTGCGACGCGTCGGGCTGTTTTTACGGCTCGACACTCCAGTCAGTACCCTTTCCCTCGGTCAAAAATACCGTTTGATGATCGCCGCACAGTTGGTGTGTGAGCCGCATTTACTCTTGCTCGATGAGCCATGGGCGCAGATCGATGACCATGGTGTGAGTGAGCTGTTAGCGGTATTACGCAATCTAATTGCCGAAGGCATGGCATTGGTGTTAGTGGAGCATAATGCGGCGGCCTTTGCCGAGATTATCCAGCACTATTGGCAATTAGAGGCAGGCCGTTTATCCGAGGGGATATATACCGTCAGCGATGCCACCGTGCAGGAAGCGCCAGTGAGAGCTTGGGGCAGTACTCATCACTTAGGCAAAGTACAGGTGAGCGCCGAGGCGTTTGATTTCAGCTTCGATGGTTGTCAGCCCTTGTTTAGCTGTCCACAAGGGTTTGAATTGCACGCCGGCGAGATAGTGACCTTAGTGGGGGATAATGGTGTGGGTAAAACTAGCCTATTAAAATCCATCGCGGGTATGCTGCACCTAAAGCTGCGCTTGCCACTCAAGGTGCTAGGCCGTAAACCTAAACTCGGTGTGTATGGCGCCGAGTTAGGGTTATTGCTGCAAAGGCCGAGTCGACAACTGTTTGAAACCAGCGTGCTGGCCGAGATGCAGTTTAGTTTGAATCGTTTCGAACTGCCTAAAGAGCGTGCCGAGCAAATGCTGCTCGATCTCGAATTGAGTGCGCTGGCCGAACATTCGCCTCATAAGTTGTCCTACGGTCAACAGCATCTTATTGCCTTGGCATCATTAGCCTGCTTGCAGCCTAAGGTGCTGCTACTCGATGACCCACTCGCGGGCATGGATAAAGAGTACTATCGCAAAGTATGGTATCTGCTCAAGCGCCTCAGTGCACAAGGTTGCGCCATTCTAATGAGTAGTCACAGAGTAGTCGTGCATAGTGCCGTGTCTCGGCAACTCAGTTTACACAATGGGTTGTTGACGGAAGACACTCTGATGGAGGAGCGCTATGTGGGTTAGTTGTCGTCGATGGCGACTACGTGCCCGCCGGCGTTGGAGTCGCGAGAAGCAAGAAACTACGCTATGCGCGCTGTCGCTGTTTTTCGTCTGCGTACTTTCCGCCTGCGCTTTTGTATTGCCCGCCGATTTATTGCTGCCGCTGGCGGCCGTGAATGGCTTGCTAGTGCTCCATGGCTTAGCGCGCCGGGGCAGTATTATGGGCGTGGTTAAACTCGGTGTGATTCAACTGACGATTACTTTAAGTCTTTATTTATTGCTCTATGGCGTTGATCACCTCGCCCAAGGCGCCGTGGTGGTGGGACGCATTATTTTAGCGACTATCCCCGGCTGGTGGTTGTGTATCACGGCGGCGCCCGAGCGCATTGGTGAAGTATTAAGTGCATTTTTGCCGAGCAAATGGGCCTTTGTGGTGGCCGCATCTTTGAGTTTGCTGCCCTATATGGCGGACGAAGTGCGCGAGATTTACCAGATCCAATGTCTGCGAGGCGCGCGTATTACCCCTAAGGCGCTGCGAAATCCTAAAAATTGGCCTGAGCTAGTGTATTGCGTGCTGTTTCCTGTATTAATCCAATTACTTAAATTATCTCGCCAGATGGCGGTTGCGGCCCAGAGTCGTCACTTTGGCAAGAGTACGCGTGTCACCCATTGGCACTCACCGAGAGACAAAAAATGAAGAAAAAACTTCCTCTGAGTTTGCAGGACTCGCTGTTTATTGGTTTTTGCGCCACTTTGCTGGTGGCATTGACGAGTATGTTAAGGCTTAAGCTCGGGATTTCTGGCCATAGCATGTTTTTGATGAGTTTCTTCTATTTGATTTGCTACGGCGTACTTGGGCGTTTTGGCAGCATGATTGCCTGTGGTGGTGTTGCAGGGCTAGTCGCGATGGCGCTCGGTGTTGGTAAGGGCGGCCCAATGATTTTATTGAAGTTTATCTTACCTGCTATTGCGATGGATCTGGTGGCCTTGTTGCTACCTCTCACCTTAAGCCTGTACTGGCGCTGCGTGATTTTAGGCATTATTGGCTGTATGGCCTGGGCGATCAAAGTGGCACTCACGAATGTGTTGGCGGGCATGGCGCTCGATGTTGTGCTGATCCAATGGGGTGCGAGCGTGCTTAAGGGTGGATTTTTTGCCACCTTAGGTGCCCTGCTGGTGCCTCCCGTGCTGCATAGGCTTAAGGCCCATGACCTCCTCCACCGTGACAAGTTTTAACTGCTAGGAATACCGATGAAAAATTGGCTTATTTGTATCGATGATACCGACGACATTGGCACTAAAGGCACAGGCGAGATAGCTGAGGAAATTGCACATTTGCTCGCGCAAAACTCGGGTGGCAAGGCTTCCTTTGTGACGCGGCACCAATTATTTGTGCATCCTGATATTCCTTACACCTCTCACAATAGCGCCATGTGTTTTGCGTTGCAGTCGCCGTTATCACAGGCCGAGATCTATCGTCTGGCGGTCGCGCATCTGGTGGCTGAATCTGCACCTAAGGCAGATCCTGGGATTGCAATTTTGGATGTCGATTCCGACTATGATGTGAACGCGCTGATAGACTTTGGGCTCAGAGCCAAGTGTGAAGTCATTACCAAAGCGGCCGCCTATCAGCTTGCTGAGCAGTTACAGATTCATCTGACTGAACACGGTGGTACTGGTCAAGGTGTGATTGGTGCTTTGGCTGGGCTTGGATTGCGGTTAATGGGCAATGATGGGCGAGTGAAGGGCCAAATCAAACTCGGTCAACTTGAAGAGGTTTCCCTTGAGCTACCTGTGGCGGATATCCTTGAACAAACCGGCTTGGATGCGGTGATGAGTACCGATAAATACCGCTTGGCCGCAGACGAAAAAGTCCAACTCAAAGGCAAAGTAAAAGCTGTCTATCTTGAACATCAATTTGTTTTATTAGTCGCGAAGGACGGTGAGCTGTGGCGTAATGCTGGCAAGCAAGCCTTGCAGGACTATTGAGGTGGGAATGGATCAAAAGTTACTCAAGCTGTTTGAATATGAGACTGAACGTTGGATTTTTCGGGCGGGTTTACAGCAATATTCAGAAGCAAGGCGGGCGGCGCGGTTGTGCACTCATTTTGCTCCAGATGATGAAGATGAGCAGATAGATGATGATCTTCATTCCTGCTATAACTGCCAATATCGCCGTTGGATGGTGGCAAGCTTCGAATGTGTAATATTAAAAAATGCTATATTATTAGACGATTAGCTCGCTCTTGAGTAATGGCATAGGATTCTACTAGGTTTTTGTCTTGTTCTTTGATGCTAATCATCAAAGCATATGGTGCTTTTATCTTCCTCAGCATAGAATGCGCGTTATACTGTCCTATACTTCCAGGAAGTAAACAACGGCATCGTGCGCCCAATAGTGCGGCATGTTACGTAGTCGATAGCAGTAATATTCTCTATGCCTTGGGGTTGCTAGTATGAGTGAGTCGGCAGAATCGGTTGACCTAATCAAATTGCCAGTGTCGAAATTGACGTTGGGAATGTTTGTCACAGCAATTGACAGAAATGATCAGGGCCGGTTGGCAATTGCAAATGCTGGACAAATCAAGCACAAGGACTCGATTCTAAAATTATCAAAGAGTGGCATCAAATATGTTTGGGTCGATACGGAGCGTTCGGCTGAACATTGTGGTTTTAAACGTAAAGCCAGCAACGATAGCCTATCAGAAGTTAAAAAATCCCTACTGACCCGTGAGAAGCAACAAGCGCAGGCGAAGGTCATTTTGACCGAAGCGAAGGATCTCATTCGCAAAGTACTTTCAGAAACATTCGAGGGTAAAGCGATTGAAGTCGCTCCTTTTGAAGCACTTGCTGACAGCATGATCGAGTCAGTGTTGTTGGATGAAGACGCCCTAAAGTGTATGTCAGCACTGCGCACTAAAGATGCTTATCTGTTAGAGCACTCAGTGAATGTCGCCTTCCTACTCGTTACTTTCGGTAAATACCTTAAACTCGACCGCGCTATGTTAAGAGAAATGGCGGTGGGCGGCATTTTGCATGATATTGGCAAGATTAAGGTCGACAATAAAGTCCTGCATAAACCGGGCAAGCTCACGCCTGAAGAATTCGAGCATATGAAGTTGCATCAAGTATATGCACTTGAAATAATGAACGAAACCAAAGGGTTGTCGCAGATAAGTAAAGATATCTGCCTAATGCACCATGAAAAATTAGATGGGCGGGGTTATCCAAGGGGGTTAAAGGGAGATGAGATACCTCGCCACGGTCGGATGAGTTGTATTGTCGATATATTTGATGCCTTAACCGCGACGCGTTGCTACAAAGAGGCCATGAGTCCTGCGGCCGCCTTTAAGATCTTACTGAGCTTGACGCCATTTCACTTAGATCAAGAGCTGGTTTATGAGTTTATTCGTTGTATCGGTGTATATCCTGTAGGCTCTTTAGTCGAATTGTCCGATGGTCGAGTTGGTATTGTTTGGACCTCCAAGGATAGAGATGCATTACATCCAATTGTGAAGTGTTTTTATTCTCTAAAAGCAAAGCGTTACACTGAAGTCGCCATGGTAGACCTTCTTAAATCAGAACTTCACATTGAGCGTGGCGTATCGCCAAGCTCCTTAGATATAGATCCATCACCCTTTTATTGATTGCCCAAGTTGCACTTGATATCTACCAAGATCTTAAGTGCCATTCATTGCCCCCGCTGCGCCAAAAGCCTTACACTGGGTAAAAGTTTGCTTTGGGCTTAGTTATGAACAGTGTTCGTCAATCTCCCCTTCCCATTCTCGTTATTCTGCTGTCTTTGGCGTTGTTAATTCCCGGCGTAACTCAGCCCATTTTGAGCCTTAACGGCAGCATAAATAAGGCCAAATTAGCCGAACAGGGGATTGAGCAGGTTGCCCAAAGTTTCGATGATGACTCGGGGCGCGACAGTGCCCGCGGCATGTTGAATATGGTTAGTGGCCTGCTAGGGCTAAATAACCTTAAAGGTGAGGTAGAAGTATTGCAGCAAACCCGCAGTATTTGGAGCACAGTCACCGAATTATATAATACTGGTAATGGCTTAGTTGCAGGACTGGTGATGCTGTTTAGTATCATTATCCCTGCGGTAAAACTCAGTCTAATGTTGGTACAACAAACCGTGAGTTCGATTGCGCTGCAGTGGCGTATTCATCATCTAGTGTCTGCGCTGGCGAAATGGTCGATGGCCGATGTGTTTGTGGTGGCTCTGATCATTACCTTTTTGGCGGGTAATGCCTCTGGTGGCATGGGTGAAATGCTAAAGACCAAGGCGGAGTTTGAGAGCGGATTTTACTTCTTTACCGCCTATTGCATCCTCTCCATCGTCAGTGGTTACTTAGTGCGTCGTCCAACCCCGATTCTGTAGTCAATCAAAGGGCATACAGCCGGTTCTGTATGCCCTTTATTGTTAGGAAAGCGTGCCGTTTTGATAGATGGGCATAATCCAATAACGGCAACGGTTGTGTTTACAGACCTTTGCTAGTGCTTCAAGCAGGGCGCTTTGCTGGCTTGCAGGGTGCATAATCTCAAACTTACAAAACTCCCGATAACCTTCCACCTGTTCCTTGATATTGAAATGGCTGTGCTCTCGGCTAAATCCGCAAATATTGCCCAAGCTAAAGCCGGATAAAAACTCCAACTCAATCAGAGTGTCGACTATATCGTCCTTGATATCGTTTTGGGCGATCAGGACTAGCAGTTGTTCGGTGCTCATCGGCGTTTCTCCAGCCAAAAATACAACATGGGCAGTAAATACAGGGTCGTAATGGTCGATGTGAGCAAGCCACCGATCACCACAATGGCCAAGGGTTTTTGGATTTCAGCACCAGGGCCCGAGGCGAACACTAAGGGGATCAAACCAAACATGGCGGTGGTGGCCGTCATCAGAATGGGTCTGAGTCGCCGCGCGGCACCCTGTTCGACTCGCTCCCTGAGGCTGCCAAATAAGTATTTGGTTTGTTCGTAATAACTGACCATCACTACGCCGTTAAGCACCGCGACACCTAGCAGGGCGATAAAACCTACTGAAGCGGGCACCGAGAGGTACTCCCCCGAGAGATACAAGCTGACGATACCGCCCATCATAGCGAACGGGACGTTAGCGAGGATTAATCCCGATTTTGCTAGCGAGCCGAAGGTGGTGAATAAAATCAAAGTGATCAGTGCGATAGCTATGGGGATCACCAGCAACAAATTGCTGGTGGCGCGCTGCTGGTTTTCAAACTCGCCACCGAAGCTGACGCTATAGCCGCTTGGTAGTTTGATTTCCTTGGCGATTTTGCTGTTAAGCTCTTCCACAAAGCCCACAATATCCCGCCCTTGAACGTTGGTGGTGATTACCGAAAAGCGATTTCCCTGTTCCCGCTCGATCAGGATTGGGCCCTGTTTATAGCTCAAAACGGCCACATCGCTTAGGCGTTTTAGGGAATGATCAGGCATTACCAATAGCTGATTTTGCAGTTCGTTGATATTGCTGATCTGCGCCTGATTATTGGCGATAAGCACAGGCGTGCGCTTCTTCCCTTGCAGCACCTCGGTGACGACCACACCTTCGAGTTGGCTCTTGAGGTAACGGGCAAACTCCATAGTGCTCATCCCAAACCCACGGGCCAGCTCGTTATCTAAGGTGAGATTGATAAAGGGGCTGCCTTCAATCATTGCCATCTTAACGTCGACGCTGCCCTGAGTGGCGGTGACCAATTGCTCTATCTCTCCGGTGAGTTTGCCTAAGGTCTCGATATCATTACCGAATACTTTAATCGCGACATCCCCAATACTGCCTGTGAGCATTTCGGAGACGCGCATCTGTATCGGTTGCGTAAAGTTAAAGTTCACGCCGGGATATTTAAGCAGCACAGTGCGGATGGCATCGATAAGCTGCTCTTTAGTGGCAAAACGCCATTCGCTGCGGGGCGCCAGCTCTAAAAACACATCGGTTTCGTTCAATCCCATGGGATCTAAACCAATCTCATCGGCACCAGTGCGTGCCACCATCTGTTTGATTTCGGGGATTTGGCTTAGCAGTGTTTGCTGGATCTGTTTATCGATAGCGATGGAGGCGTCGAGGGAAATCGAAGGGGATTTCTCTAACTGGAGAATGATGTCGCCCTCATCTAAGGTCGGCATAAAGGTTTTCCCCACCAGACTAAATAGGCCCAGACTGACGATCAGCAAGCTAAAGGCGGTGAGCATAAAAGGTTTTTGCCAACCAAAGCAGGCCTTTAGGCTGCCAAGGTAAAGATGCTTGAGCTTTTCGATGGCCTTAGGTTCTTTCGCGGCCTTTTCGTTAACGAGGTATGAGGCAATCACGGGGATCACAGTCAGCGATAACACCAGCGCCGACAGCATGGCAAACACTATGGTGATGGCGACTGGGGTAAAGAGTTTGCCTTCTAAACCACTGAGAGTGAGCAGTGGCGAGAATACTATGATGACGATAACCGTGCCCGAGACTACGGGAATGGCGACGTCTTTGGTGGCGCGAAAGATCAAGTGTAAACGCGGCAAACGCTGTTTAGTGGCGATTAAATTCACCATGTTTTCAACCACGACCACGGAGGAGTCCACCAACATGCCGATAGCGATAACGAGGCCTCCAAGACTCATCAAGTTAGCGGAGAGATTGAAGTAATCCATCATCAAAAAGGTGAACAGTGCGGCTAGCGGTAGCGACAGGGACACCACTAACGCGGCGCGCACATTACCTAAAAACAGCGCCAGCAATACGATGACCAGCACTACGGCCTCGAATAGCGCATTGGAGATAGTCTCAATAGCGGTATTGATCAGGTTAGCGCGGTCGTAAAAGGTGTTTATCTGGCTGCCTTCAGGGAGAGTCAGGCTGATTTGCGCCAGCTTTTCCTTAATGTTGTTAACCACTTGTGCCGTATTGGCGTCCTTGAGGGCAATGATTAAAGCTTCGGCGGTTTCGTTGCCATCCTTAGTGACGGCGCCGTATCGCGCAAGGTGGCCTATCTGGATATCGGCGAGATCCTGCAAGCGATAGACTTTGGCATTATCGGCTTTGATCACTAGCTGTTTAAGCTCGTCGATATCATCGATGCGTCCCTCGGAGCGCACTATGATGGTGTCTGTACCTATGGTGAGCTTACCAGCACCTTCGTTGTGATTATTCTCCACAATCGCCTGTTGCAGCGCGGCAAAGCTCACGCCCGCAGCCGCCATCGCCGCAGGATTGGGGCTGATACTAAAACTCTTGGCATAACCGCCGAGGATATTCACATCGGCAACACCCGGCACTGTGCGCAGCAGCGGCCGAATTTCCCACTCGAGTAATTGACGTCGCTCCAGCAGGGAAAGATTGGGGTTTTCGAGTGAAAACATAAAGATTTCACTGAGCGGCGTGCTCATGGGCGCCACACCGCCACTCACGCCTTCGGGAAAACTGTCCCAGACCGCCGAGAGGCGCTCGCTCACCTGTTGGCGCGCCCAATAGATATCCGTGCCTTCTTCAAAATCGAGGGTGATATCGCTAATGGCATACTTAGTGGTCGAGCGTAGAATCGATTGCTGCGGAATGCCGAGCAGCTCGGTTTCAATCGGGACGGTAATCTGGGCCTCGATTTCCTCCGGCGTCATGCCGGGAGCCTTGAGGATGATCTTCACTTGGGTTGGGGAAATATCCGGAAAGGCATCCAAGGGAATGGCAAACCAAGCTCGTGCGCCAGCCAACATGAGGATCAGCGCCACAATCAGCACAAAAAGTCGCTGAGTGAGCGAAAAACGGATCACAGAGGTGAGCATCTTATTCGCCTCCTAAACCGAGCATGATGCCTTTCACCGCGGCAACCGACTGGGATAGGACTTGCAGCTGACTCAAGTCTTGATCGCTGGCGACAATATATTGCTCCGGCGTTGAGCCTAAAATATCGACCGTTAGCGCATTGAGCTGGCTATCGGACCGAGTGAACACTTGGCTGTCTTGCTCCCAACTAAACACACTGTTTTTGGGGAGTAAATACACGGCCTTTTGATACTCGGGAACCACTGTCATTTGCTGGCCTAACAACAGGTTACATTCCTGCGGCACCGCCGATGACCAAGCCGTAACAAAGGCGCCTTCGGCAATCGCCGACAGTGACTCAATCGCGATATGGCATTGATTAATGTTGATGGCCGACAAGGAATGTGACTGCCCCGTCGGCACATTGACTTTGACGCGGATGCTGTTATTGGGCACCAGTGAAAATAGCTGATCCCCCGCCATATAAGGGCCGCTGATGGCATTGAGTTTAACGATACCGTCAACGGGCGCGGCGACCACTAAGGAGTCAGTTGCCGCATCCGTGCTGTGGACGCGCTCCATAAAGTGCTGCATATGCTCGTATTCGAGGTGAGTCGTGAAATAGTCCTGACTGATCTCACGCCATTTTTCGGCGCTTATGCTGCCATTGGCGAGCAAAGGTTTGTTGCGCTCATAACGACTCTTGGCGAGTTGATACAGGCTCGCCGCGGCCTCGACTTGGGCGAGGTAGTGGAACACTTCTGGCCCTGTGAGTTTAACTATCGCTTGGCCTTTACTGACGCGCTGGCCTTGGCCGACGAGAAAGTGCACCTGCTGGATATTCTCGGGCGTGCTGATCCAGTAATCATTGCCGGGGAGAATTTCAACCTGCGCCGGCAGTGGGCTGCCCTCATAACTGGCGACTCTTTGGGGTTGGGTGTAACTGAGGTCGAGATTACCTAAGGCGCTAATGGCTAAGCTTTCGGCCTGTGCCAAACCTACAACACTCGTGGATAAACAGAGAAGGCATGCGCCGTACTTGGCCATCATAATGAAATTCCTAAGGCTTGGAGTTGTTGGGAATGCAGTTGTTGTAAACTGACGCGGTTGAGCGCCAAGCGGGATTCGGTGTCGAGCGCCTCCATATAGCGGCGTAGCCAGACTTCATAACTCACCTGATCTTGATCTTTTACCTTGGCGAGTTCCTCGGTAATGGTGCGACTGAGGGCGAGCGCTTGGGTGAGTAGGCGCTGTTGCTCGACGAGGTTAGTTTGCTGGCGGACTAATTGATCCCATTGGTTTTTAAGCTCGAGGGCGCTGCGGTCAAGATTGAGACTTTGCTCGGTATTCGCTTGTTGCCATTGGGACAAATCGCTCTGGGACAGCGCCGAGCCCAAGGTTAAGGGCACTGACACGGCGATGCCTAACTGCTGATCATCCACGCCCGTATCCGCGGTATTTTTTGCTGTGAGTGAGACGGTCCAAGGATCACGCTCACCCGCTTGCTGAGTTTGGATCAGCAGCAGGTGTTGCTGTTGTTGCAGCTTTAGCAATTGCCATAGGGGATGTTGGGCTAAGGTCTCGGCGCCCTTGCCAAGCGGGCGGTCAGTTTCTTCTATCGCGCTCGGCATTCGGTCTTGACCCGTCAGCTGTTGATACAGGGCTAAAGATTGGGCTTGTTGCTGCAGAATGTCGGCGCGGCTTAAGGCGATATCGACACTTTCCCGCTCCAGTAGCAGAGTGTTGGCCAGTGGCAGTTCCCCCGCATCGGTCAGTTGTTTTTGCTGGCGATGGAGTTTATCGAGCAACTGCTGTTTGCGCTCAAGCTGCGACAGTTTGACTTCGCTCTGGCGGTATTCCCACAAGCTCTGCCTTAATAATCCCGAGAGATACAAGCCTTGCAGCGCTGTTTGTTGTTGATGAATTTGCTCGGCGAGTTGTTTTATTTGCTTATCGCTGCTGTGTAGCGCGGGCGATTTAAATGGCAAATTGACTGAGAGTTCCTGCTCGTAGCTGTTACTATTATCCAAACTCCCGAGGTGACTTAAGCTAATGCTCGGCAGGCCAGTGAGCCAGGTCGAGCTGGATAAATTTGCCGATTGGGTATTCGACGAAGTGAGATGAGTCAACCTCGCTTGGCTGCTTGACAGCGCTTGGGAAAGTTCGGCTTCCGCCGCAAGACACAGGAAACTACTGCCGACTAAGCTGGTCAACAGACATAACTTGATACAAGACGAACTGACAGACATGAGATGATTCTGTGGTATTAAACAATGCTGTCAGTGTAGGGATTGACGGGTGAAAGTCATCGGGGACCTGTATCATAAATCCGCCTATGGTACATATGTCCCATAAAGTAATTGATTGATTTTGCTTTTATTTAGGAGTTTTAGATGAAGGATATTGTCATTATTGGTCTGCTGGCACTCATCATGTGCTTTAAGCTTTTTGACATTAGTTCCGACATTCAATTAGGCATTCCGCAATGGCACTTAGTGCAGGAAGCCATACTCTTAGTGCTCACCGCTGTCGGTGCCATCTACCTCAGTTACGATTTAATGCGCCGCTCGCGCGAGGTTAAAGCCTTAGCAAAACGCCTCGAGTACGCCGATAAGAAAATCGACAATATGTCGACCCAAATGCGCTCCGCCAGACAGGAATACAGCCAAGCCGTATCGAACCAGTTTGATACTTGGGGTTTTACCAAGAGCGAGCAGCAAGTCGCATTTTTATTGCTTAAGGGGCTGAGTTTTAAAGAAATTGCCGAAGTTAGGCAGACAAAAGAGAAAACCGTGCGCCAACAGGCGTCGACCATTTATGGCAAGGCCGATGTGGATGGCCGCCACACCTTTTGTGCTTGGTTTATGGAGGATTTTATTCAAGAACATAACCAAGAACTGGCGGCAAACGAGTCCGATAGCGCCCATAAAGCCGCTTAAGCTAAACTCTCAGGCTTAGTTTTTATAGCTATTTGTTATTGAAAATCGATATTGGCTGGCTTTTTAGTTCTAAACAATAATGATCATCCCCTAAGTTTGTCGGATGATGCAATTGAAAAACTCGCTACTGATTGTGTTTTGCTTTATTGCCCTCGTTGCATCCACGCAAACCACAGGATTACTCCGCTCGCTGATTGAGTTTTCCGCCTTTTTAGGCGTACTGGGGTTGGCTTGGCGGATTAAACCCAACGCCGAATAAAGCTTCCCGCGTTAGCGCGTCAATCAGAGTCGTTAGACTCAAATCCAATCTATTGAAAATACAGAATATAACCTAAAGACGTTATTCCTATCGCTGCCCACAGGATCACGCCCAGCAGCAAAGGCTTAGGACCGCTTGCCCGCATTTTTTGCACCGTAATCCCCGCGCCAATCAAAAATAGACACAGAACCAAGGTACGTTTCGACACCATAAACAGCGTGTCGTAGAGCGGCTGAAACTGCGGCAACCAATGGGCGATTGCAATGGCTAAACAGTAAAATCCGATAAAATACGGTAGGTTAAGCTTACGTTTATCGCCGCCAAAGATCAGCGCACTGACAAGGGCGATAGGGATAATCCACAGTGCGCGCGCCAGTTTAATGGTTGTGGCGGTTTTAAGTGCTTCATCACCATAGGCAGAGGCCGCGCCGACAACTGAGGAAGTGTCGTGAATCGCGATGGCACTCCACACGCCAAAATCGTATTGGCTCATATTGAGTAAATGCCCGAGGGCGGGGAATAAAAACAAAGCCACCGAGTTGAGTACAAATACACAGGCTAATGCGGTAGCGGTTTGGTCTGGTTTGGCATTAATGGCGGGCGATACGGCAGCAATCGCGCTACCGCCACAAATAGCGGTGCCAGAGGCGATTAAGTGCCCTGTGATCGGGTCAAACTTTAAAGCGCGAGTCACCATAAAGCCCAAGAACAGCGTAAAAATAATCGAGCCGACAATCAGCCCGAGATTGTGGCTACTGGCCTCAATCGCGGCATTGAAGTTAATGCCAAAGCCTAAGCCGATAATCGAATAGGACAGTAATTTTTTGGTGAGGGCGGCGATATTCCAGTCGTTTGGTACCCAACCTAGGCTGGCTAAGGTAAAACCGAGCACAAGTGCCATAGGGGATGAGATAACAGGCGCGAGACACAGTAGCGCAGCGCAGATAAACATAAGGCGATGGGGTTGCTTAAGTTGCGAGACTATCGATGAAAAATTCATAACGCCTTAGGTTTGCGACTGAGTGTTTGGTTCTAACTACTGGAGCGCGGTTTTATATGGCAACGAGGTTAGAACTGAGACGCTGATAAAAGCGGGTATTATAGCGATGGAATTAATCTTCAATAAAATCAATTTAATTTATTTTGAGAGTCAGTTTTACTGACTATTGGGCCGATGGAATGAACATCAAGGAAAGCTGAGGAGATTCACCTATGGTTTCATCTCCTCCAACTGTAGGATTAAATTAAAGATTAACAATGCTTTGCAGGCTGTAATCACCACCGTCTTTAGCGGTAAACAACTTGTCTTGAATATCGTTGGCGCTTGGCATTCCCGCATGTAACAGGCTTAACCAGTGGCGAGATGTGGCGTTGCGAGTGTCCTTTGGCTCAGTCGCTTGTGCCATTGGGGTTTCGATTTGTACATCTTCCAAATTCGCTAAATCCCGCGCGCCTATCATGCCAGTGCGGTCGAAACATAACTCTACATGGCAGCCTTGGTCCTGTAACACTATGGCGCTTGGTGCATCTTTAGTGCCGTTGAAGGCAACAAACTGCTTGGTTTGGCGTAATCCGCTGTGGCTGCCGTCGGCAAAAAATGCCAGCAGGTGTTGGTAGTAAACCACATAGCTGATCACATCCTGGTGCGAACCCGCATCCAGCGGGAAATGACGGTCGAGGAATTGCTTCGCTTGGGCAAGTTTTTCATGCTCGGCCACGTTCACTTGGGCGACGGCAAGCACTTCTTCTGCGATGAAGCTGTTAAGATTCGATTGGATCTGGTTGCTCTTGATAATTGACATATTCATCGCTAGTTCCTCTACACTTTCCAATTTAAAAATTAGGGCCTTGATTTCACTTTAGCTTGTCCAACAGCGTTAATCGTTAAGCAGTGCTAGGTGGATAACCCTTCCTCGATTGCTTAATTTGTAGTCTAGTCTTTTTTTGACTACAATTTCACAATAAAAATTTTACAATGTGAATTTTACAAAATGCGCAATGACCAGAGCTTGATGAGAAAATCACACTTCCTTGGAACAAAAATACGTAACCTACGGAAACGTAACAATTTAACCATGGAAGATTTATCCGCGCGTTGCATCCGCGTCGATGCAGGCAGTGCGCCCTCTGTGTCATATTTGTCGATGATCGAACGCGGAAAACGCGTGCCGAGTGCCGAAATGTTGGCCGTGATTGCCACTGTATTTCAAAAGGACGTTGACTGGTTTTTAGACGACGTGCCCGAGGAGAGTGCCATCACGCCGGACAAGGGCCGCCGTGGTGGGATCAGTGGCATGGCACTCGAACCCAGCTTTTTGTTTTCAAATGATATTTTGCAAATAGCGATTCCTGAAATGCTATCCCAGACGGGGATCTCGGGTCGACAATTCGCCCACTTATTAATTCGCGCCCATCAGGAGCACCATCAAAACCATTTCCCCGATCTTGAACGTGCAGCCGAAGAGGTTGGGTTAAAACGAATGCCCTTATCCCTCGAGGATATGTTGGATATTGCCAAGGGAGTAGGCTTAAAAATCAAATGGATAGATAGTACGCCCCAGGAGGTGATCGACGAGCGTGGCGTAAGCTCCCATCAGTTAGTGACCTCTTTCTTCGAGCCGCCCAGCACGATTTACATCAATAAAGTCCTTAAAAATCGCCCCAGTCGGCTGAAGTACGATCTCGCCGCCCATATCGGTCATTGCGTATTGCACAACAAAGATGGGCTTAAGAGTGTGATGATCTCCGGCCGAAAACTGGAGATGGATGAAGAAGTGACCATGCAGTCTAATACCCTGAACGCGCAGGATATTTTGCATGCGTGGCGCGACTTTGAGTCCAGCTTCTTTGCCGGAGCCTTGTTATGCCCTAAGGTGCCGTATCGACAATTACTCGACCGCCACGGTTACGAAATTGAGGTGCATAAACAGCTGCAAGTGTCGGCCTCGGTCGCCATGCGACGGATGACTGTGGTATCGCCTTATCCCCATTGGCATTATTTTGATGCCTATGCGCCGGGCAAACTCAAAGCCGTTTACCGTGGTAATGGCATTCCCCTGCCTTGGGGCAATATGCGGCTGGTGGAAGACCCTTGCCAGCACTGGGCGGTGTTTAGAATGATCAGTGAACCTTCAGTTGGGACATCGGCGCAAATTTCGATTTTAAATGTGGGCAATGAACCACGGATTTACTGCTGCGAGTCGATTAAGGTCGAAGACTCGGCGGGCAACCCCCATGTGCTTTGTGCCGGTATCGATTTGAATCCGGCCATTGAAGCCCAAGGTAAAGATGCACTCTCTATAGCCCATGATTTAAAAGCCGCCTGTGTCTCTGGCGGTGGCTCAGTCCCGATTCCCAAGCATATTAAAAGCGATCTCGTCAGCGTGGCTAAGATATTGAATATCAACTGGATTGAGCGCGGCATTAAAAATGATGCCCGGCTTATCTGCTCCCGCGGCGCCGTCTGCCCACGGCAACCCAGCTGTTATCAAGCGGGGAAATCTCAGTGTGATGGGGTGGAGTAAACTATGCCTCGAAGTTTTGCATAGGGTTTAGTAAATGGCTGCTATTAAGCACTCTCACTTCAGTGACACGTCGCCCTTTTATTTTATAAGAAGTCGTCCCTGAGGGCTCGACGGCGGCGTCTGCAGCATATGGATGTGCGAATGCCGCGATCACATGGATGTGAATGAGCGGCTATGTCGCCAATGGTCACTGTCGCGAGAATGTTTAACTCAGCGAACTCAGATGTCTGTATTGCTCATTGAGTTGATAGTGCACACATAACGGCTTTATTCTGAGGTATGAGTAACTAATTAATAAAAAGGGATTTTATGTCTGATGATATTGTAGAGTTTAACTGGAAAGAGCCTGTGTTTTGCGCAGAAGGAATGGAACTATTTCCAAGGGATACATTAGATCGCGCTAGATACGCTTCTTTTTTACACAATTATTTGGCAGTTAATGCTATCGATGGCGGCTATGTTTTAAACCTAAATGCAAAGTGGGGGTCTGGTAAAACCTACTTTATTAATCGCTGGATGGAAAGCATTAAAGATACGCACCCTGTTGTTTACATTGATGCATGGAAGCAGGATTACTCTGACGATCCTATGCTTACCGTTATTTCATCTTTGATAAATGCTTTAAGTGAGCAATTGCCTGTTGAAAATGAAATTCTGTCAAATATTACTGAAAAATCAGCCCGATTTATCAAAGCAGCTGCGCCTGCTTTACTCAAAGGATTGGTGAAAAAGGCTGTTGGTTTGAATTTAGATGATATTAAAGTTGAAGGTGAGCCAAAAAGTGATGATAAATTTATTTCTGATACTTTAAGTGAATCTGCCGCCGCAGTTGCACAATGCTTAGTAAAAGACCATAACGATAAATTGCAGTCAGTCGAATATTTGCGAAACGAAATTAAAGCATTAATTACTGCAGTCATTGCACATAAGCAAGGTGCTTTAAAAGTGCCTGCTTTTATCTTCATTGATGAGCTTGATCGCTGTCGACCTAGTTATGCCTTAGAAATGTTGGAAGTGGTTAAGCACTTCTTTGAATTAGATAATATTGCCTTTATTGTGGCGACTGATACTGAACAACTACAGCATGCGGTGAAAGCAGTTTATGGTGAAGGCTTTGATGCTCAAACCTATTTAGGTCGGTTCTTTAGGCGGCGCTACTCGTTAACCGAGCTTTCTCGCTATGAATTTGTAAGCCATATTACTGAAAATAAAGTCACTTATAATCCTAAGTGGAAGGAATTTGTACCTAGCCTAGCTGAATTAGATGACTTTACTAATGTGGTTTCTATTGTGGCAGATAGATTTAGACTATCGTTAAGAGAAACGGAACAGTTAACTGATAAATTTTTAGCTGTTTTAAGCAATACAGCCAAAACATTAAATCCTTACTTGTTACTAATTTTATTTGTTTTAAGAGATAAGCATTATTATCTTTATGCAGATTGGCTAGATACAACAAGTACTAACCATACTCATTTTGATAATTTAATAGGTCGAATTGACTATAAGATAGATAATTTTTTTGTTTTATATGGTTCTAGCGGAGGTTTTTTTGCAAGAGAGGTTGGAAATAGTAATTGTGTAAGATTAAGTTCTAGATTAGCAATGGTTTTGTCTGATATGAATAGCTTATGCCTAGAAGATAGAAACGAAATATTAGAAAGCCTGAATTATGACTATCACAGAGTATCAAACCACACCGAGAAAGTTTTTCTATTATATAAGATTGATTTGCTAAAACTTTCTGCGAATAAAATTGACTATAAAAACTGGGTTGAATTAGCTGTATCTTTTGATAAGTAAGATACAGCTTCAACCAAAGCTCCAAGGGACAATGCCTTGGGCTTTATTATTTAATTAATCACATCGCCGACGTAATCACTAAGCCCTAATCTGTCCTGTGCCTGAAACCAGATATTTTTCAGTGGTTAGGGCTTCGAGTCCCATGGGGCCGTAGGCATGCAGTTTAGTGGTGGCTATGCCGATTTCGGCGCCGAGGCCGAGTTCGCTGCCATCGGAAAAACGTGATGAGGCATTCACCATAACGACCGAGGCATCCACTGCGCGTTGAAAGCGGGCGGCGGTGAGTTCATTGTCGGTGCAAATCACCTCGGTATGGTGGCTGCCAAACTTAGCGATATGTTGGGTGGCGACCTCAAAACTGTCGACTTGGCGAATGGCGATTTCTAAGTCCAAGTATTCTTGGCCAAAATCTTCTTCTGCCATATAAGTGCAGGCGTCGAAATACGCGGCGGCCGGAGGGCATGCGTTGATTTTTACTTGATGCTCGGCCAGTGCTTTGGCGACGCGGGGCAAGAATCGCGGTGCGATATCCTTATGTACTAACAAGCCCTCGAGGGCGTTGCACACGCCTGTGCGTTGGGTTTTACCATTGAGCAGCAAATCCAAGGCGATATCTTGATTGGCGTCTTTATCCACATATAAATGGCACACGCCTTTAAAGTGCTGAATAACCGGAATGCTACTGTTTTCAGTGACGTAATTAATCAGTCCTTCGCCACCGCGGGGGATGATCACATCGATAAATTCCCGCTGCTGCATCAGTTCGAGCATTAGGGCGCGGTCAGGATCGGGGATTACGCTGATAAGTGCTTTAGGCAAACCATAGGCGGTCAGTACCGCCTGTAAAATGCTGGCGATCACTTTGCTGGTGTGCAGTGCTTCCTTACCGCCACGCAGGATCACCGCATTGCCGGATTTAAAGCAAAGGGCACCAGCATCGGCGGTGACATTCGGGCGCGCCTCATAAATCATACACACCACGCCGAGTGGCACGCGCATCTTACTGATAGATAAACCATTGGGGCGTTTACCAATAAAACGCTCGCGCCCAACGGGATCGGGCAGGGCGGCGATAGTTTCGATTCCTTGCGCCATCGCCTCGATACGATGCTGGTTCAGCGTGAGGCGATCGACCATTGCAGGGCTTAAGTTATCCTGAGTCGCTCGGTGTACGTCAATCAGGTTCGCGCTTTGGATTTCATAGGTTTTTTCCCTTAATGAGCGCGCCATATCCAGTAATACGGTGTTTTTAAGCGACTCATCGAGTTGGGCGAGTGTACGGGCCGCATGGGCGGCATCGGCAGATATTTGTTTAATTAGGCTCATAGTTTCTCCACTCAAATGGATTTAAGAATGGCGATATTCTTATCGGAAATGATGGGGCCGGTTTTTTGCTGGAATTCACTGGCAAACGCCTGATCATCCTGCTCGGTAATAAAACTCAGTAGGCAACTGCTGTAGTTAGATTTGGCTTTCGCCAACTTAGTGCCATCGCCTTTACGCACCAGAATGGTGTCGCCCACTGAGAAATCCCCTTTGACTTCAACTACATCATCGCTGGTTAATTGCTCGCTGTGCTGATCGAGTGCGAGGTCAAAATCATCCTCGACGATCACTTCGCCCTGCGCTTGCGAGGTGTGGGTCATCCAATGCAAATGCTCCTGCATCGGTTTTTCGTAGGGGGTAAAGAGGGTACCCGGATTTTGCCCCTTTAGCAGTTGGCTAAAAGAATCTGCATTAAAGCCATTGATAATAAAGGTCTCAATGCCGTGGGAAATGGCTTTTTCGGCGGCTTGGATCTTAGTGCGCATGCCTCCGGTGCCAACATCGCTGCTGGCGCCTCCCGCCATCGCATAGATATCGGCATTGATTTCAGTGACTTGCTTTATCAGCTTGGCATTGGGATATTCGTGGGGATTTTGATCGTAGAGCCCATCCACATCCGAGCAAATCACTAAGGTGTCGGCATCGGCCGCAGCCGCCACCATGGCCGAGAGATTATCGTTATCGCCAACCTTAAGTTTGTCGGCGGTCACGGCGTCATTCTCATTGATGATCGGCATTAAACCGTGTTCGAGCAGGCTAAAAATGGTGTCTCGAATACTGATATAACGCTCGCGATTACGTAAGTCGCCATGGGTCAGCAGCAGTTGGGCTGTGGGGAAATCAAATAGCTTATTCCACGTCGCCATCATATCCGCCTGACCCGCAGCCGCCATGGCCTTTTTCACCGTAACACTCGGCTGAACTTGGCCCTCAAAATGATGCCAACCAGCGGCAACCGAGCCGGATGAAACCAGTACCACTTGAATACCTTGGACGCGGCAGTAAGTAATAAACTGCGCGATACCCAAGAGATAATGGCTGCTGCAACCTTGCTTGTGGGGCGCGATTAAGGCGCTCCCCACTTTGACGACGATACGTTTACGGGGAGAGTCTGTCATAGCGCCTCCTTAGCTTTCCTCGGCCAATACACGACCGGCCTGATGGAACTGCTTCGTGGTTTTAGCGCACGGGTCGTTATCGAATTTGCTCACCAGATAAATCACTGTGCTGCTGACAATAAAGCCTGGAATCATCTCATACACTAAGCTACTCAATGCCTTACCATCGGCAAGCACGGGGGCGTAAATCCAAAAGAGTACCGTGAGCGCGCCCGAAATAATCCCCGCAATCGCCGCTTTATGGGTGAGATTGGCTTTATACAAACTAAACAGCACCAGCGGACCGAAGGCAGCACCAAAGCCTGCCCACGCATTACTCACGAGGGAGAGGATGCTGTTAGAGCGATCAAGCGCCAATAGCGTTGCGACAATGGCAACACCAGCAACCCCGTAACGGCCCATTTTTACCATCTCTTGCTCGCTCGCTTGTTTCTTCGACAGGGTGCGATAAATATCTTCGGTCAGCGAACTCGACGAGACTAATAACTGCGATGAAATTGTGCTCATAATGGCCGCGAGAATCGCAGCGAGCAGGAAGCCGCTGATTAAGGGGTGGAACAGTAACTCTGAAAACACGATAAAGATGGTTTCAGGGTCTGACAGTTTCATCCCAAATTTATTGGCGTAGGCGATACCGACCAAGCCCGTCGCTAAGGCGCCGATAATGGTCACTGTCATCCAACTGATGCCGATGCGGCGTGCGGTTTTAATGTCGGCGACCGAGCGGATCGCCATAAAACGCACAATAATATGCGGCTGGCCGAAATATCCGAGTCCCCACGACAGGCTCGAGATTAAGCTTAGCAGAGTCACATTTTGCATCGCGTCGGTAAAATGCGGAATCGACTGATAGGCAAAGTTCATCATACGATCTGCGCTGGTAAATTCTTGATATGCCACAAAAGGCACTAATACCAAGGCGACAAACATAATGCAGCCCTGCACAAAGTCGGTGAGGCTAACGGCTAAAAATCCCCCCAGCAGAGTGTACGACACCACGACGGCTAAGGTAACGATTAGGCCAATATCATAGTTCAGCCCAAAAGCGGATTCGAACAACTTGCCGCCCGCGACTAAGCCCGCCGAGGTATAGAGGGTGAAAAAGATCACTATGATGGCGGCGGCAATAATACGAATGCTGTTATCGGCTTGACCAAAGCGTTTGGCAAAGAACTCAGGAATAGTCAGCGCGTTATCGGCGACCTCTGTGTAGACCCGCAATTTGGGGGCAACTACCAAATAATTGATTAGAGCACCAATTAATAATCCGAGGGCGATATATAGGGTTTCAAACCCCACCAGAAACATAGCGCCGGGTAGGCCCATCAGCATCCAGCCACTCATATCCGAGGCGCCAGCCGAGAGTGCTGTCACTTGTGGGCTCACTTGGCGGCCACCCAAAATATAGCCAGAGACATCATCGGTCGACTTGCGATAGGCGAACAAACCAATGGCGAGCATGGCAATAAAGTAAATTGCCAATGAAACGTAAGAGAGGGAATTCATCGATTATTTTCCTCCTAACGCTTTGTTATTTTGAATGAAGCTCGGTTTCAAAATGACAAAGAGATAGGTACTTAGAATGGCGAACAGGCAGAAATATTGTAGTGTTCCATGCAGGCGTTCCCGAGTGGAACGGATGATCTGTGAGATGGGGTTTTCATCTGCAGCATGCTTAGCTGACATAATGCCTCCTTGATGTATTTAGGGTGAATAATAGTTAGTGTTATAACTATAATAAGCTCTTTATTAGCAAAATATCAAGTTGAAATGCCCATTTTGCATACTTTCGGTTGGCGTAAAGCAAGGGAAATTGATTTGAATACTGATAAATTTATCTATGCTTTTAACCGAAAATTGGGGCTAAAGAGTGGGATGTTAAGAGCGGATAAATAGACGGAATGACCTAGCGTTGAACATAAAAAAAGCGGCGCTGAGAATATCAGAACCGCTTCTATAAAATGTAATATTCACAGGCTATAGAGCCTGATTTAAAACTTGAGTCATGCGCTTAGCGCATGGTGACAAATTCCTCAGCTCCTGTGGGATGGATAGCGACAACGGCATCGAAATCGGCTTTGGTGGCGCCCATTTTCATGGCGACGCCAAAGCCTTGGAGAATTTCGTCCATACCAAAGCCAATGCCATGAATACCAAGCACTTTCTCTTCTTTACCGGCGCAGACTAGCTTCATCTTGCAGGCTTGGCGATGGCTTGTTACAGCGGTATACATGGAGGTAAAGCTTGAGGTATAGACCTTCACATTCTCATCACCATATTGCGCGCGGGCTTCTGGCTCGGTTAAGCCCATAGTGCCAATCGGTGGATGGCTAAAGACCACGGTTGGGATTTGGCTGTAATCCATTTTGGCATCGCTCATGCCGTTAAATAGGCGCTCGGAGAGTAAACGACCCGCTTTAACTGCAACAGGAGTCAGCTCCACACCGCCCGCCATAATATCGCCCACGCAATAAATGCCTTTGTGGGTGGTATTTTGCTGCGCGTCGGTAATCACATAGCCTTTGTTATCCAGTTGCACATCGGTGTTTTCTAAACCGATATTGCCCGTTGCTGGTGAGCGGCCAATGGCCCAAATCAGGCAATCGACGGTCACGCTTTCGCCATTTTCGAGGCTCAGAGTCAGGCTGTCGTCGGCATTTTTGACCACAGATTGTGGGACGCTGTTGGTATGCAGGGTTGGGCCTTCGGTCTTCATGGCATCGACTAGGGCGTCGATCAGCATAGGATCGAAGTTACGCAGCGGCGCATGTTTACGCACAAACAGGTGAGTCTCACTGCCAAGTGCGTGTAACACGCCCGCGACTTCGACGGCGATATAGCCAGCGCCGACGACTGCGACACGTTTAGGTTGTTCGCGCAGGGCGAAGAAACCATCGGAATCAATCCCGTATTCGGCACCAGGAATGTTTGGGATGGTTGGCGCGCCGCCGGTGGCGATCAGGATATGGTCAGCCGTGTAGTGCTCGCCATTCACTTCAATGGTGTTGCCATTAACGAAACGGCCATAACCATTGAGCAGGGTGACTTTGTTATTGGTAAAACCGCGACCGTAGGCCTCGTGTATGCGACCAATATAGGCTTCGCGGCTGTTTACTAAGGTGTTCCAGTCGAATTTGTTGACTGAAACATCAAAGCCATAATCTTTGGCGTAGAGGTTCATGGCTTCGGCGATATGCGCGCCATACCACATGACTTTTTTGGGTACGCAGCCCACGTTTACGCAGGTGCCGCCAACGTGTTTTGCTTCGATGAGTAGCACTTTAGCGCCACGCATGGCAGCTCGGTTAGCTGAGGCGATACCGCCGCTGCCTGCGCCTAGGCAGATATAGTCAAAATGTTGAGCCATGAGTTTCTCCGTCTAACTCTAAGAATGAGGTGCTTAATAGCAGAAGGTCATTGTAGGTTGGAATGGGTTTGCAGACCAGCCCATTAAGTCGCCAGGGTATAGACCTTGGTTTGCCACAAAAAATCTCCATGAAGCGGAGATTTTATCCCTTGGCGGTTAGCTTAAGCTTAACGGCGATATTGGCAGCGATGGTAATCATCAGGGTTTGGTCCTTCTACGCCGCATTTAAGGCATTGCCACTCCTGCTTGCGAGCATTGAGCTCATCGCTATGATAGTCGGCGGCTTGCTCTCGCTTATTGCCGATCTGGGTTTCGAGCTGTGACATGCGCGCATCAAGCCAACGGCAACTAGGATCGTTAGCGACTTTATCTCTGCTGGCGAGTTGTTGCTTTCGACTCAATTTTTTATTTTTAGTCTTAGTGGATTGCGTCTTGTTGGTCTTTGTTTTTGGGGACGTATTGTCAACATTGACGGTGGGAGGCGAATAATCCAAAGCGCTTTGCTCTGCAGGAATGGGCAGCGGTTTACCTTGACTGTCGAGCAGGGTCCCCAGTGGTAGTGAGTCAGTCGTACTACTTTTTGACAGAGATTCTAATACTAATTCAGGCTCGCTCTCGGGTGCCGCTAAGGATGGCAGAGTACAAAATGCTAGTGTAATAAATGTGTTCGTGAGTATTTTAAACTGATGAGCCAACATTCCCTGTGCCTCGCTAAATCAAGGTCGTTCCATCGACATCTTGAGTGTAGTTTGGACGGGAACGGTTTGCCAAGCCGAAGGGAGTTAGGCCGAGTAACGCTTAGAAGCTGATATTGAAGTGGATGCCCGCATAGGTTTGATCCTGTGAGCTAAAGTCGCCATTCGTGGCCGCTTCTTGCTCTATATCTGCCTGCGCAATGCTGTGGCTAATATGGCCACTAATATTCATATTCTCGGTAAGGTTATAGCTTGCTTCTAGCCCAAACTGGAGATGATTTCTACCATTGTGCTCTTCTGTTCGATATTTAAAATCAACGCCTTGTGTTACGTAGGGGGAGAGTGTGAATTGCTCTGTAACTTGCCAATAGCTGTGTAGGCTCAGCTCCACAAAATAGCCCGCCGCCTCGGTGGAGTAGACATAACTCACGGAAGGCACTAGCCAAGGCTTGGCGGTGTAAGCCAATTCAGCAAACAGTTCGTTATCCTGACAGCGGCTACTGCTATAGCCTTCAATACGTTGATAGCCAAGATTCGCTTCTAAATGTTCACTTAAATCCAAAGCGTATTCTAGGCCAATATTCCACTCAGTATAGGCTTGGCTATCACCACGGCCAACGAGGGCATAGGTGGTGAGATTGCCGTATTGAATACTGGTATTCATCCAATAAATACCGCCTTTAGCCAAGTTATTGCGCCCCTGCGAAACATACTTGCTATCCCAGCCTAAATCGATGTTAGCAGTTAAAGGCACGTTAGCCGCAGATAATTTGCTGTTTAATATCCCTTCGGTTTGCGCCAAGCTCTCGTTGGCCAAACATGGATGGCTAAAGCAAACTAAGCTAATGGCGCCTACGGCGCTAATGATGGATTTAACTGATGCTGCCATAAATAAGCCAATCTAATTGAAAATATAGAATATGCACTGATGTTAGCCTATATACATATAAGCGTTAATGAGAATGGATTTGATTTGCGATCAAACTATCAAGATTCAAAGGGTAAATTTAGTGTAAATCCTAATTGAGAGCTGGTTCACTTTTTTATTGATGAAATGGCGTTAGGCCTACAAACGAAGATAGCAATCGGTTTTCTCGCCTTGATAAATTGAACATAAGCCCTTATTTATTAGCTACACAGATTGTAGAGGAATCATTATGAGCAACCCTTTGCTTAACGGCGCTGCATTACCGCTTTTTTCACAGATTAAACCTGAACATATTCAAGTTGCCGTTGAGCAAGCCATTGCTCAGTGTCGTGCCAAGATTGATGAAGTGCTGCAAAACCCTGGGCCTTTTACGTGGGATAACTTAGTCGCCCCTCTGGAGCAAGTAGATGATGAGTTAAGCCAGATTTGGTCACCCGTTTCCCATATGAACTCAGTGGTGAGCACAGATGAATGGCGCGCGGCCCATGATGCTTGTTTGCCACTGTTATCCGAATACGGCACTTACGTTGGCCAACACCAAGGGTTATACGAGGCCTACAAATCGCTGCGTGCATCGGCAGAGTTTGCTCAATTAAGCCAAGCACAACAGATGGTGATTGAGCACAGCTTACGGGACTTCGAGCTTTCGGGTATCGGCTTAGACGATGCGCAAAAACTGCGTTATGGTGAAATCGTTAAACGTCTTTCTGAACTTACCAGCGGCTTTTCCAATCAACTGCTCGATGCGACCCAAGCCTGGACTAAGTTAATTACCGATGAGGCAGAACTCGCTGGCTTGCCCGATTCAGCTAAAGCGGCCGCAAAAGCGATGGCCGAGGCCCGCGAATTAGAGGGCTGGCTATTTACCTTAGATTTCCCTTCCTATTTACCTGTGATGACCTACAGCGAAAACCGCAACTTGCGTGAAGAGTGTTACCGAGCCTTCGTGACTCGCGCCTCGGATCAAGGTCCAAATGCGGGCGAATTCGATAACGGTCCATTGATGGATGAAATTCTCGCACTGCGCCATGAATTGGCACAGTTGTTAGGCTTTGATAGCTTTGCCGAAAAATCCCTCGCCACGAAAATGGCTGAAACGCCTGCGCAGGTGATGGCCTTCTTAAATGAATTGGCGCTGCGTTCAAAAGACCAAGCCAAGGCCGAATTAGCCGAGCTTAAAGCCTTTGCGCTGGAGCATTATGGTGTGAGCGAGATGGCTTCTTGGGATTTAAGTTTCTACGCTGAGAAGTTACAGCAACATAAGTATGAGATTTCGCAAGAGTTGCTGCGCCCTTACTTCCCTGAAGATAAAGTGCTATCAGGCTTGTTTTACACTGTCTCACGCCTATTTGGTTTAAAGATTGTTGAGCAAACCGAGTTTGACCGTTGGCATAAAGACGTGCGTTTCTTCGATATTTTTGACGAAACGGGCGAGCACAGAGGCAGTTTCTATTTAGACTTATACGCCCGCACTGGTAAACGCGGCGGCGCTTGGATGGATGATTGCCGCGTGCGTCGTCAAACCGCCAATGGCCTACAAAAACCCGTTGCCTATCTCACTTGTAACTTTAATGGCCCTGTGGATGGTAAGCCTGCGCTTTTCACCCACGATGAAGTGACGACCTTATTCCATGAGTTTGGCCATGGCATTCATCATATGCTGACCAAAATCGATGTTGCTGGCGTATCAGGTATCAATGGTGTGCCTTGGGACGCGGTCGAATTGCCTAGCCAGTTCATGGAAAACTGGTGCTGGCAAGAAGAAGCCTTAGCGGAGATCTCCGGTCACTACGAAACCGGTGAACCTTTACCAAAAGCGATGTTAGATAAGATGTTAGCGGCAAAAAACTTCCAATCCGGCATGATGATGTTGCGCCAGCTGGAGTTTTCACTGTTCGATTTTAGGCTGCACCACGAATATGACCCTGCAAAAGGCGCGTGTATTCAACAGACTTTGGACGAAGTGCGTCGTCAGGTGGCCGTGTTAATTCCGCCAGCATTTAACCGTTTCCAACATGGTTTTGCGCATATTTTTGCCGGTGGCTATGCTGCGGGTTATTACAGCTACAAGTGGGCCGAAGTGCTGTCGGCGGATGCGTTTTCTCGCTTCGAAGAGGAGGGCATCTTCAATCCTGATACGGGCCGTAGCTTCCTGCACAACATCCTCGAAATGGGCGGTTCTGCTGAGCCTATGGACTTGTTCAAACAGTTTATGGGACGCGAGCCAAGTATTGATGCGCTGCTGCGCCACTCTGGGATTGCCGCTTAAGCCATACTAAATAGCTGTGCTTGAGCATAAAAAGGCGCCGAATGGCGCCTTTTTTGTGAGCTAGATCTCGCTTGCCCTCTGGTATGACCTCTGTTAGCCTGTGGCTCTTCTTTTTAGGGCGACTGCATATGAATCTGTATTTCCGTTTGTTTTGGTTGTTATTTTGGCGCACGCGCCATTGCCGTAAGATTGATTTTTTGGGGACGAGCCGCATTACTTATCGCGCGTTGCCCAGTGATTGCGATATCAATTTCCATCTTACTAACTCCCGTTACCCAGCGTTTATGGATCTGGCCCGCACCTATATGTTGGCCGAAATGGGGTTGCTGAAGCGTTTCCTCAAATTAAAATGGATGCCAATTGTTAACGCCGCCGAATTTACCTATATCCGCGATATCAAGCCCTTAAAAAAGTTTGAGATTGAAACCAAGGTCGTGGGCTGGGATGAAAAATATTTCTATATTGAACAACGCTTTATCAGTGAGCGCGGCCTGCATTGTATAGTGCATGTGCGTGGTGTATTTGTGTGTAAAGGTAAGCAAGTGCCTTTAGAGGTATTAGTTAAAGAAGCAGGCTATACCGATCCAGCTCCTGAGTTACCGCCCGAAGTCGTGAAATGGAAAGCATTTTTACAATTAAAGAAAGAGCGCAATCTTTAGGACGCGCTGGTACTAGGGAATACTCCTAATCCCAGTGTCTTCTTCCATTTCGGCTAGTAGCACTTCTTCAAGCACGAGTGTCCAGGCGCCGCGAAGCTGCGCCTGTTGCCAATAACGGACTAACTCATCTAAATCCAATAGGTTTAAGTGAGCAAAGCTGTAGCTTAAGCAGGGGATCAGTGCACAGTCGGCTAAGGTAAAACTGTCGCCACACACCCAATGATTTTGACTAAGATGGCTATCTAAGCGTTGAAATTGGGTAAGCATTTGTTTTTCAATCTGCTTGATTTCGAACTCATGCCCATCAGGGGCATACTTTAATTTTTCTAATTGGAATAGTGGGTTATTGATATCAAAATCAATAATGCGATCGAATAGGCGCACCGCCAAATTCCGTTCAGCCTCCGCGGGTAATAACTCTGTACCGTTTTGAAAATGCCTGTCTAAGTATTCAATAATAATGCTGGATTCGGGGATCAGTTGGCCTTCTTGCGTTTTGAGCAATGGCAGTTTGCCAGGAGGATAAAATTGCTGGAAGGCCTTGCGTGCCAGTGGGTCGCGTAAATCAGTGATCCGCGGATAAAAGTTCGCTTGTTTCTCATAGAGAGCAATTAATACTTTCTGTGAATATCGTGATAACGGATGATAGAAAAGCTCCATAGGTACCGACCCCATAACCACTGCATTTTTTGACTCTACGCCTTAACTTTAGTCGGTATCAACATGCGTGCAGTGGGAATTTCTTCAAAGGGCCAGAAATGGACGTAAAACAGGTTTTCCATACGGAATGATCCCCGTGGGCTCAAATTCGGTACTATTAACGCCTAGAAACGCTAGTGAAATATCGATAATCAAAGGTAACAGCATGAGCCAATTAGAAAGTTTCTCATCCATCTATGCCAGAGCGAGTGAGCGCAAAGGCGGTAAAAAGGGACTCGAAGCCTTACTTCCTGGGTGTCTAACGAGTGCTGAAATTCGTCAATACGATGATGCTACGCTGCTTTCGGCCATGAGCCGACAAGTGTTCCAGAGTGGTTTTGTCTGGCGCGTGGTCGATAATAAATGGCCTGCTTACGAAAAATCCTTCTTTCATTTTGTGCCCGAGAAGGTATTAATGTTGTCACCCGAGCAGATCCAAGCTCGCGCTGCGGATGCGACCTTGATTCGCCACCTAAAGAAAACCCAAGCAATTTATGATAATGCTTTGATGATCCATGATATTGCCCGCGAACATGGCAGCTTGGCTAAGCTGATTGCTGACTGGCCGACCGAAGATATCGTCGGACTCTGGGCGTTCTTAAAGAAGCGCGGCGCTCGTCTCGGTGGCAATACGGGGCCGTATTTCTTACGTGGAATCGGTAAGGATACCTTTTTGTTAACCGATGATGTGCAAGGCTATTTTAAAGCGCATAAGCTGGTAGATGCCGGCTTTAGCTCGCAAACGGCGTTAAAACAGGTACAGGCCGTGTTCAATCAATGGCAACAGGAGTCGGGCCGTTGTCTTGCGGATATCAGCCGGGTGTTAGCCTGTAGCGTGGGTGATAATCGTATTTAGATAAAAAAAAGACCAGCCAAATTTGGCTGGTCAAGGCTCGATATTTCAAGCAATTGGAGTACTGCAGGGAAGCAGCGGGATGAACGTATAAGCAAAAAAACAGGATTAGAAACTTTTACTGATCCCAATGACGACTCTGTCATCGAAGATTTCAGTTTGTGTACCATAGACTTTATGGTCAGTGTCGACAGTGCTGCCGTGGTAGCGTAAATCGAAGTTAAGACCGTAATAGGCTTTGCTTAAACCTATGTTCCAGTGGCCCCAACCTTCGGCGCCATCACCAGTGAGATCTTGATAACCCACAGATGCTGAGATTTTTACACCGTTGTCAAAGCTATAGCTGGGGTGTAGAGCGTAGTTCACCCCGTGCCAGCCATCGACACCAAACCAGTCATCCACCGTTGGGGTGACTTCGAGTTGCAGATTGGCTCGACCGAATTGTTTACCCACTTTTAGCCATAATTCGGTGTAGTTGGAATAGGAAGCTCCGGGGTAAAGGTATGAAAACAGCATGACATCATAGGTAAAGCCAGAATCGCCAAACTCTCCCGCTTTACCAATAAAAGGCGCGGTAACAATTTCTAAGTTTGGGTCAGCAAACTTAATGTTGGAGCTAAATACCCCAGCATACCAACCTTGATTGTGGTTCCAACTTAATGTGCCTTGGACGACCGGAATATCGCCATCTAAGGTCTCGGATTCACCACGAAACACATAGTCCGAAGCAAAATTAACATTGCCGTTAAGGGTGCCACCAAAGAGTTGATTATCTTCAGCAGCGTGGGAGCTGGCCGCCAAAGAAAGTAACGCCCCAGTGAGCAGCAATTTAGTACGAGTCTTCATAATCATCATCTCAAAGTGATTGGAAATTGTTAGCGCACCTATATCGTAAAAATAAATTGTTAATAGCGGTGCCGCCTGGGATGAACCAATAACGAAAAGATATGAATGAATGTGAATAAGCAGCGAAATAACAGGGTCAATAAAAGCGTAATTTATAAAACTGCATTTTTTTTGGGAAGCTGAGTTTCATTAAATGGGGTGCAAAATGTAATATCCAATTTGCGCTATACAACGCTTGGTCATAAAATGTCGCGTCCAAAGGTTTGAATATCTATTCGTTTCCCTGACCCATTTGTAACAAGGATTTACGTAGCAATAGTAGGCATTCGGATAGCAAGGTATGGTCATTCCATGCTTGATCCAATATGACCACACAAGGGTTATATATGCACAAAACCTTATGTAAAAGCTTGTGCTAATATGCCCTAGCTGTATCAAATAAATGTTTACTCAGGTTAATCGAGTATAAACATTTGTGTCGCCAAACATGTTTGCAACATTTTTGATATAGAGTAGGCTGAATAAGTGCTTTGTATCGTATAACGCTAACAATCTTATCTACAGTTAACATACTTCTTAAATAGGATAACAATTCTACTAATAAGGTATTGGCAAAGGTGTGAATATTTTCATTAGTTTACACTTTTGTTTGTTTATCTTTCTTGTTGATCCTTATAGGGTATACGATAAGTAATAGCTTTGATTTTAGTTATAATTATGGCCGTGAAATCATCCATATTGTGTGAACACGGTGGCGTTAAAATTTAAAGGAGTTCTCATGCGGCAGACAATTAAACTTGCCTCAGTAATCAGCGTGGCGTTGTGGATGGCAGCTTGTAGCCCTCAAGAGGATAAAGCCGCTCATGGCGGCGCGGGGCCGCAGAGCATGGAAGTTGGGATAATCAAAGTGGAGGCTAAGCCACAGGTTATCCAAGTCGAGTTACCGGGTCGTAGCAAGGCATTTCTTGAAGCCGAAGTTCGTCCTCAAGTGAATGGCATTATCACTAAGCGTAGCTTTGTCGAAGGCGGCAATGTGAAGCAAGGCGAATCTCTTTATCAAATTGATTCTGCGCCTTATAAAGCTGCACTTGTCAGTGCAAATGCTGACTTAGCTCGAGCAAATGCAAGCCTTGCTTCTGCCAAGGCAAAAGCGGCTCGTTATCAGCAGTTAGTTAAAACTAACGCGATCAGTAAACAAGATTTCGACGAAGCCGAAGCCGCTTACAAAGAAGCGCTGGCCAGTGTGACTGTGGCGGAAGCGGCGATTAATACTGCGAAAATCAATCTTCAATACACTGAAGTATTAGCGCCGATTTCAGGCCGTATCGGTAAGTCGAGTGTAACAGCGGGTGCGCTAGTAACGGCTAACCAAAGCCAAACTCTGGCAACTATTCAACAGCTTGATCCTATCAATGTGGATATCGCTCAATCGAGTGCTCAGCTGTTACGCCTAAAAGCCAAACTGAAGCAAGGTAAGCTGCAGGCGGCGGATAATGCTGACGTGCAGTTAGTCTTAGAAGACGGCACGATTTATGGTCACAACGGTAAGCTGCAATTTGCTGAAGTGAGCGTGGATGAAAATACTGGCTCAGTGATCCTACGCGCCGAGTTCCCTAACCCAGATGGCATCTTACTGCCTGGCATGTATGTTCGTGCTGTATTGAATACCGGTACCGATCCTCAAGCCATCCTAGTGCCGCAAAAAGCCATTACCCGTAACGCTAAGGGTCAGGCCGTGGCGATGGTGGTGAACGATCAAGGTCTAGTGGAAGCAAAAATTGTTACCACAGCTGAAGTTATCGACAATCAATGGCGTATTACTGCTGGTTTAGAAGCGGGCGATAAGTTGATTGTGGAAGGATTACAAAAGATCCGTCCAGGTGCACCAGTCACCACCAAAGTTATTTCTGAAACCCAAGCAAAATAGGGCATAGCTATGGCACGTTTTTTTATTGATCGTCCCATCTTTGCGTGGGTGATCGCCTTAATCATTATGTTGGCGGGGATTTTATCGATCCGATCCCTGCCAGTCTCGCAGTACCCCAGTATTGCGCCACCGACAGTAGTGATCAGTGCGAACTATCCAGGTGCATCGGCCAAAATCGTTGAAGACTCAGTAACTCAGGTGATTGAGCAACGTATGAAGGGTATCGACCACCTACGTTATATCGCTTCAACCAGTGATAGCTTTGGTAACGCATCGATTACCTTAACCTTTAACGCTGAGGCCGATCCGGATATCGCGCAGGTTCAGGTACAAAACAAGTTACAGGGCGCAATGACCTTGTTACCACAAGAGGTGCAATCTCAAGGGGTTAACGTTAACAAGTCAAGCTCTGGCTTCCTGATGGTATTGGGCTTCGTATCGACCGACGGTTCTTTGGACAAGGGTGACATCGCCGACTATGTGGGCGCTAACATCCAAGATCCTATGAGCCGTGTACCGGGCGTGGGTGAAATTCAGATTTTCGGTGCTCAGTACGCGATGCGTATATGGTTAGACCCGCTGAAACTGACTCAATATAACCTCACTAGCTTAGATGTGGTGAGTGCTATCCGCGCGCAAAACGCACAGGTATCTGCTGGTCAACTCGGTGGTACGCCATCACTGCCAGGACAAGAGCTAAACGCGACTGTATCGGCACAGAGCCGTCTGCAAACGCCAGAACAATTCCGCAAGATTATTCTTAAATCCGATACGTCGGGTGCGAACGTGTTCTTGGGTGATGTGGCGCGTGTCGAGTTGGGTTCAGAAAGTTATGCCGTAGAGTCTCTGTATAACGGTAAACCAGCCTCGGGTATTGCGATTAAGCTGGCAACCGGTGCTAACGCGTTAGATACGGCGGCAGCGGTTCGCGCTAAAGTGGAAGAGTTGCGTCCCTTCTTCCCTGCTGGGTTAGATGTGGTTTACCCCTACGATACAACACCATTCGTTGATAAATCGATTGAAGGCGTAGTCCACACTCTGCTTGAAGCGATCGTACTGGTGTTCGTCATCATGTACCTCTTCCTGCAGAACTTCCGTGCGACTTTAATTCCAACAATTGCAGTACCTGTGGTATTGCTGGGTACCTTTGCGATTCTCTCGGCAACGGGCTTCTCCATCAACACCCTTACCATGTTTGCAATGGTACTGGCGATTGGTCTACTCGTGGACGACGCGATTGTGGTGGTTGAAAACGTTGAGCGGGTGATGGCCGAAGAGGGCTTAAGTCCACTCGAAGCGACCCGTAAGTCGATGGATCAAATTACTGGCGCGTTAGTCGGTATCGGTCTGACCTTGTCGGCGGTATTCGTACCTATGGCGTTTATGTCGGGTTCTACTGGGGTAATTTACCGTCAGTTCTCGATCACTATCGTTTCTGCGATGGCGCTGTCTGTGCTGGTGGCCTTGATTTTAACCCCCGCACTCTGTGCGACTATGCTCAAACCGTTGAAGAAGGGTCATGGCCATATCGAAACGGGTTTCTTCGGTTGGTTTAACCGTGGTTTCGATCGCTTAACGAACCGTTACGAATCGAGCGTGGCTGGCATTGTGAAGCGTGGCTTCAGGGTCATGATGATTTACGCTGCATTAGTGGTGGCAGTGGGCTGGATTTTCATGCGCATGCCAACGGCATTCTTACCAGACGAAGACCAAGGTATCTTGTTCACGCAGGCAATTTTGCCAACCAACTCTACCCAAGAAAGCACCATGAAAGTGTTAGAGAAAGTCTCTGATCACTTTATGGCTGAAGAAGGCGTAAGGTCGGTATTTAGTGTTGCGGGCTTCAGTTTTGCGGGTCAAGGCCAGAACATGGGTATTGCCTTCGTTGGTTTGAAGGATTGGTCAGAGCGTGAAGCGCCAGGTATGGATGTACAATCCATTGCGGGCCGCGCTATGGGTGTATTCAGCCAAATGAAAGAAGCCTTCGTATTCGCCTTCGTACCGCCAGCGGTCATCGAGTTGGGTACGGCCAATGGTTTCGATATGTACCTGCAAGATAAAAACGGCCAAGGTCACGATAAGTTAGTGGCGGCGCGTAATCAATTGCTGGGTATGGCAGCTCAAAATCCAAACCTTGTGGGGGTTCGCCCTAATGGTCAGGAAGATGCGCCAATTTATCAATTGCACATTGACCATGCTAAGTTGAGCGCATTAGGCGTTGAGATTGCTAACGTTAACAATGTGTTGGCAACGGCGTGGGGTGGTTCTTATGTTAACGACTTTATTGACCGTGGTCGTGTTAAAAAGGTATTTGTGCAAGGTGATGCTCAATACCGTATGCAGCCAGAAGACCTAGACACTTGGTATGTGCGTAACAACAAGGGCGATATGGTGCCGTTTTCAGCCTTTGCGACAGGTTCTTGGGAATACGGCTCACCACGTCTAGAACGTTTTAACGGTTTACCTGCGGTGAATATTCAAGGCGCAACAGCACCTGGCTTTAGTACTGGTGCGGCCATGAATATTATGGAAGACCTAGTTAAACAGTTACCACCGGGCTTTGGCATCGAGTGGAACGGCTTATCCTATGAGGAGCGTTTATCGGGTAACCAAGCGCCTGCGCTATATGCGTTGTCGATTCTGGTGGTATTCCTCGTATTGGCTGCACTGTATGAGAGTTGGTCAGTTCCGTTTGCGGTAATCCTAGTGGTTCCGCTAGGTATTATCGGTGCCCTGCTGGCGATGAATGGCCGCGGCTTGCCAAACGACGTGTTCTTCCAAGTAGGTCTGCTGACGACCGTTGGCTTGGCAACCAAGAACGCCATCTTGATTGTGGAATTTGCGAAAGAGTTCTACGAGAAAGGGGCGGGTCTGGTGGAAGCGACGTTACATGCTGTACGTGTGCGTTTGCGTCCGATTCTGATGACATCGCTCGCGTTTGGTTTGGGGGTTGTGCCGTTAGCCATTAGTACAGGTGTAGGTTCAGGTAGCCAGAATGCCATCGGTACTGGTGTACTTGGCGGTATGATGAGTTCGACGTTCTTAGGTATTTTCTTCGTGCCACTGTTCTTCGTTATTGTTGAGCGGATCTTTAGTAAACGAGAGAGAAAAGCGAAAGACGAAAAGCCAACATCGGCGGAGTAATCTAACGTTCTAATCAAAGCCCTGTATTTACAGGGCTTTTTGTTGGGCGAAAAATATTATCGTTACAAGGATGGATAGCTACCTTGAATCAATTCGGGCATATTAAATGAGTCAAGATAAAAAGGGAGCAGGTGATGTCGGCAGTCAGTAAGGATCAATTAATCAAATTAGAGGCATCTCTCGCAAAGGGAAAGTGGTATTTCATTTTGGTGATTGGCGTACTGTATTGGGGGAGTGTGACGTCACTTTTGGTGGCGGGGTTTCAATACTTCACCGCTGAGACACCATTTTGGCTGGCAATGAAAGTCGCACTATATATCTATCCCGCGAGTGGCGTGCTATTTGGCTGGACGCTATGGATGCAGTTAAATCACAGAAGAGATAAACTGCGCGGCAAATATCGTCCATAATCAATACATAGCGCTGGCGTAGGAGCAAAATCGTGTCATCGGTGAGCAGTCTTATCACTAAGCAACTTGTCGTAGCGATGATTTGCCATGCTATCGCTATTGGCATTTTGGCCTATGGTGCCTATGAGTTTTATCTTGAGCAGCTTGTCGTCCCCGAGCTCATCCGTAGTGTTGCCGTAGCGGTATTTTTTATCGGCATGGGACTCGAACCCAATATGTTTTTTACACCGTTAAGTCAGGTCATAACCCAAGCCGACGATAAGTCGCCTAAGTCGAAATTACAAACGATGGTGTTTAACTTTGGGGTTTTCTTACTGATTTGTGGCTTTTTAATGGAATGGTTGTACGACTAGCCCGTTAAATCTGTCCATGAAAAAGGCGCCGAGACTAGCTGCGAAGCCCTAATCAACCTAGCGAAAGTTAAACTTGTGCTTCAGGCATCACTCGTGCCTAAGGCGTATAGTAAGTTGCTGCCCCTGGCCCTACTGGTAAACCAAAACCGAATACCCACAGAAAGAAAAACGCCGTCCAGCCGATGAAGAACACTAAGGTATAAGGCAACATAGTGGCGATCAGTGTGCCTATGCCGAGGTTTTTCTTATAGCGACAGGCCACCGCTAAAATCAATCCGAAATAACTCATCATTGGCGTGATTAAGTTAGTTACCGAATCCCCAATACGGTAGGCCGCTTGAATGGTTTCGGGCGCATAGCCAACTAACATCAGCATGGGCACAAAAATGGGCGCGGTAATGGCCCACTGTGCTGAAGCACTGCCCAGCATTAGGTTGATAAAACCGCACAGCATAATAAAAAACAGGAACAGGATTGGCCCAGTTAACCCTATGGATTGCAAGGCATCTGCGCCCAGCACGGCTAACACGGCGCCGAGATTACTCCAGTTAAAGAAGGCCACAAATTGTGCCGCAAAGAACACCAGTACAATATACAGTCCCATTGTACTCATACTGTGCGACATGGCATTGATAACGTCTTTATCGTTTTTAATGCTGCCAACGACCTTGCCGTAGACAAAACCCGGGATCGCAAAACAGATAAAGATAAAGGCGACGATGCCTTTGAGGAAGGGTGAGCCCGAAACCAGACCGGTTTTAGGATCGCGCAGTGGTGCACCCTCTGGCACGACTGACAGCGCAAGGATTACCGCTAGCACCAGCATAGATAACCCCGCCCACTTGAGGCCGCGTTTTTCCAACTCAGTGACATTGCCCATGGATTGATGCACGGTTTCATCGGCATCATCGCCCTGATACTTGCCCAGTTTGGGCTCGACAATTTTCTCGGTTACAAAGGCGCCGAGGAAAGTGATCACAAAGGTCGAGACAAACATAAAGTACCAGTTAACCTCAGGGCCGACGTTGTAGTCGGGGTCGATCATCCGCGCCGCCGCTTCAGTTATGCCCGATAACAGTGGATCGACAGTACCGAGCAATAGATTTGCGCTGTATCCCCCTGATACTCCTGCAAATGCGGCGGCTAAGCCTGCTAACGGATGACGGCCTAAGGAATGAAAAATCATCGCCGCCATGGGAATTAATACCACATACCCTAGCTCTGCCGCGGTGTTTGACATAATCCCCGCAAACACGATAGTCACTGTCACTAAACGCTTAGATGCACCCATGACGAGTGCACGCATGGCGGCGGATAATAGTCCTGAACGCTCGGCGATACCCACACCCAGTAGGGCAACCAGAACCGTGCCCAAGGGGGTAAAACCGGTAAAGTTAGTGACTAAGTTGGACACTATCATCCGCAAGCCTTCGGCATTCATCAGGCTGACCACATGGATAAGTCCATCGGCACCTCGGCCGTGCGCGCCCTCGGGGCGTGGATCGGCCACCGTCAACTCAAAGTAACCAGCAATGCCAGACACCAGAATCACGGCGACACAAAATAGAGCAAACAGGGTAATAGGATGTGGCAATAAATTACCTAACCGTTCGACAATATTCAGAAAGCGTAGAAACCAGCCACTTGAGCTGATGTCATGTGGGGGCGGTGTCTTTATGGGAATATGATTGGATTTCAAACTCATGCCTTGCCTCTGTCGACCTTTGCTAGCGCATTTTTTATCCGTGAGCTGAATCGATGCGGCGTGACTTGGCTGAGGAGCCTCTCGCTCAAGTGATTGGATTAACGCTAAGGTAAAAGTGAAAAATTGGCCGAAAAGTATGATGCTTGTGCTTTAAATAAAACTTAAATGTGGCTAGAGCAGTATGTAGGCAGATTTTGGATAAAAAAATGGACTCACGGGGAGTCCAGTATTCACGAGCAAAAAGGTTGCTCTAAACGTTGTGCAAATTAACTATAGCTTAGTTTTTCTGTATCCAAGCTGAATGTTTTCAATCAATTCGGGTTTAATCTTGTCACAAAAAATCTTGGGTCAGATGCTCTTACCTGTGCAGTAAAAGATAACATTTCATTGCGCTAGCTAACGCTTTAGATGAAATTCTTGCTTATTTATGGTTAGCTGTAGCCATTAAAAACAATAATAAACACTAAGGATGGAAGATGGACAAACTGTTACTGGGATTAGCGCTGATTTTTATCGTGACCTATCTTTGGTATGTCAGCCTAGTCAAAAAACGCAATACCGCCCTTGAGGCTCTGTCGGGGATCGATGTGCAGTTGGCTAAACGCGCCGATCTCGTGCCCAATATCCTCAAAATCGCCAAGCGATTTATGGATCATGAAAAGTCATTGCTCACTGAAATTACTGAGCTACGCACGCAATTAACCCGTCATTACAACAAGACTGACCCCAATGCGGTTAAAGAGCATATTGCACAAGCCGAGCAATTAAACGACAAAATGGCTACCTTGATGGTTAATGTTGAAAACTATCCCGAGCTGAAGTCCGACAACACTATGCTTGAAGCCATGCAAACCTATAACGAGGTCGAAGCACATATTTCGGCGGCTCGTCGTTTCTATAACTCAGCGGTATCGGAGTTAAATACAGCCGTTGAAATTTTTCCCGGGTCGATTATTGCGTCAATGGCTAAGATTAAAGTGATGCCATTTTATGAAGTCAGTGAGGCATCTAAAGCACCAATAGACGCCGCAGATTATCTGTAATCTTTAATATTTGCGGGGGCAAAATGCCCCCGTAAAATAACGATCTCAATGAATATACTCACCTTTATCTTAGGTAGTCCCATTAAGGCACAGCGACAGACGGTAAAACTGTCTGCAGAGCCTGCGGATAGGGAATCGCTGCAACAGTATTATGATTCCCACCTTGCACCGCTTGCTGCCCGTTATGAAACCAAGCGCGTAGCCAGCCTGAAGGCAACACGTCAACGCTTGTATCTCAGTTTAGTGATTGTTGCGGGTCTCGTACTATTAACGATATTGGGACATAGCCGTGGGCTGGTGTTGTTTCCGCTACCAATAATTGCACTACTGCTATTAGGTTTTTGGAGTTTTACCCCGACAAGGCAGTTTACGCGTCAAGTGCAGCAAGAAATCTATCCCATCATGTTTAAGTATTTTGGTGAAGACTTTATCTACAATCGCGAGATGCGCCTTGATATGAATCGGCTCTCGGCGGCAAAAGTCTTACCTCATTACGACAAGGTGAGTTTTGGTGACTATATTCACGGTCAATACAAAGGGGTAGAACTAATCGTCAATGAGTTAACCCTGACCAAAGATGTGCGAGTGGAAGAGTGGGACGGTAATAAACGCAGAACCGTAACCCGCACTGAAACCCGTTTTCGCGGCACAGTGGTCGAGCTCAGTAGTCACAAGCAGTTTATCGGCCATACCGTGGTATTAAAGGATCGCGGTGGGCTGGCAAATTTCTTATCCGACAGTCATTCGGGGCTGCAAAGAGTGCGACTAGAAGACCCATTGTTTGAAAAAGAGTTTGATGTGTTTTCAACAGATCAAATTGAATCACGTTATTTGCTCAACACCGCTTTTATGGAGCGATTACAGCAACTGGCAAAGGTCTTTGCTGGTGATATCCAATGTGCTTTCTTTCGCAACCGGCTGATCCTATTTTTGCCCAATCGTAGGAGTCGTTTCCAAATGCGCTCTATCTTTGATACTGCGAATTTTTCGACAGAATTTAGCCAGTTAAACCGTGAGATGAAGCAACTCTTTGCTATTATTGAAATACTTAAACTAAACGAATACACGGGACTTTGATGATAGCAATGCACCAACCACCTACTTACCTTAAGTCGATTGCGCTATATGGGCTCGGCTTATTGTTAACTTGGGGGAGCTTTGCAACCGTGTTCGCCGAAGAGGTCAAACCGACTAAGCCGCGCATTGTGGCGCGCTATTCTGACAGTGGCATCGTCAGCGCGGAAGGCCAAGAAAAATTTAAGGTTTATCAATATCAACAGGCCAATGGCGTAACGGTTTTTACCGATAAAGCGCCATCGAGCAGCGACTACCAGATCCTACTGTACGATTGCTTTGCTTGTCGCCCAGACTCGACTATCGATTGGAATGGTATTCGGTTGTTTACCCGTAATTACGAGAGTTTAATCAGCCGCGCGGCCCATAAACATAGGTTAGATCCTGCACTTATCCGTGCGGTTATCCATGCTGAGTCAGCATTTAATGCTAGAGCGATATCCCGCTCGGGGGCTATGGGGTTAATGCAATTGATGCCCGAAACCGCCAAAGAGATGGGTGTGACTAATGCTTTTTTGCCAGAGGAGAATATTCTCGGTGGCAGTAAGTATTTGGCGCAAATGCTAAAACAGTTCAATGGGGATATTGCGCTGGCCTGTGCGGCCTATAATGCTGGGCCTACAACTGTGACTCAGTACAACGGTATTCCGCCCTATCCAGAAACCCAAGCCTACGTAGAACGGGTGCAAATTCTGCTCAAGCGTTACCGCAGCACTAAGGTATAAGGTTCGCTGTAACTATCGATATTCTGCTTTAACAACAAACGCAGCGGGACAAGTAAAGTATCCGCTGCGCTATGTTGCAGCTTCATAATGTTGAAGCCAATCTGGCTGAGCTTATTCGCCAACTTCCCATTTTACGCTGACATGACCATCTGCTTGGCCTAAGGTTTTACCTAAGTAATCGAGCACTTCGGTTGCAATTTCATCCAGTTGCCAAGGTGGATTGATCACCCATAGTCCTGCGGCTGTCATGCCAAACTCGTTAGAATCGGGCTTGATGGCTTGCTCGATACGCAGTTGGCGCTTAATACCGCTAGTGGCTAAGCGGGAGAGCATTTCTTCTGTTTGCGCGCGGTTGACTACCGGATACCAGAGCATAAATACGCCCGTGGCAAAGCGTTTGTGCGCCTTGATTAACGTGTCGGCCACTGTTTGATAGTCGGTCTTAATCTCATAACTGGGGTCAACAAGTACCAGTGCGCGGCGCTCTAGTGGCGGTACTGCGGCAATCAGCCCTTTTAAGCCATCGCCTTTAATCACTTTAACTTGCTTATCTTGTTCGAAATACTCATCCAGTAGCAGATGATCGGTACCGTGCAGCTCGTGTAGCAGCATACGATCCTTTGGCCCAAGATCCATATCGATAAAGGCTGGCGAACCTGGGTAAAAGTTCAGTTCTTCTGGATTGTCTTCATTAAAATGACGCACCGCATCTATATAATCTTGCAAGGATTTGGGCAGATCGGTTTTGTCCCACAGTTTTGCTACCCCGTCGAGATATTCACCTGTCTTTTGGGCAAACTCATCCGTTAACGCATAACCGCCTGCACCCGCATGGGTGTCGATATACACGAGCGGTTTGTCTTTTTTATGCATTAACTGCAAGGTTTGCAGCAACATAGCGTGTTTCAGCACATCGGCATAATTGCCGGCGTGATAACCGTGACGGTAACTTAACATGGGGGATCCTAGTTATTTGCAAACAAAGCAAAGGGAGGCAAATGCATGTCGGCAATTATACCTAGGATGCCCTATGGCGTAAAATTAATGCCTCACTTTGCCCGTTTTTTATGGGTGAGCCAATGTGAAGGGGTTTGCATCTGGAAGGTTTTTAGCCAAAGCCCAGCAGGGGCGGGTTTACCAAATAAGTAACCTTGAAACTGTTCACACCCTAGTGCGGTCAGTTGCATTAATTGCGTTTCGGTTTCGATCCCCTCTGCAATGACATTCAGGTTTAAACTTTTAGCTAATAAAATTGCGGCGTTGACAATTTGAGTATGGCGCTCGCTAATACCTAGCTGACTCACAAAGTAACGGTCGATCTTAATGGTGTCGGCACTGATATCGATTAACTGGCTTAGTGACGCATGGCCAGTGCCAAAATCGTCAATCGCAATGGATACGCCCATACGAGCAAGAGTGTTTAAACGTCTGCCAGTTTCTTTATATGTTGAAAATACTGAAGTTTCTGTAATTTCAATTTCTAATAATGGGATGAGTTCAGGATGATTCATATAGGTTTGGATCAAGACTTTAAAGAAGCGATCCGACAGTATATCTTGCCCTGACAAGTTGAAAGCTATCCTGACCATAGGGACATTTTTTGGCCAAGAGCGGATCAATTGGAGTAACTGTCTAAGCACTTTCATCGCAAAAATCGCCTGTAATTGTGACGACTCTATAATGGGGATAAAGGTGCTTGGCATGATCATGCTGCCGTCTTTATCGAACATTCTGGCGAGCGCTTCAAAGCTAATGATATGGCCATCAGCCATCACTTTAGGCTGTAACCACATTTCAAGACGGTTGTGTTTTAACGCATCGCGGATTTTACTTTCTTGCGAGGAGGCCTCAAGTAAATTGTTAATCAAACCAACGTAATACACCATGACAGGGTTAGCTTGGGTGGTTTGTTTGATGGCAATTAAGCATTGCTCGGCGGCTTGCTGCGGCGCGGATTTATTACCTGAACAGCAACCTATTCGACATTCGAGATGATATTCAATCTGCTGTTCTTGCTTCAGTTTTAAACTGGTTGGTATGCGTTGCCGTAATTGTTGTGCAAGCGTCTCTGGGGAGATTAACGGTAGTTCGGTGAATTCTAGGGCAAAGGATGCGCCCCTAAAGCGGTATATTTTGGCCTGATGGCCGACACGTTCTTTCAGTTCTAAGGCAAAGGCTTTTAGGATCGCATCACCAACGCTGATCCCAAATGCTGCATTGATTTGGCTGAGATTATCTATCTTAACTAAGGCGACGGTCATTGCTTGATGAGTCGCGCTTGGAGCGGGGTTATACCAATGGTTCTCGTTGGGTAAACCCGTGACTAAATCATAATAATGAGTGCTGATATGGTGCTTTTTAAGTCGAGTTAATTCAAGCGCATGATTGGTTTGCGCCGTGATATCGTGACAGTGAAATAACAAGGTATCGTGGTGCTCCAATGAGGCTTTTTGCAGGAGATATCGATTGCTTTGGTTGTTTTTTAAACGGGTCTGAAATGACGCGGCGAGTAAATTGACGCTGGCATCTTCAGTTAAATCAAAAATGTCACATAGGCGAGTGCTATTGAGTGTGATATCGGCAGCAATGTTCTTTGCCGCATTATTTAGGTTGAGAATCACCCCATCCTCATTACAGAAGAAAGACGCTGTGCCATTATTCTCAAAAATCTCAGCATATTGATCTAAGGTATGTTGCAGTGCCTTTTGATGCTTAATCATCTGCTGTGCATGGATTTTTTGGGTTTTTAACAGCCGCATTGCCGATAAGGGGATACAGATATTAAAAAACATAAACAGTAACCCGTTTAGATAGGCGTGAGTTGCGGGCAGGCTAATATCCACATCGACAAGGGGCGGGAGGTTTTGGTTACGCAGCAATAATAAAAAAGGCAACACATTGAAGCACATCATCCAGCAGGCGACTTTTCTGCCAAACAGAAAAAGCGCCATCAGCGGCAGCGTATACAGAAAAGTAATACCCGCCTGCGACAAATTGAAATTAGGTACAAACAACAAGATAGACAAACAGGCTGCAACCACCATGACCAGCAAACTGATTGAACTCGCCAGTAAACATCGACGGGTAAACCATAGCGCAAGAAATAGCACAGTTAAAAAACTGACCGTAATGCCAATAATAAAACTGAGGTTGAGTTCATATGCGATCAATGAACTGTGCAGCACTATGCTGGTGGTCAATACTGCACCACTTAGCAAAATAATCCGCAATAAACTGGTTTTTAATATGGTTCTATCAGGGTTTAAAAAGTCTTGCTCTCTGATAAACAAAAAACCTTTCAGCCAGTTAAGCAAAAAATGTCCTTATTCCATACGGAAGTCGCTAAGGTTGACTGGGAATAAGACATATAACATAAATCGCTAATTTGTTACATAAATAGATTTCTTCCATTATAAATCAGTCAATTACATTGTGATTGATGTTTGAGTTTTTATAGGAGCAGTTAGACAAATTGACCAACAACTTAATACTCGCAAACAAGGTGATTTGCTTGCATGTTCATCAAGGCGGTTCTTTGGCATAATGGCCGCAATTTCTACCCGTTAAACAGTGATCCCTTTGCCTATTCCAGTCTTTTTTAATCAGCAATTTCCAACACTTGTGGACATTTGTGCCCGCTGGCAACTGGTTTTTGATGTCGATGCGCCATTTGAGTTGCGTTTTGAATCAGACACCTTGACGCTACATAAGCGTGATGAGCCTAAGCTCGATGGCATAGTGGTGGATTTTGTGGCAGGCGCGGTTGCCCATAGACGCAAGTTTGGTGGCGGTCGTGGTCAGTCGATTGCCAAGGCTGTTGGGTTAAAGCAGGGCGTTACGCCAAAAGTGGTCGATGGTACTGCGGGTCTCGGCCGCGATGCCTTTGTGCTGGCAAGTTTAGGCTGCACCGTGACTATGGTAGAGCGCCATCCTGTAGTGGCCGCATTATTAGAAGACGGCCTACGCCGCGCCTATCAAGATGCCGAAATCGGCGACTGGATGCGTGAACGTATGCAGCTTTTCCATGGTTCCAGCCTCGAAGCACTCGCAAAATTGGAGCAAGAGGTCGATGTCGTCTACCTCGACCCTATGTACCCCCACCGTGACAAATCAGCCTTAGTAAAAAAAGAAATGCGAGTCTTCCAAACCTTAGTCGGCGCGGATCTTGACGCCGATGGTTTGCTCGCCCCCGCCATGGCCCTAGCCAGTAAGCGTGTAGTGGTGAAGCGCCCCGATTATGCCGAAGACCTCGCCGGCGTTAAGCCCAGCATGGTTATCGAAACTAAGAAAAACCGCTTCGATGTATATATAAAATCGGCAATGAAGTCGTGAATTTCATTCGTTTTTTATTCGATTGAATTATTTAACTATTTGATGTGACTATTTTTGTGCTTTCTTGGCAGATTGCACAATCTTATCTGTGCTTTATATAAAAGGAAATATTATGAAGTTAAAGACAATATCTGTCTTATTAATGTCCTCAGTTTTAACGGCTTGTGCAACTAGCGGCTATAAAGTTGCGCCAGAAAAAGAAACTGCCTCGCTTCGTGTTTTATCGACTGACAGCGCTAATACGTCGGTATGGATTGATAACACTGAAGGTTGTATCAAGCATAATTTCATTCCAGGTGGTGAAATTGCTGTATTAGGTATGAAGGCGAATTTATTGGCAAATCGCCAAGCAGGCCGGAAAATCGGGATGCCGTTGTATCGTTCAGATGTCCATGAAAAGCAACAAACTGAGTTAAAAGTAGAGGCTGGAGTACCACTTTCTTTCTATTTTGCAGGTGTATGGGTTGACGGCGCTAACACGCGAATTGATGGTTATACCTATTGTGTGAAAAAAGTCAGTTTTACGCCCAAGGCTGGAGCAAATTATGAAGCTCAGTATTTTGTGGATAAGATTAACGGAAAAGATCAGTGCACAATTAAACTGTTTGATATTGTTGAGGATAAAGGTAATTTTGTTAAGACCGAGGATCCAAACTATCAACTGATCACTGAGATCTGCAAATAGACATCATAAAGTCTGTGTATAAGCCCTGCGACTCTGCTTTTCCTTGAAACTGCATGGTGCTTTCAAAAGTGTTCAAATAAAAAAGCGCTAACCTAGGTTAGCGCTTTTGTTTTTGAATAAAGGTTATGTTTATCGCACTAAGGTAAACAGTGGGGTTTGACTGACCGCTTGAAAATCCAGCGCCATGGTTACACTGAGTGCTGTGATGGTAATAATTGAAAAACCAAACACTTGTCTGGCCCAACGTGGCATATCCACATCTTGACGATAACCTTTGAGGGCCATAGTTAGCCACCAGAGGCTGGTGGCACAGGTCACGGCCATAAAGGCGGTGCCTGTGTAACCTGCGAGTGGCAGCATAGTGCTGACCAAGGCGAACACTGCAATATAGAGCACTATATGGTGCTTCGCCTTGGCCATCCCTTCGGCGACTGGCAGCACGGGGATCTTCGCGGCTGCATAGTCATTAAAGCGGAAAATCGCGATGGCGTAGGAGTGTGGCATCTGCCAGAGGCTGAACATCAGCAATAAAATCACTGCGCCCATATCCATTTGCCCCGTTACGCTGCAATAGCCCACCACGGGCGGTACTGCGCCCGAAAAGCTGCCGACTAAGGTGCCGTAAACCGAGTTTCGCTTCATATAGAGGCTATAAATCCCGACATAAACGACATAGCCAATAGCGGCAAACAGCAGGGCTAAGGCATTAGTGAACAGAGCTAAGATGCTAAATCCAAGCACGCCTAAGGCGATGCCAAACAGCAAGACATGGCTTAGGGGAATTTCGCCCGTGACGGTGACGCGTTTGCAGGTGCGCTGCATTTTGGCGTCAATGTCACGGTCAATACAGTTATTAATCGCACAGCCTGAGGCGACGACTAAGGATAATCCCACTAAGCTTGCCAGCATCAAGACCAGATCCACATCGCCCTTCGCGGCCAATAGGAAGCCGCCAGCAACGGAAATCAGATTCCCGAAAATGATGCCAGGCTTAGTTACCTGTACATACCCTTTGAAGCGTGCTTTCCATTGCGTCGATGTCAATCTAGCTTGTGTGTTCATTTGCTGTGTCTCGTTACATCATCAAAGCGTTAGCTTCGAGAATGATCCATACCGACAAGCCAACCACCATCACGATGATCAGTGCGGTAAATAGGAAGGAGAAGGTGTTGATCTTGCCTTCCTTAGAGAAGTCCAAGTGCAGGAAGTACTTAAGGTGTACCAAAATCTGCACCAGTGCCGTGACAACGACGATGGCAAGCGTCGTCGATTGCTCGAAGTGATGGGTCATTACCGCCCAGAATGGGATGGCAGTTAACACCACTGATAGCACAAAACCGACTAAGTAGGACTTGATGCTGGCGGCCAGATCGTCTGCGCCATGGCTATGATCATGCGAATGAGTATGTGCGCCCATTACAATGCTCCCAATAAGTACACAACGGTAAATACGCAAATCCACACTATGTCGAGGAAATGCCAGAACAAGCTTAAGCAGCTCAGGCGAGTGATGCTGCGGTTGCCTAAGCCCGTTTTGGCGACTTCAATCATCATGATTGCCATCCAAATTAACCCTGCGGTCACGTGCAAGCCGTGCATGCCCACTAAGGTGAAGAAAGATGACAGGAAGGCGCTGCGTTGTGGGCCGTTGCCATGTTCGATCAGGTGATGGAACTCATAGACTTCCATGCCGATAAACACACAGCCCAGTGCAAAGGTAATGGCTAACCAAGTGAGGGTTGCCGCCTTGTTGTGGCGCTTAGCGAAAATCAAGGCAAAGCCATAGGTAATACTACTGAGCAGCAGGGCTGCGGTTTCGATCAGCACAAAGTTCAGTTCAAAAATGTCTTTACCCGATACACCGCCGTCGGTGTTCATATAGAGCACGGCGTAGGTGGCGAATACGGATGCAAACAGGATGCAGTCGGTCATCAGGTAGAGCCAAAAACCAAACAGGGTGTTGCCACCCGTGTCATGGTGCTCGTGGTGCTCCTCGGCGTGAGCAACTTCTAAATCAGCTGGGATTGCAACACTCATATCAGCCCCTTACTACATTGTTTAAGTGAGCATTTTCAATGCGTGCCACTTCATCGGGTTGAACGTAATAGTCGACATCGTTGTTATAAGCACGGAATAAGAACACGATAAACGCGCCCACCATGCCCACAATCGCGAGCCACAGAATGTGCCAAATCGCAGCAAAACCAGCGGCAGTAATGCCCAGCGCCATTAAGATACCGCTTGGGGTATTTTTCGGCATATGGATTGGCTGATAGTGTTTTTGGCGTTGATAGGCGGTGCCTTTTTCTTTCGCATCGGTAAAGGCATCGATATCAGACACTTGTGGCAACTTAGCAAAGTTGTAGAACTGTGGTGGTGATGCGGTTGACCATTCCAGCGTGTGGCCATTCCATGGGTCGCCAGTGGTGTCACGGTTTTGGTCGCGGTCACGGATACTTACGTACAGTTGCACGAATTGCAGAATGATACCGACCATGATGATGCAAGCACCCACGGCAGCGATATAGATCCACATGTTCCATGCTGGGTTATCAATGTGGTTGATACGGCGAGTCATACCCATAAAACCGAGTACATACAGCGGCATAAAGGCCACATAGAAACCAATTTGCCAGCACCAGAATGACGCTTTACCTAAACGCTCATTTAAGTGGAAACCCGTCGCTTTTGGGAACCAGTAAGCAAAACCAGCTAAGTAACCGAATACGGCACCACCGATAATGGTGTTATGGAAGTGAGCGATCAGGAACAAGCTGTTGTGCAGTACGTAGTCGGCACCAGGTACGGCCAATAACACGCCCGTCATACCACCAATGGTGAAAGTCACCATAAAGCCTAAGGTCCACAGCACTGGCACAGTTAAGCGCAGGCGGCCGCGGTAAATGGTGAACAACCAGTTAAACAGTTTTACCCCAGTCGGGACCGCAATCACCATGGTCATCACACCGAAGAAGGCGTTGACGTTGGCGCTCGAGCCCATAGTAAAGAAGTGGTGTAACCACACGATAAAACCGAGGATCGAAATCGCGCCACTGGCCCATACCATTGAGGAATAGCCGAACAGACGCTTAGAGGTAAAGGTTGAAATCACATCCGAGAAGATACCGAACGCAGGTAAAATCAGGATGTACACTTCAGGGTGACCCCAAGCCCAGAACAGGTTGATATACATCATGGCGTTACCACCACCATCATTGGTGAAGAAGTGGAAACCCATGTAGCGATCGAGTGTTAACAGTGCTAAAACCGCGGTCAGGATTGGGAACGACGCCACGATCAGGATGTTGGCCCAAGTACAAGTCCAAGTGAAGATGGGCATTTGCATCAGCTTCATGCCTGGCGCGCGCATCTTAAGCACAGTCGCGATAAAGTTGACCCCGGTTAAGGTTGTCCCTATCCCCGAAATCTGCAGTGCCCAGATATAGTAATCGACCCCAACCCCCGGACTGTAAGCCAGCTCAGACAACGGCGGGTAAGCTACCCAACCGGTACGGGCGAATTCACCTAAACCTAATGAAATATTGATCAGCACGGCTCCCGAGGCGGTAAGCCAGAAGCTGAGGTTGTTCAAGAAGGGGAAGGCAACGTCGCGGGCACCAATTTGCAGTGGCAGCACTAAGTTCATTAGACCGATCATAAATGGCATCGCCATAAAGATAATCATGATCACGCCGTGGGCAGTGAAGATTTGGTCGTAATGTTCTGGCGGCAGATAACCTGCGGCGCCATTGGTGGCCAGAGCCTGCTGGGTACGCATCATGATGGCGTCGGAAAAACCGCGGATCAACATGATGAAGGCAAGCACTATGTACATGATACCTAGGCGTTTATGGTCAACCGAGGTTAACCAGTCGTGCCAAAGCACGCCCCATTTTTTGTGTTTAGTGATCAAGGCTGCGACGTACAGGCCTATCACGGCAACAACCGCAAGGGTCACCATGATGATAGGCTCATGATACGGGATCGCATCTAAGCTTAATTTACCGAGAAAAGACATGATTACTCCGCCTCCACTGGGTGAGTGGATGAGTGTTCTGTTGATGAAGTGTCAGAATGGGTTGAGCTTTCCATGTCGGCCATCTTCTGTTCGCTCGCCATATGCGCCATATCGTGGTGCATGCCAGCCATATTGTGGTCGGCACTCATGTGTTCCATACCTTCATGGCCTGCCATGTGCTCGTTTGAGTCCATGTGCATGTATTGCATAACGATTTGATCGAACATGCCGTGACTAACTGAGCCAAAGTATTCAACAGGATTGTTTTCACTCTTCTGTGCTAAGGCTTGGTAAGTCGCAGAGTCTAAGGTCTTAGTCGCCTGTTGTTTTGCCTTGGCTACCCAAGCATCGAAGTCGGCCGCCGTTGGCGTGGCAATGGCTTTAAATTTCATGCCCGCAAAACCTGCGCCGCTATAGTTAGCGGAAATACCGTCATAGGTACCGGGTTCGTTGGCAATCAGGTGCAACTTAGTCGTCATCCCAGCCATTGAGTAGATTTGGCTACCTAATTGCGGGATAAAGAAAGAGTTCATAGCGGTATCAGAGGTGATCTTAAAGTTCACTGGTACGTTCGCTGGGAAAGCCAGTTCGTTTACCGATGCAACACATTGTTCTGGATAGATAAACAACCATTTCCAGTCCATAGAAACCACTTCAACCGTAATTGGCTTGGCCTCGTGTTCGAGTGGTTTGTAAGGGTCGAGATCATGGGTTGAACCCCAAGTGATCACGCCCAAAATCAATACGATCACAATAGGCACAATCCAAACCACGGTTTCAATCGCGCTTGAATGGGACCATTTAGGGGCGTAAACCTCATGATCTCGGCCATCGCGATATTTCCATGCGAAGAACAAAGTCATGAAGATCACGGGGATAACCACAATCAGCATGAGTAGGGTAGCGATGATGATCAGGTGCTTTTCATCGACACCGATCTGGCCCTTGGGATCCAATACGCCGCCATCACAGCCTGCGAGCATCAGGGCTATCGCCGCGAATGCTACTTTACTTAAATTTCGAATTAACAAAGGAAGATTCCTCTAACCCTAAGGTTTACAACTCTGCCCAGAGAGATTGGCAGTAGCATTGAGCGGCGTTATCCGAAGGCAAATCCGAAAGTGGCTCGAGCGCGGCACAAAAAATGCCTGCCACCCCAATGCAAGATTGAGGATCGACTTTCAGCGCTTAATGCTAAATTTGAATTTTAAAACAGAGAGTTACAATGGTGGGGCGCGACAACCGTGCGCAAGGTGCTCGAGGGATTTTAGCCTTGGGGGTGCTAAAAACTGGGCAGCATTAGTTAAATCTAAGCTGTTGAAAAACTTGAAGCCATTGTCGAACAGATTCCACAATTGCTTAATAATCTGGGGGTTGAGCAGCAAAATGCTCAGCAGCGTGGCGCCGAAAAACTCGATTAAAAATCCATCGCTCAGGGTGATTAACTCACCTATGTCGATACAGCCACCGACCATCACCGACACTAAGTCAGCAGCGGGCAGCACAAACAGTAACCCGAAGATCAGGGCTAAGTTTGTCATACTGAAGTGGGAGAACCTCGCTACGAGATTCAATCCTTCAGCGATAAATTGGCTGAGTGCGAATTTCAATTAACAGGTCCGGCTAAACGAGAGGAAATTGTTGGCTGAATAAAAATTCAAGCTGCAACTTTTTTGTGCGGGCGGGAGGATAACAAGAAGCGGGGATTGATTGAAAGTAGATCTAGGTCACAAAAGGGCTTTTGCATTAAAAAAACCTTAATTTAAACCAAAATTAAACATAATGGTTACATATTTAACTAAATACAAACTGATTTCACTCACATTCTGTGTGGAAAATGTGATGAAGATATGCAAATGTCTTGGCTTCACTGTGAGTCGTTTAGCGCGCTTATTTGCCGAGTTGGTTGTTTATAGTTTCTGATTTTAGTGATGCCTTGCCGATATTCAATGCTGAATCCTACAATAAAGCGTAGCTATCACCCTAGGGTGTTTTGTGGCAGTTTAACTGGTTAGACAGCGTAAAAATAATTTTTACATCATGGTACCGCTTTGGCTTTCAACTCCCAATGAGCTAACGGTTTGACTACTCTTGAGATTGATTTGCAGATTAAGGCATTATGGGCCCATTCTGATTATCAACCCAATTAATACAAGGGATTAAATATCAACGCATTTGCGCATTATTTTAAGGTCAATTTATTCATAGCCTTAGCCTACTTTATTGTCGGTAAAATGGGTTTGATGATTGCCTTACCTCCCGGATATTCTGCGGCAATTTGGCCCGCGGCAGGGATCGCAATCGCTGCTTGTCTTTTATGGAAAGCATATGCGCCTTGGATTGGGGTTTTTATAGGGGCATTGCTGATTAATATTAATATTGGTGGGCAACTACATCTCGGTTGGTTGCCCGTCAGTATTGCCTTGGGCACGTTACTACAGACCATTATTTCTGCTCGAATTATTCGATACATCGATCCTTTACTGACCTTTGATAAACCAGAAACTGTTATAAAATCAATGGCTAGTCTCAGTGCTGGTTGTATTATTGCCTCTCTATTGGGTAATGCTGCACTTGCAGTTTACGGCATGATTCCAAGTTCGGATCTCGTTACCAGTATGCTCAATTGGTGGATGGGCGATTTCCTTGGAGCGGTCATTTTTATCCCGCTAACCATATTAGTGTTTGATCGGCGACCCATTTGGCGCTCAAGGCGGATTCAAACAGGACTACCTTTGGTGATTGGTTTTTTACTTTGCGTGGGGATTTATTATTACGCAGATATGAACCAGCGGCAGCAACTGCAGGATAAGTTTCAAATTCAATCCAATGCGATTATCAGTAGTGTGGAAACTTTTCAGGGAACCAATCTACAACAATTAGTTGCCCTTGCCAGCCTGTTTGATAACAGTGAAATAGTCACGGAAGATGAATTTATTCAGTTCGGTAAACGTAATCGACTCCAATTAGATGGCTTTAAGGCTTGGGCTTGGTCACCATTGGTTGCGGCGAGCGATAAACAGAGTTTTGAGTCTGCAACCACAGCTGAGCTGGGGCGACCTTTCAATATCAAATATTTAGAGGGGGGCAAACCAAACGCCGACGGCTGGCTTGTGCCTGTTAAGTATGTGCAACCTATGTATAGCAGTCGTGCCGTACTTGGATTAGATCTCAACAGCGAGTCTGCGAGGGCGGCAGCCATAGCAAAAGGGAGATCAACGCTTGCGCCGGTGATCACAGGCAAAATCCAATTAGCTGAAGATCCTCATGGCCTTGGAGGCACGCTACTATTGGTGCCTTCTTTCGATCGCGTCGGTAACATTAAAGGATTTTGTTCGGCGGTGATCGATATCCAAAGCATCATCAATAAAGTCGAACAGGTAAAAGGTTTGCATTGGCGGCTAACGGATATGAGTGCTGATGGAGCCTTGCTCTATGCGAATAGTCAGAAAGAATTTCCTACCTTTTCTGGTAAGTTACATAGCGATAAAACAGGCCAATACTATCAGGCCCACTTAACGCTTGCCGATAGGCAATGGCATATTGTTATTTACGAGTCGTATGCTCAACTGATGGGTGAATCTTACAGTCTGTCACTGTTGCTATTACTTTTAGCCTTTATCACCTGTGCCGTTGTGAGTGGTGTGACATTAATCTCTTCCGGTGAGCGTCATCGGATTGCGGATAAAGTGGCAGAAAAAACTATGGCACTTTCGAAGGAGATTGCGCGTAATCAAGCATTTCAAGCCACCCTCGTTGAGAGCGAAGAAAAATACCGTAACCTATTCGATAAGGCACCCGTTGGCCATGTGTTAAAACGTCTTGAGGATGGGCACTTTGTCGCCATTAACCAAGCATTTACTGAAATTACGGGCTACACACTTGAGGAGCTTCAGGCGCTTGATCCTTGGGATCTTACCCCGATTCGTTACCAAGTGACTGAGGCTGAGCAGCTCGAACGCCTCAAGCAAACACGCCGTTATGGTCCTTATCAGAAGCACTATCGGCATAAAGACGGACAGCTAGTGGCCGTCAGACTGAATGGCTCCTTAGTGGCCGCAGCTAATGGTGAGCCGCTTATCCTGTTTATTGTGGAAGATATTACCGCGCAAGAGCGCACTATTGCCCGAGTTAACTTGTTGGCACAGGTATTCCAGCAAAGTGGGGAAGGTATCACTATTATCGATGCCAATGATGTCATCGTGGATGTTAATAGCGCCTTTAGCCAAATTACTGGTTACTCAAGGGATGAAATCATAGGTAAAAACTGTCGTTTTATTGAAGCCGCTCGAACCGATAAAAACATTGATGCTCAAGTGCGAGCTGCGCTTGAGCAAACGGGATTTTGGCAAGGAGAAGTGTGGGATCGCCACAAAGATGGCTATGATTTCCCGAAATGGCTGATGATGTCTGTGGTTCGCGACGAAACTGGGGCAATCAGCCATTACATCGGCAGTTTTACCGATATCAGCGAACGCAAAGTGAATGAGGAACGCATTCACTTCTTAGCGCATCATGATTCCTTAACTTTGCTACCGAATCGTTTGAGTCTGCAATCGCGTTTGGAGATGGTTTTTCAGGAGGCTTTTGTCAGCCAAACCCAGATTGCCGTAATGTTTATCGATATGGATCATTTCAAAAATATTAACGACACCCTGGGACATCATGTCGGCGATATGTTGTTGCTCGAAGTGGCGCGGCGCTTAAAGAGTATTGTAAGCAGTGACGATATCGTCGCGCGCTTAGGCGGTGATGAATTTGTCGTGGTGTTGTCCGATACGAATCACGATAGCGTCGCTAAGGTGGCGGAAGCCTTGCGCAGCGGTCTGAATCAAGTCTACATCATAGATAACAAGCCCTTACATTCATCACCTAGCATAGGCATCAGCCTGTTCCCAACCGATGGTGACAGTGTTGAGGCATTGATGAAAAATGCCGATATGGCCATGTACCGCGCCAAGGCGGCGGGGCGAAACAACTATCAGTTTTTCACCGCTGCAATGAATACCTTAGTGACTGAGCGCCAGCAAATTGAAACTGGGCTCAGGCAAGCCATTGCCCGTGATGAGTTACTGCTGCATTATCAGCCGCAGATCGATATCAACACCGGACAAATGGTGAGTGTTGAGGCGTTGATCCGCTGGCAGCATCCCGAATTGGGATTGGTTGCTCCCGATCGCTTTATTCCTATTGCCGAGGAGATCGACATGATTATCCCCATCGGCCAATGGGTATTAGAGCAAGCACTAGCACAACTGGCGCAGTGGCGTAAAAAAGGCGCGAAAGACTTGCGAATGGCGGTTAATCTGTCGGCGCATCAGCTGCGTAAAGAGACCATAGTTGCTGATATTATCAATGTGTTAGCTCAATATGATCTTGGCAAGGGAGCATTGGAGCTTGAGATCACTGAAAGTGTCGCCATGCAGTATCCTGAGCAAAATGCCAAGTTGCTGGCCGAGTTGCGTCAATATGGGATTGAATTGGCTATTGATGATTTTGGCACCGGCTATTCGTCACTCTCGTACTTGAAGTTGCTGCCCTTAGATCGGCTTAAGCTCGACCGTTCCTTTGTCAAGGATATTGAAAATGATCCAAACGATGCGGCAATCAGCGCGGCCACGATTTCGATGTCCCATGAGTTAGGGTTAACCGTGGTGGCTGAAGGAGTGGAAAACGAGGCACAACTGGTGTTGCTCTCGAGCATGGGTTGCGATCTGGTGCAGGGATATTATTTCAGTAAACCCTTATCTGCAGATGATTGTTTGCGTTTTATTGAACGCAATTTTTAGGCCGTTTTTTATCCATTTAGCACTATACTTGAGTCAGTCTGGCGATAGGACATGGATACATTAAGGACAGCGCTATGCAAGTTATCTTCACTAAAGGTTCGACCCGTTACGCTCAATTACGTTGTGTTCGCATGGATGGTAGTGCCACACAAACTCAGATGCCTGAGCAGGGGATTGCTCCCCACGATATGATTCACTACGTCGTTGAAAAACGCCTGCGGATTCAAGGCGCTTTTTTCGCGCAAATACGTGCTGGTGCCGATATCAATTTCACCCTTGAGCATAACGAAGCTTCTTTAGCGGTTGCTGATAAAACTGACATTTGGCAAACCGAATCGATCGTCGAAGCATTGCAATCTCTGCTATGGTCTGCTGATACGCCTAGCTATGCGGGATTTATCTATTTACTCGAGCAGGCCTGTAGTAACCGTAAATTAGCCGTACCTGAGATATCACAATCTGACTTTGAACATATTATCAATGAGATAATGGAGTTGACCATCGAGTGGCAAGGCATGGGTGAAGGCCAGTCCTTGACCTTAAAGTTTTAACGACTGAGCTATCAAAAAGAGCGCGAATCTTCGCGCTCTTTTTCTATATTTGATCTTTGCTTATTCCCGGTGGCGACGTTCTTGGCTCTGAGTTGAGCGGCCTTGATTACGCTCCACACTGCGTGATGCTTGCATATTTTGTCGGGGTTCCTGCCTTACTCTCGTCTCTTCCCTTTGTCTTGGCTGTGCTTGACGGGGCTGCTCCATACGTTGTGGTTCGGAGCGTCTCACCTCGGGGCGCGTTTCCTGTCTTTGTGGCTGAGAGCGAGTCTCGACGTTACGCGGCTGCTGGTCTCGACTCTGATACTGCCTTTGCGAGATATCCTTAGCTTGTTCCCGCGATGCCTTAGCCTGCATTTGCCTTACCTGATTATCATTGCGGGCATTGTCGTTACGCTCTTTTTGGTAACCTTCCCTTTTGGTTTGCGCCGAATTCGTCGGTGCCACACGGCGCTCTTTTAACTCGGCTTGAGTATTCTGAAAGCTGGGCGCCCGCTCGCGGCTATAGTTGTTGTCGCGGCTTAAGTTATTGCCTCTATCCTTATCATGGCTTTTATCATAGCCCTTGCTGTCTCGGTTATAACGTGCGTTTTGGTGTTCCCTTGATTTCGAGTACTGGCTGGTAAAGTGCTGGCTGCTGCCACTGGAGTGGGAGTCGCGGCCACGGAACTTGCTGTCAGCGTAGTAGCGTTCTTTTACCACGGGATTATGGTAAACCACGCCGCGTCTGTGCTCGGGTTTATGCTTCCAAGGTTGAGCGCCATGGCTGACCGAGTACCTTTCCCGTGGACGATAATGGTGGGAGTGATGGTGATCTATCACGACGACTTTATGGCGATGCCAATGAAATGAGCTAAAGAAGTAGTTAAAGGAAATATGGATCCCAGGCGACCAGTAAAAGTAGCTATGGCTTGGGCGGTAAGGGTAGCCAACATAGCCGCCAAACTCCCAATATACAGGCGGATAGGCCACGCCCCAACGCCAAGTACCGTAAACTACGCGGGGGTCATAATAAGGCACATATACCACTTCGCGGCGTACAGGCTCGATGATGATCTGGTTATTGGCGCGAGTTACCGCCATATTCTCCATACTGGCTAAACTGTTGGCTTTATCCGCCTGTTGTCTGAGTGATTGAATACCGTCCATCACTTGCGCCTCATCGGCCAAGAAGGCTTCGCCAAGCCTTTGGGTCCAATCCAAATCTTCGCTCATTTTCTGTAAGACATTGGGGAAAGCCATTAGTGCTTTAACACTCGGGTCCCAGTCCTTGTCTTCGGTGCGAGACATCACTTGATCAGTCGACAACTTAGGATGATCTTCCAACCAACGTTGCGCTTGTACTACTTCGAGTGGATAGGTTGAGGCGATCAAAATATGGCTCAACAAACTATCGGGATAGAGGGCAATAGGCGCAAGCATCTGCTCGAGTTCGGCTTGGCTCAATGAAGCACTTGAACCTTGGCTAATGGATACGCCCGCAGCTTGCGTCGGCGCGGTGAAAGGCAGAGCAACTAAAGCCGCCGATAACACTAGCCATTTCCATCGATATAATCTGTTCATGGTTCGCTCCAATAATCCTATTTGCGGATGTTATTGGCATCATAGGCGCGTGAATATGAACATAAGCTGAAAGTATATTGTGCGGCAAAAGCGTGTTGTAGATTTATTTTCTTACCAATAAAACGATATATGGCATTGAAAATAAAAGATTAAGCAGAATGGGTAAAGTTAACGGTAAACTTGGCGCCACCTAAATTTTCTGAGCGGGAAACAGAAATTCGACCGTTATAGCTATCCACTAAATCGCGGACAATCGCTAAACCTATGCCGTTACCTTGATGATAGGAATCGGCGCGGATCCCGCGCTCAAAGATTTGCGTTTGTAGGGGTTCGCTGATCCCTGGGCCGTCATCTTCGATACAAAGTTGCAATTGATAAGCATCGCCGGTGACGGTTAATTTGACCGTTGATTTAGCGGCTTTGCAGGCATTGTCGAGTAAGTTACCTAAAATCTCGGTGAGATCGGCTTCATCGCCCTTAAAAACCGCTTGTTCAGCGATTTCGCCACCGAGGTTAATTTGCGGTTCTCGATAAATCTTGGCTAAGGTGCGTAGCAGTTTATTGGCCACCTCATCAACCTTAATCCCTAAATGCCATGAGGCGGCCGCCGCAGTTTGGGCGCGTTTAAGCTGGTGGCTGATGATGCGACTGATGTTCGACACTTGCTCACTCGAGGCTTCACTTAAATCCACCTGACTTTTAATCACCGCCAGTGGTGTTTTGAGACTATGAGCTAAATCCGCAAGGGCGTTGCGGTAGCGCTTACGCTGGGTTTGTTCGGTATTGAGCAAGATATTGAGCTGCCTCGCCACCGCTTGTAACTCGCTGGGGTACTGGCTGCTCAGCTGGGTTGATTTACCTTGTTCCACATCGTGCAGCTCTTGGGTAAAGCGTGCCAGTGGTCTAATGGTCCAAATCAACCAACTCAGCTGAAATATCAGCATCACGAGAATTAAGATCAGTAACCAAGTCCAAAGCTGTTGATTAAATTGAGCTATCTGCTGCTGAAACTCCTGTTCATCTTTAATGATATGGATAGTCACCGGCACATTTTCATTCAGGCTGGCAAAGCTCACACTAAAGCTATAGATAAGGTGTGGCGCGCCCGCGAGGTCGATTTGATCGAAGGCACTTTGGCCCGTTGGCGGAATGGTGAACTGTGCTGGTGGCGTGATGCCCATAAAGGATTGCGAATGCCAGACGATGCTCTGTTTATGCTCCGCATCTTCGGTGGTGGCTATGGCATAGAGGCCTGATTGAATAAGGTTAAAGCGGTTCTCGAGCACTAATTCAGGAATAAAAATCCGTTTATTTTCGACTTCAGTCACCGCTAATACTGAATATACATAGGCACTTAGCTCATTTTTAGCGGCACTCTTTACCTGTTCAGCAAAGGCGTCATTGAGGGCGACCCCAATCAGCGGCAGCAGCACCAATATAAACAACAGCGCGCTAAGGACGAGCCGAGTCTTTAAGGAGTTGAGCAACTGCCAGGCAAGCGCGCGTTTACTCATCAGTACCTTGCTCAGGAGCAATGACTCTTAAACGATAGCCTTGGCCGCGCAGGGTTTCGATTAGATTGTATTGGTTATCGGGGTCGAGCTTTTTGCGTAAACGGCGGATAAAGACTTCGATAACGTTAGAGTCGAGGTCAAAATCCTGATCATAAATATGTTCGGTGAGTGCTGTTTTAGATTTCACTTCGCCTTGATGCAGCATAAAAATCTCAAATAGTTTGTATTCAGAGCCGCTTAGCGTGACGAGTTCATCCCCTTTGCGCACCTCTAAGCTACTGGTATTTAAACTAAAGGGACCGTTAGTGATGATTGGACTTGCTTTACCTGCCGAGCGTCGGATCAGTGCTTTAAGGCGGGCAACCAATTCCTCGGGATGAAACGGTTTAGTGAGATAATCATCGGCACCGGCATCGAGGCCTTCGACTTTATCTTGCCAGCTGTCGCGCGCGGTTAAAATTAAGATAGGGAAAGCGCGCTCTTTTTGGCGAATGCGGCGGATAAGGCTAATACCGTCGAGTTTAGGTAAACCGACATCGATAATGGCGGCGTCATAGTTATATTCAACGGCTTGAAACAAGCCTTCTTCACCGTCGCTGGCGGCATCAATGCTGTAATGGGCATCCAGCAAGTGCTGTTTTAAGTTGGCTTGCAGTGCTACGTCGTCTTCAACGAGTAAGAGTCGCATATTAATTCCTCGACACGCGTCCTGTGGCGGCATCCACCGAAACTGAAAAAACCTGGCCATCATTATTGAGGATTTTGACTCTATAGCCTGAGCCGCTCGACTGCACGCTGAGCACTTTTCCTCGATATTGTCGCTGCGCCATAGCCACGGCTTGGTCTGGACTATTCACCACAAGGCGGCGCTGCTCATTCTTAACGCCTTGGTCGCGCGATTGATTGCGATCATCGTGTTTATCATTGCCCGCTATGCAACCAAAGGAGGCACATAAACAAGCGACTAGGGTCAGTGTCAAACCAAGTTTCATATCTGTTACCCGTACAGGTTCGGCGATCTTAAGTAAGTGGCGAGCTTGATAGCTTATCGAGTCGACTAAGAATACCTCATCACCATAACAAACACATAGAGATCAGCCAATTGGTAAACACAATTCCTTTAAAATTCACTGTGATTCGTGAGATTTTATCGAGTTAATCCTCATCGAACCTCTTTACATATCAGGAGTCATATCCTGTGACATATTAGTAGTGTTAACCACAGCAGATGAATTAAGGCTGAACAGTAGTGTTGCTCTGAAATACAGCAGATTTTAATGTTCAGCTTATGTTCACCTTGAGTGCCCTCTAATGTCACCAATTTGAGCGGATTATCCAATGGGGTATTCAAGATGAACACAGTGAAACAACAAGTTATCGCAACCACGACTTATGTGAAGGCTGTAGTATTGGCCAGTGCATTACTGGCATCGACAATGGTGAGCGCGCAGCCGAGCGACGAGTCAAACTTGGCGCCCTTTAGTGCAGCAAGTATTGGTATGATGAAAAAGACCGATGCCGAGCAAGCCGTCAAGCAAGAGCAGCAAGCCTTAAGCCTATTGCAACAGTCGGCTCCCGCCCAAAGTGTAGCGGAAGCTACTGCCGCTGCGGTTAAATCGCTGGCACCGTCCTTCTCGGCACAAGGTTCGAATGTTCAGCGAGTACAATTGATGGGTGCAACCCCCATGACTCGCGAACAAGTGATCGCCAAACATACGAGTCAGCCGATCCCCAGTTCAAGCGCCGCCACTGAAGATCCCTATCGCGCCCCTATTTATCACAGCTTTGCGATTTTTGATGCCAGCAGCCGTTTGTTTGAAGACTTTGATTACGATGGGTTTTATCAAACCTTTAGCGTAACCTTCGATGTGGATGTGTTTGGCGCATATCTTAATGAGCGCGCCGACCTGTTTGCCGAGTTATACCTCAGTCGTAACGGTGGCCCTTGGGTGCATTACTACACCACGGACGTGTTTACCATCTACGGTGACTCGACTCAGGATGATTACGAAGTACTGACGACCCTCTACACTGGCTATCAAACGGATCACTACGATGTATTAATCGATGTCTATGAGGTTGGTTATAGCGATATTGTCGCCACCATTAGCGCCGATGATACCGATGGCTTATATGCCTTGCCGCTAGAAAGTCGTGACCGCGATAGCTCTGGTGAGGTAATTATTGTCGAAGAAGGCGGCGCTATTTCTTTCTTTGCTCTGCTTGGTTTAGGACTGTTGGCTGTACTGCGTAAACGTGAAGAGTTTATTTAAGATTTGATTTTGATGTGCAATTTGACTGAGTTTATCAAAGGCCATACTGACTATACACGCAGAGTAAGAAGTCGGTCTCACCTTAACATGGCAGCGTATCCATCGATACGCTGCTTTTTTATTTCAAAATGCACACCGCAAAACAAGCAGAAATCATGCGTTTGCGCACTTTCTACCCAGAATGATTTTTGCTATTGTGGAAATCAAATTTTAAATCAGCAGCTTGTGAGTGATTTTGCTAAGTGAGCAGCTGTGAGATTGGGCGTATACGCACAATAGAAATGTTAGCCGTCATAGAGCAGAAAGGGATAAAAGTGAAAGATATATTAAACGTAAATGCTCATTTGAAATATGTAGAATTTCTGTTATCTGCCTTTGATCGTCGTTCTGATTATATGACATTAGGTGAACTACGACTTGAGTTTAAAAGCAGATTTCAAACGCTTCAACCTTTATTAAATAAAAGTTTTGGTATTTATAGGTTACTCCAATTAATTCTTATGAAGGGAGAGTATAAGAATTTAGGAATAAAGCTGGAAGGAGGTGTTAATAAAATTAAAATAATTCTTGATTCAATCGATCATAATAAGTTTTTAATCGATGAAATGAGTTATACATTATTCAAAAAAAAGAAGAGATAAAATTTTCTTACGAGGAATTTAATGATTTTTATATCGTATAGAAAATGAATTCTATGCTAGTGTAAACAGCTAACAAGTGTCTCAGCCATTTTTATGCCGTTAATTGGAAACTTATAATGCAGCTATCTGCTCGAATAGTATTGGATGATGTCATTTCAGCATACGACATGCTGGAAACAGAATCTGATCCTCAAAAGTTCAGGATAATGTGGATCGCAGCTATCTCGCTTTGTAGGTCTGTAGGTCAAGTTCTGAACAAAATTGATTCAAAAAGGTCTCTGGATCTTTCTGTAAAGATAGAAGAGCAGTGGCGTGAAATTAAAGCTAATCGACAGGATAATTTAATATTTCACGAATTCATTGAAAAAGAAAGGAACTTGATCCTTAAAGAGTATGAAGTTGGTTATATCTCAGGTTCATTCGGTGTGGTTAGTGGTTCAACTTATCTTGGTCAACTTGACGAAGGCCTATATTCTCCTATTGCGTCAGGAGAGTATGAAGGTGAAGATTGTAGAGATGTGCTCAAGCAAGCAATTGATTGGTGGATCCGTAAAATAACGAAGATCGAGCAGTATGCCCATTAACAAGTTAAGTAACTTCGCGCCTTCGGTGTCGGACGCGCAAAATATACGCGCCGATTATTGAGACGTTAGAGCGTATTGAGCAAGATATTCAAGGATAGAGAATGTATGGAATTTGAACAGCTGGATAAAGCTTTGCATCGCTTAAGTAATGCTGTGTCAAAAGGGTGCAGCACAGCGTACTGCCATCGTTTGTGGAGTAATTTTATTCGTCTCCGTGACCTCAACCGTTGCGTGGTGTGTAATAGTTCTAAGCGAGTGGCGGCGCATCATATTCTCCGTAAAAGCTTTCTATCTGGAGCAAGGTTCGAACCGGGAAATGGCATTACACTTTGTCTATCCTGCCATAAAGAAGTTCACAGAATCTTTAATCGCGTGCCAGATCTTCAACAGCCTATGGACGCCGAGGGTGGAGAAAATATTGAACTAATGGTGGAGCTCCTTGGTTATCTAGCAGCAGATGCTTTTGAACGAGGAATACTTTCAAACAAGTATTATTTTTTAAGCGATAGGTATATTGAAACATGCAAGAAGTTTCAAGGTATTGAAAAGATTGTACAGTTTCCTGGTACTCGCCTTGAGCAAGCCTTCTGGATCTGGCGTCAATCGCCCCGCGAGGTAATTAGAGCGCTATTTTTGTCTAACGGTGTTGATATTCCAGAAAATTTTATTCAGTTGGGCCCCATAACATGGAAGTGATCTCAAACGAAGAAAGTGTACACCTATCCTAAAACGTCGATTTTTTGCTTATGATGCTGCTCAAGTGCTTTTAATGGCCCTATTCAAGCCACTTTAGCCTGAGTAAGTTGTAGGCAAATCTAAAGTACATTATGTTTTTGTTTTATCTTGGGTTCTCTAATTTATTTTGGTGGACGTTAAATTTAGAAGCATGGAGTTTGCTTTGATTAAAAAATGGATATTACTCTCTTTGTGCTTTTTCCTTATGTCTTGCGGATATAAGGGGGATGGAGATTTTAAATCATATGGTTATTGGCCACTTATCACGTACGAGCTTACTTTGCCCGATTTTCCTTTTGAGACTGGATCAAAGCATAAGTTTGATTTAAAAGGTTATAAGTCTCATGAAACTTCGACTATAAGTATCGAGCTATTCAGTGATAATGAACATGATTTTGCTGAGCTTGATACCGAAGTTGAGCTTAAAATTGTAAATGATTTAGGCGTTACCTTTTTTTACAGGAAATCTCCTTTAAATGCTCATTTCAAAAGGATGCAAGAACTTAAAGAAGCATCATGGGCTAATGAATATGAGTGGAATGGAAGATATTGCTATAAAAACCAAGATGTGAGTGATCGAGCTGTACCATTTTCATCAATTGAAATGCCAGCTAAAACAAAAAGTATGCGATATTTTAATTTCTTTGCTAGTGATGCTGGTTCACTAAGCCTCACTATAAATATTGGTAGCGTTCCGTCACAGTTTGAGGATTTGAAGGTAAGAATCAATCTATCATCTGGTTGGAAGTAACAATGGTCAATCCCCCCTTTTTCTCTCGGTGTTTATCCTGTCGGATTCGGGCTAGTATGGGCGAGTTACGTTAACTAAAGGAAGAGAGACATGATTGCTCAAGGTCAAACATTACCAGCGGCGACGCTAAGCCAATTAACAAAAGATGGCATGGTAAATCATCAAGTTACTGAGCTGTTTGCGGGTAAAAAAGTGGTGTTATTTGCAGTGCCAGGTGCTTTCACACCAACCTGTTCTGAAGCACATTTGCCCGGTTATGTGGTGCTGGCCGATCAGTTTAAAGCCAAAGGCGTTGATGTAATTGCCTGTGTATCGGTAAACGATGCCTTTGTGATGAAAGCTTGGGGCGAAGCGCAAAATGCGTCTGAACTACTAATGTTAGCAGATGGCGATGCCAGCTTTACTAAGGCGCTCGGATTAGAGATGGATACCGCAGGCTTTGGCGGTGTGCGCTCACAACGTTATGCGATGATTATCGATAACGGCGTGGTGACGTTACTGAATGTTGAAGCGCCTAAGTCATTTGAAGTGAGCAAAGCCGAAGTGGTGTTGGCGGCTTTAAGTTAAGATGTTAAGCGGATGCCCCTGAACTTATGGGGCTGATGTGTCGCTTGCTTGAGCGAGAACAATAGCCAGCCTAGATGAGGCTGGCTTTTTTATTCGGGCTTTTTTATACGGTTATTGAGCGAGTTGAATGCTGTCGGCATCGATAGTGACTTCTGACCAGTCCTTATCCACTTCACCGCGAATAATGACTTGGGTTTCTGGTGTGACGGTATGTCCGAGCCACAGATCATCGTCAATTTCGATTTTAATCTCGCCCGTGCTGTCACGGAAAATATAATCATCGTGGCCAATTGAAGACATGATATGGCCGGTTAACTCCACTTGAGTGTCATCGCTGGCATTGAGCGCACTGACGACATCATGAATGATTTGCCGTGCACTAGGGCCTTGAAAGCCGCCACGTAATTGGGGTTCGCCCGTTGTTGGTTGAAATCCAGCTTGGCTGCACAAGGCACTCAATGACAATGTGATTGCTAACATACTTAAGGTGATTTTATTCATCTAAATGTCCTCTTTCTAATCTTACGCCGCTGGGCGACTCATCTGCGGCGTGTATCATGCCAAGACGAGCGTGAAGCAGTTGTGAAGAATTTAAGCTGATTCATTTAGATGCTGTTGTGGCTCGCCGTTATCCATAAATTGGATAGTTGCCAGATAGTCATTCCCTAGACTTTGGGCCGAAAAGTGCCACCCCATGCGCTCGCTTATCCGTTCAATAATGATCAAACCACAGCCATAGCCCGTGGGCTCGGTGCTGTGGGGACTAAGCGGATTTTTTATGGTTAGTTGATTGTTATTCAGCGTGATTTCAATATCGCCACTGCTGTAGTTAAAGGCATTTTTAATTAAGTTGCCTATCACTATGTCCACAAAACTCACCGGTGCGCAAATGGCGGTATTTTGGTTAACACTGAGCTGATAGCGGATTTCGTGTTTGGCAAAATGCTGCGCCATTTCACTTAATAGCTGCGTAAGTCGTGCGGCTAAATCAACTTGGTCATAGTGTTGCGATTCAATCTGTTCCTTACCTAATAACAAAAAGGTTTCGGTGAGGGTTTTCATTTGTTGGCTTGCGTAATCAATGCGGGCAATGGCTTTGTTAGCGATCCGCTGCTGGGCTTCGTTCCCGTTGTTTGGCAGTTTTTTAAGTAATTCTGTCGAGCCTTGGATCACCATAATGGGCGTGCGCAGTTCATGGGAGGCAAAGCGGCTAAACTCCTGCTCCCGAGTAAAATAGGCGGCAATTTTGGCTTTATTTTCCAGTAGCGTTTGTTCGATATGGCGGGTTTCACGGTAGGGCGTGCTAGGGATAAAGCTTGGCTCCTCTGGCGTCAGCGCATTGATTTTGCGTTCAATTTCAAAAAATGGTGCCGATAGTAGCCGCACAAAATATAAGCCATAGGCCATGATGAACAGCAGTAAACCTACTCCGAAGAGGGATATCAAAATATGCAGCCTGTCCTCATATCCATCGAGAAAGTCATCCGCATCATCCTTATACACCACATACAATAAACCTTGTCCTGATGGGTGCGGCGAAATCAAAAAGTGCTTATCTTCGGCGCCCAATTGGTGCTCATAAAAACCCGTTTGTTGATAAGCTTGCAGCCATTGCGGCACAAACTCTTTGCTCCAATAGGTGGTGAGTTCGTGGATATCGGGGAGCTGAGCTTTATCGCCAAATCGTTGATAGTTTTTTTGGTATTCGCGGGTTTCGGTCGCCAATTTGTGTTCAAGGCTAATGACCTCAATTTGTTCTTCGGCGATATAAATCAAACCCCAGAAAATCGCGAACATTAGACTAGTGAGCACTAAAAACGTTAGGCGGATTTTTTTATATAAGCTCGGTAATGGCTTAGGGGAGGAGTCGGTAACCTTGGCCATGAATTGTCTCTAGTTTGGAATCTGTAAAGCCTTTGTCCAATGCACTGCGCAGGCCGTAAATATGGCTACGAAGCGCGTCACTACAGGGGGCTTCGTCACCCCAAACTGCATCGATAACTTGTTCTTTACTCACAATAGCGGGGGCATGTTTGAGCAGTAGCGTCAAAATCGTGCGTTGGATTTTACTCAGCTTGATTTCCTTACCCGCGCGGCATACTTGCTGCGTTGCGACATTTAAGCTGATTTCACCAAAGCGCAATATACCTACATCTAAACGCGGCCCGCGGTTATGCAGTGACCGTAGACGCAGGCATAGTTCTTCCATGGCGAAGGGTTTATTTAAAAAGTCATCACCGCCCGAGGTAAAGGAGTCAATTTTGTCCTGCAGGCTATCTCTGGCGGTTAAAAACAAAATCGGCGTATTACAAAACAGCTCTTCGCGCAGTTTTTTGACCGTATGAATACCGTCTAATTTGGGCATCATAATATCCATAATGATCACGTCATAATGGTTTTGCTGTATTAAATTGATGGCGCTTTCACCGTGATAGGCGCAGTCAGCAATAATGCCTTCGAGGGTTAAATAGTCCATGATTGTTTCTATAACATCATGATTGTCATCAACAATTAATACTTTCATTCGTTATCTTCATTTCTTCACGTTTGCTTGACGTTTCCCATACTAAGATGCCAGCCGTTGATTTAACAAGGTAAATAAGGGAGAAAAAAATGAATAAGCACTTAGTAGGTATTAGCGCATTACTATTAACCGCTTGTGGTGGCGACGGTTCATCAACGGATGTGACGCCACCTCCCGCGAATTTACCCGCTAAAGTGATGGGGACTGTGACTCAAGTGTCCGCAGACCATCAACAGATCACTGTGAATGGATACAAGATTAATATCGCCAATGCAGACATTCGTTATCAACAACAACCACTGGATGCCAAAGCAATTCAAGTGGGGATGCGCCTAGATTTGGTTAACCAAGGTCAGCAGGCTAAAACGGTTGAGGTCGATCCTGCGCTGGTTGGTGAAATCAGTGCCATCAATCAAAATAATATTACGGTCAATAGCATACAGTTAGCCGTTGCATCAGCTAGCCAATATAAAAAGGGCGATTGGGTAGCGGTAAATGGCTACCCCACAGTGGTCGGACAATGGCAGGTAGAGTCGATTAACCTTTTCCCTAATCTCGCAATTGCTGAAATTGAAGGTCGAGTAACAGAGCTTGATCCAGTTATGCAGCAATTCCGCCTAGGCTCAGCCTTGATCGATTACGCCAATGCCGAGTTAGAAGGGCAGTTAGCCGAAGGTGTGTGGGTTGAGGTTGAAGGTCAACAGGATGGCGCCGTATTTAAGGCCCATGAAGTCGACGTAGAAGATGCGAGTGATGTGCCGACATTCAACGAGATGGAGTTAGAGGGCACAGTAACTTGGGTTAACCAAGACAAGAGCCAGTTTGAGCTTAATAGCCGCACACGACTCTATGTGACTGAACAGACTCAATTTGAAGATGGTAATCGCACCAATTTGCTGGAAGGTAAGCGCCTAGAGGTGGATATTCAATCTACTGCGCAGGGCCTGTGGGCCAAAGAGGTCGACTTTGAAAGTTCAGATGCGGGTGGCCCATTACCCGATTTAGGTAACAAGTTTGAGCTTGAAGGGCGAGCTACGCTCGATAGCAATAACCAGCTACAAATCAATGGCTTTACCTTTATTATCGACGCGAGAACCCAGTTTGATGATGGCTTAACCCTTGCAACCCTTGATCAAAAATGGCTGCAAATTGAAGGTGTTGAATTAGCCGATGGCCAATGGCTAGTGAAGGAAATTGATCTTGAACAGCAGAGTAATGAACTGGAGTTAACCGGAAAGGTGAGCCAGAACAGTCTGTGGGGTTACCATGCTAGTGATGCCTCATTAGCAACCTTTGATGGTAAATGGGTTAATGTGGAATGTCAGTTTGATGGCATGCAAATCCACAGTTGTCGCATTGACGACTAATGCCTGTTAACGACCCCTGCAAATGGCAGCGAGATTGATCTCTTGCTGCCATTTTTATGTGCTTAAGCTTAAGCCGCGCGCATTGGCACGACACGACTGTCGGCAATACCTAAACTGGTTTCGATATTTTCCACGCTTTGCTGCACTTCTTGGGCGATGACTTCGCTCTGCTGCGAACTGGTTTGCGCTTGGTCTTTCAGGTTATCCATGCTGCGAACAAATTCATCGAGGTAATCCACCTGTTCCTTGGCGTTGAGCGAGCCTTGTTTGGCGGTATTGGCCATTTCACTCGCTTGATTTTGTACGGTTTGTGCCATTTGCCATAGGCTCTGTGCCCGCTGTTTTTGGCTATCGGTCGCTTGGGCAATGCCATCGACACTCTCGCCGAGAGCAAGGTTAGATTGGGTGAGCTGATGCAGGATTTTCACAATTTCATTTAACGACACCTGAGTACGTTGGCTAAGGCTGCGCACCTCATCGGCGACCACGGCAAAACCGCGACCTTGCTCGCCTGCGCGGGCGGCTTCAATGGCGGCATTAAGTGCCAGTAAATTAGTTTGCTCGGCGATATTGCCAATTACATCAATGATTTTTGCCACATCTGCCACTGAGTTATTCAGGCTTTCGAGCGAGGCATGGCAAAGGCCAACCGCCGTTTGGGTTTGCTCTGTGGCACTCAGTACCGCTTCGGCCTCAGTTTGGCTCGACTGCATTTGGCGCATGGTTTCGGCTGCGCTTTGTTCAACCAGTGCTGAGGTATGGCTGACCTCATTGGCGAGGCTACGGATATGCTCGGTTTGCGACTGCGTGTCGGCGACTATGGTCTGAGTGTGTTCGGTGTGCTGCGACAGTTGAGTAATGCGCGCGACCAGCTGACTTAAGGATTGAGAAACCTTAGTCATTTGTTGGCGCTGCAGTTCATCTTCCTGTTCAAAGCGATGCAGTAGCTGATTAAAATGCCCTGCAATTTGGCCAGTTTCGCAGCGGCGATTGATGTCCAAACGTTCACGGCTGTTGGACTCGCTTAATTGCATAAAGGCTTGATTGAGGCGTTTGAGGGGGTTAACCACGCGGTTCTGTTGCAGGATTAAATAGCCGATAGCAAACAGCGCCATAATCGAAACCATCGCATAAAGAATGACTTGTAACTCATATTTGAGCTGTTGGTTTTTGGCGGCCTGTGCTTCACCGAGGGCAATGAGCTGCTGTTCAACTCTGCCAATCGCTTGAATTAATTGCGCTTGCATCTCCTGATTGGCTTGCAGCAATTGGTGGGTGTTGGCGACTTCTTTATTGTATCGATTGGCAAGGCTTAACAGCTCGTTGCGATCATTTTCGCCCACTTCAATTTGCTCTGGCTCACTTGCGCCGAGGGCAAATTCATCGGCTTCCTGTTGTTCATATACGCCGATTAATGGCAGGGTGTTGAGTTGATCGCGCCATTGGTTAAGCGCTTTACTGGTGCTGTCGAGAATATTCTTAAGTTGCTGATTTTTATCAATGAGATAGCCATCGGTAAGCTGCGACAGTTGATAAACAATGCTGGGAAAGTCACGGCTTAATTGCAAATATTGCTCGGCTATTGCTGCATTAACGGCTAAGCCTTTGTCGGCATAGCTACCAAGCCTACGGTTATAGTCGAGCATTTCGGATTCGGCGTGGGCCAGCAGTTGTCTTGGGTTACCTGCGAGTTTGCCCGCCGCGCGGTATTTAGTGTCTAAGTCTTGAATGAATTGATTCAGGCCGGCCTGTAATTCCTCATCGGCATTACCTGATGCGGCAAGGTTGAGTTCGCTGAGTTGGTTTTTGATTTTGCTCAGCTTGGCTTTGGCTTCTTCGAGTTGGGTCGCGTTGCCGCTGGTTAAATAGCCATCAAGATCGCGGCGCACACCTACGAGAAAGTCCTGTTGCAGGCCTTGGAGTACTTGGGTTTGTTGCTCAATCTGCTGTCTTTGATCGCTACTCCAAAGTACTACTGCTGCTAATAATCCCGCAAGCAATAACAACAGCGCTGAAGCAGTACGTGACAAGGTCGAAATCTTCATGATGCAATCTTCATTGGAAACTTAAGGTAAGTTAACTGCCTAAAGTTTATGAATTTCGCGTGACATAAATATGACAGAACCAATCAAATGTCAGCGTTGTCATTATGATTTTGGGATTATTCTAGCGGTAGCCAAACTTGGGCTTTTAAACCGCCTGCGGCGCGATTCGAGAGGGTAATTTGGCCTTGGTGGCGGTCGATAATCCGTTTGATGATGGCGAGCCCAAGCCCTGAGCCGACACTGCCACGGGCAATATCACCTTGGGTAAAAGGTTGGAAGAGTGTAGGAATTTGTGATTCATCTATCCCTGGGCCATTATCTTCAACGCTAAAGCCGATGCGTTTGCCATCAAATTGCGAGCTTATCCGCACCCAGCCGGAGCCATAACGAAAGGCGTTTTCAACTAAGTTGCTCAACACCCGCTTAATCGCCAGCCCTTGAAATAAGGCCTCGGGGCAATCGCTCAGCACGACTTCAATTTCACCGTCGCGGTTGGCTTCGGCTTGGGCAATATCTTGAATGAGTTTATTGATTTGCCCGGGCTCGCGGCTGGCTTCCTGATCTTGGCGAATATAGGCAATAAATTGGCTGATAATGGCATCCATATCTTCAATATCGTTGACGATACCGTCTTTAAGATATTGATCTTCTTCAACCATCATCTCAGAGGCAAGGCGGATGCGGGTCAGCGGCGTGCGCAAATCGTGGGAAATTCCCGCCATCAACAGTGCACGATCTTGCTCTAGCTGCTTCATGCTATGGGCCATCTGGTTAAAGGCGTTGGTCACTTCCACCAGTTCGCTGGAGCCTTTAAGCGGCAAAGGATCGGGAAACTCGCCACGGGACACCGAGATCGCGGCTTTTTGTAAGCGCCTTAATGGTCTGTTTTGCTGGCGAGCAAACCACCATCCGCCGGCAACACTGAGTGCGCCGATCACCATCAAGTACAAGGTCAGTGGCGACAAGTCGGAAACATTTTGCCCAATCAGCGGCACTTTAATCCACACAGACGGCGCCTGCGGTGGGCGGATCCAAATTTGCAAAACACTGCCGTGGGTGACACGGACTTCGGCATCGCCACCGAGATATTCCGACATCTGTGATGACCAAAAACCGTAGTAGGTGGCTTGTTCGATGCCCGCTTCACGGGCTTGCTGTTGGTTATACACCTTCATGCCATCGTCGCGGACTTTGGCATTGAGTGCATCGACTATGGTTAAATGCTCGCGGCCGATATCGACACCATCGACAAATAACAGATTGATTTGACGGGCGATTAACTGGTTGATTTGTTGATAGCTGGGTTTTAACACATACACTGCGACAGTGACATAGGACACCAGCTGATTGATCAGCAGCAAACAACCAATCAGCAGTACCGTTTGACTAAAGGCGCTGCGCGGAAGGAGTCGCTGCCACCACTTAAGTTTCATAGTCGTGCCAAAAAAGCGTCAACAACAGGCCAAAAGCAGCTCATCGACGGGCGGCACCGTCGGGTACAAATACATAGCCTAATCCCCACACGGTTTGAATGTAGCGCGGATTAGCGGGGTCTTTTTCAATTAAGCGCCGTAGACGCGATACCTGCACGTCAATCGAGCGCTCGAGCGCCGAATAATCACGACCACGGGCGAGGTTCATCAGTTTGTCCCGCGATAACGGTTCCCGTGGATGGGTGACTAACACTTTTAATACCGCAAATTCGCCACTGGTCAGCGCGATGGCTTCATCACCGTGGTACATCTCACGGGTAGCTAGGTCGAGTGAAAACTCGCCAAAGCTAATTTCGGCTTCTTGCTGCGCGGGCGCGCCGGGCACATCCTGTATTTGGCGGCGCATCACCGCTTTAATCCGCGCCAACAATTCACGCGGATTAAAAGGTTTTGGCAGATAATCATCGGCACCGAGTTCTAAGCCGATAATGCGGTCGACTTCATCGCCTTTGGCGGTGAGCATCACAATCGGAATGGTGCTGCCCTGTTGGCGCAGACGACGGCAGATAGATAAGCCATCTTCCCCGGGCAACATCAGATCGAGCACAATCAAATGAAAGTTTTCTCGCTCCAGTAAACGGTCCATCTGCTCAGCATTGGCCGCACTGCGTACCTGATAGCCTTGCTCCATCAGGTAACGCTCGAGTAGTGCTCGTAGGCGCATATCATCATCGACAACGAGGATTTTCGAGGTTTCTTGTCCCATGGGATGTCCTTAAATTGCTCGGATTATTGCTTTTATTTTTTATGCCGTCATACAACAAAGATTAACTGGCTGAAATTGAAAACGAATCTGCCAAGAATGCGCTTAATATAGCTGGATTCAATCTGAGCGACTAGCTCATGATGTAAGCCAACCACGGTCGAATGCGACAAATTGCCAACTCATGTTAATACTAAGCAAATGAAATTGCATGGGAATCGTTGAATATATTCACTATACATATGAAATTGTAACTAAATTGGCATTTCTGGCAGCGGTGCTTTTTGCTAGTCCTTAACTTTGGCGTCGACTCTGAGTATCATCAGTGCCATGCCTGTTTAAAATTATGCTCGTTGTTAGTTAACTATAGAGTCTTAACATGAAAGCGCATTTGATCACCCGCCAAGGCTGGATGACCTTAGATAAAGAATTAAAATACCTGTGGAAGGAATATCGCCCGCAGATCACCCTCAAAGTGCAAGAGGCCGCCGCGCAGGGCGATCGAAGTGAAAATGCGGATTACACTTATAATAAAAGGCTTTTGCGTCAGATAGATAGTCGTGTTCGCTATTTGGTTAAGCGTCTCGAAGAACTCAAAATTGTCGACTATTCTCCGCAGCAGGAAGGCAAAATTTACTTTGGTGCTTGGTTTGAGCTTGAAAACGACGCGGGTGAGCGGGTGCGTTATCGGATTGTCGGTAAAGATGAGCTCGATACTAAACTGGGTTATATCACTATTGATTCCCCCATGGCGCGGGCGCTTATTGGCAAACAAGTTGATGATGAAGTGGTGGTGCAAACGCCCTCTGGCCCAAAGACATGGTATATCAACGAAATCCGTTATACGCCGTTCGACACCTTGCTTGACTCGTCGCTCGCGGACGAGGGGGAATAAACCTCGCGAGATCAAACTCTCGGCGATTTTCAGCGGCAAATCGCTCGCATCATATGAAACAACGACTGCGCCTGTGGTATCTTGGGCGCAATTAGGATTAATCAAACCGTTAGGCACGATACTTTATTTATGCAGACTATTGCCCAAATTATTGCTCAGGAACTCAATGTTCGTGAGCATCAAGTCACTGCCACCATAGATTTGCTCGACAATGGTGCCACTGTTCCCTTCGTCGCCCGTTATCGTAAAGAGGCGACTGGTGGTTTAGACGACACCCAGTTACGCACGCTGTACAGCCGTTTAGGTTATTTGCGTGAGTTAAATGACAGACGTCAGGTGATTTTATCCAGCATTCAAGCGCAGGGTAAGTTAACGCCTGAGCTGCAACGGGAAATCGAAGGCGCCGATAGTAAAACGCGTCTCGAGGATCTGTATCTTCCCTTCAAACCTAAGCGCCGCACTAAGGGCCAAATTGCCATTGAAGCGGGATTAGAGCCGCTGGTCGAAACCTTGTTAGCGGATCGCAATGCCGATATTGAAGCATTGGCTGCGGGTTATCTGAATCTGGAAGCGGGTTTTGCCGACACCAAAGCGGTATTGGAAGGCGCCCGTTACATTCTGATGGAGCGTTACGCCGAAGATGCGGAATTACTGCGTAAAGTTCGCGAACATTTAAGCCAAAACAGTGTGTTAGAGAGCCGTGTTATTGCCGGCAAAGAGAAGGAAGGCGCGAAGTTTCGCGATTATTTCGAGCACAACGAACCTTTGGCCAAAGTGCCATCTCACCGCGCCTTAGCTATGCTCCGTGGCCGTAATGAAGGCTTCCTGTCGTTATCGATGAATGCCGATCCTGGCGCAGAGGCGGGTCAAGGCAGTTACTGCGAAGTCATTATTAGTGAGCATTTAGGCTTAAAGCTGGGCGATAGCAGTGTGGATCAGTGGCTCAAAACGGTCGTTACTGCCACGTGGCGAATTAAAATTGCCCTGCAAATGGAAACCGAGTTTATCTCGCAAATGCGTGAGCGCGCCGAAGCGGAAGCCATTAACGTATTTGCCCGTAACTTGGGTGATTTGCTGATGGCCGCGCCAGCGGGCGCCAAGGCAACCATGGGCCTAGACCCAGGTCTACGTACTGGCGTTAAAGTCGCCGTGGTGGATAACACGGGTAAGTTGGTGGCACACACCACGATTTTCCCCCATGCACCACAGAATTTATGGGACAAGTCGATTCGTACCCTCGCCAACTTAGTGCAAATGCATAAGGTAGAGTTAATCGCGATTGGTAACGGCACCGCCTCCCGTGAAACCGATAAATTAGCGGCTGAGTTGATCGCCAGCCTCAAGGATAGCCAACCACAGCTGACCAAAGTGATGGTGAGCGAGGCGGGCGCCTCGGTGTATTCCGCATCAGAGCTGGCGGCGCTGGAATTCCCTGAGCTAGACGTTTCGATTCGCGGCGCGGTCTCAATTGCCCGTCGTTTACAGGACCCATTAGCGGAACTGGTGAAGATTGAGCCTAAGTCTATTGGCGTTGGTCAATATCAACACGATGTGAGTCAAAGCCAGCTTTCTAGCTCGCTCGAGGCCGTGGTCGAGGATTGCGTAAACGGTGTGGGCGTGGACTTAAACATGGCATCTGTGCCTTTGCTATCGCAAGTTGCAGGTTTAAATAAAACCTTGGCCAAAAACGTGGTGGATTACCGCGACGCCAACGGCGCCTTCAAAAATCGTAAAGAGCTGTTAAAAGTGCCGCGTTTAGGCCCTAAAGCCTTTGAGCAAGCCGCAGGCTTTTTACGTATTCGTGACGGCGATAATCCATTGGATATGTCAGCGGTTCACCCCGAAGCCTATTCGTTGGTCGAAACGATTGCCAAGACCAAACAAGTCGATGTGGCGAGCCTTATCGGCAATTCAGAATTATTACGCAACATCAAACCGCAGGAGTTTACGACTCCTGAGTTTGGTCTGCCGACAGTGACCGACATCCTTAGCGAGCTAGATAAACCTGGCCGCGACCCCCGTGGCGAGTTTAAAACCGCTAAGTTTAAAGATGGGGTTGAAGAGCTTAAGGATCTGAAACCTGAGATGATTCTTGAAGGCGTTGTCACCAACGTGACTAACTTTGGTGCCTTTGTGGATATCGGCGTGCACCAAGATGGTTTAGTGCATATCTCGTCATTAACCGACAAATTTATTACCGATCCCCATACCGTGGTCAAAGCGGGTGATGTGGTAAAAGTGAAGGTGATGGAAGTGGATGTGGAGCGCCGCCGAATTGGCCTGAGTATGCGTCTGGATGAGGCGATTGATCTGAGTAAGTCGCAAACTCGCACGCCAGTGCAGGGTAAGCATCAGGGTAGCAAGCCGAATCAGCACAAAGCGTCACAACACAAATCATCACAACCTCAGTCTGGGCGGTCAGCACCCAAGCCAGCCCCTGTCAATGCGGCGATGGGCAATGCCTTTGCTGATGCTTTCGCTAAGCTGAAAAAGTAAGTCATCTCGATGCGACTCGGGTGTTAGCATGTGCCCGAGTCGACATTTTTTACCCCTCAATCACAAAATTGTTGCATGTTTGCTACGACAGGTAATATAAAGGCGGCAATTTAATGCAACCTTAAGCCAGATCGGTTGTCATATAGCAACTTCTGGTAATTTTTCAAATTGACACTCCAAAGCTGAGTGTGCGTTTAATGTTTTTGGGGTAATACATGCAGTCAGGTTTATCTGCTGGTGGACGCAAGGGCGCCCACGGGCCCTTTCGCGTCATTCTTATTTTCAGTCTGTTAGTTCTAGCTATAGCTACCGCTAGCCGAATCAGTTTAGGCCTGTGGCAGGGCGAACGTGTAGCCGCTGTTGACGGTTGGTCGCATTTGTTGCTGCAAGGTATTCGTGTCGATATTGCAACCCTATGTTGGTTATGGGGTGTGGCTGCTTTAGGTACGGCGATATTTTCGGGCGATCATTTGATTGGCCGAGCATGGCAATGGATTCTGCGTTTATGGCTAACCATAGGCCTCTGGACTATCTTATTCCTCGAAGTGTCGACGCCCGCTTTTATTGAGGAATATGGCATTCGCCCTAATCGTTTGTATGTGGAGTATTTGATTTATCCCAAAGAAGTGCTGTCGATGCTGTGGGCGGGACGCAAGCTTGAGCTGATTTTTTCTGTGGTGCTGAGTATCGCAACCCTATGGGGTGGCTGGGTATTGAGCGGTAAGTTGTGTAAAAACCTGCGTTTCCCCCGTTGGTATTGGCGCCCGGTGTTAGCCGTGCTGGTTATCGTTTTGACCCTATTGGGTGCGCGTTCAACCTTAGGTCATAGACCGATTAACCCAGCGATGGTGGCATTTGCCGATGATCCATTAGTAAACTCCTTAGTGATCAACTCCGCTTATTCTTTAGTGTTTGCGATCAAACAAATGGGCAGTGAGGAAGATGCTTCTAAGGTGTATGGCTCCTTGGACAAAGATGAGATTATCAAGGTCATTAGGCAGGAGAGCGGTCGCCCTGAGAGTGCGTTTACCTCAAATGAACTTCCCTCTCTGAGTTTTAACCAAGCCAGTTATACCGGAAAGCCTAAAAATTTAGTGATCTTGCTGCAAGAAAGTCTGGGAGCCCGTTTTGTGGGGAGTTTAGGCGGTTTGCCGTTAACGCCGAATATCGATGCCCTCTCACAGGAAGGCTGGTATTTCGATAATCTCTACGCCACTGGCACACGCTCTGTGCGCGGAATCGAAGCTGTCACGACTGGTTTTACCCCTACGCCAGCCCGTGCGGTGGTGAAATTAGGCAAGAGCCAGACGGGTTTCTTCAGTATCGCTGAATTGTTAAAAAATCACGGCTATACCACCCAATTTATCTATGGTGGTGAGAGCCATTTTGACAATATGCGTAGCTTCTTCCTCGGGAATGGTTTTAGCGACATTATCGATCAGAAGGATTATAAATCTCCTGCGTTTGTCGGCTCTTGGGGTGCTTCTGATGAAGATTTAATGCGTAAGGCAAATAGTGAGTTTGAGCGTCTGCATAGCGAAGGTAAACCGTTCTTTAGTTTAGTGTTTAGCTCGAGTAACCACGATCCATTCGAATTCCCCGATGGCCGTATTGAGCTGTATGAGCAACCAAAACAAACCCGTAATAACGCGGCAAAATATGCCGATTATGCGATTGGTGAGTTCTTTAAGCTGGCCAAAAATGCCGACTACTGGAAGGACACAGTCTTTATTGTGGTAGCTGACCATGACAGTCGAGTCGGTGGTGCGGATCTGGTGCCAGTATCGCGTTTCCGTATTCCTGGGTTAATCCTTGGGGATAATGTTGCACCAAAACGCGATCACCGTATCGTGAGTCAAATCGACTTACCGCCAACCTTGTTATCTTTGATTGGTATTTCAGACTCTTACCCTATGTTAGGGCGTGACTTAACTCAGGTCAGCGATGATTGGCCTGGACGTGCACTGATGCAATACGACAAAAATTTTGCGTTGATGGAAGGCAAGGATGTGGTGATCCTGCAGCCAGAGAAAGCGGCGCAAGGTTTCCAATATGATGAAAAAACTGAGCACTTAACGCCTTATGCGCCCGCGGCGCAGGCGCTAGAGAAAAAGGCCTTAAGTTGGGCTCTGTGGGGCAGCCTAGCCTACCAGCAAGAGCTGTATCGCTCGGGTAACTCGAGCAAATAACCGCATAAAAAATGCCGTTTAATCAGCGGCATTTTTATTTCTACACGCCATAACCCATCAAATCCATGACGACATGGCGGGCTCGGCCTCTGGTTGAGTCTGCTGTGCATAATATTGGCTAATACGTTGCCCAACTTGTTGATAAAACTGAGGTGACTCCCCTTGTATAGGTTGACGAGCGGCGCTGGTATTGGTTTTTGCATTAGTATTTGTTGGCGGAGTATTGTTTTGGCCAACCTTTAAGCGAATATCCTTGCGTTGCAAGGCCGCAGGACCTCGGACTGGCACCCTAAGCGTTTTAGGAAGTGCGCGATCAGCAGCCACAACTGGAGCTTGTTTTTCTTGCTGTTGTTGACTCTGTTGCTGCGAGGATTGCTGTTGCTGCTGCTTTTGTTGAACTTGTTGCTGATTTTGCTCAAGTAATCGAGCCTGTTGCTGAGCTTGGTCAGCAGTACGTTCATTTTGCGGGTTAAAGGCGCGTTCTTCATGGCCTTTAGTCGCAGCCTGAGGTGGGATTACCACTGGTTTTAGCTGATTGTCGACCCGAGCCGAGTCCGTCGCGACATTGGTGGTCGCTAGCGGAACTTGGGGGTAATTACTGACAAGCAGCATGAAAAATTCCTTGTAGCCTTAATGGTTAAATACTAGCCATTTATTGCTCAAAGATAAAGCGCTAGTCCTTGAATTGCGCCAGCCAAGGTGTGATTGCTTGCAAGAATTCTTTCCTGTGGGACACAAACGGTGCGTGGGATGCCTTGGCGAGCATCACATCTGTGATATGGCTTGCGGTGGGCATTTGAGGTTGCACGCGTTTGGGCACGAGTCCATCGAGCCTGCCCCAAATCCGTAGCCAAGGTTGCTGTATCGCCGACAGCTGTGGCCTAAGATCGATTTGATTCAACATATCCAAACCTTGAGTTAAGGCCGCAGCATTGGGTAGCGGGCGTGCCAAGACTAAATCCCGCAGCTGCTTAATATCGTCTTTGGCGGTTTCGCTGCCCATGGCCTGAATCGCTAAAAAGCGCTCAATCGTTTTAGGTAAATTTTGCCCAAGCTGCTCGCCAAACATGCTGAGCACCTGTGGCGGAATACCGGGCCATGCTTCTTCCTCCCTTGCCATAAAACAGGGCGAGGACGCGATAGTTATTAATCCTCTGACATGGGAGGGATAGCTTATGGCGGCTTGAGTGGCGACTAATCCGCCTAGTGACCAGCCAGCCCAAATTGCATTGGCGGGCAAGGCATGGATTAGGGCATCCACCCAAGTCGATAAATCGCCTACGATTGGTTGACTTAAGCCAAAGCCAGGCAGATCGACATAGTGCACCCTATACTCAGACAGTTGCTCATGGAGCGGCGTAAACACGGCGCTATTAACCCCCCAACCGTGGATCATCACCAGATCTGGCCCTTGGCCAATGGTTTCGATATGCAGTGGATGATGAGCAGACGTTGTAGCGTTCACTAAAATACCTCTAATAGGATGTTGTATGTCAGGCGATAGCAAATGGATTTGGTCGCAGCAAGGGGCGAAGTTTTTACGCTTAGTTTCGTATTGGGGGCAGCGTTACTTGGCAGGCAGTTTACCTAACCGTTGCTTACTGTGCCACCAATCACTAAATTCAACGGAAGCCGGATTTTGCCAGATATGCCTGCAAACGGGTTTGTATCACAGCCCAATTTGCTTAGGTTGTGGCAAATCCATGCAACTTGAACTCGAGTATTGCGGTGAATGCCAACGTCATCAACCGCGAAAAGTCATCGCACCCTGTAGTTATCATCAAGGCTTTGGCCCTTGGATAGCGGCTATTAAATATCAGGGGCAACTCGCTGCCTTACCCATTCTGTGCCAAGCCTTAGTGGCGCGCATTGGTCAGCTTGAACAGCAAGGATTAATCACGCTACCGCAGGCCATAGTGCCAGTCCCTTTACACCCTAATCGGCTGCGCCAACGTGGATTTAATCAAGCATGGTTAATCGCCCATGAGTTATCGCAACGCTTACAGTTGCCCTTAGTTGATCAAGGATTAACACGGCGGCAGGATACCCGCCCACAGGCTGGACTCAATGGTGCGCAGCGGCGAAGAAATCTACAGGATGCCTTTGAGTTAAATGCTGATTTTGCCTATCAACGCATTGCATTAGTGGATGATGTGGTGACGACAGGCACGACGGTTGCGGAAATCGCCCAGTTATTCGAAGCGCGTTACGTGCATGTTCAAATATGGTGTCTTGCACGAGCCGAAGCGCCAGGCTTGTTGGAGATAACTAACTTATAGTTAACAAAGATCGTTGCAGTGTAGCGTTACGAACGTCAAAACTATGTCAAAAATATGGAATATAAAAAATAACTTTTAATTTTGCGATCAAATGTAAGTATATGTATCTATAGATTTTGTTTGTTACTTGTATTGAGATACCTTCTAATCATATTTTGTTTGGGGGTATTTATGGACGCTAAACGAGCGCTATCAAATGCCAATATGGCATCGACATTACAAGACGTTATTCAGGCGATAAGTGCTGCTTTGAAACCGCACGGTTTTAGTGGATTCTGGTTTCAAGGGGTCGCACATTGTGCGTATGAAAACTATCACTTCCCAAAAGAAACCAATTTGTTCTCGCAAGCCTCGCTGCGTAAACCCACTGCCAGCGTAGCTTCATCCCCAAAAGTTGCCCAATTGCAGCGTTTTTATTTAAGTCAGATTGCCGCTAGTGATTTTAATTTTGGTTTTTCGTTAGATACATCAAAATCTTATATGTATCGCTTGTCGTGTGAGAAAAGTGACAAGACTCGCCGACTTTTTAATAAGCACCATATTCAAACCGTATTAAGTTGGCCCGTTGCATGCCATAGCAATCGACATTGGGCGGGTCGCTTTATTCTACTGAGTCATTTGGATGATTCGGACATCCAATTAACGGATTTGAGCGCGACCTTAAAGGATGCCCAAAACAAGCTATTTGAATGTAATAAGTCATTGTTTAATCCGTTTCTTCAAAGTTCTCTACTGAAAGATAATGCGAGAGATATCTTAGTTATGGTCGCAAACGGCCTGCAGAATGACGAAATTTCAACCCAGCTCCCGATAAGCATTAGGGGAGTTGAATACCATATGGAATCAATGCGTAGGAAGTTTGGGGCGACGAATCGAGCAAACTTAATTCATCTCGCCCATCAATATGAGTTGATCTAAATATGTTGGTATTACTGGTTGAAGACAACCGGCTGCTCTCTAACAACATCATTCAATATCTTGAATTGAGTGGCATAGAGTGCGATTACGCGTTCAACCTAGCGCAAGCAGAGATGCTCATTAGCCAGCAGCAATTTGACGCTATTATTCTCGATCTAAATTTGCCGGATGGGGATGGCATTGAAGCGTGTGAACGCTGGAAAGCACAGTGCATTACCTCACCAGTAATCATGTTAACTGCACGTAGTAGTCTGAATGATCGCTTGAGTGGGTTTACTGTGGGTGCAGACGATTATTTAATAAAACCCTTTGCGATGGAGGAGCTGGTCGCGCGGCTGAAGGTGGTAGCCCAGCGTCGTCCCGCACCCCAAAGGTTGATTATTGGTGACCTAGAAATCGATTTTGCAAACCACATGGTGTATCGGCAAGGGCAACTGCTGGCTTTGTCTAAAACCGGATGGCAGATCCTAGCTTTATTGGCGCGTCGTAGTCCAGAAACGGTGACTAGAGAAGAGATTGAGCGAATGCTTTGGCCCGACTGTGCACCAGATAGTGACAGCTTACGCAGCCATATTCATCTTTTACGCCGAGTGATCGATCGCCCGTTTGAGCGGCAAATATTACATACAATTCGTGGCGTTGGCTTAAGCCTTAGGGATGAAATCAATGCAAGCGCCTAAATTTAGCCTTAAGCGTAGCTATCAAGTGTGGGGAGTTATTTTTCTTTTAATAACCTTAGGCGTGAATAGTTTTATCCCGCTTTGCATGATGTGTGCAGGTATGATTTCTATGCATGAAGTCACAATGCACAATGCAGGACAAGCTGCCGAAGCATTACTGAAGGCGGCACAGCCAACTCAGCAACCATTACAGCAGCCGATTCTAAAAACCGATAACTTAACTGTCTATGCTCATTGGCGAGATATTCCGCTGCAAATTCGTAAGTTAAATAACAATGAAGTCTTAACAGATGCGAGCACAATTCGCTATGAGCATGCAGAAGGTCCCATTGTTAACGCGCTAAGTGTGTACTACCCCCAAACTGGCCAGCCGCTTTACGTTTGGCTACAGTTTAGCGTTACCCATGATTTGCACTTTGCCCCTAAGAATATGACGGCTATTTTGCTGCTTGTCTTGATCACCTTTTGTGCAAGCGCAAGCTTAGCGTTTTATATGCAAAGTAAAGTGATTACGCCTGTGCATCAAATTAGCCATGCGATTAAGCAGCATGATTGGGAAGCCGGAGGCAAACTGAGTTTACCGCAACAAGAATACGCTGAACTTAAAGCCATTGTTGATGCTTTAGATAACTCGATTTTACAGCTTCAAGAGGCCCAGCAACGCGAACTTAATTTTTTACGCTTTGCTAGCCATGAGTTAAGAACGCCAGTCGCCATATGCCAATCTTCATTCGAAATCCTCACATTACAACAAGGTGAGCTTACAGGACCAACGCTGTATGCTTCCCAAGCAACCAATCAAATGAAGTCACTCATTGAAACCTTACTGTGGTTGACCAATAAAGAGTGTTCCAGCTTAGAAAAGGAAAAAGTAGCGTTATCGCCTTTGCTTGCCAGTATTATCGAGGAGCAGCAACGGGTTCATGGTCATGAGCAAAAAATTCAATTATTTTCTGACGATACTTGTTTGCCCGTTCAGCTTCATCCACTAAAAATAATATTAAGCAATTTATTAAGGAATAGTATTGAACATGGTGGGATGGATATTCGCATTACTCAAGATGCTTGTTGTATAGAAATAACTAATTTCTACAATAGTAATGGCCGGCATGGATTTGGTTTAGGACTTTTACTGGTGAAACGTCTCGCAAATCAATTGGGTTGGATTTTTACTATCTCATCTGCAAATAATTTATTTTCCGCCAGGTTGGAAATATCTAACGGCTAAATAATGTAAACGATAAATTTACTGCATTAAACCACACACTTTTAAAATGCAAAAGCGCCGTTGGGCTTAGATCACATAGTCATCATGATATTCGTAGTAACGTTATTATATAAGGTTTACTGGTTGGTAGGTATTTGAAAATACTTCCTAGAATACATGGTTGAGAGGGGATCTATGTGTAAAAAAAGTGTGGCATCTATTTTAGTTAGCGCAATAGTATTTAGTGGTTCAGTATATGCTGACGTGAATAAAACGAGTGTGGATTTAGGTTATAAGTTTTATACCGGTGACACAAAAAATGATAACCCAGGTGTTTTTAATCAACCTTTTGTTAAGTTGAATCATTTGGGAATTGCTGACTGGGGGACTTACTTTGCTAATCTTAAGCTCGAAAACCCGGCTGAAATTGCAGAAAACCAGAAACATCTTGATGGTAAAACTACCATTAAGTCATTATTAATACTTGAAAATAAGCTCGGAGAATCGCAGTTCAACTTTTGGACTCAGAACTTTATCTCTGCGAGTGAAACGCTGGTTGAAGATAATCTTTATTTAGGTGTTACCCACAATGTAAAAATTCAAAAGTTATCACTAAACTATGGGGTCGGTTTAAACTATACCATTGGTAGCTTTTCCCCTACCTCTGAGAAGTTTAACGACCTATCAGGTTATGCTGTAGTTTTAAATGCAAAGTATCCATTTGAGTTACTAGGGTTTAAACATAGTTTAAGTTTGAATTATGAGGCGCAAATTGATAGGGATAAAGCGCATCAAGCATTATTTTCATACGACAGCTATGGTCATCAGATAATCACAACATTACAAACAAACCTTGTTGATTCAATTTTTTCAAAAATATATGTCACTCATTATGATAGCTGGGGATCACAATATAATGATGGGATTGAATACGGTGTATCTATTGGTTATCAGTTTTAACGGTTTGTCAAATAGGTTGAATTTTTAATAAGTAGAATCTCATTTCATTTGGTGTTGTTCTATTTTTTATCAAAAATAATAAGGGAATTATAATGCATTATAAAAAATCCATTATTGGTATTGCTGTCACTGCAACAGCAATTATTGCCGGCTGTCAAGTGACCCATCAAATAGTAAAAAGCCAAGGCACTGCTCAAGGTAAGCATGGCGAAGTGCAGGTCGAAACCACATTCAAAGACGGACATATTGTAGCGATTGATGTACTCAAGCAAAAGGAAAATAAAGTCCTTGCTGGTGCCGTATTTAAAGATGTTAAACAGGCAATTATTGATAATAACTCTATCGAGGTTGACGGTATTGCTGGCGCCACAGTAACGTCTAAAGCGCTCAAAGAAGCCGTGGGTAAAAGTATTGAAGCCGCGGGAGTCACTCTTGTTGCAACGGCTTCTGCTAAGAAAAGTGAGGCGTTAACCCCAGCAGAATATACCTATGATGTGGTGATTATTGGCTCGGGTGGAGCAGGTTTTAGCGCTGGTTTAGAGGCGAAAGCTGCGGGTCGCTCCGCTGTTATTATTGAAAAAATGCCAATTATTGGTGGTAACTCATTGATCTCTGGCGCTGAGATGAATGTGGCCGGTAGTTGGGTGCAAAAAAATATGGGAATTACCGATAGCAAAGAGCTGTTTATCAGCGACACGCTGAAAGGTGGTGATTTCAAAGGTGATCCTGAAATGGTTAAAACCATGGTCGATAATGCCGTCGGCGCAGCTGAATGGCTAAGGGATTACGTCAAAGTAGAATTCTACCCAGATCAATTATTTCAGTTTGGTGGACACAGCGTTAAACGGGCATTAATCCCTAAAGGTCATACTGGGGCTGAGGTCATTAGTAAGTTTTCGATTAAAGCTGATGAAGTCGGTTTACCGATCCATACCAATACTAAGGCTGAAAAGTTAATCCAAGATCAAACGGGTCGCATTGTAGGTGTAGAAGCGACACATAATGGCAAAACCATCACTTACCATGCTAAACGCGGTGTTGTGATTGCGACGGGTGGTTTCTCCTCTAATATGGAGATGCGTAAGAAATACAATCCAGAACTCGACGAGCGCTATGGTAGTACAGGCCATGCGGGCGGCACTGGTGATGGCATTGTAATGGCAGAGAAAATTCACGCAGCGGCTAAAAACATGGGATATATCCAGTCATATCCTATTTGTAGCCCAACCTCCGGCGCGATTGCCTTGATTGCAGACTCTCGTTTTTTTGGTGCGGTGTTAATCAACCAGAAGGGTGAGCGTTTTGTTGAGGAATTGGAGCGCCGAGATGTGATTTCGCATGCCATTCTAGCCCAGCCTGGCCGCTATACTTATGTGCTTTGGAATCAAGACATTGAAAACGTTGCCCATACAGTTGAAATGCATCAAGGTGAACTGAAGGAATTCACAAAAGATGGGCTAATGTACAAGGTCGATACCCTAGAAGAAGCCGCTAAAGTCTTTAATATTCCTGAAGATAAGCTGTTATCAACGATTAAAGACGTTAATCACTATGCCGCAACAGGAAAGGATGAGGCCTTTAATCATCGCTCAGGATTAGTCGATTTAAGTAAAGGACCTTATTGGATTTTAAAAGCGACACCTTCTGTGCACCATACGATGGGCGGCCTTGTGGTTGATACACGTACTCGTGTACTGGATGAACAAGGAAAAGTCATTCCGGGCTTATTTGCTGCGGGTGAAGTGACGGGGTTAACCCATGGAACCAATCGTCTCGGTGGTAATGCTTATACAGATATCATTGTTTTTGGCCGTATCGCCGGACAAGAAGCCGCAAAATAATTTGTCTTTTATAGGATCTTTTTAGCGACTCAATTGAGTCGCTTTTCTTTTTATTAATGCTTGTTTACTCATGCATAATGCTGATGTTTAAGTGTTATTTATAAATTGCTAAATAAGGCTTGAATCGTGATCACTATGGCAAAAATCCATAAACTTGCGCCCAAGGGGACTACAAAGCGCGAGTGACTAGGAGTATCATACGGCTAATTCTTACTAAAACACTCAGGTATCCCCTGACGGAGCTGGTTTCCATGATTACGATTTCCGATGCGGCTCAAGCCCATTTTGTAAAGTTGTTAGCAGATCAACCTGAAGGCACTCATATTCGTGTATTTGTGATAAGCCCAGGTACCGCACAAGCTGAGTGTGGCGTGTCTTACTGTCCACCTGATGCCGTTGAAAGCGATGATATTGAATTAGCATTCAATGGCTTTAGCGCTATGGTAGACGAAAAGAGTGCACCTTTCTTAGAAGAAGCCTCAATTGACTTTGTGACCGATCAATTAGGTTCGCAATTAACCCTTAAAGCGCCAAATGCGAAAATGCGTAAAGTTGCGGGTGATGCGCCTTTAGTGGAGCGTATCGAATACGTGATTCAATCAGAAATCAACCCACAATTAGCTAGCCATGGCGGCAACATTATGTTGGTTGAGATCACCAAAGAAGGCGTTGCGGTATTGCAGTTTGGCGGTGGTTGTAACGGTTGTTCGCAAGTGGATATCACCTTAAAGGATGGTATCGAAAAACAACTGTTAGATATGTTCCCTGGTGAATTAACGGGTGTGCGTGACGTAACCGATCACCAACACGGTGAGCATTCTTACGCTTAATCTTTTGAGTTGAGCTAAATGAAAAAACGCGACCTTGAGTCGCGTTTTTTATATTTGGCTTTGATGCTACAACTGAGTTTTTAGGTTATCTGCTAAAAACTTATCCAGCGCCTTAAAGGTGGTTAATCTGTGGTCATTGTTACTCAAATAATGGTCACCATTTTCAAGCTCAATATATTCGACGTTTTTCTTACGAGATTTTAGCTCGTCAAACATTTCGCGGCTGTGTTGTACCTTGACCACTCGGTCCTTATCGCCATGCAGTAGTAATACTGGGATGGTGATCTTATCGGCTTTGCTGATGGGCGAGCGTTCATAGAGGACGTTAAAGTCATCGCCAATTTGTTCTTTGACGACTTCATAATTGGTAAAACGGCGACTGGATTTTACCAGGTAAGCCACGTCTGTCACCCCAGCAACACTGACTGCGCAGCGATACAGTTCGGGTGTCATTGCGGCGCCCATCAGTGCTGCATAACCACCATAACTCGCGCCGACAATACAGATACGTTGCGGATCGCTAATCCCTTGATTGATTAGGTAACGCGTGCCATCTTCCACATCGTTTTGCATTTCGAGCCCCCAGCTTTTTAGGCCGGCTTTCATAAACTCATAGCCATAGCCTGCTGAACCCCGAAAGTTCATTCTGAATACTGCGTAGCCACGGTTGGCAAAAAACTGTGCCCAATAATCGAAGTCATTACTGTCGTAACTAATGGGGCCGCCGTGGGGGAAGATAATGGTTGGCAGTTGCTTGGCTTCGAGGCCCTTTGGCACTGTCAGGTAAGCATCGATTTTGAGTTTATCCCGCGCTTCGTAGCTTAAGTATTGCGTGTCGGCGAGTTGCTCGCTGCTGAGCTTGCTATATCTCTCAGCAATCGGAAACAGCGCCTTCTCATCCCTATCGCCAAAGTAATAGGTGCCGGGCTGAGTCGAGCTGGTGGAGTAGACGATATAGCGGCGTTCATTGGCGCTAAATTGGGTGATGTAGTTGTGAGCATTGGGTAATACCGCTTTCAGCCCATTTTGTAGGCCCGCATATTCAGGATCCCAAAAAGTATACTCTTCGCCATCACCCTCACTGATCCCAATAACTTTTTTCTTTAATTCTGAATAGATGAGATCGCCTTCGACATCGGTATTTTCGTTGGCGTACACCAGCTCCTTGGTGAGCTTAGGATCGGTTAAATTCACCTTAAAGATAGCTTCAAATCCTTGGTGATAGGCGCGTACGTACAGAATATTCGGGTCGGCATCAAACCCCAGTGGCCAGACACTCTCTTCAGAGAAAGCTTTAAAGCTCCAAAGCAAGCGAGACTCTGCTTTTTGTTCGGGCTGTTCGTAGATGCGGTATTCAGTATCATCGTTATAGATGGAAATTCGGACCTTGTGCTGCCTGTCGGTAACCCAGCCGATGATATTACGCTTAGCATTTTGAATGTAGGAGGACTTTCCCTGTGACAGATTGACTTTGAGTACGCTGTCTTCCCCTACATTTTGGCCCATGCCATCAAGGGATAGCAGAATATGTTCCGAGTCATCTGGCATCATATCAATAATTTGCCCTTGATGTTGGGGGATCCAACTGAGTCGATCGATAACACTAGGAGCAAGTACACTCGAAGTCTTTCGAGTGGTTAAATCGTACTTAACTAGGCGGGTTTCGGTTGTTGGTGTTCCATAACGATTTGCTGGAAACTGAGCTTTTATTAACAATGTAGTATTGTTTGCCCACCTTAACGACAGCATTACAAATTTTTGGTTATCAGTATGAACTGCAACGTCTTTTTCACCCGTTTCTAAATCGAGAATGCTGACAACGGTTCCCTTGAGTTTAGGTTGTTCGACACGAACAATGGAGGCAATTTTTTTACCATCGGGTGACAATTGCACAGAGCTGACATCGGGAATACTAGCAAAAGCCTCGACGGGAAGTTGTGGTACCGTTTGGGCAAGCAGTGGCAGGCTTAGCCACAGGAGCAGTAGAGGTAAAATCCTTTTCATTTTATATCACATTTATATTACAAAAGTTGTGCGTATATTAATCGGTCAAACCTAAGTAAGCTACTGTCTTTACTGAGTTAACTAACAATAAATGTCTTACTAAAGCGATAATGTGCAGCAAGGGTCAGGCTTCGCATTAACATAAAGGCCGTCATGGCCGCCCACAGAGCATGGTTAGCCTGCTCAGAAGGCAATAGCGATTGTAGTAAATACCATGTCGGAAAGAAGGCGCCAAATGTCGCGATAATCATGCTATTACGCATCACTTTACCCTGCGCCGCACCGATATAAACTCCATCGAATAGGTAAGAGCTAAAAGACCAAAGCGGTAGCAATACCAACCAAATCAGATAAGTCTGTGCTGTGGTTCTGACCTTATCAATACTGGTCAACAGTTCGATAATATGGCTTCCCCAAAGGCTAAAGATCAGTGTAAACCCAACTGCTGTGATGGCAGACCAACACCAAGCCAGCACCACGGCTTCATGCAATTGCTGCGCACGCTTTTGACCATAGGCTTTGCCCACTTCGGCCTCGGCATAATAGGCGATGCCATCGAGGGCGTAGGAGATTAATAGCAGTAAATTCAATAACACTGCATTGGCTGCGACGGTATTGTCCCCAAGGCCTGCACCGTGAAAGGTCATAAAGGCGAAGGCAGCTTGCAGGCATAGACTGCGGATAAAAATATCGCTATTGAGTTTGAGCAGTTTGCCGTAACCGGCAAACGTCAGATGGACACGCAATTGGTCAAATTTAAATTGAGACGACAGCTTAAGCTGTTGTAATACCATGTAGAGCGCAACGCTAAAGGCGGTGATGTCGGCACATACTGAAGCGAGTGCTGCGCCTTTTACGCCCCAGCCGAATCCCATTACAAACAGTACATCGAGTATAATATTGGCTAAATTGGCGAGGATAAGCTGCCACATCGCCGCCTTGGGTTGTTGCCGGCCAAGGAGCCAGCCGAGCATAACTAAATTGAGTAGGGCGAATGGCGTCGACCAAACGCGGACTTGAAAATATTCTCGGCAATAACGCTCCACTTCCATACTCGCCTCGGAGAGGCCGAGCGCTAAATTCAATATCGGGAGCTGCAATAGGATCACCGCGATACCCAGTCCAGTCGCCAGCATCGCGCCTTGAACCAGCAATTTTAATTGGCTCGCGGTATCGTTTGCGCCATAGGCCTGTGCGACTAAGCCTGTGGTCGCCATTCGTAAAAAGCCTAATAACCAAATGATTAATGTGATAATCGTTGACCCGAGTGCGACGCCCCCTAAATAATAGGCGTCACTCAAATGCCCTATCACAGCGGTATCCACTAATCCCAATAACGGAACCGTGATATTGGAGAGGATCATCGGCAGTGCAAGCGCGAACAGTTGGCGATTTTTAGCGCCATTAAACAGCAGCGCGAGTGCGGTAGATTTTGCAGTAGTCATTGATATTGGAGGTATTCACATTATGGTTAAACGTGCGTTATTGGCACTCTTCGGGTTGATGACTTTTTCGGCCAATGCCGTGGTCATTTTACAGTATCACCATGTGTCAGAAACCACGCCGGCGGCGACGAGCGTCACGCCTGCACAATTTCGTGAGCAAATGCAGTTCTTGGCGGATGATGGCTTTAAGGTGATTCCGTTATCGCAGGTGGTCGAAGCGATAAAAAACAAACAAGATTTACCCGCCAAAACGGTGGCGATTACTTTCGATGATGGTTATCGCAGCATTGCGACCACAGCGCATCCCATCCTAAAGGAATTTGGTTTTCCCTACACCTTATTTGTGGCAATTGAGCCTATTAAACAAAAGTTTACTGAGATGATGACTTGGGAGCAGCTCATCACGCTCTCCAAGGAAGGTGCTGATATTGCTAACCACAGCTGGGCCCATGAGCATTTGATCCGCAGGCTGGACAATGAATCTCAAAGCCAATGGTTGGCGCGAATTAAGGCCAATATTCAGGACACCGAAAATGCGATTCGCGAGGCGACTGGGCAGAATTTTAAAATGCTGGCCTATCCCTATGGTGAATACAATCAGGCGATTCAAGACATGTTGACCGAAAACGGCTTTGTTGCCTTTGGCCAACAGTCAGGGGCGGCAGGCCCTTATTCGCCACTCACGGCATTGCCGCGCTTCCCTGTGGCGGGGCAATATGCGGATCTAAAGAGCCTAAAAGCCAAGTTATACAGCCTCAATATGCCAGTGCTTGAGCAAACGCCTAGCGATCCAGAGCTTAAGGGTGGGCATTGGCGCCCAGAGCTTAAGGTTAAGCTGGATATGAGTGACATTTCGGCCAAGCAAGTCATGTGTTATATCCAAGGGCAAGGCGCTAAAACACCAACTTGGAGCAGTGATAATGAATTTAGTATTCAAGCCGATTTAGCCCTGCCAGCGGGTCGCTCGCGCTACAATTGCACGGCACCAAGCAAGACGCGCAACGGCTATTACTGGTTTTCGCAGGCATGGGTGAGACCCAAAGACGACGGCACTTGGGTTAAAGAGTAATACGTCAGCGACGGCTATTTAGGTTTGTAGCTTTTGACGATTTTATCGAAGTCGCTGATCAAGGCCTGATTGAGTACTTGAGGAGCTTTACCTAAGGCTGCCGTGGGTTTAAATACCGCGACCCGCGTGCCTTGGGGAGAAACCAGTACATAGCCAGCACTATGATCGACTTGATAATTATCCCCTTCGCCTACCATGGCATAGGTGAGCCCTAGGCTGCGGGTGAGGGGGAATATTTGGGTTTGCTCACCCGTCACCGCCTTAAACTCAGGATTAAAGAAATTCACGTAGGTGAGGAGTTTCTCTGGGGTGTCCCGCTTCGGATCTACGGATAAAAACACGATTTGAATGGGGGCAATTTTTTTCAGCTCAGGATAGGCGGCGGCGAGCTTGTTTAAGGTGGTCGGACAGACATCGGGACAATAGGTAAAGCCGATAAAGAATAGGCTCCATTGATCCTTCAAATTGGCATTAGTAAAGGGTTTCTGCTGTTGATCGACAAGCTCAAAGGGCGCTAGCTCGAACGCCTCGGGAAACAAAAAACCACTCTCTAACTCAACGGGCTTAGGTGGATTGAACTTCACTGCAAATAGTCCACCCAATCCTATTAACAGAATCGCTATCACTAAGATCTTGTTGGAGATTCTTGCTTGCATATTTTGTCCTTTGACCATGCTCGACCCATCGCTTGTTGCACATTAAGCCCAAAGATAGTGGTCGAGCAGTAATGCCATGAATAACAACATTAAATGATAAATCGAAAAACGAAACACCTGCATCGCCAGCCCTTCGCTATCCTGATACTTTAACTGCCACGCTTTATAAATAAACCCCGTGCTGAGCAAACTTGAGCATACAAAGTAGAGCGGTCCACTCATCCCGACTAAGACAGGCAATAGACAAGCTATCGCCAGCAAAATCGTATAGAGCAAGATACAGGTCTTAGTAAATTCTACCCCATGGGTCACGGGCAGCATGGGAATATCCACTTTGGCATATTCTGCGCGTCTGTGAATCGCCAGTGCCCAAAAATGCGGCGGCGTCCACAGGAATATGATGATGACGAGCAATAGCGCATGATCATGGAATTGATTCGTTACCGCCGTCCAGCCCAAGAGCGGCGGCATCGCGCCCGCTAAACCGCCAATGACAATGTTTTGTGGTGTGGCCCGTTTTAAATAGGCGGTATAAATCAAGGCGTAACCAATCAAGCTGGCAAAGGTCAGCCAAGCGGTGAGCGGATTAGTGAAAAGATACAGAATCACAAAACCTAGGCTGCCTAAGAGTGCCGCGAACAACAACGCCCTCGTTGCTGAGACTCGGCCCTTGGGCAGTGGTCGGTTATAAGTGCGTGCCATCATGCCGTCGATTCGCCTATCAATCAGATGGTTTAAGGCGGCGGCCGACCCCGCCATCATGGCGATGCCGAGCAAGCCTGCCACTAAAGGTTTGACTGGCAGTATGGTGGGCATGGCTAAACACATGCCGACTAAGACGGTGAGCAGCATTAAAGCCACTACCTTAGGTTTGGTCATCTCGAAATAGGCACGCCAAGCCAAATGGACACTGGGGTGACTGCTGATAGAGAGTGGTTTTGCCATGATAAATCCCCCGATGATTAAGGTGCCCTGCGCCAAAGGAAATAGTTAATCGCGACTAAGGTGAGTAGTAGCAACGCCGCGCCGCCATTGTGGGAAACGGCAATCCCCAGTGGTAAATGCATCACCACGTTTGAAATCCCTAAACTGACCTGCAGTATCACTAAGGCGACCAACAATAGGCTAAGGGCCTTGAGCTGGGTGCTGAAAAATAATCGATAGGCGAGCAACAACAATAGACTGGCGGTAATAATGGCGCCAACGCGGTGGGCGATATGAATGGTCATGCGGGCATGGTAATCCAATACACCAAATTCAAAGCTTGGGTGTTGCCCTTGGAAAGGGGAAAACGCATCGGCAATGGCGAGATTATCCATCCAATTACCTTCACAAATCGGCAAAGCCGTGCAAGCGAGTGCGGCATAGTTGGAGGAGGTCCAGGCGCCGAGCATGATCTGCCCTATCAGCACCAGCAGACTCAACAGCGCCAGTTTCGGCAGGTGTTTACTCTGGCCGAGAAATTTAAGGCTCGAGCCTATCCGCGAACCATGGGCGCCATTAAATCCTGCGCCCGCACCACGCTGACTGCGAATATCAGCGGTTTCGAAAATTCGCCTCGGACGTGTTCGCAGATAAAGTAAGAGTAGGAGCGAGAGCAAGCTAAAGCCGCCAATTAAATGGGACATCACGACAATCGGCATTAGTTTCATCGTCACAGTCCACATCCCCAACGCCGCTTGAAAGATGATGAGTAGCACTATGGCAAAGGGCAGTTTCTTGGGGGCTTGGGATGTTTTCAAGCAAAGGATCAAAATCAGTAACACTAGTATGCCCAAGGCGCCCGCGATATACCTGTGGATCATCTCGAGCCAAGCTTTCTCGGGATGGATATCGTGGTCAGGAAACAGGGTTTGGGCATGGGAGATCTCATGGTCGTGGGTGGGTACTTTGATATGGCCGTAGCAACCGGGCCAATCTGGGCAGCCAAGTCCTGCGTCCGAGAGCCGAGTGTAAGCCCCCATTAAAATCACTAACAGGGTAAAGACTATGGTGACGCGTAGGAGCCAAGTCAGTTGCATTAGTCTACCCTCGATAGTTTCAATAACTTACGCAGATCCGCGACCAAGGCCTTACCCTGAGCTAAATGTGCCGCCTTGCCTTGTACTTGGGGGTAACGCAGCACGAGTGCGCCGAGTGGATCGACAATAATCAACTGCTGTTGGTCAAGCCATTGAATGAGGCTTTGGCTTGCGGGCTGAGTGTTGAAGTTAAAGCTGCTTAATGCACTTAAGTCACTGTCTGGATTCACAAGAATAAGCGGTTCGACACGAGCCTGATCGGGCCCTAAGGCGGTATGGCTCTGACGCAATATATACAAGCGCTCGCGGCAAGCTTCATCGCACTTTGCGGGCAATAAATACAGCAGTTGCCATTCCTTAGGCTGAGGATTGTTAAGGCCAAGACTGGTATAACTGGTTTCTGGGCTGATGAGCTCACCGTGGTTGGTGGAGCCGCCTTGATACCAATGCATGCTCAGCACTAACTTAGCGATGACCACAGGCGCGATAAAGGCCAGTAGCAATAACCCCAATGCGCGGTATTTGGCTGTTTGTTGGGAGTCCATATTTGCTCCTCTTATTGTCCCTAATGCTTTGTTTTATTGTTTTTTATTAACATCTTGCAGGTATCTGTTACTCGGTTTTAGTCGCTTCCTTATCGGCTCGATGCCGTTGTCGTGATTTTTTGAGGTATTTCAGTGCTTGCCAACCCATCAGCCCCGCAAACACGGTTGCCATGGCAAACCATTGCAATGCATAACCCCAATGCTTTTGGGCCGAGAGCGGGAAAGGCTGCCAAGGGTGGGGTAAGGCCTGCGCGGGTTGTAATTGGGGCAAGGCATCGGGTTGTAACACCACGGGCAGGATAGGGTGCCCTAACATTTGTGCCATCTCGGGTAGATTGAGATTTTGAAACCGAATCCGTTCGCCTTGTTCCGTGGTGAAGGGTTCTGCTAATAAATGATGGCTCAAGGGATTAATCTGTTTTTGATAGAGTCGGCCTGTAAGAACCTGTTCACCGACTATGGGGCTAACTTCGGGCAAGGCATCTCTGTGGGATTTAGCGGCGATAAAGCCGAGTTCGAGTAACAGCCAAGGTTGCTCGCGATGATTTGTCTGATTTTCTGACGTTATTTGCAATAATTGAAAGGCGAGATAGCCCACTTGCCCTTGATAGACCTGATTGTCGAGTAACCAGATTTGTGGATTAACGGGGCTAGCTTGAACCTCAAGGCGATAGCCAGTAACGATGCCTTTAGCCAATTCAGCTATGAGCTGTTCGGGATTGAGTGCGGCAGCGGATTGTCTGGCCTCCATTTGTGCGAGTAGTTCGGTTTTTTCCGCAGCCCTATCCATTTGCCACAAACCCAGCTTGACCAAAATCACGAATACCACCACAGTCAATAAGAGCAGTAACAACATTCCCCTATGCACCCAGATATATCTTGGCAACCCTATTAATTTGGTCAGCAAAACATAAGGATAGCGTATGAACATCCCGTTCATTTTTAAGTGTGCTTTAGTACTGCTGTTACTGTTTATCATTTTTAACCTAGGCAGAGCCTTAATTATTATGGTTAAAGGTGACGATCAAACCGCTGATCACCCTGTGCCTATGAGCCGCTATTTGGGCCGTAGGGTGATATTTTCTGTACTAGTGATCCTGCTCTTGCTGGTGGCTTTGGGGACTGGACTACTTGGTCTCAATCCCACGCCTTAAGCTTTCAACTTATTGTTTCAATGAATATTTAAAGCACATAAACAAAGATAAACAGGCAGAGCCAAACTACGTCGACAAAGTGCCAGTACCAACTGCCTGCTTGGAAGGCAAAATGCTTATCCGCACTAAAGTGGCCTTTTAACACTCTGAAAAACAAGACTAATAGAAAGATAGTACCCAAGGTGACGTGCATGCCGTGGAAACCCGTCAGCAGGAAAAAGGTGTTGCCATACACGCCCGAGGTGAGCGTTAGCCCCATCTCATGGTAGGCATGGCTATATTCCTCCGCCTGCAAAGCAAGGAAGCTAATTCCCAACAAAATTGTGAGCCCAAGCCAGAGGGTGATGGCCGAACGCTTACCTTTTTCTAAGCTGATATGGGCAAAATGCAGCGTGACAGAGGAGGTTAACAGCACAATGGTGTTGACTAGCGGTAGTCCATTCCATGGCATGGCTTCGGTTTTGGTGCCATCAGGCGTGGTGAGGAGTGGCCAAACGGCTTCGAAGTGTGGCCACAGGACTTCGTGGGTCATGGCATTGTTGGAGGCACCGCCGAGCCAAGGCACTGCGACCATACGGGCGTAAAATAAGGCGCCGAAGAAGGCGGCAAAGAACATCACCTCGGAGAAGATAAACCAGCTCATGCCTTGGCGAAACGATCTATCCATTTGATGGGAATAGAGGCCCGTCATCGATTCTTTGATCACGGTTCTAAACCAGCCAACCAGCATAAACAGGATGACGGCTATGCCAACCAGTAGAATATAGCCGCCACCCGAAGCGCCAGATTTGAGTTGATGTACAAAATGTCCTGCCCCGAATGCAATTAAAAACAAGCCGATAGCACCAACAATCGGCCAAGCACTCTGGGCGGGGACGTAGTAAGTCTCATGTTTAGTGGTCATTTTGCAGCTCCTTGCTCTATGGCAGACGCTAACTGCTTGTCGGTAATGTCGTAGAGGGTGTAAGAGAGGGTTAAGGTGTGGATAGACTCGGGTAATTGAGGATCCACAAAGAAGATCAACGGTAGCTCGGCGCGACTCGCGGCGGCTAAGTGTTGTTGGTTAAAGCAAAAACATTCGGTTTTATTGAAATAAGCCGCGCCTTGTCCGGGCGAAATAGAAGGAATCGCCTGGCCCACGATCGCTCTATTCGAGACGTTTTGCGCCAGAAATGCCGTGTGAATAAGTTCTCCTGGATGCACTTCGAGCCGTTTCGTTTGTGGCTCAAATTTCCACGGCATGCCCGTCTGCACCTGCGAGATAAACTCCACCGTTACCACCCGGTTCTTGTCCACAGTGATCGCTTGATAACTGCTGGCAGTATTAGAGGTTTTGCCATTAATACCCAGTTTTTCGCACAACACATCGTAGAGCGGCACTAAGGCGAACCCAAAGCCAAACATCCCAAGGCAGCCCAGCACCAGCAGACTGATGAGCTTACGGTTGGACTTGATGTTGGGCTGATGGGGTTGGCCTTGCATGTTATTTCACCTCGGGTGGCGTGGTGAAAGAGTGGTAGGGCGCAGGGCTGGGTAGGGTCCACTCTAAGCCTTCGCTGCCTTCCCAAGGTTTGGCGGGCGCCTTTTCACCGCCCCGAATGCACTTAATCACCAGCACGAGGAAAATTAGCTGAGAAAGACCAAAGGCAAAACCCCCAATCGACACGATTTGGTTTACATCGGCAAATTGAATCGAGTAATCGGGAATACGCCTTGGCATACCCGCAAGACCTAAGAAATGCATCGGGAAAAACAACACGTTGACCGAAATTACTGAGCACCAAAAATGCCACTGGCCTAGCTTTTCGCTGTACATATGGCCGGTCCATTTTGGCAACCAGTAATAGGCCGCCGCCATGATGGAGAAAATCGCACCAGTGACTAACACATAGTGAAAGTGGGCCACCACAAAGTAAGTATCGTGGTATTGGAAGTCGGCTGGCGTGATGGCGAGCATCAGGCCAGAGAAGCCGCCAATAGTGAACAGGATAATAAAGGCCACCGCGAACAACATTGGGGTTTCAAAACTCAATGAGCCGCGCCACATGGTCGCTACCCAGTTAAACACTTTTACCCCAGTCGGCACGGCAATCAGCATAGTGCAGTACATAAAAAACAACTCAGCAAACACAGGCATACCGGTGGTGAACATATGGTGCGCCCACACGAGGAAGGACAGAATCGCAATACTCGCCGTGGCATACACCATGGATGAATAGCCGAATAATGGTTTACGGCTGAAAGCCGGAACTATGGCGGAGATAATGCCGAAGGAAGGCAAAATCATGATGTAGACTTCGGGGTGACCGAAGAACCAGAAGATATGCTGGAACATCACAGGATCACCACCACCTGCCGCCTCGAAGAAGCTAGTACCGAAAAACTTATCGGTTAACACCATAGTAACGGCGCCCGCGAGTACGGGCATTACGGCGATCAGCAAGAAGGCGGTAATCAGCCAAGTCCAGACAAACAACGGTAACTTCATCCACGTCATGCCGGGAGCGCGCAGGTTGACTATGGTGACGATCACGTTGATGGCCCCCATGATCGAACTTATCCCCATGATATGAATAGAGAATACAAATAATGCTGTGCTGTCAGGGCTATAAGTGGTCGAGAGTGGTGCGTAGAAGGTCCAACCGAAATTAGGGCCGCCGCCTTCCATAAACAGTGAGCTCAATAAAATAGTAAAGGCGAAGGGCAGGATCCAGAAACTCCAGTTGTTCATCCGTGGAAGTGCCATATCAGGCGCGCCAATCATCATCGGGATCAACCAGTTAGCCAGTCCTGTAAAGGCTGGCATCACGGCGCCGAATACCATGATTAGCCCATGCACTGTGGTCATCTGGTTGAAGAAGTTAGGCTCAACGAGTTGTAATCCGGGCTGAAAGAGTTCGGCGCGGATCACCATGGCCATCGCACCACCGGTTAAAAACATAATGAAACTAAACCATAGGTACAGGGTGCCAATGTCCTTGTGGTTAGTGGTGAGTAACCAGCGCATGATGCCTTTAGGTGCACCGTGATGGTGTTCATCATGGGCGGCAATTTGATCTTGAGTCAGTGTGCTCATCTTAATCCCCTACTGTCCATGGCGAGCAATATCAGCGGGTTGCACTGTATCGCCGGTATTGTTGCCCCATGCATTGCGCTCATAGGTAATGATGGCGGCAAGCTGTTGTGGCGTGAGTTGTGTGCCAAATGCCTGCATCGCCGTGCCCGGTTTACCGTGCATCACTATATCGATGTGATTGGCGACCGGACCCGTTGCAATAGCGCTGCCAGCAAGGGCGGGGAAGGCTGGTGGCATACCAGCACCCGTTAGCTGGTGGCAGGCGGCGCAAATCGTGGCATAGGTCTTTTCCCCTTCGGCCATCAGTTCATCATGGCTAAGCGTGGGAAGACTCGCGGGGTCGATACTGGTGGCGGGTTCTGTCGATGTCCTAGGCGCATCGGTGGTTGCTGGGGGCGGAGTTGTTGCTACTGGTTCGCTATTGGTGCCACCGGATTTGTGGGAATCAACGTCTTTGGCTTGCACCGCATCCCCCGTGTTATTGCCCCACGCATTACGCTCATAGGTAATCACTGCGGCAATTTCTTGGGGCGTTAATTGTTTACTGAAGGCTTGCATGGCCGTACCCGTTTTACCATTGAGCACGATTTCAAGATGACCGCTCAGTGGCCCGGTAGCGATGGGGCTGCCTTTGAGATGAGGGAATACGCCTTTGAGACCTTCGCCATTAGGTTGATGGCAGGCTGCGCAGTGACCAAGGTAGACTTGCTCACCCTGAGTCATCAGCTCTTCTTTACTCAGTGTTTGTGATAAGGCGGCTTGTGCGGCTTGCGCTGCGGCATTGGCAGCTTGTTTTTGTTCTGCAACCCAAGCATCGAACTCGGCTTCGGGCAGTGCATGAACCACTATCGGCATAAATCCATGATCTTTACCGCAAAGCTCGGTACATTGACCACGGTAAATGCCGGGTTTATCGATACGGGTCCACGCCTCGTTGATAAACCCTGGGTTAGCATCTTTTTTCACTGCAAAATCTGGTACCCACCATGAATGGATAACATCTTCAGAAGTCATCAGAAAGCGGATTTTTCTATTTACAGGCAGGACAAGGGGCTTATCGACCTCGAGTAAGTAGTGCTCTCCCTTGGCCTCACTACCTTCGATTTGAGGTCTTGGTGTGGCGAGAATACTGTAAAACTCAATATCTTGATCGAAATAGCTATAATGCCACTTCCATTGCGATCCTGTGACTTTTACCGTGAGATCGGCATTGCTGGGGTCTTCCATGGCAATCAGAGTTTTAGTTGCCGGAATCGCCATTAAGATCAGAATGATAAAGGGAATTATCGTCCAAGCGATCTCAACTTTTGTACTCTCATGGAAGTGTGACGCGACCGCGCCCTTGGATTTTCTGTGGTTGATCATGGCATAAATCATCACGCCAAAAACCACTAAGCCTATCGCGCAGCAGATATACAGAATCGTCATGTGCAGGTGGTATACCTTGCCACTGATTTCTGTTACGCCAGGCGTCATATTGAACCGCATGTCTGCTGCGGCCAACGGTGGGGCGAATAGCACCACGAGTAAACAATACAACCATTGCTTCACAAGACTTCTCCTCTGCTAATTGCAAATAGCAACTACAAAGAAGAGCAACACAGTAAGTCTCAACTCTATGCAAACTCTTCAGTTCCCAAAAAAGTGTTTCTGACTTCAACGTGCGTTGGCGGCTTACTTATGATCAAGTATTGTTACTGCTGGTATTAGCCACACTGGCACATACTGCTGAATAAACCCATTATTCTCAATTTTTGTGGGCGAGCGATATTCGAAAATAACGCGATATTTCTGCCTAAACAGGCCATATATCATGTGCGCCTAAATCAAACATACTTGCTGTTTAAAAATTGATCAAGATCACTTCTTTTTCTAATTGTCTGAAAAATTGCCAAAAAAAAGCCTCACATTCACAGGTGAGGCGGCTTTCAAGGCTAAATACGGTGTGAAAAATTTTTAATGAACAGAGCTGAAAAATGCGGGTTGAGTAAATTTAGTCGATTGGGTGAGATTGGTGCTAGAAGGTTGGTCATTCGTTGAACCTTCAAGCACGATACCCATTGCACGTGCGCTCTTTGCTACAATTTGTAGGCGACGATTATCGCGAGTATCTAGGGCGTTAATCCAAGTAATCACTGCGCTAGATGTGCCACTGGTTAAGGCTTTTTCCATCGCCCAAAGGGTTTCGACCTCATCTTTTGCGTGAACCAATAGTACGCGATCCATACGCACACCTGCGTTTGCTAATAGCTGCTTGTAGCCAATACTAGGTGGGTTGATGAGCACTATCCATCTTCCCTGTTGGCTCAGTTGGGCAAGTTGTTTGCTCAGCTGTGTCAGCTCTTGGCGCCCTTGGCTCTGAGTTGGCATAGTGACTATTGATGTATGCTGCCAGTCGGTCTCTGTATCTCGAACCGTATCGAGCCATAAACCGGGGTGACGCGGGGCATTACCTAATAGTTTGTTCATAGCCAATCTCCATTGCGGATCACCCCTACGGCGAGCCCTTCAATTGTTAGACTTTGGAAACTCAAATCGACTTTAATCGGTGAATAGTCTTCATTCTCGGCATGTAGGTAGACTAAATTACCTTTTTTTTCAAAGCGTTTTACGGTTACATCATCGTCAACGCGAGCAACAACAACTTGTCCATTACGCGCTTGTTGTACTTTATGAACGGCAAGCAGGTCACCCTCAAGGATGCCGATGTTCTTCATACTGTCGCCTTTTACGCGCAGCAGGAAATCGGCAGCAGGGTGGAACATGCTGGGGTCGACTTGGTAATACTGTTCGACATGCTCTTGGGCGAGAATAGGTTCACCCGCTGCCACTTGGCCGATAAGTGGCAAGCCTGTTTCGCGGTTATCTTCTTCCTCTACAGGGAGACGGATCCCGCGGGAAGTACCAGGCATGATCTCGATGCAGCCTTTTTTCGCCAATGCCTTAAGGTGTTCTTCTGCGGCATTTGCACTTTTAAAACCCAAACGGGTGGCAATTTCGGCCCGAGTGGGTGGCATGCCAGTCTCGGCAATATTACGTTTAATCAGCTCTAAAATTTCGGCTTGGCGTGGCGTCAACGGTCTCATGGTCTTTCCTGTTTTTCTATACAGTTACTGTTAGTATATACAGTATTATTGGTAGTGCAAGTATTAACCACTTTTAACTTGGTCAGCTAGATCTGCAAATAACCATAATCGTCATCTATGGGGTGAATGCCATTTGCACGGTATCAATAAATGGTGTCGCCTAAAGTGCGTTACTAAGTCATTAAAATCAGCAGCTGAATCCTGCATCTTTAGGTTGTTTGGGTATATTCTCTAGAATCTGGTATTCTATGGGGCTAATGAACGTACTTACATTGCATAAGAATAATGCCTAAACAAGACTCTCTTTGGTTGAAATCATTACGTTGGATCCAAAAGCACTTAGTGCACACTATTGTTGTGCCACAGGATCCCTTTGCCGATCTGAATCTGGATGCCTCCAGACCGCTTGCTTATGTAATGAAAACAGAATCCCTGAGTGATATTGCTGCGTTAAGCGAGATCACCACGAAACTTGGTTTGCCAAGCCCTTACGAGCCGCTGGTGGTGAATGGCGTTGTGGCGCCACGGGTGGTATGCCTTGAAGGTCGTAAGCCTTTATTTGGTGAACGCGCCAGCAATGAGCCATTCCTCGAATGTTTTATGCGTTTGTTGGCCGTCCATAAGGAAAAGCCAGAGTTAGATATCCAGCTGGTGCCTGTGAGTCTGTATTGGGGTCGTACTCCGGGTAAAGAAGACGACACCATGAAGGCGGCAGTGCTTGAGCGCGAGAACCCTACTTGGTTACGCAAGTGTTTGATGATCTTATTTTTAGGTCGTCATAACTTTGTGCAATTTTCTAATGCGGTATCGCTGCGTTACATGGCCGACGAACATGGAACCGATATGGGCATTGCCCATAAATTGGCTCGAGTAGCGAGAGTGCATTTCCGCCGCCAACGTAAGGTGATGACGGGGCCTGTGTTGCCTAATCGTCAGGCGTTATTCCATTCCTTGCTGAAATCTGAATCCTTACGTAAGGCGATTCAGGAAGAAGCCGCGAACAAGAAGATTTCTGAAACCCAAGCGCGTGAAACGGCAATTGAATATCTTGATGAAATTGCGGCGAATTATTCCGATAGTCTCGTACGTATTGCTGAGCGCTTTTTAACGTGGTTATGGAACAAGCTCTACAGCGGTATTAACATCAAAGGTGCCGAGCATATTCGGCAGTTACACCACGATGGTCATGAGATTGTGTATGTGCCCTGCCATCGCAGCCATATGGATTACCTGCTGTTATCTTACATTCTGTATTACCAAGGTATGGTGCCGCCGCATATTGCTGCGGGTATCAACCTAAACTTCTGGCCTGCGGGGCCGCTGTTCCGCCGTGGCGGGGCTTTCTTTATTCGCCGTAGTTTTAACGGCAACAAACTCTATACGGCCGTGTTCCGTGAGTACCTCGATCAGCTGTTTGCTAAGGGATATTCGGTTGAGTATTTCTCTGAAGGTGGCCGTTCTCGTACCGGTCGTCTATTGGCACCGAAAACGGGCATGATCGCTATGACGATCAACAGTGTGTTGCGTGGTATCGAACGCCCAGTCACCTTAGTGCCTGTGTATTTAGGCTACGATCACGTGATGGAAGTGGCGACCTATCACAAAGAGCTAAGCGGTAAGAAAAAACAGAAAGAATCTGTATGGCAAGTCTTTGGTGCTATTCGTAAATTAGGTAATTTTGGCCAAGGTTATGTCAACTTTGGTGAGCCGATTACATTGCAAAATTTCTTGAATGAAACGGCACCAAACTGGCGCAGTGAAGTGGCTGATGATCCTGAGCAAAAACCGACTTGGTTAACCCCAGCGGTGAACGTGTTAGCAAATCGGGTGATGACGCGGATTAACGACGCCGCTGCCGCCAGCTCTATTACCTTGACCAGTTTAGTGTTGTTGGCGTCGGAGCAAAATGCCTTAGAGCGTTGTTTGCTCGAGCGTCAGTTAGATTTATACCTGACCCTGCTTAAGCGTGTGCCTTACACGTCGTTTACGTCGGTTGCCGAAGGTGATGGCAAGCACTTAGTACAACAAGGATTAGAGCTGAACAAGTTCTCCATCAACGCCGATCCTTTGGGTGAGATAGTGTCAATTGATGAAAAACAAGCGACGTCAATGACATACTATCGCAATAATATCATTCACTTATTTATTATTCCGTCATTAATTGCCAGCTGTTTAATCAATAATAAACAGATTTCAAGAGCGCAAATCCTTGGGATAGTGAACGACTTTTATCCGTTATTGAAGGCGGAATTGTTTATGGGGATCAAAGATCTCCCAAGCTATGTGAATCAAGTGCTTGAGCTGTTTATTGAGCAAGGTCTAGTGCAGGAAAGCGATATGTTGTCGGTTGTGACCGAGCACACCAGCCAAATGTTATTGTTGGCTGGCAGCGTTAGTGAGACCTTGCAACGCTATGCCATTATCTTCAATCTGCTGGCCCATAGACCTAAGATGGAGCGTTCGGATCTCGAGTCTGAAAGCCATCTGCTTGCCCAACGTTTAGGGGCGCTGCATGGCATTACCGCACCAGAATTTTACGATAAGAAACTCTATAACACCTTGAGTGTTAAGCTAAAAGAGTTAGGTTATTTTTCTGGTAAGGAAGATAAATCTGATGTTGAGCGCATTCGCGATCAAGCTAATAGCTTACTCAGAGCCTCTGTAAGGCAGACGATTGTCGCCAGCGTGACCGCGGAGCATATCGCTTAATGGCTAACCATATGAATGCGGCGAAGAATAAGCCGGTGGGCAAGTCTTTGCTCGGTGGTGCCATGATTATTGCCGGTACCACAGTAGGGGCGGGGATGTTTTCTTTGCCTGTCGTGGGCGCTGGCATGTGGTTTGGTTACTCGGTACTGATGTTACTCGGTATTTGGTTTTGCATGTTGATGTCGGGACTGTTACTGCTCGAAACCAACCTGCATTTCGAGCCGGGAGCGAGTTTCGATACCCTGACCAAGGAAACTTTAGGCCAGTTTTGGCGCATCGTGAATGGGGTGTCCATTGCCTTCGTGCTCTACATCTTAACCTACGCCTACATCAGTGGCGGTGGCTCGATTGTTAACCATAGCCTCCAAGGTATGGGGATTGAGCTGCCTCAAAGTGTCGCCGGATTAGTATTTGCTGTCGTGCTCGCCTGTATCGTGTTGATCAGTACCAAGGCGGTGGATCGTATTACGACGATTATGCTCGGCGGGATGATTATTACTTTCTTCCTCGCGATTGGTAATTTGCTGATCGAAATCGATGTGACTAAGTTGCTCGAACCGGATGGAAAGCAAAGCTTTATGCCTTATCTGTGGGCGGCTTTGCCATTTGGTCTAGCCAGTTTTGGTTACCATGGAAATGTGCCGAGTCTGGTGAAGTATTATGGCAAAGATTCATCGACCATTTTCAAAGCCATTTTTGTCGGGACTTTTATCGCGCTGATCATTTATGCCTGCTGGTTGGTCGCCACTATGGGCAATATTCCCCGCAGCCAGTTTAGTGAGATTATTGCCCAGGGTGGCAATATGGGTGTGTTAGTCGGCGCCTTGTCGAAAGTAATGGAAAGCAGCTGGTTAAACAGCATGTTAACCCTATTTGCTAATTTAGCTGTGGCGTCTTCTTTCCTCGGTGTGACCTTAGGTTTATTCGATTATTTGGCCGATTTATTCGGATTCGACGATACGCGCTCTGGCCGGATGAAAACGGCGATTGTCACCTTTGTGCCGCCCACCATATTTGGTTTGCTGTTTCCCGATGGCTTTTTAATTGCCATTGGATTTGCAGCCTTAGCGGCAACCGTATGGGCTGTTATCGTGCCAGCGCTGATGGCCTACAAGTCGAGACAACTCTTCCCTAACCATCAAGGTTTTAGGGTCTTTGGTGGCACGCCGTTAATTATCCTTGTGGTGTTGTTTGGTGTCGTGACGGGTGCTTGTCATCTACTCGCGATGGCGAATTTATTACCACAGTTCTCCTAAGTATTTCGCTCGCAAATCAAGCCCTCAAATAGAGGGCTTTTTCTTTGTATTCATCTTTTTACCGCCAAAACTGGACAGTTGCATAAACTCCAGCTTAACTCGAACACATTATCTGTTTGATTGGAGTCTGCAATGAGGATTACTCAGTACGCACAGGGACAGGCCTGTTGGGTCGAATTGGCGAGCCATGACTGGCAGGGTGCACAGGGTTTTTACCATGCGCTGTTTGGTTGGAATGCGGTGGAAATGGCAATTCCTAATGGTCATTTCTCGCTGTTCAATCTGGAGGGGGACGATTTAGGGGCCATGTATCAAATCCCTGAGTCGGAACCACAGATCCCTAGCCATTGGCGGATCTATTTTGCGGTTAAGGATATCGAAGCGACGGTTGCCGCCATCCTGGCTGCGGGTGGGCAATTGCACATGGGACCGCATGTGGTGGGGGATGCGGGCGTGATGGCGCAGGTGAGCGATCCCGAAGGAGCACGCTTTGCCCTGTGGCAAGCGAAAAACCACTCGGGCTCACGTCGCCAAGGTGAAGAAAATACCCTGTGTTGGGTGGAGCTGGCTTGCCGTGAACCTAGCGCTGAAGCCAGTTTTTACACTCAAGTGTTTCCTTGGGCCGCGCTCCCCAGTCATGTGCCCGGCATCGATTACACCGAGTGGCAAATTGACGGTCAGTCTATGGGGGGCATGATGAAAATGATGCCGGAATGGGGCGAGATCCCCGCCCATTGGATGCCTTATTTTGTGGTGGCGGATTGTGATGCTTTTGCCGTTAAGGCGCAGGGGCTGGGCGCACAGCTATGCGTGCCGCCAAGCGATATCCCTGATGTGGGACGTTTTGCGGTGATTGCTGACGCCCAAGGCGCTACTTTCGCAGTAATACACCTATCCCAAAATGAAAACCAATAAGTTAACCTGAGCAGAGATAAGTAGCGCCGCTGAATAGGCATCTTTTCGGGCCTCTCTGCGTTGCTCTGTCTAACCATAGCTCGCTATGGCATACGACAGAGCGCCTTGATATGCACAAAAATCTGCGCATTCAGCTAGAAAAGATTGTATTTTAAAAACAATGGTTTATGTTATTAATTTGGTTTGTTAAATTTAGATTTTTTCGACACTCGTTACCCCCCAAGTTCAGGTTAAGTTAGTTTGGTTTGTCGATAGAGAGTGGGTCCGGACAGTTAGTCTTTTTCGCCTTGGGTGCTTTAGCAAGTAGGCTCGGAATTGAGTCTGATAGCTTGATCTCTTGTGGAAGATTAATCCGGATTTCGCTTAAGAGTCCCTTGGCGCAATCAAGCGTGATCTTAGTGTGTGCACCTTTACCGAAGCTAGTATCAAAGCTTTGATTCAACTCTTGTTGTGTGACTTTTTTACCAATTCTTTCATGGATAAATTGTTGTACCCATGTCGAGGCATTGACTTCCTGCGTCAGCTGAGTCGCCAGTAAAAAATAGTCATTGGGGTCTTGATTACGACAGGTACCGTGCTTCCACCATTCATGGCGTTCTAAACAGGTGCCGTAGCGAGCACTTGGCATCACTTCTTCCAGATTCTTTTGCACAGAGGCATTGAGTGGTACTTCAGGATAATCGCAAAAATCACTTGGTTGTTGTTTTACGCTGCTGCAAAAGCCGTAACGAGTGCCACATTGCTGGCGATTAGGCCAGAGGCCATGCAGGCTAAAGTGTTGCCATTGAGGCGCATCACTGGTTTGGCTTAAGGCGCGGCATTCTGCTTTACGACTGCCATAGAGTTCACAAAAGGTGCTTTGCCAACTTAAGGCAAGCACATGGGAGTCGTAATTATCCTCGATTTGACACACATGGCCTTGGCGTTTTTCCGGCGTACCTCGTTCTTTTAGGCTTTCACGATTGATGGCTTTGATATCAGAGGCTGTAGTGGTTTGCGCAGGCTCTTTGGTTGAGTTTGGCTGATAAGTCTCTGCCGCCGCTACATTGGTATTGTATTGTCCACAATCACCTTTAATCCAGCGTAACGGTGAACTGATGGCATTGGTGCGGACGCGAATCCAGTCAGGATTGACGCTGTTTCCTAAAATCTCCGTAACGGGATAACGTTCCCCTATATTGCTCTGCCAATTATCGGGATTGGTTTGTTTATTTTTAGACTGAAACAACTCACAGCGTTTATTGGCAATAAACTCCCCTGTGGCGGGGGCGGCATATGCGGGTGCTGCTGACATGATTAGTGCAGAGCATAAACTGAACGAAGCGAGTAAAACATGTAATCGTTTTTTAAGGAAAAGTCTTTGTGGCCATATTTGGCTGATGATTAAACAAGATGGCTTAGTCATGTGATGGCATCCTTTCTACAGCAGTGAGTCGAGTCAATTCTGTGGTGCGCTGCGTTAATGGTACATATAAGCGTTGTAAACAGAGAGGCTTATTTTATGGATCGCAAACATCAGTGTCATTAGGGTGTCATGCATTCGACTTATATTCGGGTTTTATTGCTAAAACTTTTGAATATAAAGAGGTTATTCATGCATAAGGTCATAAATCTCAATGTTGTTTTATTATCGTCTCTAGTAGTGCTATCTGGTTGTAATTCTGACTCTGATAAGACTGATCCTACACCCATTGAGCCCAGTGGGCGTTGGCTAAAAGGTGACTTACACGTTCACACTGCGGTTTCGCAGGATGCTCGTGAAACCCAGTCTGATATTTTGAAATGGGCCTTTGGTGACTTCGGTTTAGACTATGTTTCATTATCAAATCATATGCGTAACAACAGTCAAGATAATGATGATAACGACGTCGGTGGATTACTGTTTTACGATGCGTTAACTCAGTATGAAATTCCCGGTTTAAAGAAGAACATGCCTAACTATGAGGGCAAGATTGCTTATTCAAGTTTTGAGTGGGATATGCCAACCCATGAGCACTTTAACATTGGTATTTTAGGTGATGAAGCCAAAGTTCTGTCTGCGGTTAAGACCTTTGAGTACCGATTTAGTAGTAAAAATGATATTACGAACTTTGATCCCAAAGATGTTGCTGCATGGACGGCTGCGGGGGATACCCGTCAAAATAAGACTCACGAGGATGCTATTGCTGCTTTGAAGTGGTTAGAGACTCATTATCCAGACAGCAGCTACGGGATGCTAAATCATCCTCGTCGTTATTTATCCAGTTATACGATTCAAGATGTTAGAGAGCTGAACGATGTTGCTCCGAATGTTTTCTTTATGGTTGAGGGTCTTGTCGGTGGCCAGTTCAGTGGTAACCGTGGTGACTATGGTGAGCGTAGTAGTGGTGTGTACGGCGGCGTCGATCCGGTTGTTGCTGAGGTTGGTGGCTGGTGGGATGCATTATTGGGTGAAGGTCGTCGAATTTGGAACATGGGTAACTCGGATATCCACTTCAAAACACGTACTCCCTACGCCAGTAGTTATTATCCCGGTGAATATGCGAAAAGTTACACTTGGGTCGATGGCAAAGATACTACAGCGCTTTTGAAGGGATTACGCTCGGGCAATAGCTTTTCTGTGTTTGGTGACTTGATCGATGCCTTGGATTTTAAGCTTGAAAATGGCAATAAGAATAGCGTTACCATGGGACAAACTTTAGTGGCTAAACCTGGCGATAAGTTAACACTCACTATCCGCTTTAAAAGTCCGGCGTTGAATAATAAAGAGTCCGATATAGGTAATGAAATTTATGCTGGAATTAACCCTGGTGTAAACCACATAGACTTGATTGCGGGTAACGTGGGTCAGCGTGCTGAGCCTGGGACCGCGGCTTACAGAAAAGAAACAAACGATTCAACCTTAGTCGTTAAAACCTTTACTCGTGCCGACTGGCATAAAGATGCCGATAGCTACTACAGTATGAGTTACAGTTTTATCGCGGATCGGCATCAATATTTCCGTCTGCGTGGGACTAATTTAGATTATAACCAAGCTAATCTGACGGAAAGAGGTAATCCTTTGAAGTCAGCTGTGATTAATCAAGCTGAAGGTGAATCGGTACAGTCTTGGTATAACAAGATTAATGATCGTAACTATAACGACCTGTGGTTCTATTCTAACCCTGTGTTTGTTAACACGGTTCAATAACCCCTTTTAAATGCGGTTGAATAAAAATCCCCCAGACTATTATGGTTTGGGGGATTTTTTATGCCTGTACTATCAGTGAACTGCGTCTTGCTTTAATTTACGCGAGTAAATGAGAAGATACAGTGCCGGCAGTACAAACAACGACAGTATTGGTGCTGTCACCATTCCACCGACCATAGGGGCGGCGATTTTTTGCATCACATCGTTACCCGAACCTGCGCCCCACATAATGGGGAGTAGGCCGAAGAAGATGGTGGCAACTGTCATCGCTTTAGGACGTATCCGCATGACCGCACCTTCTATCAAGGCTTCTTTTAAGTCTTCAACGCTGTGGTAAAGGTTTTTCTCCTGTCGATGTTTGATGGCGTTATTTAAATAGACCAACATAATCACCCCAAATTCTGCTGCTACCCCAGCAAGGGCAATCATACCAACAGCGACGGCAACAGAGATGTTGTAATCCAGTAGATACAATAGCCAAGTGCTGCCGACTAAGGCAAAGGGTAGACTCAGCATGATCATGCTCGCTTGCATGGTAGAGCCAAAGGTCATCATCAGTAGGATAAAGATGACTCCTAATGCCATTGGGATGACTTGCTTTAGTTTGGCATCGACCCGTTGCATATACTCGTACTGGCCCGCAAAGCTGTAGCTATAACGGGGCGGCATTTTGAGTTCGGCATTTAAAGCTTGCTTCGCGGTGTTAATGTATTCCCCAATAGAAGTGCCCTCAATATCGATAAATACCCAAGAGATTAAGCGCCCGTTTTCGCTGGTGAGCATTGGTGCACCATCGGTGATTTCGATATCGGCTAAATTGCGAAGTGGTAAGTAATTTCCCGATTTAGTGATCACAGGTAATTCACGTAGTTTCTCGATATTGTCACGCAGCTCTCTTGGATAGCGCAGGTTAATAGGGTAACGCTCAGCACCTTGTACGGACTCGCCAATATCCATACCACCGATGGCGTAACGCACTACATCCTGAATATCTTGTAATGACATACCATAACGAGCGGCAACATCCAGTTTTGGCGTGATATCGATGTAGCGTCCACCACCACTCCGTTCTGCATAGGCCGATTTAGTGTGTGGGACCTTGCTTAAGATAGCCTCAATTTTGGTGCCTAGGGCTTGCAGCTCATTGACATCTGCACCGGTAATTTTAATGCCCACGGGGGTTTTAATGCCCGTTGATAGCATATCGATACGTGTCTTAATCGGTTGTACCCAAGCGTTTGTGAGGCCAGGCACTTTTACCGTCTGCTGTAACTGATTAATGATGCCATCTAAGGTCATGCCTTCACGCCATTCGTTGTGGGGTTTTAGCATGATTGTGGTTTCGAGCATGGTGAGTGGCGCAGGATCTGTCGCCGTTTCGGCCCGCCCCACTTTACCAAATACGCGAGCGACTTCAGGGACGGTTTTAATCAAACGATCCGTCTGTTGTAGCACTTCGGCGGCTTTGCTGGCGCTAATGCCTGGCAATGACGTTGGCATATAGAGTAAATCGCCTTCTTCAAGCGCAGGCATAAACTCGCTACCCATACGAGTCATGGGATACCAAGCACTGGCCAGTGCCATTAAAGCAAGTAGTAGGGTTACTTTTGGAAACTTCAACACCAGTTTCAACGACGGTTGATACAGGGCAATTAGCACTCGGCTGATGGGATTACTGCGCTCGCTAGGAATTTTTCCACGAATAAAGTAACCCATCAGAATTGGCACTAGCGTAATGGATAATAATGCCGCTGCCGCCATGGCAAAGGTTTTAGTGTAAGCCAGTGGCGCAAATAAGCGTCCTTCCTGCGCTTCTAGCGCAAATACGGGTACAAAACTTAAGGTGATAATAATCAGTGAGAAAAACAGTGCAGGGCCCACTTCGATAGAAGCTGCGCTAACAATTTCCCAGTGTTCTTTAACCGACGGTTCGCGTTGATGTTCGGTTTTAAAGTGCTCTAAATGTTTGTGTAGGTTTTCGATCATGACGATCGCACCATCCACTACAGCACCGATGGCAATAGCGATGCCACCAAGACTCATAATATTGGCATTCACCCCCATTTTATTCATCACAATAAAGGCAATAAGAATCGACAGCGGTAAAGTAATCACCGCGACCAATGTTGAGCGTGCATGCAGTAAAAATAATAGGCAAACCAAGCCCACTACCAACATTTCTTCAATGACTTTGCTGAATAGGTTGTCGACAGACTTTTGAATTAATTGAGAGCGGTCATAGGTTGGAATGATTTCCACCCCTTCAGGCAGACCTGTTTTTAACTCTTCCAGTTTAGCTTTAACCGCATCGATAGTGGAAAGCGCGTTTTCACCGTACCGCATCACCACAATGCCGCCCACGACTTCGCCTTCGCCATCAAGCTCGGCAATACCGCGGCGAGCAGCGGGGCCTTTGCGCACGGTAGCGACATCTTTGAGTAGTAAAGCTGTTCCGGAAGGGCTAGTAATCCCTAATGGGATTTCACGAAAATCAGCTAATGTTTGACGATAACCCTTGGCGCGCACCATATATTCGGCTTCGGCCATTTCGACCACTGAACCACCAGCTTCGCTATTGGCTCTTTCTATCGCCTCTTTGACGGTGGCGATATCGAGTTTATAGATCGCCATATTGTCTGGCTCGAGCACGATCTGATAGGTCTGCTCCATACCGCCGACGGTTGCGACTTCGGAGACACCGGCAACACTTTGCAACTCGAGTTTGAGATACCAATCCTGTAGGCTTTTAAGTTGCGAGAGGTCTAAGTTGCCGGAGCGATCGACCAGCGCGTACTCAAACACCCAGCCCACACCTGAGGCATCAGGGCCGAGTGAGGGTTGTACCCCTTGAGGTAAGCGACTGCTGATCTGGCTTAAATACTCCAACACCCGCGAACGTGCCCAATAGATGTCGGTGCCATCCTCGAAGATCACATACACATAAGAGTCACCAAACATCGAGAAACCCCGCACGGTTTTTGCACCGGGGACGGCTAGCATGGCGGTCGATAATGGGTAAGTCACTTGTTCTTCAACCAGTTTTGGTGCTTGCCCTGGATAAGGGGTCTTAATGATCACCTGCACGTCGGATAAATCCGGCAGGGCATCGAGTGGCGTTTTACGCAACTCCTGCACGCCCCAGACAGTAACCATGATGGCGATAATTAACACCATAAGTCTTTGTCTGATCGAGGACTCGATAATATATTTCAACATAATGCGCTCCTAGTGCTGATGACCGCTGCTTAAACGCATCAGGCTGCCCTTGAGGCTGGCCTCGGAGTCGAGCAGGAATTGCCCTGAGGTGACGACACGTTCACCTTCGCTTAGGCCCGAGACTATCTCGGCCTTGCCTTGGCTCATCATGCCTACAGTGACAGCTTTTGCGATAAAGCTGTCATCGGCTTGTTTGACTATTACGCGGTTTTCTTTACCCGTTTGGATGAGCGCTTCCTGTGGGATCACGAGTACATCCTTATTTGGGCCGCCAAAGAGCGAAACCTTAGCGAGTGTCTTGGGTCTTAAAGAGACATCGGTATTATTTAGTACCACGCGCACTCTCAAACTACGGGTAACAGGGTCTAGCTCGGGATAGATATAGTCAACCGTGCCTTCTATACCGTTGATATTCATCGCGGGCACAGAGACTTCGGCTTTTTGCCCAACCCTAATCCAGCTTTGTTCATTTTCAAACACATCGGCGATGACCCATACCTTAGAAAGATCGACCAATGACATGACTTCAGTAGAAGGCTCAATATACATACCGTCACGGATGGAGAGTGTTTCGACAACACCTTCCTGTTGCGCGTAAAACGGTACTCGATATTGGGTTTGGCGTGAGCTGGCTAATTGTTTGATTTGTTGTTCGTTAAACCCTAAGAACGACAGCCTTAAGCCTGCCCTGCGAACCAGATCTTGGTATCTTTGGCTACCGGAGGTTTTCGCTGTATCTAAGGCGAGCAGATAATCATCCTGAGCATTGACTAAATCGGGTGAGTAGATCTCATAAAGTAGCTGCCCCTTTTTGACGGTATCCCCCATGGATTTAACCATTAGCTTTTCAACCCAGCCAGTAACGCGGGCATGAATATGGCTGATCTGGCTCTCGTCATAGTCTATTTGACCCACGGTTTCGACAAACTTCCATAGGGTATCGCGCTCAACGTTGGCGACTTTAAGGGCAAGTGCTTGTTGCATACCGCCAGAGACATTAATGTTAATTTCCTGCGTATTGCCGCCTGTTTCGACCTTCTCTAAATTCATCCCACAAATAGGGCAAGTGCCTGGAAAATCACTAATGATGTGGGCATGCATTGGGCATACATACTTAATCGTTGCGCCAGAATTTTGATTTTTGACTAAGTTATTGGCTTTAGGCGTTGGAGTATCAAACACTTGAGCCGCGTTGGTATTTTGTGTATGTGATTGATGTTCCTCATGTTGTGCAGTATTGCTTGTTTCTTCCTTCTCAACGAGGAACATATTGCACTTAGGGCAGCGGCCGGGTTCATGGCTTTCTACTTCAGGGTGCATAGGGCAAGTATATGTTTTGACTTGATTGGCGCTATTGCTGTTATGCTGATGCCCCGCCTCTGATTGAGCCGCAGGATCAGCAAGCTGAGCCTGGGTTAACCAAGGTGTGCCCAGCAGAAGGCTACTGAGTATCAACACAGCCTTAGTGCACGGTTTTTTTACTTTGTAAAATTGGTTCATATGCCTCATCTCCAGCCTAGCTTAGTGGTGCGCGTGATCTTTGTGCATTGCACCGTCAGCCATTTTTTCTGTCGTCGCTTTAGGCTCTAAATTCATGCCACATTTAGGGCAAGTATCGTCTTTGTTACCTGTAACTTCGGGATGCATTGGGCAGACATAGGCTACAGCTTGTTCCTGTGGCGCGGCATTGTTGTGGTGATGCTCATGGGGTGTTGCTGTAGCAAACACACTGGTGCTGGTCATTAAAAATGCAACTAAGGCAAGATTAGTTAAGGTTTTCATATTATTCACTCCATCGGGTTTTAGGGCCGAATATGAGAGCATAAAACGTGATTGAGCTTATTTCTTGAGTGCATACTCAAAATTGATGCAATGAGTAGCATCGCGCACAGTCAACGTTTTAGCTTTACTCTGGGTGCTTGAGAAGAGGGCACCACAATAAACGGCAAAATAAATAGTTAGCTTGGTTCGCCCTGAAAAAAGGGCACAATGAGGCTAGGACTAGGCTATCGGTGGCTTGAAGGCCGACGATAAAGAGATAGAGTGGAAATGAGGCATAGGAGTGGCCATAGGGGTATCACTCAGACTCACACTGGGCCAAAGATGTGGACTGAAAAGCGTACCAGCAACTGAGATCGTCAAGCAATGTCCACAATCGTTAAGACAGGACGTGGTGCCATTACAACAATGCTGTTTTGCGCCGGGAAGCATTTGATCGTTACAGCAATTTGTATTGGCCATTGCACTGGCGTCAGCGTGGTGCTCGGTGTTCATTTGCATCATTGCCGCGTGATCCATTCCTTGCATAGCGCCCATTTCCATTGAGCGCATCACCATAGCGTGTCCATTAGACACAACACCTTGCCCGACCAATGCGAGTAAAGTGAATATGACTAATAAATAACGACTAAGTGTTTGATGCATAATAATTCCAGATAATGAACGCTTGGATTCTAGCACAGAGGCATTATGCTGCAATGCGTTAACTCACATTTTAGTTAATGCCTCAGCTCATCGCTCCTAAGGTTGGATTATCTAGCGACCTGATTTCGCAAGATCTCTGCCATTAACTGACTGTGATTTTGCAAGACGAGTGGCAGTGGTGTGGCACCATCTACACTGAGCTGTATACGAGGGTTATTGATAAAACGTTTGGCATCAGCCTCGCTAGTTAATGTTGGAGTGCTGATCTGGTAATTCGACTGTGGTGCAACATCTAGGGTAAAGAATAGAGGCTCAGACTTCACCCAAGTGCCACTATCATCGGCGCGATAACTGAATAGATCTTGATATTTTACTTCAATTAGCACTTTACCTTCAGGTAGTTGTACTGGTTTAAAGGATTTAGTAGCTTGGCCATTAATGCTGACCACATTGAGTGTATCAGTGCCTTTCAAGGTCGCAGCACTCGCCGTCATGCTGATAGCAATAGTACTGATGACGAATGTAACGCCAACGAAAATTTTACTAAATAAGGTCGTTTTCATAATAAACTCCAAAATTTGCGTGTTCGCGTGAGCGCCAAATCGTGGTGGCGGCTTCGCGAGCGATTGAATCGATTTAATGATTAAGATCGGTTACAGCAAATCGGAGTTGGGTGGTGGTGTGGTCAACCCAAGGTCGGCGGTTTGAATCGCCCAGCTTTTGTTCGTAATACGATTACTAGCATGACTCATCAACGCGAGTTGTGGTTGTGATGTTGAGAGATAAAGCTGTGCAAGGCAATGAGTTTTGCAATGATTGGTAAGAGAGTCTTGGCAATGCAACATGCATTCGTCTGGGGGGCAATCGGGCATAGTGCAATTTATTTTGCCATCAACCATTTGCATGCTGGATATATCGTGAAAGTCATTCATCGCTGAAGTTGGCATAGCATTCACCATCGCCGACTGAGCGATAAGTGAAAATAACAGTGCTATGGTAATCCAAAACTTAGCCATAAAAAAACCGTTGCCAATGTACCTACTCTTAAAGACCAACAAATTGCATAAAAAGTTTCATTTTGAGTTTAGTTTTAGGCGTCAGGCTTTTATAGCAAAGGTTAAATGTCGTCTTGATCACATTTTTGTATTCTAAAAATGATTTCATTGCCTTAGCTTCTTAAGGTAGTACTTAATCATTTGTCGCTTAGCATAATGATGAATGTATTAGTGAGAGTTGAAGTACCCTAATGCTCTGCTAAGCTGGTTTTAGCGAGTCGTATTATTCAGAGTTAGAGCTAAGTCTCATTTTGCGCTTTTAAGTTTACATTAATCGGCATTTTAGGCTTGAAATCAAATTTCTAATAAATGAAAAAATATAAAATAGTCTTATAAAAACTAATTTTGACCATATTTTCGGAGATAGAGTGATGAACTGGCGTGCACTATTTAAACCCAGCGCGAAATATTCCATCCTAGCGCTACTGGTTGTTGGTATCGTTATTGGTGTTGTGGGCTACTTTGCAACCCAACAAACCTTACATGCGACGAGTGAAGACGCATTCTGTATGAGCTGCCATAGCAACCACTCATTGAAAAATGAAGTGTTAGCTTCTGCCCATGGCGGTGGCCGTGCTGGTGTGACCGTACAATGTCAAGACTGCCACTTACCACATGCTCCAGTGGATTACTTGATCAAGAAAATCATCGTATCTAAAGACTTATATGGTTTCTTAACTATCGATGGTTTTAACACTCAAGCTTGGTTAGACGAAAACCGCAAAGAGCAAGCTGACAAAGCTTTAGCTTACTTCCGTGGTAATGACTCTGCTAACTGTCAACATTGCCATACTCGTATTTATGAAAATCAACCTGAAACAATGAAGCCAATGGCTGTGAGAATGCACACCAACAACTTCAAGAAAGATCCTGAAGCAAGAAAGACCTGCGTGGACTGCCACAAAGGTGTTGCTCACCCCTATCCAAAAGGATAAGGTTTAGCGCTTCAATAGCTTGATATTCAAATAAAAAGCCCTCTTCCGAGGGCTTTTTGCTTTCTCGTCTTATAAGTCTTGGCTATTGATTAATGCCACTCTGCGGGACAAGGCGCTTAGCGAAATTTGATGCACCATTTGTGTGGGAGCTGTGCAGGCATCGGCAATCACTTGCACTGAATAGGCTTGTGCCGCGGGTGATAGCGCTGTATGGGTCACGCAGTTTTGAGTCATGATACCGCATAAGAGTAAATGCTTGATTTGCATATCTTGGAGTAAGTTGGCTAGCTCTGTGCCATCGAAACTGTCGGCAAATTGTTTTACCACAATTGGGGCATTGGGTAGCTCAGCTAAAAGCGCAGGATGGATTTCAACTCCTTGAGTGTGTGGGTTAAAAAAGGGGGCGTCACCCTGAGCAGTATCGGCTATATGCTGCACGAGAATAATCGGTATCGCCTGTTGCTGGGCACATTGCACCGAGTGCAAGGTGCGCGCTAATGTCTCATCGACTTGCCATTGTGGGTAAGCCCCATGGGGAAAGTAGTCATTCTGCACATCAATAATCACTAAGGCGCTGTTCTCTGGGATCTGGTTTAAGCTCGACATATTTTTCTCCTGTTCGTTTTCTCTTGCAAAAGATGTCTTCGAAGGAGAGTTTGCGGTAGATTCATTGCCATTAAGAGTGGCAGAAATGACATCTATGGTGCTTAAATTGACAAATTTTGCCGAGCCATCCCCATTAAAAGTGGCGATATTAGCCATACCCGGTTGTTTAACTTCAGCCGTATTTGGCTTAGAAGAGATGTTGCTGGTGGCTAATAAGCTGATGTTAGCTGACGAAAATAAATCCCTAGGCTCAAGTTGCTTTGCTGTGACTCGGTTATCCCTAGAGGAGATGAATCTCGAAGATCGCTATCAGTTAGTGATTATCCCGCCGAGCATCGAGACTGAGCTTTACTTCAATGCAGCGCCTTCATTGCGATTATGGTTACAGCAGCAACATGCCCGAGGAGCTATTCTCTGTTCTGCCTGTGCGGGAGCATTTGTGCTGGCCGCAGCGGGTTTACTCAATGGCCGCAAGGCGACAACCCATTGGGGATTAGTGGAAACGTTTGAGACCCAATATCCACAGGTGAAACTCGAGATCGAAAAAATCATGGTCAACGAGGGCGATATCATCACGGCTGCTGGCATGATGTCCTGGCTCGACTTGGGGCTAGAGTTAGTCGCGCAGTTTTGCCATGTGAAAGTCATGCGCCAACTGGGTAAGTACCTTGTTATCGATACCGGTGGGCGTGAACAGCGTTATTACCAACAGTTTTTACCTAAACGAGATCATGGGGATGCTGTGATCTTGGGTCTGCAAAATCGCCTACAAACCGACTATGGTGAGCCGATGAGTGTTGCGGTTTTGGCGCAGCAGTGCTGTATGGGCGAGCGAACTTTTTTGCGACGTTTTGTGAAAGCGACAGGGCATAAGCCTAATGAATACCTACAAAAACTCAGGATCCAAAAGGCCTGTGACTTACTCGAAAATAGTCTACTGAGTTTCGAGACCATAGCGCACCAAGTTGGCTATGAGGATGTGAGCGCCTGTCGCAAAGCGTTTACTCGTATTACCGGTTTAACACCGAGTGCCTTTCGACAAAGGTTTAGTGCGCTTTCGCCTGCGCCAACACCTGTCGACGATAGCTCAATAAACTAAATACGCCGAAGATAAACACTTGCAGATAATCTTGCTTGCGTAGTGTCAGCAAGTTTTTAAACAGCATATGGAAGATGGCAACTTGGAAGCAATGCATCAAGCAAGTAATGCCAAGCAAGATATTGAGAATAATGCCGATATTGCCAGCAAAAGGCATAACAAGGTTATAAGCCATCATCAGCCACGCGATTAGGGTGATGGCTTTGCCCATATTAATCAGTAACGACATGCTATTCCTTGGTGTTAGCGGGAGAGTCTTCGGCTTGGTATTGATATAAGTGATAGCTAACTTGCCCTGCGGTTTTGTCTTTGAGCGGTTGCCAAGTCGCAGGGACTGCCATTTGGGTTAATTCCGACTCAACCTCCACATAAATTAGCGCACCATCATTAAGCCAACCTTGGCTGTCCAACAGCTGAATGGTTTTTTCTGCTAAGCCTTTACGGAAAGGTGGATCGATAAACACCACATCAAACCCTTGCTCGCAGCCATTTTGCAGCACGACTAAGGTATCGGCGTTGAGTACCTCGGCATTGTCGCACTTGAGGGTATTGAGATTCGCTTTAAGTTGCATGGCGGCAGGACGTTGCAACTCGATAATCTTGGCATAACTGGCATAGCGTGAGAGAGACTCAAGCGCCAAGGCGCCGCTGCCACCAAAGCAGTCGAGCACCCTTGCGTGGGCAATATCATTGGCAAGCCAGTTAAACAGGGTTTCGCGGACTCTATCTGTTGTCGGCCGCAGGCCGTCTAAATCATGGATGGGCAGTTTGCGCGAACGCCATTGCCCAGCAATGATCCGCACTTGGCCGCTACCGGCTTTCTTGTTGGCCGTTTGACCCTTGGTCACTTGCTTGTTGTTTGCACGATTATTAGCCAAAGTGCCCCCGTGATTTTGCCTGAAGAAAGAAAGTGGTAGACTATGCCACCTTTATAAAGGCCACTATTTTATATCAAACTCCTAGTAAAAGGTGAGAAGGCTGATAGAGCAGAACTAATTGCCGACTTTTTGGGCGTAATTGCCGCGGTAATCTGGTATAACGGCAGGGTCTTATTTTAAATTCAACACTGAAGTAGAGCGCTGGAATTACACATGGCAAAGAAAGGTTTTTTCTCCTGGTTTCGTAAAGATAAATCACAAGATGAGGTTGTCGAGCAAACCCCAGTCTCTACTCCATCGCAAACCGAGCAAGCCGAAGCATTAGCAAAGCAGCAAGCTGAAGAAGCCCGTCTCGCGGCTGAAAAGGCGGCCGCCGAACAGGCTCTAGCCGACAAATTAGCGGCCGAAAAAGCAGAAGCGGAAAGAGTTGCTGCAGAACAAGCCGCAAAAGCCCAAGCAGAGGCACAGCGTGTTGCCGAAGAACAAGCTTCACATTTAGCCGAACAACAGGCGGCTGAAGCCGCGCGCTTAGCAGCGGAGCAAGCGCAGGCAGAGCAGTTAGCCGCTGAAAATGCCCAAGCGGAAAGAGTCGCCGCAGAACAAGCCGCAAAAGCCCAAGCAGAGGCACAGCGTGTTGCCGAAGAACAAGCTGCACATTTAGCCGAACAACAGGCGGCCGAAACCGCGCGCTTAGCAGCGGAGCAAGCGCAGGCAGAGCAGTTAGCCGCTGAACAAGCACAAGCCGAAAGAGTTGCCGAAGAACAGGCCGCTGAAGCCCAAGCAGAAGCAGAGCGACTTGCCGCTGCACAGGTCCAAGCTGAACAACCCCTTGAGCAACAACCCGAACCTCAGGCAAAACCCGCCAAAGAAAGCTTCTTCGCGCGTCTAAAACGCGGCTTAATGCGTACTAGCGAAAATATTGGTAGCGGTTTCATCGGGTTATTCCGTGGTAAAAAAATCGACGATGAACTGTTTGAAGAGTTGGAAGAACAGCTTTTAATCGCCGACGTGGGTGTCGAAACTACTTCACGCCTTATTCAGAGCCTGACCGAACACGCGTCGCGCAAGCAATTAAAGGATGCCGAAGCACTCTACGATCTGCTGCGTGATGAAATGCAAAAGACACTCGATCCTGTGGCAATCCCATTAGTGCCTGAAAATACCAATGGTCCTTTTGTGATTCTTATGGTCGGTGTTAACGGTGTGGGTAAAACCACCACGATTGGCAAACTGGCAAAGCAATACCAGCGCCAAGGTAAGTCTGTGATGTTAGCCGCGGGTGATACCTTCCGCGCAGCGGCGGTGGAGCAATTACAAGTTTGGGGCCAACGCAATAATATCCCTGTGATAGCCCAACATACCGGCGCCGACAGTGCCTCGGTACTTTTTGATGCGCTGCAAGCGGCTAAAGCCCGAAAAATTGATGTATTAATTGCTGATACAGCGGGTCGCTTACAAAACAAGTCACATCTGATGGAAGAGTTAAAGAAAGTGGTGCGAGTGATGAAGAAACTCGACCCAGAAGCGCCGCACGAAGTGATGCTGACCTTAGATGCGAGCACTGGCCAAAATGCGATTAGCCAGGCGCAGTTATTCCAAGAAGCCGTTGGCGTTACCGGCATGACCATCAGCAAGCTCGACGGTACCGCCAAGGGCGGCGTGGTGTTTGCGATTGCCGACAAGTTTAAAATCCCGCTACGTTATATTGGCGTGGGTGAGCAAATTGATGATTTGCGTACCTTTAATTCTAAAGAATTTATTGATGCCTTGTTCACTCAAGAGAAAGCGGATAGCTAATTTATGATTGATTTTCAGCAGGTCAGTAAGATTTATCCTGGTGGCCAAATGGCGCTGGAGGAAGTGAATTTTCATCTACAAAAAGGTGAAATGGCATTCTTAACCGGCCATTCGGGCGCGGGTAAGAGTACCCTGTTGAAATTAATCACAGTGATCGAGCGCGCCACCACTGGCCGTGTGGCGATTAATGGCCACGATATTGCCAAAATCAGCCCCAAACACGTGCCCTATTTGCGTCGCAATATTGGGATGATTTTCCAAAACCATCATCTATTGATGGACAGAAGCGTATTCGACAATGTTGCCTTACCATTAGTGATTGAAGGTTTCTCCCATGGCGAGATCCGCAAACGGGTCGCTGGCGCGTTGGATATGGTGGGTTTATATGGCAAAGAGCGCCATAACCCCATCATGTTATCCGGTGGTGAGCAGCAACGTGTCGGTATCGCCCGCGCGATCGTTAATAAACCGCCACTATTGCTGGCCGACGAACCGACGGGCAACTTGGACCCTAAATTGTCGATGGATATTTTGCGCCTATTCGAAACCTTTAACGATGCAGGCACTAGCGTGCTCATTGCCACCCACGATCTGGGACTGATCGCGCGGATGAAATACCGCACTTTTACATTGAAGCAAGGGCGTATGCTCGGTGCCCAGGAATTACATCATGGACACGCGACTGCTCGAGGTAATGCGCTATGAGTGATAACGCCAAATTAACGCGCAGTAAGTTGCCCATTTCAGGGCGCATCGTGATGTTTTTTATTCGTCATGTGCAGCAAGCCATGGCGAGTATGGGCGAGTTATGGCGCAGTCCCGTTTCTTCTTTGATGACGATGGCTGTGCTTGGGGTGAGCTTAAGCTTGCCCGCAGCATTGCAAGTGCTAGTTAAAAATGCCGAGACTATTACCACTTCTTGGAATAGCGCGGCGGAGATTTCACTTTTTATCGATGAAAATCGCAGCGAGCAGACTATTCAAAGTTTGTTAACGCGTATCCGCGCTTATCCCGAGGTAGAAAAGGTACAGTATATCGACCGCAATCAAGCGCTTGAGGAGTTTCAGCGTCTATCTGGATTTGGTGAAGCGTTAGCCTATCTTGATAAAAATCCGCTTCCCGCGGTAATTACCGTGACACCAACCCAGCGCTATTCCACGCCAGTGGGAGCTCGCGAATTATTGACTAAGCTTGAGCGCGAGCCTGAAATCAGTTTTGGTCGCTTAGATATTGAATGGTTAGAGCGGCTACAGGCTGTGGTGCGTTTACTCGAACGCACGGTAATGGCGATTGCGGCGTTACTCGTCTTGGCGGTGGTATTAGTGATAGGTAACACGATTCGCTTAGCCATTATGAATCGCCGTAGTGAAATAGAAGTGATGAAGTTAGTCGGGGCAACTGAGGCATTTATTCAACGTCCCTTCCTTTATACCGGTATTTGGTACGGAGTGATTGGCGGTGTATTAGCTTGGCTTATCATTAACTTGTTGGTTTGGTATCTGGATTCTGCCCTAGCCGAATTGCTTGGTTTGTATGGTAGTCAGCTAGAGATGAAGTCTCTGACCTTTACCGAACTGCTACAATTAGTGGGCTTGGCTTCTTTTTTAGGTTGGCTAGGTTCTTATCTTTCGGTAAGGCAACATTTAAGATCGATTGAACCTTCTTAATGATCAATCGTTTATAGTTTAAATACCTTGATAAATATGGCTGGCGATGAACTTTTGTTCACTTGCAATGTCTATTCAACGGGGTTAAAAGTAACACCCCAGACGAGCGAAGGTTGACATACTCTGTCAATTAGCCGATAGTTCGTTAGCTCATCCTTAGGGTGTTTTGAGTGAAACCATAGGATGAAATCGACTTATATTTGATAAGTAGCAAGAAAGTAGGAGCGCGAATGACCTTTCAAACGCAATCAATGGCACTAACAGTCCCTCAGGGCAGCAGTAGTTTAGAAGCTTATATCCATTCAGTGACTAGCATGACAATGTTAGACGCTGAGACTGAGTATGAGTTAGCCAAGCGTTTGCAGGAAACGGGTGATCTGCAAGCAGCGAAGCAACTGATTATGTCGCACTTACGTTTTGTGGTGCATGTTGCTAAGGGCTACTCAGGTTACGGTCTGCCGCAGGCGGATTTGATCCAAGAAGGCAACATCGGTCTGATGAAAGCGGTTAAGCGTTTCGATCCCGATGTAGGCGTCCGTCTAGTGTCTTTTGCTGTGCACTGGATTAAAGCTGAAATTCACGAATATGTGCTGAAAAACTGGCGCATTGTTAAAGTCGCTACCACCAAAGCGCAACGTAAGCTGTTCTTTAATATCCGTAAAGCGAAAACTCGCCTCGGTTGGTTTAGCGATGATGAAGTCGCAATGGTCGCAGAAAACTTAGGTGTCTCTAAGGCCGATGTGACTGAGATGGAATCACGTATGGCGGCGCAGGATCCTGCGTTTGATCTGAGCAGTGACAACGATGATGAGCAGGATTTTGCCCCAGTGCAATATCTTGAAGATCATTCATCGGATTTAGCCGAAAACATCGAAAACGATAACTGGGAATCTAATGCCCAAGGTCGTTTATTGTCGGCCATCAAAACCTTAGACGAGCGTAGCCAGCATATTCTGCGTGCCCGTTGGTTAGACGATGATAAAACCACACTGCAGGAATTGGCAGAAACCTATCAAGTGTCAGCTGAGCGTATTCGCCAGTTAGAGAAAAACGCCATGAACAAGCTTAAGGCTTGTATGGAAGCCTAATTAGGCTGCAATTTATTTCGATGTTAGAAACAAAAAACCTGCTTCGGCAGGTTTTTTTGTGGCCGAAATCATCAAGACTTGGATTGGATGATGGCAATCAACGGTTGCCGATTCACTTTTAGGCCTGTTTGCTCGGCATTTTCTGGCCAAGGGTAATAGCGGCGCGGTCGTTTAAAGCGGGCGATTTTGTCGGCGAGAAAGACTTCGAGCTCGGCCTCTATCGCACTCATCTCTTGGCTGGTGTGGCTGCGGCTTGCATCGCTGCTGATAGTCTTAGCGTGGAAAATGTCACCGCGAATAATAGCCGCGGGGAGCTGGCCGAAGAGGGGATCGGGCTGAGGGAAGACGATTGCCTCATCTATTAGCGGATGAAGTTTGAGTGCCGCTTCAATCTCTTCTGGTTGAATGTTTTCGCCGCCGCTAATAAACATATTATCGACGCGGCCAAGGATCTTAAGATTGCCGTTAGCATCCCATTCGCCTCTGTCCTTGGTATAAAACCAACCGTCGGCATCAAGTGGCTTTTCTATTCCCTTATCAGTGAGATAGCCCATAAATAAGCATTCGCCCCTAACCCAAATCACCCCATCGACAATGTTAAGCTCACGCCTTGGGAGTAATTTACCGCTGCTACCATCGCTCAGCGCGGGGCCAGTGGTGATTTGCGAGCCCATTTCCGTCATACCGTAGCTAGTAAAGCTGGCAATATGGCGCTGTTCGAGTTGCTTAAGTAAATCGATAGAAACTGCACCGCCACCGAGTAGCAGGGCTTTAATACTGTGGAGCGAGGCCTGTTTGTCAGTGAGCAAATTGACTAACTGGGTCGGTACGAGGGACATATGGGTTAACGCATCGCGCTCGATTTGTACCTGTAGCGGGAGCGCGAGATCTGGCAGCACCACAGTCGCCGCGACTAGGGCGCAGCGGTTGAGTATTGCAAGGCCGCCAATATGAAACAGCGGTAATGATAATAACCAAGCATCACCAGCTACCAGCGGGATCAGGCTGCGGGCGCCCTCGGCATTGGCAATGTGATTCGCAAGATTGTGTACGGCCGCCTTGGGAAAGCCGCTAGAGCCAGAGGTTAAAATCACATTACTAGGACGATAAATATCAAAAGCTGTCGCGGTTAGGCCAGCGTTTGGAGCCACGCCTAGACTAAAATCTAGCGTGAGTTGATGACAGCCTGATAAAGCCAGCTCATCTTCGCTCCAATAGAAAGGGATTTGGTGGCTATCGATAAGCCCTTGAACTTGCGCCAGCGGAAAACGCGGCGAGATAGGAAAGAAGATGGCACCAATATCCACACAGGCCCAATACAGGCAAATCATCTCTAGATTATTACGACTGATACACGCCAGTGATTGCCCTTGGCCAACGCCGATGCGCGTGAGCTGCTCACCCAAGCCCAGCACCATTTGGCTTAAGCTCGCGTAGCTGATGTCTTGTCCATTGCACTTAACCGCCGTTTGTGTGGGTGATATGAGTGTGGCGCTATGTAATGGCGAAATACGTTGCTGTGAAATAGATTGGGATGAAGCCAATGTTTTAGATTCGGACATTAGCAATTAATCCTGCTGCGTACTGGCGACAAGTTTAAGGCATTTAAACGTAAGAGTTTGGGGCTTGCCGCTTGGTACGATTAAGTCTTGGCTAAAGGCGGCTAACGTATCGAGCCCAGGAATTTCATCGGGCGTCAGTATGGCGGCTAAATGGGCCAAATCATTGATACCTAAGCTGGCCTCAAGGCTTGAACTTAAGATACAGCGCACACCATGGCTGCTCGCCTCGTCGATAAGGCACTGAAGTTTTTCAATACTGCCCAGTAGCATGGGTTTGATGACTAATGCCGTTAATCCCTCCTGCATCACAAATTGATAATCCGGGTCATTGAGGGATTCATCTAGGGCATAGGGCAGAGGAATGGCGCGATGCAGAGTGTGATTATCCTGCGGCTGTTGGCAAGGTTCTTCAATATATTCAATGCTATCCAGTGGCAAGCAAGCGGCAAAGTCGAGAGCCTGTTCTAAGCTAAATCCACGGTTGGCATCTAAGCGCAGCTTAAGTTCCGGCCTTTGGCTTAAGATGCCATAAATCAAACTCAACTCATCTTCCATGGAGGTTTGTGCAACCTTCACTTTAACGCTAGTATCGAGCTTGGCGATTTTAGCTATCAACTCGGCTTTGGGCGCATCTGTTGGCTGGTAAATCAACGGCACTGTGGTGGTAACTGGGCGCACCGTATCGAGTTTTCCGCTGAGTTTGGCATGTAGCAGGCTTAAGCCAAAGGCAATGGACGGATAGGAACTCGCTTCGGCCTGCTCGAGCAAGCAATCAATTGATTGGTTTTGCAGCTTGGGTAATAGCGCCACTAAGGCCTGTTGAACCTCATCGAGGCTTTCACGGCTAAAGCCTAATAATGGCTGTTGGTCGATATCGAACCCTGAGAGTGGCGCGATTTCAACATACTGCTCACGCACTTCACCTTCGGCTTGCGCTTTTGCCTGTAGTACTAAGCCAGCTCTGTAGTCAATGCGTTGTTTACCGACAGGCAAAAAGCGGTCTAAGGGCAGGCGATATAAATACAAGCTAAGTGAAGTTAAGATCATATTTTCCTTAACACTTTATCGATTTAAAAGCGGTCTGTTTGCGTGTATCTCTACGTCAAGCGTTCGACGAACAAACTTCTTATACAGGCGAGTAATCCCGCAGGATTGGCTTGATGTATGTTATGCCCCGCCTGTTCAATCTGATGCAAGATGATGGGTTGTTGTGCTTGCCAGTCCTTTGCGATCGCCGTGAATTTAGCATCCTGGCTGCCGGAAAAAAAATGGCATTCGCAAGCAAGGCTTGCAGGTAGATCCCAAAGTGAAGCTTGGCGGGCAAGTGAGGTAGCCAAAAAGATTTGCTTGAGTATGTGATTGGGATGTTGGTCGAGCTGCGCCACGCGCTTTGCTATCAAGGCATTGCGCGCCTTGTCCGACATATCGGCAAACACGGCCTGTTGATACCAAAGCTGTAAAAAATCCACGCTACTCAAGCTTTGCAGCCGTTTGGCCCACAGGTTGTCGCTCTTGCTGCGCGCGGCTTGTTCTTCGGTATTTGTCAGCCCGGGATGACAGGATTCTAGCCACAAACTCAACACTCGCTGCGGATAAGCTTGGGCAAGATGTAAGGCAATCCGGCCACCGAGGGAATACCCATAGAGGTAAAACGCTTCAATGCCGAGGCGATCGAGGCGGCTGATAATGTCTTGGACACAAAAGTCGAAGCCATCAGTGAGCGTCGATGCGATTTCTGGTTGATTGTCGCCGTGGCCGGGTAAATCGAGGCAGATGCAGTGAAAATGTTGGCTGAGTTTAGGGATCAGCGGTAGCCAATCGGCCTTCGATCCTAAAAAACCATGGATCAGGACCAAGTTTGGCTGTGCTGTCTCTCCATAACGGGCCACGGTCGGCATTAGCTTTGTTTCACCCATAAATTCAGCGCGGCGATCTGCTCGCTGGCTTGGTGTTGGCTAACGGTGACTTCGATGACAGAAGCACCCTGATAATCCAGCGCTTCATTATAGCTATTTTGGAAGTCGACTAAGTTATCCACTTGGTTATAAGGAAGATTAAACATAGCGGCGGCATAACCAAATTCCAGACCATGGCTTAACCGATAGTAATCACTGCGCAGTTCCTCATTGGGGACGGGCAAGAGATTAAAGATATTACCGCCATCGTTGTTGAGGATAATGATCACCAGCGGACTGGTTAAATTGCGGGCGATGGCAAAGGAGTTGAGATCATGCAACTGGGATAAATCCCCAATAATCAAGCTGGTCGGTTTACCTTGGTGCGCTGCAATACCGCAGGCGGTGGCCAGTAAGCCATCGATCCCCGAGGCGCCGCGATTAGTGTAAGTGGTGGCAGTGCAGCAGCTCACTGGCGCGTACATATCGTACAAACGTACCGGCAGGCTATTGCCGATAAACAATTGCTGCTCCAGTGGTCGTGTATTGGCAATCGCGCGGATAACCTGAGCTTCACCAAACTCACCTTGATCAATATTGCGCACGAATAAACTATGCAATTCATCGTTGTAGCTAACTAAGGTATTAGCCCAATTCGCCGATGAAGAGCGATACCAGTTAAGCGATGCAAATTGGGCGGCGTTGGCGTGCCAAATGTGTTTAGCGTTATGGCTTGGGTCGAGCCTATCTTGCTGCGGCAGCACTTGCCAGTAACTGTGCCAGTTTTGTTCGGCAAGGTAAGCAATCAAACGCTTAGACAATAAGCGTCCACCAAACACCAGCACGCGGTCAGCCTCTTGTAACAGATTGCGCGCCTTGGGATGTTGCAGTAGTTGGTCAATATTACCAATCGCCGCCGGATGTTGTCGCAGTTGGGACTGAGCATCGGTTAGTAACGGCCAGCCAATTTTTTGAGATAGCGCAATGAGTTGCTGTGGATCTTGCTCTGGCGTGAGCGTACCGGCGATGATGACGCCCTTACCATGGACGAAACGCATAATGGCATCTTCGCTCGGGCTGCTTAATTGTTCACGCTTACCATAAAGAGTGTAAGGACGTGCTTGTTGCAGCCATGTTTGCAGCGGCTTGAGGTATGGCGATTCGCTATCGAGAATTGTGGCAGTTAATTCACTCGGATATAGCGGCTCACGGTACATACAGTTGATATGCACAGGGCGTGTTTGATTGGCCACGGCCTCATCAAGCGTGGTGAGCAACATCTGCGGTGCAATGTGCACATCCGGCGTGGGGAGATTCACCTGTTGGGCATAATGGGCAAAAATGGCTGGTTGCACTATGGCTTGGTTAGCGCCACAACCGAGTAATTCTGGCGGTCTGTCACCGCTTAAGACAATCAAAGGCACATGGGTGAGCCAAGCTTCGACTATCGCAGGATACAGGTTGGCGACGGCCGTGCCTGAGGTGGTGATAATTGCCACGGGGGCGCAGCTGGCTTTGGCTAATCCGAGGGCCATAAACCCTAAGCCGCGCTCATCGAAATGCAAATGACGTTTCAGCTTGGTTTGCTGGGCTGCTGCAAGAGTTAACGGGGTTGAGCGTGAGCCTGGCGCCATGCAGACATGCTGCACACCAAGACGTGCTAATTCTTCCAGAATCAGTGCGCCCCACATGAGATTAAGTGTGGCTGTGTTTTCGGTTCGCATAGCAAGATCGATCAGGATAAAGATGGGCCTAGTGTAACGTGTTTGACGATTAAGATGTATGCCCGTCTTAACAAAACTTGGGACGACACGGAGGAGCGGTGAGGTGGAGCCTAAGCTAAGGCACAATATGCCTATCACCTCGAATAATAAGATGAAAACGTGTTAAGTCTTTATCGCTAAATAATGCTATCAACAATTTTCTTTATTTGTTCACTGAGCCACGCCAGCTCTTCGCTAGCGCGATTGGGCTGATTCTTTTGCACCAAGAAGATCGTCGGAGCTTCGGTGTCGGCGTATAAACGTTCTGCCTCAAGTTGTGATAATTGACAGGTATGCAGTTCGGGTATTTCTGCCACCATTTCATAAACCACTCGGTAGGGTAATAAAGAAATAGTTTGGCTCTCTCCTAAATATTCAAACAAACTAGAAATACTGGTAATGGTAATTTCAGTATTGAGTTTTATACCATTTTTTATACAGAATTCTTGATATGGGCTAAGGCGAGTACTGGGATTACCGAGATCAGTATTGACATAGGGATACTCTGCAATCGTCTCTAAGGTAATTTCTCGCTTAAAAATGGGATGATTTCGACTAGCAATAAGATACACCTTACCCATACGTTGCAGTGTTGTGGTTTGTAACTTGTCTCCATAGGCTGCGACATCTGCGGTACTCTTATTGCAACAAATACCGAGGGTGGTATCACCATTGATGATGTCCTGCGTGGTATGCAGTGACCAAGGGGTAATATTGATATGGATAGATTTTTGCTCTTCTTTGATAGCTTGCATTAAGGCTTTAGGGAAGGCATAGGCAATAAGGCCTGGGGCGGCAATCTCAACATGTGTTTTAACATGATTGACATTGGCTGCTCGTACCTTTTGAAACTTCTCCGTACATTCAATGGTTTGTTTCGCTATCGGGTATAAGTGCGTGACAAATTCATTGGGGAATAAGCCATATTTCTTACGGATAAAAAGTTCATCACCAAATACTTCTCGCAGGTTTTTAAGGCTACGACTTATTTTGGGGGCTGGGATATCTAATGCCTTTGATACATAGGTTGCAGACTTGTTCTCATATAATGAAACAAGTATTTTTAAACTCAGAATATCGAGGCCATCCATGTTACTAATATGCATTTTTTATATTCCTTAATATTGAGTAAATACTTTAAAGAACACCTAATTATGGTGTTATTAATTTAATTTAATGTGAAATCCATCCCAAGTTTTGCACCTTAAATTTATCTATATGTAACAATAGGTTTAGAATTTGATTTTTTATATTTCAAAAAATATTATTAAACTAATTTGAAATTTTAATTTTTGATATTCAGTTACGCCAATTTCATTTTTTTAATTAACTATTATCAATATGTGCATTTTAGATTTACGCTATACAGCAATGTGTGCTGTATCCTAACTTGTTGTTTATGTTTAATTTTGAATTTAAACATGTGATCCAGATCAAAAAAATAAATCCCGTCTGCAATAATACTGAAGGTGCTTTAAAGGAGAAAACAAAAATATAATTGTGTTATTGGAGGCGTATATGAATACTTCAGTCATTCTCAGCTATGCGTTTATGTACTTCGTACTATTCGTAGCGGTGCCATTTGTGTTTGTAATGTTTGTCATGACTTGCATTAAGTTTTTTAGGGCGGATCCCGAGGAGGCTGCACATCATGAAATGAAACTCAAACCAGTGTTATTTGATGAAGATAGTTTCAACTTTTTTAAATCATTAAAAACTGTCGTTGAAGGCAAATACGATGTCTGCTGCAATGTTCCACTCGACACTGTATTTGACATGGACCAGCACGATGCTGATTTAAACCATGAATGCCGTCTCGACTATGTGTTGATTGACCATGATTCTTCAGAAGTCAAAATGGTGATCAGCGACGCCGGTAAGCAAATCAATTCACCCATGAAAAAGCTATTCAGCAAATTCAATATTGGTTTTATTGAAATGAATCAGCATAAACAGTGGGATGCAACAAGTCTCAAGCAAGCGCTAGCCGTTTGACCACGCTCGTCGGGTTCGGAGTTCTCCGAACCCTGACTTCCTCTTTATTTCCCAATGAATTGATATGAGGACTCGCTATGTCTACACGACAATGGCTGTGGTCATTACGCTTGGGTGCAATGGCATTGCTGCTCAGTTTTTCCGCAACAAGTGCTGAACCCGCTAAGCAAATTAATAGTGATGCTTGCATGAAGTGTCATAAGCGTAATGGTCAAATGTTAGGGCATCACGGCCAGGATGCCATGAAAATGACCTGTTCAAGCTGTCATGGTGAAAAAGGTGATCATCCCAAAAAACCAAATGATTTAGTGGTTTTTGGATTAAATGAGGCATCCGAAGCTGCTGTGCAATTAAAGGTGTGCCAAAAATGCCATATGCCAGCCAAACTCAGCTCCCAAGAGTGGACGCATAATGTGCATGCCCAAAAAGTGGCCTGTGCCGCTTGCCATAAATTACATAGCCCAACCGATCCTATGGCAGAGATGGCGCCTAAGGTTCGTAGTGAGCTGTGCCGTACTTGCCATACAGGCCAGCAGGAGTAAGGTTATGGAAAATTCAAAAAGAAGATTTCTCAAAGGAGCATGCGCCTTATTGGCAGGGGCATCGGGTAGCACATTACTGGCTACTGTGAATGCCTCTAATGAGGCTAAAGCCGAACCTAGTGTGAAATACGCACTGATCCACGATGAAACTAAGTGTATTGGCTGTCGAGCTTGCGAAGTTGCCTGCCGTGAAACCAACCAAGTGCCCGAGGGTGTTGCCCGATTAAAAATAGAGCAAACTGGACCCTATGGGGAATATCCGAACCAGTTTTATCACTTCAGTCGTAAGTCTTGCCAGCATTGTGAAGACGCGCCCTGCGTCAATGTTTGCCCAACGGGTGCCGCCTTTATCGATAAAGAGACTGGCATTGTGGCGGTAGATGCTTGGAAGTGTGTGGGTTGCCAATATTGCATTGCAGCCTGCCCATACAAAATTCGTTTTATTAATCCTGTTACCCACGCTGCGGACAAATGCGATTTTTGCCGTGAGACAAACCTCGCCCAAGGTAAACAACCTGCCTGCGTCGCGGCCTGCCCGACTAAGGCATTGGTCTTTGGCAACTTAAAAGATCCCACTTCTCAGGTGGTACAAGTGCTAAAGGCTAACCCAACCCAAAGGGCTAAGGTCGACCTCGGCACTCGGCCAAAACTGTTCCGCATTGTGGCTAAATCAGGGGAGGTGGCAATATGAGCGCCCTACATTTTGATACGCTAGTGTGGCATTGGCCAATTGCAATTTACCTGTTTTTAGCGGGGGCATCTGCTGGTGCCATGTTCTTTGCGGTGTTACTCAAGCATTTTGTGTTGAAACATAATGCCTACCAGTCTGGCTTTGTGCAGGCGGCCTGTATTGTGGCGCCCGTGGCGGTGATGGCGGGTTTGGGCATCTTGGTATTGGACTTAACTAAGCCCTTCGATTTTTGGAAGATATTAGTCTTCTACAATCCTAAGTCTGTGATGTCGATGGGTGTGTTGATCCTGCTCATCTACCAAGTCTTTATGTTTATGTGGATTGGTTTGTTATTCCGTAAACCCATTGATGCATGGTGTGAGAATCGCTTTCCCATAGTGCTGAAGTTGACAGCTTGGCTTAGCCGCTTCGAGGCGACGATTACCGGTTTATTGGTGATCTTTTCCCTCGCGCTGGGGGCTTATACTGGCTTTTTACTCTCGGCTTTACCCGGCTATCCGATGTTGAAAAATCCCGTATTGCCACTGCTGTTTTTGGCTTCGGGACTCTCATCCGGTGCGGCATTTTCTCTGCTGGGTGGGGTGTTGCTTAATGCTAATCCTAACGCCAAGGAAGTTCACTTTATCCATAAGGTTGAAATCCCATTGATTTTGGTGGAGATAGTGCTGATTTTTACCTTCTTTATGGGCTTAGTGTTGTCAGGCGGTCAAAGCAAATTTGCGGCTTTCAATGCGATAGGTTATGGCTTCTGGGGATGGGTTTTCTGGATTGGCATTGTTGGGATCGGATTATCGGGCCCCTTGGCAATGAACCTGTTTATGACAGCCACGTCAAAGCGTAAGTGGGCCTATGTAGCAGGCACCGCATGCTTAAGTCTGATTGGTGTGCTACTGCTGCGTAACTTTATTCTCTACACGGGGCAAATGACGGTCGTTTGATTGAGCATGGTTGGCTCAATGTTATAGATAAGAAGGAATTACGGTGAATGGCGAAGCGGTGTCTAAGGAAGCACCGTGAGCTAACTCCCTTTAATAACGCTGGCTGAAGTGATTAAAGGTGCGTTGTCTTGTCGCGATTTGCTGTCACAGGGAGGTTATTGGGAAGGGAAGCCATATTTGATATTTAGGTATTGTTTGCCCTGCCTCCACAAGGGCCTCGCCACCTTTATTCCTTAGGGGTGGCGTTTCTTGTTTGGGGCACGCAAGATTACTCGCCAGTATTATTAATCCACTCGCTCATCACCACATGGGTTTTAATCTTGATGATATCTGTGTGAGTATCGATATATTCGCGGATTTCATGAAGACGGCGCATTGATGGGGCATGGACATACACCAGCAAATCCATATCACCGGAAATACCACGGCAGGTAATTACTTCGGGGATTGCATGGAACACGTGTACCACATCGGCGCAGCGGGGACATTTATGTTGGATTTCGAAGTAGGCCGACACTCCCTCTTTTTGCGATTCGCTCAGCAATACTTGATAGCCACGGATCACGCCAGTTAGCTCTAGTTTTTTTATCCGCTCGGCAACCGCGCTACGGGAAAGATTGACCTGCTCTGCAATACTGGAAACGCTTTGGCGAGCATCTTGGCGCAAACAATTGATGATGGCGGTATCAAACTTATCCAACGTGGACTCCGAAAAAAATAGGTATAACAAGTGAGGCTGCCTAAAAGTACAACTCAGTATAAGGCCTTGAGTTACACCGTCATTTTGCCTGAAATAGTGCTTTTTACCGTCATTGTGCTGGCGTTTACCACTAAGAACACCGAAATTGACGGCAGATTGCGGCGTAAAATCTCACTATACTGACGGCTTCAAAACCATTGAATGTTAACAGATGAACTCACATAGCGGAACTATAGGACGTTGGCAAGGTGCAGGCTTGATGGCCACCACTTTGCTGGGCACTGGGGTGTTTATTCTCCCGCAAATGACAATCGACAAGGCCCATGCTGGTGCGCTTATCGCTTGGTCACTCCTCACTTTAGCCATTATTCCGGTGGCGCTGATTTTTGGGCGGCTGGCGAGTGTCTTTCCCCATGCTGCGGGTCCCGCTTATTTTGTGGAAAAGGCTTTTGGGCGTACCGCAGGCCGTACTATCGGACTCATTTTTTTGTTGGTCGTGCCGATGGGCGCGCCCGCTGCGATTTTGATGACTTTCCAGTTTGTTAATGCACTCATTCCCCTCGATGGCTGGTCCAAGGTGGGCGCTGAGGTGTTCGTTATTTTTGGCTTGTTCCTGCTCAATCTTCGTGGCATTCAAGTGTCGGCCAAACTACAATTCGGCTTAACCCTTTGTGTTGTCGCCATTGTGGTGGTGCTCTTTGGCGCAAGCAGTCTTCAGCCTGGGCATTTAACCTCACTTGCCAGCTATGGCTCACCAGAAATCTCTACCATGATGATTGCCGCAGGTATCGCTTTTTGGAGCTTTTTAGGGATAGAAGCCATGACTCATCTTGCCGATGATTTTCGTCGCCCACAGCAGGATATGATCCCAGCCATGATGATGGGCACTGTGTTGGTAGGCATTATTTATGTGGCCTGCACACTGATTTTACTGTTAGTGCCAACTGACAAAAGCGTGGCGATGATTGGTGTATTCGATGCGGTTTTAGGGGGATACGGTGCACAAGTGATTGGGGTGCTGGGAATTGCCAGTGGCCTTGCCACAGTAAACGTCTATGCCGCCAGCGCCGCGCGTCTTGTATGGAGTTTTAGTTGCGAAGGTATTTTACCGCGCTGCTTTGCGGTTAAGAATCGTCATGGTGTGCCGATCCGTGCCTTGGCGGCCTTACTCGGCGTGATGGCGAGTGTGATAGTGCTGACTCACATCACGGGTCAGGAACTCGAACATCTTATTGCCTGGAGTAACGGGGTGTTCGTCGTGATCTACTTAATGGCGATGTTAGCTGCGGCTAAATTATTGCCCCGTCGCAACTTACCTTTAGTGGTATTAGGTTGTGGCTTCTGCTTAGCGTTAGGTATCGCGCTTGGGGCTAGCATGGCCTATGTATTTGCGTTAATCCTATTTGTCGCCCCATTCTTGTGGTGGCAAAAGAGCCATATTAGTCGTAAGCGGGCCTTGGCGGTTAACAAGGTTGCTTAATCCCGATGTCATTCAAATAATGACAGATCAGCACGCAAGGTTTTAAGGGTGCTGATCTGCGAGTCTTAAATCTGTTGATCCAGTTTAAAATCGAGTTGTACTTGTTGATTTAATTGGGGTACGGCCTTGCCCGCATCAAACTTAGGTTTGTATTTCCAGTTTTGCACTGCTGAAAGCGCCGCCTTATCAAACACTCGCTTCGGGTTAGCATCGAGCACGCGCACATTGCTGACCGTACCATCCGCAGTAATATCAAAGCCTACGACCACATAACCTTCCTTACCATTTTGTGCTGCTTCAATCGGATAACGAGGAGACACTTGCACCACGGGTAAGGCCTCTGCGGTGATAGTCGATTGGTTAAAGAATGTCGTTTGGGTTGGTATTTCTGGGGTAAAAGTCTGGGGGCTAAATTCGACCACTTCAGCACTCTCGCCCGGCGTTGTGACCCGCTCCCTGGTTGGGATGGGTTTTGGCGGTTCGGGTTGGCGACTTTCCTTCGGAGGAATGGGTGTTCGCTCGCTCATCAAAATATTGATTTGCGGCGCATCTGACGTTTGTCCGCTCAATGGCTGTGGATTATGGATAAGTTGTGCCATAAACACGAACAAACCTAAGGTGATCAGTGCGCTAACGATAATAATCCCGGTGCGATTAACAAGTGCATTTTGGCCCATAGTGCTTCCTTACAATTGATGAACAATATTTAATCTATAACATCCATTGCTTATTATTTGAAATATTTATTTACAAATAAGGTTAATTATTGAGCAGGTCTAATATATTTACCTATAACGCAAAGCGAGAATTGCTGTGATTTTTGCTGTGTTGCAGAGGCATTCTTATGATTGGCGGGCTGAATTTTCACTAAGATTGCGATTGCTGAATACTGACTGAAAAGCTGCACATTCGACTCATAAGTGTTCATAAGCTTAAGAGCGAGGCGAGATTTTGTGTTCTATATTTTGATCATTCATCTAGAAGGAGAATAAATATGGATTCTGCTGCGCTACTGAGTCGAGTTGATGAGTTGCCCCGTTTACCTAAAGCAATCAGTGAACTGCTTGATGTCGTTAACGACGACAACGCTACAGTAAAAAATATTGCGACTAAGGTGTCCCATGATCCCCTGATCAGTGCCAAGGTACTCAGATTAGCTAACTGCGCCTATTACGGCCACAGTCGCGAGGTGGGCAGTATTGATGAAGCCGTAGTACGCCTTGGAATGCAAACCTTGCGTACCTTAGTATTAGCATCTGCCGTGATGGGGGCGGTGCCTAAATGCAATGGTGTTGATTTAGCGCAGTTTTGGGGGCAAACCTTCGAAATTGCACTCTACAATCAAGAGATGGCCAAACGGTGCGGCGTTCAGCCCGACGAGGCTTTTACCTGCGGCATTCTTCACCGTATTGGTGATTTATTGATTGCGGCAATTTCCCCTGAAGATGCTGAAAAAATTAACGAAGCTGTCGCACAGGGTAAAGATAAGCATGCTTTTGAGCGAGAACTCCTCGGTTATGATTCCCCCGATATTGGTGCTTTGTTGGCTCAAAATTGGAAATTTACCCCAGCATTGGTGCAAGGCATTCTCTACCAAGATCATCCTAAGGATTCGAATCCATTTTCTAAATTGGCAGCTTTGTTGTGTTTATCCCACAAAGTATTAGCAGACTGGGACACTATTGAGGATGACGATAAAACCAGTTGGCTATCGCAGCTTGCGACTAAGAAAGGCTTAAAAATGGAAATGGGTGGGCTTCGTTCTAAGTTAACGGAGCTAAGAGGCGTCGGTTTTGAGATTGGTAAGGCGCTTGCCTAAGCCAGCTGGAACAGGAAACGGCAATCTACAACCTTGATTCAAAAGCATGAATGGCAGTACTGCGATTCATGCTTTTTTATGGCTTGCTTTTAGCGTGCCACTTGGGCTTCGATGGCCTGATTACGCATCTGAATAAGCTCGCTGTGTTTGAGATACAGCAAATCAGCAGTACGGCGAATGATTTGATCTTCGTACTGGGAGAGTTGTCCATCGGCATAGGCTAATTGCCACATGGCTAGTAATAATTGCTGTTTTTGCTCCAAGCTAAATTCGGCATTAATGGTATTGGTAAACTCAAATAATGAGGTGGCATTACCTTGGGCTTTTTTGGCTTCTTCAATTAAATCATTAGCATCCTGCGCCGACATCGATAGGGTCTCTGTCAGCAGCTTAGGCAATAGTGCTCTTTCTTCTGCGGCGAGGGTTTCATCGGCATATACCACTTCGAGCAACATGCTCGCCGCCGCTAATTTTAGCTGGTGGGCTTTCTCCTCTGGAGAGATGGCGTGGGTGTGGGATTGAAGGAATCGTTTCAGCTTCGCAATCATAAAGTGGCACTGCTCTGGCAAGAAGGAATAACTAGATAGAGTGATTTTTCACGTTAAAGTTCACCCTAAGCATAGGCTTAGGGTGGGACGACATTTATAGCAGAGTATTTAAACCCTTCATCAGCAGATCAGAGCTGCCTTCGGCGCCATTTGTCTCAAGATAAGACTTGGCAATATTGATCATTGGCATGGCTAATTCTTTAGAAATACCTAGTTTTTCAAAGGCATCTAACACCATTGCGCTACCTTGCAGAGAAGAGCCAATATTGCCAGCCTTAGACAACAGGCCAGAAACGCCTGAGTTCGCATCAAGTTTAGGTGCTGCGGCTAATAGGCTGTCGGCATTAGGGATACTGGCAGCTAGTTTGGTGTAATCATTCGAACCTAGACTCGATTGTGCTAGGCCTAACAGACTACCTAAACCGCCTTCGGCTTGGGTTTGGTTCAGTCCGAGTTGCGACATCACGCTGCCAACTAATGCGTTGGATTGGGTGACGCTACCTGTTGCCACTTTCTCTGTTTTTGCTGGTGTTCCTGCAAGGTTATCTAACCAGCTTGCACTGGTGGGAGTGGCTAAAAGTGTGGCGCTAATCAGAATAGAGAGTGTGAAAGTGTGTTTCATAGAGTGGCATCCTTTGACGGTTTGCGCGCAATAAAGTGGACAGTGTAACGGCTTTGAGACTTTTGTTGCAGCCCTTTTCTGTGATTTACGGTTCACTCAGGTGATTTGTGTTGTGCATTGGGGCGGGATTTTGGGTATCCTTAGCGACAATTCACGGTGTTAATTTACTTCAATTATTTTGGAAAGGCGCATGTCACTATCCGCAATTTTGACCGAAGCTTATAACTTTTTCCGTAATCATCTCACTCAGCTTGCCATGCTGACGGTGCCACTGTTATTAGTGCAGGTTGGTATTCAGCTATGGCTTGGCACAGAGATGAGCAAAGTTGATCTGGAAAACCCGCAGTTTGGCGCATCACACATGATTGCTATGATGCTCCTTCTGCTGCTCTTCTCGGTATTGATTGCGGCGTTAACGCTGTTTTTAGAACTGAGATCCCAAGGGCATAATCCATCAGCTGGTATGGTACTGAAAGCCAGTTTACCCTTTGTGCCACCTTTACTCTTAGCTGGCGTATTCTCTGGACTGGCCATTTTAGCGCCAGTGATGCTATTTGCAGCGTTTGGCCCTATGTGGTTAGTGGGACTCGTTATTAGCTTTTATCTGTTTGCTCGCCTAGCCTATGTGAACTTTATGGTGGTGGTTGAGCGTTTAACTCCGCTGGAAGCGATTAAGGCAAGCTTTAGCTTTAGTGGCCCGATTGTGTTAAAAACCATTGCGTTATTGATGCTTTACTTACCGCTTTCTGTGGTTGGTAGCCAGCTTTCAGCAGCGGCATCTTTTGGTGGCTTGCCTGTGCAATTGCTCGCGGATACCTTTATGGCGTTTATTGGGTTATTCGTAAACTTGGCATTGTTCCGTTTGTATATGGTGTCTAAAAAGCCAACTGCGGAATAATATCAACTGAGCAAATTCAATTTGAGGTAAGGATTTATGGGGACTGAGGCTGAGTTACTGGATAGTGAATTTATCCAAGGGTTTTCGGCCTCGCTTCTTGATGATTACCTCAATGCTAAAAACTATGTGCAGGATGTGCCTACTCAGTCATTACTGCATATTCGCAGTTTTACCCATAGGCTGACTGACTTGCTAGGGCAGAGTAAAGCGGTGTCCTTTGCTAGCCCCAATCTCTATGATCGTATTGAGCTGTTAAATCAAAAACGGCTGATCGATGTGAAGACCACCAGAGCGTTGCATCGCCTGCGCGCTGATGGTAACCGTGGTGCTCACCCTGAGAAATATCATCTTACCCAAGAGCAGTTACTCGCCTTGGCCCAAAAAGCCATTAAAGATGTACTCGCTTTAGTCGAGCATCTGTATCCCAAGGTGGTTGGCTGCGAGGCGCCTGCGTACCGCTTTCAAGCCAGCGATACCATTACGGTTAAAGATCTCTGTTACCGCGCGGTGATGGAGGATGATCCCAATGCGCAGTATCTTGTGGGGATCTCTTTTAAAACCAAAGCATTAATGCTTAAGGAGCAGGAGCTTGCCCTCGTCGATCAGTACTATGGTACTGAAGACGATAGCCCAGTAGTAAAAGCTGTCGCACAAAAAGCCAGTGATACTTTTGCTAAGGCTGCCTACTGGTTTGCCCTTGCAGCCCCAACCCATATGCAAGCCCTCTATGAGCATGGAGTGAGTTTAATCCATGGCTATCAGGGAGAGGCCGATGCCATTAAAGGCGAGGCTGCGATAGCTACTGCGGCTGAGGCTGGCGTGGTCAATGCGATGGCGCTGCTTGGCTATTTCTACCTAGTGGGCAGTGAGTCATTTAAGCCGGATTTAGCCCAAGCGAAACACTTTTTACAGCTGGCGGCCGAAGGTGAGCAAACCGAAGCCATGGCGAATTTAGGTGTGCTTTACTATCAAACCAAGGATTTACCGCAAGCCTATCATTTTATAAGTAAAGCGGCGCAGGCGGGTTATCCCCATGCCCAATATCATTTGGCCTTAATGCTCGCCAATGGTGATGGTTGTCAGCGAGATCCTATCGCGAGTGAGTATTGGATGGCCGAAGCGGCAGAGCAAGGTCAGCTCGATGCCATGCTTACCCGTGCGCAACATATGCTAAATGATGAAAGTGGCTTGGGTGGCGATGTGAGTCAGGCTGAGCGCTATCTGCGTGAGGTCATTAAATATGCTCACAGTGTGCCTGCCATGATTGAGCTGAGTATGGCATTGGCCGACGGTATTTTGGGGCGCATTGATGTGGTGGGTTCTGCGGCGCTGCTAAATCTAGCGCGCCGTCATGCCAATAGCAAAGAGGCTGAGATCATCGAGCCTCTTTGGCAATCGCTTGTTTTACAAATCGATACTGTACTGAAGATCACTCAAGATCCCGGTGAAATTCATACCCTTAATCGCGCCAAGGATCTGCTAAGCGCTTAGGGCTACTCTTCCTCTTTTTGATGTTCGAAGATACGACCTCGGTACTGAGTTGCATGGGGTTCACGCACAACATTCGCGGTTTGATTAAATGTTGACGTTTGGCTAGTCGCCTCGCTCGCTTGTGCCTGCGCTCGGCGCGCTTGCTCACGATTAAACTTACTCAATTGGCGTGCTACATAAATACGACTAAATAGCACTAAGCAGCCTAGAGCAATTGCGCCAAATAAAAGCACAAAAGGTAATAAAAACAGAGATAAACAGATTAGACTGACACTGATTGCCATCGCTAACCAAGCCCGTGCTCCTGAAATGCGTGGCTGAAATGGGCTCTGTTGAAATTGTTGATAAATCATAAGGACTCCTAATCAAAATGGGTGAGGCTGAAGGTGAGTCGCCCAGTATTTGATAACGGGCTTGGCCAAATTGCTATGTTAGAGAAGCCTCTTTCCCCAATGTTATGGACGTTCAGTGTGCAATAAATAAACGGATTGGGTCACGTTAATTTGGGTTAATTTACGTTCTTTTACGTCCATGACTTTAGTTTGTTGGTGGTTTGTGGTTGATGTGAACTTTGGGTTGTTATTTGGTGTTGCTCAGGTTTTAATTGGTTATCTTTATGTTTTTGCTTACTTATTTATTAATTTGGTGACGAGTGATTCTTTGTTTGCGCTGTAACATGTGCGAAAATTTAGCCGAATTTTTGATTGGTTTTGGCTAACACTGTAAATTTATTACAGTAAGTGCCAGCCAATCTTACCACTTCTTCCTTCAAAGCTGTAAAACCGTAGATACCAACATGAACTCATACTCGCTTAAACAAAAGATCCTGATTTCGGTCGTGATTGCGCTTTCCCTCGTGATTGGCTTGCTGTCGTGGCAAAGTTATTCCAGTCAAAAGTCATTGTTGTTGCAAAATAGTTTGGAGCAGGTGCAGCGACTGGGTGATCAACAGGCTGAGCGCATTCAAGAGTGGTTAGCTGGGCGTCAGGATATCGTAGGGGCGTTAGCCGTTAAAGTTGAAGGTGACAGTTTAAACGCATTACAGCAGGCGCAAGCTTCGGGGCGATTCCAACTCACTTACTACGGTACACAAGCGGGGCAGATGCTGGACTCCGATCCAAGCATAGACCGTACGGGTTACGATCCGAGAGCGCGCCCTTGGTATAAACAAGCGATAAATGAGCGCGGTCTTATTCTCACCAAACCTTATGTTGACGTAGCTTACAATGTGTTAGTGGTCACTATGGCGCAGGCAGTTTCACAAGGTGTGGTTGGGGGCGACCTGTCGATTGCAAGTTTGGTTGAAAGTGTCAATCGCATGACCTTACCAGCCAATGGTCATGCAATCATGCTGCACAAAGATGGTACTGTCATCGCTTACAAAGATGCCTCTAAAGCGATGAAACCCGTTAGCGATATCGACAACGACCTTAATCATAATTTACCCCAGCAGAGCCGTCAGTCCAGCACATGGCTGCCAATGTATTTCGAAAACGAAGGCCGCGATAAGTTAGTTTGGGGTGTCGATATTCCCAATACCGATTGGGAATTAGTGATAGTACTGGACAAAGAGACGCTTGAGGCGCCATTAACCAATTTACTGCTGACCCAATTGGGGCTGTCGGCCGTAATGCTATTACTGAGCGTATTGGCCATTTCTTGGTTGGTGAATCTATTGCTAGGTCCGCTTGGACGTGTATCGCAGGCGCTAGCGCGTATTGCCGATGGTAATGGCGATTTAACCCAACGTATTGAGGTTGATACGCAAGATGAAGTGGGCGTACTGGCCGACAGCTTTAATCGATTTGTCGGCAGTCAGCATCAGCTCATCAGCCATATTCGTCAGTTGGCCAGTGAACTGGATGCGGACGCAGAGCGTAGCCTCAAAACTAACCATATTGCCGTGGCCGAATTACAGCGCCAGCAACAAGAAGTTGCCATGGTCGCGACCGCAGTAACCGAAATGGCAAGTGCTACTAATGAAATTGCCGCGAATGCGGAAAATACCGCTACAGCTGCGCAGCAATCAGCAGCGAGCAGCTTCCAAGGGAAAGAGTTAGTTAATAAGACCCGTAGTTCGATTAATTCTTTAGCGGATGAAGTCACTCAAGCAACTGAGGTCATTGAAGATTTAAGTCGTCACGCTCAGTCGATTTCTAGCATTTTAGCGACAATTCAAGGGATTGCTGAGCAGACTAACCTGTTAGCCCTTAATGCGGCGATTGAGGCTGCCCGTGCGGGTGAGCAGGGCCGTGGCTTTGCGGTGGTGGCCGATGAAGTGCGGGTGTTATCACGCCGAACACAAGATTCGACCCAAGAAGTACATGCGACCATTGAAACTCTGCAACGTACAACGGCGAAGGCGGTGAGTTTGATGGAAAGCAGCCAAGTGTTAGCGGGTCATAGTGTTGAAGATGCTAATGCCGCAGCGAAGGCGCTGGAGGAGATTACTCAAGCCGTACATGTGATTTCGGATATGGCAGGCCAAATTGCGACCGCAGCTGAAGAGCAAACCCAAGTAACGGGTGAAATCACTCAAAATACGGTGGCCATTAAGGATGTGACCGACGAAATTACCGAAGCAGCGAAGTCGGATCTGACCCAAGCTCAGGCATTAAAGGCGCGTGCTAATGATCTTAATGCGCAGGTCGCGACGTTTATTCTGTAAGTTTGCTTTAATAAAACAGCCCAGAATACGTCAGTGTTCTGGGCTGTTTATTGGTCACTCAATTAACCCTGCGGCAGCATCAGCTTTTCGACACTTTGGCAGATAGTGTCGCGCATCCATTTATGGCCTTGATCTTCATCGTTGCGTTGATGCCACAGTAACACATAGGCCATTGGCATAAACTCAAAGGGTAAAGGCAACAGCTTTAATGGATAGAGTTTACAGGCATGTAGGGCAAAGCTAGAAGGTAAGGTAAAAATCAAATCACTGTGGGCGCAAACACTCGCCGCGCCATAAAAATCTGGTACTGTGGTGCTAATTTTGCGCCTGTGCCCTAAGTCTGCCAGAAAATAATCCAGCGTCCACCAATCACTCCCTTCACAGCGCACTTGCACATGCGCCATCTCTAAGTACAAGGATAAATCCCATTGGGGCGAGGTGAGAGCGGCCATCAAGGGATGAGCTTGGCGCACCAAACATACCTGTCTATCGGTAAACAGGGTTTGGCAGGCAATGCCTTCCGGCAGTCGGTCAGTGTGTGAATCTGAGAGTGGGTGTAGATCCCGTCCTGAAATCCCAAAGTCAATTTGCCCTTGCTGCAAGTCATGCATAGATTTTTCGGTCCAGACATAGGAATCGAGCTTGATATTGGGCGCACTATTTAATAGTGGACCTATAAAATAGGGGATCAAGGTTTCGTAGGCACTTTCGACCATGGCAAAGGAAAACTGCCTATTACTGCTGGCTGGAGTAAACGTCGGTGGCTGAGTCAGTTGATATAAGTCCTGCAGAATATTCGGCAGCTTTTGTCCAATATTGAGCGCATGCGCTGTGGGTTTTAGGCCATGGGCAGTACGTTGGAATAGGGGATCATCTAACGTTTCTCGCAGGCGATTCAAGCTCTTGCTCAATGCCGACTGGCTAATATGTAATCGGCTCGCTGCGCGGGTGACACTTTGCTCTTCGAGCAAAACCTTCAATATCACCAGTAGGTTGAGGTCGATTCTGGCTAAGTTGTCGAGATTCATAGATATTCCTCAAAGGAAATTCACTTTGGAAATTATACCATTTCTGTTCATACCTTGAGTTATTTAAACTACCGCCCACTGAAATACCTTTTACTGTTAAACCGAGATACATGTTATGCGGCGCAATCTGTTACCTATTTTGATGTCTTTGGTGCTACTCAGCCCATTGGCAATTGATATTTACTTACCTTCTATGCCCACCATGGCGACAGAGTTCGCCGTATCTGCCAGCGAAGTGCAGTCGACACTGGTATTATTTTTATTTGCTATGGGCGTTGGGCAGATATTGATTGGCCCATTAGCAGACCGTTATGGTCGTCGCCCTGTGGCACTCTTTGGCGTGTTGTTATATGGCGCCAGCAGTTTGCTTGCGGCCGCCGCGATTGAATTCCATTGGTTACAAATTGCCCGGGTATTACAAGGTTTGGCTGCCTGTTCGACCTCTATTGTGGTCTTTAGTGCAGTGCGCGATTGTTACTCACCAAAAGAAGGCGCCAAGATTTACAGTTACTTAAATGGGGCTATCTGCGTGATCCCTGCACTGGCGCCAACCTTAGGGGGTCTATTGGCCATGCAGTTTGGCTGGCGATCAACCTTTGTATTTATGACCTTGTACGCGATTTTAATGATGCTCTTGGTCGGCTATCGTCTACCCGAAACTCGTCCAGCCAATACCGTTAGTACTGGCCCTCTTTATCGTTGGAGCCGTTATAAGCCGGTGCTGAGCAATACCCATTTCTTGTTTTATGCTTTTGCTTGTATGTCAGCTATGGCGGCGATTTTAAGTTATGTGTCCTACTCACCCGTGTGGCTTATTGGCCATTTAGGGGTATCCGAGCTGGCCTTTAGTGGGTTATTTGGATTGAATGCATTGGTCAATATTGCCGCGTGTTTTGTTGCGCCAGTAGTGATCCGTAAATTAGGTAATCGTCCCACCGCGATCTTCGCATTAGCACTGCTGGTGCTCTCGGCGATATTAATTGTCACAGCGCAAGCCTTTGGCCCGAGTGTAGGAATGGCTGCTGCTTTTGCCTTTATGTTGCCTATGATGTTGTTGTGTATTGGTTTTGCATTCTTGTTAGGCCCAGCAACCAGTATGGCGCTTTCTGCCTTTGGCGAGCGAGCGGGAACGGCAACGGCAATGTTAGGTTTTATCCAAATGAGTGGCGCATCAGTGATCGCAGGCCTAGTGCAGCAAACAAGCCTGACTGCACCCTATGCGGTGGCGTTAGTGATGGGATTTTTCTCTATCGGCTTACTGTCAATGATGGCGTTAAGCCGATTCGACCACTGGCACCAAGAGCAATTAGCCGCAGAACATTAATACGCCCTAAACGGCTAATTAAAGAAACACCCTTTGCCCGTAGCTTATTTGACCATAGCTACGGGCATTTTTTAGGGATAATTCAAGCTGCTATACTGCTAGAAATTGTTTATCGAGAACGCGCTTTGAGCCGCCATTATTGCCCTACTTGCTGTTATCCAATCAATGCGTGCTTATGCTCCCATGTACAGCAGATAAAACCGCAGACGCAGCTGTTGGTATTACAGCATCCCTCTGAAGTCGAACATAAAAAGAATAGTGTTAGGGTGTTAAGCCTAGTGATACCCAATACTCAAGTGTATGTGGGTGAGTCTGAAGCGGATTTTGCCTCGCTGCGGGAGCAATTAAGCCGATGTCAGCGCCCTGTTTATCTTGTATATCCCTCTGAGCAGAGCGCGAGTGTTGAAAGTCAGTCTATATGCGCTGATTGTGTGTTGCTATTAATCGATGGAACCTGGCGCAAAGCCTTTAAAATCTTGCAATTAAACCCATGGTTAACACAATTTCCGGCAGTGCATTTGGCCGAAGGCTATACGTCAAGATACAAGATCCGCAAATCAAGCCGCAGCGATAGTCTCTCAACCTTGGAGGCGTGTGCTTACATGTTAAAAGCGCTTGATGAGGGTTTAGATGTGAACCCGTTATTGGTCGCCTTTGATGCTATGGTTGCGATGCGATTGCAGGCGATGCCCGCAGAGGTTAGGTTGCGCTATGATTAATTTCACTTTTTAGAATTGCGGCAAGTGATTTTCATTTTTTGCATTTTTGAGACTCTGTACGAATTAAAATAGTTAAAATCTTATTCAGATCACGCTAACGTAACGTAAAACAAGGTTTAATAGTGACGATTCATTTGCACAGCAAATGATGAGATAGCTTTGCCAGCCAATTGCTTTGCAGGGGAGTGATTCCATATTTTATGGTGTGCTGGCAGGGCTATCGAGCCTATCGATAGCCAATCTATATTATCTTAATAAACAATCAGTCACTGTGTTTAAGCGCCTTTAATCGTCTCTATTTAAGCAATGTATTTCTCGGCTAAATAGGACTGAGTAAACTGCTCAACATAACTTGGATAACCAAATAAAAAGCCTTGGGCAAAGCCTTGTCCCATATGGGTAATAATGTCTTTTTGCTGTTGTGTCTCAATGCCTTCTGCCACAAAGTGAATGTTGAGCGCCTGTGCTAATTGCACAATGGCATGGCAGAGTTTTTGGCCTGATACATCGTTCAAACGTAGAACAAACTCAGCATCAATCTTGACACTATCAATGGGCAAGGTACCTAAGCGGCTTAAAGAAGAAAGGCCAGTACCAAAGTCATCAATGGCAATGCCTACACCTAAGGCTTTAATACGTTCTAGCGTATAGCGAGCCTGTTCTGGTTGGCGTAGCAGTGCAGATTCGGTGATTTCTAAAATTAAGGCTTCAGCGGGTAGGGCGACCATTTCCAGCGCACTGACGACTTGGCCGACAAAGTCTACATGCTCTAATTGCAGCGGAGAGACGTTAACCGAAATCTTAAAATCGGGCTGATATTGTGCGCGCCATAGTGATGCTTGCTTGCAGGCTTGTTCGAGTACCCATTGTCCTATGCTGACAATGAGTCCCGTTTCCTCCAATAAAGGCACAAACTCAGCTGCCTCATAGTGCTCGCTGGGAGATTTTTGCCAGCGCAGTAGTGCCTCAGCACCAATGGGGGTGTTGGTGTGCAAATCCACAATGGCCTGATAGGCGAGTTTAAACTGCTTTAAACTGTGGGCATGCCTGAGATTATTGATGAGTTTTAATTTAAGCTCAGCGGCTTGGCTCATCGCTTTATCATAAAACACTAAATGAGGCTGGTTCTTCTTTGCGCAATACATGGCGGTGTCGGCCAAACTAATCAGTTGGCCAGCCTGATCACCGTGTGTAGGAAACAGCGCGATACCAATACTGGTACCGAGGAAAAACTTTTGCCCTTCGATTTCGAACGGACTGTCGAATAAACTTAAAATTTGCTCTGCGAACTCTTGGATTTCTTCCTTACAACTACAATCTTGTAGCACTAAGGTAAATTCATCCCCACCCATACGGGCAATATCCGCTTTTTCGATACAACCCGCTTCTAAACGGGCAGCAACGAGTTGTAATACTCTATCGCCCATTGAATGGCCAAAGCTGTCATTGATATTTTTAAAGCCGTTGAGGTCTAAAAACATCAGTGCGCCGAGGGCGAGAGGATCGTCTTTTAATTTCTCAAGTGCGCCATTAAGTATCTGTTTAAGATGAAAACGATTTGGTAACCCCGTTAACGTATCATACATGGCGCGGGTGGTAAGTTGTGTCTCGAGCAGCTTTTTGGTGCTGATATCACTAAAGATATTCACATGATATTGAATGCCATCCGCAGCGATGCGCCGACTACTTTGCCATGCGGGAAACGTGCTGCCATCTGAGCGTTGTTTTAAGGCTTCACCCTGCCAAAACCCGCGCTGTTTTAAGGCCTGCAAACACTCGCTTTGTTCACTGAAATTAAGCGGGTTGGCTTCTAAAAAATCGGGCGTTTTATTGATTAATTGTTCCGCGCTATAGCCACAAATACGACACATCGCCTTATTGACCGCCAATACCTTATTGTCGGTGTCGGTGATATAAACGGCCTCGGCACTTTCTTCCAAGGTCGTCGAGAGGATTTCTTTCGGGATATGGGCAAAACCATCGGCAATGGCTGGCCTGACTTGAGTTCTACGGTTTAATGCTTGTAACTCGACCAGTACAACAGGTTGTTGCTGTAAATAACAACGATAGAGGTTTACTCGGGTGGGCAGTTCATTCCCTTGATGATTAAGGTGGAGCCAACTGAATTCGACATTAACCCCCGAGACGGCTTCAAGGATCATCTCCCGCGCAAATTCAACGCTGTTACGCCCAGATGATTGAATTCTAGGGGAAAAATCATAAGGTGTGGCATTGACAAAGGTGTCATATTCAGTACCAAAGTAGTCTAAGGTGGCACTGTTTGCGCTAATAAAACTAAAGCCTTGGATCAGCGCGAGGGGTGTTTTATGGGGATGGGCTCGCCAAATAGAGATTTTCTCTTGCAACAGCGGATCATCTGTTGTGAGTTTATTTAGCAAGTGCTGCCATCGAATCATTAGGATACTCCCTTGGTGACACAGATTAAGGTCACATCCTTTCCCTTAGTTTTTGTTTATATCAAATCGTACATCATTCATATGGGGTTAAAAATAAACCGAATCGATGTTTTGCTCAAATATAAATTAAAAAATAACAGTTTAAGATAGGTTCATTTGATTTACTTCAGCGAAAATCATGCTAACTCATCACGGCAAAATAATGTTTTATGCTATGTTTTGCCATGCAGGCTCAGTTTGGCCTGGCCATTTGTGAATTAAGGACTCTAGAGAAGGTGTAGGATGCAAAGACTAGTCAAAACTATCGTTTTAGGTATGTGTCTCGCCGCAGTGTTGCCCGCGGCGCATGCTGCTGAACAACCCAAACCTCGGTTAACCTTGGAGCAAAGGGCTGATAAGGCGCGTATCGACTCTGAGCGGATTGAACAACTGCAACTTGAAAAGGCGCGCCAAGCAGCCAAAACAACCTCAGCACGGGAAGAAACAATAAAACAGCAAACCAATCCGCAGGATTGGGAAGTGCAACAAAAGCTCAAGGCGCAAAAGCAATTTGATGAAAGGGAAAGCCGTGAGCAAAAATATCTGCAAGAAGCCAAGGAAGCTGCGGCCAAAGAGCGTAAAATCCCTAAACCTTAGCTGTTAATCGCGATCTATTTAAAGGCAATCTCTGCCGTTTGCCTTACGACTTTTTAGGAACTGCTGTTGAATACCTGTCCGCTGTGCCATAGCACCGATTTAGTGGCTTATCATCAAGATAAACGTCGTTGTTACCAACAATGCCAGCGCTGTGCTTTGGTGAGTGTCCCCACCGAGTTTTATCTAAGCTATGAAGCTGAAAAAGCCGAATATGACAAGCACGAAAATCACCCTCAGGACCTCGGTTATCAGCAGTTTTTAGATAGAACTCTCGCTCCTTTGTTGACTCGCTTTACTCCATCGGCGTTAGGGCTCGATTTTGGTTGTGGTGAAGGCAAAGTCTTAAGTCTGATGGCCAAAGCGCGGGGTTATCGGGTCGAGAACTACGATCTTTATTACGCTAACCACCCCGAGTTACTGACTCGGCAATACGATTTTATTACCCTGACCGAAGTTATTGAGCATGTGAGTGATGCCGATGCTTTGCTGACTCTGTTGAAGGGGATGATCAAACCTCAAGGCATTTTGGCCGTGATGACCAAGCGAGTGCTTAATCCCACGGCATTTAGCGCTTGGCATTATAAAAATGATCCCACTCATATTAACTTTTACTCCGAAGCCACCTTTCAATGGCTCGCCGAGCATTACGGCTGGCGGCTCGAAGTGATAGATAAAGACGTGGTGTTTTTGCACCAAGCCCACTAATGCGTTGGAGGCTTTTGCTGTCGCAGATAAGTTGGGATTTGCAACTTGTCTAAATCAAACTTCGATTGTGCTGGTTCGGGTAAAGGTAAGGCTGGACGCTTAATAAAATCATGCACATTGATATAGCTATCATCAACAATCTGCACAGGATCAGGCTTTGCTGTCTGCTCTAATCCAATTCCCGTGGCAATCACCATGATTTCAAGCTCTGACTCGAGTTCAGGATCTATGGTTAGCCCAATAATAACAAGCGCATCCTTGGGTAATTGCTCATGCACTGTCGCACCGATTTGGTTGTATTGACTGAGTTCGATGGTGTCTTTGGCTACCACACTGACAATCGCAGCTTGCGCTTGATTTAGCTGGATATTATCGAGCAGGGGATGTTGCATAGCGCGTTTAACGGCCGAGACCAGATCGTCATCCGCCTCAAGGCCGCTCACCCCCATAGCGGCGCGGCCTTGGCGACTAATGACGGAAATAAAATCATTTAAATCAATATTGATGAGCCCTGCTTGGCTGATGGTATTGGCAAGCCCAAGCAGTACATCTTGCAAAATTTTATTGCTCTCCTTAAAGGCATTGAGCAAGGTGACTTTGGCCCCGAGCACCTCGGCCAGCTTGTCATTGGGGAGTACGATAACGGCATTGGCACTCTCCAGTAATTCTTGCAATCCCACCTCGGCATTGGCCGCTCTATGTTGACCCTCAAAAGTAAAGGGCGTAGTGACGACTGCGATAACGGGTTTCAATAGTTCTCGGGCGAGTCTTGCGACCTGTGGAAGTGCACCAGTGCCCGTTCCGCCACCTAAACCCGCAGTCAGAAATACAATATCCGCGTGCTGCATTTGCTGACTTAATTCTTGGGCCGATTCAATCGCAGCCGCACAACCGACATCAGGTTTAGCGCCAGCGCCTAAGCCTCTGGTGGTTTGCGGGCCAATTTGAATGCGGGCGTGGCTGCTGGTGGCCGCCATGGCTTGCGCGTCGGTATTGACCGAGACCAGTTCGACGCTTGGCGGCAGATTGGCGTGGCTGAGTTGATTAATGGTATTGCAGCCGCAGCCTCCCACACCCAACACGGTTAATTTGGGCATAGTGCTAGCGGATCCTTCACTGATAAGTTCAAACATGGTGATTCTCACGATTAGCTGTTATCTCTTAAAGCTAACCTTGAGTAGCGACTAGACTTGTCGCATCAAACACTTAAACCGCAGAAAGATATTTGGCATACATTTTCTGGCTTAGGGCTGCAAAATGCTCCCGCAGTTTTGCTGGGGCTAATACCTCAACGGTGTCGGCCATTTCCCATAGCACCGCGCGAAGTTTTGGGGTGTCATTGACCTCAGCCGTTACATAAAAGCGCCCATCCTCACGTAATTGCATGGTTTGGTTTTCACTAAATTTAGCTTCACGCATGATAAAACTTGCCCGATCGGCGAACAGTAATTCGAGGTGAATTTTTTCACCACTTAGACCTTGGGCGGTTTTATTAATATCGAAATCTGTACTCGCCACCGCAGGAGTTGAGAGTAACTGTGCATCACGCAGTAAACCTATTGGTTTATGATGGCGGCGTTTATCAAAACGGCCAATCGTAAAGGCGAGCAGTGCTACACCGTCACGGATTAAAATTCCCTGTGGATTGATTGGGTTGTAATGCAGCCAATGCATTTTGCCATTGATCCGTTTTTTTATATCGCAGCTAATTTGCTTTTTGTCCAAAATCGCCTGTTGTATCACTTCTAGGGATTTAGGTTCGTGCTGCGGCAGGATAAAGGGATAAGGCTCTGGGAGCTGTGCAACTCGGCAAGCCCAATAAAGCCAAGGATTCTCAGGATCGCTAGCTAGCACTTGATCGGCCCGCTCGAAATAGGGTTGCAGTTGTTGCAAGCTTTGTGGCGGCATCAACTGGCTGGCACTTCGCTTTAAGGTGGTTAATGCCAGCGCCATATGTTGATCCATTAACTCCAGATTAAGGCCACGCCAGCAAGATTCAATTGACCAACCATAGGGCTTGTTTCTGTCATCGAGGCGCAAGCCAAAGGTGCCCATTTCATACATCGCCTTGAGGTCTCGCTGCACTGAACGCTTACTGATATCTTGCGTGCGGTTTGCTAGTCTCTCGACTAATTCATTCACCGAAATTTTGCGCGGAGCACGCGGGATTAAGCTGAGTAAGGTCACTTGACGCTGAAAATTAGGCTGCATGTAAATTGATAAGTTATAGGCTTAGGCTCGAATATCCGTATATTAATCAATAGCAGCGACAAAAGCTGTCGTAGCTTTTGAGCTTTGGCCTATAAATGATGCTTAAAAGTGATGGAGAGTTAAAAGCCGTGAAGCTGAAAAGCCTAATCTTGTTTACTGGCTAAACGTTGCTATTTGGCATTCGCAGTGAGCTAACGCAGTTTTGTCCCAAAGATACCCAGCCTGAAGGTTGGCGATTAGCCCTTAATAATTGAAGAGGGCATTGCTATTTTAAAGCGAGCAAAAAGATAAGTGGGATATCTAGCCTTGCCGCCCAAGCGTGTTCACTATGCTTGGCACCTTCGAATGTTAAGCTTTGCCAATTCTGACTTGTGTAACCTTTCGCCTTAATGATCTTATCTGCTTGAGCTTGTAATGGTGGATACCAAGCATCTAAAGTGGCCGTTCCATGGTCAAAGTAGAGTTTATGTGTCGAAGGATCGGGGAGTTTTTGCTGCATATAGTTAAAAAATGCAGTCGGAATAGGGTTGTTTTGCTGTTCAAACGTACCTAGCCAGTGAGTTGATAGGCAAGCCGCACCACCGAAAATATGAGGGTATTCGCTGATCGCATATAGTGAAATTAATCCGCCCATACTCGATCCCATGACAAACGTATGGGCGGCATCTGTATAAACAGAGTAATGGCTATCGATATAGGGCTTAAGTTCTGTCACTAGAAATTTAAGATAGCGATTTGAATATACTTGCTGGCTAAATAGCGCTTGGTTTTTAGTGCGTTGTAATTGATAGAGTGCAGTTTGTTGTGCTTGGGACAGATTTTCAAAGGGCTGCTGTGGAAAGTACTCGCTGTGGCGATTTGCGCCGGCGTTATCGATTCCAACCACGATAAAAGGTTGAGTTTTTCCTGCTTTGATGAGTCTCGATGCCACCTCGTCAATTTGCCACTCCTGTTTGTTCCAACTTGTTGTCGCATCAAATAGCATTTGACCATCATGCATATATAGCACTGCATAACGTTGCTGTTTATCGTAATCCGCGGGTAACCAAATATCGATATTTCGAGGAGGGACAAATGCCGAAGGGTAACTGGTGAGTCGCTCAATGCTGCCAGCGCTTACTTGCGGTAATTGCGCATATACATTGAAACTTGAGCTTAACAGTATAAATAAAATGCCGAGTAATCTCATCATATTGGTTTTTTAGTGTGATGGTGATTGAGATCAGCTTAGCGTATTTAATCTTGCTTAAAAGTTTAAATACGATTGCAATCAGGCAGCATGAGAAAGGCCAAGGTGAATAATCTATATTTGACAGAATGAATGGCTAAAAATTATCTATAGCTTAATCGAGAGTTATCTTGTTTTGAATGCTCATTTTTATACTCATTTTTATACTCATTTTAATGTCAGTGGCGCTGTATCTTCCGTAGTAAATCCAAATATCACTTAAAGTAGCAAACTTAAAAGGCGTTTTGCGGGAGCACTGATTTGGTTTTTAAGCATTACCACACTAAAAAATACGTTTAGTTTAGGCATGTCGATGGGGGTTATCACTCGTACCGCATGCCTAATATCATCATCAAATAAGGTGATTTGTGGTGTTAATGCGACAATTTGAGAGTGTAATAGTGCGCCTTTTATCGGCGGGAAAGAATCGTAATGTAATAATCCAGAAAAGTCATTGCGATATTTATTAAACAGATCGCCAAATTGTTCACTGACGCCATAAGGCAAGTTTTTGGGTATCGCGAGTGGATATTTGCGAATATCTTCTAGGGTTAAACGATCTAAATACGTCAACGGATGTCCAGCTCTGGTACAAAAAACCGCTTCAAAAGAAGGTAAATTAAAGGATTGTATCGAGCTTTCGTGGCCAATAATCTCACCTTCAACATCAGTAATTAATAGAGTGAGTTCTCCGCGTAGCAATTTTTCCAGTTGTTGTTGCCAGGTACCAACTTCGAGATCGATATGAATGTCTGGGTATTGCTCAAAAAAACGTCCGAGAATCGGCCCTAGAATGGTATTTGCCGGTACAGGGCTTGCACCTATTGATAAATAGCCACTGCTCTTACCCTGCATATAGTGTAATTCTTTTCGAAGGGCTTCGACGTTTTGCAAAATATGCTGACTATGGCTGAGAACGAGCTCCCCAGCAGGGGTTAAAGAAGTTGATTGATTTCCCCTCAGCAACAGCTCTGTACCCAGTATATGTTCGAGTCGTTGAATGCTTCGGCTTAATGAAGGTTGAGCAAGATTTAATTTTTGGGCAGCTTTTTGAAAATTACGTTCTTTGGCTAAAATCTGGAAATTTTTAAGATGCTTAAACTCAATCACAAGTTATTTGTCAAGTAATTACAACATATGTGCAACATACCCTTGTGGCTCAGTATCGACAAGTAGACGTTGGTGACAATTTGTATCTTTATCTTCATATGAATAATTAACAATTATGAGTAAGTGTTTGTTTTGATTTTTTAATTATTTGGCTCTGTTCTCGTATAGTTTTTTGTCATCAACTGATACGTAAAATGCATTGGCTTTAAAGTATTGCTGACGGTAACTATTCATTCTGCAAATAACAAATTTGCAACATAAATCTAACAAGGAATGAGTAATGAAATTGAAGAAGATCAGCATAATGACCTTTGCGGCGCTATATGCGACCGGAATAGGGACGTTAGTTGCCAATCCTTTAGATAGGAACCAAGCCGAGCAAAAACTTATTGGTATCAAGCTGGCACCCGAACAAATATTAGCCAATAAAAATAAACCAACCCATCCGGCTTTGAATCGCGCTAATAGACCGGGTCAAATTGGTATGAACGTCCATCGCGCTGTAAATGGGAGTAGCAATAAGGCGCCATTTGCATGGGAAAAGGACATTGATGGAACGCATACCTATATTATTCAATTAATGGATGCTCCTGTTTCACTTTATCAGGGTGAGAGACCTGAGTTTGCCGCCACGTCGCCTCGTAGCAATCAGCCCGCAATACGTTCTAATGAGCGTTTTGGGACAATCGATTTAAAGAGCAAAACCGTTAAAAACTACCAAGCTTTTTTAACGCGCTCTCAGAATGAAACCGCTAGCCAAATCAAGCGTGTTGCACCAGATGCTGAAATAAAGCGTCGCTTTAATGTGGCACTAAACGGTATGACCATGGTGTTAACCCAGGAGCAAGCCGCTGAAGTAGCTAAGCTGCCCAATGTTAAAGCGGTGACTCGGGCGAAGGAATATCAATTATTCACCGATGTCGGCCCTAAGCATATTGGCGCTGATATGATTTGGCAGGGCACGAGCACTCCCGACGGCGTTGCGATGCGTGGTGAGGGCATTATTGCTGGTATTATCGACACTGGGATTAACTCAGATCACCCCTCTTTTGCCGCAGTTTCGGCAGACGGTTATAAGCACGTCAACCCATTAGGCGAAGGCAATTATCTGGGCGATTGCCAAGAATATCCTTTGATGTGTAACAGCAAGCTTATCGGTGTTCGTTCCTACGATATGATTACCGATACCTATAAAGATCCGATTTTCCAACCCGATCTGCCACCGTGGGAAGTGGATTATAAACGCCCACCCAATGGTGAAGATTACAACGGTCATGGTTCACACACAGCCAGTACAGTTGCGGGTAACGTGCTCTACAATGTGCCCTTTAAACTCAATGGAACTGATGAAAAATCAGATGGTTTTGATACCTCTTTAGTCTTCCCCGAAATTTCAGGCGTTGCCCCAAGGGCCAACATTATTGCCTATCAAGTGTGCTATCCCGGTGGCGGCTCTTACGGCGAAAACTACGGTGGTTGTCCTGGCGATGCCTTAGTCGCTGCGATTGAAGATGCCATTATCGACGGTGTTGATGTGATCAACTTCTCCATCGGTGGACTTGAACATCTACCTTGGTACGATGCGGTTGAAATGGCGTTTTTAGCGGCCCGTGAATCAGGGATCTCTGTTGCCGCCTCGGCGGGTAACTGGGGACGTTACGGGCCAGGTTATATCGACCATGTATCACCTTGGTTAACATCTGTTGCCGCCAGTACCCATGGACGCCAAATTGAACCTGTTGAAGGCAAACTGTCTTTTGTGGGGGAAAATGCTCCTGAAGATATGACTGGTTATGCCGTAACAGGTGATATCACAGGTAACTTAGTTGATGCAGCGGCTCACAATGATCCTCTCTGCTTACAACCCTTCCCCGCAGGCACCTTTAAAAGTGATGATGTTGTCATTTGTAAGCGTGGAGAGAATGGCCGAGTACAAAAAGGGATTAACGTTGCAGCGGGTGGCGCGGGTGGCGTGATCCTGTATAACGCCATTTCATTTGATGATGGTACTGGCGCTAATAGCCTAAATTTGAACCCTTTCCCTATCCCTGGAATGCATATCGATGCGGCATCAGGCAATCAGCTAGTGGAATGGGTTGCTAGCGCTACAGAGCCTAAAGTCACTATCACCGCGGGTAAGATTATCACCACTGAGCGTGAAGCCGATGTGTTAGCTGACTTCTCCTCCCGTGGTCCAAGTAGCACTAACCCCAATGTAATGGTGCCCAACGTATCGGCACCTGGGGTTGACGTATTTGCTGCTTATTCTGACGAAATGCCTTTTAGCTTGTATCCCTCTCCGAGTGATTATGTAGCCATTAGTGGTACTTCCATGTCTGGTCCACATGTGGCGGGCGCTTTGGCGTTATTAACCCAAGCGCACCCACAATGGACGCCTGCGATGATTCAGTCGGCACTGATGACCACCGCCGTGTTAGGTAAAGCTCCAACCTACGATAATCCGCCAAAATTAGTGGATGCAACTTTCTACGATATGGGTAGCGGAGTGATTAACGTTGCTAGAGCCGTAAAAGCAGGTCTGGTGATGGATGAAAACGGTGACAATTATCGCGCAGCTAACCCGATGGAAGGCGGTGATGTAACCGCGTTAAACGTGCCTTACTTAGTCAATGCGGAATGTAAAAGTAGCTGCACTTGGATGCGTACCTTTACTGCTACGACTGATGGCGAGTGGAACGTGAGTGCGACGGAAATCACCACAGAAGGCGCGCCTTTCCTTGAGTTAAGTGTTTATCCGCAAAAGATTAAGTTAAAAGCGGGTGAGCAACAAAGCATTATGGTGACCGCGAAAATCCTCGATGTAACCTCTGTCAACGCTAACTCTTCCTCAAACGAAGTGTTTGGTAAAATTGACCTGAAACCGACGGACGCCAGTTTGCCAGATCAATACTTGCCCGTAATGGCACGTTTTACTGGCTCTAGCTTGCCTGAAATTGTCGCAGGAAAAATCCACCGCGATACTGGTACTATGCTAACACCTGAGTTGATGACCAAAGAAATCAGCGAGCTAAATGTCAAAGTGAGCGGCTTAACCGCAGGTGCAGTCACAGAGCACAAACTTAATGCCGCCTATGTTGACTTTACAAAGCCTGAAACATTGGAAAATAATCCGGGTGTTTCGGTGCATTTCTTTGACGTACCAGAAGGCACTCGCCGCATCGTATGGGAAGAAGTCTCTGCAGATAATGCCGCATCAACGTCTTTAGATATTGGTATGGACTTGAATAGCAACGGCAAAGTGGAATGGTATGACGAGGCGATTTGTTACTCCTATACCGATGTTACCGACTATTGCGCGATCAATGATCCAACGCCAGGCCGCTACTGGGTGATGTTAGGTAACTTTAAGCGCCCATGGGGAGACGAGATTGATACCAAAGACAGCATTAAAGCGAGTCTGGCGATTATTTCCGACACTGATACTAAGCAACTGAATGTAACAGGGCCAGCAAGTACCAATGGTATCGATCCTTACCAATTGCAAATGAACTGGTCTGTCACAGGCAGTAAAGCGGGTGATCGCTTATACGGCTTGGTTGAAGTCGGTAATGGTGCGCAAAACGTTGGCAACATTGGCAAAATGGCCGTGCATTTAGTGCATGAGGGCAATGATGTCAGTATCAAGACCAGCCAACAACAAGCCAAAGAAGGCGATGTTGTTGAGGTCAAGATGGTGATGGCACCAAACCTACTCGGATTAGAGCGCGATGTGAATATTGCCTTAACACTGCCCGAAGGTTTGCAATTATTGCCTGACACGTTAAAAGCGACCAGCAATAACCAAGATCTAAAAGCTGGTCTGACTGTTGCTGCACAGCAAATCACCCTGAAAGCGATGCAGCAGGCGAGTAATGCGCAAAAACGTCAATATCTCTTCACCACGAGCGAGACCGATGAGAGTTGTCGAATTCCTATCGGTTCGAATCCTTATTATTTGGATTTATTTACCGAGGCTGGAATCACGCCTGAAGCGGCGATTGCTGGTCGAGTGAATGAAACGGTAACCGTGCCATTAAGTACCTTTGGTATTGATCGTATCCCGTTGTATAACAATCCAGAAGAGTATTCACACAAAGATACCTTAAGCATTTCTCCTGGTGGCTTTATTCAGCTCGATCAACTACCACTGTTCTGGGCTGATCATTACCCAATGGAAGGACAATATTTCCCCGATACTGTGATTGCTCCGTTATGGCGTGGAGATGGTGTTACCATCCCAGAATATAATTTGGATACCGAAAGCATGGACGGCGTATCGCTTGCTGTTACCAATGACCGACGTTATCTGATTGTTGAATGGGACAATATGCGTCAGGATTTTGCCTTTGGTATTAACCATGATCCTGACTACGATGCCCGTTACAGTTTTGAGCTATTAGCCTCAACTCAGCTTAATTTTGCCCCTGGTGAACATGAGTTTATTTTTGCCTATGACAAATTAACCGGTAACAAAGCGCACTTAGGTTCAATTGGTTTACATGGTTACCATGGACCGCGTGGCACCTTTGGCCCTGCGTATGGTTATATCGGTGATGGCTTTGCCTTTAACGATCTGGATAAGAAAATTGCAGAGGGCTTAGTGGTCTGTGCTAACTACACTGGACCGGAAGCAACGGCAATTGAAGTATCATTCTCCGCCCGTGTGGGCGCCAAAGCGGTAGGTCAAGATCTGCAGATTATTGCTAAAAGTGATTACACTGGCAGCAATAGTATGACCTCTAGCGGAAGCCTCAAAGTGCCTTCAAACCTTGCAATCGGTGCTTTAGGCGATATGTCTGTTGCCGAAAACACCAGCATCAGTTTTGAGGTGCTAGTGCAAGATAAAGAAAATACCGCTAATGGTATCCAAGTCACAGGCGCGCATATCTCCTCAGTTGTTAATGGTAACCAAGTCACCATCACTCCCGAAAAAGATTGGCACGGTACAACCACTGTCACAGTGAAAGCCTTTGATAAGGTTTATCAAAATGACATGGTGCAAACGAGCTTTAACTTAGTCGTGAACTCTGATGGTGTGGAGCCAACGCCACCAACTACGCCTCCAACACCACCTGTTGAAGAGACTAAAGAGAGCGATGGCGGTAGCTTGGGTTGGCTTGCCATCCTGATGCTTGGCTTGATGGCCGCATCACGTCAAAAATGGAATGTTAATAAGTAAACTTCACCTTTAAGTAGTACCTTGTCTTTGGGCCTTCTAACGGAGGCCCTTTTTTATGCGTCCAAGTATGGATTGTCATCGGCCATAAATGATGTGTTTATCCCACATTAATTCTTCGTTACAAGCCTTGCTATTAAAACTATTAACAATTCTGTGATGTCCGTGTAGTTTAGATAGCTTATAAAAACAACAATAGGTTATCGCTATGACTGTATCCTCGGTATCGCGCGCTTTATCAACATCTTCTGTAGCTACATCATTTACACCTTATGTGAGTTCATTCGGTGTGAGTCCATCTAAACTGACCAAGAGCTTACTGGCTTCCATCGTCACTTTGAGTTTAATGGGTGTAGGCTTAAGTTCTGCCTATGCGGCGCAGCCCGATGCGGCTAAGTTGGCGGCGAGTGTGGAGCAAAAGGTGCTCGACTGGCGCCGTGATTTGCACCAGCATCCTGAGTTATCTAACCGCGAGTTTCGCACCAGCAAGATTATCGAAAAGCATCTGAAATCCCTCGGATTAGAAGTACAAACGGGCATCGCCCATACAGGCGTTGTTGCTATCTTGAAAGGCGGAAAGTTAAAGGGCGGTAAACCCGGTCCCTTGATTGCGATTCGCGCTGATATGGATGCTTTGCCCGTGACCGAAGTCGTCGATGTGCCCTTTGCCTCTAAAGCGACGGATACCTATCGCGGTCAAACCGTTGGGGTGATGCATGCCTGCGGTCACGATACCCATGTGGCTATGTTGATGGGCGTGGCCGAGAATTTAGTGAAAGTGAAGGATAGCCTTGCCGGCGATGTGATGTTTATCTTCCAGCCTGCTGAAGAAGGTGCGCCAGATGGCGAAGAGGGCGGCGCGGAATTAATGCTCAAACAAGGGCTATTTGCCAAGCGTAAACCCGACCAAGTGTTTGGCATGCATGTGACCTCGAGTATGCCAAGCGGCATGATTGGGGTGCGTAGTGGCCCTGCTATGGCGAGTGAAGATTCCTTTACGATCAAAGTGAAAGGTCGCCAAACCCATGGCTCGCGTCCGTGGAATGGTGTCGACCCTATTGTGGCCGCGGCGCAAATTATTACCAATGTGCAAACTATTGTCAGTCGTCAGGTGGATATTACCAAAGCGCCTGCCGTGGTGAGTTTTGGCGCGGTAAATGGTGGCATTCGCTCGAATATTATTCCTGATGAAGTCGAGTTGATTGGCACCATCCGCACCTTTGACCAGCCTATGCGTGCCGATATTAAGGTGCGCTTGGCCGAAATCGCCGAGTTATCGGCAAAAACCTTAGGCGCCACCGCGACAACCGAAATCCATCAAGGTTATCCCGTAGTGGTGAACAATCCCGAATTGGTCGCCAGTATGCGCCCCGCGCTTGCCAGCGTGGTCGGCGATAAGATGCTGATTGAGCCAGGATTAATCACAGGTGCCGAGGACTTTTCCTTCTATGCCTTAGAGTCTCCTGGGATGTTTTTCTTCCTCGGGGTGACACCAAAGGGCACAGATCCTGAAAAGGCGGCCAGTAACCATTCGCCCGCATTTTATGTGGATGAAAGCGCGTTAAAAGTTGGTGTTGAGGCCATGACTAAGGTTGCCCTTACGGCACTGAAGGCACAATAAACCGCTTAAGCCTTATTCCGTCAGCTTTTCGGTATAACTTGAGCTTACAAAAAATTGGGCGGGAAGATCTTTTCGCCCTTGATTTGTTAATCAATATGCCCTCTTATGTGAATTTTTACAGCAAGGAGCGAACAAGATGAAGCGCACGCTATCGGCGCTGGTATTGGCGATGGGACTTTTTAATCCCCTAAGCCAAGCACAGGCCACCACGGCAGAAGATATTAAGAGTTTCACGCTAGATAACGGCATGAAAATCATGGTGCTAGAGGACTCTTCTATTCCCAATGCCAACATGTATCTATTTTGGAAAGTCGGTTCCCGTAACGAAGTCCCGGGGATTACCGGTATTTCACACTTTTTCGAACATATGATGTTTAACGGCTCGAAAAAATACGGCCCTAAGATGTTCGACCGTACCATGGAAGCTGCGGGCGGGGCTAACAATGCCTATACCACAGAGGATATGACGGTTTACACCGACTGGTTCCCAGCCAATGCGCTGGAAACCATGTTCGACCTTGAGGCTGACCGTATCGCCAACTTAGATATCAATCCCGCTATGGTGGAAAGCGAGCGCGGCGTGGTGCAGTCGGAGCGTTCGACTGGGCTTGAAAACTCTAACTGGAATACCCTCGAAGGCGAAGTTAAAGGCGTGGCCTTTTTAGCGCATCCCTATTCTTGGTCAGTGATTGGTCATGAATCGGATATCGCCGCTTGGACCTTGGAAGATTTAGTGCAATACCATAAGACCTATTACGCGCCAAACAATGCGGTCGTGGTGATTGCGGGTGATGTGAAGCTTGCCCAAGTTAAAGCCTTGGCCGACAAGTACTTTGCGCCTATTCCTGCGCAAACACCGCCAAAGGCCGTGCGTACCGTGGAGCCTGAGCAAAAGGGTGAGCGCCGTACTTTCGTTCAAAAAGCTTCGGTCAGTACGCCTAATGTGATGCTGGCTTACCATATTCCGGCAGCGACTCACGCAGATTTTTATGCGCTGGATTTATTAAGTTCGATTTTAAGCCAAGGCAATAGCTCGCGTTTATATCAAGCGTTGGTGGATAAACAAGTGGCCTTAGAAGCGCAAACCTATATGCCGATGTCGGTCGATCCCAATCTCTTTTACGTCATGGGTGTAGCTACGCCAGAGATGAAAGCATCGACGCTAGAGCGGGCGCTGATTGAACAAATCGATGCCATTGCGACCAATGGCGTTAGCCAGCAAGAGCTAGATAAAGTTAAAAATATCAAGTTGATGGATTTTTACCGCGCGATGGAAACCATTAATGGTAAGGCCAACACTATCGGCACCTATGAAATGTATTTTGGCAGTTACGACAAGTTATTTAATGCGCCAGAGGCCTATAACAAGGTAACGCCTGCGGATATCCAACGTGTTGCCCAAACCTATTTACGCAAATCGAATCGCACGGTCGCGGTATTGGCGGCAAACGAGGAGAACTCTCAATGAAATCGATGGCAATGAAACTCTCCTTTGTAAAATCATCCTTTGTCAAATCATCTTGGCAACCGACGAAGTTAGTGGTCGCATTGGCCCTAGGCACTAGCTTAGCCTTATCCGGCTGCGCCTCCACCACTGCATCCAAACGCGTCGATACCGGCAGCTTTGCCATGCCAAGTTACGACAAGTTAGTGCTAGATAACGGCCTTACCGTGTATTTAATGCCACAGCGCGAAGTGCCGTTGATCACCCTAAACGCGGTCGTGCGTGCAGGGGCGGTAAACGACACCACAGCAGGTATCGCCCAAATGACCGCCCAAGGTTTACTCCTTGGCGCGGCGGGTAAATCCAAGGCCGAGATTGAGCAACAAGTGGATTTTCTCGGCGCTAGCTTAGGGGCCGAAGCCGATAAAGAAGGTAGCTATCTGGCCGCCGATTTTATGGCGAAAGATACCGATGTGATGCTTGGCCTATTCAGCGCCGCGCTATTAAGCCCAGACTTTGATTCAGCAGAATTCGACAAGCTTAAGCAGCGCGCCATTGCGGGTTTACAGCAGGATAAAGAAAGCCCGCGCGCCGTGATTGGTCGTTACTTCGACAAACTGGTGTTCGGTGCTCATCCTTACGGTAATGCCTCATCGGGTAATCGTGAGTCACTTGAGCAAGTCACAGTGTCGCAGCTGCGCGCCTTCCATAAAAGCTACTATCAACCCGCCAATACCGCATTAACAGTGGTGGGGGATTTTGATGTGGCGGCGATGAAGGCCAAGCTAACTCAGACTTTTGGCCAGTGGAAAGGCAGCGAAAAACTCGTTCAGCCCGACTTAAACCAAGGTTTACCTAAGTTAACTCAGGCCAAAGTGCTGCTGGTGGATAAGCCAGATGCGATGGAAACCACCTTTGTTATTGGTGGTTTAGGCATTAGCCGTGATAACCCAGACTATGTGGGGCTAACGGTCGTGAACACTATTTTAGGTGGTCGCTTTACCTCTTGGCTGAACGATGAGCTGCGAGTGAATGCGGGGCTAACCTATGGTGCTCGCTCTGGTTTTAGTCCTTATACCGATGCAGGTGTGTTTACCATTAGCACCTTCACTAAGACGGAAACCACTCAAGAAGCAATTGATTTAGCCCTGAAAACCTATGCTCGCTTATGGGAGAAAGGCGTCGACCAAGCGACTCTTGATTCGGCTAAGGCTTATGTTAAAGGTCAGTTCCCGCCTAAGTTTGAAACCTCGGGCCAATTGGCAGGACTCTTATCTGGCATGTATCTGTACGGCTTCGATGATAAGTTTATCAACGAGTTCCAAGCTAAAGTGGACGGTTTAACCTTAGAAGAGACCCAAAGGTTAGTGAAAACTTACTTCCCGCAAAAGGACTTACAGTTTGTGCTGATCGGCAACGCCAGCAAGATTGCGCCTATCGCGGCCAAGTATGGCCAAGTGCAAACCGTTGATATTAATGCGGTGGGTTTTGGTCAATAACCACTGGCGTTAGTCTATTTCGCCCAATAAAAAGGTCTGCATAGTGCAGACCTTTTGTTTTTCTGTTCTAGGTTCTAGGTTCTAGGTTCTAGGTTCTAGATTCTAGATGTTATTGCGCACCGGGCTTGGCGTAGTGAGCCATCCAATCTTTCACTTGGTTATACCAATAGATGGAGTTGTTGGGCTTCATAATCCAATGGTTTTCATCGGGGAAATAAATCATCCGCGATTCAACATTACGGGTTTGCAGGGTACGGAACAGCTCAAAACCTTGGCCGACAGGCACGCGGTAATCGAGTTGCCCATGGCTGACTAAGGTTGGAGTGTTAAAGTTGGCGGCAAAGTAATGGGGCGAAATGGCTTTATACAGCTCAGGATTATCCCAGTAGTTACCAAAGCGGGTGCTGTGGACGGCAAAGTCCGCCGACATTTGTGAATACATGTCGTATACCGCGGCGTGGATTAGCAGCGCCTTGAAGGGATGCGGCTGGCCTAAAATAATCGAGGTTAAGTAGCCACCATAGCTGGCACCACCGGCAACCATACGATCGCTATCGATCCAACTTTGTTGCTTAAACCAGTCTGCGGCTTTGAGCACGTCTTCGAGGGATTTGTTTTTCCAATCTGGGTTAATGGCATCGGCAAACTCTTGTCCGAAACCGCTAGAGCCATGGAAGTTTGGCCACGCGGTAACATAACCCCAAGAGGCAAAGGTTTGCGCATTCCAGCGGTAGTGGAAACCATCGCTAATGGCGTTGTGCGGACCGCCGTGGATTAACATAAACAGCGGATACTTTTTGCTGCGGTCGAACCCGGGAGGATAGTGCACCCACATTTGAATGTCTTGGCCTTGGTAACCTTTGTAGGTGACCGACTCATAGCTGCCTAAATCGACATCCTTTAAAATATCGTCGTTAAACTGTTCTAAACGCTCGGTTTTACTATTGCGAGGATTGATGCTGACTAAACGCGCGGGATACAAGAAGCTTTGATTGGTCGCAATCAACTGGCCATCTTTAGCGATAGCAGGCTGGCTAAAGTCGGTAGCTTGGGTGATGGCCTTGGCCTTACCGCTCTTGGCATCGATATGGTAAATACGGTTAGTGGCGGCATCATCAATGCTGGCATAAAAGCCCTTGCTGTCGGGTGTCCAGTTGAAGTCAGACACTGAGCGATCCCAATCCGCGGTGAGCGTGGTGAGTTTGCGACTGCTTACATCCAGCAGCATTAGCCTTGCGGTATCGGCATAAAATCCTGGGATTTTTTGGCGCGTAAAGGCCAGGGTTTTGCCGTTAGGACTAAAGGATGGATTGAGATCCGGCGCGGGGTTTTCTGGAGTGATGTTTTCAGCCTTGTTGCCGCCGATGGTGGCGAGGAACAAATCTAACTTAGGATCAACCCGATTATCAGAACCATAGGCGCTAAAGGCGATTAAGCGTTCATCGGGGGAAATATCATAACTTGAACTGCTTTGGCTTGAGCGTGGCAGTTCATGGCCTAAAGGCTGAGTCACGGCTTCAACCGCGCCGCCTGTGGCAGGGATCCTAAATACATGGGCCTGACGGCGCTCATCTAACCAATGATCGAACTGCGAATAGGGCAGTGCATTCCACTGGCGGGCGGAGACTTTATTATCTTTATCTGTCTTGAGCTGGGCTTTCATTTGCTCCCAATTCTGTTCAGGAAAGATATTGCTAATAAAATACAAATGCTTGCCAACCCACTTGATGCCATTGACGCCGGTGGGGATATCCGTGAGTTTGCTGGCTTCACCTGGGCCATCCATAGGTAACAGGTAAATTTGGCCCGCGTCATCATCGTTACGTTCGCTGATAAAAGCCAAGGTTTTACCATCTGGCGAAAACACCGGCTCGCTGACTTTTAAGCCTTTGGCGGTAATCGCACGGTTATTTTTACCTTCACCGTCGAAGCGCCACAGTTGGGTTGAACCCTTGTCTTCCTTAAGGTCGTACTCAGTCACAGGCGCAATAATATGCTCGCCCGTGGATGACACCACTGGGCTACCTATGCGTTTGAGTTGCCAAAGTAATTCGACTGAGAGTGGTTTGCTTGCTTCTGCAAATGCCGTGCTGAAAGGCATGAGTAAGCTAAGCAGTAAAATGCCTGCCTTCTTCACTAGATGTCTCCTTATCATTCAGAGTGTTATCGTTATTTTTCCCGTAAAACATCACAGTATAGAAACTGAGCATGAAATCAAACTGAGTCTATCGGTGGCAAGAGTGACTTTTATGTAAGTAACTGTAACCACTGAGGACATTTTGATGGCAAGGTATGTTGGGTATGGCGCAAAGTGTTATGGCGTATTTGTGGCTAAGGTGTTTTAACGCTAATGTATTGGAAGATTGAAATAGGACTCGAATATGGCGTTAATCATCCCGCAAAAACTGGGCAAGCTATTGATCAAAAATGTATTGATGCTCGCCTTGGGCTGCTTGGCTATCTTTCCTGCACAAGCCGCTAAGATCAGTTTTAAAGCCTTTTGCCCGCAAATGGTGGGGCAGTGGCAGGGCAATGCTGCTAAGGCAAGTGACACCCCTAGACAAGTGACGGTCAATGGCTTCTGCTCCCATGATCAGCGGCAGTTGATCCTCTCCGTGAGTGTTGGGACGCACGCTCCCTACAGTGAGACTTGGTGGTTTCGGGAGCAAGGCGAGCAAGTGCTGTTAACCTACTACGACGGTGTCTCGCAGGAGAAGCAGCAACTCTTTAGTTTATATCAACAAAATGGTGATTATTCCCTGCTGGGCGAGGGAGTCGTGAATGCGCGCGCCGCCTTAATCCAACTGTTATTCGAAGCTAAATCGCCCCAAGGCGCATGGCAGTGGACGCAAAATATCCAATATTTAGACGATGATATCGACCGCTATCAGCTCTTTCGTGGGATAGAAATGACGCCTGTAGCACCATTGAATTAAGCCGACTTATTCATACTCGACAATACGCAACTCACTTTTGGACAAAAGCGTGTCAGGTCATCGGTTGTATCAGGTGAATTTCGGATAAAAATTTCTATGGATTAACGATTAAGCTAAGGGGCGGGCTTTAGCCCGTCCCAGCGAACGAAGTGAGCGATTTGAGCGCATTGTTAGCTGCGATGCGAGCGCGATTGCTAAGCGCATGGGCCGTACTCAACAGTTATAAGAAAATTGCGCATGAACTCTGAGAAGCTTTCAGGGGCTGATGGATAGAACGTAGCAGCGACTGACTGTGAAGCCAAGAAGAGGACCAAGTAAATTATTGGAAATAAAAGCTTGGAGCTTAAGGTGTTTAGCACTTGGTTCTTGAGCGTGATGGAGCCAACAACAAATATCAACGCAGAAATCCAGTAAGCCTGGATGTGCCAGTAGTAACCGCCGCATGAATATAGACCAAAGAAAATACCGCCTAATGCTGCCAGTGCGAGCGTGAATAAAACTAGGATATTTGTAGGGCGAGTGATTTTTATAGGCATAGTTGCTAACGCTTTGCCAAAGGGCAAATGCGAACGTTGTTGGGCGGAGCCCAGTGAGTATTTGTCCCAGCCGCGCTTTTTGCGGCGAATTTAGGCAACTTGCTATATGACACATTTACCCCAGTCATCTAGCACTTCTTGAAAACCTTCTGCTACATCATTGGCATTAATATCAAAACAAGAAAATCCATACCCCAAAGCTACAATCTCGCCTCTTACTTCTTTAATAGTATTTGCATTTTTGACGATTAGCATGCCTTTACGTGCACCATAACCTTCAATTAGGGCATCAATGACGTATTTCTCGCCATTAACGCTTAAATGAAAAGGTGCAATGATAGTAAGTTGGTAACGTTCAGTTAACAGTTTAATCGACAAGCCAAGTCTCCCTGTGGCATATAACATTTTATTAGTGCGCATGCGCGTTTTCCAAACCTATTAACTAATTTTGGGAAAGTTTATGCGAATGATTTTTAAGGGTTTTATAAATTTTAGGCTGGATAAACGCGCAAACTAATGAGTGTAAAAACACTCAAAAGCATCTAAATTTAAATACGACTGTATACCCATACATTGTTAGTCGATTTCTGGTAAGGCCAAACATAGCCAAATAGATAAGAATTTGTATGGCAGCAGATGTGGGAATTTTCGTTTGAGCTAATGAGCCTAAACACACAAAGGGGCAATACCTTTTTAGCAGAAAGAACAGCGAAAGGGTTAGTGAAGATTGGCATTGTTGCACCAGTGACCGTTGGCGGCATGGCCGCTCTTTCACATCCATGTGAACGCGGCATTTACACTTCCATGTGTTGTAGATGCCGCCGTCGAGCCAATAGGGACAACTCTGTTAAATAAAACAGCGGCGTGTCACAGGGGAAACAATGACAATTCATCCAACATACCTGACGGCAAAATTACTGGTTTCAGGCCGAATTGAGTTAAAACAATTTTTCGGTGTGAATGGCTGAATGATTGGAAAATTGGCTGGTTAAGTCCAGCCTAATCCAAATCAGTATTCCTAGGTATTAAATTGCGCCTTCAAACCCGAGCTGACGCCAGGCTTCGTAGCTAATAATCGCTACTGCATTGGAGAGGTTGAGGCTGCGACTGGTAGCTGCCATCGGAATGCGTAATCGCTGCTCGGTCGGGATCGACTCGATAATCGACATAGGTAGACCACGGGTCTCAGGGCCAAATAACAACACGTCATCCTTGGCAAAACTGAGTTCAGTGTGAGGGCGGCTGCCCTTAGTGGTACAGGCCATAATGCGTTTGCCTGCCATGGATTCGAGGAAGGCATCGAAGTTTTTATGGCGAGTCACATTGGTTAAATCGGCATAGTCTAGGCCCGCGCGGCGCAGTTTTTTCTCTTCAAAATCAAATCCAAGTGGCTCAATTAGATGAAGTTGGCTGCCGTTGTTTGCGCAAAGGCGAATGATATTACCCGTGTTGGGTGCGATTTCTGGCTCATAGAGTGCGATATGGAACATGCTTGCCCGCCTATAAAAAATGACGCCCGATTATACGGCAAACAAGCCTTAAGCGCAGCTCTGCGTGCGCATATCTACAGCGGTATAAACGCGAGTTCCTTTTTCTTTTCTCCCTATTAACCTTATATCAGTACTTGCCTGTTTTATTCTCTCAAAGTAATATATCTCAATATCAAGATACTTTTCAAGAAGTCATTATGCCGTTTGTGATTGCGTTACTCGCCCCAGTGTTTTGGGGGACTACCTATGCACTGGTGAGTCTTTACTTACAGGATATGTCGCCCTACTGGGTGGCGGTTTGGCGCGCGCTGCCTGCGGGCATATTGCTGCTGATGCTGCGACCACGTTTGCCGACGCTGGCGTGGTCTAAATTAAGCTTGCTGGCGTTTTGTAATATTGGCGCCTTCTTTGCACTGCTGTTTATTGGCGCCTATCGGCTACCGGGTGCCGTTGCGGGCACGCTGGGTGCGACTTTGCCATTAATCTTTTTGATCCTCGCTTGGCTGATCGATAAAAAACGTCCGGGGATGAAGTGGTTACTGCTCGGTTTGATGGGCCTCGCAGGAGTAATTTTATTGCTTAATCCCTCGGCGGATCTCGACCCGATTGGTGTCCTGTGTATGTTGAGTGCGACGACTCTAATTGCCTTTTCTTCCCGTTGGATGCAGCGCTGGGATGTGGGCGATTTTTTAGTGCTGACCGCTTGGTAATTACTCTTGGGGGGATTGATGTTGATCCCACTAGCGTGGTTTATGGCGGGACCGCCACAGATCCCGAGTATGGATGTGGTTCCCTCGTTAATCTGGTTGGTTACCGCCAATACCGCAGTGGCTTATTGGGCTTGGCTCTGGTCAATGCGAAATTTAGGGCCAGAAATCATGGGGATGGTGGCTTTAGTCAATCCAGTGGTTGCCGTATCATTAGGCGTATTGATTGTGGGTGAAGCCTTAGATATGCGCCAGTGGGCAGGGATTTTAGTGATTTTACTGTCGCTACTGCTGATGAAGTTGCCGCAAAACTTGAGGTGGAATCCCTTAAAAGCGAGGGGTTAGATGCTAAAACACTTAGACTTAAACTTACTGCCCGTACTGGAAATTCTCCTCGAGGAGCAGAGTGTCACGGCCGCAGCGGCGCGGCTGCATTTGAGTCAGTCGGCGGTGAGCAAGCAATTGACTCGCCTGCGTGAAGTGTTTGATGACCCCTTATTCGAGCGCACCGCCTACGGCCTCAAGCCGACGCCCAAGGCGCTGTCGCTGGCGCCCGACTTGCGCCAATGTTTACAGCAATTAGCGCAATTTACTCGGCCAGACAGTTTTGAGCCCGCCCTAAGCCAACGTCAGTTTCGGATGCATCTGGTCGAGACGACCTATTCGCTGACTTTCCCACACTTTATGCCTTCGCTTTTAGCGCAGGCGCCCGGTGTGAGCATTAATTGTCAAACCTGGCGGCTGGATACCATGGACAGATTGCTGCGTTGCGATATCGACTTGGCTATTGGCTGCCGCGAATGGGATGAACGTTCGCCCATGCATGTAAACCATATTCCGGACGATATCCATTATGTTGAATTGGTTCAGGATTACATAGTGTGTCTGATGCGCAGTGACCATCCTGCACTATCGCAGGAATGGAATCTCGATACCTTTTTAAGCTATCGCCAATTACAGGTCGCCTTTGGTGGCTTGGAATATTGGTTGTTAGACGATGTGCTGCAAATCCAAGGGCGTAAACGAGATATTGCGGTCAATATGACCGACTTCCAGAGTGCGCTTGCCCTGTGTGAGCAAAGCGATTTGATTCTCTGCGCTCCTTCCCGTTATGCCTTAGCGGTGATGAAGTCGTTTGATCTTAAGTATTTACCCTCGCCGATTAAACTGATCCCCGGTGCGTATTTGCTGATGTGGCATAAGCATTTCGAACACGATCTCAGCCATAAATGGTTGCGGGAGCTGATTATTAACAAAGTCAGCGCCTCGCTCACTAACTGATATCTGCCCCTGTGTTTAGCCAAGCTTGCAGTTTGGGCAAAATCGCCTGACCATCCGCAAGTCCTTGATGATATACGGCGGTCACTTTATCGATATTGCGGTCAAGTCGTGAGAGATTAAGTGGTGCAGCAGGGCGGATCACAAAGGTATGGCCGCTGGCAACACTCTGGGTAAGTTCCTCGAGGGAGTGGTTATAACGTTGGTGGCGTACTTTGAGCGCAGCGGCCACTGCTGGATATGTTTGATAACGCTTGCGAGCTAACCAATTGAACTTCATCGGCGATTTTCGATAGTTTGCGTCCTGAGTCAGGATCACCACCTGCCGCTTATAGCCCTCTTCCTGCGCCTTCGCTACCGGAATGGGCGCGGCGATACCGCCATCGAGGTAGGTTTGGTGGTTTATCCGATAGGGATTGGCCATAAAAGGCAGGCTAGAGGAGGCGATCAGCACGTCGAGCAATTTATCGTGCTCCTGAAAATCGGCCATGCCAAAGTAATCGGTTTGTCCTGTCTGGCAGTTAAACGCCCCGACTTTAAACTCGGTTCCGCTGCCTAAAAAGGTTTTAAAATCAAAAGGCAGTAACTCATAGGCCATGCGCTTATAGGTAAAGTCGGTGTTGACATAATTGCCCGTGGTCAACCAGTGGTGTAGCCCCATGTAGCGCTTATCCCGCAGATATTGCTGCTGAATTTGTAAATTGCGGCCAAATTGGCGTGAAACATAAGAAGCGGGATAAATCGCCCCCGCCGATACACCTATCACATAGGGGAAGTGCAATTGTTGCTGCAAAAAGGCATCTAACACGCCGGCGGTATAAATTGCCCTCAGGCCGCCGCCCTCTAACACTAAGGCCACATCTTGCATTGCGTTATTACTACTTAATCGAATGGATAAAACAGCATACTCTAACTCACCTGATAAATGAAACGCATGCCTACGAGTGCTTAGGTGGGGATGGCTAATCTCGGCGTGCGCACGCAGGCGCTGGACTGAGTCAGTGACGCTGGGCTTGGGCTAAAATCCATCTGGCTAAAATAATGGCTGAGCGCAGTGATGGCTTCTTTCACTTTGGCGGGCTGTTTATCCCGCGCCGAGGTCACGCTGTAAACGCTGTAGGTGCGTAGCGACCAGTCGGGCAAAAGTGTCACCAATTGGCCAGATGCAAGGTATTGATGGACTTCGGGTTCTGGTAATACGGCATAGCCTAATCCATCGAGGGTGAGTTGGATAAGCGTCTGCATATTATTGACGTTGATGCGCTGGGCTGGGAGTTCGACTCGCTCTTGAGTCTGTGAATGGGTTAAGAACTCGGGTTTAGCATAGCTATGACTAATACGGTTGAACCCTTGTAAGTCGTGAGGATGTTGTAGGCTCTGATGCTGGGGAATATAGCTGGGGGCGACACACAGTAACATACGCCAATCTGCCAAGGGGCGAGCAATAAGGTTCGAATCCGACAGAGGGCCGATGCAAATTGCCAGATCGATTCCTTCATTAACTATATCAATTGGGCCGTCCTGCAATTGCAGATTGAGACTGATCTGCGGGTGAGCCGCCAATAAATGTGCTAATGGCTGGCTGAGTAAACCACCACCAAAACCGACTGGGGCAGCGATTTTAAGCTCCCCCGAAGGCGTGCCCTTTAATGCATGCAGCTGTTGTTCGGCGCTTTCTACTATTTTTATGATTTTAATGCAGTTTTCATAGAATAACGTGCCCGCCTCTGTGAGTGTGAGGTGGCGGGTATTACGGTGAAACAGACTAATTCCCATATCCATTTCAAGCTTGGCGACTTGTTGGCTCACCGCCGATGAACTCAGATTAAGCTGTGTTGCCGCAGCGCTCATCGAGCCTTTTTCCGCGATGGCGGCAAACACGATCATGCCCTTGACCATATTTCTATTCATTCTTAAGCAACTCTTACAAGTGATTACTCAAAGTCTAACTTGAGCCGATTGTAACATAGGGATACATTGCCGTATTGAAAATTATTATCATTTAGGAAGCCGTTAAGGGAGATTCGTTGGTTATGTTGTTACGTCGTAAAAAGATCCTCGCACAGCTAGTATCAACCGCATTATTGCTACCAGCCACTCAGGCTTTGGCGGATACCGCACCCGATCAAGACAAGATGATGGAAAGAATTGTCGTCACCGCATCGGGGTTTGAGCAGCAAGTACGTGACGCGCCCGCTTCTATCAGCGTCATCACCCGAGAGGATCTTGATACACGTTTTTACCGTGACTTAACCGACGCCATGTTAGAAGTCCCCGGCGTGGTGGTGACTGGCGGTGCCGACCGTCGGGACATTAGTCTACGGGGCATGGGCAGCCAGTACACGTTGATCCTCGTCGATGGTAAACGCCAGTCTTCCCGCGAGACCCGCACCAACAGTGATGGTCCTGGTGTTGAAGGCGCTTGGACGCCGCCGCTCGCCGCAATTGATAGGATTGAAATTGTCCGTGGCCCCATGTCATCGCTTTATGGCTCTGACGCCATTGGTGGGGTGATCAACATTATCACCCGTAAAGTGCCCAATGAGTGGCAGGGGGAATTGCGCCTCGATAGCACCTTGCAGGAGAAGTCAGCCTCGGGCAATGTGTATCAGGGCAACTTTTTTGTGAACGGTGGCTTGATTAAAGATTTGCTTGGCGTGCAGTTATACGGCCAATATACCCAGCGTGAAGAAGATAATATCTACGGTGGTTACCGAGGCCGTGATGCGGATAATCTCACCGCCAGATTTGCCCTCACGCCGAATCAAGACCATGACATTATGTTAGAAGTGGGCGTAGCCAACCAAGAGTTGGATAGCACCTTAGGGAAAACCGTTGCGCCATTAGCGCCGGGGGCCAGTTGTGGCCGCAGTGGTTGCCCTGCATCGTCGACAACCGAGTATCAAAACAGCACGATTTCGCTATCTCACACCGGACGTTGGGACTTTGGCACATCGGATACTTATATCAAGCACGAAGTGTACGATAACAAGTCCCGCAAGATGAAAATCAAGAATACCGATGCTCAAACCAGTGTGATCGCCACCTTAGGTGAAAGCCATACGGCAACCTTTGGTGCTGCTTTCAATTATCAAGATCTCACCGATGAAACTGGCAATCAGGTCAGTGACTTAACCGATATTAGTCGCCGTCAATGGTCGGTATTCTCAGAAGATGAATGGCGTATTGTCGATAATTTTGCCTTAACCTTGGGCCTGCGTTTAGACGATGATGAAAACTTTGGTGACCACCTTAGTCCACGGATTTATGGTGTTTGGGGGCTGACCGAGCACACTACCTTAAAAGGCGGTGTGTCGACGGGCTTTCGGGCGCCGAGCCTAAGGCAAACCGTGCCAGATTGGGGGCAGGTGAGCCGAGGCGGCAATATGTATGGTAATCCGGATTTGCAACCCGAAACCTCTGTGAACTATGAGTTAGGCATTTACACGGATTTGACCGACTCCATCACCACCAGTGCTGGCGTGTTTTATAACGAGTTTGAGGACAAGATCACCCGTGTCGCTTGCCCTGCAACTCAATGTACTGACGGGCCAAACCAGTTTGGTTCCGATCCGACGACCTATGTGAATATCGATGAGGCGGTCACCCAAGGGGTTGAGCTGAGTATCGACTATAAAGTCCTGAGTAACTTAGCCCTAACGGGTAACTACACTTATACCGATTCGGAGCAAAAAACGGGCACTTACAAAGGGAGTCCATTGAACCAGCTACCTAAACATCTGGTGCAATTATCGGTTAACTATGAGCCGATCGATAAGTTAAGCACTTGGCTGCGGGTTAACTATCGTGGTGAAGAGAGCCAGCCAACCACAGGGCCTTCCTCAAGCAGTTTGATTGCGCCGTCCTATACGCTGTTAGATTTGGGTGCGAACTATCGCGTTAACGACAGCATTAAGTTCAGCGCGGGCATCTATAACGCCTTCGATAAAGAGATTACTCAAGATGAGTACGGCTATATTGAAGATGGTCGCCGTTACTGGTTAGGTATGACCTATAGTTTTTAACCGCGCTTAAAATTAGTCGCTTAATACAAAAAGCCAGCTTTTAGCTGGCTTTTTCGATTATTCAAAATCCGGTGTACGGATAAATAGGATGCTGAGATCCTGCGTTGGCGTGAATTGTTTTTGCTGAAACTCAAAGGTGAGTGGATCGGTTTTTTTAAGTTCACCATCAAAACACAAACTGACGAGATCAGTCGGTTCGGATTTTTTCAGCGTCAGTTTAAAGTCCTTAATCGCTCCTTGCCAGTTATTGGCCGTGACCAAAATATAGCTAAGGTGGCTCCATTCCACGCCATATTCAACATCTTCACCGTCTTGTTTAACGACGAGATTACGCTTCCGAATACCTTGCTTAGCGCTTTCATCTAAACAGGCAAGTTCAGTGTAAGTATCGATAATACTATTGGCAGTATCGGGGATGCCCGTTGAGAGGCTCGGCGTATAACTGTGGCTGATGGAGACAGATTGGCCCGCGGGAAAGGTTTGTTCCCACACAAAGTAATCGCTTAGGGTAAAGGCGATTTGTTGCTCCTCATCCAACCATTCCTTGGGGAGCGCAGGTTTGCCCTTGGGGACTTCGCCATATTCGGCAAAATAGGCGACTTCCTCTACACCCCAGCCGAGTTTTTTAAGCTCGGCAGAAATATCCGTCTTATCGGCAAGTTGGGCGACGAGCCTGTGCTCGGTTGGCTGGGTTTTGCCATTCACTTTTAGGGTGAAGTTATCGATGCTGCTGTGATCGGCGGAGCCAAAAAACATCGGCGGCATAGGGAAGGCGATGGGGACGATAAGATCCTGCGAACTGGTGTTGGTAAACACATAATCGACCCTGATTTCGGCCTCGCTGATAAAGAGTGACTCTTTGTCCATACTGATATGCGGCTGATATTTAAGGGTGATTGAACCATTGGCATCACCAAAACTGCTGTCGTTGGCAAAAACCGATGTGCTAAATAACAACGCGGTTAGAGTGCAAGCTAAGATGCGTAAATAAGATGGCATAAATATCTCAACGAATTGGAAATCAAAAGATTATTGATGGCGTGCAAGTTCGATGGCTGCGGCAATAGCATTGCGTGCTTGCGGGCTGTTTTTCCAGCAAGTGGTGCGTAACATGCTAGCGACGAGGTTGGCGATATCCTCGACCTCATGCTCGGCCAACTGCGCAAGTGAGCTAATACCGATTTCTTCAAAGCGTTTAATGACAGTCGGGCCAACGCCCTTAACGGCGAGTAGTGCTTGTTTTTCTTGATCAGTAAAACCCATAACGAATACTCCTTTATTACTGGGTTGGTCACGAATGCGAATAAACCGAGGCAAGAGTAGCGCGAAATCACCTTAACAAAAAGGCCCATAAAGGGCCTTTAGTGGTTTTACTCTTGCTTACATATCGCAGGGTTTGAGCGGTTTACGCAATTGCGCGCGCACGTTATCCATGCCAGCGTAGAACTCTTTCATCATTAACAGGCCCATCATCTTTCCGTTATCTGTGATGATCAGATTATCGGGATCGGTGGGGTCGTTCTTGATGGCGCCAATCAGCTTCATCGAGGTCATTTCCTTAAACAGGGCTGTGTCTAAGTTAACGCCAAAGGTTTCGCGGAAATATTTGCGCGACAGGCGACCGGAGAACATCCCCAGCAGGAATCGATATTGCATCACATCTTTTTTGTTGTAGTTCTTCTGTTGCTCGACACCCATCTTACCAGCGGCGATCCGCTCTTGGTATTTACGTAGCGAGAAGGTGTTGACGTATAAAGTGTCATTCAAAAAGCTAAAGGAGCCTGAACCAACCCCTAAATACTCATCGTAGTCGATAACATATTCGTCGAAGCCTTCGTCATTCGCCTTACCAAATGCCCATGCAGACAACTGATTATATTGACCATTTAAACTGTTTAAGATCTGGCGATATTGGTTGGCCATATCTGCCTGTGGCGCGGCCAGTTTACCTTTAACACTCTTACGCGTTTGGTGCGTGATCATCAGCGGATAGGTGGTGATCTGTCTCGGGTCGAGGCGCGAGGCCATATCTAAGTCGTGCTGGATCACTTCATCGGTTTGGCCGCGGAAGCCAAAAATCAGGTCGACGTTGATAATGGGGAACAGCTCTTTAGCCGCCATAATCTTGTCGAAGGTTTGTTGACCTGTGCCGAATTTTTCGAGGCGGTCGGTCATTTTTAAAATGTCATCGTTAAAGCTTTGTACGCCGATGGACATACGATCCACTAAGCCCTTGAGTTGCTTAAAGCCTGGGCTGTCTAAATGCTGTGGATCCGACTCGCAAGACACTTCTTTAATGCTTGGGAATAAGGTCTTGGCATGCTCAATCGTACGGGCGAGTTCGTCTTCTAATACTGTGGTGGTACCGCCGCCAATGTACATAGATTCAAAGTCATAGCCTAAGGCTTTGACCATCTCCATCTCTTTACGTAGGGAGATAAAGTAAGCGCGCGCCTTGTCTTCCTTAAACATAAAACGATGGAAGGTGCAGTAAGAACACAAGGTATGGCAGAAGGGCACATGGGCATAAAGCATGTACTTTTTGCCTTCGACTGGAGCGGGCATGATGTCGGCGGAGAGCGTATCAAGGCGAAGATTCTTATCGACATAATACTGCATGACTCGTTCCATCGAGCTGAGCATCCAGTTAGGGACGGTAATATTCGCTTGATAAGGCGTTGCGATCGCGCCGCTGAGCGTTTGAATAACTGAAGACATAACGATTCCTATCTGAGAGTGCTAACCGTAAACACCAAAATTGCTTTAGGTAATTCACGACCACCTAGCGCAATTAGACTACCTCGTATGGAGTAAATAAAACGTGAACTGGTTATAAGTTACGGTTTCCTAACAAGGAAATCACGGGCTTTTTGTTAAGCAGATCATGTTTTAGTAAACATAGATGCATATTTACTGAGGTTTTTGGCTCTTTGTTATTGAATTTGAGCGATTAACTTAAGAGCTCAATCGAAAGGCTGAAATGATTAAAAGTTGAGGTTCTTACTTGTGGACGCTTTGGCTTGTGCTGAGGGAGTCAGGCTGTCATTATCCCAGCGGACATTGCTTAATTTCCTCAAATCGCCTGAAATCTTGGAGGATTCCCATTGGTTAATATCAACCGCTTTTTTCCGCTATTTGCCTTACTCGGGGCGGGTACGGCGTATTTGATGCCAGCTTGGTTTAGCGGATTGAAAACCAGCATAGTGCCGTTGCTGGTGGTGATTATGTTATCCATGGGATTGACCTTAGATTTGCAGGATTTTGCCAATGCATTTAAGCAGAAACGCGCCGTTATCACAGGTTTAATCTTGCAATTTACCCTAATGCCCTTAAGTGCCTTAGCTATTAGTTTGCTGTTAGGGCTCAATCGGGAATTGACCATAGGCATGGTGCTGGTGGGGAGCGTGGCGGGCGGCACGGCATCGAACGTGATCTGCTATTTGGCCAAGGGCGATGTCGCCTTATCTATCACTATGACGGCGCTATCGACCTTAGCGGGTGTGGTGCTCACACCATTGATTATTGAGCTATTAATCGGCGAGATGGTCGCCATTCCTTTAATGGATATGCTAGTCAGCCTCGTTAAAATCGTGCTTATCCCTGTGACTGTGGGTGTGGTATTGAATCATTTCTTTAAACCGCGGGTGGCTAAACTTGCCCCCGCATTGCCCATTATTTCTATTGTGGCGATAGTGCTGGCCATCAGCATTATTGTGGCCTTAAATGCGGGGCAATTTGCGCAGGTGGGGCCTGTGATTTTACTCGCGGTGTTTCTACATAATGGCTTAGGACTCGCCTTGGGTTATACCTGTTGCCGCTTGCTCGGTTTTAACCATACAGTGTGTAAAACCATTTCGATTGAGGTGGGGCTGCAAAACTCTGGTCTCGCGACCGCTCTGTGTATCAAGTTTTTTAGCCCAGTCTCCGCCGTCCCCAGCGCGATTTTCTCAATTTGGCATAATCTCTCAGGCGCCATGCTGGCAGGATATTGGGCGAGTTTAGAGCAAGATCCGGATGGTGTGAAAACCACCACCAAATAGTAAGAAACGATAGCAGCTTTTTAATAAGCTGAAGTAACGTATATCTTAATATCGTAAATGAAATATATGAGTGTTTTATGGATAAGTGAGTATGTGGTCACTCGCTCATAAATGTGCATCACTTAATTAGCATCAACTTATGCCCAGCCGATTAACTTGTTGTTAAATTATAGATACTTGTTGTTAACTTTAATTAATTCGGTAAAGTAGCTGGCAAATTAAAAATATGATCTGTTTTTGCTAGTTTAGGGAACGAATATGACCGCAAAAGGAATCTGTGTATTACTTGGCAGTTCACTAGTCTTATCTGCTTGTGGCGGGGGAAGTGGCGACTCTACAACGCCAACATCACCGACCAATCCTCCTCAGACAACAACTTTTAAAGTTACTGATTACCCGACGGAAGTTGCTGTCACTTCGCTATCGTTAGCGGAGAGTGTTTTGCAAGTTGGTTTTTTTGCTAATGACATCTTACGCAATTTTGATATCGAGGCTAATGGAGCTGAAAAGTCGTGCTCTAATGGCGGTTTAGCGACGATTGAGTTGATTGATAAGGATGACTCAAAAGGCATTTCTGTCGGCGATAGTCTTAATATGTCCTATCGTGATTGTTACATTCAAGCACTCGACAGCACAGTGAATGGCGAAGGTTCATTAACGCTATCTGAATATCAACAGGGCACTAAGGTAAAGGGGTCGATTGATATTTCTAATCTGCAGGTTAATGGAGATGATAACTTCAATTTGGTTGGTCAAATGTTGTTCGAAAATAACATTTCACCGCTGCAAAGACAGTTGAACATTCAAAGCAAAAGCACTGTTAAATTAGTTGTAAATAGTAATTCGGAGTTAAGTTTTACTAATCTCTCTTTAACGAGAGTGGAAAACTTTTCCGATGCAACTTATGCGATTAGTGGTAAAGGCCAGATTTCGGTCGCACAATTTAATAATGGCTTTGGTTTTGAGTTTACTAAACCATTGAAAGGACATTTTAACGAATTTCCCCATGAAGGCTCGATTGTCGCCAGTACATCAGCTCAGGACTCAGTTCAAATGACGAGTAACTTCGTTACTGACTCTAAAATGCTCAGTGTGAATACTACTAAAGAAGCTTACATGGTTTATTGGAGTCAAATTGTTGAGGGAAGTTTGTGGCATCTTGAAGGTGGAAAATCTAACTCATCATTTGAGTTTCGCTCTGACAACTTTAACTATGTAGGCATGATTGAAGACCAGGATTTACAAGCATTTCCTGTGTCCGGCGGGACGATTCGATTACTCATGTCACGCCCTATCAAAGACCAAGTTTACGAAAGTTCTTTTGATGAGGATTCATGGCCATACCGAAAAGTTGCAGCCAAAATTAGCGTGAATGGTGCGATATTAAACATCACGCCAGAGACAGATTTAAAGGCAAATACGGTATATCGCTTTAATGGTGTTTTGCTTGAAAGCAAATTTGGTGCAGTGGCGAATACCATGTGGTCTGAACGTTTTAAAACCAGCGATGCAATCATTATCGATGTAGCTGCAAGTAGCTATTTATATAAAGCCAACGACACGCCAAAGCTCGATGCCTCACAAACCGTTATGAATAAAGGTAGTGCACTGACATTTAAGTGGGTAGATGTGAATAATGTCGGCATTGTTTTTTCAAATCCGACTAGTGCTAAGACAGGTTTTACCGTTCCAAATGAAGTGACATCTGATGTCGCGATAAAGTTAGAAGTGTCCAATGGACAGGGATACCAAATATTCCGAACTTTAACGATTCACTATTATGCTGGCAGTGATACATTCATGCACTATGTGAGTCCGCAAGGTGACTACATTGGTGGTGGGAAAACAGTGATTATGGATTCGAGCAGTGCAGTGTTCACGCCAACGAATTACGACAACAGCTTAAATGCAATCACCTTATCTATTGACGGAAATACTTGGTGGAGCTTTGATATTGCTGCACCCGCTGGCGAAAACCTGCAAGTGAAGAAATATATCAATGCTACTCGTTATCCGTTTCAAGGCCCCTTGACGGCAGGTTTGTCATTTACGGGTGATGGCCGTGGCTGCAATCAAAGTATCGGGGATTTTGAGGTGCTTGAGTTGAGCTATAATGCTGATAAATCGGTTAAATCTCTAGCAGTTAACTTTAATCAGCGTTGTGAAAATACCATGCCGCCTTTAAATGGTGTGATTCGTTATCACTCTTCGGTGGGAATTAACCACTAATCGATTATGAAGGCACCTTAGGGTGCCTTTATTTTTTTGATGTATCTAATGGCTCATTATGAATGAAGTGTATGAGTGCTGAGATTGTGATGTTGTCGCCAATAGTTGTTCGCCCTTAATCAAAAATGGCCTAACATCTTGCGGTATTAGGCCATTGTAACGACTTAGCTGACTCGAATTAGAGTCTAAAATGCGAGACTACGCCAGTTAGCTGTTCTTTAGTGGCGGCCAAAGAGGTCGCGCTATTGAGGGTTGCTTTACCGCTTTGATTTAACTCTTCAACCATTTCGCGAATGGTATTCAAGTTACGATTAATCTCTTCACTTACTGCGCTTTGTTCTTCGGCGGCGGTGGCGATTTGATTACTCAATCCATTGATATCAAATACATAGGTCGTTAAGGTTTCAAGGCTTTCAGTGACCAGCGTGGTGGTGTCCGCTGCGTCTTGGCAACTCTGTTTGGTCTCATCCATTGCGCTAACGGCTGAGTTGGCCCCATTGCTTAGTCGCTCTAACATCTGATTGATCTCAGCTGTGCTCGCTTGGGTGCGGGCGGCGAGGGCGCGTACTTCGTCGGCGACGACGGCGAAACCACGGCCCTGTTCACCGGCGCGGGCGGCTTCGATGGCGGCATTAAGTGCGAGTAAGTTGGTTTGATCGGCGATATCTCCAATTACATCTAAGATGGTGGCGATATGGCGGGTGTTTTCATTCATTTCCGCTATGTTGTGTGCTGCTACATCAACTTTGCCGACCAGCGCGATAACCGTCTTTGCCGCTTGCTCGACAGCCTTTTTCGACTTATCAGCCTGTTCATTTGCCTGTTGGGTAAAGCGTGCGGCGGAGGCTGCATCACCGGCAACATTATGGGCTGTTGCACTCATTTCGGTCATGGCCGTAACCACTTGGTCGGTTTCTATCGCGTGGGTTTGCAATGCATGGCTATTGGCATTGGACTGCACATTCAACTGCCTAATTTGATCCGACATATGTTCAGAGGCCTGGGCAATGTCGGAAATCATATGGCGCAAGTGGTCAATCACTCGGTCGAGATCGGCGCCAAGCGAACAGAGTTCGTTTTGACCGCTGATTTGAGTCTTCTGGGTGAGATCGCCATCGGCAAGGTGTTCTACAACACGCTTGATTTGATTAACGATATTGACCAAACGTCTGCTCATAAACAGGGCGCTTAGTAAGGACGCGACTATGGCGATTAGGATTAAACCAAGGAGCAGTGCCTCGGTGGCATTGACTTTGTCTTCGGCCTGTTTGCCAAGTTCATGGTTGCGTTGGGTGATCAATTTAACTAACTGATTGATCTCATTGCTAACCTTGGGCCCAAGTGCGCCGCGTTCTGGCGTGAGTTCAGGTTCGGTACCCGTTTGTTTAGCGTAGGCTAACTCCTGCTGATAGAGACGCACATATTGCTCGATTTGCGGCAGTAGTGTGCGGATCGTTCTAGCATCTTGCCCCATAAAATCGGTGTTAAATCCTGCGAGTTGCTCGACAAGCTGCTCCACATTGCGTTGCTGCAAGCTGATGGCGTCGCTGTTATGGACTAATGTGGCTAAGCGTAACTCGAAGAAAGCTTCACGCACATTGGTGAAGGTTTCGGCGAGTTGGGTGTTGTTAACTAGCCTGCTGCTGGTGTTATTGAGTTCAGCAAAGCCCCTATAGGAGGAAATGCCGATAATGATCAATAAAATACTCGCAAACACTGAAGGCAGCGCCGTCAATGTGCTGGTTTTTGCATTGTTAAACATGGTGGCCTACTGGGGTATTAATCAAGATGGGGTGTAATTAAATTACACATTGAGACTATTTTAACGCTTGGATTTAGGCTGCTGCAAGGCGATATTTTGAGCGTTTTAGCTATAGTGGTATGTTTTAAAAGGGATTGTTTTTACCGTGTTAATTGGGAATGGTGCAGTGGTTGCCAGATGTTATGTAAGTAAAAATCAAAATATTCTCAGTTGATTGATTTTCATGGTGAAAATAAAGTGATGTAGCAGTCACTCTACAGCCTATTAACAGTGCAAAAAGCGATTGTGAGGCAGATCGCAAAACTTACAAATGTTTATAAGTGTATCCATGGCGCTATCGCACGTTGGGGCTGATCAACCAAACACCACGTGCTTTCGCTCGAATCAAAGCCCGCCAAATCTCTGCAAAAAAACTGAGGCGTCAATGCGTCCTCGTCTGTCAAAGCGAGTGACAATTGTTCCTTGCTCAATTGTTTATCTCTCATTCCTACGAATTTGCGTTCGGTCACAAAACTATACATTGAATGTAAATGATATTGGTTATCATTTGGATTTAAGGTTGTTTTAATGTAGATTGTCGGCATTTCAAGCTAACACCGTTTATCAATGAGTGCCGTCGAGGTTTTTATGGAATGCAGGGCGTTTAAGAAAAGTGCAATTGCCGCAATAGTTTCGAGTTTACTGGTCTCTTCCGTTTATGCTGGCGTGGATGCAGAATCTTCAGAACCGATTGAAAAAATTACTGTTTATGGCGAAAAAATTGAGCGTAGCCTGAAGGATACGACGTCATCTATTTCAGTGATTGATAAGGAAACCCTCGATAGCGGCCAATACCAATCAACCTCAAGTGCCTTATCTGAGGTGCCGAACGTGGTGGTGTTATCCGGCTCTGTGCCCGATATTCGTGGGGTTTCTGGTAATGGTTCGGCCTCCGGATTTAACTCTTTCACCGGTGGGGCTCGTGCGCGGGTATCAACCTTAGTCGATGGTGTGGCGGAGCCTTTTGTTGCGGATCTTACCGGTGATACTGGGCTGTGGGATATTCAACAAATTGAGGTTTTCCGCGGTCCGCAATCGACGATTAATGGTCGTAACAGCATTGGCGGTACGGTATTTATTAAAACCGAAGATCCGACCTTCGATTGGCAGGGCGCGGCTCGCGTGGGTTATCGCAATCAAGATAACTTTATCGACAGTGCGGTGATGCTCTCAGGCCCGATCCTTGATGATGAGTTAGCATTTAGGGTGAGCGGGCAAAATGTGACGGGCGAAACTTACAATAAAGGCTTGGAATACGAGACGAATCCCGCCACATTTGATCAAAATGAGTTGATCACCAATCGCTGGCGCGGCAAATTTTTGTGGCAGCCGAGTGCGATTGAGGATCTCAAAATGCTCTACAGCTTTTCATACAATGATGAGAAAGGTGACTCAGGGCGTAACTATTTTACCGGTGACGATCCATGGGCATATAAGCCGATTTCCCAACGTTATATCGAGACTAAATCGACAACTCACTCAGTGATAGTGGATTATGACCTCGGGGAAGGGCAAGCCCTCGATCTGATTGTCGCCTATATGGATTACGATTGGGGCTTTGAAACCTATGAGCCTCTCGTGACCGCCCAGCAATATGTGGATATGGAGGACAAGAGTTATACCGTAGATGGCAAATATAGCTTTGGCCTTAAAGACAAAGATTTCAACGGTTTTGTTGGTTTAGCCTATTTTAAACGTAGCCAAGATTTTGGTAGTACTGGCAGCTCAATCTATAGTGGTGATGACAGCACTAAGTCAGCCTCCGTTTATGGTGAAGTCACCTATGGGCTCGCCGACTCGATCTGGATTACTGTTGGTGGCCGCGTGATGCGTGAGGAGCAATTACGTAACTTCAACATGCGCTATCAAGGTAGTCTACTTGAGGAAAAACTCGATGACGCCAATACCGTTACCCTGCCGAAGTTAGTGCTGCAATACGCGCTGAATGATAATACCATCTTAGCGGCCAGTGTTCGTCGTGGTTATAACTCGGGTGGTGGCGCGCTGTCTTTGGTGGAAAGCGAGTATTACTACTACGATGAGGAGTTTGTAAATACCTATGAACTGAGTAGCCGTAGCGCATTTGCCAATGGCGATGTCAACTTAAGTGCTAATATCTTCTACAACGATTTTGATGGTTATCAAGCGTCTAATAGCGCCCGCAAAATTACCAATATCGATAAAGCCGTCAGTTACGGTATTGAAGCCGAATTCAGCGCCATGTTAACTGAAAACTGGCAGTTTATTTCGGGCGTAGGTTTACTCGATAGCGAAATCAAGCAAGCCGACCCTAGCTATGGGGATATTATCGGTAATCAGTTGAACTCAGCCCCGCATATTACTGCTAATGCCGGATTCAAGTATTGGATGAATGATGCGTTCTCTTTCGGTTTTTCAGGCAACTATGTTGGCGAGTATTTTGCGGATATTAATAATACCGAATCTAGAATAGCGGGTGATTATGTTGTTGCGCGTGTGAGCCTTGATTATCAAACCGATAGCTGGAGAGTTAGCGGCTTTGTCAACAACCTGTTTGATGAGCAAGCGTTGACGGTAAATGAACCCGCCAGCCGCAGTTACCCCGATGGTTATGCCGCGATTATCGACCCCAGAAATATCGGTGTCTCTGTGATGTATCGCTTCTAATCGCTCGATTTAACGCACTTATTTTACCCATAAAAAAACCTCCACAATATGCTGTGGAGGTTTTTTATTTTCAGCGACTTTTACTCTTTATATTTCAACGTGCCGTTAGCTTTGATTTCGTCGTACCACAGGTTGTGGTGTTGGGTTGCCCAGTTTTCATCACAATAACCAGACACCATACACTCCATACCGCCTTCGGACATTACCGTTGCCATGAAGATATGCACGATAGAGAAAGCACAGATCACAATAGCGCTCACTGAGTGCAATACCAGCGCGATCAAGCTTAAGGTGCGGCTTGGTTCGAAAAGATTTGGGAACAGTAACAACATGCCTGAGGCTGAAATCACTAATCCAAACAGGGCAAAGGCCCAGAACCACATTTTTTCACCGGCGTTAGCAAAGCCTGCATCAGGGTGTTTACCTTTGAATGGACCAAAGTTGATGTAACCACCAACAACCAGGAACCACTTCACGTCGTACATTTTTGGCAGCTGGTTCTTCGCCCATAACACTGTCATCAATGCCCAGCCGATCATAAACGGAATCGCCATCACATCATGGATTTGCTTAGCGCCATAGACGATAGCTTCCCAGATGCCTTCGCCCAACCAAGGTTGGAAGAAGAAGCGACCTGCTAATAAGGTTAAGCCCGTTAATATCAATAGTAAGCACGGAATCGCACCTAACCAGTGAATAGAAACGTCGAATTTAGACCAACGATGCACTAACTTGCCTGAAAAACCATGGTGTAGCTTAGAAATGCCGTTCACCTTGATAAATAAGACAAAGATAATGATCATGCCGAATAGCGCTGCCATTAAAGCCGGCGCTAACCAGTCGCTACGCAGCTCCAACACCCGTAGATCATAAGTATTGATCGGCTGTGCGTGGAACTCGCTTTGTGAGGTAGTGTATCCCGTCGCGCCATCCTTCAGCTGTGCCCAAATTTGGGCATCAGAGGCTTGAGGTTGGATCGCCTGTCCATCACCACCATTGGCTAGACACACGGCACTAAATAGCAGTGCTATGGCTAAACCTATGTGTTTGAACCATTTGTTCATCATACATCCTCTCTCGCTTAGTGGCGCCTGCAAGCAGGCGCCAAGCTAAGTCTGTGGACAGATCCTGTGACCTGAATTAATTCCAAGCCGCGTTTTTAGCACCACGGTAAGCCACGCGCTCACGGAAGATGTTCGAAACAACTTCTGCATCACCCGCTAATAAGGCTTTAGTGGCGCAGAGTTCTGCGCACATTGGCAGTTTGCCTTCGGCAATACGGTTTGAACCGTACTTCTGGCGCTCTGCCTCTGAGTGGTTTTCTTCTGGGCCACCGGCACAGAAGGTACATTTATCCATCTTACCGCGGCTACCAAAGGCACCTTTTTTCGGGAACTGTGGTGCGCCAAATGGGCAGGCGTACAAGCAGTAACCGCAACCAATACAGGCATCTTTGTTATGTAGCACAATGCCGTCATCTGTTCTGTAGAAGCAGTTTGCTGGGCAAACCGCCATACATGGTGCATCTGAGCAATGCATACAGGCGACAGAGATTGATGCCTCACCTGGTTGACCATCGTTGATGGTTACCACGCGGCGGCGTTGGATACCCCACTCGAGAGCGGAGTCGTTTTCGTTTTTACATGCGGTGACACAGCCGTTACATTCGATGCAGCGCTTGGTATCACACAAAAATTTCATTGTAGCCATAGTGGCAATTCTCCTAGCTTAAGCTGCACTTACGCTTTAACGATCTGACAGAGCGACGCTTTGGTTTCCTGCATTTGGGTCACAGGGTCATAACCATAGGTCAGTGCTGTGTTACAGGATTCACCGATAACGTAAGGCACTGTGCCCTCAGGGTAGTTAGGCGCTAAGCTTTCGCCGTGCATCACACCCGCAAAGTGGTAAGGCATAAAGGTCACACCTGGTTTAACGCGTGGCGTTACCATGGCTTGTACTTTAATGCGGCCACCTTCGGCGCCCTCTAACCATACAAACTCACCGTTGCGGATACCGCGGTCGGCAGCGTCACCTGGGTTGATTTCAACAAACATTTCCTGTTGAAGCTCAGCCAGCCATGGGTTAGAACGAGACTCTTCACCACCACCTTCATATTCCACTAAACGACCAGAGGTCAGTACTAATGGATATTTACCGCTGAAGTCTTTCTCTTGGATTGACTTGTACAGTGTTGGTAGACGATGAACTTGCATATCGTCGTAGGTTGGGTACTTAGCGACTAAGTCACGGCGTGCGGTGTATAACGGCTCGCGGTGCACTGGTACTTGGTCTGGGAAGGTCCAAACAATACAACGGGCTTTGGCGTTACCAAATGGGATACAACCGTGCTTAATTGCCACGCGCACGATACCGCCTGATAAGTCGGTCTTCCAGTTGCGGCCTTCGGCTTCGGCTTTTTCTTCCGCAGTCAGATCATCCCACCAGCCCAATTGCTTGAGCATATCGGCAGTAAACTCAGGATAACCATCTTGGATTTCCGCACCCTTAGAGTAAGTGCCATCCGCCAAAATGCTTTGACCGTTGTATTCAACACCATAACGAGCACGGAAGTTACCGCCGCCGTCTTTTACGTGTTTGGCTTGGTTATACAGAATTTGGGTACCAGGGTGTTTCGCCTCTGGTGTACCCCAACATGGCCAAGGTAAACCGTAGGTTTCGCCCTTCGCAGGACCACCTGCGGCTTCAAGCGTTTTATTGCTGAAGGTGCCCCAGTTTTGGGTGTGCAACTTGATACGCTCTGGGCTTTGACCTGTCATACCGATAGTCCACATACCGCGGTTAATTTCGCGAGTAATGTCTTCGATTACTGGTAAGCCGTTTTCTTTGGCGATGCGTTTAGTGTACTGCTCGTCAATACCGAGTTTTTGCGCTAAACGGTACATGATTTCGATGTCGGTTTTTGACTCGAATAAAGGTTGGATAACCTGCTCACGCCATTGGATAGAACGGCCTGAGTTAGACACTGAACCTTGTGTTTCAAACTGAGTCGCAGCAGGTAACAGGTACACGCCATTCTTACGACGGTGCATAACACCTGCCATTGTTGGGAATGGGTCGACAACGACGACTGTATCCATCTTGTCTAAGGCATCACGCACTTCACGTTGACGGGTTTCAGTGTTGACCGATTGACCCCAGAAGAAGGCCATACGGATATTGTCTTTCTGAGCCAGTTTGCTCTTGTCTTCTAACACGCCATCGTGCCAGCGAGAACAAGGAATACCTGGAGTGGTCATTGGATCTTTGCCTAAGTAGGCGTTTTGATCGAAACGGCTCTTCACCCATTCCATATCTAGATCCCACACGTGGGTCCAGTGAGTCCAAGCCGCAGAGGTTAAACCGTAGTAACCTGGTAAGTTATCGAATAACAGACCTAAGTCAGTCGCACCTTGTACGTTATCGTGACCACGGAAAATGTTAGTACCGCCGCCAGATACGCCCATGTTGCCTAAGGCTAATTGCAGAATACAGTAAGCACGAGTGTTAGCGTTACCGACGTGATGCTGAGTACCTCCCATACACCAAATCACAGTACCAGGACGATTATCGGCCATCAGTTTAGCGGCTTGATAAACCACTTCTTCGCTTACGCCAGTGATATCCGCCACTTCTTTTGGAGGGAATTTTTTCACTTCTCTGCGGATACTTTCCATCTCGAATACGCGTTGTTTGATAAAGGTTTTATCTTCCCAACCGTTTTCGAAAATGTGCCATAACATACCGTAGATAAACGGAATATCAGTACCAGGACGAATTGCACAGTGCAGATCTGAGTGCGCTGCTGTGCGAGAGAAACGTGGATCAACGACGATGATTTTCGCGTTGTTTTTCTCTTTAGCGATCAGAATGTGTTGCATTGAAACCGGATGCGCTTCCGCTGGGTTTGCCCCGATCAGGAAGATAGCATTGGCATTCTGAATATCGTTGAAAGAGTTTGTTTGCGCACCGTAACCCCAAGTGTTAGCAACACCGGCTACCGTGGTAGAGTGACAAATACGAGCAGAGTGGTCGACGTTGTTTGTGCCCCACATGGCCGCCAGTTTGCGGTACATATAGCAGCCTTCGTTAGAAAACTTAGCACTACCCATGAAGTACACTGAGTCTGGGCCAGATTCTTTACGAATGTTGAGCATTTGGTCGCCCACTTCGTTAATCGCATCTTCCCAAGAGATTTTTTTCCACTTGCCATCAACCAATTTCATTGGGTATTTCAGGCGTTTTTCACCGTGGCCATGCTCACGCAGTGCAGCACCTTTAGCGCAGTGACCGCCGGCGTTGAATGGGTGATCAAATGCGGGTTCCTGACCTGTCCATACACCGTTTTGTACTTCGGCATATAGACCGCAACCGACGGCACAGGCACTACAAATCGTACGTTTAACTTCGATAGGCGCATCGTGCGGTACATCTTTGGCTTCTGCGCGGCGCATCATGCCAGTACCCATCAGAGAAGCGGCTGCGATACCACCAGTAGCAATACCAGCTTGCTTCATAAATTGACGACGGCTAATGCCTAACGTCGGTTTGTCGGCCACTTTGGCGACATCGGACTTGCGAGTTAACTTCATCGCTGACTTCTCCTAGATTAGCTACGCAGGCTATCGTAATAGCTGATAATGTGCGCAGTTTCGTGGTAACCCTTAGGTTCTTTAGTTGTTACCTTGCTGCTCTCGCTGGCTTGGGCTGCACTGATGCCGGTAGCGGCAATTGCGGCGCCGGCTACGCTGCCAACGGTGAGTGCTTTAAGCAAAGAACGGCGAGTTAAATCGCTAGGTTGTTGCTTCATGCTGACTCCTGAAATAGGGGTTATGGTTCTTGGGATGGCGCGACTTTTCGAGGAGTGGTGCTTGTTATCAAAAAGTGAAGATTAGAGGTGGAAAAGATAATAAAATCATCTTGCTTGCCGTTAATCATCGCGCGTGACGGCAATATAGTAGGAAAAGATTGAGTAGGATTTGATCTAGAACAGTTTGCGGTAACAGAAGATGATACGCCAATCCAAAAGCGTTAACTTGCTCATGCTTTGGCGGTTTATTTGAGATGACAAAAATGCCCGATTTCTACTTCAAAACAAAATGTTTGTTAATAAGTTGTTGGTTTGGTTTGGATAAAAAAACACCCCGCAGTGCGAGGTGTTTTTATCGGGTTAAGTATAACCCCTTGCGTTAGTCTTTATAACGCAAACTGCCGTTGGCTTTGATTTCGTCATACCAAAGGTTGTGATGCTGGATAGCCCAGTTTTCATCACAATAGCCTGACTTCATGCACTCCATACCACCTTCACTGAGCACCGTTGCCATCCAAATATGCACAATAGTAAAGGCAATCAGGATAACGGCACTGATCGAGTGGATCAGCAGCGCGCCCATCGAGGCTTCACGGGGTAGGTCTAAGCCGGGTAATACCAACATGATGCCAGACACACTGATAAACAGCCCGAATAGGGTCAGTGTCCAGAACCACATTTTCTCACCGGCGTTGGCAAAACCACTGTCAGGGTGTTTACCTTTGAATGGGCCAAAGTTGATATAGCCACCGACCACTAAGAACCATTTAAGATCGTACATCTTAAAGGTTTGAAGTGGCATCCATTTCACTACGCAGACAATCCACGCCATGATAAAGACGGGGCCAGCCCAGTCATGTACAGTTTTACTACCGTAGATCAGTGGTGCCCAGATATCTGGCCCAAGCAGTTCCTGCACGACATGCTTACCGAGCATAATAGTTAAGCCAGTAAACATCAGTGCAAGACAGCTAATTGCCATGATCCAATGGATCCACAAATCTGCCTTTGACCAACGTACAACCATCTTGCCCGAGAAACCGTGGCTGAGTTTTGAAGGACCATTCACCAGATAAAACAGTAAGAAAGCACCAAACACACCTGTCACGGCCAAGGCCATAATCGGGGTGATATATTGATTCCTTATTTCTTTACCTTGGTTACCGGCAACGTTAATCAATACCCCAGTTTCGACCCCTTTGGCCGTGGTATAGCCAGTTTCACCTGACTTTACCGCACGCCACAGATCGGCTTCGCTGGTTTGCGCTTTCGCCTGCTGTTGGCTCGATTGCTGATCACTTGCCAGTACTGAGCCTGCGCTCATGACTGAGCCAAGTCCCAATCCCATCACGAGTACCATCAGAGCAAACAGACTGCGCAGTGATTTGTTTAACTGTTTGTTTAACATTTTCACTCCTTGCCAGAGGTTAGGGATCACTCCCTAACCTTCACTCTGCTTAGTTAATCTCACCGGTTTTTGGGTTGTAGCCCCAAATCACGTTAGGATTGCCTCGAGATGCCATACGTTGACGGTAAATGTTTGATACCACTTCCGCATCACCCGCGAGCAGTGCTTTAGTTGAACAAAGCTCTGCACACATAGGTAGCTTGCCTTCAGCAATACGGTTGGCACCGTATTTCTTGTGCTCGGCTTCGGAGAAGGTTTCTTCTGGGCCACCGGCGCAGAAGGTACACTTATCCATTTTACCGCGGCTACCAAAGGCGGTTTTCTTCGGAAATTGCGGTGCACCGAATGGACAGGCATAGAAGCAGTAACCACAACCGATACAGGTATCTTTGTTGTGCAGCACAATGCCATCGTCAGTACGGTAGAAACAATCTGCCGGACATACGGCCATGCAAGGAGCGTCGGTACAGTGCATACATGCGACTGAAATCGATGCTTCACCTGGTTGACCATCGTTAATTGTCACCACGCGGCGACGTTGAATACCCCACTCCAGCGCGGAGTCGTTTTCGTTTTTACATGCTGTGACGCAGCCGTTACACTCGATGCAGCGTTTGGTGTCACACAAAAATTTCATGACTGCCATAATGGCTTATCTCCTCATCAAGTTGGTTAGGCTTTGCTTATCTGGCACAAGCTGGACTTCGTTTCTTGCATCTGAGTCACAACGTCATAGCCGTAAGTTAAAATGGTGTTTGCCGACTCACCTATCACATAAGGCACTGTGCCTTCTGGATAGTTTTTCGCTAGGCTCTCGCCTTCAAATACCCCTGCGAAGTGGTACGGCATAAAACATTCACCCGGTACAACCCGTGGCGTCACCATTGCCTTCACTGTGATCTTGGCGCCTTCAGGGCTATGAACGAAGACATTGTCACCGTCACGAATACCACGGTCAGCAGCGTCTGCCGGGTTCATTTCGATAAACATTTCTTGTTGTAGCTCGGCTAACCAAGGGTTAGAACGAGATTCTTCACCACCACCTTCGTATTCCACTAAACGACCAGAGGTCAGTGTCAGTGGGAAACCTTGGGTAAAGTCCTTATCCTGAATCGACTTATAAAGTGTCGGTAGACGCGCAACCATACGGTCTTCGTAGGTTGGGTACTTAGCGACTAAGTCACGACGAGGAGTGTAGAGTGGTTCGCGATGCAGTGGGATATCATCTGGGAAAGTCCAAACGATACAACGTGCTTTCGCGTTACCGTAGGGAATACAGCCATGTTTAATGGCAACACGTTGAATGCCGCCAGAAATATCTGTCTTCCAGTTTTTGCCTTCAGCGTGTTTTTTCTCTTCTTCGGTTAAATCGTCCCACCAACCCAATTGCTTGAGCATATCGGCAGTAAATTCGGGGTAACCATCTTGGATTTCACTACCCTTAGAGTAAGTTCCTTCAGCAAGAATATTGACGCCATTGTGCTCAACACCATAGCGGGCGCGGAAGTTACCACCACCATCTTTAACATGTTTGGCTTCGTTATACAGAATTTGGGTGCCAGGGTGTTTCATTTCTGGCGTGCCCCAACATGGCCATGGTAAGCCATAGGTCTCACCCTTGGCTGGACCTCCCGGTGCTTCTAGGCTGTCAGCATTAAAAGTACCCCAGTTTTCTTGGTGCATTTTTAAGCGTTCTGGGCTATGTCCTGTGTAGCCGATTGTCCACATACCTTTGTTAAATTCGCGGGTAATATCTTCAATCAATGGCTCATCACCGTTGACTTTGATTTGTTTGAACAGTTCTTTATCTATGCCTACTTTCTTAGCGAGTTTGCACATGATCACGTGGTCTGGCAGAGATTCGAACAGCGGCTCTATCACCTTCGAACGCCATTGAACTGAGCGGTTTGTGGCTGACACTGAGCCGTAGGTTTCAAACTGAGTCGCAGCGGGTAGCAGATACACCCCATCCTTACGTTGATGCATCACGCCTGCCATGGTTGGGAATGGGTCCACAACCACCACAGTATCCATTTTATTCAGTGCTTCACGCACTTCGCGGCCACGGGTTTCAGTGTTGACCGATTGCCCCCAGAAGAACGCTAAACGAATATTGTCCTTTTGCGCGATTTTGGTTTTATCTTCAAGTACGCCATCGTGCCAGCGAGAGCAGGGGATACCGGTTGAAGTTTGTGGTGTTTGACCTAAGTATTCGCCTTGGTCGAAACGGCTTGCCACCCATTTAGGATCGAGATCCCACACATTGGCCCAGTGGTTCCATGCTGCAGTGGTTAAACCGTAATAACCGGGTAAGTTATCGAATAACAAACCAAAGTCAGTTGCACCTTGTACGTTATCGTGGCCACGGAAAATGTTAGTACCACCACCAGGAACCCCCATGTTACCTAAAGCTAATTGCAATAAGCAGTATGAGCGGGTATTGGCATTACCGACGTGGTGCTGAGTACCACCCATACACCAAATAATGGTGCCGGGTTTGGTTTCAGCCATCATCTTGGCAACACGATACATTTGTGCCTTAGGTACGCCCACTACGTTTTCAACTTCTTCTGGGGTGTACTTTTTCACTTCTTCGCGGATACGTTCCATGCCGTAAACACGATGCTTGATAAATTCTTTATCTTCCCAGCCATTTTCAAAAATGTGCCATAACAGGCCATAAATGAACGGAATATCGGTACCTGGGCGGATATGCACGTACTCATCAGATTTAGCTGCAGTACGGGTGAAACGAGGATCAACGACAATAATTTTGGCGCCGCGCTCTTTACCAATCAAAATATGTTGCATTGCAACTGGATGAGCTTCACTTGGGTTTGCCCCAATAAACATGATGCACTTAGAGTTGCGAATATCGTTAATCGAGTTAGTTTGCGCACCGTAGCCCCAAGTGTTTGCAACACCGGCTACTGTGGTAGAGTGACAAATACGGGCTGAGTGGTCGACGTTGTTCGTGCCCCACAATGCGGCAAATTTGCGATATAAATAAGCCTGTTCATTTGAGAACTTAGCACTACCCATAAAGTAGATAGAATCTGGACCTGATTCTTGGCGAATCGCCATCATCTTATCGCCCACTTCATTGATGGCTTGATCCCAAGAGATCTTCTTCCACTTACCGCCTTCTAACTTCATTGGGTATTTCAGGCGTTTTTCGCCATGGCCGTGCTCACGCAGAGCTGCACCTTTAGCACAGTGACCGCCTTGGTTGAATGGATGGTCAAATGCGGGTTCTTGGCCTGTCCACACACCGTTTTGTACTTCAGCATAGATACCACAACCCACTGCGCAGTGAGAGCAAATGGTACGCTTAACTTCAGTCGGTGCATTGTGGGGGATATCTTTGGCTTCTGCTTTACGCATCATGCCAGTACCTAGCATTGACGCTGCAGCAATACCACCAGTGGCAAGACCTGCCGATTTTAAAAATTGGCGACGATTGAGACCGAGGGCGGGCGCTTTAGGCTCGACAACTTGGTCTGTTTTGCGGGTTAATCGCATCACACACACTCCTCTGGTTAGTTGTTCAACGACGCATAGTAATTACGGATATGGTCGGTTTCGCGATAGTTGTCACTCTTAGGTTCGCTTGGGGCAACAGTGGGGGTCGCAGCCAATGCTTGGCTACTCACAGTCGCTACCGCGCCAGCCGCACTGCCGAGTGCTAATGCTTTGAGCAGTTGACGGCGGCCCATGTCGGAAGCTTGCTTCTTCATAGTGTCTCCTTGTGTTACTAAATGAGGTGATACAAACCACGACCACCTCGGTTACTGTGGAAGCCTAAGCTTCCTTTTTGTGGCAAAGGTGAACGTTAAGTCCACCTTTGCCTATCAAACTTATATGCGATAGACAGCAAGATACTGCTCGCAAATTACCTAAAGTTTAGTTCATTAATTCCGCTTGTTTTTCGATATCGCTAGCCGCAGGCTGTAGTTCTGAACTGCCGGGGCAATTAACTGGGATATTTAAACTGAGTTGTTCAAACTCCGCAGCTTCCATCTCGAAAAACGCTTTAGCAAGCTGAGCGACCGTAGCGTAAAAGGCGGCACTAGGTGCTTTACCTAGGTTGTCGCAGAAGCGCTGAATCCAGCTGCCAATATGGCGTTGGTAAAACGCTAGTTGACGATAACCTGGAGCCTCAAGAATTAATGTGCCCATCACTTCACACAGAGCCGCCACATGATCTTCCGGCTCTTTCACGTTTTCTTCACGTTCAAAACCGAGTTGCATTAAGTCTTGGCGTAGCAGAGCCAAGGGCTTATCCATCAGTGAGCCTGTCATAAACCAGCTGCCATAGGGCAGGATTTCGCCGCAACCTACACCGAGGAACAGGGCAAAATACTCATCTTCTAATTGTTCACTGCTGAACTGCTGGGCTGCCAATTGCAGGGATAACCAAGCTTTGGTCATCTCATTGTCTTCATTGGCGTCGATTTCAAGATTGGCCAAAAATTGCAGCAGTTCAGGGCTTGGATGGCGACGCAACAGGGCGGCTAACAGTTGATAGATATCGGCTCTCAACTGATCGTTTTCTGATACTTGTCTTACTGATTCGGTCATAGCGGATCTCTTATCGCAGTTGCTTTTCAGGATCTTGAAGAATGTCTTCAAACATGTCTTTTACCCGGCAATCGCCACACATTTTCAGTCGTTCAATATTGGCTGAGAATGCGCTGTGCGCGCCGACCATATCCAGCATCCGATGCACCATAGATTGGGTCGCAAAAGGAGAGCCACAGCGAATACATTCGAATGGGGCTTCTTCTTTCAGGGTGTGTAATTGCTGACGAGCAGCTTTATCAAAGTTAATTTGTGGCGTCAGACTGATGACCTTCTCAGGGCACGCCGCCTCACATAAGCCACATTGCACACAGTTTTGCTCAATAAAGTGTAGTGCAGGTTTGTCGCCACCATCTTGCAATGCCATGGTCGGGCAAATCGCCACACAGGACATGCACAGAGTGCATTTTTCGACATTGACGCTGACTTTGCCGTAGGGAACGTTGTTGATACTTAAACTACAGTTGATTTCACCTGCCTGGCTGTTCAGATGGTCAATCGCGTCAAACAAGGTGTTACGTTTGGTGGTCGATGCAAAAGCGCCCGGCACAATCACCGGCCAATCGAGGCTGATATCGAGCAGCGGCTCCAAATTCGCCAGCATGCTTGGGTCGATAAGGCTCAGGCGCTGCGGTTGGCCGATTTCATCTAACATGCTGTTGGCTAAAGCCAGTTCACCTTTCAACATTTGCGTGAGTGTGGGAGCTGTCGCCTCGGTATTGAGGATTAACACTTGGCGTGCGCCCCAAGCTAAAGCCGCTAACCAATGGTCAATGCTGGCAACGGTGATTTCTTCTAGGGCGACGGGTAATACATCCCCAGCTAAGTCGTCACCTATCAAACTGGCGCCAACCGCATTGTCGTGGAACAGGATCACGGGCGCGGTTTGGGCTTGCTCACGGTAACGGTTAATAATCTTATTCAGGTAAGAATGCAGTGCCTGTGGCGTCGGTAAGTCGTAACCAATGGCACCCGTCGGGCAGGCACTTGCACAGCTACCAGCGCCGTGGCAGAGGTAAGGGTCGACCTCAATTTTCTTGGCGACACTGCTAATCGCATCGGCAGGGCAGAAGTTGAGGCAACGGTTACAGCCGTTGATGCCATTACGATCATGGGCGCATAGGTCGGCATTGATTTTAACGTAACGGGGTTTATCAAACTGGCCCACCAGTTCAGGGAGTTGCTCCAGCGCATCGGCCAGTTTGGCTTCGTCTTGACCGACATAGAAATAGCCCGGCGGCAGCATCTCTAAATTCAGGCAAGGTGTGCTGCTTAAATCGAGGATCAAGTCGAAATGGGGTTTGCGAATAGCAACAACACTCAATTCAGCCGCGCCATCTTGGTGCTCAACGCTGACCTGGAATTGACCTAAAAATCCTTTAATGCCAATGAGTTTGTTGTAGTAGCTTTCGACATTCGTTGCCGCAGCCATGACTCGCTCAAGGTGAGTTTCATCTTGGCTGGTTATCGCTTCATTAGCCAAAATCACTCGGCTCGCCATAGTGGACAATTTGTCCGCTGCGAGGCGTGCCAGATCTTCGGGGCCAATAATTAGTACTGTACCTTCAGTGGTATAGCTCACTGTTGGCGGGATCAGATTCTGTAAAATTTGCGTTTGGGCTAACACATTTTGCCGCGCTTGTTTTAGCGCAAGCTGGGTTTGATTGGTCATCAAATGAGTGCTCACATTGCGTTCCTGAACAGTACTCTGGCTGCTCTTTATAGCTGTTTTTCGGCAGATTCAGGCTGTGGTTTGAGACTAAGTCATTGCCTTTTCTGCTTTTATCTAAGTCTTTATTTCTTAGTACAGCAATTCACATACCAAAGTTATGGACATAAGAATTAGCTAAACTGACATTAAACAACTGGCTTTAGCTCTTGAGCTAAGTGCTCTGGTGCATTTTGGGGTAGGTCATCAGTCTCCCCATCCAAATTGTCCGCAATCTGTGTGTTTGCTAATTCGGTTTCGACATCACTGTTTTTTGATTCCATTGCATTTTCTGTATTCATCACCGCATCGCTGGGGATTGAGGCCAGATCTTCGTCTGACTCTTCATTCTCTTTGGTGATAAAACGGAATACTTTTTGGGCTAACTCGGCGGACACCTCTGGCGTCAGCTTCGGCTGATTACTGTAGTCGAGCGCATATTCCAAGAGACCATCTATCTCATTGAAATGCGGTTGTTTCCAAAGGGCGCGTAGCGCTGCCGTTTTTGCTGCTGGGTCAACATTCGCCCCCATAAACTGAGCGAAACTGCCACCAATCTCAATCTCGTCAGGATTAGGGAGATCTTCAGCCGTGAGGATGCGATGAGGGTCTTCATTTGCCTGGCTACGCGCATCTTGTGATTCTTGCGCAGCGGTAGGCTCTTGAGTGATCTCTTCTGCCTTATTATCAACAAGTTCTTCCGCAGTCGTTTGCGTTTTAACAGCGGCTTCTTCAGCTGCCACTTGCTCACGACGTTGACTCCAACGGCTAAAAAAACCGTTTGCCTTTGGGGTTGAATCAGTCATTAGTCCCTCCGCAATGGATCGTGGCTTGGACCTTGATTTTTACGGTGATCCACATGCTTACGACGATAAGCAGCGATTTCAACTTCACCATATTGAGTGATAAAGGCTTCGATCCAACAGGCAATCGCTTCAGGCATAAGCGTGTTGATTACGGGCGTATTGCCTTCAAGACAGCCCGCAGCAACATTTTGATCTGCCGAAAGTAACGCGGGTACCCAAGTACCGTCTGCCATTTCATCACAGACTAAGTACAACATCGCATTGTCCATATCGAGGTTGATGCGGTAACTGGCGCGCTCATCTTTGTGCAGCTCTAGCAGTACTAAGGTCGCTCCTTCGGGGGCTTCGTGGGTTGCGGGAAGTAAATGATCGATTTCCCATTGTACTGAGGTCCAACGACCCACCTGTTTCTCTACTTTTTTGAGTGAAACGTACATGGGCCAAACACTAGTAGTATGTTGCATTGTCTCTCCGTTTCAACCGTAAGGGAGATAAGCCTTAACATCCGGCGCTATTTCCCCTGCTTATCGTGATAAAAGGTCACTGCAATATTAATGCCATTAAACAGGGGGAATTAGTTTGAAGTGGATCATCAAAATAGGGTTAAAAGCGAGACATTTTGTCTGAATAGACATTTTGTCTGAGACATTTTGATGCGACAGAATGTTTCGTATTGCGACGGATCACGCATTTAGCCCTGAGTTTTATACCTAGGTATAAATATTGCTATGCTGATGCCATCACTCGTAAAGCGGTAACATTATGATTTCTGATAACAGTTCTAATATTGCTCAGCAGATGCTCGCCAATGACCATCCTTCTCTACCCAAGCGAAGCTTTTCCTTTGTAAAAACTCAAGCTGAAGTGCCGTTAACTATTGCCGTCAAAGCAGTGGATGAGTCAGGAGTGGTAATTGATAAGCATGTTGCCTGTGAGCGACCTTTAACGGTTTATCTGAACTGGCGCCCGATAGTGACCCTGATGACATTGGGGGCAAAGCCTGAGTCATTAGCTCTTGGTTATCTTAAAAATCAGGGTTTTATCTCGGATGTTGCTCAATTAGAGTCTGTAATTGTTGATTGGGATGTGAATTCTGCCGCGGTATTAACGCATGAGCAAACCGCCGATCTCGAACAAAAGTTATCTGAAAAAACCGTTACGTCCGGCTGTGGTCAAGGGACTGTATATGGCAGTTTTATGCAGGATTTAGATGGTATTCAGCTACCTACCCCAAGCCTTAAGCAGAGTACGCTCTACAGCTTGCTCAAAAACATCAATGAATATAATGAGACCTACAAAAATGCAGGTGCCGTGCACGGTTGTGGTGTTTGTGAAGCTGACCAGATCCTTGCTTTTGTAGAAGATGTTGGCCGTCATAACGCGGTGGATACCTTGGCGGGAGATATGTGGTTAGCGCAGGATCTGGGCGATAACAAAATCTTCTATACCACAGGACGGTTAACCTCGGAGATGGTGATTAAGGTCGCCAAAATGGGGATACCTGTACTGCTGTCGCGAAGTGGTGTAACGCAAATGGGTCTGGAGCTTGCCCAAAAACTTGGTATCACGATTATTGCTCGGGCCAAAGGGCGTCATTTTTTGGTCTACCACGGCAGTGAAAATCTCGAATTTGATGTGAATACCAACTCCGATAAATAGCGACCTTATCAGATAGCGACCAGACTCAAAAGAGATAGACGACAAGGATATAAGATGACATCCGCTAGTGAATTGATTTACATGAGCGCGAAGCAAGTTGCTGAGTATTTAGATCTTAACGAGAAAAAGGTTTACGCGATGGCGAATGACCGAATTCTCCCCGCAACAAAAATCACCGGCAAATGGTTATTCCCTAAGGTGCTGATTGACCGCTGGGTGATGGACTCCTGCCATAGCGGTATGTTAACTGACAGACTATTGATTACTGGTAGTGATGATCCTCTGTTGTCAATGTTAGTGGCGCGTTTGATGGCGCAGGTTGGTAGTCGTGAGCTTATTAGTTACAGTGCAACAGGCTCTCGTTTGGGGTTGGAGTTATTAGCTAAGGGCTATGCTGATGTGTGTACCTTGCACTGGGGGAGTATGGAAGATAGAAATATCCGTCATCCAGCATTGCTTAAAGGTTATCAAAACCACCAACAATGGATCATGGTGCACGGCTATTCCCGTCAGCAAGGCTTGATCATGCGTACCGATATGCACCACAGATGTCAAGAAGAGGATAAAGTTCTCAGTTTGCCTTGGCGCTGGGTCAGTCGCCAAGGCGGCGCTGGCAGTCAGCAGCATCTAGAGCAGTGGCTATTAAAGCAAGGTGCACGTTTAGATCAGCTTAATATCATACTCACAGCTTATAGTGAGCGTGAACTTGCAGGCTATATTGCACGTGGAGATGCAGATATTGGTTTTGGTTGTCAGTCTGTTGCTTTAGAGAGCGGTTTAAGCTTTGTGCCACTGATCAGGGAGTCCTTCGACTTTGTGATGCCACAAAGTATTTACTTTCGCAGGCAGCTACAACAACTCTTTACTATGTTAAGCAGTGGGCATACTCGGCAAATGGCGGCTCTTTTAGGGGGGTATGATCTTACCGATTGCGGACAGCTTCTTTGGAGTGCAAGTTAAGTACCTTATATGTACGTATAAGTGCATCACTACACGCTACTTTATAGCTTATATATGTGTAAAGTAGCGGCTGACACCAATAGCCTTCATCTTGCTTAATAATGTAGAGCTCCAAATTTACCGCCTCATTTATTCTTTCTTCTATCTTTAGCACACACTCGTTTACTCAATAAAGGCTCGCTGTTAGGTTTGTTTTGCGCATAAATCCAGCGTTTATGGATAACTCTGGGTATAACGAGTGTGTAGGTTGTGCCTAGCTTGGGTGTAACAATCTATTTGAAAATTAATCATAAAAACCCGAAAAAAGCGCTTGCACAAAAAGTTTCGCTGCCTATAATGCGCATCCACTGACACGGCAGACAGCGAAAGCGAGCGCGGTTACAGTGCGAATCGAATGCAAATTGTGCAGTTGATTCGAAAGCCTCAAGAAGTTTGTAAAAACACCTTGACGCGATGAGGGAAATGCGTAGAATACGCAGCCCTGACCCAGTGAGCGGTAACGCAAGCGATGAGGTCAAACGCTCTTTAACAATCTAAACAAGAAATCTGTGTGGACACTCACAGGTGTTGAGTTAATCGAAATTACTCTGCCGTTTGGCGAGTAATCAAAGAATTAAATCAATCAATGAATGAGTGTTCATAGCAATATGTACAGTTTGTTTTGGCACTTCTTTTAACTAAGAAATGTTGAAACAACAATCAGAATTCATTGAGCCGCTGAAGTCGCAAGACGGAAGCAAAAAAACTTTAATTGAAGAGTTTGATCATGGCTCAGATTGAACGCTGGCGGCAGGCCTAACACATGCAAGTCGAGCGGCAGCACAAGGGAGTTTACTCCTGAGGTGGCGAGCGGCGGACGGGTGAGTAATGCCTAGGGATCTGCCCAGTCGAGGGGGATAACAGTTGGAAACGACTGCTAATACCGCATACGCCCTACGGGGGAAAGAGGGGGACCTTCGGGCCTCTCGCGATTGGATGAACCTAGGTGGGATTAGCTAGTTGGTGAGGTAATGGCTCACCAAGGCGACGATCCCTAGCTGTTCTGAGAGGATGATCAGCCACACTGGGACTGAGACACGGCCCAGACTCCTACGGGAGGCAGCAGTGGGGAATATTGCACAATGGGGGAAACCCTGATGCAGCCATGCCGCGTGTGTGAAGAAGGCCTTCGGGTTGTAAAGCACTTTCAGTAGGGAGGAAAGGGTGAGTCTTAATACGGCTCATCTGTGACGTTACCTACAGAAGAAGGACCGGCTAACTCCGTGCCAGCAGCCGCGGTAATACGGAGGGTCCGAGCGTTAATCGGAATTACTGGGCGTAAAGCGTGCGCAGGCGGTTTGTTAAGCGAGATGTGAAAGCCCTGGGCTCAACCTAGGAATAGCATTTCGAACTGGCGAACTAGAGTCTTGTAGAGGGGGGTAGAATTCCAGGTGTAGCGGTGAAATGCGTAGAGATCTGGAGGAATACCGGTGGCGAAGGCGGCCCCCTGGACAAAGACTGACGCTCATGCACGAAAGCGTGGGGAGCAAACAGGATTAGATACCCTGGTAGTCCACGCCGTAAACGATGTCTACTCGGAGTTTGGTGTCTTGAACACTGGGCTCTCAAGCTAACGCATTAAGTAGACCGCCTGGGGAGTACGGCCGCAAGGTTAAAACTCAAATGAATTGACGGGGGCCCGCACAAGCGGTGGAGCATGTGGTTTAATTCGATGCAACGCGAAGAACCTTACCTACTCTTGACATCCACGGAAGAGACCAGAGATGGACTTGTGCCTTCGGGAACCGTGAGACAGGTGCTGCATGGCTGTCGTCAGCTCGTGTTGTGAAATGTTGGGTTAAGTCCCGCAACGAGCGCAACCCCTATCCTTATTTGCCAGCACGTAATGGTGGGAACTCTAGGGAGACTGCCGGTGATAAACCGGAGGAAGGTGGGGACGACGTCAAGTCATCATGGCCCTTACGAGTAGGGCTACACACGTGCTACAATGGCGAGTACAGAGGGTTGCAAAGCCGCGAGGTGGAGCTAATCTCACAAAGCTCGTCGTAGTCCGGATTGGAGTCTGCAACTCGACTCCATGAAGTCGGAATCGCTAGTAATCGTGGATCAGAATGCCACGGTGAATACGTTCCCGGGCCTTGTACACACCGCCCGTCACACCATGGGAGTGGGCTGCAAAAGAAGTGGGTAGCTTAACCTTCGGGGGGGCGCTCACCACTTTGTGGTTCATGACTGGGGTGAAGTCGTAACAAGGTAGCCCTAGGGGAACCTGGGGCTGGATCACCTCCTTACCTATACGACTAACTCGATGTTTGGTTGGTAAGAAACTGCTCCATGCGTTTCTTACACACGGCACATCCATGTGCCTGAGTGTTCACACAGATGGCTTGTTGAACTTCCTGTAAGGGAAGGGAGAGCGACATGCACCGCGAGCCGGTAAGCATTGTTCTTTAACAATTTGGAAAGCTGATAGTAATTAACGCAATGATGTCTGTCGTTGTGTTAATACGAAAAAAAATTGAGTTCTTAAAACACTTGTTAAGTGTCTTGAATATTCAAGTCTAAGGCGAGTCCATCTTCTTGGTCGAAGATGAGACAAGTAAAACCAGCTGGTCGCAACAGCGCAAGTGGCTCACGCAAGTGAAACCTATTTGGGTTGTATGGTTAAGCGACTAAGCGTATACGGTGGATGCCTTGGCAGTCAGAGGCGATGAAGGACGTAGTAACTTGCGAAAAGCGTTGGCGAGCTAGTAACAAGCATTTGAGCTAACGATGTCCGAATGGGGGAACCCGGCACCATAAGGTGTCATCATTAAGTGAATACATAGCTTAATGAGGCAAACGAGGGGAACTGAAACATCTAAGTACCCTTAGGAAAAGAAATCAACCGAGATTCCCCTAGTAGCGGCGAGCGAACGGGGATTAGCCCTTAAGTCAGAGGGGTGTTAGTGGAATGGTCTGGAAAGTCCAGCGGCACAGGGTGATAGCCCCGTACACGAAAACTAACCTTTGATGAAAACGAGTAAGGCGGGACACGTGATATCCTGTTTGAATATGGGGGGACCATCCTCCAAGGCTAAATACTCCTGACTGACCGATAGTGAACCAGTACCGTGAGGGAAAGGCGAAAAGAACCCCTGTGAGGGGAGTGAAATAGAACCTGAAACCGTATACGTACAAGCAGTGGGAGCGGTTCTTGAGACCGTGACTGCGTACCTTTTGTATAATGGGTCAGCGACTTACGTTTTGTAGCGAGGTTAAGCGAATAGCGGAGCCGTAGGGAAACCGAGTGTTAACTGCGCGTTTAGTTGCAAGGCGTAGACCCGAAACCCGGTGATCTAGCCATGGGCAGGTTGAAGGTTGAGTAACATCAACTGGAGGACCGAACCGACTAATGTTGAAAAATTAGCGGATGACTTGTGGCTGGGGGTGAAAGGCCAATCAAACCGGGAGATATCTGGTTCTCCTCGAAAGCTATTTAGGTAGCGCCTCGAGCGAATACCATTGGGGGTAGAGCACTGTTAAGGCTAGGGGGTCATCCCGACTTACCAACCCTTTGCAAACTCCGAATACCAATGAGTACTACTCGGGAGACAGACGGCGGGTGCTAACGTCCGTCGTCAAAAGGGAAACAACCCAGACCGTCAGCTAAGGTCCCAAAGTGTATGTTAAGTGGGAAACGATGTGGGAAGGCTTAGACAGCTAGGATGTTGGCTTAGAAGCAGCCATCATTTAAAGAAAGCGTAATAGCTCACTAGTCGAGTCGGCCTGCGCGGAAGATGTAACGGGGCTAAACATACCACCGAAGCTACGGGTGCAATTCATTAGAGTTGCGCGGTAGAGGAGCGTTCTGTAAGCCGTTGAAGGTGAAGGGGTAACCCACACTGGAGGTATCAGAAGTGCGAATGCTGACATGAGTAACGATAAAGGGGGTGAAAAACCCCCTCGCCGAAAGACCAAGGGTTCCTGTCCAACGTTAATCGGGGCAGGGTGAGTCGACCCCTAAGGTGAGGCCGAAAGGCGTAATCGATGGGAAACAGATTAATATTTCTGTACTTCCGCTAACTGCGATGGAGAGACGGAGAAGGCTAGGCTAGCGCGGCGTTGGTAGTCCGCGTTTAAGGTGGTAGGTGGGTGACTTAGGCAAATCCGGGTCACTATACACTGAGAGCTGATGACGAGTCCCCAAGGGGATGAAGTAGTTGATGCCATGCTTCCAGGAAAATCTTCTAAGCTTCAGGTTAGCGGGAATCGTACCCCAAACCGACACAGGTGGTCGGGTAGAGAATACCAAGGCGCTTGAGAGAACTCGGCTGAAGGAACTAGGCAAAATGGTACCGTAACTTCGGGAGAAGGTACGCTCTTGTTGGTGATGAGACTTGCTCTCTAAGCTGACGGGAGTCGCAGATACCAGGTGGCTGCAACTGTTTATCAAAAACACAGCACTGTGCAAAATCGCAAGATGACGTATACGGTGTGACGCCTGCCCGGTGCCGGAAGGTTAATTGATTGGGTTATCGCAAGAGAAGCTCATGATCGAAGCCCCGGTAAACGGCGGCCGTAACTATAACGGTCCTAAGGTAGCGAAATTCCTTGTCGGGTAAGTTCCGACCTGCACGAATGGCGTAATGATGGCCACGCTGTCTCCAGCCGAGACTCAGTGAAGTTGAAATTGCGGTGAAGATGCCGTATACCCGCGGCTAGACGGAAAGACCCCGTGAACCTTTACTATAGCTTGGCACTGAACATTGACCCTACATGTGTAGGATAGGTGGGAGACTATGAAGTTGGAACGCTAGTTCTGATGGAGTCGTCCTTGAAATACCACCCTTGTAGTGTTGATGTTCTAACTTGGCCCCATTATCTGGGGTAAGGACAGTGCCTGGTGGGTAGTTTGACTGGGGCGGTCTCCTCCCAAAGAGTAACGGAGGAGCACGAAGGTTGGCTAAGTACGGTCGGACATCGTACGGTTAGTGCAATGGCATAAGCCAGCTTAACTGCGAGACAGACACGTCGAGCAGGTACGAAAGTAGGTCATAGTGATCCGGTGGTTCTGAATGGAAGGGCCATCGCTCAACGGATAAAAGGTACTCCGGGGATAACAGGCTGATACCGCCCAAGAGTTCATATCGACGGCGGTGTTTGGCACCTCGATGTCGGCTCATCACATCCTGGGGCTGAAGTCGGTCCCAAGGGTATGGCTGTTCGCCATTTAAAGTGGTACGCGAGCTGGGTTCAGAACGTCGTGAGACAGTTCGGTCCCTATCTGCCGTGGGCGTTGGATGATTGAGGGGAGTTGCTCCTAGTACGAGAGGACCGGAGTGAACGAACCGCTGGTGTTCGGGTTGTCATGCCAATGGCATTGCCCGGTAGCTATGTTCGGAATCGATAACCGCTGAAAGCATCTAAGCGGGAAGCGAGCCCCAAGATGAGTCATCCCTTGGACTATAAGTCCACTAAAGAGCCGTTCGAGACTAGGACGTTGATAGGTCAGGTGTGTAAGCGTTGTGAGGCGTTGAGCTAACTGATACTAATGACTCGAGAGGCTTAACCATACAACCCAGATGGGTTTTACTAAGTAGCACTTAGCTTGAATAGAAACACTTAAGAAGTGGTCATAAAATGCTCCTGCATTTATGACATCAAGTACCTCCATGTACTTGTGAACTCAAACCAGCTTTCCGAATTCATTTACTGCCCACATAAGATGGGGAGTAGATACCAAATTTGCTTGGTGACAATAGCATTGTGGTCCCACCTGATCCCATCCCGAACTCAGAAGTGAAACGCAATCGCGCCGATGGTAGTGTGGGGTCTCCCCATGTGAGAGTAGGTCATCGCCAAGCGCCTAATTAAACAATGAAGCCAGCTGAATAAGCTGGCTTTTTTGTTTTTCGCGTTTGTCATCTTTAGATTGTGATTTTGAAATCACTCATTCCAATTTTCAGCCTCTTTCGCTCACACACCCCTGATGTGCGCTAAATCGCGACTGACTACCTTATTTTCTTCACACTACTGAACCATATCTCCCAAAGGTCAACTCTTGCTATTACTTCAGAGGTTACTTACCTTATGCAGTAACTTATTGGGGTAGCTAAGGATCTATGATGAAGTTAGAGATGATTTGTACTGGGGAAGAGGTGCTGTCGGGTCAGATTGTTGATACTAACGCTGCTTGGTTTGCCAGCACTATGATGGAGCATGGCATTGAGATCCAAAGGCGCGTTACAGTCGGGGATCGTCTCGAGGACTTAATTGCGGTTTTCCAAGAGCGTAGTTTGCATGCCGATGTGATTTTAGTGAATGGCGGCTTGGGGCCGACCAGTGATGATATGTCTGCCGAGGCAATGGCTAAGGCTAAAGGCGAGCCTCTGGTTGAGAATCGTGAGTGGCGTCAACGTTTAGAAGATTGGTTTACGCGCAATAATCGCGAGATGCCAGTGAGTAATTTAAAGCAGGCAATGCTGCCTGAGTCTGCGGTGATGGTGGATAACCCCGTTGGCACGGCTTGTGGATTTAGAGTGAAGTTGAATCGAGCTTGGTTGTTCTTCACCCCTGGCGTGCCATTTGAACTCAAGCATATGGTGAAGGAACAGTTTATTCCTTTTATCCGTGAAGAGTTTGACCTCGACGCTAAGGTGGCGCTGAAGAAGTTGCTGACCATAGGTCATGGCGAGTCTTCCCTTGCCGACAAAATTGAGCCATTGGAGTTGCCTGAGGGGATTACCATTGGTTATCGCTCCTCAATGCCACATATTGAGATTAAGATCTTTGCCCGCGGCGAGAAGGCGATTGCTTTGCTGCCACGGGTGACTGGGCACATCAAAATGGTGCTGGGAACTGCGGTCGTCGCCGAAGATAAAGCGACGCTTGCCGAAGAGATCCATGCTAAGTTGCTGAATTCTGGATTGACCTTGAGTGTTGCTGAGTCTTGTACGGGTGGGATGATTACCAGTCAGTTAGTGGATTTCCCGGGCAGCTCTTCCTATTTGCAACACGGTCTGGTGACTTACAGTAATGAGTCTAAGGTGCGAGTGTTAGGAGTTAACCCTGCGACCTTAGACGATCACGGCGCAGTCTCTATTCCAACGGTTGAAGAAATGGCCAAGGGCGCGCGTGCTATTTTAGACAGTGATTTTGCCTTAGCGACCAGTGGGATAGCGGGACCTGATGGCGGGACCGAAGAAAAGCCCGTTGGTACGGTGGCAATTGCCTTGGCAACCCGCAGTGGCGTCTACAGCCAAATGATAAAACTGCCGCGACGTTCGCGGGATTTAGTGCGTAGCTTAAGTGCGGCGGTAGCCTACGATATGCTAAGACGTGAGTTACTCACCGAAGCTGTGATTGTGGATTATCAGTCGATAGGGCGTTTCAGCAAGTAACTTTTTGCTGACTTACGGGTTTTAGTCAGTCTAGCTGGATTAACAAAAATGCTCCCGAGGGAGCATTTTTTATGGTGAATGGTTTGCAACGCAAGCCGTTATTTAATGAACTTAAGGACTAATTCGCCAGGGACGACTTGAATGCTCTCGGTCATCTTCGCCATCAGCGCTTGATTACTGTCCTTCGTATCGAGTACATAAACGGGCTGATTCTCGAGGAAATGCCTTAAGTAGCCCATCACTTGTGGTGTCGCGCTACTGATGGCTTTCTCGATATCCTTGGGTGTTGACTCGACTTTCACCAATTCAAGCTGGCGTAGGTAGACGCTGTGGGTGGCACTGTCATACCAAGGCTTAGCCTCAAAGGTGGTTGAAAGTTGCGCCTTCAACGGATAAATAGGGTTAGTGATGGACACCTGAGTGGTTGCACTTACGCTCATAGTGTCAGGCTTTTCACCGAGTCTGACACTGATGTCGTTAATGCGCACTTGCGCGCCCACGAGTTGATTACCTTGTTTCACCTCAAAATGGATCTCTTTGCTGAGATACTGCTCCATTTCATGCTCGCTAATACTGTACTGCGTGACGCAGCCGCCAAGCAGTACAGATAATCCCAAGCAAAGGCTAAGCGTGAGTTTTTTCATTAACCTGTGTTTCTCATGCCCGCCGCGACACCGGCAATCGTCAGCATTAAGGCGAGTTGCACGTGTTCGGAAGCGGGAGCTTCGGTTGTTTCCTTGCGAGTACGAGCCAATAACTCGGTCTGCAGGAAGTTTAATGGATCGATATAGGGATTGCGCAGTTTGACTGATTCGCGATTCCACGGTGTATGCGCCATTAAGGTATCCGATTTAGTCAGCTCCAGCACCACTTTAATGCCGAGATCTAAACGCTGGCGTAAAGTTTCGCCTAAGTGGTGGAGATTGGGCGGTACTAAGCAGGTTTCATAGTAACGCGCTAAGTTAGGTTCCGCCTTGGCGTACACCATCTCCAGCATGGAAATCCGCGTGCTAAAGAAGGGCCATTCACGATCCATATCCTGTAGCAAACCCATTTCTCCACGTTCGCAGGCAGCCTGTAATGCTTCACCGGCGCCGAGCCATGCTGGCAACATTAAGCGGTTTTGAGACCAAGCAAAAATCCAAGGAATGGCACGTAAGCTTTCGATACCGCCATCGACACGACGTTTTGCTGGGCGACTGCCTAATGGTAATTTGCCTAGTTCAACCTCCGGAGTGGCTGCACGGAAATAAGGCACAAAATCCGGCTCTTCACGGACAATACCGCGGTAAGCACTCACTGACTCCTGAGCAATGCGCTCCATACAATTACGCCATTCCTGCTTAGGCTCTGGCGGCGGAAGCAAGGTCGCTTCTAACACCGCTGAGGTGTACAGGGCTAGGCTTTGCACCGCCAATTTAGGCAGGCCGAACTTAAAGCGGATCATCTCACCTTGTTCGGTGACGCGAATACGACCATCAACTGAGCCGGGCGGTTGCGACAGAATCGCTTTGTGAGCTGGGCCGCCGCCACGACCAATACTGCCACCACGACCATGGAACAGCGTCAGCTTAACGCCAGCCTGTTTACAGACGGCGACTAACTGCTCCTGTGCGCGATATTGCGCCCAAGCGGCCGCCATTACACCCGCGTCTTTGGCCGAGTCTGAATAACCGATCATCACCTCTTGCATACCTTTGGTGTAACCACGGTACCAGTCGATATCGAGCAGTGCGGTAATACACTCGGCGGCGTTATTTAAGTCGCTTAAGGTTTCAAAAAGCGGCACAACGCGCATTGGATGAGTACAGCCAGTTTCTTTGAGCAGTAATAATACGGTTAATACATCTGAAGGCTTGCTCGCCATCGAGATCACGTAGGAGCCCAACGCCTTAGCAGGATGTTTAGCAATTAAACGGCAAGTGTTAAGTACTTCGGCCACATCGGCAGAAGGTTGCCAGTTGCTTGGGATCAGCGGGCGACGGTTACTGAGTTCACGCAGCAAGAAGGCTTGTTTTTCGGTTTCATCCCAATGATTAAAGTCACCCATACCTAGATAACGGGTTAACTCTGCAAGTACATCGCAGTGACGGCCTGCGTCTTGGCGGATGTCGAGCCTTAACATATGGATGCCAAAACAAGCGAGACGACGCAGAATGTCGAGGAGTAAACCATTAGCAATCAAACGCATGCCGCAGTCACATAAACTCTTATACAGCATCTCTAGCGGCGCTTTCAGATCGCTTTCTTGCCAAATCAGCGTCGATTTATCGACTTCTGGGTTATGGCCTTCGATGCGGGCGTTTAAGTAGTCGATGGTGTCGCGCAGTTTTTGTCTTAATGAACGCAGCACAAAACGATAGGGTTCGCAGCTATTGTTGGTAAACGCCATCAGCTCGCTGTTGGCTTCTTCCATCGATAACTCGCCAACCAGCAACACTATATCCTTGAGGAATAAACGTGCGGCGGCATGGCGATTACGATCTAACACTTCTTGAGTGACTTTAGCGGTCACAAAAGGGTTGCCGTCGCGATCGCCCCCCATCCAGCTTGAGAAGCGCACCGGTGCGATATCGATAGGCAATTGCTGGCCTGTGCGATCTTGTACTTGATCGTTGAGCTGCCTTAAAAAGTCGGGGACAGCATGCCAGAGGGATTCTTCAATGGTGGATAATCCCCAGCGGGCTTCATCTACTGGCGTTGGGCGTTCACGGCGAATTTCATTGGTGTGCCAGATTTGGGCGATTAACTGGCGCAGACGCAGATTAATTTGGCGGCGCTCTCTGTCCGACAGTTGATTGTTTTCTTGCTCGGCGAGGCAATCCACAATCGCAGCATATTTTTGGATCAGTGTGCGGCGAGAGATTTCCGTTGGATGCGCGGTGAGGACTAAGTCGATGTCCAGCGTTTTTAAGCAATCCAACATCTTGGTTTGATCGATACGGCCATTAAGCATGCGACCAAGCAACTGTTCGACCGGATCCGGTACGCAAACCAGCTCATCGCAGTTACGGCTAATAGTATGAAATTGTTCGGATAAGTTTGCTAAGTTGAGGAATTGGTTAAAGGCTTTAGCAAAAGGCACTAACTCTTCATCGGGGAGTGCAGTCAGCAGTTCTAGCATTTGCTCCCGTGCCGCTTCGTCGCCACGGCGGGAATCTTTTGCGAGTTTACGAATTTGCTCAACCTTCTCGAGGAAAGAATCGCCGAGGTGGGTGCGCATCGTATCGCCCAAGATCTGCCCTAACATACTCACGTTCGATCTTAACGACGCATACATGTCGGTCACATTGTCTGCCACATTACCTGCCATAGTTACTCCGAATTGAAAAATATAAAAATCCGCAATATACCCAAACAACCTGTAGGTGATGAGAGTCTTCAGGTCGCTTGGGTATATAGCCCGCTAGCACAATACCCACCACTGAGGGCAATGGTCAACAGCAGAACTTATAACTTATACGACTGGCTTATCTTATATGCAACTAATCACGACAATTGTTGAAGAATATTCAATATAAATGCGAGCTAACGCAATATTTTATTATGTTTAGTGGAAGTGAATATGAACTGCATCATTTTCGGCTTTGCGGGTATGTGTATTCGGTGTTAATAAAAAGGACTGATTTTTCAGTCTTTCATCCATAGATAACTGAGTTATTAAGCAGTTAGTGAAGTATTGTGTTATTTGCTAAGCGTGCTCGAACGCAGATAAAAGACAAAATTTAATAAAAATATATATTCACATATATTGCATAAATAGATCTTTGTGGTAGTCTAGCCAGCAGTTGAGATGAGTCACCCCTTGTGACCTGTAGAGTAAATATCATGATGTATAGCGTTAAGCCGTCAGTGAATAAAATAACGACCCATTACGATTTCCTACGACGATAGTCTTGTCATCATAGATATACGCTGGTGCGTGTACGCTATTCATCTATTCTTTAAGTCTCTTTGATTCGGTTTATAAAAATACATATGAAAAACATCGCCATTATCGGTGCCAGTGGTTACACAGGCGCACAACTAACAGCTTTAGTCCATGCGGAGTCTGAATTATCAATTCAAGGCCTGTATGTCTCTGAAAATAGTTTAGATAAAGGTAGAGCTTTAGCAGATTTGTACCCTGTCTACAGCCACATTGATTTAGCTCTGTCACCACTGACTGAAGAAGCGAAGGCGAAGATCGTCGCCGAGGCGGATGCCGTGGTGTTAGCGACCGAGCATTCGGTGAGTTTGCATTTAGCGGCTTGGTTCTACAACCAAGGTTTAGCCGTGTTTGACTTAAGCGGTGCCTATCGTTTCAGTGATGTGACGCAGTACCCTAAGTGGTACGGTTTTGAGCACGAATATCCCGAGGTGCTAGCCAAGGCTGTTTATGGTCTTGCCGAGTGGAATGCCAAAGAAGTCGGCGCAACTAAGATGATTGCTGTGCCAGGTTGTTACCCAACAGCATCATTAACCGCTTTGAAACCATTAAAGAATTTACTGACCTCCGCCTATCCGGTGATCAATGCGGTCAGCGGTGTGACGGGCGCGGGTCGTAAGGCGCAGTTGCATACCAGTTTTTGCGAAGTGAGCCTCACACCCTACGGCGTATTAGGCCACAGACATCAACCCGAAATTGCCACTCAATTGGGGCAAGAGGTGATCTTCACGCCGCACCTTGGCAACTTCAAGCGCGGCATTTTAGCAACCATCACGGTACAGCTAAAACCAGGCACCACCACTGCCGATGTGGCTGCGGCATACAGTGTTTATGACCAAGCCCCGCTGGTGACGGTGAAACAGAACCAGTTCCCGAAAGTGGATGATGTGGTGCTGACTCCGAATTGCCACTTAGGTTGGAAGTTTGATGAGAACAGTGGCTACTTAGTGGTTGCCAGTGCCATCGATAATTTGATGAAAGGCGCGGCGAGCCAAGCCCTGCAATGCATAAAGATTCACTTTAACCTTTAACCGTTCATCCTTATTTAAGAGAGTCGTCAAGATGTCTACCAACAACTCAGTATTAGTTCTTAAAGTCGGCGGCGCCCTGCTGCAGTGTGAAATGGGGATGGCGCGTTTAATGGATACCGCAGCAGCAATGATCGCCAATGGTCAGCAAGTGCTGATGGTGCATGGCGGCGGCTGTTTGGTCGATGAGCAATTAGCCGCCAACGGCATGGAAACTGTTAAGTTAGAAGGCTTGCGGGTCACTCCGCCGGAGCAAATGCCGATTATTGCTGGTGCACTGGCTGGCACATCAAACAAGATCCTCCAAGGCGCAGCGACAAAAGCTGGGATTGTGAGTGTGGGCATGAGCTTAGCCGATGGCAACACGGTATCGGCCAAGATTAAAGATGAGCGTTTAGGCTTAGTGGGCGAGGTTTCTCCTAAGGACGCGACTTACCTCAAGTTTATTCTGTCCCAAGGCTGGATGCCGATTTGTAGCTCAATTGCCATGATGGACGATGGCCAAATGCTGAACGTGAACGCCGACCAAGCGGCGACGGTATTAGCTAAGTTGGTCGGTGGCAAGTTGGTGCTGTTATCGGATGTGTCTGGCGTACTCGATGGTAAAGGTCAATTAATCCCTTCATTGAATGGTAAGCAGATTGCCGAGTTGGTTAAGCAAGGCGTGATCGAAAAGGGAATGAAAGTAAAAGTTGAAGCTGCACTCGAAGTGGCGCAGTGGATGGGGCAGGCGGTTCAAGTGGCCTCATGGCGTGATGCAAGCCAATTAGTCGCATTAGCAAAAGGTGAGGCCGTGGGCACACAAATCCAACCATAAGCGGAGTAGGTTATGAAGCATTTACTATCGATAAAAGAGTTAACCCAGCAGCAGTTGCTGGATCTGATTACCTTGGCAAAGACGATTAAAGCGAATCCCGCTGAGTATCGTCATGCACTGGACGGTAAGAGTGTGGTGATGTTATTTGAAAAGCCATCTCTGCGTACTCGTGTTAGCTTCGATATCGGTATTAACAAGCTTGGCGGCCACTGTTTATACCTAGACCAGCAAAATGGTGCCTTAGGTAAGCGGGAATCGGTCGCTGACTTTGCTTCTAACCTGTCCTGTTGGGCTGATGCTATTGTGGCGAGAACGTTCTCCCACACGACTATCGAACAATTAGCTGAGTTTGGTAGTGTGCCCGTGATTAATGCACTTTCGGATTTATACCATCCTTGCCAAGCTTTAGCCGATTTTTTAACCTTGGCCGAGCATTTTGAAAATATCAGTGATGCTAAGTTAGCGTATGTGGGTGATGGTAATAACGTTACTAACTCATTGATGTATTGCGCGGCCATTCTCGGTGCCACCATGACAGTGATCTGCCCTGCGGGTCACTTTCCTGATGGCTACGTTGTGGCCGAAGTGCAAGAGCTCGCGAGCCGATATGGCGGCAAGGTTGTACTGACTTCAGATATTGATGCGATTGAAGGTCACGATGCTATCTATACTGATACTTGGATTTCCATGGGAGATCCAACACCGTTAGCGGAAATTAAGGATAAGTTTGCACCTTATCAGGTCAATAAGGCCTTGATGGCGAAAGCGGGTGCTCACTTCTTTATGCACTGCTTACCCGCTCACCGCGGTGTTGAAGTGACCGATGAAGTGATGGATGGCGAAGGCTCCTTGATCCTGCAACAAGCTGAGAATCGGATGCACGCCCAAAATGCAGTACTGGTAACCCTATTTAGTTAATTTAACCCTGTTTAGCAGCCTACTTTCTCCAAGGTGAGAAACGAGTTATAGGAATTTAAGATGTCTATCGAGAACAAAAATACTGGCGTGAAAAAAGTCGTTTTAGCCTATTCGGGTGGTCTAGATACTTCGGCCATTATTCCTTGGTTAAAAGAAACCTACGACAACTGTGAAATCATCGCCTTTTGCGCTGACGTTGGTCAGGGTGAAGAAGAGTTAGTGGGTCTGACTGAAAAGGCATTAGCCTCAGGCGCGTCTGAATGCCATATCGTCGATCTGAAAGAAGAATTCGTTAAAGATTACATCTACCCAACCATGGCAACGGGGGCGATTTACGAAGGGACTTACTTGTTAGGTACTTCAATGGCGCGCCCAATCATCGCGAAGGCGCAGGTTGAAGTGGCGCGTAAAGTGGGTGCCGATGCCCTGTGCCACGGTTGTACCGGTAAGGGTAACGACCAAGTGCGTTTCGAAGGTTGCTTTGCGGCATTAGCGCCTGATTTAAAAGTGATTGCACCGTGGCGTGAATGGACCATGCAGAGCCGTGAAGATCTATTGGCTTACTTAGCTGAGCGTAATATTAAGACTTCAGCTTCTGCCACTAAGATCTACAGCCGTGATGCCAACGCATTCCACATTTCCCACGAAGGTGGCGAGTTGGAAGATCCATGGAACGAGCCAAGTAAAGGTGTGTGGACGCTGACTGCCGATCCGGAAGATGCGCCAAACCAAGCAGAATATGTGTCACTTGAAGTCGAAAATGGTCGTGTGACTAAAGTAAACGGTGAAGCATTAACGCCTTACGCTGCACTGATGAAGCTGAACACCATCGCTGCACCACATGGCGTGGGTCGTATCGATATCACCGAAAACCGTTTAGTGGGCATGAAGTCCCGTGGTTGCTACGAAACCCCAGGCGGCACTGTGATGTTTGCCGCGCTGCGCGCGATTGAAGAGTTAGTGCTGGATAAAACTAGCCGTACTTGGCGCGAGCAAGTGGGTGCCCAAATGGCACACTTAGTGTACGACGGTCGTTGGTTTACACCTCTGTGTAAGTCGCTGCTGGCGGCATCTGAGTCTTTAGCCGAGTCTGTCAACGGTGAAGTTGTGGTGAAACTCTACAAAGGTCACGCGATTGCCGTTAAGAAACGTTCGCCAAACAGCTTGTACTCTGAAGCGTTTGCGACCTTCGGTGAAGACCAAGTGTACGACCAAAAACACGCAGAAGGCTTTATCCGTCTGTACTCGTTAGCGAGCCGTATCCGCGCGCTCAACGCTAAGTAATAGGCAGACTTAAAGGGCGCCTAGCGCCCTTTTTTATATCTTAAGTTTTAACGTATTCAAAGCAGTGACCGAGGGGATTGAGCATGGCTTTATGGGGTGGAAGATTTCAGGGCGAAACCAGCGCGCTATTTAAATTATTCAACGATTCACTGCCGGTGGATTACCGTTTGTTTGAGCAAGATGTGGTCGGTTCTATCGCTTGGGCCGATGCAATTGCTAGCGTCGGCATTATCACTGCCACTGAATGCCGCGACTTGAAGAAAGCGTTGAACGAGCTGCTGGTGGAAGTGAAGGGCGATCCTGCGATTATTCTCGCCTCGGGCGCGGAAGATATTCACAGTTTCGTGGAATCTGCGTTGATCGCCAAAGTCGGCGATCTGGGAAAAAAACTCCATACGGGCCGTAGCCGTAACGACCAAGTCGCGACCGACTTAAAACTCTGGTGCCAATCCGAAGGTGCGGCATTAGTGGCTCGCCTACAAACCTTACGCAGCGAACTTATCGCGCTTGCTGAGCGTGAATTTGATGCTGTAATGCCAGGCTATACTCACTTGCAACGTGCTCAACCTGTGACCTTCGGCCATTGGTGTTTAGCCTATGTGGAAATGATTGAGCGTGATCTTAGCCGCTTAACCGATGCCTTAAAGCGCGCCAATACCTGTCCGCTCGGTTCGGGTGCATTGGCGGGCACAGCCTATCAAATGGATAGATATGCGCTTGCAGCAGCACTGAACTTTGCTTCGCCAACCTTAAACAGTTTGGACAGCGTGTCGGATCGCGACCATGTGGTTGAGCTGTGCGGAGCCGCCTCAATAAGCATGATGCACTTAAGCCGCATGGCCGAAGATTTGATTTTCTTCAATACGGGTGAAGCGGGCTTTATCTCCTTGAGTGACGAAGTGACCTCAGGCTCGTCCTTGATGCCACAAAAGAAAAACCCCGATGCGCTGGAGCTGATCCGCGGTAAAACGGGTCGTGTGTATGGCAGTTTAGTGGGTATTCTCACCACGATGAAGGCATTGCCACTGGCCTACAACAAAGACATGCAGGAAGACAAAGAAGGCCTGTTCGACGTGGTCGACAGCTGGGCTATTTGCTTGGATATGGCGGCATTAGTCTTATCTGGCTTAGTCGTTAACCGCCCGAATGCGCTGTTAGCCGCGCAGCAAGGTTATGCCAACGCGACCGAATTGGCGGATTATCTGGTGTCTAAGGGCATGCCATTCCGCGAAGCGCACCATGTCGTCGGTGTGGCAGTGGTTGCAGCGATTGCTAAGAAGATCCCGTTAGAAGGTTTTACGCTGGCCGAGTTTAAAACCTTTGCCGATATCATCGAAGATGATGTGTATCCCAACCTTACCATCGAAGCCTGTTTGGCAAAACGTGATGTCCTCGGCGGCACAGCGTTGACTCAAGTTAAGCAAGCGATTGCGGCTAAAAAAGCGGGTTAATGGCAAAGTAGGTTAATCTTAGGTGAGCAATAAAAAACGCGACTCAAGGTCGCGTTTTTTTATTGCTATTTACGGCTATTGGAACAGGTCATCCGCTGGCGCATCGATGAAGAGATTATTTTCATCTTGGCTTTCACTGATATATTCCTTCGGTTCAGTGCCCGAGATAAAGTATTCAAAATCACTGGTGTAATCAGTTTTACGAGTGAGCTTGCCTGTTGCAAGGTCGATCCGCACCGAGACGATTCCCTCTGGTGGAATCGCCGTGGTTTCTGGAACGCCTTTAAGCACGTTATTCATAAATTCGTTCCAGCCAGGTCCTGCGGTCTTAGCACCGGCTTCGGTCCCGGTGATTTGATCTTTTTCACCATTAGCGTTCCAAGCGGTTCTACCTAACTGGCGACCATGATCGTCAAATCCCACCCAGAAGGTGCTCGTCAGCGTTGGGCCAAAACCACTGAACCACGTATCACGAGATTCGTTGGTTGTCCCCGTTTTACCTGCAATATCATGGCGTTTAATTAATTGCGCCGCACGCCAAGCAGTACCTTGCCAACCTGTGCCTTTACTCCAATCGCCGCCACCCCAGATCACGCTCTTCAGCGCTTCGGTGATCAGGAATGCCGTTTGTTCGGAGATAATTTGCGGTGCGTAACGGCCAGTTTGTTCAAAGCAATGGGCAACAGGCTCATCGGTTTGCGCCGTTGGCTCACTAAAGCCCATTGGGTCGCTACTCGGTTGGGTTAGATTACCACTTGGCTTACAAGCTAAGGTTGGATTGGCTTTTTCAATTACATTACCGAAGGAGTCTTCTACTCGTTCGATATAGAAAGGTTCAACCAAGAAGCCACCATTTGCAAACACGTTGAAAGCAGCTGCGACTTGTAAGGGCGTTACCGAAGGTGAACCCAGTGCTAAGGACTCGTTGCGTGGTAAGTCGTTAGGGTCAAAACCGAACTTAGTTAACTCGGCAATAGCTGCATCTAAACCAATATGGCGCATGGCACGAACAGACATGACGTTGATCGATTGCGCTAAGCCCACACGTAAACGCGTTGGGCCACCATAGATATCGGGCGAGTTTTTCGGCCGCCAGGCAGTACCTTGGCTAATATCGGGTTTATTAATCGGTGCGTTGTTAATCAGAGTCGCGAGCGTAAAGCCTCTTTCTAATGCCGCAGCATAGATGAAAGGTTTAATATTCGAACCTAATTGGCGTTTAGCCTGAGTCACGCGGTTGTATTGGCTTTGGCTAAAGCTGTAACCACCTACTAAAGTACGGATAGCGCCATTTTCCGGATCGAGTGACACTGTGGCACTCGCTACTTCGGGGACTTGCGATAATTGTAAGTACTGGCCATTGTCGCGGATCCAAATACGTTCGCCTACTGTCAGCATGTCTGAAGCCGATTTAGGTACCGCACCTTGGCGTTTATCGTTAATAAATTTACGCGCCCATTTCAAGCCATCCCATTTGATGACTTTGGTTTCACCTTTAGCGGTTAATACACTGGCTTGCTGTCCATCAATGCTTAATACGGCGGCAGGTTGTAACTCTTGGACGGGTGTGACTTTAGCCAGTTCAGCTTTGATTTGTGCATTATCAGGCTTAGCGCCTGTCCACAAAATAGCAGCAGGACCGCGGTAGCCATGACGTTCATCATAGGCATAAACATTATTGCGTAATGCTTGCTGCGCTAACAGCTGGAGATCGGATGAAATCGTGGTGTAGACGTTATAGCCATTGGTATAGGCTTCTTCTTCACCATATTTTTGCACCATGTAATCCCGGGCCATTTCAGAAATATAAGGGGCATAGAGATCGATTTCGGCACCATGATATTTGGCTACGAGTGGCTCCTGGAGTGCGGTTTGGTACTCCGTTTTGCTGATATACCCCACTTCATTCATCCGCATCAACACCACGTTGCGACGAGCGAGAGCACGGGAAGGTGAAGTAATGGGGTTAAGCGTTGAGGGGGCCTTTGGCAAGCCAGCAATCATACTCATTTCAGACAGAGTCAGATCTTGGACGTTTTTGCCAAAATACACTTGAGCGGCTGCGCCAACGCCATAAGCTCTTTGGCCTAAATAGATACGGTTAACGTACAGCTCTAAAATCTCATCTTTCGTTAACAACTGCTCGATATGGTAGGAAATAAAAATTTCCTTCACCTTACGAATAATGGTTTTGTCGCGGGTTAGGAAGAAGTTACGTGCCACCTGCATGGTGATAGTACTTGCTCCTTGCTTTTTTTCGCCGGTTGTTAACATGACGATTGCTGCGCGGATTACCCCGACAGGATCGATACCACCATGCTCATAAAAGCGCGCATCTTCGGTGGCAAGGAAGGCTTGTAACAGCGGTTTGGGGACTTCTTCCAGTTTTAAGGGAATACGTCGTTTTTCACCAAACTGAGATATGAGTTTGCCATCACTACTGTAAATGCGCAAAGGTGTTTGTAATTGCACATTTTTTAGTGTCGAAACATCCGGCAGATCCGGCAAAACATAAAAGTATGCTGCAACAATGGCGCCTACGCCCAAAAGGGCTAGACTGAATAGAGCTATAACAATACGTTTTAACCACTTCACCTAAATTGATCCTAATGTTCAGTTAAGTGCGACAGTATATAAGGCGCGAACGTTTGGGTGAAGCAAAAACGTGACGGCCCTAAAATAGCGTTTGTAAAATCTTGAAACATTCTATACAAATACGTATAACGGGTTGATTTTGTGCTAATCTCTCATACTGAAATATAAATAATAAAGTGACAACGGATTATGCTTTCAAATTTATGGAAGCGTCAGGCTCCGCAAATGGTCGGAATTGATATTGGTTCCCATGAAGTAAAGGCCATTTTGCTGAGTAAGACTGCTGATGGATACAAAATATTAAGTCACGTAGCGGTTCCCGTAAAAAAGGGTGCTATTAACGATCATGATATTCGTGATACCGATGCCGTTGTTGAATGCCTCAAACAGGTAAAGCGTGCTTTGCCTAAATCGGTTAAATATGCTGCGGTTGCGGTTTCTGGTTCTGCTGTAATGACTAAGGTCATCTACATGGATGCCTCGCTTAGCGAAGAGGAAATGGAAGCGCAAATTGAGATTGAGGCTGATAACTTAATCCCCTATTCCCTTGATGAAGTCAGCATTGATTTTGAAACCTTAAACGTCAACAGTACCGATCCTTCTAAGGTCGATGTGTTACTCAGTGCTTGCCGTACTGACAATATCGATGCCAGAGTTGATGCGCTTGATGAAGTCGAGCTAGAGACTAAAGTCGTTGATGTTGAAGGTTATGCCTTAGGTCGAGCGGTTGAGTTAGTCCTAGGCCAATTACCTGAAGGGGCTCGCCAGAAAGCGGTTGCCATGGTCGATATCGGCGCGAATATGACTACTTTCTGCGTTGTCGAGTCTGGCGAAACTACATTTATCCGTGAACAAGCCTTTGGTGGTGAGTTATTTACTCAGTCGATTCTCTCTTTTTATGGCATGTCTTATGAGCAGGCAGAAAAAGCAAAAATCGAGGGTGATTTACCGCGTAATTATATGTTTGAAGTGTTATCTCCCTTCCAAACGCAATTACTGCAGCAAATTAAGCGAACGCTGCAAATTTATTGTACTTCAAGCGGCAAAGATAAAGTCGACTATCTCGTCTTATGTGGTGGCACATCTAAACTAGAAGGCATGGCTAACTTATTGACCAATGAGTTAGGTGTTCACACCATAATTGCCGACCCTTTCCAAGGATGCCTGCACGCGGATGAATCCGTTAAAAATATACTGCAACCTAGCATTAGCAAATATATGGTTGCTTGTGGCTTAGCCCTGAGGAGCTACGGTCAATGGCGAACATAAACCTGCTTCCTTGGCGTGAAGAAGCGAGAGAAAAGCAGAAACGCGATTATATCGGCATATTGGCTGCGGTATTTTTGGGGTCAGCAATCTTAGTCTATGCTGCGCTGGCTTTACTCGAAATGATGACTGATGAGCAGCGAGCAAGAAATGCTTATTTACAGTCAGAAATTCAGCAACTCGATGCTCAAATTGCCGAGATTAAAAAGATCACTGAACGTAAAAAAGATATTGAGCGTCGAACAGAAATTATTTTAAACCTTCAGCAATCCCGTAATTTGCCGACACACGTATTAGACGAGCTAGTGCGTATTGTTCCGCCAGGAATTTATCTATCAAGTCTTGAGAAAAAAGGCAGTTTGTTGCTCATTGAAGGTCGCAGTGAGTCGAATAATAACGTAGCAAATATGATGCGTAAGGTAAAAGCGTCTGAGTGGTTAACCGATCCCAATATGCAATCGATCGTTACCCAAGATGATGAGTTAAGACAATTGCAGAGCTTTAGTTTAAGGGTGAGCATCAAAGGAGCCATTGCTGAAGAGCCCGTAAAAGCGGCAAAAGGAGCGAGTAAATGAAGCTCGATCTCAGTCAGTTTAATGATATCGATTTTGAAAATATCGGAAGTTGGCCAAAACAAGTAAAAGTATTTTTCGCTATTTTGCTGGCTCTTTGCGTATTTGCAGCGGGATATTTTGTGGTGTTGTCTGATGCAATCGATGTGATTAATAATGAACAAAACAAAGAGTTACAGCTAAGAGAAGATTTTCAAAACAAATATCAACTGGCCGCTAATTTAAAGCTCTATCGTGAACAACTTGCCGTAATGGAAGGGCAATTTGCCGAATTGCTGAAAATGTTACCTTCAGAAAACGAGATGCCCGGTTTGCTTGATGACTTAACCTTTGCAGCAACGGATGCTGGTTTACGGATTAAAAGTTTAAATTGGGAAGCTGAAATTCAGCGAGATTTTTATATCGAATTTCCAATTAAGATGTCAGTCACTGGTGATTATCACCAGATTGGCAATATGGTGAGTGGTGTTGCTAAGTTACCTCGTATTGTTAGTTTGCATGATTTTACGATCAAACGTGATGATAGCGGTACTTTAACCATGGACATTCTTGCTAAAACCTATCGCTTTAAAGAAGGGGCAGAGTTACCCCCCGAAAAGCCTGCTAACAAGGGGAAGAAATAATGAAACTCTTACCTCTGTTAGGGATAAGTCTTTTTTTAATCGGGTGTGTTGGCGATCGTAGTGATTTAGAGCTATTTGTTACTACAACTAAAGCACAGCATGTGGCGCATATTCCACCCTTAAAAGAACCGCCAAAGTTTGAGCATTTTGCCTACCAGGCTGAGTTAATGCGTAGTCCCTTTGTTCCGCCTTCTCGCGAATTAACCGAAGAAGTCGTTGATACCAGTAAAAACTGCTTACAACCGGATTTAAAACGTCGTAAGGGCCGTTTAGAAACTTATGCTTTAGACAACCTAAAAATGCGCGGTACGTTAAGTGAAGCTAATGTAACTTGGGCGCTGATTGAAACTAATGATGGCAGTGTATATCGGATGGGCGTGGGTGAGTATCTAGGGTTGTTTAACGGACGTATAGCGAAAGTGACTCCACAGAATGTGGAAGTTGTAGAATTAATTCCAGATGGTACGGGTTGTTGGTCAGAGCGCACAAACAACATCGAACTTTCTGGAAAATAACAAGCGAAGGATGAGGGAACAATGAAATCTTCTGCCGCGATAAAAATCCCGTTATCGTTTTTATCTTCAGGCTTAGTTAAGTCTGTTATTGGGATCGCATTACTATTTGGATTTTTGCCATCGAGCTTTGCGGCAAATCGGCTAATGGATGTGAAATACCATGCTTTAGTCGATCATCAGTTAGAGGTCGAGTTAATATTTGAGGATGCGATTTCGGCTCCACAAATTGATTCAAATGCATCGCCTGCTGAGCTGGTATTGACCTTTGATGATAGTATTTCTGGTCTTTCTAAAGATCGCTTACCGATTAATCAGGTCGGTGTTAAAGATCTCGTGACCTCGCAGCAAGATGCGCGTTTAACAGTGACTTTAGGTTTATCCAAAGTCAAACCTTATCAAGGTAGCGTAGTTGGTAATTCTTATCGCTTAACCATTAATGATGAGGTTGTGAATTCTCAGGCAACAGCAAATAGCCCATTTGTAAATAGTATTAAAAATATTGATTTTCGACGTAATGAAAATGGCGGTGGCGATTTATTAGTCTACCTAAATAGCCGCTCTGTTGCGGCCAACGTTGAGCAAATTGGTGCCAAACTTGAGGTTCAGCTTTACAACACTGACATCAACAATGACTTGTTGTATGTGATGGATGTACAGGATTTTTCTACGCCAGTTAAAAACTTTGAAACCTTTAAAGATGACTTAACGACTCGCATCATAGTTGATGTATCGGGTAATTATGAGTTCAATTATAAGCAGGAAAATAACCTCTTTAGGTTGTCGATTAATAAGGTTGAACGTACTGTAGCGACTAAAGATATTAAGAAATATAACGGTAAGACCCTTTCATTAAACTTCCAGAATATTTCTGTTCGTACCGTATTACAGATTATTGCTGACTATAACAACTTTAACTTAGTGACCAGTGATACTGTTGAGGGAGATATTACTCTTAGGCTTGACGATGTACCTTGGGACCAAGCACTGGATTTGATTTTGCAAACCAAAGGACTCGATAAACGCATCGAAGGTAATATTTTGATGGTGGCGCCGAGTGAAGAACTTGCGATTCGCGAAAGTCAAAATCTCAAAAGTAAACAGGAAGTTAAAGAGCTTGCGCCGCTTTATTCTGAGTACCTGCAGATTAACTATGCCAAAGCGACCGACATTGCTGAGCTATTAAAAGGCACTGACTCAAGTTTATTGTCTCCTCGCGGTTCTGTGGCCGTTGATGAGCGTACCAATACGGTACTCGTCAAAGATACCGCTGAAATCATCGAAAATATTCATCGTTTGGTTGAGGTGCTTGATATTCCGATCCGCCAAGTGTTGATTGAATCACGTATGGTTACCGTAAAGGATGACGTGTCCGAAGATTTGGGTATCCGCTGGGGAGTGACTGATCAGCAGGGTGATAAAGGGACCTCTGGTTCTCTAGAAGGGGCCGGCGATATTGCCAATGGTACAATACCAAGTTTAGATAATCGTTTGAATGTGAACTTGCCTGCGGCCGTCACTAACCCAACTAGCATCGCCTTCCATGTGGCTAAGCTCGCTGACGGTACTATCTTGGATCTAGAGCTCAGTGCACTAGAGCAAGAAAACAAAGGTGAAATTATTGCTAGTCCTCGTATCACGACCTCTAACCAAAAATCGGCGTATATTGAGCAGGGTGTTGAAATTCCCTACGTACAATCCACGTCAAGCGGTGCGACCTCGGTGACCTTTAAAAAGGCGGTGTTGTCACTAAGGGTGACACCACAAATTACACCGGACAATCGTGTGATTCTGGATCTTGAGATTACGCAGGACTCACAGGGCAAAACGGTGGATACGCCGACAGGTCCAGCAGTAGCGATTGATACACAGCGTATTGGTACTCAAGTACTTGTCGACAATGGCGAAACCATTGTATTAGGTGGTATCTACCAGCAGAATTTGATTAGCCGGGTTAGCAAGGTACCTATTTTGGGAGACATTCCTTTGGTCGGTTTCTTATTCCGTAACAGTACCGACAAGAATGAGCGCCAAGAGCTATTGATTTTTGTAACACCTAAAATTGTGAATGAGAAACTCTAACTCTATGTAGTCGTTCGGATAAAGCCAGCACCACTTGCTGGCTTTATTATTTATAAAATACAATTCTTACCATAAATAGCGAGCATCACTTGCCAGACTAGACATTAAACTGAGATAATCCTCGGTCAAGTCTCATAAGAGCAAGGTAACATACAGTAGGTCGGCTTGATCATGAGTCGATATAGGCATACTTTTCATTAAGATTCAGACGTACAAGAAATGGCTGAAAAACGTAATATTTTTCTGGTAGGCCCAATGGGCGCAGGTAAAAGCACAATTGGTCGCCATCTGGCGCAAATGCTGCATTTAGAATTCCACGATTCAGATCAAGAGATTGAGCAACGCACTGGCGCTGATATTGCTTGGGTGTTTGATGTAGAAGGCGAAGAAGGTTTCCGCCGTCGTGAGGCTCAGGTTATTGCTGATCTGTCTGAAAAACAGGGTATTGTCCTTGCCACTGGTGGTGGTTCAGTTCAGAGCAAAGATATCCGTAATCATTTATCTGCTCGCGGTATTGTGGTTTATCTCGAAACCACTATCGACAAACAGGTTGCGCGAACTCAAAGAGACAAGCGTCGCCCATTACTGCAAGTAGATGATCCGCGAGAAGTATTAGAGAGCCTCGCAGAAATCCGTAACCCTCTGTACGAAGAAATTGCTGATGTGATCGTTAAAACTGATGATCAAAGTGCAAAGGTTGTTGCGAATCAAATCGTTGAGAAATTAGGTTTCTAGGCAGAATGACACAACAAATTCAGGTTAATTTAGGTGAACGTAGTTACCCCATTTACATTGGCCAGAGTTTGATGAGTGATAGCGAGACTTTGTCTCGCTATCTGCTGAAAAAACGTATCCTTATCGTCACCAATGAAACCGTCGCGCCCTTGTATCTAAACCAGGTTCAAGACACGATGGCTTCGTTTGGTGAGGTATCTAGTGTCATCCTTCCCGATGGCGAACAATTTAAAGATTTAACGCATTTAGATGTTATTTTTTCGGCTTTACTGCAACGTAATTATGGCCGAGATTCTGTGTTGGTGGCCCTCGGTGGAGGGGTGATTGGTGATATGACGGGGTTTGCCGCGGCATGTTATCAACGTGGTATCGATTTTATTCAAATCCCTACAACGCTTTTATCCCAAGTGGATTCTTCGGTTGGCGGCAAAACGGCGGTCAATCATCCTTTGGGTAAAAATATGATAGGGGCTTTTTATCAGCCACAAATTGTCATTATTGATACTGACTGTTTAAAGACCTTGCCAGCGCGTGAGTTTGCTGCGGGGATGGCGGAAGTTATTAAATATGGCATTATGTGGGATGCTGAGTTTTTTCAATGGCTTGAGGATAATGTTCAAGCACTAAAAAGCTTAGACACTCAAGCCTTAGTCTATGTGATTTCCCGCTGCTGCGAAATTAAAGCTGATGTGGTCAGCCAAGATGAAACAGAGCAGGGCGTGCGCGCGCTTTTGAATCTTGGGCATACCTTTGGTCATGCTATTGAAGCTGAGATGGGCTATGGTAACTGGTTGCACGGTGAGGCCGTTGCGGCTGGCACAGTCCTTGCTGCTCAAACCGCTAAGTCTTTAGGATTGGTTGATGAGTCAATTGTCCGTCGTATTGTGCAATTGTTTCAAGCCTTCGATCTTCCTGTAAAAGCGCCGGAATCAATGGATTTCGACAGTTTTATTCAACATATGCGTCGCGATAAGAAAGTGTTAGGCGGTCAGATCCGGCTGGTACTTCCAACGGCCATTGGTCGAGCGGAAGTATTTAGTCAAGTCTCTGAATCTACCCTAGAACAGGTTATCTGCTGCGCATAAACCTTGTGTGGTGGATGAGTGACATTTCAGGGGCAAGTCTTGCTTCCCTCACAGGAAGCCCTCATACAAAGATTGCATCATGTTGCCAGTTATAGCGACCAATTGCTGGTGCTTGTTGGCGGCCAAGGTTCGGGCAAGACAACGCTGCTCACTGCATTAGCTACCGATTTTGATGATTCAAATGCGGCGCTGGTTATTTGTCCCATGCATGCCGATAACGCTGAGATTCGTCGCAAGATTTTAGTGCAGTTGATGTCATCCCCCATTTTTGATGATGAGATACCCCTAGCCGAAACCATTCTACGTGTAGCTCAAAATCAAAGTAAACCGTTACATATCATCATCGATGATGCTCATTTGCTCTCAAAAGAGCTATGGGCAGAATGCATCATACTCAATCAAATTCAGTGTGCGGGACAGCGGATAGCTGTGACCTTGACGGTTCCTCCTGCATTTTTAGCCGATTTATTGCCACAATTACCCGATTCTCTCCGGCGGCAAATCCTGCCTATTAGTATTGAACCGCTAAGTTTGCCTGAGCGGGAAGCACTGTATCAAACCTTGCTGCGATACAGTGACCAAAATCCATTTACTCCAAGAGACATTGTTCGCGCACAACTTGAAAAACAAACGGGTACTCCTCAGGAAGTCGTTACCTTGCTGGAACTGGCGCTACATGGCCAGAGTGAGAAGAAGTCAGCCTGGGTACAATATAAGCTAGCGTTGATTGGACTTTGCAGCTTGTTGATTACCTTTTTGATTTGGTTTGGATTAGCTCAACCCTTTTCCGATGAGCCCGTGCTTGACGTGGTCACTTATCCCGCATTGGATTCCGACGAGTTTTTAGCCCATGGTCAACGGATATTAACGCCCTATTTTAAACAACGTGAGGAGTCGTTAGCGCAGTCTTTATTATCGCAAGCGGCGCTGCAAGCCGATCCTTTGGCGGGATTTCATGGTGAGACTCCAGCCGAGAATGAGTCCGCCATAACACAACCGATTGATGAAGCTACAAGTAAGGCCGAAAACAATGTTGTGACTGCTAGTAACAATACATCACATGAAGATATCGCTAAGAACGATAACGTTCATCCAGCGAAGAGCATCACGGCTGCATCAATAACTAATGTAAAAACTCGGCCAACGTCCGGTTATACCATCCAAATAGCTACAGTCTCCCAGCGTGACACAGTCGAGTCGCTGTTGAAAAAACTGCATTCTGTGCCGGATATTCGAGTCGCTAAATACAAACAATTTTGGGTGGTGCTGGTGGGGCAGTTTAGCGACAGCCAATCGGCGCAACGGGCTGCCGCAGAATTGGTCAAACAATATCGTTTGAGTCAACCCATGATAAAAAAATGGGCTGAGCTAGGTGGTTATCAATTACAAGATGCGCTTCCAAGCGGTGAAATTTCAGAATAAACAGAGTACAATCATGGCCTTTATTTTTGTCGGCATTCATCAAGTTAAATGATCAAAAAACATAGAGCCTTCCTGAAATGGGCTGGCGGAAAATTTAAATTGGTGGATGAGCTCTCGAACTATTTGCCCACGGGTGAGCGTTTAGTTGAGCCCTTTGTTGGCGCAGGTTCGGTATTTTTAAATACTGACTATCCCAGCTATTTACTCTGCGATATCAATCAAGACCTGATAAATCTCTACAACATAGTCAAAGAAAGGCCCTTGGAGTACATTGCGGCTGCTAAGAAGCTATTTGTCGATGAGATGAATCAGAAGGAAGCCTACTATCGCGTGCGTACAGACTTTAATAAATCTCGCGATCCTTTCCTGCGTTCGGTTTATTTTCTGTACTTGAATCGTCATGGTTTTAATGGCTTGTGCCGTTATAACCGCAAAGGCGGCTTTAATGTACCCTTTGGCTCCTACAAGAAGCCTTATTTCCCCGAAAAGGAAATTTTGGCCTTTTCAAAGAAAGCGCAACGCGCCGAATTTAAGTGCATTGGCTATGAAAAAGCCTTTGAACAAATCCGAATTGGTGATGTGATTTATTGTGATCCACCCTATGCGCCATTATCCTCCACGGCGAGTTTTACTACCTATGTCGGTGCAGGCTTTAGCTTAGATGATCAGGCGTTGCTCGCGCGTTATTCGCGGCATATGGCTCTTGAACAGCGCATTCCTGTTGTGATTAGCAACCATGATATTCCGCTGACGCGAGAACTGTATCGCGGCGCGCATCTCGCTAAGATCCAAGTGCAACGCAACATTAGCCAAAATGGTAGTGGCCGCAATAAAGTTGACGAGTTGATTGCTTTATACGATGAGACTTACGATCCGCAGGATGACTAAAGACTAATTACTGATGATTGAAGGTTTCAGTTATTTACTTATTTAGCTAACGACTTGGCTAACCAGCAAAATAAGGCTGGCAATTAAGGCTATCGTTAACACGATTCCCATCAAAATGTACGGTAATGGTGAATTGGTCTGGAAGTCTTTTTGGCGATTTTTATCTGACTGCACCCCAAAGAAGGCGGCTATCGTACTGTGAAAGACTTGCCAGATCCGGCTTAGCATCAATAGGACTGTTGTGAATTGGCAGGTTTCATGTCATCGATAGGTTTATCTTGATGACCATGGAGCAGTTCAAGCAAGTCGACAAAATGGAACTGGCTAGAGCGATTTTTGCCAGTAAGCCAAGTCTTCCAACTTAAAGTTTGCGCCTGTTCAGCACAACGGTTATTCGGATGGCTGCTAGGTAAGCTATTGTTGTAACGAGTATCACTACTGCAAGCGCAGGCGGAGGTATCGTTACTTGCGGTGAGTTTTTCCACGCCAAAGGCTAAGGAGGCGACTACCACTGCGGTAAATGCCAACATCATCGATGACTTAAAGGTCACCGAGCCTAAAATGTGTGAAAACTGTGTTAACCGCCCCTTCATGATACTTCCTTTGAAACCACTAAATGATCCACGTTAGCGACCCGAGTATAACAAACTCGCTTAGTTTATGAACAATAATTTATCAATCTTCACTAAAATCTTTCTAACGATTCAGCATCTCCTTGAGTTTACCGTACGTTATGAGTGTGCGAATTGCGCCTCTATTGGGTTTCAATCGCGATAAATGTGGCATTTGCTATAGAGGCATTACCTAGCTAAGGGTAAAATAAGGCACTTTTTGTTCAATAGCAGCGAGTGTCCTATGCGCCCATTTTTAATTGCTCCATCGATTTTATCCGCCGATTTCGCCCGTTTAGGGGATGACGTTAAAGCCGTGTTAGATGCAGGGGCTGACGTAGTGCATTTTGATGTGATGGATAACCACTATGTGCCGAACTTAACCATTGGTCCTATGGTGTGTAAAGCGTTACGCGACTATGGCATTACGGCGGAGATCGACGTGCATTTAATGGTTAAGCCTGTTGATCGCATCGTGCCTGATTTTGCTAAGGCTGGCGCTTCTATTATTACTTTCCATCCCGAAGCCTCTGAGCATATCGACCGTACTTTGCAACTGATTAAAGAGTCCGGTTGTAAGGCAGGTTTAGTGTTTAACCCTGCAACACCGCTGCATTATCTTGACCATGTGATGGATAAGTTAGATGTGATCCTGCTGATGTCGGTCAACCCAGGCTTTGGTGGCCAATCCTTTATTCCTTCGACCTTAGATAAATTACACCAAGTGCGTGAGCGTATCGATGCGAGCGGTTTTGATATTCGCTTAGAGGTCGATGGTGGCGTAAAAGTGGATAACATTGCCGAAATTGCTGCCGCAGGTGCCGATATGTTTGTCGCTGGGTCGGCTATTTTTAGTCAACCAGACTATAAAGCCGTTGTCGATGAAATGCGTGCCGAGTTAGCGAAAGTCGAGGCCAAATAATGCGGAAACAGATTAAGGCGATTGCCTTTGATCTCGACGGCACACTGATTGACAGTGTGCCTGATCTGGCAGTTGCGACACAGGCGGCACTCGCCGAGTTAGATTTGGCGACTTGCACTGAAGCTCAGGTGAGAACTTGGGTGGGTAATGGCGCTGAAATGCTTATGCGCCGTGCCATGAGCCACGCTTTAGGCGCAGACGTTGAGCAAACGGCATTAGATGCGGCTATGCCGATTTTTATGCATCACTATCAAGAAAATCTTGAGAAGCACAGCGCACTTTATGCCGATGTGCATCAAGTGCTACAAACCCTGTTTGACGCTGGATTTAAGCTGGCAGTGGTGACAAACAAACCCTACCGCTTTACTTTGCCGCTGCTTGAAGCCTTTAAGATTAATGACTTTTTTAGCTTAGTGCTTGGCGGCGATTCGCTGGCGAAGATGAAGCCGGATCCATTACCGCTAGAGCATTTATTAGCGCAATGGCAACTCGATAAAAGTGAGTTGTTGATGGTGGGCGATTCTAAAAACGACATTTTAGCGGCGAAAGCAGCAGGTGTTGCATCAATCGGCTTGACCTATGGCTACAACTACGGTGAAGATATTGGGCTCACTGGCCCTGACGCGGTGTGCGAGCAGTTTGCCGAGATCCTTAGCTGGCTAAATGTCGGCCAGGCAGTTTAATCGATTCTTTTTATCTTTATTTGGAGCAATGACGTAATGACCAAACCCATAGTACTCAGCGGTGCACAGCCGTCCGGCGAATTAACCATAGGTAACTACATGGGTGCATTGCGTCAATGGGTTGCCATGCAAGATAGCCACGACTGCCTTTATTGCGTGGTGGACTTGCATGCCATTACCGTGCGCCAAGACCCTCAAGCATTGCGTGAGGCTTGCTTAGATACGCTTGCACTGTATTTAGCCTGTGGTGTCGATCCAAAGAAGAGCACGGTATTTATCCAATCTCAAGTGCCGCAGCACACTCAGCTGGGTTGGGCGTTAAATTGCTATACCCAAATGGGTGAGCTGAGCCGTATGACGCAGTTTAAGGATAAGTCACAAAAGCACGCCAACAATATTAACGTGGGTCTGTTTGGTTATCCGGTGTTGATGGCGGCGGATATTCTGCTGTATCAAGCGAATGAAATCCCGGTTGGTCAAGATCAGAAGCAACATCTTGAGTTAACACGTGATATCGCGACTCGCTTTAACAATGCTTACGGCGACACGTTTACCATCCCTGAGCCTTTTATCCCTGAGCATGGCGCTAAGGTGATGTCGCTACAGGACCCTCTGAAGAAGATGTCTAAGTCGGATGACAACCGTAACAACGTAATTGGTCTGCTTGAAGATCCTAAAGCGGTCATGAAAAAGCTGAAAAAAGCCATGACCGACAGTGACGAGCCGCCAGTGGTGCGTTTCGATATGGAAAACAAGCCAGGTGTATCCAACCTGCTGAGCTTAATGTCAGGTATTACAGGTCAAAGCATTGCCAGCCTCGAAGCCGAGTTTGAAGGCAAGATGTATGGTCATTTAAAAGGCGCCGCGGGTGAAGCGGTAGTGGGCATGTTAGAGCCACTGCAAGAGCGTTATCGTGCGCTGCGTGCTGACCGTGCTTACCTTGATCAAGTGATGAGAGCGGGTGCTGAAAATGCCCAAGCTCGTGCTGAAGTGACGCTTAAAAAGGTGTACGAGAAGATTGGTTTGTTAGTGTAATTTGCCCTAAAAAGCGCATTACACAACACGTTATTAAGCCGACCTATTCTTAGGTCGGCTTTTTTATGTCTGTTATTTATTGGGCTGTTTGATACAAAGCTAAGCGTTTAGGCCTGCGATTTTAACCAAGAAGAAAATGCAGCAATGGCGGGTTCATTTAGGCGTCGCTGTTTGCACAAAAAACAAAATTCAAAACCCGTATTAACATCGGGTAGATTTACCGCTACCAGTCGTCCGGTGCTGATATCGCCGGCCACCATAAAATCAGGGGCGAGGGCGATACCTTGTCCGGCAATCGCCGCCTCAATTGCCATCACTATGTGGCTAAAAATATGTTGTTGCTCGTTGTTCAGGGGGATTTTATGCGCCGATGACCACTTATGCCAATCGAGTCCAAGTGGGCCTTCATCCACAATCAGTAATGCTTGTTGCTGAAAATTGCCCAAGTTAATCTCGCGCCATTTAGGATAAAGGCTAGGGCTACATACGGGGATCAGGCGTTCCTTGTGCAGTAATTGTTGCCAATAACCCCGTTGATTGAGTTTGCCTGCGATAAAGATATCGGCCGTGCTGGTGCTGAGATCGGGGTCTTGAGTGATCATCTCGAGGCGAATTTTAACGCTGGGATATTGGCGCCGAAAATCCGCTAACCTTGGGATCAACCATTTCACCGCAAATGAGCTGTATACCGCCAAACAGAGTTGTTGATTTGGGGTGTCGCGGATTTTGAGATTAAGATCGCTTAACTCATTAAAAATTCTTTCTAACTCAATAAATAAGCTCTGGCCTTTGGGCGTGAGCTGTAGTTTACGCCCCTGACGATCAAAAAGTTGTTCACCAAAGTACTCCTCCAATACACGCACTTGGTGTGAAACCGCGCTTTGGGTAATGCAAAGCTCGACGGCAGCCTTGGAAAAATGTTGTTGCCTCGCGGCAGTTTCAAATACTTGCAGCGCACGTAAGGGTGGAAGCTTTCTCATGATTTTCAACGTCTAAACGATTTAGTATGAATTTAATTCATCTAGCATGAGAAAGCATCATTTCAGCTTAAGTTTTGCGGGGATTATCATGCCAGCATTGAGATTTACGGATAGTTAAAATGCAGCGCCCTGTTGTTATCGGTTTGATTTTATTGATAGTGGGTAATCTATTTAGTGCTTTTTACGATGTATCGATCAAATGGTTGCCAGAAGATGCTAATGCAGCCACTTTTCTACTCGTGAGACAAATCACTTCAGTACTCATGTTAACCCCGATTTGGTTGTACTCGCAGCGACCGCAGACGGAATATATTTCGGTTCACCTTTGGCGTGCCAACATAGGCTCGGTTGGCGCGCTTTTTTTAATTATTGGATTGATGGCATTGCCTTTAGCCACAGTCAGTTCCCTGTTTTACTCGGCCCCCCTGATGATTATTTTGATGGGATATTGGTTTTTAAAGGAGCGGATTACCACAGGGCAAGTAATATGCACACTGTTAGGCTTTGTGGGGATCTTAATTATCCTCAGGCCGAGCGAGATGAACTGGTTTGGATTAGCGGTGTTATTTTCAGCATTTACTTTTGCTATCAATCAGTTGATGCTTAAAAAAGTGCCTAATACTGAGCATCCGGTATTAACCTTAATGCTCTATAACTTGCTGGGGATTCCTGCGACTTTAGTTATTGCAGCCTTTCAGGGATTGGAGGGACTGAGCTGGGAAATGCTCGCGGTTGCACTACTTAGTAATGCCTTTTTACTGATTTATCATTGGTTCTGTGTACTGGCTTACCGTAAAGCGCAGGCGAGTGATATTGCGATTGCCGAATATACTGGTTTGTTATTTATCGTCTTCTTAGGCTGGCTGCTGTTTGATGAATGGCTGGATGGCTTAAGTTGGCTGGGTGCCGCTTTGATTGTGCTGCCTTCGCTGTTTTTACCTTGGATAGGAGCGTTGGTGGAGAAGTCACCCAAGATGATGGATAACATACAGGTGAAGTCTTTAGGAATTGATACCGCGGTAAAAGGCGAGCCTAAACTTTAAGTGTTTAGGCTCAATCGGTTATTCGATATATTCGAAAACCTTAACGACTTTGCGTACACCAGCAGTATGACGGGCAATGTCAACAGCAAGCTCTGCCTGTGAGCGGTGGATCAGCCCTAGCAGGAAGACTTCACCGTTTTCAGTGATCACTTTAATTCGGGTCACATCCAATTCTTTCTCGTTGAGCATACGTCCCTTCACTTTGGTTGTTACCCAAGTGTCGTTACTGCGAGTCGTGAAAGACGTTGGATTACCGATGCGGATCTGATTGTGGATTTTACCGCCCAGCTTAAGGTCTTGTACGACCTTAACCGCTTTATCTCGCAGCATCGAGTTGGGGGCTTGGCCTATCATCAGCACATTACCGTTTACCGATACACCCGTGATATTGGTTTGTTTCTTAAGATCTTCATGCTCAAGTAGCGCACTGGTGATCTTAAAATCAGTATTAGTATCATCGAGCTGAGTCTTCACTGAACGCTCATCGTTGGCCATCATGGCACCGCTGACTGCGCCCACCATAACGGCACCGGCGCAACCTTGCAGTAGCATGCAAACCATTAACAGTGGGGCAGCATATCTCATTGCTGTTCGTCCTGTGGGAAGAGTGTGCGGTCGATATTGTCACACAGGCAATGGATCACCAGTAAGTGCACTTCTTGAATACGTGCCGTCACGTTCGAAGGAACGCGAATTTCGACGTCACCCACGCTGAGTAATCCTGCCATCGCGCCGCCGTCTTTACCAGTTAAGGCTACGATAGTCATATCGCGACTCAGTGCCGCTTCCATCGCTTTAATCACGTTACCAGAGTTACCGCTGGTGGAAATGGCTAACAGGATGTCGCCAGGCTGGCCTAAGGCTAAGATTTGCTTTGAGAAAATCTCATCGTAGCTGTAATCGTTAGCAATTGCCGTGATAGTCGATGTGTCCGTCGACAGAGCAATGGCTGGTAGTGGTGGACGTTCAATCTCATAGCGGTTTAATAGCTCGGCCGAGAAGTGCTGAGCATCACCAGCACTACCACCGTTACCGCAGGCAAGAATTTTATTGCCACCCAAAAGACATTGCACCATCATCTCCGCCGCTTTGGCGATGGATTCTGGCAGTGCTTCGGCTGCATCGATTTTAGTCTGGATAGATTCAGTAAAGCTGTCTTTAATGCGTTCTAACATGGATACATCCTTTCAGGATAAAGTGTGGCTATGATGCCATATTTCCACGGTGGAGTTGAGGCATAAGCGTTAAAAATTATTCGATTAGCTGAGTCGATAGCCTCGTTTAAAAGGCATCGACCAGCCATTGGATCTGCGTATCTTCGATGGCGACAACGTCGAATCGGCAGGGTACATCCAATTTATGGCTCTGTAAATAATGACTAGCCGCCATGCGAATCCTACCGATTTGTGCTTTGCTAAGTGCTTGTATTGCGCCACCAAATTGATTTGCTGAGCGGTATTTTACTTCAACAAATACCCAGTATTTTTTGTGGCGCATGATTAAGTCTATTTCACCAAAGGGATAGCGGACATTGCGCTCAACAAAGGTTAAACCTTGCTGTTCAAGGTAACCTTGGGCGAGCGACTCTGCCTGCTGTCCGAGTGTCATAGTTGACGGAAACTGCCTCTTTGATAGCGTCCCCAGCTTAATTGGCGGTTAATCACGCCATCGGGATTGACCGATAACACGCCGCTACGACCATTGAACTGGTAACCAGTAAATGAGCGCATTTGTGCGAGTTTGCTGATTAAATCCATCGCATCATAACCCATCACAAATAAGCGTTTTTGGCCGTTGTTCCAGCCGGGCCATAAGGTATTAACCATCAGGTTTTCTTCGCCATTTTGCATCAACCAAGGTGCGTCACTGAGAGTGAGGTTATTTAAATCCTGCGCAGTTTGGCTCGATTCATTATCGATACGGCTACGGCTCGAGGTGTACAACGGCACGGGCTGAGTAAAGACGCTAAAGGTGACATCGATAAAGGCCTTGAGCAGGGTTAACTCCTGCGGCGTCGAGATCATATAAATCGCATCTATATCTTGGCGCGAGCGAAAATCGGCTTGTACTGAATTGCCCAGTAGTTCCTTGATGCGCGCAATACGGGCTTGGCTATCGCGAACGCCGAGCGCATCTTGCACCGTGGTTTTCATCTTATCGCCACTGTCGTAGTAATAGACTTCGATGGGCGTATCGCTTTTCTTTTTCCAGGCTTGAATAAAGCTCTCGGCCATACGTTTGCCGATAGCATCGTTGCTGGCGAGTAGCAGCGGCATAGTTACGCCATCTTGATACATGCGTATTGCAGCATCGGCTGCTTCTTGTGCTGGCGATAATGCAAAGTAAAACTTATTAACATCAGCGACAAACTTGTCTGTTTGATTTAAAAATAGTTGCGGGATCGGCGCGCTTGCCGCAACAGGCGCTGCTGGCGTGCCGGTTGTAGGGGTGTTGGTCGACGAAGTGGTACCAGTGTTTAACGCCAATAATTGATCGATTTCATTTGGCAGTAGCGGGCCAATAATAAACTCAGCGCCTGCATTTACCGCTTGCTGATAAGCGGAAACGGCATCGTTAGCAGTATCGTAAAAATTCACCGAGACTTGCTCATTCGGTTTAGCTAAATAACTGGCCAAAATACCTTGGCGAATCGCATTGGCGGCACTGGCGCGCTGGCCTGTTAGCGGCAAGAGTACAGCGATATTTTTTGGGGTATAAGGTTTGGCGTTTAACGCTTGATCTAAATCCGCGGGCAACTTCGCCGCCGCAGGATGATAAGGGTTTTGTTTTTGCCAGTCGCCTAAATAACGGACCAGTTGGTTGGGATCGACCGCATAATGCTTAGCGATATACGCCAGTTGTAACCAACCTGCAAAAACAGGGCTTTTGGCATCTTTGGTGAATGCGAGCAAGGTTTGCTCGTGCATCGGTTGCAACACTTGCCAGATCTGATTATTGACTTCATTCGCCTCGGCGGGAGGTAAATAGGTGGTCAATAAACTTAATTCGCGCACCTGTTCGATAGGCTGTTTATTCTGTTGGAATAAATGCGCTCTTAATTGATGATACGCTGCCATTTGCCAGCCGGGTAATACCCAAGTGCTTGGGTAAGTTAGCGTTTTCAGAGCATCAAGCGGCGTCGATATATGCTCTAGCACCCGCGCAGTCAGGTATTTATGTTCAGCCACTAGCGTCGGGACCTGAGTCAGGCTTGGCAGCATCGACTTGAGCAGCTTTTGCGCCGCCGCATAGTCGTTCGCATTGATATGCGCATGCGCCGCCAGCAGCAGGTAAGTATCTCGTTGCTGAGGATCTTTGCTGTTAGCAGCCTGTGCTAAATACACATTTGGCGCCAATGGAGCAGAGGCTAAAGAGGTGGCCACGGTGGGCGCTGTACTGGTAGAGCTGCTGGGCGCTTGACTGCCGCAACCCGCCAATACTGCGGATAAAATGGCCACGGAAACTAACTTAGTTGTATTCAGGCTTTTTAACACTGGGCTTCACTCTGGTAAGATGCTGCCTCTAGTTTAACCTTCTCTTGCGCTTGACGAAAGTCTTGGCACTGTCATTACAGAGGTATATATGGACCAAAGCGTCGCACTCTACATCGTTCCCACTCCTATTGGTAATTTGGGGGACATGAGCCCACGTGCTATTGACGTGCTCAGCCAGGTTGCATTAATTGCCTGTGAAGACACCCGCCATAGCGGCAAGTTATTGAGTCATTTTGGCATTTCAACTAAAACCATCGCACTGCACGACCATAATGAGCGTGCTCGCGCCCAGTGGATTGTGGATCAGCTAGCCGCAGGGCAGTCGATCGCGCTGATTTCCGATGCGGGCACGCCGCTGATATCAGACCCCGGCTATCACTTGGTCTCCCATGTGCGCCAATCTGGGTTTAAGGTGATCCCCCTGCCTGGCCCCTGTGCGGCGATTACGGCGTTAAGTGCCTCAGGTTTGCCGTCGGATCGTTTTTCCTTTGAAGGCTTTTTACCTTCGAAAGAAAAAGCTCGCGCCGATAAGTTGCTTGAACTTAAGGAAGATCCGCGCACGCTGATTTTTTATGAATCTCCCCACCGTATCGAACATAGCCTAACGACTATGGTTGAAGTGTTAGGCGGTGAGCGGCAGGTGGTGATGGCGCGTGAAGTGACTAAAACCTTCGAGACCTTCCTCAGCGGCCCAGTGGCTGAGGTATTGGCTACCGTCAGCAGCGATCTTAACCAGCAAAAAGGCGAGATAGTGCTGATGGTGCACGGTCACCGTGCGGCCGAGGATGATGAAGCTATCCCAACCGTTGCCATCAACACACTCAAGTTACTCTGTGAAGAATTGCCGCTTAAAAAGGCCGCCGCCATTGCCGCGCAAATTCACGGTCTTAAAAAGAATGCCCTGTATAAGTTCGGTTTAGAGTCTGATTTATAAGCAGATCTAACAGATAGACACACACTGGCAGGATTAACAGTGGTACGCGCAGATTGCTTAGGCTATAATCCGCGCCGAGTTGGCCAGACAGTCGCCGCGTTCGCAAGAACGGGGAGGAAAGTCCGGGCTTCAAAGAGCGGGGTGCCAGGTAACGCCTGGGCGGTGTGAACCGACGACAAGTGCAACAGAGAGGAGACCGCCATCATAGCCTCGGCTAAGGTGGTAAGGGTGAAAGGGTGCGGTAAGAGCGCACCGTGCGGCTAGCAATAGTCCGTAGCAAGGTAAACTCCACCCGAAGCAAGACCAAATAGGGTTCCGTATGGCGTGGCTCGCGTTGGAACCGGGTAGGTCGCTTGAGCCTGTGAGCGATTGCAGGCCTAGATGAATGACTGTCCACGACAGGACCCGGCTTATCGGCCAACTCAAACCTTTCGAAATAGAAGGCCTCGCAGCGATGCGAGGCCTTTTATTTTTCAGGCAATACGATTAATTGATGCATAAAGAAGATTGATAGTTAAGCTTCTGGATAAATGCTAAGAAATTGTTTTTATGTTATTTTCTGCGTTGGCTGTAAATAGTTATACCTTACGGCATTTCTTTGTTGATAAGACTGAATAAACGTGAATTTTCATTTGAAATGAATCACAAATAACACCTTAACTGGTGTTATGCATTTTAGTCTAGCAATCGAGAGAGGAAAAACGGATGGATTATGGCCCGAGATACTCGATTTTTCTGGGGATCAATAAAAGCCGTCTGTATCTAGGGCGTGTTGACGTTTCAGGGGTATTTTTGCAGCAATTTGGCTGGCTTTTATGCAAGGCAAAGTCCGTGCAGTGTAGCTATTCTACATAAACGGACGATAACGCAGCAGAAACGTCAGCCAAATGCTGCCCGAAGGGTTCGTCTGGCAAGCCCTTGCTCTTACTTTCTGTCATAAGAGCCGCTCGTCATTTGAGTAAACTACACATCATTCCTCGTTTCGCGAGCACGTACTTGCCAGAACGAACAAAATTTAGTCTCGAAACGTCAACACGCCCTAGCAAGGCGGAAATTTTAACTCTGTTGAAATCATCCTTTTTGCCCCAATATAGTCTCTAGTGCTGCAATCTGGTGGCGTTTATCACAGGAGTTTATGTCATGCTTTATGATTTAACGGCTGTTCAATTTAGCAAGATGCTGAAAAACTTGAGTCTTATTCTGGAAAAGGGTGAGATTTTTGCCAACTTGAAGAAGGTGGATATGGCGGTATTATTGAATTCCCGCTTAGCACCCGATCAATTTAACCTGATCCGTCAGATCCAGATTGCCTGTGATACCGCCAAGATTGGGGTCGCGCGTCTAACGGGGAATTTAGATACCGTACCTAAGCATGATGATACTGAAACGACTCTGCCAGAGCTGCAAGCGCGTATTGCTTCTGTTATCGAGTACTTAGCCCAATTTACCGAGGCAGATTTTGCCGATGCGGCGACAATTCACGTTTCTCAACCGCGTTGGGAAGGTAAGTATTTAACAGGATATGAGTTTGCGATTGAACATGCTATCCCGAACTTATATTTCCATGTGACGACGGCTTATGCGATTTTGCGCCATAACGGTGTGGATGTGGGTAAGAAAGATTATCTCGGCCCTATGCCTTATAAGTCGTAATTCCCATCGCACAGCGAGCATTTGCTTTGCTGTGCGTTTAATGCGGCTGAGGTAATATCACGCTAACTTTTAACCCGCCAAGTGTTGAATGCGTAAAGCTAAGTTCTCCCTGATAACTCTCGACAATATCTTTGCAAATCGACAGGCCTAAACCGTGGCCTTGAACGCTCTCATCGAGCCGAATCCCTCGCTCAGTAATCACCGTTAAATCGCTATCCGATACACCTTCGCCATCGTCGCTGACCTCAATCAGATACGCTCGATTGCTGGTATTTGTCTGTTCAATACAAAGCTGTATCTGTCGACGCGCATGCTTGCAGGCGTTATCGAGCAGATTGCCAAGCAGTTCCAGTAAGTCGTCCCGGTCAAAGGGAATCACCAGTGCTTTATCAAACCGATAATCAATTTTGCGCTCTGGATAAATGCGCTGCATCACTTGGATGAGTGGCGGCAGATCGTCATTGAGCACGGTGAAACGCCCCGGAGTGGAGAGCCCGACGATTTTAGTGCGCTTAAGCTCTCGCTCAATAATATGGTGCAGATCCGCGAGCACCTTGCTGCCTTCGCGTCTTTGCTCTGGCGCTAGGCTATCGAGGTAGGATTGTAGCCCTTGCAGAGGGCGTTTCATTTCGTGGGCAAGATTACCCAAGGCATTGCGTGAGCGTTGTACCCTTTGCCCCAGTTGATTCATGAGGCGTTCGATTTCCTCAATCAAAGGGCTAATTTCTGTTGGCGTGTGCTGGGTATCGATTTCTTGTCCCTGGAGCCGCAGTTGCCTGATGGCATCTGGCATTTGCTCTAGCGGTTTAAAGCCCCGTTTGAGCAACAGATGTTGGGCAAATAGTAGGATCATTATGGTCAGCAGTACCACTACCGCCGCAAAGCCTAGAAAGCGTAATTGGGTTTGCTCGAGCGAGCTAATGTCTTCGGTCACCCACAGGGTGATGGTTTGCCCATTCTTGACTATGGTTTGGCTGAACATCAGCCAGTGTTCCGAGCCCACGTATTGAGTGGCTTGTTGTTGCTCGCCAATTTTAAGATTGGGGAGTGAAACGGCATGGTCAAACAGCGAGCGGGAACGTAATAACTGCTCACCGATGTTAATTGCAAAGTAATGGCCTGAATTGACCCTGTGATACACATTAGGGAGTCGGTCAGTACTCAGTGACCAAGTGCCATCGGCTTGCGGTTCGAGGGCGGAGATCAGGCTATCGGCATCGTGTTGCAGACGCGAGGCTACAAAGTCTTGGGTTAAGATTTGAATGCCTTGAAATAGCAAATACAGCAATAGCACCATGGCGCAGGTGAGGGTGATAAGCAGGTTTCTAGTGAGATAGGCTTTGAGTGAATACACGCTTAGGCATCCTTGAGTCGATAACCTTGGCCGCGCCGCGTCTCGATATAATCTTTGCCTAGGCGTTGGCGAAGTCGGTTGACGTACACTTCAATCACATTGCTGTCTTTGATTTGTTCTTCTTCGTAAATGCGCTCACTCAACTCAGATTTGGACACAATCTTAGTCGGGTTGGCCATTAAATAATGCAACAGACGATACTCAATCTTAGTGAGCTCGATAACTTCCCCTTCGGCATTGGTCACTGCTTGTTTATCCACATCGAGGGAGACGCCAGCATGTTGCAGCAGATTATCGGCGCGGCCAAAGTGTCGGCGGATCAGCGCTTCTAATCTGGCGAGCAGCTCCTCAACATGGAAAGGTTTACCGAGATAATCGTCGGCGCCGGCCTTAAGGCCATCGACGCGTTCGTGCCAAGCATCGCGTGCCGTAAGAATTAACACTGGCATCAGCAGGCCCTTTTGGCGCCATTGGCTCAGCACACTTAAACCCGGCTTACCGGGCAAGCCTAAATCGAGGATCACCGCTTCGAAGGCTTCTTCCTCACCGAGAAAGGCGCCATCGATGCCGTTATTGGCATGTTCAACGGTATAGCCCGCCTTGTTAAGGGCGGGAATGAGGCGAGCTACTAAGTCGGCATCATCTTCAATCAAGAGTAAGCGCATTAGTCGACCTTTTCCTTAAGCCATTCACCCGTTTTGGCATCGATCTTAATCTCATAGACAATGCCATCGTCGCGCAGGATTTCGAGTTCATAGATGATGCGGCCGTGTTTTTGCTCGACCTCAAGGTCGAGCAAACGTCCCTTTAACCGTGATTCATAGCGTTGCATGATGGTGTCGAAGGGTAATACTTTACCCTCCTTCACCCATTCGACCACTTTGTTAGAGAGGTCGTCATCATGGGCTAGACAGCTTGGGCTGTTAATCATCCCAGCGGCCAAAGCCAGGAATATTAACGGTATCTTCATCGAATATGCCCTTCTCTGCGAGGTTGTGGCAATTGCTACATTGGCTGAATGAGCCGACTTTGGGGTTATCTTGCACCATGCGCCTTGGGATCTCATCGTGCTTACGGATAAAAAATGCCTGCTCGGTAATTTTTTGTGGTCCCATATCAGCAATTAAAGGTTTGCTATTTTTGATCACCTTACCATTTTGCGCGGCATGTTGAACGAGATATTGCTCAATTCTCGCCGTTGCTTCAGGCGTCAGGCTGGCATCATCACCAAAGTGATTGCTTAGGTTGTTGGTAATTGCCTGCCACTTGTCTGCGGGCAGTAAATTTGCGGGGTACGCCATATGGCAGCTGCCACATTCTGCCGAGTATTCTGCATTTTGTGGGATGGCTTGATTCAGCTCGCGACCATCGTCGGCATAACCCGTGCTGGTAAAGGTTAAGCTGAGCCCTACGACGCCTATCGCCAGGGCGAGGGCAGTAAGTGTGGAGCCAGCAATCCAGCTTAGGGGATGGGCTTGTTTAGTCATGGTATTTCCTTACGTTTTGCTTACTAAAATGGATGTGGATAACGCCTTTATTGCAAACTTAGCCACAGCAGTACGTCGCCTTTTTCTTGAGGCGTGCACTCGCGTTTAAAGGTCCAGTTACAGTTGCGGTTAAACCATTTCTCAATCTTGGCCGCATCGGTTAAACGGTTACTGGTGAGCGACGGCGCCATGGCCTCAATAGGTTTTCGGGTATTTTGATGCATACCTGGGTCTGTCACTTTGGCGGTGTGACAGCTGGCACAGCTGCGATCCTCACTCTGCTGTAGCCACAGCGCTTGTCCTGCATCGGCGCTAAAGGGGCCTGCACCTTGTGCTTGATATTGTTGCAGTTGTAAGCCAATTCGCTCGGCACTGAGTGGCAAGCTGGCGACCTTAGTATTGGCGGCACTGGCATTAACACTGCTGAGTAGTAGCGCAGTGATTGCTAGTCCGATGCTGTGTTTATTCACGTAGTTCATTTCTGACTCCTTTGAACGGTCGAGTTGCGGCGGTTATTGATGTTCATCTTGTTGGATCAGCGGGCGCTGCTTTTTACCTGTCAGCATGGCTCTGACGAGGTTTTCCTTATGCAGCAGGCTGCTGACAATCACGCCGCCGATATGGGTAGCTATTAGAAACAGGCTGAAGTTGGCGAAAAACTCATGTACTTCCTTCAGTGTGCCCTCGGGCCAAGTAGCGAAAAAGCTTGTGGCCAGTGGACCTTGGCCATCGGTGGCATAAAGTGCCATGCCGGAGAAGCTAGTGAACCCTATGCTGAGGATTAGGGCGACTATCATCAGTGCGCCTGCGGGATTGTGGCCGATGTAATCCTTAGCCTTGCCCGTGAAGAGTTCCTTCAGGTAAGTCCAAGCGATGTTCGGACGGGTGACAAAGTTGATAAAACGCGCATGGTGAGTGCCAATCACGCCCCACAACAGGCGAAATACCAGCAGGGTTAAGATGCTGTAGCCGGCGTAACTGTGGATGTTCATCCATTCGTCTTCGCCTTCGGTGAGGTAGGCTAAGGTAAAAAAGCCCACCAATGACCAGTGAAAGATACGGATCAAGGGATCCCAGACGTTGATTTTTTGCTGCATATTTGAGGACATGATCTGTTGCTCCTAAGGTGGTGTGCTTGCAGGCTACTAAAGCCAAACTTAAACGACGCTTAAATTTTGCGGAGTGAACTTGCCCGCTGTTCTGTTGAGTGAACTGGGGAAATAAGTGAGAAATCCATCGAACTAAGCTTGTTAAGGTATTGGTATTAAGCTAGATTTTGCCGCTTCATCTTCGAGAGGTAAGGGAGCAACCTGTTTATGCCAGTCCATCTTTTTAGCCGTCAGCCCGAACGAAAATCTTTTTTAATTTATGCGGTGCTGTTGTTTATTATCGAAGTGTTGATCGCCCGTTTTGCGCCTTCGGGATTTATTCGCGGTTTTGTTGGTGACGTGTTAGTCGTGATCCTATTGTTTTGCATGGCGCGCACGCTAGTGCCCGTGGTGAATGCAAAAGGGGAATCAATCAATCGCTTTTGGCACACGCCATGGTTGGCATTGGCTGTGCTGTTGTTTGCCTTCGCTATCGAATTTGGTCAGTATTGGGGCTTAGTGGACAAGCTGGGGCTGGGCGGTAACCGCTTGGCGCGAATTGTGATTGGTAGCCATTTCGATCCACTTGATTTGCTGGCGTATTTTGTGGGATACCTGATATTGATAGGCTTGTATTGGAAGCGAAATTAGCTATTTCAAGGCACAGGAATAATACAGCATGCAGCCGATAACAGCCTTCACACTGCGAGTGTCCGATACCGAGGCGATCACTCAGCCTTTGTATTTCAATCAGCAAGCTACTGGGGTCAATATTGCGGGAAGGCAGCTTGAGGCCCAGTACCGCTGCACTTTACCCAATGGCACCCAAGGCTATCTACTGCTGACCTCCTACGATTGCCCCTTTGAAGAATCGACCGAGTGCAGCCTGCTCGATGCGTCCTTTAAATTAGTGGCGAGTCGCTCCCTCTCGCAGAGCTATCATTCGTTTTTACTCTATGCCCATTGGCCAGTTGCGGATAATGGCCTGCGGCTGCATTACTACGATCAGTTAGTTTGGGATTTGCATATTCTGCCGAGCCGTTTCGGTCGGTTCGGCGGTCCGCGTCTCGAATTTAATCCAGTAACCGAGCCCGAGAGTGATCCCCGCACGGCAAGCTCGATGGCAGAACTGTCGCAGCGGTTAGCGAATATCGAGACTGACCGTTAACGCGATACTAAAAAAGGCGTCAGCAACTCGGTTAACCAAGCCATAAATACCTGAAGGCGTTTAGAAAGATGGCGTCTATGGGGATAGAGCAAGCTCACTGGCATTGAGGGTGCAGGGTAATCTGGCAAGATCTCTATCAGTTCGCCAGTTTGGAGATATTTTGCCACCCCAATATTCGGCGCTTGAATAATCCCTAAACCCGCCAGACAGGCCGCGCTGTAGGCATCGGCATTATTGACTGTGATTAGCTTAGGTAAGGCCAGGGCGCATAGTTCGTGATTATCTGGGCTTAGATACTCAAATCCTGAATCGCTACCGCCTAACTGACCAACGTAATGGATGAGCTTATGCCCTTGGCTAAGCTCTTCTATATTCGATGGTTTGCCGTATTTTGCGATATAGCTTGGGCTTGCGCAGTTAAGCATCTTAAAGTGGCCAATCTTTTTAGCGATAACACCTTCTTGCTGCACGCTGCCTACGCGGATCACGCAGTCAAAACCTTCGGCGACGATATCGACCTTGCGGTCGGTACTGCTTAGCTCCAACTCAATTTGGGGATATTGCTCAATAAAGTCAGGAAGATGAGGAAGCACTAAGTTACGTGCAATCCCCGTGGACATATCGACTCTTAAGCGACCCGAAACTTGCGTCGCCTGCAACTGGAAAAGGCTTTCTAGTTCTTGATAGTCGGTGAGCAAGTTTTTACAGCGCTCATAACAACTTATGCCATCTTGAGTGAGGCGCACAGTACGAGTGGTACGTTGTAGTAAACGTGTACCTAACGCGGTTTCGAACTGAGCTACCACATTCGACACATGGGTTTTCGACAGACCTAGGCTGATACTGGCTTGAGTAAAACTCTCTAATTCAGCCACCCGCATAAAAATTTGCATGGCTTGTAGTCTATCTTGCATCGCAATTGTTCTCTAATAGCTAACAGTCTTGCCATTTATAGTGTGTTTATCCCTCTTTGTGCAAGTAATAAGCTGTGTGCGGCGGCATTAACATAGATGAATGAAGAGGATACACAATGAACACAACTCCCATCGCGCTGATCACTGGTGCAAGCCGTGGCTTAGGTAAAAATGCGGCCCTGACCATAGCCGCACAAGGTGTTGATATTATTCTAACTTACCAAAGTAATGCCGCTGCGGCCGCCGAGGTGGTAGCGGAAATTGAATGGCACGGACGCAAGGCTGTCGCGTTACCGTTAGATGTGGGTAATAGCCAGTCCTTTAGTGATTTTTCTCAACGCGTTAAAACCGCACTCGAACAGACTTGGCAGCGGGATAGTTTTAACTATCTAGTTAATAATGCTGGGATTGGTATCCATGTTCCCATGGCTGAAACCAGTGTGGAGCAGTTCGATACTTTGATGAATATTCATGTCAAAGGGCCTTTCTTTTTAACTCAGGCACTGCTGCCTCTGCTTGCTGATAACGGAAGTATTATCAATGTCTCTACAGGGTTAACGCGCTTTGCTATCCCAGGGTTTGGCGCCTACGCCACCATGAAAGGCGCTGTCGAAACCATGACCAAATACTGGGCGAAGGAGCTTGGTCCACGGGGCATTCGCGTTAATGTGCTGGCTCCCGGTGCAATCGAAACGGACTTTGGCGGTGGTGCGGTGCGGGATAACCCTCAGATGAATGAGTTTTTAGCGCAGCAAACGGCGTTGGGGCGTGTGGGATTACCCGAGGATATTGGCGGTGCAATCAGTGTCTTGTTGTCACCCGCCGCGGCGTGGATAAACGCACAACGTATCGAGGCATCGGGTGGTATGTTTTTATAGTTCTACCCGATAATAACAAGAAAGGGCTAATCGCCCTTTCTTGTTATTAAGGCAAGGTTTCAGCTCGGTTAGAAGAAACCGAGCGGATTGATATCGTAGCTGACTAACAGGTTTTTGGTGTTTTGATAGTGATTGAGCATCATTTTGTGGGTTTCACGGCCGATGCCAGACTTTTTATAACCGCCAAAGGCCGCGTGGGCAGGATAGGCGTGGTAGCAGTTAATCCATACGCGGCCAGCCTGAATGCCTCTGCCCATACGTTGGGCACGGTTCATATCCCGCGTCCATACACCCGCACCAAGGCCGTATTCGGTATCGTTGGCAATTGCTAAGGCTTCGGCTTCATCCTTAAAGGTGGTGACCGAAATAACCGGACCGAAGATTTCCTCTTGGAAAATCCGCATCTTATTATGGCCTTTCATGATCGTTGGGCTGATGTAATAGCCTTTGCTTTGATCGCCTTCGAGCTGGCAGAGCGAGCCACCTAAGAGCACCTGCGCGCCTTCATCTTTACCAATGGCAAGGTAACTTAAGATTTTATCAAACTGTTCTTGGGAGGCCTGTGCGCCCACTTGGGTGGCGGTATCCAGTGGGTTGCCCTGCTTGATGGTTTGCGCACGGGCGAGCACTTTTTCGATAAAGCGATCGTAAATCGACTCTTGGATTAACACTCTTGATGGGCAAGTACAGACTTCGCCTTGGTTGAAGAAGGCTAACAACATGCCTTCGACGGCCTTATCTAAATACTCGTCTTCGTGGTCCATCACATCGGCGAAATAGAGGTTAGGCGATTTACCGCCGAGTTCTACGGTCGATGGGATCAGTGATTCGGCTGCACATTTTAAGATGTGGTAACCGACTTCGGTGGAACCAGTAAAGGCCAGTTTAGCGATACGTTTGCTGGTGGCGAGGGCTTGGCCCGCTTCAGCGCCAAAACCGTTGACGACGTTAAGGATGCCGGGCGGCAGCAGATCTTCAATCAGTTCGAGTAGCACAAGGATAGAGACCGGCGTTTGCTCGGCGGGTTTGAGTACCACACAGTTACCTGCGGCGAGCGCGGGGGCGATTTTCCATGCTGCCATTAATAGCGGGAAGTTCCACGGGATGATTTGCCCGACGACACCTAAAGGTTCAGGGAAGTGATAGCTGACGGTGTTGCCATCAATATCGGCGGCGCTGCCTTCCTGTGCTCGAATGCTGCCAGCGAAGTAACGGAAATGGTCTACAAACAGAGGCAAGTCGGCGTTGAGAGTTTCACGCACCGCTTTGCCGTTTTCCCAGGTTTCGGCAACGGCTAAGTATTCGAGATTTTGCTCAACGCGATCGGCGATACGCAGCAGTAAATTCGCACGCTCGGTGACCGAGGTTTTTCCCCAAGCATCCTTAGCGGCGTGGGCCGCATCGAGCGCCAGTTCGATATCGCGATAGTCGGAGCGGGGAATTTTACAGAAGTTTTGACCATTGACGGGGGAGCGATTATCGAAGTATTCGCCGTTAACTGGGGCGACCCATTTGCCACCGATAAAGTTGGCGTATTTTTCTTTAAAGTTAACGATGGCACCAGGAGTTCCGGGTTGAGCATAAATCATAGTGTTATTCCTTCTGTGGCTGCCGAAAACGCTAAATGTGTAGCGTCTCAGCATGGGTCTTGTTGAAATAGGTTTGAGCACTGTTGTTATTTTTATCCTTTGCCAATCGGATTGACTGACAAAGTTGTTGATTAAGTTGGTGTTCTCTTACGCAACACCTGAGCGCTGCGTATAAACGGATATCGCAAGGACAGTGCCAAACTGGCAGGAGTTGTACACTTGTTGAGCTAACAGTATGATGAAAAGCTAATTTTGCAGATCCAAAACAATAGGGCATTCAAGGATGGAAAGTTGCCCTGTGGTCATTTTGTCATCCAACGACACACCATGGGTGTGCCGAAGTGGAGCAGCGCTCGGGGAGCATGGCTATGACAGTTAAACCGCATTTTCCAACTACGCAGGCATGGTTAACCGATTCATGGCAGCGTAGCTTAGGTGCTGGCTTATCAGAGTTTCGTGCTGGTGAGGATCTCAGGCTCACGCGCTCGGAGCTCAAACATAAACATGAGCAATATCAGCAGCTCATCGAGCTGGTGCAATCCCATGCTTTACCCTTATTTAACCAACTCATGGCGCAATCCAATAGCCGGTTATTGCTCTCCGATGCTGACGGTTATGTGCTGAAACATTGGGGCGTGAGTCGTTATTCCAGTAAGTTAGCGGATGTAGCGCTTGATATTGGGGTTAACTGGCTTGAACAGTATAAAGGCACCAATGCCATAGGTACGGCGCTCATGGCCAAACAGGCGGTGTCAGTGGTCGGTGAGCAGCATTTTATCCGCCAAAATCGTTTTATGAGTTGCACTGCTTGCCCTATTTTTTCACCCCAAGGCGAGATGCTCGGAGTGCTCGATATCACCAGTGAGCAACAGCGGCATTCACAGCAGACCTTAATGTTAGTGTCGAGTCTGGCGCAGCAGGTTGAGACTGCGTTGTTGTGTCATCTGCCCGATAGCCATTATCGGATTGATTTAGCCGCCGAGCCGAGTTTATTAAGTTCTGGCTGGCAAGGCATAGTGATCGCCGACAGTGATGGACGGATTGTGGGCTGTAATCCCATGGCAAAACAATTGCTGAGTCAAGCCAAGCTAGGTGATAGCCTCGAGCTGCATTTGGGGGATAGCTGGACGCGTGCGGGGGGCTTTAATCGGGATTTGGCCCTGCACTTACAGACTCAGGCGTTAGGTGTTACGCAGACCAAAAGTGCCAAGACGATTCAAGATAAGCCGCAGAGTCAATTGGGGGTAAGGTTTCGCGATCCTTTGCTTGAGCGGGCTTGGCAGCAAGCGAATAAGGTCATCACTAAACAAATCCCTTTGCTGGTGCTCGGTGAAACTGGGGTGGGTAAAGAGCAGTTTGTCAAAAAACTCCATGCCCAGAGTTCGCGCCGCGCGCAGCCCTTGGTGGCGGTGAACTGCGCCGCCTTGCCTGCGGAGTTAGTTGAGTCTGAGTTATTTGGCTATCAGGCAGGGGCTTTTACTGGCGCGAATCGAACTGGTTTTATCGGTAAGATCCGCCAAGCCCACGGTGGTTTTTTGTTCCTCGATGAAATTGGCGAGATGCCGCTGGCGGCGCAAAGCCGGTTACTCCGGGTGCTGCAGGAGCGTGAGGTCGTTCCTGTCGGCAGTAATCAAAGTGTTAAGGTCGATATTCAGATCATCGCCGCGACCCATATGGATTTAGAGTCGCTGGTGTCGCAGGGGCTGTTCCGTCAGGATTTGTTTTATCGCCTTAATGGATTGCAGGTGCGCTTGCCTGCGCTGCGTGAGCGGCAGGATATTGAGCGCATCATCCATAAATTGCACCGCCGTCACCGCAGCGGCCCACAAACCTTGTGTGCTGAGTTATTGGCGCAACTGATGCGTTACGATTGGCCCGGCAATTTGCGAGAGTTAGATAATTTGATGCAGGTGGCGTGTTTGATGGCCGAAGGTGAGGTTGTACTCGAGATCAATCATCTCCCCGATTACCTTGCTCAAAAGCTAATGGATCTGGCGTTTGAGCCGCAAACTTTAACTGAATTTGTCGACGCGGAAACCACGGCGCATCCGCACGAACTGTCCGAGCCTAGCTCCGTCACCATAGACTCGCTCCACGGAACCATAAATCTGAACGTGTTACAGGCTTACCGTGCCTGCGAGGGCAATGTGAGCCAGTGCGCAAAGCGTTTGGGGATTAGTCGTAATGCCTTGTATCGCAAATTAAAACAGCTAGGGATTAAGAATTAACGGCAGTTGGCCGTTGATGATATAAGCCCCGCTAACTGTGTTAGCGGGGCTTATGTTTTTAGGTCGGTAAACTGATATTGACTTCAAGGCCGTGGGGCTGACAATTCTCGGCTCTGATTTTGCCTTTATGGGCGCTAATGGCTGCTTCGGTAATGGCGAGTCCTAGGCCCCAACCACCGCTTTCCCGCTGCCTTGCCGAATCGGGGCGATAGAAGGGTTTAAAAATCGCTTCAAGTTCAGCAGGATCTATCCCCGGACCATCGTCTGTAATGGTGATCTGTACTTGGCCGCTGGCTTGGTTCGCGCGCAGGTGAATATCGCTCTGGGCATAACGAATCGCGTTGCGCAGCAGGTTTTCTATCGCTCGGGACAGGGATTTCGGATAATGGCTGAGTTCGATGGCTTCATCGATATCGATAGTGATCTTTTTACCCTGTTGATCGGCTTCAAATTCGGCATCGTCCAATACTTGGCTTAGCGACTCGGCTAAGCCAAGGCGCACCTTAGTCTCATTGGTGCTAAGTTTGACCCGCGATAGCTCCAGCAGCTCGGCAATCAGTTGTTCTAATTGCTCGGCCTCGTAGGCAATGCGGTCGGTTTCAGTGGTCTGCTGGCCTTTCTTGCGGGCCAGTGCCAGTGACAATTGCAGGCGGGTCAGTGGGGTGCGCAGTTCGTGGGAAATATCACCCATCAAACGTTGTTGATTTTTGACCATGGCCTCAATCGAGTCCGCCATGCTGTTAAACGCAGTGGCGAGTTGGCCGATTTCATCGTTACGTTGGGTGGTTGCCTTATCCACCCGATTGCTGAGATCACCTTCTGCGAGGGCATCTGCACTTTTCTTGAGTGAACTGAGTGGCTTACCCAAATGCCAAGCGAGTAGGGCGCAGAGTAATCCCGACAGCAGTATTGCCAAACTGAGGGTGAGTAGTTTGTTTTCGATAAAGAAGAAGAACCAGGGCCGAGGATGAATATCTGGCAGTCGACCATAGAGAAAATAGGTTTCTCCCTCCAGAGTAAATTGGTGTGGGCCAAATACTAATTCATCTTTAAATTGGTGGCTAATTGGCTGTTTTTCTTCATCGGCCATCAGCATAAAACTGCGTACACCACGGCTGATTCTATTGGTGTTAATCACTTGGCCTTGGCTATTGGTGAGATACAGCCGCAGCGGTTTGCCTTCCATATCTCGATGCCTCTCCCAGCGGCGCAGAAAATCGGACTTAAGCAGAGTTGGATTTTCTTGAATGCGCTGCGCTACGGTCGCCAGTACTTTTTGCAGGTGGGGCGGTATTGGGGCGCGGTCGTGATTTTGTTGCAACAAAGGCAACAGCCCGACTAAGGCAATAATCAACGAACTACAGAGCCAAAATCCGAGCAGTAATTTGATAAATAAGCGATTAGGCACAGTTGTTCCCGCCGTTATGGTAACCAGATATAACCTTTGCCACGAATAGTTTTCACCCTGGGTCTGCCATCGCTGCGCTCGGGAAGCTTTTTGCGGAGATTCGAGAGATGCATATCCAGGCTGCGGTCGAAGGGCATGAGTTTTTTGCCGAGCACTATCTCGTTAAGCTCTTCTTTATTCATCAATTCACCCGCATGCAGCGCTAGCGTGTGTAGGAGGGTAAACTCGGTTCCCGTCAGAATAATCAGTTGCTCATTGCAGTAGGCTTCTTGGCGTGAGGGATCTAAGCGTAAATCACCAAACTCTTGCGCGGGTGTTGCATGAATTTCTTGGGCGGTTAAGTGTGAGCGACGAATGATGGCACGAATTCGAGCGATAAGCTCCCTGTCATTGAAGGGCTTAGGTAAATAGTCATCGGCACCGATTTCAAGCCCCACCACACGGTCAATTTCATCACCTCTGGCGGTGAGCATCAGCACCGGTGTTTGCTTGTGTTGCCGCAGGGCGCGTAGCACTTCAAAACCGTTTAATTTAGGTAACATCACATCGAGTAAGATCAGATCGTAATCCCCCGCGAGGGCCAGTTCTAGGCCTTGCTTGCCATCGTAGGCCAGCGTGAGCTTAAACCCTTCGAGTTCGAGTAATTGTCCGAGGAGTTCTGATAAACCAAGGTCATCATCGATTAATAATATCCGACTCATAGTGTTCCTTAATCTGGGTGAACTAGTGTAAGAGTCGTGCGCTAAACCGCAGGCTCTTTTAGTATTTTGCCTGAGTATACCTCTTTTGATGTCAATTGCTGTGTAGCAATGTAAGCCAAAGTAAAGAATAGGGAATTTGTATGCTCAAGCTGTTCTTAATACGCGAGTTTCAACATCTTAAGATTGTTTTGGGATAGTTCTTATCGCAACTTTACACTGATTTACTCAGGTCACGCCCTCACTTACATATGAGGCTTTAGACTGTTATCGTCGAAAGTGATTCGGCTTTTAAAAGGGTCGTCACTATTTCTTATCTTTACAACATGAAGTTGAATTATTGAGGTTAATATGATGAAAACATTATCTCCTTTAAAAGCAGGTCTATTTGCCATCTTAGCAAGTTCCGCAGTATTGGCGACAGCAGTGAGTGCTGAGCCTAGCCAAGGCTGTGATCATTCTCGTGGTGAGTTTCATAAACGTGGCGATCGCATGGAGCATGATGGCATGCATAGAATGTTCGAAGGATTAGACTTAACTGATGCACAAAAAGCAGACATTAAAAAACTGTTTGCCGAGCAACGTGCAGCACGTAGTGATGATAGACCTTCGAAGGAAGAGCGTTTAGCGCACCGAACTGAAATGCATGGGTTGATCACCTCGGCCACCTTCGATGAGGCGCAAGCTAAGGCACTGCTGAGTGCTCAGCAGGAAAAACGTCTAACGCAAGCGATTGAAAGGATGAAGATGCAGAATCAAATTTACAATCTGCTGACGCCCGAGCAACAAGCTAAGTTTAAAGCGCGATTTGAAGCACAAGCTGCTAAAGAACCTCGCAGTTAAGCTTGTAAGCTGATATACAATAGAGTCATAGCTTCCCGATATAGACCCCTATGACTGAAACTTCCCAATACGATTTTTGGGTCAAATTAGCTAGTCGCGCTTCCGTGGCTACTGCTTTGACCCTTATCACAATCAAACTGTTAGCTTGGTTGTATTCCGGTTCTGCCAGTATGTTGGCATCCTTGACGGATTCATTCGCCGATGCACTCGCCTCGATTATCAATTTTATTGCCATTCGCTATGCTCTCGTTCCCGCAGATCATGACCACAGATATGGTCACGGCAAAGCTGAGCCATTAGCCTCGCTAGCGCAATCGGCTTTTATTATGGGATCGGCATTTCTGTTGCTATTTTATGGCGGCGAACGTTTGCTAAATCCTTCACCCGTTGAAAATGCCACCTTAGGCGTAGTGGTTTCTGTAGTCGCAATTGTGCTAACACTCGCCTTAGTTTTGCTGCAAAAACGGGCGCTAGCGGCAACGAATAGCACTGTGGTTGAAGCCGATTCGTTGCACTATAAGTCAGATTTATTTCTCAATGCCGCGGTGCTTTTAGCACTTATATTGTCTCAATATGGCTGGTGGTGGGCGGATGGTCTATTTGCAGTACTGATTGCCTGTTACATAGGCCGGCAGGCTTTTGATTTAGGTTACCGCTCGATTCAAGCATTGTTAGATCGTGAGTTAGATGAAGAAACCCGTCAGCGGATAAAACAAATTGCTAAGGAAGATCCAAGAGTATTAGGGCTTCATGATTTACGGACGCGCCAAGCAGGTAAAACCATTTTTATTCAATTCCATTTGGAGTTAGACGGCCATTTAAGCCTAAACGAGGCGCACAGTATTGCCGATACCACAGGGCTTAGGGTAAAGGCCGCCTTTGAAGATGCCGAGGTGATTATTCACCAAGATCCCGTACAAGTGGAGCCAACGACTCAATAACCGCGGTAAAACACTAAAGCGATTATTGACATACCAAAGGAGTGGTTATGCCATGGATGCAGCGGCAGTATCACCTGTTTGATGCTAATACGCGGCTCATCTGCCGTTATCATCGATTGTCGACTCGCTTTGAGTTGATTGCCGAGCATGTCCCCAGCGCGAGCGGGGGACTTGACTCAAACCTCTCTGATCATAATCTAGTGAATCTTCCTATGGGCGTTTGGAGCGAGCTTATCCTGCGTCAATCCTTATATTATTGGCCGAGAATTACTCAGTTCAATATTGCGCAGCGGGAGTATCGACTACATGTTTGGCCATTATTAATGTGGCGCAGTCGGGTAATTTGTGCACTATCGGGAAAAGTCATGATTAGTGAATGCCTCGATGAGCGAAAACGTCTTTCCCTTATTCGTTGGTGTTATTTCGCGATTATGAATGTATTGCGAGTCGTTAGTTAATGCTTAAGTCTCTTTTCATACATGCTCGTTTTATTTAAAGCTGAATGCTTTCTGTATAAAGTGTATTTAGCCTTTACAAACTATTACTCTTATTTTGTGTTTGTTATATTATTCGCGGCGTTTACTACTTAGGTTAACTCATTAGGGAAATGTAATGAAAAAACTATCTTTAGTTGCGGGTTCTTTACTAGCAGTATTAGTGACAGGCCAAGCTGTAGCGGCAGCTGACACCACAGGTTTTTATGTGGGTGGTGCACTAAATCGCGTGACTGTTGATGTGCTTGATGATGGAGAAACAGGGACAGGTTTCGGTGTATACGGTGGTTACAACTTTAACGAATGGTTTGGTTTAGAGGCGAATTTATTTGCAACTGGCGATTTAGGCGATAAGGATGTCGATATTTCTGCGGGTGTACTTACTTTTACACCTAAGTTTACTATGCAAATCAATGATATGTTCTCAGCTTATGCAAAGGTCGGTGTTGCATCTATGGCTATGAATATTGACGGTTTTGGTTTTGATGAAGATTTCACAGGCTATGGCTGGACCTACGGTGTTGGTATTAACGCTGCTGTGACAGAGCATTTAAATGTTCGCTTGAGTTACGATGTTACTAGCGGTGATTTAGACGCTGACCACAATTATTTAAATGTGAAAGATATCGATACCGATATTAAACAACTGGCGATTGGTGTGCATTACCAGTTCTAATTATTTAGATTTAATCTAAATAATAAAAAAGGGATATCACCATCCCTTTTTTGCTTTTAAATGGATGGTTAATCCATAGACAATTCTTTCAGTTTTCGCGTTAAAGTATTTCTGCCCCAGCCTAAACGTTTTGCCGCTTCTTGTTTATGCCCTTGTGTATGTCGCAATGCGGTTTCGAGTAATATGCGCTCAAAGGCAGGCTGTACTTCGGTTAATAAATCGCTATTTCCCTCAGACAGTTTTTGGTCGATCCACTCGGTGAGTGCCGATTGCCAATCTTGGCTGCCTTTCGCCATTGGATTAATACTGGTAGGTTCCTTAAGTAACTCGGGCGGCAAGTCTTGGGGCAGGATTTCTTGTCCTGAGGCCATGACGGTGAGCCAGCGACAAGTGTTCTCGAGTTGTCTAACGTTGCCCGGCCATGGCAATTGCGATAGCTTAGCGGCGGTCTCCTTGGTGAGGATTTTGGCTTCGACACCAATCTCCTTGGCGGCGGAGGCTAAAAAGTGGCTTGCGAGTTGAGGAATATCCTCACGGCGTTGTGACAGCGGTGGCAAATGGATACGAATCACATTGAGGCGGTGGAATAAGTCTTCCCTAAATCCGCCTTTTAGGACTAATTGCTCAAGATCTTGGTGGGTGGCAGCAATGATGCGCACATCCACTTGTACAGCACTGTGGCCGCCGACTCGATAAAACTGTCCATCGGCGAGAACCCGTAGCAAACGGGTTTGCACGTCTAGCGGCATATCGCCGATTTCATCTAAAAACAGGGTGCCGCCGTTAGCTTGCTCAAAGCGCCCTTGACGCACGTTAGCCGCACCAGTAAAGGCGCCTTTTTCGTGGCCAAACAGTTCTGATTCGATTAAATCCTTGGGAATCGCCGCCATATTCAAGGCGATAAAAGGTTTATCTTTACGCGGACTGTGCTTATGCAGTGCGCCTGCGACTAGCTCTTTACCTGTGCCTGATTGGCCATTGATCAGTACGCTGATTGAAGAGCGCGACAACCTACCAATGGCACGAAACACTTCCTGCATCGCGGGGGCTTCACCGATAATTTCGGGGGTTTTGACTTGAGTTTCCTGCGCCGCTGGCGTTGGACTTTGCTCTGTTGCATGGGTCAGCGCACGCTCAACGAGGGAAATTGCTTCATCAATATCAAAGGGTTTTGGCAAATACTCAAACGCCCCAGCTTGATAGGCACTCACGGCACTGTCTAAGTCCGAATGCGCCGTCATGATGATAACGGGAATATGCGGATAGTGGATTTGCAGTCTTTCAAGCAGAGTTAAGCCATCGGTGCCCGGCATACGAATATCCGAGACGATGACCCGTGGTTGGGCAATCTCTAATGCTTGCCAAAGTGATTCGGCCGCAGCAAAGCTGGCGGTGCTGAGTTTAGCGCCTTGGAGCGCTTTTTCGAGCACCCAACGTATTGAGCTATCATCGTCGAGGATCCACACTTGTTCACTGATTCGCATTTTGCTTCCTCATACGGTATGTGTTGGTTTTGCTTAATTATTTGGCACTTAAAATCGGTAGAGAGATAATAAATTCTGTGTGTCCTGGGCTGGAGACGCAATCAATTCTGCCCGAATGTAATCTGGCAATGTTGTGGGCAATCGATAGACCCAGCCCAGAACCTTGCTCACGGCTGGTGACCATGGGATAAAACAGTGTGTCCATGAGCTCAGGTGGAATGCCTGGGCCATTGTCGATAATGGACAGGGTCAGTACGAGCTTGTGGCGCTGCGAACCGATAGTGACTTGGTGTTGCGTGCGGGTGCGGATCAGGATTTCGCCGCCGGTATACTCGAGGGCTTGCACCGCATTCTGCAAAATATTCAACACCGCTTGCTGCATTTGATCTGGGTCCATCTCGATATCGGGGATCGAGGGATCATAATCCCGTTTCAACTGGATATTGGCTGGCAGTGCGATTTCCACCAACTTGTACACTTTTTGCACCACTTGATGAATGTTATGCAGGCTATGTTGAGTGGGGCGCTGCGGGCCGAGCAGTCGGTCGACTAAGCTACGCAGCCGATCAGCTTGTTCGATGATGAGATTAGTAAATTCCTTTTGCGCGGGATCGTCGAGTTCCCGCGAGAGCAATTGCGCTGCGCCACGCAAGCCGCCTAAGGGGTTTTTAATCTCATGAGCTAAGTTACGCACTAAGAATTGTGCCGCCTGCTGCTGTGCATCTTGGCTAAGTTGCTGGTGGATACGTCGTTGTTGGTCGACTTGCCTAAGTTCAAGCAGGCTCAGCTGTGCTTCATCCTCGAGCGGGATCAGTGTCAGATCGACGGTGTGATGCTGGGCATCTAAGGTGACTAACGTCGCGGTGTTAACGGTGAGACTTTGCCCAGCCTTTACCGCATCGCTAAGGAGCTGAGCGTCGACACCGAGCGCTTGATAATGCTCGGGTAATGCTTGTTCGACTAGCCTGTGGCTACCGACACCTAACAGTTGCTCTGCAGCGGCGTTGGCATAACAAGGCTTAAGATCCTTATCGATGACCAGTACCGCGGTCACTAAATGATTGAGCAGAGTCTCTTTATCCATCTACCGTTCCTGAAAATAGGGTTGCACCCTTATGTTGCACCGATTTGGTGCATGCTGCAACTCGACTTCGTCAAACGGCTTAATGTATTGCTTGCAACCTAACTAATTATTATTAAACAATTTAATTTGATTTTGGTTGCTTTTTAGGTGCTGGAGTCATCGCCGCTTGATGAAGAAATATCTTTCTTGGTGAGCTAGATGCAAAGACTTTGCCGTTTTGAGTCATCGCATCGACAACAATGGTATGTTCACCTCTGTCGATGTTGTTCAACTGAAATGTGCCGCCAATTTGGGGTTGGCCGATGGCTTTACCATCGAGTTTAAGGGCCATCAAATATTGGCTCTTGATTTCAGGGGTTACTGTGGCTGTGACTTGGAAATCGCCATTATTATCCCTGACGGTTTCCTCTTCTTCAGGGGAAGTTATGACGACTTGGTATTTGGTTTGTTCAATGGCTTGCGAGTCATTTGTATCAGGGTTTACGGGGGGAAGTGTAATTTGGTTTAGCGTTTTTTCTTTTAATTCAACAATCTCAGCATTTGGATGTGGCTCATCGGAATAATGAACTTTACCGTCCTTATCGACCCACTTATATACTGTTGCCTGCGCGAATAAGCTAAGCAGCACTAAGCTGATGAGAGTAAATAAACGCATGCAAAAATCCTTTTATCAGTAAGATAAGATTATCCAAGAGTAGTCGTTTTTTCATCAAAAATCATGGTGTTTGTGCATCAGTAATGAGGATTTATCGGCGATAAACGGGTTTACAAGATGACAAGGTGTGACTGAATGATGTCGCCAACGCCATTACAAATATTTCTTTAAAACTTGATGCCCCTAAGTGTGAGTACCCTTTGCCCCGTTTGAGGGAATATCAACGCACCATTATGGTGCGTTGATAGTGTAAAGTCTCACGGCAGCATGGGATTGCAGAGGTGTGAGATTGAACTATAAGGCGAGGGTTAAAATATCGCGGCTCATGGCGGGATCGATATTGCCATGTTCACCTAAAGCAACCATGCCATGTTTCTCGAGTTGAGCAACAACCGCATCGACAGCTTCTTTACCTAAATCATAGCCAGATAAGTGCGTTGCAATGCCCATGGCTTCGAAAAATGCTTGGGTTTTCGCAATCGCGGCCTCGATTCGTTCGTCTTCGGAGCCTGTGGTGATATGCCATACTCTGTCTGCAAATTGCAGTAATTTTTCACGCTTAGCCGTTTTTGTGCAGCGTAATAGTGCTGGCAATACAATGGCTAAGGTACGCGCATGGTCAATATCATAGAGTGCGGTGAGCTCATGGCCAATCATGTGAGTTGCCCAATCGTGCGGAACGCCTGTGGCAATCGTGCCATTGAGTGCCATGGTTGCGACCCACATCAGGTTGGCGCGGATATCGTAATCTTCAGGTTTTGTGAGTGCTTGTGGGCCTAATTCAATCAAAATTTGCAGTAAACCTTCGGCAAATCTGTCCTGCACCGCGGCATTGACTGGGTAAGTGAGATATTGCTCGGTGATATGCACAAACGCATCGACAACACCGTTCGCCACTTGTCTTTCCGGTAGGGTAAAGGTTTTGGTGGGATCGAGGATGGAGAATTGTGGATACACTAAATCGTTACGGAATGGCAGCTTTGCTTTCAAAGATTTACGGGTCACCACACTGGCATTGTTCATCTCTGAACCTGTGGCCGGTAGGGTTAATACCGAGCCAAATGGCATGGCTTTGGTCACCTTGGTGCCCCAGCTCGTGAGAATATCCCAAGGCTCGCCTTCAAATACCGCAGCCGCGGCAACAAACTTAGTGCCATCGATGACCGAACCGCCACCAACGGCGAGTAAGAAGTCGATATGTAATTCACGTACTTGCGCGACCGCTTGCATCAGAGTTTCGTAGGTTGGATTGGGTTCGATCCCCTCAAATTCGACCACAAAACGATTTCCAAGCGCTTGTTTTACTTCGGCTAAGGTACCTGTTCGTTTGGCGCTGCTGCCGCCAAATAGCACCATCACTCTGGCATTGCTAGGCACTAAGGTGTCGATTTCAGCTATGGTATTTTTACCAAAATGAATGCGAGTTGGATTGTAGTAGGTGAAATTAAACATACTGCTATGTGTCCTATGGTTGGAAAATAAATTTAGTAGACCAGTCGTCTAGATTTGTTTGGCTACTAAATGATAAATCAAGCCGACGAGGTGATATTTGATTGTTCATTAACGGGTTGCAGATTAATTGGTGTGCCAGTGTTGCTGGCATTAACCCATAGTTTTGGTCTTTAAAATAGATTCGGTCATTGCAAGGGCGCGCTCTAAAGCTACGCGGCTGTGGCCGAGTTTATTCATCAAACTGGCGCCGAGCCACATGTGATACAACAACTCTGCTGTTGCCTGAGCATCCTGTTCACAGATGGATTTATCGGCAATCCCCACTTGAATGCACTGGGTTAAGCGCTCAATGATGCCAGTTGACCCCTTTAAAAGCACAAGGCGCATAGCCTCAGAGAGATCGGCAACCTCAGCACTTAACTTAACGACTAGGCATTTTTGATCGACACAACCGTCCTGCTGCACGTGCAACCATCTTTGCCAGTATTGCATTTGGCGATCAAAGCCAGAGAGCTGTGGGTTGGCAAATAAGCTATCAAGCTCTGTTTGGTATTGCTCAAAATAACTGGTTAACAGTGCCTCACCGAATTGCTCTTTGGATTCAAAGTAATGGTAAAACGAGCCTTTTGGTACTTGGGCGGTCTTGAGTAATTGGGCTAACCCTAGACACGAAAAGCCTTGCTTAACGATCAGCGAGTAACCGACGTCGAGAATATGCTGACGGGTTGATTGGGTTTCTGTTTTCATGGCGCAGGAGTCTATAGCAAATTAGACCAGTCGTCTAGTGATTGGTTTTTATACAGACGTATTATGTAAATAGAGGAATGCTCAGTTGACTAAGCATTCCATCGACTTGAACGCTATAGATAGCTGCAGCAATATTCTGCTATGTCGCTATTGCGAATTTTAAAGCTGACATTGGCCGCGAGTTCAAATTGACTGCCTTCGCTAAAGGTTTGCCAAGTTGAGCTATTTGGCAGTAATACCTCAAAACTGCCGCTGGTAACTTGCATGATTTCACCCTGCGAGGTGGAAAACTCGTATTCTCCTGGAAGCACTACGCCTAGGGTTTGTTTACTACCGTCACTGAAAAATACACTGCGGCTAGCGACCTTACCCTCAAAATAGATATTGGCTTTTTTGGCTACTGCTACTTGCTCAATTCGTTCCATCCCGTGCTCCAATTACTTTATGTTTTGTGAATATGTATGCAATTCAAAGTTATTTTAATTCTGTCGTCAATATGATTTTTACTCTGTAGCTGTTTAATAAATAGGATGTTGTGCACACAGGATTTGTTTTGGGTGTAAGTGCATAAACTTTATAAGTTATTCTATGTTATTACTCGTTGGTGCTGGCATACCCAATAAAATAATCTGGCTTAGCAACCATAGTGCAGGTGATGGCTGGATGAAGTACTTTATATTAGGTTAAAGACTTCTGATACAGCTCTATTATGCTTCGACTTGCCTAAAGCACTTTGAACTTGCGCTGAATGAACAGATGTTTTATGCCATTGGTATTAGGGCGTGTTCACGTTTCGAGATTAGATTTTGTTCGTTCTGGCAAGCACGTGCTCGCGAAACGAGGAATGATGTGTCGTTATTCTACTGAAACGTCAACACGCCCTAGTAGAGGAGTACAGTGCTGTGATAAGCCTAGCCGCTTCCAGAACAGAGAGTTTATTGGCTTAGTAAATCAACTTGGTTATCGGTAAGCAATATCAAAAGCAGATCCTTGCCATTGGGGCCGCGAATGTCACAGAGCTGTCTGTTATGCATCCGCCAGAAGTGATTCTCTGGCGGATTTTTTCTTTAATGTTCTCGGTTATCGTTTACGCCAGATCGTCATTTCTGAGAGGGAATGTTGGAACTTGCGTTTAGTTTCACGGATAACAAAGGGGATTTCCTTAACCGCGACTAGCTCAAATTGGCCGATCAAGGTTTCGGTCAACCCATCTAAAGTGGTGAAATTTTCTCCTTTCACTTTAATACCTCCGAGCCATTTCTCTTTTGGTGTGTAATCTTCAAGCCAAGTATAAGGTGATGCAATCACTAGGTAGCCACCTTGGTTAATGCGTTGGCCAATACTGGTGAGGAAATGTTTGGGATCGTTCAACCTGTCGATAAGGTTTGAGGCATAAACTAAGTCGTAACCTGTGTAGATGGGCTTAAGATTACAGGCATCACCTTGCATGAAGTTGACTTTTTGGGCTTCTTCCTGGTAGCCCAGTTTAGCAAGGCTGACACTCTTAAACTCTTGTAAATCGCCCTCGGTGCGGATGGTATAGCGTTTTTCGCCTTGTTCAGTCAGCGCGTAGGCTTGTTGAATAAAACGGGCCGAAAAATCGATACCGTCAACATGGTCGAACACTTTAGCTAACTCAAAGCTGGCTCGGCCCACCGAACAGCCGATGTCTAATGCCTTCGCGGTATGCTCAAGTTGGATTTCGTTTAACGCCTGTTGAACGCCATTAACGCAGAAATTCGGGACGCCAAAATATTGAGCGCCATAATGGAATTCTAAATATTGAGAAATCAGTTCATCGGTTTCGTACACATTAACCTCGGCCATTTGCTCTGGGTTTTGCAGGGACTCCACATAACGAAATCCGGCATGTTGGTAGAAGTGACGGCGAAACGCGTAGCGAGAGGCTGCAATGGCTTCATTGCCCGTCGAGATCCAAGAGCCCCCTTTAATCAGGTTATGTTTACCATCGAAAGTTGGCGTTGAAAAATCATCGTAGAGTGGATGCACTGCAAAGCCATTAAAACCATCGATAGCAGTTTCGGTCCATTGCCAGACATTACCGACAATGTCGTAAAATTCATTATGTTTAAAGCGATTTACCGGACAAGAGGAAGCGTAGTAGGCCAGCGAGATATTCCCTGGTACTTCTTGCCAGTCGGGGGCATCGGTTGGAATATTTTCTCGTAAAATATACCATTCCGCCTCTGTCAGTAGGCGGATGTTGCTTTGAGTCTGGCGCGCTTTCCAATAACAAAACGCTTTAGCTTCGAGTTGATTGACTTCAACTGGCCAATTAAGGGGAAGTGGAATTTCGCTGGTAAGATTTCGTTGCCACCATTGGCCCTCATAACGGCGCCAAAAACGTGGCATCTGGGCTTGAGTGTAAGCCAGCCATGCACGACCTTCTTCATTCCAAAACTCGGGCGATTGATAGCCTCCTGCTTCAACAAAGCTTAAATATTCTTGATTACTCACTAAATACTTTGAAGCTTTAAAGTCTGCCACTTTAAAACTCTTATTGCCGTATTCGTTGTCCCAGCCGTAGGTTTCATCTTGCTCTTTTTTACCTAAAGTGATTTTTTTGCCCGCCACAGCAATCAGCTGGTTAGCGTCTATCGTTCCATAGTCTTGGCACTCAGGCCAGTGAGCGCTTGGGGATACATCCTCTAAAGGCAACTGACGGATAATGACTGATGAGGTTTCTAAATGGATACGTTCATGCTCAATCCCCATCAAAATGACCCAAGCAGGACTGTCCTGAGTGATAGGCAAGGTGATTGGCATAGTATCAATTAATTGGTTAACAACGCGATTTACCTTGTCTCGATAGTCTTTTACCTCGGTGACCGTTGGCCATTGGTAGTGGGTTTCATTGAGATCGTCCCAAGACATCTCGTCAACACCAATGGCAAACATCGACTCAAAATGATCGTTGACCCTCTCCTCAAGATATTTGCCCAGTTTGAGCTTATTGATGTAGAAGGTCGCGGTGTGGCCAAAGTAAAAAATCAGCGGATGGCGTAAAGGCTCGGCTTTTAAATAATAGGCATGGTCGTGTTTTATCAACTCGAAGAGTGACTCATAGCGCGCCCAAGTTTGGTTGAAGTAGTGCTTAAGCGCTTGACGTTTTAGCGTTTCATTATCACCCGTAAGTTTGAGTGTTTGCAAAACAGGCATGTTCGATTTCTCCATAGGGCAAGCGGGTGCCATTGTTGTTGCCATGGGTTGTCAGGCTCAATACGTCACGGTTGGTTATCGGATCACTTTACCAACAAAATGTGGCAGTTATTTATCTGAGTTTTCAAGCTAACAGAAACCAAGCCTGAGATGAAACTAGGATTGTATTTTTGTACTCAAGATTGATAGAGACAAAAGACGATAAAACGATCGATTGTAAATAAAATGTTTCTTAGCAGGTTCGATTCAGTTTTAATGAGCATAGTAGGGTTGAGTTGTGAATAGGTCTTTATATGCAGCAGTTATTTGTTCAATTATTAGAAGAGCGTTATTTCAATCGTTTGCCTGAGGCGTTAGTACTTAAGTTGGCAACTGAGTCGGCTGATTTTGTGCGTTTTTGGTTAGTTCACTGCATGCGTAGCATGGTTTCTGAAAGAGAGCTGGCCATCGCTTTGTTTTTCAGTGCTGAGTGGGCGTTAGAGGAACTAGCGAGTTTAAAATCGTTTTGGGGTTCCTATGTTTTGATGGAAGATCCTCTGCAAGAGCAAGAGGTTAAAGCGAAATTTTGTTATTTCGTACCTTGGCTAAAAACGATTACGCCCCGCCACGCTGATGCGATCAGTGTGTTTGCTGCGCTATTGGCTTTTGAGCGCAAGCCGACTTCAGTCGGGAAGCAACTGCAATCGGCAACGCTGTCCCACTCACAACTCCCAGTGAATTTATTAGACGATATTAAGAGATGTTCATTGCCCCATTTGCGGCCTATTACTGTGTATGGACATCAGGGAAAGGGGAGTGTCGAAAGTGGTATCCGCAACAACATGCATTACCCCACTCCGATCCCTAATGACAATCTTGCAATGGCTTGTGTTGAAAGAGTCATTGCCAAGTTTGTAGGGGTTAAGTTGGCGTTTGCGGAACCCATAGTTGTACTTAGGTACGAGCCTGGCCAGTTCTATCAATGGCATTATGATGCAATACATGCATATACGGCTGAAATTGAAGCCGAATTGGCACGTTTTGGCCAAAGGTCAAAAACGGCTATTTTGTATCTTAATGATGATTTTGACGGAGGCGAAACGGAGTTCAAGGCACCTTATATACAAGTCAAACCTGAGACTGCCGCTATTTTGGTTTTTGACAATACGGATCAAACAGGCAAACCCATTCCTTCCTCATTGCACCGTGGCTGTGAGGTAACCGCGGGGCAAAAATGGGTTTGTACCCAGTGGTTTAGAGATAAGCCGTTTTGGTTAAGAGCGGGCTTGTTCGGCTAGCTTTATCTGTATTTGATAAAGGAATTGCCGTTTACTGGATTGCGCAAGGATAAAATTATTTTATCTTTGGGCAGTATTTTATCGGCTAAGGTTAGGGCAGAATGTTCACGTCCGTAAAATTATTATGCAGGATATAACGGGATGGCAATGAACGCATTATGGATACCCGCTTGGTATGAGCTTGATCCGTCGATCGTTGTGGGCGTGACTGAAGAGTTTTTATTTCATAAACCCGCTACCAATGAGGTATTAAGACTTTACAGCGGAGCGAATAAAACTGAAGCAGTTAAGGCTACAGGGGCAATTGCAAGCATTCACCACAAAGTCTTGGGGGATATTGAAAGTGTGGATGCGCAGGGGCTTGATTATACGATTGTTTTAAAAGATGGCCGTCGTTTATTGGTGAATGCTGAGGAAGATCCTGGCCTACTTTACGAATGGGTTGATGACAGTTGGCAACCGTCGGAGATGGTTATTCAGGATTGGCAACTTGAGGTCAAGTTTGCATCACTTTCGCCATTTAAGGCGGTTGATTAATTCTCGTGTTATTTTTCAGAGCAGTCAGGCTCACTTTGTTGAATCGACTGCTCTTCAAACAAGGTTTGTAGTAATCGATATTCATGTTGGATTTTTGCTACATAAACATCATGAAAATTCAGCTGATGAAATTCCTCTACGCATTGCCGATAACGGCGTAATTGTTCTTCGCTATCCATATCTTCATGCAGCCAGCCCATTAACATACGAATTCCTTTCGTTTTTATCCTTGGCACCAAGTTTAACCTTTTTCTAATTTAAGGCTCGCTTGAATCTTGGTGACATTTTTATGTTTTCATGAGTAAAGCTTACGTTTTTCAAGATTATTCATATTATTTATCATGTTCTTAATCGAACATCGTCTTTAACTGTTTAGCCTGAATGTGTGGTGTTGCTGAATTTGATTATGGTCAAGGTCTTACAACAAAAGCCCGTTTAAGCTGACATTTGAATAATAGGTATTAGATACTCAGATTGTGCCACCTCGCATTTTGGTCTAGATTGGGGGCTCTTTTAGCCCCAAACGTGTCCCGGTTGGGCGTGGTATTCTCTTTCAATGGAGCCTTGTCATGGCAAATATTTTGCTGGTGGCCAACCTTAACTGTGACCGTGTGTTAATCCTTGATAAACCTTTAAAAACCGGTGGTCGCTTTCATTATCAAGATGGCGGTCAACGGCTAGGCGGCGGTGGGGCGAATACGGGGCTTGGACTTGTTTGGGCAGGTCATCGAGTTGCATTAGTCAGCCAAGTGGGTAGGGATGAAATGGGGGATTGGGCTATCGCCGAGGCGAGTACCCAAGGGCTTGATTGTCGTTTAGTGCAGCGCCGCGCAGGGAATACCTGCGAGATGCTACTGGTGATGACTCCTGACGGTGAGCGCACCATTATCCGCCCGCAGCGGCCAGTTTTTGAGTTATCAGTTCCACCAAAATGGCAGCATTGGGATGCGTTGTATTTTAATACATCAGCGGAAGGGACTGTAAGTTGGGCTAAAACGGCACTGGATCATTGCCTTGTGATCGCGCAACTGGCCAAGGATGATAGACCACGCCCTTGCCATGTACTACTTGCTTCTATGAGTGATATGCATGGACGATGTGATGTCGCCTCTTGGGATTACGGTGTAAGCATTGGTGGTGAATCATTACGTTATTTTGTGGTGACTGATGGTGTCCGTGGCGCGAAGGTTTATACCCAAGATGATGTGCAGCATGTGCCTGCGGTGCCTGCTGAGGTTGTCGACACCACGGGTGCAGGGGATGCCTATGCTGCTGGGCTTATTCATGGACTCTGTGCTGGCAAATCTATCACTCAAGCAATGTCTGAAGGTGCTGTTTGGGCGGCTTTTGCAGTCGCAACAGACAGTTCTATTCCTGGTGAAGCTTTAAAGCAGTATTTAGAAGCATAATGTGGAAATGGGCTGCAACCGTTAAACAATTTGGACGTCATTTTTCTGTCATCTTGGATTGATAAAGTATGCACAGTGACGGAGAGCTCTTGTCCTTTAACGTTTGCTTGCGCTTTTCTCCCATTTTGTTGGTTCGCTTGTTTGCCTCGTTTCCCCAACGGGGCATTTTTTTACCTCGAATAATGTTATTTCGTCGAAGAACATTCATATAGCGGAAATATTGTGCGGTCATTGAGGGATTGCGTTAACATTTAGGTAACTCACCACGCTACTACAAAATAATAAGCCTACTGCTGTTGGAGTTGGAAATGGGCAATCACGTTTGGAATGATAAAAAGAAGTTTATTTGGCTACTTTCTGTGTTGTTGCTAGTTGCCTTTTTAGTGACCAGTGGTATTAGCTATAAAGTGGCCCATGACTCTTTGAGTCAGCAAATTGAAAGTAATACTTTACCTTTAACAAGCGATAATATTTATTCAGAAATTCAACAAGATCTACTACGTCCGATCTTTATTTCCTCCCTTATGGCACAGGATACCTTTGTGCGTGATTGGACATTAAACCATGAGCAAGAGCCTGAAAAGCTGATCCGTTATCTGAAAGAAATCCAGGATAAGTACGATACTGTCACCAGCTTTTTTGTTTCAGAACAGAGTCGCAACTACTACCACTCATCGGGGGTGTTAAAGAAAATCCAAGATATTGAGCCTAATGATGCTTGGTATTTTCGTGTCCGTTCGTTACCAGAATCAGAACATTATGAAATTAATATCGATGCTGATACCGCTGATCGCACTAAAACAACCGTATTTGTTAACTATAAAGTTTTTGATTTTGAAGGTAAGTTTATGGGGGTTACTGGCGTTGGCCTTGCAGTTGAAAAGGTCAAGGCGCTGATTGAACTCTATCAAAAGCGTTATAACCGTCGGGTTTTTTTCACCGATAGACAGGGGAATGTCACTCTCCATGGTGATGAATATGATGGCGCTAATTCACTGCAAGCCAGCACTGGCTTGGAGCAACTATCAACGCGCATTTTAACTAGTCCAAGCGCCGCATTTAGCTATCAGCGCAACGGTAAAACGGTCTACTTAAACAGTCGATTAGTGCCTGAGTTCAAGTGGTATTTAATTGTTGAGCAAGAAGATGCTCCGCAAGAACAAGAACTGCTTAATACCTTTTGGGGGAACTTAGCCCTAAGTTTGGTCGTGACCATAGGTATTTTGTTTATTTCAAACATGACCTTAGGGCGCTATCAGCGCAAACTTGAGGTTATGGCATCAACTGACAAACTCACTGGTGCAGCTAATCGACAAGTCTTTGAAGAGTATTTCCATCAGGCATTAGACAAAGCTAATTTGTCGCAAACTCCTATTTCAGTTCTCCTTGTCGATATCGACCACTTTAAAAAAGTGAATGATAGCTATGGTCATAGTATTGGTGATTTAGTACTCAAAACGGTCACTAACCTGCTACGTAGCCAGCTAAAACAGCAAGATATACTTTGCCGTTGGGGTGGGGAAGAGTTTTTGGTGTTATTGCCAGAGATGGATTTAAGCCACGCGGCAGAGTTGGCGGAACGTTTCCGTGATTCGATTTCTCAGCGCGAGTTGAAGGTCAATGGAGTACATATTGCTATCACAGTCAGTATTGGTGTTGCAGAATATCAAAAGCTTGAACCGGCAGAGGATTTAATAAAACGAGCCGATTTAGCTTTATATCAAGCGAAAGAAGCTGGCCGTAATCAAGTCGTGTTAAATCAGTGATACTCAGATTTTAGAGCACGCTCGATTTGTTTAGAGTATGTAATACTTAGCGTTTTTATTTGGCCCCGTGTGGCGACAATGATGGGAGTAACCAATGTCGACCTTATTGGTAAACAGATTATCGGGTTTGTATTTAGGGGCGAGCCTGCAAGAAATTAGCGGCATTTCAACTGGCATTGACGGTAAAAAATCGGCGCAGCAGTTAGTGGTGAATGTCGACCATGTGGAAGGCGATGCACAGGCTGATCCTAAACATCATGGCGGACTTGACCGAGTATTGCATCATTTTCCCCGTGAGCATTATGGTCAATACCGTCGTTGGGATTTAATCACCCAACTCGAAGATGCACCGAGCATGGGTGAAAATATCAGCACGGTTGGCTTAAATGAAACCGAGGTCAATATTGGGGATGTGCTGCAAATCGGTGCCGTCACAGTGCAAGTGACTCAGCCGCGCTCACCTTGCTTTAAATTGAACCTGCAATTTGGCCATAGCGAATTTGCCCTTGCCATGCAGCAGAGTCAGTTATGCGGTTGGTTTTACAGAGTATTAACCCCAGGTGTGATTCAGTTAAGCGACAAGATAGAATTAGTTGAGCGTAAAACTGATATCAGCGTTGCCGAGGCGATGGCGCTGTATTTTTCTCCTCAATATAACGCTAAAGCCTATGATAGACTCGCCTCCTGTGAAGGGCTGGCACAAAGCTGGGTGAATAGCCTACAGCGCCGCTTAGCAACGCAGCAAGTCGAAGATTGGCAAATGCGTTTGTATGGGCCAAAGAGCTAATAACTTTTATATTTCAAACAATAATACAGGGAAAGTGTCATGATAGAGTCAGTGACGAAGAGCGAGAAAGATTTTGGTTTACTGGTGTATGCCTCTAGTTTAATCGGGTATTTAGTGCCATTAGGCTCCATCCTTGGTCCGCTCATTTTGTGGCTGATGAAGCGTGAAGAGTCGGCTTTTGTCGACCAATGTGGGCGCAGCTGTCTGAACTTTAAGCTAAGCCTACTAATCTACGTGATCATCAGTGGGATATTAGCGTTTGTAGGCATTGGATTTATCTTGCTTATCATCCTCGGCATTTTGGACTTAGTCTGTACTATCCTAGGCATAGTTAAGGCCAGTGAAGGGCAGGTTTATCGCTATCCACTGACGATCAAGTTTCTCTCCGATAACTAATCGCCTTTTAAGTTATGTAATAAAAACGCCTTAGGGAGATCCACTAAGGCGTTTTTATTTCTATATCAATATCTTTGTGTTTGACAATTACACTTTAAACTTAGCTACCAAGGTATCCAAGCGGTGGGCGAGTTGATTTAACGCTAAACTGGCCTGCGCCGCAGCTTGGGCTGTGCTCGCGGTGCGTTGGGTAATGTCGTTAATTTCGGTCACGTTACGGTTAATATCTTCGACCACTGTTGATTGCTCTTCTGTTGCCGCCGCGACTTGAATGTTCATATCACTGATAAGACCAATACGATCGCTAATGCCAACCAAAGACTGGCTAGCCTCATCAACCGCTGTTACACCTTCGTGTGAGCGAGCACGGCTCTGTGCCATGGCATTAACTGCGCGGCTTGCTTCAGATTGCAACTTGTCGATCATACCTTGGACTTCGTTAGTAGAGGCTGCGGTACGTGATGCCAGATTACGGACTTCATCTGCTACTACGGCAAAGCCACGTCCCGCTTCACCTGCGCGTGCAGCTTCAATCGCGGCGTTGAGGGCTAATAGATTGGTTTGCTCCGAAATAGCACGGATCACATCGAGGATGCCACCGATAGATTTGGTATGAGTCGCGAGGGATTCAATCACTTCACCTACTTGTTCCACATCATGGGAGAGCTGATTGATAGTGTCACGGGCACGCGTTACCACCACTTGGCCACTATTGGATTCTGTATCGGCATCTTTCGCGGCGACAGCGGCTTGGGCGGCATTGCTGGCGATTTCATTTACGGTTGCACCCATCTCATTGATGGCCGTTACCACCATCATAGTGCGGTCTTTTTGTTCATGGCTGTCTTCAAGGGTTTGCTGCGCTTGATTAGATACATCTTTCGCCGAGAGGCCGAGTTGTTCACTGGTCTGCGCGACTTCAATAACAGAATCTTGGATTTTGCTGATAAAGCTATTAAATCCTTGGGCAAGTTGGGCAATTTCATCTTCACCATTTACAGGTAAGCGTTGGCGTAAATCACCTTCACCTTCGCCGATATCATGGAACATTGCTGCGACTTGGGCGATAGGGCGACTCACGGAGCCAGCTACCACAATGGCTAGCATGATAAAGCCCGCGGCAATGATTACGGTCCAAATTAGGATCTGATAGGCGGCATCTGTCAGCAGGGCGAAGACTTCGGCTTCAGGTACTTGGGCAACCAAATACCAATCCATCGACGGAATATAACTGCTGGCAACAAAGGTGTTTTCACCTTGGATGTCGGTATTAATAAGATTGAAATCACTACGATTGAGTAATGAACTCATGTTGGCGCCCGAGTACAAACTCTTGAGGCTGCTCTTGCCAATTTGGTTGGCGTCTGGATGTAGTTTTACCTCACCTTTGGCATCGACTAAGTAGACAAACCCGGTTTTTTCAATTTTAAAAGAGTCGAGGAGTCGCACCATATCATCGAGGGATTTGGCGAGACCAACAAGTCCGCGACCGTTAGGTTGTTGATAGTTTATAAAGAGTTTTACCTCACCATTGGCTTCGGTAAATACGTTTAACATCCGCTCTTGACCGCTATCACGATAACCAAAAAACCACCCATCTTGGGCGGGCGTGAGTACGCGTAAAAAACCGTCCTGAGTATAATAGGCGGCGGTTTGTCTATCGGCATAGGAGGCTTGGGCCAAATGATATTGGCGGGTGATGTCCTTTAATTGGGCAACGACTTGGGGCTCTTGCTCCGTTGGGCGGCCATTTTCAAGCCATTGCAGTAACATACGGCTGCTGGCGAGTTGTTCGGCGGCATTCATTAAGCTCGAAATATCCAGCTCAATCTTGTTGCGGATCTGCATCATTAGGCTGGGCATTTCCGACCCGAGCATACGTTGCTGAACCACATTTTTAGCACTGCGTTGGCTGAGCACGCCCACCAGAATGGTTGATAGCAGCACTGCAAATGCCACTGTCAGCAGAATTTTCTGCTTAATAGTAAGGTTATTAAATATCATAAATATCAATATGCCTGTGTTATACGTTTAGAAATATGGGTCGACGTTTTCTACCAATGACTTAGTATCGGACAGAAATGTTAAAAGTTAACCTTAGTTTTGGTCTAATGCCGAATAAAACAGCGTACAAGACATTTATTTGGCCTAACCTGTTGCTCTTGCGGTAGATCTTGTTATGTAGAGTATAGATGGAAATGAGTTGCTGATTTGAAGCATGTGATTTTTATGGTGCAATTGTGGCCAAAATGTAGGGGTAAGGCAAGTAAAAAGAAGGCGCTCAATGAGCGCCTTCTTCGGTAGAGATTACATATTCGGGTAGTTTGGACCGCCGCCGCCCTCGGGCGTCACCCAAGTAATATTTTGGCTAGGATCTTTAATGTCACAGGTTTTGCAATGGATGCAGTTTTGCGCATTGATAACAAACTTCGGTTGACCCGCTTCCTCAACAATTTCGTACACGCCAGCAGGGCAGTAACGCTGGGCGGGCTCGTTAAATTGCGTCAGGTTTATCCCGAGCGGAATGCTGTTGTCTTTTAAGCGTAGATGGCAAGGCTGGTCTTCCTCATGATAGGTGCTCGACAGGTAAACTGAAGAGAGCTTATCGAAGCTGAGTTTGCCATCGGGTTTGGGATAATCAATCTTGTTGTAGGCACTTACTGGGGCCATTTGTGCATAGTCTGGGTGTTCATCACGCAGGGTGATCGGGAACTTACCACCGAACCAGTTTTGATCTATGTAGTTAAATGCACCGCCAAGGAAAGTGCCAAACTTATGCATTGCCGGGCCAAAGTTGCGCGACTTATATAGCTCTTCGTGTAACCAGCTTTCTTCCAGATGGGTTTGGAAACAATCCAGATCTTTACCGCCTTCGACCTCGGCCATCATTGCCTTGGCTAAGGTTTCAGCCGCGACAATGCCGCTCTTCATGGCGGTATGCGTGCCTTTGATCTTGGCAAAGTTTAAAGTGCCCGCATCGCAACCAATCAGCAAACCGCCGGGGAAACTCATCTTCGGCAGTGAGTTCAGGCCACCTTTAGTGATAGCACGTGCGCCATAGCTCAAGCGTTCGCCGCCAGTTAAGTATTTGGCGATGACTGGGTGAGTCTTATAACGCTGAAACTCATCGAATGGACTTAAATGGGGGTTTTTGTAATTGAGGTCGATAATCAGACCCACGGCAATTTGGTTGTCTTCCATATGATAGAGGAAGCCACCACCCGAGGCGCCATCGGTTAATGGCCAACCACCTGTGTGCACCACTTTACCTTGTTCGTGTTGCTCGGCGGGCACTTTCCAGATTTCTTTAAAGCCTAGGCCGTAATGTTGTGGTGTTTTACCATTATCTAAGTGGTATTTTGCGATCAGCTGTTTGCCTAAGTGACCACGGCAGCCTTCTGAGAACACGGTATATTTGGCGTGAAGCTCCATGCCGGGCATAAAGCTGTCTTTGGGTTGGCCATCGGCGCCGACGCCCATATCGCCAATTAGGATACCCTTCACGCTGTTATCTTCATTGAAGAGTAATTCGCTGGCGGCAAAGCCGGGGAAAATTTCTACGCCGAGTTCTTCGGCACGGGTCGCGAGCCAACGGCAGAGATTACCTACGCTGACAATATAGTTGCCTTCGTTGTGCATGGTTTTCGGCACAAATGCATTAGGCATGAGTTTGCTGTCGGTAGCGGAGTTGAGCAGATAGATTTCATCGTGGGTCACGGCTGTGGTGACGGGGGCGCCTTTATCACGCCAGTCGCTGAATAGCTCGTCTAATACCCTTGGTTCGAATACGGCGCCTGATAGAATATGCGCGCCCACTTCGGAGCCTTTTTCTACCACGCAAACGGTAATTTCTTTACCTGAATCCTTTGATATCTGCATTAATCGACACGCAGTCGCCAAGCCAGCTGGGCCAGCGCCGACGATAACAACATCGAATTCCATTGATTCGCGTTCCATCAGTTCACCTTTTCCTTCGCTTATCCCCAATTTATATTGGGTGTTGTAGTTTGTTTGTAAACGGGCGTTTTATTACTAATGTCCACCTTACCTCAAAATCACCGCAGGGCACAGGGGCTAAGCAGGCTGTTTAGCCTAAAGAGTGACAAATCTTTGGGTGAGCACTGTCACAGATTGTTCACGCTCAGTTGAAGCGGATCAAGAAATACCTGTTTAGGGGTATAGCTAGCCAATACTTTCGGCTTATAATCACGGCTGACGGTTCTCCGAGCTTGCCTACCTAAGTCAACAGATATGGTGGTGTAGCCGTGGCAATAAGGCCACTGGGGTGAGTAAAGAAATGCACTCGCCTCCCACACTTGGAAAGGTGATCATGTCTCAATTACAAGACAATTTTGGTCGTAAATTTCATTACTTACGGATGTCAGTCACTGACGTTTGTAACTTCAAATGCAGCTATTGCCTCCCCGATGGTTATCATCCCAATGGCAAGCAACAGTTTTTATCTCTCAGTGAGATAGAAAACTTGGTGTCCGCATTTAGCCTCGTTGGCACTCAAAAAATCCGTATTACTGGCGGTGAACCCACGCTGCGTAAAGATTTTACCGATATTATTCGAGTCGTTGCCGATAATCCGCATATTCATACCGTAGCCACTACCACTAATGGATATAGGCTCGAGAAGCATGCCCAAGAGTGGTTCGATGCTGGTCTGCGCCGCATCAATGTGTCGGTAGACAGCTTAGATCCTAAGATGTTTTACCAGATCACCGGCGAGAATAAGTTCGACGAGGTGATGCGTGGTATCGATGCTGCATTATCAGCAGGCTTTGAGCGCGTAAAAGTCAATGCGGTATTACTCAAAGGCATGAACGATAAAGATTTACCGCGCTTTTTGAATTGGATTAAGCATACGCCCATCGATCTGCGTTTTATTGAGCTGATGGAAACAGGCCTTGGCCGCGAGTATTTCCAAGCTCACCATTTGGCGGGTGCCGATATCAAAACGCAGCTGCAAGCCGAGGGCTGGCAATTAGATACGCCTCGCGCCGACGATGGCCCTGCGCAAAACTTCAGCCACAGTGACTTTAAGGGCCGTATCGGCTTGATCATGCCCTATGCCACTAACTTCTGCGCGAGCTGTAATCGCTTGCGGGTCTCGGCCAAGGGTAAGTTGCACTTATGCCTCTTTACCGAGTCTGGCATCGATTTGCGTGATCTACTGCAACACCCGAGTCAACAAGCGGAATTAATCGAGCGGTTACACGGTCAACTGGCGCAGAAGAAGGAAACCCATTATCTGCATCAGGGCATTACTGGCGTGACGCAACATCTGGCCTCGATTGGCGGTTAATCTAACTTAGGTCTTAGTCTGCTTATCGCGTTATCTTTCATTAGGTTAGATTTCGCGATGGCGCTTAACTTCCCTATGCTTGAATTTGGCATCAGTTTAAAGGATCGCTTCAATGAGCAATGTATTTACCCATATTAACGCCGACGGCAATGCCCATATGGTCGATGTGACCGAGAAAGCCGTGACCGAGCGCGAGGCCCGTGCCGAAGCCTTTATCGAGATGGCGAGCACGACCCTCGAGATGATCATGAGCGGCAGCCACCATAAGGGCGATGTGTTCGCCACCGCGCGTATCGCGGGGATCCAAGCGGCGAAAAAGACTTCAGATTTAATTCCGTTATGTCATCCACTAATGCTAACTAAGGTCGAAGTCGAGCTCGAGGCTCAGCCTGAGCACAATCGTGTGCGCATCACTAGCCTGTGTAAATTATCCGGCAAGACTGGCGTCGAAATGGAGGCGCTCACGGCGGCCTCTGTCGCGGCCCTGACGATTTACGATATGTGCAAAGCCGTGCAGAAAGACATGGTTATTTCTCAGGTACGCCTGCTCGAAAAACGCGGCGGCAAGTCGGGACACTTTAAAGCTGAATAACATAAAGCGAGATAAGAATATGATTAACGTGTTGTTTTTTGCCCAAGTTCGTGAGCTTTTAGGGACTGCCCAACTGAGTATTGAAGCGAGCGAGCAGACACAAACTGCGGAAGGACTACGCGCAATACTGGCGGCCACCGACGATAAATGGGCCAAAGTGTTAGCCTCGGACAAATTGCTGGTGGCGGTGAATCAAACTATCAGCCAGTGGGATACCCGCGTGAGCGATGGTGATGAGGTCGCCTTCTTCCCGCCTGTGACCGGAGGTTGATATGCGTTTACTGCCAAATGTGCGGGTGCAGACCGTCGATTTTAATGTGGCCGATGAGTACCACCAATTAGCCCAAGACAATAGCGATGGCGCCGTTGTCACCTTTGTGGGCAAGGTGCGCGACTTTAACGATGGTTCAGTGGTGACTGACCTGACTTTAGAGCACTATCCCGGTATGACGGAGCGTGTTCTTGAGCAAATCGTTGCCGAGGCGCGTGAGCGTTGGCCGCTCAATAACGTTACGGTTATCCACCGTGTCGGCACGATGGCGCTGGGTGAGCAAATTGTGTTTATTGGTGTCACCAGCGCTCATCGCAAAGCGGCCTTTGCGGCCTGCGAATTCTTAATCGACTTTTTGAAAACCAAAGCCCCTTTCTGGAAATTAGAAGCAGGGGACAAGGGCAAGAATTGGGTCGAGGCCAAGGATGCCGACGAGCAAGCGGCGCAAGTGTGGCAACACAAAGACTAACGTAAGACTGAGCTAGCAGCAGGCGAGACTGAGAGGTGAGTTTATGCACGGTGTGACAGGGTTAGGCAAAATCTGGGGTCTAGTATTTTCTCTAGTATTGTCGTTCTGTGTTGCTTTGATGCCTACCGTTAGCCGCGCCGAGACAGTGCCTGCGATTGCGGCCGCCGCCAATATCAAGTTTGCCCTCGATGATATTGTTAAAAACTTTAGCGCCGAAACTGGGCTCAAGGTGCGAGTCTCCTACGGCTCATCGGGTAATTTTGTCGCGCAAATTCAACATGGTGCGCCATTTGAAATGTTGCTTAGTGCCGATGAGCGTTATATCCATGAGCTGCAAAAAGCGGGCTTTACCCGCGATGAAGGCGTGCAATACGCGGTGGGTCGCCTAGCCTTAGTCGCCCCAAACAAGTCCCCTTTAACCTTGGATACTGAACTTAACGGCGTAAAAGCCCTACTCGCCGCGGGTAAGTTGGAGCGCTTTGCGATTGCTAATCCTGAGCATGCGCCCTATGGCGAACGCGCCCGTGAACTGTTGCAAAAATTAGGCTTGTGGGATGGTCTACAAACCAAGCTAATCTTGGGCGAAAATGCCTCCCAAGCGGCGCAATTTGCCGTGAGTGGCTCCACCCAAGGCGGTATTATTCCGTTATCCCTTGCCTTAGCGCCCCAGTTTAAGGCCTTAGGTCAGGCGATTGCCTTGCCCGAAGAATTGCATGGGCCACTCAATCAACGCATGGCGTTGATGCCAAAAGCGGGAGCAACCGCAGAGCGTTTTTATCAATATCTTCAATCTGATGCCGCCAGAGCCGTATTCCTGCAATACGGATTTGGTCTACCCGCTCGGTAAGGCCAGACATGGATTGGCAGGCGCTTTGGTTATCGGTCAAACTCAGTAGCATCACAGTCTTGGTGTTGATCCCGCTGGCGATTCTGGCGGGGCGAGCCTTAGCCTATCGTCAGTTTGTGGGTAAGTCCTGGGTTGAAGCTTTAATCATGGTGCCCTTAGTCTTGCCGCCGACTGTGATTGGTTATTACTTGCTGGTGGGGCTTGGCAGCCAAAGCTGGTTAGGGCAGTGGTTAGAGCATCTGACTGGGCAGCAGTTAGTGTTTCATTTCTCGGGGTTAGTGCTGGCATCCGTGCTGGTGAATATTCCCTTTGCGTTACAACCGATACAACGTGCCTTTGAGGCGGTTCCACACGACGTGCGCGATGCTGCAGCCTGTTGCGGCATGAGCAAACTTAAAATTCTGCTGAAAATTGAATTGCCTATGGTCTGGCCTGGGGTGTTGACCGCCTTAGTGCTGTGCTTCTCCCATGTACTCGGTGAGTTTGGGGTGGTGCTGATGATGGGCGGCAATATCGCTGGCGAAACCAAGACGATATCGATCTCCATTTATGACAGCGTGCAGGCCTTCGATTTTGGTGCAGCTGGCACTATGTCATTGGTACTGTTGTTATTTGCGATTACCGCATTGGCTCTAACTACCAGTTTGTCACGGCGTTTAGGAGGTCAGGGTGGCGCAAATCATCGCTGATCTGCATTGCCAGATCCAAAACCATAAGCATATAAAACTGAGTGCCGAATTTAGCTGCAAGGCGGGTGAGGTGTTAGCGGTCGTTGGGCCTTCAGGTGGCGGTAAGACGACGTTACTGCGGATGATCGCTGGGCTGAATTATCCCGACACGGGCAGTATTGTGTTTGGTGAAACGCCATGGTTTGACCATCAAAGTCGCACCGCGCTAACGCCGCAGCAGCGCCATATTGGCTATATGCCACAGCATTTTGGGCTATTTCCCAATCTTACCGCGCTCGAGAACGTGGTTGCAGGGCTTGACCATATTCCCAAGTCGGAGCGAGTTGCTAGGGCGAAGGATTGGTTAGAACGGGTTAATTTACATGGTTTGCCCGATAGACTGCCTATGCACCTCTCCGGTGGTCAACGCCAGCGGGTTGCGCTTGCTCGCGCCCTTGCCCGTGAACCTTCAGTGCTACTGCTCGATGAGCCATTTTCAGCGGTGGACAGAGAAACTCGTGAGCGTTTGTATCTCGAACTTGCTCGACTCAAAGAGCAACTGCTTTGCCCAGTGATTATGGTGACCCACGATTTAAACGAAGCACTGCTGCTGGCCGATTCGATGATCTTGATTAGCCAAGGCCAGATGTTACAGCAGGGTGCGCCGTTTGAGGTGTTATCGCGGCCACGTAACGAGGCTGTTGCGCGGCAGATGGGCTTAAGGAATATTTTCGATGGCGAAGTGATGTTCCAAGATCGCACTAAAGACATCACCTGGCTCAAATTTGGTGAGCAGCTGATTGCCAGCGATTTTGGCAAAGACCGCAGTGTTGGCAGTAAAGTTCGCTGGGTCATCCCCAATCAGGGTATTCGATTTAACGCCATTTCAAATGGACGTTTATGCCGTAGTTTTAATAAGTTAGATGTGACTATCGACTCTTTACTTGTGATGGGCGAGTCAGTGCGGGTCGTCTGTTATGCTACTGGGACTAAACTGCAGCTTAATACGGAAGTGTCGCTTCATCTCGCACAGAAGCTTGGCTTAACCAAGGGGATGCAAACCACGGTTGCGCTCAAATCTGAGCAAATTCATATTTTAGAGTAGGTTAATGACGTTTTTTACCTAGTAATCCCATCCAAAATGTTCCTTCCAACAGCATACCTAAGATTATAAACGTCACAGCGCTTGTGGCGCTGCCATAGGCGTAGGCGCTTAATGCTCCAAGCAGTAGCAAACTTAAGCTAATCCAGCGTGTAATTGGTTGCATATGCACTCCGATTTAAATAGCCGTTTAGTTGACTCTAGAACAATGGGATTGCATTGCCAATCGTACTTTTTGACGACACAGATGCGCTAAAATACCAGCTGAAATTCAATTAGTGTGATTTTAAATGGCTAAATGATGGTTTTTTACAGTAAATGTCATGCTTCAAAATCCCCAGATGATCAAAGCTTAATCTTGTTTCCATCGGTGTTTCAGTCGCTATTAGGTAAACTGAATGCATTCGTCAGTGTTTGCTGAGTTTGAATCAAGTGGATTGAGCAATTCACATGAGTGATGAACTAGGCGCCATCATGGGCAAACAGGGATAAAAACGATGGGATTTTGGTACGCCATCGACATCTAACTGATTGTCTCATAAGATACAAACTTAGCCGATTTTTATGGAGGAACCATGAGACTATGGTTGCTAGGATTCATGTTGGTATCTGGGATTGCCACCGCAGCCCAGAGCATGTATTCGATGCTTTCGAGCGGTGAGTATCAGCCGCCGTTAAGCGTGATGCAGCAAATTGAGAAGGAGTTTCCTGGCGTGATTGCCGAGTTTGAAATGGAAATGCAGGAAGGCGAGTTGGTCTACCAGTTTGAGTTGATTAATCCGCTGGCGAATGCAATAACCCGCTTCGAATATCGGGCGCGAGATGGTAAGTTATTGAAACAAAAAGCGGGTAAAGTCACAGCCGATGATGTCGGCGAAGTGGAAGCCGCACGCCTTATCAGCACTAAACATCAAACCTTCTCCGGCATTATTGCAATGGCGACTCAGGATCATAAGGCCTTTCTGACCGATGCAAAATTAGACCATGACTTAGGTATCAGTTACTTAGAGTTAAAGTTGCTGGACGATACAGGCAAGTATAAATTGGCATTCGATATTGAAAATTTACGACAGTTACCTTTACTTAAGTGGGATTAGCACGCTGAGTATTACCGCTAAGTGAAGACAGGGGAGCGCAGCATACAGATGAAAATACTTTTAGTTGAAGATGATGCGACAACGATCGACTACATCGTTAAAGGATTTCTTGAGCAGGGACATAATATTGAGACCGCCAGCGATGGTCATCAAGGTCTGCTGCAAGCCACGAGTGGTCAGTACGACCTCTTGATTCTCGACCGCATGTTGCCCCAACTCGATGGGTTGAAATTGCTGGCCGCCCTTAGAGCAACTGGCAACCAAACTCCAGTGCTTATCCTGTCGGCGCTGGCCCATGTGGATGAAAGGGTAAAAGGTCTGCGTGCGGGTGGCGATGATTATATGACTAAGCCCTTTGCCTTTTCGGAGCTGCTTGTACGTGCCGAAAAGTTGATGCAACGGGGCCAATCCGTACCTATTACCACAGATCTGGTGGTCGGCGGCTTAAAAATGGAGCTGCTAACACGTAACGTGACCTTAGATGGCCACGATTTAATGCTGCAACCCAAAGAATTCCAACTGCTTAAGTATCTGATGGAACACGCTAATCAGGTTATTAGTCGGACGCTATTATTTGAAGCCGTGTGGGATTATCACTTTGATCCCCGTACTAATGTGATCGACGTGCATATCGCCAAGTTACGTCGCAAGTTTGAAGAGTTAGGCCACGGTGAATTGATTGAAACCGTAAGGGGAGCGGGTTATCGCTTACGCCAAAGGCATTAAGCCTTACCAAAGCAGCGCCTGGCGCATCACTATTATCTTCTCGACCTTAGTGACTGTGATCATAGGCGCTTTGCTGTTTGCCCTTTATCGGCAGCTTATTATCGAACAGCAGTACCAAGTGACTCAGTATCTCGAGTCAGAAACCCAACGTTATCAGCAGCTTGCTCTTACTGTCGACCGTCGCAGTTTTGCGGCGCAAATTCGTGCCGCCGATCCGCAGACGGCGCTTATCGCCTGGCGCAATAGCTATGATATGGTTGGCGCCTTAAGCTTTATGCCCGAAGGTATGCCCATGCTGCCGCAAACCCGGGATTTTCCGATTTTAACGGGCGGCCCTGATAAGTTGCATATCCTTACCGGCGGTCTAGTGATGACTCGCTATGGCCCCGTGCTCATTGCCACTCGTACCGATAACTTAGCCACTCTTATCGATAAATTTATCAGCGCGGCAGCCACGGCTGTGATGTTGACTATCGTGCTGACCTTAGCGCTAGGTTATCTGTTTTCTAAAGCAATTTTACGCCGTTTAGTACAATACAACCGTTTAAGTGAGCAAATTGAGCGCGGGCATTATGATACGCGTTTGCCACTCAGTTGGCGTCAGGACGAGTTTGATATGTTGGCGCTGCAATTTAATAATGTGCTGGATATTCTCGAGAACAACCTGTTGGCAGTACGTGGGGTGACGGATAATATCGCCCACGATTTGCGCACGCCTTTATCCCATATTCGCATTGGTCTTGAGGAGTTAGCGGCAAAATCCCCCGATGAAATTAGTGAAGGTTGTGCGATTTTGACCGAAGAACTCGATCACTGCCTTGCTACCTTTGATGCCATGCTCTCGCTGACACGCATTGAGGAGGGGCAGCAAACCTTAGATTTGCAAGAGCTGAGTTTGGCGCAGCTATGCACCGATCTGCTGGAAATGGCCGATGCGGTAGCTGAGTCGAATGAGCAAACCTTGAGTCTGTCGCTACTTGCTGATCATAAAGTCCATGGCGATAAATATTTGTTATTCCAAGCCTTATATAATTTGGTCGACAATGCGATGAAATATTCAGGCCAAGGCGCACGTATCGATATTATTCAGTCCGGTGCTCAAATTAAGATCTGCGATAATGGTCCAGGGATCCCCGATGACAGCAAGGAAAGAGTATTCGAGCGCTTAGTGCGTCTCGACCCAAGCCGCCATTTGCAAGGCACAGGTTTAGGATTATCTATGGTCAAAGCGATTCTATCGCGGCACAATGCACAGATTACTCTTTCGGATAATCATCCTGGCCTAGTGGTTACTATCCAGTTTTAGGCCAATATCCGCGTGACAGTGTTAGGAACCCCATGTACCGAATCATAGCCAATGAGGCTGATTTTCTTGTTATTTCTAAATCGCCGAATGTGCACTTTCATAGCCAAGATGGCACCGCTGGTGTCGTTGCGCAGCTGGAGCATTATTTGGGGATTAAGCTCTTTGCCGTGCATCGGCTCGATACCCCGACCTCAGGGCTGTTACTGTTAGCTAAACATTCGGCGGCAGCGCGGCAGTTGACTGAGCTGTTTAGCGCTCATCGAGTACAGAAATACTATCTCGCCCTCGCCAAAGGTAAGCCGAAAAAGAAGCAAGGCTGGGTGATTGGCGATATGGCTAAATCCCGCCGCAGTATGTTTAAGTTACTGCGTACCAAAGAAAATCCAGCAATTACCCAATTCTTTTCCGTCAGTGTTGGCGATGGGCTACGGTTGTATTTACTCAAACCCCACTCGGGGAAAACCCATCAGTTACGGGTCGCGCTTGCTAGCCTTAGGGTACCGATTTTAGGCGATGCCCTCTATGGCTCCGATGTCGCCGACCGCTGTTATTTGCACGCCTATTGCCTGCATTTTCGTTATCAACATGGAGATGGCAGTTGGCAGAATTATGCGTATCTTGATATGCCTGAGCAGGGTGAGCTCTTTTTAACTGAGACTGTCAGTGAGGCGCTGACATTTTGGCAAGCACCAGAGACTTTAGATTGGCCTGATCGATAGGTGTTTATTGGGAGGGGAATGCTTGGCAGATCCGGTCGCGCCCCTCAGACTTTGCTTGATACATGGCATGATCGGCTTCAATCAATAGTTTGTCTGGTTGACATCCTTGATAAATCGTGGCGTAACCCACGCTTGCACAAAGTTGGACTTGTTTATCCTGCCAGTTAATCGGATTTTCCCTCAGTACCCGACGTAATTTATCCGCAACGGCTCTTGCGGATGGTGCGCTTGTGGCTGGCAGTAAAACCAAAAACTCTTCCCCACCATGACGACACAGGACATCGTGTTCCCGTAATACCGAGTTAAATAATCTTGCCGCCGTCAGCAGGGCGAGGTCACCAACATCATGACCATAGTGATCATTTATGTGTTTGAAATGGTCGAGATCGAGCAAGATCACGCTATAAGGCTCTGCATTTTTCTGCCAGCGTTGGTGGGTTGTGGTGAGTCTTTTTTGCATTGCGCGTCGATTCCACAGCCCTGTGAGCTGGTCTTTTTCAGCCAACATTCTGATTTTACTCACCAGACGAGTCATCGCATTACCTATCATCAGGATATTGATAAGTAAGGCTAAGAACACATAAAACCACAGCACAGGAATGGCTTCAATCGTGTGCATGGCAATAAATATTGGCGTTTCACTCGGCGATAACAGGGCGATGAAAAACCGAATCATGAAGATGATAGCCATCGCGATTAAGGGGGGGATCATGGCAATCGCAATCTTATTGCCAGTCTCTCTGCGGATAGCGTAATAGTTATCTCGACTGAGCATCACAAAAGATAGTGCTGCATTTGCTGAAAAAAGCATGGCGAGTATCGGTTGAGATTGGACATTTGGGGGAACCATCAACATGAGTGCAGCGGTGATTGCGAGCATAGTGAGATCGAGCTTAGTGCTGTGCTGTAAGCGGAACAGATATTGTGTGCCCCAACGCAGCATGATAAATCCGAGTAAGATAACAATATCTGCGCAAAACCAGTAGAGGTAACTATTTGATTCGGTTCTTAGAGTGTTGAGAATGATGCCGATAAATACACAGATATTCGCAAGGGAAAAGCGCATGCTGGCTAATTTGGCAATGTTCAATGGTTTGGCGATTAATCCCCATGCAATAGCGGCTGTACCTGTCAGTAGACAAATAAATTTAATCAGTAAAAGTGCTTGGGGATCAAATTCCATGGCGGCGTTCAATTTTCCTTTAACTATAGATGGCTTTTGGCATTTTTGTTGAAATGGGCTGAATGTTAAGTGAAGACCTGTGCCACAACGTCCAAGCCACAAGTTGATAATGCAATGGTTGCAAACCGGTGGGCTAACGACGAAGTTAAAAACTGCTTACTCGTCATTTATTACGGTTTAAGGATGGCATGCCGTCGATATAAACAAATGACTATGAGTCATTATTGCGATTCTATTGCCTCCCGTTGTGGTATTTTTAAACGCGGGCGTAGGCAAAGATCTGTTAATTATCATAGTGCTGTGTTTATTTTTCGGGTTCCAGCCTTACCGTCGTCACTAAGGCATAGCGTGTTTCAATGAGCCAATAAAAAGCGCAACCTAAGTTGCGCTTTTTATCGATTTCACCTGTTCGTTAATTAAAACGCCACGGTATAACCTATAGTGGCAGTGCGACCCATACCTTTGAAATAACGATCATTTGTACCCATGGTCTGTGAGTAGTAGTTGAAATAATCCTTATTAAACAGGTTTTGTACACCAATGCTTAAGGTACCCGTGTAGAGCGGCATTGAAAATGATGCGTCGACAGTGGTGTAACCATCAAACTCGGCATATTTAGCACCTTTGGCATTTTCAAAATCACGGTCCATAAAGTAATTTGCTTGAACACGTGTCGACATTTCATTATCGAAGTTGTGGGTCCAGAATAAGTTGATACGATTCGGGGAAATATTGGCGCCATCGAGATCGGTATCGACCTTATTATCACCGTTTACATCGTATTCGCCCCGTTGCAGTGCGATGTTCATGCCCAAATCATCATTGCTTGTTAGATAAGCGGTAACATTCGCTTCGATCCCATCAATGACGCTTTTTTCACGTTTTACATCATAGAAACCGTCGCTGTTTAAGGCTAAACGGGCACCAAAATCGGTAGCAGAACGGTAGTAAGCAATCTTAGCACTTAAGAAACTACCTTGATAATCGGCACCCAATTCAACGTTATCCGTCACGATTGGAGTTAAGGCTAAAGAGTCACTAATGCTTGGATTGGCGCCGGGGAAACTGTTTCCGTCACGCAGAATACGGCCAATGTCCGGCATGCCAAAACCTTGGTTGTAGCTAGTGTAGACGCGGATATCCGGCGTGATTTTATAGGATAAACCGACATTGAATAAGGTTTCATCAAAGGTGGCTTCGCCCCCCGCGATTTGCTTATTGCCAGCGCCATAGAGGGTTTTGTAGTCATCAACATTGAGGGCAGCGTGCTCGTAACGCACACCCGTTGATACGGTTAAATCTTTAATTAAATCATAGTCTAACTGTAGATACGGCGCGAAGTTATCATAGGTGCTTTCAGGTACCCAAGAGAACCCAGTTTTCACTAAGTCCTGTTCAGTCGTATCGCGGAACAAGTCGATACCATAGGCCGCATCGATGCCAGTATCTGCAATGTTTTTCGCGATTAACGAAGTTTTTAGGCCCCATTTAACCGAAGAGTTGCGTGATTGCTCGTAGTATAAGTGCTCGCCTTTGCTATTTACACCGCATTGAACCACTTGATCGCTGCCTTCAAAGGAAGGATCGTAGAAGCTATCGAAACAACCACCGCCGTACACCGCTTTAAAGTCTTGATTAAACAACTGCATGTTGAGCTGTTGGCCTGCAATGTTTTCGTGGCTATAGGTCAAACTAGTGGTGGTGACTTGGTTATTAGCCGCTTCCCAGGGCTGTTTTTGTTCCACGGCACCGGTTGGAATACCATTGGGTTTATTTCCTGCTACGGCCATCCAGTCGCCATTGTTATCCATGTTGTAATGGTTAACCATCAGCTCTAGGCGCGACTCGGTAAAGTTGTGGCCTAATTTGATGAAGAAGTCCTTACTCTGGCTATCCATGGACTCGCCTTGCGTCGTGTCCACCCCAATCACATCGTGATTGGCATCGTAGTAAACCCCGTTATTGCGATAGCTGACCGAGCCTAGCATATCGATCAATTCTGACTCGCCTGAAAACGCATAGCTGGCACCAAAACTGACACCGTTAGACTTGAGTGAGTCAGGGACTGTGACATCAAAGCTAGCGACGTGCTGGTTATCGCCCGTGGGCTTTTTGGTGATGTAGTTGATAATACCGCCCTGTGCGCCTAGGCCGTGCATCGCATTGGCGCCGTGAATAATTTCAATGCGTTCAATCATTGCAGGATCGATAGTTTGTCCTGAGCGGCCACCGCTGCGCAGCGGGTTCGATTGCGGCACGCCATCGATCATAATTAATGGTGCACGACCACGCAGGGTTTCACCCGTATTACTCATCTTTTGGCGGCTTGGTGAAAAGCTTGGCGCTAAGTTGCCAATAATGGTCGACAGATCTTTGGTGGTGCGGAACTGTTCTTCGAGTTGCACGCGGTCGATAATGGTCACTGTATTAGGAATCGAGCTTGGGGATTTATCCATACGGCTCGCGGTCACGGTAATTCTTTCTATTTCTTTGTTTTTATTTATTTCCGTGTCGGATTTTTCTTGTGCAATAGCGGATTGGGTGAGTGCTGCAAAGACAGCGAGAGCAACAAACGAGGTTTTGAACGTCATATAACTTCCTGCTAAGGGCGTGTGAATTTGCTACACCGAATTCCTTGGCATCAGACTCTTCCGTTAAACAACATTGCAAATGATAGTGATTTTTATTAACTGCGGATGATAAGGAAGTCATTCAAGGTTGTCTAGTCGATCTGTAAATCAAACGAGCTAAAATGTGGCGTTTTTTGCAACTTGTGACTCGGATAGCAATTATAGGTGTATTAAGATTGAGGGTTTATCTTCATCCTACTGATTTGTTGCTGTGGCTAAGGATGACTATAATAGCGGCTTTAATTGTGTCTAAATACAACCCTTATGAACCGCAAAAAGAAAATTAATCAAACGCTTAAGCAAAAGGCGAAAAAAGCTAATGCCAAGCTTCACACCAGTAATAAACCTAAATATATCGCGAAAGCAGAACGAGTTGCACAGGCTCTCGCGGCAGAAAATGAGCTAGAAGTGCCCGTTGAGTGAGCCGTTAATCTCTAACAGTTAAATCCTCAATAAAGCTTACTTAGCCTCTAAATACTCAATGGGATTGAGATAAAAAGCCTTTTTATATCCTTGGGTTGAAGTGTCTATTCGCCAAGGTCTTGGTAACATGCTCAAAATGGAATAGTGCAAATGGGGCGGTTTGCCTTGAGCATTGCCAGTCGTACCGACTGTGCCTAGCGTTTCTCCACTTGTCGCGAATAAGCCTGTCGATGCTTCAATGCTGCCTAGGTGCGCAAAATAATGAATTTGCCATTTAGGGCCGAGTCCAACAACGACTTTTCCGCCTTTAAAAAAGTCACCTTTGTACAGCAGTAGCATGGGCGTTGGTGCGATAACCGGGGTACTCGTGGCCGCAAATATATCAATACCCTTGTGTGTGCCCGAACTTCCCCAAGGCTCATACCAAAAGGTTTGGCTATTCCAATCCTTATTCGTGGCACCTTTTACGGGGATGATAGGCTGCTCAGGCACTAGGCATCCGGCAAGGAAAAAGAGTGCGAGAATGAATGCGATATATTTCAGTTTCATTGTTATCTCTTACATAAATCTTTTAGTGAAACTCACTGAATTCAAACCAGTTTGTCGGATATTGCAGGCGCTCGGTTTCACCAAGTGATAACCAATAGGGGCGCCAAAACGCATCGCACCAAAACTCAAGGTTCCCTTGCAAACTCCCAAGTGTATCAGGATCAACATCGGGAAAACTTTCCCAAGGAGCAGGCGGCGCGGCTTTAAAGGCAATAAGCTGTTGCAATAGATTGATATCATTGGTGATCAGCAATACACAGATCCCGGCAAAATCAGCATATTGTTGTAAAAATACTGTTGTCTGTAGGCTGGTGTGATGCAGTACGCCATTAAATGGCATGTCAGAACCTACATGCTCGAATCCTGTCTGGCAAAGTAAAGTGTCGAGTCGTTGTTTATCTTGATAATTCAACAAGCAATGGAGTTGATAGGCGGATAATTCAGTCTGAGTTATTGGCGTGACTAAGGGATAAGCTTGGCGGTGAGGCAAAGTGAGACTCGCAGTTGCTTCGCCACCAAAGAGTGCTTGAAGATCCGTTGCCTGCGAGCGAGTTGTCGCTTTTGTGGCAAATAGCTGTTTTACCCAGTTAAAAATCCCCATAGCTTATTCCTTGATGGCCATCGTAGGGTCGATAAAGCCGCCCGTTTCTGTTATCACCTTAGGGCTTATTACCTCCCAGCGTAACCATCCTTTGGCGCGTGGTGCGTTTATATACCAGAGTCCAGCCCGTTGTTCTAAAACGAAATATTCCCTTGATGGGGCAAATGGGCCGGGGTTTTGCTGGGCGATTTCGATACTGTTGTCCGTGACGGCCGCGATAATGGCGACATGGCCATAGGGATTAAACATCCATGGGGCAAAGACCAGCAAATCATCAGCCATAGGTTTGCTTTGGCTGCCATTGGTAAATTGGCGTAGGGCGCGTTTTTCATTCCAACTGCCATCAGTGAGCAGATTATCGAAGAAGTCCCTGGCATGCCCAAAACTGTCAGGCATTTTGTGTTGATATCGTTGGTAAAAGTAGCGCTTAACAAATTCTACGCATTGATATTTTATGCCGAGGTTATAGCCGTCGAGGGAGAGGTTGCGTCCCTCATTCGTATTGACGCCACCGTTATAGTAAATCTCGATTCCATTGAGGGAGTCGATAATGTCACCCACTTGGTGATCAGTGTTGAAGTGATAGCGTGTAAGCAACTGATAGCCGAGAAAACTGACGCTAAGCCCCAGACCCACAATCAGCATCCATAAGCGAAAACCTTTAATCATCTTTAGTACGACATTCTCAAAAGATAAATTGATTCAGCATGATATAAGGCGGGATTGTATGCTGCAGTTGCTAAAGACGTCTAGCTGATAAGGGAATGTGGCGGGAGCTTAATACTTTCGTACTGAGCGCTTGCACATCTTTAATTTGTCAGGCCCGATAGCGTTAATGTGCTATCGGCCTGATTATATGTGCTTATTAACGCAAACTAACTTTACAGTAGCGCAGTTGCCAACAGATAACCCACGGTTGATGCGGTACTAACACCAATCAGTCCTGGGATAATAAAGCTGTGGTTAATGATGAACTTACCAATTTTAGTGGTACCTGAGCGATCGAAACCGATACAGGCCAAATCGCTTGGATAAGTGGGCAGCACAAAGTAGCCATAACTGGCGGGTAAAAAAGCAATTAACAGCTTAGGATCGACACCTAAAGCTAATCCCATCGGCGCAATCGCCGTGAGCGCAGCCGCTTGGCTATTGACCAGTTTGGAGATTAAAAACAGCACTAGGGCATAGGTCCAAGGCTGGTTTTGCACCACGTGGGAGAGGTTTTCCTTCAGTACATCCATATGGCTGATAAAGTAAGTATCGCTCATCCACGCCACGCCAAATACCGAGAATATCGCCACCATACCCGCTTTAAAAACCGGACCATTGGCAATTTCAGCTGGCTTGACTTTGCAGCTCATCAAAATAAAGGCGCCTGCAATCAACATCATCATTTGGATCACTAGGTTCATCGACAGTGGCGCAAGCTTGCCTTTCTCTTCAAACACTGGACGCAGCTCGCTAAAGGAACCAAGTAATACCACTGCGGCGATAGCGGCAAAGAAGATCCCTGTTGCCCAATACGCTTCTTTGGGGAAGGTTTGATTCAGCAGCGTTTCGCCCTTGTCGTAGATAAAGGCTCTTTGCACAGGATCTTGAATTCGTTCTTGAAACTCTTCGTCCTTATCTAAATCTTTGCCGCGACGTAGGCTCCACAGTGCTGCCACTAACACACCGCAAAGGGAGGCTGGCACCGACACCATTAAAATGTCCAGCATGCTGTAGGCATGGCCAACACCGTGCTGCGCCGCCAAAATCGATACCATAGAAACGACGGCGACTGATACAGGGGAGGCGCAAATCGCCATTTGTGAGGCGACGGAGGCGACCGCCATGGGGCGTTCTGGGCGAATGTTTTTCTTCAGAGCAATGTCAGAGATAATCGGGAACATGGTGTAAACCACATGGCCTGTACCGCACAAAAAGGTGAGCGTCCATGTAGTTAACGGTGCCAGAATGGTGATGTACTGTGGATGGCGGCGCAGTAAACGTTCGGCAAACTGCATCATCACATCTAAGCCGCCTGCGGTTTGCAATACTGCGGCACAACCGATAACCGCAAGAATGGTTAACATCACTTGCACTGGTGGCTGTCCGGGGGCGAGACCAAAGACAAACGTCAGTAAAAATAAACCTATACCACTTATCAACCCGAGCCCCATACCACCATAGCGGGTGCCCAGTAGCAAGCAGCCGAGTACGACAATAAATTCCATTAAAATCATTTTGATTTACCCCTGCGGAACCTGCCGCGCTATTTGTATTAGGACTAGCTGTATTTGGCGTTATTTTGCGAGGCGATTGACTTTGATAACTTGCGCTGGCGCAAGGTGTAAATAAAAAGTGGCATTAGATTTTTCATAAATTTGAGCTAGCGCTAGAAACGTGTCGCCAGAAGTTGCATCCTTGTTAACTCGGAAGCGCTAATGACGCCTGTAGCCAAGTGAAACATGCCCTAGTACTTGCTCCGGTAAAAATAACCATAACAATCGCCAAGGATGTCCAAGTGAAACCTGCCACCTATAATACCGAAGCCTTCGATGAGTGGATCCGCAGCCGCTTTGTAGAACTCAACTCGCAGCTCGAACAGCTTTATGACCAGCAGACCGACCGTGCCAATGTGCAGGGGATTGGCACTGAGCTTAAGCACACTTTGGAAAGCGAAGGGCGAGGGCTGATTAAGGCTTTGCTCGATGAGGGCAATACCGACGAAGGCTTTGATAGTGCTTTTGATTTGCTAGGCAATGTTGGCCTGTATATGGCCGCCTGCCGTCGCCATGAAATTACCGAACCCACGCGGGAAACTACCTCGCCACTTCTTGAAGCTTCAGCATTGGCGATGCATATCGGCGCCTCGATTGGGGTCACGCCGCGCTTTGCTACTGCCCATTTAACCACCCATAATCGTGCCCATAACGGTATCTACAAACGCTTTACCGATCTGCCCGATGAAAAACTGTTTGTGGATTACAATACTAAAGGCATTTTGGCCTATAAACGTGCCGCTGATGCGCTATTAAAAATCCAGCCTTTGGGGATCTCTCATCCTATTAGTCACGATTTACTGCGCGTCGCTAAGCAGGCATTGCAGGATGTGATTGATTCAAATACGCAGTTATTCAATCGTTTAGATACGGACCGTTTCTTCTACTGTGTCCGCCCATATTACAAACCCTATCGGGTTGGTTCTGTGGTGTATCGTGGCGCCAATGCGGGCGACTTTGCCGGGATTAACGTTATCGATTTAACCCTAGGTTTATGTTTTGCCAACGAAGCATCTTATTCGCAAATGCTGGTGGATAAGTTTTTATACATGATGCCGGAGGATCAGCAAATCTTGCGGGAATGCATGCGCCGCCCGAATTTAATGGATGATTTTATCCATTCAATGGGGTATCGCCATCAATATTGGTATCAAGAAAACCTCAAGCTTTTTATCGAAGTCTGTGAATTGCATGGGCAAACCGCCATCCAGCATCACAATGAATTAGTGACTAAATACATTGCAGAACCTTCGGTCAGTATGGAGCAACAACATTTAGCCAAAGTGACCGCCAGTGGTCCACCATTGTCTGTGTTACTCGCCTCCCTTGAGCGTTTAAGGGATAGACGCGCGGCCGTATTACGTGACGATATTCGCACCCGTTATTATGATTTGAAAAAACTCAAAGACAGTTTGAGGTAAGGCCATGCTGCTAAATGTAAAACAGGACTTTTGCCTCGCAGGCCCTGGATATCTGCTTAACCATTCCGTGGGGCGGCCACTCAAATCGACCGAGCAGGCGTTTAAGCAGGCGTTTTTTGCACCTTGGCAGGAGTCTGGCCGCGAGCCTTGGGGTCAATGGTTAGGTGTCATCGATAACTTTACCGCGGCGCTGGCAAGCCTTTTTAATGGTCAGCCGCAGGAATTTTGCCCGCAGGTGAATCTATCGAGCGCATTGACCAAGTTGGTGATGTCACTGGATAGATTAAATCGCGATGGCGCCGTGGTGCTGATGAGCGAGATTGATTTTCCCAGCATGGGATTCGCCCTTAAAAAGGCATTGCCCGCAAGTTGTGAACTGCGCTTTATTCCCAAGGGCTTAGATGTTACCGACCCCAATGTGTGGGACGCGCATATCAGCGACGATGTCGATTTAGTCTTTGTCAGCCATGCCTATTCTAATACTGGTCAGCAGGCGCCATTGGCGCAGATCATACCCCTTGCCCATGAGCGTGGCTGCTTGAGCCTAGTGGATGTGGCGCAATCGGCTGGGATTTTGCCGCTGGATTTAGCCAAGCTACAGCCAGATTTTATGATTGGTTCGAGTGTGAAATGGTTATGCTCCGGCCCCGGCGCGGCGTATCTGTGGGTTAATCCTGCCATCTTGCCCGAATGTCAGCCACAGGATGTGGGTTGGTTTAGCCATGAAAATCCCTTTGAGTTTGATATTCATGATTTTCGCTACCATCCAACAGCGTTGCGGTTTTGGGGCGGTACGCCTTCTATCGCCCCCTACGCTATTGCCGCCCATAGTATTCAATATTTTGCCAATATTGGCTCACAGGCGATGCGTGAGCATAACTTGCAACTGATGGCTCCAGTGGTACAGGCATTGGACAATGAGCTAGTCTCGCCGAGGGCAATCGATAAGCGTAGCGGTACGCTGATTTTGCAATTTGGCGAGCGGCAAGTGCCGATCATGGCTGCATTGGCTGAGGCGAATATCAGTGTCGATGCCCGCAGTTTAGGGATACGCGTATCGCCACATATTTATAACGATGAGGCCGATATCCTAAGGTTACTGGAGGTAATAAAAGCCCATCGTTAACGGATTGAATTTGGCTTACTCAGTCGACATGGCGTAATAGCCTCGAACAGGGAGCATGGCTCTGGGGCACCAAGGCGCCCCCTAATGCCGATGTCGTTAACCCATGCCCTGAGGCTGAGGTCATTTATGGGGGCGAATATGCTTAAATGCTGTAGCTGTAGTGGCAGAACATAGAACGCGGGGTTCGGAGCTTGGGATTACTGGGCGTGATAGCCAAATCGACTGGCAGCATCACGGTATCGACGATCAGCGAGCTACCCATATCGACCAGTGTCAGAGGGATAGTAAACAGCAGCAGTGGCGGGGCGGATAACGCAGAAACTATCGCACACTCCTCGCCATTATCAACAGCCGTTTGAACACTGGAGAAAGAATGCCCCCAAGTTGAATTTTCTCCCATCCTCGATGTTATTGTTGCACATCCCGTGAGAGACCAGCACACGACCAACCAAGTCAACCAACGCATAACCACTCCATTGTTTATATGTGAAAAACCGCATTGTTTCGGTATGAGCGACTCGCTTGATTAACTTTGGGCGTTAGTCTTATGGAACCCGAACTGGTTTTGTTCGACACCGATATATTCAGTTTTAGCAAGTCGGCATTCTAACCACATGAATATATGTGTCAATTATTCAGCAGCAGTAATGAGACAACAGTAAGGAGACTCCCAACTTTAGTGTCGCTGTAGTTAACGCCTCTGCCTATAAGTTAGTTTTATACCGCGTTTAGCTCAGTCTTAAACGACATCTGTCCCTATTGTTGTTATTGCAGTGGTGTCTGCTGGTATGCTTTCTTTTGATGATAAATAAGTGGTTGGCTATGTCGCCATTTAGAGAAAAGTGTTGGTCATTGCACCAGCATGAAAGTAGCGTATACCTTCAAGAAACAAAAAGCCCCATCAGCAAAACTGTTGGGGCTTTGATACTTTATGCATGCATTTATACAGTGAGTAATTGCATGCATCTAGCCATTACAGGCTGTAGTACATTTCAAACTCTAATGGGTGAGTTGTACGGCTTACACGCTCAGCTTCTGCAGATTTCAGTGCAATGTAAGACTGGATGAAATCTTCGCTAAATACACCGCCGCGAGTTAAGAACTCGTGGTCAGCTTGCAGGTTTTCAAGGGCGTTTTCTAATGAAGTCGCTACTTGTGGGATTTCAGCCGCTTCTTCCGCTGGCAGATCGTACAAGTCTTTATCCATAGCTTCGCCTGGATGGATCTTGTTTTGGATACCGTCGATACCCGCCATCAGCAGTGCTGCGAAACCTAAGTATGGGTTTGCATGTGGATCTGGGAAGCGAGTTTCGATACGACGACCTTTAGGGCTTGGTACCACTGGAATACGGATTGAAGCGCTGCGGTTACGTGCTGAGTAAGCTAACATCACTGGCGCTTCGAAGTGTGGTACTAAACGCTTGTAAGAGTTAGTGCTTGGGTTAGTGAAAGCGTTCAGTGCGCGAGCGTGCTTGATGATACCACCGATGTAGTACAGTGCAGTTTCACTTAAACCAGCATATTTGTCGCCTGCGAACAGGTTTACGCCATCTTTCGCCAGAGATTGGTGAACGTGCATACCGCTACCGTTGTCGCCAACGATTGGCTTAGGCATGAAAGTCGCAGTCTTACCGTAGGCGTGAGCCATGTTGTGTACTACGTACTTCAGAATTTGGATTTCGTCCGCTTTCTTAGTCAGAGTGTTGAAGCGAGTTGCGATTTCGTTTTGACCCGCAGTCGCCACTTCATGGTGGTGAGCTTCAACGACTTGACCCATTTCTTCGAGCACTAAACACATAGCGCTACGTAAGTCTTGTGATGAGTCAACTGGAGCTACTGGGAAGTAACCGCCTTTCACGAATGGACGGTGACCAGTGTTACCACCTTCGTAGCTAGTGCCAGAGTTCCATGCCGCTTCTTTAGCGTCGATTTTCACGAAACAACCAGACATGTCAGTACCGAAACGGACGTCGTCGAACAGGAAGAATTCTGGTTCTGGTCCAACTAATACAGTGTCAGCGATACCGGTAGAGCGTAAGTATTCTTCCGCTTTTTTCGCGATAGAACGTGGGTCGCGGTCATAACCAGTCATTGTGCCTGGCTCGAGAATGTCACAACGGATCAGCGCTGTGGTTTCTTCGGTGAATGGATCCAGTACGAACGTAGTTGGGTCTGGCATCAGTACCATGTCTGATTCGTTAATGCCTTTCCAGCCAGCGATTGACGAGCCGTCAAACATTTTACCGTCTTCGAAGAAGTCAGCGTCTACCTGATGAGCTGGGATAGATACGTGCTGCTCTTTACCTTTGGTGTCGGTAAAACGTAAATCAACAAACTTAACTTCTAATTCTTCAAGTTGCTTTAAAACTGATTCAACTGACATTCTCAAGTCTCCGGTAGGGTAAAGGGATGTCCCTTCTATAATCTTTTAACTCAAGTTGTGCTTGAGCAAAACTTACTAGCTATAAAGCGATATCTATGCCAACAATTTAACTTGTTGATAATTAATGGATATGTGTTTTATTGCACTATCTTTAACTCTGTATTGCACTTTATTGGTGCGTTTTGACGTGGCATTTTGGTGCATTCATCCATTTTGGTGCGTGCCATTCGCCCCCCATTTTAGTGCAGTGACGATGAGCATCGGCTTGCTTGGTTAATTCATATCCATATTCAAGCTGAGCAGCATACTCGCTGTTAGCCTGTTACTATCCATTAGGCTCAGCAAAACAGAATGAATTTAGCATATAAATAAGTCTAGATAACCGCGTAAGGTCACTGTTTTCAGTGCTCGCCATAATGTCACAAAACAGTGAGATGCTAAGCTGTTTTTCTGATAATGATTTTGGCTTGTTTTCATTGCTTATCATTAAAAATCAATTGATTAGTCTTGTTGTTCTTAGGTGGGAATAGAGTTTATTGAAACTGCGTCTAAAGCTATTTATTGAGGCTATCGAGAAAATACTTAGGTAGCGGTTTGGCATACTGATGTGTTTGGACGAAAAAACGGGTCTGCCGAATTGGGGTTATTCGCTATACTTATGGCGGCCTTAAGCGCATAGTCTGCTACGCCATTCCCGTGAAGAATAGTTATTTCAGCTGGTTAGTCGTACTGACGTCGAAATAATATGGCAAATTGCCTGCGCTGAAACGGTGCATTTGGGTTATTTGTCTTATCGCCATAACTGATTCGTTAGCATAGGCCCTAAAAAATAGTTTTATAAGTGTTCAAAAATAATCCTGTGCGATATGGCCGCTCTGGAGTAGAATGTCACGCTTTTTTATGGCGACTCAACGTAGATTGCTGTAACGAATATTGTAATATCCCTAATTTTGTTTGATGGTAAGAGGTTTATCCGTGCTAGAGAATTTACGTAACATCGCCATTATTGCACACGTTGACCATGGCAAAACGACCCTGGTAGACAAGTTGCTGTCGCAATCAGGAACCCTTGCAACCCGGGGAGAAGCTACTGAGCGGGTGATGGACTCCAACGATCTTGAGAAGGAGCGTGGAATCACGATTCTGGCAAAGAATACTGCCATCAAGTGGAACGATTATCGTATCAACATCGTTGATACCCCTGGCCACGCCGACTTCGGTGGTGAGGTTGAGCGTGTTCTGTCTATGGTTGACTCAGTATTGTTGCTGGTTGATGCCGTTGATGGTCCAATGCCACAAACTCGCTTCGTAACCAAAAAAGCGTTTGCCCAAGGCTTAAAGCCAATCGTTGTTATCAACAAGATTGACCGTCCAGGTGCTCGCCCTGATTGGGTTATCGACCAAGTATTCGACCTGTTCGATAACTTAGGTGCAACTGACGAACAATTAGATTTTCCAATCGTTTATGCTTCTGCATTAAACGGTTTTGCAACCTTAGATCCAGATGTTGTCAGCGAAGATATGACGCCACTGTTCCAGACTATCGTTGAAAAAGTGTCATCACCTGATGCTGATGCGGATGGTCCATTCCAGATGCAAATTTCTCAGCTCGATTACAACTCTTACGTGGGTGTTATCGGTGTGGGTCGCATTAACCGTGGTAGCATCAAGACTAACCAACAGGTGAGCGTGATCGGTGCCGACGGTAAAGTACGCAACGGTAAAATGGGCCAAGTATTAGGTTACATGGGCTTAGAGCGTACCGAAGTTGATGTAGCAAACGCTGGCGATATCGTGGCGATCACCGGTTTGGGTGAGCTTAAAATTTCGGACACAGTGTGCGCTGCTGGCAATGTAGAGGCGATGCCGCCTTTATCTGTTGACGAGCCAACGCTGACCATGACGTTCCAAGTTAACACTTCACCTTTTGCGGGTAAAGAAGGTAAGTACGTGACTTCACGTAACATTCTTGAGCGTCTGCAACAGGAATTAGTGCACAACGTGGCACTGCGTGTTGAAGAAACCGACAGCCCAGACCGTTTCGCGGTATCTGGCCGTGGTGAATTACACTTATCTATCCTGATTGAAAACATGCGTCGTGAAGGTTATGAATTAGCGGTTTCTCGCCCAGAAGTTATCTTAAAAACCATCGATGGTGAACTGTGTGAACCCTTTGAAACCCTGACCGTTGACGTTGAAGAAGAACATCAAGGGACAGTGATTGAGAAGCTGGGTATCCGTAAAGCTGAAATGAAAGACATGCAGCTTGACGGTAAAGGTCGCGTGCGCGTTGACTTTGTTATCCCAAGCCGTGGCTTAATCGGTTTCCAAACTGAGTTCTTAACAGCAACGTCAGGTACTGGTTTGATTTACCACTCATTCGATCACTACGGTCCACATAAAGGTGGCGACATTGGTCAACGCGCTAATGGCGTATTGATCTCTAACGCGACTGGTAAAGCATTGACCTTCGCACTGTTTGGTTTACAGGACCGTGGTCGTCTCTTTATCGGCCATGCGGCTGAAGTTTATGAAGGTCAAGTAGTGGGTATTCACGCTCGCTCTAACGATCTGACCGTAAACTGCTTGAAAGGTAAGCAGCTAACTAACATGCGTGCTTCTGGTACTGACGAAGCTCAAGTACTGACTACGCCAATCACCTTAACACTCGAGCAAGCGCTTGAGTTTATCGATGATGACGAATTAGTTGAAGTAACACCTAAGAGCATCCGTGTTCGTAAGAAACACTTAACTGAAAACGACCGTAAGCGCGCTAGCCGCGGCTAATGGTGGTTGTGGTGGGCACGTAAAGTGACCGCCATAGAGTGAATAAAGCCCTGCTAAGGCAACTTAGCGGGGCTTTTTAATGGCTATATTTCAGGTTCATGTACTGGGCGTATGCAGTTACGACCTGCGGACTTCGCCAAGTAAAGGGCGGTATCTGCTTGGTGGACTAATTCTAAGGCATTATGTTTATCTGAGGGGAGTAAACACGCAACACCCACGCTGACCGTGACAATTCCTATGTCTGTTTTAATATGGGGTATAGCAAGCGATTGGATAAGTTGATGTACATGCTTGGCGGTGTCGAGTGCGCTTTGGTGATCCGTATTGGGGAGTAAAATAACAAATTCTTCGCCGCCATAGCGTGCGACCAATTCACCTGCCCGACGACCTGATTGAGATAAGCTGTTCGCCAGCATCTTGAGACAGTCATCTCCTGCGAGATGGCCATAAAAATCATTAAATAATTTAAAGTGGTCAATATCGAGCATGATAAGCGAGAGTGGCGTGTTGTTGCGTTGCCCACGACTCCATTCCTTTTGCAGCATTTGATCAAACAATCTACGGTTGCCAATATTGGTTAACCCATCGGTATTGCTGAGTTTTTCGAGTCTGTTGTTCGCTTCGGCAAGTTCATAGGTTCGCGCTTGTATAATGGACTCTAGCTCTCGATTGCGTTCTTCTAAACTCGTCATCGGGTAAATTTCGCCTTGTTTTGCTAAACCATAGGGAATGGATATTCCACTATGGACGATTTTCCAATCGTTGCTTTCTTGGCGAAAAATCAGCACTAACCTTGCGGTTTCTTGGCTGAGTATCGAGTCTGGGATAGGGAGGTGTATATGGAAAAACGCTGTAATAACAATAATATCTTCGGCAAGATCCTGTAGTGAAAGATCTAACACTTCAATATGGATCCGTTCGGGGACTTGGGCGAAGTCCTGACGGGTTATTTTTACCCATTCATCTTTACTGGTGACAAGAATATCGCTGCTACCTGCATAACCACTAAAAGTATCGCTAAAGCGGGCTGTGAGCTTGTCATCCCGTGCAGCGTACATCTCAATATATTCATCAAAAAGTGACTGCATAAGTTGCAAGCGTCTCTGTCGCATAGATTCACCTCAAGTAAGAATATAAGCGTTTTATTGTTCTTATTAGAGATGAGTATTGACGATAAACTCGTCCCGCGGTCTGATTAAAATCAAGATAGTGATGTAAAAACCACCAATAGTGTGATCTGTGCCCGTTTTTTGAGCTAGGGTTTGCTGTTCTTGTTACAGTTACCTAGCTTTAGTGGCAGAAGTTTGAAATGTTGTCATTTTGCTTGTTTAGTATACAGACCGAATGGTGCATTAATCGTCATTTTGGAACAGTGCAGAAGGGATTAATGCAAACGATAAACGTTTTAGAAGACGTCCAAACCAGATAAGCCTAATGATGCCTTATAGGGTCATTCCCTTCGTTAGCCATAAGTAAAGGAATATTCCATGGACAAGACTCAACACTCTCAAGGTAAATGCCCCGTGATGCATGGGGCAAATTCAGCCGTTGCCAGCAACAATATGGATTGGTGGCCTAAGGCACTTAATCTCGATATTTTGCATCAGCATGATAAGAAGACGGATCCGATGGATCCCAACTTTAATTACCGTGAAGCCTTTAAGACCCTTGATCTCGCTGCCGTGAAGCAGGACTTACATTCCCTTATGACCGATAGCCAAGATTGGTGGCCAGCCGATTGGGGGCATTATGGTGGCTTGATGATCCGTATGGCATGGCACTCTGCGGGAACCTATCGCATTGCCGATGGCCGTGGCGGTGCGGGGACGGGTAATCAACGCTTTGCCCCACTCAATAGCTGGCCCGATAACGCCAACTTAGACAAGGCGCGCCGTTTACTCTGGCCGATTAAGAAAAAATACGGCAACAAGCTCTCGTGGGCGGATTTAATGATCCTCGCGGGCAATGTGGCCTACGAGTCTATGGGCTTAAAAACCTTTGGTTTTGCCGGTGGCCGTGAGGATATTTGGCACCCAGAGAAGGACATTTATTGGGGCTCTGAAAAACAATGGCTCGCGCCAAGTGATAATCCTAACAGCCGTTATTCGGGCGCGCGTGACCTTGAAAATCCCTTAGCCGCCGTAATGATGGGGCTGATTTATGTGAATCCTGAAGGGGTTGATGGTAAACCCGATCCACTGCGCACCGCTCAAGATGTGCGTGTCACCTTTGCGCGAATGGCGATGAATGATGAGGAAACCGTGGCCTTAACCGCCGGCGGCCACACTGTCGGTAAGTGCCATGGCAATGGTAAGGCACAGGATCTTGGCCCTGAACCCGAGGGCGAAGACCTTGAGGCCCAAGGTTTGGGCTGGCTCAACAAAAAAGGCCCAGGCACGGGTGCAAATGCCGTGACTAGTGGTCTCGAAGGCGCTTGGACGACTCATCCCACTCAATGGGATAACGGTTTTTTTCACCTATTGTTAAATTACGATTGGGAATTGAAAAAAAGCCCCGCGGGCGCCTCACAGTGGGAACCCATTAATATTAAAGAGGAAGATAAAGTCGTCTCAGTGGGCGACCCTAATCGCAAGTTTAACCCCATCATGACCGATGCGGATATGGCGATGAAAATGGACCCTGAGTATCGCAAGATCTCCGAGAAGTTTTATCAAGATCCCGCCTATTTCTCCGAGGTATTTGCCCGTGCTTGGTTTAAGTTAACTCACCGCGATCTGGGGCCTAAGAGCCGTTATTTAGGGCCAGAAGTGCCGAATGAGGATTTGCTTTGGCAAGACCCCATCCCAACCGTTGATTATCGTTTGGATGCCAGTGAGATTGTCGAACTGAAGGCGAAATTATTAGCCTCGGGACTCAGTGTTTCCGAATTGGTCGCAACCGCGTGGGACAGCGCGCGCACCTTCCGAGGCTCGGATTTCCGCGGTGGCGCCAATGGCGCACGGATCCGTTTAGCGCCACAAAAAGATTGGCAGGCCAACGAACCCGAGCGTTTGCAAAAAGTATTGCAGGTGTTGAGCGCGTTGCAGGCAAGCTTAAGCAAAAAGGTCAGTATTGCCGACTTGATTGTCCTCGGTGGCGCTGCAGCGATTGAAAAGGCCGCCCACGCTGCGGGAGTCAATATCACAGTACCTTTCATGCCTGGCCGTGGTGATGCCACGCAGGAAATGACCGATGTGGAATCCTTTGCCGTACTTGAGCCTTTGCACGATGCGTATCGTAACTGGCAGAAAAAGGATTATATAGTTCAGCCCGAGGAGATGATGCTCGATCGCACTCAACTTATGGGGTTAACCGCCCATGAGATGACAGTGTTGGTTGGGGGAATGCGGGTGTTGGGCACTAACTATGGCGGTACACGCCACGGCGTGTTTACCGACAAAGTGGGTGTGTTAACTAATGATTTCTTTGTGAATCTTACCGATATGGCCTACCACTGGAAGCCTGCGGGTACTAATTTGTATGAGATAGTCGAGCGTAAAACTGGCGCAGTGAAGTGGACCGCTACCCGTGTCGATCTGGTGTTTGGCTCTAACTCGATTTTGCGCTCCTATGCTGAGGTTTATGCGCAGGATGATGCCAAAGAGAAGTTTGTGCATGACTTTGTGGCCGCTTGGACTAAGGTGATGAATGCCGATAGGTTTGACCTTGCCTAATCACTAGTACTTAAGCTCGTTGTGACCATAAAAGGTGCAGCTTGGACTGCACCTTTTTTATATCTCTTATCAACAAATCAGAGAGTTAATGGCCTACTCGGTCAATCACTTGGATAAGTTCCATGCGGATAGCGTCCGGTGTTTGGCTATGCCAGAATCCCGCTAAATAAGCGCCGAGTGGCAGGAGGAAGAGCGCCAATAATAACAAGACTAACAATCCTTTATGGCTAACTCTGTGACCCGATTTAAGGCCAAAACCGAGTGCCGCCGATTTAGGGCAGGCCGCCACACAGCGCATACAGGCTTGGCATTCGTCGCTGCGAACCGTGGTTTTGGTATGCACTATGATGTTTGCTGGGCAGGCGCGGGTACATTTGTCGCACTTCATGCCCTTGGCTTCGATCAGGCAATGCTGAGTATCGCGGCGGATTTTGAGTGGGCTGGCAAAACTTAACAGTCCGAGCATGGCACCATAGGGACACAAGTAGCGGCAAAAACCTTGGCGACGCCATGCGGCGAGGACGAGGATAAGAGCAAAGCAGGCTAAGGTAATAAGCCCTGGTGTGATAAAAAACAGTGCCATCTTAAGGTCGGCAATTTTGTGGTAGTTACCCTGCAGATAATAGGGAATTGACTCGCTTGGCATACCGATCACTACATAAAACAGTCCCAGCAGTAATAAGTATTTCAGCATCCGTAGTGGCCAGTCTAGCCATGCGGGTGGCGCAAGTTCTGCTTTGATAAAGCGTTTGCGCAAGGCGTAGAGGTATTCGCCGGCGAGTCCTAAGGGGCAGGCCCAGCCACAAAAGGCGCGTTTACAGAGTAGGCCAGTGAGTAGCACGGCGGCGAGCATCACTGCGGCGGCGGGATGGGTTTGGTCCCACAGGTTGAGCGTCAATATGGCTTTTAATTCAATCCCGCCGGCGATGGGCAAAAAGGCATCGACAACATCAGGGCGCATTAACCAAGGCGTGACCCCTTGTTTGAGTTGGATAGCATTAATGCAGTATTGGATGGCGACTAAAAACAACGAGAGTGCGAGCAGGTGCTGGCAACCTTCACGCAGGGCGTTGATTTTTATCTCGGCCTTATACTCCACCGGAGCAAACTTATGGGCAATAAGTGCAAGGGGCAAGGCAATGATTAGGGCGAGCGCCATGGGCCAGTAGAGGCTAATCGCCACTGCGCCAACACTCAGGAGTAAGGTGGTTACTGCTCCCCATTTTTTACCGCTCCAATAGCTTAGGGAGGCGATATACATTAGGGCCAACATTAGGGTAAGGGATTCAATAAAGGTCATGTTAATACTGCAAATAGAATACACGTATTCAATCTGAGCAATCTTTTGTAGATAAGTTTATGAGCCTAAAGTGAATTTGTGCGTTAGATCCAATATTGATTGAATCATCACACTAAAGCGCGCCATCGCTCACAAAGCTAAAAATCTTAGCCTTGCACAAACGAAACTGGGAATGCAGGGAGGATAAAATCAACAGCAAACCGCCATCGCAGTTTGCCGAAGTGTTTAGAGGGTTAGAGCATCAGTGCTAAGCTGTTAATTCAGATTGGTTTGACGGAATTAACAGCCGGTTTGAGCAAGCTAAATGGCCTTACCCTTTTGAGTTCTCAAGGGCCTCGATAAATCGAGTAGACTCGTTGATAGATTTATTCATCTCTTTGATTAAGCCTGAGATATCCGTTTGTAAGTTGGCAAATTCACCTTTAATCGCGCCTATCGCTTGGGCATTTAAGTTATGCTTTAAATACAGCATATTGTCTTTCATGGCGGTGAGAATGGGCGGCATTTTAGATTCGGCGCGGCGCATGGTTTTAATCAACTGCTCGTAGGAACGACGGGTTTCCTTGAGCTTAGTTTCGCTGTTGCGGCGTAGGCTCGCTTTGCTGATCTCACCAATTTCCGTTTGCCACTCATCGAATAGCGCCTCGGCAACATCTTCGACCTTGTTGATGCGATTACTTACGTCATCGGCGGCACTTTGGGCTGACTCGTATTCATCTTTGGCCTTGTTATAGGCTTTTTCGAGGTTGCCACCATTGTGGTTGAGTAGGGCTTGCATCTCCTCGAGTGCTGAGCTGAACTCTTTTTGCGCATCCTCTTGGGATTCTTTCGCGGCTTTCACTCTGTCGACCATAATGTCGCGCTTGTGGTAGCCCACTTTTTCCATGGCACCGTAATAGGCACTCTGGCAGCCCGTCAGCAATAGCGTTGCCGCTATCAGACTAGAGGTGATCAATCTTTTCATTGGGTATTCCGTCACTGAGTCAGATGAAGTTAGTCGGCTTTAAAACGCGCCGCATCGATAATGCTCCAGAGGTGAAAGATAGCACCAATTACCGCGGGCACAATTAACCACCAAAGGGCGTAGCCGACTACAGTGACTACGAAGAATAGCAATGCAGCCAAAATTCGCCCTTGTAGCAGTTGGCCTAGGCCGGGGAAAAACAGACTAGCGATTGCGGCGATAACATTGCCAGTGGATCCTTGTTGTGACATCAATTCACTCCTTAGACTTGTAAATTAAGTGTTTATTGTACGAAGATAACGAGTCTATACCAACAGAATCAAGAGAAACCCGTGACTAAGAAGATAGATCTGGCACAAATTCGAGTCTTACTCCTTGGGATTTGGCACTTCCTGCTGCATTTACGCCAGCGCCTAGTAGAAGATCAAATCAATATTCGTGCGGGCCACTTGGCCTATGTCACCCTATTATCGCTCGTCCCTATGGTGGCGGTGACTATGTCTATGTTGTCGGCGTTTCCTGTGTTTAAGGGGATCCGCGGCCAAATTGAAGCCTTCGTTTACGAGAATTTTTTACCCGCAGCGGGCGATACGGTACAAGTCTATATCAATGAATTTGTGGGTAATGCCTCTAAAGGCACAGCGGTGGGGATTGCGGCCTTAGTGGTGGTGGCGATTATGCTGATCTCCGCCATTGATAAGTCACTGAATAATATTTGGCGCACTAAGGAAAAACGTTCTGTGGTCGTGGCCTTTTCCATGTATTGGATGGTGATTACCTTAGGCCCTGTGCTGGTGGGGGCGAGCCTAGTCGCGACCTCCTATGTGGTGTCGTTAAAGCTGTTTGAGGGCGACACCCTATCTGGCGTAATGCCGCTGTTTATCGAACGTTTGCCGCTGTTATTTTCGGTGGCCGCGTTTTTACTGCTCTATATGGTGGTGCCGAATCAAAAGGTGAAGTTTTGGCACGCACTACTCGGTGCTGTGGTGGCGGCCTTGCTATTCGAGTTGGGGAAAAAAGGTTTTGCCTTGTATGTGACGAAATTTCCAAGTTATGAAGCCATTTATGGTGCGCTGGCGACCATTCCTATCCTGTTCGTTTGGGTCTATTTATCTTGGATGATCGTGTTGCTGGGCGCCGAAATTACCGCGGCTATGCCCGAGTATTTGGACTATGAGTCCAGTAGCGATATCAACGAAATTAACCTCGATGATCAGCCTTTAGCGGCGCAGGATACACCCGCCGCGCAGCCAGAAACCACATCTGCCCAGTCAAGCCAAGTGCTTGAGACGACAGGTGAACTTGTCGCAAACGCGCCTTCATCGACTACACTGGATAAGCCGTAGCAAAGTTGTTATTCACCAAGACATTCAACGAGTCTTATCCAGCCTATGATCACTGATGCCCATCCGCTTGCCGCTTTTATCCGCCGTGATTGGCTGATGATGGGCAATGGGCAGCAGTTACACCTCGCTCAATATGGTAATCCGCAGGGTATCCCGCTGCTTTATTTGCATGGTGGTCCAGGCGCAGGCGCTAGTGTGAGTGAGCTCAGTTTATTTAACCCCGAGCATTACTGGATTTTACTGCTAGATCAACGAGGTGCGGGGCAATCGCTGCCTGTTGGCGAGTTGGAACATAATCATTTAAATGGACTAATCAGCGATATTGAGGCGATTCGGATTCACTTAGGCATAGAGCGTTGGTGCCTAGCAGGTGGCTCATTTGGCGCCACCTTAGCCTTAATTTACAGTGGTTTATTTCCTCATCGAGTGATTGCTCAAGTACTGTGGGCAATGTTTATTCCCTCCAAGGCCGGCATTGAATGGCTCTATGGCTCATCGGGCGCTGCGCAGTTATATCCACAGGCTTACCGTGAATTTGCCGCGCCTTCTATTGGATTGGCGGATTTATTTACGCATTATCAGCTAGGATTTAACGCCCAAGATGAAGCAACTCGCCACGAATCTGCCCGCCGTTGGATCCAATGGGAAATAACCCTAGCGGGCGTACCAACTGGCCTACCTAAGCGGCTTGCGCCGCCGCTATTCGCCTTAGCTCAAATCGAGCTGCACTATGCGCAAAATGATTACTTCAATATGTTCAGTGTATTACAACGGGTGACATCTCAAGTCTCTGCGCGTACCCTGCTATTACAAGGCACGCAGGATGCCGTCTGTCCGGCACGCTTATTAGCCGCATTTGGGGCAAAAATCGATAACCCCAGGATACAAATCCACACTATTGTTGATGGCGGGCATTCGCTGAATAGTGAAATACTCTCACTTGCCGTCACACTCGAAATTCAAGCCATGTGGTCTTGGATAAAGCGACAGGAGTTTGCATGAAATTAGCTATGATTATTGCCGCCATTTTAGGATTAACGGCCTGCGCGGCCACCTCATCCTCAACCCCAGAATCTCAATCCTCATCTTCTGCGGTAGAATCCGAGGTGCGTGCTCCCGTGGCGCCTAAAGTGGTGCAGTTGGCTGGAATGACCAATGAGGCCGCCGCTGATGCTTTGTATCAGGCCTTAATTAATGCCAACTATTTAGCCACCAAAGTCGGGGCGGATAAGGTTGCGGTGCAATTTGGCAATAATGATTTTATGCTCGAACCCAGTATGAATGCTGCGGGGATTGACCGTATTTTGATGAACCGTTTTTATGCGGTGCATCCACAGTTGCAGGCCAGCCCTGAACTGCCCGCGGTGATTGGCGAACTAAACGCCAAGCTAAACTTCGCTAAATTTGTATTGCGCGAGCAAGGTGCGGTGATCCAAATCCAAGGTACTGTGACCTTTGCTGATAAGGTCGAAATCGAGGAGCTTCGCCGTTTTATGCTGTGGACCGATGGCGGCTTGGCAGAAATCGCTAAGTCCTTGCCGGAGGGAATTGAGCAGTATCTGCGCCCAATTCCTTTGATGCCCGTTGTAAAGTCTTAATTTAAAGGAAAAGTTGTGATCGCTTTAATTCAAAGAGTCAGCCGCGCCAGTGTGGTTGTAGATAATCAAACCATAGGTGCAATTGATAAGGGCTTGTTAGTTTTACTTGGGGTTGAGCGGGAAGATAACCGCGAGAAGATGGAAAAGCTAGCTACTAAAGTGATGAGTTATCGAGTGTTTTCTGACGAAAACGGCAAAATGAACCTCAATTTGACTCAAGCGGGAGGCTCGCTTTTAGTGGTATCCCAATTTACCTTGGCCGCTGATACTGAGCGTGGGCTAAGGCCGAGCTTTTCGGGTGCGGGCACACCAGAACAAGCGCTTGGCCTGTATGAAGAGTTTGTCGCCTTTTGCCGCGCCAAGGGCGTGACCACCGAAACAGGGCAATTTGCTGCTGATATGAAGGTTGAACTCGTCAACGATGGCCCAGTGACCTTCCATTTACAGGTTTAACCTACAGGACAGTGTGCCAACGGCAGTAAGGACATGCACATGGACGAATTATTAAACCAATTACGCCAGACCTGGCACCGCACGATACCTGTGAGTAAGTTTATGCAGATAGCGCCGCTGTCATTTTCTGATGGTGAATTGAGCGTGAGTGCGCCACTCGCGCCGAATATCAATCTGCATAACACCATGTTTGCGGGCAGTATTTATACTCTTATGACCCTCACAGGTTGGGGCATGGTATGGCTGCAACAGCAACTCCTCAATGTGGATGGCGACATAGTGTTAGCCGATGCCCATATCCGTTACTTGGCGCCCATTCGCAATCAACCTATTGCACGCGTGGTATGGCAGGATGCCAGTTTAGCGGGCTTATCTATGGGGCGAAAAGCCAAAGTTCGACTTGTGGTTAAGCTTTACTGTGAAGATCTGCTCTGCGCTGAGTTTTCAGGCCTATATATTAGCCTTCCAGGCATTAAGAAATAGTTGCTACTGTTTGATTTTTGTAAATTTTCATCGTTGATGTTGCCTTTAACTTGCAATAGAATCTTTGGCTTAATGCAACTTAAGTTGCATACGCCATGGTCCGTACGGTTATCACGTTTATGCTGTATGGCGCTATTTGCATTGATATTAAGGATAACCGATGCGATTTCTCTCCTGTGTGCTTATTGCTCTATTTTGTTTTCATCTCAGTGGTTGCGCCAATACCAAGTTAAATGCCAATAAATTACCAAAGGGTGTGGTGCTAAATAAAGCTATTACGCTCCCTGTGGATGTGAGTGTTGCTTATTATTTGCCCCATTCGCAGTTAAATAACCGTTTTTATTTAGAGAAATGGAATATTTGGGTCGATCCAGGAAAATCACTCAGTGATGGCGTGAAGGATGGTTTTGGTGCTTATTTTTCAAATGCTAAGTTATTAGACCGCACGCAAGCGAGTCAGTATGGACTGCTGATCGATATCGATCCTGAGTGGAAATTTGAGTCGGGTAAAGCAGAAATGATCATGAGCTATCGGGTATTTAATGGCTCCGATAAGCCCATTCGCGAAGGGCAAAAATCCTTTAAGGCAGATATTGGTTATTTAGGGGATGGTTTAGGCCTTTATAACGCCGCATTGCGTGCGACTCAATTAGTGATTGTCGATGTGCTAAACACGTTGACGCCGTCGGCTAGCTCCTATCCTGCACAGTATGCAATGAAGGATGTCTCGGCGAATTTGCTGGCAAATATGCAAAAGCCAGTCAGTACAGGAACAGGTTTTTATATTAATCCTCAGGGGCAAATTGTCACTGCGGCCCATGTACTCAAAAATTGCATGGTGACACAGGTGAATGTTGGCGGTAAATCCTTTGATGCGGCCGTAGAGGCTAGCTCGACCTTATTGGATTTAGCGGTCGTGAGTACGGGTACGCCAGTGGAGCAATACTTACCATTGCGTAAAGGTACAGAGATTTTCCTGGGCGAGGCGATTACCAATGTTGGCTATCCCTTGCAGGGATTATTGGCGGCCTCCCCCAATTTAACGCGCGGAAATATCAGCTCACGCGAGGCATTAAAGGGGGCGGTGGGGCAATTCCAGTTTTCGGCACCGATCCAGCCCGGCTCAAGTGGTGGCCCAGTGGTCTCTGATGGTGGGGAGTTATTAGGTATTACCGTTAGTACCTTAAATGTGACGAGTCTGCGTGAATCGGGTGCATTGCCGCAGAATGTTAACTTTGCCCTCGATGCAAAATATGCCGCCCGCTTTTTAGATAAACACCGCATTAGTTATCAGTCGGTTGAACCCAATATGAAGGGCGATATTCGAACGGCAAATGCGGCTGCACTTGGTGCTGTTGTTCAACTAAATTGCTATCAATAAGGATGTTTCCAATGCTATTTATGCTTCGTATTTTGATACTGGCTTTGTTGCTCATTAGCCCGTTTGTTAAAGCACAAACCACGGTACTTCCACCAGTATTTTTTATTAGTACCATTGATTCAACTGACTTTTATAACAAACTCAAGGGCATCCCATTATTTGAAAAAATGGATAAAGAGAATATCGGCAATCCATTAAAACTGATTGTGACCTATAAAATGGAACCTACAGCAGGGGGAGAAGCCGCTGGGTTAACCTCGGCGATTTTAGCGGGTGGCTCCCTAGGGCTGTTACCTATGGTGACCAATAATGATTTGGTGCTGACCTATGAGTTTAGGGTTCACAATGAGGTGATTGCCAGCGTCAGTTACCGTGAAAATTTCACCAAGGCTCACAACATGTACTCCAATGAGGGAATGTATAGCCTAGATAAAGAGAGTTTGGCATGGGCGATGACCACGACTGATAAGTTTATGGTTGATATTCAAAACTCGCCTGAGCTTTCCCAGCTAATCAGTGAATACAACTATTATTTTGCTCAATAGTTCGAGTGATGCATCTCCATAAATTAAGGGCTAGCTTTGCTAGCCCTTAATTCAACCATTCTATTTTTTAGAAAGTAATCTCAAATTTTATCCGCTTTTTTTCTTTTTTATGGGCTAATAAACTAAGCCCATAGAGTCGAGAGCAAGCTGAAAGACTCTCAAGAATTTCAATTTTCGGAGCAGATTATGTCTAAAGTCCTAGTGTTAAAATCCAGTATTCTTGGCGGTTATTCACAATCTGCCTTGTTAGTTGACCACCTGATCGGTAAATGGGAAGACCAAGGCGCGACCATCACAGTTCGCGATTTAGCGGGTAAAGATGTGTTGCCAATGGTTGATGGCGAAATCGCCTCTGGCCTACGTGGCGGCGCTGAGTTAACTGCGCGTCAGCAAGAGATGCTCGACCTGTCGAACGCCTTAGTTGAAGAGTTAAAAGCGAACGACACAATCGTGATCACCGCGCCGATGTACAACTTCAACATTCCAACCCAACTGAAAAACTGGATTGATTTTGTGGCCCGTGCCGGTGTGACTTTTACTTATACCGAAAACGGTCCTAAAGGCTTAGTAGAAGGCAAACGTGCTGTGTTGATCACCACCCGTGGTGGCGCCCATAAAGATGGCCCAACCGATCACATTGTGCCTTTCTTAAAAACCTTCCTCGGCTTTATCGGTATCACTGATGTGGAAGTGGTATATGCTGAAGCGCTGAACATGGGCCCAGAAGCCAACCAAAAAGGTATCAGCGAAGCTAAAGCCAGTATCGATAAGTTAGCCGTTTAGTAGTAAAGATAATAAAAAATGCCAGCGTAAATGCTGGCATTTTTGTTTACACAGAACGCAATTATTCGCAAAGCTTGCAGCCAAGGGATATAGCGCTGGTTTCGATATAGCGCACCTTAGTGCTTGCTTGGCCACGGTTACGGCTCACGCTGTAGCGGGTTTCGCGAACCACTTTGGGCTGCGGCGGTTGTTCGCCGCTAGTTGGGCGCGGGCACTTTGTTGTCATCTGCACCTCCTCACGCATGGTTGCTTTGCTTAGGTTTTAGCTTGGCTGGCAGCAGACTAAATCTTTTAGCGAACCACCGTTGATCACACATTCAAAACCGTTGGCCCTTAAAATATCGCAGCCCTTTTGGGCACGGATACCCGCGCCGCAGTAAAGCACAAACGGATGCTGTTTATTGTCAACCTGATGCAACCATTGGTCGAGTGTTGGCAGCGGCACGTTGATGGCCTGAGGCAAATGACCCGAGGCAAACTCCTCCGGTGAGCGCACATCAATAACGCGCGCACCTTGATCAATCAATTGCCAACATTTTTCACCGTTGCTGCTACCAGATAATTTAGCCAGTAAAGATTGAAACATAGCTTTGCCTCTATGATTAGAAAATTTTCAATAAGTTTATTCTAATGAATTGGTGAGCGCAAGCGGCAATCTGTTGGGTGCTTGGCTTGTCGGCATTACTCGGTGGCAGGCGTTTCCCTGTGGTAATGGATAAGATCATGAAACACCACGGGTTGATCGCTCAAGTTGCGGTAACCGTGGGGTTTATCGGCGGCAAAGCGCACGGCTTCGCCCTGCTGTAATGGCTGCCACTGGCCATCGACTAATACTTGCATGGTGCCGCTGAGCACGATCACATGCTCGGTCACGCCCGCCTCATGGGGCTCGGAAAGGCGCTCATAGTGCGGTAATAGGGTGAGTTCAAACATCTCAAAACCAAAGCGTGGCTCAAAGGGAAATAGCGATGCCACTAACATGCCGTCGGTTGCAGGCTTTTGGCGTAATGCATCGGCGTTACGAAAGACCGCGCCTTGGCTCTCGGGTGTCGGCTCCAGAAAAATTGAGAGTGAGGTATTAAAACCGCTAGCGATTTTCCACAAGGTAGCAATAGTGGGGCTAGATTCGCCGCGCTCAATCTGGCCTATCATGGCCTTGCTTACGCCTGTCTCGAGTGCCGCTTTATCTAAACTCCAACCCTTTTGGCTGCGCAGTTGTTTTAGGGTCGCGGCAAGATAGCTGTTGATGGTCTGCATTGTAGTCTGATGCTTAAAAAATTATTTGTACGTTATAACGCACAGGTGCTATCTTGTCCATCTTGTGCGTTATAGCGCACAGCCAATGGTGCGATGCTCGAGGCAAAGGTAGGAGTAGGGATGATGTGGCGCGAGGCTTTGGGACTATCAAAAATATCGGCGGGCTTTATTGCCGTGCTGGTGGGCTACAGTAGTTCTGCGGTGATTATCCTGCAGGCGGCGGATGCCGTGGGTGCGACATCGGCACAAATGAGTTCATGGCTGTGGGCTTTGGGTGTCGGCATGGGGCTCACCAGTATTGGCCTGTCTCTCTACTATAAAAATCCGGTGCTTACGGCATGGTCGACCCCCGGGGCGGCGCTGATGGTCACCAGCCTGGCGGGATTGAGTATCCACGAAGCCGTTGGTGCCTTCCTGATTAGCTCTTTGTTGATCGCCCTCTGCGGCTTGGCGGGCTGGATGGATAAGCTTATTCGTATCATGCCGCAGTCAGTCGCTTCGGCCATGTTAGCTGGGATTTTACTGCAGTTTGGTTTAGGACTGTTTCAAGCAATGCAGACTCAGCTGAGCTTAATCCTATTGATGTTATTAGTGTTTGTTGTGCTTAAGCCATGGGCGCCGCGCTACATTATGTTGCTCACCCTCGTTGCGGGAATAGGGATGAGTTATCAATTGGATCTACTGCAACTCGATAAGCTTGAGCTGCAATTCGCCGCCCCTGTATGGATAGCGCCTGCGTTTTCTGTCACCAGCGTAGTGGGCGTGGCGCTGCCCTTATTTGTGGTGACTATGGCCTCACAAAATATGCCTGGGGTAGCAGCGCTGCACGGCCATGGTTATCGCCCGCCTATCTCGCCATTAATTACTGTGACGGGGCTGATGGGCGTATTGTTTGCCCCCTTTGGCGGCTTTGCTTTTAATCTCTCGGCCATTACGGCGGCGATTTGCATGGGTAAAGAGGCGGACCCTAACCCCGCAACTCGTTATTGGGCGGCGGTGTGGGGCGGTGTGTTTTACTTTATCACAGGCCTACTCGGCGCCACTGTGGTGGGGCTCTTCGCTGCATTTCCGAAGGAATTGGTGCTCGCGATTGCAGGATTAGCGCTGCTTGGCACCATAGGTAACAGTCTAACCGCAGCGCTCGCGGATAACGACGAGCGAGAAGTGGCGGTGATTACGTTTCTCGTCACCGCCTCGGGTGTGAGTATATTGGGGATCGGCAGTGCATTCTGGGGATTATTACTCGGATTTTTAATGCATTACTGGCACAAGCATCGCGCCTTAACCACAACTAAACAGGCAAAAGCTTAGCTGTGGTTAGGTCTAGACTGAGGTTTGCTACCTTAGTGGATTGATGTGTGCAGAGGCCTAGAGCTTTTTGGTCATAAACAGGCTATTGGGGTCGAGCGTGTAATCGGCAAAGGGGCCACACAGCTCGAAGCCAAACTTAGCGTAGAGAGAACGTGCGGGCTGGAAAAAGGCCATCGAGCCGGTTTCTAAACTGAGGCGCTGAACGCCTGCGGCTTTGGCGTCATTGATCAAGTGCTGCAGAATCTGGGATGCCACGCCTTGTTGCTTGTAAGTCGCTGCGGTGCGCATCGATTTGATCTCCGCATGCTCGGAATCTAACCATTTTAGTGCACCGCAGCCCGCCAGATTATGGCCATCCCACAGTGTCCAAAAGCGAATATTGGGTTGGCGCAGGCCATCCAAGTCTAATGCGTGCACACTTTCTGGTGGCGAGGTTGCCCGCATATCTTCAAGGTGCTCAGTTAAAAGTGCTGCAATTTCAGGCCCTTTTAGATCATCTAGTATTATTTTCATCATCATTGCTCTCAAGATTAAAATTCCCTGTGTTGTCACTTATCCATCATAGCGTTATCGCGTTTGGTTGTTTTTAGGGTTAAAACGCTGCGGTGGATAAGCAAAGGGTAGGCCAAGAGTTTTTGCTAAAAGGGATGATGCTTCATCCCTTGGTTTGTATCGAGAGGCGAGCAAGAAAGCTTGTGCTTACTTTTGTTTGAAGGCAAGGCAAAAACATATTATGTTATTGTCTTATATTAAGCGTTTTAATTTTTACTAAAACTACAGGGATTGTTATGTTAAGGAAGAGCGTTTTCTTTTTGTTTTTTCTACTCGTTTTAATTTTTATTACATTGTATTTTTTTGAAAATAACAATGAAGTTAGTGTTAACGATACATCCTTTATGAAAGATAGTCATATCGTTTTGGTCGATGATTCTAACTCTGCTAATGTTAATTTTGATGTGTCAACAAATATAAAAGAGCCTCGAGCAAGTGATAGTTCTTTGCACTCTTTGACTGAGCATAAAATGGAGCTTAATGGAGGTTATGATACAGGGATAGTTAGTGATGACAATGTTGTTGATAGTACTAAGCTAAATTCAATTTTGGCTTCAGCTAACTTTTACGAAATTATAGATGTTTTCTCGAAAATGCCAGACAAGTCATTTGAAACAATAGTTTTTGAAAACAGTATTAGCGAGTTTTTAAATAAGTCAAAATATAGTTCTATTTTAAATGAGTACCGTGTTTCATGTGATAATAAAATTTGTTTTGGATATTTTGTATTTTCAGAACCAGATGCTTTTGCTAATTTCTACAAGGAGTTTAGTCTTAGTAATAATAGTCCTATGAATAAGTCTGGTTATGTAAACTATTTAATGGTTACAAACAATGCTAAAGGGGGAAATGAGTATAGGATATCATTTAATTCAGACCCTTTAGTTAAATCAATAACTGCACCGAAATAGTTGCACCATTGGCAAAATAGGACGGGCAGAATTGGATGGTGATTGGCGAGGCGACCGCCCCTGCATCCTCGGGAACAACATCCGTGTTTAACGGTCAGTTCACCATCCATGGCTCTCGTTTATAAGCTTTGAAATCCTAGTTTTATATTCACCGTGTCGTCGAGTCAGTACCATGATCTGCTTACACAATGAGATCAACAAGCCGAGATGATTCTCGGCTTGTTGTTAACGCTTTTGCTCATCCCAAGTGATTAGTAGTACTTCTTCAAATAGCTCTCGGCGTAGCTTTTCAGCTTTTTGTTTGGGTTGTTGTTGGCAATATTTTCAATGACTTCGCGGTATTGCGTATTGCCCGATGCGGCGAGGGCCTTGGCCATATTGGCGTAAGTATCGATGGCTAACTTGTCGTTACTCATTAAACGTGGATTTTTCAGCTCAACGCTCAGGCGTTCTAGCAAAAAGTCATCGTAGTTTTGATCGTCCATCATGCGTTTAGCTGCGAGGCGCATTAACTCTAAATCATTGCTTTTAAAAGCGTTGGCATAGGCGTTATTTTTAGTACTTTGCTCGGCTACATATTGGCTTTTATCGCCTAAAATAGCATTCCATTTTTTATACTGGTCAAGATTTTCAAGCGCTTGGGTGGCGTACTTTTTCAGCTTCTTATGGTAGTTGCCATTGATAATATTGTTGATGGTGCCGCTGTATTTATCGTTCCCTGAGTAAGCTAAGCCTTTGACTAACCAGGCGCTATAGTCGATAGCATTTTTCTCGGTGGCTTGTGGCAGCGATGCGATAAGTTTGGCCTCTAACACATCGTAAATGGCGGGATCGGATAATCCGGCAAGCGTCAGGGCTTCGATGGCTTGTTTTTGCTTAAATTGATTGTCGCCTTTAAAAATTTCTTGATAGGTTTCAACCGTATAATCCTGCGCCCATGTGGGTGAGGCCAGTAAACTGATACCGAGTAAAATGCTTGCTACTAATGGTTTCATTGATATGTCCTTATGTCGTTTTCCAGCGTTTAAAAATCAGTGAAGTGTTGATGCCACCAAAGGCGAAGTTATTGCTCATCACATAGTCGGTGTCGAGCGTACGTGGCTCGCCGCGAATGTAATCGAGTGCGGCACATTCTGGGTCGATATTGTCGAGATTAAGCGTAGGGGCAAACCAGCCCGCATTCATCATTTCGATACTGACCCATGCCTCTAGCGCGCCGCAGGCGCCTAAGGTATGGCCTGTGTAGCTTTTAAGGGATGAAATCGGCATATCCGCACCGAAGACGGCATGGGTTGCATGGGTTTCGGCAACATCACCACGATCGGTCGCAGTGCCGTGGGCATTCACATAACCAATGGCATCTGGCGTGAGCGCCGCATCCTTAAGGGCTAAACGAATGGCGATTTCCATGGTTTCGCTATTGGGCTGAGTGACATGCTGACCATCGGAGTTAGTGCCAAAACCGACGATCTCGGCGTAAATTTTCGCGCCGCGCGCCATGGCGTGTTCTAACTCTTCGAGTACCAGAGTACAGGCGCCTTCACCAATCACTAAACCGTCGCGATTGGCATCGAAGGGGCGAGGCGTTAACTCAGGGGTGGCATTTTTAGTGCTGGTGGCAAACAGGGTGTCGAATACCACCGCCTCGGTTGGGCAGAGTTCTTCACCGCCGCCCGCGAGCATTAAGGTCTGTTGCCCGTATTTGATGGCCTCATAGGCGTAACCTATGCCTTGGCTGCCCGAAGTACAGGCGCTGCTGGTGGTATGAATGCGTCCCTTTAGACCAAAGAAAACACCCACGTTTACCGCAGTAGTGTGTGCCATCATGCGGATATAACTGGTGGCGGTGACGCCCGACATATCACCATTTTTGAGCATATCGCCAAAGGCGACCAGCGGATCAGTACTGCCAGTGGAGGAACCATAGGCAATGCCCATTTCCCCCGAGGTGACGATAGGATCGTCCAAGAGTCCAGCATCTATCAGCGCAAGTTCGCTGGCGCGAGTCGCCATAATCGAGACGCGTCCCATGGAGCGGATCTTTTTGCGGGAATAGTGGCTAGGCACCTCAAAGTCAGTAATGGGTGCAGCAAGGCGGGTGTTTAGTCCGTCGTATTTGTCCCATTCCGCCATCGTCACGACACAGTTTTTTTGTGCCTTAAGGCTGCTTGCGATACTTGGCCAGTCATGGCCTAGGGCGCTGATACCGCCGATACCGGTAACGACGACACGTCTGCCTAGGGGATTGCGCTGCGTCATTTAGATCATGCCTCCATTCACCGAAATCACTTGGCGCGTAATATAGGCGGCATCGTCCGACATTAAAAAGGCGGCTAACGCTGCGATTTCATTGGGTTTACCCATGCGGCGCATCGGCACTAACTGCTCGACCATATCATTAGGAATATCCGCCACCATATCAGTTTCGATCAAACCTGGGGCGATACAGTTTACAGTGATCTTACGTTTGGCCAGCTCTAGGGACAGCGCCTTAGTCGCACCAATCAACCCTGCCTTAGAGGCGCTGTAATTGACCTGTCCACGGTTGCCCGCGATACCTGAAACGGAAGCCAAGGTGATGATACGGCCACCCTTGCGGCCTTGTACCATGGGCATGACGCAGGGATGAATCACATTATAAAAACCATCGAGATTAGTGTGGATCACGCTGTCCCACTCGGTTTCGCTCATCGCTGGGAAGGCATTGTCACGGTTGATGCCCGCATTGAGTATCACGCCATAATAGGCGCCATTGGCTTCAATATCGGCTTCTATGGCGGCTTTTACGGCGGCGCGGTCGGCAACATCAAACTTTAATAGGCTGACGTTCACCCCAAGGGCGCTAAGTTCTGCGGCGCTGGCATCGGCTGCGGCCTGATTGCTGTGATAATGCAGGGCGATATCGTAGCCCGCTGCGGCCAGTTTAAGGGCGATGGCTTTGCCAATACCGCGGCTCGAACCTGTGACTAATACTCTGTTATTCATCTTTATTTCTCCACCCGCGATGCTTGATGATGAGTTGTTTATGCATCAAAGGGCTAAATCCTTTTGTAGTGCGACTGACGTTGCGTCGGTTTAAAGCTTGGCGCTTGTGAGCGCTAGGGCAGACATTAAGCCTGACTGGAGGCGATATACGCTTGGGTGTCCTGGGGTTGGAACACGTTCACATTGGCCTCGGCCACGAGTTGTGGTGTTTGCTCCGTTCCCGCCTCTGGCAACAGATAAATCTGGCAATCGAATACCGCCAGTCCCGACTCTTCTTGATAGAGGCGTTTAACCTGAGTGCGGTAGCGACGGTTGAGTTCGTACTGCACTGTGTGTAAGGCTAATTTACGCGATCCCAATAAAAAACCCACTCGGATTTTATCGTGGCGCAGTTTGGCCTCAACACCGGCGAGGGCAGCGATGCTCTGCGCCATATATTCGATACCTACATAATTGGGGACGGCCTGACTTTGCTCATCAAAATAAGCACTCTGGGGGCTGATCTGCACTTCGGTTTCGAGCGCATCCTGCTGATGGTTAATTATCTTATCAATCAAGATCATCGGCGCGCGGTGCGGAATAAAATCAGCAATATTCTGCTCGGCTAATTGTTGCAGCCACATCGGCTCGGCGGGTGCCATTGCAGTGTCAGTAGAACTGGACATAAAACTTAAGCCCCTTTACGGCAAAAAATCAGGCTGGCATTGCTGCCACCAAAGGCGAAGGAGTTGCTCATCACATAGTTAAGCTTGCCATGTTCGGCGCATTGCTTGGGCGCGACTAAGGCTATGCTGGGATCCTGTGGATCTGGCTGCCCATCATACCTATGGGGAGGCAGGGCAAGATGGTGATTATGGGGTGAGAGCAATAAATAACAAAATGCGGCTTCAATCGCGCCCGCGGCACCTAAGGTATGGCCAACCAGCGGTTTAGTTGAGCTTGCGGGTGGTGGCGTGTCGCCAAATACCGAGAGTACGGCGCGGCTTTCCATCGCATCATTTTTAGGCGTTGCTGTGCCATGTAAGTTTATATAATCAATCTGTTGCGCCGAAATCTGTGCATCATCAAGCGCGGCCTGCATGGCGGCAATTGCCCCCGCACCTTCGGGATGCGGCGCCGACATATGGTGCGCATCGCTCGACTCGCCAATGCCTGCAAGCAATACGTTCGCTTGCGTTGAGCCGAGTGTTTCGTTTTCCGCTAGGGTCAGGGTAAACAGCGCGGCGCCTTCACCGATATTGATGCCATCTCGATTGGCGCTGAAGGGATTGCAATGTCCCTTGGAAACCGACTCTAAGGCGTGAAACCCGTTGACTGTCAGTTGGCACAGGCTGTCGATACCGCCAACGATCACCATATCGCACAGCTTGGCCTCGAGTAGGCGCTTGGCGCTGGCAAACACCTTAGCGCTGGATGAGCAGGCGGTCGAAATGGTGTAGCAGGGGCCTTGGAGTTCAAATAACTGACGTAAAAAATCGCTGGTGCTGCCCAGTTCCTGTTGGAAGTAATGGTAATCGGCGGGGAAGTGGCCGTGTTGATTGCGATAGGCCAAGGCGGCTTCGCCCTTCGAAATCCCCGAGGTGCTGGTGCCTAAGACTACGCCGATGCGGTCGGCGCCAAAGTCACTTTTGGCTTGCTCTACGGCGTCACGAATTTGCAGTGCGGCAGTTAGGAGTAATTGATTATTGCGACAATCGAATTGCGCCAGTGCGGCAGGTATTGTCGGTAACGGCTCAGTGACGGGCGCGACCAGTGTCGACTCCCCAAATAGCAGGGTGTCACTGGTTTGCATGGCACTGGTATCGCCTGCAATCAAGCGGGCTAACACCTGCTCGGGCGTTTGCCCTAACGGGGTACACAATCCAATCTGTGTAATGGCGACTCTGTTGTTCATTGCTGCTTGCTATACCTATGGCCTTTGATGCGAGCAATGCTAAAAGCTCATATCGATTGGCTGTTAACGGGTGCCTATGGCATGGTCAAAAGACGATTAAATGGGTTGTATCTCTAACTCAAATTTTGCCTGTGGCATGGTTAAATTAATATGTGCCTGCCAGAGAGCATCGTCGCTCTGTTGCTGATAACGAATTTGTATCACTTGAGTCTGATTATCACTGCGACTGATCAGCGTGTCTTGGCTATAAAACTGGCGACAGGGAATCGCGTCACACAACCCTGTCACTAACTCGCCGCCCTCTAAATGGTTTTTAATACTCTGCTCCGGCCAATAGATGAGTTGCATCATCGCCATCAAGTATTCGGCCTTAAACTCATCCCCTAGCAAGAGACTTTGTTCACTGCTGAGTGTATTCCCATCGTAAACCAAGGTAAACAATGCCTGTCCAAGGGGCGCGAGCCCGACCAGCGTCATCCGTTCCCCTTCGAGTTCGAGCTGGGTGAGTAGCTCGTGGGTGTTATCGCCCACCTTAATGCTCACCTTCTGACTAAAGGACTGGGGTGAGGATACCCCTGCTTTGCTGTCGTTTTGCTGACTCTGGCTTTGAGTCTGGGGCGTATTTGCCTGCGGCTTAGAGAGCGGTTTCTCGATCGCCGGGCCAAAATCGTGGGGGAGTGGCGCTAAGCAGTAACGCATATCTTTCGCCAAACCGACACAGGTTTGCCGATAGAGCAGCTCGCTACATCCCATCAAGCCTAGGCTGATTAGGAGCAAGCAAAACGTCGCAATGGCTTTGGGGCGACCTTTGGCGTTAAGGCTTAAGCGCATCGAATTACACCTCGGCTAATTCGCTAATAGCGGGCTCGGCGCTGAGTTCGGCTTCTTGCCGACATAGCTCGACCACCATATTCAGGCGTCGCTCGGAATCTTTTACAAAGGGATTTTGCACATCCCAAGCATAGCCCGCCAAAATCGAGCAGATCATCTGTTTGATTTTAGGATTCGGGTTTTCGTAAAAAATCACATCTTGGAAACGGCCATCGTACCAAGCCTGTACATAAGTGCGGAAGGTGTTCACCCCTTGCATTAACGGCGCCGAGTACTCGGCGGGCCAATCTACCGTGTCGCCATTTAGCTGTTTAAGCACGCATTTTGCCGCCATCGATGCCGATTGCATGGCGATAGTCACGCCCGATGAGAATACCGGATCGAGAAACTCACCCGCGTTGCCCAGCAGGGCAAACTTGTCGGTGGCGAGGCGAGATACGTTGGCAGAGTAACCCTTGAGTGTCGCACAGGGCTGGGCGACCTTGGCATTGGCCAGCAATGCTTTCAGGCCGGGTTCTTCTTTGACTATGGTCAGTAGCTGCTGCTCTAAATCGCCTTCTAGGCGCGCGAGTAACTGCGGCTCAGCCACTACGCCGAGCGAACAACGGCCGTTGCTGAAGGGAATTAACCAGTACCAAATATCCTGATGCTGCGGATGAACACTAATTAAAATCTTATTACGGTCAAAGTCGGGATCGCTGATGTTATCTTCCACATGGGTGAAGATAGCGCTGCGGGTCGGCAGTGATGACGGCGTTTCGAGGTCGAGTAGTCGTGGCAATACTCGGCCAAAACCACTTGCATCGAGCACATATTGCGCCTCAACTTGGTACTGCTCACCTTGCTCGTTACGCACGCTTAAGCGTGGGTTGGCGCTTAAATCGATTGCCTCAACGGTTTCACCGTAACGGATTTCCACCCCAAAGCTTGCTGCGGTATCGGCGAGCAATTTGTCGAAGTTTGCCCTTTGCACTTGGAAGGTTGTGCCCGGTCCTGGGGTAAATTTGTCGGTAAAGTCGAAGGTGGTATACACCCCATCGCGTCGGAAGGCGGCGCCATTTTTATATTGGAATCCCGCCGCATTCAGCGCCTCTAACATGCCCGCTTCTTCAATAAATTGCATGCAGCAGGGCAGCAGGCTCTCGCCGATAGAAAAGCGTGGAAAGTGTTGTTTTTCTAGCACTAATACCCGTTTGCCTTGCTTATGCAATAGGCTAGCGGCAATCGAGCCCGAGGGGCCAGCGCCAATAATGGCCACATCGACGGAAAGGGAGTGAGACTGTGCGGAGCTTGCTGCGGTAGATGTGGACATTTAAATAACATTCCTTGTAGGTATCGAGACCTTGTTGGTGGTTAAAACCTGACTGGTGGTCAAAATCAATGGCGAAAGTACAAAGGTAAACCCTATGCCGAGGGACAGGGTTAATCCAAAATAATGAATAGCTTGGGTTTGGCTAAAGGCGAGTAAGCCAAAGGCCAATAGGGTCGAGCAGGCGGACATAAACACCGCCATCATCACTGCCTTGCCATGTTGTTCTGCGGAGGCAAAGAACAAACTGTAATCTATCCCAATCCCGAAGACTAAAATCAGCGCCAGCGCATGAAACAAGCTTAAGGGCGAGCCGACTAAGCCTAAAATGGCCAAGGTGAGTAAGGCGGCCAGCGCGGGTACGGCGACCACAAGGGCGGCTCTTTTAACGCCAAAGCTTAGGCTAAATAGCAAGAGGGCGATAACGAGCGCCAGCCCTAATAACTTGAGGGTAAGCAGGCGATAGTGGCCCATCACGGTGGAAATATCCGCGACCTTATCTATAAGCTGTACCTGCGGATCCTCGGCAAAGCGCGCCTTGAGGGCCGCAATATCTTCAATACCACCAAGCAGCACTATAGCGCCATGGCTATCATTCCCTAGATTGGCATTATCTAGACTGGTCGCTGACTCTGTTGAGTGCTCAAGCTGCGTTAATCCCTGTGGTGCAAGCCAGAGTGGGGCTAACTGTTTGCCTAGGCCCAGCTCGAAAAAATCCGCCGGGGTGATATAGCTATCCTTAGCGGCAAGATAGGCGGCAGAAAGCTCAGGTGCTAGGTTGTCATCGAGGCCAATGTTGTTTAGCACTGTGGTTAATTGCGATTGGTAAATCTTGCCCTGTAATTGATACGCTGCATCCTGCTTTTGCTTGCTTGGCAGATAACGGCTAAGGCTGACATAGTTGCCCAGCTCTTGCTGTTTAATGGCGGCATCGAGCTGCGGACTTAGGGCTTCGAGTCGTTGCAGTAAGGCTTCTTCGCTGGAGGCGCGCACCAATAAAAACTGGTTATCCGTGCCGCCACTGAGTAATTTTCTGAGCTTGTCTTCAGGTTCAGTCACGCTCGCAGGGCTTTGCTGTAAATGGCGAATATCATCATCGACGTTAAGCTTGCTGATCCCCAGCAGACAAACTCCCGCGAGCACTAAGGCAAACAGACTCAATCCCCATGGCGACACCAGTTTGTTTGAGAATCCGGTGAGTTTCGCAAGATAAGCTTGTGCAAGATTCAGCGGACGCTCTCCCGAAGGTAACTTGCTGCCCGCTAAGAGTGGGTAAGCCAGCACTAACGTCAGGTAGGCGCCGAGTAAGCCAGAGGCGCAGAAAATCGCCACCTGCTGCATGCCGGGAAACGGCGCGAGGCCAATGCCGACATAGGCCAAGGCGCTGGTGATAAAGGCGAGAGACACAGTGGGGAAGATATAGGCCACGGTCGCCTGCGCGCTACGCTGATGATTGCTTAACCGCTCGCAGTAAAAGTGGAAACTGTAGTCGATGGCTATCCCAATTAGGCTGGTGCCAAAGACGAGGGTGAGCAAATGCAGCTCCCCGAACACGCTTAGGGTAAAGGTCACCGCCAGCAGTAAGCCACTGGATATTGTCATTATCGCCAGCAATAGCGGCATCACGGAGCGAAACGCCAGCCAGACTAATAACACCACCCCAAGCAGAGAGGCGAGGCCAAGGATAGAGATTTCGCTCTTAGCGGTATTAGTTGCCTCTAAAGCATGAAACAGTGCGCCCGCCTGTAATACTTGTATGCTGGCATATTGCCCAGTCACTGTGGTAAGTGCTTGTGTTAACGCTGCTTGCTGAATGAGTTGGGCATTAGGATTAAAGGCGCTGTCTTTACCCTTTGCCATCACAATAGCGGCCACGCCTTCACTGTTATCAACACCTTGGTTGGGGTGAGCAAGTAAAATCCCTTGCTTGGCGCTCAGTTTCGAGCTGGGTGCGAGGGCGAGCAAATTGGCGGGAAATAACAGCAAAGGATCTTGAGTGAGCAGTTGGCTATTGGCGTAACTAAAGGCGTTGTAGAGCTGTTGTGTGGCCGAGGCAACTAAGCTATCGAGGCCATTATGGGTTAACGCATCGGCTTGCTCTGAGGTTAATAGCTTAAATCGATGGGGAAAATAATATTGGCCTAGGGCTTCACCCATTTGCATGTCGGCACTGCGAATATCGGTAAAGGCGGTATTTTGAGTCTTAAGCTGCTCCATCAGGAGCGTCGCCGCCGCAATTGCTTGCGTTTCATCCTTGGCAATCAGGGCAAGATACACTTGATCGGCGAGTGTTGACTCCACTTGCTCGAGGGCGCGGGCTGTGAGCGCATCCTGCTGCAGATGTGGCAACATGGCGAGAATATCGCTTTGAACCTTTGCCCCATTTTGCCACAGTTGCAGCGTCCATAGGCTCGCCGCCAGCATCAGACACAGCCAAATCGCAAGGCGTAATTTGCTTGAGGTGTGCATCAGCCTGTGACCTATGCGCGTGGCAATCTTGGTCGCCATTATTTTGCCTTGCTCTCTTGAGGGTCAGTCTCCCGTGGAGAAACTTTTTGAGTTAGCGCGATAGAGAACTGGGCTAATTCGGCGTCGCTCAGTTTACCTTGGCGCAGCTCGCGAAAATCGATACGGGTGATATCCTGCGGACTCACGCTGGGTGCGGCGCTGAGCAACACTAAGGCATGAAGAGTATCGCTGCCTTCGAGCACCATGTTAGCGATGGCTTTTTTCATCAGTGGATCTTTAGGGGTTAATCCGAGCTGCCAGTTTTCCTTAGCTAATTCGTTCGTTAAGGTTTTTTGAGCTAAGACGTGCAGTTCAAAATGATTGCTTAATCCTGAAATATCACCGCCCAGCATGGCACTCACCAGACTTGGTAATAAATCCCCCATGGCTGCTGCATTTGCCGAAGCATCGGCGCTGCTGACTTGCACTCGTCCTTGGCTATCTCGCTGAATAAGTTGCTTATCTTTTAAAATGAGCAAGGACTCAAAGGGCGTAAGCTGCTGCCAAATCAGCCCTTGGTCTTTGTCGAATACAAACTGACCTTGGCTAATGAGGGGCTTTTTTAACACTTTAAGTTGGCGGGATTGCACAAAGTGGCCGCGTACTGTCTCGCCAAGGTTAAGCTTTTGGCTGAGGGCGAGTAATGCGGCGTTATCGGCTCCTTGGTTAAATAGGGGCTGATATTGGCTCGCTTCTGTAAGGTTAGGAGTAGCAAGGTCTTGCGCCTGCACAGAGCCAAGCAGCATCCAGCTTAACAGTGCGCCTTGGCAGAACCATTGCACCCACTTAGCTCGCGACCAGGTTTTGAGGAGGACATTCATTCGCTATCCGCCTTTACAAGCAGCGGGGCGATTTTGCTGCGAAATATCTCTGGTGTCACAAAGCACATTTCTTGGCTCGTCATATCCACCGCAGCCTGAATGGTATAACCCTTGGTAATGCGCTCACCCGTTGCTGTATCACGGATTTGATAATTGATTTTTAGGCGATTTTCCCACTCGACCAACTCGGCGTGCACGGTAATGTGTTGCTCGAAGGTGCTGGCCTTAACGTATTTGATCTGCACATCAATAATCGGCCAAGCGTAGTTCGAGGCCTGCATTTGGCGATAGTTGTAGCCTAACTCGTCGAGCAATTTGCAGCGGGCAATCTCGAAATAACGCAGGTAATTACCATGCCAAGTGATCCCCATCGAATCCACATCGTGGAAGGGGATCTGCATGTCCATTTCTATGCTAAGCAAGGCTTTCATCGGCACACTTCCCATTCGCCCGCTTGGATTTTCGCAACGGTATGGCGCAGCACGGCTTCGAGTGGTCGGTCTTCGACTAATGGCTCAAAGTCAGCACGCACTTGGGCGAGCGTGGTCGCCAGCGAAGGGGTCAGTGAAGCTTCGTCTAACTCGTTTTGTTTAACACGCAGGCCAATGCCTTGGGTCATTGCGAGCAGGGCTGCGGCGGCGACTTGTTCTGTCAGCTGTAATACACGCATACAGTCACGGGCGGCGATAGTGCCCATGCTGACTTTATCTTGGTTATGGCATTCGGTTGAGCGTGAGAAAACGCTCGCGGGCATAGTGTGTTTCAGTGCTTCCGCCGTCCAAGCTGAAACGCCGATTTGCACCGCCTTAAAGCCATGGTTGATGGCGCGACGTGCACCAGTCGAACCCGAAAGGTTAGCGGGTAAACCGTTGTTAAACTTAGGGTCCATCACTAATGCCATTTGGCGATCGATCAGATCGGCGATATTGGCCACAGTATTTTTTAAGGAGTCCATCGCAAAGGCGATATGCCCGCCGTAAAAATGGCCGCCATGGAGAATATGCTCGCCTTCAGCATCGACAATCGGGTTGTCGTTGGCGCTGTTAACTTCGGTCTCGATAAATTGGCGCATAAAGGGCAGCGCGTCTTGCAACACGCCAATAATGTGCGGCGCGCAGCGGATGGAATATCTGTCCTGCAATCTGTCGGAATTGCGCGGGTGAACATGGTGGTTCAAATCTTCCCGTATCCAAGTGGCGATTTGGTTTTGCCCTGGATGGGGTTTGGCAGCAAACAAAATATCGTCGAAATGGTTCGAGTTGCCTTTGAGGGTTAACGACGCCATGGCGGTAATGCGGCTGGCTAAACGTGCTAAATATTGTGCGCGATCAAAGGCCAAACAGGCTAATGCTGTCATCACTGCCGTGCCATTCATCAGGGCTAAGCCTTCTTTGGGGCGCAGCACATGGGGCGTGATATTCAGCTCTCGGTAAACCTCTTGGGTGGCTCGGCGCTCGCCGTTATAAATCACTTCTCGCTCGCCAACCAGCACGGCGGCAAGGTAAGACAGTGGCGTTAAATCGCCACTGGCACCGACTGAGCCTTCCTCTGGGATCACTGGCACGATATTGAGATTAAGCAAAGTTTCGATGCGCTTTAATAACTCATAGGTGACACCCGATTTGCCAATCGCGAGAGAGTTTAAACGGCAAGCCATCACGGCGCGCGCTTGCATTACGCTTAAGACTTCACCAAGGCCACAACCATGAAAACGGGATAAGTGCAGCGGCAGTTCGTGCACTAAGTCAAGACTCACATTCACTGTGCAAGAGTCGCCATAGCCAGTGGTGACGCCATAGACCACGCCTTCTTCGTGCAGCAGGCTATCGATAAAGCGGGCGCCCTTTTGGATATATTCTTGATAATCGGCATCATCACAGAGTTTGACCTTGGCACCCTTAGCCACGGCAACGACTTGCTCTAATGTGAGTAACTGACGGCCAAATTCGATTGGCGACTCAACGGTTGTCGTGTGAGTAACTGCGTGGATCATAAATGCTCTGTCCTGTCTGTAGTGCGCTCCTGCTCCGGGAGTGCTGTTGTCGTTTTGTGGGCGGATGTCGCGCGGTTAACCTTGCTATCGTCCCGCCAAAAATCAAAAAAGTTAAACCACTGCAAGGGCTCACGCCTTGCGTAGTGTTCGAGGCGTTCGCTGTAGCGAGAAACGGCCTGTTGGAGTCGTTCCATTCTGCCCGCTCGTGGGCCTTTAAGTGTCTCGGCGAAGCGTTCTAAATGCACTCGATAACGCCCTTGCTCGCGCAGGCAAAACATCAGATAAACCGGGCAATCTAAGAGTCCGGCCAGAATAAATGGCCCCTGCGGGAAGGCGGCTTCTTGGCCCATAAATGGCGCGTACACGACTCGCCCTTGGGCTTGGGATGAGGTTCTATCTCCTGCAATCACCACTAACTCGCCGTCTTCAATTTTTTGTTGTAATAGCATCGATGTGGCGGGATTTAGCTCGGTCACTTGGATCAAATTCAGCGTGCTATCAGGGTTTAATTGCTTGAGTACGTTATTAAAGTTTTCGGCATGGCTGGTTAACACCATGACATTGACTTTGACCTTGCGCTGGTGGATTGAAATCGCGCGGCACAGCTCGAGATTGCCTAAGTGGGACACCAGCAGCACGGCACCTTGGCCGCTTTCTAGCTGATCGGCCAGCACTTGGCGGTCGGGAAAATCCACTTGGCTTAATTGAATGCGATCGCACCAAGCATCGATTCTATCGAGCGCCGCATTACCAAAGGCGATAAAGTGGCTTAAGCTGTCGCGCCAGCCAACGGGCTGATTTAACTGAAGATGCCGTGGCTCGAGGCGCTGCACGCGGCGCAGAAAATCCAATGAGGCTTCGCGGCTGACTTTGCCAGTCAGGAAGAAGTAGCAAATTACGGGATACATAATGGCGCGGCATAGCCAATGGCCACCAAAACGGTAGCTTTCGACTAATAGTTTGATGCCCCAATAACTGCCGCGCTCCTTCATGGCAGACCAATGGGTCGCAGTATGAGCAGATGACGTCGATTTCGCCGCTTGTTTACGGCGCAGCAACTGCGGCAGACGTTTTAGCATACCGAAAAATAGCCGCGTGTGCAGTTTAGTGATACGCACATTGTCGGCCACACCTTGAAAGTGGCTGACGCCGTTTTCGGGGTAAATCACTTTGGTGGGGTGAAACAGAATTTCTACCCCTTGCCAGTAGAGTTTTACTAGGATTTCGATATCGAAATCCATCCGCTCTGTGAGTGCTTGTTGGCTGAAGAGACGCTCGGTGGCGGCTAATGGATACACCCTAAATCCGCACATAGAATCTTGAATATCAAAGCTTAAGGTTTCGACCCATACCCAAAAGTGGGTGAGATAACGGCCGTAGAGTCGCCCCTTGGGCACGGACTCATCGTACTCGGGCTTACCCGAGATCAGTGCATCCGGCTTGGCCTGCGCCTTGGCGAGCATGGCGGGGATATCACTTAAATTATGCTGGCCGTCGGCATCGACCTGTAGCGCATGGGTAAAGCCATCGCGATAGGCGCGGCGAAGCCCTGTCATCACCGCTGCACCTTTGCCCCGATTGTAGGGGTGTTGCAGCAAGGTCACCCAATCGTGTTGCTCCGCCAAGGATTGCAGTAGATAGCGGGTCTCATCGTTGCTGCCATCGTCAATCAAATAGCAGGGCAGATTGAGGGCGGCGAGCTCGGCTAAGGTCTGGGTGATCGCGGCGCTGTGATTGTAATTGGGGATCACCAGTGCCAGCTTGATCGGGACTGGGCCCATTAAATCACTTGGCGGGGCTAACATTATGTCGTTCATACCGTCGCTCACTGCGCCGCTCCATCACCTTGCTTGCTGGCAAAGCTGATACGGCCTGAGGCATAGCGGTGGTCGCCATCGCTGTAGGCAAAAGTGAGTTTTTCCTTGGCGGCATTGTGACTGATGACTAAGGTCACTTCCTGCCCTGGCAGAATAAGCTGTTGAAACTTTAGTACTTCTAAATTAGCGACCGCAGCGTTGTAACCAAAATGCTCGCAACCTAAGCGCACGGCCCAATCGAGTTGGGTCACGCCGGGGAGTACGGCTTGCTCGGGGAAATGGCCGTTAAAATATTCGAGATCGGCGGCGACCAGCAGGCGTAATTCAATGCTATCAGGGCCGATCTCTGATGTGAGTATCGGCGGTAAACTCGACTTAATCATGGTCAAATAACCCAACTAGCTGGGCGGCGACACGCTTACCCTGAGTGTTTAACGGTAGGGTGTCGGGGTAACGCCAGCGGCGCGGTAAGGTTACTCGTTCAAACTGGGTCAGTAGATGCGCTTTTAAGGCATTGTTGATACTGAGTTTTCCCTGCTCTTGATGCACGCTACGGCCCAATGGTGACAGGGTAATGACGGCTCCTAATTGGGATTTAAACTGAGGCAATACGACCAAGGCAGCCTGCTCGACATAGGCGTGGCTACAGAGCAAGGTCTCCATTTGCGCCAGCGACAGGCGTTTTTCTTCAATCTTAACGATGCGATCGAGCCTGCCCTTGAGTCTAAATTGGCCATTGGCTGTCGGTTCGATTTTATCTTCGCAACGTAACCATTGATCGTCGGCCAAGTAGGGTGACTTCAGCAGCAGGGCGCCATCGTCAGCGTCTTGGTCTATGGTAATTTGTTCAAACACTTGCCAAGGTTCATCGGCCTCATGTTGACGGCGATAGGCGATACCGCCGGTTTCGGTGCTACCAAAAATCTCTATGGGTAAATGGCCGTAACATTGGGCGACACCCTGGGCGGCGGTGAAACTTAAGGGGCCGCCAGAGCTAAAGACAAAGCTGGGTGAACGTAATTGGCGTTCATGCTCCAGCGCCTTCGGCAAACGGGATAATTGCGCCGGGCTACTGATCAAACATAAATTCGGCAACAGCGCAGTGTAGTAGCTTAAGGTCTCTGGGTATTCAATCTGCTCGCTTAAAAAGGGTCTACTGGCGGCTAAGGGCCAGAGGATTTTAAACAGCAAGCCATAGATATGCTGATGGGAAACGGTTGAGACCACACTGCAATGGGGCAAATGTTCGGCGAAGGTATGCTCGAGCACAGTCACTTCGGCATCGAGCTGCCTTAAGCTCTTGCGAATGGCCTTAGGCTCGCCACTGCTGCCCGAGGTAAACAGCACCAGTTCACCAAAGCTGTCGCTCTTGGGCCAAGATTTTGTGGGCAGACTCAGCTCTTTATTCAATAGGATAAAGGCGTGACTCTCGCACAATGGCTTGTCGGACAATATGCCTTCAAATTGGTGTGTTAATTCGCTCAAGGTGCCGGTTTGGGTGTTGGGCGGCAAAATAATTTCTTTGCCTGCCAAGAGTGCGGCACATAGGCCAACGGCAAACAGATCGCTGGTATCATTCGCCAGTAGCCATTTTTGCTCAGGCGCTTGGCGCAGCTGCTCGTAAAAATGGGCCACCTGATTGGTAAACAGGGCACCTGTGACTATGTCATGGTGATTAAAGCTGATCAGTTGTTGGGCGAATGGCCCTTGGGTTAACCAGTTTTTGAGTAGTTGTGTCATGTCTTCTTCAACCAAAAGCTGCGATATAACCATTCCCCACCGAGGAGCAGTCCCATGAGTACATATGCAATCAAACCGTTGTACAAGGTCCAAGTTGCTAAGCTGGTAAATGCGGCGGTATAGGCCGCCATTGAGCCATTTAGGATAAATAAGCCGCACCAAAGTAGGGTGACTTTTTTAAGGTAGCCTATGGCTTCATCCGGCAAGTCGGGTTCTTTTAACCGCGCGAGCCGCTCTATCATGCTTGGGCCTTGGTATAGCGAGTAGCTAAACAGGGCTAACATGGTGAGATTAATCACCACGGGGTAATACAACAGCCAGTCGCTGCGTTTTGCCACAAAACTGCCAGCAGTGAGTGCGATCCCCACAAGCAAAGGCAAGACTAAGGTTTTAACCTTTTGCTTTTGCAGCATTAAACGCACTACTAACAACAGGCAAAGCACTAGGGCGATTGTGCCGGCGGGTAGATAGTTTAGCCCCAAATACACGGCAACTGGGTAGGCGATCAGCGCGAGTGCGGTGAGCACCTGTAGCAGGACGCGCATTAGTCTTTTACTAGGCCTTCAATGGCGTTGACCACATCATTGACGGTACGAACTGATTTAAATTCATCGGGTTGAATTTTTTTGCCTGTCAGTTGTTGCAGCTTAATCACCAGATCGACGGCATCAATACTGTCCAGATCTAACTCTTCGTAAAGATTGGCGTCGGGGGTAATCGCATCGGCATCGATTTCAAACTCATCCACTAAAATCGTGGTCAGCATAGCGAGGATTTGTTCACGGTTTTGCATTTTCCTCTCCTATGGGCGCTGTGATTCGATAAATTTAGCAAGGCTGGCCACACTGTAAAAATGCGCCTTAGTGCTATCCGAGTTGGCTTCGATTTTGACATCAAACTTTTTCTTGATGGCTAAACCTAACTCGAGGGCGTCGATAGAATCGAGTCCGAGTCCGTCACCAAATAGGGGGGCATCGGTTTCAATATCATCAATACTGACATCTTCTAGGTCGAGGCAGTCGATAATTAACTGTTTAATTTCGTTGTGTAAAGTCATAATTATTTTCGAGTTGTTGTTGATAATATTGTTCAAGGTCCCGAGTTAATTGTCGGGCCATTTTCGCATGCTCACCCAAAGGGGCTTGATAGGCTTGGTGAGGAATTGGATTGCCGATTTCGACGGCCATCCCCATGGTCTGCCTTGGGATCTCATACCAAGGCTGTTCCTTTGTCAAACCTCGCACATTAGTGCGCAAAACCACAGGTAAAATATCGGCTTGGGTACGAATAGCAATATTGGCGGCGCCCCGGGCAAACTCATTGATTATTGAGCCAAATACTGTGCGCGTACCTTCAGGGAAGATAATTAAATTAGTGCCTCTGGCGAGCACTTCGCGGCAATCTTCGAGCATCAACTCTGCGCCGCGATTCGGGATATAACCTGCGCAGGAAACCACACCACGTAAAAACGGATTACGCCAAAGGCCTTGTTTAACGATACAACCCGCATTGGGCATGAGACTGATCAACACCACCACATCGACGAGACTCGGGTGATTGGAGATGACGATCACCCCTTTGGCGCTATGTAACTGCTCGGCATTATGGGTGCTAACTTTGACCACCCCAGCCCACGTCAACATAGCGACAAAGCCTTTAAACATAAAATGCACGGCTTTTTGTACGCGGATAATCCTAGCCTCAGGTGTGCCGGGCCAAAAACGCAGTAATGGTAATACTGTGAGCGAACTTAACAGTCCGCCCAAGCCAAAGGCAATATAGCAGCTGACGCCGCCGAGCCAACGGGGAATATAGTTGATTCCCGTGCGGCGTTTTTCGGGCTGCGTATAAGCGACATTAAACTTCGCGCCCTGGGGGGCGGGATTAGCCATGTTCTATGCTCCAGTGCCAATGGGATAAACAGCCAGCAATGTTTTGTGAGGTCGCTAGAGCATGGATCAACATGCCGTAGGACAGCGCAGGAGTAACTTGTTGCTGTGCTTGAGTCAGTTGGCTTAGCGTGAGCTTTACGGACGAGCGATGACAAGCGTGCGCGAGGGTAAAACCTAAGGCTAAGGGGAGTTCATACTCTTGGGTAAACTCATCGTATACCGGCGGCACAGGATCATCGCCAAAGATCAGTAATAACGGCTCTGCTGATTGATGTAGCTGGGCGAAAGCTTCCACCATGGCTTGGGAAAGGGTTTCAGTGCCTGCGGCAATTGAGGTAGAAGGGGCGGTGTTATTGTGTAAAATGCCAAAAATACCACTGCCAGTGTTATGCACGGATTGACTAAAACCCAAGGGAGAAAGCGGTTGCTTAGCGATAATATCTTCGAGTAAGCCAATAGTGCGATGCAGTTCGCCGTGGCGGGAAGCAAATATCGAACGGCAGTTTGGTGGCGTATCACATTGAAAACTGACATCTAGCATCATTTTTGTTAAACGGCTAAAGCGTCTACGCTGCATGGCTGGCACTTGGGGAAGTACCGGAGATATGCTGTCAGTGGGTGAAGCCTCTTTGGTCGTTTCAGCCGAGTGCTTGCACCAAGTTTGCCAGTCATCATGCTGCTGATAGTTTGGAGCCCACGCCCCCCAAGAGAGGATGCTGAATCTGAGTTGCACTACTTTGCCTCGACACTATTTAAAGCTGTCTTAGTTATCCCTAACTAAGCGAAAACATTAATGAATTGACTGGCTTATCGCTATTTGCTCGTTGGATGAACGAACACAATTCCCCCATTTATTGAACGGCACATTCTACACTAAGTCCTTAGTTTTAATGAAGTCATTTGCATATGCAAGGTTAATAAAATGCAATGAGATTTTGCTTTGTCACTGTTGGCTAACATAGTTTTCAGAACGGGATAAAGACAGGGAGTGTAGACTAAGTGGCTTAACCTCAGTTGAACAGACTTTGATATCAATAGTAAACAGACGCTCGAGGCGCCTGTTTATTATTAATAATGCCACTATTGATTGAATATCAATCTATTGTAAGAGTTGGCTTTCCATTTTACGCAGTGCAGTTTTCACTTTACGAGTGTTCTCTGGTCCCATACGAACAAGCAGTTTTTGGGCACTAGGTAAGGCTTCCAAATTGGGATCGACAAAGCGATAGTTGACGCTAATTGAACTCAGCTCAATGGGCTCTTCAATAATTGGCGCTGCGAGCATTACCTTAATTGCTTGTAGCATTCTGTCATTGAATTTGGCATTGCTATAACCCAGTTCAGCGAAGGCTTCATCAAATAGCGGCGTGAGTTGCTTGTAGGTGTGCATTAAGCTTTGCTCATCCATATTGGCAATGACGGTCGCGTAGGCATCGTATCTGTGGTAACTCTCTGGATTTAAATACACTTTGTTAGTGATTTCCGCCACGGTAAAGAGTTTTTCAGGGCCCTTAATTGGGCTGACTTTGCGGGTCAATTCGCCCTGCGCCAAGTTATCCACGAAGACTACAAACTGACGGATCAAATCTTGTGTGACTAAGGATGAACCTACGACATTATTACTGATAAGTGCCAGTGCTTTTTGATGCACAAAAGCATCACTCTCAGGCAAGTTTGGCACCGTTTCTACGGGCGCTTGAGGCTCAACGGTGGTGGTTGAGTCTGTTTCCGTCGTGGTCGTTTGTGGTGTTACGTTTTCAACTGGAGTGGTTTCAGGCTCAGGGTTTGTTTCCAGAGTAAGCGGTTCTGACGATGGCGGCTCTGGTAGTACTATCGGTGCATTAGGAATGAGTTTGGGTGAGTCATCTTTACTATAGTAGTAATAACCTGCCGCAGAGAGCAGGATGACGAGCACAATCGCAATCAACGCAAAGCGATTACTGCTAGACGAGGTCTCTTGAGGTGTAATTCTATCATCTTGATTAACTTGCATTTTACATCCTTCGCTTCAGTGTCAAGGTAATGTGGTGAATATCATGCAGCTAACATTAAAGTGCAAGTGCCGCCTTTTAGGTTGCAAGTTCATTTTGCAAGTTTACACGCGCTTGTCCATAGCGGTTAGCTGAACAGGTTGAATTTATTTTACCTTGAAGGGGTTAGCTTAAGGTTTACGCTTGAACATATTGTTGCCTATGCCCAAGCCAACGATGAATAATGGCATCAACCGCATCGGGTGCTTGCGACATCACATGATTCGCAAGCTTTTGGATATGTGGTATAAGCGCTTGATCTCTAACTAAATCAGCTATCTTAAGTTCGGCTAGCCCTGTCTGTTTAGTGCCTAACACTTCACCGGGACCACGTATCTCTAGGTCTTTCTGTGCGATAACAAAACCATCATTACTCTGCCGTAGGACATTCAACCGCTGACTTGCGGTTTGACTCAGTGGCGCCTTGTAGAGTAACACACAATGACTGGCTACGGCACCGCGTCCTACTCGTCCTCGCAGTTGATGCAACTGTGCAAGTCCCAATCGTTCGGGGTTTTCGATTATCATCAGGCTAGAGTTAGGGACATCGACGCCGACTTCAATTACTGTGGTTGCTACCAATAAGTTGATGGTTCCCGCTTTAAAGTCCGCCATAATTTGTTGCTTTTCAGCACTTTTCATCCTGCCGTGTACTAAACCTATGGTCAGCTCCGGCAGCGATAGTCGTAATTCTTCGGCAGTATCTTCGGCGGCCTGGCACTCGAGGACTTCGGATTCTTCAATCAAGGTACAGACCCAATAGGCTTGGCGCTTGTCCGTGATCACGCTGTTGCGGACGCGCTCGAGTACTTCATTACGGCGCGAATCGGGTATGGCGACTGTGGTGACGGGTGTGCGCCCTGGGGGTAACTCATCGATAATCGAGGTGTCGAGATCGGCGTAGGCTGTCATGGCTAACGTCCGTGGGATCGGGGTTGCCGTCATAATCAACTGATGGGGATGAAACCCTTGATTGATACCTTTTTCCCTGAGTCCCATTCGCTGGTGGACACCAAATCGGTGCTGCTCGTCGATGATAATTAAGGCGAGCCTATGGAAGATAACCTGCTGCTGAAAAATGGCGTGGGTACCGATCACCATTTGCGCTGCGCCAGATTCAATATCGGCTAAAGATTGCGCCCGCGCCTTGCCTTTAAGCTTACCCGCAAGCCAACCGACTTTTAATCCTAGTGGTTCAAACCACGCGGCAAAGTTAGCTGCATGCTGCTCGGCGAGTAATTCGGTGGGCGCCATCATGGCCACTTGATAGCCGTTTTCAATCGCTTGAAGGGCGGCGAGGGCGGCGACTAAGGTTTTGCCTGAGCCGACATCCCCTTGCACTAAGCGCATCATGGGGTGCGGTTGTGCTAAATCTTTACCTATCTCGGCAACGACACGTTGCTGCGCGCCTGTGGGTTTAAAGGGCAGTGAGGCGAGAAAAGGCTTTAGTAATTGCCCCGTGGCATGCATGGTCACGGCGGCGTCGAGGTTACTGCGTTGTCTTAGGCGTAGCATACTCAGGTTGTGGGCGAGTAATTCTTCCTGCACCAGTCGCTGCTGCGCGGGGTGTTGACCAAGCTCTAAATCAAATTGTGAAATCCCCGCATGGGGGCGATGCAGGGTTTGCAGCGCCTGTTTTAGGCTCATGTTGTTTGGCTGCAAATGGGCGGGTAATAACTCGGTCAAGCCGTCATCTTCTAATAATTCAAGTGCCTGTTCGGTGAGCTTAATCCAACTCGCCTGTTTTAAGCCCTCGGTGGTGGGATAAATCGGCGTAAGTGTATCGCTTAGGTGAATATCCTCACCCGGATAGACGATTTTATATTCGGGGTGCACGATTTCCGCTTGATGACTTCCGCGACGAATTTCGCCATAGGCACGGATCATTAATCCATTTTGCATCGCATTGCGCTGCGCCATTGAAAAGTTAAAAAAGCGTAGGCTCATGCTGCCAGTATCGTCACGCACATTGCAGACGAGCATGCGTTTACGGCCTTGAAGGATTTGAGTCGACTGGATTTCGGCCTCAATGGTGCCGTAATTTCCGGGCATGAGTGCGGCGATGGGATAGATTTGAGTGCGGTCTTCGTAGCGCAGGGGCAAGTGAAACAGCAGATCTTGTACTGTTGTGATGCCGAGTTTGGCGAGTTTTTCCGCGACTCTTTTGGCGACGCCCTTGAGTTCGGTGATCGGAACAAGATCCAATTGCTGCAAGTCGTTAGCACTCAATCACTGTTAATTTATACATATACTAACAGAGAATAAACGTAAGGCAATCTTGGGGGATAGACTGTGGTTAAGTGCGCTATGTAAAGAGGCTGAATGAGCAATATTGGAATTAAAAATAGCCTCTTATCTTATACGTCGAGTTATCTTATTAATATTAAATGAATATTCTATAATTTCGAGCCTAAAACAGGAGCAAAAATTAATATTCTTTATTATAAAGTACACTTTTTGTTATTTTGTGGTTTAATCGAAGTGTTGGTTGCCATTGAGTTGTTTTGGTAATTATGCGGTAACAAGGTTGTGAATCGATAATAATAAAGTGACCTCTGTGATGGATCACATGCGGGGAAACACGGTCGAGGAGTACTCGCCTTTGCATCTATTATGTTTACGTTGTTTATGGATAGGCATACTGTGTTTTGCTTTGCCTGCGTGGGCTAAATTGGATGTGGTTTTTTTTAATCCAGGCGCGGTTACGGATAGCTTTTGGGGTGATGTCGATAAATTAATGCAGGTGGCTTCATCAAAGCTTGATATTAATTTGCAAATCATACATTCAGATCGCAATCACTTTAAAATGATTGCTCAATTAGAAACGTTACTAAAATCTCAGCCATCACTTCCTACTCATATTATTTTAGTGAATGAGAAGCAGTCTGCGATAAAAATGTTGCAGATGCTTTATCAATATCCCATATATGTTCAATTGATTTTAAATGATATTTCTGTCGCCGAGCGAGAACACTTATTGGCAGATCCACATTGGCAAACTTATTTATTACCAGCGCTTATCCCAGATAACTATGCTATTGGTGCTGATACCGCTAAAAATTTGCTAAGTCGTTTAGAAAATAAAAAGGCTAAGGTTTTATTAATCTCGGGCGATAAATCTACGCCCGCATCAGTGTTAAGAACTCAAGGCGCTAATGATTATTTCTTTATGCAACCTAATGTTATTGTTACTCAAACGGTATATGGTCAATGGCGTGAAGATATTGCTTATGATCAAACATTAACCTTGCTCAGCCGTTATCCGGATTTAACCTTAATCTGGACGGCGAACGATAAAATGGCTATCGGAGTGGTAAAAGCACTCCGCGAAAAGGGCCTTGAACCTGGACGTGATGTACTGGTCAGTTCGATTAATACTTCCCCTGAGATTTTGTCGCTCTGCCAAGAACGTAAAGTGAGTGCTCTGGGAGGTGGGCATTTTTTAGCGGGTGCTTTAGGGTTAATTCAGCTCAAACAATACCAAGAGACCCAACGTTATTCCTCCTATGAGGATATAGAACTCTTTAGGGTACTTAATCCCGATTCAGCTTTTTATCAGAAGTTAGTTGCAAGGGATTGGGCTGGGATTTTTAAGACACAAATAGTGGATAAGTTATCACAACAGTAATTAATAGGTATTCATGAAGCATCGTAATCATTCCATCAGTCATAGAATGACGCTCACTATTATTGGGGTGAGCTCGTTTTTTGCCGTCCTGACCATGCTGGTGCAGTTAGTGTGGAATTATCAAGAAAGCATTGATAATACAACTGCCGATATTCGTGAATATTCCGAATCGATCTTACCCACTATTGCTAAGTCACTTTGGGATGTGGACCATGGTCTGTTATCTGATTTGCTTTCAGGCTTGGGCATGATGCCGATGGTGTCGAGTGTCAATTTAGAGAGTATCGATGGCGTAGCCATGCAGTTGGGCAAGGCGATTCACGCTAAGGATTACCGACAAACCCTGTTTCGTTACCCGATTATATATCAGGAACAACAGATTGGTATGCTGACCGTCGGGCTGGATACGGACAAACTCTATTACGAATTATGGCAACAATTGATCATTATTGTCTTAGGCAATGGGCTTAAAACCTTACTGATGATTTATCTTATCCTTACGCTGGTGCGTTTATTGGTGACCAATCGTTTATCGGAATTGGAGCGGTTTGCTAACCAGATAAATTTGAATGCATTACCTAAGTTAACCGTACCCGATAGTGTGGTGAGAAATCCTGATGAAATTGGTCATGTTGCTCAATCGCTTCAGGCTATGTATCAAAGAATTCGCAACGATCTCGCGGTTAATAAACGCCAAAAGCGTGCATTGCAGCAACAGCAAAGTCAGTTAGCACGTTTAGTTGATGAGCGGACTCAAGCGCTCAATTGGCAGTCCCAAGCTAGCCAACTGTTAGCTGAAATATCATTGCAATTTTTAACAGTGGAGACCCTTAACTTAGACAACAACCTCACTGAGGTTTGCCGTAAAATCGGGCGATTATTTGATGTCGAAAGGGTAAGCTTAATAGAGTTTAGCCAACGACAGGTAAATTACCGTTGTGTTTGGTCTAGTGAATCTAATATATCTGAAATTATTAGTATTTCTGCGGATGTTGTTACTTTGCTGGCACAAAAATTTGAGCAGGAATCGACATTAGTTATCGAGAATGTCGACTCATTGAAGCAAACATCGCCTGAAGAATACGGGTTACTTCGAGGTATTGGTATTTGCTCTATTGCCGCATTTGCCATGAAAAATGCCGATGAAATTGTCGGGCTATTATCGCTCTCAATGGTTTCTCGACCACTAAATTGGACTAAACAAAAAAAAGTGATGTTGACTCAGTTTTCCGCAGCGCTGAACGAGTTATTGCTGCGTGAAGAAAAAGAGCGACAGATGCTTAACTTACAGCAAGCACTGGTAACGGTGAATACGCAACTCAGAGTTATGGCTGAAACCGATGAATTAACTGGGCTGAGCAATCGACGCCCCTTTACACAAACACTCGACACATTACTCCATGGCAACACAGCAGTAGGTGTGTTGATGTTGGATATTGATTATTTTAAGAGTTACAACGACAACTACGGGCATATTGAAGGCGATGCTGTACTTAGGCGAGTGGCTCAGGATTTAAAAGGCTGTGAAATTTTACCACCCAATGCGCTGCTAGCGCGCATTGGTGGCGAAGAGTTTGCAGTTGTTTTAGCGAAAATCACACCAATCCAATTGGAAGCCATTGCTACCCAACTGTGCAATCAAGTCGCTGCATTGAATATTCCGCACTTGGGTGCACCTACCGGTAAGATTACTCTTAGTATTGGTGGAGTGTATTTACCGCCGGATGCATTAAATGAACTCACCATTTCGAATGTATTACGCCGTGCTGATATCTGCCTTTATCGCGCTAAAGAGCGTGGTCGCAATACAGTGGTGATGGAGTCGCCTCAAGCAGCGCTAGCTCATTCTTGAGCTTGTATTAGTCAAGCCTTGGTTCCGTTTGTGACCACAGATTTATTTCTATTTGGGGCCTGTTATAATTGCCGCCCTTTATTGTTTATCTGAAGGTTTTGGTGTGTCAAAACGGAGCAAAAATACGGTAAATTCGGTATCGATTTTTAATATTGATGATTTATCAACTTGGCAAAAATATCGCAAAGGCCTGTGTGATACCTGCCATGCAACCTGTTGTACTTTGCCCGTTGAAGTGACCGTAAGTGACTTAGTGCGCATGGGTTTGGTGGATGACTTTGAAGCTGAAGGCGATCTTAAGGCGATTGCCAAACGCCTGCAAAAAGCGCGTATTATTGACAACTATAACCATAAAACGGCGATTTTTACCCTTGCCCGTATGGCGAATGATGATTGCCTATATCTAGATGGTAAAACTCGCCGCTGTACTATTTATCACCAACGCCCTGAAACCTGTCGTAACCACCCACAAATTGGCCCTAAAGCGAATTACTGCCCTTATCGTCCCCGTGAGTAAGTTTTTGAATATGAAATTGATAGAGGGTTTCGAGTTGATGACTCTCCTGCATCGCTTTCACCTGCCGATTAAACTCATGAGCAATGAGCTCCTTATGGGCTGAATGTTTAGAAATCAGCATGTAAAACGCTTCTTGCTGAGCATTAGGAGAGATCTTTGATGCTAGTGCTTGAGGGAGTTGTGCTGCATGCGCCAAAGCTAGCGTGCCCGCCAGTATTTCTTTGCGGGCGAGAAAGAACTTACATCTTTGTTTTAGTAGCATTTCCGGTAAATGTCCTAGGGAATGTATTTCGCTAAGGGGAGTCTCTTTACGCCAGCCAAAATTATCGTAGTTGAATCCTTTAATGCCGCAAACCTTGCCAAAGTGAGCTAATTGATTGATATCATCGATATGAAACAGCGGGTCCAATTCAGCTTTTAAATAAAAATAACTTGGAGTGAGGTAATAATAAGCGATAGATGGGATATAATCAGTCGCTCTTTGTCGGTTGAGCGATGCGCTCATCGCAGCATCTATGCGGCCATTTTGGACGTCTTTTAAACAGCGGAGCCAAGGCAAAGCCAGTACTTCATAATCAATTCCAATGGGCTTAAAGGTGCGCTCTAGCAGGTCAATGTCGTAGCCGCTAAGCGTGGAAGTCTTAATACCATCTTGTCGAACAAAGTAATTAAATGGTGGATATTCAGTCTCTTCGACACAAAAGCGTAACCTAAATGGGGAAAGCTCATCGGCGCCATAGGTAACAGGCGAGAGCAGAATCACGCATAGTAAAGCGATTAGCGGATATAATGAACGCATCATACTCTTTAAGCTCAATGGCGATTATTAAAGTGTAGCAAAGGGTTATTTGCTGTACTGGCTCTTTATCGCGACATTCCAACCCTGTATCTGGGTAATATTTAACTGGCACGCGAAAATCACTGCGCGGGTTGGTGCAAGTAAGTCAAGTGTGAAATAAAAGGTGTTACATGAGTCTCTTAGATAACGTGATGATTATATTGTGTTTAATTGGTGCAAGTTGTTTCTTTTCCATGTCGGAAATTGCTTTGGCCGCATCACGGAAAATCCGTTTACGTCAGTTAGCCGATGAGGGCGATGCCAGAGCTGAAAAAGTGCTGCATTTACAGTCGTATCCCGGCAGCTTTTTTACTGTGGTTCAAATAGGCTTGAATGCTGTTGCCATCATGGGTGGTATTGTGGGTGAGTCAGCATTTCGCCCCTATTTTTATCAATTCCTTTCACCTTGGTTGGCAGATCCTTGGCTGAGTCAGGTGAGCTTTGTGATGTCATTTGTACTTGTTACCAGTGCATTTATTTTGGTCGCGGATTTAATGCCTAAGCGTATCGCGATGGCGATGCCAGAGCAGGTTGCTTTGGCCGTTGTTGGCCCGATGAGTTTTTGTATTACTGTGTTAAGACCATTAGTTTGGTTTTTTAATGGTATGGCCAGCGCGATTTTTAAGCTGCTACAAATTCCAACGGCTCGAAATGACGAAATCACCTCCGATGATATTTATGCGGTAATGAACGCTGGTGCTGAAGCGGGGGTGCTCGACAAGGGCGAGCAACAAATGATGGAAAATGTGTTTGAAATGCAGACCGTTTCAGTCACTTCTGCCATGACAGCCCGAGAGAGCTTAGTGTATTTCTTGCTGCAAGATAGCGAGGAGGATATTAAGCGTAAAATTGCCGAAGATCCCCATACTAAGTTTTTGGTCTGCGATGGCCAATTGGATATGGTCAAAGGTTTTGTCGATGCGAAGGAACTGTTGATCCGTGTGATTAACGGCGAAAAAATTACCTTAAAAGACAGCAGCCTTGTCCATACTTCGTTGATTATTCCTGACACTTTAAGTCTTTCTGAGGCGATGGAATACTTCAAAAATAGCCGCGCCGATTTCGCCGTGGTGATGAATGAATACGCCCTTGTGGTTGGGATTGTGACCACCAACGATTTACAACGTGCGGTGATGGGCGCTTGGTCGCTACACGAAAGCGAAGAGCAAATTATTGCCCGCGATGGTAATTCTTGGTTAGTAGATGGGGTGACGCCGATTACCGACGTCATGCGCGCCTTCGGTATTGAAGAGTTTCCTCACAGCCAAAACTACGAAACCATTGCCGGGTTTATGATGTACATGCTGCGCAAAATTCCTAAGCGCACTGACTTTGTTAATTACGCCGGTTATAAGTTTGAAGTGGTGGATATTGACGCCTACAAGGTCGACCAATTGCTGGTGACGCGTATTGAGGCTAATGATAAATTACAGTCGCCAGATACCTAATCTAGCGTAATAAAGTAGGGAAAACGGGACTCAGTCCCGTTTTATCTCCTGTAAGCTTAAATCGCCTCTAAAAACGCATTGACAATCGGATCGTCCAAGCGTTTGACCTTACAGCAACAGCCTAGTTCGAAGGGAGCAATACTGACTGGCGAAGGTAACAACTGAATACGATCCCGTACTGGACTGTTATTGATCACCACCTCAGGGCTAATGCTCACGCCGCAGCCGAGTGCCACCATAGATGCTATGGCTTCCTGTCCCGACACTTGGGCATAAATATTCGGACTAATCCCCATCTGTTTGAACCAATTATCGGCTCGTCGTCGCCCTGGTCCATGGTCAGGAATGATAAAAGGCACTCGTGACCAGTCTATCTGAGCTTGGTTAATCTGTTGCTGCACCGCACAGCGCATAGTGGGAGCGATTAATGAAAGCGGCACATCATCAATCTTGGCAAAATGCAGTGTGGCAGGAAAAGGATCCGGCAGCGCGGCAATGGCAATATCGGCACGATTTTGTTGTACCTCGGCCAGTGCATTAGCCGCATCTCCCGTGGTAAGCGCAATTTCGACAAAGGGATGCTCTTGGCGAAAACGCTCCAATAATTGCGGCAAATGGCTGTAGGCGGCGGTGACTGAGCAATAGAGATTTAAGGTGCCGCGCAGTACATCCTGTTTAAGATCAATACTATGCCGCAGGTCGCGCCAATGGTGCAGCGTCTGCTCGGCGAACAATTTAAACTCACGTCCCGCATGGGTTAAGGTCACGCTGCGGTTATCCCGCTCAAACAGCTTTGCGTTCACTTCATCTTCGAGCCGCTGCAATGCGCGGCTTAAGGTCGAGGGACTGACATGCATCTGCTCCGCCGTCTTGGCAAAGTGCAAACTGTCACATAAGTGTAGGTACAATTTGAGGGTGCGTATGTCCATAACCTCGTCCTATTGGCCGCTTATCTGGGGTATTGAAACTGAAAATGACATTGCAAAAAACGCAATATGAGGTTTCGAATATATCATTTTAAGCAACGATAGCCATAGGTTATAGTGATTTCAATCACAACCAATCGTTAACAATAGGTTGATATTGGTTGAGTCCCCAATTCCCGACTGAAAGGTGGTATCTCAGATGGCTAACTATTTTAACTCTCTGAATTTGCGTCAACAATTAGCACAACTTGGCCAGTGCCGTTTTATGGACCGCTCTGAGTTTAGTGATGGCTGCAATTACATCAAAGATTGGAATATTGTGATTCTAGGCTGTGGTGCTCAGGGCCTTAACCAAGGTCTGAATATGCGTGACTCTGGGCTGAATATCGCTTACGCCCTGCGCCCTGAAGCCATTGCCCAAAAACGTGCCTCATGGCAAAAAGCCACAGACAACGGCTTTAAAGTCGGCACCTTTGAAGAGCTAATCCCGACCGCCGATTTAGTGCTGAACCTAACACCCGATAAGCAGCATTCCAATGTAGTGAGCGCAGTGATGCCGCTGATGAAGCAAGGCGCGACTCTATCTTACTCCCATGGTTTCAATATCGTTGAAGAAGGCATGCAGATCCGCCCCGATATTACAGTGATCATGGTTGCGCCTAAGTGCCCAGGCACCGAAGTGCGTGAAGAATACAAACGCGGTTTTGGTGTGCCGACCTTGATTGCAGTGCACCCCGAAAACGACCCAAATGGGGATGGTTTAGACATCGCGAAAGCCTATGCGAGCGCCACAGGCGGCGACCGTGCTGGCGTGTTGCAATCCTCTTTTATCGCTGAAGTAAAATCGGATCTGATGGGTGAGCAAACGATCCTCTGCGGTATGTTGCAGACGGGTGCCATCCTAGGTTATGAAAAAATGGTGGCCGATGGTGTTGAGCCTGGCTATGCCGCTAAGTTAATCCAACAAGGTTGGGAAACCGTGACCGAGGCGCTTAAGCACGGCGGTATCACCAACATGATGGACAGACTGTCTAACCCTGCCAAGATTAAAGCGTTTGAAATTGCAGAAGATTTAAAAGAAATCCTGCAACCATTATTTGAAAAGCACATGGATGACATCATCAGCGGTGAGTTCTCTCGCACTATGATGCAAGACTGGGCTAACGATGATGCGAACCTGCTGCGTTGGCGCGCCGAAACAGCCGAAACGGGCTTCGAAAATGCGCCTGTTTCGAGCGAATATATCGACGAGCAAACTTATTTCGATAAGGGTATTTTCTTGGTTGCGATGATCAAAGCGGGTGTGGAACTGGCGTTCGACACTATGGTGTCTGCGGGGATTGTTGAAGAGTCGGCTTACTATGAGTCACTGCATGAAACACCGCTGATCGCTAACACCATTGCCCGCAAACGTCTGTACGAGATGAACGTGGTGATCTCGGATACCGCAGAATACGGTTGTTATCTGTTCAACCATGCTGCAGTACCACTGCTGCGTGACTATGTGAATGCCATGTCGCCAGAGTATTTAGGTGCGGGTCTGAAGGACAGTTCTAATAGTGTTGATAATCTGCAATTAATCGCGATTAACGATGCGATTCGCCACACACCTGTGGAATATATTGGTGCCGAACTTCGTGGCTATATGACTGATATGAAAAGTATTGTTGGAGCTTAATGGATAAAAGCCGAGCCCCTAAGGATGTGGGGCTTGGCGTGACAAATTGATTCCTGCTTCGTTGGTTGTCGAGCGGGCAAAACTGACATGGGTTAGTCGGCGTTTTTCGCCACTAACGCGATTTTGTTAACGTTTTACTTTGTTGTTTTGCATTGTCTCGGCAGGGAAGCTGAATTTTTTTGACATTAGAAAATTTTTTATTGTGTTTGGCTGTCGCTTTATGGTAAAGCTAATAACTCGCGGCGGGACAAGGTTCCCAAGGCAAGCATCGCTCAGGCTTAAAAGTGAGGAGCGATAAGAATTTCAGCGATACACATACAGAACACCGATTAGGAACCCATATTGATGTTTAACCAAGCTGCCAAGCTCATTCTCGTGATTATTACCGTAGTGATTATTAAATCACAGCGGGGGCGGCGCATGGCAAACTGGTAGACCTAAAAGGTTAAAAGTTTCGAAAGAACCCCCCGCTCCGAAAGGACCGGGGGGTTCTTCGTTTTCAGGCCCTAGGTTTTGGAAATGAGGTTTCGAAATAGCACAAATTACGAGTCGATTTTCGGCAATTTAGGATCAAGGTAGCGAGAGAGAATATGGAACCAGGGCAGATGATGAGAGGCGCAGACGCAGTCATAAAAGTGTTGGCAGCACATGGTGTTACCACAGTATTTGGTTACCCAGGTGGTGCCATTATGCCAATCTACGATGCCCTCTATGGAAGCCCTGTCGAACATCTCTTAAGCCGCCACGAACAAGGCGCCGCCTTTGCCGCAGTAGGTTACGCTAGAGCCAGTGGTAAAACCGGCGTATGCTTTGCCACCTCTGGCCCTGGCGCCACCAACCTAATCACTTCACTTGCCGATGCGTTATTGGATTCTGTGCCTGTTGTCGCTATCACAGGTCAGGTTTCAACCGCCGTGATTGGCACAGATGCGTTCCAAGAAATCGATGTATTGGGCATGTCTTTAAGCTGCACTAAGCACAGTTTTATGGTGACGGATGTAAACGATCTGATCCCGACCCTGTATCAAGCCTTCGAAATCGCGGCATCGGGTCGCCCCGGCCCAGTGCTGGTGGATATCCCTAAGGATATCCAAATCGCGCAACTGGAATATCGCACTCCCTTGCTAGCGGTAACCAATGAGCCACAGGCGAGCGCCAGTGAGATTGAGGCGGCCCGCGCCCTGTTAGCAGAGGCGAAGCAGCCTATGTTGTACGTGGGTGGTGGCGTCGGGATGGCGGGCGCGGTCGATCAACTGCGGGAATTTATCAAAGCCACGGGTATGCCATCGGTCGCGACGTTAAAGGGCTTAGGCAGTATTGCCCATGGCACTCCAGGTTATTTAGGCATGTTAGGTATGCATGGCGGAAAGGCGGCCAACCTAGCGGTGCAGGATTGTGATTTATTAGTGGTTGCCGGTGCGCGTTTTGATGACAGGGTCACAGGGCGTTTAGCGACTTTTGCCAACAAGGCTAAAGTCATCCATTTAGATATAGACGCCGCCGAGTTAGGCAAATTGCGCCAGCCCGATGTGGCCATCGCCGGTGATTTACGCCAAATTTTCCCTGCTTTAGCTATGGCACTGAATATCACGCCTTGGCAAGCAGAGGTTGAACATCTTGCCCGTAAACATCAATGGGATTATCAACATCCCGGTAGCTTAATCTACGCTCCTGCCATGCTGCGCCGTCTTGCTAATAAACTGCCCGAAGACAGCGTAGTGTGCTGCGATGTGGGCCAGCATCAAATGTGGGTCGCCCAGCATATGTGGTTCCGCCGCCCTGAAGATCATTTATCCAGCGCGGGTTTAGGTACTATGGGCTTTGGTTTACCCGCCGCTATCGGCGCCCAAGTGGCTCGCCCCGATGCAACGGTAGTCACAGTGTCTGGCGATGGCTCTTTTATGATGAACGTGCAGGAGCTGACCACCATCAAGCGCCGCAAATTACCGGTGAAGATCCTACTGATCGACAACCAAAAATTGGGGATGGTGAAGCAGTGGCAACAGCTATTCTTTGAAGAGCGCTACAGCGAAACCGATTTATCTGACAATCCTGATTTTGTGTTATTGGCCTCAGCATTTGATATTCCTGGCCGCACGATTTTCTCTTCCGACGAAGTGGAAGAGGCCTTAACCGAAATGTTAGCGGCTAAGGGTCCCTATTTGTTACACGTAGCAATCGACGATGCTTTTAACGTTTGGCCACTGGTGCCCCCCGGCGCATCAAACAGCGATATGATGGACGAAATGGAGAAACAAACATGATCCACTCCCTAGAATTAACGGTTCAACAACGCCCCGAAGTGCTTGAGCGTGTTTTGCGCGTGACTCGCCACCGTGGTTTTACGGTCACCCAAATGCAAATGCGGATGAACGACGATGCGAGTCTGTCGCTAGATATGGAAGTGGACAGCGAGCGTGCCATCGAGCTGCTCAGCAATCAACTGAATAAATTGATTGATGTCACTCAATGCAAGGTCTTGTTACCGCTAAACTTGCAGGAACAAAAAGTACACGCATAAGCATCCAGTGGCTGCGGGCATTAGCTCTGTAGCAAGGCCCTAAGGGCACGATTTTCGATTTGAGATAAGGGATAGAGTCAATGCCAAAGTTACGTTCAGCAACCAGTACCGAAGGCCGCAATATGGCGGGTGCCCGTGCGCTATGGCGCGCCACAGGGGTGAAAGATAATGATTTTGGTAAGCCGATTATTGCGATTGCCAACTCCTTTACTCAGTTTGTTCCCGGCCATGTGCACTTAAAAGATATGGGCTCACTGGTGGCGGGCGCCATCGAAGAGGCGGGCGGTATTGCCAAAGAATTCAACACCATCGCTGTCGATGATGGTATCGCCATGGGCCACGGTGGCATGCTCTATAGTCTGCCCTCGCGGGAACTGATCGCCGATAGCGTCGAGTATATGGTCAACGCCCACTGCGCCGATGCGCTGGTTTGTATCTCTAACTGCGACAAAATCACCCCCGGTATGTTGATGGCGGCGCTGCGCCTCAATATTCCCGTGGTATTTGTTTCGGGTGGGCCGATGGAAGCGGGTAAAACCAAACTGTCGGACAAACTTATTAAGCTCGACTTAGTCGATGCCATGGTGGCCGCGGCCGACTCGAGTGTGAGCGATGAAGATAGTGCCAAGATCGAACGTAGTGCGTGTCCAACCTGCGGCTCCTGTTCGGGCATGTTTACCGCCAACTCGATGAACTGTTTAACCGAAGCCCTAGGCCTGTCGCTGCCGGGCAACGGCTCCATGCTCGCGACCCATAGCGACCGCCGCGAACTGTTTTTAGAAGCGGGTCGCCGCGTGATGGCACTGACCAAACGTTACTACGAACAAGATGATGTCTCGGCACTGCCGCGCAACATCGCCAGCTTTAAAGCCTTTGAAAACGCCATGGCGCTAGATATCGCCATGGGCGGTTCGTCCAATACTGTGTTGCACTTATTAGCTGCGGCGCAGGAGGCAGACGTGGCATTCACTATGGATGACATCGACCGTATGTCGCGCCAAGTGCCGCATCTGTGCAAGGTGGCGCCGTCGACCGCTAAATACCATATGGAAGATGTGCACCGCGCTGGTGGTGTGATGGGCATTTTAGGCGAATTAGACCGCGCCGGACTGCTGCATACCGATGTGCCACACGTTGCTGCCGATGCGGGGGGCAATCTCAAGTCGGTGCTCGCCAAGTACGATGTGATGCAAACCCAAGATGACAAAGTAAAACAATTCTTTATGGCGGGACCTGCTGGCATTCCCACCACTAAAGCCTTTAGCCAAGACTGCCGCTGGCCATCGCTGGACGATGACAGGCGAGAAGGTTGTATCCGCAGCCGCGAATTTGCTTTTAGCCAAGAGGGCGGTCTGGCCGTGTTATCGGGCAATCTGGCGGACAACGGCTGTATCGTTAAAACTGCCGGTGTGGATGAGTCTAACCTGACCTTTATCGGCAGTGCTCGGGTGTACGAAAGCCAAGACGATGCAGTCGCTGGCATTTTAGGTGGCGAAGTGCTGGCGGGCGATGTGGTGGTGATTCGTTACGAAGGGCCAAAAGGTGGTCCGGGTATGCAAGAAATGTTGTACCCCACCAGTTACTTAAAATCCCGCGGCTTAGGCAAGGCCTGCGCGCTAATCACCGACGGCCGCTTCTCCGGTGGCACTTCAGGTTTATCCATCGGCCATGTGTCGCCCGAGGCCGCGGCTGGCGGCACGATTGCCTTGATTGAAAACGGCGATCGCATTGAAATCGATATCCCAGCGCGCAGTATTAAGCTCGCTGTGAGCGATGCCGAGTTAGCGGGGCGTCGTGAGACCATGTTAGCGCGTGGTCCAATGGCATGGAAGCCAGTTGGTCGCGAGCGTTTTGTATCTATGGCACTTAAAGCCTACGCCATGCTTGCCACCAGTGCCGACAAGGGCGCGGTGCGCGATCGCAGTAAGTTGGAGGACTGATATGTTATCTCTCGCAGCATCGCAAACGGAGCAGGCTGAGGCGCAGGCCTCTCAGTCGAAGCCGGCCACTTCTGCCTTAGAAAAGAGTCAGCTTGCGCAAAGTTACTTGCAAAAAATCCTGCTGTCGTCGGTTTATGACGTTGCGAAAGTGACGCCACTCTCCAGCCTTAATAAACTCTCGGCGCGTTTGGGTTGCCAAGTGTTTTTAAAGCGTGAGGATATGCAACCAGTGCATTCCTTCAAGCTGCGCGGCGCCTATAACCGTATCGCCCAGTTGAGCCAAGCCGAATGTCAACGCGGCGTGGTGTGCGCCTCGGCGGGTAACCATGCCCAAGGCGTGGCCATGTCGGCGGCCAGTCGTGGTGTGGATGCGGTGATTGTGATGCCCGAAACTACGCCGGATATTAAAGTCGATGCGGTGCGCCGTTTGGGTGGCAACGTGGTGTTGCACGGTCAAGCCTTCGATCAAGCCAATGGTTTTGCGATGGCAATGGCGCAGCAGGAAGGTCGGGTGTATATCGCCCCCTTCGATGACGAAGCCGTTATCGCAGGCCAAGGCACAATCGCCCAAGAAATGTTGCAACAGCAGCGCGACCTCGAAGTGGTATTTGTGCCCGTAGGCGGCGGTGGCTTAATTGCTGGGATTGCGGCCTATTACAAGGCGGTGATGCCACAGGTCAAAATCGTTGGGGTTGAGCCTGAGGATGCGGCCTGCTTAAAAGCGGCGATGGAGGCGGGCGAGCCTGTCACGCTGGCTCAAGTTGGTTTGTTTGCCGATGGTGTTGCGGTTAAACGTATCGGCACTGAGCCATTCCGCTTAGCCAAGCTGTTTGTGGATGAAGTGGTGACGGTCACGTCCGACGAAATCTGCGCTGCCGTTAAAGATATTTTTGAGGATACCCGCGCCATTGCCGAACCTGCGGGCGCTTTATCCCTTGCTGGGCTTAAAAAATATGTCAGTACCAATGCCGCAGGCGAGAGTGGTAAGGGTGAAAAAGTCGCGGCGATTTTAAGTGGCGCGAATGTGAACTTCCACAGCCTGCGATATGTGTCGGAGCGTTGCGAGTTAGGTGAGCAAAAAGAAGCCGTGCTGGCGGTTAAAGTGCCCGAGCGTCCCGGCAGCTTTCTGCGTTTTTGTGAGTTGCTCGAAAAGCGGGTGATGACCGAATTTAACTACCGCTTTAGCAGTCGCGATATGGCAGTGGTGTTTGCGGGTATTCGCCTGACCAAAGGCCATGGCGAATTAGAGCAGATCATCAATACCTTAGAAGATAACGGCTTTGAGGTGCAGGACTTATCCGCTGATGAAACCGCGAAATTGCATGTGCGTTATATGGTCGGTGGTCATCCACCAGAGCCGCTAGAGGAGCGCCTATTTAGCTTCGAGTTTCCTGAGCATCCGGGGGCGCTGCTGAAGTTTTTAACTACCTTGCAGAGCAAGTGGAATATCAGTTTATTTCATTACCGTAATCACGGCGCGGCCTTTGGCCGAGTGCTGGCAGGTTTTGAAGTCCCCGAGGGCGATGCCTTGCCGTTTCAGCAGTTTTTAACTGAGCTGGGATTTGTCTATCAAGAAGAGACCCAAAGCCCTGCTTATCAGCTGTTTTTGAATGCCGGAAAAGGAAAAAACAACCTGCCTGTGTAGTCACTTAGCCTTAGGTTACAACTTAGGCCAAAGGAGGGGCGCACAGGCGCCCCTTTTTGTGGTAGTTTGGTTTAACAAGTTAAGAGTGAATGCTCTAGTAATCAGACCTCGACCCTACGCATTAAGGAGACATGATGTTACCTGCACCGCATTTTTCTGCCTTTAATCCCCCTCGCCGCATTTTGATGGGACCAGGTCCATCGGATGTTTATCCTGAAGTATTAGCCGCGCAGGCAAGACCGACCGTTGGTCACCTAGACCCATTGTTTGTTGGCATGATGGATGAGCTTAAGAGCCTGATCCAATATGCGTTTCAAACCAAAAATGAAATGACGATGGCTGTGTCGGCACCCGGCAGTGCGGGCATGGAAACCTGCTTTGTTAACTTAGTCGAACCAGGCGAAAAGGTGATTGTGTGCCGCAATGGCGTGTTTGGTGAGCGTATGCGCCAAAACGTCGAGCGCGTCGGTGCGATTGCCGTGGTTGTGGATAACGAATGGGGCACGCCGGTCGATCCTGCTGCCGTTGAGGCGGCACTTAAGGCTAACCCCGATGCTAAGTTTCTCGCCTTTGTGCATGCCGAAACCTCAACAGGCGCATTGAGTGATGCTAAAACCCTGTGCGCGCTGGCAAAACAATACGGCTGTTTATCGATTGTCGATGCGGTGACATCCCTCGGCGGTGTGGAATTAAGAGTCGATGAATGGGGCATCGATGCCATTTATTCTGGCAGCCAGAAATGTCTCTCCTGTGTACCAGGGTTATCGCCTGTGTCTTTCTCACCCAATGCGGTGGAAAAGCTTAAAAACCGTAAAACGCCGGTGCAGAGCTGGTTCCTCGATCAAAGTCTGGTGATGGCCTATTGGACCAGCGCTGGTGGCAAGCGCAGTTATCACCATACCGCGCCCGTTAATGCGCTTTATGCCTTGCACGAGTCGCTGCGTTTATTGGCCGAAGAAGGTTTAGAGCAGGCTTGGCAACGCCACAAAGATATGCATTTAGTGCTGCGCGCTGGGCTTGAAAAACTCGGCCTGAAATTTGTGGTCGCCGAAGCGTCACGCTTGCCGCAGCTTAATGCCATTTATATCCCTGAAGGCGTTGACGATGCCGCCGTGCGCGCGCGTCTACTTAAGGATTACAACCTTGAAATCGGTGCCGGTCTTGGTGCTCTAGCGGGTAAAGCTTGGCGTATCGGTTTAATGGGCTTTGGTGCCCGCCGTGAGAATGTCGCGCTCTGTTTGCGCGCCCTAGAAGAGGTGCTGAACTAATATGTCAGTTTCGCGTATAAGGATGTTACGCAGAGTGAGTTTGCGCTCAGTGAGTTCACGTTTATTGATTGGCGGTTTGATTCTGATCTTAAGTGGTTGTGCCTCCAGCAATATGAGCAATACCAGTTGTGATTTTGTACGAGGTACAGCTGGCAATCAGAGTCAACGCGAGGCCAGCGGTGATGATAGCAATGCCCGGCAGATGGATGTGGGCATCGGGATTTTAACCGCCATCTTCGGCAGCATTAGCCGAGCACTGTCTTCCGATGATAAATCGGATGGAAAGTGTTTGTAACTTAGTTAGTTTTAGCTGTCTTTGATAGTTTAGAAATCCCCGTAATGCGGGGATTTTTTATAGAGACAGTACCGTTCTTTAGTGCGGGGGTATATTGATTAAGCACTGCCATTTCAGTGACACGCCGTGAATATGTCCCTATAGGCTCGATGGCGGCATCCATGCCGCCAACGGTCACTTCCATGACGGTGCTTAATCCGGTTAAGGCTTTGCTATACCTGATAGTCGGTTTTTTACAACTAGGGCATTTCAAGAGTTTAACAATGGGCGGCTCGTTAAATTTTTTACTATTATGCAGGTACCTTATGAATCACTGCTGTGAACAAATGAAAAGTTTTATAAACAACAAATGCGACCACCACGTGGAGGAATGCGCCGTTCATCTTATTAATTATTCTGATAAATTCGATGAGTACGGATTGATTATTCATGACGGCGGCACATCATCAATCACGATAAATTTTTGCCCATGGTGTGGCTCTAGGTTACCTACATCAAGACGTGAACAATGGTTTGATGAGCTAGGTAAACTTGGCTATAGCGAACCGTTTGAACAAGATATTCCTGAAAAGTACAAAAGCAGTGATTGGTATCGTGTCTAATGATGTGCTCATTTGGGGTGGCTTAATACTGCTTATAATCTAAGGTTACCAATAATAAATGGATATTTTTGAATTAATTGTTAAGCCTTTCATATGGATATTTAGATTGTTAGTATTATTGCTTGAGCAGGGCATAATTACACGGCCTTGGTATTGGATTGGGTGGTTTGTACTGAGAGTTGTAACTATTGGTAAATACCCGTTATACGGTCCAAATGATGAAGACCTAGAGGGTATTAGAGTAAGTATTATCACTTACGTACTTGGTTGCATAACACCAATAGCAATTTTTATTTGTATCATGTAGTGCATGGCCAATAATGCTTCTGCTATCAAAGTGACACTCCCTATATTCCTATGTGCGGTATTTTTTAGGCTAGAGGATCAGATATGAACGAACACCATACCGCAAACGCTTTGCCTCTATGATAAGGTTTGGTTTATAAGGTTTTTATGGTGAAAGATATTTTTTCTTCATTCCCGCAATGTGTTTAAGTGGAAATCTAGCTTTGGGATATTTTAAGTTTTGATATGTGAAAAATTTACAATATGTGCCTTGTTAAGCTTCTATAAAGTGGGTTGACTGTTAGTAAGTAGTAAGGATATTAAGTGGGCATTAGGTTGCAAATGGAGATTGATACTGATGATTAGTGCTAAAGTATGGATGATAATTTTAAGCTTTATTCTGCTTTTCCCTACATATTATTGCTTGCAAGGTATTTGGGTTACTCTTGATACAGCAAATACAAGAAGCCATGAAGGAAATCTAGTAATTGGATTAATGTGGCTATACTCAGCTGTCGTGTGGATACCATACATTCTGATTCTTGGTTATAACTGGAAGACGTTATCGAACAACTTTAAATTAACCTGCTCGTTATCAACTTTTGTAATTTTCACTTGTTTTATTTATTCGCTGGCCGTTAGTTAACAATTTAATTAACGAGCTAACCATTGTTAAATTTACAGAGTGTATATTTGTAAGAGGGGGGACAGATTACTGTTGGGAATGACAGTGCTTAATCACTTCTTACGTCGCAGAGTCAGAACATACACATCTTTTTAGGTACTCTTCGTCGAATCTTTTTATAACTAAAGCCTGTGAGTTACTGGAATGACCTAAAAGATAGGACATGCATTTTTTTCACTATGGCGACTGTGTTAATGGCTCTTCCAAAGCTATATCTGCTTAGATGGTACTTAGATCTTGGCTTCGGGTTTCGGAGTTCTGGCTATCAGGATACACGGAAGTTAACGGGATTAAGCACTGGCATGTAAGTGACCGTTCGTGACAGGGATGTCACGGTCGAGCACACAGGGATGTGCTTGCTGCGTGTCACTGGAATGACAGTGCTTAATCGATTCTCACGTCATTCATAGCCGAATAATCATATCGTTAGAAGCATTCTTAGTTGAGTCAAGTTGAACAAGCAGTGAGGAAGTCCACACGACTTTGATTTTGATTTAGAAGAACAAACGAAGTTTGTAAGCCTAGGCCCCTCTTTTGATAGTTGACATATAATGTCATCCCGCTATGATGCCTGCACCTCTGGTTATACATACAAAGATCTTATAAATGAAAAAGTTATTTATTATGCTGGCGATGATTTTTGCGGTTAGCTTGGCTGCTAGTCCCGTCGCAGAAGCAAAAAAATTCGGCAGTAATAAGTCTATTGGCAAAAGTCATCAAACGGCGCCGGCTCAGCCTGCGGCAACTAATACTCCCACAACCCCGCCTACCGCTGCGCCAGCACCTGCTGCGGGCAAGAAAGGTATGATGGGCGGCATGTTAGGCGGTTTATTAGCGGGTGGCTTATTGGCTGCGCTATTTATGGGCGAAGGTTTTGAAAATATTCAATTTATGGATATTTTGATTATCGCTCTGTTGGCATTCGTGCTGTTTAAAATTGTCCGTACTCTGATGGCTTCAAAAGCCAGTACCCAGCCAAGACCTGCCTACGCAGGTGCGGGTCAACCTAATCCGAATCTGCAACGCCAGCAAGCGGAACAAACCGGTTTTGCCAGCAGTGCAAACAGTGGCAGCAATGGTTTTGCTCAAGCGGCGAGCACAGTGCCTTTCCATTTGCCTGTGGGGTTTGATTTACCTAGCTTTTTAGAAGGCGCGCGTAGTCATTACAAAACCCTGCAAGTAGCATGGAACGAAAACGATTTAAGCAAAATTCAAGAGTATGTTTCGATTGAGCTTTTTAATGAGCTCAGCAACCAACGCCGTGAGCTCGTTGGCGAACAGCATACAGAAGTGATGTTCTTAGATGCTGAACTGGTCCGCGCGACACACAATGCTAATCTGGCGGAAGTGAGTGTTAAGTTTAGCGGCCGCTACCGTGATACGGTTGAAGGTGTCGAAGAAGACATTAAGGAAATCTGGCATTTAGAGCGTAACCTTACACAAGCCAACGCGCCTTGGTTAATCGTGGGTATCGAGCAGTAATCTTTCCACCTTCAAAAGCAGCCTATATCTGTTAATTGTTCAATAAAAAATCCCCGCATTAAGCGGGGATTTTGTTTTTTTAAAGAGTTACACAAATTGCCTGATCGCGATCGCGATGATTAGTACTGGGCAAACATACTTCACGTACCTTGGCCAAATGCGCCAGAAAAGCCCCGTGGCATCGACACCCTCTTGTCCACTTATCGCCTTGAGTAACTGGCTTTGGCGCCAAATCCAACCTAAGTAAATCGCAATACCGAGGGCGACCAGCGGTTGGGCCATTTGCGTGGTTAGCATGATAGTGAAACTAAATAGCGTCTCAAAAAATACCGCCAGTAATAAGGATAATGAGGTCAACAATAGGCCGATGATCAAGGTAGCACGTTGGCGGCTGAATCCACATTTTTGCATCACATAACTCGTTGGCACCTCGGCGATGGAAATGGCTGACGTCAGGCCGGCGATGATCAGCAGCATAAAGAACACTACGCTAATAATGAGGTTGGCCGTGTCGCCTAGGGTTGAGAATAAGGCGGGTAAAACAGTAAAGACCAATGCATCCGAATCGATTAACTTGCCTTCAGCGCTAAAAATCTGCACGCCATTATGCTGGGCCACATACATGGCTGGGATGATTAAAAAGGCAGCGAGAAAGGCGATGCCGCTATCGGTAAAGGCAACCCAGATGGTTAATTTGGCAATATTCTCTTTTTGGCTCAAATAGCTGCCATAAACCATCATGGCACCAGTGCCTATGGTGAGTGAGAAAAAGGTCTGTCCGAGTGCGCTCAGCAAGGTATCTGGCGCGATAGCCTTGGCAACGTTAGGCGTTAATAGTGCGGTAATACCTTCACTCGCGCCATTGAGGGTGAAGATATAAGCCACGCCTGCGATCAGCATGATCAACAATAGCGGCATTAAGCGTTTAGACCATTTCTCTATGCCGTCTTGCACGCCCTGCAGCAATACCAAAAATACCAGTGCGCTAAAAATTAGCGTGAACACCAGATTGCGCGACAGCGAGAAATCCACTAACCAAGCGGCGGTATCGTGCGAGCCCATAGCCGTGGCAATTGGGGCGATGGCGTAGCTCACAAACCAGCCAGAAAGAATGCTGTAGAAGGTGTAGATCAACCCTGCTGTTACGATAGAAATTAATCCTATTGTCTTGCCTAAATTGCGGCTGAGCGAGTTGAAACCGAGTTTGCCCATGGCATCGGCGGGGTTGGTTTGTCCGTGGCGACCAATCATAAGTTCAGCCATCAGCATGGGAATGCCTAGGATAAAAATCAGTACTAGGTACACCAGCAAAAAGGCACCGCCGCCATGGGTTGCCGCTTGGGTGGGGAATCCCCAAATGTTGCCGACACCAACGGCACTGCCGGCTGCCGCCATAATAAAACCTAAGCGTGAGCTGAAATGGTTAGTCGAATTTGTATTGGCCGATTGCATGGTGCCTCCCGTAAAAAGAAGGCGTATCTTAGGCGGATAAATAAGAAGTTCAACGCAATTTTTGTGCGTTAAATTGATGTTAATCGGCAATTATTGTTCGTATTTTGCTTTGATTTTGGTGTTAAATTTTGATTTGTGGTGAGGTTCGAGATTATGTTGCTCGTGGCGGTGGCTGGCAGCCTCGCTTTAGCGATTAATTGCGATGGTAAAAACCTAATAAATTGTGATCTTATCGCCAAAAATACCTTTCGCAGGATGAGCTGCTTGGGGTAGCGACGCTGCAACCATAGCTGCATTGGTCTCACGCTATCGCAGCGGCCGTCACTTTTACTGCGCTTAGGGTTCAATGGTGATATGGCTTAAGGGGATGGCCGTGTGCTCTTTGACCTTTTTCAACACGAAGCTGGAATGCACACCTGCGATATGCACATTGGTGGTGAGTTTATCTAACAGAAAAGTACGAAAGTGCGCCATATCTTGGACTAACACTTTGAGTTGATAGTCGGCTTCAGAACCGGTGATCAGCGCGCATTCTTGGACTTCTTCGTAGCCCAGTATATTGGCTTCAAATTGGTTGAGGATTGCAGGCGTGTGTTTTTCCATCCTTACATGGATATACGCAGTCAAATGTAGGTTGAATTTATCCGCTGACAGACGCGTGACATAATCGGCAATATAACCCGCTTCTTCTAGGGCTTTAACGCGGCGTGAGCAAGGGGACGGCGACAGGCCGACTTTCGTTGCCAGTTCAAGATTCGATAACCTGCCGTGGGTTTGTAGTAAACGCAAAATGGTTAAATCGAGTTGGTCGAGTTTATATGGGTGAGTTTCAGTCATGGAAAGTTTAGGGGTAGCGGACTCTACCCCTAGTTTGCCAGTGTTAGCGCTGTTTGCCAAAAATCTTGTGTAATAGCAATCACATTAAATATCTAATCAGTTCAGAGCCTCACAGGCATTTCAATCCAAGGTGCATTGACGAACAAATGGTTATTCCCTTTTAAGTCAATGTAACTAGGGCGTTATTGCGAAGTGGCTTTTACAAACCTTTGCGTGAATAGACGCATTTTACTGACCAAAAATATGCTTAAGCTGCTGATGATAGCGGCCAGTAGGGTGGAAAAGAGCACATCCTGCGGCCAGTGCATGCCGAGTAGCATACGGCTTAGGCCCATCAATAATCCCCAAACCAATAACGCACTGGTGAATAGAGGTAAACCCGCTAAAAGCAGATAGTAGCTGGCGGTTAGCACTAAGGTTACGGCAAAAATGGTGTGTCCAGACGGGAAGGAATAGCCGATTTCATCTTCCCAATGTTGGTGGATTTTTGGGGACAGTTTTACCGCTGAGGTTCTCGTTTGCAGCTCGGTCAGCGCCTCAGCAATGGCCTGTGAGCGTTCTGGTTTTGCGAGTTGATAGAAGGTTTGCGGAGTTAACTGTGCATCATCTGGGAGTGCTTGCTCAGATAGATACACCAGATTGGGCCTTGGCTCTTTAAAAAAGCTTTTAAGGGCATGGCTAGTGCTTAGGCTTAATACTTGGCTTAGGCTGATGGCTAAAAACAAGTTAATAAATAATGCTTTAGGCATATAACAATAGGCAAGCGCCAACACGACTAAAACGGTCGCAACACCATAGGGCGCTGTGCCGGTTGTGGTTAGCCAGTACAAGGCTCTGGCTAAGGGCGATTGTAGATCGAGCAGCGGAAATAATTGATTTTGCGTAAGTAACAGTAGGCTTGGAATCGCTGCTAGCAGTAACCATACAAGCGCCAAACGACGTAGAAGATAGGCTGGATGAGTCAAAATATTCGCCTCCGAGTAAACGCAATAGGCTACATGTCACATGTGGTCTTGCCAATAAAAAAATCCCGACAGCAAAAAGTGCGCTGTCGGGGGTCTTCAAGGGTGGACCGGTAGGTGCTATTGCACTGTGTCCTTGGGTTGATGACGGGTTACGAACATCAAAATCAGTAAAACCACTAATAACAAGCCAGTACCCATCAGTAGGGCGTAATCTTCTAATTGCAGTATTGAGTACAACACCGCATACAAGCTCACCAGCATAGTGCCGACAATTGCGCCACGTTTAACGCTAGCGGTGGCACTGCCCACATAAGCGGATACCGACAGCACAGGAATACAGGCGGCGATCAGATAGGCTTGCAGGAAGGCAAGATGCTCCGAGAGTGACAGTAACAGCAGGTAGAACAGGGCCATCGCACTGCCAACCAGCATATATTGCACTGTGCTTAGGCTGGTCTTTTGACCCAGCTCGAAGATAAATAACATGATAAAAGTCAGTACGATAAACAGCAGGCCGTATTTGACTGAGCGCTCAATCTTGCCGTAATGGGTTACAGGCTCAAACAGCATGGCATTGGCGACGACTTCGGTAAGCGTCGACTGATTACTCTTAATAAACTCCTGCGGATAGTTGCGAGTTAAGTGACTGATATTCCAGTTGGCGGTAAATCCGTTGGTAGTGATTTCGCGCTCTGCTGGGAGTAAGCCTTTAAAACTCGGGTGCGGCCAGTCGGCATGGATATTCAACAAGGTTTGCTCACCTAATGGCAGGGCACTAATCGACTGAGAGCCGCGCAGTGTCATGGCAAAGTTCACGCTAAAATCACTTGCTTCGCCGACTTGGATCCCTTGGTTAAAGCCTTTCTCTAGACCGCCAGTCGTCAAGCCTGTGCCCGACATCAGCGAGCCAGAGAGTAAGACTGAATCGCCTGTCACCTCAATCTTTTCTACTTTATCAATTGCTTGGTTTGATGACACACCAAAGACTAAACGGGCATTTTTGTTATCAAAGGCGATAAGGTTAGGAATGTCATAACGATTTAAGCGAAAGTCAGCCTGCCCCTTAAGCGCCGCGTTATACACCAGCGATTGATAAATGCCACGGGTACGGAAATCATGTTTTAGGTCTAAATCGAGAGTGAGCTTTTTCGGCAGAATCACCAGCTCATCTTGATAGGTGCGCTTCACTTCGTGGCGGGTTTTGCCGTCGTTACTGACTTCTTCCTGCATCACAAAATAGCTATAAGGGATCACTAGCGCAGGACCTGAGAGGGTTTGCTGCTCGCCCCATGAGCGGCCGATTTCATCGACCACGCTGTTGTAAAGCATTTCGCGATCGGACGTCATATCCATAATGATCCCGAGCGGTAGCAAGGCCACAATCGACAGTATGCCAATGGTGATGGCTTTTAATAAGGTGGTGTTTTTTAATGCCGTTCCCTTTGTCGTAGTTGCTGCCCACGGCTCTTGTGTTGACATATCGGTTCCTTGATCACGATTGAGTTTTTTAAGGAGTGCGCGCGCCACTAAATAGATAGCGCCGCCAAACAGCGCCAAACTCAGTAACGTGAGTACCCAGAAAATAATGTTAAACATGGATTTCATTCCCTATGAAATACGCGCGAGTCGCCATTGCATACTATTGGGCTAACTCGATATTACGGCGGGTATTAAAGCAGATTTGCCCACGGAAGTTGCGGGCAAGTTGCTGATCAATAGTGGCAAAATTATGGCAATCGCCTTTAAGTGCGCTAAAACCTATTTTGAACTGGTGCGTTGTTTGCCAAATTTCGGGTGTTTAGCCTCAAAGTCATCTTCCTTGCGGATATGTTTGAGTAGCACCTCAAGACATTCCTTAAAGATTTCGGTTTCTTCCGAATAGACGGGAGCATGGTGTGAAAACCATTGGTGTTTTTCACGCTCACGATTATTGGCGTCAGGCCAAATACGTAACTCATACTCATCGCCAATCACGACAATCGCAAAGTCGACGGCGCCATTGGTAAAAGTAATGCACTGGGGTAGATATACGGGCTGCTCACCTTTGAATAGCTCGTACCAAATGGCTTCGTTACGCCAAGAGACTATGGGCAAAGGCGCTTTGATGGAGCAGCCAATGGAATGATGCTGGTTAAACAGGACGGCCTGAATATCCTCCATGGCAAAAGGTTGTAAATCACCATTCTTTTCAGCGAGTGAGTACAGCATATTCATCAAAAATGGCAGCTTAGTGCCATTGCCAGTTTTGCGGCCGCAGAGTTTGGCTTCGCGGTAATAGATATTCATTCATCAATCCTTAATGACGGGCTAACCTTGGATGAGCGCGTTGTTCGTCTCAAGGTAAAGCGATAGCCCTTAGTGAGGAAATGGCTTATGTTAACTCAAGTTGCCCGTGAGCTGGCGAATTCGCGTTAAGTTTGCGAAATATCCGACAAAAGTGAGACAACTATCCCTTGGATAATAAGTCGATAATGGCATCAATTTGAGGTGGTTATTCACTGTTATTGACCTTTGGAGAGTGCATGTCGAGCCCTTTTTCACCCCGTGAGTGGTTACAGCTAAATATGCAACAGCAAGGTTTACTGCAGCCTCAGGCTTCAGTTAGCGAGCTGATTAGCCGCCTTGGTTATGTGCAAATTGACTCTATCAATGTGGTTGAACGGGCACATCACCATGTATTGCATAGCCGGATGCCGCAGTATCAACCGCAGATGCTAGATACTGCGCTGGCGCAGGGCGAGATTTTTGAATATTGGTCCCATGCCGCGGCCTATTTACCCATTGCCGACTACCGTTTTAGTTTGCAACGTCAACAACAACTGCAAAATGGCGGCAAACATTGGTTTGAGCCAGACAATAAGGTGATGCAGGAAGTGCGCGCCCGCATTCGCGCCGAAGGACCACTTAAAGCCAGTGACTTTGAACATGCAGAAGGCAAAAACGGCGCATGGTGGGATTGGAAACCCGCTAAAAAGGCGCTGGAACAACTGTTTATGCGCGGCGAGTTAATGGTGGTGCGCAGGGATAAATTTCAAAAATGCTATGATTTGACTGAGCGCGTGCTCCCAAGTCAAATTGATACCCAAGCGCCGAGCGAGACCGAGTTTGCTCGGCACCTAATTGAGCGTTATCTCGATGCCCATGCCTTTGGTTCAGCGGCACAAATCGCTTATCTGCGTAAGGGCATAAAGGCACATGTGTCCGAACAATTAGCCGCAATGCATTACCAAGGTGAGCTGGCAAGCTTTAAGGCGGAAGGGCAATGGTATTTTTATCGCCCCGAGCTGCAAATAACCGCTGCGCTACCCAACCGAGTCTGGCTACTCAATCCCTTCGATAATCTATTAATTCAGCGGCAGCGATTAAAGCAATGGTTTGATTTTGATTATCAAATTGAAGTCTATGTTCCCGCCGAAAAACGCCAATATGGCTATTACTCCCTCGCAATTTTGTGGCGTGACCGCTTCGTGGGTCGAGTCGATGTGAAAGCCGAGCGGCAAAGCGGTTTATTGCTATTACAGCTGCTGACCTTAGAAGCTGGATTCGATGGCATGGATGATGACTTTTGCGCAGCATTTGAGGCGGCAGTCACTGAGTATGCGCGCTTTAATGGCTGTAGCCGTTGGAAACTGGTGAAGGCTAACCATAAGGCATTTAAACAAAAATACGCACGGCAGCAGAAGATCTAATCGGGAGCTTTGTTGTTATCTGAAGGCTTGTCTTTGGTTGGTACATCCATCCAGCGAAAACACAGGTACAGCAGGGTCAAAAAGAACAGCGGCAGGGCGGCATAGCCTAAGGATAATGAACTCCTCTCCCCGCGCGCGAGCCAGTAGCAGGGAATGTACACTAAGGGATAAACCAAGGTTCCCCACAGAAAACTCTTATTCATCAGCCGGTAAAACCAGTGCACGTTAATCGTGGTGCGGCTGGCAAGTCCCATCAGGCTGGCGAGGACTACAAAGGGATAGCTGAGCAGTGGCAGGCCGCCAAGGAGCAATAATCCCCAAAGCAGATAGTCTTGATAGTGTGTGCTGATTGCGATATCCATTGTCTTCTTCCCTGACGATTCGAACTCTGGCGCTAGGTCTTAGCGCCGACGGCTATTCTTACTCGTTAAGCCCTTGCTGCATCTTAAGCCAAAAGCCTTGTTGGCAGAGATTGCTAAAGGACTTTTGCTGCGGCGAAATCGCGATATTGGCGGTGACGACTCGATAACTCAACCAATAATCCTCACAAACCGCGTTTGGCTCATCAGCTTGTTTATCTTGCTCGCTTAACAGACTGACCACAACCCCGTTGTCGAAGTGATACAAGGTCAATGATTCGCAAATTTCAGCATTATCGTCCTGATAACTGTGCTGCTCTTGGCTATGGCTCACCACTGAAACTGGGCTAGGATAGCCTTGAATGGCGCGGATATAGCTGGCGAGTTGTTGCATTATTTCCCTAAGTGACTCAATGTTTGAAGTGTTAAAAACAAAAAAGCACAGCTGCGCTATCGCTAACTGTGCTCTTTCAAACAGGCATTATAAGTTAGTCTGCGGCGTTTAGCTTTTTCTCAAGCTCATTTACTTGTGCTTGCAGGGCTTCTAATTTCTCGCGGGTTTTCAGTAATACATGCTGCTGTACTTCAAATTCCTCGCGGGACACCATATCCAACTTGAGCAATTGATTTTGCAGCACTTGCTTGCTGCGCTCTTCAAATTCGCCGGCAAATTGCTTAAGACCGCTGGGCAGGCTATCGCTCAGTTGCTTCGCCATTTCTTCGATTTTCTTTGGATTGATCATCTTCTTGTCCGCCTCTTTACTGAATGTGGGGATTGTAACCTAGTACGTTGGCTTTCAAAAGAAAACCGCCTTGTAAAACCTACGTCTTAAGGGACGTAGGTTTTACTTGGATGCGGTTAGCTGTTGTGGGCTAGCCCGTCGGTATCTTCGTCAAACACGGGCAAAGGCTCATGTTTTTCAGCAAGATAGGTATAAATCACCGGTAATACAAACAGGGTGAAAATGGTCCCAATTGATAAACCTGCGACAATCACAATACCGATATTAAAGCGTGCTACCGCACCTGCACCGGAAGCAAACAATAGCGGTAACAGACCCGCAATCATCGCTGCTGTGGTCATTAAAATCGGGCGTAAGCGGATGGTTGCCGCCAGTTTAATCGCCTCAAGTTTAGATAGCCCACGGTGGAGTTGTTCCTCTTTGGCCACTTCGCACATCAAGATCCCGTGTTTAGTGATAAGACCCACTAAGGTAATTAATCCTACTTGGGTGTAGATATTAATTTTGGCTAAGCCAAACACATGGGTCCACCCGAGTACAATCAAGGCGCCGCTAATCGCCAGCGGTACAGATACCAAGATGACTAAGGGATCTTTAAGGCTTTCAAATTGGCTGGCGAGTACTAAGAAAATAATCGCAATTGCCAGCAAGAAAGTGGCATAAAGTGCCGATCCTTCAGTGACAAACTGGCGCGCTTCACCGAGGAAGTCGTAGCTATAACCCTTAGGTAACTCATTATCGCCAATATTTTGCAAAAAGCTGATGGCATCACCAATGGCTACGCCTGGCGCGGCGACACCACCCACAGTCAAGGCATTCATTTGGTTAAAGTGCGGCAGTGAGCGAGGCTCGGCCACCATTTCAATATCAACCAAGCTGGATAGCGGAATGGATTTACCATCGGCGGCTTTGACATAGTAATTAGCCAGCGATTCTGGGTTCGCCCGCAGTTTACGCTCTACCTGTGGGATCACTTCGTAGGAGCGACCATCCAAGTTAATGCGATTCACATAGCCATCACTCATCATGGTGGCGAGTGTGATCCCGATATCTTGCATGGTCACGCCGTAGGTCCCGGCTAAGTCACGCTTGATATGCAGTTTCATGGTGCCTGAATCGAATTTAAGGTTGATTTCTGAGTACACAAACAAGGGACTCTTTTGCACCTTTTCCAGTACGCTGGTACCGATTTGGAAGAGGCTGGCGAAGGAGTTTGATGTAGTAATCACAAACTGAATCGGTAAACCACTTGACGCCCCAGGCAGCTCAGGCATTTGGAACGTTGTAATCGCCATTCCAGGAATGTGCTTCACTTCTTTAGCAAAAAACTCCTGCATTTGTTTTTGGCTCTTATCCCGCTCACTCCAAGGCACTAATGGCGCGATCCCGAAGGCTTGGCTGGAACTTGGTACGCCCACGAAGGCGAGTGACGCGGCCGATTCAGGCTGTGCCTTAATCATATCCGTGACTAAACCCATATTGGCTTGGATGTAGTCCAAGTTAGCGGTCGAAGGTGCCGTGCCCATCATCATTACCACGCCTTTATCTTCGTTGGGCGCCAGTTCTGACGGGATAAACTTAAACAACACAGGCAGTGAAGCGAACACGATAATCGCAAAGGCGACGATCACTGGGCGATGTAACATCACCGCATCTAGCATGTTGCTGTAACGGCGAGTCAGGCCCGTGAGGAAGTTTTCGACTCCCATTTCGAACCGATTAGGTGCGGTATGGGGTTTGAGAATTTTGGCACACATCATGGGTGACAGTGTCAGTGCCACTATGCCCGAGATAAACACAGAACCTGCGAGTGTAAGGGCAAACTCCTTAAATAATGAGCCGGTGATCCCACCCATTAAGGCAATCGGCGCATAAACTGCGGCGAGGGTTATGGTCATGGAGATCACTGGCACAGCGATTTCGCGGGTACCGATAATCGCGGCTCTAAAGGGCGACTCACCCAGCTTAATATGCCTGTCGACGTTTTCGACCACCACAATCGCATCGTCAACCACCAAACCAATGGCGAGCACCATGGCAAGCAGGGTCATGAGATTGAGCGTAAAACCAAACATCTGCATGATGATGGCAACCCCAATCAGCGAGAGCGGAATGGTTACAATGGGGATCACCACGGCGCGAAGCGAACCTAAGAAGAGGGTGATCACCACGATAACAATAATCGCGGCTTCACCAATGGTTTTAACCACTTCTTTAATCGATTCATCAATTGCGAGTGAGGAGTCGTAGAGAATGCTCGAACCAATGGATGGCGGTAAGTTACGCTCGATTTCAGGTAATAGGGCGCGGGTATCTGCCGCGACGGTAAGCGGGTTCGCCGTTGGCGTGACATCAAGGCCGATGACCACGGCTTCTTTGCCATTGGCTAAGGCGCGGTAGATATCGTGGCTCTTTTCGAGGCTAACATCGGCAATATCACCGAGACGGACGACTAAACCGTCCTTACTGCCGATCACTAAGCGTTTTAACTCTTCGATGGTAGCAACTTGGGTGTCTGCGGTGCCGTTAAAAAGGGTGTAAACACTGTTGGTTTGACCCACCGCTGACTGGTAGTTGTTCGCCTGCAATACTTGCATTACATCGCTGGAGGAGAGGGTAAACGCCCCCATTCTGGCCGGATCGAGCCAAATACGCATGGCGTATTTAATACCACCGTATAAATTCACCTTAGCAACGCCGTCAATGGTAAAGAGCTGGGGTTTGACGACACGCTCAAGGTAATCCGTTAGCTGGCTTGAGTTAATCTGGTCACTAAAAAATGAAATATACAGTACAGAGGTTTGCGAGCCAGTGGACATTTCAACACTGGGATCTTCAGCCTCTTTGGGCAATTGCGATCTCACCGAGTTTACTTTGGCGAGAATATCGGCCAAGGCGCCATTCGGATCGGTATTGAGCTTCATATACACCGAAATTTTCGAGGTGCCGAGAAAGCTCTCTGAGGTCATAAAGTCAACGTTATCGGCCTGCGCTAGCGCTTGCTCTAACGGTTGTGTAATAAAACCTTGGATTAGATTTGCATCCGCGCCGTAATAACTGGTCGATACCGTGACTACGGTATTCGTCATCTTCGGATATTCACGCACTTGCATGCTATTGAGGGCATTAAAGCCTAACAGCAGCAAGAGAAAGCTGATTGAGGCGGCGAGTACGGGTCGCCTAATAAAGATATCTGTAAAGCGCATTATCTTGCTCCTATTACAGCTTTGGCATAGTGTCGGAGTGGGTCAGGGCTTGGTCTTCAACCACTGTCACTTTACTGTTGTTACTGAGGCGAATTTGCCCTGAGGTGACAATACGATCTCCCGCTTTTAACGCTCCACTCACCAGCGCGTTATTGCCGTTACGCTCTAATACCGTCAGGTTGATTTGCTCGACTCTAGCCAGCTTTTTACCGTTTTCTTCGACCTCTTTGATGAGGTAAATAGAGTTACCATAAAGGGTAAAGTTGATGGCGGTTTGTGGCAGTACAAACTGATCGTTCAGTTCTGGCAATAGGATGGATACTCGGGCAAACATCCCGCTACGCAGTTTGGCGTTATCGTTAGAAATGCGTGCTTGCACTTGGATCAAACCGCTTTGGTAAAACACGGCGGGTTCAATCGCGGCAATTTCACCTTCGAAGGGTTGCTCAGGATAAGAGTCCACAAACACATGGATTTTTTGGCCTACGGCAATACGAGGTAATTGGGTTTGCGGAATAGTGAAGCGGATTTTCATTGTGCTGATATCTTCGAGACGCACAATATCGGTACCAGGCTGAAGATATTCACCTAAGTTAATGTTACGAATACCCACTAAACCACTGAAAGGCGCACTGATTTCACGGCGCTCGATAGTGGCTTTTAAGCTTTCAATATCCGCCTGTAAGGCCAGATATTTAGATTCACTATTATCTAAATCCTGTTTAGAGACTGACTTTTGCGCATAGAGTTTTGAAAGGCGTTTGAAGTCGGCCTCAGCGGCGGGCAGTTGTACCATTTTGCTTTTAAGGTTGGCTCTTTCCACTTTGGCATCGAGTTCGGCCAGCAGTTGGCCTTTTTCCACTCGGCTACCGTTTTCAAAATTAATACTGGTGACGCGTCCTGCTAATTCGTTGGAGATGGTCACCCCTTGATGCGGCTCAACAAAGCCAATCGCATCAATTGTGGGTTGCCACTTTTGCATATCTAATGTCATGGCTGTTACAGGAAACTCAGCCTCTGGCATATTGGCGATCGCCTCGGCGATTTTATTTTTTACCATCAGGTTAAAGCCGATCACTGAGCCAAAGGCAAGTACAGCGATCGCTAGCATACTTAGAGTCCATTTTTTCATGGTGCTAAAGATTCCTAGAGTTAAAGTTGAAGATTGATTGAAATGGCCTTTAGGCATAATTCACATGCCCGCCGGATTTCATTTTCTGTACATTCCAAATGGCCTCGCCGTAGGCGTTTGCCTATGGCGATAGCCGGCTCAAAGGCGATAGAAAACAACAAGGTATTATCAAGCTTTTGAATCATTCCTTGGTTTTTTGCCTGCTCAAATAATTGGTGTAGCGGTTGAAATATTTCTCTTTCAAATGCTTGGTGCTCAGGTGCATCTACCCCTGGGAGGTGGGAATACTGAGCAAAACTCAAATTTGCATGGGATTGTTCACGACCCAGTTCAACAATCTTGAACCATAGGCGGCGAAATTTTTCGTCAAAGCTGCCTTCATTAATGTTTTCAAGCAACTTGCTGGCAATTTGTTGTAATACGTCTTTACGCAGTTCAATGATCAAATCTTCTTTATCTTTGAAGTAGCGGTAGATCGTACCTGCGGCAACGCCTGCATCTACTGCTAGTTTTTGCATTGAAAGGTTATGTAAGCCTGCTGTCGCAATGATTTTTTCGGCGGAGCGAAGTATTAAGTCACGTTTGTTATCCATTCTGCTTTCCGATATCGACATCTATGAATGAACGTTCATCCATGCGGAATTCTACTGCGCATTATCAACCTTAGCAACAAATTAGCTCAAAAAATGGCAAAAGTGTGATTTAAGAAAGTTATTTTGTAATAAGCTTGCCTGCACACTGATTGCAGCATATTTGACTGGTTTTTAGGATGTCATATTCAAATGCTTATTCATTTGAAGAGACGAGTCATTTCTATTGTTTGCTCAATTGATATCTGGGGATTTGTTGGCCTTAAAACCTTCGCTTCTGCTATGATCCCATCCCCCTTCTGAAGACTTGTTTGGATATTGCGCGACGATGAAACTCAATCCTGCCCAAAATGATGCCGTTCATTATGTTTCTGGGCCTTGCTTAGTATTAGCGGGCGCGGGCAGTGGCAAAACGCGGGTAATTATCAACAAGATTGCCTATCTAGTGCAAAAGTGTGGCTACAATGCCCGCAATATCGCCGCCGTGACGTTTACCAACAAAGCGGCGCGCGAGATGAAGGAGCGGGTCGCACAGTCTATGGGGCGTAAAGAGGCTAGAGGTTTATGGATTTCGACCTTCCATACCTTAGGTCTTGAGATTGTAAAACGTGAGCATAAAGTGCTGGGTTTAAAGCCTGGGTTCTCGTTATTCGATGACCAAGATACGCTTGCGCTCCTTAAAGAGCTGACTCAAAAAGAATTACAGGAAGATAAAGATTTACTCAAAGCCTTGGCAAGCAGCATCTCCAATTGGAAGGGCGGGCTGATTATTCCCGACCAAGCGCGCAAGCTGGCAAAGGATGAACAGCAGCAGTTGTTCGCCCTGTTGTATCAGCGTTATGCCCAGCATATGAAAGCCTACAACGCTTTGGATTTTGATGACTTAATTCTGCTGCCAACCCTATTGTTACGCCATCATGAAGAAGTGCGTACACGCTGGCAAACCAAGATCCAATACCTGCTGGTGGACGAATATCAGGATACCAACACTTCCCAATATGAAATGGTCAAGCTACTGGTGGGCGAGCGCGCGCGTTTTACCGTGGTGGGGGACGATGACCAGTCCATCTATTCATGGCGCGGGGCTAAGCCGCAGAACTTAGTGTTGTTGGGTAAAGACTTCCCCAAGCTTAAGTTGATTAAACTTGAGCAAAATTATCGTTCTAGCCAACGCATTTTGCGGGCGGCGAACATTCTTATCGCCAACAATCCCCATGTGTACGATAAGTCGTTATTTAGCGAACTGGCTTATGGTGAGCCGATGCGGGTGCTGTTTGCTGCCAATGAGGAACAAGAAGCCGAGCGTGTGGTCGCCGAAATCATTCGCCACAAATTTGTCGGCCGTACCCAATTTGGTGATTACGCAATTCTGTATCGCGGTAACCACCAGTCTCGCCTACTTGAGCGGGCGTTGATGACGAACCGTATCCCTTACAAGCTAAGCGGCGGCACTTCGTTTTTCGCCCGTGCCGAGATTAAAGACATCATGGGCTACCTTAAACTGGTGGTAAATCCTGACGATGATAACGCCTTTTTGCGGGTGGTTAACTTACCTAAACGGGGTATTGGTCCATCCACCTTGGAGCGTTTGGGTAACTTTGCCAACGAGAAACATATCTCCATGTTCGAGGCGATTTTTGATCCTGAGCTGAATCATCATCTGCCGCCTAATGCCATGTCGGCACTCTATCAATTTGGCCGTTTTATTGTTGATACAGGGGAGCATGCCGACCGAGGTGAGCCGGTTGAAGCGGTAAAGCAACTGATCCGTAAGATTAATTACGAAGACTATTTATACGAGACCAGTACCAGTGCTAAGGCCGCCGAAATGCGGATGAAAAACATCTCCGAGCTGTATCGCTGGGTGACGGAAATGCTCTCTGGGGATGAATTAGATGAACCTATGACCTTGCAGGAAGTGGTTAACCGCCTAACGCTTAGGGATATGATGGAGCGTAACAGCGAAGATGAAGGCGGCGATCAGGTACAATTAATGACGCTGCATGCCTCTAAAGGGCTGGAATTCCCCTTCGTGTTTATGGTGGGGGTTGAGGAGCGCATTCTACCGCATCAAACCAGCATAGATGAAGATAATGTTGATGAAGAACGTCGTCTTGCCTATGTGGGGATAACGCGGGCACAACGTGAGCTATGGTTCACCCTCTGCCGTGAGCGTCGCCAGTTTGGTGAAACTATGCGCTGCGAGCCGAGCCGCTTTCTGCATGAGTTACCGCAGGATGACCTTATTTGGGAAAACCGTAAGCCACAGCAAACAGAGCAAGAGCGAATGCAGACCGGGCGCAGCCATATCTCGAATTTAAGAGATATGTTTAAGAAGTCTTAATTAATCATGTAATTGCAGTTTTAGGCGCAAACCTGATGCAGGGTTTCCACTAAGGTAAAAGGGTGGGCTATGGCACTACCCTGGCCGAAGCGATAACCTAGTGCATTGAATATATTGATTTGCTCAGGGTGATGAAGTCCGTCAACAAAGGTTTGTAAGTTTAAGGTTGAGGCCGCCTTTTGATAGGCAGACATCAGCTTTATGTGTTGTTCATCTTGCAGTTGTTTCGTGATATTCGCATCCAGCTTTAAGCCTTTTACAGGGAGGAATAACAAACTGTTTAACGCACTGTGGCCGCTTCCGTAGTGGCTAATCCCTAAGTTAACCCCCTGCTTATTTAATAATTCAAAGCCGCTTATGTGGTTCTCCGTTTCTTGAACTAAGGCTTTTTCATTAAAAAATAACCATAGCTGCGGGAGAGGAAGCTGAGTTTGTTTGAGCGCATTTTTAAGACCACGAAGTACATGCTTGTGTTTAAGATGTTGACTGGAAAGCATAAGGTGTAAATCAAGGTTATCTCCATGGCTCACAACGAGCTGGTGATAATGCTTATTCAGTAAGTTAATTGCATACTTATCCAACTCAACCATGAGGTTAGCTTGCTCAGCTAATTGGCTTAAAACTTCGTGCGGAATACTTCCCCATACGGGATGCTCCCAAATTAATCGACACTCAAAAGCATGGGGTTGTAGAGTCTGTAAATCAACTATTGGGAGAAGATTGAGTTGTAACTCCTCTGCTTGCAGCGCCTGTTTAAAATCATTTTCGAAGGCAATATCCTGGATTTTTTGCTGTGACGCGCTATCGTCAAAAATGACATAACAACCTTTGCCATTCGCCTTGGCTTGGTACATTGCGGTGTCGGCATTACGTAGCATCGATTCACTGGTATCTAACTTATTACCACTAATGGTTATGCCGATACTGGCACCTGAGTGAAACTCGATTGTCCCTAATTTGTAGGATTGTGAGACTTTTTGAATGACCCGTTCGGCTACATCACGGGCATCGTTGATGCCGTTGATGGTATCGAGCAGGATAACAAACTCATCGCCACCGAGCCTCGCCAAGGTATCGTTGCTACGGATGCAACCGCGTAAGCGAGTGGCGGTTTCAATTAAGAATCTATCGCCCTCCAAATGCCCCATAGTATCGTTAATCTGCTTAAAGCGGTCGAGGTCGATAAACAGCAGGGCAAACTGTTCTAGGCTATGGCGGCGAACATGTTTGATAGCCTGATTGAGACGTTCCATAAACATCGCACGATTGGGCAATCCTGTGAGCGCATCGTGTTTGGCATCATGAACGAGTTTAGCTTCCATATTACGGCGCTGACGGATCTCTTTCTCTAGGTCCTTATTGAGCTCAGCGAGTGCAGTTGTACGAGCTGCAACCTTTTCCTCTAGTTCTTCATAGCTGCGGCGTAATGACTCTGCAGCGAGTTTTTTCTCGATAGCAGCACCGATATGTTGTGACACAAAGGTGAGTAACTCCAAGTCTTTCGTTTGGTAGTTTTGGGTCATGCTAAAGCTATAAATGGTTAGCGCACCTCGTACTACATCATGGATAAACAGTGGGATACCTATCCATTGATGCATTGTTTGAGTGTGATTAAGTGCGGGTGCCTTAGCGTAAATTTCTTTTGAGGCAATCAAACCATGAATATCATTCTGGTCTAGCAGTAGTGGACGTTTGTGTTTGAGCACATACTCCGTCAGCCCATCCTGTAATGGCCGAGTCCCAGGGTGTTGGTTACCTATTTGGGAAACATAAAATGGGAAGGTTAAGTGGGTACCTTGTTCATTTAGCAGTGCGATGTAACAGTTATTGGCAGGAATAAGGTGCCGAATCACATTATGTAGCTGTGCATAAAATTCAGGATTATCTGAACTAGAGCTTGCTAGTTCTGCTATTTCAAATAAGGATTTTTGCAGCCGCTCGGCTCTGCGTCTTTCATACACTTCTTGCTTGAGCTTGTCATAGGCTTGGCTAAGCTCTTTAGTCCGTTGTTGTATTGCTTGCTCTAGCTGTTCTTGATGCTTAAGTCTTTCCATCACGCCAGCAATATGGTGACAAATAAAGGTCATTAACTCGACCTCGATATCGCCATAACTGACATTGGTATCATAGGTTTGTACTACCAGTACGGCAGTGACTATGCCTTCATGCTTGATGGGCACTCCAAGCCAAAGGTGGCAAGGAGAACCTAAATTGACGATCTCCTGCGCTTCGACCAACTCTTCAACCTTGGATTCATCGCATAGTAGGGTTTTTCCTGTGCGAAAAACGTAACCTGTTAATCCTTGTTGCAACAGCGTTGATAGGGATTGCTCGGGATAAAGCTGGGCAGGATGGGCATCTTTTTCATCGGCAAAGAAGGGAACCGAAATGGTGTTGGTATTGATATCAAGAGTAGCGATAAAAAAATTATCAGCAGAAATCAGCTTTTTTAGGTGGTGGTGAACCCCTAAATAGAATTCTTCAAGGGAAGGAACCTGAGTGGCAATATGGGATAATTCGAGTAACGCATTTTGAACGACTTCCGCTCGCTTGTACTTATGCGCCAAATATTTAAGGCGATTAAGTCTTTTTTTTAAGCGTTCAAGCTCAGGAGCTCGAGGTTGGGTAGTTTCATCTTCATCCCTAAACATGATACTCACTAATCAGTTCTGCGTTAATTGTTGCCAAACGTTATAATTAGCACGAAATACCGTAACATCCAAGTCATATTTTAACTGTGTTTTCGCTGAAAAAGCATGCTAATGTATCAAAACTTGAGCAGTCAGTAAAAAAAGTGCAAAACAGCTATAGACTCAAAGACTATTTGTCCATACTATATGCGGCGCTAACCAAGGCGAGCGCCCATAGCTCAGCTGGATAGAGCGCACCCCTCCGGAGGGTGAGGCCGAAGGTTCGAATCCTTTTGGGCGCACCATCTCTCCGAATGAGTTGTGAGCTTGAGCTTGAGCTTGAGGTTAGCAGTAAAGTGAAATTCAGTGGTGATTGTAGCTCAGTTGGTAGAGTCCCGGATTGTGATTCCGGTTGTCGTGGGTTCGAGCCCCATCAGTCACCCCATTTCATTTAACATCTCGGTGATTAGCGCAGTCCGGTAGCGCATCTGGTTTGGGACCAGAGGGTCAGAGGTTCGAATCCTCTATCACCGACCACATTCTTCGCATAACTAGCGCGTTTGAGTTTTCAAGCAAATAGTTAACAGTTACGGTGATTAGCGCAGTCCGGTAGCGCATCTGGTTTGGGACCAGAGGGTCAGAGGTTCGAATCCTCTATCACCGACCAATTACACTGAAGCCTCAGAATTTCGAAAGAAGTACTGAGGCTTTTTTGTATTTGTCTCTTGGTACTGTTTTGCCATTCGTATCTTGCTGGCTCGTTGTGATTGCATGACATGGTGCTGCGAGGATTCAAGGCCGTTAGCAACATCTCAAATAATTAAGGCTCCCGAAGGAGCCTTAATGCAATGGTTTTCGATTTAGTCGATATTTTCTGGCGGGACAATGAAGCCCTGATAGGCATCCGTTTTTAGCTCATTGAAGCGCTCTAGCTGAGCCTTTTCTTGAATTCCTGTCACTATCACCTGAATATCTAATCCTCTAGCTACATTGATAATCGCACGGCAGAGCTCGCTATTATGTGATGCTTCGTCATAGTAAGAGAAAGATTGGTCAAGTTTAACGTAACTCGGTCTTAGCTCTTGGAGGTAAGACATGGAGCCAAATTGTCTACCAAAATGGTCAATACCAAATTTAGCACCATTGTCCCTAATAATATTGCAAAGGCGAGTACAGGATTCTAAGTCGCTATAAACCCCCGCTTCAGGGATCTCAAAGCAAATCCGTTCAACCTGTTGAGCCGTGCGCAGGAAGTGATTAAGCCAGTCGTGGAACTGTGTATCACTAATACTTTGATGCGTTAAGTTTATCGCTAAAGGCTCGTAATGACGCTCAAGCAGTTTTTGCTCGTAGATAGTCTCAATGAGGCATTTATCGAGTAATGAGCCGAATGACAGCAGCTCTATGTAAGGCATAAACTGGCCAGCATGAGCGAGCTTATCACCCAGCTCGAGTTGGCAATAGAGCTCTCTTTGGCTCACGCCATCGCCATTACAAAATTGGATAGGTTGCCAACGGAACTTGAACTTTTTGTTGCTAATGGCGTGGCTAAGGTTGTCACGCCATTGTTCTCGGGTGAAAAGTTGTTGTTCAGTTGTCTCGAACCAATGGAAGGTTTTATTCTCTTTGAGCGCTTTTTGCAGAGCGTTGTCTGCTTGGGCAAGAATATCGGAGACCTTCATTTGGCCAATCCGTTCAGCCACCCCAATCGCAAAATTCTCATTGGGCTTACAACCTGCTTTTGATATTTCTTGATTGATTGTGCGGATCAGCGTTTGCAAATATTTGCTAATTTGATCATGTTCTACATCGGTCACAAGGAAGGCAAACTCAAATGCGGCAATACGCGCAACCACAGAGGGGATGATCTCATTTAATTGCTGGACTAGTTTTTCGGCCAATAGGCGAATGGTTTCATCGCGAACCTGATAGCCATATTTACTGTGAACTTCTTCGAGCCAGTCTAACTTAGCTAAGAACAGGGCGCCGCTGCTCGGTTCGCTTAACCAGCCATTGAGACGGCTCACCACATATTGGCGATTAGGCAGTCCTGAGGCGGGGTCTGTGAGATTCTTTTTGCGTAAAGTACCTACCTCCTCATCGAGTGATTGGAAGAGCTGTTTTAGTTGAGCTGACATGCTATTGAACGCGGTAACGAGATCTTTGAGTTCAGTGGTTTTAGGCAAAGGCATATCTGGCCCAAACTGGCGAGCCGCAATCTTTTTAGCATGATCAGATAAAGCGTGTAGTGGTTTTAAAATCCAAGTTAATCCTAATCTTGCGGTAAAAATAGCGACTAAAAACAGCAACGAAAAGGCGATAATAGTATTGGACATGATGCGCCATAATTCATGGTAACCAAATCCTGGGTGCGCAGTGATTTCAAGCTGAGCTAGCTGTAACCATCCTGAGGTAATCGTGCTTTCTTTTTTGATGGTTTTAAATAGGTTCAAATTGATAAACCATTGAGGTACATCATCAATTTTAATAGGGTTAGCCCATTCTTGTTGTTTACCGTCAACCATCCACGTCAGTTTAATATTTTTATAATAGCCGCCTTCAAAAATAACGTTGACTAAGGTTTCTGCGGCTGCAGTATCACCCGCCTCAAGCGCGGGAGTTAGCATTAATCCAAGCGAGGTACTGGCATTGTTTAGATCCGATTCCATTTGCTTGGTCAAAAAGCTTTGAGTCTCAGTAAATTGCACATAGCCAAGACTTGCTACTACTAACAAGAATAGGCTAAAAAGCAGCGAATAAATCTGTCTAAACAGTGTCATCTTGGGTGCTACTCCAGTTTTAATTTGGGCTGTCTTAAGCGATCAACCCCTAACCTATGGTTTAGGTCATTCCATTTTTCGAGTCGTGTTGACGAGCCAGCTAAAACGCCTCGTCCCTGTTCTTTGTTAAGCCATAACTGTTTACCGTTAAAGCTGTATACGGGTATAAGATCTTTACGTTGAGTTGCGGGTTTGATGACATGATCAAGATTATCAAGCACTAAAGGGATGGAGGAAGGGGTATCATAGTAAGCTAATACCATATGATACTGATTAACACTGGTTGCTTTAACCATGGTGATCCGCATTTTATCCTCGGGCACACCTAATTGAAGCAGTGTAAAATACTTGGCGATTGAAAAATCCTCACAATCTCCACCATTGACTCCAATAAACTCCATTGGAGTGGCCCAATAGTTTGATTCTCCCCATAATTTTATATCATCAACGAAGCGGAATAAGTTAAAAAAGTTATTAACTTTCAATAGCTTTTCTTTTTCGTCAACCGTGTTTGCCTCTGCTAATACTTTAAACCAAGCTCTTGCTCGCATTCCTGCTCGCTCACCATAGCGTTTTTCTAGCGTTGAGGTGATTTTTGCTTCATCGAGTGTTTGGGTAGGTGCCGCATACAGGCAACTAATCCCCAACGCAGACGCAATTAGGCTTGAGCGGCAGGCGCGAAAAAATGCATTTATATCCTTTGGCCTGCCGTTCATAACCTACTCTGTTAGCCCTTATTTGGTGTCATCGACGGAATAAATCGTCCACTTCATATCTGTAGCGGTGTCATCACCCGTCACTTCAGCGACGACTCGGCGATTACGAATTTCTGCTTCAGGTGTCTGTTCTAAAACGACTGGACGACTTGAGCCATATCCTATGGCGGTGAGTCGGCTTCTGTCGATACCAAAACGTTCGGCAAGAACGGCGGTAACGGCATCAGCACGTTCCTGTGATAATACCGAGTTTCTTTCATCTGTACCCGTACGACTTGTGTGTCCTTCAATGGTCACCTTCGTTGTGGGGTATTGACGTAAGAATATTGCGATCTCTTCAATTTGCGGGTAATACTCAGGTGCAATGTATGCTGAGTTATTGGGAAATAATACATTGATTTCCTTACGCTCATTAATTGATTTGATCTGACCACAGCCGTAGTTATCCGTGCCTGCACCTTTAACAGTATCGTTGCAGCGTTCACGGGCTTCAACTACTCCATCACTATCCTTATCGGAAAGATCGTATGCTTGAGTTGTTGTCATATCTTCAATATTGACTGTATCACGCATGGAACAACCTGCTAAAAGCGCCACGCTAAGGAATAGGATAGTGGTTTTCATTGGTTGGCTCCTCCTTCGTAGCTACGCTCTCCGCGCCATGCTTCCGGACGCGTCACTTTCAGTGAGTCGAGTAAGCGGCCTGTCGCGTTAAGCACGCGATATTTAGCAATGATTTCATCATATTCAGCTTGTAAGTAGTCCTTACGTGCTTCGAACAATTCATTCTCAGTATCAAGTAAGTCGAGTAAGCTGCGTTGACCAAGGTTAAATTGCTGCGCATAAGCGGACTGAGTATCTTTGGCTGCAATGACATGGTCACGAATGTATTGCTTTTGAGGTGCTAACATTTCGTACGCGTTCCAAGCTAGATTGACGCCCTCAACGACTTCTCTTTGAGCGCGTTGACGGATTTCTTTGGCTTCACCCAGCTTGTAGGCTGATTCTTTTTCACGAGCGAGGTCTTTACCGCCAGCGAAGAGGTTATATCTTACTCGCACCATGGCGACGATGTCGTTGCTATAACCACCTACATTTTGGCTCGCTAATGCACTTACGCCATCTTCGCCACCCACATCATTGTTCCAGCTACCGTTTAGCTCTAACGAAACTTGCGGGTAATAGTTGGCTTGGGCGGATGAACGCTCATTTTCAGCAGCACGAATATCGTTTGCTGCAGATTTAAGGATAGGATGATTTTTCTCTGCGTCAGCTAAGCTACTGTTTAAATCCTTTGGTAACATATCGGCATCTGGAACGGGTTGAATTAAGTCAACTGGGTCGGCAGACACAACTCGGATAAATTGCGCTTTAGCATCGAGCAAATTATTTCGAGCAGAAATCACATTCGCATTTGCCCTTGCAAGACGGCCTGATATTTGTGATAGATCGGCTGTTGAGCCTAGACCTGAATCAGTACGTTGCTTGATTTGATCATAAATTTCTTTATGGCTGTTAAGATTTTTTTCAGCCAGCTTCAACACTTCATCAGTACGAAGGTAGTTGAGATAGACTTTGCTGACATCCAATGCCATATCTTCAGCAGCAGCAAGTAAGGCCCACTGGTCTGCACTGGCTTCAAAGCTATAACGGTCAACTTCACTGCTGGTATAAAAACCATCAAAAAGCATTTGTTTTAGGCTAATACCAAACTCACCGCGGTTGAGTTCCGCGACGCCATTGCTATCAACATCGCCGACGTTTTTGCGTCGACGGGTTGATACGCTATCCGTCTGCTCGTAGCCATAGCCACCAGTGAGATCGACTGTTGGCATATAACCAGCAATTGCCTGATTTACTTGCTCTTCTCTTGCTTTGAATCGGTTAAACGCCACTCGTAGATCTGGGTTGGTATCGAGCGTGTGCGCAACCGCTTGCTCAAGCGTTTGGCTTTGAGCCGATAGTGGAAGCAAGATAGCTGACAGCAGAACCGCTATTTTTGAACATTGAAATTGTCGTCTTACTAAAGTCTTCATTGCAAACCTCCCGGTTTATAACAGGCTTAACGCTCTCTGAGCGCTGTGTCCTTAGCCCTTAAAATTGGATTTAAAATGTACTCAAGAATGGATCTTTGTCCGGTGATAACGTCAACGCTAGTTAACATCCCCGGTATAATTGGCATCTCTGTGCCATCGTCTTTTATCAAACTCGATTCTTCGGTTCTTACCTTTATAAGGTAGAAGCTATTTCCTTCTTCGTCCTGTGATGTATCGGCACTAATATGCTCTACTGTACCTTTAAGACCACCGTAACGGGTAAAGTCATAGGCAGTCACCTTAACTACTGCAGGTAAGCCTGTATGTAAAAACGCAATATCCTTAGGTAAGATCTTGGTTTCTATCAGTAACTGATCTTCAGATGGCACGATTTCAACTATATCAACTCCGGGTTGAACCACGCCTCCTAAGGTGTTGATATGCACAGTCTTAATGGTGCCGTTTACAGGGGAAGTTATAATCGCTTTGCTAACCTTATCTTGGGCTCCCACCTGTGCTTCGTTCATTCTGGATAAACGGGTTTGTGTTTCGTTAAGTTGTGCACGAAGATCTGCAGCGTAAACAAATACCGCTTCACGGCGCTTTAATATTGCTTCATCTAATGCTGCTTTCAGTTTCGGTCTAAGCAGTCTCAATGAGTTTAATTCCCCCTGAGCATCGTTCACTGCGCGTTCGAGTTTAAGTAATTCAACTTCGGGCACAATCCCTTTTTTAGCCAGAGGCCTCGTAAGCTCTAACTCCCTAGAAATCAACTGCATACTGGTTGTTAAGGTCGTCGTTTTTGAGGCAAGGTCATCGATTTCTTGTTGCCTTTGTTGTATCTGACGAACCAGAATCTCCAGTTGGTTGCTCAGATTATCTAAGCGACCGTTATATTCTTCCTGTTGTCTTTTCACTAGGGCGGGTTCTGCCTCATGAATACTATCGGGAAATACTAAAGCTTTTTTGGTAATTTTAACTTGTTCACGCCAGTCAGAAGTCATATCTGAGATAAGAATGCTATCTAATTCTGCGCGCATACGGATGGCATTGGTTTTTAAGCCAAAGACCTCTTGCTCTTGCTGGGCAAAATCGGAGCGAAAGCGGGTATCATCAATCCGTACAAGTGGCTGACCTTTAGTGACAATATCACCCTCTCTCACAAAGAGTTCTTGCATGATACCGCCGTCAAGACTTTGAATGACTTGAACTTGAGAAGAAGGGATAACTTTCCCAGAACCCGTTGTCACCTTATCCAGTTTGGCAAAACCTGCCCAAAGTAGAAAACACACAACCATGGCAGCTAACGCCCATATGATGAGCCTATGTCCACTTGGGGCATCTGTCATCATGGCACCGTAAACATCATCAACCATGTCTAAATCATTTGCCGTTAGATTTTTACTCATTGTCTGGAGCCTCCATTTACAAGGCCAAAATTGAGTTTTTCTAACACTTCAGCTTTAGGACCATCAGCAACAACATGTCCCCTTTCAAGCACAATAATACGGTCAACTAATTGTAATAAATGCATTTTGTGAGTGATTAATAGCAAGGTTCGATCCTTGCTGACATTTTGCATTGAGCGAATAAACTGTTGTTCTGCTCTCGCATCTAAACTGGCTGTAGGCTCATCCATTAGCAATACTGGCGGATCGTTGAGAGTCGCCCGAGCTAGGGCAACGGTTTGTCTTTGTCCACGACTAAGAGACATGCCACCTTCGCCGACTTGTTGATCTAGGCCTTCAGCCTCCAAATGGGTGAACTGACTGACACCTGAAAGCTGTACTGCACGGATAAGTTGATGCTCTGTCACTTGGCGAGTACCAAAGAGAATGTTATCTCTTATGGTACCGTGGAAGAGGGTGACGTCCTGCGGTAAGTAACCAAAGTTACGGCGCAGATCGCTAGGATGAATTTGTGCCGAATCGACCCCATCGTAACGTAGGCTACCGGTTGTGGGTTGGAACAGTCCAACGAGAAGTTTGGCTAAGGTACTTTTACCTGAACCATTACGACCGATAATTGCAACCCTTTCACCTGGGTTGATGGTTAATGAGAGCGGGTGAAGCACTGGCTTTTCTGAGCCGGGATAACTAAATCCAACATGGTCAGCATTAATTTTCCCGATTAAACGCTGCTTACTCACCAAGTGGCCTTTATTTTCAAACTCATCTTCCTGCACCATGAGCTCATTGAGTTGACGCAGTGCACTGGCTGTGTGGTTGGCGCGCGTCATCAGTCCTGCAAGTTGTGCCATTGGCGCTATTGCTCTACTCGATAACATCACCGCAGCGATGATCCCCCCCATAGATATAGCGTTATCAGACACACGATAAACGCCTAAAATCACCACACATACAACGGAAAATTGCACAATAAAGTTAGCGAAATTTGAGACTGAGTTAGACAGTTTTTTGGATCTTAATTGCCAGTTAGCGCTATGGCCGATCATTTGTTGCCAACTTTTTTGGACAATACCTTCTGCGCCGTTGGCTTTTATAGACTCTAACGCCGAAAGACTTTCTATCAAATGCCCATGTTTTAAGCTGGAAAACTTATTACCTTCTTCAATCGCCGCTTTTAATTTAGGTTGGGTATAAAGTGTAAAGCCGATAATGATCAAGCCTCCCACGACAGGGATCACGGCTAAATCACCTGCAACAATATAAATCACGATAAGGAAAAAGAGTGCGAAAGGAAGATCGACAAGTGTTGTTATCGTTGCTGAAGTTAAAATTTCCCGAATATTGTCAAATTCTCCCAGTTGTTTTGCCATACCACCAATGCTTGGGGAACGTTTTTCCAATGGAATACCAATTGCTTTGGCAAATAGCTTCGACGAGACAATGATATCAACTTTTTTCCCAGCCACATCAATTAGGTAGCTTCTAAGTTGCCGCATAACAAGGTCAAATAAATAGGCAATTGATGCGCCAATCGCTAATACCCAAAGGGAGTCAAAAGCTAAATTAGGTACGACTTTGTCGTACACATTCATAATAAACAGGGGAGAAACTAAGGCAAATATGTTGACCAACACCGAGGCGATTAACGCATCTCGATAAATGGGCGCGGAGTCTTTTAAGGTTTGAACTAACCAGTGGGTTTTATTATCGTGCAAATAGACATCAAACCCCATGTCGCCACGATATTCTTGTTTGACTAAGAACAAATAGCCGACATACAAAGTTTCAAGTGACTCAATGGTGAGTTTTTCTTCACCGCCCGTTTCTGGCAGTTGGATGATTGCTCTATCTGACTCGAGGTCTAATTCCCGCAGAATACAGGCTTTCTTGTCTTTTAATAATAAAATACAGGGTAGCAGTATCGGCGAGATCTCATTTAAACCCTTACGAGATAATTTTGCTGCTAACCCTGCACGAGATGCTGCTTGAGGAAGCAGGTCGGGTGTTAATACCGCTCCAGACAAAGGCAAGCCTGCCGCAAGTGATTCACTTGAGCATGGATTACCAAAATGTTCAGTCAGAAGCACTAAACAATCTAGCAGTGGGTCAACAATTACTCGCTGTGATGCGGATATCGTCCACTGCTCAACTTTTTCAGACGCTGTAACAGGCACCTAATTATCTATCCTTTGATTTTTTATTTACTTATCAGAAGTATCGGTCATGATGGCCTATATTTCTATAGGCCATCCGAACTGATTTTTTATTAAGGAATGATATTGTTGTGTGGATCGGTCAGTGGTGTCACTCCTTGAGGTGCATCAGGTGTTACTGGTGGCGCTGTATCAATAATGAGTGGGCCATTACCATTGCTTCCGAGCAATCCATTAATAATACCCGCATTATCCGTTGCACCAAATTGGCTATAGAGGTTAACCCCATCAAGCACAATGTGTTGATCGAACGTGCCATCCTTGTTTGCATCGATATCGATCACGGTTGAACCATTGTTTAAGCTAAAGCTTAGATAGCTTTCTAACGTATTCGCCGTTTCACCCTGGAGTAAGTCGCTTAGATCGAGCTTATCTTCACCGACCTTAAAGTCCATAATATAGTCAGTACCTTTGTCGGCATCAGCATAGCGCCATACGAAGGTGTCTGCGCCACTATCGCCACGTAGTACATCATCACCAAGGCCACCAATTAAGGTATCGTTGCCTTCACCGCCGCGAAGCGCATCGTTATGGCTGCCGCCGTCAATATAATCATTTCCTGTATGACCATAGAGAATGTCAGAGCCGGATTGACCATAAATTCGGTCATCACCGCTGCCACCGTTCACAACATCAGCTCTTTGAGATGCAACATCATTGGCTAATAACAAGCCATCGTTATCAACGATGCTATTTGTACCGCTTAATGTGCCTGTCATTATATGGTGAGTTGATAGAGCATTCACTGATAACTCGAGTTGATCATCAGTTCCATAACCAATTGCACCAGTTTTGCCAGCGTATATAACGTCATCGCCCCTACCTGTTTCGATATGGTCGTTACCATCACCTCCACTTACAATTTGAGCATCAGTAGTGCTATAGCTCTTTTTGTTAGCTCCAGAAGAAACAATTTTTTGTTCACTGCTGTTTGTAATGATGCCACTTAAACCACCACCAAAAGTAACATTTAGACGATTGTGACTGGATGAGTTTTCACCATTTGTCACAACGATAGTATCATTCAAACTAGAACCTTGAGTTGTAAACGCATTGGCATCGACAAGGTTGACGCCATCAGCATTTACGGGGCTCACATTAATTTTTAGTGTTGCACTTGATCTATCTCCATCACCATCTTGCATAGTGTAGGTAAAGGTTTCTGTTGCACCAGAGGCAGGGATTAGATCTGCACTCGCAGTCAATTGATAGTGATAGGTTCCATCAGCATAAAGTATCAATGTGCCGTAAAGACCATTAATAGTTGTACCTACATGGCCTGATACGCCCGTATTTGTATGGTCACCATTAGCAACTCCAATGACTGTAACAGCAATATCTGCACCAGTTGTATCATTGGTTAGTACATTGCCATCGGTATGCGGCAACGTATATCCATTACCCGCCACCATACGAACCACTAGTTGATAGCTAGTTGCATCATTTTCATTGGTATAAATCGAAGTAACTATATTGCCATTACTATCTTTAAAACCAATGACTTGCATTGTGTAAACTTGACCTTCGTAATTAAAGGTTACACTTGTTTGCCCTACAGTCACTATATCCCTAGGATCTGGACCATCGTTCGGCGTTTCATTATGGCTAAAGTTGAGTGTTAAAGTTACAGGTGTTGTAACACCATAGGCATCAGTCACATTAAAAGTGATTTGCATTGTTGCAGATGTGATAGATGTGCCTGAATCAATTGGGTAGTTATAGTGAGTGAAAGTACCAAGTACTATATCTTGGTTTAGTGATAATGAGCCATTTAGAGCGGCATCATTGTCAGCAAAACCATATCCCGATTGACTTCCATTATAGCTCGCAGGATCACCCCAGCGGACTTGATCTTTGCCGCTATCATTGTCAGGACCATCAAACTTCCTGACATCTGAGCCGCCGTTGATAGTTGTCCAATTTGCCACAATACCGGAGAAGTTAAAGGAGTCTAAAACTACTTCTAGTTGGTCAGTATCATTATGCGCAGTAGCAACATCATCATGGACGGTCGTTGTTATTGTCGTTGTCGCAAAATCGCCATCGGTGTCGATAGCCTTAACTTGGAAATTATCATTAAGCGTATCACTTCCTTGCGTAGAATGAGTTTGAGCATGGGTAAGAGTATAGGTGTATTGCAACTGACCATTGCTATAACCAGTAATGTAAAGCGTTCCATTAGCACCAGCAATAACAATTGGGGATGTTAATGATGCACTTAGTAGTGTTGCTAATGTTAAAGTTGAGGTTATGCCAACAGAGTTTGTAACTTCTATTCTATTTAACCCATCATTAGCCGTAATACTCATGCTGCCTTGAGCAGATGTTTGTCCTGTACTCGGATTACCGGTGCCATTTGCTAAAGCCGACTCATAAACATTTAATGGTCCAACCGTATTAATGATCGTCACTGGATCATCTGCGGGGGTGACAGTGATAGTCAGGGTCGCTATGGCACCGGTGTTGGTGGTGTACGTAATGACTGGAACTGCACCGTTCCAGTTGGCATTAGGTGTAAAGCTGTAGCTACCGTTGCTATTGAGCACTAAGGTGCCGCCTGTCAGCACGACGCTGCTGCCGGCGTTATGCACCACACTGCTGCCTGCGACGGTAAAGCTGACCACGCTGGTATTGCCCGCTTCATCGTTGGTTAACACGTTGCCGCTGGCGACGGTGTCCTCAACGACAGTTTTGCTGTCATTGGCCGCATCGGTGTTGTCTGGTGTGACCGTGATAGTCAGGGTCGCAGTGGCACCGGTGTTGGTGGTGTACGTAATGACCGGGACTGCACCGTTCCAGTTGGCATTAGGTGTAAAGCTGTAGCTACCGTTGCTATTGAGCACTAAGGTGCCGCCTGTCAGCACGACGCTGCTGCCGGCGTTATGCACCACACTGCTGCCCGCGACGGTGAAGCTGACCACGCTGGTATTGCCCGCTTCATCGTTGGTTAACACGTTGCCGCTGGCGACGGTGTCCTCAACGACAGTTTTGCTGTCATTGGCCGCATCGGTGTTGTCTGGTGTGACCGTGATGGTCAGGGTCGCTATGGCACCGGTGTTGGTGGTGTACGTAATGACTGGAACTGCACCGTTCCAGTTGGCATTAGGTGTAAAGCTGTAGCTACCGTTGCTATTGAGCACTAAGGTGCCGCCTGTCAGCACGACGCTGCTGCCGGCGTTATGCACCACACTGCTGCCGGCGACGGTGAAGCTGACCACGCTGGTATTGCCCGCTTCATCGTTGGTTAACACGTTGCCGCTGGCGACGGTGTCCTCAACGACAGTTTTGCTGTCATTGGCCGCATCGGTGTTGTCTGGTGTGACCGTGATGGTCAGGGTCGCTATGGCACCGGTGTTGGTGGTGTACGTAATGACTGGAACTGCACCGTTCCAGTTGGCATTAGGGGTAAAGCTGTAGCTACCGTTGCTATTGAGCACTAAGGTGCCGCCTGTCAGCACGACGCTGCTGCCGGCGTTATGCACCACACTGCTGCCTGCGACGGTGAAGCTGACCACGCTGGTATTGCCCGCTTCATCGTTGGTTAACACGTTGCCGCTGGCGACGGTGTCCTCAACGACAGTTTTGCTGTCATTGGCCGCATCGGTGTTGTCTGGTGTGACCGTGATGGTCAGGGTCGCTATGGCACCGGTGTTGGTGGTGTACGTAATGACTGGAACTGCACCGTTCCAGTTGGCATTAGGTGTAAAGCTGTAGCTACCGTTGCTATTGAGCACTAAGGTGCCGCCTGTCAGCACGACGCTGCTGCCGGCGTTATGCACCACACTGCTGCCTGCGACGGTGAAGCTGACCACGCTGGTATTGCCCGCTTCATCGTTGGTTAACACGTTGCCGCTGGCGACGGTGTCCTCAACGACAGTTTTGCTGTCATTGGCCGCATCGGTGTTGTCTGGTGTGACCGTGATGGTCAGGGTCGCTATGGCACCGGTGTTGGTGGTGTACGTAATGACTGGAACTGCACCGTTCCAGTTGGCATTAGGGGTAAAGCTGTAGCTACCGTTGCTATTGAGCACTAAGGTGCCGCCTGTCAGCACGACGCTGCTGCCGGCGTTATGCACCACACTGCTGCCTGCGACGGTGAAGCTGACCACGCTGGTATTGCCCGCTTCATCGTTGGTTAACACGTTGCCGCTGGCGACGGTGTCCTCAACGACAGTTTTGCTGTCATTGGCCGCATCGGTGTTGTCTGGTGTGACCGTGATAGTCAGGGTCGCAGTGGCACCGGTGTTGGTGGTGTACGTAATGACCGGGACTGCACCGTTCCAGTTGGCATTAGGGGTAAAGCTGTAGCTACCGTTGCTATTGAGCACTAAGGTGCCGCCTGTCAGCACGACGCTGCTGCCGGCGTTATGCACCACACTGCTGCCCGCGACGGTGAAGCTGACCACGCTGGTATTGCCCGCTTCATCGTTGGTTAACACGTTGCCGCTGGCGACGGTGTCCTCAACGACAGTTTTGCTGTCATCTGCTGAATCGGTCAACCTGGCCTGATCTTGTCCAGAAGTGCTATTTCCTGCTTGATCAGTAACAACAGCCGTGATTACTAGATTAGTACCGATGGCTGGAGCGATGATTTCGAGTTGTAAGCCATTATTTAAAATTTCTTGAGTGACTAGCCCATTAAATAGGGTGTTACCAGCCTGATCTTTAACTATTAATAAATCACCGATCGAGGTGCCAAGTCCTACAGTAACGGTGATATTTACCGGTCCTGTTAATTCGGTTGTGTTAATGAAGCCATCGTTATTTAAGTCTTCATCAATCGTGACTGTCGGTGCGGCGGCAGATTGAGTATCAATCACCACATCTTGGGTAACGGTTTTGCTGTTGCCGGCCACGTCGGTGACGGTGGCGCTGACAGGGTAAATGCCGTCAGGCAGCACAGTACCGGTCAGGTCGACACTCCAGTTACCTTGCGCATCAATCACTAAGCCGTTGGCGGTGGTGTAAACCACACCATTAATGGTGACGGCTAAGGTGCTGTTGTCACCTAAATCGACGGTACCTTTGAAAATCAGAGTGTTGTCGTTGGTGATAAAGTCACTGCTGGAGCTGCCAGTGTCTTGGGTGATGGCGGTGATGGCCACGGTGTTACCGTCACCGTCTTGGTCAATCTTGGTGTCAATCACCACATCTTGGGTAACGGTTTTGCTGTTGCCGGCCACGTCGGTGACGGTGGCGCTGACAGGGTAAATGCCGTCAGGCAGCACAGTACCGGTCAGGTCGACACTCCAGTTACCTTGCGCATCAATCACTAAGCCGTTGGCGGTGGTGTAAACCACACCATTAATGGTGACGGCTAAGGTGCTGTTGTCACCTAAATCGACGGTACCTTTGAAAATCAGAGTGTTGTCGTTGGTGATAAAGTCACTGCTGGAGCTGCCGGTGTCTTGGGTGATGGCGGTGATGGCCACGGTGTTACCGTCACCGTCTTGGTCAATCTTGGTGTCAATCACCACATCTTGGGTAACGGTTTTGCTGTTGCCGGCCACGTCGGTGACGGTGGCGCTGACAGGGTAAATGCCGTCAGGCAGCACAGTACCGGTCAGGTCGACGCTCCAGTTACCTTGCGCATCAATCACTAAGCCGTTGGCGGTGGTGTAAACCACACCATTGATGGTGACGGCTAAGGTGCTGTTGTCACCTAAATCGACAGTACCTTTGAAAATCAGAGTGTTGTCGTTGGTGATAAAGTCACTGCTGGAACTGCCGGTGTCTTGGGTGATGGCGGTGATGGCCACGGTGTTACCGTCGCCGTCTTGGTCAATCTTGGTGTCAATCACCACATCTTGGGTAACGGTTTTGCTGTTGCCGGCCACGTCGGTGACGGTGGCGCTGACAGGGTAGGTGCCGTCAGGCAGCACAGTACCGGTCAGGTCGACGCTCCAGTTACCTTGCGCATCAATCACTAAGCCGTTGGCGGTGGTGTAAACCACACCATTGATGGTGACGGCTAAGGTGCTGTTGTCACCTAAATCGACAGTACCTTTGAAAATCAGGGTGTTGTCGTTGGTGATAAAGTCACTGCTGGAGCTGCCGGTGTCTTGGGTGATGGCGGTGATGGCCACGGTGTTACCGTCGCCGTCTTGGTCAATCTTGGTGTCAATCACCACATCTTGGGTAACGGTTTTGCTGTTGCCGGCCACGTCGGTGACGGTGGCGCTGACAGGGTAAGTGCCGTCAGGCAGCACAGTACCGGTCAGGTCGACGCTCCAGTTACCTTGCGCATCAATCACTAAGCCGTTGGCGGTGGTGTAAACCACACCATTAATGGTGACGGCTAAGGTGCTGTTGTCACCTAAATCGACGGTACCTTTGAAAATCAGAGTGTTGTCGTTGGTGATAAAGTCACTGCTGGAGCTGCCAGTGTCTTGGGTGATGGCGGTGATGGCCACGGTGTTACCGTCGCCGTCTTGGTCAATCTTGGTGTCAATCACCACATCTTGGGTAACGGTTTTGCTGTTGCCGGCCACGTCGGTGACGGTGGCGCTGACAGGGTAAGTGCCGTCAGGCAGCACAGTACCGGTCAGGTCGACGCTCCAGTTACCTTGCGCATCAATCACTAAGCCGTTGGCGGTGGTGTAAACCACACCATTAATGGTGACGGCTAAGGTGCTGTTGTCACCTAAATCGACGGTACCTTTGAAAATCAGGGTGTTGTCGTTGGTGATAAAGTCACTGCTGGAGCTGCCGGTGTCTTGGGTGATGGCGGTGATGGCCACGGTGTTACCGTCGCCGTCTTGGTCAATCTTGGTGTCAATCACCACATCTTGGGTAACAGTTTTGCTGTTGCCGGCCACGTCGGTGACGGTGGCGCTGACAGGGTAGGTGCCGTCAGGCAGCACAGTACCGGTCAGGTCGACGCTCCAGTTACCTTGCGCATCAATCACTAAGCCGTTGGCGGTGGTGTAAACCACACCATTGATGGTGACGGCTAAGGTGCTGTTGTCACCTAAATCGACAGTACCTTTGAAAATCAGGGTGTTGTCGTTGGTGATAAAGTCACTGCTGGAGCTGCCGGTGTCTTGGGTGATGGCGGTGATGGCCACGGTGTTACCGTCGCCGTCTTGGTCAATCTTGGTGTCAATCACCACATCTTGGGTAACGGTTTTGCTGTTGCCGGCCACGTCGGTGACGGTGGCGCTGACAGGGTAAGTGCCGTCAGGCAGCACAGTACCGGTCAGGTCGACGCTCCAGTTACCTTGCGCATCAATCACTAAGCCGTTGGCGGTGGTGTAAACCACACCATTAATGGTGACGGCTAAGGTGCTGTTGTCACCTAAATCGACGGTACCTTTGAAAATCAGAGTGTTGTCGTTGGTGATAAAGTCACTGCTGGAGCTGCCAGTGTCTTGGGTGATGGCGGTGATGGCCACGGTGTTACCGTCGCCGTCTTGGTCAATCTTGGTGTCAATCACCACATCTTGGGTAACGGTTTTGCTGTTGCCGGCCACGTCGGTGACGGTGGCGCTGACAGGGTAAGTGCCGTCAGGCAGCACAGTACCGGTCAGGTCGACGCTCCAGTTACCTTGCGCATCAATCACTAAGCCGTTGGCGGTGGTGTAAACCACACCATTGATGGTGACGGCTAAGGTGCTGTTGTCACCTAAATCGACAGTACCTTTGAAAATCAGGGTGTTGTCGTTGGTGATAAAGTCACTGCTGGAGCTGCCGGTGTCTTGGGTGATGGCGGTGATGGCCACGGTGTTACCGTCGCCGTCTTGGTCAATCTTGGTGTCAATCACCACATCTTGGGTAACGGTTTTGCTGTTGCCGGCCACGTCGGTGACGGTGGCGCTGACAGGGTAAGTGCCGTCAGGCAGCACAGTACCGGTCAGGTCGACGCTCCAGTTACCTTGCGCATCAATCACTAAGCCGTTGGCGGTGGTGTAAACCACACCATTAATGGTGACGGCTAAGGTGCTGTTGTCACCTAAATCGACGGTACCTTTGAAAATCAGAGTGTTGTCGTTGGTGATAAAGTCACTGCTGGAGCTGCCAGTGTCTTGGGTGATGGCGGTGATGGCCACGGTGTTACCGTCGCCGTCTTGGTCAATCTTGGTGTCAATCACCACATCTTGGGTAACGGTTTTGCTGTTGCCGGCCACGTCGGTGACGGTGGCGCTGACAGGGTAAGTGCCGTCAGGCAGCACAGTACCGGTCAGGTCGACGCTCCAGTTACCTTGCGCATCAATCACTAAGCCGTTGGCGGTGGTGTAAACCACACCATTGATGGTGACGGCTAAGGTGCTGTTGTCACCTAAATCGACAGTACCTTTGAAAATCAGAGTGTTGTCGTTGGTGATAAAGTCACTGCTGGAACTGCCGGTGTCTTGGGTGATGGCGGTGATGGCCACGGTGTTACCGTCGCCGTCTTGGTCAATCTTGGTGTCAATCACCACATCTTGGGTAACAGTTTTGCTGTTGCCGGCCACGTCGGTGACGGTGGCGCTGACGGGGTAAGTGCCGTCAGGCAGCACAGTACCGGTCAGGTCGACGCTCCAGTTACCTTGCGCATCAATCACTAAGCCGTTGGCGGTGGTGTAAACCACACCATTAATGGTGACGGCTAAGGTGCTGTTGTCACCTAAATCGACGGTACCTTTGAAAATCAGGGTGTTGTCGTTGGTGATAAAGTCACTGCTGGAGCTGCCGGTGTCTTGGGTGATGGCGGTGATGGCCACGGTGTTACCGTCACCGTCTTGGTCAATCTTGGTGTCAATCACCACATCTTGGGTAACGGTTTTGCTGTTGCCGGCCACGTCGGTGACGGTGGCGCTGACAGGGTAAATGCCGTCAGGCAGCACAGTACCGGTCAGGTCGACACTCCAGTTACCTTGCGCATCAATCACTAAGCCGTTGGCGGTGGTGTAAACCACACCATTGATGGTGACGGCTAAGGTGCTGTTGTCACCTAAATCGACAGTACCTTTGAAAATCAGAGTGTTGTCGTTGGTGATAAAGTCACTGCTGGAACTGCCGGTGTCTTGGGTGATGGCGGTGATGGCCACGGTGTTACCGTCGCCGTCTTGGTCAATCTTGGTGTCAATCACCACATCTTGGGTAACAGTTTTGCTGTTGCCGGCCACGTCGGTGACGGTGGCGCTGACAGGGTAGGTGCCGTCAGGCAGCACAGTACCGGTCAGGTCGACGCTCCAGTTACCTTGCGCATCAATCACTAAGCCGTTGGCGGTGGTGTAAACCACACCATTAATGGTGACGGCTAAGGTGCTGTTGTCACCTAAATCGACGGTACCTTTGAAAATCAGAGTGTTGTCGTTGGTGATAAAGTCACTGCTGGAGCTGCCAGTGTCTTGGGTGATGGCGGTGATGGCCACGGTGTTACCGTCGCCGTCTTGGTCAATCTTGGTGTCAATCACCACATCTTGGGTAACGGTTTTGCTGTTGCCGGCCACGTCGGTGACGGTGGCGCTGACAGGGTAAGTGCCGTCAGGCAGCACAGTACCGGTCAGGTCGACGCTCCAGTTACCTTGCGCATCAATCACTAAGCCGTTGGCGGTGGTGTAAACCACACCATTAATGGTGACGGCTAAGGTGCTGTTGTCACCTAAATCGACGGTACCTTTGAAAATCAGGGTGTTGTCGTTGGTGATAAAGTCACTGCTGGAGCTGCCGGTGTCTTGGGTGATGGCGGTGATGGCCACGGTGTTACCGTCGCCGTCTTGGTCAATCTTGGTGTCAATCACCACATCTTGGGTAACAGTTTTGCTGTTGCCGGCCACGTCGGTGACGGTGGCGCTGACAGGGTAGGTGCCGTCAGGCAGCACAGTACCGGTCAGGTCGACGCTCCAGTTACCTTGCGCATCAATCACTAAGCCGTTGGCGGTGGTGTAAACCACACCATTGATGGTGACGGCTAAGGTGCTGTTGTCACCTAAATCGACAGTACCTTTGAAAATCAGGGTGTTGTCGTTGGTGATAAAGTCACTGCTGGAGCTGCCGGTGTCTTGGGTGATGGCGGTGATGGCCACGGTGTTACCGTCGCCGTCTTGGTCAATCTTGGTGTCAATCACCACATCTTGGGTAACGGTTTTGCTGTTGCCGGCCACGTCGGTGACGGTGGCGCTGACAGGGTAAGTGCCGTCAGGCAGCACAGTACCGGTCAGGTCGACGCTCCAGTTACCTTGCGCATCAATCACTAAGCCGTTGGCGGTGGTGTAAACCACACCATTAATGGTGACGGCTAAGGTGCTGTTGTCACCTAAATCGACGGTACCTTTGAAAATCAGAGTGTTGTCGTTGGTGATAAAGTCACTGCTGGAGCTGCCAGTGTCTTGGGTGATGGCGGTGATGGCCACGGTGTTACCGTCGCCGTCTTGGTCAATCTTGGTGTCAATCACCACATCTTGGGTAACGGTTTTGCTGTTGCCGGCCACGTCGGTGACGGTGGCGCTGACAGGGTAAGTGCCGTCAGGCAGCACAGTACCGGTCAGGTCGACGCTCCAGTTACCTTGCGCATCAATCACTAAGCCGTTGGCGGTGGTGTAAACCACACCATTGATGGTGACGGCTAAGGTGCTGTTGTCACCTAAATCGACAGTACCTTTGAAAATCAGGGTGTTGTCGTTGGTGATAAAGTCACTGCTGGAGCTGCCGGTGTCTTGGGTGATGGCGGTGATGGCCACGGTGTTACCGTCGCCGTCTTGGTCAATCTTGGTGTCAATCACCACATCTTGGGTAACGGTTTTGCTGTTGCCGGCCACGTCGGTGACGGTGGCGCTGACAGGGTAGGTGCCGTCAGGCAGCACAGTACCGGTCAGGTCGACGCTCCAGTTACCTTGCGCATCAATCACTAAGCCGTTGGCGGTGGTGTAAACCACACCATTGATGGTGACGGCTAAGGTGCTGTTGTCACCTAAATCGACAGTACCTTTGAAAATCAGGGTGTTGTCGTTGGTGATAAAGTCACTGCTGGAGCTGCCGGTGTCTTGGGTGATGGCGGTGATGGCCACGGTGTTACCGTCGCCGTCTTGGTCAATCTTGGTGTCAATCACCACATCTTGGGTAACGGTTTTGCTGTTGCCGGCCACGTCGGTGACGGTGGCGCTGACAGGGTAAGTGCCGTCAGGCAGCACAGTACCGGTCAGGTCGACGCTCCAGTTACCTTGCGCATCAATCACTAAGCCGTTGGCGGTGGTGTAAACCACACCATTAATGGTGACGGCTAAGGTGCTGTTGTCACCTAAATCGACGGTACCTTTGAAAATCAGAGTGTTGTCGTTGGTGATAAAGTCACTGCTGGAGCTGCCAGTGTCTTGGGTGATGGCGGTGATGGCCACGGTGTTACCGTCGCCGTCTTGGTCAATCTTGGTGTCAATCACCACATCTTGGGTAACGGTTTTGCTGTTGCCGGCCACGTCGGTGACGGTGGCGCTGACAGGGTAAGTGCCGTCAGGCAGCACAGTACCGGTCAGGTCGACGCTCCAGTTACCTTGCGCATCAATCACTAAGCCGTTGGCGGTGGTGTAAACCACACCATTAATGGTGACGGCTAAGGTGCTGTTGTCACCTAAATCGACGGTACCTTTGAAAATCAGGGTGTTGTCGTTGGTGATAAAGTCACTGCTGGAGCTGCCGGTGTCTTGGGTGATGGCGGTGATGGCCACGGTGTTACCGTCACCGTCTTGGTCAATCTTGGTGTCAATCACCACATCTTGGGTAACGGTTTTGCTGTTGCCGGCCACGTCGGTGACGGTGGCGCTGACAGGGTAAATGCCGTCAGGCAGCACAGTACCGGTCAGGTCGACACTCCAGTTACCTTGCGCATCAATCACTAAGCCGTTGGCGGTGGTGTAAACCACACCATTAATGGTGACGGCTAAGGTGCTGTTGTCACCTAAATCGACGGTACCTTTGAAAATCAGAGTGTTGTCGTTGGTGATAAAGTCACTGCTGGAGCTGCCAGTGTCTTGGGTGATGGCGGTGATGGCCACGGTGTTACCGTCGCCGTCTTGGTCAATCTTGGTGTCAATCACCACATCTTGGGTAACGGTTTTGCTGTTGCCGGCCACGTCGGTGACGGTGGCGCTGACAGGGTAAGTGCCGTCAGGCAGCACAGTACCGGTCAGGTCGACGCTCCAGTTACCTTGCGCATCAATCACTAAGCCGTTGGCGGTGGTGTAAACCACACCATTAATGGTGACGGCTAAGGTGCTGTTGTCACCTAAATCGACGGTACCTTTGAAAATCAGGGTGTTGTCGTTGGTGATAAAGTCACTGCTGGAGCTGCCGGTGTCTTGGGTGATGGCGGTGATGGCCACGGTGTTACCGTCGCCGTCTTGGTCAATCTTGGTGTCAATCACCACATCTTGGGTAACGGTTTTGCTGTTGCCGGCCACGTCGGTGACGGTGGCGCTGACAGGGTAAGTGCCGTCAGGCAGCACAGTACCGGTCAGGTCGACGCTCCAGTTACCTTGCGCATCAATCACTAAGCCGTTGGCGGTGGTGTAAACCACACCATTAATGGTGACGGCTAAGGTGCTGTTGTCACCTAAATCGACGGTACCTTTGAAAATCAGAGTGTTGTCGTTGGTGATAAAGTCACTGCTGGAGCTGCCAGTGTCTTGGGTGATGGCGGTGATGGCCACGGTGTTACCGTCGCCGTCTTGGTCAATCTTGGTGTCAATCACCACATCTTGGGTAACGGTTTTGCTGTTGCCGGCCACGTCGGTGACGGTGGCGCTGACAGGGTAAATGCCGTCAGGCAGCACAGTACCGGTCAGGTCGACGCTCCAGTTACCTTGCGCATCAATCACTAAGCCGTTGGCGGTGGTGTAAACCACACCATTGATGGTGACGGCTAAGGTGCTGTTGTCACCTAAATCGACAGTACCTTTGAAAATCAGGGTGTTGTCGTTGGTGATAAAGTCACTGCTGGAGCTGCCGGTGTCTTGGGTGATGGCGGTGATGGCCACGGTGTTACCGTCGCCGTCTTGGTCAATCTTGGTGTCAATCACCACATCTTGGGTAACGGTTTTGCTGTTGCCGGCCACGTCGGTGACGGTGGCGCTGACAGGGTAAGTGCCGTCAGGCAGCACAGTACCGGTCAGGTCGACGCTCCAGTTACCTTGCGCATCAATCACTAAGCCGTTGGCGGTGGTGTAAACCACACCATTAATGGTGACGGCTAAGGTGCTGTTGTCACCTAAATCGACGGTACCTTTGAAAATCAGAGTGTTGTCGTTGGTGATAAAGTCACTGCTGGAGCTGCCAGTGTCTTGGGTGATGGCGGTGATGGCCACGGTGTTACCGTCGCCGTCTTGGTCAATCTTGGTGTCAATCACCACATCTTGGGTAACGGTTTTGCTGTTGCCGGCCACGTCGGTGACGGTGGCGCTGACAGGGTAAATGCCGTCAGGCAGCACAGTACCGGTCAGGTCGACGCTCCAGTTACCTTGCGCATCAATCACTAAGCCGTTGGCGGTGGTGTAAACCACACCATTGATGGTGACGGCTAAGGTGCTGTTGTCACCTAAATCGACGGTACCTTTGAAAATCAGAGTGTTGTCGTTGGTGATAAAGTCACTGCTGGAGCTGCCAGTGTCTTGGGTGATGGCGGTGATGGCCACGGTGTTACCGTCACCGTCTTGGTCAATCTTGGTGTCAATCACCACATCTTGGGTAACGGTTTTGCTGTTGCCGGCCACGTCGGTGACGGTGGCGCTGACAGGGTAAATGCCGTCAGGCAGCACAGTACCGGTCAGGTCGACACTCCAGTTACCTTGCGCATCAATCACTAAGCCGTTGGCGGTGGTGTAAACCACACCATTAATGGTGACGGCTAAGGTGCTGTTGTCACCTAAATCGACGGTACCTTTGAAAATCAGAGTGTTGTCGTTGGTGATAAAGTCACTGCTGGAGCTGCCAGTGTCTTGGGTGATGGCGGTGATGGCCACGGTGTTACCGTCACCGTCTTGGTCAATCTTGGTGTCAATCACCACATCTTGGGTAACGGTTTTGCTGTTGCCGGCCACGTCGGTGACGGTGGCGCTGACAGGGTAAATGCCGTCAGGCAGCACAGTACCGGTCAGGTCGACGCTCCAGTTACCTTGCGCATCAATCACTAAGCCGTTGGCGGTGGTGTAAACCACACCATTGATGGTGACGGCTAAGGTGCTGTTGTCACCTAAATCGACAGTACCTTTGAAAATCAGAGTGTTGTCGTTGGTGATAAAGTCACTGCTGGAACTGCCGGTGTCTTGGGTGATGGCGGTGATGGCCACGGTGTTACCGTCGCCGTCTTGGTCAATCTTGGTGTCAATCACCACATCTTGGGTAACAGTTTTGCTGTTGCCGGCCACGTCGGTGACGGTGGCGCTGACAGGGTAAGTGCCGTCAGGCAGCACAGTACCGGTCAGGTCGACGCTCCAGTTACCTTGCGCATCAATCACTAAGCCGTTGGCGGTGGTGTAAACCACACCATTAATGGTGACGGCTAAGGTGCTGTTGTCACCTAAATCGACGGTACCTTTGAAAATCAGAGTGTTGTCGTTGGTGATAAAGTCACTGCTGGAGCTGCCAGTGTCTTGGGTGATGGCGGTGATGGCCACGGTGTTACCGTCGCCGTCTTGGTCAATCTTGGTGTCAATCACCACATCTTGGGTAACGGTTTTGCTGTTGCCGGCCACGTCGGTGACGGTGGCGCTGACAGGGTAAGTGCCGTCAGGCAGCACAGTACCGGTCAGGTCGACGCTCCAGTTACCTTGCGCATCAATCACTAAGCCGTTGGCGGTGGTGTAAACCACACCATTGATGGTGACGGCTAAGGTGCTGTTGTCACCTAAATCGACAGTACCTTTGAAAATCAGAGTGTTGTCGTTGGTGATAAAGTCACTGCTGGAGCTGCCGGTGTCTTGGGTGATGGCGGTGATGGCCACGGTGTTACCGTCACCGTCTTGGTCAATCTTGGTGTCGACGCTGCCGTTATCGCTGGCTTTTCCTGTGTTACCTGCAGGATCTGTGACTGAAGCATCTGCAGTGTAGCCACCTTCAGCGATAGGATTGGTCACATCAACTGCATAAGTTCCATCTGGGTTAACCGTAGTTGTAAGAGTTTGTTGTGCTCCCGTACTGTCGGTAACAACGATAGTGATAGTACTACCTGGAGGAGCATCGGTTGTACCAGTGATAGTGGGCGTTGTATCTTGCGTGTCATCGGGTGCACTCACAGTGATCACTGGACCTGTAGTATCCAGAACTGCGGAATCACTGCCTTCTGGTGAGGTATTGCCTGCTGCATCAGTTATGGTTGCAACGACAGTGATTGTTTCACCTTCATCAGGAGCTGGAAGCGTTAGATTAACAAATCCATTATCTATGTCTTCCTGCGTTAGGATGTAATCAACACCATTAACTGTGAGCGTATCTCCCGCATTCGCGCCAGTACCCTCCAAGCCAATAGTGACGTTTACTTCGGTTGCTCCACCAAGTTCTTCATTACTGATGAAGCCGTCATTGTTAGTGTCTGTAGTGATAGTGACACTAGGACCGCCATTTGCAACCGGAGTGATATTAATCGTTAATGTTGCGGTTGAGCCAGTATTGGTGGTGTAAGTAATGACGGGTACTTGGCCATTCCAGAATTCGTTAGGCGTAAATGTGTAGGAGCCGTCGGCATTGATGACTAAGCTACCGCCTTCTAAAGTAACTGTGGTGCCTGCTGCAACCGTTTGACCGTTGACTGTAAAGCTGGTCACGGACAGTTCATTGTCCACATCGCTATCGTTATCTAGCACGTTACCAGTTGCTACCGTATTTTCATCGACAGTATTTGTGTCGTTGGCAAGAACTGATGGGTCATCCACTGGGGTGACATTAATGGTTAAGGTGGCGGTTGCACCAGTGTTGGTGGTGTAAGTAATCACCGGTACTGTGCCATTCCAGTTGGCGTTTGGCGTGAAGGTGTAAGAGCCGTCGGCGTTGATGATTAAACTGCCACCTTCTAAGGCAACAGTGGTGCCCGCAGTCACGGTATTGCCGTTTACGGTGAAGCTGACAACAGACAAGGTATTATCAATATCACTGTCATTGCTAAGGACGTTACCGGTGGCAACGGAATCTTCAGCAACGGTATTGGTATCGTTAACCAAGACTGATGGGTCATCCACAGGGGTGACATTAATGGTTAAGGTGGCGGTTGATCCAGTGTTGGTGGTGTAGGTGATGACTGGTACTTGTCCATTCCAGTTGGCGTTGGGCGTGAAGGTGTAAGAGCCGTCGGCGTTGATGATTAAACTGCCGCCTTCTAAGGCAACAGTGGTGCCCGCAGTCACGGTATTGCCGTTTACGGTGAAGCTGACAACAGACAAGGTGCTGTCAATATCACTGTCATTGCTAAGGACGTTACCGGTGGCAACGGAATCTTCAGCAACGGTATTGGTATCGTTAACCAAGACTGATGGATCATCCACTGGGGTGACATTAATGGTTAAGGTGGCGGTTGCACCAGTGTTGGTGGTGTAAGTAATCACCGGTACTGTGCCATTCCAGTTGGCGTTGGGCGTGAAGGTGTAAGAGCCGTCGGCGTTGATGATTAAACTGCCGCCTTCTAAGGCAACAGTGGTGCCCGCAGTCACGGTATTGCCGTTTACGGTGAAGCTGACAACAGACAAGGTACTGTCAATATCACTGTCATTGCTAAGGACGTTACCGGTGGCAGCGGAGTCTTCATCTACGGTAATGCTGTCGTTAACGAGCAAGGATGGGGAGTCTGTGGCAATTGACTGTTCGGGAGAGTCGGGTGCAAATGCGGCTAGTGTTTGTCCAGAAGTGCTATAACCTGATGTGGCGAGAGCTTCTGAACCATCACGAGCAAGGCTAACATAGCCAGAGTTACCATCACTGGCTGGTGCATTCCCTGCTGCGGTTTCAGGTAAATTTTTAGTTGGGTCTTCACCTGAAGCAATAAGATCTTGTAATGCTTGAATTTCATCAGGTGTGGCTTCACCTGTTACTGGGGCAACAACCGCAGCAGATGCTGGATTAACTTCTATTTCATTAGACAGCTTGGTGCCATCATCGAAAGTGATTTCATAAGTCGCGTTTTCGCCGATATGGAGAACTGCACCCTTTGGGAGTTGTTCGCCATCCTTAGCGGGTTGATTTGAACCATTAACCTCGACTTCGATTTGCCCTTTAACAAGTTTCAGCAAACCTTTCTTTGTTGTAATGATCGATCCCATAATTAGCTCCCAACAGCCAAAGTGTGTTAATCCGAAGATGCACAAATTCAACAAATATGCTGAATTGTGATACAAGTGGCTAAATTTTAGCTTGGCCGCGTGTGTAAGTCAATTTTTTGACGCGCCGGAATGGCTTGCTATAACTGGATTTTAAGGGGTGGAGTACGAAAAAATGGCACTTAAAAGTGACAGAACTAGATGTAGTATCTTAAAACGCAAAAGAAACTGCATTTAGTGTCTCTTAACTATCAAAATAAACATATTAATAACAAATTATTCTTAAGATCGGGTTTAATATTTTATAAATGATGTGCGGCAAGTATGTTCAAGGTTGAATGAGGAGGGACCGCAATCCGCCTAATGGATTGCGGTTGATAGAAATTATAGGTTTACTGCCTGACGATAGCTTTGGTTAGCATGACCTTGTTCGCCAAGTTGCTCTTGAATACGTGCTAACGCCAGCCAAGAGTCTTTACTCGGAGCAAGACGACAAACATTCTGCCAGCGGATTTTGGCTTCTTTCATATCCCGGGTTTGTTGGTAGAGTAGCGCTAAACACCGTTGGTAATCAGCATTGTTCTCATGGGTGATTTCATGCTTGAGTAATTGCTTGCGGATCTCTTCGTCATGGGCGGTGACGATCTGTGGGATCACTTCTAACAGTGCAGACTCTGGCGAGCTACGTAGCTTTTTCGAGAGTAATTTAAGCGCTTGGTCTTTACGATTGAAGCGGCATAAGCCCATGGCATAAATCGCTAAAAACTCAGACTGGTTACGTTCATCGCGTGAAAGCCATTGCCAGCATTGTTCTAGGGCTTCTTCCCCTTTTAGACTCGCCGCTTTTAATAGGGCGCAATGGGTTTCAACATTCAGCGTATTTAACTTTGCATCCTCTAAGATCTGGCGTTTCTTCAGTATTGGGAGCAATAGCTTAAGCGCTTCCCAATCTTCCTGGGCGCGATATAACTCGAGGGCGAGTTTCAGCACAGGGGCTTTACTCTTGCTAGTTGGGGCTAACTTATCGAGCTCGGCTCTGGCTAAGGCTAATTCACCTTGTTTGAGTAAATAACGGGTACGAGTGGTTGCTACCGCATTGGCCGTCATAGGCTGCGCTTCTGCGCGGGCAAGATATTGATCTCGCTCAGCAGTTTTATTTTGATGTTGAGCAGCACGTGCAGCGGCTAACAAATTTAATGCTGGCAGTTCACCGTTGTCGGCCCCTTTAATCATGGCGCGTTCTGCCGCTGGCCAATCTTCTTCGGCAATCGCGAGTGCGCCCATCAAAGTGTGTTTCTTGGCAGACCGGCGACGCCAATGCTGCGGGATAAAACGGCTACGAAGCAGCAGATTAATCACAATGATCACTAACCATTCCAGTACTTGGAATAGCGCATAAAACACGATTAACATGACGATGCCAAAAACTAAACTGGTCTCAAGCTGGTAATCACCCGCGGCAATATACACATAGCCAGTATTGCCAACAATCCAGGGGCTGATACACAGGCCTAAAAGTATAATACCAAGAAATATTAATGCCTTAATCATAGCTGCGGTTCCTCTGCAGAGGTGAGTTCACCATAGCTGGTTAACTGTAATAACAGCGGTTTAGCGGCAAAGGATTTCAGCGTAATAGGGTCAAGATCGAGTGTTGCCAACTTGTCGATTTCGGCAATGGCCTCGCTAGTTTGATGCGCTTGAACATCAAAATAGGTTTGGATCCACTGGCGCGCCATCATCAGTGATTGATGATAAGCGGCTCTATCATAGCGATAGAGTGCCAGTTGTGATTGCAGCAGTTTATGGCGGATATTCTCAACCAAATACCATTGTTGCTCTGGAGCAAGTAGGGCTGGCGCATCGGCGGTGCGATGACGAATAGTAATAAAATCTTGAGTCAACGCCTTCCAGGTTTTACTCAGATTACTTTGCCAATCGTTAAGATCGCCGGAAATGGTCGTATCTTCAGCCGTGCTTGCTTCAGTATCGGCACGATTTAGCGGCAATTTGTCAAGTTGGTCGATTAAGGCATCGAGTGCTAATACACCACCTTCAATATCCAAACTCTTAATATTGGTGGTCGCCGCAATATCCTTTGCCAATGCCTTACGGATTGGCAGTAATGCGGGGTTGTTCATCGCGGCAATAGTTTCATCCGCGGATTTTAATAAATCGGTTGCCGTGCGTGGATCTTTTTCGAGCCAAAGCTTACGTCCAGCCATGTTTACTAGATATTCGGCTTCTGAGGCCATCCAGTGGGTTGGGCTGCGCTGGGCCAGTTTCTCTAGTCTGTCCTGTAACTGGTTTTGATCTGTGGCAAGCTTAGATAACTCTTGGAAGGTTTTTGCATCTGAGAGTTGTTGTTGCTCAAGTTGTGCAAGACGCTGATTTGGGACGAGTAAAGCCTGCTGCAACTGATCTTGCAGGGCTAGATTTTTCGTCTCTTGCAGTTGAAGCTGTTGCTGCATTTGTTGATACAGCAAATAGCCACCACCTATGGTGCAAACGGTCAAGCCTAAGGCCAGTAGTACACCAAAACGAATAGCCCATGAGCTACGATTCACTTGCACCACTTGGCGAGCAGCTTGGGTCGATTTGGGTTTGCTGGCTTGCGACTTAGTGTCGGCAGGTTTGACTTCTTGTTCTTCAGGCTTGCTTGCCTGTGACTCAGAAGCTTGGTTGTGTGGTGCAGCGTCATCGGTATTGACCGATGTGGCGAGAACTGGGATAGCCTGTGACTCTGGGCTTTGGGCGTCGTGCTTGTTGTTATCCATTTAACAGTCCTTAAAATCATGCTACTGCCGAAATTCGAGTAAAATCGGGCTAAATAGCACTTAGAGTTTAAGGGCGTTTAGCACGGCTTTGCTGTTGGCGGCATTGGCATTGGTGACTTGGGTTATACCAAAGGCATGAGCTTGAGCTTCTACTCGGTTACTGGGGACTATGATATGACATGAGCGCAGCCATGCAAATAACTCTTTTGGCACTAGATTAATCAGATTATCCAGTACTTCACCACTCGTCACGACAATAGTATCTATCCCTAAGTCTCGCCAGTGTTGGCTAACCGCTGCGCCATCGAGTGGTGGGCAAGCGCGTTGATAGACTTCCCAATAGCGCAGCTTCGCGCCTCTGGCACTCAGTTGCTCAGCGAGGGCTTCACGACCACCGACACCACGAATGATAGTGATATGTTTGCCTTGGATATGTTGCAGTGCAGGCAATGTCAGCAAGCCTTCTGTTTGCTGACAATCATCCGGTGCTTCGAGAGCTTCAATTCCCTTCTCTTGCAGCGCTTCCCAAGTCGCATGACCTACGGCGAAATAAGGTACGCTTGGCCAGTCTTTAACTTGGGCAGTATCGACTTTAAACGCAGCATCAGCAAAGCTGACGGCATTGGCGCTGATACAGATAACCATATCGACATTAGCGAGTGGATGCGAAGAGTCTGGCGGCAGAGGGGGCGTGGCCTCAACGCAGAGCAGTGGCGTCACGCAGTGTTCGATGCCTCTTTCATTCAAGGCATCGACCATCGACTGATTGCGCCCCTCGGGGCGCGTCAGTAAGACTTTCATCGTCTTAGGCTTTGGCGTAAACAGCGTCGAGGATGCTTTTAGCGCCTTTGCTTAGTAGTTCTTCAGCAAGGGCAACACCGAGTTGCGTCGCTTCGGTCTTTGGACCTGTGATCACGCCTTCGATGATTTCGCTACCATCTGGATTACCAACGAGGCCGCGCAGTGTCATCTCATCACCATCTATTTCGGCAAAGGCGCCAATAGGAACTTGGCAACCACCTTCGAGGCGAGTATTCATGGCGCGCTCGGCGATGACTCGGTAGCGCGTTTCTAAGTGTTCTAATGGTGCCAATAATGCTTTAACGCGTTCATCGTTAGTGCGGCATTCAATACCGACAGCACCTTGACCGTTTGCGGGTAAGGATTCTTCCGCAGAAATAAAGCTGGCAATACGTTCTGATAATTTCAGGCGAATTAAACCCGCCGCAGCCAGGATAATCGCATCGTATTCGCCGTTATCGAGTTTCGCGAGGCGAGTACCCACGTTGCCACGCAGATCTTTGATAATCAGGTCTGGGCGTGAGGCGCGCAGTTGGCACTGACGGCGTAGGCTTGAGGTGCCTACCGTGGCACCGAGTGGCAGCTCACTGATTGACTTATAAAGGTTAGACACAAAGGCATCGCGTGGATCTTCGCGTTCACAAATCACTTCCAACCCTAAGCCTTCGGGGAAATCTACTGGCACGTCTTTCATCGAGTGTACGGCGATATCGGCTTGGTCTTCGAGCATAGCGACTTCGAGTTCTTTCACAAACAAGCCTTTACCACCAACTTTCGCTAATGGCGTGTCTAAGATAACATCGCCCTTAGTGCTCATTGGCAATAGCTCCACCACAATTCCTGGGTGAACGCGTTCTAATTCTGCTTTAACAAATTCAGCTTGCCACATGGCCAGCGGACTCTTGCGGGTAGCGATACGTATGCGGTTTTCAGACATGCCTAGTTTCCATCCGAGATCTTAGTTGCGCCAATGCTAACATTGGCTATTCGCGAATGTAAGGAAGCCGTATCGATTCTTTGAAGTCGGCGGTGTTCTAAATAGTACAAAAGTGTGATGGACATCTCATTTGGTTGCTCAGCTTTGCAAAAGTGTTAACATGAGCACACTTCTCAATTGTGCTTAAGTGTCGTGTTCTAGGATGGATCAGCAAGGCCAGTTTCCTGATATTGCAGAAAGACTTAATCAGGTTCGTATTGCACGGGCCTTAGCCTTGTTGTCTCCGTTGCAAAAGCATTTGTTCCGTTTGATCCCCTTTTTACTTCAACAGAATAGCGTTCAGTATCCAGGATACGTTGATCCTAATACGCCTTGCGGTATTTATGGTTACAAAGCGGGCTCAATAGAAGCCCAGGCTTGTGATGTGTTTACGCTGCCTTTTATACCTAATGACATGGATTGTTATGCCTTCGAAGGGATATATGCCATGGGCAGTACAGCTAGCTTTGGTCAGAATGCAAAAAGTGATGTGGATGTGTGGCTAGTCCATCATGAGGATTTGTGTGATGACGACTTAGCCTTGGTTAAATTAAAAACGGAACGACTAACCGCTTGGTTTGCAGAGTATCAGTTTGAGGTGAATTTTTACTTGGTTCATCCACTGCAATTTTGTGGTGATATCTCACAGCGTACCGGTTGCCAGTCTTCTATGGCTCATGAGCACAGTGGCAGTACGCAGCATTGGCTGTTGCTTGAGGAGTTTTATCGCAGCCAAATTCGCTTGGCGGGTAAAACTATTGCATGGTGGCCTGATGCTAAGCTCAATCCTGAATTGCTATATCTTGGTAATGTGCACGAGTTACCGGCAAGCGAGTATTTTGGTGCCTCGCTTTGGCAGCTTTATAAAGGCTTAAATAAGCCGCATAAAGCGTTGATTAAAGTACTTTTGCTTGAGGCTTATGCCAGTGAGTATCCCCATTCTCAGTTACTGTGTGACCGGCTTTGGCAAAAGACCTTAGCAGGGGATTTTTCTACTGCTAACGATGCTTATTATGCAATTTATGAGGCGATTGAAGCCTATTTATTAAAGCAGAATGATAGTCGTCGGCTGGAAATTGTGCGCCGCTGTTTTTATCTAAAATGTGGCGTGTTCTTAAGTGTGTCTGACCAAGGTAAAGATTGGCGCTATGCCAAAATGCAAAAGTTGGTGCAAGAGTGGCAGTGGCCCAACAGTTTAATTACTACCTTAGATGATTGTGAGCATTGGCATAGTGGCCAGCTCAATTGGTTTAATGAGCAGCTTAATGAATTGCTGCTAGCGAGTTATCAAACCTTACTGCGTTTCGCCTCCACCCATGAGCTAAACGAAGGACTCAGGATTGAAGAGTTGGGGATGCTCACTCGCAAACTACATACTTACTTTAGCCAAGATGAAGACCAAATCGCCAAGCTGAATTTGCTCTGGAGCCACTCGGTTGCTGAATCTGAAGTAACCATGGTGTCCAGTAACAAGGAAAATCAATATTACCTCTACCGCCAGGGGCCAAAGCCGCAGAATCTGTTAGGTGAATCTGCTATTTGCAAAGGGAAAAGCCCGTCAGCGCTGATGATTTGGGCTTGCTTAAATGGGGTATCGACGCCAGAAACCAAATGGTATGAGTTTGGCCAGAGTAAGATTAAATCCCGAAGGTTGACCGACGCTTCAAAACGATTACTTAATTTTATCGATCATGATTGGCGGGTCTCAAAGCTTGACCTATGTCAGCCTTGGCATTTTAGAAAACTCATTTTTATCCTAAACCTCGACTGTGATCCTACTATCCATTGGCAAGGGCAAGAGATGATAGTCGATGTCATGAATGCCAACGTGTTTTCATTGGGTCGTAAGCAGGAAAATATGCTCGGCGCCCTCGATGCTATTTGCCTTAATAGTTGGGGGGAGTGGCAGTGTCATCGTTTTGAGGGCGAAACCGCAGTATTGCAGGCACTCGCGTTTGTCACACCAGGGCTAAGGCGAGCGACTCATCCCGTGGATATGGATGTGATTAGCTGTTCGCAAAAGCTCAGGCCACAACTTAAGTTAGCGGTGAAAAACTTGCTTAAACAAACGGTGCGACTCTGCCAACAGGTGCAACAATCGAGCACCTTAGTACAGCCGCTGCAGATTAGTCATACCCGTTACGGGATCTTTTTTAATCCTTTGGGGATGGCCTATCAGGACTTGAGTGATGCCAAATCTTTTTATCAGCAACTTGCTCGTAGTCATTTAGTACAATTGCCTCGGCCAGAGTTGGGGGATGACCCTTTTTCGAGTATGCCGAAAATCATTCAAAACTTTGCCGCCAAGGGAGCGATCCAGTATTTTCTGCGGCAACGCACCGATAGCTTAGATGTGTTTATTCTCGATGAGGAAAATCAGCTGAGTCATTATGTGCAGTCTGGTTCAGATATGAGCGAACTGGTCAACAAAGTGAGCCATCACTATGTGTTTGATGAATTTTATGCATCAAAAGCACGGTTTAATATTCCGCAGTTTTTCCATTTAGTACGGGTGGCGGGTGAGCTAACCGTGATGCCCTTTGGGGTGGATATCAATAACGCCAATGTGGAGTTTTAGCGGGAGCGACCTCCCGCTTAGGAATAAAGCCGCGGCTTAGGAGAGGCTGAGTTCGATACCGCTTTGGCGTAGAATCGAGTCCTGCACAAAGGGCATAAACTCGCCGCCATTACGACCATCAAGCCATTTCCCCTCTACATAGCCAAAGTGATAGCCACCAAAACGCGTTGCTACCCAAATTTCATGCAAAGGTTCCTGTTTGTTGATTACGATTTTCGAACCATCGACAAATTCTAGCTGTAACACGTTACCACTGGCATCAATATCCACATCGGCATCTTGTTCATCAATTGCGGTTTCGATAGCGGTCTCTATCGCTTGGAACATGTCATCGGCGAGCTGGTGAAATTCTGTATCTGTCATGGCCATGCATTTCTGTCCTTTGCTTTCGTCAAGATGGGTGCGATTATAAGACGATTAGACACTAGATGCACAGATGTTGAGAAAAATGAGACTGTTTTTATTGTTATTGATTGGTAGCCTATTCATTACGGCCTGTGGTCAAAAAGGCCCCCTGTATAAATCCTCTCCAGTAGAGGCGACTCAGTCTAAAAAAAATAAGCCAGCTAAGCGTGATGCTACGCCTGTACAAGCCGCGGAGCCTCAAGCTGAAACTGAAAAAACACAATAATAATCAGCATAATTACTACAAAGCGCAGTAAGGAATCGGACATTGGATCACTTTCTCTACCAAGATAATACCCTGTACGCAGAAGGCTGTCGGGTCAATGATTTAGCCCAGCAGTATGGCACGCCACTGTATATCTATTCCCGTGCGACGCTCGAGCGTCACTGGCATGCCTTTAATAATGCAGTTGCCGACCATCCACATATAGTGTGTTACGCGGTGAAAGCCAACTCGAACTTAGCCGTACTGAACGTATTGGCTCGTTTAGGTAGTGGTTTTGATATTGTCTCGGGCGGCGAGTTAGCGCGGGTGATTGAAGCCGGTGGTGACCCTGCCAAAGTGGTGTTTTCGGGCGTGGGTAAAACCGTTGCCGAAATGGAGCAGGCATTAAATCTTGGTATCTACTGCTTTAACGTTGAATCGAGCGCTGAGCTTGAACAACTTAACGATGTTGCCGGCCGCTTAGGTAAAGTTGCTCCAGTGTCACTGCGGGTGAATCCCGATGTCGATGCCGGTACGCATCCTTATATTTCGACGGGTCTTAAAGAAAATAAATTCGGTATCGCCATGGATGAGGCCGAAGTTGTATTTGCTCGCGCCCATGCGCTGCCGCATTTGCAGGTAAAAGGGGTTGATTGCCATATCGGCTCACAGCTCACTGAAATTCAGCCGTTTCTCGATGCAATGGACAGAATGCTATCGCTCATTGACCGCCTAGCCGAGCAAGGGATAGTGATTGAGCACTTTGATGTCGGTGGCGGTTTAGGGGTGACCTATGATGATGAAACGCCACCGCATCCTGATGTGTACGCCGCTGCACTGCTCAAGCGTTTAGGTCATCGCAAGCTCAAACTGATTTTCGAACCGGGCCGTGCGATTGCTGCCAATGCGGGGATTTTCGTGACTCAGGTGCTGTATCTTAAAGAAAACAGCGATAAGCGTTTTGCGATTGTTGATGGCGCGATGAACGACTTAATTCGGCCCGCACTCTATAGTGCATGGCAAAATATCATTCCGGTGAATCCACGGGATGAAGATACGCAAGTATTTGATATTGTAGGGCCAGTGTGCGAAACCGGTGACTTTTTAGGTAAGGACAGACAACTCGCGATTGCGGCGGGGGATTTACTGGTTGTGCGCTCCAGTGGTGCTTACGGTTTTGCCATGGCGTCGAACTATAATACTCGTCCGCGTGCGGCCGAGGTCATGGTGGATGGCGATAAGGCTTATCTGGTGCGAGAGCGAGAAAAATTAGCGCAGCTCTGGCAAGGTGAGCAGCTCCTGCCGTAAACTAGAAAATTATATTGATTCAGGCGCTTGGCTAGTTATCGCGGCGCCTAGGCTTAAAGGATAAGTATCTTGATCCAATTCACTAAGATGCACGGACTTGGCAACGATTTTATGGTGGTCGATGGTGTCACGCAGAACGTGTTCTTTTCGCCTGAGCAGATCCGCCGTTTAGCTGACCGTAACTTTGGCATCGGTTTCGACCAACTCTTGCTAGTTGAGCCACCCTATGATCCCGACCTCGACTTTCACTATCGCATCTTTAATGCCGACGGTGGTGAGGTCGAAAACTGCGGCAATGGTGCCCGTTGCTTTGCGCGCTTTGTCCGTAATAAAGGGCTGACGAATAAGAATAAAATTCGTGTAAGTACCTCTGCGGGTAAGATGACTCTGCGCCTTGAGCGCGATGGTACTGTCACTGTGAATATGGGCGTGCCCGTGCTCGAACCTAGCCAAATCCCCTTTAAAGCCAAAAAGGCCGAAAAAACCTATCTACTGCAAACACCGCAACAAACCTTTTTGTGTGGCGCGGCCTCCATGGGCAATCCCCATTGCGTGCTCGATGTGGAAGATGTTGCCAGCGCTAATGTTGCCGAAATCGGGGCGCTACTCACCAAGCATGAGCGATTCCCGCGCGGGGTAAACGTTGGTTTTATGCAGGTGGTGAACTCGGGTCATATCAAGCTTAGAGTTTACGAACGTGGTGCGGCTGAGACTTTAGCCTGCGGCACAGGTGCTTGTGCTGCCGTGGTAGTCGGACAAATTCAAGGTAAACTCGATCAACAAGTACAAGTGGATTTACCGGGCGGCAGCTTAACCATCAATTGGGAAGGTGAAGGCAAACCGCTGTGGATGACGGGCCCAGCGCAGCACGTTTATGATGGACAAATTCAGTTATGACCGAGCCTTTGATGCCGCAGACCAATCTTCCCTTTGATGAGTTGATTATTCGCGAATATCTACTCGATAATCCTGACTTTTTTAATCGGTATCCCGAGCTGTTATTGGCGATGCGTTTACCCCATTTGGAGCGTGGTGCTATTTCCTTAGTCGAACGACGTCAAGAGTTGTTGCGCCTGCGGGTTGGGCAACTCGAAGAAGAAATCACCAGTTTACTGGCCATGGCTGCACGTAATGAAAAGATATTCCGATTTAATACTGAACTGTCTTTTAAGCTACTCAATTGCGTTAACTTAGAATCCCTTAAAGAAGTGCTGGCTGATAATTTAAAGGCGCAGTTTAATTTTACCCATGTGCGTCTTATCAGTGTGTTAGAGGCCGATATTGAGATGAAGGCGATTTGGGCGCAGCGTTTACGCAAGAATTACTATTTTGGTCGTCTGACACAACAAGAGGCGAAACGCTTATTTGGCAGTGAGGTCGGCTCGGTGGCATTAGTTAAATTAGCTGATGATATTCCTGTCATTTTTGCAGTTGCCAGCCACGATGCCACCCATTTTCATCCCGATATGGACAATATGCTGCTCGAGCAACTTCGGCGATTGCTGGCACATATGCTCGCCAAACTCTAAGCCCCGATGAGGAGTCCAATATGAACTCGCCAGCTAATGATATGCCCGCGCGTTGTCACTCCTATTTACAGCAATTTGAAACCTATATGCAGTCTGAACGTCAGTTATCGGCGCATACGGTTCGCAATTATATGTACGAGTTGCAGCGGGGAAGCGAGTTACTGCCCGAAGGTGTTGATCTGCTTAATGTTGGGCGTGAGCATTGGCAACAAGTGCTTGCTAAGTTGCACCGCAAGGGACTGAGTCCGCGCTCGCTGTCATTATGGTTATCGGCAGTAAAACAGTGGGGAGAGTTTTTACTGCGCGCAGGCGTGATAGAACTCAATCCTGCTAAGGGACTGAGTGCGCCCAAGCAAGCTAAGCCTTTACCGAAAAATATCGATGTCGATTCCCTCACACATTTACTTGAGATTGAAGGCAATGATCCGCTAACACTGCGTGATAAAGCCATTATGGAGCTATGCTATTCCAGCGGGTTACGTTTAGCAGAACTCGCAGCGCTCGATTTATCCAGTGTGCAATATGATCAGCGTGAAGTGCGGGTATTAGGTAAGGGCAACAAGGAGCGTATCGTCCCCGTTGGTCGTTATGCTATTGATGCCTTAGGCGCTTGGCTTGAGTGCCGCAGGCAAATCCCCTGTGAAGATAACGCATTATTTGTCACCGAAAAGGGCAAGCGTTTATCCCATCGCAGCATTCAGGCGCGCATGAGCAAATGGGGGCAGGAACAGGCACTTTCTATGCGGGTGCATCCCCATAAGCTGCGCCATTCTTTTGCCACACATATGCTGGAATCCAGTGCCGATTTACGGGCGGTGCAGGAATTATTAGGCCACGAAAACCTGTCGACCACGCAAATTTATACCAGTTTAGATTTCCAACACTTAGCTAAGGTGTATGATAACGCCCATCCTAGAGCGAAAAAACAACAGGATAAATAATGCGTTGTTATCTTAGACCCCAGAATATTCGTGCGATTAGCTTCGATCTCGACGATACCCTATACGATAACGAACCCCACATTCTCAATGCCGAAGCTGAGTTAATGCAGTTTTTGCATCAGGCTTATCCGCTGACTCAAGCTTGGCAACCGCAGCAATGGCGACTGCTCAAGTTACAACTACTACAGCAAAATCCGGCCCTCGCCCATGACACCTCGGCGGCGCGAATTGCGACTCTGCATAAAGGCCTTTTACTGCTCGGTTATAGTGAGCCTGAGGCAAAACGTGGCGCGCAGGAAGGTTTAGCTTGTTTTTATTTTCATCGAAGCCATTTTCAGGTTTCAGACGACGTCTTGGCGCTGCTCACGCGTTTATCGGTCCATTTTAGGCTGATTGGCATCACTAATGGTAATGTGGACGCACAGCGTATCGGCTTAAGTAATGTGTTTGAATTTGTGCTGCATCCTGGTAGTGGTGTAAGGATGAAGCCTGCTAAAGATATGTTTTCACAGGCCTGTGAAAGGTTAGATATCGGCTTAGATCAACTGCTGCACGTTGGCGATAGTATGAATGCCGATGTTCGCGGTGCGCGTTTAGCGGGATGTCAGTCTGTCTGGTTAAATCCCAGTTTTGGCCGTGTGGCATCGTTACCGATTGCTGCACTCTTACCCCATATGGAGATTGCCACTCTCGATTCATTACAGGAAATGTTATTGCCTTAAAAGAATAGCAGCCTATTTAAAGTGATAGGGATCAAGGATTGGCATATCGTTTTGCCGTAGAGTATTAGCATTTGTTTAACTCAGTTGTTACGCCCTCACTAACAAGGAACTGCTATGGTGCGTTTATGTCTGTTGCTCCTCTTGAGTCTATCGTTTATAGCCCCTGCGTCGGCGCACGAAATCCACTCCGGTGGTGGTTTTATGGCGGGCTTTAATCATCCCGTTTTAGGTTTTGACCATCTCCTTGCCATGTTAAGTGTGGGCATGCTCAGTACGCAGCTCGGTGGTCGCGCGATTTGGACTGTGCCCTTAGCCTTTGTGTGTTTTATGTTGGTTGGTGGAATACTGGGGCTTTATGCCATTCCGGTGCCCTTTGTTGAAATTGGCATTGCTTTGTCAGTACTGTTGCTTGGGTTAGCGATTGCCTTTGACCGCCAATTACCGCTGTTGTTTGCTATGGCATTTGTCGGCGTGTTTGCGATTTTCCACGGTCATGCCCACGGCATGGAAATGCCTGAACTTGCCAGCCCAGTTCTTTACGCCTTTGGTTTCTTATTTGGTACTGCGGTTATCCATTTAGGTGGCGTTATGCTAGGGCTAGGCATGCAGCGCGTCACTGGGCAACGCAGCTTAATGCGCGTATCTGGCGTGGCAATTGCCGCCATGGGAGGCTATTTACTCGCTGGTTTTTAGAAAAAGCACTACCGCGCCTTTATCAGCTTATTGCAGTGATGGGCGCGGCGTAGCATTTGTGTAACCTGTCTCCGGCTGGCATGCATGTCGGCATCTCCAACCCGAAAATAAGTCCCCATATAAGCATCGGTGCCTATAAATACTGGCTTTAGGTGCTCTGGCGCGAGTGGCACGCGAATCCTTATCAGCTTTTTATTCATAATTTCAATCAGCTGCACATCAGATATCGCTAAAATATTACAGCTTATCCGGCTAGGGTCATCGAGGATTTCCCAAAATTCCTGTAATACGGGTAGCGGATTAGGGATGCCTTCAATGGTGAAATGGCCACGATCTTCGCGTACCCCAAGAATAATCTCTCCGCCTAAGGTGTTGGCGAAGGAGCTATAGGTTGCCCAAATATCTTCAGGTAATTGACCTTGACCATCACGGCCTCTTGCGAGTTTAAATTCTACTTGGGCTGATTCGTGTAGAGAAGCAATATCATCGAGTGCGAATGTTGGGTATGTCATGGCGGCTTATCCTTGCAAGGCACACCACTTTTTGTAACACGCCAAAATCACAAAGGCCAGCAGTTGTGCTGACCTTGGTGGTTAATCAATCTTGTTTATTAGGCGAGTTGCAGCGCCTTAGGGAAGAGAATGTTGTTTTCTAAATGAATGTGTCTATGCAGGTCTGCCTCAAATTCTGCGAGCGTTGCATAACAAACCCGCCAAGTAGTACAGGCATATTCGGGAGGCGTAAAGTCGTTGGTTAACTCATGTAGCTTTTGTAAAATCAATCCTGCTTCTTCGTGCTCGTGTTGCATTGCATTGATAGGGTTACCTATATGACCAAAACAACCCTGCACTTGCTCGCCTTGACTCATCGCCCGAATCGCAGGAAAGAGGATATTTTCTTCCTTCATCAAATGCGGCATTAAATCTTCTATCAACGCACGAACCCAACCTGCAAATGGAACAATTTCAGCATAATGCTCGCCATGGGCGCGTACCATCTTTTCTGAGTATTCCAGCAATAACGGTGCTTTAGCGCGGACATATTGGTGGTGTGTACGCTCAATATAATCAATTAGTTGCTCAAGTGGTAGTTGATTAAGTTCATCTTCTTTAGCACCTGAATATGTCATGTACTCTAATGCGGCGGCGACTTTATTTGGGTCGGCTTGCGCTCGCTCACAGGCACTGATCAGTGCTCGACCACCGCCACAGCAGAAATCGATACCAAATTGGCTAAACACATGGGCGCGGCGAAAATCCTCCGCGACCAGCTCGCCTACTTTACGCTCAAGCCATGGGGATAAAGGGGCTGATGGTTGTTCAACGTGAGACGCTGACGAAAAGCTAGTTGATGACATTGCAACACTCCAAAGCACAAATAATTTACATGCATATTATTTACAGCTTTATTGTGATGCAATAAATCTTGACTAATTTAGTCAGGATTTGCTGCGGCTGTCACATTAAATTGCCTGAATTATTCCCAAAGGAGTAGGGGGTAGAGGCTGATGAAGACGAGTCGACGTTTTATCTAATTAGTATTTTTTTGGAACTTTGTAGCGTATTGAATTTACCATTCTTTGCGTATCATCTAAGGCTCATCGAATATTAAGTATTTGATAATAAATGAAACTACAAAGATGCTTTCAATGCCCTAAGAGTAGGGCATTAAAAGCAGATTGCTGAAGGAATGAGGAGATTATTCGACGTTCTGGATCTGAATATTTTTATTTGTAATAAAACCATTATTTAACAATGGATAGCATGTTTTATTTTGTGGTAATTCGCATTGATACCCACCGATATACCCACCAGTTGGAATTCTATAGAAGACACTTCAACAGAATGCGTCAGTTTGTTCAGGTGAGGCCTTTTAGACGCTCTTCGAAGTGATGGTGCAAAAGTGGCTTAATGTCGTCCAACATTACAAATGGAGTCCCCCAGCGTTCTATCTTGGTAAATATGTTTTCGTAAAGTCGAGTGATTAAGCTTTGTGCGGACTCATTTTTGTTAAACTCACTCGTATTTTTGAGGAGTTTTTTCATTAGTTCAACTGCTTTCATTGTGTAAATGGTTTCACGTATAGCCACAGGATACGTGAAGTATTTAGCAAAATATTCCCATTCTTTGTACCAAGAATTTATCACATCGGGATATTTGTCTCCCCAAATAACTCTTACTTCAGATAACACTAATTCTGCTTCAGTTATGCTCTGTGCCATCTTGATTTTTAGTAAATCATCATTAAAGTTTTTTTGGTCTTCGAGTAGTACCGATTCAGTCGAGTTTCTAATTTTTCCTAAGATACATAGTTGTAGCTCTGTTTGAGGATATAGGGTTTTCAGCGCAGCTATAGAATCCTTATGGCTAGTATCTGAACAGATAGTTAGGATCTCTTTAACCCCACGTTTTTTAAAGTCGTTGAGTATGTGTGCCAAACTATGATTATTTTCTATATTATCAGATAGATATAAATCTAATAATTCAATGCTACCAGCCTCATTGAGCACGCAAACGGTACTCACAATGAGATCTTTTTCTTTTGTTTCATGATGATTCTGAATGATCCAAATCACTGGATATCTTGAATTTAATTCGCGTTTTCGTCTATTTTTGATCTCTAGGGGTAATTTGCTATAATTAGCGTTAACGATACCAGCCTTATTAACGGATTTAACTATTGGTACACTACGGTTAGCTCTGGGTTGGTCTTTAATGACTGATGAATGAGGTTCTTCGCCTTCAGGCATGTCGTTTGATATTGGGATTTGTTCCTTGACAGTCGCGGTATCAGTTATGTTGTGTGGATGGGCGACACTGTCATGTTCAGGCGAATTTTTAATCGTGTTACTTTGCTCACTATTGCCTATAACCTTGTGGTCTTCAGCCGGAAGAGTCGTTTCACTTTGCTTCATCGATGGCAGAGATGATGCTCTGTCGCATTTCATAGTGTCTTTGTGCTCATTTAAGACTTCTGGTTCTATTAACTCACCTTGCTTGGTTCTGTTTGACAGCAACTCTTTGTTTATTTGACTAATTGTATTTGTTGTGGCCGTTGGGTTAGCATTGAGGTGTTCGTGAGCTGTAGGAGTGCTGTCCTCTATTTTGTCTTTGGTTTGCTGATCTAAATCTTCGTGCCCGTCGATAATGTCGGAAGCAGCAAATTTATTTTTGTTTCCATGATCATTTTTTAAACCTTTCTCTCTCGATTTTTTTTCATGTTCGAAGTCAATGACATTCTCACCAGCTGGCTTTGCCCCGCTTTGTTGGGCTTGTTTCTTGCTTGAGGCCTGCTTTTTTTGAAGAGCTAGTTCTTTTTGAAAAACAATGTCTTTATCCTCTATGGTTCTATTGATTTTTTGCTTCTTACTACTTGTTTTGACTAATTCATTTTTAATCAATGACGGGTTCCATTCCTGTATCATTTCCGAGATGAATTCAGATTTTTTACTGTTTTTACTGATTTTTTCCAATTTATTAAAAGTAGCACTGTCGATTGTCACAGTGAAGGAGACTTTACCCTTCGAATTCTTTCTACATTTTTTTGTTCTCCAGGTCCCCCCCATCGTTTTTGCAATGACTGTTGTTGATTCTAATGTGTAGCCTCGCTGTACCATTTGATCTGCGAGTGAACGGACGATGGTATTGGTGTCGATATATTCAGATGGAATATAGAACCCTTTCTTATACAGATGCTCTCTGATCCATTTGATACTGTCTGGAGTCTCAGAATTCAGAAAACTGAAAAGCTTTATTACATCACCATGCATTAGAATCATCTAATTTTCCGTTTTTGCATATTTAAAAATATTAGAAATTTTTACGACGTTACAATGTAACGTTACAAGTAACGACATTAATTGTTTGTGACCAATTATACTAGGGTTTTCTTAGCAATAATGTGTATTATTGGTAAACACGTATGGAATACAAAGGACATTAATAGTGAACGTACTTGAATCAATGACGGATGCACCGCCTGAAACTAGATTGTTGCTGCTCCAATGGTCCACCTTACAAGGCGGTCTTTTTATTGGTGGTGACATTCAGGATTTAAGTAAATTGTTCAAAATGCCAAAGAGAACTATCGCAGCTGGCTTGCACTATTTAGTGCAAGAAGGGTATATGTTAAAATTCCCAAACCTTGATGTGAGTCCTTCACCCGATAAGCCACGCTCACGTTTCCACTTTCAATTGACCAGTGAAGGGTATCGGCGCTGTAAAAACACACTCGCTACTTGTGACTTCCAAGAAGAGTTAAGAGATGTGCTGTTTGCTACGGACCTGAAGTTGCCTAGGCAAGGCATTCGCTTGCAATGGGCATGTTTAGTGTTATTGGCTAATAAGGCTGGCTATGCCATTGGATATTCGACTGAAACTTTAAAAAAATGGTCGGGTTTATCGGACAAGCAATTGGAACAAAATTGGAACTTTTTGGTGAAAGCTGGTGCAATCTCTTTGGTAGCCAAAGAAGTTAAAAACAGTGATTTTTTTGTGGCTTTACCCACAATGTATAAGCTCGAACTCCGCAGTGCAGCCTTAAATTGCGTAAATTTTGGCGTGCCTGTACAGCAAAACCATTTGCAGGAATTTAACTTTTTAAGGGAGGTTATCAGCTTCAATAGTAAGTTCCAGCAACAAAAGAAACAGCAGCAGATCCCATTGCAAAATAGTGTTCTCGATGACAAGTCGTATTTAGCTATGGCTAAAGGTTTTCTTGATCCCAGACTACGCGTTTACATTCACCATCTATGCGTATCTACGGTGCTGTTAGGGTTATCGCATGAGAAGGTGCTTGATACTTCTCATGACATTTTGAAGAATGAAACACTACAACGGTTTATCAGATCGGCCTTGGAATATGGTTTGTGCATGCCCGAAAGTTTAGTCATTTCAGCCAAAGGCCTACATTCGAACGATTGTAATGTTCAGCAACCAACTGAAAACGATACTGCTCATTTGATTGATTTTGTCCTCAAAGCTCTAACGGATGAGTTGATGTTTAAAATTGCTGAGTTTGCACCATTTCTAAGATTATTCGTTCGTGAATATAAGCTATTTCCAAATTTTGTTGGGTGGTTGCCTGGACATTTTATGCATTCAACCCGAACGATAAAGCTTGCAAAGGTTGAGAAGAAAAGTGAGCAAACTGAAGCTCTGGTAGGCGATGATGTAAGCAGTGAACAGCAGAGTAGAGAGGAGCGTGAGTTTACCACTTTTGTCTTGCAACTATGGTTACCTACCTCAGCTAAGGTCAAAGATAGCATGGCGCTGGGTGATCAGATCTTGGCTTACCAAGGATGGAATTTGGTGAATTCTCCAAATATTGTAAAGGTCAATGAAATCAAAGTTCACAAAATGCGCTTCGGTTGTGACTAAATGGTCGTTTAATTGTCGAGCGATGTGAGATCCCATCGCCCTTGCTCGCCCGATCTACCGCTCAATGATTGACGGGGATTTCAGTTATTGCGATTGCCTGTTTGTTAATACTATTAGTCTGTAGTCATACCTACTACTCAATAGTATTCCTTCATCAGTATCTCTAACACTACCTCCCATGAACATACAGAGTTAGCTGTCATCCATAGATGAGCTAACTTTTACAAGTGATATCAATCACTGTTTGTCTTTTGAGTTATAAATTACACAAACCCCATACGTTATGTAACTTAACCAATATGGGATATCAATATGTACTCACGTCACACCTCAAACACTAACCTTACCGTCATCAGCAATGGCCAATACCAAGGCCTCAATGTTTATCCTAGGCCACTCAGCGCTGAATACTTAAGCGCCATTCTACAGACCTTACAAGCTGCTCTGACTGAGCACCCTCGTACCTTTATGGTGCGGTTTGATTTGCATCTACCACAGCTCAATTTTCGTGACTCACCTATAGTTTATGATTCAACGGTAATCAGCAAATTCTTTAAATCTCTGAGTGCTAAAATCCAGCATGATAGGCTTATCAAGGGCCGTGAGGGTAAGCGGGTGCATCCTTGTACTCTGCGTTATATTTGGGCAAGGGAGCGAGCTGATGCCGATACAGACCATTACCATATCGCTATCTTCCTCAATAACGATGCCTATAACCATCTCGGTAATTACAATCGAAGTGGACAAAACCTGAGTACTAAGATTGTTGAAGCCTGGGCCAGTGCCTTGGGATTAGATGATTACAGTACTCGGCATTTAGTCCATTTCCCTGAGGATACACCTGTTTACTATCTCAATCGTAATGCACCGAATTATCCTCAAACCTTTGCGAGTGCTTTCTTCCGCTTGAGCTATTTTGCCAAGCTAGAGACTAAGCATTATGGCGATAAAACACGTTCATTCGGTTGTAGTCGTATTTAAGCGTGGTGACAGAGTTAGCTTCTTAAGGTTTAAGCTAAAAAATAAAGGTGCTTAGCTGTGGGACCTGAGCTGTATTGGTCCTTAAGTGTGTCAACGATAGCGGCTTGAGGGCCGCTTCGTTGTTAAAGAGTTGACTTCAATACTTATGACCTTAGCCAGTGCCATGCATCGGCTATTAGCTCTGCACCGGCTTTTACGCCATTGATGCCCACTTCTGCTGTCATCAGCATGGTGTTTAAGCCGGTTTCTAAACTGCCTGTGACGAGTTTGATCCCTGCATCGGCTATCTCACCTTGGCTTAAGCAATCATAACTCTCACCCAGGGTTTGCGTGGTGCCTTTTAGTAGGCATTCGGCAGGCTTAGCAACAAGATCCCCTGGCGTCCCTAGGAGCGTGTTGAGGTTATCGGGTAGCCCTAGGTATTCGCCAGTCATTTTTACTGCGGTAGAGGCTAACACGACGTTTGCGACGGTTCCCGTGGCCAGCTTTGAAGCAGTACTTCCCAGTAAGCCTGCTCTGGCAGAGCCTTGCAGGGCAACGTGAGTGAGATTACTGACTTGATTGGAGGTGCTGGTTCTTTCTAAGCATTCGTTGACGAACTGCTCACAATTGTTCGTAGCAACGCCGTATGAGGTATAACCCAGTTGACTGCGTGCAAGCTCAATAGCTTGATGGGGAAACAGGCTGGACTTTTTCACTCTGATCTTATGGCCACCAGCAAATCGCTGCAGGTCGATTTCTTCAATCATGCCCTGTTTAGATAAGTGAATAACATTTCCATTGCCCACATAGAGGCCATGGTGTTCGGTTAAGCCGAGAACGTCGATATTGGTAACGAGGTGATCGCCAGGTTGTAATGCTTGCATAAATGTTTCCTTAGCCAGGGGGCATCATTGTGACGCGCCATTACGACATGCAGACTGAGGTTAGTTGCAGGTGTTCGCGTTGATAGTCCGTTGGCTGTGTGAGGATTGTAAATGAGGCGCTATCGAGTAAGCGATAAGCGCGGGTTAGATTTCTAGCTCGACAAAGTCCTTATCGATATCGTCCTGCTCAATACCGATATACCGGAGGGTTGTTTCTTCGGCGCTGTGTCTGAGCATTTTCATCACTCGGCCAATATCTTTGGTTTGTTGATACAGCAGATAACCTCGGGTCTTGCGCATTGAATGGGTGCCTAAGGCAATTTTGAGCTCTTCACCAATCATCGCTAGGGCGCGGCAAATATAGCGGCGTGACAAAGGCGCGGGTTTGATGTTTTTCGCTCGTTGATTGCGGTAAGACTGAAACAGGTAAATGTGATTCGGATGCTCACGCGCAATTCGCTGTATCCGTTCCATCGTTTTTGAGTTGAGCTTGATATTGGCGATTTTGCCGGTTTTGGATTCCTTAATGATGAGCCTATCGCCCTGGATATCGCTGAACTTAATCGAGAGTAAGTCGGAGATCCGCAGGGCGAGATTAAGGCCGATATTCCACACATCGGCCAGTTGCTGGCTAAACTGTCTTTCCAGTAGGTAGCTGATAAGCTTAACGGTGTCTTGATCTTTAACGGCTTGAACTTCAGGCATGGTCATGTTCCTCTTTTTTGCTATAGCGTGTTTTTGGGCACATGCGTTGTTGAGAGCCGCATGGGGCAAGGGTTTGAGTGTTCCCGTTTTAGGATTCTGGGAACTTCATTTGGCTAAGTGGTTTAATCCAAACTGACCTTCACCTTGTAAACGCCCATATCGAAATAAGTGGCAAAGTTTTGGGTAAATAAATCGATTAATGCTCTGCATTCCCGCTCGCCAATCCAGCCACTAAACAAGCTATAGACCTGCTTACTGTTAAAGCAGATATCGATGTCTTTGACGAGTTCAGGGAAGGGATGACCGCGAAAAGCAAAGTCGGTGACGTAGACTAAACGCCAGTGCTCTTGCTGTTTCTCAAGCCGGACTTCGACAGGATGAAAGCCACCATCTTCGGCGCTGTAATCTGGATCTCTAAAATTGAGCGTGATCGCATTGGCATCTTTTGGATCGACGTTAGCCAGTTCCTTTTCAATCACTTGGTAAAAACGATCTGGTATCGCTGGCTGTTGGTTACGCTTGATGGTTAATGTCATGGGATATTCCTTCTTTGATTTACGCGCACACGCAAGAGCCTAGGAGCTACAACTCCTGGGCTCTTGCTATGTTTGCTGGTGGGGTAAAGATTGAGTGAAACGAGTCTGATGGAGTGTGATGAGGTATCAGGATGCGCTTTGGTGTTACAAGGTTATCGAAGGGGCTAGTGTTAATGTGGGTAGTGGTTTGTCTGCGGATTGATAGACAGCAATATACAAATAACCATGGCTGCCTAAGGTATCGGCCTCACAGGTAAAGTCATCGTACTCAATGGTGACGCTGTGCTGCTCTCTTGCATCTATCTCACCGGTGACGACTAATCGCTCAAGTTGTTTAACTAATTTTGGGAAAGCGTGATTGAAGCGTTTGCGTACTTCAGGAGAAAACTCACCGACAAAACTTGCTCTGTCATTGAGATAATCCAAATGCATACCACGCAAAATCAGTCTCGCACCAAAGCGGGGAGATACTTTACGGGGCAGACCCCAGGCGTGCTCAATATCGAAAAGCTTTAGGGTTGTCATAGGAACCTCTATGGTTAGAAGGGTGAAATGTAAGGAGTGATCGTTATCGGGCTATACGGTCTTTAGGTATGCACACTCCAATTAGGCTTCTCGTTGCTGCCATGGTTAAAGTACACACCGTTAATCACCCGTTGCCATTCACCAGTAGGGACTCCATAACTGTCACAGGGGCAAACATAGCGGCAGAAGGCAATCTCCTTGGGTAAGTGTTCAACCACATCACGGTGAAACACACTTAATACGGTTTTATGCAGCTTTGGATTCGGTGCCACAATTGGCTTGCCAATCACTTGGCCCATGGCATTAAGCGGCCGCACAAACATTGGCAAAATCAGTTCAACCGCCAAACGGTTACGCAGCTCAGGAAAAGCGGCGCAGGCCTCGGCGACACAGGCCTGTGAAAAGCTGTCGGTAAATTCAATCATGGTGGACTCCTTGATAAGGATGAAAAGCGGTGTGACGGCGGGACTAGAGTAAGCCGCGTTCAGCAAAGGACACCGGTGTACGACCCACCACAATATGGTCAAGCACCTGCACGTCAATCAGCGCCAGTGCATCGGTTAACCGTTTAGTGATGTTTTTATCTGCAGCCGAAGGTTCAGACTCGCCGGATGGATGGTTGTGGGCAAAGATGACAGCCGCCGCATTAACGGCCAACACAGCCTTAACCACTTCTCGTGGATAAACACTGGCAGCATCTAAGGTGCCAAAGAACAGCTCTTTAAATTCAAGTAATTGATGTTGATTATCGAGCAGCATCACCGCAAACACCTCCCGCTCATAACCGCCGAGTTTGTAAGTTAAAAAATCCTTAGTGGCCTGAGGGTTGGTATAAGCATCTTTCTTCACATAGCGTTCGGCAATGATATTGGCGGCAGAGGCGAGGACCTCTTCGGCAGTTTGCGGCCACTGGTTTATAGGTTGGTCTATTGAGTTGTTAGGTTCAGTTTTAGTGTGCATCGCTTTTGTTGACATATCAGGCTCCTTGAAAGCGTTAGAGGGCTTATGCACAGGAGTGATATATATCTGAAAATATTTGGAAATAAGGAAAAAGTTAAAAATTACTCGAAGGACATATGTGATGAGACAATAACCGAGAAACTCATCATGAAACTAATTCGCCTTACTAAAGTTATGGATTACACAGGTCTAGCACGCTCCACTATCTACAAGTACATCGCAGAAGGAACATTTCCCAGACCGGTGTCACTCGGTAGCCGAGCTGCCGCTTGGGTAGAAAGTGAAGTGCAAGAATGGATTTTAACAAGAATAGAGGAGCGAGATGCCCAAAGTGCAACCGTTTAAGCCCTTACCAACATCCGTTTTACAGCACATTAATTAACTTCAGAATATCCCTTACAACCTCCCGCCTTCAAAGGCTAAGAGTGTCCTCCATTACTAGATTGAAATGTTTTTTTTTGGCTTAATCCCTCTATAAGTAAGCCTATGAGCAATAACTAAAAAAACCTAAATAAACCAAGGGACCACCGAAAACAAGCTAGGGTAAGGACAACATTCAGAGCTTACAGTACTTGCTTAGTTACTATTGCAATACACTACCTGCCTAACAGCCACGATGCATTAAGCACTGGAATGGCAACGACTATTCAAACAGGGCACTAACTGACGTATAGACAAGCGCATCGCTCTCACCGGCATGCGCCTGTCTTGTCGCCCTAATGATCAACACAAAGGGTTGAGACATCCAACCCTTAGTTCTTCGCCTTCAAAGCGTTTAACTCCAGTTATGTTTCAAACGGCGAAGAGAACGCATTTACATGGCCACAGAACCCGCCCAAGCAGCACTAGTTAAAGTACCCACAATGAAAATCAGCAAAAGCTTTGAAGATGATTTATGGAATACCGCTAACAAACAGCGTGACAGCTTATGCACAATGCAACTCTTCTATTCAAGGCATTGTCACTTGGTAGTCGTGCGGCCGCTTGGGTAGAAAGTGAAGTACAAGAGGGGATTTTGGAAAGGGTTGCGCAGAGGGATGGTGTGGTAACAGAATGCCTTTAATAAACAGCATAAAAAAGGTGAAGGCAGACACCAGCCTTCACCTAATCAAAGCTAATTGAGTTTATTTTTCAGATTTCGCAAGGTACTAAAGATAAAAGAAAACTAAAGCTGTTAATTAACACAATTAACTGGTTCACAGTAATCGAGGTACAGACAAGACTCTGTAAAATTAAGGAGTTATACTAGGCCCGTCTGATTACTTACAAACAAGGATTGTCCAGTGTTCAATGAAGATTCTCGCGTTAAAATCCCTACCATACTTCACCTTATGCGCCTGGGTTATCAGTACTTATCGCTAAAAGATCACTCTTGGGACCTGGATACCAACATCTTTCCCGAGTTATTTAAAAAAGCAATTTCCAAGATAAACCAAGGCATCGAAGAAGACGAAGCAAGACGTCTGCTCAACGATGCTAAGTTGCTACTGGATAACGAAGATTTAGGTCGCGCCTTTTTCGAGCGCCTTTCAGAGCGTTCAAATATCAAGCTTATCGATTTTGAGAACTTCAATAACAATAGTTTCCATGTGGTCACAGAACTGACTTGTAAGAACGGTGATGAAGAGTTTCGCCCAGATATTACTTTGTTGATTAACGGTATGCCGTTGGTATTTATTGAGGTGAAAAAGCCGAATAACCGAGAGGGGATTTTGGCTGAACGAGACCGTATCAATAAACGCTTTCAGAACTCTAAGTTTAAGCGCTTTGCCAATATCACCCAGTTTATGATTTTCTCCAATAACATGGAGTACGATGAGGGCGAACCAGAACCTATACAAGGAGCCTTTTACGCTAGCAGTTCATACCACAAACCTGTATTCAATTACTTCCGCGAAGAAGAGGTGTTAAACCTCACTGCATTATTGAAGCCTATATCGGATGAAGATGAGCTAAGAGTATTAAAAGACAATAACCTAGAAGTGATCCGCAGTAATCCTGAATTTCAAACGAACAAACAGCCCGAACGTCCAACCAATCGTATCTGTAGTTCTTTGGTCAGTCGTGATCGCTTAGCCTTTATTCTTCGCTATGCACTGACGTATGTGTCTGAGTCCGACGGTTTACAAAAGCACATTATGCGTTACCCGCAGTTGTTTGCCACCAAAGCGATTGAAGATAAGCTCAACACAGGTGTTAAAAAAGGCATTATTTGGCACACCCAGGGCAGTGGGAAAACTGCACTCACATTTTACAACGTGCGATTTTTAACTGACTACTTCCAACGCCAACAGGTGATCCCTAAGTTTTACTTTATCGTCGATAGGTTAGACTTGTTACAACAAGCACTACGTGAATTTACAGCTCGCGGTCTTACGGTATATACAGTGAATTCACGGGAAGAATTTGCACGCGATATCAAAGCGACGCAAGTCATCCACAATCATTCTGGTAAGCCAGAAATCACAGTAGTGAATATCCAAAAATTTGAAGATGATCCTGATGTAGTTAGCACCAAAGACTACAACGTTGCGATTCAGCGAGTGTACTTTTTGGACGAAGTGCACCGCAGCTACAACCCCAAAGGTAGCTTCTTAGCCAATTTAAGTCAGTCAGACACCAACGCCATTAAAATCGGCTTAACCGGTACGCCGTTATTGGGGGATGACTACAACTCCCGCGCTTTGTTTGGTGATTACATTCACAAGTACTACTACAACGCATCCATTGCCGACGGCTATACCTTGCGCTTAATTCGTGAAGAAATCAGCACCCAATACAAAATCGAACTGCAAAAAGCCCTAGAAGAAGCCGAAGTGAAAATGGGCGATGTCGATCGTAAAAAAATCTATGCACACCCAAGCTTTGTTGAGCCCATGCTGACTTACATTGTGACCGACTTTGAAAAGAGCCGTAGTGCACTAAACGATGCAACGATTGGCGGCATGGTCATTTGCGATAGCTCAGACCAAGCCAAGCAAATGTTTGAGATTTTCAATGCAGTGTATGCCCAAACGCCTGTTTTACCACAAAGCATTAATACACCATTAGAAGTTGCGGAACCTCCGCCAACGGCTTATGCCGAATCGGTAAAACAAGCGCAAAAGGTAAAAAATGCCGCGCTGATCTTGCATGATATTGGCAGCAAAGAAGAGCGCAAAAACTGGGTAGAAGACTTCAAAGTAGGCAAAATCGACTTTTTGTTTGTGTACAACATGTTGCTCACCGGCTTTGATGCCAAGCGCCTGAAAAAACTCTACCTCGGTCGAGTGATCCGCAAACACAACTTGCTGCAAGCACTGACGCGGGTAAACCGCACTTACAAAGATTTCCGTTACGGCTATGTAGTCGATTTTGCTGACATCAGTAAAGAGTTCGATGCCACCAACAAAGCCTATTTCGACGAGTTACAGTCGGAGCTTGGCGATGAGATGGAGCACTACTCACAGCTGTTTAAATCGCAGGAAGAGATCAAGCAAGAAATTGAGCACATCAAGGACGTACTGTTTCGTTTTGATACCGACAACATGGAAGAGTTTTGCAACCAGATCAGCCAAATTCAGGATCGTGATACCGTCTTGGCATTAAAAAAAGCCCTAGCCGACGCCCGTAGCCTGTATAATCTCATCCGCTTACAAGGTGATTATGAGAGTCTGGCTGAGCTAGATTTTGCCAAGCTCAATGTGCTATTTCGAGTTACCAGCGATAGACTAGATATGCTGAACCTTGCCAACTCAATACAAGATGGCGCTGACATTGGTAACTTACTCAATAGAGCTCTAGAGGATGTAATTTTTACATTCACCAAAATCGGCGAAGAAGAGCTGGTATTGGCCGACAAGCTCAAAAACACCCTGCGTCAAACTCGCGAAGCATTAGCCAGCAATTTTGACCAGCAGGACCCGCAGTTTGTCAGCTTAAAAGAAGAGCTAGAGCGGCTGTTTAAAAAGAAAAACTTAAGTGAAGTGACCCAAGATGAAATGAATGCCAATATCGACGCGCTGAATAAAATTCACGACCGCGTCAAAGAGCTTAACCGCCAAAACAACCAGCTAAAGCAAAAGTACCTAGGCGATGCCAAATACACCCGTATTCACAAACGCTTGCAAGAGCGCCAGCAAAGCCAAAGCGACATCAGCGAGTCAGAGCGTAAAATTTTTGAGGCACTGGCGGGCGTAAAGCAAGACGCCGACGAGCAAGTGCTCAACAACAGCCAAGTGCTGGATAACGAAAGTTACTTTGAACGCCAAATGATGCCGCTGGTGATTGGTCGCTTTATGAAAGAGCAGCAAATCAAACTCAACGCCGACGCCTCGCGTTACATAAATCACCTCGTCGTCGCGGAATATTTAAAAGAATTTAATACTGGCAGCCAAGCGTGGTAATGCTTGCTTAGTCGCTACTGACAAATAGCGCCGGTTACACCCATTAGGAAATAGAAACACCATGGTTGAATTAGAATTTCAGCAAAAAACCAAAACCCTCATTGATAGCTTAAAAAGCATTTGTGCTAACTATGGGTTAGGTAACGACGGTAACGAATTTAAAATCATTACCCAAATCTTCTTGTACAAGTTTTTAAACGACAAGTTTGCCTTTGAAGCCAAAAAGCTCGACGACACCATCGCCAAAGCCGACAAGTGGGAAGAAGCGCTAGCGGCCATGAGCGAAGACGACCTCGACATGCTGCAACTGCAAATGGGCGGCGACACCGCACGGCTAAAGCCACAGCACTTTATTAGCTACTTGTTTAGCCAACAAAACGCGCCCGACTTTGCCAAACTGTTTGACGATACCCTTATCGACATTGCCATCACCAATAACGAGGTGTTCGCAGTAAAAACCGATGGCGGCGCAAAAGTGGTGCTGTTCGACCGTATCAGCCAATACATTGCTGATGATTCAAAGCGCGATGCATTCTGCCGTGCGATTATCAATAAACTGGTGGAATTCAGCTTTGAGCGTATCTTCACCCAAAAATTCGACTTCTACGCCACCATCTTTGAATACTTGATCAAAGACTACAACAGCAACGCCGGCGGTAAATACGCCGAATATTTCACTCCCCATGCGGTAGCACGCATTATGGCGGAAATTTTAGTGCCACAAGCTGAGCGAGGCACAGTACGAAATGTTGCCTGTTACGACCCATCGGCGGGATCAGGTACTTTGCTTATGAACGTGGCCCATGCCATTGGTGAAAACCGCTGTAGCATTTACACCCAAGATATTTCGCAAAAATCATCCAACCTGCTGCGTTTAAACTTGATCTTAAATAACTTGGTGCATTCTATTCCCAATGTGATCCAAGGTAATACGGTATTACATCCCTATCATAAAGACGGAAAAGAACTTAAACGCTTTGACTATATTGTCTCTAACCCACCATTTAAGCTCGATTTTAGCGACTATAGGGATGAACTCGACAGTAAAGTAAACAAGGAACGCTTCTTTGCGGGTATACCCAAGGCTCCACCTAAAGATAAAGACAAAATGGCGATCTACTCGCTGTTTTTACAGCACATTATTGCCTCACTTAAGCCAAACGGCAAAGCCGCTGTGGTTGTGCCAACAGGTTTTATTACCGCCCAATCGGGTATCGATAAAGGCATCCGCGAACATTTAGTGAAAAATAAAATGCTCGCGGGAGTGGTGTCTATGCCATCCAATATCTTTGCCACCACAGGCACTAACGTGTCCATTCTATTTATTGACGCCAGTAATAAAGGAAAGGTGGTGCTGATTGACGCTTCCGACCTAGGCGAGAAAATCAAAGACGGCAAAAACCAAAAGACTGTTCTTAGCGCTGATGAAGAGCAGCGCATTGTCGATGTATTCAACTTCAAAGATGTGGAGGAAGATTTCTCTGTTGTGGTGAGTTATGACGACATCGAAGCCAAAAACTACTCGTTTAGTGCGGGTCAGTATTTTGATGTGAAAATCGAATATATGGATATAACGCCAAAGCAGTTCGCCGAAAAAATGCAGGGCTTTACCAGTAATTTAGATAACCTGTTTAGTCAATCTCGTGAATTGGAAACTGAGATTAAAAAGCAGTTGGCGGGATTGAAGTATGAGTAACTGGGAAGCAAAGACCTTAGGTCAGTTTCTTGCACTTCAGCGAGGCTATGACCTCACAGCAGACCAAAGAACCGATGGCAATATTCCCGTAATGGGGGCTGGAGGTCAAAACGGCACTCATGGTACTTCAAAAGCAAGTGGCCCTGGCGTCGTTATCGGTCGAAGTGGTAGTTCTTTTGGACAAGTATACTTGTCAGAGCTGGACTTTTGGCCGCATAACACTTCCATGTACGTTACTGATTACAAAGGAAACGATAAGTACTTTACCTATTATCTGCTGAAAAACCTTGATTTCAATCGACTCAACTCTGGTAGTGCACAGCCATCACTTAACAGAAATTATATTTATCCTGTGAAGATTAAAGTCCCTAAGCCGGATGAGCAAAAGAAGATCTCTAACGTTTTACGATCACTTGATAAAAAAATCGAACTCAACAACCGTATCAACGTCGAGCTGGAAGCCATGGCTAAAACTCTGTACGACTACTGGTTTGTACAGTTCGACTTCCCCGATGACTCACCACAAGGCCAAGGCAAACCCTACAAAACCTCCGGCGGCAAAATGGTCTACAACCCAACCCTAAAGCGCGAAATACCGGAGGGGTGGGAGGTTGCGCCTTTATCTTCAATTACTAGAGTAAGCAACGAGTCTATTAATCCCGCAGACTACCCCGAAAAACTATTTAAGCATTTCAGTATCCCCGTATTTGATGCAACAAATACTTTCGGTGTTGAGCGGGGAGATACTATTGGAAGTAACAAATTCACTGTTGAAGATACCGACTTGCTCGTATCAAAACTAAACCCTTGGTTTAACAGGGTTGTGTATGCAATGGCAGAGCCTGAACAGATTTGCTCAACTGAATTTGTTGTTTGGCGTTGTCCGAATGCCTCTATCAAAAACTTTATGTATATGATAGCAACATCCCCGCAATTTATTGCGCATTGCACTCAATCGGCGACAGGTACATCAAATAGCCATAAGCGTGTAAATCCAAACGTGATGATGCGATTTGATCAACCATTTAACTTGAAAGTCGCTGAAAAACTCGGACAACATTTAGAACCAATATTAAAGCAACTGATTGTAAATCAGCGAGAAAATACAAAGCTAGCTTCGCTCCGCTACTGGCTACTCCCCATGCTAATGAACGGTCAGGTAACGGTGAAATGATCAACGCTGCGTTTCGGGTTTTACTGACGTTCAATGCCACTTCGCTGCTGGTGATTATCTTTTTGGTGCAAAAAGGCATTACACTCGGCTATTTTCTGGGTGGTTTGACTTATTTAGGATGGACAGCAGCACTTCCGAACGCAGTGTCTTATTTGTTTTACTTAGCAATACCAATTCTATCAACGGGTTTGAGTATTTGGCTAAGTAAATACTTGGGCAAAGACGAGTTTAAAGCGGGTGAAGTCGCCAGTATTGAGCATGCCAATAACAGTTTTTTACCCAGTTATTTGGGCTACTTTTTTGTTGCGCTGAGCATTAGTAACACGGAAACCCTGTGGTTTGTCTATGGGGTGTTATTTGTGTTTACTTACCTTTCGCAGGCGCTCTACTTTAACCCGTTGTTTTTATTATTTGATTATGAGTTTTACAACATCACCACTCGCAATGGCACGGCTATTTTTCTGATTAGCAAAGCGCGCTATAAAAAGCCAGGCGACATTCAAATACCCTTGGCTTACCGCATTAACAATTACACCTTTATCGAGCGAGAATAGTGATGGACCATATACTGGCACACATAAAAACAAGAGCAAAAAAACGTATTTTCAAATTGGTTTCGGATCAATCTCTTTTTGATTTAGTTACCGTCGATTTAACTGCCTGTGTGCCATATAACCCAGACCATAACCTCGATGAAGATACATGGTTTAAAATTGAAGGATTTAGCAACCAAGCGTACTGTATTGACCTTTTGAAAAAAGACTACGATTCAAAAGACTATGATGATTTAACCAAAGAAAACTTCTCAAATATTGGCTATTTATTTGCTGTTCAGGGTGAGGATTTTTATTTTCAAAAAATTACTCCAAGCCTGTTTGTTAAGCGCAAAACATTGGTGTTTGGCGAAGCAGCAACCCTTGAACAAAGCCAAACCCGCTTGGTGATAAACGCCTTGCCGGATGCCTTGTACTTCAAGGCAGCCGATACCTTGATATTCAAAAGCCTTGCTACGATATCGAGCATTTTTAAAGGCATCGATGAGCTATACAAAGAAGCGACAAAAGAAGAGGTTGAACAGTTTTTGGATAAGTCGTTCATTGAACTGAGTAACGACTACAATGTCGAAACCGTTTCAAAACCTAACCGAAAACGTATTGGCCTTGCCATGGCGACGCTTGAGGCTATGTCTGACGATGATAAAACCAATATGCTCGATTACATCGATGGCTATTGTGGTGAGCAAAAATTAAGGTTTGATAAAGAAAATCAAAAGTTCGAAATATCCAATGACGACGAGTTAAAACTGCTGCTTTACGGCATTGAACAACGTTTTTATACCACACCGTTTGGTCACGAAAAGCGGTTAGCTAATTCTGTAACGGCCATGGGGTGAAAAATGGTACCTGCACAGCCTAAAATTTATCATATTGTTCATGTCGATCGCTTAGCTTCCATTCTGGCTTCGAATGCGCTGCTTTGTGATGCTCAGATAATTGCCCAACAGGCCGCAGGTACTACGATAGGTATGAACACTATCAAACAGCGCCGTCTCAATGAGCTAACGTTGGATAGTTACCCTGATTTGTATGTTGGGCAATGTGTACCATTTTATTTCTGCCCGCGTTCGATCATGTTATACGTGATTCATAGGGCTGATAATGCTGAGTTAGTTTACCGAGGTGGTCAAGGGCCGATTATCCATCTTCAAGCAGATTTGCACGCTACGGTTCAATGGGCTCAGCAGCAAAGGCGTAGATGGGCGTTTACACTTTCAAATGCTGGCTCATACTATTTTGAAGATAGAAATGATCTCGCTCGGCTAAATGAGCTAGATTGGCAAGCGATTGAAGCAAGACAATGGCAAGGTTGCAAAGAAGGCAAGCAAGCTGAGTTTTTGATGGAACATAGTTTTCCTTGGCATTTAGTGGAGGAAATTGTTGTACAATCACCAATCATTCATCAGCAGGTAGTCAATACGTTGCAAAGAGTTGCACACAGACCACCTGTTCGAATTAACCCCAATTGGTATTACTGAGGAGGCCGTAAATATGATTGAAATTACTCATGGTGATATTTTACGTGCTGATACAGAAGCAATCGTAAATACAGTTAACTGTGTTGGCGTTATGGGCCGTGGTATCGCTTTGCAGTTTAAGAAAGCTTGGCCTGATAACTTTAAAGCTTACGCAGCAGCTTGTAACAGTAAAAATGTGCAACCTGGCAAAATGTTTATCTTTGAAACTGGGCAACTTGCAAATCCTCGCTTTATCGTTAACTTTCCAACAAAGCGTCATTGGCGAGGTGCAAGTCGAATTGAGGATATCGAGTCAGGTTTACTTGCTCTCGTTGAAGATATTCAAAGGCTTGGCATTAAGTCTATTGCCATCCCTCCATTAGGAGCTGGTTTAGGTGGATTAGATTGGCTGGTGGTACGTGAAAAAATCGAAACAGCAATGCTGCCATTAATTGATGTTAAAGTTTTGCTTTATGAACCATCAGGCGCTCCACAAAACGATAGAATAGCAAAGCAAAAAGAAGTGCCGAAGATGACGGCAGGCAGAGCGGTATTAATAGAGTTGATGCAGCGTTACCTGAAAGGTTTACTTGACCCAACGGTATCATTACTTGAAGTACATAAGCTTTTGTATTTTATGCAGGAAGCTGGAGAGCCGTTACGTTTGAACTATCAAAAGGCGCATTATGGGCCTTATGCTCAGAATCTACGTCATGTACTTAATGCTATTGAAGGGCACTTCATATCTGGCTATGCGGACGGTGGTGATAAGCCTGAAAAAGAGCTTCAACTCGTTCCTGGAGCTGTCAAAGAAGCACAAGAGTTCCTGGAGCAACATCCTGATACGCGTGAAAGATTTACAAAAGTATCTGAGCTAGTAGAAGGGTTTGAATCACCACTAGGCTTAGAACTTCTTGCAACCGTTCACTGGCTAAACAAGTATGAGCACGCAAGAAGCACTGAACAAGTCATTGAAAGTTTTCACTCTTGGAATACGAGAAAGCAGCAGTTTACGGCTAGACAAATCACTATCGCTGAAAAAGTGCTTGCTAGACAAGATTGGCTGAGAGCTTGAAAGTACTAAACAACATTAAGCCTCTTTGTTGAGGCTTTTTTGTGCGTTTTTTTGGATGAGGTGTGCAGGACTAATGGTTTTGTATAATTTTTACTAAAAATATGATCTTAGTGGCTGGCATAGGTTAATTCTTATCGTGTAGCATGTAACAAATTCAAGCTTGCGTAAGGATTACCATGCTTATACCTTCCAGATTTAGTGTGATGCAATTCAAATTTCATCTCGAGTTTTTGTTTAAGGATATGAAATCGGATGAACAAATAAAATATAAAAATTCATATCAGTCTATTTACTGACAAAGGATGTCAGTTCTTTATTTATAGTGCGTATAAGATGAAAAGGAATAGTGAATTCTTATGGCTGATTTAACACGGAGCCGTTCGGCAGAGCGTTTAGTTGATATTCTTATTGAATTACAAACACATGGGACAGTCAATCGTTTCCATTTAATGGAGAAATTCAATATCACGGAGCGTACGGCCTATCGTGATTTAAATATGCTCTCTTCATTTATCGAACGCTGCGGAGCTGGTGAATATCGGCTTACTCATCCAAAATCTCCTCTTCTACATAACCCATTGGCTAAACTGCTAGATGCTGATGCATTTTTTCCTGACAGAAATGAACTTTTTTGGAAACGATTGGAGAAACGAGCCTCAGATGAGCATATTCGTGTTTTGCACCTTCCCGCTGAACATTCGGCAAAAAACGACTTACGAAGGTACTTAAATTTAATCGAGGATGCTATTCAAAAAAATTGTGTGTGCGACATTTTTTATAAAAATACAACTCGTATTGTGCATCCATACAAGCTCGTCAACCAGAAAAGTATTTGGTACTTGATGGCTACAGAAAGTGGAAAATTAAAGTCGTTTTCTTTAAGTAAAATAAATTGGTTGGCGAAAAAAAATGAACACTTTACGGTTAATAATTCGATACTTTCTTTAATTAATGAATATCAAGACCCTTGGGTTAGTGAGGAAACGTTTGAAGTACAATTCCGTATTAATCACAGTATTTCTGATTACTTTACTAGACGAGATTTATTGCCACAACAAGAACTCTTATTTAAAGATGAAAGTGGCGAAACTTGGCGATGTAGAGCGGCACATAAGAGTCAAATAATGCCCTTAATTTTATTTTGGTTGCCGAATATCGAAATACTGAAACCTGAATGGCTAAAAATGGATTTTTTAAATATGTTGCGTAGTTACTTGGCTGTAAAAAATGATTACATTTGTGAACTACAACTCGATAAATAGTTGAACAAGGAGATATGGATCATGGCATTACCTTTCATTATTTGGGGGGCAGCAGCTGCCGCTGCTGCTTTGGGGGCAAAAAAAGCCTATGACGGTTACGAAAAAAAATCGCAAGCCGAAGATATATTAGAAGACGCGAGGCATTTGTATAAACGGCACAAAGAAAGCTTTGATAAGACTGAGTCAGATATGCTGAAAAGTTTAAATAACTATGGTTATACCAAATTGAGTATCGGCAAGGATTTCGGTGAGTTTGAGAGAATAGTCAAAGATCTGATTCCTCGTCTGAAAGAAGATCAGAAAAAGGCTCTGAATATAGGAATTCCGCAGCATAGTATTAATAAAATTCAGGATTTAAGTATATCCGCGGTCGAATATTTAGGAACCATGACTGGTGCAGGGGCTGTTGGAGTGGCAGCTGGTTTTGCTACTTATGGTGGAGTTATGACTTTAGGGGCTGCTTCTACAGGAACGGCTATTACATCGCTCTCTGGTGCTGCAGCATACAATGCCACCATGGCTGCGCTTGGTGGTGGCTCTCTAGCAACTGGTGGTTTAGGTATGGCGGGTGGATCTTTGGTACTAGGTACTGCAGTTGCTGCTCCAATTCTGCTTATTGCTGGTTGGGCTTACAATAGCCACGCTGAAAAGGCGTTCGATAGCGCCTGTCAAACCACCCTTGAGGTGGACTCTGTGGTAGAAAAAATGACTTCAGCAGAATCTCGTCTGAATGAAATCAAGGAATATGTGGATCGCCTTAATCTACACGTTAGAGAAATATGTGCAGTTTTCGTTAATCATTATTTTGAGCCTTTGAAATTCATGCATGCTGAAAGCATAAAAGGTCAAGCAAATAATGTGGCTGATGACATTTTAAGATTAGTTATGGATGGCTATGAGTTAGCTGCAATCATAACCGATATTGTTACGAAACCACTGTTCAAACCAGTAATACAAGAAAATGGCGAGATTGTTATTACAGACGGAGAAATCCAAGAACAAACTGATAGCAACGGTATGAAGATGCTAAATAAAGAGGTTCTAGATGAGGAGTTGAGAGTGTCAGCCACTAAATTCAGAAAGTTTAGTATTTAATTAATCTTAGCAGGGCGTCTAAGCCCTGCGTTGCTATAAATCGGACAGAATGAAATGAATGCCACTAAATTTGATTGGACTGAAGAGTTGCATCAGACAGTAGTGAAAAGCCTGACTACCTCATTTGGTTTGGATTTTCTTCTACTGAACGATAAGGATGGTGGTGATGTTAATACCATTCAAAATGTGCGCCAAGGAGTATATGCAACTGATGTAGAACGCGAACGCTATGAGCAACGTGAGGGATATAATTCGCATCATTACCATAGCCACGAAAACTACATTGCCACCAACCGAGTTGGAAAAACGGCACACGCGGAGGGTACGCTGCGTGATCACTATACTGGCGAGTATTTTGTTGCTAATGGCAAAAAGAACCTTGACCACATTATTTCCGCGAATGAGATCCACAATGATTCAGGTCGAATTCTTGCTGAGTGTAATGGTGCAAATCTTGCTAATAACTCTTCTAATCTTGTCTTCACTAATGAATCATTAAATAAGGCAAAAAAAGCGAAAACAATGGACTCTTTTATCCATGTGTTACAAGAGCAATATGCTGAAACAGAAAAAGGCATTGCACAGTTACGTAGTCAACCTACATTAACGGATGAAGAGAAAAAACACCTTAATAAGCTAGAAAATAAAGCTGCTGCTGACTTTGAAAAAATGAAAGAAGCTGATAAAAAGGCTCGCGATCAATATAATTCAATTATCAATAAAGAATATTACACTAGCAGTAAGTTCGCTAAAGAAGTTACTAGTGCCACATTAAATAATGCGGTTCGCATGGGAACACGACAAATGTTGGGGCTAGTTTTGGCGGAGTTGTGGTTTGAATTGCGCGAACGAATCCCTGTGATATTCGAAAAACACCGTAAAGCTTTTGATGCGGGAGATTTTCTAGCTGAAATTAAAGAGGCATTTCATGCTATTTGGCAGCGGATACAAGCAAAATTTAGCTCCTTTCTAATTTCGTTTAAAGATGGAGCAATAGGCGGCATATTATCTAGTGTCACAACAACGCTTTTCAATATTATTTTTACCACGAAGAAGATGATTGTGCGGTTGATTCGCGAAATGTGGAATAACTTAGTACAGGCTTTAAAAATTATAGTATTTAACCCAGATGATTTATCACCTGGGCAATTAACTAAAGCGGTATGTAAGCTTCTAGCCGCTGGTGTTGCTGTAGCTGTGGGGGTGATAATTAATGAAATGTTGGCAAAAATTTTCATTTTCCCTTTCGGTCCAGAACTTGCTGCTTTTTGTAGTGCGTTGGCCACAGGTTTGTTAACTTTGGTAATGGGATATTTTCTTGAACATAGTGAGTTAATGAAAAAAGTTTGGGCATTTTTGGATAACTTTAAAAGTAAATACCAGCTGGCACTGGAGTATTATCAACAGATTAACGCAGAACTGGATCGTTATTTATCGGAGCTTTATGCTCTTGAATTTACTATTGATGTGTCTGAGTTGGAACATTTTACCCAACATCTGGAGGCCGTAAATTGTGAAATTGAACGTGGCCTATTACTACATGCTGAAGTTAAGCGTCGCAATATCACGCTCCCATTTGAATCAGGGAATATCGATTCCGTACGCAATTGGCTAAGTAAGCTATGACTTTAAGTCCTGAATTTCCCTGTAATCAGTGTGGAGCCTGCTGTCGTAACGTAGGCAGCGCAATTGAAACACAGTTTCTCGATCGAGGTGACGGCATTTGTCAGTACTATCATACAGAATCAAAATTATGCACAATATATGAATCACGCCCTCTGATTTGTCAGATTAATAAACAATATCTGCTGAATTATAAGACACAATATAGTTGGCTGGAGTTTATTGAACTAAATCGTGAAGCTTGTTTAATTCTGGAAAGGTTATAAAGCAAGGCTAAATGAACTTGATAATTTGATGATGGTGCTGAATACATTTTATTTAAGGTGATTTTAACACCATCATCATTAATGTGTTATCAAGTTAATATTAGATTAGCCCGTTGTTTGTCTCATTTTATTAATTATTTTTTCAAATGCATTATCAAGATAAACGCTCTCATCTGTATCTATATATTGTGGGAGTACATATGCATTTTCATTTTCAATTTTATCAATATCAATTATCATTTTTTTCTTTGAAAATAACCCTCCAGCATTAATTTCTAAAAGATTGCCTGGAAGAACTTTTGCAGAGTAACCTAAATTTTTCACAGCATCTAGGCATGAGTTAAATAACTGTTTTTCGCTACTTTTAAAGTATACGCGTTTACGATCGTACATATTTCATCCTTAATTATTAGTACTGTATTGATTAATTGTAATTCTTTAAAAAATCCGTTAAGACTATAATATGAAACTCAATAATATTGCAATGATTTAGCATAGTTAATTCCCAATAATCGGATTATTTATAATGTTATTCAAATATTGCGACAGTTTTTCTAACGCTTCCCTTCGCTCATCGAAATAATCATGCTGGTTATAAATCCCTTCAACACCCTTTAGTTTGTGGTTAAGGCAACGCTCTGCAACGTGCCCTGGCGTTCCTTGTTTTGCAAGCAGGGTGCGGCAGGTACGACGTAGATCGTGCACAGTGAAGTGGGGCATATCACCCATTAAGTTTGTGGGCTGTTTTTTCTTACCAGCTTCGTGGCCAAATAGTTTAGTGATTGCTCGGTTTAGCGTATCAGGGCCCATATGGGGATTTTTACTGGAGCGTCTGCTTGGGAAGACATACTCGGAGTCATGTGCTCTAATTTTTAACTCATATAACCATCCCATCACTATGGGAGGCAATGGAATTGCAATACCCACACCTGATTTGCTTCTGTCTTTGGACAGATTCCACACCTTTTCATCAAGATTAAACTCCTTCCAAGGCGCTTCAGCCAACTCAGACTTACGTACTCCCAATGTAATCAGTAGTGCACAGGCTAGATAGTTGTCACGGCTAAAGCTGTTACTATTTTCCCTAGCGATTTTAAAAAACGTGGTGACTTCCTCTAACGTTAAAGCGCGGTCTTTACTTTTTTCTAAGCCACCAGCATCTGATATAGAAAATGCACTTGCGGGATTTGCGCCAAGCAGATCCAGCTTTATGCCGTGATTAAAAAGCTGCTTGCAGTACATTAGAGCATCGTTAGCTATTGCTGGGCGGTTAGTGGCTGCAATGGCTTGTAATACAGCCTTTATGTCTCTGGCTGTGACGCTATCGACGTTGAAGCTGCCTATATGGGGAGCAATGTCTTTACGGTAGATACGTTCGGGGATTTCGTGGTGCTTGAGTCTTTTAACGTTACCTAAATGCCAATCGGCAAAGAGATCATCAACAGTTTTGATTTGAGATTGCTCTGCACGTTTTTTAGCTACGAGCGGGTCGAGACCATCGCGAAACTGTTTCATTTTGGTAGCAGCTTCTGCACGCGCATCAGCAAGAGACATATCACTGTATTTTGCTAAGGTCATTTCTTTGCGTTTAGATTGTGCCGTGTAACGGAGCATCCAATATGGAACGCCAAGTTTTGGGACAACAAAATACAGACCGTTTCCATCTGCATACCGGCCTTGCTCTCCTTTTGCCTTGGACTCAATCTCTTTTACTGTCAGGTTTCCCATAAATCCTTTCCCCATCATGACCTTAAGGTTGCTTTTATGAAAGCCAATAATACCCACCACTGACGATCGGGATTATTGTAGCATACCCACCAATATACCCACCATATGGTGGTGGGTAGTGGTGGGTATAGATGGATGTTAGTAGACAGTTTATATGCTAAAATTGATTAAAAACAATGGTTAATGATGCTAAATGGATGGTTGTGGATATCATTCAACGTTTTGGATCTGCTCGCGCATTTGTTCGATGAGCACTTTGAGCTCGACGGCGGCGGCGGTGATTTCGGTGCTGATGGATTTAGAGGCGAGGGTGTTCGATTCGCGGTTAAATTCTTGCATCATAAAATCTAAACGGCGACCTTCGCTGCCGCCTTTTTTGAGGATGCGGCGGGCTTCGTTAACATGGGCTTCGAGCCTGTCCATTTCCTCAGCCACATCTTGTTTTTGCGCTAATAAGATCATCTCCTGCTCGATGCGGGCGGGATCGAGTTCACCTTTGATTTCGGCGAGACGATTGGTGAGTTTATCGCGCTGATATTCCATGACTTTAGGCATGTGCTCGCGCACGACACCGATTTGCTCGCTCACGCCGTCTAAACGGCTTAAGAGCATGTCTTTGATGGCTGCGCCTTCACGGCCACGGGCTTCAATGAATTGGTCGATAGCTAAGTCGAAGGCGGTCATTAAATCGGCACCAACTGCGTCCATATCCTGCTCTGCACTAGAAAGTACTCCTGGCCAGCGCAAAATATCGGTGAGGTTGACTTCGCCCTGTCCAGCTTCTTGCTTTAGCCAACTGGCGGCGTCGAGTAGCTGCTTGGCTAACCCTTGGTTTAATTTAAGTTCGTTATTGCTGTTATCGGCTAATTCGTAGCGTAAATTGACCTCGACTTTACCGCGGCTTAAGCGTTTACGCAGGCGGTCGCGCAAAACGGGCTCGAAGCTGCGGAATTGTTCTGGCAGACGTAGGTAAGTTTCGAGATAACGCTGGTTGACTGAGCGAATTTCCCAAGAGGCAGTGCCCCATTGTGCTTTGTGCTCAATGCGAGCGTAGGCTGTCATGCTTTGGATCATGGGTTGTCCTAGTGGTTTAATCGTCATAATGAGAGGCGATTATAGAGTCAATGGCTGTAGGATTAAAGGCATACCACCAATAGCGAGTGGGATTAGGTGTTTGTGTGACGAGTTTGCTAGAGAATCACCCTAAGCATGGCATCTATAGGCACAAAACCCTATAATATGCAGCCAAAATCGGTCAATGACTCAGAATACAGGAATTTCGCATGCGTCCAAGTAACAGAACGCCAGCACAAACACGCCCCATTACTATCACTCGCCAATTTACGGCCCATGCCGAAGGTTCTGTGTTAGTCGAATTTGGCGAAACTAAAGTGCTTTGTACCGCCAGTTTTACTGAAGGTGTACCGCGTTTCCTTAAAGGTCAGGGTCAAGGCTGGGTGACGGCGGAATACGGCATGTTGCCACGCTCAACCCATAGTCGTATGGACCGTGAAGCCGCTCGCGGCAAGCAATCTGGCCGCACGCAAGAAATTCAACGTCTTATCGGCCGTGCGTTGCGTGCCTGTGTGGATATGAAAGCGCTGGGTGAAAACACCATTGTCATCGATTGTGATGTGATCCAAGCTGATGGCGGTACTCGCACCGCGTCAATCACTGGTGCTTGTGTCGCCTTAGTGGATGCGCTTAACTGGGCTCGTGGTAAAGGCATTATTAAATCTAACCCGCTTAAGTTCTTAATCGCTGCGGTCAGCGTGGGTATCTACAACGGTGAAGCGATAAGCGACCTAGAGTATGTTGAAGACAGCGCTGCCGAAACCGATATGAACGTGGTAATGACAGAAACCGGTAAGATTATCGAAATTCAAGGCACTGCCGAAGGTGAGCCGTTTACTCACGAAGAGTTGATTGAGCTACTTGGTTTAGCGAAGAACAGTATTCGCGAAATCGTCGATGTGCAGAAAGCCGCATTAAATTAATTGTTATTGATAAAAAGCCCCGTTATGGGGCTTTTTATTAAATCAATATTGCTATAACCCAATAAAAATAGAACGTTAAAGTCGTAAGGAGAGATTGTGAAAGCCTATCAACGTGAGTTTATTGAATTTGCCCTTGAGCGTCAGGTGTTGCGATTCGGCGAGTTTACCCTTAAATCGGGCCGTATCAGTCCTTACTTCTTTAATGCTGGCCTATTCAATACTGGCCGTGATTTAGCGCGTTTAGGGCGTTTTTATGCGGCGGCGTTAGTGGATTCTGGCATAGAGTACGATCTGTTGTTTGGCCCAGCTTACAAAGGTATTCCGATTGCGACCACGACAGCGGTGGCTTTGTGCGAACATCACAATATCGATATTCCTTACTGCTTTAACCGTAAAGAGAAAAAAGATCACGGTGAGGGCGGTAGCTTAGTCGGTAGCGAGCTTAAAGGTCGGGTGATGCTGGTGGATGATGTGATCACTGCGGGAACGGCGATCCGTGAGTCGATGGAAATCATCGAAGCTCATCAAGCGCAGCTCGCTGGCGTATTAATTGCGCTGGATAGACAAGAAAAGGGCAAGGGCGAATTGTCGGCCATCCAAGAGGTTGAGCGTGATTTTGGCTGTGGTATTGTGGCGATTATCAAGCTTGCGGATCTGATCAGCTTTTTATCTGAAAAACCAGGTATGGAAGCGCAACTAGCAGCGGTAAGCCAGTACCGTGAGCAGTATGGCATCGAGGCCTAATAAGGCTTAGCGTGTTATAAACCGCTAAAACAGAAACGCTGCGATCCTGTCGCAGCGTTTTCTTATATCTCACACAAAGTAAGGTCTTACTTCGACTGGTGTAAAAACTCGGCGCGGGTCGCGGGGTTGGATTTAAAAATGCCACCTAAGGCCGTAGTGGTGGTTGAGCTGGTGGAGTCCATTACGCCGCGGGATTTTACGCAGTAATGCACCGCATCCATTTTAACCGCAACATCTTTAGTTTCGAGCAAGGTCTGCAGCGCGACTAACACTTGCTGAGTCAAACGCTCTTGTACCTGAGGACGTTGGGCAAAGAAACGTACAATGCGGTTAATCTTTGATAAACCAATAATTTTTTTACGTGGAAGATACGCAATGGTTGCCGTGCCATCAATAGTGACAAGGTGATGTTCACAGGTACTGGTCAGGCTAATATCCTGTACGCGCACCATTTCATCAAAGCCCATTTTGTTATCAATCACAGTGATCTTCGGGAAGTTCGCATAATCTAGACCGGAGAAGATTTCGTCGACATACATTTTGGCGATGCGGCGTGGGGTATCGGCAAGACTGTCATCAGAAAGATCCAGTGACATGAGCGTCAGAATTTCCTTCATATGGTGTTCAATCTTGTCCTTACGCTCTTCAGGAGTAAACACACTGGGGAGCATGGGGGTTTCAAGTCCGCGCTCTTGTAGGGCGGCCTGTACTTTTACTGCTGCTTCACTTAATGACATTTTTATCCTCCACTACTTCAGTAGCGGCTATCACTGAAAACCTAGCACTGGTCGCTGAATATCAGCAATCAGGCGCGCTAGGGTATAAATCGATTCGTTGTCACTTGGACAAGAACAAGGTGGGGCAGAATAGCGCGAATTGCGGATAATTCATACCAAAAAACGCTTACGCTGAAGATGAAAAAGCCGATAGTCCTTATCGATTATCGGCTCCTTGGGGCGCTAAAACATCATTATCTTGATGAAGATAGAAGGGCGTGTTGACGTTTCAGGGTTATTTTTGCAGCAATGTGGCTGGCTTTTATGCAAGGCAAAGTCCGTGCAGTGTAGTTATTCTACATAAACGGACGATAACGCGGCAGAAAAGCCAGCCAAATGCTGCCCGAAGGGTTCGTCTGGCAAGCCCTTGCTCTTACTTTCAGTCATAAGAGCCGCTCGTCATTTGAGTAGAATAACTACACATCATTCCTCGTTTCGCGAGCACGTGCTTGCCAGAACGAACAAAATTTAATCTCGAAACGTCAACACGCCCTAGTTATTTTAGTGAGTACTAAAGTTTTAGGTTAGTTTTTAAGAAGCTCAGCATCTGATCGTAATACTTGGCTCTATGAGTATCGTTATAAAAACCATGACCTTCGCTATCCATCACCAGTTTTTGGTAGGGATAATTATGGGCTTTGAGGGCTTTTTCGAGTGATTCCAACTGTTCAATTGGCGCTCGCTCATCTTCACCACCGTGAACGAGTAAGAGGTTCGCTTTTAATTTAGCAACGTTTTCAGAGGGAGACATGGCTTTTAGGGTGGCTTTATCTTGGCCAAGTACGTCCTTAAGATAGCTTGTTCCTGAACGTGTTCTGGCGATGTCACCTTCATTAAACATCAACTCCAGATCATACACACCGGCAACCCCTACCGCGCATTTAAACATATCGGGCGCCAATACCGCGCTTTGTAGTGCGCTATAGCCGCCAAAGCTACCGCCAGCGATACATACCCGTTCCTTATCGGCAAAGCCTTGGTCAATGACGTATTGAGTTGCGTCTATTATGTCGTGCTGAATATCGGAGCCCCATTTTCGATAGCCAGCTTGCTGGAAGGCCTCACCATAACCACCTGAGCCGCGGAAGTTAACCTGCAACACCGCCATGCCGTTTTGAGCAAGTAATTGATTTTGTGGATCAAATCCCCACCAGTCACGAATGCCATGGGGACCGCCATGGGGATTAACGACAAAGGGTAAATTTTTGGCTTCTTTGCCGAAGGGTAAGGTTAAATAGCCATGTATTTTCTGGCCATCGCGGTTAGTGAAGCTAATAGGTTTGACCTCCGCCATTTGCTCTGGGTCGAGCCATTTACGGGCGGCGGATAGATACTCTAGCTTGAGCTTTTTCGTATCAAACACATAGTAATCACCGGGATTGCGGTCATTAAATGCAATCACCACCAATTGCTCACCATTACGGGTTTCGCTGACAATCCGTACTTGATGCCCAGGTAGGGCAGCAATTAAATCCTTAAGTAGTTTGGCGTGGCTGTCGTTGTTATCCACAAAGGCATAGCTTGGATAGCCATTTTCAAACTCAACGGCATAAAGCTGCTTATTGGTACCGTTGATCCAGAAGTTATTGGGATCAACGACCTCATCTTGAATGATCTCGGCCTTCTCGCCTGTTTCGAGGTTGATGCGATAGACGCCTAAGGTTTCAGTGCCTACTCGACCCGCAGCATAGATGGTATTTTTATTATCAGCGAAGGAGATCGGTGTAAAATCACTTAAGCCAAGGTTGAGTTTATCGGTATTTATCCACTCGCCATCTTTGCGGTAAAACACTTTAGTGATGTTTTTGCTGTCTTTTCCTGCCACAAAGCGGACTTCACCATCATGGTCGGTCATAAAGCGAGCTTGGCCTATGGGAGAGCCTGTGATGCGTTTACGCACCCCGCTAAAAAGGTCAACGCGGTAGACATCCTGAGGCGTTTCACTCAAGTCTGGGGCACCAGTCCATGGGAGCGCATTGACCAGCATATAGCGTTCATCATCCGGAAGAGGATCCAGAATGAATGCTGTGGCATTTATGGCTGTGTTTTTCTTGATATTTGAACCTGTCTGTTGCTCACCGCTGTTATATCCAAAGAGATATTTAGGGCGAGAACCATCGGCGTTGACCGCCATTAATTCGCCGTAGTATTGGGGCACATCGCTCCAGCCCTTAAGGTATTCTTTTGCCAGTACAATACGCTCGCTATTGGCCCATTCATAGGTGCCTACCTGGGCGTTGCTTGGGAAGCGAATCGCATTCAGCAGTTTTTTGGTTTGAGCATCTAATACTATGAGTACATTTTTACCCTCAACACTGGTAATTGCACTTAAGTATTTGCCGGTAGGTGATATTTTCACATCAGCGTACTCATCACCGCGACTGAATAATTGTGATTGTGATAATGCATTCTTGGCCGATGTTTCAGCCGCGAATGTGTTGATTGGCATGATGGGTAAGCAAATTACGGCCAATGCAGCAAATGGCAAATATTTCATCTGACATCCTTGTAATATTATTGTGGTTTTAGTTTTAACAATGTGTAAACAAGATTAAAGCAAAAGCACTACTGATACAAGAAGTCGGGATAAAAGAAAGGACGGTGATTACCGTCCTTTATGTTGATAAATCATTAGCTTTGTAACAGCTGATGCTGAATAAAGCGCCATTGTTCATCGAAGTGCTGAGTCGGTTTGAGTTTAAACTCGCTGCGGACAAATTGAGCAATTCGTCCCTCAGCGAAGGCTAACAGCAAATTAGCTAAAATAGCCTCATCTAAATTAAAGCCTTTGCCTTCTCGCAGGGTCTTTTCCCGCAAAATTTGCTTAAGTTGAGTTTCTATTTTTGCAAATAGCGTACTAATGCGGCTACGCAGACGCTCATTTTCACCTAAAAGCGCATCACCATTGAGGACGCGCGAGATCCCTGGATTACGTTCGGCGAAAATCAATAACAACTGTAGTACTAATTGACAGCGTTTCATGGTGTCTTTTTCATCATCCATGATGATGTTGATACGGGAGAGTAATGATTCTTCAATAAACTCAATTAACCCTTCAAACATCCGCGCTTTACTCGGGAAGTGCCGATAGAGTGCCGCTTCCGATACGCCGACTTCTGAGGCGAGTTTAGCGGTGGTAATACGTTGTCCTGGGCTGGTTTCTAGCATTTGTGCTAGGCATTGCAGTATGTGTTCACGACGATTAATTTTTGGGCTTACAGCCATTGCAGTATCCTTCGCTCAATAACGATTCAGGTTATTTAGTGCCAGAATGGCCAAATCCACCTTCACCACGGTCTGAGCTATCGAACTCATCAACGAGTTTGAATTGTGCTTGTACCACAGGGACAAACACCAGTTGTGCGAGACGATCACCGATTTCTAAGGTAAATGGGGTATCGCTGCGGTTCCAACAAGAGACCATTAAGGGACCTTGATAATCCGAATCGATAAGCCCAACCAGATTTCCAAGGACGATACCGTGTTTGTGGCCAAGGCCTGAACGGGGCAGGATCACGGCGGCAAGGCCTGGATCGGCTACGTGGATGGCGATACCTGTGGGGATTAACTGCGTCTCACCTGGGGCTATGGTCATTGTGGTATCTATCATGGCGCGAAGATCCATGCCTGCGCTGCCTGGTGTGGCATAGGCAGGCAGCGGGAATTCAGAGCCAATACGGGAATCGAGGATCTTTAATTCAATCGGTGTTTTCATTTGTGTTGTTTTTCTTTCACTATCAACGAAAGTAATTGGCGAGCCAACGTGAGTTTATCGGTAGCAGGCAAATCTTGACTACCCTGTGGCCAGAATACGCGCAGGGCATTGGCATCGGCGTTAAAGCCTAGACCAGCAACGGATACATCGTTTGCCGCGATCATATTCAAATTTTTACGTTTGAGTTTATCGCGGGCGTAGGTCTCTACATCATGGGTTTCTGCGGCAAATCCCACCATAAAAGGACGGTTTGCCAAGCTTGCGACCGTCGCTAAGATATCAGGATTCCTCACCAGCGCAAGTTGCATTTCTTCCGCTGACTTTTTGATTTTACTGGTGGCAATATCGCTGACTCGGTAGTCAGCAACCGCCGCACAGCCGATAAAAATATCTTTATTATCAACATTCTCCATCACAGCATCGAGCATATTCTGTGCCGATTCGACATTGATGCGCCTCACCCCTTCAGGCGTGGCTAAATTTACGGGTCCTGCGACCAAGGTCACATCGGCGCCCATATCGGCCGCGGCCTTCGCTAAGGCAAAGCCCATCTTGCCAGAGCTGTGATTAGAGATATAGCGTACAGGGTCGATGGCTTCGCGGGTTGGGCCTGCGGTGATCAGTACCGATTGGCCTGCTAGCGGTTGTGATTCCTGTTCAGCATAGACATCTTTTGTTGCAAAAAAGCGACTCGCAAGTTCGGCAATTTCGAGCGGTTCGAGCATGCGGCCTGGGCCCACTTCACCGCAGGCTTGACTGCCACTTGCCGGTCCCCAAAGGGTGTAACCACGGCTTTGTAAACTGGCTAAATTGGCTTGAGTGGCGAGATTACGATACATCTGCTGATTCATCGCAGGGCAGAGCGCAATTGGCGCTTCAGTGGCAAGACAAGTGGTGGTGATAAGCTCATCCGCCATGCCTGCATTGATACGGGCCAGTAAATTCGCCGTTGCAGGGGCGATAATGACTAAATCGGCCCAGCGCGCCAGTTCAATATGCCCCATCGCCGCTTCGGCAGCGGGATCGAGTAAGCTCGATGATACAGGATGTCCTGATAAGGCTTGCAGTGTGAGTGGGGTAATAAATTCCATCGCACTTTGGCTCATGACCACACGTACATCAAAGCCGCGTTCTTTTAAGCGGCGCACTAAATCCGCACTTTTGTAGGCCGCAATGCCGCCACCAATACCCAGCAGGACGTTTTTCGTTATCAGGCTCACAGACATCATCCGAGATTGAAATAATGTCGCCAACCATACCACAAAGCGATGAATTGGCGTGACTGTCCCAGTTCAAAAAATCTCGTCCATACTTGCTAAAGTAAAAATATGCGACGACAGGAGGTCACATGGCGATTAAGGATTGGCCAGAGGGCGAAGGGCCGCGGGATAAGTTATTGCTAAAAGGCGCTAGTCATCTCTCGGATGCCGAATTACTGGCGGTGTTGTTGCGTAATGGCCTGTCTGGGCTGAATGCCGTAGACCTTGCCCGCTCACTTATTCAAGAATTTGGTGGTTTAAGAAGCTTACTTTGTGCACCAAAGCATCAGGTGTGTCGACTTCCTGGCGTGGGACCTGTAAAATACGCCCAGCTTCAAGCCGCGGCTGAATTAGCGAGGCGTGTGGCACAAGAAAACCTGCAGAGAGGTCAGGTTTTGACAAATCCCGATTTAACTCGGGATTATTTAATGAGACAATTAGCTGACCGCTCCTATGAAGTGTTCGCAATTTTGCTGCTGGATAGCCAGCATAGAGTGATTCAGTTCGTCGAATTATTCCGCGGAACAATAGATTCAGCCTCAGTGTACCCACGTGAAGTGGTGAGCTTAGTGCTGGAGAAAAAGGCTGCTGCCGTCATAGTGTGTCACAATCATCCGTCTGGTATTGCCGAGCCCAGTCAGGCTGACAGACGAATAACTGAGCGATTAAAAAATGCGTTGGCAACCATAGATGTATCCCTGTTGGATCATATGGTTGTTGGTGATCGAGAGATAGTTTCCTTCGCGGAACGAGGCTGGATTAATTAATCTAACACTTGATCTTCACTCTGTGATCGTGTATAAAATGCGCCCTCTTTGTGCCTCGGGCGACGGCCATACGAGGCACATTAATGCTCGAGCGTTAAAATTGTTTTTGGAGAAGATTGACATGTCAAGAGTATGCCAAGTTACTGGCAAGAAGCCGATGGTTGGTAACAACCGTTCGCACGCAAAAAACGCGACCCGTCGTCGTTTTTTACCTAACCTACAAAACCACCGTTTTTGGTTAGAAGAAGAAAAACGTTTCGTACAGTTACGTGTATCTACTAAAGGTATCCGTCTGATCGATAAGAAAGGTATTGAAGTTGTTGTTGCTGAACTTCGTGCCCGTGGCGAGAAGGTGTAATAGATCATGGCTAAAGCTAAAGGTAATCGTGAGAAGATCAAATTAGTTTCTACAGCTAAAACTGGTCACTTCTACACAACTGAAAAAAACAAGCGTAACATGCCAGAAAAAATGGAAATCAAAAAATTTGATCCAGTTATTCGTCAGCACGTTATCTACAAAGAAGCAAAAATCAAGTAATCCTTGTTTAGTGTTTCGAGAAAAGCCCCTTATCTAAGGGGCTTTTTTTTTGGCTTTTCGTCATCAAGATGAGATAAATCTGTCCCATACTTGGCGAGTGCGACTAAAGCATATCTAGTTAAAAAAATGTGATCATTTATCAAAAGTGCAATTTTTTGAAAATATAAGCACTTTATTGTATTAAAACTGCATTTTAATGAGAATAAATTCTTTATTGGTGAATTAAAATGCAATACTATACGCGGGTTTTCGTTATTCACTCCTGGTAAGCCATTTTGGGGTTACCAGCTTAAATATGAGGTGTAAACAACGCGTGCGTACCACTGAACTGGTTGATGGATTTCGTCATTCCGCCCCTTACGTTAATGCCCATAGAGGGAAAACCTTTGTGGTGATGTTGGGTGGCGAGGCTTTAGCACAAAATCAATTTCGCGGCATTTTGAATGACGTGGCGTTGTTACACAGTTTGGGTATTAAAGTGGTGTTGGTGTATGGCGCGAGGCCGCAAATCGATGCAGCGTTAGCCGCCAATGGGATTGAACCTGCCTACCACGAAGGTGTACGTATCACGGATGAAGACTCACTCAAAGTCATTAAGCAAGTCGCGGGTGCATTACAGTTTGATATTACCGCGCGTTTATCGATGAGTTTAAGCAATACGCCGATGCAAGGTGCGCAAATTAACTTAGTCAGCGGTAACTTTGTGATTGCTCAGCCACTGGGCGTCGATAATGGTGTGGATTTTTGTCTAAGCGGCAAAGTGCGCCGTATCGATACTCAAGGGCTTAAGCGTCAGCTCGATAACCACTGTATCGTGTTGATGGGGCCGATTGCTGCATCCGTCACTGGCGAAAGCTTTAACCTCACGGCTGAAGAGATTGCCACTCAGGTTGCTATCAAGCTGAAGGCTGACAAGATGATTGGCTTTAGTTCGCAAAACGGCATTCTCGATCGCAATGGTGATGTGATTGCTGAATTAATGCCAAATGATGCGCAAAATATTCTGACTAAGCTTGCTGAGCAAGGTTCTGCCTGTGTGGGCACGATGGCTTTCCTCAAGGCAAGTATTGATGCGTGCCGTAATGGGGTGCCCCGTTGTCATTTGGTTAGCTATCTTGATGATGGTGCCTTGCTGCAGGAGTTGTTCTCCCGCGAAGGCATAGGTACGCAAATCGTAACAGAGAGCGCTGAGCGCCTGCGCCGCGCATCGATTAGCGATATTGGCGGCATATTGAATTTAATCCGTCCTCTGGAAGAGCAAGGGATTTTGGTGCGCCGGAGTCGTGAGCAGCTTGAGATTGAGATCGAGCAGTTTATGTTGATTGAGCGAGACGGCTTAGTGATTGGCTGCGCGGCTCTGTATCCGTTCGAAGAAGATAATGCCGGTGAGTTTGCTTGCCTTGTGGTGCACCCTGATTATCGTGATGCGGATAGGGGCAGTCTGCTGCTGAAAAACATCATAGGTCAGGCGCGTCATCGGGGTTATTCCCGTTTGTTTGCCTTGACTACCCGCAGCATTCACTGGTTCTTAGAACATGGCTTTGTGATCGAAGATGTTGATGCATTGCCACAGAAGAAAAAGCAGCTGTATAACTATCAGCGCCGCTCTAAAATTCTCGCCCTTGATCTGTAAGCTTTTTACGCTTGATAAGATGCCAGCCTAGCGCTGGCATTTTTGTTGACATAATATGTCTTTGTTGGCAGATTAAGCTTTTCTTCCTTAAGGACTGCCCACCATGGTGACTCAGTTTTTCTCCCTCGCGCCTCTGACTCAAACTTCAATTTTAAGCTTTATTATCTTGCTGTTAGGTTTAGCTGGCGTACTGTGGATGTTGTGGGTTAAACCTATGCCGAAAGTGGCTAAATCTGCGAGCTTAGGCATCTTGTTAGTAATGATTGGCGGATTTTCTTGGGTGTTTTATCAATCCCATAATGCTGAAATCGCGCTAACCGACACCGAGCTAAAACTCGATATTCCCTTCTATAAAGTGCAATTAGCGCGTTCCGAACTGTTAGTCGAGCAGGCGCGTCTTATCGACTTGAAGCTGGAGGCGGATTTGGTACCCAGCTTTAAAACCAATGGTATCGGTATGCCAGGGTTTCAACTCGGCTGGTTTAATTTGAAGGGGAAGGGCAAGGCATTTGTGGCAGTGACGGATAAATCCGAGCTAGTGTTAGTGCCAACGACGCGAGGCTACAATCTGCTCTTATCTGTACCCGAGGGCGAGAAATTTTTAGCCCAACTACAAAAGTAGCAGGTCCAGTACACTTACCACTACTTTTGTAACCATTGGCTACAGCGCGATATTATCGCGCCGTTTTGCGTTTATAGGCCATATCGAAGGTGAACACCAGCAGGGCGCTCCAGATAAAACCAAAGGTGATGCTCTTCTCTGCATCGAAGGGTTCATTGAATAAGGTTACTGCGAGAATAAACATAATACTCGGGCCGATATATTGGAAAAAGCCGAGCATAGACAATGGAATGCGTACCGCTGCACCAGCAAAACACAATAGTGGAATCGTGGTAACAATCCCGGCTGCCATCAACAATAAATTAAGGTGCCAATCGTTGGTGAGCATATTCGCCGTGGCGCTATCTAAGGTCGCAACCAGATAAACCAATGCGACCGGTAGCAGAATGGCGGTTTCGACTAGCAGACCCGATTTAGCATCCACGTTGACCTTTTTACGTAGCAGAGCATATACCCCGAAGGTGCCCGCTAAGGCGAGGGAGACAATGGGGATTGAGCCGAATGAGACTAATTGGATCAGCACGCCAGTACTCGCCAGCGCGACAGCAAACCATTGCAACTTACGTAATCTTTCCCCTAAAAACAGCATGCCGAGCAGCACATTGAGTAATGGGTTAATAAAATAGCCTAGGCTAGCATCGAGCATATGATCATTATTCACTGCCCAGATAAAAATCAACCAGTTACCTGCAATTAATAGGGAGGTGATGGTGAGTACGAGTAGCTGTTTTGGCTGTTTAAACAGCTGGCGCAGTTTTCCAAAGCCACCGATAAACAGCATGATGATCACCATAAATACAAATGACCAGATCACCCGATGCAGTAAAATTTCGGTCGCCGAAACATGGTGGAGTAGTTTGAAATATAAGGGCGCAAATCCCCACATACAGTAAGCACTGACGGCAAGTAGGATCCCTTTGCGGTATTCGGTATCAGGCATGAGACATCTTCGAAGGACAACAGGACGGCGATTGTAGGAGGCTATGGGAATTGACTCAAGGTGTGTACAGCCGCCTTTTTCGTTACAGGATGTCTCTAATGGCGAGTGCTCAACAAAAAGAATAGGGGAAAAACCTGAATAATCAAGGTGTTTCCCTTTTGTTTATTGATGTTGAATGCGATAAAGAAATCTTGAAAAACCATGGGTGACAACGGACTATCCCACCATATAAGTGCCAGTGCCGAAGGCGATATGGGTTCCTTGCTCGTTGTGTAACTCCATTCGGCAGACCGAGACGCGATTGCCAGCTCGGATCACACTGCCAGTGCCAGTGAAAATCTGTCCACGCCCGGGGCGCAGGTAATCGACACGCATATCAATAGTGCCTAAGGTTTGCAGCCGTTGCTGTAACTCTTCAAGCGTCCAATCATCACGGCTAGCGACCAGTCCTGCAAAGGCGGTGAGCCCTCCTACGACATCAAGCACTGTGGCGGTGACACCACCGTGGAGAATTTGTTGATGAATATTGCCAATGAGCTCTGGCTTCATATTGATCACCACTTCAACGCCATCTATGTCGTAGCGCTTGATATCCAGACCCAATAAATTATGAAACGGCACGTGCTGGTCAAACACTTCGGCAACACGTTTGAGTACTTCGGCTTGAATTGGGTTTGTCATGCAGTTCGTCCTTGTAGGCTGTAGGGCTTCTTAGAATAGGGTCGAAGTGTGCGTAATGGCATTCGACTTAGAGCAATTAATCTACCGCTAAGCCTATGCCTAATGCAACTTAAGCCGCTGTGCTGGCAAATCGTCTTCGGTGTTGTGATGAGCAGTGGAAGTAGGCTAAGTCTATCCTCTGGTTGTTAGCGTGGGTCAGTTTGGGCAAGATGGCGCAAGACAGGAGCGATTCTGTCCTTTAGAATAGGCGCCCTTACTTTTTAGCTAGAAGATCCATGGAAACTCAGTTACTCGACATACATGATGATCCGCTGTCCCAACGCCTAGCGCAGGTGTTTGGTTACCGTGACTTTAGGGACGGTCAACGCGAGATTATCGAACGTGTATGCAGTGGTGAGGACTGCCTGGTGATCATGCCCACCGGCGGCGGTAAGAGTCTGTGTTACCAGTTGCCCGCACTGCTGATGCCTGGCATCACTATCGTGGTTTCACCACTGATTTCATTGATGAAAGATCAGGTCGACAGCCTGTTACAGACGGGGGTTAATGCCGCTTATTTAAACTCATCGCAGCCGCGGGAGCAGAGTGTAGAGGTGCTTAGGCAGTTGCATCGCGGCGAGCTCAAACTGCTGTATGTGTCCCCCGAGCGGTTGCTAACGGCTGATTTTATCGAGCGCATGCAGTCACTGCCGCTGTCGATGTTTGCTATTGACGAGGCGCACTGCATCAGCCAGTGGGGGCATGATTTTAGACCCGAATATGCCGCCCTTGGGCAGTTAAAGCAGCTTTTTCCCCATGTGCCAATGATGGCGCTCACCGCCACCGCGGATCAGGCGACGCGACAAAATATTTGCGAGCGCCTAGGGATTAATCCCTTTAAATTACTATCGAGTTTCGATCGGCCCAATATTCGCTATACGGTTGCCGAAAAACTCAATGCCGCGAATCAATTACGACAGTTTTTACTGCAACAAAATGGCAGTAGCGGCATTGTCTACTGTAGCAGTCGACGCCGCGTGGATGAGGTGGCAGAAAGGCTCACCCTGCAAGGGTTTCATGCTAAGGCTTACCATGCGGGCATGACGGCAGAAGAGCGCGGCGAAGTGCAGGATAGCTTCCTTAAAGATCAAATTGATATTGTCGTTGCGACCGTCGCCTTTGGTATGGGGATTAACAAATCCAACGTGCGCTTTGTGGTGCATTACGATATCCCGAAGAGTATCGAAGCTTATTATCAAGAAACTGGCCGAGCGGGCCGTGATGGACTCGAGGCCGAAGCCTTTATGCTGTTCGATCCCGCTGATATTGGTCGAGTGCGCCATCTTATCGAGCAATCGGAGCCAGGGCCGCAGCAGCAGGTGGATTTCCATAAACTCAATACCATGGCCGCCTTTGCCGAGGCGCAAACCTGTCGGCGCCAAGTGCTGTTGCATTACTTCGATGAAAGCGCATTAGAACCCTGTGGTAACTGTGATATTTGTCTTGACCCGCCTAAGCGTTATAACGGCACCGAAGATGCGCAGAAGGTGCTTTCTTGCATCTATCGTCTCGGGCAACGCTTTGGTATTAATCATTTGATTGAAGTGTTGCGTGGCTCCAAGGGGGCCGCGATTGTTGACCGTGGCCACGATAAGCTCAGTACATGGGGGATTGGTAAAGATAAGAGCCATGAGTATTGGCTGAGTGTTATTCGCCAACTGATCCATTTAGGCTTAGCGAGTCAAGATATTACTCGTGGCTCATCCATCACCTTAAATCCCTCTGCAAGGCCAATATTGAAGGGAGAGGTGGCGTTGATGTTGGCTGAGCCGCGTATCCAACTCACCAGCATAAAGCGTAAAACGACACAGTCGAGAGTGCCGCTTAACTATGATCGCAAGTTATTTGCCCGCCTTAAAACACTGCGCCGCACCATTGCCGAAGAGCAGGATGTGCCGCCTTATCTGGTGTTTAACGATGCTACTTTAGCGGAAATGGCGGCTATGATGCCGACAAGCCCTGGGGAAATGCTGGCAGTTAATGGCGTGGGGGAACGTAAACTCAGTCGATTTGGCGGTGAGTTCCTTGATGAAATCGCGGCTTATTTAGCGGGGGAGTAGTCGCTTTGTGTATCGGTCACCTTGAGTTTGCTGAGTTGATTGATATTGGCACGTTTCACTAAAGAATCCAAAGTATCAAACTGTTGCATCACTGCAATCCCGATATTGACCTTGCTTGATCCTTGTGATGTTTGAATTGTGGGCGTTAATTGGTTGACGACTCGTTGTGCGCCGCGGGCGGAGGTGTAAGGTAGCACTATCACAATTTCATCCATCGAATACCGTAATAGTATGTCTTGCTCACGGAGTTTATCTTGTAATTTATCGATCAAGGTTGGCAGATCGACTTGGCGAATTTGGCTAGCATTAAAAAGTAATAATGTCAGTGGATAAGCGCCCTGTTTGGCACTATGCAGGGTGAGCTCAAGCTGCTGAATAGGTGCAAGGCGCTTGGATTTGGTGTCAGGTGATGGGGCATGTTTATTTTGCTTATCAATAAAGTACCAAATGGCGCCACCTAAGAGTGTCATGCTCACTAAAAACAAGGTACTAAAGGCCCAATCTACATTCAGCTCATCCATTAAGGTGGGATTGCTCTGTGGATCATCTGCGCTGAGTTGCTGTAATCCCTGCTGATTTAATCTGGCTTTAAACTGCAAAATTCGCATGTTGTTTATTGATTCGTTAGCCAGTTCTGCGGCATCGAAGCGCTTTTGTAAAAATTCGTAGGCGAGTTTGTAGTTATCTTGAGTGTGGTAATAATCACTCAATATACCATAAAACCATTTAAGATCAGTATATTGCTTAAGCGTTTCGCCTTGTTCAATGGCAGAGTGCATGAGTGTTAGCGCTGCTTCATCCCTATGTTGTGCAAATCGTACTTGAGCGAGTAAACGAGTCGAACGCATCATGGCAACCTGTTGCTTTTGCTGCTTAAAAGTGTTCATTGCAATGGAGATATACTCTTCGGCTGTATCAATTTTGCCTTTATCAAGGGAAATTGAAGCCAGAATGGCATAGCTGTAGGCGAGTTCAAGTGGGGAGCCTATTTCTGGTAGTAAAGTTTTGGCTTGTTTTTCTAGTTGATCGCTGTATTCACGCTCACCATTATCTAGTGCAATCCGCGCGGCATTTCGCAGTAATATATGCCGGACTTTTCCTTGGGCATCAGCGCTTTTTAGCGCGAGCTTGGCGTAATACATGGCTTGGGGTAAATCTTCGGTGGCATAGAGTAAATTCCCCATCGCAGCATAGACATATCCCTCTGGCGGCCAGACCCAATTTTGCGTTTGAGTATGGATATCGGGATAGATATCAATAGCGATGCGTAAATCTTCAATTGCGGAGGAAAAATTCTCCGTATTGGTATCCAGTTGCCCTCTTAAGCGGAGTGCATCGATAAGGGCTTGGGGTTGCTGGTAGCGTCTAGCAAGAGTGATTGCGGAGTCCAGTATGGGTAATGCATCTTTAATATTGTCGTAATTTAGATAGGCATCGGCCTGACAATTCAAAAAATAGGGGCGTGCTTGATCTAATTTAAGCTGTTTAGCATGGGCTTCACCCATTTGCGCAAGATTAATCGCCGCTTCATTTTCACCGAGTTGTAACAGGTTTTGACACTTCAATATACTGAGGCGGAGCCTATCGATATCGTTTTTATTATCAGTGGATTGAGTGGATTGCAGTTTTTCTAATGCGGTAATTTGTGCCAAAGCCTTTGTTGGATACTGATAAACTTCCCATGTCAATTTATCTAACTGCTCATTAGCGCAAGCCCATAATGGCACAAGCCACAATAATAGGCTCAGCGCTAAGACGCGAAAATCCATTTTTTGCTCCATACCGTGCATTTATTCTAGTATCCGTAACTTCGGGCGAGGATTATAACGTGTCTCAGGTTATTTTTGCATAAAAAATGATTTTTTTGTTAAAAGTTTGAGGTGCAGCATTTAATTTATTTATCTTGTATTGCAAGGGATTAACAATACAACCTTGAGACAAACATATCTGTTTCTGCCATTTTGCAGCAGATATATTAAGGAACATGAAAAAAATTGGGGTTGACACATTTAGCCAAGCAAGTTAAATATTAACCAAAGCAATATTCAATCAACAGAATAAATATTTAATTTAAATGAATAGAATTAGCAGCAAACTCGACCTCCTCCTTCTATCTCTCGCGCCACAAACGCGGAGGTCTTAGTGTTGCTCGCTCGATAGATAGGCAAAACACTCATAAACCCCGCACCGATGTTGCGGGGTTTTTTGTATCTGAATACAGCAAAAGTTAAATAATGAACGGTGACGTTCCATGGAGAAACCCGATGTCTAACAGAGTCATTATATTTGATACCACGTTACGTGATGGCGAGCAGGCATTAGCCGCTAGCTTGTCAGTCAAAGAAAAGTTACAGATCGCCATGGCGCTGGAACGTCTTGGTGTTGACGTCATGGAAGTGGGATTTCCCGTATCTTCCCCCGGTGATTTTGAGTCGGTGCAAACCATTGCTCGCACCATTAAAAATAGCCGAGTGTGCGCATTATCCCGCGCCTTGGAAAAAGATATTGATGCCGCCGCTCAAGCATTATCGGTGGCTGATCAGTTCCGCATTCATACGTTTATCTCCACCTCGACCATCCATGTTGAGAGCAAATTAAAACGTTCATTCGAGCAAGTGTTGGAAATGGCGGTCGGTGCAGTGAAATATGCCCGTCGTTTTACCGATGATGTTGAATTTTCATGCGAAGATGCGGGGCGTACACCGATTGATAATTTGTGCCGTATGGTGGAAGCGGCGATTCATGCGGGGGCTCGCACTATCAATATCCCAGATACCGTGGGTTACACAGTGCCAAGCGAGTTTGGTGGCATTATTCAAACCCTGTTTAATCGCGTACCGAATATCGACCAAGCCATTATTTCGGTTCACTGCCACGATGACTTAGGTCTGTCGGTCGCCAATTCGATTACTGCTGTGCAGCATGGCGCGCGCCAAATCGAATGTACCATGAATGGGATTGGTGAGCGTGCGGGTAACTGTTCTTTAGAAGAGATCGCCATGATCTTAGCGACCCGTAAGAACCTGCTAGGGTTTGAAACGGGGATCAATGCGAAGGAAATTCACCGAACCTCAAATTTAGTCAGCCAGTTGTGCAATATGCCAATCCAGTCGAATAAGGCGATTGTTGGCGCTAATGCCTTTACCCATTCGTCGGGGATTCACCAAGATGGCATGTTAAAAGCGCAAAACACTTATGAAATTATGACGCCAGAGAGCATCGGCCTGAATCGTAACAATCTGAATATGACCTCGCGCTCCGGCCGTCATGTGATTAAGCATCGCATGGAGGAAATGGGCTATAGCGAGCAGGATTACAACTTGGATGCCCTGTACGAACAGTTTTTAAAATTGGCGGATAAAAAGGGCCAAGTCTTCGATTATGACTTAGAAGCCTTAGCCTTCATGGAGACACAAGCCGCAGAAGATAACTTTTATCAATTACAGCAGTTAGTGGTGCAATCTGACTCAACCGAAGGCGTGGCCACGGCGACGGTACGTATTGATGTCGGCGGTGAGATTAAAACTGAGGCCGCTACAGGCAATGGCCCTGTTGATGCTGCCTATAATGCTATCGCCCGTGCGACTGACCGCCGTATCGATATCATCAGCTACAAATTGGGTGCTAAGGGCGTAGGACAAAATGCGCTCGGCCAAGTTGATATTACCGCGGTTTACCATGAGCAAAATTTCCACGGTGTCGGGTTAGCGACCGACGTGGTTGAGGCATCTGCCCGTGCATTAGTGCACGTGATGAACCTGACATGCCGCGCCGATAAGGTTGCAGATTACAAACAGAATATGCATAAAAACAAAGAGCTGGGCGGCGTATAGCCAAGGTAATATCGAGCATAAAGTTTTCACATTGAAGGAGTGAGCGGGCGTATGAGTTATCAAATTGCAGTATTAGCCGGGGATGGCATTGGGCCTGAAGTGATGGCCGAGGCGCGTAAGGTGTTAAAGGCGGTTGAGGCACGTTTTGGTCTTAATATTGAATACACTGAATATGATGTTGGCGGTATCGCCATCGACAATCATGGCTGTCCATTGCCAGAGGCAACACTGAAAGGCTGTGAAGCGGCCGATGCCATTCTATTCGGCTCTGTCGGTGGCCCAAAATGGGAAAAACTGCCGCCCAATGATCAGCCCGAGCGCGGTGCATTGTTACCGCTACGGGGTCACTTCGAACTGTTTTGTAACCTACGCCCCGCTAAATTGCATGATGGTTTAGAACATATGTCACCGCTGCGCAGCGATATTTCTGCAAGAGGTTTCGATGTTCTCTGCGTGCGTGAGTTAACGGGTGGGATCTACTTCGGCAAGCCTAAGGGGCGCCAAGGTGAAGGTGAGAGCGAAGAAGCCTTCGATACCATGCGTTATAGTCGCCGCGAGATTGCCCGTATTGCGCGCATTGCCTTTGAAGCCGCCCGCGGACGCCGTAAAAAAGTCACTTCGGTCGATAAGGCAAACGTCTTAGCTTGTTCGGTATTGTGGCGCCAAGTGGTAGAAGAAGTGGCGGTGGATTTCCCCGATGTTGAACTTGAACACATCTATATCGACAACGCGACCATGCAGTTGCTGCGCCGCCCCGATGAGTTTGACGTGATGCTGTGCTCTAACTTATTTGGTGACATTCTATCGGACGAAATCGCCATGTTGACTGGTTCCATGGGCTTGTTGTCTTCAGCGAGTATGAATAGCACTGGCTTTGGTTTATTTGAGCCTGCTGGTGGTAGTGCGCCGGATATCGCAGGTAAAGGTATTGCTAACCCGATCGCACAAATTTTGTCGGCTGCATTGATGCTGCGCCACAGCTTAAAGCAAGAAGAAGCAGCAAGCGCGATTGAACGTGCAGTAAGTAAGGCGCTCAATTCTGGCTACTTAACCGGTGAGCTATTAAGTAGCGACCAACGCCATAAGGCTAAATCGACGGTCGAAATGGGCAACTTTATCGCCGATGCAGTTAAGGCAGGTGTGTAATGACTAATCCTTCAATATCAAGCGCTCCGAAAACCCTGTATCAAAAGGTGTGGGATGCTCACGTTGTAGCAACTCCCGAGGGTGAAGCACCGATCATTTATGTCGACAGACACTTGGTTCACGAAGTGACATCGCCTCAAGCCTTTAGTGGCTTAAAAGTAGCTGGGCGTAAATTACGTGCCCCAGAGAAAACCTTTGCCACCATGGATCACAACACTTCGACACGCAGTGCCAGTCTCGATGCCTTAAGCCCGATGGCTCGTACTCAGGTCGAGACCTTGGCGCAAAACTGTAAAGACTTCGGCGTGCGCTTATATGATATTCACCATCCGAATCAAGGGATTGTGCATGTTATGGGGCCTGAGCTTGGGATTACCTTACCCGGCACTGTGATCGTCTGTGGTGATTCTCACACCGCGACCCACGGCGCCTTTGGCGCCTTGGCCTTCGGTATTGGCACTTCCGAGGTGGAGCATGTATTGGCAACCCAAACTCTGCGCCAATTAAAAGCCAAAACCATGAAAATCGAAGTCCGTGGTCAGGTTACCGATGGCGTAACGGCTAAAGATATCGTACTGGCGATTATCGGTAAGATAGGTATGGATGGCGGTACTGGCTATGTGGTTGAGTTTTCTGGTGAGGCCATTGAAGCATTGTCGATGGAAGGGCGCATGACAGTCTGCAATATGGCGATTGAAATGGGCGCTAAGGCTGGCATGGTTGCGCCGGATCAAATCACTTTCGATTACCTAGAAGGTCGTGAATTTGCACCGAAGGGCGAAGATTGGGTGCAGGCGGTAGCTGAGTGGAAAACACTGAAAACCGATGTTGGCGCTGAGTTTGATGCCACCGTGGTGTTGGATGCTGCCGATATCGCGCCGCAGCTCACGTGGGGCACTAACCCAGGACAAGTCGTTGCTATCGATGCGCTTGTGCCAAATCCTGCCGATGAGGTGAATCCAACGATTCGCGCTAGCATGGAAAAAGCACTGGACTATATCGGCTTAACTGCTGGTACGCCAATGACAGCTGTGGCGATCAATAAGGTCTTTATCGGATCTTGCACTAACTCGCGGATTGAAGATTTACGCAGCGCGGCGAAGCATGCCAAAGGGCGCAAAGTGGCTGCGGGCGTTACGGCAATCGTAGTACCTGGTTCTGGCCAAGTGAAGGCACAGGCCGAGGCCGAAGGCTTAGATAAAATCTTTATCGAGGCTGGATTCGAATGGCGTTTACCGGGCTGCTCTATGTGTTTGGCGATGAACGATGACAGATTAGAGGCGGGCGATCGCTGCGCCTCGACCAGTAACCGTAACTTCGAAGGGCGCCAAGGTCGTGGTAGTCGCACCCATTTGGTGAGTCCGGCGATGGCGGCAGCGGCGGCAATCGCAGGGCATTTTGTCGATATCCGTAAACCTTACTAACCGTCATCCCAACAGGAGAAGTTAATGCAACCTTTTACTTGCCATACCGGGCTTGCGGTGATGATCGACAGCGCCAATATCGATACCGATCAAATTACCCCGAAGCAATTTTTATCTAAGGTGACGCGCGATGGATTCGGCGTGCACTTATTTCACGATTGGCGCTATTTCGATGATGCGGGAGATGTGCCAAACCCTGAGTTCACCCTAAACAAACCTCGCTATAGCGGCGCCTCGATTCTGCTGGCGCAGGAAAACTTTGGCTGTGGTTCTAGCCGTGAACACGCCCCGTGGGCATTGGCGGATTTTGGCCTGCGCGCCATTATCGCCCCGAGCTTTGCCGATATTTTTTATGGAAACTCCATCAATAACGGTTTACTGCCGGTGAAGCTTAGCGCGAGTGAAGTGCGTCAGTTAATGGATGAGGTGGCGAGCGAAGAAGGCGCACAAATCACCGTCGACTTAACCACTTGTAAGGTGACATCGCCTTCTGGCGCTGAGTTTAGCTTTACACTGGCCGAGTCGGCGCGACATAAATTGCTGAATGGATTAGATGCCATTGGATTGACCTTATCCCACGGGACGCAGATCAGCGAATACGAATCACAAATCCCAAGTTGGCGACGCTGAGCTATTCGGCGAACACTTGTACCTTAATAGATGTTAATCTTAAACGCCTAGTTCGAAAACTAGGCGTTTTTGTTATTTCTGCTTAAGCGGCTAAATGTAATTTATTGTATTTATTAGTTTAAAATGAAGGGTGACTTTCCTGTATGGTAAGGAAAATGATCGATAGTGATTTGTGCTGAATTTTTATGAATAAAATGGCTTACAAGTGTTTATGAGTTTTATGTTATTTAATTTATTGTTTTTAAATTAATTTAACTCTTGTGGTGCTTGCCTTGAAAATGCTTTCAGCAAATCTATCTTTGGAAATGCACTGATTATTCTTGTTTTAAAAGTGATTTGCCTCACTAAAAATATTGATTAGATTGTTTTGGCTAGTTTTTTTATCTGTTTTATTCTCGCTTGTTGCAAACATCTTCTGCATCAGTAAACTGCCGAGCATTCAATATGGAGTGTTTGCTCTATTTTGTGTGAGCGCCATTGTGATCCCGTGAATGGCACAAGATAACAATAATATTTTTCGAGAATAATGATGCAAAAACGTCTTCTGACTTTGGCTGTGACTGCGGCCCTATTAAGTACAACGACTCAAGTCCATGCCGCAGGTTTTCAACTTGCCGAATACTCAGCAACTGGCCTAGGCCGTGCCTTCGCCGGTGAAGCTGCGATGGCGGATAATGCTTCGGCACAAGCGCGCAACCCTGCGATGCTGACCTATTTAGAAGGTCGCCAGTTATCTGCTGGTGGTATCTATGTGATGCCAAATGTGGATGTAAAAGGTGATGTAAGCCTAAGCTCGCCTCTGCTTGGTCCTAATCCAATCGTGATGAACGGTGATGCTATCGACGTAGCCGATGACGCTTTGGTACCTAACTTCTATTATTCCAATCAGTTAAATGACCAATGGACTTGGGGTCTAGCGGTAAACTCTAACTATGGTCTCGCCACTGAATTGCCAGCGACCCATGCTGCGGCCATTTTTGGTAACAAGACATCAGTAACGACCGTTGAGTTTAATCCAAACATTGCGTACCGCATCAATGATGCCGTCAGTGTTGGTGGTGGTGTGCGTATCGTTTATGGCGAAGGTGAAATCGGTGCTTCGTTACCGGGCTGGGTGGATAAAATTAAACCCGGTTTACCTCCACAAGTAGCTGGTATGCTGCCTCCTGGTGGCACTGAACTCAAAAGCATGAAGGGTGATGACATTGGCTACGGTTGGCAACTCGGTGCTAGCTGGCAAATTAACCCTGCCCATCGTTTAGGTTTGGCTTACCACAGTGGCGTGCAGCTTGATCTAGATGGTCATGCTTCGGGGGTGATTTACGATGGTGGTCAAAATCTGTCAATCGAAGGTTATTTACCCCTTGAGTTACCTGCGTTTGCCGAACTGTCGTCCTATCACCAATTAACGGATAACTGGGCGATGCACGCCAGTGTTAACTGGACCGATTGGAGTGTATTCGATCAGTTAGTGGCTTACTTCCCTGGTGAAGTAAAACCAAAGGGTGGTTTAGAGTCTGACTTAGTGAAAGAAGAGCACTTTGAAGATAACTGGCGTTTTGCTTTAGGTACGACTTACCAAGTGAGCAATGATTGGTTAGTTCGAGCTGGTGTTGCCTTAGATAAAACGGCGGCAACTAATGAATGGCGTACAACAACTATCCCTGACTCAGATCGTCTGTGGTTCTCTGTTGGTGCCGGTTATCAGGCAACTAAAAACCTGAATGTTGATTTCGCGCTGACTTATATCCGCGCCACGGGTGATGCGCCAATCAACGAGCAGCAAAATCTGTTAAACCTCGCGACTGTTAACTTTAACGGTGAAGCGAGCGGTGATGTTTGGTTAGCAGGTATTCAAATGAGTTATAAGATGTAATGCCTAAATAATTAAAAAGCCCTGAATTCTCAGGGCTTTTTTGTCTCTAAGTGTTAGGGCTACTCAGTATCTTTTGGGCCATGTGTTCGATGGATCCCTAAACTTCCGAGCACGTATTTTTCGTAAATAGGCTCGCTGGTGCCGTTGCGGACTTTGTAAAGAAAGTATTTCTCAAAGGCAATTTTGGCCACATGCACCCATTTACCCATGGACGTCCAGTTAGCATTACGGGGTGGATTTTGCGGCAGAGCCACAAAAGCGGCGCCTTTATCTCCCATATCAGCTAAACAAATGGCGTTGAGTGTTGGGTGGGTTTGTGGTGGCTCTCCTTTTAGGTTCGCAAGGATGTTATCCACAATTGCTGTCGTCATCGATTCAATCATAAAACCTGTTTTGGGTACGCCAATCGGTACGGGGTTTTTTCCAGTGGTGGCAGCGCGACACAAACTCCAGCGGCATAGATTTCTGGGTAACGTGGTGATCGTTGGAAGGAGTCGGTGAGAACAAAGCCTTTCTCGTTACATAGCTCAGGTACCGATGCAATGGCTGCACTGCCCTTGAAGGGCGGTAAAAACATCGCCAAGGAGAAGGGTAAGGTATGTTGGAATTCTACTTCGCCCTTTCGATCCAATTCGTCAACATAAGCCATACCTGATTCAAAGTGGGTTGTTTTAGCATTGCAAATCCACTTGATGCTACGTTCTCTAAATTCATGTTCCATAAGTGACTTAGAGTCCCCAACGCCACCGAGCCCCATATGACCCACATAGGGCTCACTGGTCACAAAGGTAATAGGGATATGCTGACGAACTTTATGTTTACGTAATAAGCTTTCTAGGGATAACACATACTCATAGGCTGGACCAAAACAACTTGCCCCTTGCAATGCGCCTACTACCACTGGGCCGGGTTTTGCGAGCAGTTGTTGAAAGCATTCATAGGCTTTTTCGGCGTGATCAATGGTACAAATAGATTGAGTAAACCCTTCAGGGCCCGAACCTGGGACGTTTTCAAAGGCGAGTTTAGGGCCTGTGCAGATGACTAAATAGTCGTAATTATTTGTTGTACCATCCCCTAAAGTGAGCTTTTTGTTGAGTGGGTCTATATGGGTAACACCTTCACCCGAATAACTTATTTTGCGTTTAGCCAAGTAAGTCCCAATGGGTAGGCTAATGTCTTCACGTGTACGTTCACCGAGGGCGACCCAAGGATTAGAAGGCACAAATTGAAAATCAGTGCCCTCACTTATCACGCCGATTTCACAATCGGAGGGTAATCGTTGTTTGAGTTCAAATGACACTGATACGCCACCTAATCCCGCCCCAATCACAATGATTTTTTTCATTATCTATTCCTTCAAATCGATATTGTTAACAAACAACCTACCTTGGTCTTTGTGTTATCTAAATATGGTCAATTAGATTTTTCTAATGACTTAAGCGTAGAAGGAATGTCATTTTTTGCAATCGAATTACAATGCTTTTTATCAATTAGTTGGGATGGTGCTCTGATTTATAGAGCGCTGGTCAAGCGGGATTATTACGAATATATTCAATCCCATGATAAATCCCGAGTGGAATGTCTTGCATCGCTTCTCTGATTTCTGCTTGGTGTAATGGAAGGAAATAACAGTGCAAAAGAAATATGTGGTGGCCCTAGATCAAGGCACAACCAGCTCAAGGGCGATTGTATTTGACCACGATGCCAATATTGTCAGTGTTTCACAGCGGGAGTTTACTCAACTTTATCCTAATCCCGGCTGGGTTGAACACGATCCAATGGAGATTTGGGCAAGCCAAAGTTCAGTGCTTATTGAGTCGTTGGCTCGAGCGGGGATTCACAGCGATGAAGTGGCGGCGATTGGTATTACCAATCAGCGGGAAACCACCGTTGTTTGGGAAAAGGCAACCGGTAAACCGGTTTACAATGCCATTGTCTGGCAGTGTCGCCGCAGCGCTGAGATCTGTGAGCAACTGAAAGCGCACGGCTTAGAAGATTATGTGCGTGAGAATACCGGCCTTTTACTCGATCCTTATTTTTCAGGCACTAAGATCAAATGGATCTTAGATAATGTGCCGGATGCACGTGCGAAGGCCAAACGAGGTGAACTGTTATTTGGTACGGTTGACACTTGGTTACTGTGGAAACTCACGGAAGGCAAAGTGCATGTGACCGATCCCACCAACGCCGCTCGCACGTTGCTGTTTAACATCCATAGCTTGAGTTGGGATAGTAAGCTGCTTGAGGCGCTCGATATTCCTGCCGCCATGTTGCCCGAAGTAAAACCTTCCTGCAGTGTCTATGGCACAACCCGTATTGCCGGTGAGGGCAGTGAAATTCCACTGGCGGGGATTGCGGGCGATCAACAGGCGGCGCTCTTTGGCCAGCTCTGTGTTGAGCCGGGAATGGCCAAAAACACTTATGGTACAGGCTGCTTTTTGCTGATGAACACAGGTAACAACGCCGTGCGTTCATCCCATGGTTTATTAACCACAGTGGCGGTAGGTGCGCAAGGTGAAGTGAACTACGCCCTCGAAGGCTCAGTATTTATGGGCGGTGCGACTATTCAATGGTTGCGGGATGAGCTGGGACTTATTCGCGACGCCAGCGATACCGAATATTTTGCCTCTAAAGTGGCGGATACTAATGGGGTGTATTTAGTCCCCGCTTTTGTGGGGCTCGGCGCACCCTATTGGGACCCCAATGCCCGTGGTGCATTATTTGGATTAACGCGCGGTGCTAACCGTAATCATATTATCCGCGCGGCATTAGAGTCGATTGCCTACCAGAGCAAGGATTTGCTCGATGCCATGATCAAAGACAGTGGCGTCAGCCTAAAGCGTTTGAAAGTGGATGGTGGCGCGGTCGCAAATGACTTTTTAATGCAATTTCAAGCAGATATTACCGATGTTGAAGTGTTACGGCCGAGTGTTTGTGAAACGACCGCTTTGGGTGCGGCATTCTTAGCAGGGCTGGCCGTTGGATTTTGGCACTCGGTAACTGAGCTGGAGCATAAGGCCTGTATCGATAAACACTTCAAACCGAATATTGATGTGAGTAAAAGGGAGCAGTTATACGCTGGTTGGCAAGATGCGGTGGCAAGAACGCGTTCTTAGTTTCGTTTAGGCTTAAAACACATAAGGCGCATCCTAAGGTTGCGCCTTACTTATTTAAGGGCCAGCACGTTAAACTTCGATATCGATAATATGTTTGTTAGCTGGCTGCGCTGTGTCAGCGGTATCGTCAGTGACTTCAAGTACTTTTCCTTCTTTTAAATCTTGTTTGTCCGCTGCGCGGCGTTTTTTATTGCGACTGGCATTATCCTGTTTACGTCTTTCTCTGACTTTCGCATCTAAGGTGGGTGGCAATTGCGACTGCGGCGTTTCATGGCTATCGGGCGCATTGGCGGTGGCACTGCTCACCTGATCAACGATCCGCTTTGGGGTTAATACGGGTTTTACTGGCTGAGCCAGCATAGCGTAAAGACTGTCCAATCCACTCATAGCGCCTCCTTGGTTTATGACCACTTAACCCTTTATCGGCAGGGGCTGCTCAATATTTAGACTATACGCCGATTGAAGCCTATGCGCGACACTCTACTGGCACTCTGACTTTGGCCAATATCTGTGTTGCGCCTTAGTGACGAGTGCAAGTTTGCTAGGGCTGGCCTTGTGTTGGCAGCTTAGGCGAATGCCCTGTTCAAGCTCTGCTGTGGTGAGTTTATCCAGATCATAATCATTGGGACTGGGCGCCTGCTCGACAAACCTTAGTTTACACAGGCCGCAGCGTCCGCCACCGCCACATTGGGTTCTTAGCCTTTCACTCCCTCGATTAATGCTTTCTAAATAAGTGCCATTGAGCTCGGTAAATTCAGCAAGAGGCTGATTGTCCTGAGTATAAAGCGCCAGTTTTCCTGTTGCGGCCTTGCGTCTAAAGAAAGGGAGTGATAACTGACCTTGATGGAATTTATGCCCAAGGATGTAAATCCCCGAAAGACCTAATAACAGCGCGGCAATGCTGACAAGTTGTACCAATACGTGGTTAAAACCAATGCCATTATCGGGAGCATAATCCATAAAATGCAGCATAAACAGCAGATCTTTAAGATCCGATTGGCGATTTTGGTGGGCAAGAATCAGGCCCGAGGCTGTATCGATATAAATCCGAGTGCCTACTTTGTCCGCGGCTGTCAGCATAGCAACTGGGCCACTGGCGTCGAATGGCGTTTCATGGGTGAGGATTTGCGGTGCGCTGAGTTCACCAGGGCCTGAGTAACTCTGTTTGGCAATAGCGAGTATCTCGGCATCATGCAAGGATAGCGGTTGGAGTGAGTCGGCCCAAAACCAGCGGTTTTGCTGAGTTGTTGTGAGGGCATACACTGCGCGGCTAAGCACTGAAGTCAACTTAAGCTCGATAATGCCTTCTGCTTGATATTGTTGCAGTAGATTAGCCGTGGGGGCGAGTGCAGTAGTGGGACTCGCTGTTTGATGCGTAGTGCGATATGGGTTCGCATCGAAAAAACGCTCGTCAATCAGGTTAAAGGCCAGTCCTGTTACGATCCAAATCAACAGTTGCAGGCCAGCAATAAGTGATAGCCATTTGTGTAGAGTTTGCATCACTAAACTGATATGGCGTTTACTCTCAGCATTCCGTTTGTTTGAGAAGCTCATTTTGGCTCCTCTTGGGAGTTAGTATTGCGAAAACTGATATAGCTCAACGCGATACCAAAGAGTGCGGTCAATAGGGCGAGTGTACTCATTACCGTGAGTAACGGGTTCTGCACATTCTCCCGAGTCTTGTAGTCCATAATGTGCAGCATCCACATTATATCGAACAGCCGCCAGTAATTATGTCGAGCGCTGACCAATTGTCCTGTGACCGCGGAGATATAGAGTGTCGAGTTCATTGCATCGTCCAACTCCAACTGCCATACAGGTAATGCGCGGAGGGAGATTTCATTCGGTGCTGTTTGCTGGTGGAGTGTTGAATGGATGATCTTAGCCTTGCCCGTGTATAGTTGCTGAGCGGTGTCGAGTGCTTGTTGTTGATTTAAGAGGGGTAATAATTCTCCCGTCACAGTGCTAAAACGCTGTAATTTCCCCGCTATTTTGGCGCTATAAAAGAGTGTGCTTTGGTGAGCATATAAATTGATTTCTGTTGCATCTGGGTGAGTTTTGATGAAATCCGTCAAGCTATAAGCGGGAGCTTCTACATGGAAAATTGCGGCATTGTTCTTGTTTGCCAGAGGTTTGCCACGGATAAACTCGATATCCATCCATACCATATATGCACCTGTTGCAATCCATATTAACAATTGAAAGGCGGCGAGGAGTGCAAACCATTTGTGGTAGGTGCGGATCTGAGTTGCGGTCATAGGCGATTTATTTTGAGTTAATCCCATGGGAGTTTTGATCTTCCTCGCAATCGTGAAATAAAAATACTCACCTAATTGCAGAATAAATCTACAACCAAAAATAAAATTTCAGCTATTTATGCTGAAATTTTACACTTCACGGGATCACAAAAAGGTTAATTTTAGGTTTGTTTTGTTACGCGTTGTGAGTCTAGCGTGATTTACCTATGAGGAAAATCCCACATTTACCGAAATTTTGTGGCAGAAATTTCATTGCAACTGCCTGAAAGCAAAAGGCTGCTGTTTTTTTGTCCGCTTTTTATTTCTATGGTTTCCACCGTTTAGCTGATTTTAAGCTGCTCATTTTGTCAAAACATTGTCGCTAAGTTATGGGGTCAACATGCTGCTAACCCGCTTGCCGACTGGCTTTATAAAAGGATCCCATCCCTTGACAATGCTTGTCGACTATCCCTAAACTTAGCATTTGTGGGAAATAGTGGATATTTGTGGATCAAAAAGCAAAGGATAGGATGAATTAGCGTGTTTCGTGGAGCCAGTGCTATCAACTTAGATACAAAGGGACGGATCGCTATTCCAGTGCGATACCGCGAACCTTTGCAACTAGAGCACCAGGGCCGCATCGTCATCACAGTCGATATTCAATCTGCGTGTTTGCTCCTTTATCCCCTCCACGAATGGGAGTTGATTGAAGCTAAGTTGCTCAAGCTTTCGGATACAGATAAAACCCAACGATCCCTTAAGCGCATGTTGCTGGGCTATGCCCATGAGGTGGAGCTCGATAGCAACGGACGCATATTACTGCCTCCACCGCTAAGGCAATATGCCAATTTAGATAAACGCATCATGCTGGTGGGACAGTTAAACAAATTTGAGCTGTGGGATGAGCAAGCTTGGCTGCAGCAAATTGATGAGTGTCAGGAAACGATTCGAAGCGAGGAGCTTGCTAACAACGAGCGTCTGGCTGATTTTTCACTCTAACGAGTCGCATAATTAAATAAGAAGAAATTAATGAGTCAAGAATTTGCCCATTTATCCGTTTTGCTCGAAGAAACGGTTGGCGGTTTAAACATTAAAGACGATGGCATCTATATTGATGGCACGTTTGGCCGCGGTGGTCATTCAAGACAAGTATTGCAAAGACTGGGTGAAAACGGACGCCTGATTGCGATCGACCGCGATCCTCAGGCTATTGAAGCTGCTAAACAATTTGCCGATGATCCCCGTTTTCAAATCGTACACGGTGGCTTTGGTCAGTTAGCCGATTACGTCGAAGAGCTTGGTCTGGTTGGCAAGATTGATGGTGTGTTACTCGACTTAGGCGTGTCCTCACCGCAGCTCGATGATGCAGAACGTGGTTTTAGCTTTTTGCGTGATGGTCCACTCGACATGCGCATGGACAATAGCCAAGGTGAAACCGCTGCCCAGTGGTTAGCCCGTGCTGAAATTGAAGATATGGCATGGGTATTCAAAACCTATGGCGAAGAGAAAAATGCTCGTCATATTGCCCGTTGCATTGCTGCCGACCGCGATAAAACCCCGTTTTTACGTACCAAAGATTTAGCCGATTTAATTGCGCGGATCACCAAAAATAAAGAGCGTAATAAACACCCTGCCACCCGCGTGTTTCAGGCAATACGTATCTATATCAATAGTGAGTTAGATCAAATTGATCAAGCACTTGAAGGTGCATTAACCGTGCTTGCTCCGCAGGGCCGCTTATCGATTATCAGCTTTCACTCCTTAGAAGACCGCATAGTGAAGCGATTTATCCGCCGCCACAGTCAAGGTGAGAGTGTGCCTCATGGTTTACCCATCACTGAAGATCAGATTAATAAGTCGCGTAAACTACGCGCCATTGGCAAGGCGATTATGCCATCCGATGAGGAAATTGAACGCAATGCAAGAGCCCGTAGTTCGGTATTACGCATTGCCGAGCGACTAGATTATTAGAGGGCAAGTAAATGAGTAAGCCCTCATTGAGTCTACCACAGGTTGTATTACACGACCTTTGGCAACACAAATGGATTTTGTTACTTGCCCTGCTCGTGCTCAGTAATGCTGTGGCTGTGGTGTATACCAGCCATGTGAGTCGCAAACTCACTACTGAATGGGATCTGCTATTGCAGGAGCGTGACAGGTTAGATATCGAGTGGCGCAATTTATTATTGGAAGAGCAATCCCAAACGGAGCATAGCCGAATTACGCGGATTGCATCGAAGGATCTCAACATGAGTCGCCCATTACCCAGCGAAGAAGTTGTGGTAAAGGTGCCGTGAACATAGGGAAGATATGATTAGGCAAGCAAAAACCAAACAGGCAAGCAAAAAGCAAAAGCCACAACTGATCCATTGGCGGTTATACGTCGTGGTTGGTTTTGTATTTGCGATGTTTTCAAGCCTGGTGGGTCGTGCTGCTTATATCCAAATTATTGAGCCTGATAAGCTTCGCCATGAGAGCGATATGCGTACGTTACGTACTACCAGTCGTGAGGTACAGCGTGGCTTAATTACTGATCGCAATGGGGATATGCTGGCGGTGAGTGTGCCAGTGCGTGCAGTGTGGGCAGATCCAAAGCAAGTTAACGATAGCAATGGCTTTACAGATATGCGTCGTTGGCAAGCACTGGCTGACGTATTACACGAACCCGTTGAAGACGTACTCGATAAAGTCCGTAGCAATCCAACTAAACGTTTTACCTACCTTAAGCGTCAAGTGACTCCCGCGGTGGCTGATTACATAACTCAGCTTAAATTGCCTGGGGTATTTTTAAAGTCTGAGTCTCGCCGTTACTATCCCGGTGGTGAGATAACTGCCCAACTTATCGGTATCACTAATATCGATGATGTGGGTATTGAAGGCGTTGAAAATGCCTATAACAGTTGGCTTACTGGTACGCCATCCAAACAGAAAGTACGTAAGTCACGTGATGGTCATGTGGTTGAGCGCCTCGATATCGTCCAAGAAGGCGAAAGCCCAAATGATCTTGTCCTGAGTATCGACCATAGGATCCAGCAGCTTGCCTATCGAGAGTTAAAGCGCACCACAGAAATGAACCAAGCGACATCAGGGTCGATTGTGGTACTCGATATCCACACGGGTGAAGTGTTAGCGATGGCGAATACGCCCTCCTTCAACCCTAATTCCCGTGATAATTTTCAAACCTTCAGAATGCGTAACCGCGCGATGACGGACACCTTCGAGCCCGGCTCGACCATTAAACCTTTTGTTGTTGCGGCGGCGTTAGAAGCGGGCACCGTTAAATCCACTGATGTGATCCCAACCTCTCCAGGTTGGATGCGTTTAGGTGGACGCCAAGTGCGTGATGCATCTAACTACGGTGATATGACGCTAGCGCGTATTTTGGCCAAATCCAGTAACGTGGGCATTAGTAAATTAGCCCTGTCGATTCCTGTACAGCAGTTACTCGGCACTTATCAATCCATGGGATTAGGTAGTTTTTCAGGGATTAACTTAACGGGAGAAAGCGCAGGCCTTATCCAAGATCGTCACCGTTGGTCTGACTTTGAGCGTGCCACGTTATCCTTTGGTTACGGCTTAACCGCGACGACGCTGCAATTAGCGCGGATGTACGCGACTTTAGGCAATGGCGGCACTTTATATCCAGTATCGATTTTAAAACTTAAAAAGCCGCCCGAAGGTGAACGGGTGATTTCAGAAGAAGTGGCTAGAGACGTGCTGCAAATGATGGTGGGTGTCACCGAAAAAGGTGGTACAGGTACGCTTGCGCATATCGATGGTTATCCCGTCGCAGGTAAGTCGGGCACCAGCCGTAAGGCGGTAGCCGGTGGTTATGGTGATGATTATGTTGCGTTATTTGCAGGCGTTGCGCCGGTGAATAATCCCAAACTCGCTATCGTCGTTGTGGTCAATGAACCTAAGGGCGATCTCTATTATGGTGGTTCAGTGGCAGGGCCTGCTTTCGCTAAGGTGATGTCAGGCGCACTGCAAATGTTAAATGTTGAACCCATTTCCGATAAAGAACAGGTGCAATTGGCGGGTCTCGCCGGGAGAACTGAATAATGTTATTAAGGGATCTACTCGCTCCTTGGTTCCCCTACGCGGGCGAACAAACCTTCCAAGATTTGACTCTAGATAGCCGCGCAATACGTCGCGGCGATGTGTTTTTAGCGCTGCCAGGACACAAGGTCGATGGTCGTCAATTTATTGATAAAGCCTTAGCCCAAGGTGCGGCGGCGGTGTTAGTGCATACGGATAATCCCCAAGAGCAGGGCAAAGTTATTGCGGCTGAGCAAGGCGTGCAGATTTACTTCTACGACTTAGCGAAGCACGTTTCAGCGGTGGCTGCGGTGCGTTATCCCGTTGTTCAAGGTCAATCTATGGCCATTGTGGGTATTACAGGGACTAATGGCAAAACTTCGACAAGCCAATTGTGCGCGCAATTAGTGACGCTGCTTGAGGGTAAAGCGGCGGTGATGGGCACGCTCGGCAATGGCCTGTGGGGCGAGTTAGTCGATAGCGGCAATACGACCGCCGATGCCATTACCTTAATGCACCAACTGCATGAGTTTGCAGATAAAGGTGTAAATACCTGTGCGATGGAAGTCTCGAGCCATGGTTTAGTCCAAGGGCGAGTCGATGCAGTGCCCTTCGATGTGGCGGTATTTACTAACCTGACCCGTGATCACTTGGACTACCACGGTGATATGGAAAACTATGCCGCGGCCAAGCAAATGCTGTTTCGCTTCGACTCTCTGCGCCACGGCCTACTGAATCTCGATGATCCCGTGGGCGTCGCTTGGTTATCCGAGCTGGCAAACGTTCCTGCGAAGATGTGGGGTTTTAGCATTGAAGCGCATACCGATGCTGCGTTTTACACTAAGAATGCCCAATTTAACGACCAAGGCGTGCAGGCGACCTTAGTCTGGCCCGAGGGCGAAATCGATATTCGTTCGCCGTTATTAGGCGCTTTTAACCTCTCGAATTTACTCGCTGCACTATCAGCCCTGTATTTACAGGGAATGGATATGCGTGCATTAGCTGCCAAGGTACCTTACTTAGTGCCCGTTGCTGGCCGTATGGAACGTTTTACCACCGCGGACAACATCACCTTAGTCGTCGATTATGCCCACACCCCCGATGCGATTGAACAGGCACTTAATGCCCTGCGTCGTCACTGTGCAGGGGAGCTTTGGTGCGTGTTTGGCTGCGGTGGCGACCGTGACAAGGGTAAGCGGCCTTTAATGGGGCGTGCGGCGGAGCAATTTGCCGATCGCATTATGGTGACTAGCGATAATGCCCGCAGCGAAGATCCTAACCAAATTATTACCGATATTATCCAAGGGCTGACTCACCCAGAGCGAGCGCTGACCGAGGTTGACCGTGTGGCTGCGATTAAACAAGTCGTCGCACAGGCTAAATCTGGGGATGTGATTTTGCTTGCGGGCAAAGGCCATGAAACTTACCAAGAGGCGGCAGGTGTGCGTCATGACTATGATGAACGCGCCCTGGCACGTCAGTTATCGGAGCAACGCTAATGATCCCAATTTCCCTCGGGGCACTGAGCCAATACTTAGGTGCGCATCGAGTCGGTGACGATGTCACCATCCAAGCATTAAGCAGCGATAGCCGTAAAATCGGCCCCGCGACCCTTTTCGTCGCCTTAAAGGGTGAGCGGTTTGATGGCCATGATTTTGCGGCCACGGCAATTGAAAATGGCGCCATTGCATTACTGGTTGAACGTGAATTGGCCTTTGATATTCCGCAGCTAATTGTTGCTGATTGCCAAAAGGCCATGGGCGCGATTGGCGCCTATGTCCGCGACCAAGTGAATCCTATTTGTGTGGCATTAACTGGCTCTAACGGCAAAACCAGCGTGAAAGAGATGATTGCCACTATTTTGTCGGCTAAGCATCAAGTACTTTACACCGCGGGTAATTTTAATAATGAAATCGGCGTACCTTTAACCCTACTGCGCTTAACCCCCGAAGATAAGTATGGGGTATTTGAGTTAGGGGCTAACCATAAAGGCGAGATTGATTACACCTCTGCATTGGTCCGTCCGCATGTGGCGTTAGTCAATAACGTCGGCAGTGCCCATTTAGAAGGCTTTGGCTCGCAGGCCGGTGTGGCGCAGGCAAAATCGGAAATTTATAACCATCTGCAACAAGGCGGTACTGCGATTATTAATGCCGACGACGCCTTTGCTGATGTGATGCGTGTTAAAGCCAAGCATTATAAACAATTGAGCTTCTCCCAGCAGGAAGGCGCGGCGAAACGCCAAATCGATGTGATTGCGACAGGTCATAAAGCCAATAGCGATGGTTGTTACCGCTTTATTCTTAATTATGCGGGTGAGTCCTGCGAAGTGACCTTACCTTTAGCGGGACGTCATCAAGTCAGCAATGCCTTAGCTGCTGCAAGTGTTTGTATCGCATTAGGATTAACTCTAAAAGAGATCGCCGAAGGCTTAAGCAAACTGATCCCCGTTAAGGGACGTATGCAGCCGACTCAATTAGGCCGAGTCCGTTTAATCGATGATAGCTATAACGCTAACCCTGTATCCGTGGGGGCGGCTATCGCTTGGTTAAAGGAAATTTCTGAAAATCGTTGTTTGGTACTGGGAGATTTGGGCGAATTAGGCGACAATGCGCCCCTTTTACACGCTGAACTGGGACAACTGGCAAAGCAACAGGGGATCGATGCCCTGTTCTGTACTGGCACCTTGACTCAGCATACTAGCCAAGCTTTCGGGGCGGAGCACCATGATAGCGTGGCGACGTTAGTAGAAAAACTCATAAAACACATCAACCAGTTGCCGGGACAGGTGACGGTTTTAGTTAAAGGTTCACGAAGTGCCGCAATGGAGCGGGTCGTGGATGGCCTAACAGTAGCCTTCGGGCGTGGGGAGTTAGTGTAGATGCTGGTGTATCTGGCCGAGTATTTAACCCGTTTTCACACTGGGTTTAACGTATTTTCCTATGTGACGTTTCGAGCCATTTTGGGCTTGTTAACCGCATTAGTATTTAGTTTATGGTGGGGTCCTAAACTTATCGAGCGCTTACAGTTGATGCAAATTGGTCAAGTGGTGCGTAATGATGGTCCTGAGTCGCATTTCAGTAAGCGCGGAACGCCCACTATGGGTGGTTTACTGATCCTTGCGGCCATCTTTATCAGTGTGCTGTTATGGGGCGATCTTGGTAGCCGTTATGTTTGGGTGATGCTGTTTGTTTTAGGCAGCTTCGGCATGATTGGCTTTATTGATGATTACCGCAAAGTGGTACGTAAAGATACTAAGGGATTAATTGCGCGCTGGAAGTATATTCTGCAATCTTTAGCAGCGTTAATTATTGCTTTCTTCCTCTACACCACAGCGTCTAACCCGGGTGAAACCCAGTTAGTCGTACCTTTCTTTAAGGACGTGATGCCACAACTGGGCGCTGTGTTTATCGTATTGGCCTACTTTACTATCGTGGGTTCAAGCAACGCGGTGAATTTAACCGACGGTCTCGATGGCTTGGCGATTATGCCAACGGTAATGGTAGCAGCCGCATTTGCCTTGATTGCTTATCTGTCTGGCCATGCTCAGTTTGCCAATTACCTGCATATTCCGCATTTACCAGGCTCTGGTGAGCTGGTGATCGTTTGCACCGCGATTGTGGGCGCAGGTTTAGGCTTTTTATGGTTTAACACTTATCCAGCACAGGTCTTTATGGGCGATGTGGGTTCTCTTTCTTTAGGGGCTGCATTAGGTGCGATTGCGGTATTAGTTCGCCAAGAAATCCTGTTAGTGATCATGGGCGGGGTGTTTGTCATGGAAACCGTGTCAGTGATATTGCAGGTCGGTTCTTACAAATTACGCGGTCAACGGATATTCCGCATGGCGCCTATCCATCACCACTACGAGTTAAAAGGTTGGCCTGAACCACGCGTGATTGTCCGCTTTTGGATTATCTCTATTTTCTTAGTGTTGCTCGGCTTAGCCACGTTGAAGTTAAGGTAATCATTCATGCAAAGTCATTATTCACACATAGTATTAGGTTTGGGTGCCACAGGGCTCTCGGTAGTGCGCTATTTGTGTGGAAAAGGCATTACGCCGTTGGTGATGGATAGCCGTCGCCAGCCTCCCGGTGCCGAAACACTGGCAAGCTCATTCCCTGAGGTGCAATTAATTGCTGGCGGATTTGATTGCCGTTATCTAGTGCAGGCGACGCAAATCATTATCAGCCCTGGGATTGCGATTGATACTCCCGAAGTGCGCGCGGCACTGGATATGGGGATTGAAGTCATTGGTGATGTTGAGTTATTTGCCCGTGAAATTGCCGATCGTAAACCTTGTGTGATTGGGATTACGGGCTCAAATGGCAAAACGACAGTGACCACCTTAGTGGGTGAAATGCTGCGTGAAGCAGGCATTGCTGTTGCTGTGGGCGGCAATATTGGTACTCCGGCGCTGGATTTGCTGCAAGAGAATGCGGATATTTTTGTGCTTGAGTTATCGAGTTTCCAGCTTGAAACCACCCATAGCTTGAATTGTGTGGCATCAACCTGTTTAAACGTGACGGAAGATCATATGGACAGGTACAGCGATATGGATGCCTATCGGAAGGCCAAACTACGTTTGTATCATCAAAGCCGTTCCATCATTTTTAACCGTGATGATGCGCTGACTATCCCAACTGAACCCATGAACCAAAACAGCTTTGGTTTAGCGCCGCCTGAAGGCGACGAGTGGGGCATTTGCGACAGCAAGATTTATCACGGCCACAGTGAAATCATGCCAATCACCGAAGTGTCGCTGATTGGTAGCCATAACCATGCCAACCTACTTGCTGCAATGGCGCTGGTCTACGCGGTGGGTGTGGATAAGCAAGTGATGGCCAAAGTGGCTCGCACCTTTACTGGCCTTTCTCACCGTTGCGAAGTGGTAGGGGTCAAAGGTGGTGTGACTTATGTGAATGACTCTAAAGCAACCAATGTGGGGGCTACTGTTGCGGCCCTTGATGGTTTAAGCGATCACCTCGGCGACATTATTTTGATTGCTGGCGGCGATGGTAAAGGTGCGGATTTCAGTCCACTGGCCGAGCCGTTAACAAAAGTGACTCACCTCATTACCTTAGGTAGAGATGGCAATAAGATTGCCGCGCTGAAAGAAGGCGCTATTAAGGTTGATTCAATGGCTGCCGCTGTTGCTAAGGCCGCTCAATTAGCGACTTCGGGTGATATTGTGTTGTTGTCGCCCGCCTGTGCAAGTCTGGATATGTACAGCAACTTTATGGCTCGTGGTGATGATTTTAGAAGCCAAGTGGAGCGACTCGATGGCGAGTGATGCAAGACAGCTCAGCCTGTTTGGGCGAGTGCTGAATGCACTGCCTAACTGGCAACGAGATACCGAAGTCCCGGGCGCACAATTGTACGATCGGGCTTTGCTCACTGCTGTTTTGTCTTTGATTGGCTTTGGTTTTGTAATGGTGATGTCTGCCTCTATGCCCGAGGCACAAACACTGACGGGTAACCCATTCCATTTTATGACTCGCCATGTGGGTTATCTGTTGGGATGTTTAGTGATTGCCGCATTTGTGCTGAGGGTTGAAATGCAAACTTGGCAGCGGATGAGCCCTATCATGCTGCTGGTTGTATTTTTGATGTTACTGGCAGTACTGGTTGTGGGAACTACCGTAAACGGCGCGACCCGTTGGTTATCAATCGGCCTAATCCGTATTCAAGTGGCCGAGGTCGCTAAGTTTGCGTTTTCTGTGTACATGGCGGGCTATCTGGTGCGCCGTCATCAGGAAGTACGTGAAAATGCTAAGGGCTTCTATAAGCCGATTGCGGTATTTGCGATTTACGCGATTTTGATTTTGATGCAGCCCGACTTAGGCACTGTGGTGGTGTTGTTCGTCGGCACTGTTGGACTGTTGTTTCTCGCGGGTGCTCGGTTGCTGGACTTTTTCGCGCTGATCTTTGCTGGCATTTTAGCTTTCGTCGCGCTGGTACTGCTCGAGCCTTATCGTATGCGCCGGGTGACATCGTTTTTAGACCCTTGGCAAGATCCGTTTGGTAGTGGCTACCAGTTAACTCAATCGCTGATGGCCTACGGCCGGGGTGATTGGTTCGGCCAAGGCCTTGGCAACAGTATTCAAAAGTTGGAGTACCTCCCCGAGGCGCATACCGACTTTATCTTTGCCGTGATTGGTGAAGAGTTAGGGTTTATCGGCATTATCGCGGTGTTATCCGTGTTGCTGTTTGTGGCATTAAGGGCCATTCGCCTCGGCAATTTATGTCTGGTGATGGACAAAGCCTTCGAGGGTTATCTGGCCTATGCCATTGGGATTTGGATCTGTTTTCAGACCGTCGTTAATGTGGGCGCAAGCATTGGTATGTTACCTACTAAAGGGTTAACACTGCCCTTTGTGAGTTACGGCGGTAGTAGTTTATGGGTCATGACTGCGGCGGCAATGACATTGCTACGCATCGATTATGAGCGGCGCATGAGTTTAGTTCAGGCCGTGCAAGGGAGATTGAAGTAATGACCGACGCGGGTAAACGTATTTTAGTCATGGCAGGCGGCACGGGTGGACATGTGTTCCCGGCGCTCGCGGTGGCAAAATATTTAGCGCAGCAAGGTTGGCAAGTGCGTTGGTTAGGCACCGCCGACCGCATGGAGGCGCGTTTAGTGCCTCAGTATGGCTTCGACATCGATTTTATCGACATTAAGGGCGTGCGTGGCAATGGCTTAGTGCGTAAATTGGCGGCGCCTTTTAAAGTGGTGCGATCGATTCTGCAAGCCAAGGCAGTGATTGCCGAATTTAAACCCGATGTGGTGCTAGGGATGGGCGGTTTTGCCAGTGGCCCTGGTGGTGTGGCCGCGAAATTAGCGGGCGTGCCTTTAGTGTTGCATGAGCAAAATGCCATTCCGGGAATGACCAATAAATTACTCTCGCGGATTGCTAGCCAAGTATTATGCGCCTTTAAAAATACCTTCACTCAGGTTAAAGCAAAGGTGGTGGGTAACCCCATCCGTCGCGAGTTAATTGCTTTAGGTGCCGAGCCTAAGCAAGCAGCGGATGATGCCTTAAAAGTCTTGGTGGTAGGTGGCAGTTTAGGCGCCAAAGTCTTTAACGACTTAATGCCTGAAGTCGTGGCTGCGCTCAGTAAACAGCAGTCGATTACGGTTTGGCATCAAGTGGGTAAGGATAATCTGACAGGAGTCAAGTCGGCTTATCAACAGCAAGGACAAGAGGGCGGCGTTAACGTTGCCGAATTTATTGATGACATGGAAGCCGCCTATCGCTGGGCAGATGTGGTATTGTGCCGCGCTGGCGCGCTGACGGTATCCGAGTTAGCGGCGGTGGGACTTCCGAGTATTCTGGTGCCTTATCCCCATGCAGTGGATGATCACCAAACCCGTAACGCTCAAGTATTGGTTGAGGCTGGCGCCGCTTTCCTATTGCCACAGGCCATCTTGGACGTGAATAAACTGGTGAGTAAATTACAGTTACTCGCCAATGACAGAGCAGAATTAGCCCAAATGGGCCAAAGAGCGAGAGATGTTGCCGTACTGGATGCAACCGAACAGGTGGCCCAAGTGTGTATCGCTCTCGCCGAGAAAGGATAGGTATGACTAAGACAGAAAGATACTTACAGCTAAGAAGTATGATCCCAGAAATGCGCCGGATTAAGCGTATTCATTTCGTCGGCATTGGCGGCGCGGGCATGGGCGGGATCGCTGAAGTATTAGTAAACGAAGGGTATGTTGTCAGTGGTTCTGACATCGCGCAAAACGCCGTGACTGACAGACTATGCCTGCTGGGCGCGAAAATCCATATCGGCCATGGCGCCGATAACGTGCAGCAAGCCGATGTGGTGGTGGTCTCGACCGCGATTAATCCTGAGAATCCAGAGATTATTGCGGCGAAGGAATTGCGTATTCCTATCGTGCGCCGCGCTGAGATGTTGGCTGAGTTGATGCGTTATCGCCATGGTGTAGCGATTGCAGGAACTCACGGTAAAACCACGACCACCAGTTTGATTGCCAGTTTGTATGGTCAAGCGGGGCGCGATCCAACTTTTGTTATCGGTGGTTTACTTAACAGCGCTGGCACCAATGCCCGCTTAGGCACGAGTCGTTATCTGATTGCCGAAGCAGACGAAAGTGATGCGAGCTTCCTGCATCTGCAACCTATGGTCAGCGTAGTGACGAATATCGAAGCCGATCATATGGATACCTACGGTGGTGATTTTGAAAAGCTCAAATCGACCTTCGTGGATTTTTTACATAACCTGCCTTTCTATGGCGTGGCTGTCGTTTGTATCGATGATCCAGTCGTACGTGAGATTATGCCGCGTATAGGTCGTCATATGATCACCTATGGCTTCAGTGATGATGCCGATGTGCAGGCGCTGAATTTCCATCAGCAGGGTCACCAATGCCGCTTTACCGTCAGACGTAAAGGCAAAGAAGATTTAGACCTGCTGCTTAATCTGCCGGGTCAGCACAATGTATTAAATGCACTGGCAGCGATTGCCGTGGCGACAGAAGATGAAATTGATGATAGCGCCATCATTCAAGCCTTGGCTGAATTCCAGGGTATTGGTCGTCGTTTCCAACACTTAGGCAAGTTCGCGACGCCAAAGGGCGAAGTGATGTTAGTGGATGATTATGGTCACCACCCCAGCGAAGTGGCGGCGACCATTAAAGCGGCGCGTGCAGGCTGGCCTGACAAACGTTTAGTGATGGCTTATCAGCCACACAGATACACTCGTACTCGCGATCTGTACGAAGACTTTATTGAAGTGTTATCTCAGGTAGATTGCTTGCTATTGCTCGATGTGTATAGTGCCGGTGAAGCACCGATCCCTGGCGCCGACGGTCGGGCTCTATGCCGTTCGATTCGTTTGCGTGGGCAGTTAGACCCCATCTTTATTGCTAGCCCAGATCAGTTAGCCGAAGTGCTACCCGATGTGTTGCAGGAAGGGGATTTATTGTTGACCCAAGGTGCAGGTAATATAGGTGCCTTGTCGCGTCAGTTAGCCGCCACTGAATTAGGCTTTAGCACGGCTGTGACAACCGAGGTAAAACCTTGATGAATTGCGTGACAACTTGGATTTAAAGGAAATGTTGATCCGAGGTTTTAGCGCTATATAATGGCCGGTTTTCTGTGGTTTTTAGTAGTGTCGTTGAAGGGTGGAAACAAACGTGTCTTGGAGTGATAAGAGGCGACACTGGCGGGCGAGGATGTCACGGGTTAATTGGTACTTGTGGAGTGGGATTGGTTTTTTATGGTTAGTCATTGGTAGTTTTGTTTTTGGCGGCTACCTGCTACATAAGTTTTTAAATGATGCCAGCACTCTGCCCATTGAAGCGGTCGCCATTAAAGGTGAGCGGACTTACACCACAGATAGGGATATACAAATTGCACTACAGGATTTAATGCAGCGGAGTTTTTTTAGTGCTGACATCACCTTAGTGCAACAGGCATTAGAAGCTTTACCTTGGGTGTATCGTGCGTCAGTGAGACGTGAATGGCCTGCGAAACTCAGGGTGTATTTACAGGAGCAACAACCGGTCGCCCATTGGAATGGTACCGCTTGGCTCAATGTGCATGGTGAAGTGTTTGAAGCGCCATCGCACCCTGAGTTAGAGCATTTGCCTTATTTATCTGGGCCAGATGATATGGGGACCGAAGTGTTAACCGCCTACGCGCAGGTTAACTCGCTACTGAAGATTAATGGTTTTACCTTAGCCAATTTGAGTTTAACACCACGTCATGCGTGGCACGCGACACTAGGTAACGGTATTGTTTTAGACCTAGGTCGAGAAGATAAAATGGCAAGGATACAAAGGTTTATCACTGTTTACCCATTATTGGCGAAACAAGATAAACCGATTGCCAGAGTGGATTTGCGCTACGACACAGGGTTGGCCGTAGGCTGGGGCGATGCACAAACAAGAGAGCCGATAATTAATGACCAAAAACCAAGATAGAAATCTGATCGTCGGATTGGACATAGGAACCTCTAAAGTCGCAGTGATCATAGGCGAAGTTCTGCCCGATGGCGAAATCAGCATAGTCGGCCTTGGTAACCACCCTTCAAGGGGCATGGATAAAGGTGGCGTTAACGATTTAGACTCCATCGTGCGCAGTGTGCAACGCGCGCTCGATCAAGCGGAATTAATGGCAGACTGCCAAGTATCATCGGTTTACCTAAGCATTTCCGGTAAACATATCGCCTGCCAAAACGAAAATGGCATGGTGTCGATTAACGATGAAGAAGTGACACAGGAAGACGTCGACAACGTGATCCACACCGCGCGCTCGGTGAAGATCCCGACAGAACGTCGTATTCTGCATGTGTTACCGCAGGAATACGCGATTGACGTACAAGACGGCATTCGCAGCCCTATCGGCATGTCAGGCATGCGGATGGAAGCCAAGGTACACATAGTGACCTGCGCCAATGATATGGCGAAGAACATCACTAAGAGTGTTGAGCGCTGTGGTTTGAAGGTCGATGACTTAGTGTTCTCTGGCATTGCATCGGCGGATGCGGTATTAACCTTCGATGAAAAAGACTTAGGTGTGTGTATCGTCGATATCGGCGGCGGCACGACGGACATCGCCGTGTATACCAATGGTGCGCTACGTCACTGTGCAGTTGTGCCGGTTGCGGGTAACCAAGTGACCAACGATATTGCGAAGATTTTCCGCACGCCGTCGTCACATGCCGAACAAATTAAAGTGCAATTCGCCTGTGCGCGCAGCTCCATGGTGAGCCGCGAAGACAGTATCGAAGTGCCCTCGGTGGGTGGTCGCCCATCGCGCAGCATGTCACGTCACACGCTGGCCGAAGTGGTGGAGCCAAGATATCAAGAGCTGTTTGAGTTAGTGCTCAAGGAGCTGAAAGACAGTGGTTTAGAAGATCAAATCGCCGCAGGTATCGTGTTAACAGGTGGTACGGCGTCGATTCAAGGCGTGGTGGACATTGCGGAGGCAACTTTTGGTATGCCGGTTCGCGTCGCCTCACCATTGCCAGTTAAAGGGTTATACGAATACGTGGATCAGTCTATTTACTCCACAGGGGTTGGATTGCTCCACTACGGTGCAAGACGGGTGCTTGAGCGTCAATTCGAGCGTCCTGAGCGTCAAGGGGTTACCAGTGCTTGGAATCGGGTCCAAAGCTGGTTTAAGGGTGAATTTTAATAACGCAGGCAACACGGAGATCAGACAATGTTTGAGATCATGGACACTCACTCAGACGACGCGGTGATTAAAGTCATCGGCGTTGGCGGCGGCGGCGGTAACGCTGTCGAACATATGGTCAAACACAACATTGAAGGTGTTGAGTTTGTCGTTACCAATACAGACGCACAGGCGCTACGTAAATCTGGCGCTGGCTCAACGATTCAATTAGGTCGCGATGTCACTAAAGGTCTTGGCGCTGGCGCCAACCCAGAAGTGGGTCGTGCCGCAGCGGAAGAAGACCGCGAAAACATTCGTGCAGCGATCAAAGGCTCAGACATGATCTTTATCGCCGCCGGTATGGGCGGTGGTACTGGTACAGGTGCTGCGCCAGTTGTTGCTCAAATCGCTCGTGAAGAAGGCATCTTAACGGTTGCGGTCGTGACTAAGCCTTTCCCTTTCGAAGGCAAAAAGCGCATGGCTTATGCCGAGCAAGGTATCGCTGAGCTTGCTAAGCACGTGGATTCGTTAATCACTATCCCTAACGAAAAATTATTAAAAGTATTGGGTCGTGGTACGTCATTACTCGATGCGTTTGCCGCAGCGAATAACGTGTTACTCGGCGCAGTACAAGGTATTGCTGAGCTGATTACTCGCCCTGGTCTGATTAACGTCGACTTTGCTGACGTGAAAACCGTTATGTCTGAAATGGGTAATGCCATGATGGGCACTGGTGTTGCACGTGGTGAAGACCGTGCAGAAGAAGCGGCTGAAGCTGCTGTAGCCAGCCCATTATTAGAAGACATCGACTTAGCCGGTGCCCGTGGTGTGTTAGTTAACATTACCGCAGGTATGGACATGAGCATCGAAGAATTTGAAACTGTTGGTAACCATGTTAAAGCTTATGCTTCTGACAATGCTACCGTGGTTGTGGGTGCGGTTATCGACCCAGAAATGAGCGACGAACTGCGCGTAACCGTAGTTGCAACGGGTATTGGTGCTGAAAAGCGTCCTGATATTCAATTGGTTTCTAAGCCGGCACCACGTCCAGAACCAGTGGTTGTGGAACCAAAAGTTGAAGCTTATGTCGAAGAAGCAACTCATGTGAGCTATGCAGCGCCAAAGGGTAACGTATTACCTGCATCGCCAGCACCGGCTCCTGCGCCAGCGCCTTCAACAAAGCATGAATTGGATTACTTAGATATCCCAGCGTTTTTGCGTAAGCAAGCTGATTAAAACAGGTATTTGAGTCCAGCGTATCGGGTGATGTATTGCTCTATCGGCAATACCACCCAATGACGACATTTGTATGACATAGCTAACTTATGTTACTATGTCGAACCTATGTGGTCGTTTTGCTGCCGCTGTGTGCGCAAATATTAGGCTTAATTATTGAAATCTAAACGGGTAACTGAATGATATTTCAAAGAACTGTTCAAAAAATGGTGAAAGCTACCGGAGTCGGTTTGCACTCTGGGAATAAAGTCACCTTGAGCATTATGCCCGCACCAGTCAATACAGGGATCGTACTTGTGCGTACCGATATGAGTCCTGCCGTTGCTATTCCAGCAAAGGCGGAACAAGTTCGCGAAACCACGATGTGCACGGCACTTGTCAATGACGAAGGTATTCGTATTTCGACTATTGAGCATTTATTTGCAGCCTTAGCGGGTTTAGGTATTGATAACGCCGTAATCGAAGTGGACGCCCCTGAAATCCCAATTATGGATGGCAGTGCGAGCCCATTTGTCTTCTTACTTCAGTCTGCGGGTATTAAAGAGCAGTCTGCACCTAAGAAGTACTTAAAGATTAAACGCCCTGTGCGTGTTGAAGACGGTGATAAGTGGGCCGAGCTCAAGCCTTTTAAAGGTTTTAGAGTCAACTTTAAAATTGACTTTGCTCACCCCGAAATTGCTCGCAGCCAACAGCATGTGGTGATGGACTTCTCTACTTCAGCTTTTGTTAAAGACATTAGCCGCGCTCGTACTTTTGGTTTTATGCGTGATATTGAGTATCTGCGTGCGAATAACCTAGCATTAGGTGGCAGCATGGAAAACGCAGTTGTACTTGATGAATATCGCGTCCTCAACCCCGACGGCCTGCGTTATGAGGATGAGTTCGTTAAGCACAAAATTTTAGATGCGTTTGGTGATCTCTATGTGGCAGGACACGCCATTCTTGGTGAGTTTACTGCCTATAAAACGGGTCATGCTCTGAATAACCAGTTAGTACGTGCCTTATTGGCGCAGCAAGATGCGTGGGAGTTAGTGAGCTTTGAGAAAGAAGCCGATGTCCCCGTTAGCTTTGCTGTACCTGGTGGCGCGGTCTTCGCTTAATTGCGTCTGATGTTTACTTATTACGGCTGGCCAATGTGGCCAGCCGTTTTAGTTTTTCGCCTAGTGTCCCGCTCACATTTTCTGCAAGTGCGGCAATATGTTCTGCAGCGGCTGGACTCAATGCTTTATGCGCCTGTTTCGGCTTTGCGTCATACAATGCTAATCTCGGGTTGACTTTAACTTCAATTGCGGTAAGGATTGGGAGCGTTTCTGCTTGAAGCTGCGCGAGTAGTTTCGGCTTTTGGAAATTAATTCGTGCGGCCCATGCTGCCGAAGTGGTTTCAACCACAAGAACACCCTGGCGGAAATTAGCGACTTTCAGCTGCTCCGCAACAGGACCTGCGACAATCTGCTTCACGTGCTGATCCAGATATAAAAGTAGTTCCGCTTTCTCAGCTATGTCGGGTAATGTGCCTGATTGGTGTAGTAATTGGCTGAGATCCTGAGGGGGCTTTTTCATATGATAATAAGATGGCTGAATTAGGCTATGAGTGTAACAGTATTTATTCAAGGTCGGAATGGCGTTACGCGCTGGCAACCCAGTAAACGCTGGTTGATCCTTCCCATGCTATTGTTAGCTACTGGTGCCGGTATTTATCAACACAACTCTGCTAGGTTTGAAAATCAGCAAGCCAGTGTCGATAACGATCGAATCCAACGCGAACAACAAAAGAAGCAAGTCTTAGAGCTTAAAAGTGCCACAGAGTCACAGCTAGCCATGCTGGCGACCCATGTCGCGCGCATGCAAGCTAAAATCACCCGTCTCGAGGCCTTAGGTCAACAAGTCGCAAAACAAAACAAATTGGATGAAGACTTTGATTTCTCATCTGAAGTTGGGGTTGGTGGTTTAAGCGAATTAGGCTCAAATATCGAAATTAGTCAGCTTATCGAAGATATGGATAAACTGGCGTCACGAATTGACAACAATAATGTTCAACTATCACTACTTGAAACAGTGTCATCTAACCACCATATAGATGCTGAACGTTATGTATCAGGGCTCCCACTCGATAAAGGTTGGTTATCGTCGCCCTACGGATTACGTAATGACCCTTTTAACGGTCGTCGAACCATGCACAAAGGGATCGATTTTACCGGTCGGGAAGGGGCTAAAGTTGTCGCGACTGCAGCAGGCGTGGTGACTTGGGCTGGGAATATGTTTGGTTATGGCGAATTGGTCGAAATCGACCATGGTAACGGTTTACGTACACGCTATGGCCATAATAAAGCTTTGTCAGTAGCTGTAGGTGATGTGGTCGCTAAAGGCGAAACCATCGCCAGTATGGGAAGTACTGGGCGCTCAACAGGGGCTCATGTGCATTATGAAGTGTTGCGTGGCGGACAGCAGATAGATCCACAAAAGTTTGTCTACCGCAAAGCAAGTTAATTGAAACATTGGCTTCTAGTTTCCATCATGGACTTGGCCTACAGAAAATAAGTGATTCAGATGTTTGGTAAATTACTGACAAAAGTATTTGGTAGTCGCAACGACCGTACCCTTAAAGGGTTACAAAAAGTAGTTAATAAGATTAATGCGCTTGAAGCCGATTATGAAAAATTAACCGATGAGCAGCTTAAAGCGAAAACCGCAGAGTTTCGTGAGCGTTTAGCTGCGGGCGCTTCATTAGATAGCATTATGGCGGAAGCGTTTGCCACCGTGCGTGAAGCATCTAAGCGTGTGTTCGAAATGCGTCACTTCGACGTGCAGTTACTCGGTGGTATGGTACTTGATAGTAACCGTATCGCTGAAATGCGTACGGGTGAAGGTAAAACTTTAACCGCAACACTGCCTGCTTACTTAAATGCCTTAACGGGCAAAGGCGTTCACGTTATTACCGTCAACGATTACTTAGCACGCCGTGATGCTGAGAATAACCGTCCACTGTTCGAATTCTTAGGTTTAACTGTTGGGATTAACGTTGCAGGCCTTAGCCAACAGGCGAAGAAAGATGCCTATAACGCCGATATTACCTACGGTACCAACAATGAATTTGGTTTCGATTATCTGCGCGACAACATGGCGTTTTCACCACAAGAGCGTGTTCAACGTCCATTACACTATGCACTGATCGACGAAGTCGACTCAATCCTTATCGATGAAGCCCGCACGCCATTGATTATCTCTGGTGCAGCGGAAGACAGCTCTGAGCTATACATCAAGATCAACACGCTTATCCCCAATCTTATCCGTCAAGATAAAGAAGACTCTGAAGAGTATGTGGGCGAAGGCGACTACACCATTGATGAAAAAGCCAAACAAGTGCACTTTACTGAACGCGGTCAAGAGAAGGTTGAAAACCTGCTGATTGAACGTGGCATGTTAGCTGAAGGCGACTCACTTTACTCAGCAGCCAATATTTCGCTACTGCACCATGTGAACGCTGCACTACGTGCTCATACCTTATTTGAGCGTGATGTGGACTATATCGTTCAAGATGGCGAAGTGATCATCGTTGATGAACACACCGGTCGTACTATGCCAGGTCGTCGTTGGTCAGAAGGTTTACATCAAGCTGTTGAAGCTAAAGAAGGTGTTCGTATTCAAAACGAAAACCAAACTCTGGCATCGATTACCTTCCAAAACTACTTCCGTTTGTATGAGAAGTTAGCGGGCATGACAGGTACTGCTGATACCGAGGCGTTTGAGTTTCAACATATCTATGGTTTAGATACCGTTGTGGTGCCAACTAACCGTCCAATGGTCCGTAAGGATATGGCGGATTTAGTTTACTTAACCGCTAATGAAAAGTATCAAGCGATTATTAAAGACATCAAAGACTGCCGTGAACGTGGCCAACCTGTATTGGTGGGTACCGTTTCTATCGAACAGTCAGAACTGTTAGCGCGCTTAATGGTGAAGGAAAAGATCCCGCACCAAGTGCTTAACGCCAAGTTCCATGAAAAAGAAGCCGAGATTGTTGCCCAAGCAGGCCGTACTGGCGCCGTAACCATTGCCACTAACATGGCGGGTCGTGGTACCGACATCGTGCTTGGTGGCAACTGGAATATGGAAATCGAGGCGCTGGAAAATCCTACCCCAGAGCAAAAAGCCAAGATCAAAGCTGATTGGCAAGTGCGTCATGACGAAGTGGTTGCCGCGGGTGGTTTACACATTCTCGGTACCGAGCGCCACGAGTCACGTCGTATCGACAACCAGCTACGTGGTCGTGCGGGCCGTCAAGGTGATGCGGGCTCTTCACGTTTCTACCTGTCGATGGAAGATAGTTTAATGCGTATCTTCGCTTCTGATCGCGTCTCCGGCATGATGAAGAAGCTGGGCATGGAAGAAGGCGAAGCGATCGAACATCCATGGGTGTCTCGTGCAATCGAAAATGCTCAACGTAAAGTAGAAGCACGTAACTTCGATATTCGTAAGCAATTACTTGAATTCGATGACGTGGCAAACGATCAGCGCCAAGTGGTTTACGCCCAGCGTAATGAGTTGATGGATGCGGAAAGTATTGAAGACACGATTAAAAACATCCAAGACGATGTAATTGGTGCGGTAATCGATCAGTACATTCCACCACAATCAGTAGAAGAGTTATGGGATGTTCCTGGGTTAGAGCAGCGCCTAAACCAAGAGTTTATGCTTAAACTGCCAATCCAAGAATGGCTCGATAAAGAAGACGATTTACACGAAGAAAGCCTACGTGAGCGTATTATCACTTCTTGGTCAGATGCTTATAAAGCCAAAGAAGAAATGGTCGGTGCCTCAGTACTGCGCCAATTCGAAAAAGCAGTGATGCTACAAACCCTCGATGGCTTGTGGAAAGAGCATTTAGCCGCAATGGATCATTTACGCCAAGGCATCCACTTACGTGGTTACGCGCAGAAGAATCCAAAGCAAGAGTATAAGCGTGAGTCATTCGAACTGTTCCAACAATTGCTGAATACGCTGAAACATGACGTGATTAGCGTGTTGTCTAAAGTTCAAGTGCAAGCTCAATCTGATGTTGAAGAAATGGAAGCTCGTCGTCGTGAAGAAGATGCCAAAATCCAACGCGACTATCAGCACGCAGCAGCCGAAGCCTTAGTTGGTGGGGATGATGGTAGCGACGAGATGATGGCGCACACACCAATGATCCGCGATGGCGATAAAGTTGGCCGTAACGATCCTTGTCCTTGTGGCTCTGGCCGTAAATATAAGCAGTGTCACGGTAAGCTAAGCTAATTCAACACGTGCACCTAATTCTAAAAGGCGACTGTAATAGTCGCCTTTTTCATGCCTACTCAAAACCAGATACAAATCATTGAATCTGTCTGCATCTATATAAAGCTTATTTGAATCTCCAGCCTTCCAGTTATGGCAAGTCATGCTTTGTTCACAAATAAAGCAGTAAAATTGCCTTTTGTGGATAACGTTGGGGGTAACTAGTGGGTACTTTGTGACTAACTGAAACTATTGAAAAAAGATCGAAAAAATACAAAAAAGCGCTTGCACAAAAAGTTCCGCTGCCTATAATGCGCATCCACTGACACGGCAGACAGCGAAAGCGAGCGTGGTTTCAGTGCGAATGGAATGCAAAATGTGCAGTTGATTCGAAAGCCTCAAGAAGTTTGCAAAAACGCCTTGACGCGACAAGGGAAATGCGTAAAATACGCAGCCCTGACCCGCTGAAATCACTAGTGATAATGCGATGGTCAACGCTCTTTAACAATTTATCAAGCAAATCTGTGTGGACACTCACAGGTGTTGAGTTAATCGAAATTACTCTGCCGTTTGGCGAGTAATCAAAGAATTAAATCAATGAATGAGTGTTCATAGCAATATGTACATACAGTAATGTATGAATTGAAACGCAATGCTTCTTAGTGAGCAAAGCGAATCAAAACAGTAGAATTCATTGAGTCGTTTAACGTGAGTTAAACAAAAAACTTTAATTGAAGAGTTTGATCATGGCTCAGATTGAACGCTGGCGGCAGGCCTAACACATGCAAGTCGAGCGGCAGCACAAGGGAGTTTACTCCTGAGGTGGCGAGCGGCGGACGGGTGAGTAATGCCTAGGGATCTGCCCAGTCGAGGGGGATAACAGTTGGAAACGACTGCTAATACCGCATACGCCCTACGGGGGAAAGAGGGGGACCTTCGGGCCTCTCGCGATTGGATGAACCTAGGTGGGATTAGCTAGTTGGTGAGGTAATGGCTCACCAAGGCGACGATCCCTAGCTGTTCTGAGAGGATGATCAGCCACACTGGGACTGAGACACGGCCCAGACTCCTACGGGAGGCAGCAGTGGGGAATATTGCACAATGGGGGAAACCCTGATGCAGCCATGCCGCGTGTGTGAAGAAGGCCTTCGGGTTGTAAAGCACTTTCAGTAGGGAGGAAAGGGTGAGTCTTAATACGGCTCATCTGTGACGTTACCTACAGAAGAAGGACCGGCTAACTCCGTGCCAGCAGCCGCGGTAATACGGAGGGTCCGAGCGTTAATCGGAATTACTGGGCGTAAAGCGTGCGCAGGCGGTTTGTTAAGCGAGATGTGAAAGCCCTGGGCTCAACCTAGGAATAGCATTTCGAACTGGCGAACTAGAGTCTTGTAGAGGGGGGTAGAATTCCAGGTGTAGCGGTGAAATGCGTAGAGATCTGGAGGAATACCGGTGGCGAAGGCGGCCCCCTGGACAAAGACTGACGCTCATGCACGAAAGCGTGGGGAGCAAACAGGATTAGATACCCTGGTAGTCCACGCCGTAAACGATGTCTACTCGGAGTTTGGTGTCTTGAACACTGGGCTCTCAAGCTAACGCATTAAGTAGACCGCCTGGGGAGTACGGCCGCAAGGTTAAAACTCAAATGAATTGACGGGGGCCCGCACAAGCGGTGGAGCATGTGGTTTAATTCGATGCAACGCGAAGAACCTTACCTACTCTTGACATCCACGGAAGAGACCAGAGATGGACTTGTGCCTTCGGGAACCGTGAGACAGGTGCTGCATGGCTGTCGTCAGCTCGTGTTGTGAAATGTTGGGTTAAGTCCCGCAACGAGCGCAACCCCTATCCTTATTTGCCAGCACGTAATGGTGGGAACTCTAGGGAGACTGCCGGTGATAAACCGGAGGAAGGTGGGGACGACGTCAAGTCATCATGGCCCTTACGAGTAGGGCTACACACGTGCTACAATGGCGAGTACAGAGGGTTGCAAAGCCGCGAGGTGGAGCTAATCTCACAAAGCTCGTCGTAGTCCGGATTGGAGTCTGCAACTCGACTCCATGAAGTCGGAATCGCTAGTAATCGTGGATCAGAATGCCACGGTGAATACGTTCCCGGGCCTTGTACACACCGCCCGTCACACCATGGGAGTGGGCTGCAAAAGAAGTGGGTAGCTTAACCTTCGGGGGGGCGCTCACCACTTTGTGGTTCATGACTGGGGTGAAGTCGTAACAAGGTAGCCCTAGGGGAACCTGGGGCTGGATCACCTCCTTACCTATACGACTAACTCGATGTTTGTTGAGTGTTCACACAGATTTGCTTGATAGAAGATAGAGTAAAAGATGGGTCTGTAGCTCAGCTGGTTAGAGCGCACCCCTGATAAGGGTGAGGTCGGTGGTTCAAGTCCACTCTGACCCACCAATCCTTCCTTCTCAGCGTTGGAAAGTGACTCGTTTAGTGAACTAAACGTCGCCACTGTCCGCCTTGATAAGAAATGATTGGCAAACCAATCCTTTAAGAGGTTTGGAACATCTTATTTACTCGCACTGCATGTAAATGGGGCTATAGCTCAGCTGGGAGAGCGCCTGCCTTGCACGCAGGAGGTCTGCGGTTCGATCCCGCATAGCTCCACCATTTACTGCATTATGGTTAGAGATGCCAAAGATAAACTTAAACATTATCTTTGGCTTTTTTAAGCCCGCTCTTTAACAATTTGGAAAGCTGATAGTAATTAATACAATGATGTCTGTCGTTGTGTTAATACGAAAAAAATTGAGTTCTTAAAACACTTGTTAAGTGTCTTGAATATTCAAGTCTAAGGCGAGTCCATCTTCTTGGTCGAAGATGAGACAAGTAAAACCAGCTGGTCGCAACAATTCAAGTGGCTCACGTAAGTGAAACCTATTTGGGTTGTATGGTTAAGCGACTAAGCGTATACGGTGGATGCCTTGGCAGTCAGAGGCGATGAAGGACGTAGTAACTTGCGAAAAGCGTTGGCGAGCTAGTAACAAGCATTTGAGCTAACGATGTCCGAATGGGGGAACCCGGCACCATAAGGTGTCATCATTAAGTGAATACATAGCTTAATGAGGCAAACGAGGGGAACTGAAACATCTAAGTACCCTTAGGAAAAGAAATCAACCGAGATTCCCCTAGTAGCGGCGAGCGAACGGGGATTAGCCCTTAAGTCAGAGGGGTGTTAGTGGAATGGTCTGGAAAGTCCAGCGGCACAGGGTGATAGCCCCGTACACGAAAACTAACCTTTGATGAAAACGAGTAAGGCGGGACACGTGATATCCTGTTTGAATATGGGGGGACCATCCTCCAAGGCTAAATACTCCTGACTGACCGATAGTGAACCAGTACCGTGAGGGAAAGGCGAAAAGAACCCCTGTGAGGGGAGTGAAATAGAACCTGAAACCGTATACGTACAAGCAGTGGGAGCGGTTCTTGAGACCGTGACTGCGTACCTTTTGTATAATGGGTCAGCGACTTACGTTTTGTAGCGAGGTTAAGCGAATAGCGGAGCCGTAGGGAAACCGAGTGTTAACTGCGCGTTTAGTTGCAAGGCGTAGACCCGAAACCCGGTGATCTAGCCATGGGCAGGTTGAAGGTTGAGTAACATCAACTGGAGGACCGAACCGACTAATGTTGAAAAATTAGCGGATGACTTGTGGCTGGGGGTGAAAGGCCAATCAAACCGGGAGATATCTGGTTCTCCTCGAAAGCTATTTAGGTAGCGCCTCGAGCGAATACCATTGGGGGTAGAGCACTGTTAAGGCTAGGGGGTCATCCCGACTTACCAACCCTTTGCAAACTCCGAATACCAATGAGTACTACTCGGGAGACAGACGGCGGGTGCTAACGTCCGTCGTCAAAAGGGAAACAACCCAGACCGTCAGCTAAGGTCCCAAAGTGTATGTTAAGTGGGAAACGATGTGGGAAGGCTTAGACAGCTAGGATGTTGGCTTAGAAGCAGCCATCATTTAAAGAAAGCGTAATAGCTCACTAGTCGAGTCGGCCTGCGCGGAAGATGTAACGGGGCTAAACATACCACCGAAGCTACGGGTGCAATTCATTAGAGTTGCGCGGTAGAGGAGCGTTCTGTAAGCCGTTGAAGGTGAAGGGGTAACCCACACTGGAGGTATCAGAAGTGCGAATGCTGACATGAGTAACGATAAAGGGGGTGAAAAACCCCCTCGCCGAAAGACCAAGGGTTCCTGTCCAACGTTAATCGGGGCAGGGTGAGTCGACCCCTAAGGTGAGGCCGAAAGGCGTAATCGATGGGAAACAGATTAATATTTCTGTACTTCCGCTAACTGCGATGGAGAGACGGAGAAGGCTAGGCTAGCGCGGCGTTGGTAGTCCGCGTTTAAGGTGGTAGGTGGGTGACTTAGGCAAATCCGGGTCACTATACACTGAGAGCTGATGACGAGTCCCCAAGGGGATGAAGTAGTTGATGCCATGCTTCCAGGAAAATCTTCTAAGCTTCAGGTTAGCGGGAATCGTACCCCAAACCGACACAGGTGGTCGGGTAGAGAATACCAAGGCGCTTGAGAGAACTCGGCTGAAGGAACTAGGCAAAATGGTACCGTAACTTCGGGAGAAGGTACGCTCTTGTTGGTGATGAGACTTGCTCTCTAAGCTGACGGGAGTCGCAGATACCAGGTGGCTGCAACTGTTTATCAAAAACACAGCACTGTGCAAAATCGCAAGATGACGTATACGGTGTGACGCCTGCCCGGTGCCGGAAGGTTAATTGATTGGGTTATCGCAAGAGAAGCTCATGATCGAAGCCCCGGTAAACGGCGGCCGTAACTATAACGGTCCTAAGGTAGCGAAATTCCTTGTCGGGTAAGTTCCGACCTGCACGAATGGCGTAATGATGGCCACGCTGTCTCCAGCCGAGACTCAGTGAAGTTGAAATTGCGGTGAAGATGCCGTATACCCGCGGCTAGACGGAAAGACCCCGTGAACCTTTACTATAGCTTGGCACTGAACATTGACCCTACATGTGTAGGATAGGTGGGAGACTATGAAGTTGGAACGCTAGTTCTGATGGAGTCGTCCTTGAAATACCACCCTTGTAGTGTTGATGTTCTAACTTGGCCCCATTATCTGGGGTAAGGACAGTGCCTGGTGGGTAGTTTGACTGGGGCGGTCTCCTCCCAAAGAGTAACGGAGGAGCACGAAGGTTGGCTAAGTACGGTCGGACATCGTACGGTTAGTGCAATGGCATAAGCCAGCTTAACTGCGAGACAGACACGTCGAGCAGGTACGAAAGTAGGTCATAGTGATCCGGTGGTTCTGAATGGAAGGGCCATCGCTCAACGGATAAAAGGTACTCCGGGGATAACAGGCTGATACCGCCCAAGAGTTCATATCGACGGCGGTGTTTGGCACCTCGATGTCGGCTCATCACATCCTGGGGCTGAAGTCGGTCCCAAGGGTATGGCTGTTCGCCATTTAAAGTGGTACGCGAGCTGGGTTCAGAACGTCGTGAGACAGTTCGGTCCCTATCTGCCGTGGGCGTTGGATGATTGAGGGGAGTTGCTCCTAGTACGAGAGGACCGGAGTGAACGAACCGCTGGTGTTCGGGTTGTCATGCCAATGGCATTGCCCGGTAGCTATGTTCGGAATCGATAACCGCTGAAAGCATCTAAGCGGGAAGCGAGCCCCAAGATGAGTCATCCCTTGGACTTTAAGTCCACTAAAGAGCCGTTCGAGACTAGGACGTTGATAGGTCAGGTGTGTAAGCGTTGTGAGGCGTTGAGCTAACTGATACTAATGACTCGAGAGGCTTAACCATACAACCCAGATGGGTTTTGCTAAGTAGCACTTAGCTTGAATAGAAACACTTAAGAAGTGATACTCAATACAGCTTTCCGAATTCATTTACTGCCCACATAAGATGGGGAGTAGATACCAAATTTGCTTGGTGACAATAGCATTGTGGTCCCACCTGATCCCATCCCGAACTCAGAAGTGAAACGCAATCGCGCCGATGGTAGTGTGGGGTCTCCCCATGTGAGAGTAGGTCATCGCCAAGCGCCTAATTTCATCTATTGATGACAAAAAATTGCTGATATGGCTCAGTCGGTAGAGCGCATCCTTGGTAAGGATGAGGTCCCCAGTTCGATTCTGGGTATCAGCACCATTATAGTCTAGTGTGATGTCCTAGAGAAAAATTTGCTTGGTGACAATAGCATTGTGGTCCCACCTGATCCCATCCCGAACTCAGAAGTGAAACGCAATCGCGCCGATGGTAGTGTGGGGTCTCCCCATGTGAGAGTAGGTCATCGCCAAGTGCCTAAATAAACACAAAAGCCCTAGCCTAAACCGCTAGGGCTTTTGTGTTTATACGCTTCGCGAAAAGCTACATCGATGTCGGTCAATAAATGTTCCTCCAATCTCCAATATTGACACTTCCACCATCCATGGCGGTCGCTCCGCCGCTAAGCGGGTTCCCCCGCTACGAAGACAAGCTTCTTCGCGTTCAATCATGGCTAATACCAATCCGCATTAAAGCTCAGTCACCTTTGCCCATTCCCGAGAGCACATCTTTATCACGCGTTTTGTACAACTGATAAAGCTGTTCCATGCCTTGCTGCAGGCATCCACTATGTCCTCATATCCTTTAAAACAGGATTGGCGAGATAATGTTGGCGCAGCCAACTCCATACCTGTTTGATGGGGTTTAGTTCTGGGGAATATGGCGGCAGTTTGAGGATCGACAGGTTAGGGATATCAGCAGCAAGGTCATTGGTATGCCAACCCGCACCGTCCATTACCACGACTGCATGGCGGCCAGGTTTGGTGCGTTTTGCAATGAGCTCCAGGTGCTGGTGCATGATGTCCTTATACCATTCCGCATTAAAGTTCAGTCACCTTTGCCCATTCCCGAGAGCACATCTTTATCACGCGTTTTGTACAACTGATAAAGCTGTTCCATGCCTGGCTGCAGGCATCCACTATGTCCTCATATCCTTTAAAACAGCGATTGGCGAGATAATGTTGGCGCAGCCAACTCCATACCTGTTCGATGGGGTTTAGTTCTGGGGAATATGGCGGCAGTTTGAGGATCGACAGATTAGGGATATCAGCAGCAATGTCATTGGTATGCCAACCCGCACCGTCCATTACCACGACTGCATGGCGGCCAGGTTTGGTGCGTTTTGCAATGAGCTCCAGGTGCTGGTGCATGATGTCCTTATTGACGAATGGCGTGATGATGGCTTCAGTTTCTCCTGTTGCAGGACAGACAGCGCCGAAGAGGTGCACATATTCAAACTGCTGCTGTTTTAACGCTCTTGGTCTACTGCCTTTGGGGGCCCAAAGGCGTGTCGTTATATTTTGCTGGCCGAATCTTGCTTCGTCCTGAAACCAAATATCAATCTGGTGGGGTTGTATATGAATGGGAGTGTGAAGGATCGTTTCCAGAGGAAACTTTTTTAAAAGCGTCCTGTAAGCTCTGAGTTTGTTTTGGATGCCTGGAGCGACTGGTTATCCAACAGTATCCCATGCTCTTGAGTAGCTTGTAGATGTGATTGGGATGGTACTCGACATTAAACTCACTCGATATGTATTGCTGGATGTCTGCCCCAGTGAGTCTGCCGCCCTCATCTGATTGTGCTTTGAATTCAATGTATCTGGCGAGTCTCCTTTTTTGCTCATTTGACAATGACGGCTTCTTCCCAGGGCGTGGTTTATCTTCAAGTCCTGCCAGTCCTTGCTCAAGATAACTGGAGACCCATAAGTTGACGCTAGATCTGGCCAGCTTCAACTGGTTTGCCACCTGAGTGCGGTTATGGCATTGCAAAAATAACGATACAGCGAGCAATCGCATGCGCTTATGCGGATTTTTTTCTCTTTTGGAGAGGTTAAGCAGACTTTCAGCAGTTTTAGATTTCATAATCCAATTTTAAGCTGTTGGGTTGCTTGCTATTAGATCAGACTTCAATGCGGAATGGTATTATTGACGAATGGCGTGATAATGGCTTCAGTTTCTCCTGCTGCAGGACAGACTGCGCCGAAGAGGTGCACATATTCAAACTGCTGCTGTTTTAATGCTCTTGGTCTACTGCCTTTGGGGGCCCAAAGGTATGTCGTTGTATTTTGCAGGCCGAATCTGGCTTCGTCCTGAAACCAAATATCAATCGAGACTAAAAAAATCAGCCTCACAATTAACTTTGAATACGCACAGCTGTGAGCTCTTTTAACTTAAAATTGAGTAATTTAATTATTTAATCTAGTCATTAAACCCTCTCAGTGTGGATAACTCTGGGTATAACGAGTGTGTAGGTTGTGCCTAGCTTGGGTGTAACAATCTATTTGAAAATTAATCATAAAAACCCGAAAAAAGCGCTTGCACAAAAAGTTCAGCTGCCTATAATGCGCATCCACTGACACGGCAGACAGCGAAAGCCAACGCGGTTTCAGTGCGAATGGAATGCAAAATGTGCAGTTGATTCGAAAGCCTCAAGAAGTTTGTAAAAACGCCTTGACGCGATGAGGGAAATGCGTAGAATACGCAGCCCTGACCCAGTGAGCGGTAACGCAAGCGATGAGGTCAAATGCTCTTTAACAATCTAAACAAGAAATCTGTGTGGACACTCACAGGTGTTGAGTTAATCGAAATTACTCTGCCGTTTGGTGAGTAATCAAAGAATTAAATCAATGAATGAGTGTTCATAGCAATATGTACATACAGTAATGTATGAATTGAAACGCGATGCTTCTTAGTGAGCAAAGCGAATCAAAACAGTAGAATTCATTGAGTCGTTTAACGCGAGTTAAACAAAAAAACTTTTAATTGAAGAGTTTGATCATGGCTCAGATTGAACGCTGGCGGCAGGCCTAACACATGCAAGTCGAGCGGCAGCACAAGGGAGTTTACTCCTGAGGTGGCGAGCGGCGGACGGGTGAGTAATGCCTAGGGATCTGCCCAGTCGAGGGGGATAACAGTTGGAAACGACTGCTAATACCGCATACGCCCTACGGGGGAAAGAGGGGGACCTTCGGGCCTCTCGCGATTGGATGAACCTAGGTGGGATTAGCTAGTTGGTGAGGTAATGGCTCACCAAGGCGACGATCCCTAGCTGTTCTGAGAGGATGATCAGCCACACTGGGACTGAGACACGGCCCAGACTCCTACGGGAGGCAGCAGTGGGGAATATTGCACAATGGGGGAAACCCTGATGCAGCCATGCCGCGTGTGTGAAGAAGGCCTTCGGGTTGTAAAGCACTTTCAGTAGGGAGGAAAGGGTGAGTCTTAATACGGCTCATCTGTGACGTTACCTACAGAAGAAGGACCGGCTAACTCCGTGCCAGCAGCCGCGGTAATACGGAGGGTCCGAGCGTTAATCGGAATTACTGGGCGTAAAGCGTGCGCAGGCGGTTTGTTAAGCGAGATGTGAAAGCCCTGGGCTCAACCTAGGAATAGCATTTCGAACTGGCGAACTAGAGTCTTGTAGAGGGGGGTAGAATTCCAGGTGTAGCGGTGAAATGCGTAGAGATCTGGAGGAATACCGGTGGCGAAGGCGGCCCCCTGGACAAAGACTGACGCTCATGCACGAAAGCGTGGGGAGCAAACAGGATTAGATACCCTGGTAGTCCACGCCGTAAACGATGTCTACTCGGAGTTTGGTGTCTTGAACACTGGGCTCTCAAGCTAACGCATTAAGTAGACCGCCTGGGGAGTACGGCCGCAAGGTTAAAACTCAAATGAATTGACGGGGGCCCGCACAAGCGGTGGAGCATGTGGTTTAATTCGATGCAACGCGAAGAACCTTACCTACTCTTGACATCCACGGAAGAGACCAGAGATGGACTTGTGCCTTCGGGAACCGTGAGACAGGTGCTGCATGGCTGTCGTCAGCTCGTGTTGTGAAATGTTGGGTTAAGTCCCGCAACGAGCGCAACCCCTATCCTTATTTGCCAGCACGTAATGGTGGGAACTCTAGGGAGACTGCCGGTGATAAACCGGAGGAAGGTGGGGACGACGTCAAGTCATCATGGCCCTTACGAGTAGGGCTACACACGTGCTACAATGGCGAGTACAGAGGGTTGCAAAGCCGCGAGGTGGAGCTAATCTCACAAAGCTCGTCGTAGTCCGGATTGGAGTCTGCAACTCGACTCCATGAAGTCGGAATCGCTAGTAATCGTGGATCAGAATGCCACGGTGAATACGTTCCCGGGCCTTGTACACACCGCCCGTCACACCATGGGAGTGGGCTGCAAAAGAAGTGGGTAGCTTAACCTTCGGGGGGGCGCTCACCACTTTGTGGTTCATGACTGGGGTGAAGTCGTAACAAGGTAGCCCTAGGGGAACCTGGGGCTGGATCACCTCCTTACCTATACGACTAACTCGATGTTTGCTGAGTGTTCACACAGATGGCTTGTTGAACTTCCTGTAAGGGAAGGGAGAGCGACATGCACCGCGAGCCGGTATGCATTGTTCTTTAACAATTTGGAAAGCTGATAGTAATTAATACAATGATGTCTGTCGTTGTGTTAATACGAAAAAATTGAGTTCTTAAAACACTTGTTAAGTGTCTTGAATATTCAAGTCTAAGGCGAGTCCATCTTCTTGGTCGAAGATGAGACAAGTAAAACCAGCTGGTCGCAACAGCGCAAGTGGCTCACGCAAGTGAAACCTATTTGGGTTGTATGGTTAAGCGACTAAGCGTATACGGTGGATGCCTTGGCAGTCAGAGGCGATGAAGGACGTAGTAACTTGCGAAAAGCGTTGGCGAGCTAGTAACAAGCATTTGAGCTAACGATGTCCGAATGGGGGAACCCGGCACCATAAGGTGTCATCATTAAGTGAATACATAGCTTAATGAGGCAAACGAGGGGAACTGAAACATCTAAGTACCCTTAGGAAAAGAAATCAACCGAGATTCCCCTAGTAGCGGCGAGCGAACGGGGATTAGCCCTTAAGTCAGAGGGGTGTTAGTGGAATGGTCTGGAAAGTCCAGCGGCACAGGGTGATAGCCCCGTACACGAAAACTAACCTTTGATGAAAACGAGTAAGGCGGGACACGTGATATCCTGTTTGAATATGGGGGGACCATCCTCCAAGGCTAAATACTCCTGACTGACCGATAGTGAACCAGTACCGTGAGGGAAAGGCGAAAAGAACCCCTGTGAGGGGAGTGAAATAGAACCTGAAACCGTATACGTACAAGCAGTGGGAGCGGTTCTTGAGACCGTGACTGCGTACCTTTTGTATAATGGGTCAGCGACTTACGTTTTGTAGCGAGGTTAAGCGAATAGCGGAGCCGTAGGGAAACCGAGTGTTAACTGCGCGTTTAGTTGCAAGGCGTAGACCCGAAACCCGGTGATCTAGCCATGGGCAGGTTGAAGGTTGAGTAACATCAACTGGAGGACCGAACCGACTAATGTTGAAAAATTAGCGGATGACTTGTGGCTGGGGGTGAAAGGCCAATCAAACCGGGAGATATCTGGTTCTCCTCGAAAGCTATTTAGGTAGCGCCTCGAGCGAATACCATTGGGGGTAGAGCACTGTTAAGGCTAGGGGGTCATCCCGACTTACCAACCCTTTGCAAACTCCGAATACCAATGAGTACTACTCGGGAGACAGACGGCGGGTGCTAACGTCCGTCGTCAAAAGGGAAACAACCCAGACCGTCAGCTAAGGTCCCAAAGTGTATGTTAAGTGGGAAACGATGTGGGAAGGCTTAGACAGCTAGGATGTTGGCTTAGAAGCAGCCATCATTTAAAGAAAGCGTAATAGCTCACTAGTCGAGTCGGCCTGCGCGGAAGATGTAACGGGGCTAAACATACCACCGAAGCTACGGGTGCAATTCATTAGAGTTGCGCGGTAGAGGAGCGTTCTGTAAGCCGTTGAAGGTGAAGGGGTAACCCACACTGGAGGTATCAGAAGTGCGAATGCTGACATGAGTAACGATAAAGGGGGTGAAAAACCCCCTCGCCGAAAGACCAAGGGTTCCTGTCCAACGTTAATCGGGGCAGGGTGAGTCGACCCCTAAGGTGAGGCCGAAAGGCGTAATCGATGGGAAACAGATTAATATTTCTGTACTTCCGCTAACTGCGATGGAGAGACGGAGAAGGCTAGGCTAGCGCGGCGTTGGTAGTCCGCGTTTAAGGTGGTAGGTGGGTGACTTAGGCAAATCCGGGTCACTATACACTGAGAGCTGATGACGAGTCCCCAAGGGGATGAAGTAGTTGATGCCATGCTTCCAGGAAAATCTTCTAAGCTTCAGGTTAGCGGGAATCGTACCCCAAACCGACACAGGTGGTCGGGTAGAGAATACCAAGGCGCTTGAGAGAACTCGGCTGAAGGAACTAGGCAAAATGGTACCGTAACTTCGGGAGAAGGTACGCTCTTGTTGGTGATGAGACTTGCTCTCTAAGCTGACGGGAGTCGCAGATACCAGGTGGCTGCAACTGTTTATCAAAAACACAGCACTGTGCAAAATCGCAAGATGACGTATACGGTGTGACGCCTGCCCGGTGCCGGAAGGTTAATTGATTGGGTTATCGCAAGAGAAGCTCATGATCGAAGCCCCGGTAAACGGCGGCCGTAACTATAACGGTCCTAAGGTAGCGAAATTCCTTGTCGGGTAAGTTCCGACCTGCACGAATGGCGTAATGATGGCCACGCTGTCTCCAGCCGAGACTCAGTGAAGTTGAAATTGCGGTGAAGATGCCGTATACCCGCGGCTAGACGGAAAGACCCCGTGAACCTTTACTATAGCTTGGCACTGAACATTGACCCTACATGTGTAGGATAGGTGGGAGACTATGAAGTTGGAACGCTAGTTCTGATGGAGTCGTCCTTGAAATACCACCCTTGTAGTGTTGATGTTCTAACTTGGCCCCATTATCTGGGGTAAGGACAGTGCCTGGTGGGTAGTTTGACTGGGGCGGTCTCCTCCCAAAGAGTAACGGAGGAGCACGAAGGTTGGCTAAGTACGGTCGGACATCGTACGGTTAGTGCAATGGCATAAGCCAGCTTAACTGCGAGACAGACACGTCGAGCAGGTACGAAAGTAGGTCATAGTGATCCGGTGGTTCTGAATGGAAGGGCCATCGCTCAACGGATAAAAGGTACTCCGGGGATAACAGGCTGATACCGCCCAAGAGTTCATATCGACGGCGGTGTTTGGCACCTCGATGTCGGCTCATCACATCCTGGGGCTGAAGTCGGTCCCAAGGGTATGGCTGTTCGCCATTTAAAGTGGTACGCGAGCTGGGTTCAGAACGTCGTGAGACAGTTCGGTCCCTATCTGCCGTGGGCGTTGGATGATTGAGGGGAGTTGCTCCTAGTACGAGAGGACCGGAGTGAACGAACCGCTGGTGTTCGGGTTGTCATGCCAATGGCATTGCCCGGTAGCTATGTTCGGAATCGATAACCGCTGAAAGCATCTAAGCGGGAAGCGAGCCCCAAGATGAGTCATCCCTTGGACTTTAAGTCCACTAAAGAGCCGTTCGAGACTAGGACGTTGATAGGTCAGGTGTGTAAGCGTTGTGAGGCGTTGAGCTAACTGATACTAATGACTCGAGAGGCTTAACCATACAACCCAGATGGGTTTTGCTAAGTAGCACTTAGCTTGAATAGAAACACTTAAGAAGTGATACTCAATACAGCTTTCCGAATTCATTTACTGCCCACATAAGATGGGGAGTAGATACCAAATTTGCTTGGTGACAATAGCATTGTGGTCCCACCTGATCCCATCCCGAACTCAGAAGTGAAACGCAATCGCGCCGATGGTAGTGTGGGGTCTCCCCATGTGAGAGTAGGTCATCGCCAAGCGCCTAACTAAACAATGAAGCCAGCTGAATAAGCTGGCTTTTTTGTTTTAGGCGTTTGTAATTTCATTCTCTATATTACTACTTCCTATTCATCACTTCCTTTTATTCGCTTCTGCGATGACGATAGTTATTACCTACATATCGATTTGACCGACAGAGCAATAGTTTCAAAGGCTTTCTTCGAGCTAATAAAAAGGGCAGCGTTTGGCTGCCCTTTATGCTTAGCATTGGTTTTTAAACCCTATTATTTAGCTTCTTTTAGCCACTGTGCTGCACGTTTGGCGAAGTAGGTAAGAATGCCATCGGCACCGGCACGTTTGAAGCATAGTAGCGATTCCATGACGATAGCCTTTTCAGCTAACCAGCCATTTTGGATCGCGGCCATGTGCATGGCATATTCACCACTCACTTGGTAAGCAAAAGTAGGAACAGCTAACTCAGTTTTAACACGATGAACGATGTCGAGATATGGCATACCTGGTTTTACCATCACCATATCAGCACCTTCTTGGATATCGAGCGCCACTTCGTGTAGTGCTTCATCACTGTTAGCTGGGTCCATTTGATAGCTATGCTTATTTCCACCTTTTAGGTTACCTGCTGAGCCAACTGCATCACGGAATGGGCCATAGTAGCTCGAAGAGTATTTGGCTGAATAGGCCATGATCTGGGTATTAACATGGCCAGCTGCTTCCAGTGCTTGACGGATCGCGCCGATGCGGCCATCCATCATATCCGATGGCGCAACAATATCAGCGCCCGCTTCGGCATGGGACAAGGCTTGTTTAACTAAAATTTCTGTAGTGATGTCATTCAGGATATAGCCTGTTTCATCAATAATGCCGTCTTGACCATGGGTCGTGAAAGGGTCTAGAGCCACGTCCGTCATAATGCCAAGTTGTGGGAAGACTTTTTTGAGTTCACGTACAGCACGTTGCACTAGTGCGTCAGCATTGTAAGCTTCTTCTGCCATGAGAGACTTTTTCTCTGCAGGCGTGACAGGAAAGAGGGCAATTAAGGGGATGCCTAATTCAACAAGTTCTTCTGCTTCTTTGAGCAGTAAGTCGATTGAATAACGCTCCACACCTGGCATTGAAGCGACTTTTTCGCTGCGATTACTGCCTTCGAGCACAAACATAGGATAGATTAGGTCATTCACTGTTAGGTGATTCTCTGCCATCAGGCGACGGCTAAAATCATGTTTGCGCATGCGGCGCATTCTGCGCTGTGGGAAGGCACTGGTAATGATATTCACATTAGACTCCTAATTAGGTTCTGTTTGCGCTGGCGCATACAATTTCACTTGATTGCGTCCGCTATTTTTTGCTTGATAGAGGGCTTTATCTGCCTGCTCTAATAATTCGGTACTGTGTTGTTCATTCAAGATTACGTCGGCACTCACGCCGATACTGACGGTGAGTGGTATGGGTTTTCCTTCCCATTCAAGGCCGATACTAGCCACTGCATCTCTTATATTTTCAGCGACTTGAAGCGCACCATCCGCGTTGGTATTGGGGAGAATAATAGCAAACTCTTCTCCACCAAAACGTGATACTAGATCCGTTGATCGTTTTAAATGCTGCTGCAATGTCTTCGTGATAAGTTTTAGGGCTTGATCACCCGCTAAATGGCCAAATTGATCATTGATAGATTTAAATCGATCGATATCGATCATTAATAGTGCTATTGGCGTTTCTTGACGACGACTTATACGGCTTTCTGCTAATAGGCGTTTATCGAAGGCACTGCGGTTTTTAGCCCCCGTTAAGCTGTCTACAGTGCTTTGTTCTGTGAGCTTTTGATTAACTTCATGCAATTCGCGCAGGGTAATTTCAAGTTCCAAAGTGCGCTCTTGCACCATTTGTTCCAGTCTTTCGTTAGTTTCTGCTTCTACTTTTAATGCATCTTCACGTGCGCTACGAATTTTTTGTGCTTGTTTTAGTGCTTCTTGTTGAATGCGTTGTTTGGCTTTACGTTCGTCGTTATAGCGGATAGCAAGCACGAGTGACATAAAGATGATTTCAAAGGTTAACCCCAGCATTACAGGTGTCTGAGGTTTGATATTCAGCTCGATAACGCCTAAATACAGTAAGCTACTCAGGCACGCACCCGTCAGCATACTCACCCAGCCAACAGTATAAAGTTTGGCTAATTTTTGCCCTCTAGCGGCTTGAATAATTGCGAGTATCATCATAATGATACTGAGCACGACAACCGAGATAATCTCAATATAAAGTACAGTGCCATAACGCAAAAAGGGAACTAATAAACAGATTAAAAGGATATAAACGGCACTATAACGGCACATCAATAGCATGCGGCGATTATAGTATTTTAATTGTAAAATTTTTTCGGTAAACATTAAGGCGAAAGCCATAACCAAAGGAAGTAGCACTGGAACCATCAGTTGCTGCAATGTTGGCCAATTAGGCCAGAGGAAGCGGAATGCGAAACCATTAATCGTGGCAACTAAGAGAGTCATGCTAAGGACGTAGCCGGAGTAATAGCTGTAACTGAATGAACCAGAAGCTAACGCGATAAATAGACTGAATATACCGATGGCGGCGAGTACCCCAAGCTGAAATCCATGTTCGACAGCTGTTGATTCCGCTATTTGTGCCAAATCGTTGGCTGACCATAAATTTAAAGGAACGGCCGCATTGCCTTCGGTTTCAATATGTATATAAAAGGTATGTTGTTCATTGGTGTTAATTTTAAAAGGGTATAGAAAAATATTACTCAGCAGTGGACGCTGTTTATAGGGAAGTGTATCTCCCATATACGTTGTGTTGACGAGTTGGTTATCTACAAGATGGTAAATAGTTACTTTATCTAATAAGGGATTATCTAAGGCAAGAATGCGTGAAAGGCTTTCGTTGTTACTACTAAGATTAACTGACAGCCAAAAATTATGCAGGCTAAGACGTTGAATATCGTTACTGGTAAACTTATGCCATTGTGCCTTGGGGAGTGCTTCAATGTCCGCTAACTGACTTTCAGTATGGGGATGAGTCACCATTAGCCAAGGTGTTAGACTGAGCGGCGTCGGAGTGTGTTCATTGATGTTGATTATGCTTGCGAAGCTGCCAGATGATATGAGCATACTGATAAGCAAAACCAATAAGCAACTTAATTTAGCCATTCTGTTGACTCAAATTAAAAAACGCTAGGCTATTTTGATAGCATTGTTTTGCAAATTCAGCCGGATCTTCTCCGCGTAGATTGGCAATATACCGAGCAATATAAGGCAAATATTCGGGTTTATTTTTACTGGATTTAGGCTTAGGACGCATGCTACGCGGCAGCAGATAAGGACTATCTGTTTCGATCAATAAGCGATCTTTTGGAATAAATGGCACTAGCGCTGCTAATTCTTGGCCACGCCTTTCATCACAAACCCAACCTGTAATTCCTAAGTGTAAATCGAGATCGATATAAGCTTCCATTTGCGTGCGAGTGCCAGTAAAGCAGTGTAACAATGCGCCGCGAAGATGGGGGCGGTAATCACTAACAATGCTGAGAAAATCACTATGGGCATCTCGCTCATGCATCAGAACGGGTTTTTGAAGTTCAATCGCCAGTTCTAATTGGGCGATAAATGCTTTGCGCTGGGCCGGACGGGGGGAAAAGTCCCTATTATAGTCTAGCCCGCATTCACCAACGGCAACGACCTGCGATGCTTGGCATAAATCTATGAGAGTTTGTTTGGAATTCGTTTGCCATTCGCTAGCATGATGCGGGTGTACACCTGCAGTGCAATAAAGCTGTTTGGGATACTGTTGGCATAATTGAATGGCTGCCGCGCTTTCGCTTAAATCACTGCCAATAACAATTAACGGCGAAACCCCTTGGTCCGCCGCTGCTTGTATGATTTGCGCTATGTCTGGTTCGAGTGCGCTGCCAAGCAAGTTGACAGCGATATCTATATAAGATGACATTATTTTAGGCGTTTTACCCTCACCTTAGCATTACGATCCTCAGTACCCATTAAGAAAGAGCCAAGCGCAGCTTTTTCGATAAATACTTTTTCACCGACTTTGAGATTGAATTTACGGTTTTCGGTTTGTTTCCAAACTTGGCCATTGGTAAAGGTAATTTTTAAAGCGCCGTAGGCATCTTCTGCTATTGACTCCACATCGAGATAAATTTTGTCAGTCGTATTCTCTTGGACGCGTTTAACTTCCATACCGAAATTATCTTCGACATTGGTCGCGGCAGCAGCAACAGGAGCTGCAGTCGCCAAAGCTGCAGGGGCCGCTGCGGGAGTGACAACGGGGGCGACAGCTATCGGTGCCGTGGTGTTATTGGTCACTGTGGTGACTTGAATGCTTGCTGCGAGGTTGTCATAGCATACCAAGCGCTCGAGCTTGTCCGTTATCCCTGCACATTGAGTTAATTGCTGCTCAATACCGGCATTAGCCTGTGCAGATACCAGTAACACTGCACCAGTCAGTAGAGTTAAACGCATCCCAGTTTCCTTATTATTATTTTCCTCTAATGCCGATTGAGGCATTAGTCATTCGTTGGTTGTTCTTCATCGGTCTCGTCATCAGGTTTACTGTAAAAACGAGCCGCAAATAATCCGCCTTCGAACAATAACAGCATTGGCACGGCAAGCATAGTTTGGGAAATAACATCAGGTGGTGTGAGCAGCATACCCACCACGAATGCGCCGACAATAATATAGGGGCGTTTTTGCTTGAGATCTTCAGGTGTTGTCACACCGGCCCAGCAGAGTAAAACAACGGCAATCGGGATCTCAAAGGATAAGCCGAATGCAAAAAATAATTTCAGTACAAAATCAAGATAGCTGCTGATATCGGTTGCAACTTGTACTCCCTCTGGAGCAGTGTTGGCAAAAAAGCCAAATACAACTGGGAATACAACGTAATAAGCGAAGGCTATACCTAAGTAAAATAGCACTGTGCTGCTAAAAAGTAGCGGCATAACTAAGCGTTTTTCATGCTTATACAAACCTGGTGCTACGAAGGACCAAATTTGAAAGAGCACATAGGGTACGGCCACAAAAAATGACAGAACTAATGTCAGTTTAAAAGGGGCGAAGAAAGGTGCGGCCACATCGGTCGCAATCATACTGCCACCTAAGGGCAAAGACTGCATTAAAGGAATTGCCATGTAATGGTAAATATCATTTGCCCAATACACACTACAAATAAATACAATCAATACACTGGCAATGGATTTAAGCAGCTTGGACCTAAGTTCAAGCAAATGGCTGATAAGTGGCTGCTGTTGCGACATGAATTATCCGTTAGCTTTAGGGTTAGAACGGGTATCCTCGCCCTGAATGGACTCACTATGTGGGGCGGAGGAAGCCGAAGTTGGACTCGCCTCGGTAGAAACCGTTTGGCTTGCAGGATTGTGGATCTGGTTTTCCTGTGCACTGGGAATATCTTGCACTTGGTAAGGACGATTCACTGACTGCGCGGCTTGCTTCAATTGATCGATTGACTCTTGCAGCTCGGGAGAGAGGTTAGATAAACCTTTGCTCTCCGCTTTTTTGAGGTCGGCGTGCAACTGCTCGATCTTTAGCTCTTGCTCAAGTTCTTCTTTGACTGAGTTGGCCATGCGTTTCATCGCGCGGATCCAACTGGTTACTGAACGTACTGCAACCGGTAGACGTTCGGGGCCAAGAACGACCAGCCCCAGAACACCGATCAGCAGCAGCTCCATAAAGCCGATACCGTCAAACATAAAGAGTTACGCCTGTTCTTTGTGAGACTCAGGTTTCTTTTCAGTCGCCTGTTGAGTTGGTTGTGCGGTTTGTGCAGTTTGCACTGGTTTTGCCGCTTCAGTGTCTTCTAGCGCCTTTTTATCTTCTTCTGAAGACATGGCGTTTTTGAAGCCCTTAACAGCACCACCTAAGTCACCACCCAAAGAGCGTAATTTCTTAGTTCCAAACAATAAGACAACGATTAACGCGATGATAAGAAGTTGCCAAATACTAATGCCACCCATGAAGGTATCCTCTTAATTGATATCGGTTCTATTATGAACCTCTGATTAATTAGTGCTAGCTAAAATTTACGATTCTTTGGCCTAGATCGCCATCCGATAATCCACAGTACCGTACCTGAAATCAGGCACACGTAAGGGCTCAACAGTGTAGCGTCTTGGTTGAACAATAACGTGCCACAGATCAATAAAATTGCAGAAGTGATGAGTAAGTAATTACTCTTATGTGCTTGCTGCTGGTATTTCAGATACTTATCTAGCATTTGTTGCTGAGAACTCAGCAATTTCCTGCCTAATTTAAGGTTGTCATAAATTAGTTCAGGGAATTCCGGAAGTTTATCAGACCAATATGGCAGTTTTGTGGATACCTTTTTAAACATGGCTTTAGGTCCCACTTGCTCGGCCATCCACTGCTCTAAAAAGGGTTTAGCGGTCTGCCAGAGATCCAGCTGCGGATAGAGCTGACGGCCTAAACCTTCAATATACAGCAAAGTCTTTTCGAGCAGCACGAGCTGAGGCTGCACGACGATATCAAAATGCCGTGCGGTACGGAACAGCTCTAACAACACATGCCCAAAGGATATTTCATCTAAGGGCTTGTTAAACATGGGTTCACACACGACCTTGATGGCTTGTTCAAAAGCTTGCAGATCGGTTTTTTCCGACACCCAGCCCGACTCAATATACAGTTGCGCGATGCGGTGATAATCACGATTGAAAAACGCGAGGAAGTTTTCCGCGAGATAGCGCTTATCGACCTCACTGAGCGTGCCCATAATGCCGCAATCAAGGCCAATATAGTAAGGGTTTTCGGGATGTTCGCGGGAGATAAAAATATTTCCCGGATGCATATCCGCGTGGAAAAAGTTATCGCGGAACACTTGGGTGAAAAATAGCTCTACGCCCCGTTCGGCTAGCAGTTTAAAGTTTGTGCCTTGTGCCTTAAGTGCAGCGATATCCGATACTGGAATACCGTAAATCCGTTCCATCACCATCAAACGTGGATAACAAAACTCTTCATATACATAAGGAATATAGAGCGCGTCTGAGTCGAGGAAGTTATTACGTAGTTTAATGGCATTGAGGGCCTCAAGCTTAAGGTTGAGCTCCCCTAAAATGGTGACGCGGTAATCTTCAATCACCTCGGCTGGGCGTAGTCGGTTACCTTCGCCAAGAAGATAATCGATGACCTTCGCCGTTTGCGACATCAGCAGGAGATCGGCCTGGATTTTAGTTTCTACGTTCGGGCGCAGCACTTTTAATACCACGGCCTTGCCATTGGATTTAAGCGTCGCGGTATGTACTTGAGAAATCGAGGCCGAGGCTAATGGCGTTTCATTAAAGTCATCAAAGAAGGTCTCGATTGGTGCTTTAAGCTCTGCTTCTATCGCGAGTCGGGCGAGTGCGCCATCGAAGGGAGGGACTTTATCCTGCAACATGGCAAGCTCTGTCGCCCATTCATCACTCAGTAAGTCACGGCGGGTGGAGAGCATTTGCCCGAGCTTGATATACACAGGGCCAAGCTCTTGCATTGCTAGCTTTAAGCGCTCGCCACCGGATTTACCTTTGTGTTTATTACGGATCCAAAACAGACTATTGCGGGCGAGTTTAAAGTACCAAGGGGTCATCTTTGGCGGTAAAACATCATCTAACCCATATTGCAATAGGGTCTTAATCACATGATAACCGCGGCGGATACTGGCAAGGGTCATGGCTTAATTGAGTCTCTTAATTGGGCAATCCGTTGTTCGAGCGCGTGAGTGTCGGTAACTAAGTCATCTATTTGATCGCACAAATGAATAAGTTCAATCCGATGGGGCGCAAGCCGATACTCTTCGATAGCGAGTTGCCCTAAATGGGAGCGGGTTTTACGCAATACTTCAAGTGCAAGACCTTTTGCCTGATGGCTTGTACTGATGAGCTTGTGAGTGGGGCCGTCACCCAAATAACGCGAAATGGGTTCGGCAAAATCAAACTCTATGCTACGTAGATATTGGCTAAAGCTTTGTAATAAGTTCAGATCGCCTTCGAGCTTGAGCTTATCTTGCTTGATAAGTTCAGTCAGGTTGGCACCTTCTGACACGCGATAAAGTGTCGTTGCATCAGCGTGCAGACTGACATCGACATTACCTTCATAGCGACTCAGTACTTGGATTTCTTTGGCAAAGACCAAGTAAATTGGCCAGTTGAGTTGCGTTAATTGAATACGAAATACTTTGCCATGTAGCTGGCGCTGGCGCGCATAGGCGTCGCCCGCTTGGGTCTGAAGTTGTTTCAGACCCATCTCAATAGCGGCGCAGGCAAGTAACACCACTTCTTGCGGCATCATTAGAATTTATAACCACGGTGCAGGGCGACAATGCCATCGGTCATATTGGTGTAATCGACCTGTTCAAAGCCCGCATCCACCATCATTTGCTTAAGAGTGTCTTGATCTGGATGCATCCGAATGGATTCGGCCAAGTACTCATAGCTGTCAGCGTCTTTAGTAATGAGTTCACCCATCTTTGGTAAGACTTTGAAGCTATATAAATCATACACTTTACGCATGATTTCATGCTGGGGCTTAGAAAACTCTAATACCAATAACTTACCACCTGGCTTAAGTACGCGGTTCATAGAACGAAGCGCTGCATCTTTGTCTGTTACGTTACGCAGACCAAAGGCGATGGTGATGATATCGAAGTGATTATCGGGGAAGGGCAGTGCTTCGGCATTGGCTTGCACGTAGCTGACATTGTTGACAATGCCTTTGTCACGTAGCTTAGTGCGGCCCACTTTTAGCATAGAATCGTTGATATCAGCTAAAACCACTTCGCCTTTATCGCCCACTAAGTGAGAGAATTTAGCGGTTAAATCGCCCGTACCACCGGCAAGATCAAGCACCTTCATACCCGGACGAGCGCCAGATACTTCAATGGTGTAGCGTTTCCAAAAACGGTGAATACCGAAGGACATAACGTCATTCATGATATCGTACTTGGCGGCAACCGAATGGAACACGCCAGCAACGAGATCGGCCTTTTTATCCGCCTCTACGGTTTTATAACCAAAGTGGGTATTTTTAGATTCACCCTCAGACATCAATGTATTCCTATTGTTTTGCAAAGTATTAGTGGCGAGTGTAAGCCATCGCCTGCATTTGCTGAATCTTTGATCTATCACTCTGTGATCGAGCTAGTAAACTCTCCTCAAGGCGTTAGCTTAAAGAGTTTGGCTTTTGCCAGTGTTTAGTGTGCCGACCCGATAAAATGGACTGGCATTAGACCACAATATCAGGATTTGGTGAATAGCTTCGCGCCCGTAAGGACACAAGCAAACGAGGCTATCGGGCTAAAAATTGGCATCTTGCTTGTACATAGGCATAAATTAACTCGCTGATACTTTGACCCACGTCCCTAAAGCCCGCCTCTATGCCGGCCTCATGACAGCTTGGTGCGGCTTCGGCTAAATGTAAATAAGCACAGGGACATCGGCTGGCGATATAGCTAATGTAGTGGGCGGCATCGAGTAGGGGAATTCCCGCAGCTGTAGAGGCACTGCTCGGCATTTTGGCGATGGCATCGACATCCAATTCTAGCGCTACTGGGAGCGCTGTTTGGTTAAGTTTGTTAGCAATATCTTGTAGCGCCTGCGTCAGGCTAATCTCTCGGCGAATCCAAATTTGTTGGAGGCTATGCCAAGTGCCACCAAACTCAGTGAGTTGTTGTAAATTGGCCTCGCTGTTTTTGAGCTCGTGCAAACCGAGCACATGGTAATAACCCAGCGCACCGCGATTAGCGGCGTAACTAAAGCCATTACCGCTGTGACGCCCTTCGAGCAGGCGAAAATCACTGTGCGGATCTAAATTCACTGCGGCAACTTGGCGTTGATAATGGGCCGAGGTTGCCATTAACAGGCCATAGGCATTGTTGTGGCCGCCACCAATCACTATGGGTTCAAGCCCTGCCGCTTGTATGGCGCTGACTAGTTTAATCACCCGTTCATCGAGCTGCTCAACTGTTTGGCGTAGATGGGTTAGGCTCGCGCCTTCGCCATCCTGTGCCTGTAATTGCAGATCCGCCGTATGAACTTGCCCTAAAATCAGGCATTCGGCGCCCGAAAGAAAACGATTCGACTGTAAATTCAACCACTGGCGCATGCTGGTGGTAAAGGCATCGGTGGCACCGCTTCTGCCTAAGTTTGCCCGTGGGCCGATATCTTCACCCACTCCGACAATGGCAAATTGAGCACCATGGGCTTTTGCGGTGGTGAGTATCGCTTCTAATGGATGTTCATGGTTAGCCAAGTGTACGCATTGGCCTATTTTGGTCTCACCGGCTCGCGGGCTAACGAGACTGGCGATATCGGCTTGGGTAAATGGGATAAATTCAGACATAGATTAGTATTCTTATCGGGTAGGGACAGGGATATTGTGGCGTACCCAAGGACGAATATTCAATGGTACTTAATGGTATCTGCCAATAAAAAAGCCAGCTTAGCTGGCTTTCTTTCGATGTTATTTAGCATTACTCGATATCGAGTGGTTCTGGCGATAGAATGACGCCAGTGTTATCGGCATAGATATGATCGCCAGGGAGGAAGGTCACGCCGCCAAAGTTGACCGGGATATCGACTTCACCCACTGAATTGCCATCGGCGCCCACAGGAATTGAAGCAAGGGCTTGAATGCCGATGTCTAATTCTTCCAGCGCATCCACATCGCGTACCGAACCGTAAACGATAATGCCTTCCCAGTTGTTGTTGACTGCGATTTCTGCGATAGATGCATCGATCAGGGCGCGGCGTAATGAACCACCACCGTCAACCAGCAAGACTTTACCTTGGCCATCTTCTTGTAAGACCTCGGTGATTAGGCCGTTGTCTTCAAAGCACTTAATGGTGCTGATAGAACCGCCAAAAGAGCTACAACCACCGTAGTTACTGAACATGGGCTCGACTACATCTACGACATCTAAGTACATGTCACATAGTTCTGAGGTGTTGTATTCCATATTTACACTCCTATTGATCCGCGTTGCGTACAGTTTAGCGAGTTTACGCCAGTATAAAAGGGATTCCTGAAAAGAAAAGTGTTATCAATCACGGTATTGTTGCACTTGGACGTTAACACTTATGTTGTAAACTTTCGTCACTTAACAGGTGTTTATCCTCAAAACTTGATATCGGTCATTAAATAACGGTTTTTTATTACAACTCTGTTGCGCGTTTTGGTATTATATCCCAAGTTTAAATTAACTTACTTAACTTAATTTGCTTTAGGGGCAAGGACCCCCCGTTACGCTTATGGACGGTAGAGGGCCTTCGAGAGGTGCCTATGGAAGCTGTAAACACGATTGAAATTATTGGTTATTTTGCCTCAGTAATGGTGGCAATTTCACTTATGATGAAGAATATCATCTGGTTAAGATGGTTAAACTTTGTCGGTTGTACCTTGTTTGTTATCTATGGCGTATTTATTTCAGCCTGGCCTGTTGCGGGGATGAACGCCTTTGTTGCCTGTATCAATATTTACCATTTGACGAAAATTTACCGCGCTAAAGCGCTGGAACAAGCTATCGCTTGAAGGTTTTCTGACAGTGTTGCCCGTTCATAGCAACTGGGCAGCACTGTATTCTCCCCGTACGTTTTCCCTCTTGCTCCAATTGATAGCTTCATTCCTCGCCATTTTCGCCACAGGTGTCATAAAACTTTAGGCCTGATGTCACTTTACCGTCATCGGCAGTTCTTAGTCTCACCTTAACACTGAGCACTTAAGCCATCTCTGTTTAAGTTGTCGTAGGTTTAGCGTGGGGTTCTATCGTGAAATAGTCGTCTGACAGGGCGTTAACACATGCAGACGCTAACAGCTGTCGAGAGAATGCACTCATTAACATTGCCATGATACTCGCTGGCATGCCAGCAAGGAGCCTGTTTTATGTTGAGTTACATTACAGACTTAGATAAGCGCATGTTTTACCGCATTGTGGATTTGAGCCAACGTCACGGTGTTTATGCTTGGGCGAAGCGGATATCGGCAACTGGAGATGGGCATGTGTATCTGTATCTCTCTGTTGGGTTGATGCTGACACACTCCCAAGGGCAGAACCTGTTCAATCTGCTGTTGGCGAGTTTTTTGATTGAATTGCCGTTGTACATATTACTCAAAAATAGCATTCGCCGTACTCGACCCTGTCATGCCTTGGTTGGGTTTGAAAGCGGCTTTGAACCCTCAGATCGTTTTAGCCTACCTTCGGGACACACGTCGGCCGCCTTTGTGATGGCCACAAGTGTGGCGCAGGTGTATCCCGTGGCTGCGCCTTTTGCTTACGTATGGGCGCTCTGTATTGGTGGCTCGCGTATTGCGCTTGGGGTGCATTACCCCTCAGATATTGTCGCCGGTGTTCTGTTAGGTACGGGGGCTGTTTTGCTTGTGCATCCCGTGATTTAACACAATCAGGCACTCATTCGTTGGATACCTCCTTGATTCACCACTCTTTCATTCACAGTTAAAGGATAAGCAATGCGAATACTCTACGGAGTGCAAGGCACAGGGAATGGTCATTTAAGTCGTGCTCGAGTGATGGCAAAGGCCTTAGTTGAGCACAATATTCAAGTCGACTTTTTGTTTTCGGGGCGCAAGCCTGAAGATTTTTTCGATATGGAGTGTTTTGGGGAGTATCGCGTCCAAGCAGGGATGACTTTTGCTACGCACTCAGGGCGAGTCAATATCACGCAAACGGTGAAGCAGAATTGTTCCTTATCGTTGCTTAAGGATATTCAAGCGCTGGATCTGAGTTGCTATGACCTCGTTCTAAATGATTTTGAACCCGTATCCGCATGGGCGGCGAGGCGCCAGGGAGTCCCCTCGATTGGGATAAGCCACCAAGCTGCATTGACTCATCCTGTGCCTAAATTGGGAAGCACTTGGTTGAATGAGTTACTACTCAACTACTTTGCACCGGTGGATGTGGCTTTAGGATGCCATTGGCATCATTTTGGTTTTCCGATCTTGCCTCCCTTTGTCGAAGTGGATGTCAGCCCTATTGAACATACCCATCAAATATTGGTGTATTTACCCTTCGAAGAGGCGGATGTGATTGCCGACTTTTTTAAGCCTTTTACGGATTATCAGTTTTTGGTGTATCACGCCAAGCAGCCTACCAAACGCATTGCCGATCATATTCAATGGCATGGGTTTAATCGTGATGGATTTAAACAGCACTTAGCGACTTGCGGTGGTGTCATCGGCAATGCGGGATTTGAGCTGGCGAGTGAGGCGCTGACCTTAGGTAAAAAGTTGTTGGTCAAACCGCTGATTGGTCAATTCGAGCAGCTATCGAATGTGGCAGCGCTACAATTATTGGGGGCGGGTGACAGTATGATGAGCTTAGATATCAGCGCGGTTAAGCGTTGGCTTAAGGCCGCATCGCCAAATCCCATTGCCTATCCGCAAGTCGGTGATGCTTTAGTTAAATGGATAGGGAGTGGACAGTGGCAGAATACTACACCATTGTGCGCCGAACTTTGGAGCCAAGTGAAATTGCCAGACACATGGCGCTAAGATTGATGTGAGCACTGTGATAAAAGGCTATTTCCGCTCTAGCTGGGAATCTGGGGTTAGCGTATAATTTGGCCAATTTGCTGTTAGCCCCAGCAGCGTGTCTTTATTGGCCTAGTATGGCCACAATTTAGTTGTCATAAATGAGCCTTAAGAAGTTTGCTCAGTACAAGTTACTGTTTTTAATGTTGTTGTCCCTCGGTATTTTGCTTCCTTTTATTCCCGACCAAGCCTACCACATGCCCGGCCCTGATACTGCCAAGCAAAATCTGCATGTGATTGAATTTAACGATCAAGGCCAGCCCCACAATGATGGACAATGGCAAGCGCTTAAGGCTCGGATTTTACAACCCAATAATGGCACAGCACCTGAGTTGCTGATTTTTGTCCATGGCTGGCACCACAGTGCCAATCCCAAGGATGAAAACTTTGTCGCTTTCGAGCAGTTTTATCAGCAAATGGCTGCCTCTGATTCTCAACGAAACTTGCTCGGCCTATACATCGGCTGGCGGGGAGATAAGTACGATCCTTTCTGGATCGATGGTTCAGATGATGCTACTAGTTGGATTGAACCATTGGATTTCCCGACTATTTTGCAGCGTAAAGCCGTAGCAAAACGCATAGGGCAAACGGGTTTATCGCAGTTACTGGATAAATTGGATGGATTGGTCGCTGAGCATCAGTTACTGCGTTATACCGTTATCGGTCATAGTCTTGGTGGCTTAGTCGTGTTGCACGCCAGCAAAGATAGAATTAAGGCGGCTATCGATACTGAGCAAGATAACCCAAATCTATTCTTACTGTTAAACCCCGCCGCGCCAACGCAGGATTTTAAGCCGCTCGATACTTTGATGAGCTTAGATAGGCAAAAACCGAGTATGGTGGTGTTGCAATCGAAGGGCGATTTTGCGGTAAAAGAGGCGTTTAATTACATAAAAGATGGCGAACGGGCACTGGGTAATTCTTGGGCAATAACCCATGATATCGATAAATGTTCAGGCGGTAACTGTGCTACGCCAATGAAAATGCCTTCAGCATTAATGGCTCACGATCAGCTTCCCGGTTGTATGATGACGTTGCCGCATTCGGGCTGGAAAATTCGAGCCCGCTTACAGGCAAGGCGCAGTGTGCAGACCTGTCCCGATGCCAATATGCAGGCGGTTTGGGTGCTCGCTGTGTCCGATGAAATTGTCTCTGGGCATAATGGGATCTTAACGTCGGATCACGCTAAGGCGCTGTCCGAGGTGATGGGTATGATTGATTTATATCGAAATCAATTGCCTAAACATGCGGTTGAAAGCCCTGCGAATGAAGATTTAGCCACCCTTGCGCCAGAGCCTGAAGCCACAAACACAACCAGTGGCCAAACGAGTACTCCAGACGAGCCTGTGGTTATTGTTGAACCTGTTGCTGAAGCTGAAAAACCATCACAGCAACCAGAGCCTCCAGTCCCGATAAAGACAGAATCAACCTTGGAATTGCCACAGCGGGAAGGTGTAAAGGAAGAATCGCCACAGGCTAATCCAGCGAATGAGCATCAACCGCTAGGGGAAACGCCACCTCGACCTAAAGTTGAGAATGAGTAACTCATTACTACAATTGGGTTACCACAATCTCGGCGGTAAAATGAGCATATGGAAGTGCGCACTTTATTGATTTTTCATTTGCCATTTACGCCAACTTAGCAGCAGTAACGAGATTAGCAACAGGCTAACGATCGCCCATGTAGGGTATTTATGTTGGTGATAAAACGCGAGTATTGGTGCGATTTCATCGCGGATTAACACTGGTCCTAAACCAAAAAGGGTTACCCAAATGCTGGTGGCGAGTAGGTTGCCCATCACAAATTGTTTAAAAGGCATCTTGGCCAGCCCACAGCCTATAAACATAAATTGCTTAAGCCCTTCGACAAAACGGCTGAGCACTAAGGCCGCAATGCCATACTGGCCAATCACATCATGAATTTTGTCTTCTAGTTTGGGTTTTATCCAACCTTTCCGCAGCAATACCTCGCCAAAGCGTCGACCAATAAAATAACCCAATGTGTTGCCACACAGGGCTGCACCGCTGGCTACGATCAAAACTAATGACAGTGACATTTGCCCCGTAGCCGCCAGTAAACTGGCAACAATGAGTAAGGATTGTCCTGGGGCTGGAATGCCAAATCCCTCGACGGCAATAGCGATAAACAGAAGCAGATAACCGTATTGCTGCAACCAAGGGGTCATTTCGGTAATAAGGTGTTGTAAGACTTCTGGCATGATGAAAACAGGGAGCAGGAATGAATCATCCCATCTTACTCGGCACTGCCAAATTTAGGGTAGCTTTATGAGCAAAGTTTCATACTGATTTTATGGAATGGAGCATATCGAAGGCACAAAAAAGCCGAACTGAGTTCGGCTTTTTAGGCTTTAAGACTTAATAGTCGCCTAAGCGAAAGCGGCCTGCAGTTGTGGTACAACTTGCTTCTTACGGCTTAATACACCGTCTAACCACACTTTGCCATCAACTGGAGTTTTACCGTAGGCGCGGTTAATTAGATCGGCATCGTCAGAAACCACTAACAGTTCTGAGCCTTCTTTCATAATGTCGGTCAGCAGTAATAGTACGCTGTGGCGGTTACCATCAACCTTCAGTGCTTTAATATCGGCTTCTAGTTCGGCTTTGATTGCATCAAATACTGACAGATCAATTACTTCTAATTGGCCGATACCGACTAAGTTACCGTTCATGTTGAAGTCTTTAAAGTCGCGCATCACGAGATCGCGTGCTGGTGTGCCTTCAACGGCAGACTTCACTTTGAACATTTCCATGCCCAGTGCTTTAAAGTCTTCGATGCCTGCGATTTCGGCTAAGGCTTCAACGCAGCGAATATCAGCTGTGGTGCAAGTCGGTGATTTGAAGATCACAGTGTCGCTTAGGATGGCGCACATCATAATGCCAGCGATGTTCTTAGGGATGGCGACTTGGTAAAAGTCGTACATCATCTTAATGACCGTATTGCTGCAACCAACAGGGCGGATCCAACACTCTAATGGCGTATCAGTGGTCAGATCGCCTAGTTTGTGGTGATCCACAATCCCTACGATGGTCGCTTTGGCGATATCGTCTGGTGCTTGAGTCAGTTCAGAGTGGTCAACAATGTAGACCTGCTCGCCAGCATAGCTGGTTTTGTATTCTGGCGCTTCAAAGCCAAAACGCTCCAGAATAAAAGCGGTTTCGGGTGATAACTCACCTAAACGTGCGGCAACGGCTTCTTCACCGATTTGGTTTTTGAGATAAGCTAACGCGATAGCACCACAGATTGAATCAGAATCGGGGATTTTGTGACCGACAACGTACATAGGCATTTCAGGGACTCTCCTTTAAATTTGTGGCAATTTTAACAATATTTCGTCGGATTCGGAAATAGCCAAAGCGCATATCGCTGCGCCTTAAGCGGCTATTTCTGTCAAAACTTAGGCATTGTTGACTCAGATTTTAGATTTTCACTTTTATCACGACTTTACGCACCGCTGTTGGTGTATCACTCGTGCCGGGCATATGCATGTCGCCAGGGAAAAAGAGCGCAAACATCCCTGCCTTTAGTTGAATGTAGGAGGCGTTGGCTTTATTCGACTCGTAATCAAACTCGGCGTAATCGTGCTTTTCGAAATAAGGTTTTGAGGGTGTCTGGTCGGCCAATGGCAGATAGCCAAACTCTTCTTCGCCGCTGACCACATACTGCACATCGATGTATTTTTGATGCACTTCAAAGGGTTCCGTCGATTGTGGCTTGGTGTGGTAATCATTGACGATCACGAAAATATCCTCGCCATTGAGGGGATAATTGCCAACGGGCAGTTGGCTAAAGTCGGTGCTGGCAAGATGTGCTAATGCCGTGGCAATGCGTGGGCTGAGTGATTGATAAATATGGCGATTAGCTAAGGTATCGACAATCATGGGGTACTCGATATGGCGTAAGTAAATGAGTGAATTGTAAAGATTATAATCAGTTCACTGCCGTTAGAACATAAGCGATAGACATAAAAAAACAGGCCATAAATGGCCTGTTTTGATGGTTTGCTGCTTAGTAAGTGTACTTAGCCTCGAGGAAGTAGTATCCCCCATTAAATCCAAACGGCGTGTTGGTTAATGGATAGACGAAAATACCATTGAAGTTATTGTCATCTGGGCGTTTTTCAGGATACACATCAAACAAGTTTTGTACGCCAGCGGTGAAGCTTAAGGCATCGGTTGCGGCGTAGCGTACGGATAAATCCATCACCCATTGGTCGCTGTAATTCACATCACCCGTTGAGTAACCCACAGTGTAATCACCGAAATAGCTGAGGCGAATGTTAGTCTTAAAGTCACCTAATTCATGGGTCAGACCAAAGTTACCTGTGTTATGTGGCGTCGCAGAGGTCATGCGGGTTTGTTCGATATTATCGAAGAGTTTAGGGCCGAGTCCGTCCAAAATTTCAGGGAAATGAATATCTTGGATTTCAGTCTTATTGTAGGCGTAGGCTAAGTTGGCGCGTAAATCGCCCCAAGAGCCGATATCAAAATCTTGGCTCACTACTAGATCAACGCCGCGAGTACGGGTATCGACGGCGTTAATAAAGAAGCGCGCCGATTCTGCATTAGTATTGGCTAGCGCCGCCGCAACAGCGGGTGAGTCGTTTGGCGTCACTGAGCTTGAGAGGATAATCCTGTCATCGATTGAAATCTGATAGGCATCCAAGGTTAACGCTAAACCCGTATCATTGGTGTAGACCAAGCCTAAGCTGAAGGATTGCGACAGCTCTGGGTCGAGCTCGTTAATGCCAAGGGCCTTAGTGACTGGCGATAAGGTGTTGAAGGTGCCTGATTCGATAGGCACTAACTGGCCAGTAGTCGGATCAGGATTAAACAAGGTCGAGATATTGCTGAAGTACAGCTGTTGTACGCTCGGCGCTCTAAAGCCTGTGTTTACTGTGCCGCGCAGCGCTAAATGGTCAGTGAAGTCGTAACGGCCCGCGAGCTTCCAACTGGTGTTGCCGCCAAAGTCAGAATAGTTTTCGTAACGTAGCGCCGCTGCCCAATAAAACTCAGTGGTTAATTGGTTTTCAAGCTCAACATAAACACCGGTATTATCGCGAGTTTCATCGACTTCTGACTCAGGTGTAAAGCCGGTAAAACCTTGGCTGCCCGCTGCACGGTTATCATAACCGCCATTGATGTAAGAACCCGGTTCGCCTGCGTCAATCTGATAACCGTTTTGGCGCCAAGAGACACCCGTTGCCACTAAAATCTCTGAGTCATTGGCAAAGTTATAGTAGCGCGAGATATCGATGTTCAGGTTTGCTTCGCTGGTGGACAGGGTGCCCGCATCGAATTCCGTCGGGCTATCTGGGCCGAGTGATGCGTTTAGGGTGTTTACAATGTTGTATTCGAACGAGTTTCCGCCATAGCCCGCTGAAGTATCAATATTCCACTCGCCGAGGTTGAACTCGTAGCCCAACACGAATGATGAGTCGATGATCTTAGGATTGATCTGCGGTAAAAAGCCGTCGGGATAAAGCTCGGTCAAGTTACGGGCATCGAGCGCGCGGCGATAAAATGCGCCGGATTTGGTTTCACGTTGGCTAATGCCACCGAAGGCATAGAGTTTACTGTCGTTTGATAAAGGCTGCGCCGCGTTGATAAATAAGCCTAAGTTATCGTATTCGGCGTCGCCCACCTGGTGGCTCTTGCGGTTGAAAGTCGCTTCACGCGGATCATCCGAACCGTCTGGCAGCTTAGGATATTGTTGGCGTGGATCTAAGCCTGCGCGGTTGGTGCTGTCTTTATGGTGAGCTTCAACGCCAATATTCACAAAACCGTCGTTGTTTAAACTGATCCCGTGGTTCACACCAACGCGCCATTGTTCACCGTCACCCAGATAGGTTTGTCCGGCTTGAGCCGAGACGCTACCGCCTTGGTCGTTGTCTTTTAAGACTACGTTGATAACACCAGCAATCGCATCTGAGCCGTATTGTGCCGAGGCGCCATCACGCAGGATTTCGATGCGCTTAATTGATGTCATCGGGATTGCGTTCAAATCGACGTTAGATGAGCCCTTGCCGACAGTGCCACTTAAATGCACCAGCGCCGAACCATGGCGGCGTTTGCCGTTTACCAGTACGAGCGTGTGATCAGGCGACAGGCCGCGTAAGCTGGCAGGACGCACCGCGTCTGAGCCATCGGTGACCGATGAGAAGGGGAAACTGTAACTTGGCGCGGCAAATTGCAGCGCCTTAGCCGTTTCGGTCATACCTGTGGATTCGAGTTGTTCCGCGGTAATGATATCGACGGGGGCAACGCTGTCAGTTGCGGTGCGCAGGGCGATCCGCGAGCCGACGACTTCAATTTTCTCAAAGCTGCTGGCCTGCTCTTCTGCGTGTACGACAGGAAAAACCAAAGTTGAAGATACTGCTAATGCGATAACGGCTGGACGCATAAAACCTCTCAATGTGGAGTAACCTTTAGGCTGGAACGAAAACATTGAACCAACGAAAGTAACAATTCGATAGGGTGAAGGTTATCACTGTAACAATTGTTACATCTAGACAGAAAAGTACTAACTCAGAGCTTACTGTTCTAGATAATCCCTTAAAGCCAGTCGAATATGTCGCCACTTTGAATGTGATGGGCTAAGTGAATAAAATCATCTAGATCCATTAGGTGTACTGAAGGTTTATCGTGCTGAGTGGCTGTGTTTTAATGGCGCTAAACCTCAGGTTTGAGGCACTTTAAGGAGTTGAGTTTTGCCCTCATTACGCTTTCTTGCAGGTCCTATGGCCTTTAACATTATCAGGGAACAAGGTCTGCATCCCGATGCTTTTACACAGCTATTGGCCGCATCCGGTGGGCCCAAATGGTTAGGGATTGCGGGTCTTGATAAGTATCTTTTTGCTGAATTTTTTAAAGATAGGCAAACGCCGCTATACACCTTAGGGGCATCCTCTGGCGCCTGGCGTTTAGCCTGTTTGGCACAGCAGGATCCACTACAAGCCTACGGACGTTTAGAGGATTACTATATTGGCCAGCGGTATGAAACCATACCGACGCCGCAGGAAGTGAGCGAGCAGGTAAAGGGCATAGTCCAAGGTATTCTTGGCGAGACGGGTGGGCGCGAGATAGTCAATCATCCCTTTATTCACAGTCACTTAATTGCCTGCCGCGCTAAACACATCAATCGTCTTAGCCATAGATTGCCATTAGCGGCTGGGCTAGCGATGGCGGCTGCGACCAACCTCATTAGCCGCAAAACCTTGGGCTGGCATTTCGAGCGGGTGGTGTTTAGCCAGCAAGTGGCAGCATCACCTTTTAAGCAACTTGACGATTTACCCAGCCAGCAGGCGAGGCTCACCGAGGCCAATATGGATGCTGTGATGTTGGCAACGGGATCTATTCCATTAGTGCTTGCGTCAGTCTCACGGATTGATGGCGCGCCCGCGGGGCAATACTATGATGGCGGCATCACCGACTATCACTTCGATTTGCCCTTATCCCATACTATGGGATTGACCCTGTACCCGCATTTTTATCCCCATATGAGCCCTGGATGGTTCGATAAATCCTTGACCTGGCGCCGAGCGCGCACCAATTACCATAACGCCTTGGTGCTGGCGCCTTCGGCGGAGTTTGTGGCGTCACTGCCTTTTGGTAAGGTGCCCGACCGTGAAGACTTTAAACAACTGGATACTGCGCAGCGGATGCAGTATTGGCGCCGTTCTGTTGCCTTAAGCGAGCGGCTTGCTGACGAATTTGCCGAAGTGTATGCAAAGGGCAATGTCGCAGCACACTTAGCGCCGCTGTAGGGTGAGAGGGGTAAACTCGGCCTAAATGCTTTTTACCGTCAGCGACTTTAGGAAGGAAATTATTTCTCCTGCTACACTCTAAATTAATAAGGTGTGGCTGATTTTTGAGCACATTCTTGTATCAGTGGGCAGGAGGTTGCTATGCAAACACGAGAAATGGCGTTAATTATGCGCGATGCCTTGTTGCTGCCACAGGGAAGGATTGAGGTCCGCGTGGTCGAGCCGGGCCAATTGCGCATGGTCGCAGATGTGTTAAAAGGCAAATACGATTTGGCATTTGCGGCGAGTAAGCCCAGCGGCAATCCGCCCTGTTATCCGACTGCGACACAGTGCGAGATTATCGATTTTAATCAGTTAGAAGATGATACCCTCAGCATCGTTTTAGAGGGGCGCCAAAGGGTTAGTATTCTCTCCGCAGCGCAAGCAAAAGATAAGCTGTGGATGTCCCGCACTTTGCCTTGCCAAAATTGGCAAGAAGAGCCGATAGAAGGGGAGTTCGAACTGATCAGTGCTGCCCTTGAACAATTCTATGAGGTGAACCCTGACTTACTGGAGTTGTATTCCCAAGTGCATTTAGAGGATGCGGCTTGGGTGAGCCAACGTTGGTTAGAAGTGCTGCCCATGTATAACCGCGATAAGCTGGTGTTGGTGAATCAGCCCGACTGCCATAAAACCATGGATTTTGTATTGCAACTTATCAAGTCCCATGTGGACTGAAAAACCACACCAAGGCTAAAATAGCGGCTCATTATCGCCGCTAGTTGTTTCTATGACTCAAACCGCCCGTGCCGCCCAACCTTCTTTTGTGGTTCTCCCCCTAGAAGTGGTTGATAAACCGACCGTATTTTCTTTTTTGATCGAGCATTATGCCCATATTGGCGAAGCGGTTTGGCGTCAGCGCATCCTCGATGGCAAAGTGCATTGGCAAGACGGCAGCTTAATTGGATTAGATACCGCCTATCGCCCGACGGCGAGGGCATACTACTATCGTGAAGTCGCAGTGGAAGCGAAAGTCCCCTTCGAGTCGCCGATTTTGTTTCAAGATGACAACCTTATCTTGGCCTACAAACCGCATTTTTTACCCGTCACCCCCAGCGGTGATTATGTGAATGAGTGCCTAGTGCATCGTTTACGCTTAAGCACTGGGATAGACACTATCGCCCCAGCCCACAGGTTAGACCGGGAAACCGCTGGCGTAATCCTGATGACGACTCGCCCAGAGACGCGGCATATTTATCACCAATTATTTATCGATGATGCGATCCGTAAAGATTATCAAGCGATTGCCAAACTCACTCCTGAACTTTTGGCACAATATGCCAGTGGCGAATTAACTTTACCAAAGCATTGGACGGTCAAAAATCGCATGCAACGCAGCGAACCCAGTTTTACCATGAAAATAGTTGAAGGCATGACAAATACTCACTCGGAGATAAGCTTGGTTGCGATAAAAGGCGAGTTTGGTTTATTTCATTTAAGCCCTATTACCGGTAAAACTCACCAATTGCGGGTGCATATGCAAAGCCTTGGTATGCCATTATTAAATGATCGCTTTTATCCGACATTATTACCTAAAGGGCCGGATGATTTTACCAAGCCACTACAACTCTTGGCGCAGCGATTACGTTTTGTTGATCCAATCAGTGGTCGCACGCACGATATTCAATGTGATGGATTAACACTTTAGTCAGCGGAAAGCATTATTGCCACAATGAGAAAAGTGGGCTAGTGCAATATGATTGTGTGGTTTTCTCAGCGATGATAAGAATACAGACGGAATTACGCTCGCTAGCAGTAAGGAGTCTTGTATTGGTTGTTTGAGGGAAGTAATAGCATGACCAAATCTGCAATCATTTCAATTTTGCTCTGTCTCGCAGTGCTTTTAGGCGCCATGTATGTTGGTAACTGGACGAAACATCCCTATGTTCATGAGTTGACCACAGAGATCCGTAAAGCGAGTGCGGTCATCGAACCCAAAAAGCCAAGTGCAGAGATCATGCAGGAGGATGAGAGTAAAGCCGAATCGTCATCCTCACCAAAGGTCATTTGGGATCAGATGTTAGATAATACCTCGCCGCCAAAGCGCCCCGAGTCACAGCTATTTAATCAAAGCTTGCCCAAGCAAGAAGATAGCGTGATAACGCCAGCTAATTCGGCAGTGGTTGAAAAGCGTGTTGAACCGTTGCAATAAACTATTCTTGCCTCGGTGGTTCGAACCGAGTTTCGCTCATATCCCCATGTAATACGGCAATTTTTGTGGGCTCGCCATTATCCGCTAATACCAAAATGCCGATGCCGCTGCGGTTGACTAAACGCTTGCTCCGTTCGCCATTTGGCCGCCTGCCCCGTAATGACATTCGCTTTCGCTTGGTAAATAGGTTCAATGGTGAGAAGTGGCCGTAAAGCCAACCATTGAGCTTGTCGAAAAGTGGCAGTAGTTTTTCGGGGAACTGGTTTTTAATCCCGCTACAGGTAATTTGGTAAATATTTGGGCTGCTACGGCGGAAGCGAATGCTGATGTCGTAGGCAAAGGAGTAGTGCACATCCCCCGAGAGGATAACGAATTGCTCTGGGGTCTTGCGGTGCATAAAGATGCTTAGCAAAGCATTGGCTGCGCCCGGATGTGCCATCCAGTTTTCCGCATCAACCAGCAGCGAAGCGCCCATAAAAGTGGCCATGCGTTGCACTGCCTCAATCACTTTGACTCCAAACATCGGCGCGGGCGAGACGATAATGACCTTAGATTGACCCAGTAGCGCCTGCTGTAAATCCATTAAGGCTTCCCAATCCATCAAGCCCGAGGGTTTGGCGAGATTCGATTCACTGCGCCAACGGCGGGTGCGAGTATCGAGTACAACCAGCTTGGGTGAGGTGTCTAAGCTGTAATGCCATTGCTCAAATGTCAGTAAGAGATCAATCAAGGCATCCTGAGTGTTAGGGTCGGGGCGATTGAAAAACGCATCTAACTTTGGGCGAACCTCGGCATTAAATTTATCCGGTGCATTACCTAATCCTTGGAATAGGGTATAGGCAATCAAGGCATTACCAATGATTCGTTTAGAAAATGCATGACCGTAGGCGGCTTGTTCCCACTTGGCGGTGAGATTCCAATCATCGGTAATATCATGGTCATCAAACATCATATACACGGGAATATGCGCCATAAGGCGCCTAACCTGAGTGAGTCCCGCTTTAAAGGCCAGTAAGTTTTGCCATTCTTTTTGCCACCGCAGCTTGTTGGCGGCAGAGAGACCGTCGACATCCTTGGGTAAATCAACCAACTCCCATAGTTCGGGCGACCAAGTGAGTAGGTATAGGGCGATCATTTCACTCAGGCTAACTAAATGGTTTTCTGCGATGGATGAGGTAAATATCGGATGGTTGACATACCAGCGCCAAAGCGCAGTTTTGGCGGGATATTCGGTACGTGGCAGCAGCGTTTTATGGCGTAAGTACAAGCTATCGGCTTGATAACGGATTGCCTCGCTTCCCGCAATAGTGGCGCCGTGAAAGGCTTCATGGTGCAGGCCGAGTTTTTCGATCACCTGACCAATGGCGCATAACATGGGGCCAGCAACATCATCCACATAAACTTGATCGCCACTGAGCATTAACAGGGCTGGGCGCTGCTGCGAATCCTTATCGATAAGTGTTGCTAGCTTAGTATCGGCGGCGACTAAGGCATCCTCGCTATGGTGGTGGGGGTTGCGGCATGAGCCATGCCATACCTGTTTGAGTTCGGTGCAAAAGTAAACCTGGGGTGAGTCGGCACCGCTATAGTGCAATCCATTGACACCATTGAAAATATCGCCAATCCCCTTAGCTGATACACGGTAAAAAATGCTCGAGTTAGGTGTGAGCAGATGAGGGCGAGACAGGCTAATCAAATATTGAAAGGCGTGCTTGCCGAGTGGTATGCAATGCACTTCTTCCTCTGTTAACCCATAACTTTGCTCCCCTAAGGCCAGTTGTAATTCAGTCAATGGCTCGCGGCTCACAAACCAGAGAGTAAAGTGCGAGGCATCACAGTGGCGCAGCATCGGGCCTGCGAGGATAAGGGGAAGTGCTTGAGTCAAATTCAGCCTTTTGTTGTTAATCAGGTCGAGTGGGATAAACCCAAATCAGCTTAAGTACGGGCAAATAAGAGTAAACAAGTGCGTTGAATATGAAAAGCTTTTAGAATTATCCGCCAAATGGGTGGCTAAGGAGTTTGGGGCAATATGGCAAATATTATGGTGACGGGCGCAACCGGATTGCTCGGCAGGGCGGTCGTTAAACAGTTAACTGCCGCAGGGCATAAGGTGATTGCCACCGGCTTTAGCCGCGCCGAAGCGAATATCCATAAACTCGATTTACCCCAAGCTAATACAGTAGAAGCCTTTATTGCCCACGAACGGCCAGAGGTTATCGTGCACTGCGCCGCAGAGCGTCGCCCCGATGTATCCGAGCACTCGCCTGAGCAGGCTTTGGCGCTGAATCTGAGCGCTAGCCAAACCCTTGCTAAGGCCGCTAAACAGCATGGAGCTTGGCTGCTGTATATCTCAACCGACTATGTGTTTGATGGCACAACGCCGCCCTATGCCGAAGATGCCGTGCCCAATCCGGTTAACTTTTATGGTGAGTCTAAATTACAGGGCGAAACCTGTGTGCTGAATACCGACAGCCGTTTTGCGGTATTACGTTTACCGATCCTCTACGGCGAAGTGACTCAACTGAGCGAATCTGCGGTATTAGTGTTAATCAATCAATTGTTAGATAGCAGGGCGCAGCGGGTCGATGCTTGGGCTATTCGCTCGCCGACCTCGACGGCGGATATTGCTGGTGCCATCGCTAAGCTGATCAAGCGGCAGTTACATGCTGCCGATGTGTCAGGGATTTATCATTTTAGTGCCACGCAAACCATGACTAAGTACCAAATGCTACTGGGCTTAGGTGAGTTATTGGCGATTGACACCGCACATTTAATCCCTGAACTCACACCGATGGATAGCGCTAAAAGGCCGCAGGATTGCACCTTAAGTTGCGAGCGTTTAGCGGCGCTGGGCATTTATTCTGAGTTGGAATTTAGCGCAGGGCTTAATCAGGCGCTCGCTCAATCCAGTGCTGCCCTTGCGGCTGTTGGCCTTAAGCTTAAGGAATAATGATGGTTAAAATTTTAGGAGCGAATCTGCAAGCGGCCGACCAAGTGGCGCTGCTGCGCACCTTAGGTTTATTGCTGCAAATTGGTTTGACGTTGTTTGCCGCCGATACCTTTGGCCTGAGTTTGCAAATGGAGCCGCTCATGCACGTGTTTGTGCTGGAGGTGCTCTATCTTTCGCTCACATTAGCATTACGTAAACCCTTGTTTGCGAAAGAGCGTGGCCTGTTTATTGCCCTGAGTCTGGATACCTTGTTTTGGATCTCTTGGCTGTACTTTTCGGGCGGGGCGACCAATGCGTTTATTTCACTATTATTGTTACCTATCGCCTTGGCCGCGGTCACATTGCCCATTTGGGCCCCTTGGAGCCTGACCGCGATATCAACCCTCGCCTATAGCTTGATGATTTTTACCGTGCCAGAGTCGCAGATGCAGCACCACGGCATGGATATGAGTTCCCACTATTTAGGCATGTGGTTTAACTTTGTGATTTCAGCTTTAGTGCTTACCACCAGTGTGGCACTCATAGCCAAACGTATGCGCCGTCAGGATGCGCAGCTTGCCTATATGCGCGAAGGACAACTGCGGCAGGAGCAGTTAGTGGCACTCGGTACTGTGTCGGCGCAAATGGCCCATCAATTAGCGACACCACTCTCAACACTGCATTTATTGCTCGATGAGTTAAGGGAAGAAACTCCCGAACCCTCAATAACCTTAGTTGAAATGGAAACTGCACTAGGGCGTTGTGAGCACACCTTGGCGGAGCTGCGATTGGCAACGGAGTCGATTCGTGACCGTCGTCAGCGGCCTCAAAATATCACTGAGCTGGTGGCTGGATTAAAACAGAAAACCCAGTTATTGATGCCGCAAACAGAACTCAATTGGTTGATAACCTGTGAGCCTAAGCTGCTAGAAGAAAAGCAGATCTTAACCGATATGAGCTTAACCCCCGCGATTATGGCCTTGATTGAAAATGCCGCCCGCGCCAGTGTCGAAACCATAGGTACTTCGCAGGTGGATATTAGCGTCGATTGTTCGCCAAGCGAGGGGCGGGCTTATTTGCAGATCCGTGATTATGGCGCGGGTATCGCTCCCTCATTATTGCCACAATTGGGTACCTTATTAATCGAGAGCCCCAACGGCTTAGGCGTGGCCTTGTTACTCAGCCATGCCAGCCTAGAACGTTTGGGGGCGGAGTTGATCCTCGCCAATCATCCTCAAGGGGGTACAGTGGCGCAAATTCGTTTTACTCTCTTGCACCCTAATGCATCGGCCACGACTTCGGAGGCGCTATGAAACGGCTATTGATTATTGAAGACGATCAGGCTCTTGCAGGCGTGCTTGCGCGGCGGTTGACTCGCCATGGTTTCGAATGCCGCTTAAGTCACGATGCCAGTAATGCGCTGCTGGTGGCGCGGGAATTTTGCCCAACCCATATCCTGTTGGATATGAAACTGGCCGAGGCCAATGGCCTGAGTTTGATCGTGCCCCTGCGTAATCTGTTGCCTAAGGTGATCATGGTGCTGCTAACGGGGTACGCCAGTATTGCTACCGCAGTAGAAGCGATTCGCCTCGGCGCCGACAACTATCTTGCTAAACCCGTCGATACCCAAACCTTGTTGGCGGCCTTCGAGGTGAATAGTCAGGCGAGTGCACTACCTGAAGATGAAATCGACGACTCGCCGCTCAGCCCTAAACGGCTGGAATGGGAGCATATTCAACAAGTACTCAATGCTAATCAGGGCAATGTGTCGGCAACCGCCCGCCAACTGGGGATGCACCGCCGTACCTTACAGCGTAAGTTATTAAAGAAGCCCGTGAGTGAAACCGGGCCGCTCAAGTAAATGAGAATTTGCTCAAGGAAGGAGTTGTAGTATGCGTGAGTATGATGGGATTGAGGTGCGTTATCGCAGGCCCGATGCCGATTTAGCTAAAAGCTTACAAGTTGTTGAAAATCTATTGGGCTTTGCTCCAGAACCTCTGCAGTTAGACTTTGATTTATCCTTTTGGGCTGGTGGTGCTGGGGTGCTTGATAAGCTGGCTATCTCCTGCAATGTCACGCTCGAGCAGTGGCGAACACTCAAACAAAAGCTGGACTTATATTCCCCAGAAGAGATGGTTGCTAGGGAAGATTGCCGCGAAGACTTTATCTGGTTAGTTGCCGACGATGAGTGCAGTGATATTTTGGCGGCTTCGGCGCAATTTATTAATGACAACAAGGCGCCGTTTCAAGAAGCATGCGATACATCGCAGGCAATCCACTTTGGCTATATGAGCGATGTGAATACTTGGACGGCTGTATGGGGGCAAGGCAGCCGGATAAACTATGCCTACTTTTGTCAAGGTTAAGAGGTGCCAAGGCTAAGTGTTGTCAGGGTTAAGCACTGTCATTACTGAAAGCTGCCAAGGTTAATCCGTATCTGTGCTAAACGCTTGTATCGCTACCAAGGCAGTTCTGCACCATCGTAGGCCAAAAAGCTGCCCGTTTGTGCAGGTGTGGCATTGGCGATAATACTGACTAAACATTGGGCGACGTACTCTGGTGTAAACAGCTTTTGTTTGGGCACGTTCTGCTGAAAAGGTTTGGATAATCGCGTATCCGTAGTGCCGGGATGCAGTGCTAGCACCACGCAGTGTTTCATGCTTCTCTGCCATTCAATCGATAGCGTGTGAAGGAACATATTCAGCGCCGCTTTCGAGGCGCGATAGCTGTACCAACCCCCTAATCTGTTATCACTAATGCTGCCGACTTTGGCCGATATCACCGCAAATCTTGCCGACTCACTGCGCTTTAACGTGGGTTCAAAGTGCTTTGCCAACATCATACTGGGCAGCGTGTTTAGCTTGATATTGTGCAGGAAAAAATCCCCATCGAGTGCCTGCACGCTTTTTTCTGGCCCCTTATCCTCGGTGTGTAGCATGCCAATACAGTTGATTAGCCAATCTAATTGGGGAATGTTTTGACTCAGTTGCTTAATCTCCTCCTCAAGGGTGATATCCAGCCGATGCCAGATAACGCCATCGCCTCGCCCTGTATCTGGCTGATGATGTTTATAGGTCGCATAAATAGTGGCCTCGGGATAGGTTTCGCGCAGCTTATTCACCATGGCGTGACCTATACCACCGCTGCCACCTAATACCAAAATATTCATCGCGTTTCTCCCATGCGAATAAGCCTTTAAAGGCGTTCAAGTTGCGCCAGATGTTGTTCGGCTGTTGCCAGAATGGCTTGCCTGGCCGCCTCATCGGTTTTATCCCAAGTGCGGTACAGCATGGCGATGCGTGGATTGTGGGTGAATTGTGCGCGGTGTTTATCCATAAAGCGCCAATACAGGCTGTTCAATGGGCAGGCAAGGGCGCCGCTACGTTCTTTTATCTTGTAATGACAACTGCCGCAGTAATCACTCATTTTATTGATATAACTGCCGCTCGCGGCATAGGGTTTAGTGCCGACTATGCCGCCATCGGCAAATAGCGCCATACCGCGAGTGTTGGGCATTTCGACCCATTCAATCGCATCCACATATACGCCTAAGTACCATTTATCTACTTCATCGGGGGCGATTTCGGTCAATAAACAAAAGTTGCCAATCACCATCAAACGTTGAATATGATGGGCATAGGCATAATCGAGTGACTGAGATAAGGCGTGGTGCAGGCAATTCATTCGAGTCTTGCCATGCCAAAAGTAGTCGGGCAGCTTGCGCGTGGCCTCGAGGGCGTTAATGTTGGCGTAGTTGGGCATATTCGCCCAATAGATGCCGCGCACATATTCACGCCAGCCGATGATTTGCCGAACAAAGCCTTCGACCTGGGCTATCTCAATAAAAGGATTGGCATGATAGTGCTCAATCACCGCATTGATCACTTCTAATGGGCTGATAAGTTTGGCGTTTAAGCTAAAGGACAGCCGACTATGGTACAGGCTCCACTGCGAGGGATGTTGCTGGGTCATCGCATCTTGAAAGCGGCCAAAGGCGGGCAGGCAATACTCACAAAAATACTGAAGTAATTCGAGGCTTTGTGCACGGTTTATCGGCCAGAGTAAATGCGTATCCGCCTTGCCCATAGTATTAATCCCATGGCGCGTAAGGCGCTCGAGAATATCTTGCACATTGTGGCCAAACATCAAGGGTGTAGGTAAAGATTTGATATCTTGGGATTTAAGCTTTTGCCTGTTGTTGGCATCAAAATTCCACTGTCCGCCAACAGGCTTGCCATCCGTCATCAAAATATTGAATCTTTTGCGCATTCGCCGATAAAAATGCTCCATCAGCCTGTGTTGCCCTTGGGGAAATTCCCTATCAATTTCATCAAAGGGCAATAAAAAGTGCTCGGTATCGACGCAATTTACAACGGCGTTGGCCAACTTCAACTGGCTTAATTGCGCGAGGAGTCGATATTCGTCAGGCCGTTGATATTCAAACTTAATCGCCCCTGTTTCGGCGACATAGTGTTGGAGTAAGGCATTAAGATCGACAAAGTCTTGGGTATCGTCGAGGGTGAGGTAACGTACTTGATGCCCCGCCGCGCCAAGCTCGCTGGCAAACTGCGCCATGGCGCTGAAAAACGCACAAATTTTTTGCACATGGTGCGTCACATAAGTGTTTTCTTGATGCAATTCTGCAATTAAATACAGTACCTTAGGATCGACTTGCTGATACCAGGTATGTTGGGCGTTAAGCTGATCGCCTAAAATCAGCCTAACCGTATGGAAGTGCTGTAATTGCTGCTGTGATTGCATTAGCTGGACTCTGATGGATGACTGTCGCGGTTACATCTTTCGCGATGGGATATTGCTGAACATTACGGATTGCAGCACTGTGAGGATCACAAGGCGGGGTATTTGTCGGGATTCCGACAATAAGGTTTATTTGTAAACTTCGTTTAATTGCGTTTAAAAGGCTTTTAAAAGCCAAATCAAAGTCGTGGGGCTTCACCCCCTGATTTTTTAATAAAGAGTCGACCAAGGAGGACTGCTCGTCCTATCTTCCTTGCCTATTGTTTTCACAAGCAGCCAAGACGCCCCTAGCGAAGTTACATGCATTAGTTAGTGGCTTCGTGCTTATTCGAAAATCGCTAACGCTTCCGATGGCTCCGCTTTACATCCATGTAAAGCACCCCAGTTCGGCAGTCCCTGCCTCTCGCTCATAAGCGCGAAAATCACTGATTTTCATTCGCCCCTTCCCCGAAAGCTACGCAGACGTCCTGTCTGCGTCACGCGCTATCCTTTTAATAAAGAGCATTCAACGCCCTTCAGCAACTTCGCCGGGGAGGTGAACTTCTGAAGCTTAGGTATTGGCTGTTAAGCTCAAAAGAATTCTTTCTTGTCTTCCAGGTTCTTTAAGTTTGCTCACAACTTACTCAGACTGAAAGTTTAACAATGAATGTTTCAATAAAATTATTATACGTACCCTAAGTTTTTTAATCTAAAATTCATTGCTTCTGTTGATACAAAAAATTGCCTAGCTAAGTATTCAAGGGCATATGAAAAATTTGGTTTTTGACCATTGTTTAACACTTGATATTTTTCCAGTAACACTTGAATTTCAGCTCTTATAAGTTGTAGTGGCATCAATAACTCTGCTGCAAAATAATTAGCTCTTGTTTCTATAAAACTTTGATTTTGATCTCTGTTAAAAATATCAATGATCTCTTCGCATTGATGGTTGTTTAAGTTTGGGATTACATCATAAACTAAATGGCCTAGCTCATGAGCAAGTGTGAATCTTCTTCTGACTTCAGCTTCAGATGGGTTTGCCCATACAATAATATTTTTGACAGTGTTGTTATCATTTCTTTTAACTTTAATGTAACCGGATTTTACTAAGTCATCCCAATTATAATTTGTGTCTATAATAACCCCTGTTAATTTACTTGCAATATAAACTGGGTCTATTGGTAAAATGTCTCTATTTAGTTGAGAGCCATAAACAAAGTTAAGTAATGACTCCGCAGATATACCACCAAAAGGTTTAAGTTCTCTTTCAATTGTCATTTTTTTCACCTTCATGGCTAGCTTTTTGCTGAGGGAAGAGTAATTTAAATTCCTCAGCTTGTGCTTTGGTGTCTAAATTTAATTTCATACTATTATTATTTACATCAATAAATAATTTACGTTCAATAGCATCTAAAACGGATTTGCCATCATCTGATTTGAAGTATTCACTTAATCTTTGTGCCACAAATGTAGATGAGTCGAATTCTTTCTTAGCATATTCAACTATTTGATTTTTTACTTCATGGTACATTGACTCTTTACTTCTTTTAATTAAACCTAAACTAATTATTCCTGCTAATAGAAGTACAGTACCCAAGATTGCGGTCCAAGTTTCAACCATAGTCATAACTCTAATAGCGTTGTTACTTTGAATTTCAATTAACTCTCGGTGGGTATTTAATTGAGTTTCATATTTTTTTTCATATTCAGATTTAAAGCTGTCAATGCCTATCTGAGAATTGCTCAAAACTAACTTAAATTCTTGTACATCTTTTTTTAGTTGTTCGGTCTCATTAGTGATGTCTTTCAGTTCGTTTACAAGACAAGTGTTTTGTAGCTGAAGCATAGTTGTTAGTTGTTCAGCAGAGAAAATTTTACTTGAATCAAAAACACAACTATTCGACATACAATAAATTCCAGTTAATTTTTGCTAATAATACAGCACTTAAAGTTGGATTGACATACATAATGAGCTGCCCTTCTGCACATCTAAATCAAAGAAAGTTGGGGCGTCTTGGAGCATCCAAGGAGGATAGGACGAGCAGTCCTCCTTGGTCGGGTGTGGGGTGAAGCCCCACGACTTTGAGTAGTGTCATTCAATGAGCCAATCAAGATTAAGTTGAATGCCTTTAGCTCTTGGTGCACATCGCTTAATGATTGAATTAATAGAAGTAAACCCGTAATCATTCAATTGCGTTAACCAATCCTGTTTGTATTGCATAGCTCTCTAGCTTGATATCAAGATTATCCAAATCTTTATAAAACTCATCATCGAGTTGATTGAGTCGGGCTTCGGCGACTGGATTATCGGTTGCGGCGAGGCGTTGGTCTCTGTCGGTAGGGACGGGATGGTCACCAAACACCGCCTGTTTAGCCTGTTGTAATAGGGCTAACGAATGCAAAGCACCAATTTGCTCAAGGCCGCGCTCGGCAACAGCATAATGCTCGCCCGATGAGTTATCGAAGTATTGGATAAAACCGCCGTTATAGACTTCGCCAGAGAGACAATTGACGGCGTAATAGTGCTGCGCTGCTTCGCTTAGCGTGTGAAAGCCCTGATTATCGTCGTGCACCCGCACCACAATATCTCGCAACAACGCTCTAAAAGGGCAGGTTTTATCTAATTCCCGCTCCTTTTGGTAATAGGCTTTTGCTTGCTCAATATTTTCACGATTGCCATTTTTGCAGGGCATACATAAGCCTGCGTTTCGCTCGGCGGTGCTGGGCATAATTAAAGTTTGGCAGGCTGTGCAGGGGACTTTTTCCGACATTATCTTTCCTTAGATATTCAGGTCAGCAAGAGAAATAACAGATTCACAAACGACCCATTGTAAAATGACCTGTTTTTAGAGTTAAAGCATACGCAGAGATTAGTGGAATTAAGCATTGGTATGGAAGTGACCGTTGGCGGCATGGCCGCTCTTTCACATCCATGTGATCGCGGCATTCGCACTTCCATATGCAGCAGATGCCGTCGTCGAGCCTATAGGGATATATTTACGGCGTGTCACTGGAATAACTGTGCTTAATCTATGGCCGAATACTCTTAAACATCTGTCGTTAGCTGTAATGTAATTGTTTAAATATCACAATTAACAGCCAGCTATCCTAATTTATTAGTTGTACTTTATTTTCATCGCAATCAGGGGTTCGCGAGAAGCCTTTTCGGCTCGCAGGCGTGCTAAGTACTTTTCCCATAATTCCACTTGGTGAGTGGCGAGATCGTAAAGCACTTGCCAGGAAAACAGCCCGGTATCGTGGCCATCGTCGAAGACGATTTTTACCGCGTAGTTACCTACGGGTTCGATGCTGGTGATATTGACGTTTTTCTTATGGGTGACCAGCTTAGGGTTACCGTGACCATGCACTTCGGCGGAGGGAGAATAGACGCGTAACATCTCACAGGTGAGTTGATACTGCTCGCCGTTATCGAAGCTGATTTCTAAAATGCGCGATTTACGCTTGAGCTTAAGATCGGTGACATTGGGTGTGCTAGTGGTCATAGGTAGTGCCAAGAAAATGCTGAGAATGGACAAGCTGTAACATAACAATTTGTGGCTAAGGTTACAAAGTGTAAGCCTTAGCCACTGTCACAATTTCGAACTTATCTCCGCCATATATGCATGGCAGATGTTGTGTGCTAATCGCTTAGAGGATAAAGCGGCTTAGGTCTTCGTCTTGAACCAGATTATCTAAGTGAGCACTCACATAATCGGCATCAATCACAAATGAGCTGCCAGACTTGTCAGACGCCTCATAGGAGATATCTTCCATCAGCTTTTCCATTACGGTATGCAGACGACGGGCACCAATGTTTTCGGTGCGCTCGTTCACCTGCCATGCCGCTTTGGCGATGCTCTCAATACCTGATTCGGTAAACTCAATGGTCACGCCTTCGGTCGCCATCAGCGCGATATATTGCTCGGTCAGTGAGGCATGTGGCTCAGTTAAAATGCGTTTAAAATCATCGGCTGATAGCGCATCTAGCTCAACGCGGATCGGTAAACGGCCTTGTAGCTCAGGGATTAAATCCGATGGTTTTGACATCTGGAATGCGCCCGACGCAATAAACAGAATATGGTCGGTTTTCACCATGCCGTGTTTAGTGGTGACTGTGCAGCCTTCGACTAAAGGTAATAGGTCGCGCTGTACCCCTTCGCGGGAAACGTCTGGGCCTGAGGTTTCGCCACGCTTACAGATTTTGTCGATTTCGTCGAGGAACACGATACCGTGCTGCTCAACCAATTCAATGGCTTGCTCTTTTAAATCTTCTTGATTTACCAGCTTGGCCGCTTCTTCTTCGATCAACAGCTTAAAGGCTTCTTTGATCTTCATCTTGCGACGTTTTGCCGGTGCTTGGCCCATGTTTTTAAACAGGCTTTGCAGTTGGTTGGTCATTTCTTCCATGCCGGGCGGTGACATGATTTCAATACCAATTTGTGGCTGGGCCACGTCGATATCGATTTCTTTGTCATCTAATTGGCCTTCGCGCAGCTTCTTACGGAAGATTTGACGGGTATTGGAGCTGGTATCGCTTTCCGTGTTATCCCAGTCATTTTTCGGCTTGGGCAGCAGGGCATCGAGAATGCGCTCTTCAGCGTGTTCTTCGGCGCGTTGGCGGCATTTGCCCATTTGCTGCTCGCGGGTCAGCTTGATGGCGATGTCGGTTAAATCACGGATGATTTGCTCGACTTCTTTACCCACGTAACCCACTTCGGTGAACTTAGTGGCTTCAACCTTGATAAATGGGGCATTCGCGAGCTTTGCCAAACGGCGGGCGATTTCAGTTTTACCTACGCCGGTTGGGCCAATCATCAGAATGTTTTTTGGGGTAACTTCTTGACGGAAATCGGCATCTAGCTGCATGCGGCGCCAGCGGTTACGCAGGGCGACGGCGACGGAACGTTTGGCCTTTTTCTGGCCGATAATGTGGGCATCCAGCTCGTGGACAATCTCACGGGGGGTCATTTCAGACATAATATTCCTCACGCCCTGTTAGTAATTAAGTTCTTCAATTGTCTTGAATTGATTGGTGAATACGCAGATATCGCCTGCAATAGTCAATGACTTTTCAGCAATTTCCAGCGCCGATAATTCGGTATTTTGCAGTAGTGCTAACGCCGCCGCTTGGGCATAGTTACCGCCCGAGCCAATGGCGACTAAATCATGCTCTGGCTGCACTACGTCACCATTACCTGTGATGATAAGTGAGGCTTCGGCATCGGCGACCACAAGCATGGCCTCGAGTTTGCGCAGCATACGGTCGGTACGCCAATCTTTGGCAAGTTCAACAGCCGAGCGTAACAGGTGACCTTGGTGCATCTCGAGTTTGGACTCGAAACGCTCAAATAGGGTAAAAGCGTCGGCGGTGCCGCCAGCAAAACCTGCCAACACTTTGTTGTGATACAAGCGACGCACTTTTTTGGCGTTACCTTTCATCACGGTATTGCCTAGGGAGACTTGGCCATCGCCGGCGATGACAACTTGGTTATTACGGCGTACTGATACGATAGTGGTCACTTTTGAATCCTCTTCTCTTGCCCGCAATGAAAATCCTGCGGTGGATGATGGAGTAAATATGGGGATGGATAGTCAGAATTCAAGTTATTGCAGAAAAAGCCAATGGGGTTTACGTGTTCGCGCGCCTTTTGCAACAAAATAACAGCTTACAGAGAAATGGCGGCCTGCTTCAGTCTTGCTACGACTGAAGCGTCGGCTGATTCGCAAAGACTGCCGTTGGCGCTATTTCGGCAGTCTCTCCTGGGCGATCACGAGGTTTTTAATAGACTGATGGCGGCGGGAATACTATCAATACCACATTCTTGTAGGGTCTGATTGATGCCCTGGGCAAATTTCGCTTTATGTTGGCGCACAACGCTATAGAGCTGAAAACACAGCACTATGTCACTTTCTGTCAGTCCATTATTTTTAAATGCCATGGCAGATAAGTAACAGCGGATCATAAAGCAATCTATCACGAGCAGGCGAAATGCCATCCAAGGCTGCTGTGAATCACTCATGGGGAAATGCTCATGGTAAAGCGAATATAAAATATAACGGTCAAATAAATCCTGATAATTGCTCAACGCAGGCAAGGCTTTTTCTTCCCACGCTTTATTTAAATCGTCAATTTGATATTGATTACTCTCATTACATAACAAACCAATTGCATCATTAAGCGAGGTAAAACGAGGCTTTAAGCTTCTTGAGTGAAGTTTGCATAATTGGTCATGTATCGACACAAAAGCATGGGTTTGAGGCTGTGGTGTGTAGGGTATTTTTTGATATTGCTCATCGATTTGATTGGTTTGGGCCAGCAAGATTAATTGTTCAAAACGCTGATCTATTTGTGCAATAGGAAGAGTATTTTGCCTCACTTGGTCACTGACTTTTACCAATAATCCTATAGCCATGAGTGCCTGTTGCCAATCCACACCCATATTAATTAATAAATCCAAACTGTAATCGTAGGTTTTTTCTAACCATGCAGGATTGGCCGCGGTTGGACGTTTGGCGCCACCGCTCTTTGCCTCAAATTGAAATGCATTGGCGTCAAATAGCACCTGACGGGCAGCTTCAGGGCAAGATATCGTTAAACTTTCGTATTTAGTGGTTGCGATAACATTGTCACTACGAGGATAGGTTTTACAGGTGTGGCTTAAGGCTGTTTCACCCGCAGCCGCATGGATGGCACACAACTTCTGCTCGTTTACAAACGGGCATATTCCATTGGCGTTAAGTTTGATTTTTGCCCACTGATTAGCATCGGTTTTGGTTTCAATAAATGCCTCTTTGGCAAGCGAAGCGAGTTTTGGATGGTTAAGGGTATTTTTGTAGCTTTTTTTGTCAAAAATGATGGTCCAGTCATGGCAGCAACTGTCTTCACATGCGGCACCTATACAACTGAATTGTGAAGCGTAGCCTGGTGTAACAATGAGATTATTCATTGGCGTTTATTCATCTGAGTGTTCCATAAACAAAAAGGTAACAAATCTATAGGATTAAGGCCAATCTTTGGTGAGTTTGACAACCACATGTAAAAGGAATCTTAGTGTCTGCCCGCAATGAAAATGATGCGGAGGAAAACAAAGTCACTATAGGATGGATAGTCAGAATTCAAGTTATTGCAAAAAAAGCCACAGGACTTTGTTGATTTTATGCCCTGTGGCGAAAGCGGATATGCTGGGTGGGTTAAGGTGCAGATAACGAGGAGCGGCCGACAACAGTTCGTCCATCGAGGGGATAGTATTTTAGCTCCCAATTCTCGCTGCCAAGGCGGCGATCATCCGACACATAGTTAAAGTAACAATAAGTATTAGGATCACTTATCGCGCCGCCGCTATACCAGTAGACGATGTCGATATTGGGTGCTTGTTGCGTTTCCCAATCCGTGTGTGTGGTAAGGACAAAGTCCTGATTATCGAGTAACGATTGCCACAGTTCTCCGCAGTAAGCGCCTTGTAATTGAGTGCCTTGGCTGCTGCTTTGAGCCGTGTCTTTTCCGAGTGGAAAGCCCGTGGTGGTCGAGTCGATAGTGCCATCACCATAGCAAGCGAGATTTTGGGTATATCCCGAGTGTCCGCCCGCAAGCCAACAACTGTGATACAGCTTGACGCCAGAGGTAAAAGCAGCAAAAGCAGCTTTTGCCCGAGTATCGTGAGCATCTTGACTTAGATTCATAAAGCGCGGGGCTGCGACTACAGCAAGAATGCCTAAAATGATGATAACCACCACCAGTTCGATTAGGGTGAATCCCTTAGATGTGTGTAAACGACTCATACTGCTCACCTGTTGCCAAGATAGTCGCATTCTAACTTCATTTTGAAAAATTATCATTAAGTTATTGATAGATATTAATTTAATTAACAACAATGCTACATTGATTGTTCGGATTTAGGGAGGCGAGGCGAGGTTTGTAGGGATAAAAAAATCCCCGAGGACACTGGCCGTACTCGGGGGAAGGTTCAAAAGCAGTGGATCGTTAATGCCTACGGAGCATAAATGACAGAACCTAACTTGAGTGTGGCAGTGAATGGTGTTTGATACAAAGCCAAAGATGCAAACTGCGACAGCTTGTCGCAGTTTGGATGAAAACGTCGCCATCAGCGCATTCTAAATGGTCTGAGTTATATGGAATTAGCGGTTTAATCGTGACAAGCGTGGCGAGAATATATTGCGATTGTTTAGCGTGCTGGTCACTGATTTATAAAACAGAATTTAGATTTCCTAAGTGTTGTACTAACTCTGCCATATTGTTCACTTCAAGCTTTTTCATAATCTTTGCGCGATGCACTTCGATGGTTCTTAAGGATAAATACATGGCTTCGGAGATCTGTTTGTTGGTCATGCCTTGAACCACATGGGCTAATACTTGTTGTTCGCGCTCAGTCAGTTGGGCAAATTTCTGCTGCAGACTCTGTTGCTCAAAGCTGGATTGGCTTTCTTTATGTGCTTTTTCAATCGCTTGTACAAGGGCTTTACCCGACACAGGTTTTTGAAAAAAGTCGCATGCGCCTTTACGAAAAGCGCTTAATGCCATGGGTAAATCACCGTGCCCAGTGAGAAAAATCACTCCTAATGGACTTTGGGTTTCAAGCAGCTTTTGCTGCACTTCTTGGCAGCTGATCTCTGGCATTCGGCTATCTAAGATCACGCATCCCGCTTGAGTTAACGGGCATTGGGCTAAAAAATCCCGTCCACTGCTAAAGGTTTGTACTTGATAACCAAATTGCCTGAGCATAAATCCTAAAGAGTCGAGAATCGCTTCATCATCATCGACTAAATACAGCGGCAGCATAGTGGACATGGTTTTCCTTTTGGTGGTGGGACTCTTTATCAGCTTAAGCCTGCCTTGTCGTAGGCTCAATTTTAAGCCTAGGTCTTGGGAGGTTTATCACTAAATTAGTCAAATCACTTTAGGGGGAATGCCAGAGTTTGGTGTTATTCACAGCATCATTTTGGCCTTGTGTATAAAGTACTCCGAATACAAAAGCATACAAGACAAGGCGATAGCAATGAGAACTTGGTGTAGGGCAATACTCGTGAGCTGCATATTGAGCGTAATGATGCTTAATTTGTCCTATGCCGATGAAGACATTCCCGTTCATGAATTTAAAGTGGGAGTGCTGGCGAATCATGGGGTGTTGCAGGCAAAACAGCGCTGGCAGCCTATGATGGATTACCTTAGCGAAAACGTCCCTAATAGCCGTTTTGAAGTAGTGCCCGTCGACTTTAATGGTATGCGTAGCCAGTTACTGAGCAATGAATTGCAGTTTATTGTGACTAACCCCGGCCAGTATCTGCACTTGAGTAATAATTTCCCCCTCTCTTGGCTCGCGACCATGAAAAGCCGTAAACATCAGGGCAGCACTTTCACCATAGGCGCGACCATTATTGTGCGTGCCGATAGCCCTATACGTAGCTTGCAGGATTTACGCGGTAAGAATGTGGTTGCTAGCGATCCGCAGGCACTTGGCGGCTATCAGGCTGCGATGGGATTACTGCATAAAATGGGTTATTTACCGGAGCAATTCTTTGGCCAAGTGCGATTTTTAGGATTTCCCCTCGCGCCGCTGATCTATCAAGTGCGCGATGGGAGTGCCGATGCCGCCATTGCGCCTTTTTGTACCCTAGAGGAAATGATTGAAACAGGGCTTATCAATAAGACGGACTATCGTGTCATTCATCCAACCCATCCTCCTGGATATGACTGCGAGGTGAGCACCCAACTCTATCCTAATTGGTCATTTGCGGCGGCGGATACGGTTTCGCCACGGATCACCATGCAAATCACCCGCGCCTTGTTTGACCTGCCCCCAGACCATGTGGCGGCGATTACCGCCGATACTTTAGGTTGGACTGCGCCGGTAAGCCAGCTAAAGGTGATTGAATTATTTAAAGAATTACAGCTGCAAGGTGCATCACCTCCCTTATATCAAACCGTGTATAAATGGATGGAGAAAAATAAAGAGTGGGGTGGGGTATTACTGCTGATCTTTATTGTGTCGACCATTTATCACCTGTGGCTCGAATATAAATTCCGCCAAAAGAGCGAGTTTTTAGTCAGTACTGAGCGGCAATTAAAAGACAAGGCATTGCAGTTAGAACGCTTACAAAGTGCGGCGATTCTCGGGGAGATTGGTGCCGGGTTGGCCCATGAGCTAAATCAACCGATTGCGGCGATAACCCAATACAGTGAGGGCGCTATGATACAGCTAGAAAGGCTGGGACAGGACAACCCAGAGCTCTATGATATTTTGGGTAAAATCAACGCACAATCGATACGGGCTGGGGCGGTTGTGCACCGTATTCGTGGCTTGCTTAAACGCCGTCAGTCGAAGGCTGAACCGCTGGATGTGACGTTAGTCGTCAAAGAGGCACTGGCCTTATTACGCCGAGAATTAGACCGAGCGGGGGTACAAGTTGACGTACAGGTGCAAGGTCGTCCCTATGAATTGATGGGGGATAGTGTTGGCTTAAGTCAAATGTGGGTCAATTTGGTGAAAAATAGCCTCGATGCGCTGGAAGCATGTGAGGATAACCGTGCACGTAAGTTAAGGATTGAGATCCACTATCAACCCACTGAAATCAAAGTATTGGTAATTGATAATGGCCAAGGTTTACAGGGGCAAGCTAATGAGTTGATGGCCTCTTTTGCCTCTACCAAAGATGCAGGGCTCGGATTAGGTTTAGCGATTTGTAAGGATGTCGTTAGCCGTCACCACGGCAGTATTGAGATTGAAAACTGCAAGCAATCGACACAAACGCCATTGCCTTGGCAGCAAGGCTGTGTGGTGACGGTGATATTACCTCGGGGCTAGAATGAATCGCCGCAGAGTTTTTAAGTATCTATCTTCAGTTGCGGGTGCAAGCTGCTTTTTATCAAGCCCAATTATCGTTTAAGGCGCGGGATATTCTTGGCTAAATTGCAGCAGTTTTTGGGCTAAAAATTCAATAGTGCGGCGGATTTTATGGCTAGGATAGTCGGTTTGTAGATAGACTAATTGCAGTGGCACCGCAGGCGCGAGTTTATCGGCTAGGATAAGCTGTAGTCTGCCTTCGGTGACATCCTGCGCCACATCGAGCCAACTTTTATAGGCTATACCTCGCCCCGCCAGTGCCCAATCGCGCACAACGGCGCCATCATTGCAAAAGCGTTTTCCTCTTACTTCAATCTCTACGGTTTCACCATTATGGCTGAATTTCCATTTCTGCCATGGCTCGCCGCCACGATTTAAGATCAACACTTGGTGTTGGCTCAACTCGTTCAGTGTTTGCGGTTCACCATATTGCGCAAGATAAGCGGGGGAGGCGACGAGCACCCTTGGCGTCATCGACAGTTGGCGCCGTTTTAGATTGGAATCTTCCAGTTGGCCATAACGCAGGGCTAAATGGATATTTTGATCGATGAGATCTGTCATATGGTCGCCAAAGTACAGCTGAATCGACAGCTCAGGCGCGCTATCCATCAGCTCATCTAGCCAATTGCGGATCCGACTGCGGCCAATGTCCGAGGGCAGAGCAATGCGCACTTCGCCCTTAAGCTCGCCCCTATGCTCGGCCAAATTAGCGGAAGCGGTTTCGAGTAACGCAAGGGCTGGTTTAGCTGCATCGAGAAATATTCGCCCTTCTTCCGTGAGTTGCAACCGCCGAGTTGAACGCGCAAATAGTTGGCATCCTAACTTTTTTTCAAGCCGTTGCAGTGCCGCGCTCGCTGCTGCGGGCGTCATGCCGACTTCTTTACTGGCGGCGGACAGGCTTTCAAGCGCAGCGATACGCAGGGCGAGTTGCAGATCATTTATATGGTACATATCAAAATATTTTTGAAAATGATTTAAATAATAGGCTAATTATCAATATAGATTAACTAATGCACAATTGCACCTAGATATTCAATCATCATTTATGGTTCGGGAGTGCATATGAGTTTATTTACAGCCTATGAGTCAGCGGCACTGACACTGCAAAATCGTATTGTTATGGCGCCGATGACAAGGGCGCGTACCACGCAACCGGGTAATATCCCTAATGATTTAATGGCGCAATATTACGCCCAGCGTGCGTCAGCAGGGCTTATCATCACCGAAGCGACCCAAATTTCTGACGACAGCCAAGGCTATTCTTTTACCCCTGGAGTTTATACCGAGGCGCAAATTGATGGCTGGAAAAAGGTTACTGCGGCGGTGCATCAAGCGGGTGGAAAAATCTTTAATCAAATCTGGCATGTAGGCCGAGTGTCCCATCCGATTTTTCAGCAGGGTGCAGCGCCGATTGCACCTTCAGCGATTGCTCCTGTTGGTACTAAGGTATGGATCGTTGATGAGGAGCATCCCGAGGGACAAATGGTAGATTGCCCCGAGCCGAGGGAAATGACGCAAGCGGATATCGACCGCGTGGTGGCCGACTTTGCCAACGCAGGGGCAAATGCCGTTGCCGCGGGTTTTGATGGCATCGAAATCCATGGTGGCAATGGTTATCTCATTGACCAATTCCTGCGGACTAATTCTAACCATAGAGCCGACGCCTACGGCGGTACGCCGGAGAAGCGTATTCGGTTTTTATTGGAAGTCGTTAAAGCGGTAAGTGCCCAGATTGGTGCCGATAAAGTGGGCGTTCGCCTTGCACCCTATGTGACCTTTAAGGATATGGCCTGCCCAGAGATTGTCGATACTATCCTGTTGGCCGCCAAACACTTATCGGCGTTGGGCGTAGCGTATTTGCACTTGTCTGAAGCCGATTGGGACGATGCGCCACAGGTGCCTGAGTCCTTCAGAATTGAGCTACGCAAAGTGTTTAAAGGCAGCATTATTGTGGCGGGGCGTTACGATGTCGAGCGTGCCAATGAGGTTATCGAAAAAGGTTATGCCGACTTAGTGGCCTTTGGTCGTGCCTTTATTGCTAACCCCGATCTGCCCTATCGATTAGCCAATCAATTACCCTTATCGCCCTTCGATAAGGGGCCATTATTTGGCGGCAGTGCGGCGGGCTATACCGATTATCCTAGCTATCAAGAGGCACTGCGCGCCGTCATCCGCTCTAGTGATGATGAGGTGGCATAATGCAAAACCGTATTTATTGCCCTGTTTCTCCTTGGATAAAAGTCAGTTTGTGGAGCTCAGGATTACTCGGCTTAGCGCTTTTGGGTTTTGTGCTCGCTAGCCTTAGCATGACGGTGTTTGCCGCTCAAGGTGGTTCTACTCAAGCCAGTGTCGATGTCAAAACTGCCCTTACCCCTAAGGTGACGGCAATGGAGCTGATCAGTGATGGTTCACCACAGGCTGAATCGATTGCCCACGCCGCTTTGCTATACGCTAGTTTTTGGGATACCGGTGATCCGACATTTGCCCGCTGGGCATTAGCGACCCGTTTTATTGATCGCACCTTGCCCGAAGGTCGTGCACAGGGGATTAGCGGACCGCTCGACGCCTCTAAAACCTTTAGGGCGGCGGTACCTGATCTCTCGGTAACCGTTGAGCATCTGCTGGTGGTCGGTGACCGTGCGGTTGTGCGTCTCCGTTTTAATGGCCATTTTACGGGGACCTTTGGTGAACAGCGTGGTCAAGGGCAAAAAATTGATTTTCGCGCCGTAGATATGTACCGCGTGCGTGATGGTTTTATTACTGATAACTGGCACCTAGAGGATTATCAAACGCTATTTAACCAGCTTGCCTCTAACGCTGTGACCACAGGAGCGAAGTCATGAATCAACGTCGACAATTTTTAAAGACCAGTTTACAGGCGGGCGGCGCTTTGATTGCGGGTGTAGGGCTGAGTCAGTCTGCATTTTCAATGGGAGTTCCGAGCTTAGTGGCGGTCGATGATCAAACTCAAACTTCGGTAGGAGGCAGTATGAATAAGCGTTTTTGGCCTAATGGCGAGCAACTAGTGATCTCTATATCCATGCAGTTTGAGGCTGGCGCGCAGGATAAAAACGCTGAAGGGCCGTTTCCACCAATGGAGAAAGGCTACCCAGATACGATTACTCCCAGTTGGTACGACTACGGGATGAATGAAGGGATACCGCGTTTGCTGCGTATATGGCGTAAGCACAATATTCACGTGACATCCCATATGGTGGGCCGCGCCGCCGAATTACATCCACAACTTGCTAAACAAGTGGCGGATGAAGGCCATGAGATTTCAGGCCATGGGCAGACGTGGACGCCGCAATACAGTATGTCGCCAGCGCAGGAGCGTGATTCTTATATCCAGAGTATCAATACCTTAGAAAAGATCACTGGTCAGCGTCCCGTCGGGTTTAATGCGTTTTGGATGCGCCACAGCACCCAAACCTTAAATATCCTACAGGACTTAGGTTTTATCTATCACATTGATGATTTATCAAGGGATGAACCTTCAATTATCCCTGTGCAGGGTAAACCTTTTGCCGTGGTACCTTATACCTTGCGTAACAATGATATAGGTCGCTTTGGTGGTAACACTGCGATGACGGCTGCCGCCTTCTTACAGGAGCTTAAAGACGAATTCGATATGCTTTATCAGGAAGGCGCATCCCAGCGGCGGATGATGTCGATTAGTGTGCACGACCGTATCGGGGGCACGCCAGGTCTTGCCAATGCCTTAGACAAGTTTATTCAATACGCGAAAGAACACTCAAAAGTGGGTTTTATGCGTAAGGATGCGATTGCTAAATGGGCGCTGGCGCAAAAGGATACGCCAACCAATCCAGCAAGAACATTTTAAGAGATAAAAACACAGCACAGGGGTGCTGTGTTTTTTACTTTCTTGGGGATATTGGCGCTTAACGCATCGCGAGCATGGCCCAAGTGCGGCGACCTTGCTCGAGAAGAATCCCCACGGCAAGCCCTGCCGCGGCGTTAATGGCTAAGCAGGTCACAGCGGTAGATAAGATCACAAAGATACAGAAGGGCTTACCATCGATTAGGCGTTTTGACCACGCCAGTTGTAAACCGCCGATGGACAGCAAACTGCCGAGAATCGCCACAGGAATAAGTCCGAGCAACCACGCAATTTGGCTATCCCAAAACAGGGCAATCACCACACAAGTACCACCGAAGATTAATGGCGCGAGGTGAGTGCGCGCGCCAAAGTGATACTGCACCGCAAGGCCTCCCGCGCCATGGCACATGGCCGCCGCCCCAAAAGGCGCGAGTAACAAATTGGCCAGCCCAGAGCTAATGGCCAAGTTTTTAGGCGTGAGTTTGGCGGCATCTTCGGGGAATTTTTCCTGCGCCATGGCCGAGGTGGCTATCACTGCATTGGTTAAGGTGAGGGCGAGCTGTGGCAGTACCAGTAAAATTGCTGCTGAACTCCACTCGTTAAGGCTAGGCCAAGCTAAATGCAGTGAGGCGCTTAAGGCGGGAATCGTCAGGCTGCTAGTTATTTCGGTTTGGCTGTTGGCTTGCCACAACATACCAGCTGCGATAACGAGTGGCATGGCAAGGTAACGCAATGGTAAGAATTTACTCACAAACAGCAAGGCAAACGCGCCGAGTCCGAGCAACCAAAAGTCACTCATCATCTTAGTGCCCATCCACATCAATTGCAGACCAATCGCTAATTGAATCCCCACACTCACTGCTTGGGATAATTGCTTGGCAAGCCAAGTGATGGCGCCACTAAACGCTAACATTAACAGTATGATACCCATCAGCATGGCACTGGCTTGGAGCATCCCTGGCGTTAAGCCTTGGGCGATCACAAGGGCGGCGATGACCTTCATGGGCTGGACGGGGATCGGACGGCGATAAAATAAGGCGCTTAAGATGGCGAATAGGCCAAAGCCTAAAAATATCCCTTGGGGCGAAAATTGGTTTAGGGCAATTAAGCCCAAGACTAAAGGTAAAAATGTGCCTAGGTCGGCGAATGCACCGCTGGTTTCACCGAGTAAACGGTTGAGCGGTTGAGTGGGGTGCTGTGTTGGGGTTTTGCCCGCGGTCATAGAGGTTGCCACAATTGAACATTGCCTGCTTAGGCAAAATAAATGCCATAAAAATCAGTTGATTTGACTTATAAACAGAGCCAAACTCCTTTTCACGCCAATTGGTTGAGACAAACTGGGACAGTATTGTTTTTTCTCTGTGCCGATTTGTCTTTGTTGGCAGAGTATAGCTGATAAAAAAGAGAGCTTAGCCAACGGCATCAGCTCTCGAAGGTTGCAGGGGAGCGATAATCGCTTTAGCCTCGGATAGGCTTTCAGCGAGTCAGTACAATTATTGTTGTTTGTGTTTAGGGCCTTGTTTGTTTTTCATCGGGTCGCCTTGATAGCCCAAGGCTTGCCAATCGAGGCGAGTGCCTTTGTTGTGGCAGTCATTACAATTAAGTGCTTGTTCTTTTGGTGAGACCATGTGGTTGATCCGCCACCACATTTCGGTGGCAGCAAAGTCATATTCACCACTGTATTTGATGCCTTTTTCAATCATGGTGGTGTTAACCTCCATGCCCAGTTTCGCCGCTAAATTCCAATCAAACTCGCTCCAATATCCGCCTTTGCCATAGGTTTTCGGGGTGATAAAGATATTGAGTTTTTTGTCGTAAATCTGCTTACCTGTATGTACCTTAAAGGGATAAATCTTGGCTTTAGCGTCGTTAATGTCGCCCATAGGGTAGGTCAGCTTGGTGACGACTTTCGGGTCCATCTTGTCCCCCGCCATATAAGCGTTAGCCGTGCCGTTGTACCAAGCGTACTGTGGCTTGACCATTTTTTCCCACACAAAGTCACCCTTTTTCTTCTGATAGGTGTGTTTGCCGTATTGATCTACGGTCTCAGGTTTATCATCGCCCGCAGTTGACCAATCCCAGTGCATCTTGGTTGGCTCATTCTTAGCGAAGAATGGAATATGGCAGGTTTGGCAGGCCACGGTTGCGGTATGGGTATTGAGCTTTTTGTTGCTGTGCGGCGCGCTATCGTGGCAGTTCTCACAACCTATATGGTCGATACCACCTGGAGATACCCCCATAGCATTACCCGAAATTTTATGTTTTTCAGTGGTATGACAGTTTTGGCATTGGAAGTTATTGCCGTCGCTGTCCATGTGCACATCGGTGGCTTTATCGGGATAGGCCATAGAAGAGTCGAGATCCCCGTGCTTGACCGCATCACCACCGCCACCATAGAAATGGCAGCTACCGCAGTTATCCCGCACGGGTTCACCCACGTTTTGCGCGATCTTCACCAGATCGAGTTTAGCCATAGGCTCGCCTGCACCAGCGGGGTCTTTCACATAGGTGCCAGTGGTGTCGTGGCAGACAAGGCAGTCCACTTTGGTTTTGTCTTTAAAGTCAAAAGTGTTGTCCTTCCAGCCATAGCCTGCGTGACAGCTAGTGCAGCGAGGCTCGTTGCTGGAAATCGACACACAGAAGTTATTGATACTATTTTTCTTACCGCGTAATACGGTTCTATCGGGTAGCTTTTGTTCTAACTCCCATGTCCAGTGGGAGGTTTTCATCATATCTGTGGCTTGTTCTTCGTGGCAGGTTAAGCACTGCGTCGTGACTTCAGAACCTGTGGCGAAGGGGCCTTTAAGGACGTCTTTATGGGGATTAGCGGCCTGCGCTTGCAACGCCATACCCGCCAAGGCAATAACAATGAGTTTTTTCATTCTGTACTCCTGCCCTCGGCGATACCGAGGGCTGAATGGCGTCTAGGTTAGAAGTTAATAGTCAGTGAGGCGTTCACATCGAAGGCCTTATCGACCACAGGCAGCATTGAGTAGGCTGAGCCCGCTAACACGTCATCGATTTTTTGTGGTGCGCCCACAGGCGTGCCGCTACCTGTGTATTCGTAGTCGTAGTAGAGTCCGGCCAGTTTGATAAACATCTTGGGATTGATATCAAAGATGTAATAGGCTTCGCCAACGTGGCCACGGGTGGCTAACTTGCTGCCAATAGGGTCATCTTGAGCTTGGGTGAAGGGCGTCCAGTATTCGGAACCATAGTTATATTCCAAGCCAAACTTGCCGTAGGGCGCGGGGATTTGAATACCCACATAGATGCCATAACCATCTTTGGTCTCGGTATCATCGCTGGTTTTCGGCACCATGATGATTTCGGTGCCTGTACTGTTGAGCTCCGCTTCAAACACCGCATCGGATAACATGCCGCCGAACATGCCGGCATTGCCATTTGGCTCTGCGCGCGTCCAGCCTAGTGACGCAAACCATTTGATATCGTTAGCTTCTTCCCGTGCAAAGCCAATGCCGCCAAGGTACATATCACCAATGACGCCGCTAGGTTGCACTCGGGTGACAAAGTTAAAGTTGTCAAACTTTTGCATATCTTGGTACATGGTGGGGGCAAAAATCCCCGCCAGTTGGGTCGGGAAGGCCATTGTGCCTTTAAAGCCATCGTTGACGTCTTTGGCACCAAACAGGGTGAATTGCAGGAAGTTAGTACCATCGTTAATGGCATCGATATTAAAGCCGCCGAGGTGGGTATCCTTGGTGACGATATCGCCAAACATTTCGCCATTACCCCATTGGGATTCAAAGCCTTGGCCATAACAGAAGCGAACCACTTGTCCTTCAATTCCAGTGATTTCCCCTAGGTTGTAGCCTAAGGTGGCACCGTCGAAGTTAAAGTTGACTAAATGGCCTGAAGGCGTGCCGCCACGCAGTTCGTTTTCACGGTAGTGGCTTGGTGGGCCATAGGTGGATGGGCGGCGGCCAATGGAGAGGTAAAACTCGGAGCCGTTGATGTTTTTCCAGTCGAAATAGGCGCGCTCGACCCGCAGCCAGTCACCACTGGTATTGCCGCTGCTGGTGCCATCCATTGTGAATGAGCGCCAAGAGTCGAACACTTGTACGCCGGTGGAGTCGCCCCAGTTTTTGTACATGCTCAGACGACCGGCAAAGCTGACGTTATCCCATACCTTGGCCTTAAGATTTAACCGCAGGCGAGTGGTGTAAAAGATATCGTTATCAATATCTTGGATATGTTGCTGCGCGAGTACATAGGGCATCACACCCTGTAACATGCCATTTTGAAAGGCGGCGGCCAGATCGGGATTGGCTTGCATCATCTGGCCGAGTGGTGAGTTAGGATCGTTTGGCATCCCAAAGGCGCCGGACATGGCCTTGGCGCCAAAGTCATTAAAGTCCACCTTAATGGCGGGGTTCCAAACGACATCGCGGTAATGCAGTGAGTGGGCCTTGGTTCTAAAGTCGCCAGTGATTTCAAGGCGGTCTAACGAGGTGTGGCGTTCGGTTTTATCGACGCGGCTATTGAGTTCATCGAGCTGTTCGGTGATATCGACCAGTTGTTGTTTCAGCTCGGCCATTTTTTGGGTGTCGGCTGGCGTTTCGTTGGCTGCGGCAAAGGTTTGGCCGGACATAAACAGCGCATTAGCAACCAATATCGAAATGAGTGTACGTGTACGCATAGGGTTTCTCCCTGAGTGTTCCGCTGGCACTGGCTCATGGCTCTGTGCCAAATTTACCCAACAGGAGGCCCTGAGGTGTGCTCCCCATTTTTCTCTTATTGGGCTTGGATTTTATTTCAATGGGTTAACTTGCAGTTGCAGGCCTGCGGTTATCCCTTTGATTTAGGCTTAGCAGCAATTAACCGCAGGTTTGCGGTTGCTCCGAGTCGGCGGCATGGTCATACAGAAATTGCTGTATATCTTTGAGATCTTGCTCGGTGAGGCCGTTGAATACCTCAGGTTTGAGTTTGTGTTTATCTTTGTCGAAGAAGCGATCCCATTGGCTCATGGTTTTGCTCATTGGGGTTAGCTCGCCACCTTCACCACCTTGGCTATGGCAGGCTTTACATTCTTTTTTATAGAGGTGTTTCCCTTTTTTAGGATTACCCCCTTCGGCGGCATAGGCTTGGAGGCCTAAGCTGCTAATTAGTGCGACGGCAATTGCGATCTTAGTTGAAGTTTTCATCATCTCATCCTTTCTTAATTGTCATTCACATGACTTTGTTGGTGGAATGTGGCTATTGCTTCCACCTTGTGAATAAATTTATCAAAGGTGATGGGATGTTTATTTGAGGTATGTCACTTCCATTAAAAAAATCTAATTGATAAAAATTTCATTGATAAAAATCTAATTGATTGGTGGTGGATTGATTTGGGTGGGGATTTACATTTTCAAAAACAATGATTTGTTTTTATTGCTAAATTAGCCTGTTGTGTCGCAGCTAGGGTTTTGAGTCGGATAGGGCGGAAAAATGAGAGTGATCGAGTTAACACTTTGTAAAATTTGCGATCGCTAAAGTAGTCAATTGGAGTGATTTCGCCCTAAATCCACTTTGCTTAAGTGTGAATCTAGCGTAATTCGGTACAGTGGCTAGGGTTGAGAACGCTCGGTCGATTTTTAAACGCAGTGGCACTCGCACACTGCGTTTTACCCATGACTATAGCGAGGTCGTGCCAAGCACGTTGCTTAAGGTTGCTGGCGTGTTGGCGCTAACACTATCTCACGCACACAGACATTTTGCGGTTGTTGCCAAGCAAATAATGCTGCTGCGGCAACGTTTTCGGGGGCAATCACCCCGCCCATTTGTGTTTTCCAATCATGGTAACCCGCTTTGATAGCATCATCCGTGGTGTGGCTTAAGAGTTCTGTCTCGACCGCTCCCGGTGCAATAGTGATTAGGCGTACATCGTCCATTGCCACTTCTTCGCGGATGTTTTCGGTTAAGGCATGCACGGCAAATTTTGTCGCGCAATAAGCCGCATGGTTGGGGAAGGTCTTACGTCCAGCCACTGAGCTGATGTTGATAATGGTGCCCGTTTTGCGCGCCTTCATTCCGGCTAAAACCGCATGGATACCATTGAGTACGCCCATTACATTGATATTGAGCATACGGCTCCACTCGTTAGGATCTTGGGTATCGATTTGCCCAAGCAACATGACGCCTGCGTTGTTGATTAGGCAACCCACAGGGCCAAACTGTGCTTCCGCTTGGTTAATCGCTGCCTTGATAGCGTCTGCATCGGTTACATCAACGCTGATGGATAAACTGTTTGGTAAAGCAAGGGCTTGCATTGCCTCGACTCGGCGCGCTAACAGTAAGAGTGGGTGTCCGGCAGCACTAAAGCTTTTAGCGATAGCTGCGCCAATACCAGATGAAGCGCCTGTGATCACAACGAGGGATTTATTGGGCTTTGTCATTTGAGTTTCCTATCTTTATCTGCGAAGAATATGGTTAATTGAGCAATATCTAGCTTGTTCATCAGTATAGATGGGGATTTTTAGGCTGGAAAATACTTATTCCCACTGGATATGATAGGATTTTCCTATGACATATGCTGGGCAGACTGGTGAAGGCTGATGGTAGATTTACGCTTATTACGCTTTTTTATCGCAATTTATGAAGAAAACAATATTACCGCGGCGGCAACTCGTTGTTATGTCAGTCAACCCTCGCTTTCCGCTGGGCTTAAACAGTTAGAGGAAGAGCTTGGCGGTGCCTTATTCGAGCGCAGTAAAAAGGGCGTAAAAGCTTTGGATAGTGCCCACTATCTGTATCCACTGGCGGTTAAGTTGGTGGAGGAGGCCAGTAAATTACCTGCTCTATTTATGGCTAAGGCGAGTCGGCAAAAGTTGCGTTTAGCCGTGATGCCCGATCTGAGTCAGCGTCGTCTTGCAGGGTTATTAACTCAAATCAATCAGGCAATTAGTCATTTAGATTTAGAACTGGTGGATTATCAAAGCCCTGCGGATTGCAGGTTAACTTTAGACAGTTTACGCCATGAGGATGAAGTGTTTTTTCCGCTTTGGGAGGAGGATTATGTGCTATGCGTGCCGACTGAGCATCCGCTTGCGCAGCTCAGCAGTATTCGTCCCGAAGAGTTAAGTCAGTACGATTTTATTGAGTGCCCACCCTGCGAGGCGCATCAGCAAACCATAGGCTTACTCGCATGCAGTAATTTGTCGCTCAATTTGGTGGCGAAGGCGGAATCTAAGTCTTTGGTTATGTCACTGGTACTGGCGGGATTTGGGGTGAGTTTTCTCCCCGATGGATTAATCGAAGACGAGCCTCGGCTTAAACAGATTAAATTCGATGGGCCTAGGATGTTTCGCCGTATTGGTTTGTGTTATCCATCCCATCAAACCGTTGCGCCTACGTTGGCAACATTGCTGCGGCATTTGAGCAAAACCACGGCTTAAGCCGTGGTTTTTAATAATAGGGTTTGGCCAAACGGCTAAACCCTAGTAATCAGCAATTTAATCCTTATTCATTACTCTGTAAGTAAGGTGCTAGCTGAGTTTCAATCCGCTCGATTTCATCTTGGGCATACAACAACTCGGACTCTGTTAAGCGCGGCAGGACTTGTTGTTGATACAAAAGCTGATCGCTATTCATCCCGTATTTGCCAAAGTTGCGCAGTAATATGCTCGACCAAATATATGTCTGAACCGGTTTATCAATCGACTCATGGCGGTTGATATCAACGAGGGCTTGCATACCATCTTGGCTGCCCAAGTCGGCAGCTTTACGGTACCAAGTCTCTGCGGTTTGCAGCGCTTCGCGGCTCGGATGCTCACCCTTGCGGTAGATTTCTGCTTGGTTAAGGTAGTAATAAGCTTGCTGCTCATTGGGGATAGGATGTTGATGCAGAAAGTTATTACACAGGCTTTGGGCTTCGCGGATCTCTAGGGTACCTAAGCGCTTACTGAGCTTCTCATATGCGTCTTGATAGTCACTGATATGGCTCATCGCTGCGAGTTGGTAATACATTAAGGCTTTAATCGGTTGGCGCGAGACGCCTAAGCCTTCTTCATAGATTTTACCTAGGCCGAATAGGGCTTCCTCTTGCCACTGGGACGCTAGCGTCTCGAATTCTGTTCTTGCCTGTTGATAGTCATTATCCGTTTGTGGGTCGAGTAGCTTAAGGTGTGCCAATGCTAACTTGGCAAAGACATTGTCAGCGGCGCAGGATTTTTCTAACCAGTGGCGGGCTTTGCCGTAGTCGACGGCAAAATCTTCACCATAGAGGAAACGTTTGCCTAGGTAATACTGGCGAAAATCATTTTCTACGGCATATTCGCTGAGTAAAGCTTCGGCGCGGACGAGGTCCTTAGGGCCGCCTTGGCCTGCGGCAAGCATATGGCCTAGGTTATCTTTTGCGAGTTCATCACCGGCGGCGACGGCTTTCTCAAAGTATTCCCGCGCTTTGCTATAGTCCGAAGTGACACGTTCATCATGCCAGTAGAGTGTACCTAAGTGGTAATAGGCATCTTGGTTTCCTTGGGCGGCCGCCTTTTCGAACCAGTAAATGGCTTGGCTTGCATCGGGATCGAGAAAGGGTTGTCTGAGATACAAATAGGCGAGCTCATATTGAAACTCAACTTGCCCCGCTTCAGCACTGGTTTTGAGCTGTTCTACCTGTTCGCGTAACTGCTCGGGTGTTTGTGCCTCTGTGGCGACCAAGCTAGTTAGGGTGAGCATGGGTAAATATTGCGGATCGATCTCGGCGGCTTTTCGATACCAATATTCAGATGCCTTGGGATCGGCGGGGACTTGTTGGAATCGACCCGAATACAGCTCGGCCATGGCAATGGCGGCCACGGCAAAGCCCTTATCAACGGCTTGCTGAATATAGTCTAGGCCTGAGTTGACTTCGCCCTGATTGATTAATGTGAGTCCATGATTGAGTAGCGCTGAGGGTTCCCCTGCGGTAAGCGCTTCGGCTTGAATCTTCTTTTTTTGGTACTTTGCGAAAAAAACAAAGAGTACGATAAAGGCTATAATGATAAGTATCAACAACATAGTATTCCGTCACTATCGATATTTTGGCAGCACAGTAAACTTGTAACAGACTAAAATTGCAAGTGTAGTGTTTGAAGTTAGGTCGCTAAGTCTGATATATCCCATGTGAGTGGACGTCTTTTAAAGACGTATTCGTGATGCATTGTGAAGCGTATCATGTAATAGCTCGGATTAAATGAGCGGGTTACCAGACTCGGGTATGCTATTGCCCGTATCTAAAATGGAGCTAAGTGTTTATGAGAAAGCTGTTGTTGTGCCTGTCCTTCCTTTTCACTCCCATGATGGCGTTGGCTACAAGTTATGTAGCGGGAGACGCGATAAGTCCTATTTCATTGCAAGATCAAAATGATAAGGCGGTCAGTGTTACCGAACAAACCAAAGTAGTGCTCTTTAGTCGTAGCATGAAAGGTGGCGATATCATTAAAGAAACTCTAACGCCTTTAACGGGGGATAAGTTTCCTGCGCATTTAGTTTATGTGGCTGATATCAGTGGTATGCCATCGCTGATAGCCAAATTTGTGGCTGTACCACAAATGCAGGAACTGCCTTTTGCCATTGGTTTAGACAGGGAAGGGCAGATTAGCCGCCTATTGCCCAATACCAAAGATATGGCAACCATGATTTTATTGGATAATCTCAATATTCAAGATATTGCTTACTTTGACTCCAGCGAAGCCCTAGGCCAAGCCTTAGTCAAATTAAATGAGTCACAGCAGTAAAGTCGTAGGACTACGCCCTATCTGAGGGGGAGAGATTTCCCCTCTTTTATATCTGACTAATCCTTATATAACACTACAGATGTGTTTTCTCGCTCGGTATTACTACGCCGTGGAACTTAAGGTTCATCCTATCGTTTTCTCCCTGATAATCTGCCCTTAGCTAAAGCGAGCTGCCTCTTTAAAAAATTCATTTTTAGCGTTAATAAAGCTTAAGATTCTTTGCTGAACTCTTATGCATAATTATTTGTTTTAAAAATAGTTTTTTTAGGTCCAACTCGGCTTAATATTTATTGGAATAAAAAGTTAGTTATTAAGCATAAAAATTCGTTGCGTTAATTAAAAAAATAGCGTTTACTGCGCACGTTTTTAAGACACATAACGACTTTTTATCATCTGACCCAAAGGAGACTCTGGCCCAATGAGCCAATTTCAATCTATTGATGTTGCTGACTATTATGATGCTCAAACCTTCAAACGTATTGAAGAGTTTGCGAAGGATAAAGCGACCCCGTTCGTAGTGATTGATACCAGTATCATTGCGAAACAATACGATGACATGGTTAATAGTTTTCCTTATGCCAATGTTTATTATGCAGTTAAGGCAAACCCTGCGGCTGAGATCCTGACGTTACTAAAAAATAAAGGGTCAAACTTTGATATTGCCTCGATTTATGAGCTAGATATGGTTATGAATGTCGGCGTTACAGCTGACCGTGTTAGCTATGGCAATACCATTAAAAAGCGCCAAGATGTACGTGCTTTTTATGAGCGTGGCGTGCGTATGTATGCATCGGATTCTGAAGCTGACTTACGTATGATCGCCGAAGAAGCACCAGGTTCACGCATCTATGTGCGTATCCTGACCGAAGGCACAGACACCGCCGATTGGCCACTGTCTCGTAAGTTTGGTTGCCAAAATGAGATGGCTTATGAGCTGTTAGTGTTGGCGAAGGAATTAGGCTTAGAGCCCTACGGTATTTCATTCCACGTGGGATCACAGCAGCGTGATATCGGTGCTTGGGATTCGGCGATTGGTAAAGTGAAAAGTATATTCGATCGTTTGCGCGATGAGCACAATATTGTATTGAAGATGATCAACATGGGGGGCGGTTTCCCTGCGAATTATATCGACAAAACCAATCAACTCGGTGTCTATGCTGAGCAAATCACTCACTTCCTGAAGGAAGATTTTGGTGATGATCTTCCCCAAATTATTTTGGAGCCGGGTCGTTCGCTGATCTCTAACGCTGGGGTTTTGGTGTCTGAGGTGGTGTTGATCAGTAAGAAATCCTACACCGCATTAGAGCGTTGGGTGTTTACCGATGTGGGTAAGTTCTCTGGTTTAATCGAAACCATGGATGAGGCAATTAAATTCCCAATCTACACCCATAAACAGGGTGAGCTGGATAAGTGCGTGATTGCTGGCCCAACCTGCGACAGCGCCGACATTATGTATGAGCACTACAGCTATGGTTTACCGAATGACCTAGCGATTGGAGACCGTATGTACTGGTTAACCGCCGGTGCTTACACCACGACTTATTCAGCTGTGTGTTTTAATGGTTTTCCACCACTGAAGGATTACTATCTGTAATCGGTCTTAGATAGCAACAAAAAGGGCGCTGCGGCGCCCTTAGTTTTTCCCGTGATAGCAGCTTAGCTGTGGGATTTGAGAATTTGATAGATCTCTTCTTTTAAGTGGAGTTTTTTGCTCTTGAGCTCTTTCACTGCGGGATTGAAATCACTACCGACACGTTTTTCCAGTTGTTTGATTTCCTCATCTAATTGATTGTGCTCGTTGAATTTACGTTGAAAATGAGCATCTTGGGTCTTTAAGGTGGTAATCAGATCTCGGTACTCTGGAAACATTGGCGTTCTCCTTGTCGTCTTTCTACTGTGCTTTGGTCTCGTCTTAACCCTAACCTTAGGCATAATGAATAAACGTGATATGGATCAATATTTGTCCTTCTACAGGTTAATACTAAAGCGTGATTTCAGCAAATCAGCTATAAATCAATGATCTATATCTTTTATATTGCTTGATGTGGCGATTGAGTCAGATCTGACTCACACTTTATTCCACGTAATTGATACAAGCTCACAGAAGCATCACAGATTTGCTATCTTTGTGATCAAGCTGTAATAGATTTGGTAATTACATTACGGATGAACAATTCTTCTTGCCGATAATTCTGTGATCAAGTTAACCTTCACCGCTTCGATACTAGGTTAAAGTCGATTATATAAGAATTTTACTATCAAAAATGAAAGGGGTTTTCACGATGGCTGATGTATTTCATTTAGGTTTGACCAAAGCGATGCTCGATGGCGCTACGTTGGCGATTGTGCCAGGCGATCCTGAGCGTGTAAAACGTATTGCTGAGTTAATGGATAATCCAACGTTTCTTGCAAGCCACCGCGAGTACACCAGCTACTTAGCGTATGCTGACGGTAAGCCAGTGGTGATTTGTTCTACCGGTATCGGTGGTCCATCAACATCGATTGCGGTAGAAGAGTTAGCGCAATTAGGCGTGAATACCTTCTTACGTGTTGGTACTACAGGTGCGATTCAACCCCATGTGAATGTGGGTGATGTGATTGTGACTCAAGCGTCAGTGCGTTTAGATGGCGCGAGCTTACATTTTGCACCAATGGAGTTCCCAGCAGTGGCTAACTTTGAATGTACCACAGCTATGGTTGCTGCGTGCCGCGATGCGGGCGTAGAGCCACATATTGGTGTTACCGCATCTTCAGATACCTTCTATCCAGGTCAAGAGCGTTACGACACTGTCACTGGCCGTGTGACCCGCCGTTTTGCTGGTTCAATGAAAGAGTGGCAAGAAATGGGCGTGCTGAACTATGAAATGGAATCAGCCACCCTATTTACTATGTGTGCGACTCAAGGTTGGCGCGCTGCCTGTGTGGCGGGTGTGATCGTAAACCGTACTCAACAAGAAATTCCTGATGAAGCAACAATGAAGAAAACCGAAGTCAGTGCGGTTTCTATCGTGGTTGCAGCGGCTAAGAAGTTACTCGCGTAATCTTGGTTCAATATCACTCCCCTGCAAAGCGAGTGGCTCAATAACAAAAAAGGTGCCTTGGGCACCTTTTTAATTTTCAAAAGTAACTTTGATTTTTGCCAGTCACTGTTAGAAGTGGTACTGAGCAATCACAGAGTAAGTGTCTTGGTCGACACCTTTCACGCCGTATTTATTGGTCCACAGATCGTACTCGATACCTACCAGCAGTTTATTTGCCTTATGGTCACCAAATAGGCTCTTACCTAAATCGTATTTAAGCTGAGGGTTAAAGTGGAAGTTCTCTTCATAACCACTGTTGTCTGTTGCAAATACCCAATCGATAAAGCCATCGAGAATGATGTTAGCAGACCCTACAGGGATATCGATTCTGAATACTGGGGTGAACTGCCAACCATCACTGATGTTGCCTGAGCTCATCGCATCGCGACGATAGGTGTTGAAGTTAAGGTAGGTAAAGTAAGGTATGGCAACATCGACCCCTAAGCCATAGAGCAAGCTATGCACAGGGCCTTCACCTTCTTCGTAGGTGAGGGCTAATGAAAGATCGGTGATTGGGCCGAAGGCAATCTTTTCGCCGAGGATTTTACTCGCGCTAAAGCGCGGTGAAATCTCTCCGTAGGTGGTGCTATCCATGCCCGTGTGGTCGCCTTTGAAATAGATAAAATCTTGGAAGGCAAACCAATCACCGTATTTCCATGCACCAGCGGTTTCGAGTGTGACTGTCGTTTGCTTGTCCGAAGGAGCCAAGTCGTAGTCTTCGCCATAAAGGGCGGTTGCACTGAAATCCCACCACTGTACTAAGTCACCAGCAAATGCTTGAGGTGAAAGCATTAATGCTAGACATAGGCATGTCTTTTTCATTGTTATTTCCTGTTGTAGGGGTAGAGGTTAATAAGGTTGTACTCAGTTCCTGCTCTGTGCACTGTATGGCAAAGCGACTCAGGTGTTGTGTCTTGAGTCGACCCCCGACAGAGAGCTAGGTCAAAAGTGCGGGCAATATATGCAAAAATTTACAATTATTCAAAGTTTTTATCGAATGTTGTTGTGAAAATCACATAATCATATTGTGGGTTTATATTTGCTTAATTTATTGATTTTGTATGATTATTTGTTGTTTTAATTCTTGTTTGTTGATGTTTTAAGCTAACTTTTTGAATTGATTGTGCTTAATTTTAGAACAGAAACCCATAGCGTTTTCCCTATAAAGCGATTCAGCCTATTAGTCAGCTTCAGTTATTTCCCTTGCTGTCGTTTAAAAATCGGCGTATAAATTTATGACATATTATGTCGCGCGTCTGTTGTTCTGCTGCTATAGTGCTGCACTGGATGCTCTCATTTCAGGGGGAAATATGGAGTTTTCGAATCTGATTGTCATCTGGTCTATTATCGGGATTATCTTGATGCTAGCGGAACTGGTGATACCCGGAGGTATAGTTGTGCTTCTTGGCGCGGCCTGTTTAGTGGTCGCAGGTGCCTTAGGTATTGGCCTAGTGGAAGGCTTAGTTCAAAGTCTGACACTGTGGTTTATGTCGGCCATTGTCCTATTGCTTGCCTTTCGGCAAGTCACACAAAAATTGGTCGGTGGGGATTCCCATGTGGACAACACCGATGAAGAACTTGATATCTACAATCAAATCGCTCGAGTGAAACAAACCATAGGCCCAGGACAAACCACAGGAAGAGTCGAGTTTCAAGGGAGCGAATGGCCCGCATTGGGGGATGGTAGTGTCATTGCTGCGGGCTCTGAGGTCAGGATTATCTGCCGTGAAAACATTGCCCTAGTGGTTGAGCCTGTTCATCAGGCAACGTCTCAAAACTAAAGGATGAGTCTATGTTTGTGTTTACCTTAATCATTTTATTTGTCTTGTTTATTCTCTATAAGCTCATGCTAATAGTGCCAATGCGTGAGGTGCATGTCATTGAGCGTTTAGGGAAATTTCGCACCGTACTCCAACCGGGATTTCATTTCTTAATTCCCTTTTTCGACCGTGTGGCCTATCGCCACGATACCCGTGAGCAAGTGCTCGACGTGCCGCCACAAAGCTGTATCTCCAAGGATAATACTCAGCTTGAAGTCGATGGCTTAGTGTATCTTAAGGTCATGGACGGTAAATTAGCGAGCTACGGTATTGAAAACTATCGTAAAGCTGCCGTCAATCTGGCGCAAACTACGATGCGTTCTGAAATCGGTAAGCTCACTTTGAGTGAAACCTTTTCCGAGCGTGACCGCTTAAACGAATCTATAGTGCGCGAGATTGATAAGGCGTCAGAGCCTTGGGGGATCAAAGTGTTACGTTATGAGATCCGCAATATCACGCCATCGCGCCACGTGATCCATACCCTTGAAAAACAAATGGAAGCCGAGCGCCGTAAACGCGCTGAAATTACCCTAGCCAATGCTGAAAAGGCTGCGATGATCAATATGTCAGAGGGTGAACGCCAAGAAGCGATTAACATTTCTGAAGGCCAAAAACAGAAGCGTATCAACGAAGCTAAGGGTACAGGCCAAGAGATTGCCATTATTGCTAAGGCAAAGTCCGAAGGCATGGCAATGATTTCCCAAGCGTTAGCGGTTAATGGCGGTACCGATGCGATGAATATGTTGTTAAAAGAGCAGTTTATTGCTCAGGTTGGTAAGATCCTCAACGATTCGCAAGTGTCGGTCGTCCCGGCTGAAATGGCAAAACTCGAAGGATTCTTCGAAGGAATGGAACAAGTCACCCAAACCGTGGCTGGCCATAATGCAACTAGCAAAGGAGCTCGCTAATGGAAATCCCATTGAATACTGATGTCGCAGTAATGGTTATTTGGGGACTGATTTTCGCCATATTTGTGATTAAGCTGTTCCAATCCATTCGCTTAGTCCCGACTAAATCGGCCTATATCGTTGAGCGTTTAGGTAAGTACCACTCGACGTTAGATGCGGGTTTCCACACCCTGATCCCATTTGTCGATAAAGTGGCTTATATCCATGACTTAAAAGAGGAAACTATCGACGTGCCACCACAGGAGTGCTTCTCGAGCGATGAGGTGAATGTGGAAGTCGATGGGGTGATTTATATCTCTGTTACCGATCCTGTGAAGGCAAGCTACGGCATTACCGACTATCGTTATGCGGCTATCCAGCTGGCACAGACCACCACGCGCTCTGTGATCGGCACTTTAGATCTCGACCGCACCTTTGAAGAGAGGGATGTGATTTCGGCCAAGGTAGTGGAAGTGCTCGACCAAGCAGGCGCCATGTGGGGGATCCGCGTGCATCGTTATGAGATTAAGAACATCACGCCGCCCGAGACGGTGAAAAACGCCATGGAAATGCAAGTGAATGCCGAGCGTGAGCGCCGTGCATTACTGGCAAAGAGTGAGGGTGATAAGCAGAGTAAGATTAATCGCTCCGAAGGGATTAAAGCGGAAACGATTAACCGTTCTGAGGGGGAAATGCAGCGTCGTATCAACGAGGCCGAAGGTAAAGCGGAGGAGATTTTAACGCTGTCGCGTGCCACGGCGGAATCGATTGAACGTTTAGCAACAGTGATTGCCGCTCCTGGTGGCCATAACGCACTGCGTATGCAACTCGGTGAGCAATACTTTAAGCAGCTTGATGGGTTAAGCCAAAAGTCTAGCCGTATTGTGTTGCCCGGTAATATGGTCGATTTCGATTACTGGATGAATAGCATAGGCTTAAAAGAGAAAGCTTAAGACACTAAACCATGCAGTTGCTTAAATATTCATAAGCTTAAGCACCAATAAACCTAAGGCCAAATAGTGATATTTGGCCTTATTTTTTGCGGTTTTGCATAGGATTGACAAGGATGATTGGTTGAAAATGTTTCGGACGAATGCATCTAATTGACGCGGTACAGGGGGAATTCAATGAAGCCATCCGTTGGCGTTACATTGTATTAAGACTAAGCGCGTTAATAGGCCAAACGTTCAGAGATTTCGGAGTGGGAATGGGTTTCGATAAGCCGCGCTATAGTGTCTTGTTCAAGTACTGCTAAGGCGGAAATTTCGTTGTAAATCTTATCCTGCACATCTAAAGGCATGTGAACATGCTCCATAAACATCCGGATACTTAAGGCGTCACCACTTTTGAACAGTTGGCTAAATTCAGAGGCTTCGATCTCGATTAATGCATTCATAATACTTCACCCTGAGGTTGGTTTTTGGAGAGTAGACAACAGGTTTTGCTGTTTATTAAGAGATACGCCTAAGTTTGATCTAGGTCAATTAAACGCCATATTAATCTTTCTTAATAAACAAATTTATTGTGTAAAAATAGGTGGTTATAAATTCCATAAAATGAAATTGTGACTTATACCAATCACATTAAATATCTAATCAGTTCAGAGCCTCACAGGCATCTCAATCCAAGGCGCATTGACGAAGAAATGGTTATTCCCTTTTAAGTCAATGTAACACGGGAGTGAGATGCCTGTGAGGCTCCCGGAGGGCGGGGTTGAACGTGCTTTATACTGCGTTTAAGGCTTTCGACAGAGCGCCACTATGCCTTCAAGCCTTCGCCTTGTCTAAAGCCCGTTTAACTCCCGCTGAATGAACAGATATTTAATACGATTGGTATTAGCTCAATGTTTAAAACGAGGCGGAAGAGGGTGGTTGGAAGCGGACTTCAGTTGGCAAGAAGATAAAAAATCGCGGCGCGTGATGGCTCACGCGCCGCGATTCAGAGACCCATTTCCGAGTAGGATTACTTAGGAATGGCTAAGAGTTGGCAGCCATTGATCCCTGCATTTTGCAAGGTGTGACGCTTACGCTCGGCATCACGTTTGCGCTCATAAGGCCCGAGGATGACTTTGTACCAAGTGCCTGAGGTGCCCTCAATTTGTCTGACCTGCGCTTCTAATCCTTGGAATGCAATCACGGCCTTCATCTGGTTCGCCTGCGACTCCTGACGGAATGAGGCGCACTGCAATTGATATTGCTGTGGAGCACGCGTTGCCACGACATCAGGAATATCCACTTCGACGTGTTTATTCTCAAGCTCGTCCAGATAGGTCCATTCTTCCTTGGGTTTAGGCGGCAAGGCATTCGGATCTTTCTTCGGCACTTCAACTACCGGCTGTTCCTCTACCGGAGCGGCGACGGCGACTTCTTGGCGCTCAACCTCTTTAACCTTTGGCGTTAGCGTTGCAGCGGGTTCTTTTGCCTTCACTTCTTTTTCTGTTTTGACTTCTACAGGCGCTTCCTGCTTGGCCGTGTCTTTAATGCTCCACAGAAAATAGCCAAAACTGCCTACAGCAATAAAGGCAAACAGGATCAAAGGAATAGGAAGTTTACGGCTAGGCGGGGCCTTTTTAGCCGCAGGCCTTGCGCGTGTCGCGCGGATCGGGCGCGGTTTTGCGCCCGATTGCGGTCTTCTGTTGGCATAGTCACGATTGCTCATGGCTTACATCCGTTCTAGGGTTTCGATACCTAGTAGATTTAGGCCTTTTTGCAGAGTGCTCGCCGTCAGTTGTGACAGCAGTAAACGACTGTGTTTTTGCTCGTCGTTATCGGCTGCAAGCACTGGGCAGGCCTCATAGAAACTAGAGAAAGCCCCTGCTAATTCATAGAGGTAACCGCAGAGCACATGTGGTTGGCCTTTGTCGATAACACGGCTTAGGATTTCACCAAACTGCGCTAGTTTGTTGCCTAGATCTTTCTCTTTTTCGTGGTCGAGTACGATTTTGGCTTGGCTTAAGTCAACATCGGTCGCACGCTTAAAAATGCCAGCGACACGGGTGTAAGCGTATAACAGGTAAGGCGCGGTATTGCCTTCAAAGCTCAGCATTTGCTCGAAGCTGAAGATGTAATCGCTGGTACGGTTTTTCGATAGATCAGCATATTTCACCGCGCTGATCCCAACTACGCGGGCAATCTCTGCAAGTGTCGCTTCATCCATATCTGGATTCTTACTGCGAACTAATTCCAGCGCGCGGCTGTTGGCTTCGTCGAGCAGATCAACTAATTTCACCACGCCACCAGTACGGGTCTTGAACGGACGACCATCTTCGCCATTCATAGTACCAAAGCCTAAGTGCTCGAGTGACATATCCTCGCGGACAAACTTGGCCAGTTTGGCAAGGCTAAACACTTGCTGGAAGTGCAGTGCTTGGCGTAAATCAACAAAGTACAGCACGCGGTCGGCTTTGAGTACACTTGAGCGGTAACGCATCGCGGCTAAGTCGGTTGTGGCGTACAGGTAACCACCATCGGCTTTTTGAATGATAACCGGCAGTGGTTCGCCTTCTTTTGTGCGGAAGGCCTCTTGGAAGACCACTTTGGCGCCGTTACTTTCAGTCAATAAACCTTGGGCATCTAAATCTTTAACAACTTGCTCTAAATCGGCGTTGTAGGCGCTTTCACCGTGCACGTCGGCGCGGGTTAAACTCACCCCTAAACGCTCGTATACTTCGTGGCAGTGGCTTAGCGAAATATCGTTAAATTCGCGCCACAGTTTGTTGCAGTACTCATCACCGGATTGCAGTGCAACCACGAGCTGACGGGCGCGGGTCGCGAACTCAGCCGATTCGTCGAAACGCAGTTTGGCGGCGCGGTAGAAGGTTTCGAGATCCGATAACTCTAATTGGGCTTGTTCGCCATTGGCTGCACGTAATTCTTCCATGTAAGCCAGCAACATACCAAATTGGGTGCCCCAGTCGCCCACGTGGTTTTGACGGATCACTTTGTGACCTAAAAACTCGAGGGTGCGCACCACGCTATCGCCGATGATGGTTGAACGCAGGTGACCTACGTGCATCTCTTTGGCGAGGTTTGGTGATGAATAATCCACCACAACAGTTTGTGGTGCGGGTAATTTGATCCCTAAATGCGCATCGCCAATCGCGGCTTGTAATTGGTTAGCCAGTGCGCTGTCATCGATGAAGAAGTTGATAAAACCTGGGCCTGCGATTTCAACTTTTGCCACATAGGCGGAGGCGGGAAGGTTGTCGATGATCAGCTGTGCTAATTCACGCGGATTTTTACCCGTTGCCTTGGTTAGCATCATGGCTACGTTGGTTGCCAAGTCGCCATGGCTCTTATCCTTGGTTCGATCTACTTGAATTCGGGCCTCAAAATCCGCAGGTAAAATACCTTGTTGTTTAAAGGATTCGATGGTTTGGTCAAGTAATGATTGGATATGTGATTTCATGGGTTAATTAGCTACTAACTTTAAGAGTGAATACAGGGAATAACCGCGTATTTTAGCCGTTTGTGGTGACTAATTGCTATCTTCCCGATGATTTTTTATCAAATTATTGAATCACAACAGATCCTGCGGATCCCTATCTAGGCTCCAGCGGCAGCGTTTGGCTTCGGGCAGTTGTTCCACAAGCGGATAAATACGCTCAAACTCCTGCTGTAATCTATGTCTATGTTTGGCTTGAAACATCAACTGGCGGCGGAACTTACCGGCCTTTCGATCGAGTGGCGCGGGCATTGGGCCGATAATCTCAAACTCTTTATCTTGGGGCAGCAAGGATGCAAACGCATTAAGAAAATTGTCAGCATCTAAGGCAGAATGCGCCTCGGCGCGCACCAGTACCATATGCCAAGCGGGTGGCAAGAGCGCCATTTGCCGTTCTTTTAATTGACTGCGGGCAAATTCGCCATAACCGCGGTGGAGTAAATCCCTAAGGATCGGGTTATCACTCTGGTGAGTTTGCAGAAGCACTGTACCGGGTTTATTGGCCCGCCCAGCGCGGCCCGCCACTTGGGTATAAAGCTGGCCGAAGCGCTCTGGCGCCCTAAAGTCGGCGCTAAATAGCGCACCATCAACATCGAGTAAGCCCACTAAGGTAACATCAGGGAAGTGGTGCCCTTTGGCCAGCATTTGGGTGCCAACCAAGATTTTATATTCGCCCTTATGAATCGCACTTAAATGGTTTTCTAGCGAACCTTTAAGGCGGGTGGTATCGCGATCGATACGCACCACTGGATATTTTGGAAACTCCAATTGCAGTGCTTCGGCGAGCTGCTCGGTACCAATACCTTGGCCCATCAACATGGTACTGCCGCAATTATGGCATTGCCTTGGAATGGCATATTGATTACCGCAGTGGTGGCAGCGAATTTCCCCAAGGGATTGATGCACGGTAAAAAATGCATCGCAGCGGTCGCATTCATGTAAGTGGCCACATTCATGGCAGAGCAGCGCTGGCGCAAAGCCGCGGCGGTTTAAAAATAGTAATACCTGATTTCCGGCTTCTAAATGGCTGCGGATCTCGTTGATAAGTGGTGCCGACATGCCCGCCTTGAGGGGCAGGTTTTTAATATCGATAATACCTTGGCGTACTTTTTTAGCATTGCCAGCCCGCTCACCGAGTTGCAGATGATGATAACGACCACTGAGCGCATTTTGCAGGCTTTCTAAGGAAGGCGTTGCTGATCCTAAAATCACTGGGATTGATTCTAAATGCCCACGCATTACCGCTAAGTCGCGCGCATGATAACCAACGCCTTCTTGCTGTTTAAAGCTGCTGTCGTGTTCTTCGTCGAGGATGATTACACCGGGAAATGCCATCGGCGTAAACAATGCGGAGCGAGTACCAATGATGATGGCCGCTTGGCCACAGCGAGCTTGTCGCCAGGCTTCGAGGCGCTGATTGTCGGTTAAACCTGAGTGCAGCACGGCAACATTCACCTTAAATCGGCGTTTAAAGCGATTGATGGTTTGCGGCGTGAGGCCAATTTCAGGCACTAGAATAAGTGCTTGTTTACCTTGTTTAAGGATATGTTCGAGCAAGGCTAAATAGACTTCTGTTTTACCCGAACCGGTAATGCCCTCGAGCAGAGTACAGTGATATCCTTGTTGCTGCGTTAATACCGTTACGGCAATTGCTTGCTCTTTATTTAGCCTGTGGGGCGTTTCATCGAGCTCGAGTTGGCTGCGCCAATCGAGATTGAGCTCGGCGAGTTTTTCGTGGCGGGCAATCCAGCCTTTATCTTCTAAGGTTTTGAGCGCGGTCTTGTTCAGCGCTAGGCTGATGACTTCTTCCTGGGTGAGACTGGTTTGTTTTAGCTGTTCGAGTAATTTTTTTTGAGCGGGCGCGCGTTTTAAGGTTTCTGGCGCAATATTGCTGCCTAGCTCTGTGATGTGCCAGTACTGGATTTTTTGTGGCGCGGCATCTAGGCCCTTGCGCAGTGCTACAGGTAATGCTTGGGTGAGCATTTGGCCTTGGCTGCAAAAGTAGTATCGGGCTGCCCATAGGGTTAATTTATAGAGCGATTCTGGCAATAAGGGCGTGTCATCAATAAACTCTATAACGGATTTCAGTTGCGTTGGCGCCAGATCGCAACTGTCGGTAATCGCGGTAACGAGCCCAATAAGTTGTTGTCGTCCAAAGGGGACTTTGACCCGAACGCCAATTTGTGGCTTGGCTTGGGGGCTATCATCGCTTTGCTCGTTTGTCTTTACGCGATAAGTAAAGTTTTGCCGCATAGGCACAGGTAACGCAACTTCAACAAACAGTGACATATGCTGGGCGAGTCTAAAAGGGAAATGAGGTTTAGTGTACTCAGCGCGGCTAGCAAGGGCTAGTCCTAATGACAGTTTATCCAAGGATAGTTGAGAGTAAGTAAATGACTAAAATAGCGAAATCATTAGGACTCTTTGCCTTAGTGTGTAGTGCTGCTGTGCAGGCACAGGTTTCCCATGTCAGCATCAACAATCGGATGTTTGAATTGGGCGCCTATCCCAAAATGCGCGTGAATGTGATCAGTGATAATCAGGATATGACGCGGCTTGAGTTTGTGTTGCATCAGTCCAGCGGTGAAGAAAAGCTGATGGCTGAGCAGCTTAATCGTTTTTTGATATTGCTGACGGGCGTTGAGGATGTCACTGATCCTAAGGCACGCTTGTTAGTTCGTGAATATCGAGTCGATCGCTGGTATGAAGTGAAAAATCTGCCGCTGTTTGATAATACTTCCTCTGCGACGTCTTCAGTATCGCAAGCAAAAACCGCGGTTGTTAAATCAAACAAAGCAGCCAAAGCCGAAACTAGTCAGTTGGCGGCAAGCTCTGCTAAAAGTGACAAAACCACAGTTAAATCAACTAAGGTTGTGCAAGAGGTGAATTTAGTCACCGCTGAAGCAGATGTTGCGCCCGTTATTGTGGCGGCTGTGACGGCAAACGTTGCTGCGCCCCGCGCTTCTGGATTTACCTTCCCAGAGGATAAGCCTGACGCGAAAGCATCCTCAGCTTCGAGTTTGTCTACAGAACCTTCTATAGCTAAGCCATCGACCGAACCATCTGCTGCCCAAGTCTCATCTGCAAACGCAGATATGGCAAAAGCTGATAAGAGTATAAATGGGATTGATGTGTCTGAAGCTAAGACAGCCGAAGTGACTAAGATTGCTAGCTCGACAAATGCCAATGCAACAAGCTCGGGTGAGTGTATGTTGGATTATCACAACGAGACCCTATGGCGGATTGCCAATCGCTATGCCCTTGAGTGGCAAGTCAGTGTTTATGGTGCGATGTTGGCGATTCATGACGCTAATCCTAAAGCATTTGCTAAAAATCGTATCAATGCCTTAAAGAAAGACGCCACTTTAACTTGTCCATCGGCTGAGATACTCGCGCGTTATCCCAATGCACAGGCCGCTAAGGCGAGTTTCGAAGATAGGGAAGCTGGCCAATAAAAGCAGAGACAAATGGGCAGTAAACAAGTGGATTATCGTTAAAATGCTCAGATAATCTACTTGTATCCGCTTAGGTGATACTGTAATATCCTGCGCCCTAACATATCCGTTATTAACTGCATGTGGTGTCCGACTTCGGGTTGGAAGAGCGACATGGCCTTACTTTTGAGGTAACCCCAATGAAACCAGGTATCCACCCAGAATATGCAGTAATCACTGCAAACTGTACTTGTGGCAACGTAATCAAAGTAAACTCTACTGCTGGTAAAGACCTGCATTTAGACGTTTGTGGTGCATGTCACCCATTCTACACAGGTACACAAAAAATTGTTGATACAGGCGGTCGTATCGACAAGTTCAACAAGCGTTTTGGTATGCTTGGCAAGAAATAATTGCGTTAGCAATATTTCTCTCGAAGGCGCCTCTGGCGCCTTTTTGCTTTTTGTCGTTAGCTGGCACGTAATCGCTACTTTTTAGCCTTTCTGGTACGACTTCAATTAAAAAAGCACCACTATCACTTTCTTCCTGTTGAAATTGCGCAAAATCGACTTATTTATAGTAATTAACGATAAGATAATGCTAGTTAGTGTCTTTATTGTAATTTAGTCAACATTTTTTAGGTTTGACCACAGTTTTACCCTTGTTTTATTGCATATTTTCGTTTGTTTTCTACAAATTTAAACAGGTAATCATCCGTTATCGACTAAGATAAGTTTGTAAAACTTAGCTTAGGGCGACAATTCAGCCGTAAAGGCGAAATTTCTCAAGATCTTATTTAAAATGTGACCTAATTGGCGTATCTTACCCCGACCTGCCACACTGTTTAAATCACCCATAAATGAGGTGATCTTGAGTCGGTCGGCCTTACTTCCATACTTATAAATGTCGCATTTCAGGATGTTAAAATGTCAGATATTCGTCAACAAGCACTCGATTATCATGAATTCCCCGTTCCCGGTAAAACTGCAGTATGCCTCACCAAACCTGCTGAAACGAGCCATGACCTCGCGCTAGCCTATAGCCCTGGTGTGGCTGAACCAGTACGTGAAATTGCCGCTAATCCTGAAAATGCATATCGTTATACCAACAAAGGTAACACTGTTGCCGTTATTTCTAACGGTACGGCGATTCTGGGCCTAGGCAACTTAGGTCCATTGGCTTCAAAGCCCGTGATGGAAGGTAAGGCACTATTATTCAAACACTTTGCTAATATCGACTCGACCGATATTGAAGTAACGCATAACACTGCTGAAGAGTTTATTAATACAGTTGCGGCCATTGCTGGCACCTTTGGTGGAATTAACCTCGAAGACATCAAAGCGCCTGAATGCTTTGTTATCGAGCGCGAATTGATTGAGCGTTGTAATGTGCCTGTGTTTCACGATGACCAGCATGGCACTGCCATTGTTACCGCAGCTGGCATGATTAACGCTTTAGAGATTCAAGGTAAACTGATTAGCGATGCCACTTTTGTGTGTATGGGTGCTGGTGCGGCTGCCATTGCCTGTATGACCATGTTAGTGAAGTGTGGTGCTAACCGCGCCAACATTTACATGCTTGACACCAAAGGCGTGATCCATGCGGGTCGTACTGATCTGAATGAATACAAAGCCTTGTTTGCGAATGAGACAGATAAGCGTACCTTGCAAGATGTGATTAAAGGCGCTGACGTTTTCTTAGGGCTATCCGGCCCGAATGTGATTGGTGCTGAAGAAGTGGCCATGATGGCGGATAAGCCAGTGATTTTTGCCTGCTCAAACCCAGACCCTGAAATAAAACCTGAACTTGCCCACGCGACGCGCAGCGATTTAATTATGGGTACTGGTCGCAGCGATTATCCAAACCAAGTGAACAACGTACTGTGTTTTCCGTTTATTTTCCGCGGCGCATTAGATGTGCGTGCATCGTGCATTAACGATGAGATGAAGATTGCGGCTGTGCATGCCATTGCCGGATTAGCGAAAGAAGAAGTCCCAGCAAGTGTACTTAAGGCATATCCAAAGGTAAGTTCATTAAGTTTTGGTCCTGAATATGTGTTACCAAAACCGATGGATCCACGTTTATTGCCGCGCGTGGCCCGCGCCGTGGCGCAAGCGGCCATTGATTCGGGTGTTGCTGCAATAACGACTTTGCCCCAATATGCGGATTAAGCGACAACAGAATTAATAGAAGAAGAGGCTAATTAGCCTCTTTTTTGTTTTAACGTTGGCTGAAATCTCTGCTATTGGCGCGATTTTCAATGTCTTTGAAAATAAATCCTAGGTTGCCTTTTAGCTTATGCTACTGAATAATCTTGAGTAGCATTTGTTTAACTCATGTTAAGAGTGCACCAATAATTATAATAATCCTGCAGGATAGCGGCTCGATGAAATTCACTCGAATGTTAACAACAAAACTAACCAGCTTCTGGTTAATGTCTTTAGCCGCTATTGCCTTCGTCTTTTTACTCAGCGCAATGATGAGTTTTGTACAATTAACCTATAAGTTTCAGCAGCAGAAAGTGTCTGAACTTGAATCCCTTCTAATAGAGCATTATCACTCCCAGCCCGATTGGGAGTTGGAGTCTTGGCTGCCTCCCATGTTGCTGGCGTATAACGCCGTTGAATTTCGTTTAACCATGAAGAGCGAAGTGCTTTTCACCTATCACGGCAATGTGCAGACGCAAAATGCCATGGTGTATACCCATTTGCTCGATCCTCAGTCGGGTCTCACAATGGCTCTGAGCTTGCCACAACCTTTCGAACATTACAGTGTGAGTTGGTATGAGTTGCTTATCTTGGGCATTGGCTTACTAGCTGTGATTGCTTTGGTACGTTTCGGGCATATATGGTTTTCGCAGCAGTTGGATGGTATCGAAGAGCTTGCTCAGCGCAGTCGATTAATTTTACAAGGTAAACATGAACAAGCGCTGGCAACCCCTGGTAATGGTAAGCCAAGGCTAATCAATAGAGCCTTAACCAAACTGCTTGAGGAATTGCAGGATGCCCATAAGGAACGAGGTCGTTTCGATAAGTTTATTCGCTCCAATACCTTTTTAGATGCGCAAACCCGTATTGGTAATCGGCTGTTTTTAAATAACCGCCTCGATGCCATGAGCCATGACCAAGGTATGGTCGCTCATGGGGTGATTTATCTGTTAGAAATGGATGATCTCGATTTGATACAGCAGGCAAAGGGTGAAGCTGCTGTTAAAGAGTTACTCCATGCGACGGTCAATAGTATTAACTCTATCTTGCAAACCTTGCCGAACAGTATTTTTGCGCGGCGTAACCATAATCAATTTGCGATAGTTGTGCCCCACGTCTCTTTGATTGAGGCAGATCAGCTCGCCAGTAAGTTACTTAAAGTCTGCTTGAGTCAAACCTTGCCCGATGATGTGGACAATAGAGATAACTTTTACCACTTGGGCTGTGCTTATTTTACCGCCGGGGATAATGTTAATCAGCTGCTTGATGAGGCCGATATGGCGTTACGTGCTGCTCAATTACAAGGTAATAGTAATTGGTTTATGTACGATAAGGGCGCGATTGATGAGGAGTTTGCCAAAGGTTCAGTGCGTTGGCGCAGCTTCTTAGAGAATGCCTTAGTTCAGCGGCGTTTTTATCCCTTTAGTCAGCCCATTATGGATTTAGATGGGGGAGAGCACCATAAAGAGATCTTTACCCGGGCGCGGGATAATCAAGGGACATTAGTGCGGGCGACGTTGTTTATCCCCATGGCAAACAAATGTGGTTTGATGCCACAAATTGAACGGCAGATGATTGAGCGTGTATTGGGGTTGCTCGGCCAAGAGCAGCATAAAGATCAAATCTATAGTGTGAATCTTAGCTTAGATAGTTTGATGAGCCGGGCCTTTACCCAGTGGCTTAAAACGACCTTACTTGAGCATCGCCATCTGACACCTCAACTGATTTTTGAGGTGTCAGAGGATATAGTGATCCAGCATCAAGACAAGCTTCAGCCTAAACTCGATATGATCCGTAAGATGGGCGCTCGTCTGTGTGTCGACCATGTTGGACAACAGGTTGTTGGCACTTACTATATCCGAGAGTGCCATTTCGACATGATTAAACTGCACCGTTCTATCGTACGTCATATTCATTTACGCCCTGAAAATCAATTGTTTATTCGTAGTTTAATCGGTGGTTTATACCGTACTGAAGTGCAAGTGTGTGCGGAGGGGGTTGAAGTGTTTGAAGAATGGCAAACTTTGCAAATCCTCGGGGTGGGGATGGCCCAGGGCATGTATTTTAGCGATCCAGTAGAGGTGTTATAAGTCGTATTGTTTTCCCCGAGTGATGTGATCCTCGTGGAAGAATAGGGCTGGGTTGTTGAATTTCTCTATAAAATTCACAGATTAGCGGATAAACTAGCCTGTGCCAAAATTATGACGCTGGAGATGACGAATTTCGCATTCTAAATGCTGTGAGCTTATCTCCGTCTGGTGTTGTAGAAATAGCGCAATTCGCTGGCTTATCACTCAAGCTTAACTTTATCGGAAGACAGGCATTTTTATGGATAAAGGACTTTTTGCTCGGTTGGCCTTTTGGCGAGCCAAACAGACGGGTGTTGCACTGGGGGTGTATGTCTGTGCTGATAAGCTGTGGGTCTATGCACCTGCCACCGAACGTCAGCATGAGCAGTGGGTTTCTTTTGAATTACAACAAGATCAATGGCAAAGCGTCTTTGCTGAACTTGCCAGCACTTTCCCCCATGCCGCTTTACAGATCACTCTTAGTAGTGGTCGCTATCAATTGCTCGTCGCCGATAAACCGAATGTCGATAGTGAAGAATTATCTCAAGCTTTAATTTGGTCTATCAAAGATATGGTCAATATTCCTGTGCCGCAAATTCACTTGGATTATTTTGAGCCCCCTTTGCCAAGCAATAAACTCAATGTTGTCGTGGTTGATAAAGATAAATTGATCAATATGGTTCAAGCCATCAGTGAGCAAGGCTTGACTGTTTTAGGGATTAGCATCGAAGAACTCGCGATGACCAACCTGTTTATGGATGATAATCAGGCAAGATTGGTCGTTAGCCATCATTCTGGGCAGGAGTTGTTACTGACGGTGGTAAAACAGGGGCTGTTATATATGCAGCGCCGTGTACGCGGTTTTAGCCAATTAGATAAGGCTGAAGTGGATGAACTAAACTATGGATTGGCAGATAACTTAAGCCTAGAAATTCAAAGATCTATGGATTATTTTGAGAGTCAACTGCGCCAGCCTCCTGTTAACTCCATTGAGTTATTTGCCGACGGTGCGGTCGATGCCTTAGCGAAGTTGGTGTCAGCCAACTTTAATCAAGCTGTAAACGTGGTTAATAAGACCTCCGTTGGCGCGAAAATGGCAGGATTGGCCTTTAGTGAGCTTTCACGAGGTGACGAGTGATAAAATCGAGAGTCAACCTATATTCTGCCGCCCTATTGCCGCCAAAGCAGAGCTTAACCTTCGCTAAATTAATCAGTTATACCGTAGGCTTGTTAGTTGTCTGCGGTGCAGTTGCCGGTTTTAGCTATTGGACATTAAATGAGTCTGTGCAGGCGCTAAGCCAAGCGTCAGCGCAAAAACAGCAATTTGACCAGCAAAAGGCGGAGTTTGAAGCACAAATCGCCGCCCGTAAACCCGATCCTGAGTTAGTCGCGCGCGTCGAGTTAGAGTCACAGCAGCTCGAGCTAAAGCAATTATTAATGAATGAGCTGGAACTGCGTTCCTCCCTCACCAGCCGAGGTTTTGCACCTGTATTGAAGGATTTGGCTATGGTGGCCGATGCGAGTGTTTGGCTTAACCATATTGTGATTAACGAGCAGCACTTTATGTTTGAAGGATTTGCAGATCATCCTCAGAGTATCCCGCTTTGGGTGAGTAAGCTAAAAGCGACCCAGACCTTAAAAGGGCAGGCTTTTTCCTCTATGACCATGGATCGCGGTGAGGATAAACCGCTGGCTTTCACGCTGACGAGTGAGACCCCAGAGGAGCAGGCGCGATGAAAGCCCAATTTGAACAATTAGCGCAAAAGTTTGATGCTCTCAGCCAACGCGAGCGTGGGCTAATCGCCATTGCCCTGTTAGCACTGATCGCTATGTTGGCTTATATGCCTATTGAGTCGCTTTGGAAACAACAGCATTCGACGGCGCAGCAGTTAAAGGTCATAGAGCAAGAAAATCAGGTTTCGGTGCAACAGATTGATTTATATCAGCAGCGATTAGCGCTAGATCCTAATCAGGACTATCGCCAGCGTTTAACCTTGCTACAGCAACAAAATCAACAGCTTGATACTCAGCTTAACGAGCAGATGGTCGATATGGTGCCCGCCGATTATATGCCTGAACTATTGGGTAATCTGCTTGGGCAGGTTCAGGGAATTACCTTACTGAAGTTTACCTCTGTCGCGCCCGTACCACTGCTTGCGGTGGGTGAAGAGAAAAAGTTGAATTTGTATAGCCATGGGATCCGCATGAGCTTAGAAGGTGATTATTTCTCGGTATTGCGTTTTGTTGAAGCAGTAGAAGCCATGCCCGACAAACTTTACTGGAAACGCCTCGACTATAAAGTGGCTGATTACCCCAAAGGGAAAGTCGATATCGAGCTTTATACCTTGAGTATTAATAAGGACTTTATCAGTGTTGCTCAATAAGCCTTATATTTTCATCGCATTACTGGTGATTTCGGCACAAGTGTCGGCTGAAAACTTACGGGACCCTACTTTGCCCGGTAAAAGCTATTCGGCTGTAAGCGCTGCGAGTCAAAATCAGCATCAAGCCTTAGTGCTCAACAGCATTGTCAGCTCAGGCAACACGGCTTACGCCGTGATTAATAATAAAATTGTGTCCGTAGGTGATAGCATCCAAGGGGTCGAAGTCGTGCGTATTACCCCCTCGTCAGTATCACTTTCTGACGGACGGAAATTAGCATTATTTCAAGCAATAACAGAGAGATAGGGAATAAGACTCAGATGACCGCCATTAAATACTTCACACCTCTACTCTCACTTTGCCTTATGGCTTGCCAAACTACAGATAGACCGCAGCCTATGGCATCAAAAGAGGCTCTTTCTGCGTCGATGCAGGCCGCGAAGCAGTCAACGCCACCTCCGCCAGCCGTTATGCCAGAGGCGGTGCAGCGTGAACTGAATACTAATACCTTAATGGGCAGTTTAGCTGCGCCCATGGAAACCGAACGTCGTATCGATGTTTCTGCCCATGATGTCGATGCGAGGGTGTTTTTCCCGAGCCTCGTTCAGGGCACCCCCTTTAGTGTGGCGGTGCATCCCGATGTGCAGGGCACGATTTCATTGTCGCTAAAAGGCGTGACATTGAGCGAAGCCATTCAAGTGGTTGAAGATATTTATGGCTATGAAGTCAGCCGTGAAGGACGTATTTTGCGAGTATTCCCTGCGGGGATGCGTACTGAGACTTTTCCGGTCAATTACTTATACATGGTACGCGATGGCCTGTCGTTAACCTCGGTGAGTTCGGGCCGAATTTCCGATAACAGCAACTCGAATAACAATAACGGCAATAATAACTCGAATAACGGTAACGTTAGTGGCAATAACAATTCGAGCAACGGTAATAATGCCAACAATAACAGCAGCGATAGCAGCAATGGCACCTTTATCCGTTCGCACACTAAGACCGATTTTTGGGGCGAGTTAAAAGAAACCTTAACCGCCATTGTGGGTGACACGGGCGGTGGTCGCCAAGTGGTCGTCACTCCACAGGCGGGATTAGTGACGATTCGTGCCTATCCGAATGAATTACGTCAAGTACGTGCATTTTTAAGTTCGGCAGAGATACATTTACAACGCCAAGTGATCCTTGAGGCAAAGATCCTCGAGGTGACTCTGTCTGATGGTTATCAGCAGGGGATTCAATGGCAAGCGCTTGGCTCAGCGTTAGCAGGGGGAAATACTCAGGTAGGCGTAAGTACGTCTGCTGGTTCAGGTTTGAGTGATCAAATTAGCTCAACGCTGGGTGGCGTAACGACGATTAGTTTCAAGGGTGCGGATTTTGCGGGGATGATTAACCTGCTCGATACCCAAGGTGATGTGGATGTATTATCCAGCCCAAGGGTGACGGCATCGAATAACCAAAAAGCGGTAATTAAAGTCGGTACCGATGAGTATTTTGTTACCGATGTTTCATCAACTACTGTGGCTGGCACTACGCCTATTACGACACCTCAAGTTCAATTAACTCCCTTTTTCTCGGGGATTGCGCTGGATGTAACTCCGCAAATCGATAAAGACGGCAACGTATTACTGCATGTTCATCCATCGGTGATCGATGTCAAAGAACAGGAAAAAGGCATTGTAATCAATGACCAACCTTTAAAATTACCCTTGGCGCAAAGTGAAATTCGCGAGTCTGATACTGTGATCCGCGCGGCCTCTGGCGATGTTGTCGTCATTGGTGGTTTGATGAAGAGTGAAAACTCAGAAGTGGTATCGCAAGTACCTTTGCTTGGGGATATCCCTTGGGTGGGTGAACTGTTTAAAAACCGCAGTAAGCAGAAGAAGAAAACCGAGCTGATTATTATGTTAAAGCCGACCGTGGTGGGCGGGGATACGTGGAAAAACGAGTTAGAGCGTTCTAAGACCTTACTCGACCGTTGGTATCCAGAAAATAAGTAAGCTTTCATGTATTTGAAGCACTTTGGACTCAGCCAAACGCCATTTTCGTTAACCCCTAATACCGGATTTTTTTTCGGGTTATCCCCGCACGTAGAGGCGCTGCAAGTATTGCAGACCGCCCTACAAACCGGGGAGGGTTTTATCAAAGTCACAGGCGAAGTGGGCACGGGCAAAACCTTAATCTGCCGTAAGTTGATTAATGAGCTGCCGCAGGGCTTTCATTGTGCGTATCTTCCTAATCCTTATCTCACCCCCGTCGAGCTGCGCTGGGCGGTGGCCAATGAACTTGGATTAAAATACACCAGCGAAATCGATCAGCAGCAACTCACTGGACTTATTCAGCAACAATTACTCGCCCTGAGCGCCCATGGTCACGCCATCGTATTAGTGCTGGACGAAGCGCAGGCCTTGCCCGATGAGAGCCTTGAAGCGTTGCGGCTGTTTACCAATCTTGAAACCGAAAGCCGTAAGCTGTTGCAAGTGGTGCTCTTTGGTCAGCCCGAGTTGGATGAGCGATTAAAGCGCCAAGCCTTTAGACAACTGCGGCAGCGCATCACCTTTAGTTACAGTCTGCGGCCGTTAACTTGGGATGAAACCGATGCCTACATTCGTTACCGCTTAGCGGTGGCAGGCTATGCGGGGCAAGCATTATTTAGCCCTAAACTGACGCGTAAAATCGCCGAGGCATCACGAGGCATTCCGAGATTGATCAATATTTTAGCCCATAAAGCCCTGATGCTCAGTTTTGGCGAAGGGGCAACTCAGGTGCGCATCGCCCACATTAAGGGCGCGATACTGGATACCGAAGATGCCAGTCGCGGTTCGCAAAACTGGCCGACCTATATGGCGATCGCGCTGATAGTATGTGCAGCGGCAATTGCGGCATTGCTGGCATCAGGCGTTAACCTACAACAGTTGTGGGGAGGCTCCGCATGAGCGTGATCAACAAGATGCTGCAGGATCTCGATAAACGCCAGCAGGGGCATTCTCTCAGCAATGTGGCTGTTCATCAGGCCCAGTTTCTGGGGCGTCCCAATTCATCACGTAAATGGTTAGTCATCAGCTTAGTGTCACTGCTTGTAGGTGGTGTGTCGGTTTATGCCTTTCAGGCCATGTACGACTCAAGGAATGCCACTGATAACAGTGTTAACACTGTGATGAGTGCGCAAACTCAGTCGGATAACACAAACCCACAGACAGATACGAGTTCTATGGGAGCAGAAACGGGAGCAGAAACGACTATACCAACAGAGCCAACTGTGGAGATGGTGCAAGTGAGTCCGTCGTCGACAGATGCTCCAGCAAAGGATATGTCGGCGTCAGTAGAATCTGCCCCAAGTGTGGCTCAATCTTCCCGTGTAAACGCGGCGCCCGTTGAGCCAACGAGTGAACCGACAACAGAATCGGTTGCTGCAAATACCTCACCTGATATACCTAACAAAGCGGCATTACACCAAGAGTCGGTGCCGGCACAAACTGAGCCACAACAGGTTGCGGTTAAAGCAAATCAAGCGGAAGTTAACGTAAATCAGAGTGAAGTAAAAATAACCCAAACAGAGGCCAAGGCGAGTGAGTCAGTCGAGTCTGCTTCGACTCAAGCTTCGGCTCAGCCAACAGGGCAAATGGCGGTGACGGAAGTAAAGCTTTCTCCAAGCCAGTTAGCACAAAAACAACTGGTATTGGCGAGCGATGCCGAAAAGCAAGGTCAGTTGGTTAAGGCGATGGATTACTACGCTAAAGCGCTCAAGCTCGACCCGAGCCTACACGAGTCGCGCAAACAACTGGCGGCGTTGCACTATGGTCAAGGTGAGCAGCCCCAAGCGGCCGAAGTGTTAGCGCAGGGACGATTACTTTATCCGCAAGAGTTTGAATTTGCTTTGTTATTGGCTAGGGTGCAACATGCGATGGGCGATACTGACGCAGCACTTGCTAGCCTTGCGCAAATCCCCGATAGTCATCCTTTAGCTCGGCAAAAGTGGTTAGCGCAGACGGATTTAGCCCAAAAACAGGGGCAATATCCGTTAGTTGAACAGGCTTACCGCAAGTTATTGCAGCAGGAGCCGCAGCAGGGGAAATGGTGGATGGGATTAGCCTATGCTCTTGACTCTCAAAAGCAATTTACCCAAGCCAGTCAAGCCTATCGTACAGCATTAAGCTATTCCGGTTTATCAACTCAGGCCACGGCTTTTATTGAACAACGTTTACAACAACTAGGAGATAGCCAATGAAACCCAGATTAAAGATGCGTTTGGGCGATCTGTTAGTTCAAGAATCGATTATTACCGAAGAGCAGCTACAACAAGCCTTGGGCGAGCAGCGTAAGACGGGCCATAAACTTGGCCGAACTCTGATTGAGCTGCGCTCTATTACCGAAACTCAACTGCTGCAATTTTTGTCGCAGCAGTTAAATCTACCGCTGCTGGATATCAGCAAACGCCCAATTCCCACCGAGGTGGTGAATCTGATCCCTGAGGTGCAAGCAAGGCGTTTTCGTGCCCTTGCGGTTGAAGATCGGGGTGATACGGTATTAGTGGCCATGAGCGATCCGGCGGATTTGCAGGCGCTCGACCATTTAGAAAGCTTAATTGCGCCGAAAAAGCTCAGTGTCGCAGTCGCACCCGAGCAGCAATTATTGCAAGCCTTCGATAACCTGTATCGCCGCACCGACCAAATCGCGCAAATCGCTGGTAAGCTTGAAGAGGAATATGCCGCAGATCAAATGTTTGATTTGGCGAGCCTGACCTCGGGCGATAGCGATAATGAAACCACAGTGGTTAAGTTGCTGCAGTCGATTTTTGAAGATGCGGTGCAAATGCGCGCTTCGGATATTCATATTGAGCCCGGCGAAAAAGCCCTGCGGATCCGCCAACGTATCGATGGCCAGTTACACGAGACCATTCTAAATGAAGTCAATATCGCAGCGGCCTTAGTACTGCGGCTTAAGCTTATGGCTGGGCTGGATATTTCTGAAAAACGTCTGCCGCAGGATGGGCGTTTCCATATGGAAATTAAAGGTCACAAGATTGACGTGCGGATGTCGACCATGCCGATTTACCACGGCGAATCTGTGGTAATGCGTCTACTCGATCAATCCGCTGGGCTGTTGACCTTAAATGAGACGGGGATGCCGCCACATATTTTGGCGCGTATTCGTAAACAGATTAAACGCCCCCACGGCATGTTGCTGGTGACAGGGCCTACGGGTAGCGGTAAAACCACCACCTTGTATGGTATCTTAAGTGAGCTCAATACTGCGGATCGTAAAATTATCACGGTAGAAGATCCGGTCGAATACCAATTGCCAAGGATCAACCAAGTTCAAGTTAACCATAAGATTGGACTCGATTTTTCGAACGTGCTGCGCACTACTTTGCGTCAAGACCCGGACATTATCATGGTCGGTGAGATGCGTGACCAAGAAACCGTTGAGATTGGTCTAAGGGGCGCACTCACTGGTCACTTTGTGTTATCCACATTGCACACTAACGATGCGGTAACCAGCGCGCTGCGTTTACTCGATATGGGCGCCGCCAGTTACTTAGTGGCGAGTGCGTTAAGGGTGATTATTGCCCAGCGTTTAGTGCGCCGCGTGTGCCATAACTGCGGGGTGGAATATCAGCCTACGGCGCAGGAAAAAGCCTGGCTGAATAGTGTTAGTCGTCAGGACTTTTCATCGGCCAAGTTCCGCATTGGCACGGGCTGCCAAAGCTGCAATGGCAGTGGTTATCGCGGCCGTATCGGTATTTTTGAGATCCTCGAGTTGGATGAAAAGATGATCGATGCGATGCGTACCGGTAATCCACAGGATTTTGCCCGTGCAGCCCTGCAAAGCCCAAATTTTACTCCACTCGCCGAGTCAGCACTGCAATATTTGAGCGAGGGCATGACGACCATTGAAGAGGTGGCTAAGCTAGTTGAAGATGTGAGTGAGTCGCAGGTGCCACTCTCGCGGGATATTATCAGTCAGCAAGGCGTTGAGGCGTAATTATGCCGGTTTATCAATACCGTGGACGCAGTGGACAAGGTCAGGCCGTAACAGGTCAGCTCGATGCTGCCTCAGAAAGTGCTGCTGCTGATATGCTGTTAGCGCGCGGCATTATTCCCTTGGAAGTCAAAGCGGCAAAGGTGACGAAGTCATTTTCACTGATACAGCTCTTTGGTAGTAAAGTCGGCTTAGATGAATTGCAAATTTTTACCCGGCAAATGTATTCGCTAACGCGCTCGGGGATCCCCATCCTGCGCGCCATTGCGGGATTATCCGAAACTGCCCACTCCCAACGGATGAAGGATGCACTGAATGATATTTCAGAGCAGTTAACTGCTGGGCGCCCGCTGTCGTCTGCGATGAATCAACATCCAGATGTGTTTGATTCTTTGTTTGTTTCTATGGTTCATGTGGGGGAAAACACCGGTAAGTTAGAGGATGCTTTTATTCAGCTCTCGGGTTATATCGAGCGTGAGCAGGAAACTCGCCGCCGGATTAAGGCCGCGATGCGTTATCCCATATTTGTATTGATTGCCATTGCGTTGGCCATGGTGATTTTAAATATCATGGTGATCCCCAAATTTGCCGAAATGTTTGCCCGTTTCGGTGCCGACTTACCTTGGGCGACTAAGGTGTTGATTGGCACATCTAACTTATTTGTTCACTACTGGCCTTTGATGTTACTGCTACTACTCGGAACTATTATTGGGATCCGTTATTGGCACCATACCGAAAAAGGCGAGAAACAGTGGGATCAGTGGAAATTACATATTCCCGCTGTGGGTTCGATTATTGAGCGCTCGACCCTCTCCCGTTATTGCCGCAGTTTTTCGATGATGTTAAGTGCGGGCGTGCCGATGACGCAGGCGCTCAGCCTGGTCGCCGATGCGGTAGATAATGCGTATATGCACGACAAAATTGTCGGGATGCGCCGTGGCATAGAGTCAGGCGAATCTATGCTGAGGGTTTCGAATCAGAGTAAATTGTTTACGCCACTGGTACTGCAAATGGTCGCCGTCGGTGAAGAAACCGGCCAAATTGACCAACTGTTAAATGATGCCGCCGATTTTTACGAAGGTGAGGTTGACTATGACCTTAAAAATCTTACCGCTAAGTTAGAGCCGATTTTAATCGGTATTGTGGCCGTTATTGTGTTGGTACTGGCGCTGGGTATTTACCTGCCGATGTGGGATATGCTCAATGTGGTTAAAGGCGGGAAGTAATGCCAAGTCGAGAGTTTAACTCAATTAGGATCAAATAGATGCAGAGCCAACAGAAGGCTGAAAGCAATCTGTTACGGGTTTATGGGCGGCTCGTTAGCTTGACCTTGGTCTTGATTATTCTCGCGGTGATTGGGGTTAAATATTTTGCCACTATGCCACAACTTGCCGCCCGAAGCGTGGAGGTCGAACATAGTCGCTTCTTAAATGTGTTGGCTATGGTCCGTTCTCAATGGTTATCCCTTGGCAAACCACAACAAATGCGACTAGATTGGGAAGTGTTTAATGAGCAAAACACTCATAATGAGCTGCAAACGCTGGTGATTATGAGCGCGCAGGGATGGCCGCAACCGACCGAACTTAGTGACCAAGGTTGCCAAGCCTTATGGTGGCAACTCATGGGGCAGGAGGCGGCAGATAACTCCCTCATTGGTAGCTATTTTCTCAAGGATAATAGCTGCCGTTATCGCTCACAAAATGGGGATAGTATTGGCTATCAACTAAACTCTGGCAGGGTCATTTTTTTGACGAACTCCTAAAATATTGTTAAGTAACGGGCTTTTATAAACTGATTTAGCTGTTAGAATGGACTTTCATCAAGTAGGGGGAAACTAATGAAGACTAAACAAAATGGTTTTTCATTGATTGAACTGGTCATAGTGATCGTCATTTTGGGTCTGTTAGCGGCAACGGCAATCCCACGTTTTTTAAACGTCACCGATGATGCTGAAGATGCCAGTGTGGACGGTGTGGCGGGTGGTTTATCTACAGCCGTGAGTTTTGTGCGTTCACAATGGGAAGTCGATGGTCGCCAAAATAGCAGTGTGATCTTAGATGGTACTTCTGTTTCACTCGACCCACGTTTTGGCTATCCAACGGGTACCTCTGGTACCGATGCGACGGCGATGACGGATGCAAGCTGTCAACAGGTATTCAATACGGTATTGCAAAGTGCGCCGCGTAATGTGCTTTATTCGCAAGATGCGCGAAATCAACGTTACACCGTACGCGTTATCGATGGTGCGGGTGGCAGTACTAATTCCATTGCGGGTACAGCCGTGAGTGGTTTGGATTTATGTGTTTATCATCAAGTGGCCTCACTGGTGCTAAACCAAAATACTGGTGTGCCAACTCCAGCACCAGATTTATCAACCACAGGCGCTAAAGGCGTGGTTTATAATCCAGGTACAGGCAAAGTATTAAGTTTCACTCAAACACCATTTACGCCTTAATTATACAGGCGTGAATTTTACGTATTTAGAATTGTTATTACATAGGTAGTTAATGATGAAAAGACAACAAGGTTTTACCTTAATTGAGTTGGTCGTAGTTATTATTATTTTAGGTATTCTTGCTGTCACAGCGGCACCTAAGTTTATTAATCTTCAATCTGATGCTTACGCATCTACTTTGAATGGTGTCAAAGCGTCTTTGCAAGGCGCTAATTCGCTTGTTTATTCTAAGGCAGCTATTCAAGGGTTAGAAAGTAAGGCCACATCTAGCATTATCATCGATGATAAAGGTAATTCTGATGCAGCTGACGATGTTAAAGTTAACGGTGTTTATGGGTATCTGAAGCAAGCAGCAGCTGATATGGTATTAGTACTTGATTTAGATACTACTAACGAGTGGACAATCGTTGAAGCACCCGCTGTAACAACGACGCTTACATCTCCTGTGATTATTCATCCTAAAAAGTTGACACCTTCAAATACGGCAAAATGTTGGGTTGAATACAAACAGGCAGATTCTAGCAATCCTCCTAAGTACCATGTTGAGTCATCAGGTTGTTAAATAAGGATTTTAAATGAAAAAGCAAAGTGGTTTTACATTAATCGAATTAGTGGTTGTAATTATTATTCTAGGAATTTTGGCTGTTACTGCTGCGCCTAAATTTATCAACCTACAATCGGATGCTCGTGCTTCAACTGTGAAAGGATTAGAGGCAGCGATTAAAGGTGCAGATACTTTAATTAACTCAAAATCGTTAATTGCGGGCAATAATACAGTAGCTTCTACTGCAACGCCTGTTCCGAATGTCACAGTTGAAACTGGTAAAACAGTTTTGATTAACTATGGCCATGCAACGCCTGTATGGACAGGTTCGCTTGCAAATGCACTAGACATTAATGCCGCAACTAGTGGAACATCAAGCGAGTGGATTTACCTCGAGGATAGCGCAAGTAAGAGTATTTATTTTTATCCTCAAGGGCAAGTTAGCCCAAAAGCTGCCAACAACCCTGGTACTTGTTATGTTCAGTATGTGAATGGTCTGACTGCATACGGTCCTATTACTGTTAATACTGTGGTGTCTGGCTGCTAGAGAATTTTACATTAAAAGGCCTGCCTAGCAGGCCTTTTTTTTAGGCCAGCAATCTATTGGAATGTTGGCTATAATAAATTGAATTTGCTAATTATTTCTTTTGTTTAGGCGAAATATTTGCCTTAATAATCATGTTGGCAGAAACTGAACCTAGAACCTAGAACCTAGCATCACGGCAAAGCGGACAATGCGTAGATTTTCCACCGGCAGACAGTTTGGGTTTACCTTAGTTGAACTTGTGACCACTATTATCCTGATTGGGATTCTATCGGTGACGGTATTGCCGCGTTTATTTAGTCAGTCCTCCTACAGTGCCTTTAGTCTGCGTAATGAGTTTATGGCCGAGCTGCGCCAGGTTCAGCAAAAAGCCTTAAATAATACCGATAGATGTTACCGCGTAGTCGTGTCGGCGACGGGTTATCAAGTCAGCCAGTTCGCCAGTCGCGATAGCACTAGTTGTACGGGCACGCCTTTATCTCCTAACCCTTTATCCAGCCAAGCTTTTCAAGGTGGTGCGCAGTTAGTGCTTATCAGCAACAATGCCAAGAGCTTTTATCTTGATTTTGATATCAATGGTCGAGCGTCGCTTGCTTGTAATGGGCCGTGTATCAATGTGATTGCCAATGACACTGTGGCGATTAATATCTCCAGCGAGGGCTATATTTATGCGAATTAATCCTCGATTGCTGGAGAGCAGAATAATAACGCCATTCTTAAAATCCAAACCACAACAGGGATTCACCTTAATCGAATTAGTGGTTGGCATGTTAGTCATTGCCATCGCTATTGTGATGCTCAGTAGCATGTTATTTCCGCAGGCGGATCGCGCTGCCAAGACTTTACACCGAGTAAAAAGTGCCGAGCTTGCCCATTCGGTAATGAATGAGATTTGGGGCAAACGTTATGATCAAAACACCAATGCCAATGGCGGAGTGCCGGCTTGCGGGAGTCCATTAGGCAGTAGTTGCTCGGCCAACTTGGGGCCCGAAGCGGGAGAGGGACGCAACGATTTTAACGATGTGGATGACTATAACGGCCTAACCCAAAACGCCACTATGCTCAATTCCAGCCAAACTTATGCAGAGGCTTATCCCAACTATCAACTAAGTGTCACAGTCGCCTTTGGGCCTGCGCCTAATACCAAGTTAGTGACCATTAATGTCACCACACCAGATAACGAAGTGATCACTTACAATTTGGTAAGGAGCAATTACTAATGCGCTCTTTATCAATGAAGCGTAAGCATTTATGCGCACAGGGTTTTACCTTAGTTGAAATGGTCACTGTGATCCTGATCTTAGGCATTCTTGTGGTTGGGGTGAGTAGCTTTATTATCTTCGGCACGCGAATTTTTGTGGAGTCGAGTTCGGTTGACCAAGTGTTAAGCCAGAGCCGTTTTGCTGTGGAGCGTATGACCCGCGAGCTGCGCAGCGCCGTGCCTAACAGTGTGCGGCTCAATGGTAATGGCTTAACCTATCAATGTGTTGAATTTGTCCCTATTGAGACGAGTACCACCTATTTAGCCATGCCGATTGCGCCGAGCACAGCAGCGCTAACGGGCACTGTGATTTTAGATAATCTGACCAGTAAGATTGCAGCGAACCAATATGTGTGGATTTATCCTTTAACCGATAGCGATGTATATAACATCACGAGACAAAAACGCGCGCAGATTAACACCGTTAGCAGCGCCGCAAACCAAGTGACTTTAACCTTTACTGCCAATGCGAGATTTGCCGAAGCTTCTCCGCGTCAGCGGATCTATTTTGCTTCGGCCCCAGTGAGTTATTGCTTTGAAAAAGCGTCATCGACCAATGAGTTAACCTTAAGGCGTTATACTGGCTATGGGTTGAATGCTAACCAGCCAACACCTGCGGATATGAGTTCGGGTGTGCTAATGGCACAGAATGTGGCTAATGTGTTGAGTAATAACGCCGATTTACCGTTGATCTTAACACCATCGAGCCTAGTCAATAATGCGATGGTGCATCTACAACCACGATTTAATGTTAACGGCGAGACATTTCAATATCGACATCAAGTGCAGGTGATTAATGTCCCCTAACTTAGTTAGCCTATCGCGCTCAAAGTATTGTCAGTCTTCGGCTCGGCGCCAAGCCGGTAGCGCCTTAGTGATCGGTATTTTTGTCATTACCGTGATGTTTTTATTGGCCGCCGCCTTAATTAATATTGTTGAAGATGCAGATAGCGGATTAACCCAAGAGGTGTGGGGGACCCGTGCATTAGCCGCAGCAAACAGCGGTGCCGATGCCGCATTAGCGCAATTATTCCCATTAAACGCCCCCGCTAATGCGACGGCGACATGTGCAAGTGTTTCAAGCAGTTGGACACCCCCCGATGTGGTGGGCTTTCATGCCTGTAGCGTCAGTTTAAGCTGCACATCCTATGCAGTTGGCGCTGTCACTCAATATCGGATCAATAGTAAAGCGGTGTGTGAGAGTGGGGATACCCGTGTGAGCCGTCAAGTAGAGGTAGAAGCCCGTGGTTAGACTTTTGATGATATTAAACTTGGCACTACGTTTTCAAACTCATTATATGCGTGGCTTATCGTCTAATTTACTGCTTATATTTTTTATTCTTACCTCATCGCCAACTTATGCTGCAATTGATTGCAATAGTGTATTTCCTGGGCCAATACAGAGTTTTAGTAGTACCGGCGAACTCTATATGCAAAGCGGTGCGCTCATTGAAAATTATAATGTTTTAGATGTTTGCTTTAAAACGGTAAAAAATTACCATGAAATGAATGCGAATGCTTGTGGTATAGGGAAGTGTCAGATTTCGGGGACTCCCAGTTTGGCAAGAGCAGCACCCACTTTTGTCAGTAGCTCTACCTCTGCAACCAATACTGTAGCCAATTGGACAACGCCTTCTGTAGAGCTGGGAACGACAGCGGGTTATGGTCAACGATTTAATAGTAGTCGTTGGGATATAGGCACATTAACGATTAATACAGGCGGTAATGTCACCGTATCTGATGCTTATTCAACATATGTTATAAAAGATCTGACGTTTTATAATGCAGCGACCATGACCTTAAAGGCTGGTAAAACTTATATTATTGATGGCGATCTTAACCTGAATTCAGGTACGTTAAATATAGTGGGTACAGGCGATACCAAACTGTATATTAAAGGTAATTTTACCATTGCTCTCTCATCAGTTTTTAATGCGCCCACCTCTGTTGATGTATACGTAGGCAATAGGCTAGAAGTACAAAGTAACGCTCAGATTCAAGGTAGCTACTATGTCGCCGATAATGCGACGTTACTCAATAGTGCGGTATTGGTAGGTAGACTCAGTGCTAAAAACGTCACCCTAGGCAGCAATAGTAAGGTGATTTATGATGCCGGTGCACCTGTCTTACAATGCTTTAATGATACTTTTTCCCAAAGTGCATTAAGCAGTGACTGGGTCGTTTCCCGCAGTAGCGGCACTTTTACTCCATCGATTCGTAGTGGTCGTTTACGCTTAACTGAAGCTTCATCTAATCAATCCACCGCATCGACCTATCAACGATTATTCCCAGCCGCGGCAAACTTAGTGGAGATCCAGTTTGATCATTATGCCTATGGTGGCAATGGTGCCGACGGTATTGCGTTAGTGTTATCTGATGCCGCGATCACTCCCCAGCCTGGTGCCTTTGGTGGTCCCTTAGGTTATGGATTCAAGCCCGGTATTAGCGGATTTGCGGGGGGCTGGCTAGGTATCGGGATCGATGAGTTTGGCAACTTTTCCGGTGAAGGTGGGAGCATAAATCTTTCGGGACAACGGCGTCAGTCAGTTGCTGTTCGCGGTTCTGGTTCTGGCACATCTGGTTACCGTTATTTGCGTGGGACTTGTAATAATGGCACGACCAATACCAGTGGTAACTGTTTATCTCCCACGGTCGATGGCAACAATGTGTCACCAGCACATAGATATAAAATCACTATCGACTCGCAGGTATCCGGTCAGTCGATGGTAAAGATTGAACGTAATACGGGTTCGGGATTTGTCACCTTAATTCCTGCCTTTAATGCAATGGCGGAATCTGGACAAGCGGCTACACCGAGTGATTTCTTACTCTCGCTTACAGGGTCAACCGGTGGCTCGAATAACAACCATGAAATCGATAACGTTCAGATTTGTGCGTTGAAATCTAATCCTATTGGCGCGCAAATCGATCATTTTGAGTTTGACCATTCGGGTCTGGGGTTAACCTGTAATCCCGAAACTGTGACAATTCGAGCCTGTGCAAACGCCAGTTGTAGCCAGCTTTTTACTGACCCTTTGACGGCGACCTTGCTACCTGAATCCGCCTCCGAAGGCGTATGGATTGGTGGTAATCAAGTGAGCTTTAGTGGGGGTACTGCGCAATTACAATTACGGCGCAATACTGCTGGCATTGTGACTTTAGGTGTAAAAGGTTCGAGCCCGACAACCAAACCTTTAAGTAAAACCCTTTGCCGTATCGGAAATGGTGGCCTGAGTGAAAACAACTGTTCACTCACCTTCGCCGACAGTGGTTTTGTCTTCGATGTGCCTGATAAGCGTGCTAATCGCCCCGAGCAGGTAGTAGTCAAGGCTGTGAAAAAATCTGATGTGACTCAGCAATGTGTTCCAAGCTTCCAAAGTCAGACTAAGACGCTGAATTTCTGGAGCAGTTATCAGACCCCAAGTGCGCCTATCTCGCCGAAAGCCGTCACGATCAACAATACGGCAATTAGTAGCTCTAGCGCCTCGCCAACGGCGCTGAGTCTGTTATTTGATACGAACGGACAAGCAAATATTTCGGTGAATTATCCCGATGCGGGTAAATTACAGCTCGATGCGCAATATGTTGGTAGTGGTAATGAACAAGGTCTAGTCATGACAGGCTCCGATCAGTTTGTCAGTGTGCCGGCAGGATTATGTGTTAAACCCGTGGATGCCAGTGCCAGCTGCCCAAGTGCGGATATGAGCTGTAGTGCTTACCGTAAAGCGGGGCAGAATTTCGGTATGACACTACAAGCCATGGCATGGGAAAAAGATGGCGATACGGATTTTTGTTCGGGCAACTTATCGACACCTAACTTTAGCGACCAAGCCATGAAGCTTATCAGTAAAGTTGTTGCGCCTAGTATCGCCAGTGGTGGCCATGATGGGGTGTTAGGCGTCACTTCCTATAGCCATACCGCGCAAACTAATAATCTCAACACCATCAGTAATCAAAGTATTAGCGAAGTTGGCGTATTTCAAATTACGGCGCAGGCGAGTCCTAATTATCTTGGCTCAGCCAGCAGTTTGAATATTCCGATTGGCTATTCAGCCAATATTGGTCGCTTTGTGCCCGATAGTTTTTTAGTGGGAGACGTTTCTGTCTTACCTGCCTGTGGCAGTTTTAGTTATATGGATCAACCTTTTCCTATGTCAATGAGCATCAAAGCCTTGAATATCGGCGGCGCGGTGACACAAAACTATTTCCCACCATTCTCCCTTGCGACCGCGAAATTGGTCGGAGAAAACAATAACAATGGTGTCGATTTACAGAGTCGCTTAAGTGCCTTGCCTGTAAAGGTTGATAGCTGGAGTCAGGGTGTGGCGATGGTCGATGGTACTTATCGCGCTTATTTAAACCGAGTAACCCCAAATGTGACGACGAATCTTTATCAAGACGGTCCCTTCGAGCTGCTCGATATTGGCGTGCAGTTGCTGGATAACGATCCTCGGCCAAATGGACTTTACAGCTATGTGGCCTTACCGGATATGGATGCGGCATCTTCGGGCGCTTGCACTAACTGTAATGCCAAGAAAATCTCCACACAGATCCTGCGCCACGGCAGGGTGGTGATGGACAATACCTATGGTCCAGAAACTGAAATCCTTAGGATGCCGACCCGAGCCGAATATTGGAATGGGACTAATTGGGTATTAAATGGCGATGATAGCTGCACTATTGCTACCTACAACCTTGGATCGCAGGTGGATAATGCAGGCCTTGGCTACAATTTTGACCCGGATTTAGCCACGGGGCAGAGTATTACTCGCACTGGTGCATCTTCAGTATTTCAAGCGGGGCAATTTGATTTGCTGTGGCGAGCTCTCACCTCTAGTGGCAACTTATATCGCGGTCAAGTGACCGCACCTTTAGAGGTACCGACTTGGTTAGAATGGTATTGGAATTGGAATGGGGTGTCTCCAACCAGCTTATCCGATCCCCGTGCGAGTGCATTTTTTGGGCGTTACCGTGGTCATGACAGAATCATCTACTGGCGAGAAGTTAATTAGTGAGGTAGATCGATTTTGCTGAATTGGAATTAGTCCGTAGTGATTTATCGTTATGCGATGGGTTTTGTTGCATGAACTCAAAGCATCATGCTAAGGCTAAAATGCAAGATACAGGTTTTACGCATGTTGCCAGCTTGTATTAAATGGGGTTTTGGGTTGTTTGATTTTTGTTCAATAAGGCGCGTTTATCGATTAAATAGTGTTTTTGAGTGGTCTATTTGAAAAAAAATCACTCCATTAGCGATTGTTAACCTCAACGGTCTTGTGGAATCAGGGTGGCATTGATAAAGTTAGCTGATTTTTCTTTTCTTCTGACTCCACAGAATACAGGCTAGTTACATGTTCAAGAAGCTGCGTGGCATTTTTTCTAATGATCTATCGATCGATTTGGGTACAGCTAACACCTTAATTTATGTTCGTGATGAAGGCATCGTCCTCAATGAGCCTTCAGTTGTTGCTATACGTGGCGAGCGTAACAGCTCTGGTCAGAAATCTGTAGCGGCTGTAGGTACCGAAGCTAAACAGATGTTAGGCCGTACTCCTGGCAATATTCAAGCAATCCGTCCAATGAAAGACGGTGTGATTGCAGACTTTTATGTGACAGAGAAAATGTTGCAGCACTTTATTAAGCAAGTGCATAACAACAGCTTTTTTCGCCCAAGCCCACGTGTTTTAGTCTGTGTTCCCGTTGGCGCAACGCAAGTTGAACGCCGTGCGATCCGCGAGTCAGCCATGGGCGCGGGTGCCCGTGAAGTGTATTTGATTGAAGAACCAATGGCCGCAGCTATCGGTGCAGGGTTACCTGTGTCTGAAGCCACAGGTTCAATGGTTGTTGATATCGGTGGTGGTACCACTGAAGTTGCCATTATCTCCTTGAATGGTGTGGTATATTCTTCTTCTGTGCGTATTGGCGGTGACAAGTTTGATGATGCCATCATCAATTATGTTCGCCGTAATTACGGTAGTTTGATTGGTGAAGCGACCGCTGAGCGTATCAAACACACTATCGGTACTGCTTATCCAGGTGATGAAGTATTAGAGATTGAAGTCCGTGGTCGTAATTTGGCTGAAGGTGTACCTCGTAGCTTTACGCTCAACAGCAACGAAATTTTAGAAGCGTTGCAAGAACCATTATCGGGCATTGTGAGTGCGGTTATGGTGGCACTAGAGCAATCACCACCAGAATTAGCTTCTGATATCTCTGAGCGCGGCATGGTGTTAACCGGTGGTGGCGCCTTATTGCGTGATTTAGACCGTTTATTGATGCAAGAAACGGGAATTCCAGTCATGGTGGCTGATGATCCATTGACCTGCGTAGCGCGCGGTGGTGGTAAAGCCCTTGAAATGATTGATATGCACGGCGGCGATCTGTTCTCCGAAGAAACCTAATCTAACTTCGGTATAGGGCGGCTAATCACCGCCTTAGCTTTCCTATGAAGCCAATTTTTGTTCGTGGTATTTCGAACCAGTTCCGTTTAACACTGGCAATTATTCTGTCGGTGATTTTGCTTGCGGCAAATCACCGCCTTGAGCCTGCCCGTGAATCCCTTTCATCCGCTTTAAGCCCTATTCAATACCTCGCGAGTGTCCCCAGTGCGATCCTCGATTGGTCTTCTGAGAGTTTTGCGACCCGCAATATGTTGGCATTGCAAAATAAAGAGCTGTTAAGGCAACAATTATTAATGAGTGAACGCTTACAGCGTTTCGAGCATTTACGTCAGGAAAACGAACGTTTACGCGCCTTGCTAGGTTCGCCTGCCTATCAGGATTCTCTCAAGATGGTTGCAGAGGTCATGGAGGTTGCCAGCGATCCTTCCCATCATTATGTGGTTTTAAACCGAGGTTCCCGCAGTGGCGTCTTTGTTGGTCAGCCTGTTGTGGATGCGCAAGGTGTGGTGGGGCAAGTTGTGCAGGTCAGTGAGATGACTAGCCGAGTGTTACTACTGTCTGATGTGTCCCATGGCTTACCCGTACGGATTACCCGTAATGATGTGCGCCTTGTCGCCAACGGGACGGGGGAACTTGATGAAATTGAGTTACGCCATGTTGCCAAGAGTACCGATATTCGTGTGGGCGACCTGCTGGTCACTTCTGGCTTAGGTAACCGCTTCCCTGAAGGGTATCCGGTTGCGCGGGTAGTGGAAGTCTTTACCGAAGATGGCCAAAGTTATGCGCGAGTCACGGCTCAGCCTCTGGCGGCACTCGACCGTATTCGTTATCTCCTGTTAATTTGGCCATCGCCAGATTCGGGGGTGACACTGCCTAATCAAGTGCCTGTACCGGCCGCAGATCATCCTGCACAAGACGTTAAGCCTGATACCAGTAATGGAACGCCAACGACTCAAGGCGGTACTCAGGGCACAAATGTCAATGTGGTACCTAGTAATCCCAATGCAGCATCCAGTAACGCGAATGGGGCATCTAACGCTGCTACTACCCAACCGCCAGCAGAGGTGCACTAATGAGTTTACAAGCTGCTAATGGACGCATCGCGGTTTGGCTAACCCTATTTGTTGGGCTCTTAAGCCAAATTATGCCACTGCCAGTAATTGTTGAGGCCTGGCGTCCTGATTGGTTACTGATGATTTTGATCTATTGGTCCATTGCGTTGCCCCACAGATATAACATTCTGACGGCTTGGGTTATGGGCTTAGCCCTTGATATTCTCTTGGGCGCGACTTTAGGTGTTCGCTCTTTGGCAATGTCGTTGGTGATTTATATTGCTATTTTACATTGTCAGCGTTTACGTAACTTCCCGAAATGGCAACAGTCGCTGGTCATAATGCTGTTAATTGCTATCTATCACCTCATTGTTTATTGGGTTGAGTTTGTGATGGATGGCGCAACATTCCACTCTGAACTGTTTTTGCCTGCACTATCGGGCCTCGTTTTTTGGCCTTGGATTTTTTGGATTTTACGTCGCATTCGACGTCATTATAAGGTTCGTTAGTTGTGAATTTAGTTTTAGCCTCGACATCGCCGCGCCGGAAAGAATTACTGACTCATATTGGATTCGGACGGGCTGATTTTACGTTTGCGCAAGTAGCACCAGATATTGACGAAACACCTAAAGCTGGAGAGTTACCACGGGATTATGTTCAGCGCCTTGCGGCTGAAAAGGCCCAGGCTGGGCTTGCATTATGCTCAGGTATGTCACAGCCTGCTGTATTAGGTTCTGATACTATCGTGGTGCTTGAAAATGAAATATTAGGTAAGCCTGTTGATGAAGCCGATGCTAAGCGGGTACTACGTGCGCTTTCTGGCAAGGTGCACACAGTAATGACCGCCGTCGCCTTAGCAAGTGTCAATCATACCGCAGTGCGTTTAGTTGAAACCTTAGTGCGTTTTTGTGTGCTTTCTGATGCAGATATCGATGCCTATGTTGCCTCACAAGAGCCCATGGATAAAGCGGGCAGCTATGGGATCCAAGGATTAGGTGGCTGTTTTGTCGAGTCAATTGATGGTAGTTACTCCTGTGTTGTCGGTTTGCCATTAGTCGAAACTCGCCAACTCTTATCTGAGGCTGGCATTATCTAGTCTGCGGTATTGGTTTTCAGGCTTAGAACATACTGAGATTAATTTAATTTCCCTAATGGGGTGAGTCGTGAATACCAGTCGCTTAAATCCGAATAAAATTCAGCGCAAGATGGGTTCAGAATTACTGATTAATGTAACCCCCTCTGAGGCGCGCGTTGCCTTAGTCGAGCACGGCGTGCTGCAAGAAGTCCATATTGAACGGCGCATGAAGCGTGGTCTGGTGGGCAATATTTACAAGGGCAAAATCAGCCGTGTGTTGCCCGGCATGCAGGCCGCCTTTGTGGATATTGGCTTAGATAAAGCCGCGTTTTTACATGCCTCCGACATTGTGCCGCACACTGAATGCGTGGCCGATGTGGAGAAGGGCCATTTTGTGGTCCGTGATATCGCCGAGCTGGTTCGCCAAGGGCAAGATATTATGGTGCAAGTGGTGAAAGACCCTCTGGGCACTAAAGGTGCGCGCCTAACCACAGATATCACACTGCCTTCCCGTTATTTGGTGTTTATGCCTGGCTCTAGCCATGTTGGGGTGTCCCAGCGGATTGAGCAGGAAGAAGAGCGCAGTCGTCTTAAAAAAATCACTCTGCCATTCGTCGATGAAGACGGCGGCTTTATTATCCGCACTGCTGCCGAGGGCGTAGGTGAGGACGAACTTGCCCAAGATGCGGCTTTTTTGCGCCGAGTATGGTCTAAGGTCTCCGAGCGGCGTCAGCGCCGTGGCGTAGCATTACTCTATCAAGATCTGGCCCTGCCGGTGCGCATTGTGCGCGACTTTGTCGGCACCGAATTAGACCGAATTCAAGTCGATTCGCGCCGCACCTTTGCCGAGCTGCAAGCCTTCGCCCAAGAGTTTATGCCGGAAATCGCTGACAAGATTGAGCACTATTCTGGCCCTGCGCCGATTTTCGATTTGTACGATGTCGAAAATGAAATCCAGCGTGCGCTGGGACGTAAGGTGGAGCTTAAATCTGGCGGTTATCTGATTATCGATCAGACTGAAGCTATGACTACGGTCGATATCAACACTGGTGCCTTTGTGGGCCACCGTAATCTTGAAGAAACCATCTTTAACACTAACCTTGAAGCTACCCAAGCGATTGCACGGCAACTGCGGCTGCGAAATCTCGGCGGCATCATCATTATCGACTTTATCGATATGCTGAGCGACGAGCATAAAACGCGGGTACTCAATAGCTTAAATAGTGCGCTCGCCAAGGACAGAGTTAAGACTAATGTCAGTGGTTTCTCTGGGTTGGGTCTAGTTGAAATGACCCGTAAGCGCACCCGCGAGAGCTTAGAGCATGTGCTATGCAGTGAGTGTCCAGCCTGTCAGGGCACGGGTAGCATGAAGACGGTAGAAACTGTCTCTTATGAAATCTTCCGCGAAATTATTCGCTTGAATCGGGCCTATGACGCCGACGAGTTTTTGCTTTACTGCTCGCCCGCTGTCTATAACAGCTTAAGTGGAGATGAAAGTCATTTGGTCGCCGAGCTTGAAGTTTATATAGGTAAGCGTATTCGCCTGCAAAATGAGCCTATGTATTCCCAGCATAAATACGACGTGGTGATGATGTAGTGGCAACGCTTTTTACTGCTAAAAAACTAAGCCGTTTTTGCTGGCAATTACTGGCACTGATCTTAGTCTTGTTTGCCTTGACGGTAAGCTTGATCCGTGGATTATTGCCTCAGGTCGATGAAGTACGCCAGCAGTTAGTTGAGTATGTAAAAAGCGAATATCAAATTGATATCCAAGTTGGCGAGTTATCCGCCCAGTGGCAGGCCTTTGGCCCAGCGGTAACGGTTGATAATCTAGTGATCCCTACGCAGGACAAGCTCCCTGTTACCGTGTTGGTGAAGCATGTCCAAATCAAATTGGATTTTTGGCAATCGCTACTGACCACCAGTCCACGCATTGAAGATGTCAATTTCGATGGTGTTCATATTGCCCTCGATATCGATAAATTATCGGGTAATAAGGCGCAGGGGTCTCCCAATCAAACGGCGCAAACCGATTGGTTGTATAAGCTGCTCTTAAAGCAGCTCGAGCGTTTCTCGCTGACGGATGCTTCGGTGCAACTGCTTAGCTTGCAACATGAATATCGACCCATTCATATTCGTCACCTCAATTGGCGTAATAGTGGTGAGCGCCACCGCGGCGCGGGGGAAATTTACCTCGATAACAATACCTTGGTTAAGGAATCGCTCAGCCTGCAACTCGATATTAACGGCGATGCTACAGCGCCCGAGAGTTTAACTGGACAAGTTTATCTGGCGGCTCAGTCCTTAGATTTGGGCGAATGGGCATCACGTCAACCTAATCCCTATGATCCAAGCAAAAAACTGCCCTTAGAAGGGATAGTCAATCTTAAGGCGTGGTTTGATTTTGCCCATCGAAGTTTACGTTCTGGACTCGTGCAGTTTGAGCCAAGTTGGTTGCAATGGTCGATGCAAGGTCAACCGCAAAAGTTTGAGATCCAGTCCGGTAGCATTCATTGGGAGCCAAATGCGGCAGGTTGGGAGATCAGCAGCACTCATTTGGATTTTGTCACCAATGGGGTGCATTGGCCCGAGCTGAAGTTTGCGGCCAAGCAGCAAGACGATGCTTTATATGCCTATGTTAGCCGTTTGGATTTAGACACGTTATTTCCATTGCTACCGCTTTTCCCTGGTGTCGACTTAGCCATATTGCAGCAATGGTTTCAGCTCGCGCCCGAGGGTAGCGTCGGACCGATTCGTCTCTATCAAGCGGCAGATCAGCCTTTGCTCGCAAGCACTAGCGTTAAGCAATTGCACTGGCAGAAAGTGGAAGGAATACCCAATATCAACCCCTTGGATCTGAAGTTGCAATGGCAGGATGAAAAGTTAATTTTTTCGCTTCCCGAGCAAACTTATACCTTCGATTTTGGCGATCAATTTTCAGCGCCTTTAGTGCTGCATGGCGCGGCGTTAACCGGTGCCTTCGATACCCAAAGGGCAACCTTATCTGTGCCTCAGGTGCAGTTCGAAAACGACGATATTGGTCTTGCTGCTGCTCTAAAGCTGGATTTTAGCGCTGCTACCAGTATGTCCCTTGCCGCCAATGTTGAAGTCAAAAATGCCGCCAATGCGGATAAATACTTCCCGATCAAAGCCATGGGCGAGTCACTGGTTGAGTATCTGGATGGTGCGATTAAAGCGGGGCAGAGTCAAAACGCCCAAGTATTATGGCAGGGGGCATTATCGAGTTTTCCCTTTGAGGATAATAGCGGTGTGTTCCAAGCGGCATTTACCTTAAACAATGCCGAATACCAATTCCAACCAGATTGGCCCGCAGTCACTGATCTTTCCCTCGATGCCTTGTTTGAAAATGCCCGCATGGATATCTGGGTTAACCAAGGAAAGTTGATGAATGTGGTTGCCGATGGTGCCCACGTGTTTATTCCCGAGTTAGGCGAGCATTCGCTGTTAAAAATTCAGGCCGATCTTGCGACCCAAGGCAGTGCTGCGACTCAAGTGCTACAGGCTTCTCCCCTTGCCGATACTGTGGGCAAAACCTTAAAGGTTGTGCAAGTGCAGGGCGCGGTAACGGGGAATTTAGATATTAGTATTCCCTTGTATGAGGGTGAGGCTGAGGATATCCGCGGTCAAATTATGTTTGATAACACGCCCGTGTTTATTGCGCAGCCAGGGTTACAACTCAAGGCGGTGACGGGCACAGTGCAATTTGCCAACGAGATAGTCGAAGGCAAAGGGATTAAGTCTCGCCTGTTTGAGCAGCCCTTGGAGTTTAGTTTTGCCACTCAACCCGAAGGTAAAGATTTTGCGCTGAATGTGGATATGAAGAGTCGTTGGGATCTCAGTCGTTTACCCTTAGAGTTACAAAATCCCTTAAGTAAGTTTTACCAAGGTAAAGTCGCTTGGGGCGGTAACTTGAGCATGATATTCGATGAGCAAGGCTATCAAATTCAAGCCAATTTAGGTTCCGATCTGGTCGGTGCCACCTTAACATTACCGGGCATTTTCGCAAAACCTGCTGACGAGCCTAGGCCTTTAATGGCCGAGTTTTCTGGTGATCAGCAGACTTCAACCCTGAGGGTAAAACTCGATAAACAAGCTGAGTTTATTGGCGGCTTTGAGGCTGAAAAAGGTACGCAATTCAATTATTTTGATCTGCTATTAGGGCGACTCTTCGAGGCTACCGAGGTGCCCAATACCGAGCTTGGACATATTAAGATTGATGTAACCAGTGGCAAGTTAGCTAATTGGTTACCCGTAATTAATGCCTTTGTTGCTTCAGATAACAAACCGACTCGCACTGGTATTTTGGTGGAAGAGGTAAATAACGCTAACTTATTCCCTTCAGTGGCTGGGATTGATGCAAATATCGGCAAGTTTGATTTATTAGGGCAAGGGCTTACAGAGTTGAGACTCAGCGCCAAACCCAATGAAAATGGTTGGCGCTTCGATGCCAAAGCCAGTGAGTTTGAAGGAACGGTAGATTTTTACCCTAATTGGTTGACGCAAGGTTTAAAAGTGACTGCCAGTAAGTTCTATTTTTCACCCAATGTGAAGCCTGAAGGTGAAGCGGATTTTGCGGCGGAGCAGGTGCTCACTAATTTGCCGCCCGTTGCGGTGAATGTAGAGGATTTTCGTTTTTTCGATAAGCCATTTGGCCAGTTAGTGGTGCAAGCAAGTCCGCAAGCCTCGGGTTACCGCATTCAGACGTTATCTTTAACCACTCCAGAGGTGTCTTTGCAGGGGAATGGGATTTGGCAACAGCAGAATGGTCAAAATCAAACCGAGTTATCCGTCAGTTTGAATGCTAGTCAGTTTAGCTATTTGAGTCACCAACTTGGGATCGATCCCGGTGTAAATGAAGCTCCATTGAAGGTGAATGCCGAGCTAGCTTGGCAAGGTGCACCCTATGCGTTTTCCCTTGAAACCTTGAATGGTAAAGTTAAATTTGAATTGGGCAAAGGCCATTTATCCCAAGTGAGCGATAAGGGCGCACGGATTTTCTCACTGTTTAGCCTCGATTCATTAGTACGTAAATTGTCCTTAGATTTCAGTGATGTATTTGGTCAAGGCATGTACTTCAATTCCTTTACCGGTAATCTGCAAATCGATAATGGTGTCGTGAAAACTACGGACACTGAAATGGATGCGATTGCAGGTAATATGAAGGTGCGCGGCTATACGGATCTTACCAGCGAAAGCTTAAACTATGATATTCGCTTTGTGCCGCAACTGGCCTCAAGTGTGCCAACTGTGGTGCTGCTCAGTACCAGTGCGTGGACGCTCGGGCTTGGGGCGTTTGCCTTAACCAAAGTGTTAGAGCCTGTGATTGAGGTGATCTCTGAGATCCGTTTCCGAGTAACGGGCACTATGTCTGAGCCTGTGGTAGAGGAACTGGAACGTAAGAGTAAAGAGATTGAAATCCCCGAGTCGATTCTGCCTATGGTAGGGGGCGAATTGCCAGCGCTAACCGAGGGTGCAGAGCCGAATGATGCGCCACCCGTCAAGAATAGCGCCCCGACCAAGACAGACGATAAGCCGCCCGTCGAGCCCGAAAAAAACAACGAGCAACCTGCGCTAGATGCTGATAAAGCTAAAGAGAAACCTGTAAAAGCTGTTAAGGAAGAGACATCGCCGCAAGCGCCGACGCTCCCCAAGGTAGAGCCTGCTGAGCCGCCTAAAGCCGAACCAGAACAACCTAAGCCTGTGAGCCCCAAGGTGGTATTGTCGATAAACACAATTCAAGGAGATAGTCATGCGCATCAGCCTGTTGCAATGTCAGAGCAGCCGCGACGTCAGCGCGAATCTGTTGTTTATCGAATCGCAGCTTGAGGAATTAACCCGTGATCGCCTGCAATGGGACAAAAATGCCCCGCACTTAGTGGTGCTGCCAGAATGCAGCCTGCTGTTTGGTGGCCATGAGAGTCAACAACTCGCCTATGCGGGTGATAGCCATCTTAGCCCGTTAAAATCCGCCTTAAGTGCCTTAGCCGCCCGTTACTCTGTGTATATGGTGGCGGGAACCATCCCCGCGCTGGCGGAGGATGGGCGCGTCTACAGCCGCTGTTATCTGTTTGATGATAAAGGTGATACCTTAGGGCAATACGATAAACTGCATCTGTTTGACGTGGATGTTGCTGACGGCACTAAGCAATACCGCGAGAGTGAAACCTTCTGCCCCGGCAATCATATCAGTGTCATCGACACCCCTTTTGGCAAAATTGGCTTGACCATCTGTTATGATTTACGCTTTCCGGACTTATTCAGGGCGCTGCGCCTCGCGGGAGCCGAGATTATTACCGTGCCTTCGGCCTTTACTAAGGTCACGGGAGAAGCCCATTGGCAGGTGTTATTACAGGCCAGAGCCATTGAAACCCAATGCTTTATTTTGGCTGCCGGCCAATGGGGCGCCCATAACGAAGGCAGCCGCGAGACCTGGGGGCAGAGCATGGTGATAGGCCCTTGGGGCGAGGTAATTGCCGAGCAGAAAACCGGTACAGGTTGGGTGCATGCCGATATCGATGTGGCCGAGGTGCACAGCATCCGCAGTAAAATGCCCGTGGCGCAACATAATCGCTTTACTGCACCGAACCTTAAACCTTGAACAGATTAAGCCTTCAACAGATTTAGATGAAATAGACTCACAGCGAATTTAAGTTATTTTAAAAATGAGTGAGTTGCCAATTTTAGCCAAGCTTTCAGAGAGAACCGCGATGCCTTTTTTAGCACAAGTAGAGCAAAGTTTATTAAAGGGTGGCTTAGCCCTAGATGGGTTACAAAGTTATTTAAACACCATACATCAACATAAAGTCGATTTTTCCGATCTCTATTTCCAAGGTAGTCGCCACGAATCTTGGGTGCTTGAAGATGGCATTATTAAAGATGGTAGCTTCCATATCGAACGCGGCGTCGGTGTGCGTGCCATCAGCGGCGAGAAAACCGGTTTTGCCTATGCCGATGATATTACGCCAGCGGCCTTAAGCGCTGCGGCCGAGGCGGCGCGCGGTATTGCAGGGGCGGGTGAGCTGGCCAAGGTTCAGGCATTTAAGCGCCAGCAAGCTTTGGCACTGTACGATAGTCTCGACCCTATCGCCGCCATGGAGGAAGTGAAAAAAATCAACCTGCTGAAAGAGGCCGATGCTTATGTTCGTAGCCTCGACAGTCGCATTATTCAAGTGGTGATAAGCCTTGCTGGTGTGCACGAAGAAATCTTGGTCGCTGCTAGCGATGGCACCTTGGCTGCCGATATTCGTCCCTTAGTGCGCTTTAATTGCAGCGTGATTTTAGAAGAAAACGGTAAGCGTGAACGTGGCAGTGCTGGTGGCGGTGGTCGTCACGATTACAGCGTGTTTATGGTGAATGATGAAACCAGTTTGCCGATGTGCTTTGCCTTTGCCCGTGAAGCGGTGCGTCAGGCACAAGTTAACCTCAATGCCATCGATGCGCCCGCCGGAGAAATGCCCGTGGTGCTCGGTAATGGTTGGCCAGGTGTGTTATTGCACGAGGCTGTAGGCCATGGTCTGGAAGGTGACTTTAACCGCAAGGGCAGCAGCGCCTTTAGTGGTATGGTCGGCCAGCAAGTGGCGTCGAAACTGGTGACTGTGGTGGACGATGGCACGCTTGCGAATCGTCGTGGCTCATTGAGCATCGACGATGAAGGCGTACAAACCCAGAGAACAGTGTTAATCGAAGACGGTATTCTCAAAGGCTACATACAAGATAAATTAAATGCGCGCCTGATGGGCGTAGCACCAACGGGCAATGGTCGCCGTGAATCCTATGCGCATCTGCCGATGCCGAGGATGACCAACACTTATATGACGGCGGGCGAGTCTGAACCGAGCGACATCATCAAGTCGGTGAAGAAGGGCATCTATGCGCCTAACTTTGGTGGTGGTCAGGTCGATATCACCTCAGGCAAGTTTGTGTTCTCGGCCTCTGAAGCCTATCTGATTGAAAATGGTGAAGTGACTCAAGCAATTAAGGGCGCTACCCTGATTGGTAATGGCCCAGAAGCCATGAGCCAGATTTCCATGGTGGGTAACGACATGGCCCTAGATAAGGGCGTTGGTGTGTGTGGTAAAGATGGCCAAAGCGTGCCTGTGGGTGTCGGTCAACCGACCCTTAAGCTCGATAAGCTGACCGTAGGCGGTACTGCGTAAAACGAGAAGCTAGAAGCTAGAAGCTAGAAGCTAGAAGCTAGAAGCTAGAAGCTAGAAGCTAGAAGCTAGAAGCTCCTACGTTGATTGGCTAAGTGCTTATTTTAGAACCCATCTTACACTTCCAGCGGTGGGTTCTAGCCGCCTTCCATGATGGATGTTATCATTTGCAAAGGAAATTAGAGTAACTACTCTAGAGGTGTTAATGAAACTATCACGTTTGGCATGGCTGTGTTTATTGCCTTTGCCCTCACTATTGCCGTTAGCGGCCTACGCCCAGCCCAGTAGCTTTACTGAGGCTTGGCAGCAAGTGCTTAAGGTGAGCGATAAACTCCAGGCTCAATCCCAAGAGGTGAATCGCGCCAAGGGCGAGCAAGAGGCGGGCGAAAGTTTAAATCTGCCGTCCCTCAGTCTGAATGGCAGTTATACCCACCTCGAAAAACCAATTGAATTAGATTTAAGGGATCTTAATCCCCTTGCCTCGGGTTCATTGCCATTACCTCCTGAATTAGGTGGCATATTGGCGAGTATTCCGGGTTCATTATTTGTCACGCCCTTTACCGAGCAAGATATTTTCCGCGCCAGCTTACAGGCGATGTGGCCGATTTATACTGGCGGCCAGATCACCGCGGCTCAAGGCATTCATGCCGCCATGGTGGCCGAGAAACAACAGGAATTACAGTTAGCAACCCGCGACTTATTCACTCAGTTGGTTGATCGTTATTATGCCGTTGATGTGACTCAATCCCTCGTCAGCACCCAAACCGAGCTGGTGGCCTCCTTAACTAAGCACGTTGACCATGCGCTGGTGCTGGAGCGCGAGGGGCAAATCGCTAAGGTCGAGCGCCTGAATGCTCAAGTGGCCTTAGATAATGCTAAGGTCAATTTAGGCAGCGCCCGCCGCCAACATGAAATGGCCGTTATCGCCCTATCGCGTATGTTGCAACGAAGTGATGTCAGTACTAACTCGCCGCTATTTGTGCTGCCACAGGCGCCGTCATTGGGGGACTTGACCCAAATGACCTTAAATCAACACCCGGCGCTTAAGCTACTTGAGGCTAAAGAGGCGCAGGCGAATGGTTTGGTTTCCTTAGAGAAAGGTAAATATCACCCCACGGTTTTCCTCTTTGGTAATTACACCTTATACGAAGATGACAGCTTGTTTTCTAAGGTAGAACCGGACTGGATGGTCGGTGTCGGTGTAAAAGTGCCCTTGCTGAGCCGCGATGGCCGCAGCGGTAAAGTGGAAGCGGCTAAGAGTGCCTTGCTGCAAGCCCGTTACACTAAGGCGCAGACACGCCAAGACTTAAGTTTGCTGCTCGACCAAAGTTACCGCCAGTTATTACAGGCCGAAGAAGAGTTCAAGGCCCTGAATACCTCACTCGAACTGGCCACCGAGAACCTGCGTTTAAGGGAAATCGCCTTTAATCAAGGGCTTTCAACGTCTATCGATAGGGTCGATGCCGAATTAAAACTGAGCGCCGTTAAAACCCAGCAGCTCGGTGCCAGTTATCGCTATGTGCAAGCCTATGCCAGATTAATGGCCATCAGTGGTCAATTAGATGAATTTATCGGTCGCAGTGCCACAGGCACTCAATCGCAGGAGACTATCAATGCGCGCTAACAGAATTCTTGCTCTCACGGCGTTGGTCGCATTAGGCCTTATTTTAGCCTATGGGCTCAAACTGGCTTATAGCCCAAAGCCGAGTGTGTTGCAGGGGCAGATTGAAGCCCGCGAATATAACGTATCCTCTAAGGTGCCAGGACGGGTCGAACAAGTGCTTGTGCGCCGTGGCGATAGTGTCAATGAAGGTGATTTACTGTTTGCTATCCACAGTCCAGAGCTAGATGCCAAGTTGATGCAGGCCGAAGGTGGCCGTGATGCCGCTAAAGCCTTGCAACAAGAGGCAAATAATGGTGCCCGTAGCCAAGAAGTGATGGCAGCTAAAGAGCAATGGCTCAAGGCGCAAGCGGCGGCAACACTGGCAAAAACTACCTATACCCGCGTCGAAAACTTATTTGCCGAAGGTGTTGCTGCACGGCAAAAACGCGATGAAGCCTTTACCCAGTGGCAAGCGGCAAAATACACAGAACAAGCGGCGTTAGCCATGTATCAAATGGCCGAAGAAGGCGCGCGGGTCGAAACCAAAGCTGCGGCGGCGGGTAACGCTCGCATGGCCGAAGGGGCGGTGAAAGAAGTCAGTGCTATTATGGCCGATAGCCAAATGCGCGCACCTAAGTCAGGGGAAATTAGCGAAGTATTGTTGCAAGCGGGAGAGTTGGCACCCAGCGGCTTCCCGGTGGTGAGTCTGATTGATATGCAGGACGCTTGGGCGGTATTCCAAGTACGTGAAGATCAACTAAAGCGTTTTAAAAAGGGCGATAAACTGCAATTAACGCTGCCAGCGCTGGATAAAACGCTAGAGTTTACTGTCTCCCATATCAGTGTGATGGGCGACTTTGCGACTTGGCGTTCGACCGAAAGCGGCCACGATTTTGATATGCGCACCTTTGAGGTTGAATTACGCCCAACGGCGCCAATTGCTGATCTGCGCGTCGGTATGTCTGTGTTGCTCAGTGCAGAGTAACGACTGTGACCAAGTTACCGAGCGAGCCTAAGCCATTGAGCGAGCATGGCACTAACGCCGATGCGACAGAGTCTGCCTCCGTAGGCTTTATGGCGTTGTTCATGGCATTGGTGCGCCGCGAGCTTAAGGCGCTATGGCGCGATCCTTGGCAACTAGCCCTTATCAGTTACATTCCGTTGCTGGGAATTTTGTGCCTGTGGTGGTTATTTAGTGCGGGTTTACCGCGGCAGTTACCCGTGGCGATTGTTGACCAAGACCATAGCCAACTCAGCCGGATGTTGACCCGTCAGCTCAAAGCCAATCCTGTGACAGATCCCCAGAGTTTTTCCGATCTCTCCTCGGCCGTCGAGGCTATGCAGCAGGCACAGGTCTATGCGGTGGTAGTATTTCCCTATGATATGAAAAAGGATTTGCTTACCGGCCATACACCCACTATCGATGTGCGCTACAACAGCCAGTTTTTGCTGGTGGGTAAGCTGTTGTCGAGTCAAATTCAGTTGAGTCTCGGCGATGGGTTGTTGCAGGTCGCAGGCCTTAAGCAACTGATGACGGGCACGCCAAAATCACAAGTGGCGGTGAATTTAAGCCCGGTCAAAAGCCAGACCACGGCATTGTTTAATCGTAACAATAACTATATTGGCTTTTTAGTGCCGCCAGTATTGGTCGCGTTGTGGCAGTTGTTATCCATGTTGGTGATCGCTAACAGCTTAAATCGCGAGTTGCATCTAACTGCTGCATTGCCAACGGATAGGGTTTCCAATGTCTTAACCGACCATTTCTGGCCTAAGGTGTTGGCTAAAATCCTGCTGTTTACCCCGATATTGATGCTGCAGGGTGGGTTTATTTTAGCCTGGTTGTACTTGTATCTCGCGTTGCCTCTAGCGGGCAGTATAGCGCTGCTGCTATTTGCCCAGTTGATCATGCTGCTGGCGGTTTGGAGTTTGGTGTTATTGGTGTTTGTGCTGATGCGTGATAGCGCGCGGGTTATCAGCTTTTGCACGGCGTTATTTGCGCCTGCCTTTGCCTTTATGGGGATCACTTTTCCTACCCATGATATGCCGCAACTCGCCCAGTGGTGGCGACTGATTATGCCATCTAGCCATTATATTGAGTCCCATGTGAGTGTGGTCAGTTACGGTGCTACTTGGTCAACGATGGCGCAGCAATTGAGTAGCTATTGGGGATTTATTTGCCTGCTCCCCGTGATTTATGCCTTGGCGAGCAAACTACTGCCGATAACGGTAACCCCCAATTCGGTAGCGGCTGACACCGATACATCTCTATCAGTGAAGGGGCAATAACATGAATTTATGGCAGTTAGTGCTCACTGAATTAAAGGCGATTGTTAGCGATAAGGCCATTGCCGTAACTCTATTTGGCGGTGTGCTGTTTTATTCTGTGCTCTATCCCTTGCCTTATTTGCACCAAGTCCCCACAGAACAACAACTTATCGTGGTGGATTTAGACCATTCTTCCCTGAGTCGTCAACTTATTCGCCATGCGGATGCCAGTGCAAAAATCCAAGTGATAGGCCAAGTCGGCTCTATCTCCGAGGCGAAGCGCTTTATCGAAACCGGTAAGGCGCACGGTTTATTAGTGATCCCCGAAGGATTTCGCCGCGATTTGTTGTTAGGTAAGGGCGTAACCTTAAGCTACGGCGGTGATGCCAGTTACTTCTTGATTTACTCCGCTGTGGCCGAAGGTCTTGTCAGCGCGGGGATGGATGCCGGTAAACAAATTCAATGGATTGGCATGCTCGCCCAGGGGAAAAATCCTAAAGAGGCCGAGCAGAACCTCAACTCGCTGCACTTAAATAGTGTTCCTGCGTTTAACCCAAGCCTAGGCTATACACCTTATGTCGTGCCGGGGTTATTTTTACTGATCCTGCATCAAACACTGCTGATCGGTACTGGCATTTTAGGTGCAGGCCAGTGGCGTCATCAGGGTTATTGGCAACAGGTGTCGCCGCTGCAATTGGTTTGCGGTCGAATTTTAGCCTTTATGCTGATTTATACTCTGTTTACCAGCTTTTATGTGGGCTATTGCTACCACTGGTATAACGTCAGTATTCAAGCGAGTTTTGGCCTGGTCGCGCTGTGGTTATTACCGTTTTTATTGGCAACGGCGGCGGCCGGAGTCGCGATGAGCACCTTGTTTACCCGCCGCGATTTGCCGACTCAAGTATTGCTATTAATTTCAATGCCGATCCTGTTTGTCTCTGGTTTTGTCTGGCCGATTGCCTTAATCCCTGAGCCGCTTGTGCTGGGCTCGCAGATTATCCCTGCGGTGCCCGCCATTATGGGGATGTTGGAGCTGAACCAAATGGGCGCGACGTGGGCAAGTGTACTGCCAAAGTGGTTACAGCTTTGGGGTTTATTTGCGGCATTTTTTGGCCTTGCCATTTTAGGGATTAAACGCCGAGCAAATGTATTACAAACATCAATATAGACTTTAGATTCGCTCGTTTCTTGCCTGTGTTGAGTTATTCTTCTACAGATATTGTTGCCATTGTTAGGGCGTGTTGACGTTTCAGGGTTATTTTTGCAGCTTTATGCAAGGCAAAGTCCGTGCAGTGTAGTTATTCTACATAAACGGACGATAACGCGGCAGAAAAGCCAGCCAAATGCTGCCCGAAGGGTTCGTCTGGCAAGCCCTTCCTCTTACTTTCTGTCATAAGAGCCGCTCGTCATTTGAGTAGAATAACGACACATCATTCCTCGTTTCGCGAGCACGTGCTTGCCAGAACGAACAAAATCTAATCTCGAAACGTCAACACGCCCTAATCTAGGACACATAAAAGGCACTTAATGTGCTTATTGGGTTGTCTTCTACCCTGTTTTGGGCGAAAATGCGCGCCGAAAAAATAACCGAGGCATTCATTGCCTCGGTTATTTTCTTTTTGAATATATGGGTTTTAAACCAATAGAGGCCGGTAAACATCCGGAAATGATACGAGGTTCGCTTGAACCTACTTTACTGAGGACAATTCAATGGGGCTGTTGTTTACCGGATTTTCGGTCATTGCCGTCAATCAAGATGTTGCGTTAGTCATTCCACCGACGGCACTCGGAGGTGGTATATGAGCCAACAAAAACCGGGCTTAAAGCAAAGCCTTAATCTATGGCAAGTGGTTGTAATGGGGCTCGCTTACCTCACGCCTATGGCCGTGTTTGACACCTTCGGAATTGTCTCTGAGATCACCTCTGGCCACGTGGCCACCTCTTACTTGCTCGCATTAGCGGGTATCCTGTTTACCGCTTTTAGCTACGGTCATTTAGTGCGTAAATATCCCTATGCGGGGTCGGCTTATACCTATGCCCAAAAAACCTTTAGCCCAAATATCGGTTTTATGGTGGGTTGGTCATCGCTACTCGATTACATGTTTATGCCGATGATCAACATGCTATTGGCCAAAATCTACCTTACTGCCATGTTCCCCAACGTGGAGCCTTGGATTTTCATCTTTGGTTTAGTCACCGTCATGACGGTACTCAACCTGAGAGGCATTGATTTAGTCGCGAATTTTAATGGCGTTATCGTATTTGCTCAGATAGCCATTATCTTAGTCTTCATCGGTTTAATGGCCCATAGCTTGTCCCTTGGCGAAGGTGAAGGGGTTATTGCCAGCGTGCGTCCATTCTATTCGGAGCAGATAACCTTAGCGCCGCTCTTTACTGGCGCGACCATTCTGTGTTTCTCCTTCTTAGGCTTTGATGGCTTAAGTTCATTGAGTGAAGAAACCAAGGACGCTAAGCGAGTGATCCCCCGCGCCATTGTACTGACAGCACTGATTGGCGGGGTGATTTTTGTGAGCGTGTCCTATTTCTTACAACTCTATTTCCCTGATATTTCTCGCTTCCAGCAGTTAGACGCTGTGCTGCCTGAGATAGCGCTATATGTGGGCGGCAATTTATTCCAGTCTATCGTGCTGGTGGCGACAACGATTGCGGTGTTAGCATCGGGCATGGCGGCTCATGCGGGGGTGGCGCGAATCCTCTATGTGATGGGGCGCGACAATATGCTGCCTAATAAAGGTTTTGGTTATGTTCACCCAAAATGGCGTACTCCGGCATTTAACGTGATTCTGGTGGGGTTACTGGCGCTTTCGGCGGTGTCATTTGATTTAGAAATGGCCTTGGCTTTGGTAAATTTCGGCGCCTTAGTTGCCTTTACCTTTGTTAACCTGTCGGTGATAGTGCAGTTTTATATTAAAGAAAAACGTAATCAATCCCTTAAGGAACATTTGCAGTATTTCATCTTGCCCCTGTGTGGTGCGGCGACCATTGGCGTGCTGTGGATAAACCTCGAGCCTCAGTCCTTAGGACTTGGCTTAATTTGGGGAGCAGTAGGGATGTTGTATTTGGCGCTGCGCAGCCTACGTTTGCGCAAAGCAGTAGAGTTGCAGAGCTAACTAAGGTATTGACTCATAAAGTAACAGCACTGAGGTATGCTAATGTCGTTCGCTTAAGAGTGAACGACATTTTTTACGCTGACTGGCGAGGCCATGTTGTTCGTTTGCAAAACTCGTGGATAAAATTTTCCCAGTTTTGTTGACCCATAGAAAGCAAGGTTAGAGACATTAACTTTTGCTAAATCGCGCCTAGCGCCTAAGGCAATATTCCGAAGTGCGGGGATTGGGGCGTGTTGACTTTCAGGGTTATTTTGCAGCCATATGTTGGCCAAGAGGGTGTTCTGGCAAGCTCTTACTCTTACTTTTAATCATAAGAGCCGCCCGTCATTTGAGTTGAATAACGGTGTGTTATCCCTCGCTTCGCGAGCTAGAGCTTGCTTGAACAGTAAAATGTAATCTCAAAAACTCAACACGCTAGTCTTGGATTTCGCTGCGTAAATATTTAAACAGCTCTTTTGAGGATTTTGACTCAGGACCTTTTGCCAGCTCTTTGGTTGCTTGGCGCACTAAGGTACGCAGTTTTTGTCTGTCCAACTGTGGGTAATGTTCCACTAAGGTTTGGATTTCACCGTCGCCTTGGGTGAGTAAACGCTCACGCATTTTCTCGAACATTTGCAACTTGGCGGTTTCGTTGCTGTTTTTGTTAAGCACGACCGCGAGCGACGCCTTGATAGGTTCAATATCGACGTTACGCATCAGCTTGCCGATATACTGCATATGGCGGCGATAGGCTTCGGTCTTTGGCTTAATCTTATGAGCTTGTTGAATGCTGTCGTACAAGTGCTCGTCCAGCTCGATTTTATCTAGCTGGGTTTTGCTGAGTGAGACCAGTTCCATACCGACTTTTTGAGCCGCTTCGCAGTCACGCTTATCCTCAGTTTTACTGACATAATCGTCGTTACTGTCATAGGGCTGTTTAAAATGTTCTGAATCACCAACAATCTTCATATAGATAAAACCTCAGTTAAATAACGCGCTAATAATAACATCTCCCGCCAAAATTCGCCTAGTTAAAGCGCGATTCAATCAGTAAAGCGCGCAATAAATAATGAGAATGGGATAGGTGTTTGTTATGCTAGCGCCATTGCCTATAACGAAAGAGTTGCTTTGTGTCTTTGAACAGAATCGATAGTGAATTGACCGCGCTGAAAGATGCGGTTGCTGTGGCCCTCGAATATGCGAATAAATTAGGGACAAATGCCGCTGAAGTGGCGATCAGTAAACAACAGGGATTATCGGTTTCAACCCGTTTAAAGGAAGTTGAAACGGTAGAGTTTAATAAAGATGGCGCCCTCGGTATTACGGTTTATCGCGATGGTTGCAAGGGCAGTTCATCTACCTCAGATCTCAGTCCTGAAGCCATTGCTATTGCGGTTAAAGCGGCAGATGATATCGCCCGTTACACCTCGGCCGACCCGTTTAGCGGTTTAGCCGATAAAGCCTTAATGGCGACCGAGATCCGCGATCTTAAACTCTATTATCCTGAAGATATTTCCCCCGACGAATTAGCCCAATTGGCCATTCGCGCCGAAACCGCAGCGCTCGATGCCGATCCGCGCATCAATAACTCCGACGGCGCCAGTGCAAACGCCCATACGTCGGTTAAGGTTTACGGTAATAGCCACGGCTTCTTAAATGGCTATTGCAGCTCGCGCTATAGCTTAAGTTGCAGCGTGATCGGTGAAGACAGTGACGGCAATATGCAGCGGGATTACGATTACACTATCGCCCGTAAATTCAATGAGATGCTTTCTCCTGAATCGGTGGGGCTAAAAACCGCCGAGAAAACCGTGAGCCGTTTAGGGGCTCGTAAGATTGCCACCACCCGTTTGCCAATATTACTGGCGCCAGAGATTGCGACTGGCTTAATCGGCCATTTGATTGGTGCCATCAGTGGCGGTAGTTTGTATCGTAAATCAAGTTTCTTACTCGATGCCATTCACACCCAAATCTTCCCTGACTGGTTCAATATTGAAGAGCAGCCGCATCTATTAGGCGCACTCGCCAGTGCCAACTACGATAGCGAAGGCGTGGCGACCCAAGATAGACGCATTATCGACAGTGGCATTTTAGAAACCTATTTACTAACCAGTTATTCGGCGCGCAAATTGAGCCTACCTAATACAGGTCATGCGGGCGGGATTTACAACTGGACGCTGGCGCACACTGGTCAAAGTTTTGATGAGTTAGTTAAAGGCATGGGCACGGGCTTGATTGTCACTGAAGTGATGGGCCAAGGCGTGAATATGGTGACGGGGGATTATTCCCGTGGCGCCGCCGGTTTTTACGTGGAAAATGGTGAAGTGCAGTTCCCCGTTGAAGAAATTACCATTGCTGGCAATCTTAAGGATATGTTCCGTGGGATTCAGGCGGTCAGTAAGGACTTCGATTTACGTTCATCTATCCTCACCGGCGGGATCTTATTATCCGAGATGAAGGTCGCAGGTAACTAGCCAGCGGCATATAACGGTTCAGTCAATTGAAACACAAAAGGGCAAATGCAGCTGCATTTGCCCTTTTTGATTTAACTGACCCGCCCTAAATTGCATCACCACTTGTTAGCGGCGGTAGTCATTAGAATTTGTAGCTGGCGCCTAATTCAAATGAGCGACCCGAACCTGCGACTTGGCTAAAGCCACCCGTGCTATCGGCCTTAAATTCGGCAAGGTTGACACCACCCAGTGGCAGTTCGTAGTAAGTATCAAACAGGTTGTTGATTGCAAAGGTTAAACTCAGCTCTTGCCATTTAACACTGCTGCTTAAATTTAACAGCGAATAGCTGTCGGTCTCATTTTCTAAACGGCGCTCATCGACTTTATCCTTAGTCGCTACCCATTGCCATGATAGGCGGTTTTCCCAATCACCCAGTTGATGGCTAAGGGCTAACTCGGTTTGTAGCGGTTTGATTTGATAAAGTGGCTCATTACCCTCATCACGCTCGCCGCGGGTGATATCGATCTTACCCAGCATCTGCCATTTACCGCTGTCGGTATTGGCTAATAGGTAGACCGCACTAAACTTAGCGCCATATAAATTGGCATCTTCGTTGGTGAATTTAAGGATATTGCGTTTACCGCTGGCAAGGCCTGTACGGTTAAAGCTGCCAATCACCTCGGCATCAATATAGTCGGTTACAGCGCTATACCAAGCCGTGGTCGAGAATTGCCATTCATCGCCATTAAACTTGTAGGCCGCGCTCAGAGTATGCGCCGTTTCAGGCTTAAGATCTGGGTTGCCGACATAGCCGTTACCGTCGCCATACCAGCCAATCATAGTGGTTGCCATCACGCCGCGGCCCCAGCTGTAACGCTCGTACAGGTTTGGTGCGCGGTTTTTGCGGGCTAAGCCAAATTCCAATTGTTGTTTGGCCGATAGCTGATAACGCGCCAACAGCGTAGCGTCGATAAGGTTATCGTCACGGCTTCTATCCATGGCATTAAAGGCTTTTGCCGCCTCGGCATCCACATTGGGCATGCCCATCATTGGCATATTGCTGTATGCCTGCACTTCGCCAGTATTTGTGGTGACATATTCATAACGCACCCCAGCAGACAACCACCAGAGTGGCGTGAGGTTTTGCTGCCACTCGCCATAAACTGCGGCGCGGCGGCGTTCACCGTCGTTGATATTGATATAGTCATTGGGGGCCATCATAGTGCCGGGCACCGCTGGCCAAGTATCATCGAGTTGATAGTTATAAAATTCCTGGCCGATGAGTAGCGTGCTGTTATCGCCCATGGGTAGGCGCCAATGCAGTTGGTAGCTGTAATCGCTACCCTCTGTATTCATTGGCATCTTGCCGGTTTTTTCTGGGGTGAAGAAGCCCATTTCATGCTTCACACTGTGCCAGTTTAACTGGGCGCTAAATTCGCCGTCGTTGTCTAAATCCCGCAGATAGCGGACTAGGGCACCGTAGCTCTTGTTATCCGTCATATCCATGTATTGGTTCGGGAAACCTTGGAATGGAATTGCTTGGTGCGTTAGCTTAATCGCCAGTTGTTGTGTGTCATCGCGCCATGCCGCTGTTAACGCATGGTTTTGGGCGCGATAAAGGGTGTCTAGTACTTTATCGCCGTGACCATCGTGGTAGCTATTGGCGTCTTCATAGGCGCCTTGATAGCTGAAACTTAAGTCCTTACTGGCAATCCCAGCCTTCGCGCCGAGTAGGAATGCATCGCTGGTGCTGCGGTATCCCGATGAAATCTCGCCGCTTTCGAAGCTGATGTTGTCGCTGTCGTTAAATTTAGGATTCAGGCTATTAACCTTAATCACCCCGGCGATATTGTCACCGCCCGCACTGACAGGGGACACGCCCGCGACCACTTCTACCGAGCTGATTTGATTAGCGGAAACGTAGGAAAGTGGTGGGTTCATTTGGTTAGCGCAGGAGGCGGTGATATCCGCACCATCGACTAACACTTTAATGCGATCGCCCATCATGCCATTAAGCACGGGCAAGGCGGAAACGCCGCCCGCTTCGGAGAAATCGACGCCTTGATCTTTCAGCAAACCATCGGCCGAGCCTAAGGCATTACGGCCAATACTCTGTTCGCCATGGACTTGAATACGTTCAATTTGAGTTTGATTTGCCTCGTCGGCTATGGCCTGTGAGGCAACTGAAGCGCCTAATGCTAAGGTCAGCGCGCTGGCGATTGCGGAGCATTTAAAGCCGTGGGGAATAGTTGAAGCGTTTGCAGCCATCTTATTGTCTTCCATTCACTTAGATAAATTGCGCTGCATTATAAAGATCATCTAAGTGTGACAAGTGCGGCATATTGTCGCAGAGCTTATAAAGATAAAGCTGAAATAGCGGCCTGAAGTTCTCGCTAGCACCAAGATGGGGATAAGCTAGCGCCAATGTGAGGATAATAAGCAGCGTTGTTTAACGCGCCCTAGGATTAACCGAAGTGATTAAAGTAGATCCGCTGGGTTTCCCCTTCTGCATCCATGGCGGCGAGTGCTTTGGCAAATTCATAGGCCTTTGAATCTTCAGCGAGTACGCTTGGGCTGTTATTCGGACTTAAGGGAAGATCGGCGCGATAGTTAGGGTTATGTTGCCCACGAAAATGGCGGCTTTTTTTCGAAAATCCCAGATACATAGCTTGAGGTTGCTGGCAGCAATTAGGGTGTAGCTTAAATTGGCTTGTATCTCGATTTTTAAGGTAATAACTGATAGTTGCTTGATCGTAGATAAAAAAGTCCCCTTGGCCACTAATAAGGTAATCTAAGGCCTTAGGCACATTGAGTTCAGGTGGTTTACGGACCGACATGGTTTCGGATATGCCATTAAAGTCGTAGCTGCCCGGGGCAATTAATAGCGTCATACCGCTCTGTGATAACTGCTCTAATGAACCAACATTTGCCGCACCCGCTCGGCTAATTCCAATAATGCGCTCCGACAGACCATTAGGAATAAAATAGGTAAATTGGGCACGTTCTTCACTAAAATGCAGCCCAGGATAAAAATCGATATTTCCGAGTTTGAGATCCCGCAAAATACGCATCTTAGGCGCCCGCGTGATCCTGAGTTTGCAACCAATCCGCTCGGCGGCGGCTTGATAGATATCGTGGTAAAACCCTTGGTTATTGGGTTCGTGTTGGATAAAAGGAAGGCGCTCACTGGTGCGATAACCCATGGTAATGATGCACTCAGAGCTTGAAAAAGCCTGCGCTAAGCTGGGGAAGAGGCTGACTAATAGGAAAACGAGGCTAAGTAAGGGCCGATAAATAACTGCAAATTGCAAAATGATCTCCTTATCCCGTGATTACAAAGGGTAATCGTATCGCTAAATAGCGACTTAAAATGAAGGCTTGTTAGCCTAATGTATTATTTTTGTTGGATTAATCTATCATACTTTTTGATAATAAAAAGAGCTATTCTTTGTGGTTTTGCACAAACTCTGTACATCTTTTTAGATTGGTTTATAGTGTCGCCGCTGGCTGAGAATGATTAACTTGGCCCTTGACCAATATAGGATGAATTGAGGATTAATTGAGGAGTCATTATGACTAAGATAAATGTGGCAAAAGTAACAGCCCAGAGTGTGCAAGAGCATGAAAATGGTCGCGGCACCATTACAGACAATGCACTTAAGGCGCTGGTGACTAGTCCGTTATTTCGGATGCGTACCGAAAAGCCGAAAAAGGGCAAAGGGTCTTATAACCGTAAAGCAGCAAACCGAAAGGGGTATCAGCACAGGGGCGATACCCCTTTCGACTTTATGGGGATGATGTTTTAACGTTTTTGCCGCGTTAATCCTGCTCATTTAATCCCTGCTAGACTCCTCCCTCACATTGCCTTGCGATTTCCTTTTCAATCCCTTTTGTCGCACTATCTAGCCTTCAACTATTGAGAGTTAACCTTCACCTATTGAGAGGATTCGCCAGATTTTGCCCATAAAAAAACGAGCCACAATTGAGATTGTGGCTCGTCTTATTAAAACTTGAATGATTTGAAGGCTTAAGCCTCGATATCATCTTCGGCATCGGCGTCGACTAACTCGGCCCACAGATCGTGCTCGTCCGAGTGAGTGATCACAGCGCGGACTAACATGCCGGGTTCGAGTTCGGTTTCACCGTTGATAAAGACCATGCCGTCGATTTCTGGAGCATCGGCGAAGCTGCGGCCAATCGCACCTTCTTCGTCAACGTCATCGATCAGAATATCCATAGTGCGGCCAACGAAACGGGCTAAACGCTCGGCGCTGATCTCGGCTTGGACTTCCATAAATCTGTGGTATCTGTCTTCTTTCACGTCTTCGCTGATCAGTTCAGCGATGGTGTTGGCTACAGCGCCTTCTACTTCTGAGTACTTGAAGCAGCCTACGCGGTCGAGGCGGGCTTCACGCAGGAAGTCGAGCAGCATTTCGAAGTCTTCTTCGGTTTCGCCTGGGAAGCCCACGATAAAGGTTGAGCGGATCACCAAGTCTGGGCAGATTTCGCGCCAGCGTTGGATGGCTTCTAACTGACGGTCAACACGGCCTGGACGCTTCATCATCTTCAGGATGCGTGGGCTGGCGTGCTGCATTGGAATATCTAGGTATGGCAGGATTAAACCTTCGGTCATCAAGGGGATGAGATCGTCAACCCATGGGTATGGGTAGATATAGTGTAAACGTACCCAAGCGCCCATCTTGCCCAGTTGGCGAGCAAGGCTAGTGATGTCTTGCTTCACTGGCATACCGTTCCAGAAGTCGGTGCGGCCGCCCTTGTCTTTACCGTAGGCAGAGGTGTCTTGGCTAACGACTAAAATTTCTTGTACGCCTGATTCAACTAAACGCTTGGCTTCATCTAATACGCTACCCGCTGGGCGGCTGTCTAAATCGCCACGCAGTGCAGGGATAATGCAGAAGGTACAACGGTTATCACAACCCTCTGAAATCTTTAAATAAGCATAATGCTTAGGCGTTAACTTAACCCCAGTTTGCGGGATTAACGAGGTAAATGGGTTGTGCTCTGGTTTTGGCACGTACTTGTGTACATGCTTTAACACGGCTTCGTAGCTGTGTGGACCCGTGATTTCGAGCACGTCTGGGTGCACTTCACGGATTTGGTTTTCCTTGGCGCCTAAACAGCCGGTCACGATCACTTTGCCGTTTTCTTCTAGGGCTTCGCGCACCGCATCTAAGGATTCTTCAACCGCCGCATCGATAAAGCCACAGGTGTTGACGATTACCAGATCGGCATTGTCGTAGCTGTTGGTGACCTCATAGCCGTCGATGCGTAATTGGGTCAGAATGCGCTCTGAGTCCACTAGGTTTTTTGGGCAACCCAAAGACACGAAACCGATGCGATTCCCTGTGGCAGCATTGCCCGTATTAACAGAGTCAGCACTGGCGGCTTCTAATGTTTTGGCTGGGGTCTCAAGCGTGGTTGTTTGCTTAGGATTAAAAGTTTCAACTGTCATGGTGTCTCGCTGATGCTGATAAAAAAGCGCCGTAAAAAGAGCGCGGATTATACCTGAAGTGATTAAAAGGTACAGTGTCTTTGGGTGAAAAGTGTACAGCCAAGAGTGCGTTTCTACCAGTTGCGGCGCGGCAGAGTCCGTAGCTTAGTTATCCCGCCACATTTCATCTTGCGTGAATGGCTTTAAGGTTTGAATAGCGCAGTGCACAGCCGCTCGGCGCCGATTGAAAAAATTTTCAAAAAAATTAACCCTTTTTATTTTTGCCTGCGTTTATAGGGGTAGTTTGCATGATGCGTGGCTATCGCAACGGACGACAAATGGTGCTGTTACATATTGGTACAGCAAGTCGCACTTTTAACCGATAGCCGCCGCGTCAGAACCACGGCAGTCTCGCCTTAAATGATTTAGTTGGAGTTAACAATGAAGCATTCTCTTTTAGCTGTATTAGTGGCTGGTGGTCTTTTTTCAGGAGTGTTTACCGCGAAGGCGATGGCCGCCGACGTAGATTTTCCCCATATCGAAACCATGGGGGTGAGCCAAATTCAGGTTGAGCCGGATATGGCAGAGCTTAATGTCGAAGTGGCTGTCACCGAGAAAGACGCTAAGGCGGCTAAAGATAACTCGGATGCGGCGGTGGCGAAATTTATCGCCCGTTTAACCGCCGCGGGCATTACCAAGGAGCAGATCCAAAGCGCCAACTTAAATCTGCAACCCCAATATGTGTATGCGCAGGATAAAGCACCTGAGCTAACTGGTTACACCGCGAGTCGCCAAGTCACTGTGACTATTAACGATTTGGCACGTTTAAATACGATTTTAGACTCCGCCTTAGAGGAGGGGATTAACAGGGTCAATAATATCGCCCTTAAGTCGAGCAAAGAGGCCGAGTATGTGGCCAAGGCGCGCCAAGCGGCGATTGTCGATGCCAAACAAAAAGCAGAATCCTTAGCCAAGGGATTTGGGGAAAACCTAGGTAAGATTTGGCAAATTCGTTATTACGATCAACGCCCAGTGCAACCGGTGATGTTACGTATGAATGCTAAGGCCGATGCCATGGGCGCCGCCGAAAGCTATCAATATGGCCAAGTGACTATCGAAGATAGAGTCGAAGTGGTTTATAAACTCAAATAAGTCATAACGAGATGCAATGGATGAGGATTCTTTGGCTCATCCATTGCTGTTATGGGGCGCAATCGGTTAATTCTGAGTCAGCATATTTACAATATTGCATGTTTTAACAGAGCAAAGGCACTAAACGCTGGCAAAATTAGCGATTTATCCCCACACTGAGAGAGGATAAGGTTATGGAGACCTATGATGGATTTTCCCTCTCGAATCAAGCAACAAACCTGTATGGACTGTTTAAGTGGTAAGTCACTCGGATTTGAAATTCGTATGGCATTTCAGCCCATTATCGATTGGCCAAATCAGCAGATTTATGGTTATGAAGCCCTAGTGCGCGGCCCAAATGGCGAAGGTGCTGCTTGGGTGTTTGAGCGTATAAACGAAAACAATAAGTACTACTTTGATCAGGCTTGTCGGGTCAAAGCCATTGAAACCGCCGCTAAGCTTGGCCTTGATAAAATATTAAGTATCAACTTTTTACCTAATGCGGTTTATAACCCTGAAACCTGTATCCGCGCCTCGATTGAAGCGGCCGACCTCTTTGGTTTTAATATTCATAACATCATGTTTGAAGTTACTGAGGGTGAGCAAATTGTCGATAGAGCCAAATTAAGCCGTATCTTTGACAGTTACGCTAAACGGGGATTTATCACCGCCATCGACGACTTTGGCAGTGGTTTCGCTGATTTGAGTTGGTTGGAGTTTTTGCGCCCTCAGGTATTAAAACTCGATATGGAGTTGATCAGAGATATCCATTTAGACAAACAAAAACAGTTTGTTATCGATGAAGTGCTCGGGATTTGTAGCACGCTTAACACTCAGGTGTTGGCCGAAGGGGTCGAGAGTAAAGCGGAGTTAGACTATCTTGTTGGCCGTGGTATTAATTATTTTCAAGGTTACTACTTCGCCAAACCCCAACTCGAGTATTTAACTACCTTTGACGCCTTAGATTGTTATGCTGCGCTGTAGCATTGTTTTATTGAATTAATGTGCTCCAAGTGCCTTGCACTCAGATTGGTTGTGGAATTGTGTGTATCGGTTCTGGGCTAACTGATATATCATGCGCCACCCTTAATTGCCCATGCCTTCTCTTTGCTGCTATGTCTTCTAACGCGCTTTATACCGATCTATCCGGTTATTACGATTTAATGTGCTCCGATATTAACTATCAACAACAGAGTGCGAGCATCCATCGATTGCATCAGTTCTTAGGGAATAATGGTAAACAACACCTTGATTTAGCCTGTGGCACTGGCCCACATGTACGGCATTTTATCGACCTTGGTTATCAGTGTAGTGGCCTAGATATTAATCAGCCGATGCTCGATATGGCCATGCGTCGTTGCCCTGAGGCTCAGTTTAATCTGCAAGATATGACCGCCTTTTATCTTGAGCAGCCAGTGGATTTAATTACCTGTTTTTTATATTCCATCCATTACAGTGCGGACATAGAGCGCCTTAAAAGTTGTATCGCCAGTGTGCACAGTGCCCTGAATGACGGCGGGATATTTTGTTTTAACTCGGTTGATAAGCACCGCATCGATAACCGCTTATCGATTAAGCATTTTGCCGAGTTTGAGGGGCATCATTTTGCCTTTGAATCTGGCTGGCATTACAGTGGTCAAGGTGAAAACCAGTCGTTAAATCTGAGTATTGCAAAGAGTCTCCAGTCTTTTACTCAACTCACTGATTTCGAAAGCGATACATCTGCACATCAGACTGAATTATGGCAAGACCAACACACTATGGTCGCCACCAGTTTTGCGGAGCTACAAGCCCTACTCGCGCCATATTTTGAAGTGCATATCTTTGAACACGATTATGAAAAAATCGTCCCATGGGATTTAAGCTCAGGTAATGCGCTGTTTGTCTGTGTGAAGATTTAACCTTGGGTTGAAGGTGTGGCAACTGGGCGGTTAGCTTTGGCTGCTCTGATTTACACCCATATCCCATCTTTGCCTGTCACAATTTTCCTGTGAGTAACTGTTAATCATTGCGGCCTTACGGCCGAGGTGAATCAAAGTCGTGGGCTTCAACCCTCATGCTGTTTAGCACAATGCTATATTAATTGCGGCCTTACGGCCGAAGTGAATCAAAGTCGTGGGTCTTCAACCCACACCCGACCAAGGAGGACTGCTCGTCCTATCCTCCTTGGATTCTCCAAGACGCCCCTAGCGAAGTTACATGCATTGATTAGTGGCTTCGTGCTTATTCGAAAATCGCTAACGCTTCCGATGGTACATCCTGTACCCCGAAAGCTAGCTCGGCATCCATGCCTCGCTCACGCGATTTTCTTCAACGCCCTTCAGCAACTTCGCAGGGGAAGGTGAACTCCTGATGCTGACGTGTTCGCTGTCAATCCCAAAAGAGTTATGGATGTCCCATTTGGGCTTTTACTAGCACTTTTTAGTTCAGCTACTTAGAGATATAACTCCATCAAACCTAAATGTTTCATCACCATACATAGATTCAAAAGTCACTATTAAATGCATTCCATTTTTTTGTTGTAAAAAATTTACCCAATATTCTCTTTGCAGTGATGACGGAGTATCGTGGTAGATAAGCCAAATGGAATCCCCTTGGGCAATTGTTGTTTCAGGTAATATAAGGGAATATTCAAAGTCACCAGGTAAATATGTACTTTTATCACCTTCATAAACATAACGTTCTTTGAGAATTTTACTCGGAAAGCCCTCTTTGTTGCACTCGGCTGTTATTGAATCACACATAATCACAGCTTTCTTTAAAATAGCTGGACCAAGGCCACTATTGATAAGTTTCAATCCTATTCGCCCATTATCCGAGGACGGACAATGAATTGTTAACTGTGGTTTTACGCTTAATCTATTATGCTGCTCTGAAAGTCTAATTTGATAAATTGATACTGCCAACGCACACAAGGCAATGAAAGCTGCGCAAATCGCAACCCATACATCAGCACTAAAATTTTGTATGGATAAACCAGCTTCATGTAACAACAAAAATAAAACTAAAAAAGCAATCACCCAAGTGGCTATTGTTGTTGCTACATCAGTACATTTAATGTTGTTCTTCATAGATGTTGTCAAATAATTATAGATAGCAAAGATTAATCTTAATTACTATTTTAATCAAATATTTACATGATTTTAAAGTTTATCAATGCATAATTTAACGACCCATTGTTAAATTTTCTAATAGTGATGGTAGGTCTCTGGTGAAAGATGGGACAGATACAACTCTTTCGGAGTTTTTAGCCAACGCCGAGATCACAGGAGTTCACCATCCCCTCGGAGTTGCCGCAGGGCATTAGCGTTCGTTGCGTGAGCGAGGCATGGATGCCGAGATAGCGTCAGTCGAATCAGGGACGAGCGTCTGACGCGATAGCATAAGGACGCTAAATGCCCAAGGGGCTTTCAACTCCGTAGGGGCGTCTTGGAGAATCCAAGGAGGATAGGACGAGTAGTCCTCCTTGGTCGGGTGTGAGGTGAAGCCCCACGATTTTGACTTTGGCTTTGATTTTTCTCAGATTAACATTTCAGAATTGAGTTAAATTGATTCATACAAATAAATCCAAACCCAAGTTTGAAAAACAAAAAAGGCGCCTAAGCGCCTTTTTCAATTTAGGTTGAGGGTAACACCTTAACCACAGCAGAGCTGATTAAACAATCAGATCATACTCATCTTTGAGTATCTTAATAATATCTGCCTTTGGATTGGCTGGCAGCGGGATTGCCGCGCCAGTCACCTTCTCGGCGATGCCGGTGTAAGTGCGTGACACATCCATCATGGCCTCTAATGGCAGGGCATTGTCGCGGGCGAGGGCTTCACGCTCTGGCATTCTGTCCTTGTTGAGCAGAATATCTGGATCGGGGAAGTGGTTCAGCAGGAACTGACGGAAGCCTTCCTTAGAGTTTTCAAGGATTTTACCATCGCGGTAGGCTGCGCCGTCCCAAATACGGGATGAATCTGGGGTGCCCACTTCATCCATATAGATCAGTTTTGAGTTGCCGTTTTTATCGGTCACATAACCAAACTCGAACTTGGTATCCACAAACACTTGGTCAAGGTCGGCTAGAGCTTTAGCGATCACCTTAAAGCCATCTTTTAACAGCTTCTCGTACAGGTCGATATCTTCTACCTTTTCAAAACCAAAGGCTTGATAGTTGGCTTCGATATCGCTGCGGCTGATGTTCACATCGTCCTGCGCGGGCACACCGGGGATCCCAGTTAAAATACCTTTGGTCGAAGGAGTGATCAGCAAATCAGGCAGCTTTTGATCTTTCTCTAAGCCTTCTGGCAGTGTGATACCGCAGAATACGCGCTCGCCCTTAGAGTAGGCGCGCCACATTGAGCCAGTAATATATTGGCGGCAAATGGCTTCTACTTTAATCGGGCGGGCTTTTTGGACTATCCAAACGAAGGGATGCGGAATATCTAAAATGTGGCTGTCGGCTAAACCGTTTTCGGCAAATAACTTAAACCAATGATTAGAAATGGCATTTAATGCCGCGCCTTTACCTGGAATGCCTTTTAATCCGCCTTCACCGTGGAAGATGCAGTCGAAGGCTGAAATACGGTCGCTAATCACCATAATGGCAAGCGGCGTATCTTCGGGCACATTGTAGCCCTTGGTTTGAATTAAACGGCGGCTGTCGGCATCGGTTAGCCAGTAAACGCTACGTACCTTGCCGCTATGGACTGGGCTGTCGGTGCGGATGGGTAAATCGTTGTTTACGGCTAATACGGAATCAGCAAGACTCATGACGAGTATTCCTTTGGATAGAGAGTGTAGGGACGAGTTTTTTATTCGTTGCGGTGTGCTTAAGCCGTAAATGCTTTGCCACCTTTTTATTATTGACCAACAGCTTATCGCTAAGTGCGCACAAGAGATTGGTGAGGTTAAAACGTAAAGCGAATAGGATGTTTTCGGGCGATAGGCAGGAGAGGGAAGGTCGGGATAAGGGGTAAAAATAGCACGCAGAGCAAGGTTGGCGCCAGAGAGAATCTGGTCTGTTCAAGCGGGGAAACCCCGTGCCATTTTGCTCGAAAAGGCTAACCATTAATCCGAGAGAACCTTGTTAGACAGCCGCGAAAAGTGGCGCCATTTTACCTTTATTCGCAAAATTTTCCACGGCTATTTATGCACATCTGTGCGGCGTGTCGGGGTAAATTGGGGAGGGGAGTAATGCGGCTGCTGAAAATACTTCCCATAAAACCCGAGTAGAAGAATAGATAAGCTTGAGTATAAAGTGTGACTCGCTAAGCCTTAGAATGGTATTAATCCCAATATAGGCATGCAGTTAGCTCTGTAAATCGGGTTAGCATAGGCGGTCTGAATAAAGGTAGTGGCTAAGTACGATATAAAGCGTGGCCTTTTGCGTTAACGCCCATTTTTTGTGAATTGAAAAACACAGTTTGCCCATCAGCCCTTAGCCTAAGGCAGATGGCACAGTAGAGGTAGTCAATGACAGATGTAAAAACGTCGATGATGGCGCGCGCCGCATCCGAGGGGCGATATTTTTTCTCGCAGCAATTTATCGCCTTGGCCGAAAGCCAAACCCAGTGGCAGGAGTTGGAGTTTGAAGAGTGCGAGTTCCACGATTGCCAGTTTAGCGATAGCACATTCCGTAGCTGCAAGTTTATCGATTGCCGCTTTGTGGGTTGTAATTTGAGCCTGCTCAAGGTGCCCTTAAGCCAATTTAACGGTGTGAGTTTTGAAGAATGTAAGTTGGTCGGCATAGATTGGACCCGCGCCGCTTGGCCGAGATTATCCTTTGCGGCGCCTTTTAGCTTTAGCGCCTGCATCTTAAACGACTGCTCTTTTATGGGGCTTCAGCTCGATGAAATGGTGCTCGAGGGCTGTAAGGCGCAGGATGTGGATTTCCGTGAGGGCAAGTTTAATCGCGCCAACTTTAGTTATAGCGATTTTCGCCACAGCTTATTTGGTCGTACCGAGTTGATGGAGGCGGATTTCTCCGAGGCGACCGATTACGATATCGATATTTTTAACAATAAAATCAAGGGCGCTAAGTTTAGTCGCGACGAAGCGATTCGCCTATTAAATGGCTTAGAGATCACCTTGGTTGACTAACTCCCTTAGGCATTGGCCTTGCTTATGCCTGACTCCCTTTCAACCATTCCCCTGTGACGACTGGGCGAAACGCTTATCTCATACTCTGCGCACGCGGCCATCCTAAATATGGGAGCGGCTTTTGAGGTTTTTTGAGAACTTTTTAACTTATCAAAGCCGCGAGTCTGTGCGCTGGCTTAGTACTGGTTTAGGCCAAACAGGCTTATTGATCTTATTCACGATTTTTTAGAACAATTTTAACTTTTAGTTGCCGCAGATCACACTCAACTTGGCCATGTGGTTTACCACAATATCCGCCTCTCCCTTTCGGGATAACAATCACCCTGAAACAGCAAAATGCCGACACGACGTAACACTAGGTCTGTTGGCACTAATAACTAAAAACCTGTGAGCGAATTTAGTCTTTAACCGCAGTGGTAAGCCAAAGCCTAAGTTTGCGTGTGCCAAGTGGTGCATTAGGGTGGATGAGTGTGATGGAGGTAACCATGATTGAGCTTAATAGGCGAACCTTTTTAAAGGGCGCAGGGGCCAGCGGTGCAACATGTGCATTGGCTAGCCTGTTGCCGGGCAGCTTAGCGGCATTAGAGAGCAAGCAGCTAAAGGGAATGGGCAAAGACATTGCCAGTATCTGTGAGATGTGTTCGACCCGTTGCCCGATTTCGGCGCGGGTGATTGAGGGCAAAAACGTCTTTATCAGTGGCAATAAGGCGGCTAAATCCTTTGGTGGTAAAGTCTGTGCCCGGGGCGGCGCTGGCCATAGTTTGCTTTACGATCCACAGCGGATTGTGAAGCCACTCAAACGAGTAGGTGAGCGCGGCGAGGGCAAGTGGGCCGAGATCTCTTGGGATGAAGCCTATCAACTGATTGCCGATAATCTTAATAAAATCAAGCAAGCTTATGGCCCTGAAGCCGTGGCGTTTTCCTCTAAGTCCGGTTCGCAAGAAAAGCACTTATTCCATCTCGCTACCGCCTTTGGCAGCCCGAATACCTTTACCCATGCCTCAACTTGCCCCGGTGGTTACGAAATTGCCGCTAAGGCCATGTTTGGCACTAAGGTGAAGCGCGATTTAAGCAACTCCAAATACATCATTAACTTCGGCCATAACCTGTACGAAGGCATCAACATGTCCGAAACCCGCGGCATGATGGCGGCGCAAATGGATAAAGGCGCCAAGCTGGTGGTGTTCGAGCCAAGATTCTCCATCGTCGCCGACAAAGCCGATGAATGGTATGCGATCCGTCCCGGCACCGATGTGGCGGTGGCTTTAGCGCTTTGCCATGTATTGATTGAAGATAATCTCTACGACAAGGCCTTTATCGAGCGCTATGTGGAAGGGTTTGATGCCTTCGCCGCCGAAGTCAAAGCCTATACACCTGAGTGGGCCGAAACCGTTTCCGATGTGCCCGCCAAAGACATTCGCCGTATCGCCCACGAATATGCGGCCAAGGCGCCCCATGCTGTGGTGGATTTTGGTCACAGAGCCACCTTTACCACTGAAGAGTTTGAAATGCGCCGCGCCTTGTACGCTGCCAATATTTTGATTGGTAATATCGAGCGTAAGGGCGGTATCTACCTAGGTCAAAAGCCTGGCGACTATAACAAACTGGCGGGAGAAAGCGTGGCGCCTGTATTAGGTAAGCCCGGCGTAAAAGATATGCCTAAGCCTGCGGCGAAACGTATCGACCAAGTGGAAGAGCAGTACGCCATGATGTGGTCATCGGGCGGGATTTATCAAACGATTCTCGATGCGACCTTAAGCGCGGTGCCTTATCAGTTACATGGCTGGGTGATGTCCCGTACCAACCCCATGCAAACCATGACCGACAGGGCGCGTGTGGTTGAAGCCTTGAAAAAGCTCGACTTTGTTGCCGTGTGCGATGTGTATATCAGTGAAACCGCCGCCTATGCCGACGTGATTTTACCCGAGTCGACTTACCTTGAGCGCGATGAGGAAATCGCCGACAAGTCGGGTAAAAATCCCGCCTACTATGTGCGACAACGCGTGGTGGAAACCCTAGGCGACACTAAGCCTTCATGGCAAATCTTTAAGGACATTGGCCATAAGCTTGGGTTAAGTGAATTCTACCCTTGGGATAACATGGAAACCCTGCAACTGCTGCAGGTGAATCGTGATACCGCACTGCTGCGCCGCATCAAGGATGAAGGTTTTGTTAGCTTCGGCAAGCCCATCATGCTGCGCGAACCTAAGATGGTGGCCGAGTTTACTAAGGCCTACGCCAATGCTAAACCCGTGGATGAAGACGGCACCTACGGCAGTTTACTCAGCTTTAAAACCCCAAGTGGCAAGATTGAATTGACCTCGGCCAAGGTCGAAGCCATGGCGCCAGGACGCGGGGTGATTAAGTTCCGCGAAGTGCATTTGAAGAAAGCCGACGAGCTGTACTTTATCCAAGGCAAGGTCGCCGTGCATACCAATGGCGCGACTCACAATATCCCCATGTTGGCTAACCTGATGTCGGATAACGCCATTTGGGTGCATCCCGTCACGGCGGGCAAGTTAGGGATAAGTAACGGTGACCCGATTCGGTTAACCAGCAGCGTGGGTAGCGAAGAAGGCCATGCGTTAGTCACCCCAGGCATTCGCCCCGATACCGTGTTTGCTTATATGGGCTTTGGCTCTAAAAACAAAGAGTTGGTTAGAGCGACAGGCAAAGGTATCCACTGCGGAAACTTATTGCCCCACGTTACCGCACCTGTGTGTGGCATGACGGTACACACCACTGGCGTCACGCTGGCAAAACGCTAATTGGAGGCTCAAATGACGAAAAGATATGTGATGGTGCACGATGAGAACAAGTGCATCGGCTGCCAAGCCTGTAACGTGGCTTGCCGCAGTGAAAACGGCGTACCAGAAGGGGTGACCCGTTTGCAGGTGAGAGTCGAAGGGCCCTATGGCGAAATGCCACATCTGCACTTTAAGTACCACAGAGTGTCGTGTCAGCAGTGTGAAGATGCGCCCTGTGTGAAGGTGTGTCCAACGGGCGCGGCCTATGTGGGCGAAGATGGCATTGTTTCCATCCACGGCGATAAGTGTGTGGGTTGTATGTACTGCGTGGCGGCGTGTCCCTACAAGGTGCGTTTTATGAATCCCGAAACCAAAGTGGCTGACAAGTGTAACTTCTGTAAGGACACGCGTTTGGCCCGGGGTGAAGAGCCAGCCTGTGTGACTGTGTGCCCGACCGATGCCTTGGTGTTTGGCGATGCTAACGATCCACAAAGTGAAGTGGCCACACTGCTCAACACTAAGATCACTTACCAAGATAAGACCCATTTAGGCACTAAACCTAGGGTATATCGCGTTCCTACCAAAAGAGGGGGGATTTGATTATGAACAATACTTGGGGCGATATGGCGCAATATGATCCCGTCACTTGGCACTGGGTCATCGCCGTGTATCTGTTTATGGCGGGTTTATCCGCCGGAAGTTTGCTGATTGGTATCGGTTTGCGTTGGTTCAATCAAGAACAAACACAAGTTGAGAGCAATATCCTCAAGGCCGCAGCAATTATTGGCCCTGTGGCAATCAGCTTAGGCTTGGCTTGTTTAGTGTTTGATTTAACTAAGCCTTTCCACTTCTGGTTGATTTTAATTAACTACAACTTCCAGTCCGTTATGGCGATTGGGGTATTAGCGCTGCTGGCTTACTCACCCTTGGCATTTGCCTACGCGATTTTAGTACTGCGTGACGATTTGCCAAAGTGGGGCTTAGGTTTCCTCGCGCCTATCGCTAAGCTGCTGATGCCCTTTAGAAAGCTGATTGAAGTGCTATTGTTTGTCCTCGCCATTGGTGTGGGCGCTTACACTGGCTTCTTAATCTCGGCGATGAATGCCTATCCGATGCTAAATACTGCGGTATTGCCTGCACTGTTCTTGGTATCTGGTTTATCAGCGGGTGCGGCGGCCAATGCGGTGCTGGCGCTGGTGATGTTCAAAACCGATAGCCACGACAAGACCTTAGCTAAAATGCATGGCTTAGAGCTGCCAGTGATGGCCATCGAAATCATGTTCCTGTTTATGTTGTTCTGCGCCTTGTACTTTAAGGGCGGTGCGGCGGCTGCGGCGCTGGCATCACTCACCTCTGGCGTGTGGGCGAGCGTATTTTGGATTGGCGTGGTCGGGATTGGTTTTGGTATTCCTCTGTTGTTTATGCTGCTTCCCGCCGCGACTCGCCACACTAAGGGCGCAATGATTATGGTGGCCTGTGCCAGTTTAACCGGCGTGCTCGCCCTGAGACACTTTATTGTGTATGCAGGCCAAAGTTACCTGAGCTAAGTGATGTTAGCGAATGCTCTAACCCATGGCATTCAAACTAGCGCAACAAATATGAGTATTACTTTAATGCGATTAAGTGATACTCAAATGGGTTACAACACGCATCCCTGCAAGCAAAAAGCACCGTTAAACGGTGCTTTTTTATGGCTGCGATTGACTGCAATTGGCAGGAGGTTATTGCGGTAATAACTCAATCATTGATTTGACCGTGAGCACTAAGGCGCTGATAGCGCAGAGGGCTAAGGTCGCCATCTTGGTCTTATGTTTATCCACATTTCCCACCAGTTTGCCCGCCACGAGATAGCCTAAAAAGACCGAGGGCAATAGCATTAGCGACAGCCAAAAGTGCTTGATTTCGAGTAGGCCCGTCACCCCAAGAATCGCCAAGGCAATGGTCGAACTAAAGATAAAGAAGGCCGATAACGCCGCGCGAAACTGCGAAGCATCCTTACCCGCCAATAAAATCGCCATCGGAGGGCCACCAATGGCGGCGATATTGCCAAAGATCCCCGAGACGATTCCCGCGCCAAATAGCGTCGCTTTGTTCACTGGCAGGCTGAATTTATACAAACTGAGCACCACGGCAACCGTCACAATGGCGGCAATCGCCAAGCCGAGGATCGGCTGCGGCGCAAACAGTAATAGGCTAGCACCGATAAAGCCACCGGGTACTCGACCGATGAGCGCGTATTGCAAGCCATTGAATTCTAAATGGCCGCGTTCACGCAATAGGGTGAGTAGCGCGATGGAAAATCCCATCACAATCACGGGGGCGGGCACTAATTGGGGATCGACGATATACAGCAACGGACTGGCGACCACGGCTAAGCCAAACCCAATCAGACTCTGGGTGAGGGCACCTAAAAACACAATCACAGACGCAATAGCAAGCGTTTGTGGATCGATCAAGGAGAACATAGGATTCCATCAAAACAAAATAGGGATCGTTACTTTAACCCACCACGCCGGATGAGCATTAACGATCCCTAATAATTAGTTACGGCAGGATTATGGACGCTTAAGCGTTATTCCATGTCTTCCCACTCGATCCCCATTTCGTCCATCAACCGCTTCGCTTCAGCGGGGATGCTGTCTGGGCACTCTTTCGACAGATCGGCATCATCAGGCAGAGGCTGGCCGGTGTAGGCATGCAAAAATGCTTCGCACAACAGTTCGCTATTCGTTGCGTGACGCAGGTTGTTGACCTGACGACGCGTACGTTCATCCGTGAGGACTTTTAGCACTTTGAGCGGAATAGACACAGTAATTTTCTTTACTTGTTCATTCTTCTTGCCATGTTCAGCATAGGGGCTGATGTATTCCCCATTCCATTCAGTCATTGACTCACCTGTTATAACGCTAAATTCGGGGCAGATTTTAAACCCTTACAGATTACAGTCAAATTATTGCTACTATTTCTTAGCGATTGCAAACAGATTTCTTTATGTTTAGACGTCTAAACGTCTTAACGCCTATTGACGATACCACTGGGCTTAGGTACATTTAGACGTCCAGACATCTCTTTGCGAACTTAGGAGTTCCCGATGACCGCAGGCAAATTAGTGACCGAGCGTCAATTAGCCACATTGGCAGTGCGTCAGGGTATCGAAAGCGATACTCAATATGGCGCCGTGGTGCCGCCAATTTACCTGTCGACGAATTACGCCTTCGATGGTCATAAAAATCCTCGCGAATTTGACTACAGCCGTTCCGGCAATCCTACTCGCAGCATCTTAGGCGATGCCTTAGCTAAGCTGGAAAAGGGCGCAACCGGTGTAGTGACTTGTACTGGCATGGCAGCCATTACCTTAGTGACCACTTTACTGGGACCAGATGATTTACTGGTGGTGCCCCACGATTGTTACGGTGGCTCTTACCGTTTATTCACCAACCTCGCGAAAAAAGGCCAATTTAAACTGCTGGTGGTCGATCAAACCGACAGCCAAGCACTTGAGCAAGCCATCGCCCAGCAGCCTAAAATGGTGTGGATTGAAACCCCATCCAACCCATTACTGCGAGTGGTTGATATCGAAGCTATTGCCAAGGCAAGCCACGCCGTAGGTGCGTTAGTGATAGTGGACAACACTTTCCTCTCGCCGATTTTGCAGCAACCGCTATTGCTCGGCGCCGATATCGTTATCCACTCCACCACGAAATACATTAATGGCCATAGCGATGTGGTGGGCGGCGCGGTGATCGCCAAAGACCCTCAACTCGGTGAGACCTTACATTGGTGGTCGAACACCTTAGGCTTAACCGGTTCTGCCTTCGACAGTTATCAAACCCTGCGCGGCCTGCGTACTTTAGCTGTGCGCATTCGCGAACACCAACGCAATGCCGAGCGTATTGTGGAGTTACTGAGTAACAGCCCAGTCGTGAGTAAAGTGTATTACCCAGGTCTTGCGGATCATCCCGGTCATGCCATTGCCGCCAAGCAACAAAAAGGTTTTGGCGCTATGCTGAGTTTTGAGCTTAAGGGCGGCGAGGCCGAAGTGGTCGCCTTTTTAGATGCGTTAAGTTTATTCAGCGTGGCTGAGAGTTTAGGCGGCGTCGAGAGTCTCGTAGCCGTGCCCGCGACCATGACCCACAGGGCGATGGAGCCGCAGGCGCGTTTTGAAGCTGGTATTAAAGACACCCTATTACGTTTGTCGGTTGGTATTGAAGATGCCGACGACTTAGTTGCAGATATTCAAGCAGGATTGGCCGCCGTAGCGGCTTGTCAGTAGAGGAATAATAGATGGCACGTTGTCACTTACATAAATTTGGTGGTTCCAGCTTAGCCGATGCCGATTGTTATCGCCGAGTCGCCCATATTCTGTTAACCCATGGTCATAGTGATGATCTGGTGGTGGTGTCTGCTGCGGGTAAAACCACTAACTTTTTATATAAATTATTGTCCCTGCGCGATAGCAACCAATTATGGCAAGAAGAGTTGCAAGTTCTTATCAGCTATCAGCAAGGCTTGATTGAACAGCTGTTATCCAACGAGCAAGCGCGGGATCTGCGTGAGCGTTTAACCACGGATAAAGCTCAGTTAATCAGTCTATTATCTTTAGATGTACGCAATGATTACCAAATTAACCATGTGGTGAGTTTTGGTGAGCGTTGGTCGGCGCGCCTGATGGCAGCGCTGCTGCGCGAATCGGGTGTTGCCGCAAGTCATGTGGATGCCTGTTCGATTCTCGTGGCCGACGAGGCCGCCGTGCCGCAAATTCGTGTGCAAGAATCCCGCGCCAAAGTGCAAGCCTTACTGGCCGCACACCCTAATGAGCGTTTAGTGATCACCGGTTTTATCTGCGCCAACGAGCGTGGCGATACCTTGCTATTGGGTCGCAATGGCTCTGACTTTAGCGCCAGCTTAATTGCTAGTCTTGCCGACATTGAGCGCGTGACCATTTGGACCGACGTTGAAGGGGTATTTAACGCCGATCCTAATAAGATCAACGATGCGAAATTACTCAAGAGCATGTCCCTTGCTGAAGCCGACCGCTTGGCGCGTTTAGGCTCGCCTGTTTTGCATTCACGTACTTTGCAGCCGCTGTTTAACACTGAGGTGAGCCTAGCTGTGCGTTCAAGCTATGCCTCCCATACCGACTTTACCCTGATTGCGCCGCACAGTTCCTCAGCGAGTGCGCCCGTGGTGACCAATCTAAATGCCGTGGTGTTATTTGGCTTTAAGATTGCGGGTGATGTGGCCAGTCTGCTCGAGCAATTAGTCGAAGCGGGATTAACGCCACTGGCACATTGGGTATCGGCGCATCAACGGCTTGAGCTTGCCTATACCGCTGAAAACCAAAAACAAGTACAAAAATTATTGGATGCGCAGGCCGAAGCCCTCGGTATTAAAGAGCTGCAAATTAATACCGAACTCGGCTTAGTGGCGCTCGTGAGTGCCGATGCCGAGCATTATCGCCGCAGCTTTGCCCGTTTACTGAGCCGCGATGCTAAGCCCTTGTTCAGTGGTGACTTAAGTCTGGTGACCTTAGTGCCACAGTCGCAGGTTAATCTGCTGACCCAAAAAGTGCATCGCCGCTGTGCTGGCCCGCGTAAACGCATTGGCGTATTGCTGCTGGGCGTTGGCAATATTGGCGAGGCGTGGGTGAAGCTGTTTAAGTCAGTTTCTCCCTCGTTAAATCAAGAGCTTGAAGCGCAAGTCGAGTTAGTCGGTCTGGTTACTTCCAGTAAAGCTTTGATTAAGTCCACTGGTGTGGATCTGGAAAACTGGCAGCAGGAATTCGATGCCGAGGCAACACCTTGGCAGTACGAGCATCTATTTGAACAATTAGAACAACTTAACTGTGACGAACTGATTGCATTAGATATCAGCGCCAGTGCCAGTTTAACCCTGCAATACCCAGAGTTTTTCGAGCGCGGCATCCATATGGTCAGCGCAAACAAACTCGCGGGGTCAGGCCCGCTGCCTTTTTATCGCGAGCTTAAAGAACAACTCGGTTATCGCCGTCTATTCTGGCGCTATAACGCCAGCTGCGGCGCGGGTTTACCTATTCAACATGCCTTAAACGATCTGCGTAACAGCGGCGATAGCGTTGAAGCCGTGGGCGGGATTTTCTCTGGCACTCTGTGTTGGTTGTTTGAGAAATACGATACCAGTAAACCCTTCTCGGAATTAGTGATTGAAGCACGTGGTTTAGGGATTACCGAACCCGATCCCCGCGACGATCTTTCTGGTCGCGATATGCAGCGCAAGTTGCTGATTTTAGCCCGTGAAATCGGTCTGGAAATCGAGCTTGAGGATATTGAGCTGCGCTCCCTAGTGCCTGCCCATTTAGCGGATATTCCACTGGAGCAATTCCTTGCCCGTATCGGTGAGCTAGATGATGAATTATTGCAGCAATATGGCGCAGCAGCGGAACAAAACAAGGTGCTGAGATATGTTGCCTCCTTGGATAATAGCGGCGCAGTCCTTAAAGCCGAGGTGGGATTACAGTGGATTGATGCGAGCCACCCCTACGCCAACCTCACGCCCGGTGACAATGTGTTTGTGATCCGCTCAGCTTTCTATCAAGGTAATCCTCTGATTATCCGTGGACCTGGTGCTGGCCGTGAGGTAACAGCGGCGGCGGTGCAATCGGATCTGACGCAGATCTGTCGCGATCTACTGCAAGAATAGGAATAAACCTCGTATCTTCAAGTTGATTCGGCCAATTTTCATAGACTTAAAGGACTCATTTGAGTCCTTTTTTGTTGGCTAAAATTAGGTCTAGGATCTAAGTGGTTAACAAGGGATAAGAAAATGCCAAAAAGGGGGATTTTTTGGCTTGACTTAACCGTCAGTTTCTCTAGTATATGGACATATAGACGTCCGAACGTCCATATGGATTAAATTACTGCATTTATAAGTCGTACCAGTCGCGATAAGTGTCGCACTCGGGCGGTTGAGGAAATACACATGGCTTTTCATCACGCACAACATTCACATTCGCTAAACCAAAGTTTGTCTGAACTTAATGGCGATATTAATGTTTCTTTTGAGTTTTTCCCGCCATCAACCCCCGAAATGGAACAAATCCTGTGGAACTCTATTCGTCGTTTAGAGCCGCTGAATCCTAAATTTGTCTCAGTAACCTATGGGGCAAACTCGGGCGTGCGTGACCGTACCCACGGCGTGATTGAACGTATTCAACAAGAAACCAACCTAGTCGCTGCGCCGCACTTAACCTTAGTGGATGCGAGTGATGAAGAGCTGTTAGATCTGGCAAAGCATTACTGGAAATCGGGTATTCGCGACATAGTGGCGCTGCGTGGTGACTTGCCTGCGGGCAGCCCAAAACCGACTCGCTTTGCGGTGGATCTAGTGCGCCTGCTGCGTTCAGTGGCCGACTTTGATATTTCGGTCGCCGCTTACCCAGAAGTGCACCCAGATGCGGCTAACGCTCAGGCGGATTTGATTAACCTCAAGCGTAAAATCGATGCCGGTGCGAGCCGTGCAATTACCCAGTTTTTCTTTGATGTGGAATCTTACCTGCGTTTCCGTGACCGCTGCGTTGCGGCGGGGATTGATGTCGAAATCGTTCCCGGCATTCTGCCCGTGACTAATTTTACCCAGTTAAAGCGTTTTGCGGGTATGACCAATGTGAGCTTACCAAGCTGGTTACATAAGCAGTTTGATGGCCTTGAAAATGATGCCGGAACCCGTCAGCTGGTGGGCGCAAACGTGGCGATCGATATGGTGAAAGTGTTGTCCCGCGAAGGGGTAAAGGATTTCCACTTCTACACCTTAAACCGTGCGGAATTGACCTATGCGATTTGCCATACCTTAGGGGTGCGCCCAAAGGCGGTATAACGTTAACAGTATAAAAAACGCCGCTAGTTTAGCGGCGTTTTGTTTTGCTTAAATCCTAAATCCTAAATCCTAAATCCTAAACTGAGCGAGAAGTGTGGTTAAGCGCATCGACAACTGTGCTAACTCGTCTCCTGCCCGCGCCGTTTGCTCGGCACTCTCGGTGGCATTGGTCGTAATATCATTAATATTATTGACGTTTTTATTGATTTCCGCCGACACAGCACATTGCTCGTTGGCAGCGCTAGCTATTTGAATGTTCATTTGACTAATGGTGGATACGGCTTGGGTAATGGCTTCGAGCGCTTCCCCCGCCTCGTGCACCAACGAAACACAGTTTTGCGTGGTGGCGGTACTGGTATTCATGGTACTGACGGTGGATTTGGCACTCTGTTGCAAGGCTTCAATCATCTGCTGAATTTCGCTGGTTGAAGCTTGAGTACGGCTGGCGAGCGTACGTACTTCATCAGCTACCACCGCAAAACCGCGGCCTTGTTCACCCGCACGGGCAGCCTCAATGGCGGCATTGAGGGCGAGCAAATTGGTTTGATCGGCAATATTACGGATAACGACTAATACCGAGTCAATCTGCGCGGTATTACGCTCAAGTTCGTTAATGGCCGTGGCAGCATGGGCTATTTCATCCGCCAGCAGACTTATAGTCGAAATGACCTTTTCAACCAGCAACTTACCATGTTCAGTTGACTCGCTGGCGTGGGTTGCTGCGTCGGCGGCATCAGTCGCATTGTGGGCAACTTCTTGTACTGTTGCCGCCATTTCATTCATGGCGGTGGCGACTTGTTCGGTCTCGAGGTGTTGCCGTTTTGCCATTTGCTGAGTTTCATGGGTAATGGCAGACATTTCTTCGGCCGATGTCGCCAGTAAGCTGGTGGAGTCTGATACTTGAGCAACGGTGGCGTGGATTTTCTCAGCAAAGCGGTTAAAGGCGAGTGCAAGCTGCGCAATTTCATCTTTGCTCTTCACTTCAATCCGGCGGGTTAAATCGCCTTCACCCTCGGCAATATCATTGAGCGCATTGGTTGTTTCGGCAATTGGGCGAGTAATACTCTTAGCGATAAACCAGGCAATGGCGGTGCCAATTAGGAAGGCGATAAAGCCTATCATGATGAGTTTAAAGCGAATATCGGACATCGCTTGCTCAGAATGGCTTCTGTCCAGTGCAATATCCAGCACACCAAAGGTTTTGCCCGAGTAGTCTTTCATCCCATGACGATACAGGGCGTAGCTCTTGCCGTCTAAATCGATGGTACGAATCACTTCAGTACCTTGCATTACCTTGTTGAGTTCGCTGGAGGCGCTGGTGTCGGTGGTAAAGGTGCCACCAAAGGGGACAAAGTTGCCATCCTTAGGCAGCAAAAGAGTTATCTCTGCTTGGTAGGCATGTTTAAAATTGTCGAAGAAGGGCTGGCCAAATGACATACCAAACTCCACTGAGCCCGTATGTTGCCCTTGGTAATTCATCGGCACGAGACCGCGGATACCTAAGCCTTCAACTCCGTATTCTAAGCCGCTGAGGGGCTGCTTTTGGGTGTTGGTTTCGACAATGGTTTTACGGATTGCGGTGAGGTCATCACCAAATTTTTCAGGGCGATGCAGGCGTAAAAACGAGGTCGCGGGTGGGGTGTGAAACTGAAATTGCTGCACGGCAAAATCTTGTTTAAGGCGCGTAAATAGCGGTTGAGTGCGTTGAAGTAGTGCTTCACGGTCGCGCTCGGCAAAGTTACTTTGGATCTCAGGTGTGAGTGAGATTAAGGTTGCCATCGCCTGTGCTCTTTGTCCCGATGAGACGATATTTGCTACCGCGGTTTCGTATAACTTATGTAATTCCCGTTGCTCAGACTCCCTTATTTGGCGACTGAATTCCGATAGCACCAGCGGCATGATAAAGCTCATCACCGCAAATAGCAGTAGGCTGATGCCTAACACTATCCGAGTGCTAATGTTTAAATTCTTCACAGTAAACCTCCCAGTATCCGTATGCCTGTCTAAATATCTTTTTGAATATTATAGAGATACTGCTTTTTATATTTGCGAGCGGGTGAACCTTTTTCAGTTGTTTTTCGGTTTTTTGCGGATTTCGTGGCAGCGTGCACAGATCTTTTCTGAGCAGAAAATATTTACTTAGCCTGCTAACTAAGTATAATGCTTAGCAGGCTAAGTAAATGAGTAAGCATCATGTATAAAGAACTCGAGCGCTTAAAGGAGTTATCCCTCGCGGAACATTTAGGTCGCCTGCACCGCTTATGGCGTACCGTGGCGGATGTGGAATTAGCACCACTTGGGTTAACCCATCCTCGTTGGACCGCGTTGTGGAAGTTATTGCGTCTAGGTGACAACGTGAGCCAAAAGGTGTTAGCGGATGCGCTGGAAATTGAATTGGCTTCTTTGATGCGTACCTTAGGGCAACTTGAGGAGCAAGGTTTAGTCGAGCGTCATTGCTGCACTAAAGATAAGCGCGCCCGAATCGTGTCGCTAACACCCGCCGGTAAAGACGTATTAAAGCAAGTAGAAGCGCGGATTATCCATGTGCGCGGTGAATTATTAGCGGGCATTAGCGCCTCTGAGCTTGGCGAGTTTGAACGCATCATTAGCCTAATTAGTGAAAACGCCTTGGCCAAGTTGGCTAAGAGCACAGAAATTCTTGAGTGAGAAATAAGATGACACCGGATCAACAATTTGCCCGTCTTGTCAAAATCGCCATGCTCGGTTTTGTGGCCGTGTTTGGCTATTTTATGTTTGCCGACACTATGATGCCATTAACCCCACAGGCTATGGCAACCCGTGTAGTGACTAAGGTGACTCCACAGATCAGCGGCAAGATTCAAACGATTAATGTGAAAAATAACCAAGTGGTCGCCAAAGGCGATTTACTGTTTCAAGTCGACCCAGCGCCCTTTGAGTTGGCTGTGTCACATGCCAAATTGGCCCTAGAACAAGTGCGTCAGGATAATGCCGAACTTGATGCTGCACTCTTAGCCGCTAAAGCAGAAGTGAATGCGAGTGTGACGACTGCACAACAAAAACGCCGCGAGGCCAAACGTTTAGATGCACTTTATGCGACCCATGGCGTTTCGCAGCAGTTGCGTGATCAAGCCGATAGTGATGCGGCGGCCGCCGAGGCGAATGTGTTAGCCGCTAATGCTCGCCTCGATAAACTCAAAGTGAGCCGTGGTCTCTATGGCGAAGATAACCTTAGAGTTCGCCAAGCGATGAATGCGTTAGAGCAAGCTGAGCTGAATCTGTCTTACACCCAAATCCGTGCCGACCAAGATGGGGTGGTGACCAACCTGCAACTCGAAGTGGGCAGTTTTGCCGCTGTGGGCCAACCACTACTCGCCTTAGTCTCTGATAAATTGGATATTATTGCCGATTTTCGCGAAAAAACCTTACGAGGGGTGAATGCTGCTTATCCCGCATTAATTGCCTTTGACGGTGAGCCTGGTCGTTTGTATCACGCCCAAGTGAGCAGTGTCGATGCAGGGGTGAGTGCGGGGCAGTTTGATGCCAATGGTCGTTTAGCCGCGCCGCAGGAGTCAGACCGTTGGGTGCGTGATGCGCAGCGCTTAAGACTACATTTAGTGTTAGACGACAATGCGATGAATAACCTACCCGCAGGCGCGCGCGCCACAGTGCAATTGCTGCCCGACAATACGCTGTTTAGCCTGCTAGCCAAGGTGCAGATTAAGGTCATTAGCCTGCTCCATTACATCTATTAATATCAAGGCAATTTGCATGTTGTTACGCCACAATCCATTAACCGCCAATGATTTACGCCAGTGTTTGCGCATTGCCACTGGCGGTACCATTGGTTTTACCCTGTGTAAGCTATTTGGTTGGAGTAATGGGGTGTTTTTTACTGTAACCCCAATGTTATTACTGGGTTTAGTCCCTGTGATAAGTGGCCATGCGGTAAGGCAATTATTGGCATCATCTGCCATTGCGGGGCTTGAAGTCGGCCTGCTCGGAGGCTTCTTCGGTAGCCACCCAGGCTTGATGACACCGATTGTCTTCCTGCTGTTTTTGTATCGTTTTGCGGCGATGTCCCGCGGTAGCCTGTTCCTCTTTGGTGCCAATGGCGTGCTGAGTTTAAGCATTATGCTGCACTTTGCCAGCTATCCGGGCACAGATCTGAATGATCTGATTTTTAGTAACTTTTGGGCGACAGGGCTATCAGTCATCATCGCCTATTTAATGACTGCACTTTGGCCGGATGTTGAACCTCGCGCCGCCTATCAACCCGGCCCTAAAGCACCGCACCGTATGCGCCATGAGGCGTTGCTCGGTGCCAGCATTGCCACGCTCTCTTTCTTAGTGTTTCAGATTTTCGATCTGCGTGATTCGATGTCGGCGCAGGCAACCACCTTGCTACTTTTATTCCCCATGCATTGGAACGGGGCGTTGGATTATGCCCGTAAACGTGCCATTGGTACCTTGCTTGGGGTGTCTTTTGGGGTGATGGTGCAACTCTTTCTCTACGATTGGTCAGGATTGTTGATCCTGATTGTGCCGCTGCTGTGGCTTGGCCTTATGTTGTTTGCACAGGCCCATGTAAAAGAGGCGAGCGGCTCAGGTGTGGGATTTGGTGCTATGACGACGTTAGGGATTTTGTTTGGGCAATATTTAACTCCAGGTAACGACTTAATTTTTAGTGCCCTGTATCGGGTGAGCAGTATTTTTGTGGCGATAGTGGCGACGTTATTCCTCTGTTATCTGCTACATAAGTTATTGAATAGCTTTGAAGCGACCCGATTTGGTTACTAAAAGGTTAATATTAGATTTTTTTAATACTTGTTCCGCTTCCGTGCAAGGAGTATGGTGTTTTGATGCGTTTAGTGTGGGCTAAACGTAGAACGCACCACTCAATTATCTCTTTTTTAGCGACCTTGGTTTAGCCGTTAACGCGGTTTTTCAAGCGTTTTCGTGTGACTCAAGGTTTGTTCAAGGATAGAAAATGAATAATAAAATTAAAACATTAGCCAAAGGCATCGCGCTCATTAGCGGCTGTGCCTTGACCTCTGTCGCCATCGCTAACACGGCAACAATCCCGCCAGCGGGACAAATCTGCGTGACCTGCCACGGCGTCGAAGGTGAGGGCATTGAGCCACTTGGCCCTCGCTTGGCCGGACTCTCTAAAGAATATATCACCACCCAATTACAACATTTTCAGGCGGGTGTGCGCCAAAATGCGACCATGATGCCGATGGCGATGACACTGCAAGGTGATGGTATTGAGCAAGTAGCGAGTTATTTCTCCGCCAAATTACCTAAAACTGAGATTAAGCCTGTGCTTAGGGGCGAACAAATCACCTTTAGCGATGATACCGCGCGCTTAGCTTACCAAGGCGATTGGTCTCGCGGCTTACCAGCCTGTGTCACATGCCATGGCCCCTCGGGTTTAGGTGGCGGGCTGTTCCCGCGTTTAGCGGGTCAGCAGGCCAGTTATATCAAGACGCAACTCTTGGCGTGGCAAGCTGGCACACGTAAGGGAGATGTGGACGGCATGATGGCCAATGTGGCTAACAAGCTGACCGCCGCCGAGGTGGATGCCTTAGCGAACTACTTTGCGAATTTGAAATAAGGAGCCGGCCATGAAATCTTCTGCCATCTTACTATTGGCCGCCATGGGCGTGCTGACTGCTCAGGTACAAGCGGCGCAAGAATTACCTGATAAACAGGCGCCATTGCCCTCAGTCCCTAAAAATCCTGATCAAACTTATCTTACGCCTAGACCCTTAAGTGCGATTCCCGAAGGTGCCTTTGGCGATAAAGTACGCTTGGGTTATCAGCTATTTGTGAATACCCAGCAGTTAAGAGATAAGTATGTGGGTAACGAGCTTAACTGTGCTAACTGCCATATGGATGCGGGCCGCAAGGCGAATGCGTCACCGGTGTGGGGCGCCTATTTTGCCTATCCCGCGTATCGTAAAAAAGACGATAAAGTAAATACCTTTCAAGAGCGGATACAAGGCTGCTTTAACTATTCGATGAATGGTAAAGCCCCCGCTGCGGGCAGCCCCGAACTGGTTGCGCTATCGGCTTATGCCTACTGGTTAGGGATGAGTGGTTTGATGGATGCGGCTAACCTTGATGGTCCAGTGCCAGAACTTAGCGATGCCGAATTGGTAAAAGGCGCCAAACGTGAGGATTTCTCGCTGCCAGACGCCCTAGCCAAAGCCATGACAGTGGAGCAACGCGCAAATCTGCCGGGCCGTGGTTATCCTGAGATCCCAAAACCTGAACTTGCGTTCTCACCCGAGCGTGGCAAAGCCGTGTATACGGCCCACTGCCAAGCGTGCCACGGCGCCGATGGTCAAGGCCAAGCAATTGCTGGTGTTTACTCTCTGCCACCATTATGGGGCCCAATGAGTTACAACTGGGGCGCGGGGATGCACAGGGTCAATACAGCCGCATTCTTCATTTATGAAAACATGCCTTTCGGTAAGAGCATGCAGTTGACTAACCAACAAGCTTGGGACGTTGCCGCTTACATCAACTCCCATGAACGGCCACAGGACCCCCGCAATAAGGGCGATGTGAAACAAGCGCAGGAAAAATACCATAACGATAACGACTATTACGGTGTCGACGTCGATGGCAAAGTGCTTGGCACCGCCTCTTATCCGGTGTTTCCGAAAAAGTCGTAGTTTAGTCGCTTTGATTGAAGGTTCTCGCGGTGAAATAAAGCGAGTGAATTAGTTACGCAGAAAGAAAGCAAGCCAGCAAGCTTAAAGTTTGCTGGCTTTTTTATTGGGTAAAATGTGTTGGGGATTTTACTTAAAGTTATTTAATATCAGATTATTATTGTTTAGTGATTAGCTAACACAAAAGAGTTACGCCTGCCCCATATTTCTGAATTGGCAATATTATCGCGGTGAATATGTTAGTCATAGCGGCCTAACGGCCGAGGTGAATCAAAGTCGTGGGTCTTCAACCCACACCCGACCAAGAGGGGATCAACAGCAATTCCCTCTTGCCTCTTTGTTAATAAGAGTCCTCGCCGAACAACGTCCATGTCTAACTGCCAGTTCGCCATCCGTGGCTCTCGTTCGTAACGCTGCTATGCAGCACTCACCCTAGCGAAGTTACATGCATTGGTTAGTGGTTTCGTGCTTATTCGAAAATCACTAACGCTTCCGATGGGGCGTCCCTTCCCCCCGAAAGCTACGTAGACTTCCTGTCTGCGTCACGCGATTTTCTTCAACGCCCTTCAACAACTTCGCAGGGTAGGGTGAACTTCTGTTGCCTTGGTGTTAGCTGTTAGTCCTAAATATTTGTGCTTGTCGTCCCATCTTTCTGGGAAATTTATAAACTAACTTTAAAGTGAGCCTATAAAGGTATCGGTTTTTGTTTGGATGTTTATGCAATCAACTGAAATTATTACCCTTTCACTTTGCCTAATACTATTTACCGCGCCAAAATGCTTCTCGGTAAATAAAGTCTCGATTTTTCTGGATGAAAAATGTTGATAGCCCGCTGATACTGATGCTAACTTATTGTCATCATTAAATTATTTGCTCGTTTATTCCCATGTCTAACTCTATTCGGGTTGGGGTTTATTAGAAGAGCAGGTAATACACTGTTAGGCGGGAGAGGAATATGCAATTTAATACTATCGACGAAGCAAAAGAATATGTTGTTTCTCTCACGAATAAGGCAAGAACCATCGAGAATATTGATTCAGCCATAAGCTACTATCAAGAAATGGTGGATAGCTCTCATAGTGAAGATTTGAAAAAATTGTGGCTTTCAGAACTCGATAAATTGAGTGAATTGAAAAATAGCGATGATTTTAAGAATGGTAACTATCCCCAAGGAATTGATGACCTGATTCTTGAGCTAGTTGAGTGGCGTTCAATTATTTACGCCTTCCAGAATGTTGATACTCAGCGTGAGCCATTTAAAGAGAGCGGGTTTTATGCGCAATGGTATCTTGGAGGCATCTATGGGGTATTTTCCATATTTGGAAAGCTACTGAGTAAAGATAAACGTGACAATTCGCTAAGAAAACTGTGGGAAACAATTTCACCAATTATGCTTGGTGAAGGTGCGTGCACTAAGCCAGAGGTTGATTGCATCAACGCAGCTCTTGATGTTAAATCTGGTCGTTTCACGAATGAAAACTCACAGGCGCTATTATTTAGAAATAAGCTAATTTCTCATAATGAGGCTATGCCGGTTGTAAAGTGGGATGAAGTTGACAAGGATTTTGCATTTCTGATTCGGATGTGGTCATTGTTAGTCTCTTGGAGCTCATTCGGACTGTTTCAACCATTTAGAACTGATGACCAAGCATTTCTTGGCGTTGAACCCATGTTCGAACGTTCAGAAATATCGAACTTAAAAGCAAAAAGACAGGAATACCTAAAAATGGTTGAAAAGTGGTCTAAAAGCTTTGTTCATACTGGCGAAGTTGACCCTGGTAGAGGAGCCTTTTCTACTTTATCTGTCAAAGTTTCCATTGTTTCTGAAGATGAAAAAGCCTAATAATCGCCAGCACGGGGACAAAGTTTACGCTGCGCTTCAACTTTGCCCGTGTGACGGGCGTTATATGCCTTTGTTAGCACAGGAGCAGAATGAAAGTTTCTTTGGGAAAGCTGAGCGCATGGTTTGCAATAGTCGGTGCAATCGGAATTTTCATGTGGGTTCCTTGGCTAATATACAAATCCATTACCGACGATAGCTCCTACGATTTTTTAATGTTTTTTAGCATGATGGTTGGCGTGTTGCTTTCAATCGTTCACCATTTTTTAGCCTTCTTTGTGAAATGCCCCAATTGCGGTAAATCATTGATGGTTAGAGGATTCAAAAAAATAAAGCCAGAAACTCATGACAGTGGGTTAGAAGTGGCATTTTTATGGTTTACTGACAAAGTTCACTGCATGCATTGCGGTGTTAAGGTCGATAAATGCGGCATATAACAAGCAAAGGCAAAGCGACGCGCACTGCGGCTTGCTTTGAGCGTTAGTTGTCGTAGAGATGGAGCGTTGTACATGTTTAAGAAGTTTATTTTTACGCTAGCGATGGTTGTGTCACTTACTAGTTGTAGTGCTACAGGCCCCAGATTTACTCAAACGGAAGCGCCTGAGGTAAATAAAGCTAAAGTGTACTTATATCGTCCTTGGGCCATGCTGGATGGCGCCGCAGCGCCTACGGTACAGATAAATGGCGTAGATAGTTTTGAGATAAGTAATGGCGGCTTCCATGTATTGGATCTTAATCCAGGCAGCACAATAATCGCAGTCAAGGAGGGAGGCATTATGTCCAACTGGCGTGCTGGACCATTGCAAATCTCTTTTGATGCTCAAGCTAATAACACTTATTTTGTTCGCCTAACTGCCGAGCTTGCTAACGCAGCTTATCTTGGAGGCGTGGCCAGTATTTCTGGTAATTATTCGCTGGGATTGGTTAATCCAGAAGTGGCAACGCAAGAGTTGCGTGAAACTAAGAAAAACTAACAAGGCAAGCCTGCTTCGCACTTTCGCGAATAAAAGTTGGGACAGGCACAAATCTGCCGAGAAAGATCGGACAGGCATAACTCTTTCCGGGTTTACTGCCAACACAGCAGTAATAGGAGTTCACCATCCCCTCGGAGTTGCCGCAGGGCATTTGCGTTCGTTCCGTGAGCGAGGCATGGATGCCGAGATAGCGTCAGTCGAATCAGGGACGAGCGTCTGACGCGATAGCATAAGGACGCTAAATGCCCAAGGGGCTTTCAACTCCGTTAGGGGCGTCTTGGAGCATCCAAGGAGGATAGGACGAGCAGTCCTCCTTGGTCGGGTGTCGGGTGAAACCCCACGACTTTGATTCACCTCGGCCGTAAGGCCGCAATCAATATTGCATTGTGCTAAACAGAGCCAATATGGAAGCCCCACGACTTGTAAACTAAAGCATTCAAACGTAGTTTGAAAAGCTTTAAAGTCTAACCTTGGTGTAAATCAACTCAGCTTGAGTTGCAAAAAACCATTATTATTTCTGCGTTATCACTCCGATGCCATAAGGATTACCGTGCCTAAGCACTTACAAGACGTTCAGTTCGATACCACGCAGCTGTGCCCTTTATGCCAAGGGGCGAATCAGTGTGCAATGACTCTTGGCGCCGAGATCAGTGACTGTTGGTGTGCTAAGCAGAGGTTTCCTAATCTGACTCAATTGCTATCTAGCGATTTGGCGGCAGGCTTATCAACAGACGCTACAGTAGGGCTGAGTGTTGATAAGTTAGCGCAACTATTATCGCAGCAAGCGACGGCTTGTATTTGTGAGACTTGTTTAAGCCGGATAAAGCGCGAGCTAACAGCTTTAGTTACTTCAGAAGATAAAAACAGCCCATCGGGATTAGACGATGGGCTGGGATATGAGGTGAAGTAACCGATTAAGACTTATCGGTGAAATAGTCTATACGCACAGTCGTTTGTGCTGGCACGGGCTTGCCATGTTCAAACTTAGGCGCATAGCGCCATTCTTCGATCATTTTCAGTGTGGATTTTTCAAATAGTACACCGCCTTTGGATTCGAGCACTTCAGGATTTTTCACAAATCCCATCTCATCAACTGTGAAGTTAAGGGTCACATAGCCACTTTTACGTTGCATGAGGTAGGACTTAGGGTATTTGGGCACCGTGCGAAATAGCGGTTGCTGTTCCTGTGTGTCGGCCCAAGGTCGCATTTTGCCGATGGCGATACAGTGGGCGGTGGACTCGTCACGCTTTCCTTGGCGCTCATACAGTTCGACTAAATAAGCGTGGGCGCTTAAGGCATAGGGATGGCTAAAGTTAAGGGCGTCAAACTGCTTAACCACTTCTAAAAGCAACGGAATCGCCTTGTCATCATGCTTTTCGGCATATTCAACAGCGCCGACGACATAGGTGGCTTTGACTCTGTCGAGGGCATTTTCGGGTAGGATTTCTTTGTAAGTTTCATAGGCCTCGAAGGCATAGTCTCTTACCTTAGCAGTGTACAATTCTGTGTTGCTGAGGCGAGCAAAGGCTGCCATTTTTATATTCGCCAACAGCTTTTTATTTGCATTTTTTTCAGCAATTTCAATAGCATCTTCAAAAAGTCCTTTCGCCACAGTCAGCTTAGGTGAGGTTTCCGCTGTGCCGAGTAGTGGGTCGATAAGCTCAGCTGCATGCTCGCCGTAATGCTTTTTATAATTGCTTAATGCGAGTTGATATAACTCATTCGCCTTAGCTGTTTTTGGCAAATTCTTTTCTTCAAATGGGTAAGGGGCGACTTGCTTCTCTATTGCACCAGCCCAGTTCATGGCGAGGTTCGCTAAGTCGACACTGTCCTTGGCATATTGAGCTTCGCCCAATTCGAAGGCCCTTTTGGCACTGGCTTCTATTTGGTCGTTATCACCTTGTTTGAGTGCGGCTTGGTAGTCACTGTAGGCTTGGGAAAAGCTGTTTTCCGAGGCGGTTAAAGGTAACGAAGTACTTAAGGCTAAAGCAAATAGACTGGCTAAGGGTAATATTTTTCCGTCTAACATCTTGTATATCCTTATGTTTAGTGTCTTCGGATAGTACAAATGTTTCACTCTTGATACAAGTTTGTTTTCGGCAGTTGGTCGCTAGGGGAACGCTAAGAAGGTAAGCCTTTGCCTACCTTCTTACTTTGCCTATGGGTTTGGCACCCTTTAGGCAGTGACTTATTTAGTCACAAACTGCAAATCAAATTGGCCTAGCTCGCCGTAGTGGAATTGGCAGGTTTGATTGAGTGGCAAATCTAATACCCCCGCATAGGAGCCAGTAATCACATATTGTCCTCGGGTTAAGCCAATCCCTTGGGCGGATAAAAAGTTAACTAACCAATAAAGCCCAGCCTTAGGGAAACCATTTGGATGAACAGCGGCTTTTTGCAGTGTTTCGCTCTGTTGCTGCTCGTTATGAGCAATTTCAACACTCAGGGCGAAATGGCCTGTTTCTATCTTGGCTGGTGCAAGTAGTTCTGGCCCTAACCATAGACCTTGATTGACTAAGCCATCGGCGAGGGCGTCGAAGTGATTGGCTTCGCTTGGGTTTTGGTAGCGACTTTTGATAAGTTCTAAGGCGAGGCGGGTTTTACCTAGGGCGGCGTCGATTTCTGCCTCAGAATAGGGCGTGGCACGTGGCGGTAAATCGTTGCCGATTTCAAAGGCGAGCTCAGGTTCGACACGGGCTAGCCCTTTGCTTGAAGGATAAAGCGGGCACTCGGCGGTTTGCAGATACACATCATGTTGATAGATGGGCGCCACTACGGTTTTCTCTGCCGTTGGGAGTAGACACTTCCAACCCGCAATCGGGTTGCCTTGGGCGCTAAATTGCTGGGCAATCGCTTGTTGAATGGCAAAGGCGTGGGAGAAATCCTTGGGCCTTAACGCTTCTTGCAACAGGTCGCCCGCTTCACCTTTAGCGCGGCGCTGCGCGAGTTCTTGTGCTGCGGTGTTAATGGACTCAAGCTGTGCTTTCGTGTCTATTGGTGACATTTTTTATCCTAACTGACTTATTTTTAAAGACTTATATAGAGTGGCTTATGCCGCAATAAATGTGCACATAAGATATCAATTGACTCTATAAATCCAATCTGGGCCAAAAGAGAAATTGCGCTCAATATACCTTTTTGTGTCGGTAAAGGCTTGATAAAACTTATCTTCAAATGCTGAGTATTTATCGCTGAGCAAGATTGATTGAGTGTCAGCTTAACTATCCAAACAGGCGGATAAGTTAATCGCTTTTTAGGCTAGATCTTAGCGCGGTGCGGTGCCAGAATGGCGTTCCTTTCTGCTGTACTACTGGGACTTTTCCGTGAATCAAAGCCACTCTGGATCCTTGGCAAATAACCATGCTCAATTGGGGTTATTGTTTATTTCTGTTGCCGTGCTGTTTTGGGGGATTTTACCTATAGCACTTAAGCTATCGGGGAGTTTTATCGACCCGGTGACGTTGACTTGGTTTCGGTTTTTGGTGGCGCTCTTGGTCAGTATTTTGGTGCAGTGGAGTGCCGGGAGTTTGAAACAGTTTGCGGCGCTAGATGCCAAAGTTTGGCTCAGACTTATCCTCGCCGGACTGTTTTTAATGCTTAACTATGTGTCATTCGTCTATTCCCTCGACTATTTAGCCCCGGGCGCGGCGCAGCTTAACTTCCAAACCTCGCCCTTTTTCCTCGCCTTTGGTGGCGTGCTGTTTTTTAAGGAACGGCTTAATGCGGTGCAGCTCAGTTGTTTTGCCGCTTTAGCCTTAGGGATGTTAATGTTTTTCCATCCCTTTTTAGATTTTTCCGCCACCGATAATCATGAGATCTGGCTTGGGGTGATGATAGTGCAGTTTTCGGCATTGTCATGGACCACATACGCACTGCTGCAAAAGTCACTGTTGAACCGTTTGTCCCCCGCCAACGTACTCTTAGTTATCTATGCCTTAGGTATTTTTGCGATGGCGCCCTTTAGCGACTTTAGCCAATTTGCGCAAATGGATAGCTTTGACTGGCAAGTGGCGCTGTTTTGCGCCGCCAATACCTTGATTGCCTACGGCTGTTTTGGGCAATCAATGAAGTATTGGCCGACGGCACAGGTGAGCGCCATGTTGGCGTTAACGCCAGTATTTAGCTTTAGTGCCACGGCGTTAGTGGTGAGTATCGGTTGGTGGCCTGACGTGTTTAAGGCCGATGAGTTAGATGCTTTATCGCTCTTTGGCATAGGTGTGATTATTGTGTCAGTGATGGTGGTGCAGTTGCTGCCCCTGTATCGCCAGCGCCGCGCGAGACGTTTACAACCCATTTAACTGGCAGCTGAATAGGTACCCGAGTGATCACACGCCTGACCGATATTGAATTAGAACAGATCCGCGGGGTTATCTTCGATCTCGACGGTACGCTTGCCCATTCAAACCCTGACTTTAAAGGCTTAAGAGCGGCATTAGGTATTGGATCGGGTACCGATATTCTCGAGCATATACATAGTCTTGAGACCGCAATGGCCAAGATGCAGGCGCTGGAAATTGTCCATGACTACGAGCTTGCCAGCTCGCGCCAAGCGAGCTGGATTGAAGGCGCGCAGGCGTTGATTACGTTTTTAAAGGCAAGACAACTGCCGCTGGCGATTTTGACCCGCAATATGCCCGAGGCGGCCAAAATCACCATTGAAAAACTCGGTATTGATATCCCCTTAGTGCTGACCCGTTACGATGCCGAGCCAAAGCCTCACCCGCAGGGGATCCACTTGATTTGCGAGCAATGGCAGTTGAGTCCGGCGGATATCTTGTATGTGGGGGATTATCTATTCGATCTGCAAACCGCGCAAAACGCCGGTAGTCGCTGCGCCCTCTATTGCCCAGAAGAGGTGCCCGACTATGCCCAAGCGGCGGATTTACTGGTCTCTTGCTACCACAGCTTGATTAAGGCATGGCCTAAATAATTTATGCCCTGGCGGTTAACCTGTTTAGCCGCCTATATCTCAATTAATTCAAGTGACTATTTAGGTAATTGCTTACAAAGGTCATCAAATAGGGCAAAACTTTCTGTTAGCACCGTCTGTAATTGATCTTCGTTATAGCACCATGGCTGGTTTTGTGTACGCCAGTCGTTATCCCAGTCAATCTCTTCACCTCGTGCTAACCGCTCCGCCACGGCAATCTGTTGATAGGAGCCACCACCGATGCGCTTATCTTCACGCCATAGGTCAAAGTTAAACACTACCCACTGCTGCATCTCCATCATAAGCCTCATATGTGGGTAGGCGAACTTTTTCGCATTTAGCTTGTAATATCCCCCCTCGCTTGTATAAAAACGAATCGGATATGGGAACTGGGCAACCAGCGCCTGTTGACGCTCCGACGGCACCTTAGGATTAAAATCGCCAGGGAGCTTAGGAAAGCGTGCCAACATGGAGGCATAGCGCGCAGCAAAATTGACTTCGCGGGCAATGGTAATCACGGGTTGCGATACTTTGTTTAGAATAAATTCACGTTCTTCATTGTCTAACATATCGTCATCCATCTTGACTGTTTATGGTGTTATTACCGCAGCCGTTAAAAGCTAATATCCAATATTTCAATTGATTAAAAATGTTCGGTCAATATCAACGTCGCTTTTATCGCTACGGCCTCGCTCAGAGTCAGAAGATATTTAGCGGTTGCTTTGTGTGTCCAGCTTATCTTGTTTGTCTTGCTTAAGCCCAAGCCGAATACTGTCGAGTAATGCCACTAACCAGCAGAGTAAAAAGCCATAGAGCAGTTCATTGGCATTGGCAATTGTGGTCTGGGTTTGTTGGGTGATTTCGGCAGAAATCACCCCGATATCAAGCGGTAAGGTGCCGTTTTGAATATCTAAGGCGATCACTTGCGCCACTTGATAGATTTGCATGAGTAGCAGCACAAGGCTCACGACCGCTAAGCTAAAAAATACCAGTGCAGTGCGTTTATGTTTTAGGTAAAAATGGCCGCTGCCGGGGGCGACAAAGGCGGATAACAGACCTGCGCTAAGAGCTTTTTTCATCGAAATACACTAATTGTGTTGCCAAAGACTAAGGCGACACTAATAGACATGCTGGCTTAAGTGCAAGTTAATTTGGGCCAAGTATGAGTTAATTTGGAAAATATTGGATAACAAAAAAGGAGCCGAGGCTCCTTTTTAATGCGTTGTTTTAATGCGCTTGACCTAAGGGTTTAGGTTTGCGGATTACTCTTCGCGTGGTTTACGTGGTCTACGTTCGCCTGCTGGCTTGTCTGAACGTGGTTTGCGGTCTGCAAACGGCTTGTCACCAGACGCTGCACGTGGCTTGCGATCACCCGCTGGGCGGTCGCTACGTGGACGACGGTCGCTACGGGCACCACGGCCAGAGTCAACAAAGACTTGGTCGCCAGCTTCACGGATATTCAATGGCTTACCACACACACGCACTTTCTTCAGGTGTTGCAGTACATCTTTTGGCATGCCGTCTGGCAGGTCAACAGTTGTCACTGAATCATAAAGTTGGATTGCACCGATATAACGGCTGTCGATATTGGCTTCGTTTGCGATAGCGCCAACGATATTGCCTACACCTACGCCATTTTCACGACCTACGTCGATCACATAACGGCACATTTTCAGGTCTGGATTGTCTTTTAACGCTTCAGCGCTGCCTAAGCTTGCTGGCATTGGACGAGATTCACGGCTACGGCGTTCGCCACGGTCAGCACCGCGGTCTGAACCACGTTCGCTACGCTCACTGCGTTCATCACGAACACGCTCTTGAATCGCAGGCAATTGCAGTGGACGTTCCTGCTGAACTTGGTGCAGTAGGGCCGCTGCGAGCAGATCGGTATCTACTTCAAGTTGCTGGCATAACTGAGCAACGGCTTCACGCATAAATTCGAGATCGTTGTTCATGGTTTGAGCGAGCTGCTCACCCAAGCGTGACAGGCGACGTTCTGCAACGGTTTCTGGGCTTGGTACTTTCATTGGCGAAATACGGCTGTTAGTCGCACGCTCGATAGTGCGCAGCATACGCATTTCACGGCTAGTGACGAACAGAATTGCCATACCATTACGACCAGCGCGGCCAGTACGACCGATACGGTGAACGTAAGCTTCTGTATCGTATGGAATATCGTAGTTTACTACGTGGCCAATACGCTCAACGTCTAGACCACGGGCCGCAACGTCAGTCGCGATCAGAATGTCTAGCTTGCCGTTTTTGAGTTGTTCAACTGCACGCTCACGGGCTTGTTGGTTCATATCACCATGTAAAGGTGATGAGGCATAGCCACGGGCTTCAAGTTTTTCAGCTAATTCAACGCATGAGTTACGAGTACGAACGAAGATGATGATACCTTCAGTATTTTCAACTTCTAACACGCGTACTAACGCTTCTAATTTATTGTGCTGTGATACCTGTACGAAACGTTGTTCGATTGACTCAACTGTCGTTTGGCTAGACTCGATACGCACATGTACAGGGCTACGTAAATGCTGGTTAGCAACACGTTTAATTTGCTCTGGCATTGTGGCCGAGAATAGTGCCAATTGGCGCTCGCTTGGCGTGTGCTCAAGGATCCATTCGATATCATCGATGAAGCCCATTTTTAGCATTTCGTCGGCTTCATCGAGCACGAGTGCTTTTAATGAATCGAGTTTTAATGTGCCACGACGCATATGGTCCATTACACGACCAGGCGTACCCACGATAACTTGTGGACCACGTTTGAGGGCATTCAACTGTTGTTGCATGCTTTGACCACCGTAGATCGGCAGTACATGGAAATTCTTAATAAATTTGGCATAGCTACTGAACGCTTCAGCAACTTGAACTGCAAGTTCACGCGTTGGTGCTAATACTAAAATTTGTGGTGTGGTTTGGCTGGTGACTTTATTCAGCAGCGGCAGCGCGAAGGCGCCAGTTTTACCTGTACCAGTTTGCGCTTGACCTAAAATATCTTTGCCAGCCATAAGTGGATCAATACTGGCTGATTGGATTGGCGTTGGTTTTTCATAACCTAGCTCGTCAAGAGCACGCAACAAATTCTCGGATAGGCCGAGTTCACGGAAAGTTCTTTCATCGGATGACATTGAGTTGTAGCCTTGTGGATGCGCGCGGATTGGCGCTTAAGTTTCACAGACAGAAAATCAACCCCGTGTCGATTTCCCGCGAACGACGGATTATAGCAGCATATAAGCCGCTTTACCAATCCGGATAAGGATAAATCCACCGTTTGGGAAGGTTTTTTCGCAAAAACTGAGCAAGAAACGCGCCACTTCGGCTAATTTTTCAAAATGTTGCCATCGAGTTTAATTAATTCAAAAGCCGATTCCGCTACCGCGGCGAGAAAAACATAGTCCAAGGTCTCGTAGGTATCCTCCGGCGTATGATATTGCGGATGGGTGGGCACACCAAAATATAGCCAAGGGATTTTAGCCTGATGAAAGGGATAATGATCCGATGCTCTTAGCCAATTAGTGCTCTGGATACTTCTCCCCACAGGCTTAGGGTGACTGAGTTTGATACACAGGCCGTTAGATTCATTCAACATTGGCCTAAATTGAGGAAATTGATAAAAGTTGCGGCTGCCCTCAAGGTAAATCGCGTAAGGGCGACTTGGGTGGCCAATCATATCCAGATTGAGCATCAGTTCAAATTGCGCTTCAGGCATTCGCTGCTTGAGTTGCTCCACTAAGGCCGTGCTGCCAAACAGTCCAGGTTCTTCGGCATCGGTCGCGACAAACATTAAGTTAATGTTGGGGAGTGAGTCGGGTGCAGCGCGTTGCTGCGCTTGCCAGTGGTTGGCGATGGCGAGTAATGCGGCAACGCCGGAGGCATTGTCATCGGCACCGTGGTAAACCTTGCCGCCACTCACGCCGAGATGATCATAGTGGGCGACTACAATACGCCATTTATCCGTAGGTTGTCGCGCTGGCGCTAAGGCGACCAGATTGCTTCCCACCTCTTGGCTAAATAGGGTCGAATATTCGAAGGGAACCTCGAAGGTTGTTCCCCAAGGTTTAAGGCCTAGTTGGTGAAACTGGTGATTTAAATAGTCGCGCGCCTTGGCTGCGCCTTCTGTTTGGGTTTTACGCCCCATTAATTCTGCTGAGCTGAGTGTTGCTACTGTTTGCTTAAGATCTGCGGGGGCAGCCCAATTCAATCGAATCGCCTCTGGTGAGCAAGTATATTCGGCAGGTTGGCTAGTGCAGGCCATGAGTCCCATACATAGGCTAAGGGTAAAAAAGTGCAAGAAGCCAATGCATGGAGACCAAGAGCGGATGATTGCAGTGAGTGCGTGTGCCAAATTGCCCATGATTATCCTTAAGGTTGGCAATAGGAACGATCAATCCTAAGCCTAACAGGGATTTAGCTAGAGTGCATGGGCCCTAATGTGGATTTAATCTAATACCTGGATCTCGGGGGAGAGCGCCGCCTCTTGGTGCGGGCTTAAATTAAAGTGCTCTAAGCCTGAGACCAAATGTGTGCGCGAGCACAGGGTGACCTGAGTATTTTTGGTGAGTCCACCTTGGGCAAGCGTGGTGACTCGGCCATCGGGTAATGCCAGTAGGCTATTTTCTGCGGTGCTATCTAAGACAGTAACTTGTAAACGAGTGGGTTGACCGATAATCGGATCGATAGCCGCGATAGCAAGTGCGAATAGCATTAGTCCTAAACAGGTAATGAGCATGAGATTAACGCGACTTAAGCTGGTTAAGTTGGGGCGATGTTCTAACAAAATATCCTCCTCGATGGAGTGCGCCTTGGGAGTGTTCTCCCAAGGCGTCGTTGAGGTTGAAGCCTTACCTGATTATGACTGCGTTGCTAGTTGTGCATCCCGCTCCAGCAGCGGCTTTAAGAAGCGTGCCGTGTGTGAGGTAGGATGCAAGGCTACTTCTTCTGGTGTGCCTGTGGCGAGGATTGTACCGCCGCCACCGCCGCCTTCAGGGCCTAAGTCGATAATCCAGTCTGCGGTTTTAATCACATCCAGATTATGCTCAATCACCACAATCGTGTTGCCGTGGGATTTGAGTCGATGCAGTACATCCAGCAGCAATTGGATATCGGCAAAGTGCAGGCCTGTGGTTGGTTCATCCAATATATACAAGGTCTTACCGGTATCGCGTTTGGAGAGTTCCTTGGCCAGTTTTACCCTTTGGGCCTCACCGCCAGATAGCGTCGTCGCGCTTTGACCTAACCGCACGTAAGACAAACCCACATCCATTAGGGTTTGCAGTTTGCGGGCAATAGCAGGCACGGCATCGAAAAATTCGCGGGCATCTTCCACCGTCATTTGCAGCACTTCGTGGATATTCTTGCCTTTATAGCGCACTTCTAAGGTTTCGCGGTTATAACGTTTGCCCTTACAGGCATCGCAGGGCACATACACATCGGGCAGGAAGTGCATTTCGACTTTAATTAAGCCATCGCCTTGGCAGGCCTCGCAGCGGCCACCTTTGACGTTAAAGGAGAAACGCCCGACCTGATAACCACGGGTACGGGATTCCTGCGTTCCGGCAAAAATCTCCCGAATTGGGGTAAAGATGCCAGTATAAGTGGCGGGGTTTGATCGCGGAGTGCGGCCAATCGGGCTTTGGTCGATATCGACCACTTTATCGCATTGCTCCATGCCGACAATGCGATCGTAAGGCGCGGGCTCATCGACGGTGGCGCCGTTGAGTTGTTTGTGGGCAATTCTAAAGAAGGTATCGTTAATCAGCGTCGATTTACCTGAGCCCGATACTCCAGTCACACAGGTGAATAATCCCACAGGGATAGTTAAATCCACATTACGCAGGTTATTGCCGCGGGCGCCGTAAAGCTCAATCACTTGTTTCGGGTCGAACGGTGTACGTGGAGTGCTGATATGAATATTGCGCTTACCCGAAATGTACTGCCCAGTGACGGACTCGTCGCAGGCGATAATTTTCTCAATCGGACCGTCGCAAATCACTTCACCACCATGGACGCCAGCGCCTGGGCCGATATCGATAATATGATCCGCCATGCGAATAGCATCTTCATCGTGCTCTACCACAATCACTGTGTTGCCTAAATCCCGCAGGTGGATCAGGGTTTGCAGTAGACGCTCGTTATCCCGCTGGTGCAAGCCGATAGATGGCTCGTCGAGCACATACATCACACCGACGAGCCCTGCGCCGATTTGGCTGGCGAGGCGAATACGCTGCGCTTCACCGCCTGAAAGAGTTTCGGCCGAACGCGACAGGCTTAAATAGTTGAGGCCGACGTTAACGAGGAAGCCTAAGCGATCGCGCACTTCCTTCAGTACCTTCTCGGCGATCTGTGCCTTTTGGCCGCTGAATTCGAGTTTGTCGAAGTATTCGAGGGCTTCACCTATCGACCAAACGGTCAGTTTCGGCAGGTTAAGATCGCCAATAAACACGTTACGGGCTTCTTCACGCAGGCGCGAGCCGCCACAGCTTTGGCAGGCTTGAGTGTTGATAAACTTGGCTAATTCTTCGCGCACCGCGTTGCTTTCGGTCTCGCGGTAGCGCCGGTCCATATTATTTAAGATGCCTTCGAAGGGGTGATTACGCACCACCACATCGCCACGGTCGTTGATGTATTTGAAGGCGATACTGTCTTTGCCTGAGCCGTAGAGGACGATTTTTCTCACCTTATCCGACAGCTGTTCGAAGGGAACTTCGACATCGAACTTATAGTGGTCGGCGAGCGAACTTAGCATCTGGAAGTAATAAAAGTTACGTCTATCCCAGCCACGAATCGCGCCGCCCGCAAGGGATAACTCAGGATTAGTGATCACTCTGTCTGGGTCGAAAAATTGTTGTACCCCTAAACCATCACAGGTTGGGCAAGCGCCTGCCGGATTGTTAAAGGAGAAAATCCGAGGCTCAAGTTCGGCCATCGAATAACCGCAGTGCGGACAGGCAAAATTTGCCGAGAAGATTAATTCTTCAGTAGTGCCTTCATCCATACTGGCGACCACGGCTATTCCGCCGGAGAGCTCGAGCGCGGTTTCAAAGGATTCGGCGAGACGCTGCTGGATATCGCTGCGGACTTTAAAGCGATCGACCACCACTTCGATGGTGTGTTTAACGTGTAAATCGAGGGTTGGCGGATCGGTTAAGTCGCAGACTTCACCGTCGATACGGGCGCGGATATAGCCCTGTGCCGATAAGCCTTCGAGTAATTTAACGTGCTCACCCTTACGGCCGTTGACCACGGGCGCCAGCAGCATTAAGCGGCTATCCTCGGGCATTTCGAGCACTTTATCCACCATCTGGCTCACGGTTTGCGCCGCCAGCGGTTGGCCATGAGTCGGGCAGCGCGGTTCGCCCACGCGGGCAAACAGCAGACGTAGATAGTCGTAAATTTCGGTGATTGTACCCACAGTCGAACGTGGGTTATGGGAGGTTGATTTTTGTTCGATGGAAATCGCCGGGCTTAAGCCTTCGATATGGTCGACATCGGGCTTTTCCATCAAGCTTAAGAATTGGCGGGCATAGGCAGAAAGAGACTCAACGTAACGTCGTTGGCCTTCGGCATATAAAGTATCAAATGCTAGGGAAGATTTGCCTGATCCCGATAACCCTGTGATAACGATTAACTTATCCCTTGGGATAGTCAGGTTGATATTTTTGAGATTGTGGGTCCGTGCGCCGCGTATTTCAATCTTATCCATCTATCGCTCAAGTCTTATGCTTAAAAAAATGAGCCTAAGTATCGCACAGTTCGGCGGCTGAGTTTAGTCGATTCTGTGATCTCTATTCTGGGTTGGCGGTAAGCCAATGCTTGGCCGTGGTCGATATAATCGTGATGAACCTAGCGAATTAACTAAGATTAATCCGAGTATGAGGGCAAGCCTAAGCTTATCTCTGTAAGTATCAAGTTAACTATTTGTAGCGAATCGACTTTTAGATAAGCCTTTAAAATAAAGACCTAAGGCCGTAACTGTGCCTTTTAAACGGCGTCGCGATGGGGCTGGACAACCCGTTAACTACGAGTGCTTAGGACGGTTTTTCCTTTTGAGCAAATGCTTTGTGGTGTGCTAACATGCGCCCCCTAAAAGACTTCAATCCAAGGCAAAATCATGGGTAACAACGGACTTTCAGGAACCGAGACAAGAGTCGCGTTTTCTTTAGCCAGTGTATTTGGTTTACGCATGATGGGCTTGTTTATGATCATGCCCGTCTTTGCACTTTATGGTCGGCATTTAGAAGGTTTTTCACCCCTTTGGGTGGGCATTGCCATCGGTGCTTATGGCTTAACTCAGGCCATTTTACAGATCCCTATGGGGATTTTATCAGACAAATATGGCCGTAAACCTGTCATTCTTGCAGGCTTAGTGGTGTTTGCCATCGGCAGTTTAATTGCCGCCAATGCTGAGACTATCTATGGCGTGGTGTTTGGCCGTGCTGTACAAGGAATGGGCGCGATTGCCGCCGCTGTGCTGGCGCTTGCGGCCGACTTAACTCGGGATGAGCAACGTACCAAGGTTATGGCGATTATTGGTATGTGTATCGGTGGCTCGTTTGCACTGTCGTTACTGGTTGGCCCGATTGTGGCGCAGCATTTAGGCTTATCAGGGTTATTCTTTTTAACTGCTGGGCTTGCGGTGTTAGGCATGTTGATTGTGCAGTTATTGGTGCCCAATCCCATTTCCCACGCACCTAAGGGCGATACCTTAGCGGCGCCCGCGAAGCTTAAGCGCATGTTGACCGATCCGCAGCTGTTTAGGCTCGATGCGGGGATCTTTATTCTGCACTTAGTGTTAACCGCCGTGTTTGTCGCCTTGCCACTCGACTTAGTCGATGCGGGTCTGGTGAAAGAAAAACATTGGATGCTGTATTTCCCTGCGTTTGTGGGCGCATTCTTCTTGATGGTGCCGTTAATCATCATCGGAGTGAAGCGCAAGAATACTAAGGCGATGTTCCAAATTGCTTTAGTGATCATGATGTTTGCCCTTGCCGCCATGGCGATTTTTTCGAACAACCTCTGGGTATTGAGCGTGGCCGTGCTGCTGTTTTTTACTGGCTTTAACTACCTTGAGGCGTCGCTGCCGAGTTTGATTGCGAAATTCTGCCCAGTGGGTGAAAAAGGCTCGGCGATGGGTGTTTATTCGACCAGCCAATTCTTCGGGGCCTTTTGTGGCGGTATGCTCGGTGGCGGTGCGTACCAATTAGTCGGTGCCGTGGGCGTGTTTATTGTCGCGTTGGTGTTAATGGGCATTTGGTTATTGCTCACCTTAGGGATGGAAAATCCTGTACTGCTTAAGAGTTACACCTTAGAGGCTGCCGTTAAAGACAAAACCCAAGCCCGTGATATGGCGGCGCAACTATCACAATTAATGGGTGTGGTTGAAGCGATTGTGGTGCTAGACGAGAAAGTCGCTTATCTCAAAGTTGACGAGCATTTCGATTTAAGAGAAGCCCGAGCTGTGTTAGGCTCTGCTCAATAATATGTGTTATTGCCGCGAATACTTAGGGATGCGGATTTTCCCTTGCGGCAACAATTATAAACAACATACTGAATTAACAGATTATTTAAAGAATCGCAGGAGATTTCAATGGCCAGTCGTGGTGTTAACAAGGTAATTTTGGTTGGCAATTTGGGACAAGATCCAGAAGTGCGTTATATGCCAAACGGTAACGCAGTCGCAAACATCACCGTTGCGACCAGCGAATCGTGGAAAGACCAACAAGGTCAACAGCAAGAACGTACTGAATGGCACCGTGTGGTTCTGTTTGGCAAGTTGGCTGAAATTACGGGTGAGTACCTGCGTAAAGGTTCACAGGTTTACCTCGAAGGTAAATTGCAAACGCGTAAGTGGAAAGATCAAAGCGGTCAAGATCGTTACAGTACTGAAGTGGTTATCGACCAAAGCGGTAGCATGCAAATGTTAGGCGGCCGCAATCAAGGCCAAAGTCAAGGTCAAGGCCAAGGTGCCCCAATGGGTGGTATGCCACAAAACGGCGGTTACCAATCAGCCCCACAACAAGCTGCTCCTGCGCAAAATCAATACGCGCCAGCACCGCAAGCGGCTCCGGCTTACCAAGCACCAGCGCCACAACCTCAATCTGGCTACAATCAGCAGCCAGCTCAACAAAGCTATGGCCAGCAGCAATCCCATGCGCAGCAACATGCTCAGCCACAGCAAGGTGGTTATGCGCCTAAGCCTGCTGCACCAGCGTATCAAGCCCCAGCTGCACCTGCACAACGTCCAGCGCCACAACCACAACAAAACTTCACCCCAGATTTGGATGATGGTTGGGACGACGATATCCCGTTTTGAATGACATAAAGTAATTACTGTTAAACTAATTCTTAAATTAGTCTAATTAACTAATTGGTTTTACAGAATAAAAATGAAAAATTAAGCCCTTTAAGTGTGTAAACATTTGAAGGGCTTTTTCGTTTTATGTGACTTTGTGTTTTTATAAAATCGTATAACTTTAAAAGTTGTGAAGATAAAAGTTTGTAGCTACTCTTATTTTGTCAACAAGGGTGGTGCAATGAAAATAGAGTTAGTCACACACGAAACGGGCGAACAGATACCAATGATGCTGGATGATTCTGGTATGCCAGTTGTCTTACCTAATGAGTTTATTCTTGCCAGACGCTCCCTCAGTACAAATACATTGGTTCGGAATTTGAGAGAGCTATCAGTGCTCTATCGCTGGCTGGATAAATCGAATTATGACCTATCTGCGAAATTGCTGGCTCAGAATTCATTCAACGAAGCAGAATTAAAAGGTGGCTTGGTCGAAGCGTTAAGAATTGATCAGGCCAATGGACGTATAAATTTAGTAGCGCCTAATACCTTTAATCAACGGTTAACGACTATTAGACAATTTATCAGTTGGTGTATGGACGTATTGATAAGCCAGTTGCCTTTGTCTTCCCTAGACTATGAACGTTTGAGAGAGCGAAAGTCATTCTTTCTAAAAATGTTGGAAGGCAGCTTTATGTCTGCCACACCAATGAAGAAAAGCCTTCGTAAGGGGCTAAATGAGGTAGAGGTTGACTTCCTGCTTGCCGTGTTGCATCCCGATGCTAAGCAAGGATTTGGACGAGATCCTGCTGTAAAGTTTAGAAACTATGTGTCTGTAGGGTTAATGTTATTTTGTGGTCTAAGGCCAGGTGAACTGCTTAGCCTTAGGGTAGAAGATGTTCAAGTTGGTGCGATTTCGGCGATAAAGATTGAGCGTAGACCAGCAGACTCAATGGATGTGAGGCGGCCGAGGCCTCAAATCAAGCGTAATGGTAGACTTATTCCGATTGAGAGTCGGCAGTTTGCTTTTGCATTAAATGAGTACATTGTTACCTGGCGTGACGTGCTTGAAAGCAAAAGTAACCATGAGTCAGACTATTTAATCTTGAGTGATGAGGGGGCGCCCTTGTCACAATCCTCAATTACACAGTTTTTTCAGTTATTGCGAACACAATATGCTGACCGTCTTCCTGAAAACTTAACGGCCAAGTCTCTTAGACACACATTCTCATCCCGGCTTGAGAGGGTTCTTAGAGCTTCAGGAATGGATGAGCAGCGCAGACGAGAAGCGCTGGCCTTTCTGCGTGGCGATAGTAGTTTAGATTCACAAGACATTTATATTGCCCAAGAAGTGGAGGAGCAAGCGGTTAAGTCATTGAGGCGGTATCAGGCAGATATGATGTCCGAGAGGTAGTCAAAGTGAACGCGAAATTATCGAAAACACAAGCTGTAGAACAGCCTTGGTCTGAGATGCAGATCCTGGTTACTCGAGAGGGGAAAACAATTGATATATCAGGCGATAAATGGTTGCTCCCCATAGTGATTCGTGAACACTCAACACTCGATTTTGGCAAAGTCTCAAATTTACAGCTGAGAAATGCGTTGAAGCACTATGTGTCTGACCAAGTTAGACGTACTTCAACATCCGCTGGATACAAAGTTTTTCGTGATGTATGGAGGCTAGTTCTTAGGGATTGGCGGAAAGATAATCAACCGGAAAGTGCTAAAGAGCATCTTATTGATTTATTTGAAAACTCTATCAATATTCAACGCTCTCGGCACAAGCTTTGGACAATGTATATGCCAATTCGGTGGTATATTTGGTGTGCTGACAACATTTCAGATAGTACATTTTCAGATGCGTATGCCGCTGAACTTGAAGCAATGGTTATACCTGGAGGTCCAAAGGGTGAGGCCGTTAGGATGTCCGCCCCCGATATGGGGCCATTACATAAATCCCTAGAGCTCCCTCTTTTGATTGCTGCGCTAAAAGAGGACAAGAGCCTAGAGTTTGAGCATCTCCAGCAAAAGGCTGTGATGGCTTTGTCATTAGCTTTCGGCCGAAACCCCGCAAACCTGACATATCTGAGGGAGGGGGATCTCGTTAAGCTTGATCCATCGAACGAAGACCCTTGTTATATAATTCGGATGCCGCGTATTAAGAAGAGGTTTGTTAATCCTCGCGATGACCTGATGGATGAATATTTAGATCCCCATTTCGGAAGAATTCTAGAAAATCTTGTCGAGCAAAATAACTTCGTGCTTCTTAGCTTTAAAGGTACAGACTTCTCTACCCCAGAGAATCGACCTCTTCTAATAAAAACAAACGGTAACCGCGTTGCCATGCTTTCTCTAGATTCAGAGAATATTTTCAATATGACAAGCGCGGATATATCTCGTTTAATTACAGCCTTTACAAAACGTCATAACATAATTTCCCCTCTTACTGGTGAATTAATGTATGTCACACCAAGGAGGTTACGATACACCTTGGCAACAGGCCTGGCGACAGAGGGTATCAGCAGGCGTGAGCTAGCCAGGATATTAGATCATACGGATACCCAGCATGTAGGGGTATATTTTGATGTTGCGGGAGCAGTTGTTGAGCATCTCGATAAGTCTATGGCAAAAGGATTCTCGAAGTACCTCAATTTCTTCAAAGGTAAGCTTATTGATAGTAATGAAGACGCTATCAATGGTGAGCGAGATGACAAGTACCTGACGTTTGTCGATGAGGAAAATCCGGATGATCAGTCTGATATTGGTGTGTGTGGGGAGTCTAGTGTCTGCCACCTTGATCCTCCTTATTCATGTTATTTGTGCCCTAAATTTCAGCCTTATCGTCATGCTGCTCATGAGCATGTCTTGGAATGTTTGCTGGCAGGCCGTGAAGAGCGTTTAAAAAAATACGAGAATGCGCGATTGGGTATACAGCTTGATGAGGTAATCGCTGCGGTCGCACAGGTAGCTCAGCTTTGTGAAGAAGGGGGCCAGAATGTCTGATGGTCGCTCCAATCGGAAGGCCAAGGTTATCCCCTTCATTGATCGTCTTGAGCGCGATAGAAAGGCAAATACCCAGGCTTTGGTCGATAAAGCTAAGCTAATGAAGCTAGAAGGGTTTGAGTCGGTTTTTTGGGGTAATCCTGTGTGGCAAGTGAATGCTGGCCGCCTAGTCAAGCTTACGGGTAAAAACGCTAAAACTGCGTCGTTTGCTTTTACGCTTCCCCCTAAACTTGGCTCAGAACCTCTACGTCATGACTGGGAGGAGGTTGCCAAGGCATTACTGATTCTTCGATTCCACAGAAAACATCAATCAACACCCAATCAGCGTAACTTCATTACCGCTGTTGGGTATATCTCATTTGCAGCTAACCAACTGGGGCAGGAACTGGCCAAACTCACGCCAGAAGCGCTAGACGATGCGTGTGGATTAATTTCAAAACACTACAGTGACACCACTGCCTACAACCTTCACAAGCATGTTGCAGAGTTCGCTGCACACTGTGATGCTAATGGTTTGTGCAGGGTGATGTTACAATACAAATATTCGAAGATGGTGCGCCCAGTGAATACTGGAGGCCTGAATCATAAAAGGCTGGATGATCCTGACGTTCTGGAGACCAAATCCGAGAAGTTTGTTGATCCTACCGTGTTTCGGGTTATCGGTGAGCTCTATTTGACGGTTCCAAAAGAACATAAATACAGATTGTATGTCCTGATATTGACTCTGCTTGCTTGTACTGGCCGCCGCTTTAGTGAGATTTCATTACTTCCGCTTCAAGAAGTTACGTTAGACGAAGACCAAAAAGCCTTCATAGAATATTTCCCTCGAAAGGCTAGTCTCGGTGATCTATTTACACCTAAAAGAAAACTCTACTTGCCGTCAGAGGTCGTAACAATAGTTAAAGATGTACTTGATGAGGTACGCGTGGCAACAGATTCGGTGAGAATTACCGCAGAGGAAATGCATCGTTCTCGCGGCCCCGATATTCGTTTTTTGAATAAAATTCCAGAGAAAAGAAAGTTATACATTGATGACCTGTTAAAAATGGGGATAAGCAGCAATACCATTTGTTCTACTGGATGGATTCGAAAGATTGGTCTTGTTTGGCAGGACCATGAGCGAGTGACCAAACAAGGGAAAAAGCCTAATAACCCTATTTGCTACACAAATAAGGACGCTGTCAAAGCGTATTGTTTTAGAGACTTTTCTGAAAAACTACTACGAGCATTCCATATTGATCAATTTGGTAAAGAATACTATCTGAAAGATCTTTTATTTATTCGCTCATTGGGACTTTCAACTGGAAGCTATGCTCACTGGTTAGCTACAAGCTGTAGCCAGTCTATGTTCACCACATTTCTCCGTTATTTTCCTGCTCTTGCTGCTGAATACGCTTCCAATAGTATCGAGGTAGATTTTACCAGTCACCACTTCCGCCACACGCTCAATACTTTACTTGATGAAGGTGGGTTAAGTGATCTTCTGCAAACTGAATGGTTTGGGCGAACCAATCCCAGGGACACCAAAGCCTATCAGCATACATCCCGCGAAAAACGTGCACTGATGCTCCGCGAAGATATCAAAAAAGGCTTGGTCGGTGGTCTATTGGCTGAGCAACTCAAAGTAGTTCCGGTAGAAGTACAGGATGCCATTCTTAAAGCACGCATTCAGGCTGTGCATGATGTCGGGACAGGTATCTGCGTCCACAACTTTTCTCAAACACCCTGCGAGCGCCATTTACAATGTTCGGCAGATTGTAAAGACTACGTGTGGGTCAAGGATGATAAGGGTAGGCTGGACGAGCAGAAGCGCCAATATGCCCTTACCGCATTGGCCCGAAAAAATGCTGAGAAACAGTTAAGTAGTAACAAGCCCAAAAAGAGCGCTGATTGGATAGCTCATAACGATAAAAAACTCAAAACGCTGGCTGTGCAACTGGCTGATAACGGGGTGGAGCAATTTGATCCCGAACAATATTTAAACGAGGTAGAGCATGGTTAAGCGCTTCAGGCGCATGTCCGATAGTGACATCAATACAATCGTAGCTGATTTGGATCGCTGGGCACTTGGCGAGCTTGGAGCAAAACTCACCTGGGCTGTTCTAGAAGAACGTTTTGGCTTTAGTCGTCAGTCACTCCAAGCCAAATCTGAAATTAAAGCCGCTTATGACAATGCCAAACAAGCATTGTCGGGTGGCTTAGTGAAAACCAAAGCGCAGGCAACGAAAGAGGCGGAAGAGCTTCAGGTAGAGGTGGATCGCCTCAAAGCGGAACTAGAAGCCTACAAGAGAAAAGAAGCTCAATGGTTACGCCGCTGGCAGCAAATCGCCTTCCATGTGCGGCAGAAGGGCATGCAGATGGCTAGTGTTGATAAGGTCCCGTCACAAGGAGGGGAGCTGCCCTCGAATACTGAAACCGCGCAGATTCTCCGGCTGTTTGATAAAGCGATACCGCCATCCGGGAGGATCTAAAGGCATGATGTAAAAAGGAATTGCTATTCTATGACTTGCTATATAATTTAGCTAAATTATATAGCAGTCACAATTCCATAGGCTAAAAAATGAACGAATGCGAAATTTACGTACACATCAAACAAGCCTTGTTAGATGCACCTCGTAACCAGTACACCGCTGAGCTCCACTTGCAAATGATCAAGTATGCTGACGAGTTGAAGAACATTACAGCGAAAGAGTTCTGTGAAGGAGTCGGCTTGCGAAGTAGCTTCGGTACCGAATTTAGCAAAATGCGTAACCTGACACAGCGATTAAAAGCGGCCGGGCTTGATACCACCAAACTATAACGACTCAAATTTAATCGTGTTGGGCTGTTGCTCGGCACTGCAAGGAATAACCATGGCCATTAAGAAAACTGAACTTTACTCCTCCCTTTGGGCCAGCTGCGATGAGCTGCGTGGAGGTATGGATGCAAGCCAGTACAAAGATTATGTGCTGACCATGCTGTTTATGAAGTATGTCTCTGACAAATACAAAGGTGACCCTTACGGCATGATTGTAGTGCCACAAGGTGCCAGCTTTGACGATATGGTTGCCCTGAAAGGCGACAAAGAGATCGGCGATAAAATCAATAAAATCATCAGCGCGCTGGCCGAAGAAAATGACCTCAAAGGCGTCATCGATGTTGCCGACTTCAACGATGAAGACAAGCTTGGCAAAGGCAAAGAGATGATTGACCGCCTGTCTAAGCTGATTGGTATCTTTGAAGGGCTAGATCTCTCTGCCAACCGTGCAGATGGCGATGACTTGTTGGGTGATGCTTACGAATACTTGATGCGCCACTTTGCAACCGAATCCGGTAAATCCAAAGGCCAGTTTTATACACCGTCGGAAGTGTCACGTATCCTTTCTAAAGTGATTGGTATTGATAGCAATACTCCGCAAGATGCCACCGTCTACGACCCAACCTGCGGCTCGGGCTCGCTATTGCTAAAAGCCAGTGATGAAGCGCCCCGTGGGTTGAGTATTTTTGGCCAGGAGATGGACAACGCCACCAGTGCCTTGGCGCGTATGAACATGATCCTGCACAACAACGCCACCGCCAAAATCTGGAAAGGCAACACCATTGCTGACCCGCAATGGAAAGAAGCAAACGGCCAACTTAAGACTTTTGATTTCGCCGTGGCCAATCCGCCGTTTTCCAACAAAAACTGGACCAGTGGCATCAATCCTAATGACGATGAATTTGGCCGATTCAGTTGGGGCATTCCACCTGAGAAAAATGGCGACTACACCTTTTTACTGCACATCATTAAAAGCCTAAAAAGCACGGGTAAAGGCGCGGTCATTCTGCCTCACGGCGTTTTGTTCCGTGGTAATGCCGAAGCACGTATTCGTGAAAACCTCATCAAGCAAGGTTACATCAAAGGCATTATTGGCTTACCTGCGAACCTGTTTTACGGCACCGGCATTCCTGCTTGCATTATCGTGATTGATAAAGAGCACGCGCAGGCAAGGAAGGGGATTTTTATGGTCGATGCCAGCAAAGGCTTCATGAAAGACGGCAACAAAAACCGCCTGCGCAGCCAAGATATTCATAAAATCGTCGATGTATTTACCAAGCAGCTAGAACTGCCGCGCTACTCGCGCATGGTGCCGCTCAGTGAAATCGCCGGTAACGACTACAACCTGAATATTCCGCGTTATATCGACTCCAGTGATCCGGAGGATTTGCACGATTTAAGCGCTCATCTGCAAGGCGGTATTCCAAACCGAGACATCGATGCCTTAGAGAGATACTGGCAAATCTTCCCGAGTATTCGAGCGACTTTGTTCAAGCCCGCGCGTGAGGGCTATAATGAGGCCTTGGTCAAAGCCTCCGAGGTAAAAGGTACCATTCTGAATCATGCGGAGTTTAAAACTTTCGCGACGGAAAGCTTGCAGCATTTTCATGCATGGAGTGAAGCTATCGCGTTAGGGGAAATCGCTATCGGCGATCAACCCAAATCGCTTATTTTTGAAATCAGTGAAAGTTTATTGCATAACTACGCGAACGTGGCGTTACTCAGCAAATACGACATCTACCAGATCCTGATGGATTACTGGGCAGAGTCAATGCAAGACGATGTATATGTGCTAGTGCAAGACGGCTGGCAAGCAGGCAAAGTGCTGCGCGAGCTAGCCGTTAAAAAAGGTGAAAAGCTCAAAGAGGCACCCGATTTAGTGATTGGCAAAGCCAAATACAAAGCCGAACTCATTCCACCGGCGTTAATTGTCGCGCGCTTTTTTGCCGAAGTACAAGCGCAAGTGGATCGCCTGCAAAGTGCGCTGGATAGCGCCAGCCAAACGCTTGAAACTTTCCTTGAGGAAAACAGCGGTGAAGACGGCTTACTAAACGATGCGCTAAACGATAAAGACAAAGTCACCAAAGCCACGGTTACGGCGCGTTTAAAACTATCCATCGACCCGGATGAAAAAGCCGCACTCAAACAAGCCAAAAAACTGTTTGATGCCGAGGCCGATGCCAAAAAAGCCCTAAAAGAAGCGCAAGATGCGCTCGATTTAGCGGTATTTAAGCAATACCCCAAACTCAGCATTGATGAGATTAAATCCCTGATTGTGGACGACAAATGGCTGGCAACGCTTGAAAGCCATATTGTCGCCGAAATCGAGCGCATTACCCAGCAGCTGGCCAATCGTGTGAAAGAGTTGGAAGAGCGTTATAGCGAGCCATTGCCTGCCCTTACCCAATCAGTAGAAAACCTGAGTGATAAAGTGGCAGGTCACTTAAAAGCCATGGGGCTGGAGTGGGTGTTATGAGCGGAGTAGCGGAAGTCAGTGCAAAATACCTAGCCGAAGCGGCTTCGAATCCAATACCTATTGGATATAAACAGACAGATGTAGGGTTGATTCCAGAGGATTGGAAATGCGTTACTCTCGGTGAAATAGGTGACATAGTTCGAGGTGGCTCTCCAAGGCCGGCAGGAGATTCTAGGTTCTTCAATGGGGATTTTATTCCTTGGTTGACGGTAGCATCGCTTACAAATATCCCTGCATCTGAGATTTATGTTACAGAAACAATTTCAAAATTAACTGAGCTTGGTTCATTACAAAGTAGAACTTTAGAGAAAGGCACGCTAATAATTTCAAATAGCGGTGCTACCCTTGGTGTTGCAAAAATTCTTGGCATTAAATGTTGCGCAAACGATGGTGTTGCGGCAATTATTAACCAAAAGATGGGAGTCCGAGAGTTTCTTGTCTATTACTTCAACACGCAGACCAAGAAGCTACACGATCAGGTCGCAACAGGAAATGGGCAGCCTAACCTCAATACAGATTTGATAAAGAATATCGCTGTTCCATTCCCTAATGAAAAAGAACAAACCGCCATCGCCAATGCGCTATCCGATGTTGATGCGCTAGTCAGCGAGCTGGAAGAACTGATCGCCAAAAAACAGGCCATCAAAACCGCCACCATGCAACAACTGCTCACCGGCCGCACCCGCCTGCCGCAGTTTGCTTTGCGTGAAGATGGCAAGCCAAAAGGCACCAAACCAAGTGAGTTAGGGGAAATCCCGGAGGATTGGGAACGTATATCAATTGGTCGCGATACGGTTTTAAAAGCTCGTATTGGTTGGCAAGCGTTAACGACCAAAGAATACCAAACAACAGGAGATATCTATCTAGTAACTGGTACTGATTTTGATTCGGGTGCCGTGAAATGGGAAAGATGTTTCTATGTAAGCGAATGGCGTTATAAACAAGATCAAAATATTCAGCTTAGAAATGATGATGTATTAATAACCAAGGATGGAACTATTGGTAAAGTTGGTTATGTCACTGCACTCAGTCGGCCTGCCACGTTGAATAGTGGTGTTTTCGTTGTTAGGCCTAAAAACAATAATTTGATGCAACGCTTTTTGTTCTACGTTCTTACATCCAGAGTTTTTGACGATTTCATTAACAGAATTACCGCAGGCTCGACTATTACCCACTTGTATCAAAAGGATTTTGTTAATTTTGAATTTTCAGCACCTTGTATAGAAGAACAAACCGCCATCGCCACCATTCTGTCCGATATGGACGAAGAGATTCAGGCGCTGGAACAACGCCTTGGCAAAACCCGCCAAATCAAACAAGGCATGATGCAGGAGCTGCTGACGGGTAAGACACGCTTGCTGCAACCGCTAAATAAGGAGTCACAACATGGCTGACCAACAGCAAAGTTATAAAAAAGCTCGCTTTTTTAAATGTGCGTTGCAGGTTAATCCAGCGGGTTATATTCAATACCGTGGCCAACAACAGAGTCTGTCTGAATCTGACTATAACCAGCGGTTGTTAAATGCTGCACTGGAGGCGGGCATTGAGATTATCGGTTTGGCTGACCATGGCTCGGTAGATGGTGTTGACTCGATTCGAACCTTGTTTAATCAACATGGTATCGTGGTTTTTCCCGGCTTTGAGATTGCTTCAAGCGAAAAAATACATTTTGTCTGTTTGTTTGATGAAAGCAAATCGGCGCAAGAGCTTGAGCGAATTCTGGGTAGTTTGCGGCTATTGGATCCTCAGGACGGTGTTCGCCCTTCGAGGTTAAGTGCAGAGCAGTTGATTGATGAAGTGAATCAGCAAGGTGGCTTTATCTTCGCGGCACACTGTACCAATGACAATGGTTTGCTCAAAATTGGTCAGATGAATCATGTATGGCAACACCAAGGTCTTCTAGCGGCGCAGATACCGGGTTCGATAGAAGATTTGCGTGGCGTTGAAAATGATTTTTACCGAAAAGTTTTCCTGAACAAAGACGCTAACTATAAACGTGAACGGGAGATGGCCGCGATTAACGCAGCTGATGTTGAGGCACCTGAAAAAATAAAAGAAGCAGGTGCTTCCTGTTTAATCAAGATGACCAAACCTTGTTTTGCCTCGTTTAAACAGGCTTTTTTGGATGCTGGCTCAAGGGTTCGTTTAAATTCCGATAAGCCGGAAAACTATGCCTCTGCCATCGAACGTATTCGCTTTGTTGGCGGCTATCTGGACGGCGTTGATATTGAGTTGTCTGACCATCTTAACGCCGTTATTGGTGGACGTGGTACGGGAAAATCAACCTTGTTGGAGTGTATTCGCTACGCATTCGCGTTAGAGCCTAAAACGCAAAACGCGTTAAAACAGCATAAGAGTGTGATTGATACTAACCTTGGCAAAGAGCGGGGGATGGTTGAAATTACGCTGCGCTCAGCCGTGCTGCATGGTCGTAAATTCACGGTGAGTCGAAAATATGGTAATCAACCTGTGGTGGTGGATGAACAAGGCAATGTTTCACCTTACCACCCCACTGATCTGCTGCCGGGCATTGAGCTTTACGGGCAAAATGAAATCTATGAAATGACCCGCGATGAACATAGTCGTAATCAGCTCATAGAGCGCTTTTTGGAAGGGGAACACGAGCAATTTGATGCCGATATTGCCAAGGTGCTGGCAAAACTGAAAGAAAATCGAGAATCCATCAAGCGTGCACTGAGCCAGAAAGACGATGTTGAAGCCGAGGTAGAGCGCCTGCCTAAGCTATTGGATCAGGCTAAGCAGTATCAAGCCTTAGGGATTGAAGAAAAGCTGAAAATTATTCCTAAGCTGGAAAAAGAAAAGCAGTTAAAAGCGCGTGTCGATGAAGATGTGACTCGCGTAAAAGACGCCATTGAAGCCCTTAAAGACAGCTTGCCCGATACGGTTTTTTTAAGTGATAGCGCATTGGATGGCTTGCCGCATGCTGATTCATTTAGGCAGCAGCGCTTGGTGTTGGACGCCTTAAAAGCAGGTGTACAGCAAACGCTAGTGCAACTGGAACAGCTTGCTTTGAATGCGGATACACAGCTGGCACCGCTTAAGCAAGCGTTGTTGGAAAAACAGCAGACTGAAGAGCAGAATTTAGAAAAAGCCTTTAAAGATATTCCGGCAAGCCAAGGTAAAACGGGACGGCAAATTGGCGCAGAGTATCAGACGCTGCTGAAGCAAATTGAGCAGATCAGACCCAAGCAAACCACGTTACAACATCGCCAAGCGCAAATTGACGAGTTGTACGGCCAGCGCAAAAAGCTGTTGTTGGAGTTGGATCAGTATACGAGCGCCAGAGCGACCAGTATTTTGAAATCAGTGAAACGCTTAACGCGCAAGCTGGAACAAAAGGTTCGGCTTACCTTGCAGCCGGAAGGGAACCGCCAAGCGTTTGTTGATTTTCTTAGCGAATGCAGTTTAGAGGGCGTAGGGCCTAAGCGCTTGGCTTGGGTGCTGGATGGCGACTTTTCACCCAGTAATCTCGCTGCCACCATTCGCCAGGGAGAAACAGAATTAGCCCAGAACTTTGGCGTCACAGGTACGGTTATTACCGCCTTAACCCGTTTGCCAGAAGTAAAGCTCTTAGAGCTGGAAGAGTTGCAACTGCCCGATACGATGGCCATTGAACTGAATGTGACCCATGGCGAGCGAGAGGCAGTATTTCGCCCTATTGATGACTTATCGACGGGGCAGCAGTGTACCGCTGTTTTGCATTTGTTGCTTTTGGACAATCAAGACCCTTTGATTTTGGATCAACCGGAAGACAATTTGGATAACGCATTTATTGCCGAACGTATTGTCGCAGAGCTTCGCAGAGCAAAACTAAGCCGCCAATTTCTGTTTGCCACACATAATGCCAATATCCCCGTATTCGGTGATGCAGAATGGATCGGTGTGTTGAGTGTTGAAGATAGTAAAGGGATGATTTTGTCAGAGCAGCAAGGGGCTATTGATGTACCCAAAGTTCAAGAGCTGGCAGCCGATATTTTGGAAGGTGGTAAAAGTGCGTTCAATCAGCGCCGTGAGAAATACGGTTTTAATTGAGCACTTGTGCCCCTTGGGAGAAACGCATGTTAAAGACAGAATTATTAGAAATTATTGCCAATGGTGAAAACTCAGGCGTGGAGTTTAAGCGGGACGATATTCGCCCTGAACAACTGGCAAAAGAAGTGGTGGCTATGGCCAACTTCCAAGGCGGAAGAATACTGCTTGGCGTAGAAGACGATGGGGTAATCAGCGGTATTCAAAGGGGCGATCTCGAAGAATGGGTGATGAATGTTTTTCAGAACAAAATCCATCCTATGATTTTGCCTTTTTATGAAGAGGTAAAGTTAGACGATGACAAAACCGTGGCAGTTGTGAGCTTCCCTATTGGTATCTCAAAGCCTTATGTCGTTCGTCACAGCGGGAAAGAAGAAATCTACATTCGTGTAGGCACAACGTCCAGACTGGCAACCAGAGAGCAGCAAATGAGGCTGTTTGAATTGGGTGGCATGTTACACACTGAAGTCATGCCCGTTCCTCGTACAGATATCAGTTGTCTGGATGATGCGCGGCTGATGAATTATGTTCGGGATATCTTGCGTGATCCAGATGTACCGAAGTCTCCTGAAGAATGGCAGGCAAGGCTTCTCGGGCTTGGGTTTTTAACGGAGGCGGCAGGTAACATTTGCTGCACCATTGCAGGACTGGTGCTGTTTGGCAAAAGCCCGCGCCGTTACTTAAAGCAAGCTGGATTAAGAGTGATGGCATTTACTGGCGATGATAAGGAATACCAAGCAGCGCTGGATGACATTATAGATGGCCCAATGGTTGGTCGCTGGGATCTCGATAATGGTGATAAACGCCTGGTCGATGGCGGCGTTATTGAGCGCTTTATGGAAGCGATGACACCCTTTATATCTGAGGAGTCTGGTGAGGTAGATGCAGGGCTGAGACGGGAAACAAAGTGGTTTTATCCCCTTGAAGCCGTAAGGGAGGCATTGATTAACTCACTGGCTCACCGCGATTGGACTCGGTTTGTTGAGATTGAAGTGTCAGGATACTCGAATCGCCTTGAAGTGATTAGCCCTGGTGCTTTGCCAAATTCAATGACAGTTGAAAAAATGAAGGCAGGTCAGCGGTCACCAAGGAATACCATCGTCATGGAAGTTTTGCGTGATTATGGCTATGTCGATTATCGAGGAATGGGTGTGAGAACAAAAATTGTTCCGCTAACCAAAGCGCTCACGGGTAAAGAGCCAGAGTTTGAATTAACCGATGATCATTTAAAAACGGTGTTATATCGCTAGGCGAAGAAAATGAATTTTTGCTTGACCGCTGCTTGATTGAGTGGTGTTGAAGTCAATTAAATTAGTAATAAAAGATTGATTTTAAAGGGTAAAATTTGCTTGATCGTTGCTTGGCTGTCAAGAGGAACAAGCTTCGAATTGATTAGAGGTTAGGATGAGTAACGTAGGTCAGCGTGAGCGCGCTACCCAAAATCGTATCGTTCAGTTTTTTCAAACTGACTTAGGTTATCGCTATTTAGGCGATTGGCAGGATCGCGCTAATAATAAAAATATTGAAGTGGATATCCTGGTTGATTGGCTAAATAAACGCGGTGTCAGCGAGGCGTTGATCAATCGTGCTATTCGCCAATTGGATACGGCAGCAGCGCTGGGCGAAGGTAAAAAGCTCTATTACGCCAACAAAGAGGTTTACCGCCAGCTGCGCTACGGCGTGAAAGACAAAGAAGGCGCTGGCCATCTTAATGAGACGGTATGGTTGATTGACTGGAAGAATCCACAGGCGAACGATTTTGCCATTGCTGAAGAGGTCTCGATTAAAGGCGAAAACAAAAAACGCCCAGACATTGTGCTCTATGTGAACGGCATTGCGCTGGGCGTTATCGAATTAAAGCGCTCGTCGGTGTCGGTTTCAGAAGGTATTCGGCAGAATCTCGATAACCAAAAGAAAGACTTCATCCGCAACTTCTTTACCACCATGCAATTAGTGATGGCGGGTAACGACACCCAAGGCTTGCGTTACGGCACCATTGAAACGCCTGAAAAGCACTACCTTGAGTGGAAGGAAGACCTTACCAATCCTTATGAGCACAAACTCGATTTCCACCTGAGCCGCGTGTGTAACAAAGCGCGCTTGCTACAAATTATCCATGATTTTATTGTTTTCGATGCGGGTATTAAAAAGACCTGTCGTCACAATCAGTTCTTTGGTATTGAAGCGGCAAAACGCCATATCACAAGGCGTGAAGGCGGCATTATTTGGCATACGCAAGGTTCTGGCAAAAGCCTCACTATGGTATGGCTGGCCAAATGGATACGTGAGAATGTCAAAGACGCACGTGTATTGATTGTGACCGATCGTACAGAGCTGGATGAGCAGATTGAAAAAGTATTCACCGGTGTTGAGGAAGATATTTATCGCACCAAAAGCGGTGCCGATTTGGTGGCGACACTCAATCAGCCCAACCCCTGGTTGGTTTGCTCTTTAGTCCATAAATTTGGTCGGCGGTCTGATTCGGAAAACGATACCGCGACGGATGAGTTTATTGCCGAGTTAAAGAAATCCCTACCATCGGACTTTAAAGCCAAAGGTGATGTGTTTGTTTTTGTGGATGAGTGTCACCGTACTCAATCGGGCAAGTTGCACGAGGCGATGAAATCAATCCTGCCAGAAGCTATGTTTGTCGGCTTCACTGGCACGCCCTTGATGAAGAAAGACAAGAAAAAATCGGTTGAGGTATTTGGCCCTTACATTCACACCTATAAGTTTGATGAAGCTGTGGCCGATGGGGTGGTGCTCGACTTGCGCTATGAAGCACGAGACATTGACCAAAATGTCACTTCGCAGAAAAAGGTTGATGAATGGTTTGAGGCCAAAACACGCGGCTTATCACGATTAGCGAAAACCCAGTTGAAACAGAAATGGGGCACCATGCAAAAGGTGCTGTCCAGTAAATCGCGTTTGCAGCAAATTGTGAACGATATCTTGCTGGATATGGACACTAAGCCACGCCTGATGGATGGCTACGGCAATGCCATGTTGGTCTGCTCTAGTGTTTATCAAGCTTGTAAAGCTTATGAAATGTTCAGCCAAACAGATTTAGCCGGTAAGGTGGCTATTGTCACCAGTTTTCAGCCGACTGCTGCAAGCATTAAAGGGGAAGAAACGGGTGAGGGTTTAACGGAAAAGCTCTTTAAATACGATATTTACCGCAAAATGCTTGCGGATTACTTCGAGCAAACGGAAGACAAGGCTGCAAACCGGGTTGAAGAGTTTGAAAAAAAAGTTAAAAAGCAATTTATTGATGACCCAGGTCAAATGCGCTTACTGATCGTTGTCGATAAGCTGCTTACTGGCTTTGACGCCCCTTCGGCTACCTATTTGTATATCGACAAACAGATGGCTGATCACAATCTGTTTCAGGCCATTTGCCGCGTGAACCGTTTGGATGGCGATGATAAAGAATACGGGTATATCATCGACTACAAGGATTTGTTCCGCTCGTTGGATAAAGCGATTTCTGATTACACTCAAGGCGCATTTGATGGTTATGACAAGGAAGATGTTGCAGGGCTGCTGAAAGATCGTTTAGAGCAAGCCAAGCTCGATTTGGATAATGCGCTGGAAATGGTGCGCGCCTTGTGTGAGCCAGTAAAAGCGCCACGCAATACGGAAGACTACATTCATTATTTTTGTGGTGAGTCTGGATTTAATCAAGATAAATTGACTGAAAAAGAAGCGCTGCGTTTAACGCTTTATCAGAACGTTGCCAAACTACTGCGTGCGTTTGCCAATGTCGCCAATGAAATGCCTGATGCAGGCTATTCTGCGCAAGATGTAGACTTGATAAGAACAGAAGTTGCTCATTTTGAAAAAGTCCGTGACGAAGTAAAACTGGCCAGTGGCGATTTGGTAGAAATGAAACGCTTTGAGCCTGCGATGCGCCATTTGTTAGATATGTATATTCGTGCGGATGACAGCGAAGTACTGATGGATTTTGAAGAGCTTGGGCTTATTGAGCTTATCGTTGAAAAAGGTGCTGATGCCTTGGAGGTTTTACCCAAAAGTATTCGTAAGAACCAAGAAGCCATGGCAGAAACAATCGAGAATAACGTGCGTAAAACCATCGTCGATGAAAACCCGGTTAACCCTAAGTATTACGAGCAAATGTCGGTGTTACTGGATGAGCTGATTGAGCTTCGTCGCCAAAAAGCCATTGAATATCAAGAGTATCTGGAAAAAATCCTCGAGCTATCTCGTAAGGTTGTACGTCCAGAGCAGACAGCGGCTAACTATCCGCCATCGATGGACTCTAATCCCAAACGTGCGTTTTACGATAATTTTGGTCAAGATGAACTACTGGCTACCAAAATAGATAGTGCCATTCGTTATACCAAAAAAGCGGACTGGGTAGGGGATCGTTTCAAGGAGCGAGAAATTGCCAATGCTGTGAGAGAAGAAACGGATGGTTATGAGGTTGATATTCAGAGTGTAATGAAATTGGCAAAAGCGCAAAAAGAGTACCATTAATGCCTAAAATAGAAGTTGGTTCTATTACGATCCAGTTAAATCGTAAGGCAATTAAAAACCTCCATATCAGCGTGTTGCCACCTGATGGGCGTGTGCGCGTTTCTGCTCCGGAATCTATGACAGAAACCGCAATCCGTATGGCAGTGATCAGTCGCATTCCTTGGATCAAGAAACAGCAGAGTGATTTTGCCAAACAACCTCGCCAATCTGATCGAGAAATGGTTAGCGGTGAATGTCATTACCTGTGGGGCAGGCGTTATCGTCTGAATCTTATTGAGCGTTCCGGAAAGCATGAAATCAAGCTAGGTCGTGGTCGATTGCATTTATATGTCAATCCCGCAACAACGCTTGAGAACAAGGCGCTGGTAATGAACTCATATTATCGAGATGCACTTAAAGCGCGAATCGCTGAGTTATTGCCTGTTTGGGAGGACAAGATCGGCGTTACAGCTGCCGATTGGGGAGTCAAAAAGATGAAAACCAAATGGGGTAGCTGCAATATTAAGGCAAAGCGCATTTGGCTAAATTTAGAGCTCGCGAAAAAGCCTCCCGAATGTCTAGAGTACATATTGGTACATGAATTGGTGCATCTGCTAGAGCGTAATCATAATGAGCAATTTAAGGCGCACATGGATAGATTACTGCCTGATTGGCGAGAGCGCCGTGATTTGTTAAACCGAATGCCTTTAGCACACAACAGTTGGATTTATTAAGGATTTACGTATTTTGCGTGTAATTTGGTGCTCATAAAGAAGCCACTATGAACACAAAACAGAGCTCGACGTGTGAAATTCTGGGTGTTCACATAAATCAGAGTGCACCCTTTTAGGGGCTAGCTTTCCGTGTCAGACTTATATGTGACTGGTAGTTAAACTAAATGTAGTATTAACTTTCACATGTGAAAGTTCTAGGGTCACAGCTTAAAACCGTGATTTGAACCATCCGGTAGATCGACATGAAGGCGAAGTTTTCCTCCTGCTGATGCAACAAGCTGCTTCAGTCTCTGTAGGCTATCGATTGTGCAGTTATCAATGTGGCAGCCTGCATCAGTCTCGATACGTTCTAGTAACTCGATTAAATGGATATGGATTAGCTGTTTTGAAGCTATTTCCTTAGCAGAATCAACGAGATTTTGAGGTTGCTCTGCAATAATATCTTCCAGTGTTCTGCCCATTTTTGCTCCTTTGGAGTTGAGCCGCAAAACTTTCACATGTGAAAGTTTTTCCTAGATCTTTATGTTTGGATAGTTTAACCCACTCATAAGTGAATCATCATACTTCTCATCCTATCCTTTGTTTAGGAAAACTTGTCTTTTGCACCTTAAAAGGGCAATTACAGAGTTTTATCCTTTTTGGTCCCTGTCATACTCTTTACTCACTGTCAGCGCTCGCTGGCTATAGCGGTAGCTGGCCCTAAACAGCAATACCTTACCCTCGGGAGGCTATCTCTCAAGGTACTCCTCCATAATCACAGGAGATAATTATGGCCCACTCGATATTCCAAGATCCAGTTGGCGTTTTGTTGATTAGGTGCTGTCGCCGAAAGTGTCAAGATGCTATCTTTACACTCAGCGGCGAACACTCCATAGTTCTTGCTCAAATCGTTGACAATATTTGAGTTTAACTTAACAAAGTTGGCTTTTTTTACAATAAAAGGCAATACTTTTAATAGCTTGAATGGCTTTTGGCATAACTTTATGTGAACTGCCGTTCTAGACATTACTTTAGAATCATTTTGAGATTCAAAAACAAAGCCCCGTTTACGGGGCTTTGTTTTTGCCTCACTTCGCATTTGTTTTAGCCTCACTTCGCAAATGAGGGCAACATACTTGATTTAGCTGGATTTACAGGATGTAAAGATGGAACGATTTTATACGTTGCAGAGTTTTTACCATCGAGATGTGTATTTTGTGTATGGTGAGCGAAATGTACAGTCCTATGCTGATGCCTTGAGCCAACCCTCGAATGGCGTTGGCCCCTTTTACTATGAAGTAGATGTCCTTGATGATGAGATAACGCAATACGACATTTTACCCACTCTTGGACCTGAGCTGGTAAGCGCAGCATTTGTTGAGCAATTTCGAGATGTTATAGGTCAAGCGGTTCAATTTATTCCCGCCGAAATTTGTGATGCACAGGGGAATATCAATCGGCAGTTTTATGGGATGCAAGTGCTTAATCGTTATGCCAGTGTAGATTTAACTCGATCGCAGATAAGCTATCGCACCTATGGACAACACCGCTTTTTGGCGATCCATTCCTTAGTGATTGACGCCAGTAAAGTGATTGAACCATCGATATTTTCTTTACAGGAAAAGCTAGGCTATATCCTAGTGAACCAAGCTCGCTATCATTTGTGTCAGTCGTTACGGGGCGTGGAGTGTGTTGCACTGGGTTAAGGAATCAATAAAAAAGCCCAGCAATAGTCAAATTGCTGGGCTTACATGAGTTAGATTATTTTAAAAATCAAAGCCCACGGATAAGGCAACTACATCGGTATGATAACCATCCAAGCGGTAGCTGCGCAGTGCGAGGCCGATAGCCCAGTGTTCAGCGGGGAGATAATCAAGTCCCATACCGAGATACAAATCGGTACCGTTTTGGCTTTGGTGTTGATAGCTAAAGGTGTCCTCTTTGATTTTGAGTAGTGTGCTGTAATCACCTTCCCAAAAGAATGCACCTGCTCGACCACTGAGTACTAACTTATCCATGAGTGGATAGAAGTAACTCACACCAATACTTGCACCCGATGCACTATCAGGATGACTCAGGCTCACTTTATCCAAGTAAGATTCCACTTCGAGTTGATCGACTTGGCCTGTAAAACTCACCGAGACATTGCCAAGGTCGACATAGCCCAGCTCAATCCCCCAGTTAGGATGGATTTTGTAGCCTAGTTCGAACCAGTAACTCTTTGATGTGTCATCAAAGTCGGTCACCTTGATGGTGTCAGAAATCTTAGAGAGTTCTGCTGCAATATCACTACGCTCGACACTGGAATGGCCTTGTCCGGCACCTAGCTGCAGATATAGGTTGTCAGCATTAAACTCTACCGCGTTAGCGCCAAAACTGAGTCCCAGTAATGCAAGTAAGCCACTGATACGACGACCAAAGCGTCTTACGCCCGCCATGAATCCCATTAACAACACCATACCTAAGCCTATACTACCACTGCCATTTGTAGTCACTTCAACCTCATGCATTATGGGTTGTCCAATACCACCGGGATCTTTGACCGTACCGTTCACTTTACTATCGCTATCGTTCGGACCACCGTCTTTGATGGTGAGCTGCACACACCAATCACCTTCGGTTAAGCCCGGCTTAAAGGCGTCAGATCCTGGTGCAGGGCAATAACCTGGCTCTCCTTTCGCTGAGCTTAAATGGTTATTAGTGTCTTCAACAAAGTTAAACCAACCTTTGCCTTCGACATATTTACGATAAACCGCACGGCTTGGAATGGCTTCTCGCTGAGGCAGAACCACATTTACCGATTGCCCCATTTCTGGAAGGTTACTGACGATAAAATCAAAATATCCTCCCTTATTCGGCACATCATCCACGGTCAGTTTTGAGATGCTAAAGTCATTTGGCGTGACTTCTGCACCGTCAAAGGCGCTGCTCATCGAGACTTGACCTAGGGTAAGTTTTACGCCGGCGTCAGCTTCAATGATATAGGCATTGGTGGATAAGCCACGCTCAGGCAGCAGATGGGTTTCGTCGATGTTATCCAAATAGTCAGGAATACCATCCTGATCCGTATCCGTTAAGCCTTCTTCGCGATCGCTTAAGCCATCACTGTCGGTATCGCGTTCCGCTAATTCGGGTGTTGTTGCTAACACCTTGAGTAGGATATTGATCTCAGCAGTTTGGGCGGGTGAGCCATTATCGGTCACAGTGGCAGACAGGCTAAGCATGTTTGTCTTTATCTGTGAAGGATCGAAGCTTAACAGTTGTTTAGTTTCATTTATGTCCGCGGTGACGCCTTCTGGTAACAGCCAGCGAATATCGTGCTTGCTATTATCATCAAGGATGCTCAGAGCCAGTTCGACAAGGCCTGCATCTTTTGCAATACTGGTGACTTGCTGATGATTTTGCTTCGCGATAAGCGTCAGTTCTGGCGCAACATTGGTTTCGACGATGCGGGTCTTGTGGGTGTTTTTAACCCCCCAGTTTTGTTCACCGACAAAGCTCAGTTCAATTAGCTCTTCAGCTTCTTTTACCTGATCTGCCAGAATGCTAAAGGGCACCTGTGCTTCCACGCCAGACTCGATAATAACCGAACCACTGCTTAAATTGTGATCTTCACTATCAGCACTGCCGCCTACCGTGTAGTCAACTACAACCGGATAAGTGGGTGAATCGCCATTGAGCACCACTTTAAAGCGGCTGTCTCGACCTTCTGATACCGTGGCATCTTTACCGAACGAAATGGTGGGGTAAATATCCACAATTTGTTCAGCGCTACCTATGTTTCCTGCGGCATCCTGTGCTTTCCAAGTGATAATGTGACGTCCCGGACGTAGCATTAACCCCTCTTCAATCATGCCGACTGCGGTGACGGCACAACAAGCCTCATTGCCGGCATCGCTTGCAGTGACCATTCCTTGAGTCTGTAACAGCTTAGCATCCACTTTAGTAAACAAAGTGGTGGCATTGAGACTGACGTTGGCAGGGACATTCACTACTGGAGCGACATCGTCCTTTTGAGGATTGGAGTTTTGTAAAAATTCATCAAGGTTAGAACGTCCGTCTTGATCAAGATCTTTGTTCGCATCGGTTGCATCCAAAGGATTCAGGCCGTTTTCAAGCTCCCAAGCATCTGGCATACCATCATTATCATCATCGGCGTCGGCATTGTTACCGATACCGTCTTTGTCGGTATCAACAGACTCGTTAGGGTCGAGTGGGAAGGCATCCTGCGCATCATTAACACTATCACCGTCATCATCTGGATCAGCATTGTTACCGATACCGTCTTTGTCAGTATCGACAGACTCATTTGGATCTAATGGGAAGGCATCCTGTGCATCATTGACGCCGTCATTGTCATCATCAGGATCGGCATTGTTACCGATGCCGTCTTTGTCAGTATCGACAGACTCATTAGGATCTAATGGGAAGGCATCTTGGGTATCAACCACGCCGTCATTATCATCATCAGGATCGGCATTGTTACCGATACCGTCTTTGTCGGTATCAACAGACTCGTTTGGGTCGAGTGGGAAGGCATCCTGCGCATCATTGACGCCGTCATTGTCATCATCTGGATCAGCATTGTTACCGATACCGTCTTTGTCGGTATCAATAGATTCAGCTGGATCCAGTGGGAAGGCATCTTGTGCATCTTTGACGCCGTCATTGTCATCGTCAGGATCGGCATTATTACCGATACCGTCGTTGTCGGTATCTACCCATTCAGTTGAGTCGATTGGGAAGATGTCCTGCGCATCATTGAAGCCGTCATTATCATCATCAGGATCGGCATTGTTGCCAATACCATCTTTGTCGGTATCAACTGACTCGTTAGGGTCTAGTGGGAAGGCATCTTGTGCGTCGATCACACCGTCGTTGTCATCATCGGTGTCGGCATTGTTACCGATACCGTCATTATCAGTATCTACCCATTCACTTGGGTCGAGCGGGAACACATCCTGTGCATCATTGACACCATCACCATCGTCATCAGGGTCGACGTTGTTACCAATACCGTCGTTATCTGTATCCTCTTCAACGGTAATGTCCATAGAGGAAGGGGCATTGATGTAAGCATTGTCCACAAAGGCTTGCCAGCTAAAGCGGTCTTGTCCGAAGAAATCTGCATTAGGGGTATAGATTAAATTGTCAAAATCAGCACTGATTATTTCTTGGTTGACTGTGACTGCTGTGCCATTCAGCGTTAAGCTGCCATTAGTGGGCAATGATTCTATTTTTATTTTAGCAAGCGTAGTGCCGTTAATGTCTACAAAATCAATATTTTGAAGCTGAATGGTGTTATTTTCTACTGTGATTTTGGTGATAGCAGCCGCTTGAGCAACATTTTTCGCTATATTGGCTAATTCAGAGGTTTTACCTGCGGCATAGTGCCAGGTGAAACTTTCACTCTGCCCAGGTCGTAGATCTGCCATTCGTACATAAAACGCGTAGGAGCCATCATTCGTTGCGTCGATTGCTGAAGTCGCAGGATCTTGATTGATTACATTTTCAAATTGACAGCAACGTTGTTGCACTACGTTTGCCTTTGTTGACGGGGAGAAAAACAACACTCCGCTATTGCCGCCAATAATTTGCAGTGCCTTGCCTTTTTCAGAGGTGGCTGCTAATTGGGTAAAAACGCCATTGACTAAGTTGCCGCGGGTCTTTTGAGGACTATCCAACCTCCCAACATAGTCATCACGAGTACCAACCCACATACGTAGGTTGGTGGCATTCACCGTTGAACGGTTGGTGATTTGGGTGGTGATATTAATAAAGGCGGAATTTTGTGGCAGGGTATAGCTGGTTTTATATTCTAGCTCCAATCCATCGATGCTAAATGTACCAACCGAAACAATCGTACCGTAACCCTTATCACCGTTATATTTAGTAAAGCCTGAGTAATCAAGTGCTTGGTTGGTTAAGACTGGATTAGTTACTATGGTTCCAGCATTGTTCCATTCGTTTGTGCCGTCACCGCCGACGCCAATAGCGCTATCTAATGGATAGTTTGAAAACGTAAGTTGATACCATTGATTTGCTGTCTGATCGAAGTAGAAGGGTTGCTGTAGGTTACCATTAGTATTGACAGAGTTTTCTGCTCCAGTACCAAAACGGATTTGGCCGCTGTCTAGCACTTCTGTTGCATAAATAGCAGGAGAGCCCAACACACAGCATCCCGCTATTGTTAAAGAAAGAAATTTGTAACTCATTTATTGTCCTGTGTACTTGATTTTCTTATCTGATTTTTTGAATAACACGCACCACGTCTGACTAAGTTAACCTGAGATTAACCTCCTGAAATATTTGATACATTTTTTATGTTGATGCATCTTTTTTAGTTAAAACTATAAAAGATAACAAGTTAGCTGAAGAATCTAAAAGTGTGTAAAAAGTAATCTTTTATGCATTTTTTTGTCTAAAGTTGTCATTATGCGTAGTTACGATTACTTTTATTGGTGTGAAAGGTGATTATGTTTTGCATAGTGTTAAATATATTAAACTTTTAATGTTTTTATGGAAGGGGAAGACTCATTTATTTTTATAGGTGTAAATAACTCTAAAAGTGGTTTTAGGTGGGTTAATTAGTATAAAACTTATAAAAAAGTAACCTTGTCAGTTTTTTTTATTATTTTTGTGGTTTAAGTAGTTTTTTATGGTTATTTACAATAAAAAACATATTGTTGAGTTATTTATATTGCATTTTAAAATCGATGGATTAATCGCATTTGATGAGAGGTTATAAGTAGCCTTACAGGATGAGATCACTTAATCATTATCTTGTGGGAGGCGATAAGGGAGGCTGTTCATCATTCTGTGGTTATTGCGTGCGTTAGCATATCGAGTTGGGTAAAAAGTGATTCCCACGGTGGAACTGTTAAATGTTCTCCTAAGATATTTTTTGGTATACCAAGGTGATAATCGCTTTTGGTACGCTGTAAGGTATTGATTTTGTGACTTAAAGCGTTTTTGTGGTTATAGTAAAAAGTCAATTTATCAGTATTGAGGTAAGCATTTTCTCCGGTTAATGAATCGAATGTTGGAGAGAAAGTGAATTTTTATGAGCAATTTCAAGAAAATCCAGTTTAAACGCCTATGGCTATGGCTGTTCCTTATCAGCATGGCTTTACCATTAAGTGCGGTTGAAGCGCCTCTGTGGCCTGAGTCGGCCAACCTGCCCTTAAGCGAACGAGTGCACAGTGGCACGCTTGCTAATGGGATGCACTACCTGTTAGTGAACAACAAAACCCCAGAGCAAGCCGTGATTGTCCGTATGCGGGTGGATGTAGGCTCGGTGATGGAAACGGATGCCGAGCAGGGGCTGGTGCATTTTTTAGAGCATATGGCGTTTAATGGATCTACGGGATTCGCGGCGGGGGAGATGATCCCTACCTTACAACGCATAGGTTTAAGTTTTGGTGCTGATACCAATGCGGTGACTGAATTTCAGCAAACGGTTTATCAGTTTAATTTACCGAGCAATAGCCAAGATAAAGTTGATACCGCTTTGTTTTTAATGCGCGAAATCGCCAGTAATCTGTTGCTTGACCCCGCGCTTATCGAGCGCGAAAAGGCGGTGGTCTTATCTGAACTGCGTGAACGCAGTAGTGCCGATTTAGAAAACTATCGCCACCAGTTAGCCTTTTTAATGCCGCAAACCTTGCTATCGCAGCGCTTTCCCGTAGGGGAAGCGACGAGCATTCAAAATGCGAATCGTGAAACGTTATTATCCCTCTATCAGCGTTTTTATACGCCATCGCGTACCACCTTAATCGTGGTGGGTGATATCGATGTCGGTCGTATCGAGCAAAAGATCAAGCAGCAATTTATCGACTGGAAAGCGGCGCCGCAGGCTGCTGGGGTTAAGGCACAATCCATCGGTGTGGTACAGGCTAAAACCGCTGTTGAGGCGGCGGCATTTTTTGATCCAAGCCTGCAAACCTCGGTTTCGTTAGGCATGTTAACACCTCAAACACCGCAACCAGATACGCCTGCAATGCGTGAGCAGGAGATGTTATTAGATATTGCCCATGGTATTTTGTATCGTCGTTTAGAGTCACAGTTGCTCCATAGCCAAGGTTTGTATGGCGTAAGCTTACAAATCGGCCCGCAATACAATATTGCCTACGGCACGCAAATGACGCTGGGAACGCAGGAAAACAACTGGCAGCAAGGGCTTGCGTTGTTGGAACAAACACTACGTCAGGCGCTGGAATTTGGCTTTAGCCAACAGGAAATCGATCAGCAACTTAAACGAATTCACAAGGGCTATCAGCTTAGTGCCGCAGGCAGTAACACTATCCACAGTGTGAACATTGCCGACAGCTTAGTGAGTGCGGTAGCGAGCAGGCGCGTGCCTGTGGAGCCAGAGTGGCAATTGGCTCTGTTTGAAAAGTTGATGCCGAGTATCACGCCGCAAAAACTGCATCAGTTGTTTAAACAGACTTGGGAAGGGACGCCTTATCTGTATCTAACCAATAACAAACCCATTGAAAGTATTGAAAAGCAACTCTTAGCCGCCTACAACGCGAGCCAAAAGCAAGCCGTAAAAGCGCCCGAAACCAAAGCCATTGCCGAGTTTGGCTATAGTCAATTTGGTGAGGCTGGACAGATTGTTGCCGATCAGCGCGATGCCACAACTGGCATACGAAAGCTAGAGTTTGCTAACGGTGTGCGTCTCAATTTAAAACCAACATCCTTTAATCAGGGGCTGACGTTGGTGAGTCTCAATATTGGCTTTGGTGAGGTGCCATTCCCCGAGCTAGATGGTTTGTCTTACCTGTTTAATAGCGCCTTTGTGCAGGGCGGTTTGGGACTTCACGATTTAGACAGCTTGCAGGAGATTTTTGCAGGCCAAGATATCTCGGTCAGTTTGAGTTTACGTGAGCAGAGTTTTGGTGGCGAGATCAGCACCAATGCTGCCGAGCTTCGCACCCAATTAGGTGTACTAACGGCTTATCTAGTCGACCCGGGGATGGATAAGCAAGCCGAGCAGTTATTCCGTGAGCAAGTGATTGCCGAGCAGCAGAGCATTCATAGCAATCCACAACTGGAGTTTTCGAATCAATTTGCGCGAATTGCCCATAATGGCGACAAACGTTATGGCTACGGCAACCCTGATGAAATCCTCAAGCGTCAGTTTGCTGAACTCGCGCCCAGCTTCCATTCTGCGGTTCAACAAGGGGCGATTGAGCTGGCCATCGTTGGTGATTTTGATGAGGACAAAGCCATTGCTGAGGTTGCACAAACCTTAGGAGCGATTTCCCGTCAGCCGTTCCCTAAGGGGCAGACTATCGTGCCTGTGTTTCCCAACGTGCCAGCACAAATGAGCCTGACGCATTATGGTCAGGTCGATATGGCAGCGCTCGCGCAGGTGTGGCCGACAGCGGATATGAGTAATCCCCGTGAGCTGGTGGGGTTAGGTTTGCTTGAGCAGGTACTAAGTATCTTACTTACCGAGAATGTGCGTGAGAAAGCGGGGGCAAGTTATTCGCCTTCTGCATTCTCATATAATGATTTAAATCCAACGGGATATGGTTATCTCGGCCTATTTAGTGTGACCACCACTACCATGTTGCCTGAGGTGGCTAAGCATTATGCCGCCGCAGTTAAGCAGGTTAAAACGCCTTCGGGGATCAGTGAGGATTTGCTCAATCGCGCCCGCCAGCCGGTGCTGGAGTGGATGCAGATGGCGCCGCAAAGTAATAACTTCTGGTTAGATTTGGCCTCAACCGCCCAAAGCCAACCGGAGCGTTTTACGACCTTTAACCAACGCTTGGCGTTGGTACAGCAGATCACGCTCGCCGAGTTAAGCCAATTGGCGCAGAAATACCTCAAGGATGATAAGCGGTTAACTATCGAAACCTTACCTGCACCCGTCACGGCTCCGTGAGCCATTAAACCGCAATTTATCTGAAGACCTACCTCCTGAGATACTCGTGTCACAAGAGGTTTGGTTTTTATTGGTGATTGAAATATTTGTCGGTCGTAATTGGAAATAATCGTTGTCGAAAATGCCACTCACGCTTAAGCGAAACCCGCATTAGGCTAAGCGCCATATTCTTGGAATGCGGTGATATGAGTGGTGATGTGATGTTTCGATATCTTTTATGTAGTTTTGGCTTGGTCCTAATGTACCCGACGGGGATCGATATGTACTTAGTCGGGTTGCCGCAAATTGCGAGTCAACTTGGGGCGAGTGAGGCGCAGCTGCACATTGCTTTTTCTGTGTATCTGGCTGGCATGGCGACGACTATGCTGTTTGCGGGCAGTTTAGCCGATAGGATTGGGCGTAAACCCATTACACTTTTTGGCGCCTTACTGTTCGCGCTAGCCTCCTATTTTGCAGCGGGCTCGCAAACCAGTGATCTGTTTTTAATCGCGCGCTTTGCGCAAGGCATTGGTGCGGGTTGTTGCTATGTTGTCGCGTTCGCGATTTTGCGTGATGTCTTAGACGATAAGCGCCGAGCCAAAGTGCTCTCAATGGTGAATGGCGTGACCTGTATTATCCCTGTGATCGCGCCTGTGATTGGCCACTTAATCATGCTTAAGTTTCCATGGCCTAGCCTGTTTTACACTATGGCGGCGATGGGATTACTGGTATTTGCTCTTTGTCTATTGGTATTGCGTGAAACCCATTCTAAAGCAGCATTTCACACGCAAGCTTTGCCAAGTGTGCAAAAGGAATCCTTTAAACAAGGCTTTTTTATCAGTCGCGTGGTCATAACGACCTTAGGTGTGACCACGATTTTAAGCTATGTGAATGTGTCTCCCATGCTGATTATGGGGCAGATGGGGTTTGACCGTGGCCAATATTCCAATACCATGGCAATGATGGCATTGGTGAGTATGTTAGCCTCATTTTCTACGCCCTTTTTGCTTAACCAGTTTAAAGAAAAATCATTAATTTTGTTCTCCCAAGGGTTATTCGTTGCGGCCGCCTTAGTGTTTATCTTGACTCAATTGGGCGGGGTTAGTCATTCATTCAATCTCTTAGGGTTTGCTTTTGTTTGTTCTGGTTTTTCAATTGGATTTGGGGTGACCATGAGTCAGGCACTTAGCCCATTTGTGGCTCGGGCAGGGGTGGCCAGCTCATTACTGGGGATTGCCCAAGTGTGTACTTCTGCGTTGTATATTTGGGTGATGGGTCTGCTCGACGTGAGCGCGATTAATATATTATTAGCTATCCTCAGCGTTGGTGCGCTGGTAAGTATCACGCTAATGTTAGCGGTACCTAAAATGTCGGAAATGGTAGCGAATGAGCAAATCCCTGAGTCGGCTTGACCTCAATCTGTTGTTTACTTTTCAGCTGCTATCGCAGGAGCTGAGCGTGTCTAAGGCTGCTAAAAAGCTCAATGTGACGCCATCGACCGTGAGTAAATCCTTGGCGAAATTGCGCGATTGGTTTGACGACCCACTATTCATTAAAACGCCCCAGGGATTGCAGTTAACGCCATTGGCCCAAAGCATGGAGCATGACTTAGCCGATTGGTTACAAATGGGCAAACAGCTTATGGGCAAGCGCGGGGACGATATGGCGAAAGGGCTTAGTTTTGAGCTAATGCTTGAGTCACCTTTGTCGCTTATTATGCTTAATCAATTAACGCAGGCGATTTACCAACACTATCCTGATGCAAAAGTGAAGGTGCGAAATTGGGATTATGATTCACTCGAGGCCATTATTCGCGGTGAGGCTGACATAGGTTTTACTGGCCGAGAAAGTCATCCTCGCTCCAAGGAGTCCCTTGATTTATTGCCTTATTTTATCGATTTTGAGGTTTTATTTACCGATCTTCCTCAGGTGTATTTGCACCGCGATCATCCCGCCTTACAGGATGAGTGGAATATAGACACTTTCTTAAAATATCCGCATATCAATATCTTGTGGGAAAAGAGTGAAACCTGGGCCTTAGATGATGTGCTTATCGAGCTTGGGTTAAGTCGTAATATTGTGCTGACCTTGGCCAGTTTTGAGCAGTCGCTGTTTGTCGCGGCAGAGCCTCACCACAGCATGATAGCAATTGCGCCGCAATATTGTGAGCAATATGCCCGCCAATTACACCCTGACTTAGTCACTCGCCCGATCCCGATAAGTGGCGAATATCTTAATAAACTCGCCATTCCTTTCACCTTGATTTGGCATAAGAGAAACAGCCACAACCCCAAAATCACTTGGCTGCGAAGCAAGATAAAAGCGATTTATCAGCCGCGTGGGTGTGATTAAGGCTGTTATTTGCAGCATTAACTCGGTTGGTTTATACCCAATTGCTGGCAAATATATTGGATGCACAATTCTTGCTGCTGACACCATAATCCGTAGCTGACGGGGATAAGTTGAATCCCCGCGCGCTGTAACAGCTTATACAGTTCAATATCGAAAAAGTCCGCCCATGGCCCTGGGTAACCGATTAAATCTATTGCTAAATATTGGTTACCATAGCGGCACAGAATATCCAGTTCTAGCCCCGCCATATGGTAGGCGCGCCAGACTGTTATGCCTTTTGCTTCAATCGCGAGTGCCACCGACTGGCCGAAGCTATCGAGGGAATCGACATAATTGTGCGCCGCTTGAAATTGGCTCGCCGATGCTAAGTAAGTTGCCAGTAAATTATTGTTGGGGAGCTCATGCGCTTGTACCGATAAAAATAGCCACTGCATTTGTTTAGCGCGGGTGATGGCGACATTGAACATATCTTCGCGATTTAAATACACGGCGGCGCGGCTGTCGTTGGCCGTAATGCTAAACGACAGCAGCATAATATCGCGCTCTTCCCCTTGAAAACCAAAGGGCGTGGCAATCCGTAATTGATGACGTTCTATTTGCTGCGTGCTAAAGCGTGCGAGGATTTGCTGGGATAAATACTCCGTCTGATTGCGAAAACAGGAGAGCACTCCAATGCTGGCGGGCACTAATACATTCTCTTGTTCATCAATCAGTTGAGCTAACTTTTGAATTAATGCCTCCGCTTCTATGGCGTTAATTCCTTTACTATCACGGTTACCAGTAACCTGGACTCGGTGTAAGTGTCCTGAACTCGTGCAAGGTCTGTGCTGCATAATCTTCAGCATGCCTTGATAAAACTGCTGATTACTAAATTGGATCAGCTCAGGTTTGCTGCGAAAATGCTCATTTAAAAATACCACTTGGGATTGGCTCGCAAGGGATTGTGATACTAAGTCGAGCATACTGGCATCACGGTAGCTCATTAGGCCGCGGCAATCCGCAGCGAGTCCGAGTTGCGTTTGGATTTGGGTTTGCTTTGCGCGGGATAAAAACGAGAAATGGCGCAGCTGTTTACTGTCGCCCACCACCAGTGCCGCTTTTGCCCGCTGCAAGGCCGGTAAACAGGCGGCAATATTGGCTTGGGTGGCTTCATCAATAATCACTAGATCAAACATTTGCTGCTCCATGGGCAGCACTTTATGTAAGCTGGCAAGGCTCGATAACCAAATGGGAAAGGTTTGCTTTAAGGCATCAAAATCCGTCTTGTAGAAGCCGTCGAGTTGCTTAGCGGACTGGCGAGCGCGAAGTGCACTGGCAAAACTCACCAGCGTACTGCGCTTATGTTTGAGCAATTGGTTTAATCGATAGTGAGTGGCCAATTGTAAGTATTTGAGGCTTAAGTCTTCTTTTTGGGCGATAAGGGCGGTTAATTTATCGAGCACATCCCATTGCTGGGCAAACTGTTTGATCCCAGCACGGTAAGCCCAGTTGTAAAATCCTAAGCGCCAGCGCGATTGTCCTTGTTGTAAGGTCGCCAGTTTTTGGCCGCGACGTATGGCATGGCGGCAATGGTGTATAAAACCGGTTTCCATTTTGGTTTGCTGACGAGTCACAGTATTTAGTTGCTGTTTTGCATTGAGTAGTAGGATATCTGAGAGGGTTTCAGCAGTCGCAGGATGCTGACCATGAAGCATTTCATCTATCTGGTTTTTAAGGACTTTAATAAACTGCGGCGAGCCAGCTCGAATAATACTGCTCCCAAGCTGGAATTGCTGCTGCAACTTGTCGGCAATCACATCAACGGCAACGTCGGTGTGGGCGACGATAAGTACCGATTTACCCCTTAATACCTGCTCCGCCGCCACTGTGGCGATGGTGTAACTTTTACCCGTTCCCGGTGGACCCGATATCTGTCCCAAAGTATGGTTGGCCGCCACCTTTAAGGCTTGAATTTGCGCGCGGCTTAATAGCCCTGGAAGATAAGCTTCTTGGGTGTCGACATTGTGATTAACTGAATCTCGAGTTGGCACTTGCTCAAATAGCGCTTGAAGCGGCGCAGAGAGTGAGGGTGCAGTAATGAGATTGTCGAGTTCGTGCAATATGCCGCGACTGGCCTGCGAACGCTCTGCAAGAATAATTTGGCTGCGACTAACCATAAACTGCCCACGTTTACGGCTAAGCTGAGTGAATTCAGCCTCATCGATCAGCTTGGGAAAATGCAATAAATGACTGGTATCAACATCGGCTTGGCCTGCCCGCAGCCAAGCTATCCAGCCACTGACATCCGTTGGATTATCGCGTAACTCTTGACTTAAGCTGTGTCCTTCAACGACTAATTTTTCTAACAGGGCTTCATTGATGGTGAATGGCCCGCCGCCAGAGAAGCTGTGATTAGATTCGAGGTAAATGTTATCGCCATCGGCCTGCAACTGGCATTCACGGTACAGCAGTGGCGTGACGACTTTACGTTTTTCGCCATTAAGCTCGACAGTGCCGCAGAAAAACAGACAACAGTGCAATAATACTTTTTCTCGTAGATACAAGGCACTACGCGCCATTAATGCCGAGGCGGGAGTAAATGGCACCGGTAAGCGAGGCAGAAAGCCACTGCTTAACTCATCTTCACCTTGGAGCAATAGCTTTTCTTGCTCAGTAAGTTTGTGGCTAGACCAAAGGTTAATTTCAGCACTATCGTGTTGAAAACACTGTTTGTAGTAGTTAAGAATCCCTTGCAAACCCTATCCATCCCTAAGGCTTAATTGGCGATGCGAGAGTAACCCAATCGTATCAGACGAACAAGGTTGTCGCGTATCTTGGGATGGAGCCAAAGCAGGTTAAAGTCCGAACGCCTGTGCTTAAAGCCAAATAATTTTTAGCGTAAAAGAAGTTATTTGAGTTGTAAGTAAACGTATCGCAAAAGGTATTTGTATCAATTCAGCGCCCGAAAAATGTGATTTGTATCAATAACAGTTTGGTTGCTGAAATGTTTGTTAAGTGTTTGAGTTTGTAAAATATTTGTTTTTGTTTTGAGTGGAAATTGCCATTGTTGTCATTGTATAACTGCGTAGACTGAACTGAAATTTTGTCTGCAAATGAGGGATACAATGCTTAACAATAAACTCAAAGGATTCGCAGTAATGACCTTCGCCTGTTTAGGGGTTACTGCTTGCGGTGGCTCCGATAATAACAAGGATGAGGATACCTCCAAAACCGATACCTATGTGCAATTTTACAACGCGACAGTTGGCAGCACTGATACCGCGCTGAAGATTGGCGATAAAACCTATGAAAGTGTGAGTTACGCCGATGCTATGCCACGCTTTACATCAACTCCCGGCGTGAGTGCTGTCGAGGTGATGGGTAAGGATGCGGCAAATAAAGATATTTCGCTCTATAAAGAGAATATCGATTTAAAAACGGCAACTGATCATTTCTTTGTTTTGCATGGGGATTTTGCCTCGCCAGCCCTTTTGAATATCAATTACTCGCGCACCGAGCTTGATAAACAAAATGCCGAGGCAGACAAGAGCAAAATGCAGTTGTTGATTGCCCATACCGCAACCAATGCACCAGCGTACGATGCGTATATTGCCAAGGCGGATAAAGGCTTTGCCGATGCGGTGATGCTTGGCAGCGTTTCCTATGGTGAGGTTTCAACGCCACAAATTTTGGATACGGGCGACTACAAAATTTATCTGACCGCGGCGGGTACGACCAATATCAGCTACACCACGGCGAGCATTAGCTTTAAAACCAAGGTGCCCTATAAGTTGATTTTAAGGGAAAGCTTTGGCGCATCAGCGGCTAAAATCAGTTTAGACAGCGTCGACTCTACCACCAATGTGCGTAACCATGTCGCCCTCGAAAGCAGTGTTGATTTTAGAGTGTTCAATGGCTTGGCCACACATAATGTTGATGTGAAAGTGGTGAGTAGTAAACAAGAAGCGCTATTTAGCAATGTGGCCCCCTTTGGCGTAACGGCCTATAAAGGCGCCGAGTTTAATGACTTTGGCGTGAGCGTATTTGACCATACTAGCCAAGCGAAATTGCTCGATAATGTGCTGATCACCCTTAATCAAGATGATATTAAAACCATCTTTATTTACGAGCAGGGCAGCCAAGTGAAGGCGATGGAGATGAAACAAACTCAAACGCCAAGTCCCTACAGCTTCAAGTTCGATATCGTCAGTTTTGCCGATAAGAGTAACCTGACTTTGTACTTCTTAAAGGCGAACGACACTATTGATACGGCAGCCTATAAGATCAGTGCGATTAATCCGACAGCGCCGCAATCGTTAGTGGTGCCTAAAGGTGAGTATTCGATTAAGGTCATCTCGGTAGAAAATGGCTCAAAAACGGTGGTTTATGCCTCTGATATGATCGATTTTAATAATCAAGATAACGTCACTATGGTGCTGAATAAGGATGCCTCAACTAGCTTTGGCTATAACCTAGTTAAGCTTTAATCGCAGCTAAATAAATTGGGCAATAAAAAAGCACTACCTAGGTAGTGCTTTTTCGTTTTAACAGTCTCTATTCTGACAGTTTTAGCTCTTGGCCGGGTTTAATAATGCTCTTGGCATTGAGCTGGTTCCACTTCATTAAATCGGCGAGTTTCACCTTGTTTTTACGCGCGATTTTATCCAGTGAATCCCCTGATTTTACTTTGTAGGTTTTGGCTTTAGCCGCTGGTTTATCGGTCGATTTTGAGGTGGTGGCTTTAGTGCTACTCGCATTCGCTTTGGTCGATGATTTGTCTGTTTTAGCCTTAGCTTTTGCGGGCTCTGGCTCATTATCATTAGCCGCCATTGGCGTTAATAGCGTGAGCTCTTGGCCGACTTTTAGGCGATCAGAGGTCAGATTATTTGCCTGTTTTAACTCTTTGACTGATAAATCAAATCTAGCTGCGATCGAACCTAAGCTATCACCGGATTTCACGATATAAGTTTGGCTGTCGTAACGTTTTTGAGCATAGAGCTTGTGCTGATTTTCTTGATAGTGGCCAATGTTTTCAATCGGCAGGGCAATTTGGTATTTGCCTTTACTGGGGATCACGTTTTGACGGTATCCAGGGTTATAGGTTTTGAACTCCGCTTTAGTGAGTCCCGCAGCATTGGCGATTTGGCTTATTTCAACGCCATTGGGCGCGGGTAAGCGTTCCAAAAATGGGCGATTGGCAATCGGCATTACTTTGAGATTGTAATGGCTTGGGGCGCGGATAATTTGGATAAACGCCAGCCACTTAGGCACGGTTTGTACTTGGCGAGCAGGAATATTCAGCGACCAGAAATCCGTAGGTTTGCCTTTAGCTTTGTTTCTATCGATAGCGGCTTTAATCACTAATTCGCCACTGTTGTAGCCCGCAACGGCGTTAATCCAGTCGTTACCTAAGGTGTCGTGTAAATGCTGTAAATAGTCGAGTACGGCATCGGTCGAGGCCAATGCATCTTTGCGACCATCGTAGGCTGAGTTGATCGTTAGGCCAAAGTTTCGGCCCGTAGCGGGGATCATTTGCCAAAGTCCGGCGGGGCCATTTGCTTGCGCCAGCGGGTTATAACCACTTTCGACAATTGGTAATAGTGCCAGTTCTAGTGGCATATTGCGGGCTTCGAGTTGACTCACAATATAGTATAAAAATGGCTCGGCACGCTGGGTCACCTGAGTCATAAACTTTTGCTTGTCATCGAAAAAGTTACGCTGTTTGCGTACTTCTGCATCGTCATGCACATCAATAGTACGGGCGTGTTGAATTTTCTCCCATACATCGGCATAGCGTTCGTCGACAATCTCTTTTTTATCATGATGAGATTGTGTGGTATCTCCGCTATCACCTTCAGCTTCTGGGGCTGTGGTGGCAAATTCCATGGGCGAGGTTTGCGCCGATGTTGTCGCACAGCCACTGAGTTGGGCTGTCAACATGGCGATCATTAGCACTGCTAATGCACTCGGTTGGCGAAAGGTTTTCCGCATGATTATCCTGTCATTTTTGCTAACTTGGCGTTATACCCAAACAACCTAACTCGATGCAGGCTTCTGTGTTTAAGACTGCCGAAACGGAGTGTTTGTGTACGCCATTTCTGTATTGCAGCAATTCAAAATGTGGTCGACATTTGTCCTTGATGCACCTTGAATGAGAGCACCCTAGGCGCTCTGAAACTGATATCTTTAGGTTGCTTGGGTATAGATAATGTTGCACATGCTAATCTGTTTTGCGGTTTCTGGATAGCTTTGCTGATAATTTGACCACCTAGGTCACATTTAGATTTACCACTAAATAAGCTAACATAGCAGCGATTTTTCATTGATGTGGGTTAGAGAGTGCAGACGTTAACGCAGTTAAAAGCAGGGCAATTACAAGGGGTTACTCGATTGCAGTTGGTTGAAAACCTCACTGAATTTCCGCAGGAAATCTTTGATTTAGCCGATACGCTGGAGATCCTCGATTTATCCAATAACCAGTTAAGTTCACTGCCCGATGATTTATATCGTTTAACCCATCTAAAGATTTTGTTTGCCTCCAATAATCGTTTTGAAGTGCTGCCAGAAGTGTTAGGTCAGTGCCCCAAATTGGAGATGATTGGCTTTAAGGCTAATCAAATTCGTGTTGTGCCAGAGGCATCGTTGCCCCCACAAATCCGCTGGCTGATTTTAACGGATAACCAAATCACCGCCTTGCCCGAGCGTATGGGGCAGTTGCATCGTCTGCAAAAATTAGCCTTGGCTGGCAATCGCTTAACTTCGCTGCCCGCATCTATGGCCCAATGCCATAACTTAGAATTAGTTCGTTTGTCGGCTAATCAGCTGCAAGCGCTGCCAAACTGGGTACTTAAGCTACCCAAACTCACTTGGCTGGCGTTTGCGGGCAATCCCTTTAGCCATACCTTGGTTGATCCCCACGCCGATGTAGCCAGTGTGCCAAATGTAACATTAGCGGACATTGAACTCGGTGAAAAACTAGGTGAAGGGGCTTCTGGCATTATTTACCAAGGTCGTTGGTTAAATCCTGCTATGGTGGCTGCTACTGGGTGCGAACATATTGCGGTTAAGCTATTTAAGGGAGAGGTGACCAGTGATGGCTATCCTGCCGATGAGCTAGATTGTTGTTTAACCACTGGCGCACATCTAAATCTCATCAAAGTCTTAGCCCATATTAGTCAACAGGATCAACTTGGTTTAGTGATGGAACTGATTCCTCAAGGATTTAGTAACTTAGGTTTACCGCCATCCCTAGCGACTTGTACCCGAGACACCTTTAAAGCGGGGACCGAATTTAGCCTGAAGGGCATAACTGAAATCGCTTTGCAATTAGCTGACACCCTAGCGCATATGCACGGGAAACAAGTGAGCCATGGTGATGTCTATGCCCATAATATGATGGTTAATCAGCAAATGGCGCTGTTGTTCGGTGACTTTGGCGCCGCCTCAAACTTAGCAAAATTGCCCACATCGGAACGTGATGCCATGCAGGCTATTGAGGTGCGGGCCCTAGGGTGTTTACTTGATGACTTATTGCCCTTTGCCGATAACGATGAAGGCGACGCGCTGCGAGTTCAACTGCGGCAGTTAAAAGCACTCTGTATGCTGCCGGAGTTATCTTGTCGCCCACGCTTTAGTGATATCGTGAAGACATTAGCTGCACTGCGCTAAGTTTACGTATGTGGCATGCAGCAAGCGCAAGGGATCATGGGGTGAAAACCAACGCAGAGACATTTAATCAAGAGCGACTCAATCTCATCAGCAATGGAGAGCTGGCATTATGAGTTCAATTTCAAAACTGGTTTGGCTAAGCTTATGCTTAAGCTCGTTTCTCTCAGCGCCCGTTTGGGCGGGATTTTGGGATAGCCTGTGGCAGCGAGAGTTGCCTGTTGACCAAACTACACCACCCAAGAATGCACAGCGTTTTGAGTTTATGGGGAGTTTACCTGCTCATACCCAACTAGAACTTGTGGGTTATTACACTTCCTCTATTTGTACCCGCAAAGAAATCCGTTTCCCGAATGGTGATATTGCCAATCCCTATCGCGCCACATTGAATAAAAGCTCGGTATTGCGTCAATCGCTTGAAAGTGGCGCTGTCGCTAAACCATTCACCCTTACGTTAGCCTTACAAGGGGGCGGAGATTGCGATTGGCAGTTGGAGGACTTAGTCCTTGACCTTAACTTGATGCCAAGTCATCCCATATGGCAAAGGGTTAAGTCATTAAAAGACAACTATTTACATACGTCACCATTATTAACATCGAGCGAGCCACCGGCCAAAGCCTCGCCCCATGATGGATTTTATTTAAGCCAAGAGCTAACTATCGAACCCATACTTGCTGGCAGTGAAGAAGATACTAATTTGGTTGCCGCGTTACCGCTTACCCTTAATCCTGTGTATTACCCAGTGGTTATCTATAGCCCCAAAACAGATAGCCCCTTTGAGGTAAAGCTTAAGAGTAATTTGCAGTCGACCAGCAGTTTATGGTCGAGCAGTGCAACGCAAATGGTGCGTTTCGATAAAGAGGCTGTGCTGCGGGTGCAGTTTAATCCAGAGGTTTTGCCTGATTATCAAGTGAATGTGTGGCGCCAAGCTGACGATATTTCGGTGCATTACCCCGATGGTACCGAATATCGTTATCCGCGTGGAGATGTGCATCTCTATGCCTATGGTAAGCCTGAATCTATGCTCAATACCTTAAGCGCAAGCACCAAGGCCGAAGATAAGCGATTGCTAGCGCACATCTATTGGGCAGGTCATGCACTGGCGCAGGATAAAGAAAAAGCGCGTAAATTCTACCGAGAGGCGGCCGAGGGTGATGACTTAATTGCTATTCAGTGGATGCGATCACAGGCCGCCTATGCGGGCGAGGTTGAGCAGAGCCAATATTGGTTACAACGTGCGGCTAGGCTTGGGGATATGGATGCCAAAATGGCACTTATTCGTAAGCCCTTTGAGACCATACTGCAAGGCAAGTCAAATACCGCCGAGGCAAAAAGCGCAGAAGTTAAGGCTTGGGAGCAGTTAAAACAGTTGGTTAGTCAAGGTGTGCCAGAGGCTATGAGTATGATGGCTCTCTACCAAGTATTGCCTTGGTCGCCCTACCATGATGCAACGGCGGCATTAGCCAATTATCGTTTGAGTGCACAGGCTGACCCCGCTTTGGCCCTTAGCGCTGCCAGTGATTACTATTATTGGCTAGAGGATTTTGAACAAAGCCAAGAGTTTTGGGAGATTGCCGCCGAGCGGGATTTGTATGCTGCCGCAGAATATGCCGATATCTTATTGAAACCAGCGCAGCGCAACCCACAAAGAGCTCGTTATTGGCTTGATAAGGTTGCCTCTCAAGGTGAAAAGCAAGGTATTCAACAAGATGTGCTTGGTAAGGCTTATTTTCAATTGGCCAGTTTACTCGATGCAGGAGAGGGCGGCGATGCCGATCCCAAGCGTGCACAAATCCTGTACCAGCAAAGTCTCGTATTGGCTGAGCGTTTTTCAAATGATTATGCCGCTCAAGCGAAAGAAAGACTCAAATCCCTTGAAGAGCGCCTGTAGCTAAGTTAACAGGGATAACTCGATAACAGGCTTATTCAAGCCATAGGCAAGACAGGGAGATTAAGCTATGGCTTTTCAATTTGATACCTATCGTTTTAATACCGAAGATGCGATTCAAGTGTGTGTAGGTGCCTTTGCGCTCGCTGTGCCCATCGGTTTTTCTGAAGAGGCATGGCAACTCGGAGAAACCTTACCACTACTGAATTTGCTGATGTTATTTGGTTTGTCGTTGCTGTTTCTCGGAGCGTTTACTTACCAGAGTGTGTTCCAACAGAATATTCGTCACCGCCTGCCGGTATTTATTTTCCGGATTATTATTGCCTATTTGATAAGTGCTTGTGTCGTCAGTTTAGTGCTCTTGTGTCTCGATAAATTGCCCTTAATTGACGACACCATGACTTCCTTTAAACGGATTATCGTGATTAGCATGCCCGCTTCTATGGGAGCGATTGTAGTAGATAGCTTTGATAAGGAATAAGTTTGGGCTGATGTCATGACTTTTGTCACTGGTGCATTTAGGTTATGTTGCTCATACTGGAACCCAATAGATCGATTGTAAAAGGACGCATTATGAACCCAGCAACCCTTGCATTACTTATCCCGATTTTTGCCATTGTGGGAGGATATGCGGTCGCGATTATGAAAATCCGCGAGCGCGGTAGTTCTGCCAATAATAAGCTTCAGGCAGATAACCAGTTGTTACATATTGAACTTGATAAACTTCGCGAACGGGTTGAAGTATTAGAGCAGCTAGTGACCGATGAGAGTTTTCAATTAAAGCGAGAATTTAAGCGAGTCTAGTCCTAACAAATATGGTCATGGTGCAGCCGAGTGCCATGACTCTAGCTTGTATCTGGTTGCTCAAGTCATCGGGTGAGTGAAATGCCAAAACTGAGGTAGACTCGTGACCATTATGTTGTTAGCCCAATGTTGAGCCATTAAAGAACGAGTGAATATGTTTCTATCGCCTTATTTTTCAAAGCAAAATCAATCAATTTCTGTTTCTGCACAACAAGCCAGTGACTTCGCTAAAAAAATCGCTCAAGACTTTAACCCTATCCACGATGTGGGCGCAAAACGTTTTTGTGTGCCTGGCGATTTGTTATTTGCCTTAGTCTTAACCCAATATGGGCTAAGCCAAAGCATGAAGTTTACCTTTGCTGGCATGGTCGGTGATGGGGTTGAGCTGCAATTTCCTGAACAAGTGAACGACAGCTTTTCGATTTGCGATAACCGCGATAAAACCTATTTACATGTCACTCGCCAAGGTGATGCTAGCCGTTGTGACGCACAAACCGAATCTTTTATTCGTAATTATGTGGCCTTCTCGGGACACAATTTTATCGACATTCTGATGCCCTTGATGAAACAACATCAAGTGATGATCAATCCTGAGCGTCCCTTAGTAATCTACGAAAGCATGTCATTCGACTTGACGACACTCGACTTTGTTGAAGTAAACCTATCGCTTGTAGAACAAGAGCTTAAGATTGATGGCAAGCGTGGCGATGTGACGCTGCACTTTGAACTGCACAGCGGCGATATCTTAGTCGGTACCGGAATTAAAACCTTAGTGATGAGTGGCCTTCGCCCCTACGAAGAGGCGCAAATGCAGCAGATGTGTGCCGCCTACGAAGGGCGAAAAACCGAGTTTTAATTTGATCTAAGGCCCGCTTTATCGGTCAGGTCACTAGGGCGAGATAATTGGGGATAAACAGTGGTTTGGGATAAGGATTGACTGTATCCCAAACCAAGGCGTTTTAATGCTAACGATGTTGCTCATCAATCGACAGTTGGGATACGGTATTGGCGACATTTTCCGCGCCAGTACGAATATGGCTCATCACAGTTGTCACTTCTACTAACTGCTGCTTACCTTGTTCAGCGATTCGCTCCACCTCGTTCATCATGCTGGTGGCACTGGCGGTGAGCTGGCTATTTTTCTCAACCACTGCGGCAATTTCATTGGTGGATTTACTGGTCCTTGCGGCAAGCTGACGTACCTCATCGGCCACCACAGCAAAGCCTCGTCCCTGTTCGCCAGCACGGGCCGCTTCTATTGCTGCATTAAGTGCCAGTAGGTTCGTCTGGTCAGCAATGGAGCTTATGGTAGCGACAATCGCTTGAATACTTTGGGATTGCTCATTGAGTTGGGTAATAGATTTAGTGGTTTTTACCGTTTGTTCCGCGATAGCATTTGAAGTATTAACTGTCGCATCCAGTAATTTAACACCTTCAATAGCTTGCTCTACTGTGAGTTGGGATGTCTCAAGTGCAATATCCGCCGCTTGTCGTACAGCATGACTTTGCTCAATTCTTTTAGTGATATCACTCGCAAATTTAATGACTTTAACCACTTTGCCATTTTCATCCACCACAGGGTTATATACGGCCTCTAGCCATACAGAATCCCCATAGGCATTTTTACGCTCGAATAGGCCTTTTTGATATCTACCTTGTTTGAGCTCGTCCCAAAAGCGCGGGTTTTGTTGATAAAAGGCATCGAAACAAAACATCCGATGGTGCTTGCCGACAATTTGTGATGCTTGATAACCCATGGTTTTTAAGAACTTTGGATTAGCCTGCAAAATAGTGCCATCGGGTTTAAATTCAATAATGGCCTGAGCGCGATCTAAGGCTGTAAAAATTGCTGCTTGATCATCTAGTTTGTGTTTATCTTGGGTAATGTCTGAGGCAATTTTCATAATCTTAACGACCTTGCCGTCCATCTTGATCGGAAAATAAGTTGCCCTTAACCAGACTTCTTCGCCATCTTTCCGGAACCGTTGAAAATTACCTTCTTTGGGTTGGCCAGATTTTAGGCTTGTCCAAAACTGCTGGTAGCTGGGTGAATTGGCTAATTCGGGTGAGCAGAATAATCTATGGTGTTTGCCGACTATCTCGTGCAGGCTATAACCAATTTCATTCAAAAATATATGGTTAGCATCAATGACAACGCCTTCTGGCGAGAATTCGATAGTGGCAATACAATCCTTTATTGAGTCAATAGTGGCTTCAGCTTCCTTGCGTTTAGTTTCACTGATTTCAAGGCTTTTACGTAATGAAGAATTAAACACTGAAGTACTCCTAATTAGTTTGGCAAACTCAAAAACGGCTATGCGACATAATGCCCAAAAATCTGAACCACATGGATAGTGTTAAATATAGCTAGGATTTTAGTCGTTGCTTGATTTCTGAGTCATTTATTAACAAGTAGAATACTCCCAAAGAGTTGGGTTAGATCATTTTTTATAAAACGGGGCAGGATAAATTGATAGCCAAGGTAACCTCCTTGTTACCTTGGCTTAGGGGTTAAGCGATTTTTTCTATTTGGGCTGGGAGTCCTTGCCGCGCCGAGGCGCCGCTGGCCCAGTCCACCAGCGGATAGCGCCCATGGCGGCTTGGGTCGAACAGATTCAAGTCGTTCATATTGACTCCGACGCGGATCAGCAGATTGGCGGCAATCTTTTTATCATCGATGACTATATCCCGCGCGCCTAACTCCTTATGGCCATAACCGTGCTCGATGGCAATGCAGTCGGGATGTACGCCCGCCACACATTCCACCAAAGCCACCACACTGCCATTTGGCGTGCTGATCTTGACCGTATCTCCGGTCTTGATACCAAAGCGCTTGGCGGTTTGCTCATTGATGCGCACCGGATTATTGGGGTGCACTTGGCGTAAACGGTCCGAACCTATACTCATCGAACTCATGGTGTGCGACTTATAACTGCTGATCAGCAGCGGCCACTGTGACTTATCGAATGCTTGCTCCAAGGGCGTGCCGTTGGCGAGCGCAGGGTGATAACGCCGTGGACAGCCACTCATATATTCACCGCTTAAGCTGTTGCGCCGACTGCCTACCTCTGGGTTCCACAGCATTAAGGGTTTTGGCCACACCTTGCTGGGGTTGCCCGCCTCGTCGCGACCCGCGCTGATATTCTCAAAGCGGCCACCACGGGCAAATAAGTGACTGACTTTTTTGACCTCTTCGGGTTTGAGTCGGGCATTGAGTTCCGCTTGAATGCGCCCAACACCACTGAAGTACATATCTTCGGCATTGATATCGGCAACGGGTTTACCAAGGTAAGCCACGTTCGCCGCGCCGTAGAGCGAGAAATCGGCCGCGCGGCTCAGGGGATGCAAACTGCCATCGGCGGCCTTGACCACATTGGCGCCAAAGCCAGGCAGATTGAGCTTTATCGCCACTTGGCTAAGGAAGGATTCCATACAAATCACATCGCCGTCGGCAGTTTTGGCGACCCTCGGCTCGACAATCGGCCAACGCCCTGTGGCTTCTTTGGTGAGCGTGCCATGCCAAGCTGCGCTCCAGCCCCAAGATTCATAGGTTAAAGTGTCGGGCACTATGTAGTCCGACAGTGCCGAGGTCTCATTGATAAAGCTGTCGATGCTGATAAATAGCGGTAATACTTTGGGATCTTTTAATTGTTCACCAATGGCTTCGCCGAGACCCGCCTGACCATAAATCGGGTTACCCATATGGTTGATCCACGCCTTGAGTCGATAGGGATAACCATGCACCGCCGCGGTTAAATGTTCGCCCAGCAGGGGCGATGAGATGGGAAACCAAGGTTCCTTCGACGGATAGGGCGACTCACCCGCTTCGATTTTACGGCGATATTCAGAGGTTTTTTCGTAGGGGAACTTAGAGCGGGAAAGGAATACGCCCTTAGGTTCGACCATGCCGTCAAAGTCCTGCAAATTGTACCTTGGGCCAGCACCAAAGGCGGGGAAGGTGCCGCCCTTAGCTATCGCACCGCCCTTAAGATTTAGGTTACCAATCATGGCGTTAAGCATCATGATCGCCCATGCACTGTAAAAACCGTTTGCACTCATAGTGCCGCCGTGGGAGATCACCGCTGCCTTAGTGCCATGGCTAGTAAACTTGTGGGCAAGTGCGGCAATTTGCGTCTCGCTGATATCGCACTCCTTGGCGTAGTCGGCCATCTCGACACTGCGCGCGGCTTCACTGAGTAGCTGAAAACTGGATTTCACGCTCAGCTCGCCTTTTGGCGTATTCACGCTTTGCTCAACCTCAAGTTGCGCCTTGGCGCATTGTCCGACTGGTAGAATCTGCCCAGTAGCGGCATCGACAACCAGTGGAGAATCCTGCTCGCCATAGACTTTGCCTTCGAAGGGTAGGCCGAGATCGCTGGCATACAAATATTGGCCGTATCTGGGGTGATTCGGCGTGCTGATGATTAGGAAGCTGGCATTACTAAAGCCTCGGTAGCCTGCTGCTTTCGCTGCCTCGGCATTGGGTGCGGTTAAAAACGCACTGGCGTAGCGCTGGTTATCGATAATCCAGCGCAGCATGCCCATGGCGAGGGCGGAGTCGGTCGCGGGGCGGATCGGCAGCCAAGTATTGTTACCTGCGCAGGGCTGGTTCGAGGTATTGGGTAGCATGGGCGACACCACCACATAACTAAATTCTCGCCCTTCGACCCGAGCGTTGGCCAACTGCCGTGCTTGGCGTTTAAAAGGGTTGCCCGACTGCTGCGGTGAAGTACCGATAAACAGCAAAAACTCGCTATTGTCCCAGTCAGGCTTAAGGTGGGCGTATTTCTTTAAATCGTCGAGCAGGGCACCCGCACCTGCGCGATAGGTAAAGCCGCAATAGGCGCCGTGGTTGGCAAAGTTGCGCGTGCCGAAACTATTGAAGGTAAAGCGTTTAATGATCACATCTCGGCCTTCATCCGAGGCATTCGATACCAATAGCTGGTTAGCTTTGGGGCCGTATTCAGGATTATTGGTATCGAGTGGCGTGCTGATATCGCGAATCGCTCTTAAGCCCTCCACATGCCCCTCACCAAATAAGTCACCGCCATCGACAACCTCAGTCAGCAGTTGCTCGAAACTGATGCTTTGCCATTGCCCACTGCCGCGCGGCCCTACTCGTTTAAGGCATTGGGTGACACGGTAGGGGCTATCTAATTGTTCTAACATGGCATTGCCACGGGCGCAGGCGGTGGAACGCCCTTGTAAGCCTTGCTCTTGATAGGCGCTTAAGCCGACTAAGGCGGTTTTGATCGGGGTATCGAAGTCGATATGTTCCCGCGCCGAGAGCGGATGATAGGGATTGCCGCTGATGCGGAGAATTTTATCTGTCTTATTATCAATACGGGCGCGCACGCCACACTTGGTCCAGCAACCGAGACACATGGTATTGGCGATGCGTTGTTCATCGTTGCCAATCAGCTGGCCTGAGGTTAAATCCACTTTATATTCAGGGGCTAGCGAATTGCCATGGATGGGATCTTGGGTGGTTTTCCCCGAACTGCCATGCACGACCCCTTTGCCCATTTGCGCTAAGGTATGGCTGTAACCTGCGGCAAATAACCCCACGCCACCCGTCACAGCTGCGCCTTTGATAAAACGACGTTTACTCTTATCCATTACGGACTCCTTAATGCGGTAACTTCTCTTAATATGAACGGTGCTGTGGCTCACAAGGCCTGATGGGCTGAGCGAGGTTGATAGCGAATAAATTCAGACACTAACACCATCAATGCGATCCAGAGACCAAAGGTGCCCGCAATACCTAATAGCCCCTCTGGCCCCCAAGGCAGTTGATAGAAATAAGTGCCCGCGCCGTATTTTGGGTCGGTTTGCGCTTGGATAAGTACAATCCAGCGAAATCCCCATGCCAGATGCACCGCCGTTAAACTCACGACTAACATCAATACCGAGGGGAGGCGGCGTACTGCCAATACCAATGCCAGCAAAGCGAGGGTAACCAATACCCAGATAGCGGCGAGTTGCCAGCTTGGGCTGGTGTCTAATAACAGCGCCGCTTCGTGCGCCGAGCCTTTATCGAATAAGGCCCAGCCGATAAGACACAGGGCGAAGAGGCCAAAGCTTGCCCTAACCCATTGCAACAACCTGTCTTGGGTGCTGGCTTGATAACCGTGCAAAACACGATTGAGCAGGGCGAGAGTACCGCAGGCGGCGAGTAGGGCACTGGTCGCCATCAATGGCGGCAACCAATAGGTATGCCAGAGCGGCCGTGCTTTGATCGCCATGGTTTCCATTCCGGTATAAAGCGCAATACTGCAGGCGCTTAGGCTAGCAATCAGTGCGATTGGCTTGATCCATTTATCGCTATCCCAGTCTCCGAGGCGGATAAGTTGCGCAATACGCCTTACCCAATCTTGGGACGATTCCCCTTGTGTCGAGGCTTTAGTTGGCAAGTATTGGCGCAGTAAGAGCCAAGCAAAAAGGGCACTCGCACCGGAAAATATCGGCAGTAAAAAAGCGCCGTACCACATCCACGAATGCGGTCTGATTTGGGCATAGAAATGCCATGCCCGCAGCGGTTGGTGTAAGTCCGCAAGCAGCGCAATCGGCGCGACTATGCCGGCGGTAAGCATCAAACAGGCGCAGAGTTTGAGCAGTCTGGCATCGGTTTGTTTCGCGCTAAATAAATGGATGGTCGCCACCCACACACTGGCGTAGGCCAAACCCATCAGAAAAAAGTATTGCACCGCCCAAGGCAGCCAAGTGATGGCAATATCGGGGGTAAAGATTTCTTTAATGACCATGGTGGATCTCCTCGCCAGTGTCAGTCAGTAGGGTGCGAACGGGGGCTTGGCCGTTGATACGATCTTCAAAGGCGCTGTTCATGCCGATATAAAATACTCTGGGGGCCGTATTGGCATCGGGCTTGAGTACCTTGATATCTGTCTTATTGGCTGTGAGTAACTGACTGATTTGACTATTAGGATCATTTAGATCGCCAATCACCCTCGCTTCACCAACGCAGGTTTCGACACAGGCGGGCAGTAGTCCAGCTTCGAGCCTATGGGCGCAGAAGGCGCATTTATCGGCACTGTTGGTCTCATGGTTGATAAAGCGGGCATCGTAGGGGCAAGCCTGCACACAGTATCCGCAACCGACGCACCATTCGTTGTTGACGACCACAATGCCATCTGGGCGTTGGAAGGTGGCTCCCGTGGGGCAAATAGGAATGCAAGGCGGGTTCTCACAGTGATTACACAGTCTTGGCAGCATTAAAAATGCGGGTGGCGTGGTAGCATCCTGTTGTGACACTTCGTATTGCTGTACCGTGGTACGAAATTGCCCCAAGGGTGGCAGGTTTTCGAAGGTGCACGCCACGGTGCAGGCTTGGCAACCAACGCAGCGGCGCAAATCGATGACCATACCGTAGCGTTTGCCTGTAGGTGCAGGTTCAGTCTGTTGTGCCTGCACTTGCACGACGGGAATGAGCGCGGCGCCGACACTCACGCTGGCCATTTTTCCGAGAAACTGACGTTTACTCTTGTCCATAGGATTTCCTTCACTCTTACAGATAAAACGGGTCGAAGACCGCGGGTTTAGCGTTAAGCGCATTCTGTAAAAGGGGAGGCGGCATCTCTATAGTGGTTTTCCACATATCGGATAGGGACTTGATCTAGCGCAATAAATATCAGTTAGAATGACCTTTAAGAGTTTAGGGGTTATTGTTTAGGATTGAATCTTAAAGCTTAGGAGAATGGATACAGTGTTGGGGTTTGTCGTATCAACCAATGGCTGGCGAATGGCGGTGAAACTCGTCATCGTATTGTTTAGCCTACTGAGTATCTCAGCCATGGCTGAAGTTTTGGCCACTCAAGATAAAACTGTAGGCGCATTAACTGTTGCTCCTGCGGGAGAGTTGATGGATGAAGCTGGCGCTAACTATCAAGTGGTCGATGTCGGCGTATTGGCAATACGGGGCTATAAGAGCACAGTCAATCGTTGGCAACCTTTGATGGGCTGGCTAGAGTCGCAAATACCTAACAGTTACTTTAGATTGCATCCCTTAAGCCTTGAAGAATTAGCCAAAGGCGTTGAAACCGAAGCTCTTGACTTTGTTATCACTAACCCTGGGCAGTCGGTGATGTTGGCGCGGCAATTTTCCCTGTCTTGGCTCGCAACCCTTCGAAGCCCAATCAATAATGGTGCTGCGATGCAAGTGGGGTCTGCGCTGGTGGTCAGAGCCGATTCGCCCTATCAGACCTTAAAAGATCTTAAGGACAAGCGACTCGGGATTGTCTCTAAAAATGCCTTCGGCGGTTATCTCACTTTAGTTTATGAGGCGCAGCTTAAGGGGGTAGATTTACCCCATTTTGTAGGAGAAATTATCCCCTTAGGTTTTCCACTCGATAACCTTATTTATCAGCTCGGTGTGACAGATAAGCCAAGCGATAAATCCCCAAGTTTAGATGCGGCAATTGTGCCCGTATGTCAGCTTGAGCAAATGCAGGCCGAAGGTTTGATCAAGCTGCAAGATTATCGGGTGCTCGATAATCAGGCGCCTGCGGGGTTTCATTGCCAAGTCTCGAGTCGGTTATATCCCAACTGGTCTATGGCTAAAACCAACCGTGCGACCCAATCCCTCGCAAAACAGGTGACTCAAGCCCTACTAGCATTACCCGAAGACAGTCCCGCCGCTAAAGCCGCCGAATCTGCGGGTTGGACCACGGCCGTGAGTCAATTGGCGATAGATCAACTGCTTAAAGATCTGGATATGCATCCACTGCAAGCGCCTTGGTGGCAGCGGGCTTGGCAATGGGTAAAACTGCATCAACATTGGGCTTGGTTTGCGTTGACCATATTGGTATTGCTCAATGTCTACCATTTCTGGCTCGAATACCGCTTTAGCCGCCGCGGCCGAGAGTTAATCAATACCCAGAGGCAACTCAGTGAAAACCGAGCCCTGTTGGAGCACGCTCAGCGCATTGCGATTGCGGGGGAGCTTGGGGCGAGCCTCTCCCACGAACTCAACCAACCTTTGGCGGCGATTGGCCATTATTGCCATGGCGCCGAGGTACGTTTACAGCGTGGGACGAGTCCAGAAGAATTACAATCCGTGCTGACTTTAATCCAGCTAGAAGTCAGCCGCGCCGACAGTATTATCAGCCGTTTACGTAATTTATTGAAAAAGCGGCCTGTCTCTAAGCAGCCTCTGTATTTACATCAGTTAGTGAATGATACTGCGCCGCTGCTTGCCTATGAGCTGGAGCAGCACCATATCCAGCTTTCAACCAATGTGAGCGGCGAAGCCTATCAATTGCCTTTAGATGAAGTGGGCATGCAGCAACTATTGCTCAACCTTTTGAAAAATGCCGCCGATGCCTGTGTGCAACGCCAACAGAGCGAGGTCGATGCCTCGAAACCCTATCAGCCCACGATTGATATCGATCTGCGTTACCAAGAACACAAGCTACTGCTCACGGTCACAGACAATGGCACAGGTTTAACTGAGGATGCCAATCTGCTGATGCAAGCCTTTTATTCGACTAAGTCGGAGGGCTTAGGGCTAGGGCTGGTGATTTGCCGTGATATCGCCGAGAGTCATGGTGGCCGCTTTAGCCTAGAAACCGCTTTAAGTGGCGGCTGCCAAGCGCAGGTATCCTTACCCCGTAAGTTTGATGGAGCACCAGCATGAGCCACGAATTGCCCGTGTATTTAATCGATGATGATGAGTCGGTGCGCCGCTCGCTGCGGTTTATGCTCGAAAGCTATGGCTTGAATATCCGTGACTTTGATAGCGCCGAGGCATTTTTTGCCGCCATCGATTTAAGCCAGCCGGGCTGCGCCTTAGTCGATGTTCGTATGCCGGGCTTAAGTGGGCCGCAGTTACATGCGCAATTAGTGCAGCACAATAGTCCGCTGGCGGTAATTTATTTGACTGGCCATGGCGATGTGCCGATGGCGGTGGAGGCGCTAAAACTCGGGGCGGTGGATTTTTTCCAAAAGCCCGCCGATGGCGCTAGGCTCGCGGATGCTGTGGTAAAAGCCTTGGCGAATGCTAAGGAGCATTATCAAAATAATCAATATCTTCAGACTTATCAGGCGCTCACACCGCGGGAGCGGGAAATCCTCACCCTGATCGCCAAAGGCTATAAGAATCAGGAAATCGCCGATACGCTGTGCATCGCCATGCGTACGGTCGAAATTCACCGTGCGAACTTAATGAAAGGCATGCAGGTCAGCTCGCTCGCTGAGATGATGTTAATCTACGGCCGGATTGCCGATCGCCTTCCCCCCGCATAAAACTCCCCTTTGTTGGGGCGAATTGGCGTATCCTTGGCCGTTTGATGTGAGCTAACGCATTCAGCCCTAGGTGCTTAATTGCCAAGGCTCGACGATTGCCTTATTTTAGGGGCTTAATTTTAAGGCCACGATTTTTAACATCACCATGTTTGAAGTTCGATGCCGCTTTTGGATGACCTTATCGTTCGCTTTTACATAAGGTGCTCCCGTTTGGATAAGGAATGAAATGCCAAGCTTGATTCGTATTGTGCTGATTGATACGCACCTTCCGGGCGTTGTGGAACTCGCCCTTAATGGCCATACCAATATTTGTGGTACTAACGCCTCGGGTAAAACCACGCTACAACGTTTAGTGCCGGTATTTTATGGCGAATATCCTAGCCGCGTGGTGCCTTCAACCCGCGATAGTTTCGAGCGTTGGTACTTGCCACACGATTCAAGCTACATCATTTACGAATACCAAAAGGCCGATGGCTTGCTCTACCAAGCCGTGCTGGCGTCGGCGGGTGATGGTAAAGGCGTGAACTACCGCTTTATCGCCAAGGGCTTTGAGTTAAGTGATTATATTAAATCGCAAAATGGTGACACTATTTTATGTCACAACATGGCGGAACTTGGCCGTGATTTAAAACGCCAAGGCGTAACTACCACCAACTTGCTCAACACCCGCGAATACCGCGCGATTATTCAAAACGATCGCACCCTGTTGAGTACGGGTAGCAACCGCAGCGAACTGCGGGCCTATGCGCGCCAATTTGCCCTGTGTGAAGGCGAGCATTCACTGCGCCATATCGAGAAACTCGCTAAAGCGGTGCACTCCAAAGAAGGCAAAATGGAAACGGTCAAATCGATGATCGCCGCCATTTTGGAAGAAGACGGGGTAAATCCACCTAGCTCGCGCTTAAACCCACAGCGCGTCGAGGCATGGATCCGCGAGAGCCAGTTAATCCAAGGCTTTGAAGTGATCCGCCCCGAGTTTGAAAAGCTCGAGCAGGAATTTAACCAACTGCTCAGCGCCGAGATGCGCCTCTCGAGCCTGTCCCGAGGTTATCGCAACGACGAAAGCCTAGAGGCCGATCGGTTAGAGATCCAACAAACTCTGTCTAAGGAGCTGAATTTAAAGCTTCGGATGCTGGACGACGAATGGAAAGAAGTGCGCGATGAGCTTAACCTCGACTTATCCGCCGCCAAGGGTGACGTAGCCAAGTGCGAGTACGAACTAGATGCGATTGAAGATCAGCACGGCGCCTTTTTAGATGCCAATATCGAGCAAGCCAAGGCCGACCTGGATATGCTGCCAAACTGGCGCGCTGACATGGAAAACTTAAGCGAGCGCCACAAGTTACAAACCGAAAATCACCAAGATATTGAAGCGGCTTACAATGCTCGCCGCAGCAAAATTGGTGAGCAGTTAAACCGCGAGCTTGAAGGTTTGCACGCCGAACATGACAAGCAGCGCGAAGCGCGCGACAAACAGCGTGAAGTGGCAAGAGCCGACCTCGATGCCCTCGAAGCCCAATGGCGCAGCCAAATGGATGCGGGCAAGGCGAGCTTTAGCGAGCAGGAATACCAATTTAAACTCAATGCCGCCGAGCTTAAGTTACGTGTCGATGGCGTAACCTACACCGAGGAAGAAAAGTTAAGCCTAGCTATTTTCGACGAGCGGATTCACCGCGCCGACGAAGAGCAAGAAAGCTGCAATGCCAAGGTTGAGCGCTTAACGGGCGAGGAGCGTAAATTACGCGCCAAACGCGACCAAGCCAACGAAGCACTGCGTATCGCCAGCCTGCGGGTTAACGAGCGCCAAACTGCGCTCGATGAACTGCACCATATGCTGTTCCCGCAGTCCCATACTTTACTTGAGTTCCTGCGTAAGGAAGCCCAAGGTTGGGAGCAAAGTCTGGGTAAAGTGATTGCGCCAGAGTTACTGCATCGCACCGATTTGCACCCAAGTGTGATGGGCGAGAGCGACACTGTGTTTGGGGTGCATTTAGATCTTAAAGCCATTGATGTGCCTGAATATGCCGCCTCCGAGCAGGAGCTACGTATTCGTTTAAGCAAGGCCGAAGAAGCGCTGCAAAGCGCGCAGGAATTGCAGGCCGAGGCCGAATCACAGCTGGTGGCGATTAACGGCGAGCTGGATAAACTCAGCCGCGAACTGACCTTTGCCCGCACGGCTTACAAGAATAGCCGCGATGATTTACGTCGTCTGTTCGATGAAAAACGCGGTGAGCAGGATAAAATCAACAAGGCGCTGGCCGAGCGTAAAGCCTTTGCCCAGCAACGCTTAACTCAGCTCGATGGCGAGTTAAAGCAGCTTAAGCATCAACATCAGCTCTGGCTCGAAGAGCAAAAAGAGCAGGCGCTCGAAGCGCGCATGGAAAAACAAGCCTACTGGCAGGAAGTTATTGGCGCGCTCGACAATCAACTCGGGCAAATCAAGGCCACTATCGACGCCCGCCGCGAAAGCGCTAAGGCCGAGCAAAAAGCCTGTGAAACCTGGTACAAAAACGAGCTTAAATCCCGCGGTGTGGATGAGGACAATATCCTTAAACTCAAGCAACAAATCCGTGAGCTTGAAACCAAAATCAGCCGCGCCGAGCAGCGTCGCAGCGAAGTATTGCGCTTTGACGATTGGTATCAACACACTTGGCTTATTCGTAAGCCCAAGCTGCAAACCCAGTTAAGTGACGTTAAACGCGCCGCCTCGGAAATCGACCAGCAGCTTAAAGCCAAGACCCAAGAGGTGAAAACCCGCCGCCAACAACTCGAGACCGAGCGTAAGGCCTCGGATGCGGCGCAGATTGAAGCCTCTGAAAACTTAACTAAACTGCGCGCCGTGATGCGTAAGTTGGCGGAGCTGAAACTGCCCGCCAACAATGAAGAGGCCCAAGGTAGCCTCGGCGAGCGTTTGCGTCAGGGCGAAGATTTACTGCTAAAACGCGATTATTTGATGGGCTCGGTTAAGCAATATGTGGAGCATTTTGACTCTGTTATTGCCAGCAAGTCAGGCTCAGGTTTAGCCGAAACCTGGGAGCGTGCCCGCGAAGAGTCGAGTTTTATCAACGACAAAGGTATTCGCCTGTTGGATTACCGCAAGCTTGTGCCGCAGCTTGAACAGCTACTCAATGTGATTGTGCCGCAATCCATTATGGCGCTGCGTGAGCAGGGGCGGATCTTCGGTGTCGATTTAACCGCCTTTTACGATGTGCTGGCCGATATCGACCGCCGTATCGCTTCGCAAAGTGCGCGCATTACCCGCGAAGTGGGCGAGGAGTTATTCCTCGATGGCGTATCGGAATCTGCGGTTCGTATTCGTTCTAAGATCAGCGAATTAGAGTTTTGGCCCGAGCTTGAGCAGTTTGTTAAAGCCTTCAAAAATTGGAAAGCCGATGGCTTTAATGGTCTGCCCGATGAGGAATACACCAACAGCATGCGCCGCGCCTTGGATATTATTGGCCGCGCGGCCTTAACTGGCGGCATTTCTAAGCTGCTTGAAATCGAGCTGCGCCTCAAAGAGGGCAATAGCGATTTGATTATCCGCACCGACAGACAGCTGAACGAATCATCCAGCCACGGCATGGCTTACCTGATTTTATGTAAGTTCCTGTTGGCATTTACGCGTTTGTTACGTGGTCGTGCCGATGTGACCATTCACTGGCCTATTGACGAGCTGGGTACGCTGCACCACACCAACGTGAAGAAGATCTTCGATGCCTGTGGTAACAACAATATCTGCGTGTTAGGCGCCTTCCCGAACCCAGAGTCAGAAGTGCTGAACCTGTTTGAGCACCGTTACATTATTAATAAACAAACTAAGAAGTTGCAGGTGGTGAAGCCCAAGGCCAATCCGATTGCCGATTTGTTGAGTAAACGCCTGAGCAAGGAGGCCATCTAATGAGTGCCATGAATGAGTCAAACCAAACCGTCTTAGTCGGCACGGGCGCTATTATCGAACTCTTGCTCAAGGGCGAATTTATTTGCCGCACCACCAATGAAGATGGCTGGCGCGCATTGAAAAATAACAGCACCCGCGAGCGGGTCGAGGCTTATCTGAATCAAATCAACCGCACCGTGGCCTCGGCCGCCGAGGGTGACGTGTTTTTCTGCGGTTATTTGCAGTTAGGCGAGAGCGAGCGCAAGGTGATTTCATCGCAGTTTAAGGATATTTGTCAGGCACTTATTCCTATGGTGGAGTGGCTGGTATTAGTGCAGGAAGCCAGCGGCCAAGATGCGCCCTTAAGCGAAGGTGCGCCAGTACGGTTAACCGAGCTGCAAAGCCGAATTGAAGATACCCCTGCATTTCGTGAGCAGTTGGCCAAACTCAGCCAATACCGTTTATTCGGCTCAACCAGTACCAATAGCGATGCGCAAATTAAGTTAGTGTTCAAACGCTTAGTGGAGCTTGGCTATCTGGTGCGCCCTAACGTTGAAAAACAAATTTATATCGCGACGGGCAAGCTGGATTATCTGTACGAAGTGATCCGCTTTATCGACGAAACTGAAGGCTTAAGCCTTGAGGCGCAGGCGGAAACGGCGACCCAGCGGGATTTGCTATGATGCCTTGGATGATAACGCACAGCATCAACCAAGGAGGCCGTGATGAGCAGTAACTTACATCAGGCTGGGGTTAAGCTACTCAAGCAGTTAGGCCGCCATGCTGACATCATTATGGACGCCTATTTAGCGGGCTCGCTCAATGAAGATGCCCATGATCCCGCCGTGGTTGAAAAACTCAAACAGGCTGGGATTTTATGGCGCCCAGAGCCAGATCAAGAGCTGCGCCTTAAACGCTCGGTACGCGCCTTGCTCGAAGAGGGCTTAAGTGATGAGCGCAATCGCCAAATCGACTCCAACGTCGGCTCGGCGCTCGCCACCATTAAAACCTTGGCCGACCATTATAAAGAGGCGCGTCACAGCTCTGATTACAGTGCTGCCGAGGCGTATCTGTCTGATTTAAGTGAGCATGTATATAGCTTTGCCGACAGTTTGCGCTATTCCATCCGGGTGTTGTGGGGGCGGATCAATAACGAGTTCGGTTATGTCGGCACCATTAACGCTAAGATCCGTGAAAACGAACTCGCCCAGAGCCAAGTATCTGAATTACTCAATGGTTTGGAGATGTTCCAGTTTAGCGAATTAGGCGAAATCGCCGGTGATATCCGTGAGCTGCGTAAGTTGCTGGTGACCACCTTGCAGGAAACCATGAGTGACTGCGCCCAGGAGCTCAGTGTGGTGCAGGGCAGGTTGCTGGAACTCCTTGGCCGCTTTAGGCAAATTCGCGGTCGTACGCGCTTACTTAAGGGCTGGTTACTGTACACCGATTTGCATCCGGATTATCGCCCTGCGGACCATGTGTCCCACAAGGAAATCCCAAGCCTTTTCAATCGCGCCGAAGTGCTGTTGGCCCCAGCGTCTGTGGATGTGCATAACGCCAGCCAAGAGTTTGAGCTGATGAATATTGTCGCTCATATCAAGGCGATTAGTCGTCAGGGCATAGTCGAAACTGTACGTGAGCAGGATGTGAGCGTGTCGCTTACTCAGAGTGAAGACTTTGATATTCCTGATAATCCACTCAAGCAAGCCGTAGATGCCTATTTTGTTGATGTGATTGAGTCTGGCTTACGTCAGTCGGCGCTCGACTACTTAGCCGAAAAAGCCCTGCCATGGGATGCTGAAAGCTGGATTTATCAAGTGATTGGCGGCTACGACGGCTTACCCGATGAGCATAAAGCCTATTTCGAGTTAGAACCTTTAGGCGAACCCCATCCGCTCTACAGCGGTAACTTTATTATCCGCGACGTGGAATTATGGCTCGCCTAGGTAAACAGCAGTTGCAACTCTTGGAGAGCGTTTATCTTAATCGCTCTTCAAGGGTAAAACTTAGCCCGAATTGGCGAACGATTTACCGTGAGTTAGAAGTGGGCGAGCTGGATGGTGCGGAAAAATATTTGTGTTTTGCGCCAAGGGATTTTGAGTTGCTGCGCCAAGGCGTATTGGCAAAAGAGGGCGTGGATTTACAGGCACTGGACTTTAATCTAGACCGCATCACCATGTCCGCCCAAAGCCAGAATGAAAAGCTGGCGAACATCCGCCCCGAAGCCGAGTATGTTTTGTTGAAGTATCTCGGTTTTGAATCGCCGCCCTTGGGAATGTCTGCACGGGCCTCGTTACGTACTCCCTTAGATGAGGCGCAAAGCCATTGCGATGAGCTTGATGTTAACGCCATCTTAGTGGTTGAAAACCTAGATATATTCGATGCAATAACCCAAGCGCGCTTACCTGAAGAGCTTAGCCGCATTATGGTGATTTACCGTGGTAGCGGCCACCATTCCCCCATTGGTGTGCGGCAGTTTTTGAAGGCGATGGCGGGTAAAATGCCGATTATTGCCTTTACCGATCTCGACCCCGCAGGGCTGCAAATTGCCCATACCTTAACGGGCATGACCCATTGTATCGTGCCGCAGTTAGCGCTTTTTGCGCCCAGCGAGTTACTCGCTATCCCACAGATTAATTCCGCTGATGACTTTGCCAAGCAAGCGCCTCAGGCTAAATATTTACAGTCAATCGACTTAAAAAATTGGCAGCAATTAAGCCGTTGGTTAACTCAGCAACGAATTAGCATTAAACAGCAGCACCTGCTGTCTCATCGGCTTGAGCTAGTGCTACTGGCATATTGTTAGTCGTTATCCTTCCCCATCTCTCTGTTAAGTTCGATATCTGTAGTTTTTAATACTATTTAAAGTATTTATTCAGTTTTTAAATCTAGTCTTATTCGGTATCAATCGATTAATTGTGTTTATTTGGTTTAAATAGTGTTTAATTTTTGATTTTTTAACTTATGTATTAATAGCGTGATTATTAATCGATGATTTTATTTTTGTTATAAATCAGAATAATACAAAATTTTTGTGATGAGTTTGGCTTAATTGAAAATGAAATAAGTAAATTTATTCATTGAATTTACTGCCAGCATGTTTCACTATCCCCGCCTGAACTTAAAAGGGAATGGCGATGTTGCTCATTAGGGAAGATGAATATCAAAAGATGAGCTATCTGGGAAAACGATCAGCATGATGAAATCACTTTCGACACGGATCTTTATCGGTCTATTTGCGGGACTTATTCTTGGCACTTTAGTGCAGTATTTTTTAAACGATATTGGCTTTTTTTCAGGCAATTTAGTCGAATTGGCTAGCGGCGTCGGCACTATGTTCGTCAACATGATCATGATGTTGGTCGTACCTCTGGTATTTGTCAGTATCGTTTGCGGTGTGTGCGAGTTGCAGGACTTAAAAAGCTTTGGGCGCCTTGGCGGCAAAACCTTCGGCTTTTACATCATTAATACTGTGGTCGCCATCTCGACCGCTCTGTTAGTGGTGCTACTGCTCGACCCAGGTAAAGGCGTCGATATGAGCAGCACCGATGGTGTCGCCATTACCGCGACCGAACTCCCCAGCTTAATGGCGCTGTTGATTGATATTGTGCCGCGTAATCCGGTAGCGGCTTTTATGTCGGGCAATATGCTACAAGTGATCTTTATGGCGCTGATGTTGGGTGGAGTGATGAAGTCCCTCGGCGAGCATGTGGCTGGTGCGGTACAAGGCTTTCAAACCGCCAATAAAATCATGATGAAACTGATTTCTGTGGTGATGAGTCTTGCACCTTTCGGGGTGTTTGCGCTGATGTTTAAGTTAGGCGCTACCTTAGATGCCGCGGTATTTATGAGTGTGCTTGAGTACATAGTGATCATTCTAGCCCTGCTGTTGTTGTGGATTTTTGTGGTCTATCCGTTGGCGGTCGGTATGTTTACACCGATTTCGGCCAAGACCTTTCGGGCGAAGACGCAGGAACAAGTGCTGTTTTCACTGTCTACCGCCAGCTCCAATGCCACGATTCCTGTGACTATGCGTACTTTGACTGAAAAACTCGGGGTTAACCGCGCTGTGGCAGGCTTTGGCGTACCGCTCGGGGCGACCATGAATATGGGCGGCGTGGCGATTTATATCACCATTGCGATTTTCTTTGTTGCCAATGCCTTCGGTATGCCAATCACCAGCGAGCAATTGCCATCGCTGTTATTTAGTATCTTTTTATTATCGGTTGGCGCGGGTGGTGTGCCCGGTGGCGGTATGGTGATGATTGGCGTGTTAATCCATCAAATGGGCTTGCCGATTGAAGCCTTTGCGATAGTGGCGGCGCTGGATCGTATCATCGATATGGTGCTGACCTCTTGCAACGTAGTGGGCGATACCGCGGTATTGACCATAGTCGATCAAACCGAAAAAGTGCATGAGCTTGAGTTAGCCAAGAATTAACGTCCTCAAGCATTTTTTTAAATACTAAAGCCACTGATTAAAGTGGCTTTTTTGTTAAATAAATCAGGATTGATATTGGTCTATTTACTTGCCTTTTGTTGTTGCGACAACAATCAATCCTCTGAGCTTGTTCAGCCTAAATACGGCCTTTATTTGAGCTAAAAAGTAGCTAGTCCCAAGGTGAGTTGTTACAAATCCATAGAGTACTTTTATCAAATTAAAAGTGGCTAAATAAATGAAACTTCAACCATACTGATTTATAAGCTTGAATCACTTGGAATATTAGGAGGCACCATGGCTGGATTTTGGCAGACAGTCGGAGGCCGATTACTCAGCATTCCGTTACTCGCATTGTTGGGCTTTGTGGTATTGGGTCTAATGGAGCTAAATACCCTTAACCAGAGTTTGATTAAGGGGCGGGAAGATCGTGTTGTGGCGATTATTGATAGTGGCCTGAGCGTCGTTAAACATTATCAAGCTCTGGAGCAAAGCGGTTCGTTAAGCACTGAACAGGCGCAGCAGCAGGCCATGGCGACCATTAAGGCCATTCGTTATGATGGCGCTGAATATATTTGGATTAACGATACCGGTCGGCCTATACCCAAAATGGTTATGCATCCAACGGTATCGGCTCTGGACGGTACCGTATTGGATCGGCCCAACTTTTATCACGCCACCTTAATGCGTAACCGTGATGGCAGCCAACAACAGCCCCTCAATAATGCTAACTTGTTCGTCAGTTTTGTTGACGTGATCACCCGTTATGGCAATGGCTTTGTTGAATACCAATGGCCTAAACCCATAAAAGGTGGGGGAGTAACCGAGGAGCGCTACGCTAAGTTGTCTTATGTGGCTAAGGATGATAAATGGGGTTGGGTGTTGGGCTCTGGTCTTTATATTGATGATGTTAAGGAGGCCTTTTGGGCGGTGGCTATCCGAGTTGGATTAGTTGTCGTGGTTATTATGGCGCTGACCATAGGTGTGTCGTTATTTATCCGTCGCTGGTTATTACAGGCACTCGGGGGAGAACTGGCGACAACAAAAGCACTGGTACAGCAGGTCGCAGCAGGGGATTTTTCGGTGAACTTTGGCTTGAAAGCGGGAGATCACGATAGCCTGTTAGCGGCATTAAGTGGTCTTATCAAGCAATTACGCAATATTATCGGTCAACAGTCGTCGATGGCAGAGCAATTGGTCGAGCAATCTGAAGCGCTAGATCATACCAGCCAACAGACACAGCACATTTTACAAAATGTGATGGATCAAACTGCCCAAGTCGCCACCGCGGTAAATGAAATGACCTCGACCTGTGAGGACATGGCTCGCAGCGCGACTATGGCCGCTAAAGCGACAAGGGACGCCGACAATGAAGCTCAAAATGGGGTAATGTCCGTCGGGCAAACGATAACAGCGATTGATGCGCTTAAACTGAAACTGGAGCAAGTCTCTGATGTGATCGGGCAGTTATCTAAACGTGGTGATGAAATCGGCGCGGTCACCGATGTGATTGGTGCTATTGCGGAGCAGACCAATCTATTGGCTTTAAATGCTGCGATAGAAGCGGCACGTGCAGGCGAAATGGGGCGGGGTTTTGCGGTTGTGGCAGATGAAGTTCGCACCCTTGCTAGCCGCTCTCAAGCGTCAACTCAGGACATTAATAGGCGTATTCAAGGTATTCAGCAAGACTCAGTCAACGCTGTGCAATCAATGGCGCAAAGCCGAACCGAAACAGAACAGACAATTGCCTGTTCTCAACGGGCCAATGAGGCACTAACGCGTATTAACGCCGCGGTGTCGAGCATTACCGATGTGAATGACCAACTTGCTAGCGCAACAGAACAACTGGCCGTTGTGTCGGGGACGATTAATCAGAATATGGAAAATATTGCGCAGGCGGTAGAAAACACCAATATCAAATCTTCAGAATTATCGACTGCTAGCCATCAACTACGGAAAATGGCTAATGAGATGAAAATATCTCTGAGTCGTTTTAGGTTATAAAGGGCTGATAACTATAAATGTTGATGGTGCTGCGAAGTTAATACTAGGTTTTACCTAGGCTGGAGTGAAAGGGGCGGGAACTGATGTTCACTTCCCGCCCGTATTGCATGCTTATTTGCGGGTCATTTTATCCAAATAGCCCATGGCAAAAGCGGATAATACAAAGGTGATGTGGATTAACAGATACCACATGATTTTGTCGTTATCGATGTTCTTCACATCCATAAAGATTTTCAGTAAGTGAATAGACGAAATCGCCACAATCGACGCCGCCACTTTGTTTTTCAGTGAGCCTGAATCTAATTTACCCAGCCAACTGAGCTTCTCACTGTCTTCGCCCACATCCAGCTGCGATACAAAATTCTCATAGCCAGAAAACATCACCATCACAATCAAGCCGCCCACGAGGGTGATATCAATTAAAGACAGGGTCACCAGCACCAGATCAACTTCGGTCATCGTAAAAATGATTGGCAGAATATGGAAGATTTCTTGGAAGAATTTAATGCCTAAGCCCAATAGCACTAGACTCAGCCCTAAATAGATCGGCGCCATAATCCAGCGTGATGCATACATGAGTCTTTCAAATATTTTTTCCATTTGGAGTAAACCCTTAGTGGTTAAAGCACAAAAATAGAATCTATGATGCTAAAACAATAACATACTGGGTTAACGCCGCGCTATCGGCCAATCGCAAAGGCGTGAGGTATATGCGGCTAATCCCTAAATATGGCATAGCTGATTTGGTTTTTGCGACCTTACGGCCGAGGTAAATCAAAGTCGTGGGGCTTCAACCCACACCCGACCAAAAGGGGAAAAACGCCTGTTCCCCTTTTGGCTTATTTATAAAACATGGCCCGGTGTCCCTAGCGAAGTTACATGCATTGATTAGTGGCTTCGTGCTTATTCGAAAATCACTAACGCTTCCGATGGTACATCCCCTTGATGTTAAACAGAGAGTCCGAAAGCTATCTCGGCCTCCATGCCTCGCTCACGCAACGAACACAAATGCCCTGCGGCAACTCCGAGGGGATGGTGTATTTTGTAACTTCGGTGTTGGCTGTTAATCCCAAAAAAGTTATGCCTGTGAGATTCTTTCTTCTCATTTTCCTAACAAATTTGCCATTGATGACATTTGTCATCCGTAATTGCTGACAACTCACACTGCCGTGATTTAGCGGATGCAGGGATACTTAAGCCATACCAACAAGGAGGCTTAATCATGCAACATCAATCACTGGATCAACAACTTATCGAATACCGCCAAAAACGTGCTTTAGCTATGCCCTTATCAGGCATGATTGTATGGACGCTATTGTTTATCTTGAGTTTTATTCTGCCAGCATCGCAAATGGTGATGGCAACATTTATCGGCACAGGTTCTATTGTCTATCTTGCTATGGGAGTCTCGCGTCTTACTGGTGAAAATATCTCCTTTAAGAAAAGCACTGATCGTAATTGGTTTGAGACAGTGTTTTTGGCTGCCATGGGGATGAGTTTTTTAACCTTTAGCATCAGTATTCCCTTTTTTATGGAAAACTATTTAGCCTTGCCCTTCGCCCTTGCAGTACAAACAGGATTAATGTGGTTGGTTTTCGGCGTGTTAGCGGCGCAAAAGGTGGCGATTGTACATGCGATTGTGCGCACTGTGGCTTGCGTGGCTGCCTTTATGTTGTGGCCTGAGTTGAGTTTTCAGCTTCAACCTTTGATTGTGGTGGTATGTTATGGGTTCTCGATTCCACTCATGGAACGTCGTTGGAAGATTCAGCAAAATCTTTGTGTTGCAAGTTAGTTGGGCGTTTCAGTTTCCACTGACGTGTAGAAGAGCAATACGGCCTTCGGCCGAGGTCGGTTAAAGTCGTGGGTCTTTAACCCATACCTTATGTAGAAGTTTAGTGATTGCGGCCTAACGGCCGAGGTGAATCAAAGTCGTGGGGCTTCACCCCCTGATTTTTTAATAATTTAATAAAGAGTCGACCAAGAGGGGATCAACAGCAATTCCCTCTTGGATCTTTGTTAACAAGAGTCCTTGCCGAACAACGTCCATGTCTAACTGCCAGTTCGCCATCCATGGCTCTCGTTCGTAACGCAGCTATGCAGCACTCACCCTAGCGAAGTTACATGCATTGATTCTCTATTTATAAAACAGGGCTTCATGCTTATTCGAAAATCGCTAACGCTTCCGATGGCTCGCTTTACATCCATGTAAAGCACTCTAGTTCGGCAGTCCCTGCCTCTCGCTCATAAGCGCGAAAATCACCGATTTTCATTCGCCCTTCCCCGAAAGCTACGCAGACGTCCTGTCTGCGTCACGCGCAATCCATTTAATAAAGAGTCTTCAACGCCCCGCGCAACTTCGCAGGGGATGGTGAACTTCTGTTGCCTTGGTGTTAGCTGTTAGTCCTAAAGATTTGTGCCTGTCGTCCCATCTTTCTGGGAAATTTATAAACTAACTTTAAAGCGAGCCTAAAAAGGTATCGGTTTTTGCTTGGGTTTTTATGCAATTAACTGAAATTATTACTCTTTCACTTTGTCTAATACTACTTACCGCGCCAAAATGTTTCTCGGTAAATAAGGTCTCGATTTTCCTGGATGAAAAATGTTGAAAGTCCACTGATACTGATGCTAACTTATTGTCATGATTAATTTATTTACTCGTTTATTCCCATGTCTAACTCTATACGGAGTGGGTTTTATTAGAAGTGCGGGTAATACACTGTTAGGCATTTCAGGAAGAATTGATGCATTCCGAACTTACGAGAAATATTCCGGGCAACACGAGATGGGAAGGCTCTTTTTATGAGCGACTTACCGAGTACGGTGAGTGGGACTCAAAATCTTTTTGGGCACTTCATTTTGATTTGTTGGAAATTGCTAAACATCAGAATACCGATTTACCTGTTGAAAGAGAGCTGGCATATATGCTTTTGTATCTTCAGCAAAGAGTTCTCAATTTGATATCAGCCCACTTCAATAAGAACGATGTATTTGAGATAAGTAATATTAACCCAGAGCAGCTTTATGAATTTAAGGAACGTTTCGAAATGGCTATATTGGGAGCAATTTCAGGCGAAGTTTTATCAGAAACATCATTTGATCTAGTTAATCCATTGGTGAAAAATGCCTAACAAACGCAGTCACAATCGGCCACTGCGTGGCCTGGACCTCAACCGCTGCGCGGGTTTCGGCCTGTGCTGCGAGCGTTATGTGCAAAAAATATGAACGAAGATATTAAGCTATCCGCTCAAAGGGCATTACTCGGCTGTATCACCGGCGGATTGCGTGCTGTATCAATTGAGCTATCTAATCAAGCGATTCGTTGGCGCTGTGTATTTGGTTCTGAAATCGCAAAAGATTCGCAATGGGAAATACTGTCGGAGGCTGCCGCAGAGGTCATAGCAGATTTTCCTGAACCAATGAAAATTGAAGAAGAGTATTTGGTAGTTAAGTTCCGAGATTCTGAGCAAGCCCAACCAAATGAGATACCACATTTACAACATGTTGTATTTTTAAGGCACGAGCGTGAAAGTTATCCTGAGTTGTCGGTCGGCACATAACAAGCCGCTCAAATTCGTTCCGGCCACAAAAAGCGTGGCCTCCACCGGACTCGCTAACGCTCGCCGTTTAGCGGGGCGTTACATGCATCATAAATAGGGAGCCACATGGCAGAACTCTTTAATACGAATCAAAGCAAAACGGTTCTAGCTAAGTTCAAACACAAGGTTGATGGCTTGGCTCCTGCCGACGATTTTGAAAAACAAAGGAATAGCCTGATTCGGTTAGTAATAAGTTCAATGGAAAATAAGCCCGAACAATGGGATGAGCTTTGTCAGATAAACATTCAATGGATTGGTGGCCAATTTATTAATCGTCTGGCTGATGAAGAAAAAGGACTATCCAAAGAAAGGCTGGATGATATTTGTTCGATGTGCTTCCGCTTTCTGTTCGAGCTATACCTTTCCATGAAAAACGATTTGGCTATGGAGTTTGAAGCAGCCAAACGATTTGTTTTTAATAACGTTGATTCATTTGAACACAACGCAAAAGAACAAATCGAATATGCGATTCGTGATATGCCAATTAGTATTTTCAAGGCTATAGCCAATAGCGACGGTATAGATAGCCTGAAAAATTTCAATGTGGTTTCTGCTAAAGCAGAAAAGCTAAGAGATGATTGGGATTCTGAGCTGTCGGAAAGAGAAACTAGGGTTAATTCACTTAAAGAATCCTTGTCAAAATATGAAAATGCGTTCAATTTTGTTGGTTTGTATCAAGGGTTCGATGAGCTTTCTACTGAAAAGAAAGAAGAGCGAGATGGGATATTGTTTTGGCTTCGGGTTTTATCGGTTCTGATAGTATCCCCAATAGTTGCAGAGCTGATCTTTGTTTACATGCACCTAGATAATATTGCTGCTGTTAAGGACGGGCTTTTGGTTTCAATTTTCCCAACAGTGTCCTTGGTTGCAATTTCCATCTACTACTTTCGAGTTCTTTTGTTTAATTATAAGTCAGTGAAATCACAGCTTTTGCAGATAGATCTTAGAAAAACTCTTTGTCGATTTATTCAAAACTACTCAGAGTATTCGAGCGAAATGAAGAAAAAGGATGCAGGGTCTTTAGATAAATTCGAGAGTATCGTATTTTCAGGAATAGTAACTGATGATGGGAGCCTGCCATCAACATTTGACGGCATGGATCAAATAGGAAAATTGATAAAGGCGGCAAAGTCTTGAAGAAAGCATGTAACAAACGCATGTTGTCGGACTGGTTTTCCGCTGCGCTCCAAACCAGCCGCAAAGGCGGGCGTTATGTGGTATTCAGAAATGGCTAAAATTATCAGCGCTGCACTAGGAGCTTTAATGTGCGGTTGCGCAGCTACTAAGCCAACAGAACTTGAATTAAACTTCTCGTATCAGGATAACTACGATTATTTTGGATACATTACAAATTGGGTTAAAAACCTGGATATACCTCCGACTCCCGAAAATACAGACGGAGCAGAGAAGGATTTTTCACTTTGTAAAAATGATACGAAGGAACGCTTAATTGATAACAAAATACCAAGTCGTGAAGTCCAACTGGCGTTCATTGTGGAATGTATGTCTAAAAAGGGCTGGTTCCTTTCTGTCGACACTTATATGGTTACAAGGTAAGCCACATAATGTTCTGGTCTAATCCCATCGGACACTTAATTTTGAGACAGTATGGTCAATAAATTAAGAGGTCTATATGAGTCTGAAGAAATCACATAAGAGTTATCCCTAGGCATTTAAAGATGAAGCTGTCTTTAAAAGTTGTGACAGGCACAGATTTTTAGGGATTAATAGTTTGTACTGTAGCTACAGAAGTTCATCTTCCCCTGCGAAGTTGCCGCGGGGCGTTGATGAAAATCGAGTGACGCAGACAGGACGTCTGCGTAGCTTTCGGGGAAGGGGTAAATGAAAATTGGTGATTTTCGAGCTTATGAGCGAGAGGTAGGGATTGCCGAACTGGAGTGCTTTACATGGATGTAAAGCGGAATCTTCGGAAGCGATAGCAAATTTGGCAATGAGCACAAGGGACTTTCTAAAAATTTGTGCCTGTCCTATCTTTCCCAAAATGCTTCTAGGTTAATAAGGTCTCGATTTTTCTGGATGAAAAATGTTGATAGCACACTGAGGCTGATGCTAACTTATTGGCATGATTGAATTATTTATTCGTATCATTCCAATATCCAACTCTATACAGTTGGGTTTTATTAGAAGTGGGGGGAATACACTGTTATGAGTCTTATGGATAACGAAAAATATAAGAATTATCTAGGTGATCTCGGAACGATTGCAAATGAGTATGCGCGTGAATCTATAAGCGAACATAAGGCTGCAAAAGGAACTAGTGAAGAAGATTATAAAACCGGCTATATGATGGGGTTCCATCGTTTCATTACGTTAATGCAGCAGCAAGCAGAATCATTTGATATACCACTAAAAGAAATCGGCTTGGCTGATATAGATGAAGGTGACTTTTTTAAGTAGTCCCCAACACATAACAAGGCCCAAGCAGCATCGTCCCTATGGGGCTGGACCTCGCTACGCTCGGCCGCTGTTGGCGGCGTTATAGGCACATTATGAATCGAGTCGTCCTTTTACTCTCCAGTATATTTCTCATATTTGGGTGCTCAAATGAGCCTCAAGAATTGACGCCTGAAATGCGAGAGCTAGCTACGGCTACCGTGGTTAAATATCTAAATGGTCACAACCTTCCGAATGAAAATCTAGAAGTTTCAATTTCTCAAAATAGAGATATTGCTGACTTCTCTTTTATGTATAAAGGTGGTGGCCGATGCATAAACTTTATTGTTAAGTGTTATGGTAGTACTTGCACTGAACTCCAGTCCTATCCCTATGATAGACATGGCGAAAAGTGCCCATAACAAGTATGAAAGATCGGACTGGTACAATTCTTTCTGAATTTTAAGCCCATACAGTAGTGACAGGAGTTCACCTTCCCCTGCGAAGTTGCTGAAGGGCGTTGAAGAAAATCGAGTGACGCAGACAGGACGTCTGCGTAGCTTTCGGGGGGAAGGGACGCCCCATCGGAAGCGTTAGCGATTTTCGAATAAGCACGAAGCCAGTATTCAATGCATATAACTTCGCTAGGGGCGGCAAGGGAGATCCAAGAGGGAATTGCTGTTGATCCCCTCTTGGTCGGGTGTGGGGTGAAGCCCCACGATCTTGATTTATCTCGGCCGCTAGGCCGCAATCAATATAGCATTGTGCTAAACAGCACGAATATCAGGCAGAGGGTTGAAGCCCCACGACGTTAAACTTCTCGGCCGTTAGGCCGCAATGACTCCAGCGGTGAAGCCGCATAAAACCCAAATGTCGCATTCCGCGACAATAAAAAAACCACTGCGGTCAGTGGCTTTTATCTGAAAAATCAAAACCTAAGCGATTCGGCTTAGTCTAAATCAGGTTCTTCGCGCTCTTTATTTACGAGAATCCGAACCATGGTAGCTTAGGCAAGCGTCCACTTCATTGGCGCTACCTAGGATAACCGCAACGCGTTGGTGAATTTGCGTTGGTTGAATATCCAAAATGGTTTCATAACCGGTAGAGGCTTTACCGCCAGCTTGCTCGACTAACAAGGCCATTGGGTTGGCTTCGTACATTAAACGCAGCTTGTATGGCTTTTTCGGATCTTTATTGTCGGTTGGGTAAGTAAAAATACCGCCGCGAGAAAGTACGCGGTGTACGTCGCCCACCATGGCGGCAATCCAACGCATGTTAAAGGATTTTTCGCGCGGGCCAATTTTGCCTAGCAGTAAATCGGCGATATAGGTCTGCATTGGCGCTTCCCAAAAACGTTGGTTCGACATGTTAATGGCGAACTCTTGGGTGTCTGGGCTGATGCTCATGGCCGCGTTGGTCAGTAAAAATTCGTTGGTTTCTGGGTGCAGGGTAAAGAGTTGCACGCCTTGGCCTGTGGTGAGGGCGAGCATGGTTGATGGGCCGTAGAGCACATAACCTGCGGCTAACTGATTGCGGCCAGATTGTAGGAAGCTCGCCTCGGTTAACTCACCCTGTGGTGCGGGTAAAACGGAGAAAATTGTGCCAACCAGTGAGTTGATATCGATATTCGATGAACCATCTAGAGGGTCGAAACATACCAGATATTGACCACTGGCGCTGACTTCAACCACATGATCTTCTTCCTCAGAGGCGAGGCCGCGCACTGTGCCGTCGGCTTTTAATGCATCTTTGAGCATATCGTTGGTGATGATATCCAGTTTTTTCTGGGTTTCACCTTGCACGTTTTCCTGTTCGGTCGCGCCTAACACACCGGCTAAGGCACCGTGACGCACGGCATGGCTGATGGCTTTGGAGGTGTCGGCTAAGGTCAAAATCAGTTGCGCGAGGGATTCGTTCACTGCCTTTGAGGTTAAGTGCTGGGCAAGAGTCTGCATGTTAGGTCCTTTAGGGGTTCAACATTGAGGTCAATTTCATTATTTGCCGCGAATAATAACTCAGTTAGTCGACAATTTCAGCGATGTTGCTGTGGGTTTTAATCAATTTAAGCCAAGAGGGTTATCCCTTTGTGCAAGACTGAGTGGGTTATCTTGAAAATTGAGCTAACTTAAGGAGTTTGCCAGCTAATTTGTATCTGTATATTGCCTGCGCTTTTTATTTAGGCTGTGCCTTGGCACAATGGCGGCAGTTTTTCATCGTCCATCAAGGGCGAATATGCTTCCAAGGAATAATAATGACTAAAAATGGGTTAGCTTCTTCCCTGCGCTCGGTGACATTGGGCGCCTCATCCCTATTGATAGCGAGTCAACTGGCCATGGTTTCTAGCGCGATATTTACCCCCGCCTATGCACTTGAGGGCGGCACAACGCCGCTGACTATCGAGCGCATGAATGCGTCTCCTGCCTTGGCGGGTACGAGTCCCCGTGGATTAAAGTTATCCCCCGATGGCCAAAGGGTGACCTATCTTGCGGGACGTAAAGACAACCAGAACTTTTACGATCTCTGGCAAATGGATGTGAAGACGGGGGAATCTAGCCTGTTGCTGAATGCCGATAAGTTGGCGAGCAATGAACTGTCCGATGAAGAAAAGGCCCGCCGCGAGCGCCAACGTATTTATGGCGACGGCATTATGGAATATTTCTGGGCGGACGATAGCAAGGCACTGTTGATCCCCGCCTCGGGTAATCTGTATTACTTCTCCTTAGCGGATAACAGCGTTAGCCAACTGCCGATAGGCGAGGGCTTTGCCACCGATGCGCGCCTATCGCCCAAGGGTAACTTTGTATCCTTCGTGCGGGATCAAAATTTGTATGTGCTCAATTTAGCGACTAAAAAGCTTGAGGCCATGACCACTGACGGTGGCGGCGCGATTAAAAATGCCATGGCGGAATTTGTGGCGCAGGAAGAAATGAGCCGCATGACGGGTTACTGGTGGGCGCCCGATGAGTCGGCCATCGCCTTTACCCGTATCGATGAGTCTGGCGTTGAGTTAGTCACCCGCAATGAAATCTACGCCGATGGCATTAAGCTTACCGAGCAGCGTTATCCGGCGGCGGGCAAAAACAATGTCGAGATCCAACTGGGCGTTGTGACCCTTAATAATAAAGGCATCAATTGGGTCACCTTAAGCGATGATAAAAATAAGGATATTTACCTGCCTCGCGTCGATTGGTTGCCGGATAGCAAGCATTTATCCTTCCAGTGGCAGAGCCGCGATCAACAAAAATTAGACCTGCAACTGGTGGCGCTAGAATCGCTGACCAAGCCGAAAACCTTAGTCAAAGAGCGTAGCGATGCTTGGGTGAATCTTAACAATGACCTGCACTTCTTAAAGCAACAATCGGCCTTTATTTGGGCCTCGGAGCGTGACGGCTTTAATCATCTGTATTTGTTTGACCTAAAAGGTAAGCTGAAGACGCAACTGACTGAGGGCAATTGGGCTGTCGATGAGCTGGAATATATTGATGAAACCGCAGGTTGGGTGTATTTCACTGGCCGTAAAGATACCCCCATCGAAAAGCATCTTTACCGCGTGCCGTTAGCGGGTGGCAAGGTTGAGCGTGTGAGCCGCGAGGCGGGGATGCACGATCCGGTATTTGCCGATAATCAAAGCGTGTATCTCGATTATTTCAATAGTTTATCTCAGCCACCACAGATCAGTTTACACGGTGATAAGGGCCAACATCTGGCGTGGGTGGAGCAAAACCAAGTCAAAGCCGGCCATCCTCTGTATGACTATGCAGGCCTGTGGCAACTGCCTGAGTTTAAAGAGCTAAAAGCGGAAGACGGACAAGTCTTACAAACGCGTCTCTTTAAACCTGTGCCCTTCGATGCGAACAAAAAGTACCCCGTGGTGGTGCGCGTATATGGCGGCCCGCATGCGCAATTAGTGACGAATAGCTGGAGTGAGCAGGATTACTTTACCCAATACTTAGTGCAGCAAGGTTATGTGGTATTTCAACTGGATAACCGTGGCAGTGCCCACAGAGGCACTCAGTTTGAGCAAGTGATTTATCGTCACTTGGGCGAAGCGGAGGTGAACGATCAAAAGGTTGGCGTCGATTATCTGCGCAGCTTGCCCTTTGTCGATAGCAATAATGTGGCGATTTATGGCCACAGCTACGGCGGTTATATGGCCTTGATGAGCCTGTTTAAGGCGCCGGATTACTTTAAGGCGGCGATTTCGGGCGCGCCCGTCACCGATTGGCGCTTGTACGACACTCACTACACCGAGCGTTATCTTGCTCATCCCGCGAATAATGAGCAGGGTTACGAAGCCAGTAGCGTGTTCCCCTATGTGAAAAACTACCAGTCGGGGCTGTTGATGTACCACGGCATGGCCGACGATAACGTGTTGTTTGAAAACAGTACTCGCGTGTATAAGGCGTTGCAGGACGAAGGTAAACTGTTCCAGATGATTGATTATCCTGGGTCTAAGCATTCGATGCGCGGTGAGAAAGTGCGTAATCACTTATACCGCTCGCTGGCGGATTTCCTCGATAGACAGCTTAAAAGCGGCAAATAACTCAGCATTAGGTTGGCATTTATATCAGACTGGTATTTATGTCAGAGTGGCGTTTTTTAAAAGAGTGGGGTAACGTCCTCACTCTTTTTTATTTTGTATGATTCTGAGTTAAGCCTATTTATTTAACAGTACGCTGCTTAGTTTAATCACAACACACTCAATACTTATCTGGCGCTTAATATTCCAGTTCACTGAGTTGTAATTTGGATTTCCAGTTTGCTTTATACCAATCGTATTAAATATCTGTTCATTCAGCGGGAATTCAACGCGCTTTAGACAAGGCGAAGGCTTAAAGGCATAGTGGTGCTCTGTCGAAAGCCTTAAACGCAGTATAAAGCGCGTTGAAACCCGCCCTTTGGGAGCCACACAGACATCCCACTCCGGTGTTGCATTGACTTAAAAGGGAATGACCATTTCTGCGTCAATGCGCCTTGGATTGAAATGCCTGTGAGGCTCTGAACTGATTAGATATTTAATGTGATTGGTATTATTTCGTACAGCTAAAACCTTTTTTGCAGAGATAAAAAAACCAGATCCTAGGATCTGGTTTTTTATGGCGTTCAAACGGTAAGTTGAAGATTAGTCTTCTAAGTTACCGCAGAAACGGTAGCCTTCACCGTGAATGGTAGCGATGATTTCTGGCGTATCTGGCAAGCTTTCGAAGTGCTTACGAATACGACGGATTGTCACGTCAACAGTACGGTCGTGTGGCTTTAACTCACGGCCAGTCATCTTCATCAGTAGATCGGCACGAGTTAAGATTTTGCCTGGGTTTTCAACAAAGTGCAGCATGGCGCGGAATTCGCTACGTGGCAGTTTGTAAGATTCACCCTGTGGGCTGACGAGAGAACGGCTGTTGATCTCTAGGCTCCAATCGTTAAAACGATAGTATTCGACAGAGCTCTTTTCTTCGACTTCATTGCCTGCGCTATTAACACGAGTCAGAAGGTTGCGAGCACGAATCGTCAATTCACGAGGGTTGAACGGCTTGGTAATATAATCGTCCGCGCCAATTTCAAGTCCAAGGATTTTGTCGACTTCGTTGTCACGGCCTGTTAAGAAGATCAGACCGATGTTGTTGATTTCACGTAATTCACGTGCCAACAACAGACCGTTTTTACCTGGTAGGTTAATGTCCATAACCACGAGGTTAATTTTGTTTTCCTGCATAGCCTTATGCATTTCTGCGCCATCATTGGCCTCAGTTACCACATACCCTTCTGCCTCGAAAATACTTCTTAGCGTGTTACGGGTAACGGCTTCATCTTCAACGATCAGAATGTGCGGATTTTGCATATTAAGTACCTAAATTTTAACCAATATTCTAACCATAAGAATCACTTACATCGGATTCTTATATTCATAAAATGTTGATACTTCCACTTACTGCTCTGTGCTTCAAAGGGAAGATCTTCACGGCTACACGTCAGGATGTATATAAGTGAACGTTTAAAGTGTAATACGATAAAACGTAACCAGTATCAACTTCGATAAGCAATAGTTAAAAATAGTTCCTTAACTATTGTTTTTTTTAAAATGTTTAAATGATAAATCAAATGTAGAACACATTTTAAAAGATGTCTGGCCAGCATAAGGTGATTTCGCAGAGGAATCTAACAAACCCTTGTCAAGATTAAGCAAACTTAATGTTATCTGCTTAACTGGCCAATGACGACATTGTACTCGTTTTAGGCATTTGTTAACAAATGAAATGTTAACAAATTTCAGGCTGAGACGCTGATTTACCATGATATTTACTTTAGTCATTGATTAGTATAACTAATGTATTTTTAATTCTTGTGAGCCAGTTCACGCCTCTTTGGATTTTTTAGGCTCTCTGTTAAACTAGCGCGGGTTCATTTTTCGACTAGACTACCAATGGACAACATGACTCAAGATTTGTGGCAGCATTATCAAACGCCGTTGTTTTTGCTTACTCAAGCATTATCCTGTGATTTTTCCTTTGCTGTAATTACCGCCCATAATCCCGCTTCAACCCTCCTAACTCCCAGCCAAAACCGATTACTCGACCGCCAACTTCTACGTGAAATTGAATTATTAGGCAGTCCCTATCGTGCACTGATTGGGGCATCGCCAGATTTATCCCATATGGAGAAGAGCTGGGCCGTGTTTATTGATCGCAGCATGGCCTTGCAGTTGGGAAAAAAGTTTAATCAATACGCTATCTACATGGTGGAACAGGGCGAGGTGAGTTTAGTGCCTTGTACTTTAGCCGGGCAAACAGAGGTGTGTTTAGGTCGATTTAACGACTATGTGCGTTTGGTTTATGAGCTACCGGACTTGGTCACCTAACCGCGATTGACGCTTTTAATCGCTCCTCTGACTAAGCTTTGCTGATCTCACGGCAAGGCTAGTTTGTTTTTCTTCTTTGCTAGATCTGATTGATTTTTCCCTATTCTCATTTGGCATGAGTCGCAAACGTTTTAAATTCCCATTGTTTTTAAATGCGTTTATTGAATTTGTATATAGTGTGTGAAATTAGCATTGACTTCATTAGGGGTTTATTGCTACTTTTTTCGTCCCTTTCCGGCGGAAAGGAACAGAAGAGGAGCGTTAACTAGGTAGTCAGTCAGAGGAGCACAAACTCCAGCGATGATTGATGAGGGAGATTAACGCCGAGGCATAGATATGGTTGCTGCATGTTTATGTCGGTCGCTTAGGCTGAATCCTAACGATTGTCACCTGTAATTGGTGGAGAGCTTCTGGTGACGATTGCTGTTTCCCTTCTATTGGGGTGCGTATCATTGAGCACCAGGCTCTTCGAACGAAGTTAGTTCGGAGCGTAATCATGTTAGTTAATCAATATCTTATCCTAGTTTGTGCCGTGTCTTCTGCTTCTGCGGAGGTGCGCTAATGTCTCTTGTTGTCGCAAAATTTGGTGGTACTTCAGTCGCCGATTACGGTGCAATGAATCGCTGCGCCGATATCGTACTGGGCAATCCCGATTGCCGTTTAGTGGTGGTTAGCGCCTCCAGTGGCGTGACGAACCTGTTGGTTGAACTGACCCAAGAGTCAATAAACGACGATGGTCGCTTACAACGATTAAAGCAAATTGCGCAGATTCAATACGCTATCTTAGATAAACTCGGTCGCCCTAACGATGTTGCTGCCGCATTAGATAAGCTGTTAAGCCGTATGGCGGTATTAAGCGAAGCGCTGGCGTCCCAGCGCAGTAAGGCCACCATGGATGAGTTATTGTCCCTTGGCGAGCAGTGTTCGTCGGCATTATTTGCGGCGGTATTGCGCGAAAAAGGCGCCAACTCAAGTGCCTTCGATGTGCGCCGTGTGTTGCGCACCGACAGCCATTTTGGCCGCGCCGAGCCACAGGTTGAGCAAATTGCTTTGCTATCGAGTGAGCATTTACTGCCGCTGTTATCTGAGCAAGTGATTGTGACTCAAGGTTTTATTGGCTCAGATGAAGCGGGGCAAACCACAACTCTCGGCCGTGGCGGTAGCGACTATTCTGCGGCACTGTTAGCCGAAGCGTTAAAAGCCTCAGCGGTTGAGATTTGGACCGATGTGGCCGGGATTTATACGACCGATCCGCGCCTCGCGCCAAACGCCCATCCGATTGCCGAAATCAGCTTTAACGAAGCCGCCGAAATGGCAACCTTTGGCGCTAAAGTATTACATCCTGCGACGATTCTTCCGGCCGTGCGCCAACAAATTCAAGTGTTTGTCGGTTCAAGCAAGGAGCCTGAAAAGGGTGGCACTTGGATCCGCCATCAGGTTGAAGATGCACCCGTGTTCCGTGCGGTGGCGCTGCGCCGCGACCAGACGCTACTCAATCTGCACAGCCTACAAATGCTGCATGCACAGGGCTTCTTGGCTGAAACCTTTGCCACATTGGCAAGACACAAGATCAGTGTGGATTTGATTACCACCTCCGAAGTTAACGTATCGCTCACTCTAGATAAAACCGGATCCGATTCAAGCGGACAAGGTTTATTAAGTGAAGCGTTACTGCAAGAATTATCGCAACATTGCCGCGTGCGCGTGGAGGATGGTTTAGCATTGGTGGCGATTATCGGTAATCGCATCGCTACGACTGCGGGTATTTGTCGCCGCGTGTTTGAAGTGCTCGAACCCCACAATGTGCGCATGATCTGCCAAGGTGCCAGCCCGCATAACTTGTGTGTGTTAGTGGCCGAATCCGAAGCGGCACAAGTGGTTAAAGCGTTGCACGAAAATTTGTTTGAAGGCGTTTAGTATGTTGCCGACGACATCGTCTCTGCAAATTGGGGAGCTTGCCGCAGGGCAGGCTCTGACGCTGCCGATTTATCACTTCAAGCCAAGTGGTCACGTATCTGGCCCTAAAGTGTATATTCAGGCTAATGTCCATGGCGCTGAGGTACAAGGCAATGCGGTGATTTATCAATTGATGAAACAGTTGGAAAATTGCCACATCTTAGGTGAGATTACCTTAGTGCCCTTGGCTAATCCGCTGGGGATTAATCAAAAAAGCGGTGAGTTTACATTGGGGCGTTTTGACCCTATCACTGGCGTAAACTGGAATCGTGAGTACTTAAATCACGCGATAGATTTACCCGCTTGGTACAGCGAGCATGCCGAGCTTAGCGATAGCGAACTTATTCAAGCATATCGCAGCACCTTGATTGAAGCTTGCCAGCAGCGGTTACGTAACGATTGGGGCGTGACCACGGGCCACAGATTGGCGGTTAGCTTACAGGCTATGGCCCATGCAGCGGATATAGTGCTCGATCTGCATACTGGGCCTAAATCCTGTAAACATTTGTATTGCCCTGAATATGATATTGCAGCGGCGCAGTTTTTCACGATTCCTTACACACTGGTGATCCCCAATAGTTTTGGTGGCGCAATGGATGAGGCGGCATTTTGTCCTTGGTGGCAATTGAGTGAAGTGGCGAAAGCGCAGGGGCGGGATCTCAATATCGCCGTTTCAGCTTTTACCTTGGAACTGGCGAGCCAAGAACGCATTTGCCTTGAGGATGCTTTAGTCGATGCCAAAGGTATTTTGGCCTATTTAAGCCATCGAGGGGTGATTGCCGAGCAATTGGAACCCGTTAAGATGCCGCGTTTTGGCTGTTATCTTAAGGATTACAAAAAGTACCATGCGCCTATGGCGGGCTTGGTGGAATATGTGGCGCCCGTGGGAGAGCCGCTTGCGGCGGGTGAGACCTTAGTCAATCTGCTGCGACTCGACTTATATGGCAGTGCGCAGGAGCTGACGGCACTCAGTTTGCCGCAGGATTGTGTGCCTATACTCCATTTTGCTTCGGCGTCGGTGCATCAAGGCACAGAGCTCTATAAAGTCATGACCAATCTGTTTGAATTGCCGCATTAACGGCAATGGGCAAAATAAAACGCCAATCTCGAGATTGGCGTTTTTTATTAAATTCTACAACCACTTAAAGCGATAGAAGAGCGCCATTTGCAGGGCAACCAGCGATATTAAAATGCCGCAGAAGGTCGCAAAAGCCCATGCGTTATCCGCACCGGGAATACCGCCGATATTGACCCCAAGCAAACCGGTTAAAAAGCCCAGCGGTAAGAAAATTGCCGAGACTAAGGATAAGAAATACAAGCGCTTGTTTAGCTGCTCCGATTGCTGGCTGAGTAACTCTTCCTGGGTCACATTGGCCCTATCACGCAGTGCATCTAAGTCTTCAATGGTGCGAATAAGTTTATCCGTGGTTTCGCGCATCTTAAGTTTTTCGGGTTCATTAAACAGCACAAATTGATCCGATAGCATCTTTGCGAAGGCTTCTTTCTGTGGGCCTAAATAGCGGCGCAAGGCTACGGTTTGTCGGCGTAGTTCGGCAATATCAGTACGTAAATCTTTAACATTGCCAGAAACAACTTGTTCTTCTAATTCTGAAAGTTGCTCCTCTAGCGTATCGATAAAATCGACTTTACGTGTAGTCAGTTTTTCACAAATGGCGAGGAGAAAATCTCCTGTGGTGGTGGGGCCTGTGCCTTCCATGATCAGTTCAGCCACATCTTTAACCGATTGCAACTCGCGATCACAGGTGGAGATAATGCGCTGTCTATCGGCGTAAATTCGCACGGCGACCATATCTTCAGGTGCTGAGTTTGGATTTAAGTTAATACCGCGCAGTGCCAGTAATACGCCTTCCCCTGCCAATACAGCTCGAGGGCGAGTATCTTGGGCAAGCAGGGCATCGGTTTCGACTTTATTAAGACCGCTGTTTAACACCCAATGGCGAGCCTTTTTGTGGCGATAACGTAGGTGTACCCAAATCAACCCGTCCTTAGGGTCCCAATTTTCAAGTTGTTCTGGGCTTAAGGTTGAGCCAGCTCGTGCGCCGCTAAGCACTATGCTATAGATAAATCCTTCGTGCATGTCACATTCCATCTCATGCTAAATCATCGGGTAAAGCTAACTGATTTTACAGTGGAAATGAAGCCTAGCGTCGTTTCCTCTCACAATAACCTCGGCGCTAGATGAGTAAATTGCTGGCCAAGCAACTTATGATGAAATAGATTAAAATTAGCCTTAGTTGTAATGTATTGAGAAGATAAAATGGAATATGAATTTCGGCGTAACAGTTTGACTGGCACGTATTTAGCCAGCTTTAGCATGGACCATGAGGTACTGGGCCAATGGTTTTCAGAAGAGTTGGGGCCTGAGTTAGCCAAAATTCAGCAAGTGCTCGATATTATCAAAGAAATTCAAACAGGTAAGCGAGTTTCTTGGCGTTTTATCGGCAAAGATATTACCTTAGATCTGGATGAGGAGCAGGCACGAATTTACGCTAATGCTTTAGGATTTGAGCAGGATTATGAACTCGAAGAGGCGATGTCCCTCTATGATGCTGAATCTGAGGCTTACTGTGGGCTAGAAGATTTAGAAGAAGCGCTACTTAGTTGGTATGAATTTGTGCAAAAAGGGCTATAACCGCTCGCTGTGAATATCAACAAATAATAAAGGCAATCTATTGATTGCCTTTATTATTTAATGGAGTAAGTCTATCACTTATCCAATATCAATTGTTCAAATATCTTACCGCCATTTCGGTTCTCGACTTGGCATTAGCTTTACGCAACAGGTTTTTGACATGCACTTTCACAGTGCCTTCACTGATGTGTAAATGCTCTGAAATCATACGATTACTTAATCCTTCCGCCAGTTGTTGCAGGATCTGTAGCTCCCTTGGGGTGAGGCTTGAAATCCATTCTTGTTCATCGGCGGCATTTTTGAGTTCATAGAGATATTCTTCAACTTCTTCGCTGATCACTCTGTGGCCTGACATGGCATTTTTGAGTTTATCGAGCAGCAAATCTGGCTCGGTATCTTTGAGTAAGTAACCGTCAGCTCCCGCACGTAATAGGCGAATAACATCTTGTTTTGCATCTGAAACGGTTAAGATCACGATTCGTGAAGTCACGCCTTCTTGGCGCATGGCATTGAGGGTATCGAGGCCAGTCATTCCCTTCATATTGAGATCGAGCAAGACGATGTCAGGTTCATCAGTTACTACGGCGCTTAAAGCATCTAAACCGCTACCCACTTCACCGAAGAGGTTAAAGTCTGGATCTGAGGCGATCAATTGGCAGATACCTTTACGTAAGAGAGGGTGATCATCGACCACCAGAACAGAATAAGGTTTACCCATGTGTAGGCTCCTGTTGAGAAGGGAAGATTAAAGTGACTTTGGTGCCCTGTGATAAATTGGATGTGCTATGGGGTTCAAGGGGCGAGTCTGGATTTTCTGGCTCTAGCTGTCCAGTGATTCCTTTGCGACTAGTTTGCGGATCATTGCTGCTAAATACAACCGTGCCGCCTAATTTGCTGGCACGTTCATGCATGATGCCTATGCCGAAGTGCTGATCCCGTTCTTTAATATGGCCAATGCCTACACCATCATCACTTACACTGATATTAACCATACCATGCTCATCTTTATAACAGCGAATATTGATATGGCTAGCACGGGCATGTTTGATAGCGTTGAGCGTTGCTTCTCGGGTGATCTGCAAAATATGGATATGTTGTTTCGCCTCTAACCATTGAGGTGAAAGCTTATAATCGAGGTGGATCTTGATATCGGTTTTTGCTCTGAGCTGCTCAAGCATTGCTTCCATCGCATTCTTCAGATTGGGTTCCTTAATGGTTAATCTGAAGGTGGATAGTAACTCTCGGAGTTGTACATAGGCTGTACTAACCCCTTCGTTGATCTCTGTGAGTTGTCCCTCAATGGTAGGACTGCGGCAGCTAAGATCTAAATTTTTGCGCAGCAAGCTAATTTGGATTTTTAGGAAAGAAAGCACTTGCCCGAGTGAATCATGTAATTCCCTTGCGATAACACCACGTTCTTCCATTAGGGCTAACTGTTGTCTTTGTTCGGTAGCGTTATGAATAACGATGGAGCGAGTAAGCATAATGGCAAAGTTTTTAAACAACGGAGTATTAATATCTTGGGTTGAGATAAGCTCTAAATAACCTAAATCAGCCTGCTCAAATTGTAGCGGAAAGCGGATGTTGTTGTGAGCGCCTTCTGGCCAGCCACCATCGGCCTCTACGACTTCGAGCTCCTGCTCAGGGTATTGGATAATCAGCCTCAAATACTCGATCGACTCATAATCTTTTAGCTGATTTAATGCTGCTTTGAGGGCCTTATAGTCCAGCTTATTGGCATTAAGTGTTAACAGAGTGTCGTATAAAAAGGCCAGTTCATTATTCGCCCGTGTCAGTGCTAAGGTTTTTTCGGCCACTTGTGACTCTAAGTTACCGTAGAGTGTGGCTAGCTCTCGCGCGGTTTTTTGCAGTGCATCGGTCAGAGCCGTGAGTTCAATATATTCGGTTTCGGGCATTTCGATCTCAAAGTTACCCTTAGAAATCGTATTGGCGGACTCCATCAATTGTTGCAAGGGTACAACGACTTTGCGTTTAGTAAAGCGCACCGCTAAAAAGGCGATAACCAGCATCAGCCCAAGCCCAAAAATTTGGCTCGCCGCGAGAAGGCGCAACTTAAAAGCGGCATGATGCTCCATCTCCAATACCAATAAATCAATAGTATCGACAAAGTCCTTGAGTGAGGCGGCGTAGTCGCGGGAGTTTTCCTGCTCAATGTAGTACTTCATCACCAGCCATTTATCGATAACGAGTTGATACTGTTCGGCGATCTTTTTCGGGCTAAGCCAACCCGTGGAGGGTTGCAATGCCTCGGAATGCAAGGTATTTTCAAACTCGGTAATTTTCTCTTGGGCGGCGTCACTGCCGGAATTGGCATAAAACATCAGCCGGTAACTTTGCATCCGCAGTGAACCCGAGGCGTTGATGGCCTTTGCATCGCCTAAACTGTAAGACAAATTGATGATTGCGAAGATGGCTAGGCTGCTGGAAAGTAAAATCAGTACTAACATTAAACCCAAAATTTTTGAGGTAAGGCTGCCTCGTTTCATATGTCCATTACCTAATATATGGCCGTTGATTTAATAGCACTTTAGTCGTGTTTTACATTAGAAAATAATGTACTACATTAACAAAAACATAAAAGTGTGAACAACAACACTATTACATTTTGATCTAGCGCAAACTTCGCTCCAGATACCTCCTAAGGGGTATGTCTTTGGAGGGGTTAAGCCACTAACTTTGGCGCTGGAGATGTCGTGATTTATTAAAATAATGCAACACGGAGATGAGATGATGAAGAAGATGACAGGTAAGTCCTTTGCACTGAGTGCATTGGTTGCCGCGAGCTTCATGGCGGCGAGTGCGATGGCGAGTGATAAAACTGAGCCTCGCAATGAAGTTTATAAAGATAAATTTAAAAATCAATATAATAGCTGGCATGACACTGCAAAGAGTGAAGAGCTAGTTGATGCGTTAGCACAGGATCCTAATATGGTTATTCTGTGGGCGGGTTATGGTTTTGCTAAAGATTACAACGCACCTCGCGGCCATATGTATGCCGTGACTGATGTGCGTAATACTCTGCGTACAGGCGCTCCAGCCAATGCGGAAGATGGTCCAATGCCAATGGCCTGTTGGAGCTGTAAGAGCCCAGACGTACCTCGCTTAATCGAAGAGCAAGGTGAAGACGGGTACTTCAAAGGTAAATGGGCCAAAGGTGGTCCAGAAGTGACCAATACTATTGGCTGTGGCGATTGCCATGAAAAAGGCTCACCAAAATTACGTATTTCTCGTCCTTATGTTGATCGTGCTATGGAGGCTATTGGCACTCCATTTGATAAAGCATCCAAGAAAGACAAGCAATCAATGGTTTGCGCTCAGTGTCACGTTGAATACTATTTCGAGAAGAAAGAAGACAGAAAGAACTTCGTAAAATTCCCTTGGGATATGGGCGTAACCGTTGAGCAAATGGAAGTTTACTATGATGGTATTGAGTTCTCTGATTGGACTCATGCACTGTCTAAAACGCCAATGTTAAAAGCACAACACCCAGGTTATGAAACTTGGAAGATGGGTATTCATGGTAAAAATAATGTCAGTTGCGTTGACTGCCATATGCCTAAAGTGACTAGCCCAGAAGGTAAGAAGTTCACTGACCATAAAGTCGGTAACCCATTCGATCGTTTCGAAGAAACCTGTGCAACTTGCCATAGCCAAACGAAAGAATTCTTAGTGGGTGTCACTAATGAGCGCAAAGCTAAAGTTAAAGAAATGAAACTTAAAGCGGAAGAACAATTAGTGAAGGCGCACTTCGAAGCCGCTAAAGCATGGGAATTAGGGGCTACTGAAGCCGAGATGAAGCCAATCCTAACGGATATCCGCCACGCTCAATGGCGCTGGGACTTCGCCATTGCTTCGCACGGTGTTGCGGCTCACGCTCCTGAAGAAGCGCTACGAGTGTTGGGTACGTCAGTTAATAAAGCGGCCGATGCTCGAGTTAAGTTGGCACAATTGTTAGCGAAAAAAGGTTTAACAGATCCAGTTGCTATCCCAGATATCTCTACCAAAGCGAAAGCTCAAGCTGCACTAGGTATGGATATGGACAAGATGAATGCAGAGAAAGAAGCATTCAAGAAAGACACATTACCTAAGTGGGATGCTGAAGCGAAAAAACGCGAAGCAACTTACAAGTAATTATTGTTGAATATGAGCTAACCTCTCATAGTAAAGCCCCCGCAATCGAGGTTGCGGGGGCTTTTTATTAGCGATTTTGCTCAGCCATTATTTCTTATGGGGGCTCAGATTGTTAATCTCATTTCGTTATCTTTAACGGCCCTGTTGGACGTTGAATGCAGCTTGCTCTAACGGTTTTTCTATCACTATCTCGCAGTAAAGCCCGTGACCTAACTATTCGTTGTCCTTAGGTTTGTTGCCAGTTTTCCAGCAATGTTGGTGACGCCCTGATTTACTCCTATCGATTGTTGTATCTGTAAATAACCGACTTTTTGAGACAGTTGGAGTACGAAGTTTTAGGGCATGGGAGGCTCATCCATTAAGCACATGGTTATTGATTCACTATAATCATTTTATCCCTTAGCTATTTTTAATCAGCGTTCAACCTGTGGAGTTGTAAGGTTTTTGTTATTTTTTCGGTAAAATGTCTTAAGCTTTTGATAAGAATTTCTCCTTATCCTCGAAGCTATGATTTTGGTGATTGGATAAATAAGTGCATCAGAATATTAAAAGCAATGTTAGGACGACATTTCTTCAGTTTGCAAAGGGATATTTGTTTGTTCCATGGCTCGTATTTACGGTAATTATTTTGGGGCTTGAATGGACTCATGCCGATATGCGCTTTGCCAGCCTATTATTCAATTGGCAGGGAGGTGTCAGTTCATGGCCTTTACGAGGGCATTGGCTTACCGAAAGTATCTTGCATGTGACAGGACGTAATCTGGTGATTTTGTTCGCCATAGCGGTTGTTGCTTGCATTTGCCTAAGCTTTCGACTTGAGACGTTGCGTGTTTATCGTAAAGGTTTTATCTATTTATTCTGTAGTGTTCTTGCTAGCGTGTTGTTGGTTCGATTAGGTAAGAGTTTCACTCATATGACTTGCCCTTGGGATGTCATTGAATTTGGTGGGCGTATGATGCATAGCTCTCTATTTGCACGCTTACCAGAAGGGGCTGAGTTTGGTCAGTGCTTTCCTGGAGGGCATTCTAGTAGCGGTTTTGCTTGGGTCGCGAGTTATTATGTGCTCAAGGAGTACTATCCACGTTACGCAAAGTTTGGCTTACTCTTTGGGATTGGATTAGGGGCTATTTTTGGTTTTGCCCAAGAACTGCGCGGTGCTCATTTTTTAAGTCATGACTTATGGAGTTTGGCGATTGCGTGGACCTCAGCAAGCCTGCTTTATTATAGTTTTTTCCTACGTGTTCCTAAGGTTAAAAACAGTAAAGTCGCGAACAAAGTCAGCCTTATCGATACTAAAGTTTTCGAAAAAGGCATCTCTAAGTGATTATATGGGTTAACTTTTCAATTAGAACCTAAATTGAAAACGAATATCTCCATGGCGCAGACGTAAACTTTCGTCCAGAAGATGGTTCTTCTCATTCAATAAAATATTTTTTTGCCTTAGTAATTCGGCTTTGTCGGTGAGATTGTTTAGTTTGTTATTGATACTGCTAATCTCGCTGTCGATAGCATTTAAGCGATCGGCGATTTCTGCTAAACGTTTATTAATCAGATATTGTTCATGTCCTTGATTGTAGCGTTCAACAAATTGATTGTTATTACAGACGCCGTAGTAATATTCTCCCGCCAAACCAATACGGTAACCATTTTCTGGCAAACAATAACTCATTAATCCTTGTTGATATCCTTGCTGCCATTGCGTCGCATCAACCTTGAGATTAAATTCACGGCAGTCCTGTTGATATTGGTTGAGCCTACTCGCAGCAGCACCGCGGTTACCATCGGCTAAGCCAGTGGCGTACCAGTCATTATCACGGCATTCTTCGAGTGAAAGACTCGTGCATTGAGTGAGGGAGAGGGCTGTCAGAGCGAGTGCAAAGTTTAGGTATCGCATTTTATTATCAAAAGAGTTGCAAAAGTGGCATCAGCATAAAGCTTAGTACTGAGGAGATCTAGCGCTATATTTCGCCCTTTGTGCGGTTATTTAGCAGCACCAAGCTGGCTTGGTTACCCTACTTTATCACAACATACTCGGTGGATAGTGCTAACGGGTTGAGTTTGTGATAATTTAATACTTTCAATAGCTTGGGGTAACACTTTGGCGATATCCCCTCATTTTTGCTCAAAATAGGCATTGATACCCCATAACAAACGTGGAAAACCATTTTAAGATTATTCTGAAGGTAGTTAATGCTTGGGTAACGGCTTAAAGCCGCCGTCACTTACGGCAGAGTGATCTCGTTGTGTGTTTAATGGTTGTGGGATTTAACATGTTGCTGATGAAGCGAGCAAGTATTTGTTTGGGGCAATCAAGGAGATAATGTGCCGTTCTCTGCAAATGTATTGGCTTTAAATCCACCATTTTTTGCTCTTGTGTTCCTACGCTAGGTGCTTTAGTTTTTACTGAAGTCGGGTATGCTTACCCTCATTTTGTTATTCATTATTGGTAGAAGGCTGCTTTATATATGAAGATTTGCCCGGCACATTCCATCTTAGGCCTAACTAAGGTATAAGGTCGGTATGAAAACTCCTAAACGAATCCAACCACTGGTTGATGAAGGACTGGTTGATGAAGTCATCAGCCAGTTAATGAGCGGTAAAGAAGCTACTGTGTACGTTGTGCGCTGTGGTGAAGATATTCGCTGCGCTAAAGTTTACAAGGAAGCGGACAAACGTAGTTTTAAGCAGGCGGTGGTTTACCAAGAGGGGCGCAAAGTCCGAAATAGCCGTCGCGCTCGCGCAATGGAAAAAGGCTCTAAATTTGGCCGTGAGCAAATGGAAGAAGTCTGGCAAAACGCTGAGGTAGATGCATTGTTTCGCTTGGCTGATGCCGGAGTGCGAGTACCAACCCCTTACGGTTGCTACGATGGTGTGTTACTCATGGAATTAGTCACCGATAGTGAAGGTCATGTTGCGCCTCGCCTTAATGATGTCAGCCTTAGCGCTGAGAAAGCTATACATGACCACGCTTTAGTGATGACTTATGTCAAGCGTATGCTTTGCGCAGGCTTAGTACATGGTGACTTGTCCGAATTTAATGTCCTAGTCGATGATCAAGGCCCTGTCATTATTGATTTACCCCAAGCGGTAGATGCGGCAGCGAATAATCATGCTAAATGGATGTTGGAGCGGGATGTCAATAACATGACGCAATATTATGGCCAGTACGCACCTGAATTGCTCAAGACTCAATACGCGAAAGAAATGTGGGCCTTATTTGAGGCGGGTCAGTTAAAGCCTGATACGCAGTTAACAGGTCATTTTACTGAAGTATTAGTCGATGCCGACGTCAGTTCTGTTTTGGATGAAATTCAAGCTGCCTATGAAGAGGCTCAGGAGCGCAAGCAGCGACTTCAAGAAGCCAATGAAGATTATTAGTAGAATATTCTTCAATAAAATAGACGCCTTATGAGTAATGCCGATCAGTTAAGACAGATCGCTTGACGATCTCGCTGAAAAGATCAAAATCCGATGACCTCATGTCATCGGATTTTTTATGCAACTCTCAGAAGCACTCGCCCGTACTCATATTACCCGCCTAACCGAATTCACCTGCTTAGCAGATGTGTTAGAACCTGAGTTAATTCAATCTTGCCTAGACTCTCAGGGCGTTGCGACGTTAAGACGGCGTAAATTGCCGATGGACGCGATGATTTGGGCCGTTATCGGAATGGCTTTGTTCCGAGGGGAGTCTGTTCGGTCACTCATCAACAAACTCGACATTGTTTTGCCGCAAGAGATTGATTATGTTGCACGCAGCGCCGTGACTCAGGCGCGTAAACGATTGGGCAGTGAGGTTATTAGAGAAGTATTTAGCCGCAGCGCCAATACCTGGCACGCGAGAGCTGAACATCCTCATTGGTGCGGTCTTAACTTGTATGGTGTTGACGGTGTCGTGTGGCGGACACCCGATAGTGTCCAAAATCAAGCCGCCTTTGCGCGTACCGCAAACGCTTCAGGCGAAGCGGCTTATCCGCAAATTCGCATGGTTTGCTTGATGGAATTAAGCAGCCATTTATTGGTCAACAGCGCCTTTGATTCGGTTGCCGAAAATGAAATGAACTTAGCGTCCCAGCTCATTCCTAGCATTCCCAATCACAGCCTAACCCTATTTGACCGAGGATTTTACTCGCTCGGCCTGCTGCACGCTTGGCAGCAAGCGCAACCTGATAGCCACTGGTTGTTGCCATTGAAGAAAGGCACTCAATATGAGGTGGTGCGAACGCTAGGAAAGCATGACCAGTGGGTGAAACTCACCACGACACCTCAAGCCAGAAAGAAATGGCCGCAGCTCCCAGATACCCTTGAAGCGCGTTTATTGACTAAGACAGTGAAAGGTAAGTCAGTCGCCATTTTGACCTCGTTGACAGACCCGATGCGTTACCCCAGCGAAGACATCGTCGACTTATATGCCCATCGATGGGAAATCGAACTGGGCTATAGAGAGATGAAACAACATCTACTGGAGAGCCGTTTTACGCTCCGCAGTCAACTACCGGAGCTGGTGACTCAAGAGTTATGGGGCGTGCTACTGGCCTACAATCTCATTAGATATAAGATGTTGCTGATGGCTAAAAGCTTGCCATCGGTCCATCCCAATCAACTGAGTTTTCGGGATGCGGCGAGTTATATCATCTTCAAGTTGACACAACTGTCATCACAAACACCGGGGAATGTCCCGAGAGACGTATTGGATATAGAACGAAATGCACGGCAATTTAAGCTGGATGGTAAACGGGAAAGGGCATATCCACGAGTCCTTAAAATGAGCAAAAACAAGTTCCCGGTTAGAGCAAAGAAAAATGCCGTTCACTCTTAAGTGAACGGCATTACGCCTTATGAGCGTCTTTTTTATTGGAATTAATTGCCTGGTGCGAGTGTTAAAGCCTGTGGCATTGCCATCCTTGGCACAGGCGTTATGCCCCTTCCTTTCCATTGAACCACTCAATAAAAGGACAAGACCAAAGGGAGAAATATGTTGATGGGCCACAGAGCACTATCGACATATTAATCTTTGGGGGAGACAACTCCCTCGAGCCTTGCCGAAACCTTCCCAATAACACAGCCATCCGTGGCGCGCTATCCTAGTCTAGCGCTGGATCGTCATTGATCCGTGAATAAAAGGACAAGACCCGAGAGGGTAATATGTTCATGACTTGGGGGAGCACAATTCACATATTTGATCTTTGGGGGAGATAGCTCCCTCTAAAGCCTTGTCAAAACCTACCTCTTTTTCTCTTGCAACACTTTGAGTGTTAAGTTGACAGAGTCGGACAGTAAACAGCACAGTTATTATTGTTATTTTGTACGATTTATATCTTAGGTCGTTGGGGAGCGATAATAGATACCCATCCGACTCTGTCTAAACTGTTATTTATTGCTAATCCAATTAATTGGATGACAAGGCCGGACGTAAAAGGGCGCTGTTATTATTGTTTTTAGCACAACTTTCATATCGCGTTAGACCTACAGGGCAATATGCAATGGGGTCCGGCCTTGTCTATAAGGGCACTGGGCGAGGTTACCTCAACCTATATCGTGCGTAATTCACTGTTTAGCTGCTTAATACGTTTCTGCAGCTGGGCAATTTCATTTATTAAGGCGCATTCACGTTGCTGCGGCTGTTGCTCACTTTCCCTTACCCACTGGTAAACCGCTTTAGCCGAAAGACCATACTGTCGTGCGACATCAGAGAGTAATCTGCCTTTGACTTTTACTTCAAAAATAACGTCAGGTTTAAGATTATGATTGACGATTCCCATGGCCTATCCCTTTTCACTTTATGCTATCTGTATGCGCTTTAACGGGTTCTTTGGGGGTATTCCTTCATGATTATTGGCGCTGCTCTATATCCCACTGACTATGTCCTATATGGCGTAGGGACAACCATTCGTGGTGACAATGACTAATGAGTTTCATCAGATGTTTCATCTCTTCCTCCTCAATCCACTTAGGGATTGTGCTTCGATTAACATGCCTCACAACGGGCACTTAGATTAACGTCCATTGATGTCAAACAGCTTACTTAGGTATCGAGTGAGTTACGCTTGGGGTCTCTACTCTTCTACCTATTTATTAGTATGTAAAATCCGTGCCAATTTTTTAATATATAAATTAATGTTTAAAATCAATTTATTGGGTTTATGTTTCAAACGATTGGCTTTAGAAGTTATGTCAGAAACGGTGCAGCTTGCACTATTTCAGTGCTTTTACTCTAAATGTTGCATGAATAAGCCAAAGATGTTTTGGTTTGGTGTTTTTTGCGATTAAATTACTCATAAACTGAGCAAAGAAACGATTAAAGATTGTCTCGAAAGAGAATGCTTATATACTGCGATTTTTTTATGGTGTTTTTGGCGATTTACCACGCCCTTTGCCTTTCAAAGGCAAATCTCATCAATCATGTTATGAGGTCATAATGATGAAGCCTTCTCTGATTAAATCATTGCCAGCATCTAAGCTTGCTATTGTGGTTATGGCTAGCGCCTTGATTGCGTCAGGCTGTTCGACTGTCAACCCCTATACCAACGAACAACAAACGGCAAAAGCGACTACGGGGGCGCTAATTGGTGCCGTTGCTGGAGCTGCCGTTGGTGTAGCCTCGTCAAGTAAGAGTGACCGCGGTAAAGGAGCTTTAATTGGTGCAGCCTCTGGCGCCGCCCTAGGTGGTGGTATTGGCTACTACATGGACGTACAAGAAACCAAATTACGCCAACAACTCGCTTCCACGGGAGTTAGCGTAACTCGCAGTGGTGACAATATTATTCTTAATATGCCAAATGAAGTGACTTTTGGTGTGGATCAAACCGAGCTGAGTGAGGGTGCTAAGCGGGTACTGAACTCTGTTGCGCTGGTGGCGAAGGAGTATAGTAAGACCCAACTTAACGTGTTGGGTTATACCGACAGCAGCGGCTCAGATTCATACAATTTACGTTTATCACAGGTACGAGCCAGCGAAGTAGGGAACTACTTGATGAGTAAAGGCGTGGCTTCCGCTCGCGTAAAGTCTAAGGGAATGGGTGAATCGAGTCCAATCGCATCCAATGCTAGTGCCGAGGGACGCGCGCAAAACCGTCGCGTGGAGATAGTGTTGACCCCAACGGGTCAATAATCATTCATCAAGGTTAAAGTCGCCTGCGGGCGACTTTTTATTTTATCCTAAGGGACAAATTGTCCTTCCGTTATCTATCTTGAGTGATCTTGTCCGCAATCATCTCTATTTGGGCTTATCAGGCGAGTATTCGACTTGATCCTGCCGGTATTTTCCCGTTTTGTATGTAGTTAGTTAAATTATGATAACTATTTCGCAGAGCCAAAGGAGAGCAATTATGGCAAAACAGGGCTTAGTACTGGCATTCAGTTTAGGGACTACAGTGATGGCAGGGATGGTACAAGGTGCGCCAATGAACACTGAGGCGACAGCCCCTATTGAACTAAGAGCCGCGGGCAGTTTAAAGGCGGCGATGAACGATATTATTGCGGCTTACCAAGCGAAATCCCAAGCTAATGTGGCAGCGCAGTATGCGCCTTCGGGTTTATTGCTTAAGCGGATCCAAGAGGGGGAGCGAGTTGATATTTTTGCCTCGGCGAATATGAAACACCCGCAGGCCTTAGTCGATGCGGGAGTGGGTCTACAGGTGCAAATGTTTGCCCGTAACCAGCTCTGCGCCATTGCTCAAGCGGAAGTGCCACTCACTAGCGCGAACTTATTAGACACCCTGCTCGCGTCGCAAATTAAGCTTGGTACATCAACGCCAAAAGCCGATCCCGCTGGCGACTACGCTTGGGCAGTGTTTGCGAAAGCCGAGGCTTTAAAACCCAATGCGAAAACTATATTAGAAACCAAAGCCATGCAGCTAACTGGTGGGCCTGAGAGTGCTAAACCGCCCAAGGATCGTAATCCCTATGCTTGGGTGATGGAAAATAAGCAGGCGGATGTGTTCTTAACCTATTGCACCAATGCGGTGCTGGCACAAAAAGAAGTGCCGAGCCTTAAGATTGTCGATTTACCGCCAGAGTTAGCTATTGGCGCCGACTATGGCCTATTGGTGTTAAAGGATGCCAATAGTGCGGCCGCACCTTTAGCCAAGTTTATTTTATCCCCTGAGGGACAGGCAATTTTGAGCAGTTATGGTTTTCAGCCGCCTAAAAAATAATGTCTAATAGACTCATTAAAAATGGCGCGAAATAGCGCCATTTTTGTTGCTCGCTTTAGCAAGGCTTGGGCCAGTGCTAGTGCATTAAATATAAAGTCGCTAATCCGAGAAAGGCAAACAGACCTATTACATCGGTGACTGTGGTGAGCACCATGCCGCCCGCCAACGCCGGATCTACTTTTAAGCGCTTTAAGATCAGCGGAATACTGGCGCCTGCTAGTCCTGCGACTGTCATATTGATGAGCATCGCACCGCCAATCAGGCTGGCAAGCGCCATATCATCTTTCCAAACTAATACCGCGATAAACACTAACATCGACCACATTAAGCCATTCAAAAAGCCAATAGCTAGCTCTTTGCCTATCAGCCAGCGGGCATTACTTTGGCCAATATGGCCTAGGGCAATCCCGCGGATCACTAGGGCCAAGGTTTGGTTCCCTGCGACGCCGCCCATGCTCGGTACAATCGTCATTAAAATCGCAATCGTGGCAAACTGTTCAATAGTGCCCTCAAACATATTGCTGACAGAGGCCGCCAGCAGAGCCGCAAATAGGTTGATCGTGAGCCAGAGCGAACGGCGGAAGGTACTTTTGAGTACAGGGGCGAAGGTGTCTTCATCATCGTCCATCCCCGCCATCCCCATCATAGAGTGCTCGGCGTCTTCACGGATAACATCCACCACGTCATCGATGGTGATCCGGCCGAGCAACTTGCCCTCACTATCGACCACGGGCGCTGACACCCAGTCATGGCGCTCGAACAGTTGCGCCACTTCACTGTCGGACATGCCCACGGGAATGCTCTCGATATCGGTATCGATAATGCTGCTGATATGAGTATTGGGATCGCAGGTGAGCAGATCCGCAAGTTTGACCCCACCAAGCACGCGATCGTGTTTATCCACCACGTATAAAGTATCGGTAGTGTCGGGCAGGTTGCCCCGTTGGCGCAAATAACGCAGTACCACATCGATATTGACATCGGGTCTTAAGGTTACTGTGTCGGTGTTCATTAAGCTGCCTGCGGTCTCATCGGGATAAGAGAGCGCTTGCTCGACTCGCTGGCGGTTTTGCAGACTCATCGACTGTAATACTTGTTTATACACAGTATCTGGCAGGCTTCGCAGAATATAAGCCAGATCGTCCGTATCCATGCTGGCGGTAGCCTTGGCGACTCGCTCTGGACTCATGGTGCTGATCAGCGGGTCTTTTAACTCTTCGCTGAGTTCATCGAGAATATCCCCGAGCTGATCTTGATCGACGAGTTGCCATAACACTTGCCGAGCTTTGGGAGGTGACGATTCTAAAATCAATGCGATATCTGACGGCGCCATATTTTGTAGCATTTGCCTGACATGCACAAACATACCACTGTTGAGGGCTTGACTCAGTTGGTCGAGGCGGTGTTCGGCTTGTAAACTGTCTGAGGCTTCTACAGGCATGTTTCCTCCATGGCGGCGGTGGATGGGTTGGCGTTTAGCTATTGAGGACTTAAGCCAAAGCGCAGCAGTACATTGTAATTTAGCGCACGGGAGGGCGTCGAGTCACAAATGTGTTTTACTGGTATAAGGTGCTGAAATCAAAACCAAACAGGATACTGAATACCGGCAGGGATCATCGAGATGATACCATCAGCAGGCTTCGTCAAACTTAGCGTCGATAAGGGCACAAATGGCATTAAGTGCAGGCTCGGCATCCGGGCCTTCGGCGATGAGGGTGATGGTTTTACCCATGCCCGTCTCGAGCATGAGTAGACCCAATACACTGGCGGCAGAGGCCTGTTTTTCACCTTGGATCAGCGTAATGCTGGCATCAAACTCAGAGGCCAATACCACGAGCTTTGTGGCGGCACGGGCATGTAAGCCGAGTTTATTGCAGATGGTGACTTGGCGCTCAAGTTTTGGCATGGCTCAACTCTCGATGGCGCGCATTGACTTTATGTTTGCCATTACTAAAACGTTTAGCTAGTTGCTCGGCTACATAGACTGAGCGGTGTTGGCCACCTGTGCAACCAATCGCAATCGTCAGATAGCTACGATTATTGCGCTCTAAATGCGGCAACCAGGTTTCGAGCAAATTCTCGATTTGCCAGATGAACTTATTCACCAGTGGCTGGCGATTTAAAAACTCCGCTACGGGTTCATCTAAACCGGTGAGAGGTCTAAGCTCCGGTTCCCAATGGGGATTTGGCAAAAAGCGCACATCAAACATAAAGTCAGCTTCGGTCGGCATACCATGCTTAAAACCGAAAGACTCGAAGTTGATCACCAGTTCCTTATCGACACTGCCAAGGAGTATTTGCCGCACTTGGTCGCTGAGTTCATAGATATTCAGATTCGAGGTATCTATATAGTGATCCATCTGCTGTGACAGCGGCTCCAGCAATTTGCCTTCAAGTTTGATGGCTTCTTGCAGTGACACTCGGCTCTTAGATAAGGGATGTAAGCGCCGCGTTTCGCTATAGCGTTTTAGCAGCACTTTATCGCTGGAGTTTAAGAAGAAGCTGGTGAGTTCAGTGCCCGTAGGCAGGCTGGCAAGCTGTTTAACCAGCACTTTGTCTTGCTCTGGTAAATTGCGCACGTCAACACTGATAGCAACGAGATCGTTACTGCCTTTGAGCTGTTCAAGCAAACTGCCAATCAAAGGCAAAGGCAAATTATCGACACAATAGTAGCCGAGATCTTCAAGCACTCTAAGTGCGACCGATTTGCCTGAGCCTGAACGCCCTGACACTATGACCAGTTTCATCCAATGATTACCTGATAGAGTTCCGTTTCATCATGCGTCTTGCGCAATTGTTTTAATATTTGCTTGTCACTGAGCTTTTCAGCCATGCATGACAAGGTACTTAGGTGCTGCTGACATTGGTCGGCAGGCACGAGTAGTGCAAATAAAATATCGACGGGTTGTTTATCGATAGCATCAAAGGCTATCGGCTCCTCACATTTTATCAATATCGCTATGGGTTGTGTTATATCGGTTAATCGACCATGTGGAATGGCGATACCGTTACCTATACCTGTGCTACCCATCTTTTCGCGCGCCACGAGGCTTTCGAAGATCTCTTGAGATGAGAGGGTGGGGTACTGGGCAGCGGCTAAGTCGCTGATGAGTTCCAGTACCTTTTTCTTACTGCCCGGAGTGGCGCAGGTTGTGCACTCCGGCCGCAGTATGGTACGAAGTTCCATTGCTAGTGTTTTGTTAACTTCTCTTTGTGTTTAATAACCTGACGATCAAGTTTATCAATCAGGACGTCTATGGCAGCATACATATCTGCATGCTCTGAAGTCGCGAAGACTTCACCACCGGTGAGGTTGATTCTCGCTTCGGCAATCTGTTGCATTTTCTCAACATTGAGCACAACGTGCACATTATTGATCTGTTCGAAATGACGTTCAAGTTTTGAAAACTTTTCCTCAACATATGCCCGTAACGATTCAGTAATCTCGATATGGTGTCCACTTAGGTTTATTTGCATAGAAACGTCCTCCGATACTCACAATAGGCTATAAACTTTTACGCTGATTGGAAGGGGGAATAAGCATCGCTTCTCGGTACTTCGCAATGGTTCTGCGCGCAACGTTAATTCCCTGTTCTGCCAGAAGTTGAGCCATCTTGCTGTCGCTTAATGGTTTTTTCTGGTTTTCCGCTGCAACCAGTTTCTTAATGAAAGCTCTGATTGCTGTGGATGAGCACTCACCGCCATCATCCGTCCCGACGTGGCTTGAGAAGAAATATTTTAGTTCAAAAAGTCCTTTTGGGGTATGCATGTATTTTTGTGTGGTCACCCGTGAAATGGTGGACTCATGCATCTCTACCGCCTCGGCGATATCGTTTAGGACCATAGGTTTCATGGCTTCTTCACCATATTCGAAGAAACCCTGTTGGTATTGCACTATGCAGTTTGCTACCTTGAGCAGTGTTTCGTTGCGGCTTTCAAGGCTTTTGATAAACCATTTAGCCTCTTGCAGATGGCCACGAATAAATTGGCTATCAGCTTGATTTTTTGAACTTCGGGCCATTGCTGCATATTGCTGATTTACGTTGATTTTTGGCATGCAGTCAGGGTTTAATTCGACCACCCAACGGCCGTTTTTCTTCGACACCGATACATCGGGGATCACATATTCTTCATCGACAGGGGTGATGAGTAAACCGGGGCGAGGATTCAAGGTTTGGATCAGCGCAATACTGTCCCTTAACTCGTCCTCTTTCAGTTTGGTCTTACGCATTAACAGCCTAAAGTCGCGAGCGGCGATCAGATCTAAATGATCTTTGATCAGCATGCGGGCGTTTTCGATGTGAGGGGTATCAGGCGAAAAATGAGATAGCTGGATCAGTAAACATTCGCTTAAATCCCTTGCCGCGACACCAACGGGGTCGAAATGTTGAATACGCTTGAGCACGGCTTCAACTTCGTCGAGTTCAATCTCGGGATTGCCCATGGCTTCGAGGATATCTTCAGTGCTTTGAGTGAGATAACCTTGATCGTCAATGGCATCAATAATCGCGGTGGCAATGGCTAAATCGGTTTCAGAGAAGGGTGTGAGGTTTTTTTGCCATTCTAAATGTTCGTACAACCCCTCGCTAGTTTCCCCTTGGAAGGGCATGTCATCTTCACGGCTGGCGCCAGAACCTGAGTTTGGCGATGCGGTAAATACTTCATCCCAAGTGGTATCCATGGGTAACTCTTCGGGCAGAGATTCTTTGGTCAGCGACTCGGCAATGTCCACGGTGGAATTATCTTGTTCCTGTGGCTGGGCAGTCGTTTCGCTAAAGTCGGTATCGGCGATATCTTGCTTACGTTCGCTAGGCGCGTCAAATTGCTCCTCTTCCAGCTCGAGAAGAGGATTAGAGTCTAAGGCTTGCTGGATTTCTTGTTGCAGTTCCAATGACGACAGTTGCAGCAGGCGAATGGCCTGCTGAAGTTGTGGCGTCATGGTTAACTGTTGACCCAGTTTGAGCTGGAGTGACGCTTTCATGTTACCGCTGATCCCTAGGTTATTATTGTGAGTTTAGGTCGCTTGATATCATATGGATGGAGCCTAGCGCTCTCAAATTCAAGGCTTATTAGCTTTGTTTTAGTAACTATAGCCTGAATTGTTCACCTAAGTACACAGCCCTAACTTGCTGATTGTCTAAGATCTCTGCGGGTGTGCCCTCGGCAATAAGATTACCGTGACTCACAATGTAAGCATGTTCACAGACGTCTAAGGTCTCGCGCACATTGTGGTCTGTGATAAGTACTCCAAGGCCTCGGCTCTTAAGCTGCTCGATAATTTTCTTGATATCGATAACGGAGATCGGATCAACGCCCGCAAAGGGCTCATCAAGCAGAATAAACTTGGGGTTGGCCGCTAAGGCGCGGGCAATTTCGACGCGGCGACGTTCACCGCCCGATAAGGACATGCCTTGGCTGTCACGAATATGGGTGATATGGAACTCTTCTAGCAGTTGCTCTAGTGCTTCTTCGCGCTGGTCACTATTGAGCTCTTTACGGGTTTGCAGTACCGCCATGATGTTGTCGTGTACGGTTAATTTACGAAAGATACTCGCTTCCTGTGGTAGGTAACCAATACCTTTGCGGGCACGCAGATGCATAGGATCGGCGGTTAAATCATCATCGTCGATAAAGATATGGCCTTTATCGCTTTTAACTAAGCCCACGACCATGTAAAAGGTGGTGGTTTTACCCGCACCGTTAGGGCCGAGTAGACCGACGACTTGACCCGTTTTTACTGTCAGGCTGACATCTTTGACAACCTGGCGGCTTTTATAACTCTTGGCGAGATTCTGTGCTTTTAAGGTGATTTGGGTCATTTAGAATCCTGTTTTTTCACAGGTTTATCTGTTGGTGTATTTTTGAGTTCTTCCTGATAATTATCAGGTTGAATAATGGTAATTACGCGATCATCACCATTGCCGCTACTTTCGGCGATCAGTTTTTGCTGAATAATATCGTAACGAATTAAATTGCCTGTAACTTGACTACCCGCTTGGTCTAGGGTCGCTGTACCAGTTAGGGTCAACGTCCGAGTGGCCATTTCATAGCGAATCTCTTTGGCGCTAGCAGATGCAGGGCGGCCATCATCAAGGATTTGGCTGTAGGTTGCTGGATTTCCTGTAGCCAGTAAGACTTTACTATTTTCGCCTTCGACAGAAAATGCACGGAGTTGATCCGCATGGATTTTAATTGAGCCTTGAACAACTTCAACGGGACCGAAGAAAATGATCTGATTGTTTTTAATGTCCGCAGTTTGACTGACGGCTTTAATTTTCACTTCTTGCTGTAAGTCACCGATCTTGGCGAAGGCATTCATGCTTATCATTAGCATTAGGCTGGCAAGTAATATGTTATTTTGCTTCATAGGTTCCTACTACCTGACTGGTCAATTGCACTTCCTGCGCGTTAAGGTCGGCATAAAGGCCTTGCCCTTGAATATTAAAATCTTTCCCTGTGACGTAAATGATGCGGTCAGAGGTCATTATCATTGTGTTGAGATCGAGTTCTAAAAAACTGGTGGACAAGGTTTGTATCGGTTCACCAGGGCTGATGGCATCGATAATAACATTATTTTCTAATACAACCTTGCCAGTATCTTTGTTGAGTCGACCTTGATCGGCTCTGATCTGCCATTTTGCTTTACCTTGGTCGGGATACACAAGATAGACAGGCTGAATAAAGTCGGTTTGGTTTTTAAGCTCATAGTGTTCCATGTGCTTTGCCGTGACGCGACTATTGACTTGTCCTTGCTCGTTAAACTCGATGCTGCGCAGATCTTCGATAATGTAGTCGGGTCTGTCTGTATCATTCAGGCTGCTATCGGTATCGCCACCGCGTTTTTGTTGGACCTGCCAATACAGCACGAGTGCAGTACCAAAAAAAGCAATAATGGCGAGGGTCACACGACTCATATGCTCATCCCATGGGCTGAGGTAAATTTGTTTTGACTCAGAAGTAACAGATCTGTCAGCTCTCTGAGCGCACCATGACCACCATTTAACTGGGTCACAAAATGGGCGTGTTGGCGCACATAGGGATGTCCATCGGCGACACAGACGGCAAGACCGACGACATTCATCACTGGCAGGTCGACAATATCATCACCGATATAGGCAACTTCTTCTGGTGTGACATTGTAGAGCGACAGCAGTTCTTCATAGGGGACAAATTTATTATCCACACCTTGATAAATATGGGTTACACCGAGGGCCGTCATGCGGTTTTCAACAATTTTAGACTGGCGGCCTGTTATCACGGCCAGATTAAAGCCACTGGTCAATAAAGAGCGCACGCCATAACCATCGCGGGTATGGAAGGCTTTGAGCTCTTCACCCGAGTTGCTTAAATAAATGCGGCCGTCAGAAAATACCCCATCCACATCGCAGATCAGCAGTTTAATTTTTTGCGCTCTTTGCCACACATCATCGCTGATCGGGCCGTAAAATCCTTGCTGTGGCATTAAATGACTCCCGCTTTAACCATATCGAGCATATTGAGCGCACCGACAGGATGATTGTCTTTATCTATCACTATCAGGCCGTTGATATTTTTGGAATCCATCACTTGCAGCGCCTGCGCTGCCAAGACGTTTTCAGTAATTGTGACACAGTTTCGCGTCATCACATCGGCGATAGGCGTGGTGCGTAGGTTGACTTGGGCATCGATAACGCGGCGTAGGTCGCCGTCGGTAAAAATACCCACGAGTTTGTTTTGTTCATCGATCACCGCCGTCATGCCTAGGCCCTTCTTGGAGATTTCATACAGGGCATCGGTGATGCAAATATCGTGTTTAACCAGTGGTAAATCATCGCCACTGTGCATCACGTTGCTGACTTTAAGCAGCAGCTTACGTCCTAGGGCACCGCCTGGGTGAGACATTGCAAAGTCTTCCCGAGTAAAGCCTTTGGCTTGCAGCAGCGCAATGGCCATCGCATCACCCATCACTAAGGTTGCGGTGGTGCTCGAGGTTGGCGCAAGCCCGAGCGGACAGGCTTCTTCAGGCACTTCAATACATAAATGAATTTTGGCCAAACGTGCCATCGTGGACTCAGGTTTGCCCGTCATGGCAATCACGGGAATGGCTTTACGTTGGATAACGGGCATCAGCGCAAGGATTTCGCTCGATTCACCCGAGTTTGAAATGGCGAGGATAATATCATTATCAGAGAGTACGCCTAAGTCGCCATGGCTGGCTTCGCCAGGATGCACAAAGAAGGCTGGGGTGCCAGTGCTGGCGAGGGTAGCAGAGATTTTATTACCAATATGGCCAGATTTCCCCATCCCCATCACGATGACTTTGCCGGTGCAGTTGAGGATTAACTCGCAGGCTTGGGCGAATTCAACGGAATCGACATATTGATAAAGATTGTCGAGGGCCGATTTTTCAATATCGATGACTTTACAGCCCCACTGGCGCAATTGTGATTGGTCTACCATGTCTATCTCTCTTCTTGCATTGTCTTTGTCGCCCCGTCTGGGATTGGAATAGCACAATTTGGTACGCGATAAAGATGATAAAATTAACGGCTTGTTACTTTGAGTCGCATGCTATTGTTTAAGCTCTGCGCCTAGGCATTAGGGCAGAATATATCGTTTAGCCATTGAATGCCTTGAGCAATATCATCGTCTTTGGTATTTCCCTTTTGCCACCCGCAGTGAGTAAGGTAACTATGATGGCCAGTTTGATGCTTAATTGCAGAACTCAATAGCGTTTTTAAGTTAAGTTGTACTCACATTATCTTTGTATCAATTAGCTTATGTCTTGACCGTTTACAAAACCATTTTGCTAATTTATCAACACAGGTGAAAACATTAAGTAACACTTTAGCTTCACAGAGCGAAAACTTAGGGCGCATTCTCGCTGGAAATGAGGCAAATTGAAAGTATCGCAGGACGATAGTGTCGATTCTGTTGTAGGTTAAAGCGCAATTACGTACAATTTGCGGCTCTTCGATTGGTCTGGGCAGGAAGCGTAGGCCACCTCTTTTCAAATATCGGAATCAAGCATGACTCAAGAACAAACGCCGTTGGTTGAGATCCGTCATTTGGGCTTTCGCCGTGGCCAGCGTGTCATATATGAAGATATTAGCCTGTCTATCCCTAGGGGCAAAGTCACCGCGATTATGGGACCGAGTGGCATAGGTAAGACCACCTTGCTCAAGCTTATCGGCGGCCAATTAACGCCCGATAGCGGCCAAGTGTTGTTCGATGGACAGGATGTGCATGCGGCGAGCCGTAGCGAATTATTCGAACTGCGCAAGCGCATGAGTATGTTGTTTCAAAGTGGCGCATTATTCACCGATATCAACGTCTTTGATAACGTTGCCTTTGCGCTACGTGAACATTCAGGCCTGCCCGAAGAGATTATTCGGACTATCGTGCTGATGAAACTTGAGGCCGTTGGGCTGCGGGGCGCCGCGCAAATGATGCCCAGCGAGTTATCCGGTGGGATGCAGCGCCGCGCTGCCTTAGCTCGGGCGATAGCCCTTGAGCCAGAAATGGTCATGTACGATGAACCCTTTGCCGGACAAGACCCTATTTCTATGGGCGTGCTGGTTAAGCTTATCCGCGAACTTTCCGATGCACTTAATTTAACCTCGGTTGTGGTGTCCCACGATGTGGATGAAGTGCTCGGGATTGCAGATTATGTGTATGTGGTTGCAGATAAAAAAGTTATTGCCCATGGCACGCCTGAAGAGTTAAAGCATGCGGATAATCCGCAGCTCAAGCAGTTTATTCAAGGTGCGCCAGATGGCCCTGTGCCGTTCCATTATCCGGCAAAGGATTACCAGCAAGAATTATTGGCAAAAGGAGTTGGCAAGTGAAGTTATTAGATAGTATTGCCGACCTTGGCCGCAGCGCTATCGAGTTAGTGCTCGGTTTTGGCCGTGCAGGCCTGATGCTGTGGGGCGCGATTGTTCGTTGGCCTCGGGTGCGTAAAGGTTTTCCATTATTAGTGCGCCAAATCTATGTGGTCGGCGTACAATCTATGGTCATTATTGTGGTCTCCGGCCTGTTTATCGGCATGGTGTTGGCGCTGCAGGGCTACAACATCTTAGTCGGTTTCGGTACTGAGGAGAGCTTAGGCCCGATGGTGGCCTTAAGTTTACTGCGTGAACTTGGCCCCGTGGTTACAGCCTTGTTATTTGCTGGCCGCGCAGGTTCGGCACTCACCGCCGAAATCGGTCTGATGAAGAGTACCGAGCAGTTATCCAGCTTAGAGATGATGGCGATTGACCCACTGCGGCAAATCATTGCGCCACGCTTTTGGGCGGGTGTAATAAGCATGCCGTTGTTGGCGCTGATGTTTACTGCGGTAGGTATTTATGGCGGCCATTTAGTGGGCGTGGAATGGAAGGGGATCGATGGTGGTGCCTTCTGGTCGATTCTGCAAGCCTCGGTAGAATGGCGCCAAGACATAGTTAACTGCCTGATTAAGAGTGGCGTATTTGCCGTGGTGGTGACTTGGATTGCCTTATACCGCGGCTATCAAGTGGTGCCGAATCCAGAAGGGATCAGCCGTGCAACTACTTCAACTGTGGTGCAATCGAGCCTCGCCGTACTGGCATTGGACTTTTTACTAACAGCCCTGATGTTTGGCCGCTAACGGATTGCAGCGCCAAGGATACAGATCGACGGATTAACAGAGTGGTAACTGAGCATGTTGACACGAAAAATTGAATTATTAGTGGGTGTGTTTCTCTTAACGGGCTTAGCGGCCTTTTTGGTGTTGGTGTTTAAAGTCGCCAATATCGAAGTGCAGACCAGCGACAGTAGCTATACCCTCACCGCCAACTTCACCAATATCGGTGGCTTGAAGGTTCGCTCTCCGGTCAAGGTTGGCGGCGTCGTGGTTGGCCGCGTGAGTAAGATTGATTTAGACCCAGTCAAACTGGTGGCTGTGGTGACGATTGTGATGGACAAGCGTTTCGATAAATTTCCTGAAACCAGTAGCTTAGCTATTTTAACTTCAGGTTTGCTCGGTGAGCAGTTCCTCGGATTAACACCGGGCTTTGTCGATGATGACGTGAGTATGCTTAAGGATGGCGACAAAATTGACGATACTCGCTCAGCATTAGTGTTAGAAGATCTGATTGGTCAGTTCTTATATAGTATGGGTTCAAAGGATAAATAGGGGTTACCGCTATGTTTAAACGCTTATCGCGCTTATTACTGCCGTTAGTATGGATGTTTACCGCAACGACCGCACTGGCGGATGACGCTCAGGTTAACACTATGGATCCTTATGCCATGGTGAAATCTGTTGCCAACAAAACCTTCGATCGGTTCCACAAAGACAAGGCGTTGATTGACGCCGATGCGGATCATCTTAAGGTGATTGTGCGTGAAGAATTAATGCCTTACATCGACTATAAATACGCCTCTTACAAAGTGTTAGGTCAGTATTTAAAAGAGTCGACTGAAGATCAGCGCAATCGTTTCGTCGATGCTTTTGAAGGCTACTTAGTTTCAACCTATGCCCAAGCTTTTACCGAATACACTAACCAAAAAGTGGAGTTTTCGCCTGGTAGTGATTTCAGCAATGAGAAGATTGTCGATGTAAACGTACAGATTATCGAAGCGGGTCGTCCGCCGATAAAGCTGTTGTTTAAAGTTCGTCGCCTCAAGGATGACTCTTGGAAGGCGTTTGACCTAGTCGCTGAAGGCGTGAGTTTGCTGTCCTCTAAGCAATCTGAAATCTCGAACCTTATCCGCCAACAGGGGATTGATTCAGTGATTAAGATGCTGGAAGAGCGCACCAAAGACAAAGTGACTAAAAAGCCTAAAGCAGGGAAGTAAGCGCCGTGGTTGAATTTGTGCAACAGGGTAACATTTGCCACCTAAAAGGGCGTTTATCACAGGAGCAAGTGGTCGTGCTATGGCCGCAAAGGCAAAGCCTGTTAAGCCAAGATACCCAAATGTTGTCGCTCGCCGAACTGGAGTACAGCGACAGTGCTGGTGTGGCATTTTTGCTGGCGTTAGTGCGCCAGCATGGCACGCCACTGAAGCTGTGCTCGGCATCGGAGCAGTTAAAAAAATTAATCGATTTATATGATTTACAATCCTTCTTCACCGAAGAAGCGAATTGAAAAGGTACCGAATTTCATGGAATGCAGCTTAATAGAACAGATTTTACGTGACGCGTTAGCACTCGATGAAGTGCACGCCAGCTCCGATGGCAGCCACTACAAAGTGATCGCCGTCGGTGAATGTTTTGACGGCATGAGCCGTGTAAAACAACAACAAGCCATTTATGCACCCCTGATGAGTTATATCGCCAGCGGTGAGTTACATGCATTAACGATTAAAACTTTCACGCCGACTCAATGGAAACGCGAGAAAATTTTCAACAGCTAGTAGTGAGGAAAAGTGGATAAATTAGCGATTCAAGCAAGCCCTCCGCTTGCTGGTGATGTGATTATTTCCGGTGCCAAAAACGCTGCGCTGCCGATTCTAATGGCAGGCGTGTTAGCCGAAACTGATTTTATTGTGTCGAATGTCCCCAATTTGCGCGATGTGAGCACCAGCTGTAAATTGCTGCGCTGCCTAGGCGCCGATGTGGATGAATTAGGCAATGGTCAAATCCGTATTTCGACCAAGAATCTTAATGAGTTCTGCGCACCTTACGATCTCGTTAAGACCATGCGTGCCTCGATTCTGATCCTTGGCCCGTTATTAGCCCGCTATGGCACCGCAGACGTGTCATTACCCGGTGGCTGCGCCATTGGCGCCCGTCCAGTAAACCTTCACTTACATGGCCTCGAAATGATGGGCGCTAAGATTGAAGTGAAAGAAGGTTATATCAAGGCCCGTGTCGATGGTCGCTTAAAGGGCGCCCATATTTTTATGGACATGGTGAGCGTAGGCGCGACCGAAAACCTATTGATGGCCGCGGCACTTGCCGATGGCGAAACCGTGATTGAAAACGCGGCCCGTGAACCAGAAGTGATCGACTTAGCTAACTGTTTGATTGCTATGGGCGCGAAGATCACCGGTGTCGGCAGTGCCACACTGCGTATTCAAGGCGTTGAACGTCTACAGGGCTGTGAGTACCGAGTGATGCCGGATCGTATTGAAACCGGTTCATTCCTTGTTGCCGCCGCTGTGACCCGTGGTCGTATCCGTTGCTTAAAGGCAGACCCAGCTTCGTTAGAGTCTGTTATCGCGAAACTCGAAGATGCGGGTGCCAAGATCACTACAGGTGAAGATTGGATTGAGCTCGATATGGAAGGCAAGCGTCCAAAAGCGGTAAATATCAAGACGGCACCATATCCTGGTTTCCCAACCGATATGCAGGCACAGTTCTGCGTGCTCAACGTTTTAGCCCAGGGCACTGCGACCATTACCGAAACCATCTTCGAAAACCGCTTTATGCACGTGCCAGAACTTATCCGTATGGGCGCGACCATGGAGCTTGAAGGCAATACCTGCATTATCCAAGGCATTGAGTCTTTGAGTGGTGCACAGGTAATGGCGACGGATTTACGTGCGTCGGCAAGCTTGGTGATTGCAGGCTTAGTCGCCGATGGTAAAACCATTGTCGATCGCATCTATCACTTAGATCGCGGCTATGAGCATATCGAGCAGAAGTTCCAAGGGTTGGGCGCGCATGTAGAGCGTGTGCAATAACATTTGCGTAGGATTCGCTCCCAATAAAAAAACCAGCCAAGTGCTGGTTTTTTATTGCGCATAATTTGTTTAGCTAAAAAGGAAAGGGACATTTTCGAGTTAAAACCTTAACTCTAACGAGTCTGTTTTAGATAAAAATATCTATGGAGATAACGCCCGCCACAAACGCAAGCAATTTGTTGCGAGTCGAGCCGCAAAGCGGCGTTTTGATGGCGTTTGTTATGCATTTTTCAATAGCCTTTCTGCCAGCGCTTTGGGTAAACACCTTTAAAAGAGATATTTATAAACTCGTCTTTACTAATGAGTCCATTTTGGTACTTAATTCCGTAGTAAATGAAAGCCGATAAAACACAAAATATGTACAAACAGAGAATAAGCGTTAAGAGGCAGCTTGCGAACATAAAAACAACTATCGTTTGATCATATTGCCGGATAGGGACATCAGTGGCTATACCAAAGAACGATGAAATATATTGGAAAAGGTAAAACGCTAGTACTCCACCAAGTATGCAACCGAAACCGCCAACTCTCGCTGATTCAGCGTAGAACTGAGGTTGTAAGTTTAACTGACTTTTAATTGCCCGAATCACTATGTGATTACCTCAAAATGCATAAAGCCGCCAACACCGGAAAATTAGGAGCGCAGCGAGTGATTTGTCCGAGTGTTTGGCTTTGTTAGAAGCCATATCGACGACTCTCTTTCTCTGGGTTGTGAACCCAAACATTGCAACCACCTTCTTTGGTATATGTTTTACCCAGGTCAGTAGTAATTTCTACCAAACACATTGCTGGTTTCCCACCAAGACCAGATGCCCAAAGGTGATACTTTTTTTTATCATCAGTATTAAAGGTAAAGATTACCTTTGCATCCTTTACCCACCAATCGGGTATCTTTAGTGATTCCAGGTCACGCTGTAAAATGCACGACAATAACTTGATAGCTTCTGAAAACTTTACACCCGTGACTTCATTTGGCGCATGCTCGTTTACAAGATTTATTACACACTCATTGGTGCCATTTTCTTGGGCGTATGCATATAGCTGACCGACAGCCCAGTACCCTTGATAATCAAAGTTTCTGCTCAGGCACCACTGGACTATATTTCCAGCAACTCCCTTAAGTTGTTTTCTTCGTGCCATATCTAAGTGCTTCTAACATTTGATTAGTGTGCATGCGCGTTTACCTCGTTGGACCAGTGAAAACGCGCACGGTTAACTATCTGTATGCAAAGAACTTATCAGCTTTCTGCCAAATACACCATCTGGAAAAACGCGCATGCGCGTTTTCCAAGCCTATTAACTAAAATTCAGTTACTATATCCACCTGATTTTATAGAGCTTTATTTATTGCGGATGGAATTAGTGCGCACTGATATTGTCTTAAAATCACTCCAAAGTATCTAAATTTAAATGCGACTGTATACCTATACATTGTTAGTCTATTTCTGGTAAGGCCAAACATAGGCAAATAGATAAGAATTTGTATGGCAGCAGGAGTGGGAATTTTCGGTTGAGCTAACGAGCCGATACACGGAATGGGGCAAAAAGCTTTTAGCCAGATGAACAGTTCAATGGTCGTAAAGATTGTCATTGTTGCAACTGTGACCGTTGGCGGCATGGCCGCTCTTTCACATCCATGTGAACGCGGCATTTACACTTCCATGTGTTGCAGATACCGCCGTCAAGCCTATAGGGACACTGCTTTTTAAACAAAGAGCACGGCGTGTCACTGGGGAAACAATGACAATTCATCCTACACACCTGACGACAAACTTATCTCGTTTTGGGGCAAAAGTCAGTGAAAAATTGCAGTGCAAGATAAATAGCTCTGCCATTTGAGGGATAAGGTAATAGGTGATTTTAGGATGGCTCAGAATGAGGTTTTATACATGCCTCATTCTGAGATTTATCAAGGTAGCTTACTGAGCTTAATTATCGACGACGACTTTCTCATCGATAATCACCGGTAGTACTTGCTCTTTGCCTTGGCGGATAACCGTCATCATGATTTTCTTGCCGGGCGTAGTTTCGGCAATTCTATCCATCAGCATTTCGACCCCAGGCACATCTTCGTCGCCGTATTTGATGATTACATCCCTTGGTTGTAGCTGCGCTCGTGCCGCTGGACCATTAGGATCGACACCAGTAACTAATACACCACGTAAATCGGGCAGGTTGAGGATTTGCGCCACCACCGGGTTAATCGGCTCGCCTGAGATCCCTAAGGCACCACGGATCACCCGACCATTTTTGATCAGTTTGCCCATAATGCTGTGGGCCAATTTAATCGGGATCGCGAAGTTAATCCCGTGTCCGCCACCTTCGCCGCCCACTTGGAAGGCGGCAGTGTTGATACCAATCAGGCTACCGTTAGTGTCGATTAAGGCACCGCCTGAGTTACCGGCGTTAATTGCAGCATCTGTTTGTAAAAAGTCTAAATAACCAGAACTTAAGCCGTTACGACCCGTAGCGCTGATAATCCCTTGGGTAATGGTTTGGCCGAGGTTATAGGGGTTACCAATGGCTAATACCACATCACCAACCTGCGGTGGGCTGTCGAGATTGACGGGCACTGTGGGAAGATTATCGCCTTCGATCTTAAGCACTGAAAGATCGGTTTCGGGATCAAAACCGACGACTTCCGAGGTGAACTTGCGGCCATCCTGCAGAGCCACCACAATCTCATCGGCTTTTTTAATCACATGATAATTCGTGAGAATATAGCCTTCTTTACTCATTATCACCCCAGAGCCTAGGCCTTGGAGGGAACCAGAGTTCAGCGGACGACTCTGATCGATACTTAAGCTATAAATATTGACTACGGCAGGGGCGGCGCGGCGTACGGCCTTAGCAAAGGAGAGTTCGACCGTGTTGTTACCACGGTTTTGCAGTAACGAGCTGCCGAGATTCTTATTGTCGAAGTAGTGTGTAACTAACAAAAACATGGCCGCCATGATAAGGCCGAAGAGCACGGCTTTACCGAGATATAACAGGGTTTCTTTTATTGTCATGGCAGGCTAAGTATTGAAAAAGGTGAGTTAGATTAACATGTTTAACAAGTTAAAGCATAGGGAACCCGCGTTCCCTATGCTGATCTGCATCTGATAATGGGATAAAGATCAGAGCGGCGTACCGATTAACGCAGCACTAAGTACAACAAGCTCTTACCACGGAGGATCTTCAGGGCGACAGCGCCTTCTTGATCTTTGAGCTGCTCCTTGAGTGATTTCAGATCTTTCACCGCCGAACGGTTAATGCCGACAATCACATCGCCTTTTTGTAAGCCGCTCATTGCCGCAGGTGAGCCCTGGGCCACCTCGGTAATTTCCACCCCTTTCGAAGCGTTTTCTAACGAGGCACCTTGGAGCATTGGGTGCACTGCGCCAGCAGCTTTTTCAGTGGTTTGGCTTGCTTCACCTAAGGTGACATTCACGGTTTTCTTATCGCCATCGCGGATAAGTCCCAGTTCAACCTTGGCTCCCGCGCCCATAGTCGCGACTTTCGCCCGCAGTTCTTGGAACGACTTAATTGCTCGTCCATCCACGCTGACAATAATATCGCCCGCTTTAATACCTGCTTTTTCGGCAGCACTGCCCGCAGTGACTTCATTCACAAAGCCCCCGTGCTGAGTGTCTAACCCAAAGCCTTGGGCAAGTTGGCTATCTAAATCACGGCCTGAAATCCCCAGCACGCCACGGCGAACTTCACCGTGTTCGGCAATTTGAGCCACGAGGTTTTTCACCATGTTGGCGGGAATCGCAAAACCGATACCGACGTTACCACCGTTTGGTGCGACGATAGCCGTGTTAATACCGATCAGTTCACCTTTAAGGTTAACCAGCGCGCCGCCCGAGTTACCGCTGTTAATCGCCGCATCGGTTTGAATAAAGTTTTCAAGCATTTCAATGCCTAAGCCGCTTCGGCCTAAAGCACTAACAATCCCCGAGGTGACCGTTTGACCTAAACCAAAGGGGTTACCGATGGCGACGGCAAAGTCACCAACCCGCAGTTCATCTGAGTCGGAGGTTTTAATTGCGACTAAATTTTTCGCTTCGATTTGCAGCAAAGCAATGTCGGACTCTGAGTCGGTACCAATCAATTTGGCTTTGACTTCACGGCCGTCATGTAAGCCAACTTGGATATCATCGGCACCGTCAATCACATGGTTATTGGTGACAATATAGCCTTTGTCAGCATCGATAATCACACCAGAGCCTAAGCCTCTAAAAGGACGCTCTTGCACTTGCTCTTGTGGTGCATTGGGGCCGAAGAAATAACGGAACACATCGGGTACACGTTGTTTGGACACGTGTGTGCCGGACACCGCGACAGAAACCACGGCGGGCGTCGTGCGCTCTAGCATAGGGGCAAGGCTGGGAATGGGTTGTCCCTCAACAGATTGCGGAATAGCGGCCTGTGAAACCGCAGGCATCATTGTCAGGGTTGCGGCTAACATTGCGGCTGAAAGTACAGATAATTTCGTTTTCATCTATTCATAACTCCAAATAAGGGATCAAGGATCTGGATGTAATGCGTCGTCAGTTTGTGTCCGCACCAGATCGAATCTGTATCGTTACCGGCTATTTGCCTAGGTAACCATTCGGACACGCACCTCATTGAAAAAGTTCATCAATATTAACAAAGGTTAATTTCTTAACGGTTATTTTATCAACATTTTATTGACTGTAACTGAAGTGAAACCTGTGGGCTTTTAAGGTATTTTTCAAGTCCTAATAACTTCCAATCATTGAGTTTAATCAGCTAACAGCATAGTTTTTCCTAATCAGTTTTATCATATTAAGCGTTGTGCTAGTCCTCTCCGCAAGCTCACTACAGATCCAAGTTGATAGGGTATAAATATATGCTGCGTCATCTTGGCCGTGTTAATATCGACGCAGTTTTTCCAAAGGATAAAAGAGAATAATAACGTGCCCCAGTTAAGCCCTTGGCAGCATTATCAAAAAGATCTTACTCGTGATGGTTTTTCCCATGATCCGGCGCAGGAAATGGCGGTAAAGGCGCTGCAACGCGTTTATGAGGATCTCACCGTAGCCGAAGAGCCTAACTCTTTATTTGGTAAGCTATTGACTTCTTTTGGCTTAAAGTCGGCACCCGCGCCTACAAAAGGGCTTTATCTTTGGGGAGGCGTAGGCCGCGGTAAAACCTATTTGATGGACACCTTCTTTGATGCATTACCTGGCAATCAAAAGTTAAGGGCGCACTTTCATCGTTTTATGCATCAACTGCATTTAGATTTAGACACCCTTAAAGGTACGCGCGATCCATTATTAGTGATTGCCAAACAAATGGCGGCAAAATATAAAGTCATTTGTTTTGATGAGTTTTTCGTGTCAGATATCACCGACGCCATGTTGCTTGGCACCTTATTCCAAGCGCTCTTTAAAGAAGGCGTGGTCTTAGTGGCGACTTCAAATATCATCCCCGATGACCTATATAAAAATGGGTTGCAACGGGCGCGATTTCTTCCTGCGATCGCGCTGATCAATCAGCATTGTGAAGTATTAAATGTGGATTCGGGGATCGACTACCGTCTACGGACGTTAGAGCAGGCGGAAATTTACCACTATCCACTTGATGAGCAGGCCGATACTAACTTACTGCGTTATTTCCGTCAGTTAGCGCCTGAGGCCGAGATTTCAACTGACGCGATTGAAATCGAAGGCCGTGAAATATCCATTCGCCAACAGGCGCAAGGTGTGTTGCTTGCTGATTTTAGAGCCTTATGTGATGGCCCCCGTAGTCAGCGGGATTATATGGAACTGGCGCGGATTTATCATACCGTGCTGGTGAGTGGCATTGAGCAAATGGGCGCATTTTTAACGGGTGATGATATCGCCAGACGCTTTTTGGCCATGGTGGATGAGTTTTACGAGCGCAACGTCAAATTGATCGTGTCCGCGCAGGTGCCGTTAGAAGACATTTATGCCGACGGCTTATTGAGTTTTGAATTCAGACGTTGTCGTTCCCGTTTGATTGAAATGCAATCCCACGATTACTTAAAATCAGAGCATTTACCCTAAGTCTTAGACTATTGCAGAGCGTGCTTTGCGGGGTTTTTCTCGACAATTCTTCAGTGGCTCATTCCTTAGCGTAGTAATGAGCCACATCGATCGAATTTTTATGATTTTTGTCAAAATATCAGGTGATTTTTAACTCACGTTTGTCTATAATCCGCCACCTGCCCACGTTACTCCGCCAAACTAGGTGGAAGTTGTACGCCGAGTTAAGTACTCGAAGGGGTACTGAAAGGCAATTTTGTGTTGTTTGTCATTGCAAGCAACATGTGAGACAGAAAATTAACTTTGGGTTTTTGTAATAATGAAGACTTTTACTGCTACACCAGAAACTGTAACTCGTGACTGGTTCGTCGTTGATGCAGACGGCAAAACTTTAGGTCGTATCGCTACCGAAATCGCTCTGCGTTTACGCGGTAAGCACAAGCCTGAATACACTCCTCACGTTGACACTGGTGATTACATCATCGTTATCAACGCTGAGAAAGTTACTGTTACTGGTAACAAAGCGCAAGGCAAGACGTACTACTCGCACTCAGGCTTCCCTGGTGGCATTAAGCAAATCAGCTTTGAAAAGCTGCAAGCTCATAAGCCAGAAATGATCATCGAGAAAGCAGTTAAGGGTATGTTACCAAAAGGTCCACTGGGCCGTGCCATGTTCCGTAAACTGAAAGTTTACGCTGGCGCAGAACATAACCACGCTGCACAACAACCTCAAGTTCTTGATATCTAAACGGGATTAAGCAAATGGCTGCAACTCAGTACTACGGCACTGGCCGTCGCAAAACCTCTACAGCACGCGTATTCGCTAAAGCTGGTAGTGGCAACATCGTTGTAAATCAACGTCCTTTGGACCAATACTTTGGTCGTGAAACTGCTCGTATGGTTGTTCGTCAACCATTAGAGTTAGTTGAAATGACTGACAAGCTGGACATCTATGTAACTGTTAAAGGCGGTGGTATCACTGGCCAAGCAGGTGCAATCCGTCACGGTATCACTCGTGCCCTGATGCAATTAGATGAAGCTCTGCGTCCATCATTACGTTCTGCTGGTTTCGTTACCCGTGACGCTCGTAAAGTTGAGCGTAAGAAAGTGGGTCTACGTAAAGCACGTCGTAAGCCACAATTCTCTAAGCGTTAATACGTTTTGGAATCTCAAAAAACCCAGCTTATGCTGGGTTTTTTATTGCCTAAAATTGGTTATCCTCGTATTAATCACCGATTTTTAGGGTAGAAAAAGCTAAGAGAGAGGAAGATGAGCTTACAGTTATTTATGCTAGCCATTGCACTGGTGCTGATTTTGGAAGGTGTGGGACCATTGTTATTCCCCAATAAATGGCGCCGATATTTAAATGAACTTTCCAATCAAAATCAGCAAGTTTTGCGTCGAATCGGTGGCTCATTGGTCACTGCTGGTGTGGTCATTTTGATTATTTTTTCATAAATGCCTTACCACTTGCGGTTTAAAATCTGTTAGAATTCTTTTTTAACCACAACCTTGCAGCAAACAATGGGCAAAAACGTAGTTGTTCTCGGCACTCAATGGGGTGACGAAGGAAAAGGTAAGATTGTCGACCTTCTAACAGAACAGGCAAAATATGTAGTTCGCTACCAGGGCGGTCATAACGCAGGTCACACTTTAGTGATCAATGGCGATAAAACCGTACTTCATCTGATCCCATCAGGCATCCTACGCGACAATGTTAAATGCATTATCGGTAATGGTGTGGTGCTTGCACCCGACGCACTGATGAAAGAAATCAACATGCTCAAAGAGCGTGGCATTCCTGTTGAGGAACGTCTGCTGATTTCTGAAGCATGTCCGCTGATCCTACCATTCCACTGTGCCTTAGACATCGCTCGCGAAAAAGCGCGCGGTAACAAAGCTATTGGAACTACGGGTCGTGGTATTGGTCCTGCGTATGAAGATAAGATTTCCCGTCGCGGTCTGCGTGTGGGCGATCTGTTCAATGCTGAACTATTTGCTGAAAAGCTGAAAGAAGTTATGGCATATCATAACTTTATGCTGACAGAGTACTACAAAGTTGACGCCGTAGATTACGAGCAAACACTTAGCGATGCGTTAGCCTTAGCTGACTATCTGAAGAGCATGTGTGTTGACGTGACTGAACTTTTGGATAACGCGCGTAAAGCGGGTGAGCCAATCCTGTTCGAAGGCGCACAAGGTACACTGTTAGACATTGACCACGGTACTTATCCGTTTGTGACTTCGTCAAATACGACCGCAGGTGGTGTGGCGACAGGCAGCGGCTTTGGTCCACGTCATTTAGACTATGTCTTAGGTATCATGAAGGCATACACCACTCGCGTTGGTGCTGGTCCTTTCCCAACTGAACTCTTATGTGAAGTGGGTGATCATTTAGGGACTAAAGGTCATGAATTTGGTGCGACTACTGGTCGTAAACGTCGTCCAGGTTGGTTAGATGCAGTGGCAATGCGCCGCGCAGTACAAATCAACAGCGTAAGCGGCTTCTGCTTAACTAAGTTAGACGTACTTGATGGCCTGAAAGAAGTGAAGATCTGTGTGGGTTATCAACATCCAGATGGCACTATCTCCAAAGTTACGCCATTAGCAGCTGAAGGTTATGAGCAGGTCACGCCTGTTTATGAAACTATGCCAGGCTGGAGCGAGTCGACTTTCGGTGCGACCTCTTTAGAGCAGTTACCGCAAGCAGCTATCAACTACATCAAGCGTATTGAAGAGTTGTTAGAAACGCCGATCGACATCATTTCTACCGGTCCAGACCGTAATGAGACGATGATTTTAGTTAGCCCGTTTCACTAAAATCGTAGAGGCCGTGTTTCACGGCCTTTTCTTCCTCTGCTGTTCCTTCCTGTTTGCTTTCGTGGTTAGAAATTCGGCTCGAGCTCAAGAAATAGGTTATACTGCCGATGCAAGTATTCACCTTATTGTCATTGAGAGTCGTTATGCTACGTACTGCATTAGTTGCGCTGCTGCCCTTAGTATCTTCAATGTGCTTTGCTGAAACACAGGCGGTGGATATTTATTCTCAAGATCAATTGCTTGAAATGATCCGCGGTGAAAAGTATTTGGCAAGAGTCAAACAAGATGACTGTCAGCTAGTGCAAGACATCGAAGCGCGCGCAGAAGTCTTAAAGCAGCCCCTGTATCAGTTTTTGTGGGGAGAAATGCTCAACCACGGAACCTGTGTAAAAGCCAATGCGGTCAAAGGGATGGGGTTATTGCGTGATGCAGCTGAGCAGGGCAGCCCCGAGGCCATGGTGAAACTTGCCGAATATTATCAAAATGGTAAGTTTGTTATTCGTAATAAAGACCGTGCGGTCAATTATTTATTGCCAGCGGCAGCGAGCGGTAGTTTAGCTGCGCGGATGATGCTGGTCCGTTTATACGGTGAAGGTTATGGTAGTCCAAGAGACTATGAAATGGCCTATAACTGGTTATACAACAATGTATTTACCGATGAGGCGACTAAGAAAAAAGCCTTGTCATTACTGCAGGTGTTAGCCGCTAAAATGCCCGCCAGTGCAGTGGCGCGGGCCCAGCAAGAGCACTTGCGAACCCGTTGAGTTGTCTCTACTGATTGAGACAAAAATATTGGATATTGAATGATCAAAGACCCTCATTTCGAGCGTGAACAGGATAAGTACGAAAACCCTATCCCAAGTCGTGAGTATATTATCGAGTACTTACGTTCTCAAAAATCACCTATTACCCGTGACAGCATCGCTGCTGCACTACAGATCCATGATGAAGAGCAATTAGAAGCCCTGCGCCGCCGTTTACGGGCGATGGAGCGCGACGGTGAATTGGTATTTACCCGCGGTCAAAGCTACGGCTTACCTGAAAAAATGGATCTGATCCCCGGCATTGTTCTTGGGCACCGAGAAGGCTACGGCTTCTTTAAACCTGACGAAGGTGGCGACGATTTATTTATCTCAAATCGCGACATGCTGATGTATTTCCATGGCGATAAAGTGCTGGCACAAAAAGCCGGTATGGATCGTAAAGGTCGTCGTGAAGCCCGTATTGTCCGTTTGATCCAGCCCCGTAGTGCTGCGATTGTTGGTCGATTCCATGTCGACAGTGGCATGGCATTTGTGATTGCCGATGATAAGCGCATTACCCAAGAAATTTTAATCGCTAGTGAAGATCGCAATGGCGCCCGTCAAGGCGATGTGGTGGTGGTAGAATTAACCCGTCGTCCCGGTCGATTTGTTAAAGCCGCAGGCAAAGTGACCGAAGTGCTTGGCAAGCAAATGGCACCGGGAATGGAAATCGAAATAGCCCTACGCAATTACGATCTTCCCCATACGTGGTCGGCCGCCATTGAAAAGAAACTGCGCCGTATTCCCGATGAAGTGACTGAGTCTGATAAAGTGGGTCGTGTCGATCTGCGTGATCTACCCTTAGTGACCATCGATGGTGAAGATGCCCGCGACTTTGACGATGCTGTTTATGCCGAAGCTAAACCCAGTGGTGGTTGGCGTCTGTGGGTGGCGATTGCAGATGTAAGCTATTATGTGCGCACCGATTCGGCCTTAGATACTGAAGCCCGTGCCCGTGGTAACTCGGTGTACTTCCCATCGCAAGTGATCCCAATGTTACCGGAGAAAATCTCTAACGGCTTGTGTTCACTCAATCCTCATGTTGACCGCCTGTGTATGGTTGCAGAGATGACGGTTTCAGCCCGCGGTAAGCTATCGGGTTATAAGTTTTATCCCGCGGTGATGCATTCACATGCGCGTTTCACTTACACCCAAGTGGCAGCCATGCTCGAAGGTGGGCCGATTGCGCCTGAGCATGAAGCACTCTTTCCACATCTTCAATGCTTACAGTCGCTTTATTTAGCGCTTGATGAACAGCGCGCAGAGCGCGGTGCGATAGCATTTGAGACGATAGAAACGCAGTTTATTTTTAACGAACAGCGCAAGATCGATAAGATTGTGCCAAGAGCGCGTAATCAAGCTCATAAAATCATTGAAGAATGTATGATTTTGGCGAACGTGTCTGCCGCTAAGTTTGTGAAAAAGCATAAGGGTGAAATCCTCTATCGAGTGCACGAGTCGCCCTCTGAGCAGAAACTGGCAAACTTTAAAGAGTTTTTAGCTGAGCGTGGTTTGAGCATGGGCGGTGGGCTTGAGCCAACGCCTGCAGATTATCAAAATGTGATGTTGCAGATTGCCGACCGTCCCGATGCTGAACTTATTCAAGTGATGTTGCTGCGCTCTATGCGCCAAGCTATATACACGCCTGATAACGAAGGCCATTTTGGTTTGGCACTGGAAGAATACGCGCATTTTACCTCGCCTATTCGTCGTTATCCTGACTTAGTGCTGCACCGAGTGATCCGCTATTTGTTGGCGAAAGAAAAAGGTGAAGCCAATGAGAAATGGACTCCCGATGGTGGCTACCACTATCAACTCGATGAATTAGATAAATTAGGCGAAGAATGTTCTACGACTGAACGCCGCGCCGATGAAGCAACACGTGATGTAAGCGACTGGCTTAAATGTGAATTTATGCAGGACCATGTGGGTGACACCTTCGAGGCCGTGATTGCCTCTGTCACTAACTTTGGTTTATTCGTTCGCTTAAATGACTTATTTATCGATGGCTTAGTGCATATTTCTAGTCTGGGCAGCGATTATTACCAGTTCGATCCTATGCGTCAGCGTTTGATTGGTGAGCACACAGGTCAAATCTATCAAGTGGGTGACCCCGTTACGGTAAAAGTGGCCGCGGTAAACTTGGATGATAGACAGATTGACTTAGTCATGATTGGCGACAGTGGTAAAGGCGGTCGCCGCAAGGCGGCACCTAGTCGAGAAAAACCCATGACAGCCCGTGAGCGGGTAAACCGCGAAGGCGCGAAAATGGCGAAAACGGCTAAATCGACTGGCGTTAAAGCGAAAGCAGGTTCAGACAAAGCGGCGAGTAAGTCTAAAGCGGGCACTAAGCCTAAGAAAAGCGTAAAAGATACGGCGAAAAAGCCAAAGGCCGCGAAGCGAAGCACGAGAAAGAAGTAAATGAAAAAACAAGATATTATTTTTGGGATCCACGCGGTTGAAGCGCTGCTAAAACACAGCCCTGAGCGCATTATTGAACTTTGGTTGTTGCAGGGCCGTGAGGATGAGCGTTTAACCCCGCTGATCCGTCAAGCGAAAGCCTTTGGTACGAGCATTCAAGTGACTTCACGCAAAGTGTTGGACGAGAAAGCCGAAAGTACTCAGCACCAAGGTATTATTGCCCGTGTGAAAGCGGCTAAAATCCTTGGTGAGCATGACTTAGATGAGCTGTTAGCTAAGACCGACTTACCGTTTTTTTTGATTTTAGATGGCGTTACCGATCCGCATAACCTAGGTGCTTGCTTACGTAACGCCGATGCGGCGGGCGTGCAGGGCATTATTGTGCCAAAGGATAACTCCGTTGGCTTAACGGCTGTGGTTAGTAAGGTCGCTTGCGGCGCAGCTGAAACCGTGCCGTTATTCCAAGTGACTAACCTCGCGCGCACTATGCGCCATCTGCAGGAAAAGGGCGTGTGGATTGTCGGCACGGCGGGTGAAGCGGATTGCGAGCTTTATCAAGCCGATCTTAAAGGGCCGCTGGCGATTGCGATGGGCGCCGAAGGCAAAGGTTTACGCCGCTTAAGTCGTGAATGTTGCGATACTTTAGTTTCGATTCCGATGTCGGGAAGCGTCTCTAGCTTAAACGTGTCGGTCGCCACGGGTATTTGCCTATTCGAAGCCGTGCGTCAACGCCGTAGCTAATTGATATATATCAATAAAAAAGACGGGCGAGCCCGTCTTTTTTTATTGTCATCCCAAAACCACCGCCTCTGGCGGTGGTGATTGTCCCTTAAGGCTATAGCCTGAATAACGCCCATGTTAAAAGAGACCTTCTTATTCACCACAAGTAAGAGGAAACGAGAAACATGGGCGATTACAGAAGTTCATCACATGTTTACTGGCGTTGTAAATATCATATCGTTTGGACGCCTAAGTACAGATTCAAAATTCTAAAAGGTAACCTTGGTAAAGAGCTCTACAGGTCGATTTATATTCTATGCAATATGAAAAGTTGTGAGGTCTTAGAATTAAACGTCCAGATAGATCATGTGCATCTAGTCGTGATAATTCCCCCAAAGTTGTCAGTATCCACATTAATGGGGATATTGAAGGGTAGGAGCGCAATAAGGCTTTTTAACAAATTCCCTCATGTTCGCAAGAAGTTATGGGGAAATAGCTTTTGGGCGAGGGGTTATTTTGTTGATACGGTAGGCGTAAATGAGGAAATCATAAGACGCTATGTTCGCCATCAAGATAAGCAAGATCTAGAGCATGATGCTCAATTGTCGCTACAGATGAAGTAGGTGTAAGGAAATAGCCCCTTCCAGGGGCAAATCAAAGCCGCCTTCTAAGAAGGCGGATTCTTTACTTTTAGCCCAAAACCACCTACTTCAGTAGGTGGTTATCATCATTTGAGGCTTTGCCTGTATACCTACCCATGTTAAATGCATCTTTGATTTTTAGCGAAGTCAAAAGAGGCAAATAACATGAGTAGATACGAGCAAGCATCGCATGTGTTCTGGCGATGTCAATATCATATAGTCTGGACACCAAAGTACCGCTTTCGGATATTGAAAGGTAATGTCGGAAAAGAGGTTTATCGATGCATTCAGGTTTATTGCCATCAAATGGGATGCATAGTCATGGAGCTAAATGTTCAAGTTGACCATGTTCATTTAGTGGTGAAGGTACCTCCGAAGATATCTATATCGAATTTAATGGGGGCGTTAAAAGGTAAGATAGCTTTGAAAATATTCAGTAAATTTCCTTACCTACGTAAGAATAAACTTTGGGGAAATCATTTTTGGCAGAGAGGATACTTCGTCGATTCGATTGGAATTAACGAGGAAATAATCCGTAGATACGTTAGGCATCAAGAGAAAGTAGAGCGGCAAGAGCAGGGTCAACTTGCTCTTGAATAAAGGCCCCTTTTTAGGGGGTTAAAACAAAGCCACCTTCTTCAGAAGGTGGATTCTTTACTGCCTAAATCAACCCTTAATTGGTTTTAATAGCATCGAGGTTGGATTCGTCCACCTCGTTTGTCTCATCGTGGATAAAGCTGGGCGCTGGGTGAAATTCAAACTCGAATGTTAGCTGTTGCTCGTTATCATGATCTGAATCTTCAACAAGGGCATCGGCACCTAAATCTTCTTCATCTTCCTGCTGTGTTGGTGTCATGTGTTCCTGCACCGATTCAACATCCACCCTCGGGTCAAGCGCCGCAGCCAGTGGTGATGAGACTAAGTCACCGGTCGCCATGATGTAGTCTTGGGTGACACTGGTTTCGGTTTTTTGCTGTGAGTGAACATAACGTAGCCGTAAAAATAGGATTAAAGTACAGGCCGACATAAAACCATAGAGCATGCTGTTGCCAAACCATTGCATAAGAGTTGAGGCGATTAATGGGCCGATGCTGGCGCCCATGCCAAAGGTGAGCAAAATGGTTGCCGATAGTCCTACCCTTTCACTTTGCTCGACACGGGAATTAGCCAGTGCGGTTGCCAAGGGATAGAAGGTAAAGCCAAGAATGCCGAACAGAAACGTCATCACCAGTGAGAGTGTCGGATGATAGGGTGTGAGGGCGATAGCTAATGCTAAGATCCCAAGCAGTATACAGTTGATGCGGATAAGGCGACTGCGGGACATAATGTCAGATAATTTTCCCATTGGCCATTGGGCGAGCAGACCCGCGAGAATGGTGGCCGTCATATAGGTGGCCACCTTCTCGGGCGGTAAACCTAAGTTACTCGCATAAGCAGGCGCCAAACCGTAAAAGGAGCCGACAATCATGCTGCCAATGGCAATGGTCGTGAGTGCCTGCGGCGCTTTGCGCCAATAGTGAGCAATTTTTAAGGGGGCGGGCACCAGTGGTGCTGGGTGAATACGCCGCGTTAAAGAAATCGGGACAATACACAGGGCAAAGCAGATGGCGATCAGTAACAGCGGCTCTAGACCGAGTTCAGGATAGAGGCTGATGGCACCTTGGCCCAAGATCAAACCGAAGTACGAGACTATCATGTAGCTGGCAAACACAGTGCCGCGTTGGCTGCTTTCAGCCTGTTCATTGAGCCAACTTTCGAGCACCATGTATTGGCACATCATCCCCATACCGACGATAAGTCTTAGCAGGATCCAAATCGCCAACTCATCTACGAGTGCATGACCCAGTGCGGAGGCGGCAACGATCCCAGCACTAGCGACAAAGGCACGGATATGTCCGACTTGGGCGATTAGCCGGTGGCCAATCTTAGATCCTGCGACAAGGCCGACATAGTAGGCCGACATCATGCTACCTATCCACAACTGCGGAACATGCATCACCGAGAGCCTAAGGCCTAAATATGTGGTGAGTAAACCGCCAGCCAGCACTGTTAATAACGTCGTGCTATATAAAGAGGCGAAAGTACGTAGCGGGTTTGTCATTAACTGCTCCTTGTATGATTGCCAGGGAGAGTATATCAGCAGTCGGTGTTTATTCCGTGTTGCAAAATGTTGGAATTTATCGACTAATTTATCGTTTTTATGTGTGGGTCACTAAATTGTGCTGAAATGGGATTTGGCTGAGTGGGGAATTGTTGTGCCAGCCAAATCGTTTTATTGCTTGTTTATCTAAAGGTATACAGCAAGTTAAAGGTGGTGATGGTATCCGTCTGCTGGCTGCCCTCAGGAACCACTTCGGTGAACTTGATGTTCATGCCGATTTTAAAGGCCCAATCCTGAAATACTAAATTTTTGTAGTTCATATCGAGAGTCAGGGTGTTGTTATTTTCGCCCACCTCGGCGGTGAGATCGGCATTGATACTGGTGTATTCCTGTAATTTTTGAGAAAACTTTGCCGCAGTACGTAGGATCACATCCTTTTCGGGAGCGGGGTCTGGCTCTGCGACTGACTCGGCAGGCAAGTTGTATCGATAACCAGGGCCGATTTCGAGACTGAGTTTGGTCTTGTAGCTACTAATTGCGTTAAAACCATAACCCGAAGAAAGAGTTGAGATTTGGGTATAACTACCAAACTGATCCCAAGTGAAGTCGCCACGGCCGAAGATATAACCTTTGTTGAGTTTATAGTTGCTTTGAAGTTGGAGTTCGTACTTTTCTGAGGTGGTTTGATTTTTTTCAGAAGCAAAATACGCTTTTAGCGTCGCTTCCTGCTTAGTTTGTTTAGTATCGTAAATCAGTTGGGTTCGACCATTAAAACTGCTCGATTCGGTATTGCCTGTGTTCAATTGTAAGCCGGCTTCGACTTCTGCAGTCAAATCACTTGGTGGCTCCTGATAATCGGGAGGAACAAGCGCAAGTGCAGGAAAAGATAGGCAAAAAAAACTCAAAGGGGCGATAACTTTTAGCATTGCTCGTAACATTAGTATGGGTTCTTGAGTGGCCGGTGTCTGATATCCGAATAGGGGTGAGGCGTCATCATACCTGTATTGGGTGTTGAGGCAAAGTTATTGCTTGAGTTTCGCGTCTGCTTTCTGTACTATCTCGCGCTCAAATCAGTCACTATTTTCGTTCCTTGCCTCTATTTGGTTTGACTGAGCCAATAACGAGGCTATATAACCGTAAGGAGCAATAAATGCGTCATTACGAAATCGTATTTATGGTTCACCCAGATCAAAGTGAACAAGTACCAGGTATGATTGAGCGTTACACCGGTGTTATCACCGAAGCTAACGGCAAAATCCACCGTTTAGAAGATTGGGGCCGTCGTCAACTGGCTTACCCAATCCAAGATCTGCATAAAGCTCACTATGTTCTGATGAACGTTGAAGCACCAGCAGAGACGATTGAAGAGCTAGAAACTGCTTTCCGTTTCAACGACGCAGTTCTGCGTAACATGGTAATGCGTACTAAAGTTGCCGTTACTGAAGCATCTCCAATGGCGAAAGCTAAAGATGAGCGCGATTCACGTCGTGGCCCAGCTGGCGACCGCTCATATGATGAAGCTAACGCTGAAGAAATCGCTGAGTAAGTTTTTCTGTGACCACCAATAACTTGGTGTTGTCAGGAACCATAACCCGTTCCAGACGCTTTAAAAGCCCGGCAGGCATTGCACATAGTGTGATCATGCTAGAACACAAATCGCAGCGTTATGAAGCAGATATGCTCCGCAATGTCTACGTTCAAATACAAGTGATATTGAGTGGACCACGTTTTGAAAGCGTGGCAGATAATCTGAAAGCAGGTGTGGAAGTACAAGTACAAGGTTTTATGACGCTTCAACAGGGGCGAAATGGCCAAAATCGCTTAGTCATCCATGCCGAAAATGTCGAATTGAAAACTTAGGAGACTGTCAAATGGCACGTTATTTCCGTCGTCGCAAGTTCTGCCGTTTCACCGCTGAAGGTGTTGCAGAAATTGATTACAAAGATATCGTTACTTTAAAGAACTACATCACTGAAAGCGGCAAAATCGTTCCAAGCCGTATCACTGGTACTAGTGCTAAATATCAGCGTCAACTAGCTCGCGCTATCAAGCGTGCTCGTTATCTTTCTCTACTGCCATACACTGATTTACATCAGTAATTGCAGTATTCCTAATCGAATATAGAGGATTTGATAATGAACGTTATTCTGCTTGATAAAATCGCTAACCTGGGTAACCTGGGTGACCAAGTTGCAGTTAAAGCTGGTTACGCTCGTAACTACCTGCTGCCACAAGGTAAAGCTGTTGTTGCTAACGAAAGCAACGTTAAAGTATTTGAAGCTCGTCGCGCTGAATTAGAAGCTAAAATCGCTGCTGATCTGGCTGCTGCTAACCAACGTGCTGAGAAAATCGCTGCTCTGGAAGCTGTTGTTATTGCTTCTAAAGCGGGTGATGAAGGCAAACTGTTTGGTTCAGTTGGCAACCGTGACATCGCTGATGCAGTAACTGCTGCTGGCGTTGAACTGGCTAAATCAGAAGTTCGTTTACCATTAGGCGCTCTGCGTACTACTGGCGACTTCGAAGTTGAAGTTCAGTTACACACTGAAGTTAAAGCTGTTGTTAAAGTTTCTATCGTTGCAGAAGCTTAATTACATACTGCTTTAAACTAAAAAAACACCGCTTAGGCGGTGTTTTTTTATGGGCGCGATTTAGTTCGTATTGTTGTGTAAGTGGTTGTTTGTCAAGCATCAAGGATAAACAGGCTTAGCTACTTCATCGCAGCTAAGCCTGGCACTAAGGCTCAATATGTTATTGCTGCGGACTGTTGTTAAAAGGCGCAAGCACTCGCGGTAGTACGCCCTGCAATTTAGAAATTGCTACCCCATAGTTAGTGATAGGCACCTGCCGCCGTTGACATTCGCGGATGCGACGGAGCATTTCATTGCGGTTAAACATACAAGCGCCGCAGTGGATGACGAGGGCATATTGTTCTAAATCATCGGGAAAGTCGTGCCCAGATGTAACTACAAACTCGAGTTGTTTGCCGGTGTAGCTATTTATCCAGCGGGGAAGTTTAACTCGGCCAATATCGTCCTCCTGCACATTGTGACTACAGGCTTCGGCGATGAGCACTTTATTGCCATCTTGCAATTTATCTAAAGCATCAGCTCCCGCAGCGAGAACGGCTAAATCGCCTTTAAATCGGGCAAATAAGGTTGAGAAGGTGGTGAGAGGGACAGCGTCTGGCACTGTGGCGGCGACTTGCTTAATCGCTTGAGCATCAGAAATCACCAGCTTAGGCGTAACCACTGATAATGCCTGCGTTAGTTCTGTTTCTTTGACGATCATTGCGATGGCGCTGCGATCAAGCGCCTCACGCAGTATCTGCACCTGTGGCAGGATCAATCGTCCCTTAGGTGCGGCCATATCGATAGGGACGACGCAGAGAATGACATCCCCCGCTTGATAGAGGTCGCCCGCTAGGAGCGGTTCCTGCTTATACTCCGCAGGTGCTAATTCGACCATCAACTGCTTAAGCTGTTTACCTGCAAGACCTGTGGCGGCAGAAACGACAATAAAGGGTAAGGATTGAGTCTGGCAAAAGGTAATATCCTCTGCTTTGGGGAGGCAGATATCGGCTTTATTGAATACTACGAGTATTGGCATTTCTAATTGCTGTATTTCATCGATTAATGCCATGTCTGAGGGGCACAGCCCGTGCTCATCAACGACTAAGAGTGCCATATCGGAGCGAAACAACACTCTGCGAGTGGCGCTCACTCGCATCATTCCTAATGTCCCTTCATCGTCTATGCCAGCGGTATCGTAAAAGGTCACCGGCCCTAAGGGTTGTAACTCATAGGCCTTGGCCACGGCATCTGTGGTTGTGCCTTTAATATCGGATACTATCGAGATCTGTTGCCCTGCGATCATATTAAGTAGGGAGGATTTCCCCGAATTACGCCGACCGACCAAGGCGATATGGTAGCGCATTCCTCTTGGTGCCGATTGGGTTTGGCTATGCTCTTGTGGATTAATGCCTTGACACATATTGGGTCCTTTTTGAATCACCGCGGCTAAAGGAGGGGATTAGCCCGTGGCGTTGAATTTGCTGGCAGACTTGGTTAAGTCGCTCTGCTGCTGGGTTTTTTTGCTGGTTTTTTCCCGGATAGATGCTGTAATCGCCACTGACTTGTGCTGGGGTGAAGGAGGGCATAAGCACATTACATCCGCGTTTGAGTGCCAGTTCCCTTGCGCCTTTTTCGAGGGCGTCGAGGGAACTGGTGGCAGGAATATTCGCCCCCGGATTCATCAGTCGCAAAATAGCGCTAATCCTATGACTCTTAAGGGCGCTGCCATTGGGTGAAGTCGTAAACGGTGTTTGGTGATGGGCAATAAAGGGGCCGCAGGCCAGCATATCGAGCTGCAACTCCGATAAATGCTGAATATCACACGCTAAAATCGCATCCGTCATTCCCGGTAAATCGACAATAATCCCTGAGCCAGTTTGATATCCCAGAGACTTAAGATAATTGAGCCTTGCAATGCGCTCGTCAAAATTGGCTTTAGGGCGACACCGAGCAAAGAGGGCGCGGTCGAAGGTTTCCATCTTGAGTAAATAGCGATCGGCACCCGCCTCTCGCCAGCTTTCCAACTCATGATGTTTGCGATCACCGAGGGAGAGGGTGATTGCTAGGTTATGGCGCTGCTTAATTTCACTGATAAGGGTACTGATACGATTGCCGCTGTAGTTAAAGTCATCCCCCGATTGCAGCACCACAGTACCTAGTCCCAGCTCGGCAATGCTATCCACTGCGTTAAGGATTTCTTCGTTCGAGAGTCGATAGCGTGTTACCTGCCGATTTTCGGTGCGTAAACCACAGTAATGGCAGTGGTTACGACAGTGATTCGAAAACTCGACAATGCCGCGTAAATACACCTGTTGATTAAATTGCAATTCAGTGGCGAGCTGGGCGCGACTAAATAACCATTCATCGTCTTGCCCCTGAAGTAGCGAAAGGATTTCGGCATAGGAAAACACTGTGGGCTTAAGCAAGGTCGGTTTAACGGACGTTGACTGAGTCACTGGCACTGGCTGGCTAGGGCGAGTGATCATTAGTTACGCCCTTTATCTAGCTCAATCAAGCTCTGATACCAAAGATCGCCCACTGCGCGGCGGCATTCATCAACATAACGGCCTAGGGCTACTTCTACCGCTGAGTTTTGCTCACTGGGGATGCCTGTATCAAACCAATCGATTAAGCTGTTTGGCGCAAGACCTAAAGCAATAGCATCAAACTCCAGCCAAAGCCCCTGAGCTGAAGTGGTATGGCTATGGGCGTAGTGGCCGACAAAGAGTCTATCGCCAATCAGCAATATAGGTTGCAGTGGTAGCGCTTGGGTCGAAACTAAATTGATGGCCTCAGGAAACTGCGTTTTAAGCTCAGCGCACCAGTGGCGGGAAATATCATACAGCTGCTCAACCTCTTGCAGCGGCATCTCGGGCCTTAGGATGGTGGCAAACTCATCCCGCCATAGACGAGTGGGCTCAAGTTTAATGAGGGTGAGTTGCTTTAAGCTGGCGTTTTGTAGCCGCTGCAATAACAACTGCCCTACGGCATTATCGGCAAAATTACTGTAAATGGCCGCGTGTAGCACGATTTCATCAGCGCGTTCTATCGCATTCAGTAAGGCGCTAGTGTTAAGGCCGAAATGCAACTGCACGCCGAGATCTGAGAATAGATAAGATGCCATTTATAGATAGATATCCCGTTCACCCGCATCGGTTTTTTGCAAGCAGCCGCGCACATTGCGCGCCCGTGACGGGCTCATTTTAGCCAGTTCTCGCTCTATCAGCGCATTGCCAGCCTCGCGAGTCTTTTCACTGGCGTAATCGTTCAAATATTCCTTAAAGGTGATCAAGGCATTGGGCTGGCAGAATTTGCCAATAAACTGCTGTTTGGCTAATCCCATAAAGTGATCGCCAGTTCGTCCTTTGCGGTAACAACCCGTGCAGAAAGAGGGAATAGCATCTGAATCAGTCACTAGCTCATAAATAATATCGTCCATCTCTCGTTGATCACCAAGGCTGAATTGCTCGGCATCATGTTGATTTTGTTTGCTGTCTTGATAACCACCCGGTGCGGTACGCGAGCCTGCGCTGATTTGTGAAACCCCGAGTTCTAACAGTTCTTTGCGCAGCGCCGCACTTTCCCGCGTGCTCATAATCAGCCCGGTATAAGGCACGGCAAGGCGAGTGATGGCTACAATGCGCTTAAAGCAGTCATCATCGACCTCATAGGGCGGTTTTTCACTGATAGCCGAACCATGGGCAGGTTCAATCCGCGGAAAGGAGATGGTATGTGGGCCAACGCCACAGTCTTTTTCGAGTTGCTGAACATGTGTGAGCATGGCGAGCAGCTCAAATCTATGGTCATACAGGCCAAAGAGCGCGCCGATACCGACATCGTCGATTCCTGCTTCCATCGCCCTGTGCATGGCGTAGAGGCGGTATAAAAAGTCGGTTTTTTTCCCTTTAAGATGGACTTGGCTGTAGGTGTCTTGATGATAGGTTTCTTGAAAGCATTGATAAGTGCCTATCGCCGCGGTTTTAAGTTGCTTAAAGTCCTCCACACTCATTGGCGCGCAGTTGACGTTGATACGACGAATTTCTCCGCCCTTGCCTTGCTTAACGCTGTACATGGTTTGAATACTTTCAACAATGGCTTGCACATTGTTGCGTGGATGCTCGCCATAAACGGCAAGGATCCGTTTGTGACCCATTTCTTCAAGGATCGTAACCTCTTGGCGGATCTCATCCTGTTTTAAGGTTTTACGTTTGAGCTCATGGTTATCGGCGTTAAAGCCGCAATAACTACAACTATTGGCGCAATGATTCGACACATATAGCGGTGCAAACATCACTATACGATTGCCGTAAATGGTGTTTTTAATCTCACGGGCGACGGTAAAGAGTGCTTCATCCAAGGCCTTATCTTGGTTTTGCAGCAAAATGGCGGTCTCGCTAATGCTTAAGCCTTCACACTGGCGCGCCTTGTCGAGAATGGCGAGGACTTGCTCGCGACTTGGATTACTGGCGTCTTCAATGGTCTGCCAAATCGCTTTATCGTCGATAAAGCTGACGTTGGGATTATAGTCAGTGACGGTAATGGAATGATGCTCGTGTGTGCTCATGGTTATCTATGCCCTTGAGTATGAATGTGAAAATGCGGCAGTTGTGTGCAACTGCCGCTGGAGACTTAGCTATTTGCTTGTCAGCTGTTCACCGTTAGTGGCGACGGGGGCAATTTCATTTTTAACCCACAGAGGGGTGTACTCAGCGGCATCATGGTAGGGCACATTGCCGTGGATCATCATGGCTTTGAAGTCATCGAAGCGGTACACCGCGAGGAATAAATGCACGGGTAAGAAGGCGGTTAACACTAGGCCAGAGACTAAATGGGCTTGACCTAAAAACCACACTATATCCCGCGGCGCAGCATGGGGAATGAGCCACAGCACTAAACCGGAGAGGATTAATAGTGTGCCGCCAATCAGTACGCAGGCACCAAAGAGTTTTTGGCCTGAGTTGTATTTGTTCATCGGTGGAATAGGCACTTTTTTACCCAGTAAGAATTTCTGTGGGTAGCCGCCTAACACCATAAACCATTTCACATCGCGCCCTGAGAAACTAAACACACGGGCGATAAACAGTACCACTCGATCGAATGCCATGATGGTAAATGCCACAGCATCGAGGGCCATAACAATCCCTGCAATAATGTGCACATCATAGGTTAGCTGCATACCTTCTTGGGAAAGCGGTTTAAAAAACAATAGCAAACCCGTTGCGGCTAATGGCAAAAAGCTGAGCAGCAGGATGTAGTGGAAGATCCTGACGTTTAGCGGATGTTTTAAAATGGGTCTCATATCATGTTCTTGATGCATTTCTCATCTCCAATCAAGAGCTTAATTTGGTGCGATCGACAAAGTGGGTGTGTAGCAGCTCGTGGGACATATGTCCTAATGGCTCGCCACCGAACTCTTTGTAGTACTTTTCAACGGCGGGGTTGGCGTGGCTGACACGTTTTTTCGCTAGGCTATCGTCCTTATATAACCCTTGGCTTCTGGCCTTAATGTATTCATTCCGGCGCTCAAGTTTGCTGGTAAACCAGCCGATAGGGATCGCGAGCGCAGCCACAAACGCGGCGCCAACGGCCATAAATTTACGGCGTGACAGAAAGAAACTGTCCTCGGCAAATAGGTGTTTTTTCTTGTTCATTTCTGTTTCCCGTTAAATGTTACCAAGCCATGAAGAGCCTTTACCCTCAATAGGTTGACCTCCACCGTTAACGCAACCACCTGCGCAGTTCATCACTTCAATAAAGTGGTAGGGAGAGGTGCCTGCCATCACATCGCGTAGCACGGGTTCGATGTTGTTGCCCATGTCATGCACTACGGCGACATTGACGGTCACATTTTGTTTAAGCTGGGTATCAAACAGGCTGACAGAGGCTGATTTCACCCCTTTTAATCCACGTACGGGTTCAAATTCCAACTTAGCCATTTCAGCGCCAGTCAGCACTTTATGGGCGGTACGCAGTGCCGCTTCCATCACCCCGCCGGTTGTACCAAAAATAGTGCCCGCGCCTGTGTATTCAGAGAACAAACTATCACCTTGATATTCCGCGGTATTAGCGAGATTGATATCAAGCAGTTTGAGTAACTGTGCCATTTCCCTTGTGGTGAGCACGGCATCAATATCTTGGTACGAAGGCGTGTTAGCTCCGTGTTCCTGATGATATTGCCAAGCCGAGTTAAATTCGGGGCGTGAGGCTTCGAGTTTTTTCGAGGTACAAGGCATCACAGAGACGGTGAAAATATTCTCCGGCTGCATTTGATACACCTTGGCGCCGTAAGTTTTGGCAACCGTTCCGGCCATTTGCTGGGGCGATTTGGCGGTTGACAGGTTGGGTAAAAGTGCAGGGTAGCGGGTTTCGAGGTAGCGTACCCAGCCCGGGCAGCAGGAGGTGAACTGCGGCAATGCACCTGCATTTTCTTCACCTTTCACATTGGCATGGAGGCGATGAATAAACTCACTGCCTTCTTCCATAATGGTGAGATCGGCGGCAAAGTTACAATCAAAAATCTTAAAGCCCGCCTGATTCATGGCGCCATAGAGTTTACCTGTCACCAGTTCGCCCGTGCCTAAGCCAAATTCTTCACCAATCGCCACCCGTACCGCAGGGGCGATAATGCCAACGACGGTGGTATTCTTATCGGCGAGTTTTTTAATCACGGTTTCAAGGGCGCTGTGGGTTTCTTCAATGGCGCTAAAGGGGCAGTTGATTAAACACTGTCCGCAACTTAAACATTTATCTTCATCGATAGAGTGCGCTGCACCCGAGGCACCATTAATGGCGTGGGTTGGGCAGAACTGTTTGCAAGCATCACATCCTTTGCATTTGGATGCATTAATCTTGATCAGCCCTTGGATTTCTCCTGGTTGATAAGTTGTCGCTGTCATAGAATTTTGCGTTCCTCATTTTCAACCTGAATTATATTTTCAGTGTTATTTAATGTGTTTGTTAAGTGCTTATGTTGACGGTTACATTTAATTTGTGAAATTTTAGGCGGCTGGATGATAGGAAATTGAACCTATGAAAAACATGATGGTGATCAAGTTTTATGGTTTTTGATAAAACAGGTGTTTTTAATGGTTTTATTTGCGTGTTTTGAGTTTTTTTGAGAAATAAAAATAACAATCTTGGTTAATTTTATAGTGGTGATTTTTATATTTTTTTATTTAAATACAGTGTGTTATTTTTCTTTTTGTGTTTGCCTACCACTATTTGTGATGTTTTAAAGGCTTAGATTGAAATTTGTTGGTTAATGTGGCTTTTATCACTAGATTTTATTTTTAGGTTGGACAAATTGTCCATGTGTAGTCTTGCTTTAAATAATACTAATTAAGACGCTTTGATTGAGTTTTTGGTGAATTGATAATGCGGTAGATCACAAATTGATAAATTACATAAAATAAAAACCGTCCAAGGAATATTTCTTGGACGGTTTTTAAAGATGCTTAATTTATATTGATTAAATTAAACGGTTCATATTAGTTAATTCCATTATCATTAATCATGACAGATTAATAATAATTAGTTTCTTACTAAATCCAGTTCTTTAATCAGATTATCGGCATGGTCAACTTCATCCATCATCCATAGGATATAACGAATATCCACGTGCACGGCACGGGTGATGGTGGGATTGAAGAACCAATCCTTAGTAATTGCTTCGTAGGTGGAGTCGAAGTTAAGTCCTACAAGTTCCCCTTTGCCGTTAAATACGGGTGAGCCTGAGTTGCCACCTGTGGTATCTACGCTCGATAAGAAGTTAACTGGTACTGAGTTGAATTCTTCTGGCTTGTCTAAGCAAGAAAACAGACGGCAAATCCAGCCACGGGGATCTTGATAGACAGATTTCACTAAGTGATCGCCAAAACGCTGCTCATGGATTGCATCGAGCAGTTTTTTCGGTGCGTTATAGGGCTCAACGCCAGTGTGCTTAGCTACTATCCCATCAAGACGTGTAAATGGCTGTTTGTACAGCGCATCGCGGGATTGATAACCATCGACCATACCGTAGCTGATGCGTAGCGTACCGTTAGCATCGGGATACACTGGCCAATTGTTGGCTTTGTAGTAGTCGATAACGGCTGCCATGTAGGCTGGGCGAGCGGTAGATAATTTACCTGCAAGGATTTTTTCTGCTTTTTCCTGGGCCATATTGGTGTCATACAGCGCGACAGCAAGGCGGATAAACGGATCGCTGCTGGTTTCGAAGGCCTTGGCATCGGCGTCCATCCAAGCCAAACGTTGCGCTTGGTCTGTCAGAGTGGTCAGCGAATACAGGCCATCAAGTTTAGCCTCTAGACTGACGTTTTTATCGTCCAAATTCAGCATATTGTCTAAGGCCGCAACACGGTTTGGCTGCGATAAATAAGCATTTAAATCTTGTAACCAGAGGGTTTTATCGACTTTAACATCAAAACTAGAGTCGATACGTTTTAAGCGCGAGCTGAACATGGCTAAGTCGCGCTCTTGGTAACCGATTTCACGCTCGGCATCGCTCTTTTGCTTTTCTTTCGCTAAGCGGTAGAGGTTGTTGGCCGCAGTGAGCAGTGTGCTCGATTGGGCGTTGGTGAAGTAATAATTGGTTTGGGTTTGCAGTTGCTGCTCGGCCAGTAACACTTCTAGTTCGCTGATAAGATTTTGATTAAGGTTTGGGTTTTTGGTTAACCAAGCCAGAAAGTCATCTTCACGTTGCTGCTTAATGCCGACGATATCCGTGGCTTTAAAGCCAGCCAGCAGACCGTTGAGCTTTTTCATCCGGTTCGCCATAGACGCCATATTGCCCGCATATTTAATCGCGATGTCGGCATCTTCCTGACCCATGGCTTCGATAGTATCAATCTGTAATTGATAGCGTTTTGCCTGAGTTGGATACAACCAATCACTGGCAAATTTAAGCTCGCTAGTGAGATTGTAACGGTTGGTCGTGCCAGGATAGCCTGCCACAAACACGCCATCGCCAGCTTTCACGCCATCGGCGTTCACTTTTAAATAGCTTTTGGGCGTATAAGGAATGTTATCTTCGCTGAAAGCCGCAGGTTTTCCGTCTTTACCCACATAAGCCCGTAGGAAGGCAAAATCACCCGAGTGGCGTGGATACTCATAGTTATCAATATCACCACCGTAACCACCAACACTTTCAGGTGGTGCATACACTAGGCGCACATCGCGGATCATCAATTGCTTGATGAGGTAATATTCCAAGCCATTGTGGAAGCTGCGAACGTTACAGCGGTAGTTATCATCGGCTTCACAGCTTTTGATTAAGGCTTTACTGTGATTTTCAATCTCTTCGTAGCGTTTTAGTGGATCTTGGCTTAAGTCTTTGGTGATCTCAGCGGTGACATTGGTCACGGCTTCGGTGATGTATAAACGCTCATTGGGACCGGCCGACGGTTCTTTATCCATTGAGCTGGCTAAAAAGCCTTGTTCGAGATAGTTATGCTCTTTCTTAGTGTTATATTGTATCGCCTTGTAGGCACAATGATGGTTTGTCACAACTAGCCCTTGGGGCGAGACAAAACTGGCGGTACAATAGCCCAGCCCGACAACGGCGTTCATTGGATAACTGGTGAGATCGGCCAGCTTGTCTGCGGGAATATCGATTCCACGCGCGCTGAGTTTGTCTGCAATAGAAGGCATTTGATAAGGTTGCCATTGCCCTTCATCGGCTGTTGCAATGCCAGAGGTCAGTACTAAGGCTGCAACCAATGCAATACGCATGTTCTTTCCTTATTTTTAGTTTGAGTATCCGTTGGGTGAGATAACAGGCCAGTGTAAACCACCTGTTTGCTTGACGGGGTTTTATATCATATTTTGTTAAGTTGTTGGAAATCGGGAGTGTTAATGTCACAACAAGGTGCTTTTAAGCCTAAGAGTAAGCCAAGGGATTTGCAGGTCGATAGCCTCAAGCTACCGCCGCATTCAATTGAGGCTGAACAATCGGTATTAGGCGGCCTCATGTTAGACGCCGACGCTTGGGATAAAGTGGCTGAAACCGTAGTGAAAGAGGATTTTTATTCTCGCTCGCACCGGATGATTTTCGCCGCCATGCACCGTTTAGTCGAAACAGGCCAACCTATCGACTTAATTACGGTTTCTGAACAGCTTGAGCTTGAAAACCAACTTGAAGAAGCGGGCGGCTTTGCCTACTTGGGTGAGATTGCCAAAAATACCCCGAGTGCGGGCAACATTGTTTCTTATGCTGAAATTGTCCGTGAGCGCGCAGTCGTACGCGAGATGATCCGCGTTGCCCATGAGATTGCCGATGCGGGTTATAACCCTGAAGGCCGCGATTCCAGCGCTCTACTCGATTTAGCTGAGAGCAAAGTCTTTAAAATTGCTGAGCAGCGTACCAATGCTAACGAAGGCCCTGAAGGCATCAAAACCATTCTGGAAAAAACCGTTGATAAGATTGAGCAGCTCTACAACAACCCACACAACGGTGTGACCGGGGTATCGAGTGGCTTTACTGATCTCGATAAAATGACAGCAGGCTTTCAATCCGGCGACTTGATCATCGTGGCGGCGCGTCCGTCGATGGGGAAAACGACCTTTGCGATGAACCTGTGCGAACAGGCGGCGATGAATGAAGACAAGCCCGTGCTTATTTTCAGCCTCGAGATGCCCTCAGAGCAGATCATGATGCGTATGTTGGCCTCTTTAGGGCGCGTTGACCAAACCAAAATCCGTACCGGACAACTCGATGATGAGGATTGGGCGCGGGTATCCTCGACCATGGGAATTATGCTTGAGCAAGGCAAGATGTATATCGATGATGGTTCAGGCTTAACGCCGACCGAAGTGCGCAGCCGTGCCCGCCGTATTGCCCGCGAGCATGGCGGATTATCGATGATCATGGTCGACTACTTGCAGCTGATGCAAGTGCCGGCATTATCGGACAATCGTACCCTTGAAATTGCTGAAATCTCTCGTTCTCTTAAGGCATTAGCTAAAGAATTAGAAATCCCCGTTATTGCACTTTCTCAGCTTAACCGCTCGCTCGAACAACGTGCCGATAAACGCCCTGTGAACTCGGACTTACGTGAATCAGGTTCTATTGAGCAGGATGCGGATCTCATCATGTTTATTTACCGTGATGAGGTGTATAACAACGACTCTCCCGATAAGGGCACGGCGGAAATCATTATCGGTAAACAGCGTAACGGCCCCATTGGACGTGTGCGCTTGACCTTCCAAGGCCAGTTTTCCCGTTTTGATAACTATGCTGGTCCTCAGTTTGAAGAAGATTAATTCCCGGTGTTAGAAGATAAGCAAAGCTTATGTATTCTTTTTATTTCCAGACTTTTCCAAATAGACAAGGCAAATTTTGAAACCTTTTCCTCGAGCAGAAATTAGCAGTACTGCACTGCAAAACAACCTCGCCGTTTTACGCCAACAGGCGAGCAGCAGCCAAGTGATGGCGGTGGTGAAAGCCAATGGTTATGGTCATGGATTATTAAATGTCGCTCATTGTTTACATACTGCCGATGGCTTCGGCTTAGCCCGTTTGGAAGAGGCATTAGAACTGCGCGAAGGTGGTATTAAGGCGCGTTTATTATTGCTTGAGGGCTTTTTTCGCAGTACCGACTTACCTTTGCTGGTGGAGCACGATATCGATACTGTGGTGCACCACGAATCGCAAATCGAGATGTTAGAACAGGCACACTTAACGAAACCTGTCACAGTGTGGCTAAAAGTCGATTCGGGGATGCATCGTTTAGGGGTCACACCTGAACAATTCACTACTGTTTATGCGCGTTTGGCAGCTTGCGAAAATGTTGCCAAACCTATTCATTTGATGACCCACTTTGCCTGTGCTGATGAGCCAGATAATCATTACACTCAAGTACAAATGCAAACCTTTAACCAGTTAACTGCGGATTTACCTGGGTTTAGAACCTTAGCCAACTCGGCGGGGGCGCTTTATTGGCCTAAAAGCCAAGGGGATTGGATCCGTCCAGGCATTGCGCTCTATGGCGTATCTCCTGTCACAGGAGATTGCGGTGCGAACCATGGTTTGATCCCCGCGATGAACTTAGTCTCACGTTTGATCGCGGTGCGCGAGCACAAAGCGAATCAACCCGTAGGTTATGGTTGTTACTGGACAGCCAAACAAGATACTCGCCTTGGGGTTGTCGCGATTGGTTATGGTGATGGCTATCCACGGAATGCGCCCGAAGGCACGCCTGTATGGATAAATGGTCGCAGAGTGCCGATTGTTGGCCGGGTATCTATGGATATGTTAACCGTAGATTTAGGCCAAGATGCGGCGGATCAAGTCGGTGATGATGTGCTACTTTGGGGGCAGGCTTTACCCGTAGAGGAGGTGGCCGAGCACATTGGTACCATCGCCTATGAGTTAGTGACTAAACTGACTCCAAGAGTAGCTGTTTGCTTAGCATAGTTTACTCAAATTAGAATGACAAAACGGCGCTAATGCGCCGTTTTTCTTTATCTAGCATACAGTTAATCGATTTACTGATTGGCTATCAGGTTTGCTCTAGTGGAGCAAAGCGTACCCGTTACAGCCAACCAAACATCCAATGTTTTCCTACAAACTTATGATATTTAATTAATTTTCGAAGCAAACTTCGATAAATGCAGTTCCGTAAGAACTGGTAAATGGCATGATAATTTTGGTGCCGTTGGCTTTATGGGAAATTGTATGCCCTTGACCTGAAACGACCATTGGTGTTGCCATTTCGAATTCGTAACCCTTTTGTCCTAAAAGATTTTTTGCGCCCCCCGTAACCATATTAGTGATTTCACCCACCAGATCGGTTACTTCTTCATTTATTTTGCCGGGGTTTTCGCCCAGCATATTTTGCATGATTTGCAGTACCAGTTTTTGCTCAAACGTAATTGAAAGTGAGCCTTTGGTTTGTGGCCCAACCATACCAATCAAACCTGATACATCGCCTTTGGCTAAGTTGTCAGTTTTGATTTGGGGTTTACCTGGCGTGAGCTCTAGGCTGGCCATGGTCGAAATAACATTGAGCAGCGACTGCAAAAAAGGATTAATAAAATTGACGTTCATGCTTCAGTGTGTCCTCTTATGAACTTAAGCCTTATGGTCACCACGTAATTAAGGGTAGTCGAAAAGTGGCTTGACCACAGCAATCTTAATCACACTCTATCAGCTTAGATGACACAAATGGAAATGTGAGGTTAATTTCACGATTTTCTTGTTATTTATCGTAAAAGTCTTTTTACCAAAAGCCACGCTACAAGCGGTAAAAGAGTCGCGTATTCTACATGTCCCCTCAATGAGTCCAAAGGCACGTTTCCACCGAAAGGTTGATGATTCGAATGAGCATGCCGTTAGGCTATGAGTGCGATAGCTTGAATGTATGCGAAAGATTTTTGAAGGAAATTTTCATTTCTATCATAGGCGTATCTTTAACCCTACCAATGTAGCTACAGTCGTTTTGCTGTGCCTAACAACTATAAACGGCTTAAACTGTGATTTACATTAAATTATAATGTAAATGATAATAATTATTGATCACAAAAATAATTTTACATATATTAGCGGGCGATTAACAGGTGGGGGACATCTGTTACAGGGTTTAGTCCGCAACAGGAATGCTTTAAATGAAATTTGCAAAACGTCGCAATGGTCGAGTCACGCTTGGTGCCCATGTTTTAGGTTCGTTAACCATAGGGATGGCGGTTTCTGCTATCCCTGCTATGGCCGCGGAGCAGGCACAAGTCGCAGATAAAAAAGTTGAACATATTGAGGTCAATGGTGAGTACTTGGGTTATAACACCCGCAAAGTACAATCGGGTAAATTTACCGAAGACCTGCTCAATACTGCGAAAACTGTAACAGTCATCAATCAAGATCTGATCAAAGATATGGGCGCGCAGAGTTTTACTGATGCGCTACGAGCGACGCCTGGTATTACCTTGGGTACTGGCGAAGGGGGAAACCCCTACGGTGATAGGCCGTTTATTCGTGGATACGATGCTCAATCCTCCACTTTTATCAATGGTATGCGTAATGTGGGTTCACAAAGCCGTGAAACCTTTAACATTGAACAAATTGAAGTCCTGAAAGGCCCAAGCTCTGTCTATAACGGCCGTGGCGCGGTTGGCGGTAGCATTAACATTGTGACCAAAAAAGCTCAGGCTGAAGATTTTATTAACGCCGATGTTGCCGTGGGGACTGATGCCCTCAAACGTGCCAATGTTGATATTAACCATGTGATTACCGATGAAGCTGCGGTTCGTGTCAACATGATGGCTCACGATGCTGACACTCCTGGGCGTGATGAAGTCACAGGTAATCGTTGGGGCGTTGCACCGTCTGTTACTTTTGGGTTAACGACACCAACTAAAGTGACCCTTGAATATTATCATTTTGAAAACCATGATATTCCTGATTATGGTATTCCCTACGATCAGGCGACAGGCAAACCTGCCGATGTCGATCCCGACAATTTCTATGGCTTATTATCGCGGGATTTTCGCGATACGATGGATGATACGGCTTCGGTGTTGATCAGCCATGATTTTAACAACGACATGCAGTTCACTTCGACGTCTATCTATAGCCGTAACAGCAATGACTATATTGTGACTAACCCAGACGACACCACTGGCAACGTGGCTAATGGTTATGTTTGGCGAAACACTAAGTCGCGCCATTCGGTGACAAAGACCCTAGCGACTCAATTGCAACTCTCGGGTGAAGCAAAACTTGCAGGAATGACTAACCGTTTTGCAGTCGGGACTGAACTCAGTAACGAACGTACTAGCAATTTGAGTTACACCGTCGATACGGGCAATGGTCGCAACGCGGGTTGTAATCAGGCAATGCTGGATAACTACAACTGTACGTTGCTGGATAATCCGAATCCCCACGATCCTTGGGTTGGTACGATTACACTCGGTACCGATGCGACAGTGACTGAAACTGATACTCGCTCTATCTATGCCTTTAATACCATTGAGTTAACTGAAGCATGGATGGTTAACGCAGGTATCCGCTGGGATGACTATACCACCAGTGCTGAGAACTCAACCTCTCGATTCAGCAATGATGCTGATTTCTTCAACTACCAATTGTCGGTGCTATATAAGCCCGCAGAAAATGGCAGTATCTACGCTGCGTGGGGCACTTCCTCTAATCCACCTGGCACGTCTAACGGAGATGGGGCAGATCGTCTTGGCAGCACTAATGCCGATTTAGAACCAGAAGACACCGAAAGCTACGAGTTAGGCACTAAATGGGATCTTTGGGAGGGGCGTTTATCTCTGAATGGCTCTGTATTCCAAATCGAGAAAAACAATGCCCGCGTTGCGACTTCTGGCGATCGTAATGCACCGCAGGAAAACGTCGGCGAGCAAAAAGTCAAAGGCTTTGAAATCGGCTTTTCCGGTGACTTTACTAAAGATTGGCATGGTTTTGGTGGTTATACGTATTTGGACGCTACCCTCGAAAGCAATGGTTACAACGCTGCGCTTAATGGTAATCGCTTCCCTAATACAGCCAAAAATAGCCTTAGCTTATTCACAACTTACGATATTACCGAGCAGTTAACGGTCGGCACGGGTGCCTATTATATGGACAAAGTGTATGGCAATACGGCTAATACGCTGTCAATTCCGTCTTACTGGCGTTTTGATTTGACCTCATCCTATAAGATGAGCGAATTCTTGACCTTACGCCTGAACGTTCAAAATCTAACGGATGAGCGTTATTACGATAAGGCTTATACTGCACACTTTGCGAATATGGCGCCTGGACGTTTGGTGATGTTAAGTGCTGATATGCACTTTTAATATCAGTGAATGACGATTTGAATGGCAGCCCTAGGGCTGCCTTTGATGTTTATGCTTTCCTTAAGGTTTGAAGATGCTTATTGAAATTCCTCATGTTTTTTCAAAACAAGAAGTCAATCAGTTACGTGAACAACTCGATGCTCGCACTTGGATTGATGGCAATCAAACCTCTGGCGTTATGGCGAGTACCCGTAAGCGCAATCAGCAGTTGGATAAAGACGATCCTGTTGCGATTGGCATCGGTGAGTTGATTATGGAGCGCTTGTTAGCTCATCCTTTATTTGTCTCGGCAGCACTTCCATTACAGTTTTATCCGCCCTTGTTTAATCGTTATCAAGGTGGAGAAACCTTTGGCTATCATATCGACAATGCAATTCGCTCGACGAGTGACGGTATGGTGCGTACCGATCTGTCTGCCACCTTATTTTTAAGCGAACCAGACACTTATCAAGGTGGTGAGCTGGTCATCCAAGATACTTATGGCCAGCAAAGCATTAAGCTGGCAGCGGGATCTTTGGTGTTATATCCGTCAACAAGTTTACATCAGGTTACGCCTGTCACATCAGGTGAGCGAACCGCCGCTTTTATGTGGCTACAGAGCATGGTGCGCGATGAAGGGCAGCGTCGCTTGTTATTTCAACTCGATCAATCGATTCAATCTTTGACGTCGCAGGCCGCGCCTGAACAAGAGCTGTTTAATCTAACGGGTGTTTATCATAACTTGCTCAGGCGTTGGAGCGAGTTGTAGTGATATCGAGCTAGGCTTCTATCCCTGCTTAATCTCCACAAAGCAGGCGGTTTAGGGTATAATCCCGCTTGCTCTGAGGGGCAATAAAACAGTAAACGTTAACTCGTTTACTGTTTTTGTATTTTTACGCTGGCGCTGCATGGCTCATCTGCGGCTTAAGTTAAGGCGTTTTATCCCTCAAAGCTTGAACTTACTGGCAAATTTTAATTACTTGAGTCGATAGTCACGTGTTGAAAAATAATCTTAATGATGGTCTACATCTACAGCTCGACCGCACATTTTCCATTGCGCCTATGTTGGATTGGTAAGATTTAAATTTAACTAATTGATTTTGCTAGATGCTAAAAATTTGTGGTTCCCTATTGGTTCCCCGATTTTAAATATTTGTTTTATGGTTCCCCGCTGATGATATGATAGATTTATCAACTTTGAGGTGATCTATGGATAGAAAATCTTTTGTATTGCTGGCCTGTGTAGCGATGGGCATCCCTTCTTTTTCGGCCGTGGCCGCAGTCTATAAATGCGCTGATGGTAAATACCAGGCGGATCCCTGTGATGAAACAAGCAAACCCGTTGACTTGAGTAATGTTGGTAGTGTTGTTGCCAGCGGCTCTACGGCTGGCGGGGTGGATTATGGTAAGAGGCAGGAGATAAGCGCTTACATTGATAATCAGCGGATCAGCCGTGAGATAACAAAGTTAGAGAGCGATAGAAAGCGGGTGATTGAGCGCCGTGATCAGCGTATGCGTGACTTGCAGAACGGCAGGCGCTATGCCAACAACAACTTAGCCGGGGCAACTTGGCAGCAAAGCTTGGCGCAGGAAATGGCAGCAGTGGCTCAGCAAGCCGATACGCAGGTAGCGTCAATTGATCGGCAAATTGAACAACTCAAAAGCGAGAAAAAATAAAGGGCCGTTTGGCCCTTTAGTTAGTTTGTCGCGATGGGTTTAAATAGCTGGTTTGCTTTGATGTATAGCGCGGCTTCTTTCTTTTCTAGCTTATCTAGATAGCCATCGTTGCGCGTTTCTCGGTTCGGCTTACGCTTTGATAGTTTTATCGCTACTTTGCGCGGGCGACTAATGCCGAGTTTGCGAACTCTGCTTCTTACTGTCCAAATAGATAACCCAGTTTCAGCAGCCACTTCTTCAATAGTTAAACCTGATAGATAAAGTTGCTCGATTTTATCCATCACAGCCCCCTTGATTTAACACTTTCAATCACCGCTTGTTCTCTGCCTTGCGTTGTCGATAAATCGTATTTAGGGCGCTGGCTGAGGATTGCCACTTGATTCTTAAGTTCTGCAACTTTGGCTTTAAGCTGCTGGTTTTCTTCGGTAAGCAAATTCATGCGATCATTTAGAGTCATCATGCACCTCATTGCCTTGTGGGATTGATGGCAATCGTGAATAAAGTTGGTAATAACCTTTATTTCCAACCCACTCAATAACGATGAAAAATAGCATTAATGGACTAAACAAAACTCTTATCCAAAATTGCCAATGCTTATATCCATTGTTAAATGTTTTTTGTATTCCGCGCTTTGTGTAAAAGTTAACTACTACGACAACAGTCAGAGTAATTAGTAGCGATACAACAAAGCAGGTAAGCACTGCGGTTAGGGTGGTTTTCATGCTGAACCATCCTTAGCGACTTGCCTTGTTATCCATTCTTCTGCAAGGTCCTCTATAAATGGCATTTCGAAACCTTCAGCCGATTCTTTTGCAAAATCTCGGATAGCTTTGGCGCGGATATCGGAAAGGCATTGCTTTGGTGATTCTGCTACAGCTTTAAGTAATGGATTAAGATCGCCATGACTACGGTTGAAGTGATAAACGCCGTGTTTAAGAGCCTCAACCTGTGCCGCCAACTGGTCACGCTCTGCGGTGACGGTCTTAAGCGTTTCTGCTGTTTTAACTGCAATTTCAAGATCAACTTGCATCGCGTTGCACTGGTCTTTCAATTGCTGAATTTCGGCACTCAGCTTTTGCTTAAGGTGATCGTGCTCAATGGCAGGAACGTAAACCACAAGGCCTTCAACATTGATTTTGGTTGAGCCGTTGCCGTCTAATAACACTCTGCGTCTGGTCATGCTGCACCTCTCTCACTTTCCCAGTCTTGCTTTTGCAGTTCACCAATAAAATTGAGAACTTTCCGTCTATGTTTGCGATCTACTGACACAGAGTTATCAAGCCTGTCTTTTAATTCGTTAATGCGTTTTTGTTGCTGCGTTTCAATTCGATACATTTCACGCAATTTCTGATTAAATTGCTCAATATCTCCTAGACGAGATAACAGCTTAACAAGCAAGAACATTTCTCTATCTCGGTCTGATTCGAATGCGTCGTTTTCGAGAGCATCATTGCGATTGCTCATCCTTGCTTCGCTACAAAATCCCTTCACGCATTTGGTGCCTCCGCGCTTGGTTACGTATACTAAGCCCCACTTTTCAGGCACTTCTTCAGGCTTAATCAAACCCTCTGGGCAAAGGTAAAACCGCCACTTACCCATACCCAATGTTTCACCGTTGCGGTGTGGTTTATTTCGATCAGCAAGAAAGTCACTACGCGACACCTTTACTTCAACGATGATTGCGCCGTCGTTATAACCTGCCGCCCTAAAGCCAATTGCATCAGGTATCTCGCCACTCCAACCACCTTGTATTTCAGACACAGCGACATGACAACAAGGCCCACCATTACTATTCGTTTTTTTCAGCCAGCGCACAGCGATATCGCATAGATTCTTATGAGTCATTTCGAAAGTCATTACTTACCATCCTTCTTTAATTCTTCTGCAATTTTTTTCATAAACTGTTGGCAGCTGCATGCTTGTTTGCGTGGCAGGGCGTACCACTTGTTAAGCGCTTCGCGGATTGCGGTTGATTGCTTCATGTTGCCTCCTTATGTTGTTAAGTCTGAGGGTTTACGGTGCATCTTTTTTTCTAGGGCTTTCTTTTTCCTGCACCGCCATACCAAACTAGCCAGCCAAATGGCCCAAGTTCCCAAGGCTTGTTCCAGATTTCTACCAAGCTTGGGTAATCACCCACCCACAATTCAACGCCTTTTCTTTTTGCTGTATAACAAACGAACTTAGCCTTATGTTCATATTCATAGTGGCCTTCAAACTCCCATTCTCCGGCTTTCATTTGGCGGATAATTGCCATCGCATTTTTAAACTGCTGAATAAGTGTTTTCATGCTGCATTCTCCCGCGCTATTTGATCTTCGATATCGAGCTGTTGCGATGGCGCCAACTCAATGGTTGTTTGTTCTGGCTTTAATGGGATATCTATCGAGCCTTTAACTTCATTCCCAAACACATCCCAGCCTTTGGTTCTGGTTCTGGCGAACATTTCAAGTCGCGGGACGTCACCCATGAGCTCGACGCATTTATCGCGAAACTCATCTGGCTTTTGGCTATGGCGAATGTTTTGATAGGTGCCCACGTAGCAGAGGTGGGCGAGCACTTCATCAAGGCTTTGTGGATCGTAGTTGCCCACGGCGCGAACGCTGCGGCAAGCTGGGGTAGGTTTGCCTTTGATGGCGATAATGGCCGACTCGCTACCTGCGCGGGTCCAAAAGCCCATGCCAAAAAATGGGTTGTTGTTGACCGTTAGCTTGTTCCAGACAAAGCCATTCATGTTTTTAAGGGTGAAGCCCCAGCTTTTAACCAGATCAATGGCATCCTGCGGCATTGCGCCCACATACCACATCACCAGTACACAGTTGTCGTCGGCAATGCTGCCCACATCGAGGCGTTTTAAGTCCTCGGTGCTAGTGACTGTGTACTTGGCTTGGGCGCTGGATTTCATCGAGCCGCCCGTGTTTTGATTGCTAAATGCCCATGGCGGATCCGCGTATATCAGCTGATATTTCTTGCTCATGCTGCATGCTCCTTTGAATCAGTTAACTGATAACTGGCTAATTGTTTTTCAAGCTCTGCTATCCGCGCGTTGGCTGCGGCTAACTTGGCAAGATGCTTTTCCCAGTCGAGTTCTTTGATGGCTTCGATAATTGCCGCTACTTCTTCGAGGCGTTCTTGGCCGCGCACAAAGTTAGAGAGCTGAACATTGTGCCTAATCGCTGCTCGCCATGGGGCGCTCTCTAGATATGTAACGGTGTAATGCAGCATCAATGCGTTGATTAGGTTTTCTGAGTTGATTTTGGTCAGTGACAGCATTAGCTCGATGCGCTTTGGCGCTTCAAAGCCAGGTATTAAAAGATTCATGCTGCACCTCTGTTCCACTCGTGCTCATGGCTTGCGTCCCAATAGCAAAACTCGATAAAGTTTTTAAAGCCGTCGCCGTACTCTAAATAGCGTTGATAACGCGCCTGCGATTTTGTCTGCTTGCGAATGCGGCCAATACCGCCGTATTCAACTTCCCAAGTGGGGTGGCAATGACGAACAACGCCCGGCTTATCGTCGTCAAAATTAACGCCAAGGTGATGGCCGCAATCTTTTACGATGATGCCAGCACGGCCATTCACTTTTACTAATCGACCAATTTCGGCAGGTACACCGTAATGCTGTTTGATGTAGTCAAATTGGCTCATGCTTCACCGCCTGTGGTGCTGATCACCTTGAAATCAATCACCCAAACCCAAGGATTTGATTGCCAAGATTGGTAGCCGTAGATTGATTCCCACTTAGCCCAAAAAGCATCTTTAGCTGTGTGGTCATGCATTGGTATTCCACGATCGGCTTCTTCAAAGGTGTGCCATTTGCATCCTTCTATAGCGTTGCAGCCTTCTTTAATTGCATCTTGCTCGCTAATATCGTTTAACCGCTCTACACGAATATCTGTTACTTCGAGGATGATGCGAGCTGCCCAACGTGGCATATGGATAGATGGACGCTTTCTCCAAAAATATTCACCAAATTTATGTGATACTTTTTCTATCCGATCAGAAGCAAAATACTTTGCCTGATTTGTTCCACTCCAGAAGGCATCCTCAGCATCAGCACCATCCCACATAGGCATGCAGTAACATCCTTTTTGATACCAAGTTTCACGGACATAAAGCTGATCGCCGACTGAGCAAATTGGGCAAGCATCACTCGCCATGCCGCGCCAGAGTGGATCTTTAAAATCCTCTACATGCACCATTGACTGAAATGCAGCACAAGGAAACCAATTACCGCCCTTTGATGTTTCAGTGTCAGGCTTTGGTTGTGGATTCATTGGCCTGCGCGTTTGCGTTTTGCGCCCATCAAGAATGGCGCGCACCATTTCGGTGTTGAAGATAATAGGGCGCTGTTTCATGCTTTCACCTCGTCATATGGAAACTGTTCTCTTACCGTGGCAATTGCTTCTTCCATCGTCGGATGACGTTCACAGTAATCACCTTCGCGGGTATGGCGCTTGTAAGCGATAAACTTCAACATGCGCGGTCCTGAGGGTTCGATTTGAAAGCGGATCATGCGGTCATGTGCGATCACAACTGCTTTTGTCAGGTTGCTATAGTCGAACGTTGACATGTAGTGAGAGGCTTTGCTGTTGATCACTAAGCCATGCTCGCCACAGGCTTGGATTTTGCCAAACATGTGATTACCGCCATTGTGAATGTCACAAAGAAAATCAAAGCACTCACGTTGATCTGCATTGAGCCAAGGGTATTGCTTGGCGTAGAAGTCGTGTCTTGGATTCATGCTTTCACCTCTGCCGAGGTGAGTGACATGATCCAATGGCGTAATTGAATCATCTGTGGGCAAAACACCATTGATTCGACGTAGGTGTAAAGCTTTGGGTAGTCGTGCTGTTTACGGGCGATAAATGCCCATGCATCGGCTTCGGTAAAACAGGTTTTAATGACTTCTTCCGTTTCTTGAAGGTGGAACTTTTTAAGCGGATCAGGCAGCTGGTCGTAATCTGACTCAACATTAAACTCATCGATAAATGCGTTGATAAACACTTCATCAAATGCATGAGTAACATCGTGACAAACTTCATCAATGTCGTTATCAAACAGCCAATTGCTACACCATTGATGGTCGTTTTCAGCTAACCATTCAGCTAGTGCTTTCTTATCGCATTTATCAGAGCGATACAGCGCGGTGGCATCACCATCGGTATCAACAATCTCCCAGTGATGTTCGTCATAGCCTTCTTCGGTAGGCAAATAGCGCTTGCAGCGAACTTGCCAAATGGGTTCGGCGGTGCAGCGGTTATGCTGCTGGTGCATTTGCTGTGACATTTCAAGCAAGAATGCAGGGATCTCGATTTGTTGGCTCATGTGACGTCCTTATCTTTTAACCAAGAAACGGTGCAGGCCTTTGGCGGCACGGATAGCAACGGCGCGGTTAGTGGTGAACTTGCCACCTGGCAACATCCAACCGTCTTTATCTGCGACGATATGGCCGAGGCCGATTTTGATATCGCTGTGTTGGGGTTTGTGGTGAGTTAGCATGCTGCACCGCCTTCACGTTTGGCTTCGTATTCATCCCAAGCGGCTTTATCACCATTGGCAATAAACCATTGGATATTGCCGTCACCGTTTTGGTCTGTTGCACTGCCGCCGTATTTAGATCCCGGGAAAGTGAATCTGGCAGTCATAGTTATCCAAGCCCATCCGCCAGTAAATTCCGTAAATGTAAGATCAGGGCGTTTTTCTTGGACTGACTTTTTGAATGCTTCGAACGCTAAATTTCTGTTAGCTTTTTCGTTGTCGCGTTTGTCTTTGCAGGATTGAGAGCAGAAGATTGCGCTACCATCTTCTACAGGCTCTAACTTGATGTAGTTGCCTTGCTCATCCTCACCTTCAAGATCACAGTCGATTTTGCAATTGCAATGCATACACCTAAACCACCAACCGTGATCAATGCAAACCAGTGGCGGCACTCCACCTTTAACGCCTGCGTATTCGTCAGCCCATGGCAAGCGGCGGCAAAAATCAACATCTTCCCAATCAATACCTAATTCAGCAGCGCCTTCTCTGCGCGCTGTTGCTGAGTTGGTGGCAAAAACTATGGTGCTGCAACCCTCTTGACGTTCTTGCACTTCGTAGGCTTTGAGCGGTTTAGTGTTCATGACCTATTCCTTCTTTCGTGAATGGCAACTATCAAGCGGCGCTGGCTTGTGCTGGTTGCTTGGATGCCTTTTTGCCTGCGGTATACTCGTTTTTTGCGTATGCGTATTCGCTGCCGAATATTTCAGTGGCATCGATAAGGGTTAGGCTGGTGTCGAGGTAAATCACATCGTTGTGCACGAACATATCCAGCCGACTAAATAGGCAATCCCCATAACTTACGCCCAGCGCTGCTAGCAAAGGTTCGCGTGAAACTGGCTCAGGCTTCATGGCGTTGTAGGTGGCTTTAATTGCTTCTAGCGCTTCACGATCTGCGGCTTTTGGTTTGCCGTATTTTGGTTCTGAAGCAAAGCAGTTAGTCGCTTTTGGCTTAAACCATAAGTGGTTGTTTTCTAGCTGGTTAAAGTTGTGGAAGTTGATACCCGCAAACGACACTTGATCAATTCGGTTGCTAAAAATGGGTTCACCGCCAAAGTGGTTAGCTAGCACTGTGGCTTGCTCAATTAAGGCCGCTTTTGCTGCGTTAAAGTCTTTAAATGCTTGCACTGCGGTTTGGTTGCTGATTTTGAAGTAGCTCATGATCTATTCCTTCTTTCGTGAATGGCGGCAACTATCAAGCGGCGCTTGACTGTTCAGGCTCGGGTGAGGTGGTTTGAGTGGTTGATTCTGGCGCTGGCTCGACTCGCTGATGGCCTGCAAAGTAAACAAACTCTGCTGGATGAGCTCGCTCTGATTCGTCCAAGGTCATCGGCATGATCATTGCGACGATTTCTTTTTTTAAGCCCATGACTGCAATCAGCGAATTATTTTCTGCTAGGTGCAAAACAGCACCGTTAATCTTGCAGTAATTCAATTTTGATAGGCGGCTGAGCAGGTTTACATTCATACCAATCGTTGATGCTGGCTTTAAGTTTTCATCACTTAGCCGTGATTTAAAGAGTTTGCCTACATTTGGGTAACGTGCATCGATTGGGTTAATAAACTCAATGTGAGTAATAAGCTTACGTTCCTGAGTGTCCAACGCTTCAAAGGTGGTGAAGGTATCAAGGATGTCGTAAATCGATGTGAGCATGGCTACGCCATCGTTAATAAAGATGTTTTGAATAGACGGTAAATGCTTTTTGTTGGCGGCTTTTAGCAACTCTTTGCTGATTGGGTAAATGTAGTCGCCATCGGTAAAGCCGTCCTCATCGTGGATGGTGACGAGGCAATGGCCATCAGTGGCAGTTAGGATCACGCCTTTTTCGGGGTGTGGCTTTACGTGAAAGCCGTTTAGATAGTAACGAACATCCTGTTTTGCGGCGAACGCTGCCAGCATTGGCAGGTATTGAATGTTGAATTTGGTTTTCATGGTGTTCTCTTTTGCTTGCTAAGCTGACTAATGTTTAACTGCTACGCTGCGCGGCTTTGGTTGCTAACCTGGTCTTTTGCGGCTGCGTCGCGCTGTTTATCGAGGTAGGCGGCTAGGTCGTTGATGTTGACCAGCCACGGCGCTTTATTGCCTTCACCGCCGCGAAAGGCGGGGACGGGCAAGCGGCCTGCTTTGGCGTAGTTCTGCGCCGTTCGCGGGGCGAGTGCGAAGTATTCCTCGCTGATTTCGTCCAGCGGTACGATGGCTTTGTTGAACTGGGCCATGAGTAAAAAGGCGGTGTTCATACTGGATCCTTTGGTTGAATGTTATTTATCAGGGCTAGGTGGCGGCGTTTTGCGGCGCGCCAGCCTTTAATTACTCTTTCAAGTGCTGCCCGTTCGTGCTGGTAATCGGCTATTAGCTTTTGGGTTTCGGCGATTTGTTTATCGCAGTAATCGGCCAAGGCACTCACATGGGTTGCGCTCATAGCTGTGCCTTATGCGAGTTGATGCACGTTGGTTGGCGCTTGGTCGTTGCGCCATACGGTGACGGTGCCAAACAAGCCTTGCTTGGGTTCGTTAAAGCGCAGGCCAAAGCTGTTGCCGAGCTCGCCAATGCGGCCTATGTATTGGCTGTGAAATGCGGGGCTTGGGTGGTTGTAGGCAAAGTGTTTGGTGAGATCGCTACAACGCGCTTGTACCCGTGGGCAGTCCATTGGGTTTTGGTGGCCTTTGGCGATTGCCATTAAGCATGCAAAGCGGATGGCGACCAGTAGACGGAACTCGGTACGCTGTTTTGCTGATGTTTGAACTCTGGTTAAGATCATTTCCCTGTCCTCGGTAGTGGGTACAGGCAAAATATAACCACAGTTAATTAACCGGTCAATAACCATGGTTAATTATTTTTGGTTATTTTTTGCTTTGGTGAATTTGTTAAGCGTTGGTGATATAAATAAGGCTTTGAACTAAGGAGGGTTTATGGGCTTTTTAGGTCGATTAATTATTTTTCAAATTGCGGCTGTTTTTACGGTGAATAGTCCCTTGGCCGTGGCCGAAATTTTTAAGTGCGAGGTGGGCGGTAAGTTAGTGATGCAAGATACGCCTTGCCCTGATGGTGTTGCCCAATCGACTGTTGATGTGGTGATTCAGAATGACCACAAAAAGGTTGATCCCTTCGCTTATGATGAGAGCCAGTTTAGTGATTGGGAAAATAAGCTGATCAAGGCTGGTAAGGTTGAGGTGGGCATGAGTGTTGAAGCGCTTCAACAAAGTTGGGGAAGCCCTAAAAATATCAATCGCTCAGCTTATGGTCCTGAACAATGGGTTTTTAGGGATGGTATGTACGGCCAGCGCTATGCGTATGTGCGTGATGGAAAAGTAGTTAATTGGCAAGATTAAAATAAGGAGATTTTATGGCTTTAATTAAATGTGGTGAGTGTTCTAATCAGGTTTCAGACAAAGCGGCATCATGTCCAAAGTGTGGAGCCCCAATTTTATCGGCTAATGAAACTATTTCAGCTGGAGTTAACATACAGACGATTCAAGGAACTAGCAAAAAGTTTAAGCTGCAACAGATAGCCGCTATAACATTGTTTATTATTGGTCTTTCTATGAGCATTTCTAGAGTAAGCGATCCAAATTATGAGCCTACTGCATGGCCTGGTATGTTCATGTTAATTGGTTTAGTTTGGTATGTGATAAACAGATTTAGAATTTGGTGGCATCATAAATAAATTATTTATATCAATACCGAATACCAAAATACTTTGCCGATGATCTTGATGTGTTTTAGCTGATCATAGCTGATATGTTCATCTGGCCATTCGTCTATGTTGTAGCTGCGTAGGCGAATGCCGCCACCTGGGAGTTTGTAGAGCATTTTTACTCGCAACATGCCATCGTGATTAATGGCGTACATTTTACCGTCCACAATATCGTTGTGTGATGTATCCACGCCGACGGTTGATCCGTGGGGTAATACGGGTTCCATGCTGTTGCCGTTGACTTTTACGCATACCGCATCGGCAGCGCTGACACCTTGACGCCTCAGGGTGGATTTAGCAAAGCGAAGTTTGGGGCCGTAGTATTCACGAATATCCGTTACACCTGCGCCCGCTGCGAGTTCTACTTCCATGTAAAACGGTATCTCCACTTCGTCGTCACCGAGTGGGCTATTTCTATCCCACGTTTCAAAACCGCCTACCCATTCAGCGTTTGATTCAACTTTTACGGCCTGATTTTGACTAATTTGGTCAGTTCCATATTGCAGTTCTTCAGCCGAACAGCCGAGTGCCTTTGCTAAATCAAGCAACTTAGAAGTGGTCGTGGTTTTACCAGAAACCAGTTTGTGAACCATGACTTGAGAGATGTTTGCGCGCTCAGCTAACTCTTTTTGAGTCATGCCGATGGCTTCCATTCTGTCACGTATGTTTTGGGCAAGTGTTTTCATTAGTTAATTATATTACCTAGGTTATATATAACAACTAACCAAAGTTATTGACGGCGATTAACTGTGGTTATATTCTTGCCTTGTTTTATTAACTTTGGAGTCATTATGAAAAAAGTCGCAGCCATAGCTCACTTTGGGTCTCAGGTTAAGTTAGCGGCCGCTATTGGGGTATCACAAGCGGCGATATCTAAATGGCCTGATGATGTTCCAGAGCTTCGCGCTTATCAAATTGAGCTGCTTACAAAGGGTAAGTTAAAAGCGGGGGTTCCTCAGCTTTCTAACAACTCGTCAGCGGCTTAACCCTTCTGATTAAACATTAGCAGAGAGAGGATTTTTAGCATGAAACCACAATCACGTTTGAATTTATTGATGAAAACCATCCATCGGGTACTTGAGTTGCCGAAGATGAGCCGTTTTGGTCTGGCAATGGATTTTGTTGCTGCGGTTGATCGCCTTGGATTTGGTGAGGTGTTGGCCGCTGAGGGGATTAATTTTGCGCGTACCGATGATGTGCATAACAACGCCAGGGTAAATGCGCAAAAGCTGTTCCGTTGGCTTGGGCAGTATGAAGGCCAACATGCGCAGGTTGAACGGCTGTTTTACGTTGAGCAAGCCCTTATTGCGGCATTGCCTGAACCTCTGCGAGTGCAGTACCTCAACGATGTATTTGGTTGCACTGGGGTGACGGTGATTGCCGATCGTATGACTGACGGCCATGTGTTGCATGTTGCCGATATGGCGGCGCAGCTGACTAAAGAGAACGCTGAGGCGCAAATTGCGGTGATTCATTTATCCACAAATCCCAATCGAGAGGATTTATTGAAGGCTCACCGTGAGCTGAAAGAGTCTGCGGCGACTACTCAAGGCAGCATTACTGCACTCGAGTTGGCTCACCCATTTTTAGCGCGTTCTGGTTGTGCTGATAAGTCAGAAGCGGTGGCGCTGCGCAAGAACGAGAGAGTGGCTGATGTCGGATAAAGCGGATGATGCGGATGCATTAGTTGAGTTGCAACTGCTGGCGGCGATGACCTGCAGACAACGCCCAGTGATGCGGCCGTTTACTGGCTGTTGTTATTGGTGCTGTGAACCTGTTGAGTCGCCACGGATTTTTTGTGATGCCGATTGCCGTGATGATTTTGAGCGCGATGCGGCGTTAAAAGGGAGAGTGAAACGATGAGTTATGACGATGCGGATGAGGTTTTGAAAAAGGTTGCATTAAATCAGTTAAGTGATAAGTGCACTGTTTTTGAGCCTGCTTTTATTCCTCCTGATACTGGTAGTCCTATGGTTGTGCCTAAGAATCGTTATCGCCATTGGCCAGCTTTAAATCAGGCGATTGGCGTTGGCGAGAGTTACGCAGATATCCCCTATACACCTGAGGAAGATGAGGCATTTGAACTGCTTGAACGCAATCAACAATTGTCTGAGTTCGCTCGCATTGAACGCAATCATGAAATTGCATTAATGGCGAATGTGATCCGCAGTACGGTACGCACTCATAGCGCTGAGGGTATTGCAACACGGTTGTTTGAGGCGGGTTATCGGTTTGATAGTTCGGCTGTGTGTTTGAAATAAGAAAGCCCGCTGATGTTTGGCGACGGATGCGGGCTCAATACCGAGAGGCAAAATCATGGTACTTGAAACAAGTAATTGCGTCAATTTTGACGCTGGCAATAGCAATGTGGTGCATTTGCGTCCACTTACAGATCACAGTGCTAAGCGGGGTGATGTGGTGAAGGCAGATCTTGATGATGGTTATTTGAGGCTGTCAAACACGCTGGTTGATGCGTTGTGCTGCACCAAATTGAGCGATCGTGAGAGTCGTGTGGTATTTGCTGTGATGCGCAGAACCTACGGCTACGGTAAGGCTACTGATTGGGTTTGTTTAGAGCAATTGGCAGAGATGACGGGGATTTCTACTAGCAATATTTGCCATGCTATTCGCTCACTCACCCAGCGTAATATTTTGATAAAAGATGGTCGTAAGTTAGGGGTAAATACGGTTGTTTCGGAGTGGAGTGCTAAGTTAACTCAGCCTGAAAACAGCAAAAAAACCGTTGTCGAAACTGACAATCAAATTGTCGGAATTGACAACGCGATTGTCGAAATCGACAGCTCAGATTGTCGAAACCGAGAGATACAAAAGAAAGACAATATTACAAAAGACAATATAAATAATATTTGTCCGAAATCTGCGTTTAATGCCTTTTTCAAAATCTATCCCGCGCATCGCAAAGGCGGTAATGATGCCCATTCGTGGAAGGTCTGGAAAGCTGAAAAGCTGACCGAGGCCGATTGTGAAGCTGCAATCCTCTGGTTAACTCAAGCCGCTGCTGCGGATGCCAGTTGGCAAACTCATGCCAATGGGCAGTACGCGCTGGGTATCACTCGTTTTATCCGCGAACGACATTGGTTAACGCCGTTGCCTAAGCCTGCTTTGCAAAACGCGCATTTGGATATTGCGGTTTATCACGAGTCGGCTGCGCGGTTTGACTCGGTGAGCAGTGATTTTAATACGGAGCTTTGACGATGATGGATATGAGCCAAGAGGTTAACAAGTTGCTGAAACGCCTTGGTTGCCCTGAGCATATCAAGCCGGATTCGCCTGAGGTTTATCGCCAAAAGTTTCGTGAGTTGCAACGCCGTGATGAGTTGGAAAAGTCGATTGAGCATCGCACTCGAGTAAATAACGCGCTGTTTGGTAAGAGTGGTTTGAATGCCCATTTTTTACGTTGTTCGTTTGAAAATTATCAGGTTGAACGGGCAGATCAGCGCAAGGCATTAGAAACGGCCAAGCGTTACGTGGAGAAGTTTGCGGAGCTGTCGGCACTCGGTAAGGGTTTTTTGTTTATCGGTACGCCAGGCACGGGTAAAAACCATTTAGCTGCGGCGATTGCGAATGCGTTGATGGCTAAGCATCACTCTGTGGTGTTGCTGAGTGTGATGGACCTGTTTGCCCGGGTGCGTGAGAGCTATAACGACCGTTCGCTAACTGAGGAACGCTTGATTGCCGAGTTTATGCGGCCTGAGTTGTTGATTATCGATGAGATTGGGCTGCAACGCGGCAGTGTTGACGAAATGCTGTGGTTAACGCGGATTATCGATAAGCGTTTGTACGGGCTTAAATCGACTGGGTTTATCACCAATTTGGATATTGAGTCGCTGCAAAAGATGTTGGGTGAGCGTGCTTATGAGCGGTTGCGCGATGCGGCCACGGTGGCGGTGACGTTCAATTGGCCGAGTTATCGCGGTAAGCGGGGGTGAGCATGGCAGCACTTAAGCAATTACCCGATGATGCGCCCGATTTTTATTCGGCTTTGGTGAGCAATACGGCGGCGCGGCCTGTTGTCCAAGAGGCGGTTAATGATGCGCTGCTTGATGATGTTGCCGAGCAAGTGCGGCTTGAGGTTGAACGGATTAAGGCTGAGGTGTGCTTTGCTGACACGCTGGTTAAGCGGATTTATCCGCTGATGTGGCATTGCCGTGGTGGTGAGAGTGATTTGCGGTTTGTGCAGCGTTGTATGCGGGTGATACCGGATGCGTTAAAGCATGAGGTTTCGATGACGTATGAGTCGTTATTTGGGATTGGTGGTCGAAAGGGCCGCTTGTTTGCTAACCATTATTTGCATGGGTTAGCGAGTCAGTTTAGAGGAGTTTAGCCGTATGTACTTCAAATTATTACATGGAGATTGCCTCGAGCTGATGAAAGAAATCCCTGATAACAGCATTGATTTGATTTATGCAGATGTTCCTTACGGAACCACTCGTTGCGCATGGGATGAAATTATTCCTTTAATGCCAATGTGGGAGCAGCTTAAACGAATTATTAAGCCTAATGGTGTTATTGCAATGCATGCCGCTCAGCCATTTACCTCTGTTTTAACATGCTCCAACCTTGGGATGTTCAAATATGAAATCGTGTGGGAAAAGGGTAACGCCACAGGTTTTTACAATGCCAAAAAGCAGCCACTTCGCGCTCACGAACATATATTAATTTTTTGTGATGGTATTGGTACTTACAATCCACAGATGACACACGGACATAAGCGCAAAGCTGCAGTAAAAAAACCTCATCACAGTGATGTTTACAATCCTAGCAAAGTCGAAACCACATACGACAGCACTAGCCGTTACCCTCGTTCTGTTCAGTTTTTCTCATCTGATAAGCAAAAAAGGAAGGGAGAAAAAATTAACCCAACTCGCAAACCAGTAGCTCTTTGCGAATGGGTTATCAACACATACAGCAATCATGGAGATACCGTCCTTGATTTTTGCTTTGGTAGTTGCTCAAGCGGAATAGCAAGCATGAACACTGGCAGAAATTACATCGGAATCGAACAAGATGATGAATTTTATGCTGATGCGTTTACTAAGTATTGCGATGGTAATGCGGAGGCAGCATGAATTTTGTCATTGGTATTTTGGAGGCTTAGTCAATGGAAAATATTAAAGCAACGACTGGTGTTGAAGTTGGCAAGCTGAAAGATGCGCCTATGCGCCGCTGGCTGCGTGGCGGGGTGACGCGGGATTATCGTGATCCTGAATATCCGCAGTTGCGTTTGCGGGCGACGGCTGATCGTAAAAAGGCCTCGTTATTTTTGGTGGTTAATGAAGGCGGTAAGACGGTTTGGCAAAAGCAAGGTGTGTGGCCAGACATGTGTATTAAGACGTTTTTAGAGCAGTTACCTGTGTTGATGGCTAAGCGTAGTGCGGGGGCTGAGGTGTTGCGCGGTGAGTTTGTGACTGTGGTTGATCTGCTTAAGTGGTTTTTGGCGCATATCGAGGGTAATCGCTCGTTTAGCCCAAGTTGGCGGGCGAATTGTAAATCAGTGGTGAGTAAGCATTTGTTGGGGATGTTTGCTGACTTGCCGCTGGCTGATCTTTCGTTTGTGGCGGTCGATACCCGCTTGGTTAAGCCGATGTTGGCTGAGGGTTATTCGACTAACTACATCAAAAGTGCGGTGAAGATTTTTAAGCGGGCGATTAGTGCTGCGGCTGATTTGCGGTTGGTGGAGGTTAATGCGTTGGCGGGGTATCGGGTGGAAATGAGTTTGAAGATGGGCCCGTGTGTGGGTACGCAGTTGATGGAGTCTGACTTAGGGCCGTTGTTTACTGCGCTGCGTGATGCGATTTGGCCTGTGGCGATGTTGTTTATGTTGATGCTGATGTTTGGTACCCGCATTAACGAGACTCGCTTGGCGCGTTGGGAACATTTTGCTGGTGATTGGTGGTTAATTCCTGCATCGAATGCGAAGAACCGCCAAGAGCATAGGTTGCCATTAACGCCAACGGCTAAGGCGTTGTTGACGCATTACTTGCAGTGGCAGGTTAAGCATGTGGGTAAGCGGGCGTTTTTATTCCCGGGTGATGTTGGGGCTATTAGCATTCGCACGGCTCAGTATTGGAGTGAATCTATTAGGTTTAAATCTTTTACTTCTCATGCGCTTAGAAAGCTTTGTCGCACCATTATTGCCGACATGGGTGTTGATACGATGGTGGGTGAGCGGCTGCTTAATCATGCCTTGCCTGTGCTTTTGCGTACCTATGTTCACTCGACCTTGGATAAGGGCATGTTGAGTGCACTTGATGCTTATCATGCTCATTTAATTTTGCGCGGTTTTAACGAGGTTGCGCCCGAGATAATCCCTAGATCAAACGTAGATCATCAGCATGACAAAACCAAGATGGCTAGCGGGTGGCTGTGATGATCGTTGCATCAACCCCTATGGAGTATGCAATGGCACAAATTGAGGTGATTTTATGAGCAATCGGTCAGCAATAATTCTAAAAACTGGACGCTCGATCCGTGGGTTTAGTCAGCATGAGGTGGCTGAGATTTACGGGGTTGACCGCCGAACATATCAGCGTTGGGAAAGCGGTGAGTGTGTTGTGCCTAGCAATCACTTTCTTGCCATCTTGGATGATGTATTTCAGTTATCGATTGAGCAAATCGCGGGGGTAGCGAATGGAGCCATGTAATCGCCAGTTTAAGGAGTGGGCTAAGCGCAGGGATTTGCGCGAGGATTTTACCAATATGGCCGCGTTGCGTGTTGGCCTAACTACCTGGGGACGCTATTGGGCGTTCCAAGAACTCGGTCGCAACTATGGCAATCGTAGCGCCTGCGATAAGTTGGGCGACCCTGTGTCGCGTGGTGGTGCTGTGGTCCATGAGTTGAATGTGCCTAAGCATGTGGCTCAATACGACCTGTTGATTGATCGCCTATCAATCAACTGCAAGCGCGCTATCCGTGCCCATTATGTATGTAAAGGCCAATGGGCCTTGATGGGCTTTGATAGTAAGAAGTCTTATATCTACTGGCTCAGACGAGCCGAAATGCAATTAGTAAAGTGAGGTGAGTGATGGAACAATTCTTTTTGTTTGGCGATTTAGAGACGGGTGGGCTTAACGGCCGCTTAGATAATGGTCAGTTGGGTATGGAGTATTACCCTATCTTTGAGCTGGCTTTTATCGTGACAGATAGTGAGTTAAACCAAGTGGGTGAAGCGCTGCATATTGTTGTGCATCAAGACGAAGATATGATTGCAAGGTCACATGAGTGGGCGCTAGATGTGCATACCAAGAGTGGGTTGCTAGATGCTGTTCGTGCCTCATCAGTATCGTTAGCCCAGGCTGAGCAGATGGTACTCAAACACCTTAAAGCACTGGGCATACCTAAGCATGACCGCAAAGCTAAGACTGGTGTGGTGTTTGCGGGTAACTCAATCATGTTTGACCGTTCGTTTATCATGTGCCAAATGCCTGAGCTTCATGAGTATATGCATTACAGGCAGCTAGACATATCAGCACTAGGGCTCGCAGCTAGAGCTTGGGCGCCTGATATTGAGCGTAATGCTGTTGATGCTAAGCAATATAAACATGAGGCATTAGCTGATATTCGTGAGTCGATAGAAGAACTTAAATACTATCGAGACGAGTTATTTGGTGTGGAAGCTGTTGCATTGTGAATCGATTCGAATCGTCAAACCTAAAGTGAGAATGTTTATCATCTAGGCTAGATGCGACACGTTATCATCACGGGTCCTTCCGGCCGCCTTCACTGCGGGGGCGGTGACGCGCAGAGGTTCACTACATACGAAAATTTTCTGGGGTTGAGTTGTTGTTTTATGGAGCAGCGGCTTTAACCTCCGAAAGCTCAAACCGCAATATCTAAATAATTAATTGATTTTAAACTAAGTTTTTAACTTTCAGCTTTGTGTGGTTTTTTAGGTTTTCGCTGGCAGGTTAAATAGCAACTTTGTCAGATCTTTTTTGATCGTTTGATCATTCAATCAAAACACCATCGCGTTTTGTCATGTGACCATTTTGCCAAAGCTGGCTAAATGGTTCTGTCTTTCCGTGCAAAATCAGTTAAGTGATAAGTAAAACGAAAAAAGTTATGTGATTAAATTTTCACATATCACATATTTACAAATTTGGAAACGGCACATTTGCCGCATTATGCGGCAGATCTGCCGCTTTCAAGCCCCTTAAAATCGGGTAGATTTATATACGCTTGCTAAAGCTTCGTTTCAAAGTTGCGCTATCTCCCGCTCAAAGGCTCCCTCGTGGAGCCTTTTTTATTTGGTGCTTTTATGGCTCGTGTCTCGCTCCGCAAAAAAGTCTATATCGCTGGCCCTATGACTGGGTTGATTGATTGCAATCGCCCCGAGTTTCATTTGGCGGCCGATGTTCAGCGCGAGCTTGGCCATATTGTGCTTAACCCTGCAACGCTACCGGACGGATTAACCGAACCCGAGTACATGGCAATTTGCTTGCCGATGTTGATGTGCTGCGATCGGATTTATCTGCTGGATAACTGGGCGAGTTCAAAAGGTGCCAAAGCGGAATATGCGTTAGCGACCAAACTTGGCTTGGAGATTGTTTTTCAAGATGGGGTGGATCATGAAATAACGCTACTCGGTTTGCTGGCAGATCAATAACCGCCGCCTGATTTCTCACAGGTGTAATCCAAAAGAGAGTTCGCATTGCTCTAAGCAATAGCAACGCAGTCAGCGAAAGGTGGTCGAGCCATTTTTAGGAATGGTAACGGCATGACGTAGTTCGGGTTCGCGCCCCGTTAATGCATCAGTAGCGCAAAAAGATTATGTGTAGCCAAACCCAGCTGAACAAAAGCGGCCGCCGCAATGGTGGCCGTGGTGGGTATGTGTTGCCGTGGTTTAAACATGCTAACTACGGACGTTGAAAAACACTAAAAACATCAGCTGTTAGAGGCGGCCACCTTCACCGTTGATCTAACCGTTGGCCGCGCTAAGGCTAACCAACTTACAGGAGTCTTGCCCATGTCATTAAAGCAAAAACTCATGGCACTTGGGCTGTCCTCCGCTGTTGCATTGGCAGGGGCGAATTTAATTGCCCCAGCCGAAGCCCCAAGCGGTGAGCCGATTTTGCACACCTACCTTGATCCGGTGCAAATCCTTACGGCTTGCTTTGGGCATACAGGCCCCGAGCTTGAACTCAACCAGTTTTTTAGCGAACAACAATGCATTGAAATGTTCGCCGAGGATTTAGGCAAAGCTGATCGCCAGCTGCGCCGCCTTACGCATCCGGTGCAGTTAACCGAAGGTGAGCACGCCGCTTACCTCAGTCTCATTTACAACTTTGGTGCGGGCAACTTTCAATCCTCCACCTTGCTAAAGCTGTTAAAGCGTGGAGAACGGGTGGCGGCTTGCCGCCAACTCACTGAGGCCTGCGGCAAACATGGCTGCAATGGTTTCGTTTATGCCAATAACGTCAAATTGCCTGGTTTAGAAGTACGGCGCCAAAAAGAACAGGCGATATGCCTTAAGGATCTCTATGTTCCAAAAACTGATTAACGCCACAGGCACCTTGCACGTGTACATTATCGGCGCGCTGATACTGGTGATTGCATTACTGGGTATCAGCCTCACCGCCACTAAAACCGATCTAGCGCTTAAAAAAGCACAGCTAGAGTCTGCCGTCATTAACCAGCGCATGTTGCAGGATGACCTCACGACCGTTAGCGATGAGCTGCAAGCGCAGGCTAAAGAACGTGACCGACTCGCTAAGGATTACGCCTTTGCCTTAGCACTCAATCAACAAGCCGCAAAAGCCAAGGCCGAGATTGACAAGCAGCTTGCCGATCAGCGCGATGCCATTAAAAAACTAAGGACATCATCAAATGAACAAACTCGCAGTTGGGCTAATACTCCTGTGCCTGATGATGTTCAGCGGTTGCTCAAACACGCCGCCTATTGTGCGCACCGTAATCACCAAGCAGACCCAGTATGTGCTGCCGCCGAAAGAGTTGATCAGCCAGTGCTTACCCGCCGAATGTAGTTCGGACGCTAATGCCGATCTGCCAGATTGCATCATTCAACTCTTAGCTGTGATCCGCAAATGCGATACCGGTTTGCAGAATATCGAAACATGGCGTGAGGCCAAATTAAATGAACTCAACTGAATCAATCCGCGAAGTTGGCACGCAAAAAATGCTCGCCGCTGCGTCTTATAGTGCATCCGCTACAACAGCAGCCGGAGGAGTATTTACAGTGAATAATTTAGCGCTGTGGATAGGGATATTTTTAACAGTGCTTACATTTCTTGTTAACTGGATATATCAAGCGTTTAAAGATAGGCGCGACGCGGAGCGGCATGAGTTGCAAACGCAAGTGCTAAAGGCACAGTTAAAACAGGTAGAACAACATAATGGCCCGCATTCAACCCCAAGAGACAGCGCCTGTACTGCTGAATAAAACCGACCTTTGCAAAAGCTTAGGGTTGAGTACTCAAGCGTTTGATAAATGGGATGTGCCAGTTCACAGCAAAAAGGGCCGTGAGTGCTTGTATACCATGGCCGATGTGGTGGCCAATCGCGTCGCCAACGAGCGTAAAAAACACCTCAGCAAACCCGACGAGGATGATCCAGAAAAGCCAGATCTCGACTATGAGCGCTGGCGCTTAACCAAGGCACAAGCAGACGGCCAAGAAATCAAAAACGAAAAAGAGCGCAAAGAGGTGGTCGAGGTCGGCTTTTGTGTCTTTGTGCTTAATCGTATCGCCGCGCAAATCGCCCCAGTGTTGGATCAAACCCACATTCGTATGAAGCGCAAATATCCAGACATTCCAGAACGCATAATCGACGCTTTTAGAGCGGAGGTGATTAAAAGTCAAAACACCGTTGCCGAACTCGCAGCGGGTATCGAGGACCTTCTAGATGAGTATATCGGCAGCACAGATTAAAAATCTGAAAGCTGCCGTTGCTGCTGGGCTGCGTGGATTCTATCGCCCGCCCATGCTCACTTGCTCAGAGTACGCCGATGAGCATTTTTATATGTCGTCGGAGTCAAGCTACACCGAGGGCAAGTGGGAGAGCTTACCGTTTCAAATCGGCATTCTTAATGCCATGGGTAACGACCAAATCACCACGCTGAACATTATGAAGTCAGCGCGGGTCGGTTACACCAAAATGCTCATGGCTAACGCGGCTTATAAGATTGAGCACAAAAAGCGCAACGTGTTGATCTATCAGCCGCGTGATGGTCAAGCCAAAACCTTTATGAAAAAGCACGTTGAAACGGCGATCCGCGATATCCCCGTTTGGCGTGCGCTGGCTCCGTGGATGGGGCGCAAACATAAAGACAGCACCCTAGAAGATAAAATCTTCAGCAACGGCAAAACGCTCATGGTGCGAGGTGGTACGGCTGCGGCCAACTACCGCGAAATATCCACTGATGATGTGATCTACGACGAGCTAGCGGGTTTTGATGAATCCATCGAGCACGAAGGTAACGCCACCTCATTAGGTGATACCCGTATCGAACTGTCGATGTTCCCCAAATCAATTAGGGGATCAACGCCAAAAGTGCTCGGCACATGCCAAATGGAAAAGGCATGCAGTGAATCGCCACACTTTTTTAAATTCAATTTACCGTGCCCGCATTGCAGCGAACTGCAATCACTTAAATGGGGCGGTGCCGAAGAATCATTCGGCATTAAGTGGCGCAAAAATGATAAAGGCGAGCACGACCTAAGCACCGCTTACTATCTGTGTGAGCACTGCGGTTGCTGCATTGAAAACAATCTGCTGGATGAAATTGAGCTACACCAAAGCGCGATTTGGATTTGCGAAAACACTGGCATTCGTACCCCAGACTTTATTGATTTTTATGATGCCGAAGGTAACGACATCACCACGCCGCCCAATATCTCAATCCATATCTGGTCGGCGTATAACTCGCTCAACAGCTGGGCAAAATTAGTCACCGAGTTTTTAAAGGCCAAAGGCGATAAAGAAAAGCTGCAAACTTTCGTCAACACCAAGCTGGGCTTGCCGTGGGATAACGACACGGGCGAGCGCGTTGAGTGGGAAGATTTAAAACGCCGCCGCGAAATGTACCCCAAAGGCTGTGTACCTGATTGGGTGGTGTATCTCACCTGCGGTATCGACACCCAAGACGATCGATATGAAGGCCGTGTGTGGGGCTGGGGCGCGGGTAAAGAGGCTGCGCTTATCGACCGCTTTATCCTGTATGGCGATCCATCAAGCCAAGTCTTAAAAGACAAAGTTGCCGAGCGTATCGGCCAAAGTTACGCCCGTGCCGATGGGGTGATCCTCAATATTGGCGTAGCGGGCTGGGACTCTGGTGGTCACTACACCGACGATGTTTATGCTATGAGTAAAAAGCTTGGCGTGATGCGGGTGATCCCACTGAGGGGCGCCAACGTCTACGGCAAGCCGATCGCTAACTTTCCGCGTAAGCGCACCGCCAAGGGCGTGTACTTAACCGAAGTCGGTACCGACAACGCCAAAGAGTTGATCATGGCGATGCTGCGCATCGACCCTGATGTGGATGTGCGTAAGCCTGGGGCTATTCATTTCCCGCTAAATGAATCCGTGTGTGACGACATTGAGCTGCAACAGCTCACTGCCGAACGCAAAATTCCTAAACGGGAAAATGGCCGCATAGTTTACCGCTGGGATGCAGGTAAGCGCCGTAACGAGGCGCTGGACTGTTTTGTCTACGCCTTGGCCGCGTTGTATATCGCCATCGAAAAATTTGGCATCAATCTCGACAAGTTGTCGCCCGTTAAACCCATCGCCACCAATAGCGAACAACCCGCCGCAGAACCTAAACCCGTAACCAAACCCAAGCCAAGCGCCAATAGCTGGCTAAACGGTGGCGGCGGCGGTGCAAGCGGCGGCTGGCTGTAAACCACAGGATATACAGGTAACGCCATGAGCAAACAACAATGCCAACAGATGATCGATGCGTATATCGCAGCCGAGCTTGATGTATTGGCAGGCAAACAAACCACCATCAACGGCAAAACCATGAGTACCGAAGATCTTGGCGAAATCCGCAAAGGTCGCCTCGAATGGGAACGCCGCTTAGCTGCTTATAGCCGCCCACAAGGCGGGGTTAAATTCGCAAGCTTTAGTTAAAAGGTACTAGGGAAAGCAGACCCTAGGCCCTAGAACCTAGCGCCTTTTTTAAGGATTATTATGAGCATTATCAACGATGCGCTGGCGATATTTGCCCCGCGTTTAGCTTTGCAGCGTCAAGCCGCTGCAATGAGCTACCGCAATTTAAAAGGCTATGAGGCGGCAAACCCAAGCCGCACTCACCGCGCAAAAAAAGAAAGCCGTGGTGCCAACCAAGCGGTATTTGCGGCGGGTAAAAGCCTGCGCGAGCAAGCACGCTGGTTAGATGAAAACCACGACTTAAGCATTGGTATCTTAGACCGCTTTGAAGAACGGGTGATCGGTGCCCAAGGGATTGTGGTTGAGCCGCAGCCGCGCAGTATGAGCGGCGAAATCTTGGACGAACTCGCCAACGATATTCAGCGCCGTTTCGCCACTTGGTCGCTTAAGTGCGATGTTACAGGCCGCTTTAGTCGCCCAGAGCTTGAGCGCTTAGTGCTGCGTAGTGCGCTGCGTGATGGCGATGTATTCGGTCAGCATGTGATGGGGCGCGTTAGCAAGTTTGGTCATCCGAACGAGCAGGGCACTCAATACAGCATCGAGGCGCTTGAGGCCGACTTTATCCCCTACGAGTTAAACGAACCCGCAAAGCGGGTACGCCAAGGGCTTGAGGTTAACAGCTGGGGCCAAGTAGTTAACTATCATGTGCTGCTTGATCACCCCGCTGATCAAGTCGGTTTTCGTTACAAGACCAAAGCCGTAGCCGCATCAAACATGATGCACCTCGGTTTATTCAAGCGCCTGCACCAGCTGCGCGGCGTGTCGATATTCCACGGCATTTTAACCCGCTTAGCCGACATTAAAGACTACGAAGAATCCGAGCGCGTGGCCGCACGGATTGCCGCTGCGCTGGCGTTTTATATCAAGCGCGGTGATGCCTCGATGTACATCATGGATGACCAAGCCAGCAATCGCGAAATCCCCATTGCACCAGGCATGACGTTTGACGATTTAAAGCCCGGTGAAGATGTGGGGATGATTGAGTCAAATCGCCCCAACGTCCATTTAGTGGAATTTCGCAACGGCCAGATGAAAGCCGTCGCAGCGGGTAGCCGTGGCAGTTACTCGAGCATATCGCGCGACTACAAAGGCAGTTATTCAAGCCAGCGGCAAGAGTTAGTTGAGCAAGACGAATCCAACCGCATTATGCAGCAATGGTTTTGTGCCGGTTGGTCTCGCCCTGTGTTTCGTAACTTCTTAAAAATGGAATTGCTCAACAAGCAAGACCCATTAGTGCTACCGCCCGATCTCGACCCGCGCACCTTGTTCGATGCTGTGTACTACGGCCCCACTATGCCGTGGATTGACCCACGCAAAGAGGCCGAAGGTTGGGAAATGATGATTGCAGCCAACGTGGCTACTGAGGCCGATTGGACACGCGCCAGAGGCCGCAACCCAACCGAAGTGAAGCGCCAGCGTAAACGCGAGGTGGAATACAACCGTGAAAACCACATGGTGACCGCCAACGACCCCGACCCATCGCTAGGAGATCCAAATAGTGAAAAAGACCCCAATAGCAGTAGCGGTAGCAACGCTAAGCGCAATGCTGCCAAACGGAACGCTGATCGCTCCGCAAGGCAACAGTCAGACCGCGAGTAATGAAAAGCGCGGCTTCTACAGCATGAAAGCCGCTGCTGGCGGCGTAGCAGAATTAATTTTATATGGTGATGTTGGTTGGGACTTTACCGCCAAACAAATCGCAACCGATTTACGGGCTATGGGAAAAATAACCCAGCTCAAAGCCTATATCCAATCTGGTGGCGGTGATGTGATTGATGGCATGGCTATTTATAACATCCTCGCCCGCTGGCCTTGCCAAAAATCAATTTGCATTGAGTCCATCGCCGCATCAATGGCCAGCGTTATTTGCATGGCCTTTGACATAGTGATCATGCCATCCAATGCCTACTTGATGATCCATAGCAACTGGGGCGGCGCAGTTGGAACAGCAGAGGACTTACGCGAATACGCCGATTTGCTAGACAAATGGCGCGCTAGCATGGGTAAGGCTTATCAAGACAAAGCCAAGGGAAAATTGAGTGAAGAACAGCTAGCTCAATTCTTTAAATCAGACACTTGGTTAAGTGCTCAAGAAGCCGTGGCGCTTGGGTTAGCTGACCAAATTATTGAACCGTTGCAGCTAGCTGCATCCATTGATCCAAAACGACTCCAGGAGTATGAAAACATGCCTGAAAAACTGAAAGCTTCATTTGCAATGCAGGGTAATATCAATACTCCTGCACCAGCAACTGCCCAACAACCCGCTCCAGCGGCCGCACCTGTCATTAATGCTCAGGTTCCAGCACCTGCACCATATACTGCACCAGTTGCACAGCCCGATCCTGCTGCTATTCAAGCGGCTGCGATTGCGTTAAATACCGCGCGCATGAATGGCATTAACACGGCGTTTGCGGCATTCCCGCAGCTGGCCGAGTTAAAGAATCAGTGTATCGCTGACGCGTCCATTGATGCCGATAAAGCCAAAGACATGATCTTGGCTAAGCTTGGTGAAAACACCACGCCAGCCGCGACCATGCCGAATCGGGTGATTATCCACTCTGGCAACGGCAATATCGTTGGTGACTCAATTCGCGCCCAGTTAATGACGCGTTCAGGTCACGCGACAGCAGAAGCTAGCAACCACTATTCAAGTTACAGCATGCTTGAACTGGCCCGTGCATCACTGCTGGACCGTGGTATTGGCTGCGCAGGACTCAATAAAATGGAGATGGTGGGTCTAGCGTTTACTCATAGCTCAAGCGACTTTGGCAATATTCTGTTAGATGTGGCTAATAAGTCAGTGCTTATGGGCTGGGAAACAGCCGAAGAAACCTTCGAGCGCTGGACTAAAAAAGGTCAACTCGGCAACTTTAATATCGCTAAACGTATCGGCCTTGGCGACTTTAATAGTCTGCGTCAAGTGCGCGAAGGGGCTGAATATAAGTACGTAACCGTTGGCGACCATGCGCAACAAATCGCGCTGGCAACCTATGGCGAGCTATTCAGTATTACCCGTCAAGCGATCATCAACGATGATATGAGCATGTTGACTGATATCCCAATGAAAATGGGCTTTGCTGCCAAGGGAACCATTGGTGACTTAGTGTATGCAGTATTAACCAAAAACCCCGCAATGGCTGACGGTAAAACTTTATTCCATGCAGAACACGGCAACTTAGGCAGTGGCGCCCCAAGTGTGGCCAGCCTTGATGCGGCGCGCATGTTAATGCGTAAGCAAAAATCGGGTAATCGCCCACTCAATATTCGTCCTGAGTTTGTGCTATGCCCAGTGGCATTAGAAACCACCTTTAACCAGATCATCAAGTCTAGTTCAGTAAAAGGTGCGGATATTAACGCGGGTGTTGCTAACCCTATCCAAAACTTTGCCGAAGTGATCGCCGAGGCTCGTTTGGATGATAGCAGTGCGGCGGCGTGGTTCCTTGCCGCAGGCCAAGGACGTGACACCATTGAGGTAGCTTACCTTGATGGTATTGACACGCCTTATATCGAACAGCAACAAGGCTTCACTATCGACGGCGTAGCCACCAAAGTGCGTATCGATGCTGGTGTCGCTCCACTTGATTATCGTGGCTTGGTGAAATCAACAGGCGTGTAATTAATAAAGCAGGGCGCTTCGCTGCTAGAACGGGCTGCGCCCTTATAGATTCTAGATTCTAGAGTCTGGTCACTTCTTTACTCCATTAGGAAACCAAGATGAAAAATTACATTCAAGATGGCAAGACCATCAGCTTTACACCCACCGCCGCTGTCGCCAGTGGTGAAGCCGTGCTTTTAGGTATTTTGTTAGTTGTCGCCATCGGCGCTATTGCTGCCAATACATCAGGCGAAGGCGTGACCGAAGGCGTGTTTGAACTACCTAAACTCAGTACCGATGTTGTCGCCCAAGGCGCGGCGCTGTACTGGGATAACACTAACAAACGCCTAACGGTTACCGCCTCAGGCAATACGTTGGTCGGTAAGGCGTGGGATGCTGCTGGTAATGGAAAAGCCACTGTTTGGGTGAAGATTAATGCCTAACGTGGGCAGAAACTTTGCCGACCGTGTGAACGGTAAAATGGCACGGGTGTTTAAGCGTTTGGCTGACCCGTGCCAATTTACCCCAAGCGATGGCACAGAGTCATTTACGCGCTTAGTGAGCCTTGATGATAACGGCGCCGAAATTGCCGCATCAGCCAATGAGTATGTGCCTGAGCTAATCAGCCGCGCCGAGTTCTTACTGAGTGAGGGTGCGGTCAATGCCGGTGATATCTTTGCCCTAGGCAGTGTTGACGAAAATGGAGCTTTTATCCCCAATGGCCAACAGGGCAGACTGACTCAGCGCGTGAGCATGGATAGTGTTTGCGTGGCATTTATCTATATCACCATTGAGGAATAGCCCATGGCGCGGATAAAGATTGAAGGAATGGAGGCGGTAACAAAGGAACTGAACCGCATCCGTGCCGCCCAAGCGCCAGCGATAAACCGCGCCATTGATGACACGGTAAAGTTTGGGCAAAAGGCGGCTGTCGATGCCATCTTTAACCGCTATGGCTTTAAATCCCGCAGTTATATTGAGCAACATCTCTCTGTGAGTGTGGACCCGCGCAACTTAAAAGGGGTGATCACTGCCCGTTATCGTGCCAGTACCTTAACCCGCTTTGCCAGACCATTAACCCGCACAGGCAAAAACGGCCGCTCAAGAACTGACGGCCATATGATTAGCGCACTGCGTAATCAGCCAACTTGGTTTAAAGGCACCTTTACCGTTATTGGTAAAAACGGCAATCAAATCATGTTTGAGCGAACTAAAGGCGATAACAGTTGGCGCAAGCTTAAGGGGCAAAAAGCCATGTACGGCCCTTCAGTGGCAGGCAGTTTCCGCAAAATCCGCGACGATATTGAGCCGCCGATTATTGCGTATCTGCAAAATAAATACGGCCAGTACGCGGATAGATAGTAACTAGGTACTAGGTCCTAGGTCCTAGCGCCTCATTCCTTTGTTAAGGACTCCCATGATCCAAGCAATTATCGACCGTTTAAAAACGGTTGACGGCGCGACCGTGCGCGAAGGCTTTTATGCCCAAGGCGTGGCTAAGGAAAAGATGTTTATCTTTTTGCAGCCGTTTACCGATGCCTTTGGCGCTAGAAATGGCGTTGATGCCTATCGTGATGATCTGGTACTGCAAGTGGTGGCGGGTATTGCCGTTGATAAAACCCAAACGCCAACGGCCGATCTCATTAACCTCGTTCGCGCTATTCGCACCGCGTTTTACAAAGATGAGCGCACGGTGGAGAAAGTTAGCTGGTTGCCATCGGTGATCACCTTTAAAGAGTTAGAAGCCTGTAAGTACATCATGCCCGAAGCCCATGAAAAACACGGGTTAGCGGTGCTCACCCTATCCCTTGTTAATACCGTTAAATTTGGAGAATCACTATGAGTGAAACCGTAGTCGAGAGTTACATCGGCTCTGGCATCGTTTACGTTGCTGGCCGCGACGTTGGCAACGCCTCAGCCGTAAAAATTGCCATCGAGCAAGAAACCAAAACCCAACCTAACTACCGTGGCGGTGGCGGCAATGCGGCCGAAATCACCAAGGTAAAATCGGTTAAATTGTCATTCACCATGAACGACTTTAGCAACGCTAACATGGCGTTAGCCCTGCGCGGTGTAGTTGAAGTTGTTGCTGCTGGTGCGGTAACTGACGAACCGTTAGTTGCAGTATTGGATGGTTTAGCCAGAACAGCATTTATGATCGACACCACTGTTGCTCCAGTTGTTAAAAACGAAGCTGGCGCGGTAACGTATGTCAAAGATACTGACTATGTGGTTAGTGCTGGCGGTATCCGCGCCTTAACAGGCGGAGCGATTACCGCAGGCCAAGCGCTTAAAGTCAGCTACACCAAAAAAGCCGGTAACGTACTGCAAGCCCTCACTGAATCAGGTACTACAGTTCCTGTGGTAATTGATGGTGTTAACGATGCCACAGGTAAGCCTTGGGTGTTGGACTTCTACAAATGGAGCCCAAGCCCAACTGCTGGCTTGGACTTGATCGGCGATGACTTCGGTAGCTTTGATATCGAAGGCGGTGTGCTGGCCGATAGTTCTATCGTTGCCACTGGCAAGTCTAAGTTCTTTAAACGTAGCGCCGCATAATGTTGGTGCAACTATCCGGACATTCCGGATAGTTCAGTTAAACGAAAGGCCCACAGCATTTATTCAATGCTGTGGGCTTTTTATTTTGGTTTGTTTATTCCATTGGTGATGCCATGAGCTTTAAAGATCAAATCGTCAACTTGATTATTCAAGGTAAAGACCTGTTTTCGAGCGAGGCGGCTAAATCTGAAAAGGCATTACAAGAGTTAGCAAACCAAAGTGAAGTCTTAAATCAGCGCCTGGATGATTTAAAAAATCAACAAGCCGCCATTGCTGCCATTGACGATCTCACCACTGCCATTAGCAAAGGTGAACGTAAATACGTTGATAGCGCCCGCGCGCTCGATGAGTTAGTTAAACAGCAAAAGCAAGCAGCCACCCAAGCCAAGCAGCTTGAAACCGCACAAAAAGAGGCGGCTAACTCAACCGCTAAGCTTGAAACTGAATACAGCCAAACCGTTGCCGAACTGGCTAAGTACGATCAGCAGCTTGCCGCAGCCCGTGCCGAGGTTGAGCGCTTAACCGCCACTCAAGGCGAAGGCGCACAGGCTAGCAAGGCACAGGCGCAAGCGCTCTCTCAAGCCAAAGATGATTTAAAGCAACTTGAGTCTGCCCAAAAGAATACCGAAACCAGCGCCAAGGCGTTGGCTGACGAACTCGAAAAGCAATCAACCGAGTTAAAGCAACTCGGTAGCGAAGTTGATAAAGCTGGGCAACAAAATGCCGAGTACGCGCTTAAGGTTAAAAGCGCCCGCACCGAGTTAAATCAACTTGGCACCAGCCTTGGTCGCAACAAGGCCGAACTCGATAAACAACAAGTCGTGCTCAATAAAGCCGGCATTGATATGAACAAGCTGGCCGATGCCAGCAAAGAGTTAAAGACTCAACAAGCCGCCGCCGAAGTTGCTTTAAAAGGCGTTAACACTCGGCTTGAGCGCCACAATAAATTACTCAATGAATCGCAAAAAGAGGCGAGTGATTTTGGTGGCAGCATTAAAGCGGCCACAGGCTCGCTTATCGCCATGGCGAGCGCGTATGTTGGCGTTGATCGCCTATGGGAAAGCCTAAAGTCAATCCTCACCGCAGGCGATAAAGCCCAAGCCTTTAGCGCCCAAATGACGGCGATGATGGGCTCAATCGCCGCAGGTGAGCAAGCCACCGCATGGATTAATGATTTTGCCAACCGTACTGGCACCGAGTTAGAAGGCGCTAAGCAAGCCTTTGCCTCATTAAAGACTTTTGGTATCGACCCTATGAATGGCTCACTGCAAGCCATGGTCGATTACAACGCTAAGATTGGGGCTAGCCAAGAGGATTTAGAGGGGATCATCTTAGCGGTAGGTCAGGCATGGGCTAAGCAAAAATTCCAAGGCGAAGAAATTCTCCAGTTGGTTGAACGCGGTGTGCCCGTTTGGGATTTGTTGGCAAAGGTCACAGGTAAAAATACCCTAGAACTCAGTAAAATGAGTGAGCAGGGTAAGCTTGGCCACGAGGTGATGCAGCAGCTGTTTGACGAAATGGGCAAACAGGCAAATGGTCAAGCTGCGCTAAGTCTTGAGCGTCTTGGTGGGCAGATTAATTTAATCTCCAATAAATGGGAGCAGTTTTTACAAATCATCGCTGACTCTGGTGCGTACCAAGTCGCGGTTGATTTGCTCAAAGATCTCAATGCGCAGTTTGACGAACTCAACAAAAGCGGCAGCATAAAAGCGGCTTCGCAGGATATCAGCGACTTTTTCCGCAACCTTGTACGCGATGGCGGCGAAAGCCTCAAAGCGACACTCGATAACATCAACGCCTTTACCACTGGGTTAAATGTTGTCGCGGGGTCGGTGCGGCTGATATTCAATGTGTTCAGCTCGGTGGTGGCTACATTCGGCGCAACGCTTAGCGGTGTGTTCGCCTTGATCCTGCAAGGTTGGGCCACGGTTGTTGGTACTCTCGGCGGTGATGAGTTAGCCAGAACGCTAGAGACACAGGCCAATGCGTTAAAGGCAGTATCGAAAGCCTATCTTGATCAAGTCGAACAAGACGCCCGCGATGCCACCGCCGCGCTAAAACAAATGGGCGTGGATATTCGCCTTGATTCCGATGGCACCACTCAGACCCAAGTTAATAATGCCGAGAAGGTAAAAGCGGCGGTTAAAAGTCAACTTGAGCAGCAGATTGAGGCTAGCCAACAGGCCGTTGCCGCCGCTGAAAAGGCCAATGAATCTGCCGCCAAAGAGGTGGCAGCATGGAAGGCGCGCGAACAGGCCGCTAAGGAGCATTACACCGCCCTTAAAAATTCAGGCACCGCCAGCATGGCCGAGCTTGAAGCGGCACAGATTGCGCTTGAAAATGCCACACTGCGCCTAGGTGATGTGCAACTGAGTCAGGCGGATAGTCAACAGCAGTTAGCCAACGGCAATACAGCCTTAGCCAATGCCACAGTTAATTTGCGCAATGAGCAAAACCAGCTAGCGCAAGATCAACTAAGTAAAGTTCGCGATGCGTTTATCGCTGGCCAAGCCTCGGTTGATGACTATAAAGCCGCCCAAGATAACGCCAAAAAGGCCGCGGCAGAGCTGGCAAAGGCGCAAGGCCAACTCACTACTGAGGTTAACAAAACCGCGCAAGCCGCAACTGACTATGAGTTAGTGATGGCTAAAGCAGGCATTACCACTACCAAGGTATTGCAGGATCAAGCCGCAGAAGCCAAAAAGACCTTTGAGCAAGTTAAACAAGGTGCCAAGGATGGTGCCGCCTCGACATACGATTTAAACCAAGCGTTTTTAACCTATGCCGAAAGCGCGCTAAAGGCCGAACAGGCATCGCTAAAATACGGCCAGTCTAGTGACGGTACTGTGGCAGCCTCGCTCAAGCAGCAAGCGGCAGCGATGGGGTTAACCGATCAGCTCGGCAAGCTCATTGATCAATATGGCAAGGTCAATTCAGCGCAAACCAATTTTGCTCAAAACAGTAACACCGCCTTTAATCAAGTCGATAATGACGTGAGCAACATGGGCGATTCGGTGGTTAATACCCTCGATACGATAGTTAAATCTGCCGAGGATGCGGGTACAGGCCTAGGCGATATCGCCCAATACTTTGCTGATATAGGGGCGGCGGTACTCACTAAGGTGCAATCCTTAAGTGATGGCGCTGCAAGATACTTTAACACCATCGTTTACGGTGTGCAGAATGTCAAAAAGGAATTTGGCGAACTGGGCGAAGTAGAAAACGAAATCGAGCGTTTAACCGGGGTGATCTACGAGTTAGATAATACCCTTGCTAAAACCATCGACTTTGTTGGCCTGCGCACTTGGGCATTGGAAACTGAAAAGGCGGGCAAGATTGCCGAGCGCGCCTACTATCGGCAAAAGCTTGAACTGCTGCAATTGGTTGAAGCGCTGGATAATGCCGATTCTGCCAATCTTAGCATTATTTCGAGTGCTGAACGTGCCACCAAAGCGTTGGATTTGGTCAATGATCAAGATATGTCCTTGCTTAACTCGGCACTGTCCAGCGCCAAGCAGCACATGGACTCTTTGCGCGATAGCGCTGAGTCCACACTTAAGTCACTGCAGGATGAACTTGACGGATATCTAGGCCGTCAAGATGAAATCGAAAAGCGCCGTTATCAAGAGCAGATTGCCGATCTCAAGCAGCAACTTGCCGCCGCCGAACGCACGGGCGATAAACAGCTCATTGCTGACTTGCAAGAAGCCGAGCGCACACTCAATCAGGTGTATGAGTTCCGCACCGCAGAAGTGAAAGCCCAGCAAGAAGCCGATAAAGCCGCCAAGGCCAAAAGCGAAGCCGAGGCCAAGCAGCAAACCGCTGCCGCCAATGCGAGTACCAAAGCGGTTACCCAAACCACAACCACCACAACCTCTAGCGAGAATGCCCCTGTGGGCAATAGCGCGGATACGGTTGTGCTTAAGTTGCAAGTGGGTAACAACACCTTTGATGCCAGCATGAAGCGCAGCTTGGTGACTGAGTTAGTAGCGGAAATCAAGCGTTTGCAATCGATAGGCGGGTAACAAAGGTTCTAGGTTCTAGGTTCTAGGTTCTAGCTTTTAGTCCCTAGGGCCTCGCTGTTCCTAGGGCCTTCTTTAAGGATTCCCATGACAACCATTGATACCATCGCGATTAGTGCCGATCTGCTGTGGCTGAATCGCAACAATCAAGTGCGGGTTGCAGCCAATACCAAGCGCGCCTTAAATGGCGCGCCGCAGGTGCAGCAAACCATTATCCCAGTAGGCCATGCCATGGAACTTGGCACTAAAGACGGATGGCTTGCGCGCAGCGAATTTGAGCAATTGCAGGCCCATGCCGCCAGTACCTTAACCGCCTTTACCCTTAGCTATGAGGGTACCGATTACAACGTGATTTGGGATAACACCCAAGGCGCGCCGATCAGCGGCGAAGATGTGTTTGATGAGGTGCAAGGCTTTGCGCAACTGACTAACGTCACCCTTAAGTTTTTAACGATGTGAGCACTTTATGACTATCACCCGTGCCGATTTAAAAGTATTTAAGCCAGAACAACTGGGCTCAAGTGATGACGCAGGCGGCCAGCGTACTAAGCTGGTTGTGCAATCCGGCAAGCTTAATGAGTTGTTTCCGGCGATCTCGGATATTGACCACGCGATGAGCGCGGTGGATATCGTTAAATGCTATCCGGCATTAGATACCGCTGGCCGTGAGTTGCTGCTCGACGTCCATGTGTTTATTAGCCAAAAGCCGACAGATCCGCTAGTAAGCATGTTGATTGCCGAGGCGGATACGCTAGACGATGCCGACCGTATGACGGATATGGTTGAAATCCTTGAATCCTCGGTACGCGCTGGTCAGTTAATCCGCAACCGCTTGATCGGCTTGCTCGCAGGTCAAGACACCTTCCCCCGTGCCTATTTGCAATCGAGTTACCTTTTTAATGGTACCGAGTATTGGGCCAACGTCACCCTGTTAAAAGGCCAAAAGATTGTGATTAGCGTGGAGTATCCAGGCGCTGAAAATGCCCAGTATCCGCGCTTTGAGCACTTTTGCGAGATCCAAGAAACCGTCACAGGTGGACCAACTGGCAATGTGCAATTTAAACCCGCGATCCCTTTTAATACGCCAAACTACGATATCACCATCAATGGCGAAGCCGGTTGCACTAAAATGCGCTACGTGAGTGAAAACGATGGCATTAAGTACCACGGCGTAAGCAAGTTAACTGCGGCATCTACAGGCAATGAGCTTATGCTTGAGTCAACGATTACCGAATTGTTGCCCAAGGTTAAAACCCTTAATCCATTGTCTGGCAATACGATTACCTCTGGTGATGATGGAAGCGGCATTATCCCTAAAACCGCCAGTACGCCCTATATCGCAGGACAGCAAACGTACATCTTTGAACTGCCTGATTTACTGAGTGATGATTACGTTAATAACGGCCTGCGCTTGGCTCCAAAAGTAGTTAATATGCCATCTATTTGGAATAGTTCTATTGTTGGCACTACTGCTACTTTTACAGCCAAAACAAGTCTTAGCTATTACGATATCGAAGCCATTACCATTGAGTATATTTCAGCCGCTAAATATGCGGTGTATAGCTATGGTTCGGCGTTTCCTGCAAACAAAAAAATCACTCTTGGCTCAACCCAAATGCGGGTGGTGTTTACCAATACATCCCAAGGCAGCGCAGTATTAACCGAAACCTCAGAGGGTAACTTTGTTGATGCAGCTAACAGCGTGCGCTTAGTGCAATTGGATTATGAGACTGGCGTGGCCACTAAGTTTTTAGATAGCCGTGGCGATTTTACCATCACTTATAACTGCTTAGTTGAGCCGCAACTGACCTCGGACAATATCGCCAACTTTGCATTAGTGACCGATGCGCCTGTGCTTGACACTTTTTATGTGCAAGTGAGTAACGTTGCTGGCGATACCTTGCTATCGGCATCAAGCGATGCGGCAGGGGTGATCACTGGATCAGGCATTACCGGCACGATCACGGGTACCAACGTTTCATTAAGCTTTGCCCAAAACGTAGATTTAAAATCGCTGCGTTACGACATTAGCGAAACCGTGTCGCTATCACCACCGCCAGAGCTCTACGGTCTTAATCCGCTGCGGATTAAAAACGGCGGCATTGTTAACGCCTTCACTGCGTGGAACTCAGTCTCTATTCAAGATACTGCCGTGCAAGTGCTAAGCAGCCCTGCGCCCGCGCAAACCTACAATGCTCGGGCAAATGCGCGCTTTGTTGATATCACCGATGCCGAAGGCAAAAGCCTGTGGACGGTGGCAAACACCCATTACACATGGGTTAAAGAAACGGGCGTTGTCACTATCAACAGTGATTTTAGCGGCTTTACTGCGCCATTTATCCTCACCGATACCATTGGTGAGGTAGCGCTAGTGACTGAGGTGCGCAAAAACTCGTTAGTGCTTGCCTCCGAACTCAGCCGCCAATACCCCATTGGCGCCACGGTATCGAGTGTGCAAAACCTCGGTGACTTGCAAGCCCGTGTTGGGCCCGTGCGCGATATGACGGCGTGGTCAAACAATTGGGATTTAGACGGCGAACCCGCCACAGGCAATTTGAACAATGTCGATTATCCAATTGAAGTGCGTAACGACACGGCGATAAATGAAGATTGGGTGCTGATATTCACTAGCCAAACGGCGTTCCGCTGCGTGGGTCGCCGCATTGGTCAAATTGCCTCGGGTGACACCTTAAACGACTTTGCCCCCGTTAACCCGCTAACGCAAGCGCCTTACTTTATCATCCGCGCTGCAGCCTTTGGTGGCGGTTGGAATGCAGGCGAAGCCATCCGCTTTAAAACCTATGCCGCCAGTAAGCCAGTCATGCTACTGCGCACAGTGCAAAGCGGTCACTCACAAATAACAACGGACCGCGCCGTACTCGCATTCCGCGGCAATGAGTCTTAACAGCAGGCGCTAGGGCGCTGCGCTTATAGGTTCTAGAACCTAGCAAATTTTATTCAGGAGTTTATATGGGATTACCAGTAACCGTTTATCGTTCTACCGATGCAGGTGCGCCAGTCCAACGGATAACTAAACCGTCTGATGTGATCGACATCTTGAAAGCGTGTCTTGTCAATGGTTATGGCACCATGGTCGGGGCTGGTTGGAATTTGGTTTTTGAGGATGCAAGTGCTAACAAGGCTGTATTTAGCAACTCGTTAGTGGCAGGTGGCAGTGGTGGTGCAGTGCAAGTTGAACCGCACAGTGGTAGTAATGCAGTTGGTGCCACAGTGCGGTTTACTGCTGCAAACCAGATTACAGCGTTAGATTCATATATTAATAAATGTGGTTTTCGTGGATTCACTACCAACTTTTCATCTAGTGGTAAACCCTCAAAAGGGTGGACGGTCATCGCCACAGCACGATCTTTTTACATTATAGTTGAGTCGCCAGAAACCAAATTACAAGAAAATTTCGACACAAATGGTTATGCCGCTGTCATATTTATTGGTGATATTGAATCATATATACCTAATGACCCTGGTATATTTTCAATTGCAACAGGGCATCAATCCGTTGGGGATGCTTTTATTAATGATTACAGCAATGCTACATTTTTTTGTGGAGGATCTAAATCTGCTGTGCAGTTGTTCGCAACTGACGGTGCTACCGACAGTGCTGGTTATAGAATGTCCTGTGATTATTCAAGCGACTGGTTGTATTTTGCACCCAGTACCGAGTTTGACCCTGCTGTAACTAATACACCTATTGATTTACAAAGGGCTCCATTACTTAACGAAGGTACACCAACCGCATCACTACCACTGTGTAGGGGGTTCATTCCCGGATTATTTGTAACGCACATTCGCGCCTTCTTTAAAATTGAATTACCAATTATACGTACTCTCGGTGGTGACAAATACTACTTCCCTGCATCACCAATGAATATCTCATGCGTTATTCAGTGTAGTGGGGAATGGTATGTATAAAGGCACGGAAATAAGAGGTGGATTAGTAGATGTACCATACTATCAAGGATTGGTTGAGATTGACTGTGATGTGGATGCAGAGCTTGTCACAGTCGCGTCAATTCATTTGCGCGAGTTTAACTTTACACAGTTAGTGCGTGATGGGTTTACAAACAAATTCATTGTACCGAAGAAGTTCACTACATCAAACGATCTGTTTGTAGTCATTTTCGATAGAGATCGTACTTATCGTGCCGCTATTGTGGACGGTGTTAAAGCCGAGTTGATTGATGGTAACACTGTGAATATTCGCCCATGACAGCCACTGAAATCCGTTTCAATAAACCTTGGTTAAACGCTGTCTCGCCTGTAAAAATCCGCTTTAATGATGCGCCTGTTATTGTCGATAATTCCTTTGGTATCGAGCTTGGCTTTAGTTGGGCGGATTTAAACCCAGTGCAGCAAGCGTTATTACTGGCTGAGGCATCAATCGAGCATGAATCGCAATGCACTGGCGCGTGGGATAACGACAACGGCACCCAACTCAATACCGATATCCAATGGCTTAACCCGCAATCAACGGGCATACATACGCAGTTTGCATGGGCTGTGGGTGACGAGGTTCGCAGTGATTTGGCGATTAACTGGATAACACCGGATGATCATCAAACTGGCCTTGAGATTGTGTGGCTAACGCCAAAGGACCATGTGACGTTGACTGTATTGCCGTGGGTGAACTTTACCGCCGTGGATCGTGAGGTAACTGTCACTTGGATTGATGGCCCACAAGCTGAGATCGCGCACGTTATCAGTTATCTCGGGATTGTAGTTGATACTGAGCAAACTATTACGTGGGGGCCACATGCGCCGCGCTGGGTTTGCTCGAGTAAATACCGTCCGCCAGTGGGAAAAGTCACACTGCGCTTTAATGAGCCGCTAGCTGATGATCCTAATCCCGTTGTGCTGCGCTTTACCGCATCACCTAATTATTGTTACTGGGATGATGGCGGCGGCTTGATTGACGGCAATCCCGTATTACCACCACTCGATTTTAAAATCCCCATCGAACCCCAAATCCGCAGGTACTACTTAATGCAGCCAACGGTGACATGCACCCGAGTTTCAGACGGCACAGTGATTGTGATCAGCAGCGTGAGCATTAGCCATAGCCGTGGACAGTGGGCCCGCGCGGTAAGCTTGGAGTTCTCAAGCCGTATCGATGCCGAGCGCGCACACAATGAGCTATTGCTGATCAGCATCAACGGCTATGAGTTTTACGCGATTGCGGAACAGCCAAGCGTAAGTAAGGTGTTTGGCAGTGCCACTTATAACAGCACTGGCCGATCCCGTGTGGCTGAGTTGTCTGCGCCGTATAAGTTGCCAATCAGTTACACCAACGCTAGCGCCCGCAGCTTTGCAGGTTTGTTGGGCGACTTACTGCAAAATACTGACTGGACGGTCGAGCTTAACGGCATCACTGATTTTACTATTCCAGCGGGTGCCTTTAGCGTCGGCAATAAAACGCCTATCGAAGCAGTAGCTGAGGCGGTAGGGCAATTGGGCTGCATGATCTTAACCGATGATGCTGCTAAAAAGCTGACTATAGTACCGCGTTGGCCTACTGCGCCGTGGGCAATGGCTACCGCAGTGCCTGATCTGGCATTGCACGATGCGGTGATCACTAGCTATAGCGACTCGGTTAGCCGCAATCCATTGTGTAACGTGGTGTGGCTGCGTGGCGAACAGCATGGCATTAGCGCAAAAGTCAAACGTACAGGCAGTGCGGGCAATATCCCCGCGGCTGATATCAGTGCTCAGTTGATTGTTGACAACCAAGCCGCCCGCGTAGCCGGCACCAACGCACTGGCAGAAACGGGCGATAAGTTAACTGTGAATTTGTCGATGCCAGTGATGGCCGATTTACCACCCGCAACGCCTGGCATGTTGGTTGGTGTCACCATCAACAGCGAAGTTTTCAAAGGCGTGTGCGATAGCTGGACTCTCCGCGCGACTGTAAGCGATCGCGGCGATATCGATATCGAGCAAAGCATTACATTGATCTGTCCACTCGACTAAGGGGCACTATTTTGCTTAAACAACTTCAGTCAGCGTTGGTATTGCCACGGCAGATCATGCTCGTTTCTGCCGTTAATGCCGATGGCACTGTCACCGCCAGCAGCGCCAGCGGCCACACCATCCGCGCCATTGGCACCGCTACCGTTGGCGACAATATCTATGTGCAAGATGGTAGGGTGCTAGGGACTGCACCCGATTTGCCATTTGTGGAGATAGATGTTTAGTTAATTACATTTTGTTACATTGTTTTACGTTTAAATTTTTTACACATATTTTTATCCCATTCATGATGCTGATCGTTCGAGAATCCCATTTAAAAATAGGTTGTTGAGCCTCGTTATCAAATTAGTTCCTAACAGCTTATCAAAATTTGTGCATCTAGTTTTTATACTTTTAATACACTATATTTGTATGTAACTGGCTAATTTTATTGTTTTTTATTTTTTGTTTATTTGACTAATATAAATAAATTTTTTATTTTTACCCCAATTCAATCGCGGGGTAATGGCTATGACGGATGTCAATTTAGATCGGATAGAGTGCCAGTGCTATGAGCAGGGGATGCAGTTTGCTGAGCGGTATATTTCATTCAGGCAGGGGAATCACGACTGCGGCATTCAGCTGCATGTAATAGCAAAAATTTTAGAAATCATAGCGCCACAGTGTCGCGAGGGATTTTACGACACTATGGATGCATATATCGCAGACTGGGCTAATGCAAAAAATTAAGAATATTTTTAACTATTTTAAAATATCCTTATCATGCAACCTCTTAGGGAATAACTCGGTATACACCTGCCAGAGTGTATTGATATTCCTATGCCCTGTAACCTGTGCCACCTCATCAATCGAGTAGCCCTTCTCAAATAGCCGGCTTGCGCCTTCTCGCCTTAGGTCGTGATAGCGCAAATCTTTAATCCCCAATTCATCCCTCACACGCTGAAACCCTGCGCTAACAGAGGTGGAGTTATACGGGAATACCCGTTCATCATACCGTGGCTGCTTTTGCAGTATCTCCCACGCTCCACCCAATAGCGGTACTAACATATGGTTGCCAGTCTTTTTGCGCGGGTCCTTGCGGTCTCGCACAATCACCGCTTTTTGAGCCTCATCCACATCGGCCCAAGTGATGCGGCAAATCTCACCAATCCTCATGCAACTCAGTATCGAGAAATCGAGCAAGTCTACAAATGGGATATGCGCCGCTCTCTGTTTAGAACGCGCCTCTAGACCTACCTTAAGCTTTTCTATTTCTATCGCTGTTGGCCGGCGAGAACGCTTACCTGATTTTGCAATCAAGCCTTGGGTATATAGTGCATCATATGCATCAGTCACCGCCCCTTGGGACACTTCAAAACCAAAGTTAGATTTAGCGATTCTTAGTATCCAGCGGATCACGCTAACATCACTCGATACTGTTGAAGGCCCTGTGCCAGAACTACGGCGTAATTTGCAGTGCTCAATAATATGATGAGGCTTTAACTCATATATAGGTACTTTTGCAACATCGCAGTCAGCAAGCAAATTAAGACAATATCGCTTAGCTCGACCAATGCTGGCATCAATGTTAGGATCGCCAAGCGCCTTTACTATTACCTCACCAATCGTAATTGCATCAGTCGTGGTATCTTCAAAACCGTTGGTTTCAATCTCTGCCACCCGCTGCTTACCCCACGCATCAGCAGCCGCGTGTTTGGTAAAGGTTCGCTGCTCCGTGTATAATACTTTGCCATTTTCTTTGACTCGAATAAGGCAGCGATGGCGAATAGTTCCATCTGCTTTTTCTCGTTTTTGAATACTGTATGACGCCATTTTTTTGGTTCCCCGAATCCTAAAGTCCAATGTATTGTGGTTCCCTATTGGTTCCCCTACAAGTGGAAAATAGCTAAAAATGTGCAAAAATTAGTAAATATATTTTTTAGCTGTAATAAAGCTACATTAGCTAAGCACCTTGAAATAAAAGAATTTATGCTAAAATCAATAGATAGAACCTTTTCCATTGCGCCTATGTTGGATCTAACAGACCGTCATTACCGTTATTTTGCGCGCTTAATGTCGGCTAATGCTTTGCTGTATACCGAGATGGTGACCACCGGCGCGATTTTGCATGGCCGTGGCGATTATCTTGCCTATAACCAAGAGGAACATCCTCTGGCATTACAATTGGGTGGCTCGAATCCTGCTGAACTTGCTCGCTGCGCCAAACTTGCCGCCGAGCGCGGTTATGATGAAGTGAATCTCAATGTGGGCTGTCCTTCGGATCGGGTGCAAAATGGTCGCTTTGGAGCCTGTTTGATGGCTGAACCTGAGCTGGTGGCTGAGTGTGTCGATGCCATGAAGCAAGTGGTTGATATTCCTGTGACGGTAAAAACGCGCATCGGGATCGATGAGCAGGATAGCTATGAGTTTTTGACTCACTTTATTGATACTGTCATGGCTAAGGGCTGTGGTGAGTTTATTATCCATGCGCGTAAGGCTTGGCTGCAAGGCTTAAGCCCGAAAGAGAATCGCGAGATCCCGCCCTTAGACTACGAACGTGTGTATCAGCTCAAACGTGATTATCCGACGCTTAATATCAGCATTAACGGTGGCATCACTAGCCTTGAACAGGCCCAAACCCACTTGCAGCACTTAGATGGTGTGATGGTAGGACGTGAGGCTTACCAGAATCCTTATATGTTGTCGCAGGTTGACCAACTGCTCTGTGGCAGCCAGAAGGCGGTGATTAGCCGTGAGGCTGTGATTGAAGCGATGGTGCCCTATATCGAGGCTCACTTGCAGGCGGGCGGACGCCTAAATCATATCACTCGCCATATGATTGGCTTATTCCAAGGTTTGCCTGGTGCCCGTGCGTGGCGTCGTTATTTAAGCGAAAACGCCCATAAAAACGGTGCGGGCATAGAGGTGGTAAAGCAGGCTTATTTGAGTATTCAAACAGAAATAATTGCTCAATAATCATTCGATTTAAAAAGTGGTGAGATTCACTAAACGTTGTAGTATTTTTCACCACTTTACCTTTCCTAAATATCTCGCTTATCTCGTTCTAGCTTAAAATAAATTTTTAAATCTAATTAAATTAGTGTGTTAGGTTTTATTTGATAAGTTGGCACGCCCTTTGTAATAGTCCCTATGTCAAGTTAATCAATCGAAAGGGACGACATCATGTTTACTTCAAATGTTAAAAAATCAGTTCAAGTGAGTGTGTTATTCGGTGCATTAATGGCGAGTGTTACAGCACATGCTGAAGCGGCTCCTGTATCTGATGTTATGAGCGCCATTGAGCAAACTCTTAGCACCCAAGCGCAGGAGTTGTTAGTGAATACAAAGCGTGAATTGGTGTTATCGCTGCAAACGCAACTGGCTGAAAGTATCTATGACTTTAATAGTCAACTAACACTGAGCGCGGATACCCAAACTGATTCGGCAACCACAGGTGAATTGAGCGCGAATAAGTAAGGATCTGCCTATGTGGTTTGTAGCACCTCTAATGACTTTGCTACTGCTACCAGTGATTAGCCTCGCGTTGTTTTCAGGCATTATCTGCTGGTTTCAGTGGCATAGTGTCAGCGATAAGTAACTCATAAAATTTTGGAGTTCAAAATGAAACGAGCGCAAATACGAATGAACAATTCACAACGTTTGGTCTGTGGTGTTGCATCAGGTATGGCGTGGCAATTTGGTTGGTCCTGTTTTTGGACGCGAGTGGTATGGGCGGGGGCAATTCTGTTTATGCCAGGCGTGAGTCTACTGGTGTATTTTGTGTTGGCTTTGCTTGTAGAACAATGGAAAAGACCGATTTAAGCCAAGTTTTTGTACTCTAGATTGTGGGACATTAATGGGACAGCCTATACACGTTTATGGCCACAATCGTTAGCGAGATGCTATCAACAAGAGGGCACATTGACCCTCATGCCAATAATGAGCACTTGCTAAGTGAGTATCACTTTTTAAGAAAAGCCTGGAATCTGGCTTTTGCTTCATCACTTTTAAGTCTTGCACTAAATTGTTCTAATTCTTGATGCATTTGGTGTTGCACACGGTTTTTATGTGGTCGCATCAACTGACGGGTAATTTGCAGCGCCTGCGGAGGTTGATTGGCTAGTTTTTTCGCTTGGTTAAAGGCATAAACCAATAACTCTTCTTGGGCGATCACATCGTTAATGATGTTCAGTCTGTGGGCGGTATCAGCATCAAAACTTTCTCCGAGCAGCAATAATTCAGCTGCTTTTTGATAACCCACTAATTCGGGTAGGAGTAAACTCGCGCCCGCTTCAGGGACCAAGGCTAAATTAACAAAGGGCAGTTGAAACTTAGCTGTATTGTCTGCGTAAACTAAATCGCAATGCAGTAGCACAGTGGTACCAATACCAACAGCCGCACCAGAAACGGCAGCGACCAGTGGTTTTTTGAGCTCTAATAAACAAAATAAGAAGCGTACCGCAGGATGGTTTGGCCCTAAGTCACTATTTTTCAAAAAGTCTGCAACATCATTGCCCGAGGTGAAACAATTATCTTCACCATGGAGCATAAAGGCACGAATGTCGTTGTCTGCTTCACCTTCGATCAGGTATTCTGTCAGTTGTTTATACATATTAAGATCAAGTGCATTGCGTTTATCTGGGCGATTAAAGCTGATAACACGAACGCCCTGATCATCCCGAACCTGTATATGACTCATGGGTTGTTTTCCTTTACGACGACATTGGGTAGACATGGAGTTTAAGACATTGAAACCGATATTCAAACAGATGTTTAATTGTGTTGCCTTATCCTGTGCCTCATTTTCTGTTTTCGCCAACGTAGTGATGACTGAAGGTCATGTACGTGCAATGCCTGATACCGTTCCAAATACTGCCGCTTACTTTACGCTCGAAAATCACAACGATAAAGCCGTACGCTTGATTGGCGTGACAACCGACGTAGCGAACGAAGCGCAATTGCATACCATTATTGAAGAGCAAGGTATGGTAAAAATGCGCCATGTTGAAGGCTTTGATATTCCATCCCATGGAAAATTAACCCTGATGCCATCGGGGGAGCATGTCATGCTAATTGGGCTTAAGGCTCCATTAGTGTTAGATCAGCAAGTTAAGCTGCAATTAGAGTTTAACGATGGCGAAAAAATGACGATTACATTGCCTGTCGCTAAGCAGGCCGAGAATGCTGCTGAACCCGAGCATCATCACCATCATTAAGGAGTCGCTTGATGCAAATCACATGGAAGAAGGTCACTGGAGTTAGTTTATGCGTTGTTTTAATTGGTTATGTTGTGAGTGTCTGGTGGAGTATTGAACCTGATCCGCTGACGCCACAACAGCTTACTGCCACAGAAAAGAATGTTGTTGGTTATGCGACCACAACCTCTTTGATTATGACCGTTGAAACGCTGCTGGATAAGCAAGGTGGTTGGCTATCGAATGATGTTATGCCACCCTCAATCTTTATGGATAACATGCCCGCCTTTGAGTATGGCGCTTTAGAGCAAGCGCGTGATTTGGCGCTGATTATGCGTAAAGAGTTTAGCCGTTCACAGTCGCAATCTACCGCTGATAAAGATTTGAGTGAAGCGCAGGCTAAGTTAAATATCGACCATACCAGTTGGTTAGTGCCTAGTGCTGAAAGCGAATACCGTGATGGTATTAAGCTACTTAAGTTGTACCGGGCGCGAATGATGGATCCGAATAATCAAGATGCACAGTTTTATGCCCGCGCAGATAACCTTAATGAGTGGCTCAAAGAAGTGCAAAAACGTTTAGGCAGTATGTCGCAACGGTTATCTGCAAGTGTAGGTCAAGAACGTCTTAACACCGATTTAGCGGGGGATAATGCTGCGCGTCAATCAACCCCTAATTTAGCCAGCCATCAGGTGAAAACCAGCTGGTGGAAAATTGATGATGTGTTTTATGAGAGCCGAGGCGCCTCATGGGCATTACTGAATTTTATGCGTGCAGTTGAAGTCGATTTTGCTGACGTGCTGAAAAAGAAAAATGCTGAAGTGAGCCTAAAACAGATCATTCGTGAACTAGAGGCAACTCAGCAAACGGTTTGGAGCCCTGTTGTGCTTAATGGCAGTGGTTTCGGTCTAGTCGCTAATCATTCATTGGTTATGGCTAACTATGTATCCCGTGCAAATGCCGCGGTGATTGATTTAACGAACTTGCTATCTCAAGGTTAATTATGAAAAAAATACTCCTGGCCAGTGCAGTATTAGGCTGCATAATGGCTACATCAGCTCACGCGGCCACTGTGGTTGGTTTTAAAATAGGTGGCGATTATTGGCGCGCCGATACTAGCGGTACTTTTTCCGATAAAGGTCAGCCACAACAAGGTTTTGACTACAGCTCATCAGCGCAGGGTAGCTATTGGTTTGCCGTTGAACACCCACTGCCTTTTGTGCCAAATCTGAAAATTCGTGAAAACAGCCTTGATCAAAAAGGTAGCTTGGCGAACGCTGATTTCAGCTTTAATGGTCATGATTTTAAAGGTAATGTGACCAGTTATACCGATCTGAGCAACACCGATTTTGTGTTGTATTACGAACTGCTGGATAACGATATTTTATCTTTTGATTTGGGCGCAGCTTATAAGTTGATGAATGGCTCTCTGCGTGTCCAAGATGCAGGTCATCCAGAAGAGAAAGACGTAGATAGCGGAATTGTTATGGGGTACGCCAGTACCCATGTGAGCATGCCGGGTTTAGGCTTATTTGGCTTTGCAGATTTAATGCTTGGGGTGAATGAGTCGAATGTACACGATTATGCGGTCGGTTTAGGCTGGCAGTTTGATGGTGTTGCGGTGGATACCCGTGTGCGCGTTGGCTATCGTGAGTTTGCCTTTGATGTGAATAATTTCTCTGGCATTAGTGCTGACTCAAAGTTTGATGGCTATTTCGCTGGCGTCGAAATTGACTTCTAAGTCGTAATTCTGACAATAAAAAACCGCCAATCTTGGCGGTTTTTTTATTGGACACTATTGCTTAACTTATTCAGCTTTTAGGCCGTTGTTAATAGCAATAACATCATCTTCGTTTAATGTACCCGCTGCTTGTTTCAGTGCAACAATCGAGTTGATGTAGCTGTAACGCGCATCCGATAATTTACGTTTTGAGTCGTACAGATCGCGTGTACGGTTCAATACGTCAACAATAGTACGAGTACCAACTTCGAAGCCTGCTTGCGTAGCCTTTAATGCACTTTCAGATGAAATTACAGACTGTTCGTAAGCACGGATAGAGCTGATTGACGCCCCCACGTTGTTGTAGTTATTACGAACGTTTTTCACTACGCTACGGTAGGTTTGTTCCAACTTCTCGCTTGCCTCAACATATTGGAACTGCGCTTCTTTGACTTGTGATGAGACTTTAAAGCCTTCAAAAATCGGAATACTTAAGTTAATGCCTGCGCTCATGTTGTCAAAATCAGGTTCATTCGAATTACCTAATTTTTGCTCTAAACCTTTGCTATAACCAGCATTTAAGCTTAGTGATGGCATATGGCCTGCTTTATAGAGGCTAATGGTCTCTTGAGCGATATCTTTGCCAATACGTTGAGTCATTAGATCGACGCTATTGGTCTCGGCAATTTTTAACCAATCACTAGATGAACTCGGTGCTGGTGTGACTGCTGAGAAGCGGTTAGTGTCGAGTACGTTTAAGGCTTTGTGATCGATACCCGTGATTTCGCGCAGTGCTTCATAACTATTGGCAAGGGTATTTTCTGCCAAAATTTCAGAGGCTGAGGCTAAGTCATATTGTGCTTGAGCTTCATGAACGTCAGTAATCGCAGTTAAACCAACGGCAAAACGTTGTTTAGTTTGCTCAAGTTGACGCTCAATCGCGCGTTTTTCTGCACCTTGGAACTCGTAGTTATCTTTGGCCGTTAATACATCAAAGTAGGCTTTAGTCACGCGAGTGATCAAATTTTGCAGTGCCGATGCATAGGTTGAGTCAGCTTGAGAAGCGGCTTTCTCCGCAAGGCTTAAACCTACCCAAGCACTATGGTCATAGATGACTTGATTGAGCTTTAGGTTGCCAGTCAGGCCGCTGCTATCATCTCGAGGATCATTCCATGCCTTGTCATAGCCCACGTTTGCACTGATAGTCGGTAACAGTGGCGCACGATTTTGTTCAATCTTTTCAAACAAAGCGTTACGTTGCGCTTGCGCTTGCAACACGAGTGGGTCACTTGTCAGTGCCTGTTGATAAATTTGCAGTAAATCATCTGCTTGAACCGCAGGAGCGGAAGCGGCTAGAGTTAATGCTACGCATAGAGAACGGATCTTAAATTTCATTTGCTGTCCTTATTAGACAAAATCTCCAAAAGGAGAAATATATAACTTCGTTTAGACTAAGTAATGCCTTTACCAAGGCGGTTTGCGCTTCCCGACGCTTCCCGATACAGCTAAAACTTAATGACGTAGAGTCTAAAAACTCCCACACGTTCAAGTCAACTGCGAAGTGTAACAGATTTTATTTAAAAATGAGCCAAATTGCCTTGATAATAGGCGAAAATTTAACTGTTAAGGATAAGATATGAAGCCTCAGGTTTTTTCGCAAACAGATATTGAAATCCTCGAAAAAAAATCGCTATATCAAGGCTTTTTTGCCTTAGAGCAATTTACCTTCAAACATAAGCTATTTGCTGGAGGCTGGAGTCAGCCTGTCACCCGTGAGGTCTTTGAACGTGGCCATGCAGTCGTTGTGCTGCCCTATGATCCTAAGTGCGATAAGGTTGTGTTGATTGAGCAAGTTAGGTTTCCTGCATTAGCAACCACTAAATCTCCTTGGCTTATGGAGTTAGTCGCGGGTATGATTGCGCCCGACGAAACGCCAGAGGATGTCGCGCACCGCGAGTTGTTAGAAGAAACTGGTTTGACCGCTCGCCACATCCATTTTGTGAGCAGTTATCTTGCAAGCCCTGGTGGCAGTACTGAACGTTTCTATTTTTATTGGGCTGAGGTGGATTCATCACAAGCCCAAGGTTTGCATGGATTAGCTGACGAACACGAAGATATTCGATTGCATGTTGTAGACCGTGAGGTTGCCTATCACGGTGTCGTTAATGGCGAAATAGACAATGCATCGACCGTTATTGGATTGCAGTGGTTGCAATTAAACTATCAGCAACTGGTTTAGGTTGGAAAAGGTTTGGCGCATTCAACATCACATCAAAAACCGCGTTATCAACCCAACGTGAGCGACTTTTTAGCGCTATGCGGGCGTAACTATGGCTACATGCAAAAGTGGTTGCCACTGGATATTGCTGTCGGTCAATCTTGGCAACTTGAAGGTGAATTTGGTGTATTAGTTATCCGTATTTTAGAAAATACCAAATATACTCAATTAGTTGAAATCTCACGCCCACTACAAATAGTGGAGTTTGTTAATATTCCCAAGGTGTTAGTGAGAATTTATCATGATGCTAAATTAGCAGAAGTGTTAACTGGTCAACAGATTTACCAACTGCGCCCAGTGTATGATTATCCCAATTTACGTATGTATCATAGTGATGAGAAGTACCAGGTAAATGCATTCCTGGGAGAATTATTGAAGATTGGTGGCCAACAACGTTTGGTTTGCCAGTCTTAGAATTGGGTATTCAATGTGCTGAAAGAGGCTATCTCTTACTCTGTAGCTGATGAAAGTGTGCGCATAGTGCAAGTCACCGACCCGCACCTCTTTGCCGATCCTGAAGCTCAGCTACTTGGTGTTAATACCAGCAAAAGTTTGGCCGCGGTACTCAATACCATCCGTGCCGTCAATTACCCTGCGCATCTTATGCTTGCCACAGGTGATTTAAGTCAAGATTATTCCCCTGAGTCCTATCGCCAATTTGTGTCAGCGGTCGCCCCGCTCAATTTACCTTGCCATTATCTTCCGGGTAATCATGATGATCCGCGGATCATGTTTTTGCATATGCAGGGCGAGCGGATTTTTGGCCAGCAACGTATCTTAGTTGGTAAATGGCAAATTTTGATGCTGGATTCCACCGTGAGAGGAAAACCTGGTGGTCATATGGCCGCGAGTCAATTCGAACTCATTGAACAGGCTATAGCCGCACATCCAGACCGCCATACCTTACTGGTGATGCATCATAATCCTATTTTGGTTAATTGTGCTTGGTTAGACCAACACTGCATGGATAATGGGACGGAATTTTTAAAGTGCGTCGCTCAATACCCGCAGGTCAAAGCTTTGCTGTGGGGCCATGTGCATCAACAATTGGATAGCCTTTACGATGGTCCACATGGTGCGTTGCAATTAATGGCGACACCTTCTACTTGTATCCAGTTTAAACCGCAATCGCCTTATTTTGCCCTCGATGGACTGCAACCCGGTTATCGTTTGCTGGAGCTCAAGGCCGATGGTAGCATCAGCACTAATGTGTATCGCGTACCGGGAAATCTGTTTTCCCCCGATAAAGATTCCAGCGGTTATTAACGCGAGTGACCGCAGCTTGAGGAACTATGCTGCTCTATATTCACGGATTCAACAGCTCTCCTTTCTCTGATAAAGCGGTGATGACGGTACAATATATGGCCGAGAATCACCCGTACCTCACTTTTCATCAGCCACAGTTACCCAATACACCCAAAGCAGCGATGGCCTTACTACAGCGCTATGTTGAAGAGGCTTTGCAATCGGGTGAGCCGCTTAACTATATTGGCTCGTCCTTAGGGGGTTATTTTGCCAGTTATTTGGCTGAGCATTATGGTGGCCGAGCCGTGTTGGTGAATCCGGCAGTAAAACCCTTTGAACTGTTTGATGAATTTATGGGGCCGCAATTTAACCCTTATACCGAAGAGCATTATCAGGTATTACCAGAGCATAAGCAGGAAGTGGCTGAATTTAATACGGCTGTTATCCGCAATCCCGATCGTTTTTTGGTACTATTGCAAACGGGCGATGAAGTGCTGGATTATCGCGAAGCGCTACATAAATATCATCATTGCCAATTACGGATTGAATCCGGTGGTGATCACAGTTTTGTGGGTTATGAGCGATATCTGCAAACTGTAAGCCAATTTTTACACTTACCTTGACAAATCGTCATCCACAGCCGCAACATGGCCGGATATAACAACCTATAGCGTACACTATGACTAATCAATACACCTCTGACGCCATTGAAGTTCTTAACGGACTCGACCCAGTTAAACGCCGTCCAGGTATGTATACCGATACCAGCCGACCTAACCATTTAGGCCAAGAGGTCATAGATAACAGTGTCGATGAAGCCTTAGCTGGCCATGCCACTAAAATTGAAGTAGTGCTCCACACAGATAACTCGCTGGAAGTCACTGACGATGGTCGTGGTATGCCAGTGGATATTCATCCCGAAGAAGGTATTCCTGGGGTCGAGCTGATCCTGACTAAACTGCATGCCGGCGGTAAATTTTCAAATAAAAATTATCAATTCTCTGGTGGTTTGCATGGTGTAGGGATTTCAGTCGTTAACGCCCTGTCTCGCAGAGTTGAAGTCACTGTGCGCCGAGATGGCCAAGTGTATGATATGGCTTTCGAAAATGGCTTTAAAGTCGAAGATCTACGAGTCAGTGGTACCTGCGGTCGGCGCAATACCGGTACTCGAGTACATTTTTGGCCTGATGCGAGTTATTTTGATTCGGCGAATTTCTCCAATTCCAAACTTATTTATTTACTGCGTGCCAAGGCGGTATTGTGCCCTGGCCTTAGAATTAAATTCACTAATAAGCACACTAACGAAGTGCATGAGTGGTACTACGAGAGTGGCTTAACCGATTATCTTAAGACGGCGGTAGGCGATAATATCATGCTGCCGGAAGAGCCTTTTATCGGTAGTTTTAAGGGGCAAATTGAGGCGGCAGATTGGGCTATTACCTGGTTGCCAGAGGGCGGGGAGTCGATCAACGAAAGTTATGTCAACTTGATCCCAACGCCATTGGGTGGCACCCATGTGAATGGCTTTCGCCAAGGTTTGTTGGAGTCGATGCGCGAGTTTTGTGAGTTTCGTAATCTCATCCCCCGCGGGATTAAGCTCTCTCCTGAGGATATTTGGGATCGCGCAGCCTTCATTCTGTCAGTGAAAATGCAAGACCCGCAGTTTGCGGGACAGACAAAAGAGAAGCTTTCGAGCCGTCAAAGCTCAGCCTTTGTTTCAGGTATCGTGCGTGATGCATTTTCGCTTTGGTTAAATTCGAATACCGAATTAGCCGAGTCATTGGCTGAAATGTGTATTAATAACGCGCAAAAACGCTTAAAAGCAGCCAAAAAAGTCGCCCGTAAAAAAGTCACATCAGGTCCTGCATTACCGGGTAAATTGACCGATTGTAGTGGCCAAGATCCAATGCGCGGCGAACTCTTCCTTGTGGAAGGGGATTCTGCGGGAGGCAGTGCTAAACAGGCTAGAGACCGTGAGTTTCAAGCTATTATGCCGCTACGTGGTAAAATCTTAAATACGTGGGAAGTGGATGCATCTCAGGTATTAGCGTCGCAGGAAGTACATGATATTTCGGTGGCAATTGGTTGTGATCCCGATAGCAATGATATTTCTGAGTTAAGGTATGGCAAAATCTGCATCCTCGCCGACGCCGATTCCGATGGATTGCATATTGCGACTTTACTCTGTGCACTGTTTCTGAAACATTACCGAGTGTTGGTTGAGCAGGGGCATGTTTATATCGCCATGCCGCCACTGTTCCGTATCGATATAGGTAAAGATGTTTATTACGCTTTAGATGAGGCTGAAAAAGAAGGTATTCTCGATCGTATCAGCGCTGAGAATAAAAAAGGTAAAGTTCAAGTAACACGCTTTAAAGGTCTGGGTGAAATGAATCCACTACAATTGCGTGAAACGACAATGGACCCTAATACTCGCCGTTTAGTGCAGTTAACTATTGATGATGCGGAAGAAACTGATTCTCTTATGGATATGCTGTTAGCTAAGAAGCGTTCACCCGATCGTAAAAACTGGCTCGAAGATAAGGGTGACATGGCGGTACTTTAATGTTGTGCACTATTGCCGATAACAATAACACTTAGGCATAAAGAAAATTACCATGTTGTATATTAAAACGAATAATTATAAATGTTTAAAGGTGTTCTCTGCCTATTGGACCCTACTGGTGAGTCTGGCTTTGTTACCATTCCAGAGCGCTATTGCAGGGTCTCAGTCGATCATGATTACCGTCTCAAAGGGGTTTGGTTTATCGCTCTATGCTTCCGATCTTGGGGATGCCAAACAGCTTGCGATGGGGGCAAATGGCACCTTATTTGTCGGCTCCAATAAGAGTGGCACAGTGCATGCGCTTGTTGATAGTAATCAAGATGGTCGTGTAGACAAGCGTTATGTCATCGCCAAGGGGTTAGAGTCTCCCGATGCGATCGCCTTCCATAATGGTGATCTGTTTGTGGCAACTGAAAACCGAATTGTCCGCTTTATTGATATCGAGCAGCGCTTACGCCGTCCAAGTCGTCCTAAAGAGATTTATAGCGATTTACCAGAGTCAGATAAGAAAAGTGCACGAGCGATGAATTTTGGTCCTGATGGCAGGCTCTATGTCTCTATCGGTGCACCTTGTAACGTGTGTGAAGCGAGCGCACCCTATAGCAGTATTATTGCGATTAATGTGGATACCGGCGCCAGTGAGCAAATTGCGTCAGGTATTCGCGATGTGACAGGTTTTGACTGGTCTCCTCAAGACGGCAAATTGTGGTTTGCCGATCAAGGACGCGATTGGATGGGCGATAACTTACCCCCCGATGAGATTAACCGCATCGATGTGGCGGGCAGCCATTATGGCTTTCCGTATTTACACGCATCATCCGTGGTCGAACCTGCCTATGAAAAGCCAAAAAATTTAAAAATTTCTGTACCGATATACGAACTGCCTGCACACGTTGCACCAACGGGACTGGCATTTTACCGTGGTAAGCAATTCCCAGAAATCTATCATAACCAATTGTTTGTTGCTGAAAATGGTTCTTGGAACCGTTCAAGCAAAGTCGGTTATCAAATCGTCATGTTGAAGCTTGAGAATCAACAGGTGGTCAGTCGCGAAACCGTAGTGAGTTTTCTCGACGGTGAGTTTCCTGTCGCCCGCCCCTATGGATTATTGTCCGGTGAAGATGGGGCCATGTACATCTCGGATGATTTGAAAGGTAACCTGTATCGACTGTTCTATAGGGATGGCGATAATACTGAAGAACCACAGGAACTAGAAGAAAATGAGTGACGCAATCAAGTTAAGCTTGGATGGCGTAGAGCAGATGCCATTGCGGCGCTTTACCGAAGAAGCTTATCTGAATTATTCCATGTACGTCATTATGGACCGAGCCTTACCCCATATTGGTGATGGCCTTAAACCCGTACAACGACGGATTATTTATGCTATGAGCGAGCTTGGTTTATCGGCTCAATCAAAGCATAAAAAATCAGCTCGTACAGTGGGTGACGTATTAGGTAAGTACCATCCCCATGGCGATAGTGCCTGTTATGAGGCGATGGTGCTGATGGCGCAGCCATTTTCCTATCGTTATCCACTCGTAGATGGTCAAGGTAACTGGGGGGCGCCAGACGATCCTAAGTCCTTCGCCGCAATGCGTTATACCGAGGCGCGCCTGTCTAAGTTCTCCGAAGTATTATTGTCTGAGCTGGGGCAAGGTACGGTCGAGTGGGGCGCTAACTTCGATGGCACCTTGAAAGAACCTAAAGTGCTGCCCGCACGTTTGCCGCATATTTTACTCAATGGCATCACCGGGATTGCGGTGGGTATGGCGACGGATATTCCACCCCATAACGCCAGAGAGCTAGTCAATGCCTGCGTGGCCTTGCTTGATGATCCTAAACTGGAGCTGGAGCAGTTGATGGGCTACGTGCCAGGGCCTGATTATCCGACTGAAGCTGAGATCATCACCCCGTCTGCCGACATTGCCAAAATCTATGAAACGGGTCGCGGTTCCTTAAAAGCCCGCGCCGTGTATAGCGTCGAAGCCGGTGAGATAGTGATCACTGCACTACCACATCAAGCCAGCAGCGGTAAAATTTTAGAGCAGATCGCCGCGCAGATGCAGGCGAAAAAATTGCCTATGGTGGCTGACTTACGTGATGAATCTGACCATGAAAACCCTGTACGATTGGTGGTGGTGCCGCGTTCCAATCGCGTCGATTGCGATCAACTCATGGCACACTTGTTTGCGACCACAGATCTTGAGAAAAGCTTTAGGGTAAACCTGAACGTATTGGGGCTCGATGGTCGTCCACGGGTGAAGGGACTTAAAGACCTGTTAACCGAATGGTTAGAGTTCCGTGTCGATACTGTAAGACGTCGCCTCGAATATCGTCTCGATAAAGTGCTAGCGCGTTTACATATCCTCGAAGCCTTGATGATTGCCTTCCTCAATATCGATGAAGTAATTGAAATCATTCGTTTCCACGATGAGCCAAAGGCCGAGCTAATGGCGCGCTTTAACCTGACGGATAGGCAAGCCGAAGCCATCCTCGAGTTAAAATTACGTCATTTAGCCAAGTTAGAAGAGTTTAAAATCAAGGCCGAGCAGGATGAGCTTGAGGCCGAGCGTGAGAAGTTAGAGCAGTTATTAAGCTCAGATCGCCGCTTAAAAACCTTGATCAAGAAAGAATTAATTCAAGATGGCGAAACCTATGGCGACGATCGCCGCTCACCGATTGTTGAGCGCCATGAGTCCCGCGCCTTAACCGAGCAGGAGCTGACGCCGAGCGAGCCAGTGACTGTGGTGTTATCTGAAAAAGGCTGGGTGCGTTGCGCTAAGGGCCATGATATCGACGCCGAGTCCTTGTCCTATAAGGCTGGCGATCAATATCTATGCAGTGCGATGGGGCGCAGTAACCAAGCGGCGGTATTTATTGATTCATCGGGACGCGCCTTTGCCACCGACAGTCACAGCCTGCCATCGGCGAGAAGCCAAGGCGAGCCCATCACCACGCGCTTTAATATGGCGCCAGGTGAAACCATGCAGCATGTGATTTTGGGTGAAGACGAGCAATGTTTCCTGCTCGCCACCGATGCAGGTTACGGTTTTATCTGTACTTACAACGATATGGTGTCACGTAACAAGGCGGGTAAAGCCCTGTTAAGCTTACCGACGAATGCCAAGTCTTTGCCGCCGAGACCGATTGACCGCAATCGCGAGATGTCGATTCTTGCCATCACCAATGAAGGTCGTATGCTACTGTTTTCATTGGAAGCATTGCCGCAATTATCCAAGGGTAAAGGTAATAAGATTATCGGTATTCCAAGCGAGCGCGCTAAAAACCGTGAAGAGTTAATGACACATTTACAACTTGTGCCAGCAGATACTCCAGTTACCTTGTGGGCGGGTAAGCGCAAACTGACACTTAAACCAAGTGATTTAGAGCATTATCGCGGTGAGCGCGGACGCCGTGGGGCAAAATTACCACGTGGATTACAGCGTGTTGATAGTGTGGAATTAGGCGAAGGTGCAGAGGTCTTGCCTAGCATTTAACTGTTAATTTGAGCTTGCCAGCACAAGTTATCAAAACCGTTAATCAAAGCCACTCAAGTTTCACTGGAGTGGCTTTTTTATTATCAGAGTTATGCGCTACAGAGTCACTTTTCTTAAATACAAGGCATAAAAAAACCTACCGCTTGCGGTAGGTTTTTATTAGCGAATATCCGTAAGGATATTAGAAGTCGTAACGTACACCTACAGAGACAACATTGTCATCTTTCAGGTCAACTTTACCTGCGCCATTTAAGTCGAAATCACCTTTGTACATAGCATATTGGCCATAAACCATAGTTGATTTAGATAAACGATAGTCAGCACCGATGTTAAAGTTTTGCACGCTGATATCTGTATCAGTCACAGCTAGAGTAGCTGCCTTAGTGTTGTCTCTAAAGTCATAGCCTGAAAGGTTCTTGAAGTAAGAGCCATAACCTGCTTCATCAACACCATATTCAGCTTTCAGGTTCACACCGTTCAGATCATAAGATACGTTCACGAAGTAAGTGTTACCGTCAATTGCGCTATTGAAAGTACTTTCTGAATTTTGGAATAAACCACCGACTTTGAACTGGCCTAATTTAACTTGAGCTACACCACGGAATGCATCAACTGTGTCGATACCTTTGTTGTAAGCAACTGCAACATAGTAGTTTTGCTCTTTAAACTTGCTATCACCCAGAGTTGCACTCAGAGCGTATAAGCTTTCGTTAGTTTTAGCAGTAGTGTCGTTATCGTCGAACAGGTAAGTCGCGTTTAACGTTAATAAGTTAGCGATTTTTGGAGAGTAGTACCAAACACCGTCAGCGCTACGAGTTTGAGCGCTAACTAAACGGTCGATATCCGCGTTGGTGTTACCGAAAATATCTACGTTACCTTCAGCTTGCTTAAATACTGTGTCATTACGACCCACTAATACAGTACCAGCATTGGTTTTTAAACCTAAGTAAGTGTTACGAGCTTTGAACACATCACCTTTGCTAGATGTGTTTTCAACTTGGAATTCCATTTGATAAACAACGTCATAGCCATCAGCAATCTTCTCAGTACCTTTAACACCTAATAGAGAGAAGTTGTTTTCTAAGTAAGTGCCGCTTTCACCTAAGTCAACACCGTTAGTGCCAGTTTGTAGAGTTGCACCAGTATCGGTATAGGTTGTTGCAAGCTCTAAACGACCGTAGAAGCTTGGGCCTTCGGCTAGCGCACCGAATGAAGCCAGCGCTAATACTGATGCAACTGATGCAGAGATGAATGTCTTTTTCATGTTTTGTGCTCCCTCGAACCTAAGTTCTTATCCATTTTTCATGGTTTTTGTGTGGTTTAACACGTTTGTTACAGAAATAAGTAACAAAGTTGCCGCCGATTTTTACAGTTTTATGCCTTGCAGGCTGTGTCATAGATCAAGTTTTTAGCTCTCCTTGCCTGTATTCGGGGTTTTTTAGGACATTTCCCTATCACTTGACCGAAAATCGGCGTGTAAGAGATAAAACTGTATTTTTGGCATACTACTAAAGAGGTATGCGAAGTGCCGTAGCATATACAGACCGGCGGGCCTAACTGTAGCATATACTAATGTTGTCGCAAGTTTGTCATATACGCGTGAGTTGGTGTTATTGGGTACCGAGTACAATAAAAAAAACAAGTAAAGTTACTTTTTAGCAACAAAATACCTGAGGGGATGTTGTTAAATGTGTTTAAAATCAAAAATTTAATTGTTGTTGATGATCTATTATTTAGATATTGTATTAACTCAGCTAGCATAAGCATTAGTTCAATGCGATAGCCATGATCCTAGACCATAGTATTAGGGCGTATTGACGTTTTGAGTGTGAATTTTATTCGTTATGGCAAGCTCGTGCTTGCGAAACGAGGAATGATTATTGACGAGTAAAGCCGTCAATCAACGTGGGTTTAGCGCTTACACTCGCATTCGCGCAAACATGTCTGCTCAGTGCCTTAGGAAAGCCAAGTGGTTTAATTTAATATCTAGCTGCATCTTTTAGCTCATGGGTTGAGTTTGATTTCGGTTTTTGGCTTAAATCGTTTAGAATCTTCGGCGCATTTTTCATGCATTATGCTGCGTTGGTAAGTGTTTCTCCTCCTTCTCGTTGCGGCTGGGTTCGCTAGATATAATAAGGTAAGTATTGATGACTGAAGCCTATCAAAATCGCTTTGGTGGCATAGGCCGCTTGTACGGGCAAAAAGCGCTTGCGAAATTTGCAGCATCTCATGTCGTGGTAATTGGTATTGGTGGTGTGGGCACTTGGGCGGCTGAGGCATTGGCAAGGAGTGGTATTGGTCAAATTACCTTAATTGATTTAGATGATATCTGCGTGACCAATACTAACCGTCAAATTCATGCGCTTACCTCAACTATTGGCGATTCTAAGGTTGCAGTTATGGCCAAACGGATCCGCGAGATTAATCCTGATTGCCAAGTCAATGAAGTAGAAGATTTTATTACGGTCGACAATCTGGGTGACTATTTACTAGGTTCTCTGTCAGGCGGCAATATTGATTATGTTGTTGATTGTATTGATGTGGTAAAACAAAAAGCAGCGCTTATTGCTTGGTGTAAACGTCAAAAAATCAAGATTGTGACCGTAGGTGGTGCTGGTGGGCAAGTTGATCCAACTCAGATCCAACTGACTGATTTAGCTAAGACCTATCAAGATCCTTTGCTGGCCAAAGTGCGTAATATTTTGCGCCGCGAATATAACTTCTCCAAAAATGTACAACGTCGTTTTGCTGTGGATGCCGTTTTTTCTAGTGAACAGCTCGTTTACCCTCAAGCTGATGGCTCGGTTTGTAGTACCAAAGCCACCGCCGATGGTAGCATGCGGATGGATTGTGCTTCGGGGTTTGGTGCTGTGACTATGGTCACTGGTACTTTTGGATTTGTGGCGGCGAGCCGTGTCCTTTCTCGGTTGGCACAATTAGCTAACGAATAATCCAATTTGTATGTTTTATTGTTCTAAATATTTCAAATAGTGAACTCGTGGTGAGTGGTTATCTTAGGCGCATCGCATTGGTTAAGAGGAATGCGAATGTTAAATTGCGCGCCGCCAAGTGAAGAGTCTGCTTGATAGCTCATTGAACCTTTTAACAAGGTGACTGCATTAAAGGCGGCGGATAAACCTAATCCCGTGCCGCCTTTACTTCTATTGGTGGTAAAGAAAGGCTCGAACATATGTTCAGCGACTTCGGGGGGATTGCGACGCCATTATTTTGGATGCTGATATTCACAAAACCCTGCTCAATACTGGCGGAGATTTGTATCTGATTATCTTCTCGGTCTTGAAATGCATGGGTATAAGCGTTGGACAATATATTACTGACGATTTGGTTTAATAGACTCACATTAGTTTGAATATTTAAGTTGGGATCGACTTGTAGGTCGGTTTTTGCGTTGAGTTTAGGATGCATTATCAAGCTAGACGCTAAAATCTCTTTAAGCTGCCTTTGCAGATTGATGCACTGATGCTCTTCGTGGCTGCGGTCGATAGCAATAGTCTTGAATTTTTGAATTAGGCTGCTGGCTTTGGTGATATTACGAACTATAAGCTCACAGCTTTGTTGATACTCGTCCAAAATCGCATTGATTTCGTCGAGTGTTGCGTGCTCACTATGGATAAGCTCTATGAGTTCTTCTATATGGTTTAATTGCGCGCTGGCCGCCGTTAAGCAAATACCGATGGGGGTATTAATTTCGTGCGCCACACCAGACACTAACCCTCCTAAGGCGGCCATTTTTTCCTGTTCAACTAACACCTGTTGTGCGCGCTTTAGAGCGGCTAAGGATTGCTCTAACTCTTGGGTTCGCTCTTTAACTTGTCTTGCTAGTTCTTCCTTATAACTACGTTCGAGTTTCAGTAAACGCTCTCTATCTTCTAATGCTGTTTGTAACTCGGCTTTAGAACTTTTCAGTGCTTCAAATGAGCTGCGAAGTTGCCCTTGCATGCTGTTAATCGCATCAGCAACTTGTTTAAACTCATCGATTTTCTCCTTACGTTCAAATTGAAGGGGTTCGAAGTCCGTGTCTAAGTTAATCCGTTTGCAGTATTTACTGAGTTTATCGAGATGTTTAGTGATGTTGTACCAAACTAAAAATAGAATAAATCCAGCGACTAAGAAGGTTTTTATGCCATTGGATAGTAAAATAAGGATGGCTTTATCGTAAAGGCGATCATAAATGGCATCCATGTCTACTTGTACTTCTAAAGTACCAACGTTGATATTGTCGGTCGGTGATTTATACACCAGAGGAAAGATTTTATTTAAAGTATGAGTTGGTTTTGGGGTTCCTCCGTTCCACGACTGGCCACTATCATCTTTGATTGAAATGTAGTTAATATCAGGTAGTTGGATGAGACCATTCAGTTGGGTGTTAATCAGTCTTTCATCTATTACCCAAATACTTGCGGCTAATACATCGAGGTTAGCTTTCTCGATATTAGAAAATACCCGATCAATCCGACTAACATCGCCCCGATAATCGCTAATGAGTTGGTAGGCTGTCGTCATTAGTGTGATTAAGGAGCTGAATAGCACAATTGACAAGGTGAGGTGCCTACCAATCGGGCTTTTTATAAATTGACTGAAGAATGTCAGCATCTTAAATAATCTTTATCTGATAGCAAGTTGGATGCTTATAAGCATAGACTCAAGCTTAAAAAATTTCGCATGTTATCCCAGTGAAAAATCCCTCAATATTGAACAAAGCAATGGCATCAAACTTGCTTGGTCTTGGCTAAGTTCAATTTTTTGTCACTGGGATAACACTATGATTAAACTCAAATTCGATTCAGTGAAGTTGTTTAACCCTAAGAAGGTAATGTTTCGGGTTATGCTGTGGCTAATGGTGAGTTGTGCGGTTTTATTGGCGATGCCGTCAAATATTCTTACTTTGCTGGCACTGGATAAGTTTGTACCCGAGCACGCACATTTTGTCGGGCTTGGACTTATTATCTCGATCGCGTATTTTTTAACTCAGTTATTGAACTTGGGATTAGATGAGTCGATTCGTCATTTAAGTGATAAGCGCATCACCGAGACCATTGAAGCAAAAGTTAATTTGCTGGATCGTGCAGAGCGAGCATTATTACGAGAATTCTTTTTGCAAGGAGCCACTATTTTGACATTGCCGCAAAACGAACCCGCGGTAAAAAGTTTGCTCAGTGCGTGTATCCTCGAATGTTTAGGCAATGAACGTCATTACGCAATCCAAGGGCCCACAGCAGACTATAAAATTTCGATGAAAGCACGTATCTACTTAAATCGGGGCGTTTTACGTTTACCAGCAGGGGAACCAAGTGAAGAAGAAATGCAACATCTGATTAAAGCGCGCCCGCAGTTTCTCAATGGCTTAGTACAAAACCGTAAACACGCAGCTTAAGTGTAGCGTTGGCTATAGCGCAAAATTACAGGCATAAAAAATGGGGGTTAATGGAACCCCCATAACAACGTGCAATTTTTACAAGCTACAATGAACAGAATAACAATTTGGAAGCAAAAACTACGATTGTTGCGCTGACTTCACGATAAACATCCAAGTGATATAAGAAATTATCCCTATAGTGCTAAAGATAACGATCATTGAAAGTAAACCAATTGGGTTACCGAACATTAAATCTAACCAAAATGCCATGATTGAAATCCTCTTTCTTGTGAAGTCATCCATACACTAGCGCTCTTACTGTCAGCAAATACTGATCCTGATCAATAAAAAATCGACGTCCTAAAACAATCTTGTAACCAAAGATTAACCCTGTGATCTACTTCAAATTTAGCGGGTGATGAAATTTTATCAAACTCAATCTTTTGGGCTTTGTTTCTTACTTCATTCGGGACTAGTCTTAAGAGTAGTAACTATTAAGTGATACCAAGAACAAGGTATTTGCTAATCCGTTTTAGCATTGATTGAAGTTAGACTGCATTTTTGAAGGAGCCAAAAATGGCTAGCACCACTGTTAAAAAGGGCACTATGGGATATGGTATTATTTTCGCTCCTATGGTCTTACTTTTATATCCCCTTTATTGTTTGCTTAGTAGCGCGCATTGGGTTGCAACCTTATGTTTAATCGCACTTGCCCTTATTCTATTTTTTAACATTAACAAACTTATCCGTAATCTGAGGCACCTCGAGCGTGCGGCTCATCACTTGGGTGACGGTGATTTGAGTTACCAGCTTGATGAGAAAGATGCGGGAGTGTTTCACACTGTCGTTCACAGCATCAATCGCATGGGCGAAGATGTGAGTCGTACTATTCTATCTCTAGTTGATACCAGCGAATGGATGAAGAAGGTCGCCACCGACATAAAGACGATTAGTGAGCAGGCAAAACAAGGCGTTCTGGAGCAAGAACGTCAAACCGAGCTTGCGGCAACGGCCATGACCCAGATGGTTTCAACCGTACAAGAAGTGTCACAAAATGCGGCTAATACCGCGCAAGCCGCTGATATTGCACAGACTTCAGCTAAACATGGTGATGAAGTTATGGGCGCTATTGTCAATAAAATCAGCGATATGACGTCGCAAATTCACCAAACAAAAGCAGTGATTGAACACCTTGCCGCCGATACGAATAGCATTAGCAGCATTATTGAGACTATCTCGCAAGTAGCCGAGCAAACCAACTTATTGGCTCTTAATGCGGCGATTGAGAGTGCCCGAGCGGGTGAGCATGGCCGTGGATTTGCGGTTGTTGCCGATGAAGTCCGTAATTTGGCAAAACGTACCTCAGAGGCGACCTCTGAAATTCAACAGCAGATAACCGCATTACAAAAGGGCGCTCAACAAGGGGTTGAAGTGATGTTAAAAAACGTCACTATCGCCGACGAAACCGCCTTGATGGTAGAGAAAGCGCATCAATCTTTGGGTGAAATTGTCACTCACGTTGAAAGCATTACGGATATGTCTCATCAAATTGCCACTGCATCGGAAGAGCAGCATGCCGTTGCAGAGGAAATTAACAAAAATATCAACGCGATGGCTGAATTAGCGTTGAAAAATGCGCATCATACTAATCTAACCAATCTATCTAGTCTTAAGGTTTATAATATGTCTCAGGAGATTGGTTCACTGCTACATCGTTTCCATGTGGATAAGCAGCTATTTACCTCTAATCAAGCCCAAAGCCAACTATTTGTAAAATGGGGGCCAGAACTTGATATCGGTATGCCGGAGATTAACCGCCAGCATCAACGCTTAGTCTCTCTTGTTAACGAATTGCACCGTACCTTAAGCGAAGCCTATGGCCTCGAAGCGATTAAACGGATTGTTCAAGGACTTGTGGATTACACCGCGAATCATTTTTCCTATGAAGAAGAGTTGTTTGCTCGTTTTGGATACCCACAAACTATTGCCCATAAGGAGAAACATGCGCAGCTTGTTGGTCAAGTGCTTGATTTTCAAAAGCGGGTTGGTAGAGGTGAAGATGTGGCTGACGAGTTAATGGCATTCTTAAAATCTTGGTTGGTTAACCATATTCAAAAAAGTGACAAGGAATATACGCAGTTTTTACTTTCCCGTGGCGCTGAGTAGATTAAGATGCTGCTTTAAGAGTCATCGAGCAGTATCCAAGGTAAAATTAATAGACGCCGGATTTTTGAGCGGTTAAAACTAATTTGCCAACAAGGTCTTTAAAAGGGCTTGCCATTGTCTTTGGCAAAGGTATAATTCCCACCACTTAGAGCCAGCTAGTTGTTTTTATTAGCTCTAAGCATTGATAATGCCAGAGTGGTGAAATCGGTAGACACAGCGGATTCAAAATCCGCCGCCCTTAAAAGCGTGACGGTTCGAGTCCGTCCTCTGGTACCATCCCTTTAAAAGGGACTCAAACCGACCTAGAGTCGGTTTTTTTGTGTCTGAAATTTGCTTCAAACATGCAACTCAGTGGGACTCGGCAATATCCATTTGTGTCATAGTCACGCCTTTGATTTGGGCATAGATAGCCTTTCCTGGAGCGAGTTGTAACTCGTCACAAGCCCATGGGGTGATGTTGGCCCACAGTTCGTCTTTACCTAGTGCAATTTTTAGCTGAATTTGCTCGCCATTACCGCTGGGGTAGAGCTCTTTTATTTTTCCTTTGAGTAAGTTACGAATACTCGAGCCTTTAGGTTCCTCTGTGCAAACCGAAACATGGTTCGCTTGAATGCGTACCTTTAACTGTTTATGGGTGGGGGGCAATTGGCCGCTGACCCAGAGCTGATTGCCGTCATCCATCAACAGTCTGGTCATTGGATAATCAGGATGTCTGTCGGAGATTCTGGCGCTCAGCAGTGAACTTAATTCCTGCAATGGTACCCAGGGGCGCATTTGTTTACTATTCCATACCTGTGTTAGCGGTCCTTGGGCGATCATTTTTCCTTGATGCAACACCAACATATGGTCGGCAAGTTGTAGGATTTCATCCAAGCTGTGGCTCACATAGACGATTGGTAGCTTCAATTCCTGCGCTAGGGTTTGTAGGTAAGGCAGCAATTCGCGTTTTCGGGGTAAATCGAGGGAAGCTAAGGGCTCATCCATCAATAGCATTTGCGGCGAGGTGAGTAGGGCTCGGCCAATGGCGACCCGTTGTTTTTCACCGCCAGACAGTGTGCTGGGATAGCGGCTTAAGAGTTTTTCTATACCCAGTAGCGAGACCACTTTATCGAACAATTCAGGCGTTTTATGACGCATCCCATAGGTGAGATTGCCCTTCACACTGTAATGGGGAAATAACCTCGCTTCTTGAAAGACATAGCCAATTCGGCGTTTTTCAGGGGGCAGATTAACGGTTTTATGTTTAAACAACAGCGTATCACCAAGACTAATCTCGCCTTTGTCCGGCGTAGTTAATCCGCCGAGCAAATTCACTAAGGAGGTTTTGCCCGCTCCTGATCGGCCGAATACGGCGGTGACGCCCTGTAATGGTAAATGGGTGTTCACCTTGAGTTGTAGTTGGCCGAGTTGTTTTTCAATATTGATGTTTAACATACGCTTGCCGTTCTTTTGAGGGCTTTTTTCGTGAGCCATTGGGAGGCGAGCAAAGAAGCCAGGGCTATTACTATCGAGATGATACATAGGCGCATTGCCTGATATTCCGCTCCCGGTGTTTCGATAAAGGAATACATGGCCAGCGGAATGGTGCGAGTTTCGCCGGGAATATTAGAGACGAAGGTAATTGTCGAGCCAAATTCCCCTAGGCTGCGGGCAAAGGCGATGATCATTCCCGACACTATTCCGGGCGAGGTGAGCGGCAGGGTGATGGTCAAAAATACCCGCCAGCGGCTGCTTCCCAAGGTGCGCGCCGCCTGTTCGAGGCGAATATCAACGGTTTCGAAGGATTGACGTATGGCTCTGACCATTAAAGGAAAGGAGACCACTGCGGCGGCGAGTGCCGCTCCGCGCCAGCTAAAGCTAAAACTTAACCCAAACCAGTTATAGAGCCACTGCCCGATTACGCCCTGACGCCCCATACTGATGAGTAGCAGGTAACCCACCACCACTGGCGGCAACACCAATGGGAGATGCAGGAGACTGTCGAAGATAGCCTTACCGGGAAACTCTACGCGCGCCAGCAACCAAGCGCATAAAATGCCTAAGGGTAAACTGGCGAGCACGGCAACCGCTGAGACTTTGAGGCTCAGCAGCAGCGCGGTGGTTTCGTATTCGCTGAGGAGTGGCCCGTCAAACAGCGAGCCACTTACTAAAACATCACTCAGCACTAGTTCACTCCAAAGCCATATTTTTCAAATACTGCTTTTGCACTTGAGCTTTGAAGGTATTGATTAAAGTCTTTAGCGCTGGCGGTGGATTCCTGCTTAGTCAAGGCGCTGGGATATTCAATCGGACTATAGCTGGTCGCGGGGAAGGTCGCCACAATTTTAATCTTTTGCGCGACTTTGGCATCGGTCGAGTAAACGATACCGAGCGGGGCTTCGCCCTGTTCCACCAATGCTAGAGCAGCGCGGACATTGTTTGCTCTCGCTAGGAGTGGTTCTGCGGTTTTCCAAAGATTCAGGTTTTCAAGCGCTTGCTTGGCGTATTGTCCAGCTGGGACATGGTCAGGGTCGCCCACCGCTAAACGGCTGCCATTGACTGCGGCCTTAATATCCCAATCGCTGTTCAGTGTCACTTGGTTTACCGGGCTGTTCTTTTCGGCAATCAGCACTAAGGTATTTTTTAACAGGGTAATACGGCTATCGGCATTGACCGCCTTGGCCTCGACGAGGTAATCCATCCATTTTTGGTTGGCGGAGATAAACAGATCGGCGGGCGCACCATTAGCGATTTGTTTGGCGAGTGTTGAGGAGGAGGCAAAGGAGAAAATCACTTTCGTTTGATGTTCCTTTTCGTACTGCTGGCCAATCTCATTAAGCGCATTCGTGAGGGATGCGGCGGCAAAAACCGTCACTTGTTCTTGGTCTGCGGCAAAGCTGATGCTGCAACTGAGGGCTAAGCCAACGACTGAGGCTGTGGTAAAACGCAAAAAGTGTTTGAGCGAGCTCATGGTGTTCCTCCGTGATAAAAAGTGATCGTTATATACCAATCTATACATCGATCATTCAAGTCCTGATACGTAAATTAGTGATCTCGGCTCGGTTTATTGGCGAAAACGCTAATACCTCGGCGGAGAATTCCGACCGTACGTATTGGTATCTCAAGATTGATCGGGGACAATAGCATTCACTTAAGCTAAGGCGCGCAGGAACATGGACTTACACGCACTACTGACATTGTCATTGGGGGACAAACCCTTCGCCAATCCTCGGCGGATAGCTTTGCTGCGCCAAGTGGCTAACACTGGGTCTATCAGCCAGGGCGCTAAGTTGGCGGGGATCAGCTATAAGGCCGCGTGGGATGCGATAAACGAGATGAACACCACTATGCCCGAGCCCGTCGTCAGCAGCGAAAAGGGTGGTAAGGGCGGTGGTGGCGCCAAACTTACCGAGTTTGGTGAGCGTTTACTTAAGGTGTATTCCATCACCTCGCAGGTGCAGGAAATGGCACTGTCAGCGTTGCTGGATGATTCGGTCGATATGCACAGTTTGTTAGATGTGATGGCGCATTTCTCCCTTAAAACCAGTGCCCGCAACCAATTAACGGGGCGTATCCACAGCATTGAGCCACTCGGTTTGAATGACAGCCTGAAGGTGACATTGGCGGGTGGGCAACAGATCCAAATCTCAGTGACCCATGCTAGTTTTGAGCGTCTGCAGTTAGCCTTGGACCAATCGATTCTATTGTTGTTTAAGGCGCCAGCGGTGACGGCCAGTCGTGATGCTTGCCAGAGCGCGGGGCAAAACTGTGTCAGTGGGCACTTACTGAGCGTGACCGAACTTGCCGATAAGGCTGAGTTAGCGATAGAGATTGGCGCTAAAGAGATTATCTATTCGGTAATGCCATTGGCCGACATCCAAACGCTCAAGGTTGGTGAGCCTTGTTTTGCCTGTTTTGATGCCACACAAGTGATTGTTGCCAGTATGAATTAAAGCATGCAGCGAGAATGCTAGGCATCCCGTGGTAAGCCTTTTTGAATGACCCGAACCAGTCGCTCCGTTTTACGGTTATTGGCTTGTGAGCCGCCCGCATGTTGCCGCGCTAGGGCCCAATCGATATGTTCTTTCACCATTTCATCGATATCTGCTTGGGCTTTACGTTGCTCAAGGGCGGCGATGATTTGCGGCGAACTCGGCGCATTGCCAAGGGCAACGGCGATATTGCGTAACCAGCGCTGATGACCAATACGGCGAATGGCGCTGCCTTCGGTCTGTTTAAGAAACTCGGTTTCGCTCCACGCAAATAAGGTGAGCAGTTCAGGCTGCTTGAGTTTAGGCCGAATGTGGAAATCACTCTCCTGGGTCAGTGGTGCTTCGCGATTGACCGGGCACACCAACTGACAATCATCACAACCGTAAATGCGATTGCCCATCAAAGGGCGAAACTCTTCTGGAATGGCACCCTGCAATTCGATTGTCAGATAAGAAATACAGCGCCGAGCATCCACGGTATAAGGCTCAACAATGGCGCCTGTCGGGCAGGAGGTGATGCAGGCCACGCAGGTGTTGCAGTCTTCCTGGATAGGAATGTCTACGGGTAAGGGCAGGTTGATCAGCAATTCCCCAAGGAAGAACCAGCTACCGGCATCGTGATTAAGGATAAGTGAGTGCTTACCTGTCCAACCTATGCCGGCTTTTTCGGCGAGTGGACGTTCCAGCACAGGGGCAGAATCGACAAAGGGCCTAAAGTCGGCGGCATCAAACCCCAAGGCGACAAGCTCGCAACTGATTTGATCACCCAGCTTTTTTAAGCGGGCACGGATGAGTTTGTGGTAATCCCTGCCGCCAGCATAACGCGAGATATAGCCCATATTCGGTGAAGCTAAGTTAGTGGCAAAGCCCGCCTCCGGTGGCAAATAATCCATCCGTGCTGAAATCACTCGAACTGTGCCTGGATGCAATTCATGGGGGCGAGCGCGCATCATGCCATGGGTGGCCATGTAGGCCATTTCTCCGTGATATCCTTTATCTAACCACGCTTCCAACTTAGCTTCTTCCGCGGTTAAATCGGTGTCACAAATCCCTATTTGGGCAAAACCGAGCGCCTTTCCCCAGTTCTTGATTTGCATGGCAAGACGACTAAGTGTTGCTGCGTCGGGAATATTGGCGGGAGAGGTTGCTGTGGTTGACATGGAAGCTGCGTTGAACTTAATAAGATGGCTCTATGATAGCAGTTTTAAGCCGCTACGGACGAGTTTAGTGTTTCGGGGATTTAAGCCAAACAGCAATTGTTACTTTCTTCTGTGCGTAAATTAGATCTATGATTAAGATTAACCTCCCCTTCGGCCTTGCCTATGTTATCCGCCATTTCCAAGTACTGCTATCGATTGTTATTAGGTGTGAGCTTAGGTTATTCAGGGCTAAGCTTTGCGATAGTGGCTCCAGTGCGTTTAGTCACAGAAGCTTGGCCGCCTATGAGTTTTGAGCAAGATGGTGTACCCACTGGTTTTGGGGTGGAACTGGTGAATATGCTGCAAGCTCGCCTTGGACAGCAAGAAAAGATTGAAGTATTGCCTTGGGCGCGGGCGTATTCGATCGCGAGTACAACGGCAAATGTGCTGCTGTTTGCGACATCTATTAGCGATGAGCGGGAAGCCAATTTTGATTTTATTGGTCCCATCGCGACTAGTAACATTACTCTTTACACCAGAGCGGACGATCCTATCAGCATCAATCACTTGTTAGATGTGAATACGGCGGGAATCGTTGGTGTGTATCGAGAGTCTGTGGGGGCACAACTGTTGCAACAGCAGGGAGTTAATGCCCTCTTAGTGGCAAGTTTTCCACAGCAATCGGCTAAACAGCTGTTGTTTTCGCGGATACGATTCTGGTGTCAGGCTGATCTGGCGGTAAAGCATATACTTGAAGATGTGGGGGCGAAGGAATCGGCTATTAAACCTGTTTATATTATCGCTGAAATCCATCTTTATCTTGCTTTCTCGAAGGGCACACCAGCCGAGACTGTGCAGCGTTGGCAAGTTGAGTTAGAAAAGCTAAAAGAGTCAGGGGAGTTTGCAAAGGTCTATCAAAAATGGTTTGGCGCACTGCAGCCCCCCCTCGAAAATCAGATTTTTTGGCGTAAAAATAATTCAGCTAGCAGGTAAGTTCCGCAGCTTTAACACAGTTTCTTCCGGCATTTTTGGCTTCGTACAGCGCGCTATCTGCCCGTTTCAGTAAACGGGCAAAGCTTTCATCTTGAGGCTTTTTCTCTGGACATAAGGTGGCAACTCCTGCACTAACAGTCAGTTTTAACTCTTCCGGTAAATTAATGGTGCCGTAACGGCTGATTAAGCTTTGTAATTTATGGGCCAGCTCCCAAACGCGTTCAGCGCTGGTATTGGGTAATAAGATCAAAAACTCCTCACCGCCGATCCTGCCGATTTGATTGTGGTCCGCGGCAAATTCTTTGCAGGCCTGGGCTATGGTTAAAAGTGCTTGGTCGCCAATTTCGTGGCCGAAGTTATCGTTGATTTTTTTAAAATGATCGGCATCGAAGATGATGATCGAAAAAGGCATTTGCTGTTTAAGCGCTTGCTGAAAATACTGCTCTGCTTGGGCATATATATGCCTGCGATTAGGCAATTGGGTGAGATAATCGGTTAAGGCGATGGTTTGTAGTTGGCGGTTTCTATGCACTTGCTTATAGGCAAATAGCGACACTATGCCCAAAATACAGCCCGTCAACAGCAGAATGATAAGCTGTAGTGACTTATTTTTTTCGAGCAAGGCTAATTCTTGCTCTTTTAATTTTTGGTTATCAATCAATCGCTTGTTTTCAGATTCGATCCTACTGGTATCAAATTTTACTTTTAATTCAGTTGTCTGGTGAGCCGTGGAGCTGTTATCAACTTTCTTCGTTAGATCAACAAATTGCTGCAGAGTATAGTAGGCTTGCTGTAAGTCCCCCATCGCAGCATAGATATCACTCTTGAGTTGTAACAGTTGAACAAGACCACGGTCATTATGCATGGTCCGAAAAGAATTTTCGGCTGAGGCTAGTTCAGTTAGCGCCTCTGGGTAAAGAGCTTGTTGATAAAGGATTTTTGCCATAAACAGCTTCATAAAACTATAAGCTCCGGGCTCTTTCTCTGTAATGTCGAGTGCAGCCTCCTTTAAATAGTTTTCCGCTTCCTGTAACCGGTTTAATTGAATAAGACTGTAGGCTATATTCGTTGCATTTATTGCAGCCACAAGCTTGTACTTGTGGTCTTTAAAGTATTGGTAACTAAAGCGAAAGTTCTCTATGGCTTGTTCATGATTCCCTATTTCATCTAGGGCGAGTCCAATATCTGAAGTTACACCTGCAACTTGATCCATATTGCCATTTTTTAAATATAACTCTTTGAGTTTTTGATAGTATTTTATTGCGCTTTCAGGGTCGCCATAGCGTCTAAAGCTGGTGGCAATATCGGTCAAGTTTATATTGGCCCAGCCTGTGAGATTTAATGATTCATAAAGCCCTTGGGCGGTGACAAGATCGTCTAATGCCTCTGAAAAGTCACCAATATAGGAGTGTAGTGCTCCACGAAGACTGCGGGCATCGGCAATGAGTTTTATATCTTCATGCGCGTATGCGCTTTTCACGCCTTTATTATAACCTTCCATAGCTCCGCTAATATCACCACTTAGCTGTAAAAACCAAGCATGGCAAAGGGTTATATCGGTAATAAAATGGGCCGAAGCGGTAGATGGAATATGTGAGAGCATTTGCTCGGCATAATTAAGCGCGTTAGTTATTTGGCCTTCATCATCTGAAGGTTGGCTCCAGCACTTGATTTGGTTAAGTTTTTCAATACGTTCTATATCATCACTTGAGATGTACTGCTCTAGTAAAGCAATATTTTTCTCGATGGCTTCACGGGACATTGTCTCGCCGCTATCAAATAATTTGAATATTTGTTCGACCTGTGGCGGCTCTTCAGCTAAAGCTAGGTATGCTTGCCCGGTGAAGAGGAGTAGTGCTATGGCAAAGAATCGTCGGCAATATCGCAAGAGATAGATTTCCTGTTCACTTTGAAACAGATAGCTAACTATTATCCTAACATAAGTTTTTCACTAATTGTTTACATTGTGTATTGGCAATTTTTGCATTCATTCCGCTATCAAGGTATAAACGTCGCCTTGGATCTCACCCAATAAGGAAAACCCTTGAAAAAATTACTCTGTGCCGCACTGTTACTGTTCACGGGAGCGAGTTGGGCAAACTCGGATGATATCGAGACCTCGGGCGATGTGGTGCATCTACTCTTGCCTGCGACAGCTTTGGGCGCGACCCTATTCTATGAAGAGGAGAATGAAGGCTCGTGGCAATTACTTAAGGCCGCCGTCTCGAGCCGAGTTATAGTCGAAGGGCTTAAATTGGGTGTTAGTAAGGATAGACCCGATGGCAGTGGTGATGATTCTTTTCCGTCAGGGCACACCTCGGACAGCTTTATGGCGGCCACGTTTATTCAGCAGCGCTATGGCTGGCAATATGGTCTACCGGCCTATCTTGCTGCGACTTATGTGGGCTACACCCGAGTCGAGAGTGATAAGCACTATTTAGAAGATGTGCTGGCAGGCGCAGCCATTGGCGCACTGGCGGGTTGGTATTTTACTGAGCCCTATAAAGGGATCACAGTGACACCTTTGGCCCATAATGGGGTCTATGGTTTATATATTAGTGGCCAATTTTGAGCCGCTTAGGATAAGAGAGTTATTATGGCTGAAGTATCAGTTGAGTATCGTGAAACCGCCGAGCGGATTTCCCACAATGTTGCCAATAAAGTGCTACCTATGGCAAAAATGCCTGAGAGCCTGTTAGCAGCTTACCAAGGTTTATGTGCCGAGTTGTTACTCGATCGCGAAGATAAATTTGCCACGGCTTGGGAAGCATTACCCGCCAGTGCGCGCAATTTAATGCCGCAGGCTGAGTTCCACGGTTTTTATATTGCCAATGCATGGTTGCAACTTAGCCGTGTCGCCCAGGAGATTTCTGAGCAGGCCGATACCGATGAGGCCATCAATGAGAATGAGTACAACGGTATTTTCGGTCGTCTAGCCGATGAGTCACTGAAAGAGTGCGTGCGGAAATTAAAGAAAGCGCGTACAGACCGTTCTATGCTCAACAGCTTTAAACAGGTGATGGCGCCTTAAGCTGTGAGTTTGACTCCATAAAAAGCCCGTCGATTGACGGGCTTTTTATTGGAATAATGTCTGAAATTAGAACGAAGTACGCTTATAACGGCGGTACTCTGGCTTCCAGAAATTATCTTCGATTGATTGCATCAGCAGTTCATCACTCGCTGGTAAGGATAAGCCTTGCTCAATCGCCACTTTACCGACAGCGAAGGCAATATGCTTACTCACTGAGTGAATATCTTCCAGTTTTGGCAGGAGCGGCCCTGAGCCATTAATGGCTAACGGTGAGCATTCGGCGAGCGCACGGCTCGATGCCATTAACATCGCATCGGATACATGGCGAGCACCCGAGGCGAGTACACCTAAACCAATACCAGGGAAGATAAAGCTGTTGTTACACTGGGCGATTTCATAGGTCTCGCCATCAACAACCACTGGTTCGAACGGGCTACCCGTTGCAACTAAAGCTTGGCCAGACGTCCAGTGCAGAATGTCTTTTGGCGTCGCTTCAACACGACTGGTAGGGTTCGAAAGTGGGAAGATAATTGGGCGTTCGCAGTGGCTATGCATTGCACGCACAATTTCTTCAGTAAATAGACCCGGTGCGCCCGATACGCCAATCAGAACCGTTGGCTTAGCGTTATTGACTACATCGAGCAGTGAAATATTATCGCTGAAGTTATTCCAGTTGCTGATATCGGCACATTTTTGAGCCAATTTTTGTTGGAATGGCAACAAGTTAGGCATGTTGTCGAGCAGCAGACCCCAACGGTCAACCATGCAGACTTGGCTGCGGGCTTGCTCGTCGCTGATCCCTTCAGACACCATTTGCGCAACGATGGCTTCGGCAATACCACAGCCCGCGCTACCCGCACCTAAGAAGGCAACTCGTTGTTTGTTAAGTTCAGTGCCCGCGGCTTTACAGGCGGCGAGTAATGAACCCACAGTCACGGCGGCGGTACCTTGAATGTCATCGTTAAAGCAGCAGTAGCGATCCTTATAACGCTCAAGGATTGGCATCGCATTCTTTTGGGCAAAATCTTCAAATTGGATTAGGGTATCTGGCCAACGCACATGCACGGCTTGCATAAAGGCTTCGATAAACTCGGCATACTCTTCGCCACCAATACGCGGATGGCGCCAACCCATGTACATAGGATCTTCCAGCAACTGTGGATTGTCGGTACCTACGTCTAAGGTTATTGGCAGTGTATACGCGGGACTGATCCCACCACAGCTGGTATAGAGTGACAATTTACCAATCGGGATCCCCATGCCGCCAATACCCTGGTCGCCTAAGCCTAAGATGCGCTCGCCGTCGGTCACAACGATGATTTTTACTTTTTGGCGAGTCGAGTTATTGAGGATGTCGTCGATTCTGTCCTTATTCGGGTAGGAGATGAACAGACCACGGTTACGGCGATAGTTTTTCGAGAAGCGCTCACAGGCCAAACCTACCGTCGGGGTGTAGATAATTGGCATCATTTCGCTGATGTGGTTTTGCACTAAACGATAAAACAGGGTTTCGTTGGTGTCTTGAATGTTGCGCAGATAGATGTGCTTATCGAGATCGTTATTGAAACTTCTGAACTGATCGTAGGCGCGCGAAGCCTGTTCTTCAATAGTTTCAATGGCGTAGGGTACTAAGCCTTCGAGGTTAAAGAAAATACGCTCTTCTTCCGAAAATGCACTGCCCTTGTTAATTAAGGGAGCTTCAAGAATGGCAGGTCCTGCAAACGGAAGATAGAGGGGGCGTTTATTATCGTCCATGGGTAACCTTTGAGTTATTGTTTAAGTGGTTCGGTACGTGCTTGAGACGTGCTATAGGTCACGTAAGGTTATCACGAAATGTGATCTTTGTTGCCTGTGTCGTGCGCTATTTGTGGCTTTTTTTGCAGCACAGGCAATTCTTACTGTTTAAAACAGGCTTCTGTTAAATTGTTGTAAATGCTTTTGCCGAGTAAATGGCTGTTTAACGGCGTTATTGAAACAAAAACGCAGCCTAGGCTGCGTAATAGTATCACTGTATTTCGAGCACTAAATTGATGGATTGATATCCCACAGCGCCTTGGGCTAGCTGGCAGCTATCATTTAGCATAGGTTTAATCGTTAATCTGGCTTTATTTACCATGACTTGGTTTTGCTCTTCATCTAAGCATGCACTCTTCACCCATTGTGTAAAATTATTCACTACTGGCTTAGTTACTTGGGGTGAATTAGAGGTGGCTGCTTCTGCAGTTTTCCTTATTGTTAATTCAGCAATTTTATTGCCCTCTTTGTCCATAGTGAGCACTGACCCCTTAGTGAGATAATGGGATATAGCGTTTATTTGAGTGTGAAAACTGTGTGCGGTTTTCTGCTTTACTTGTTCAATAACCCATACGCCATGTTGCCCAGAAACTGTGAGTTTTTGTGATTTAGTATCAACCAGTAAAGCTGTGTTTTCATCAATTCCAAACGCCATCTCAGTACCAGTATTTGCGGCCAAGATCAGCAAGCGTAGCTGGCGATCCCGTTCAGTAAAGTGGGTATCGAGAATGCCAAAGGGGAAAAATCCTAAGCCCCCTTCAGGTCGGTAAGTCACTGCTGTAGCTGGAATTGCACCATCACAATTATTGAGTTCACAACGTTCACTTGGCGCCTTTGCGGCATACGTGCCAAAGGTGAGTGCCCCCTCGCTGGTGCCACCAGTAATCATATTATGTTGGGTCATGACAGCTGTGCCAGCACTGGTGCCGCCGATAACGATTTGTTGCTGAGCAAAGCGCTTTTTAACCAGTGTTAAGGCGTCACTTGGTTGACCCTCAGGCGTTAGCCAGGCTTTTAGGGTTAGACTTTGATCGCCTCCGTTGAGGAACAATCCATCCATTTGTTCAAGAAACTTGTAAAGTGTGTTTGGATTATCGCAGTAATCATGTTGACGTTGAGTTTTTGCAGGATAGAGCCTTTGTTTATCAATGTTTCCTTGGAGTTGCTGACGGAACAATGGCAGCATTTTACATTCACCAGTGGCAATTCCCTTTTGCAGAGCAGCGTCAATGGGTAGCCAAATCACCTCTGCGCCCGCTTGCTCAAACACACTTAGATAAAAGTGAGCACTCTCAAGGGGATCTCTGGCCGAGGCCGTAACGATAGCAATTAATGGCCGCTGTGCAGTCGGTTGCCTTTGTTGACGCTTTTTTAAGGCTTGCTGAACAAACAATCGATAGAGTTCAATAGTATGTGAACTACGACTGGCATCAAGTATGACTTGCTCTTGTTTACTTGAACCATCCGCTTGCTGCTGTCCTTCGAGTAAATCGAGTAGGGCAAAATACGTTTTATCATCCAATGAGTTGAGTAACGCTGGATCGAATTTTCCAATCTTCTGTTTTAATTCGTTTAAGGGAATTAGCGCGGGGTATTTTTCTGCGGCTAAGCTGGCATTACGTAGATTGGTCTGTTGTGCTTGAGTGAGCATCTCAAGGCTTGGGTGAGCCAAAGCCCGCTCTAGCCATAATGGACTGAAATCATAGCGAATGTCACGTTTGGCGGTTGGCGAAAATGCGGTGTTGATTTTGCAATTTTCAGGTGACATTGAACTACAGGTCTTTATTCCTCCACCAACGAGCATCAGGTCAAATTGTAGCTGCTGAGGAGCTTGTTTTTGGGGTTGTAAAATAGGTAACGCATTGAGGTTAGGAGAAACTAAGACGCCAAAAAAACAGTAAAACGCTAGCAACTTCTTGGATCTAAAAAGTAAGTATTTTGATGATGGATGGTTCATGGTGGCACTCAATAAAAAAGTGTGCGCCATGTATTGACTCGGAGCTTATGTTACGGATAGCCTCTTAACAGGTCAATAACAAAAGACTGTTTTTCATAACATGAACTCTGCAGCAACTCTTTTCCAACGATATCACTATCGTACGTGGTATCTGTCCGAATGGTGGGACGAATAACCTACTGAACACGCTTGTGTTTAGTGGAGTTTTGTTCTGCTGTCTAACTCCCCTATCAATGATTTGATAGACGAAAGGCTTTCTGTAAAACATTAACTAATGCCATGCGTATTGACTCACGCACAGCAAAGCCACGTCTCAAAATTCTAATAAGATGATTTTCGGGAGCTTACCATGAGAAGTTCAGTACTTTTATGCACAATTTTTGGCTTGGCCTTGTCACCTATCGCAGTTTCAGTTGCAAATGAATTAGAAAAAAGTTCGCCAAATCAACCCGCGACAGAATCTGAGGTTGAACGGGTTGCCGTCACAGGTTCTCGCCTTAAGGGCGTGGATATGGAAGGGGCAAATCCCTTACAAAGTTTTAGTCAGGATGAAATCACTAAACGCGGTTATGCATCGGTCAGTGAGTTTCTCAAGGATTTACCTCAGGCTTCGAGTGCCGGAACCTTCTCCGAAACTGGCGGAGTGGGGGGCGCGGATGGCGCTCCTGCGGGAGCCTCTGGTGTGAGTTTGCGTGGATTAGGCTCTAGCTCAACCTTAGTGCTCGTCAATGGTCGACGGGTTGCTGTGGATTCATTTTCAAATGGCTCGGACTCCTTTGTTAACGTTAACGCGATTCCCTTATCTGCGATTGAGCGCATTGATGTATTAACCGACGGCGCCTCATCTATTTATGGCTCAGATGCGATTGCAGGTGTGATTAACTTTATCTTACGTAAGGATTTTGTTGGGCATGAGCTGACCGCTCAATATGGTGACGATACCTCGGATCATGATGCCAGCCGTAAAAATCTGACCTATGCGGGCGGTTTTGCAACGGAGAAAAGCAATACCACTGTCGTATTAGATTACGCAACCCGTAACCCCATTTTTAACAGTGACAGACCTGTCAACGTCACGTTTGAATCGAATACTCGCATGACAATTGATGGTAGCGATTATGCCGAAACCTGGTGTGGTAACGACACCCAAAAGGCAGGCACCCGTTGTAATTATGACTATGTGATCCAGCGGGCTATTCAGCCTGATTACGAAAATGCGGGGGCGACTTTCAATCATATTTATCGATTGGATAATGGTTTAGAGCTATTTGCTGAGGGCATGTATCAAAAAAATACGGGATCGGCATATGAAGCACCTGCGGGCTATACCGTTGATGTAGCAGGTGACGCGGCGTTTATTCCACAATATGTGAAGGATATTGATCTTAAAGATGGCAGCGCCAGTGATTTTATCACGGTGAGAACACGCTTTCCTGAGCGTCGAGTTCAGGAATACGATACACAAAGCTACCGTTTACTTGCGGGCCTGCGTGGTGAACTGGCGGACTGGAGCTGGGAAAGTGCGCTGAGCTACGGCAAGTCGACTAATGAAATCAAAAACATATCTGGTTATATGAATGCGAATTTATTGGACGATGCTGTAGCGATGGGGAAATTTAATCCCTTCAATTTAGGTCGTGATAATACAGAGGCTGAGCTAGCGGCGCTAAGAGATCCCGGAGTTCGACGGGGTGAGTCCGAGGTGCTTTCTGTCGATTTTAATATTAGTGGCGAGTTATTTAATTTACCTGCTGGTACTGTAAGTTCAGTATTTGGCGGTGAATTCCGTAAAGAGGACATATTCGATAAACCGTCGGCCAATGCGGTTAATAACGAGATTATTGGCTTAGGGGCAAGTGATGCCGCAGCAGACCGCACCCAATATGCTGCCTATGGCGAGTTTAATTTTCCACTCACTGAGAGTTTGGATCTGATCGCAGCTTTACGTTACGACCATTACAGTGATTTTGGTGGCGATGTGAATCCTAAGGTATCGCTGCGTTATCGCCCAATAGATGAACTGGTGCTGAGGGCTTCATGGAGCACAGGTTTCAGGGCGCCATCGCTTTCCCAGCTTGGTGCGGGAACCTCACTTAGCAGTCAATATATTAATTGCGGCGCTGACGAACCCTACAATAGTCTATGCGGTGTCGCGGGTGCTGAGTTTGGAGAGCTAGAATTTGATCAAGAAACCATTGGTAACAAAGGGTTAGAGGCTGAAAAATCTGAGGCATTAAATATAGGAATGTCTTGGAATGCTACTGACAATTTGCAATTTACTGTCGATTATTGGCGTTATGATCACGATGATATTGTCGATATTGATGCTAACACCACCTTAGATGCCTGTATTAAAAATCCTGCAAATATTGTCGATAGTATCGCAGCATTAGGAGACAACTTTGGCTGTGTTGTGGATAGCCAAGGAGATATTAGTTTCTTACGGACGGGTTACTTTAACGTCGGTAACCAATCGACCGATGGTTTAGATTATAAAGTGGACTATCGTCTTGAAACCGATGCAGCCGGCGAGTTTAGCTTTTATCTCGCGGGTACCGAAACCTTCTCCTTTGAGCGGCAATTGACTCCTTCTACACCGAAGGAAGATTTACTCGGTCGTTTAAGTGGCGCCTCTGAAATTGCTCGCCCTGAAAGCGTGATTGATCTCGGTACTGACTGGCAGCTGAATGATTTGAGCGTTAGTATCGCAGGACACTATATCAGCTCATTAGGTGACGGTGATTTTAAGTTTGATAATGAAACCGTAGATAGCTGGCTGACGTTTAGCGCTAGCGTGGGATATGAGCTAAGCGAGCACCATAGCTTGTTGTTGTCAGTGCGTAACTTAACCGATGAGGAGCCGCCTTATGCTTCATCCCCCACTAATGGTTATGCCAGTTCAGTACATGATTGGCTCGGCCGTCGCTGGAATATGAGTTACACCTTCAAGTTTTAATCAGTCTGTGGGCTGGCTTAATCGCGATTAAGCCAGCCCTTTGTCATCCTATTGATGAAGGTATTCCTCAATGAAATCACCCCTAGCGCGGCAAATGCCCGACGCCTTTGTTATCTTATTTTTTATTGTGTTACTCGCAGCAATCAGCAGCTACCTTGTCCCCGCGGGGTGGTTCGCGATGACGGAGATCATAGACTCTGCGGGAAATACCGTTAAGCGAATTGACCCACAGCAATTTTTTATTGCTCAAGATACTGCCCACCATGTGAGTTTGTTTTCCTCAACCGATAAAACGGGATTTGTTAACTTTGCCTTTGATGGTATGACCTCGGGCGACAGAATGGGCTCCGCCGTTGGGGTTGTTGCTTTTATTCTTATTGTGGGTGGCGCCTTTGGGGTGGTAATGGAAACTGGGGCTATTACCGCCTGTATCATGGCCGTGATAAACCAATTACAACGTAGTCAAATATTATTAATCCCGTTGCTTTTTGTTATTTTCTCACTGAGCGGCGCTGTTTATGGCATGAGTGAAGAAGCGATTGCATTTTGCATTGTCTTATTACCCCTATTTAACGCTCTGGGTTACAGTGCGGCAACGGTTGTGATGGTGACTTATCTGTCGACCCAAATTGGTTTTGCCACCTCTTGGATGAACCCTTTTAGCGTAGCTATTGCCCAAGGGATTGCCGATGTACCTTTAATGTCAGGTGCGGGACTTAGAATAGCTATTTGGTGTTTGTTTACCGCGGTAGGACTGGCTTTTACTCTGCATTATGCCAACAAACATCGTACTCCTTTGTTAATTAAAACAGAGCAACTTGAGCAAAGCACCTTAAACACTCAATGCTCTTCCTTTGATATCATAGTGTTACTTTGCTTGTTTGGCGTGATCCTGTGGGTTATTTGGGGGGTGGTAGCCAAGGGATATTATATTCCCCAAATTGCCAGCCAATTTTTTACCTTAGCTTTACTGGTTGGATTAATTAGCGTTTTATGGCGCAAACGCAGTTTGAACCAAATTTCAATGGCGTTCCAACGGGGGGCGAGTGAATTACTCCCTGCTGCCATGATAGTCGGTTTTGCCAAAGGTGTGGTGTTACTGCTGGGGGGAGATGATCCGCAGCAGCCTTCCATTTTGAATACTGTGCTGCATTATGCGGGTCAATGGCTGGCCTCCTTACCTGATGCTATTGCGGCACTGCTGATGTATCTGTTTCAATCTGTGATGAATTTTTTCGTCGCATCTGGTTCCGGACAAGCAGCACTGACTATGCCTATTATGGCGCCGCTGGCTGATATTGCTGGAATTAGCCGACAAATCGCGGTTTTATGTTTTCAATTAGGGGATGGTTTAACCAATTTGGTCATCCCTACATCCGCCTCCCTCATGGGCTGTTTAGGTGTCGCCAAGCTGTCTTATGGTCAATGGCTCGCGCTGATTTGGCGCTTTCAACTCTTATTGACGATTATGGCGAGTGCGGTGGTTTTATTTGCAATTTTTATGGGATATCACTGATGTTAACTTTAATTCGCAATGCCTTGGTCTACTCTCCACAATTACTGGGGCTACAGGATGTCCTATTTTGTGGGTCGAACATACTGCAAATTGCTAAAGGGATTAAATTACCCAATGCGGCTTGGGTCAAAGAAGTTGATGCCGATGGCTGTATCCTTATTCCTGGTTTGGTTGATCCTTTAGTGCATATTACTGGTGGCGGTGGTGAGGGGGGCTATCATACTCGAACGCCTGAAATGCAATTAACGGATGCCACACTTGCCGGAGTGACCACCTTAGTAGCCGCGCTTGGGACGGACGCGGTAAGCCGCAGTTTAAATGAGTTAGTGATTAAGGCGCGAGCATTAACCTATGAAGGCCTTAGCGTTTTTTGTTACACAGGCTCATATGAGTTTCCGGTTAAAACCATTACTGGTGACGTCACTCAAGATTTAATGATGATTGATAATGTGATTGGGGTTGGCGAGATCGCCATTGCAGATCACCGAGGCTCGCAACTTTCAGTTGCAGAACTCGCACGGGTGGCAGCGCAGAGTCGAGTGGGGGGTATGCTCAGTGGTAAAGCGGGTATTGTATTTGTTCATGTGGGCGATGGCGCATCGGGGCTCAAATTATTACATCAGGTTGCACAGCAATCGGATATTCCTCTGACTCAGTTTTATCCAACGCATATCAATCGCTCACAACCGCTGTTAGAGCAAGGAGTTGAATTTGCTAAAAAAGGTGGTGTCATTGATTTTACCACATCGACCAATCAACATTTCTTAAATCATGGAGAAGTGTCAGTGGTGTCGGCTGTCAAATTTGCATTTGAGCAAGGGGTTGAACTTAGTCGGATAAGCTTAAGCTCCGACGGTAATGCTAGCTTACCCGTATTTGACTCTGCGGGTGAATGTATTGGTGTTGAGGTGGGTAAGGTTAGTAGCTTATTCAATGCGATGCAGGCATTGATCATAAGTGGTTTTACCTTAGAGCAAATTCTTCCACTAGTGACATCCAATGCCGCACGTAATTTGAAGTTAAAGCGCAAAGGAGGGATTGGTCTTGATAAAGATGCTGACTTTGTTTTGTTAGACCATAAGCTTGCTATTAATAAAGTCTGGGGTAAGGGACAACTACTTGTTGATAATGGCATTGCCGTTAAACGGGGAACCTTCGAGCTTTACTAGCGTTACATTTACATAGTGCTTTGCGTTAAATTGATGTATGAAAACTAAAAATCCGAATATTTACAGATATTCGGATTTTTAGTTTTCAGGCTAATCTTAGCAAGATTTGCATTGATGCTAGCAGGATTAGACGCCGCGATATTTTAATGATAGACCACGGATAAAGTTGCGCAGGATCTGATCGCCACAGGCTTTGAAGTTTTTATGGTCCGGGTTGCGGAACAGGGCACTTAATTCAGATTTAGACATTTGCACTTCGGCGAGAGCTAGGGTGGCCACAATATCTTCCTCACGCATTTCGAGGGCAACACGTAATTTTTTGAAGATTAAGTTATTGTTTAATTTTGATACTGGTTTAGGAATTTCAGCACCTTCACGTAGACCACGCTTTTCGATGATTAGACCATCTAAAAACTGACATAGGGTGGTATCGTTACAGGCTTTATAACCTTCTTCCTCTTCTTTGCGCAGTAAGTTAATCATCTCTTCGGTGGAGACTTCTCTACCCACTTTGGCAAAAATCTTAATCATTTTGGCGTTGCTAAAATCGAATACGAAGCGCAAACGGCGCAAAATATCATTGTTTATCATGGTCATCTCTAGGCGCGGCTGCGCAGTCTGGTTTAAGAGCAGATAGTATATACCCAAACAACCTGAAGATGCAGGATTCAGCGGTATTTGTGGTGTTAATCATTAATATCACGCTAGCGTTGAACACCTGCTAGGCCTTTACCCAGTACCAGTAAATAAAAAGTACGGCAAAAATAAGTAAATAACTTAAGCCTATCCAAGAGAGGCATTTCATTTTTGTGCCGTAGCGGTCAGCTTCTGGGAGTTGGCTGCTGGTCATTAAGCGATAATTTAACCATGCAAAGACCACTGTGGTCATAAAGGCCAAGATCATCACAAACTCCAGTAATGGCAGCAGCGCGCCCTTAAAAAACAGGATTAATAATAATCCTAACGCACTGACACTGAGCATGATGCCTGTCAGGCGTTTATCCGACTGGACTTCGGTGACTGTTGCGCGAGCGAGTAGTTGCCAGCCCATGTTCAAGGTGCGGCTATAGCCATCGATGACGGTGACAGTGGTGCTGAAAATACATAAAAACGCTACTATGCCAATCAAATATCTGCTTTCACCGCCCATGACTTGGCTATATAAGTTGATTAACTGATTTGCAAATTGGGCACCCGATTCAGAAAAATGTTCGCCGCTGCCATGCATTACCAGGGCGCCCAAGGCTAGAAAGACCACTGCCAGCAGGGCGGTGACGATATAGCCTAAGTTAAAATCGAGCAGAGCTTGTGATGGTGTTACCGGTGAAGTCTTTTGTTTTTCCAGCAACCACAATGAATTCCATGCGCTGACTTCAATCGGTGCAGGCATCCAGCCCATCATGGCGACTAAAAATCCTACATGAGCCCACTGCCAAGGAGAGGGGGATATAAACTGGCTTGCTAGCGGTTTTACATGATCTAATGCCAAGGCGACGGCGATTAATGTGGTGAGTGTCAGGGCAAACATGATGATCTTAGTTAGCCTGTCCAACAATGAATAGTGACCTAAAATCAATAACAACAGTGAGCTTATTAGCACCAACAGCGCCAACACATCAATAGGTAGGGGGATAAACTGGGTGAGCATGGCGGCAGTTAACATGCAAACTCCCGCGGTACTGGCGATGGAGGCTATCACATTGAGGCCTGTGAATAGCCATAGATAACCCCGACCTTGCTTAAGATATCCATGCAGTAAACTTTCGCCCGTGGCGGCGGTGTAACGCGCACCTGCGGCAAAGAAGGGGTATTTCAGCAAATTTACGCCAAGAATGACCCAAGCCAATTGCCAACCAAATTCTGCGCCGGCGCGAGTGGATGATACTAAATGTGAAGCCCCAATCGCGGCGGCGGCCATCAACACTCCCGGTCCCATGGCTTTTATGCCAAGGGCGAGCTGTGCAGTCCAATTGATGGAGAGTGGTTTAACTTCATAGTTGTCCATGGCGTGGTGCGTACTTCCTTATCGGTGAAAATTTATCTGTTTGATATTAATGCATACATTCTAAATTTGGATCGAATTAACTGTTAAGCATCGTGTTTGGATGCGAGTAAGCCTTCGATACGTTTTAAACTGGCGGTTATTTCGACAAGCTGGCCGAGTAGCGTATTATCGTTTGTAGCGGGTAATGTTTCAGATTGTGGATGCTTGTCACTCAAGCGCTCCTTCTGCTCCAAAATCTGTGCTCTAAAACTAGGGGCATCGACTATGCCCACTAGACTAATTAAGGCACCCGTTCCCGATTGTCCAGCAGTTTCGACTGTGAGTTTATGTAATCCCATTAGGCGCATTATGGGACCTTGGATTAAGGCGATATCGGTAATTTTATCTAAGGGAACGGTATTTTCGGTGCGGGTTAATATGCCTCTACGCACAATAAGTTTTTTGCTGGTGAGACGCGCGCTCATATTGTTGATATAGCGACGCGTCCCCCATAAGCCAAGAGGAAACCAAAGCAATAACAAAGGTATACCTACAATGCTTAGGGTGAAGTAAGCGGCCCCAGCGAGTAACCAATACATGCCTAAGTTGGCTTCAAATTCGGCTTCATGAATCGTTTGTTCTTGCATTTTCGTCCCTATTTTATGCAGTGAGTTGTTAACTATCTTGAGATGTTTGTGCTGAAAAATACATGGTTTTTATTAGTAACAAAAGTTTAACTTTTTTCAGTGGGCCATTGACTTTGTTTCACAACACATTACCTTGAATATTGTTAATAAAAAGTTGAATTAAAGTAAATTAATTCCAACAATACTAAAGTTAGGGAATGCAAATGAAAAGACCTCAGATTCTACCCAATGCTTGTGCTATCGCGATCGCAATGGCGTTTGCCCCGAATGTTAGCTATGCAGCTGAAAATGGTGCTGATAAAGTTGAACGTATTGAAGTGACGGGTTCTCGTATTAAGCGTACCGATATCGAGGGACCATCACCCATTCAATCCATCGGCAAAGAAGATATTGCTAACATGGGTTTTGACAACCTGCAGCAGTTACTCGAGCGGATGCCTGCGAACGGTGCAGGTGCTTTCTCTACCCGTGGTAACAGCCAAGACTCAACAGCTAACGGCGGAGCTTCGATCAGTCTGCGTGGCTTGGGCCCTGACGCCACTCTGGTATTAATTAACGGGCGTCGTGTTGCGGCAAGTGCTTTTGCTGAAGGTATCACTAACTCCTTCGTCGACATTAACAACATTCCGGTTTCAGCGATTGAGCGAATAGATATTCTGAAAGATGGTGCGTCGGCGATTTACGGTTCCGATGCGATTGCGGGCGTAGTCAACATTGTCTTGAAAAAAGACATCGAAGGGATTGAGGTTAACTTAGGTTACGGCGATACCCCTGGTACGGGTTACGATGAAACCACGGCGAGTGTTGTGTGGGGAACCAAATCCGAAAAAGGCAGTGCATCTATTATCCTTGATTACTTTAAAAACGAAACGCTGTCAGCGACCGATTTAGGCCGTTTTGGCACTGCGGATCAAAGTCCTTATGGTGGTGAGGATTTTCGCTCTTCCCGTGGTTTCCCCGGTTATTTTTATGTTGATGGCGTGAAGACTATCGACCCATCCTGTCCGCCCGATCGCGCAACAGCTAGTGGCAGTTGTCTATTCGACTACGGCCCTTACAACCTAGTGATCCCTGAAGCTGAACGTATCGGGGCTATTGGTCAATTCGATTACCATTTCAATGACGATTTGACTGCTTTCCTCGAGTTAGCGGCGCAACATAACTCCTCTATTGCGGGTGGTGCGCCCACACCTCTGGATGAAGATGCGGCCTTAACTGTACCGGGTACCCACCCTAATAATCCTTGGGGCAAAGATATTGAAATCGGTCGTTTCCGTACTGTGGATGCGGGCGCACGCCGTTGGGATATTGAGTCTGATACCCTGCGTTTAGTTGCTGGATTACGTGGCACTATCAAAACTTGGGATTGGGAAGCCTCGGTACAACGCGGTCGCAGTGAATCGATGCAAACCGGCGATCGTAGCCAAGGTTGGGTCAGAACCGATTATCTACAAGCTGAGATCGATGCAGGCCGCTACAATCCTTTTGGTGGCACGATGAACTCACAGGATGTGATTGATGCCATCACGACTAGCCTTGTCCGCCAAGGTTTGTCGAGCATGACTTCATATGCGGCGAACATTTCGGGTCAAGCGTTCACGCTGGCGGACCGCGATATTATGATGGCAGCGGGTGTAGAATACCGTGAAGAAAGCGTGAGCGACGTGCCGGATGAACAGTTCCAACGTGGGCTGATTTTCGGTACCGAAGCGGTTTCTGCGGCGGCCTCTCGTGACCAATACGCGGGTTATGTGGAGTTCTCTATTCCAGTGACAGATAACTTTGAGCTTCAACTTGCAGGTCGTTATGACCACTACAGCGATTTTGGTTCAACCACTAACCCTAAAGTGGCGTTCCAATGGGGGATTACCGATGAGCTGACGAGCCGTGGATCTTGGTCAACGGGTTTCCGTGCACCTTCATTAGCACAAATCGGTTTAGGCCCATCTCGCGAAAGTAGCTTCTTTATCGATACTTATCGCTGCGCCGCCGATGGTGTGGATTGTGAAGCGCTCGACTATAACACTGAATTCCAAGGTAACTCTGAGTTGGATGCCGAAGAGTCAGAAACATGGAACTTGGGGATGATTTGGGCACCAAGCCAGAAGTTTGATATCGGATTCGATGTTTACAGCATTACTCAAGATAACAAGATCGATAAGCAGCCATTGGGTGATATTTACACCGCAAACTGTAACGATCAAAACAGTACTGTGTGTGAGCGTTTAGCACCGCAAGTGGGTCAAACCTTAGGTCCTATCAGCATTATTCACTCAAGCTTTATCAACTTAAGCTCGCAGGATGTGCAGGGTGTTGACCTGTCAACCCACTATGGCCTTGAGTTAGATAACTTTGGTGATTTGAAGTTTGGCTTAGAGTACAGCTACTTACATAACTTCGAAAAAGACGGTCTCGATTACACTGGCGAGTACAAGTTCCCACAACATCGCTGGTTGCTCACCACGAACTGGACCATGGATAACTTCGCCGCCAACGTAAACCTGAGTTATATCGGTGAGTTTGAAGATACTCCAGATATCGACTTTGACGGTGTGTTAGACTTCGAAACCAACAAGTCTCGTATGGTGGATGCACAGTTATTAGTTGATATGTCAGGCAGTTACCGTTTCAACGAGATGTTTAAGCTGACATTAGGCGTGAACAACGTGTTCGATGAAGAGCCACCGTTTGCGATTGGTGACGGCGATACCGACCTCTATGGTTATGTGATTTCTGTACACAACCCTATGGGACGTTATATCTACACCAAGCTGACAATGAACTTCTAACGAGTCATTGGCTGAGTCATTGGAAACGGCGCTTCGGCGCCGTTTTTGTATGTTACTCTGCCGCGACACAGTGTATCTTCGTTCTCGTTAATCAGTCATCACTAAAAGGACGTTAATATGATCACCTTATATGGCATGCCCCGCAGCCGTGCATTACGAGTCGCCTGGGTGCTAGAAGAGTTAGGCGCCGAGTGGGCCTTTTCGTTTGTGGATATGAATAAGGGCGAGCACCGAAGCGCCGCTTTCTTAACGCTCAATCCCTGTGGCAAAGTGCCTGTGTTAACCGATGATAATCTTGTGTTGTCTGAGTCTGCGGCTATTTGCCTGTATCTGGCGGAGAAATTTGGCAAGTTGTTACCTGAAGCGGGAAGTGCGGCATCGGGCCTTCATCATCAATGGGTGAGCTTTATTATTACCGAACTCGAGCAGCCTCTATGGACCCTAGGCAAGCATAAATTCGCGCTGCCGGAAGCGCAGCGTCATCCTTCCATCATGCCTTGCGCTGTGTGGGAGTTTGATAAGGCGGCGGCCTTGGCCGAAGCTATGCTGCCCGATAGTGACTTTTTACTCGGCGACACCTTGTCGGTTGCCGATATTCTGCTGGCACATACATTGATGTGGGGCACTTTATTTGAGCAGCAGATCCCGCCTAAATTGGCGGCGTATCGCGATAGAATTGCAGCGCGTCCTTCGCGTAAATCGGCGTTGGCCAAAATGGATGCTGTCGCTGCTGCGGCGCAGGCTTAATCTGATTTAGGCATTAAAAACAAAAGGGCAGAAGATTCACTTCTGCCCTTTTGATTAAGTTATTTTGCGTTTATAGCTGAGTCGCCGCCCATTTCGCACGGCTTTCACGGCTCTCACTTAGTCCGTTTTGTTCACGGTAAGCTTTATAGGCTTCTACGTCCAAATTGATTAGGCTGACATCCACTTCAAGCACCAGTTTGCATTCTTTTTTAATGCGCCATGCAGCGGTGTTGTATAGCTCAGTTAACGGCAGCGAGCTTAAAAATTCAGGGTTATATTGGGTGTAAACGGCTTGGGTTGGATACACCACGAAGGCCAAGTGACGCTTAGGCTCTTTCTTAAATAAGGCTTCGATGCCGTCAGTGGTATTGAGCACTTGCATCTCGATAATATCGTCGAGATCTAAGAGCTTTTTCTGTGCCAGTTCAGGGGCCTGTGTTTCAGCATTTTCCCACGCTAATACATCGGCTTCGCTGTGATTGGTCAGTTGTCCTACTTGAGCCGCACTGAGGCTGAGTGATTGGCGTAAGTAGCTCATTTCGATGGCGTTCAAGCCAATATTTTTAGACATAATGCGGTTCTCAAGTTGATAAAAATAAAATCTCGGTAAAATCAGTATTTGTTTTTGAGCCAAATATCTTCGACCCATTCCCAGAAGGATTCCCAATAGGTATCGGTAAAGTCACCATTTTGCCAGAAGTGAACTTGGCCATCCTGATCGATACAGTAAAAGTCATCGCCCAATTGGCAGATGGCGATTAAGTCCCTTGGCAAGCCGATTGACCAAGCATAGCAGGTGACTTCGGGTAAATAGGTGTGTGAATAGGGATCGGCTGCGGTCACAGGCTCAATTGCACCATAAATCACATCACTGGCATGGAGTAGGTATTCCTTTAATTCCCGTGGCAGCGGGATCAAAATCTGTTCCTCAACCTCCACTAACTGCTCGAATGTCGGTAACTCGAGTGGCACAGGTACGGTTTCACTGCGTTCTTGGAGTTGCTCAATAATGTCGTGCATGGAATGTCCTTAAGGGTCGCCTTATGGCGCGGGATTATATAGGGAAACAAGGCTGGATGCGAGGGAAGGGCAGTGAGCTTGTAGCTGGGATAGTTCGGCTTTTGTTTGCGCATTTGCAGCAGTGACGCTTTGGTTGAGTTTGGGGTTACGCCATAAAAAAGCGCTGGCATCTGTTTTCACAAATAGCCAGCGCAACAGTGGAAGTGGTACAGCGTTAAACGGTTAAGCGATTAAACAAACGGGTGATTAAGCAACTGAGTTAGTCAGCAGCAGTCCTTCATCGACGCGTTTATAGTTCAGCCAAGCTTTGTGATACAGCTTATGGGACTCTTGGCGCAGCTTAGCGATTTGAGCGGTTTCAAATTCACTTAACCCTCGGTGCTGTTTTATCGCGTTCGCCTCAATTTGTTGAACCTGTTCGTAAACCTTGTGTTCTGGGCCGCTTTTGATGTCGGCAATATCCTTAAGGTGTAATTGGACCTCGGCAATCATGCCGCTTTCGGGCAAACGCACCAGTAAGTTAAGGTCGCGATAACCTGAGGCTTTAGGCTCGGCGAAACGGTTTTTCTGTTTTACGACCTGAGCTTGCTCGCTTAAGGCGTAATAGCTTTGCATCAGCTCAGAGATGCTGTTACTGACAATGCTGGCGCGGGCAAGGTCGGTGATCTGGCTTGCATCCCCCTTAAATTTGCTGGCGACCTTCTCGGCGGCGCGTTGATAGCTTTTTACGTCGGGCAAAATCACCTGCGCCTGTGTATCCGTAGTGACTCGTTGCAATAAGTTACCTAGCTCATTTTGGGCAATAGGGGCATTTGAATACAGTTTATCTAAACAGCTTAAAGATTGGCGTGGTGTGTCGAAGGTTTGGGTATTTAGTGCATATAGCCCTTGCAGATCATGGCTTTGAGCTTGCCTTGCGCTATAGCTGCTACGTTCGGCTCTGCTGTCATTGATATCTAGAGGATTGGCTACACCAGTGCGGGTCGATAATAAGAGTAGAAAGATAAAAAAGGTACGAAACAACTTATTCATAACGGCCTACTTCCTTATGGGAGTGATACACATCACAGGGATACCATAGGCTGACGTGGCTTAATTAAAGCTGAATCAATGATGAAGACTTGTTCATGTTTGGCTTAGGTTCACATTTTTCGCACCTAAAAAAATGGCGCCGCTATTGTGAGCGGCGCCATTGCGCTTTCATGATAATGTCGCGTTAGCTACAACCTTGAATTAATTTGGCATTACCAAATTTTTACGCGTTTCTCTGGCGCGATATACATTGCATCACCTGGTTTCACATCATAGGTGGTGTAAAACTCTGGCATGTTAGATAGCGCACCCAGTGCGCGGAATTCCGCTGGTGAGTGTGGATCTGTCGCTACGCGGTTACGCAGAGCTTCTTCTTTGGCTTTTGCACGCCAAATTTGGGTGAAGCCGATGAAGAAACGTTGGTCGCCAGTCAGGCCGTCGATAACTGGAGCTTCTTTACCATTGAGTGACTTTTTGTACGCGCGGTAAGCAATAGTCACGCCTGATAAGTCACCGATGTTTTCACCTAAGGTCAGGCTGCCGTTCACGTGCAGATCGTCAAACACATAGTAACCATCGTATTGTGCGATCAGGGCTTTACCACGGGCAGAGAATTCTTCTAAGTCTTTCGCTGTCCACCAGTCACGCATATTACCATCGCCATCGAACTTAGCACCTTGGTCATCGAAACCATGGCCCATTTCGTGACCAATTACTGCACCGATACCACCGTAGTTGACAGCGTCATCCGCTTCCATGTTGAAGAATGGTGGTTGCAGAATGGCCGCTGGGAACACGATTTCGTTCATGGTTGGGTTGTAGTAGGCGTTAACCGTTTGTGGGGTCATATGCCACTCGTCTTTATCGATTGGTGCACCTAACTTAGCTAGCGACTTAGCGTGCTCAACTTCGCTTGCGCGTACCGCGTTACCCATTAAATCATCGGCTTTGATGGTTAGCTTGCTGTAATCTTCCCACTTGTTTGGATAACCAATTTTCGGGTTGAATTTCGCTAATTTTTCGGCCGCAGCTTGTTTAGTCGTATCGCTCATCCAAGTCAGATCTTTGATGCTGTCGCCGTAGGCACCGCGTAGGTTTTCAACCAGTGCTTGCATACGCTCTTTAGCTTCAGGTGCGAAGTGACGCTTCACGTAGACTTTACCAACCACTTCACCTAATACGCCGTTAACTGCGGCAACACCGCGCTTCCAACGTGGCTCTTGTTCTTCTTGACCGTTAAGGATTTTAGAGAAGAAGGCAAAGTTTTCGTTGTCGAAGTCTTCGCTCAAGTTGCTCGCTGCGTGGGTAAGCACTTGCCATTGCATGTAGGTTTTCCAAGTTGCTAGATCGGTCGTTTTGAGGACTTCGTTCAGGCCTTGGATATAGCTTGGTTGGTTAACGATAATATCGGTTTGTTTGTCAGCACCTAATGCCGCTAAGTAGCCTGTCCAGTCGATATCTGGCGCTAAGCTTGGCAGATCTTTAACTTGATACAGGTTATAGGATTTAGTGCTATCGCGGGTTTCAACCACATCCCAATGTTTAGCGGCAATGGCGGTTTCAAGTGCGAGGATAGATTCTGCACTGGCTTTTGGATTGGCAAGGCCAGCTAGCGTGAACATTTTTTCGATATGAGCCAAGTAAGCTTTACGAATATTAACGAAACGCTCTGACTCGTTAAAGTAGTAGTCTTTTTCTGGCAGGCTTAGGCCGTATTGATACAGGTGAGTCGCGTAACGGCTAGAGTTTTTTGCATCGATATCGATGTAGAAAGCCATTGGTGTACCCGCACCCATGATTTGGCTATGGGCGAAGTATTTAACCAGTTCGTTTTTATCTTTTAAAGCGTTGATGGCATCAAACTCGCCTTTGAGTGGTGTTACACCTAGTTTGTTTAATGTGGCAGTGTCCATAAATGAACGATAAAGATCGGCCACTTTTTGCTCGTCAGTGCCTTCGGCTAGGTTTGGCGTAGCTGCGACTTCTTCGATAATCGCTTTGACATCGTCACGGGATTTTTCACGCAGATCGTAGAAGGCTCCAATGCTGGTGCGATCGGCTGGAATTTCAGATTTTTTTAGCCAAGTACCGTTAACATATTTATAGAAATCGTCCTGTGGACGTACTGATTTATCAAAGTTGTCAAATTCGATACCAGAACCCAATGCTTTAGTGACAGCGGCAGCTGTGGCGGTTTTAGCGGTTTCGGGCGCGCTAACTTGTGCTGGTTTATCATTACAGGCAGTAAGGCCCGCGATAAGTGAGGCACACAGTCCCCCAATGAGTACTTTTCTCATGTCGTTTCCTTCGAGTTTGTTATTGTGCCCATATCAGGGGCTATTTGGGTTCTAAATGGGATTGCTTCAGGCGCAATGCAACGTATGTTAATGCTTTAGTGGGAATCGAAACAAGGTGATTACACTTTTAAAGATGGATTTATTATCTGGCAGTTGTAACTAAAAATTACCATAACTTAAATTGACCTAAAAAGCAGCAAACATACCGTATGCAAGCATTACCGAGTTAGTAGGTACTTATTTTATTTACGCCGACGTACTGATGTCGTTTTAGTTTAGGCTTTGTCCTTTTATTGATTGGGCTCATAATACGTCAGTTTTCATTTATTGAAGTTGAGTCATCAAGTGCGTTTAGACAAATTTATCTGTGAAAGTACCTCACTTACACGTTCCCTAGCTAAAAAAGCCTTACACCGTGGTGAGATTACCTGTGACGGCGTTGTGGTCAAAGACTCTGGCTTTAAAGTGCTTGAGGGGATGCAAGTATGCCTTGACGGCGAGCCTATTTCCCTCGTTGGTGAGCGTTATCTTATGCTCAATAAACCCGTTGATACGATTTGCTCGACCATAGATGAAGCCTATCCATCGGTATTGAGTTTGCTGGATATCGAAAAGCCTGAAGCATTACACATTGCTGGCCGTTTAGATGCCGATACCACAGGCTTGGTGCTTATCACCAGTGATGGTCAATGGTCGCATCGGATCACCTCGCCGAAAAAAGACTGTGGCAAGCGTTATTTAGTGACGTTAGCCGAGCCTGTGGACGAGAGTCTGATTGGCGTCTTTGCCGCTGGAGTGGAGCTTAGAAACGAGGACGGCCTGACAAAACCCGCGGTGCTTGAAATCATTGAGCCACAGTTGGTGCGTTTAACCATTACCGAGGGTAAGTATCATCAAGTAAAGCGAATGTTTGCCGCAGTGGGCAACCATGTGGTTGGCTTGCATCGTGAAAGTATTGGCAGAATTGAATTAGATTCCGAACTTGCCCTTGGCGAATGGCGCTATCTGACGAGCGAAGAAATCGCCTCGATTTAACACCATTTGGCTAAAAAAATGCCGCTCCTGATGAGCGGCATTTTTATTGCTAATTCGTGTTTTCTGATAAGGCTATTGTTTTTTCAGGATCAGATTACCGCTAATAGTGTCCATCTTCACACTGGCGCTACCAGCACCCGTTTGGAAGCTTAAGGATTCATTCGGCACGTATTTTTGTCTTTGTGGCACATCTTGGCTCAAGCCGTTTTTGATTTTGCCGCCTGGGCCGCCATTGAGCTCGAAGCTGGCATCGGGCACATCGGCAAAGCTTAAAGTCATATCGCCACTGACACTTTCAAGATTGGCTTTATTAAAGGCTTTGGCTAGCGACACTTGGGTGTCGCCGCTAACGGTACGTACATTAACTTCTTTAGCGGTTTTAAAGTCGCCATTAATTTCGCCTGAAACCTGCTCGACGTTGACTTTGTCGGCTAAGGTTTGGCTGCTGAGATCGCCACTGACTAAGCGGTATTTAATTTCGCCTTTGCTTTCAGAATCTTTAATCTCGCCAGAAACTGTATCTAACATCACTTTACCTGTTAATCCTTTGGTGGTGATATCGCCTGAGACAGTGTGTAGCGTCGGATTACCCCCCAAATTATCGGCGCTGATATTGCCACTAACGGTATTGAGTTCAAGCTCGCCTTGGGTCTGGCTGATTTGTAGATTAGCTGAAATCGTATCGGCATTGAGCTTAACGGTTTTAGGTACTTTAATGGTGAGCTTTGAGCCATTGTTGTCACTGCCGTTATAGTGGCGTGGCATTTTATCTTCGATATTCAGATTGTTACCTTTCTGCTCAAAGACAAAACCTTCGCTTAGCTCATCCAAAGTGCCGGTCACGCTGACTTCATTTTTATCCCAGCTTTGAATTTGCACGTCGCCCCGTTGGATTTTTATTTGCAGCAGAGTATCGCTGCTAATGGGTAACTGTTTATCCACACTTTCAGCGGCGAACACGCTGCCCATAAGACCAAGGTAAAGTGTTGACACTAATAGACTGGTTTTCGTGAGGGTAAAATGGCTCATATGCTATTTCCTTGTGTTGAGTTTTGAATCGGAAGTTTTTGGCCTTGTTGTAGCAAATCGAGTTCACGTTGTTGCACCCAAAGCCAGAGTTGCCAAAGTTGTTTGTCAGTTGGATTAGCCTGTAATGCTTGATAAATCTGTTCGCCTGCACGACGTAATTCCGCTAAGCCTTGCTCTAACGGGGCGCTAAAGCGGCTCGTTTGCCAAGCGACTACCGTTGGGGTCTGTTCGAGGCTCGTCACCTGGGCTTGATGTGTCTGGGCTATTTGGCTTAGCAGAGCTTGCAGCACTTGTTCATCATCCGCAGCTTGGCTGGCGATTTGTTCTGGGAGCGACGTTTTTACCGGAGCTTGAGTGTAGAACCCGAAGAACACCGCCAGCACTATAGTTGCGGCAATCGCCCATTGCGCGCCTTGTAGTAGCGGCGCTTGGCGACTCGCTGGTTGCGACGCCAATGGCTTATCCATACGTTTTTCGATGCCTTGCCAAAGATCCCGTTCGGGCGTTAATGTTTTGGGAGCATCATCAATCAACTGCTGGAGCTTGGCCTCGCGAGCATTATTAGATAAGGACATTACAGCATCTCCTGTAGTAATTGCTTGGCTCTGTGGTACTGGGTCTTACTGGTTCCCACGGCAATACCAAGTAATTGTGCAATTTCTTCATGTTGATAGCCTTCAATCGCGCAGAGTACAAACACGATACGCGCCCGCTCTGGCAGTTTTAGGATCAACTTGTCTAACCCTTGATAATGTTCATCGGCGCTTGAATGTTCATCGTCACTCTCCATTGGGATAAAACGTGCCCAAAACGACTTTTGCTTACGGATAAAGCTCAGTGCCTGATTCACGCAAATGCTGTGTAACCAAGTGGAGAACTGACTCTCTCCCCTAAATTGCGGCAATTTCTGCCACACCAAAATAAAGCACTCTTGGGTGATTTCTTCTGCCTGCGAGGCTTGGCCAGATAATCGCAGTGATAGGGCATATATCCTTGGATGATGGTGTAAATACAGCTGCTTAAATGCGGCTCTATTACCTTGGCTAGCCAAGGTGATGAGGTCAAATTCTGACATTGCATTGTTGAGTGGGAGTCTCCCTGCCGTCACAGCCTTTTCCTGTCATCTGAGTGAATGTTTATAGATTGGACGCTCTGAAAAGCACAAAAGGTTTGTATCTGATAAAAATAAATTTTTTATCAGTTCATTTAGCATCACTTGTTCGAGTTTTATAGTAAAATTAGTGGCAAAAATTTAGAGTTAAGTTTATGAACTTACAGGTTTTATACCAGTTGGTATTCTGAATGATAACTCTATGAAAGTAAAATCACAGATTATACTTGCATAGTTGCCACTATACTTGGCTGTCAATGTAAATCGAAAAATGGAGAAAGTTCCGAAGCGGATAAAACAATAAATGAAAGATGAACTTTTTATGTCAAGGCTATATTTACTGTAAAAGACGTGACTCCCAACTATCTTTTTAAGAGATGTTATTTATTAGGGGCTTTTTATGTTAATCCGCTCGAAATTGTTACTCAGTGCTGCCGTATCTGTAACGGCCGTGATAGCCATGTTTGGATTGCAGCTTTATACAAATTCAGTTGAGTCGGAACTCTCCCACGCGGCGCAAAACGTGCTCGAACTTGAGCGTGACGTGTTGTTACTGCGTAAAAATGAAAAGGACTTTTTTGGCCGTAAAGATATTCAATATGTTGAAAAACATAAACAAGTTCATGCCTCAATTGATGACATGATTCCTAAGCTTGAAAAAATCTTTAAAAAATACGATGTACCTATTACTTCCCTCGAAAGTTTTGACCGCAATTTAAATCAATATCAACAGGCCTTTAATGAGGTTGTTCAACTGCAACAAGAAATTGGCTTAACACCCAAAACAGGTCTCTATGGCACCTTAAGAACTGCGGTGCATAATGTGGAATCCATGCTGAAGGAATACGATCAACTTTCTTTGCAAGTTGCCATGTTGCAGCTTAGACGCAATGAAAAAGATTTTATGTTGCGCCGCGAAATGAGCTATGTCGAGACCTTCGATGCCAATATTGCTTTGTTTAATAGCAGCTTAAGGGCATCAAGTTTAGATATTGATGCGCAAAATAAAATTGTTGCATTGATCGAACAATATCAAAAAGACTTTAAAAGCCTCGTTAGTAAAGAGCAGCAACTGGGTTTAGATGAAAAACAGGGCACGATGGCACAGTTAATCGCCGCGAATAAATTAACAGAATCTAGCGCCGATGAGCTGCATAAACTTGCTCTTAAATCTATCGAAGATACAGAAAAGAGCAGCAGGAATATTGGAATCGCTGTCTTTCTGATGATTGCATTAATCCTCGGCATAATTACTTACCTAATAATCCGTAGCATTATTAACCCCGTTGCGCGCATTACACAGGTCATTTCACGCATCGAAGTGAGTAAAAACTTAACCCTAAGATGCGATGCATCAACGCAAGATGAGTTAGGCGAAATTGCACAGCATTTCAATAGCATGGTGGGCAGTTTCCAGCAGCTTATCGAGCAGGTTATTGACTCTGTCTCTACTATTAACACCTCAAGTAAGAGTGTCTCAGAGAATGCCATGCTTGCTTCTGAAGGTGTTGCGCAGCAACTTAACGAAACCGATATGGTGGCTACCGCGATTACCGAAATGGGCGCCACCATTGATGAAATCGCTAAAACGACCGAGCTTGCGGCACTCAAAGCGGGTAAAACCCATGATAACGCTCAGTTGGGGCAAACTGAGGTAGAGCAGACGATTCTTAAAATTAGACAGTTATCTGAGCAAATTAATACGAGTGCTTCAGTGGTGGACGAGCTTGAGCGCGATAGCGAAACCATTGGCAGTGTGCTTGATGTGATCCGCGGCATTGCTGAGCAAACCAACTTACTCGCACTCAATGCGGCGATTGAAGCGGCGCGTGCTGGAGAGCAGGGGCGTGGATTTGCTGTTGTGGCTGATGAGGTGCGTAGTCTAGCGATGCGAACTCAGACATCGACACAGGAGATTGCTAATATTATTCAAACCTTGCAAAGTCGAACCCGTTCTATTGTGCAATTAATGGATGCGAGCCAAAAACAAGGTGCAGAGAGTGCTGAGCAGGCCGCAGCAGCGGGAGAATTACTAAAGCTTATCAATAATGACGTTCGAAACATTATGGATATGAGTACGCAGATTGCTGCTGCAATTGAAGAGCAAAGTATGGTGGCTGCTGAAGTGAATAAGAATGTTGTGGTCATCCGCGATATCGCGGAGCAATCTTCCCATGCCGCCGATGCTAATGCTTCGGCATCGGACGAGTTAAGAACCCGAGCCGAGTATTTGGTGAGTGCTGTGAGCCATTTTAAGATCTAAACGATTATGCTTGAGACGCACCTTGGGGGGCGTTTCTATAGCATTTTGAGGCGCGGTTTGTGGATGGATAAGGCAGAAGTCGATTCAATCCTAAAATGTAAACTAAGACCAAAGCTAAAACGCGCAAACAAAAAACGCACCTTGAGGTGCGTTTTTTTATGCAAGTGCCGTAAGATTAGTGGCTGAACATTGCAGAGATAGACTCTTCGTTGCTTACACGGCGAATGGCTTCCGCCAATACGGCCGACATCGTCAGTTGAGTCACTTTCGCCACTTTCAGCATTTCAGGGCTTAAAGGTACGGTATCTGTGACGATCACTTCATCGATCACTGAGTTGGTGATATTTTCAGCCGCTTTACCAGAGAACACTGGGTGAGTTGCGTAAGCAAATACGCGGTTTGCACCATGTTCTTTCAAGGCTTCAGCTGCTTTACACAGAGTGCCGCCTGTGTCGATCATATCGTCAACGATAATGCAGTCACGGCCTTGAACATCGCCGATAATGTGCATGACTTGTGCAACGTTTGCCTGTGGACGACGTTTATCGATAATGGCCAAATCAGAATCATCTAACAGTTTTGCCACTGCGCGAGCACGAACCACGCCACCGATGTCAGGAGAGACAACCACAGGGTTATCTAACTTCTTCGCAACCATGTCTTCTAATAGCACTGGGCTACCAAATACGTTATCAACAGGAACGTCGAAGAAGCCTTGGATCTGCTCAGCGTGTAAATCACAGGTTAAAACGCGGTCAACACCGACGCTAGACAGGAAGTCAGCAACCACTTTTGCCGTAATAGGTACACGTGCGCTGCGGACGCGACGGTCTTGACGAGCATAACCAAAGTAAGGAATAACAGCAGTGATACGACCAGCAGATGCACGGCGTAGCGCATCAACCATCACGATCAGTTCCATGAGGTTATCGTTAGTCGGCGCGCAGGTGGATTGGATGATAAACACATCGGCACCACGTACATTTTCGTTGATTTGGACACTGATTTCACCATCGCTGAAACGACCAACCACTGCGTCTCCGAGTTTACAAAATAGACGATCGGCTATCTTCTTAGCGAGACTGGGGGTGGCATTCCCAGCAAAGAGCTTGATGTCGGGCACTGTATGAACCTCAGGCGTTTGCTTTATATTTTAGTGGCTAGAGCAACGACGATGCGGGGACGGGAGCGGACCCGTGGGCTATCGTGAAAAAAGTTGCTCTAGAAGAAAGTAGTTTATGGACGATTGAGTCGCACTATGAGCGGCGAAATATTCATCCCTTTTGCAACAAATCCTTGCATATCAGACGGTAATTTCGCCAAGGCTGCGAGAGCTTGCTGCTGCGACGAAAACTCCCCAAACACGCATGCGCCCGTTCCGGTCATTCTCGACGGCGCATATTCTAGCAGCCAGCCTAAGGCCTTGGCAACTTGAGGGTATTTAGATACGACCAGTTCTTGGCAATCATTTCTCCAAGATTGGCTCAGTAAAGTGTCAATGCCAAGCTTAGGCGTATTACGCGGCAGCTGCGGATCTTGGAATACCGCTGCGGTGGAAACATGGGCGTCAGGGGCAATGATTAAATACCATAATTCAGCGGGATTAACAGTCTGTAAACACTCTCCAACTCCCTCGGCAAATGCAGCGAAACCATGAATAAAAACAGGGATATCGGCACCGAGTTTTAATCCAATTGCCGCTAATTCATCATGAGACAATTGGGTATTCCATAACTGATTCAAGGCGACAAGTGTGGTGGCTGCATCCGAGGAGCCACCGCCTAAACCGCCGCCCATGGGTAGACGTTTATCGAGCCAGATTTCAGCACCGCCACGATAACCTGTAGATTGTTGCAGTGATTTTGCGGCTCGCAGAATTAAGTTATCGCTATCCGCGACAACGTTTGACATGTTCGAGTGCAAAATCAGTTCAGGTGTGTCAGTCACTCGAAAGTCGAGTTGATCGCAACAGTCAACAAATTGAAATAGGGTTTGCAACTCATGGTAACCGTCACTACGACGTCCGTTGATATGCAAAAACAGATTGAGTTTGGCGGGAGCTGGCCAATTGCGTGAAATCTCTTGGGACATGCTAAGGTTTTTCTCCGAGCAGTATTGAGGGTTTACCTAAGGCTTGCCATTGATTGAGCTGAAGCTTGAGCTGTAAATCACCGCGTTCGAGCGTTAATTGGTAAGGCACCTTAGCGCCACTTTGGGATTGCCAGCTTAAAAATGTGACTAACCAAGGTGGTGGCGTTTGCACATTTTGCAGTTGCTTAGTTTGACCTGTACTATCAACGGCGATAACGCGATCTAAACTGCCAGTTTGTCCTGTGATCCACAGGGGTAAATCATTAATCGGGATGGACCAGCCACTGACGCGCTCAAGCAAGGCTTGGGCGTTATTATCACGAAAATCTTTGCCATCAATATGTAGGTGAGCCGAGTGAGGCGTCGCCTCCAAAGTCAATACTGTAGTACCTAACATCGTCGTGAGCGTGAGCTCGTCGCGTTCCTCGCTGTGGCGCCAATAGAGATTGGCACTGAGCTTATCTTCAGGTGTGCGGATAGCGAGTTTACCCTGTAGCTCCCACGCTTTAGCTTGGGCTGCATTATCGACCGTAATAGGGCTGAGATCGGTCATAGGCGGCAGTGTTTCACAGCCGCCTAAAAACAATAGTCCGCTCAAGGCGATACAAGAGAAAATGGATTTTGTGAAGCGCTTCAAATTATTCATCTATAACTGATATACCAAAGTCCTTATGATACGAGGGCTTGGAAAGAATACCAATGCCATTTGTAAAATTTCCATTGGCAGTCACTTGGGATAACTTCAGTCGTGCTAATCGGTAATTGTCTATCATTGATAGAAAATTTAGGTAAGAAGTTAGACCTTTATTCGGTTTTGTTAAGCGTATTCTGTTTTTAGTTGGGCCAATTCAGTAGAATGCCCTTATTAAGATAGACGCCAAGAATCTAGAAAAGAGTCAGATGAGCCTTGTAGCAATCGGTATTAACCATAAAACAGCCACGGTAGACCTGCGTGAGAAAGTCGCCTTCTCTCCAGACACAATTCATGATGCCATGAAGAGTCTGGCCAGTCGTACGCGCTCCGGTGAAGCCGTTATCGTCTCGACCTGTAATCGCACTGAGTTGTATTGTAACAATGGCGATGAGGCCGATATCATTGAATGGCTTGAAGAATTTCATGGCCTAGAGCATAAAGATGTCGCGCCCTGCCTCTACAATTATCACGGACAAGAGGCGGTGAGGCATTTGATGCGCGTTGCCTCGGGTCTTGACTCGTTGATCCTGGGTGAGCCGCAGATTCTTGGTCAAGTTAAACAAGCCTTTGTCAAAGCCAAAGAAGCCGGTACTGTCGCCTTAACTATTGACCGCTTGTTCCAAAATACTTTCTCTGTTGCTAAAAAAGTGCGTACCGAAACCGAAATCGGTGCCGCTGCTGTATCGGTCGCTTTTGCGGCCGTGAGCATGGCAAAGCATATCTTCTCTTCGCTGTCGACCACTAAGGTACTGTTAATCGGTGCGGGTGAAACGATAGAGCTAGTAGCTAAGCATCTTAAAGATAACGGTGTTGCTTCAATGGTAGTGGCAAACCGTACTTTAGAGCGCGCTCAAAGCATGTGTGAAGAGTTCAATGCCACGGCAATTACGCTGGCACAGATACCAGATTTTCTCCCTAAAGCCGATATCGTGATATCCTCTACCGCCAGCCCGCTACCAATCCTTGGTAAAGGCATGGTAGAAAAAGCGCTAAAGCAGCGTCGCCATCAACCTATGTTATTGGTTGATATAGCAGTTCCCCGGGATATTGAGCCGGAAGTCGCCGATTTGGACGATGCGTTTCTGTATACAGTGGACGACCTGCATAGCATTATTGAACAGAATAAGGCTTCCCGTAAGGAGGCCGCCGAGCAAGCTGAATTAATTACTGAAGAACAATCTCACCTCTTTATGGAGTGGGTGCGTTCTTTAGAGTCGGTCGATAGTATTCGCGAGTATCGCAGCCAGAGCATGGCGATAAAGGATGAGTTAGTGGAACGCGCCCTGAATAAATTAGCGCAGGGGGGCGACACTGAGCAGGTATTGATTGAACTAGCCAATCGCCTGACCAATAGACTCATTCACGCACCCACCCAAGCCCTCACGGTGGCGAGCCGTCAGGGGGATTTGAATACATTAGGTCAGTTAAGAACAGCGCTCGGATTAGATAAAAACTAAGGTTAGCGAGTTAAATGAAGGAATCCGTTATCCGCAAGCTGGAAGGCTTGCTCGAGCGCAACGAAGAAGTCTTAGCTTTGCTTGGTGATGCGTCTGTCATTGCCGATCAGGATCGTTTTCGTGCGTTATCCAAAGAATATTCTCAGTTAGAAGAAGTAGTTGCAGGCTTTAAAGCCTACCAGCAGGCACTGGCGGATCTCGAGTCTGCTAAGGAAATGCTGGAAGAAGATGACGCTGAAATGCGTGAAATGGCGCAGGAAGAAATCAAGGCTGCTAAAGCTGAACTTGAACGTCTCGAAGCCGAACTGCAAATTCTGTTACTACCAAAAGATCCTAACGACGACACTAACGCCTTTATCGAAATTCGTGCCGGTGCGGGTGGCGACGAAGCGGCGATCTTCGCGGGCGACTTATTCCGTATGTATAGCCGTTATGCTGAAGCCAACCGTTGGCAGCTCGAGATCATGAGCTCGAACGAAGGCGAGCATGGCGGTTTTAAAGAAATCATCGTTAAAGTCAGTGGTGAAGGCGCCTACGGTAAACTCAAATTTGAATCCGGTGGTCACCGCGTTCAACGTGTACCTGAAACCGAGTCCCAAGGCCGAGTTCACACTTCCGCAGTAACTGTGGTAGTAATGCATGAAGTGCCTGAAGCTGAGGCGATTTCCATCAATCCTGCCGATCTTAAGGTTGATACCTTCCGCTCATCGGGCGCCGGTGGTCAGCACGTTAACAAAACCGATTCTGCCATTCGTATTACCCATATTCCAACTGGGATTGTGGTGGAATGTCAGGATCAACGCTCGCAACATAAAAACCGCGCACAAGCAATGAGCGTGTTAGCGGCGCGTATCCAAGCCGTAGAAGATGAAAAACGCCGCAGCGCTGAAGAGTCAACTCGTCGTAGTCTGGTCGCCAGTGGTGACCGTTCTGAGCGGATTCGTACCTATAACTTCCCGCAGGGCCGCGTGAGTGAACACCGTATTAACTTAACCCTATATCGCTTAAACGAAGTGATGGAGGGTGACTTGGATGCGATTTTAGGACCGCTGATGCAAGAACATCAGGCAGATTTATTAGCCGCACTCGCTGACGAGCAGGGGTAATTTTGGCTGATCAATCCTGTATCGCCGAGGCCCTGCAATGGGCCTATGTACAGCTAGCTTCAACCTCTGAATCCGCCCATTTGGATGCAGAGGTTTTATTATTGTATTGCCTCACTAAGAATCGTGCTTATCTGTACACTTGGCCTGAAAAAGCCTTGAGCGTAGAACAGTGGAAACGCTTCCAGCAAATGGTGCAACGGCGTCAGCAAGGCGTACCTGTGGCTCACATTGTTGGCGAGCGTGAGTTTTGGTCACTGCCCTTTATTGTGAATGACACGACCTTGATCCCTCGTCCTGATACTGAGATCCTCGTCGAATCCGCCCTCAACCTACCCCTTGAAAGCCATGCAAAAGTGCTCGATCTGGGAACGGGAACCGGCGCGATTGCACTGGCTTTGGCTTCTGAACGCGCCGAGTGGCAAATTACCGCGGTGGATAAAGTGGAAGATGCGGTCGCGCTGGCAAAGGCGAATCGCACTAATCTGAAACTTGAACAGGTTGAGATACTACAAAGCGATTGGTTTAGCGCTATCACTTCCCGTGACTTTGATTTAATTGTTTCCAATCCGCCCTATATCGATGAGGCTGACGAGCATTTACATCAAGGTGATGTGCGTTTTGAGCCACAAAGTGCGCTTACTGCCGCCGATGAAGGGTTTGCTGATCTTTACTACATTGCAAAAACTGCTCGAGATTATTTAAAGCCGAATGGTTATATATTGCTTGAGCATGGTTTTGAACAAGCAGTAAAACTCAGGGCAAAACTCACAGAGCTAGGTTACCAAAATGTCGCTACCGTGCGGGATTTTGGCAGCAACGATAGATGCACTATGGGTAAGTGGATGGGATTGATTGGAATTTAATATTTGCTCCAATCTAGCTGAGTGCCAAAAAACGCCATTGATTACCCGTCAATGGCGTTGTTGTCTATGTATCTGTTGAGATTATTAGTCTTTATAAGATCATGACAAGACGTCTTAAAATCACATTTTATCTTTAAGAAGCTACAGCACCTTGACCATAAAGAATTTACTGCCGGTTTCGGGATAGGCTTGCTGTACCCACTGCACACGATATCCGTGGCGCTCATAGAAAGGTTTTGCTTGAAAATCTAAGGTATCGAGCAGAACAAATTGGCAGCCGCGTTGTTTGGCTTTGCTTTCTGCCTCGAGTAATAAGCGTGAGCCGATGTTTTGCTGGCGTAATGCTTCATCCACCCACAGATAGTCGATTAAGAACCAATTGCCGAAGGTCTTGCCGCTTAAGCCCGCAAGTAAGGTGCCTTGCTCATCCTGCAACTTTAAGCCTAGGTTTTGGCGTTGCAGCGTTTGCCAGTGCTGCTGATTAAATTCGACGATTTTTTGCTTTACCGTGTCGGCAAACTCGGTGGACTCATCGTCAATTATCATTAAATTCATCATGGTTTCCTGCAAAGTGCGCGACGGGGCCCGTCTGTGAATCTCGAGTGTTAGGCATTGGTCTGGCGTTATGATTAGGGTAAACTAGCGCCTTTGTCACTGGCCATAAGTATCACAATGGAAACTTTTTACAGTCTTTATCCTGCTGTTAAGCACCTGCACTTAACCTTAATTGCCGTGAGTGTGCTGTTTTTTGTCGTTCGTTTTGTGTTGCATTTACGTCAGTCAGCACTGATGGGCAAGAAGGTCTTTAAAGTCGCTCCCCATGTGATTGACACTTTCTTGCTACTTTCTGGTTTAACTTTGTGCTTTATGATCAAGCAATATCCCTTTGTGGATCCTTGGTTGACCGAAAAGATTGGCGCTGTCGTTGCTTATATTGCCTTGGGTGTAATTGCAATAAAAGCCAACAGAAACAAAATTTTCAAAGTTTTCGCCTTTCTCGGCGCTATAGGTTGGTTGGTTTACGCGGCTAAATTGGCGCATTTTAAACAAGCGGTATTATTGGGTTAATGGGTAAATACACTCTGCAAGATGGCATTTCTTTGCCCGAGTCGGCATTGGATGTAGGTGCTCACCTTGGCTTTTCAAACCTCGAAGCGGCGAAATGGGCTTGGTTTGAATTGGCTGGAGCCGTATTAAGTCATTATCTGGTAGATCAACAGCAACGCTTAAAGGCTTTGTTTCGTTGGTTTTATCAGGATTTAGGGTTCTGTGTTCGCGACAACTACTTCAGCACCGAAGCGGCGGACTTGGGCACTTGTCTTATCACTAAACAGGGTAATAGCACCACGCTGGCAACGGTATTGATGCTACTGGCCAAGCAGCTCGATTTAGAGCTCGAGGCCCTGCTATTACCGGGTAATACTGTGCTTCGCAGTAACGTTGGTGGCGTTGTTCGTTATCACGATCCGCTGACGGGCAAAGAGCTGACGAAACACCAGCTGCATGTGTTAGTGCGCGGTGAGTTGGGTAATGCGGCTGAACTTAAGCCAAGTTACTTAAAGGCGGCGTCGGTAAAGAAGCTGATTTCGCGCATGCTGCATGAGCTTAAGGCGGGTTGTATCGTTTCCCATCAATTTGAGGCGGCGATGGAGTGTTGTAACTTGTTGCTTCAGTGGCATCCCGATGATGTGCATTTGAACCGCGAGCGCGCTTTTATTGCGCAGCAACTTGGATGCATTAATGTTGCTGCGGCCGATCTACAACATTTTGTCGATAACAGCCCACACGATCCTGTTATCGAAATCGTTAAGATGCAGCTCAAAGAACTCAGTGAACACGCTGAAATCTATCATTAAATCTTAAAGGAGAGCCTTACAGGCTCTTCTTGTTTTTCTAAAACAATAACAAACCGGGCGAATGGGAAGTTTGCCTACTAACTGCAAACGGCAGTTTTTAGCATAAATACAATAACAACTGTACCAAACAGGGAGAATACACATGGCAAGTACGGCATTAGTTACCAATGACGCGGTAGCGCTGGGGATTTTAGCGACGATTCTGGGATTTGTGTTTTATACCAGTACGAGCAGTCATCCATTTTGGCAAAAGTTTTACCGTTTCATCCCAGCGTTATTACTTTGCTATTTCTTGCCTTCATTGCTAAACACCTTTGGGGTGATTGATGGCCATACATCACAGCTTTATCCTGTAGCTTCTCGCTATTTATTACCCGCCTGTTTGGTGTTGTTGATTTTAAGTGTGGATTTAAAAGCCATCTTAGGACTTGGGCCCAAGGCGGTGATCATGTTTTTAACGGGAACCATCGGTATTGTCATCGGCGGCCCGATTGCTTTACTCCTGGTGTCATTGATCGAGCCATCGCTGATTGGTGTTGATGGCCCTGATGCGGTGTGGCGCGGTATGACGACCCTTGCGGGTAGCTGGATTGGCGGCGGTGCTAACCAAGCGGCGATGAAAGAAATTTATGAAGTCGGTGGCAATATCTTCTCCGTGATGGTGACAGTTGATGTAATTGTGGCCAATATTTGGATGGCGGTATTGTTGTTTATGGCGTCAAAGGCCAAGGAAATCGATGCTAAAACCGGTGCGGATACGACGGCGATTGAAACTTTAAAGAACAAAGTTGAACAGTATCACGCTGAAAATGCGCGCATTCCAAGCCTACGTGATCTTATGCTAATCGTGGCAGTTGGTTTTGGTATTACGGGCGTAGCCCATATTGCTGCCGATTTCCTCGGCCCGTATTTTGAGGCCAATTATCCTTGGACCGAGGACTACAGTTTTACCTCGAAGTTCTTCTGGTTAGTGGTGGTTGTGACCACCATAGGTTTAGCAATGTCTTTTAGTCCTTTGCGCCATTTGGAGGCAGCGGGGGCATCTAAGGTTGCATCGGCTTTCCTGTATATTCTAGTGGCGACCATTGGTTTGCATATGGATGTAAGCAAAGTCCTTGATACACCATTATATTTTTTAGTGGGTATTATTTGGATGATTGTACACGCTAGCTTTATGTTATTGATTGCTAAGCTAATTAAAGCGCCATTATTTTATATGGCGGTAGGTAGTCAGGCTAACGTGGGCGGCGCTGCATCAGCGCCCGTTGTGGCTGCTGCGTTTCACCCTGCATTAGCTCCCGTCGGGGTGCTGTTGGCCGTATTTGGTTATGTGTTAGGAACGTATATGGCTTGGATTTGTGGCCAAATTTTACAGCTAGTTGCGGTATAGTCGCTCTAGTGCCAATATTCAGTTTTCCGCTGGACAGAGTCTAGTATTTGAGAGAGATGTTGCGATGAGTAATAAAATCATAAAGTTAGGTTCAATAGAAATTGCAAACGATAAACCTTTTGTGCTATTCGGTGGCATGAATGTGCTTGAGTCTCGCGATCTCGCGATGTCGATTGCTGAAACCTATGCCGAAGTGACTCAAAAACTAGGGATCCCCTATGTTTTCAAGGCATCGTTCGATAAGGCTAATCGCTCTTCTGTCAACTCTTACCGTGGTCCAGGCATGGAAGAAGGCTTAAAGATTTTTGAAGAAATCAAAAAGACCTTCAATCTGCCACTCATTACCGATGTGCATGAGCCTTACCAATGTGCACCTGTAGCTGAAGTGGTTGATATTATTCAATTACCAGCTTTCTTAGCGCGCCAAACAGACCTTGTTGTCGCGATGGCGAAAACGGGCGCTATCATCAACGTGAAAAAGCCGCAGTTTTTAGCCCCCCACGAAATGCGCCATATCATCACTAAGTTTAATGAAGCGGGTAATGATGAAATTATCCTGTGTGAACGTGGTTCATGCTTCGGTTACAACAACCTAGTAGTAGATATGCTGGGTATGGATGAAATGAAGCAATCGGGTTATCCGGTGATTTTCGATGCCACCCACGCATTGCAACGCCCAGGTGGCCGTGCTGATTCAGCGGGCGGCCGTCGTGCTCAGGCGACTGAATTAGCCCGTAGTGGCATGGCATTAGGCTTAGCAGGTCTGTTTATCGAAGCTCACCCAGATCCAGATAACGCTAAGTGTGATGGTCCATGTGCGTTACCTTTGCACCAGTTAGAAAATTATCTGAAGCAGATGAAAGCGATGGATGATTTAGTCAAATCCTTCGAGCCAATTGATACCAGCAAGTAAAAAAAGAGAGGTTAAATTAACCTCTCAAAAATAGCTGGGGAGCTTTTGAAGTCTGGCAATAAATTGATTGCCAATAATCATGATGAATAAAGCTTGCGATGAGATGTGACGAGAGGCGATTCCCACGCCTCTCTGAACTAGTACATCTGAGCTTGAGTTACTTAGTTTCTAACGCATGTTTTGCCGCATTAGTGCCTGCAATTTTTCCAAAAATCACAGTGTCTGCAACGGCATTGCCACCTAAGCGATTATACCCATGTACACCACCTGTGACTTCGCCAGCAGCAAACAAGCCGACTAACGGTTTACTTTGAATATCGAGCACTTCAGCTTTGGTATCAATGGCGACACCACCCATAGTATGGTGGATACCAGGAGCCACTTTTACGGCATAAAAAGGCGCCTTTTCTAGTGGCAATGGCATTTGTTCGCGAGCAAACTCTTCATCCTTACCTTGTTTAAAATAACGATTGTAGTTTGAAACCGTTTTTTCTAATGAGCTTTCTTTCATGCCTGTAATTTTAGCAAGTTCAGAAACTGTATTTGCTTTTTCAAGCATATCTAAATGGTCATATCCCTGAACCATTTTAGCTTTTTTATAAAGCTCATTATCAAAGACTAACCAAGCATATTGTTCAGGCTGTTTAAGAATGGCATCTGATGCTTTATCGCGAGTCGTTAATTCACTGACAAAACGATTACCATCTTTATTAACCATAATTGCACCTACCCCTCGAACAGTTTCGGAGATTAAAATGCGGCTATCTTTTCCCACAGTTGGATGAGCTTGTACCCAATCAATATCGGTCATACTCGCTCCGATTGCTTTGGCAAGCTCAATACCATCACCAGTGGAAGTAATGTTATTAGAACTAGTCATCCCTTTAAACGTTGGACGATAAAATGCGACCATTTCCTTATTAAAACCATATCCACCGGTTGCTAGAACAACTGATTTAGCAGCAATCATATAGTGGCCAGAATGTTTTCCATGGACGACTACGCCGACAATTTTTTGGTCTTCATCAATCACAAGTTTGACAACTTTAGAATTAAGCCGAGTATCGACCCCTTCTTTTACTGAAGCTTTTCTCAATACATCAATGATATGTGGACCAACGCTTAAACCTCCTGTGGGTCTATGGGTGCGGTCAACTCTTGCGCCACCTGAGCGTTTTAAGTCATCCATGTTTGCACCTAAAGATTCTAACCATTTAATACCATCAGCAGATTGCTCAGCTAATATTTGCACTAACTTTGGATCATTGGCATAGCGACCACCTTTCATTGTGTCTTCAACAAACCATTCAATTTTATCATCCACTTTATGTTCTTTTTGCTGAGCAGTTCCTACTGCATTGTAACCGCCAGCTGCAAGCATAGAGTTACCACCACTAAATGGGCCTTTTTCGAGTAATACTACTTGCGCTCCTGCTTTTTTCGCTGCGATAGCAGCATTAAACCCTGCGCTTCCCGCTCCGACAACAATGACATCCGTCGTTTCTTTTGGACCAGCTGCAATCGCCTTGCTGATTGCATCATTGTCCCAACCTTTATCCCATGGTTCTTTAGATTGTGCACTATTAAAAGGCATCTCAAGCCCTTTAAATGAGTGGCACTCATTACAGTATAATTTGGGTTTTTCATGACCTTTATGGCAGCTTGTACAGTTAATATCACCTAAATGTGATGCGTGAGGATCTAGCTTTAGTTTAGGATTAGCCAAAGCACTGTATTCACCATGACATGATTTACATTGCTGATTTTCATAAGTTTCACTGTCAGATACTTTGCCAGGTTGAGTGTGGCAGCTCTTGCATCCTCCCATTTCTTTATGAAAAGAGGCCAGATCATTTTTGTCATTTGCAGCCCAAGATGCTGTAGAAAAGATTGAGCACAAGACAAAACTTAAAAGTGTTAACTTCATATAATTCTCCAATTATAGTTTTATTGAGGTAATCATCACTTATGATATTTTTTTATTAATTGTTAAATGGTGATGTTGCGCAATAAATTATTGTGGTTAAATAAAATTGAAATTGTTTTAAATAATTTTTAATTAATCATTTTTATATTAGAGGTGTGATTAAAGTTCAAACGGAATCTTTAACATAGAATTAGCATAATTACGTTTTTATGTTAAAGGATGAAATTTATGAAATATACCAATTGTTTTGTGCCTGTTGCTTTATTACTTTGTTCTAATCAAGCTTTGTCTGAGCCCTTAGATTTTTATGGGAGATTGTGGCTTGGTGTATCAAACTCTAGTCATGGTATTTCTGGTAATGAAAAGGTTAATGGTTTTTCACTTGAGAATTTTGCCTCATACGTTGGGATTAAAGGTAATTATGATGTGCATGAAGATTTTAGTTTGATATATAAGTTCGAAGCTGGAGTTGAAAGTTTTGATAATGATGATACAAATATTTTTAAACCGCGTAACTCATATTTAGGCTTTAAGGTTAAATATGGTAGTGTTGTTTTTTGGCGAAATGATACTGTATTCAAAACTTCAGAAGGTAAAGTCGATCTATTCAATATTACATCAAGTGATATGAATATGATTATTGCAGGTAATGACCGGTTAGGTGATTTAGTCACGATCAATACGGCAAAAGTTGCAGGCATGTCTGTTGGCATTACATATGCTTTCGATGATGATTTTAATCAAAAAAATCCAATGCTTGCTGACAATCAAAACAATTATGCTGTTAGTATAGTATATGGTGATCCTTCATTTAAAAAAGGAAATAGTTATCTTTCTCTCGCCTATGCTGATGGACTAAATTTGTTAGAGGCAACAAGAGTTGTTGCTGGTGTTTCTATTTCATCTATAAAAGTGGGGGCGATATATCAGTATTCTAAATCCAGTATCTATGAAAATGTTAAAGGCAATTCATATTTGTTAAGTATGAGTATTCCTGTTGATAAATATGATTTCAAGTTTCAGTACCTTAAAGATGATGCTGGTCTGGGTAAAGTTACCAAAAATGCTGGTGCAGATCTTAAAACATTAAATAATAGTGATGCGAGTCAATATTCAATTGGTGTCGATTATAATCTGATGAAGGAATTAACATTTGGTGCAGCAGTAAGCTACTTTGAAGGCGAGCACTCAGATTCAAAAGGTAATAATGAGTTTGACGATACTTTGATTTCTTTTTCAACAAGATACCTTTTTTAGAACATATCAAATAAAGCGGTCCAATAGACCGCTTTATTAAAATTAGATATCAGTCATGTTAAAAAATGTATCTTTCATTTATCTTGTTCCAACTGGAGTTTATTGGGGATGTAGATGCGCATTACGTTAAGGCAGTTAATGATCTTTAAGGCTATCTGTACCGAGAGGCAGATCTCAAAAGCGGTAAAACTGATGCACATGTCAACTCCTGCAGTGAGTATGGCTCTGAAAGAATTAGAGAACTCGCTAGGATGTCGACTGTTTGAAAGAGCTGGTGGTGGATTGGAGCTAAATGCCCATGGAAAAATTATTCTGCCTTATGCTAATGAAATGCTTAGTAAGGGAAATGAATTAGAGAAGCTTTTTAATTTTGCTGAGGATGGCGTTAAAGGTTGTTTAGTGATCGGTAGCAGTAAAACGGTTGGTAACTATGTTTTATCCAGAAAGATCCCATTATTTAAAGATAAATATCCAGACGTAAAAATTAAACTCATAATAGAGAATAGTCTGGTGATTGAAAAAATGGTATCAGAAAAAGAAATCGACTTAGGTTTCATTGATGCCAAGCCTGCAAGTAGAAATCTAATATGCGAGCAATGGATGCAAGATAAGCTTTGCATTGTAAGTGGGTGCTCACATCCTGTAGCAAAGCAAGAATGTTCTAGTCATATTTTAAGTGAACAATTGTGGGTTTTTGACCATGAGTCCTCTCTGTCACATATTAGGGCTGTTCAATTGTTAAAAAGTTTAAACGTTTATGTCAGAAATGACATTTGTATGTCTACTATTGGGGCGATTAAACGTGCAATTGGAACGGGTATAGGTTTGAGTGTTTTACCCTATGTAGCCATAAAAGAAGAGTTAGAGCGGGGGGAGTTATGTTTGATCGATTTGAAAGGATGGGATTATAAACGCACTTACTGGTCAATCCAGCGAGAGTCTGATGAACTTTCATTACAGTCTAATATTTTTTTGAATTTTTTAAATAATGCTAGTTAGAAAGTTGGTGAAATAAATGATTTCTTCAGAGTGTGGAATCGTTATATTTTTAATCTCACTTCTTGTCGTTGTGTTATATTCAAACTCTTCATCTTGTCTTTTTTTTAAACGCTTTTATAGTGTATTCCCTGTCATGTTTATTTGCTATACCTTACCTGCTGTATTTAGTTTTTTTAATGTGGTAGATGCAAGCAGGTCAAGTGTTGATGACTATTTTAAAGCGCATTTAATTCCATTTAGTTTATTTTTGCTAATAGTGAGTACGGATTTTATTACATTAAAGTCAGTCGGTGGAAAGATTTTATTGATGTTTTTCATCGGAACTGTTGGTGTTTGTATTGGAGGGCCAATTAGTTTATGGATTGGCTCTAAATTATTTCCAGAAGAGCTTTTATGGCAAGGTGGCGATGCAGCATGGCGTGGTATGGCAACATTAATGGCGAACTGGTTGGGTGGTACAGCAAACCAACTTGTAGTCAAAGAAATTCACCAAGTTGGCGAGGCCATTTTTGCAGTAATGATGACGATAAATGTGGTTTTTTCTGGCGTATGGATGGCTATTTTGTTGTTTTTGGCTAAAAAACAAAAAGCGATTGATAGAATGTTGGATGCTGATTTGAACAATTTACCTGTTTTTATTGAAGATGATATAACAAGGTTAGATGGCAAAAAGCATTTTATTGGCTGTATGTTACTCATTTCTTTTTCATTATTTATTTTTTTGTTTTGTCATTCGGTCTCCGAATTTTTATCCCTAACAGTGAACAATCGTTTTCCTTATTTATTGCATTATAACCTAGGATCAAGTTTCTTTTGGTCTATGATTTTGTCAACACTTTTAGGTATTTTACTCTCGATGACCTATGCAAGACATGTGTTTGTTAAACAAGTCAGGTTTGTTTCATTTTTTTTTGCTGTACTTTATGATTATGAATATTGGATTAAATATTGAGTTTGCTTCATTTCAATCCATATTCTACTATTTTATTATTGGGTTGATTTGGTTTTTTACTCATATAATTATTCTACTATTATTTTGTTTGTATTTTAAACTTCCCATATTGTATTTTTCTATTGCAAGTCAGTGTAATATTGGGGGCGCAGCTTCAGCGCCTGTTGTCGCGAGTGCTTTTCATCCTAAATTAGGATCTATCGCGGTTTTAATGGCTGTGTTGGGTTATACATGGGCGTCATTTATTGCATCAATTATTGGCTCTTTCATGCAATTTATACATCCATAATTAATATTCAAATTATTATGTATATTTTCTATTCGTTTTTATAGCGATTATTTAATCGATGACCATACTAGCGTATGATCTCAAAGGCATTTATCAGTCTTTGTGTCGTGTCTAATGTTTCCATGTGGGGTATGATGCTTGTCTTATCTTTTGCGTCGAAGCAAGAGAACATGCTTTGGTGGAAATAGGTTTATGTGGATTTTGTTTACCTTGCTCGCTGCGTTTATGCAGGCGTGGCGCAATGCCTTTCAGAGCCAACTGAGTAAAGAGGTTAAGGTCGCGGGCGTCACCTTAGCGCGGTTTATTTGGGCAGGCCCAATTGCGGCCTTGTATCTTGCACTATTATATCTTTGGAATAATGTCGGCTTACCACATTTTACGGCGGAATTTTTCGGCTTTATTATCGGCGCATCCATGATGCAGATCCTTGCGACCGGCCTGATGGTTAAGCTATTCCAGCAGCAAAACTTTGCTATTGGTGCCGGGCTTGCTAAGAGTGAGGCAATAGTCGCGGCAATCTTAGGAACATTGTTCTTTGGTACCCATTTATCCTTACTCGGCTGGGTTGGGGTTATCTTGGGCGGTATCGCTGTATTTTTGCTGAGTGCTAAGCAGGGGCTTAGGCAGCTATCCCTAAGCACAGTGCTCCTTGGCATTGCCAGTGGCAGCGCCTTTGCGCTGACTTCGCTTTGGGTGCGGGAAGCTAGTTTGAGGTTAGATGTCGGTTTTCCTCATAGTGCGGCTTGGGTGTTGTTGTTGGTGATTAGCCTGCAAACAATCGTGCTAGCCAGTTACTTGGTTTTAAAGGATAAAGAAACATTAATCGGCCTGTTACAACGGCCTAAGTTAACCTTGCTGACCAGTACTACAAGTTGTTTTGGATCTATTGGTTGGTTCAGTGCGATGTCGTTACAAACTGTCCCTTATGTGAAAACCTTAGGCCAAGTGGAAATCTTTTTTATGATGTTGATTTCCGCATTCTGGTTGAAGGAACGCGTAAAAATAAAAGAAATGCTTGGTCTAGCACTCATTGCGGTTGCTGCCATACTCGTGATGTGGGGATGAGTATTTGAGCTGTTTTATATTTATCATATGCAACGCAATGTTTAACCAAGATAAATCGCTATAACGGCAACAAGATAAGGATTCCGGATGCAGAATCGTATTAACAGCCTGTCGTCACTTTTACGCTTATTCATCTCTCAGTACGATCTTTCAGGCAAGCATTTATTCATTATGTTGTCTGTTCCTGTTGTCTTGGCTATCGCATCCAGTTTTATGGTGACGAGTTATTTAGTTGAGAAAAAGGTGCATGAAGTTGGTGAGTTTAATCTCAAACGGCTTGAGGATTTATTAAGCCAGTCTGAGTCTATAGGTCAGTATGCCATCACTCTTAGTCAAGGTGATTGTAGTGACCTGAATGAGTATATGAAGTTTAAGCCCTATTATCGTGGTGTACTGCTTTTTAATGCTCATGGTTTTTATTGTTCATCCACAAATGGTGAAATTGATTTTCCACTGAACACACTCTTACCTGAACCGACCCTAAAAGAGCCTACTTATTTTATTGTTCCTGAAACGCCTGCGCGTTTAGGTGTCCCTGCCATCATTGTTATTGCTACGCAGGCCAACCTGACGAGTGGAGCGGTTGTGATTATTGAAGGGCAATATTTTATCGACAGCTTTATTCAGCCAGAGGTGTTTCCTCGTCCTGTGCTGAATGTGGTATTGGGGTTGAAGGGCGCGACATTACCGACTGTGCCACAGTTTGGTAATGGGAAAGTTGTTGCCGTAAAGGCTGATAATTCGGAATTGGTGATCCTACTTGAGGTCTCGCAAGCGTTTTTTTGGTACTTCTTCTGGATATCTTTTGGGCTATCGCTCCCCGTTTTTTTGGCATTTACTTGGTTAGTCGGTTTACATCTTTGGCGTAAAAAAAACCGCTATTCACTGGCCGACGATATTAGAAGCGGGATCGAAAATAAAGAATTTTTCCTTGTATACCAACCTATTATTTGTACTGAAGACGGTAAGGCTAAAGGGGTTGAGGCATTAGTACGGTGGCTACATCCGCAAATGGGCTTGGTGCGGCCAGATCTATTTATTCCCATCGCCGAGCAGAGCCAACTGATCGTGCCGCTAACTAATTATATTTTTGAACGCGCTTTAGCCGATTTTAGTTTGTTTTCCGTGCAGCCAGGGTTTCGAATTGGCTTTAACGTAGCACCTGAGCATTTTATTCAAAGTGATATTGAAGCTAAATTTCGCTATTTAAAGGATGCTTTTTCTCAAATTGGTGTTCAACCTTTGATTGAGATTACCGAGCGGCAGCTATTAACGGCGGATATGTGCGAGCGAATTACAGCATTGCGTGAGCTTGGCATTTTAGTCGCTATTGATGATTTTGGCACCGGACAGACGACCTTATCGCTGCTGCAAACCTTTACCTTGGACTACCTTAAAATAGATAAGTGCTTTATCGATACCATAGGCCAAGATTCGGTCACTTCCCATGTGCTCGATACTATTATCGAACTCTGCCATAAAATGAATTATGTCGCTGTAGCAGAAGGGGTAGAAACACAGGAACAGGCGGATTATTTAATTAGTCGTGATGTGCATTTTCTGCAAGGATATTTATTCGCTAAACCGATGAAATTAGATGAGCTTGCCCTTTGGCTGAAGAAACGCAACTAACAACAACCGTCAGGATAGGTATCCTGACGGTTATAGGTTTTGCGCAGAGGTTGATGTGCTTACAGGCTGTAACCCGTTTCTTCATGTTCAGAAAGATCGAGCCCATTCACTTCTTGCTCACTGCTGACACGCAGTCCTCCAAGGAGTTTGCTAATCACGATAAACAAGAGCCAAGTCACTACTGCGGTATAACTAAAGGTAGCCATGATACCAATCATTTGGACGCCGAGTTGGTCAATCATAGTGTCGTTAACAGTGGCAAAACCATAGCCGCTAAAGATCCCAAGTTGAGTCGAACTAAAAACGCCTGCGAGCAATGTACCGAGGATGCCGCCTACACCATGGACAGGAAATACATCGAGAGAGTCGTCAATCTTCAATTTTTGTTTAATGTAAACCGTTGAAAAGAAACAGACCACCCCGCCAAGAAAACCAATCACTAAGGCTCCAGCTGGGCCAACATAACCCGATGCAGGCGTGATTGTTCCCAAACCCGCCACCATACCTGTAACGATACCAAGTGCGCTGGCTTTACCAAATTTATACCATTCAATCCCAGCCCAAGTGATGGCACCCATCGACGCCGCCAAATGGGTCGCGAGTATCGCCATTGCCGCTGTACCATTGGCGCCTAAGGCGCTGCCGCCATTAAAGCCAAACCAGCCCACCCACAGCATGCCCGCACCTGTGACAGTCATGGTCAAGTTGTGGGGCATAATCGCTGAGTTTAAAAATCCCCTGCGTGGGCCAAGCACTTTTGCCGCAACCAGTGCCGCCACCCCTGCGGTAATGTGTACGACTGTGCCGCCGGCAAAGTCATAGAGCCCAAGCTCAGCTAACCAGCCGCCACCCCATACCCAGTGGGTGATAGGTGCATAGACTAACAGCAGCCAAGTGCTTGAGAATATGAGTACCGCAGAAAATTTCATTCGCTCAGCAAAGCCGCCGATAATCAGCGCTGGCGTGATAATGGCAAAGGTCATTTGGAATAGCATAAACAAAGGTTCGGGAATGTCACCGCTCATACTCTCACGACCAATGCTGGCTAAAAATGCTTTATTTAGCCCACCGATAAAACCATTGCCTGTATCGAAGGCGATGGAGTAACCCACGACAAACCAGAGTATTGAGGCAATAGCAGCAATCGAAAAACACTGCATTAAAATGGAGAGCACGTTTTTGCTACGCACCAGTCCACCGTAAAATAATGCCAGTCCTGGGAGCGTCATCAGTAATACTAAGGCTGATGAACTTAAAATCCATGCGGTGTTGGCACCGCTCAACTGCGCCTCATCGGCGAATACTGGAGCTGTAAAGCTACTCGCGATGAGGATAAGTAACGCTTGATAACTGCACTTAGATTTTGGATTGATCATATGGCATCGCTCCCTTCTTCAGAGGTGCGAACGCGGATCACTTGTTCGAGCGGAGTGACAAAAATTTTACCGTCACCGACTTTGCCTGTGCGAGCGGCTTGGATGATGGCTTCGATTACAGCTTCTTCAAGCTCTGAGTGGATCGCGATTTCAAGCTTCATTTTGGGAAGAAAGTCGACAGCATACTCGGCGCCGCGATAGAGCTCTGTGTGCCCCTTTTGCCGGCCAAAACCCCTCACTTCAGTCACTGTCATGCCGTGGACGCCCAGTTGAGTAAGCGCTTCACGTACATCATCAATTTTGAAAGGTTTAATAATTGCGGTGATGAGTTTCAACTTTATTCTCCAACGAACATCAGGCATCAGTTCGTTGGATATAGCAGGAATTAGGCCACAACAATAAACGTTTTATTATCATTATGTTAATAATGTGGCGCACCCAAATAAATCTTATTTTTGCTGCAAAATAGTGCAAAAATAGATGAGCACGCCCTGACTTGGTGCGCGCCCTTGGTGCGTTAAATGTAAAAAAGCCAATTAGGGTGCATTTAAACACAGTTAAGTATTATCGAGAATGATTTTCTACGGCAGGCTTATATTAAATCTATTTAAAATCAATTGAATATGCAGTTATCGTGGTAACGTTATTGCCGAAAGCTGTTTAATAGCGCGGACCATCTTGGTATTAGTTGCTGCACTTAAACCGTGCGCGTTGGCGCGGTCACAAATATAGCCATTAATTTGGTCTATCTCGGTGAGTCTGTGGTTTGCAACATCTTGGTGCATCGATGAGAAGTTTGCGGCTGTGAGTTCAATCACTCGATAGACGCGCTCCTCTAAGAAGTGCCTGTCGAGCTCAATCCCATCATGTGCTGCAACGTCGACTAATTCATCTAGGATACTAGCAATGGTGTCACTAAACTCAGCTTGAGCCAAAGCGCCGTTGGGGCATTGATGCAGCGCCGTAAGAGGATTGATTGCGGCGTTTACGGCCAGTTTTTGCCAAAGACAGGGGATAATCGCCTCAACCCACTCACTGTTTGGGATGGCATGTAATAGGTTATCTCTAAGCGTTTGTGGTAGCGCCGGGCCGGTAAAATGACCCAACTGGGTTAAGCCTTGGCCGGTTTGCTTAACTTGCCAACATGACTGACGTAATACGCCCTGCGAGGTCGTGCCTAAGCTTAGGCCGCGGCCATTTAACATTGGTGCGAGCGCGAGGTGTGGCCCCATACCATTATGTAATAATAGGATATGACATTGTGGCGATAACTTGTTGAGTAAAGGACCTATTGCATCAATGACTTGATAAGCTTTTACGCACACAATCAACAGTTGTACTTGCTGTAAGTGGGCTTTGTCGGCGCTAAGCAGCGGGACTCGATAGGACACACAGTCAGTAACGGCATCGCTTGGGGACAAATGGCTAAATACCAAGTCTTGCCAATCAGTTGCTTCAAGGTTTGATACCGAGGAGTCCCGTGCAATTAAGCCTACCGCTAATCCCGCCGAAGACAATTGATGGCAAATCAATTGCCCTACAGCACCTGCGCCTAAAATCGCAATATCAGTGACTTGAGACTCCATAGCTAATGGCGCATCTTGGCCTAACATTATTCTTCCTTGAGTTGTGCGGCACTAACATATTTTCGATAGGCCCAAAGACAAAAATAAAACAAGGCAATACCCGCAAAATCAGCCAACACATCACCAATTGAAGCGCTGCGATAGGGTAGGCGGGATTGCACAATCTCAATTAACATCGCGTAAGTTGCAAGTACCAGTGAGAGCCAATACCACTTCGGACGAAAGGCGAGATAGGTCAGATACGAGAGGCAGAAAAAGCTTCCAAGATGGCCTACTTTATCGATATGGGGGATGCTTTGCGAATAGGTTGGTCTGGAGAACACCAGATAACTGATCACGACAAAGGCTACGGCTAAAGCCAGTTTGAATAGGGTGTGTTTAGTTATCACAAATACAATTTGATTATCTTAGTGTGCCGCCATAATAGGAAAATGTGTCGCCAAAGTCATCCCTAAGCCGAGTTTTATCTTGCTGGGACAAAGTTAACCTTCAACTTGGGGGAGGGAGTCGGTAAACTATGGGTATTTACAATCACCTAAGGGGCGGCAACTATGCCTTCATTTGATATTGTGTCTGAAGTTGACGAGGTTGAGTTACGTAACGCGGTCGAAAACTCTCGCCGTGAACTCAGCGGCCGATTTGATTTTCGTGGTAAAGATGCCAGCATCGATTACAAAGATCATGTGGTGACACTCACCGCAGAAGACGATTTCCAGTGCAAACAGTTAGTGGATATTTTACGTACTCAATTGAGCAGGCGTAATGTTGAGCCTTCGACTATGGATGTCGACGAAAAGTCAGTTCACAGTGGCAAGACTTTCTCCCTGAAAGTACGCTTTAAGCAGGGCATCGAGACGGATATCGCCAAGAAAATCGTTAAGATGGTCAAAGATAGTAAAATTAAAGTGCAATCGCAGATCCAAGGCGACACAGTGCGTGTGACGGGCAAAGCCCGTGATGATTTACAAGCTGTGATGGCGTTAGTTCGTCAAGCAGATCTTGGTCAGCCTTTCCAGTTCAATAACTTCCGCGATTAATCATGAAAATTGGCTTGAGTTCGCGTTAAGCTAACTTAAACGTGGAAAATACAGTAAGCCCCAAACCTTTACGGTTTGGGGCTTTTTTATATCTGATTATTCTTGGTCTGGTTTGTTACTGACGTGGGGGGCGTATTTATTCACTAAATGAATAAGTAACAACACAGGAAAGCCTATCACACTGGCAGCGACAAAGAAGTTCACATAACCAAATGCGTCGACATAGGCGCCCGAGAAACCCGCAATAAACTTAGGGAAGAGCAGCATAATCGAAGAGAGCAGGGCGTATTGGGTTGCGCTATAGCCGCTGCTGGTGAGGCTTGATAAATAGGCGATAAAGGCAGCGGTGGCAATCCCCGCACTGAAGTTATCAACCGAAATGGCAAAGGTTAAAAAGCTGACGTTATAACCAATGACCGCTTGCCAAGCAAAGAGCAAATTAGTGACAGCAACCAACAGCGCGCCAAGAAATAATATCTTCATGGTACCGAAGCGGGCTAACAGGACTCCGCCAAAGGCTGCGCCAACCAAGGTCATAATAAGGCCATAGATTTTACTTAAATAGGCAATTTCTTCCTTAGTGAATCCCATGTCCACATAAAACACGTTGGCCATAATCCCCATCACAATATCCGAGATGCGATAGCAGGAAATCAGCAATAAAATCAAGATAGCACTACGGCCATAGCGTTTGAAAAAGTCGATAAAGGGCAGGATGCTGGCGGTATAAATCCACGAGAGACTCGCAGCTATAGGTTTAGGGTAACGCTCGCTTAAGCGTTGTTTGACCGCTAATTCGGTCTCATCGGCGGCGCGAGTATCGACCTGTGGCTCTTGGCTAAAGAGCGTAGTCAAAACCCCAATAAACATCAGTCCAGCCATGACTAAATAGGATGTTTGCCAAGCGATTAAGTTATATTCGGTATTACCTGGCTCAACCCAAGCAGCGATGGTCAGCGCGCCTGCGGTCGCCACAATCATGGCGCTGCGATAACCTACTTGATAGGCCGCCGCTAAGGCTGCTTGCATTTTTTCGGGAGCCGATTCAATGCGAAAGGCGTCAATCACGATATCTTGGGTCGCAGACGCAAATGCAACCATTAATGCAAACAAAGCTAAGCGTTCGAGATCTTTAACGGGATCACTAAAAGACATCCCCAAAATTGCACCGACCAGTAACAACTGGGCGAACAACATCCAGCCGCGTCGCCGGCCTAAAAAGCGCGTCAGTAAAGGGAGTGATAATCTATCTACTAACGGTGACCAGGCCCATTTGAAGGCATAGGCTAAGGCTATCCAACTGAAATAACCGATAGAGGTGCGATCGACACCTGCTTCCCGTAACCAAAATGACAAGGTTGAAAAGACTAGCATTAATGGTAGGCCAGCAGAAAAACCGAGTAATAGTAGGATCAAAACGCGTTTATGGTAATAAACACTCAAGGAATCTAAGGTGCGACGAGTAAAACTGGGTACGGACATATGTATTAGCCGAAGAGTCGAATCCGCCTAGCTTACGGGTAAGATGTGGTTAGGTTCAAGGGGCAAGGTATCTCCTTTTGATACTCAGAGCGATTTTGTTTGCAAAAGCTAAAAATAAAAAGACCCAGCAAGCTGAGTCTTTTAAGAAGGGATTGTTCAAGGTCGGATACCGATACAACCCGAGGGCATTTGGCCTCCCAAACAGAGGAAGTCACAGCACGCATGCAACTGCTGACACAGGTACTGATTGCCGCGGATCATCCAGTCTGGCCACTTACTAAAGCTATGGAGCAAGTGCCAAAACACGGTTTCCATTTCTGTTTGCGCTTCACTTGTTGGAATGAGTTGTTGCCATTCTTCAAGTGTGTCCCATAAATAGAGCTGGATCTCGCAGAAATCGAGTTCATCACTCAAAAACGCTTTCCCATATACTGCAAGTTGGGGCGCTTTATTATCGATAAATTCTTCAATCGTCACCCTTGCCTCCTTTCTTTCTGCTTGTACAGTATAGATGGAGGATTAGGGCTTTTGCTCAAATTTTTTTCGATTATTTTTTGGGGAGTAATTTAGCTGTTTTCAATATGATAGGTGTTACTGGCACATCGGGCCAATTCAGTTTGGCATTAGTAGTGGTCTCTACCACAGCCATGGCTTCGAGGACTTGCTTACCTTCGATCACTTCACCAAATACCGCATATCCCCAACGGCGTTTTGATGGATCCAGCTTTGTATTGTCCGCAACATTAAAATAAAACTGGCGGGTGGCAGAATGGGGCTCATTATCGCGCGCCATGGCGATGGTGCCCATGCTATTTGATAAACCATTACCCGACTCGTTGACTATCGGCTTGCCCGCTGGCAACTCTTCTAATTGTGGATTCAGCCCACCGCCTTGCACCACAAAGTCACTGATCACGCGATGGAAAATTGTGTTGTTGTACTCGCCTTTGACCACATAGGTGAGGAAGTTATCAACCGTAATCGGCGCGCGAGTTCTATCGAGTTCGACGACAATCTTACCTAAACTCGTATCAAACTCGACCTGTGGATACAAGCTATCGGGTTGAATGTCGATTGCCGCCCAGCTGCTATAACTTGCACAGAGAACTAAAAGTGCGGATATCCAACGAAACATCATTCTTTCCTTAATCATTATAAACTTGCGCAATTATTGTTGTAGAAACTGGTTTAACTCTGGGTCATTTAGAATCTCCCCTGTGAGTTGACCGAGGAGCTTATTCATATCCATTTCTAAGGTGGCAAAGTCAGGAGTTAATGGGCCTTTTAAGACACCCTTGGCTTTATAGCGTTTGACCAATTCTTGATTGGAATTACGTGCTTGAACTGCGATACGGACGCTGTGTTTGGCTTCGTAGCCAAAGGTCTTTTTGGTGACATCCATCTGTAATTCTTCTAATTGAATTTGAACAGAGTTGGTTGCACTGGGATCGATTTGGTATCCCGCTTGAGTGAAACCGTTACGAAATACTTCGTCGAGCAATAACTTAGGGGGCTCGCTTGGGCCGACTAAACGGGTTTTGGTGCCTTCTTCCATAAAACGCGCAACGTATTCGGCGTTACGAGTGTCGATTGTGTCTAGTGAGATTTGCAGCGGTCTTGAAGTCTGTTGGCTAATATCTGGAACCTGTGGACTAAATGCCATATGAGTCGGATTTTGGCTCGCGCAGCCTACAAAAAGTAAAGGAAAAGTCAGCGTCAATAATAACCGTTTCATGTGGAATCTCATGCTAGTAAAAAGTGGTTACAGCATACCAGAAATCATCTCTGTTGCCACAATGCATGGGTGTTCAGTTTTTGTACAGGGTTGGGGGCTATGATATGACTACCTTATAATAATGGAATATTAATAATATGAAGTACTTAAAAATAAATGTTTGCGTGTTATTTCTCGCTTTATGTGCTGGTTTTGCTGGTAATGCCAATGCCACCGATTCACCCCATGTGTTAGGCGGCAGCTTAGGCTATGGTACCCAAGAGTTTGAAACTAAAAGCGGTAAATATGATGCGGGTGATACATTTACTGGCGACTTGTATTACCGCTATATGCTCAACGAGCATTTTGGATTTGAAGCGGGATATTTAGCGGGCTCTGGTGGCGTGGCGAGTGCGCTTGTTAGTGCGATCAGTGATATAAAAGATTTAGATTACCAAGGCGTGAGAGCCACTGCTTACGGTGAGTATGCTCTGTCTCGTGGTAATAGTCTTTATGCCAAACTTGGTGCAGCCTACACTAAAGTGAGTTATGAGTTTGAAAAGCAGGAGATGGATTCGGACGATGTGGGCTTTTACGGCGCTATCGGTTGGCAATATCGTTTTCGCTCGGGCTTTGGGCTAAACCTCGAATACCAATATGTGCCGATGAAAGAGCTAGAGTTGCAAGGGGTAAACTTTGGTATCAGCTATCGTTTTTAACGGCTAAGGTGTTCCACTGGATTCGTCAATATTTGATTAAGTGGGTTTGTCTCAACTAAGCGCCTTTGGGCGCTTTTTTAATGGTTTTTTGAGGAAACTAAACCGAACTCCTCTCGGCAACAAAATCACAACAATTTGAGCTTGCACTCTTTTAATGCAATGAATGACAGGTTAGAGTAAAAATTCAACATTAAATAAGAGAGCATAAATGCTCCCTCGAGTGCAAAAGCAAAGGCGAAGTTATGTCTAGGATTATCACCCAAATCGCCCCCGACAGTTTGATCAATGCCAAAGGTCAGCCACATTTTGGTCATTTCGACGGTATAGTCAGTCGCTTAGGTTTAGCGGATTTTGCCTATTTCGATACTATGGATAAGCCCGCATCGGCTTGGGCGAAACGGTTTGACTATAAGCAGTTCCAATTTATTTCTATCGTTACGCCCCGTTATATTATTGGTGTTGCGCTCGCGGATATCGCCTACCTTGGCAGTGGATTTTGTTATTTATACGATATTAAAAACAATAGGTTAACTCAGCAGGACTGGCTAAATCCCCTTGGGTTTGGCTACCGGATGACGCCTTCTCCAGCCAATGGCACGGCAACCATTGGCGGCAAAGGTAAGCGCATAACCTTTAAAATCCAAGAGGGGAGTTGGCATTTAGTCATTGATACTAAAAGCATTCAAGCCGATTTAACCTTACATGCATTGCCTTTAAGTTTACCTATGGCCATGTGTAGCCCCACGGGATACAACGGCTGGACCTATACCCAAAAACACAATGGTTTATCGGTCAAAGGACAACTCACCGTAGATCATGAACCGCAGCCATTGAATTTCGCCCTCGCAGGCTATGATTTTTCCGCGGGATTTATGCGCCGAGATACCAGTTGGCGTTGGGCATCGCTGAGTGCGCAAATTGACGACGGAGTGATTGGATTAAATCTTGCTGCGGGCGTGAATGAAACTGGTGCTAATGAAAATGTGTTTTGGATCAATGGTGAGCGGCATTTACTCGGACCAGTACAATTTGAATTTGACCGTCATGGCCAGCAGGGCACAGATCTCTGGCGTATTCATAGTCACGATGGCCGCGTCGATTTAGAGTTTACCGCGAGAAATTGCCGCAGTGAGAAACGCAATTTTATCTTGCTGAAGAGTAACTTCCGTCAATATCTGGGGCTTTTTAGCGGTTTTATCATTGACAATCAGGGGCGGAGATTCCAACTCAACAATGTATTGGGATTAACCGAGGATCATTACGCTCGCTGGTAGAACATAGGCAAATTTACGCTTTAATACAATAATAACAATAGGATAAAGGTATATGGATATCGCAGCGTTAATTAATCATCCCGAAGTACTGTTACTGGTACTTGCCCCGCTTTTTTTTGTCTGCATGTTGCTGGAATGGTACTTAGGTGACAGAAGACAAAAACTGCCCGTTAGCGCCCGTTACTATCCAAAGGAAGTGTTGTGTAATTTTAGCCTCGCCGCCATGCACCAAGGGGTGGATATCTTGGCCGGCCTGCTGATCGCTAAATTGTATCTTGCGGTATTTGGTTGGAAATTATTCGATATTCAAATGGGGCCATTCAGCTTTGTGCTGCTGATGATTGCCCAAGATTTTTGCTATTACTGGTTCCATCGTGCGAGCCATAGAGTACGGTGGATGTGGGCAGCCCACGTGGTGCACCATAGTTCGGAGAATATGAATTTTAGCACCGCGTTTCGCCAGAGTTTGATGTATCCCTTCGCTGGTATGTGGGTGTTTTGGTTGCCGTTGGTAATTTTGGGTTTCGACCCTAATTGGGTGGTTTTTGTGGTGCTGCTCAATTTGGGATTACAGTTTTTTGTGCACACCCAAGCGGTGAGAAAACTCGGCCCATTGGAATGGCTGTTTAATACGCCTTCCCACCACAGGGTGCACCATGGGCGTAATCCGCAATATATCGATAAAAATTATGCCGGTATCTTGATTATCTGGGACAAACTTTTCGGTACCTTTGTTCCTGAAGAGGAAACCGTGATTTACGGCATCACTAAACCCGTCAACAGTTTTAATCCAATCAAAGTGACCTTTAGCGAATGGCGCGATATGTTTAGTGATGTCACGACTAAGGGGCTGAGCTTTTCAGAGCGGCTTAAGCTGTTATTCGCCCCTCCTGCCAGTCAGCAAAAAGATAAGTGAGTTGCTTAAATTCAGGAATCATCCATCTTCAAATAGTGCAAATGGGTAATTGGAGTCAGATCTTAACCTTGCTAGCCTACTTTTCTTTTTTTGCAAATTAATCGCTGAAAAAATATACAGAGTCACGCTTTGGTGGTAATTTTTTGTACAAGTGATTCATCTGAGTAGGTTGTCGTATGGTTGATGAGCCGCATTTAACCTTAGAGGAATTAGCTTGTTTTAGAGAGCTATTTTCCCCCAATCGTATAACCCATAGCACTGAGGATGCTCATCCTGAGCCTTTGGTTAACCATGTATTAACGGTCAAAACCGAGGTGCCACAGGCACTCGCCTCGCTATTGGGTAAGGCCAAGCTGACCCTATTGGCTGAAGTCGGCTCCTATAAACTCTGGTTTCCCCTTGAGATGCGCCTCGATGATTTTGGCCAATTACAGCCAACTCTTGGGGTGCCTGAAGTGTTAGACGCAAAAGGGGCTGAGCGGAGTTGGCGTTTGACTCAGCCTGAAGATGTGTGGATCTTCGACCAAGATCAGGGTGAACAATGGTCTGTGGTGTCTTTATCTAGTTCTGGCATGGCGATTCGTGCTAAATCACCGCAACAGTTTGAACAGTTGGTCGATAGCCAAGAACTGCAATTACAGTTACCCGATGGTGAAACCATGCGGGTTAAAATCGAGCCTATCCGCCATGAAGAGGGACTGGCGATTGTCAGATTTCAGGCCGAAGCCGAAGAGCGAGAAGCCCTACGTCAATTCCTCTTTAATCGTCACCGCAGTCAATATCCCAAGCTCTATGCCAGCTTGCGCGGATAAGTGAGCCTAGTGGCATAATTCTGTTAGTTAAACTTCAGCCAATTGTTAAAATTTATTCCACTCTCAGGATCTTTGCCGAAGATGTGGCTTTTCCGAGATCCTAACCTGCCAATCTGCTGTGCTATGGATTAGAATAGCCTTGAATTCAAAAACATCAGAGCGAGCGGTATGCACGTACATATTTTAGGAATTTGTGGAACCTTCATGGGTGGTATTGCACTCTTGGCTAGGGCAAAAGGGCACAGAGTGACAGGCTCGGATGCCAACGTCTATCCACCGATGAGTACGCAGCTTGAAGAGCAAGGTATTGAACTCATTCAAGGTTTTGATCCAAGTCAGTTAGGTGAAGCGGGTAGTTATCCTGATCTTGTGGTGATTGGTAATGCCATGAGCCGAGGCAATCCTTGTGTCGAAGCGGTATTAAACTTTGGGATCCCTTACACCTCTGGACCACAGTTTTTAGCCGATCATATTCTGCCTGAACGTTGGGTGTTAGCCGTGTCTGGTACCCATGGAAAGACTTCCACTTCAAGCATGCTGGCGTGGATCTTAGAGGATTGTGGTTATCAACCCGGTTTCTTGATTGGCGGCGTGCCGCAAAACTTTGGCGTGTCGGCCCGTTTAGGGGAATCGGCGTTTTTTGTGGTCGAAGCCGATGAATACGACAGCGCCTTCTTCGATAAGCGTTCTAAATTTGTGCATTATCATCCCCGTACGCTGGTGATCAATAACCTCGAATTTGACCATGCCGATATTTTTGCCGATTTAGCGGCGATCCAAAAACAATTCCATCATCTGATCCGTACCGTGCCAGGGCAAGGCAAAGTGATTTGGCCTGCCGATTCCCACGCGGTAAAACAAACCATTGAGATGGGCTGCTGGAGCGAGCAAGAGACCTTCCACACCGCTGAGGTGACTAAGGGTTGGCATGCTAAGGCTTTAAGTGATGATTGCCACGAGTTTGAAGTCTTCTTCGACGGCGAATCCCAAGGTGTGCTCGAATGGGCGCTGATTGGTCAGCACAATATCGAAAATGCAGTAATGGCCATCGCGGCCGCACGCCATGTTGGGGTTAAACCGAGTGCTGCTATTGCAGCATTAACTCGCTTTGTGCCGCCGAAACGTCGTCTGGAGCTGTTGGGCACTGTCCACGGCGTGAGTGTATACGATGATTTTGCTCACCATCCAACGGCGATTGCGACCACCATTAAGGGCATGCGTGCCAAGGTTGGTCAAAGCAAAATCACTATCGTATTAGAGCCACGCTCGAACACTATGAAGAGTGGGGTGCACAAAGACACGCTGGCTCATTCCATGCTGCAAGCGGACGAAGCCTTTTTATATCAAGCCGATACTATAGATTGGAACATGAAAGAGGCGATGGAAGCGGCGGTGATCCCTGTGACTGTTCTGCATCAAATTGATGATGTTGTCGCTAAAGTGGCTGCCTCGGCAAAAGCGGGTGATACTATCGTGGTGATGAGTAACGGCGGCTTTGGCGGCTTACATAAGAAACTGTTGGCGGCGCTCGAAGTGAGCCCACAGTTTGTTCAGCAGGCGGACTAATATGGTCTATGCCAAATCTGATAAAGCCATTAGCTTAGCCTGGACTGGTGCCTCGGGCGCGCCCTATGGTTTGAAATTATTAGAATGCTTATTGGCCTCGGGCTATCAAGTGTTTTTAATGATCTCAAGCGCCGCCCGTGTGGTGCTGGCCACTGAGCATGGCTTGCAGCTTAGTGCTAATAGCGATAAAGCCAAGGCACAATTGCTCGAGGTGCTGGCACAGAAGAAGATAACCTTATCTGGCGAGTTAGTGGTATTAGGCAAAGATGAGTGGTTTTCGCCGCCAGCTTCAGGCAGTGCTGCCCCTAAACAAATGGTGATTTGCCCTTGCTCGACGGGGACACTGGCGGCTGTTGCCACTGGTATGAGCAACAATTTGCTCGAGCGCGCGGCAGATGTGGTGTTAAAAGAACGCGGTCAACTGATCCTCGTTCCGCGGGAAACTCCCTTTAATGCCATACACTTAGAGCATATGCTCAACCTATCGCGCTTAGGTGTCACTATTATGCCTGCGGCGCCTGGCTTTTATCACAATCCCAAATCGGTTGAAGATCTGGTAGACTTCATGGTCGCTCGAATCCTCGATCATTTGGGCGTTGACCATGCATTAACGAGTCGTTGGGGTTATGACAATCACTCCCCTACTGACATCGACAATTGAGACTGATATGAAACACACCACCGAAGTGATGATCTCCGCTGAAGAGATTAGCCAAAAATTGGATCAAATGGCCGAGCAAATCAATGCCCACTATGCCAACAGCGAGCGTTTGCTGATGGTGGGATTATTAAAAGGCTCAGTCGTATTTATGGCTGATCTGTGCCGCCGTATTAAAGGCCATGTTGAAATCGATTTTATGTCGGTTTCGAGTTATGGCAATTCCATGACCAGCTCACGGGATGTGAAAGTGCTGAAGGATGTGCAATCGGATATCGCGGGCCGCGACGTGTTGATTGTGGAAGACTTAATTGACTCGGGTAACACCTTAAACAAAGTGCGCGAAATGCTGTTATTGCGTGAGCCAAAGAGTTTAGCCCTGTGCACTCTGTTGGATAAACCCGAGCGCCGCGAAGTGGATGTCAAAGTCGACTTTATCGGTTTTACTATCCCAGATGAGTTTATTGTGGGTTACGGCATCGATTATGCTGAGCAATATCGCAACTTACCTTATATCGCCAAAGTGGTGCCGCTCGAATAAGCTCAGATGCGTTATGACTCAAACTCCCGCCTAGGCGGGAGTTTTGTTTTGTGTAGAAAGTTGGTCACACGAATGCGATTTGGTGTAACTGACCTATGTGTGTGGAGATCTATTAGTTATTTTTAATAAATTAATAACTATTTTTTCAATCAATTAGAGTCATAATTCGTTTTTATACAGCTTAGCGTATTGCAATTGCTGTTTTCGTCACCATTTTAGTATTTCGTTTATTCTTTCAGGATCAGGTAGCACTATGGCCAAGCATGCCCATGCTCTCGTACTCGAGGGGCTAAAAAAAACCTACAAAGGCGGTGTAGAAGCGGTAAAGGGCATTAGCCTTACCGTTGAACAGGGAGACTTTTTTGCACTGTTAGGCCCTAACGGCGCGGGTAAGTCGACTACCATTGGGATTATCAGCTCCTTAGTGCAGAAAACTGCTGGCTCTGTGCAGGTTTTTGATTTTGATATCGATAAGCAACTCGAGGAAGCCAAGCTGTGCATAGGTTTAGTGCCACAGGAATTTAACTTCAACCAGTTTGAAACTGTGCTGCAAATTGTGGTGAATCAGGCGGGTTATTATGGCGTACCTAAGGCCGTGGCTCTTGAGCGAGCCCAAAAATACTTAAGCCAGCTTGATTTGTGGGAGAAGCGTAATAGTCAGTCCCGCACCTTGTCGGGGGGGATGAAGCGGCGGTTAATGATTGCCCGCGCCCTGATGCACGAACCTAAGTTACTGATCTTAGATGAACCAACTGCGGGGGTCGATATTGAGCTACGACGCTCAATGTGGGAATTCCTCAAGCAAATTAATCAGCAGGGTGTGACTATCATACTGACCACCCACTATCTTGAAGAAGCTGAAATGTTGTGCCGCAATATCGGCATTATCGATAAGGGCGTGCTGGTGGAGTGTACTAGCATGAAGGCCTTGCTGAGTAAGCTGAATCTTGAAACCTTTATCCTCGACCTTCGCCGCGATATCAATGTCGCGCCCACACTCGATGGCATGGTGTGCCGTTTAACCGATCCGCATACCTTAGAGGTCGATGTGGCAAAGGATCACAATCTCAACGATGTGTTTACCCAATTAACCGCGGCCAATGTGGAAGTGTTGTCGATGCGCAATAAGTCCAATCGGTTAGAAGAATTGTTTGTGGAGTTAGTGAAGAAAACCCAAGGAGCTAAGGCATGAAACAGCTGTATTTTATCGCCTTCAAAAGCATATTAACCAAGGAAATCAACCGTTTTACTCGGATCTGGATCCAGACTTTAGTTCCGCCTGCAATCACTATGACCTTGTATTTTTTGATTTTTGGTAACTTGGTCGGTAGCCGCATTGGTGATATGGGGGGTGTATCTTATATGGAGTTTATCGCGCCAGGCCTAATCATGATGTCGGTGATCACTAACTCCTATTCGAATGTGGCGAGTTCTTTCTATAGCGCGAAATTTCAGCGTAATCTCGAGGAGTTAATGGTCGCGCCCGTGCCTCACTATGTGATGATCGCAGGCTATGTAGGGGGCGGTGTCGCTCGGGGGTTATGCGTTGGTTTAATCGTGACGCTGGTGGCGATGTTCTTTGTCGACATCAGTTTGCACCACGCGGGCCTAGTCGTCATGACGGTATTTTTAACCTCAGTGTTATTCTCCTTAGGGGGATTAATTAATGCGGTATTTGCCAAGAGTTTCGATGATATCAGCATCATCCCGACGTTTGTGCTCACGCCATTAACTTACCTTGGTGGAGTATTCTATTCACTGTCGTTACTGCCATCCTTTTGGCAAGGCGTTTCGGCACTCAACCCTGTGGTCTATATGATCAACGTCTTCCGTTACGGTTTCTTAGGTTTTGCCGATATCAGCATTCCGCTTTCTATTGGCATCATGGTGGGCTTTTGCGCTGTACTTTGGGGTGTTGCGTATTACCTTATTTCAAGAGGTATTGGGCTGCGTTCGTAATCCGGTTCTTGTTCATACCATCAATGTCTCACGTATTTCAGGACAGGACACATTGAATAATAAAAAGGGAGTCATTTAGACTCCCTTTTGTTTACTTACTTATGTGAACAGATTACTTCATACGACGACGCAATGCCGCCAGAGGTAATAACAATGCCGTTAACCAACCCAGCGCACCGCCGGAGGTACCGCCAGCATTGTTTGCTTTTGTTGTTTTAACTGTCACTGTTGATGTACCAGTATTACTATCATCTACCCCATCAGATGCGACAACGGTAAATGTGTAAACGTTGTCACCTGCAGGGGCTGTAAATCCAAGTTTATCTGAGCCGTTAACAAAACTTATTGCAGGACCAGATGTTTGCTTCCAAGTGTAAGTTAAAGTATCGCCATCAGCATCTTTACCATTTGCTAGCAAGGCTACATATGAGTTCTCAGTAGCATTTGCACTGGTAGGAGAGACTGTTGGCTTAGTGTTATTAATCAACACTGTCACTTTGGCTGGTGCAGAAGCATTCCCCATCGTATCTAGAGCAATAACTTCAACTTCCATAGTTTTGCTTTGCTGATTAATTACAGCGTCGTCACTTAAGCGTACTGTTCCATCTTTAGCAACTAAAACCATACTGCTATTCGAGCCTGTAGTCACAAATTCGGAGAACGGGCTTGTCAGCATATCAGGGTCAGTCGCTTTTATTTGTCCTAATACGGTCCCAGCAGCAGTACCTTTCTTAACTGATAGTGTTAAGTTTTCTACCGTTGGCGCTGAGTTACCTTCATCAGTGGTATTAGCCACAACAGACATAGAGCCTGAGTCCGACAGGAACATAAAGCCTTTAGCGTTATCACCAACTTGAGCTTCTAAAATCGCACTTTCACCTGGTTTGAGTTCAGTGACTTCTTTTCCATCGCTATCCACTAACATGGCTGATGTTCCTGAGCCATCAAGTACAAGCGATGCAACAACACTGTCTTCATCACCAGAAGGTGTCGGAGCCCAATCACTGTCTTCTACACGGTAACGAACTTTAATGGTTTTACCTAAGTCTGCTTCAGTTAACCCCATGTCTTCAAAACACACTTTGCTGGTTAGGAAGTCATTACCTGTGACGTGGAAAACAGGCTCAAGCGTACCTGATGAAGTGCCATATTTAGCCACTAAACCATAGATTGATCTTGGATAGGCATCGTTAAACCAGTTTAGGTTTGCGGTTGCTGCTGTATAGTCCCAAACACCGTCATTGTTTAGGTCATAGTCTACGTCATAACTGGCCACTAACGCATGAACGATAGGATCGCGCATTTGTAAGGTGTTATAGATTGCAATGCCAGTATCACATGAGCTACTGAGCAACAGTTCACTCGATGCATTTAACAAGTCATGGCGTTTAGATTCGTCGACAGGGCTTGTTGCGATCAATGGAGCTGTAAATGGATCGGTAATTGAGGTTGCACCAACGTTGGTTAGTGTACGAACTAAACCGTCTTCAGTGACTTCAGTTTCAACTGAAATTGCCGCCGCTGCTTTAGGTAACACGTGGTATACCAAGTGGAGTGCTTTCGATTCACCATCCATGAACTCAATTGCACCATCGTATTCAGATAGCGTCAGTGCTACTGATGCATCTGCAGCAGTTCCGTCTAGTTCATATGATGAGGTTAGCGTCCATTCTGGCAACTTAGTTGGATCAATCGTTGCAGTAACATCAAAATCAACGGTTTGTCCGGCAGGAATAGTGACACTGGCTGGTAATGCAAAACTTAAGGCGCCTGAATCAAGATCGTTTTGGAAACGTTGATCGACTTTTAAGGCGTAAGTTTTTTCAGCCGTAGAGAAGTTTTTAACAGTAACTGTCTTAGTGATTGATGTGGTTTTGTTGAGCGCTAATAAGCCAAAGGCTAACGCCGCTTGTTTGGTGTCTTTATTCCAAGCCGCAACGGGCAGATTAATGGCTTTTTCTACGTCAACTAAACCTGAACCGATATAGCTGATAGGTGCAAGCTCTGTATCAGGGTTGATTTCTTTAGGTTCCAGCGTTACATCAAGGTTAGCAGCGTTCATGATGGTCGCTTTTACCTCAAATGCATTGCGATGAGGTAAGGCTTCACGAATGATACTGACTGCACCAGCTGTAATCGGGCTAGAGAATGATGTGCCGCTGATTGGACTTAATCCTTCACCTAATCCTGGGTGTGCGGTGAGAATATCAGTACCAGGTGCGGTGATCTCAGGTTTTAAGGTTCCGCCGATTGATGGACCTCTTGACGTAAAGGTCGCAATGGCACCTGCGGTAGTGACTTCAGTTGATGTAATACTAAATGGAACATCGCCAGATGCGAGTGCTGCTTTGATTGCATCGCCATCTTCCTTAGAAACCATTACCGAAGGAATGGTGATCTTGTCGTCGGTCCCGCCCATCACAATCGCACCAGCATTGGCTGCGTTGTTAGCCACAATAACAAATGAGGCTCCTTTTAGTTGAGCATTTAGTACCTTAACTGTAAAACCACAGGTTCCGCGGTCAATTAGCACCGTTTTGCCTGTTAAATCTTCAGTATAAGCCGCGCAGCCATTTTTATTAGCAGCAGGGTAAACAATCGGTGCAACGGTATTTGTGAAGCTATAAGCATTGGATTTATTAAATCCAGCACCAATTGCTGTGACTGTATTACCCGCTATGGATGCTTCAATTTTGCCAACTTTAGTCGTTGGATGCGTCATTGCGCCAACAGAAAGAGCGCTATTAGTGGTACTTGGGCCACCGACCACAAAAGGTGTTGGACCATCGTTACCGGCTGAGATCACAAGGTTTACACCTAGTTTGACCATTTCATTGATCATGGCTTGAACGGCGCCGTCCTCTACATCACCAAAATCACCGCCTAACGACATGTTAACAGTGTCGACGCGATCGCTTATGTCTCCATCACCGTTTGGATCCATAGAGGCTTCAAGAGCGTTTAATTGAGCGATACCAGAACAGCCAGAGTTACATACTGAATATACGAGCAGCTCAACATCTGGAGCTGTTCCAACAACAGAATGGCTTACATGAGTACCATGATTGGTTGTGACATCAATTGGGTTTGGATCATTATTAACAAAGTCCCAACCTCCAATGACTTTGCCTTGTGGCCAGTTTGGCATTTCACTTTTTGCTGCGACGGCTGCTTTGTAGTCAGCAACTAATCCTGAGCCACCTAAGGCTTTGTGGGTATAGTCAACGCCAGTATCGAGCACGGCAACTCGTTGACCTTTACCCGAGGCAATACCTGCATCAATCACTGCTTTTGCTTTGATGTATTCAGCGCTTGCGGCAACATCTAATTTGTAGTCATAGATTGGCAGAATAGCCGCTACTTCAGCGTTGTTAAGCAGGGATGCAATTTGCTTATGATTACCTTCCACAACAATCGAGTTTACTAATTTTGATGTTGTTGCAACGATTTTTAAATCAGCATCCATGCTGTTAATTGCATTTTTGACTTTGGTTTGAGAGCTTTCAATTTGGCTCATGACCGATTGCTTATTAAATCCCTTCAGCTGGCTTTGTTGCCCAAGAGAAGGTGCCTTTAATTTTACCATCCAAGCTACAGCTTGTTTTTGTTCGTTACTATCATTTTTAGTAACGCTTAAGCCTGCATACTTATCAGTTGTTTGATTGGTTGTATTGTACTGAGCAGTTGTACCTGCAACAGCAGCACTTGATAATAGTGCCGCGGAGATAGCGATAGATAGTTTTGTCTTCACAACTTCATTCCTTGTCAATTAATGCTTGTAGTGCAAAATTAATCGCACTTGTAGCTAAATTGTTATAATTATGCTGCGCATTTTGTGGCTAGCAATGGAGTTGTAACACAAAAATATCGTACGGTTAACACTTTTGAAGTAAAAAAGACTTAAGTCATACTTTTGCAATATATCGTTCTGTTTGTTGAGCTTTATATTCGTGGGTTGATTAAGGCTTTACTGCCCGTGTAATCGGGTTTTGCAGGCTGATCAGGGTTTCAGTCGATTGAATTTCGTCGATTGATTGGATGCGGTTAATCAGCACATGTTGCAGGCCATCGATGGATTGGCACATGACTTTGACAAAAATGCTGTAGTTGCCAGTGGTATAGTAGGCTTCAACCACTTCTTCTAGGGCGTTTAGCTTGGCGATGGCGGCGGGGTAGTCGCCAGCACTTTTGAGATTAATTCCAATAAAACAGCAGACATCGTAACCCAGTGCCTTGGGATTGATGGTGATCTGGGCACCCGTGATAATCCCCGCTTGTTTCATTTTCTCGACACGCACATGAATGGTACCCGCACTCACGCCAAAACGTTTGGCAAGTTCGGCAAAAGGTGTGCGCGCGTCTTGCATTAAGGCTTCGAGGATATGGTTATCTAGCTGATCACGCTGAAATGCGGTTTCCATAAATAAACTCTCTATAACATAATGAATTGTCATAAAGTTACGTTTTTTTATAGGGAATGGCTACTGCTTTTGCGTTTTTTAATTGTTTTTAGTGATCATTGCTCACCTTCTGGTTCGCAAAAGGAGGCATTAGCGCTGAATGTCATAGGTTCACCCGTATATGGGTGTTTGATCGTAAGCTCTGCGGCGTGGAGTAATAATCGCGGTGCTAAGGATTTGGCCAGTGGATCGGCGTAAAAGCCATCGCCTAGGATCGGATGGCCGAGTGCCATCATATGTACTCTGAGTTGGTGTGAGCGCCCAGTAATCGGCTTGAGTTTAACCAGCGTCGAGCGCTTGGCGCGGCTTAACACTTCAAAATGGGTCAATGATGGCTTGCCAATGTCGTGGTCAACTTTCTGTTTTGGGCGATTGGGCCAGTCGCAGATCAGCGGATAATCTACGCTACCTGTATCGTTTTTGACATGGCCGGCGACTCTGGCGAGATAGGTTTTGCTGGTTTCTCTATCATGAAACTGGCGTTTTAATTCGCGTTCGGCGCTACGAATGAGCGCAACCACTATTACACCTGAGGTCGCCATATCAAGGCGATGGACGATTTGGCAATGCGGATGCTCAGCTTTTACTCGGGCGTACACACTGTCGTAATGGGCGGGATCGCGACCAGGCACTGATAACAACCCCGAAGGCTTGTTGACGACGATAATGTCTTTATCTTGGTAAAGCACATCGAGCCAGGGAGTTGTTGGTGGTTGGTAAATAAAATCAGTCATAATCGCGCCTATTCAATAATGCGCGGCAAAGATACTCCGCTAGGCTCTGGGGTGCAAGTTTGTTGTCTCTCCTCCTGAGTTCGCCTCGCTTTAATCCAGCGAAAAATGATTTGCAGATAGAGCTGGATTTGAGTTTTTGTTATACTCGTCACCTTTTTCGTTATTGTTCATTTTGAGCCTGTGAAGTATGAGCCAGCCAGAGATTTACACCCCTGAGACACTTTCTCACGTTAATAACCGTCTAGAGTTATTGGCGCCAGCAAAAAATGCCGATTATGGTATTGAAGCCATTCGCCATGGTGCCGATGCGGTTTATATCGGTGGTCCAGCATTTGGGGCGCGTGCGACGGCGGGTAACAGTGTGGAAGATATCGCTCGCCTATGTGCTTTTGCACACAAGTATCATGCTCAAGTGTTTGTCGCCCTCAATACGATTCTGATGGACGATGAGCTCGAAACCGCAGAAAAACTGATTTGGGATGTGTATAACGCGGGCGCCGATGCACTGATTGTGCAGGACATGGGCGTATTGCAACTTAACCTGCCGCCGATTGCGCTGCATGCTAGTACGCAAATGGACAACCGTAATCCCGAAAAAGTGGCCTTCTTAGAGCAAGTGGGATTCTCGCAGGTGGTACTGGCGCGCGAGCTGGGCTTAAGCCAAATCCGTGAGGTTGCGGCTCATACCAATATGCAGATTGAGTTCTTTATCCACGGCGCCCTGTGTGTGGCCTACAGTGGATTATGTAACTTAAGCCATGCCTTTAGTAATCGCAGTGCTAACCGCGGTGAATGTTCGCAAATGTGCCGCTTACCGGGCAATCTTAAGACCCGCCAAGGGGATGTGTTGGCGCAAAACGAGCACTTACTCTCATTAAAAGATAATAACCAAACCGATAACCTCGAAGCTTTGATTGATGCCGGTGTTCGCTCCTTCAAAATTGAGGGGCGTTTAAAAGATTTAAGTTATGTAAAAAACGTGACTGCTCATTATCGCCAAAAACTCGATGCCATTATGGCGCGTCGCCCTGAGTTTGTGGCTTCATCCCATGGCCGTACTGAGCATACGTTTACCCCAGATCCCGAAAAAACCTTTAATCGTGGCAGCACCGACTATTTTGTCCATGAGCGTAGCCAAGGGATTAAAGATTTTCGCTCGCCCAAATATATTGGCCAAGATGTGGGTAAAGTGGTTGCTCTTGGTAAGGATTTTATTCAAGTCAGTTCAACCCACGAATTTAATAACGGTGATGGGTTAGCGTATTTTCCACCCAATTATGCGATGGCAAAGCAGTCCGACGACAAGTTGCAAGGTTTACGGGTAAACCGCGCCGAAGGCCATAAGCTGCATGTGTTACAAGTTCCACGGGATTTACGTGTTGGTATGACTTTATACCGTAACCATAATCAGGCATTTGAAGCCTTGTTAGCGAAAGAGTCGGCCAAGCGAATTATCGGTGTAGATATGCGTTTAACCGATACCGCCAGGGGCGTAGCGCTGACTTTAACCGATATCTACGGCCTCAGTGCTACGGTTGAGTTGGAAGTTGAAAAGACGCCCGCCACCGACGCTGAAAAAACCTTGCAGACGATTCGTACACAATTATCCAAGCTTGGCAGTACCGATTTTACGGCGCGCCAGATTAGTATCGAAACAGCTCAGCCTTGGTTCCTGCCTGCTTCAACGCTTAACGGCCTGCGCCGTGATGCGGTAGCGGCATTAGAACTTGCCCGTGTTGAGGGCTACCAACGCCCAAAACCTTGGAAATATAACCAAGATGCTGTGTATCCATTCAAACACTTAAGTTACTTAGGTAACGTGGCAAACGAAAAGGCCAAAGATTTTTATCAGCGCCATGGCGTGATTGAAATTCAGGATACCTACGAGAAAAACGGCGTGACTGAAGACGTGCCTTTGATGGTGACTAAGCACTGCCTGAGATTTAACTTTAATCTTTGTCCTAAGGAAGTGCCGGGAATAAAGGCCGATCCTATGGTGCTCGAAATCGGTAACGATGTACTTAAGTTAGTATTTGATTGCCCTAAGTGCGAGATGCTTGTTGTCGGTGAAAACCGTCAGGTTCGCGGCCAAAAAGCGCTTTAATTAATGCCTTGATAGCAAGGGAGCATTGAGCATTCAATGCTCCCTTTTTTTATTTTTAGCCCAAAACCACCTACTTCAGTAGGTGGTTATCATCATTTGAGGCTTTGCCTGTATACCTACCCATGTTAAATGCATCTTTGATTTTTAGCGAAGTCAAAAGAGGCAAATAACATGAGTAGATACGAGCAAGCATCGCATGTGTTCTGGCGATGTCAATATCATATAGTCTGGACACCAAAGTACCGCTTTCGGATATTGAAAGGTAATGTCGGAAAAGAGGTTTATCGATGCATTCAGGTTTATTGCCATCAAATGGGATGCATAGTCATGGAGCTAAATGTTCAAGTTGACCATGTTCATTTAGTGGTGAAGGTACCTCCGAAGATATCTATATCGAATTTAATGGGGGCGTTAAAAGGTAAGATAGCTTTGAAAATATTCAGTAAATTTCCTTACCTACGTAAGAATAAACTTTGGGGAAATCATTTTTGGCAGAGAGGATACTTCGTCGATTCGATTGGAATTAACGAGGAAATAATCCGTAGATACGTTAGGCATCAAGAGAAAGTAGAGCGGCAAGAGCAGGGTCAACTTGCTCTTGAATAAAGGCCCCCTTTTAGGGGGTTAAAACAAAGCCACCTTCTTCAGAAGGTGGATTCTTTACTGTTTTTCAGCTGCTCAGCTTTCTCATTGTTGCCTATGGGTTACTGAAAGGATACTTTATTGAAAAATTTTAATAATAAAGGATGTCAGCATGGGACTATTAGATGGGTTGCTCGGAAATGCTTCTGAGGTGAATTTACAGGAGCTGGCCGAAGAGCTGCGCCCAATCATGGGGATTCAGGAAGAATTAAAGCTGGCCTATAAAGTGGTCCGCGATCTGTTTGTATTTACTAATAAGCGCTTGATCTTAATTGATAAGCAAGGGCTCACGGGCCAAAAAACCAGCTATCACTCCGTGCCCTATAAATCTATCACCCATTTCGAAGTAGAAACTACAGGCCATTTCGATATGGATGCCGAGCTAAGAATTTGGATTTCAGGTCGAAGTGAGCCACTGGTAAAGGAGCTTAAGCGCGGCACCGATGTGGTCGGGATCCAAAAGACTATCGCCACTTTCGCACTGTAGTCTTTTGATTTAATACTTTTATATCAAGATATTATAAGCAAGCAGGTGTGCTTGCTTATATCCAATCAATTTAATACTCGGTAGTTTATGTCGTTAGACTGTTCTATCGGTTTGCCGCTCATAGTGTAAGTTTCTGATAGTGTGATTCGACCTTGCTCATCATATTGATTATGGATGCCGACCCAAAATTGCTCTTCTCCTTGGAAGTGTAGGTTACCCTCCTCAGCGATTTGGCTGTTGGGGTGATAGCGCTTCATGGCGTAGAGTTGGCTATCTGGGTCAAATTTTAAATGATAAGAGAGGATAGGAGCGGGTTGTTTTGCTTGCTGCCAGGTTGCGGTGTCTGCTCCAGTTGAAGTCACTTCTGTAAGATTCAAGTGAGTTTTATCAGCACCAGCTTGAATTGTTGCAGTTTGTTCCTGTGTATCCTCTGCGCCATCAAAATAATGGCGGCTTTCATTGAGCTTACCATCGTCGCTGAGCCACGCTTCACGATACAGTTGCCCTTGAGGCGTAAATCGTTGCCAATGGCCGACATCAAGGTAATCACCATCGATATAGGTGATAAAACCCGTTTCGATGAGTTTGCCTTGTTCAGAAAAGGATTTTGAGCTGTATCGTTCTCCTTCTAGGCGAGTTAACAACCAACGAATTGTCCCATCTTGATAGTATTCTATCCGAGTATCAGGAGTGCCTTCTTGATAGTATTGCCTTTGATTATTCTCAAGATTATAGCCGCAGCGAGTATTTGAGTGGCTCTCAAAGGATTCAAGGATGCCCTGCTTGTTGTAGGCGCTACTTTGTTTGAGATAACCCTGTCCCTCTCGAACGACATATTCTGTAATAGTGCGGATGGTGCCATCTTCATAAAACCAGCGCGCTGTGCCATCACGATTGCCTTGGGTATGGGGCAAATACATTTGAATTTGTTGGTTTTCATAGTATTCAATAAAAGGCGCGATCGAGAGATTATGTCGATATTGACCTTCGGCAGATAGGACTCCGCTCTCATAGTAACTGCGAAATAATCCTTCTCTTAAGCCCTTTTCAAGGTAGATTTCAAGGGCGAGTTGGCCATTTTCATGGTACCAAGTGGCAAGGCCCTGTTCATGGCCATTTTCAAAGGGAATGCACTGTTCTAACTGCCCATTGGGATACCATTGTTCACTGTTGCCATGGGCGATACCGTTACTAAAATTGAGCTGCTTGGCGAGTACGCCATTGGGGTGCCATTCTTGACGTAGGCCTTCATTTACCCCCTGTGAATTGAGTTGTACTCGCCAAGCGAGTTGGCCGTCTTCATAGTAAGTTTCAATGCGTTTGCCCACCTGATTGAAGTGGACTTCTTGCTTCAGATTGCCATTGGGATGATACCAAAGCTCGTTAACAGGCTTACCCATATCATGGGTTAATTCGGCTTGCAGCTTGCCATCCTCATAGTACATATACTCAATTCCGTGGATGTGATTTGCCACCATTGGGCGCGTCAGCCATAGATTGCCAGATTCATAATAGCGTTTTAACTGATTGATATAATTGCCTTCGCTATCCTTTTCTGCGGTTTCCCTTATCTGACCATTACTATGGTAGTAGGTGAGTAACATACCATCGAGCTGGCGTTCTTCGACTTGATTGATTTTTCCTTCATGGTCGTACCAAGTTTGGCGGCCAAGTTGTTGGTCATTAACGAAATGCCCCTCAAATTGCAGTACACCTAAGGCATTGAGCTGGCGCGTTATCCCGTTGCGCTCACCAAAGTAATTGCAATCTACCGCCTGAGTGATGTTAGGGGATAGGGTGATTATCCTCAGCAGCGAGCGCCCTTGCTCGGTATGAATTTGATGTAAAGTACGCTGCAATTTCCCTGTGAGGCTGGAGAAATCTTGCATATCGCCTTGAACGGTATGAGCTGAGTCGATAATAAAATGGCAAGTCACTAAATCTTGTTGGTTATAGAGTTCAACTTGCCATAGTGTTTGCTGGGCATTATTGGGATGAGGGAGCAGACTACAGGTTTTATCTTTGCCTAGATAAAAATATTGCCCAGGTCCATTGACCTCAATGCTGTCAAACTGAGTATCGTGAAAAGTACAGGACTCATGTTTATGTTCCCAGCCAAGGAGTTCAATGGTTTGCGGGTTATCAAAATAATATCGATTTATCGCTGCCTGAGTATCCACTCGATTGGCTTGCGCCGGAGTGGCCTGGATGGCAAGGCTAAAATAAGGCTTAAACGAGGAGGCTGCTTGAGTGGCTTGCGGCCGAGCTGCTTGAGATGGAATGTCTTGCTGGACGCCGCGTTTTTCTTTGGTATTAAACAACTTTGCTTTAAATGCGTTCAACAACGACATAGGTCAACATCTCCAAATCCATATGATACAACTGACTTATCTGGTAAATTTCTTAAGTCAAATAGGCCTATGATAACGGGTTATACTTTGGTTTCTCAATAGATTATCTTGCCCTTAAGTCGAGATCTGGATTCATGATGCTACAAAATTTTTATCAGTCACTCCCAAGTGATCTTTCACAAGAAGTGTTTGAAACCCTTGCCGGAAATGGCAATGTGAAGATTGAGCGCATTATCTCCAAAGGCCATTCAACCCCTGAGGGTGATTGGTACGATCAAACACAATATGAATGGGTGATGTTGCTCAAAGGAGAGGCACAACTCGAATTTGAGCAAGGTAGATTGTTAACACTTAAACCAGGAGATTATCTCACCATCGCGCCCCATGAAAAACACCGCGTCGCTTCGACTTGTATACAGGGCGAAACCCTATGGCTGGCGGTATTTTATGATGCGTGAGGTCTAGCTGTTTTGCCATTGCCAACTGGGTGTATTGAGCAAATCCTGACCTAAGATTTGAGTTTGCCCTAGGGTTTTATCCAGAGCCAAAGTATTACATTCCTCAAACTGACTTAAGGCATTGATTAATCGATTAGCGTGTGACACTACCCATAATTGACATACCTCGGACGCCTTAGCGATAAGTCTCGCTAATGCGGGTAATAAATCAGGATGCAGGCTTGTTTCGGGTTCGTTTAACACCATGAGTTCCGGTGGTCTTGGAGTCAACAGGGCGGCAATTAACAGTAAATATCTCAGTGTGCCATCGGATAACTCGCTCGCATGCAGTGGTCTTAATAAACCTTGCTGATGAAATTCAAGTTGTAGGATCCCGCCCGCTTGAGGCGTGATACGAACCTTCGCTCCCGGAAAGGCATCGCTCACCGCATGGTCAAAAGCGCTCTTATCGCCAATTTCAAAAATAGTTTGTATAGCAGAGGGAAGATCCCGGCCATCATGGTGTAGCACGGGCGTTGCTGTGCCAAGTTGAGGGCGGCGGGCCGGAGCCTCGGCATCGGTTCTAAAATGATCATAAAAACGCCAAGCACGAATGCTATCCCTTAGCGTTAACACTTCAGGGCTGCGTTCTGGATCAGCAAGTTCGGTAAACATACTGTCACCGGTTTGCAGGTGTGCGCTTAGGGTAATCCAGCCTTGGCCATCTTGGCTGCGACTTTTCACCATAGGGCCGCGGCGCTCGACTAAGACGCTTGCTGGACGGTATTTTGCACCATTCCAAATCGCCTCTCGTTTGATTTGGGGATCTAAGCCAAAGAGGGTCGTCGAGTCGGGTTTGGGCAGGCCAAGTTCAATCAGATAACTAAAATCTTCGCCCGCAAAGCCTAGCTTTAGGCGTTTTGGCGCTTGCCTTACGGTCGCTTCGATGGGGGTATCACCTGCTAACATGCCCTTGGTCAGATTCTCAGGTCCAGCCCAAAAACAGGAATCTAAGCCGCCCTCTTGTGCTAAAGCATTGACTACGCCACCCTGCGCCGTTTGCGCTAATAGACGTAATGCTTTGTATAAATTAGATTTGCCACTACCGTTAGCGCCAGTGACGACATTAAGTCGGCCCAGGGGTAAGACGACTTCCCTTAAGGTGCGGTAGTTAGAGATGGCAAGTGTGGTTAGCATGGTTATCCTGTTAGGTTTCCCATCATCCTAGAGTAAGCTGTCTTGGAGCTGTTATCTAAGTACCAGTTATGCGGTGATGGATTTAGATTAATACTTGATTTAACACTCGTTGCCAGTTGCCGCCCATAAAGCGGTCGCGGTCGGTCGATTTAAATCGGGCCTTGGCTAGGGCATCATCAATCCGACTCATGCGTTCGATATGGTTTAACTCAGGAATGACTACATGCCTTGGCTCGGCATCAAAGCCTAATACTTTTTTGGCCCTTAGGCTGTACCACCAATCCTGATATTCCTTAATGCCTTGGGCATTATCGTTATTCAGGGCTAACAGATTTTCTTGGCCTCTGAGCGGAAAATCGTTGGCGATGGCCACACAATCAACTCCACCTATACGTGCAACATATTCTAACTGACGAATATAGTCATTGATCGTTGGGACGGCCTTATTGGTGAGCCAAAAGCTCATCATAAAGACACCAAAAACACCACCTGAATTAGCAATAGCACGGATCACTTCATCTGGGCTACAACGGGCATGTTTAACGATCCCGCGCGTCGCGCCATGGCTTTGAACGATTGGCGCGCGGCTCAGTTTAGCCACATCTAACGCGGTCTGGGCGCTTGAGTGGCTCACATCGATTAATATATTGGCTTGGTTGAGTTTTGCGATAAGCGCTCGCCCATGATTCGTCAGCGGTTTATTGAGTCCGCCATTGGCATCGTTATCTAGCGCTCCGCCCGCAAAGGTATTGCCATAATGGTGAGTGAGTTGCAGTGCGCGTAGGCCTTGGCGATGAAACTCATCGACACGGGCCCATTGGGTGGCATCACTATCATCTTCAACACAGTCCGCACCTTGGATTTGAAAGAAAACTGCCGTACGATTGCTCTCCCTCGCAAGCTGGATATCGCGTCCTGTTAAGCCTTGTAAGAGGATATCGGGATGCTCGCTCACCCGTTTTGCTGCTTGCTGGATGCTGTCCATGCAGGCTTTGTAGGTTCGCTTGTAGTTTAAGGTGCCGTCTGCTTGTTCAATGGTTTCAATGGCGGATATATCACACAGAAAGGCATCGAGGCCTGAGGCGCGAACATCGGCTAAATCATCGGGCAAAAAGGATAAACCATCGATATATAAGCGCCGTGCACGTGGCGGAAGCGGCGCGGCAAGACTAGAGAAACTGGCAAAAGGGCTTAATGCACTGGCGGCGCTCAATCCAGTAACTGCACTGAGGCCTTTGAGCAGAGTTCGGCGACGGTGATTGATAGCCTTCATGGACGTGCACTCTCCTTTAGATTAAGCTCATTTGTACTTCTTTATACCCTGTTAAAGCATAGAAGTCTTTGATTAAATCCCTCTTTTATCTATTTAACCCGCAGATTGATTTAGGGTTTTGCCGCATCAATCATTGCCTTAGCTAAGGCATGTAAGCCGTTGGTACGCGAGGGACTTAATTGGCCCTCTAGCCCTAATTGTTTGAAATAGGCGGAAGGGTCGAAGGCGAGTATCTCGTCGCTTTGTTTGCCGTGACAGGCACTCAACAGTAAACCGATTAACCCCTTCACGATGCGCGTATCACTATCGGCCAGAAAATAATGCTTACCGTCTTGTTCAATATGGTACAGCCAGGCATCACTCTCGCAGCCCTTCACTTGAGCAGACTCAAGGTGAAACGCATCCGCTAAAGTGGGTAAGGTTTTACCTAGTAACATGATTTGGCGATATCTTTCCTGCCAGTTTGGCGCCTGCTCAAACCGTGCTAGTAATGTCGCTGCATCCTCAACCTGATAAGCAAAATCGGTTGCTGGAGGCATGATTGGCAATGTCATGGGGAACTATCCTCTTTTTATCTGTTTTGCTGATGGCTTTAAGGATAAACCTTAGAGTAGCAATTCTTTAACTGAGGCCAAGGCGGCAATAAAGCGGTCGATATCGGTTTTATTGGTGTAGATACCAATCGATGCGCGGCAACAACCTTTAAGGTTAAGGGTTTGCATTAAGGGCATGGCGCAGTGATGGCCGCAGCGAACTGCAACGCCTTGTTGATCTAATAAAATGCCCACATCCTGATGATGTTCATCGGCAAGGTTAAAAGCGACTGTGCCAATATTATCGCGATGCGCGCCATACAGATGCACATCGCCAAGGGCGCGTAGTTGGTTTTGCAAATACTGAAGCAGTTCAGCTTCATGGGCTTTAACCTCTGGCGTGAGGTGTTGTTGCAAAAAGCGGAGAGCGGCGCCAAGGCCAATCACTGCACTGATCGGCGGTGTGCCAGCCTCTAAGCGATTAGGCAAGCTGCCAAATTCGGTGCCATCAAAACTAACGCGTTTGATCATTTCGCCGCCCGTAAGCAGCGGTGTAAGGGTATCGAGTATCTCGAAACGGCCATAAAGCACGCCAATGCCCGTCGGGCCGTACATCTTGTGGCCGGAAAACACATAAAAATCACAATTGATGGCGGCCATATCAACGCTTAAATGTGCCACGGCCTGCGCGCCATCGACTAAGGTGAGTGCCCCTTGGGCTTTTGCTTGGCGAACTAACTCCACCATCGGATTTACCGTACCTAAGGCGTTGGATACATGGCACAGGGCGACAACCTTGGGTTTCAGTTCCAGCAAGGCTTGGTAGGCATTTAGATCAAGTCGGCAATCTTGAGTCAGCGGAATCGGTTTAATGATAGCGCCCGTGCGTTTGGCCAATTCTTGCCACGGAACAATGTTGGCGTGGTGGGCGGCGCTGTCGATCAAAATCAGATCGCCAGATTTAAGTTGTGGCGTTAAGCCAAACGCGACTAAGTTGATGGACTCAGTAGTGCCGTGGGTGAAAATGATTTCTTCACGGCGTTTGGCATTGATAAATACCTGCAATTGATCGCGCACCTTCTCGTAGCTAGAAGTGGCGCGCGCCGACAACTGGTGCGCCGCACGGTGCACATTGGCATTGTCGTATTGGTAATACTGTGCCATTGCCTCTAACACACACTGCGGCTTTTGACTGGTGGCCGCAGTATCAAGATAACAAAGGGGATAATCGCCCAACATTTGCGAGAGGGTGGGAAATTGCGCGCGGATTTGGCTATGGCTATCGGGCAATAGCGTGTCGGTCGAGGTTGAGTGTGTCATCTAGGGCTTAACGCAATAAAAAGGCGTTGGGATCTTCGGATATCTTCCCGTCGAATGCAAGTTTTCACAGGCGTTTATGGCATCCCAACGCTTATTTTCCCACTCTCTTATTATGGCGGTTTAGCTTAACCAAGATTCAGTCTCAAATTTCTCCTTATGCTTAAGTCGTAGACTCAAACGTTAAGTTTGCAGATTGCCACTATTTTTGTTTAGTCATGCTTGCTCGTCACTGCAAAGCGAAAAACTCCGACTATGCTAAATAAAGACAAATAAGACATTGGCAGTTGGAGTAGCATCCTTATGCTTGGCTTCTTAAGAGATTTGCAGATCAGATATAAAATGGGCAGTTTAATCGGCATTATGCTGCTACTGATTCTGTTATTAGCAGGATTTAGCTTGCTTAAAATGAAGCGGGTTGCCGATGAAATTCACACAATTGCATTAGAAAACATACCATTAGTGAAATTATCGAATGAAGTTACTATCTTGCAGCTTGAGAGTTCGATTAGCCTTGAGAAGGCTTTCAGAGCCTCAGAGATACCCGTTTCAGCGCAGGAGCGATTAATTGACGGCTTTATTGGTGAAGTGATTCAACATAAAGAGCGGATTAATAATGAGTTGATGTCCACCCAAACCATGCTCAATGAGGCGCTAGCATATCCCCAATCTTCAGAGTTACGAGATAAAACACAACAGTTAACCCAAGAAATTACCAATATTATTCGAGTTTATCGAGATTACGATCTAAAGCTTGCCACCGTGGTCGCCGCAATCCAGCAACGCACTAATCTTGCGGCATTGGTGCAACAGGTGAATGAACTTGAACAAACCCAAGGTGAATTTAATACCCAGCTAAGCCAGTTTGCGTTGCGTTTAGAGCAAATGACACAAACAGCAGACACTGTTACCGAGAACGAAGAGCAAGACGCCATTTACGGCTTAATAGTTATTTCTTCTATCGCTTTGATTTTAGGTTTAGTTATCGGAATCGCCTTTAGTCAGTACATAGTGCGTTCGATTATGCGCCTGCGGAATGCTGCATCCATGATGGAGTCGGGAAACTTTAGCCGAGAATTAACAGTAGAATCGAAAGATGAACTGGGCGAGCTGACTATTAGTATGAATCAAATGGCCCTAACCCTCAGTAAAACCGTTGGGCAAGTGATTGGTCGCAGTGAAGAAATCGCATCTATGGTTACAGAGCTTAATGCTGTAGCTGAAAATAACCGTAAAGCGATACTTAGCCAGCAGGAAGATACAGATCAAGTTGCCACCTCCATGACCCAAATGGCGGCGACAATTACTGAAGTTGCTAGCAGCGCCGAGAGTGCATCCTACTCCTCTGGACAAGCGGAAAGCCGAGTGAAAGAAAGTTGTGCCGTTGTTGACGCGAGTGAGAAAATTGCTCAGCAATTAGTGGCTAGCGCTCAGCAATCCAGTCAACTGATCCAACAGTTACAGGCCAGTACGGGTAAAATTTTAAATTTTGTGTCTGTAGTTGATGCGATTGCAGGCCAGACCAATTTGTTAGCTTTAAATGCCTCTATTGAGGCGGCAAGAGCGGGTGAGCAAGGTCGAGGGTTTGCCGTGGTTGCCGATGAGGTTCGTGCATTGGCAACTCGTAGCCAAACGGCTACACAGGAAATCAGTGAACTTATTCAAACTTTAGTGCTTGATGCGAAATCAGCTGTGGATTCATTTGGTAAAAATGAATTACAAATCAAAGACTCCTCTCTATTAGTCAATCAAATCAAACAAAACTTGTTTGAGATTTCGGATGCCTTAACCCAGTTATCGCAGGCTAATGCGCAAGTGGCTACCGCGAGTGAGGAACAAGCTGTCACGGCTGAGGATATCAGTGAACGGCTCAATACCATACGGGATTCAGGTGAGTCGGTGCTTAGCAGCGCTTTTGAAACGGCTAAAGCTAGTGAGTCACTCTCCCAACAGGCAAATTCATTACGTGAAGCGATGCTGCAATTTAAGGTGCGCACAGTCTAGGGATTTAGCACTATCGCTATCAATTTGTTTAGTAAAATAAAAATGCCCAGCGCTTAGGCTCTGGGCATTTTTATTGTGCATTTTGGGATAACTGGCTGAAGCTTAACGGCGATTATTAGTTAACGCGATTAAGGCTTAACACGATTCGGGCGGTTATCTGCGCGATGTGAGTTCTGTTTCGGCTCATTCGAAGCCGGTTTTGCACTCTGTGGATTGCGGCCTTTGGGCTGCTCTTGGCGGCGTCCATCATTGTTTGATTTGTCGCTTCGTTCTGCATGGCTACGTTGCTGTGCACCTGAATGCGGTTTCGCTTTTGCATTGTTCCCCGCCGTTGCACTGTTAGTTGTGCCGCCATCGCGCTGAGGATGCTTACTCTTTGGTTTTGGCGAGCGTGCAACTGCTGCCTCGGTATTATGATGTTCATTGCTGTTGCGTGATGGCGTGCTGTGCTTATCGTGGCTGCCATCTCGAACGCTTGATGTTTGAGACACATCACGGCCAGAACCAGATCGTGGGGCAGGTTTTCCTGCACTGCGGTGTTTACGCTGGCTTGCCACGGCTTTTACTTTATGATTTTTGCCTTGGGGAGTGAGCGTTGTTTCGGGCAGCGCATGCACTGGGCCAAAACCTGCAACTTCTTGGCGCTCGAGCACGCGGTTAATTAATCGCTCAATATCTTTAAGCAGTTTAATTTCTTCGCTGCTGACTAATGAAACGGCTTGGCCTGTGGCGCCAGCACGGCCGGTACGGCCAATGCGATGCACATAATCTTCAGGCACGTTAGGTAAATCAAAGTTAACAACTTGCGGTAACTGATCGATATCTAAACCGCGGGCGGCAATATCGGTCGCAACCAATACGCGAACTTCACCGCTCTTAAAGTCGGCGAGGGCTTTAGTGCGCGCACCTTGGCTTTTATTACCGTGGATCGCGGCAGCGCTAATGTCGGCTTGGATAAGGCTCTTCGCGAGTCGGTTTGCGCCATGTTTAGTACGCGAAAACACTAACACTTGCTGCCAGTTTTCCTGTTTGATGAGTTGGATCAGCAGGGCTGATTTTTGCGTTTTATCAACGGGGCAAATCCATTGTTTAACCGTCGTTGCTGCGGCATTGCGCGGCGTGACAGAAATCTCAACCGGATGATTGACTAACCCTTTTGCAAGCTCACGGATCTCATCGGAGAAGGTGGCTGAAAACATCAGGTTTTGTCGCTTAGCGGGTAAGAGTGCAAGGATTTTTTTGATATCACGGATAAAGCCCATATCCAACATACGATCCGCTTCGTCGAGCACTAAGATCTCAAGTTGATTAAACTTCACCGCATTTTGTTGCACAAGATCTAATAGTCGCCCTGGTGTGGCAACTAACACATCAACACCATGACGTAATTTATTGATTTGCGGGTTGATAGGCACGCCACCAAAGACCACAGCTGAACGCAGTGGTAGATATTTACCATAGGTTTCAACACTTTCGCCAACTTGTGCCGCCAGTTCCCTCGTAGGAGTTAAGACTAAGGCGCGAGTTTGTCCTGACTTGGCTTTTTGGCCTTTAGCGAGTAATTCCAGTAATGGCAGCGTAAAACCTGCGGTTTTTCCTGTCCCCGTTTGGGCCGCCGCCATGACGTCTTTGCCCGTTAGTACAGCTGGAATTGCCTGCGCTTGGATGGGAGATGGCGTGTCATAGCCCTGTTCGGATACGGCTTTTTGGAGTGGTGCGGATAAACCTAAGGCGGAAAAACTCATTAATGGATCTCTTGTGGCAACATCGCATCGTTGCTTTGGTATAGCCTGAACGGCGGGCGTGCAGCTTACATTAACAGGGGCTTCAGTGCTACGACTGAAAGCATTTTGTTGTATAAAGGCATAAAAATCCTATTTCATTAGTGGCTAATTTATCGACCTATCAGTATCTTGTTCAGTATTTAGCGAAAGATCACGTTTATGTTAATTTGATTGCTTATAAGTAGTTCAACTTGGGGTAAAATTAACAAGATTCCTCAATAGGTTGCCAAAGTGTTGGCCAGACATATTCATAAACGGGATATGTAAAGATTCGCGGGATGTTTTTCCGTTTGCAGGTTGAATTCTGCACCATTGCATTCTTAAGATAGTTCTGCTCAGGAATATTAACGCCTCATGGCGGGTGGATTATGACAGCAATACAGCATATTGAACGCCTTGCACGTGGGCGAAGTGAGCAGGCCGTGGCTGTGATTAAAAACGTGCAGCAGATGTCGAATATTCCCATGCATGAGATGCAGTTAGCACTCAAGCAATTATTTCAGTGTGGCCGCGTTGCACTGCATTTCCATCCCGACAGAATCGACAGCCGAGGTCTAACAGTCGCCGAAGGGCTTCTACGTGACGGGCAATACCGTAGTCAGTTCGAGACTCATATTTCCAATGGGCAGTTATCACCTGAGCTTGGAGGACCAAGGGATCATTGGGAAAATCAGCTATTTGGCGATGTGTATAAAGGAACCAAATCCCGCCCTAAGTATGGCGCTTTAGATTTAGGCATGTGGCAGGATGGCCCCGCCCCGCGTTTTGGCAGTTGTTATCTGCTCACCCACTCACAATTGCTCACGCGTTCGACCTTTACTTACCTTGATTCTTACCGTAATCCTAAGGAAAAGGGGACATTATCTTGTTTTGATGATGTGCTAGCGGCACTGCTGACCGAGAGTTTTGAGCGCCACTATGCCTTGGGTAAAGCGGACTTTAAGCCTCTAAATGTGATCCATTATTTGGCGCATCAGCTTAATTCGTCATTGCTTACTCGCTTTGAACGCCCGATGTCGACAAATCTTGATCATTATATCGAAGCGCAAATTCACGGTGACGTGTCACTCGATGAAGATATTGCCATGCTGGTGGCCGATCCGAGTTTTAAAGGGACTGAAATCGGGGCAACGTTAACTAAGTTGTGCGACCGTTACGATATTGAGCTGCAATACCATAATGGTTTTAGCCTGCATATGGCACAGATCCCTAGCGATTTCCGTGGACCCACTATGCCATCTCTGGCCGAACGTATTGCGATTGACGACAGCGTCGATGCTTATGCCATTGGGGTTGCTGCGCGGGATTTATATCATTCACCACAACACTGGCGAGATCGAGGTAATCGTGCTCAAGTAGCCCATGAACTCAAGCTACTTTGGCATGTGTTAGTCAAATACGGTGGTATTCAGCCTTAGCGCGGAAATAGGGTCACTAAATATGGTTACATGCGCACTATTGACGTTTTGATTGCGCCCAAAACGTCAACAAGCCTCAGTCATTAGCAACCTGTGTCAACCTTAGTATAGGTCGGAACACCTGTTGTCTCCCATTTATAGTCTATATAACAATTGGTTGCAGATACCTCTGCTTGAGTAGGGGTCGCCAGATTTAACTTTTGCTTTGGGGTTGCAATGACTTGATAGGTGCCGTTGGATGTATAAATACGGTAGGACCAATCATTCACGCTTAAGCCAGCGGCATTAAAAATTTCAGGTGGTGTTGTGTAGCCCGCACTAGGTGCTGTGCCACTACTGCTTGCGGCCCAAGGTTGGTAATTCTCGCCCCGAATACCATCAAAAACCACACGATTAGTCGTACCTGTGTTGGCGATTTCTGATTTTGCCTTGAATAAGGTGACCGCAGACTTCATTGATGCCAATGCACCCGACAACTGACTTTTGTACGCATCAGACTGTAAATTAACAAATTTGGGGGCAGCCACTACAGCCAAAATGCCCAAAATAATAATCACAACAACAAGTTCTATTAACGTGAAACCGGAATGTTTGTTTGTCATTGCTATCTAACTCCTTGAAAATTATTCCTATCTTATCCAACAATTTCGCTAATGACCAGTTAGCTAATATTTTAGTCTTTATCCTCGTTAAATAGGGTTATCCGTAATCAACAAAGATTTTTAAGTTTGATGATATGTGAGAGTGCGAATACGTGGTTCTAGATAAGTGTTTATAGGCGTGAAGTATTTATCTGTGTGAGCTAAATCTGAATTTATTGATCATCATCGCATTTTCGTGAATCTTTTAGCAAAAGATACGTCCAAGGTTTCATCTGTTGGGGATGCCTGCGATACTGCGTCCCTATCGAACCTTTTCGCTTATTGCAAGTCCTTGGCATTGATTGGTAAGCGTTAGATCGATTTCTACAATTTACTGCAGTGTTGGTTTTGTTGGAGCACCATGGATAAGTCGTTAGAAAAGTCCCTTCTTGTTTGGCTCAAGTCGCAAAAAAAGGCCTGTGGCTGGTTTCTTAAACTTTCGGTCTGGTGTGGAATATTAAGTGCTATTGCATTGATCGTGCAGGCTTATTTAATTGCTACTCTCCTCGATGGTGTGATTATTGGTAATGGATTGCTCGGATTAGGCGCCGATAGCGCTCAGACTGTTATCAGAGCGAGTGATTATCTGCCGCATTTTATGGCCTTGATTGGCTTAATGTTATTGCGAGCAATACTCGCCTATGGCCGCGAGCGCGCCAGTTTTGAAGCGGGCAAACGCTTACGCCAACAGATCCGCGGTGCGGTAATGGATAAGTTAACTCGGCTTGGCCCCGCGTTTATTAAAGGTAAACCAGCAGGCAGTTGGGCGAGCATAGTCTTAGAGCAAGTGGAAGATTTACAAGATTTTTATGCCCGTTATTTACCGCAAATGACCCTTGCTGGTGCGATCCCTTTATTGATCCTCATCGCAGTGTTTCCCATCAACTGGGCGGCGGGGCTGATTTTGCTATTAACCGCGCCACTTATCCCGCTGTTTATGATCCTTGTCGGCATGGGCGCGGCCGATGCTAACCGTAAAAACTTCAATGCCTTAGCCAGATTAAGTGGCCACTTTATGGATAGATTGAAAGGGCTTTCGACCTTAAAACTCTTCTATCGGGGTGATGCTGAACTTAAGGTTATCGAAAAAGCCTCGGAGGAGTTCCGTAGCCGTACTATGTCTGTGCTGCGCATGGCCTTTTTAAGCTCGGCGGTGCTAGAGTTTTTTGCCGCGGTATCGATTGCCGTATTGGCGGTTTACTTTGGTTTCAGTTATTTAGGTCACCTCGATTTTGGCTACTATGGCGCGCATGCTCAACTTGGGCCTAATGCGAATGAAGGTTTACCTTTCAGCCTGTTTGTCGGCTTGTTTATCTTAATTTTGGCGCCTGAGTTTTATCAGCCCCTTAGGGATATGGGCACTCACTATCACGCTAAAGCGCAGGCGATTGGCGCGGCCCAAGCATTGATGACGCTGCTGGAACACCCTGAGCCAGATTTTTCGCAGGAAAAGATAGGGCAGCAGACGCGACTCGATAAGCTGACTCACCTTAGCGTAAAAGATCTAGAAGTCTTTAGTACCGATGGCAGCCGTTTACTCGGCCCCATCAGTTTTGAGTTGAAGCAGGGCGAACATTTGGCTCTGGTTGGTCCAAGCGGCGCCGGTAAAACCAGTTTACTCAATGCCTTATTAGGATTTTTGCCCTATAAAGGCAAGCTGCTAATCGATGGGGTTGAGCTTGCAAGCCTAGATCTTGCCCATTGGCGACAGCAGTTAGCATGGCTTGGACAGGAGCCGCAGTTATTCCATGGCACAGTGCGAGAAAACGTCGCCTTAGCCAATCCCGAAATGACGGATGAGCAGGTTTGGCAATTGCTAGAGCAGGCCAATATCCATGAGTTTGTCCGCAGCCAACCCCTTGGTTTAGCCACGCCGATAGGCGAGCAGTCATCGACCTTATCGGTCGGGCAGGCGCAACGTATTGCGCTGGCGCGGGCATTGGGTCAGGCGGCGCAGGTCTTTATTCTCGATGAACCGACGGCAAGTTTAGACAGTGTCAGCGAACAACTCGTTAGCCGCACCTTAAAAGCGGCGATGGCGGGTAAGATGGGCATTATGGTGACCCACAGAGTCGATCAGCTGGACCATATGTCGTCCATCCTAGTGCTCGATAAAGGCGAGATAGTCCAGCGGGGGGATTTTGCGACGCTGTCAACTGAGGCGGGGTTATTCCAAACCATGTTGCATGAAAATACTGAATCAGTAGCCGATATTGGGCTGGAAACGCCCATGCCCCATAACCACAGCGATATCGCGTTAGGGACAACAGGAGGAGCAACACAATGAAAATACTCCTTCCCTTTATTCGGTTGTTCTCCCACCAATGGTTGATGATGGCCGTTGGACTTGTGCTCACCTTAACCACACTCATGGCGGGGATTGGTTTATTGTCGCTGTCGGGGTGGTTTTTATCGGCGACGGCAGTGGCGGGATTAACGGTTATCGGCTCCCAATCCTTTAACTTTTTTACCCCCGCAGGTGGCGTGCGTTTCCTTTCTATCGCGCGAACGGCCAGTCGTTACGGTGAGCGTCTCGCTACCCATGAGGCGACCTTTAAATTACTGACTGAACTCAGAGTTTGGGCCTGGCGAAAACTCTTCCCACTCAGCGCTAAAAATCTGCAAGGTTTGCGCCGTGCGGATATGCTCAACCGCCTCGTGGCGGATATCGATACGCTCGACCATCTGTATTTACGATTGTTGACGCCGATGGCGGCTTCCTTGCTGATGACGGCGTTGTTATATCTATTCCTTGCATGGTTTGATGCCAAGCTAGCCTTAAGTTTATGCTTGTTTTTAGTGGTGATTTGGCTGCTGCTACCACTGTTGTTTTATCGTCTCGGGCATGCGCCTAGCCGCAATATGCTGGAGACTAAACGCCAATATCGAGTGCAGTTACTCGATATATTACAAGGCCAAGCGGAGCTGAGTTTATTTGGTGCAAACGCCAGATACAGACACAAGCTCGATGAGGCCGAGCAGGCGTTATTTGCTAGCCAAGGGGCGATGGCGAATATCACCGCCTTAAGCCAAGCCATGCTGATCCTAGCGACGGGCTCGGCACTCATCATGATGCTATTTTTAGCCGCCAATGGCGTGGGCGATGCTGTGCCTCCTGGCCCGATGTTCGCCTTGATGGTGTTTGCCACTATGGCCTGCGTCGAAATGATGATGCCAATCGCGGGCGCTTTCCAACATTTGTCGGGCTGCGTGCTGGCGGCGACACGAATCCACGAAATCACCGAGCAGGAAAGCGATATTCGTTTTAGTACAGATACAGATCTTAAGGCGACCTTTGGTGGATTGCTGATCCGCGATATCCAATTTAGTTATAGCGAAAGCCAGCCCGTACTTCAGGGCTTATCCCTCGAGATAAAGCCGGGCCAAAAGGTGGCGCTATTGGGCTCCACTGGCTGCGGTAAATCCAGTTTATTGTCCTTAATTACCCGAGAGTGGCAGTCGCAAAGCGGTCAGATTTACCTTGATGGTCATCAATTGAGTGACTATAGCGAGGGCGCATTAAGATCGGCGATGACAGTCGTGAGCCAGCGGATCTATCTGTATGCGGGCACGCTGCGGGAGAATCTTGCCATTGCCTTGCCTGTGCCAGAAGGGCAAAAGCGTACCGCCAATGACGAGCGTTTTATCCAAGTATTACAGCAGGTTGGTTTAGGTGAGTTACTCAAAGGCGACAAGCCATTAGATATGTGGATTGGTGAGGGCGGCCGGCAGTTATCGGGCGGTGAGCAGCGCCGAATTGGCGTGGCAAGGGCATTGCTGCGTGATGCGCCTTTGTTACTGTTAGATGAGCCAACCGAGGGCTTAGATAAGCGCACCGAGCGGGAGATCTTAAGTTTACTGCTTGAATTTGCAAAGGATAAAACTCTGCTGATGATTAGCCATCGTTTAACGGCGATGGCCAAGATGGACCAAATTCACCTTATGGCTGAGGGTAAAATCGTTGCTTCAGGAAATCATCAAAGTCTGCTCAAGGAATGTGCGGCGTACCAGGCTCTTTATCGTCGATTAGGTTGAACTAGGCTGTAATCATGGAGATAGTTGATGAATAATTTTATGCCTGCACAGCTTGCGCCGCAAATTAACGCTCATTTTAACGGCAAGTTTGAGGTTGAGCTTAAGTATCGGCTTACAGACCGTGAAGCCTTTTGGGCACGCCTAAGCACCAAATCCCCCGAGGTGATGCTCGAGGATAATCTTGAGCATGACTGCTATTTTGATTCGCCCTCAGTGTCGTTAGCGGCGGAGCATAAAAGCCTGTGTATTCGTGAGATGCAGCCCTCTGGCATCATGCTGTGGATTGTGAAAGGACCCGAGAAAGACCGTTGTGAGGCGGTCAATATCACGGATGCCATTAAAGCCAAAAGTATGCTACGGACTTTAGGTTATCAATGTGTGCTTGAGATTAAAAAACGCCGCAGCGTGTATTTTCTCGGGGAATTTCATTTAACGCTTGATTGGCTCGAAGGTTTAGGAGACTTTGCCGAGCTTGCAATCATGACTAATGACGAAACTAAGTTGCCCATCTATGAAGCGCAGCTCCTCGCCTTAGCCGCAGAGCTTGGGCTAGAGGAATCACAGCGGGAGTTTTTATCTTACAAACAGTTACAGATGGCTATACAAGGATAAGCGAGGCATCCCAAGTCCATTTGGGGATGAATCGACAAAGGCGCGGCGGCTTATCTTCCTAAGCGCTGCGAAAAGGCTAAGTAACGTTTGACCTCTTCTTCGGGGAATCGCAATTCTTCACCGTCTTTGACGCTGCTGAGCAGGTTTTCCCGCGCATAGCGTTTGATAGTTGCCGGACTCTTATCTAGCAACTTGCACACTTCATCCACTGTTAACAGATTATCACTCATGGTTCACTCCCATTATTGATTGGTGATTAACCCAATGAGTATAGAACAAGAATTAGACTGCGCTTTACTGGCGCAGTCTCAGGCTAAATGACGACTACTTGGATTGACGCTGAGTTTCTCGCGCTTGGTATTCGGTTCCTAAATGTGCCTTCGCAGCGGTAATGGCCATAACAGCACGGGATTTAAATTCGCGGCGATAGAGGGTGACCACCACAAACAGGCTAGCCAAAATAAATAGGATAGGGTGCACGAACCAGCAGAGCACGGCCATCGAAAAGTAGTAAGCCCGCAGGCCATAGTTATAGGAGTGGGCGGCTTGGTCTTGCACCGTTGCCATTTGCCGCGCATAGGCTTTGAGGTTGTCGTTGGCGCCTTCGCTATCCATGGGACCCGCGCCTATCATCACGTTCACAAAGCCGTATTGGCGCATCGACCAGGTAAATTGGAAAAACGCCATCACGAAGATCACCACCAACAGCGCTAACTTCACTTGGACTAAGGAGTGGTTCGGCGGCGTAGCATAGGGAATCGTAGCAATCACGGCTTCGAGGCGTTCAACCTGGGCAAATAAGGTTAGTACCCCCGCGAGCACGAATAGCGTAGTCGAGGCAAAAAAGGCAATATTACGCTCAAGGTTCGCTAATAACGCCGCATCGCCAACCCGCACGCCTCGAGTCATCAGTTCAAGCATCCAGTAGATCCTGTGCTTGTGCAGGCCACGGGCAATACAGTCGGTATCCTTCGCCTTACGTCGGGCAAAGGCGGTATAGCCAGCCCAAGAAACGATAAACCACGTTAATGCAGAAATATCTAATAGCGAGAATGTCATAGTTGCCTTGAGAAAGTGACTTTGAGAAAGTAAAAAATCGGTTGATTGAATGGCGATTATGAAGGTTTTTATCTCTTAGGCGCAATCCCCTCATATCGCTTTCAAATCTCGCCTATTCACAATTTGAAGCCGCTCACATTGGCTTTGAAACCTCTTGCTCAGTGAGACTCAATTTTGAGGAAATTCTTGTCAGGTAAGTGAGTGAGAAAAATGCGTTGGGGTTATGTCACGAATCTCGAATCATGGCCTAACGGCCGAGGTGAATCAAAGTCGTGGGGCTTCACCCACACCCGATAATCATGCTGGTTTGCTTAGTGTTTGAATTGGCTTGGTTATCGCGGTTAGTCTATGAGTAATTGCGGCCTGTCGGCCGAGGTGAATCAAAGTCGTGGGGCTTCACCCCACACCCGACCAAGGAGGACTGCTCGTCCTATCCTCCTTGGATGCTCCAAGACGCCCCTAGCGAAGTTACATGCATTGGTTAGTGGCTTAGTGCTTATTCAAAAATCACTAACGCTTCCGATGGTACATCCTGTACCCCGAAAGCTAGCGAGGCATCCATGCCTCGCTCACGCGATTTTCTTCAACGCCCTTCAGCAACTTCGCAGGGGAAGGTGAACTCCTGACGCAACTGTGCGAGCTATTAATCCCTAAAGAGCTGTGCCTATCCTGTCTTTTTTTGTAGAAGCTAGTCTGGTTTTTTTATGCCTTTGTCTTTTTTTTCATTGGCAAGAGCAAGAACTCCTGCCGAGAGAAGGAATTTATTATCTGGTAGGGTTACTATTGGACAAATAAGAGTACCATTTGGATTTACTATCAATCCTTCATTAACATAAAAATTGCTAAAGTCACTTAACCAATATCTCCATGCGAAGCCACCAAAGACAAATGTTATATATTCAAGCCCTAAAAAATTGATTGCCGTACTCCTTGGCTTAAATATGGAACACTTACTATTTATTAATTCCTCTGTAGATGTTTCATCTAGTGGATCTAGTAGCCATCGCTCCATAAAACATGGAAGCTGCTGTGGTTGTAATGGCTTCAATGCCATTAAATGATTCCTTAAAAGTTCTAGTTGCTCTGCTCCAAGATTTACATGCTCAAAAAATTTTAGTGAACTAATCGCAGCTCTCCATAATACTGACATTTGGAAAAGTTTTAGTTTGCTAAAATCAATATTCTTGAAAGTGATTTGGTTGTGTTGTTTTGCTGTTGAAACATTAATATTTATGGGGTTTTTAAGGATGAGAGTTATAACATAAGACTCAAATTCATTTGAAAATTTTTGCTCACATTCCCAACAAAGCAAATTTTCTGAGTAACTGCATTGCTCGAATGTATTTTTAATAGTAGAGATTTCAATATACTTTCCAGGATCATTCTCATCTTTTTTTATATGACGAAAAAATGCATTTGGAATAATGTGTGATTTTTGCAAGTCTTCATTTATAAGACAAAGTTTGCACTCATATCATCTATCGCTCATTTAAAAGGAATATTTTTTTAGATTTGTTATCTATAGTAACAACGCGTGTAGTGACTTGATAGGCTAATTTATTGAAACATTTATGGTCAGCTCTAGCTTACTAAGGTCAATGTCCTGTTTTTTCAAACTTCATTTAGATTAATAGAAAGTTGAGATAAGGTCAGGGCTGGCATTGCTCGATTATTAATGGTTGCACCAAATCAAGCATTGTTGCGCCAGTGACCTTCTAAAACATGGATGTTTTAGTAGAGCCTACAGGGACGTATTCACGGCGTGTCACTGGTGTAACAGTGCAAAGGCCTGCGGCAGGCAATGAGGGAATACGATAGCTAGAAACCATTATGCCGCCTATTAGCACCTCGAACCATTACCGAAACTACTGCCCAGTATTCAGACAGATAAAGTCCCAAAGGATGAAAAATTAAGCGACGACTGAAAGTTTAACGGCAGAAAAGTTCAGGGCGCCACTGATTCCAGTGCTCATTTCTCTCATTGAATTTAGGTCTAAGCATTCATTACCCAATAAAAAAGCCAGACAGTGTCTGGCTTTCGTTTATCAATAAGTCGTTAGGACTTAGGCGTCGCTATCACCCAGTGACAACAGGGTCGCGTTACCACCGATAGCGGTGATGTTATTAGTGCGAGTCTTTTCAGTCACGAAGCGAGTTAAGTAGTGTGGACCACCGGCTTTTGGACCAGTGCCAGATAGACCTTGACCGCCGAAAGGTTGTACGCCAACGACTGCGCCGATTTGGTTACGGTTGATGTACACGTTACCTACGTTAACCTTGTCAGCGACTTCGAGGGCGTGGCCTTCGTTACGACTGTGGATACCTAAGGTTAGGCCAAAACCTGTGCTGTTGATTTCATCGATCACATGGGCAAGTTCAGATGCCTTGTAACGGATCACGTGCAGGATTGGACCAAAGTGTTCTTTTTCAAGCACTTTGATTGAGTCGATTTCAACGGCAGTCGGCGCTACAAAGTGGCCATGCTCGGTACCCGCTGGCAGAGACATTTGCTTGATCAACTTACCCACTTGCTTGATGTGGTCGATATGGGCGTCAAGGTTAGCCTTCGCGGTCGCATCGATAACTGGGCCTACGTCGGTTTTCACTGAACTTGGGTTGCCAATCACTAACTCATCCATCGCACCTTGCAGAACATCGATAACGCGGTCTGCAATATCTTCCTGTAGGAAGAGTACACGCAGCGCCGAGCAGCGTTGACCTGCACTGGTGAAGGATGAAGACACTACATCGTTAACCACTTGTTCTGGCTGAGACGTAGAGTCAACCACCATAGCGTTTTGACCACCAGTTTCGGCGATTAACGGAATGATTGCGCCTTCACGGTTTGCCAGTGTGCGGTTGATGAGTTTGGCTGTGCCCGTTGAACCGGTAAAGCATACGCCACCGATGCGCTCATCAGCCGTCAGTGCGTTACCTACGGTAGCGCCAGTGCCTGGTAGATATTGCAGCACGTCCGTTGGAATACCCGCTTGATGTGCTAACTGCACTGCACGGTAACCAATGATAGACGTCTGTTCAGCGGGTTTTGCGACCACAGTGTTACCTGCAGCGAGGGCTGCTGAGACTTGGCCTAAGAAGATAGCTAATGGGAAGTTCCATGGGCTGATACACACGAACACACCGCGACCTTGGAGGAAGAGTTCGTTTAACTCACCCGTTGGGCCTGGGAGCAGTTCAGGTTTTGACATCAGCTTCTTAGCTTGCACCGCGTAGTAGCGGCAGAAGTCAACGGCTTCACGCACTTCGTCGATACCGTCTTGAATGCTCTTGCCCGCTTCACGGGTACAGAGGGCAATCAGTTCTTCGCGGTTTTCTTCTAACAGATCCGCCAGCTTTTGCAGGGCAGAGGCGCGCACTTCAACCGGAGTACGAGTCCAAGTTGCAAACGCCGCATCGGCAGAGGCGACAGCTTGTTCGATAGCCGCTTTGTCGGCAAAGGCCACTTGACCCACGGTTTGGGTGGTATCGAATGGGCTCACCACGGTTTTGTGCTCGCCAGTTAAGGTTTGACCATTAACCAGAGGGCCCGCTTGCCACTGCGTCGATTTGAATTTGTCTAAGGCCGCGAAGAATGGCTCTGCTTCTGAAATGATGTTCATATTGAGTCCCTTGGAATTTTTGCGATCGCTACCGAATATGTCGGTAGGTAAAACGATTTTGTTGTTAGCCAGGGTTTTGTAGCCTGTCAGGGTTTTCAGTGGGTGAACCACTAAAGACTCGATAGGGGTTTTCGGGTCGACCAGCTTGTGTACGAACGAGGTGTTCGCACCGTTTTCCAGCAGGCGACGCACTAAGTAGGGCAGCAGATCCTTATGGGCACCGATTGGAGCGTAGATACGTACCGCTTTCGCGCCAGCTTCCGACAGAATAGTGTCGTACAGCTCTTGTCCCATGCCGTGTAGACGTTGGAATTCGTGGTTACGATCGCCCGCCATATCTGAAATCGCGGCAACGGTTTGCGCGTTGTGGCTGGCAAATTGTGGGTAAATCGCGCCGCGGGTGGCGTCGGATAACAGGTAACGCGCACAGGCTAAGTAAGATACGTCGGTACCGGCTTTGCGGGTGTAGAGTGGGTAAGCAGCTTCGCCAGCTTGTTGTGCCCATTTCAGCTCGCTATCCCAGTAGGCGCCTTTCACTAAGCGAACGGGGATTTCGTCGCCTTGCTCTTTCGCCAGGCGAGTTAACCATACCAGCACAGGCAGGGCGCGCTTAGAGTAAGCTTGAACAACGATACCCAGTAATCCCCAGCCTTTAGTGGCTTCAGAATTAAACAGTTTTTGGAACAGCTTTAATGACAGTTCGAGACGGTCAACTTCTTCGGCGTCGATAGAAATACCGATATTTAACCCGCGCGCGAGTTTAATCAGGCGAATAACAGTGTCGTACAGCTCGGTCAATACACGGTCTTCGTTAGCGACTTCGTAACGTGGGTGCAATGCTGACAGCTTGATAGAAATGGTTGGGCGTGGTGATTCACTTTCGTTATAGCTTTGCGCGCCTAACTCGGTAATCGCATTGGCATAATCGTTAAAGTATTTTTCGGCATCTTTACGCGTTAGCGCGGCTTCACCCAGCATATCGTAGGAGTGGGTGTAACCTAATTTACGCTTGTCTTCGCTGTTCTTGAGCGCTTCTTTCATGGTGCGGCCGAGAACGAACTGCTTACCCATGATCTTCATCGCCGCCATCATGGCTTGGCGGATCACAGGCTCACCTAAACGATTGACTAAACGGCCTAATAGGCTACTCGGGCTGCCGTCGATTTTTTTATCTAAGCTAACAATTTTACCGGTGAGCATTAGGCCCCAAGTGGAGGCGTTAACCAGCACTGAATCGCTCTTGCTTAAGTGTTCATCCCACTTAGCACCTGAAAGTTTATCTTCAATCAAGGCGTCGGCGGTAGCCGCATCGGGAATACGCAGCAGGGCTTCGGCTAAACACATCAGGATGATGCCTTCCTGAGTCTCTAAGCTGTATTGCTGCAGGAAGGCATCGATGCCAACCATTAAGCCTTTTTTCTCAAATTGACGAACTTTGTTTACCAGTTCGTGGGCACGACGAGTGACGCGCTCGATGGCTTCATCACTGGAGGGTACTAGTTTGATTAGCTCTGACAAGTATTGTTCTTCATCGACAATGTAGTTGTCGGTGACGGCTTTGAACAGTTCGTCGAGATTGGCAGAATCGTAGCGGCCTGCCAGCACTTCACTCGCTTTGAACATAGTAATCGCTTCCATCTTGGCCAGTTGTTTTCGGCTCTATTGTTGAAACAAAAATGGGGGGCGCGAAACGCATTTGATATTTTGTATACAATATGAAGCTTTGCGCGCGCAGATTATACAACCAAAATGTGACGGACAACACTATAGCGTGAAAGAATGTGAGGATTGTTTGATTGGCTTGTTAAGTGTTAGTTGTAACGCTTGATTGACAAAAAGCCAGTGTTTGAAAACACTGGCTTTAGCTTTGACTTTCAGATTATTTGCGTAAAAATTTACATCCAACGCTTCTTGTTGCGGCGTTGTGGTCTTGGCAGATATACCAAAATTACCCCAACCACTAAACCGGCGGCGGCAATCAGTCCGCCCTCACGCCATAGCGCAAATTGTGCCTCTTGGGCGCTATGATCAACCGCTACTTTGAGGTTATCACGCTCTTGAGTGGTTTTGTTCAGCATAGCTTCGGCTTCGCTTAGCTTGGCTTTGAGTTCATCCACTTCATCGGAATGGTTATTCGTCGAACTTAAGACTTCTGCAAGCTTGGCTTTGGTTTCGTTTAACTCATTAGTGAGTGTTGAAACTTGCTCACGAAAACTAGGCGTTGAACTGATTAAGTTGGTTGGCACCCAACCTTCACGACCTTTATGGTCGATTATTTTTGAATAATCGCCCTGAGTTTCGCCAAGTAACGTAACGGGTTGTCCCGCTTCAATCGAACCCAAAATACGATAATCAGTACCAGGGCCGTTGAGAATATAAAGAAACACGTTATCCGAGATATAGCGGGGTTGGCCTTCGGCCAGCAGGTTAGGGGAGAGTAACATCATTCCCACCAGAGTCAGCATTCTTAACACTTTTGTATTCTCATCAACGAAATAGTGACCACATGCTAGGGATTTGAGGCCTGCAATGCAAGAGGGAAGTCATAGACTTCCCTCAACTTTGCCGCATCCATGCTAGCAATTCCTCTGTGTTTAGTACATTTCTACGGCGAGCTTGCCATAGTCGTCATGTGCTTCTTAGTTAAAGATGCCTTTAATCATATAGAAGAAGATGATCGATAGACCTGCACCCGCAGGTAAAGTAACCACCCAAGACACAACAATGTTACGCACCACACCAATATTGATTGCCGCAATACCACGGGCCATACCCACACCTAATACCGCACCGACTAACGTTTGTGTGGTAGAGATAGGTAAACCAGTACCAGAAGCAATCACTACGGTAGAGGCTGCGGCTAATTCGGCAGCAAAACCGCGACTTGGAGTTAAGTGAGTAATATTTTTACCAATGGTTTGCATTACGCGCTGACCGAAAATCGCCAAACCCATAACGATACCCACAGCACCTAAAGGTAGGATCCACCATACTAACGGTGATTTAGATGCAATTTGGCCACCACTATTAACTACAGATACCACCGCAGCTAAAGGACCAATCGCATTTGCAACATCGTTTGAACCGTGGGCGAATGCCATACAACAAGCGGTTAAAACCATCAGGATCGCAAACACTTTTTCGACGTTAGCGTACATGGTTTTGTGGCTTGCTTTCTCATCCATTTTTAGACGAGAAATAAACACTTTACCTATGATACCAACGACCAATGCTATTACGCCCGCCAGGATATAAGCTTCGGCACCTTTTAAATGAATGCCAACGTGTGACAATCCTTTGAGGATCGTGACTAATGACATCATAAAGCCTGCGAACGCCATGTAGAAAGGTACATAGCGTTTAGCATTAGCAAGTGGGTTATCGGTGTTGAAAATCAGTTTTTGAGTGCTTTGGAACAGAATGAACGCCATAAAGCCAGAGATTGCTGGTGTAATGACCCAAGAACCAACAATACCGCCTACTTTTTCCCAAGCGACAGACTCAGTGCCAACGCCTACAGCCGCGAAGCCGATAATCGCGCCTACAATTGAGTGAGTCGTTGATACTGGCCAGCCTAATGCCGATGCCACGACTAACCAAATCCCCGCAGCTAACAATGAGCCAATCATGCCATATACCAGCAATTCAGGGGTTTGGGTAAAATAACTTGAATCAATAATACCGTTACGGATTGTACTGGTCACTTCGCCGCCGGCCAAAAAAGCACCTGCAAATTCGAAGATCATAGCGATAATAATCGCTTGTTTAATCGTAATAGCGTTAGAACCAACAGAGGTTCCCATCGCATTGGCCACATCGTTTGCACCAATGCCCCACGCCATTAGAAAACCAAACGCAGCCGCAATGGCAATAAGCCACGGCCCATTAGTGGCTAATACGTTAGCCACCTCCATACCTGCATCAACCATATTGATACCTTGATAACCTTATTTATTAAACGCGAGCAAGCATAAGCTCAAGACGCGAACCGACGCGTTCGGCCAGATCTGCAAGACCGCCGACCCATTCAATCGTTTTATAGAGGAACATCACATCGACAGGATTCAATTCTGATTCCAATGCGAATAATTGACGACGAAGTTGAATTTGTAAATCGTCAGTATCTTCTTCAATGATATCGAGTTCATTGATCATTTTGGCCACTAAGTCAACTTCACGACCACGGAAACCTGCTTCGAGCAAATCTTCGAGTTCGTTAATGACTTCTTTTGCAAGACCTACAGCGTCGATACAACGTTGTAAGTATGCGATAAAGGGGACTTGCATGACCTGAGGGATAAGCAATTGACGGCCGATTACACGACCAGAGATATCTTTTGCTTTGTTAGCGATTTTGTCTTGTTGTGTCAGTAGTTCCAATAGATCTGTACGCTCAACAGGCATAAACAAACCGCTTGGCAGAGTGAGGCGAATTTCACGTTTGAGTGAGTCCCCTTGCTTTTCCGCTAAACTAATTTGTTTACGTAGTTGAACTGCAGCATCCCAGTTACCTGTGATGGTGGCTTCGAAAAAGGGGACCAGTAACGATGCGCAATCGTAGACTTTGTCCATGTGCTCTTGAAGAGGCTTAATTGGCGATTTTGCAAACACGCCCAAAATAGAGTTTACTGGCATTGCCGTTTACCTATTTAGATTGTTCCATGATTGGAAAAAGCGGGCGCATGTTACCCTATGCGTCCGCGTATTGAAACTGTGTTTTTTGAGAAAAAATCACAGCTTTATTCTAACGGGTTATATACCAACTTCAAAACCAAATCCTACGGGATTTTTATGACACATTTGTGACATTATGAACTAAAAATGACGCGTGAATGAATATTTGATGACAAAATGAGCGGTGCAGTAATGAATGCTGAGATTGAATTAAAACTGTTTTTCCTACCTAAATTTCTAGAAACCCTGATAAATAAGCTAGATAGCTTAGAAAATGCTGCTCCGCAAGGCACACGTCGTTTAACCAACGGTTACTTTGACACACCCACATTGCAATTGCGTCAATGGGACATGGGATTGCGGGTTCGTGGCTATGATGGACACCAAGAACAAACCATCAAAACAGCAGGGCAAGTGATTGGAGGGATCCATTCACGCCCCGAATATAATGTCACTATTCAAGCTGATAGCCCTGATTTAAGCCTGTTTCCGGCAAACATTTGGCCCTTAAATGCTAATCTAACCGCTGTACAAACTGAGCTTGGTTGCGTGTTCCATACCGATTTTTATCGCCGAGCTTGGCATGTAACTGTGGGAAATAGCCTAGTGGAGGTCGCCTTAGACACTGGCGAAATTACCGCCAATGGCAAGCACGAGGCGCTCTGTGAACTGGAATTTGAGCTGTTAAGTGGAGATGCTAATGCACTATTAGTATTAGCAACAGAAGTGGCTGATACTGTTCCAGTGCGTTTAGGCAAAGCCAGTAAGGCGCAGCGGGGCTATCGACTCGCGGGGCAATCTAAGCCGTTAGCCTTAAGTGCGCTGGAGTTTTTGCCTCTGCCTGTGCCTGAAGATTTGAATCTACATCAACCCCATCAACAGGATTTAACGGCGACCTGCCAAGTGTTACTTGAAACGGCACTTGAACGTTGGCAATTGCTTGAGGCGATGATAGCTGATGAACAAGATAACGAAGCTCAGATAGCCCTATGGTGGCGGATGCGTGCTTGTATTCGTTTATTACGGATGACTCTGAGGCAGTTTGGTCTCGCTAATGCTACTTTGATGCAGCAATTTAATCTTATTGAATCACAACTAACGTTTATTGAAGAGGCACAGGCCTTAGCAGCCTTGCTCGGTAGTCAAAAAGGCTTATTAACTCGGCACGACGCCCGTCAAGCTTTGATGCAACAACTACAGCTGCAATTTGAAGCCATGGATATCTCAGGGCGGTTAAATTTACTCTGGCAAAGAGTTGAATACGGTCAATTGCAGTTAGCGATTGTCGAGATCCTATTGGCACTCAGCGCGGGTAATATCGAACTGCCCGCAGAGCTTGGATTATCCCAGCATGCTGATCATGCTCAGGAAGCCTCATGGCAGGCGATTTTAGCTGCCATGCCTAGCGATAAAACAATGACCGCCGAGGATTATTTGCAGTGTGCCGCGTTACTGGATGAGAGTATTCAAATAGGGCAAGCGTATGGGCTTTTATATGAGGCAAAATCCCGTGATGCCTTTAGGGCGCCATGGCAGGATTTAGTGTTAGGCATTCGAACCTTAGCCTGTTATCGACAATTAACACTTGCGGCCAAATCGCTTGGTGTCGATTTAACCGATTGGCTTGAGGACAAGCAGCAAAGCTTACTTTTTGCGATGGAGGCATCGAGACAAAACGCGATTGAGCAAACGACCTATTGGTAAACGGCCTGTTGAAATAGCCATATTAAACGAAGCTTAGGAAGGCAGTGCCTTCCTAATTTTTTTGGGCTTCTAATGCTTGTTTTAACTCAGCAATTTTGGCCAGCATCTGTGCCTGATTTTGCTCCATTTGCCGCTGGGTTTCTTCCATTCTAGCAAGCGCTAGTTCAAGTTCTGACTTGATTTCTGCCTTATGGGCATCTTGGCGCTCCTGTCGTTCACTTTCATCTGGTGCAACAAACACAGAAGCCATATACCCCGAAATTACCCCGAAAAAACTCACACCACTAACGATCACTATGCCACCCACAATATGCCCCGCGGTGCTGACGGGATAAAAGTCGCCGTAACCTACGGTCGAAATGGTCACTAATGCCCACCAAATAGCCTGCTCGGCGGTTTGGATATTCGCGCCTTCTGTGCCGCTTTCGACAATCAAAATAATAATTGAAGCGAAGGTTAAAATGGTCACCATAGCCACCAGCAAACTGGCAAGGGTGGCTTGTTTACGTTGTTTTATCAGTGGGATAAGGAAGGAGCGACTCATACGGATTAAACGGATCACCCGCAGGATTTGGAAGACCCGTGCAATGCGTAGCGCCTCAATAGCAGGAATACTGGCGATGAAATCGATCCAATGATGGCGTAGGTAAAAGAGTTTATTCCGCGAGCGTAATAGGCCAGCAAAAAAGTTGACCATAAAAATCATGCAAATCGTGGTATCGATGAAAAAGAGTAATCGATAGGTTTCTGTATCGAGACGGCCAAAGGTCATCACTAGCACTATGATCACCGATAGCAGCGATAGCAGCATCATTGCAACTTCGATGGGTGAGGGATTACCAACGGCGCGGAGTGACCAAGAGGTTTTATCTGTCATGCCTAACATGATCCCTGTGTTTTAAGGCGAATGTTTAAGGTAAAAGAGTTTACGCTATGAGTAAATTAACTTTGTGATAAATCGCCCGAGTTAGTCCAGTCAGGCCATTTGACGCCGATTTTTGTGCAGGATTAACGCTGAAATTATTAGTCCTTTGCGACAAAGCGTACGAGATCTTCAAGTACTCTACGTTTAATTTCAAGCTGGGCATCAGCACTTAGACCGTATTTTTCAGCAAGTTGCACATAATCGTCGGCGTTAAGTGACACGGTTAAACGGGGGCGAGTCGGACGTTTTGAAACACTTAAGCCCAAAATCGTTCTGATCTGATCGGAAGGGCTAACGCCCGCATCGAGCGCCGCTTTACGAATAGAATATTGAAACTTTTCATCGAGGTCGAAAGCCACTTGAGTCGCCTTTGCAGCATCTTGGTTCTTCTGCCATTGCTCTGGAAGAGGGTGTTTCATTTTACTCATTGGGTTTTACCTGTTGCTATCAACCGTATATTGCGAGCCAATTCAATGGGGATTGTAATGGCTTAAGCGATAAAGTGCGAGTCACGCACTTTATCTTTTGCCAAATTTTACTGACCTGGCCAGTAGTCGCGAATGTCTGACAAGGGGCGGTATAAGGTCAGTACCACATCGGTATCGCCACCCTCATACACTTCAACTTCTACTGCGCGGCTTTCGTCATCATCGAGCAGCAAATAATATTCGAAGGGTTCACCGCTGGCGCCATTGGCATCCTGCGGCGGTTTAAGTCCTCGATAATCTTCACGGTGAAAGTAGCCAAAGAGTGCAAAACTCACTTGGTGGTATTGCTTGCCCAACCATTGTTCGAGCTGCTCGGCTAACGGTGGTGATAACTCTTGGGTGGTGAGCTCGGCGTGTCCAGGCTCATCGAACAGGGTGCTAAATTGCTCTAGGTCGAATAGTTGCTCAACCTGGGAGCGGGTAATTTTAAGGGAAAAAGCAAGGTAAGTTTCATCGTCTTCTTCGATGCTTAAAAACAAGGTGTCACTACCATGCCCTTTGAGTACCCATTCGGTTTGTTGTTTACGTTCAAATTCGTAGGTATTAACGGCTTCGACTTTGAGTTGTTGGCCGCGCAATTGTGGTGGCAGTGCAAAACTATTGTCGATGGAGATCATGTCACCGATCTTGAGCGCGGAGGGATGATTGAGTTCACGCGCTGGTGGCGCCTTTTTACCAAAAATACTGTTAAAAAATCCCATATTCGCTCCTAAGCTGTGCGCCAATGTTCTGAACTAACCCATGAGTTAGCTTAGACTTGGGTGAATGTTGGTATACCTAAAACAAAAAAGCCGAGCACAATAGGGGGTGATGGTCCCATCAGTGCTCGGCGTTTGGTCAATCTTAATTAGCTTTTACGTGCCTTGATACGTTCGAGCACAGCGTTAGCATTGGATTTTTGCTCACCGATGCCCGCTTCAGCTAACTTAGCCTGCAATGATTTATCACTGCCTTCTTCGGCTAAGGCTTCAGCGGCTTTTAATCTGTCATCAAACTGCTGCTGACGCGCTTTGATACGTTCTAAAGAGTCTTTTGCATTCAGTAGCTTAGAGTTGCTTGATGCAAAAGAGTCGGTAATGGTCGCCGTGGCTTTTTGCACGCTTTCGGTGGTTTTTACCATGCTTAACTGACGTTGATAATCAGACAGTTGACGCTCGGTTTTCTTCACCAAATCTTTTAAGCGTACCGCATGGGCGCTGAAGCTATCATTGGCGGTCTGCTGCTCAGATAGTTCTTGCTCCAATTGGGCAATTTTTTCCGCCACTTCAATCGCTAAGGCTTCATTGCCTTTGTCTAACGCTTGGGCGACATAGCCTTCGTGCTCAGCAATCGAACGCTTTAAGCGGTCAACTTCGCGGCTGGCTTGCATTTCTTTGGCCATCACATCGGTCAGTTCGCGCTTGGCGTTGGTTAAATGTTTCTCGGCATCGCGGATTTCCTGTTCGAAAATTCGGGTCGAGTTTGCGTCTACGATGCTTTGGCCAACTTCGGTGGCACCACCGCGAAACGCTGTTAAAATTTTATTCAGAATGCCCATGTTGTGGCTCCTTATTTCAGATAGTCGACCATTTCATCGATAACTTCTAAACAGTTATCGGATAATACTGCTAGCTCTTGCTCGATTTCGAGCATGCTAGATTGCAGAGACAGTGCACCGTAAACCACGTATTTGTCATCAATCTTGGCAAAAGCTGACAGTGGCATTGGAATGTTCAATTCGAGCATGGTTTCAAACATTTCACTGCGACGTTCTTGGTTTACTTCATTTTCGCCCCACAGGTAACTGATGCAGAGAATTTGGTTATCCGTAACCGATACGAATACCGGGATTTCTTCACGGCCGACCACATTCACTTGCAACACTTCGACTTCACCATCAATTGGATAGCAATCGAATTGGAAGCCGGTTTGGCTGTTATTGCCAAGGCTGTTGAGGTGATTAGCAAGAGTATGGATATTCATATTTGTCCTTATTGACATATTATGTCTGTGTTCAAAGATAGCACTGAGACATAATATGTCAAGCACTATCTTCATCCGTTAAAAAAGATCCAGTCCTTGGGTTTCGGACCAAGCCTGTTGATGATAATGGTACAACTGTAATGACCCCAGTTCATTGGGCTTAATATTGGTCGCATCCTGATAAAAATTGGCAGGAAATTCAAACGCGCCTTTAACTAAACCTAAGGTTAGCCAGTCATCCACAATAGGCAGATCTGTCAGCTGTGCCAAACGATGTTGAGCATCTTTGCCATTTAAGGTGGCAATACTCCAACCCCATTCGCCAAAACTAGGGACATTGTGGTGATATTGTTTTACATCAAATCCCGCTAATGCCAAGGTTTTTGCTACCGAGATAAAGGCTTTTTGCGCATGATAGGGTGACGTTGACTGTACTGTCAGAGCGCCATCACTGCTCATTAGTTCCTTAAGTTTTCGATAGAAATAATCCGAGTAAAGCTTATTCAGATCTGGATGGCTGGGATCGGGTAAATCCACAATAATCGCATCATATTTATCCCCTTTCGCAATCAGTTTATCTACTCCATTAAAGGCATCATCGTGGATGACCGTTACTCTAGGATCGTTAAACGCATTGCCATTGAGTGATAGCAGGGCTTGGCTTAAACGCGCAGGCATATCAGAATCGGGGGATTTAAACAGTTGCACCAATGCCGCATCAAGGTCGAGTAGGGTTACTTGTTCAGGTTCCCAGCGCAATACTTGTTTTAGGCCCAGCCCATCACCGCCGCCAATGATTAATACCTTGTTATGACGAGCGCTAGCCGCAAGGGTTGGATGAACTAAAAACGCATGGTAAATGTGTTCATCGCTACTCGAAAACTGTAAACGACCATTGATATACAAGGCATATACGGGGGGAAGACCATTGCCGCGTAGGCGCTCTGTAAAGGTCAGCTGTTGAAAACGTGTTGCCTTGGAATAGACCACCTTATCTTTATAAAGCAGATTGTTGAACTGTTGCTCCCAGCTTGGCCCTTGAATGGCGAGTAGCAACAATACGCCAGTGACGACTAAGTGGCCCACTAACAGTAATTTCGGTCTTTGGATCTTTGGCCAAAAACGCCAGATAAACACAAAGCCGGCGAGCAAGTTAAAGCTGGCGGTCAGTGCTGCGGCGAGTTGTATATCGATGGCCAGCATAAAGCCGACCCAAATGGCCGCGCCAATGCCCGCGCCAATATAGTCAGCACCGTAAATTGTGCCCGCATTGTGGAGTAAGTGTTCATCTGAAAGGGATTGTCTTACCCTTGCGATCAGTGGGATTTCCATCCCGATCATCAAGCCGAGCAGCACGCCCCAGACATAAGGTAGATATTCACTAAGCTTTTGTAGCGTGCCAATCATCCCACCTTCGGGCAGTTGATCCGGCGGCAAGCCCAAGGTGTTGGCGATGATCATCGGTAGCTGTTGGCCAAAACCTATCACGGCAGCGGTAATTAGAATTGCCAGCGAACCACAGAGCGCGACGGTGAGTTCGAGCACCACAAAGCCAGTGAACGCATCCTTAATTTTACGCGCGGCAAAGGCCCCAAGGCCCATGGAGACGATCATCAGACCGATCATGGTATAGATGGCGGCCTCAAGTGCGCCTAAAATCCGGCCAGCGTAGTGGGATAACAGGTATTCGTAGATAAGACCGCACCCAGCGAGCACGGCCATTATGCCCAGTAATAGGGCATCGTCGAACCAGCCTAGGCGGCTAGGTTTAGCCGCCGAAGTGGTTAATTGTGACTCGTGCATGCATTTACGCCATTAGGGCTGTGAGGATAAGTGCGATTGCAATACTGATGGCCATTTCCACGGCTGCGATACCAATATTATGTTGTCTTTCGACTTCATCCGCTAAATTGATCCGTGCTAAAACCAGCTTTTTAATCACAAACAACAGCAGTGTCAGCACGACTAACATAATGATTGAAAACACCAACCAACCAATGATGTTAGTGACATAGGCCGTTGGATTAAAAAGGATAAAATGACTTGCGGCATTAAAGCTGAGCGCCATAGCGATCATAAATCCGGCGTGGCGAATAGCAACAGCGGTATGGCCTTGAGCGAGTGCCTGTTGCATTGATGAGTCTTGGTTACGACTTGCGAAACGTTTTTCACGTAAGCGGGTGAGTAGCACCAGCATGAGTTGTGAAATCGCAAAGGCGCTAAAGATGGCAATAAAAGTGTCGATTGTTAGATCTTCAGCCCATAACAGTACTGCGCGAATAATGATTGCGGTGGCGATAGCAACACTGGCATCCACAATGGCGACAGACACGTTACCTTTAACAATTTGCTGATTTTTATCGAGTTCATTTAACGCGATTTTATCGTGTAGAAAGCGCCCAAATTTAATCAGTATTAAACCAAATAAACCATAGGCACTCATGCCTATCGCTTCAGTTAAATAGGAGGGCGCTGCGGCACCAGTGATGGCGCCTGTGAGCACAATGCCTAACGCAGCAACTGCGCCAGCAGTGCTGATCCCAAAGGCAAAGTTATCGCGTTCAGCCAGTTCTTTACTGCTGTTGACGCTAACGCTCCATCCTTGTAAATAACGCATTAATGTCAATAGGATAACCGCAATCGTGAGGTCGATTGCGAGTATAGTGATTAGCTCTGGTGTGATACCGAAATCCTGAAATAGTGTCATGGGAGATCCTTTACGTTACTTGCCTCGGCGCACACTGCGGGTCGTGCGGTTGCTGGAATTACGGAAACTGCTGTCTTTAGAATAATTTGAGCGGAATTTACTGCCCGATTGCGCGCCTGACTTATTTGCTGAGCTCGAACCAGCAGTATTTGCTTTGGGGGCGCTAGTGCTCTCGCGGGAGAGAGCGGTTGAGCCTGTACGTGATTTTGCATAGGGGCTATCGAAGCGCTTTCCTTGAGAATCGAAACGTTTTTTCGTTTCTGCAAAGACTCTAGCTTGAGCTTCTACCTGTTTTGGCGAGGTGTAGCGATATCTGCCAACGTCGTTGTAATAACTATATCCACGGTTACCTGACCAGCGGTCGTAGTAGATTGGACGCTGAAAAATGTTGGAGAACATGGAATACATGCCGTACCAAGCCCAGAAAGACATGCCACTAGAGTCAGTCTGCCAACTTCCATAAGCGGGGTTACCCACTAGTTGACTACCAGGGCCATAGTCCTCGGCATTATTGGCAAGGGCCGCCGCTTCACGGCTGATGGCATTGACACGGGCAAGCTTACCCTCTGACATATCTGCGATCACGTTCACCGGATCGGATAGCATGTCGTTATACAGGCTAGGATCGGCTGCTTGATAGAGATTCTCAACCTCGGCTAATTGTTGGTCGAGATCGGTAAAGTTGGCCGAATTTTTGGCATCAGCTAAGCGGCGTTTGAGCGAGGCATACATGGGTCCTTCGGCGGTTGCATCCTTGGCTAATTCATCTACTAATGGCGCCAAATCGGGCTTTTGCTGTTTTAGCAAGCTGCTATATTGCTTGAGCAGATTAGCATTACGCACCTGACCGTCATCAAGCATGGTATTGAGGGTTGTGAGACGCTGCTCTGTGAGTTGTTGATACTTCTCTATTTTCTCCGGCCGATCATCGCCACAACCCGTTAGCGATAAGGTCGCGGCCAAAATGAGCATCGACGTGAGAACACGCATTAGCATTCCTGCCATGTTTTCTCCAAAAGTGCTGAAATAAAACTCAAATATGGGCGGACAATAATAATCAACTTGCCCAATATGTTTGCCTCACAGGTTATAGTACCCTAAACAGCCAAGAAAGAGGGGTTGCTCTCTTGAGGGAACTTAAGTTTTGCCATTTATAGAAACACGCGTTAAGGCATAGCAACTTTGTTAAACCTGATGCGATTTCATTCTATATCATTTGTGACATAATATGTCGATGTTTAAATTTGTTAGGGATTATTATGGCCGTACAAAAAGACAGTAATAAGTCATTGTCTCCCCTCATCACTCAAGCCGCAGAGCGCCATTGGGCACGTCTCGCTGAAGTATGGTCAGAAGGACTGGCAAATTTAACGCCTGCGCAGCAGCAGGAACTAAAAAACGTTTTAGGATTAAGCGATTATATCGCGGTGCAGTTAACTCGTTCTCCTGAATGGATCAACACCCTGTTTGCCGATGATTTGCAGCAAGTCGAACGAAAATTGTTTGATGCCCAGTTACGCGAGCTATTAACCAGCGCCACTACCGAAGACATGGCAAAACGCCTATTGCGTCGATTCCGTAATTATCAAATGGTGCGGTTAGCATGGCGAGACTTTTTAGATTACGCCAGCTTAGAGGAGTCTTTGCTCGATCTTTCTGCGCTCGCAGAGGCGTTAGTTATTGGCGCAAGGGATTGGCTTTATAAAGAGATGTGCGCGCAATACGGGACACCAATGGATAAGGTGGGTAATCCTCAACCGCTGTTAATTTTGGGTATGGGAAAACTCGGTGGCCGAGAGCTGAACTTCTCTTCTGATATCGATCTGATTTTTACTTTCCCAGAACATGGTGAAACCGTTGGTGGTCGTCGTAGTCTTGATAATCAACAGTTTTTCATCCGAATGGGACAGAGGCTCGTTAATTTACTCGACCAAATTACCGTTGATGGTTTTGTATTCCGCGTCGATATGCGCCTGCGCCCTTATGGCGAGAGCGGGCCTTTAGTCGTGAGCTTTAGTGGTCTTGAGGATTATTACCAAGAGCAAGGGCGTGATTGGGAGCGCTATGCCATGGTTAAAGCCCGCTCGCTCGGGCCTTGGAATCATTTTTCCGACGAGCTACACAGTTTGTTGCGCCCCTTTGTTTATCGCCGTTATATCGATTTTTCGGCGATTGAATCCCTGCGCAAAATGAAACAACTTATCGCTCAAGAAGTCCGCCGTCGTCAGTTAACCGACAATATTAAGCTCGGTGCGGGAGGGATTCGTGAGGTGGAGTTCGTTGTACAAAGCTTCCAGTTGATCCGTGGTGGTCGTGAACCCTCGCTGCGCCAGCAAAGTCTGTTTGGTGCTATGGGCACTCTTTATAGCCTTGGGCAGTTTGAATATCTGGCGGTCGATGAGCTAAAACACAGTTATTTATTGCTGCGCCGTGTCGAGAATCTTTTGCAAGCGATTGATGATAAACAAACGCAAACCTTGCCGAATAATCCTCTCGATTGGGAGAGACTTTGTTATGTGCTCGAGATAGCTAATGAAACTGATCTTCGTATCCATATCGAGGCGGCGATGGCGAAAATTCATCGTCACTTTAAGGCTACCGTTGGCGGCGAAGAAGGCGAAGAAAAAGCTGAGCATTGGACGGCGCAGTTGTGGAACGTGCAGCAGGATGATCACGCAATCAACTTGTTAGCTGAGCAGCAGATTGATGACGAAAAACTCTGGCCTTTACTGAGTCGTTGGCGTGAAACCGTGACGAAACGCTCGATTGGCCCGCGTGGACGTGAAACTCTCGATAAATTAATGCCAAGGTTGCTCGACGAGTTGCTTAATCAACCTAGCCCGTCGGCGGCTTTTGAGCCCGTGTCTAAAGTGCTTGAGCAAATTTTAACGCGTACTACCTACCTTGAGTTACTGTGCGAAAACCCCGGCGCCCGTCAGCAACTGGTGAGTCTGTGCTGCGCAAGTCCTTGGATTGCGGTGCAACTTGCAAAGTTTCCTATGCTGCTTGATGAGCTTATCGACCCAGCGCATCTATACGATACAACTTCGCTGGATGATTATCCGAGTGAACTGCGCCAGTATTTGCTGCGGGTACCAGAGGATGATATGGAGCAGCAAATGGAGGCGCTGCGCCAGTTTAAGCTGTCGCAACAACTTAAAATTGCCGCTGCGGATGTTACCGGTGTATTGCCTGTGATGCAGGTGAGTGACCATTTGACTTTTTTGGCTGAAGCTATTATCGAACAAGTGGTGATGCAGGCATGGCAGCAGATAGCGGTGCGCCATGGCGTGCCGAGTTATCTAGCGGAAAGTAGCGACACGGGCTTTGCGGTGATTGGTTACGGCAAGTTAGGGGGTATTGAGCTGGGTTATGGCTCAGATTTGGATTTGGTTTTTCTGTATGAAGCGCCGGAAAATATGACGAATAGCCTAACCAATGGTGATCGACCGATTGAAGTCGGTCATTTTTACCTTAAACTTGCTCAACGTATTCTGCACTTATTTTCGACTCGAACCACCTCGGGTGAGCTGTATGAAGTGGATATGCGCCTGCGTCCTTCGGGGGCATCGGGTCTTATGGTGAGTGAGATCGCCCGCTTTAGTGAATATCAAACCCAAGAGGCGTGGACATGGGAACATCAAGCGTTAGTGCGTTCACGTTTTGTGTTTGGTGATAATAGCTTGGCTGTCAAGTTTAGCCAAATCCGCGCTTCAGTCTTAGAGCAGCCAAGGGACAAAGACGAGCTTAAAAAAGCGGTTCGTGAGATGCGGCAGAAGATGCGCGACCATTTGCTTAAGGTTGCCGAAGGTGAGTTTGATTTAAAACAGAGTCCTGGCGGGATTGCGGATATTGAGTTTATTGCACAATACTTAGTGCTCGCCAATGCCCATGAGTACCCTGAGTTGTCAATTTGGTCAGATAATGTGCGTATCTTCGGCGTGTTGGCTGAGCTTGAGCTCTTGCCACTGATGAGCGCTCAACATTTAACCCAAAGTTATTGTTGGTTAAGGGATGAAAATCATCGCCTAACTCTACAGCAAAAATCAGGGAAGTTGGCTTACGCCGATGTAGCTGCTCATGCGGAGCGGATACTCGCCATTTATCAGACGATACTTGAGTAAGTAAAAACAAGTGAATCAAGTAGTGAGTCGATGCTTGATATAGAGTTGGAGCGAGCTATGCAATTACCTCCTATCCCTGAGAATGAGTTGCAACGTTTAGCCACCTTAAGGGCATTGAATATACTCGATACCGATGCCGAGGAAAGATTTGACAGGATCACTCGGCTGACTCGGCGGATCTTTGCTCTGCCGATTTGCGTGGTGACCTTAGTTGATGCAAATCGTCAATGGTTTAAATCCCGCCAAGGATTAGCGGTGACGGAGACATCAAGGGATGTTTCGTTTTGCGCCCACGCCATTAATCACGATGGTATTTTTATCGTTAACGATGCCTTAACGGATCCCCGTTTTCACGATAATCCTTTAGTCACTCAGTCTCCCCATATTCGTTTTTATGCTGGTTATCCTTTGACTATTCATAGCGAATATCGGGTGGGGACGTTGTGCTTAATTGATAATGAGCCGAGGGAATTTAGCGAAGATGATATCGAAACCTTAACGGATTTGGGGCAGATGGTTGAGGCTGAGTTGTTGTCTATTGCGCAGAATACTTTAGATCCTTTAACGATGATTTCTAATCGGAGAGGATTTGAACTCCTTGCTTATCAATCTCTTGCTAGTTGTCGACGCATGGATTCTCAGGCAGCGTTAGTCTTTTTTGATCTGGATTTTTTTAAAGAGGTCAATGACCGTTTTGGCCATCGCAAGGGCGATCAGGTACTTTATGATTTTGCCCATATTTTAATGGCGGCATTTCGGGAATCCGATGTAATCGCGAGATTAGGTGGTGATGAGTTTGTGGTGCTATTAAGTTTAGTGCAGCCCGATACCGTTGGCTTTGCCATCAAACGATTTCAATTATTACTTGACCAATATAATCAACAACATCCACAGCAAAACCCCTTAAAAACCAGCATAGGTATCGCCCATTGGTCGCCTGATTCGGATATCAATCTTGAGGATTTACTCGATGCTGCCGATAGGGCAATGTATCAAGATAAAGCCGAACATCATTCAAATAACCCTTAATGGTGGATATAAAAAGGGAGACCTGAGTCTCCCTTATGACAAATTGTTATCCGGTAATTTGCATTATCCAGTGTTGGTACAAGGGTAAACCGATTAACACGTTCACCGGAAAGGTAATCCCGAGGGATGCTAGCATAGCGAGTCCGATATTCGCTTCGGGAATGGCGGCTCGTATGGCGGCGGGTGCGGCAATATAAGAGGCACTGGCACTTAAACCTGCAAGCACTAAGATGCTTCCGGCAGGTAACTCGAGCCATAACCCCACTCCAATCCCACACCATGCCAAGACAAAAGGTGTGACGGCGGCAAAAACTAATAAGCGCCACTGCTGCAATGGGAGTGGTAAACAGACTTTCGCTGTGACTAATCCCATCTCCAGTAAAAACAAGGCCAGTAGCGTTTTAAAACCACCTAGTAATACAGGACTAATGGGTGCAAGCCCTGTCGGACCATAAAGCCAACCGATGACGACTCCACCCACTAGGAGTATTACGCCGCGGCTGGTCAAGGCCTCATGCAGTATGCTCGATTGCTGAGTATTAGGCGCTGTAGCTTCTAGCGGCTGTTTAACGCTTAAGTATCGGTGTAACCAGAGCATAACCACAATCGCTGGGAGTTCGAGTAACACCAAATATAAGGTGGTTTCCGGTCTTAATATCATCCCTGATTTTTCCACCATGGCGATAACAACGGCAAATGTGCCTGCGCTGACCGATCCATAATGGGCTGCGATACTGATAGCATCCGTGCGTCCGAGCCGAACTAAGCGCGTGAGCACAGGGTAAAGTACTAATGGGATGATCAAACCCAGTGCAACAACAGCAACGAGTTCAGTGATCACTAAGTGTTGAGTATGACCATGCAGTGCCATTCCGCCCTTTAACCCTAAGGTCAGCATTAACAAAATGGATAGGGTTTCGTAAATGGCAGGTGGCACTTTAAGGTCGGATTTGACTAAGCCTGCGAGCAAACCTAAGGCGAAAAATGCAATGACAATATCTGGCATAAGTATCTCATTAATAAAGGCATTAATATTTTAAGGCTATCATTTTATTTGAAAACCATTGAACGCTGGAGATTCTGAACCTAATTCGATATATTGAAAAATAAATTATTTGCTAATTAGGTATAGATAATTATCTATGGATAAATCTTCTCAAGGTCAATTAAAACTACGGCATTTGAGTTTTCGGTTACTTGAGGTTTATGTGCAGGTGGTTCGATTGGGCAATATTTCGGCGGCGGCTCGCACCCTGCACCTTACTCAGCCCACAGTGTCACTGCAACTTAAAAAGTTAGCGGATATTTTGGGTGAACCTTTGCTGAACAGTATTGATGGCCGTATGTCGCCAACCTTAATAGGGCAAGAGCTTTACCGAGCCGCCTGCGATACTTTGAGCCGCTTTGAAGATTTCGATGCCTTTATCCAGCAAGCCAGAGGTGGCAGCATTGGCCATATCAATATCGGTTTAGTGACTACGGCAAAATATGTGGTACCACGGATTTTAGGGGCGTTTTATCGGCAATTTCCGCAGGTCAAAGTGACCTTAAATATCGGTAACCGCGCGCATATTTTGGGACGATTTGAGCGCCAAGAAGATGATTTATATCTCTTCAGTCATCCACCCAGTGGTGAGCAAGTATTATCGGCGAGGATCATTAAAAATCCGCTGCAGCTTATCGCGCCTAAGGATCATTGGGCGGTTGGCCGTCAACAAGTTCGCTTTAGTGAATTGAAGCAAGAGCGTTTTATTATCCGCGAGCCCGGCTCGGCAACTCGCCTGATGTTTGAATCTTGGTGTAGCGCTCAAGGGATCGCCTTGAGTGAAACGATGCAAATTGAGAGTAATGAAGCGATCCGCTTGAGCGTGGCATCAGGCTTAGGCTTATCGGTTATTTCTGCCCACACCCTACAGGAAGGGCGTGAAAAACCCGCAATCTTGTCAGTGAACGGATTTCCACTGGAGAGTAATTGGTATCTTGTTGGCCGTCGGGACAAGCGTTTGCCCTATGCCGCAATGCAGCTTGTGGCGTTTATGGCGGCCCATCTTGCCGAGTGTATCGAACCAGAGTGGGTTGCGGCAGATATCCAGCAGTTAAGTGCTATCTTTGCGCCTGAAAGTTTGTCTCGGTAAAGGGTTATGGCAGAGGTTGACCGCTGCCGTTTCTTCGGGCGTGTTGAGGGTTCAGGATTGTTTTGTGCTGTGGCTCATTTCGATTAGCCGACTATAGGTGCGTCGAAACTCAAAACTGAGGGCGCCGCCTTGGTAGAGATCCATCAGTGGGACGTCGCAGCTTAAATATAAACTGGCATCTTGATCGTATAACTCATCGATAAGGCTGATAAAACGCCGAGCAGGATCATCGTTGGCGGCGTAAGAGAGTTGCCGCTCACCGGTAGCGGCCGCTTGGTTCTCGCCAGTGCCATCCTCAGTGCCGCGGGCGCGGATCCAACTTTTTACTTCGCCGCCCAGTTTGGGAACACCGCTCAGCAATACGATCTTAAATCGACTGGCAATTTCGATGTAATCGAGTTGTGAGCGCGGGCCATCACACAGGGCATAAAAGTCGAACCAAGCAACCGAAGGCTGTTGGCCTTCAGCAGTGGCGCGCACGACGGGGATATCACGCTGGCAGACTCGCAGAGTTCTTGTTTGAACAGTGTTTGCGCCTTGAGTGAGCGTGGTAAAAATACCATCAAAATCCAGTGTGCCAGTCAGCCCAATATTCTTTGAGATGGCGGCAATGGCCTCTGCCGACGGTTCGTGATTCAAGGCGTGCAACCTGTGGTCTTGCTCGCCATTCAGATGCAGCATTTGGGTATGGGCTAGGAGCTGGGCAATGCAGGGTAAAAATCTGTGCCTTGCGAGGCCATTTTCATATAAACGTTCGATGGGAATGTTGGATGTGGCAACCAGCACGACTCCTTGGGCAAACAAGGTTTCAAACAAACCAGCGAGGAGCATGGCATCGCCAATATCTGAGACAAAAAACTCATCGAAGCAGAGTACCTTACACTCCTTTGCTAAATTTTTTGCAATTAATTTAAGGGGATCGCGCTGCCCCGCATGTTCCTTTAAGGCTTGGTGCACTCGCGCCATAAAGCGGTGAAAGTGCAATCTCAGTTTTCCTTGCTGTGGCAGGGCATCAAAGAACAAATCCATCAGAAAGGTTTTACCGCGCCCGACATCGCCCCATAGATATAAACCTTTGAGTGGCTGAGCGTCTGTTCGACCAATAATCTGCTGATACAACTTATCTAAGGCGAGCACTGCCTGCGCCTGCGCGGGATCTTCAATCAACTCGAACCCGATTTTAGCTTGATAAATGGCTAATGGTGTTTGGTTTTGAGTTGACGGTGACAACGGGTTGAAGGTCATGGAATTTGTCATAAATTGAGTCAATTTTAGGCGGTGCTAGAACCAATATGGGATGGGACATCTGCCCAATCGTCTTCAGCCTAACATAGATTGTTGTAGGGCTAAAATCTTGTCTAAAACACAGCCTGGTTAAATATCAAAGAAATCCAATGCTTTATTATTGAGAACTTTTAACTTAACATCTTTTTCACAAAAATAATAATCTGGAACTAAACCTATGGGTAGCAAAGGCCATAGTGCCACATTTATCAGTGCCTCAACCGCAATTGAAGGTGAGATGCAACTGGCGGGCACGGCATTCGTTGCGGGGGCATTAACAGGTAAGATCCGCGGTGCTGGACTGATTAAAATCGAGTTTGGCGGTGAGATCACGGGTGAAGTGAGTTGTGATGAACTGAGAGTTTGCGGGGTTTTTCGTGGCAAAGTGCGTTGTAATAAGTTAGTGATTGTGAGTTCTGGTGTCGTTGAAGGCGAAGTGTTGAGCCATCAATTAGAGATTTATGAGGGCGGACAATTTATCGGTCAGCGCCTAAAAAATACTGAATTGGATCATTTGCCCGATTTACTTCAGACCTTAGCGCCAGACGTTATTGCTTCCAATGCGAAAATCGCTCACGTTAACGCCTTATATGCCAGCGAGCCTAAAGATCATCGGCAGGGAGTACACAAATGGTTGTCCTATGGCGCTGCCGCAGTTACGCTCATCACGGTTGCTGGAATAATGGCACCAACACCGTTGACTTCATGGTTCACAACCCTTGGTCAAGCGGCTTCAACGTCAGTGAGTACTGAGCCGAGTCCGCCAGTGACAACTGAGTCTATGTTGTTATCGCCAGTAAAAGATGACTCTTTAGCGCCAAATAGCGTTATGGCCGCTGCCGATAACGAGTCACAAAATGCTGCATTGATAACCTCGGATAAGGTCGAGACCAGCAGTGCTGAACATCATCAAGCCCATACGAATATCGACTCGGGCGCTGCCATGGAAGACTTAGCGCAAATGGAACAAGGCCATGCCCAAATGTTACAGCAAGGCAACGCGAGTGATGTTCCTAAGGATAAATTATAACGATATCAATCATTCACTTTGACCTCCTCTAGTTGCCATCCCGGCAGCTTAGCTGAGAGATCCGCCGAGATCTTGGCGACATCTCCCCGTAAAATGATTAGAGGTTCACCATAAAATGCTTGTTGTGCTAGTTGCATCAACTGATTGGGCGATAGCGCCTGCAGTTTAAGGTTTATGGCTTGTATTGATTGTGGATCTAATCTAAGCACCTGTTGATGAATAAATTGGGTTTCGCTCAGGTTAGGATTATCTTGCGTTAACAAGGCTTCGCCAATCAGATAGGTTTTTAGGGCGGCTAATTCCCCTTCGCTTGCAGGCGTTGAAGCCAGTAGTTTCAAATGATCTAAGATCCCCACCACAAAGGCGCCCGTATGTTCTATTGCCGTGCTGCCATAAAACTTGATGCTAGTGGAGAGTGGTGCATTGGCGCACTGACCATAGATCCCGTAGGTCAAACCGCGCTTTTCTCGCAAATCGTAATAGAGTCGTCCGGAAAAACTGCGTCCTAAGAGTGCGGCTAAGCTGCGGCAAGCTAACGGCATATCCTGCGATGATAAATGCTTATCGTCGAGGGCATACCCTATTCGCACTTGTGTTTGCACACTACCCGGTGCATCAATCAAATACAGCGTGCGGGATTGTGGTGGCTTTTGAGTGTTGATGAGGTGTGATGGAGAGTCCGTATTTATGCGAGTTGGCCACTGGCTGAGGCTCTGCTTAATATCAAACTCGGTTTGCGCATGATTAGGTAAAAATAACTGCCAGTTTGCCTGAGCAAAGGTGTTCTGCTGTAGCCGCGACAGTTCGCTTAGGCTAAGTGAGTCAAACAAGGCCTGATTGTTGATGTTCTTGTTGTAGGGATGTGCAGTCCCTAGGAGTTTGTCCCGCCAGACTTTATCGATTTCGGCGCCACTAAAGGCATTTAAATGCTTATTAAGCTTCAATTGACGGCGAATATTATCGATATCGATTGCCGCCGTTTCACTAAATGCATCGGGCTGCCAAAACTGTATCAGTAACTGGTAGAGATGATTAACTGATGCGGGGCACGTTAAGCTGATATTAATGCTATGCAGCGTGACGCGAGTTTCGAAGGTTTCAAGGCAAACATCGGCTTGGGTCAGCGCTAGGCTACGAGCTTTTTCCTGAAAGGCGACTTGTAAAATATCAGGATTATCAAAGGGTATAGTGGGGCTAATTGCTACTAGGCTCATTCTGTTACTAAGGTTTTGAGTCGCGCGAGTCGTACGCTGTAACTGGTAAGGTAGGGTGACGCCATTGGGGGTGACATCAATAAAAGGTTGCTCATTGGGAAGATAAATATTCCCGACTTGAGGTAGATTGGGTTGGGTATCAAAGTTTGCCAAACTGGGCGCTTGAGTTGGGGTAAAGCTAAGCGGTGTCTGCTGACAGGCACCAAGTATGACAGCAATAAGACCAATACTCATGGTTTGCAGTGCGTTAGATAATCTTGAGGTTGGCATTAAGCAGTTGTATCTGAATGTTTTCATCATAGCACTGCATCCTCTAAATCGTCGCTAACACCTGTGGGTAACCATTCGAGTAAGGTTTTTCCAAAGCGGAGATACCAAGGCGGTAACAGCTCAACCCTGACCATATTGGGAGTAAAGTATTGCAGGGCAACGCGCTGGATATCCGCTGTGGTTACTGCGTTAATCCTTTCCCATTGCGCCGTTAAGGGATGGGCTTGATCCTGTTTGTCGGTGGCGGATAGTAAGGTGGCTAGGGATTGAGTGTTGTCGAGCTCTGCCAAACGCTGATTTAACCAGGTTTGCTTGAGCTGACAAAGCGTTGCATCACTTATGCGAGTTTGTTGGGTTTGCTTAACTAACGCAAAGACCATGTCGGTTAGCGCATTAAGGGAGGTTTTTGCCCTTGGCACTAATACCAGATTGGTTATGCCATGATTTTCTAGCTCAAAGGGCAGTGAATAACTCAACATTTGTGCCGGATCGTGCAGGCTGATTTGTGCGAGGGCGCTGCGAGTATTTTGAAATAAATAGCCTTCTAGCAGGCGTATAGCGGCAGCATCGGGATGATTTTTACCTACCGTATGCCACGCAAGCAGTAAGCCGGGCCAAGGGCCACGTTCATCAATGAGCTCCGCATGCACGGGCTTAGGGTTAATTTTTAGCTCGTCAAATTTGGCAATCGGCTGATTAGGCGTGGGCCAAGCACTAAAGTGTTGTGGTATAAGCGACTTGACGTCGGAGGGAAGTGTGCCGACCAGAGATAGCTGCATCGCATCGGGACGATAATGGGCGCTATGAAAGGCGATTAACCGCTCGGGACTTGCCTGAGTAATATCCTCACGGCTACCGATAATACTGTGGCCATAGGGCGTATCTTTAACCTGTGCTAGCAGAAATTCCATCGCACTACGCACATAGGGTTGATTATCTATGGTCTGCGCCATCTCTTGGAGCACGGTTTCTTGCTGATTTTTCACTGTGGTTTCGGTCAAATTGGGGCGAATAAAACGATCGGCCTCGAGGAACAAGCCCAAGGCGAGGGCTTGGCTCGGCAGAGTGACATAGTAATTGGTGTAATCGAAGTGGGTGCTGGCATTAAAGCGGGCGCCTAAGGCACTTAGCTGTTGTGCATAGGTGTCGCCGGGTGCCTGTTCACTGCCCTTGAATAACATATGCTCGAACAAATGCGCGTATCCCGTTTGCCCCTTAGTCTCGTTGCGCGCCCCCACAGTAAATTGGCTGGCAATGGTGAGGGTGTGTTTATCCTCAAGGGGCAATAAGTGTACGGTAAGGCCATTGGCGAGGGAGTAAGTTTCGATGCGTGATTCTAATTGATATAGCGTTGCAGCGCCTTCGATTTGACATTGTGCCTTGAGCGCTGGACTAAGCAGCATCACCAATATAGCAAGTCCAAGGCGGGTGTGTGTGTTCATTTGGCATCCCATCTCAATTTCCGATTGATGGCATAACGCAGTGGTGGTGTTGGCGCGTCAGACACTCGTCGGATTTCATCTAAATCAGTTGAATAGCATTCAGTTTTTGTAAAGAGCTGCTATGATGGCACAGTTCTTTTTCTGGCATAAGTACAAGATATGGTAAGCAGATCTCCGTTCGAATCCTTTCAGTGGAAAAGCGATATTTTTAACTGTGAAAGCACTGATATCGATAATTTTTATCTACAGCTTGAGCAGGAAATGTCCCGTTTGGGGATGGTTGAGAAAAAACTCGGTGACGTGGGTAAATACAGTGTCAGTCTGTATCAGTCACCTGCCGCGAAATCTGGCTTACCTTCGTTATTGATCAGCGCAGGATTTCACGGTGAAGAGTCAGCTGGCCCTTGGGGATTACTGCACTTTTTAAGTGAGGCATCAGTCGAATTATTCGAACGGGTAAACTTAAGTATTTTGCCTTTGGTGAATCCAACGGGGTTTAAACGTGGCCACCGATTTAACAAATTTGGTGAAAACCCTAACCGAGGCTTTGTATTTGAAAACGGTAAACCTAAGGCAAATGAGAGCACCTCAGTTGAGGGTAAATTACTGTTAGAACACGCACAATTACTGATTGCGGCGAGTCGTGATGGTATTTTAACCTGCCATGAAGACGTCTTAAGTCATGAAGCTTATGTTTATTCTTTTGAGCCAAGCCAAGTGCCAGGGCGTTTTAGTCTCGATTTACGCGATACGCTGGCAGGATATTTCCCCATTGCTGTTGATGGTGAGATTGATGGTTGCCCGGTTAAAGATGGCTTGATTTTCAACCATTTCGATACCTCGTTTGAGGCATGTTTAGTGCGTAGTGGCGCGCGTGTTGGCGCCTGTACCGAAACGCCTGCGTTACAAAACTTTGATCAACGAGTGTTAGCAAATAGCGCCGCAATGACCCACTTCTTAGCGCTATGCGCGCCTTTATGTGATTGATTACAAAGCTTCATTGCAACCAATATAAAAATACCCGCCGAGGCGGGTATTTTTATAGAGTAAGCAGCGTCAACTGCGTACTAGCCATACAACTATTGATTAATAATTGTCGGTACGCCTGTGCGCTCGTCCAGTAGCTTTTTGATCACGCTGGAGTCGGTATCAGCTTTGGCAATAAACTTAGCGATGTCTTTTGGTAAAGCAATTGCCACAGGCTCGTTTGACTCAAACTCAGCAATAGTGCGTGATAGCGGCTGATGCACGGCTAAATAACGCTTTCCATCTGGTTCTTCGGTCGCTTTAATCGGTTGGTTAACAAATTGTACACGTGTTCCAACTGGCACGGTTTTGAACAGATGTTCAATGTCATCGTGACGTAAACGCACGCAGCCTTGGCTAACACGTAAACCAATACCGAAGCTTGCGTTGGTACCATGGATGGCATACAAGTTACCAATGTAGAGTGCATAGAGCCCCATTGGGTTATCTGGACCTGCTGGCCATACCGCTGGCAGAATTTCGCCCCTTGCCGCATATTCTTTACGAATGCGTGGCGTTGGTGTCCATGTCGGGTTAGCACGTTTACGTTGCACGCTGGTTACCCAGTTTTCTGGCGTGTCTTTACCAATTTGGCCAATACCGATAGGTAGAACTTCCACGGTATTTTTGCCTTTTGGATAGTAATATAGACGCATTTCAGCAACGTTGATAACTATGCCTTCACGTGGCGCATTGGGCAGAATTAATTGTTTAGGAATTAACAATTTACTGCCTGGCTTTGGAAGAAACGGATCAACACCAGGGTTTGCTTCCAGCAAGTTGCTTAGGCCGAGTTGGAACTGAGCGGCAATATCTTCGAGGGTATGTTTACCCTCTGGCACTGTGTAATACAGGTTCTCGCCAACTAACCGGCTCTTAGAAGACGGTAAAGGGTATTCCGTTGCTAAAGCGGAGAGACTTGGAAAAACCAAAGTCAATAATAAAGCTGTGGTGCGAAGCATACTCATAAGCGGATACTACGATTCCTGTTAATAAAATAACCTGTTTTACGCGGCAGTTTCTTCCCAAAATCGGGCGGCAAATTGTAATACACAATGCACTGGCGCGCGAAGCTCGCATCCTTCCTTATTTTGGATATTATTTCAACTGAAATATGGTTCATAAAGCGTATTTATTGCTTATTTTAGCTTTAAACGTTTTGCGAGCCGATGCAGATTACCTGGGTCAACTCCTAATGTCCTTGCCGTGGCAGCCCAATTGCCAGTATGTGTGGTAAAGACTTGTTTGATGTAGTCGCGCTGAAATGTCTCGGTTGCTAGGGATAAGCTAACAAACTCTTGCTGGATTTGCGTTGCATTGCTCAACGGCGTAATTGCCAATGAACTCATTTTTGAGGTGTTAAGTGTAACAGGTAAATCGAAATGTTGTGGCGCAATGGTGCAGCAGCCGTCCTGTGCGGTTACGCGTGCTAGAACTGTCGCCCTATGGATAGCATGTTCCAGTTCGCGTACATTACCCGGCCAAGTATATTGATTGAGCAAGAGTAGGCTACTGTTGCTGAAGTTAAGTTGTTTCATCCCGAGTTTTTGCCTGTAGCGTTCAGCAAAGAATCCGCTCAGAAGTGTGATGTCCTGTTCGCGCTCCCGTAAGGGCGGAACCAGTATCGGAAATACACTTAACCTATGGTAAAGGTCTGCCCTAAAACGACCTGCAAGCACTTCTGTTTTAAGATCTTTATTGGTTGCAGCTATGATGCGGACATCGACTTTCAGGCTGCGATCATCACCTACCTTTTGTATGTCGCCATATTGTAATACTCGCAATAACTTGGCTTGGAGTGTGAGGGGCAGTTCGCCAATCTCGTCTAGAAAGAGTGTCCCTTTGTCGGCCATTTCAAATTTGCCACTGCGATGGCTAATTGCACCTGTAAACGCACCTTTGATATGACCAAAGAGTTCGCTTTCGGCAACCGATTCGGGGAGTGCTGCACAATTTAGATAGACCAATGGTTTACTGGATCTTGCAGATTTTTGATGTATCGCCTGGGCGACTAACTCCTTGCCTGTGCCGGTCTCGCCCAAGATCAGCACGTTCAGATCGCTATGAGCTACGACTTCAATCTCTCGGTTTAAACTTTGCATTAAGGGCGAATGGCCAATGATTTCGGCATTCTGGCTCAGGTTAGGGCTATTTTCTTGTGCATGGGTTGAATGGCTGTTTAGGGCCATACGTTCAAGTTTTTCAACCAGTAAAGCATTACTTAAAGATGCTGCTGCAATGGCACTTAAACTGCGTAGCTCGGCATTGCTGAATTGATCAAATTGCAGAGGATTAAAGGCATCGATAGTTACGGCCCCGATAAGCTGTTCATCGGCAAATAACGGTAGTCCAATACAGGCATGCACTTTTAATGCGCCTGTTTGATTGGGGATTAAACCATCGTAAGGGTCTGCAAGTTCGCTGTCAGCCGGGAAGCGCACTATATCACCCGCACGGGCAATAGCCTCAAGCCTTGGGTGCTCATTAAGGATAAAACGTCTGCCTAGTACGTCATCATTCAAACCATCGATGGCGAGTGGGGTAAAATACTGACCATGAAACGTGAGTAGCGCAGCGGCATCACAGTGTAAGTTTTCTCTAACGGTATTGAGCAGCCGTGAGAAGCGGTCTCTATGGGCTAAACCTGAGGTGATATCGAGGGCGATACGGGTAAGATCGGTTTGACTAAGGGCCATAAACACTCCAGCAGCTAGATTACCCTGATTTATACCATTGATTGTTATATTGACACATGTAGTTTAAACACGACTAACAGCAAAATGCATGCAGGAATGACTCTCCGTAACGTAGCTGCTAGAGATTAGGCAACCAAGGTGCCAGCAATGGCACCTTGGTATGGGACTAACCGTTATTTAGTCTGGTGTTAGTGGTCTGGTAATAATTGCTCCCCTTGTAACTTTGCAGGTTTATTCAGGGCCTTTCTAATTAAGTCAAATAAGAAGGTGCCCATCAATAATCCGCCGATACTGAAGATGATATCCCCAAACATACGCATCCATACCAGTCTTTCAACCAGCGGACTATGAATGACCTCTGGCGAGCGGGCATACCAATAGCCGTGGTCGATGACCGCAAAAAACTGCGTAATCCCTACAGGTAATAGTGACATAAACACCATAGCCGCTAGGCCAATATTGAGGCTCCAGAAGGCGCCTTTGAGCATTTTGTCATTCCACTGCATATTGCCAGTTAGACCGCGCAGACAGAAAAGCATTAGCCCCATGCCGAGCATGCCATAAACCCCCATAAAGGCGGCGTGACCGTGGGTGGCAGTGGTGTTTAATCCTTGAATGTAATAGAGCGAGATTGGCGGGTTGATTAAGAAGCCCAGCATACCGGCACCGACCAAGTTCCAAAACGCGGTAGCCACAAAGAACATAATCGCCCAGTGATAACGCTGCATCCATGGACTGGCTTTACGCAAGCGGTAGGTTTCCATTGCTTCAAAACCTATGATGGCTAAAGGCACCACTTCTAAGGCCGAGAAAATTGCGCCCCAGGCGATAACCGAGGTTGGTGTGCCAGTAAAATAGAGGTGGTGTAAAGTGCCGATTAAACCACCGGTTAAGAAGATTACCGTTGTAAACAAGACCGCACCGTTGGCGCTACGGCCACGGATTAAGCCCAAACGTACCAGCATTAAGGCGATAACGGCAGTCGCAAAGGTTTCGAAGAAGCCCTCAACCCACAGATGTACTACCCACCAACGCCAGTATTCTGCAATCGCTAAGTTGGAGTGTTTGCCCATAAAGAGGCCGGCGCCATAGAACAAACCAATTGCGACGCAGGAGGCATAGAGTACCCAAATAACAGGGCGCATCTCGCCTTGAACTTTGAGGGCGGGTTTGATGGCGGCGGTGACGAGGGCGAGCCAAATCAGTAATCCAACGAGGAGTAAGATTTGCCATACTCGACCAAGATCTATGTATTCATATCCTTGATGACCAAAGAGAAAGTTCATATCGAGGTCAAAATACTGTTGCACCCCAATCCATTCGCTCGCCATTGAACCGAGCACAACCACCACTAAGGCTACCCAGAGTACGTTAACGCCTATTCGTTGATATTTGGGTTCATGGCCCGATAACGCAGGAGCAATATACAGTCCTGTACCTAACCAAGCAGTTGCGATCCAAAATACGGCTAATTGGGTGTGCCAAGTACGCGTTACTGAATAGGGGAGTATTTCCGCAATAGGTAAACCATAAAACTCTTGGCCTTCTACCGCATAGTGAGCGGTAATGCCTCCGAGTAAAATTTGCAGTAAAAAGAGACCTATCGCCGTTATGAAGTATTTGCCGACGGCTTTTTGTGAAGCGGTTGGTTTAGTGAAAAACAGCGGGTCTTGTTCCGACGGCTTAGGCAGACTTTCGTGCTTACCGCTGGCATGGTGCCATAGCAATCCACCAATACCCGCTATCAGGGTCACGATACTGAGTATCGACCAGACAATATTATCCGAGGTGGGAGTATTGCCTAATTGAGGATCGAACGGCCAGTTATTGGTGTATGTATAGGGTGCATCTGGGCGTTCAGTGATGGCAGCCCAAGCCCCCCAAAACAGGAACGCATTAAGTTGTTCTCGGCGTGTAACATCGGGCACTGTACCCTCTTTCATGGCGTATTGTTCGCGTAGTGAACTGAGTTTAGGGTCATCACCAAACAAGGATAAATAGTGTTGATTAACCGTGCGAATTGCTTCTACCCGTGTGGTCGATAGCCTAATAAGCTGAGTGCCATCGATCTGTTGTTCAACACTGTTATGGCGTAAATCATCCCTTAATGCTTGTTCAAGCCCCGCTTTTTCTTGGGAGCCTAGTTGCTCGAAAGGCGTTTGATATTGTTGCTTGGCGCGCAGGTCGAGCCAAGCTTGGGCTTCTCTGTGTAACCAGTCTGCGGTCCAATCGGGGGCGACATAGGAGCCATGTCCCCAAATCGAACCGAGTTGATGGCCGCCCATTGAGCGCCATACTAATTGACCTTGTTCTATATCATTTTCACTAAAGATAACTTGGCCATTCACATCGACAAATGCACTGGGAATGGGTGGTTTTTCTCGATAAATTTCACTGCCTACGCTCAGTAGTACAGTAAATGAGGCAATCAACACTAATAATAGTGCGATAGCGGTGAGTTTTTGTTTGCTCATAAATCCCCTTAATCCAACGTCATTTTGATACCTGTAATTTGCTATTGCGCAATATGTGCCAAGTATTTTTGTTATTGAAAATAAAGGAAAAAATTTAATTTAAATTCTTAATGGTGTCTTTTTGATAGCAATAAAAATTGTCATAATGACATTGATTGTCTTTATGACAGCCATTGGTGGGCCAATGTTGATAACACAATGAACTATTCAATTTAATGTGCTCTTTCAAGGTATTGCGGCGATAAATATAGTTAGGTGTGTGTTTTTATCGATATGGTGTCTTTTTAGATGGTTACCGATATTTTTTTGATTAAAAATGGAAAGTTTGTGTCGGATTTATTTTTTAAAGAACTTGATAAATATAAGCTTTATTTTATTTATGCTTATGGTTTGATGTTCTGGTTGTATTTGTCTTTTTATGTGTTTTTATCTGAAAATTAGCCTAAAGTTACTGTTGATGATTATTTTAGTGTAGATGATTGAAATTTAATATTTAAAACTCCAATAATCTGCATTTTTTATGCTAGTATAGAAACACTGAAATTTTTAATTGAGTCATTTTTAATCTAGGTGTTTTTGCTATCGTTTAGCTGAGCCAGCAGCATTTAAGGAGGCATGTGTGGATGCAGATTCCATCAATAGTTTTTTTCTGATCGGTGCCTTACTTACTGCCGTGAGTGTTTTGCTTAGTCCCATGTCATCCCGTCTTGGGATTCCTATCTTATTAATTTTTCTCGCCGTAGGTATTCTTGCTGGTGAAGATGGTCCCGGCGGTATTCTCTTCGATGATTATTCAACCGCTTATCTTGTCAGTAACTTAGCCTTAGCCATTATTTTGCTCGATGGCGGTATGCGCACTCGGGTCGCGAGCTTCAGGGTCGCACTGTGGCCTGCGTTATCCTTGGCAACCTTTGGGGTGGCGATCACCACCAGTATCACAGGCATTATGGCTGCGTGGCTATTTGACTTACATTGGCTACAAGGTTTGCTGGTGGGAGCGATTGTCGGCTCTACCGATGCGGCGGCGGTATTCTCACTGTTAAAGGGACGCAGCCTTAATGAGCGGGTTGGAGCAACGCTGGAAATCGAATCGGGTAGTAACGACCCTATGGCGGTATTTTTAACTGTCACCTTGATTGCCATTCTCAGCAATGTCGATGCCGAGCTATCTGCAAGCTTTATGCTGATTAGCTTTATTAAACAATTTGGGCTGGGAATTTTATTAGGCTTGGGTGGTGGCTGGCTGCTATGGAAATTGGTGAACTTAAGTCAACTCGCTGAAGGTCTATATTCGATTCTCGTGCTCAGCGGTGGCCTTATTATTTACGCTGCATCGAACAAGCTAGGTGGCAGTGGCATTCTGTCGATTTACTTAGTTGGCCTATTCCTCGGTAATAAGCCAACTCGTGGACGTCATGCGATATTAAACGTATTGGATGGAATGACTTGGGTGAGTCAAATCGGCATGTTCCTCGTCTTGGGACTACTCCTAACCCCCTCGGATCTATTAGATATTTGGCTGCCGGGCTTAGCACTGGCCTTTGGGATGATCCTGTTTGCCAGACCTTTAGCGGTATGGCTAAGTTTGCTGCCCTTTAAGAGTTTTAGCAGCCGTGACCGCTGGTTTATCTCTTGGGTCGGGCTTCGTGGTGCCGTGCCGATTATTTTAGCGGTATTCCCAATGATGGCCGGGCTTCCTGGGGCTCAATTGTATTTTAACTTGGCCTTTTTTGTGGTGTTAGTCTCTCTGCTAGTCCAAGGGGCGTCACTCACTACGGCTGCACGCTTAGCAAAGGTAGAATTGCCCCCAAAGCCTTTGCCCGTTTCGCGTTCGGGGGTTGAAATTTACCCGAGCAGCGAATGGGAAGTGTTTGTCTATCGTTTGAGTGAAAGTAAGTGGTGTATTGGTGAACCGCTAAAACGCTTAGCAATGCCCGATGGTACTCGCATTGCGGCAGTATTTCGCAATAACAGGTTATTGCATCCTTCGGGAAGTACGTGCTTAGAGGCGGGTGATATTCTGTGCGTACTCGGGCAGGAAAAGAGCCTTGAAGCATTGAGTAACCTCTTTAGCCAAGCCCCTGAAACCAAGGAGGTTCCACGTTTCTTTGGTGACTTCTTTATCGATACCGAGGTTAAATTGGCGGATCTTGCACCTATCTATGGCTTAACATTAGACGATGAAACTGGCGGCATGACTGTAGCTGATTTAGTTGCTTTAGAGCTAGGTGCGCATCCAGTACTTGGGGACCAGTTTCAATGGCAATCACTCCATTGGGTCGTTGCGGGACTCTATGAAGGTAAAGTCACCAATGTGGGTATTCGCTTACCGGCGGAGGCTTAATCTGGTTTAAGTGTTGTGCTTAACTACCATGTTTAAGCGCTTAGAGCCCTACAAGATGCCTTAGGCAGAAAGATATAAACAAAATGCCAAGCGATTGCTTGGCATTTTGTATTCTCTTTTAAGCGCTTATCTCGATGTGATTAACCAAAAGCTTACTTATATAAGGACTTATCCGTTGGATCCGGGCGCGTCTTAAAGCGGCGATGGAGCCACATATATTGAGCACGATTTTTATTGATAATCTGTTCAATAATTTTGTTACCACGGATGGCATCGGCGACTTCGTCTTCACCTGGGAAATTATCTAATGGAGGCATGATTTCAATCCGGTAGCCTGTATCTCCTTCTGTGCGCTCAACAAAGAAGGGTAATACCTTGGCCTTACCTAACTTTGCCAGCGTGGTTGCGCCAGTAATAGTGGCGGCATCGGGCACGGCATAGAAGGGAATAAACACAGCACTGGAGCGGCCAAAGTCTTGGTCAGCGGTATACCAAATCACATCGGGGTTACGTAAACAGCGTACCATTTGGCGTAGATCGCGTTTCGGCACTAAGGCTTTATTCGACCGTAAGCGACCTTTCACTTGCAGGTATTCCATCACGGGATTGTTATGTGGGCGGTACACCCCAACACCGGGTTGGAATTGACCAAAAATACGTGCGCCCATTTCCAGTGGTAAGCAGTGCACTGCAAACAGTATCACCCCATGGCCAGCGTTCAAGGTGTCTTGAACGTATTCTTTGCCGGTTATCTGCATATGTTGTTGGATTTTTTCATCGGACCACCACCAGGCATTGATGGTATCGAAAATCGCTTTGCCCGTTTCTTCAAAGTTACGGGTGAGGAGCGCTTCTCGCTCGGCCTCTGGCATATCCGGGAAGCAGAGGGTTAAATTTCGGCGCGCGGTATGGGTTCTACTGGCCGCAAGTGCCTTGACTAATCGGCCCATGCCTTTGCCTAATTTCATCTGCCATGATAGAGGCAACACTTGGGTAATCCGCATCACTAACACCCCAAACCACATGGGCCAGTGTTTCGGATGATATAAAGATGATGAAAACTCAGCTTTCTCGACCACAAAAATACTCACTACTTTTGAAAATTACTGCTTATTCTAACTCATCTTTTGCTGAAAATTAGGTACAATCACGGTTTAATTTCTGCAACTGATAAGAGCGCTATGAAGGTTTCTCTGCCAGCATTTGAAAAAGCCAAAGTGTTAGTCGTCGGCGATGTGATGTTAGATCGCTACTGGGTTGGGCCTACGGGACGTATTTCCCCCGAGGCACCAGTGCCCGTGGTGAAAATTAACCAAGTCGAAGATAGACCGGGCGGCGCGGCAAACGTGGCGCTAAATATCGCGACCTTAGGTGGCCAAGTACAATTGGCGGGCTTAGTGGGCAATGATGATACGTCTAAAGCGTTAACGCTTGGCGTACAAGCACTTGGGGTTGAACCACAATGGTTGAAAATTGCCGATAAACCGACCATTACCAAGCTTAGAGTTTTATCGCGCAATCAACAGCTTATTCGCCTCGACTTTGAAGAGTCCTTCGATAAGCAGGACAGTGCGCGCTTACTTAAGCAGTCTGAGGCCTTACTCGATTCGGTCGATGTGGTCGTGCTATCTGATTATGCGAAGGGCGCTATCGATAATCCTCGTGATTTTATCGCGCTCGCCCGTTCCAAAGGCGTAAAAGTACTGGTTGACCCTAAGGGTTCCGATTTTAGCCGTTATCATGGCGCCTCGCTCATCACACCGAATATGAGTGAATTTGAGGCCGTGGTTGGCGCGGTAACCTCTGAAGCAGATCTACTCGAAAAGGCTCGCGGATTACTGAACAAGTACCAGTTCGACGCTATCTTAGTCACTCGCTCTGAAAAGGGGATGACTTTAGTGACGGCCAATGCCCCAGAGTTACACATTCCCACGGTGGCCCGTGAGGTGTATGACGTAACGGGTGCTGGCGATACTGTGATTTCAGCTTTAGCGACGTCTCTAGCCGCGGGTGCTGAGTTACCGCAGGCCTGTGCGATAGCCAATACTGCCGCTGGCGTTGTGGTGGGTAAACTGGGTACTTCTACGGTTTCTCGTATTGAGTTGATTGAGGCCCTAGCACTGCATCACGGTGAGTCTGGTTTTGGGGTGGTGAGTGAAGATCAACTTGCTTACGCTCTAGAGCAAGCCAAATTACGTGGTGAACGAGTGGTGATGACCAACGGTTGCTTCGATATTTTGCACGCGGGACACGTCAGTTACCTCAAGCAAGCCAAAGCCTTAGGCGACAGATTGATCGTGGCCGTGAATGACGATGCCTCAGTCAAACGCTTAAAAGGCGAAGGTCGCCCAGTTAATCAAGTGGATAGACGTATGGCGGTGTTGGCAGGATTAGCAGCCGTCGATTGGGTGGTGCCTTTTAGTGAAGATACACCACAACGGATCATCGCCAGATTACTACCGGATCTTTTAGTGAAAGGTGGTGATTATAAGGTTGAAGATATTGCGGGTGGCGCCGAGGTCATTGCTGCGGGCGGCCAAGTGCAAGTGTTGGGATTTGAAGACGGTATCTCTACTACGGCGATTATCCAAAATATCATGGCAAAACAGTGAGTTTAATTGCACTGACTCTGATATCAAGCTTAACTTGGGTGCCTATTGCCGATAAGCAGGCGTTACTTTGTCCTTTAGCGCAATTGAGTCAGTGTCTGGCAACATTTCCACCTCAGGTTCGTGAACAGCTCCCACACAGCGAGGCTCAGTTTAAAACAGAGCTTGGGCTTCGCAGTGCCATGGTATTACCTGTTGAAGATAGTCATTTCTCCGGCCTAATACTCGTCAATGAGCAAGAAACACCAGAGATCCAACTGGCCAATATTGATGGTATTACCTACCAATTAGATCTAAAAGAACAAGCACAATTAACCCTTTGGCATGAACTAGGCCACCTTGAAAACTTGGCGTTGCAGGGGAGTTTATTACCTAAGGAATTAACACCTTATCAGCATGAATGGTTAGCGGATCTGTATCTCATCTGGTGTATTGCCAATGCTAAAGGCAATTTTGATTTAGCTTGGCAGCAGTATCATCGGCGCAACCTAGCGGCGCTTACAAGTTTGCAATATATGTCACACTGGACTGCGCCAATGATGATACAGGTGTTAAATAAATATCAGGTCACTCAAATCGTTCAATATACTCACTATCGTGATTTTGTAGCCGATTTTTATCCTCAAATGGTGCAAATTGAACCGCAGGTTTTGCGTGAATATTCGAGTTTAATACAACGAACTTTTAGTGATACCGTGCTACAACCCCTGCCAGAATACCTGTTTTGGCGTAAATCCGATCTTGGGCATTATTTAACGCCTACCCTAACATTGTTAATGGGGGAGCAAAAAGCACACGACTGGTTAGTACAAAATTCAATGTTATAAATATGTAAACAAAAGCAATGAAATCCTCTGTTTAAAACTGAACCCTAGCTGAACAAAAGTGAAATACACTTGTTTCACGTTTTTAAACAGCAGTAATCCCTGAAAGGCTTTGGTAAGCTCTATCCCACAAAAAGAACAGTGGGAGACTTTATTATGGCTAAGCGCTCGCGAGTACAGACTGAGCAGACCATCAATCAGATTATGGATGAAGCGTTAAGACAAATTTTGACTATTGGCTTTGAGACTATGTCTTATACCACGTTATCTGAAGCAACGGGGATTAGCCGCACAGGTATTAGTCACCACTTTCCGCGGAAGAACGACTTTTTAATTCGCTTAGACAGCCGTATTGGCAATCTTTTTGTTGCTGCGCTCGACTTCTCTAGCCAAGAAGCGCTAGAAACCTCTTGGATGCAAGCGATGCAAGAAGAGCATTACCGCGCAGTGTTAAGATTATTCTTCAGCCTCTGCGGCGGCACCAATAATGAAATCACTCTGTTTAGAGCGGTAAGCACTGCACGTCAGCAAGCCATTGCAGAATTAGGATTAGTGGGCGATCGCACCATCAATCATTTACTCGGCCGTACAGCTGTGATGTTGTTATCTAATTTTGATATTGCTAAAGCGGCATAATCAAAAATGAATTGCTATCAAAAGGAGCCTTGTGGCTCCTTTTGGTTTTTAGGGCTAAATTAGTTCGCGATGGGGGAAGTGATATTTGCCTGCTTTAGCTTTTGCTGGCTAAGGTAAACGCCAATCGCCATAAAGGTAAGGGCGGCTGCAATCATTGCGCAGAGTGCATGATGGAATACCAAATGACTGATTAAAAAGGCTGGAATATCCTCTAGGCTATCGATCAGGAAGAGTTTTACGATAAGGCCTAGATACAGCAGCAGATGTAATATCGCCCCACTGATAAAAAGCCGTCTAAATTTTTTGACCAGTAGGTCTGCAAGATTAATGTGGTAAAAACGGCAAAAAAGATAACCCCCAACGCCGATACCAATTGATATCCAACCCAGCCCTAATAACGACGTTTTGATTAATATTGCCGACAGCATAAATAATCCAAGCAGCATGATATCTCCTTTTACCTGAAGCGATAAACTGCGCAGAGACTAGCTGAGCAGGCTTAAAAGTATGTGAAGCCTAGCGCAATAAAACCCTCTAATAAAGCAAAGGGAGCCAACGGCTCCCTTTGAGTTTTGTATCGAGTGATTCAGTGCTTAAACGGATTACAGCGCTTTTAAAATCGCTTCAACACTGGTCTTAGCATCGCCGAACAACATTTGGGTATTGTCTTTGAAGAACAGAGGGTTTTGTACACCCGCATAACCCGTGTTCATTGAGCGTTTAAAGCCAATCACGTTTTGCGCTTTCCACACTTCGAGCACTGGCATGCCCGCAATTGGGCTGCCCGGATCTTCCATCGCCGCAGGGTTGACTGTGTCGTTCGCGCCAATCACCAGCACGACATCGGTATCGCTAAAGTCTTCGTTGATTTCGTCCATTTCAAGCACGATATCGTAGGGAACTTTAGCTTCGGCCAAGAGTACGTTCATATGGCCAGGTAAACGACCCGCTACCGGATGAATACCAAAGCGTACTTTTACGCCGCGGTCACGCAGTTTTTGGGTGATTTCAGCCACTGGATATTGCGCCTGTGCCACTGCCATACCATAGCCAGGGGTGATGATAACGGAAGAGGCATTTTTCAGCATATCCGCCACATCTTCGGCGTTGGTTTCGCGGTATTCGCCCATTTCTTCATCACCAGAGGAGGCTACACCATCGGTACCAAATCCACCTGCGATAACCGAAATAAACGAGCGGTTCATCGCCTTACACATGATGTAAGACAGAATCGCACCCGATGAGCCCACGAGCGCACCTGTCACGATCAGCAGATCGTTTGACAACATAAAGCCCGCTGCCGCTGCTGCCCAACCTGAGTAGGAGTTCAGCATTGAAACCACAACCGGCATATCCGCACCACCGATAGAAGCCACTAAGTGCCAGCCAAAGGCGAAGGCAATAAGTGTCATCAACAGTAGGGCTGGCATAGTGCCACCGGTTTGCACGAAGTACACTAACAGGCCAAGTGATACCAATACCGCAGCGAGGTTTAGCTTATGGCGATGTGGCAACATCAACGGTTTAGATGAAATTAATCCGCGTAATTTACCAAATGCGACGATAGAACCGGTAAAGGTTACCGCGCCGATAAAGATCCCGAGGAAGACTTCCACTAAGTGAATGTTGAGCATAGCGCCAGTCATATGCGCGTTTTCAGCCGCTTTTGCCGCTTCGCTCAGCGCATTCTGCACGGCTGCGAGAGTGGAATTCATGTCCCCACCCACGGCTACAACCACTTGTGATACTTGTTCTGGATGTAAGTCGATAAAGCTGTTAAAGCCCACTAACACCGCGGCCATACCCACAAAACTGTGGAGCACCGCGACGAGTTCAGGCATTTCCGTCATTTCGACTTTAAGTGCTAAACGCACGCCGATGGCACCACCAATCACCATGGCGATAATAATCCACGCGACACCGCTGGTGTCTGGATTAAAAATGGTCGCCAGTAGGGCGATAGCCATACCTGTGATACCAAATAAATTGCCGTGTTTGGCTGTTTCTTGTTTCGACAATCCAGCGAGACTGAAGATAAAGAGCACGGCGGCAATGATGTAAGCTGCTGTTACCAGTCCTTGAGACACGTTATACCCCCTTAATCCTTACGGAACATCTTCAGCATGCGCTGAGTGACGGTAAAACCGCCGAAGATGTTAATACTGGCGATCAGCACGGCGATAAACGCCAACACAGTGACCAAGGTTGAACCTTGACCAATTTGCAGCAAGGCGCCGACCACGATAATGCCTGAAATTGCGTTAGTCACTGACATCAAAGGCGTATGCAGTGAGTGGGACACGTTCCACACCACGTAATAGCCCACCACGCAGGACAGAATAAATACCGTAAAGTGGGATAAAAACTCGGCTGGCGCGACGGAGGCCACAGCGGCAAACCCCGCAGCACCAAGGGCAGCGAGAATATACTTAAGTTTTGAAGGCGCTTTGGCTTGAGCAGATTTCACTTCCACCTTAGCGGTAGGTTTCGCAGGGGCAGCTGACACCGAAATAGGTGGTGGCGGGAAGGTAACTTCGCCTTCTTTCACGACTGTCATGTTGCGCATGACCACATCATCGAAGCTGATGCTGGCAATACCGTTTTTCTCTTTACACATTAACTTCATCAGGTTGACTAAGTTAGTGCCGTAAAGCTGTGAAGACTGCGCGGGCAGGCGGCCGGGAAGATCGGTGAAGCCGATGACTTTGACGCCATTCTCGGTCACGAATAGCTCGCTAGGCTGAGTGTATTCACAGTTGCCGCCCGCTTGCGCGGCCATATCGACAATCACAGAGCCCGGTTTCATACTGTCGACCATCGCCTTAGTGATGAGCTTAGGTGCAGGACGGCCTGGGATCAGCGCTGTGGTAATGATGATATCGACTTCTTTGGCTTGCTCGGCAAACAGTGCCATTTCGGCGGCGATAAACTCGTCCGACATGGTTTTAGCGTAACCGTCCGATGAGCTGCCATCTTCATTGGTGAAGTCCAGCTTAAGGAACTGGCCACCCATGGATTCGATTTGTTCGGCCACTTCTAAACGCGTGTCGAAGGCGCGAACGATAGCCCCTAAAGAACCTGCGGTACCAATGGCTGCAAGGCCTGCCACACCGGCACCAATCACCAGCACTTTGGCCGGAGGGACTTTACCTGCGGCGGTAATTTGTCCGGTAAAGAAACGGCCAAAGTGGTGCGCGGCTTCAACAACGGCGCGATAACCGCCGATATTTGCCATAGAAGAGAGAGCATCGAGGGATTGGGCACGGGAAATACGTGGCACCATGTCCATCGCCATCACATTGATGTTGCGTTTAGACAGTTTCTCGACCAACTCAGCATTTTGAGCGGGCCAGATGAAGCTGATTAAGGTCGCGCCTTCTTTAATTTGCGCAATTTCAGCATCGGTCGGTGCATTGACTTTAAAAATCAGATCCGCTTGCCAAACCTCTGTCGTGATCTTCGCGCCAGCTGCTTCAAAAGCGGCATCGTCAAAGCTAGACAGTAAGCCAGCATTGGCCTCAACAACAACTTCAAAGCCGAGCTTTTTAAGCTGTTCGACGGTGGCTGGAGTCGCGGCGACCCGAGTTTCACCGACGAGACTCTCTCTCGGTATTCCAATCTGCATGATTACTCCCTGATGGTTTATATAATCGTTCCGCCTGAGTGCTTCCCTTGAGCTAAACCTAGGTAGGGCTAGGCCGCGATAAGAATGAACTCGTCTATTCAATTGTGGCAGTTAGTTAGCGCATTCAAATTTGGTATAAAATTTGTGTTTTAAAACAAACTTCTTAGCGAGCAACAAAAGGTCACTGTACTGCAGGCTCGTACCATTGTGGCAATACTTTGGTTTGACACAAGCGCATATTGCTCAAGCTAGTCGATTCTGCACTGGTCGTATCAAAAAGTTTTAACCAGTGCACACTTTTGTAGCTTAATTTTTGCACTTTGTATATTCCAAAATGGAATTAAAAATCAAATTTTATTCTTTTTTGCTTTTCCAAATCCACGTTAATCTGCTGGGTATTACACTGTCATAGGGCCGTCTCATGTTGTTAAAAGAACTTTCATCACTGGCTTCACCCCTGTCGCAACCGCAGGTCGACAAGCTGAAACAACTCACCGCGGAATTAAATGCCGTGCAACTTGCTTGGGTGAGTGGTTATTTAGCCGCAACAGCCAATGCGGGAGGGAATCAAGCCCAGCTAGTGCCAGTGTCTGATACACAGGCAGCGCAGACTGTAACCATTCTCTATGGCAGCCAAACCGGCAATGGTCGTGGCATTGCCAAAGCCTTGGCCGAAAAGGCAAAGGCACAGGGCTATAGCGTGAATTTAGCCTCCATGGGTGAATACAATGTGCGCCAGCTCAAGCAAGAAACTTTGTTATTGCTGGTGGTCAGTACCCATGGTGAAGGTGAAGCGCCGGATGATGCGATTGAATTACATAAGTTTTTAGCATCAAAACGCGCACCTCAATTAAACAACTTACATTACTCTGTGTTGGCGCTGGGTGATTCGAGCTATGAGTTCTTCTGCCAAACCGGTAAAGACTTTGATGCGCGGCTTTCGGCATTAGGCGCTAAAGCCTTATTGCCGTTGGTTGAGTGTGATGTGGACTATGAGGCTGCGGCCGGACAGTGGCACGCCGATGTGCTTACTGCGGTTAAGCCACTCATTCAAACCACGGCTAACGTGGTGGCACTGAATGAAATTAATTCAACTTCGGCTCAAGTTGCCAGCGAGGGCGAATTTACTAAGCAAAACCCTTACAGTGCCGAAGTGTTGGTGAGCCAAAAGATCACCGGACGCGATTCAGACAGAGATGTGCGCCACGTTGAAATTGATTTAGGTGAATCAGGCTTACGCTATGAAGTCGGTGATGCCCTTGGGGTGTGGTTTAGCAATAGCGAAACCTTAGTCGATGAGATTTTAGCGGGCTTAGGGTTAGCAGCCGATACCAAGGTGACTGTCACTAATGAGTCAATCAGCCTCAAGCAAGCCTTGATCGAGAAGAAAGAACTGACGCAGTTGTATCCTGGTTTAGTCAAAACTTGGGCCGAGTTGTCCGCAAGTCCTGAGCTGCTTGCTATTAGCGAAGATAAAGAGCAGGTTCGTCAGTTTATCTTACATCATCAGTTTGCTGACTTAGTGGCTAATTACAAGCTCAAGGCCGATGCTCATCTCGACGCTAACAAGTTAGTTGAGTTACTACGCCCATTAACGCCAAGACTCTACTCCATCGCCTCTAGCCAGAGTGAAGTCGATACCGAAGTGCATCTCACCGTGGCATTGGTGGAAGATGAACATCAGGGGCAAACGCGTTTTGGCGGTGCATCGCACTTCTTAGCCTCGGCGCAGGAAGGCGCCGAAGTAAAAGTGTATGTTGAACCGAATAAGCATTTCCGTTTACCTGAAGATCCACAAACGCCAGTCATCATGATTGGTCCTGGCACAGGAGTTGCGCCGTTTCGCGCCTTTATGCAGGAGCGCGTGGCACAAGGCGCTGAGGGCGATAGCTGGTTATTCTTCGGCAACCCGCATTTCGAACAGGACTTCCTGTATCAAACCGAGTGGCAACAGTATCTGAAAAACGGCGATTTGACCCGTATCGATGTGGCATTTTCGCGGGATCAAGCCCATAAGATTTACGTGCAGCACCGCATCAAAGAGCAGGGGCAAACCCTGTGGCAATGGCTACAAAATGGCGCGCATCTCTATATTTGCGGTGATGCCGAGCGTATGGCTAAAGACGTGCACCAAGCCTTACTTGGGGTTGCGGTGGAGTTTGGCGGATTGTCGACAGAGGCGGCCGAAGACTACTTCGAGACCTTACGCAGTGATAAACGTTATCAAAAAGACGTGTACTAATAAGTCAATCCCAAAGATTAGAGAGAGCAGTATCCACAGAGATACTGCCGCCAACCGAATTTTAAGAGGCAGTTGCCATGAGTGAGCAAAAGTTAGCATTAAACGAATACTTAAAGACCGACAGTGATTATCTGCGTGGCACCATTAAAGAGGGATTAGATTCCTCGGTGACGGGCAGTTTTAGCGATGGCGATCAGCAATTGATCAAATTCCACGGTTTCTATCAGCAGGATGACCGCGATTTACGTAACGAGCGTAAAGAGCAAAAACTCGAGCCTTTATATAGCTTTATGCTACGTGCCCGCGTGCCCGGCGGGGTATGTACGCCTAAGCAATGGTTAGGCGTGGATGAAATTGCCTCGACGCTCACTAGCTCTAACAGTATTCGTTTAACGACGCGTCAGACATTCCAATACCACGGTATTCCAAAGCGTAACCTCAAGACCATTATTCAAGGCTTGGACCGTGAGGCGCTCGATTCGATCGCCGCCTGTGGTGACGTTAACCGTAACGTGATGTGTAACCCCAATCCGGTGGAATCTAAGCTGCATGCACAGGCCTATGAAGTCGCCAAAAAGCTTTCGGATCACCTGCTGCCGCACACTCGTGCCTACGCCGAGATTTGGTTAGACGAAGAGAAATTACTGACCACAGAAGATGAAACAGTAGAACCGGTATACGGCAAAACCTACTTACCACGTAAGTTTAAAATGGCCGTGGCCGTACCGCCGGATAACGATGTTGATGTATACACTAACGATTTAGGCTTTATTGCCGTGGCTAAAAATGGCGAATTAGTCGGTTTTAACCTGACCGCCGGTGGCGGCATGGGCTCGACCCACGGAGAGGTAGAAACCTTCCCACGCTTAGCCGATGACTTTGGTTTTATTAAAACCGAAGATGTGATGAAGTTTGCCGAAGCTGTGATGACAGTGCAGCGTGACTGGGGTAATCGTACCAACCGTAAGCGTTCACGCCTGAAATACACCATCGTCGACCATGGCTATGAAAAGTTTAAAGCCGAAGTGGAAGCCCGTGCCGGCGTTAAATTTGAGCCTAAGCGCGATGTCGTGATTGGCGATCGAGGCGATCGTTACGGCTGGGTCGAAGGTGTGGATGGTAAATGGCATTTAACCCTGTTTATCGAAAGCGGCCGTATTAAAGATATGCCTGGCAAAAGTTTACAAACTGGTATGCGTGAAATCGCTAAGATCCACAAGGGTGATTTCCGTATGACCTCAAACCAGAATATGATTATCGCGGGTGTGGCGCCTGAGGATAAAGCGACCATCGAAGGGCTTGCCCGTAAACACGGTTTACTCGGCCAAGTGCTGACTCAAACCCGCGGTCATTCGATTGCCTGTGTGGCCTTACCAACCTGTCCATTGGCGATGGCGGAAGCTGAGCGTTATTTCCCAGAGTTTATCGACCATATTGATGCGCTGCAGGCTAAAAATGGCATTAGCGATCAAGCCATTGTGGTGCGTATGACAGGCTGTCCAAACGGTTGCGCGCGCCCATTTGCCGCCGAAATCGGTCTTGTGGGTAAGGCGCCGGGTCGCTACAACCTGTACTTAGGCGCGAACTTCGAAGGCACTCGACTGAATAAAATGTACAGAGAGAATATCCAAGAGGCTGAGATCCTTGCTGAATTGGATGCATTATTTGCCCGCTACGCGATTGAGCGAAATGCAGGCGAAACCTTTGGTAACTTCACCGTCCGCACGGGCGTAGTGAAGGCGGTTATCGATGCCGCTAAGGATTTCCATGGCTGATCTTGATTCTGGGGCAACGGGTTCCGGCTTGCCGAACGTGTTGCAGAGCGTGGTAAGTCACATTGAACTTAAAGCGTTGCTGACGGCGCCTAAAGATGTGCAGCAAGCGGAACTGGAACGCATTAATCGCTTCTTAGCTGGCTTGACGGCTCAAGAACGAGTGCTCTGGGGCTTAGCCTATTTGCCGGGTAATCACGCGCTGTCATCCAGTTTTGGGATCCAAGCGGCGGTGATGTTGCATATGGTGAGTCAGGTGCAATCGGATATTCCGGTGATTTTAACGGATACTGGATACCTATTTCCTGAGACATATCAGTTTATTGACCAGCTTACCGAGCGTTTATCCTTAAATCTTAAGGTCTACCAAGCGCCGATGACGGCGGCATGGCAGGAGGCGCGCTTTGGCCAATTGTGGGAGCAGGGCTTAGAGGGTCTTGAACGTTATAATCGCCTCAATAAAGTGGAGCCTATGCAACGCGCCTTGGCTGAACTTGAAGTCGGAACTTGGTTTGCGGGACTTCGCCGCAGCCAGTCGAGCACTCGCGAAGAGTTACCGATATTGGCTATCCACGGAACTCGCTTTAAGCTGCTGCCGATTATCGAATGGTCGAACAAAGATGTTCACCTGTATTTGACTCAATTTGACTTGCCTTACCATCCTCTATGGGAGCAAGGTTATGTTTCCGTTGGGGATACTCATTCGACTAAACCCTTAGAATTAGGGATGTCTGAAGAAGAAACACGCTTTAATGGCTTAAAACGCGAATGCGGTCTGCATTACGAAATATAGCCATCTATTTGATTAAATAGAAAAATGCTACAGTATCCCCTGTGGCATTTTTTATTTTATGCCACTAAAAGAGTATTTTGCTTAATTTTAAAGCGGTTTGGCCTTTAAGGTATTTTGTATGTCATTCTGCCGTCATTAAAATCAGATAAATTGTATTTTCATAGAGTTAGTTAAAATGTGTTTGCCTGAGTTAAATTTTTTGTACATTTTTACTCACAGGGTTATGCACATTAGAATGTTCTGAGCTATATTACAAAGTTCCCGTAGATGGTTTTGAGGGAGTTTACTGCGCAGATCTGCTTTAGTCGGTATTTTGCCAAGTTAAGTTGTTGAATATCGTTATTTATGGGCTTAGTTTGCTGTGTAACGATATAACGAGACGGAAAACAGTAGCACTTCCAAAGGACCTTGCTCGCCGCTGCGAGTATCCAGCAGTTTGATTGACTTGCTAGCGCTTGTTAATCAGTCATTTTCACCTCGGTCAGCTGTGGTCAAAGCTGCCGAGGTTGAGCCAAATTTGTGGCATCATTAATTTATCTTCCTTATTCAATTCAGCTCGGTTTTTTGTAGTTTATGACTTACTATCATCGGCTTACACTTTGCTATTCTACTGTAAGCAAAAAATCTCTTAGACTAACAGTTAGTTTGGATGGCGTGATTGATGAGGATAATTAAATGACCGCCCCTTTGTATGCCATGCGCGATCATGTCAATCGTCCCCAAGTTAATCATCCAACCCCTAAGCCTAAGATGCGCGGTGTTAAGCGTGTATTCACTTGGTTAGCCAAATTGGTTTTGGGTTTATTTTTCGCCTCTATTTTAAGTGTGGTACTACTCAGTTTTATCGATCCTCCGATGTGGAGTTGGCGAATAGAGCGGGCATTGTTTCCGCCCGCACCGATTACTGAGGTTAGGCATCAATGGCGCTCGCTTGAGCAAATCTCACCTGAACTGCAATTAGCCGTGATTGCCGCAGAAGATCAAAAGTTTGCTGGCCACAGTGGTTTTGATTTAGACGCGATTAGTTCGGCCATCGAATACAATCAAAAAGGTAAAAAGGTTCGTGGGGCCAGTACCTTAAGCCAGCAAGCGGCAAAAAACCTGTTTATGTGGTCGAGCCGTAGTTTTATCCGTAAGGGCATAGAGGCGTGGTTTACCCTGTTAATGGAACTGTTTTGGGATAAGGCGCGTATCCTTGAGGTATACCTGAATATTGTTGAATTTGGTCCTGGGATTTATGGTGCCGAAGCGGCAGCAAAGCATTATTTTGGCAAGAGTGCAGCCAAATTAACTCGTTATGAGGCGTCATTATTGGCTGCAGTTTTACCGAATCCTTGGCGTTATAAAGTCTCCCCCCCTTCTTCCTATGTTGAACAACGTTCCGTTTGGATCCGCAAGCAAATGCGTCAGTTAGGTGAGGTGACACTCAAAAAAGTCGGTGAGGCACAATAAATTTGCGATTGTGATTTTGTTATTAAATTGTAATTATGAATCTCTGATGAGTAGGATGAGTGTTAGACGTTCGAATGATCCAAGGAATAAACGATGTTTGAGTTTAATTTTGAGCGAGATATGGCTTCACTGCGTGAAGAATATGCTAGAGATGCAAAAATCAATATTCAACACGTCTGGCAGAATGAAACCGCAGCTGTCATTGCTAACACACTTGCTAGTGAAGTGAGTTTTGATAATGCAATGTTTGTCGACAATAAGCCAATGAGAGTGTCGGATCAACAAATACGCCAATTACCGATTGAAGCTCAGAAAGATTTACAGCAAAAAATATTACACAATGCTGCAAATGGGATTGGTTTTTTATATGGAAGTCATCTCGTAGGAGGCTTAGATGGAAAGCCTTCACCTGAATTACTTACATCGCTACATCGTTTTATTAACAGCCCTGACATGTTTAAATTTATTCAAACGATTACGGGCATTGAAGGTATTTGTTATGCCTCACTGCAGGCGAGTCGTTATATTCAAGGGAATTTCTTAACAAGACATAATGATGTTGTCGAAAGTGAGGGTCGTAAAGTTGCTTTTGTTTTTGGCTTTACTCCAGAATGGCATCCTGATTGGGGTGGTCTGCTGCAGTTTTATACTCCTAAAGGTGTGCTGACTGATACCTGGGTGCCAACCTTTAATAATTTGGCATTATTCGATGTCCACCATCCTCACTCTGTTTCATTTGTCGCGCCGTTTGCAAAACGACCACGCTTTTCTGTAACAGGATGGTTTCGAACGATTGCGCCCAGTAAATAGGAAGCTTCTGACACATGCCGCGATTAGCGTCAAAGACGTTTTAATGGTAGATTATCGCGGATTTTTGCATATTAATGAGTTCTTATTTGCTATTCGTTATTTCTTAGCTTATCCGTTCTCAAGATTAGTTATAATAAGCTTTTGATTTTGCAATGTTGATGTAATAAGGAATGACAATAGGTCAGTATTTAAATGCCGAAGGTAAGTGCTTTCGGTATTATTTTTGTCACTTTGACGGTAATTAAATGGAGTTTTAGATGAAAAAGATTGTTATTGCTGCGGCAATTATTGCAGCGGGGGCGGGTGCTTATTGGTACACTCAACACGGAAGTAGCTCGAGTGCTTCAGCCAATCCTTTGCTAGATTATATTCCAGCCGATACCCCTGTGTTTACTGGCCAGTTAAAGCCGTTTCCACTGAAAAACTACCTGCAATCGATTTCTAGCAATTACCAGCAATATTCAACTGATTCCTTAGCTCAGTTAGGCGATTTGGATAGCCCAATGGCTAAGTTTTTTGTGAGTATTTACAAGCAATATATGGATGGAATGAAAGATCCTACCGCATTGCTTAAGACTTTCGGTTTACCGAATGAGATCAAGCCTTATTTTTATACCTTAGGCGTAGTGCCTGTTCTTAAAACAGATATTAATCAAATTGATGCATTCTGGGCTGTACTGGATAAAGCCGAACAAGAAAGTGGTTATACCCACGAAAAGCGGACTTTAGCAGGGATTGACTACCGTGCTTATTCGTTTGCTGAAGAAGGCTCAACTGATAAAGCTGACCTATTATTTGCCCATAAAGATGGCATTTTAACGGTCACATTCTCGGCTTCCTCTATCGAGCCTGAAGTATTGGAAATGGCTTTAGGATTGAAGAAACCCGCCCAATCTTTAGCCGCATCTGGCATGTTGCAAGAGATCATTAAAACCCATGGTTTTATGGACGATAGCATCAGCTTTATCAACCATGTTGAGATTGTTAAAGCGATAACCTCTCAAGATGGCAATATGTTAGCTAAACAGCTCACCAAGTTCTTAGCAGAAGAAGGCCAAGGTGAAGATCCGTTAGCGCAAATCCGTACACCAGAATGTCGCACTGAGTTAACCGCGATTGCGGCTAACTGGCCGCGCACTGTGGGAGGTTTAACCGCATTCACGTCGACTGAAAAAGAAAGCCTTATGGCGGCTTCTTTTGTGATTGAAAGCAAAAACCAAGCAATTTTAACGGCATTACAAAAAATGCGCGGCTTTATTCCAACCCATTTAGCGGATATTAACAGCACTATTTTCTCGATGGGCCTTGGGATTGATGTTAATGAAGTAGCGCCTTCGCTCACCGCGATTTGGGATGATCTACAAAAGCCACAGTTGACCTGCGCGCCTCTGGCCGAGCTACAGGCTGAATTAAGCCAGCAAAGCCCTGCGATGTTGGGTATGTTTACCGGCATGGCTAATGGTGTTAAAGGCCTGAGTGTGTCATTACTCGACTATAAGATGAGTTCACAGGATCAAGAGCCTAAACTCGAAAGTTTAGATGCCTTAATCAGTTTAACCGCTGATAATCCTTCAATGTTATTCAACATGGTTAAGCCTTTTGCCCCTATGTTGGCTGAACTGCAAGTCGCGGATAATGGTGAACCCACTGATTTATCTCCACTATTAATGTTGCCGCCAGAACTTAATATCAAACCGATGTTGGCGATTAAGGGACAACACTTAGTGGTTTACTCTGGGGATAAAGGTTTAGCGTTAGCCAATAAACTGGCGAGCGAAAAACCATCAGCCAATGGCCTTTACAGCATGTCAGCCGACTACGGTAAGATGTTTACCCCAGTGCTGACGCTGTTAGAAATGACCGGTGAACCAGTGCCTGAAGAGCTGCAAGCATTGAAAGACTATAATATGCGCGTGCAAATGAGCTTTGATGTGAATAAACAAGGTCTGGTTTTTGGCTCTGTGATGAACTCAAAGGCAAGCGATAAGAAATAAACTTATCACTCCACCGCATTTTAAAGCCAGCAAATTGCTGGCTTTTTACTAGGGCGTGTTGACGTTTTGAGATTAGATTTTGTTCGTTCTGGTAAGCACGTGCTCGCGAAACGAGGAATGATGTGTAGTTTACTCAAATGACGAGCGGCTCTTATGACAGAAAGTAAGAGCAAGGGCTTGCCAGACGAACCCTTCGGGCAGCATTTGGCTGGCTTTCGTCCGTTTATGTAGAATAACTACACTGCACGGACTTTGCCTTGCATAAAAGCCAGCCTAATTGCTGCAAAATAACCCTGAAACGTCAACACGCCCTAATGAGATTGGGCTAATTTGGTTTGTCGACCGTTAGTTGGATCTACGGCTTTGGGTTTGGCTGATTTAACTAAACTCACGAGTCCTTGCCATTCAATATCATTGTTTTGTGGTAACCAAATATCGGGCTCAGTGCCTTTTCCCGACAGCAACTCGCCTTTAGCATCATAGGTGAGAGAGCTACTAAATCGAATCTCTAAGTCACTATTTGGCAAGGTAAATTGATATTGTCTGGCAAAATCCCCAGAGGTTTTTTCGCCGATTAAATTCACTCTCGACCATGCTTTAGTCCGGTAGGCGATCCACTCGCATTCTTGCTTACACAAGGGACTGACAAGTAGTGCAAGACGATTATTGCCTTCGGTGAGGACTTCAGGTTTGGTGCGAACAAACCAAGGACTAAACCGGCTTTTATCGATAGTTGGTAGCCGCCGTGTCAACACGTTAAGTCGCGCAGGGCTGAGTTCAAGTTCATCAAGCGGTTTAAAATTCAACGGTTTTAAATAATCGTTTCTAAGTTCTGGCGAGCGTCGATAATGGGCAAATCCCATGATTTTTTCGACCGCTGAATGAGGTGATATGTCCATGGTGGGCATATCCTGATAACGCGAGAGCATGGTCAGTAACTTAGGACTAAATCCCTTCGCTTGCCTGAGATCGACAATCAGTAATGGTTGCTCCATACCTTTACGTAACTCTTCTTGTTGTATTTTATCGAGTTCAAAAGCATAGAGGTCATCTATTTTGAGTCGAGCCGTGGTTGGATTTATCTGTTCTAGTGAATAGTCAGGTTTTGAGACCGTAGTCGGCCCTAAGTCATCAAGTTGAGTGAGTAGGCGTTCAAAGCTTATCTCTGTGTCGTCTTCAATCGGTTTAACTATCGTTTTAGAAGGGGGAGGCAGAGCAATAGTGACCTGCGTTGTCTGCAAATCATCATTTATCAAACTAATAATCACATAAGGTTTGATGCTTAAGCCTAAGTCTTCCCGCAGTAGGTTGAGTCGTTTAAGCCAAATCAGCTGCATTTCTTGGCTATTTTTTGCAGGCTCTGACAGATAGGCTTGGCTGGCAGAAATCCACTTACTTAAGGGGATGCCATCAATATGGGTGATAAAAGGATACTCGGCACTAATAGGATTATTTTTATGGTCTAAGGCAAGCCATTGTTCGTTGACGGGTCTCAGTGTTAAGGGTAAGTCGGCGCTACTATTGTCAACCTTCGCAACTTGAGCACCAGGATCTTTTAAGGCGTTAAGCAGTTTTGTAAGCTCAGCTGCGAACCGTTCTGTAGGAACAAGATCTTGGTATTGCTCAGTCATCAGTCCAGCAAGTCGTTCGAGTTGGTCGTCATTGTGTTGTGGATCCAACGCATAAAATGCGGAGTGTTGTTCAATTTGATTGAGCAGAATATAGAGATCTTGGCGAATATCTTTTGTCGTTAACGTGGGTTGTTCTTTTTCAGGAATAGCAAAAAACGCGAGCCTGATAAGGCTCGCGCAAATAATCATGCTCAGCAAAGTTATTACCGTTCGATAGCTAAAACTCATATTCCTCCATGATGACCCTTACTGCTAAAAAGGTGTGCGACTATCGATGTAAATGCCGCTGTTGGCAATAAAAATCATCATTAAGCTCCCTTAGGTTGCTCGCACTTGAGCAATTTAGCAGCAGTTTGTTTGTGTCAGCATAGAATTATGGCTGTTTTTTGTGCTGTGTCACGTCCTAGAGAATATCGTTGAGTGATACACCGATCCCAATACGTTGATTATGATGGTTATAGTCGATCAGGCTTTCACCGTAGCCATTAAAGTATTGAGTATAAAGGCGTAAGTTACCTATGATGGGATAGCTCCAAGTGATCTCTGCTGAACCTCGGTCAATATCTTTAAAGTTAGTTTTAACGGTGAGAGTGAATCTATGCTCATCAATCCCATACACGCCAACAAATTCAGCATTGCCAATATACTCATCAATATTGGGATTATCATCGCCACGGGCTTGGTGGATGTCTGTTTTTTCATCCTCAGGAATGCGCCACCACACCTTAGTTGAAAACGCCAGTGGGCCAGCATCAAAGATCATCGTGCCATAGATGCGGTTCCAACTACGGGATAATAAACCTGCTTTACCATTAGATTGGTGGACAGCGCCCAATCCCCAAAACGAGTTTGTCACACCGCCAATTTTCCAATCATTATTGAATAGCATAAAGATTTCGGGTTCGTGGTTTGTTTCACGAAAGGGTGAAGATATTTCCTTATTGTATACCTGCCAATAGGATTGATTAGTATAGGCAAAAAATAGGTGACCATTATCACCAAAGACATTGTACCAAATTGGAAACTTAAAGCTTATCTGAAACTTAGCTTCCATCTCATCGAGTTCATAGTTTGTTCCGGCGGCCTCCCCTGCATAGGGTTTCATATTCGGATCAGGATTATAGGTCGCGGGTAAAATGTAATTGACTTTATGCGGCGTTATTACAAATGGACGCTCTGAAGTCGCTAATTCATCCTTAACGCGATCTTTGATTAAAGATTCCTCTGCCTGTAACCCTGCACAAGTTAGCAGTCCGATTAATGCGATACCTTGATAAAATGGGGACATCGACTCTCCTTGATGTGTCTGTTTGCTTTATCTTTATTTACCGAGCTTAACATTAGTCTGTGGATCTTTTGTGAGAAATACTGTCACTTGTACTACTTAACTTGAGTGAAACTGCATCTTTTCTTATGCGTTAATGCGCTGACTGAGTAGATTTTTTAGCAATAACATAGTGCTGTTATGTGAGGTGATGCAAGCTTAGGTTGCATTCATATTCGCCCTGTTATCATGTTTTATTTAGTTATTTCAAATGATTAACTTATTTTAGCCAGTATGGTGCTTTTGCCAACCTCGTTTATAGTTAACTGGCTTAATTCAAATTCGGCTGTTATTTCTTTTTGATATAACAATTAATGATTTTATATTTATTATGGAATATAACTGGCGCTATATTGCTACACATTGATCTCATATCGGGGAATGTGATGGAAATTTTATCTTTACCAGGCCAAAGCGCTAAGGGCAAAGTCTGGCTGGTTGGCGCGGGCCCCGGCGATGTGGAGTTATTAACCCTTAAAGCGTGGCGCATTCTAAAGTCTGCCGATGCGGTGTTATACGATGCGCTCGTCAGCCAAGATGTCCTCGATTTGATCCCTAAAGATGCTGAAAAAATTGCCGTCGGTAAGCGTGCTGGTAAGCATAGTGCTGCGCAAGATGAAATTAATCAGTTACTGGTGACGAAAGCCTATACCCGTAAAAACGTGGTACGCCTCAAGGGCGGCGATCCCTTTATTTTTGGTCGCGGTGGTGAAGAGTTACAAACCTTAGTCGAAGCGGGCGTCGAATTTGAAGTGGTTCCCGGAATTACCGCCGCCAGCGGCACTTCGGCATATGCGGGCATTCCATTAACCCATAGGGATTACGCCCAAGGGGTAACGTTCATCACTGGTCATTGTCAGCTCGAAAGCCGTCCGATGGATTGGCAGGGTTATGCTAATCCCAATAATACCTTAGTTGTATATATGGGGATTTTAAACGCGGGCATTATCCGTCAAGGGTTAATCAACGCAGGTCGTAGCCCAGAGACACCAGTGGCCATCGTCTCGAAGGCGACCACTCAGTCGCAGCAACGTTTTATTGGGCAATTAGATTCACTCGAACAACTTGCTGCTGATCCGCAGTTGCAAATGCCCGCATTAATGATTATTGGCGAAGTGGTGGGGTTGTCCGAAACCTTAAATTGGTTTCAGCCCAAGGGCGAAGGCCAGCTGCCGCTTGACGCGTTAAATACGACCAAAGTTGCAGTAAAAATTTAGTTAAATCAGAACATTTTTTAGAAATAGTTAAGTTAAATCCAGCTGCCTGTCGCAGCCCATTTTAGGTAAACGGAGAAGAGTATGGCCGGGCGTGAATTAAGCCACTTACAACAACTGGAAGCCGAAAGCATTCAGATCATTCGGGAAGTCGCAGCCGAATTCGATAACCCAGTCATGTTGTATTCCATCGGAAAAGATTCTTCGGTGATGTTACACCTTGCGCGTAAAGCTTTTTATCCCGGCAAGATCCCATTCCCCTTGCTGCATGTGGATACGGGCTGGAAATTCAAAGAGATGATCGCCTTTCGTGATGCGCAGGCGAAAAAATTTGGCTTTGAATTATTAACTCATACTAACCCAGAAGGCGTTGCCCAAGGGATTAACCCCTTCGACCATGGCAGTGCCAAGCACACTGACATCATGAAAACCCAGGGCTTAAAGCAAGCATTAAACCAATATGGTTTTGATGCCGCTTTTGGCGGTGCGCGTCGTGATGAGGAAAAATCCCGCGCGAAAGAACGGGTGTATTCGTTCCGCGATCGCCACCATAGATGGGACCCTAAGAATCAGCGCCCCGAACTGTGGCGCACCTATAACGGCGCAGTGAACAAGGGCGAAAGTATTCGTGTCTTCCCATTATCGAATTGGACCGAGCTCGATATTTGGCAATATATCTATCAAGAAAACATTGAGTTAGTACCACTGTATTTTGCCGCCGAGCGCCCTGTGGTTGAGCGTGGCGGTCAGTTAATTATGGCCGACGATGAGCGCATGAAACTCGAAGAAGGCGAAACTATCAAGCATGAGGTGGTGCGTTTTAGAACCTTAGGTTGTTATCCATTGACGGCGGCGATGCATTCGCAGGCGGACAATCTCGAAAAAATCATCGAAGAAATGCTGCTAACTCGCTCGAGCGAACGCCAAGGGCGGTTGATTGACTCGGACCAGAGTGCATCGATGGAGCAGAAGAAACGCCAAGGTTATTTCTAAACTAAGGCATTTCGAGCGAAGGTTCAGAGACAGATTAAACCGATTTCGTGAATGTCCCGATGAAGGCTTTTAGAGCAATCAAGTACCAGCAGACTTCACGAACAGTTGAGCAAGATAAGAGTGAGATAAAGATGGATAAAGCGGTCAATAAAACCAATCGTATGGCGGCTGAAATCAGCCAGCATGGGGTTAAAGAATATCTAGCTCAGCAGCAACATAAAGGTTTGTTGCGCTTTTTAACCTGTGGCAGCGTCGACGATGGCAAGAGCACCTTAATTGGTCGTTTATTGCATGACAGCGCGCAGATCTATGAAGATCAATTAGCCAGCTTAAAAAATGATAGCGCTAAGATGGGGACAACGGGCGAAGCAATCGACTTAGCTTTGCTGGTGGATGGTCTGCAAGCTGAGCGTGAGCAGGGCATCACTATCGATGTGGCTTATCGTTATTTTTCAAGCGATAAGCGTAAGTTCATTATCGCCGACACCCCAGGTCATGAGCAGTACACCCGTAATATGGCGACTGGCGCCTCAACCTGTGACTTAGCGGTGATCTTAGTGGATGCGCGTTACGGCGTGCAGACCCAAACCAAGCGTCATGCCTTTATTGCCTCTTTGCTGGGTATTCGCCACTTTGTGGTCGCGGTCAATAAGATGGATTTACTCGGGTTTGATGAGCAAGTATTCAATCGTATCCGTAATGATTTCAGTGAGTTCGTTAAAGGCTTTGGTGAGTTAGATATTCACTTTGTGCCCTTATCAGCACTCAATGGCGACAACGTGGTCGAGCCAAGTTTACATACCCCTTGGTATCAGGGCGGTACATTACTGGAATTGTTAGAAACCATTGATACCCAACGTGAACTGAGTGCCTTACCCGTGCGCTTCCCGGTGCAATATGTGTCGCGTCCAAATCTGGATTTTCGTGGTTTTGCCGGTACTTTAGCCTCTGGTGTCATCAAGGTGGGTGATGAAGTGGTAGCGCTGCCTTCGGGTAAACGCAGCAAGGTTGAGCGTATCGTGACCTTCGATGGCGATTTGGCCGAGGCAACGGCGGGGCAAGCCGTCACTCTCACCTTAGAAGATGAAATCGATATTTCCCGTGGTGATTTACTGGCTCTGCCAGAAAGTGCGCCACAGGTTGCCAACCAAATCGTGGCTGACCTCGTGTGGATGGATGAAAAACCACTACAACTCGGCCAGTTATATGACATCAAGGTTGCGGGTAAAAAGACTCAAGCCTCAGTCTCGACCATAGAATATGTGGTTGATGTGAACACACTTGCGCGCAGCAGCGCCGACACTTTAGGGCTTAATGCCATCGCTCGCGTGACCTTAGAGCTGACCGAAGATATCGTTTTCGATGCCTATTCTCTGGTACGTGATACTGGCGGCATGATCCTGATTGACCGTTTATCCAATGCAACAGTAGCGGCGGTGATGGTGGTATCGGGTCAACATGTGAGCAAGCAAGTGTCTTCACAATTTAGTGCCTTTGAAATTGAGTTTAATGCGCTCGTACGTAAACACTTCCCGCACTGGCAAGCGATTGATATTTCAAAGCTTGGAGCCTAATTTGTGAGTGACTTGTGGCTATTGGCGATAGTGTTGTTTGGGTTGTTGGCTGGCTTAATTGCTGGCCGCATAAACCCTGCGGTGTTGTTTTTATTTGCTTTTTTAATATGTTACCTCCTAGGTATGGTAACGCTCGACGCAGCGCTCACTAGCTTTACCAACACCGGTTTAGTCACACTGGTGTTATTGGTTCTGGCGGCGACGGCACTGGAAAAGACTTCATTGCTGGGAAAGTTAAGCCAAGTGATTGGTAATAGCTCGTTGGCGATGACAATGGCAAAGTTGGGATTTTCCACGGCTCTGCTGTCATCATTTACCAATAACACTGCGGTTGTGGCATCTTTGATTGGGGTAGTGCGCCGTAATCAGGCCCATGCGCCCGCTAAGTTATTACTGCCGCTTAACTATGCGACGATTCTTGGGGGAACGCTCACACTGATTGGTACCTCCACTAACCTTATCGTTAATTCGTTTGTGGAGAATGCGGGCTTACCTGCGCTGGGTTTCTTTGAGTTTACCCCTGTTGCAGCGTTGATTGTACTGTTAGGCATTCCGCTACTGATTATGCTGGCTAATACCTTGCCCGACAGACGCGATGAAACGACAGAAGAAGCACTGCCCTATTTACTTGAGGCCCATGTTGCTAAAGGCTCGTCTTTAGTCGGTCGCAGTGTGGTGGACAACAAGCTCAGAGCCCTAAAAAAGCTTTATTTAGTGGAGCTTGAGCGAAGCGGTATTTGTATTTGCCCGGTTCCGCCACAGTTAGTATTGCAAGCGGACGATGTGCTGCGGTTCAGTGGCGCGGTGGAGTCGGTGGAGCTGTTGCATCAATTCGATGGCCTCGATTGGTTTGGTAAGCATCAGGCAAAGGGACAAAACCTAGTCGAAGCGGTATTGGCCCCTTCGTCGAGCCTAGTGGGCAGCAGCTTAAAGGAATCTCGCTTTCGCGAACAGTTTGATGCGGCGGTTATGGCGATTCGCCGTGGCCATCATCCGTTAAAGGGTGGCTTGGGCGATATCGTATTGCAGCCGGGCGATGTGTTACTGCTGACGCCGGGGGATGGTTTTAGCACCAATGCTAAGCTGAGTACCGAATTTGCCGCCGTCAGCGGACTCGATTTGAATGTGCGTTTAGACACTAAACGCAGTCGTATCGTGTTAGCCGGATTTGTGTTGACGATTGGCCTGAGTCTGGCGGGGATTTTACCCTTGGCAAAAGGATTGGTGCTATTGCTGCTCAGCTACTTTGCCATTGGCGCCGTAACCTTATCTGAACTTAAGCGCCGTTTCCCGCTCGAGTTAGTCGTGATTGTGGGCAGCGCTTTGGGGTTGGCGAACCTGATGATGAGCACAGGTCTTGCTGAGGGACTCGCTCAAGGCTTACTCGGCGCAATCAATGGTTACGGGGTGTTTGGGGCGTTTGTGGGGGTTTATTTAGTTACCTTGTTGTTGACTGAACTGGTCACCAATAACGCCGCCGCGGCCTTGGCTTTTCCTATTGCCTATGCGGTGGCGCTGAATTATGGCGTCGATCCAAGGCCCTTTATTATGGCTGTGGTGTTTGGGGCTAGCGCTAGCTTTATTTCGCCCTATGGTTATCAAACCAACTTGATGGTGTTTAATGCGGGTAACTATCGTTTTAGTGATTTTGTACGGTTAGGGCTGCCCTTATCCCTACTGTATTCGCTGATTGTGATTTTTATGGTGCCGATCATCTTTCCGTTTTAACGATGCCTTTAGTCGTTGGTTTATTAAAGGTTTGAGGAGTGTTTATGAGCAATATAGTGTGGCATCAACATAGTGTCGACCAAGCAGCCAGAGCCAAGCTTAAGGGGCAGAATCCGGTATTGCTTTGGTTTACCGGGCTTTCTGGTGCAGGTAAGTCGACCCTAGCAGGTGCGCTTGAGCGTGCATTATTTGAAGCGGGCTTTCACACCTATCTGCTCGATGGCGATAATGTGCGCCACGGTCTATGTAAAGATTTGGGTTTTAGCGTGGCCGACAGGGATGAAAACCTACGCCGTGTTGGCGAGGTAGCAAAACTTATGGTGGATGCGGGCTTGGTGGTGTTATCAGCTTTTATCTCTCCCACCCGAGAAGAGCGCGATAGCATACGTGCAAGATTCCCCGCTGGACAATTTATCGAAGTGCATGTATCGACGCCACTTAGCGTATGTGAAGCGCGTGATCCCAAGGGATTGTACGTTAAAGCACGCAAGGGCGAAATCGCACATTTTACTGGGATTTCATCGCCCTATGAGGCCCCGCTCTCCGCTGAGTTGACGATTGATACCAGCAAAGGGGATTTAGCATCTCAAGTTCGGGCTTTGATTGATTATTTAACCGCAATCGATGTTATTAGCCCAAATCGCCTCACTGCACTGGCATAGAAGCAGTCTATAACAGCTTGTTATTCAATCTTAAAGTCCTTGGCAAATAGGGCTTGAAGGGCTTTAAGGTATTCTTGGTCCTGTTTAGGAAGCACAAGCTGCGCTAGTTCATCGCCAATAGGTGTTAATCGATAATAACTAAAGAGCAAATTACCGCTCTTAGGGGTTAGCTTCATTTGAATACCGGGCATAGTGAGTTGGATGGGGGTTTTACTATTGAGTAAACCCGTTTCAAACTCACTGCTGTGGAGTATCCCCGCATCAACTAGGGTAAGAATACTGGAGTAGGGCAGACCAAATTGCGAGAGACCTAGGGTGATGTTGGTATGCTTGCGAAAATATTGGCCAATCCCGCCCGTGAGCCGATAGCCGCTAATGAGTTTTAAGCGCTGCTCATTATTCACTTTTGCTGCCATGCCTAGGGCTTTTTCGAGGATTTGCGCTTCTCTGTGCGTTAATTGCTTAAGTAGCGCTAAGGTGCGCAGGCTAAAGTTTCCTGGGTTGATGATTTCACTAGAGAGAATACGTGCCCATAGGTCCTGCATTTTTCGATTATGGATTTGCTCCGCCATCAGAAAAAATTGATGACTCCAGTCGGGATCGAGATCCACCCCCGTCATGTCGGAAGAGGTATAACTTAAGGCGAGGGCGAAAATGGTTTCAACATTTGCCTGATACTGGCTGGCGAGTTTACGCTGCCGATGTTGGGCGCGTTCGGCAATCGAGGCATTGGCTGGGCGATATTCTTCCTCACTGGCGAGGCCGAGTTGACGGCCAAGTAAAAGGGCTTTTTTACGGGCAGAGACCTCCGCAGCGGGAGCGGCTTCATCTGCAAGCATTAAAATATCCGAATCCTTCATGCCTTAATCCTGTATCACTTGTCTGCTAATTTACATGGCAAATTAGGGAGAATACCCGCTCTGCCAAAAGTGTCCAGCTTAGCCGATTGTTAGCTTTAAGTCTCCGAGTTGGTTTGCTTTTATTCGCGCCAGCTAGACTAGGGCTGGAATTGCTGATTTTGTAACATTTTGATCCTCAGAGTGGTGATTTTTATTTTTGTGAGCAAGTTAGAATTACCGAATATCGAGGGATGGTTTGGCGCTAAGCCCGTGATCTATTTCATGTAAATAGATGACTAAATCACCTAGTATGCAATATCGTAATAGGCAGTTTGCTTTTTGCGTGGAAAACCTAAATATCGCTAGCGGACTCGCTATCTATAGAAGCGCATTGTTTATCTTGTGGTTACCTTCTGGATTGCGAGGCATTGAGTATCATATTGATTGGTATATTTAGGTCAACATAAGGCCGCCGTACTTGTTTTTCTTCTGGCCGCTTTTTCTTATTTTTGTTGAGATAATAGAGGCTTAAGTGAAAAAAATTCTGATCATCTTCTCCAGTGTTCATGGTCAAACTCGTAAGATCACGAATCAGTTAGCCCAGCAACTCAAAGAGTTAGGTAATTCGGTGGTGATTGCTGATATAAAAGCCGTCCCCGCGATGGAGTCCTTCGATAAGATCATCATTGGCGCCAGTATTCGTCACGGAAAACATAATCCTGCGCTGTATGAATTTATTCAGAAACATCAGCAAATCCTGACACAAAAAGTCGGTGGATTTTTCTCTGTGAGTTTAGTTGCCCGTAAACCTGAAAAAAATACCCCTGAGACTAATCCCTATATGCAGGCGTTTTTAACTAAAACGACTTGGCGTCCTCAGTTGTTGCAAGTGTTTGGCGGTAATTTGAATTATCAGGGATATAATGCATTTGATAGGAATATCATACGTTTTATCATGTGGTTAACTAAGGGGCCCACGGATCCTGTTACTAATGTTGAATACACCGACTGGCAAAAAGTGCATGAGTTTGGATTACAAATCCACCAAGCCTAAGCGGGCGGTTGAGGCTAACGTTGATTATCGAGGATAAACCTATATGTCGAACAAATTAACCTTGATATTCGATTTTTTGTTGGCGCGTTTGCATGTTTGGCTGGTGTTGTCCGCAAGTCTACTCATCTGCACCAGTCCGTGGATTTTTATCGGTCGAAGCCTGCGTGCTAATGCTAGCATTTGGGATTATCTGCATGTTTATCTGGGATTGGTGTGTGCTGCGTTAGGGATTTTATTTTTGTTACGTAATAGCCTCCAAGGCAAATGGCATCAGTATTTTGCCTGGCTGGTGGGCGATTGGGAACAATTGGTGCAGGATATTAAAGGCCTTTTTAAAGGCAAGCTCCCCGTAGCCGGTGGCAAAGGCTTGTTTAGTTGTATCGAAGGGATTGGCATGATACTGCTGGTCGCGACAGGATTAACTGGCGTTGTATGGTTTATTTACCAAGGAACACCACTGGCAATGACTTGGCGTGGTTATCATCAAATTTGTGCCGATGCTTTTATTGGCTTTTTAGTACTGCATATCATATTGGCTGCAACGCATATTATTGAATTTATTAGGCAATAATTTCTGCTACTGCTGAGCGTTAGGTCCAACCTGAGTGAGTTTATCTTGCTCTAACTTACTGAAGGGACTGACTAGTATCGATTCATTTTTGATTGAGACTTGTCAGTCCGCTAAAGCATCCATTCGCAAAAAACAGAAGCTTATATTGTTACCTTAAACGCTTTTGACGGCCAAGAGCGACGGCAGCGGCAAAGGCTAAGAATAACCAGTTTAGGCTACCACCAGAACTTTTAGGTGCCTGTGCATCTTTTTCGACGGCAAGATAGTTAATTAAGCCAATCAGTTCGTCTAAGGTTCTGATGCTGCTTAAGTTAACTGCATATTTGTCATTAACAATAAAGGCTGGCACGCTTTCAACGCGGAATTGGTTTTGCTGGGCACGCCAAAGGGCTAGCTTTTCATCTGTGCTTTTACTGTCGGCAAGTTTGTCGTACTTCGCCGCGTCTATACCGAACTTAGCAAAGACTTGTTTAATGTCGTCTCGGCTATTGATTTGCGATTCGTGCTTATGTCCAGGGGCGCTGTGGTCGTGACCATTAGCGCCTTCTTCTCCTTGGATCGCGGCGAACATGGCATGGGTTAGAGCGTCTTTATTATCCAGTTCTTGGATGACGGCCAGCGAACGCATGACTTCAGTCCCTAAAGCACTATTCATAAAGTCGACATGCTTAGTATCAAATGCAATGCCCTTGTTTAAGTTAGCTTTGATATCAGGCAGATAATTGGTTTCCATATTGAAGCAATTATGGCAATAGAAGGAGAAAAACTCGGTAAGTTTAGGCTCACTACTCGGCGCTTTATCAGAAATTTGAGTGTAGTGAGTGCCTTCCACAAAATTTGCTGCAAAGCTGCTGAATGGTGCAACGATTAAGGCGACAGCCAAGGCGATTGGTTTGATCATAGAACCCTCAAAGTCGGTTAGATTGAATCCAGTACATTAAGTGCTATGCGTTGTGCCTAATGGTAATGGATAAGCTGATTCAATCTTGAAATTACGCTTGTGTTATACCAGCGTGAAGATGGTTTTAGGTTAGTTTGAAATGCTTAATTATCGCTGAATTAGTGCGCCGATATTGAACTAAATCTGTGATCCCGTGGGAGTTTAGACCTAGAAGTTTGCAAGACTGCAAAGGGGATCACAGATATATCAACATGCGCTAAGCAATATCCCGCAGGGATTGCCAAGCCTCGCAGACTTCGCGAAAGCGGGCTGCATCACCCTCGGGTCTATCAGGATGCCATTTGAGGGCTAAACGACGCCATTGTTTGCGGATATCTCTTGGGGTTGCACTTTCATCTAACTCAAAAACTCTTAGGGCATGTCCTTTGTGCATTAAATTTACATTGAGGCCAATGTAGCTCTTATAACTGCTCCAGAAAGCCTCTAATAATTCCCTCACCACGTTTTCGCTGGTGTCGTAGTTATTCCAGTCAAGATAATATTCTCGCAGGGAAGTCTCTTCCATTATCAATAAGTTAACATTTGATGGCACGAGGCGGAAAATCTGGATTTCCATTGCTTTAACTTGTAACCATTGCTTAGGAAGAAGCATTTCTTGCAGTTCGAACAGGGCATTCATCAGTAGAAAGTTACGCTTAAATAAATCATTACCCGGGTTTTCATCTAAAGGATGGATAAGCCCTCTGCTCTGTAATTCGGTGGCGAGGTGATGGATTTTCCAACTTTGATTGGAAGCTTGTAACACCGATAGCACTGGCCAGATTAACGGATTATCCCCCTTAGTGGTCGAAAGCCTTGCTGATTGAGCTTCTGCACTGAGTGAAGGTTTTGCGAGTAGCATACTGACAGTCCCATCCTAAGTTGTTATCAAGCGAGTGTGGCGATTAAACTGAGTGTACATCTATCCATAAGATTTTTAAGGTTTTTACCTTAAATTGGCCGCTAATTACAGCGTGCTAGATGTACACTATGCCACAGTGCAAAGTGTAGGCAAAGATGGATTTTAGAGCAATTTGCCTCAAGGTCGCTTAGGCTTTGCTGGCGGGAATGGTGTTAATTTTTTTACGATGAGTGATGGGGCAAGGTCGAAAATACCCTTGTTCACTTATGCAAAACAAGGGTACTTACGGTTAGCTTAGGCGTCAGGATTTAGATTTCAGTAAAGATAACTTCTTGTGCTAAACGTGACTTAGGTAATTTAGCATTAAAGTCTTCTTCAGAGCGATAACCAAGGGCTACAATCACAGAAGCGCACAGACCTTTTTCTCGTAAGCCTAAGACTTGATTAAGTTTAGTCGCATCGAAACCTTCGATCGGGCAAGCATCAATATCGAGCACGCTGGCACCTAACATTAGGGTGCCGAGTGCTAAATAGACTTGTTTTTCCATCCAATGCTGGGCGTCTTTTAGCTCAAATTTATGCATATTGGCAAAGAAAGAGCGACCATTATGTTGGCCTTGTTTGGCTTCTTCATTGGCAAAACGGCCATCTTTGGCCTCTTGCTCTAGCACTTGCAGTAAATGGGTTTCATCGAGTTGAGTACGGGTACACAGTACTACCACATGGGAAGCATTGAGAATTTTTTGGGTATTAAAGGCGTAGTTCTCAGTCGCTTGGGCGATCAACGCTTTGCCTTCTGCCGTACCGGCAAGCACAAAGTGCCAAGGCTGTGAGTTGGTTGATGATGGGCTGAACTGTAATAAGGTCTTGATGTCGGCAATCTTGTCGGCAGGAATTGTCTTGATTGGATCAAAGGCCTTAGTGGTGTAACGCTTTTTAGCGAGAAAACTTAAATCACTCATGTAACGGCTCCAAATCATCTAGGAATACAAAATCAACCTCAGCATTTTAAGCAGGTTTAGGCAAAAAACAATGTGATCAAAACGGCTATCAGTTTCAAAATATTTTTGAAACTGATGGTTGGTTCAGCCACTGCAAATGCTTAGGGCCGCAATACGCCCTAGGTATTAAGTGAGGATATTTAGCGGTCAAAATAAACAATCTATTCGCGATCGAATCTAATGTGATGTGTTTCTATTTTATTGTTTATATGTGCTTTTTATCTTTTGTTGGCCGTTAGCTGTGCACAATAGCATTGTGAATGCATGATGTAGATCAATGATACTTGATAACAACGTTATCTCTCATGTCGCTAACGCTATTCCTTTGCTACATTTTGTTATGAAGCTTTAGTGACGGTTTCATTTGTTGGGAGGACGTGTGACAAGATTACTTATGTTGTTTATTACCTTCAGTTTATTACCCGTATCCTCTGGCTATGGAAAAGATCTGAAATTTGCTGTTGTGCCGAAATTTTATAGTGTTTTTTTTGATCAAAGTAAAACGGGCTGTATAGATGCCGCCGCTGAAATAAAAGGTGTGGAATGTGTATATCGAGGGCCAGAATCAAGCAGTGTTAGATTGCAAGACGAGGTCATAAACCAACTGATTGATGAAGGTATCGATGGGATTGCTGTCGCGGTTACGCAATCTAAGTATCTTTTCGAAAATAGCTTAAAAAGAGCTAAGGAAGCCGGTATTCCAATTGTCACCTATGATTCAGATTTTGATGCTTCTATCAACCAAGACCCCAAGAATTTTCGCTCAGCCTATATCGGTACAGATAATTTCGAATTGGGTAAATCATTAGGTGAACAATTAAAAAAATTACGGCCCAATGGAGGGACGCTTATCATGCAATCTGGGCGCCCTGATTCTCCCAATTTGAATTTAAGACTGATGGGAGTTCGCTCTGCGTTGTCGGGAAAAAAATACGATATTCCTCCAGGGAAATTACTTAATAACGAACAGGGCTGGACAGAAGTGAGAGAACCTTTGTTTAATTTTGACCAACTTAGTCAAGCGGTTAAACAAATGGAGTCTGTTATGAAAGGCAAGCCGGTGAAAGCAGACTCATTTATTGCTGTTGGTGGTTGGGCTCAAAATGATGCAGTGCTTTACCGTGACATGATTGCCCCATACCAAGGAAAAATTAGCAACAAGGAGGTCGTCGTTATTATTACCGACACCTCTCCAGAGCAATTAATGATGTTGAAGGATAATCTTGCGCATATCAATGTCGGTCAAAATCCCTATGAAATGGGCAGGCAGGCAATTTTGACGCTTTATAAAATTGTCACCAAACAAAAGTATCAAGAAATAATTTATACACCGGTGACATTTTGCTCTCCACAGAACTTCAATACCTGTGAAAAGCGTGCAGGAATGTAATGTCAATGAGCCTGGGGGACCCTGTAAGAACTGAGCGATTACTGCGAACATCTCGAAAAGCGACGACGGCACTTTGCGGCAAGCTGCCAGCATTTTTAGTGCAACTGACAACAATGTATATTACTTCGACAGCAATCATTGCCGAACCTATCCAAAACACTAAGGGACAATATACCTCGTCTGAAATACACCCTTTTTTAAAGGGATTAACGCAATTTATTGCCCTGATGCTGTCCTTGCGACTGCTGATGGTTCTTTTTTCACAATGTTAACTTTTACAAGTTGTAGGCAAACTGAAAGTGCATTATGTTGTTGATTTAAAATGGGTGGTCGGATCTACTACAATGCAATATCTTTGGACAGTTTGTATTATATGCCTTTTTCCTATTACTGTTTGGTATTTTATTTCCTTTAAAAAAATGTCGTTACTATTGGAAAGTAAATATCCTGAAAAGTGGGAAGCGTTAGGTAAAGTTGGCTATATTTACAACAATAGCCTTAGTAATTCAAATAAAGTAATTATGTTCTTATTAAAAGAGGAATATCATCAACTAAATGATGGAGATTTAAATAAAATTGCTTCCTCATGTCGAATACTGTTGATTATAGGTACTACATTAGCCGTATTTGCATTCATGATGCCAATCTTAATAGGTAAGTTTGGCTGATTAATATAAGACTAAAATCGGGTTATCTAAACCTTTCTAAACCTCAGACAATTCTTGAGTTGCTTAGCCCAAAGAGATCAGTTTTCATTGGAGGGCTGGGTAACTTTTATCATGAGGGTGGTTGCGTTAGGATGGAATTTACGATTGTATCTTCCGTCTTTTTACCAGATTTTCGATTTTGTTTGGCCACACAGGTTAGTGCCTTATACGTACTTGTTAATGTTTGGCTCGGTGGCAATTAATGATTTCAATGAGTTCATTACGAATTTTAATCTGAAACTCATGAATTAGAGCTTGGAATCTAGCTCGCTTTTGTCCCAAAGCATGCTGTGTGTTTCTTTAAAACCTGCAAGCTACACGGATGCTAAAAGGGTGAGCCATGGTGATTAGCGAGACGACCGTCCGCCCCATGGCCGCTCTTTGGCATCCATGTCATCGCGGCATTCGTGAATCCATTCACATCAGACGGGGCGGTCGAGCATCCACGGATGGACTCGCTGCGCGTCGTCGAGCAAATACCATGGTTCGCCTTTCAATTTTTAACGCTCTTCTGTCTCAAAGCACGCTGAGTCTCATCAAGCAAATACCATTGTTCACCTTTCAATGTTGCATAAGTCTTTATTACCTCAGCACTTTACTTAAAAAGCTTTGGGTTCTGGCTTCTTTAGGGCGGGTGAATAATTCCTCGGGGATATTGGACTCCACTACATAGCCGCCATCCATAAAGATGACTCTGTCGGAAACATCGCGTGCAAAGCCCATTTCGTGGGTCACAATTACCATGGTCATGCCTTTTTGCGCTAAGTCCTTCATCACATCCAGTACATCGCCGACCATTTCGGGGTCGAGTGCTGAGGTGGGCTCGTCGAATAGCATGAGATCCGGCTCCATCGCCAGTGCGCGGGCAATGGCAACCCTTTGTTTTTGTCCACCAGAGAGACTCGAAGGATAGGCATTGGCTTTATCCTGCAAGCCCACTTGAGTAAGCAGCGCCAGCGCCTTGTTATCGGCTTCGGCTTGGGTCATTAACTTTAGGCTCACTGGCGCTAAGGTAATGTTTTGCAATACGGTTTTATGGGGGAATAGGTTGAAGTTTTGGAACACCATGCCCACTTTTTGCCGCAATTTATCGACACAGGCATCCTTGGCGGTAATGGATTGCCCTTCGATTTCAATATCGCCTTGGGTGGGTTTTTCTAACAGGTTGATGCAACGTAAAAAGGTGCTTTTACCGCTGCCGCTGGGGCCGATCACACTCACCACTTCGCCTTGGCGAATATGTTCGTTGATGCCCTTAAGGACCGCATTATCGCCGTAACTTTTGTGTAGGTTGGTTATGTTAATCACTTTGCTTCAACCTCTTTTCGAATTTCGACAGCATAAATGTGAAGCTGTAGGTCAGGAACAGATAAATCAGTGCACAGGTAAAGAGTGGGATACTGTCTTCAAATGTGCGGCTACGGATGATCTCACCCGCCCGCATTAAATCCACACCGCCAATAAAGCCAATCACGGCGGTTTCTTTGAGTAGCACGATAAACTCATTGCCTAATGCGGGCAGAATATTCTTAATCGCCTGCGGCAGAATAATCAGCTTCATGGTCATGGCTTGCGATAGTCCAAGCGAGCGTGCTGCTTCGGTTTGACCTTTATCGACGGCTTGGATCCCTGCGCGAATAATCTCAGAGATATAAGCGCCACTGTTTAAACCAAAGGCGATAATGGCGGCGGTAATTTTATCGACATCGAATGCGGCCAGCACGATGAAGTAAAGGATCACTAACTGCACCACCACAGGCGTGCCACGAATAACGCCAACATAAAGTTCGGCGGGGAAGCGGATATACCACTTTGATGACATCTTCATCAGTGTGGTGCCCACGCCTAATACTGCGCCTAATAACATGGCGAAGAAGGTCACAATCAAGGTGACTTTTAAGCCGTTTAAGATCAGCAGTATGCCTATCATGCCGTCGTCACCAATGGGACTAAACAGCGAAGTATTGATTGCTTCTAACATAGGGATCACTTGATATGGGCTGAAACGAGCGTCTGATATTGGCCGCTTTCTTTCAAGTTTTTCAGCGTGTTATTAATGCTAGTGAGGAGTTCAGGCTGCTGTTTTGACACCGCAAAACCATAAAACTCAGCGGGGAAATCTAGCTTGATCAGTTTGAGATCGGGGTTTTTCGCCAGATAGTTCGCCGCAGGCTCGCTATCGAATAGCACTAAGTCGACTTTACCATTCTTCAGCTCCATGATGGCTTCGAAGCCTGTGTTAAAAGCAGTGACATTTTGGGTGTATTTTTTAGACATCATATCGGCGGTTGAGCCGAGCTGCACCGCAAAGTGTTTGTCTTTAATGTCATCAAGGGTATGAATTGTGTCGTTATCTTTATTGACGAGCAGCACTTGAGTTGCCTCATAGTAGGGCTCCGAAAAGTTAACGCTGGCCTGGCGCTCTGGCGTGATGGTCATGCCCGAGGCGATAAAATCAATCTTGCCTGAGTTTAGCGCCACGATCAGTGAATCGAATTTCATGTTTTCGACTTTAAGCGTTTTGCCGGCATCTTTAGCGATTTGTTTGGCAAGCTCAATGTCGAAGCCTTTTATTTCGTCGCCACTTTGTCCGCCAACGTATTCAAAGGGCGGGAAGGCCGCATTGGTTCCCACCACTAAAACATCGTTGCTTTTCCCACATCCAGCTAACAACAAGGTGGCACTGAGGGCTAGGCCGCCTAATAACATGGATTTTTTCATTTAATACTCTCTTTTGGATAACTGGCAATGTGGCGACTATAGGAGGATTGCGTATTCGTGTCAATAATTATGCTTTATTTATGATTAAAAATTCATTGTTGGACTGGCGGTCTAAATAACGAACATCATGTTTATTATGATTGTGGTGTTTGATATCAATAGTTTTTTAAAAGGTTGTGAAATTGTTTAGGGTGACCGTGAATAGCAATTTAGCGCTTCAAAGTGATGAGGTGAGCTAATTTTTATTCACTTTAGTGAATAGGCTGGATTTTTATGAACTATCTCAGATACAAATGATGCAAAATTGATTAAATTAAACTTAAATAATCTAATCGGCGGTTTTAAATCGCAATTGATGGAGCACTATGTGAAATACCAAATTTTGGCGCCTGTAGCGTTGCTTTTAAGTTTAGCAACCTCTGTTTATGCAGAGGAATCAACCCAATGGCATTACACTATGGGCATTCATGATTTTATTGTCGAACAAGAAAATTCGCATACCTTTGGGGCCAATGGCAATATCATTATTGAACATACCACTGCATCGGATATTTATCTGTCTGCGGTGCTGGATATGTTTATCGATATTGATACGGATAAGCTGGATCCTGACCATATCCCGATGTGGTTTAAATCGGAATATGCTGCTCTTGGGGAGCTTTACCGTTTTTCCCCGCAGTTATCCTTAGGGTGGCAAGTGGATTTACAGGGCAAGCGTAATACTGTGAGTTCAGTGGAGAAACAGGCAAAGTTTATTCCCGGGATAACAGCCAATTATCAAGGCCAACAAACCCAAGCCCAGCTTAAGGCGGGTGCGGGCTATTACTTTTTAGAAATCGATGATGATGTGCCCCGCACCCGAGGTTACGATAGAGGCGATTTTGGTAATAGTGAGTTTGCTTACACTGTAATGGGTAGCGTTGGTGTTGATTTAACGCCCAAATTAAAAGTGAACTTAGCCGCGCAAACTTGGAACGATGGCGATCAATGGCTTGAAAATCAATATCGCTTCAGCATGAGTTACGATACTGATTACTGGGAGAAGGGCAGCCAGTGGTTACTGTATGTGGAACACACTGAATACAATCTAGACCACTATGCTAAGGAGAGTGTGCATTCACCTAACTACTTGCCCATCCTGCCTTGGGATAACGATACCTTAGTGCGTTTTAGCTTAGTCGTGCCTTGGTAGGAGGTTATTTTTGCGTTAAGTGCTTTTTAACTAACGCGATCATCGCCTGTGCCGCAAAGGACAATACTTGTTCTTTGCGCCAAAATAGCGATAACTCCCAGCGCAATTCGTCACTCGCCAGTGGAATATTGACCACCCCCGCCACACTATAACGCCGCGCGATCGAGCGCGGCAGTATCATCACGCCAGTTCCCGCAGCCACCAGTGCGATACCAAAGTCCGCTTGGCTAACACGGGTGATATTTTGAGGGGAGAATCCGGCTTGCTGACAGGCGTTGAGCACCAATTGATGCAGGGTGTATTCAGTCTCAAACATCACTTGTGGCTCATTGATTAAGTCATGGACTGAGAGTATTTCCCTGGTAGTGAGGGGATTTTCCTTGGGCAGCACTACCACCATAGGATCGTTAAACACTCGAATGCCGTCATAGCCATCATCAAGGTCGATTATGCCAGTGGCCAGTTCTATTTCGCCCTTTTGAATTGCCAGCGTTTGCTCAACGCCACCACGGACTAACAAGTGCATTTCGATTTGTGGATACTGCTGGCGATACTTGGCAATAATAGGGGCAAAAATTTCAGCACTGCCGAGCGGCGCGAGACCGAGTTTTAATTCACCCGCAGTCAAACTGCGCTGGGCACTGAGTTCGGCCAGCATACGTTGGCGTCCGGCTAATAACTCCTTACCATGACGATAAACCACTTCTCCTGCTTGGGTGAGTTTGACCTGAGTGCCACGTTTGCCGCGCTCGAGTAGCACAAGATCGAGTTCTTCCTCTAATTGGCGCAGCGCCTTGGAGAGGGCGGGTTGGGTGAGATGAACCTTTTCACTGGCTTTACCAAAACCGCCAGCATCGATGATCTCGATAAAATAGCGCAGCACTTTGAGATCCATTCTCGCCCCTATAATGCATTCTTAAAATTCATGGATTACATGCTTAATATTCATTTTTTTTATTTAATAGGCAAGCCTAAAATAATCCCATAGTAACTTTTGGTGTAAATCGAGAAACCGCATGTCTTTCCTACAAGCCGCAATACGTCGATGCCGTCATGGGGCTTTATTGTTAACTCAAATTGGCCTCTTTTGTTTATTGTCTTTTGCCTGCCATTGGTTTGCCTCTTGGGCGCATTCACCAGTGCCTGGTAGTGTATTAGGTTTAGGTCTGTTGCTGATTTTGTTAGCGACTAAGTTAATTCCTGAAAATGCTGTGCAGCTCGGCGCGGCTTGGCTTATCGGTGAGCTGCTGCTGTTTTTTATTCCGCCAGTGATCTCAGTTATCAAGTACGAAGGCCTGTTTGAGCAATATGGGTTGAATATCCTCTTCACCTTAGTGATGGGCAGTGTGTGCGTGATGGTGGGTACGGGATTTGTGGTTGATAGAGTGTTTCGCTTCGAGCGTCAGCTCAATATCAAAAAGCATGCGCGTCGCCATGCTAAGGCCGTGTAATGTCGAGCGTTAGCTTAAGTCCTGCAGTTGTCTCTGAGTTAGTGTTTTCGCAGACGGGATTGGCACTTATCAGCTTGTTATTAACACTATTTTGTTATTTTGCGGCGAAGCGTTTGTATAAGCGCCACCGGGTATGGTGGTTAGCGCCGATTGTACTTGCGCCAGTAGTGATCACGCTCTTGGTGTTTAATCTCGATATTCCGCTGCCAACTTATTTTGAATATACCCATTGGTTAATGGCTATGTTAGCACCTGCGACAATTGCATTTGCCTTGCCAATTTATCGGGAGCGTAAACTCATTCGCCAATATCCGCTGACCATTGCCCTTGGCGTGATGGCTGGACTGTTGCTGGGCATGGTGTCGAGCTGGCTATTAGTCAAATTTGTGCCTCTACCTGTGGAGCTTGCAAAGAGTTTGTTGGTGCGTTCGGTCTCTACGCCCTTTGCGATGGAGGCCACAAGCGCCTTTGGCGGTGTGCCAGAACTGACCGCCATGATGGTGCTCATCACCGGTATTATCGGCATGTTAGTCTGCGAGCCGCTGTTCAAGTTGATGCATATTCGCACCTCTTTAGGTAAAGGCGTGGCCTTGGGCGCTTCAGCCCACGGTGCGGGCGCCGCCAAAGCCAGTGAGTTAGGCCAGCAAGAGGGCGTCATTGCCAGTTTGACCATGATTTTTATCGGGATTGCGATGGTGCTGGGCGCGCCCGTATTTGCCGTGATCTTCAGTTAGTGTGAGTTAGTGATTTGCTGGGTTACGTTAACCCTCCCCACCTTAATTGTGATTTTGTTTGTTTAAATGATGTTGTTTTGCCTCTTAGGGCGCTAACCTCTGCTTGGGTTATGCGCCCATTTTTTTAGCTGACGGCGAATGTCGAGATGTCATGATGATGAAATTGAATAGAGATATAGGATGGATAAGCAAACACGCGTATCGAATGTGACATTGAGACCCATAGAACAAGATGATCTGGAGTTGATCTTTACCCATCAGCAGGATCCGATTGCATCCCAATTGGCGCAGTTCCCCTCGCGGGACCGTGAGGCGTTTTACCTTCACTGGCAGCAAAATATCCTCGGACAGGCGTCGGTACTGGCACGGGGGATAGAAGTCGATGGCTTGCTGGTTGGCAATATCGGTCATTGGCATAGGGATGGTCAGGCGATGATTGGCTACTGGATTGACCGTGCATTTTGGGGGCGCGGGGTCGCAACCTTAACCTTGAGCACATTTTTACCGTTAGTGATCTCAAGGCCGCTCTTTGCCCATGTGGCACTGCATAATGTTGCATCCCAGCGGGTGTTGCTGCGCCATGGATTTGTAAAGACGGACAGACTCATTCAAGAGGAAGATGATACGGCGCCATTATTTGAATTTGTGCTGAGTTAAGGCTTAAACAAGCTATACAGCCAATAGCTGAAACATTTATAGAGAAGATTGGATTTATTTTTTACAGACAAATTATTTGAAAAATCTATTTAGATAAGCGAGTCTTATCGTAAATTCAGATTTATCAACCCGACTTTAGTCTAGTATGTGATGGCTTGATCTCATTGGCTAACTCAATGAAACTCTCTAGTTAATCACCTTCTACTAAAGTATGGATAGTTAAATAATGTTAATTTTCTTCTTATGTCTTGCGCTCTTAGTGCTGGCATACAAGTTTTATAGTCCGTTTGTTGAACGCCAAGCTGGGATTGATCCTAAAGCGCAAACACCCCAAGCAAGATTCGAAGATGGCGTGGACTATGTACCCGTCCACCCAGCTAAAGCGTTTTTAATCCAATTTTTAAACGTTGCCGGTGTCGGGCCTATTTTTGGCCCTATTCTAGGGGCTTTATATGGCCCAGTAGCCTTACTCTGGATTGTGTTAGGCAACATTATCGGCGGCGCGGTGCACGATTATTTCTCTGGGGTGTTAAGCATAAAAGAAGATGGAAAGAGTCTGCCTGAAATCGCGGGCCACTATTTTAACATCTATTTTAAAGGCGTGATGCTGCTGTTTACTGCGATGTTACTCTTTTTCGTGGGCGTGGTGTTTATCATGAGCCCTGCAGGACTACTCAGTAATCTCGATTATTTTAAAGATACTATTTTTGGCAATAACACCTTCTGGGTATTAGTGATTTTGGCCTATTACTTCTTAGCCACTATGCTGCCAATCGATAAGATCATCACTAAGCTGTACCCCGCGTTTGGCCTATTAATGATCGTGATGACCACTTCGATTGCAGTGGCTCTCCTCATCAATGCACCGCAGTTACCCGAAATGGGCGATGTGTTCGCGTACTTCAACCACAGCCATTACAACAATGAGTTATTGGAACCTAACCCCGATGGTTTACCGATTTGGCCATTACTGTTTGTGACTATTACCTGTGGTGCTATTAGTGGTTTTCATTCAACTCAAGCACCTATCATGGCACGCTGCCTGACAAACGAGAAATACGTTCGCCCAGTTTACTACGGCGCTATGGTGGCTGAAGGTGTGGTGGCTTGTGTATGGGCGACTGCGGGGATTGCGGCCTTCCCGGGCGGATATGTTGAGCTTAAGAGCTTACTAGACCAAGGCGGCCCTGGCTTAGTGGTTAACCAAGTGGCTACGAGCTATCTTGGGGTATTAGGCGGCGTGATGGCAATTATTGCGGTCGCTATATTCCCGATTACCTCGGGGGATACTGCGTTCAGATCGCTGCGTCTAACCATTATCGACGCTTTTAATATCCCTCAGAGTATGCGTAACCGTTTGCTGGTAGCGGCGCCTATATTGACCATCGCTTACTTTATGACCAAGATCGACTTCTCCTTGATCTGGCGTTATTTTGCTTTCTCAAACATGCTGCTATCGACCAGTGTGCTATGGTTGGCGACAAAATATCTGTTCGATAGAGGCAGTTTTCACTGGATAGTAAGCTTGCCTGCGATTGCGGGCACTTGTGTGACAGTGTCTTACATTGTTACCGCAGGTATTGGTTTAGGTTTACCTCAATCCCTGAGTCAACCAGTGGGCATCGCCGTGGGTGTGGTGTGTTTAATCGCCTTGATTATTGCTAATAACAAACGCAAAACAGTAATAGATACAAAGTTATAACTTAATTGGCTTTATGACCATAAAGGGCTGCATTTTGCAGCCCTTTTTAATACTATTTTCATAAACTGGCGTCAGTATTGAATATTGTCACTGTGACATATTCCATTGCGTCGAAATTATGTTAGATTCTGGCGAACTGATGAAGATAGAGTTATTGTTATCACTGTCATCAACAGTTCTCCACAGGGCAGTCACTGCAATAATGCTTACTTTTGCAGAGAAGTGTCAGGAAGTTACACCAATTCAGAGTCTGCTTATGCAACCCAATTTATTTCCCGAACAAAGACATTTAAATCCTGAGCCGATGGTGATGCCATCGGTAGAAGCTCAGTCTACTCGTAGCCGCTTACAACGGATGGTTGGCAGCGTACTGCTCACCTGTAGTGTGTTGTTAAGCTTATCTGCTTGTGCAGCGGGTAAAGCCAGTGCGCCGCAGGAAGAAGAGTTTAGCTACGCTTGGTTAAAAGGCTATGCCCATACGCTGGCGACAGAGTCCTATGTAAGCCACAAGGGTGAGTTACCAAAAAGCTTACAGGGCATGAGCTGGGATGATTACCAGCAATTCCATTTCAAGAAAAAAGCCGCACTGTGGCATGAGGATGATTCGGAGTTTCGCGCCGAGTTGTTCCACTTAGGCCTGTATTTCGATACACCAGTGCACATTTACCAATTGGAAAATGGCAAGGCTAAACTGATTGAATATTCTCCTTCTATGTTCGATTACGGTAAGTCGAAGGTAAAGGGTAGCCAGCTTCCTAAAGATTTAGGTTTTGCAGGCTTTAGAATGCAGTTCAACACTGACTGGCAACGTGACGTTGTCGCCTTCTTGGGCGCAAGCTATTTCCGCGCGGTCGGTCAGGAAATGCAGTATGGTCTTTCAGCCCGTGGTTTGGCGGTTGATACTGCGTTGCCTAAGCCTGAAGAATTTCCGATGTTTACCCGTTTTTGGTTAGAGAAGCCGCAACCAGGTTCTAATATTGCGACTGTGTACGCTCTGTTAGATTCACCAAGTGTAACAGGGGCTTACCGTTTTGATATCGAGCCGGGTGAGCGTTTGAAGATGAAGGTTGATGCGGCAATTTATCCGCGTAAGGCTATCGAACGTTTAGGCGTTGCACCACTGACAAGTATGTTCATGGTCGGTGAGAACGATCGCCGTACAGGTTACGACTGGCGTCAAGAGATCCACGATTCAGATGGACTTGCCATGCATACGGGGAACGGTGAATGGATTTGGCGCCCTCTGGGCAATCCAAGTAACTTGAGATTCAACGCCTATAGCGATGAGAATCCCAAGGGCTTTGGGTTAATGCAGCGCGACCGTAATTTCGACCACTATCAAGATGACGGCGTATTCTATGAGAAGCGCCCAAGTCTGTGGATTGAACCAACAGGTAATTGGGGTAAAGGTTCGGTGCAGTTAGTTGAAATTCCAACACTGGACGAAACCTTCGACAATATCGTTGCTTTCTGGAATCCTGCAGAGCCCATTCAACCAGGCCAAGAGTTGCTCTATAGCTACAACATGTACTGGGGCGGTACTCCACCTGTGCAGTCACCCCGTGCTCGCGTAGTGGATACCTTTACTGGTATTGGTGGCGTAGTTGGTCAAAAGCGTAAGTACTATAGCAAGCGCTTCGTGATTGATTTTGCTGGTGGTTCCTTACCTATGCTGGGTAAAGATACTCAAGTGAAAGCGGTAATTTCAACTTCACAAGGCCGTGTGGAAATCGACTCTGCTCGCCCACAACATGCGATCAATGGTTACCGCGCTATGTTTGACCTCGTGCCGCCAGAGGATAGCGTTGAGCCGATTAACCTAAGAGTTTACTTAGAAGTAGATGGTCAACCTTTGTCTGAAACGTGGATGTACCAATGGACACCACCGCCGATGAACGAACGTGAACTGCATAACGCAGGTCATCTACAGTAAGCTATATGGGTGAATCAAAACGCCAGCCTCAGTGCTGGCGTTTTTGCATCAAGCGATTTGTTAATTGCAAGTTGGATTCAAAGTTATTGAGCACTAATTCACTTTTTGAAAATCTAAATAATTTTTCACTGTCAAATACCCAACCTTGGGCGTAATCTGTGGCGTCCTCGTCATAGGTTCGCGATTTATGTTTGAGATATTTACCTCTATCGGCTTTGGTTGGTCGGTGGCTTTAGTGCTGGCAGTGTTATTTGTGTTGGCCTACGAATTTATCAATGGCTTCCACGATACCGCCAATGCTGTTGCGACGGTGATCTATACCAAAGCTATGCCTGCAAATTTAGCGGTGGTTTCATCAGCCCTTTTTAACTTTGCGGGAGTGTTACTTGGCGGACTTGGCGTAGCCTATGCCATAGTACATCTTCTTCCCGTTGACTCCTTGTTGGGGATGGACTCCACTCAAGGGCTGTTAATGGTGTTTTCACTGTTATTTTCCGCCATTATCTGGAACTTAGGTACTTGGTACTTTGGTATTCCAGCTTCTAGCTCCCACACCTTAATTGGTTCGATTATGGGGGTTGGTGGCGCATTTGCTTGGATACATCACCAGCCTATATTGCATGGTATTAATCTCACTAAAGCCACGCAAATCATGTTATCCCTGATTATTTCGCCCACCCTTGGTTTTGTGCTGGCTGGAGTACTGCTATTGCTGATGAAGTTCATGTGGCAAAAGCACAAGATCCACCGTACGCCCGATGAACAATTTCAGATTAATGGTAAACGCCATCCACCATTTTGGGCGCGCGTCAGTCTGATAGCTTCGGCCATGGGGGTGAGTTTTGCCCACGGCTCGAATGATGGGCAGAAAGGCATAGGTTTAGTGATGCTGGTGCTTATCTGTATGGCCCCAGCGTATTTTGCCCTCGATATGAGCAGCCAGTCCTATGATTTGGCAAGGACGCAGGATGCAAACAGGCGGATTATGGCTATTTATAGCCGCAATCAAGCGATAATTAGCGATTTAGTTGATGTAAAAGCGCAGCTTGAGGCGAGTGATGAGCTGTTGAGTCATTGTTCGGCACAGACCGTGTTACCCGCGATGTCGTTGCTTGATCGCCGTTTGGATAAGGCGAATAGTTTTCAAGATATGACGGTAGAAGAGCGCCGTGAAGTGCGTAGGTTGTTGCTGTGTATCGATGATACCGCTCGTAAAGTGTCTAAATTAGACTTACCAGCCAAGGAGTTAAGCTCTTTAGCTAAATGGCGTAAGGATTTGACTAAATCGACCGAATACGCGCCGCTTTGGGTGATAGTGGCGATTGCGACGGCCTTGGGTTGTGGCACGCTTGTGGGCTGGCGGCGAATTGTTTATACCGTGGGAGAAAAAATAGGCTCGTCTGGAATGACCTATAGCCAAGGTATTGCTGCGCAGGTGACGGCTGCGGCTTCGATCGGGATTGCCAGCGTCACGGGGATGCCGGTTTCAACGACGCATATTCTGTCTTCGGCGGTTGCGGGTACTATGGTTGCCAATCGCTCTGGGCTGCAAAGCCAAACCATTAAGCAAATTCTATTGGCATGGGTACTCACGCTGCCTATTACGATGTTCTTGTCGGCATTGGTCTTTATTCTCGCTAACTCAATTTGGGGCTAAGCTGAAGTTGATATGCAGCCTCTACCAAGAGAGTTGCATTTGCGCGGTAGGATCTGCCAATGGTGGTGTGTGTAACTTGATTGTTGGTAAGCAAATCTCAGCGGCGATTTGCTGCTGTAACTGCTGATATAAACGAACTGCGAGCTCTGGAGCCGTTTGATTGTCGGGTGTATGGATAAAAAGATAGGGTTCTCGACCTTCTTTAATCCAGAGGGGAAGTTGCTGTAACCAATTTTTGAAAAAGCTATCGTTGTTTTTGAACTGTAACTTATCGTTATTGGCGGCTAAGGCTTCGATAGTACCATCGGTTTGTCCGATAAAGCGAACCACTGGCGCATTTGCAGTTGCGATAGCATGTACGGGCAATTGTGGTTTTTTCTTATGGGCATCAATAATTGCTTCGCTAGCGGGCGGTAGGGCAAACAAGGGCCGACTGTCCATAATGATGCGATTTACCTGTTTATCCATCAGCAAGCGGTTTAGTGCTCGCTCAGCCTCGCCCTTCGCAAAAAAGGCTAAATGCCGTACTTCAACGCCATAGGTCAAGCCTTGGGGAAGCATTTCTAAAAAATGCGCCAAGGTTGTTAGTTGCTCCGGGCCAAAGTAGGCGGGAAGTTGGATCTTCCATAGCCCAGTTTTTTCAGCCAAGGGCGACATCACCCGAAAGAATTCCATTAGTTCCTGCTGACAATGTTGCAGCTGTCTTTGATGGGTGATGAGCTGCGGTAGTTTAAAGGTAAAGCGAAAGTCATCTGGTGTTGCGCTGTGCCAGTTCATCACTGTTTGTGTATTTGGCGTGGCGTAAAAACTGGTATTACCTTCTACAGTGTTAAAAATGGTTGCGTAGCGGGCAAGGCGATCGGCTTGCTTAGTTGTTGCACCATAAACACTGCTTTGCCAATGCTGATGAGACCACATTGCAAGCCCTAGGCGAAAATGATTCGCTTGGTGTAAAGGTGACTTAAGCGCCGTCAAAATAACTCCAGATATAATCAACTAAATTTGAATTGGCTATTGTGCTCAAAGAGTTTTATCTCAGTCAAATACTAGGGCGTGTTGACGTTTCGAGATTAGATTTTGTTCGTTCTGGCAAGCACGTGCTCGCGAAACGAGGAATGATGTGTAGTTTACTCAAATGACGAGCGGCTCTTATGACTGAAAGTAAGAGCAAGGGCTTGCCAGACGAACCCTTCGGGCAGCATTTGGTTGGCTTTTCTGCCGCGTTATCGTCCGTTTATGTAGAATAACTACACAGCACGGACTTTGCCTTGCATAAAAGCCAGCCAAATTGCTGCAAAAATAACCCTGAAACGTCAACACGCCCTAAGCATCTTGCGGATGCTGTTATTGGGTTAAGCTAATGTCCAATTCGGCTTTATGTATGGAATGTTGTAATAGTGGAACTGCCATGCTAATTAACCTACTCTAATAGTATGATATTATGTACTATTAACCTTAATCATCGAGTATTCGCGCGTTGGTTCTATACAGGGATGCAAAGCTTAGCTGCAATAGTCAGTTAGCTATTCTCGTTTTGTCTGCAGGCGTGGTGGGAGAGTCGTGTGAAAAACGAAGGTTATACTTCACTTGGTCGCTTTATTGATTTGCTATTAGATGCCATCTGTGTGGTGGATAAATCGGGGCGATTTGAATTTGTGAGTGCGGGTGCTGAACGTATTTTTGGTTACACGCCAGATGAAATGATTGGTATGCAGATGTTGGATTTGGTTTTACCAGAAGACCGTGAACGTACGCTTGCTGCGGCCAATGAAATTATGACAGATCACTATAAAATCGATTTTGAAAATCGTTATATACGCAAAGATGGCAGCATAGTGGATATTCTGTGGTCAGCCCGCTGGTCTGATGAATATCAACAACGCGTTGCGGTGGCTCGCGATATTACCAAAAATAAAAATGCTGAGCGTCGGCAAGCCGCGTTATACGAGATTTCCGAGGCGGTTCATGTGGCCGAGGATTTGCTATCCCTCTATAGTCATATCCACCAGATCATTGCAAAACTTTTACCCGCAGAAAATTTTGCTATCGCGCTTTATGACCAAGATTCAAATCAATTAGATTTTCCTTACCAGTTATCGGTGTCCGAGCAAAATATCGCATATATCAGTAATGCTAATTATTTTGCTGAGCAGATCATTCAAACGGGACAATCCTTACTCTTTTGTCCCATGTCGAATACGCTTTCATCGCCATTAGCAGTAACTTTTAAAGATTGCTGGCTCGGCGTGCCGTTGAGATTGCACAAAGGGGTGATAGGCGCGTTGATAATGCATAGCAACCCAGGTTCGAGAAGCTATACTACACAGGATTGTGAATTGGTGGAGTTTGTCTCGACTCAAATTGCGTTCGCCATCGAACGTCGTCAAATGTTGGCTCGCTTAGAGCAGATAGCACTCTACGACCAGTTGACTCATCTACCCAACAGAGAGTTATTTTACGATAGGTTTCAAAAGGCTTTATCTCGAGCGCATCGAGAGTCGAGTTATTTCTCTTTACTTTATTTAGACTTAGATAAATTTAAATGGGTTAACGATACCTACGGACATAGTGTGGGAGATTTGTTGTTACAAATTACCGCGCAGCGGCTTCTTAGCTGCGTGAGAGTTTCGGATACGGTCGCGCGTTTTGGTGGCGATGAATTTGTTATCTTACTGGAGCGAGTTGATTCTGCACACAATACCTTGCTCGTTGCTCAAAAAGTGCTGGATATATTGAATCAGCCTTTTGAGCTTGTAGAGCAGCAAATTCATATTTTTCCAAGTATTGGTGTCGCTTTGTATCCTGAGCATGGCAAAGATGAACAGCAACTTATTTCCTGCGCCGATGCTGCCATGTATAAGGCTAAAAAGAATGGTGGTAATCGTATTGAGTTGGGGTATCAAGGTTTGAAGGGAAAGCACTTATAGGCCAGTGTTAAGACTCTAACTAAAACCCGCTGTAACGAAAATCGCTACAGCGGGTGTTTATATCAATGCAACAAGTGTATTTATAGTTTAAAACGTGACACTTCCTGTTGCAGTGAGGCGGCTAAGTGAGCCAACTCCTGTGACTGCACCATCGCACTTTGGGCCTCAATAGAGAGGTTTTCTGAGACTTCACGAATTGATTCGGTATTGCGATTAATTTCGCTAGTAACAGAGGTTTGTTCCTCTGCGGCCGTTGCAATTTGGCTTGCCATATCAGATATCTCATTAATTGCTTTGCTTATCTGAAGCAGGCTCTCGCTGGCTGAGTTGGCATCAGCCACACTCGTTTCTGCCATATCATGGCTTTGAGTCATGGATTTTACGGCTTTGCCAGCTGTTTGTTGCAAGGTTTCAATCATTGCCTGAATTTCTTGGGTTGATGAGTGAGTGCGTTGCGATAATACGCGAACTTCATCGGCAACCACGGCGAAACCACGACCTTGCTCACCTGCGCGAGCGGCTTCAATGGCTGCGTTTAATGCCAGCAAGTTGGTTTGTTCTGCAATCCCACTGATCGTTAATAGAATGCTATTAATTTTTTGTGAGTGCTCATTCAGCTCGCTGATAATACGTCCTGCGGTATCAACCTCATTTGCTAAGTTACGAATAGATTGCTGACTTTGCATCACTTGCTTTTGACCATGATTCGAGAGGCTCACGGCATTTTGCGCTGTTTGCGCTGTATGTTCGGCGTTGCTGGCAATCTCTTCTGTGGCGCTGGCCATTTCGGTGACTGCGGTGGCGACCATCGTCACTTCGTCCTGCTGAACAGCAATGCGTTGGCTGTTATCTGCCGCAGATGCACTGCTGCCCTTAGCTTGGTATTCAAGTTGGCCCGCAATATTGTGCATTCTTGAAATCATGCCGTGAAGACGTTCGACAAAGCGGTTAAAACCTGAGGCTAAGATCCCAATTTCATCATGGCTGTTTGCGGTGTGAATTCTCACCGTCAGATCGCCATCGCCCTCTGCGATATCATTTAGTGCCAAAGCAACTCGTTCTAAGTCTTTGAATTGCATTTTGAAGATTGCGACTAATACTAAACCAAACATTACCAGTAACCCAGCGCCTACGGCGGACATCCACCAAGCGAGCGTAGTCGCTTGCGACATGATTTCTTGTTTGTTCATCACAAATATTAACGCCCAGTCGGTCGACGGAACGTTCGCTACATAGACTAGTTGAGTCTCACCATCTAATTCTCGCTCTTCCATAGTATTGGCATTGGCGCGTTGTGATAGCCAGGTGGGGGTAAAATCAGAGTCAATATTAGTAAGTTGTTGATTATTTAACTTACTATTGGGGTGGCTAATAATTAGTCCAGTGTTGTCTACCATCAGGGTGTAGCCATTCCCGGGGACTTCAAGCCGCTGTACCGCATCGGTGAGTTGGTCAATGGTAAGGTTTGCCGCGGCGACACCGAAGAGTTGGCCCGCAACCATCACTGGCTCAGCGATAGTCACAACTTGTTTTTTAAGGGTGGCACTGACATAGGGAGCAGTCATAACCATGCTATTAGCGGCTTTGGCATCCATATACCAAGGTCGGGCACGTGGGTCATAGTTTGCGGTATTGAGCGCTGGATCTTGGCGGTACATGTTGCCTTGCTCATCACCAAAATAGGTGAGTGCAAACCCCATTGCATTATGTGCTTGTAATAAATAAGGGGTAATTTGTACACTCGGGTCAGCCTCTATGGTCTTTTTAAGGCTTGTAATGGCTGTTTTTCTATCTTTCATCCACAGTCCAATACCTTCGGCAAAAGTATTCGCTAGTTGATCAATCTCACCTTGGGTATTGCCTATAGCATGATTTCTAATGACGTAGCTTGAAATACTAACCAGTACTGCAACAGTGATGAATACGGCAAAGAGACTACTAAAAAGTAGGCGAGTTTTAAGTGTTGAACGCATATTCTATTCCTTTAAATTCCGCTAGCAACCTAACGTTAATAAAGTATAGCGGCTGAAATAGCTAAAGCATTAATGGTTGATCATTCAGATTTGATAAAGTTGTGGCAGCGAACCGTATTTTGTTTTGTATAAGTATTTTCAAAAGTTGCTTATATCATGGTGAACTTGTTTTATTGCACAGTTTTGAAAGGCTTTTTAGCATAGTATTCCTAAAGTGTCATAAGCAAGTACACCCACACATAAGTAAGAGAGTAGTATAGATGAAATGGAGTTTTCCTCGTTGGTGCTTTAATCCTTGGTTACATTCATGCTTAATCTTTCTTTTACCAATACTTTTAGCGAGTACAATTTATCCTTGGTTGACGGCCTATAGCATAGAAAAAAGGTTTAATCGTGATTTTGATGAAATAACACTTACTTTTGCAAATGGTGTTGATGATTTTAAGCAAAAAAATATTGAACGGGCATTTGCTAAATTATCTTTTACCTGCAATGAAGATGATATTGCGTTACTCAATAGTCAATCCTTGAGTCCAGCAATTGTTCGTTTTATTCAGCTAGAACTTGCCGATGGTAAAAAATGCTCCAATATCGGTCCGCCAGTCAATTACCATCTTGACCGATCTCGAAGTTTATTTTTTGGCTCACAACAGGTCGATATTGCGACAACGGTCGCGGCCACCGATCGTGCTCGTAGTCTTGCCTATGCTTTTCATTTAGGTGAGCAGAAGTTAGTCGTGCTGACTAATAGCTCTGTTTATAACGAAACCCTATCTAACCTTTGCCACGGTTGTTATCAATTACTCATCAGTTATCAAGGGCTTTCCCCCATGGTAAGGGGGACAGAAAATCTTGATGAAAACCACAGCATTATCAAGAAATCTCGTTATATTAAAACGTTAGATGTCACTTTAACCTTAAAGGCGGGTGATGATCTCTACTGGCAAGAAGCCTATCGCATTGGTGTCGTACTCTTTATTGCAGCGTTAATTGCAGCATTTTTAGCTGTGATTTTTTATTGGAACTGGCAGTCTGCCCGGGTGTCGCTTGGTATGTTGCTGCAAAAAGGAATGAGTCGAAAAGAATTTATTCCCTATTATCAGCCCATTATCGATTGCCGTTCAGGCGATGTTGTTGGGCAGGAGATGCTGGTACGTTGGCGTCGATTTGATGGTGTATTAGTTCAGCCCAATCAATTTATTCCCTATGCTGAGGATTCGGGGCTCATATTACCGATCACCGATTTATTGCTAGATCAGGTGTATCGCGATTTAGCTCAACTAAAAGGCTGGGTAAGCATCAATATTGTTGCGCAGCACTTAGAGTCTGGCTTGCTGAGTCAATGGTTCTCTTTAAACCGAGATCCCATGGTTAAGCGGATTGCATTTGAGCTGACGGAGCGCAAACCTATCACTCAATTTGAGCTAGCCTTAGCTGAAATAAAAGCCGTTTTACCATTGTGCTATGACTTTAAACTGGATGACTTTGGTACGGGTTTTGGCGGTTTTAGCTATTTACAGCGACTTGGAATTAATAGTATCAAAATTGATAAGATGTTTATCGATACCATTGGTACGAAAGATCTTAAAGGTGCGGTGCTCGATGCCATTATTGCCTTTGGACACGAGTCGAATATGGAGATGATTGCCGAAGGCGTGGAAACCCAAGAACAGGTAGATTATTTAGCGGCTAAAGGGGTGTATCAACATCAGGGCTATTTTTATTCTAAGCCACTACCATTGAAAGAGTTATTACATTTTTATCTACAGGTTTCCCATGTAAGGTAAAGATCAAGGCAAAAAGAAGAGGCTCATCAGAGCCTCTTCTTTTTCAACTCATTATCAGTGGGTCATTTTATTTTTGATTAGCACGCAACGCTGCTCTGCTTGACGCGTTTCTAATAAAGTACGACGGCTAAGATTAGATAAGCCTGTTTGGCTGTCTAATACTTTATCCAAGGCGGTAATACTATTGTAATTACAGTCGGTTGGGATCAAGTTACGGCTGTAGCTACGCATAAACACTGGGCCCTTTTTGTCCATATCGGCTAAGTTTGCGAGGCGCTCTTCAGCTGTGGCTGCGCTTAAGAGTTTTTGCTCCGCAGGATAGAGGTTTTCCATGATGATGCGCTGTTTGGCAAACGGTAGGACATCGGCGTGGACTTTACTCAACCAGCGACGTTTTGCGGCAGCTTCAGGATGGATCACTTGAGCGGCTAATGCCGCTTTTTCCCCTGAATCTGAGTTATCACGTGCTATTTCCCGTGTTATACGTTGCTGCGCATTCGGGAAGTCGTAGCGATTAAGCTGGATTATGATAGCCCAGCGCAGATCTTGATCTAAAGTTAATCCTTTGATTTTAGTGGTGCCGTCTAGCAATTGCGCTAAATGACGTAAACTGTCACGATCGCTGGCTAATTGGATATAGGCATCGAACCAGCGGCGCTGGAAGTCATTATCCCCTCGACTCTCCATGGTCTTACGAAGGCTCATTTGCGCTAAGCCTTTAACTGCATTTTCAGCATAGTTTTGCTGAATAGGCGCGATCTGCGCGAGGTATTCTTTACTGCGTAGCAAGCTAGAAATAATTTGACCGACCACAGTGTAGTCATTCTCCGCTGGGGCGTTGACGAATACTGTGCTGAGGTATTGATCTAAACTCAGGTTGCCCTCACGTACACTGTCCCACAAGCTTTGCCATAACATTGAGCGCAATAGCGGATCTGTAACTCGGCTTAACTGTTGCTTGGCGGTATCGAAGGATTTTTCATCGAGTTGCACCTTCACAAAGCCCCAATCATCATAGTTGGGGTAAACCAGATCGGGGCAACGCTCACCGACTAATTGTTTTACCTCGGTACGCTCGCCCTTGTAGGTTACTGGTACTGTGGTCTCATGCCTTAAATCGAAACGTCCTTTAGTAAACAGTGCAATTTGGACTTTTTGCTCCCTCAGTGTCGGTAGTTCGCTGCTAGCGGGATATTGCAACAGGCTAAATTCGCTAATGCGGTTACCGTCGCAGCGGTATTCGGCTTTAATGGTGTTTACCCCTGCGCTGTATAGCCATTCCTGTGTCCATGCGCTTAAGTCTCTGCCGGCAGCTTTAGCGAGGCTATTGATAAAGTCATCCAGCTCGGCATTTTGGTAGCTGTATTGTTTGAGGTAGTTGCTCACGCCGCGGCGGAACACCAGATCACCAAGTAAATGGCGTAGCTGCTTGAGCGTCGAGGCGCCTTTTTGATAGGTAATAGCATCGATATTGTCGAAGGCATTTTGGGTGGTAGCTACAGGCACTTCAATCGGATGGGTAGTGACTAAGCTGTCTTGCTCATAGGCACGCTGTTTGCCTTGAGCATAAAAACTGCGCCAAGCATTAGTAAATTCGGTGGCTTCTTGGGTCGCGAGTGTACCCATAAAAGAAGCAAAACTTTCGTTTAACCACAGGCCATTCCACCACTTCATCGTGACCAAATCGCCAAACCACTGGTGGGCCATTTCGTGCATAATAACACCCGCCAAGCTTTGTTTTTGCTCGGCGGTCATTTCTGCTTTGTGGAGGAAATGATCTTCGGCAAAGGTCACTGCTGCTGCGTTTTCCATTGCGCCATAGAGAAAGTCTGGCACTAGGATTTGGTCGTATTTTTTAAAGGGATAAGGAATACCAAAATAGGCGTCAAAGAAGGTTAAACCCTGTTTTGTATAGGTAAACCAGTCCTGTGGGGTCACTTGGTGAGCAACGGATTGTCGTGCAAATAATCGCATAGGATAGCGGCCGGAATTATCCTGCCACATATGGTACGGGCCAGCATGCATAGAGAAATTGTAAGGGCTTAATTTAGGCGTTTCAGGAAACTCCCAACGATTAATGGTCCCCGCAGGTGTGACAGAGGACTCGCGCATGGTACTGATCACTTGCCAATCCTTCGGCGCGGTCACACTGATTTTGTAATTGGCTTTTAAATCGGGTTGATCAAATACTGCAAACATCTGTTGCGCAGCGGCAGGCTCAAAGTGAGAGTAGAGGTAGACCTTGCCATCGACGGGATCTTGGAAGCGATGCAAGCCTTCGCCATTAGTGCTGTGCGCTCGGGTAAATTGCACTTCAACCGTGTTATCACCCGAGGTCAGTAAGCGGGTGTTTAAGCTGATATAGGCACCATTGTAATTGGGGTAAATGGCGGTTCCGTTAATCAAAAAACGCTTAATTTGTGCTTTGCTTAGATCCAAGCTCAGTTGCTTAGGAACCTCGCTAAGATTGAAGTGGATCTTCGTTGTTGCGCTGAATTGCGTGTCACCCGTCAGTTGAAAATCCAACTCATAATGCACATCCGATATTACCTGTGAACGTAGGCTTGCCTGATACTGGCTGATATAGGGACTGGCGTCCCTTGGCCCTGTATTTAAAGGACTTTTAACGGCGCACGACATTAATGCAGAGCAGGTGAGGGCGACTAGGCTAGCTTTAAACAAATTCACTACTTAAATCCTTCAACGATTTACTTTATTTGTGGCGTAGATGCGGCGTCGTGGGGCATGAGTCGGCCTGATTGTGTCGCGAACTCTTCTCCATACAAAAGCGGCATCATTGCTTAGTGTTTTGGGCGAGTACACTACCTTATTTAGCATGGATAACCAATGTTAAAAATGTAAAAAAAGCCAGCAAAAATGCTGGCTTTTTTTGGATGTTTCGGCATTAGCCTATCACTTTGAGCGGGATTACATGCCCAAGAAAGACTTAGATTTGGTCTTACGGATTTCTTTTTCGTCAGACCATTCGATAAGACCTGTTTCTAAGTCCATTAGACGCATAGTCATCTTGTAGTAAACGTCTTTGGTGCTGCCATCTTGCTTAACGATGCTAGATAGGTTGCCATACAGCATGTACTGGGCACCGATTTGACGACCAAACTTGATGGCGGTTGATGGGTCAACCATACCGGTATTGTTTTGGTAATCCAGTTGCTTACGAACTGAATCGACTTTAGTCATGTCGATGAAACGGAACTTGCCTGAGCGCAATAATTTGTTGCTGATAGAGTCGGTTACTGACTCAGTATCAATATGCTCAGAGGTTTTGTTTTTGATGCTATCGACAAACAAAATTGGGCGGTTGTTCGCTGTCATGGCCACAATCGGTGGGAAAGTCATCATGCTATCAACCATTTTAGCGGCAATGGCTTGCAGATCCGTTGAGCCAAAGTTTTCGTTAACGGTTTCAACCTCTGTGGCATCACCATACTCTACTTTAGATTGACATGCAGCCAGACCCATCACGGCAGCCAGCACAAAAATCAGTTTAAATTGTTTCATAGTCAGTTCCATTTTGTGATTGTAAAAACTTAATGACACTCGTTTTATTCAAACATTCACCGCTCGGTTAAATGATTATTGAATAAATTCGGGTGTAATTACCAGTATCAATTGCCCAGACCAAGGTGGTCTTGCCTGCGGCAACGTCAATTTTTGCCGGTGGTGCTTTATCCAATTGCAGTGTGTATTCGCCAGGATTGAGATAACGCCTGCCAATTTGTGCCTGTTTCGGCAGTGTTAACCAACTACGGCGATCCGCCTGTTCGGTAACAACGTTAAAAATCTGCATAGCAATACTGCCAATATCGGCGGCATTATTGCCGGGTTTACCACTTTTTTCGACTTGATAAGCCATTTCCGATTTGGCATAAACCCTTGCAACTTGGCGGACTAAGGTTCCGGGTAAATCTTCTTTCAAGGCGGTAATCGCTAAGGCATCAATATTGGCGATAGGTTCAGTTTTAAGCACTGTGCCTAAGCCCTGCACTTGAGTCTCTGGCACATAGCTATTGTTTGGCCCATAGGTCGCTAGAGACACGGTTTGCCAGTTGCCATGGATAGTGAAGGGCACTGTGAGCGCTTGTTTTTCGGGGACAAAGCCCTTTTCGACCATCAACACCACTTGGCCTTCACCCGCTTTAGGCAGTTTGGCATCGCCCCAGCGCTTTTTAAACTCATCGTATTGCGGCATGCCGAGTTGTTTGGCAAGGCGGACCAAATCCTGTTGCAGATACGTGTTATCAGGAGTGATTTGTGCTGCTTTACGGTAATCGATAAAGGCATCGTTTGGTTCACCAAGCACTTCGTGTAGTACGCCCGTCGTGTAATAGCTATAAGCATTTAGGAAGGAGCTGGTGACAGTGCCTGCCGCTTGCCCAAGTTTATTCACTTCGGCATCGATCGTACCATTAGCCATAGCTTGTACCGATTTTTGCGATTTTTGATAGCGTTCTTGCTCTGAACTTTGCAATTCGTTACTACGACGAACTTCCACTAGCGCGCCTTGATAGTCGCCGCTGAATAGGTAATTGAGCGCCTGATATTGGTGCAGCATAATGCGCTCAAAGCCCGGGCCGCGGTAGGGAATCGCATTGTCATTTAACACTAAGCTTGTCGCCGTCGCGCCGATATCGCTGGCGCTAATCTTGGCTTTATCATCAAAGGCGGTGTAGGCCGCCACCGCTTGCTCGTAGTATTTTTTACTGCTGGCAAAATCCCCCGCAACTTGAGCGATGCGCCCCGCTTCTTGAGCGTAAAGCAAACCGTCATTGCCTTGGATATTACTGGCTAATTTGTCGATATCCGCCATGGGCGTCGCGGTATTGAGATCTTGTTTGATTGGCGCGATTTGTGCCGGATAATTGATAAAAATACTGTTATAGGCACAGCCGCTCGAACCTAAGATGGCGGTGAGCATCAATGTGCTGATGGTGGGTCTGATAAAAGAGTGAATGAAGGTGGTGTTCATGCCTGTGGGTTACCTTCTTGTGCCATTAGTGTTTGCTGTGGCATTTGTGAACGCTCAAGCAAAGTGATCCCTTGAAGATGATCAAATTCATGTTGGAAAATACGTGCAATAAAACCCGTTAATTCGGCGTGTTGCCACTGTCCCGCTAGGTTTTGATAGCGCACAACTATACTGTGGTGACGCCAAATGGTAAACCGTTGTCCTGGGACAGATAAACAGCCTTCCTCACCTTTTTCGAGTTGTAAAGATGCCAACTCGATGTGTGGATTAACCACTACAACGGGCTCCATTAGCGGTGCATCGGGGTAACGCTCGTTTGGCCGTGATGCCATGATAAATAGCGCTAGCGGGCTGTGCACTTGTGGGGCAGCGATACCGACGCCTTTTGCCTCTACCATGCTTGCTACCATTTGCGATGCTAACTGACTGAGCGTTTCATCAAAGTCGCGTACTTCAATTGCCTGTTGTTTTAAAATGGCTTCCCCTACCAGGGCAATCGGTAGCGGCTGACAGGAGTGTTGTATCTCATTTTTAAACATCGCATTCCCTGGATATTTAGTCTTCATCGTTTGGCTGACGATTTTAGTTCGTTATTAATAATGGGGTGGCGGCGTTTCTTCAGCTTGGGTAGCAATATTGCTGGGCTCCATTGCCTGCAACTTGCCAACTAATAACTGGATCTGGTGCTGTTGATGGGCCACGAGTCGATTCAGCTTAATCACCTCTTGGTTTAATTCTTCGACAGTGAGTTCTTGAAAAGCTAATTTAGTTTGCAGCTCTTCAATTTGTTGTTGTACACCTTGCATGGCTAACCTCTATTGTTGCCAAGTCTCAACTAAGCCTTGGCTACTGATACTAACGACTTTATTGGTATCTCGAATTGCCACAGAGTATACAACGGCTCCTCGGTTTTGGCTGTTTTTCGTCAACGCAATTTGCCATTGTGCAATAGGTTTACCCGAACTGCGTTGCCAGAGTATGACTTCGCGGGCGGGAGTTCCCGTTAATAACTGCTTGTCTTGCTCAGTAAAACGTACTGCTGAAAAGGTCATTTGGCGACGATTAATTGCTAATTGATTTAAAAGTTTACCGCTTGAATTGTCCCAAATTTTTGCTTCATTCGTACTGCCATTGGTAAAGCTTAAACTGCCACTGTCGTTCAGTGCCACCTTAGTCACCCGGCTACCAAGATCCCAAGTGTGGATTGGTTGTCCGGTTTGTGCCTGCCATAAAATGGCCTGCATATCATTTGACCCTGTGAGTGCGATGCGACCATCCGCCGACAGTGCAACCGTATTGACGCGTTCTTTATGGCCTAAAAATTTGATCAGTGCCGTTTTTGCCGCATTCAAAGACATTACGCTGCCATCGTTTAAACCAATAAGCAAAACCCCATTGTTGGCTACCGCAACACTTTCTCCTGATGCGGGCAGTGACCACCAACCTACGGATTTTCCGTCGGCTATTGTCCATAGTGCTACTGAATCGCGGCTTAACGATGCAGCGAACTCTCCATTAGGTGAAATGGCTGTGCTGGCTACGCCTGTATTAAGGTCGCCATGCACCCATTGGTATTTAAGGGTGTGCTGGGTTAAGTCCCAACATTGGACTCCTTGATTCTGAGTTGCGACAATTGCGAGAGTGGCATCGCTCGAGAGACTTGCACTGTAAGAAGGGTCTTTTGAGAGCACGCGAATATCTTCGGCTTTAGGATAGCAAGCCGTCAAAAAAAACGTGCAAATTACCAGCAGTAGGCTTTTCTTCATGAACTTGCTCCTAAAGTTGGTGTCTCTAACTCGGTAGAGTGAAATTAATCACAGTTAACCCATAAAGAATCTAGTTGGTATAACCCAGATAACTAGTATAAAGTTGTCGCGCTTAGGTTATTGTAACCGCTTGAGGATGCTGAGGAAGCTTTAATGAAATCGATTTATAAATTATCGTTAGTTGCATTGGCTGTTATTGGCCTATCTGCTTGTAATCAAGAAGAAAAAGCAACAAATGCAAGCACAAATGTTGAATTAACGACAGAAGCACAAAAAGAAGCCTACAGTGTGGGTGCTTCAATCGGTCGTTATATGTCTGGTCATATTAAAGAGCAAGAAGAATTAGGCCTACCAGTTGACCGCACGCTGATCGTGACAGGTTTTACTAATGGTTTGAATGATCAGCTGAAGTTAACTGAAGAAGAAATGCAAACCATTCTTCAAAGTTTAGACAAAAAATTAAACGACAAGCGTACAGAACAAGCTAAAGCCATTGCGGCGAAAAATCTCGAGGATAGCAAAAAGTTCCTTGAAGAAAACAAAGCTAAGCCAGGCGTAGTCACAACTGCATCAGGCTTGCAATACGAAGTACTCACTCCTGGTTCAGGTGAAAAGCCAGCGGCTGAAGACACGGTTGAAGTAGATTACGTAGGTACTCTGATTGATGGCAAAGAGTTTGATAGCTCTTACAAACGTGGTGAAACGGCTAAATTTCCATTGAACCGTGTTATTCCTGGTTGGACCGAAGGCGTACAGTTAATGCCTGTTGGTGCTAAGTACAAGTTTGTTATCCCTGCAAACTTAGCTTACGGTGAACGTGATACTGGAACGATTCCACCAAACTCAACGCTGATTTTTGAAGTTGAGTTGAAATCAATTGAGAAAGCACAAGCTGCACCTGCTGCTGAACCCGCTAAGAAGTAATTTTTAGTTACAGTATGCTTTTATAAAAATACCGCCTTTTGGCGGTATTTTTTTATGCTGTTAAATCCTACTTTGTTTTAATTCATTAGCAAACCGAGTTATAACAGGCTATTTAGCTTTGTTAGTGTTTTATTTTGCTATTTGAATAACAAGATATTGCTGTATCAATAAGCCATTATTTTAGAACGATGGAACACTGATTAAGTTTTAAATGAATAACGCATATTTAAAGCAACAAATTTAATACGCTTATTCAGAATGGCATGTTTAAAAATATCATAAAAATATCATATTTTTTTTGCGATTATTATTTGTTCACTTAGGTTAACTAGGGGGACTAGATGTCTTTTTCTTACTTATTGTTTTATCGCTATTTAATAATTTTGTATTATGGCACTGTTCTGAATGTAAGACAATTTACTCTGTAAAATTACATTTCCATCAATATGTTATGCATGCATAGTGAGATCTTGCCCCCTTTTTTTAGCCCTACAACTCTGGAATAATCCGCCCGCACGTTAATAAAAATTAGCGGCAATATTATAATAATGGGGTTGTTGATATGGAAAATGTTAATAAGTTGACGGCTATTTCTTTAGCTGTAGCCGCGGCGTTGCCTATGATGGCAAGTGCTGATGTCATAATCACTGAGTATGTTGAAGGTAGCTCTAATAACAAAGCTATCGAATTGTATAACAGCGGTGATGCGGCAATTGATCTCACAGGTTATAAGCTCGTTCGTTATAAAGATGGCGCAACAGATGCGTCAGATATGCAAGTATTAGATGGCCAGAGCATTGCGCCTAAAGCCACTAAAGTGATTCTCAATTCAAGCGGTGTTATTACCCTGCCACAAGGCGTCGATAGTTTTTCTGGTAGCTTAAGCTTTAACGGCGGTGATGCTGTCGCTTTGGTTAAAGATGGCGCCGTGGTTGATATTATTGGTGATGTGCCAACGCCAGTCGGTTGGGGACTCGATGTTACCCTTAAGCGTAAACTAGACTCATTAGTCGCAAATACCGTCTTTAATGCTGCCCAGTGGGAACAATTACCTAAAGATACTTTCACTGGTCTTGGTTCTCTGAATACGCCAACCGCACCAGAAACACCTGTATTTAGTTGCAGTGGCGCGAAAATTGTTCCTATTTATCAAGTACAAGGTGCTGGCGAATCTAGCCCTTATGTTCCTCAAGGTGCATTTGAGTCTGAAAGTGAAGTGACGGTTCGCGGGGTGGTGACTGCCCGTGGCGAGAGTTTGTTCAAAGGTTTTTATTTGCAAGAAGTGAAGGGTGATAACTCGCCATATACTTCCGATGGTGTATTTGTCTTTTTAGGTGAAACACCGCCAGCAGCGATCCAACCTGGGGTTGAAATCTGTGTTCAGGGTAAGGTCAAGGAATACTTCGGTCTAACCCAAATTGATATTAAAACCGATAAAAAATTTGAAGTGGGCGCGAAGGGGGAAGTTCCTGTCGCAGCGCCTTTCTATGTTGCCGAGGGAGAAACATTAGCGCAGGCTTTAGAGCGTTATGAAGGCATGAACGTGCTATTAGATGCGGGCAGTGATCTGAAGATCAGCCGCACCTTTAGCTTCGACTATGCGGGCAAGCGTAATAACATGTTGGTGTCTTACAAAGAACCCTTGATGAAGCCAACCCAGTTATACCCAGCGCTTTCTCCAGAGGCAACGGCATTAGTTAAATCTAACCTAGAAAATCAGCTGTTTATCGAATCCGATTACAAACCTGCTGACGGTGTAATTCCTTACTTCCCTGACTTTAATGCTGAAACAGGTTATATCCGCGTCGGTGATCAATTGACCAATCTGCAAGGGGTGATTGGTTATAGCTACGGGGCTTACCGTTTAGTGGCTACGAACACTATTACTGCTGGCGATTTTATCCGCGGCGATGATAGAACAGATGCACCAAGTGTGGCGACTAAAGGTGATATCCGTGTGGCCAGCTTTAACGTACTGAACTTCTTCAATGATGTTGTGGGTGGTGATACTAACCCATCGGGTGGCAACCGCGGCGCATTGACCGAAGAAGAAATGCTGTTACAACGTGCGAAAATCGTTAGTGCCATTACTGCCATGAATGCCGATATCGTTGGCTTGATGGAAATTGCTAACAACGGTTTTGGCGAAAAGAGCGCGATTAAGAACTTAGTCGATGCCTTAAACGAGAAGCAAACTGCTGAAAATGCTTACAGCTATATTGAAATCGTCGATGAAGATAAATACGACGGTAAGTACTTCGGTAGCGATGCGATTACCGTTGGTATGCTGTACCGTGCGGGTAAAGTAAGCCTTGCAGGTGCTGCTCGCACTATTGATACCCCAGAGCAACATGCGAGTGCAGGCAGTGTGACTCGCATTAAAGAGGGTAAGACTGAGACTAACCCAGGTAACGATGCTTACCAACGCCACAGCTTAGCGCAAACCTTTAAGATCCATAATGAAAATCTAACCGTTGTTGTTAACCATCTGAAATCAAAAGGCTCAGGCTGTTTGGAGGATTGGGTTAACTTCGAAGAGTCTGTTGATCCTGCGGATCAACAGGGTAAGTGCAATGCTTTCCGCGTGTCAGCAGCTAAAGTGATCGGTGAAGCGTTGAAAGACGTAAAAGGCGATTTACTGGTTATCGGTGATATGAATGCCTACGGTATGGAAGATCCTATCCGTGTATTGACCGACTACGATGCGAGTAAGTCTGATCGTGCAATCATGACCGCCTCTTGGACAACCTTAAATGGCAAAGTGTTTGAACGCCAAGGCAGCAAGATTGAGAAAGGTTATGGTCTTATCAATCTCAATACTAAAGCTCACGGTACTGGCACTTACTCATACAGCTACAATGGTGAGTTAGGCAACCTTGACCATGCCTTGGCAAACACTAGTCTCGCCAAGCGTTTAGTGGATATTGAAGATTGGCATATCAACTCTGTGGAGTCTACCCTGTTCGAATACGGCAAAAAATTCTCAGGTAATCTCGTAAAATCTGAAAATGCGTTTTCTGCTTCAGACCATGACCCTGTGATAGTTGCATTAAGCTATCCAGCGCCTGTTGAGCCACCAAAACCTGAGCCAAAGCCTAAGGATGATGGTGGTGCACTAGGTTACTTAGGCTTAGCCTTGTTATCACTATTTGGATTACAACGCCGTCGCCGTTAAATACGTGTTAATACGCTCACATCTTATTTTGTGAGCTAAACTCAGAGCTAAGGGATGGTTTTACCATCCCTTTTTATTTTTAGCCCAAAACCACCTACTTCAGTAGGTGGTTATCATCATTTGAGGCTTTGCCTGTATACCTACCCATGTTAAATGCATCTTTGATTTTTAGCGAAGTCAAAAGAGGCAAATAACATGAGTAGATACGAGCAAGCATCGCATGTGTTCTGGCGATGTCAATATCATATAGTCTGGACACCAAAGTACCGCTTTCGGATATTGAAAGGTAATGTCGGAAAAGAGGTTTATCGATGCATTCAGGTTTATTGCCATCAAATGGGATGCATAGTCATGGAGCTAAATGTTCAAGTTGACCATGTTCATTTAGTGGTGAAGGTACCTCCGAAGATATCTATATCGAATTTAATGGGGGCGTTAAAAGGTAAGATAGCTTTGAAAATATTCAGTAAATTTCCTTACCTACGTAAGAATAAACTTTGGGGAAATCATTTTTGGCAGAGAGGATACTTCGTCGATTCGATTGGAATTAACGAGGAAATAATCCGTAGATACGTTAGGCATCAAGAGAAAGTAGAGTGGCAAGAGCAGGGTCAACTTGCTCTTGAATAAAGGCCCCCTTTTAGGGGGTTAAAACAAAGCCACCTTCTTCAGAAGGTGGATTCTTTACTGAGCTGGTTTTATCGTGTTTTCATCGTATTTCATGGGAATGAGTCTTGAGCCCAACGGAGAAAAAGATGGTTGTGAGTGCACCCCTGCATTCCATTGGTGTTACCAAGGCACCATTGTGGTTTTACGTTATCGCAGTCGTTAGTTTGCTTTGGAATATCATGGGTTTATTGGCTTTTGTTATCCAAATGACTATGACGCCAGACGCCATGGCGCAGATGAGTCCTGATCAGATTAAGCTCTATGAATCGACACCCGCTTGGCTCAACTTTGTGTTTGGTTTTGCGGTGGTTTCTGGCGTTATCGGTTGCCTGTTTCTACTGATTAAAAAAGCCTTCTCTTATAAAGTGTTGCTCGCGTCACTGGTGGCGGTATTGGTGCAGATGGGTTATGTATTTGGGATTCAGCAGGCGGCAGCGGTATTAGGCTCTGATGCTCTTGTGATGCCAAGTGTAGTGATCCTTTGGGGGATTTTCTTAGTTTGGTTTAGTCGTTTGGCTGTCACAAAACATTGGTTAAGTTAGTCGTAGCGTTTCCTTGCCGTACAGAACAGGTTAAGCGATGGCTTATGTGTTGAACTTCAGTCACTTCTTAGTAAACTGCTAGCTGGTTTTCTTTACTAGGATGTGGAAATGAGTATTTGGTTTAGACCGGTGAGCTTAGAGGATTGTGCCCGTTTAGATGCTGGTATGGGGGGCAAAGGCACCTTGATGCAGACCCTAGGGATTGAGATCAGCGAGATTGGCGATGACTATATGAAGGCGACTATGCCTGCCACGCCCGCCGTACATAATCCCTTAGGCATTGTCCATGGGGGCGCGAACGTTGCCTTAGCCGAAACGGTTGCCAGTTATGCGGCAAACTTTGCGGTGGATTTCGAGCAATATTATTGTGTTGGACAAGAGATTAACGCCAACCATTTACGTGCTTCACGTAATGGCGTGCTAACCGCAACGGCAAAACCCATTCATCTGGGGAAACGCAGCTCGGTATGGGAAATCTTAATCCATAATAGTGCAGGGGAGTTGACCTGTATCTCACGGATGACAGCAGCGGTAGTTAAACGCTAATGCAGATTAACCAACCTGTTTCAATGTATAAATCGATAAATAAGGTTTTAATATGGATAGTGCAATGATTTGGGAATGGGTTGGTTATTTGGCGTCTGTGGTAGTAGCTATCTCTTTGATGATGTCAAACATCAAGAAGTTACGTTGGTTGAATTTGCTGGGGGCTACACTGTTTGTTGCTTATGGGATGGCGATACAGGCTTATCCTGTTGCAGCGGTTAACTTTTTTATTGTACTCATCGATGCTTATTATCTTGTTGTTATCTACCGTGAGCAGCTAAGCCAAAAGTAAGTTTGGAGGTTGGTTTCGATGCAAGTCCTAACCAATCTGCTTATTTTTTCATACCTTTAATTTTAGTCCTCAGTGTAAAAACTCATATATTCCATCAGTCGGGGATACCCTTTAATGGGTTTTACTCTCCAGATATTAAACAATAATACTGTCTGCACTTAAGTGATGACAGTGAGTATTTCTTAGTCTTAATCTTTAAAATAGATTATTTAAATCTATATTAATCGTTTTATTAGATTTCATCTTTTCTCTATTCTAGCTCCATCGACAACACGTCGCCTGCCAAGGAGATAAGCCATGGCTACTATTTTCGATTTAATTGAATCTTGGATTCACACTAAAAAAGACTAAGGAGCAAGATATGAGTCAACAGTATTTAACCAGCCAGAGCGGTTCCCCTATTGCAGACGATCAAAACTCGTTGTCAGCGGGTGAGCGTGGCCCTTTACTCCTACAAGATTGGCATTTAATTGAAAAGCTTGCTCATTTTAACCGTGAGCGTATTCCTGAGCGTGTAGTACATGCTAAAGGTACTGGTGTATACGGGACTTTCACTCTGACCAAAGACTTAAGCGATTACACCATTGCTGACCATTTCAATGGTGTGGGTAAGCAAACTGAAACCTTCGTGCGTTTCTCAACCGTTGGCGGTGAAATGGGTTCTGCCGATGCAGAGCGTGACCCACGTGGTTTTGGTCTGCGCTTCTATACTGCTCGTGGTAATCACGACATAGTGGGTAACAATACGCCGACCTTCTTTCTGCGTGATGGCATTAAGTTCCCGGATTTTATCCATACTCAAAAGCGCAACCCATTGACCAACCTTAAAGATCCACAAGCGATGTGGGACTTCTGGTCATTAAACCCTGAAGCCATGCATCAGGTGACGATTTTGATGTCAGACCGTGGTATTCCGGCAAACTATCGCCAAATGCACGGCTATGGTTCGCATACTTTCTCGTTCTGGAATACTAAAGGCGAGCGTTTCTGGGTGAAGTTTCACTTTAAATCGCAGCAAGGCGTAGTGAACTTAACTAACGAACAGGCTGATAAGTTAAAAGGGATTGACCCTGATTCATCACAACGCGATATGGTGGTGGCGATCACCGATGGCAATTTCCCGCGTTGGACAGTGAATGTGCAGATTATGCCTGAAGCTGATGCCAACACTTACCATATCAACCCATTTGATTTAACTAAGGTTTGGCCACATGGTGATTACCCATTAATTGAAATCGGTGTGTTAGAGCTGAACCGTTTACCGCAAAACTACTTTGCGGAAGTCGAGCAAGTGGCCTTAGCACCGAGTAACTTAGTGCCTGGTGTAGGCGCATCACCAGATAAAATGTTACAGGCACGTTTGTTCGCCTATGCTGATGCCCAGCGTTACCGTATTGGGGCGAACTACAACCAGTTACCGGTAAACTGCCCACATGCGGCTAAAGCCAATCATCATCAACGTGCTGGCGCAATGGCGGGAACTCAATGTCCTTACCATGGCAGTCAAACAGGTGGCGATGCTTCAGCAAACTATGGCCCTAATAGCACTGCGGGCGCCTTGGTTGAACCGGCAAACTTTGCTGAGCCACCACTGCGTTTAGATGGCGAAGCGGCGCGTTACAGCCGATACAATCAGGATGATTACACCCAAGCCGGTAATTTGTACCGCATCTTCAGCGAAGATGAAAAAGCCCGCTTAGTGGAAACCATTTCAGGCTCACTGCGTCAAGCGAGTTTAGATGTACAGCAACGTATGCTGGCACATTTCCAAAAAGCTGATGCTGATTACGGTCAACGGATCCAAACTGCATTAGGGCTATAAGTTAATCTACTAACCCATAGCAAAGGCCTGTGATATCACAGGCCTTTTAATTATTTAAAATTCAATTGATTAGTTGAATTAATAGATTAAGGTTGCGACCCCAAGTAGGGCAAACAAAATCGCGCAGCCCCTGTGGATCCACTTCATCGGTAATTTTTCGGCACTAAAATGGCCCGCAATCACCACTGGCACGTTCGCGAGCAACATACCCAAAGTGGTACCTGCAACCACCATGGCTAAGGCATCGTATTTTGCGGCTAACACGACAGTCGCGATCTGGGTTTTATCGCCCATTTCGGCAATAAAGAACAGAATAAAGGTTGCGACAAAGGGGCCCATTTTATAGAAACGGCTTTCTTCAGCGTCCACTTTATCGGGGATTAACACCCAAAGGGCAATCGCGAAGAAGGAGGCGGCAACCAAGTAACGCGCTACATCAGGACTCACCCAGTTAATGGCCCATTGTCCAAGCCATGCGGCGGCAAAATGGTTAAACAGGGTTGAGAGTAAAATCCCCATAATGATCGCGGTTTTATTTTTAAATCTTGCAGCGAGTAAGAGGGCAAGCAGTTGAGTTTTATCGCCAATCTCGGCGATAGCAACCGTAAAGGTTGAGGCGAGTAACGCTTCCAAGTGTGATCCTTTTAGGGGTGGTTTTTGACATAAGCACAATAGACCGTCCACCCCTAGGTGCGGTTATTGTGCTCAGGTCTTGCAAGACAAATCGATGATTTGCTGTGAACACCATGGCATGTGGCCAAGTATGTTGATGCTCACCCTAGATATTGATGGCTCAAAATCCAGTTAGCTACTCCCCCGAAGCGAGGTGGGCATTATACCCAAGTCGCGATCCGTTTCAAGGTTAAACTTATCAAGATTAAAAGCATAAAATCTGGCAGGTGCCAAAAAAATACCGATCCACATTCTGTAATTCATTGAATTGTAATAATTTAATTTTTGACAACGTTGTCTTTTGTTGTTAGTTTAGCCGCATCTCAGTCTTTGAGTTACATCCTGTTAACTTAATCAATTGAGATCCACCGTATTGGGCAAACTAATTGAAAAATTAGGACGCAAAGCCTCCGGTCTAAGGTTGTAAAAGGATGTTAACTAAGATAGCGGGGTTGCTGTAGAATTCAGCGAATATATTGAATTCTTTAAAAAATAAACGGCTTTGCTTAATGCTGTTTTGCCTAAATACCACTTTTATACCAATGCCAATCTTTTATTGAATGGCCCCTACGGAGTACATTAAAGTGGAACATCTGACTGCTTTTTCTCAATCAACTGTCCCTAAATTTGCAATTCCTAAGTTTACTCAGTTAAGCCTAGTTGCATTAGCCTTGACTGCCGGAAGTTCGTTGCTGAGCCAAACGGCATCGGCTCATGGTTATGTTATATCACCAGAGTCTCGCTCCTACGCCTGTAAAACGGGCAGCAACGTCAACTGTGGCGCCATTCAGTGGGAGCCGCAAAGTGTTGAAGGTCCTTCTGGATTCCCTGAGTCTGGCCCTGCTGACGGTAAAATTGCTAGTGCGGCAAATGGGGCATTTTCTCCTTTGGATGAACAGAGCCCAAGTCGTTGGTCTAAGCGCGATATCAAAGCGGGTTGGAATGACTTTTCTTGGCAGTTTACTGCTAACCACGTTACCCGCAATTGGCGCTACTATTTAACTCGTCAAGGCTGGGATCAAAATCAAGCTCTGAGCCGCGCAAGCTTTGACTTAGCCCCCTTTTGTGTGATCGACGGTGGCATGGTGCAACCGCCAAAGCTAGTGACTCATAATTGTTATGTGCCTGAAGATAGAACGGGTTATCACGTTATCTTGGCCGTGTGGGAAGTGGGTGACACCACCAACAGCTTCTACAATGCCATCGATGTAAACTTGAGCTCAGGCGCTGTGGTGCCGGGCGAGTGGACCGATATTGGTGATATTAATCCGTCACTCGATCTTAAAGCGGGTGATAAGGTAATGACGCGGGTGTTTGATGCTAATGGTGAACAAAGCGCTAAGCAAACCCAAATTACCATTGCCGATGCCACCCAAGGTGCTAAGCAAAATTGGCCATTCCTTTTAGCTAGCGCGATTAATGCTCAGCAGCCACAACTTAAAGCAGGGCAGAAGAATGCGGCTGGTGTGATTTCACCTGTGTATGGCAAAAATGAGATTTTTGCCGCGCCTAAGTCGGGCTTAGAGCGAGTGGAAGTGAGCTTTGATATTGCGCCAGCACCGGGAAATCAGCTTAATGTCACCTCCTTGGCCGATGATTACACCATTGTTGATGGTGTCGCGCAGGTCAGTTTTGATGTGAGCACCAATGCGGATATGCAGGTTTCGGCCTATTTATTTAGCCACGATGGCACCGCAGCAGGTTATGTGACGCAGGCGGTAAACAATACCAGCGCGAGTTTTGTGTTGGATGTCGTTGCCCCTAAGGCAGGACATTATCATTTACAAGTGAAAGCCGAGCCTAAACAAGGTGAAGTTATCCAGCAAAACTTTGATCTTTTCCTAAAAGATCAAACCACTGCACCGGATGCTGACTTTATCTTCCCTGAGGGAATAAAAAGCTATGCAGCGGGCACTAAAGTGCTACAACCTAAAACTGGTAAAGTCTATCAATGTAAACCTTGGCCCTACAGTGGCTATTGTGTGCAATGGTCACCAACTGCAACGGGTTTTGAACCAGGCGTAGGTAGCTCTTGGACCATGGCTTGGACTGAGCTGTAATTTAACATTTTGAGTGATTGTTAAATTCAACGGAATGGACTTAAGCATATGGAAGGTGTTTAAGTCCATTATCAGCGCGTTTGTGATGTTGCAAAGGCCAAATTAACCTTACGATGATTTTAATCGCGCATTTGGCGTATTTTCACAAAGGTAGCGATTTTGTTGGTTTGTATGTTTTCGTTTATCACTGCGCTATTGAGTTGTTACCATTAGGCGCGCCTTCTATCTTTGTTCACAACTGGCTTGCCCACTGGGATTGGCTCTGTTAATGTCCCTAGCTATCTTCTATTACGCGCGTTGTCGCTGTTTTGCTAAGGCAATCACGGTTGAAATTAATGTCACTTTTCTGCAAACGATTTAGTTAGCCTCAATGGCTACTGGGTTGAAATATTCAAAAGCTATTGGGGCCAATTGATCTGCTCTATTGAGATCGGATTGGATGCTTTAAGTTTAGTGACGCTTTTCGTTTGAGATTGCTGTTGGCTTAATCACAGAGTGCGCAAGGCTTTATCCTTCAAATCTACTCAAAAACCTTAAAAAAATAATTAATACTTGAACAGGATAATTGTGTGAATTCAAAAATGTTAGGCTCGATAGCCATCGTCGCGGGAACCGCCATTGGCGCGGGAATGTTAGCCTTACCCTTAGCCACGGCTGCGTTAGGTATGATCCCCGCTATTTTATTGATGGTGGTTATTTGGGGGCTGTCAGCCTATACCTCATTGTTAATGCTTGAGATTAACCTTCGTTCTGGTGTGGGCGATAATGTCCATGCGATTACTGGCAAATTACTCGGTAAGAAAGGCCAAATGGTGCAAGGCGCATCGTTCCTTAGCTTACTCTTTGCCTTAACGGCGGCGTATCTAACAGGAGGCTCATCGCTATTAGTGCTCAAAGCGCAAAATATGTTTGATATCGTGTTAGATAAACAACTTGCGGTGGTGTTATTCACCTTAGTACTGGGCGGGTTTGCGGCATTAGGCGTGGCTTGGGTCGATAAAGTGTCGCGCTTTTTGTTCTCATTGATGATTTTATTGCTGATTGTTGTCGTGCTGTTTTTATTACCTGAAGTCAGTATTTCCAGTATGGCAACCAATGCGATAGCGCAATCCTTGACCAGCAGTTGGATGGCGGCGATCCCTGTGGTATTTACCTCCTTTGGTTTTCACGTGTGTATTGCAACCTTAGTGCGTTATTTAGATGGTGATGCCGCCTCGCTGCGTAAGGTATTGTTAATAGGTTCAACGATTCCGCTTGCCTGTTATATCTTTTGGTTGTTAGTGACCTTAGGCACTGTGGGGGGCAATGAAATCAGTGGCTTTAATGGTTCTTTGCCAGCGCTTATCAGTGCGTTACAAGAGATTGCCCATACGCCTTGGATCAGTAAATGTATTTCGCTATTCGCGGATTTAGCTTTAATTACCTCTTTCCTCGGGGTGACCTTAAGTTTGTATGATTTTGTGGCAGAACTCACCCGCGCTAAGAAGACCTTTTTGGGGCGGACGCAAACCTGGTTATTAACCTTTGTGCCGCCATTGTTATGCGCGCTCTATGTGCCCGAAGGCTTTGTTGCCGTATTAGGCTTTGCTGCGGTGCCGCTGGTGGTGATGATTATTTTTCTGCCGATTGTGATGGCGCTACGTCAACGTCAAGCCGTGCCCCAAGGATACCAAGTGTCAGGCGGAACATTTACCCTTGGACTTGCAGGTCTGTTGGGAGCCATCATTATTGGTGCTCAGCTATTTGTCGCACTTTAAACTGCGGCAATTGAGCACATTTAAACTTGTAGTGCTTAGTTAATGTATTTGCTTTGTAAGCGAATTTTTCTGAGTCTGTTATAAAGTGCGTACGATATGCTAAAGTCAGGCTCTGTGCCTGACTTTTTACTTTCTGGCTGTCGGGTAAGTGATTCACATCATACGTAGAAATAGCCTCGCAAGCGCTCGGCTTTCTTTATCAAAACGGACTTAAGACAATGAAAAAATGGTTACTCTCAGTTGCTGTGGCGGCGAGTTTTGCTTCCCATGCTGACGAAGGTATGTGGCAGCCCCATCAATTGCCCGCAATGGCCGATGAGCTCAAAGCGAAAGGCTTAGAAATTGATGCTAAATCAATCTCTAAACTTACCGAATTCCCGATGAATGCCGTGATAAGCCTTGGTGGCTGTACGGCATCTTTTGTATCACCCAAAGGCTTAGTGGTGACTAACCATCACTGCGCCTATGGTTCGATTCAATACAATTCTACTGCTGAGAAAAACCTGTTACAGGACGGTTTTTTAGCTAAAACCTTTGCTGATGAATTACCCGCAGCCCCAGGGTCACGGGTATATGTGACTGAAGATGTGACTAATGTTACTGAGCGCGTTAAAGCTGGGCTAGAAAACAAAACGGGCCGTGAGTTTTATCAAGGGATTGAAAACCAAGAGAAAGCTCTCGTTGCCGAGTGTGAAAAAGACGAAGGCTATCGTTGCCAGGTGTATAGCTTCCACGGTGGCTTGGAATACTATCTGGTTAAACAGCTAGAAATCCGCGACGTGCGTTTAGTCTACAATCCTGCGGGCAGCGTTGGTAAATACGGTGGCGATATCGATAACTGGATGTGGCCACGTCATACGGGCGACTATTCTTTCTACCGCGCCTATGTGTCTAAAAATGGTAAACCCGCAGAATTTAGCGCTGACAACGTGCCCTACGAGCCAAAGAGCTTCTTAAAAGTCTCTGCTAAAGGCGTGAGTGAAGGTGACTTTGTGATGGTAGCGGGTTACCCCGGCCGCACAAATCGTTATCGCACCGCGACTGAAGTTCAAAATGAGTTTGAGTGGGCTTATCCCGAAGGCAAAATGCTGCGTGAGCGCTTTATTGAAATCATTAAAGCAACTGCGCCAGAGGGCAGTGACGAGCGGATTAAGTATGAGAGCCAAATCGCGGGCTTAGCAAACTATGCTAAAAACTTCACTTCGATGATCGAGTTCTACGGCAAATCGACTATGTTGGCCGACCGTAAAGCCCTTGAAGCTAAACTGGCTGAGTGGATCGCTAAAGACCGCAGCCGTGAGGCTAAATACGGTAAAACCTTAGCCGAATTAGATGCCTTGATTGCTAAGAGCAAAGCGCACCAACAACGGGATATGATTTTAAGCTACATCAGTAGCACCACTATGTTACCAACGGCGACGAATCTGTACCGTTTAGCCCATGAAAAGCAACTGCCTGATATGCAGCGTGAACCAGGCTTCCAAGACCGTGATATGACTCGCTTTAAGGCAAGCATGGAACGTATTGATCGTCGTTATGCCGCGAGTGTCGATAAGGCCGTACTCTTAGATATGCTAAAGCGTTATGCCGCGTTACCTGAAGCGCAGCGTTTACCTGCGATGGATAAAGCCTTTGGTATCGATAACAAGGTTAACGAAGCTAAGCTTGCTAAAACCTTAGATAAAATGTACGCCAAAACCGAACTCGGTAATAAAGATGTGCGTTTAGCTTGGATGGAAAAATCCGTCGACGATTTTAAAGCCTCTAAGGATCCTTTTATTCAATTTGCGGTGGCCATGTATGACACCAATATGAGCGAAGAGAAGAAAGAAAAAGAATTAGATGGCGAGCTGATGAAAGTGCGTCCGCAATATATGGATGCCATTATTGCCTATAACCTTGAGCAGGGTAAGCCCGTTTACGCCGATGCGAACTCTAGCCTGCGTGTTACGGTTGGCCATGTAAAAGGTTATTCGCCAAAAGATGGTTTAGTGGCTGTGCCATTCACTCGCCTCGAAGGCATAGTGCAAAAGGACACGGGTATTGATCCATTCGATGCACCGAAAAAGCAGTTAGAGCTTATTAAACAGAAGCAATACGGTGATTTCTATATGAAATCCATCGATTCTGTGCCTGTAAACTTCCTGTCGACCTTAGATACCACCGGTGGTAACTCAGGTTCGCCTACCTTAAACGGCCGTGCCGAATTAGTGGGTCTGCTGTTCGATGGTGTATATGAAAGCATTATCGGTGGTTGGGCATTTGATAATGAAATTAACCGCTCTATTCATGTCGATAGCCGTTATATGTTGTGGGTCATGAAATATTTGGATGGTGCCGACAATCTCTTAGCTGAGATGGAAATCGTTAAATAATCCATTGCCGGATTAGCGTCGCAGCGGTCAAGGCAAGACATTAAAAAGCGATAAACCCATAGGGCTTATCGCTTTTTCATTTTGAGATGATAAAACTACCCACTGCCTGAGTATGGTGGAAAGCGGTTTGGGATCGATATTCATTAGGTTGAGTTGCACACGCCCTAGTGCTCGCTAAATATCAATCCATACTGGCTTTTGTTGCATTCACTCAACGAGACAGTAAATAGAAACTAATATTGATACTGGCTTAGGCTTTCTATTAGGGACTAATTCGGCAGTATCCTGTTTGAATTTAGCCCTAAATGTCTTGTGGTGTAGCGCTGATGTATTCACCTAAAGTGATCTGTAAGATAAGAAGACCACTGCGGCTTTGGTGGCACAAAAAATAGTGTGCCACTTCACCCTTAGCAGATGATCAGTTCTTAAAAATTTGGACAGAATCATCTATCTCAGCGGGTTCTTCCTGCATAACGGGTGGGTTGGCGATATGGTCGTCTAAATTATCACTCAGCATTTCACGGTATTCTGCGCTAAACCAATCGAGTGCATTGTCTTTTTCTGCACCTAAATCGGCGGATTTAATCGCCGCTTCAAAAGCATTAAAACGGGCTGCCGCAAAACGCAGGGCGGTACCTACTTTGCCTACATCACCTTCTTGCTGGCTTAGCTGATTGGCTAAGGCAATAAATTGATCGGCAAGTTCAAAAATAGTGGTGTTGCTCGTGTCTGTCATAGCGCTTACTCAAAATAATTTATTGGTGGGCGATTCTATCCTAATTTCTATGGGAAAGAATCGCTAACTCTTAACTATTGGGATCTAAGTCTGTTGTGACGGTTCCCGTTCTTGAATCGTAATAAATGGATAATTTATCGTTAGCCCGATAAAAATATCGGCATTGATTAGGGTTGAGATAACTGGCTTTATAGTCTGTTTCCGTGGCATCAATATTGAGTCGTGAGACGCTCGGCTGCGCATTTTGGAATAACACTTCCCATACAGAGACACAGTCTTCCACATTATCTAATGAAGGTGATGCCTCATTGCCATAAATATAGTGTTGGGCAGGCCAACCGTTAGCATTAAAGTCCACTTGTTCAGATTGTGCAGTGCCGAATACGGGCAAATCTTCCTTGGGGCCAGAACCCACTTTCACTGCCCAAACTGAACGCGCTAAATTTAAACCGGATTTAAATCCTGCGCCTGCGGCTTTGACTGTAGCGATCTGCGCATCTTGCTGCACATTGATAAACTTGGGCAAAGCCACAACGGCTAAAATTCCAAGCACAATAATCACTACAACGAGTTCAATTAAGGTAAAGCCTGCGGATTGTGGACTTGAGCCTTGTAAGCGGTCGCGGATCATTTATCTGAATGAATAGGGGATAAGTGCCGACACTATAGCACTTAATTGGTGGCATTTTAACTTGAACTATCAGCAGTTCAGGCGAATTAATCGCACAGTGAGCTTGTCATGGTTGCTTATCACTTTTAAGCTAACGGCATTGTAACTTAAGTAAGAGAAACTGATTTTGGCGACTTGGCAAGCATTTATCGACCATCAACGTACGCAGCCTTACTATCAACAGCTGATCGCATTTGTGAATCAACAGCGAGAAGCGGGCAAAGTGATTTATCCTCCGAAAGAGGATGTGTTTAATGCATTCAAAACAACGCCGCTCGAGCAAGTGCGTGTAGTGTTAATTGGTCAAGATCCCTACCATGGCCCCAATCAAGCCCATGGTTTATGTTTCTCAGTGAAACGAGGGGTTAAACCGCCGCCTTCGCTTGCCAATATGTATAAAGAATTGGTTAACGATATTCCTGGATTCCATATTCCCAACCATGGTGATTTAACGGCCTGGGCTGAACAGGGGATTTTGATGCTTAATACTGTCCTCACGGTAGAACAGGGGCAAGCGCACTCCCATGCCAATGCGGGCTGGGAAATTTTTACGACGGAAGCGTTAAAGCTGCTTAATGCGCAGCAACGTCCAATTATCTTCGTGCTGTGGGGGAGTCATGCCATCAAAAAAGGTGCTGTGATTAACGCGCCACAACACCAAATTCTATCGGGACCGCATCCATCTCCTTTATCGGCGTATCGTGGTTTTTTTGGTTGTGGGCATTTTTCAAAAGTGAATCAACTACTGATGGCTCGGGGCGAAGCGCCGATCCAATGGCAAGTTTAAGTTCCATGTTGTAAAGAATGCTAAAAATAAAAAGGCCTTGCTAAGCAAGGCCTTTTTATTGATTGTTCACAACAGCTTAGTGGTTGCGGTCAACAGATATTTTCGCCAGTGAGACTAATGCGGTTTTAAAATCACTGTCAGGTAATGCCGCAAGTGCAGAAATAGCCTTATTTGATTCCTCAATGGCCTTTTGCTGAGTATAAGTGAGCGCGCCGCAATGATGCAGAGCGGCAACTATCTTCTCAATCGCATGGGTGCCATCACCTTGCTCAATCGCATGACGAATGAGTTGCTGCTCTTCTTCTGTGCCATGGGCAATGGCATAGATCAGCGGTAAGGTCGGCTTGCCTTCGGCGAGGTCATCACCGATGTTTTTACCTAACTCTTCACTGTCGGCGGTGTAGTCGAGCAAATCGTCGGTCAATTGGAAGGCTGTACCTAAATACTTCCCATAATCGCCCAACGCCGTTTCTTGTTCAGGTGTGGCGCCCGCTAATACAGCGGCAAGTAAGGTTGCGGCTTCGAATAGCTTTGCAGTCTTACAGTAAATCACCCGCATATAGCTTTCTTCGGTAGTATCTGGGTCATTACAGTTCATTAGCTGTAATACTTCGCCCTCAGCTAATACGTTGGTGGTATCGGCTAGTACCCGTAATACTCGCATATTGTCGAGTTCAGTCATCATTTGGAATGAGCGGGTATAAAGGAAGTCACCCACTAATACACTGGCGCTATTACCAAAGAGCGCGTTGGCGGTTTCGCGGCCGCGTCTGAGGGTCGATTCATCGACCACATCATCGTGCAGTAATGAAGCGGTATGAATAAATTCAATAATCGCGGCAAGCTTAAGGTGGGCTTCACCTTGATATTCGACGGCGCGAGCGGCGAGGACGGATAGTAAAGGACGAAGACGTTTACCACCACCATTGATAATGTAGAAACCTAGCTGGTTGATCAGGGCGACATCTGACTCCAGCTGTTTATAGATCAGCTGATTGACTGCTTGCATATCAGTGTCAGCCAGTTGACGAATAGCGTTTAAATCCATAATAGACTCTGGTTGTGGGGCCATTACGTACCCGGCCTGTATTTTAGGCTCACGTGTTATATAGAATGAATTTTACCTAAAATTCTGACATATGACAGTACTCACACTACTAATGTGCGAGTTATTCCGGCCTTTTTTTATTCTTTCCTAATTAGGGCTTGCCAGATAAGGATTCTTCGCGTAAACTCCGCGCCCATTGTCAATAAAGTTTTTGTAGCATCCTGCCCCCAAGAATGTGGGCCAGCATGTTAGGAATATCGGAGTAAAATAGCTATGTACGCTGTTTTTCAAAGTGGTGGTAAACAACACCGTGTAGCCCCTGGCCACACAGTTCGTTTAGAAAAATTAGAAGTTGCTACTGGTTCAACTGTTGAATTCGATCAAGTTTTACTGATCGCTGACGGTGAAAAAGTGCACGTTGGTGCTCCTTTAGTGGCTGGCGGTAAAGTCGTTGCTGAAGTAGTAAGTCATGGTCGTGGCGAGAAAGTAACTATTGTTAAGTTCCGTCGTCGTAAGCACCACGACAAGAAGTTGGGCCACCGTCAGTGGTTCACCGAAGTTAAAATTACTGCTATCAACGCATAATAGGAGTCTAACTCATGGCACATAAAAAAGCTGGCGGTTCTACTCGTAACGGCCGTGATTCAGAAAGTAAACGTCTAGGTGTTAAGCGCTTTGGCGGTGAATCAGTTCTAGCTGGTAACATTATCGTTCGTCAACGTGGTACTAAATTCCACGCTGGTGTAAACGTGGGTATTGGTCGCGACCACACTCTGTTTGCTCTGACCGACGGTAAAGTAAAATTCGAAGTTAAAGGTCCTAATAACCGTAAGTTTATTAGCATCGAAGCTTAATTTTCGAGTCTAGCTTATACTGTAAAGCCCCGCCTTTGGTGGGGCTTTCTGTTTTTTGTGCTTCTACTTACCTACGTTTCTGGAGCGATTTGATAAATCTTTATCAAATTAAGGGCGTTGACTGGTAAGATTGGGAGCAAGTATCTCGAGTTTTTTGGCGACCGATGAAGTTAAACGGTATAATTCCTTCATTCAGTGATGCCAGGAGTAAGTATGAAGTTTGTCGATGAGGCAGTAATTAGGGTCGAAGCAGGCGACGGCGGTAGCGGTTGCGTGAGTTTCAGACGCGAAAAATATATCCCTGATGGTGGTCCTGATGGTGGTGATGGTGGTGACGGCGGCAGTGTGTATCTAGAGGCCGACGAAAACTTCAACACCTTGATTGAATATCGTTTTGAACGTTTCCACATGGCTGAACGCGGTGAAAACGGTCGTGGCCGTGATTGTACCGGCCATAGCGGTAAAGATTTGATTTTAAAAGTACCTGTGGGTACTCGTGCGATTGATCATGACACCGAGGAAGTGCTTGGTGATTTAACTACCCATGGCCAGAAGTTATTAGTGGCAAAAGGTGGTTTCCATGGTTTAGGCAATACTCGCTTTAAGAGCAGTACAAACCGTGCGCCACGCCAGAAAACCTTAGGTACACCGGGTGAAGTGCGTAGCTTAAAATTAGAACTGCTATTGTTAGCCGATGTTGGCTTGCTTGGTATGCCTAATGCGGGTAAATCGACCTTTATTCGTGCAGTGTCTCGTGCGACACCTAAGGTTGCGGATTATCCCTTTACGACATTAGTGCCTAACCTCGGTGTGGTTAACCCACGTCCAGGCCAAAGCTATGTCATCGCAGATATTCCTGGTTTGATCGAAGGCGCGGCAGAAGGTGCGGGTCTGGGTATTCGCTTCTTAAAGCATTTAGAACGTTGCCGTATTCTGTTACATATCATCGATATCGAGCCAATTGATGGCACAGATCCTGTCGACTCTGCCCGTGCAATCGTCGGTGAGCTTGAAAAGTATTCGCCAAAACTGGCAAGCAAACCTCGTTGGTTAGTCTTCAATAAGGCAGATCTACTGCTCGAAGACGAGCTAAAAGAGAAGGTTGACCGAGTTGTTAAAGAGCTTGGTTGGGAAGGTGAGGTTTACACTATTTCCGCCTATGGCCGCGATGGTACTAAGGAATTATCGACTAAGCTGTGGGATTTCATCCAAAGTCTTCCTCCTGAAGATAAAGATGCAAATCCAGACGATGAAGTCGAATTCAAGTGGGATAATTATCATCAAGCTAACATTGAGTCCGTCAATGAAGATTATGATGATGACTTCGACGATGACTTTGATGATGATGACTATGATGTTGAAGTCATCTACCAAAGATAATATCCATATCTAAGTTTTGAGAGTTTCGTGTACGCAGATACTCAAAATGATATTACTCGGCAAGTTGTGCGGGTTGCACAACTCTTGCTGGCCTACGGTGCTGAATCTGATTTAGTTGAAGAAATCAGCCAGCGCCTAGGTCAGGCCTTAGGCTTAGCAAGTATCGAGCTTTCTATTTCCTCCAATTCCCTCGTGTTAACGAGTTTAGTTCATGGTCGCTGTATCACGACAACGCGTCGGATCCGTGAGCATGGCATTAACATGACCATAGTGTGTGAGTTACAACGTATTTGTTTACTTGCAGAAAAAGGCCTCTATGGCCCCAATGAAGTGCGCAAACGTTTAGCCCGCATCGAGCCTAAGACCTATCCTCCTTATCTTGTTATATTGATGATAGGCTTATCCTGCGCGAGTTTTTGTCATCTCTTTAATGGTGATGTCGCGGCTTCTATTATTACCTTTTTCGCCTCTGCGGTGGGAATGTCGGTGCGCCTTGCGATTGCAAAGCGGCATTTTAATTTGCTGGTGAATTTTGCGGTGACGGCATTTGTCACTAGCATGTTGGCGCAGACGGGTTATGTATTCAACTTGAGTGAGACTCCGCAGGCGGCTATGGCGGCCAGTGTATTAATGCTGGTGCCGGGATTCCCAATGATCAATGCGATTTCTGATATGGTTAAGGGGCATATGAACGTGGGCATTTCCCGTTGGGGACATGCAACATTACTGACGGTTTCTTCGGTCATTGGGATTACAATCGCAATGCAACTTGGTGGTATTTTTCTGTGATGGAATTACTGACTATTTTGCTACACGATGCCTTTTTCTCAGCGATCCCTGCCATCGGCTTTGCCATGGTATTTAATGTACCTAAACGCTTTTTAGTCTACTGTGCATTAGCTGGCGCAATTGGTCATAGCTCTCGCACACTTATGCTGCAATTTGGCTTACCCATTGAGTGGGCGACCTTTGCCGCGGCGGCGTTAGTGGGCACTATTACTATCGGGTTTGCAAAGCGTCATTTAGCGCCGCCGTTGATGTATGCAGTTGCTGCTATTATCCCCATGATCCCAGGTACTTATGCATTCAATACTGTGATTGCCTTAGTGCAACTCACGGCACAATCGCAGGTAAGCCAAGAGCTAACAGGCCAAGTGATTAGTAATGGGTTAAAAACAGTCTTTATTCTAGGGGCACTATCGGTTGGTTTAGCCTTGCCGAGTTTGTTGTACTTTAGAACCCGTCCAGTTATTAAATAAAAACTATTCCACAGGAGTGACCATGCGCATTGCTATGATAGCCGCGATGGCAAACAATCGAGTCATCGGAAAAGACAATAAAATGCCATGGCATCTACCCGAAGATTTACGCCATTTTAAAGCCATGACCTTAGGTAAGCCAGTTGTGATGGGCCGTAAAACCTTTGAATCAATCGGTCGACCTTTACCTGGGCGTCATAATATTGTGATTTCTCGCCAAGCGGATTTATTGATCGAGGGCGTAACCTGTGTCACATCATTTGAAGCTGCCAAAGAGGCGGCTGGCGATTGTGAAGAGTTGGTGGTCATTGGCGGTGGACAATTGTATCAACAGCTATTACCCCAAGCCGATAGGCTCTATCTAACTCAAATTAACTTAGACGTTGAAGGTGATACCTTTTTCCCTGCTTGGAAAAATGATGAGTGGCAAGAAACCGAATCCGTAGCGGCTATAAATGCTGATGGGCTGGAATATCGCTTTATCAATTTGGCAAAAAAATGTTAAATTATGTCGTTATGTTGTGTACCCTGTGCGTATGGATTGTCAATATGTCGAAGGTATTATACCGGTTAGGCGCCAGTAGGCTGAGATAACTGTGTTATCGAGAGCTATCTGAACCTGACAGGTTAATTATCGTTAGAGATAGACGCAGACCATACAAACCATAAAAAAATTATAAGAAAGTATTAAGGAGTATCGGATGCGTCTAATGCCTGTAGCCTTGGCTGCACTAATCGGATTTAGCTATGTTTCTGTGCCAACCTCGGCTAAAGCGACTGAAGCAGATCCGCTTGTTGCGAGTATTTGTGATTACGTTAAAGCAAACGATAAAAACCGCTTACGTAAAAAATTAAAAGAAAGTCGTGTTAAATTGCGCCAAGTTTACAGCGGAATTAGTTGTGACGGCCAAAGCTTACTACGTACCGCCTATGCCGTGAATGCGAATGATGCGGGTGAGTTTGTTGCTAAGCGGTTATCCGCCAACGAGCTAAGCGTACCAGAAGCGGATGGCATGACTATCCAAGCTTGGGCTGAGGCAAATGGTCATAGTGCCAGTCCTATCACTGCAGCGGTTAAAGAACGTTTAGGTGCAGGCGCTGGCGGTGAAGAAGAGTAATAGCCTGTTTAATCATTTTCTCGCGTGCTTTTACATAGGCAAAGAATAATACGTAAAAAATGCCGAACTCAGTTCGGCATTTTTTATGGGTGTCGTTTAGGCCGTTTTTACCGAATATTGAATTGAGTTCCGAAATTGCATTTATAGCATTTGGCTGCGGGATAGCCTGATAACCTAGTTCAAGGGAAAGTGCAAGCCAAAGAAAAGGGCCGCGACAGCGACCCTATTTATACCTGAGTGTTTGCTTACACTCTAAATTCACCGACAGAAGCTTGTAGCTCTTCGGCAAGCTTAGCCACCTGATGGCTTGATTGGGCGGTTTGATCTGCGCCAATCGCGGTCTCTTCCGAAATTGCTGCAATATGTTCTAGTTTTTCAGACACTTGTTGGCTTACTAAATTTTGTTCCTGCGCGGCGTGGGCAATATGAGTGCCTGCATCATAGGCTTTATGCACCGACTGGCTGATGGTCTCTAGGGCAAGGTTGGCTTGTTCTGTTTTTGCTACGCAGGCATTGGCTTGGGCACGGCCCATATCCATCGCAGCCACTGCTTGCTGTGCCCCTTGTTGTAGTACCTCAATCATTTGTTGAATTTCACGGGTCGAGACTTGGGTTCTTGATGCTAGGCTTCTTACTTCGTCGGCGACGACCGCAAAGCCACGGCCCTGTTCACCCGCCCGCGCGGCTTCAATGGCCGCGTTCAATGCCAATAGATTCGTCTGTTCGGCAATACCGCGGATCACATCCAAAATCGACCCAATTGAGGCGCTATCCGATTGGACCTTGTTAATCACTTGGCCTGCTTTAGCCACTTCTTCCGCTAAGGCCAGAATGGTGTGTTTATTTTCCTCGGCAATAGCACGCATATGCTTAGCTTCTTGATCAGCTTGTTTAATTTGTGCGAGGGCATCATCGGCACTCATCGACACTTGTTGCGCGCTGGAGCTTAATTCTGTCGTTGCGGTAGCCACTTGATCGACTTGATTCTTTTGTTCTTGGATACCCGTGGTGGTTTGTGCGGTGATTGCAGAGGTCTGTTCAGCTGCGGCGGCAAGCTGGTTTGAACGATCTAAAATACCCGCAATTAAGCCGCGTAAACTATCGACCAAGCGATTACAGTTTTTGGCAAGTTCAGCAAACTCATCGTGACCTGAATCATCTAATTTGTGGGTTAAATTACCTGAAGCGAGCACATTCAGCGCATTGTTTACTTGGTTCAGCGAGCGTTTTAGGGGCGTGACTACGGCAAAGCTGATAATAACGGCGACAACAATTGCGATAAGCACCACAATCATAGTGCGGATACTTGCTGCATCAATTTGAGCAATGGTTTCTTGGCTCATTTGTGCCGCAACCGCTTCGATATTATTGCTCACTTCTTCCATGTTACGATCGATGATTTTAGCGTCTTTCTCAATAATGCTGAGTTGATTCGATGCCGCCAGTGCGTGGTTCAGCTGGCTCGCTTTGAGTTGCACCATAGAATCTGAGCCTTCGAGGAGTGCCAGTACTTTTTTAATATCTTGGTTAATCGATTCTAAGGTATCAGCTTCAATAATACCCCGCGCATGGCGGTTAACGTATTCGAGCTTATTTTTGCTTTCGCTAAGAATGTAATCAAGTTCCTTGGAAATGAGTTCGTGTTTACTCATTTCTTCGTTTGTCACCAAATCAGCAATGGTGGTGATGATATTCCCCATGCTGCTATCAATTGCACTGGCTGAAGCTGCAAGACTCTGGGCATCAGGGTTTTGGCTATTTTCTAAATCGATAATATCGAGCAGTACCGATGAGGCATCATCGGCGGCATTTTCGAGTTTCTTTTTTAAATTGATAAGCTGTTCTTGTTTGCTTAACGCGGCTTCTCGCTCGGTAAGCATGGCCAAACTATCCCGCTCAAAGGTAGAAAAGCTTGTATTTAATTGAGAAATCAATGATGACAAGTTGTTTTGCTTTTGAACAAGCTGGTTAAGATTGCTGATCTCATTTTTAAACTGGGCGCTATGGTCGTTAAATACTTTACGGATATCGGGAATGAGCCGGGATTTTGGGGCATGGTAAGCGATTAATACTTGACGCTGTTGCTCACTCAGGGACTCGGTTAAATGATTGGTCGATTTTAGGGCTGGCAGGCTGAGTTCTTGCATCATCGCCGAACTATCTTTGAGGCTAATGTTCGTCAGGTAAGAGGTAAATCCTAACAACACAAGTAAAAGCGTGACTATGCTAAACCCGCCAATGACTCGGGTGGCTACATTAACTTTCATAGGATACTCCGGTTATTATTATATTATTCCGAATGAAAAGATTATTAAATTCAGGGCTTAGACGCACTGTCGTTTATCGACCAAAGTTAAGGTTAGTTTAACTCTTTTTTAACTTTTTTTGGGTAATTTTTTGGTCTTTTTCAAGATGCCATAGGGTGAGGTGTTCTCCCCAGCAACAGCCTGTATCGAGTGCTTTTAACTTAGGATCTTTCACTTTTCCCATCAATGCAGCCCAATGTCCAAACACTAATGTGTGACTTTGGCGTAATGCCGATGTAAATTCAAACCACGGGCGAAGCTGTGGATTACTGCAATTTTCTGGTGGCTGTTTACAATCAAAATCCAAATGACCATCGATATACAAATAACGCATGCGGGTCAACGCATTAATACAAAATCGCAGCCGATTTATACCAATAGCACTTGGGTCCCAACGTTCTTCGGTGTCGGTATACATTTGGCGAATGAGTGCATCGAGATAGTCATTTTGCTGTAGGGCTTGGCTAACCAGTTGGGATTCTTGCTTTAATTGTTCTAACGACCACTGCGGCGGTACGCCAGCATGGGTCATGATGACGTTATGTTCTGGCAACTCCCGCATTAAGGGTTGCTGCCTAAGCCAGTCGATAAGGCTCGAAATATCCGGTGCGTTTAATAGTGGTGTGAGGTTATCACTGGGTTTATCCCGCTTAAGTTTGCCATGCAGGGCCAGTAAATGCAGATCGTGGTTCCCGAGAACCGTTTTACCCGCATCACCTAGAGATTGAAAAAAGCGCAGTGTCGCTAATGAATCTGGGCCTCTAGCGACAAGATCACCCACCGCCCACAGTTCATCGCGGGATGGATTAAAGTCGACCTTAGCAAGTAATTTTTGGAGTTCGGCAAAACAGCCTTGGACATCACCAACAAAATAATGGGCCACAGTATCCTTTCTTAAATTAAATCAGTGTAATAAACCAGGGGTCGCTAAACGGAAGGGCTTAATGGTTGCCTTAAAACGTTCGCCAGATTCGCTGACCATACCATAAGTACCATACATAATGCCAAGAGGCGTATCGAGTACTGTGCCACTGGTATATTGGTAGGCGGTATTGGGTGGAATGCTTGGTGTTTCGCCGACAACTCCTGCACCTTGTACTTCAGTCATTTTGCCGTTCGCGTCGGTAATGATCCAGTGACGGGTTTCGAGTTTTGCGGTCTGCTCACCGAGGTTGATAATGGTGATAGTGTAGCTAAAGAGGTATTTCTGATCCTCTGGCGAGGATTGTTGTTCAATATACTCGGTTTTGACTTCGACTCGGATAGAGTTATCCAATACGCTCATGTGAGTTCCTACAATGATATTGGGCACCTAAGTGCCCATCAAACTTAACTGCTTAAGCCTGCTTATCACATACCATATTCGCCATTGCAACATATTGTTCAACGGAGATTTGTTCTGGACGCAGGTTGTGATCGATACCTAACTGTTCGAACTCTTCATCACTTAACACTTGTTTGAGGTTATTACGCAGTGTTTTGCGGCGCATATTGAATGCTGTGGTACATAGCTGGCGTAGCACATTCACATCTTTACAGGGGAAGGGTTTTTCAGCATAGGGCAAAAGGCGCACTACCGCAGAATCCACTTTCGGTGGCGGCGCAAAGCTATGGGGTGGTACTTCGAGTACGGGGACCACTTGGCAAAAATATTGTGCCATAACCGTTAATCTGCCATAGGCTTTCGTGCCTGGACTTGCAGATAAACGCAGTACTACTTCCTTCTGCAACATAAAGTGCATGGTTTCAATCAGTTCGGCAAACTCGAACAGATGGAACATTAACGGAGTTGAAATATTGTAAGGTAAGTTACCAAAAACTTTGAGTTTTTTACCTGGGACAACCAACTGACTAAAATCAAACTGCAATGCATCGCCCTGATGAATGGTGAGCTTATCCTTAAGTACTGGGTGATGCTGCAAGCGCTCAACCAAATCGCGGTCTAACTCCACTACGGTGAGATTGTCTATCGAGGAGGCGACTGGCTCCGTTAAAGCGCCAAGGCCTGGGCCGATCTCTACCATTACATGGTCGTTATCGGGGGCGATCGCACCCACAATGCGGTTAATCACATTGTTGTCAGTTAAGAAGTTTTGTCCGAAACGCTTTCTGGCCGTGTGGCCTAAATGTACTTTGCTACTCATTAATATCTAATCGTTTAGTTTTTTGAGGATAACTCAATGGCTTTATTCAAGGCGCAGACAAAACTGCCGATATCGGCTTTGCCAGTTCCCGCAAGATCGAGCGCCGTACCATGGTCAACCGAGGTACGGATATAAGGTAAACCCAAGGTAATGTTTACCGATTTGCCAAATCCTTGTGACTTTAGAACGGGTAAGCCTTGGTCATGGTACATGGCCAAGACGACATCCGCGTCCTGTAAATATTTAGGTTGGAACAGGGTATCGGCAGGGAGGGGGCCGACAATGTTCATTTGAAACTCATTACGTAGTTCATTGAGAGCGGGAATAATCACATCGATCTCTTCACGCCCTAAATGTCCATCTTCACCCGCATGGGGATTTAAGCCACAGACATAAATCTTAGGCGAAGCAATGGCAAACTTGCTGATAAGGTCAGCGTGTAAAATCTTGATAATATGATGTAAGCGTTGGCGTGTAATGGCTTTAGCAACATAAGCCAGTGGAATATGAGTGGTCACCAGTGCCACTTGTAAACCTTGAGTTGCTAACATCATCACTACATCGGGGCAGTTAGCCTGATGGGCAAAAAACTCGGTGTGACCACTAAAGGAAATCCCTGCTTGATTGATGATCCCCTTATGCACTGGGCCGGTGACAACGGCATCAAACTCGCCACTCATGTTCTTTTCACCCGCGTAACGCAGAGTCTCAACCACATAGGTACTATTTTGCTCATCAAGTTGCCCACAAACGGCTTCAGTGACGAGCTTGAAGGGGGCGATTGTCAGCGTACCTGCTGCTTGAGGTTTTGGGGCCTGATCTGGCAAATAGGGGCGAAAGGTAACATGAAGGCCAAGTCGTTTAGCCCGGCTGGCTAATAATTCAGGATCCGCACAAACGACTAACTCAGCAGGCCAAGCCTGCTGAGCCAGTTGCACGACTAAATCGGGGCCGATACCCGCAGGTTCTCCGGGGGTAACGGCAATACGTTTAGTGGTCAATTTACCTTAACCTCGATTAGACTCAGGCTGAAAGACTTCAATGTATGCGTCGGCACGCATTTCGTCTAGCCAGTTTTGCAGTTCTTCGTTAAATTTGCGACGGAAAATCAGTTGGTGCGCACGGTTAGTGTTAAATTGATCCGTGGCATCGGTTTTTCTACGCTCTTCTAACTGAGTGATATGCCAGCCGTGGGTAGTGCGGAAAGGCTCACTGATCTGATCTGGGCTTAAACTATTAAGTGTCTGCGCAAATTCTGGCACATAAATACCTGGCTCTGCCCAACCTAACTCGCCCCCCTTAGTCGCTGAACCCGGATCTTCAGAGTATTGACGGGCTAAATCTTCGAATTTAGCTTCGCCTGAACGAATTTGCTTCAGGAACTGTTCTAACATGGCCTTAGCGCGATCTTCCGACAGAATTGGCGATGGCTTGAGCAGGATATGACGCGCTCTCACTTCTTCAATTTCTTTGGTTTGCAAACCACGAGCATCCATAATCTTGATGATATGGAAGCCAGCACCGCTTTTAATTGGGCCGATAATATCGCCTTTTTTGGCGCCATTAATGACTTCAGCAAACAGGGTTGGCATCTCGTTGATGTTCATATAATCCCAAATACCGCCTTCAAGTGCTTTAGGGCCAGATGAAGAGGCGATAGCGGTGCGGCGGAAATCCTCACCACTCTTTAAACGTTCAAGCACGGCATTGGCGCGTTTGCTTGACGCTTCGAGTTGTTCACTAGTGGGATTATTGGGTACATCAATAAGGATATGGCCGATTTGGTATTCGACGTCCTTCATGCCTTGCTCTTGGATCAGTTTCACTAGGCCAGTGATTTCCTGTGGTGAAACTTGGATACGGCGTTGTACTTGAATACGTTGGATTTCACCTAAGGTGATTTCTTCACGCAGTTGCTCACGGTATTGGCCGAAGCTTAAGCCTTCGCTCTCAATTTTTTGTTGCATTTGCGCCACGGTCATTTTTTGTTCGCGCGCAATGTTTTCAATTGCTTGGTCTAACTGTAGGTCACCAATATGTAGACCAATGCGATCCGCCATTTGTAATTGCAGACGAGTCAAAATTAATCGCTCGATAACCTGGGTGCGCAGTGCACTGTCGGAGGGTAACGATTGATTCGCGGCCTTAGCATTGGCTTTAACCGTGTCAATCATATTGGTGATTTCACTTTCGAGCACAATACCGTCGTTGATTTGAACGGCAACACGGTCGAGTGGCTGGGGAGCTGCCATGGTTGGCTGGCTGATAGCGAGTGCAAATAAAGCAAAAATCAGATGTTTACTGGGTTTCATCCACAAAATCCTTGGCACGTTCTAAGGTCAGATTCGACGGCTTATTTAAGTTAACTTTACCATTTATATCGAAATTACAGTGAGTTGCCTAAATGTTCTTTTGTTGGTAACTCTTAAAAGATGCGTCACTCAATTCAGTTATTGGGTGAACGCACAGCTTTCATTAACTTGTTTGGACTCTCAGTCCTTGTTGAGGTTCAGCAATCTACCACAATTCTTTGCTAATTCCTCAGATAAAGCGGTTTTCTGTAGTTAAACAGACCATCATTGAGCATATCCGTTACACCTAATGGACCAGAACCACCGAGCCCTTTGATGACTAAGTTGAGGTACACACCACGCTCAAATTGCTCGCGCTCATCGATAATGGCTGAGCCGATGTTGTCATCGTAGTTGGTTTTAATGCGATAGTGATAACTGAGGCGAATTGCATAACAGCATGATTCATATTGGAAACCTGTATAGGTTTCTATGCTACGACTCTCGTTGAGGTCATAGTACCAGTTGCCAACAAAATAGAGGCTGTCATTGATAGGCCAAGCTCCGCGAACACCTGCTTGGGAGATATTAACCAAATCGTTAGTGTTGGAGTTCAGTAGATCGGGTACATAACGATAGCTTAATTGCAGTAGTTTGTTGGCTTCAGGACGGAAGTCTAAGGTGACTTCGGTCTTTTTATTGTCACTGGTGTTGGTATCGTACTGAATGGCCGCGCCTAAATACCAGTCTTGGCTTAAACGAGTATCTAACTCGGCCGCCAATACTGAAGTTGATTGATTTTGCTCAAAAATATTATCTTCATAGCCTAGCTTACTGTCTTGAAGATAGAAGATTTGTCCGAGACTGAATTTGGTCGCTTCTTGGTTATGGTCATCGAAGAAACGAGTTGTAATACCAAGGGTCACTTGGTTGGCATCGGCGATACGGTCAAGGCCAGAGAAGCGGCGATCTCGGAATAGACCAAAGTAGTCGTCCTGCAATTGGGCGGTATCGTAAATACCAATGCCCCGTTGATCCTCATAACCTACATACAGATACTGGAATTGAGGTTCGAGTGTTTGGCGATAATTTTGCTCAAATAGCTCGGTAAAACGTTCGAAGTTGATTTGTCCGTTGATACGCACCTGAGGAATGGTACGGCTTACAGTGTCATCTAAGGTATCAAATTTAGTGTTATTTTTGTCCTGCCAATAGTTAGTTTGCATTAACTTTAATTGGCTAGTCAGTGAGCCTGAAGGACCATGGATTGGCAGTGTTAGGCTGGGTGCCATATGCAAACGGGTTGCCGTGTTTACATCGTCATCTTGGTGGGCAAAATTGGTCAGCTCTGAGTTAAAACCAAAGTCCAAGTTGTTCCAAAAGTCGGCGGCACGGTAGTTAAAGTTAACCTGTGGCATGACTTGGTATGGCTTTTCATCTTCGCCCAGTACTTTAATATCCTGCACCCGAGTGCTGATATCCCAATCACGTTCGAAGTAACTCACTTCGCCAATCCGTGATAATTGGTTATCGGTCGCACGGTTAACATCTGACTTTAAGTCGTTGAAATAGTTGTTATCCGAAACTTCAGTAAAGTTAGTCAATACTCGCCAGTTTTTATCGATAGCTCCCTGGTGTTGCCAGTTATACAGGTAACGATTTGGGCTGCTGCCGATCATTCGATCACTGCCTAGATATTCAAAATTCAAACGGCCATTTTGAGCTTCACCCGCGAGATAACGAAACTCAGTTTTAGTGAATAACCCGCGGTTAGTCATATAGTTTGGCGTAAATGTCAGGTCGTATTCCGGTGCAATATTCCAATAGTAGGGCGCTGACACCTCAAAACCGTTGGTGGTGCTGGTGCTAAAGCTTGGATAGAGGAAGCCTGTTTTACGTTTGTCCGAAACCGGAACCGTCATATAAGGGATGTAGAACACCGGAATATCGGCCACTCGCAGCTTGGCATTCCAGATCTCGCCCCATTCTTCTTCGCTGTTGATCTTAATTTTTTCGGCTTCAAGCAACCAAGAGACGTTGTCAGGCGGACAGGTGGTAAAGTTCGTATTGGTTAAAATCAGGTTGTTGTTTATGGTGATTTGCAGTTTTTCTGCATCACCATGCACCTGTTGCCCGTGCAGCCAATACTGTGCGCCTTTGAGGGTGGCACGATTGCTGCGCATTTGCGCCTGTAGCGAATCTGCGGTAACGGTAAAATTGCTGTCTTGGAAGACTAAGTTGCCATTAGCATCAAATTGTTCTGTGGCTTGATCGAGGATGGCTTCATCGGCAGCGATGTGTCTATCGCCTTGGCTGAAGACCACATCACCGGTAAAAATCGCTTGCTTACCCATTTCAGCTTTTGAGCGGTCTGAAGCTATTCGAATTTTTGCTTGTTCAGCCGCACTCAACCCCGGTTGAGATACGATACGAGGTACTGGCGGTTCGATTAGGCATTGTGATGCTGAGGTTGCGGGAGATTCGTCTGCCAGGACTAATTTAGGTAACAGGCTCAAGGCCAGAAGGTAACGGATCTGCATCTTAGGTCAATAATAATGATTTCTTAGTCTGGACAAGTATCGACGGGGAAAGTTGCAAACTACAAGTGCAACGCAGCAAATAAATCTCTCAATTTCTTAGCTGTTTCCAAATTATATGCCAGCTATAATAAAGCAATTTTTCTATAAGAGCCATGAAATGACTTTATCCGATCCGAGATTTATTTCCCTTAATCAGTGGCTGAACCGTTATTTTTCCTATGATGTGACCCCGATATTGATTTCGGGTGATGCTAGTTTTAGACGCTATTTCCGCGTCGTTGCGCGTGATGCTAGCTATATTGTCGCCGATTCTCCGCCCGCCTTAGTGCCTATCGCGCCTTTTATCGCCCTCGCCAGTGGCTATGCGGCGGCGGGACTGACAGTTCCAAAAGTGATTACTTCCGATGCCGAGCAAGGTTTTATGCTTCTGAGCGATCTGGGGGATACCCAGTTATTGTCTGTACTTACGGACGATAATGTCGCCGATTATTACCGCCGCGCATTGGCATTATTGCCTCAAGTCGCCTCAGTGGTTGAGAGCTTTGATCCTGTCACAGGCAACACGCAGCCCTTGCCTTTATATGATGAGGCGTTTGTGCGTCGCGAGCTGGGGATCTTTACTGAGTGGCTGTTAGAGAGGCATTTACAGCTCGAACTTAGCCATGTGGAACGCTCGCTTATAGAAGAAAGCTTTGACCTATTAGTGGAAAATGCCCTCGCTCAGCCAAAGGTGGGGATGCACCGGGATTTCCACAGCCGTAACTTGATGCTAAAAGAGGGCGAGCTGTGCGTGATTGATTTCCAAGATGCGGTGTTAGGCCCTGTGACCTATGACGCTGTGTCTTTACTGCGGGATTGCTATATCCGTTGGCCGCAAACCATGGTGCTGGAATTAATGCAGCAGCATTATCAGCAAGTGCTTGAGTTAGGGCAAATCCCAGCGCAGACATCCTTTACCCAGTACCAAACTTGGTTTGATTTAATGGGGCTGCAGCGCCATATCAAGGCCGCGGGGATTTTTGCCCGTTTACACTATCGTGATAACAAGCCCGCCTATATGGCCGATATTCCGTTAACCTTGTCCTACATTGTGGATATTGCCAGCCTTTATCCTGAGTTGGCACCGTTTTCCGCTTGGGTGCAATCGCGCGTTGTGCCTGCGTTTGCGGCCAATGAAAAGGATACTCAGAATGGAGACAAGCAATGAAGGCGATGATCCTGGCGGCAGGCAGGGGAGAGCGTTTACGCCCATTGACTGACTCTTTACCAAAACCCCTAGTACCAGTGTTAGGTAAGCCGCTGATTGTGTACCATATCGAGAAGTTAGCGGCGGCGGGTATCGTGGATATCGTGATAAATCACGCTTGGCTTGGGCATAAGCTGGTCGAAACCTTAGGCGATGGTCACGACTTTGGGGTCAAGATCCAATATAGCGCCGAAGCATCGGCACTCGAGACCGGTGGCGGAATTAAACAAGCCATGCCTCTGCTGATGACGGATGAAGACTCGGATGCGCCGTTTTTAGTGCTCAATGGTGATGTGTTTATCGATGCCTTGCCGACGATTGTCCCCTTAGCGGATACAGCTCTAGCGCATTTGTGGTTGGTGCCGAATCCCGAGCAACATCCTAACGGCGACTTTGCCTTGGAACAGGGCCAAGTACGTGAACAGGGTGAGCAAAAATACACTTTCTCTGGCATGGGCTTATATCGCCCATCATTATTTGACGGCACGCCGGATGGTGCCTTTGCCCTTGGGCCTTTGCTGCGGGCTAAAATGGCCGATGGCCTGATCACCGGAGCACACTTTAATGGACTCTGGTGCGATGTTGGGACGATTGCGCGTCTGCAAGCATTGGAGTCAGCGCTAGCGTAATGGCATATCGACTAACGTTTAGCGCCCTGAGTGAACGGTTTCACTCGCAATGTCGATTGAGTGACTGAATAAATTATCAAATTGGGAATTAAGATGCGCCTTTGGGGTAAGTTTTTTGGATTTGTTATCGGGTTTATGTTTGGCCGTATTTTCGGTGCGCTACTGGGCTTATGGCTTGGGCATCTCTACGACAAGCGCGCTGGTGGTGGCGCCAGTTTTAGTCAGATCTTAGGTCAAGCCAAGAATCGACAGGGGATATTCTTTAACACCACCTTCGCCGTGATGGGCCATGTGGCCAAGGCGTCGGGTCGAGTGACTGAGACCGATATTCGTATCGCGACTATGTTGATGGACCAGATGCGCTTAACGGGTGAAGCCCGTAAAGAGGCGCAGCAGGCGTTCCGTGAGGGTAAAGAGCCAGACTTTGACCTACGTAGCAGTCTGCAAGCCTTTCGCGCCGTGACCCAAGGTCGCCAAGAACTGGTGCAAATGTTTATCGAGATCCAAATTCAAACAGCCTTATCGGACGGTGAGCTCGATCCCGCTGAGCATGCAATCCTGATGACTGTGGCCCAAGAGTTAGGTTATGGTCGTGGGCAACTCGATGAATTACTTAAACGTTGGCAAGCGGAATACCGTTTCCACCAGACTTCTAATGGAAATAAAACCTCGATTACCGACGCCTATCATTTGCTCGGCATTAATGCCGAGGCGACGGATCAAGAGGTGAAACGGGCTTATCGCAAGTTGATGAATGAACACCATCCCGATAAGTTAATCGCTAAGGGATTACCACCCGAGATGATGGAAATTGCCAATCGTAAAGCGCAGGACATCCAAGCTGCGTACGACAGGGTGAAATCGGAGCGCGGCATGCGCTAACGCTTCGGTTAACGTTGTCGACGCAAGGAATAATAACGACAGATAAGGGATTAAGATGAAACACGTTAACCGATTAACTGTGATTGCTGGTTTGTTGCCGCTCGCTCTCGCATTACCAACCTATGCCGAACCCGAGCTGTTTGTCGCCCCCTACGGTGGTTATAGCTTTGGTGGTAGCTCGTTCGATATCAATGAACTCGATGCTAACAAGGCTGAAACCGATAATAAGCAGAGTGTGGGTATCGAAGAGGCGAGCCATTACGGCATCATGTTAGGGATTGGCACTAACGATCCCGGCAATATTTACCTGCTCTACAGTCGCCAATCTTCCGAGCTGAAAAGCGGTGGCCTGTTTACCCCTGACTTAGTTGCCTCCTTAGACGTGGACTATATCCACCTTGGCGGTACCTTATTTTTCCCAAGTGGCGATTTTCAGCCCTACATTACCGCCAGTGCCGGGGTGACTCGGATGATGCCCGATGATTGGTCAACGGAAACCCGTTTCTCCATGGGCATTGGTGGTGGCGCCGAATACCGCATGACGCAAAACTTCGCCCTGTTTGCGGATCTGCGTGGCTACGCCACCTTTATCGACAGTGACAGCTCACTTTTTTGTAATGAAGACCAATGCCTATGGCATGTCACATCGGATGTCATGTGGCAAGTGCAAGCCAATATTGGGGTCAAACTCAGTTTTTAATTTCTCAGCTTTCGGGCAAGGTGCAAACGCAGTTAAGAGGTAAAGATGAAAATAGTCGTACTCGATGGTGAAACCTTAAATCCTGGGGACCTAAGTTGGCAGGCTATCAGCGAATTGGGCGATTTTAGCTGTTTTGCCCGCACGCCCTCGGCGGAGATTATCCCCCGTGCTCAGGATGCCGAGATTGTGCTCACCAACAAGACCCCCCTCGATGCCAACACCTTAGCCCAATTGTCTAAGCTTAAATATATCGGCGTGCTCGCCACGGGCACTAACGTGGTGGATCTCGCCGCCGCAAAAGAGTTAGGCATAGTGGTCACCAACGTACCCGCCTATGGCCCCGATGCCGTCGCGCAAATGGTGTTTGCCCATATTTTGCATCACACGCAAGCCGTTGCGGCGCACCATCAAGCTGTTGCCGCAGGGCAGTGGAGCAATTGCAGTGACTTTTGTTTTACCTTAATGCCGCTGCAATCCCTCAAAGGCAAAACCTTAGGCTTGATTGGTTATGGGGATATTGGCCAGCAGGTCGCTAAACTCGCTTTAGCCTTTGGCATGAAGGTATTAGTCAATACCCGCACCGAACCTAGCGATTTACCTCAAGGCGTAAGTTGGACATCCCGTGATACGGTATTTAAAGAGTCCGATATTCTCTCCCTCCATTGTCCTCTCACTCCTGAAACAACCGAGCTAATTAATGCCCAAACCCTCGAATTAATGAAGCCGCAGGTGCTACTGATCAACACCGCGCGCGGCGGCTTAATCGATGAGGCCGCGCTTGCGGCCGCATTAACGCAGGGCAAAGTTTTTGCTGGCGTCGATGTTCTCTCAACCGAACCACCGAGTGCCGATAATCCGCTACTAACTGCGCCCAATATCAGTATCAGCCCCCACAATGCTTGGGCGACCAAAGAGGCGCGGCAGAACCTGCTCAATATCGCGACGGCAAATCTCAGCGCTTATTTAGCTGGCGAGCGAGTTAATTGGGTGAATCCCTAAGGCTTATGGGGTAGCTTGTTCCTGTAGGAAACGTTTTCATTCCAAAGAGATGCCGTTGGAATTGAAGAGGGGGAAAAATGTGTTGGATAGTTCCCTTAACGGCATAAAATTTGGGGGAGACGATATTTAAGTGCTGAGTTATAGGTGAGCCATGGCATTCGCTTACCGACACGCAGCGAGTCCGTCCGTGGATGCTCGACCGCCCCGTCTGATGTGAATGGATTCACGAATGCCGCGGTGGCATGGATGCCAAAGAGCGGCCATGGGGCGGACGGTCGTCTCGCAAACTACCATAGCTCACCTGTTTAGCATTGGCGTAGTCTGTAAGTTTTAAAGAAATACGAAGCATGCTTTGGGACAGAAACGAGTCTGTATAATTGCTGTAATCCCGTGGCTATTGATTAAATAACTAATGAAAAACAAGGCCTTCTTCTAATTGATATGCTTCAGTATGTGTTAATTTGAGTATAAGTAACCATACACATCACAGAACACTATGAGAACAGAGCAAGAAATTTTTGATGAACTAGAGGTAATTGCTGCCCAAGAAGGTTTCTGGGAAGTTATAGCTTTTTTCTGTTGGAAAGACACTTTTATTCATTTTTCTGGTGAAAAGTTGGACCCTGAAGCCTTCGCGCAGGCATTTGATAGAACTCGCTTATCCAGGACTGAGCTTTCAACACTCATTGGTTTAGCGTGTAAAAGCGGATTCAGAGATAAGCAATTGAGCTTAGGTGAATTAAAGGAAAGAGCGGAACATGTCTGGCATCTTCTCGATGAATTACATAATAGCTTTTATCCACCACTAGACTTTGCAGCCTTGTCCGAAAAGTTTGGTACCAAGGATGGTGATGATATGCCTAATTTTGGTGAGTTCATGCGAGAACTAGCTCCAAATAGTGATAAAAATCACTTTATGCGAGAAGCTATTTTTTACGGAGGGGATGGGGTTTTTAAACATCAATATAGAGATTTAGCCAAGCGTAGATATTCTCTTGATGAGGATTGGGTTGAGGCAAACAAAGGGTTCAAAATCTCTCAAGCAGTTGATGTTATTTCGGCTATTGAACAAATTCAACTAGAAAAAGCTAATCAGTTAGCCTCTTCAGCGAAAAGCTGGCCATTGCCATACCACCTCCCTATGTTCATTTTTACTATCTCTGAAGTTTTAACACGAAGTGGTTTAGGCGAAGAGGTTGTCGTGGCTGTGATCGCAGCTTTATCAGCCAAGCCCGAAGAAGGAATGCAATGCTTTAAATCTGTGGATGATTTTAATCATAAGAATGCGTTTCCTATAATAAAAATTGGTGACGACACCTTCGTCAGTTTTCAAGCCTACAGTTTATGGGAAGCTCTTTATGAAAGCCCATTCTTTTGGTTTAACGAAGACAAAGCTTACAAGTCTATTGCAAGCAAACACAGAGGTGCTTTTACTGAGGATTTTACCGCTGAACGCCTAGCATTAGTATTTGGCGGAGAGAACGTTTTAACCAATATCGATATCTTCGATGGTAAAGACAAAGCTGGCGAAATTGACGTTTTAGTTACATTTGGTCGTTTCGCGATAGTAGTGCAAGCCAAGTCCAAGAAGCTCACGATTGAAGCTCGTAAAGGTAATAGCCAGCAGCTTGAAGACGATTTTAAGAAAGCGATTCAAGACGCTTATGACCAAGCTAGCTTGTGTAGCAAACTGTTGCAAAAAGAAGGTTATATTTTCAAAGATGAATCTGGCAAAGAAGTTAATATTCAATCAGATTTCAAGACGATATTTCCTGTTTGTATCGTATCAGACCACTTCCCTGCTCTTGCTGCGCAAGCGCGACACTTTCTAAAATATCAAACAACCAATGTAATAAAACATCCTTATGTAATGGATGTGTTTTTAGTTGATATGATTACGGAAATGCTACCATCTCCCCTCTGGGTTCTCGATTACCTTCTTAAACGGAGTGACTATGGTGATTCAATCCTTTCTAATCATGAACTAGTAATTCTTTCAACTTACATCAAGCAAAACTTATATTTTGAGGAAGAACCGACACTAGTTGTTCTTGAGGATGATATTTCCACAGATCTTGAATTGGCCATGTTAGCCAGAAGAGATGGTCATGATGGCCCAAAAACTCCCGAAGGTTTTCTCACATGTCCTAGAAAGTCTCATATTGGAAGGATTATCGGCGATATTGAGTTTTCGGCAGATTATTGTCTTCAGAAGCTAGGATTACACCTTCTATCTATGAGTGGTAATAGTATCGATCTACTCAATGAAGCAATTTCAAAGATGATTACTCAGTTTAAAAAAGACCATCAGCACCATGATATATCTCTTCCCTTGTTAGAGGAAAAAACTGGTTTAACCGTCCATTGTAATGAAGATGACAATGATACTGCCTACAAGAGACTAGTTACACATTGTGAGAAGCGAAAATACACATGCAAAGCAGAATCTTGGGTTGGATGTTGTTTTAGCCCAACTAAAGATAAATTCCGATTTGCTTCATACCACGAAGGCAAATGGAACCAATCAGATGAAATGGATAGGTTAGTTGCGGATCTGAAGCCTATTTCACCAGAGCATCACATAGAAGACGTAAGAAAAATTTCCTTTGGTAAGCAGCCGCAGATAGAAGGTAGAAAAGTTGGAAGAAATGAACCTTGCCCATGCGGGAGTGGTAAGAAATATAAACGATGCTGTATACCATAATTCTGATTTAGTGGTAAAAATCCAGTCGTTTGTGAGCCTCGCATTCATCGCGAGGCTTATTCGTATTAGAATTACTTATTGATTAATAATAGTATTTAAAACTCATTTTCGGGCATTAACTTTTTAGCCAAATGAACAGTTCGATGGTCGTAAAGATTGCCATTGTTGCAACAGTGACCGTTGGCGGCATGGATGCCGCCGTCGAGCCCTCAGGGATGAGTTTATGGCGTGTCACTGGGGAAACAATGACAATTCATCCTACACACCTGACGACAAACTTATCTTGTTTTAGGGAAGAAGCTTTTAGCCAAATAAACAGTTCTATGGTCGTTAAGATTGCCATTGTTGCAATAGTGGCCTTCTAAACATGGATGTTTTAGTCGAACCCCCATGGATGCTTCTTGTTAAGCAAATGGTTGGCGTGTCACTGGGGAAACAGTGGCAATGTGTATAACGCCGTATACTCTTCAGAAATCTTGCTTTGGGTAAAAAGCTTTATGCCTGAATGGCATGTTTTATGGCAATGTATTCAGTGAATTATGCGATTCAGCGTTTAGTAGCAGCGCCTTTCTTTGGTTATAAGAAAGGCGCTTTGTGTTTTTACTGTTTACGCTTTCTTCTGCGCCACGCGTAAGCGCCGAGTAGGGCGGCTATGATGGCAAAACTAACGGTCACGGGCTTTTTCAGTTTGTGGTAAATCGCATTCCACTGGGCGATTTGGTTGGCTTTCTCCCGTTCGACGGCGCGGTCAAAGTCTGGGGTTTCACACTGCGTACCAAAATTCTCGGCCCAAGGCACAAAGGGGCCGTTGGCGACGTATTTTTTATAGTAGCGTTGGGCGAGTTCATCATCGCGATATAACACCCAACCTGTGGCTTGGCACAATAGCGCCGCATAGGCTTGGCTGTTGTGGGGCACGAGATCGGCGGCCTTGCTTGCTAGCTCGGCAGCTTGGTAGCGATAGTGGAAACGTTTATCGGGAATTGCTTGGCTGGCGCTGATGCGTTGCTGCTCTTTATCGCTGAGCTTATCCGCAGCATACCAATCTCTTAAGTCGAACATTCCGGCGTAAATCGAATAATCCGGCGCTAATTCAAAGCCTAAGATTTCCATGCCTTGATGACGCGCGAGTTCGGCGGCAGCCCAATAGGCGCGGGCGCTCTTAATACCCTTGCTACTCTTGGCTGTGGTCAGTGCCTTGCCATACACCTGCACATTGGCATTAAGTGTGGGATTACTGAAATAAGCTGGCGCTTCGGCAATCGCGCCTTCACGCAGTAAGCGACGACCCAATAAGTAACGCAGGCGATTGTTGAGTGGCTCGACACTGTCGTACCAATCGCTGTCCTTGGGATACTCGAAGTTCATTACCGGCACATGCTCGTCGATAAACAGCTTAAGCTCGGCGGTGGTGAGCACGCGCTCGGCCACATAGGCGATATCCTGCCAATACTCATCGCCACTGGCGAACAGTTGGTTTAGGGCATCGACATATTCGCCCCGTTCAAGGGATAGCACGCCCTGCTCGGCGCGAATACGGCAATAGGTGGCTTGCTCTGCATCGGCTTCAATGGCCTGCTGCTGGGCATCCTGTTGGCTGGTAGTTGCGGTAGCAGCGTTCATATCCGTTGGGAAATGGCGCACCGCTTCGGCATAGGCCTTAGCGGCTTGGGCTTGATCACCCTTTTGCATCATTAATTTGGCCGTGAGCCACCAAGTCAGGCCGCTGGGTTTAGCGAGGGCAATGAGGCGCTCGGCACTGGCATAGTCGCCCAACTGATAGTAAATCGCGGCTAACTTATCGCCTTGGCTCAGCATGAGGCCATCGGTTGGGAAGACTGTCAGCGTTTTAGCGACCTGTTGACCCATTTCTGTAAGCTGTCCATCAAAGGCGAAGTCATTGGCGCTGCTCTGCCAGTAGGCGATAAGCAGTTGCTGCACGCTAGGCTGCTGCAATAAGGGTTTTAACTCTAAGAGATTTTTTGCCATTAGCGTGCGGCTTAACATCAATAACGAATCATAGCCACTGCTGTCGCCCTCGGCCGATTGAGTGGCATACAGCTCGATAATCTTATCCAGCGTCGCGGGATTTAAGGCCACATCAATTTTTGGCGGTTCATATTCCTCGCGTGTGACTTCAATTTGAGCTTGGCCTTGATGCAGCAGAATATAAGCCTGCTCGCCAAGGCCTGCCAAACTCAAGCGCAGCGGATCGGCGGCGCCCTGAGTCACCTCAGTTTGTAGCTGCTGCAAGTAAGCATTAGCTTGGACAAAGTGGCTATTATCGCTGGCGGTTTTGCTCTTAATTAGCTCGATACGAGACAAGCTATACAGCGCCCACAGGCTGCGACCCGCGCGCTCAGTCTCAGGTAGGGCGATGACTTTTTTTAAGTAATCGCTGGCTTTATCGTACTCTTTGGCATCAAACGCCATGGCGCCAAGGCTGTACCAGGTTAAGGCAGGCGCTAAGCTCTCTTTTAACTGCGCGGCGATTTGCTCGGCTTCTGCCAAGCTTTGCGCATCACGCAGGCTATTAACTTGCGCAAGTTGAGCCTCGGATAACTCGCTGTTTTCATAGGCGCGAGTCTGGGATAGATAGCGACTATGCACCTCATCCCAGAGGTATTCCTGCGCCGCAGGCTCATCTTGAAATTGCCAAGCTAACGGCTTAGCAAGCCCATTGATTTGCTGGCTAAAACTGGTTTGGGGTAAATAACGTAGGTTATTTTGCCTGTCTTGAGTCAACTGTAATGGGAAGTCTGGGCCACAGGCTAATAGCACAGGGGAGAAGAGACTTAAGCCAATCAGGCTGGTTTGTTTTAATTTGGTTTTCCAGCGTGGAATAGCCTTCGCTGGCAATGAATTTGACTTATGGCGCATAAATTCCCTGTAAATGTAATGACTCACAACGTGCCCAGCCTATGACTCTGTGTCCATTTGGGCTTAGCTCGACCGCTGAGATTAAATTCGGCGCAAACTGCGTGGAGGTTGGTGCGGCTGCGCGCTCCGTTGAGGTGGCTTGCGGTAACTGCCACACTAATATTCCTTGGGTTAATTTGGCTTGATAACCGTTTTGGGCATCATACCCGCTGCACGCCTGCGCCGCTAGGGACAACTGGCCCGGCAACTTGCCCGCAAGATTGCCCTTATTGACTAATACCAGTTGAAATAAGCGGCTTTCCGGCGCCTCATGTTGGGCTGACCCGGTATTAGCCTGGCTTAATATTTCTAGCTCAATGTGCGCTGCGAGCGGTTGCTGCTGGGCGACGGCAATCAGGGTCGAGAGTGGCCAAACCCGTTTATCGCCTTCGAGGGGCAATCGAAACCAAATCATTCCCTTAAGCTTTGGGTCGGCAAAGGTATGCAGTTTTTTTACAAAGGACTGCAACACCAGTGGATCGGCCATTAGCTCCTGCCTCGCTAAATGCGGTGAAGATACCGTGTCTGCCAAAGGCATTTGCATCGGCACTTCACTCTCTACCCGATAACCCGCTGCTGTGCTATACACCGCCGAGCCGTAGGATGGCAGGGCGATGAGATAGGGCACCTTAGCTAACCGTGACAGCTGCTCGACCCATTGCCAACCTTGGGTGGCGTCGAACAGACCTAAACGTGGGTCGCTGACACTGTGAATTTGCAGTACCAGCTCATCGATATTGTCAAACAACGCCGGAAACTCCGAGCTGCTCATCCAAGCGGGCAATGAAGTAATACTGAGTTTTAGCGAGTGAGGTAATTGGCTTTTTAACTCGCGTAAAAAAGCGTTATAGGCCGCGAGTTTACTGCTGGCGCTATCGTGGTCGATTTCAATTCCCGCAAGCCTTGTGCCCTTTGCCTGCCAGTCTTGAATGAGCGCGAGGATTTTTTGGAAAGCTTCGCGATTATTTAGGCGCGTTAGTTGGCCATCTAATCTTATCACCGCCACTTTAGGGCGAGGATCGGCCTGTAACCAGGTATGGTTGACCTGCACTTCAAACCAGATATCGGCGCCATTGGGTTTGGGATGGGCTTGCAATGCTAGGATGCGAACGCCATTAAAGGTGTTTTGGCTTTCGATCAAGGCGCTTTGATTGGCATCGCGCCATTGCCGCTGCCAAACATACACCTCTTGGGTTAACTCACGCGGGGCGGCGGTGTCTGTTTTGATGCTCGATGTGTCTTGATTCGCAGGTTGACAGGCGCTAAGGGACACTAAGCCAAAAGATAAAGCCAGTAACAGGGAAAGGGTGCGATGTATCGCTTGCAAGGATTTTGAGCGCTTGGGTTCAAAGCGATTGAGCTCAAAGTGCTGGGACTGAAAGCGTCTAGAGTGAAAGCGCTTAGAGTGAAAGAGAGTGGAATAACGACTGCGTAAATCCATGGAATAAGAGTAAAAGCCTAGCGTGGATTGTGCCAAATAGAGGGCTACTATGCCTCAAAACCACCTTGGATTGCATCAGGCTTTTGCATTAGACGCGAAATCAATTTAGCTGGATAAGATATACCTGTTAAATCGGCTTTGATACCTGAATAACGCGCCCAGTAATAATGCTGGGCGCGGTGCTGATCACGGTACTGAACACTAAGTTGTCGGTGACAAGTCGTTAAGCATTCAAGCCTAGAAAATCACTTTTACCTTAGATGCACTATCCAGCGCTTTATTAACGGCGCTTTCGATATCTTTATCGCGGGCGAGGGCAACCCCTAAACGGCGGCGACCATCGATTTCAGGCTTAGCGAATAGGCGCAGTTGGGTATTTTCTGCTGCCAAGGCATCGGCAAGACCTTGATAGCGAATGTTTTTCGATTTGCCTTCCACCAATACTACTGCTGAGGCGCTGGGACCATGTTGGTGGATATTCGGGATCGGCAGGCCAAGAATCGCCCTGACATGCAGTGCAAACTCGGATAAATCTTGGCTAATTAAGGTGACTAAGCCGGTATCGTGCGGACGAGGCGAGACTTCAGAGAAATACACATCACTGCCCTTCACAAACAGCTCGACCCCAAATAAGCCGTAACCGCCGAGGGCTTCAACCACTTTGCTGGCGATTTCTTGTGATTTTACCAGCACGTCGGCCGACATGGCTTGAGGTTGCCATGACTCGCGGTAGTCGCCGTCTTCTTGTCTGTGGCCAATTGGCGCGCAGAATTGGATACCGTTGACTGCACTAATAGTTAATAGGGTGATTTCGTAATCGAAGGGGATAAAGCCTTCAACGATAACGCGACCACCGCCCGCACGGCCGCCTTCTTGGGCGTATTGCCAAGCTTTGGCGCTTTGCGATACATCACGGATAACACTCTGGCCCTTGCCCGATGAACTCATCACGGGTTTGACCACACAGGGCACGCCAATTTTGCTAATCGCTTGATTAAATTCGGTTTCAGTGTCGCAGAAGAAATAGGGCGACGTCGGTAAACCTAAGGTTTCAGCGGCGAGGCGGCGAATGCCTTCTCTATCCATAGTGAGCTTAGTTGCGCGCGCGGTCGGCACGACATTGAGGCCTTCGGCCTCCATCTCAACTAGGGTTTGAGTGGCAATGGCTTCAATCTCGGGGATCACTAAGTGGGGTTTTTCTAGCTCAATAACGGCGCGAAGGGCCTTGGCATCGAGCATATTGATCACATGGGAGCGATGGGCTATTTGCATGGCAGGGGCATTGGGGTAACGATCGACGCCAATCACTTCAACACCTAAGCGTTGTAACTCAATGGCGACTTCTTTACCTAGCTCACCGCAGCCAAGCAACATGGCGCGTCGAGCGCCCTCGGTGTAAGGAGTTCCTATCATGGTGTGGGTACCTTTTTATATTGGGATAATTGACGCCTTGGGACGTTCTTACGCCATAGTCTACCCCGATTGGCGGCAAAGCATGAGACTGAAATTAACAACTGTGTTTTTGATCAAGCTATTTAAGAGTGATTAGTGCTTGGGTGTGGTAAAAATCCTGTTTGTAGCGGTGTTTTATGTTAACTTTTGGTTTCATAACGGATTATGGACTTAAGATATGCAAGACATTCGCGATTTGACCGCTGTACTACGCTCTAAAACACCTATCGTGGTGATTGAAACCTATGAGGAATACCGTGTTGTTGACATGCTTAAGCGAATCGCGAATGTACTCTATCAGCCGCTATTTACTTGGAGTATTACCCAAGGGCTTACGCGGGTTGATAAGCCGATGCCCGCACAGAAATTTAATACTGAACCCAGCGATATCTTAGGGCAGATTAAAGCGACGACCCAGCAGGGGATTTATGTGCTCTGTGATTTTCATCCCTTTGTGATTGATGCGCCAAAGAATGTCCGTCTGCTGAAAGAAATCGCCCTCGAATACGATGCTTTGCAACATACCTTAGTGCTGGTCAGCCATGCTTTTGAGATCCCGCCGGAAATTAAGCGTTACTGCGCCTATTTTCAGCTTACCCTGCCGAGTACCTCGCAGCTTGAGAACCTGATTTACCTTGAGGTGGATAAAGTGCGCACCCAAGGCATGCCATTGAATGTGGATGATAAAGCCGTGATTAAACTGGCGGAAAACCTGCGCGGTGTGACCTTAGATGATGCCAGACGATTGATCCATAAAGCGATTGTGGATGATGGCGCCATTACTCACTCGGACGTAGACCTTATTAACAAAGCCAAATTTCAGTTGCTCGATCTCAACGGCATATTGCAATTTGAGTACGACACCAGTGATTTTTCGCAGATTGCCGGATTACATAATCTCAAAAAATGGTTAAAACAGCGCGCACCAGCGGTGCAGGTAACCACCGATGCCAAGGCTGCGGTACAACCCGATGCGCCAAAGGGGGTGTTATTACTCGGGGTGCAGGGCAGTGGCAAGAGTCTTGCGGCCAAAGCGGTGGCGGGTGTGTGGCAGCGGCCCTTGCTCAGACTCGATATGGGCGCCTTATATAACAAATACATAGGCGAAACAGAGAAGAATCTGCGCAATGCCCTTGAGTTGGCCGATATGATGTCGCCCTGTATTCTATGGATTGATGAAATTGAAAAAGGCTTAAGCGGCAGTAGCAGTGATGAGGGCACTTCGACCCGCATTCTTGGCACACTATTAACTTGGATGGCGGAGCGTAAGTCTGAGGTGTTTGTGGTCGCCACCGCTAACGATATTCAAGCCCTGCCGCCCGAGCTGATGCGTAAGGGGCGAATGGATGAAATCTTCTTTGTCGATTTACCCGATGAGGCCATACGCAAAGCAATTTTCTTGATCCATTGCCAGCGCCGCGGTATCGATGTGACTCGGCTCGATCTTGCCCAGCTTTCGCGCCATAGCCAAGGTTTTTCGGGGGCTGAAATCGAGCAGGCGGTGATCGCCGCCATGTACAGCGCCCGCAGTTTAGCGCGAACGCTCGACCAAGACATGTTGTTAGAAGAGCTGACCAAAACCAAACCTTTATCCATAGTGATGGGCGATAAGATTAATGCCCTAAGACAATGGGCTGCGGGGCGCACAGTCAATGCCCATGAGTAGCTATTGGGCTGGTAATCGCTGATTTATATGTAGCGGCTTATGGGGGCATCGCTTCTTATCCGCCATAAAGCGACTTTAGATTTTAGTGTTGGCTTTTGGTTGGGGAAAGAGTTAGGTATCATCACAGTCGATGTTAACTTGCTGGTGGATATGGATTATTTTTCAGTTTCTAATGGCAAGTTTTTAGTGTGAGTAATATTTGCCGTTTGTGTTGTACAGCATGATAAGCAGGGATAGAGATGAGTTTCGAGCAAGAGTTTACAGAAAAAGTCGGTGGCTACTTAGCCAAGCTCACCGATAAGTTACAGCCCATTCTTAAGCAACTGATTGAGCATGATTATCCCCAAGAGGTGGCCACGCTGGCGTTTGAAGTTTTTGTCGATCGTTTTTCATCCCAATTCCCGGTGCGGGTATTTTTTATGGATAAAGATAACACCGAGTATTTTATCTATCTCGATGGCAAGGCGGCATACCCGTCACCAGTCAATCCAAATTTGCTCGACATAGACCATGTCTATCCCGATGAGTTTGAAGAGGAATATATCGAAAAGGATGAGGACCTTGACCCTTGGCATATCGCGACAAACGCGCTTATCGAATGGTTCTCTCAGTGCTGGATTGCCGCAGGCGGCCAAAACTTTAAGCTAAAGGCCAATATCGCCCCCCACGACAGCCACTATGAGTTCAATTTAGTAGAGAGTCAGTGGCAAGAACGATGCTAACTCGTTTGAAATAAAACACCTTTTAAATTAAACGTTTGGGCGGTTGTATTCTTGGGCTGATACTCAGGGGGAGCTGTCATATCGTATCCAACCTTGGTTTGATCGCCTCAACATCGGGTGTTACCCCATAAAAAACTAAGCTGACATTTGCTTCCCGCAAAAACTTAACCTTTGTTTGCATTACGCTTTGCTCACTCACGCTAGCGCCTTCTCGATACAAGATTTAAAGGCCTAGACGTTGAAGCATCCCTTTCCCGCTGTTTGCTGCATTTGGCAATCAATTCACTTCTTGGTCAACACATCTGGGCCAATACATCTGGGCTAATACACATTCGTCAACATATCTGGTTCGTCAACACATCTGGGCGTACGCGACTTGTCGTTAGTGACAGCCTTTCCTTGGATGCCATTTGTCGCATCGCAATAAACTATTGTGTTTTTGATCAAGCTATTTGGATGGTTTTGTTGCGAATTTGTCATTCTGGTGTAGATCTATATTGTGTCGCAAATTGAACGACACGGCTTGACAAAGCACGATTTTGGTATGGGTGGTTTTACCGAAATTAAGATCGGGAAGGGAGTGGGAGCTGAACATGTTTTTGGACTATTTTGCCTTAGGCATTTTATTTTTTGTCATTGTGGTGATTTTTTATGGCGTGATTGCGATTCACGACATTCCCTATGAAATTGCGAAAAAGCGCAATCATCCCCAGCAGGATGCATTGCATATTGCGGGCTGGGTAAGTTTATTCACGTTACATGCAATTTGGCCTTTTTTATGGATTTGGGCGACCTTGTATCGAGAGGACCGAGGCTGGGGATTTAGTAGTGTGATGAAGCGCGAGCAGGCATTGGAGGATGATGTTAAAGCGCTAAGGGAAACAGTAATGGCCTTACAGGCAAAGCTTGAGCAACTTGAATCGGCGCCTATTCCCACTCCGGCAACAGCAAGCGTTGAGACCATTGCTGCAACTTCCACTGTCGTAAGCCCAAAAGCCGAGGTATAACATGGATTTACTATTGATATTAACCTATGCCTCCTTTTGTATTGTGATTTTTAAAGTATTTAAGATCCCGATGAACAAATGGACAGTGCCAACCGCCGTATTAGGAGGCGTGATTCTTATCGGGGCGCTGTTGCTGATAATGAACTACAACCATCCCTATTCACGTTTTGCGCGGGAATACTATGTGACTATTCCCATTACGCCTGCTGTCAAAGGCATAGTGACTTCTGTTGATGTCAAACCTAATACGCCGATTAAACAAGGGGATGTGCTGTTTCGCATCGATCCAACGCCCTATGAAGCTGTTGTTAAAACTAAAAAAGCAGCGTTGTTAGCAGCGGAGCAAGAGGTGCCACAACTTGAGGCTGCATTGGAAACCGCTAAGGCAAATGTGGCGAGAGTTGCCGCAGATAGAGATCGCAATAAGTCAGCCTATGATCGTTATGAACAAGGCCATCGTAAAGGTGGGGCGAACTCGCCTTTTACTGCGCTGGAATTAGACAATAAACAACAATTGTATTTAGCCTCTGAAGCACAACTTACTGCGGCGCGAGCGGAAGAGTTACGTGCACGTCTTGCCTATGAGTCCAATGTGGATGGGGTAAATTCTAAAGTTGCCGGACTACAGGGTGATCTTGAAAGTGCACTGTATAATCTCGAGCAAACCGTTGTGCGGGCGCCCGCCGATGGTATTGTCACCCAAATGGCGCTGCGTCCAGGGGCGATGGCGGTTCCCTTACCTTTACGGCCGGTGATGAGTTTTATCCCCGATGAACAGCGGTATTTTGCCGGTGCATTCTGGCAAAATTCGCTGCTGCGTTTACAGGAGGGCGATGAGGCCGAAGTGGTATTAGATGCGGCGCCTGGACAAGTGTTTAAGGGCAACGTCGCTAAGGTACTCCCTGCGATGGCAGAGGGTGAGATCCAGATGAATGGCACGCTGCAATCGTCCAATCAGCTATTCCAAACAGGGCGGGTTATCGTATTAATCGATATTGAAGACGATGCGATACGCCGTCAATTCCCAGCTGGAGTAGCGGGACAAGTGGCTGTGTATAGCGAACATTTTCACCATGTCGCTGTGATGCGCAAAGTGCTGCTACGGATGCAGGGCTGGTTAAACTATCTGTTCTTCGATGGTCACTAGTAGGGGGGAATCTAACCACTTTGCTTGGATCTGGTTTTAAGCTGCTCGAGAGTTAACAAAAAAGCGCTGACAAGACTGTCAGCGCTTTTTTGTTGTATGTAGTAGGTGAATGCTGGCTGCGATTAAATATCGAAGGCCAAGCTGCCCGGCGGCAGGAAGGGCCAGCTTTGACGGATAGGCGAACCATCACCTTGTTCAGCAAAGAAATAACCCGTTCTTGGGGTGGCGTAGACCACACTGCCTTTTTGCAGCCCTAATTCTTGCAGATGGTGGTGGGTAAAGGTGGCTTCCCACAGTTCTTCACTCTGCCAGCCGATAGGCGCCAGTTCGACACGCACTTCTGCGCCAACCGGTGTTATCGCCACTATGGTAAAAGGAATATGGGCTTGGCTATTGGGTTTATCCGCCAGTGCCAGCTCATGGCTACGCACATAGAGCGCGCCGTTTTGTTGCAGTGGCGCTTGCTCAGGAGGCACTAAGAAGGCGTCACCATTGGTCCAACGATTCTGTTGCCAGCTCGCCTCAAACCGATTGACGTTACCTAAGAAATCAAACACAAAGCGGCTATTGGGTTGGGCATACAACTCAATAGGGGTATTGACCTGCTCAATATGGCCGTTGCTCATAACCACTACTCTATCGGAAAGCTCTAAGGCCTCGTCCTGATCGTGGGTTACAAACACGCTAGTGAATTTCAGCTCATCGTGAAGGCTGCGTAGCCAGCGGCGCAGTTCTTTACGCACCTTGGCATCGAGGGCGCCAAAGGGCTCATCGAGTAACAGTACTTCGGGCTGAGTCGCTAAGGCGCGGGCCAAGGCGATACGCTGTTTTTGTCCACCTGAGAGCTGCTCAGGGTAACGCTGTGCTAGGTGCCCAAGTTGCACCATTTCGAGTAAATGGCTGACGCGCTTTTGGATTTCGGCCTTTGACGGGCGCTGTTTTTTCGGAATGACTTCGAGTCCAAAGGCGACGTTATCGGCGACCGTCATATGGCGGAACAGGGCATAGTTTTGGAAAACAAACCCGACTCTGCGATCGCGTACATGCACTTGGGTCACATCGCGATTACCGAAATGGATTTGGCCGCTATCTGCGCCCTCAAGGCCGGCGATAATCCGCAATAGGGTGGTTTTACCCGAGCCGGAAGGCCCGAGAAGACCTATCATCTCGCCTTCTTGAATATCCAGATTAAGCGGCGAGAGCGCCTGAAATTGGCCAAATTTTTTGGAAATATTAGTTAAACGAATACTCATAATGATTGGCTCTGCTCTTGGTTGTCATTGGCGGATAAGCTGCGTTGTTGGCGCCACTCTACTAAGGCTTTTAGCAGTAAGGTAAATAGGGCGATTAAGGCAAGCAGTGACGCGCTCGCGAAGGCGGCTTCGGCCTGATAATCTTCGTAAAGTAATTGCACATGCAAAGGTAAGGTGTTGGTTTCACCACGGATATTGCCAGATACCACGGCAACGGCACCAAATTCACCCACGGCCCTAGCGTTGGTGAGGATCACCCCATAAATCAGCGCCCACTTGATATTGGGCAGAGTCACGCGGCGAAACAGTTGCCACCATGAGGCGCCAAGGATGACTGCGGCTTCTTCCTCCGATGCACCCTGTTGCTGCATCAAGGGGATTAATTCTCGGGCAACAAAGGGGCAAGTCACGAAAATGGTGACTAATAAAATGCCCGGCCAAGCAAACATGATCTGTAAATCGTGCTCAAACAGCCAAGCGCCAAGCCAGCCACTGTTGCCGTAAAGCAGTAGATAGAGTAAGCCTGCGACCACGGGCGATACGGCAAAGGGGATATCAATCAAGGTAATGAGTAACTTACGCCCCGGAAACTCAAAGCGTGTCACGCTCCAAGCGAGCATTACCCCAAACACTAAGTTTATCGGCACGGTCAGCGCTGCGACCATAAGGGTCAACCCAATGGCGTGGAGTGAGTCGGGTTGGCTCAGATGCTCGATATAACGCTCCCAGCCACCGACAAAGGCTTGCTGGAAAATACTGACTAACGGCAGCAGCAGTAATACCATGGACAAGAATACAGCAAGGGTGATCAGGCTCCATTTGATGAGGGGCGCTTCACCGACTCTTAACGGTTTAAATGAGTTCATGGTGGCTCCTTATCGGCCGTGAATGCGGCGTAAATAACGCGCCTGCCACAGGTTAATCAGCAGTAGCAGCAACAGCGAGGTCAGCAGTACGACGGAGGCAATGGCGCTGGCGCCGGCAAAATCAAATTCCTGTAGGCGAACGAAAATCATCAGGGAGGTGATTTCACTGATGTAGGGCATATTGCCTGCGATAAAGATCACCGCACCAAACTCACCCAGACTGCGGGTAAAAGACAGTGCTGTACCGACCACTAAGGCGGGCCAGAGTGAAGGTAAAATCACCCGCCAAAACACGGCGCCATCGGTTGCGCCTAAGGTCATGCCAGCTTCTTCTTCATCGTGGGATAACTCTTCCAATACGGGCTGGACGGTTCGCACCACGAAGGGAATGCTGGTGAAGATCATCGCAACCACAATTCCCAATGGCGTGTAGGCCACTTTGATACCGATTTCGGCCAACAGGCTACCAATCTGGCCATTTTCGGCGTACAGGGTCGCTAAGGTGATACCCGCGACGGCGGTGGGTAAGGCAAAGGGTAAATCGACTAAGGCATCGAGGATGCGCTTACCCGGAAACTCATAACGCACCAACACCCAGGCGAGTAACAGGCCAAAAAGACAGTTAAACAGGGAGGCGGCCAGTGCAGATAAAATGGTGACTTTATAACTTGCCAGCACGCGGGGATCGGCAATCACGCCCCAATACTCGGCCCAGCTCATCTGGCTGGTTTGCATAATCAGGCCTGTGGTGGGGAGTAAAAGAATCAAGCTGACAAACAGCAAAGACACACCTAGGCTGATACTAAACCCCGGCAAAACCCGCTTGTGGCGTAAGCGCCCATAATTAAATATCACTGAATAACCACCCGATAAGGTTAATGGAGTTAATCCAATATTATTATGCCATTAGCACATTATTGCTCAATCACGATAAAGACTGCTGATGTTTATCTTTATTGCGATATAACCACAAAACCCGGGACATTGCCCGGGTTGTAGGTTTGATGACTTAGGTACCCAAGCGGATGATCAACGCTTTAATAACTGATCCAGTTTAGCGCCATTGGCAAATTGGGTCTTCATCGCGTTGTCCCAGTTACCAATGATTTGCTCAACGGTCATTAACTCCACCGCAGGGAACTGTTTGGTAAATTCGGCAACCACTTTCTCGTTGTGAACGCGGTAGTTAAATCCGGCTAACAAACGTTGCGCTTCTTCACTGTAAAGGTAGTTTAAATACTCGGTCGCGAGTTCTTGCGTGCCGTTACGCTTAGCATTTTTCTCAACGACGGCAACGGGGAACTCCGCCAGAATCGAGGTTTTTGGCACAACAACTTGGTAATCATCGGCACCATATTGCTGACGAATATTGTTCACTTCAGATTCGAAGGTGATCAGCACATCGCCGATGCCACGTTCAACAAACGACGTGGTTGCACCACGGCCGCCCGTATCAAATACGGCAACGTTACCAAGGAACTTTTTTAAAAACGCATCTAAAGAAGCCTGGTTATCTTTGCCATAGTTTTTCTGGGCATAACCTAAGGCGGCTAAATAAGTGTAACGAGCATTACCCGAGGTTTTGGGATTCGGGAACACCAGCTTAACGTCATCTTTAGCTAAATCATTCCAGTCGCTGATTTGTTTTGGATTGCCCTTACGCACTAAAAACGCAATGGTAGAGTAGTAAGGTGAACTGGCATTAGGCAGCAGTTGTTGCCAGTTTTCAGGGATCAACTTGCCGCGATCATGCAGAATTTGTACATCGGTGACTTGGTTAAAAGTCACCACATCCGCGGGTAAGCCTTGCAGAATCGAGCGAGCCTGCGCTGAAGAACCTGCATGAGACTGTTTGATTTCAACCGTTTTACCGGTTTTTTCTTGCCAATGTTTAGCAAATACTGGGTTATAGGCACTAAATAATTCCCGTGAGATATCGTAAGAGGAATTAAGTAAGGTCTGATCGGCGGCTGCGGCATTGAGGGAAGCGCCCAGTAATAGGGTTCCTAGCAGGGCCTTAGTGAATTTTACTGGCATTTTGTGCTCCTTAATCTGGCAACTGTGTCAGGGTATAGAGATAGAGTAATTGAAGTTTTTATTTATAAAAAGCTAGTCAAATAGAACTTTTTTGAATAACTATGAGCAATTAATTGTATGCCAGAGGTGATATTCATCGTGTTTGTTGTGGCTAAGCCCCTTAAAATATCCCTATGCGAGTTGCTTTTATCAAATAAAGGATAAACCCTGTGTCTGACTTTATGACTATTGAAGCCTGTATCGGGCAAACGCCCCTAGTTCGTCTGCAACGGTTGGATTGCGGGAGCTCTACGGTACTGTTAAAGCTAGAGGGCAATAATCCTGCTGGCTCGGTAAAGGATCGTGCCGCACTGAATATGATTAACCAGGCGGAGCTTCGCCAAGAAATCGCCCCAGGTGATACTTTGATTGAAGCCACCAGTGGTAACACTGGGATTGCCTTAGCGATGGCCGCAGCGATTAAAGGCTACAAGATGATCCTGATTATGCCGTCGAATTCGACTCAAGAGCGTAAGGATGCCATGCAGGCTTATGGCGCCGAGCTGCTGCTGGTGGACAATATGGAAGCTGCGCGTGATTTGGCCTTAGATCTTCAGGCTCAAGGCAAAGGTAAGGTGCTGGATCAGTTCAATAATCAAGATAACGCAAATGCGCATTTTCTCACAACTGGCCCAGAGATTTGGCAGCAGAGCCGAGGCAAGATCACTCACTTTGTTTCCAGCATGGGTACCACAGGTACCATTATGGGTGTGTCGAAATACCTAAAAAGCCGCAACCCCGATATCACCATTGTCGGGCTACAACCCGCTGATGGCAGTTCGATTCCAGGGATTCGCCGCTGGCCGCAGGAATATTTGCCGGGTATTTTTGATGCCGCCCGTGTCGATGCCGTGATGGATATAGAAGAGCAAGATGCCAAAGCAATGGCAAGAACTTTAGCGCGTGAAGAAGGTATTTGTGCTGGCGTGAGTTCTGGCGGCGCGGTATTTGCAGCGCTTGAGATAGCGAGGCAGAATCCGGGGGCCGTTGTGGTTGCGATTGTGTGCGATAGGGGCGACCGTTATCTGTCATCTGGGTTATTTTCTTAAGCCGCGTTTTATCCACTGATCCTCGCATTTGGGATTTCTTCTGCAATAAAAATGGGCGTGTATCGCCCATTTTTATCACTTATTGCTTAAGCCCTCATAGTTTCAAGCATCGCTTAAACCATCATGACCCAATGATTATGGCTGCGGTGGAAACTGCGCCAAAATCCGGCTTACCGCCTTAGCGGTGTCTTGGGCTTTTTTATCGCCGCCCGCATCAAAATCGAAACTATCGGTACCGCGCCAAATCAGCTTATTGGTTTTAGCATCGATAATATCAATTTGAATGGTTTGAATTTTTGCTGTGTCACTGCCAAGAGGCACGCCAACGCTGGTGCCTATGCCAATGCCGCCAGAACGGCCAAAACTGCCCGTGCCTAAGCCTATAGATAGACCTGAGTCTTTAGGCTTGTCTTGGGTCAGTAAGCCATAGGCGACTTTAAAATCGGGGGAAGAAACATTTTCGGTAAAGCCTTTTTGGCTTAATTGCTGGGTGATTTCGGTTTGAATACGCTGGGCACTGAGCGGATCGTCGTTGGGCTGTGGAGCAAGCTGCGAGAAACTCTGCAATGCCTTAAAGTTATAATTGAGATCGTAATCGTTTTTCGGCTTAGTGCTGCAAGCACTTAAAAAGACCGTGGCGATGAACAAACTGGCGATGTATTTGTATCTCATCATTGCACTCCAAATTGTACGAACAGTATTCAATGTGCCTTGATTAACAGTAAGACTGCAAGTAATTTAGTGAAAAGTGTTTGATTTTTGTTAAGTATAGAAGGTCACACATTTTACGTACTTAAACTGGCAGAGTAGCCCAAGATCATGGAACAGTTAGCCTTTTTCGATATTCCTAGCCCTTGTATCGGTGTATGCCAAACCGATGCGCGGGGCTATTGTAAAGGTTGCCTGCGCAGTCGTGATGAGCGGTTTAATTGGTTGCATTTTACCGATGCAGAAAAACATGATGTGATCCGTTTATGTCATCAACGGAAACGTCGGCGGGAGCTGGCCTTGTATAAGGCGCGTCAGCAAGCGCTTGAGCAGGAGAGAGCGGCGCTTAATCCACAGCTTGATTTTGCGCCACAGACCGCCGCAGAGTTGGATTTAGGCGATCTTGCTCTCGACGAATAATCTCAATGAGCCTTTTTGATAAGATGATACAAACTAGAGGCGCTAAATTTCCCGCTTTTTCGGCCAGCTTAAGGTGAAACGCGTCTGGGCTGGATGGCTGGTGACATTGACCTCACCCTGATGACGCTGCATGATCCGCTTGATAATCGCTAAACCTAAACCATGTCCCTTATTGCCATTTTGCACCGATTGGCTGCGGTAAAAGGGCTCGAACACTTTAGGTAAATCCACCTCAGGGATAGGCTCTCCATCATTGCTCACACTTAGTGTTACCCGTTGCTGGGTTTGGCTGACTTCAATCAAGATTTGATGGCGAGCAAAACGCTGTGCATTGGTCAGTAGATTTTGCAGTGCTCGCTCAATCAATGCTGGTTCGCCAAATAAGGGCAGGGTATCTATATCTGTATGCAAGGTTATTGGGGTTTCACTCAATGCACTTAAACGTTTAATGGATTGATTAATCAAGGTGATAAGATCGTATTCATCTAGAGGCATTTCACGCTGGGATTCTAAACTGGCGTAGGTGAGTAATTCTTGCAGTAGGTTTTCCATTTCCTTAATGTCGAGCTGCATTTCATTGAGAAAATCCTGACGCTTTTGTTCGTCAGAGTCAGGTTGGCAGTACATGGGCATTAAGGCGAGGGCGAATTTAAGTCGCGCAAGGGGCGTGCGAATCTCGTGGGAAACCGCATTAGACAAATGTTTTTGGTTTTCAATCAATGCGCTGATATGCCTCGCCATTTCATTAAAGGTATTGGCTAAGGGTTTTACCTGAGAGCGGTTCGAGAGATTGATGCGAGTATCCCATTTGGCTTCGCCAAAATCCTTTGTGGCCTTACGCAATATGCTTAAGTCCCGCGAGAGTGGTCCAACCCAAATCAAAGCGACGAGTGCGAGTGACAAATAGAAAAACAGAGTGAATAAATTACGCAGATCGGCTCTGGGGTCTATCTCGATAGGACCCGCCATTAATACTTGTTCACCTACCTGAATAAACTGGAATTGTTCGCCCTCACTGGTTGTGGTGGTGACTACATGATTGGGTGTCAGAACTTGATCTTTCGCCAGTGCAATTTGATCTGGACTGAGTAGATTTAACGGCAGCTGATTATCGGTTGTGAGTGCTTCTAAGTAATCGTGGCGACTCTCCTCTGGAAGCTGAGTCAACAGCTGGGCAAATGCAACCAGAGGAGCATCTAAGGGATTATTTTCATCTACATTTTTCTTCCATAGGCTGTCCAGTGTCCAGCCTATGCCCAGAAAACTGAGACTCAGCAGTAAATATAAGCTGATAAAGAGACGTTTCACGGGAGTTCTTAGTTGTTCCAAGCCTCAGGGGCGAAGAGATAGCCTTGTCCCCAAACGGTTTTGATTCTGAAGGGGGTCTCAATATTGTCGTTGAGCTTTTTGCGAAGTCTTGAGATCCGCACATCGATCTTTCTGTCTTTACCATCAAAATCAATATTGAGCAGTAATTGATAGATATATTGACGACTCAGTACTTGTCCTGCCTGTGATGCCAGTAACCACAGGAGTTCAAACTCATGGCTGGTGAGGTCGACTTCTTTGTTGTCGAGTCGAATTGCATGGGTATGGGGATCGATACTGAGTTTACCAAAAGTCAGGCAATGGGATTCGGCCTGAGGCGGTTGGTTTTGGCGGCGTAATAGGTTGTTGATACGGGCAACCAGCAGGGCAGGATCAACGGGTTTAACCACATAGTCGTCGGCACCGAGTTCTAGTCCCTTGATCTGATCTTCGCTCGAGCCTAAGGCACTCATCAACAGGATCGGGCCAGCAAAGTAATCGGGTAACTTTTCGCACAGGCTAAGGCCATCAATTCCTGGCAACATAATGTCTAGCAGGATGATATCAGGCTTATAGTTGATTAAGCGGGTTAACACTGTGTCGCCACGACGCTCTACTTCAACGTGCATGCCGTGGGATTTCAAATAATCTACGATTAAATTCGCAAGACGGACATCATCTTCAACCAATAACACTCTGTGGGGTGATTGTGGATTCGTCATTAAAATAAACTCCAAGGGTTACGGTAACGTCTGCGCACCTGAGGCTGCGAGGTCGACGTGATTTTTAATTTGGCTCCAGCCAGTGTTTGGTTGGTATCCTTACTGACCAGAACAAAGTGAATATCGTTTAGCGTACTGACATTCAATGTGATTTCATGTTGTTCTAGCGATTCGCTGCACCATTTAGGATAGGCATTGTTGTCAGATAAGATACAAACCAGCTCATTTTTAGCGAGTTGCCACTGCAACTCTACACGGATTTCACAGGCTTGGTTTTCATCCCCCGTGATACAGATTTCAGGGGTCAGTTTTAATTTTGACTCTTCATTTGGAGCGGCAAGTGCATGAGTCGGTCCCATTAAGCTAACGCTTAGACCGAATATGCATAGCATCCTAATATGAAGGGGCGTCACTCTTGTTAAAACCTATACGCTGCGCCAATAAAATAAGTGCTGCTATAGTCTTGATTGAGCAAGGGACTGGCGGCTATTTCATCTGCAATTTGTGTGTAGCGGAACGCAAAGAGCATATCCCAGTTATCAGTTAAGATATAACGGGCTGTCATTTCGACCCCTTTATTCCAGCCAGCATCAGCATGGTAATGTTTGCTCCAATAATCATTTTCACTCGGGCGTACACCATAGTAATAGTCGACGACGTTGGTACTTTTCCAATCAAATACGAGTGACATATCCATTACCCAGCGGGTTAAATGCCAACCATAGGTCCATTTAATTTGCGCTTCAGCGCCTTGATGCACATCAAACATATCATGGGTGTAGGCTAACCTAACTACGCCTAATGGGGTATAAATAAATGCTTCAGCGCCACCTAATAACGTAAAGTTACGCGATTCTAAGGAATTAAACACGGGTTCGGGTTCACTGCTGAGAACTGTCTTGGTCGAGAGCATTCTCGCCCCATCCTGTGAACTTCGCTCCAAAAAGATATTCGAAGGGTCCCAGCGATAGAAATAAGCTCTATCCATGCTATAGCTGGTCACTAAGTTGACGCTGAAATATTGCTGCTCAACTAAGCTATAGCCTAAGTTACCGTTATCAAAAAACCAATGGTTACCATAGTAAGCTACAGTTGGGATAAAAAAGACCGGAATATCATCAAAATCCCTAAGAGGGTTGGTTTTTTGTCCCCAACCGACCGCCACGCCTAAATCCCAGTTGCGCATTTCAATACATTCATCTTTAGTGACGCACGGTTCTTTGGCCATTCCAATTGAAGGTAGGCTAAGCGCGGTGAGTAAGATTAATAATGTTCGATACATGATATGCGTTCGGATTTAATGACAGTCGGTAATGGGCAACAGATTAGCATTTTATGCTTAATTCCACAGTGCTTTCACCTGAAGGGATGCAAAATGATACAGATATCATACAAATAGCATATATGTAGATCTCGTAATCAATTGAAAGACATCATAAAAGCATAAAATGCACTTGCTTAGCGCTTTTGTCGACGTTGGTGTGTTGTATTTATACTGTTTTGCTTTTTGGGTGTTGGTGTTACTAATTTGGGTTGGTGCAGCAAATAAAATGCCATTCATTGTCGGAATGGCATTCGTAAAACTCGATGAAGCTTGATTACAGCCAGGAGCTAAAGGAAGTAAAACCGATCAGTTGAGTTCTTTTAGTGTCTGATAGCCCATTTCTGTTAGCTGGTCATTCACGCAGTCGAGGACATATTGTTTAAGCTCGGCATTTTCAATCTGATCTTCAGATGCCATCTGTTGGCATACTTCGGTCAGTTGAGCGATATCATTTGCAGGTGCAGGAGGAAGTGTTGATTCATCGGCAAAGCTAGCAAAACTGATTAGCGCCGACAGGGTGATAACAGCTGATAACGTTTTCATTTTATTTCCTTTAGTTATTGATAGTTAACAACAGCCTAACTGGTTTCCCATCATGCCGCTGCGTCAACAGATAGCAATTTATCATTGCTATTATTTTTTAGATATAAATAATTTTTCACTCATTTTGTAAGCTATTTTTTGTCGAATTATCATGGTTGTTTTATGGGCAAGCTTAAGTGCCTAAGCCAGCCAAAAATACCGATCTCATCCTTCGTAAACCGCGCGAATCCCCCTGATTTTCAACTACCAAGCTGAGCTTATTTTACTATGACGTTCTTACCACCCTTAAGTTTCATCATCCTGAGCAGCATATTTGTAATTAATATGTTTAAAAATAGACTTATCTCAACTTTGGTCTATTTATGGGATGAAGTTAATCTTTTTGATGGTTTTTACGGATTACTAGAGAGTGCATTTGTTGATAGGAGTGTAGAAAGTTTGAACTATAGCAAAATTGCCCTATAAATAAGATTTGGCGCACTATTTTTACCCATGTGTTATAGATATTTGAATCTTAAGAGATTAATTTTTAGCCTGTAGATTTTTTTATTTATTAATTTTTTATCTTGATGATTTTAATGGTTAATTTGTTTATTTGTTATGATTATAAGATTTAGATTGTGATCTTCTTTGTTGTTATCTAAACTTCGCCGCTTTTTATCGAACTATAAGTGCAAATTATTGTACTGAAATTTACTTATCATTTTGGGGACTTTCTGTGTCGACAAAACTGGCGAATCCGGCTCCATTAGGTTTAATGGGCTTTGGTATGACGACTATCCTGCTAAACATTCATAATGCAGGGTACTTTCCGATTGACTCGATGATCTTAGCTATGGGGATTTTCTATGGCGGACTGGGTCAAATTATCGTGGGCATTATGTGCTTTATGCGTGGTGATACCTTTGGTACAACCGCCTTTACCTCTTACGGCTTATTCTGGTTGACCTTAGTTGGGCTTATTTTAATGCCAAATGCTGGGGTTGCGGCGAGCCCAACCTATTTTATGGGATGGTACTTAACCCTTTGGGGAATTTTTACAGCCTTTATGTTTGTGGGATCGCTACGTTATCCAAGGGCTAAGCAGTTTGTGTTTGCTTCGTTGACGATTCTATTTTTCCTTCTGGCGGCGAGAGATTTTACTGGCAGTGCGCTTATTGGCACCATCGCGGGTTTTGAAGGGATTATCTGTGGTGCGAGTGCAATTTACTTTGCCATGGCGCAAGTGCTTAATAATGAATATGGCCGCACTATTTTACCGATAGGCGAGCTTAAAGCTAAGGTCTAACTGAGTTCTTAGTTTATGCAAAAGGCTGAATCATTCAGCCTTTTGCATTTTTGACGGGTCAGTAATGTTAAAACTTACGACATCAGATTTTGGTTTGGATAAATGCAATACAGGCATTATCTAGACTACGGTTAGAGATATAGCTGGTCCCCGTTTTATGGGTGATTAGGAACCCTTTATCCGTTTGCACAATACGATAAATATCCGTCCAGAGAATTTGAGCGTTTACATATTGTGATTTTGTGTGGATACCTTGCTCATCAACGATAAGGGTGACTTCATTATTGGCGGCTTTGCTCATCATTTGCCGCATCAACCACCACGCTTTGTTGTATTTTACATTTAATGCTTCAATCACCCCGAGCCCAACAAAGAAATAGGCCAGATAGAGGCTGACATCCGCAAAAATCAGCGCAATGCCAATGAGCCCGAAACCTATGGCTTTATAATAAGGTTTGAGAGTGGGATCGGGTTTGACGGACTGGGTATAACACTCGTCAAAATGCGCTTTATCTAAAATGTAAGTTGTGGAATAACAATAGGGTGTGGTCATGTCTTATTTACTAATCAAAAGTTTAATTATCTAAAGCCGGATAGCGCGCTAGTTTAGCGGGTTAGCTGCGTAAAGTAACGATTTTTGGGATAAGTCCGCAGTAGCGATACGGCGCAAAATACCCTGTTATCGTACCTGCGCCCGTTCCTGCACCTTAGTTTGCTTATGACTTAATAGCGGTTTCGCTCTGCGGGAATATCACTCAGATACTCAACAAACTCGACTTCAAATCCATGGGCATCGAAAAAGTAGATATTGCGGCGATAGGGATCTTCCATGCCATCTTTGGCTATCGGAAAACCAGCTTGGGTTAGCCTTGTTATCACTTCATCTAAATCACTCACCACAAAGGCAAAATGAGCTAAGCCAATTTGATGACCCGTTAAGTCGCGGTTTTCCCCTTCACCGTTATCGCTAAAGGCAATGTATTGATAGTCATCGCCAAAATGAATCCAATTGCGCGGCTTGCCGTACCAAGTCCCTTTATCTCCGCCACGGACACGCCAATGTGGGAAGGCGGCTTGATAAAAAGTGAGTGCTTTAGGGATATCGTCGACGACTAGGTTGATGTGCTCTAAATGGATCATAATGCGTTCCTTCTAATGATTTTAGTCAGTGTGATTCACATCCAAGCTGCTTACATACCGTAGCAGTATTCCTGCTGCTTGGGGTAGGGTTGATGAACATGGCGTTGGCGTATCGGCGCTAAGGCTTGGGCGTATTGATGCAACATAAATAGGCTATATTGCACTCTTTCCCTGAGGTTGATATCCCGCGTACCTTGGGGCGTAGCGTTGAGTACATTCTCGACATTACGGATGATCAAATGGTCGGGAATCGGTACTAATTTATTGTTTTTGAGTGCATTCATTTTGACTTCTACAATGGGGTAAGCACCGCTAATGCCGCTGCAAACTGAAATCAGCAACACCGGCTTATGGGCAGTTTCCTGACGACTACACATCAATAGGAAGTTTTTAAGCAGTGGCGATGCCATTCCACCCCATTCGGGCGTAATCAAAACGAGGGCATCCGCAGCATCGACTCTTTGCTCTATATCAGGCCAATGTTCGCCCTTGTTGTCTTCTTCACCGTCCCAAAAGGGCAGGTTGAACTGGCAAAGCTCTAAATGATGGATAGCGTCGTAACCGACACTATGGGGCGATAAAAAACTGGTTTCGGCTATGTATTTCGCGACTTTAGCGCTTTGGGAGTGGGCTCTTTGACTGGTACTGATGATGAGCAAGTTCATTATGTAAACCTATTTGTTTATAAATTATTTATAAGGTAATTACTTTATTTAATCTTGTAAAGGATAAAATAAATAAAAAACTTTATTTATTCTGTTAAAAGGTAGGCGATTGAGGGATAATCCGAGGCGAAGAGCGGAGAGCGCATATGAAAACTACTGATAAGATTATTCAATTACTCAAATTGCATGGCCCGTTAACGGCTAAGACCCTAGCGGAAGAGCTTGCGTTGACCACTATGGGCGTCCGGCAGCATTTGCAAGCCTTAGAAGAGGCGGGTGATGTCGATATTGAAGACAGAGTTGAAGGCCGCGGACGGCCAACTCGATATTGGGGATTAACGGAGCAGAGTAGAACCCACTTTGCCGATCGCCACAGTGAGCTTAGTTTGCAATTTATTGATTCCGTAAAAACGATATTTGGTGATCAGGGGTTGGATAAACTGATTGAGCATAGAGAGCAAACTGCTATGCAGCAGTATCGTAGCGCGTTGCAAGGTATGACGGATATTACCAGCCGTTTAACTAAATTGGTGGAGTTACGTACCCTCGAAGGCTATATGGCGACGCAGGAACAAGCGTATGGGGTGTTCTGGTTACTTGAGAATCATTGTCCAATTTGCAGCGCAGCGACGAAATGCCAAAATTTTTGTCGCTCCGAACTACAACAATTCCAGCAGTTATTTGCCGATATCGCTACTGTAAGCCGTGAAGAGCATATCATCGACGGCGCTCGTCGCTGTGCCTATCGCATTGCGCCTTTATCTTAGAGCAGGATGGTGTGATGCAATCAAAACGCGGTCGTCTCGATAGATACCTAGCTGTTAAGTTACAAATTCACCGTAAAGCCGTGCGAGAACTCTTGCTGGCGGAGCGAGTATATGTGGATGGCACGCCTGCGAAAGCGCTCGATCTGCTGGTGGATGAATTTTCCCACATTGTGTTTGATGGGCAAGTCTTACAGGCCAACCAGCCCGTGTACTTGATGTTGCACAAGCCCGTTGGGGTAGTGAGTGCGACCAAAGACAAGGAGCACCGCACTGTGATTGATTTACTCGATTGCGAAGCTCGCCATGAGCTGCATATTGCTGGGCGGTTAGATTTAAACTCATCGGGTTTATTGTTACTGACCAATGATAGTCGTTGGTCCGAGGCGTTAATGTCACCCGAGCAAAAAGTGGATAAAGTGTATCGAGTGACTTTAGCCAATCCCTTGAGTGAGGACTATGTCGCGGCATTCGCGCAGGGCATGTATTTTGGCTTTGAAGATATCACCACACAGCCTGCAAAGTTGACTATCCTCGACACTCATATTGCAGAGGTTACTTTAAGGGAAGGGAAGTACCATCAAATCAAGCGGATGTTTGGTCGTTTCCGTAATCCAGTGGTGGGATTACACCGCCTTTCCATTGGTGAGATTATCCTGGATAAACACTTAAGCCCTGGTGATAGCCGGATGTTGACTGCACAAGAAGTCGCCTCTATCTATCATTCAAAAATGAAGTAACTCGAGACGGTGCATAAAGCGCTGATATACACTTAAAAACATAACCTCTAAGAGCATGTTGACGTTTTGAGATTAAATTTCGTTCTGGCTTGCTCATTAGGTTAAGTAAAATAGCGATACTGCGCGGACTTTATCTTGCATAGATCGTGAACCAAAGGGTTGCAAAAATAATCCTGAAACGTCAATACACCTCGGCATACGATTGTTTGAAGGACGCTGTAACAAACACGTAAGGATAACATTAGTCTGGCACAGCACGGCTACGGCTGTGCCAGTGAAAATGTGTTAGAGCCTGAATGCACTGACTTGATTACGCATGCTGCTAGCCAGTTTGGTTAGGTTTATAACAGACTCGCTGAGCTCATGTGCTGAGCGAGTCGAGTCATCGGTAATATCACTGATCGCAATAATGCTACGGTTAATACTTTCGGCCACACTACTTTGCTCTTCAGCCGCAGTCGCAATATGGGCATTGAGCTCAGCAATGTTATCTACTGACGTTACAATTTCTTTTAAGGCCTGACCTGCTTCATTGGCTTTATTATTGGCATCATCGACTTGTTTGATACCAACTTCCATTGCATTAACAGCTTCTTTAACCCCTTTTTGTAGCGTTGCGATCATCGCTTCAATTTCTTGGGTGGACTTTTGAGTTCGTTGAGCTAGCGTTCTGACTTCATCGGCGACAACGGCAAAACCTCGACCCTGCTCGCCTGCGCGAGCAGCTTCGATCGCAGCGTTTAATGCCAATAGGTTGGTTTGTTCGGCAATACTCTTTATCACATCTAAAACTCGACCAATACTTTGGCTTTCATTGGATAAAAAGCCAATGACTTGCGCCGTTTTTTGGATTTGTTCTGAAAGTTGAGACATGCTGCTAATTGAGTCAATAACGATACGGTTACCATTCGCCGCATAAGTATCCGCATCCTTTGCCGAATCCGCAGCGGCTGAAGTACTCTGCGCGACCTCTGCCACAGTCGCCGTCATTTCATTCATTGCTGTTGCAGTTTGTTCAGTTTCAGCTTGTTGCTGTTGCATGCGTTTATTGGTTTCTTGAGTAAAACTACTTAGCTCGGTCGCGGAGCTATTAACCGTATTTGCTGCTTCAGCGATGGAGTGCAAAATCCCTCTCAAATGTTCAATAACTTGAGTGAGGCTAGTCGAAATAAGTCCGAGTTCATCATCATTAAAAGTACGGAATTTAACTGTGAGATCGGAGTCTTGGCGGATCGTTTTTAAATTGCGCACAATATCATTGATGGGATTCATCACACTGCGATTAACCCAAAGTCCAATCAAAATACTGATCAGCATTGCAAGCCCTGCAAGAGTGGCAAAGATGGCAATCGATGAGTGATAAATCTCGTTAGCGGTAGCTCTTTCCTGACCTGCAATTTTGATTTGTAGTGCGATAAGTTCTGATATTTTGCCACTTATCGGATCGATTGCTTGGTAAAGCGGTAATATTTTGTCATTCAGTTGGTAAGCTACATCGCCATTCCCCCCCCTAAGATATGAAATGAGTAGCTCAACTTGTTGATTAGCTGGTAAAAATAACTGTTCAGCTTGTTGTGCAAGTCGAGATTCTTCTTGGGTAAGTTCAGTTGCAAGGTATTTGGGCCAGTACTGATTGATCGTTTTGCTGGCATTTTCAAGCGCATTAGCCGCTTGCGAAGCGCTAAATCCGCCAGCATTGGCTTTATTGATCGCGTCAATTACATCAACGGCATATTTATCAGCGATAACCTTAAGATCGTCTAAAGGAACCACTCTGTCGTTATAGATACGCTCGACGCCATATTCGATTTTTCCCATCATATAAATGGCGATAAAACCAATGGTTACTAGCATTAGGAGCGGCACGAGAATGCCAATAAACATTTTTTGTTTTATTTGAAGACCATTCATATGGATTTCCTCAGTATATTCAGGGAGGCTTTTAGGCAGAGCTCGAGCAGTCCATGATGAGTCTGTATGAATAGTTATAGCAAATATGCCAAATGAGGTTGGTGATTTAAGGAAATAAAATTGCACAAACAAAAAAACCTCGCTTAGCGAGGTCTTTATGTTGGTACAGATGAGAGGACTTGAACCTCCACGCCCGCAAGGGCACCAGCACCTGAAGCTGGCGTGTCTACCAATTCCACCACATCTGCATTGGTATTCGACAGGTTGTCGAATTAAGTTGAATCGCAATTTGGTACAGGTGAGAGGACTTGAACCTCCACGCCCGTAAGGGCACCAGCACCTGAAGCTGGCGTGTCTACCAATTCCACCACACCTGCACTGTACTTTAATTGCAATCCTTTAACACTGGTCGCTAAGGCAACCAACTTAAAGATGGTGCCCGAACCCGGAATCGAACCAGGGACACGAGGATTTTCAATCCTCTGCTCTACCGACTGAGCTATTCGGGCGACGGGCGCAATTTAAAGGCTTTTCGGCTTTTGAGTCAACTGATTTTTACTAAATAATGTAAAAAGTGATGCGGTTGGGTAAGTTTTACTCGAATAGTGTATTTATTGAGTCCTAGCGGGAATGACAAGAGAAAATACTCAGTGCCACTTAAAGGGAATAAACGTAAAAAATGTCCGTAGAAGACGAAAAAATGCCCCTCTAGAAAGGGGCATTTCGACTTAGTTTGATAAGATTTCATTGTTTGGGAAGTTAGCTTGCATTACCATTAGCACGTTTTGCTTCAGTTGGTTCTGACCTAACTCGCCATAAGCTTCTGCCATAATCTCCAGTGCTCGCTCAGTTGATGGTGTACCGGGATATGTTTCTAACACAGATTGTGCACGAACAGCAGCAGCACTCCAAGCGTTCATTTTGATATAGTATTCAGCAACTTGAATGGAATATTTCGCTAAACGGTTTTTTAGCGACAGCATGCGTTTTTGTGCATCAGCGGCATATTTGCTGTTGGGATAGGTTTTGATTAGACGGTCAAAATCCTTAAAGGCATCTTGGGCATTTTTCGGATCACGATCGGTTCTATCGATATTCAACATATCGTGGAAAAGATAGCTATCCGCCTGCATATTGACGAGTCCTCGCATATAGTAGACATAGTCGATATTGGGGTGCGTTGGGTTGAGACGGATGAATCTGTCAATGTTAGCAATGCCAGAGGCAACATCGTCCATTTTGTAATAAGCATAAATCAGATCCAATTGAACCTGAGTTTTATGTGGTCCGAACGGGAAGCGAGAGTCTAGCGCCTCCAATGAACGGACAGCTTTAGAGTAATTGCCAAGCTCCATGGAGGTTCTTGCCTGAGAATAAAGCTCGTCAGGTGAGGTTTTGGCGGCAATATCGTTATCTTCAGGACTGCTACTACAGGCTGATAACGCTAGTGAAAATAGGACTAAGGTTAAGCCTTTGGAGAATTTATACATACTTGAATTCAATTCTTTATAAGTTGTAGTTAAGAATTTTTCCATTTCACGATAAAATAGAAAGCATTCGATTGTAACAGATAGCACACATTTTTTGACCCCAAAATGGGGATACGGTTCCTATGACACAAGAGATTAATCTAAAAAGCGAGATTTCGGCAACACAAACTGGTTTGAGATTGGATCAAGCACTGGCTGAGTTGTTCCCTGATTACTCGCGCACGCGCATCAAGGAATGGATCCTATCTGATGCAGTCTATGTTGATGGCGTAATGGTAAACAAGCCGCGCGAAAAGGTTTTTGAGCTGCAGCAAATCGAAATTAACGCCACGCTCGAAGAAGAAGTGCATGCGGCTGCGCAAGCCATTGAGCTGGATATTGTCTATGAAGACGATGATATCCTAGTGATCAATAAACAAGCTGGCTTAGTAGTTCACCCCGGAGCAGGCAATGCCGATGGTACGTTGATGAACGCATTGCTGCATCACTGCCCTAATATTGAGCACGTGCCACGTGCGGGTATTGTGCACCGTTTGGATAAAGACACCACAGGTTTGATGGTGGTGGCCAAAACAGTTGAAGCCCAAACCCATTTAGTGGCCGCATTGCAAGCCCGTGAAATCACCCGTGAGTACGAGGCGATTGTCCTCGGTACTATGACGGCGGGTGGCACTGTCGATGAGCCGATTGGCCGTCATCCGACAAAACGTACCCATATGGCGGTGCATCATTCGGGTAAACCCGCGGTGACCCATTATCGTGTGGCGGAAAAATTCCGTAATCATACCCGTTTAAGATTACGTTTAGAGTCTGGACGTACTCACCAAATTCGTGTGCATATGGCGTATATCGGCCATGTGTTGGTGGGTGATCCTGTTTATGGCGGCCGTCCAAAACCACCCAAGGCAGCAAGTCCTGAGTTTTTCGAGATTTTGAAAAACTTTAAACGCCAAGCACTGCACGCGGTGCGTTTGGAATTAGCGCATCCTGTGACCTGTGAAATCATGAGCTGGACGGCGCCGATCCCAGAAGATATGGTGATTTTGACTAAAGCACTGCGTCAAGACACTTTAGAACATCCGATCGAGTACTAACTGATGTTGATGCACGATTGGCCTGTACCTGATAATGTGGCAATAGCAATGACCGACCGCCATGGTGGTGTGAGTCTTGCCCCCTACGACAGTCTGAACTTAGGATTGCATGTTGGAGATATGCCGCAGCAGGTATTGGCTAATCGTGGCATGTTGGCAAAGCAGTTAGGGCTTGCGACTGAGCCTGTGTGGTTGGAGCAAGTCCACGGTACTCGAGTGGTTGATTTGGCCGATATCGCCCCAATTAATCTTACTCAAGACGCTCAATCAGAGTGTGTGTCCTTGCAAAATACGCCACCTTTGGTCGCCGATGCCAGCTATACCGACCTCGCTGGACGGGTTTGCGTGGTGATGACCGCTGATTGCTTGTCGGTGCTTTTGTGTAATCAACAAGGGACTGAAGTTGCTGCTGCCCATGCCGGTTGGCGCGGACTGTGTGATGGGGTGATTGAGGCAAGTGTGGCTAAGTTTGCCTCTAAACCGAGTGAGCTGATTGCCTATTTAGGACCCGCGATTGGCCCTAGCGCTTTTGAAGTCGGTGCCGAAGTGCGTGCCGCCTTTATGGCAAAAGATCCTAATGCGGAAAGTTGTTTTATTGCGCGAGGCGATAAATACCTTGCCGATATTATCGGATTAGCCAAATTACGCTTAAAGCAACAGGGTATTACACAGATCCACAGCGCCGATATTTGCACTGTATTGAACCAGGATTATTTCTCCTATCGCCGCGATAAAATCACTGGTCGTATGGCTTCCTTGATCTGGCTTAAATCTTAAGTTTATTCCCCTATAATTTGTATTTATTTCTAGCCATCTAGCTTGAAATTGGTCAAATAGCCCCCATCTTTTAACTAACAAAATGCTGTACCTTATTTGTGAGTTTTAGGAGGCTGTATGCGACTCGATCGTATGACTAATAAATTTCAGCTTGCCATCTCAGATGCCCAGTCGTTAGCACTTGGGCGTGATCATCAGTTTATCGAACCGCTACATTTGATGATGGCGCTGCTCAACCAGGATTCTGGTTCTATCCATCCCTTATTAACCCAAGCTGGCATTCGGGTGAGTGCGCTGCGCTCGCTCTTGAGCCAAGAGCTTGAACGTCTACCGCAGGTCGAAGGCACTGGCGGCGATGTACAATTATCCCAAGGGTTAATTCGTTTATTAAACCTGTGCGACAAGTTGGCGCAAAAGCGCAAAGACAAATATATCTCCAGTGAGTTGTTCGTTCTTGCGGCGCTTGAGGGCAGCGATGCGTTAGCACAATGCCTTAAGAAATCTGGTGCGACCAAAGAGCTAATGGAACAAACCATTGAGCAAATGCGTGGTGGTCAGAATGTGGATGATCCTAATGCGGAAGACCAACGCCAAGCGCTGAAAAAGTTTACCGTTGATCTTACTGAACGTGCCGAACAGGGCAAACTCGATCCTGTCATTGGCCGTGATGATGAAATCCGCCGCACCATTCAAGTGCTGCAACGTCGTAGCAAAAACAACCCTGTGCTGATTGGTGAGCCTGGCGTGGGTAAAACCGCGATTGTTGAAGGTCTTGCTCAGCGAATTGTGAACGGTGAAGTGCCTGAAGGGATTAAAAATAAACGCGTTTTATCCTTAGACATGGGCGCACTGATTGCGGGCGCTAAATATCGTGGTGAGTTTGAAGAGCGTTTAAAAGCTGTGCTTAACGAGCTGGCGCAGGAAGAAGGCCAAGTGATCCTCTTTATCGACGAGCTACACACAATGGTGGGCGCGGGTAAAGGCGATGGCGCCATGGATGCGGGCAATATGTTAAAGCCTGCACTGGCCCGTGGCGATCTTCACTGTGTGGGCGCGACCACTCTCGATGAATATCGTCAATATATTGAAAAGGATGCCGCCCTTGAGCGTCGTTTCCAAAAAGTATTAGTGGATGAGCCAAGCGTTGAAGACACCATTGCGATTTTACGTGGCTTGAAAGAGCGTTATGAGCTGCATCACCATGTGGAAATTACCGATCCGGCGATTGTAGCGGCGGCCACTATGTCGCACCGTTATGTGTCGGACCGTAAATTACCCGATAAAGCCATCGACTTAATTGACGAGGCGGCGTCGAGCATCCGTATGCAGATGGATTCTAAGCCTGAATCCCTCGACAGATTGGAGCGCCGTGCTATCCAGTTGAAACTGGAAGAGCAGGCATTGGCCAAAGAAAACGATGAGGCGAGCCGTCGTCGACTCGAACATTTACGTGTCGAGTTGCATGAAGTTGAGGCTAAAGCGTCGGAGCTTAATGAAATCTGGCGCACCGAAAAAGCGGCGTTGGCAGGTACTCAGCATATTAAAGCCGACCTTGAGCAAGCGCGGATGGATTTAGAAGTCGCGCGCCGCGCCGGTGATTTAACGCGTATGTCCGAGCTGCAATATGGCCGTATTCCAGAGCTTGAAAAGCAATTGGACTTGGCATCGCAAGCTGAAATGCAGGATATGACACTGCTGCGCAATAAAGTTACTGACTTAGAAATCGCCGAAGTGTTATCAAAGGCGACGGGTATTCCGGTTTCTAAGATGCTAGAAGGCGAGCGTGAAAAACTGTTGCAAATGGAAGTGGCACTGCATGAGCGTGTGATTGGCCAAAACGAAGCTGTTGATGCGGTCGCTAATGCGATTCGCCGTAGCCGCGCAGGGCTTGCGGATCCTAACCGTCCGATTGGTTCTTTCTTGTTCTTAGGACCAACTGGTGTGGGTAAAACCGAGTTGTGTAAGTCGTTAGCTAAGTTCCTATTCGATACAGAATCGGCCTTAGTGCGCATCGACATGTCAGAGTTTATGGAAAAACATGCCGTTTCACGTTTGGTTGGTGCTCCTCCTGGATATGTTGGTTATGAAGAGGGCGGTTACTTAACTGAAGCGGTTCGCCGTAAGCCTTATTCAGTGATTTTGCTCGATGAGGTGGAGAAGGCGCACCCAGACGTGTTCAACATCTTGCTGCAGGTGCTGGATGATGGCCGCTTAACCGATGGTCAAGGCCGTACCGTCGACTTTAGAAATACGGTGATCATCATGACCTCAAACTTAGGCTCTGACATTATCCAAGAAGGATTCGGTCACTTAAGTTATAGCGAAATGAAGAGCGCGGTGATGAATGTGGTGACCCATAGCTTTAGACCCGAGTTTTTAAACCGGATCGATGAGTCTGTGGTATTCCATCCCTTGGATGCAGAAAATATCAAGCATATTGCTTCTATCCAAATTGCTTCATTGCGTAAGCGTTTGGCAGAGAAAGACTATACGCTGGAGATCACCGACGAGGCATTATCATTGATTGCCGAAATTGGTTTCGATCCAGTCTATGGTGCAAGACCTCTGAAACGAGCCTTGCAGCAAGAGATGGAAAATCCATTAGCGCAAAAATTACTGCGTGGCGAGTTACTGCCCGGCAAACCTATCAAGGTCAGTTGCGCTGGTCGTGAGCTGGTATTTGAGCAATAATTTACGACAATCTTTGCCGTGCAAAATGCTGCTTAACCTAAACAAAAAAACCGAAGTCTTGGACTTCGGTTTTTTTATGCCTATATCGGTTATAGATAAAATAGCGGTTAGCAATAGTGTGGTTGCCATCAAGATTTTTAGTAGTGTCTATAACAAACTCTGGGCGTTATTTTTTATTGCAAAATAGTTTGATCCGCTGTTGATTCTCTGTAATTGCCGCTTGGCGCTCTTCTTCTGTCATCGCGACAGGTTCTTTATTACCGTCTTCTTGGCGGGTGAGTTTTGTATGGGTCGTTAACACATCTAAATTATGTTTAGCGTTTTCACAAATTGCTTCTGCTTGCTTGGCATCTTTCTCTTTAATTAAAGCTGCCGATTTTTCGGACTCAGACATTTCAGGAGGCGCTTCCTTTTTAATGGGAGCTATATAGCCAATTTTACTTGGTTCAAGATCATTGCTATTCAACTGCTGTGCTTGTTGTTCCTGAGTCGGTGGTTGTTGACTGTAATGAGTCACCCCGTTCTTATCGACCCAAGTGTAAATAGCGCCCGCCAGCACGGGTTGTGTGAGCAGCACTAGGCATACAAAACCTAAAAATACCACGCTCAAATTTGTTTTCATTAACATAAACATCATCCCTTAGGGCACCCATCGACATGATAGTAAAATATGCTATCTTGAAGCCTACTTCCATTCCTGCTCATAGCTTTATAAGTGTATGCAAAATTCTTCTAATCAAACAGTAAAGAATAAGGGTATCTATTTACTGCCCAATTTATTCACAACCGCAGGCTTGTTTTCCGGTTTCTACGCTGTGATTGCCTCGATGAATGCCAACTTTGAAGCGGCAGCAATCGCGATTTTTGTGGCTATGATCTGTGACGGTCTTGACGGACGAGTGGCACGGCTGACGAATACTCAAAGTGACTTTGGTGCTGAATACGACAGCATGGCGGATATGGTGTCCTTTGGCATGGCTCCAGCACTGCTCGCCTATAATTGGGCCTTGGCGGATTTAGGTAAAATCGGTTGGTTGGCGGCGTTTATCTATTGCGCAGGAGCTGCATTAAGGCTTGCACGTTTTAATACCCAAGTCGGTGTTGCGGATAAACGTTACTTCCAAGGTTTAGCAAGTCCTGCTGCTGCGGCCGTTATTGCCGGCAGTATTTGGCTTGGTAATCAGTACAATCTCGATGGTAAGAATATCAGTTGGATTGCCGGATTGATTACAGCAATCACGGGGTTATTAATGGTGAGCAATTTCCGTTATCACTCTTTCAAGGAGATTGACTGGCGCGGCAAAGTGAACTTTATCGCCATCCTATTCGTTGTGGGTGTATTTGTTGTGGTTTCGGTTCAGCCAGCTTTAATCCTCTGCATTGGTTTTTATCTCTACGCCATCTCGGGGCCTGTGATCACTATTCGTACCGTGAGAAAGCTAAAAGTAGCCCATATTGTGGGTGATGGAGAGCATGAAAAGGAACAAGAAACAGCAGAGGGCACCAAGGGTTCAAAAAGTTCTACGGATAATCCTTAGTCCGACAGTTCCTACATTCTCAATCTTTTATGCCATGTTAGTTCTACGGTTCAAGAGTCGCCATTCCCTATTCTTGAACCGTTTCTCTGCACCGGACATACTCATCTATATATGTAAAAGTTTTAAAGCGCCCTTTCTTAAGGCTATTCGATCTATAGAATTTCCTGCACATCCTTTCTACATATGCCAAACTTACCAGCCGAAGTGAGAAAAATAGCAGCATATCCACCCAATACTTGAAGATTTGTTGGTTATTTGTCCATTCGGCAGGTTTTGTTAAAAAAGCGCTTGCACAAAAAATTTCGCTGCCTATAATGCGCATCCACTGACACGGCAGACAGCGAAAGCGAGCGCGGTTACAGTGCGAATCGAATGCAAATTGTGCAGTTGATTCGAAAGCCTCAAGAAGTTTGTAGAAACGCTTTGACGCGACAAGGGAAATGCGTAGAATACGCAGCCCTGACCTGCTGAGCGGTAACGCGAAGTGAATGGTCAAACGCTCTTTAACAATCTAAACAAGAAATCTGTGTGGACACTCACAGGTGTTGAGTTAATCGAAATTACTCTGCCGTTTGGCGAGTAATCAAAGAATTAAATCAATGAATGAGTGTTCATAGCAATATGTACAACGACTTATTAAGTTAAGTCGATTCAGAATTCATTGAGTCGTTTCTTCGGAAACAACAAAACTTTAATTGAAGAGTTTGATCATGGCTCAGATTGAACGCTGGCGGCAGGCCTAACACATGCAAGTCGAGCGGCAGCACAAGTAAGTTTACTTATGAGGTGGCGAGCGGCGGACGGGTGAGTAATGCCTAGGGATCTGCCCAGTCGAGGGGGATAACAGTTGGAAACGACTGCTAATACCGCATACGCCCTACGGGGGAAAGAGGGGGACCTTCGGGCCTCTCGCGATTGGATGAACCTAGGTGGGATTAGCTAGTTGGTGAGGTAATGGCTCACCAAGGCGACGATCCCTAGCTGTTCTGAGAGGATGATCAGCCACACTGGGACTGAGACACGGCCCAGACTCCTACGGGAGGCAGCAGTGGGGAATATTGCACAATGGGGGAAACCCTGATGCAGCCATGCCGCGTGTGTGAAGAAGGCCTTCGGGTTGTAAAGCACTTTCAGTAGGGAGGAAAGGGTGAGTCTTAATACGGCTCATCTGTGACGTTACCTACAGAAGAAGGACCGGCTAACTCCGTGCCAGCAGCCGCGGTAATACGGAGGGTCCGAGCGTTAATCGGAATTACTGGGCGTAAAGCGTGCGCAGGCGGTTTGTTAAGCGAGATGTGAAAGCCCTGGGCTCAACCTAGGAATAGCATTTCGAACTGGCGAACTAGAGTCTTGTAGAGGGGGGTAGAATTCCAGGTGTAGCGGTGAAATGCGTAGAGATCTGGAGGAATACCGGTGGCGAAGGCGGCCCCCTGGACAAAGACTGACGCTCATGCACGAAAGCGTGGGGAGCAAACAGGATTAGATACCCTGGTAGTCCACGCCGTAAACGATGTCTACTCGGAGTTTGGTGTCTTGAACACTGGGCTCTCAAGCTAACGCATTAAGTAGACCGCCTGGGGAGTACGGCCGCAAGGTTAAAACTCAAATGAATTGACGGGGGCCCGCACAAGCGGTGGAGCATGTGGTTTAATTCGATGCAACGCGAAGAACCTTACCTACTCTTGACATCCACGGAAGAGACCAGAGATGGACTTGTGCCTTCGGGAACCGTGAGACAGGTGCTGCATGGCTGTCGTCAGCTCGTGTTGTGAAATGTTGGGTTAAGTCCCGCAACGAGCGCAACCCCTATCCTTATTTGCCAGCACGTAATGGTGGGAACTCTAGGGAGACTGCCGGTGATAAACCGGAGGAAGGTGGGGACGACGTCAAGTCATCATGGCCCTTACGAGTAGGGCTACACACGTGCTACAATGGCGAGTACAGAGGGTTGCAAAGCCGCGAGGTGGAGCTAATCTCACAAAGCTCGTCGTAGTCCGGATTGGAGTCTGCAACTCGACTCCATGAAGTCGGAATCGCTAGTAATCGTGGATCAGAATGCCACGGTGAATACGTTCCCGGGCCTTGTACACACCGCCCGTCACACCATGGGAGTGGGCTGCAAAAGAAGTGGGTAGCTTAACCTTCGGGGGGGCGCTCACCACTTTGTGGTTCATGACTGGGGTGAAGTCGTAACAAGGTAGCCCTAGGGGAACCTGGGGCTGGATCACCTCCTTACCTATACGACTAACTCGATGTTTGCTGAGTGTTCACACAGATGGCTTGTTGAACTTCCTGTAAGGGAAGGGAGAGCGACATGCACCGCGAGCCGGTATGCATTGTTCTTTAACAATTTGGAAAGCTGATAGTAATTAATACAATGATGTCTGTCGTTGTGTTAATACGAAAAAATTGAGTTCTTAAAACACTTGTTAAGTGTCTTGAATATTCAAGTCTAAGGCGAGTCCATCTTCTTGGTCGAAGATGAGACAAGTAAAACCAGCTGGTCGCAACAGCTCAAGTGGCTCACGTAAGTGAAACCTATTTGGGTTGTATGGTTAAGCGACTAAGCGTATACGGTGGATGCCTTGGCAGTCAGAGGCGATGAAGGACGTAGTAACTTGCGAAAAGCGTTGGCGAGCTAGTAACAAGCATTTGAGCTAACGATGTCCGAATGGGGGAACCCGGCACCATAAGGTGTCATCATTAAGTGAATACATAGCTTAATGAGGCAAACGAGGGGAACTGAAACATCTAAGTACCCTTAGGAAAAGAAATCAACCGAGATTCCCCTAGTAGCGGCGAGCGAACGGGGATTAGCCCTTAAGTCAGAGGGGTGTTAGTGGAATGGTCTGGAAAGTCCAGCGGCACAGGGTGATAGCCCCGTACACGAAAACTAACCTTTGATGAAAACGAGTAAGGCGGGACACGTGATATCCTGTTTGAATATGGGGGGACCATCCTCCAAGGCTAAATACTCCTGACTGACCGATAGTGAACCAGTACCGTGAGGGAAAGGCGAAAAGAACCCCTGTGAGGGGAGTGAAATAGAACCTGAAACCGTATACGTACAAGCAGTGGGAGCGGTTCTTGAGACCGTGACTGCGTACCTTTTGTATAATGGGTCAGCGACTTACGTTTTGTAGCGAGGTTAAGCGAATAGCGGAGCCGTAGGGAAACCGAGTGTTAACTGCGCGTTTAGTTGCAAGGCGTAGACCCGAAACCCGGTGATCTAGCCATGGGCAGGTTGAAGGTTGAGTAACATCAACTGGAGGACCGAACCGACTAATGTTGAAAAATTAGCGGATGACTTGTGGCTGGGGGTGAAAGGCCAATCAAACCGGGAGATATCTGGTTCTCCTCGAAAGCTATTTAGGTAGCGCCTCGAGCGAATACCATTGGGGGTAGAGCACTGTTAAGGCTAGGGGGTCATCCCGACTTACCAACCCTTTGCAAACTCCGAATACCAATGAGTACTACTCGGGAGACAGACGGCGGGTGCTAACGTCCGTCGTCAAAAGGGAAACAACCCAGACCGTCAGCTAAGGTCCCAAAGTGTATGTTAAGTGGGAAACGATGTGGGAAGGCTTAGACAGCTAGGATGTTGGCTTAGAAGCAGCCATCATTTAAAGAAAGCGTAATAGCTCACTAGTCGAGTCGGCCTGCGCGGAAGATGTAACGGGGCTAAACATACCACCGAAGCTACGGGTGCAATTCATTAGAGTTGCGCGGTAGAGGAGCGTTCTGTAAGCCGTTGAAGGTGAAGGGGTAACCCACACTGGAGGTATCAGAAGTGCGAATGCTGACATGAGTAACGATAAAGGGGGTGAAAAACCCCCTCGCCGAAAGACCAAGGGTTCCTGTCCAACGTTAATCGGGGCAGGGTGAGTCGACCCCTAAGGTGAGGCCGAAAGGCGTAATCGATGGGAAACAGATTAATATTTCTGTACTTCCGCTAACTGCGATGGAGAGACGGAGAAGGCTAGGCTAGCGCGGCGTTGGTAGTCCGCGTTTAAGGTGGTAGGTGGGTGACTTAGGCAAATCCGGGTCACTATACACTGAGAGCTGATGACGAGTCCCCAAGGGGATGAAGTAGTTGATGCCATGCTTCCAGGAAAATCTTCTAAGCTTCAGGTTAGCGGGAATCGTACCCCAAACCGACACAGGTGGTCGGGTAGAGAATACCAAGGCGCTTGAGAGAACTCGGCTGAAGGAACTAGGCAAAATGGTACCGTAACTTCGGGAGAAGGTACGCTCTTGTTGGTGATGAGACTTGCTCTCTAAGCTGACGGGAGTCGCAGATACCAGGTGGCTGCAACTGTTTATCAAAAACACAGCACTGTGCAAAATCGCAAGATGACGTATACGGTGTGACGCCTGCCCGGTGCCGGAAGGTTAATTGATTGGGTTATCGCAAGAGAAGCTCATGATCGAAGCCCCGGTAAACGGCGGCCGTAACTATAACGGTCCTAAGGTAGCGAAATTCCTTGTCGGGTAAGTTCCGACCTGCACGAATGGCGTAATGATGGCCACGCTGTCTCCAGCCGAGACTCAGTGAAGTTGAAATTGCGGTGAAGATGCCGTATACCCGCGGCTAGACGGAAAGACCCCGTGAACCTTTACTATAGCTTGGCACTGAACATTGACCCTACATGTGTAGGATAGGTGGGAGACTATGAAGTTGGAACGCTAGTTCTGATGGAGTCGTCCTTGAAATACCACCCTTGTAGTGTTGATGTTCTAACTTGGCCCCATTATCTGGGGTAAGGACAGTGCCTGGTGGGTAGTTTGACTGGGGCGGTCTCCTCCCAAAGAGTAACGGAGGAGCACGAAGGTTGGCTAAGTACGGTCGGACATCGTACGGTTAGTGCAATGGCATAAGCCAGCTTAACTGCGAGACAGACACGTCGAGCAGGTACGAAAGTAGGTCATAGTGATCCGGTGGTTCTGAATGGAAGGGCCATCGCTCAACGGATAAAAGGTACTCCGGGGATAACAGGCTGATACCGCCCAAGAGTTCATATCGACGGCGGTGTTTGGCACCTCGATGTCGGCTCATCACATCCTGGGGCTGAAGTCGGTCCCAAGGGTATGGCTGTTCGCCATTTAAAGTGGTACGCGAGCTGGGTTCAGAACGTCGTGAGACAGTTCGGTCCCTATCTGCCGTGGGCGTTGGATGATTGAGGGGAGTTGCTCCTAGTACGAGAGGACCGGAGTGAACGAACCGCTGGTGTTCGGGTTGTCATGCCAATGGCATTGCCCGGTAGCTATGTTCGGAATCGATAACCGCTGAAAGCATCTAAGCGGGAAGCGAGCCCCAAGATGAGTCATCCCTTGGACTTTAAGTCCACTAAAGAGCCGTTCGAGACTAGGACGTTGATAGGTCAGGTGTGTAAGCGTTGTGAGGCGTTGAGCTAACTGATACTAATGACTCGAGAGGCTTAACCATACAACCCAGATGGGTTTTGCTAAGTAGCACTTAGCTTGAATAGAAACACTTAAGAAGTGGTACTCAATACAGCTTTCCGAATTAACAAATAAAGGTTAATTACGCAGGTAATTGTACGGCAGACAAAGCCGTGACGAGCGAAGGGCGGAGTGTACGGTAGTACATGAGCACTGGAGTGAGGAAACAATGCCGTCAGACGTAGAATTAACCCGTAAGAATTTGCTTGGTGACAATAGCATTGTGGTCCCACCTGATCCCATCCCGAACTCAGAAGTGAAACGCAATCGCGCCGATGGTAGTGTGGGGTCTCCCCATGTGAGAGTAGGTCATCGCCAAGCGCCTAATTAAACAATGAAGCCAGCTGAATAAGCTGGCTTTTTTGTTTTTGATGTTTTCAGTTTCTGCTTTTTTCACTTTTACATTCTCCCTTAGATACCATTTTAGATTGGGTTACTCTAAAAATTTAGGTACATAACATCAGGCCAATAAAAAGAGCAACCTAGGCTGCTCTATTCTGAATTGGGGTTAGCGTGACCATGCTAGTTTGCTGCTACGCAAAAAGTAACGAATAAGCTTATTGCCCATTAATTTTGGCTTTGAACTTTGCTTTAGTGACGTCATCGGCGAGTTGATACCAATAATCCAGCATATGGCTGATTTCGGCTTGAGTTGGTGAATCAGGCGCTGTGCTTTGTGTTATTGCAGCTGTGGATGCGACTGCTGTGGTGGTAACTATAGTGGACGTCGCAGAAGAGGTGGCAGGCAGAGTTGGTGCACTCGTTGTCGTTGATACTTGAGGCAGGCTTTGCTGAGTGGTAAACGTTATCGAGGCGGGATGTTGTCCCTGATTATACTGAAAGATTTCCTGCTCGAAGTTTCGGCCTATCTGTAACCCGTTTTTCACTAATCTATCTTGGTCGAACGCAATCACTTGATTATGCTTATCTAAAAGCATGAGTAATGGTAACTCATCGAATTGCTTTGCAGCCTTAGCCGAATCTATATTGGGCAGTTTGAGATGTAATTCTTGGTCTGTTTGATTAAAGCGAATGATCAGCACGTCCGATTGATAGCGTACCGAATTAGCTTGTTTGCGATACTGGGCATTATAGCGAAAAGCGATTTGGTTCAATCCATTACTTAGCGTAACAGGTGAGGTGTTTAATGGCTTTTGTCCATTTACGGTGAGCAGCTCGACATCGCTTGGAAGCTGTAGAATGACTTCGGCACAAACGGGTTGTAGGCTGGCAAGCAATAGGGTTGATGCACACAGTATAGAAGGGGATTTCATAAGCTTTCTCTTGGTTGATATCACGCACTAATGATAAGTGAGATGGACGTTAACACAAAGTGGAGAGCTAAGTTGATCATCAAAAGGCGCGCCCAAAGCACGATTTATATCATCGATATTTGGCTGCGATATAGAATAAAGAAAAGGCTCACTGGGAGCCTTTTCTTGCTTAAGTACGAGACAACGTTATGCCTGACCTTGGCTTAACCTAAGCGCAATAACGCAAATTACTTCGCTTTATCTTGGCTTAGGTTGATGCGGTACACGGCAAAACCGAGTTCATCTTTACTCAGTTTGGTCATTTCGCGTTGTTTATTCGCTTCGATAAAGGTTGCGGCTTTATCACTATCTTGAGTTTGGAAGCGAATATCAAGGGTCACATTCGTGTTGATGGTTTTGAAATCCCAGTTGTAGTCAGCACTTGGGTTTACCATGCCTTCGTACTTGCCTGTTGCTTCATTGTACTTAGATTGCGCCGTGATATAGGCCGCTAAGGCTTCACGGTTGGTATCTGGCAGTTCCAGAACCACATGGTCACTGCCTGTACCGGCGAACTTACCACCAAAGGCGCGATAGTTATTTGAGGCCACGATAAATTCTTTGGCTGCAAATTCTTCGCCAGTGAATACTTTGCCATTTTCATCGGTATAGCTTAAATCGACGATACGGTTAGCATTGGCGTTGACAACAGCGCAGTCGCGGTCGAACTTACTTGGTTGAGTCACATCAATTTTATAAGTTAAACCATCGAGTACGTCGAAGTTGTAGGTTGGATGACCGTCCCAGTTGATTAACTCCTGTGGCGTTGTTTTACTTGGGTCGATTTGCTTAAACTGGTTAGCGGAACATTCCAGCCAGTCTTTCAGCTCTGCACCTGTGGCCTTTACTGCCACCATAGTGTTGGGGTAGAGGTAAAGATCGGCGGCGTTTTTAAAGGTCAATGCGCCTTTATCGACTTGTACATATTGGTCTGCATCGCTGGTTGTACCGTGGCGACCACCGGCTTTGAATGGCGCAGAAGCCGATAAAACTGGCAGATCTTTTAACGCCTCGGGGAGTTTGGCTTTAACGTTAGCAATTTGCGCGTCAGAAACGATTTGTACGGTTGGATCGTCCTGTACTAAGGTCAAGAAGCTATACATATCGGCGGCAGCAACCCCAATTGGCTCATCCACGAAGGCAAGTGTGCCTTGGTGCTCGGCGGCGACTGCATCATGAATGGCAGCGTCTGCTTCCACTAATGGCGTTTTAGTTGCGCCATCATAGATAGGACGAGCCTTAGTCGTTGCACTAAGTACCATCCATTTACCGTCTTTACGCTCTAGTTTAAAGTCAACCACACCTAAGTTGTCACCCCAACGTCCAGGCATGACGGCTGGGACGCCGTTTAATAGACCCTTGGTCACATCTGTATTAGGTAAGTCGGCATATTTGGCATCGGGGAAGATGGAGTGGCTGTGACCAAACATAATGGCATTAATATCTTTTACATTCGTTAACGCGTAGGTAGCGTTTTCCGCCATTGGATCGCCAGGATTCTCTGTTGAACCGATACCAGAGTGGGGGATCGCGATAATCAAATCAGCGCCTTTCGCCTTCATTTCAGGCACATATTTCTTTGCTGTCTCGACGATATCTTCAACCTTAACTTTGCCAGTAAGATTTTGTTTATCCCACAATAAGATTTGTGGCGGCACAAAACCAATATAACCAATCTTAATGGTTTGGTTATTTCCTTCGTTATCGATAATTTGTTTTTCTTTAATGATATATGGGGTGAATAAATGCTCACCTTTTTTCACATTATTCCAACAACCGTTTTCATCAGCACAATATACGTTGGCGTTAATATAAGGAAATTTAGCACCATGAAGTGATTTATTTAAAAAATCTAAACCATAGTTAAATTCGTGATTCCCGATATTTCCCACTTCGTAATCTAGTAGGTTCATCGCTTTATAAGCCGGGTGAACATCGCCCATTTGCAGACCGACTTTAGCCATATAGTCGCCCATTGGACTGCCTTGAAGTAGGTCACCGTTATCAACGAGCACACTGTTTTTGGACTCCTGACGAGCCGCATGAATTAAACTTGCGGTACGCGCGAGACCAATTGTTGGATCGACTTTGCCGTTGTAGTAGTTGAAATCCATGATATTCGTGTGCAGATCGGTGGTTTCTAGTACACGTAAATCCGCTTGAACAATTGGCTCATCATCTGAGCCACAGGCGCTTACACCAAGGGCTGCAGTGATCATCACTGCGAGTAGTTTTTTATTTAACATAGTTTTCTCTATTTATATTTATGTGACCCTAATACATGCTCTATTTTTGAGCATGCCCATCATCCTGTTAACTTATATTCTGAAACTGTTCTGAAAACGATTAGTTACAGAAGCATTAAGTTAACTAACAGGATTATAAAGACATTTGATGATCTGAATGTGACATTAATTGGATAAAGGCTGTATTAAATTGTGACAATGAATTCGATTGATTAAATTACAACCGATATATGACGTGATTTTTGTTTGTCTATTGGATAAACACTTGGATTGGTTGTATGTTAAAAATAATTAATATTTGTTATTTAAATGGTTTGGTTTTAAGCCGATTTTTATATCGTTATCGCGTTAACCTTTAGCGTTTTTATAATTGTTCTTAGGTAACTTATTATTTTTAAATTAAATTATTTTTATATTTATCATGTTGTTTATAATTTTTGTTATTCAGATGTAATGTGGGCATGGCAGTGGTGCTCGCTTGATGATGTTATTTGAGGTTCGTCACACATAAAGCGATACAATTTAGCCTTGAATACGTTGGTCGAAAGCTTGGCTGAATGGCGGTTAACTTGCTAAGGTTGTGCATCGACGACAGTGCCTTGAAGATGCACTCGTTGGAAGAGAAGCCAAAATCCGTTACTCGCACCTTTCAGTTAAAAAATATAAAGACAGGGCAGTGACACTTAAGGGAGTTAATATGCGTAAGTCTGTTATTTTTACCGCTGTTACCGCGGCGTTGTTATTGGGCGCCTGTTCTGAAAATTCTGCTGTAAATTCTGAAGCTACTAATGCTGTCGCAGCCAAAGCTGCTTCAACACCAGCTCAAATAGATGCGACCAATGTGTTATTAAGCAAGAGTCCATTACAAGATCAAGCACCGCAGTTTAATTTGATCAAGAGCTCGGATTATGCCCCCGCCTTTGTGCAGGGGATAAAAGAGCACGAGGCTGAAATCGCCGCCATTATTGGCAATAAGCAGGCGCCGACCTTTGAGAATACCATTTTAGCTATGGAAACGTCGGGTGGGTTGTTGACTCGAGTGTCACGCACCTTCTTTAACCTCGCGGGTTTGATCTCCGATGATAATTTTCAAAAAACGGAGGCGGATTTAGCGCCTAAGTTATCGGCTCATCGCGATAACATTTATTTAGATCCAAGCTTATTTGCACGTGTTGAAACCGTGTATCAACAACGTGACACGTTAAATGCTGAAGATAAGCGCCTAGTCGAATTTTATTACGAGCAGTTTGTGCGTGCTGGTGCCAAATTATCCGATGCCGATAAAGCCCAAATGCGTGATTTCAACGCTGAGTTGGCCACTCTTGCGACTGAGTTTTCCCAAAACAGCTTAAAGTCATTTAAAGACGATGTGATTGTCGTGACAGACAAGGCACAGCTAGACGGTTTATCTGACAGTGAAATCGCGACCTTAGCGGTCGCAGCGCAAGCAGCGGGTAAAACGGGTTACTTGATTACCTTAGTGAACACGACGCGCCAGCCTATTTTAGCCAGTTTAAATAATCGTGAACTGCGCCAAAAAGTCTGGGAAACCTCGGCCCACCGCGCCGTTGCTAGCAATGGCCCTTTAATCGTGAAGATGGCGCAGCTGCGCGCCAAGAAAGCTAATTTACTCGGCTTTGATACTTGGGCTGCCTATGCCGTAGCCGACCAAATGGCTAAAACGCCAAGCGCAGTGTATGAAATTTTAGATGACTTGGCGCCTAAGGCGTTGGCTCACGCTAAGGTCGATGCGGCGGATATCCAAGCTGAAATCAAAAAAGCTGGCGGCAATTTTGAATTGCAACCTTGGGATTGGGCTTATTACGCCGAGAAAGTGCGCCAACAAAAGTATGCCCTCGACGAGAGCAGCATCAAACCTTATTTTGAATTCAATTCAGTGCTCAAGGATGGTTTGTTCTTCGCAATGAACAAACTCTACGGCATTAGCATTAAACCTCGCACCGATTTACCAGTATGGCATAGCGATGTGCTCGCCTTTGAGGTTTTCGATAAAGACAACAGCTCAATTGGCCTGTTCTATCTCGACCCTTATGCCCGTGAAGGCAAGGGCGGCGGCGCTTGGATGGATGAGTTTGTCACTCAGAGCGGACTACTCGGTACTAAACCGGTCGTGTATAACGCCCTGAATATCCCGAAACCTGCTGACGGCCCAACCTTGATGACCTTCGATGAAGTGACCACTATGTTCCATGAATTTGGTCATGCGGTGCACGGTTTATTCTCCAAGGTGAAATACCCGAGTGTGGCAGGTACCTCTACGGCGCGCGACTTTGTGGAGTTTCCGTCTCAAGTTAACGAAGATTGGAACATTGACCCAGCAGTCATTGCCAATTACGCCAAGCACTATCAAACTGGTGAACCTATTCCTAAAGCCTTACTCGATAAAATCTTAGCCTCGAATAAATTTGGTCAAGGTTTTGATACTGTTGAGTATTTAGCGGCTGCATTACTGGATATGGAATGGCACTCGATTGGTGCCGACACCCAAATCAAGGATGTGGAACAGTTTGAGCATCAAGTGTTAGCCAAACACGGCCTCGATTTCGCGCCGATCCCACCGCGTTATAAGTCGAGCTATTTTAGCCATGCCTTCTCGGGTGGCTATTCAGCCGGTTATTACGCTTACCTGTGGACAGAAGTGTTTGCCGCCGATGCCTTCGCCTATATGGGCCAACATGGGGGCTTAAAAGCTGAAAACGGCGATAAGTTTCGTGAAGCGGTATTGTCTAAAGGCAACAGCGAAGATTTGATGCAGAATTACATCCACTTTACTGGTCAAAAACCTACGACCGATGCCTTATTAAAACGTCGTGGTTTAGTCGACTAAACGAGTCATTGTAAAAAGGGCCAAAGGCTTGGTAGGGCAACCTATCAAGCCTTTTTTTACGCTATTGTTTTTCGATAATCTTTACTCTAAAATCCCGCCACATTTGACTGTGGGATAACTTCTTTATCCCGTATCGACGCCCCTCGAAAATCAGGCTCAGTTTCCCCTCCTTTGAGCCCTTGAGTACAGCTAAAGCGTAGCCTCTTTATATTGGATGTAGCATTAATGGTTTCGCAATTAAGTGAAGCAGTGCTGGATGTGATCGCTGACGCCTTGGTAGACAAAGGCTATATCTTTTTACCCGAGTTAGTTCCTAGTCATATAAGCCAAGTATTGCTGGAAAAAGTTCGAACAACAGAAATACATGAGTTGAAAGCGGCCTCCATCGGACGTGGTGCAGAACAACAACTTAACCCCGATATTCGTCGTGATCGGATTCAGTGGTTAGAGGAGCAGCATGAGCCTGATTCACTCTATTTGGATTTGATGATGCAATTAAAGGATGGGCTCAATCGTCGCTTATTTATGGGGTTGTTTGACTATGAAAGTCATTATGCTGTGTATCAACCCGGCGCTTTTTATAAGAAGCATGTGGATGCGCTAAAAGGCAGTCAAAACCGCATCTTAACCACGGTGTTTTTCTTAAATCCGGATTGGACGCCAGCAGACTGCGGCGAGCTGATTATTTACGATGAAGCCGATAATGTGATTGAACGTATAGCGCCAAAAATGGGGCATTTTGTGATTTTCTTAAGCGAGCGTTTTCCCCATGAGGTGACAAAAACCTTGGCGCAACGTAACAGTATTGCCGGTTGGTTTAGGGTGAGCACCAGCATGCATGGCTTTTAAAAGGGCTAAAAAAACCACCTTAGTTAAGGTGGTTTTTTGTATACAGTGATTCAATCCAAGGTATTAGGCTAACGATGCTTGAGTATCTTTGGCATTAAACTGTTCAATATCCAACTCATTTTCTGATTTACCAATCACAACGGCAGTCATCATATCGCCAGTTACGTTCGTCGCGGTGCGGATCATATCGATAATACGGTCGATTGCGGCGATAAAGGCAATACCTTCGAGCGGTAACCCAATCACACCTAAGGTCACTGTTAACATCACCATTGCGCTGCCTGGCACGCCAGCAGTACCGACAGAGGCAACCGTGGCGGTGACGGCAATCATCACATAATCTAAGGTATCGAGTGGAATGCCATAAATCTGCGCGATAAAAATCGCCGAAATTGCAGGATAGATACCACCACAGCCATCCATGTTCATGGTGGCACCGAGCGGCATAACAAAGGCGCTGTAGCGCTTAGAAACGCCCATGGTTTCAACCGCTCTAGTGCTGGCAGGCAACGTGCCAAAGCTTGAAGAGGTACTAAAAGCCACTAATTGCGCAGGCATGGCCTTGCGGAAAAATTGCATAGGGCTTAAGCCTGCAAATTTCACAAAGCCACCATACACAAAAATCATATGTATCAGGGCTGCAATATAGATTGCGGCGATAAACTTACCTAGAGGTAATAGAGTCGATAAACCATATTCACCCACCACCCAAGCCATCAAACCAAATACACCAATTGGGGTGAGTTTTAACACCATGCGAGTCAGTTGAAACATCACTTCGGCGCCCGCTTCAATTGTGCGTTTAAGCGGCTCAGCCTTCTCGCCGACCTTGTTGATGGCAATCCCGACTAAAGCAGCAAACACAATAATTTGCAGTACTTTACCTTCGGCCAGTGAGGCAAATGGATTGACAGGGATCATATCGAGTAGCACCTGCGCAAACCCGGGTATATTGCGCTCACGCACTTCAGTGGTGGCCAGTTGCATCGTGCCGCCCATATCAATAAGCGAACCAACGGCTAAGCCGATTAACGAGGCGATTGTACCTGTTAGCATAAACATGCCTAAGGTCTTAAGGCTTAAGCGTTTTAGATTGGTTTGAGAGCCTAGCGAGGTAATACTTACCACGATAGCGCAGAAGACCAGTGGCGCAACTAGCATCTTAATCGCGCTAATAAATAGATCGCCAAGCGGTTTAAGCACAGTTGCGCTTTCGCCTAATAACACGCCAACGAGCGCACCTAAGATAAAGCCTGTGAGGACTTTTTGCCAAAAAGGGATGCGGCTAATAGTTTGAAGGATCATGCGTTTTCCAAAAATATATCATTACAAGCCCATAGACCTGAGATGCTAGTATGTGTATCCACTTGAAGTAAATGAACTTATACCAAGCGGCGCGTCAGGTACAGGACAATTTCTGCCATTAAAGGCATTGTATCGGCAGTGACAGGGTTATAACAAACCGATTTTCTTATAACTTATTGTGATAAATGAGTTTGTTGTGAAATAGTTGGTTTTTACATCGTTTTAACGTCAAGGTTGTAACCCAATATTTAATGTAAAAAATTATTAATTTCATAGAGTAAGTTTTTATGTCGGACTTAATTGTCATGTTTTCGGGAGCTTTTTTGGCGGCCACCTTGTTACCGGGTGGATCTGAAGTTTTGCTCGTCGCCCTGTTAAATAAAGCCCCGCAAGCTTGGTTAGTATTAGTTGCTGTAGCCAGTATTGGTAATACCTTAGGGGCGATGACAAGTTTTTATCTTGGACGTTTAGGGCGGTTTGCTAAGTCCCCAGAGGCATTGAGTGAAGGCAAACATGCCAAAGCCTTAACACTTATCGAGCGTTATGGCGTGTGGTCCTTATTACTGTCGTGGGCACCGATTATCGGGGATATATTATGTTTACTTGCGGGTTGGTTAAAGCTACCCATGTTACCCGCGTTGAGCATGATTTTTATCGGTAAAACAGTTCGTTATCTTATGGTAGCTGCAGTGACATTACACTGGCTTGGTTGATTTATTAACGCAGTTGTTCGGTTAAAGGGCGGGATTTAGTAAAGGAAGTCATTGTATTAATTGGAACTTTGCTGATATTTAAGCGTCTTAAGTGATTATGGATAAAAGGTTTTGAGCTGAGCTAATTTTTAGCCCATTGATGTATAAGGGGAATACTTTGAAAAAATGGATACTAGCGGTTGCGATTTCCGCTGCACTTGCAGGCTGTGCCTCTGAAACTTCAACCCAAATACCTACAGGTATAAGGTTAATTGAAAATGTGCAACTCACAGATTCACAAGTCGGTATTCCCTATAAAAAATATCAGCTTGCTAATGGCCTTACCGTAATTTTGCATCAGGATCGCTCTGATCCTCTAGTGCATGTTGATGTGACTTATCATGTCGGCTCAGCCCGTGAGCTTGCCGGCCGCTCAGGATTCGCCCACTTATTTGAACATATGATGTTCCAAGGCTCAGAGCATGTTGCCGATGAGCAGCATTTTGAGGTGGTGACCGAGGCGGGTGGAATGCTTAACGGTTCCACTAATACTGATAGAACCAACTATTTTGAGACTGTCCCTAGCAATCAGCTCGAAAAAATGCTGTGGCTTGAGTCTGACCGTATGGGCTTTTTATTGCCCGCGCTGACCAGTGAGAAATTTGAAGTGCAGCGCGAGACGGTAAAAAATGAGCGCGCTCAACGGATTGATAATCAACCCTATGGCCGAATGAGCGAGCGTTTTAATCAAGCTATGTTTCCAGTTGGGCATCCATATTCCTGGCCTGTTATTGGCTGGCCTGAGGATCTTAACCGCGCCACAGTGGATGATGTTAAGCACTTTTTCCAGCGCTGGTACGGCCCTAATAATGCCACGCTGACGATTGGTGGCGATTTTGATGAGCAGCAAGCTTTAGCTTGGGTTAATAAATACTTTGGCGAAATCCCCCGAGGCCCAGAGGTTCAGTCCGAACCTAAGACCTTAGTTACGCTTGATAAGACCCGCTATATTTCGATGGAAGATAACGTACATTTACCGCTGATCCGTATAGGGTTTCCGACCGTGTATGCCAGTCATCCCGATGAGGCTGCGCTGGATTTATTAGCCAATATTTTAGGTGGAGGGAAAACCTCATTAATCTATAAAAATCTGGTGAAGGATGGTTATGCAGTGCAGGCCAGCGTGAGCCAACCCTGTCAGGAGTTGGCATGCCAGATGTCGATTTACGCCCTAGCTAATCCACAAAAAGGGACGACGCTTGCTGAGCTTGAGCAGCGGATCTTGGCATCTATTAATGAGTTCGAGCAGCGCGGCGTGACCGACGAAGACTTGCAAAAAGTAAAAGTCCAGTTTGAGGCCGATAGAATATTTGGCCTGCAAAGTGTCAAAGGAAAAGTATCGACTTTGGCGCTAAATCAAACCTTGTTTGGTGAGCCGAATAAAATAGCTTCTGACCTTGCTCGTTACGCTAATGTCACTAAAGACGATGTGATGCGCGTATTTAAAAAATACATCAAAGACAAACCTATGGTGGTGATGAGTGTGGTGCCGCAGGGTATGAAGGCCATAGTTGCCCATCCCGATAACTTCACAGCCCAAACGCTGCCGGTCGCCCAAACGGCGGTTGAAGGTGAATTACCTAACGCTAAATTGGTTTCAAGCTTTGATCGTTCAAAAATGCCCGCAACGGGGGCTGCGCCTGTGCTGAAAGTGCCGCAAATCTGGACCAGTAAGTTAGCCAATGGCATTGAAGTGATGGGCACTCAAAGCGCCGAGACACCAACGGTTGAGTTGGTGATTTATCTTAACGGTGGTCATCGACTCGTCCCCGTCGAAAAGGCGGGACTGGCAAGCTTAACTGCGGAAATGCTCAATGAATCGACCCAAAAGCGTAGCAGTGAACAATTGTCACAGGCGCTTGAGATGTTAGGTAGCACGGTCGATTTTAGTGCTTCGGAATATCAAAGCACGATTAAAGTTTCAGCGCTCACCGAGCATTTGGATGAAACCTTAGCCATCTTAGAAGAAAAGCTGTTTGAGCCTGCCTTCAATGAGGCCGATTTTGCTCGGGTTAAACAGCAACAACTCCAGCAAATTCAGCATATGCAGTCTAATCCGAGTTATCAGGCCAGTGCTGCGCTGTATAGCTTGCTCTATGGTAACAATAACGCCCTTGGGGTGAGTGATGCGGGAACGTTAGATTCAGTCGCCGCGCTGACACTTGCAGATGTGAAGGCATTTTACGCCGAGCAGTATCGTGGTGCTAATGCCAAAATTATTACTGTGGCAAATCTGCCTGAAAGCGCATTGCTACCAAAACTTGCAGGATTAAGTCAATGGCAAGGTGAGGCCAGTGTATTGCCGCCACTAAAATCATTCCCTGCACTTAAAGGGGGCACTATTTATGTGATTGATAAACCCGGCGCAGCCCAGTCGGTGATCAATATTGCGAAACGCGCCTTACCCTATGATGCAACAGGCAATTATTTTAAATCGTATTTAATGAACTACCCTCTAGGGGGGGCTTTTAATAGTCGTATTAACCTTAACCTACGAGAGAATAAGGGCTATACCTATGGCGCGCGTACAAGCTTCTCGGGAGCGGGTGAAGCGGGGGAGTTTATCGCCTCTAGCGATGTGCGTACTGATGTCACTGCTAAAGCCTTAAATGAGTTTATTAAAGAAATCAAAGCTTATCAGCAGCAAGGGATGACTGATGCGGAGCTGACCTTTATGCGAAACTCGGTTTCCCAAGGGCAGGCGTTGGATTATGAGACGCCTTATCAGAAGGCGGGTTTTATGCGGATGATTCAGCGTTATCAATTAAGCCAAGATTTTACTACCGAGCAGGACAAAATTATAAATACTGTAACAAAAGATGAACTCAATGCCCTCGCGGCTTCCGAGCTAGATATCTCACAAATGATCATCTTGGTTGTGGGTGACAAGGCTAAAATTGAAGCGGATTTGGTAACTTTAGGCTATCCAATTGAAACTTTAGTATTGTAAATTAGCTTTTTGGCCTTATATATACCTAACAAACCCAAAGATACGAGTTTCAACCTCTTTAGGTTGTTTGGGTATAAATTGCAGACAAGTTAATCGTGCAGCACAAAGTGGCTGTTGTCTAAAGTGTTAAAGTGTATGGCGGTGACAGCATTAGCTGTCACCGTCTGCGTTTAATCGCAGAAGAATGTAATTTGGCTTGCCCCATGGACAGGTTTAGATTTATTTTGAGGCGTATTTTGAAAGATAAGCCTCAAAATAAAGGTCTGACTGTTAACCTTGTCGCGATAGCGAACCACCAATCAGAGAAGCGCAAATTGAAGCCATTCAATGAATTAGTACAACATTTCTCGGACGCTCAAGGGCGCGCCGCACTCCTTGGCATGCAACGTGGAATTGAGCGTGAGGCGCTACGTATTGATGAGTCTGGCTACCTTGCGCTGGATGGTCACCCCATCGAGTTAGGGTCGGCCTTGACTCACTCGCGTATTACAACTGACTACAGTGAAGCACTGCTTGAATTTATTACTCCGGTGAATAATCAGGTTGAGCCGTTATTGCAAGGCTTGACCCAGACCCATGCCTTTAGTGTGCGGCATTTGCATGGTCAGCGTCTTTGGCCCGTGAGCATGCCCTGCTATGTAAAAGATGAGGCGAATATCCCCATTGCTCGGTACGGTACGTCGAACACGGGTAAGATGAAAACCTTGTATCGTAAGGGCTTAACTTATCGTTACGGCGCTTTGATGCAGATTATTTCTGGGGTGCATTTTAACTTCTCGGTATCGCGGGAATTGTGGCAACGCCTCTATGAACTGAGCGATAACGGCTTGAGCTTTGAGGATTTTATCTCCGAGTCTTACTTTGGACTTATCCGCAATTATCGCCGTTTGGTCTGGGTGTTGCCTTATTTGTTTGGCGCCTCTCCAGCGTTGTGTAGCTCATTTATCAAGGGTCAAAAGACCGATTTACGTTTTGAAAAGTCGGGACGCGGCACGCTGTATTTACCCTATGCAACGTCGCTACGGATGAGCGATTTGGGCTATACCAACAAAGAGCAAGAAGATCTCAATATTAGTTATAACTCTCTGCCCGAGTATTTGGCGGGGATTAAAGCGGCAATTAAGATGCCATCGGCAAATTTTGCCAATATTGGGGTCAAGGTGGATGGTGAATATCGTCAACTTAATGCCAATGTGCTGCAAATTGAAAACGAATTTTACTCGCCTATCCGTGCTAAACGCGTCACTAAGACGGGTGAGAAACCCTCTGAAGCACTTGCCCGCGCAGGGGTGGAATATATTGAGGTACGTGCATTAGATGTGAACCCCTTTAGCCCGATTGGGATAGAGGCTAGCCAAGTGCGTTTCCTCGACTTGTTCTTACTCTATTGTTTATTAACAGATTCTCCTAAATCAGATGCGGCAGAGGAAGCTCGTTTAAGTGCTAACTTAAAATCAGTTGTACTTGAAGGCCGCAAGCCAGGGCTTGAGCTGATGACCGATTCGGGTACGCGGCCATTGCAGACGTGGCTCTTGGATCTCTTTGAGCATTTAGACTCATTGGCTAAGTTACTCGATGGTGATAAACAGGATTACCAAGTGGCCTTAGCCCATTGGCGTGAAGCTGTAAATGACCCACAAAAAACCTTGTCGGGCCAAGTGCTTCAGCAATTGGTAACCAAGGGGCAAGATCATGGGCAATGGGTGATGTCACTGGCACAGCAATATCATCAATATTTTATGGATTACCCCTTATCAGCTGAGGTTGTCAGCTATTATCAAGCTGAGGCACAAGCATCGCTTAACAAGCAAGCGGACATCGAAGCGGCGCAAAGTGCGGTATCCTTTGATGATTATCTGACTGACTATTTCGGCGCGCCAGCCTAATGAGTCAAGGTGTGAAGATGCGGACATTTATTCTCGCTGCCTGTTTGCTTGGGTCTACTGCGTTACTCTCAGGTTGCGCTTCATCCCCTGAAGATGATTTAAGTTGTGGTACGGTATCGGGCTATTTACAACCCGATGCTAGTACCCATTGGTATCGAGTGGTGGTGACTCATCTAGATGGTAAGCCTGTGGTCTCAAAGCCTAATTATCAATTAGCACCTGGGGAATATGAGTTTACCGTTGCCGAGTTAATTGATGCTCCATCCCTTGGGGTGTCCCTTAGTGCGCGAACGCCAAAAACTTTTACGTTAGTGGTCGAAGGGCATCAGCGTTACCACATAGGGGCATTATTCCACACGGATAAACGCTACATGGGTAAAGATACCAACTATTGGGAGCCAGGTGTGTGGCAACAAGAAAATCATGAATGCCAGTTTGATTTAAGTCCTGAAACAAAATAGTTCGTTTTAACAATGGATTGTCATTTCTGTTAATGAGTATGACCTGAAAATAGGTGCTAAGGTGATCTTAGCGCCAAAAACAGGATTGGTGCTTTGCCTCATTCTATCACTGTGCGATGATGGGCAAGTTTTACTTCTTTGGAGAACAAGCGCTTAATGAAATGGCTTTCGACAACTCTGTTATGTACATCCATAGGTTTACTGTCTGGCTGCGCCACTTCTCCGCCTAAATCTCCTGAAAATATTTGCGATATTTTCCAAGAACATCGTTCATGGTACGAAGCCGCAAAGGATACCCGCGATAAATGGGGTGTACCCGTGCATGTGCCTCTGGCAATGATGTATCAAGAAAGCTCGTTTAAACATAATGCGGCGCCGCCTATGCAGTACTTTTTAGGCTTTATTCCCATTGGCCGAGCCAGTGATGCCTATGGTTATGCGCAGGCCAAATCCATGACGTGGGATGACTATGTTCGCGAGACTGGTAATAGTTGGTCTTCGCGCAGTAATTTTGATGATGCCATGGATTTTATGGGCTGGTTTATTTACAAGACCAATAAAATCAATGGAATTTCTAAATGGGATGCGAAGGCGCAGTACCTCAATTACCACGAAGGTTGGGGAGGTTATCGTCGAGGCTCTTATAAGTCTAAGGCTTGGTTAGTCAAGGTTGCAGCTAAGGTGGATGATAGAGCCAAACGTTATGCGGCTCAGTATAAAACCTGCAAGGAGGATTTAGATTCTTCTTGGTTATGGCGACTATTTTTTGATTAACCTTGCGCCCATGTACGAGGAGCTTATTGACTATAAGCTGTTGCCGAATGTTTATTGCGGCAGCTGATTATTAGCCGCTATGGCTTCGAGTGCATTAATGGCCTGTTTTTTACCGCGCTTTTGCTCATACATTGCATTATCAGCCTGTTTAAAAGACTTAGCCCAATCATTATCGTAAGGGGCGATGCCCACGCTAAAATTGAGATTTAGCGGCGACTCATGATGTAACTTAAGGCGCATGGCATCCAGATCGTTTTCGAGTAATTCAAGCGGGCCATGGCATAGGGCGACAAACTCATCGCCACCAAACCGAGAGATAATGCCTTTGTGTTTCCAGAAACCTAGGATTGTTTTAGCGACTTCTTTTATTGCCACATCGCCGACCTGATGTCCCTGTTGATCATTGATAATTTTGAGATTATCCATATCAATGATCACTAAAAAGCTGCCTAATTGAGCCTTAGGTTGCCAATGTTGCAGGGCATCTTCGAAGTTTTTACGGTTATAGAGTCCGGTTAAGTTGTCGAAGTTGGCGAGTTTAGTGATTTGTAATGACTTTTGATACAGGGCAATGGCGTTGCTGGCCTCGTGGGTAAGAATAGAGACCAAATTACGGTCGTAGTCGTTAAAGGCGCCAACACTACTGCTATCGAGATTCAGCATACCGTAAAGTTTGCCATCAATCCGTATTGGGCTGGAGAGAGTGGAGCGTATCGGTTGCTTGGCTGCTGTAAGCAGCACCTGTTGCTGTTCATCTGTTAGCGTGCTTGCGGCATTGATATTTTTCATATCATCCACAACGACTACACGGTCACATTTACCCTTGGTGAGTCGATACTCGAAGGATTGTTCAAGGGAAAAATTCAATTGTTTTAGCTTGTTAAGATCGAGTCCAACTACTGACTCGAAATGCAGTCTATGGTTATCTTCATTGACTTTGATAATGCTGCCCATTTCTGCACCGTTAATAATACAGACGGCTTTATTCAACAGGGCATCGAGAAATGCATGTTCATTTTTATACTGGCTCGACAGGTGGGCAAGCTCGTAAATGGCATCGTTAATACTTACCACTTGCTCTAAATGCAGCCATAGCCGTGTTAAGCGACCCTGATGAAGATAATAAATTAAGCTGTAGGCAAACACATAGATAAGACAGACAAACAGCAACGGAAGGATAGTCCAGCCTTCGGTGGGAGCATTAAACACAAACAATAAGACGAATAGCAGTATTGGCACTATCAGCAGTAATAGATGATAGCGATAGTCCAAGCGGTCTATGGTTTTTCGTTTAAAATTATCCCTTAATTTCACTCGGCAGTTCCTTTATTCGTGCTCCGGTTAGTCAGCTTTAATCACTACACCACTAACTCATTCACGCTGAGTATGGATAAGTATATAACCAAGATGAGAAATCAGCTGATAAGGGAACAAATATACTCCCTTATCAGTTATATGCGTGGCTCCGTTAGTCTTTAGCAAACTCTGCTAAAATCCACGCGAGGGGCGATTGATATTGGCTTGGCATCCAAGTTTGCAATGCGCCAATGCTGTCTTTTAACACGGCAAGATTAGGTACCGAAAGATTTAAGTGCCCGACTTTACGGCCAGATCGCACTTCCTTGTTGTACCAATAAAGCTCGGCATTAGGCAGGCTTAACCAACGGGTATCGTTATCGATACCAATCAGGTTGACCATCACGCATTGAAAGTTTACCTGTGGCTGCGGAATAGCAATGCCGCACAGGGCTCTTAAATGCAGTTGGAATTGATCCATATGGGTACCCGCTTGGGTCCAATGGCCAGAGTTGTGTACCCGCGGCGCTAACTCGTTAACCAGCAGCTTATCACCAACTCGGAAACATTCCATCGCCATTACGCCGACATATTCCAGCTCATGCATAATTGCGCTCAGCATGCCTTCCGCTTGCGCTTGCAGGTGATTCAGGCGAGCAAGTGGCGAAATCGATGCCATCAAAATGCCATCTTGGTGCAGGTTGAGTGTTAATGGATAAAACACGCATTGGCCTTCACGGGTACGCACGCCGACTATGGAGACTTCTTCATCGAAGTTAATTGCTTGCTCGGCAATGGCTAAGTTGCGCCAATCATGGGGGATGTCACCCGCTTCGGCTTGTTTGAGCCAATGTTGGCCTTTGCCGTCGTAACCGCCCGTGCGACGTTTCATCAACACGCGTGGGCCAAAGGCTTGATACAAGTTTTCGACGTTGGTCTTATCATCGACGAGTGTCCAAGGCGCAGTAGGGACTTGGAGCTGGTCGAGTAAGCTTTTTTGGCTGTAACGGTCAGCTAAACGGCTAAATACTGGGCCGTTAACAAAATGCGGATGGCTGCTGAGTTGTAAGCTTAAGGCGGATTCTGGCCACTGCTCGCGTTCGGCGGTGATAATATCCTGAGGCGCTAGCGGCAGGATTTCATCGGTTGGCGTCATGATATCGACGGCGCGAACATCAATAGCCAGTGGCTCGCCTGCGTGGGTCAGCATAGCGCCGAGTTGACCATTCCCTAATACCCAAACCTTTGATTTTGCATTTGCTTGGGTCATTAGGCTTCCCTCGGATCGGGATTGTCCAGTACTGCGCGGGTTTGTTCTTCCCTAAAGGCTTCTAAACGTGCGGCAAGATCTGCATCGTTATTGGCGAGAATTTGGCAGGCCAGTAGACCAGCGTTAAAGGCTCCAGCGGTACCGATGGCGAGTGTGCCTACGGCGATACCCTTTGGCATCTGTACGATAGACAGTAAGCTATCCATGCCCGATAGCGCTTTGCTTTGTACTGGTACACCTAATACGGGTAAGCGAGTTTTTGAGGCAATCATACCGGGTAAGTGAGCAGCGCCGCCCGCACCACCGATAATAATTTTAAAACCACGGTCAGCGGCTCCTGCTGCAAACTCCATCAGCTTATCTGGCGTTCTATGGGCTGATACAACTTCAACATGGTAAGGCACTTGCAGTTTATCCATGATCTCAGCGGCGGCTTCCATTGTGGGCCAATCACTCTTAGAACCCATAACAACAGCAACAAGGGCTTGCATGATAACTCCTTAACTCACTAATTTTAATTATATTTCGACCTTGTTTCAGGTCTGGGTACAGTCGATGTTCGCAGCTCCTGTAAGAGCAGGGAGCATCATGGCGCAGAATAATACCATGTAAAGCCCGATTTCTGGCGTTTTTTGCGCGTAAAAATAGTGCCTTTAGGATGGATAAAGTGTTCGTTGAATTGGCCTAAATAAACCCTATACCCCAACGCAGATACTGTGCGTTGGGGATAAAATATCAATTTGCAATTAGTGGGTTGCTGCTGGATTAGATTCGACGATATGCTCAAATGATGGCGCTTCGGCTAAAGCTTCCCGCAGGGTAGGATAAAACTTCAGTATCCCTTCAATCGGTTGCACTTTAGCCCTCGCAAGGGTGCGAATGGGCTGAAACTGCAAATCGGCAATAATCAACTTAGTATGGTTATGCTTACATTTTTCAATCAGTTTATTGAGTGCTGCAAGACCACCAGCATCCAGAATCGATACCCCATCTAAGTAAAGTACAATCACTTGTTTATCTTGAGTGAGGCTGGCGATTTCGGCAAAAATACGATCCGCAGCGGCAAAAAATAGTGGGCCATTAATTTTGAGCACGGCCCAGTCGGCGGGCAGAGGCTGATCGATATAACGCTTGTTGCTACTGATATCATACAGCTTGGTCATCTCCGCGATTTCTTTCATAAATAGCAGTGCGGCTAAAATAATCCCCACGCTGATGGCGATCACCATATCGAATATCACCGTGAGTGAAAAACAGCTTAAAAACACCAATATATCGCTGGTGGGCGCAGTTTTCAGTAAATGCACCGCTTTAGGGGCTTCACTCATATTCCAAGCTACAACCAGTAATAATGCGGCCATGGCCGACATGGGTAAGTAGGCAAGTACTCCTGCGAGCGCGACTAAACCAACCAAGACCACTATGGCATGGATCATCGATGCGATCGGACTCTGAGCACCCGCCTTAACGTTTGCCGCACTGCGGGCAATGGCCGCGGTTGCTGGGATCCCGCCAAAGAAGGGGGCGATAATATTGCCTATCCCTTGGCCGAGAAGCTCGCTGTTCGCGCTATGGCGCTTGCCTGTCATGCCATCAAGCACAACGGCACATAGCAGCGATTCTATGGCACCTAACATGGCAATCGCGAAGGCGGCAGGGAGTAAGGCTTGAAAAGTGGCCAGATTAAATTCAAAGGTTTGACCATTGGCGCCAGTTTGTAACCAAGGCCATTCAAAGTGGGGGAGAACCGCAGGGATACCTGTGCCGACACTGCCGTCGCTTAATTGGTAATGGAAACGTGTTCCTATGGTCTCAATATCAGCGCCCATAGCATTTAACACTAAAGCGAGAATACTGCCCAAAACGATGGCCGGAAGGTGGGCAGGTACTGGGATTTTTAATCTAGGCCAGAGTAGCATAGTGGCTAAGGTAGCAGCAGCCACTAATAAGCTTGGTAGGTGAAGTGCAGGCAATGCCTGACCTAGTGCCATGAGTTTGGCAAAATATTGCTCTGGCATGTGCTCTATATGCAGACCGAAGAAGTCTTTTAGCTGCAAGGTTGCTATCACTACCCCAATCCCTGCGGTAAAGCCTAAGGTGACCGATTCAGGAATGTATAGGATTAATCTACCCAGTCTTAACATCGCCATGGCAACCAGCATCATGCCAGACATGACGGTAGCGATCAGCAGTCCCGCCAACCCAAATTGTTGGGCGATGGGATAGAGTAAGACGACGAAGGCGGCCGTTGGCCCCGAGACGCTATAACGGGAGCCACCTGTCATGGCGATAATAAAACCACCGACAATGGCGGTGTATAAGCCATATTGTGGGGCGACACCGCTAGCTATCGCCAGTGCCATTGCCAGTGGTATCGCAATGATCCCGACGGTCAGACCCGCCATGAGATCTTGTCCAAAACGTTTAAACGAATATTTATCTTTTACGCACGCTTCGCTAAGGGCGTGGGCAATTCTTAATGAAAACAAATGAGCAGAGTGTGACACGAGTGGGTCCATAAACGCGGCTTATTACAAGGCTCTATTCTAGAGTCCAGAAGAATGTTCTTGTGTGATCATGGTTGCAAAAGACGCTTAAATGTCTTTGTTTTTAATAAATAGTATGCTTGGCAAAGTGAGTGTGGCGATTTCTCTTATCAAATAACCCTTTTGTGCTTAGGCTGCGTTTATAGGGATATCAACCATTGGGGTCACAATCACTAGGTCACTATCATGAGATATCCATCTTCAGTCTTTCGCTATAAAACGCATTTAAGCTTTGTTGTTTCGGGATTAACAGTCGCTGTACTGCTCGGTTTGAGTGCTTGCAGTGATAAATCTGCGAAGCAGCAAAACCCTACTGAATTAGCAGTTCAAGCAAAAATTGCCGCGGAGCAACAAGCAGCGCTAAAGCAAAGCGCAGAGCTTAAGGAAAGTGCCAAGCGTCAGGCCAATCGGCAATTGGATGCTGCAATCGCCATACAGGAGCAAGTCTCGTTAGCTAGGCTGCAAACAATGAATGCTGAGGGGCGATCGTATATTGCTCAACCTGCGGCCAGTATCAGTGCGGCGCCCGCGTTAAACGGCGATTGGCCAGGGGCTGTGCAACCTGAGCGCAATCGATTCGAGAAGCAAGTGCAAAACGGCATCATGGTCGCAGGGGAGATCCCTGTATCGACTTTTGCTATCGATGTCGATACCGGCAGTTACACGACGTTAAGGCGAATGCTAAAGGAAGGGCGATTGCCTCAAAAGGACACGCTGCGGGTTGAAGAAATGCTGAATTATTTTTCCTATGACTATCCACTGCCGGGGAAAAATGAGGCACCCTTCAGTGTTACGACTGAGCTTGCTCCATCACCCTATAACGATGACATGATGTTACTTCGCATTGGTTTGAAGGGGTATGAGCAGAGTAAAGCTGAACTGGGCGCCAGTAACTTAGTGTTTCTGCTGGATGTGTCAGGGTCGATGGCATCGCCCGATAAGTTACCTTTGTTGCAAACTGCCTTGAAAATGCTGACCCAGCAACTGGATGCTCAGGATAAGGTATCGATTGTCGTCTACGCCGGCGCTGCTGGAGTGGTGTTAGATGGCGCGGCGGGTAACGACAGTCAAACTCTTCATTATGCGTTAGAGCAGCTTAGTGCGGGTGGTTCAACCAATGGGGCGCAGGGGATTCTGCTTGCTTATCAGTTAGCGCAGAAACACTTTGTTAAAGGCGGCATTAATCGAGTGATACTTGCGACCGACGGTGACTTTAATGTCGGCACGACCAATCTCGATGAGCTAATCGATTTGGTTAGCGCACAGAAACAACAAGGGATTGGGTTAACGACGCTCGGCTTTGGCATGGGTGATTACAATGACCATTTGATGGAGCAATTAGCCGATAAAGGCAATGGACAATATGCCTATATCGATTCCCTCAATGAGGCGAGAAAAGTGCTGGTGGAACAATTAAGTGCAACCTTGCTCACCATAGCCAAAGAGGTGAAAGTGCAGGTCGAGTTTAATCCTGCTCTTGTGGCCGAATACCGTCTTATCGGTTATGAGAACCGCGCCTTAGCGCGTGAAGATTTTAATAACGACAAGGTGGATGCGGGCGAAATAGGCGCTGGGCATACCGTCACGGCACTTTACGAGCTGCGTTATGTTGATGCGGGTAATTTGTCTAATGATCAACTTCGCTATGGGTATAATCCCAAAACGGGCAATGAAAAATATAGCCGCGATGAAATCGCCTATCTGAAATTACGTTATCAGCTACCGGATGCCACTCAAAGCCAGTTACTTACCTATCCAATCCGTGCCGATCAAAAAGTGAAATCCTTAGCGCAGGCGAGTGATGATTTTCGCTTTGCCGCTGCGGTGGCAGGATTAGGACAGTTACTGAATCAAAGCCACTATTTGCATCAATTTGATTATAATAAGCTTAGTGCGCTCACTCGTTCTGCGCTGGGGGAAGATGCCAGCGGCTACCGACATGAATTTATGCAGCTTGTGGATACCGCTGCAATGCTTGCACAAACACAGCGAGTAGCAATCAAAAAATCCTTTGATGCCGGAGATAAACCTTTCCCGCCCGAGGACAAACCGCATCAACAATGAGCCAAATTATTATGTTTCAGTTAGTTAACCATTAGGGAGCTGCCATGGCCCTGGCGATACCGCAAATGCATGCCCATGAGCATACCGATGAACAGTTAATGCAACGCTATGCCAAAGGCGATGGCAAAGCGTTTGAGCAGCTTTATCTCAAACACAAAGGCGCCTTGTACCGTTACTTTGTGCGCCAACTCGGTGACAAACAGTTAGCCGAAGATTTATATCAAGAAACCTGGGGGAGGGTGATCCGTGCCGCCGCCAATTATGAGCCGAGTGCTAAGTTTACTACTTGGCTCTATCGGATTGCCCATAATCTGTTGATTGACCACGTTAGAGCTGTCAAACCCGTCGACTTAGTTAGCCATGATAATGAGGAAGGGCTAGATACCTTTGTGGGGGCGGAGCAGGAACAACCCGATGTACATTGGCAGGAAACGCAAAAGAGCCTGTTACTGAAAACCTGTATTGCCCTGTTACCCCAAGTGCAGAAAGAGGCCTTTATTCTCAATATCGAAATGGGCTTTACCGCAGCGGTGATCAGCGATATCGCAGGGGTGACACTCGAAGCGACCAAGAGCCGCATTCGCTACGCGTATCAAAGCTTAAAAGATTGTGTCAATGCTAAATGGCAGGAGGTTGGTCATGAGTAATTCCACTCTGTCATCGGAAGAAGAGGCACTACGTCAGGAAGTCTCGGCTTGGTATCACAAGCAAGCACTGGAAATGCCACCCGAGCGGCTCGACCAAGATATTTTGCGCCTATCACAAGCTCATTTGGCTGAAATGAATGTGAGCCAGCTAAAGCCTGCTGCTACGCCTGTGTGGCGCCGTTTCCCATGGGCGTTATCGAGCGCCGCTTCCTTAGTACTGGTTGTGGGTTTAATCGTACTGAATAGAGGCTATTTTGAAGAGGAGTTAGCCGCTCCAGCAGCGTTGACTATGAGTGCGCCCATGCCAGCTCAAGCACCGTTAGATAACGCTGCTCAGCAAGCCGAAATGGCGCGTCAAGCGAGAATGGAAGATGCCGCAACACAAAGTAGGCAAAGGGAAGCGATGAGGGCCGAAGCTAAGATGTCAACCCCGGAAAATCAGCAAGCAGAGTCTCAAGCATTATCGCAAATGGCGCGTGCATTGCCTCAAAGTGATGTAGCCGCAGCTGCGCTGCGTGATAAAGATGTGTTGATGGCGTCGTTAACACGTTTGCAGGCGTTAATAGACTCGAAGCAAATACAGGAAGCCTTAGCTCTTGAGCAAAGTTTAGTGAAGCAGTATCCCGAGTTGTCTAAAACCAATGCTGAATCTACCGATGACACAAAGGCAATTGAGAAATTTAAAGCTCTACAGCATCAGCTTCATTCTGTGAGCAAATAAAGCGTAAATCAGTGGGCTGGTCTCATTAAGGCCACTCACTGATATTAATATCTTATTCTTAACGTTGTCGTATTAATCTAGGACACTTTTTACAGGTCGTAATGTTAATTACTTGATCATGGTCATAAAGTGCACAGGAACTCGCCTGTTATATTGGATATTGATAAACGACTTGACTAGTATCAATAGTCAGTCCTAAGTTCAGGAGGCGATATGCTCAAAAGACTCATGCATGATCATAAACATATAGCAGTGCTATTGAATGTCTTGAAAAATAAACAGATGAAATTAGTTGAAGGCGAGGCGATTAATTTTATTGTTGTGAGAGACATCGTTGAGTATATGCAAGGATATGCTGAGCGTAGCCATCACCCCGTTGAAGATATTATTTATGCTTATTATTTGGCACATAAGGCGAATGATGAGATCGACAAGCTAAGTGCCGAGCACCAAGTTGTGACTGCGGCTTCATCGGCATTAATGAATACCTTAAACCTGATATTAAGTGACATTGTTGTCGCAAGGGATAAACTGATTGCCGATTTTGCCGAATATGTTGACTTACAAGAAAAACATATGCAAATGGAAGAGCGGGAGATTTTCCCCTTACTTGCGAAGTCTTTAACCGAGCAAGATTGGAAGGAGATTGAACAACAATGCCAAGCATCGTTAATTGATGATCCGCTATTCCTTGACCGAGAGCAGCAAGCCTTTGATGACTTACGTTCCTATTTAAAAGCGTCCGATTAGGGGTTGTAAGTCATCTGAAGGGTAAAAACAGAAAAAGCGCCATAAGCGCTTTTTCTCTATATCCTGTCAATAAAAAAAACAGCAGGTTACAACTGGATGGTGTCTATATCGTAATCAAAGTTGTTATCAATCTCTTGCAGTTCCTTGAGTAAACGATGTTTGTCCTTTAACGCCTCGATTTCGCGCCACTTACGCTTTTTATTAGCACCACGCGAGCGGTCGGGTCTTTCTACAACTTCATCTAGCGCACAACCATAATCTAAACGATCCATGGTAACCTCCTGTTGTTGTATGTTTTGTCAGCGATTAAATAACATATTTTCAAAACAGGGTGCAAGAATTATGTTTCATTTGTGTTAACTTGAAATGAAATTTGGATGATATGTCATTGATCTTAACTATCACTTTAGTGGTGGTTGCTTCTTGAAATGTTTATTTTATTAATGAGATACAATAAAAAAGCCAGCAATTGCTGGCTTTTTGTTCGATCAGATTTTACCCCGTCGATAAAGATTGATTAAGCCATTGCTTGAGGCATCTAACGCAGTCGCTTCTTGATCTGCACCTATACGGGCGAGGACGTCGTTACCTAAGGTTTTGCCAAGCTCAACACCCCATTGGTCGAAGGAGTTGATGTCCCAAATGGCGCCTTGGACAAAGGTTCTGTGCTCATAGAGCGCAATCAGTGCGCCTAAGGTTTCTGGAGTCAGCTTATCCATTAACAGAGTGTTGCTTGGCTTATTGCCCGGCATGACTTTGTGTTTGGCGATAAGTAACTTTTCTTCATCACTCAAGTTGCTCTTGCTCAATTCAGCCAGCGCTTCATCTAAGGTACGGCCTTGCATGAGTGCTTGAGTTTGTCCAAAGCAGTTAGAGGCTAACTGATCATGGTGTTCACCGATAGGGTTATGGCTTTGCAGCGGCATAATGAAATCAGCAGGAATTAATGCAGTACCTTGATGCAGCAACTGATGGTAAGCGTGTTGACCGTTTGTGCCTTCGCCGCCCCAAATCACAGGACCTGTGCTGTAATCCACATGCGTACCATTGAGCGTGACTGATTTACCGTTACTTTCCATATCCAGTTGTTGGAAGTAGGCAGGAAGTCCACGCAGATAATGATCGTAGGTCAATACCACATGGCTTTGAGCATTAAAGAAATTGCCATACCACAGTGAGAATAGTCCCATGATGACGGGCATATTTTCCGCTAAAGGCGCAGTGGCAAAATGGGTATCCATTTGGTGCGCGCCCTTTAATAGGGAGCGGAAGTTATCCATGCCGATGAGTAAAGCGATGGGTAAACCAATGGCTGACCACAGAGAATAGCGACCTCCAACCCAGTCCCACATTGGGAAGATATTAGCGGCATCAATACCAAACTCAGTTGCTTTTGCCACGTTAGAGGTCACGGCAACAAAGTGTTTCGCGACATCTGACTGTGAACCGCCTTTAGCTAAGAACCACGCTTTGGCCGTTAAGGTGTTGGTCAGCGTCTCTTGTGTACCAAAAGACTTAGACGACATGATAAAAAGCGTGGTTTCAGGATCGAGCAGCTTGAGTTTTTCACTGATCGAGGTGCCATCTACGTTGGCAACAAAATGGCAATTGAGACCTGTTATCCAGTATGGACGTAAGGCTTGGGAAACAATTTTAGGGCCAAGGAATGAACCACCGATACCGATACTGACAATATCGGTAATGGTTTTGCCTGTGTAGCCTTTCCACTGTCCTGAGGTGACTGAAGTGACAAACTGCTGCATCTTGTTCAGCGTTTGCTGTACTTCAGGAACGATATCTTGACCTTCGGCAATGATGGATTGGTCCGCGGTGCTGCGCAGTGCGGTATGCAAAACGGCACGTTTTTCGGTGTTGTTAATGATATCACCGGCAAACATCGCCTTGATTTTAGCGTCAAGCTTGGCTTCTTGCGCCAGTGTCAGCAGCAAGTTGAGAGTCTCAGGTGTTGCTCTATTTTTTGAATAATCTAAAAATAAGCCACAGGTAGAAAGCGACATGTTGCTAAAGCGTGCAGGATCGCCTGCAAAGAGTTCTCGCATATGCGGGATCTGCTGGCTATGGGCTGCTAACGCCTTCCAGGTTGTGCTTTGGGTCAAGATAGTCATCGAATCGTCTCCGAAGATACTTAGTTTGCCAGTTTAGCCTTGAGCATGACTTCGAGTTTGCCTTGGTCGATGGCGAAGTTACGGATGCCTTCTGCTAGCTTGTCAACGGCCATAGGATCTTGGTTAAAGTCCCAGCGGAATTGCGCTTCGGTTAAAGGCTCACCCGCAGCAACTGTAGTGCTGGCAGGAATGAGTTTAGGTTGAATAGCGACTTGAGAGTTTGCTAGCTCTTCGAGTAATGAAGGACCAATAGTCAGGCGGTCACAACCCGCTAATTCGATGATTTCACCAATATTACGGAAACTTGCCCCCATGACTACCGTGTTATAGCCATGCTGCTTGTAGTAGTTGTAAATTTCGGTTACAGAAACGACACCAGGATCATTGACTGCGTCATAGTCTTTACCTGTGTCTTTTTTGTACCAATCGAGGATGCGGCCAACGAATGGAGAAATTAAGTACACGCCAGCTTCAGCACAGGCACGTGCTTGAGCGAAGCTAAATAATAGGGTTAAGTTACAGTTGATGCCTTGTTGCTCTAACTCTTTGGCGGCACAAATGCCTTCCCAAGTTGAGGCTAATTTGATCAGAATACGAGATTTATCCACGCCAGCCTCTTGGTAGAGACGTACTAGTTTATGCGCTTTTGCAATGGATTTTTCTTTATCGAAGGATAAGCGGGCATCCACTTCGGTTGAAATTCGGCCTGGAACCAGTTTCAGAATTTCCACGCCAATATTCACTGCAAGTTTATCGCTGGCATCATCAATCTGTTGCTCAATATCAGCACTTTGTAATTTAGCCCATGCAATAGCATTGTCGATTAGAGCGCTATACTCAGGGATTTGAGCGGCTTTTAGAATGAGTGATGGGTTAGTGGTTGCGTCTTCTGGTTGATAGCGCTTAATTGCTTCAATATCGCCAGTATCGGCCACAATAGTAGTGTATGACTTGAGTTGCTCTAATGTATTTGCCATGAAAAACATCCTTCTCAGATAGCGGTCAAAACTCAGAAATGAACTGATGACTATTAGAAGCGATTTTGCCAACTTTTCCAACCATCAATGTAAAAAAATTACAAAAATGGTAAAACTACATCGTTTCTTGCTAAACATAGTGGCGAATGCCACTTAATCAGTCTTAGCGCCATCAGGTTAGGTAGTGTCGATGCCTTAAAAACAAAAAGTCGCTGCAAGCAGCGACTTTTTTATTCTTAACAGTGCAATTACTTCAGAACAGGTTGTTTTTCAGTAGTTGTCACGATGGCTTCGATGCGGCGGTTAGCTGCATGAGCTTCTTTCGAGTCACCAGCCACTAATGGCTTAGTGATACCGTAACCGTTAGAAGTTACGCGGCTTTGGCTGATGCCATATTTTTCAACAAGGATCTTAGCAACAGCGTCAGCACGCTTGTCAGACAGAACCATGTTGTATTCTGGTTTACCTACGTTAGAAGCGTGACCCGCGATTTCAACAGTGAATTCTGGGTTCTTGTTCAGGTAGTTAGCCAGTCTTTCGATGTCTTTGTAGTACTCTTTCTTCACTACTGCAGAATCGTTAGCAAACTGGATAGAACCTACATCTTCTTGCTTTTTAACGTTTTCATAGATAGTACAGCCAACAGAGTCAACTTTGTGAGTTGCAGGCGTTGCTGGGCACTGATCTTTATCGTCGTATACACCATCGTTGTCTGAGTCAACTGGTGCTGCTGCAACAACGGCGGCAGCTACAGGAGCCGCTGCTGCTGGAGTACCAAAACGGTAGCTTAATTCTAAGCCCCAATAGTTGCTGTCAGCTTCGATTGTGTTGAAGTCTGTGTCGTCTAAGTTTTCATAACGGCGGTATTTAGCTTGTAACTTCAGATTGTCGGTGAAGTTATAACCAACACCTGCGCCAAAGTAAGGCGCAAAATCGTTAGAGCTGTATGAGCTTGAAGTTGTGCCAGTATGTTGGCTGTTTTCTAAGGTGTAGTACATTGCACCCGCTTCTGCAGATAGGCTCCAACGGTTACCTAGTGGCCATACACCGACTAAGCCCAGAGTTGCACCTTTAACATCTGCATCATTGCTAATGCCACCATTAGTCCAATCTGCACTACCTAGATCACGATAGCCGATTTCTGCACCAAAGTAGTCATTAAACATATAGCCTGCGAAAATATCCCATGCGTATGGGTTATCATCGCCGTTATCAGTTGCAATGTGTTCATAGTTATTAACGCCTAAACCTGCACCAACATACCAAGGAGTTAACTCTTGAGATGCACTGGCAGCAAGTGGAAGCATTGATGTAAGTAAAACTACTTTTAATGTATTCTTCATCATTTTTTCTAAGTCCATTGTTTATGATTCTCCACCAATATGCTTTGCGGGTTTTAAGCAAAACATTGCTAGCACTTAGTGTGGGGATCCTTTGGTATTGTAGCCAGCGGTTAATTATCACTGCATTTGTTAAAATTTTCCAGTGCTTAGTCTGAAGTTTTTTTATGGGACTCCATCTTGTAATTAACTTGAGATGTTAAAAAGGCATCCTTTCGGATGCCTTTAAATTGTATTTATTTTGTTAATTTAATTAACTGCTAGCGAGTCCAAACCCAATTTTCGATTTCAGTTGGGTCAACACCATGTGCTTTAATATAGTTACGGTGATCAACAAGTCTTTGCAACATATCTGTTGTGATTGAAACGTGTTTAGTCTCATCAATGACGCCTTGTTGGAATAGTTTATAAGCCATATCAATAACAAGGTGGTAGCGAGAAGTTCCATTACGCACACCCATATCAAATGGTGTAGTTGTTGAGCCTTCTTCTTCATAACCTTTAATTCTAAAACGGCGGCTTCCTTTGTAATCAAAAATTAACTTTTTGATTGTATTTGGATAACCGTGATAGTTAAATACTACTCCTTTATCTTGAGTAAATATTTCATCCATCATCCATGGTTTTTCTTTAAATTTACGGCTACCTAAACCATCACTGCTTAATTCGGTGACGCTCACAAAACGGATTCTGACTCGAGGCAGCATTTCCCGAATGATCACTAAAGAGGCCATACATTCTTGAGTGACATAATCACCACAGCCAGCAAGGACGATATCTGGATTTTCATCTGAAGCAAAATCCCACACCATGACACCATCTTTGGCTTGTTTACGTGCTTCATCTAAGCTTAGCCATTGTGGCAGCTCTTTTTTACCTGCGACTAGGATGTTTAGTTTGTCACGATCCGCAAAAGCACGTTCGGTATACACTAAGGTGCTGTTTGCATCAGCTGGTAAATAAGCAGAGATAATCTTTGGATGTTTTTCTAACATCGCACCTAGGAACGATGGGTTTTGATGCGAGTAACCGTTGTGATCCTGACGCTCTAATAATGAAGAAAGTACTACGTTGCATGCTGGTAAAGGTTTACGGAAATGCACCCCTTGACTGGCATAAACATACTTACAATATTGGTCGGCCATGGATGAAACTACTTGCGAGAATGACTCGTAGGTTGGGAACATGCCATGACGACCTGTCACTGTGTAGCCATGTAACATACCAAATAGTAAGTTCTCAGAAAGGAGCTCTAGTACACGGCCATCGCGAGACATATCTTCATCCCAGCTTTCAATTGGCCATTGCCATGCACGGTCGGTTTCTTCAAATACCGCTTGCAGTTGGTTTGAATAGGTTTCATCAGGGCTGAAAATGCGTAAATTGCGTTGATCACGGTTCAGTTTGAATGCGTCACGCATCCATTCGCCCATTTTCAGCATGGAGTAACCGCGGTGTCCGCGTGGTACTTCTGGACCGTAACTGAGTTTTTCTAGATCAGGATTGGATAAAGCTCTAACAACTTCACCACCATAAGTGAGATGTTGGCGGCCACAAGCTAAGTGTTTTGGTGGGATCAATGAGCTAATATCCGCATCAAAAATCAGTTCACCTTGAGCATTGATTTGATAGAGCTCTTGGAACTGGTAGCTAGCTAACCAGTTATCCAATGCGGCTAGATGGCCTTTATCGGTCGCGCATTTATTGACAATCACTTGGTGTGATTCGCAGTTGCCTTCTAACTTCTTACCATTATATTCGCTTACGCCAGTCCAACCTTTGGCTGTGCGCATTAAAATCACTGGCCAGCGAGGTTTTACAATATCTTCACCTTTACGTGCTCGGGCTTGGATATCATTAATCATGCTATAAGCGGTATCCATGGCGGTTGCCATTTGAACGTAGATATCTTCTTCCGCTTCGCTGTCCACAATAATGGGGTGGTAGCCAAGACCGCGGAATTCAAGATCTAATTCTTCATGGCTCATGCGTCCCATACGGGTTGGGCCAGAAATTTTATAGCCGTTGATATGCACGATTGGTAACACTGCGCCGTTGGTGGCGGGTGATACCAATCGGTTTGCATACCAAGATGCGGCTAATGGGCCTGTTTCTGATTCTCCATCACCTATTAAAACTGTCGCGATAAGATCGGGGTTATCAAGCACTGCGCCCCAGCCAACGGATAATGAATAACCTAATTCACCACCTTCCAGAATTTGTCCTGGTGCTTCAGGATTAGCATGTGAAGGATAACCGTATGCTGCTGAGAACTTTTTACAAATATCCTCAATGCCCGTTTCATTATAAGGAATGGTTTCTGGATAGTAGTGGCTTAGAGAGCCTTCAATGAATAAGTTAGCTTGTACGGCAGGGAAGCCATGTCCTGGACCAACTAAGTAAATAAAGGGACGATTATGTTTTACAATGAGTCGGTTAACGTTCGCGTAGACAAAGTTGATACCAGGACACGTTCCCCAGTGACCGAGCAAGCGAGGCTTAATGTCCGAGTGCGCTAGTGGGCGCTTATGAAGTACGTTTTGCTTTAAGTAAATCTGGGAGGTGGCTAGGAAGTTAGTGGCTCTTACGTATTTTTTAAGAGCATTTATCTCATGTGTTGTCGTCATATTAAGCCTCACTAGAGCAGACGGAAGTAAATAATGTTTTCTTGGAGTTACTATATTTGTAATTTTATTACAAAAATGTGCCCTACATCCAAATTTTAAAACTTGTGTTTGTCGTTAACGCATGTGAATGAAGTTTGTTAAATTGTTAATTTAATATTAACAGTGACTTATCTAAGCTTTATGATCGTGAGCTTGTAGCTATTTAACAATGTAAACCTAGGCTTGATCACATGAGTAATTTCGAATACTGTGCTATTTTGCTGCGTTGAATTCGGTAGCCGTGATGTTGTAAATTCACGGAAGGATAATTTGAAAGAATAAATCTACCGATATTCTTACCTTTATTTGGAAGGATTCATTCACCACAAATGTTGCACCTCGCTAAGTATAGGTGGGGGAGGGCATTTGCTACGGGAAGAAGTAAAATAATATGTTAGAAACGATTGTAAACTTTTTGAACGCACTGCTCTGGGGCAAATTGCTCGTTTACGGACTGGTGGGTGCGGGGCTCTATTTCACCTTACGACTTGTATTTATTCAACTTACACACTTCAAACACTCTCTAAAAGTCATGACAATGAGCCGCCAAGGCTGTGAAAGTGGTTTGTCTTCATTCCAAGTATTCTGTACGAGTATGGCGGCCCGTGTAGGTGCTGGAAACATGGCGGGGGTAGCGGTGGCCATTGGCTCCGCCGGACCTGGCGCTGTCTTTTGGATGTGGTTAATTGCCATGTTGGGTATGGCAACGGCTATGGTAGAGTCCACTCTTGCGCAGGTTTATAAGGTGCGTGATACCAACGGCCAATTTCGTGGTGGCCCTTCTTATTATATGGAGAAGGGACTTGGTCAGAGATGGATGGGGGTGTTGTTCGCTTTCTTCCTGATCATCGCTTTTGGTTTGGTGTTTAACGCGGTGCAAGCTAATACCATTACGGGGGCGATGGAGCGCGTGTTTGGCTTCGATCCGACCTATGTCGGTATCGGCTTAGTGTTAGCCAGTGGTTTTGTGATCGTCGGCGGCTTACGTAAAGTTGCGCGAGTATCTGAGTTTATCGTGCCAATTATGGCGTTGGCTTATATTCTGATCGCTTTCATTATTGTGTTGTTCAATTTAGAGCAATTACCCGCAGTTATTAGCCTGATTGTAAAAAGTGCTTTCGGTTGGCAAGAGGCAGCAGCAGGTGGCGTTGCTTATACAGTCGCTCAGGCGATGCAAGCAGGTATTGCCCGTGGTTTGTTCTCAAATGAGGCGGGGATGGGCAGCGCAGCAAACGTGGCGGCGAGTGCCTCACCTAATCCTAATCATCCAGCGTCTCAGGGCTTTGTGCAGATGATGGGAGTGTTTGTCGATACCATCGTTATCTGTACTGCAACTGCGGCAATTATTTTGCTTTCAGGCGATATTGGTTCTAGCGATGACGGCATTCGTCTCACCATCAATGCGATGTCAAACCACGTTGGAGATTGGGGCGGCGCCTTTATTGCGATAGCCATTTTCCTATTCTGCTTTACTTCTATCATTGCTAACTATTCCTACGCCGAAACCAATGTGATGTTCTTAACGGGTAACAGTACTAAGGCGTTACCGCTATTTCGCCTGTGCGTATTGGGCATGGTGATGTTTGGTGCCGTAGCCAAAATCAGCTTAGTGTGGAACTTAGCCGATGTGTCAATGGGGCTAATGGCAACGGTCAATATCGTCGCATTGTTGCTGTTATCTGGCTTGGCGATACGGGTTATCAACGATTACTGTGAACAATTAAAGAGTGGCAAAATGCCTGAGTTTGACCGCAGTAAGTTCCCCGAATTGATGGAACAACTTGATGATGGCATTTGGCAGGACAATAGTGCCAATGAGTTGGCTAAATCGCGTACTGAATCAGCGGTTAGTCGTTAAGCTCAAGTTCACTGATTAGCGCTATCGGAAAAACCACGTCATCCGTACGTGGTTTTTTTATGCTTGTTCAGTATCATAGTGGCGTATTTTATTTGTTGGAGTGTGTTAATGTTGATTTTGGTTTCACCGGCGAAAACCCTAGATTTTGAGCAACCTCCCTTGACTCAAACCCATACTCGGCCCGATTTTTTAGCTTATAGCCAAGAGCTCATTCAAGTTTGCCAACGGTTAACTCCCAGTGACATAGCAACATTAATGAAGGTCAGCGATAACATTGCGGGCTTAAATGCGGCACGTTTTGGCGAGTGGACACCCGATTACAGTATTGATAATGCTAAGCAAGCTATTTTCGCTTTTAGAGGCGATGTTTACACAGGTTTTGATGCTGATACCCTGACACCTGAACAGCTTGAACGTACTCAGTCGCAGTTGCGCATTTTATCTGGGCTATACGGGTTACTGCGGCCATTGGATTTAATTTTACCTTATCGCTTAGAAATGGGGACGGCCCTTGCCAATCCTAAAGGTAAGAATCTTTACGATTTTTGGGGCAACACTCTCACCGAAGCGGTCAATAATGCTGTCGCTGCGCAGGGGGATGAGATCATTATCAACCTTGCATCCAATGAATATTTTAAGGCGATAAAGCCAAAGCAATTAGCAGGACAATTAATCACTCCTGTTTTTAAAGATTTTAAAAATGGTCAATACAAAGTCATTAGTTTCTTTGCGAAAAAAGCGCGGGGAATGATGGCAAGATATATTATTGAGCAGCAAGTGAGTTCGATTGATGAATTAAAAGCATTTGATGTGGCAGGTTATTACTACAGTGAAGAATTGAGTAAACCGAATGAGCCAACATTCTTACGTGAAGCGCAATAACGTATTACGGCTTAAATAAAAAGAGCTGCTTAGGCTTAATGCCAGTCAGTTAAGCTGACTGGCATTTTTCTTTTTATGGGTGAATGATTTAGTTATGAGGCTTATTTCGATTCAGTGCTAATGGGGGTTAACACTGAATTCGAGTTTGCCATAATATAAGCAAATTGAGCATATGCCGCCACATTTTGTGCCAGAGCCTTAGGATCAATTTTATCTAAGGTATCGTTAGGTGTGTGGTGATAATCGAAGTAATCGTGGCCATCCTGTCTTAATGATGCAACAGGTACGCCTAATGCGGGTAGCATAGAGACGTCAGGCCCACCAGATGCTTGGTTATTGCCGAGGGCAACACCGTTGTATGTCATTGGTTTAATGCTCTCTTGAACTTGGGCGAAAACGTTGTCACTTACTTTAGTATCGATTTGATAAATCGGACCCGCGCCAAAGTCCGATTCGGCAGCAATATAATGCAGACGTAGCTCGGCTTTGTGTGCTTCAGCATAAGCCTTACCCCCCACTAAGCCAATTTCTTCAGCTGCATATAGTACTACTCGCACTGTACGAGCGGGCTTTTGTGGAAGATCTTGAATATGTTTTGCTGCCGCTGTCACAATCGCAACACCAGCACCATCATCAATTGCACCTGTACCTTCATCCCATGAATCTAAATGGGCACCAATCAGCACGATTTCGTTAGGTTTACTACTGCCAGTGACTTCTGCAATAACGTTGTAAGAGGTATTCGTACCTAAATCCTTCGGTGACATATGCAGCTCGAGCACCGCATTCGGATCGCGTTTTAACATGGCATCGACTAAGTCTGCATCGGGATTAGACATCGCCGCAGCAGGGATTTTAGTCACACCATCTTGATAACGCATCACGCCAGTGTGTGCCATGCGGTCATGGTCGGTGCCTATTGAGCGAATGACGATTGCTACGGCTCCCTTTTGTGCTGCTGCGACAGCGCCCTTCGAGCGGCCGCCGACACTTTTTCCGTAACCTTCACCAGTTATATGACGCTCCGTTTTTTGATCGATAAAGGCAATTTTACCTTTTACATCATCAGGGTTGGCTTGTTGTAATGCTTCTAGGCTATCAAAGCGAGCTATTCTAGCCCTAATGCCCGTTACTGGCGTTGCAATGCTGCCACCCAATGCAGTAATCACCAAAGGTTGCTCTACCGGAGAGATAATCTTGGCTTTGGCTTCTCCACGTTCCCAAATAGGAACCTGTACTGGCTCTTTATAAACCTTATCAAACCCGAGGCTGGTTAACTTATTCATTGCCCAGTTCACGGCAATAATGTCTTTTGGACTACCAGCAAGGCGCGGTCCTACTTCTACCGTAAGAGATTCGACAATGTCATATCCAATCGAAGAGGCTAAAGCGGTTTGTTGTAATTGAGAAGGGGTATCTGTTTTGACTGGTGTTTCGATATGAGTTTGGCAAGCGCTCAAACCACTAATAAAAAGGCCTGTTATCAACGTTGTTTGGTAGGGTTTCATAGGTTTCCTTTGTTTTTATTAAGCATGTCCCACTTTTGAAAACAATCTAGCAAAAAGTGTGCTTTATGTCCCGACTATATCTGTAAGGCAACGCTATATTAGCGCAGGGGTTAGTTTTAGGAGAAAATGTGCGTAATGAATATTGAATTAATGCAGGAGCGAGCCGATCATGCCGTGGTGCTATTAAAGGCACTCGCAAACGAACGCCGTTTATTTATCCTTTGTTATTTACTGAATGAAGGAGAAATGTGCGTTGGCGAAATGAATAAAAAATTAGGCTTAAGTCAATCGGCACTATCACAACACCTTGCTTGGTTACGCAAAGATAATTTAGTAACCACACGCAAAGAAGCGCAGACCGTATTTTATTCACTGAAGAGTGATGAAGTGCGTGAGATGATCCATTTACTAAACAATATTTATTGTCATTAATGGTTTTCAGCAGATATAAAAAAACCGGCAATTGCCGGTTTTTTTTATTTACTAAGATAATTAAGCAACAAGCGCTTTGATCTTAGCGTTCAAACGAGCCTTATGACGAGCAGCTTTATTCTTGTGAATAAGGCCTTTAGTCGCCATACGGTCAACGATTGGTTGTGCAGCAGCGAAAGCTTCGGTTGCTGTTTTGTGATCACCAGCTTTGATAGCTGCGATAACTTTTTTAACGTATGTACGTAACATTGAGCGACGGCTGGCGTTATGCTGACGACGCTTTTCAGATTGAAGCGCGCGCTTCTTTGCAGACTTGCTATTAGCCAAGGTGCAACTCCTAAAAACTGGATTTGATACTTTTAAAGGCCGAGGAATATGCCTGCATTTAGTCACTTTGTCAATGACTATGATTGAATAATCATCATAAAGATAAATTAATTCAACCTGCCTTGGCTATCTTCAACCCAACTCGTGTAATATGTGGCGCAATTCTAGCAGCTATTACCGCAGTGTGACAGAGCCTGAGTCGATTTTTTGAGATGAATCACCTAATCCATTCGATATAGGTCTGGGGGACGTTTGAGTAAAAAATTATTGAAGTCAGGCATGATTGTTAGTGCTATGACATTGATTTCCCGTGTTTTAGGTTTGGTTAGAGATGTTGTCGTTGCCAATTTAATGGGTGCAGGGACAAGCGCTGATGTTTTTTTCTTCGCGAATAAAATTCCTAACTTTTTACGTCGATTATTCGCCGAGGGCGCCTTTGCACAGGCATTTGTTCCTGTACTGACCGAATATCAAGAAAAGCATACCTCGGACGAAACTCGCGAGTTACTCAGTAAGGTTGCGGGGACCTTAGGGCTCTTAGTGACGATTGTCACGCTTGTCGGTGTGATTGCATCTCCTGTGTTGTCCGCCTTATTTGGTGGCGGCTGGTTTATGGCCTGGCTGAATAACGAACCTGATGGCGCTAAGTTTGAGTTAGCAACGGTCGTACTAAAAATCACTTTTCCTTATCTGTGGTTTATCACCTTTACTGCTTTAGCGGGCTCAATCTTAAATACTCGAGGACGCTTTGCTGTATCGGCTTTTACGCCAGTGTTTCTAAATGTGGCCATTATTGCGGCGGCAATGTTTTTCGCTCCGACGTCTTCTCAGCCCGAAATTACCTTGGGATGGGGAGTATTTTGCGGTGGTTTAATTCAGTTTTTATTCCAAATTCCGTTTCTGCTCCGAGAGAAAGCGTTAGTAAAACCCTCATGGGGTTGGCAACATCCCGGGGTTGTGAAGATTAGAACTTTGATGATCCCTGCATTGTTTGGGGTTTCTGTCTCACAAATCAACTTGTTATTTGATACCTTTATCGCCAGCTTCTTGATGACTGGTTCTATTAGTTGGCTCTATTATTCAGACCGATTATTAGAGTTTCCACTTGGTTTATTTGGTATTGCTATTGCAACCGTGATTTTACCCGCGTTATCGCGAAATCATGTGAATGCAGAAGGAGATGGCTTTGGTAACACCATGGATTGGGGAATTAAAGCGATTTTATTACTCGGTTTGCCTGCGATGATGGGGTTAATAGTGCTCGCGCAGCCTATGTTAATGGTATTGTTTATGCGCGGCGCCTTTACTATCAATGATGTGCAAATGGCCTCTTACAGTTTGATGGCTTACGGAAGCGGTTTACTGAGTTTTATGTTAATCAAGGTGTTAGCGCCAGGATATTATTCTCGCCAGGATACTAAAACCCCCGTACGCTATGGCATCATCGCTATGATCACCAATATGGGCTTTAACTTAATATTTGCAATCCCATTTGGTTATGTGGGTTTGGCGATTGCTACATCCATGTCAGCCTTGCTTAATGCCACATTACTTTATCGCGGCCTGCATAAAGCAGGGGTTTATCGTATTACCAAACCGACTTTGGTGTTTTTCCTTAAAGCCGTGGTCTCTACGGCATTGATGGTGGTAGTCTTGTACTATTTATTACCCACGCAATCTCAATGGGTAGAATGGCATTTAGCTTTACGTGCTAAGGCTTTGATTGGCTTGATTGCTGTTGGTGCTATGACGTATTTACTTGGCTTATTGGCGTTAGGAATTCGTCCTTGGTCAATGAAACGGGGAGTTTGATTGCTGATTCTTATCGTTAGCTGTTATATAATCAGCCGATTTGCGCTTGGCAGTTGTCTAAAGTTATGGAATTAATCCGCGGTATACATAACATTTTGTCATCTCACCATGGCTGTGTGCTGACGATAGGTAATTTTGATGGCGTGCATCGCGGCCATGCACAGGTGATTGCTAATTTGGTGCAAAAGGCCAAACAGCTTTCATTACCTCCGACAGTGATGACATTTGAACCTCAACCACAGGAGTTATTCCGTGGTGAGAATGCGCCCGCGCGTCTGAGCCTATTGCGGGACAAAATCATCCTGCTCGATGAGTTAGGCGTTGAACGGTTAGTGTGTGTTAACTTCAATCGCGCCTTTGCAGATCAACCAGCGGAGCATTTCATCGAAGAACTGCTGGTGCGTAAACTCGGAGTGAAGTACCTCGTCGTTGGCGATGACTTTTGCTTCGGTCAAGGCCGAAAAGGCAATTTTGAAATGCTGATGCAGGCGGGAGCTCGTTATGGCTTTACCGTGGTCAGCACCCAGAGTTTTATGGTGGGCTCGCAGCGCGTGAGTTCGACCGCGGTAAGAGAACAATTGGCTAAAGGAAACCTAGAGCAGGCAAGGCGCCTACTCGGTCATCCCTTTACCTTAAGCGGCCGCGTGGCCCACGGCCAAAAAATTGGCCGCACCATAGGTTTCCCCACCGCCAATATCGCCCTCAAACGCAATGTGGTGCCGGTGCGCGGGGTGTTTGCGGTGAAACTCTATTGGGAAGATAGCGATATTTATGAAGGGGTAGCCAACATTGGCTTCCGCCCGACCGTAAATGGTCAAGTTTGCCAGCTCGAGGTGCATCTTTTTGATTTTGAAGGTGACATTTATGGCAAGCATGTTGAGGTTGAGTTAGTGGCAAAACTTCGCGATGAACAACCCTTTGATTCATTGGATGCACTAAAACAACAGATTTTGAATGATGCAAATGAGGCCAGAGCTTTATTTGGTAACGATGCAGGCTGATATTTATCAGTTTAATTAACGGTATAGGATCAATGAGCGACTATAAATTTACTTTGAATTTGCCGGAAACTGAGTTTCCGATGCGTGGTAATTTGGCAAATCGCGAGCCAGAGATGTTAGAGCGCTGGACGAAAGACGGTCTGTATCAGCAGATCCGTGATAGCCGAATTGGCCGCACACCTTTTATTCTGCATGACGGTCCACCGTATGCGAACGGCAGTATTCATATTGGTCACTCAGTCAACAAAATTCTTAAGGACATTATTGTTAAGTCAAAAACCATGTCAGGTTTTGACGCGCCTTATGTGCCTGGTTGGGATTGCCACGGTCTGCCAATTGAACTGAAAGTTGAGCAAAAAGTCGGTAAGCCTGGTCAAAAAATTTCTGCGGCCGAATTCCGTGAAGAATGCCGTAAATATGCCGCCGAGCAAGTCGATGGCCAACGTGCCGACTTTATTCGTTTAGGCGTGCTAGGTGATTGGCAAAAGCCTTATTTAACGATGGACTTTGCTACCGAAGCCAATATCGTACGCTCTTTATCTAAAGTGATTGAAAACGGTCACTTACATAAAGGTGTTAAGCCTGTTCATTGGTGTACAGACTGTGGTTCAGCCCTTGCCGAAGCCGAAGTGGAATACGAGGATAAAACCTCTCCCGCTATCGATGTGGCCTTTACTGCGACTGATAGCAAAGCTTTAGCCGCTCAGTTTGGTGTAAGCGATTACTCACATCCTGTGGCTATGGTGATTTGGACTACCACCCCTTGGACGCTGCCAGCTAACCGCGCGTTATCTATCAGCCCTGAGCTGGATTACAGCTTGGTTGAATTTGCGAAAGAGGGCGCGACTCACGCAGTTATTCTGGCCGATGTGTTAGTTGAGGCTTGTATGACGCGTTACGGCGCCGAGAGCCACAGCGTGTTAGGTAAAGTTAAAGGCGTAGCACTTGAGCTGGTTCGCTTTAAGCATCCATTCTTAGCCTTTGACGTACCTGTGATTTTAGGCGACCACGTGACGACTGACGCGGGTACGGGTGTGGTTCACACTGCACCTGGCCATGGTCAAGACGACTTCGTGGTAGGCCAAAAATACGGTTTAGAAGTAGCAAACCCTGTTGGTGATAACGGCGTTTACAAACCAGACACTGAGTTTTTTGCTGGTCAACACGTATTTAAAGCAAACGACAATGTGGTTGCACTGCTGAAAGAAAAAGGCGCGCTATTACACCATGTTGCGTACCGTCACAGCTACCCACACTGCTGGCGCCATAAAACGCCCATTATCTTCCGTGCTACGCCGCAATGGTTTATCTCAATGGATAACCAAAACCTGCGCAAGCAAGCATTAAGCGAAATTGAGCAGACTCAGTGGATCCCTGACTGGGGCCAAAGCCGTATCGAGAAGATGGTTGAGAATCGCCCTGATTGGTGTATCTCCCGTCAACGTACTTGGGGCGTGCCAATTACCTTATTCGTACACCGCGAAACTGAAGAGCTGCACCCTGACAGCGTGTCGTTAATGGCACGTGTAGCCAACCGCATTGAGCAAGAAGGCATTCAAGCTTGGTGGGATCTCGATGCTGCCGAATTACTGGGTGAAGAAGCAGAACAATACCGCAAAGTGACCGATACCTTAGACGTATGGTACGACTCAGGTTCAACCTTTGCTTCTGTGGTAGGCGCGCGCCCAGAGTTTCATGGTCATGGTGTCGATTTATACCTTGAAGGTAGCGACCAACACCGTGGTTGGTTTATGTCATCTCTGATGATTTCTACCGCTATGACTGGCAAAGCACCTTACAAACAAGTGCTGACCCACGGCTTTACCGTTGATGGTAAAGGTCGCAAGATGTCGAAATCTATCGGTAACGTCATTGCGCCGCAGCAAGTGACCAACAAGCTAGGTGCGGATATTCTGCGTCTTTGGGTTGCAGCAACCGACTACAGCGGTGAAATGACCGTATCGGATGAAATCTTAAACCGTAGCGCCGATGCTTATCGCCGTATTCGTAACACTGCTCGTTTCTTACTGGCGAACCTTAATGGCTTCGACCCAGATAAGGATTTAGTGGCTGTAGAAGATATGGTGGCGTTAGATCGCTGGGCAGTGCGCCGCGCGGCAGCGCTGCAGCAAGAAATCATTGAAGCTTATGAGCAATATAACTTCCATATTGTGACGCAAAAGCTGATGCAGTTCTGCTCGGTTGAGCTAGGTAGCTTCTACTTAGACATCATCAAAGACCGTCAATATACCGCTAAGCAAGAGGGCCATGCCCGTCGTAGCTGCCAATCGGCACTGTTCCACATTGCTGAGGCTATGGTGCGTTGGATTGCACCAATCCTGAGCTTTACTGCCGATGAAGTGTGGCAATTACTGCCCGGTCAACGTGATGCTTACGTGTTTACCCAAGAATGGTACCAAGATCTGCAATCTATCACTTTAGGTACTGATTTAAGTGATGCGTATTGGGAAAATCTGCTGACTGTGCGTAACGAAGTCAACAAGGTTATCGAGCAAGCGCGCCGCGATAAACGTATTGGCGGCTCCTTGGAAGCCGAAGTCACGCTGTTTGCCGATGCTGCTTTAACTGAGCAGTTAACGCACATTGGTGATGAGCTGCGTTTCGTCCTGTTAACTTCAGAAGCCAAAGTATTGCCATTAGCAGATGCGACAAGCGATGCCGTTGAAACTGAGCTAGCGTCATTGAAGTTGGTGGTAAATGCAACAACAGCAGAAAAATGCGAACGTTGTTGGCACCACAGGGAAGAAGTGGGCACGATTGAGGCTCACCCAACGCTGTGCCATCGCTGCGTAACCAATATTGAAGGTGACGGCGAAGTTCGTCTGTTTGCGTAAAGGATCTGTATGCCATTAACTTGGAAAGACAGTGGCTTACGTTGGTATTGGGTAGTTGTGTTGGTGTTTTTAGCCGATCAACTATCCAAACAATGGGTCTTAGCCAATTTTGATTTGTTCGAATCGGTGAAGTTATTACCTTTTTTTAATTTCACCTATGTACGTAACTATGGCGCCGCATTTAGCTTTTTAAGTGAAGCGGGCGGTTGGCAACGTTGGTTATTTACCCTAGTGGCTGTTGGTTTCAGTACCTTGTTGACTGTGTGGCTGCGCAAGCAATCGGCATCTCTCTGGAAGTTAAATTTGGCTTACACCTTAGTGATTGGTGGCGCCCTAGGTAACTTAATCGATCGATTGATGCATGGTTTTGTGGTTGATTTTATCGATTTTTATTGGGGTAAGAGCCATTATCCCGCCTTTAATATCGCCGATTCCGCGATTTTTATCGGCGCAGTACTGATCATTTGGGATTCGTTTTTTAACAGCAAATCCGAACAAGATAAAACCGAAGAGGTGAAGTAGTGACTGTGACACGTTCGTTATTGTGCCATATGAATATTGTGCTTGAAGATGGTTCGACCGCCGATAGTACTAAAGCCTCGGGTAAGCCAGCACGTCTCAATATCGGCGATGGTACTTTAAGCCCTGCATTTGAAGCGCAGCTTGCCTCCTTGAATGAAGGTGATAAGCACAGCTTTACGCTTGAAGCGGTCGATGCGTTTGGTGAGTCAAATCCCGATGCGATTCATTATATGGATAGAACCCGCTTTCCAGCCGACATGGAGCTAGAAGTGGGTGTTATCGTCAGTTTCGCTGGTCCTGGCGGCAGTGAGATACCTGGAATTGTGCGTGAGGTTGCGGGTGATTCGATTACCGTCGATCTCAATCACCCTCTAGCGGGACGCAAAGTCACATTTGAACTCGACGTGGTAAAGGTACTGTAAGATGAAATTAGATCCTACCAGCCCAAGTTTAAATATTATGCTGGCAAATCCTCGCGGCTTTTGTGCTGGTGTGGATCGTGCCATTAGCATCGTTGAGCGTGCGCTCGAGTTATTTTCACCACCGATTTATGTTCGCCATGAAGTCGTGCATAACCGCTATGTGGTGCAAAATTTGAAAGACCGCGGTGCTGTTTTTGTAGAAGAGTTAGACCAAGTACCTGATAACAATATTGTTATCTTTAGTGCTCATGGGGTTTCTCAGGCGGTACGTGCCGAAGCTAAAGCGCGTGGGCTGCGAGTATTCGATGCAACTTGTCCATTAGTCACCAAAGTGCATTTGCAGGTCACTCGAGCAAGTCGCAAGGGTATTGAATGTATTTTGATTGGCCATGCGGGACATCCTGAAGTTGAAGGCACAATGGGACAATATGATAACCCTAATGGTGGGGTTTATCTGATTGAATCCCCGGCAGATGTCGAGACTTTAGAAGTTCGCGATCCTAATAACCTCTGCTTCGTGACTCAAACGACCCTCTCGGTAGATGATACTCTCGATATCATCAGCGCCTTATTAAAGCGTTTCCCGTCCATTGAAGGCCCTCGTAAGGATGATATTTGCTACGCGACGCAAAACCGTCAAGATGCGGTGCGTAACTTATCGGCCGATGTTGATTTGTTAATTGTGGTCGGTTCGAAAAACAGCTCTAACTCTAATCGCTTACGTGAATTAGCATTAAAAACAGGTACAGAGTCTTATCTGGTTGATACTGCAGATGATATTGATTCATCTTGGTTTGAGGGTGTAACTAAAGTTGCTGTAACGGCTGGCGCGTCTGCACCAGAGGTTCTTGTACAGCAAGTGGTTCAAGCCATAGCGAAATTAGCGCCAAGTGTGGTGACTGAAGTCGAAGGACGAAAAGAAGATACTGTCTTTGCCGTACCCGCTGAACTACGCTAATTAATGTAGAAAATAGTAGTCAATTGAAAGAGGCCAATGGCCTCTTTTTTATTGTCTAAGTATGACTAAATTCAAACAAAGCATAATGAGATTGCAGCTTATATGCTATTGTTACTGGCCACTTACATTTTACTCATCTATTATTAACTGTTAGCAATGGTTTTATCGTAAGATTAAGATTTAAAAGGGTAAATAGCTGAAAAGCATGTCAAAAATATGACTAAATTCGAACGATTGACACATCAAGGATTTCAACGAGGCTTCTCACTAATTGAAGTGCTTGTTGCATTAGTGATCTTAGTGATTGGCTTGATCGGTATTTTTAATTTACACATAGTGGCTAAGCGCGGCAGCTTTGAATCTTTTCAGCAGACACAAGCTTCTTACTATGCCAACGATATTATTAACCGCATGAAGCTTAATCGAATTCAATTGGCCAATTATAGCGGAGAATATACTGGAACGCTGGCTAAGCCGGCTAAAGAGTGTGATGTTGCTGTTGGCGCAGTCAGTTTGTGTTCTCCAGCTGAAACTGAAGCTTGGGACCTTTATCAATGGGAACAGAGTTTCATGGGCGCTGCGGAAATCGTTGATGGCCAAAATGTCGGTGGATTAGATACTCCAACAGCTTGTATAGCCATTGATGGAACGACGGTGACTGTTGCCGTGGCATGGAGAGGTATTCGTGAGGGCGCCGGCACAACATACACAGGGAATGAATGTGGTGAGGATCTTGGCACTCGTCGACGTATTTTTGTTGTATCAACAGTGATTATTTAGGCGAGCAGACAAAATGACGAATTTTCAAAAGGGAATGTCGTTAGTGGAGTTAATGGTTTCGATGCTGATCGGGCTATTTCTTACGCTAGGGCTGTTCGCCATGTTTAGTATGTCATCTTCAAATGTGGTAACGACTAGTCAATTCAACCAATTACAAGAAAATGGCAGGATTGCATTGGCGCTGATGGAAAGAGATATTACCCAACTCGGCTTTATGGGGGATATTACCGGAACGGACTTTATTCTCGGAACGAATATGGCTCTAAGAGATGGTATTGCAAATGATTGTATTGGGGCTGGGATAAATAATGGCACATTGCCCAATAATGAACCTGCACACTTTAGAAGACTGTGGGGGTATGAAGCAGGTAAAAGTGCTGTGGAGTTAACGTGCTTAAATGGTGTTAATGCAAATACGGATGTGATCCAAATAAAAAGGCTGGTTGGCCCGCCTGTTACAAATCCCAACGGAGAGCGCTATTACATGGCTGCAAATTCTAGTCAAGCGGTGTTATTTAAAGGGGGGAATCCTCCAAATCCTGCTCTTGAAAATGCACGATTTTGGGAATATCAACATCATATTTATTTTATTAAGAATGATGGTTCAGTGCCGGTATTAAGACGTAAAACGTTAACTAAAAACAATGGTATGAACAATGAAGAACAATTAGTCGAAGGCATAGAAAATATGCGTATTCTCTATGGTTTTGATAATGATGGCGATGATGCCGCTGATAGTTTTATGCCTGCTGAAAATGTTACACCTTTAATGTGGGATAACGAATTATTTCAGCGTTTAGTTGCTGCGAGAGTTTATTTATTAGTTAGAGCAATCGATGAAGATAAAAGCTATACAAATGATACGACTTACACTTTAGGTGACAAGGAAATCAAAGGATTAAATGACCACTTTAGACGAAAAGTGGTTTCAACCACTATGGTGCTTGCCAATCCTGTGTTAATTCGCAATTAGAGGGTAAAGGGATGAGAAAGCAGAAAGGAATAGTACTATTTTTCGCACTTATTGTACTGCTTTTGATGACAATTATTGGTGTCGCATTGGCCGTCAATTCAACACAATCTATGCGTATGTCTGGTGCAGGCTCTGAGCGAATCGAAGCAAAATCAATTGCGGATGGTGGTCTAGAGGCTGCGATAGCTGCTAATAGGGGGCCTAGCTTAGCCACTCTAACCAATGTGACCACAGGAACTGAGTTCGGTGCAAAACAAACTTTAACACCGATTCCATTTGAACTGGATGCCAGTGGTAATGTGGTTGTTGGTGCGAAAGATGTTGGTTGTCAACGGAGTACTAGGCCAAATAGCGGTAATATCATCAGTTGTCGGCGAGTAGAAATTAGTAGTACAGCTAATTTTGGTCGCGATAACTTAGGGCAACTCACCGTTGTAGCAGGTGTAGAGCAAGAAGTTTTAACAGGGAGTTAAGATATGCTAATCAAAAAGCTCACTTTGTGTACATTGCTTGCATTGGCTGTAACGTCAACTTCAACCTCAACCTTTGGCGATGATACGGAATTATATGTTAAAGAGTCGACAACTCGCACGGGTGCTCGGCCTAAAGTTTTGGTAATTTTTGATAACTCGGGAAGTATGTCTACCGAAGAAATTACTCAGGTGATTGATTATGATCCCGATTATGATTATCCCCCTGTAAGTGGTTCGGGTTACAGTGGCGACCGAATCTATTACACAGTGGGAGGCGGTGCATTACCAAAGCCTGATACAAGTTCTGATAGACGATATTTTGATGCCACGATAAACGGTTGTAATCAAAGTAAAGCTGCATTGGATCAATATGGCCGTTTTACAGGTTATATTCGCGAGTTTACTTCAAGTGGGACTACGGGAGTGTGGAAAGAGTTTCCCGAGACAGATGGTCGTAATATTAAGGTGGTTGATTGTTGGGAAGATATTTCTCAAGTTGATCCTCGGAACTCATCCTCTTATTCAAATGGTTTTCCCGCTAACGGCTTAACCACTGGTTCAGGTAAACGAAAAACGGCATTTCCCTACTATACATCTGCATCTCCCAGTAATACCTGGGCTGATGCCTTAGCCGCCGCAAAAAATACAGATTTTGGTGTTGGTCAGCCTGTCACTTTTTATACAGATAACTATTTAAGATGGTATTGGTTGTCTAAAGACGGACGGTTGCCAACCGTAAAAGTTTCAAGGTTAGAGATTGCGAAGAAGGCGATTTCTAACATTATTAATTCTACCCCAACCGTGGATTTTGGGTTGGCTGTATTTAATTACAATTATCCTAATGAGGGGAATAGGGATGGTGGCCGGATAGTTTCTGGTATTACACAAATGACGGATGCTGCTCGAGATAGCTTACTATTAACTATTGATAAGTTACCAGCAAAAACTAATACACCTTTGTGTGAAACTATGTATGAAGCCTATCGTTATTTTGCTGGTAAAAGTGTTGTTTTTGGACACGCGGATACCGATTATGGCTCTTATGTAGGCAATCGCCCTCCTTATGATACTTCTGTAGAAAAAAACGGTACTTATAGTAGCCCATTTAAAGTTTGTACTGATATTGCCTATGTGATTTATGTTACTGATGGCTCACCAACAGTTGATGGAAGTGCTAATAACGATGTTAAAAGTTTAACTGCGGCAGCAAGTAAAAGCGGTGATTATTCCTCATTTTCTCAGGGTTTAAGTTCGCCTAGTTATTTACCTGCATTAGCAAGTTATATGTTCAATAATGATCTAATCAATAAACTTGATAGCTCTAACACTGAGCAAATGCAAAATGTGCGCACTTATACTATTGGTTTTAGTAAAGGCGCAGAGGATGCGGCCCCCTTATTAGCGGAAACTGCTAAACGTGGTGGTGGCTTATATTTTGCGGCTCAGAATAGTTTAGAATTACAAAATGCCCTTAATGATGCGTTATCAAATATTCTTAATATAGACTCGAGTTTTACTTCTCCAAGTATTGCGAGTAATAACTTTGATAGAACACAAACCTTTGATGCTGCTTACTATGCGATGTTTTTACCAGGTAAAGGTCCTCGCTGGAGTGGTAATTTAAAGAAACTTAAAGTAACAGCTGATGGCACCTTAGTTGATAGTCAAGGAAATGCGGCTATTGCTGATAACGGAAATATTAAAGATACCGCTTGTACGATTTGGTCTGATTGCGCCAGTCAAAAAGATGGTAATAAGGTGGAGGTTGGTGGTGCTGCGGCTCAAATCAAGAGTCAAGCGAGTCGAACCATTTTGAGTAATTTAGGAGGAGCAAATAGTTTGTCTCCTCTTACGTTATCGAATGCACAAAGTGCCGCTGGTGGCGATCAAGCTTTAGCTACCTTTATGAGGACCAGCATTGATGAAGTCGCAAATACTCTAGACTGGTTAAAAGGTATTGATGTTGACGACGACAATAAAAACGGTAGTACAACAGATAAACGCAGTGATGTTATGGGAGACCCTTTACATTCGAAACCTCTTGCATTGAATTTTGGTAGTGAAACGGCCACGGATATCCGAATTATTTTGGGCACAAACCAAGGCGTTTTACATATGTTTAAAGATGCTGGTGAGTCAGTGTCAGAAACATGGGGATTTATACCCTACGAGCTTTTACCAAATTTATTTGAGCTTAGAACGAATGACCCATCAGGTGTCCACACTGTGTATGGAATGGATTCATCTCCCGTTGCTTATACTGAAACGGATTCTACCGGTAAAGTAAACAAGGCTTGGGTTTTTGTAGGTATGCGGCGTGGTGGCTCATCTTATTATGCTCTAGATGTATCTAATCCAGACAGTCCCTCTCTTATGTGGACTATTAATCCTTCTAGTGATGGTTTTGCCGATCTAGGTCAGACATGGTCGGAACCAATTGTGACTAAAATAGTTGGTTACGATAAACCGGTATTGATTTTTGGTGGAGGTTATGATGTGAGCTTTGATGCTACGCCGACGACTTCACCCCTAGGTAGTGTTGTATATATTGTTGATGCACAAAAGGGAACGCTGATCCATTCTTTTGGCGGATCGGCGAGTGGAGCAACTGTGCTTCCAGGTATCCAAGGCAGTATTCCTAATTCAGTCGCAGTGCTTGATAGCAACACTGATGGCTATACAGACCGCATATATGCATCGGATGTTACAGGTAATATTTGGCGTATGGATTTACCTACAGCAAGTTCAAGTACATGGACCGCTTTTAAGTTTGCTTCATTGGGAGGTTCAAATAGCGATAATAGACGTTTCTTCGCAGAACCTGTGGTTGCGCAAACAATGTTTACTAATTTGTCCGAAGTATCGGTGACAACAGGGACCGAAACCGTAACGACGAAAACACACCAAAATGTCCCCTATGATGCCGTTGCTGTGGGTAGTGGAATGAGGCCAAGTCCTTCAAGCACTGATGTTAATGATATGTTTTTTATGCTTCAGGATCGTAACGTCGTCACTAAGAGTTTTACGGGAAGTAATGTGCCCGCAACGATTACAGTTAATAATTTGTATGATGTGACATCAAGTGCTCCTACGTCAGAAACGGATAATATCAATTTCGGTACTAAACTTGGTTGGTATTATGATTTTTCTGGACTCGGTGAAAAAAGCTTGACTGCGGCACTGATTGTTCAAGGAAAAGTATATTTTACCTCTTATTCACCGCCAGCTGATTCTGTTGCTGATAACGTTTGTTTAGTTTCTGGTGCTGGTAAGCTCTATGCATTTGATTTACATAAAGGAACAAGATCTTTTTCTCAGTTATATTATGAACTCGGAGAAAGAGTTCCTGACACGCCGCAAATTGTGATCCCAGCTCCAGAATCTGGTAAGGATCCCTATATCTATATTATTGGTGTCGGAAAAGGCGATAAAAATGAAAATGGTGAATACAGTGGCACGATAAACGTCGCTTCTGGTTTAGGTGTAAATAAAATTTATTACCATATAAATGAGTAAATATTTGTATATGAAGATTAAAGATAACGGTTTTACATTAATTGAAGTGATGATAGTTGTTGTTATCATCGGAATTTTATCGGCAATCGCATATCCTTCTTATACTCGATACGTGGCGCAAAGTACAAGAGCTGAAGGTTTGTCGGCGTTGATGAGATTAGCCAATTTACAAGAACAGTATTACTTAGATAATCGTAAGTATGCTACTGATTTAACTAAGCTGATAGGCGCAGATCCCTATATTACTGAACATGGTAATTACTCTGTGACATCAAGTGGTACTACATCATTTACGCTAAAAGCAGTCGCAAAAGGAGTACAGGCAAGCAGAGATTCATCCTGTACACCTTTAACCATTACAGATACCGGGGCTAAAGGTCCAAGTACGGAGTGTTGGAAATGAAACGAGTCATTCTCTCCACGATTTTGGTGTTGATATCGAGTAAAGTTTGGGCTGACAGCGGAAATCCACAGGTCGAACAGGATTTTAAATGTTATATTACGTTTAAAAATAATGCTGAAATTGCTTTTTATCGTTGGAAAATGAGTGAAATGCCATTGAGAATGGCAAATCTCGTTGGGACTCTTCGTCAGTCGAGTGATGGTAAAAAGTCTTACATCAATGCAGTAGAAGAATGCGTTGAGCTTAATGCTTCTTTCAACAGCCTTAAGGCTCAAGAATTGGATAAGTTGACACCTAGATAAACACTTTTAGTGATTCATTTTAAGCTTAATAAAAACTTAGCGCCAAAACGATGGTTTTAAACTTAGCATTAAAAATGCCAAATCGTTTTATTTGATTTGGCATTTTTGAAATTGAATATAGTGATAATTTGTAAGTGGATGCTCAGTCAGTTATAAGCAATTTTGGTTATCACTTCCCTCTTTAATTAATCCTGATGTACTAATGTTTATGCTTTTAGAACCATCACTTTCTCCACTTGGGCAATATATAATCGATGTTTCAGTAGAGACTAGGCCATCAGAAGTAAAGTTCACGGTTTTATCTGTCGGGCCAGTTAGTGAAATAGTATCTTTAGAGTTAAATCCATCTATTACCTTTAGGACTTTTTTTGAACCATTTTTTTCAATATACACACTAAACCCCTTACTCCAGTCATTACCACAGGGGGAGGCTGCATAGGGGCATACTGTGACTGTAGAACCGTAATTCACCGCTTGATTTCGCGCAAAGGCAAAAAGGTCATTAATTTTTTGTATTTCATTTGCGCTACGAGTCGCTTCATACATTGCAGTAAAAGAGGGGACGCCAATAGAAAGAAGTAAAGCCGCAATTGCGATGGTGACCATTAGTTCAACTAAAGTAAAACCTTTTGAGAGAGTAAACATTGAATAATCCTCGCGTTAACTCGGTTAAGTATATGCGAGAGAGCCTACAAGATCAGTAACTATCTAAGATATTCAATATAACCAATAAGTTGTTTTACAGTGTCGTTTATAATTAGCACAGCCAATACACTAGGTTTAAATGGTTTTAGTTATGTACGAGTAATTTATATTCAGTATAGAGAAAGCTGATGCTCTGCATCTCAATACTGTGGCAGTGCATTAACAACTTAGCAGCATTCAATGGATCGTGTACTAGCATATTAACCAATATGCATTTATTTACAGTCAATATTTTTTGCCGTAGATAAGCGAACTCGTCCCGCTTGATTGACCACAATTGCTTTAGAATTTTTGTTATCTAATGTTCGTGGGCAATATTTAAAGGTGCCGTTACTGCCTGATGCAAGCCCATCTGGCTGAAATTTTACAGAGTTACGATTGTACTTTATAAAATCTTTGCTATCGAATTCATCAATAATCATTATCACTTTATCATTTAAATCAAGTGTTTCAGCTGCACCTGAGTCAGTAAAAACTGAGATACCTTGCTGCCAGTTATCAGTGCACTGTCCATTAACGAGAGGACAAGCAGTTACCCTATATCCGTAGTTTATTGCGGTGTTACGTGCAAATGCGAATGTTTGTTGAACAGTTTTTATATTCGAATCTGCTCTAAAATGGTCAGTTATGTCAGTATACGCTGGAACCCCAATCGTAAGGAGAAGTGTTGATATGGATAAAGTGGTGAATAGTTCTATCAGGCTAAAACCATTTTGATGGGTTTTCATAACAGTTCCTTTGTCATAAGTATCCCGCATCCAGCAGGCGGTTTTAAACATCAACAGCTAACTCCAAGTATAAATGTCAGGCTAGGAGCTGCGATGTAATTTTTAGATTTTTATGTGCTAAGAACCGTTTTATAGAAACTGTGTTTTATGAGTAAAGCGATGCCGATGCTTCAATAATACCTTAACCCCGTGTAAGCTAGTGTTATTCTGTTTGATTATCTGTAAGCAAGTGCTGAGGAATGTTTGATGAAGAAAGTTGAAGCCATTATTAAGCCTTTTAAATTAGATGATGTGCGCGAGTCACTTGCTGAGATTGGGATCACGGGAATGACTGTGCTCGAAGTCAAAGGTTTCGGTCGTCAGAAAGGACATACGGAGCTTTATCGTGGTGCTGAGTATATGGTTGATTTTTTGCCAAAAGTAAAAATTGAGCTTGTGATCCAAGATGATCTCGTTGATCAAGCTATAGATGTGATTGTTGAAACTGCACGTACTGGTAAGATTGGTGATGGCAAAATATTTGTGACAGATGTTGAGCGGGTTATCCGGATTCGAACTGGGGAAGAAAACGAAGAAGCGGTTTAAATCTATTCTTTTAAAATTAGGGCCTGAGGGCCCTTTTTTGTCGCCTAAATTTTATCACGTAGCACATTAAGTCGTTCGATTTCTGAAATATCTTTAATGTAAAATGGTCTGCTTAGTTAGACTAAAGTAGTTATCTCTTATCTGTTCCATGGTATAACTTAGCCACTTAAATGAGCTTGTGAGGTTGTTATTTTGGCTACGAAACGAATCGTGATTGTGGGCGGTGGAGCTGCAGGTTTAGCGCTGGCCTCAAAATTAGGCCGTAAGTTGGGCGGTGGTGATGTCGTCGATGTCTGCTTAATTGATAAAAGCCCTATTCATATCTGGAAGCCAAAATTACACGAAGTTGCTGTGGGGGTTATCGATCAGTCGATTGAGGGATTACTTTACAGAGATCATGGCCTTAAAAATGGATATCGTTATATTCGTGGTGAAATTGAGCAGTGTGAACCAGATGCAAAGACTATTCAGCTTGCTGCTGTATATAGTGATTCAGGAGAATTATTGCTTGAACCTCGTCAGATTGAATATGATTATTTAGTTCTGGCCTTAGGTGGAGTATCCAATAGCTTTAATACCCTAGGAGCGGAGCAACATTGTATTTTTCTCGATAGTTTAGATAACGCTAACTTATTTCATCAAAAGCTCTTGGATGCCTTGTTACAACTCAATGAAACACAAGAGAAAGTCAGTATAGGCATTGTTGGCGCAGGCGCAACAGGCGTTGAGTTAGCCGCTGAACTTCATCATGTGATTGAATCAGTTAAAGAATATGGTTACCTTAATATCTCAAAACATCATCTTGATGTGCATCTTATTGAAGCCTCTCCCAAAATTCTTCCCCAACTACCAGAGCGTGTAAGTGCTAGAGCCCAAGCCGTACTTGATAAAATCGGTATTCGTTTACACATCGGGGTGCAGGTAAAGGAAGTGACGCGTGATGGCTTCATCACTCAAGATGGTGATGTGATTGAGGCGGGCCTAAAGGTTTGGGCGGCTGGCGTTAAAGGTCCAAAAGCCTTCCGAAATTTTTCTAAACTGCCTATTACGCCGCGAAACCAAGTCGAAGTTGATGCCTGTATGCGGGTGAAAGGCCATCAAGATATTTATGCCATTGGGGATTGCGCCCTATTAATTCTCGAGTCTGGTCAACCTGTTCCGCCACGCGCTCAAGCCGCTGCTCAGATGGCAGATACGCTATATGAGAATATTGTGAACCGGCTACAAAATAAGGCTGAAAATGCTTTTGTCTATAAAGATTATGGTTCCTTAGTTTCATTAAGCCGCTTTTCGGCCGTGGGTAATTTAATGGGGAATCTACGCTCTGGCACTTTCTTCGTTGAAGGCCATATCGCAAGGCTGATGTACATCTCTTTATATCAAAGGCATTTAGCGAGCCTATATGGTTGGTTCTCTGCGATTATTTATCGCATCGCACAAAAGCTACTCAAGTGGCAAAGACCAAAGCTGAAATTACACTAATGGTATAAACACGAGTGAGCTATGCTCTCTCGTGTTTTTAGTATGGCATTTTTCGATATTGGATTTGATATTACTGCTACTAGAAAATCCGTTTACATACTACAACGACAATGCGCCACTTTTGCATCACACACTGCGAATATAAGTCTAAAACGTCAATATATCCTAGTGTTTAGGTGAGGCAGAAGAATCGCGGATAACCGGCTCTGGGGTAAATGTTTTTGCAAATTTAGCATCTAGCTCACGACGTTTATCGATTAACAGTTCTGTCGCAACTTGGGCAATTTCAGAATTGGGTTGATGAACTGTGGTAAGCTTCGGCCAAGTTTGGCGTGAAAATGGGCTATCTTCGAATCCTACAATCGACAAGTCACCAGGAATATCAAGCCCTGCTAAACGAGCGGCAAAAAGTGCTCCAGCTGCAATTTCGTCGTTACAAGCAACAATCGCAGTAGGACGGTTTTTAAGTTTAATCAGGATATTTGCGCCTTCGACCCCCGATTCAAATGAGTATTTCCCTTCAATTATGTAATCCTCATTCAGAATTAGATGGTTTTTTGTTAATGCTTGTTTATAGCCAAGTAATCGTTCTTTCGTGGATTCGTGGTGCAAATCACCACTTATAAAAGCGATATTTTTATGGCCCAAATCAATCAAATGCTGGGTTATTTCAACCGCCCCCGACTTGTCATTCACTAAAATGGTGAGCCCATCTGGCTCTTTAACTCCTTCCCCTGCAATAATGCGGACATAATTTGCATCGATCTCGTTGAGAGATTTCAGTACTTTTGGATCTTCTGAAAGTGGCGGTGTTAGCACTAAACCTGCAAGTCTCGAATGTTTAACGAGCTGAGTCAGCTCATCACAAATTGTGTCAGATTTAGCATTACAAGGGTGGATGACAAGCTCGTAGCCTTTATCTTTACATGCCGATAAAATCCCATTTTGCATATCAATAATGTAATACGCATTAGGATTATCATAAATAAAACCAATAGCATAGGATTTTGTCCCTGCCAGATTTCTTGCGGCAAGATTGGGCTGATAATTTAATGCTTTAATGGCCTCGTTCACTTTATCAATCGTGGCTTGTTTCACCGATGGCTCATTATTGGTTACGCGGGAAACTGTCTTGATTGACACTCCAGCATATTTAGCGACGTCGTTGATAGTGACTTTCATTGATCTAAAAACTCTTTATTCGAATTTACGAAGGGCTAGCAGATTGATGAACCTCAATCCTTTAAGCGTAATTTACAAGCCGACAGCGTTGTCAGTTAACTTTTTATTATGTTGCTTATAGTGCGAGCATTTATGCCGTATAGCAATGCTCATTTGTTACAAACTGCGGCATTTTTCAACTGTTAACACTCCGTTATAAGTTGTAATTTTACATCAAATTATTTAAGTGATTATTTTTGCTTAAATATATTCAGATTCTATCCTGCCAAAGTCAGTGTTATGACATTTTTTTTCGTCCAGAGTTATTTTGTTGTGGCAAGGCTGTTAATTATTGTGTAATGTTTGCTCTAGACATGACAGCGTTGTCATTCCATCGGAATGGTTATGAATACTAAAACGATAATAAAGTTATGGAAGGGAAACGAGATGCGACCATCATCCTTTAAGAAAAGTGTACTAGCTACAAACATTGCTATCCTCCTCGGCAGCGCGGTTTCAATCAGTGCTGTCGCTGCAGAAGCGGCTGCAACTGCTGCCGCTCCTGAAAATATTGAAAAAATTGAAGTGCGTGGTATGAGAGCTTCAATGAAAGCTTCTGTTAACGACAAACGTTTTTCTGACGCTGTTGTTGATGCTGTGACCGCTGAAGATATTGGTAAATTTCCTGACGGTGACGTGGGGGAGTCTTTAGGCCGTATTCCTGGTGTTGCGGTAAACCGTCAGTTTGGCCAAGGTCAACAAGTTTCTATTCGAGGTGCTTCTAGCCAACTTACTAGCACATTATTAAATGGGCATTCTGTCGCCTCAACAGGATGGTTTGATCAACAAGCCATTGATCGCAGTTTTAATTACAGCTTACTTCCTCCCGAATTAGTTGGTGGTATAGAGGTCAAGAAATCTTCTCAGGCTGATGTTGCAGAGGGCGGTATTGGCGGCACAGTGTTAGTTAAGACTCGTAAGCCGCTTGATTTAGAAGCTAATTCTGTATTTTTAAGTGCGAAAGGTGATTACGGTACTGTTTCTGAAGCGACAGATCCGCAGACCTCAGGTTTATATAGCTGGAAAACTGAAGACGAAAAATTTGGCTTTTTAGTTGCTGGTTCATTAGATAAAACTGAATACCAACGTAATGGTATTGAGTCGTTACTTGGTTGGGGGGAAATTGTTCCAACAACTTTCCAACAAGACCGTGAACGCACAGCTGTTAATGCTGCTTTCCAATACAGACCAACTGATAGCCTTGAGTTCGGTCTAAATGTTATGAGTTTGCAGCTTGATGCAAACAATGCCAATACGTCAATTTTCTTATTCCCGACCCAACAGGGTGAAAACAAGTGTCTTAAGAAAAATGCCGCAGGTGTTTGTACTTTAGTTGAGCATACCGATAAAGGTGGTTTTGCATGGGCACAAACTTGGGCTCGTAAGGCAAGCATGTCCTCTGATACAGTGGACCTCGATTTTGCATATCAAGCTGATGCCTATAAGTTAGAAGGCCGTATCGGTAAGACTAAAGCTGAGGGTGGTACCGATTTGACATCCAACTATGGTCAGTCAATTGGTAAAGCGGCAGATTTTGCGGGTATTTACGATGCAACTGGTGATGTTATCAAAATTGACATCGCTAATAATGCTTTCGATGCCAGTGATTTTAATGGCAAGTTGGAAACTGCTGGTTGGGCGTTGAAAAAACAACCTAATACTGATGAAGAGTCATTTGCGACCTTTGATATAACAGTTCCAGTTGAGTTTGGTGTTATTACCTCAATTAAATCAGGTATTAGCTATGCGGATCATGACGTAACTCAAACGACTGAAGCTGCGCAATCATCAAATATTACTGCAAAAGACGCCTCTGAATATTACTCAGGAACTATATCATCAGGTGCAGGTTTTACCTTACCTAAGCCTATCTTTGACAATATGATCAGAGATGCTTATGCCGCCATTGATGGCTTTACTTTAGACAAATCTGGTTACGGTACGCTTCAAGAGAAAAACTTAGCTCTATACACTATGGCCACATTTGCTGGTGAAGGTGTACGGGGTAATTTCGGTTTAAGATATATCTCTACCGATGTTGAATCGGATTATTACGCATTCAGTACAAAAGGTACTTATGCAGATGATTTAAGTACAGATAAGGCAAGCTATAATGATGTTTTACCAAGCGTTAACATTGCATTTGATTTAGCAAGTGATTTAATTTTAAGAGCATCAGCAGCACAAGTTATGTCTCGCCCTAACTACGCAGATCTTTTTGCGACTTCTAAATTACCTGGTTTTAACGACGGTACTCCAGGTAACGAAAAGAAAGTAACTGGGAGTGTGAATCTGTTGCCATTTAAAGCCTCTCAAGCAGATTTAAGCTTAGAGTGGTATTTCAGCGGTGAAGGTTTATTTGCAGCAACTTACTTTATCAAAGATGTTAGTTCATTTATTTCAACCCGTGAAAAATTAAATCAACAAATTGGTATTGAAGATCCAAACTTAGTGAGTCAAGGTGGTAGCTCCTGTGGTGCAGGTATATATGACTGTTGGACAGTGAGTGAAAACTATAATGCTACAGGTGGTTCAATAGATGGTATTGAACTGCAATTACTAGATTCATTCGATAACGGTTTTGGTTACTCCGCTAACTACACCTTTGCCGATGCAACCTCACCTGCCGAAAATTATGCTGATCGTGTTGGAGTGTTTTCTGACTCATCTAAGCACACTGTAAACTTAGTCGGTTACTACGAGATGGATGATTTCTCTGCTCGTATAGCATATAACTGGCGTTCAGAGTATATGATGCGTGAATTACCAGGTTTCTACGGTAACCGCGAGCATCAAGCTTATGGCACAGTAGATTTAAGTGCTAACTATAATGTGACAGATTATCTATCTGTAACATTTGAAGTAGTTAACTTACTTGAAGAAGACAGTATTCAGAAAGGTGTTTCACCTGTTGATGCAGAAGGTGTTATTAGTGAATTTAAAGATAACTACCCAGTATGGAGCTTCGATGGTGAAGCTCGCTACAAGCTTGGTGTAGCGTTACGCTTCTAATTCAATTTAATCACGAAAAAGCCTAGCATTCGCTAGGCTTTTTATTATCAATAAATTTAATAATAAACTTAGGTTTCTCCAATTTAGAGGCTCGTGATGACAATCAGAAAAATAGCTATTATAGGTGGCGGTACTTCAGGTTGGTTAGCGGCGAACCACTTAGGCCGAGCGTTGAAGGGGCGTTCTGGGTTATCTATTTCAGTGATTGAGTCTCCTGATATTCCTATTATTGGTGTCGGGGAAGGTACAGTGCCTTCGATTAGAAAATCATTACAGAGTTTTGGTATTAGTGAGTCAGAATTTATTCGAACATGCGATGTCACGTTTAAACAGTCTATTAAATTTGTGAACTGGTTAGATAAATCGCGTCACGGTAAGCATAATTTTTATCATCATCTATTCGATATCATTAATTTACACCAAGGTGACGCTGTATCGACTTGGTTGGCCGAAAAAAGCGGACATTTTGCCGATTTTGTTTCCCCACAGCATTTAGCTTGCGAAGCGGCTAAAGCACCAAAGTTCATTACTACGCCAGAATATGCTGGTGTTTTAGGCTATGCCTATCACCTTAATGCAGCAAAGTTTGCCAAATTACTCGCTAAAAATGCCATTGAGAAATTTAATGTAGAGCATATTTTAACGACAGTACACGACGTGTGCTTAGGTGTAGATGGCGCTATCGAGTCATTGCAGGCTGAGCAGGGGAATCTATCTTTTGATTTCTATATTGATTGCAGTGGCTTTGAATCTATTTTGTTAGCTAAGGCATTAAAAGTGCCATTTATCAGTAAAGCGCAGCAACTTTTTATTGATACGGCATTAGTTGCGCAAATTCCGACCCAGCCAGCTGATGTTATTCCTCCTTATACTAAAGCAACTGCCCATCAAGCGGGATGGATTTGGGATATTGCACTTACCCAGCGCCGCGGTACAGGATTTGTGTATTCATCTGCGCATATGAATCAAACTGAAGCTGAACAAAAGTTTGACCGTTATCTTGGTGGTAAACTCGCCGATATTCCCCATCGCAAAATCCCAATGAAGGTCGGCTATCGTCAACAATTTTGGGTCAAAAACTGCGTTGCATTAGGGCTGGCACAGGGCTTTTTAGAACCCATAGAAGCGACTTCAATTTTATTAACGGACTTTTCTGCTCGATTTCTTGCTGAACGTTTCCCTGCTAATAAAGATGAGGTGGATTACTTATCAATGCGTTTTAATCGCACTGTTAACCACGCATGGGAAAGGGTCGTCGAATTTGCCAAATTGCATTATTGTTTGTCAGATAGAACTGACTCGGCATTTTGGCTTGATAATCAGCGTGAAGAGACAATTCCTGAGCCGTTAAAAGAGCGGCTTAACATGTGGAAGTCATTTAGCCCTATTGCAGAGGATTTCCCCTCAAAATTTGAGGTGTTTAACTTAGATAATTACTTATATGTTCTTTATGGGATGAAATATCCGACTCAACCGCATGATAGAGGTTTAGTCGCAAAAGCTAATTTGAATGCTTATATGAGTAACATGTCAAATGTGAAGCGCCAAATGTTTGAGGGGTTACCAGAACATAGAGAATTGATTGATAAGATTTGTACTTATGGCTTGCAAGCTATCTAAGCACTTTATTTTAATGTGTAAAAAGGAAAAATAAAATGAAAACACAATTTGTACCTTTAAATGACGCAAGTCATAAAAATTTAGCGATTGGGGATAAGGTTGATTACAGCCTTTTTGAAACTATGCATATGCTCCCTCTTCAGGTTCAAGAGTTTATGTCTGCTGCGACCAGTTTCCCTATCGTGTTTACAAAAAACGCTCAAACTGGTGAGTTCCTCTCCATTGCGATTACTGCACTTAAGCCTAATTCTAATAAGTTGCTCAAAAACGGTCAGTGGCAATGTCGCTATTTACCTATTCAAGTTCAATTGTATCCTTTTGGAATGAGTTATATAGATAACGACAAAGTTATCTTAGGTGTTGATGTCAATAATTCATCAGTGGCAGAACATGAAGCGCATCGTTTATTTGATGATTCAGGCAATCAAACGGTTTATTTATCAAAAAAACTTGAATTGGCGAGTTTACAGGCTAGTTATCATGAGATGACAAAGTACTTTATCAAAGTGTTACTCAATCATGGACTGTTGCAACCACGTACATTAACAGTGACTACACTTGATGGCACTAAAACTAATATTGATGGAATATATACCGTTGATGAAGGAAAACTGCAGCAGCTAGACGATACGACATTGCTTGATTTTGCTAAACGAGGTTTCTATTCGGCTATTTATGCGCATCTTTGCTCATTAAATTTAATTGATTTAGTGATGGAAAAATAAACTCAATTTTATATAGTTCGTTTTAATAATATTAAAACGAACTATTATAACTGGGCTATTTAGTTTGCTAGCATCGCACTCCCAGTCAAAATAATCCAGCTTGCAAAAAACAGTTTTAAGGTTTTGACTGGGAGAAATAACGCCAGCTTGCGGGCTAACAATCCTCCGATAATTGCACCGGGTCCTGCAAATAGCACTAAGTCATATAAAGCGTGACTGTGGTCGGAGAACACGTGTATTGGGCTTGCCGACCAAACGGTTATGGCCGATACCACAACGCCAACCGCGACGGCCATCTTGGCGCAGATACCCCGTAACATCAGATAGATTACAATCAGTTCACCTACACCAACAGACAACCAAGCGGTGATGATCCCGCCAAAGTAACCAATAACCGCTAAACAAAAATAGTCTATGGATTTAAGACTTTTACTTTGCAAATAGCGGTGTTGACTGCTGAAAATGATTGCTATCCCAAGCGCGATAGAGAAAAGACTAAAACTGGTGTGGAGCGAAGAGGGCGAAGTCAGTTGCCATAACTCGCTGCTCCAAAGGCCGAGTACTGAAAAGCATGCACAAAGCAAGATACATGGAATAAAACCACACCAAGTTTTATCCATATGGTGATGCCGTTGATAGTATCTTGACCATGAAATTGCGCCAGCAGTCATGCCAAAACACTGGATCATAAAAGACGTTGAAACGCTTTGAGTTTCGGTAAAATCTAAACTAGAGAAAACAGGGATGAAAATAACGCCTCCGCCTGCTCCAGTTGAATTAGCAAAGATAGCTCCTGTTATTCCTAAAAATATAAACTTGCCATATTCTTTAATTAACTCAAATGGTTGTGCGAATTGGACAAACCAAACTATCCATGTGCTTAACAGAGTGAGCAGTACCGTTAACGACCGATAATATTGGCCGCTGAAGGTGTTTTTACGCTTAAAGGTAGGGATATATGTGAGCATCTTTTTCAGATAACTGAGTGTGTCGTTTGAGTTGTTGCACCTATGTTATCAGTCAAAGACAGCGTTGTCACATAGGTTGATAAATATAGATTTAAATTTAACCAATTGAAATTTAAAGAATAAATTTATCTTTCTTAAAAATATAAAGCTAATTGTCAAAAAAATGTAGAAATCCTGTTCTTTCTTGTGTAATTTAATGAATGACAACGCTGTCATCTGCTTGTGTGATGCGTTGTTTAGTAAGGTCTGCATGAAGAGGATGAGGTCTCCTTATTCATGTGTTTGGCAGAAGTATTGCTGGTCGGGCGGCGGTACGTTTGTCTTTAATATTTGATAGTCTCTCCCCAGAAACTAGCGTTGGCTGGGTACTGTAAGCAGTGCCCAGCCATTTTTTTAGGTAGAGCGACCTTGCTTAGTATAAGCAAACAAGTTAGCGGCATTAATAAATAAAACTCGCTGGATTTTCCAGTTATAAAAGAGGCTGCGATTCATGGTTATTCATATTGCTACATTGCTTTGCAGCGTAGTGACAACTCTGGCTAAGCGTTTGTTGATGTCCATCTTGAGACTCTGGCCGAGCGTTATGCTGTGTGCGTTGAGTTTCACCGCGATAGCCGCTGTGGAGCAAATGTCGTTCACGCTTACTAATGCTGCTTTTGCGGCTGGCACTTCTTCGGCAAGCAATCCCACTCCTATCAAGATAGTGACTACCATCCAACAGCAATGGCAGTTTAATCTGCTTAAAGAGGCGCTGCGCCGCTCCGGCAAGCCGTATCAAGTAGAACAAATGTCGACGCAGATGAACCAAAAACGCAATGCAGAAGAAGCACTTGCCGGCACTGTTGACGTATTTTGGAGCATGACTTCCAAAGAGCTTGAGGAAACCATGCTACCAGTGCGGATCCCACTGTTTAAGGGATTGCTTGGTAACAGATTATTAATTATCCGTAAGAGTGATGAGGCTAAGTTTGCCAACGTAAAAACACTGGCGGATTTTAAACAATTAACCGCTGGGCAAAACCGTTATTGGCCTGATGCGAGCATTCTCGAAGCCAATGGTGTGCCGTTGGTAGCGAGCTATCAGTACACCAATCTATACCCGATGTTAGAAGGTGGCCGGTTCGACTACCTTGCGCTTGGCGCACAGGAAATCGGCGATGAACTTGCGAGCCACCCCGATCCCGCACTTAAGATTGATAGCCATATCCTGCTGCAATATCGCTCTCCGGCCTATTTTTTTGTCTCACCAAAACGCCCCGAGTTAGCTGAGGCAATCTTAGCGGGGCTTGAACACATGATTAGCGACGGTAGCTTCGATGAAATGTTTAATCGTGAACTTAAGATTGAGCAGCTCTACCGTGATGCGCAGTTTGAGCGGCGCGTGATTATCCGCTTAGATACGCCAGATTTACATCCCTTAACGCCGATTGAACGCCAGGAGCTGTGGTTAGATCTATTTAGTATGCAAGGTGCAACATAATGAAAAATTTAGCCTTAAAAGTACAAATTGGGCTAGCTGCGGCGATATTTATGATAGTGAGCGCCTTGTTTGGGGCGTCCTATTGGTTGGCGAGCAATAAGTTAATGAGCAGCGAAATGGCCTTTGAAGACAATACGGTCGCTAATCTGCAAGTCACAATGGCACAGCCGATTTTTACCTACGATTACGAACAGATCCGGGCTGTATTATCCGTCATGTTAAAGTCTGAACAAATTTATCAAATTACCGTTATGGATCATCGCGGTAAACTGCTTGCTGAGGATAAACAAGTCGAGGCAGTTGCCATCAACTATCTACAAACAAGAGAGTTACAGTTCAGCGACCAAGGTAATCCTACCGGACGCTTAACCATTACTTTTTCCATTTTGCCCGTAAAAGCGCAGTTATCCGAGTTGTTGCTGAGCTACTTTATACAGGCTTTGTTGATTTTAGCGGGCAGCCTCTTCGTGATTTTCATTATTTTAAAGCGTTTAGTGATCACCCCATTAGATAAGGTTGTCACCGCGTTAGAAGAGATTGCTAATGGTGATGGCGATTTAAGTCATCGATTACCCGTTGAAACTGAAGATGAAATTGGCAAACTCGCCAATGCTTTCAACGGTTTTGTCGAACACATTCACGGCACGATTTCAAGGGTGCATGAAACCTCTGGTCTGCTATTGGGCGATGCTAAAGCGCTGGGCACGTTGTCGCAAAGCAACAATCAAAGGGTGCAAGCTCAGCTTAAAGAAACCGAAGCCGCAGTCACGGCCGTGACTCAATTGAGTGCCAGTGCCAACGAAGTGGCCATCAATGCTAAACGTACCGCCGATGCGGCAACCCAAGCCGATAGGGCGGTTGACGATGGCCAGCGTCAGTTTGACTCGGGCTTAGCCATTACTCGCCAACTTGCGGCTGAGTTAACACGTTCGGCTCAGTCGGTGTCGCAGTTACAACAGGAAACGCAGCGTATTGATGAAGTTGTGGTGGTGATCAGCAGCATTGCTGAGCAGACTAATCTGCTGGCGTTAAATGCCGCGATTGAAGCTGCCAGAGCGGGTGAGCAGGGGCGTGGTTTTGCCGTCGTTGCCGATGAAGTGCGCTCTTTAGCGAGTCGCACCCAACAGGCGACGGGAGAAATCCAAAAAATGATCCAACAGGTGCAAAGCCGAGTGGCCGAAACCGTGAATGTGATGCAATCGAGCCAGACTCTCTCCAATCAAGGGGTCAACCGTTCGGAAGAAATTAAGCTCGTTCTATCTAAAGTGACTGATTTAGTTTCCAATATCAGTAATATGAATATCGAAGTTTCCCATGCGGCGCAGGAGCAAACCTGTGTCACCGAAGCGATTTCTCGTACATTAAATGATCTTGCCAATGTCTCAGGTTCAGCCTCTCTCGATAGTGAGCATCTAGCACAATCGAGTGAGCGACTGTTTCACCAAGGGGAAAGACTGCGGACGTTAGTAACTTCCTTCAGATTGTAGCCAATTCTGAAGCTAGAAAAGGAATATCATGAATAAAACGATTGCCGCCACCGCCATTTTATTTGCATTAGGTTTAAGTGCCTGTAGCCAAGCGCCTAAAACAGTGAATGTGCCAGTGCCAAGCTCAGCCGAGCTCGCCACGCCTGCGTCATTAACCCAAGCGCAATTGCAGCAGTTTGGGGATACCTTGGGCGTGAGTTATCGCGTGCTCACCAACCGACCCGATAATAACTGTGATAAAGCCGCCGCTGAAGGTCGTTGTTTTGTGGCTGAAATTGATTTTGTCCCTGGCGTTGATCTCCAAGGTCACGACTGGGCGATTTATTTTAGCCAGATGCGTCCGGTGCAAACGGTTGAAGGCAAAGAGTTCTCCATCACTCATATCAAGGGCGATCTTTATCGCATTGCGCCTACTGAGACATTTAGCGGTTTTAACAAAGGAGTTAAAAAGACCTTAAGGTTCCGTGGTGAGCTTTGGCAACTGTCCGAAACCGATGCCATGCCAAACTATTACATCGTTGCTGGGGATTTATCGCCAGTGGTGATTGCCAGCACGCAAGTGCAGCAAGATCCTGATACTCGAATGGAAGTGCGTCCCTATGTTGAGCCGTTCACCGATATGGTGAAACAGTATCGCCGCACTGATGCGGATAAATTAGTGCCTGCGACGCCAGCGCAGTTATTTAGCAACAACAAAAATGTCAGTGAAGATGCCAGCTTAGCGGTGAATACCATTATTCCTACGCCGCAAAAAGTGACGATCCATTCTCACGATAAAGCGGTATCACTCACCTCTGGCATTACATTGGATGTCGCGTCAGTATTGAGTCCATCCGCTGAAAATCAGTCTTTTAAAACCGAGCAAGTGGCTGCGGCGCTTGAACGCTTAGCACGTTTGGGCGTTAAAGAGTCAGACCAAGGCTTAGTGGTGAAACTGAGCTGGCGCCAAGGCGTAGAGAGCAGTTATCTGCTGGATATCAAACCCGATGGTATCAAAATTGCCGCAGGTGATGCGGCAGGATTTTCCTATGCGTTATCATCGCTTGCCAGTTTAATCGATGTGCAGGATTTGCGCGTAAATGCGATGACAATTGAAGATAGCCCAAGATATCCATTCCGCGGTATGCATATCGATGTGGCCCGTAATTTCCACAGTAAGGCGATGATTTTTGCGTTGATTGATCAAATGGCGGCTTACAAACTCAACAAATTACATCTGCATATGGCCGATGATGAAGGTTGGCGCTTAGAGATTGATGGCCTGCCTGAACTGACCGATATTGGTAGTAAGCGTTGCCACGATCTTGAGGAAAATACCTGTTTGTTACCGCAGCTTGGCAGTGGGCCTGTTGCGGAGTCGAGCGTTAATGGTTTCTATAGCAAACAAGACTATATCGATATAGTCAAATATGCCGATGCCCGCCAAATTCAAGTGATCCCTTCGATGGACATGCCTGGCCATAGTCGCGCAGCGATAAAATCCATGGAGGCGCGTTACCGTAAATTACTCGCCCAAGGTAAGCCTACTGAGGCGAAAACCTATTTGTTGTCGGATGCGGCTGATACAACTGTGTATTCTTCGGTGCAGTATTACAACGACAACACTTTGAACGTCTGTATGGAATCGACCTATCAGTTTGTCGATAAAGTGATTGATGAAATTGCCAAATTACACCAAGCCGCGGGTCAACCATTAACTCGATACCATATCGGCGCCGACGAAACCGCTGGGGCGTGGAAGCAATCTCCTGAGTGTTTATCCTTTGTAGCCAATAACGATAAAGGCGTTAAATCTATCGAGGATTTAGGCGCTTACTTTATTGAGCGGATATCGAATCAACTGGCGGAAAAAGGCATTGAAGCCGCAGGTTGGAGTGATGGCATGAGCCATGTTCGCCCAAGCTATATGCCTGCTAAAGTCCAATCCAATATTTGGGATGTGATCGCCTATAAAGGATATGAGCATGCCAATCAGCAAGTGAACAACGGCTGGGATGTGGTGCTCTCGAATCCTGAAGTGCTTTATTTTGATTTTCCCTACGAAGCCGATCCTAAAGAGCATGGCTATTATTGGGCAAGCCGCGCCACCAACGCGCACAAAGTGTTTAGCTTTATGCCGGATAACTTAGTGGCGAATGCGGAGCAGTGGACCGACTTGCAAAATCTGCCTTTCGAAGCCGACGATAGGGCAAGAATCGATGAGAAAGGCAAAAAATCTGGACCACGGGAGCAAGGTAAAAACTTTGCTGGTTTACAGGGGCAGTTGTGGAGTGAAACCATTCGCAGCAACGATACCGTTGAGTACATGATTTTCCCTCGTTTATTGATGCTGGCTGAGCGTGCTTGGCATCAAGCAGAGTGGGAAGTGCCTTACCAATATCAAGGTGCATTGTATAACCAAAGCACTGGGCACTTTACTGCGGCAATGCGTGACGCGCAGGCACAATCTTGGCAGCAAATGGCTAACACCTTAGGACATAAGGAGTTTATCAAACTCGATAAAGCGGGTATCGATTACCGAGTGCCGACTGTCGGTGCCGAGATCCGTGACGGTAAACTGTTTGCCAACGTGGCTTATCCAGGACTTAAGATTGAGTGGCGGCAAACGAGTGGGCAATGGCAATCCTATCAAGCAGGGCAGGCGGTAACTGCGCCCGTTCAGATCCGTGCTATTGCTGCTGATGGTATCCGCAAAGGCAGAAGCTTAATCGTTAATTAATCTGTTATGTATCTGGCTGTATTTTAAAAGAAAAATACAGCCTTTTTCTTTTTCACTTTCAGTCAATTCTTTCGCCTGACATTTGATTAGAAATTGCTTCAAAAAGTAAATGACAACGCTGTCATTTTTGCTGTAACATTGAGTTAACTAAAGTTGAGTGTCGTATTAACGGCATAAGTATAAGCAACGGTAGCGCTGCATTAAGAGATGAAGAGGGATGTCATGGGGTTAGTCCAGACAAAAGATCAACAACTGTTTATCGGTGTTGATGGCGGTGGCAGTAAGTGCCGAGCCACTATCTATACTGCGGACGGTACCGTTTTAGGGACAGGTGTTGCTGGGCGCGCTAATCCGCTGCATGGTCTTGCACAAGCATTTGCATCGATTGAAGCATCGACTCGCCAAGCTCTGTTGGATGCGGGCATGAAGGAAACCGATAGCCATTTACTCGTCGCGGGCTTAGGGCTGGCGGGAGTCAATGTGCCGCGCCTGTATCAGGATGTGATCAGCTGGCAGCATCCGTTTGCCGCCATGTATGTCACTACGGATCTTCACACCGCTTGTATCGGTGCACACCGCGGCGCGGATGGTGCGGTGATCATTACGGGTACGGGTTCTTGCGGTTATGCCCATGTAGGTGATGACAGCTTAAGTATTGGTGGCCACGGTTTTGCGCTGGGTGATAAGGGCAGCGGTGCTTGGCTTGGCTTAAAAGCCGCCGAGCATGTGTTACTCGCCCTCGATGGCTTTGCCGCGCCGACTGCTTTAACCAAGATGCTGTTAAACCATTTTGGGGTAAGTGATGCCTTGGGCATCGTCGAGCATCTCGCCGGTAAGTCTTCGAGTTGCTATGCCGAATTAGCCAGAAGCGTACTCGATTGTGCAAACGCGGGTGATGAAGTCGCTCGCGGGATTGTGCAGGAAGGTGCCGATTACATCAGTGAAATGGCACGCAAGCTGTTTAGCCTCAATCCGGTGCGTTTCTCGATGATCGGCGGCCTTGCCGAACCTTTACAGGCATGGCTTGGCAGCGATGTGGTGGTCAAGATTTCTGAAACCTTAGCGCCGCCAGAATTGGGTGCCATGTACTTCGCTCAGCAGCAATTTAACTCAATCAACATTAATGAATAAGCCGTTTTAGCGCATCAGTGCTAAAGCAATACCCGTATTGATTTGTAAGGTAAATAACATGACAAACACTATTATGGAGCAAGAAGCTCGCACCGCGCCGCAGAAGATTGCGGGTCAGTTAGCCGCTAACGCCGATTTAATGCAGCAGTTAGGTGAAAAACTGCGTGCTTTCGATCCCCGTTTTGTGATGATTGTGGGCCGTGGTTCATCGGACCATGCGGGTGTATTTGCTAAATATCTTTTTGAAATTGAAGTCGGCGTGCCAACGTTTGCCGCCGCGCCATCTGTGGCCAGCGTTTACGGTAAAACCTTGAAGTTAGAAGGCGGATTAGTGATTGTGATTTCACAATCTGGCCGTAGCCCTGATATTTTAGCCCAAGCGCGTATGGCGAAAAACGCAGGCGCGTTTTGTGTGGCGTTAGTGAACGATGAAACCGCACCAATTAAGGACATCGTCGATGTGGTGGTACCATTACGTGCAGGCGAAGAAAAAGCCGTAGCTGCAACAAAGAGCTACCTTGCGACTCTGTCGGCGATTCTACAATTAGCCTCGGCGTGGACGCAGAGCGAATCCCTTGCCGCAGCGGTAAGCTCTTTACCACAAGCGCTGCAAACGGCGGTTGATGCTGAGCCACAACTGACGCCTGAATCAGTTGAAAACGTTAAAAACTTAGTTGTGTTAGGCCGTGGTTTAGGTTATGCCGTGTCTAAGGAAATCGCACTTAAGTTAAAAGAAGTGTGTTCTATCCATGCCGAAGCCTTTAGTAGCGCTGAGTTCCTCCATGGTCCTGTGACCTTAGTGGAGAAAAAACTCACGATTGTGGATGTCTGCATTGGTGATGAGTCGTACGCTAGCCATATCGAACAGATTGAAAATGTGAGTCAACGTGGCGCAGATTTAGTGCATTTAAACCAAACATCGACGGATATTCACCCACGTGTTGCGCCGTTAGCCTTGCTACAACGTTTTTATATTGACGTGGCAGCAGTCGCGATTGCCTGTGGTATTGACCCTGACCAACCCGCTGGGCTGAAAAAAGTCACTCAAACGCTGTAATGGATGGCCGTTGTGCCGCAGTAATTTGAAAAGAGGTTTGGGATGAAATTCACCTTAATTGCCAAGCAACTGTTTGATGGTGAAGCCTTCCATCGGGATGTGCCTGTCACCATTGAAGATGGTCTGATAGCCAGCTTAGACACCGCATCGGGTGCTAAGGAAATTCGCTATCCAGGCACCCTAGTGCCAGGTTTTATCGATGTGCAAGTTAACGGCGGCGGCGGCGCGTTATTCAATACTAGTCCGACGGTCGCTTGCATCGAGACCATAGGCAAGGCGCATGCTCGCTTTGGTACCACAGGTTTTTTACCTACGCTGATTACCGATAATGTGCAGGTGATGGCTAAGGCGGCCGATGCCGTTGCTCTTGCGGTTGCGCAAAAAAGTGCTGGTGTATTAGGGGTGCATTTCGAAGGTCCGCATTTATCTGTGCCTAAAAAAGGCGTTCATCCACAAGGCTTTATTCGTGAGATCTCGGAAGCGGAACTGGCGATATTTTGCCGTCAGGATTTAGGTATCTGCGTTGTCACCTTAGCACCTGAAAATGTCTCGCCCGAGGTGATCCGCCTGTTGGTGGAGTCGGGCGTTAAAGTGTGTTTGGGCCACTCCAATGCGGACTACGATACCGTTGTTGCAGCATTAGCGGCGGGGGCGACAGGCTTTACTCACCTCTACAATGCGATGTCACCCTTAGGTTCCCGTGAGCCAGGCGTGGTAGGCGCAGCGATTGAGAGCGAAACCGCTTGGTGTGGTTTGATTGTCGATGGCCACCATGTGCATCCTGCTGCCGCTCGAATTGCCCTACGTGCCAAACCCCGTGGCAAAGTGATGTTAGTGACTGATGCTATGCCGCCAGTGGGCATGGATGATGAAACCAGTTTTGAGCTGTTTGGTACTCAGGTGCTGCGTGTCGGCGATAGATTAAATGCAGTGACGGGTGAACTGGCAGGCTGTGTGTTAGACATGGCGACAGCGGTTGAGAACAGTGTGAAGATGCTCGGTTTACCGCTCGGTGAAGCCTTGCGGATGGCGTCTTTGTATCCTGCCGAGTTCCTTGGCATTGCCAAGAACGTAGGTCGGTTAGCGGTTGGGCAGCGTGCCGATTTAGTGCTGCTGGATAATCAACACAAAGTGCTGGCCAACTATATTGCTGGAAATGCGGTTTATGTTCGCCCGTAGTGTGTTGAGTTCGTAAACCGTTCACCTTGGCCCTTGTCGTATTTTGATGACAGGGGCTAAGTTTTTTTATTGTACAGTCTGCATTTTGCTCAAAAGTTATAAAATAAGTGAAATAACAATAATAAAGGATAATGGTATGAGTACGACTGCGCCGGGATCTGTCGCCAATACGGGCGTGAATGCTCAGGATGCTGCCGCGAAAAAGCGTCAGTCAAAACCGCGGTTGATGTCCCTCGATGCCTTGCGCGGCTTCGATATGTTTTGGATTTTAGGTGGCGAAGCCCTATTTGGCGCCTTGCTTATCTTGACGGGCTGGGCTGGCTGGCAATGGGGTGATACCCAAATGCACCATAGCGAGTGGAATGGGTTTCGCTTCTATGATTTGATTTTTCCGCTGTTTATTTTCCTCTCAGGTGTTGCCCTTGGATTATCGCCAAAACGCTTAGATAAACTGCCAATGCATGAGCGTATGCCTGTGTATCGCCACGGGATTAAACGGCTATTTCTTTTGTTGTTGCTTGGCATTCTTTATAACCATGGTTGGGGGACGGGGGCGCCTGTCGATCCTGAAAAAGTCCGTTATGCCAGCGTCTTAGGTCGAATTGCCTTTGCGTGGTTTTTTGCCGCCTTGCTGGTCTGGCATACCAGTTTACGAACCCAAGTGCTGGTGGCCTTGGGCATATTAGTGGCCTATGGTGCGATGCAACTCTGGTTGCCGTTTCCTAGTGGACAGGCTGGAGTGTTATCACCCACAGAGTCAATCAATGCTTATGTGGATAGCCTTTTACTGCCTGGTGTGAGCTATCAAGGACGAACGCCCGATCCTGAAGGCGTGTTATCGACACTGCCCGCCGTAGTCAACGCCTTAGCGGGTGTGTTTGTCGGTCACTTTATTGTGAAATCCCATCCAAAAGGGGAGTGGGCTAAGGTTGGTCTATTGAGCGTTGCCGGTGGTGTTTGTTTGGCCCTAGGATGGTTGCTGGATGGGGTTATTCCCGTCAATAAAGAGCTGTGGACAAGCTCATTTGTATTGGTCACTAGCGGTTGGAGCATGCTGCTGTTAGCGCTGTTTTATGCCATAGTGGATGTGCTCAAATGGCAAAAGCTCGCCTTTATCTTTGTGGTGATAGGCACTAACGCCATCATTATTTATCTGGCCTCTAGTCTGGTGGATTGGAAATATATCGCCCAGAGTGTGTTCGGTGGCGTCATCGCGGCATTGCCAGAAAATGCTCAGCCCTTAGCGGCCGTGATTGGTTTGCTCACCGTTCAATGGTTAGTGCTGTATTGGATGTATCGTCGCAATATTTTTGTGCGGATCTAACGTCGATAGCAGATTTTTCTCAAAGCCACAGACTCGACTCTGTGGCTTTTTTATTTCTAGCAAACAAACAGCGCTGCGCATCTTTGGTTGTAAATCAGCGGTTAACTGAGAGTTTAGGGTTCATTCTAGGCAAACAAAGCCATTTTGCTGGCTAAATCGCAAATGACAGCGTTGTCTTTTTGTGTTGTTTGTTTTAACATCACTGAAACAATGGTGCGTTCGGATGATAACATTAGCCATTGCAGATGAGTTGCGATACGGATGTGCGGAATACTCAGCGGTTTTTAGTCCCGCCATCACCTTAAAAAATTAATTACTATAAGAAGCAGGTTTATGGAAATGACACTCGATAAAAGCCAGCAGAAAAGCAGTTTTCTCCCTATGGCGATAGTGGCAGCACTCTTTTTCATCCTCGGGTTTGCAACCTGGTTGAATGGTTCTTTAATGCCCTATTTAAAACAAATTTTGCAACTCAATCCCTTCCAAGCTTCATTAATCCTGTTTTCTTTCTATATCGCGGTGACCTTTACTGCACTGCCCTCGGCGTGGCTTATCCGTAAAGTGGGCTACAAAAATGGGATGGCCTTGGGCATGGGCGTGATGATGCTCGCGGGTTTACTGTTTATTCCAGCGGCGAAGACCCAAGTCTTCGCCCTATTTTTATTTGCCCAATTAGTTATGGGGGCGGGGCAGACGTTACTGCAAACCGCAGTAAATCCTTATGTTGTTCGTCTTGGGCCTGAAGAGTCAGCGGCGGCGCGTGTTAGCGTGATGGGTATTTTGAACAAAGGTGCGGGGGTGATTGCACCGTTAGTGTTCTCAGCGTTGATTTTAGATAGTTTTAAAGACCGTATCGGCACAACATTAACGCAAGTACAAATTGATGAAATGGCCAATAGTTTGGTTTTTCCTTACTTAGGCATGGCGGTGTTTATCGGTGTTTTAGCCTTGGCGGTGAAAAAATCCCCATTACCAGAATTATCTAATGAAGATGAAGTCGCTGAGCATACAGATAAAAGCCAGATTAAAGCGGCGTTATCTCACCCTAACTTAGCATTTGGTGTGTTGGCATTGTTTGTGTACGTAGCGGTAGAGGTGATCGCTGGCGATACTATAGGTACCTTTGCGTTATCTTTAGGCGTTGAGCATTACGGGGTCATGACCTCATACACTATGGTTTGCATGGTGCTGGGTTATACGCTGGGGATTATCCTTATCCCTCGCATTATTTCTCAACCGACAGCGCTGATGATTTCCGCAATTTTAGGCATATTACTCACCTTAGGCATTCTGTTTGGGGATAACAATTCCTACGCTATTGCTAACACTTTGTTGGTGCCTTTTGGGGGCGTAGCTTTACCTGATACCTTGCTATTGATTGCTTTCTTAGGATTAGCCAATGCGATTGTGTGGCCTGCCGTATGGCCTCTTGCTTTGTCGGGCATGGGCAAATTGACGAGTACGGGTTCTGCGCTCCTTATCATGGGGATTGCCGGCGGTGCCTTTGGTCCAGTGTCTTGGGGGTTAATGAGTTCGGCAACGGATATGGGGCAGCAGGGCGGGTATATGGTGATGTTACCTTGTTATCTGTTTATTCTCTTCTATGCAGTCAAAGGCCATAAGATGCGCAGTTGGTCTTCAAATTAATAATACATTCATGACAAAAATAACTAAGCCCTCGAAAGAGGGCTTTTTAATGACTTTTGTACTAGGGTGTTTTGTCTAATGAGATAACCCTATTAGAAAGCGTAACTAACGCTCGCGAGGACGGTATCGTCGTTTTGGTATACACCGTCGGAGACTTTTTGATCGCCACTTAAATCTGTGCCAAGCCAAGCAAGTGAAAGGCCAAATCCCATTAATTCCGTGGAGACACCAACAGAATAGTCGGAGTAACTATCGAAGCCTTCACCATCATCTAATGCATCGCCAACGTTGTAGCCGTAATGCAGATCGAGATTCCAGTTTTCGACAAACTCATAGGAATAATTGACTTCACCGTAGTGGTAATCTAAATCAGTGCCACCGTAGTCATTGGTATACCAATAGGCTACGCGAAATCCGCTAAACTCGACGCCAGCCGTTACTTCAAAATAGCCAAGATCACTCTCGCCCGAATAGTTATAGCGGTTCAGTGTCACGTCGTAGCTGACGTTATCATTGATATCACCGCCGTAGGCAACATAGAAGTCATACTCAACATCTGGGCCATTATAACCAGGTTCATCAAAGTCGACGTTACTGGCCCAGGCGCCGACGGAAAATCCTGATTCAAAACTCCAGTCTATTCCACCTTGCACAGCGGGATCTCCAGCGGTTTGCGAGACACCGCGGAAGCGATAATCGTTAGTTAAGCTAATCTCACCAGACACTTCTGCACTGGCTATGCTGGAAAATAAGCTGGTAGTAAGCGCGAGTCCAGCAAGTTGTGCTAGCCGTTTTTTCTGTAGGTTGTTATTCACGGTATTTCTCCCATTTTCTTGATTGACACGGATGCACAAGCTTCTTTTATGTTTTAAAACAGGTTTGTACATCCGATAATTTGCCAAACAACAGCCAAGGAAACTCCGTTGCTGTGACCTCATGGCGGTAAAGCTAACTCACTTTAACTTTGTTCATTGAGGCAAAACGCACCTCTGTATTACTGTGAGTTTTGTTCGAAGATGACATACACCTTGCGACAGGGGGTGACGACTTGCCACACACCTTGAAATCCCGCTGGAATAATAAAGCGATCACCTACGCTAAAGGTTTGAGATTGTCCCTCAAGATCGGTGATCACACTGGTTCCTTCGAGAATTTCACAATACTCATATTCAGTGTAGTTGATTTTCCAAGCGCCTGATTCACTTTGCCAAATTCCACTATGGAATTGATTACAAGGGCTGGAGTAGTGGTTTTGCAATTGCTGAGTTGGATTGCCTGCAATACGCTTTTCAGGGGCGACTTGATAGCTCTCCACTGGCGATTGTGCGCTGGCAAAGCGAATGATTGATGTGACGCTCACTGTCATAAATGGCTCCGGATTATTTCATGGTGGGCATAACAAACTCAGCTTGAGTCTGTTTGCCTACAGGCCAGCGAGCGGTAATGGCTTTGCGTTTGGTATAAAAACGAACACCATCAGGGCCATGCATATGCAAAGGTCCAAAGAGTGAGCGTTTCCAGCCGCCAAAGCTATGGAAAGCCATCGGTACGGGGATTGGCACGTTAACGCCGACCATACCCACCTGCACATGGTGACAAAAATGACGGGCAGCCTCACCGCTTTGGGTGAAAATGGCGGTGCCGTTGCCAAATTCATGTTGGTTGATAAGTGTAAGTGCACTGGGATAATCGTTGACTCGAACAATAGATAGCACAGGGCCAAAGATTTCTTCGCGATAGATCCGCATATCCGGCGTGACATGGTCGAATAAACACGCCCCTAAGAAGTAACCTTGTTGATGATCGGCAACGGTTAATTGTCGGCCGTCTACCAGTAAGGTTGCTCCTTCCTGAACTCCAGTTTCTACATAGTCAGTGACTTTGGCTAAGTGTTGTTTGGAAATAAGGGGGCCCATTTCTATCTCTGGCGTGAGGCCATTGCCCACTTTTAATTGTTGGATTTGTGGTAATAACTTGTCGACCAGTTTATCGCCCACATCGCCCACCGCCAACACCACCGATATCGCCATACAACGCTCGCCCGCACTGCCGTAGGCCGCGCCCATCAGTGCGCTTACCGCTTGATCTAAATCCGCGTCTGGCATCAGCAGCATATGGTTTTTGGCACCGCCTAAGGCTTGTACCCGTTTACCGTGTTTGGATGCGGTGCTGTAGATATACTCAGCGATTGGAGTGGAACCAACAAAGCTTATGGCTTGCACATCTGGATGAGTGAGCAGGGTATCTACGGCCTCTTTATCACCGTTGATCACGTTAAACACCCCATCGGGCAAGCCTGCTTGTTTGAGCAGCTCGGCAATCCTCATCACTGAACTTGGATCTTTTTCTGAGGGTTTCATAATAAAGGTGTTGCCGCAGGCAATGGCGATTGGGAACATCCACATGGGAACCATCACGGGGAAGTTAAAGGGCGCTATGCCTGCGACAACACCTAAAGCTTGATTAACGGACCAAGAATCCACACCACCACCAACTTGCTGCGTGTGCTCCCCTTTGAGTAAGTGCGGGATACCACAGGCAAATTCAACGACTTCAAGGCCGCGGATAAGCTCTCCTTTAGCATCATCGAGCACTTTGCCGTGCTCTAGGGTGATGAGCTGCGCCAGTTCATCCATATGCTGCTCGACTAACGCTTTGAATTTAAAGAGTACACGAGCGCGATTAAGGGGCGTTACCTGTGACCAAGCGTCAAAAGCCGTTTTGGCGCTGGCAATAGCGGCAGCGACTTCATCGCTGCTGGCGAGGGAGACTTGACCTCGGCATTCGCCGGTGGCTGGTTCAAAAATATCTTGGCTTCTTGTACTCGCTGGAGTGTGTTGGCCATTCACATAGTGGGTAATCTTAAGCATAGCTAACCTTTATTTTCCCTAATTTCTGGGCGTGTGATTGAAAATTGTGCATCATCCAACGGCATGAATGGCATCGCTGAGACTATTTACCATTTGGTCAATTTGATGTTTCTCAACAATGAGTGGTGGGGATATGGCTATAATATCGCCCGTTGCCCGCACGAGCGTGCCTTGATGAAAACAGCGCTCGAACACCCGATAACCGCGTTTGCCAACGCCTTCGTTATTAGGTGCAAGCTGGAAACCCGCAACTAATCCGGTGTTGCGAATATCAATCACATTGGGTAACCCTTTGAGGCTATGAACAGCCTCTTCAAAATAACGCTCAAGTTCGAAGCTGCGTTCAAACAACTGCTCATTTTCGTAGATTGAGAGCGTGGCGAGTGCTGCTGCGGCAGCCACTGGATGGCCCGAATAGGTATAACCGTGGAAAAATTCAATCAGTTCGGTTGGCCCTTGCATGCAAGTATCGTGGATATAATCCTGCACAAACACGGCGCCCATTGGGATCGCGCCATTATTAATGGCTTTAGCTGTGGTGATGATGTCGGGGATAACGCCCCAACGTTGGCTGGCGAATGCTGCACCTACACGGCCAAATGCGGTAATGACTTCATCGAAAATCAATAAGATGCCGTGTTTTTTAGTGATTTCACGTAAGCGTTTTAAGTAGCCTTGAGGTGGTAAAATTACCCCAGCAGAACCTGACATGGGTTCAACAATAACGGCAGCAATATTTTCGGCGCCATGGAGTGTGACTAATTGTTCTAATACCTCTGCTTTTTCAGCACCGAGGCTTGGTAAGCCACGACTAAAGGCGGAATGTTGAATGTCTAAGGTGTGGGGCAGGTGATCCACGCCTTGCAATAGCTGGCCGCTGAAGGCTTTACGGTTATTGCTTAAACCACCTACCGAGATCCCACCAAATCCTACGCCATGGTAACCCATTTCACGGCCAATAAAGCGGGTGCGTGACGCTTGGCCATTGGCTCTATGGTAGCAAAGTGCCATTTTAAGGGCGGTATCTACCGACTCAGAGCCTGAGTTGGTAAAGAATACTTTGTTGAGTCCTTCTGGACTCTGTTCGGTTAAACGTTCGGCCAGTTCAAAAGCGATGGGATGGCCCATTTGGAAGGAGGGAGCGTAATCCATTTCTCGAATTTGTTTGCTGACGGCCTCACTGATCTCACGTCGACCATGGCCCGCATTACAACACCATAACCCCGCGGTTGAGTCTAATACCTTGTTGCCATTGATATCCGTGTAATACATGCCTTCAGCTTTGGCGAGTAATCGAGGGCTCGCTTTAAATTGGCGATTGGCGGTAAAAGGCATCCAATAGTGTTCAAGTGAAGGATGCTCGTGGGCGAGATTGTTGGGTGAGTCGGCCATAGATGTTTACCTTGTCCTTTTCCTTGTTAAATGGGGGCAGGTCTTCGTTAAGGGTGGCTAATATTTGCTATGCTATGTTAGAAATAATGAACATGGAAGAGGTGTGTGCAGTTATTTGTGGCAAAAATGCTATTTTTGTAAAAAATATTGAATTTTGATGTCTTAAAAGCGTAATCTAGGCAGCAGTTACAGCCTTAGGTCATCTTTGGCAGTTGTTAGTCGAGATAGCTCTTATCCCAATAAAGCTAAAATAAACGAATACAAACGATTAAGAGGTCATCATGAGTACACCTAAAACACGGAGCGATTGGGAAAACCTCGCTGCAAGCCTAGCAATCAATGGTAAGGCTTTTATTAACGGCGAGTATCGGGATGCGACATCAGGCAATACCTTTGATTGCATCAGTCCAATCGATGGCCGTTTATTAGCGCAAGTTGCCAGTTGCGATTTAATGGACGCCAATATCGCCGTGGCTAATGCTCGTGAGGTTTTTGAGTCTGGGGTATGGTCAAAGGCTACGCCTGTTAAACGTAAACAAGTGATGATCCGTTTTGCCGAGTTATTGGAAGAAAATGCCAATGAACTGGCTCTGTTAGAAACGTTGGATATGGGTAAACCAATACGTTTTTCAAAGGCGGTAGATATTGCCGGCGCTGCCCGTGCAATTCGTTGGTCGGGTGAGGCCGTTGACAAACTCTACGATGAGCTGGCGCCGACGGCGCATAATGAAATCGGCATGATTACTCGCGAACCCGTGGGCGTGGTGGCAGCGATTGTGCCTTGGAATTTCCCGCTGCTAATGGCCTGTTGGAAGTTAGGCCCAGCACTCGTGACGGGGAACAGTGTTATCCTTAAACCCTCTGAAAAATCACCGCTCACCGCCATTCGTATTGCCGAGCTTGCCGTTCAAGCTGGGATCCCTAAGGGCGTGCTAAACGTATTGCCGGGTTATGGCCATACCGTCGGCAAAGCACTGGCGCTGCATATGGATGTCGATACCTTAGTCTTTACTGGCTCAACAAAAATCGCCAAGCAATTAATGATTTATGCTGGCGAGTCGAATATGAAGCGGGTCTGGTTAGAGGCGGGCGGTAAAAGCCCGAACATCGTATTTAACGATGCGCCTGATCTTAAAGCAGCGGCTGTGGCTGCCGCTGAAGCCATTGCTTTTAACCAAGGTGAAGTTTGTACCGCAGGCTCGCGTTTACTGGTGGAAGCTGGTGTTAAAGATCAGCTGATTGCACTTATAGCAGAAGAGCTCGCCACGTGGCAGCCTGGGCATCCACTGGATCCTGCTACCGTTAGCGGCGCAGTGGTCGATAAGCAGCAATTAGATACCATCTTAAGCTATATCAAAGCTGGCCAAGACGAAGGCGCCAGTTTAGTGCATGGTGGACAACAAGTGCTGGCCGAAACGGGCGGTGTGTATGTGCAGCCCACTATCTTTAGCCAAGTGCACAACAAAATGAAAATCGCCAGCGAGGAAATCTTTGGTCCTGTGCTATCTGTCATTGAATTTAATGGTATGGAGGAGGCTATTGCGATCGCCAACGACACCATTTATGGCTTAGCGGCAGGGGTGTGGACAGCGGATATTAGCAAGGCACACAAAACGGCTAAGGCACTACGAACAGGAATGGTGTGGATTAACCATTATGATGGTGGCGATATGACGGCACCTTTTGGTGGTTATAAGCAATCGGGTAATGGCCGAGATAAATCTCTACACTCCTTTGATAAATACACTGAAATCAAGGCAACGTGGATAGTGCTATAAGTGGATAGTGCGATAACGCTTTAACGCATACTTGGCCTCTTTCAATGTTATTGAAAGGGGCTTTTTAATGCCTTTTTTACTTCGATGGCTTGGATTTTCATTGGTTTGCTGTGCAGAATAACTGACATTTATAGCGATTTTATTAAAACCTTACACTCTAGATATCTAGGTTAAACCCATACACTGACTTACTAACCTGACTTTATAAACTGTGATCTTAGCTTGTGACTTTTCATGTTAACACCATTAGAATAATCTGATTGAAATAAAGCTAATGGAGTTTGTTATGGCTGAAAAAGTTGTTGAAGTCACCACACATATGGCAAGCGGTTGGAAGGTTACAGCGCAGGTGCGTGAGCATTTGCTGGTTATTGATCAACCTAGCGCTACCAATGAAGGAGCTAACCCTTTAGAGACCTTTTTATTCTCGCTTGGTGGCTGCATTTCTGCGATAGCTAAGATGGTTGCGCGTGAACGTAATATCACTATTCACCGGTTTGATGTGCATGTGAGAGCCGTGATGAATTCGGCGGGATTATTAGGCCAACCCTCGGACGATCCTGTTGGATTTAAAGAAATTGCCATCAATGCCAGCATAGACGCCGACTTAACCGACGTACAAAAGAATGAGTTTTTAGATACTGTGTGTAATCGTTGTCCCGTCCATGACAATCTGCTGCGTCCAAGTCTGGTCACTCATCAAGTCCAGTGTTAACTCGATACTCATCTCGATTTTTTTTAGCGTCTTAAAAGCATAAACCCCAGTGTTCACTGGGGTTTATGTCAATCGTTATATGCTAATCGTGCTATCACTGGTTATTTTTCGGAAAGTTAGCTAACACTAACTCCGCCACTTTACGTAATTCATTGGGGCAAATGCCATTGGTTGCTTGTACGGCCATGCCTTGTAGCACTGTGCCAATGTATCGAGACAGCAGCAGCGGATCGGCATCTTCGGGGAGATCGCCCTCATCCTTTGCTCGTTGCAGGCGTTCGCATAATGCTTGCTCACCATCACGGCGACGGGTGATTAGGGTTTCTTTAATGGCTTGTCCTGCCTCACTACAGGCGAGAGCGCCTTGGACGATCAAGCAGCCATGGGGTTGGTTTTCATCCACTAAGGAAGATGCAGCGCCATAGAGCATGGACTCAACCACTTGATAGGCTGTTTCTTTTTCAAGCGAAGGATAGAAAAATGCACAGGGACGCTGCTCGTATAACTCGATCGCTTTCAGAAACAGCTGCTCTTTGTTACCAAAGGCGGCATATAGGCTGGGTTTGTTGATGCCCATGGCCTGAGTGAGATCGGTTAACGATGTACCTTCAAAACCTTTTCGCCAGAAGACTTCTAAGGCTTTGGCCAATGCATCGTCGGCATCGAAGGCTCGTGGGCGACCTACGCAGGGCGTCTGGGTGACGGTTGACATCATTAGGCTCCTCAATTCTCAATTGCCCCTAGGATAGACATGGGTTTAGCTCATGTCCAGCCACTCTTGCCTGCTGTCTGCGCGTTAGGTGCGTAACTCACCAAAATATATCGTCCATTCAAGCTCACATAGCACGTTCGCTGTGGCTAGGGCGTGTTGACGTTTCAGGGTTATTTTTGCAGCAATTTGGCTGGCTTTTATGCAAGGCAAAGTCCGTGCAGTGTAGTTATTCTACATAAACGGACGATAACGCGGCAGAAAAGCCAGCCAAATGCTGCCCGAAGGGTTCGTCTGGCAAGCCCTTGCTCTTTGTCACTCGTCATTTGAGTAGAATAACTACACATCATTCCTCGTTTCGCGAGCACGAGCTTGCCAGAACGAACAAAATCTAATCTCGAAACGTCAACACGCCCTAATTACCTCAAAAGCTTAACTGCACGGTTTCAAGCTGTCACAAAAATTAAATACCTTTCGGTACAAAATAAGTTGACAGGGTCATTTTACACTATATATTACCGCTCAGTACATAATATTTTTTACCAGTCGGTATTTATTGGTGTTGACCGAGTGTCCATCACTGATGTCTGTCTTAAACGAGATAAATGCCTGCCACATGAGGATTGTAAGATGAAAAGTAACCCACCTTTACGGATATTGATGTTGACTGCCGTGGCGGCGTTTGTCCTTTCGGCCTGTGGTAAACCAGCTGCACAGCAAAGCCAAGCTCAAGGTGCACCTAAGGTCGATGTTGCGCAGGTATTGCATGAGCGCGTTACCGAGTGGGATGAATTTACCGGCCGTTTGCAGGCGCCAGAAAGTGTGACCTTAGTGCCACGCGTGTCTGGCTATATCGCGTCGGTAAACTTTAAAGAAGGCGCCTTAGTGAAAAAAGGCGATGTGCTATTCCGTATCGATGCGAGTGTGTTCGAAGCGGAAGTGGCCCGGTTAAAAGCAGATCTTGCTAGCGCGCTCTCTGCTGAGCAACTGGCCACTAACGACCTTGAGCGTGCCCGTAAGTTGTTTGATCAAAAGGCGGTCTCGGCCGAGTTACTCGATACCCGTGAGTCTAACAAACGTCAAACCACGGCGGCCGTAGCCTCAGTGAAAGCGGCGCTGCTGCGCGCCGAGTTGGACTTAGATTACACCCAAGTGCGCGCGCCGATTGATGGCCGAGCCTCCTACGCCAATGTCACCGCGGGTAACTATGTGTCTGCGGGGCAGAGTGTATTAACCAGCTTAGTGTCGACCGCCAGCATGTATGCCTACTTCGATGTGGATGAGCAAACCTATCTGAAATACGTCAAGTTAACTGCCGAGAAAAAGCGTAAAGACCCTCGTGCCGGCGACAATCCCGTGTATATGGCGCTGGCTAACGAACGCGAATATCAACACATAGGTCTAGTGGACTTTGTCGATAACTCGATGGACAGACAGACGGGCACTATTCGAGTACGTGCCACGTTTAGCAATGAAGACAACAGCCTGCTCCCTGGTTTGTTCGCCAGATTACGTACCGCCGGTAGCGGCGCCTATGACGGCATCTTAATTGACGATAAAGCCGTGGGCACGGATCTGAACAACAAGTTCGTCTTAGTGGTGGCAAACGGTGGCACCGTGGAGTATCGCGGCGTCACCTTAGGTGAAAAAGTTCAAGGTTTACGCATTGTTAAGCAAGGTTTAGCGGCAGACGACAAAATCGTCGTCAATGGCATGCAAAGGGTTCGTCCTAAGATGCAAATTGAGCCACACCTGGTTGATATGGCCGACAGCGAACAGCTAGAGGCGCTTCGTCAAGCTCAATTACTGCTTGATAAACATCAAGAAAATATCACCACCCCAGACGTTGAAGTAGCGAGCCGCGGTTAAGGAATCCAACAGAATGTTGTCGCAGTTTTTTATTAAAAGACCGATATTTGCAGCCGTTCTCTCGCTGCTATTTTTTATCACAGGGGCGATTGCCGTCTGGCAATTACCCATTACCGAATACCCTGAAGTGGTGCCTCCGACGGTCGTGGTAACCGCCAACTACCCTGGCGCTAACCCTAAAGTTATTGCTGAAACGGTTGCTTCGCCCTTAGAGCAGGAAATCAACGGCGTCGAAGACATGCTGTATATGTCATCGCAGGCGACGTCCGATGGACGCATGACCTTGACCATCACCTTTGCCATTGGCACCGATGTGGACAGGGCGCAAACCCAAGTACAGAGCCGGGTTGACCGTGCTATGCCACGTTTACCGCAGGAAGTTCAACGCCTCGGGATTGTGACCGAAAAGTCCTCGCCAGACTTAACCATGGTGGTGCATTTACTGTCGCCGGATAACCGTTATGACATGTTGTATTTGTCTAACTACGCGGCGCTCAACGTAAAAGATGAGTTAGCGCGTATCAAAGGCGTGGGCGCGGTGCGTTTATTCGGTGCGGGCGAATATAGTCTGCGGATCTGGCTTGACCCGAATAAAGTCTCGGCGCTTGGCATGTCGCCAGCTGAAATTATCGCCGCGGTACGTGAGCAAAATCAGCAAGCGGCAGCGGGCAGTTTAGGGGCGCAGCCTAGCGGTAATGCCGACTTCCAACTCTTGATCAACGTTAAGGGGCGTCTGACTGAACTGTCAGAATTCGAAGACATTATTATCAAGGTCGGTCAAAACGGTGAGGTGATCCGTCTTAAGGATGTGGCGCGTGTCGAACTCGGTGCAACCAGCTATGCGCTGCGTTCATTGCTGGATAACAAGGATGCGGTCGCTATTCCGGTATTCCAAGCATCGGGCTCAAATGCGATTCAAATCTCCGACGATGTGCGCGCCGAAATGGCAAGACTGGCGAAGTCATTCCCCGAAGGGCTGCAATACGAGATTGTGTACGACCCGACTGTGTTTGTGCGTGGCTCAATCCATGCGGTGGTGAAAACCCTGCTCGAAGCCGTGCTCTTAGTGGTACTCGTGGTGGTGCTGTTCCTGCAGACTTGGCGCGCTTCGATTATTCCGCTGGTGGCCGTGCCTGTGTCTTTGGTCGGTACCTTTGCCTTTATGCATCTGCTCGGGTTCTCACTCAACGCCTTGTCGTTATTCGGGCTGGTGCTCGCTATCGGTATCGTGGTTGACGATGCCATCGTCGTGGTGGAAAACGTCGAGCGTAATATTGCCGCAGGGTTAAGCCCAATTGCCGCAACACAAAAAGCGATGAAAGAAGTGACTGGGCCGATTGTAGCAACCACCTTAGTGTTGGCCGCAGTGTTTATTCCGACCGCCTTTATGAGCGGATTAACGGGGCAGTTTTATAAGCAGTTTGCGCTGACTATCACGATTTCGACCTTTATTTCGGCCATTAACTCGCTCACTTTGAGCCCAGCGTTATCGGCGTTGTTACTCAAGGGCCATGATGCGCCTAAAGATGCGCTCACTCGGTTGATGGATAAGCTGTTTGGTGGTTGGTTATTTACCCCATTCAATCGCTTATTCAACCGTGCATCAGAGGGTTATGGCTATTTAGTGCGTAAGGTGATCCGTTTTGGCGGCATTATCGGACTGGTGTATCTGGGCATGGTTGCGCTGACGGGTGTGCAATTTGTGAATACTCCAACGGGTTATGTGCCAGGACAGGATAAACAGTATTTAGTGGCATTTGCCCAATTACCGGATGCGGCCTCACTCGAGCGTACCGATGCGGTGATCAAGAAAATGTCCGACATCGCCTTAAATCACCCCGGTGTGGCGCACTCTATTGCCTTCCCCGGTCTGAGTATTAACGGTTTTACCAATAGTCCTAACTCGGGCGTGGTGTTTGTTGCCCTAGATGATTTTGAGTTACGTAAGAGTCCTGAGCTTTCGGCGAATGCGATTGCCGGCCAATTAAATCAGCAGTTTGCTGGTATTCAGGATGCGTTTATTGCCATCTTCCCGCCGCCACCTGTGCAAGGCCTCGGCACTATTGGAGGGTTCCGTCTGCAAATTCAAGACAGAGCCAACCTTGGTTATGAGGCCTTGTATCAGGTGACCCAACAAGTAATGTACAAGGCGTGGGCCGATCCACAATTAGCGGGGATTTTCTCTAGCTATCAAGTGAACGTGCCACAACTTGAACTGGATATCGATCGAACTAAAGCGAAACAGCAGGCAGTGTCGCTCGATCAAATTTTCCAGACATTACAAACCTATATGGGTTCGACCTATGTCAATGACTTCAATCGTTTCGGTCGAACCTATCAGGTGAATATGCAGGCCGACGAAGCATTCCGTCAAAGCCCGCAGCAAATTAGTCAGCTAAAAGTGCCTAATGTGAATGGCGATATGATCCCACTCGGCTCCTTTATCAATGTGAGCCAGAGTGCGGGGCCCGATCGTGTGATGCACTATAACGGTTTCACCACGGCTGAGATTAACGGTGGCCCAGCACCCGGTGTGAGTTCGGGTCAAGCGCAGGCGGCGATTGAGAAAATCCTCGCCGAGACCTTGCCGATAGGCATGACCTACGAGTGGACTGAGCTGACCTATCAGCAAATCCTCGCCGGTAACACAGGTTTGTTAGTGTTCCCTCTGGTGATCCTGCTGGTGTTTATGGTGCTCGCCGCCCAGTACGAGAGTTTGAGTTTGCCATTGGCGATTATCTTAATTATCCCAATGACCTTACTCTCGGCGCTCAGTGGCGTGCTTATCTATGGCGGTGATAATAATATTTTCACCCAGATTGGTCTTATCGTGCTCGTGGGCTTAGCGACCAAGAACGCGATTCTGATTGTCGAATTTGCCAAAGAAAAACAAGACCATGGTATGGAAGTGATGGAGTCGATTCTCGAGGCGGCGCGCTTACGTTTACGCCCCATCTTGATGACCTCTATCGCCTTTATTATGGGCGTGGTGCCTATGGTGTTTTCGACAGGCGCGGGGGCTGAAATGCGTCAAGCCATGGGCGTGGCAGTATTTGCCGGCATGATTGGGGTGACGCTGTTTGGTTTGATCCTAACACCATTGTTTTACTATGCCTTAGCAAAACGCGCCCGTCATAGTACAGCATCAGAGGTCTAACTTAGCTGTGTCATAAGTTCTATTTTATATTGATAAAAAAGGCCTGAAATTTCAGGCTTTTTTTGTATTTTGCAGCTAATTATCAAGGTATTGACTATATTTTAGTGAGGGACAAATAATTTATTAGGAAAATTCAATGAATGCCTTTCAGCCCCATGACTTCAAAGTCAATATTGATGTAAGGCATGCTTTATTAGCCGTTGCGACGGCATTGGATTTTGTTGGGGTGGACGATTTGCACCACGGACATCGGGTTGGCTATATGGCTTACGAATGTGCGAATGTGCTCGGCTGGCCCGATGAAAAAAAGCAGTTCGCCTATTTTGCCGGACTTATTCATGATTGCGGCGTTTCTTCCTCCGAAGAGCACTTACGTCTGCTCAAATTAATGCAGCCAGAAGATGCGCAGTGCCATAGTCAACGTGGCTATGAGGCATTGCTTAAATGCCCGATTTTAGATGTTTTTGCGCCTGTCGTTCTTTACCACCACACACCTTGGCTTGAGTTGCAATCCCATGAGCTTTCCGTATTTGACCGTGATATTGCAGCACTGATTTTCTTAGCGGATCGTACCGACTTTTTAAGAGCCAGATATACGCATGGTTGTCATGAGGAGCTGATTACATTGCATGAAAGTATGGTCGCAGAGAATTTATTGGCCCATAGTGGAACCTTATTTGAACCAGAAATGGTCAATGCAATGTGTCAACTGGTCAAAAAGGATGGCTTTTGGTACAACATGGATGCAACTCATATTGAGTTATTAGGTCTGGAGTTCAAAGCTAATCACTTTTACGACAAAGAATTAGATATTGACGGGGTAAAGCAGTTAGCGCGATTTTTAGCTCGAATAGTTGATGCTAAGAGTCCCTTTACATTTCACCATTCAGAAAAAGTCGCACTGTTAGCAAAATTAGTGGCAAAGGACTGCGGTGTATCAGATACCGATGCTGAATTATTGTACGTTGCGGGATTGTTACATGATGTCGGTAAGCTCAAAACGCCTGACCTGTTGCTGCATAAAGAAGGCAAATTAACAAAGGAAGAGTATTCGATTGTCAAACGTCATACCGTTGATACAGAGCATACTTTACATCGTTTTTTCCCTAAGTCTGTAATAGGCGAATGGGCCTCAAATCACCATGAACGCCTCGATGGTTCAGGCTATCCCTTCAGTAAGCAGCAGGAACAATTAGATTTACCCTCGCGTATTCTTGCTGTGGTCGATGTTTTTCAGGCGTTGACTCAAAAGCGACCCTATCGAGGCTCTTTATCGCTATCAGAGATTGGCGACATTATGCAGCCCATGGTCGATAAAGGGCAGTTAGATGCAGGTGTTTACAGTATTTTGTTGGCAGATATAGATAATTTTTATCAATTATCAACCCAAGAATTTTCAGCTTAATATTCATTGTTGTTAGAGCAGTAAAGCATCATCAATCGGATTAAACTGTGTTGCTGCATCCATTAGTGATTTTGCTGTCAGTTGGGGGACGCCATAGACTTCTGTCTTAACGTCATATTTTTGCGTTATTTTCTCAAGCAAGATTGCAAAATCCCCATCGCCAGAAAGCAGTATTACGGTATCCACATTGGGAGCGGTATCGAGTACATCAATTGTGATCCCCACATCCCAATCTCCCTTTGCTGATCCGTCACTGCGCTGGATATAGGGCTTAAGTTTTAACTCAAAGCCGATATGTCTCAAAGCATCTTGAAACTTAAGCTGGCCATCATCACCTCGATGAATGGCATAGGCAACAGCACTGACAATATTTCCTTGCGCACTCAAGTGTTGCCAGAGTTTACGATAGTTAAACTGGCGCTGATAGGCCTCACGGCAGGTGTAATAAATGTTTTGCACATCGACAAAGAGGGCGATTCTTTTCAAGGGATAAGTTATGGCTATCAGTTGGAAGACTCTGTGCACTATAGCACAGCAAGGTAGCTAATGGCGCGAGCAGGCAAAAACAGCAATGGATCTAATCGGTAATGGCCGAGTTTAGCTTTGCTTAACGGATTTTTAGTTAGGTTAATGGATTGATTATTTAAAGTATTGCGCCGGTGTTGTGCTGGTATATTGTTTAAAAAGCTGATAAAGGCACTGTCGCTGTTATGCGTCGGACTTGATTTTGCAGATCATGTAGGTTGAATAAAACATAGAAGGAACTCATCTGAAACCTAAATGAAAAAGCCAAGGGACTGCTCCCTTGGCTTTTATGATTTAAGCAAACGCATTATTTCGCGCCTGTTTACATCATGGCGATAAATTAGGCTTTTGCCGTTTGTTCCTGCTGTTTGGCTGCCTCTTGTGCCGCTAACTCTTGTGCTTTAATGGCCGCTTCGAGTTTTGCTTCAACATAACCCGGTGAATGGGTCGCGGCCGAGATTAAACGGTACATTGCTGGGATGACAAACAGGGTGACAAAGGTCGCAAAGGCCATGCCGAAAAACACCACAGTCCCCACCGCAATCCGGCTCTCAGAGCCTGCGCCCGTTGAAAAAATCAGCGGTATCGCGCCGACTAAGGTGGTGAAGGCCGTCATCAAAATCGGGCGTAAACGGCGGGTTGAGGCATCGATAATGGCTTTATCTAAGGCTAAACCTCGGTCACGCAGTTGGTTGGCAAACTCGACAATTAAGATCCCGTTTTTGGTCACCATGCCAATCAACATGATCATGCCGATCTGGCTATAGATGTTAATACCTTGGCTGGTCACTAACAGGCCGAGGAAACCTCCAAATACTCCCATTGGTACGGTAAACATCACCACTAAGGGGTTGATAAAGCTTTCAAATTGCGCAGCGAGTACCAAGTAAGCTACCAGTAGCGCTAAACCGAACACAATAAAAATACTGCTTTGGTTTTCTTTAAAGTCTTTTGATTCACCGGTATAGCTAATGGAAATATCCTTGGGTAATAACTCTATGGACTTGTTTTCCAAGAACGTTAAGGCCTCGCCTAAGGTGTAACCTTTACTGATGTTGGCCTTGAGGGTGATGGATTTTTGTTTATTGGTATGGCTCAATCTTTGCGCTGAGGCCACTTCTTCGATATGGGTGACCGTATCGAGCGTGACTAATTCGCCCTTGGCTGAACGCATATAGATTTGGCTTAAATCGCCGACGTTGTTAAAACTGTTTTCATCACCGCGCAGATACACATCGTACTCTTCGCCGCGATCCACATAGGTGGTTTCTTTACGACCGCCGAGCATCACTTCTAAGGTTTGTGAGACGTCATCGACGCTGATCCCAAGTTCTGCTGCGCGCTCTTTATCAACGCTGACAATCAGTTCCGGTGTGGTTTCGGCGTAATCCAGATCCGCGCCTTCCATCATCGGGCTGGCATTGGCTTGCTCTTTTAACACCTGTGCCCATTTAAAGAGTTCCGCATAATCTGAGCCACCCAGCACAAATTGTACTGGCTCACTCGATTGCCCCCTAAAGCCTGGCATCATAGGGCGAACCATCACATCGGGAATATCTTTCAATGCCTTACTTATAATCCCGAGCGCCTGTTGCGCCGTGACATTGCGATGTTCCCAATCCTCTAGCTGCATGATCACATAGCCAGTTTGATCGCCAGCACGACCACCAAAGGCAGGAGCTTGCACACTGAAAGAACGCAATACACCTTGGCCCAGGAGTGGCATTAATCTGTCTTCGACGATATCCATGTTCGCCGTCATACGGTTATAGCTAGTGCCCTCGGCGCCTTTCACAAAGGCGTAAAGTACACCGCGGTCTTCCTGCGGCGCTAATTGCGAGGGGACTTGCTGCATTAACCATGCGCTACCGCCAATACAGGCGAGAATGACCAGTGGTGCCAGTAATCTAAAGCGGATCGCATGGGTCACACCCACACGGTAAACCCTTTCCATGCGCGCAAAACCACTATCCACGATGCGATTGAAACGGTTAGGTTTTACATTGGCTTTGAGTAATTTGCTACTCAATACCGGCGTTAGCGTGAGGGCAATGAGGGATGAGAACAGAACAGACACTGCCAGCATCACGGAAAACTCGGTAAAGAGTAAACCGACCATGCCATCCATAAATGAAATCGGCAGGAACACCATGACTAACACCGCGGTGGTTGCCACGACCGCAAAGCCGACTTCCCGTGTGCCTTTGTAAGCCGCAAGCAGCGGCTCTTCGCCTTTTTCGATATGGTGGAAAATGTTTTCGACCACCACAATCGCATCGTCGACCACGAGACCAATGGCGAGGATTAATGCCATTAATGTCAGTAGGTTAATTGAATAACCTAGCATGTTGGCGGCAATAAAGGCGGAGATTAAAGATACTGGAACCGTTACCGCGGGGATAAGGGTTGCCCTTGCTTGACCGATAAAGATATACAGCACTAACACCACGAGGGCGCCAGTGACATAGAGGGTGTTGTAGACCTCGTTGATTGAGCGGTCAATAAAGACGGTGGAGTCAAAGTCGACCACAAGACTGGTACCTTCGGGTAAAAAGTCTTGAATTTTATCGACTTCTTTATGGACTTCCTGAGCGACTACTAATGGGTTTGCATCGGATTGAGTGATCACCCCTAAGCTTAGGTTAACAATACCATCACTTTTAAAGGTGGAGTTTTCATTCTGTGCGCCCACGGCAACATCGGCCACATCTTTTAAATAGATAGGTGTCCCGTCGCTGGCGGTGCGTACGACTAAATAGTCAAAATCCTTTGGGGTGTAATAGAGCCTTTTGGTACGCACCGACATCACTGTCGTATCGTTACGCACTTGGCCGCCAGGGGTTTCGATGTTCTCTTTACGTAGGGCGCTAGTGATATCGGTGACGGTGACGTTGCGCCCCGCCATTTGCTCGGGTCTGAGCTTGACATACATGACCTTATAAAGACCACCCGAAATGCTGATGGAACTCACGCCGCTGATCAGACTGAATCTGTCTTCTAAAACCCGCTGGGCATAATCGGTCAGCTGGGTTCTGTCCATCACGGTTGAACTTAAGTTCACATACACGGAGGGTTCGCCTGAGCCATTGTCCTTCGATACTACAGGATCGTTAGCGTCTTCCGGCAGACGGCGCTGGGCGCGGGCCACGGCATCACGCACATCACTCACCCCTTCGGTTAAGTTCCAACCGAGGAGGAATTTGACCGTGATCCGCGAGCTACCATTACGAGTGGTAGAGGTGATTTCATCGATACCGCTGATCCCCGTGAGTTCATCCTCAAGGGTCTTGGTGATTTGACTTTCCATAATCGCTGCCGATGCACCGGAATAACTGGTGCTGACTGTCACCACTGGGCTTTCAACATCGGGCATTTCCCGCACTGAAAGTTTAGTAAAGGACACTAAGCCAAACACGCATAGCAGTAAGCTTAAAACAATTGCAACGACGGGGCGTTTAACTGAGACATCGGACAGCCACATTATTTCGTCTCCGCAGTGTTGACGTCTGACTTGGCTGGGCGGTTATTACTATTCTTAGCTTCAAGAGCGACTTCATTGATTTTTAAGCCATCGCGCATATTCACAAGCCCTTGAACCACCACTTTATCGCCAATTTTAAGGCCGCTATCGATAAGCACTTGGTCGCCAACACGGGCACCCAAAATCACTTCGGTGCGATGGGCGATATGATCCTCACCAACCACATACACATAGCGTTTAGTGCCTGAATATTCTAGGGCTTGCACTGGCACTATGGGGGCTGAAATCGGTGGGAAGGTGATGGTTGATGACATCATCATGCCAGGTTTTAAGCGATTATCGCTATTTTCAAATTGTACGCGGATCTTCAGGTTTAAGGTTTCTTCATTCACGCGGGGATCGATGGCGACCACTTTGCCGATAAAGGTTTGTCCTGGCCAAGCTCGGCTGGTGGCCGATACTGGCATGCCAATGCTAAGTTGTGACAGAAAATGTTCAGGCACTTGTAAGTCCAGTCGCATGCTGGATAAATCATCTAAGGTCATTAACTCTGTGCCAATACTTACCATCTTACCTTCGCTAAAATTAATCAGCCCGGTTTTACCAGCAAAAGGTGCGATCAGTGAGTGATAATGTAAATCTGCTTGCGCAGAGGCTAAGCGTGCTCTGGCAATATCGACACTGGCTTTTTGAGCATCGATTTCGGTTTGAGTGATGGCATTGCGGCTGATAAGTTTTTCAAACTCTCTGAGCTTGCGGGTTTCATCATTTAAAAAGGCATTGGCTTCAGCCACCGCGGCTTGAGCTTTCATATCATCGAGTTCGATTAGCAACTGGCCTTTTTTCACTGTTTGATTCGAAGTCACGGCAATTTGTTTAATTTTGCCGGTGACTTGCGGCGCGATCACCACTGCGCGCTCAGCGGCCAGTTTACCAATCAGTGAAATAGATTGAGCCAGTGGATGTTCAACCACTTCCCCTGTGACAACCGGCACGGTACGCATAAGCTGGGGGGCACTTTCGGGTTTGGCAGCCTGCAATACATCACTAAAGCTCACAGCGGCGGCAACCGCCGCAACTAAGGCAATGGCTATTATGGTTTTTTTCATTGGAATAATTATCTCGCACAAAGACGGTTAACAGGCGTTAGCACTAATGGCGCTATTCTAGTGAATAACCGTCATCAGGTGGGTAAAAGTTTGTAAAGTTAAGCACTCGAAAGTGAAAGAAATTGTGTTTTGTGTCGAGATACCCCATGGCAATCTCATTCGCCCCATTCGAAGTGCATACGATAGCTGAGTTATTCTGCTAAGGATGTGCTTGTGTTCGTATTTTTTCTATCGGATCTACGGCTGATTGAATTTGCGGATACTGACTTAAAATTGCCTCAAGACGACCATCTTGGCCCATACTTTCAAGGCCTTTGTTAAATTCGTCGATCAAGGTGGACTGATCCGTTATCGCCAAAGATACGCCCAGATGGAATACCTCAGTGGCGATGGGGTCTCCTACCTGCTCGAAAGTATCGGCATATTCACTTTGATTTTGTTTGATTAAATATTGAGCAAGATTGTGGCCGATTAAAACTAAGTCAATGCGTTTTAGAAACAATTTCTTAAGATTCATTTCGTCGGAATTACCTTCCTCTGTCGTTAGCCCTGTAGCGGCTATTTCGGGTGGATTGGCGTAACCGCGGCAAATGCCGATGGTAAAGGGCTTAAGTTCGCTTAATTGACTAAAACGTAACGGGTTATCTTTACGTTTGTAGAAGACAATCTGTACGGCTTGTATCGGTGCGGAATAATGCGCCCATTGCTCACGTTCTTTGCGGTACCAAAGTCCAATAATGCCATCGGCTTGGCCGGTTTTTACCAGTAATGCTGCTCGCGCAAAGGGATAAAACTTAACATTGGCATTGTAGCCTTGGCGTTTAAAGGCCTCTTTAACGACTTGGGCTACGCCACCTTGCTCGGGTAACGAATCGGCATAAAAGGGCGGATAATTGGTCGCAACTAAGTTTAAATCTCGTCCTGCAAAACTGCGGGAAGGCAATCCTAACAACAGCAATACAAGGCTTAAATTTATCAGCAGTTTGAAGTCCATACGCATCCCTAACGTTAAAGCGTTATTTGCTGAGTATAGGGGGTGTTAAGCCGATGAGTTGAATTTTGTATAGATAGGTAAGTTATCGCTTACTCGATATGGAGTCGACTCGTTATCCTTTTATTGAATAATAAAAAGGGCTTATGGATTAAACCTATAAGCCCTGAATCGATTTAAAGTGCTACTTGCTCACCCTTATATAGCCCGCGGGTGAGTTTATTGTCGTCTATCAGTAATAATTCTCCTGACTGACCATCCTTAATACTACTATCTATTGCAATGATTTTATTATGGTAAAGTCCAAGTACACGTTCCTGTGAGGTATGGCCGACGATAATATGATCAACCTTAAAGTAGTTTAGGATTCGGTCGATTTCGGGTTCGGCGAGTGCATCTTTAAAGTAGCCACGGTACCAAGTGGGGCCATTAGTGAAAAACAGGAAATTCAACAGATCGTTTTGTTTTAAATCTTCTTTTTTATCGTCTAAATGTTGACGGAATAACTGATTAGCATCGCTGATATTGAGTTTACGCTCGACCCATTCAGGGCTTATTCCACCGTGCATAAACAGCAGATTATTGATCTTTACTAGAGTGTTTTTACTGCGAAGCCAACGGCCGATTTCGGTGTCTTTGTTGTACAGCGCATCATAGCTGCGATTGAGTAATTCCGCCGAGGTTTGATAACGCTCATTCACATAACGTAAGTCGCCGCGAAACACCATTTGCTCGTGGTTGCCCATAAGTAAATGTAATCTACCACCGGCGGCTTGGGCTTGCTTATCTAACTCATATAAAAACCACAGAACTTCGTTAACTTGGTGACCACGGTCGAACATATCTCCCGTCATGACCATATGGCCGTCACCAAAGGTCCAGTGATTATTTTCATCGATAATCTGATGGGCTTTCAGCAGGTTAATCATCACATCGAATTGCCCATGCACATCGCTTAAGGCCACTATCTTGCCTGCATGAGTGTAGGTATCAGCTTCAACTTTGGGAGCATCGGTATGGCGTTTGGGCTGTGGCAAGTTGCCACAATCATTTGGGCGAGCCAATTGATTGTTTGCGATAGGGGTTTGTTTTAACTGACTCTGGCAGATCCAGTAGGCGGTATTTTGGTTACCTTGGTCGAGGAAAACATAAGGACCATCGGTCACGGATGATGGCGTAAGTTCAGTGCTAAATGCGCCAACAGAAAATAAACTTAGCAAAGTAAACAGTGTAGCCTGAGCCGAAGTGAGTCTCTTCTTCAATGTGAGCGAAGATATATCCTGTGGTTGAGGTGTCGAGTGACCGAAACCATGGCGGAAGAGCGTGTGCATTCAAAGCTCCTGAGTTATGAAACGTGGCTTATGTGGGGTTGGTTAGCATAATGTTAATGACTTGGTAGGGCAAGGGATCCTATGTTGGGATATTTTCATGGTGAGAACGCTTTATCTCTATGTTTGTTGTTCAGCCTGTTTTGTTTTGGCAAGTTAAATTAATGGTATAGCATTTTTTATATTTTTTTTGGCAGGTGTTCTCCTTTATTTCCTATAACGTTAATAGCGCATTCTCAATATCATAAGTGTCACTTTTTTATTTTTTAGCTCATTACTATGATGGTGATATTTTTATTGGTTACATTTTTTATTTATTTGTTGTCAATTCGGTGTGCATAATGGTAATAATTGCTGAAAGTAGCCTAAGTTTATGATTTTACTGTTTTACGTTCGGTTAATTTACTGTTTGTTGTGCGGTTAACTTGGCCTTTTTAAACAATTTAAATCCCAGTTTTGTAAATGCAGGTGCTTTTATTATTCCTTAATAACAGATGCGCATACTGTATGAGTCAGTTTTTATTTAAATGTCAGAAAAGCTCGTTGATGAACTTTTCGCTTAATTACGTTTTATTGAAACATATTTGTCAATCTCGGCTTCAAAACGTCCGTCATACGTTAACATCAATAGTCGCTTTTATTATTTCGAGCCTCGTTGTCGGCGCGGCGAGTTTATTTACCGCGTCAAGCGTTGCTGATGATACAGAGCTTTATGTGTTCGAAGCGTCCGCCCGTAATGGCTCGCGCCCGCAGGTGCTGATCATTTTCGATAACTCCGGCAGTATGAGTAATCTTGCCTATGGGGTCGATGCTCCTTACGAGAATAAACGTAATGCTAACTATGCCCAGTCGGGAAAGCTATTTTATAGCCGAGGTTCGGCTGATAATGCTGAGTTACCTAATCCTGCCTCTCAGCGTGAAATGCGTCAGTTTAATGCCGCACTCAATGGCTGTGAAAGCTCGTGGGATTACCTCAATCGGTATGGCACCTTCACTGGTTTCTTTCGTGAGTATGGTTTTTCGGGGGGGACTGGTGCGTGGAAAGAATTTTCTGAACTAAATGGTAGCTCGATAGCTGCTGTCGATTGCTTTGAAGATATCCAAGAGGAAAGACTCGGTAATGCAGCAGGAGAGGCTAACGGTTTACCCGTTGACAGTTTAGGCTCTGCGGCTAAACCCGTTCGGTACACTGCAGTCAATATTCACTCATCCGAGAGTGCTAAGGCAAGCGCGAAGGCAAAGGCGCAGAAAACAGGTTTTGGCTCCGGCAAAGTGGTCACAGTTTATACCGAAGATTATTTAAAATGGCACCATGGTACTAAAAAGAAGGTCAATAAAACCCGTCTAGAGCTGGCGCAAGATGCGATTGAAAGTGTGGTTTTAACTACGCCGGGTGTGGATTTTGGTTTAGCTATTTTTAATATGAATGGGCCACGTGATGGTGCGCGTGACGGTGGGCGGATTATCTCTGGGATTAAGACTATGTCCGCCCAAGCCAAAATTGATTTATTGAAAAGGGTCAATCTTATTAGTTATGCCCAAAATACGCCGCTATGCGAAACGCTCTACGAAGCCTATCGTTATTTTGGTGGGCAGGAACAGTATTTTGGCGATGATGATAGCGATTATAATTACTACGATAATTGGGGGCGTTACCAAGGTACCTATAACGCCAGTTCTAATCCCTTTACCGACCCAGGTGCGCTTATTATTGGAAGTAACACGTACAATTCGCCGTTTAAGCCTTGCCAAAATGAAGCGTATATCGTCTATATCACCGACGGTGAGCCAACGCTTGATAACGCGGCCGATGGCATTATTGAGCGTTTAACCAATGGTGTGGGTAAGCATACCTCAAACCCGAAAAGTTATCTCAGTGCGCTTTCTGGCTGGATGCGAACTGAGGATGTGAATCCTAATTTAGCCGGAAAACAAACCGTTAGAACCTTTACCATTGGGTTTAGTGAAGGTGCAGCCAGTGCCGAGCACCTACTGAAGCAAACCGCCGATAATGGCGGTGGTAAGTATTTTGATGCCACCGATGCCAGTCAATTACGTTCTTCATTGCAAACGGCTTTAAATAATATCCTCGAAAAAAATGCCAGCTTTACTTCCCCCTCGGTAGCGAGCAATAACTTCAATCGTACTCAAACCTTTGATTCAGCTTATTACTCTATGTTCTTGCCTAATAAGGGACCAAGATGGCTAGGGAATATTAAAAAGTTCAAGGTGACCAGTGACGGTGATGTTGTCGATAGCAAAGGCAAAAATGTGATAGGCGAAGATGGCAATATCAAAGCCGATGCTTGCTCCTATTGGACATCTGCTGAAGAATGCGGAAGCAGCGGTGATGGTAACGATGTTAAGCGTGGCGGGGTGCTCGCCGCGATGCAGCAGGCGACTAGTCGCACTTTATACAGTAATTTTGGCAGTGGATTGAGCGCTTTTACTCTGTCAAATGCAGCTCGAAAAGCTGGGGATAATGTGCGTTTAGCCACCTATATGGGGGTCGATGAAACAGAACTCACTGGGCTATTTGACTGGGCGAAGGGAATTGATGTTGATAACGATAAAAATCAGGACTTAAGTACTGTCAGTGGCGCAACCCCAAACTGGCGCGCTGATATTATGGGAGATGCTCTACATTCCAAGCCCTTAGCACTCAATTTTGGTTCTGAAGCTAAACCTGATATCCGAATTCTTGTCGGGACGAACCATGGGTTCCTGCATATGTTTAAGGATGAAGGTGATAGCGTGTCTGAGACTTGGGGATTTATCCCCTATGAGCTACTGCCGAATTTGCGCGATCTCAAGGCTAACGCGCCGACGGGCGTACACTCGGTATACGGTATTGATGGCTCGCCAGTTGCCTACACCAAAATGCAGGGCAAACGGATTGAAAAGGCATGGGTATTTGTGGGAATGCGCCGAGGCGGCAATGCGTATTACGCCCTCGATGTGACCACACCTGATAACCCCAGTTTTATGTGGAAGATAGATGCCAGCTCACCCGGTATGGGCGAGTTAGGGCAATCTTGGTCGACGCCTGTGGTGACGACAATTCCGAGTGCGACTGGCGATAAGCCTGTATTGATTTTTGGTGGTGGATATTCCCCTTCAACTAAAGATGGCGCTGAGATGGGTACTGATGACAGCAGTGGCCGTGGCGTGTTTATTGCCGATGCGCAAACGGGGGCGTTAATCCATCAATTCGGCGGCAGTGGGGCTAACACGCCATTGCCAGGTATTGCCAACAGTATTCCAAGCAGTGTTGCTGTATTAGACGGCAATGGTGATGGTCATACCGATAGAATCTATGCCACAGATATCCAAGGTAATGTATGGCGGATGGATATGCCCTCCGCGAATGTGTCGACCTGGTCGGGATTTAAATTTGCCGCATTAGGGGATAAGAGTTCAGTGGCAGGAGATAGGCGATTCTTTTCTGGGCCTACAGTGGCCCAGACCTTGATCTCCAATACCTTTGAGCTGACTAAAGTCATTAATGGAACATCGACCAAAGTTGTCACATCACAGAATATTCCTTACGACGCAATTGTTGTCGGCAGTGGCCACAGGGCAAAGCCAAGTGATGTGTCCCGCTCGGATATGTTTTTTGCATTGCAAGATAGAAACATAGTCACTCAATCATTCCAAGGTAAATCAAATCAAAAGCCTGTGCCTAAAACACTACAGTTAAGTGATTTATATGATGTCAGTTCGGCGGCGCCCAATGATCAGGCCAGTGAAATCGTCTTTAGTCAAAAACGAGGTTGGTACTATAACTTCTCTCGTAAAGGCGAAAAAAGCCTGTCTTCTGCGACCATCGTCGGGGGGGAGGTGTACTTCAGCAGTTTTGTGCCTGGTAGTGATGGCTCAGTCAACCAATGTTTGAGTTCGGGTAAAGGCTATCTTTATAAAAAGAATTTGCACAGGGGCACTCGTGGTTACAAAACAGATTATTTGTATGCAGGAGAGTTGGTACTGGATACGCCGCAGTTGGTGATCCCGCCTGCCGAGCAGCCTAAGGACCCGAATGCCAAAGTACCAACGCCAGATATGTTTTTGATTGGTATCGGTAATGCGGTGCCAGATGAGGCGACATGTGAAAGTGGTAACCCTAAGTGTATTGGGGGCGGGCCAACAACGAACAAAATTTATTATTACATCAGTCAATGATGTAAAGAGTTAACGAGTCGAGATGAGTAATAGCCTTATGATGAAATACGGTGCCCTTGGTTTGTTGCTGCTAGCGGGATCCCAATGGTCAGCGCTGGCGACAGAAACTGAGAAGCGACAGGATTACAAATGCTATTTAGAAACGAATCAAGGATTTAAATTGATACGTTTCTCGTGGTTTGAATCTAAGGTGAATGATTATTTACTCAGGTTGCCAGGTACAGAATTACCGCGTTTACCTCGGGATAAGCCGATTCCGCTCTACGCGAAAGCGGTACTTGAATGTGTAAAAAGGAGTGAGCCTTTTACGCTAGAACAGGCAAAGCAAGCCGAGCTTGCGCCCGAGAATCAGGGTTAACTTGGCCTGTGGTATCAACATTGAACATGCCGATGGGATAAATCCTATAGTGACTTATCCCATCGTTTAAGGGGGAAACCCCAGACTCAAAAAGCCAAGGTTTGAGTCTTCATACGTAAAACGTAAGACTGGCACACTTTCAAGAAAGTGGCGTGTTAAGACACTTGTTCATTCAGATACTCAAGCCACTTGCTCGGATGACCGTAAAAACGGCTGTGATTGAGTAAATGCAGATTTCCCTCACTTGTTGTGAGTGCTACTGAAGGGAAACCTTGGGCACCCAGCTGATTCATCAGCGCCCGTGATGCCAAAATGTGCTGGTAAAACGCGTCTTCATTTTGGGCAAATTCCTTCGTAAAGGCAGCGCCATCTATTCCCATTTTTTCCGCTAAAAGATGTAGATTCTGTTCATCGCTGGCGCTTTTGCCATCGCGATAATGGGCGAGTTGCACTGCATGTAGGTAAGCTAGCTCATTGCCCCCTAAGGCTGCAACGGCAAGCATAGCTCTAATGGGGGGCGCAGAATCCAGTACAATGCTGGTATCACGTAATAAGCCTTCATAATAGTTTTCACCAAAGGCTTGTCCGGTTAACGCGGCAATCCGTTGATCATGGGGCATTACATAATCGCGCCATTGGTTATCAATCTGTTTGCGCCTTGGCCCTGTGAGCATGCCACCTGCGTGGAGTTTGATGGTAAATCCGGCAGCGGCTGCTGCATCAAACAGCGGTGCGGCTGCGTAACACCAACCGCACAAGGGATCGATAATGGCATGTAACACGGCCTTAGCTTTCATGGTGGTATTGATAGTTGGGTTCATCGCAATTATTCCTACAAAAAACAGTCTTTTGTTCTGGCTTTTTGGCTTAAGGGCTAGCCTAAGCGCGAATGTCAGATTGAATGGGACATGGAGATATCCATGCCCCTATTCCCTTACATTGGCCAGCGCATTTCACCCATGATGACTTTGGCACTGATCTCAAGCCCTGCATCTAAAGGAATTTGTGGGTAGAGCTTGAGCATCTTGGCGATTAAGTCCGCAGAATCTTTTGCTGTTTTGGCTGCCTTTTCAAAGGCATTAATATAATCGCGAGTAAAAGCGATGGCGCGCTTATCAAATCTGGCATCACCGAGATAATGTCCAGGGATAACCTCTTTGGGAGATAAGGCTTCCATCTTTTCTAAATGGGTTAACCAGGCTTTACGCGACTCAACACTTTGGGTATCTGCCATCCAAACATGGGTGTTATCAAACACTTCAACGCCACCAGTGATGGTTTTAGCCGACGGTACCCACAGGAAGGTATGCTTAGGGTGAGCATCCTCTAGCCCTTCTATCAGCACTTGTTCACCGTCGATACTAAAGCGATTGGTGGTAACCACCTTAGGCAGCACTAATTGGCTCGGGGCATTGTCCTTTAAAATCGGTCCCCAGTAGGCGAGCTTGCCTTCCATCGAGGCTTTAATGTCATCGACTGTGGTTTGAGTGGCAACGATTTCGACCTCGGGGAAGTTTTGCTTAATCACATCCAATCCAAAGTAAAAGTCTGGATCGCTATGGCTGATATACACCAAGGTAAGCTTTTTACCGCTGGCTTTAATGGTATCCACTAAGGTCTGGGCATCATTTTTTTGAAATTGAGCATCGACCAGCATCATTTCATGCTCGCCGCTGATAAAGCTTGAAGACACCGCAAAAATACTGTTTTCGCCCGGATTAAAATGGCTTACTTGCAAAGGTGCAGCTTGAGCAGTAGCCATTCCCGCCACCAGCATGGTTGCGGCTAACTGGGGTTTCAAAGAGGTTAATTTTAGAGCATTCAATAGTGTCATTTCTGTTCTCACTTATTCATTCAAATAGGATTCGGTGATTTGCACTGTTGCAAAAGTGAGCTTAGTTTAGGTTGCAAAAAACGTTAGATAAACACGGAAACTTGCGCTTGTTTGTTGCATAATTCGGATGAATCAACGTTTGAAACTGATTATTTAGTGCAACGCAATCAACACTAGGGGCGGATAAACCATGGATAGACTCGAAGCGGCAAAGGTATTTGTGACCATCGTTGAGCGGGGCAGCATGATTGGCGCCGCAGAGGCGTTGGATATGTCGCGTTCTATGGTAACTCGTTATTTGGCCGAGATGGAAGAATGGTCAGGTGCACGCTTACTGCACCGTTCGACAAGACGTTTGAGCCTAACCAGCGCGGGCGAGCAAGTGCTCGATTATTGCCAGCGCTTGCTTGAATTAGCGCAGGAAGTCCCCGCGGTCAGCCATGTACAAAGCGCCCAACCGCGAGGATTATTGCGGATCAGTTGTTCGCAATTTATGGCCCATTTACTCTTTCCCACGGTCGTGCGTCCTTACTTAACCCAATATCCGCAGGCGAGTGTGAACTTTCATGTTAGCAGCCAAACCGTTGATTTAGTTGCCGAACGTATTGATCTTGCCATACGTATCACTAATGAGCTCGATCCTAGTCTAATCGCCAGACGTTTAGGGGAATGTGAGTCCGTGGTCTGCGCCGCACCGCGTTATCTTGCCACCCATTCACTTATTAGCCATCCCGAGGATTTAACTCGGCATAACTGTTTAACCTATTCCTACTTTGGCGATGTGATGTGGCGGTTTACCCAAATTATTCATCCTGATGGTATCGAGGCGGGGCAGCTTTTTAATATTCCCGTAAGAGGTAACTTAAGTGCCAATGATTCTATGGTGGTACTAAACGCCACCTTGGCCGGCGAGGGGATTGCTATGCAGCCCCTGTGGGCGGTTAAACCGCATCTCGACTCGGGGGCATTAGTGCCACTGCTGCGGGAATTTAAACCTCAATCTTTGGGCGTATATGGGGTGTATCAATCCCGTAAACATATGCAGCCCGCCTTAAGAGTGATGATGGATATGCTGGTGGCCTACTTTGCTAGCATGAACCAGCATGAATATAGTGCCAGCCTGAAATAACGGAAAATCCTCACCCTAAATTCAATGCAATAAAAAGGAGCTTAACCCTTTCGAGTTAACCTCCTCAGATACACGCTTGCCTAGATTCTAGATTCTAGATTCTAGATTCTAGATTCTAGATTCTAGATTCTCGATCTATTTCGTCATGCGCTTGTATTTCAGGCGGTGTGGTTCAACCACATCGGCGCCATAGGTGTTCTTCAACCACGCTGAGTATTCGGTGTAGTTACCTTCGTAGAAGTTAACTTGGCCTTCGTCGCGATAATCCAGAATATGGGTCGCGATACGGTCTAAGAACCAACGGTCGTGCGAGATCACCATAGCGCAACCAGGGAATTCGAGAATCGCTTCTTCCAGTGCGCGCAGGGTTTCAACGTCTAAGTCGTTGGTCGGTTCGTCGAGGAGCAGTACGTTACCGCCAGCCTGCAACAGTTTAGCTAAGTGAACACGGTTGCGCTCACCGCCCGATAGAGTACCGATAATCTTTTGCTGATCTGCACCACGGAAGTTAAAGCGGCCCACATAGGCGCGGCTTGGAATTTCCATGTTGTTGATGCGCATGATGTCTTGACCACCAGAGATTTCTTGCCAAATGGTGTTTTTGTCATTCATCGAATCGCGGAACTGTTCAACCGACGCCAGTTGTACTGTTTCACCTATCTCAATGGTGCCGCTATCGGGCTGCTCGCTGCCAGACAGCATGCGGAACAGGGTCGATTTACCTGCACCGTTGGCACCGATAATACCGACGATCGCGCCCTTAGGAATCGAGAACGACAGGTTATCGATCAGCACGCGATCACCGTAGGACTTGGTTAAGTTCTTCACTTCGATGACTTTGTCACCTAAACGTGGTCCAGGCGGAATAAACAGCTCGTTGGTTTCGTTACGTTTTTGGTAATCAGTGGTGTTCAGCTCTTCGAAGCGCGCCATACGGGCCTTGCCCTTAGACTGACGGCCTTTCGCGCCTTGGCGAACCCATTCTAATTCTTTCGCAATGGTCTTTTGACGTGCGCTTTCTGCGGCAGATTCCTGCTTCAAGCGGGCATCTTTTTGTTCTAGCCATGAAGAGTAGTTGCCTTCCCATGGGATACCCTCACCACGGTCAAGTTCTAAAATCCAGCCAGCAGCATTGTCGAGGAAGTAACGGTCGTGGGTAATCGCCACAACGGTGCCCGAGTATTCCTGCAGGAAGTGCTCGAGCCACGCGACGGATTCGGCGTCCAAGTGGTTGGTCGGTTCGTCGAGCAGCAGCATTTCTGGTTTTTCCAGCAGCAGACGACAAATTGCTACACGGCGGCGCTCACCACCCGATAAGACTTCAATCTTTTCATCCCAATCAGGCAGACGTAGCGCATTCGCCGCGCGCTCGAGGATGTTGTCCAGATTGTGGGCGTCCTGCGCCTGAATGATGGCTTCGAGTTCGCCTTGCTCTTTGGCAAGTGCGTCGAAGTCCGCATCGGGATCGGCGTAAGCCGCATAGACTTCGTCTAAGCGTTTGAGGGCATTTTTGGCTTCAGAAACCGCTTCTTCAATCGCTTCACGCACGGTTTGCGTTGGGTCGAGTTTGGGTTCCTGCGGCAGATAACCAATCTTCAGACCTGGCATTGGGCGCGCTTCACCCTCAATCTCGGTATCGATACCGGCCATGATGCGCAGTAGGGTGGATTTACCTGAACCGTTAAGACCTAACACACCGATCTTAGCGCCGGGGAAAAAGCTTAAGGAAATGTCTTTAAGGATCTGCTTCTTAGGAGGAACAACCTTGCCCACCCGCAGCATGCTGTAAACAAACTGAGCCATTTTTCTGCATCTATAAGTGACTAATGATGCGGCTAATTCTACTCGATTGCGCGCCGAACTCAACTCGGCATTGAGGCGAGTTCAAGGTAAAACTGTAGGATTTTCATGTTTCAGAGACTGGGATTGTCGGCTCGTTACGAGTAGAATACCGCGCAACCCTACCTACAAGAATTGGCAGCTGGAGTAAGCAATGCTGAAAAAAGATATGAATATCGCAGATTATGATCCGGAACTGTTCAACGCAATTCAGAACGAAACTCTGCGTCAAGAAGAGCATATTGAGCTGATTGCTTCTGAAAACTACACCAGTCCACGCGTGATGCAAGCGCAAGGTTCACAATTAACCAACAAGTACGCCGAAGGTTACCCTGGCAAGCGTTACTACGGTGGTTGTGAGTATGTGGACGTAGTTGAAACCTTAGCGATTGAGCGTGCAAAACAACTGTTTGGTGCGACTTACGCAAACGTGCAACCTCACTCAGGTTCTCAAGCAAACAGCGCCGTTTACATGGCATTGTTAAAACCAGGCGATACCGTTTTAGGTATGAACCTCGCTCACGGTGGTCACTTGACCCACGGTTCACCTGTAAACTTCTCCGGTAGACTGTACAACATCATTCCTTACGGCATCGATGAATCAGGCAAAATCGACTATGACGAAATGGAACGTCTGGCGGTTGAACATAAGCCTAAGATGATGATCGGTGGTTTCTCTGCTTACTCAGGCATCGTTGACTGGGCAAGAATGCGCGAAATCGCAGACAAAATCGGTGCTTACCTGTTTGTCGACATGGCGCACGTTGCGGGTCTTATCGCTGCTGGTGTTTATCCAAACCCAGTGCCACACGCGCACGTTGTGACCTCTACTACTCACAAGACCTTAGCTGGTCCTCGTGGCGGTATCATTCTGTCTGCTGCCGATGATGAGGAGCTATACAAGAAGCTGAACTCTGCGGTATTCCCAGGCGGTCAAGGCGGTCCTTTGATGCACGTTATCGCAGGTAAAGCGGTCGCCTTCAAAGAAGCCCTAGAGCCAGAGTTCAAAGCCTACCAACAACAAGTGGTTAACAACGCTAAAGCCATGGTTGAAGTGTTCTTAGAGCGCGGTTACAAGATCGTTTCTGGCGGTACTGACAACCACTTAATGCTGGTGGACTTAATCGGTCGCGACCTGACGGGTAAAGAAGCCGATGCCGCTTTAGGTAGCGCGAACATCACAGTAAACAAAAACTCTGTGCCAAACGATCCACGTTCTCCATTCGTGACCTCTGGTGTGCGTATTGGTACGCCTGCGATCACTCGCCGCGGCTTTAAAGAAGCTGAAGCGAAAGAGTTAACCGGTTGGATCTGTGACATCCTCGACGATGCCCACAATCCAGCGGTCATCGAGCGCGTAAAAGGCCAAGTATTGGCTCTGTGCGCTCGTTTCCCTGTTTACGGTTAATTCGTTAATTTATCCGAATATATCGGCTAAGTTCACAACAGCTTAGGTCGTTAAGCTTAGGTGGTTAACCTCAGCCGATAAATAGGATAAAATCCCATGGCCGCATTAAGCGGCCATTTTTATTGCTAAAATCGTAGACTTAAACCCGCTCGGTTTAAGCAAGATACAGCGAAAGCCATAGGCTTTATTCCATTCACGGCAGGAGGCTCAATGCATTGTCCATTTTGCAGCGCGACAGATACTAAGGTGATCGATTCCCGATTAGTGGCGGAAGGCCATCAAGTGCGTCGTCGCCGAGAATGCACCGAATGCCACGAACGATTTACCACTTTCGAAGGGGCCGAATTAGTGATGCCACGGGTGATTAAACGTGATGGCACGCGTCAACCCTTTGATGAAGAAAAGCTGCAAGCAGGTATGTTACGCGCGGTCGAAAAGCGCCCCGTGTCCATGGATGAAATCGAGCAGGCCTTAAGTAAAATCAAGTCAACGCTGCGGGCGACTGGCGAGCGTGAAGTGCCATCCGAGATGATAGGCAACTTGATGATGGAACAGTTAATGAGCCTAGACAAGGTTGCCTATATTCGTTTTGCCTCGGTTTATCGCGCCTTTGAAGACGTCTCCGAATTTGGTGAGGCGATTGCGAAACTGCAAAAGTAACGTGGGTTATCTTAAGTTAGTGCTTAGGTTCGTGCTTAGGTTAGTGCCTCGTTTTGCGCCGCATTCGGCACGCTTCCTCAAGATTTCATAGGGTTTATATGAATTGGTCAGAACTCGATAACCAGATGATGAGCCGCGCCATACAACTGGCTCGCAAAGGATTTTATACCACTCGCCCCAATCCCTGTGTGGGCTGCGTTATCGTAAAAGATAATCAGATTGTCGGTGAAGGTTATCATCAAAAAGCCGGCGAGCCCCACGCCGAGGTGCATGCACTGCGCATGGCTGGCGAGCTTGCCCGTGGCGCGACCGCCTATGTCACCTTAGAACCTTGTAGCCATTATGGCCGCACACCGCCGTGTGCCTTGGCGCTGATCAATATCGGTATTAAACGTGTGGTCGTGGCGGTGGAAGATCCTAATCCGCAGGTCGGTGGCCGCGGTATTCAAATGCTGCGCGATGCGGGCATTAAAGTGGATGTTGGCTTGCACCGAGACGAAGCTTACGCTTTAAATCTTGGTTTTATGAAGCGCATGGAATTGGGGCTACCTTGGGTGACGGTCAAACTGGCCGCGAGTCTCGATGGTAAAACCGCGTTATCAAACGGGGTGTCCAAATGGATTACAGGCACCGAAGCTCGCCGCGATGTGCAGCGTTTACGTTTGCGCGCCTGCGCCATAGTTACTGGGATTGAAACTGTGCTGGCCGATGATCCTTCGCTCAATGTGCGCTTCTCAGAGCTTGGCAGTCTTAGCTCGCAATTGAGTGAAGCGCAGGTTTTACAACCGCTGCGAGTAGTTTTAGACAGTCGCGCCCGTATGCCTATTACGGCAGCCTTGTTTACAATTGAATCGCCAATTTTATTAGTCTCGACAGTGAGCTATTCGTCAGACTTTATGGCGCAATTACCCGCCCATGTGACTTGCCTCCAATTACCGGCGATTGATGGTCGAATCTCGCTACCCGAGCTCTTAAGCTATTTAGGCAAAAGCTGTAATCAGGTGCTTATCGAAGCGGGCGCGACCTTAGCGGGTGCCTTTATCGGCGCGGGATTAGCCGATGAGTTAGTGCTATATCAAGCGATGAAAATCCTTGGGGCACAGGGACGTAATCTACTCGAATTACCCGATTATCAAATGATGGCCGATATTCCGACCCTCAAACTGGTCGATGAGCGTAAAGTGGGCGCGGATACGCGTTTTACCTTGAGGCTCGAGTCCAATCCATCTTTAGCGAATAAGTGAGTTAACCATGTTTACTGGGATTATTGAGGCCGTTGGCACGCTGCGAAAGCTTGAACGCAAAGGCGATGATATTCGTTTGACGGTCGCCAGTGGCAAACTGGATTTAAGCGATGTGCGTTTAGGCGACAGTATTGCCACCAACGGTGTGTGTTTGACCGTGGTGCAACAATTAGCCGATGGCTATGTGGCGGATGTGTCAGCAGAAACCGTCAGCCTTACAGGCTTTGCTAACTATAAAGTCGGCACTAAGGTTAATCTTGAAAAGGCTGTCACCCCAACTACACGTTTAGGCGGCCATATGGTCAGCGGCCATGTGGATGGCATTGCCACCGTAGAACAGCGTTTGGCGCGGGGCCAAGCGATTGAGTTTTGGTTAGCGGCTCCTGCGGAGCTGGCACGTTATATTGCTCATAAAGGTTCTATCACCATCGATGGCGTGAGCCTCACGGTAAACGAAGTTGATGGCCATCGTTTCAGATTAACCATAGTGCCCCATACCGCGGGCGAAACCACATTGGTGGATTTGAAAGCCGGCGATAAGGTGAATATTGAAGTGGATTTAATCGCCCGCTATTTAGAGCGTTTAATGCGCTTTGATACTAAAGAAACCCAAGGCGGTGGGGTGACCATGGAAATGTTAGCCCGTGCTGGCTTTGTGCGTTAGGGCACTGGCACTTAGCTCACTTAGGTATAGAATTTCATAACAACAGTAAAATCATAAAGGTCCTACAATGGCGCTGCACAGTATAGAAGAGATCATCGAGGATATTCGTCAAGGCAAAATGGTTATTTTGATGGATGACGAAGACAGAGAGAACGAAGGCGACCTGATTATGGCGGCCGAGTTGGTGACGCCAGAAGCGATTAACTTTATGGCGAAATACGGTCGTGGACTCATCTGCCAAACCATGACTAAAGCTCGTTGCCAGCAGCTAAATCTGCCCTTGATGGTAACCAATAACAATGCGCAGTTCTCGACTAACTTTACGGTATCGATTGAAGCTGCCGAAGGCGTAACCACCGGGATTTCGGCCCATGATCGCGCCGTAACGGTAAAAGCGGCCGTGGCTAAAGATGCCAAAGCGTCGGATTTAGTCCAGCCTGGGCATATCTTCCCATTAATGGCGCAGGACGGCGGCGTGTTAACCCGCGCTGGCCACACAGAAGCAGGTTGTGATTTAGCCCGTTTAGCGGGGCTTGAGCCGTCGGGCGTGATTGTTGAGATCCTCAATGAAGACGGTACCATGGCTCGCCGCCCAGATTTAGAGATTTTCTCTGAAAAACACGGCGTTAAAATCGGCACTATTGCGGCGCTGATTGAATACCGTAACACCAAAGAAACGACCGTTGTGCGTGAAGCAAAATGCAAACTGCCAACCCGTTTTGGTGAGTTCGATATGGTGACCTTTAGGGATACTATCGACAACCAATTGCACTTTGCCTTAGTGAAGGGCGAGGTGAAACCTGACTGTTTAGTGCGGGTGCATTTACAGAATACGTTTAACGATCTACTCCATTCTGAGCGCGATCAGCAACGTAGCTGGCCGCTCGAAAAAGCGATGGCGCGGATTTCTGCCGAAGGTGGTGTGTTAGTATTGCTTGGCAATCAAGAACATCCCAGTGAAATTCTCGCCAAGGTCAAAGCCTTTGAGGCGGAAGATCAAGGTCAGACGCCCGTGTCAGCCAAATGGCAAGGTACTTCACGCCGTGTCGGTGTAGGTTCACAAATTCTGGCCAGTTTAGGTGTGACCAAAATGCGACTCTTAAGCTCGCCTAAGCGTTACCATTCACTATCAGGCTTTGGCCTAGAAGTGACAGAGTACGTAGCTGAGTAACAGGCTAAGCTTTTAATAGGTTCCACTAAGGTAAAATTCACCATTTCTATCATTTGCATAAGGCCGTGGGCAATTGACTGTGGTATCATGTCGCCACTTTTCGCCCCGAGCCGGGTGCTTTAGCTAAATTAGGTAAGAAAATGAACGTAGTTCAAGGTAATATCGAAGCGAAGAATGCCAAAGTTGCGATTGTAATTTCGCGTTTTAACAGCTTTTTAGTAGAAAGCCTGCTTGAAGGTGCACTTGACACGCTGAAACGTTTTGGCCAAGTCAGTGATGAAAACATCACTGTCGTCCGTGTACCTGGTGCGGTTGAGTTACCGCTGGCGGCACGTCGTGTTGCTGCAAGTGGTAAGTTTGACGGCATTATTGCACTTGGTGCGGTAATCCGTGGTGGTACCCCTCACTTTGATTTTGTTGCAGGCGAATGTAACAAAGGTCTAGCTCAAATTGCATTAGAGTTCGATCTGCCAGTTGCTTTCGGTGTATTGACTACAGATACCATTGAACAAGCTATTGAGCGTTCAGGTACTAAAGCGGGTAACAAGGGCGGCGAAGCTGCGCTAAGCTTGCTTGAAATGGTCAACGTTCTGCAACAGCTTGAACAACAGTTGTAATAGTAGGAAAAATAATGAAGCCTTCTGAGCGCCGCAAGGCCCGCCGTTTAGCCGTTCAAGCCATTTATTCATGGCAACTAAGCGGGAATAATATTGCCGATGTCGAGCATGAGTTTTTAACTGAACAGAGTCTCGATGGTGTAGACGTAGCTTATTTTCGTGAGCTATTTGCAGGCGTAGCAACTAAGAAAATCCAACTGGATGAGTTGATCATTCCACACTTAGATCGCCCCATTGATGAGGTGTCTCCAGTGGAGAAAGCCATAGTACGCCTAGCGGCCTATGAGCTGACTTTCCGTAAAGATGTGCCATTTAAAGTTGCCATTAACGAGGCGATTGAATTGGCTAAAGCTTTCGGTGCGGATGAAAGCCATAAGTTTGTTAATGGATTACTCGACAAACTGGTTGCACGTAAGTAATAAGGACAAACGGTATCTTAGGATACCGTTTTTCATTGCTAACAAAGGTGGCCGATGTGAGTCGCGCCAAACTGTACAGTGAAAGAATTCCAGCTTATTGAATGTTATTTCAATCACCGCGGCCCAGCACGCCGTGATGTCAAATTGAGTATTGGCGACGATTGCGCCCTTGTGCAGCCCGCCGAAAACAAGTCGATCGCCATTTCCTGCGATACCTTAGTCGAAAATGTTCACTTCTTCCCCGATATTCCACCTCAAGCCTTAGGTTACAAAGCCTTAGCTGTAAATCTTTCTGATTTAGCGGCAATGGGGGCCGAGCCTGCGTGGATGACGCTTGCACTCACTTTGCCAGAGGTTAACGAGACCTGGCTGAGTGGTTTTAGTGAAGGCCTGTTTGAAGCGGCAGAATATTATGGCATCGCCTTAATAGGTGGTGACACAACTCGCGGGCCTAGGGCAATTAATATCACAGTGCACGGGCAAGTCCCCCATGGCAAAGCCTTGACCCGTCATGGCGCTAAGGCCGGTGACTGGATTTATGTAACGGGTACGCTTGGTGATTCTGCGTTAGGGCTGGACTTGATCCGCGGCGTGCAACATGCGCGAGCGGAGCATAAAGAGTTTTTGATTAATCGCCATTATCGACCCACTCCTCGAGTATTGGCTGGGCAATCATTGCGCTCTTTGGCATCCAGTGCCATCGATTTATCCGATGGTTTTATCTCGGATATTGGGCATATCCTCAAGGCATCAAAGGTTGGCGCTGTAGTCGATGTGGGGGCGATTCCTTTGTCGCGCGCGATGCAAGATACCGTGAGCGAAGAACATGCATTAGGCTATGCGCTGACGGGGGGCGAGGATTATGAACTGCTCTTTACCGTGCCTGAGGCACAAAAAGGTGCGTTAGAAACCGCCCTCAGCCATGCTGGTACTAAGTTTGTCCGTGTTGGGCAAATCTGTGCGGGCAGTAAGCTTAAGTTGCAACTTAATGGTGAGCTATTTACGCCACCGTACCACGGTTTTGAGCATTTTTAATGAAGTTGTTATCCCAAGATCAGGCGCTGTCGCGCCTGTCTCTTAAAAATCCAGTCCATTTTTTAGCATTAGGCTTTGGCAGTGGTTTAGCGGCTAAGGCGCCCGGCACCTTTGGCACCTTGGCGGCAGTTCCGCTCTATTTGTTATTGGCGCAATTGCCCTTGAGTTGGTACTTAGCTGTAACCTTAGTATGCGTACTCGCGGGGATTTATATCTGCGATAAAGCTGCTAGGGATATGGGTGTACATGATCATGGTGCAATCGTTTGGGATGAAGTTGCAGGTTTATTGATCACTATGATTGCCGCCCCCGCTGGTATTCTGTGGCTCGCTGTCGGTTTTGTGCTGTTTCGGCTATTCGACATCCTAAAACCTTGGCCGATACGTTGGCTCGACGCCAAAGTTGAAGGTGGTTTCGGCATTATGATAGACGATGTATTAGCTGGATTTTTTGCACTTATTTGTCTGCAAGTGATTGTCTTTATTTGCCAATAATATCTTTAGTTAACCCAAACTAAAGTTCGTTACCCTATAAATGCCAATGCCTTATCTGCTGTAGATAAGGCATTGGCTATCAAGCTTTATTTTCGTTTCGGTGGCATACTGTATTTTACTGTATTTTACTGTATTTTACTGTATTTTACTGTATTTTACTGTATTTTACTGTATTTTACTGTATTTTACTGTATTTTACTGTAATAGTTCTCGTGCATTGGCGAGAGTGTTAGAAGTAATTGTATCGCCACCAAGAAGTCTGGCTAATTCTTGGATACGTTGCTCCCTATCCAAAGGCATCATTGTGGTTTCTGTACTGCCTGCCTTGTTGAATTTATTCACAAACATATGTTGATGGCCATTACCAGCAACTTGAGGTAAATGGGTTACACAAAGTACTTGAGTCGATTCTCCTAGACTACGCAGCATTCTGCCAACCACAGCAGCGGTCGGGCCTGAAATTCCCACATCCACCTCGTCGAAAATCAGGGTAGGTGTGGCAACCTTTTTCGCGGTAATCACTTGGATGCCTAAACCGATACGCGACAATTCACCGCCAGAGGCTACCCGTGAAATCGGTTGTAAAGGCTGGCCAGGGTTGGTTGTGACCATAAACTCGATGTTATCGCTGCCATTTACCGACATTATCTCGGGATTAAAATTCACTTCAATGGTGAACTTACCCTTGGGCATGTTGAGTTCGTGGATAGATTGAGTCACTAGCTTATCCAGTTCTTTCGCATAACGGGCGCGGCTCTGGCTCAGTTTTTGTGCGTTCGCTAAGTAAGCGGTTTTACTCGCTTCAACTTGGAGTTGGATTTCCTCTAACTTAGTTTCATCGTCATCGAGGGTTGTGAGTTCCGCTTTGAGCGCCAAATGATGTTCGGCTAATTTGTCAGGGTTGACATGGTGCTTACGGGCCAGTTGCATAGCCTTTGAGAGTCGTTCCTCTAAATAGGCAAAATGCGCTGGATCGAGTTCGAGTTTACTCAGGTAATGCTGTAATTCTCCCGCGCTCTCTTGCACTTGAATGAGGGCCTCATTCAACATAGTACTCACATTGGTTAATGCGGGATCATAGCTTTGCAAATTTTCAGCAAGGCTTACAGCCTTGTTAAGCAGTGACTCAATATTGCTCTCTTCGCCATCTGTGAGTAAATATAGGCTGGCTTGGCAGCTATCCACCAGTTCAGTGCCATTGGCGAGGCGTTTATGCTCTTGCTCAATATCTTCAAATTCACCGATCTTGAGGTCGAATTCATCTAGCTCTTCAACTTGATATTGCACCAGTTGTTTTCGGGCAATACGTTCATGCTGTGAGGCTTCTAATTGCTTGAGTTCGGCTTCGATTTGTTTGCAGCGTTGATAGCTTGCTGCCACTGTGTCTATCAGTAGTCTGTGATTGGCGTAGCTGTCGAGCAAGGTGAGTTGATGCTCACTCTTTAGCATAGCATGGTGGGCGTGCTGCCCATGGATGCCCACAAGCAATTGCCCGAGTAATTTGAGTTGAGTTAACGGTACGGGATTGCCATTAATGTAGGCGCGTGAGCGGCCATCACTGCCAATAGTTCGACGCAGAATACATTCATCATCGAGTTCGAGATCGTTATCTTCGAGCCAACGTTTGGCAAGGGGGACATCGTGTAGTGAAAATCGAGCACTGACTTCGGTTTTACTTGCACCAGGGCGAACACTACTGGCATCGGCACGATTACCTAGGCACAAACCTAAGGCGTCGATGGCGATGGATTTACCTGCGCCAGTTTCACCAGTAATGCTGGTCATACCGGGACGAAAATCCAGTTCGAGAAAACGGACGATAGCGAAATTATTGATGCTGAGTTGGCAAAGCATAATGAGTTCCTGTCGAAAAACTTACCAAATCACTGTATTGATAAACAGTATATACTGATTTTATATACAGTAAAGTGGCTTTGGGTAAATATTCGACACATTGCAATAAGCTAGAGTTTAATCGCTTGTTTATGAATAGGTTTTAACAAGTTGCTCTAAAATAGGTAAGCTAAAAAAAGTCACTATAGTGCCAAAGAGTATCCCTTGAGCACTGCTGGAGGCCTGGGTGTTATAGCGTTGAGCCAACAGATAGACACTTGCCGCAGTGGGTAAGGCACTGAGGATTACACCCATCACTAAGTAATCTCCACTAACGCCCACGCTTTTAAGCATGAAGAAAACCAATGCGGGTTGTAGGATTAATTTAAAGAGGTTGATAAGGCTAAGTTCGATAAGATTCGTCAGGCTAAATACCTTGCTATCTTTTTGGTAGCGCATGGCTTTGGCTAATACCATGCCAACGGCAAATAAAGCGCAGGGGCTTGAGGTATTGCCAATTTGTTGGATCATCATCGCTACGCCAGAGGGCAGTGTTATCCCCAATGCCGAAATTGCAATGCCGATAAAGCAGCCGATAACGATGGGATTTTTAACCACAGCTAAACACATGATCACTACGGCGTGGTGTTGTCTGTGGGTATTTGTCGTAAGCTCCAGTGAGACCAAGGCCACGGCAAACATAAGAACGGACAATAAACTGGCTATGGCGGCGGCAACTAGGGCGCTTTGTTGTTCAGGAAATATAATCACCAGCAGCGGAATACCAATAAATGCGGTATTGCCAAAGGTGGCATTTAAGGCGCGCACGGCGGCAATTGCATGCTGTTTAGGATTGAAAAGTAAGGATATACCAACACAAATCAGATAAATCATCAGCATGGCTGCGCTGTAGCCTGCAATAAATCCCCATTGCAGAATTTCTTCAATCGGTTGCTGCGCCAGTGCAATCAGGAGAATGGCAGGAAACGCAATATAGTAGACATATTGATTGAGCACTTGGTCGGTTTCTACTGGGAGAAAACGCAGTTTTTGTACAAGAGTGCCGAGCAGCATGATCCCGAAGACGGCAAACAGAGGGGTTAAAATGGTCATATCCCTCACTCATCCTTTTGTGTTTTTGCTTTCCCGCAACAAGACGTTGTGGGTGCGCTAGCAGGGAATAATACCTAGGGTAATTGACGATAATCGGTGTTAGCGCAGTAAACTTATTGGCAAAATAGCATAGGATTAACCTTGGAAGCTATTGCGCTATGGTCGTAGAAATGAATAATTCTACGTTTAAAACACAATGAGTTAGTGCCTTATACCTGTGAGCGGCACTCACGCTAAACGATGGGATTGAACATGGCTGATGATGTTGGCGCTGAGCTGCAGTTAATTTATCTGTTTGTGCATTTGGTGAATGCGGGCAGTTTTTCTCAAGCCGCGAAAGTGCTCGATATGCCTATCGCTACAGTGAGCCGTAAGCTGGCCAAGCTTGAAGAAAAACTCGATAAGCAATTGTTTATGCGAAGTACCCGCAAGCTGAGGTTAACCGAGGAAGGTTTAGCGTTATTTCAGCGATATCAGAGTGTGATTGCACAGTTCGATGAGCTCAGTGGCATTGGCAGCGATAAACCTGAAGGCACATTGCGGATAGCTGCGCCGATCTCAATTATTTCAATTATCTTTATCCACGCATTAAACGAGTTTGGCCGTTTATATCCCGATATTCGTTTACACATTTCCCAAAGCAATGAGTTGGTGGATTTAATTGATAAAGGCATTGATGTCGCGATTGTCGGTGGTGCACAGCCTGATTCTTCTTGGGTGTCGAGTACTTTAGGTGAGCTTGATTATCGTTTGTTTGCGACGCCGGAATATTTAGCCCATGCCCCTGAATTGATCCATCCCGATGATCTTGAAAACCATCAGTTGATCAAAGTTTGGCCGCTGTTTAATTGGCATTTAAAGCATCCTAATGGCGAGTCTTTCTATTTTAATGGCCCAACAAAACTCACGCTCACGGATCTCCATGGCGCGATTCAGGCGACCTTAGATCATGGTGGTATTCTGTATGGGCCAGAATTATTTGTAAAACAACAGATTAAAGAAGGGCGTTTAAAAGTGCTCTTACCGGAATGGATTGGCGAACAACGTAGAATTTCGATTCTTTATCACCAGCGTAGTCAGCAACCGCTGAAAGTGAAGGTGTTTATCGAGTTTATGCAATCCAAAGCGCCCGAACTCTTTTCAATGGCTTAAGATTAACGTTTACGGGGTTTTAAAGTATTTTGGCTCATGGAGTTTTGCGTTTGCTTCGCATCTTGCAGGCTCGCACGGGTGGCGGGCACAATCCCAAGCTCACGGTAATAATTCACTAAACGGCGTAATTCAAATAGAGAACCAATACGGTTTTGCCCGCCTATGGTGAGTTTCCAGGTATCGGTACGGCCTTCGCTATTGGTTAAAATAAAACCTTGATAAACAATTTTTTTCATATTGAATGGGTTATAGAGTTAACTCTATCCTCCGGTGATTCAAACCCGTCGCTGATGCTACCTAAGCAGTAAAAATGTTAGGTAACATCACCGGATTTTCAAGGCAACTGAAGAGATAAACCCTAGACCTTAAACGGGTTTATTATGCGACGCTGATCCCGATATTCGATACACCCGCTTCGATAATCTCTTTGCGTAACCCCTTCACTAATTCGGCAGTAATCTTAGGATTTTCTTCGATAATTTCCAGCAGGGTATTTTGTAGCGCGCGCTCTTCTTCCATCACTTCATGGGCGAAGACGTAGTCATCTAAGGCATCATCGGTTAACTCTACATCGCTGATAGTCTCGATATAGTTCGCCACAGTGCTTGAGGATAACTTGCTGATATTGGTTATATCTTCCTCAAGGTTGGTTTGAATCGCCCCAAGCAAAGTGGAAAGTGCAACCACGGCATCCATTGCTGGGTATACGCCATAGCTATCAAAATCGGCAGGATCTGGGGTGTTATCTTCTAAGCGTTGCAGATGCACATCGATGTTGAATTTCAGCTTATTGTCGTACTGGGATTGCCAAAGAAGCTCGAGCACAGTGCTTAATACCGCAGGATCACCAAACTCACAAACCTCTGAAAACAGTTGATAGTTAGGCAACATTCGTTGGCAAAGGGCAATGGCAAAGAGTTTTTTCTGTGGTAGTTCTAGCGCTTTTAAACGCTTAAAGAAGCCCGTTTTTTTGGTCATCTGTTATTTCCGCTGATAGCTGTGATAGCACTTGTTTTGCCGCCGATTCTACCTTAGTTAGCTCATCAAGTAACTCTAGTATTTCCGGTTCGAGATCTTCGACACGGGCATCACGTTTCAATGCCGATTCAATCTCTTGGCATAATCGCTGTGTGGTCGGCACCCCGCAATAGCAACTGGCGCCATGAAGTTTATGGATAGTGCTGAGCATCGTGGTTTGATCGTTTTGACTCAGTGCCGTCTCTATCGCCGAGACCGTTTGAGGTAACGATTCCAATAACATGCGTAGCATATCTAATGCTAGGTCAGACTTATGGTTAGCTTGGGTTAAGCAAAGATCCCAGTTGAGGGTATGTAAATCAAAGTGAGTGAATTTGGGCCGAGTAATCCAGCGGTTAATCTCTGCTTTAAGTGCGGCTTCATCTATGGGTTTGGGCAAATAACCATCCATGCCACTACCTAAAATTAGCTCACGTTCCTCGGCAATTGCATGGGCGGTCACGGCAATAATCGGCGTATTGCGGTTCATCGACCCTTGGCGAATTTGCTTGGTCGCGCTGATGCCATCGGTGCCCGGCATCTGGATATCCATAAAGATAAGATCAAAAGTGCGAGTCTTCGCCTGTTTTACCGCTTCTTCACCGCTATTGACGGCGATAACGGTAGTGACTAGTTCGTTAAGCAGCGTATCAATCAGTTTTAAATTGGCGAAGTTATCGTCCACCGCTAATACGGTAAGCGATTGGCGCGCCGCTGGAACTGTAATACTTGCGGGTGGTAATAGGTCATATTCCATTGGTGGATAGAGCATATTACGCGCCAGTTGGTGCTCGCTTACTGGCAGAGACAATACCACGTCAGCATTGGGGCGAATAAACTGACTTAACATGTCTTGCTCTTGGCAGTCGAATAGCACGACTAAACAATCTGTTTTTGTCTTGGCTAGATTTAACGTACTCACCAATTGATTGGGATTGCTAAATCCATGGCAACTCAATAACACATAATCAAACGGATGCTCAGTCGTTGATAGGGTTGTCTGCAAACTAGGAATATGTTGATGATGAGTGACCTTAGTATCCCACTGTGTTAGTTGGCGACTAATCACTGAATGGGTGAGTACTCTGGGCTCATAAAAGAGCACGGTTTTATCTTTCAGTTTTTCAAGCGGTAGTGAATCACCAATTTGGAATTGACCAAGGCCTAATGGTAGGGTGAACCAGAAGTTAGAGCCCTTATCCACCGAAGAGGTAAAGCCAATTTGCCCGCCCATTTGGTTGACGAGGCGTTTGGTGATGACTAATCCAAGCCCTGTTCCGCCAAAGCGGCGGGAAATCGAGGAGTCCGCTTGACCAAAGGCTTGGAACAGGAAGTCTTGCTGACTTTCATCAATCCCAATCCCAGTATCGATAACATCACAGCGCAGCACCACTTGTTCATCGGTCTGCGCTTGTAATTCTAATTTAACCAGTACGCTGCCTGAGTCGGTAAACTTGATAGCATTGCCCACTAAATTATTGATAATTTGGCACACTCGCATGGCATCGCCGTTAACGTTGTCGGGGACATTGGGCGCAATATCGACGACCAATTCCAGCCCTTTGGCCTGCGCGCTACCGGAGATTAAAGTGATTGTCTCACCTAGGGTTTCCCTTAGGCCGAATGGCATGCTTTCTAGCACCATTTTGCCGGCTTCGAGTTTCGAGAAGTCGAGAATATCGTTGATAATCGCCAGTAGGTTGGTGGCGCTACGCTCGATGGTGTTAATGTAATCGACTTGGCTCGAGTGCAGCGGGGTTTTAACGAGCTGACGGGCAAATCCTATCACGCCGTTTAATGGGGTGCGCAGCTCGTGGGACATGTTCGCCAAGAATTCCGACTTAATACGACTGGCCTCCAGCGCGCGTTTTTTGGCTAAATCGAGCTCGACGTTTTGGATCTCAATCTGCTCTAAGGTTTCCCGCAGATCCGAAGTTGCCTGATCGATATTTTGCTGCATTTCATCGTGATATTCCGATAGCGAGCCCGCCATGGCGTTAATACCGCGTTTGAGTAAATCCAACTCACCGATAAGATTACCCTCGAGCCTGGCATCGAGTTTACCCTCACGGATTTTGGCGACCACCCGCACCATTTCGGTAATCGGCTGGGTGACGTTTTTCACCAGACGAAAGGTAAACAGCAGATTTAATTGCACCCCAATCAAGACGATAATAAAGGCGGCTACGGCGGCCCTATGTTGCTCGAGCAAGGCGCGCTCTTTATTGATAATCACCGAAATATAACCGAGCAACTCGCCATTATCGGTTTGGATATCAAAATTCACGGGCGCCCCCGCCGCAGTTGGCGCGGTGGCAAAAATCGGTGTGCGTAGGATAAGGCTGTCGCCCACATGTTCGATTTCGGTTTTATGCAGATTCGTCAGCGCCTCTTTATAGCGCATGATTTCGAAATCTTTGTGGTAATGCGATGTGACAAACAGTTGATTTTGAATGTCAAAAATAGCAATGGATTTAACGAGCGTGGATTTATTCAGTTGGGCTGCGGCAAGGAGTCGTTTGGTTGCTTCTCTGTCATTACTCACGAGTCCCACTTCACTGGCAATTGCCAGTGGCTCGATAATATTGCTGCCCTGTTCAATCAGCGTATCTTCGAGTTCATAGAAGCGATTTATGGTAAAGTAGCTGCCCAGCAGAATTCCGACTAAGATCGTCGGCGCAAGCGCAAGCACCAGAACCCAGGAACGTAAGCTGTATTTGGTCATGTTGTTGACAGGGTTCATAGCCGCAGCGCAGTTTCCTAAATTCTAGGGACGATATAATTTTATAAGACTGCCAGAAAAAGGGCGGTCTTTACCAGTTTTTTATTGATTTAGAGGCCGAAATGGCACAATTTTTTAAAGCAAAACCAAATAGTTCCAAGCAATTGTCCGCGAAGCAGTCCTTTAGCGTGCACCAGCTCGATCATCTAGGGGCTGGTATAGCACAACATCAGGGAAAAGTCGTATTTATCCCCGGCGCCTTGCCGAATGAAACTGTGCAGGCGCAGCTGACCGAACAAAAGAAAAACTATGCCCGAGCCAAGCTGATTAAAGTTGAGACGCCGAGCGCTGAGCGAGTCACGCCGCTATGCCCACATTACCGTAGCTGTGGTGGCTGCGATTTACAGCATATGTCATTAGCTGGCCAGCGCGAGCATAAGTCAGCGGCTCTGGTGGATATTATGGCAAAATTTGCTGGCGCCGAAGGCAAATCAGTGCCCGCATTAACGGGCGAAGGTTGGCACTATCGTCGCCGCGCCCGCCTTGCGACCCTATTTGATAAAAATACCAAGCAGTTGAGCCTAGGGTTTCGTGCCTCAAGCAGCAACCAAGTCGTGCCTATTGATAGCTGTTTAGTTTTGGCTAAGCCCTTAGCGGATTTAATCGCCCCGTTTGCTAAGTTGCTTAATCAACTATCAGCCAAATCGAGTCTTGGTCATTTAGAATTGATTGACGCCGACAACGGCCATTTTGCGGTAATTCGGATCACTAAATCCTTAAATGATAAGGACATGGCTAAGCTTGCGCAGTTTGCCGAGCAGCACCAAATCCATATTTGTTTGCAAGACAACAACGGCGAGTTCCATGGCGTCAATGGCACGCTGTTATTGCCTGTTTACCAGTTGCTCGATGATAAAGCCGATGCAACGCCTGTGAGCTTAACCTTTACCCCTGGCAACTTTGTGCAAGTCAACGCGCAAATTAACAAGGCCATGGTGGCGCAAGCGTTAGACTGGTTAGCACCGCAGCCGGGTGAGCGCATTCTCGATCTCTTCTGCGGTATGGGGAACTTCAGTTTGCCTTTAGCTAAACTGGGCGCCGAAGTGATTGGGGTTGAAGGGGTGCCAGAAATGGTTAGCCAAGCCCGTGAAAACGCGGCGGCAAATGGCTTAAACAATTTAACCTTTTACCATGGCGACTTAAGTGCCGATTTATCCTGTGAGCCTTGGATGGGCAAGATTGATAAATTGCTACTCGACCCTGCCCGCGCGGGGGCGTTTGAGAGTTTGCAATGGCTTAAGAAGATGAAACCTCGCCAAGTGGTTTATGTGTCTTGTAATCCGGCGAGCTTGGCCCGCGACAGTGCGGTGTTACTCGAACGTGGTTACAAGTTACAAAAGTTAGGCTTAATCGATATGTTCCCGCAGACACATCATATCGAAGCCATGGCGTTGTTTGAGCTTGCAAAATAAGTCTTGCAGGCTGGGCAAGGTTGCTTCACTTGCCCGCGTTATTCGAGTGTAAAGTAAGCAAAGCGTTTGAATAACGTAAAAAATGTGAAGTTTCGTCTCGTTGGGTTTGACAAGTCCGTGCCAATGCTGAAGATAGGAGTGCCGAGGTGGTGCCACTTTTCTCTGAGCACGAATAAGGAAATAAATTAGATGGTCTCTGTTCGCGAAGCGCACTTTAATGATCCCGATTTTCATCTTGAAGAGTGGGTGGCTCGCTATGTTAGTCATGTCGATGAGGCGCAAACCTTGCTCGCTCTGATTGAGCAGGTAGATGCTTTACCCGCTAAGAGTCCTGCCGCGAAAAGAGAACTGCTCGAACGTGCCCGAGAGATGATTGAAATCCTCGCGCCGCTGAATATGGATATCGAGACACTACAAGCGGCCATCCTGTTTGTGGTGTTTGATGCGGGCTTATTAAACGAAGAAGCGATCAAAGAAAAGTTTGGCGAATCCCTCGCGCGGTTAGTCGCCAGCGTGGTGACCATGAATGCTATTGGTGCGTTAAAAATCAATCCTAATAGCCGCTCAACCGAGCCGCAAATCGACAATATCCGCCGCATGTTGCTGGCGATGGTCGAAGACGTGCGCGCGGTGGTGATAAAACTGGCCGAGCGTGTTTGTTTGCTGCGCGCCGTGAAAAATGCCGACGAAGAAACCCGCGTCTTGCTGGCCCGCGAAATTGCCGATATCTATGCGCCGCTCGCTAACCGTTTGGGGATTGGTCAGTTAAAGTGGGAGTTAGAAGATATTTCCTTCCGTTATCTGCATCCAGATACCTACAAGGATATTGCGAAACAGCTAGACGGTAAGCGGTTAGACCGCGAAGTCTATATCGAAAAATTTGTCGAGCAGTTGCAGCAGCGCCTCGATGAGGATCATATCCGCGCTAAGGTTTATGGTCGTCCAAAACATATCTACAGTATTTGGCGCAAGATGAAGGGCAAACACCTCAAGTTTGATGAGTTGTTTGACGTGCGCGCCGTGCGGATTGTCACAGAGCGTTTGCAGGACTGTTATGGCGCCTTAGGGGTCGTGCACACGCTATGGCACCATATTCCACGCGAGTTCGACGACTACGTGGCCAACCCTAAACCTAACGGTTATCAATCTATCCATACTGTTGTTGTAGGCCCTGAGGGCAAGACCGTTGAAATTCAAATTCGTACCCAAGATATGCATGAAGATGCAGAGCTTGGGGTTGCCGCGCACTGGAAATACAAAGAGGGTAATCACTCCGGTAAACAGAGCGGCTACGAAGAAAAAATCAATTGGCTGCGTAAAATTCTGCAATGGCAGGAAGACGTGGTCGAAAGTGGCAACCTTGTCGAAGAAGTCCGCAGCCAAGTGTTTGAAGACAGAGTCTATGTCTTTACCCCAAGCGGTGAGGTTGTTGACTTGCCACTTGGCTCAACTGTGCTCGACTTTGCCTACTATATTCACTCGCAGGTTGGCCATAAGTGTATTGGCGCCAAGGTCGATGGCCGGATTGTGCCCTTTACTTATCAGGTTGAAACGGGCGAGCGCATTGAGATCATCACCTCGAAGCACCCCAATCCTAAGCGCGATTGGCTCAATCCAAACTTAGGTTATATCCGCACATCGCGGGCGCGCTCGAAAATTCAGCATTGGTTTAAGCAGCAAGACCGCGATAAAAACATTATCGCCGGTAAAGAAATGCTCGAAGCCGAGCTGGCGCGAGTGAGCCTTAAAATCAAAGATGCCGCCATTGCCGTTGAGCGCTTTAATATGGCGAGTATGGACGACTTGCTTGCGGCCATCGGCGGCGGGGATGTGCGTTTACATCAGGTCGTTAACCATATCCAAAGTAAGTTGCGCCTCGATGAGGCGAGCGAAGAAGATGCGGTTGAAGAATTAGTTAAGAAGAGCCAACCTAAATCTGGCACCAACAGCCGTGGGCAGGTGGAAGTGAATGGCGTGGGTAACTTACTCAGTCATATCGCCCGTTGCTGCCAGCCCGTGCCTGGGGATGAGATTTTAGGATTCATCACCAAAGGGCGCGGTATTTCGGTGCATCGCTCCGACTGCGAGCAGGTGAAAGAGTTAATGCGCGTTCACCCAGAACGTGGCGTCGATGTGGTTTGGGGCGAGAACTATTCAGGCGGTTATCGCATGCGCCTGCGCGTCTTGGCACATGATCGTAGCGGCTTATTGCGGGATCTCACCTCAGTACTCGCCGCCGAAAAGTCCAATGTACTCGCCATGAGCTCCTCATCGGATATTAAGAATCAGACGGCAGCCATTGAGCTGGAATTAGAGCTATATAATCTCGATGGCTTATCGCGGGTGTTATCTAAGCTCTCCCAAGTCGATAGCGTGATAGAAGCAAGACGGCTTTAAGGTTAGCAATACCTTTCGAAGCGATTAGCCTCGAAATTAGCTTTGATAAGAGATATAGATAGGGGGGGCGGGAGGCTGTTCACCATTCTGAGCAATGGCATTTGCTCTCCGACGCGCAGCGAGTCCGTCCTTGGATGCTCGACCGCCCCGTCTGATGTGAATGGATTCACGAATGCCGCGGTGGCATGGATGCCAAAGAGCGGCCGTGGGCGGACGGTCGTCTCGCAAATCACCATTGCTCAGCTTCCTAGCATCGTTGTTGGCTGTAGGTTTCAAAGAGACACACAGCATGCTTTGGGACAAAAGCGTGTTAGATCCCCAACATTAATTTTTGAGTTTCGGATTAAAATTTCTATGGGTTTAACGCTTTGCTAATGGGCTGCCGCAGCGCAGCGTAGGCAGTCCAGTGGAGGCCACGCTTTTTGTGGCCGGAACGAAATTAAGCAACTTGTTAGGTATCATTCGGCTTGTCAAACCAATGACTAGGTATATTTTTACCCAAAATTAACAAGCTAACTCCTTGCTTGAAGGACCATTTTTTATAAAGGCAAATCAAATAAATTACAAAACACAAACTAAAAATAAAATCCAAGAACATGATAGATAAGAGTAAATAATCAAATGAGTCCAAACTTGCACCTGGAGTACCTGGAGCGTCCATGTCCACTCCTAAAAAATCGGCAACCCAATTACTTATGTAATACGTTGGTATGCTTGAAATCACTATAGCTAAGCAAGTAAACAGGGTTCCGTAAACATGATAACGAACCTTTAAATTTGAATAATTCTCGAAGCTCACGTCATATACCTAACATTTTATTCGTGCGCATGCGCGTTTACCTCGTTGGACCAGTAAAAACGCGTACGGTTAACTATCTGTATGTAAAGAACTTATCAGCTTTCTGCCTAATACACCATCTGGAAAAACGCACATGCGCGTTTTCCAAGCCTATTAACTAAAAGTCAGCTACTATAGTTACCTGATTTTATAGAGTTTTATTTTTTGCAGATAGAATTAATGGGCACTGATATTGTCTTCAAATCACTCCCCAATAACTAAATTTAAATACGACTGTATACCCATAGTTAGCCGCTTTACAGTAGGGACAAACATAGGCTGATATATGAGAATTTGTCGGGCAACAGGAGTGGAAATTTTCGTTTGAGCTAATGAGCCTAAACACACAATGGGGCATTAGCTTTTTAGCCAAATGAACCGTTCAATGGTCGTTAAGATTGGCATTGTTGCAACAGTGACCGTTGGCGACATGGATGTCGCCGTCGAGCCTATAGGGACATATTCACGGCGTGTCACTGGGGAAAGAATGGCAATTCATCCTACACACCTGACGACAAACTTTTCTTGCTTTGGTGCATAAGCTTTTTAGATGAAGGAACCGCTAGAGGGATAGTTAAGATTGGCATTGTTGCAACAGTGACCGTTGGCGGCATGGATGCCGCCGTCGAGTCCTCAGGAATGAGTTTATGGCGTGTCACTGGGGAGACAATGACAATTCATCCTACACACCTGACGACATACTTATCTAGTTTTAGGGCATATCCTCTTCGTTAAAACCTAATACCAGACTCAAAATAGCACTTTGAGCTTGGCTACTTTATCATTAGCGCTTTATTGCCCTTATTACGGCCTTAGTTGCGACTCAGCTTGAGTGTATTCCTGTTTACGCATCCTGCACCTGTGTCGACTCTCTTGAAAGGATATCTGCATGACTTCCCATACCACGCCTTCTATTACTGAGCTTTCAGCAACAGCACTTTCTGCAACCGATGTTGCGCCGCTACTGAAGATTATGGAGAAGCTGCGCGATCCGCAAACGGGTTGTCCTTGGGATAAGGCGCAGACCTTTCAAACCATAGTGCCTTTTACCCTCGAAGAGGCCTATGAGGTGGCTGACACGATTGAACGTTTAGCCCTAGACGAATTGCCCGATGAGCTGGGGGATTTATTATTCCAAGTGGTGTTTTATTGCCAGCTAGGCAAAGAGCAGGGCAGGTTTGATTTCAGCACCGTCGTCAATAAAATCACCGACAAACTCACCCGTCGTCATCCCCACGTGTTTGGTAATGAAGTGTTTGAGGCCGATGCCAGTAGTCAGCAAATGAAAGCCAATTGGGAAGCGATCAAAGCCAGCGAGCGTGAACAAAAGGCATTGGCGGCTGGGGTGACTTCACCAAGTGAGGTTTCTGTGCTTGATGATATTCCGCGTGCGCAGCCGGCGTTATCCCGTTCTATCAAAATTCAGCAGCGGGTCGCACGCGTTGGGTTCGATTGGCCTGAGCTTGAGCCCGTTGTCGCAAAAATCCATGAAGAAATTGATGAAGTGCTGGCGGAGGTGAATCAGCCAACACTCGACCAAACCAAAGTGCAGGCCGAAATGGGCGACTTATTATTTGCAGTGGTGAATTTGGCGCGTCATTTAAAGGTGGACCCAGAACAAGCGCTGCGCCAAGCCAATGTTAAATTTGAACGCCGTTTTAAAGGTGTAGAGGCATTTGCAAGACAAAATAATAAAGCATTAGAAGAACATAGCTTAGAAGAGTTAGATGCCTACTGGGATAAGGTTAAACAGGGCGAGCCAAGATAAAGGGCAAATTATCCGGATTGGTGTTTGTCGAATGGCAACACCTTTGGTATACTACTGCCCCGTCCTAGTGCTTTCTTACAAGCACGTATTTTCAAACTCATTTTCTCAGGTTCAGCATGACTACAAGGTATATCTTCGTTACTGGTGGTGTGGTTTCATCACTAGGTAAAGGCATTGCAGCCGCTTCATTAGCCGCAATTTTAGAGGCCCGTGGTCTCAATGTAACCATCATGAAACTGGACCCATACATTAACGTTGATCCAGGTACCATGAGCCCAACGCAACATGGTGAAGTGTTTGTGACTGAGGACGGCGCAGAAACAGACCTTGACCTAGGCCACTATGAGCGTTTCATCCGCACTAAGATGAACCGTCGTAACAACTTCACCACTGGCCGTATTTACGAAGAAGTATTACGTAAAGAACGTCGCGGTGACTATTTAGGTGCGACAATTCAGGTGATCCCACATATCACTAACGCGATCAAAGAAAAAGTGATTGCAGGTGGTGAAGGTCACGATGTGGCTATCGTTGAAATCGGCGGTACTGTGGGTGATATCGAATCACTGCCATTCCTTGAGTCTATCCGCCAATTAGGCGTTGAACTGGGCCGCGATCGTACTCTGTTTATGCATTTAACCTTAGTGCCATTCCTTGGCGCTGCGGGTGAAGTGAAAACGAAACCGACTCAACATTCAGTGAAAGAATTGCGTTCTATCGGTATTGCACCGGATGTGCTGATCTGCCGTGGCGATCGCGCGATTCCTGCCAACGAGCGTGCGAAGATTTCATTATTCTGTAACGTTGAAGAACGTGCGGTTATTTCATTAAAAGACGTCGACAGCATCTACAAGATCCCAGCGCTGCTGCGCTCACAGGGCTTAGATGACTTAGTCGTTAAGCGTTTTGGCTTAGAATGCCGCGAAGCTGACTTGTCTGAGTGGGAAAACGTCATTTACCAAGAAGCCAATCCAAACGGCGAAGTCGTGATTGGTATGGTGGGTAAATACATCGAACTGCCAGACGCCTATAAGTCAGTCAACGAAGCATTAAAGCATGCGGGTCTGAAGAACCGTGTATCTGTGAGCATCAAGTATATCGACTCACAAACCGTAGAAGCCAAAGGCGATGAAGTCTTACAAGGTTTAGACGGTATCTTAGTCCCAGGTGGCTTCGGTGAGCGCGGTGTGGAAGGTAAGATTCTGGCGGCTAAATTTGCCCGTGAAAACAACCTGCCATACTTTGGTATCTGTTTAGGTATGCAAGTGGCACTGATTGAATTTGCCCGTAACGTTGCAGGCATGGCCGATGCTCACTCAACCGAATTCAACAAAGCAACGCCATTCCCAGTGGTTGGCTTAATCACTGAATGGGTTGACGAAGAAGGTAATGTTGAACAACGCCATGAAGCCTCTGACTTAGGTGGCACTATGCGTTTAGGTGCGCAGTTATGTCACCTACTTGAAGGTTCAAAAGCGGCGCAAGCGTACAAAGGTAACACTTGTGTTGAGCGTCACCGTCACCGTTACGAAGTGAACAACAAGTACAGAGAACGTTTAGAGCAAGCGGGTCTGGTATTTAGTGGTTTATCTTCTGATCGTAAATTGGTTGAGATGATTGAGCTGAAAGATCATCCTTGGTTTGTAGCGGGTCAATTCCACCCAGAATTCACTTCGACCCCACGCGATGGTCATCCATTGTTCGAAGGTTTCGTTGCTGCCGCAAGTGCACATCAAAAACGTGATCTGAAGAAATAAATTTTAAGGCCGGACCCGCGACAGTGGGCCCGGCCTTTTGTTACACTCAGGCCGCGTAATCATGAGTCAAAACTCATACCCATGTGTATAAACGACATGCGTATAGACGGAAATAGTAAACGGAATTTAAAGATTTTGGTCGTACTCTACATCTGTTAATTCCCATTGGTATTGGTTTTTTCTTTTCTCTTTTAAACTTAAATCGAGGGTAATATGGCTAAGATTATTAACGTGATTGGTCGCGAGATTATGGATTCTCGTGGTAACCCAACAGTTGAAGCCGAAGTGCATTTAGAAGGTGGTTTTATCGGTATGGCGGCTGCGCCATCTGGTGCATCTACTGGTAGCCGCGAAGCGCTGGAACTGCGTGATGGCGACAAGAGCCGTTACTTAGGTAAAGGTGTATTGACTGCTGTGGCTAACGTAAACGGCCCTATCCGTGCGGCGTTAATCGGTAAAGATGCGACTGCACAGGCTGAGCTTGATCAAATCATGATCGACTTAGACGGCACTGAAAACAAAGACAAGTTAGGCGCTAACGCGATTCTGGCTGTGTCTTTAGCGGCGGCTAAAGCGGCTGCAGCATTCAAAGGCATGCCTCTATACGCTCACATTGCGGAATTAAACGGTACTCCCGGCCAATACGCTATGCCAGTGCCTATGATGAACATCCTCAACGGTGGTGAACACGCGGATAACAACGTTGATATCCAAGAATTTATGGTTCAACCTGTTGGCGCGAAAAACTTCCGCGAAGCTTTACGCATGGGCGCTGAGATTTTCCACACCCTGAAGAAAGTACTGCACGGTAAAGGTTTAAGCACTTCTGTGGGTGACGAAGGTGGTTTCGCACCTAACCTGTCTTCTAACGCTGATGCATTAGCGGTAATCAAAGAAGCTGTTGAATTAGCAGGTTATAAGCTGGGTACCGACGTGACTCTGGCATTAGACTGCGCTGCTTCTGAGTTCTACAAAGACGGTAAATATGACCTGTCTGGCGAAGGCAAAGTATTCGATTCAAACGGTTTCTCTGACTTCCTGAAATCATTGACTGAACAATATCCAATCGTCTCTATCGAAGACGGTCTGGACGAGTCAGATTGGGATGGTTGGGCATACCAAACTAAGATCATGGGTGACAAGATCCAATTAGTGGGCGACGATTTATTCGTAACTAACACTAAGATCTTAACCCGTGGTATCGAGAACGGCATCGCAAACTCAATCCTGATCAAGTTCAACCAAATCGGTTCATTAACTGAAACCTTAGCGGCTATCCGTATGGCAAAAGCAGCGGGTTACACTGCGGTTATTTCACACCGTAGCGGTGAAACTGAAGACGCGACTATCGCTGATTTAGCGGTAGGTACTGCGGCTGGCCAAATCAAAACCGGTTCACTGTGCCGTTCTGACCGTGTGGCTAAATACAACCAATTGCTGCGTATCGAAGAGCAATTAGGTGAAAAAGCGCCATACCGCGGTTTGAAAGAAATCAAAGGTCAGGCGTAATTTAGTCGTCTGATGTAAAAAGGCCACCACTTGGTGGCCTTTTTTGTTGTACTATCTGCAGTATATTTTTTTAATTCAAGATACTGACGCTAATTCCTCCATGAAATTCTTTGTCATTGCACTCATAGTGCTTCTCGGTTTGCTGCAATATCGGCTGTGGTCGGGCGATAACAGCCTGCCCGAATACTTTGTTCTGCAAAAACAGATCGCGGCTCAGCAAGAAGGTAATGCAAAACTCAATGAGCGTAATCAAGTACTTAAAGAGGAAATTATCGACCTTAAGAGTGGTACTGAAGCGATTGAAGAGCGGGCGCGTAACGAGCTAGGCATGGTGAAAGAAGGCGAAACCTTCTATCGCGTGGTGGGCGGTGATCGTTCAGTATCGAGTCCCTCGCAGTAACGGAGCGCCTATGGATACCGTATTAGAGGCCGCGCCGCAGGTCGAAACCCAAATTGCAGTTCAAATTGATCCTTTCTCGCACCATGTGGTGGCGATTGTGCCCGCCGCGGGGATTGGTAGCCGCATGGGCGCAGGCAAACCCAAGCAATATTTAACCTTGCTGGGGCAAAGCATTCTGGCCCATACCTTAGACAAGTTATTGTCCCATCCGCAAATTAACCAAGTGATTGTGGCGCTGCATCCTGAGGATACCGAGTTTGCTGCGTTGCCTCAGGCCAAGCATCCCAAGCTGGTAACTGTCATTGGCGGCTCTGAGCGCGCCGACTCGGTGCTGGCGGCACTCGATAAGGCGCCTGATAATGGTTGGGCTTTAGTTCACGATGCGGCCAGACCCTGCCTGACTGCGCAAGACATAGATAAATTGTTGGCATCGCGGGTGCACTTTCCCCAAGGGGCGATTTTGGCTATGCCTGTCCGGGATACCATGAAGCGCGCCAATAGCTTAGGTGAAATTAGCTCGACTGTTTGCCGCGATAATCTCTGGCATGCGTTGACGCCGCAGTTATTCCCAACCACCTTGTTGCGATTACATTTAAAAGCCGCGCTTGCCGCGGGGGCAGTCGTGACCGATGAGGCCTCGGCGATGGAGTGGGCGGGCATTTCGCCAGGTTTAGTCGCGGGGCGGGCGGATAACATTAAAGTCACTCATCCCGATGATTTGGAGTTGGCAGAGCTTTTTTTACTGCGCGCGAATGCTTGAAGCCAAGCAGAGTGAATTGCGCAATCTATTAAATACGTTAGGAAATAAGTAATGAAAATCCGAATCGGCCATGGTTTTGATGTCCATAAATTTGGTGAAGCGCGCCCGTTAATTTTATGTGGGGTCGAAGTCCCCTACGAAACTGGGCTGGTGGCTCATTCCGACGGTGATGTGGTGTTGCATGCCATCTCCGATGCCATTCTAGGGGCGATGGCCCTTGGGGATATTGGTAAACATTTCCCTGATACCGATGCCGCCTATAAGGGCGCCGATAGTCGCGTCTTGCTGCGCCATTGTTATGCCTTAGCGCGGGCGAAGGGATTTGAGCTGGGTAATCTGGATGTCACTATCATTGCACAGGCACCTAAGATGGCGCCGCATATCGAGGATATGCGCCAAGTGCTGGCGGCCGATCTTAATGCTGACATTGCCGATATCAACGTCAAGGCCACCACCACTGAAAAACTCGGGTTTACCGGCCGTAAAGAAGGCATTGCGGTTGAAGCCGTTGTATTACTCAGCCGCCAATAGCCTGAAACTTTAAGAGATAAGAAAGACCCATGAGCGAACTACATTACCTGTACGGCAAACCGACGGCCACTGCCGATTTAAGAACCGTTAACAGCGACTTTATCGTGAAAGAGATTTTGCCTTTTAGCCCGTCGGGCGAGGGCGAGCATCATTTAGTCCACATTCGTAAGGATGGGCTAAACACGGTGCAAGTGGCTGAAATGCTAGCGAAGTTCGCTAAGGTTCATCCGAAAGAAGTGACCTATGCCGGACAAAAAGATAAAAATGCCATCACAGAACAGTGGTTTGGCATTCGTATCCCAGGTAAAGAAACCCCCGCGTGGAGCGAGCTAAACAGCGAGCGCTTAACCATATTATCCAGTAGTCGGCACAGTAAAAAACTGCGTATTGGCGCGCTCTTGGGCAACCGTTTTATTCTAACCCTGCGTAATGTCACAAACGTGGAAGACATTATCAGCCGCATCGAAAAAGTCAGCCAAATTGGTGTGCCTAACTATTTTGGTGAGCAGCGTTTCGGCCACGATGGTAAAAACCTCGTGATGGGACGGCAAATGCTGGCGGGCAAAAAGGTGAAAGACCGTAATAAGCGCAGCATGTACCTGTCTGCGGTGCGTTCCAATCTGTTTAATACCGTTGTCTCCTATCGTTTGGCTAATCATGGCACTAAACCCTTAGCGGGGGATTGCGTGATGCTGGCGGGCAGTAAGAGTTTTTTCGTCACGCCAGAATGGGACTTAGTGGTATTAAAACGCTTGATTGAGAAGGATATTCAGCTTTCTGCGCCACTCTGGGGCCGCGGGAAAATGCTGCCGCAGGGCGAAGCCGCCGAGGTTGAAACCCTCGCCATGGCAGAGCTGAGCGAAGATTGCTACGGCCTTGAGCACGCGGGGCTTGAGCAGGAGCGTCGCCCATTGCTACTCGAACCTCAAGGCCTTAAATACGAGCAAACTGCAGATGGATTATTGCTCGAATTTATCTTACCTGCGGGCAGCTTTGCGACATCGCTGTTAAGAGAGCTAGTTGATTATCAAGATGTGAAAGAGCTGCAATGGCAAGCGACAGTCTCGCCAGAAGCTAATGCTGCAACAGAGAGTCAGACGGCAGAGCTCAATACACCCGAAACCAGTGCGCCAGAGCCTGATGAGTCCGCTTCATGATCCGCATCTTAGTCAGTAATGATGATGGTGTGAATGCGCCGGGGATCAGAGCCTTAACCGAGGCGCTTGCCGAAATCGCCACTGTGATGACGGTCGCGCCCGATCGCAATTGTTCCGGTGCAAGTAACTCTTTAACCTTGACTAACCCATTAAGAATTAATAGGTTAGATAATGGTTATATTTCGGTTCACGGTACACCCACGGATTGCGTTCACTTAGCCATACGTGAGCTTTGTGATGGTGAGCCGGATATGGTGGTATCGGGCATCAATGCTGGCGCGAATATGGGGGATGACACTTTATATTCGGGCACAGTAGCGGCGGCGATGGAGGGGCGGTTTTTAGGTTTCCCCGCAGTAGCGATTTCGCTTAATGGCAAAGCCTTTAAGCATTATCACACTGCCGCCGTTTACGCGCGGCGAATCGTGCAGGGGCTATTAGCGCACCCGATTGCCAGTGATCAGATCCTCAATATCAACGTGCCGGATTTACCGTTGGATGAGATTAAAGGCATAAGAGTGACGCGCCTTGGAGCGCGGCATAAAGCTGAAGGCATTGTGCGTACGCAAGATCCCGCAGGACGAGAAATTTTTTGGCTCGGCCCACCGGGTGTTGAACAAGATGCGAGTGAAGGTACCGATTTCCATGCCATTGCTCATGGTTATGTGTCGATCACTCCGTTAACCGTAGACTTGACCGCGTATAAACAGTTATCGATATTGCAAAATTGGGTAGATAAAATATGACTCGAGTTGCCTTAACATCGGCGGTGAATTTAGCGAAAAAGCTTCAGGATGCAGGGATCCGCAATCCAGCCGTGCTTAAGGCAATATCCTTTACCCCACGCGAATTGTTTCTTGATAATGCGTTAGCCCATAAAGCCTATGAGAATACAGCCTTACCTATTGGCCAAGGGCAAACCATTTCTCAGCCTTATATCGTCGCGCGAATGACTGAGTTACTGCTTCAACATAAACCCCATAAGGTGCTTGAAGTCGGAACGGGCTCAGGTTATCAAGCGGCGATTCTCGCCCAATTAGTACCAGAGCTTTGCACTGTGGAACGTATAAAGACGTTACAGATCCAAGCAAGGCAAAGATTAAAGCGGCTCGATCTGCATAATGTTTCCTTTAAGTATGGCGATGGCTGGCAGGGCTGGCAGAATCGTAGTCCCTATAATGGCATTATGGTCACCGCAGCTGCTGCAAAGGTTCCTGAAGCGTTATTATCCCAGTTAGCCGAAGGCGGCGTATTAATTATCCCCGTGGGGGAAGAAACGCAGCAATTGATGCGGATTACGCGTCACTTGGATAGTTTTAGTTCTGAAGTGATAGAGACAGTCAAATTTGTTCCTTTAGTAAATGGTGAGCTTGCATAGCGCGTTTATCGATTTATAAATTACTAAAACAGTAAGATAGCCCCAAAAAGGAGTTTTTATTGTTGAATGCGGGTTTACTTTTAAACCTCAGTTTACTGTTGTTGCTTGCGGGCTGTAGCTTTCAGGCGAGTCGCCCCGCACCTGTCGAAAGTCTTTCCCACAATTATTCAAAGCACAACAAAGGCAATATTAAATCTAATTCATATAAAGTTAAGAAAGGCGACACTCTTTACTCTATTTCTTGGGCTGCAGGCAAAGATTACGCCGAAATTGCTAAAATTAATCAATTAGATAAATCGTATACCATCTATCCTGGTCAGGTTTTGTATTTAACATATGACCATAATCAAAATAGCAAATCTTCTACGACTTTAGGTGGAATTAATTCGGCAAGCAAAGGTGGGTATCAGCATAATCAAAATAAAAAACAATCAGTTAGTGATGATTTTCCTCAGAATTCTGTATCTAGTGAAACACCGAAAAAAACACTTGATCAGAAAGCAAAGCCTGCGTATTCTGCAACAAGTTCCCAACAAAAAATTAACCCTTCAATAATTGCTCCGACATCGACACTACCCGATAGTGTAAGCCAGTGGCAATGGCCTGTAAGAGGTAAATTGATAGGAACATACTCTGCCAATGAGCAGGGAAATAAAGGTATTAAGATCGCAGGAAAACGTGGAGATATCATCAAAGCTGCAGCAGATGGGCGGGTGGTATACGCAGGTAGTGCGCTTAGGGGGTATGGTAATTTAGTCATTATTAAGCATAGTGACGATTACCTTAGTGCTTATGCTCATGCGGATCAGATCTTAGTCGACGAAAAGCAACATGTCCTCGCTGGACAGACGATTGCTAAAATGGGTAGTACAGGTACTAATCAAGTAATGTTACGTTTTGAAATTCGTTACCATGGTCAGTCTGTTAACCCACTCAACTACTTACCTAAGCAATGATTGTTTAGGGCCTTGTTTTGGCATGGAGGATAATAAATTGCAGTAATACAAGCAGTTAAATTAGGTTTGGGAGATTCGATCATGAGCCGCATAAATAGCACTGCCGTAGAAGAACTAGTAGATTTTTCCGTTGATGCCGCAGAGTTTGATCTCGATAAAGAGGATATCGCCGCTGATTTAGTTCAAGAATTAGGACTCGAACAACAGGTTCAAGATGACCTGCAAAAAAATCTTGATGCCACACAACTCTATTTAGGTGAAATAGGGTATTCCCCACTGCTTAGTGCAGAAGAAGAAGTTTACTTTTCCCGTAAAGCCTTAAAAGGCTGCGAAAAATCCCGTAACCGCATGATCGAAAGCAACCTGCGACTCGTGGTTAAAATTGCCCGTCGTTACAATAATCGTGGTCTTGCGCTGCTGGATTTAATCGAAGAGGGTAATCTTGGTTTGATACGTGCTGTCGAGAAATTCGACCCAGAAAGAGGTTTCCGTTTCTCAACCTATGCGACTTGGTGGATCAGACAAACCATCGAACGTGCAATCATGAACCAAACTCGCACAATTCGCTTGCCTATCCATGTAGTAAAAGAGCTTAACGTATATTTACGTACGGCTCGGGAATTAGCGCAAAAACTTGACCATGAACCTACGGCAGAGGAAATTGCCGAAAAATTGCAAGTCTCCAGTGTTGACGTCAGCCGTATGCTGAAACTCAACGAGAAGATCACTTCTGTCGATATTCCCTTAGGTGGCGATAACGACAAGGCGTTACTCGATGTGCTTGCTGATGACGATAACGTAGGTCCAGACTTTAAAGTACAAGACGAAGACATCTCTAACTCAGTTGTGAAGTGGTTAAATGAACTTAATACCAAGCAAAGAGAAGTGTTAGCGCGACGCTTTGGGTTATTGGGTTACGAGCCATCAACTCTTGAAGATGTTGGCGCTGAAATTGGTCTCACCCGTGAACGTGTGCGCCAAATCCAAGTGGAAGCCTTAAAACGCATGCGCGATTTGCTGGGGGCGCAAGGGCTATCTGTAGAGGCTTTATTTAGAAACTAATGCTTAAGGTTGTTTAATCAACCCATAAAAACGCCCATTTTGTGGGCGTTTTTATTATTAAGTTACGATGAACAAAGCTATTTAACTCAAGCGTTTAAGCTCATAGAGTAAATCCAGTGCCTGTTTTGGGGTCAGGTTATCTGGATTGATGGCTTTTAACTTGCTTATGGCCGGATTCTCCACTGGCTCCGGCAGGGCTAACAAGGTTTGAATCGGTGCCTTTGTGCCCTCTACTTGATGGTCGCGACTCTCAAGCTGATGTAGTTTATGTTTTGCCGCCTTAATCACCCGAGCTGGTACACCAGCAAGGGCCGCAACTTGTAAACCGTAACTCTTACTGGCCGCACCTTCTTGCACCGCGTGCATAAAGGCGATGGTGTCTTCGTGCTCAATCGCATCGAGGTGCACGTTATAGACGCCAGCCATGAGTTCCGGTAACTGTGTTAACTCGAAATAATGGGTCGCAAACAGCGTCATCGCGCCGACTTGCTGTGCTAAATACTCAGCCGCAGACCAGGCTAATGACAGGCCATCGTAGGTTGATGTGCCGCGACCAATTTCATCCATCAAGACTAAACTCTGCGCAGTGGCATTATGGAGAATATTGGCCGTTTCAGTCATTTCCACCATAAAGGTTGAACGGCCTGAGGCGAGATCGTCTGAGGCACCAATACGGGTAAAAATTCGATCGATAGGACCAATAATGGCGCGATCAGCTGGCACAAAGCTGCCAATGTGTGCCATTAGGGTGATCAGTGCAACTTGACGCATATAGGTCGATTTACCGCCCATGTTTGGACCTGTAACAATCAACATCCGGCGTTGATTGTGCAGAGTGACAGGGTTGGCGATAAAAGGCGTTTGACTCACACGCTCAACCACAGGGTGACGACCCGCTTCAATTTTTACCCCGATTTCGCTGCTCAGTTCTGGGCAGGTATATCCTAAGGTTTCGGCACGTTCGGCAAAGTTACTGAGCACATCGAGTTCGGCTGCTGCTCTGGCAAAGGCTTGTAGCTCATGCAATTTGGGGAGGATTAAATCAAACAATTCGTCCCACAGTTGTTTTTCAAGAGCGAGCGCCTTACCTTGGCTCGACAGCACTTTTTCTTCATATTCCTTAAGCTCGGGCGTGATATAACGCTCCATATTCTTAAGGGTTTGACGGCGTTGGTAATTTAATGGCACTTGCTGTGATTGCAGACGGCTGACTTCAATATAGTAACCATGGACTCGGTTGTAGCCTACCTTCAGCGTGGCAATGCCAGTGCGTTCTTTTTCCCGCGCTTCGAGTTGTACTAGATAATCGCTGGCACCTTCACTTAAGCCACGCCATTCATCTAACTCGGCATTGTAGCCTTCACGGATCACGCCGCCATCACGGATAAGCATGGGCGGGTTATCGACAATGGCGCGCTCAAGCAGTTGTTGCTCTTCGGGAAACTCACCTAAGAGCTGGCCTAGCTTCACCGTATGGGGGGCACTTAACTGTGCTAATGATTGCTGCAATTGAGGCAATAGGTTTAATGCTTGGCGTAGTCGGGCAAAATCCCGTGGACGAGCGGTACGAAGCGCCAGTCTTGCCATGATACGTTCAATATCTCCTAGAGCTTTAAGCTGCTCATGCAATGACTCATGGGCTGCGGTCGCGAGCAACTCACTGACCGCCGTTTGGCGAGCAAAAATCTGTGCATGGTCCCTCAACGGCTGATGGATCCAGCGTTGTAACATACGGCTGCCCATGGCTGTGGCAGTATTGTCGAGCACGGCTGCTAGGGTGTTATCCCGACCACCACTCAAATTTTGTGTCAGCTCGAGGTTACGGCGCGTTGCCGCATCCAAGACAATCGTATCGGTTTGATTAAAACGGGTAATAGCATTGATATGGGGTAGGGCGGTGCGCTGGGTGTCTTTTACGTACTGCATCAAGCAGCCTGCCGCTTGCAGCGATAGGCGAGCATCGGTTATACCGAAACCGTGTAAATCCTTAGTGCCAAACTGGGCCAACAGCAGTTTGATACTGGTATCGTAATCAAATTCCCACTCAGGGCGGCGACGTTTGCCTTTAAAATGATGCAATAACTCCAGTGCACCAAAATCTTCGCTATAAAGAATTTCGACCGGATTCGTACGTTGCAATTCGGCTTCGAGGGACTCTTTTGTCTCTAATTCGGCAATCACGAAACGGCCAGAAGACACATCAAGAGTCGCATAGCCAAAGCCCACTTTGCCTTGATAAACCGCGGCCAACAGATTGTCTTGCCGCTCCTGCAATAGCGCTTCATCGGTTAAGGTTCCTGGGGTGACAATGCGTACGACTTTGCGCTCAACCGGACCTTTTGAGGTGGCAGGATCGCCAATCTGTTCACAAATCGCAACCGATTGGCCAATTTGAACCAATTTTGCGAGATAGCCTTCAACTGCATGGTAAGGGATACCCGCCATCGGGATCGGGTCGCCACCACTTTTGCCTCGGGCCGTAAGGGAAATGCCCAATAATTCAGAGGCTCGTTTGGCGTCATCATAGAAGAGTTCATAGAAGTCACCCATACGATAAAACAGCAGCATGTCGTGATGCTCTGCTTTCATGGTCAAATATTGACGCATCATCGGGGTATGTTTTTCTAAATCATCGGTATCTATAGGATTCATTAAATCGTTATCGTCCGCTATGCCGGCCCTGAAATAGGGAATAAAGTCATACAGTAATGGGAGATAAAATCAGTTGATTTGCACTATTACTGTCTAAAATCAATTGGCGCCAATCTTAGCAACAATTTACAGAAAATTGATCCTCAAAGCGTGGATATTCACTGATATCTTGATAAATCTGCAGGATGGGTGGGTAAAAGCTTGTCTAAAAGGGAAAATTTTAAGGTATAAAAATAATTCATTCACAGGTATTGATACTGTATGATTGTACAGTATACTAGTCAGCAGATTACGACAAAGAGCCTCGCTTTTTGATCACCCGCTTTATTAAATTGAATATCACTTTTGACAGTACTGATGCTGTCTAGATGAGGGAACAGGAATGAAGGTCGATCCAAACAAAGAGAAAGCACTTGCTGCGGTATTGAGCCAAATTGAGAAGCAATTTGGTAAAGGCTCCATCATGAAGCTGGGCGAAGACCGCTCTATGGATGTCGAGACCATTTCTACTGGCTCACTTTCCCTTGACGTCGCCTTAGGGGCTGGCGGTTTACCAATGGGCCGTATTGTTGAGATTTATGGTCCTGAATCATCAGGTAAGACAACGCTGACATTAGAAGTGATTGCCGCTGCTCAGCGCGAAGGTAAAACCTGTGCCTTTATCGATGCTGAGCACGCTCTCGATCCTATCTACGCGAAAAAGTTAGGTGTAGATATTGATAACTTATTGTGTTCACAACCCGATACCGGTGAACAAGCTCTTGAGATCTGTGATGCGTTAACCCGTTCTGGCGCGGTAGATGTGATCATCGTTGACTCAGTCGCGGCATTAACACCCAAGGCAGAAATTGAGGGCGAAATCGGTGACTCACACATGGGCTTAGCGGCGCGTATGATGAGTCAAGCGATGCGTAAGTTAGCGGGTAACCTCAAGCAATCGAATACACTGTTAATCTTCATCAACCAAATTCGTATGAAGATTGGTGTGATGTTTGGTAACCCAGAAACCACAACGGGTGGTAATGCTCTGAAATTCTATGCTTCTGTTCGTTTAGATATTCGCCGTACTGGTGCTATCAAAGAAGGCGATGAAGTGGTTGGTAACGAGACTCGTGTCAAAGTGGTTAAAAACAAAGTGGCTGCACCATTTAAGCAAGCTGAGTTTCAAATCCTTTACGGTCAAGGTATCAACCGTACTGGCGAGTTAGTCGATTTAGGGGTAGCCCATAAACTGATTGAGAAAGCTGGTGCTTGGTATAGCTACAAGGGCGATAAAATTGGTCAAGGCCGTGCCAATGCGGGTAAATATTTGACTGAAAACCCAGCCATTGCCGCTGAAATCGATAAGACATTGCGTGAGTTATTATTGAGTAACCCAAGTGCACTGGCATCATCAGCATCCGATGATGATAATATCGAGGGGAATATTGATTTAGAAACAGGCGAAGTATTCTGAGCCAGTCTGCCCGTCAAATTGCGGTCGCGCTGTTAGCGCGCCGCGATTATTCCCGCCAAGAAATCCGCACAAAACTGCTCGAAAAAGGCTTTGAGGTCGCTGATATCGATCCTGTGCTTGATGATTGTGAAGCGTCAGGATTTATCAATGATAAGCGCTATGCCGAGCTTCTCGTTCGAAGCCACATTGCCCGTGGTCATGGACCAATTCGCATTCGTCAAGCTATTGCTCAAAAGGGGCTGACTAAAGATTGTATCGAAGCTGCCTTATCTGCAAATGAGCATGATTGGTTTGAGTTGGCAAAAGCGAAAGCCATCAAAAAGTATACGGTCCCTAAAGTGCTTGAAGTAAAAGGCTCACTATCCCGCGAGCAAATTGCAAAAGAAAAAGCCAAACGAGTACGGTTTTTACTGAGCCAAGGCTTTAATTACGAACAAGTCACCTATGCCTTAGATTATGATCCTTTGGAAGATAATGATGACTAGGGCGTGTTGACGTGTCAGGGTTATTTTTGCAGCAGTTTGGCTGGGTTTTCTGCCGCGTTATCGTCCGTTTATGTAGAATAACTACACTGCACTGACTTTGCCTTGCATAAAAGCCAGCCAAATGCTGCCTAAAGTGTTCGTCTGGCAAGCCTTTGCTCTTTGTCACTAGTCATTTGAGTAGAATAACTACACATCATTCCTCGTTTCGCGAGCACGAACTTGCCAGAACTAACAAAATTTAATCTCGAAACGTCAACACGCCCTAATGTAATCATATAAACTTGCCCTGGTAAGTTTGTGCTTATCATTCTTAACTCAGTTCATCTCCCTCACAGAATTAGTCCTTTTTCACCACTTTCATCTTGGGTTGTTGTGATAAGCCCTGTATTAGATGAAAACTCATCGAAAATATTAGACTCCGAAGCGTGATATCGCTATTCAAGGCTGGTCGTCTTTCTTCAGTCTGCTTATAATGCTGGGCAAATAGAAATACGGCTACCTTATGGTGTAGCTGGTCATGCTTACCCAATTCAGGACGATTTCATGTATCAAACGACAGCAGCGCTTAGAAGTGCTTTCCTCGAATTTTTCCGCAGCAATGGTCACCAAGTTGTGGACAGTAGCTCTCTTGTACCAGGCAACGATCCCACACTGTTATTCACCAACGCCGGTATGAACCAGTTCAAGGACGTGTTTCTTGGCATGGACAAACGTAGCTATACACGTGCGACCACTGCCCAACGCTGCGTCCGTGCGGGTGGTAAACACAACGATTTAGATAACGTTGGTTACACCGCTCGTCACCATACTTTCTTCGAAATGCTGGGTAACTTCAGCTTTGGTGATTATTTCAAAGAAGATGCGATTCGTTTTGGTTGGACCTTCCTGACCGAAGTATTAAAGCTACCGAAGGAACGTCTGTGTGTAACTGTTTACCAAACGGACGATGAAGCCTTTGAAATTTGGAATAAAAAAATTGGTGTTGCCGCTGAAAACATCATTCGCATCGGCGACAACAAGGGCGCGCCATTCGCTTCAGATAACTTCTGGCAAATGGGTGATACAGGTCCTTGTGGCCCTTGTACCGAAATTTTCTACGATCACGGCGATCATATTTGGGGCGGACGCCCTGGTAGCCCAGAAGAAGATGGCGACCGTTTCATCGAAATCTGGAACATCGTATTCATGCAATACAATCGCCAAGCCTCTGGTGAAATGTTGCCGCTGCCAAAACCCTCTGTTGATACCGGTATGGGTATCGAGCGTATCGCTGCGATTATGCAAGGCGTGCATTCAAACTACGAAATCGATATTTTCCGCGCCTTGATTGCCAAAGCGGCTGAAATCATCGGCGTGACTGATTTATCTAACAAGTCGCTGCGCGTTATTGCCGACCATATCCGTTCATGCGCCTTCTTAGTTGCCGATGGTGTGATGCCATCAAACGAAGGTCGTGGCTATGTACTGCGCCGTATTATTCGCCGCGCAGTGCGTCATGGTAACAAGTTAGGTGCAACCGAAGCCTTCTTCTACAAGTTAGTTCCGACGCTAATCGAAGTGATGGGCGATGCCGCTAAAGGTCTTGCCGATACCCAAGTGATTGTTGAAAAAGCCCTTAAAGCGGAAGAAGAACAGTTTGCCCGTACGCTTGAGCGTGGTTTAGGTATCCTAGATAGCGCGTTAAACGAATTGCAGGGCGATACCTTAGACGGTGAAACTGTCTTTAAACTGTACGATACCTATGGCTTCCCAGTGGATTTAACCGCCGACGTATGCCGTGAGCGCAACATTATCGTCGATGAAGCTGGCTTCGAAGTGGCGATGGCTGAGCAACGTAGCCGCGCTCAAGCCGCGGGTAACTTCGGCGCCGATTACAACGCAGCACTGAAAATTGATGCTGAAACTGCATTCTGTGGTTACTCAGAACTCACTGGCAATGCCAAAGTCACAGCACTTTACCTAAACGGTGAGTCAGTGCCTGCAATCAATGCGGGTGATGATGCCGTAGTGGTGCTCGATGTGACGCCATTCTATGCAGAATCGGGCGGCCAAGTCGGCGACAAGGGCGTATTAGTGGCTCAAGGTATTGAGTTCGCTGTTAACGATACGCAAAAGTTTGGTCAAGCCTCTGGCCACAAAGGGACGTTAACGGCTGGCAGCCTAAGCGTTGGTCAAGTACTCGAAGCGAAAGTAGATAAGAAACTGCGCCACCGTACTCAGTTAAACCACTCTGTGACTCACTTATTACATGCTGCACTGCGTCAAGTATTAGGCACTCACGTTACTCAAAAAGGTTCGTTAGTTGACCCTGAGCGTTTACGTTTCGACTTCTCTCATTTCGAAGCGGTCAAGCCTGCTGAATTGAAACAGGTTGAAGAGTTAGTCAACACCCAAATTCGCCGTAACCATGAGCTGAAAGTCGCTGAAATGGCGATTGATGAAGCCAAAGAAAAAGGCGCGATGGCACTCTTTGGTGAGAAATATGATGCCGAGGTGCGAGTTGTCACTATGGGCGATTTCTCTATCGAGCTGTGTGGTGGTACTCACGTTGGCCGTACCGGTGACATTGGTCTATTCAAAATAACCTCTGAAGGCGGTATTGCTGCGGGCGTTCGCCGTATCGAAGCGGTAACCGGCGCTGCGGCGATGGCCTATGTGGCACAGCAACAAGCGCAACTTGAAGAAGCAGCAGTACTGCTGAAAGGCGATACTCAATCTGTTGTGGCTAAGCTGAAAGCGCAACTGGATAAAATGAAGCAACTTGAAAAAGATATGCAGCAACTAAAAGATAAGTTAGCTGCGGCAGCGAGTGCGGATTTAGCCGGTGATGCGGTTGTGGTTAATGGCGTAAATGTGCTGATTAAGAAGCTTGAAGGCGTTGAAGCAGGTGCACTGCGTGGTCTGCAAGATGAGTTAAAGCAGAAGCTGAAATCCACCGTTATCCTGCTTGGTGTGGCTCAAGAAGGCAAAGTGAACCTAATTGCGGGTGTAAGCAACGACTTAGTCGGTAAAGTGAAGGCCGGTGAACTGGTTGCTATGGTTGCTGCGCAGGTGGGTGGTAAAGGCGGTGGTCGCCCTGATATGGCCCAAGCGGGTGGTAGCCAACCAGAAAATCTGGATGCGGCACTGTCTCAAGTATTACCTTGGATTACTGAGCGTTTAGCTTAAGAGGTTGCTGTGCTCGAAAAACGAAAGCTTAGTGGTAGCAAGCTTTTTGTGAAGAAGTTTGGTGGCACTTCGGTGGGTTCGATTGAACGCATCGAAGTGGTTGCCGAGCAAATTGCAAAGTCCGCTCACAATGGTGAGCAGCAGGTCTTGGTGCTGTCTGCGATGGCAGGGGAGACCAACAGACTATTTGCGCTTGCGGCGCAAATCGATCCCCGCGCAAGTGCGCGGGAACTCGATATGCTGGTCTCTACGGGAGAGCAAATCAGTATTGCGTTAATGGCGATGGCGTTACAACGTCGCGGCATTAACGCAAGATCCCTGACTGGTGATCAAGTGCAAATTCATACAAACAGTCAGTTTGGTCGGGCGAGTATTGAGCGTGTCGATACGGCATACTTAACCTCGTTGCTAAACGATGGCATTGTGCCGATTGTGGCTGGCTTTCAAGGTATCGATCCCAATGGTGATGTAACAACCTTAGGGCGCGGTGGTTCAGATACTACGGCAGTGGCACTCGCAGCGGCGTTAAAAGCCGATGAATGCCAAATCTTTACCGATGTGCCCGGTGTATTTACGACCGATCCAAATATCGATAGTAGTGCCAGACGCCTCGATGTGATTGGTTTTGATGTGATGCTAGAAATGGCAAAACTCGGCGCTAAGGTGTTGCATCCCGACTCGGTTGAGTACGCACAACGTTTTAAAGTGCCACTGCGTGTATTGTCGAGCTTTGAGGCGGGCCATGGGACATTAATCCAATTTGGTGATGAGTCCGAGCTGGCGATGGCAGCATCTGTGCAAGGTATTGCGATTAATAAGGCGCTCGCGACCTTAACCATAAAAGGGTTATTTACCAGCAGTGAGCATTATCAAGCACTGTTAGCTTGCTTGGCACGGCTTGAGATTGATGTTGAGTTTATTACCCCGCTCAAACTCAATGAAACTTCGGCAGCCGAATGTGTCAGTTTTATGCTGGCCGAAGCCAAGGTGGATATTTTATTGCATGAGCTAGAGCTTTTAAGTGAAAGTCTTGATCTAGGCCAATTGATTGTTGAGCGCCAACGTGCAAAAGTGTCTTTAGTTGGCAAAGGTTTACAGGCAAAAGTTGGATTATTGACTAAGATGTTAGATGTATTGGGTAATGAAACAATCCATGCTAAGTTACTTTCGACATCGGAGAGTAAATTGTCAACTGTGATCGATGAAAGGGACTTACACAAGGCGGTTCGGGCGCTACATCACGCTTTCGAACTAAATAAGGTGTAATTAAATAACCGTTTGAGTATTGAATACTATTAATTTGTACTCAGCTGACCCTATAATAAGCCCATCTACCGGATGAGTGCCGTGTGTAAGCTGAATTAAGACATAAAGGAGCTATCGAATGCTGATTTTGACTCGTCGTGTTGGCGAAACACTGATGATTGGTGATGAAGTCACTGTTACAGTGCTAGGGGTAAAAGGCAATCAAGTGCGTATTGGTGTGAATGCACCGAAAGAGGTTTCTGTCCACCGTGAAGAGATCTACCAACGCATTCAATCTGAAAAATCAGGTACACCTTCAGAAGGTGGTAACTTTTAATACGGCGTTTATGCGAGTATTAACGACATAGAAGAGTCAGTTTTTTAACTGGCTTTTTTATTTTTGGAACCGAAAGATTGGCGCAAATCAACACATTGGATTGATATAACAGCAATGTGATTAAAAACGCTTCAAACAGAAGTTGTTTCAGAAAAAGGGTTTGACTTATTTTCGTCAAACAGTAATATGTGCGCCAAGAAAACGGAGAGGTGGCCGAGTGGCCGAAGGCGCTCCCCTGCTAAGGGAGTATGGGCTTTATCTCCCATCGAGGGTTCGAATCCCTCCTTCTCCGCCATTTCTTACCGATAAAAGTGCGCGTGTAGCTCAGCTGGATAGAGTACCTGGCTACGAACCAGGCGGTCGGAGGTTCGAATCCTTCCACGCGCACCATTTTATTGAAGCAAGATAGATACAAGTCGCGCATGTAGCTCAGCTGGATAGAGTACCTGGCTACGAACCAGGCGGTCGGAGGTTCGACTCCTTCCATGCGCACCATCTCTGCATTAGTTATCTTTAACTCATCAGGTTTGAATTTCAGACGAAATTTTGTAGTTAGTGCTTCAAGTAAGTGTTTTTAAGCGCGTGTAGCTCAGCTGGATAGAGTACCTGGCTACGAACCAGGCGGTCGGAGGTTCGAATCCTTCCACGCGCACCATATTCAATCTTAATGCGAATGTGTTGAGATAACAGTTAAAAATGCGCATGTAGCTCAGCTGGATAGAGTACCTGGCTACGAACCAGGCGGTCGGAGGTTCGACTCCTTCCATGCGCACCAATTCGCAGGCAAAGCATTAGCTTTGTTAGCAAAACGCAAAAATCGCGCGTGTAGCTCAGCTGGATAGAGTACCTGGCTACGAACCAGGCGGTCGGAGGTTCGAATCCTTCCACGCGCACCATTTTAGTAAGCATTAGCTTACAAATGCAGATTTTGCGGAGAGGTGGCCGAGTGGCCGAAGGCGCTCCCCTGCTAAGGGAGTATGGGCTTTATCTCCCATCGAGGGTTCGAATCCCTCCTTCTCCGCCATTCTATTCCTAGTGAATAGATTTAATTTGCGAGACTTAAGTGCTTCTTCTAGACTCTAGTCTGTCGGTAAGTTAGCAACTTACCCTGTATTTAAGCGCGTGTAGCTCAGCTGGATAGAGTACCTGGCTACGAACCAGGCGGTCGGAGGTTCGAATCCTTCCACGCGCACCATCTACTTAGTTAGATTAGATGAGCCTTGCAAGTAATTGCAGGGCTTTTTTTATGGGATTTTTCTGGATTATATTGCTTCAATCCTTATCTCTTGTTGAGCTTTACGCATTGATAGCCCGTCTTTTACGCCACGTTATGCTTGTTGAAATGCCAACGCCTTAAGCGATGATGTTTATCGCTCTGGCTTGCTATTTTACGTGTGATAAAGAGATAGCAATGGGCTAGCAATATCTGCCGTAAAAGAGAGAAGGGGAGATAAGCATGGAACAAGGGATCGATGAGCTTCTTTGGGTCTTAGGGGGGGCGAGTTCTGAGAGAGGTTTGAAGAGTGTTAACGCGATTTAGGTGGAACAGGGGAAATAAAAAGGGCTGTAAAATACAGCCCTTTTTAGCGTAGATGTCGTGATTAGGCTTCTAGCTTAGCAAACTCGGCTTTTTGCTCTTTTAGTTTGTCCATATCACGGCTGAGATCGGCCATCTTAGCGCGCTCTTTATCAATTACGGCTGGCGGTGCTTTTGCCACGAAGCCTTCATTGGATAATTTACCTTCGATACGGGCAATCTCTTGAGTCAGCTTTTCAAGCTGCTTGTCGATACGAGCCATTTCGGCCGCTACATCCACCAGACCTGCCATCGGAATTAATAATTCCATTTCGCCAATCAGACCTGTGGTCGACATTGGCGCCGTTTCACCTTCACCAAGAATTGTCATACTTTCTAAGCGTGCAAGCGTTGTGAAGAAGGCTTGGTTAGCTTCAACACGGGCTTTGTCTTGGGCACTCACGCCACGCAGTAGGGCATTTAATGGCTTAGAAGGCGCTATATTGAGCTCTGCACGGATATTACGAACCGCAACAATGACTTGCTTAACCCACTCGAGGTCGGCCATCGCGGTCGCATCTACTTTGGCGGCATCATAGCTTGGGAATGGTGCCAGCATGATGGTGTCGCCTTGGGCGCCAGTCAGTGGTTTAACGCGTTGCCAGATGGTTTCAGTGATGTATGGCATCATTGGGTGCATCAGACGTTGCATCGCTTCTAACACATTGACCAACGTATGGCGGGTGCCGCGCATTTGCGCTTCATTGCCGTTTTGCAGTACTGGCTTAGTTAACTCTAAGTACCAATCGCAGAACTGGTTCCAAGTGAACTCGTACAAGGTGTTGGCTGCGAGGTCGAAGCGGTAGTTTGCCATGTGGTCGTCGTAGGTTTTTACGGTTTGGTTGAATAAACCGATGATCCAGCGATCCGCCAGCGATAGTTCCATCTCACCACCTTGGTAGTCAGGTGAGTTCGGGCCGCAATCTTGGCCTTCGGTATTCATCAGCACGTAACGTGATGCGTTCCAAAGCTTGTTACAGAAGCTGCGGTAACCGTCTAAACGCTTCATATCCCAGTTGATATCACGGCCAGTTGATGCCATTGCCGCTAGAGTAAAGCGCAGGGCATCAGTACCGTGGGCTTCGATACCATTTTCAAACTCTTTACGGGTGCTCTTTTCAATCTTGGCGGCCAGTTGTGGCTGCATCATGTTGCCAGTACGTTTTTCAACGAGGGCTTCTAGATCGATACCGTCAATCATATCCAATGGGTCAAGTACGTTGCCCTTAGATTTTGACATCTTGTTACCCGCTTCATCGCGGATAAGGCCTGTCACATAAACGGTTTTAAATGGCACCTGTGGCTTACCGTCTTCATCTTTGATGAAGTGCATGGTCATCATGATCATACGGGCAACCCAGAAGAAGATGATGTCAAAACCCGTTACCAACACGTCGGTTGGATGGAAGGTTTTTAAATCCTCAACCTTGTCAGGCCAGCCTAAGGTCGAGAATGTCCACAGGGCAGAGCTGAACCAAGTATCCAGTACGTCTTCATCTTGGCGCAGGGCGATAGCATCATCGATATTGTGCTTAGCACGCACTTCAGCTTCGGTGCGGCCGACATAGACCTTACCGTTGGCATCGTACCAAGCAGGGATGCGGTGACCCCACCATAATTGGCGAGAGATACACCAATCTTGAATGTCGCGCATCCAAGAGAAGTACATGTTTTCGTATTGCTGTGGCACGAACTTAATATCGCCATTTTCAACGGCTTCGATTGCGGTTTTGGCCATAGGCGCAACGGCAACGTACCATTGGTCGGTCAGCATTGGTTCGATAACCACGCCTGAGCGGTCACCGTAGGGCACTTTTAGGCCGTGTGGCGCGATTTTTTCGAGCAGACCTAAAGTTTCAAACTCTGCCACAATGGCATCACGGGCTTTGAAACGATCTAAACCTGCATAACGCTCTGGCAGGCTGCCATCTAAGCTAGTATTGATTGTGCCATCAGTATTGACGACTTCGGCGGATGCACGAATGGCTGCATCTAAGGTCAACACGTTGAACATAGGAAGTTTGTGACGTTTACCGACTTCATAGTCGTTAAAGTCGTGGGCAGGGGTGATCTTCACACAGCCTGTACCAAACTCCATGTCTACATAGTCATCGGCAACGATAGGGATGCGACGATTAACAATAGGCAGCAGAATAAATTTGCCGATCAGTGCTTGATAACGCTCATCGTCTGGATGAACAGCTACTGCGCTATCACCCAGCATAGTTTCAGGACGCGTGGTGGCGACTTCGAGGTAATCTTTACCGTCTGCGGTCAGCTCGCCGTCGGCTAATGGATAACGCAGATGCCACATGTGGCCTTGCTTTTCTTTGTTTTCCACTTCGAGATCAGAAATCGCGGTGTGCAGCTTAGGATCCCAGTTCACTAAGCGTTTACCACGGTAAATCAAATCGTCTTCATAGAGACGGACAAACACTTCTTGAACGGCTTTAGACAAGCCTTCGTCCATAGTGAAACGCTCACGGTCCCAATCCACAGAGGCGCCCATACGACGTAGCTGCTTAGTGATTGTGCCACCCGATTGCGCTTTCCATTCCCATACTTTTTCCATAAAGGCATCGCGGCCAAGGTCATGGCGGCTCTTGCCTTCTTCGGCTTCAAGCTTACGCTCAACCAGCATTTGAGTCGCAATACCCGCATGGTCAGTACCGACTTGCCATAGGGTGTTTTTGCCCTTCATACGTTGGTAGCGGATCAGGGTATCCATGATGGTATCTTGGAAAGCGTGACCCATGTGCAGACTGCCCGTCACATTGGGCGGTGGGATCATGATGCAATAGTTGCCCTGTGAGGCATCGCCGTGGGGCTTAAAGTAACCTTGCTCTTCCCAGTTTTGGTAAAGAGTCTGCTCAATGGACTGAGGATCGTATGTTTTTTCCATGGGAACGTATCTGTCTCAAGCTAAATTAAGTGGATGTGTTGCTAAATTTTGGGTTGTTAATTCAATCCCTAAGCCACGATATTGGCGGTAGCGTTCACGTGCTATCGCCTTATGTTGGTCGTCATTAGCTACAAAATCGAAGATTTGACCAAAGTTTACCGCAAATGGCGGTACTTGGTCTGCAAGATTAATCAGAAGTTGACGACTTTTGTTAGGTCCAAGTCGATCAAAACCGATTTCAACGGGGGAACCCGTGGTTGGGCCTTCACCTTTGAGGTTATGGGGGACAAATGCACAGGGTTCAAACTGCCATAGTAACTCGTCGATTTCGAAGGCGATGTTCTTGTCCTGACAGTGAATATAGACCTGCTGCTGGTTTATAAATCCCTGTTGGGCCAAGCGGCAAGCCAATTGATACATGTCACTAAAGGCCGTGTTCACGCCCATCGGCGGCAGTAGATAAAACAGCGCTTGAGTCATGATTTCAATGCCTTGCTTTGAGTTATGGACGAACGGGTAAGTCTACACTAAAACTCGAGCTGGGTTAACGCTTCGCTCTGGGGTTTTTAGCGGTAGATTAAGCTACGGGGGACTGGTGTTTCACTTAAACAGTTACTGTGCGAAATGTGCATTAGCTTAAGAACAAGTTTGATACTAAGTGCTTAAGTAAATGGTTGAACGACTATGGAGTATAAAAGCAAAGCGCACCCGAAGGTGCGCTGGTTGAAAGACTGGTCAAACAAACTATTCCTCCTAGGTTATTGAGCATTGTTATTAAAGGATTCATTGACGCTTTGTGAATAAACAAACAGATATCGCATTAGATTTGTTTATTCAGCATGTTAACTCATTTTTCAACTTACAACTTTCGCTTACATTTTCACTTACGATTACACTTTAGAACATAGATAAAGAAATCTGGCCGATAGTTAGTACTCAAAAAGGTACTGGGTATTTTGCTGTTAAGCAGCTCGCCTTGTTTCGTGTTATCTAAATTCATTTAATCACTATTTGTAATATGTCTACTTGCTCATATTACCGATAACGCTATTAACCTCCTCATATTGTTTGACTGTTAAGAAGCTAATTCACCTAAAGTGGCCTTTCATGGTACCTATGTGGCTCTATTGCTAACGTCCTCCTCTTGGTTGTTACATTTGGGCTTGAAAAGTGTGTAAGACTTAAACTGGCAATATGATGTAGTAGGTTACTCCTTAATGATCGACTCGTGTGTTAACACCCATTAGTGCGTTTGTCGTTAGTTGTTGGTCATCGGTTTGTACTTTTAGTAACCTCGCATCTCATTTGATAATCAGATGGGAAACGCATAAACATTACAGCTTGGCGTTACCGAATTTATGTGGCTGCTTTAATGCTTTATGTGACTACCTGTGTCACTGTTTTTGAGTGTGAGTTTTGTATGGCGGCGTACTCCTTCTTGTGGTGGTATTAAATGCTATTAATCTGAAATTCACATCACTTCGATTTTGCTGTCACTTAGTAAAGTGTAGTAGTTATTTAAAGGTTCACACTCTTTTTACTGGCCATTAGGATGGCCTATCAAACTTTTGCTAAAAAATGTGACCTATTAAACCTTATCTACTTTTATGCTCTCGAAGTGATGTGGTCTCGCACTACATTGAGTAACTTAAGCTGCATCTTCCTCCTCGTAATCATCCTCGACATTAATAGCCTCTTCGGGATGAGCAATGGATGTAAAACGTTGTGCTTCAGGTTTGTGGGTTAAACGATTGAGTTGCTTCTCTAATTTTTGACCCATAGCAGTGATAGCTGCATAAAGATTATCGTGTTTAGCTTGAGCAAAAAGTTCTCCATTTGGGATGCCAACCGACGCTTCAATTTTGAAACCAGGTTTCTCCTCGGTAATAATGACATGGGGATTAATCAACTGCACATCATGTCTAGAAAGTTTCTCCAAACGGCTTTCAATGCGTTCACGGATTGGGGCAGTTACTTCTAATTGCTTGCTCGTAATCTTTAGCATATGTCGAACCTTCTATTTATTTTCTTCAGTTTCAGATTACCAATCTACATCTTTAAAAACGAGATCTAAATCACATTTTCTGTCCGGTTAGATACTGTTCGTTGGATATTTGATCGCTTAGACAAATCTCGGTGATTCTTAGCCGAAAAGGCTTGTATTGGCTATCAGAACAGGCCATATTTGATGGGATAACTCCGCAGTCTTTCCTATCATTGACCTATCTTTACTTTAAGTTTTTCATTAGATCCCGATAAAATACCTTCACTTATTTCATTGTTTCGTCGAGTGGCAGGTATTATGGAAACCGAACATATCAAAGTTAAGGTCTGGGATTTACCCATACGCTTTTTTCACTGGGGCATGGTGGCCCTAATAGCTTTATTGTGGTGGAGCGCCGAAGTGGGCGAAATGCAATGGCATCAGATCTTTGCTTATAGTCTGTTGATCTTGATTGGCTTTCGTCTTTTGTGGGGCTTAATTGGCAGTGATACAGCCAGATTTAGCCACTTCGTGCACCACCCTAGGGTTGTGTTTGAGTATTTAAAAGAAGTTCGAACAAAGGGCGTGTCTGTGGTATTAGGACATAATCCGATGGGCGGTTATATGGTAATTGTGTTGATTGCCATTATTAGCTTACAGCTAATCACTGGACTGTTTGCTACCGATGATGTGTTTACCGAAGGTCCGCTATACAGCTATGTGAGTGCTGATACAGGTTCGTTTCTCACTTGGTTACATAAGATGAATTTTAACCTGATCTTAGCCTTAACTGCCGTGCATGTGTTGGCGGTTATTGTGCACGCGCTTAAAGGTGACAAGTTAGTAGGTGCGATGGTTAGCGGTTACAAGCGTGTATCTAAGCTTGAGTACGCAAAGTTAGAGTCTCAGTTGGTTTTTAAATCACTGTGGCTGGCATTAATCCTGCTGTTAATCATCGCAGGGGTTGTATTTACTTATTTGATGTGGCCTGTAGTGCAAGTGCTTTAGCGAATGCTCAGGAGTAAAAAGCCTGCATATTGCATAATGCCGTTCACTTAAGAGTGAACGGCATTTTTCTTTGGTCTAACCGGAAACTTGTTTTTGCTCATTTTAAGGACTCGTGGATATGCCCTTTCCCGTTTACCATCCAGCTTAAATTGCCGTGCATTTCGTTCTATATCCAATACGTCTCTCGGGACATTCCCCGGTGTTTGTGATGACAGTTGTGTCAACTTGAAGATGATATAACTCGCCGCATCCCGAAAACTCAGTTGATTGGGATGGACCGATGGCAAGCTTTTAGCCATCAGCAACATCTTATATCTAATGAGATTATAGGCCAGTAGCACGCCCCATAACTCTTGAGTCACCAGCTCCGGTAGTTGACTGCGAAGCGTAAAACGGCTCTCCAGTAGATGTTGTTTCATCTCTCTATAGCCCAGTTCGATTTCCCATCGATGGGCATATAAGTCGACGATGTCTTCGCTGGGGTAACGCATCGGGTCTGTCAACGAGGTCAAAATGGCGACTGACTTACCTTTCACTGTCTTAGTCAATAAACGCGCTTCAAGGGTATCTGGGAGCTGCGGCCATTTCTTTCTGGCTTGAGGTGTCGTGGTGAGTTTCACCCTCTGGTCATGCTTTCCTAGCGTTCGCACCACCTCATATTGAGTGCCTTTCTTCAATGGCAACAACCAGTGGCTATCAGGTTGCGCTTGCTGCCAAGCGTGCAGCAGGCCGAGCGAGTAAAATCCTCGGTCAAATAGGGTTAGGCTGTGATTAGGAATGCTAGGAATGAGCTGGGACGCTAAGTTCATTTCATTTTCGGCAACCGAATCAAAGGCGCTGTTGACCAATAAATGGCTGCTTAATTCCATCAAGCAAACCATGCGAATTTGCGGATAAGCCGCTTCGCCTGAAGCGTTGGCGGTTCGCGCAAAGGCGGCTTGATTTTGGACACTATCGGGTGTCCGCCACACGACACCGTCAACACCATACAAGTTAAGACCGCACCAATGAGGATGTTCAGCTCTCGCGTGCCAGGTATTGGCGCTGCGGCTAAATACTTCTCTAATAACCTCACTGCCCAATCGTTTACGCGCCTGAGTCACGGCGCTGCGTGCAACATAATCAATCTCTTGCGGCAAAACAATGTCGAGTTTGTTGATGAGTGACCGAACAGACTCCCCTCGGAACAAAGCCATTCCGATAACGGCCCAAATCATCGCGTCCATCGGCAATTTACGCCGTCTTAACGTCGCAACGCCCTGAGAGTCTAGGCAAGATTGAATTAACTCAGGTTCTAACACATCAGCTAAGCAGGTGAATTCGGTTAGGCGGGTAATATGAGTACGGGCGAGTGCTTCTGAGAGTTGCATAAAAAATCCGATGACATGAGGTCATCGGATTTTGATCTTTTCAGCGAGATCGTCAAGCGATCTGTCTTAACTGATCGGCATTATGCATATTGCAGGCTTTTTACAAGAGATTACGAGAACATTAATCTTTTTTGTAAACGTCATGGCAGCCTTTACAGCTCTTGCCTGTATCCATAAAGGCTTGCTTGATTTCAGCTTGGTCACCTTTTTGAGCAACAGTCGCTAAAATTGCAGCATTTTCTTGGAAGGTTTTCATCTTAGCGTCAAAGTCAGCCTTGTCTTGCCATACTTTGGCTAGGGCTTCGGTATCGCCTTTATCTGAACCTTCAATAAAGCCTTCGAAAGGGATGTGTGAAAGCGCAGCGACATTTTTTGCGCGCATCGCAAAGGTTTCAGCATCGAAAGGCTTTTTACCTTTCATCATGGCGCCCATATCACCAAAGTTATAAGCAATTAAGCTGAATCCAGATTGGCGATATTGAATCGCATCTTTTGCATCTTCAAAATTGTGTGCTTGAGCAGTTGAAGCCAATAAGGTACCGGCAACGAGAGTTAGGAGTAATTTTTTCATCGTATTCTCACAAATTAGCGTCGAAGTGTGACATTGCTCTGCTATTGTACACAAATTAACTCAATGTACTAGAAGCAAATTTGTCAGTTTTTGTCTAGATAAGAGGGATAAACGTAACAAGTTATTTGCCGGCAGAGTAAATCTGCTAAACTGCCGTTGTAATGCTTAAACAATACTTATGGGGCGATTATGCGAGCCAATTGGGACTTAGTATTAGAAAAAATTTTGAGCCATGGGAATTATGAAGAGCTGTCGGTATTGTTTCATTTATTGCTGACCGAGGAAGAGCGCAGCGCTATTGCCGGTCGGCTAAAAGTCTTCCAGCTATTGCTAAATGGAGAAATGAGCCAGAGACAAATTGCTGCCGAGTATCAGGTGAGTATTGCGACTATTACCCGTTGTTCTAACTATTTAAAGAATATGGCACCCAGCCATAGGGATAAAATCCAACAGCTTATCAGTTAATTATTTGGGCTCCATTGGACTAGATATTTGATTAAAACTGGGGAGTTGTCGGTATTTTATGTCGGCGGTGGATGGAGCGTCTAACGAGAATATAAAAACTATAACTGAGTAACATAATGGCCAGCAAAGGATAAAGATTTTTAGGGAAAAATTTAAAAATAGCTAAGGCAGAAAAGAGATAAATAAAAGGCAATAAATCGTAAATTGTCTTAGGTAGATATCCAGATTTTCGGCGTTTTACAGGATCGGTTCGGCGATTTTGAGAACGTAAATTGTAAATTCTGGCGCCCAAAACAAACACAACAAGAGCAGCAATCAGCGCATAATCAGGTTCTAGCAGCATAAAGCTTAAACAGCCTAGTACCATATAGCCAAAGGGTAAAACTTCATATACTGGTTTTGCTAACATATGCACTCCGTTGCGTGATGTTTATATCGATTTGAAAATATTGTTTTTTTTAGCTGAAAATGCTGTTTGATTTTAAACTTCCCTATTTACCTGCTGATTATAATCATTTGGCGATAAAAAAAGCACCTCCTTATTTAAGGAAGTGCTTTTTTATCAGCTCCTCTGGGAGGGCTATTAGGCTTGTGAACCTACATTAGCTGCGGCAGCCGCAACCACCGTTGCCATCACATCCCGCTTTAGGTGTGTCACAAGCTTCGTGATCATGGTCATGGTGGTGATGACCATGGTCATCAGAACCGCCACAGCAGCCACCCGCATCATGACCTGAACCACCACAACATCCGCCACCGTGGTCATGATCATGGCTGTGTCCATGACCACCACATCCGCCGTGGGCATGAATATGACCATGGGCAATTTCTTCAGCTGTTGCCGCACGAACATCGATAATTTCAATATTGAAGCTCAGTGCTTGGCCCGCTAAAGGATGGTTGCCATCAACGATAACGACATCATCTTTGACTTCGACAACTTGCACTGGGCGTTGACCCATTTCTGTCTCGGCAATAAAGCGCATGCCAGGAACGATATCTTCGATATCACCGAACGCTTCTAATGGTACGGCTTGACGCAGACCATCGTGGTAAGGACCATAAGCTTCTTCAGCACTGATTGTCACATCCAGTGTTTCGCCCTTGGTTTTACCTTCTAATGCAGCCTCTAAACCTGGGATCAGGTTTTCTGCACCGTGCAGATATAACATTGGTTCGGCATCAAAAGAGTCTTCTAAAAGTCTGCCTTCTTGATCTGATAAACGGTAATGAATGGTTACCGCGCTGTGTTGGGTGATCTTCATATCGCCTCCGGTTCGGAATGTGCGCGCATAATAACGCGCTTTTAGGGTGCTGGCGATAATTTGAAGTTGCTTATGTTAGATATCGCACAGCTTTTTGTGAGTTCGATTTACTGAGATTAAGGACGATACAAAAGATGAATTGTGGTTTTTATGAGTTGCCCTTTGTTATGTGTGGAAACAGACTGAAATGCTTTAATTTTCGAATGATGAAAATATATCATTATAAATTATTTATTTTTTAATAGGTTAAGTTGAGTGTAATTGTCTGGCATTACGTTTACGTAAACAGTTTTGTATTGATGAAAACGCATTTTTAGCCTATGAAAACTTGATATTTATTAATCTTGAATCACTAATTTACTCAAGTGAAAGATTTGTGCATAAATAATCCAGTTTGGGGGTTGACAAGGTTAGGTGAAAAAGGCAATTCTGTTTAACATCACATTGACATAGATAAGTCTAAACGTATGCATAGCCTTGGTTTCGTAGTAATTACCATTATTACAACCACCACTACAACCAGAGTGGGGGCGGGCTGATACACCCTAAAGAATTTTAACGACGAGCCCGCTTCCCACAAAGAAGCGGGCTTTTTTGTTTTTAGCTTATGTTTCTTAGTCGGGCGCGGTACAGGAGATCAAGATGAAAGTGATGAAATTTGGTGGTACCTCGCTTGCAAATTGGCAGCGATTTTCAATGGCGGCGGATATCGTGGCCAAGGCAGCGAAAGCTGAGCTGGTGGCGACAGTGCTCTCTGCGCCTGCAACAGTGACAAACGCTCTGCTTGAAATGGTCGATGTGGCGGTGAAAGGGGAAGATTATTCACCAGTCATTCAACACGTTGAGCGGGTGTTTACCTCGCTCTATCAGGATGCGGTTAGTTCTGGACTCTCTAGTAGCCAGAGCGAAGTGCTGTTCGCCGGACTAAGCGCGCAGCTTGCACGTTGGCAGGACAGATTACGCGGTATTACGCTGTTGCAGGAATGCCCAGACGGGGTGCGCGCCGAGATCGTGGTTGCGGGTGAGCGTTTGTCTGCTGCGTTGATGGAGCAAGTCATGCTGGCAAAAGGCATTACTTCGGCGCAGCTAGACCCACGTGAACTATTTTTAGGCCGTGGTCGTCCGCTAGAATCCGTGGTCGATATTGCCGTCAGCAAACCGCGATTTAAAAATCTTGCCCTCGATGAGAAGCGGGTTTGGGTGATGCCCGGCTTTACCGCCGCCGATGAAGACGGCAAGGTTGTGACCTTAGGCCGTAACGGTTCTGATTACTCTGCTGCCGTGCTGGCCGCTTGTTTAGATGCTTCAAGCTGCGAGATTTGGACCGACGTTGACGGCGTATATAATACCGATCCTCGGGTGGTCGCCGATGCTAAGTTGCTAACGCAGTTAAGTTATCAGGAGGCGATGGAGCTGTCTTACTTTGGGGCTAAGGTGTTGCACCCTAAAACCATTGCGCCTATCGCCCAGTTCCACATCCCCTGTTATATCAAAAACAGCTTTAATCCCGATGCGCCCGGCACTCTGGTATCGAATCAGGCCGATCAGAGCGGCTTGCAGGTTAAAGCCATTTCAAACCTCGATAATCAAACCATGTTTGATGTATCAGGCCCTGGTATGAAAGGCATGGTCGGCATGGCGAGCCGCACACTGGCTGCAATTTCCCGTAGTGGTGTTTCCGTGTCACTCATCACCCAGAGTTCTTGCGAATACAGCATCAGCTTTTGTGTGGCGACCAGTGAGTCCGACAAGGTGAAGTCGGCGCTAGAGCAGGAATTTGAGTTAGAAATCAAAAGTGACTTACTCGAGCCAATCGAAATGCGCCATGACTTGGCAATTGTCTCCTTGATCGGTGATGGAATGCGTACCCATAAAGGTGTGGCAGCACGGTTCTTCCAAGCGTTAGCGCAGGCGAGTGTGAATATCATCGCGATTGCCCAAGGCTCCTCCGAGCGTTCTATTTCAACGGTGATCGAACAGCGTAAGACCAAACATGCGGTCGCCGCCTGTCATCAAGGCTTTTTCGATGTGCAGCAGTATTTGGATGTGTTTTTAGTGGGTTGTGGCAATGTTGGCGCAGGCTTACTCGAGCAAATCAAACATCAGGCGAGTGTGTTAAAAGAGCAGCACATTAGCATACGTGTCTGCGGCATAGTCAATTCAAGCAAGATGTTACTCGATAGTGCGGGTATCGATTTAAACAATTGGCAAAACCTGCTTGCCGACATTCAGCAGCCAAGCGATCTTCCTGCGCTATTGGCTTGGGTGAAAGAACAACAATTATTAAACCCTGTGCTGGTGGATTGTACTTCAAGCGATCAAGTATCGAACCAGTATTTAGAGGTGATGAACGCGGGCATGCACGTGGTGACGCCCAATAAAAAGGCTAACACTCGCGATTACGCCTATTACCAAGCTTTGCGTCAAACAGCATTAAAGCAACGTCGGCAGTTTCTGTATGAGACCAACGTGGGCGCAGGATTACCCGTTATCGATAACTTGAAAAAACTGTTATTCGCCGGTGATAAATTGCACAAGTTTAATGGCATTTTGTCAGGCTCCTTATCCTTTATCTTCGGTAAACTCGATGAGGGTATGTCACTTTCTGAGGCGACTAAACTGGCGCGGGAAAAATGCTTTACCGAGCCCGATCCCCGTGATGATTTAAGTGGTATGGATGTGGCGCGTAAAGTGCTGATTTTGGCCCGTGAAGTGGGTTTGAAACTTGAGCTAAGTGATATCGTTGTCGACTCAGTCTTACCTGACGATTTTGATGATTCAGGCGATGTGGAAAGTTTTATGGCGCGTTTACCCGAGGCCGATGCTGCGATTGCGGCGCGAGTGGCGGAGGCGAAAGCGCAGGGTAAAGTGCTGCGTTATGTGGGGCAGATTGAAGAAGGCGCGTGCTATGTGCGTATCACCGAAGTCGATGCAACCGATCCGCTCTATAGCGTAAAAGGCGGTGAAAATGCCTTGGCATTCTACAGCCGTTATTATCAGCCGATTCCCTTTGTGTTGCGTGGATATGGTGCGGGCACAGAAGTGACTGCGGCAGGTGCCTTTGCCGATGTATTAAGAACCTTAAATTGGACTCGTGAGGTGAGTGTATGAGTTTGACCGTTTACGCTCCCGCCTCTATGGGTAATGTGGGTGTGGGTTTTGATTTATTGGGCGCAGCACTTGCGCCCATCGATGGCAGTTTACTGGGCGATAGAGTCACGATTGCGGCAGCGGATGCTGGGGTGAGCCTCACTCAAGTGGGAGCGTGGGCGCATAAGTTACCCAGCAATCCCGAGGAGAATATCGTCCATCAATGCGCGGTGTTTTTCTTAAAAGCCCTTGGGAAAGAAAACCAAGGCGTGGCATTAACCCTAGAAAAAAACTTGCCCGTCGGCAGTGGCTTAGGTTCGAGCGCCAGTTCTGTGGTTGCAGCGCTTTACGCGCTTAACGAGCATTTCGGACGCCCATACGATAAACAAGCGCTACTCGAACTCATGGGCGAGTTTGAGGGCAAGATCAGCGGTAGCGTGCATTACGACAACGTCGCGCCCTGCTATTTGGGCGGCATGCAGCTGATGCTCAATGTACCCGGCGCTATCTGCGAGCCGATCCCCAGTTTTAAACAATGGTATTGGGTGGTGGCGTATCCTGGGATTTCACTCTCTACGGCCATGATGCGTAAACTCATGCCAGAACAATACGATAAGTCAGTGGCCATCGATTTTGGGCGTTATTTGAGTGCCTTTGTGCACGCCTCTTATCAGCAAAACGCCAAGCTTGCGATTCAAGTATTAAAGGATGTATTGGCTGAACCTTACCGCGCAGCGGCGATTCCGGGCTATGACAATGCCAGAGCGGCGCTCGCCGAATTAGGCATGTTAACTACAGGTATTTCTGGCAGTGGGCCAACCCTGTTTTCAGTGACCGACGATCTCGCTACTGCCAATGCTGCCAAAGCTTGGTTAGAGGCTCATTATCTGACCGAAGCGGGGGGCTTTGCCCATGTGTGCCGCCTCGATGAGCAAGGCACGCGCCGAGTCGATTAATTTTTCTTACTTTTAAAAGCATTAAGCCCAAGCCTTAAAGGTTTGGCACTGATAAGGTCGAGTGAGCATGGAACTATATAATTTAAAACACCCTTCGCAGAAAGTGAGCTTTAAAGAAGCGGTGCAATTAGGACTTGGTAAAGACAGAGGGCTGTTTTTTCCTACACAAATTCCAGTATTGCACGATATTGAGGCGCTGCTGGCGATGCCTTTTGTCGAGCGCAGTAAAAAAGTGCTCGGTGCTTGGCTCGCCTCTGAACTGGGTCAAGATACGGTAGATCAACTGGTTGAGCGTGCCTTTAATTTCGATTTACCCTTAGTGGAAGTCGATGAGCAGCGCTCGTGCCTCGAGCTTTTCCATGGGCCGACCTTAGCATTTAAGGATTTTGGCGCGCGCTTTATGGCACAATGCATCAATGTTTTTGCTCAAGACTCGCGCTTAACCATTTTAACGGCGACATCAGGGGATACAGGGGCGGCAGTGGCCGATGCCTTTTATGGTCTAGATAAAGTCAATGTTGTGGTGCTTTATCCTAAGGGCAAAATCAGTGAGCTACAGGAAAAAATGTTCACTACTTTAGGCAAGAACATCCACACAGTCGCGGTTGAGTCAGATTTCGATGCCTGCCAGCACTTAGTCAAACAGGCATTTGAAGATAGCGATGTGCGTGATGGTTTGCATTTAAACTCAGCTAACTCAATCAACATCAGTCGCTTACTGGCACAGATTTGTTATTACTTCGAAGCTGTTGCTCAGTCAAAACAGCGTCATGAGGCCGATCCTGTGATTGCCGTGCCCAGTGGTAATTTTGGTAATCTCACCGCGGGTTTGTTTGCTAAAGCCATGGGGTTACCCGTTAAACGTTTTATTGCTGCTACTAATGCGAATGACACAGTGCCACGCTATTTAGAGAGTGGCGATTGGCAGCCTAATCCTACTCAAGCCACTATGTCCAATGCGATGGATGTGAGTGAGCCAAGCAACTGGCCGCGCGTTGAAGCTATTTGCGAGAAACTCGGTTGGCCATTGGCGGACTTAGTGGGGATTCGCCTGTCAGAGGTGCAAACCTCGGAGGCGTTGGCAGATCTTTATGCTAAAGGTTATGTATCTGAGCCCCATGCAGCGATTGCGGCTAAAGCGTTAACCCTTAACTTAGTGCCTGATGAAGTGGGGATATTTTTAGGTACGGCTCATCCCGCTAAGTTTAAGGATGTGGTCGACAGGGAGCTTGCCCTTAACTTACCCCTTCCGCCTGAATTAAAAGTGGTAGAGCACAAAACAATATTATCGGCTGAATTACCAGCTGATTTTGCCCAGCTAAAAAACCATTTATTTGCGGTATTAAACTAGGGCGTGTTGACGTTTCGAGATTAAATTTTGTTCGTTCTGGCAAGCTCATGCTCACGAAGCGAGGAATGAAGTGTAGTTATTCTACTCAAATGGCAAGTGACAAAGAGCAAGTGCTTGCCAGACGCGAACCCTTTGGGCAGCACTTGGCTGAAGTTTCTGCTGCGTTATCGTCCGTTTATGTAGAATGCTACACAGCACGGACTTTGCCTTGCATAAACATCAGCCAAATTGCTGCAAAAATAACCCTGAAACGTCAACACGCCCTAATCTTGTAAACGACGATAAACACTAACTAGATGAAATACAAAGGGAGTCGTTTGACTCCTTTTGTATAGATGTTTTTATTATTGTTCACGCTAGTTCGACCAATGGACTGTACAGAGCAACTTGATGGCATCAAGTTGGGATGCCGACTAAGCTTAGATCGAGTCATAAATAAGCCGTAGTAGCTTACATAGCATTAAGCCGTAAAAACTGAGTATTAAGCCGTAAAATCATCGAAGAATAACTCGCGACGGGGCAACGATAATGCCAAAGTGCATTTTTCAGTTTAGCCATATCTTGCTGTTATGTATTTTTATTTTCCTCGCTTGGAGTGTTCCATCCGAGGCGAATTCTCCTGCTTGTTCGAATCCCATTAAAGTCGGTTATAACGATTGGCCTCCCTATGCCTGGCAAGATATGCAGGGGGAGGCTCAAGGACTGGATGTTGAATTACTGCGTGCGTTTGCTGAGTTTTTGGGATGTGAGATTAACTTTATCAATGTCCCTGCGAAGCGTTCACATCAAATGCTGAAAAGTGGCTCACTAGATATAATGATGGGGGCTACAAAAACCGTCGAGCGCGAAGAATATTCATTTTTTTCAGATCCCTACCGTGATGAAGAAGTGCGCTTATTCGTATTAGATGAAAACAAAGACAATGTTAAGTTAGAACAATGGCAGGATATTTTTACTCAAAAGTTGCGGCTCTTAGTGCCAATCAGTGGTTGGTATGGTGCGGATTATGAGAACACTCGAGAACGTTTAGCACTGGAAAACTTATTGATACTGAGTCCTGATGTCGACAAATCAGTGCAAATGCTCACTTATGACAGAGCGGATCTGATGATTGGGGATGCTATAGCGATGCCCTATATTGCAAGTCAACACCAAGGGGTCAGGTTATCAGCACTTAAACCGATATTGGACCATAATCCAATACACTTAATGCTAAGTAAGCAGAGTATGTCTCCCCTACTGTTAGCGCAATTTAATCGTGCAATTAAGGCGTTAACAATCAATGGTGAAATTGCGCGAATTGTCTATAAATGGCAGCAAATTTCGCTGGCACAGCAATCGAAAATCAGCAATCAATATGGCCCATTTTATCGCTTGTATGCTGGGTTATTAACGTTTGATATAGCAAGATAAGCGCTATTCTAATGAGTATGCAAAATGATAAGTCTATGACACATTTGCTAAAACATCTCTTATTTTAAGTTACTGCTCTCTCTATCAATTTCTGCTAGCTTGTTGGGTTACTGGGTTAGACTTTGGGTCATTATTGGTGAATTTTGCCCACTAGAAAGTCCATTGCTAACAATAACAATAGGATAGAGATTACACATGAAACTTCGTCACTCCGTTGCCTGCTGCATGCTCGCCCTTGGCACTTTGTCTGCAGCGCAGGTATTTGCAGCACAATCGACTAGCAATCAAGGTTATTACCGCGCGCCAGCGTTGCATGACCAGACCTTAGTGTTTACCGCTGAAGGGGACCTGTGGACGCAAACCCTAGGCCAAAAGGCGGCGACGCGCTTGACTACCTTGCCTGCTGAAGAGCTCGGCGCAGCCATCTCTGCCGATGGTAAATGGGTGGCTTATGTGGCCAATTATGAGGGCGCGAGTGAGGTTTATGTGATACCAGTGGCTGGTGGTGTGGCCAAACGCGTGAGTTTCGAAAACAGCAGAGTGCGAGTGCAAGGGTGGAGCTCTAAGGGAGAAGTGCTTTATTCCACCGACACTGGCTTTGGCCCCGCGAATAATTGGATGCTGCGTCTTGTCAATCCCGAGAGCTTAACCACAACCGATCTGCCCTTAGCCGATGCGGTGGAAGGGGTGATCGATGCCAATAATCAGTATGTCTATTTTACCCGTTTCGGCCTGCAGGTGACGGGCGATAATGCAAAGGTATATCGCGGCGGCGCTAAGGGCGAATTATGGCGCTTTAAACTGGGTGGTAAAGACGAGGCACAATTACTTAGTAAGCAGCACCAAGGCTCGGTCCGCCAACCTATGCTATGGCAAGACAGACTCTATTTTATTAGCGATAGCGATGGTAATGACAATCTCTGGTCAATGGCGCTTGATGGCAGTGATGCTAAACAGTTGACTCAGTATAAAGATTGGCAAATGCGCGCTGCCCGTATGGATCAAGGCAAAGTGGTGTTCCAGTTGGGCGCAGATATTCATGTTTTTGATATCGCCTCCGCTAAAGACTCATTATTAGATATTGAATTAACCTCCGATTTTGCCCAACGTCGCGAACATTGGGTAAAAGATCCGATGGATTATGCGACCTCCGCTAATCTTGCCCTTGCTGGCGATAAAGTGGTGATTACCGCCCGCAGTCATGTGGCGATTGCTGGGACTGATGGCTCGCGGTTAGTGCAAGTCGCGCTTCCTGGCACTTATCGAGTACGCAATGCCATTCTGAGTCAGGACGGCAAGTCGGTTTACGCCATCAGCGATATGAACGGCCAACAGGAAATTTGGCAATTTCCTGCCGACGGCAGCAGTGGTGCTAAACAGCTTACTAAAGATGGTCATACTTTTAGAATGTCGCTGAGTCAGTCAAGCGATGGTCGTTATCTTGCCCATGACGATAACGACGGTAATGTGTGGCTATTGGATTTAAAGAAAAATACAAACCAAAAAATCATCAGCAACGGTGAAGGACTCGGTCCCTATGCTGATATTCGCTGGTCTGGTGATAGTCGTTTTATTGCGCTAACCAAAGCTGAAATCGGCAAGCAAAGACCACAAATCGTACTCTATTCGGTGGATGAGAATAAGGCCCAAGCACTCACCAGTGACAAGTATGAATCCTATTCACCGACTTTTAGTAGTGATGGCCAGTGGTTATATTTCCTCTCCAATCGCCAGTTTACCGCAACACCAAGTTCACCTTGGGGCGACCGCAATATGGGGCCAGTGTTTGATAAACGCAGCCAGATTTTTGCGATCGCCTTAGTGAAGAATGCCAAGTTCCCCTTCAGTAAACCAACGGAATTAGTGGCAAAGGCGGCAGAAAAAGCTGACTCAAAAGATAAACCGACGCCTGTAAAAATTGATTGGGCGGGAATTAGTGAGCGTTTATGGCAAGTACCTGTTGATTCGGGTAATTACAGCCAGCTATCCGCCATTGATGGTCGTTTGTATGTACTCGACCAAGCGATTGGTGACGAAAGCCAACCTAATCTCATGACAGTTAAGTTCACTGAACAGCGCCCTAAAGTCGAAGTGTTTGCTGAAGATGTGGCGAACTACAGTGTCTCTGCTGATGGTCAAAAGTTGTTACTGCGTAAACAAAGTGATGAAAAGTCGCTGATGATTGTTGATGTGGGCGATAAACTCGGCGATACCGACAATGCCAAGGTACAGACTGACCAATGGCAATTAGCGATTTCGCCAAGCTTAGAATGGCAACAAATGTTTGAAGATGCGTGGTTAATGCATAGAGATTCCTTCTTCGATAAAAAAATGCGCGGTCTCGATTGGCAGGCAACCAAGGCTAAGTACCAACCATTACTCGCACGTTTAACGGATCGTAATGAGCTAAACGATATCTTTATGCAGATGATGGGCGAGTTAGATTCGTTGCACTCGCAGGTGCGTGGTGGTGATTTTCCGAAGGACCCTGACGCGGCGAAGGGCGCGAGTTTAGGCGCTCGATTACAGCAAACTAGCGACGGGGTGAAAATTGCTCACATTTATCGAAATGATCCTGAACTGCCGAGCCAAGCATCACCTTTGAGCCGTATCGAAGTCGATGCCAAAGAGGGCGATGTGCTACTCGCCATCAATGGCACGCCGGTGGGGAATGTGGCTGATGTGACCCGCTTATTGCGTAATCAACAGGATAAGCAAGTGTTACTGGAGCTTAAACGTGGTAGCCAAAGCCATAAAACCGTAGTGATGCCTGTGAGCACTCTGGTCGATGGCCAATTACGTTATTTAGATTGGGTCAACCATAATGCGGAGGTCGTGACCAAGGCGAGCCAGGGCAAGATGGGTTATCTGCACTTATATGCCATGGGCGGCGGCGATATTGAGAGCTTCGCCCGTGAGTTTTACACCAATTATGATAAAGACGGTCTGATTATCGACGTTCGCCGTAACCGTGGTGGCAATATTGATAGTTGGATTATCGAAAAACTGTTACGCCGCGCCTGGGCATTTTGGCAGCCAACCCATGGCACGCCTAATACCAATATGCAGCAAACTTTCCGTGGGCATTTAGTGGTGTTAACCGACGAGCTGACTTACTCAGATGGTGAAACCTTCTCGGCGGGGATCAAGGCGCTGGGAATTGCTCCGCTCATCGGTAAGCAAACGGCGGGTGCTGGCGTGTGGTTATCGGGTCGTAACTCACTCACAGATAAAGGGATGGCGCGGGTCGCCGAATATCCGCAGTATGCGATGGATGGTCGCTGGGTACTCGAAGGTCATGGTGTAACACCGGATATCGAGGTGGATAACTTACCCTTTGCGACCTTTAACGGCCACGATGCACAGCTCGAAACCGCCATTAGCTATCTTAAGGATGAATTGATTAAGCAGCCTATTCCAGCATTGAAGGCGCAACCTATGCCAGCGAAAGGTATGGCGGAAGATATAAAGGCTAAGTAGTTGGCTTAACGTAAATTTTTAACCGAAATTTAAGCTAATTCAGCTAAGCTGAGTCTGTTCAATGTTAGGGCGTGGTCTTGTAGTTCCCAAGACCACGCCCATTTTTTTGCCTATAGATTTGGTGCTGGTTAACGGTTCATCGTTATTTTTGCGGCAAGGTAATTGGTCTATGGCAAGTCTATCTGCATGAACTTGCCTATAACCATCAAAACTTTATTTGAATATCCGTTGCTAAGCTATTAGCGATAAAGCAGTTTGCATGGGCTTTTTCGTGAATTTTCTCAAGTGTTTCCTGAGTGACTTCCACACCTTCAGCAAAAACGACCTTAGGATTTAAGATCATTTTAGTGACGGCAAGTTTACCAGCTTCATTTTTTCCTAGTTCCGCAGATGCTTCATCGACATAGGACACGACGGGGAGGCGTTTGAGGTGCGCAATAGCGAGGAAGGTCAGCATATGGCAGGAAGACAGCGCCGCGAGTAGGCTTTCCTCTGGATTGACAAAATGTGCATTGCCCTTGTATTCAGGGGCTGAGGATGCCTGAATCGTTTGACCGCTGCCAAAGGTAATACTGTGATCACGGCAAAATTCGCCTTCTTCTGCTGGCGAGGTTTGCCAATTCACTGTTAAGTTAAAGCCCATGTTTTTCTCCTTATTGCAGGACATCTGGGCACTATAGCTTAGCTAAAAAGACTTCTCCAGCATGGGGCGCACAGTTTAGTGCGCCATCTGTGAAACGGTTTAGATCCCACCACTTAACAGTAAGCTGCCAGTCAATACACTGCCAGTGACTATCCCTATGGGAAGGTGGCGTGGGCTATAGCTTAGGGTCAAAATCACTAACATGGCGGCTAGTGAGATGATCCCCATAAACAGAATACTGCCATAGGTCCAGCCTTGCCCGTGGGCGCAGGTGCTTAAGCTAATGATTAATAACAGCCAAGCAAACAGGGTTAACAGGCGGCTCTGCCATTGTGACGGTGGGCGTTTAAACACATCTTTAAAGTGGCCAAACTTAGCTAACGCAAACAGCGCAAGGGAGAGATAACTAAGCCCGAGAATGCCGAGCATAGGGATAAATTCTGGCATCATGACTTTGCTTCCTCCAAGGGCGATGAGGTAAGTTCGGTTGCGTAAGTGGTCTCAACGGGTTTTCGCATAGGTTTTTTATCTGAAATAGTATTTTTTCGATTCGGTTTTTGCAGTGTTTTTGCCACCACTGAGAGTTTGGTGCTGGCAAATAGCATTACTACACCGATTAAAACCGCTAACACATCAAAACCAACCAAAGCCCACTGTTGAGACTGGATATTATCAATAAAGTGGCTTGGCGATGTGAGTGCATTGAGTATGGGCAGCGCACAATAGAGTGTGCCAATCAGCACCAGAGCTATTTGCCAATCGCGTCTGCTGCGCCCGAAAAATGCCCACACGCCCATAGCACCTAAAGCAATAAAGAAGCTATGTACTTCCCAAGCAGAACGCGTTGCAAAATCGGCGGGTAATATGCGATTGGCATAGAAAAATGCAGCCGCACCCAAGGGCAAGCCTAAGATAAACATGAAGTTTAATCCCTCAACTAAGCGCAGGCCACGGCTCGGTTTCTCACCTTTATCGATTGTCTTTTGCTGTTTCTGGCGCAAACGAATTGCCCACATTAAGGTGCCAGTCGCTACCATGGCGCAGCCGAGTAAGCCGCAGAAGAAGAACAAAATACGCAGCAACGGCGCAGCAAAACGCGCGGTGTGCAGTGACATCATAGTGTCGTAGGTTGCCACCGTTCCTGACACTTCGTGTGGACTGGCGTATTTGAGTTCACCTGTCACGCCGTTAAACACGAGGAGTGTTGATTCATCGGTGACATCTTTGCCAGTATTTTGATAGAAGGTCACTTGGCTATTTTTATCTTGAGGATAGGAAACAATCACCTGCTTGATTGGCGCATTGCCCCATTCAGCCTGAACTTGGGGTAACAGTTGGCTTAAACGTACTTGCTCGGCATAAATGCCTGAGGCCTTCTCCGTTTGTCTTGCCGGATTGAGTTCTTTTAAAAAGGCTTGATTATCCTCAGGATAAGCTGTGCTTACCGTCCATGGGATATAGATCAGCATCAAGGTAATAAGGCCGGTATAGGTGATCATCAGATGATAAGGCAGCGCAATAACAGAACTGACATTATGGGCATCGAGCCAAGAGCGTGCGCCCTTGTTTTGACGAAAACTAAATAAATCCTTAAAGATACGCTTATGGATAACGATACCGCTGATAAGGGCAATCAGCATAAACATAGTGCAGACGCCCACAATGTAGCGCGCTGTAATGGCGGGCATATAGTGCAGGTCGAAATGTAAACGATAGAAGAAGTCACCCCCACGACTATCGCGGACGTCAGTGATGACGCCACTCCCATCAGCAAGTGCCGTATGTTGCTCGATTTTGCCGCGACGTTGCCCTTTTTCAGGCGGCAGTTGCCAAGCAAAGCTAAGCATAGGACTGCGCTGGGTCGGAAAGTTTATTAACCAGCGTTGTGTTTCCGCTGGCGAATGACTCTCGATATAGTGTTGGCCCTTATCAAGCTGGCTTATTAATTGATTTGCTTGATAGTCTTGAAATGTACCGCGGTGAAGTTCTGGCTCAGCCCATAGGCTGATTTCATGGCGGAAATAACTCAGGCTGCCTGCAAAGAAGATCAGCAATAATACCCAGCAAACGAGTAAACCCGCCCAAGTGTGTAGCCAAGATAAGGTTCTAAAAAAGGTTTCTTTCATCTTACTGTCCACACACCTTAAGCAGAGTAAAACACAGGAGGCTAAATAACATCAGATCCCGCCACGCATGCCAGGTTTTACGCACGCAAAAGGCATAAATAATGGCGATGGCATAAAACAAGAATGCCAGCATATTGGCCGTTAATGTGCTCTCAAATCGAGACATTGGCAGTATTTGAGTCAGTAAACAGGCCAGCGTTGCCGCTGCAATATAGCCAGCCAATAACGCAGCACTCGCGCGAACAAATACCTGCAAACCAAATTGAGTTTGCTCTTGTTTTAGCCACCGAATGGCGGCTTGAAAATAACCCGATACAGGACGTACAGCTATCGCTGAGAGGGGGGAATTTGATGTTGGGATATGTGACATAAGTGCTACTTATTTCAGTCAATATTAAACGGTTAATCCAAATGCCAATTCAGCCATAGCTGAATACAGCGGGCATTCTGATGAGCTATCAGGCTATTGTTTTGATGATTATAACGCAGTTGATTTAAATGATAAACAATATCATTTGCATTTATTGAGGCGGTGCACAAAATATCCTTAACGCATTTTGAGTGCTAGCTCGCGTTATGCGTAACCCTGTGCAATATGTCACAAATGTTTGGTTTTATTGATGAGATTGATCTTACTTGTTTAGCATTTGGTTAAATATTCTGCTTTCAGTGTGAACTTAATCAAAGTAGGTGTTCTGTCATTTTGGCAAAATCCCCTGCAACTTTCACTTGGAGTCATTTTGATATCCCTATGCAAACACATTCAAAAAAAGGTGAAAAACACCTATCTGAAAACGCAATCCTACTCTCTACGACCGATTTGAAAGGAAACATTAAGTACGTTAATCAAACCTTTTCGCAGATAAGTGAATATAGCGTTACTGAGTTGCAAGGGAGTCCTCACAATATCGTTCGTCACGAGGATATGCCTGCCGCTGCGTTTAAAATGCTTTGGGATAGAATTAAAAGCGGCAAACCTTGGATGGGCATAGTCAAAAACAAGACCAAAACTGGCGGTTACTATTGGGTCAATGCCTATGTTGCACCTGTATATGAAGATGGCAAAATTCATGAATATCAATCAGTACGTCGCCAGGCGACACCTGAGCAAATCAGAGCAGCTGAAGATGTTTATCAAGGCATTAATCAAGGTAAACAACCTAAAGCATTAAAAAAAGATAGATTAGGATTTCGGGGGAAAATTCTATCCTCCATGTTTTTAGCTATTGCGGCGACGGCGTTTTTGGCATGTTACTCCCCTTTATTAGCCGCACTTGTGGGGGCTTTAGTTGCTTGGGTATTGTGGTACAAGCTTATGCAACCATTACAAGCATTAGTTAGCGTTGCTACTCATATTATTGATGATCCCGTCGCGATGGGGATTTATACCGGTAGACAGGATGAAATCGGGAAAATTGATCTGGCTCTGCGGTTTTTAATTACTGAAATCGGTGGGGTTGTTGGCCGGATGGCGGATTCTGCAAGTGAAATACAAGAGCAGAGCGTCAATCTCAAACAAACCATCACTAATACCTGGGAGCATGCCGATAGTCAGAGCGTGCAAACCACTCAGGCGGCAACGGCTATGGAACAAATGAGTGCCAGTTTTGCTGAGGTAACAGATAATATCCATCGCACGGCATCTGAAATGGTCTCCAGCCATGAGGCTGCACAGCGCGGCCATTCACGGCTTGAAACTGTTATCGAAGCTATCCATCAACTGAGTGTACAGGTGAGCCATTTTTCAGATGTCGTCCAAACCATAGAGCAGGATAGCCAAGCGATTTATCAAGTGTTAGAAGTTATTCGCTCTATTGCCGACCAAACTAATCTACTGGCGCTTAATGCGGCAATTGAAGCGGCACGGGCTGGGGAGACTGGCCGGGGATTTGCTGTCGTTGCCGATGAGGTGCGGCAATTGTCTAGCCGAACCAGTCAGTCAACTTCACAAATTGAGCAAATTGTGAGTCGCTTTAAAGACAGCACGCAAAAAGCGACATCGACGATGACGGCCGGACAGGAGCAGGTTAAGCGCTCAGTCTCTTTAGCGCAGGATGCCAGTGTGGCTTTTGGTGAGTTGTTATCCTCTATCGCTCGGATCAACTCTTTAAGTGATGACAATGCCGCAGCAATGACTCAACAGACATCTGTGGCGGCGGAAATTAGCCGTGCTATCCATGTGATCAGCGATTTGGCGCAGCAGAGTTTAGAGCAGACTCAAGATGCGGCGGCAAGGGGCGAGCAGGTTTCGCGCTTATCGACAAAAACTCATCACCTATCGCAGCAATTTTGGCAACAAAGCGTGCAGCGTAAGTATTAGCACTTGGCATTCAACTGGTTGGTTTATTTTTTGTCGGTTATAAATCAACCAGTTAATTTATTTTAACGTTTCCGTATTGTGCCATTTCTTTGATGAGCCTCACATTTAGCTGCTGCTAATACCTGTTTCATTCGAAATATTTGTCTAGGGGGCTTGTGTTTTATTTGCCATGCCCCAAGCTCTAATAGTGAAGCGAAAAAAAAGTAAAGACACTAAAAGGGACAACCTATGAAAATTAATCTTTCTGGTCACCATGTCGATGTTACTGATTCTGTCAAAGAACACGTTAACGAAAAGTTTTCAAAAATCGCCACTCATTTCCCCACTCTCATTGGGCTCGATATCATTATTGCTAAGGAGCATGGCGAGTTTCAGGTTGAAATTCGAACAAATTACGAAGGCAGTCGCATCTCCGCCTCAGGTACGGATGAAATCATGTACCCCGCGATTGCTGCAGCAGCTAAAAAATTGGATGCTGCACTAAAACACCGTAAAGGTCAGTTAAAGGCCGATTTACATGAAAAGCCGACCTGCACAACGCCACCTATTGCCCATGAAATTATCCAAGAGATGGATTTACGCTAGTTTTTTGCGGCAGTAATTACATTGAAAAGGGCCTTTAAGGCCCTTTTTCGTTGGTGTGTCCGTCCTAAATTAAGCCGATTTGTAAGCCTCTTAGTACTGCTTGAGTACGGTCTCGGCAATTGAGCTTAGCCAAAATGGTTGAAACGTGGTTTTTCACGGTTCCTTCGGCCAAAAATACTGCATAGGCGATTTCTTTATTGGAAAACCCTCCCGCCATATAGCGTAAAATCTCTTGCTCGCGAGCTGATAACAACGCTTGAGTTGCAATGTTGAGAGGCGCAGGAGATAGAGATGTAGGAGATCGGTGCTGCATCTGTTCAAGTACTGAAGGTTCTATCAGATACTCACCTTTGGCAACCGTTTCAATGGCATGCAGTAACTTATCCAGAGACACATCCTTCAATAAGAAGCCATTTGCGCCGGCATGTAAGCTATTTAAAAACAATTCGCTGTCATCAAAGGTGGTTAACATTATTACTGGTAAGGGATTTTGTACGGCGCGAAGCTGTTTTAGCAAACTAATACCATCGAGCACTGGCATGCGAATATCACTTAATAGCAAATCTACGGCTTCAGTTTCCAGCAGCCTAAGTGCTTCTTGACCATTCTCAGCCTGCCAAGTCACCTTGATATGCTGAGAAATGGCAATTAGGCTCGCGATCCCCTGACGAACTAACTGTTGGTCTTCCACTAATCCCACCTTGATAGTATGAGGTGCGGATGGGTTATCAGTTGTGATTGCCGATTGAAATTTTTCCATAAGTAGCGACTTATTCCTTGTAACCCGTTTTGTTGGGATGTCTTTTACATTGTTGTATTTTGTGGCAGCCGGATAATAAGGCTACAACCTTTAGCATCTTCATTGGGCTGCAAACACACCTTACCATTAAAGGCTGATAACCTTTCCTGCATGCTATTGAGCCCGATACCTGTTGAAGCGGTTTGGTTGATACCTTGACCATTATCGTTAAGTTGAATGATAAGTTCGGTTTGTTGCAGTTGCATCGACAGCGTGAACTGATTGGCCTTGCCATGGCGCACCCCATTACTGATCCCTTCCTGCAATACCAGTAATAAGGCTTGAGCCAGTTCAGTCGACTGTAGCGGCACTAATGATTTATACCGCAAGCTAACATTAGGTAAACGGCTTGCTATTGCATCAAGCGGAGGCTTTAAGTCGAGGCCAATATTAACCCGCTGCGCACGAACCACGGCGCGGATACTCTCTAATAATTCCTTGGCAAGTGATTTACTCTGATTGACTGTGGATTTGAGCTCCGTAGGTGCTTGATGACTTAATAGCTCAAGTTGCAATGATAACGCAGTGAGTTGGTGGCCGAGAATATCGTGCAAATCCCGTGAGATCCTCAACCTTTCTTGCTGCTCGCTGGTTTGACTCAGCAAGGCTCTCGTAGCGATAAGTTGTTGATTAAGATGTTCCTGTATCCGGCGAGACTCGCGCTCGGACAATCTCGCTTGACTACTGCTGTATGCAAATAGCTGGAATCCCATATAAATAAGGACATTAAAAATAATACTGTTTGAGGTGTGTAAGTGCAGAATGAAGTAATAGCTAAGATTGGCTAACAGGATTTGTCCTATCGCGGCATTGCGGCTAAAGAACTCGGGTAACAGTGACGCCCATATTACGAGCAAGATGGGTAACAAAGAATGCTCACTTAACAGCATTAAGCTGAGGGTACAGCAAACAAGTACTATGGTTAAAAGCCTATTTATCTTGAGACTTTTACGAGGATGTTCGAAGATTGTCAGCAATAAAAACAATAATATAAACAATGCATAAAGTGCTATATGGCAACTTTTGTTGAGCGTGGGTAGCTTGGCTTGAATATCTTGATTAAATCCCAGCCAAGCGACAAGTGCCCAAGTGAGGCTACCCGCACCAATTAGCATCGTTTCTGCTTTGGTTAATCGATTTCCTTGCACCTATTTGCTTCCTTCAATCACAATTTATCATCCATTCTAAGGCAAGTATTCCATAAGAGACTATGTCTATCACGCAGGCAAAGTCTTAATCCGCTAAGTTATTTGAATTATTTATTTAATTCAGTTTGTGAAGTTTTATCTGATATGTGGATTATTAACCACGCCTAATAACGCCAGCTATATGGTGATGTTATATATTTATTTTAAATCAATTGCTTAGTGAAGTGGCTCAATGTGATCAGCGTTTTTGATAAAACCAAGCTACGTTGTTTTTATTAAGCGGGAGTGGCGGTGTCGTTAGCCTATGAGGTAATGAGTTAGTGATAGTAGGAATGCAACCTTGGCATTGCGATACCAATTGCCGGATGCGGTAACGCTTTGTTACTCGCAGGTGTTAGTGGTCGGGGGTATTGTATGGATATGGCGCTGCTTTCGGCAGTGGCAACTATTTTCCATAATGATTATGGCCCATCGCGATGATGAGTCCCTCCATGAAGCGCGCTACGAGATCTCGCGCGTTTGGCCAAGTGTGCAGCGATTGAATTTCATGCATGATCGCAAATAAAAACGCAGCTCATTGGCTGCGTTTTTGTTAAGTAAGATTTTAATTAATCTTGAATTTCTGCATTGTGATAAACGTTTTGCACGTCATCACAATCTTCTAAAGCGGCGATAAATTTATCGAATACTGCCACATCTTCACCGGACACTGGGGTCATGGTTTGCGGCACGAAAGTGATGTTCTCAACTTCAAAGTTGATATCAGGCATTGCATCCGTCAGTGCAGTTTTAACTTTGAAAAACTCAGTGTGTGGCGCGATAACGCTGATCATGCCATTTTCTACTTCTACGTCGTTCACATCGACATCGGCCATCATTAGAATTTCGAGGATGGCATCTTCATCTTCACCGGGGAAAACGAACACGGCAGATTGGTCAAACATATGGCCTACTGTACCGGGTGTACCAAGTTTGGCATCGTTTTTTACGAAGGCTTGACGTACTTCAGTAAAAGTACGTTTTACGTTATCGGTTAAGCAGTCGACGATGACCATGCAGTTACCTGGGCCGAAACCTTCATAACGGGCAGTATCATAATCTTCACCGCCACCACCTTTGGCTTTATCAATAGCACGTTCAATAACGTGTGCTGGTACTTGATCTTTCTTCGCGCGTTCGATTAAACGACGGAGTGATAAGTTGCCGTCCGGCTCGACACCACCTTGTTTGGCGACTACGTAAATTTCTTTACCGTAGCGTGAGTAAAGGCGGGTTTTCTGGCCAGCTGTTTTCGCCATGGATTCTTTACGGTTTTGATATGCTCTGCCCATCTTGATCTCGTTAGCTCAAAAAAATTGCGCCGATAGTAGCAGTTTTCTTGCCGTATGTGCAGTCACTCTAGTTGGAATTCTTGTCAATAAAGCGATAAGCACCACATTTTGTCAGCTAAAAATGGCCAGAGGATTTTAGGAAGGATTTATTGGGTAATTCGGCGAAATCTATACTAATGTCTAATGCCATAAGCGCGTTAGAGCGCTGAAGATAGACTATAGGTTTTAGGATGAATAGTTCAATTTAGTCAGAAGGATAGACTCACTACGCAGTGTTTGAATTTGTCTATTCTGCTTACTGCGGCCAATCAAATAGCAATGGATAGCAAGTGAATACTCACTTCGCTCACTTTGCATGTGCGTTTTCTTGGTGAGATACAAATATGGAATTACAACATAAAATCGTCATTGCACTGAGTTTAGTCTTAGTTGTGTTTGGCAGCCTTTTACTTAATGCCATCTCCTTATCCGGTTTTACACATGCCTTGGTTTTAGGCGGGATAGTTTGTGTGTGGGTATTATGGATTGTTAAGCGTTTTTTGAGTATCAAGGCGCCAAATCCTGATGAAAATGCTCTTAGGCTCAATCGGTTAAGCTCTCCTGAACATGATATCAGCGTCCAAACCAGTAAGATTGCAATTGGTGCAGCTGAGGTCTCACATTTTATTGATTTATTGAATAAATCGATTGAGTCCAATGGTGAACATGCGAGTGCTATCGCGGTGGCTGCGGCGCAATTGAGTAATACAACTGCTTTGCTTGGGGATAATGCCAGCAGCATTTTAGTCCAAACCCAAGAGGCTGAGCGCTTGAGTGTGCAAGGCAGAACTCAAGCACAAAAGGGCGTATCTGCTATCGAATCATTAAATGCTGATATCAACACTGCCGCTCAGCAAGTGCAGGCCTTAAAGTCAAAAGCTGAACAAATTCAAAAAATCACCGAGGTCATTAATTCGGTTGCGGAACAAACAAACTTACTGGCATTAAATGCTGCTATTGAAGCGGCAAGAGCTGGAGAGCAAGGGCGAGGCTTTGCTGTGGTAGCTGATGAGGTTCGAAGCCTTGCCGGAAAAACGGCTGGAGCGACCCAAGATATCGGTAAGATGCTGCTCGAAATTCGTGCTGAAACAGACAAAAGTTCAGCGTTAATGGAACGAGTGGTTTTGCAAACTGCTGATGTTGTCGGTGCGATGGGGGAGTTGGATGGTCACTTTACTGATATCTCAACCTCTGTAACTCGTTCTGCGCATGCGCTTGGAGATATGGAAGAATCCCTTAAGCAATACAATCATACCACCAATGAGATTAGCAACTCGGTAGCGCAGATCCGTGACTCGCTGACTGCGACAGGAAGACAAAGCATGACGGTTTCTGAGCAGGCGTTTACCCTGTCATTAACGACAGAGGGTATATTTAAAGCATTGTCTCATTGGGATACTCAAACCTTTGATCAACAAGTGCTATTAGTCGCTAATGAAGCGGCAAAAGCTTGCGGAGAGAAACTTGCGCAAGGATTAGCTAATGGTAGTTTTACGGAAGCAGAGTTGTTTAGTCCCAAATATCAGCCAATTGCCAATACTCAGCCGCAGAAATATACCACAGCATTTGACCGTTTCACCGATCAACATTTTCCCGCGATTCAAGAACCGATTTTAGCTAAGCATAGTGAGATCATTTATGCTGGAGCCGTTGATAAAAAAGGTTATTTCCCAACCCATAATAAACGCTTTAGCCAAGCATTAACGGGCAAAGTTGAGGTTGATATGGTGCATAATCGCACTAAACGCTTATTTAATGACCCAACGGGCAACCGTTGTGGGACACATACGGATCCTGTTTTACTGCAAACCTATAAGCGAGATACCGGGGAGATTATGCATGACTTGTCAGTACCCATTTATGTTAATGGTAAACACTGGGGCGGTTTTCGAGTGGGGTTTAAAGCGAAGTAACTGTAGTTTAATATAGAATTAACGCTTTTATTTTGTAGATAAATATTCATCTGTCCTTGTTGCTTAAGTGTGATCGATTGCGCGGATTTGATTAACAAAATAGAAATAGATTGGCATCTATTTGCCGAAGTGCTTAAATGATGTGATATTCATGGCGCGATGATGTCTTTACCTTTTGTATAAAGTTATATCGCTTTGAGTTTTTAATTTGTTGATTTTAAATGGTAAAACAAGTTTTGGGTTTTGTTTTCATAAGAGATGAATGGAGACTCTTGCCACTTTGATCGATAGCAGTAGATACTGCTTAATGTGAGTTAAAAGTTATGCAAGCAACACAAGCGACTGTTACAGTTTTGTATTATGATGCGCCCGTTGGGTTAATTATGCACAATTCGGTGTTACAAGGTTTACCTGTTAGCGAGTCAGGTCGTGTGATGATTCCTGCAAGTTTTCGCAAAGGAAAATCCATTATTGCCGTATTAGAAGGTGAGTGTAAGATTTTGAACTCACTCGGTGAGCGTGTTTTTGCACAGGCAAATATAGGTTAAGAAAAAATATACTGGCAAAACATCATATTGAAAGGACGATAAGTTGATTTATCGTCCTTTTGCTTTATGCGTTCGGTTAAATAAGCGTCAGGTTCGGCTGTTATCTGCAAACATCATCAAACAGTTTATTGGCTAATTGCTGCAATATCTCCGCCTGCGGATGGGTGTGGGCGAAGGTTCGTAAGCCATAGATTCCCATCATTAAATATTGTGCTCTCTGCTCGCTATTGAGCTGCCCTTGTAACATTCCTTGAGAAGCTGCAAGTTCAAATTGTGCGGTGAGTGCGTTTTGCCATAGATGGAGATTCTGACTGATAATATGTTGAATCTCATCGTCTTGCTCGGCGATTTCATTTAACGCCTTGGTCAGTAAACAGGCTTGCTGGCTATCGCAGCTGATACATTCGACGACGACATTATCTAAGTAAGTTTTTAAATTTTTAAGCACTGGCTGGTTGTTGGAGAAGATAAGCTTGAATTGCTCGTTTCTATCCTGTTGATATTGCTCGATAGCGGCAATGAGTAATCCACGTTTATTACTAAAAGCACAGTAAATGGACCCAGGGTGTAATCCGGTGGCTTGGGTGAGATCTTGCATGCTGGTCTTGGTATATCCCTTACGCATAAAGGCCGCCATTGCCCCCCTGAGTACTTGCGCCCTATCAAACTCTGCGTTTCGCATTGCATTCTTACCTCTTACCGATACTTGCCGGAGATTCTAACTAATTTTGAACAAACATTCAAAAATGTTCTTGAATGATCATTCAAATAGTAATATCTTGAACGTACATTCAAGAATGGGGTTTAACCAATGACGATTGAAAATGCAGTGAACTCTGTAGGTAATCTATTCGACACCTATAAGCTTAATGACACGATAACCTTAAAAAACCGTATCTTGATGGCGCCATTAACGCGCTGTATGGCTGATGCCGACTTGGTTCCTACCGATGATATGGTGGCTTACTATGCACGCCGTGCTGAAGCCGGATTGATTATCTCTGAGGCCACGATTATTCGCCCTGATGCCCAAGGCTACCCAAACACTCCCGGTATTTTTACCCAAGGGCAAATTGCAGGTTGGCGCAAAGTGACTGATGCTGTGCATGCCAATGGCGGTAAGATTTTTGTGCAATTATGGCATACAGGCCGTGTTGCTCATCCACATTTCTTCGGTGGTGGTGATGTGCTGGCTCCTTCTGCCCAGAAAATTGAAGGCAGTGTGCCAAGAATGCGTGAATTGACCTATGTAACGCCAAAAGCTGCAACGGTTGAAGATATTCAGGGGCTGGTGCGTGATTATGCAAAAGCGGCTGAGAATGCGATTGAAGCCGGCTTTGATGGCGTTGAGATCCACGGTGCTAATGGTTACTTGATTGATGAATTCTTACACCATGATAGTAATCGTCGTACCGATGAATATGGTGGCACACCAGCCAATATGTCACGGTTTGCCTTAGAAGTGGTCGATGCAATTGCCGCGCGTATTGGTAAAGACAGAACGGGTTTACGTATTTCCCCTGGCGCCTATTTCAATATGGCAAGCGATAGCCGTGACCGTGCGGTTTTTGATTATTTACTTCCTGAGTTAGAAAAACGCGATCTGGCCTTTGTGCATATCGGTATTTTCGATGACAGTATGGAGTTTGATTACTTAGGCGGCTCTGCATCAAGTTATGTTCGTGCACACTATGGCAAAACGCTAGTGGGTGTGGGCAGTTATAGTGCACAGACGGCGAGCAAGGCCATTGCTGAGAATAAATTTGACTTAATTGCAATTGGTCGCCCCTTTATCGCTAACCCCGATTATGTTGCTAAAGTGCGTAAAGGCGAGGAGCTGGTGGCTTATAGTGATGAGATGTTAGCAACCTTGATTTAAGGTTTAGATTGCAACGCTGGTAAAAAAGGGTTAGCTAAGCTAACCCTTTTTGCTTTTTGTATCTGTTGTTCAATCGAGACTATGAATTCGTTTTGCTGAGTGCTCTCAAAGCATTAAGTTTGTGTTGGGCAATGCCGAACACGCAATCTGATGCATAGTGCTCTGTGTGTTTACTCTCATCGGTTTGCACTATCGCAGCGGCTTTACCTAATAGCAAAGTCATCGCTTGAGTAACATGGTTAATCGCCCAAATATGGAATTCACCACGTTCAACCGCTTCCACAATATCTTGGCGTAGCATTAAGTTTGCAATATTCGACTTGGGAATAATCACTCCTTGACTCGAGGTTCTACCCTTGATTTGACACACATCGAAAAAGCCTTCAATTTTCTCATTAACCCCGCCGATAGGTTGAGCTTCGCCAAACTGATTCATTGAGCCAGTAATGGCAATATCTTGTCTTAAGGGCAACTCACTGATAGCGGAGATAATAGCGCAGCATTCGGCCATTGACGCACTATCACCATCGACACCGCTGTAGGATTGCTCGAAGGTGAGGTAAGTGGTGAGAGGAATTTGCGCGGTTTTACCTAACACAGAGGCTAAATAGGCGGTGAGGATTAAAACCCCCTTAGAATGTATTCGCCCACCGAGTTTGACCCTATGTTCGATGTCCAGCACTTCTCCTTTACCATACGCGGTCGTGGCGGTGATGCGATTAGGCAGACCAAATTGATGATCTGAAGTAGAAACAACAGATAACGCATTGATTTGACCAACGACTTTATCGTGAGTATTAATTAGTGTGGTGCCATTCACGAAGCTTTCCATGATGTTGTCATGCAGGCGGGAGACGCGTTTCTCTTGATTTTTAAGTGCCTGTTCAACATGCTGCTTTTCTATTTGTTCACTTGCTGCGGCTTTTGCGCAAAAGTTGGATTCCCGTAATAGGTTGGCAATATTAGCAGAGTGCAGTGAGAGCTTCTGTTGATCCTGTGCCTCACGTGAGCTGTATTCAATGATGCGTGCAATGGCGCTACGGTCGCAGTGCAGCATGTTGTTATCGTGGACAATACTGGAAATAAATCGGGCATAATGGGCTTCGGAGTCGTCGGTTCTATCCATGACATCTTCAAAGTCGGCAGTTACCCTAAATAACTCACTGAAATCAGGATCATAATGCTGTAATAGTTGGTAGGTTTCATGGTCGCCGAACAGGATAATTTTTACATCCAACGGGATCGGTTCCGGTGCTAATGAAATGGTGCCAGATAGTGAGACTTCCCGCTCTAATGAACTCAGATCCAACTTGCGTGAACGCAATGCTCGCTTTAACCCATCCCAAACATAGGGGCGTTCAAGCACTTTGATCGCGTCCATTAATAGCACGCCACCGTTTGCCTTATGTAAACTTCCTGGGCGGATCAATGAAAAGTCGGTAAACACTGTACCTCTGAAGGTCGCGTTTTCAACATAACCAAACAGGCTGTGGTAGCTTGGGCTTTCTTCGACCACGATGGGGAATTTCTGTTCGCCTTGGCATACAAGTACATTGACCTGATAGCGGCGGGGCATTTTCTTTTCAAGTGAAGCGTAGGCTAGGGCGAGTTGTTCTTCGCTTTCTTCAAGGAAAATATCTAAATTACTTAGGATATCTGCCTGCATTCCGGTTAAAAATGCTCTGACATCTGGTTGATGTTTGTACTTATCCTTCAATGGCTTAAAAAAGTGGATCAACACATCCTTGGCAACTTGTTCATCATGTTCCTGCTGAGTATCACTAAATTCTTCTTCCCATTCAGTGTTTTGGCGAATAATGCTCCTTAGTTTTACTTCTAGCCCATTGATATTGCTTTCAAATTGACTACGCTCGGCTTCCGTGAGGGCGCTGAAGCTGGCTTCATCATGGGGTTCATCACCATTGAGGGCGATCATTTGATAATCTCCCTGCATGGTTAAGCTCAGACTAATATTTTTTTGTTTGGCCTCTTCGCTGAGCTCTGTGAGTGCGGCTTCTTGCTTTTGTATCAGTTGGCTTTTAAGTTTTTCAGCTCTGGCATAATACATTTCATTATCAAAGGCTAAGGGTAATGCTCTTACCAGTTTGAGCATGAGTTTCTCGATGGATTTCTTAAACTCTTGCCCCGTGCCAGCGGTGAGTTTTAGCACTTTAGGGCTGCGGGTATCGTCAAAGTTGACCACATAGCACCAGTCAAATAACGCGGGTTTTATGGGATCGTGGCGATTGAGATAGCGCAGCATCATGGTTCGTTTACCGAGACCATTTTGGCCGATCGCATAGATGTTATAGCCCTTTTCTTTTATCCCCATGGCAAATTCTACCGCCTGTTGGGCACGTTCTTGGCCAACAATATCATCGAGTGGCGTGAGCTGGGCTGTAGATTGGCACTCAGTATTAAGCTGTTTAAGTTCTGACTTTCGGTAAAGCTGCTGGCTCGTTAACGGGATGGCGGGTGTGGCTGTAGGCACGGTAGGCATAAAAATCCTTGTTTTTCTTTCTGATTATTTCCATTGTAGACAATAGGATAATGTTATTGTCAATGAAAAGACGGTAATTTCTACTTAAACAATCCTTATGCGAGGGGGCTATACCTTGGGATTCGGCCCTGTTTGTAGGCGTGAATTTTTGCTTGCGAAACGAAGATGAAGATGTTTGATTTTTATTCAAATGTTTTATTGCTAAGCTTTTACTGACGTACTCATTTTTGAGTAGCTTTGAGTCTAACCTTTATCGACAGTGAGTCTGTTGGCGATAATGGTGTTTAAATTTCGTTATCTGAAACAAACTAATCTGCTAATAACTCAAATAATTATGTATTAGTGAATGACGATGATTGAGTGTCTGCGGTAATATCTGTCAATTGAGGGTGGGATTGTACTGGTTTTGTACTTCAGCCTAGGCTCAGATTTTATTAAGACAGTGGGTGGGTATTGTTGTCGGTGTAGTGTTTTTTAGGGGGGCGCTTGTTGTCCTTATTTAACATGGAATTGTAGAGGCTATAGTTAGCAAGCTTATGATTGATTTTGCAATTTCACAAAAGCAGTTAACAGATTGGGCAAACGACTTACAGTTAGTCGCCAATATCACTCAGTCGCATGCGGTGATTTTAACTGCGAATGTAGCGGGTGAATATCGTCAGTTAATTCAGTCTGAACGGTGCCAACTTGTTGATATAGAAGCTCTTGTTCGGCATTTTAATCATAAAGCTCATTTAAACCTCTATCAACATGCGACACCTAAAGTTAATACCCCATCCACTCGCTCCGCTTCCCATTATCCCTTCAACGAATCAAGTACCTTTAGCCATCATCAGGTTAATATTCCGTTGGATGTACGTCATGCTGCTGCATTCAAGCAAGCCTTGATCCCGGATGTAAAATCAACGCCAAAATGGCGTGATACCGGACTTGGAAGCTTAATTTATTTGCCTATCATCTGGAATTCTGGAGCGCATTTCGGGGTATTTTGTTTATATCATCATACTCCTTTACTGTTAGATGATAAGGCACTGCAACTCGCTTCCCTAACGGTTAATAGCCTACAGCTTAATTTGAGTGAGTTGCACAGGGCCCAACGACTGAAAATGGCCGCCTTGCGCGGTGATGCGAAGTCGATGGATGTTATTGACTTGCAGACCTTTATCGATAGTTTTGAAGAGCATATTTGGGTCAAAAATACCGACGGTGTTTACACCATTTGCAACCAAAGTGTTGAAAATGCGTGGGAGCTACCCCGCAGTGACATTATTGGCAAGACGGACGAAGAGCTATTTGGCAAAGCGATTGCGGATATTTTTCTCAATGGTGACAAACTTGCTATTGAGACTGGGGTGCCAATTATTGTTGCCGAATGTTTAGATGGTGAGAATCAAAATAAACACTTATGGCTAGAGACCCTTAAAATCCCCGCCTTAACGCCCGAGGGTGAACTGGCGGGCGTGATAGGCATGACCCGTAATATCTCTAAACATAAAGAAGTGGAAGAACAACTTACCCTCGCTACCAATGTCTTTAAACACTCCCTTGAAGGTGTAGTCGTGACTGATAGGCACGGTAATATTACCGATGTTAATGGTGCCTTTTACGAGATTACAGGTTACTCGCGGGAAGAGTTACTTGGGCAAAATCCACGCTTATTTAATTCCGGCCGTCACGATAAAGCTTTTTTTGAAACCATGTGGAATCATTTACTCGATGCTGGTAAGTGGAATGGTGAAATTTGGAATCGACGTAAAGATGGCACTATTTTTCCGCAAAATATCACTATTAGCGCCATCTACGATGAGGTTGGGGAGATCCGCTATTTTGTCGCAGTTTTCGCCGATATCTCCGCTCAAAAACAGAGTGAAGCGCAACTTGCTCATTTAGCTTATTTTGATCCACTGACTCATTTGCCGAATCGCATGAAGCTGATGATGCAGCTTAAGCAAGAACTCAGGCATGCGAAACGACTCAATCCCCAATTAGCGACAGTCTTTATTGATGTGGATTTGTTTAAACACATTAATGACAGTTTTGGCCATAGTATTGGCGATGAAATGCTGGTGGAACTGGCTAAACGTCTTCGTAGCCAATTACAGGAGCAAGATGTGTTGTCACGTATTGGTGGCGATGAGTTTGTGGCGCTGATTTCGGGCATTCAAGGCCATGAGGATGCTACAGCGGCAATTAACCAATTGCGCCAAGTATTTGATCTGCCTTTTGTGGTGAGCACCGGGGATCATTTACGCCTTACCGCCAGTATGGGGATTTCCCTTTACCCAAGTGATGGTAGTAATGCTGATACGCTGCTACGCAATGCCGATGCCGCCATGTATCGCGCTAAGAGTGAGGGGCGAAATAATTATGCCTTTTACACTGAATCATTGACCAAAGAATCGATCGAGCATTTAAAGTTGCAGAGTGCGCTTTATGGTGCACTTGAGCAAAATTCTCTGTATTTGATGTATCAACCTAAATTAAATTTGGTGACCCGCAAAACCGTTGGAGTTGAGGCGCTATTGCGTTGGAACGATCCGATTTTAGGACAAATTTCCCCAGGGATGTTTATTCCCGTCGCCGAGAAAATTGGCTTAATTTACGATATTGGTTTGTGGGTGCTTGAAACGGCTTGCCAGCAAGGTGTGTGTTGGTTGGCTGACGGTAAACAGTTTGGCCGCATTGCGGTTAACGTCGCAGGACAGCAGTTGCAACGTGGCTCCTTTGTGGAGGACGTGAAACGTATCCTAACGCAAACAGGCTTACCTGCAACGTGCCTTGAGCTTGAAGTGACAGAAAGTGTGATGATGAATAATCCGGATGTCGCGATTCGTGATTTAAAATTGTTAGGTGATTTGGGCATTGAGCTCTCGGTCGATGATTTTGGTACGGGTTATTCATCACTGAATTATTTGAAAAAACTTCCAATTCATAAGCTTAAAATCGACCAGTCTTTCGTTCGAGACATTCCCTTCGATACCAACAATACCGCGATAGCTAAAGCTGTGATTGCCCTTGGCCATGCCTTAAAATTAGATATTGTTGCGGAAGGGGTAGAAACCACCGAGCAAGCCGAGTTTTTAACTCAAAATTTTTGCGACCAAGCACAGGGATATCTCTTTAGCCGCCCACAATTACCAGCGGATGTTGAAGCCTTTTTTACTGAAGCGTAATTGTTTACCAAACCTAAGTAGTGGTGTGGCTGTGACCGATAAGCATGATATTAAAGGCGCGATCGTAAACTGGTCGCAGTCCGTCCGGTCTGCTAACATTGCGGCATGATTGTTTTTGGTGATGTTTCATGTCTTTTAGCGCGCTTTCCTTAAATACCCAATTAGTTAACACCTTAGCTGAACTTGGTTATCAACAACCCACGCCTATTCAAGTTGAAGCCATTCCCGCCATTTTAGCAAAACAGGATGTGATGGCGGGGGCTCAAACTGGGACGGGGAAAACCGCAGCCTTTGCATTACCCATTCTGCAACACTTAATCGCTGATAACGAAAACCTTAAGGTGCCAAAAGCAATCCGCGCCTTAGTTTTAGTGCCAACGAGGGAGTTGGCACTACAAGTTCAGCAAAGCTTTGTAAAATATGCGAAAGGCACAGATATTCGTGTGGGTATTGCCTACGGCGGAGTGAGTATCGAGGCGCAGCAAGCGGTGTTTAACGCCGGGATCGATGTGTTGATTGCAACCCCTGGCCGCTTGCTTGATCATTTACGTCAAGGTGCACTCAATCTTAACCAATTGAACACACTGGTATTTGATGAAGCCGACCGGATGCTTGATATGGGATTTATAGATGAAATCAAAGCCGTGCTTAAGCAAGTGCCCGCTCATCGACAAACCCTGCTATTTTCCGCCACTTTGGATGATTCGATTTTTAGTTTCAGCAAAAACCTTCTGCTTAATCCCAAGCTGATTGAAGTGGCTAAACGTAATACGACCGCGGCCCAGATAGAGCAGCGAGTCTATGCGATTGATAGCGATCGTAAAACTGAGTTTGTCAGCCATGTAGTCCGTAGCAAAAATTGGCAGCAAGTGTTGATCTTTAGCCGCACTAAGCAGGGTGTCGATAAGCTGACCACTCAGCTCAATCAACTCGGAGTGACAACGCAAGCTTTCCATGGCGACTTGTCCCAAGGTGCGCGGGAAAAGGTATTGCAGGAGTTTAAACAAGGACAAGTGCAAGTCTTAGTCGCCACCGATGTGGCAGCTCGTGGGCTTGACATTGCTGAGCTACAGTATGTGATTAATTTCGAATTGCCGTTTATAGCTGAAGATTATATTCACCGTATCGGTCGTACTGGTCGCGCTGGCAGTGCCGGCGTGGCTATTACGCTTTTTAGCCAAGAGGATGCGCTACTGCTAGAAGAAGTCGAAGCCTTGCTCGATAAGCGTTTGCCACAACAATGGTATCCTGGCTTTGAACCCGATTTTAACAAAATGGTCTCCGAGCCAAGACGCAATAGCAAAGCTGCTCAAAAACAACGGGCTAAAAAACGCGCGTTAGGTGGTAAAAAGCGCTAATTAAGGCGACAAGGTTGTTTAAGCTTTTATTCTGATAGCGAGCCGCCCTTTGATAGGGCGGACGATCATTTCGCTAATGGTTTTACGTGATGATTCAGTTGGCTTGTTGTTCTTGCCATACCGCTCGCGTTATTAACTAAAATACACTTCAGCCTGGTTATTGCGTTGTCGTTCTTCATTTTTCTCAGTGGCTTCTTTAATTAGCTCCACTTTTTGAGCTTGGAGTAATTCAATTTTTTTTGCTTTTTCCTCTTCGGATAAGCTGTCATCACCGGCTATTTTTGCTATCTCCGCATCTAGTTGTTTAAGCTTATGCCTATCAATGCCTGTGCGTTTATCGAGAATCGCCTGCATTGCGTCTTCTAATCTATTATGCGGCTTTTCAGTCTCTGCCGTACCGGCAATATGTTGCACATTAGCGGTGTAATGTTGTTTGGCATTAGGCGCAAGCTGACTATAGGTATCACTGGTTTCAGCATCTCGAGTCACGCCGCCAGATAGGGTGACTGTATCTTGCGGGGCTGTCATTTGAGCTCTCGGATTTTCCGCAGGGCTTGATACACCTTGCGTTTGCTGAGTTTGCAACGATTTTACTTGGTTCAACGCGATGGCCGCATAGCTATTGGGATTGATGACAGTCATTTCCTTATTTTTCCTCGTCGATTTTCACTTTCAGATGCCGCGCCAATAGGGCAAATAAATTAAGCAATATCAAGGCCAAACTCTGGCGACTTTCGTTGGATTTTTAGTAGAAAAATATTTTTATAAAAAATTGTACAAAAACTTGATCCTTGTACAAGATTGGTCCGTAATAGTATCTAAATTGATACAAGGAATTTCATTATGTACAAGTTTAATCCGCAACGTATTCAAATAGGGATCAGTGCCTGCTTATTGGGGGAAAAGGTGCGTTTTGACGGTGGTCATAAAAATTCCTCTTATTGTAATCAAGAAATTGCCCCATTTTTTGATTATGTTCCTATCTGCCCAGAAATGGCGATTGGCCTAGGCGCACCTCGTAAAAGTATTCGTTTAGTACGCGATGGTGAACAAATACGGGTACAGAGCGCGGATGGAAGTTTAGATGTCACCGAAAAACTCAATGATTTCAGTGAGCGCAAAGTAGAAGAGTTAGATTTTTTAGGCGGTTATCTACTATGTGCTAAATCCCCAACCTGCGGTATGGAACGTGTGACAGAGTACAAGATCGGCACCAATAACGGCTCTAAATCCGGTATTGGCGTATTTGCCCGCAAATTGATGGAACGTTATCCCCATTTACCAGTTGAAGAAGAAGGGCGTTTGCACGATATGGTGCTGCGGGAAAACTTTTTTACTCGGGTCTACGCCTATCACGACTGGCATACAATGCGTCACGAGGGGCTGACTAAGCATAAGTTAGTGAAGTTTCACTCCCGTTATAAGTACTTATTAATGGCCCACAGTCCTAAATGGTATCGCGAGCTTGGGCCGATTGTGGCCAATATTGAGGATATTGAAGCGACCGCTGACCGCTATTTTACAGGCTTTATGACCGCCTTAAAAATCAATGCGACCCGTAGAAATCATACCAGCACCTTGCAGCATATTCAGGGCTATTTTAAAAAGCACTTAACTAAGGAGCAAAAACAAGAACTGTCTGAAATGATTATGAAATATCGTCAAGGACTCTTGCCTCTGTTAGTGCCTATCACCTTGATTAACCATTACTTAAGACAATTCCCAACGCCATATATTGAAGATCAAGTGTACTTAAATCCCCATCCGGAGGAGTTAAAACTGCGTTATGCCTACTAGGTTTTTGCTGATAGGTGCGTTTGATCAAAATGGCTTAACAGATACAAACCACGATTGACGAAATGGTTTAGCGCAACATGCTTGGGCCAACCAATCTGATTCATGAGTTAAGAGACAAAAATGGAAGATCATAATTTAGAGCTTGCAGCTGATAATCCCAGCAGTAGCGAATTGCTGCCGATCGGTGAGGTGTCGCGGCTTACTGGCGTTAATGCGGTGACATTAAGGGCATGGCAGCGGCGTTTTGGGCTTGTTATCCCTGAGCGTACTCCCAAGGGGCACAGGCTGTATACTGCCGAAAATATTCAACAAATCCATGAGATTAATGCATGGTTAGCAAAAGGCGTTGCCATCAGTAAGGTAAAGCCATTATTGATAAGTTCGGCTAAAGCGATAGATGTCGCAAGTGTGCAATCTCAATCGTCTGATTTTTGGCATGAGCAGATATTGGCGTTAAATACTGCATTTTTTGAGCTAGATCAGCTCAAGTTTCACCAAATCTTAGATGAAGCCTTGGGCTTATATCCATTTCAATTGGTTAAACAAAAACTGCTACAGGCTTGGTTTGCACAATTAATGCCTTTATTGGAGCCGCGTTTAGATGTGGAGCTGCTACTTGCTTGGTTAGACAGTGAGTTAGCTAGCCGTATCGGTGGGCGTTTAAGCGTAGCGGGGCTAGCAAGCTCGCCCCAGATTGCGTTAGTGCGTTTGCCTTATGTTACATCGCAAAAAAATACAGAGCCTACGCTTGCGCCCAGTTCAAGCCTTACTAACCGTTTGTATTGCCTTGCACTATTACTGGAACTTGCCGATTTAAGAGTCGCAGTGGTCAACTTAGGCGTGCAACATATCAGCAGTCTTGAGCTTATCAATAACAGACTTAAGGTTGATGCCTTAGTGTTATTGCCAGAGGCAAATCACTCACTATCAAAGCAGACTGAGTTGCAAGTGTTGCTGGAGACTAAGTCACTTGCTTGCTATCTCGTTGGCCCTTTCGCGCCGACATTAACCACTTTATCGGACTATATCGCCCCTAGCGTTACCGAGATCATTAGGCAAATAACGGCCGCAAAGCAGCAACATAAAAAACAGTATCGTAGACAGAAAAACCAGGCTAACGCCGCACTGATTGAAGGAGAGAGCGCCGATGAGCATTAATCAATGCGGTTTGGATAAACAGGCGTTAATGTGGTTTCGCCAAGATCTGCGCCTTACTGATAATCAAGCGTTTACGGCAGCCTGTGATTGGGTAAGGCAACATCATGCCACCAAGCTTAAAGCGATTTACATTGCCACCCCAAGTCAATGGCGTCGCCATGATATCGCGCCAATTCAACTCGACTTTATTCAGCGGCATGTGAATCTACTGGCCCAAGGACTGGCGAGTTTAGGGGTTGAATTTGAACTCATTCAACTTGATAGCTTTAAAGATATTCCCGCATTTTTAACGGGTTATTGTGAAGAGCATAGTATTGGACGGGTATTTGCAGGACGAGAACCTGAGATCAATGAGCAAAAGCGCGATCAAGCTTGTATTGAGGCGGGGATTCCTTTGGTGCTTAGTGATGAACATTGCTTATTACCACCGAGAACTGTGCTCAATTTAAGCGGTGACATGTATCGGGTGTTTACTCCTTTTAGCCGCAAGTGGCGAGAGGTTGCCGCAAAGCAGCCGATTGTGCCGCTGGGTGTGCCAGCACCGCTTGGTCCTATCTTATCGGAGCCTAAGCCATTATTTTTTAAAAATATCGGCTTTGCTGATTCTCCTGCTAACAAGGGCATTGCGCCATCAGAAACAGGTTTAAATCAAACCATATCAACCCCGTTTATCTCGAGTGAACAGTGGGCGGCAGGTGAGGGGCAAGCCAAGCGGCTGCTTAATCAGTTTATTCAGCAAAAAGTGCAAGACTATAAGCAAGATAGAGATTTCCCCGCCATTGATGGCACCAGTGTTATCTCCCCTTATCTGGCGATTGGTGTACTCAGTCCAAGGCAATGTGTCGCGGCGCTTTTACAACGTTTCCCTGAGGTAATGGTTGATGACACTAGCCCCGGGCGTACATGGCTAAATGAGCTGATTTGGCGGGAGTTCTACCGCCATTTGCTGGTGGCTTTTCCTGATTTATCCAAGGGACACAATTTTAATCGCCAAGCCGATCATGTGCCGTGGCGCAACAATCGCGATGAGTTTTTAGCTTGGTGCGAGGGCAAAACCGGCTATCCGATAGTGGATGCGGCTATGCGGCAACTTAATCAAACCGGCTGGATGCATAATCGTTTACGCATGGTGGTGGCGAGCTTTTTAACCAAACATCTGCTCATTGATTGGCGTTGGGGCGAGCGGTATTTCCGCCAGCATCTTATCGACGGCGATCTGGCGGCTAACAACGGCGGTTGGCAGTGGTCGGCAGGATGCGGTTGTGATGCGCAGCCGTATTTTCGGATTTTTAATCCTATGAGCCAGAGCGAAAAGTTTGATCCAGATGGCCGCTTTATTCGTAAGTACTTACCAGAACTCGCATCTTGGGGCGTTAAGCTATTGCATCAACCGAATCAGCAAAAAATGCCTTCGCTGTTTGAAGCACCGTTATTTGCATCGCAAGCGGATTATCCCTATGCGATTGTTGAGCACAATGCGGCAAGAGCAAGAGCGCTGACGGTACTGGGTGTGCTGAAAAAGGCTTAGACCACAAGTTCAACCTTAATACTTATCCCTTAGGGAGTGTCTGGATGATAAACCAAGCGAAGATTGAGCATAGCGGATTAGTAGATGATTTTATCAGCCTCTATCAAGCGTTAAATAAGGATAATCTGCATCTACTTGCAGAGGTCTATGATGACAATATTTGTTTTATCGATCCTATGCATCAAGTGAATGGCTTAAACGCGTTGACACAGTATTTTGCCAAGCTTTATCAAAATATTGGCTATATTCATTTTGAAATCAAAGAAGTATTACAGGATGACACTCAAGCATCGCTGTTTTGGCAAATGCAATATCGTCATCCTAAGCTCAATAAAGGAGAGATAGTTCGGGTTGATGGGATGAGCCAGCTTAAATTTCATCAGCGCATTTATTTTCATCGGGACTATTTCGACCTAGGGCAAATGCTGTATGAACATTTGCCTTGTATGGGCGGACTTATTCGCTTGCTTAAAGATAGGGCGGCTAAGTAATGACCTCTTTGCTCACCAAAAAAATCAATACAGTGCTGATAACTGGGGCAAGTTCAGGTATCGGTTTGCAGTTAGCAAAGGATTATTTGGCCTTAGGTTGGCATGTGATTGCCTGTGGCCGTGACGCCTCAAAACTTGATTTGTTGGCGCAGAAGGAATTGATAGGCGCCACTTGCTTGAGTTTTGATATTAGCGATCGTGTTCAAGTCCAGCAGGCTGCTACTGAGCTAGGCGATATGCTCTCGAGCAGTGAATGTCTATTGGATATCGTGATCCTCAACGCCGGTAGTTGTGAGTATATCGACGATGCAAAACATTTTGATGATCAGCTCTTTGAGCGAGTCATTCACACTAACTTGATTTCGATGGGCTACTGTTTAGGGGCATTTTTGCCTCTAATGCCAAAAGGATCGAAATTAGCCTTGATGAGTTCCAGCGCGATTTATTTACCCTTTCCCCGTGCCGAGGCTTACGGCGCATCTAAAGCGGGCGTTAAGTACTTGGCTGCGAGTCTGTCACTCGATGTTGCGCAAGATGATATTCGTGTCAGCGTGATTTGCCCTGGATTTGTTGCAACCCCCTTAACCGCCAAAAATGACTTTGCCATGCCAATGCAAATTGATGTGCATGAAGCTTCGTTGGCGATTCGTGTTGGTATCGAACGCGGCGACGCAGAGATCCATTTTCCCAAACGATTTACTTATTTGTTGAAATTGATGTCATTTTTACCAGCATTTGTATGGCAAAAAATGATCCAAAGAGATAGCCAAGCAAAAGCGCTAAAGGACACCGGAAGATGAAAAATATTGCCATTGTAGGTACTGGGATTTCAGGGCTGACCTGCGCTCATCTATTGAGCCAGTCACACAACGTGACTGTATTTGAGGCTAATGATTATATCGGTGGCCACACTGCCACTGTGGATGTGGATTATCAAGGTAAAACCTATGCGATAGATACTGGGTTTATCGTATTTAACGATAGAACTTATCCCCGTTTTGAGCGGTTATTAGCCCGCCTTAATGTCAGTATTTTGCCGACAGAGATGAGTTTTAGCGTGCACAATGCGCTCACTGGGCTTGAATACAATGGCCATCATTTTGCGAGTTTGTTTGCCCAAAAGCGTAACCTCCTGAATCCGCGCTTTTGGGCCTTTTTAAATGAAATTGTTCAATTTAATAAAAGCTGTAAAGCCATTTATCAGCTGGACCAATATCCTGATGCTAATTTAGGGGATTTCCTCGACAGAGAGCGCTTTTCAGCTTTTTTTGCGGAGCATTATATTTTGCCAATGGGCGCGGCGATTTGGTCATCGAGCATTGAAGATATGCGGGCTTTTTCGCTGCGCTTTTTTATCCGTTTCTTCGAGCATCATGGACTGTTAAATGTAACAGACAGACCACAATGGTATGTGCTGAAGGGCGGTTCACGCAGTTATATTCCTGATTTAATTGCACCATTTAAAGATAATCTCCATTTAAACAGCCCAGTTAGTGCCATCGAGCGCCATGATGATTGCGTCAAGCTTCAGGTTAATGGAGAGTGGCATGTGTTCGATGAAGTGATTCTAGCTTGCCATAGCGATCAAGCGCTTGGAATGCTAACCGATGCTACCTCCGCTGAAAAAGCCATTTTGGGCGACTTACAGTATCAAAATAATGAAGTGGTGCTGCACACGGACACCTGCATTTTACCTAAGCGGAAAGCGGCTTGGGCAAGTTGGAATTATCGCTTAGATGGCGATAAAAAACGCCCTGCATCAGTGACATATAATATGAATATCCTGCAGCGCCTACCTAGCGACGCGCCAACGTTTTGTGTGACGCTTAATCAGAGTGAGCTCATTGATGAGTCGAAAATTCTGCGTCGTTTCAACTATGCTCATCCAGTCTTTAACGAACGTAGTTTACAGGCACAGGCAAGGCGGGAGGAGATTTCTGGCAAAAACCGCACCCATTTTGCAGGGGCCTATTGGCACAATGGTTTCCATGAAGATGGTGTACGTAGTGCGTTAGATGTTTGCGACCATTTTGGGATCAGCCTATGAGTGAGCTCAATAGTGGTATTTACTACGGCACAGTGACGCATAGTCGCTTTACCCCAATAAAACATCACTTTAGCTACCAAATGGCGTTGCTGGCGATTGATTTGGATGAAGTTGATTCTATCAGTCGTATGGGGCGGATATTTGCTAGTCAGCGCCGCGCCTTGCTGAGATTTAATCCTGCGGACTATCTCACTACGTTTACCTCAAAGGACAATCTTAACCGCAAACTCGATATAGAGGAGCCGAGTGCTTCAGCCCTCAAGATCCGAGTGCTTCAGCAAGTGGCAGAATTGGGCGGAGAAGAGCGATGTAATCGAGTGCTATTTGTTGGGCAAATTCGGCATTTTGGCGTGTATTTTAGCCCGGTAAATTTCTATTTTTGTTATCAAAATCAACAGCCTTTATACATGCTTACCGAAGTGAGTAACACCCCGTGGGATCAGCGCCACTGCTATTTAGTGGATTTATCGGCTCCTGAAACAACGGATAAAGTGTTCCATGTTTCGCCTTTTATGAATCTTGATATGCGCTACCAGTGGCATGTTGCCCCACCCACTGAACGCTTAAATATTGGTATAGAAAATCTGCCGAATCATTCAGGCAAGCGTTTATTTAATGCAACGCTTTCGATGACTCGCCAAGACATTAATGCCACATCACTTAGGACGCTGTTGTTTCGCTTCCCTTTTATGACGTTGAAAATTTTCGGTGGGATTTACTGGCAGGCGTTAAAGCTGTTCTACAAACGAGTGCCTTTTGTGCCACATCCTGCTCAAATGGAGAAATAATATGGAAAACACTGCATCGCAATCTTCAGTTGTTACGGCAAAATTGCCTGACAGTCTTGCCCGTAAGCTACTGCTTAAGGCATTAGAAAATCTCCCTAACGGATGTTTAACCTTAGTCGAGGGTGATAAAAGCTATCGTTTTGGTGAGCACCACAGTGAGCTACATGCAACGCTAGTCGTGAAGCATCCGAGCTTTTATCGTCAAGTGATGTTTTCAGGCTCCATCGGTGCAGGTGAGGGGTATATTCAAGGCCATTGGACCAGCCCTGACTTAACCAAAGTCGTGCAACTTTTTGCTCGAAATTTGCCGTTGCTTGACCAGATTGAAGCTAAATTTAGTTGGCTTACTGGCTCGATTAATCGCTTTAAGCACTTGCTTAATCGTAATTCTCAACAGGGCTCTAAGCGTAATATTCTTGCCCATTACGATTTGGGCAATGCGTTGTATGAGCAGTTTTTAGACCGTGAAATGCTGTATTCCAGTGCCTTGTATCCCCATAGCGAGGCAAGCCTTGCTGATGCGCAGCTACACAAGCTCAAAACCATTTGCGAACGGCTCGATTTAAAGCCGGGGCAAACCCTATTAGAAATCGGTACTGGTTGGGGCGCTTTGGCGATTTACGCAGCTAAACATTATGGCGTGCACGTTACGACCACTACCATCTCCGATGCCCAATATGCCTATGCTAAAGCGCGGGTCGAACGTGAAGGGCTAAGCGATAGTGTAACGTTGCTGACCGAGGATTATCGAAATCTTAGCGGTCAATACGATAGATTGGTGTCTATCGAGATGATTGAAGCCGTAGGTCATGAATATTTGCCTGGATTCTTTAAAAAGCTGGAATCATTGCTCAAACCTGAAGGACGGATGTTATTACAGGCAATCACTATTTCAGATCAGCGTTACGATAGTTATCGTAAAAGCGTTGATTTTATTCAGCGATATATTTTCCCTGGCGGCTGTTTGCCTTCGGTTCATCAAATGGTTGGCCATTTGGCGAAGCGCACCGATATGCAGGTCTGGTCGATTGATGACATGGGCTTAGATTACGCCAAAACCTTAAAGGATTGGCACGACAACTTTGATCGTTCCGTTGCCCAAATCCAAGCCCTTGGTTATGGTGAAGATTTTATTCGCATGTGGAAGTTTTACCTCAGTTACTGCGAAGGCGGATTTTTAGAGCGCACCACAAGCACTGTGCATTTAGTAGCTGTACGCCCCGGGTATCGTTTACCTAATACGATTAACCGTAGTTAACGTCGCGCAGAGATGCTCCCTATGGTCAGATACATTCAAAATATGTCTAAGCTTCAAGGAGTTATTATCTACAACGCCTTGAGCTTTCAGTGTGTTTGGTGGAGTAGCATCTTATGGGGTAATCGAGTGTTGTTACTCAATATCTCATTGTTATTGATTCATTTTTTACTGTTGGCTTTGGTTGAAAACCGACAAGCTGTGTTTCGGGACTTCAGTACCATGATTAAGGTGGGGTTGCTGGGTATTGCGATTGATACCTTGCTCACTTTGTTCGGGGTATTTGAGTTTACCGTTTTACCTTGGTGGCTCGCTTGTCTATGGCTGCATTTTGCCTTGAGCCTGCACCATAGCCTCGTTTTTATGCGTGCTTTACCTATTATTTTGCAGGTTATATTGGGTGGTGTTTTTGGCAGTCTTAGCTACATTGCGGGCGCGCAATTTAATGCGGTGACGCTTCCTTTTGGCGAAAGTATTTCCATGATTATCCTTGCTGTTGTTTGGACTATCTTATTGCCGCTGTTTATCAAAATATCCCGTAGTTATAGGCAGATAAGGCGTTATGGGCTAGAACATCGTCGCTTGTGTGATCGTTAATTTTCAAGTGGAGGAATCGGATGTCTATGCTATCGACTAAAACGTATCTTAGCGCCATCTTTGGGTTGTTACTCCTTTTTCCTGGATATGCAAATTCAACCGCTACGGTCGATAACTCGGTGACCCAGGATCTTGTTGAGGTTGGGCGCGGCGAAATGGATTGGCTGTGGTTCAACTTATATAAAGCTCGTCTGATGACGCCAACCGGTCAGTATCAGCAGGGGGAGTATCCGCAACTGTTAGATATTGAATATTATCGTGATATTGATGCTGCAGATTTACTGGAAGCCACAGCCGACCAATGGCGACATCTAGGTTATGCCGATAGTGATATTGGTCACTGGCTTAATTTACTAAAGGGCATTTGGCCTGATGTCACGCCAGGTGATCATTTAAGTTTTAAGATTATCGATGCAAACCAGAGTCAATTTTATTTTAATCAACAACCCCTCGGGCTTATCCAAGAACCACAATTTGCACAGGCTTTTTTAGCGATTTGGTTATCGACTAAAACCAGTCGTCCAAGTTTACGAGCGCAATTACTAGGAGAAAAATCATGCGATTGTTAAAGCTAAATTGGACTAAAAATGTCATCTTAAGTTTATTGATGCTCAGCCTGTTATCTAGTTGTTCCTCGGTTGAAGTAGCTGATTATCAAGATACAAATCCACCATTAGTATTGGAAAAATTCTTTAATGGCCCGCTTAAGGCATCGGGCATCGTTGAGGATTTTAGTGGCAAAGTGATCCGTAAATTTAATGTCACTATGGAGGCGAGTTGGCAAGGGAACGAAGGTGTTATCGATGAATGGTTTGTCTATGATGACGGTGAAACCCAAACCCGTATCTGGCGTATAACCGCCCTAGGTGATGGACAATATACCGGCACGGCAGGCGATATTATTGGTACTGCAGTAGGTGAGGCGAGGGGAAGCGCGCTGCGCTGGCGCTACGATATGTTATTGCCTGTTGATGGTGATGAATACCAAGTGCATTTTGATGATTGGATGTTTTTAGTTAATGACAATACCATCATCAATAAAAGCGACATTATTAAGTGGGGGGTTACCGTTGCTAAGGTGACTTTAGTGATCCAGAAGCTAGATTAAGCGGCTTGCGGCCATGGTTAACGGTATGGCTTGGCTAATAATCGCTCTCTGACTGCTCTAGACTGGCTCAAAGCAATCTATCGTGAATCATATAATGAAAAAGTATTGGATGTTACTGGCTGTGTTAGCAAGTATTTCATTAACAGCTTGTTCTAACATTGATTTTCGTTTCGAAGACACTTCAGAGAAACAAGCAGATCCTCATCAATCGAGTAGCGATCCTATGGTGCAAGATAATGAGCGCCGTGTTCGTGATGCGCGCGAAGATGGAAAGCTAGAGCCAAAGGATCCGATTAAATTCTAAGATTGATCAATCTCAATAGAGTTTGAGTGGATTGTGCAGCCCTTACTTTGACATAAGGGCTGATGATTCGGAAAATTAACCCGCTTGACGACTATTATCCACTGTCTTCTTATCGTAATACTCAAAGGGAAATTGATTACGGATCCTTTGTTGTAGATTGTCATTTACATTGGCAGATATATGTAGTCGGACGTCGGTATTTTTCTCGGCTCTGATAGTACAAGTGAGTTTATCTGCTTTAGCAAGATGTCGACATTCCTTCTCGAAACGCTCGGGGATTTTGCCTTTGTGGTGAGTCATACGGCCGTCTTTAAAGTGCATTTCGAAAATAGTCGATCCCTTCTTACCACCAAATATCAGCTTATAAACCAGAAACAAACCAATTGCGATAAAAATAAGTTTAAAAATCGTAGCTGTCATGATGTCTCCTATCTTATGTTTATAGAATAAAGATACTCTGGAGTAGCAATGTTTAACAGTGCGCTAACACGCAATTTTAATTTGGCAACGTTAGGTTTATGACCTAGTGTTAATCAATTAAGGAAATATCATCCCCTTCGTTAAGGAAAACGCTATGTACCTATCAAATGCAGACCGTTGGTCGTTATTGTGTAAAATGCAAATTGAAGTGATCGACAAATTATCTTCGCACTTTCCTGAGCGAAAAGAGCCGCTAAGCGAGTTAACTCATGGTTGGCGACACTTGCAGCATCAAGTCCAAACGGGGGATAGGCCGATAGTGCATGAGCTGATAAAGTAAATTGCTAAAATCACAGATACAAAAAAGCCACTCAAAGAGTGGCTTTTTTGTTTTTTATGGTGCCGGCACCAAGAGTCGAACTCGGGACCTACTGATTACAAGTCAGTTGCTCTACCAACTGAGCTATGCCGGCTAAACTTTTACTGCTAAATAATGGTGCCCGAACCCGGAATCGAACCAGGGACACGAGGATTTTCAATCCTCTGCTCTACCGACTGAGCTATTCGGGCAACTAAACTAAGCGTTAGTTGTCTACTTCAAACGGTGAGCTTAACACCCCATTCGTTCGAAGTGCGCGTATCATATAGTGCACGCTTTCAGTGTGCAAGCCCTTTTAATTCGACTGACCAAGTATTAAACAAAATGCGCAATATTTATCGCTTTACTTGAATGTGAAAGGCTTACTTAGCCTAACTATCAATGGCTTAATACAATTAAATAGTGGGAGGCGCGAATAACACCTTAGTCTCTGACTCCGAACTTTGAAAATTGGCAAAGTTAAGTGTAAAGCCGTAAATCAATATTTGTTTGAATGGTGTCAGGAGCAAAAGTCGAGCTTGGAAACCGCTGCGATTATCGAGAGTAGGTTGGCTGTGACTTAGAGTGGAGTTATATGATTTGATTGAAATTCCAGATACAAAAAAGCCACTCAATGAGTGGCTTTTTTGTTTTTTATGGTGCCGGCACCAAGAGTCGAACTCGGGACCTACTGATTACAAGTCAGTTGCTCTACCAACTGAGCTATGCCGGCTTAACTTTTACTGCTGAATAATGGTGCCCGAACCCGGAATCGAACCAGGGACACGAGGATTTTCAATCCTCTGCTCTACCGACTGAGCTATTCGGGCAACTAAACTAAGCGTTAGTTGGCTACTTAAAACTGACAACTCAATGCTGTCTCGTTCGAAGTGCGGCTATATTAGCGAGGGTATTTAGCCGCTGCAAGTGCTTTTTCCTGATAAATGATGTGTTCGACTGTTTAATGTGCACTTTGGCTGTTTTTTATCTATAAACCTATCAAAATCGGTTCAGTTTAATATCACTAAGTTGTATTTCCACTCGAATATATTGCCTTTACTAACCTTGCTATCAGCTTCAAAACGTTAAAATGACAAACATTCTAAATTTTAGAAAAATATGAGCTATTTTTACTGATTTTAGTTTTTAATTTTAGTTCTATGATAATGACTATTATTTAATTATGTGGCAGAAGTATAAAGGTTCGGAGTGGCAGTATGTTTAGAAATACTAAGTTAAGTTATGGACTTATTGCTATTGCAAGCCATTGGTTGAGCGCTGTAGCCGTGATTGGATTATTTGCCATGGGGGTTTGGATGGTTGAGTTGACCTACTACAGCCCATGGTACAAAACGGCTCCACATTGGCATAAAAGCGTCGGGATTTTGCTGCTGGCGGTAACGTTATTTCGTTTAGTTTGGCGTTTGATTAATCCAAAGCCTGCACCAGAGCAAAATCATCAGCCATGGGAAAAGGTTACTGCCCAGATTGCCCATGGCGCGATTTACCTCTTATTACTGCTGATTATGGCCGCTGGCATTTTGATTTCAACGGCAGAGGGGCGAGGAATTATGGTGTTTGACTGGTTTGAGTTACCTGGTCTGACGCCGCTGATTGAAAATCAGGCTGATATAGCGGGGGATATTCATCAATATGCCGCCTATAGCTTGATTGCTTTGGTTGTACTGCATGCCTTAGGTGCTCTAAAGCACCATTTTATCGATAAAGATTCAACATTACTCAAGATGATTAAATTTAACCGAGGATAATATAATGAAAAAACAACTATTAGCGGCTTTGATTGGCGGGTCTTTACTGGCACCTATGGCTGCATCTGCCGCCGATTATGTGATTGATCGTGAAGGTGCCCATGCCTCTATTACCTTTAAAGTGAGTCACTTAGGTTATAGCTATGTAGTTGGCCGTTTTAATGATTTCAGCGGTGATTTCAGCTACGATGCTAAAAATCCAGCGGCAGCCAAAGTGAATGTAAAAGTGAACACCTTAAGTGTGGATTCAAACCATGCTGAGCGTGATAAACACATCCGTAGCGCTGACTTTTTAAATGCTGCTAAATTTGCCGAAGCGACTTTCGTTTCGACTTCGGTTGAAGATAAAGGCAATGGCGATATGGTTATCAAGGGTAACTTCACGCTAAACGGTGTGACTAAACCACTTGCGATTCAAGTGCATGCTGTGGGTGAAGGTCAAGATCCTTGGGGCGGATATCGTGCCGGCTTTACCGGTACTACCACGTTTGCGATGAAAGATTATGGCATCAAGATGGACTTAGGTCCGGCATCTGCCAATGTTGAATTAGATTTAGTGGTAGAAGGTGTGCGTAAGTAAGCACGCCATTTCTCCTGTAACAAAAAAGCGCCCTTAGGCGCTTTTTTGCTATTTATGGATAGGCGCTTAGGCTTATTCTTGATCTTTTTCAGGCACAAAGCCTTCAATTTCAACGTCTTTACCTTCGAACAGGAAGGATGTCATTTGCTCTTCTAAAAACTTACGATCATCAACATTCATCATGTTGAGTTTCTTTTCGTTAATCAGCATGGTCTGTTTTTTCTGCCATAGGCCCCAAGCTTCTTTACTGATGTTATCAAAAATACGTTTACCTAAATCACCTGGATACAGTTGAAAGTCTAGGCCGTCGGCTTCTTTGTTTAAATGTACGCAATTGACAGTACGCGCCATGATTATTCCTTACTGACTACAGTGGTTACGAGCAATAGCTACGAGTGATCCCAAGTTGGCTAACACGCGCTCAGTTGCGGCGGCGAGTCCCACTTTGGAAGGTTGATTGATGTTATACCAGAGAGACTGATTTTGTTCCATGACTGCGCCCACGCTCGTTTTACCACTTGCCCATTTATCTACGTTCAGCAACATAGGCTGAATATCTAAATGGAAATGACTAAAGGTATGCCTAAAACCAATTAATGGTTCGAGTTGAGCGGCTTTATAACCTTGGGCTTCAAGCTCTGCATTGAGTGCGGCTTGAGTATTAAACTCGGGGAAGCACCAGAGTCCGCCCCAAATGCCAGCAGGAGGGCGCTTAGCCAAGAAGACTTGGTTATCTTTGAGCAAAACTAACATCCAAGCAGATTTCTCTGGGATAGTTTTCTTCGGTTTTTTACCCGGGAAATCGGTTTGCCTACCCATAAGTTGGGCCTTGCAATCGATAGCCACAGGGCAAGCGGCGCAATTGGGTTTGCTGCGAGTACAAATACTGGCACCAATATCCATCATGGCTTGGTTATATTTTTGAATATCCTGCTCTGGCGTTAACTGTTCAGTTAATTGCCAGAGTTGCTCCTCCACTGGTTTTTGTCCAGGCCAGCCCGCAATCGCGCCATGTCTTGCTAGGACGCGCTTAACATTGCCATCGAGGATCGGATGCTGCTGCCCAAGTGATAGGGATAGCACTGCACCCGCTGTCGAGCGGCCAATGCCTGGCAGTGCTAGCACTTTCTCAAAATTCGTCGGGAATTGTCCTTGATATTCATCGCGGATCATCTTAGCGGCTTTATGCAGATTGCGAGCCCTAGCGTAATAACCAAGGCCAGTCCAATGGTGCAATACTTCATCATCCGGGGCGTTAGCGAGGGCTAATACATCGGGGAAACGCGTCATAAAACGCTGGTAATAGGGAATAACAGTCGCCACCTGAGTTTGTTGCAGCATAATCTCTGAAACCCATACACTATATGGGGTTTTATCTTGCTGCCAAGGGAGGGTTTTACGACCGTGGGTGTCGTACCAATTAACGATACGTGTTGCAAAGGAGGCTGTAGATTTCATCGGCGCAGTGTAGCGGGAGATAGGGCGGCAAACAAGTCACTCTCACAGGAAAAACAGTGCTAGATTCGCTCCGGCGAAGAATCTTGTTATACTTCGCCTCCATTAGTGCTTGCACTGTAAGTTGAACTTTGGATAATGCCCTTCTTTTTAGAGGGTGTTGTCCACGAGACGAGGCAAAAATGAGCGAAGTCACTACTGCTGAATTTAATGAAGAAGGCAAGTATCTGCGTAAGATCAGAAGCTTTGTCCTAAGAGAAGGGCGTTTGACTAAAGGTCAAGCGCAAGCCATTGAGACTCAGTGGCCAACAATGGGCTTAGATTACAGCCCAACACCATTGGATTTAGCCGAAGTTTTTGGCCGCGAAGCTGACACTGTACTGGAGATTGGTTTCGGTATGGGCGCTTCTTTAGTGCAAATGGCGCAAGAAGCACCAGAGCTGAACTTTATCGGTATTGAAGTCCATAAGCCTGGTGTTGGCTCATGCTTAAGTGATGCCGCTGTCGCGGGCGTGACCAATCTTCGTGTGTATCACCATGATGCGATGGAAGTATTAGAACATGCGATTGCCGATGGCAGCCTGACGCGTGTGCAGTTGTTCTTCCCCGATCCTTGGCATAAAAAGCGCCACCACAAACGCCGTATCGTACAAGCTGAATTTGCCGAATTGATCCGCCGTAAACTGAAGATTGGCGGCGTATTCCATATGGCAACCGACTGGGAAAACTACAGCGAACATATGCTGGAAGTGATGAATGTGGCGAGCGGTTACAAGAATCAATCTGCCGATGGTACTGTTGTACCGCGTCCGGATCATCGTCCACTCACGAAATTTGAAGCCCGCGGTCATCGCCTTGGCCATGGCGTATGGGATCTGATGTTCGAGCGTATCGCTTAATATCGTTATCTTTTTATTGGTTTTTTAACACAACGGGGAAAATCACTATGGCAACGAATCGTAGCCGTCGTTTACGTAAGAAAATGCGCGTCGATGAATTCCAAGAGTTAGGTTTTGACATCACTTGGACGTTCGATGCATCTGTCTCTGAAGCTGAAATTGATGCAACTGTCGATAAGTTTATTGATGAGGTGATTGAAGCCCGTAAGCTAGGCTTCCATGGCGGTGGTCATATCGAATGGGAAGGTATTATTGCGACCCAAACTATCGGTAAGTGCACCGAGGAAGATATCGCTGCTGTTAAGGCATTCTGGGCGGGTCAAAAAGTGACTCAACTCGAAGTTAGCGAACTGTACGATATCTGGTGGAGTTAATGCCAGAACAGGCGTTATTAGAGGAAGTGGTCGACAAAGTTCGACCCTTGCTCGGCCAAGGAAAGGTTGCTAATTATATTCCTGCGCTCGCCAATGTTGATGCTGGCAAATTGGGCATTGCCGTGACCACTATTGACGGTGAAACCATAGGCGCAGGCGATTACCTTGAGCCATTTTCAATTCAAAGTATTTCTAAAGTTTTCAGCTTAACCTTAGCGCTAACTTTATATGAAGAAACCGAAATTTGGAGCCGCGTCGGCAAAGAACCCTCGGGACACTCCTTCAATTCATTAGTCCAAGTCGAACTCGAGCGGGGTAAACCTCGCAATCCCTTTATTAATGCTGGCGCATTAGTCATCGCTGACTTATTGCAGAGCCGTTTAGGGGCACCTAAGCATCGGATGTTGGAATTGGTCAGGGCGCTGAGTCAAAACGATAAAGTTTGTTTCGATAAGCAAGTGGCGGATTCTGAATATCAGCATAGTGCTCGCAATGCGGCCATCGCCTATCTGATGAAATCCTTCGGCAATTTTCAAGGTGATGTCGATACAGTGCTGCGCACTTATTTTCATTACTGCGCCTTAAAAATGAACTGCGCCGATCTATCGCGGGCGATGCTGTATTTAGCTAATCGCGGTAAAACTTTAGACGGTACCGAGCTTATTTCGCAAGTGCAGACTCGACAGTTAAATGCCCTGTTAGCAACGTCTGGCTTGTACGATGGCGCTGGTGAGTTTGCCTATCGTGTCGGAATGCCTGGCAAAAGTGGTGTCGGTGGCGGCATTATTGCGGTGATCCCTGGGGAGCTCTCGGTCTGCGTTTGGTCACCCGAATTAGATAACCAAGGTAACTCCCTCGCGGGGACGGCGATGCTTGAGCATCTCAGCCAGCGTCTCGGACGTTCAATCTTCTGATTTACCTCTTTTATTAGCACCCTTAGGCTAAATATTGGTGAAAATCACTAATCATCTATCGGTGCTAATTTCTATAACTCCATACTAATCATATTATTACAAAGTTGGCACATCTTCTGCTAATTGGCTTTTAGCATGTTAGCTTAGTCGAATTACTCAGATTAAAGGATGAACCACAATGAAAATAAATACGCTATTAACTGGAGTGGCATTATCGGGCGTTATTTTAGGTGCTTCTGGCTTGCAATCAGCACAAGCGAAAACCGAGCCGCAAATTGATGAGCGCTGTGAGGTTTCCCTTAATTATGATGTGAGAGTCGAGCCTAAAAAATTAGTGATGAGTGAGAAGGGCGCCGAGAAGTATCGTATCGAGGTTGACAAGTTATACGTTGAAGGCAAGCAGGTAACTTTAACTGATAAGCAGAAGAAGCTAGTTAGCCAATATGCCGATGAGGTGTCTACTCAGGTACCTGAGGTGATTGAATTAGTCAATGAAGCGGTTGCACTGGCCTCTCAAGCCGTGAGTATGGCGTTAACGCCACTGATGGGCGATGCCGCTGGCGCCAAGTTTGATGAGATGATGGCAGGCGTGCAGAAGCGTGTCGATGCCGTAGCCTACAAGCAGGGCGATAGTTTTTACCTTGGTGCGACCGAAGAGTCGATGCAAAACACTTTTAACGATGAGTTTGAACAGGAAATGGAGCAAATCGTGCAAAACTCCATTGGTACCCTGATGATGAACATCGGTGGCCAAATTCTTGCCGGCGATGGTGAGTCCTTCGATGCTAAGATGGAGGCATTTTCACAAAAAATGGATAAATTAGGCGATGATATTGAGCAGCAAATTGAATCCCAATCCAAGGGGATTGAAGCGAAAGCCGACCGTTTATGTGACCGTTTTGAAAACCTGCTAGTGCTTGAAAATCAACTGCGTAAAGAAGTGCCTGAGTTAGCACCTTATGTGTTGACGCAAAACACTCACCACGAATTGCGTGAGTAGATATCGCAGAAGATATCTAAGGGAATAAACAGGTTTTTACGCTAGAACGTTTGCCTAGCTGACAAAATGAATAAAGCAGTATAAATGATCAATGCCTCAGCACCTTTGTGTTTGGGGCTTTTTATTGGGGAATTGTTACCAAGCACCTTGATATTAATCCCAATGCTTGCGGCTATTTAGTGTGGAATGTTACATTCTTCAGACTAATGTTTGGTATACTCTTAAAATATAATGAAAAGCTGGCAACTCAGTCAGATAAAACACTCTACTTTAGCTGACTTTTTCGGTTTAAATCTCTACAACGAACCCATTTGCTGTGAGATATTAAGGCGTTATGGAATGCTGCATTCCTGCGTTATTCCGAAAGTTTAAATCACTGTCGAAACTGCTTAAGGCGACTTTCCATGTTAGAACTGTTAGAACCTATTGCGATTTTTACTCATGTGGCCAGAGCCGGAAGTTTCAGTGCGGCCGCAAGAAGGCTTGGGATCTCTAAATCTAAGGTTAGTACGCAGGTAGCCGATCTCGAGCATAGACTCGGTGTTCAACTGATCCAGCGTACTACTCGCAGCTTAAGTTTGACTGAAGCTGGGCATTTGTTATATCTGCAAGGTGAAGAGTTACTCCGCGATGCTGAGCAGGCGATTGCTAGCGTGCATAATTTAAACGATGCGACCCGCGGCGTGTTGAAGGTGGGTATTTCTCAGTCCTTTGGCGCTATGCATATCATTCCCGCACTGCCATCCTTTATGGCAAAACACCCTGAGCTCGAACTGCAAGTCAGTTTGCTTGATCATAAGGTGGATGTGGTCAGTGAAGGTTTAGACTTACTGTTAACTATGTCTGAGCAGCTTCCTCTTGGTATGGTGGCGCGACCTTTGATGAAGTGTCAGTTCCTACTCGTTGCCTCACCCGATTATATTGCTAAACATGGCGAACCGTCGCGTCCAGAGCAATTGGTCGACCATAACTGCTTGGTGTATCAAGGTGAGTGGCATGAGCACAGCATGTGGCAGTTTAAAAAAGGCGATGATTACTGTGAGATAGGTGTCTCTGGTAACTTTAGAGTGGATAACGCTCCCGCTTTAAAATCAGCTGCGATCAGTGGCTTAGGGGTTGTCTATCTTGCCAGTTACTTGATGGAAGATGAAATCGCTAAGGGCACCTTAGTGCCGCTGCTGAGGGATTGGCAACTGACTCATCATTTACCGCTACAGGCCGTTTACCCACGTCGTAAACACTTAGCGCCTAAGGTGAGTGCCTTCATAGAGTTTATTAAAGACCACATTGGTAATCCGCCTTATTGGGATATTCCCTATGCGGAACTCTTCAGTGAACGTCAGTAATTTTGGAAACATTGTTCTTAAAATGCGTTTAATGCGTTTTGAGCGAGTTTGGTAGTTTTTAGACCTTATTAAAATCAATCTGTTATGTGGTTTTTTGGTTGTATTTTAGTTTGGTTTTTTAGGGTTTTCTAAAACAGCTTTTTAGTGGGTGTATTGAAGTCTGTTCTTAAATGAATACAATGGTTGCCAGATGATTCGGAATGACCTGAGTCCTACACTTTTATTGGAAATGACCCCTTTCGATATCAGCGTACAGGTTGGCAGCAATGCAGTTTCGGATCACAGCCAGCAGAAGTTTGCGAACTAAAACAATGTTGGCTTTTAAACCATCATCCTAGTTTTTGGTTTACCTCAGCTCATTAGGCTGAGGTAATTTTTTTCTGATGGTTGAGTGCGCAAAACGAGTTTTGTCTCTCTGTACCCTAAAGTCACACCGAGTGTTAAGTGCTTATGCTTAATACATTAAATATAGTGACCCACAGTGAGATAGGGTTTTATGACCAAGCCGGTGATAAATCCAATAAAAAAGCCACTTGATAGTGGCTTTTTTATTGGCTGCGATTTAACGATGTTATTCGCAATGGCGTTCAAGGGAGGCTAGCGTTAGCCTCCCAAGGTTATATGCTTAGGCTTTATTAACGCTGGCAATCCATTGATCGACTTGCTCTTCTAGCACATCCAAAGGCAGTGCCCCATTAGCCAAGACTAAAGTATGGAAATCCCGGATATCAAACTTATCACCCAGTTGTTTTTCCGCCTTGTGTCTCAGTTCGAGTAACTTAATCATCCCAACTTTATAGGCTGTGGCTTGAGATGGCATAACGATATGACGTTCTACCATTTTCTTCGCATCGGATTTTGCGTTAGGGGTATTATCGACGTAATAAGCTATCCCTTGTTCGCGGGTCCATTTCTTGGCGTGGATCCCAGTATCGACCACTAAACGACAAGCTCGCCATAACTCCATCGCCAGTCGACCAAAATCGGAGTAAGGGTCGGCATATAAGCCCATCTCCTTCGGGAAAGATTCACTGTAGAGTCCCCAACCTTCGATATAGGCAGTATAGCCACCGAATTTACGGAACTTAGGAATATCCTTTAACTCCTGTGAGATAGCGATTTGCATATGATGGCCAGGGATCCCTTCGTGGTAAGCCAGTGCTTCCATCTGGTATTTAGGCATGGCTTTCATATCGTAGAGGTTGGCATAGTAGCTGCCAGGGCGAGAGCCATCGGGCGCCGGTTGTTCATAGAAGGCTTTACCCGCGGATTTTTCCCTAAAGGCTTCAACCTGTTTGACTATCATGGCTGCTTTAGGCTTAACCTTAAAGACTTCATCCAAGCGTGAGCGCATATTATCGATAAGCTTGGTTGCATCGGCTAAATATGCCGCCTTGCCTTCGGCGGTATTTGGATAATAGAACTGCGGATCATCGCGCATAAAGGCGAAGAACTCTTGCAAGGTGCCGTTAAAATTCACCTTTTTCATAATGGCGCGCATTTCATTATGGATGCGTTCCACTTCGGCAAGACCAAGTTGATGGATTTCATCCGCCGTCATGTGGGTAGTGGTCGTACGCGCAAGTGCATTGTTATAAAACGCCTCGCCGTCGGGGAGTTTCCAAACCCCATCGCGGGTATCGGCCTTGGCTTCTAAGGTTTTGATATAGGCGATAAGCGTCTTGTATGCGGGCTCAACTTGCGAGACTAGTGCTTTTTCAGCATCGGCAATCAGTTGGTTTTTTTCTGTTTCAGAGATGCTGAGTGCATTCACTTTTTTGCGAAAATCCGCCAACAACGCACTGTCTTCGCCTTTATCGAAGGGGGCGCCTTTAATGATGTTTTGGCTGTCAGAAATCACGTAACCGAACACAAATTTAGGGGCAATAATGCCTTTATCTGCGCGGATCTCAAGCGCCTGTTGCAGTTGGCTTAAGCGTTTAGGCACGCCATTTAAGCGGCTGATATAGGCCTTAGCATCGCTGACATCGGTGATCTGGTGTTGATTAATCAGGAAGGAGGCTATCATCGAGTGGCCACCATGCATCTGATTCACTGGGTAGTTATGGTAACGCCACTGATAGTCTTTGATATCGTTATTCAGGTTTTGGGTGAGTAACGTCAGGCTTAGGCGAGTTTGTGGATCAAGCTTACTCGCATCCAGTTTATTCACTTCGGCTAGCTGTTTCTTGGTTCGCGCCAACTCACGGGCATCCGCCTCATCGCCAATGTCGTCCCACTTATCATAGTCCTGCTTAATGCCCATATAGGTTTGCGCAATGGGGCTTGCCATAATGTTTTCCATGAAGATGGTTTCAAACAAGGCATTGGCTTTTTCTGACTCGCTTTGGGCGGCAACACTGGTACTGGCCACATGATGTGAGTCACTTAAGGTGGGCACTGCATAGGAGGGCAGTGCAAGCAGGGCGGAGAGAGTAAATGCGACTAAGCTGATGTTCGTTTTTATTGGCATGATCAGGCTTCCTTAACAATGTTCAGGCAATTCTAAAGAAGCAGGGGGAAAATGTATGAATATAAATGTTAGAAAATGTGTTAGCCATAAAAGATGCTTCATCGAGAAACCTAAGCTAACACATTATTTATATGGGGAATTTAATTAGGGCGTGTTGACGTTTCAGGGTTATTTTTGCAGCAGTTGGGCTGGCTTTTATGCAAGGCAAAGTCCGTGCAGTGTAGTTATTCTACATAAACGGACGATAACGCAGCAGAAACGCCAGCCAAACGCTGCCCGAAGGGTTCGTCTAGCAAGCCCTTGCTCTTTGTCACTCGTCATTTGAGTAGAATAACTACACATCATTCCTCGTTTCGCGAGCACGTGCTTGCCAGAACAAACAAAATCTAATCTCGAAACGTCAACACGCCCTAGTGAATCAACAAAATTGCGTCAGTAAATCGTTCACAAACATGTGACCTTTACTGGTTAATTGCCAATGTTCAGCCGATTCGGTCAGTAAACCCCGTTGTTTGGCCTTTTCCATTCCCTCTTTCAACGTATCTCGGTGTAAACCGGTTCTGTCTTCAAACTCTTGCTTAGGAATAGGCGTCATTAAGCGTAGACGATTCATCAAATATTCGAGCGCGCGATCTTCTTCGGCGACCTCAGTCTGCTCGAAGTGATAGTTGTCGGCAGCTAAATAACCCTTAGGGTGTTTGATTTTAACCGTGCGAATAATGCGATTTTCTTCGGGCAAGGTCACTTTGCCATGGGCACCGCAGCCTATGCCTAAATAATCGCCAAACTGCCAATAGTTAAGGTTATGCCTGCATTGATAGCCGGGTTTGGCATAGGCCGAGATTTCATACTGCTCATAACCGAGTGCCGCTAACTTTTGTTGCCCTTGTTCGTAGATCTGCCAGAGATCTTCATCGTCGGGTAGTTGCGGCGGTTTTGAATGGAACAGGGTATTGGGCTCAATCGTCAGTTGATACCAAGACAAATGCGGCGGATTGAGCGCTGCAGCGGTATCTATATCCGCCATGGCCTCAGCAAAACTTTGATTCGGAAGTCCGTGCATCAAATCCAAGTTAAAACTTAAATAACCCGCTTGGCTGGCTTTTTGGGCGGCGGTTTGGGCTTCGTTTTGATCGTGGATCCGCCCCAGCAGATTGAGCTTATCCTTAGAGAAACTCTGTACTCCAATGGATAACCGGGTGACCCCGGCGGCGCGGTAGGCACTAAAGTCATCGTGCTCTAGGGTGCCAGGGTTGGCCTCCATGGTGATTTCAATATCGTCACTAAAGGGAATTAGCGCATTGGCGCCATCTAATATCCGTTTGATTTGATTGGCATCAAACAGAGACGGTGTTCCACCACCAATAAAAATGGTGTGCAGCTTACGGCCTTGGACTAAGTGCAAGTCTTGGCGTAGGTCCGCTAGCAGCGCATCCACATAGGCCTGCTGGGGTAATTCGCCATTTTGCCCATGGGAGTTAAAGTCGCAGTAAGGGCATTTCTGTACACACCAAGGGATATGGATGTACAAGCTCAACGGCGGCAGGGTTAACTGAGGTGACACATTCACTGACATTATTGGGCGTTCCCGTCGGTAAATACGCCTTTTTCTTGCATGGCAGCAATCAGTTGCACTAAAGCTTTACCACGGTGACTCAAGGCATTTTTCTCGTCACTGCTCATTTGGGCGGCGCTGCAATCATGGTGTTCTGGAATAAAAATCGGATCGTAACCATGGCCGTTGTCACCCCGTTGCACGAAATCGATTTGGCCTTCCCAAGAGGCTTGGCAAATGATGGGCGTTGGGTCCTTGGCATGGCGCATATAGACTAGAACGCATTGGAATCTGGCCGTACGCGGCGCAGGATTATCCTTTAATGTGTCTAAGAGTTTTAACACATTGTCTTGATCCTTGGCATTTTCCCCCGCATAGCGCGCAGAGTAGATCCCCGGTGCGCCTTGGAGTAAATCGACTTCTAATCCCGAGTCATCGGCAATGGCGGCAAGTCCAGTAATTTGCGCCGCATGTCTGGCTTTGATAATGGCGTTTTCGACAAAGGTGGTGCCCGTTTCGGCCACTTCGCTAACGTTAAATTGGCTTTGTGGCAGCACTTTTACGCCATAGGCGGCGAGCATTTGATCGAATTCGGCAAGTTTACCTTTATTGCCACTGGCGAGGACGATTTGTTGCATGGAATACCTATTGGATTGGGCGCTCTTGTCTGTGTGTCACTGAGTGTGAACATTGAGCGATGTCATTGGACTGTATGCGGCAATGATACCCAAGCTGAGCGGTAAAGGACAGAAAAAGGCAGGACGATACTTGGTATCGTCCTGCCTTATGAGGTTGAGATTATTCGACGTAGAATTTTTGCTTAAACTGCAGATTGGTGTTGAGTTGATTACCGTGTTTGATGGCGATGTTGAAATTGATTTCTTGATCGTCGCGGTAAGGGACTTCGGCGATGTAATAAATCGCTTTACCTTCACGGATCTCTCTAAATTTCAAATCGATACGTGCATCGAGTAGGTTATTGGCAACACCGGTGATTTCTACGGGAACTGCGGGGGAGCCTGTTTCGCTCGTATCTAATACCGCGATGTTGATAATACCTTTGTAGCTACTACGCTCAATGCCATAGGTTTTAGCAATACTGGGGGTCAGAAAGGTACTTCCTAACGCGATATAATGAATATCAAAATTACCGACGGTTTCTTTTTGCTCGGCATCAGCGACACCACAAAGGCTAGCTGTTAATACGAGCATGATTAGGAGGTTACGTAACATAATGTTGTACCTTAACTTAATATGAGAGATTGCTTGATTATATGTATCGGAACCTAGACTTCCAACGCTGTGTTTATTCGAGCAGTGTCGCGATTTCTGTCGGGACGTTTTTAGGAGCGCTAATCCGTACCTGTTTATGGCGCCCCAATTCGCCCTTAAGGATGTGAACATCGCTTTTAGGGACTTTAAAGGCCTTGGCTAAATACTTGCTTAAATGGGCATTGGCCTTGCCATCAATAGGCGGGGCGGTAATGGCGACTTTTAACTCATCACCATGAAGCCCAACTATCTGATCGCGACTCGCTTTAGGTTGAATATACAAATTAAGCAGCAAGTCGCCTTGCTGCATAATGACTGCGCTCATTAAATCACGGCCCAAAAAGGTACGTATTGCGCCAACAGCATGTTGATAAAGTTCATGCCGATAATCACCAACATCACTGACAAATCTAAACCACCAATGGGCGGAATGATGCGGCGCACTGGGGCCAAAATGGGCTCGGTTAATTGCCCCATAATCATCACGATCGGATTATAGCCTTGATTGAACCAGCTCAAAATCGCGCGGATGATCAACATCCAAAACAGCAAAATGCCTGTCTGTTTGATGACAGTGACAAGCGCAAATACAAAGAACAGCACAATATCAATAGCGCCACCGGCGATAAGGCTCAATAGCAAGACTTTTACGATGACGACCAATAATGCCAACACAAACGAGGCTGTATCAAATCTTCCTATTGATGGGATCACTCGGCGCATTGGGGCGATGAGTGGGTGAGTTGCTTTCACGATAAATTGACTAAAAGGGTTATAAAAATCGGCCCGTGCCAAGGGGAGCCAGAGCCGCAAAATCACTACCATCAAATACAAATCGAAGAGTGTGCTGATCAAGAAGGTTAATGCATTCATCGAGATTTCTGCCTATATGAGTCCAATTAAAAACGCCCGTTATCTGTGTTTGAGCCGTCGGGAAAGTGGTTTAATTAAAATGTCTTTGCCATTTCTTCTGCGCGATTAATGCAGTTTTCCATGGCTTTTTTTACGACGCCACGGAGATCTGCCGCTTCGAATGTGGCGATGGCTTGCGCCGTTGTTCCACCTCTAGAGGTGACATTTTCCCGTAAATTACCCAGCGTGAGCTCAGGATTTTGTTTAGCCATCATAGCAGCACCAAGGGCGGCTTGCTGCACTAAGCTTCTGGCTTTGGCTTCGTCCATGCCCATTTGTTTACCCGCATCAATCATCGATTCCATCAGCAGGAAGAAATATGCTGGTGAGCTACCAGCAAGGGCAATGACTTGATTAATTTCAGATTCTTCATTTACCCACACTATTTCACCGCCGCTGGACATCAATCGTTCAGTAATGGCTTTTTGTGCATCCGATAGGGGTTGCGGTGCGTAGAGTCCCGTCATGCCGACGCCGATTTGCATTGGGGTGTTTGGCATAGTGCGAACCAGCGTGATGGGTTGTGCTAAATACTGGCTGTAGCGTTCAGCTTTAATCCCTGCGGCAATAGTAATGATCAGCTTATTTGACATATCAATGTCTTGCAGTGCTTGGCAGACTTGTTCCATCAACTGCGGCTTAACGGATAATACGATGACATCGGCATCTTGGGCGGCGCTGACATTATCTTGGGATACTCGCACACCAAAGTCGTGAGCGAGGGCATCGAGTTTACCTTGGCTTGGGTTGGTCGCCTGAACCTGTGATGCTGGATAACCGCTACGAATTAAGCCGCTGATAATACTACGGGTCATATTGCCCGCGCCGATAAAGCAGATTTTTTGTTGACTCATGTGTACCCCATAATGTCTGGCCTAGGGCTGAATCCTATGGTTCAGCGATGACAAAATTAGACCGGATAAAAATTTCTATTTAATGTCTCTTTACAGTATTTGGGCTTTAGCCTGTAAAAACAAGACCAAATACCGAGTCAGTCGCTATACCTTAGTTTTCAATCTGTGATAGCGATGGTTGGCAATGACCTCTTTAATGGCAATAGGTTTGATACTTATCGACTCAATTGAGTTTCTTTTGAGGAATAATCCCGCTCTCCAAAGATGGCGCTGCCAATGCGCACCATGGTTGAGCCGCACTCGATAGCGATGTCCAAATCATTACTCATGCCCATTGATAGTGTATCGACATCGGGATAATGCTGTTTCAGTGTCTCGAATAACTGCTTGAGCTCGGTAAGTTCCCGGGTTTGCTGGGTAATGTTATCGGTTGCAGTGGGAATAGCCATTAAGCCTCTGAGCCTTAACTGCGGCAGTTGGCTGATGATATTGGCTAGCGGTAGCATTTGCTCGGCATCGATACCAGATTTTGTGTCTTCATCACTGATGTTGATTTGAATGCACACATTAAGTGGCGCAAGGTGAGTGGGGCGCTGTTCATTGAGCCGCTGGGCAATTTTTTCTCGGCTAAGGGTGTGCATCCAATCGAAGTGCTGGGCAACTAATGTGGTCTTATTGGATTGTAGAGGCCCAATAAAATGCCATTCAATATCGGGATGAGTATCTTTTAGCGCTTCAATTTTTGTCGCACCTTCTTGAACATAGTTCTCACCAAAGCAACGCTGGCCTGCATTATAGGCGGCTATAATATCTGCGATAGGTTTAGTTTTACTGACGGCAAGTAAGCGAATAGTGTGAGGTAAGCGTGCGCATTTTTGCGCCGCTTGCGCAATCCTGCTCTGGGCGTGGGCGAGTCTGTCTGCTATTGTTGTCATGATGTAATTATCTAGTTGCAAGGATATCCCAAACTATGGAAATCACTGAGTTATTAGCTTTTAGTGTAAAACACAAAGCCTCGGATCTACACCTCTCTGCAGGGATATCTCCCATGATCCGTGTCGACGGTGAAGTGAGAAAAATCAATCTGCCCGCGCTCGATCATCAGGGTGTACACAGCCTTGTTTATGACATTATGAATGATAAACAACGCAAGGACTTTGAAGAACATTTAGAAATCGACTTTTCGTTCGAAGTCCCTAATTTAGCGCGTTTCCGTGTGAACGCCTTTAACCAATCTCGCGGCGCTGCGGCGGTATTTCGTACCATTCCCAGCGATATCTTGTCACTTGAGCAGTTAGGTGCGCCTGAAATTTTTAAAAAAATTGCCAGTTTTCCCCGTGGGTTAGTGTTAGTCACTGGGCCTACAGGTTCCGGTAAGAGTACCACACTTGCGGCCATGGTCGATTACATCAATGAAAACCGCCATGATCATATCTTAACCATTGAAGACCCAATCGAATTTGTTCATCCCAACAAGCAATGTTTGATTAACCAACGGGAAGTGCATCGCCATACCCACAGCTTTAACGCGGCACTGCGTAGCGCACTGCGTGAAGACCCTGACGTTATCCTCGTTGGTGAGATGCGTGACCTTGAAACCATTCGTCTGGCGATGACGGCGGCTGAAACGGGTCACTTAGTTTTTGGCACCTTACACACCACGTCGGCGGCTAAGACTATTGACCGTGTGGTTGACGTTTTCCCTGCCGGTGAAAAGGACATGGTTCGTACCATGTTATCTGAATCATTACAGGCGGTTATTTCACAAACCTTGATTAAGAAAATCGGTGGCGGCCGTGTGGCTGCCCACGAAATTATGATGGGTACGCCCGCTATTCGTAACCTTATCCGTGAAGATAAAGTGGCGCAGATGTACTCAGCCATTCAAACGGGGATGGCCCATGGCATGCAAACACTCGAACAGTGTCTGCAAAACTTAGTGAACCGTGGTCTCATCACCCGTGAGGATGCCATGGCGAAGAGCTCAAACAAACAAGCGACGTTTTAAGGATTTATGATGGATGTCCGTCCGTTTTTAAAAGTCATGGTGGAGCGTAAAGCCTCGGACCTGTTTATTACCGCAGGGTTTCCGCCGAGCGCCAAAATCGATGGTGAGTTACGCCCGTTAGCCGAGAGTGCCTTCACGCCCGCGCAGTCTTTGGATTTTGTCGAGTCCGTGATGACGGAGGCGCAAAAGAAGGAGTTTCACACGACTCGTGAGTGTAACTTTGCTTTTGCGGTTAAGGAGTTGGGTCGTTTTCGCGTCAGTGCATTCTGGCAGCGTGAGTCTCCGGGTTGTGTTATGCGCCGGATTGAGACCAAAATCCCTGAAGTGGATGATTTAAAACTGCCACCCATTTTAAAAGATCTGGTGATGAGTAAGCGTGGACTTATCATCATGGTGGGGGGAACAGGGACCGGTAAATCGACTTCCTTAGCTGCATTAGTCGGTTACCGCAATGCCCATGCCCGCGGGCATATCTTGACGATTGAAGACCCTGTGGAATTTGTTCACGATCATCGCAAAAGTATCATTACTCAACGTGAAGTGGGCATAGATACAGAGTCCTTTGATGCGGCGTTGAAAAGCTCGTTGCGTCAGGCGCCTGATGTGATCCTTATCGGTGAAATTCGAACCCAAGAAACCATGGAGTTTGCGCTCTCCTTTGCTGAAACGGGCCATCTGTGTATGGCGACACTGCATGCTAACAATGCTAACCAAGCATTAGACCGGATTATGCACTTAGTGCCAGAGAGTAAACATCAACAGCTATTATTCGATTTGTCACTCAACCTGCGTGGCATTGTGGCGCAGCAGCTGGTGGCTAAAGTTGATGGCACAGGGCGCCGGGCGGCGATTGAAGTCTTGATCAATACGCCACGTGTCGCGAGTTTGATTGCTAAAAACGAGCTGCATTTGCTCAAAGAAACCATGGCCAAATCGAATGAGCAGGGCATGCAGACCTTTGACCAAGCACTGTTACAGCTCTATGTCGATGGGGAGATCAGTTATGCCGACGCGCTTCACCATGCTGACTCACCCAACGACTTGCGGTTAATGATTAAATTGCAAAATAAAGAACCCGCCAGTTCGAGCTTTATGGAAGGCGTGACCTTGGATATGGATTAATCCTATTTTGTCGTGTGTTAAAGCAGCTCGATTGAGCTGCTTTTTTATCAGCTAAAGCAATCGATAACTCCTTGTAGCTTTTATTTTTTTATTCAATATGATCTTTACCGTAGCAAGTGACGTAATAAGAATAAGTTCGCCTATCTTGGATCATTGAATAAGAAGGACATTATGATGAAACTCCCGCTATTTATCTTGACTAGCTTGATGAGCACCAGCGCTTTGGCGGCAACATGCCCAAGCTACCTTGATGTTGAAGTGCGTAAATTGCACTCAGAACAGAGCGTTAACTTATGTGAGCTCACTCAGGGTAAGCCTGTGCTGCTGGTCAATACCGCCAGTAATTGTGGTTATACGCCGCAATTTAAAGCCTTAGAAGCACTCCATCAACAATATAAAGATAAAGGGTTAGTGGTAATTGGTTTCCCTTCGGATGATTTTTTCCAAGAGGAGAATGATGAAAAAGACACAGCTAAGGTGTGCTACATCAACTATGGTGTCACCTTCACCATGCTCGCGACGTCTCCCGTCCGAGGTAGTGATGCTAACAGTGTATTCAAATACTTAGGCGATAAAGCTGGCTCACCCAAGTGGAATTTCTACAAATATGTAGTGAGTGGCGATGGCAATACTGTGCAGCAATTTAATTCTAAGGTTAAACCCGATAGTGCCGAGCTTAAGCAGGCAATAGAATCCGTGCTTTAATGCCCAATTTATTCATTTACAAATTTTAAGAGGCTACTTTGGCTAGGTTTTCACGATTATCAAAAGAGATGGGCCACGCAACGCGTGGCAAAGTGGGTGTGTTGTTACTTAACCTTGGCACGCCAGATGCGCCAACGGCATCGGCCGTAAGGCGTTACCTTGCAGAGTTTTTATCCGACCCTCGGGTGGTAGAAATTCCAAAACTCCTCTGGATGCTGATTTTACATGGCATAGTGCTGCGCGTTCGCCCAGCAAAGTCCGCGGCACTTTATCAAAAGGTGTGGACAGAAGCTGGGTCGCCACTGATGGATATCAGTTTGCGGCAAACGGCTAAATTGTCCGATAAATTAACCGCCGATGGTTATCCTGTGTCGGTTCACTTAGCTATGCGCTATGGAAACCCTTCAGTGGCAAACACATTACAGGATATGCATAAGCAAGGGATTGATAAGATAGTTGTTTTACCCTTATATCCCCAATATGCTGCGCCGACAACGGGTTCCGCTTTTGACGCTATTGCCAAGGAACTTTGTCAATGGCGCTATTTGCCCTCGCTGCATTTTATTAATACTTATCACGATAACCCTGAGTTTATTGCTGCATTAGTCAATTCGATTCGTGCCGATTTTGACAAACATGGCAAGCCACAAAAGTTGGTGCTGTCTTACCATGGTATGCCTGAGCGTAATCTTCATCTGGGTGACCCCTATTATTGTTTTTGCATGAAGACCACTCGTCTTGTGGCTGAGCAATTGGGTTTGGCCAAAGATGAATTTGCAATTACATTCCAGTCACGTTTTGGTAAAGCTAAGTGGTTACAGCCTTATACGGATGCGACGATGGCGGCTCTGCCGAGTCAAGGTGTGCGTGATGTTGCGATTGTGTGTCCAGCATTTAGTGCCGATTGTTTAGAGACGTTAGAAGAGATCGTGGGCGAAAATGGCCATATCTTTACTCATGCTGGGGGGGAGAAGTTCCGTTATATTCCAGCGCTAAATGATAATGATGACCATATCAGCATGATGGCGAGCTTGGTTAAACCCTATCTGTAGACACTAATATCGTAGAAATAAAAAAGGATAGCTCAGGCTATCCTTTTGTTTTGATATCGCTCATTAGTCGCCGAAATGATTTTCAAAATAGCTTTCGACAATCAATACGGCTGACACAGCATCAACTTGACCTTTGGTGAGGGCTTTGAAGCCGCCGAGTTCAAATAGCCTAGCTTTTGCATCTGTGGTGGTGAGTCTTTCATCCTGAGTGACAATTTTGACCCCAAACTTAGCGTTTAGTCGATTGGCAAATTTTCTTGCTCTGTGGGTCATTTCTTGTTCTGTACCATCCATGTTGAGCGGTAAACCCACGACGACTAAATCGGGTTGCCACTCTTGGATGAGTTTGGCTATTTCATCCCAATTTGGAATGCCATCAACGGCCTTAAGAGATAAAAGTGGTGTTGCGCTGGAGGTAATTTGTTGCCCTACGGCAACGCCGATGCTTTTTGTACCAAAATCAAAACCTAACACGGTTTTAGTATTCATCTGATATTAACTCGTTAAATAAAGTGAGATTAGGCGTGGCCTGCCTGTGTTGAAAGTTGCCAAGCCTCAAATCCCAGTGAACGGCTAGCTTGTTGCCATCTATCTTCGTGGTTTACTTCAAAGAGTAAGGTGTGATCAGCGGGGATCGTAAGCCAAGAGTTATCGGCAAGTTCTTGCTCTAACTGATTTTTACTCCAGCCAGCATAACCTAATGCCACGAGAAACTTATCTGGCGAGCGCTTACTGCCTATAGCGGTTAATACGTCTCGAGATGTGGTAAGCATCAGTCCCGAGCCTAATTCCGTACTATTGGCCCAATAGGGTTGGGAAGTATGCAGTACAAAACCTCTATCTTGGGAAACTGGCCCGCCCATTAAGACTTGCGATCCCATTGCAAAATCGGCAGACACTTGCTCTGTTGGGAGATCCATCTGCTCGAGCAAGGAGTTAACTTCAATGCCCAGCGGTTTATTAATCACTAGTCCCATGGCGCCTTTTTCATCGTGCTCACATAAATAGATGACGGTGCGCTCAAAAAAAGTGTCATCGAGTGATGGCATGGCGATTAAAAAATGGTTCTGCAAACTCTCCATTAAATGCTCCGTTCAGCCCATATGCATTGATCGATAGATAAAATCCAGCTACTTGGGATCGTGGCGTATCAACCGCCGGCTAATTTGACTTTATAGTTTTGTTTTTCAAGCAACTGTTTGAGTAGTTCACGGTTATCGGTTTGCACTTCGATCGTGAAATCTTTAACCGTCCCACCACAACCACATTGTTTTTTAAGTGTTTGTGCTAGTGCTTTTAAGCCAGTATCGTCAAGCCCTAGGCCTGAAATGACCGAGACACCTTTCCCTTTGCGGCCTTTGCTGTCTCTGTGGATACGCACAATGCCATCGGATGCGGGGAGTGCTTTTGCTTCTGGTTCGGCAGTAATGCGACCTTTATCAGTGCTGTATACTAAGGAAACGTTGGGATCTACTCTCATAAGTCATCTTTTATCTGAATGTAAACTGCTTAAGTCTATCAAATTCATTATGCTTCGTGGAGGTAAAAAGTAGAGGTAAAAAAAGGCCACAGACAGAGACTGAAAGTGGCCGAAGGTAAATGCTAGCTCTTTGCAGGGAAGTAGCATGTTTTCAAACGGAATTTATAGATGTTGCAAAACCATAGCGATTAATGCCAATGCGGTGAGTAGGGCGCAGGGCATAATAAAACGATGTAATTTGGGAAGTGCAATTAAACAGGCTGTGGCAACAAAACCAAATGCGGCAATTGTGGTGTAGTCTGCACCATTTGATACAGCTTCGAATATCAGCCAACTCATTACAATCAAAGGCAAAAACAATAACATCATCGGGAGATGAGGCGTGAGTTTATTGTTATTGGTGTCGATTGAGGCTTTTTGTGGCGCTAGCCAGAAAATTGCTGATGCAACAATCAATGCGCTAATGAACCAGTACATGTTATTTATCCCTTAATCGCTTTAAGTGATAATCATTATCATTTAAAGCGATTGCTGAAGTCAAGCTGAATAACGCTCTGCTTTTCATTATATTGAGTTGTAGAATCGGCCATTGCTCTGTAAGCTAAATTTATTTATCGGCTCATTTGTGTTCTTTACGAAATCCAAGGAAATCACCATGAAAAATTTTATCGTAGGGTTAGCAGTGCTGGCCTTGAGTGCTTGTAGTTCTCTTAAGTCTGGTTGGGACTATGATCCCAGTGCCAATTTCTCTCAATACAAAACCTATGCTTGGGTAGCACAAAAGACCGATGCTTCAGGTTATCATCTCGATGGTCTGATGGATCAGCGAGTGCGTGATGCAGTTAATGCACAGCTTTCTGCTAAGGGCATGACGTTAGTCGATACAAAAGACGCTGATGTCCTAGTTAACTATCTGACTAAAATCGACAAAAAGATTAATGTCGATACTTTCAATACCAACTTTGGCTATAACCCTTACTATGGTCCTGGTTGGGGATGGGGTGGCAACATGCAAACACAAACCACGGTGAGAGAATACGAAGTTGGTACGTTGATCATTGATTTAGTTGATAATAAAACCGCTAAGTTAATATGGCGTGGTTCGGTGGCTGACACCATTCGTGATAAAAATACTCCTTCTGAAAGAGTCCAGCTCATCAATGATGCCGTTGGAAGTGTCATGGCGAATTATCCTCCGAAACCTGAAAACAAATAATTTACTTTTCGTCTAAAAAAGCGGCCATTAGGCCGCTTTTTTGTGGCCAAAATTTAGGCTTGAATGACATGATGTTGAGTTTTCTACAAAATTTCAAAGTTTAATTGATTATGCTTTATTAAAACTTATCAAAAAATAAGCTTAATTGAATGCGGCTGGCAACTGTCTGTTAGTTAATTTATTGTTATTTAAGGAGTGTAGTGTAGCGTGATATTGAAAGTTAGAAATGACTAATGCATAAATGGTATCAATAGATTAAATATTCTAATGACAAAATTTAAATAATCTCATTATCCAGCCCGTGGATTATCAGGCAAAATCCGTTTTTTATGCATGGGTAATAAGTAGTTTAAATGCAAGAAGCGCAATTTATCGGATTATTATGGCTGATTGGGATTTTGGCTGAGGCCATGACTGGGGCATTAGCCGCTGGCCGTAAGCAGATGGATTTATTCGGCGTAGTCATTATCGGTTGTGCTACCGCTATTGGTGGCGGCACATTACGAGATATGTTACTTGGAAATTACCCTTTGATTTGGGTCGAGAATGTCCACTATCTAATTGCGATTGCATTTGCATCTTTGTTAACCGTCGCGATTGCGCCAGTTATGCGTTATTTGTCTAAGCTGTTTTTGGCCATCGATGCCTTAGGCTTAGCGGTGTTCTCAATTGTTGGCGCGCAAAAGACCCTGATGCTTGGTTTTAGTCCAACTATTGCGGTCGTTATGGGATTGGTTACCGGTGTTTTTGGTGGTGTTATTCGCGATATTCTTTGTAATCAAGTGCCTTTGATTTTTAAGAAAGAGCTCTATGCGGTAATCTCACTCTTTACGGCGGGGTTATATATCACGCTAAACGCCTATCAATTGGCTGAATGGATTAATCTATTAATTTGCTTAAGTTTTGGATTTAGCTGGCGGATGTTAGCATTACGCTATCATTGGTCTATGCCTACCTTCGACTATCAAGCCAACGGCGACCAACATACGCACTAGTAAAAAATAGGGCATTAAATGCCCTATTTTTATGCATATTACTGTGCTTGAATGGTTTTTAGCGCCTCTAGCGCGGCATCATAGTTTGGATGCTGGGCAATGTTGGGTACTAATTCTTGGTACTTGAGTTTACCTTCGGCATCGACGATGAAAATCGCCCGTGCAAGTAAGCCATAATCTTCAATTAACAGACCATACTTCTCGCCAAAATCACGCCAAACAGAATCGGATAACACTTTAATATTTTCGACATTCTCAACTTTACAAAAACGTTTTTGCGCGAAAGGTAAATCCGTGCTGATGGTTAGCATGACGACATCATCAGAAAAGTGGCTGACCTCGCTATTAAAGCGTTTAGTTTGTAACGCACAAACACCCGTATCCAAGCTAGGCACCGCACTAACCAGGATGGTTTTTCCCTTAAAGTCGGTTAAGTTGATTGGATTGAATTTATCATCAACGACTTTAAATCTTGGAGCCATTTGCTCAAGTTGAGGTAATTTTCCTTCTAGGGTGACAGCCTTTTCACCCATCATTACTTGGGTTTTATTGCTGGCAATCGCCATTGGGCTGAGCAGCATTAAACTAAAAACACAGCCAGCGGCCAGAAATGAAACATACTTTGGCATATTCTCTCTCTTACTCAGATATGTGTGCATATTCGGTTAAGGTACGCCAAAATCCGGCTTATCACCATAAAAAAGGCCGGTTTTCACCGGCCTTCTAATATCACTGCTGATTATTTGCTCTCGGGCAGTTGTTTTACATGAATATCCATTTGTGGAAATGGAATTTCAATATTGGCTGCATCAAGCGCATTTTTGATTTGTTCTAAAATCTCGAAACGAGCTGTCCAGTAATCCGCCGTTTTTACCCAAGGACGAACTACAAAGTTAATTGAAGAATTTGCTAGTTCAGACAGACCCACGGTGTAACCCGGTTCTTTCAGCACATATTGGTTGTTATCTAAAATCTCGGTTAAAACTTTTTTAGTCTGGGCAATATCCGCAGAATAAGACACGCCAATGACTAAATCGATACGACGATTTTCTAAGGCTGAGTAGTTGGTGATCGTGCCATTCATGATTGAAGAGTTGGGCGCAACGATAACCTTATTATCTGGCGTGCGTAATTTAGTTGAGAAAATGGTGATTTCATCAACAGTGCCAGCAATACCAGCAGCTTCAATATAGTCACCCACGCGACATGGGCGGAATAACACCATTAACACGCCTGAAGCAAAGTTAGATAATGATCCTTGCAGCGCTAAACCTATCGCTAAACCGGCGGCACCGATAACCGCGACTAAAGATGCGGTTTGCACACCAATTTGGCCTAAGGTGGCGATAATGGTGAAGACAAACACAACAGCCCACGATAAGTTGGCTACAAAAGAGACCACCGTTGGATCAACTTTGCGGCTGTTGAGTAGCTTTCGCACTACCTTTTGCGCAACGCCGGAAAAATATTTACCGACAAAAAAGATAACAAGGGCAAATAAGATCTTCACTCCATAGGTCATGATCAGATCTGGAGCCTGCTTTAATAAGCCTTCAAGGTTTTCCATTAAATTACTCCCTAAAAATACGCTAACAAAACTACTTATTATTGACGAAAAATTGTACTCGTCGATTTAATCTGCGACCTTCGCTGGAACGATTATCTGCTACTGGTTCAGATATACCTTTACCGACAACGGTAAAGCGATTTGGGTTGAATCCATAGTCTTCAACCAAAATTTGTTTCACATTTTGCGCACGTTGAAGTGATAACTGATAATTAAACTCAGGTGTGCCGACAATATCTGTGTGCCCAACCAAGATTAAATGAACATCAGTATTTGACTCTAAAAATGCTTTGACTAAGGCTAATGCTTTCCACTGCGATAAATCTACCTCTGCTATCGCAAACTCAAAATACACAATGGCTGTCTCAATATGATGACAATCAGGAGCTGAATAGGTGCTGGGGTCATTGAGATTACATTGAATATTAGTGGCCGTGGCTTCGACTTCATAAACACAGCCATTTGCCATCACCGTAGTGTTAGCGGTTGTGTTGGGGCAGGCATCTTTAATATCGGGCACGCCATCTTGATCTGTATCCTGCCACGCATAAGCTGGTAGCATTAGGGTTAAACTCAATGCTAAAGAGGCTAGTTTAATCCATTGCATTACGGATATATTCACCACAAATCACCTTATGTTTAATATCTAGCAGTCAAAATCACTAGGAGATTGGCATTGCTTTAGCATGAGCATCCTAGTTTGCTATTGTAGCTTTTAAACGTTCTAACGCCAAGTTTTGCCATTTATTCGATATAAATCAATTATATCAGATTAAATTTTGCATTAGGTTGTATGTTTTATCGGCAGCTATATCAGCAAGCTATACAATTTTTTCCTTTAAGGCTAGAGTCGCTAGGCGTGTTTGATATGCGCATAGGGGATAGGCAGAAGAAGTTGAGGACAAAATGATAGATTTACGCAGTGATACTGTAACCCAGCCTACTGAGGCAATGCGTTTAGCCATGTCGAGGGCTGAAGTGGGTGATGATGTTTATGGTGATGATCCGAGCGTTAACCGTTTACAGGACATGGCCGCCGAGATGTTTGGTTTTGAGGGAGCACTTTTTACGGCATCTGGCACCCAAGCCAATCTACTGGCTTTGATGTCGCATTGTGAGCGCGGGGATGAATATCTATGCGGTCAGCAAGCTCATAACTATAAATTTGAAGGTGGTGGTGCGGCGGTGTTAGGTAGTATTCAACCACAACCGCTAACAAATCAATTAGATGGGACTATTGCTCTTAGCGAAATTGAAGCGGCAATCAAGCCTGATGATATTCATTTTGCCCGAACGCGCTTGCTGAGTTTGGAAAATACTATCGGGGGGAAAGTGTTGCCCCAAACCTATCTTGCCAATGCGCAGGCACTGGCTTTTCAGCGCGGTTTAAAAATTCATTTAGATGGTGCGAGAGTGGCTAATGCCGCAGTGGCACAAGGGATCGCTATTGCTGATATCGCCGTACACTTTGATTCCGTTTCGATCTGTTTATCAAAGGGATTATGCGCGCCAGTCGGATCGTTACTCTTAGGCGATGAACGCCTCATTAAAAAAGCGAAGCGTTGGCGAAAAATGCTTGGTGGAGGTATGCGTCAAGCTGGGATTCTAGCAGCTGCGGGGGAGTTAGCTATAACTGCGCAAGTTGAAAGGTTGGCAGATGATCATCAAAACGCTGCATATCTGGCCCAACAGTTAAGCCTATTAGACGAGTTTGAAATTGACTTGCCATCCGTTCAAACCAATATGGTGTTTGCAACCTTAGCTTCTCATATCGATGAACAGGCCTTAGCGCAACGCTGTCGTAATGAGGGCATTTTGATTAGTCCTGGGCGTACCATACGTTTTGTTACCCATAAAGATGTCTCGCGCCAGGATATTGATAAAGTACTGCGGGTTTTTAAATTACATCTGCAGGCATAATTAATTAAAGTCCAAGTTAAACCTTGGGCTTTTCTTTGTTTTCAGTTCAGCCTATTGCGGATTTAAAAATCAATCGTTGAATTGTGAACCAGATGCAAGGCGAATTTTTTAAGCCTATCTATACTAAAAACAATAACATTAAACCATCAAGGGAAAGCTAGGTTGAAACCTAATAATACTAATAAAGGGGTTGATTATTGGACAAAACGGATAAGTGAGTTGGAAATGCCAGCGCTTTGTTCCACCGTCCAAACGTTAGAAAAGCTTGCCAAGGATGACGTTTCTTCACTTGCCTTATTAGGGCGTAGCGTGATGCATGATAACGCCCTCACATCACGTATTTTACGGGTCGCAAATAGTGCTATTTACCATAAGGGCAGTACGCAAATTTCTACTGTAAGCCGAGCCGCTATTGTGCTTGGTTTTGATGCAGTTCGTAATATTTGTATCACTGCACAATTATTATCTAGCTTGTTAGAAAGTAAAAACCTCTCGCCTTCAGTATATCAAAGATTAATCAAATTAATGGCTAAGGCATTTCAAGCTGCCATGTTAACTCGGATGATGCTGAGTCATTATGATGATGATATTCAAGAGGAGGCCTTTATAGCCTGTTTGCTTTTTCATATTGGTGAGAGTGCGTTTTGGAGTATCGGGGGAGAATTTACCGAAACCCTCGATAGCCAATTAACGAAATGTGAAACTCCAGCAGAAGAGCGAACTCTTATTCGTGAATCATTAGGTACCTCTTTTTCACAACTAACCCAGAGTATTGCTCGCCATTGGGGATTGGGGGAATTATTGATCCAAGCGGTAAATAATCCCGATGACTCTCGTCCTGAAATACGCTGCATATTTTTAGCGGATAAACTTTGCGAAACGCTCTCAGTGGCGATACCAGATCAGATCGATCTTGAGAAATTTATAACTCAAGCGGCCAACTTTACCGGGCTGGATGAGAGTGAATTTACCTTAAGAATGCAGCGTTGTACCAAGGCGACCCATAAATTAGCTGAAGCCTATGGTGCTAAAGTGTTGATTGACTATCTACCTGATCCCAAGAGGCTCGATAAGCTTGAGTCTCGTTTGCCAGAAGTAGAACTACCGATTTTTGCCGCCAATTTAAATATCCAATTAGCTAAACTGCGTGAGCTTACAGCTTTTGCAATCAATAAAGCCGATTTTAATCAAATCATGCAAACCGTACTTGAGGGTATTTTAGAGGGGGTTGGAGTTGATCGTTGTGGTGTGTTGCTGTTGTCTCCTAGCCGTAAACAGCTACAGCCAAGAATTATGCTTGGCAGAGATGCAGAGGAAATGAAGCGATTATTTATTATCGAACTTGGGGATAAGAAGGGGTTATTTCCAATGGCGATGGAGCATAAGGAGTCACTTTGGGTTGATAATCTGAGTGCAAAAAAATGGCAAGAACAATGTCGTGAGTTAAAAGTGCAATTGCCAGAGTCGGGTTTTTTAGTGGCGCCCTTGTTGGTGGATAATAAAGTGATCGGCTTTTATTATGCAGATAGAGGACCATCTGAGAGGTGTTTTACAGAAGTGGATTTTCAAGCTTTTATCCACTTCTCGCAGCTGGCAAATGTGTGTTTTACCGTGTCCTTAAAATAACGATTTACTGTGCTTTTTTAATTTCAGCAGTGATTTTTTTCGCTATACCATTGGGGATGGGAAAACTTAAATGATATTGAGCTATTTTCCATTCTCCATTAGTTTTGATTAATGTTCCTGTACCACGACTCACGCCATAACTCGGACTATTGAGCAGCTCGTCGAACAGAATTACATCACCATGCTGCACTAAATGGCGCGAAGTTAAATCGTAGCGCCAGCCTTTTGTGGGACGGGAATAGTGTTCAAATTCTGCCATTCCCCAACGTTCATTTGCATCCGTTCCGATAAAAATCCCATCCTGACGATACAGTGAAAAATATTTATCCCAATCGGCACTACTGGAATATTGATTCAATTGATCAAGTACTTGAGCTGCGGCTTGTTCATCGGCTGATGGGGCTGATATGCCGCTTGTTGCTGGTGTGATGGCATTATTATCATTAGCATGGTTGTTAGAGCTGAAGAGTAACGCGACCACAACAAGAATGAACATAGTGGTACAGAATCGACTTGAATTTTGCCGAGTGGCATTATGCGAAGTGGCTGAAAGATGTTTGTATTTAGCTATTATTGTCATAGGGTATTCCTTGTGTTTATTACTTTGTAATGACATCAGTGCCAATTGAGCGGATCAACTTGATAGAAATGACTTAATTCTCGGTAAAGTGCTGGATGTTCTTGGTTGAGTTCTGCTGGTTTTTCAAAAAAAACTTCGGTCGCTACGGCAAAAAATTCTGCTGGGTTGGTAGCCCCATAGCCATTAAATAGGGCTGGTTTACCGACGGCAGTATCTTCAACTAGTTCATTAAATGCTTGATTAAATACGCTTGACCAAGACAGATAATCTTGGCCACGAGCTAAAATTGGGGCGCCATTGGCGTGGCCATCCTCTTGATCTAATTGATGGGCAAACTCATGGATGACAACATTGTTGCCATCGTGTGGATTGGCAGCGCCTTCAAGCGTATTTTTCCATGAAAGTATTACTTGTCCCTGCTCCCATGATTCTCCAGCGAGTACGTTACGTTGCTCCCTGATTAAGCCTGATGGATCTTGTCGTTGGCTGTCGACTATAAATGCATCGGGGTAGACCAAAATTTGTCTTAGTTTAGGGTAGAAATCGGTCTTGCGATTAAGTAGCAGTAGGCATGCTTGGGCAGCAATAGTGACTCGAATTTCATCGGTTATGAGTAAACCATCGCAGCCAACAAAATGCTTTTCATCTAAAAATACCTGAATATGACGTTTAAGTTGCAATTGAAGATCTGCAGGTAATGCATGAAAAAATGGAAGTCTTCTTTTTAGTATTGCTCGCCAAGTCTTTGGAAAGGGGCTTGCCATCACTTGTTTACGATGGAGGTTTTTGCGCCAACGACTGGAGGCCAACCAAGCAATCGCACTGAGGCCAAATATTAGAATCGTTAAACTGGCGAGCATAGTCCCTCAGTGTGTTATTGGTGTCAGTTATATTAGCTAATGGGGATTGAGCGTACTGAACTCAATCCTTTGGTTAAAAATAAAACGCTTTCAGTGAGCGGCTTAATGCGGTACGAGTGGTGTTAGTGAGCGCCAATGAAGACTTCTGTGCGATTTCGCCCTGCTAGTTTGGCACGATAGAGCGCCTCATCAACATGGCTTATCAGCTTGTTTGCATCGAGTAATTGCGGAGGTTGCCAGCAGGCAATTCCTAAGCTAATGGTGACAATCCCTATGTTTGATGAGCCTTGATGGGGAATATGCAAGTCTATAATGGTTTCGCGCAGATGTTCGGCAATTTTGTAAGCATCTTCAATATGGCTTGAGGGCAAGAGTAACATAAATTCTTCACCACCATAGCGAGCTAGAATATCTGTGGGACGTTGTAGAATTGCTTTGGTGGCCTCGACGATCTGTTTTAAGCATTGATCACCGACCACATGGCCATATTGATCATTAAATTCCTTAAAGTGATCTAAATCGAACATCACAATACTCAATGGCATATTATGATCGTTGGCGTAACTCAATTCTTTTAGTATTTGGCTATCTAAATAGCGGCGATTATAGCATCCAGTGAGTCCATCGGTTTCTGCCATCGCTTTAACTTGAGCTGCGTAGGTTTTTAGGGTTTCAAGTGAACTCACCATTTGTTGTAGTTCAAGGTTATCGGTAATCGGCATTTGGGTATCGAGTTTTTCATTGGCGATGGCATTCATTGCATCACGAGTCTCAATCACGGGTTTAATAATACCTTTAGCAATAAAGTGCCAACTGGTGAGCCAGATAAAAAAGCAATAAAGAATACCTCCACAAAAGATGAGGATGACAAACGAGGTACTATCACTCTTGAGATCGGTGCCTGCGATCTGAATTTCTTCTTCAACATGGTTGACTAACTCTTGGGTGAAGGTTGCTATTTGCCTCGCTGCACTGGCTTGATAGTCAAAATGAGCATTGGCTATTTGAGTACTTTTTAAGGCATTACGGGATAGCTCAAATAGGTTGTCATTGCCAACCATGTTTTGTTTTATTTGCGATAACCAGTTGAGATAAATTGTATTACTCGAATGCATAGACGCGACGATATTTTCCATTTGAATAAGTCGTCGCATCGCTTCCCGTTGAAGGTGATTTAACGTCGCTATATTTGGGGTATTTTTTACTTCATCTAATAACACAAACAGGTGCTCACCTTGGTGCTGGTACTCCGAAATTGCTTGATGTTCTATCTGATTGTTGGTAATTCCACTGAGATCTTTATGGTTAACTAATAGAGCGAATCGTTCATGGGTCTGATTCAGTTGAGTCTGCATTTCATCAGAAAATGCTGATGACATACCGGCCAAATTTGTTTGAATATTTTGTGCCTGTAACTTTGCCTGTAAAGCACTGTCTGTAAGCGTATTGAGCAATGGGAGTTGTTGCTGATAATAAAGCTGAGTATCAATCGTTGTGTTTAGGGCTTGATACATCTTGGGAGTGGTTTCAAGACTTAGTAATACTTTTGTATCTTTTAACAAATGCTCCCATTGATTAGTTAACTCTGAAAGTAGGGACAGTCGTTGTTGCTCAGTATCATAGTGGTTTAATTCTGTGGTGATAATTTGCAACCTTTCACTGTTTTTCGCTAGTTGCAGCGCAGTGGTGACTTTTACGACATCACTATTTACCAGTTGCTCAATTTCAGTTCTCAATTGTTGTGACAATAGGATAGCGATAATGCCATTGAGTAACGCCATGCCGAGAATAATATAGAAGGCTAGCGTAATTTTCTGTTTAAGACTGGTCAGTCGTTTTGAGTTCATTTGTTTTTCTTGTCGATTGCAGGGACTTCCCCGTAGGTGTTCTGCAAATGTTTAATTTTGGTGCTTAACTCAATAAAAATATCTGTACTATTGGCTTCATGCTGGCTTGCGGCATAACAAGCATGGCTTAATTCTGGATAAATCTGCCCCATTGCTGTAGTGGTAAAGTGTCCTACTTCCAATACTTTAGTCGACCAGAACAAGTTAGCAATATGGCTTGCCTCAAATGCACCAGCAACAGACCTTTTTGAAGCTTGTTTAAATTCGGGAGCCGTAACGACATCCATTCGGCATGGATTTCCGCCGCCAAGTGCATAGGCATATTGGGCTTCAAAAGTGCCCATATATTTGAGTAACCAATAGGCGGCTTGTGGATTTTTACTGTCGTAGCTCACCGCAAAGGCATAGGCACCATTGTAAGGAGTTCCTCCGGGGACTTGAGATACCCCAAGTCGAGCACCAGGTATATTGGCTTCAACTTTAAAAGAGGCTGGCCAAAGGTTGTTATAGGCAAAGGGCCATATGGCTACCTGTCCCGTCGCCATAGCATTCGCGGCTTCATTAAAGGCAAACTTATCATCAGCAGGATAGGCATAGGGCATTAGTTTGCGATAGATTATTCCAGCGGTAATTGCCTGTTGATTGACACTCGGAACTTCAAAGTGAGTCAGTTTTTTTTGTTGATCATAAATAGGCCACATCCAAACGCCGCCTAAACTCCAAATAATGCTGGAAAACTCATCGTTAATATGGGGTTTATTACCCGACATCAACGCTAGGCCATAAAAGTTATGGGTCAATGGTTTGTCTGCAAGGAGTTCACCCGCTTTTCGCGTAAAGAAGACGGCTTGATCTTCTAATTCTTGAAAGTTGGTCGCGGGTTTGAGTGGGTAGCCAAACCGTTGTTGAAAGTGAGACTGTTCGGTTTTATTTTCAAATAAATCGGCGCGGTAATGACTTCCCATTACGTAGTTATTATAGGGAATTGCGTGCAATTCTCCGTGGTAGGATAAAATATTCAGTAATGATGGATAGTAGGGTTCGAGGTAGCTTTCCATCGCTTTTTCACCATCGGGATCATAGAGTTTTGCTAATTCCAACAGGGGGACTGTATAGCCGTTTGCCGCCCATTCTTTTGCCCAGCCAGCCTCCATAGTGAGCAGATCGTATTTTCCTTCCCCCATTAATAATGCGTGGGTCTGAAGTTCGAACATGCTTTCAAGTTCGGTGCTAATCACATTGACTTTAACACCAGTTTTTTCGGTGAATTTGGGTAGCATTTGCTGGGTGAGATAGTCAGTCCAAAAGCCTTTTTCGGCAACTAAAGTGATTGGCGTTTTATTCGGCAAGGGGGGAATTTGATCCAAAGAAAACTCCGCTAAGGCGGGAGGTGCTAGCGTTAATCCCAGTCCGAATAATAGGATTGACAAACGTGTTAACAAGAATAACTCCTTAAATACTCGGGCTATTGATGCTAATCAATAGCATTAATCAGCTCAGCTGTACATTAAGGATAGATTTGTAAAAAAATTGACTCAATTTTTTTATCGGTTTTTTAGACAAAAAAAGTCCGATGACCTAATTAATTCAGATCATCGGTAAAGGGTGGGAGATGGTGCGCAATTAAGCTTGTTTTATTTGCTGTTCGCGCATCTGCCTCAATGCGGTTGGCAAAGCATAATGTTGTTCAATTAAAAAACGGATCAATTTAGATTTAGAAATATCACTTTCCTCTGAGAGCGTTGCTAAATGGGCTATTGCCGCCTCACTCAGTGAAAATGTGGCTTTGCGGTAATGTGGCCGTTCGTCGTCAATCGTGGCATCAAGGGGTCTTGATGCCGTTTGTGGTCGATGCAAAGTCACCACATTGGAAGTTTCCAAGGTGACTTCAAGTGGTGATTCTTTCACTCGCTCCATCGCCGCCACTGAGTTGCCCGTGCTTGGAATATGACTTTCTCCCATAGCATAAAGGGTTGCGGCATCAATAAACTCATCGAGGGAGAGGGGCTGGACGCCTCCCCTAGATGGCATAGCGTTTTTCTTGAGGTCGCTGAGTCCCATATTGTCCTCTCAGATGATTCGGCTGAGGTTGATTGATAGCGGCACGATGCGCGGCTATTGGTGTGCTTGGTTTGAGTAAGGCCGTTAACGAGGCTGCGCAGTCCACTTGAAACATTTCACAGGCGATAGCACGGATTTCAGCTGCGGCTTTACCCTTTGGTTCTATCTCCATCACCGACAATCCAGACTCTTCACTGTCATCATAGATATTACGACTATAGGTAATTGCATCTAATACATTGATATCGTAGGTTTTACAGACCTCTTTAGCCTCTAAAATACGATTCGCTTGATTGGGAAGGTTGGGGCATTGCGTGATAACGAAAGACGCGTGTAATTTAGGGTTAATCATCTTACAAGTCGCGACGATATCATCCATATGACTCACGGTTTTTAAATCTCGGCGTTTGGGTCTGAGCGGCATTAATATATGCGATGCAACTGACATGGTTGCCCTTAATGCAAGATTATCCTGCCCACCACAGTCAACGAGTACAAAGTCATAGTGTTGTTCTAAGCTCAGAAGATCGTTACGGATCTTGCCATAAAGTTGTACGCAGTTGATGCTTGCCAGTTTCGGATTATTGTTTCTGGCTTGGATCCAATCCGATGTGGTTCGCTGTGGATCGCAATCCACCATGATGACAGAGGCACCACATTCGGTGGTGAGAAATACTGCGATATTTTGTGCGAGGCAACTCTTACCGCTGCCGCCTTTTTCGCCGCCGACTAACACTATCATGACGAGTTCCTCAATGCTTAGGCTATCACTTGGGCGGTAATATGTTGCTTATGGTTTTTTTACCGCACCTTGTTGTCATAAACGAATGTAAACCCTGTGTTAACGTTGGTCAATTATCTGATTTTTGACGTTTTTTTATAAAATGTCGCGTGATTAATATTTGACGCTACCATGTAATATGCCGTTAATTTGACTCTTTCTGCTAGCGGGATTACTTAGGCGATTTTGAATTTTAGTTATCTGATTATTAAGGTTTTTAGTGAATTTTTAACATCAATTGATTATGAGTGTTTGCTCTCCATTGCGGCAATGATATTGAAATTAAGGCTTGGTATAGTTTACTTTGAACGTTTATTTTAATTTTTTATGCAAAAATATTATTAAAATATTGGTCTCTCACGACTACTTTTCAAACGAAAGTTGTCTTGCATAAAACTTGAGTGTCATCAAATTGCCACCTTGTTGAGTTAGTCTTTCCCATTAATGCCGTCTAATCACCTTGATTTTTCTACCATTCGTGAAGGGATGCCCAAATGGATATTAAAATGTCAATGCCTATTGAATTTGAGCTGGTTGAAACTGCTCCTTTATTTCATGAGTTGCTGAATCTACGCGATGCGGCTGGGTATCCTTCTATCGGCGTTGAGATGGCTGATGGGCATCCGTTACAGCCTTTATATTGGGTATCTATTCGCTTAACGAGTGAGCAGTCAAAAAATACCTGCGCGATAGTGGCAACAGCCTGCGTATATGGTGATAAGGCTAACCATCTGGCGATTGAGGATTTTATTGTTTTACCTGAGTATCGGCATGTGGGGCTGGCAAAAATAATGTTAGAGCGAGTCATGACTTTTGTTGATGAGCATGCGAGTCAAGGAACTTGTGTGAGCATTAACGCCCACGGAGAAGAACAACGACTCTGTATTGAGTACGGTTTTGAGTATTCACATTGTGCGAATCTTGGACCGAATCTGCGTAAAATCTACGCTTGATGCCGTATCAACTCAGGGTAAGCCTGCTGTTTGCTCTGAGTTTATCCCTCCCTTAGTCGTTCTCAGCTTGTATTAGCCATAGGCATTCATTGGGTATTAGGGTAGCATCCTCAATCTAGTTTTCTGTCTGAGTTCAAGCTAATACTGTCATGGATCAACAACAGCTTATCGATGCCGTAAATCAGGTCATGCCCTTTGGTAAATATGCTGGCCGCCGCTTACTCGAATTGCCTGAACCCTATCTTGTGTGGTTTCATCAACAAGGTTTTCCAAAGGGAAAATTAGGGGAGCAGTTAGCGCTGATTTATGAGGTAAAACTCAATGGCCTTGAGGGCATGTTAAAACCGCTATTGAAATGAGTTCCCTAGCTGGAGATAAAAATCCTACTTTTGCGATAAGTGTTGTATTTCGTGATAGAGATTGGCGATTTATTACCTATGGCATGTTTTAATGCTGCATATTAGTAAAACACAAGGAACAAAAGGCATGATGGCAAAATTGGTAAAATTAGCTGCTGTAGCAACATTAGCGTTAGGTATGTCAAGTGCTTGGGCACAGGGCGTAGTTCATGAAGGTACTGTGGTTGATACTATGAATGGTGGCGGCTACACCTATGTTCAAATTAAAGAAGCTGACAACACGTTTTGGGCCGCTGGCCCAGAAGCTGAAGTCAAGAAAGGTGACAAAGTAGCTGTGGTTGAGCAAATGTGGATGAACCAGTTCACCAGCAAAACCTTAAACCGCACCTTCGACAAGCTGTTGTTTGTTGGTCAAATCGAGAAGAAATAATCGATGTCTTAGCAACATTCATGTTGCAATGAGTTCCTAAACCGCCTCGCCTTGTTCGAGGCGGTTTTGTTTTCAGCGGTGTTCGGCTTAAATAAACGTCAACGCTATCACTTCTCAATAAATAACTGCAAAATACGGCAAATACTCGCAATGATATTTGAGCATACCGTGCCAACGTCTAACCAAACTAACGAGAAAATTGAAGTCGTCGCTTATCAGCGTTGCTATGCAAGTGCGGTCAGTCAGCTTTTTCATCACTGTGTTCATCAAATACAGCATGAGCGTTATACTACTGCGCAGTTAAATGCCTGGTCACCCTCGCCCCGTTCCAGTAAACATTGGCATTTACGTTTAAGTCGTTCCCAAGCTTGGATTATTTTGGTGACAGATGCGCTGAGCTTAACTAAGATTTGTGCAGGTTTTATCAATGTTGAAACGGATTTTCGCCATAGGGGATATATCGATAGTTTGTATATTCATCCTAATTGGCAGCGCTGTGGACTCGGTGAACTGGCTATCAGACAGTTAGAGCAATGGGCGAGGAAGCAAGGTTACAGCCAATTAAGTGCCGATGCTTCTTATCTTTCCCGTGGGCTGTTTATTAAACTCGGATTCGTCCAACAGCAACGCAGCTATCAACAAAAACTGGGCCAAGTGTTGCCGAGTTTTTATATGACTAAAAAACTGTAACTGAATGGGAATGCACTGCCTGTGTGCCCATTGGTCATGATTAACCCATAGGAGTGGACTCCAATGCAGATACGCTTATTTTCTCCTGCGGACGTGGCGCAGGTAGCGGCGGTATTTAACGCCAGTGTTATGGAGGGCGCACAGGAATATTATTCGCTGACAGAACGTTTAGCGTGGGCGCAAAATCAAGGTGAGGCACGTAGCGATGCCTACTGGCTGGCCAAGTTAGAAGATACAACCACGTGGGTTGCACTTGAAGACGATAAGCTGGTTGGTTTTATCAGTTTAAGGTTGTGCCCCGATAAAGAGCTTGATTGCTTAGTCGGCGAAGTTGATTGTCTGTTTGTTCATCCTGAATATGGTCGTGCTGGTGTAGCGACACATTTATACTTGGCACTACTCGAAGAGTCGAAAAGGCTAAACCTTAAAAGACTCACAGTTGAAGCCTCCTATCAGGCGCGGCCTTTCTTTGAAAAACAGGGCTTTAATTGCATTCGCCGTAATGAACTACGTCGCTATCTCACCGCTGAAGACAAACAAAACGACAGGGCGCAAGTATTAGTGAACTTTAGTTTGATCATGTCCTTATCATAGGTTCGCGCTTGAAGAGACTATTCTGTTTTAGCCATACACCATACACAGAGTAATAAAAAACCGCCTCGTTTCCTTGGCGGTTTTTATTGGTCAGTAAGCATCATCAGGCTAAGTCAAACACCAGTGCTGTGACTGGGCTGTCAGTGGCGCTAAATCTAACCACTTCTTCGGCGGTGATATGCGCGCCATCCCCAGGGGTGAGTATTTGTTCATTGACCTTAAGCGTACCTTCCACCAGTTGCACATACAGCTGACGCTGCGGCTTAAGCTGCGGCATATGCACTTGCTCTTGCGGTGCCAGCATTAGGCGATATAAGGTCGCATCCTGCTGTACTTTCAAGGTGCCATTTTCACCCGTTGGCGTGACCACGGCTGTGAGCGCCGAGGTTTGCTCGAAGGCTTTTTGCTGATAACCCGCATCAATGCCTAAGGTGTCTGGTTGGATCCAGATCTGCAAAAAGTGCAGTTGCTCAGTGTTTGATGCATTAAACTCGCTGTGATAAATCCCTTTACCGGCGGACATTAACTGAAACTCACCCGCTGGTAAGGTCTTAATATTACCGAAGCTGTCCTTATGAGCTATTGTGCCTGAAATCACATAACTGATGATTTCCATGTCTTTATGGCCATGAGTTTCAAACCCCGCGCTCGGCGCGACTCGGTCATCATTAATGACTCGTAGGGAAGACACACCCATATGCCGCGGATCGTAGTAACTTGCGAATGAGAAGGTATGTTGACTCTTTAACCAGCCTAAGTCTGCCTGCCCACGGTCCTGCGCTTTACGTATACGGATCATCGTTAACTCCTTATTTTAAGCGTGCGGCTAACAGATTGTCGGCACTCAGTTTACCTGCACCTGACACGGCCAGAGATACCGTAGCGGCTAACAGGGCTAAACCAAATTCATAACCGTTATTGCTAAGGAACAGACCGTTACCAATGTGAACCGAGAAAATCGCGACCACCATAGTAAAGGACAATACCAGTGCCGTTGGGCGAGTTAGTAAACCGATAATGATCAGCAAGCCACCAAAGAATTCGCTTGAACCTGCCATCAGCGCCATTAAGTAACCAGGGGTTAAGCCGATGGAGGCCATCCATTGTCCTGTGCCTTCTAGGCCATAGCCGCCAAACCAGCCGAAGAGTTTTTGTGAGCCGTGGGCCATGAGGATGATCCCGATAGGAATACGCAGGGCCAATGGGGCGAAACTAGGCGCAGAGGTCAGTAATTTTGTGATAAGTGCTTTCATGGGATGTTCCTTAATTCAAATTTTTTAACTATGTCGTTAATGGGGGAGTCGGTCGAGATTTAGCGTCAATCTCTCCATTGGTTTACAGTCTAGACTTGACCTTTAAGGAAGAAAATCGGAACATTTTCAAAGTATATTTCAAAAAATTTGAATATGGAGCGGTTATGTTGCCAGTGATGAGTCTCGATGGATTGATAGTGCTAGATGCTATTGATAAGAAAGGCAGTTTTTCGGCTGCAGCTGAATCCTTATTCCGAGTGCCATCGGCGCTGACCTATACAGTGCAGAAATTAGAGAGCGACTTAGGGGTAAAATTATTTGAACGTAAGGGGCAGCGCGCCGAGCTGACCTTAGTTGGCCAACTGGTATTACGCCAAGGGCGGGAGATCTTAGCCGCCACCGCAAGGCTTGAAGAGGCGGTTCGGCAACTCGAAACCGGCTGGGAGTCGGTGTTAACCTTAGCCATAGACACTGTAGTGCCCGATTTACCAATGTTAAAACTGATTGCTGAATTTACCGAGTTAGGTAAACAGGTGACCATCAATATCACTGAGGAGTCATTGGGTGGTGGTTGGGATGCACTGTATTCGGGCCGCGCAGATATTGCCATTGGGGTCACGGGGGAGTTACCTAAGGGGCAATATCACTTAGTTGAGATCGGTATGCTTGAATTCATCTTTGCCCTTGCACCTCACCACCCCTTAGCGCAGTTTGACCATCCAATCCCGACCGAAGCCCTGTTGCAATTTCCCTCCGTGGTGGTGGCCGACAGTTCAACGGCGCTCGCGCAGCGCTCCAGTGGGTTATTTGATAGTCGCCAAGTCATCCGCGTGCCGAACATGCAGACCAAGATTAAAGCACAGCAACTTGGGCTAGGTGTAGGTTATCTTCCCAAGCATTTGATTCGCGAAGAACTCGCTTCAGGCGCATTGGTCGCGTGCAAGGTTGAGATCCCAAGACCAGCGCAGCCAGTGTTTCTGGCGTGGCGCAAGGGCAACCAAGGCAAGGCGCAGGCGTGGTTTGCCGAGCGTTTGCCCCATTGCGACTGGTTGTTTTAGTGAGATGTCGATAGTGCGTTTGGCTACTGGATTGAGTGAATCACAGTACTTAACCATTGCTAGGGCCTGTTGACGTTTCGAGATTAAATTTTGTTCGTTCTGGCAAGCTCGTGCTCGCGAAACGAGGAATGATGTGTAGTTATTCTACTCAAATGACGAGTGACAAAGAGAACGAGCTTGCTAGACGAACCCTTCGGGCAGCGTTTGGCTGGCGTTTCTGCTGCGTTATCGTCCGTTTATGTAGAATAACTACACTGCACGGACTTTACCTTGCATAAACGCCAGCCAAACTGCTGCAAAAATAACCCTGAAACGTCAACACGCCCTAAGTACTGTGATGAATTAAGAGGGCTGGGCTTTGTGGCAGCGCTGATATAAATCCCTGACACTAGGCGCTTACACTGAGCGCTTTACATGGCTGGTGTAATGCACATGGGGGGAGAGCAAATCCGCTAAATTGGGGTTGGGCGCCCGATTGAGGAAGCGAATAAAAGCCTGGGGTAGGGTGAGCGTCTCAATCGGCTCTTGCCAGCGTGCCTGTAACAGTGGGTGATAACCTTCTTTCCCCGCGGCGGTATAGGAGGTTGATACCCCCACATAGAGCGCATCGGGTTGCACTGGATACCAGAGTGATAAGCCATCCTGCTGCATCATTTCTAGCTTGAATAAACGTTCCCCTAAGGGGCGTCTGCCATCGTAGTAATAACGCAATCCATAGGTATAGGGGAAGCTGCCAGCGCCTGTGCCGCGTACACTGTTATTGGTGGCGGCGTTAATCGCCGACTCCAGCGCCTGATACAGAAATTGGCCATGGATTTCGTATTTGACTAATGGCAGTTCGAAGGGCAGCAATTGGCCCAACACATCGGCGAGGGTCAGTCTACCTTGGGCGACCGATTGCCTGACACCACCCGCATTATGCAGGGCAAAGTGGATGCGAGGGTCTTCAAGTTTAGCCTCTTGGAACATACTGCGACTTACCCAAGGGGCGATTTCACTGCCATGGGGCAGCGCCTTAGAAGGCAGTCTAGTGTGCACCAGATTCTTAGGCACTAGAGCTAAGACTTTGTTTTCCATCTCGGCAATCGCAGGGCGATAGATATCGTGGATCACGCCATGAATATCTTCATCGGCTTCATCCCACAATATATAGGGATGTTCATCAAAGCGTTGGCGCACGGCTTGATAGTCGGTGTCATCCACTTGCTCACTCGAACTCAACATAAACTGCTTATCGAGCATAAAGTAGTTGCCACCGCTTAAACTTATCGCGCGGCCAGCTTCATCAAACTCAACTTCGGCCAAACCTAAGGTTTCGGCGTATTTCCCTGCATGGACAATTGGCGTGCCATTGATGGTTTCGCCATAGGGAAGATTGCTTAACCCCAAGGCGCTAAAGTCGCCCTGTAGAGTATGGGTATGGCCACCAACGATAAGGCTGATACCATCGACTTGTTCTGCGAGCCGTTTATCCTGATCTAAACCTAAATGACTCAGCACAATAATGTGCTTAATGCCTTTGGCATGCAGATGCGAGACGGTTCGCGCCGTGGTCGCAATCGCATCGACAAAGTGGGTATCGGGATCGGGTCTGGCAATGTCCTTCATCTGATCCAGAGTAATGCCGATGACGGCGAGCTTTTTGTCATAGAAGGGCTTTTCTAGGTAGCTGGCAAGCTGTGTTTTTTCATCATAGGCCAGAATATTCGCCACAGTACGCAGGTTACCCGGCTTGCGGATATCCTCTTGGCTCAAGTCCATATTCCCCGCCAGCAGCGGGAAATCGATTTGCTTGGCAAATTCGGCGAGCCGCGCATTACCTTCGTCAATATCGTGGTTGCCAATTACCATGGCATCGGGGGCAAGTAAATTCAGCAGATGGGCGTTGGCTTTACCCTTAAAATGGCTGAAATACAGTGTGCCTTGGAAACTGTCGCCCCCATGCAAAAATAAAAACGGGGTATTGCTTCGGATGGCTTGAACGCGCGCCTGGCTAATTTGATATCCCAAACGAGCATAACCACCGCTGTGGCTGGTAATATCTAAGGATTTAAGCCCAAGATTAAGGGAAAAATGTACGCGGCTAGGCTCAAAATTCGAATGGGTATCGTTGATGTGCGCGAGTGAGAGAGTGTATCTCTGTGTCATAACTTACCTCTTTTACGGCGGGAGATTATAACCTTCTCATCAAAAACAAGAAAGGGAGCTAAGCTCCCTTTACTTTAACAATGACTAAATCAAGATTAACCCGAGCGCGCTTCATCATCGTCGGCGGCGGCTTCGAAGTCGCCATCATCGGAGAGGCGAATGCCTTTTTGCTTCATGCGTTTGGTCCAGAGTTTACGCGCCAATTGCTGCATGTCGGTCGCGGGGTCATTCACATCGACAATCTCTAATCCCAGTAGCGACTCGATAATATCTTCTTGGGTCACAATACCTTGGCTACTGCCGTATTCGTCAACCACCATGGCAATTTGGGTGTTGCGCTTAATCATCCGCTCAAATAACGGCAGGATTTTGGCCGTTTCGGGTACGACAAACAGGCTACGCTTGAGTTCGCCAATTGGCGCGTCAGGAGTATAACGCTCAGCCAGCAACACATCGGTGCGGGTGATATAGCCGATAATATCGTCGTGGTCCTGATCGTATACCGGAATACGGGTAAAAGGCTTGTCACGATATTCTTGCACAAACTCATTTTGCGTCAGTGAAATAGGCAAAGAGAACATCACGGTGCGCGGCGTCATAATCGCGGTAACGGGCACATCACGCACCTTAAGCATTTGGGTCAAAATCTTGGATTCTTGTTCGTCTAACTCACCGGATTCTTGACCGATTTTGGCCATCGCGCTCATTTCTTGGCGAATATATTGGCCTTCTTCACCTTTACCTAGCAGGCGAGTCACTTGCTGCGACATCCAAATTAATGGCTGGGTAGCACGCTTCATCCACGTAATGGCAATCGACACACTCGGGGCTAAACGGCGCCAGTGATTGGCTCCGACAGATTTAGGAATAATCTCTGAGAAGAACAGAATAATAAAGGTTAACACTCCGGAGAAAACGCCGAGCATATCATCCCCAAAGACCTTAGCGGCTTGCGCACCAGCAACGGCGGCACCTACGGTATGGGCGACGGTATTGAGGGTCAAAATAGACACCAATGGCGCTTCGATGTTCTCTTTCAGTTTACGCAACCTTGTCGCCGCAGCACTGTCAGTTTGTTCGAGCGTAGCGATATAACTAGGGGTAACCGAGAGCAACACTGCTTCGAATACACTGCACAGAAAAGAAACTGCAACAGCGACAAGCACTATAATGATGAGGGTTAACATATTGGTGGTATTACAACTCCATAATTTAGGCCAACATTGACCCTCGGCGATTCTAGCATAGGAGAATGGAGTTGCTGGCTAAAATTTTTCTGCGTCTGTATAATTCGCCGCCCTGTTGCAGGTTTTGGTGTTGAGGTTAGTCCTATGAGTGAAAAAAAGATCAATTTATTAGACCTTGATCGTAAAGCGATGCGGGCATTATTTGCCGATCTGGGTGAGAAGCCTTTCCGTGCCGATCAGCTGATGAAGTGGATCTATCATTTCGGTGTCAGTGACTTCGAAGAGATGACTAACATCAACAAAGTGTTACGCCAAAAACTGGCGGCGCGCTGTGAGATTGTGGCGCCCGAGATTTCCAGCTATCAAAAATCCGCCGATGGCACCATTAAGTTCGCCATCCATGTCGGTGAAGGCCAAGAGGTCGAAACTGTTTATATTCCTGAAGATGACCGCGCTACCTTGTGTGTGTCGTCTCAAGTGGGTTGTGCCCTCGAATGTACTTTCTGCTCTACGGCGCAGCAAGGCTTTAACCGCAACCTAACTGTCTCTGAAATTGTTGGCCAAATTTGGCGTGTTTCTCATTTCTTAGGATTCGCGAAAGATACTGGTGAGCGCCCCATTACCAACGTGGTGATGATGGGGATGGGTGAGCCTTTACTTAACCTTGCTAACGTGATCCCTGCAATGGATATCATGCTAGACGATTTTGGCTTTAGTCTGTCAAAACGTCGCGTAACGCTATCGACCTCAGGCGTTGTTCCAGCATTAGACAAATTAGGTGATGCCCTCGATGTCGCATTGGCCGTCAGTATCCATGCGCCAAACGATGAGCTGCGCGATATTCTGGTTCCGGTGAATAAAAAGTATCCACTGCAGGAGTTCCTTGCGGGGATCCGCCGTTACATCGCCAAATCTAACGCTAACCGTGGTCGTGTCACTGTGGAATATGTGATGCTCGATCACATCAACGACAGTACCGAACAAGCCCATGAATTAGCAGAATTAATGAAGGATACCCCCTGTAAGGTAAACCTTATTCCGTTTAACCCATACCCAGGTTCACCCTATGGCCGTTCGTCAAACTCGCGCATCGACCGTTTTTCGAAAGTGTTAATGGAATATGGCTTAACCGTGATTGTGCGTAAGACCCGTGGTGACGATATTGATGCCGCCTGTGGACAGCTGGCTGGGGATATTCGCGATCGAACCAAGCGTTTAGCAAAAAAACGCATGCAAGAAAATCAGATTTCGGTCACAATGAATTAACTCTTTGTTTGCACAGATTTATAGGCTTGCCCATGAAGCATGGATTGTCAGGGTTTTCATTAGCAATAGCCCTGTCATTATTAGTGACAGGATGCGTAACTGAGCGTACCTATTCAGGGACTGATATTCCGGTGTCGGAGCGAAAACTGGATAAAGTTGCCGCTGCGCGGGAGCGTATGCAGCTCGGTTTAACCTACCTTAATCGAGGTAACTCGGAACAAGCCAAGTATAATCTTGATAAAGCAATCGAATATGCGCCAGAGCTCGAAGATGTGCATGTGGCAATGGCTTATTACTATCAAACCGTAGGCGATTTAGTACGTACCGAACAGGCGTATCAGGACGCTATCAATACTAAGGACGCCTCTGGCGATTCCATGAATAACTTTGGGGTGTTTTTGTGCCAACAAAAGCAATACGAAAAAGCTGAAAAAATGTTTTTGGCTGCAATAGAAATGCCCAAATATACGCGTACCGCATCCAGTTATGAAAACTTAGGTCTTTGCAGCAGAGACTCGGGACGAGCAGAAAAGGCACGACAGTATTTTCAGATGGCGTTAAAGTATGACCCGAGACGCTCGGTGTCTTTACTGGAGCTGGTTGAGCTTGGGATAGATAAAGGTGATTATGTTGATGCGCGTAACCAGTTAGCGCGTTACCACCAAGTTGCGGCCCAGACTCCAGAGAGTTTAACGCTCGGAATAAAAATTGAGCAGGCGTTGAATGATGATGCTGCCATGAAGCGATTTGGCATTTTATTGCTTGCCAAATTCCCAGCATCGCCTCAAGCCAAGCAATATAGAGTTAATTTGCATCAATGAAAGATAACGAAATGAACGCGTCAGTAGAACCAGTGACAACAGAAGAAGCTGAGTCGACGCCTAATGTAACGCTCGGAAGCGTACTCAAAACAGCTCGTGAGCAGATGGGCTTGAGCATTGCAGAGACAGCTGTGAAGCTGCATTTGCGGCCTGGTATTGTTGAAAATCTCGAAGCCGATGATTTTTCTAATATTGCCTCATCAACCTACGTACGCGGATACGTTAAAAATTATGCGCGTATGCTGGGGGTCGACAACACGCTCATCGAAGCCTGTCTCGCAAGGCAGGTGCCCTATGTAACACAGCCTGCGATGCAAAGTTTTTCCCGTAAGACCACTTATCAAGCTCGTGACACTAAATTAAAGTGGCTGAGCTTTTTTATTGTCATCGTGTTGCTCGGTCTGTTTGTGCTTTGGTGGATGCAACGAACGACGCTAGTGACTCATGTCGATATTTCAAAACCAACCGCTGAAGAGTTAGCCGCGGCGAATCAAACCTTGCCGGGTGATGTTTTACTCACCGAAACGGATGCGAGTGCACGTTTGAGTGAGATCGCGGTCAACGGTTCAATGGCGACCGATGGTCCAGTAAAAGATACTGATGCTAGCACTATTGACCCGAATATCAGGGATATGGCGGCAATGGAAGCAGGGCAGGTGTCTGCCAATTCGACAGTCAATGCGAGTGAGCCTAATAACCCCCAAAGTGCATCAGGTGCGGTGCAAACGGCAGGGGTGACTGCGCAAAACACGCTTTCTACACAAAATTCTTCTGCAACAAACGCAGCGGCTCAAAATGTACCAACAGCCAGCGCGCCGGTGAACAGTGTCACGCCAGCGGCTTCGAGTGAGCAAACCATGCCTGTGGTTGCTGGACAATCCAATATCAATATTCAACTCACGGGTGATTGCTGGATCAACATCGTCGATGCCAAGGGCAAAGCGATTGTTGATGGGGTCCGAGGTGCTGGCGCAACTATTCAAGCCAGTGGTGTGCCTCCGTTTAAAGTGATCTTAGGCGCGCCGACTGTTGTGTCTAGTTTTACGGTTGATGGTAAAGCCATCAGTCTTGCTGAATTTCCTAAGGGTCGTGTTGCGCGTTTGACTATCCCACAGGCTTAAGTCTCACGCTTAACGCAGAGTACCGAAAAGAGCGTATTGAGTATGTATAACGAAACACCCATAAAGAGACGTCCTTCAACCCGCATTTATGTGGGCAATGTACCCATTGGTGATGGTGCACCGATCGCAGTGCAGTCAATGACCAACACTAAAACGACTGATGTTGAGGCGACCATTGCCCAAATCCGCGCCTTAGAAAAAGTGGGTGCCGATATTGTGCGTGTCTCAGTGCCGACGATGGACGCCGCCGAAGCCTTTAAAGTGATTAAGCAATCGGTGTCAGTGCCGTTAGTCGCGGATATCCATTTTGATTACCGTATCGCCCTGAAAGTGGCCGAATATGGGGTGGACTGTTTGCGTATCAACCCAGGCAATATCGGTAACGAAGAGCGTATCCGCAGTGTGGTGGAGTGCGCCCGCGATAAAAACATTCCAATTCGTATTGGGGTTAATGGTGGTTCATTAGAGAAAGATCTGATGGACAAATACAAAGAACCTACGCCAGAAGCCCTGCTCGAGTCGGCCATGCGCCATGTGGACATTCTCGACCGTTTGAACTTCGACCAATTTAAGGTCAGCGTAAAAGCCTCCGATGTGTTCTTAGCGGTGGAATCCTATCGTTTATTAGCCAAACAAATTCGTCAGCCATTGCATTTAGGTATTACTGAAGCGGGGGGAGCGCGTGCGGGGGCGGTCAAATCTGCCGTCGGTTTAGGTATGCTGCTTGCCGAGGGCATTGGTGATACGCTGCGTATTTCCTTGGCGGCCGACCCGGTTGAAGAAATCAAAGTCGGCTTTGATATTCTAAAGTCACTGCGTATCCGTAGCCGTGGCATTAACTTTATTGCGTGCCCTTCTTGCTCACGTCAAGAGTTTGATGTGATCAGCACCGTAAATGAGTTAGAACGCCGCCTCGAAGATGTGACGACCGCGATGGATGTGTCTATCATCGGCTGTGTGGTCAATGGCCCAGGCGAAGCCTTAGTGTCACACATCGGCTTAACGGGTGGACATCGTAAGAGTGGTTACTACGATGAAGGCGAGCGTCAAAAAGAGCGTTTCGACAATGATAACCTAGTCGATTCCCTCGAAGCGAAAATTCGCGCTAAGGCGAGCCAAATGGCTAACCGCATCCAAGTGAAAGACACTACTGAGTAACAACCGCAGCCGAATAACCTCATAGGTTAAGCGTTATAAAAACATTCAAGGCTTGAGCTAGACCTCGAAACTGACGGGGTCATTTTACGTTTAGTGTTGAACAGCCTATAATGCCTGACATTTTTTATTAATTTAGCGAAATCGGACGAGTCGATACAGTGGCAAAACAGATCCAAGCGATTCGCGGAATGAATGACATTCTGCCAACTCAAAGTCCTCTATGGCAAAAAGTGGAAGCGGTACTACGTTCAAGCGTTGCTGCTTATGGTTATAGTGAGATCCGCACTCCAATAGTGGAAAATACCGATCTTTTTAAACGCTCTATCGGTGAAGTGACTGATATTGTTGAAAAAGAAATGTATTCCTTCGAAGACCGTAATGGCGATAGTCTGACGTTGCGCCCCGAAGGTACCGCTTCGACTGTACGTGCTGGCAATGAGCATGGCCTGCTGTATAACCAAGAACAACGTTTGTGGTACATGGGCCCCATGTTCCGCCATGAGCGCCCGCAAAAAGGCCGTTACCGCCAGTTCCATCAATTTGGTGTTGAAGTCTACGGTATTGGTAGCGCTGATATCGACGCCGAAGTGTTGATGTTATCTGCCCGTCTATGGGAAAAACTCGGCATTAGCGAGCATGTGACGCTTGAGCTGAACACCTTAGGCGATCCTGCCGAGCGCGCCGCTTACCGTGAAGCCTTGATTGCCTTTTTAGAGCAACACAAGGACAAACTAGACGAAGATAGCCAGCGCCGTATGTACAGCAATCCGCTGCGCGTATTGGACTCAAAAGATCCCCAAGTGCAAAGCATTTTAGGTGATGCGCCTGCGCTGATGGATTACTTAGGCGAAGAATCTTCACAACATTTTGCACAATTGCGTGAACTCCTCGACGCGGTTGGCATCCAATACCGAGTTAACCCGCGCTTAGTTCGTGGTCTGGATTACTACAATCGCACGGTTTTTGAATGGGTTACTAATAGCTTAGGCTCTCAAGGCACAGTACTTGCGGGCGGTCGCTACGATGGTTTAGTCGCTCAACTGGGCGGTAAAGATACGCCAGCCGTCGGTTTTGCGATGGGATTAGAGCGCATCGTTTTACTGCTTGAAACCTTAGAGCTGACCCAAGATATCCCAGCGGCTGTCGATGTGTATGTCGCGGCGATGGGGGATAGCTGTTTGGTTGAAGCCATTAAAGTGGCGCAGGAGTTACGCTCAGCGTTGCCCACACTGCGAGTGATGAGTCACTGCGGTGGTGGTAACTTCAAGAAGCAAATTAAGCGTGCCGACAAAAGCGGTGCACAAGTAGCCTTACTCATCGGTGAAGAAGAACTCGCCGAAGGTGTGGTTACCGTAAAATACTTACGCAATGACAACGAACAACAACGGGTCGCTCGAAATGCATTAAGCGCATTTTTAGCTGAACTTAGCAAATAAGGGGACGTGCGCGTGGAAATTTATAGCACAGAAGAACAACAAGTTGATGCTATCAAACAGTTCTGGAAAGACTATGGAACCTCGATTGTTATCGGGGCGGTCGTTGGTTTAGGCGGCCTGTACGGTTGGAACACTTATTCCGACATGAAAATCGTGAAGGCCGAAGAAGCATCACAGGCGTTCCAAACCTTAACCACCAAATCAAGCGATGAAGCGGCCATGATTGCTGGTGTGGCTGAGTTTTCGAAAAATTACGACCAAAAGGGCTATCAATCACTGCTAGACCTGATCGTTGCGAAAACCGCGGTGGAAGCGAAAGATTTTCCTAAGGCCGAAGAAGCACTGAAGAAAGTGATTGCTGCGAAACCAGGCGCCGGATTAGACACCATTGCAACGCTGCGTTTAGCGCGTATTCAGGCTGAACAAGGTCAAGTTGACACTGCGTTAGCCACGCTAGAACAAGTGACTGATAAGGCTTTTTTAGCACAACGTGAAGAACTGAAAGGTGACTTCTTTGTTCGTCAAGGCCAAGCCGATAAAGCGAAAACTGCTTATCAGGCAGCAATGGATAACGGCGGTGTTGTGACCAGCCCTGCACTTAAAATCAAACTTGATAACTTAAATCAAGCATAAGGGATCCCTTGATGAAGTCTTGGTGCAAGAACCTGCTAGCCGCTGGGTTAAGCCTAGCCATGTTATCCGCCTGTTCTTCTAGTGATGTGGAAGAAGAACCGGTAAGTGAGTTAACTGCGATTCAGGCGACAGTATTTCCTGAAGTAAGTTGGAGCGCCTCTGTAGGTGATGGTGTTGGGGATTACTATTCTCGTCTCACACCTGCAGTTCGTTATGGTAAAATTTTTGCGGCCGACCGTTATGGTGAAGTCGTTGCTTTTGATGAAGCAACGGGTGAACAGGTTTGGAAAAAAGATTTTAGTGAAGAGTTCCGTGATAACGCCTTAGCCAAAAACAAAGGTGCACGTTTGGCCGCTGGTGTAACAGCGGCACGCAATAAGCTCTTTATCGGCGGTGAGAGTGGCCTTTTGGCTGCGCTGAATGCAGAAGACGGCCAAGTATTATGGCATGTTATTGCGGGTGGCGAATTGTTATCTAAGCCAACCGTGGCTGACGACGTCGTGGTGGTGAGCACCAGTTCAGGTTCATTTGAAGCCTATAACGTTGATACTGGCGCAAAACTGTGGGTTTATAACATGCAGTTGCCTAACCTGACGCTCCGGGGAACGGGTTCAGCAGCTTATGAAGCGGGTGGTTTCTTTATTGGTACCGCCGATGGCAAAGTGGCTGTTGTCGTCAAAAACAACGGTCAAGCTGCATGGGAGCAAGCCATCTATAATCCTACAGGTGGCAATGAGTTTACCCGTATGGCCGATGTGGATATGACACCGTTGATCCTCGGCGATAACTTATATGCGGTGAGCTACAACGGTAACTTGGTGTCGATGGAACTGCGCACCGGACGGATTATTTGGACTCGTAAGTACTCAAGCTTCAATGAGTTAGCTACGGCGGGTTTAAGTTTGTTCTTGGTTGATGACCATAGTCGTATCTATTCAGTGGATAGACGTAACGGTTTAGAGTTGTGGAGCAACTCTGAGTTGGTCAATCGCACACTCACTTCACCAGAGGTATATAAAGACTATTTGGTCGTGGGTGATTTTGAAGGTTATCTGCACTTTATCGACCGTAGCACAGGCAGTATTGTCGGTCGTATCCAAGTGGACAGCTCTGGATTATTCAGCCAGCCATTAGTGGTGGATGATAAAATCTATGTGCAAGGTCGCAGCGGAAAGTTAGCTGTTGTAACACTTCCTTAGTTAAAAGTGTTATCCTTGTAGAGCCCCTGGAAGTGTGTTCCGGGGGCTTTTTATTGAAAAGTTTTTTAGAGGCGAAATCATGATCCCTGTAGTGGCCCTTGTTGGTCGGCCGAACGTCGGTAAATCCACCTTATTTAACCGCCTTACGCGTACGCGTGATGCGCTGGTTGCTGACTTTCCTGGCCTAACACGTGACCGTAAATATGGTCGAGCATTCTTATCCGGCTATGAGTTTATCGTGGTGGATACCGGCGGTATCGACGGCACTGAAGAGGGGATCGAAACTAAGATGGCCGAGCAGTCCCTTGCCGCTATCGAAGAAGCCGATGTAGTCTTATTTATGACCGACGCGCGTGCTGGGTTAACCGCTGCGGATTTGTCTATCGCTCAGCATTTACGTAGCCGCCAAAAAACCACCTTTGTGGTGGCTAACAAGATTGACGGTATTGATGCCGACTCGGCCTGCGCCGAATTTTGGTCTTTGGGTTTAGGTGAAGTCTATCAAATGGCTGCCGCCCAAGGTCGCGGTGTAACCAATATGATTGAGTACGCCTTAACTCCTTACGCTGAAGCCATGGGCATTGAGCGCCAAGGCGAAGAGGAAGAAGTTGACGAGCGTCAGTACACTGAAGAAGAAGCCGAAGCTGAGCAAAAGCGTCTACAGGACTTACCGATCAAACTCGCCATCATCGGTAAACCTAACGTGGGTAAATCGACCCTGACCAACCGTATCTTAGGTGAAGAGCGTGTGGTGGTTTATGACGAACCTGGCACCACTCGTGACAGTATTTACATTCCGATGGAACGCGATGGTCGCGAATACGTGATTATCGATACTGCTGGTGTACGTCGCCGCAGTAAAGTCCATGAAGTGATTGAAAAGTTCTCGGTGATTAAAACCCTCAAAGCGGTTGAAGATGCTAACGTGGTGTTACTTATCATCGACGCCCGTGAAGGCGTTGCCGAGCAAGATCTTGGCCTATTAGGGTTTGCCCTAAACGCAGGCCGCGCGTTAGTGATTGCCGTTAACAAGTGGGATGGCATCGACCAAGGCATTAAAGACCGTGTTAAGAGTGAACTCGACCGTCGTTTAGGCTTTATCGACTTTGCCCGTATTCACTTTATTTCGGCGCTGCATGGCACGGGTGTTGGCCATCTGTTTGAGTCGATTGAAGAAGCTTACGACAGTGCGACTCGCCGCGTGAGCACCTCAATGCTGACCCGCATTATGCAAATGTCGCAGGATGACCATCAGCCACCATTGGTGAACGGTCGCCGTGTGAAACTGAAATACGCCCACGCCGGTGGTTATAACCCGCCAATCGTGGTTATTCACGGTAACCAAGTCAGCAAGCTACCGGATTCTTACAAGCGCTACATGATGAACTACTTCCGCCGTTCATTAAAAGTGGTCGGTACGCCAATCCAACTGCGTTTCCAAGAGGGTGATAACCCGTTTGAAAACAAAGTGGAAAAGCTGACCATGAGCCAAGAGCGTCGCCGTAAACGTGCCTTGAGTCATATTAAAGACCGCAAGGCAAAATAAGACTCAAACGAAAAACCGAGTCATTTATTTAAGTGAATCAATAGAAAAGGAACCCTAGGGTTCCTTTTTTTTAACTGAACGGTCATAAATAGCCTTAACACTTTCCAATAATTATTTGGAAATTAATATCAAATAATGTATTAGCTAATTCAGAAAATCTTTAAGTTACCCCTCTTGAACTGAAGACGTTATTTGATGTTTACACTAAATTTTTGTCTGATGCTAAACAGTTAATCATCAATATTTATCTCACGACTTTTCCTATAGATAGATCTAGATCACGCTCAGATTATAAGAAAAACTTATGGACATAAATGGCGGTCGTTAGTCACATTAACAAATGTTTAATAAAAATAATATGCTCATACATCGTGATAATTGTTAGCCTATTTTAAATGTTGCTTACAAGATTATCGATTTTTTAATTAGCAGTAAAATTAATTTCAAAAATTAGATTAATTGCGATTTATTATTTCTATTAATTTATTTTTTTGATTATTAAATAGAATATTTAATGGGTGAGGGTATTATGGCCGGAAGAAGAGATTTCCTTAAGTTAGCAACAGGCGTTACCGCCGCTATGGCATTTCCAATTAAAGCATCGAACGATAATTATGGAAGAGCTTGGGATAAAGAATTTGATATTATCATTATCGGCAGTGGTTTTGCTGGCCTGTCGGCTGCTTATTCAGCTCATAAAGCAGGAATAAAAAATATCATAGTGCTAGAAAAAATGGAGGCATTTGGTGGTAACTCAGCTATATGTGGTGGCTTGATGTGTATGCCATTAACGCCGATGCAAAAAAAATTAGGAATTAAAGACTCCGCAGAATTAATGATCAAAGATATGCTTAAAGCTGGGCGTGGTTTTAATCATCCTGAACTTTGTCGCACTTTAGCTACAGAAGCGCACAAAGCCTACGATATGCTGATGGAATGTGGCGTAAAGTTTCAAGACAAGGTAATTCGTCTCGGTGGGCATAGTGCTCCACGTGCACATTTACCCGAAAGTGCATCCGGTGGTGGCATTGTCGTTCCTATGCATAACTACCTTCGTAAGGCTGGGATCATATTTCAAAATAGAACGAATGTTGAAGAAGTTATTCGTGGCGACAGTGGTGTAACAGGAATTGTCGTCAGTGAAAAATACGATTTTAAGAGTGGTTCCAATAGAGGTCAATTCGCTTATAAGGCTAAAAAAGGGGTAATTGTTGCTTCTGGTGGATGGGGACAAGATCACCAGTTTATTAAAACAACAATGCCTGCATATCAGGAACTTGAAAGCACTGCTCAGCCTGGCGCTTCAGCAACCATGATTAAGTCATTATTGTCTATTCGAGCCCTGCCGGTAATGTTAGACATGTACCAGTTAGGTCCTTGGGCTACACCAGATGAGAAGGGCGCAGGCCCTGCGAGTTTCTTTGCGGATTATGCTTTTGCAGAAGGGATCGCAATTGACCCTAAAACTGGCGCGAGATTCATGAATGAATTAGCAGACCGTCGAACTCGTGCGGATGCGCAGTTGGCTGTATTGGCCTCAGGTACGAAAGAAAAACCTAATATGCCATTTGTATTTTGTGGTGAAGCAACGGCAAATCATGCTGAAGGTTTTAAAGCGGCTTACCGTGATGGTGCAATTAAAAAGTCAGAAACGCTTGATGAATTAGCTAAACGTTATGATGTTGATATTGATGCATTAAAAAATTCAGTAAATGAATGGAATGAGATTGTTCAAGGTAAAGCAAAAGATCCGTTTAATAAGCCTTTAGATGAGAAAACAATTTTAAAACCTCCATTTTATTCAATCCGATTGTCACCCAAGTTACATTATTGCATGGGGGGGGTTGCTATTACACCTAATGCAGAGGTTATTGATTCTAACACTTGTGAACCAATTTCAGGCTTATTTGCTGCTGGTGAAGTTACTGGTGGTACACATGGAATGGACCGATTAGGCGGTTGCTCTTCTATTGATGGTCTCGTGTTTGGACAAATTGCAGGAAATCAAGCTGCGATTAGAAAAGTGTAATAGGTGATAATGATGAAATATATACATAAATTAGGTTTGGTTAGTGCTTTATTAATGACATCTTTATCAGCCTACACTACGGAGAATACGTTAAGTGGAGTCCCCATTAAAGAACATCATTTTAAGTTGATGGGAAAAGGTGGCAGTTGTAAAACATGTCACGGTAGCGGTATCCCGAATGAAAGACCAGATTCAAGTTTTTGTATTAGATGCCATGGTACAATGGACGAAATTCCAACGAAAGAAAATAAATACGATAAATTACCCCATGACTCTGCTCACTATCGGAATACATTGGAGTGTACAGCTTGTCATTCAGAGCATAAACCATCACATGCTATATGTAGTGATTGCCATATAGTGGAGTTTCCAAATTTAAAGTAATTCCAATTTAATAGACTCTATTTGTTGATTCTTAATTAATCTTGATTCGAAAAATAACTAGGTATTTTTATATTAAACTAATAATAGGACGTTGCCATGAAATTAAAAACTATACCGCTTGTAATAGCCGCTATATTACCTATGACATCAATCGCAGCAACTCATACGCTTGATGGTACTTCATTGACTGTAGATAAACTTTGGGAAATATCTAAGTCCGGTGAAGATGTTAACATTTCGAAAGAAGGTTGGGAGCGTATTCGAGCGTCTTATAAAGCACCTATTGATGCAGCTGAAGATGGGCGATCTATTTATGGATTAACGGTTAATTATGGTGCGCTGAAAGACCAGCGTGTCGCGGGGTCTTCGGTCGAAAATGAGCCGAATCGTTCAGAGTCGATTAAATTTAATGAGCGGCAAATGCGAATTCAAGCAGCAGGGATGGAGCCATTTTTACCTGAAGCTGAATCTAAAATGGCGATGGTTATCCGTTTGAACCAGATGGCTGCTGGATTTACTGGGATGAGTGTTGAGGCTGCCAATGCCTACATGGAATATATCAACAATGATGTTTATCCATTAATTCCTTCACGAGGTTCAGAAGGTGCAAATGATTTGAGTATGGTGACACATGTCGGCTTAGCCTTAATGGGTGAGTGGGATGTCATGTACCAAGGAAAGCGTCGCTCTTCAGCTGAGGTACGTAAAGAGCTTGGATTGAAAAAATATCAGCCATTTGGGATGGATGGTATTTCAATTCTCTCAAATAGTAATGTAGCTGAAGCACAATCGGTTACGGCAGTGAAAAAAGTGGAGCATCTGCTCGATCTATCATCTGTGATAATTGCGTCTAGTTTAGAAGCGTTAAATGGTAACGTGTCTCCTTTTCTATGGCATACAGTCGATACAAAAGGATGGCCACAGGGACATGAAGCGGCAGAATCTATTTTATCTCATTTAAAAGGTTCATATCTTTGGAGTGTTGATGCTAAGCGAAATTTACAGGACCCGTTAAGTTTTCGATCATCAGGTCAAATCTTAGCAGCAGCGAAAGAAGAATTACGCCAAGCAAAAGAGCTACTCAATACCGCAATCAACCATACGACAGATAATCCAATAGTGCATACAGATGCAAGAGATGATTTATGGTACAGCAATAGCGATTATGTTAATGGTTTACGGGTTGGTGGAAAAAATGTTTTTGTAAACTCAGGTTCTAATTTTGATAATACCCAGCTAGCAGTGCAGCTGGAGTCTTTGAGTCGTGCACTTGCTCAAGTGATTCATATTTCAGCCTGGCGTACTACCCAATTAGATGACGGTCACCGTACAAAATTAACAACATACTTAATTTCTAAGGAAAATGTTGGTGGTGATGGTTTTGCTAATATTGCACAGTCAATGTCCGGTCTTTATGCTGAAGCAATGTCTCTGACCAATAGTGCTGCAATTTATGGCGTACCAACATCTGTTGGTATTGAGGAAACTTTTAGTAACGTCAATTTAATTGCAAATCGCTTAGATAAAATTGCAGATATTGCTTATGAAATTTACTCTTATGAGGTGTTGCATACCACACAAGGTATGGATATCAGAACAAAAGAATATAGCCAAAAAATGGGAAATGGTACGAGTGAATTTCTTCATGAATACCGTAAATATGTTCCATTTGTATCTAAAGATAGAATTTACACTCCTGATATAAATAACGGTGTTAAATTTTTAAAAACCTACAGTACAAGATAATTTTTGTTACTTTCTAAATGATGGTTATCGTGCAAGGCATTTTATATATGCTTTGCACGCTATAAGTCGACCTAGCATAACTATTTCATTCTTCCATGAATAATATAATTCTATCAGTTTAATGTCTTTGGAGTAATTGATGAACATTAAGTTATTATGTAAGTTTATTTCTGTAATTGTTGGATTGTCTGCGTTTAGTATTTATGCGGATACGCCAGATGAAGGAATTAAATTTGGCGGTTCGGTTAGAGCGAACTATGCTTATAGAGATTATGACCAAGCTTCAAAAGATAAAGGGGGGGATTTTTATTTTGATGTTGCAACTTTAACGTTAAATGGAAAAATAGGGGACTGGGGGATATCTGCAGATTATAGACTGTCATCAAAAACGAATTTCATTAAACATGGTTATGGTTTCTATGATGTAAATGATGATCTGCAAGTTCAAGTTGGTATTAATAAGGTTCCTTTTGGTAATCGAGAGTTAATATCAAATAGTTGGTGGTTTGGTTTGCCATATTACTTAGGGTTTGAAGATGACTCTGACGTAGGTGTTAAAGTGGTTTATGAAAATCAAGGTTGGCATACAGATGTCGCCTTTTATAAAAGTGCTGAGTATGGTGCGACCGAGAACAAGCGTTATTCGACCGATTTGTATACCGGTACCATCAATGGCACTGAGTATCACAATGAAGAGACTAACCAGTTAAACGTGCGACAAACTTATACAACAGAATACGAAGGCGGCTCGACTACCTTTGGTGGCTCTGTGCAGTATGGTCAAATCTACAACAGCGAGACGGGCAACAATGGCGATCGCTATGCCGTAGCATTGCATTTAGACAGCAGCTACAAAGGCTGGAATTTACAAATGCAAGCCATGCAATATGAATACGATGCTGCAGATGCTATTGACTCTAATAAAATTGGCGTGTCAGTAGTAAGCTGGCAGTATGAAATTGCTTCTAAGGGCCAAGCCTATAACATCAACATTGCCAAAACCGTGAACACAGATTGGGGTAGCATTAAGTTCTACAACGACTTTGGTTTAATGACGCCAGATGTTGATGACGATAGCTACGATAACAGTATGCAAAACGTCACTGGTATGGCGATTTCTGCAGGTCCTACCTACACAATGATTGACTTTATTATGGGTAAAAATATGACCTTCTCTACCGCCAATAATGATCACATAGGTTTACCTGAAGTGGGTGATGATTGGGATAAAAGAGTTAATATAAACTTTGGCTTCTATTTTTAGTGGTAGATCTAGTTCACCATATTTTGATATTTGTTACTTTTGACACGTGTTGTGATATTTTTGTTGGGCAGAAGTAGGTTTTTGACTATATTGTCATTATTTTAAATCAAGGTTTTTAATCTATGATTAGCAGTGGCACTGTTCATGCTTTCTATTTTTCAGCAAAATATTCCAGCTTTTCACGGGCTGCGGAGATATTGGAGACAACGCAGCCTAATATAAGTGGACAAATAATAAAATTAGAAAAAGATCTTGATACAATACTATTTATTAGAAAGCAAGGCCGCGTTTCACTGTCTAAAGAAGGTGAGAAGCTGTATTTGGTTGCAGAAAAAATAGTAAATAGTTATAAAGAGTTTGATAGTGTTGTAGAATATTTTTTTGAAGAAGAACCAATAGTAATTGTTACTCAACCTAGGCTTTACACAAAGTATGTTGCACCTTATTTGACAGATGAGTTGATAAACAATAATTTATTTCATATTAAAACTGGCGAGTTGACAGCTATAAAAAGTTGGCTGGATAAGGAAGAAGCTGACATAGTGATTACTGAAGGGTTATTTGATAGTCATTCTAGATATATTAATGAGGGTGTTATTGATGTATTGAAGTTTAGTTGGGCTAAAAAAGTTAATCAACAGTTTGATATCCCCTGTCCAACACTCGTTCATTCAAAAGTCTGGGATCATTGGCATGATTTATCATCAGCTTTAAATCGAAACAAAGAGTTTAAGCGTAAGTTAATTATTGATACGCCAGATTTTGCTGAGCGTTTGATTGAGTCTGGTGTTGGTATTGGACTGCTACCGAACATTATGATTAGTAATAATGCTAATTTAGAAGTATGTCATGGTCCAACTAGAAACAATGTTCTCGGGCCAATATGCCTTTATTCAAAGAAATATTCACAACATAAAAATTTAAGGTCATTGGTTAATATGTTTAAAAAGGAATCAAGTGACAGTTAGTCGTTTATATAAAGATAATATTTTTAGCCTTTAGGACTAAATCTTTAGTTTATTAGCTGCACGTCATGCGTGGCAGCTAATGCTTGAAGAGTAAATGGCAGAAAGCCTATCACTTTTTGTCACATACTCCCCAATAAACTGCAAAATAATAAAGGCTTAATGTTATGGGAGACGAGTAACGGTAGACATTAGACGCTCGTTGGACAGTTGAGTTGTAATTGTATCACCAAGACTGATTTGACTTGCAGATGTGATAACTTCACCGTTTTTGTCAGTTGTGATGCTGTAGCCGCGACTTAAGGTGGCTAATGGACTGACCGTTTCAAGCTGATGGGCGGCATATTTAATTCGCTGCTCGCTTTGATTGAGGGTATCTTGCATTGCGTCCTGCAAACGCGTTGCTAAATAGCTCAAACGATTGGCCTCAAGTGCGAGTTTATGTTTTGGTGATTGTTGCTCGAGGCGATTTGCCAGTTGCTGCTGACGGCGACTTAAGCCATGCAGCTTATTGGTAAACGCCGCTTCGAGGCGTAATTGCATTTCATCGAAACGTTGCTCAAACTGCTGTAGGGTGCGCTTAGGATCTAAGCGTTGCAACCTGTGTTCAAGCAAGCTTAAGCGTCTCTCTTGCTTGAGTTGATAGTGGCTTACGCTCTGTTTAAGACGGGCAAGTACTGTGGCTAAACGTTGGCTTTTATTGTCACTGTCCTGCGAGAGCAGTTCAGCGCCTGCTGAGGGCGTGGGGGCACGCACATCGGCGACATAGTCGCTTATTGTGGTATCGACTTCATGGCCCACGGCACTCACTATGGGCAGTGCGCTGTTATAAATGGTATGGGCGAGCGCTTCGCTGTTAAAACACCATAAATCTTCTAACGAGCCACCGCCGCGGGTAAGCAGTAATACATCTACCTCAAGCCGTTGATTGGCGATATTGATCGCTTGGCAGATATTCATATCCGCGTTTTCACCCTGTACTTGTGTCGGGTAAATTATGACTTCAATCGATGGGTCACGACGTGCAAGCACATGTAACACATCGCGAATGGCGGCACCTGTAGGGGAGGTGATCACCCCGATGCGTTGAATATTTTTCGGAAGTTGGCGTTTAGTGTCGGCGGCAAATAATCCCTGCGCCGCGAGCTTCATTTTCAACGCTTCAAATTGTTGTGCCAGTAAGCCGTCTCCTGCGGGGAGCATTGACTCAATCAATAATTGATAGTCGCCCCGCGGCTCGTAAACGCTAATCGCACCTTTTACGATCACCTGCTGGCCATTTACGGGTTTAAAGCTAACGCTTTGGTTGCGGCCCTTAAACATGGCGCAGCGAATTTGTGAATAATGATCTTTAAGGGTTAAATACCAATGGCCTGAACTGGGGGCTGAAAAGTTGGAAATTTCCCCATTTAGCCAGATCTTACCCAGTTGCCCCTCAAGAATTTGCCTGACTTCACCATTGAGGCGTGAGACGGTATAAATATTATTTTTAGGGACTTGCATGTGTTTTCTCGCGCAAATGGGATTTTTTCACTATTTTCCATTTACCGCTCCCTAGATGCAAGGTATAATCCCGCCGCAATATTTCACCTCTAAAATCCTACTCAACTGGGGAGATGTTGCCTATGCTACGTTTAATTAAAGAAGCGCTAACTTTTGACGATGTGTTACTTGTTCCTGCGCATTCTACTGTACTCCCAAATACCGCCATTCTTAAAACTCGCCTGACCAATACCATTGAACTGAATATTCCGCTTGTGTCTGCCGCTATGGACACTGTGACCGAAGCGCGTCTTGCTATCGCCATGGCACAGGAAGGTGGCTTAGGTTTTATTCATAAAAACATGAGCATAGAAAAGCAGGCTGAAGAAGTTCGTAAAGTTAAAATTTACGAAGCAGGTGTAGTTCAACAACCTGTAACGGTAACGCCTTCAACCACACTTGCCGATCTTAAAGTGCTGACCGCTAAGAATGGTTTTGCGGGTTATCCTGTAGTCAACGACGCCAATGAGCTGATCGGTATTATCACTGGCCGTGACGTACGTTTCGTGACTGACTGGAGCAAAACCGTAGAAGAAGTGATGACGCCTAAAGCGCGTTTAGTCACGGTTGCCGAAGGCACTAAGTTAGATGAAGTGCAAAAATTAATGCACTCTCACCGTATCGAAAAAGTATTAGTTGTTGATGATAACTTCAAGCTGAAAGGCTTAATCACAGTTAAAGACTTCGAGAAAGCCGAGCGTAAACCTAACGCCTGTAAAGATGAGCTAGGTCGTTTACGTGTGGGCGCAGCCGTTGGTGCGGGTGCGGGTAACGAAGAGCGTGTCGATGCGCTGGTGAAAGCCGGTGTCGACGTGCTACTGATTGACTCTTCCCATGGCCATTCTGAAGGCGTACTCCAACGTATCCGTGAAACCCGCGCTAAATACCCAGATTTACAAATTATCGGTGGTAACGTGGCGACAGCGGAAGGCGCATTGGCCTTAGTTGAAGCCGGCGTTAACGCAGTTAAAGTCGGTATTGGCCCTGGTTCTATCTGTACCACACGTATCGTGACGGGTGTGGGCGTGCCACAAATTACTGCGGTTTCTGATGCGGCCGAAGCCGTAAAAGGATTAGGTATCCCTGTTATCGCCGACGGCGGTGTGCGTTTCTCTGGCGACTTAGCCAAAGCGTTAGCGGCGGGTGCATCATGCATTATGGCGGGCTCAATGTTCGCAGGTACTGATGAAGCGCCGGGCGAAACCGAGCTTTATCAAGGCCGCGCCTATAAGTCATATCGCGGTATGGGTTCTTTAGGCGCCATGTCTCAAGGTTCTTCCGATCGTTATTTCCAATCTGACAATGCTGCCGACAAGCTTGTGCCAGAAGGCATTGAAGGCCGTGTACCTTACAAAGGTAAGTTGAAGGAAATCATCCATCAGCATATGGGTGGTTTACGTTCATGCATGGGCTTAACAGGCTGTGCCACTATCCAAGAGCTGAATGAAAAAGCCCAGTTTGTGAAAGTTACTTCAGCGGGCATGGGCGAGTCCCACGTGCACGATGTGACGATCACTAAAGAAGCACCGAACTATCGTTCAGGTTCTTAAGCGTTTGTAATACCGGGGCGGCAGTTAGCCGCCCCGGTATTAAGATCCGTATGCCCTCAAGATTGCACTTCTCGTCTTGAGCTAAGTTAAAACAATAGATGAAATAAAGGTTATCCATGAGCGATATTCATGAGCATAAGATACTGATCCTCGATTTTGGATCTCAGTACACCCAACTGATTGCCCGTCGTATCCGTGAAATTGGTGTTTACTGTGAGTTATGGGCATGGGATGTGACCGAAGCCCAAATTCGTGAGTTTGCCCCGAACGGCATTATCCTCGCGGGCGGCCCAGAAAGCGTGACTGCGGATAACTCTCCCCGCGCACCTGAATATGTGTTCAATGCTGGCGTACCTGTTCTTGGTATTTGCTATGGCATGCAAACCATGTCTGAACAGCTTGGCGGTAAAGTGATCCAAGGCGTGGGTGAAGGCGAATTTGGTTATGCCCAGATTGAAATGCTTGCCGAATCTGCCCTGTTTAAAGGTATTGAAGATGCCGTTAGCAGCGATGGCAAGTCTCTGCTGGATGTATGGATGAGCCATGGCGATAAAGTGTCGGCGATCCCAGAAGGCTTTGTGGCCGTAGCTAAAACCGATACTTGCCCATTTGCGGCCATGTCTTGTGAGGAAAAACGTTTCTACGGCGTACAGTTCCACCCTGAAGTAACCCATACCCGTCAAGGTATGCGTATGCTGTCGCACTTTGCCTTAGATATCTGTGGTTGTGCCGCAAACTGGAAGCCGTCATCCATTATCGAAGACGCCATCGAGCGCTTGAAAAAGCAAGTGGGTGACGATGAAGTGATTTTAGGTCTGTCTGGTGGTGTGGATTCATCTGTCGTGGCCATGCTGCTGCACCGCGCAATTGGTAAGAAGCTGACCTGCGTATTTGTTGATAACGGCTTACTGCGTTTAAACGAAGCCAAGCAAGTGATGGAAATGTTTGGCGACCATTTTGGTCTGAACATTGTTCACGTCGATGCGGAAAACCGCTTCCTTGACGCGCTGAAAGGCGAAGCCGATCCAGAAGCGAAACGTAAAATCATCGGCCGTGTATTCGTTGAGATCTTCGACGAAGAAGCCAAGAAATGCGTTAACGCTAAATGGTTAGCCCAAGGCACCATCTACCCAGACGTGATTGAATCCGCTGGCAGCGCCACAGGTAAAGCCCATGTGATTAAGTCGCACCATAACGTTGGCGGTCTGCCAGACGATATGGAGTTAGGTCTGGTTGAGCCACTGCGCGAACTCTTTAAAGACGAAGTGCGTAAGATTGGCCTTGAGCTAGGTCTGCCATACAACATGCTTTACCGCCACCCGTTCCCAGGACCAGGTTTAGGCGTGCGTGTACTGGGCGAAGTGAAGAAAGAATACTGTGATTTGCTGCGCCGCGCCGATGCGATTTTCATCGAAGAGCTGCACAAAGCTGATCTTTATAACAAAGTCAGCCAAGCCTTTACTGTGTTCTTACCGGTTCGCTCTGTGGGTGTGATGGGCGATGGCCGTAAATACGATTGGGTGGTGTCACTGCGCGCCGTTGAAACCATCGACTTTATGACCGCGCATTGGGCACATTTGCCATATGATTTCCTTGGCCGCGTATCAAACCGCATCATCAACGAAATCGACGGTATTTCCCGCGTAGTTTACGATATTTCAGGTAAGCCACCTGCAACCATCGAATGGGAATAATTGCTTGTCTTAATGGCATGATTAATTAACGAAAGGCGCCAAGTGCGCCTTTTTTATTTTTAGCCCAAAACCACCTACTTCAGTAGGTGGTTATCATCATTTGAGGCTTTGCCTGTATACCTACCCATGTTAAATGCATCTTTGATTTTTAGCGAAGTCAAAAGAGGCAAATAACATGAGTAGATACGAGCAAGCATCGCATGTGTTCTGGCGATGTCAATATCATATAGTCTGGACACCAAAGTACCGCTTTCGGATATTGAAAGGTAATGTCGGAAAAGAGGTTTATCGATGCATTCAGGTTTATTGCCATCAAATGGGATGCATAGTCATGGAGCTAAATGTTCAAGTTGACCATGTTCATTTAGTGGTGAAGGTACCTCCGAAGATATCTATATCGAATTTAATGGGGGCGTTAAAAGGTAAGATAGCTTTGAAAATATTCAGTAAATTTCCTTACCTACGTAAGAATAAACTTTGGGGAAATCATTTTTGGCAGAGAGGATACTTCGTCGATTCGATTGGAATTAACGAGGAAATAATCCGTAGATACGTTAGGCATCAAGAGAAAGTAGAGTGGCAAGAGCAGGGTCAACTTGCTCTTGAATAAAGGCCCCCTTTTAGGGGGTTAAAACAAAGCCACCTTCTTCAGAAGGTGGATTCTTTACTATTCCAGCTCGTCAGCGCTGACTATGCGGTTTCGTCCCAGATGTTTGGCTTGGTATAATGCTTTATCCGCAAGATTGATGACTTCATCTCGGTTTTGATTGTTAGCGCTGACATGTGCAATGCCAATGCTGACGGTGAGCTGTAATACATGTTTTTCAACTGTAAAATAAGTTTTTTCTATTAATGCTCTTATTTTTTCGGCGATGATCTTAGCCGTGTCGGTATTACAATTGTTGATTTCAATTAGAAATTCTTCACCACCCCATCGGGCAACTCGGTCTTCTTTTCGTAAACATTGCCTGATGTAGTCAGCGACTTGAGTAAGCACTTCATCACCAGCAGAATGACCATAATTATCATTAATTTGTTTAAAGTAATCGATATCGAGCATTAAGTACGAATTGACTTCAGTCTTGGTTGGTTTATTCGATGTTTGGTTAAAACTACGTCGATTTAATAGTCCCGTTAATGGGTCTGTATTCGCCGCAATATCAAGTATTTGAGTTCGGATTATCTGTTGTTGGATCAATTTATATAAGCCGAACCAAGCGCATATTATTCCTAGGTTAAAAAGTAAATCTTCAACTTCTTGATAGTAATGATCTTCAAATGAGGCTACCTCATCCAAGATATTCATATTGTTTCCAAAAAATAAACAGCCACAACCAGTCAATAACCAAAAGTAGATTTGGTTGCAACGCCGGATATGGGCAATATAGAACATCATAAATAACCATATAACAGTGCGTAGCAGTTCAAGATTGAGCTCATAATAATTAATCTCAGCTTTGAGAGGTTTGCCATATAGCATGGCGAACGAAAAGCTCATACTAATCATAAGAATGAAGAACTGCCAAATGTATCGAGTCATTTGAATATTCGTATCAGTTCAGGATGTTAGGTCAAGTATAGTATGGCGATAGTTTTGTGCATCAGATTAGCTATCGCCATGAATTATCAATATATTGCTGATATAATCTGTCATTATTTAAGCTTGATAAATTGAGTATGTGAGTGGATACAAATCAACAAGATGAACATTGGATGCGGGTCGCGATGGCCATGGCCGAGAAGGCCGAGGCTGAAGGTGAAGTGCCCGTAGGCGCGGTGTTAGTGAAGGATGGCCAGCAAATTGCGGCTGGGTATAACTTGTCTATCAGTCAGCATGATCCTTGTGCCCATGCTGAGATCCTCTGTTTGCGCGCCGCTGGGCAAACCGTTGAAAACTATCGACTCCTTGATGCTACCTTATATGTGACCCTTGAGCCTTGTGCCATGTGTGCTGGCGCTATGGTGCATAGCCGTATTGCTAGAGTGGTATTTGGGGCTCGGGATGAAAAAACGGGCGCCGCGGGCACCGTGCTTAATCTCTTGCAACATCCCGTTTTTAATCATCAAGTTGAGGTAACATCCGGCGTGTTAGCGCAGGATTGTGCCGACCAATTGAGCCGCTTTTTTAAACGTCGTCGGGAGGAAAAGAAGGCTTTAAAACAGGCTCAAAAGGCGCAGCAGGAGAGGATTTCTTAAGGACTAAATTGAGTTATTGTTTTGATTTAGTCTTGCGCTTGCAGAAAGGTAAAAAACAGTTTGTGACGATTCAGCACTCGGCGATGGCGAATTTTAAGTAAAGTACGACGGCGAGACGCATTGTTATTGATGGTTTTTCTTCTCATATAGACCCCATTTCAATCTTGTTATTGTTTAAGTTAAGGCTACTTTGCTTGGGTTACCATTTTGGTTGAGAGACAATGGTTAACGCGGCAATCATTTTTGTCTTTATTTGTCATTACGACAGTATCAGTAGAGATCTCATGCGGCAATCCCCCATGATGCATCTGCTCTATAAAGCAGCATTTTTACCTCAAAGCGGCTTCACTTTAGCGCGTATTCACTTAATCTAAGATTAAAAGCTAAGGCTTATTCTGTTGGCGTTTCAACACTGTGGCGTAATTCAAACTATTTGGCAGATATTTGTTGGGCTATTTTGGCTTATCAGGGCTTAAGGTGCCAGATACTGGTGCGGGTGTATCTTCTGAAGCTAGATCGCTGGGTTCGACGTCATCACTATTTTGCTGTTGAGACTGATTATCGACCCAGACTAAGGTGTCGTAGTAGCGACGAATGCTATCCACATAATGCACGGCTTCGCTACCACGGGCGTAACCGTAGCGGGTCTTTTGGTAGTATTTGCGCTTTTGCAGCAGTGGTAACACCTTTTTAAGATCTCGCCACGCGTTGGGATTTAACTCCATAGATTCAGCAAGTTTACGGGCGTCTTCCACATGGGCATAACCGATATTGTAAGATGCCAGTGCAAACCACATGCGTTGACTTTCGGGAATCGACTCGGGTAAACGGTTGATCATATCCCGTAAATAGGCGGCGCCGCCGCGGATACTTTCTTCAGCATCGAGTCGGTTGGTGATGCCAATTTCTTTGGCGGTCGGTTGTGTCAACATCATCATACCGCGCACGCCAGTCGGTGAGCGGGCATTGGGATTCCAATGGGACTCTTGATAACTGGTCGCTGCTAATTTTCGCCAATCTAAGTCACCGGCGTGGGTTTCAAATAACTGGCGGTAGCGTGGTAACACGGTTTCGATGGCGCGTAGGAAGGCGCGGGTGTCGATATAATCGAAACGTTTAACATGGCCAAAATATTTTTCGTTTAGATGATCGAGTGTGCCAGCTAATTTTTCTTGGTGCCAAAATGCTAGCAGTTGACTCATCAAACCATCGCTATGATTGGCGGGTAATAACCAGACTACGTCGAGCTTCTCTTCAAGTACTAATCCAGCGCGGAGATCGGGTAAGTAGCGACGGTTTATTTGTACGCTACTGGAGTCGGCTATGGTGTAGTCAATTTCTTTATTGGCGATCATTGCTAGCAGTTCTTCGCTGTCTTTATCTGTCACTTGATCCCATACCAGCGTCGGATGGCGTTTCTGCAATTGAGTCAAGGTTTCGACAAATGCTGAGTCGGCAATAACAGTAATTTTACCCTTTAAATCAGTAATATCTTTGGGTGTAGGCATACCTTCACGGTAAACCAATACTTGATTAACCCGATAAAGTGGCGGGCCTAAACGGAATTGCTCGCGCCGTGTTGGGGTTTCTGTCATCCCTGCGGCGATGATATCAATCTCGTTTTTTTTCAGTGCTTCATAGAGCTCTACACGACTGGTATAGGGCACCATTTTTAAGGGGACATCGAGGTATTCGGCAAAGAGCACGGCCATATCATAATCGAAACCGCTGTTGCCTTGGCCCGAGGTCATATAAATTTGCGGGCCATAAAGGGTGCCGACTCTTAATTCGGTGAGTTTATGGGGGACGTATTCTGTTTCTTCCACGGTAACTTGCTGACAGGCAGTCAGTAAGAAACCCAAGATAGTCAAGAACAGAAATCGAGCCATTAAGTACACTTTATTAAATAAAATCAAAAAGATGAATAGTAGAAGGTCAGTGAGGTAACTAAGATAAACTAGCTGACATTGCTGTGATTATATCCGTTTGTCACCGATTACGTAAAAAAATCGTATCGAATGGTGTGCAAACCAAGAAAAAAGGTTTGCTTTTTATCTTATAGGAAACACTGTTTTGCGTAAGGTCACAGGTGATTTGTGACAGACATTTCCCTATAATAGCGCCATCTCTGACCCCTGCAATTATAAATATAAGGTGAATTGACGTGATGGAGATCATCCGCGGAGCCCCAGCACTCTCGACGTTTAGAGTGCAAAAGCTAATGGAGGCCTGCGTAAACGCTGCGCTTCCGGTACGCCAAATCTATGCTGAGTATGTTCATTTAGCGGATTTGAGCGAGTTGCTTGAGACCAATGAGCGCAAGCAACTTGAAAAAATTCTCACCTATGGACCTGCTATCGAAGCCCATACCCCCCAAGGTTCACTCCTGTTTGTTACTCCCCGCCCCGGCACAATTTCCCCATGGTCTTCAAAAGCTACTGATATCGCCCACAATTGTGGTCTCGGTAAGGTAAAGCGTTTGGAACGTGGTGTTGCCTATTATGTGGAGTCAGACACTTTGACTGCCGAGCAGCAACAAACCCTCAAAGGGTTATTGCACGACCGTATGGTTGAAGTGGTTCTGGACGATTTTGCAAAGGCCGATGTGCTGTTTAAACGCACTGAACCTGCGCCTTTCAAGAGTGTGAACGTGTTGGCTGAAGGTCGCCGTGCCCTTGAAGTGGCCAACGTCGAAATGGGTTTAGCGCTCGCTGAAGATGAAATCGATTATTTAGTCGAAAACTTTGTCCGTTTGAACCGCAATCCAAATGATATCGAACTGATGATGTTTGCTCAGGCCAACTCCGAGCACTGCCGTCACAAGATTTTTAACGCAGATTGGACAATTGATGGCGAGGCGCAGCCTAAGTCTCTGTTCAAGATGATTAAAAACACCTTTGAAACCACACCAGACCACGTGTTATCTGCCTATAAAGATAACGCCGCTGTGATGGAAGGTTCGGTTGCGGGACGTTTCTTCCCCGATCCAAACGGTGTTTATAGCTATCACACTGAACCAATGCACGTACTGATGAAAGTGGAAACCCACAACCATCCAACGGCAATCAGTCCATACCCTGGTGCGGCGACGGGGTCTGGTGGTGAGATCCGTGACGAAGGTGCAACTGGTCGTGGTTCTAAACCTAAAGCGGGTTTAACTGGCTTTAGCGTATCGAATTTAAAAATCCCAGGTTTTGTTCAACCTTGGGAAGGTAATTATGGTAAGCCGGATCGCATCGTTAGCGCTCTGGATATTATGACCGAAGGCCCATTAGGCGGCGCCGCGTTTAACAACGAGTTTGGTCGTCCAGCCCTGTTAGGTTACTTCCGTACCTATGAGCAAGAAGTCTCTAGCCACAACGGCGTAGAAGTCCGTGGTTATCATAAGCCCATTATGTTAGCGGGTGGTTTAGGTAATATTCGCGAAGAGCATGTACAAAAAGGCGAAATCACCGTCGGTGCTAAGCTGATCGTACTCGGTGGCCCTGCGATGAACATCGGTCTGGGCGGCGGCGCGGCTTCTTCGATGGCGTCAGGTCAATCGAGCGAAGATTTAGACTTTGCGTCAGTACAGCGTGAAAACCCAGAAATGGAGCGCCGCTGTCAGGAAGTGATCGACCGCTGCTGGCAGTTAGGCGATAAAAACCCAATCCAATTTATCCACGATGTGGGCGCGGGTGGTTTATCTAACGCATTCCCTGAGTTAGTGAATGATGGCGGCCGTGGTGGTATCTTCAATCTGCGCAATGTGCCATCGGACGAGCCGGGCATGAGCCCGCTGGAGATCTGGTGTAACGAATCGCAGGAACGTTATGTACTTTCGGTTGCTGCCGAAGACTTGCCTTTATTTACTGCAATTTGTGAGCGTGAGCGCGCACCGTTTGCGGTAGTGGGCGAGGCGACGCAAGAGCAGCATTTAACCCTAGCCGACAGCCATTTCGATAACAATCCCATCGATTTACCACTCGAGGTGTTATTAGGTAAAGCACCTAAGATGAGCCGTAATGTGGTGTCTAAAAAGGCGGTTTCACCTGCACTTGAGCAAAGCAATATCGATATTAAAGATGCGGTTAAACGTATTCTTAGCTTGCCAACAGTGGCGGACAAAACCTTCTTGATCACCATTGGTGACCGCACAGTAACGGGTCTAGTGAACCGTGACCAAATGGTTGGCCCATGGCAAGTACCCGTTGCAGATTGCGCGGTAACTGCGGCAAGCTTTGATACCTACGCCGGTGAAGCTATGTCATTGGGTGAACGTACGCCGCTGGCACTGCTCGATTTTGGCGCCTCTGCCCGTATGGCGGTGGCCGAATCGATTATGAACATCGCGGGTGCGGATATTGGTTCGTTCAAACGTATCAAACTGTCGGCTAACTGGATGTCGGCCGCAGGTCACCCTGGCGAAGATGCGGGTCTTTATGAAGCGGTTAAGGCTGTCGGTGAAGAGCTGTGTCCAGAACTGAGCCTGACCATTCCTGTCGGTAAAGACTCCATGTCGATGAAAACCGCATGGCAGCAAGATGGTGTGAATAAAACCGTGACATCACCAATGTCATTGGTTATCACGGCCTTTGGTGTGGTGCAGGATATTCGTAACACCGTGACGCCAGAGCTGCGCAGCGATAAAGGTGAAACCTCTTTATTGCTAGTTGACTTAGGCGCTGGTAAAAATCGTTTAGGTGGTTCTTGTTTAGCACAGGTTTACGGTGAGTTAGGCGATATCGCGCCAGACTTAGACGATGCTGCACTGTTACGTGGTTTCTTCGAAACCATGCAAAAGCTAGTGGCTAATAAGTTAGTGATTGCTTACCACGATCGTAGCGACGGTGGTTTATTCACGACCTTGGTGGAAATGGCCTTTGCGGGTAACACTGGCTTAGACATTGATATAGAAGATCTACAGGGCACTGATTTAGAAATACTCTTTAATGAAGAGCTCGGCGCTGTGCTGCAAGTGAGCCGCGATAACGCTGCCAAAATCGCCGCTCAGTTTGCTATCGCTGGCGTACCTTGCCATGTGATCGGAACGCTAGCCGATGATCAACGCATCACCATTAAAGAGGGTGAGCGTGAAGTGTTCAGCGAGACGCGTGTTGCACTGCGCACTGTGTGGTCAGAAACCACTTACCGTATGCAAGCACTGCGTGATAACCCAGCCTGTGCATTAGAAGAATTTAAGCTTAAGCAGGATGAAACTGACTTAGGTTTAACGGTTAAGTTAAGCTTTGACCCGAGTGAAGACGTTGCTGCGCCTTATATCCTCAAAGGTGCTGCACCTAAAATGGCAATCCTGCGTGAGCAGGGCGTAAACTCCCATGTCGAAATGGCTGCTGCGTTTGATCGCGCAGGGTTTGAAAGCCGCGACGTGCATATGTCTGACATTCTGTCAGGTCGCATTAGCCTTGAAGAGTTCCAAGGTTTGGTGGCTTGTGGTGGCTTCTCCTACGGTGACGTACTAGGTGCCGGTGAAGGTTGGGCTAAGTCGATTCTGTTTAACGAGCGTGCTCGCGATGAGTTTTCACGTTTCTTTGAACGTGACTCAAGCTTTGCGCTCGGCGTGTGTAACGGCTGTCAAATGCTGTCAAATCTGAAGGAAATTATTCCTGGTAGCGAGCATTGGCCACGTTTCGTGCGTAACCGCTCTGAGCGTTTTGAAGCACGTTTCAGCTTGGTTGAAGTGCAGCAAAGTCCGTCATTGTTCTTCCAAGGTATGGCGGGTTCACGTATGCCAATCGCTGTATCCCACGGTGAAGGACATGCTGAGTTTGCTAGTGCACAGGCGCTGGCCTTAGCAGAGGCTTCTGGCACCATTGCGCTGCGTTTTGTGAATGGTAAAGGCGAGATCGCGACTCAATACCCACAAAACCCGAACGGCTCGCCAAACGGGTTAACCGGTATCTGTAGTACTGATGGCCGTGTGACCTTGATGATGCCACACCCTGAGCGTGTATTTAGAACGGTTGCGAACTCGTGGCACCCAGATAACTGGGGTGAAGACAGCCCATGGATGCGGATGTTCCGCAATGCGCGAGTCAACTTAGGCTAAGGTTTTTATTGATAAAACCATCACTTAAGTGACTAAAAAGGAGCGAAAATTTTCGCTCCTTTTTTATATATAAAACGCATCTTTTAAAAAAATAATATATTTTAATATGTTAGCTTTATATGCTTTTTTTCTAATGCAGTCAATTTGAAAAATACCGACTTAATCAGCTAAATACCTCTTAATAAGTAGTTCACACAAGTGAAACAAAACCTTATTGCCATTTTTTAACTGCTTTAATGCCTGCAATCTGCGGACAATAAAAATAAAAAGCCCCCAACTCATCGAGAAGGGGGCTCGTTTTGCGCTAACAAAACTTCAAATCAAATCAGTATTATTTCAGAGTAAGCGGTGAACGATTACAGCTCATGCGCTGTATAAAGTTCAACAAAAACACGCTTATAGCTGTTAACCAGACGTTCGAATAAGTTTGTCATATCTCTTTCTCCACACCAAAGTTAGACCTATGTGCGCGGAGTTGGGCTTGTCTGGGACACTTCACCAGTCGTACCAAACCGTCTCCTTAACACAGGAGATATATTAACCAATCTCACAGTCACTCTCAAACGAGAAAAAATACAATTAATCATTAAAAAAACTAATTAATATTAGTTGATTTGTTTTTTTGCTAATCCTTTATGTCTTTTTAACTTATTGTTTGTATTAGTTTATTTTGTGTGTTTGCATTTTTTGTGATTATTGTTTTATTAGTGTTAATGTTGTTTTTTATTTGTTTTTTGTTGTTTTTGCTGGTTATGGTAGTAATTTGTACTAAAGTGCTTAAAAGTTTATTTTTTAATTCTTTCAATCTTGTTCTCTACTTCATATTTTATTTCCTGTCAATAGGGTGTCAAAGTGAAGTGTGTGCCCTGCCGCAAAACCCATCTAAACCCCTGAGTTTGATTGATTTGAATCAAAGGCGGGTGGTATAAAATACTCACAAATGAAAGCGATTAAATATCTTAACTATCTGATATTTATATCGATGGGATCATTTGTAGGATTGGGTGGTGAGGTGGAAGTCTCAAAGCCGAGCGATAGTGTGACTAGGGTCTCAGTATGCAAGGAAAAAGGGGATTTTTAGGCCTTGCTGCCTCGATGTAATGAAAAAGATGATATTTAACGGTTTATACTGGCTTCAGCTATAAACACAAAATGAAAACTCACTATCCTACAAAGGCACTTGCTATGAATGGCTCATGTTGTCGTAGCAATTGGACGCACCACGTAAGGAGTCACCGATGATTGTTGAAGAGGTTGTTGAGCTATCGCGGCTACAGTTTGCGCTGACAGCCATGTATCACTTCCTGTTTGTTCCCTTAACCTTGGGGTTGGCATTTTTGCTGGCTATCATGGAATCACTCTATGTGATGACTGATAAACAAATTTATAAAGATATGACTAAGTTCTGGGGTAAGTTGTTTGGTATCAACTTTGCCTTGGGTGTATCAACGGGTTTAGCGATGGAATTCCAGTTTGGTACTAACTGGTCTTACTATTCACACTATGTAGGTGACATCTTTGGTGCACCGCTGGCCATCGAAGGTTTAATGGCATTCTTCTTAGAATCGACCTTCGTAGGTATGTTCTTCTTCGGTTGGGATCGTTTCTCAAAACGTCAACATTTAGCGACAACTTGGTTGGTGGCTTTTGGTTCCAACTTCTCCGCATTGTGGATTCTGGTAGCAAACGGTTGGATGCAAAACCCTGTAGGTAGCGTGTTCAATTACGAAACCATGCGTATGGAAATGACCAGCTTTGCTGATGTTATCTTCAACCCTGTTGCACAGGTGAAGTTTGTTCACACTGTGGCTTCTGGCTATGTAACAGGTGCAATGTTCGTATTAGCGATCAGCTCTTACTACATTCTGAAGAAACGTGACTTACCTTTTGCCCGTCGTTCATTTGCGATTGCCGCCAGCTTTGGTATGGCATCTATCCTGTCTGTTATCGTTTTGGGTGACGAATCAGGTTATAAAGTGGGTGAAGCGCAGCGCGTTAAGTTAGCGGCAATCGAAGCTGAGTGGCATACAGAGCCAGCTCCAGCGGCCTTTACTGCAGTTGGTTTCCCAAATCAAGAAACCATGCATACCGATTTTGCGGTGAAGATCCCTTACGCAATGGGTATCGTGGCAACACGTTCTTTAGATGAAGAAGTGACTGGTCTGCGTGACTTAGTGGCTGAACACGAAGTGCGTATTCGCAATGGTATGAAAGCCTATGAGATGCTGGTGAAACTGCGCGCTGGTGATAAGTCTCCAGAATTACGTGAAGCATTTGAAGCGGCTAAAGTTGACTTAGGTTACGGCTTACTGCTGAAACGTTACACCGACAACGTAGTTGATGCGACAGAAGAGCAAATCAAAGCGGCTGCGAAGGATTCTATCCCGAACGTGGCACCGATTTTCTGGAGCTTCCGTGTGATGGTTGGCTTAGGTTTTGTGATGTTGATTGTGTTCGCTGCGGCCTTCTGGCAAAGCACACGTCATCAAATCGAAGAGAAGAAATGGGTTCTTAAAGCGGCGCTCTTTAGCTTGCCATTACCTTGGATTGCTATCGAGTGTGGTTGGTTTGTGGCTGAATATGGCCGTCAACCTTGGACCATCTCTGAGGTTCTGCCGACCTTTATGTCTGCCTCGAGTCTAACGACTGGGGATCTGTGGTTCAGTATTATTTCGATTTCACTGTTCTACACTGTGCTGCTGGTGATCGAGATATTCTTGATGCTTAAGTTTGCCCGTCTTGGCCCTAGCAGCTTAAAGACTGGTCGTTATCACTTCGAGAAACTAGAAGCCTAAGCAGAGGATTTCATTATGTTTGATTATGAAATATTGAGAGTTATCTGGTGGGCTCTGATCGGCGTACTGTTCATCGGATTTGCGGTCACTGACGGTTTTGACATGGGCGTGGGTGCACTATTACCGATTATCGGTAAAGACGATACTGAGCGCCGTATTATGGTCAACACTATTGCCCCCCATTGGGACGGTAACCAAGTATGGTTAATCACCGCGGGTGGTGCCTTATTTGCGGCATGGCCTATGGTATATGCAGTATCTTTCTCTGGCTTCTATGTGGCCATGATGTTAGTGCTGTTTGCCTTGTATACCCGTCCAGTTGGATTTGACTATCGCTCTAAGATTGAAAATCCAAAATGGCGTAAATCGTGGGACTGGGCGTTGTTCTGTGGTGGCTTTATTCCACCGCTGATCATCGGTGTGGCCTTCGGTAACTTACTCCAAGGTGTACCATTCAATTTCGATGAGTTCCTGCGTGCGACTTATCACGGTGGTTTATTTGGCCTGTTGAACCCATTCGGTTTACTGGCGGGCTTAGTGAGCGTGAGCATGTTTATGATGCAAGGCGCTGCTTGGCTGCAAATGAAGACCGACGGTGAGCTGCGTGTACGTGCCGCGAATGCGACTCAGCTATGTGCACTGTTAGTGGCAGTATTATTTGCCGCTGCGGGTGTGTGGTTAGCCAATGGTATTGATGGTTATGTTATCACTTCAACCCTTGACCACCATGCACTGTCAAACCCAACGCTGAAAACCGTAGCCGTTGAGTCTGGTGCTTGGTTAGCTAACTACGATAAGTATCCTATTACTATGCTGTTCCCAGTATTAGGTGTGGCATTACCACTGTTAGTGATTGTGGTGAGTCGCTTAAATCGTTCAGGTTTCGCATTCTTATTTAGCTCGCTGACTGTGGCGATGGTGATCTTAACTTGTGGTGCAGCAATGTTCCCATTCGTTATGCCATCTTCATTAGATCCTAACGTGAGCTTAACCATGTGGGATGCGACTGCGAGTGAAATGACATTAACTGTGATGACTTGGGCGGCGATTATCTTCGTTCCAATCGTGTTAAGTTACACTGTATGGACTTACTTCAAGATGTTTGGTCGTTTAAACCGCAAACATATTGAAGATAACAAAGCCTCACTCTATTAGAATTAAGGAGCATCTACTATGTGGTATTTCACGTGGATATTAGGGGTTTTGTTAGCCTGTTCCTTCGGTGTTATCAATGCGCTTTGGCTTGAAAACACGGAGAATATGGACCGCTCAAGCGATGACGCTGAGTAATCGCTAAACTCCAACAGCGTAAATCATCTAAAACCCTGCATCTGCAGGGTTTTTTATTGGAATAAAAAAATACCAGTACGCTAATCCTAAACACGCTGCTTATTCGCATGCATAGACAATAAGCCTGTTTAAGGAGGGAAGATTATGACTGAAATTATCGATAGCAGGGATAAGTCTGTGCCGTTGAAAATGGTTAAATCAATCTTAACAACATGAGAGGCAAAGTTTCCATTGCGTGCTGATGTGTTAGGTGATCAGCGGTTGGAGGGATGCAAGGTAATGTCGGAGTTTGATGTTACCTAAACGAACGAGAATGCCGCAGAAACGTTAGTCAAACATTGCCCAAACAGGCGTCTGGCTCGTTCGCTATTTGTCACTTGCTGTGTGAGGAGAGTAACGGCAGATTACTGCGCGTTTTACGAGGTCTAAATGGCTAGAGCGAACAACATCTTGCCTCAATACATCAACTAAGCTTTGATAAAGTGATAAAAAATACCGCCCTGTTGGGCGGTATTTAGAGTTTGGGGCTTAATTTTAGCAGTATTGGTTAAGCCTTAAATTGGCTAATTTGCTGCTTAAGCGCGACGGCGAGGGAAGATAACTCATTTGCCGAGTTTACTGTTTCAGCCGCTCTATGCTCTCCTTCATTGGCAAGTTCACTAATTTGATGCAGATTATGGGTGATCTCTTGGGCAACACTGCTTTGTTGCTCAGTCGCAGAAGCAATATTGCGCGAGCTAATCGCAAGTTCTCCAATCCTGCGGGTAATTTCCTCAAGTTGTTTGCCTGTTTCTTCCCCTTGATTTGCCGATGCAATACCCAGTTGATGGCTTTGCGACATTTGGTTTGTTGTCGTTTTAACTTGGCTTTGAAGCTTATCGATTGTTTGACCAATTTCCAAAATCGATGATTGCGTCCGTTGAGCTAAAGTTCGAACTTCATCTGCGACCACGGCAAAACCACGCCCTTGTTCACCAGCTCTTGCCGCTTCAATGGCTGCGTTGAGAGCAAGTAGGTTGGTTTGCTCGGCAATACTGTTAATCACTTCTGTAACTTTGCTGATCGCTTCACTTTCTTGGCTAACTTTCTCTACGGCTTGGTGACTTTGACTAAGTTGTTGGCTTAATTTAAGTAGGTCTTGTACTAAGCGTACTTGTTGCTGTTGACCTTCTTTCGCGGCGATATCGACCTGCTGGCTTTGAGTTGCCCCCTCTTGAGCGTGATTTGCTACATCGCGGATTGAAGTGGACATTTCCTCAATTGCCGTAGCAATTTGATCCGTTTGTTGCATCAACGCTTGAGCTTCTTCGCCATTTTGTTTGGCAATACGCTGCGCTTTTGATGCCTGGTGTTCAATACTCTGCACCGACGCTTGCAAGGCACTGATTAATTGACGCAGTTCCGATGACATAGTGGAAACACTTGTGGTGATCTTATCGACTTCGTTTTGACTACCTAAAGTTGATGCGGGGAGGTGGTGACTAAAGTCTCCTGAACCTAAGATTTCCATATGGTGTTGGAGTGTGTGCAAAGGCTTGAGTGAGCGCAGTAGCACTAAGGACAGTAGTACGGTAATTAACACTATGCCTGAGACGGCCACAATGGCATTAATCGTCAATAAGAGAAGGCTTTCTTCATTTAATTCATTTGCGTTAACTTGACCAATCAGCATCCAGTTCCAACCGCTAACACTTTGACTGTAAGCAAACATCGGTTGGTTTTTGCTGTTGCTATAACGCCATTCAGCTTGATCTTGGGTGGCTTGGCTGAGGGTTAAGCCATCAAGCATAGACTCTGTCACAGGTTCGCCAGTATTAAATTTGGGATGAGCGACGAGAACGTTGTCTATCTTACGCATTAATAGGAAATGGCCAGTTTCTTCTAGAGTGATTTTATTCACCGCTTTTTGTAATTGGGTTAAGGATTGTGTGATTTCAAAACCGATATATAAGATTCCAATCACTTTTCCTTGCAGATCCTTAATGGGTCGATAGACGGTCATGTAGTCTTTACCAAAAAGTTTGGCGTAACCTTCATAAACCTCGCCCTTGATTAAGGTCGGATAACCTGGATGGGTTTTACCTAAAAAGGTACCTAAGGCGCGGCTGCCATCGGGTTTTTTAAGGGAGGTTGCAATACGGACAAAATCATCTCCAGCGAGAGCAAAGACCGTAGCTGTGCCACCTGTGAGGTTAGCAAAACGGTCAACTTTACTCTTTGAAGAGTTGATTTGTTCTTTTTCATGTAACAATGCTGGCGTGTTTACGCCAAGTACATTGACCGTTTTATCCAAGATACTGAATTGACCAGGATACATTTCTTTAAATACATCGGCATTGCGTCTTGCTAGTTGCAACAAGCTATCGTATTGAAGCTCAAGCATATCGGATACAGCGTGCATTTCGGCTTTCATGGCACTAATGCCTTTGTCCTCGAGCACATTTGAAGCGGATTTATAGGAAAGAGTACTGAGTATACAGAAAATAATAAGGGTAAGGGCAAACGCGAGGGCACCGATCTGTTTTGCAATAGGCCAATTTTTATAGTTCATTCTGCGATCCTATAGGGTAAAGGTTAACGCTAATGTAACCTAACTTTTACGTCATGGTCTTGATATGGGTCTAAGATTTTCTATTATTTATAGATAGTTCGCTGACATATTGCTAATTCCTACCACGATAACTTTGCTTTATTTTAGCGGATAGGAATATAGCACTTTGCGGTGGGGAATGCGGTCTAGAGTGATAAGTTTTGGGGTAAATGGATGACTTCCCATGGCTTATCGCAATCGAACCAATACAAGACGACAAGGAGTGACACTATGTTGGGTGAAAATCATGCGTTAATTTATGAGTTTCCAGATTTTGCTGACCATATTCATCATCTTAAAAAAAACAATGCAATTTTCGCGACCATGGCGCAGCGTTACCATGAGTTAGACCATAAAATTCGCGCTCTAGAGTTAACCAAAGTGCCCACCAATGATGAGCACTTTGTGGCCTTAAAATTAGAACGGCTTCACCTTAAAGATAAGTTGTATCAATATCTGGTTCATGATGCTATTTGAGGCGACAACGGCGATTTATTTAACCTATTGCGGTTTTTCATTAGTAGCAGATACATGGTTGGCACCCAAACGAGTGATAGCAAGGTTGTTAGCAAGGTGCCTCCCGCGATAGCGATGGCAAAGGGCGGCCAAAATCCGCCACCTGCAATAATCAGTGGAATAAATCCCCCCACCGTCGTGATTGTGGTTGAGCTGATATGCCTGCCACAGCCGCTGACAATATTGATAATTACAGCTTCATCTCCCGCTCTGCCATTCGGTGTATCTTCCAGCTCAGCCAAAATCACAATCGCCGCGTTGATCGCAAGCCCCATTAGGCCGAGTAGGGCGATGATCACAGGGAAGCCAAAGGGATAACCAAACACATAGACCGCAAGTAGCCCAAGCCCCGCCGACTGTAATGCACTCAGTAAAATAATCGCTGTTAGCCTAAAGGAGTTAAAGGACAAGACAACTGTGGCTAGCAATAAGGTAACCACTAAAATGATATTAGACAGTAGATTACCTACCGCTTCATTGCGTTTAGCACTTTCACCGCCAATTTCAATCCGATAACCTGCCGGTAGTTTGATTGCGGCCACTTTATCTTTTACATCATTTAAGACTTGGGCAGGTAATACCCCGCTGACGATATAGGCTTCGATCGTGTTGACGCGTTGACCATTACGCCTAGGGATCGCCCCGCGACTGACTTGCACCTCGTTGTGGGACAGCGCAGATAAAGGAACTGCAGTGCCCGAAGGGGTCATGAGCTGGATTTCCGCAATACGGCTCGCCTGCTCGCGGCTACTCTCACCTAGACGCACGCGTATAGGAAGTGACTCGGTTTGTTCTAATACGCTGCCGCCAATCACTCCAGTTGTAGACATTTGGACTTGTCTAGCAATATCCGTCAGGCTTAATCCGCTGATTAAGCTCGCATCTTCATTGACCTGTAGCCATACCTTAGGTGCGCCGGCACTTAAGGTAGCGCGGGTGTGGATCACATCGGGCGTTGCAGCCAAAATATGACGGATTTCATCACCCAAGGTGCGTAATGTTTCCAGATTAGGGCCAAAAATCATCAACTCGACCGGGGCATTAAAGGGCGGGCCTTGCTCCAGTTTACGCACCAGCACCTGCGCTTCTGGAAAGTCTTTATCCAAGCTTTGCTGCAACTCTGGGATAAGGGCGTTGGCGCGCTCAAAGTCGCTGGCTTTCACCATAGCTTGAGCATAGTTAGTGGCCCCCTGTTGGCGCTGAGTTAAGTTGTAATAAAACGAAGGGGTATTGCCACCCACAACCCAATCGACTTGGCTGATACCCTCGATTTGATGCAACTGCTTATCCATCAATAGCACTTGGTTTAAGGTGTTTTCGAGGCTGACATGGGGGGCGAGATACAGCTCAATTTGGAACATATCCCGATCCGATGGCGGGAAAAACTGCTCAGTCATCTTGCCTGAAGCGTAAAAACCTAACAGCGGTATTATCCCGATAAGCGTAGCGCTCTGTAGTGGGCGATTGAGCGCAAATCTTAGGCTTGCTTGAAAGTAACCGCTTACTAAAGGCACGTTGATGCCATGTTGATACCAGACGGGATGTTTACCTTCGAGGCTAAAGCGTCCCGCAAGACCGGCGATCAAAGTATGGGAAATTACATAGGAGCCAAAGAGTGCAAACATTACCGATATAGCGATGCCACTCACAAACTCTCCGGCTGCGCCTGGCATTAATACGATCGGCGCAAAGGCTAGAATAGTGGTAATCGTTGAGCCCGCCAAAGGCAACCACAGGTGATGTAAGGTCTCAGTCACAGCGTTTAAGCGACTCATACCCTGTTGGCGGCGCTGGGAAATGGCATCAACAATTACAATGGCATTGTCCACCATGATCCCTAGAGCAACGACTAAACCTGTGACCGACATTTGATGAATGGGTAGGCCGATATACTTCATGCAGGCTAAGGTAAACAGGGCGGTTAAGGGAAGTGATAGGGCAACGATAATCGCGTTTCTTAAGCCCAAGGTCAGCAGTAAGACGGTGAGAATAATCACAAACCCTTGTATTAGGTTGATAACGAGTCCGCCAAGCCGGTCACTGGTGTAACTGTTTTGCTCAAATAACCATTGCACTTTGATATTTGCGGGAAGCTCGTTGTTGAGCTCATCGACCAGTTGCTTGACTTGTCCTTGCCAGATATCAACACGGGTGTTATTCAACATTCGCGCTGCGACAAACACGCTTTGCTCGCCGTCAACGAGAGCGATGCTATCTGCTGGTTTTTTAGCTTGGCGGCTGATAGTCGCAATATCGCCCAGACGAATGATTTGCCCATCGTTATCAACTTTAAGTGGTACTTGGCGAATACGGCTCTGCGAATCGAGCTCACCCGAGACTTCGACAAGGGCGCGAAAGTGATTGTTATTGATCTCGCCTGCGGCAATTTTACTGTCGGCGCTGCTTAAGATTTTCGCTATGGTACCCGGTGTTAATTGCAACTGGCTCATCTTATAGCCATCGAGTTGGACTAGGATTTCTTCCTCGGGTGCGCCGTAGAGTTTAACGAAATCGGTGCCGGATAAGAGTCTGAGCCTGCTTTGTAATTCCTTGGCATAGCGGTTGAGCATATCCACCCGTGGTTGACTATTATCGTTCCACACTAGGCTTAAAATCGCGGTGTAGGCGTAGCCGACTTGATCGTCTAAGGTCGGTGTCTGTATGTCATCGGGGAGGGTGTTTCTGGCATCGGCCAGCAGATCTCTCGCCCTTGACCACACAGGCGCAGTATCTGTCACTGTGTCTTTGAGCTCTAACTGGATCACTGAGATACCGGGCCTTGAGGTGGATTGAATCAGCTTTATTTCCTCAAGGCGACGTAATTGATTTTCTAATACTTCGGTGACAAGTGCCTCGACCCGCTCGGCGGATGCGCCGGGATAAGGAGTGATGACAGAGGCAAAGCGGTTGGTGATATGTGGATCTTCGGTGCGAGGCAAACTGGACATCGCGCCAAATCCCGCGACCAGTAGTAGGGCGATCACTAGGCTGGCTAAGCGACCATTTTCGACGAAGGCTTTAATCATGATTACCTCGTCGTTGCGATTGTTGTGGAAACGGCTTGGCCAACGACTAATTTATGCAAACCTTGAGTCACATATTGTTCGTCGGCTTTAATCGCTCCTTGGATATAAGCCATATCCTGCGTGGTGTAGAGAATATCGACATCGCGACGCTCTATTTGAGTTGAAGCTCTATCAGCTGTTTGTTGCGCCGTAACATAGATATTCCAGCGTCCTCTAATACCATCAATCAGTGCTGAAATTGGCACCCAGTAGCCTGCTTGTTCAACGGTTTGTTGTTGATGTAAATAGGCTATTTCTCCATTTATCACCTTGGCCTGTGCAGGTAGACTAATCCGCAGTTGTACCGTGCGGCTAATGGGGTTGACCTCGGCACTGATCCCAGCGACTTTAGCCATAAATAGTTGATTCTGGACACTAACCTTTACTTCTTGTCCGGTAGTGAATTGGTTAGCAATGGCAACCGGGACACCGATATAGGCCTCGGTATTGATGCTACCAACTAAGGTAAAGACGGGGTTACCCGCGGCAACGACTTCCCCCAAATTATGTTGGCGCTGACTGATGATGCCATCAAAGGGGGCGAGTAAGTGTGATTTGTCGAGTTTGAGTTGATTGGCATGTTGCGAGGCGAGCAAGCGTTGTTTAGCCGCCTCTAGGCTGGTGAGTTGAGTTCGAGTTTCATCGAGCAATTGTTCAGAGACATAACCGGACTTTTTCAGTTCTAGATTCCGTTTGAGAGTGCTGGTGGCAAGGTCAACATCGGCTTGGGTTTGCGCTAAGCTTGCTTGGATTTCTTGGCGCTCGGCTTCAAGCAAGCGGGTATCCAGTTTGGCCAATACTTGCCCCTGAGTCACCTTAGCGCCGCTATCGACAGTTAACTCACTGAGCTTACCCGATAATTCAAATCCGACGCCCGTGGTATTGCCCGCACGGATTGTGCCAGTGAATACTTGCTCACTCTGATAGCTAGTCGACAAGCGCAGCGGTGCCGTCGTCACGGTTTGTAATTGCGCAGTATTGGCATGCTCTGTCACTTCCTTTTGACAGGCCGTTAAGGTGGTGACGGCAATCACGCAAACGCAAAATACACGCCAAAAACATCGGGCCGCTTGATCCATTTGAATCCTTCCGTTGTAAGCTTAAGGTTAATTTTATGTAACTAGACTTGCTAGTCTAGTTGTGCGGAACTGGACTGTCTAGTCTATTTTATGCTTAACTAATACGAATTAATTATGTTGCTACCTTGAGTGAAGATATGACTCAGTCCACTGAGATCCCGATGAGCCGCAGTGAACAAAAGAAACAGCAAGTGCTAGTGGCGGCCATTGACTTGTTTTGCCGCCAGGGATTTCCCCATACCAGTATGGATGAAGTCGCTAAATTGGCAGGTGTTTCTAAGCAAACCGTTTATTCTCACTATGGCAGTAAAGATGACCTGTTTGTGGCTGCGATTGAGTCAAAATGCGTGGGTCACAATTTACATGATGACTTACTGAGTGATCCAAGCCAACCCGAAGCCACTATCACCGAGTTTGCGTTGCAATTTGGTGAAATGATTGTCAGCCCTGAGGCTATTACAGTCTTTAAAGCCTGTGTGGCGCAATCGGAAAGCCACCCTGAAGTCTCACGCTTATTTTTTGAGGCGGGTCCACAACATATGCTTGCGATGCTGACAAAATATTTAGTGGCTGTTGAGGCGCTTGGATTGTATCGATTTCCACAACCGCATCACTGTGCGGTTCGTTTATGTTTAATGCTGTTTGGTGAATTGAAGCTCAGGTTAGAGTTGGGGCTAGAAACCGAGAGCTTATTGGGGGAACGTGAGCAGTATATTCGGGGTTGTGCTGAGATGTTCCTAAAAGCTTATTGTGTTTAATTAAAGTGGAGTTAAGGTATCAGTTTGTATCATTCTTCGATTAAGAATGTACTTTTGTCTTGGGTAACGCGTATTATACGCAATACATTATTCAACCAGTAACGCAAGGAGCAGGCGTGGCTAAACCACTTCATTCACCAGTCAATATTAACCCCAGCATAGTGTTCATAGGGTTGATGCCTTTGTTGAGCTACTCCGTTTTCGCAGCAGAGCCTCGTCAAGAATATAAGCCTTTTAAGGTCAGCGTATCGCAAATTAGTACCCAGAGTGCCAACGTTGCCAATGGTGAAACTGAGTTGCAGCGGGATAGCCTGTTACTCAACGCTGGCGTGACTATGCCCTTGAGTCAACAATGGTCCGTTGGGATGAGACTTGGCTACGACAGACTTGACTACGATTGGCGTAATATTCGTTTAACAGGCGCCAATAATACGGCAGCATTGTTTAGTGATGCGGGTGAAACCTGGGAAAATATCGATCGCTACCGTGCGAGCCTATCTGTTAATTATCGGATGGATAAGCATTGGTCATTTATGCTTTCGCCACAAATCCAATATGCTTATGCCGATACCGCGTCCGCCAGTAATGCACAGAGTTATGGTGTGGTTGCCTCGGCCATGTATGCCTTTGAATCGGGAAACATGCTGGGCTTTGGTGTGGCCTACTTGAATGACATAGATGAAGTGCGTACTTTGCCTTACCTTGCCGTGAGCTGGCAGATTAATGATCGCTGGCGTCTAGCAAATCCTTCCCAAGCGGGCTTTAGTGGGCCAGCAGGATTGGAACTTAGTTATCAGTTCAATCCCGCTTGGAACGTGGGCTTGGGTAATTCGCGCCGCACGGAGCGATTTTTAATTGCCGATGATGAAACGGTAGTCGAAACCAATGAATGGGTGAGCTATCTGCGAGCTGGTTGGCGTGTGACACCAGCAATCGCGTTAAATCTCTACGCGGGCTATTACTTTAACGGTGAATTAGAAGTGACCGATGAGGCCGCGCTTGATCTCGATAACCAAGGCGCAGCGGCCTTGGATCTCGAGTTTCGATTTTAATTACTGGCCCAGCATGGCTTCTTTGAGGCTTGTCTGGGCTGGTTTTTCACCTAACCAAATCTTGAGTAAGGCTTGACGGAACATTTCACCTTCAATCGTGGCTTGTTCTTGGCCATTTTTATAGGCGGTCACACCACGGCTTTTGTTGGCGACTAAGGTAAATTGGTCTCCTTGTTTAATTTCATCCTTAAATAGCGCCATAAACGCATCAATTTGTGGCTGAATATCAGTCGTATTATCGGCGGTTGCATGCTCAAAACCTTCGGTTATCGCATCACGCATTTTCTCAGACGTAATCATTCCAGACGTAATATTAAGGCGAATCGCGGCTATCGGAGCATTGATCACCTCGGCGGTGGTTTTGCTGGGAGTGGGCACGTACAGACTACCGACATACAAATCCATAAAGAATTTGCTGCGGACACCGGCGCCATTTAATTGCAGCGCCTGAGCATCGAGCGTAATGCTGTCGGCGACTTGAACACCTGACACTTCTTTAGCTTGGGTAAATAGTGGAAAAAGCAAAGCAGTAGTGAGCGTTAAGGTTGAGAGTAACTTCATTATACACCTCATATTTTTTAGTTATGGCCGTTGAGTGTATCAATCATCTGAGTGACTCGAACGGTGATTTATCTGTAGATTGCGAAGCGATACTAATCGAAACCCAAGAGGAGCGATAGCCTAATCTATGCAAGCTATCGCTGGTGACTTAGGCAAAACAAGGCGACTTTCCCTTGTCGAGCGCATTAAAAAAGCGATATGTGTGAAGAAATATTCGACCTGTTTAGTTTATTAGCTGGCAGGGTTAGCCACGAACGCCTAATTTATATTGGCCATTTTGCTCAAACATCACCGCTTGTTTTTGCTTAGGGGAGATCAGGATTGGGCCATCATCAAAAAACAGAAAGCACTTCCAATTGCGGACAAACACATCCCAACGAGTCTCAATCACTTGATATTTTTCGTAGCAAAAATAGACCTGAGTATCCTCTGGCCACTGAATAAACTCGGCTAACATCTCGGGTAGACTGTTATCTTCACTGTCCCACGCACTCTGCCAATGATCTGTTTTGACCCATGCGTTGGCTTTGGCGGCCCAATCCCCTTTAGTAAACTGTTCGGCGCGGCTACTTTTATTGCTAATCCACTGATTCCACACCAGCATGGCGCTTTTATCCGTTAGCGGCAGAATGACAGTCTTGTCATCATCGCTCACAGGTAAGTCTTTGTGGTTAAAAATCCACTTACGGCGATAGGTGTCTAAAGGTATGTAGGTATGAGCCAAGCAATATCTCCTAGGAAATGGCAAGATTGAAACAGGCTCATTATAAGATGCTAAGCATGAATAATAAAATCGCCAAGTGGAGATATCACCACTTGGCAACTAGGTTATTGTGCTTCAGTCATGATTCGGGTGAGTTCTGCCACATAATGTTGTGCTACCTGATTACTCGGATCGGCATTGAGGGCATTGGTAAACGCAGTATGTGCGCCTTCAGCTTGGCCAAGTTCAACCATGAATAAGCCAAGTTTTATCCAAGTCTGCGTATCTGAAGGATATTTTTCTAAGTAGTCTAGATAGACGTTGACTGACTCTTGGATTTTTCCGCGTAGCTTAAGGATATGCGCATACTGTGGCATATACTCGTCGCTATAGGCCAAAATTTTGACAAGGGTTGACTCGGCAAGCTCAAGTTTGCTCAATTTTAGCGCAAGCAGAATAATGTGTTTTAACTCCATTTCTGTACAGAGTTCTTCGGGTAATGCTAATAGTGCATCTAAGGCTTGCTGATGTTGTTGCTCTAGGCTGAGTTGTAACGCGAGAGCCAAGTGATACAGCCTTTGCAATTCTGGATTGCCATCGACAAATGGCAGTAGATTTTCTACTGTTATCGATAGACCTTGATTGTTTCTCATTGCGTAAAGCGTCATGATTTTTGTGTAGATATTTTCCGCAGTAGACGCTTTATTTAATGCCTCAACATAGACTGGGCTTACTAGGGTAATATCCTGAGAAAATTGTTCTGTTAATTCATTCCATATTACCTGATCGGATTCAGATAATGTGGGATGTTTATGGTATTTATTCCAAATATAAATACGGCCTGATTGGTTTTTTTTTAACCAAATAGGTGCAAGCAGCGTTAATGAGGTGGAATTTAATTCGAGTTGTCGAAATTTAAGATTATCATAGGATTTTTTAGTGAGTTCCAAAATATCATGGCATATTGTATTGAACGCTTCATAATAGTTTAGCGTCATTTCATTGATATGGGATTGTGTCCAACTATCGGTATTTCTTGAAGTGAGAAAATGTGAGAACTCATAATAACCGTAGGTTTTAATCAACCGAGACAGTGTGGCGTAGTGAAGATTAATCTCTTCTTCTATTTGGTTGATTTTATCCAGCGTTAAACAAGCGTCCTGTGGATCCTCATTCAGTGTTTTTGCAAGCGTTAGCGCTTTTTTAGTTAGCTGCCTTAATGTTTCTAATTGGCTAATGGCTTTACTGCACGCTTGTATTGCGGAGTTTAAGTCATCCTCAGTATCGGGAGTTGCCTCGTTGATCACTTCAATGACGGATTTATCCGTAAAGGATGAAAGCACTATTGCCGTTGTTGGCATGTGAACAATACCCTCAATTTTAGCCGCATTGATTGACAGGTTAATAAAGCTAATTTCGGGATAGGTCTTGGCTTCTTCAGCAAGAGATTCCATTGCATGAATAAGCTGAATTGGGGTTTCTGCTGGCAGTCCTGCGTAGGTTTCAACCCATTTATTATTACGGCCTAGACTTGGACCAATGCTGGCTTCAAACGTTCCTTTTGCATGGCTATAACCGGATTTTGAATAGCAATAATCGACGCCACTTAGCAATAGGGTAGTAAAGCCCATTTCGATAGCAAGGCGTATTGAGCTGTTGGTGACCGTTGGGCCGACGGTGATTATATTGTCATGATCATGCTTGCCACTCCAAGGATAGCGTTGACCCAAATAGGCTTTAGGGCCATTCCATTGGGAAAGGACTTTATGACTTACGTGATAGGAATTTACCAGCAAGGTTTTGTGGCTTAATTTAAACATGTCACGGCTTACGTCGAAACTAAAATCCTGAGGGTCGACACAAGTAATAATGTCTACGGATATGCCATTATCGGCTAGTTTTCCTGCGATGCGTGAGACGGCGATAATAAATAAATTGTCGTTATTATGTTTTATCCAATTGATGTGTTCGTCAAGGGAAGGACCGCCTGCGATGATTAGGCAGGTTTTTCCGCTAAATCTATTCCGTAGTATTTTGGCTGGCGTTTGATTATCGGCAATATTTTCAAGCTGGGTTTGAAAAAAGATTTTTTGGTTAAAACCGATCCTATGGGTGAAATAATCATCCTGAATCTTGGTTTCAATGCGATTGAATAAAGCGCTATAGGCGTTTAAGTGTTGAGATGCTACGCCTAAGGATTGATGAATTTCGTATTCGCCTTTGATGAGATAGATTTTAAATTCATCATGTTCCATTAACTCAATAAAACTGGCTTCATTAACAATCCTGATTGCAGATTGTTTGTCTGCGGGGATATCGATAACCAATAAGGGCATAACTTCATCTAATTCAACAAAAAGAAATTTAGCACCGAGTGGGAGATCCTGCTCCAACACGTAATTGGCTAGCAGCCCTGAATCCATTCCAACCACAATATGCAGCTTATCTTGTTGAGAAAATGATTGCCTGAAACGACGATTGTAAAGGGTTTTAGAGTCAATACCCTCAAAGGTATGGCGATTAATACTAGGCAAGTAGTATTCGTTAAAGCGACTGATCGCAAAGTTATTCAAGATGTGGGCTTGTAGTTGCATGTTTTCCTCGAGTAGAGCGAACAACTGAGCGATTACACGGATGATACGCCAGCATAATGTCACTTCATTCATTGTCTGAGCAAGTGTTACTAGGACTTTGCAAAATATGTTCCAGCAAAAAATTGACACTAATAGGCTGGTACCTTGCTTGAGCTGTAAAGCATTTGTTTGCTAGGTATCTAGCAATAAGTATATAAAAAATTTATATTTTATCGATATTTGCCTATAATGAAGTGGCTTGTATGTATAACATTTCAGATCATTTTATTCCGACGAGGATTTTTGGCGTGGATCTTGTAGGAGTTGGAGAGTTGACGAAATGGCTCATCGTTGTCACAAGTAGCTAATCGAAGGTTTAAATCGTGAGTGGGGAACTCTATGTTTGATAATAAAACAATTTTGATTACGGGTGGCACGGGGTCATTTGGACAAAAATACACCAAAACCATTCTCGAACGGTATAAACCGAAGCGATTGATCATTTTTTCTCGAGATGAATTAAAGCAGTATGAGATGCAGCAAGTGTTTAACGCGCCATGTATGCGTTATTTTATCGGTGATGTGCGTGATGGTGATCGCCTAAAGCAAGCCTTTAAAGATGTGGATTTTGTTATCCATGCCGCAGCACTTAAACAGGTTCCCGCTGCCGAATACAACCCGATGGAATGCATAAAAACCAATATCCATGGGGCCGAAAATGTGATCCGGGCCGCCATCAGTAATAATGTTAAGAAGGTTATCGCCCTCTCAACAGACAAAGCCGCGAGTCCTATTAACCTATATGGTGCGACTAAGTTGGCCTCCGATAAGCTGTTTGTTGCCGCCAATAACGTGGTTGGAGATGGCAAAACCCGATTTGCTGCTGTTCGCTATGGTAATGTTGTGGGGTCACGTGGCTCAGTCGTGCCTTTCTTTAAACAACTCATTGCCAATGGCGCGACTTCGCTGCCCATTACCCATCCCGATATGACACGTTTTTGGATTACTCTTCAGGATGGTGTTGATTTTGTTTTAAAAAACTTCTCCCGTATGCAGGGCGGGGAGATCTTCGTACCTAAAATACCTTCCATACGCATCACTGATCTTGCCGCAGCCTATGGGCCGAGTTTGGAGCAGCAGATTGTAGGTATTCGTCCCGGGGAAAAAATGCATGAGGTCATGTGTCCAGGGGATGACTCACATCACACGATCGAATTTGATGATCACTTTGTCATCACGCCAAGTATTCGTTTTTTTGGGCGTGAAACAGATTTTTGTACCAATGCCTTAGGAGAGAAGGGGCAGGCTGTGTCGATGGGATTTGAATATAATTCTGGCACTAATCCACATTTTTTAACACAGGCTGAAATTCTTAAACTGGATACCGTTGCATGATCCCCTATGGCCGACAAGACATCAATCAGGCTGATGTTGATGCTGTGATTGAAGTGCTTAATTCTGATTATTTGACTCAAGGGCCTAGGGTTCCTGCATTTGAGTCAGCAGTTGCTGCCTATTGTTCAGCTCGCTATGGCGTAGCGGTAAACAGTGCGACTTCCGCCTTGCATATTGCATGTCTCGCTCTTGGGGTTGGACCAAACGATATAGTATGGACTTCTCCAATTACCTTTGTCGCCTCGGCAAACTGCGCGCTTTACTGTGGAGCTGAGATTGATTTTGTCGATGTGGACCCTCTAACGGGTAATCTTTGTCCAAATACATTGGCAATGAAATTAGAACAAGCTGCTCGGATAGGGAAGCTCCCTAAGGTTGTTATACCTGTACATTTATGTGGTCATAGTTGTGATATGGCAGCGATCGCTGCTCTTGCTGAACAATATAGCTTTCACATCATTGAAGATGCCTCGCATGGGATTGGCGGGAGCTATCATGGATACCCTTTGGGTAGCTGCCAATACTCTGATATTACCGTTTTTAGCTTTCACCCCGTCAAAATTATCACCAGCGCCGAAGGCGGTATGGCCATGACAAACAGCTCAGAATTAGCTGAAAAAATGGCCCTTTACCGCAGCCACGGTATTACTAAAGCCCCCGATAAAATGTTAAGACCTGATGAAGGGGACTGGTATTACGAACAACACGCCTTGGGATTTAACTATAGGATGACGGAGTTGCAGGCAGCACTTGGTTTGTCGCAAATCAGCAGGCTTAATGCCTTTGTTTTGAAACGCAATGAACTAGCCGCTATCTATCGTAAAGAACTCGTTGGTTTACCCTTAAGCTGTGTTGAGCCTTTATCAAATACTCAAAGTGCCAGACATTTACAAATCATCCGCCTAAATGACGCATCAAGAAGAAAGCAGCTATTCAACGATATGAGAGCTGCAAATGTACAAGTGCATGTGCATTATTTCCCCGTACATCTTCAACCCTTTTATTTACGAAGAGGCTTTAAGGAAGGAGGCTTTCCCAATGCTGAATGCTTCTATGGGCAAATCCTAACCCTACCATTATATCCAGGACTGGCAGAAGGGGATGTACAACGGATTTCATCCTTGTTTATGGAATTTATTGCATCTTAGGAGGCTCTATGAAGGTTGTGATCTTGGCTGGAGGTTTGGGGACTCGTTTAAGTGAAGAAACTGCCCTTCGGCCTAAACCAATGGTAGAGATTGGGGGCTTACCCCTGTTATGGCACATCATGAAAATTTATTCAGTGCATGGATTAAGTGATTTCATCATCCTTTGTGGTTACAAGGGAGAAGTGATTAAGCAGTATTTTAGTAATTATCATCTTTTTACCAGTGATGTGACTTTGGATTTTATGACTGGGGAGCGGTATCTTCATAACGCTTCAACTGTGCCTTGGAAAGTGACATTAGTAGATACAGGGCGTGACACTATGACTGGTGGCCGCCTTAAACGCATTGCTAAATTGCTCGATGGTGAAGACACTTTTTGTATGACCTACGGGGATGGCTTGTCGGATATTGATATCAGCTCTGTGATCCGATTTCATAAAGAGCATGGCCGGTTAGCTACCTTATCGGCTGTGGTTCCTCCCCCAAGGTTTGGTGGGCTTACGCTTGAGGGGAATCAAGTGATTCGTTTTGATGAAAAGCCTGCCAATGAAGGTGGGCGGATTAATGGTGGCTTTTTTGTCCTGTCGCCTAAGGTGCTGACTTTTATTGACGGTGATAACACCTCTTGGGAGCAAGAGCCACTGCAACAACTCGCCATGGCAGGGGAATTAATGGCATTTCGCCATGATGGATTCTGGCATCCGATTGATACATTAAGGGACAAACAACAAATGGAAAACTTGTGGCAAACGGATAAAGCGCCTTGGAAATGCTGGCTATGAAAGCAAGTGCGGATTTTTGGTCCGGTAAAAGGGTGTTTCTGACCGGACATACTGGTTTTAAGGGCAGTTGGATGAGCCTGATGTTAACGACACTTGGGGCGCAGGTTCGTGGGTTTTCTTTAGAGGTGATGCCAAAGCAATTATTTGATTTAGCAAAAATTGCCTCAGTGGTTGAGCATAGGATTGGTGACATAAATAATGCTGAGTTAATCAAAAAAGAGATCATGGCGTTTAAACCTCACGTAATTTTCCATCTTGCGGCGCAATCTTTGGTTGCTACGGGATATCAGGACCCCTTGAGCACTCTAGATACCAACATCATGGGGACGGCTAAATTACTCGATACCCTTAAGGATTGGCCTTTACCTTTAGCTGTTATCATCGTCAGTTCCGACAAGTGTTATCAGCCTTCCCATGGCGAGTATAGTTTTATTGAGTCCGATCGTCTTGGTGGTTTTGATCCCTATTCCTGCTCCAAAGCTGGCTGTGAACTGGTGGTTAATGCTTATCGAGCTTCATTTTTTGGCAACACTCCCCAAATAGGTATTGCATCTGTAAGGGCGGGCAATGTGATTGGGGGGGGCGATTATGCTGCTAACCGTATTATTCCTGATACTATGGCTGCGATCGTTCGCCGTAAGCATGTCGCATTGCGTCATCCAGATGCTGTTCGCCCCTGGCAACATGTGCTAGACGCATTACACGGTTATCTACTGTTAGCTGAGGCGTTATATCAGCAGCCCCAGAAGTATGCTGAAGCGTGGAATTTTGGTCCCCTTGCAAAGGATATGTTGACTGTTGGCGAGTTAGTGCAACGTTGTTACCAACACATAGGCATGCAATATTGTATTGAATCGCAATTTAGTCAATTTAAGGAAACGGAAATTCTACTATTGGACAGCACAAAGGCACGCGAGTCATTACAATGGCAACCCCATTGGAGCCTGAACCAGACAATTGAAAAGATCCTTGAATGGTATCTAGGTGTAGCGGATGGTGCAGATGTTAGGCTACTCACTCAAGCGCAAATTCACCATTATATGAATTCATCTTTATCTGAAACAGGAGCTTGCCTTTGACGAACCAAGCTGCATTGAGGGAGCAGATTTTAACCCTTACCCGACAATATACTGATAAGCAAGTAAAGAAGTTGTTTATCGCAGGAGAGAGCTATATACCTGTTTCGGGTAAGTTGATTGATAGTAATGATATCAGCATGTTAGTTGATGCTTGCTTAGATGGTTGGTTGACCACAGGACGTTACAATAAAGCTTTTGAGCAGCGGTTGGGGCAATGGCTGGGGGTTGAACATGTATTGACTACAGTTTCAGGCTCTGCGGCAAATTTATTAGCTTTCACTGCATTGACATCCCCCAAACTGCAGGAAAAAGCTATACGGGCTGGCGATGAGGTGATTACTGTCGCAGCCGGATTTCCTACGACGGTTAATCCGATAATTCAAAACCAAGCGATTCCTGTCTTTGTGGATGTCAATCCCCACACTTTGAACATTGATGTAAATTTACTTGAGCAAGCTTTAAGTGAGCGGACGCGGGCGGTCATGATTGCGCATACTTTGGGTAACCCTTTCGATCTTGCAGCAGTGAGATCGTTTTGCGATCAGCATGGGTTGTGGTTAATCGAGGACTGTTGTGATGCCCTTGGCAGCACATATCAGGGGTCGCATGTGGGGAGTTTTGGTGATGTCGCAACCTTAAGTTTTTACCCCGCTCACCATATCACAACAGGGGAGGGCGGTGCAGTGTTTACCCGTTCCAAAAAGTTGGCAAAAATTGTCGAATCCTTTCGTGATTGGGGGCGTGATTGTTATTGTAAGCCTGGGGAGGATAATACTTGCAAACGTCGCTTCTACCATCAACTCGGTGAGCTTCCCCAAGGTTATGACCACAAGTACATTTACAGCCATATTGGTTATAACCTAAAAATCACCGATATGCAGGCGGCTTGTGGTCTATCACAAATGGATAAATTAGCTTCATTTTGTGAGAAACGTCGCCATAATTTCAACTATTTAGCATCTAAACTAAGTCATGTTGATGGGCTTGAAATTGCGCAAGCTACACAGGGAAGTAATCCAAGTTGGTTTGGTATACCGCTGACCTTGTCTGGCTCCCTTGCAGGGAGAAGAACTTTACTACTGCGAGAGTTAGAACAGGCAAAAATTGGAACACGATTACTCTTTGCAGGGAACTTGACCAAGCAACCTTATTTTAAAGGGGTTAATTATCGCATTGCGACTAGGTTAATCCATACCGACAATGTGATGTTTAATACCTTCTGGTTAGGAGTGCATCCCAGTTTAGATACAACAATGCTCGACTATATGGCTGATACGTTAGTGTCATTATGCCGGAGGTTAAGTGACTAAGAGTATGGTGATAACAGGTGCTTCGGGGTTTCTTGGGCAGACGTTACGAAAGAGCGCATTGTTAGAAGGTTGGCAGATTTTATGTATTAATCGTCACGCGATAGATGGGGCTCTAGCATTTGATGACCCTCGGCTTGAATCTCACCTGACCATGTTTGCCCCTAAAGTGATCGTTCACCTTGCGGCCAGTTATGGTGAGGAGGCTAAAGGAGAAGGCTTGCAGGCGAATTTATTATTGCCCCTTCGTTTGCTAAAATGGGCATCGACACAGGCGAATATTCGCTTTATCGCAGCAGGTAGTTTTTGGCAATTTGGGGATATTGAAACTCCTGGCCCAGTGGATATGTATAGTGCATCTAAACAAAGTCTTGCGGTGTTTTTGGATTATTATCGTCGCTGTGAAAGGCTTGATTGTTATCATTTGATATTGTCATCTAGCTATGGCCCTAATGATCCTAGGGGAAAGTTAGTTGATTACTTTGTCAATGCAGCCAAGACTAAACGGTCAGTCAATCTTGGACATCAAGATAAACACTTTGCGTTAACCGATGTGCGGGATGTAGCTAGCGCTATTATGTTGTTGTCCTCTTATTCAGCTCCACTACCCTTGTTAACATATCGAGTCAGGACTGAACAATTATGGACCTTCGAACGTTTAGGTCGCTTGTTTGAAAAGTTGGGGTATACGCTAAACGTCAGATATAGTCCGCTCAATAATGGCATGATGGAGATTATACATCCTAACGATGAGCATATACCGACCCTGCCGCATTGGTCGGAAAGTTACTGTCTAGAGGATTATTTGAGAGCTAGATTGGCCAGTTCTATTACTTCTGAGCCCCATGGTAATGGATAAGGAGCAGTCATCGGCATGGGTTTTGTTGACCTCAGACTAGTGAGTCTATTCGTGAGTAACGTCACTTGTTTTTGATAATGTAAATAAGCTTGTTCTAACTGACGAGATTTCATTATTTCAGCATAGCGATGGGCTAGTTTTACATCATTATTTAACGCCCCCCATAGTACGTCGGGATCAGTCACTTTATTTTTGTTGATAAAGTCCTGTTTCATCGCGATGACTTCCTTAAGTGCACTCAGGTTTTCAATACATCGATGGGTTTCGTTGGCCTCGTGTTGTCGGTATAGCATTAAAGGCTCTTTGATATATATGATCTTAGATGCCCGTGCACTTAAGCCTAGCCATGCATGCCAGTCAGTGCAGAAGACTTTTGTTTCGTCAAATCCACCGAGTTGTTCCAGTGCTTTGCGACGAAACAAGCATGCAGAGAGAGGGAAATTGTTTCCCTTCAGAAAAATTTTGCTTTGCTCTTCACCTAGAATTATCGCGCTGTTCCTATAGAAGGGGCATTTACTGACTCGGCCTTGGGGCGTGAGAAAATCGTATTCAAAGAATATCGCGTCGGCTTCGGTTGATTTGATCACTGCTTTTAAGGTGTCCAGTGACTGGGGTAGTAATATATCGTCGGAGGATAACACTAATACCCAATTAGCCTTGGCAGCTTGCATCACTCTGTTCCAGTGGCTGGACATTGGCAGCGTGTGGGGTTGCTCAAGTACCCTGAGATTTGGGTGACTGCGCCACGGAGCAATAATACTGAGGCTGTTATCGGTGGACGCATTATCGGAAACCAGTACTTCAACGTCATCCAAATTTGCAGTGACGTTTTTTGATAATACTGAGGTTAAGGTTTCCCCTAATACCGCACCATGGTTGTAGTTAGGAATGCAAACACTCAAGATTGGCATCATAGTATTTGGGTCCCAATTAGACGATGGGAGGTGGCATAAACAGGGGCGCACCATTCGCGGTCATAGGAGGAGTAACGCACGCCTTTCTCTAGGTTTATTTGGTTGATGTGAGCTCTGATTTGCGAACCATATTCAAAAGCTTTATTGATCAATTCCGCCGAATAATTTGGGAGGTTGACCATCGAACCATAGCTTCCATCATAGTCAGAGGAGGTGGCAATAAGCCAACCTTCCGCTTTTGCTTTATCAAAAAAAGGCGTCCCCTGAAGTGGGGTGTTGATGGAGAGAGAAAATTCCTGAATGTATCCCTCGGCATGCAATTTTTTAATCGTATTGAGCGACTCAATGTCTGAATCGTAATTGGCCCCAACGGTTCCGACTGACATTGTGCCGTATATTTTAATTCCTAGTTCGCGGCAATCGTACAGTACATCAAGTAGACGTTGGTAGTTGCTCTTCGAACGGTACTTAGAAATATGCTGCATTACTGATTCATCTAAACTCTCAAGCCCAATGCGGATTTTATAATATCCGGCCTGCTTCATCAGTGTGAGTGTCACGGTATCAAGAGTGTCGTAGTTACCCATGCAGTTGAATTTAAGCTCTTTATTCAGGCCTTCATCGATCAATCTTTGGCACAGGGCTCGTAGATAATTGCGGTTAATGGTGTGGGCTTCTTCATTGAAGAAGATACCCTCTAAATCGGGTATGGTCTTTTGGAGATAGCGAATTTCAGCAATGACTTTATCTAAATCCCTCACCCTGTGGTTAGGTTTGGCATAGTAGACATTTGCCACCACACAAAAATTGCACATTACCGGGCAGCCACGGGTGACCCACATTTCAACTTCGTTATATTCTGAGCCATAAAGACGGCAGTAATTACGTCGTTTGAGATCGATATCATCTGGCAAGGGTAATGTATTAATATCAACTAAATTCGGCTGTTTATTGGGATATATCCCAGGAGAATGAACATTTAAACCGCTTTGGATAAAGTGAGTGATGGAATGCTCAAATTCACCTGTAGCAATATAATCTACGCCTTGCAGCAAACAGTCTTCAGGGGTCGCAGTCGGCTGCGGACCGCAGGCAAGAATTTTAAGTTGCGGCAAGTGTTGCTTAAGCATCTTAAATATGGCCAATTGTTTGCGGTAAATAATAGAGTCAATTTCCACAATCAATAAATCTGGTGCGAGTTGGGTGACGATATTGCGATATTCATCACTGTCGACTCCGTAATAGTTCATATCTATCATACGGACCCGATGCTCAGTATCGCGTTTTAGCATGGCGGTGAGATAAGATAAATTAAACGGATAAAAGGTCGTGACTTTAAATTTGCCTGAGCTACCACTCCAACGGCTTGGAAAATAATCGATTTGATCGCCTAGCTCTGTTCTACCTACGGGGGTGGTAACTAAGATAAACATACATTGTTCCTCAGTGACGGTTTGCGGTCGTAAGCAACTCACTCACGATAGAAAGTAATTTTGACATCCCCTTTATATCGGCAAAAACTGTTCCAGCTTTATTTATAAGTTGATTCCGAACTTCAGGCTGGTTTTGTAAAATCATTAATTGAGATACGGCCTCGGGTAAAGTATTGCTTATTTGGCAACATTGATATGCTGCCAGTGCGTCCAATTCGGCATTTTCACACAGGTGTTTGACCGGTAACAGGATAGTGGCTGCCCGTGCGGCGATAGATTCAAATAAGGATAAGCCGTAACAGCTTAATATTATTGTTGATTCGGCCTGTAATTGTGGCAGGTTGCTCGGATTATGGAGAACCTTGATCTTGGAGTCACTTTTGATCTCAGGCGCCTTTGCTAACGGGCCTCTTATCCAAAGGTAATCCCAGTGAGGGTTGATCGTATCTTCCAGTAAATTGGGTAGATATCGACCATAATCCAGCGCATCTGTGCCGCCCGTTAAAATCATTACTTGCGGTTTTTTAGGGAGCAATGTGATTGGACTAAAGAGATAATTCTGCCAACCATAACTGATATTGGGATGTTTAATACTGCAATAAAAACTCGGAATAAATAGCTTATCGACACTTTCTACAAGCGCAGTTAGCTTATCGAGTGCTAGTAATGCACGGCCTTGCAACTTGGCATGGTGGCAGGCATTTTCAAGGGCTAGCATATCAATAAAATCGGGATGGAAATCCAATATCAACAGAGGATTATTGTCCTGCTTAATGCAATTAAAGAGTTCAACGTCACCATCAAACCATTGCACTTTAGTGTGTAGCCAAGGGAGTTCATATGGGGAGCCAATAACATGTAATTTGGTGCCTAAACCTAATTGTTCCTGCAGTGCCTCGGCAATTAGGGCGCAGCGTTTGAGGTGTCCCATACCGATGACACTATCAACGTGGCAATAAAGGCTTACCTTAGGATACTGTTTATCGGCGGCTTTTTGCTGCACATGGGTATTTATTGCGGCTAATGCAGGGTCATCAAGCAGTTGTTGCTGTACCCATTGAAGGCTTACAATCGACTCCGCACCATGATGGACATACCAACGAAGGTACACCTCTGCCATAAAGCGAAAATCGGCAGGGGTATCCACGGAAATCCGGTGCTTTATCCGTGAATAATCCGCACTATCGTCAATAGAGAGATAATCAAGTACAGGGGTGAGTTTATCTGCATAACCTACGTGTTCCCGAGACATGTCGCATTGACTGGCTGTCATCAGTTTTTTCCATCCCCTTTGGCTGTAAAATGCCATTCCCTCATGAATTGAGCTTAGATTGTCACGGAGCTTAATACTGTCCTTGTTTGATGCCATTAGTGCCGTTAAGGCGTGATCGATAAAATTGGGGTCTATAAGTGGGCAATCACCACAGATATACACGATATAATCAGGCTGTTGTCGCTGGATGATCCTATCAAGCCTGCCCATCAGATCATTAACATCACCTTCAAAGGGGACACAGGTTAGCTGGTTTTCTTGTGCCCAATTGATTAGGGGTTGGTTGAACTCATCTGCAGTTGTGGCAAGTTCTATTGCGCTAATTGTGCTACACGTCTTTAGGCGCCTTAAAATATGGCCAATAATAGGAAGAGTATTACCTGCGGCATCACAAGCAAGTGGTAGCAAATGTTTACCAGCTAAGCGACTAGAGTTAAGGCGTGCGCCAATGATGGCGAGTATTTTGGTCATAGATTAATACTCTCAGGGGTAATGCAGAGATTGAAATCGAGTAAATTGCCACCTTCCTTGAGTGTCTCATCGGCTTCTGCTAACGAAAACCATAATCGATTAAGGTATTTATCATCTATTTTTTTACTCGAAATCATGGGGAGTGCAGCACAATTGGCGGGATCCCAAGTTAATCGCACGCCACATTGGCCGCTGCCAAACCGAATTTGGCCAGCAGTAGCACCAATGGCGCTATTTGCGGAAACAATTGAAGAAACTGGAGAACCTTGGTCCATATCCTCTTGTATTTGAAAAAACTCTTCCTGTTCACCACCGAGATTGGTCTGGTACCAGGCTCTATTATCACAGCCGAGTAAAGTCAGATAACTGAGTCGGATTGAGGCTTCAGGGCGCTGCTTGTCCTCAAAGAAAAGGCCTGTATGCAAAGACTCATGCTCGATACGGTACCATTTAATGATGGCGCCACTTTTTAATGATTGACGGCAATAAATCACTAAATTGCCCTCTACGCAGCCCAATTCATAATTCACCCGATTGAGATCGGTGACACGATCACGTGCACGAAATCGTTCCATCAATAAATGATTCGAGTAGAAATCAGCACCATAACTAATATGGTCGAAGAAACCATGTGATAAGGTACCAAGGACAGGTTCAAAGCCGTGGGACTTAAAGGCTAATTTATCAATAGCCAATCCACGGTTACCATTTAGGCTCAGGTGTACCTTAGGGGTACGAATATGCAAACGACGTCTTTGTGTATCGTACTCAATCTGAATATCTTCTTGTGCTTCCCAAGACGCAAATACTGGCGCATTAGCAGGATTAGCAACCAAGTTAAGTTGCTGATAGCGTTTTGCGGTGAGATGGGTACGCAGATCGCTTGCCCACATACGGCATAAGTTTCGCCAGTCTTGCTCTGTTGCATGTGGATTATGTGCGAGTGTGGTGAATCGTTGATAGCATAGACTGTTGAGTAGGAGGTCATTACGACCACTTAATCCCCAGCGGCTAACATTATATTTAGCTTGTTTTTTGACTGAAACCGGATGCTCTGCATTGGTGATTTCGACCGCATTTGATTCTTGCCAAAACTTAAGAATGTGTTGAGGCAATTGCCAACAATAGTTATCCATCTCTGCAAGAGTGTTAAAAAGGGTGGAAATCCGCTGCCATTCTCCTTCAACGTGAACCGCCTCAGTTTGATAGCGCCCGGGACGAAAGTCGAACACTTCGGCATCACTGCCATAAACTGGAAAGGCCAACATGCCAGGTTTGAATATTTTAACGAGATAGTGCAGATAATCTTCTAGTGTTAATTCGCCATGAACATAACGCTGGAACTTTTGAAAAGCGATTGCGTGGTTCCAAATCACCTTAATTGTTCTACCACTTGCGGCTTGTAAACTCTGTGGCCTGTCCAACAGTGTGTTGGACCAGTTTGGATTATGGGAGTAGGGATTATCCCATTCCACCACTACAGCTTCAAAACCTTGGTCGATATAAACATCTAAGAGCCCTGCTGAAACGGCTTGCTCATTGATATAGGCAATTTGAGGACGCACCCCAAGCAAGGTGTGATAGGTATCCTGCCCAAGACGGAGGTTAGCCTGATTGACTTCTGCAGGAACCAAAGGCCCAATAATTTGGCTATCACCGCTGGCGATAAGTTCGCACATTCCTTGTTGGAGCAATAGTTTGAATTCCTGTACCCACAGAGGATCAACCTGTTGGACTGCTTCTAAGGTATAGGCCGTCATTTCAATTCCAACAGGAATACCTTTTTGCGCTATCTGTAGGAGTGGCCAATAGCATTTGCGAATGACTTCGGCATGTTGTTCATTTTCAATGGAGGAAAAGGCCAGATTGAGATGAAATACCGTGTAGAGGGCAGTAGTCATACTGGTTCATCCTCATATTCGATATGGATCAACGCCAGCGCAGCTTCTGCTCTAGCTATTGCATCGGTTTTGTTATCGGCACTCGCAATAGCAAACCCCGCTCTTTGCGTATGATTAGCAAGCGGATAAATTACGCTTCCAGGCGCGATAAATAGCGTTAACATTTCTACGCCAATGGCTTGATTTGCTTGCGATACTCCATAAATATGACGTACTCTGCCTGATGCTAAATCAAGGTAGCGAATAGCGACCGCCCGCTGATATTTAGCTGTAACTTCCTCTGTGGTTAAGGGCTCGCCAAGGGCTAGTTTGATAGCCTTTTCGATAAAATTAACGCCAGTCGCAAGGGGGATTTGAGTGGTCGAAAAGAATCCGCCTGAGAGTCTCCCTGCAATTTCAATCACTTTAGCGCCTTGAGCCGTATAGACCATATCTCCCTTGGCTACGCCTTGGTTGATCCCAAGTGCCGCCGCTGCTCGTTCAACAGTGGCAATAACCTCAGCTTTGATGTTTGCACTAACACCCGTAGGAGCATCGCCGCCATTTTCAATGATAAAAGGCTTAGTTCGAGGGAGCCACTCATAGTTACGGTCGGCAAAACCGAGGGTATAGTAGCGTCCACGATCGACCAAGGTTTCTGTACTGAACTGTGGACCTTCGAGATATTCTTCTAACATGACCCTTGAGGTTGGGGATTCTCTGGCAGCCAATTTCCATGCACTATCCAGCTCTGAGGCCATCTCTATCAGTTGCACCCCGCGTGCGCCACGGCTATCAACGGGTTTAATAATCAGTGGAAAGCCAATCTGATTGGCTTGACTAAGTAAAATTGATTTATCAGATACATCCGCAAAGCGTGGAATAGGAATACCTTCTGCTTGCAGCCTCTTTTTCATTGCTAATTTATCAGAAACCCAAAAAGCTGACTCAAGTGACAGGCCTGGCAACCCCAAGTCATTACTGACGATAGCTACACTTAAAGGTACATCGGCACACATGGCGATCGCACCATCAATATTTACGCCCTGTGTTTGGAGTTTTTTGACTTCTGCTAAGATGGCTTGACCATCGTAGGTACTGGCAATAATTGGCCAATCTGCCATGGTAAGTCCTGGGGCGGAGGGGTTGCCATCAGCAATAACAAGTTTAAGTCCCATTTCCTTGGCAATGCGGATACCTTCACAGGCTTCTACGCCTGCACCCACAATCAGTAAATTCTTTGTCATTAATGAGTCCGAGTATCGTCAACATTGTGAAGTCTTAAGGTAAGAATACCTTTATCTCTTAGCCATTTGAGCGCATCAAAAATTTCTTTCTCACTGGCGTAGGATGATATGAGGACACAATCTCCATCCTGCCAATCGATTGTATCTGGCGCTTGGCAAATCCACTCACCTTGCCTTAATCCCCACTTTAGTTTGGAGGTATCAGTCAGTCCCGTTATAACGCATTCGTCGATAAGATTAGTGTTGGCAACAATTTGGCATGTATGGATACCTGCACCCCAAAGGAAGATTCGCTTACTCTGCTTAAGTGCTGGTAATATTGCATTTAAACAACCTTGCCAGTACGCCACTTCTTTTGCGCGGTAATCAGACAAAATAGCCCTATTCCGGCTGATATTGGGTTGTGCATCATCACAGTGGTCTTGTGCTTTGGTACTTGCTAGCACGCCAATAATAGGCGAAAGGTTACTGTTGTAGTGCTCGACTAGAGATACAACTGAATAACCCGCGTCGCTCAGACTGCGAACCAAATTATCCCGAGTGTAGTAATTAATGTGTTCGAAAGAGAAAAATCCAGGGCATAGACTGGCAGGTTTAGCCATGAGTGGCACTTCGACATAAATAAACCCCTCTGCCATGTTCTGTTGCAGGTTATGGCATTTTTTTAGGGTATCTTGGGGACGATAAAGATGCTCCAGCACATGGGTCAAAATAATTAGCTCAAATTGTTCGTCAGTGTCAAAATCTTCTGCGCTGCCGTGGATACAATCGATTTGATATAACCGTTTTGCAAGTTCAACTGACGCTGTACCTGGTTCAACGCCTAGGACTCTGCTAATTCCTGCCTCGCGAAAACGCGATAAGGTATAACCGTCAGAGCTACCAATTTGCAGTGCTGAGTTGGGAAGGAAACCTATGCCTCTACGAATAAAACGAATTTGCTCATCAAGGTCTCTAATCTTGGCTTCAGTTGGTTTCTCTTGTCTTCCTGGATTAGTGTAAACCGCCATCGAGCTATAAAACGTCATCATTTCATCGAAACTAACCGATGGACTTTGACAAACAGATCCACATTCAGGGCATACAGAAAAACCAATTTCCCTTGGTGCGAGGCCTGGAAGTGCCCAAGTTGTTGAAAAAACAACTTCGGTTTTTGATTGACAAAGAAAGCAATTTCTTATCATTAGAAGAGCATCCTTATCCGAAGTACATTCCGCCATTGGCATTTATGGTTTGTCCACTGAGATAATCACTATCTTGGGAGGCGAGAAAGAGGGCGATTGAGGCTATATCTTCAACTTTGCCAAGACGTCCAACTGGAATTGCCGCTGCTTTTTGTTTGCCTGCCTCGGTATTCAATTCATGCTCAGTCATTTCTGTTGCAACTAAACCTATAGCAATCGTGTTGGCTCTTATCCCATCTCGCGAATAGATTTTTGCAATTGATTGGCTTAGGTTAATAAGCCCTGCCTTGGCTGCGGCATAGTGAACTTGGTTATAGCCTCCCCACTGACCTCCAATAGAGCCAATGTTGATGATTCTGCCAAAGCCATGCTGTTGCATTGCAGGAATACAAGTTTGTGCGAGCAAGAATGGACCGCGCAGATTAGTGTTCAGCATAGTGGTAAAATCATCGGCAGTAATGTCGCTAAAGGGCTTTTCCTGGGCTATGGCGCCATTATTAATCAGTACATCAATACTTCGATTAAAATATTTTTCGACCTCAGTAATACATTGTTTAATACTCTCAGGTTTTGATTGATCCAATGCAAAAGCGGCTACCTTATCTCCTAAGATGTTAGCTAATGATACGGCTTTATCTTGGTGATTAAGGTAAGTTATCGCGACCCAATATCCCGCCTCCGCAAAGGCTTTGGCGATACCGGCACCAATTCCTCTGCTTCCACCTGTGATCAAAACGAGTTTAGACATTTGATGGATCCCTTGGATTACCTTGCATGTCAAAGTAAGGCCACATTTTATCTGTTGTTTGACCCCCTAATAGCATTGGGAGGACATCATGCTGTGTGGCAATTTCGATATGAAGCAGAATAGATTCATTGGTCTCAATAAATTCAGCCAATGTTTGTTCTAGTTTAGCGCTATCACTACAATGCAATGCTTTAATGCTGTAACCTTGAGCTATTAAGGCAAAATTAGGCGATTGTTTGTTACCACAAGCAGTATCAGTTTCCCAATTCATTAATTGGAATTGAGATACTAAGCCTAATCTGTGGTTATCCAGAACCAGTATTTTGATCTTAAGGCCTAACTCCTTGATCACGCCCAGTTCTTGGATATTCATTTGAAATGAACCGTCTCCAGCGATACACAAAATGGTGGACTCTGGTGAGTGGATTGCGGCACCTATCGCTGTCGGGAGATCATAGCCCATGGTGCCATGGCCTGCCGAGGTAAAAAGCTGGCGATGGGGGAGGGCAAATCTAAAGTGCCTTGCAACCCAATGTTGATGTGCGCCAACACCTGTGGTGACGATAGTGTTCTCGGGTAAAGAGTTGCTTAGTTTTTCTAGCAAGAGTTTAGGTGCAATTCCTGGATAATCTGGGTAGGGCCAAGCTAATTGCGCTTTCCACTGCGAAATGGTGTTATGCCATGATGATAGATTAGGTGGTGATAATTGAGCAAATTTGGGGTGTAAGGCATCAAAAAATTGCTCTAGTTCAGCTTGAACAGCCTTATGGTGAGCGATACGACTATCAGTTAATTCTCCAATATCTAAATCGACTCTAAAAATTTTCGCATTGGATGCAAAGGCTGTTTTCAGTGTGCCAGTTTGGCGAACATCTAATCTGGAACCTAATACCAGTAATAAATCACACTCAGCAATGGCTTTACCTGCTAATTGGCTACCTGTATGGCCATGAAACCCTAATGACCCAGAATCATCGGTGTCCAAAACTCCAACGCCTAGCAAGCTATGGCTCACTGGCGCAGGCCAGTAGTTTCTTAAGGTACGGATTGCATCCACTAATGCGGGTGATGTCATACCATTGCCGCAAATAATCACTGGTTTTTGCGAATGTTCAATGGCATTGATTAGTTCATCTATAAAAGTGCCTAGCTCAGTGTTATTGACTGGATAAGCAACCATTTCGGGAACTTTGATGGATTCAGTTGCTGCACTGCGTTGAACGTCCATTGGTAAATCAATCGAAACCGGGCCTTTTCTGCCTTCTAAAGCCAGTTGCCATGCAATAGGAAGAATAGCGTATAGCTCTTCACTGTTTTTAGGTTGGAATTGTCCCTTAGTGATAGGTTTCATCAATGATGGGGTATCAACTTCTTGGAACCCAGATTGCCTTACTCGTTTTTGGCCTGTGAGGTCGCCAGTACCCACTTGGCCCGTAAATACTAACATCGGAATACCATCAAAATAGGCATCGGCGACGGGCGTTAATACATTGGTTACACCTGGGCCTGATGTTACTGCCACTATACCTGGTAATTGGGTTAGTTTACCTTGAGCCAGTGCAGCATAACCGGCGCCTTGCTCATTTCGTGAAGTGTAAACGGTTACTCCGAAACGTTTGCAAGCATCTAATAAAGGAGCGATGGTTCCACCGGGATAATTGTGAAATGCTTTAATCCCTTGGTGGGCTAAAAATTCAATAATAGCATCTGCTACTACTGTAATTGGGGACATACTCATTATTCTGATACTCCAAATTTTTCTCTTTGAGACTTCATTGGGCGTAATCCATCTTGCGGATCGGCTCGCCATTCTCTATCTGAGGCTTCGCTGGCAACAAATTGTTTTACTGGGTTTCCATCAATGACAGTTGCAAGTTTGACTCCCTGAATTACCGTTGCAATTTGTTGTGGTAACCAGCAATGACCAGCAGCGTATTCATCGCCTGTTTCATCTAAATCTAAATGGAACTCGACAACATCGGCTTCCCATCTGTGTACGGCTCGATTAATGACAGCACTGGAAACAGTATGATCAGACCATCCAACTTTAACTTGGTAACGATTTCTAAAACTACCTAAAACGGCTAAGTTACATTCACGTTCTGGGGTTGGATATGCAGAAACACAGTGCAGTAAGGTAATGTCACTGGCACCATTTTCTTTCAAGGTTTTTAACGCGTGATCGATTTCTTCTATCGTGGCCATGCCCGCTGAAATCACAACTGGTTTTCCTGTTTTCGCGCAGGCCGCGAGTAGGTCGTCCCAAAGTAATTCATAGGATGCGATCTTGTAGAAATTCACAAAGGGTTCAAGCTCTGCTACCGCGTCGAGATAAAACGGGGTACAAGAAAACTGAATACCGTATTCATCGCAGGATTGCTTGAGTTGGGGCAGAAAACTGACGGGCAACTCCCATGCTTTACGTTTACGATGCATTTCACTCTTAGATAGAATTTCTGGGGCAAAAAGTTCTTCAATTTTAAACAGTTGAAACTTAACGGCATCGCAACCTATGTCAGCAGCTGTTTTGATAAATTCTATGCAACGTTGTAAGTCTCTATGATGGTTACTAGAAACTTCGGCGATAAAGACAGGGGAATGTTTAGTCATAGTGGCTCACTAAATGGCGTTGATAAGGTATTAACGGCAAATGATAGGGAAGCTTTATGTTAGTGTTTTAGCTACTGACAAGGCTAATGAGTTCATACTCTAAGTAATCTGCAAGACTTAGCCAATCGTGTTGCTCCTGAGCTTGTAGCATTGGCGCCAGCATTTGCTTAAATGAGGGTAATTGCATCAGCTCGGGGTGATGTTTCTCTATTGAATCGAGACATAAACGAAATTCCACTGAGCCCTGAGCTTCCTTGCCTAAACGGAAGGAGTGGGCCGCTTGGCAAAGCATGTCTTCTAGGGATTGTTTTGGTGAATTATGTGGTTTGAAAGACATTAAATCAGCTCCTTATATTGCGAACCACGGATTTTCGCACCCGATAAACTCGCTTGGTAAAACTTCACCTGTGGATGTTTAGCAATATAGCGTTCTAAATGTCGTAAATAAGCGCGAAGATTAAGATCTGTAGCAATCCGTTGGCCTTTGCCATTAATCAACCAATGCTTTGCTTCTTTCACCTTTTGTATCACAGCTTCAACCCATATTTTTTCAGATTTGTCCTTACTTTCAAACGGATAATCATTCCAAAAAGCATGACTTTTATTATTGCAGTAACAAAAGTCACAGCCTAATAGCGTGATTTCCTTAGCATGTAACTTAACGGCTAAATCAATTGCTGGGTGAATCACACTGCCGTTTGTAAACAGCCTCAGCTTGGGGTTCAGCTGGGCCATGCTGTCGTAAATTTTACTCGTGCCATAAGCCACAAATCTTGGCCCTAGCCAATGGGCTAATACTTCGGGGGCTACCCGAGGAAAATACACAAGATTGATTTCTTGGGTTTCTGACAAAGGCAAATGATAGGAGGATATCAAACCGTCAATACAGACCACTATATCAGGCTTAATCTGATGATGAAGTAAGCCACGTAAAGCCGTATCCGCAGCAATCAACAAGGGTTTCGATGGGCTTAAAGTCAGTTGCTTAAGATAAGCATAATGTTCTTCTAAAGACGGACCTGAGCCTATAACAATTGCTTTGTATGGATTGTAGCTTTTCGTTAAATGGGCAGCATCAGGATCGTTGGTAATAAAAACCTGATTATCGGCAAAGCGCTTAAGGATCTCAGGATCATCGATTTGATGGTGTCGATTGGTGAAATCACGATTAAGCTCCATCACCAAGAGATCCCTCAGTGTGGCATTGTCATCACTGACCAGATTGAGATCTGGGGTAATGGCAACATTCGGAAATTGCAGCGTGGCACTGGGCATCGCATTTAATAGCACATTCGGATGACAGAGCCATTCCCTCTGATCGGTGTAACAAAGCAGTAATGCGAATACGGCTAAGTTTAAAATGCAAACTTCGATTTTTTGATATTGCTGGTTATCCGTTAGTAGACTCGGCACATCGCCCATTCCTACCCCATAAACCGTGACTTGCTGAACATTTGAGGGAAGGGTACTAATAAACAGCTGTGCTTCAGCGATGCGGTCATGGCGACTGCTGAGCTGAATGCCATTAACACTGATAGTTTGGTTTTGGCCTTGGACTAAGTGTGCATCAAGATGGTCAATTGATTGGCTTTTTATCGCAGCAGCCACAATTGGCCAGCGTTTAGCAATAATACTCAGATTAGTGGCAAATAGTTCAGTCATTCCGTTTCCTCGGAAGCTTTCGTGTTGATATTACCGACATCACTATCTGGTCTCTCCACAGGGACTCGAACCCCGATCGGCCGCTTAGGAGGCGGCTGCTCTATCCTGTTGAGCTATGAAGAGACGCCAGTGATTATACTGGTTTTATCTTTGATTAAAAGGCTTATGATTTAGTTGGTTAAATCTTAAGCGCGATGTCGTTTATCTGTACATTGTAAGCCGCATTTTGGTCAACGAGGACCGCCGTTGCACTTTCTTCGCTGACTTGTTCGATTTTTACCGTTGCTCGGCTCTTGGTGGCGACGGCACGCATTTCGTTGAGTCTATCGGGTAAGTTTTGTTGTAACACGACCTGGAATTTATCGCCAACTCGAATGCCGTGTTTGCGACCTAAGTTGAGGATAATTCTATCGCCTTGACGGCTGACGACTTGCCCCAACAGTGGTCTGCAATTGAGCGTGTTGTCTATATCTCGAGTCGCTTCTTGCATGATTTGGCTGATATTTCTGCCATAGGATGAACGCCAAAATCGGTCACTATTAGGGGCTATGATGGCCTGTTCTTCAAACTCCCACGGGGCAGAGGTACTGTAGGTTTTGCTCCACACTTCCTCGCCGCTAATGCCGTGATAGAGACTGAGCTTAAATTGGAATTGTCTGAGTGGCGCTTCATCCCACCATCCCATAAAGGTTGATTGCACTGGCTCCGTCGATATATCGATGATTTGTGGCAATAAAATATATTGGCTATCGGTGATTTCACTCAACCAACTAGGGAGTCGATAGCCGCGGATATCGACCAATTCTTGTGCGATATCAAGCCGCTCTTTGGCATGGATATGGCTGTATCCAGTTGATGAGTAGCCATCAATACTATTACCGAGTCTTTCGGATATGACTTCTTCAAATCCTGATAATTGGCCGTAGCGTAATTGTGCTCGATCTTTTATTTGGGCTTGGGGAATAAGGATCGCGGCTTTTAATTGGCCCGTAGGGCATTGTTGTGTTGGGTCATCATTCAGATCGAGCCTGAGCGACACATAAATTTTATTCCCTTGAATGCGTTCACTTACTAACTGAATACTAATCGCTTGAGCGTTACGATTAATGGCGAAGCTGTCTTGTGTGAGATTGCCGTTGGTGGTTTGTTGTTCACTGGATATTTGGATCCCGGTGCTGAGGGTGGCATAGCTAACCGCTTGATTGATAGCTTCTTCCCGCGCTTGGGCAATGTTGCCATTAGTGATGATTGCTTCACCACTGGCTTCGACCCATTCTGCTTGTGCTTGATTAGCTTGAAGTGCGGCCAGCAGTAGGCTGCTAATGATGAGCAAGTGCTTTCTGAGTATGTTCATTAATAAGCCCTTCAGGTCAATTGTGCCAATCAGTTGAGTCAGTTTAATGGCGGTTTTATTGGCTGTAAAAGCAAGTTCCGTGCCTGATTTATGAAATATCCCCAAACTATCTGAAGTTGCTGAATAGGTATAGAGGGTAAAGTTATTGGCATCGTTGTCGATAATCAGGTGAGTGAATCAAGGATTGTATTTTGACTTGGTCTAATATTTGCAATCTTTTTGACTAAAGATTGCGACTCGCTTTGAGGCGCATTGATATCGATAATGAGGTTATTCCCATGCTAAAGCGTGCGTTCATTCCCTTGGCTCTTTTGGCGCTGATTGGGTGTGCGACTAAACCCGTTGTGCCGCCAAAACCTAGCCTAGTTGACGGCAATGGTTTGCCGCCGACAGCGGTGATTAATCATTTAGCGCAGCGTATTGTGACCGAGCTAGTCAAGCAAAATGATGCATTGCGTCCTGATCAACCTATCGTTGTAACTACACCAGTATTAGTTGGCGACATGACGAGTACGAATGCGGTTGCGCTGCAATTGCAGCAGGGACTCATGGCATCGTTGCACAGTTTTCAATTTAATGTGGTGGAGTTAAATCTCGCTGATGGACTGCATGTTACTGGTGAGGGCGATTTTATTTTGACGCGCGATTGGCAAAAGCTTTCGACCAACTTACCTGTTGACCATATTGTGGTATCCACGATGAGTCCGACGACCAATGGCTTAGCCATTAATACTCGAATCGTTACCTTAAGTAACAACCGAGTGGTGTCAGCTTCACAGACCTTTGTGACACAAAAAGAATTAAGCAATTATATGCAGCCCTCTGAGCAAGTGATCTCCCACGATGGGATTTTATATCGTCAGTCGGCTCCCGGTATGAATGAAGTGCGTGTATTAGGAGATGGAAAATGAAACGCTACCTGTTAGTGATTGCGGCGCTTCTACTGACAAGTTGTGCCTCTAGAGACAAGTATGTGCAGTGGGAAGATGTTCCTCCATCTAGCTTCCCTAAGTTGACTGCTATTGGTTATGCCCCGTTAGCGACTCAACCAGCGAAAGAGCAATCTCAAAGAATGTTGATGGCGATGCAAGCATCCAAAATTGTGGCTTACCGTGAGCTAGCTGAACAAGTATATGGTCAAAAGATCACCGCTAACAGCAGTGTCAGTGATTGGATGCTAACCGATGATAATGTTAAAGCTTCAGTCACTGGGGTGATCCGCGGCGCAAGAGTAGTTAAAAGTTATCCTGCAGGTGAGCATTACGTTACTGAGTTAGAACTTGATTTTTCTAAGGTATGGCAAATCTATCAGCAGCAGAGTCGGCCACAGAGAATTAAAGACGTCACATACTTTTAAGGTGTCATCTCCTGTCAACCAGAAGACAAGCATGAGATGGTTTGGGTGATTTTTCTAAGGTATGGCAAATCTATCAACAGCAGAGTCGGCCACAGAGAATTAAAGAAGTCACTTACTTTTAAGGTGTCATCTCCTATCAACCAGAAGACAAGCATGAGATGGTTTGGGTACAGATAATCGATAAACAAAAACCGCGCTAACTAAGCGCGGTTTTTGTTTGAAATCCGTTTGTTCTTATAACACGCCTTACGCTTTTAGATCATTGCCTAAGCTTGAGATTGTCGAGGTTTTACCTTTATCGTTATACGTCAGCGTGGTGGCATTTCGGCTCGCCTGCAAGGCTTGAGCAAAGCGGTTTAGGCTTGCAAGATTCATCTCGATCAAACTAGCATTTTGTGCGTTGAGATCTTTGCATTCTGCGAGTGCCTCTTTAACCACTGCCATTTTATCGGATAGCTCAACTTGCTCTGTGAGTAAGGCTTTATCACTGTGACCAGCCAGCAAGTCATCATTTGCTTTAAGGGCTTGTAGACATGTTGATTTTTGCTCAGCAAGCGACAAAAGCAAATCGGCGTTTTGGTCAACCAAAGCGCCTTTTTCCTTAAGAATAATTTGTTTAAGAACAGCCAAATGGGCGTGTTGTTGATCTACCAGTTTAGCTATTTCTGTCATAGTTACTCTTTATTAAGCTCATTTAATTCTGCTTCGAAGCTGGCAATATTCGCAGCCAACTTTTCGGGATCAATTTTATAACGACCTTCGGCAATGGCTTGTTTTATTTCGGCCACTTTCTTTTGGTCGACTTCAGGTAGGCTGGCCATTTTGGTTTGAGCTCCTTGAAGCTGTTGAGCTTGAGCCGTAATGACAACTGAGTCACCTTTTTGTTGAGTCGATTTAGCCGCAACCTGAGTCGATTGCTCGCTTTCGCTGTTCTTTTTTGTACTGTTTGAACGGACTTGCGCGGCCGCTCCGGCGTTAAATTTGCTAATATCAATTGCCATGTTAGGCTCCAGCGTCGTGTATACGGGATTTCTTAACTGGGGTATCGGCAGCCCATCGAAAAGCTTTAGCTTATTTTACATTCTAACTTCGACTTCGCCAATGGCTGTGACTATAGCATCTAGTTCCTTGTTTGAGCTGCTATTTTTGACCCTAATTTGGTCACCAATATTACCATCTTGCAGTGCTTCCCCCACGGTTTTTAGTACAAAATTACTGGAACGGACATAAATCGACACTGAATCATTCTTACAAACAAAGCAAAGGTTGTTTGCAAAAATGGGAAAATTTTTGGCAACACGGCGTTTAACCCGTACGCCTGAAAGTTGGCTGGTATCGCTAAATTGCATTCCGCGTAAGCTATTTTGATCAATATAACGGATTTCAATCTGAGTCGGACTGATTAACTCGCCTGGCGCCAGTGTTTCGCTGGCTACCACAACAGGGAACATAATATCAACACGTACCGACATAAAAATCTGCCAAGGGTAGGCCAAATCCGGTGTGTCACAGCTGACTTTTACTGTGTTGTTGCGGCTGATTTCCCTATCCGATGCTAGTTCAACTTTTATTGGGGACGCGCATTGTGCTGGTAATAGTCGGTTATCAATAGACTGGGGAGCGATTTCCACTTTGGCATTCGCCGGTACTGAAATCTTTTCATTAATAAGGGCTTTAGCTAACTCTGATATCGCCGATACGCTAGGTACCTCGGGAGCTGCATTGGCCGCCGAGGTGAGAAATAATGCGATAACACATAAAAAATATACTAAATTTACTTTCATAATGAAGAGACTAGCTTGTAACGCCAGAATGCACCTATACTTTTATCAAACGTGAAACTGTCCTGTGTCGTTAAGGCCAAAATTTCGTGTCAGAAGTTTGACTCAGTTTCAACTATGGTTATGGATAACAAGACGCAAGCAATTAATATGCCTATACTCAAACGAGTTTTAGGGCCGTACATAAACAGAACAACAAGGCAGAGTTATGTCGAGTATTCTTGATTCAGTCAACAAACGCACCCAACTCGTAGGTCAAAACCGACTAGAACTATTGCTATTTAAGTTGAATGGTCGTCAACGTTTTGGGATTAACGTATTCAAAGTAAAAGAGGTTCTGCAGTGTCCACCATTAACGGCCTTGCCTAAACTTAATCCCTACGTTAAAGGGGTGGCACATATTCGCGGAACGACCATTTCAGTCATCGATTTAAGTGCCGCAACTGGTGGGCGTCCGCTCGCGAGTACCGAGAATTGCTTTATTATCATTTCGGAATATAACCGTAGTGTGCAGGGGTTCTTGGTTAGTTCTGTTGAACGTATTATCAACATGAACTGGGAAGCTATTATGCCGCCACCACAAGGTGCTGGGCGTTATTCCTATTTAACCGCGGTTACCGAGATTGAAGGTGAGTTGGTTGAAATCTTGGATGTTGAAAAGATTTTAGATGAAATCTCACCTGTCAAAACGGCCATTAGTGAAGAGGTTAATGAGCAACTTACTCTCGATAGAAGTCAGCATTACCATATTATGGTGATTGATGATTCGGCGGTGGCACGCAAGCAAATTATTCGGTCGTTAGAGTCGTTAAATTTACAAATTGATACGGCAAAAGATGGCCGCGAAGCATTGGACAAGTTAAAGGCGATTGCTAGTGAAATGAACAATGTCGCGGAAGAGATCCCATTAATTATTTCCGATATCGAAATGCCTGAAATGGATGGTTATACCTTAACGGCAGAAATCCGCGACGATCCAAAGCTCAAGCATATTAAGGTCGTTTTACATACCTCACTCAGCGGCGTGTTCAACCAGGCCATGGTGCAAAAAGTAGGCGCCAACGACTTTATCGCGAAATTCAATCCTGATGAATTAGCGGCAGCAGTGAACAAGCATTTAAGTTTGTAGTGAAAGTGTGGGTTAGTGCCTAGTAGCGCTTTACGCTATAATCTAGCCCTTATTACATGATTGTTGGCACTTATTTGGGTGCTTGCTATAGGATCTAGGACGTGAATGTGCCTGACAAATCACTCGCTGAAGCCGAATATAATCAATTTAGGTTGTTCCTAGAACAACACAGCGGCATCGTACTGGGGGAAAATAAACAATACCTAGTACGTAGCCGTCTTGCTCCTTTGATGGGCAAATATAATCTGCCTTCGTTATCCGATGTGGTAAAACATTCGATGAAGCCCACGGAGCGAGCCTTACGGGCAGAAGTGATCGACGCCATGACTACCAATGAAACCTTATGGTTTCGTGACCGTTATCCGTTTGAGTTGCTCAATAATGTGTTGTTACCTGAATACAGTAAGTTGGGGCGTCCATTAAAAATATGGTCCGCTGCCTGCTCGTCTGGCCAAGAGCCTTATTCGTTGGCAATGACTATCTTAGAATATCAACAGAAGAAGCCGGGAGCTTTGCCGGGCGGCGCCTCGATCCAAGCAACCGATCTTTCGCCTTCGATGTTGGAACGTTGCAAAAATGCCGAATACGATAGTTTGGCGCTAGCGCGTGGTTTATCCGAGGAACGTAAGCGCCAGTTTTTTGATGCTTTGCCCTCTGGCAACATGCGAGTTAAGGATAACGTTAAGCGTTTAGTCAATTTTCGCGCCCATAACTTACTTGAGAGTTACACCTTACTCGGCAAGTTCGACATTATCTTCTGTCGAAATGTGCTGATCTATTTTGCCCCAGAGGCAAAAGCAAAAATTTTGCGGCAATTCGCTGCCGCATTAAATCCGAAGGGCATACTTTTTCTCGGCGCGTCAGAATCCATTGCGGGCCTGACAGATGAGTTTGACATGGTGCGTTGCAACCCTGGTATCTATTACCAGAAAAAGACTTAATGTTATGATATTAAATAAAAATTACCGACATTAGTCGGTAATTTTTTACCCCACCAAACCCCATTTCTACACATTTCTGATAGTTTCTGTTTTTTGGCACATGAATTGCTTTGTTCCCGTGAGAGTCACGATGGAGGCAATTTTATGGCGATTAATTTTGATAAGGCACTAGGTGTGCACCAATTCACTTTGGGGATACGTGCCGAGCGTGCCGAAGTGATTTCAAGCAACATCGCAAACGCCGATACGCCACATTATAAAGCCCGTGACGTCGATTTTTCTGCGGCCTTAAATATTGCGAAGACCCAGCAACAGCAACGCAATAGCCTTGAGATGACAGGCGATGAGCAGCATTTTGGCCTCGCACAGTTAACGGGACAATACATGAAGTTCCGTGTGCCAAATCAGCCAGATACTGGAGATGGTAATACAGTGGATATTCAACAGGAACAGTCGGCATTTATGCAAAATGCCCTCGAATATCAAATGTCTCTGGGATTTTTGGACAGTAAGTTTAGCGGCATGAAAAAAGCGCTGAGAGGGGATTAATCATGAGTTTATTTAGCATTTTTGATGTGGCTGGCTCTGGTATGTCAGCTCAGTCCGTCCGACTCAATACCACGGCGAGTAACATCGCTAACGCCGATTCTGTTTCTAGCAGTATTGATAAAACTTACCGCTCACGTCATCCCATTTTTGAAGCTGAAATGGCGAAAGCGCAGAGCCAACAGCAAGCTTCTCAAGGTGTTGCAGTAAAAGGCATCGTTGAGAGCGATAAACCCCTATTAAAAGAGTATTCGCCTGATCACCCGATGGCGGATGCGGATGGTTTTATTTATAAGCCGAATGTAAATGTCATGGAAGAAATGGCGGATATGATTTCTGCCTCTCGCTCATATCAGATGAATGTTCAAGTCGCTGAAGCCGCAAAATCTATGCTGCAACAAACACTTGGGATGGGTAAATAACATGCGCGATTTAGGAGGTAAGCTGTGAGCCTCATTAACCAACTTAGCCAGAATACGGCTCAGACGACTCAAACTAAGAGCCAATCGAATACGGTAGCGACTAATACCACGAGCACAACGAGTACATCAACCGGCAATCCATTTTTAGATGGGATCCGCTTGCCTAGCCAATCTGTTGTGCCAGAAGCCAAGAGTCAACAGCTGACACAGGAAGACTTTTTTTCATTACTCAGTCAGCAGTTGTCGATGCAGGATCCGTTTAAGCCCGTCGACAACGACCAGATGATTGCACAAATGGCATCTTTTTCTACCGTGGATGGTATTTCAAAGCTCAATGATGAGATTGTTAATTTAAACAGCGTGATGACATCGAGTCAGGCGCTGCAAGCATCGGGATTAGTTGGACGAAAGGTGTTGATCCCAACCGATACCGGCAATGTGTCAGTCGAAAGCCCCACCCTGAGTGGCGTGGTGAGTACGCCAGACAAAATTCCTGTGATTAACGTGCGTGTACTCGATGAAAAAGGCCAAGTGGTTAGCACCTTTAACATCGATGGCAGTGATGGCGGCAACATCCCAGTGACATGGGATGGTCTGAATGAAAATGGCCAACCTGTCAGTGCTGGCAATTACACCATTAAGGCCAGTGGTCTTGTTGATGGAGAATCTCAAGAGCTTGCCGTTTCGACCTATGCCCACGTGACCAGCGTTTCTCTGGGCACTGCAAGTACTGGGGCGATTCTTAATCTTCGCGGTGGTGCAGGTATTAAGCTCTCTGATGTACTCGCGGTATCAGAAACCTAATTTGTCAGTATTGAGTTGGACCTGGGTCCTTAATTGAATTGAGTGAAATGTAGAGGTGAATTATGTCGTTTAACATTGCATTGAGTGGCATTTCTGCTGCACAGAAAGACTTAAACACTACCGCGAACAACATCGCGAATGCTAACACCATTGGTTTTAAAGAATCGCGTGCTGAATTTGCGGATGTTTACGCTAATTCAATTTTCTCTAACTCTAAAACCGCTGTCGGTGGTGGTGTGGCAACGAGCCAAGTGGCGCAGCAATTCCACCAAGGTAGTTTGCAGCTGACCAATAACTCCTTAGATTTAGCGATTAAAGGGGGCGGCTTTTTTGTCACGGCTTCTGAGATTGGCACCCTAGATCATCAGTTTACCCGTGCTGGCGCATTTAAAGTCGATAAAAATAATTATATGGTTGATTCTGCAGGTAATTATCTGCAAACCTTCCCTGTTGATAAAGATGGTAATTCGACATCGGTCAGTTTAACGACGGCTAAACCTGTGCAAATTCCTGATACTGCTGGCAGTCCAGTTCAGACTGAAAACGTGACTCTGCAGATGAACTTAAATGCGAAAGAAGGTTCACTCGATCCTGCTGCCTTTGACCCGCTGGACTCTAAAACCTACAACAGTGTGACCTCCATGACGATTTACGACTCACTCGGTGAGCCGCATATCATGACCACCTATTTTGTGAAGCCAAACAACGGCTCTTACAACGGTGAAAACAACTGGGTTGCCTACTACGCAATTGATGGTAAGCAAGTGGATGTGTCTGGTCCTGCGGGGACTTATCAGACGGATACCAATGGCGATGGTACGGCTGATGGTACAGAGACAGCCCAAACCACAGGCGGTTGGAAAGGTTCGGTATTGAAGTTTAACTCTGTCGGTGTGTATACCGGAAGCGATCCTGCTGTCGTGACAACTGAAGCATTAGGCGTGGGTGGTGCTGGTGTGTTAGGCCCTGGTGCCGATGGTACTCAAGATGTGACCATTAAGTTCAATGCACCGACTCAGTATTCAGCTCCGTTTGCGGCCACCGAATTAACTCAAGATGGTACGACAGTGGGCCGTTTAACCAACGTTGAAATCGGTGAAGATGGTTTGATCACCGCCAGCTACTCTAACGGTTCAACCGTGCCATTATCCCGCGTTGCCTTAGTGCGTTTTGCCAACGAGCAAGGTTTAACGCAGGTAGGTAACACCTCATGGAAAGCGAGCCTTGAGTCGGGTCCAGCACTTGCGGGGGAACCCAACAGTGGTACCTTCGGTAGCATCAGTTCTTCGGCATTAGAGCAGTCCAACATCGACTTAACGACTGAGCTGGTGGATTTGATTTCGGCGCAACGTAACTTCCAGGCTAACTCGCGTACCCTCGAAGTGAACAACACTCTGCAACAAACTGTACTGCAAATTCGTTAAGCTGATTTACTCCTTTTCTAAGTGTTGCCGCTGGCGGCAACACTTAGCCTCTTTTGGCGTTGTCGCCATTTCCTCATAATCTTCTCCCAATTTATCAGTAAATTAGCCATTAATTTTATTGGCATGATGCTTGCTTTGCTATTGTCAGGTTGAAACTTTGACGGAGCAGTCTGTGGACAAATTCCTTTATATCTCCATGAGCGGCGCTAAGCAAAATATGAATGAATTGGCGTTGCGTGCCAACAACTTAGCCAACGCAAATACCGATGGATTTAAGTCGGATATGGCGCAAGCCAGATCGATGCAAGCCTTTGGTGAAGGATTACCGACAAGGGTCTTTGCCATGGTTGAAACCCCCTCCGCCAATTTTCGTTCGGGCCCGATTAAATCTACTGGACGCGATCTTGACGTTGCCATTAAAGGTGACGGTTGGTTTGCCGTGCAAGCACAGGATGGTAGTGAAGCTTATACCCGTTCTGGCAGTCTCAGTTTTGACTCAACAGGTTTATTGCATAACGACCGTGGTAATCCCGTGATGGGTGATGCCGGACCGATAGTGTTACCGCTGCCAATTGAAAAGGTCACTATTTCACAGGATGGGATTATCTCTGTTCGTCCTCAAGGTGCGACGACAGAAGTCGTCGAAGAGGTCGGAAGATTAAAGTTAGTAAACCCTGGCAATGCACAAATGATGCGCGGCGAGGATGGGTTGTTCCGTTTGGTATCCGGTGATCCGGCGCCTGCCGATCCCAGTGTATTTGTAGAAAGTGGTGCTGTAGAGGGCAGTAACGTCAATCCAGTGGATGAGATGGTGTCCTTAATCGACCTACAGCGACAATTTGAATTGCAAGTGAAGATGATGAAAACCGCGGAAGAAAATGACCGCGCTTCATCTTCATTAATGCGGATTAGTTAGGAGATAAATTATGCATCCAGCGTTATGGATTAGTAAAACTGGCTTAGACGCACAGCAAACCGATATTGCGGTGATTTCAAACAACGTCGCTAACGCCAGTACTGTGGGCTATAAAAAAAGCCGCGCGGTATTTGAAGACTTACTTTATCAAACTGTTAACCAAGCGGGTGGGATCAGCGCCTCTAACACTAAGTTGCCAAACGGTTTGAACATTGGTGCGGGTACCAAGGTGGTAGCCACCCAAAAAATGTTTACCCAAGGCAATATGCTGACCACGGACAACTCGCTCGATTTGATGATTGAAGGCCCAGGATTTTTCGAAGTGCAGCTCCCCGATGGGACTACGGCTTATACCCGTAATGGTCAATTTACCTTAGATGATACTGGGCAAATTGTCACACCGGGTTCGGGTTATGTGTTGCAACCTGCGATCACTATCCCTGAGGATGCAACCAGTATTACAGTCTCTGCTGAAGGGGAAGTTTCGGTAAAAACACCAGGTGCGGCGGAAAACCAGGTCGTTGGGCAGCTAAGTATGACCGACTTTATTAACCCGTCGGGTTTAGATCCTATGGGACAAAACCTATACACCGAAACTGGTGCGAGTGGTACGCCTATTCAAGGCACTGCATCACTTGATGGTATGGGAGCGATTCGTCAAGGTGCGTTAGAAACCTCTAACGTGAACGTGACCGAAGAGCTAGTTAACCTCATTGAAAGTCAGCGGATCTACGAGATGAACTCCAAAGTGATTTCGGCGGTCGATCAGATGCTGGCTTATGTGAATCAGAATCTATAGAGGCACATGATCATGGCTAGATATCTACTATTGGCTAGTACGCTCTTGCTGGCGGCATGTAGTTCAACTCCAAAGAAGCCGATTGCGGATGATCCCTTCTATGCCCCAGTTTATCCCGAAGCACCACCGACTAAAATTGCTGCAACGGGGTCGATTTACCAAGATAGCCAAGCGGCGAGTCTTTACTCGGATATTCGTGCCCATAAAGTCGGTGACATTATCACTATCGTGTTGAAAGAAGCGACTCAGGCGAAAAAGAGTGCCGGTAATCAGATCAAAAAAGGTTCTGATATGACACTCGATCCCATTTATGCCGGCGGGAGCAATGTGTCTTTAGGCGGTATTCCCCTCGATTTACGCTACAAAGACAGCATGAATACTAAGCGTGAATCCGATGCAGATCAAAGCAATAGCTTAGACGGCAGTATCTCCGCCAATATTATGCAAGTGCTCAATAACGGTAACTTAGTTGTGCGCGGTGAAAAGTGGATTTCAATCAACAATGGTGATGAGTTTATTCGCGTGACCGGTATTGTGCGCTCGCAGGATATCAAGCCAGATAACACCATTGATTCAACCCGTATGGCCAATGCGCGTATTCAATATAGCGGTACTGGTACTTTCGCCGAAGCGCAAAAAGTGGGCTGGTTAAGCCAGTTCTTTATGAGCGATTGGTGGCCCTTCTAAGGAGTCATATCATGAAATATAAACTCATTTTGGCCGTTGTTATGTTGGCGTTTTCGATGCCAAGCCAGGCTGAACGCATTAAAGATATTGCTAATGTGCAAGGGGTACGAAATAACCAGTTAATTGGTTATGGCTTAGTAGTGGGGTTGCCTGGTACGGGTGAGAAAACCAATTACACAGAGCAAACATTCACCACCATGCTTAAAAATTTCGGCATCAATTTGCCTGAAAATTTTAGACCCAAAATCAAAAACGTGGCCGTGGTTGCTGTGCATGCCGATATGCCAGCGTTTATTAAACCAGGCCAAGAATTGGATGTGACCGTTTCAAGCCTCGGTGAAGCAAAAAGCTTACGTGGTGGGACGTTACTGCAAACCTTCCTCAAAGGGGTTGATGGCAATGTATATGCGATTGCCCAAGGCAGCTTAGTGGTAAGTGGTTTTAGTGCCGATGGTTTGGATGGTTCGAAAGTGATTCAAAACACGCCAACGGTTGGCCGTATTCCTAACGGCGCAATTGTTGAACGCAGTGTGGCTACGCCGTTTTCTACTGGCGATTATTTGACGTTTAACCTACGTCGCTCGGATTTTTCGACCGCGCAGCGTATGGCCGATGCGATTAATGATCTGCTCGGCCCTGATATGGCACGCCCATTGGATGCAACGTCGATTCAAGTCAGTGCGCCAAGGGATGTATCACAACGGGTGTCTTTTTTAGCTACGCTCGAAAATATCGAGGTGGAACCTGCTGAGGAGTCTGCCAAAGTGATTGTGAATTCGCGCACTGGCACGATAGTCGTTGGGCAGAACGTCAAGTTATTACCTGCGGCTGTGACTCATGGTGGTTTGACGGTGACGATCGCCGAAGCGACTCAGGTGTCTCAGCCAAATGCGCTAGCCAATGGCCAAACAACAGTGACCAGCAATAGCACGATAAATGCGACTGAAAGTGATCGTCGGATGTTTATGTTTAATCCCGGCACGACCTTAGATGAATTAGTGCGCGCCGTGAATTTGGTCGGTGCAGCCCCTTCTGATGTCCTTGCCATTCTGGAAGCGTTAAAAGTGGCAGGAGCTTTGCATGGTGAACTTATCATCATCTAATTTCTGTCGGGAAAATCATGGAAAAGCTTTCAAGTTCATCACATTTTCTTGATCTGGGCGGGCTCGATAACCTGCGCGCCCAGGCTCAGAAAGATGAAAAGGGCGCTTTGAAAAAAGTTGCCCAGCAATTTGAAGGCGTTTTTGTGCAAATGCTGATGAAGAGCATGCGTGATGCTAATGCGGTGTTTGAGTCTGACAGTCCCCTCAATAGTCAATACACCAAATTTTATGAGCAGATGCGGGATCAGCAATTATCCGTCGACTTATCGGATAAAGGTGTGCTGGGGCTGGCTGACATGATGGTGCAGCAGTTGTATCCTGAGTCAAGCCAGCTAACACCTGCATCGGTGCTACGTAATGATGGTGGCATGAAACTAGAACATGACGCTAAAGCCTTTAATATTCCTGTTCAAGCCCCATCGACTGCTGAAGCTATAAATAGCAACACTTCAGAACAAGCCGCACAAGGTGTACCTGCATCGATAGCGCGTCCAAATGTTGAATTTGAAAAGGCCGATGGTGTCACTTCTTCCTTAGACATTGACCGACCTGAACGCTTGTTGGCGATAGATACACCTAAGCCTACCTGGTCTGAGCAACCCTTATCACCGATAGAACCTGTTATCAGCGGCCAAATATTGCCGACAGTGGCATTTAGAGAAACGCAAAAGACGCTTAAGTTTGGTAGCCGTGAAGAATTTTTAGCGACGTTATATCCCCATGCCGAAAAAGCCGCTAAAGCCCTTGGCACTAAACCCGAAGTGTTATTGGCTCAATCGGCTCTCGAGACTGGTTGGGGGCAAAAAATTGTTCGCGGAAATAACGGCACTCCTAGCCATAACTTATTCAACATTAAGGCTGATCGCCGTTGGCTTGGGGATAAGGCTAACGTGAGTACCTTGGAATTTGAGCAGGGTATTGCCGTTAGACAAAAAGCCGATTTTAGGGTGTATGCCGATTTCGAGCACAGTTTTAACGATTTTGTTTCCTTTATTGCTGAGGGTGAGCGTTATCAAGATGCTAAAAAAGTCGCCGCTTCACCAACCCAATTTATTCGTGCATTGCAGGATGCGGGCTATGCCACCGATCCAAAATATGCTGAGAAAGTCATTAAAGTGATGCAGACAATAAGCCAAGAGCTTAAGTCGATACTGCAAGGAGAAGACAAATGATAAATCTTCATAGGTTATTAGTTCTGAGGAGTGTCGGCTAATGGCGATTGACCTATTAAATATTGCTCGTACTGGGGTGCTAGCCTCGCAGTCGCAACTTGGGGTTACCAGTAATAACATTGCCAACGCGAATACCGCAGGTTATCACAGGCAGGTGGCAACCCAGTCGACGCTAGAGTCACAACGGCTTGGTAATAGTTTTTATGGCACGGGGACTTACGTTGATGATGTAAAACGTATTTACAACGACTATGCGGCAAGAGAATTACGTATTGGACAAACAACCCTAAGTGGTGCTGAAGCGAGTTATGGCAAACTCAGTGAGCTCGACCAACTGTTTTCTCAAACCGGTAAAATGGTGCCGCAGAGCTTAAATTCTCTCTTTGCTGGAGTAAACAGTTTAGCGGATTTACCTGCTGATTTAGGTCTTCGCAGCTCAACCCTGACTGATGCTAAACAAGTGGCAAGTAGCTTGAATCAGATGCAATCGAGTCTAAATGGCCAGCTTACGCAAACCAATGACCAGATCACGGGGATGACTAAGCGCATCAACGAGATTAGTAAGGAGCTGGCTAATTTAAATCTCGAGCTGATGAAATCGCCAAATCAAGATGCCATGTTACTCGATAAGCAAGATGCACTCATTCAAGAGCTAAGCCAATATGCTCAGGTGAATGTAATTCCTCAAGAGAATGGTGCAAAAAGTATTATGTTAGGTGGTTCGGTGATGTTGGTTTCCGGTGAAATCGCCATGACGATGGATACTAAAACTGGAGATCCATTTCCCAATGAATTGCAATTGACGTCAAGTATTGGCTCACAAAGTGTTGCTGCCGATCCGAGTAAATTAGGCGGGCAATTAGGGGCGTTGTTTGAGTACCGTGATCAAACGTTAATTCCTGCAAGCCATGAGCTTGATCAGTTGGCCCTGGGGATTGCTGATAACTTCAACAAAATGCAGCAACAAGGATTAGATCTAAATGGCCAAGTGGGAGCGAATATCTTTAGGGATATTAATGATCCTTTGATGTCATTGGGTCGTGTTGGTGGCTATTCAAACAATACTGGTAACGCAACCTTAGGCGTGAATATTGATGACACAAGCTTATTAACGGGTGGCTCATATGAGTTATCTTTTACTGCGCCGGCCTCCTATGAACTAAGGGATACAGAAACAGGGGTAATTACACCACTGACGTTAAATGGGTCGACCTTAGAAGGTGGTGCTGGATTTTCAATCGATATTAAAGCAGGGGCGATGGCTTCAGGTGATCGCTTTATTATTCGACCTACTGCGGGCGCCGCTAACGGCATTACCGTTGAAATGACGGATCCTAAAGGCATTGCTGCGGCTTCGCCTAAAATAACACCAGATACCGCGAACTCGGGTAATACCCAAGTTAAAGTGACGCAAATTACTAATCGTAGTGCCGCCAACTTTCCCGTTACTGGCAGTGAATTGACGATCCAGCTCGATACCACCGCGATACCTCCAACCTATGAAGCATTTGATGCCTCCGGAACCTCCCTTGGCGCTGCCGCTCCTTATACTCCCCCAAGTATAAGTGCCTTTGGTTTTACCTTTGAAGTTGATAGTACCGCAGCCGCCAGTAATGACAGATTTACCTTTAACTTAGCCTTTGCTGAAGGCGACAACTCTAACGCCGTTGCTATGGCCAAATTGAGTGAAAGTAAAGTGATGAATGGGGGGAAGTCAACCTTAGCGGATGTATTTGAAAATACAAAAATTGACATAGGCAGTAAGACAAAAGCGGCCGAAGTGCGTGTAGGGTCTGCAGAGGCTATTTACCAACAAGCCTATGCCAGAGTAGAAAGCGAATCGGGCGTCAACTTAGATGAAGAAGCCGCCAATTTAATGCGTTTTCAACAGGCTTATCAAGCCTCTGCTCGTATCATGACTACGGCACAACAAATTTTTGACACCCTATTAACTTCAGTGCGTTAGGAGATTTAATCATGCGACTATCATCCGCGCAGATCTTTAATCAAAGCATTACGAGTGTACTGCAAAAGCAAACGGCAACTAGCAAGATCCTCGAACAGCTCAGTAGCGGCAAAAAAGTCAATACTGCGGGTGATGATCCCGTTGCGGCGCTAGGTATCGATAACCTGAATCAACGCAATGCCTTAGTCGATCAATTTATGAAGAATATTGACTACGCGACTAATCGATTAGCAGTAACTGAAAGTAAGTTGGGGAGTGCCGAAAATCTGGCATCTTCCATACGTGAACAAGTTATGCGAGCGGTAAACGGCACACTAGCGGATTCTGAGCGGCAAATGATTGCCGATGAAATGAAAGGAAGCTTAGAAGAGTTACTGTCTATTGCCAATAGTAAGGATGAATCTGGCAACTATATGTTCTCTGGTTACAGCACGGATAAAGAGCCATTTGCTTTCGACAACTCAACACCTCCCCAAATAGTTTATAGCGGTGATTCTGGCATTCGAAATAGTTTAGTGCAGTCTGGCGTTGCACTAGGAACTAATGTCCCTGGCGACACCGCTTTTATGAAAGCCCCCAATGGACTTGGCGATTATAGTGTCAATTATTTGGCCAGCCAGCAGGGCGAGTTTAGTGTTAAAACGGCGAAGATTGCTGATCCAGCAACTTATCTAGCTGATACATATACATTTAATTTTTCAGATAATGGTTCTGGTGGAACCAATTTACAAGTACTTGATTCAGCCAATAATCCAGTGGCGAACATTGCTAATTTTGATGCGGCAACCCCTGTAAGTTTTAATGGTATTGAAGTCAACATTTCTGGAAAACCCAGCGCTGGCGATAGTTTCACCATGGAGCCACAGTCTGAAGTCAGCATTTTCGATACAATCAGTCGTGCGATCGCATTAATTGAAGATCCTAATTCAGCTAACACACCTCAAGGTCGATCTCAGTTGGCACAGATATTGAATGACATCGATAGTGGTGTCAATCAGATCAGTTCTGCCAGAAGTGTGGCGGGGAATAATCTGAAAGCCGTTGAAAGCTACAAAGATACTCACATCGAGGAACAAGTGTTGAATACATCTGCTCTTTCTCTACTTGAGGATCTTGATTACGCGTCAGCGATTACGGAATTTGCAAAGCAGCAGCTTGCATTGAACGCAGTCTCTAGCGTGTTTAGTAAGGTGGGTTCTGTTTCCCTGTTTGATTATATTTAATCGTGATTTTTAGGTGTAATAGCCTAAATGCACTGGTAGTTTCAAGATTGGAAATGGCCAAGCTTCGAAGTCTTGGCAAGATACTTAGAAGAGGAAAATACTATGGCTATTACAGTTAATACCAACGTGACTTCGATGAAGGCACAGAAAAATTTAAATACATCCAGTAGTGGCTTAGCAACCTCTATGGAACGTCTATCGAGTGGTCTGCGTATTAATAGCGCCAAAGATGACGCTGCGGGTTTAGCAATCTCAAACCGTTTAAATAGTCAAGTGCGGGGCTTAGATGTGGGTATGCGTAATGCAAACGATGCCATTTCTATTGCCCAGATTGCTGAAGGCGCAATGCAAGAGCAGACTAATATGTTGCAACGTATGCGTGATTTGACCATCCAAGCAGAAAACGGTGCGAACTCAACTTCTGATATTGATGCAATTAAATCAGAAATTGATGCATTAGCCTCTGAAATCTCAGCAATTGCAAACTCTACAGCATTTGGTAACACTAAATTACTGGATGGTTCATTTTCTACTGGTAAGACATTCCAAGTGGGGCACCAGAATAAAGAGGATATTACGGTTTCTGTGTCTAAAGTGACTGCAAGTGCTCTAAAGGTGCAGGCTTCGGATGTTAAGGTTTCTACTGCAGCCCAGAGAAGTACTTCACTAACAAATATTGATGCAGCAATTAAAGCCATTGATAAGCAAAGATCAAACTTGGGTGCGATTCAGAATAGGTTAGCTTATAACATTAGTAATAGTGCTAATACTCAAGCTAACGTTGCCGATGCGAAGAGCCGTATTGTGGATGTTGACTTTGCGAAAGAAACGTCAGTTATGACTAAGAACCAAGTACTGCAACAGACTGGGTCTGCGATGCTCGCTCAAGCAAACCAATTACCACAAGTGGCGTTGTCATTGTTGGGCTAAGCTTAAGTTAGCGTATCTTTTGTAGAGTACTTTTGCCTACTTTTTCTAGCTACGATTAGAAAAGTAGGCAAAGTTTTTAATTGAAAAGCTTTATCTTTATGAAAAAAAAGATTTTTTATAAACATAAAAATTTTTTAAAAATAATACTAAAGATAAAAAAAAGATGGCCGTTAAATATACTGTAACCACTAAGACCCGCCTGGCTTAAGCAGACAGGCAAGTTTAGATAAAGCCAGGTATAAAGAGGAAACGATCATGGCCATTACAGTAAACACAAACGTTACATCTTTGAAAGCACAGAAAAACCTAAATACTTCAGCAAGCGGCTTGGCCACCTCCATGGAACGTTTATCCAGTGGTCTGCGCATTAATAGCGCAAAAGACGACGCAGCAGGTTTAGCTATTTCTAACCGTTTAAATAGTCAGGTTCGTGGCTTAGAAGTGGGTATGCGTAACGCCAACGATGCGATCTCTATTGCACAGATTGCTGAAGGCGCGATGCAAGAACAAACTAATATGTTGCAACGTATGCGTGATCTGACTATTCAGTCTGAAAACGGTTCAAATTCTACATCCGATCTTGATGCTATAAAATCAGAGCTGGACGCGCTTGCAACTGAGATTACTGCTATTGCTAATACAACAGCATTTGGTAACACTAAGTTACTGGATGGTTCATTTGCTACTGGTAAGACATTCCAAGTGGGACACCAGAATAAAGAGGATATAGCGGTTTCTGTGTCTAAAGTGACTGCAAGTGCTCTAAATGTACAGGCTTCGGATGTTAAGGTTTCTACTGCAGCCCAGAGAAGTACTTCACTAACAAATATTGATGCAGCAATTAAGTCAATTGATAACCAAAGGGCAAAATTAGGTGCTATACAAAACCGTTTAGCTTATAACATCAGCAATAGTGCTAATACGCAAGCTAACGTTGCTGATGCGAAGAGCCGTATTGTAGACGTTGACTTTGCGAAAGAAACATCGCAAATGACCAAGAACCAAGTGTTACAACAAACAGGTTCAGCAATGTTGGCGCAAGCTAACCAATTACCCCAAGTGGCCTTATCACTACTTTAATAACATACTGAAGTATAAGGCTCTAAGGGAGGTTCGGCAACGGATCTCCCTTTGCCACATTAAAGGTTGATAAAGCTTTTAAAGTAGACTTGTTTTATGATAAATAAAACAAGGGGTTAATATGGTGAGGTGTGGCTATGGATATCAATATATCAAATTCAGCTACTATGGTTCACAATAAAGTCGATTTAGCTCAAGTGTCTCCAAAGACTCCAGCTTCAGGAGTTGAGTTAAAGGGAGATGCCGCAGTATCGACAATTGAACAAACCATTGCACAAGATGGTGTCGATAACGAATTTAATCCGGCTAAACTTACGCAAATTGCTACTGAGCTGTCGGATATGATGTCTATGATGCGTAAGGGGCTTGCATTTAAGGTTGATGAGAAGTCAGGTCAAGCCGTTGTGACTGTTTTAGACAAAGATACGGGTGATGTCATTAGACAAATGCCGAGTGAAGAAGCACTAGCATTAGCTGAAAAGCTATCTGAAGTGACAGGGCTTTTGATGAAAACAGAGGCTTAAATACTGACATTACTAAATATAGTGATAGTTGATGAGTAAGGGGTTTGTATGGCAATCACAGCGACAGGTATCGGTTCAGGGTTAGATACTGCTAACATTGTAAAAGTATTAGTGGATGCTGAAAAAGTTCCTAAAGAAGCAATGTTTAAAGCACAAGAAGATAGCATTAAAGCTGAGGTTTCTGCTATGGGAACCTTAAAAAGCGCACTGACGACATTTCAGGATGCCGTAAAAAAATTACAAACCGGTGAGGCTTTAAATCAACGCAAAATATCCGTTAGTAATAGTACATATTTAACTGCAACTGCTGATAAAACAGCTCAAACAGGTAGTTATGCTATTAAAGTTGAACAGCTTGCTGTCAACCATAAGATTGCAGGAGCAAATGTTGCGAATCCTGCATCTGGTGTTGGTGAAGGAAGCCTAGATTTTGACATCAATGGAAAAAATTTCTCTGTTGATATAGCCGCAACAGATTCCCTTGATGCAATAGCCAAAAAAGTCAATAAAGCTTCTGACAATGTGGGTGTTACCGCAACCGTAGTTACCAGTGATGCTGGTAGTCGATTGGTGTTTAGTTCCAATAAAACGGGTGAGGATAATCAAATCAATATTACTGCGACTGACACTTCAGGCTCAGGGCTCAGTGATATGTTTGATGCCAGTAATATTACAACATTACAAGATGCCAAAAATGCAGTGATCTATATTGATAACCAAAAAGTCACCTCGCAAACTAATGAAGTTAAGAATGCGATTACAGGTGTGACTTTACAGTTAACAGATGCTGATCTTACTAAAACCACTTCACTCAAAATAGAACAAGATAACGATGCAGTTAAAACAAACGTTAAGGCATTTGTTGATGCCTACAATAGCTTAGTTACAACGGTCGATGAGCTGTCATCCTACGATCAAGATACAAATACTGCAGCGGCATTGCAGGGCGACTCGATGATCCGTTCGATTGAATCACAACTCCGTCGTATTGCGAGCGAACGAGTGCCTACCGAAGATGGTGGTTCTATAGCTTTGTATGATATAGGTATCACAACAGATAGATATGGTAAGTTATCTATTGATGATACTAAGCTTGATAAAGTGCTTTCTGAGGATATGTCTAGTGTTGAAGCTCTCTTTGCTACACCAGAAAAAGGCTTAGCTAATCGGTTTTACGATGTTTCTGAAAGCTATGTTAAATCCCGAGGCGTGATTGCAGATAGAGAGACAAGTTATACTAATCAGCAAAGTAGGTTAGCAGAACAAAGAGAAGCTTTTACTCTTAAAATGGACCAGAAAACTGCCCGTTTAACAAAACAGTTTAATGCAATGGATCTTGTCGTAGGACAACTTAACCAGCAGAGTAGTGGTTTACAAGCTAGTTTAAACTCGCTTCCTGGAGCAGTTAAAAAGAGTTAGTAAGTAAGGAAACGTCTAGTGAAACAACTTAATGAACTTAATGAACTTAATATAACGCTCAGCGACACATTGAATCAGTTAACTCGCATCCCCGCAGAATATCCTCAAACTGACGAGTTGGTGTCAAATTTGCAGGTACTCGTTGGAGAGCGTCAACTTTTACTCAATGTATTAGTGGCTGATGCTAGCATGACGGACGCTGATTATCTTCAGTGTCAGCTTGACCTCACTAAAGAGTTCACTATTAAGGCAAATCACATCATGGCGGACAGGCAAGCATTATTACATGCGGGCAGTAAGAATAAGCGCAAGATCAGTGTTTACGAGACTATAGATTCAAACAGGTAGGTATTTATGAGAGGATCGCTGCAATCATATCGTAAGGTTTCGTTAGAAAGTGAGATCACTGTAGCTTCACCGCATCGAATCATTCAGTTAATGTTTGCTGGAGCGCTGCAACGTTTGGCACAAAGCCGTTACGCTATTGAGCAAAATGATTTGGCCAATAAAGGTATTTATATTAATAAAGCTATCGGTATTATTACCGGATTGAGTAATAGTTTAAATATGGATGCCGGTGGGCAAATAGCTAAAAATTTGAGTGAGTTATACGATTTTATGTTACGTAAGATTTCTGAAGCTAACCTCAATAACGATGTAAAGGCCATTGATGATGTTTGTGATATTTTACGAACCATCAAAGAAGGGTGGGATGCCATCCCTGTAGATAAACACAATATATCTTCCCATACTGAAGAAGCTCGTTAACCCTACTTTTAAGTAATAAAAAAGACGCACCCTAAAGTGCGTCTTTTTTGTCTTGTGTCAATTAATTGACCTTTTTAGCTAGAATCATAGCTTAAATGAACTAAAATCAATTCAGTTTGGCAGAATCGGCATTCGAGGCTTGCTTCTCGACTGCTGATAATACAATATTCATCACAGTAGTGATGGTGGCACAGATTGTTACATTGAATTTGTTAAGCTTTTACAGCAACTAATCATAAAATAATTAATGCAAATTAATACATATTAGAGCTTTACGGCCTACTGAATGATGCAAACAGATCAACGAATTTTACTTGTCGGAACCCCATCAGAGCGCTTAAGTCGCCTGTGTTGCATTTTTGAATTTTTGGGTGAGCAGATTGAAATCGTCGCCATCGAAAAGTTAAGTCTTTGTCTGCAAGATACCCGGTTCCGCGCTTTAGTGGTCACTGCTGATAACATGCCAGCTGATGCTCTCAAGTCACTTGCGAGTCAGTACCCATGGCAACCCATTTTGTTATTTGGCAATGTAGATGATCTGCAAGTGTCGAATGTACTGGGTCACATTGAAGAGCCATTAAACTACCCACAACTAACCGAACTCCTGCATTTTTGTCAGGTTTATGGGCAAGTCAAACGTCCACAAGTCCCAACCAGTGCAAATCAAACCAAACTGTTTCGTAGCTTAGTGGGTCGTAGTGAAGGCATTGCCAATGTGCGTCACTTGATTAGCCAAGTCGCCACCTCTGATGCCACTGTATTAGTCCTGGGTCAGTCGGGGACAGGTAAGGAAGTGGTTGCTCGGAACATTCATTATTTATCTGAGCGCCGAGATGGTCCTTTTATTCCGGTTAACTGTGGCGCGATTCCGCCTGAGTTATTGGAGAGTGAATTATTTGGCCATGAAAAGGGCTCTTTTACTGGGGCAATTAGTTCTCGTAAGGGCCGTTTCGAACTTGCCGAAGGTGGCACGCTGTTCCTCGATGAAATTGGCGACATGCCTTTGCAAATGCAGGTAAAATTGCTGCGCGTGTTGCAAGAACGTGTCTTTGAGCGTGTTGGGGGAACTAAAACGATTAATGCTGATGTACGTGTCGTAGCGGCAACCCATAGGGATCTTGAAACTATGATCAGCAGCAATGAGTTCCGTGAAGATCTTTATTACCGCCTTAACGTCTTCCCGATCGAAATGCCAGCATTAAGTGAGCGTAAGGATGATGTTCCTTTACTGCTGCAAGAGTTAGTGAGTCGTGTCTATAACGAGGGGCGTGGCAAAGTTCGTTTTACTCAGCGTGCTATTGAATCGTTAAAAGAACATGCTTGGTCAGGTAACGTCCGGGAGTTATCTAACCTTGTTGAACGCCTAACGATTTTATATCCAGGCGGTTTAGTCGATGTGAACGACTTGCCGATAAAGTATCGTCATATTGATGTGCCTGAGTATAGTGTCGAACTCAGTGAAGAGCAGCAAGAACGTGATGCGCTCGCTTCGATTTTCACCAGCGAAGAGCCAGTAGAAATTCCTGAAACGCGTTTCCCCAGTGAGTTACCACCTGAAGGCGTTAACCTCAAGGATCTGCTGGCTGAGCTTGAAATCGATATGATTCGTCAGGCGTTAGAGCTGCAGGATAACGTCGTTGCGCGTGCTGCAGAAATGCTCGGTATTCGCCGTACTACCTTGGTTGAGAAAATGCGTAAGTACGGAATGACGAAAGAATAGTCATTTTGATGTTATTTATCTTATTGTTTTATCTATCTAAATTCATTTCCTAATTTGGCATAGAATCTGCAAACACTCCGTCATAAGCAATTTTTTGACGGAGTGACTATGTCTGCTCATCCACTAGCGCAAATTGAAACATTCAAGCACACTAGCAAACAATGGAACCAACTGCGTGAGGCCGCCAATATGTCCAATCGGATGGAGCATATTTTACAGGCTATGCCCTCTGGCGTGGTGATTTTGAACGGTGATGGTATTGTCACCGATGCAAACCCCGTAGCCGTCGAATTGCTGGAGCAGTCGTTATGCGGCGCCCGCTGGATTGATGTGATCCATACGGCGTTTGCGCCACAGGACGATGATGGCCATGAAGTCTCATTACGCAATGGCCGCCGAGTCAAATTTGCGATTACCCCATTAACGCCGGAACCTGGCCAATTAATTGTGCTGACGGATCTGACCGAAACTCGTCTACTGCAAAAGAATCTTTCCCATCTGCAGCGCCTGTCAGCCCTCGGCAAAATGGTGGCGACGCTGGCGCATCAGGTGCGTACGCCATTGTCGGCTGCACTGTTATATGCTGCTAATCTGGCCAGTCCCAAATTATCGGAATCTGCTAAGGCAAAATTTCAGCAGAAATTAGTGGATAGACTCAATGAGCTTGAACGCCAAGTGAACGATATGCTGCTGATGGCCAAAGGACGTCAAGATGAGCTGGGCGAACTGATTAATCTTAATGATGTTATCGAGAATGTTGTTGCTAACTGTGAACCAATAGTTGCTAAGCATGGCGCTGAACTGGCGGTAACCAATATTTCTAATAGCTTAATGCTGGCGAATGTGAATGCGCTCAGTTCAGCCGTCAATAACCTCGTGATGAACAGTCTTGAAGCCGGGGCAACGCAGATCCAAATCGTTGCTAGTGATAGCAATGAACAGTTACATCTCAATGTCATCGATAATGGCAAAGGGTTGGATGCTAAGATGCAACAAAAAGTGTTGGAACCTTTCTTTACCACTAAAGCTCAGGGGACAGGTTTAGGCTTAGCCGTTGTACAGTCTGTGGTGCGTAATCATGGCGGCCAACTGCAATTAAGCTGCATGCCCAATAAGGGTTGTACTGTGTCGCTAACCTTCCCGCAGGCGAAATCGGCTGCTGTATTGCCGCTGGAGAAACCCTATGTCTGAAGCCAAATTACTCTTAGTCGAAGACGATGCCTCCCTGCGTGAGGCTTTGCTCGATACCTTAATGTTGGCGCAATACGACTGTATTGATGTGGCATCAGGTGAAGAAGCCATAATCGTACTAAAACAACATCAATTTGATCTTGTGATCAGCGATGTGCAGATGCAGGGCATTGGCGGCTTAGGCTTATTAAATTACTTACAGCAACATCATCCCAAATTGCCCGTGCTGTTAATGACGGCGTACGCCACTATAGGCAGTGCTGTCAGTGCAATTAAATTGGGCGCCGTCGATTATCTGGCAAAACCCTTCGCTCCAGAGGTGTTGCTCAATCAAGTTTCCCGCTATTTACCACTCAAACAAAATAGCGATCAACCTGTGGTTGCCGATGAAAAGAGTCTTGCGCTCTTGTCTCTGGCACAGCGGGTGGCAGCATCCGATGCTTCTGTGATGATCCTTGGGCCAAGTGGTTCGGGTAAAGAAGTGTTAGCCCGTTATATTCATCAACATAGTAGCCGTGCTGACGAGGCCTTTGTGGCCATCAACTGTGCGGCCATCCCCGAGAATATGCTTGAAGCCACATTATTTGGTTATGAAAAGGGCGCCTTTACCGGTGCTTACCAAGCTTGCCCCGGTAAATTCGAACAAGCACAGGGCGGAACTTTATTACTCGATGAAATTTCAGAGATGGATTTAGGGTTACAGGCCAAACTGCTGCGCGTATTGCAAGAGCGTGAAGTAGAGCGGTTAGGCGGCCGTAAAACCATCAAGCTGGATGTGAGAGTGCTAGCAACCTCAAATCGTGATTTAAAAGCCGTAGTTGCCGCGGGGCAATTTAGGGAAGATCTCTATTATCGCATTAACGTGTTTCCATTGACGTGGCCTGCGCTGAATCAACGGCCTGCGGATATTTTACCCTTAGCTCGGCATTTACTCACAAAACACGCAAAGGCACTAAATGTGCTTGATTTACCAGAGTTTGATGAAGCTGCTTGTCGTCGTTTACTCAGTCACCGCTGGCCGGGTAATGTGCGGGAGTTGGATAACGTTGTCCAACGCGCGTTAATTTTACGTGCTGGGGCTGTGATTAGTGCCAACGATATTATTATCGATGCCCAAGATGTGCCTCTGTCATCCGATGACGCCGAATACGCCAACGAGCCGGAAGGTTTAGGTGAAGAGTTAAAAGCGCAGGAGCATGTGATCATTCTCGAAACCTTAGCGCAATGCCAAGGTAGTCGTAAGCTGGTTGCCGAAAAACTTGGGATCAGTGCGCGCACCTTAAGATACAAGATGGCCAGAATGCGCGATATGGGGATTCAATTGCCCAACTAAGTCGAGTTTTGCAACCTTTCTAGCACCATCGCCACTGGTTATCCTTTGGCGATTTCACACCTATGACCTCTGCAATTCTTTTTAGCTCGGCCAAGTAAAAACTTGGCCGTAGTTTTGCATATCCTCGTTATCTTGAGAGTTTAATCGTCAATAACTCGACGATGGGGAGCACGACATGCAAATTGGCGCGAATTCATTACTGCAAGAAATGCAGTCACTTCAAGGTGAAATCAAACCCTCTTTTGGGATTTCACCTAATAATATTGTGCAGCAAGTGAATAACACCAGTGGTGCTGACTTTGGCCAGCTACTTTCACAAGCCATTGGTAATGTGAGTGGTTTGCAGTCAACCTCATCTAACCTCTCGACTCGCTTAGAAATGGGTGATACCACCGTGAGCCTTTCTGATACTGTTATCGCCCGCGAAAAGGCCAGTGTTGCCTTTGAAGCCACAGTCCAAGTGCGCAATAAGCTCGTTGAAGCTTATAAAGAAATAATGAGCATGCCTGTTTAGGCCTTGAATAACGCAATTAGCAGGTACGAATCGTGAGCACAGAAATGATTGTCGGATCGAATGCCGGCGTAATGGACCAAGGGGTCCAACAGGAAAATAAATCCGGCGTGCTGGGGAGTCTCGGTGGCGTCGATATGATGCGTCAAATCACCATGATTTTAGCCCTCGCCATTTGTTTGGCGTTAGCCGTGTTCGTCATGATCTGGGCACAGGAACCTGAGTACCGTCCATTGGGTAAAATGGAAACTCAAGAAATGGTGCAAGTGCTCGACGTGCTTGATAAAAATAAGATCAAGTATCAAATCGATGTTGACGTCGTGAAGGTACCCGAGGACAAATACCAAGAAGTTAAAATGATGCTGAGCCGTGCGGGTATTGATAGTGCCGCCGCCTCAAACAAAGACTTTCTCACCCAAGACAGTGGTTTTGGTGTGAGCCAAAGAATGGAGCAGGCTCGCCTCAAGCATAGCCAAGAGGAAAACCTCGCCCGCGCGATTGAACAGTTACAAAGCGTAAGCCGCGCTAAAGTGATTTTGGCACTCCCCAAAGAAAACGTATTTGCCCGTAATACTTCTCAGCCAAGTGCAACAGTTGTAATTAACACTCGTCGTGGCGGTTTAGGCCAAGGAGAGGTCGATGCGATTGTGGATATCGTCGCTTCTGCCGTTCAGGGCCTAGAGCCATCTCGCGTTACCGTCACAGATTCTAACGGCCGTTTACTGAACTCTGGCAGCCAAGATGGCATCTCTGCCAGGGCGCGCCGCGAGCTTGAGTTGGTTCAACAAAAAGAAGCCGAATACCGAACCAAGATTGATTCGATTCTCTCGCCCATCCTTGGCCCAGATAATTTCACCTCCCAAGTGGATGTGAGCATGGATTTCACCGCGGTTGAGCAAACCGCTAAACGTTTTAACCCTGACTTACCGTCGCTGCGTAGCGAAATGACTGTTGAGAATAATTCGACAGGCGGTTCAACTGGCGGTATTCCTGGCGCGTTGTCGAACCAACCTCCGATGGAGTCAAATATTCCTCAGGATGCGACCAAGGCGACAGAAAGCGTGACGGCAGGTAACTCGCACCGCGAAGCGACCCGTAATTTTGAGTTAGATACCACCATCAGCCATACCCGTCAGCAAATTGGCGTAGTGCGCCGCGTCAGTGTGTCAGTAGCCGTGGACTTTAAACCGGGCGCTGCGGGTGAAAATGGTCAAGTGGCGCGCGTTGCCCGCACTGAGCAAGAGCTCACCAATATCCGCCGTTTACTGGAAGGCGCGGTAGGCTTTAGCGCGCAGCGTGGTGATGTTTTAGAGGTGGTCACTGTTCCCTTTATGGATCAATTGGTTGAAGATGTACCTGCGCCTGAGCTTTGGGAACAGCCTTGGTTCTGGCGTGCCGTTAAGTTAGGTATCGGTGCCTTAGTTATCTTAGTGCTGATCCTTGCTGTGGTGCGCCCAATGCTGAAACGCTTAATCTACCCAGACAGTGTGAACATGCCTGAAGATTCAAGATTGGGTAATGAGCTGGCCGAGATTGAGGATCAATACGCTGCCGACACCTTAGGGATGCTCAATACCAAAGAAGCAGAGTATAGTTATGCCGACGATGGCTCAATTCTTATCCCTAATCTGCATAAAGATGATGATATGATTAAAGCTATCCGTGCGCTTGTGGCCAATGAGCCCGAGCTTTCAACCCAAGTCGTGAAAAACTGGTTACAAGACAATGGCTGAGAATAAATCAAAAGACGCCGCTGAAACCTCAAGTTTCAATATTAAGGATCTCAGTGGCATCGAAAAAACGGCGATTTTACTGTTAAGTTTGAGTGAAGCCGATGCCGCCTCTATTTTAAAGCACTTAGAACCTAAACAAGTGCAAAAGGTCGGTATGGCGATGGCGGCCATGGAAGACTTTGGGCAGGAAAAAGTCATCGGAGTGCATAAGCTGTTTCTCGATGATATTCAAAAGTATTCTTCTATTGGCTTTAACAGCGAAGAGTTCGTCCGTAAGGCGTTAACCGCGGCTCTAGGTGAAGACAAAGCCGGTAATTTGATTGAACAAATTATCATGGGCAGCGGCGCCAAAGGTTTGGACTCGCTTAAATGGATGGATGCGCGCCAAGTCGCGACTATCATCCAAAACGAACATCCACAGATCCAAACCATTGTTTTATCGTATTTAGAGCCAGATCAAGCGGCGGAAATTTTCGGCCAGTTCCCAGAGAATACCCGCTTAGACTTAATGATGCGTATTGCTAACCTTGAAGAAGTGCAACCTGCGGCATTGCAGGAATTAAACGACATCATGGAGAAGCAATTCGCCGGTCAAGGCGGCGCGCAAGCAGCGAAGATGGGCGGTCTAAAGGCGGCGGCCAACATTATGAACTACCTCGATACGGGGGTCGAAAGTCAGTTGATGGAAACCATGCGCGAAACCGACGAGGAAATGGCGCAGCAAATCCAAGACTTAATGTTCGTATTCGAAAACCTGATCGATGTGGACGACCGTGGTATCCAAACCTTGCTGCGTGAAGTGCAGCAGGATGTATTGATGAAGGCGCTGAAAGGTGCAGACGATCAGCTCAAAGACAAAATATTGGGCAATATGTCAAAACGGGCCGCCGAATTGCTGCGTGACGATTTAGAGGCCATGGGCCCAATCCGGATCAGCGAAGTGGAAATCGCCCAAAAAGAAATTCTGTCAATTGCGCGTCGATTAAGTGACAGCGGTGAAATCATGTTAGGCGGCGGTGGCGGCGATGAGTTCCTCTAATCGGAGTGACAATAGCGACAATAAATTGTCCCATCGGGTCGTCAGCGACTCGGAGATCGAGTTCAGCCATTGGCAATTACCCGATGTGACCCAAACCGAAGAGGTGAGTATTTCAAACCTCTTTGGTTATTCGCCGCAGCAAGCGCCCAAGGCGGTGGCCGCCGAAACCATTGCGCCACCTACCATGGCGGAAATTGAAGATATTCGCGCTCAAGCCGAAGAAGAAGGTTTTAACGAAGGTAAGACGCAAGGTTATGCCGAAGGACTGGAGCAGGGCAGACTCGAAGGTTTAGAGCAAGGCCATACCGAGGGCCTCGCCCAAGGTCATGAGCAAGGGCTTGAGGCTGGGCTTGCTGAAGCCAAGGCATTAGTCAGCCGCTTCGAAGGGCTGTTAAGCCAATTTGAAAAGCCATTGCAGTTACTCGATGGCGATATTGAACATTCCTTAATGACACTCACTATGGCGCTGGCCAAATCTGTGATTGGTCATGAACTTAAAACTCATCCAGAACAAATCCTGTCGGCGCTACGTTTAGGGGTCGAATCTCTGCCAATCAAGGAGCAAAGCGTCAGTATTCGCATGCATCCCGATGATGTCGCCTTGGTGGAGCAGCTATATACCAGTACCCAATTAAACCGTAATCAGTGGCAGTTAGAGGCCGATCCCAGCTTAAATTCTGGGGATTGCATTATCAGCAGCCAACGCTCGCTGGTGGATTTAACCCTGTCGTCGCGCATCGATGCGGTGTTTGAGTCATTACGTAATCAACAGTTCCATTTGAGTCATCAGCAGCAACAACGGCAAGCGGTTCTCGATGAGGAAAACGCCGCAAAAGTGCTATCGGGTGCTGAGCTAGGTGACGAGGCGCAGAGCACCGAGTCCCTGAGTACAGAGTCGCAAGCTGATGGAGAGCAAGATGCAAAATCGCCGCCATCAACTGCTGAATAAACTGAATCATTGCATCGACAAAGTCCCGCCATTTCGAGCCGTCGCCAGTGGTCAACTTGTGCGCGTGGTAGGTTTAACCTTAGAGGCGAGTGGTTGCCGTGCGCCCGTGGGCAGCCTGTGCTCTATCGAAACCATGGCTGGAGAGTTGATTGCCGAAGTCGTCGGTTTTGACGATGAACTGCTGTACCTTATGCCGATTGAGGAATTACGCGGCGTGTTACCCGGCGCCCGTGTCGTCCCCCTCGGTGAGCAAGCGGGGCTGAGTGTGGGCTTATCCCTATTGGGACGCGTGCTCGATGGTAATGGTGTGCCGTTAGACGGTCTTGGCGCGTTATCGACCGAACAGCAGGCGCCAAGGCACAGTAACGCCATCAACCCACTTTCTCGCCGTGCGATTACCGAACCACTCGATGTGGGTGTGCGCGCCATCAATGCCATGCTCACCGTTGGTAAGGGCCAACGTATGGGCCTATTTGCAGGCTCGGGTGTGGGTAAGAGTGTGCTGTTAGGGATGATGACACGGGGCACGACAGCTGACATCATTGTGGTGGGACTCGTCGGGGAGCGTGGCCGCGAAGTTAAAGAATTTATTGAAGAAATCCTCGGTGAAAAGGGCAGAGCACGCTCTGTTGTGGTGGCGGCGCCCGCCGATACCTCACCCTTGATGCGCCTTCGCGCCTGTGAAACTTCGACTCGTATCGCTGAGTATTTTCGTGATTTAGGCTATAACGTATTGTTATTAATGGATAGTCTGACTCGTTACGCCCAAGCGCAGCGTGAGATTGCTCTGGCCGTAGGTGAACCGCCGGCAACTAAAGGTTATCCGCCTTCGGTATTTGCTAAATTGCCACGCTTGGTTGAGCGGGCGGGTAATGGTGGGCCTGGACAAGGTTCTATCACCGCATTTTATACTGTGCTGACCGAGGGCGACGATCAACAGGATCCGATTGCCGATGCTTCTCGGGCGATCCTCGATGGACATATTGTGCTTTCACGCTCGCTGGCGGATTCTGGGCATTATCCCGCAATCGATATTGAGGCTTCGATCAGCCGTGTGGCCCCAATGGTGATTTCGAGCGAGCACTTAGAAGCCATGCGCCGCGTCAAGCAGACTTATTCCCTCTACCAACAGAATAAGGATCTGATTTCGATTGGTGCCTATGCCCAAGGCAGCGATCCGCGAATCGATAACGCTATACGCCTGCAACCTGCGATGAATGCCTTTTTACGGCAGACCATGCGTGATGCCTTTAGCTTTGCTGATAGTCAAATGATGCTCGGGCAACTCGCTGCGCAATGTAAATAATTGAGGCCGTTATGGCGAATGCCGATCCCCTATTACTCGTATTAAAGTTAGCCCTCGATGCCGAGGAACAGGCTGCGCTGCTGCTCAAGTCGGCACAACTTGAGTGCCAAAAGCGCCAAAATCAGCTTGATGCGCTAAATAACTATCGCTTGGATTATATGAAGCAGATGCAGTCTCAGCAGGGCCAAGCCATTAGCGCCAGCCATTATCACCAATTCCACCGTTTTATTCGGCAAATCGATGAGGCCATCGCCCAGCAAAATCGTGTGGTCGCCGATGGTGAGAAACAGAAATATTATCGTCAGCAGCATTGGCTCGACAAGCAAAAGAAACGCAAGGCGGTTGAACTGCTCTTGGATAATAAAGAGAAAAAACGCCAAGCTCTTGAGTTGAAAAAAGAACAAAAGATGACCGATGAATTTGCTTCTCAGCAGTTTTTTCGCCGCAATAAACCCTAACCCAAGCTCGCCATTGCGTGTGTAAGTTGTTTCTTCGACATGTAACCCTCACTTATTGGCACTTTATTTGCTTGCTTTATGCCAGAGATGGCCAAAGCCGCATAAATTGACGTTTGCCCGCACGTTTGTATGTCTTCGGGTGAATGTTTAGGAGCTGATATGCAACAAATGAACAATATCCTATTAGCGTCAAGCGCGAAAAATAGCGCTAGCTCAAGTAAAGCATTGACTCAAGATACTAATAGTGAAGACTTTTCTGCAGCGTTGGCTTCAGTCACATCCGTATCTTCCCCCTCGACTAAAACCCCTGTGTCTCAGGATGTGGCCGTCAAATCTGCCAAAGTGGAAGCCAGCCCTGACGATACCAACACTGATGATGAAGCCGATATCAACTTGATTTTTGCCCAGATTGGTATGGCAAATGAGATGAAGAAAGCGGCCGCTCCGAGCGACTCTTTGCCGCTTGAAGCTCAATTAACGACAGAAGATGCCGCTAGCATCTTAGCGCCTGCAACAGAGGATGGCGATTTACCAACGGAAGAGACTATCAAGCCAACTTTTTTAGATGAGCTAGCGAAATTTGCTCAGTCAAATGAAGTTACCTTAACGAATGATACATTAGATGCACAAGTTTTAGAGCAAACGGGTACATTTGTTTTTCAACAAGAACGAGCATCTGCACTTCCAGAAGATATTATAAATAAACAAAATCAGTCAATTAATACAGTAGGTTTGATTGCAACGGCGAATACTGAAACTGTGGATAAGACTGGCGCTTCGACCGATGATACGCTTATAGATGATGCATCAATGCTTGCAGAGATGCGAACTGAAAAATGGGTTAAACCGCCAGAAACCCCCATTTTACCGATTGAAGGGGAATCTATCTCTGAAGCTAACAAGTTAGAGGCGAAAGAGGCTGAACTAAGCAATAAGTCGAGCAATCTGTCGCTCCTATCAACTGATAAAACGACTTCACCAACGGTTGGACAGTCACCGTCAATTAATACAGCTAATGTGTCAGTTACCGATGCTGATGCCGTGATATTAAACTCTACGACTAAAGAGCTTAATACCTTAGGTGCGGTTTCGGTTGAGCCTAATGCTATTGACGACAATCCTTCACGCGCCGAAATTTCGGCAGGATTATTGTTAAAAGATGCCAAGTTAGCCGTCACACTGGATTCGCGGCAAGAAAACGCCTTATCTTCACTCGATACTGGTCATGAAGAATCTGTTACAGAGTTTAAGCCTGTTGATTTTAAAGCGGTATCGATACAACACTCTTTAGCTAACCAGCAAATTCAACGCCAAGAGATACCACAGGTTCATCTTTCCTTACGTCAAGGCGTTGAAAACCAAAATCAGATGCAGGAAATGATCCAGCGCTTTTCTCCTGTGATGAAACAGCAGCTTGTCACTATGGTTAGCCAAGGTATTCAACAGGCTGAAATTCGCCTAGATCCACCCGAACTTGGACACATGATAGTGAAAATACAAGTTCATGGTGAGCAGACGCAAGTGCAATTCCATGTTGCTCAGGCGCAGACCCGCGATGTGGTTGAGCAAGCGATTCCTCGTTTACGTGAATTATTACAAGAACAAGGCATGCAGCTCGCTGACAGTCACGTCTCTCAAGGTGACCAAGGACAACGCCGTGAGGGAGGATTTGCAGACAGTGGCGGTTCAAGTGGTGGAAATGTGGATGATTTCTCGGCAGAAGAACTCGATTTAGGTTTAAATCAAGCAACTAGTTTAAATTCGGGTATAGATTATTACGCTTAAGCAGGTAACCTATAGTAACAAAGTGGATTATAAACTGAGCCTTAATCCCATTACCAAATTTAGCCTATTAAAGAGAACAGAAAATGGCCAAGGAAGAATCACTAGAACTTGAAAGTACTGAAGCACCAAAAAGTAAAAAGAAGCTATTTATTTTTATCGGTGTGGGTGTCTTTGTTGCGCTATTAATTGGTGGCGCGCTTTGGTTTTTCCTTGGAAGTAGTGAAGAGGCTCCTGTCGAGGCCGAAGGTGCTAAAACCGAAACGGCTGCGCCGGCAGCTGAGCCAGCATTAGCAGCTTATGTGCCGATGCCTCGCCCATTTTTATTTAACCTTCCAGGACCGGATCGCGCTCGGCTTGTCGAAATCAAAGTGCAACTTATGGTCAGAGGTCAAGATGATGATGTGTTGACCCAAAAGCACATTCCATTGATTGAAGATGCGCTGCTAACCACTTTTAGTGGTGCCGATGTGCAAAAGCTAAGTACACAGGCGGGTAAAGATGAATTACGACAATTAGCCCTGTTGAGCGTACAAAACACGTTGCAATCTGTAACGGGACGTAAAGTCGTTGAAAAAGTGCTCTTTACTGGTTTTGTCATGCAATAACCTTTCATCTTCAGCACCTTAAAGAGGCGAAGACAATACTGTGAGTGATTTATTAAGCCAAGACGAAATTGATGCGCTCTTACACGGGGTCGATGATGTCGAAGAGGATGATGAGCTTGATGCCGCTGGGCAGGAGGCTCGTTCCTACGATTTTTCTTCCCAAGATCGGATTGTGCGTGGTCGTATGCCCACGCTCGAAATTGTTAATGAGCGTTTTGCCCGTCACCTGCGGATCAGCATGTTTAACATGATGCGTCGCGCGGCCGAAGTGTCGATCAACGGCGTGCAAATGCTCAAGTTTGGTGAGTACGTACATACCCTATTCGTCCCAACCAGTCTGAACATGGTACGTTTCCACCCCCTAAAAGGTACTGCGCTGATTACCATGGAAGCGCGACTGGTATTTATTTTGGTGGATAACTTTTTTGGTGGTGATGGCCGTTTCCATGCCAAGATTGAAGGGCGGGAATTTACCCCCACTGAACGGCGTATTGTGCAGTTATTACTTAAAATTATCTTTGAAGATTATAAAGATGCTTGGGCACCCGTGATGGATGTGGAGTTTGATTATTTAGACTCCGAAGTTAACCCTGCGATGGCTAACATTGTCAGTCCAACTGAAGTCGTTGTCATTAACTCCTTCCATATCGAAGTGGATGGTGGTGGCGGTGATTTCCACATCACGATGCCATATTCGATGATTGAGCCAATCCGCGAATTACTCGATGCGGGCGTACAGAGTGATAAACAAGATACCGATATGCGTTGGTCGCAGGCGCTGCATGACGAGATTATGGACGTTAAAGTAGGCTTTGATGCCACAGTGGTTGAGCACGAACTCACACTCAAAGATGTAATGAACTTTAAGGCTGGGGATATTATCCCTATTGAATTACCAGAGTACATTATGATGAGAATTGAGGACTTACCGACTTACCGCTGTAAAATGGGACGTTCACGAGATAATCTAGCACTTAAAATTTACGAAAAAATCCCTCGTCCTGAGACGGTCAAATCCGAATTACAATTAGTGACGCGTAAAGGCAAAGCTAGAGACATATCAGAATTATAAAGGTGGAGTGAGATGAGTACAGATGATGATTGGGCAGCAGCGATGGCCGAACAAGCTCTGGAAGAGGCTAATGCCGTTGATCTTGATGAGCTAGTGGATGACTCACAGCCGATTAGCAAGGCAGAAGCGGCTAAGTTAGATACCATTTTAGATATACCTGTGACAATTTCGATGGAAGTTGGTCGCAGCTTCATCAGTATCCGTAATCTGTTACAGCTGAACCAAGGTTCAGTGGTTGAGCTCGACAGAGTTGCAGGTGAACCGTTGGATGTGATGGTTAATGGCACGCTTATCGCCCATGGTGAAGTGGTGGTGGTAAACGATAAATTTGGTATTCGCTTAACAGATGTAATTAGTCAGACTGAGCGAATTAAAAAGCTTAAGTAATATCACTCATTAAGAAAAGCCTGAAGGAGCGAGATGAGCACATCGGTAATTCTCAATGCCGCGTCAGCAGCTCAGGCGAGTGTCGCTGAAGTGGCTACCCAAGGTGCAGTGGCGACAGCAAAAGTGACTGAGCCATCACAAATGGCAGCAGCGGCGAGTATGCTCGGTGGGCTTATTTTAGTTCTATTGCTTATTTTCGCCTTAGCTTACCTGCTAAGGCGATTTAATTTAGTGCCAACCAATCATAGTGTGCTCAAAACCCTTGCAGTAACATCCCTTGGTCAGAAAGAGCGCCTTGTTTTGGTTCAAGTGGGTGAGCAGCAGTATTTACTTGGCGTGAGTGGGCAACAAGTTAATTTAATTGATAAATTAGCTGAGCCTATCGAAATTGAGTCCGTATCTTTTGCGGACAAGCTACGGCAGGCGAAATTAAAACAATGATGAAGTACATACTCACTTTTATAGGGATCAGTGCACTGATGTTTGCGACCTCGGTAGGCGCTGCCGATGGTGTACTGCCTGCGGTAACCGTAAAAACCGCCACCGATGGTTCGACCGAATATTCGGTTACCATGCAAATCCTATTGCTAATGACTTCGCTGAGTTTTTTACCCGCCATGGTCATTATGTTGACGTCCTTTACCCGCATCATTGTGGTGCTCTCCATTTTGCGCCAAGCGATTGGTTTACAGCAGACACCGTCTAACCAAGTCTTAATCGGTATGAGCTTGTTTATGACCTTTTTCATTATGGCGCCGGTATTTGATAAAATTTATGATCAAGGGGTAAAACCTTATATTGATGAACAGCTTACTCTGCAACAGGCCTTTGATAAGGGCAAAGAGCCGTTAAGGGCATTTATGTTGGGGCAAGTGCGTACCACGGATCTCAAAACCTTTATCGATATTTCGGGTTACCAGAATATTAATTCACCCGAAGAAGCACCAATGAGTGTGCTTGTGCCAGCATTTATCACCAGCGAGCTCAAAACGGCCTTTCAAATTGGTTTTATGTTGTTTGTACCTTTTTTAGTACTCGATTTAGTGGTGGCCAGTATCTTAATGGCCATGGGGATGATGATGCTCTCGCCTATGATTGTGTCATTGCCCTTTAAAATTATGCTGTTTGTACTTGTTGATGGCTGGGGGCTCGTGATGGGCACCTTAGCCAATAGCTTTGGTTAGACAGGCGGAGTACTGAGATGACGCCAGAAGCGCTAATCGATATTTTTCGCGAAGCTCTAGCCGTTATTGTGATGATGGTTTCGGCTATTGTTTTGCCTGGACTCGGCATTGGCTTAATTGTGGCGGTATTCCAAGCTGCGACCTCAATTAACGAGCAAACTTTAAGTTTTTTACCTCGACTTATTGTGACCTTGCTTGCTTTGATGTTAATGGGTCATTGGTTAGTACAGACCTTAATGGATTTCTTTATTGAAATGGTTAACCGTATTCCTCAAGTGGTAGGTTAACCCCATGGAGTTGCTGCTTGATACGTTAATGCAAACCATTGCTTCGTATATGTGGCCACTGTTTCGAGTCGCCAGTATGCTGATGGTTATGGTGGTGTTTGGCGCGGCAACAACTCCCACTCGTGTGCGTTTACTTCTTGCTATTGCCATAACCCTCGCAATTGCCCCCGTGTTGCCGCCCGTTAAGGATGCAGAACTCTTTTCCTTAAGCGCCGTTTTTATTACTGCACAGCAAATTATTATTGGTGTTGCCATGGGTTTTGTGACCCAAATGGTGATGCAAACCTTTGTGTTAACGGGTCAGATTATCGGCATGCAGACCAGCTTAGGTTTTGCCTCTATGGTTGATCCGAGTTCAGGACAACAAACTCCAGTGATTGGTAACTTCTTCCTGTTGCTCGCAACCTTAATTTTTTTAGCTGTTGATGGTCATCTGTTGATGATCCGTATGCTTGTTGCCAGTTTTGATACATTGCCGATTTCTAATGTGGGATTAACGTTGACCAGCTATCGCGCGTTGGCGGAATGGGGGTCTTATATGTTTGGTGCGGCATTAACTATGTCGCTGTCAGCAATTATCGCGTTATTGGTAGTCAATTTATCCTTTGGGGTTATGACCCGCGCTGCACCACAGCTAAACATTTTTTCGATTGGTTTTCCGATTACGATGATCGGTGGATTGTTAATTTTATGGTTAACCTTAACTCCTGTTATGGCTCATTTCGATGAAGTATGGGCATCGGCACAGCTTTTGCTGTGTGATATTTTAGGGCTTCAGTGTCAAGCCGATGGCATACTTTAACCGGATAGGAACGCGTAATGGCTGAAGAAAGTAGCGGCGAACGCAGCGAGGAACCCACCGGGAGGCGCCTCGAACAGGCGCGGGAAAAAGGTCAGGTTGCCCGTTCCAAAGAATTAGGTACGGCCACAGTTCTGCTTTCGGCTGCAACAGGACTGTATATGCTCGGTCCTGGTATTGCAAAAGCACTTTCCAATGTGTTTGAACGTGTGTTTACCATGGATAGATCTGCAATTTTTGATACTAATCAAATGTTTAATGTCTGGGGCGTTGTCGGCGGCGAAATTGGTTGGCCGTTACTTAAGATTATGTTGCTGATTGTGGTGGTGGCATTTATCGGTAACGTGTCCCTTGGTGGAATGAATTTTTCTACCCAAGCCATGATGCCTAAAGCCAGCAAAATGAGCCCGATTGCGGGTTTTAAACGGATGTTTGGTGTGCAAGCCTTGGTTGAATTAGCGAAGGGGATTGCTAAGTTTTCTGTTGTTGCGTTGGCGGCATATTTTCTTCTAAATCATTATTTTAATGATATTTTACTCCTTTCTGCCGATCATCTTCCTGGGAATGTCTACCACGCCTTAGATTTACTGGTATGGATGTTTATCCTACTTTGCTCTTCCGTATTATTCATTGTGGTGATCGATGTGCCATTTCAGATCTGGAACCATAATAAACAGCTGAAAATGACTAAGCAGGAGGTCAAAGACGAGTATAAAGATACCGAGGGTAAACCTGAGGTCAAAGGGCGAGTCCGCCAAATGCAGCGTGAATTAGTGCAGCGACGCATGATGGCCGAAGTTCCCAATGCGGATGTGATTGTGGTGAACCCTGAGCACTATGCAGTGGCGATAAAATATGATGTTAAGCGCTCTGCAGCACCGTTTGTGATTGCTAAGGGCGTCGATGAGGTTGCCTTTAAAATTCGTGAGGTAGCAAGGGCGCATAATATTGCCATTGTTACTGCACCACCACTTGCGCGGGCGATTTACCATACAACGAAACTTGATCAACAAGTCCCCGAAGGCCTATTTACCGCGGTAGCACAGGTACTCGCTTATGTATTCCAGTTAAGGCAGTATCAAAAAGGGCGTGGCCGCAAACCTATCCCTATCCCCGTTAATCAACCTATTCCTGAAGATCTGAAGTACTAGGGCGTGTTGACGTTTCAGGGTTATTTTTGCAGTTAAATGCAGCCCTCAGGAGTTATCTGGTAAGCCCTTACTCTTACTTTCTGTCATAAAAGCTGCTCGTCATTTGAGTAGAACAACCACACATCTTTCTTCGTTTCGCCCCAGAATGAACAAAATGTAATCTTGAAATCTCAACAAGTCCTAGTAACGAGTAAATAGTGCTCTAACGTAAAGTTAGCTAGCTACATATTAGCTTCACTACCTGATTGTTAGTTGTTGGCGTGCTTTTTGCTTTTAGGCTGTTATACGTCAAAGTTTAGGTATCTGTGAATGGATGTTAAAGCCTCCCTAGGCCAAGTAAAACAGTTGAAGCTAAGCTCTTTTAAGGGCATAGGTACGCCAGCACTAGTGCTTGCAGCATTGGCGATGATTGTACTGCCAATTCCCCCGTTTCTACTCGACATCTTATTTTCCTTTAACATTGCTTTAGCCTTGATTGTGCTTTTGGTCGCGATTTACACCGATAGACCTTTAGACTTTGCTGCCTTTCCAACCGTTTTATTAGTTGCGACACTGCTTCGACTTGCACTTAACGTGGCATCGACCCGTGTGGTATTACTCGAAGGTCACAACGGTGGTGATGCGGCGGGTAAGGTGATTGAGGCCTTTGGCTCCGTAGTGATTGGTGGTAACTATGCCGTTGGTCTAGTTGTATTTATCATTCTGATTATTATCAACTTTGCTGTTGTTACCAAAGGTGCTGGCCGGATTGCTGAGGTGAGTGCTCGCTTTACCTTAGATGCGATGCCCGGTAAGCAAATGGCAATTGATGCTGACTTAAATGCGGGCATTATTAATCAAGATCAAGCCAGAACCAGACGGGCTGAAGTCACCCGCGAAGCTGACTTCTATGGCGCAATGGACGGTGCGTCTAAGTTCGTTAAGGGCGATGCTATCGCTGGTATCATGATTTTAGTGATCAACATTCTCGGTGGTTTTATTATCGGGATTGTTCAGCATGGTTTGACATTCTCTCAAGCGGTTGAAATTTATACCCTCTTAACAATAGGTGACGGGTTAGTCGCCCAAATCCCAGGCTTATTACTGTCAATTGCTGCGGCATTGATGGTAACTCGCCAAAATGAATCTGGCGATATGGGTCAGATGTTGATGAGTCAGATGTTTGACAGTCATAAATCGCTAGGGATTGCTGCTGGCGTATTGTTCGTTATGGGGATTGTGCCTGGAATGCCGCACATGGCGTTTTTAAGTTTCGCCGTTTTAACGGGATGTGCGGCTTATTTTATATTTAAACGTAATGAGGCTAAACGTGCCAAAGCCCTCGAACAAGTCAAAACGGGCCCAACGGAAAGAGCTGAAAGAGAGCCTAAGGAACTTAGCTGGGACGATGTGCATCATGTTGACACTATCGGTCTTGAAGTGGGTTACCGTTTAATCCCCTTAGTCGATAAAGGTCAAGGTGGAGAATTACTCAGCCGGATCAAGGGCGTACGTAAAAAGCTTTCGCAAGAATTGGGATTCTTGGTTCCTGCGGTTCACATACGTGACAATTTAGACCTTTCGCCTAATGCCTATCGTATTTCTCTTATGGGCGTTGTTGTGGGTGAGGCGGATATTCGCCATGACTGCGAGCTCGCCATTAATCCAGGACAAGTGTACGGTAAGTTAGATGGCATTGAGACCCGTGACCCTGCCTTTGGTCTAGAAGCCGTGTGGATTGCCCCCGAACTGCGTGAACATGCCCAAACCTTAGGGTATACCGTGGTGGATGCCGCGACGGTAGTGGCAACTCATATCAGCCAAATATTGACGAATAATGCAGCAAAACTTTTAGGCTACGAAGAAGTGCAACAACTGATGGATATGCTTGCTAAACACTCGCCTAAGTTGGTGGATGGCTTTATTCCTGATGTGATGCCGCTCGGAAATGTCGTAAAAGTGATGCAAAACCTATTAAATGAAGGAGTTTCTGTCAGAGACTTGCGTACCATAGTGCAAACTTTGTTAGAATACGGCACTAAGAGTAACGATACTGAAGTGTTAACAGCGGCGGTGCGTATCGCATTGAAGCGCATGATCGTTCAAGAGATCTCTGGCCCTGAACTCGAAATCCCCGTCATAACTTTGGCACCAGAGTTGGAACAGATGTTGCATCAATCAATGCAAGCAACGGGTGGCGATGGCCCCAATATCGAGCCAGGTCTTGCGGAGCGTATGCAACAATCCTTAGCGGATGCCGCTCAAAAGCAAGAAATGGTCGGACAGCCTGCCATTTTGCTAACGTCTGGTATGTTACGTGCGACCCTGTCTCGCTTTGTTAAATATACTATTCCTAATCTCAGAGTGATTTCTTACCAAGAAATCCCCGATGAAAAGCAAATACGCATCGTATCTGCCGTCGGCCAGTAGAGGACGCATAAGTGAAGATTAAACGTTTTTTTGCCAAAGACATGCGTGCTGCACTGGCCCAAGTGAAGGACACGCTCGGCTCCGATGCGGTGATTATGTCCAATAAAAAGGTGAACGGCGGTATTGAGATTGTCGCTGCCGTTGACTACGACGAGCCAAAAGCGAAAGCGCCTGCTGCGACTCCGACCTTTATGGATGTGAGTGATGACTTAGTTTCGCTCGGCGCCAAAGCGCCGATCCGCGCTGAAACTAAGCTAAAACCCTCGGCGCCAGCGGACTCACTCCAAGCCTTGCTTGAGAAGCAACAAAATCGTTTAAACCAACAACTCACGCATCAACAACAAGATGCTGAGCTTCCTGCATGGGCTAAAGGATTACAAGCCACCGCAGCTGCGCCTAAAGCTGAGCGCCGTGATATGGGCAATCCCTTCGATAAAAAGTCACAGAGTTCGCAAAAGCAAAATGCCGATCTTGAAGCCATGCGCGACGAGTTATCATCCTTACGTAATTTGTTGACCCATCAGGTTTCAGCATTGATGACTGAGCATAAAAAGCGTATCGACCCTGTCGGTGCCATGCTGGAGTCAAAGTTGTTGGAGGCCGAGTTTTCACCACCGGTGGCAAACAAATTAGCTGCGCTGAGCCAACACTATACTCCTGCAGAATTAGTTCGTGCACTGCCGCAAAGTCTTGCTAATATGCTTGATAATCAAGGTGATGATATTGTTAAGCAAGGCGGTGTTGTGGCATTAGTTGGTCCCACTGGTGTGGGGAAAACCACTTCCTTGGCTAAACTGGCCGCACGCTTTGCTGCTCACCATGGTGCTGACCAAGTGGCATTGATTACCACAGATCATTATCGTATTGGCGCCTATGAGCAATTGGCCACCTATGGCAAAATCATGGGCTGCCCAGTCAAACAAGCCCATGACCTTGCTGAACTAGAGCAAATTCTGTATCAGTTTAGAAATCGCAAGCTAGTATTGATAGATACCGCGGGTATGGGCCAACGAGATATGCGGCTTTACCAGCAACTTGATAATTTAACTGCAAATAGCAGAATACCTATCCGCAGTTATCTGGTACTGTCTGCCACAGGACAGCGCCGCGTGCTGCAAGATGCTGTAAATCACTTTAAACGCATTCCCTTATCTGGTGTTGTACTCACCAAACTTGATGAATCTGTGTCGTTAGCGGGCGCATTAAGTGTGTTGATCCAAAGTGGATTGCCATTAAGTTATGTTACGGATGGGCAGCGAGTGCCCGAAGATATGAAAGTTGCTGATACTTTGATGCTCGCTGAGCAAGCATTAGCGGCCTTAGAAAACACAGAACAACAATCGTTACCAGACACAGCGTGGTCAGATAATATGACCTGTGCATTTGAGTAGAGTTATGACCCTGGATCAAGCAAGTGGTTTACGTATGATGAATCAACCCTATAACGAAAAAGTGAAAGTAATCGCGGTTACGGGTGGTAAAGGTGGTGTGGGTAAAACCAGCGTATCCATCAATACTGCCGTAGCATTAGCCGAGAAGGGCAAGCGTGTCTTAGTGCTTGATGCTGACCTTGGCTTAGCAAACGTCGATGTCATGTTAGGGATCCGTGCTGAACGTAACCTTTCCCATGTATTGTCTGGCGATGCTGAGTTAGATGACATTATTGTCCGGGGGCCTAAAGGTATTGGGATTGTGCCAGCCACATCGGGTACTCAGGGAATGGTAGAGCTAAGTCCTGCGCAACATGCGGGCTTAATTCGTGCTTTCAGTGAGATGCGTACCCAGTTTGATATCCTCATCGTGGATACTGCCGCGGGGATTTCTGACATGGTACTCAGTTTCTCCCGTGCGTCACAGGATGTGTTGGTTGTTGTTTGTGACGAACCAACGTCTATTACTGACGCCTATGCATTAATCAAAATCCTCAGCCGTGAACACGGCGTCTTCCGCTTTAAAATTGTTGCAAATATGGTGCGTAGTTTACGCGAAGGTATGGAATTGTTTGCTAAACTCAGTAAAGTGACCGACAGATTCTTGGACGTAGCACTTGAATTAGTTGCGACCATTCCATTTGATGAAAATTTGCGTAAATCGGTTCGCAAGCAAAAGTTAGTGGTTGAAGCTTATCCTAAGTCTCCCGCTGCAATTGCTTATCAAGGCCTAGCGAATAAAATTATGAGCTGGCCAGTACCACAGCAACCTGGTGGGCATTTGGAGTTTTTCGTTGAGCGCTTAGTTCAACGACCAGATTTTCAAGAGGAAAAAACGAGTGAATAAAGCCGCAGCGTATACTTGTTTAGACAATAAAACGTCAATCGTTGAACAGTATGCACCGTTGGTTAAAAGAATTGCACATCACTTGCTCGCCAGATTACCTGCCTCTGTGCAGTTAGATGACCTGCTACAGGCGGGGATGATGGGATTATTAGAAGCATCATCTAAGTTTGATGGCGGTAAAGGTGCAAAGTTTGAAACCTTCGCCGGCATAAGGATCCGTGGCGCCATGTTGGATGAAATCCGCCGTGGCGATTGGGTTCCTCGTTCTGTCCACCGAAATAATCGTCGAGTTGCCCAAGCTATTGATGAATTAGAGCAAGTGCTAGGTCGTGATGCGCGCGACACAGAAATTGCAGAAAAACTTGATATGACGCTCGATGAGTACCATCATATTCTTAACGATGTTTCTGTTGGTAAAATCATAGGGATAGAAGATTTAGGCGTATCACAGGATATACTCACTACAAGGGATGATATTAGCGATGGTACGTTTGAGGTCTTGGCAGAAACCCAGTTTCATTCTGCACTTGTTGAGGCGATAAAATTATTGCCCGAAAGGGACGCGCTAGTGCTATCGTTATACTACGATGAAGCATTGAATTTAAAAGAGATTGGCGCCATTCTTGAGGTAAGCGAATCGCGTGTTAGCCAGATATTAAGTCAGGCAATGTTGCGACTCAAAGGCAAACTCAAGCATTGGACATAAGTATAATTATTAATTGAGCACTGAATGTCAGCTCACCGGAGGAAACCTTGGACAAGAATATGAAGATTCTCATCGTTGATGACTTTTCGACAATGAGACGTATCATCAAGAACTTGTTGCGAGACTTGGGCTTTAACAACACCCAGGAAGCGGACGATGGCTCAACCGCCTTGCCAATGTTGCAAAAAGGCGATTTTGATTTTGTCGTTACAGACTGGAATATGCCAGGCATGCAGGGTATCGATTTACTTAAAGCCATTAGGGCCGATGACTCCTTGAAGCATCTACCGGTATTAATGGTCACTGCCGAGGCAAAACGTGAACAAATTATTGCTGCAGCACAAGCGGGTGTGAATGGGTATGTGGTAAAGCCTTTTACCGCAGCAACATTGAAAGAGAAGCTAGATAAAATATTTGAACGACTCGCTTAAGCAGGGATGAGCTATGAAGTCACATACATCAGGGCTCATCACGCTCGAGCATGCTCAGCGTTTAGTCGAACTGTTAAGCGCGAATGAACAAAATCAAGCTGATGATTTATTAAGAGAACTGGCAGCTCCTCTTCAGAGGGAACTTTTTGATGAGGTAGGCAAACTCACTCGCCAATTGCATAGCGCTCTTATGGATTTCCAAATCGATAATCGGTTAGTTGAGTTAGCCAATACAGAAATACCCGATGCTAAGGAACGGCTAAGTTATGTCATTGACATGACTGAACAAGCTGCAAATAAGACTATGGATGCTGTTGAGGAGTGCTTGCCGTTAGCGAATGCATTAACCGCGAACATCCAACAAGTGATGCCATCGTGGGACAAATTAATGCGTCGTGAAATTGCCCTCAGTGATTTTAAGGTGCTTTGCCATAACGTTCAGCATTTGATGTCGCGAAGTGAATTGGACTCAAACCGATTACGCGAATTGCTCAACCAAATATTGATGGCGCAGGATTTTCAAGACCTGACTGGACAAATGATCCGCAGGGTAATCGATCTAGTGATGGAAGTTGAAAGTAATCTGGTGTCTATGCTGACGGTGTTTGGTGAGCAGCCAATGATTGAGAGTCAGATTACTCAGAAAAATAATATTGAAGCTGAAGGGCCGATAATGAATGCCGAGCTTCGTCAAGATGTAGTAACAGGTCAAGACGAAGTGGATGATCTGCTATCGAGTCTGGGTTTCTAACTGGGAGTCAATTTGATGGCCTTTGATGTAGATGAAGAGATACTCCAGGACTTTTTAATCGAGGCGGGGGAAATATTAGAGTTGCTTCAAGAGCAGCTTGTTGCCCTTGAGAATAATCCTGATGATACTGACTTGCTAAATGCCATTTTTAGGGGGTTTCACACCGTAAAGGGCGGCGCAGGTTTCCTAAGTTTGACTCCCATGGTTGATGTCTGCCATGAGGCAGAAAACACATTCGATTTATTGCGTACTGGCAAGCGCAGTGTCACAGCAGAATTAATGGATATTATTCTTCAGGCTGTTGATGCGATTAACACCATGTTTGCTCAAACCCAGCAGGGAGAGCAACAAGATCCTGCTGATGCTGCATTACTTGCAAAGTTAAAGTTACTTAGTTCTGGTGAGCCTCTGCCGTCAGAATTAGGACAAACTGTGTCAGAGCCTGAATCTATTGCTGAGCCCGAACTCGAGCCCGTTATTGAAACTGTTGTTGACGTTGCCGCAGTTGAAGAGATGCCTGTTGAGGTTGTGAGTTCTTCAAACTCAAGTATTGATGAGATTAATGAAGCGGAGTTTGAGGCTTTGCTTGATGCACTGCACGGTAGTGGAAAAGGTCCCGGTGTGACTAACACTACTAATGCTGATGTTGTGGCAGCACCCACTGCGTCAACTCCCTCTGTATCAAATACAGCCAAGCCTAAAGTACAACAAGCTACCAGCTCGGGTGATGATATCACTGACGATGAGTTTGAAGCCCTGCTTGATGAGCTTCATGGTTCAGGAAAATTTAATGGCAAAGTAGATACACCTATATCACCTCAGCCTAAGGTTGAAACTGTTGCTGTGCCAGTGTCAACACCAACACCAACTGCTGTTGCTGTCGATTCAGACGAAATTACTGACGATGAATTTGAGCGTTTACTCGACGAACTTCATGGAAAAGGTGGGGCACCAGCCAAAGCTGTTGCAAAAGTGGAATCTGCGAAACCGACTCCCACTCCTGCCACATCTGCTGCGGCTCCTGCTGTGCCTAAAGCCAGTGTTACTCCGGTAACCCCTCCAGCGGTTAAACCTCAGGCCGAAGTTGCGCTCGCCGAGAAGGCTCCTGTTAAAGCGGCCGCTGCCGCATCAGCAAATGTTCCTCAAGGTGAAACGACCGTTCGCGTAGATACTGCACGACTCGACCAAATCATGAATATGGTGGGAGAGCTAGTATTAGTACGTAACCGTTTGGTGAGTTTGGGCATTAGTCGTGATGACGAAGAGATGTCTAAGGCACTCGCGAATCTAGATTTAGTGACTGCTGATTTGCAAGGCGCGGTCATGAAAACCCGTATGCAGCCTATTAAAAAGGTTTTTGGCCGTTTCCCTCGCGTTGTTCGTGATTTAGCCCGTACGCTCAATAAAGAAATTGATTTAGTGTTGGTCGGTGAAGAAACTGACCTTGATAAAAACTTGGTTGAGGCGCTGGCGGATCCTTTAGTGCACTTGGTTCGTAACTCGGTCGACCATGGTATTGAAATGCCAAATGACCGTGAAGCCTCAGGTAAACCTAGGACGGGGACGATTACTCTATCGGCAAGCCAAGAGGGTGACCATATTCTGCTAAAAATCGAAGATGATGGCGCAGGTATGGATCCCGAAAAGTTAAAACAAATTGCCATTAAACGTGGCGTGCTGGATGAAGATTCCGCTGCGCGTATGACGGACAACGAAGCTTATAACTTGATCTTTGCCCCAGGCTTTTCAACCAAGGTCGAGATTTCAGATATCTCTGGTCGTGGCGTGGGAATGGACGTGGTTAAAACCCGTATCACCCAACTCAACGGTACTGTGCATATTGACTCGATGAAAGGCAAAGGCACCATACTTGAGATTAAAGTGCCGTTAACCTTGGCAATTATGCCAACACTTATGGTCGATGTGGCTAAACAAGTTTTTGCATTACCTTTATCCAGTGTTAATGAGATTTTTCATCTCGATCTTACCAAAACCAATATTGTTGACGGACAACTCACTGTTATCGTTCGCAACAAGGCCGTGCCGCTATTCTATCTAGAGCATTGGTTGCATCGAAATAAAACCACCTTCAAACATGGTGACAAGAAACATGGTCATGTCGTGATAGTGCAGTTAGGTATGATGCAGATCGGTTTTGTTGTGGATGCACTGATTGGCCAAGAAGAGGTGGTGATTAAGCCACTGGGAGCCTTGTTGCACGGTACGCCAGGTATGGCTGGGGCAACGATTACATCCGATGGTGGTATTGCGCTTATCTTGGATGTTCCTGGGCTATTAAAGCATTATGCGAAAAATAAAAGTTAGTTCCCAAGTTAAGGAATGGAATGGCCATTAAAGTATTAGTCGTTGATGACTCAAGCTTTTTTAGACGACGTGTTAGTGAAATAGTCAATCAAGATCCTGAACTGGAAGTGATCGCGACGGCTGCTAACGGGGCTGAAGCGGTGAAGATGGCTGCTGAGCTTAATCCCCAAGTAATCACTATGGACATTGAAATGCCTGTCATGGACGGTATCACCGCCGTCCGTGAAATCATGGCAAAGTGTCCAACCCCGATTCTGATGTTTTCATCATTAACCCATGATGGCGCTAAGGCCACCTTAGACGCCCTAGATGCGGGTGCGTTAGATTTTTTACCTAAACGTTTTGAAGATATCGCGACCAATAAAGATGAAGCGATTTTGTTATTGCAGCAAAGAGTCAAGGCTCTTGGTCGTCGTCGAATTTTCCGTCCAGTGGCGCGCCCTAGTGTTGCCCCAATTACCCCAAGACCAAGCACGGGCTCGGTATTAGGGAATGTGCCCACACCTGTTCAAAGTGTACCTGCGCCAGTACGCACGTCACCAGTATCGTCTATTCGTGCTAGTGGTAAGCAATACAAATTATTGTTAATCGGTACGTCGACGGGGGGGCCTGTCGCCTTACAGAAAATTTTGACTCAGTTTCCAGCAAATTATCCGCATCCTATTTTGCTGATCCAACACATGCCAGCCGCTTTTACCCCAGCATTTGCAAATCGTTTAAATGGTTTATGTAAAATCGAGGTAAAAGAAGCGGCAAATGGCGATATTTTGCGTCCAGGTTGTGCGTATCTAGCGCCAGGTGGAATGCAGATGATGGTAGAGCGTACAGGCGTCACAGGCCGAATAAAAGTGCTCGCTGGTAGTGCTGAAATGAATTATAAGCCTTGTGTCGATATCACTTTTGCTTCAGCCTCAAAAGCCTACGGTGGAGATGTGCTTGCTGTAGTGTTAACTGGAATGGGAGCTGACGGCCGAGAAGGAGCACGCATGCTTAAAGCTGCCGGTGCGACCATTTGGGCGCAGGATGAAGCGAGTTGCGTCGTTTATGGCATGCCTCAAGCAGTGGCCAGTGCGGGAATTGCCACTCAATCCATTTCACTGGAGCACATGGCTGAATCGATTTTAAAAGAGTCTGCACGTGGCTAGTAGCAAGTCACAGATAAGCACAAATATTGTGCTTATTATGGTGCTAATGATGATGACGATCGTTTGTCTTGGTGCCTTAAGTTTCGATTATCATCGAAAAAACATAAAATTGCTTGCTGATGTTAAACGCTTAGCATCGACCCAAGTCGTGCTCATGGTGCCTGATGAACAAGCTAAGGTCATTGCTGATTGGCTTGCCACACATCCAGAACAAACTAAGGCTATGCTAAAAATGGTGGCGCCTGGTGAACATAATGCGGTGACTCTTGGGCCTGAAATGCCAGCGGCGGATGGTAATAATATTCCGCCTTTACTTGAAAAAGTGCCTGAGATGGATAAACAACAGTTATCCTCTCAGTCACCTGCTGAATCATCAGTCTCTTTGCGTTTGCAAAATGAAGCAGCATTGACAACAGAGGTTCGACAGGAGTCGACTCAAGTTCCTGTGGTGATTTCGGAAAATGCCGACGGTGTTAAGGTGATAAGTCTGCCTAACGGTGGCATAAGAGTCACGACAAGGGAAGAAGAGTAACGTGGTGGGCCGCGTAATCATTCCACTTATAAATGGCACAGAATCAACATTTAAGAGGTCAGTGCTTTGAAAGTCTGGACCATAGCGAATCAAAAAGGTGGGGTCGGTAAAACCACTTCGGTAGCAAGTTTAGCGGGAGCCCTCGCTAAACGGGGGAAGCGCGTCTTGATGATTGATACCGATCCTCATGCTTCACTCGGTTACTACCTTGGGATTGACTCAGAAGAGGTGCCTGGTTCTCTTTTTGATGTATTTGTTGCGCACAATCATCTTACAAAAGAGCTGGTTAAATCGCATATCGTACCAACTTTGGTGGATGGTTTAGATTTATTACCGTCGACTATGGCGCTAGCAACACTGGATAGAGCTTTAGGCCATCAAGAAGGCATGGGACTTGTCTTGCGTAATTTGCTTGCCCTTGTTGCTGATGAATATGATGTTGCCATCGTCGACTGCCCGCCCGTCTTAGGTGTGCTGATGGTAAATGCGTTAGCCGCGAGCCAACATATTGTCATTCCTGTGCAAACAGAGTTCTTAGCGATTAAAGGGCTTGAGCGCATGGTCAAAACTATGGAAATCATGGGGCGGTCAAAGAAGACTCGTTACAGTTATACCGTAGTCCCAACCATGTTTGATAAGCGTACTAAGGCATCTCCTGCTGCGTTGCAGGTGTTGAGTGAACAGTATGGTGAGAGTCTATGGCGTGATGTTATTCCTGTAGATACTAAGTTTAGAGATGCAAGTTTAGCGCATTTACCCGCCTCCCATTATGCAAGCGGTTGTCGTGGTGTAAAGGCCTATGAAAGATTATTAGATTTTCTTTTAGCTGGGGAGTTTGGCCATGTCAAAATCGGTTGATGAAACTGTTTTTGATTTTTTTGAATTATTATTGCACGAAGACGATAGTGCCTTTGGTGCTTCCCCCATTAAATCTCAAGAAAATGTTGCGACCGCTTTTGATAGCAGTAAAAAAACGGAAACTCAGCAGCTCAATAATGCCATTTTGGCAGAGCATGAGCGGTCTAAAGCGGATGTTAAAGCTACTCTAGAGCCTGAAGTACAACCTATTCGGGCAAAAAGCATTGTTACTGTCTCCTCTAAGGAGAGTGCTGAGCCGTTAGTGAATAAACAGTCGCTAGAGCGCCTGCTTGCGCCAGTCCTAAAAGTGGAAGCTACAGTTGTTGATAAGCCAACGGAGGTTATCGAGCAACCTTTACCAGCACCCAAGCAACCTGTTGCAATAACGGTTGCTGAAGTTGATGAGACTGCGGATGTTGCGCCGACGCAAGTCGATAACTTATCGACTGTGCCTGACACTCAAGTCGGCTTTGCGCCTCCAAGTGTGACAAAAGATCTGCAAGAAGTACTCGATGATGAGTTTCAAGTACTATTCTTTAAGGTAGCTGGGTTGACGTTAGCGGTTCCATTAGTCAGTCTCGGTGGTATCGTCAAAGTAGAACGGATTAATCATATTATTGGCCGTCCTTCTTGGTTCCTTGGTGTACAAACTCATCGAGAAGAACAGTTAAATCTAGTGGATACCTGTGCGTGGGTTATGCCAGAAAAATACACAGATAAACTGGCGCAATCGGTAAATTATCAATATCTTGTATTATTAGAGGGCAGTAATTGGGGATTAGCTTGTGAGTCCCTGCTTAATGCAGTAAAAATTACCAAATCGCAAGTAAATTGGCGCAGCAAAGCAGGGAAACGTCCTTGGCTAGCTGGTGTGGTTAAAGAACAAATGTGTGGCATTTTGCACGTACAAGCCTTAGTTGAAATGCTTGATGCGGGTTTAGGCTGTCAGGACTCCATTGGTTGAGGTAAACATGAAAGATACAAGAAATGTCGCAGCCGTGGCTGCAAGTAAAGATGATGCAGTATTGCAATGGGTTACCTTTAAGTTAGACAACGAGACTTATGGTATTAATGTCATGCAAGTGCAAGAAGTGCTGCGTTACACCGAAATTGCTCCCGTACCTGGTGCACCACACTATGTTTTAGGGATTATCAATTTACGCGGTAATGTGGTTACTGTTATTGATACCCGCTCACGTTTTGGGTTGCAATCAGCGGAAGTGGATGATTCGACACGTATCGTGATCATTGAAGCAGAAAAGCAAGTCATTGGTATTTTGGTCGATAGTGTTGCTGAAGTCGTTTACTTACGCCGCTCTGAAATTGATAACGCGCCTAACGTTGGTACAGAAGAGAGTGCGAAGTTTATTCAAGGCGTTAGCAATCGTGATAATGAGTTATTGATCTTAGTTGATTTAGACAAACTATTATCTGATGAAGAGTGGGCTGAGTTAAATCAACTCTAAATATTCATCGGAGGCGGCAGATAGTGTCTATCTGCCGCTTTGCTTTTTGTTATGCGAACGATTCATTTGGCTTTAATTTACTCTTTTAGAATGCCACTTGATGAGTCGGTGCTGATTTCAGCTGATTGTGATGCGTAGGGATGATGAATGGGCGATGAATTTTTAATCGCAGCCTTAGTTTATGTGATTGCGTGTTTAGGTTTAGTTCTTTACCTTCAGAAACAATTAAGTAAGTTGCGCAGTAAAGTTGAAGCGTTAACCGTATTAGTGAAAGAGGGCGATCGTCAGCGCGAGGGCTTTAAGCGTGAAATGCAGGAGCTTCGAAGCGGTACTATTGGTATGGGACGTCGTGTGATTGAGCTTGAAAAACGCTTACATCAACAATCTGAACGCATTGAAGAATCTACTCAACAGGATCCCCAAGCAAAGCTTTATACGCGTGCGATGAAGATGGTGGCCCTCGGAGCTGGTGTAGATGAGCTAATCAAAGAGTGTGAATTGCCTAAAGCTGAGGCTGAGTTGTTAATTCGTTTACACCGTAAATAGGTGAATAATTTGGGACGCACTTCGTGACTCTCGGCCGCAGCAAAGTGCTGCTCTAGAACGCCACGTTGTGGCTCTAGGAGCTAGCCACTTTTGCTTTAAGCCTTATCAACAATCTTCTTATGCATATTGTTCCATTGTTCTGGGAATTTTCCGTCCAACATATACACAAATGCGATTAATTCGGCGATAAGCAGATACAGCTCTCTTGGAATTTCTTCGCCTAATTCAAGCAATCGAAGAAAGTTACTCAGGTGCGGATCTTGGTGAATATAAACGCCTGAGGCTTTTGCTAGAGCGATAATTTCGTCAGCGATTAGCCCTTCACCCGATGCGACTACTTTAGGCGCATGTTTTCCGTCATAACTCAAGGCAACAGCTTGCTGGGTTTTATATTCTTCCGCCATAGATAGACTCTTTAATTATGCTCTTGTTTTCACAAGAAAATGATCACCAGGCAGCAATGTTGCTGGAACTGGTGCTAATTGGGTGGATAATTCACCCGGTGTAAATCCTAATTGCGATAGTTTTTGTCCCAGTGGAGCCAGAAAGTTATCTACTCGGCGAAGTAATGACTGACTGTCACCTTTGAACTGAATATCTAGTACTTGTTGGTGAAAACGTGCCGATATCAGTAATGGACCCTGGGCGAGATTAAACTTCAATTGTAAATTCCAGCCTTTATGATGTTGCTGTTCATCGCTATCGGCTTCTCGCTCGAATTTACCTTCTAATTGTTCATGACGTTGATTAATCCCATAGGGAAGGGCAAAAAACCACACTAAATTGCCATTATTTTCACTACTGGCTTGTTGATAAAGCTGTAGGCTTGAAGCTAGTTGTACCATGCTTTCTAAGCCGCCAGCTTTGCTAAATTGTCCTAGCTGATGGTTAGATAATCCGATTTTAGTTTGGAGTTGCTCTAAGTAATCAGCCAACTTAGCACTCATTTTACTATTGGCATTATTTGCCCTAAACCCCAATAACAACTGAAACAATGAGCTAATGGCTCCCGCATTCAATAGCATTGAGGCTTGAGCGAGCTGCGGCGTTGCTAAATTTAAGGTTGCGAGACCAAGGATGCTGTCTTTTAGTTCGTTTGGATCGCTTAATTGGCCTAAAGGATGTGGGCCTAGATGAGGCAAATGTTTTAACAGCTCGGCAGCTAAGTTTGTGCTAGCTCGAGAGACCATCTGCTCGATGGGGAGAGCACCGGCCTTGGTAAAGGCTTTTTGAAGCACTTGATTAACATTGATATTGGCTTCGTTGAGTTTATTTTGTTTGTCAGCACCTAACGAGTCTGATGGGGTTTTAAGATTTAGCTGTGTTTCATTAGTGGACAAATTTTTGGTCATCGCTAACTCATTAGCGGGGACCTGTGGTTTGGTCTGTAAGCTGCTAAAGTCCGATTTTGCATGTTGACTTTGCAAAGTATTTGACACCGTTACGGTATTTTTTACATCCGATGCGCTTGCATCTTTAGTCAGTGCCTTAGGTTCAGGAATAGCTGTTTTGGGATCAATTTGTTGATTGGTAGTTTGTCCTGCCGTCAGCTTTGCTTCAGTGGTAGATTGTAAATTTACGCTAATAGCAATCTTGGGTGGTGAGTTTTTTACGGATGTCACTTCATCCGCAATAGAACCCGTTTGAGTCTGGGATATTTTTATGTCGGAAATTGATCCACCTTGGGTGCTAGACGTATTTACTTTTGCAGCAGTGCTATCCGTTTGGGGGACTAAGCCCTCAAGTTTCCGTAAAAAACTCGCAATAATCTGAACGGGTTCCATTTTGCTTATCACAACATGACTCGCTTGCTTGTCAATAATGGGAAGCTGAGTTTCATTTATCGGAGCGCCAATTTGGATTTCGAGTTTGCTCAGTATTGGGGTCAACACTAAAATAGGTTTCCCTTGTAAAAGGGTAATTTTTGCTTGATATTCACCCGCATTAAGTCGTGTTCCTGGATCCTGTGGCACAACAGTTCCATTCGTAAATTGGAATTCTTTTGCAGTAACAATGACATTAGGGAGGGGGTAGCCCTGTGGGCGGGCAGAGAGAGAGTATAATTTTGTCTCTGAAATCCCATTTTGTTGGGCAAGTAATGTGATCGCTTCTGGGAGCTTAAGGTTGACTGTCGAACCCAAGGCAATCAGTTGCGAGGTTTGGGGCATAGCACTCGATTCAGAGGGGCTATTCACGACTTGATTGACTAAAAATTGACTAGCAATAATTAATGCTTGGCGCTGCTGAGCATTAACGAGCTTTAAATTATATTCTGTACCGTTTAGAATAATACTATCGCCTTCAGGAGATAGTTGGACTTCAGCGGGAATAGGACGCGCATTGGTGCTCAGGGCAGTGTTTTGAGTCCCTGAAGTGATTAATGGTGCGTTGGTAATCTGACTAAGTGGAATCGACTCCATACTAAACCTTTGTTGGAATAACTCGCGGTGCGTTATTTAAAAAATTAACAATTGACCAAACTGTTTTGCCAAGTATGCTTATGCGCTTTGTAAAGTCAGTGGCATTTTGTCTGTCATACTTAGTATACGACTCGGATGACTAATCTTTTATCGTCACTTGTTGATGGTCACTTTAACGAAAACTCGTGAACTCGGCAGTACATTTATTTAAGAGAGCAATATGAAGTTGAAATGGATAGGGGGACTTTTAGGCTTTGCATTACTGCCCAAGGTTTATGGCGCAGAGGTAGCCGTACCCGATAACACTCCAAAGGACGGGGCTTCAGCTGTAAAAATTACTTACGAAGATCCAAGAGATCCCTTTGAAGGGTTCAACCGCGCCATGTGGGACTTTAACTATCTGTTTCTCGATAGGTACCTATACCGGCCAGTTGCACATGGGTATAACGATTATATCCCGTTGCCTGCTAAAACAGGGATTAATAACTTTGTGCAAAACTTGGAAGAACCCAGCAGCGTGGTAAACAACTTATTGCAAGGCAAATGGGGGTGGGCGGCGAATGCGGGTGGTCGTTTTACGGTTAACACGACGATAGGGTTACTAGGTGTTATTGATGTGGCTGATATGATGGGAATGCCACGTAAGCAGGACGAGTTTAACGAAGTGTTGGGCTATTACGGTGTACCTAATGGTCCCTATTTTATGGCACCCTTTGCTGGTCCATATGTTGTTCGTGAACTCGCATCAGATTGGGTTGATGGTCTATACTTTCCACTATCTGAACTCACAGTGTGGCAATCCGTGGTTAAATGGGGCCTTAAAAGCTTACATGCTAGAGCCTCGGCAATTGACCAGGAAAGACTTGTTGATAATGCGCTCGATCCCTATGCCTTCGTGAAAGATGCGTACTTACAACACATGGACTATAAGGTCTATGATGGCAATGTTCCTCAAAAACAAGAAGATGATGAGTTACTCGACCAGTACATGCAGGAACTTGAGTAAGCTCATGCGCTAACTTGGCTGCAGGCATGAATATGCAGCCAAGCCCATGCCGTATAAATGATTCTTCCCATGTCATCATCGAATCATTGCTGTTGCAGTAAACGTTACGCGGGAATCTTTATGGCGTTAAATGGTGTTTCAATTCTGTGGGTTGAAGATGACCCAGTATTCAGGCAAATCGTTGCTACCTTTCTAAATGGTCGCGGTGCACAGGTAGTGCAGGCTGGTGATGGAGAGCAGGGGCTGATTCATTTCAAGCAACAACGTTTCGATATCATACTTGCCGATTTGAGTATGCCAAAGCTTGGTGGCTTAGATATGCTTAAGGAAATGAGCAGGTTAGAGCCATTAGTGCCTTCTATTGTTATTTCAGGTAACAATGTTATGGCGGATGTTGTCGAGGCGCTGCGCATCGGTGCGAGTGATTATTTGGTTAAACCTGTTGCCGATCTCTTTATTATCGAGCAAGCCATTCAACAAGGGCTGCAGCGAAATCATCCCGATGATATTACTCAGGCAGACTTTGATGCTTTATCTCACCAAGAGTTGAATGATAATTTAGCCTTATTAGAACAAAGTGTTGAAGCGGCCAAACAAGTTCAGCAGCAACTTTTCCCAGCCTCAAATATCAGTTATCCCGCCGCCAAAGTTGATTACAGCTTATTTAAAAGCAGTGATATCAGTAGCTACTTTATTGACTCAACAATGGTGGGTAGTGATCATTTGATCATGTATATGGCCCACCTCTATCCCGAAGACAATCGCGCGGCGTTTGCTTGTGTTTTGCTACGCAGTTTTGTAAACCAAAAGCTGAAAAGTTATCGAAGTGGTCAGAGTAAAACCATTATCGAGCCGTTCAATATGCTGAGCTACTTGAATGAGCGTTTAGTTAAGTCCGGTTTGGATATCACCGTAGATATTGTTTATGTCGCAATCGAATTAACACGTTATCGTGCAGCCATTGCCCTAGCAGGCAAGGGAATGAGGTGCTATTTACGTAATGACAAAGGGTTAAGTCCATTGGCTATTTCAGAAAGTTTACCACTAGGGGTATTAGATTGGGGTAAACCGAGTGTTCAGTTTCGAACGATTCTGCCGCAGGAGCAACTTTGTATCGCAACCAATGAGCCTGAACACAAGCAGCAGTTATTAGATAATCAATTTAAAGGATTAGTATACAATTCAAACTTGCCTGCGGGTGGTTTTATTCAATTAAGTTTATAAGAAGATAAGATGCTAGGACGCAGCCAAAAGCGCTGCTAGAACGCCACTGCGTGGCTCGAGAAGCTAGACTCTAGCACCTAGCACCTAGCACCTAGCACCTAGCACCCATGTTCTAATTTGTCAGAGTGCGAAACATCCCATCTCTAAACTCAACGTGTTTTGGGAGCAAAGCAATAAAAAACGCTGCATTTCTGCAGCGTTTTTATCTAATATAGAATTATTCAGGATGGTAGAAGCGTCCTATCAGGACGAAGCCCGATCTGCTTTTTCTCGCAGCTAAGTCACTAGAGCAGCGCATTTGGCTGCGTCCTAGCTTCTAGCTGCGTTATCTTTTAATGGCTTCGTGTTCAGCGGTTACCGCAATTTCATCTTCTAATGCTTCGGCTTCATTGTGATGCTTGCTTTCCGCACCGTGCATCCAATCGACTAATTTGTCAGCCATAAAGTATAAGATCACACCAGAAAGTGCTGCGGTAATCGCAATACCCGAGAAGATAGCCATTGCATTGGCAAGTTGTTCTTCTTTTTCGCCGCCATGGCCAATAAAGGAACCCACCACACCACCAATTTTGTTAGCTGCAGCCACAAAGAGGAACCAAGAACCCATCATTAACGAAGCTATGCGTAGTGGAGCTAACTTAGTGACCATAGATAAACCAATAGGCGACAAGCAAAGTTCACCCATGGTATGGAAGAAATAAGCGCCAACCAACCACCACATGCTTGATTTAGCTGTAGCGTCACCGCCCATTTCGACAACGGCACCGATCATAAATAAGAAGCCAACGGCTAACAGCACTAAGCCTAAAGCAAACTTAATCGGGGAGTTAGGTTCGTTCTTACCTAAACGTACCCAAATGGAAGCAACAACAGGAGCAAAAATAACGATAAACATTGCGTTTAAGGATTGGAACCAAGTGGTTGGTACTTCCCATGTGCCGATCATGCGGTCGGTAAAGTCGTTCGTGAACAAGTTCATCAGACCGCCAGCTTGCTCGAAGCCTGCCCAGAAAATAATGGTAAATAAACCCATCACCATGATGACTTTAATACGGTCACGTTCAACCTTCGTCAGTGGTTCTTTACGGACTTCTCCTTTTTCTGCTGCTTTTTGCTTTTCAAGCTTAGCAGCAGGAGTTCTACCGATATCACCAAGTAACTTTTGCGCAAACACAAGTTGGATAATTAACGACAGGATCATACCGATACCTGCGCAGATAAAACCAGCTTGGAAGTTGCCATCGTAAGCGGCAACTACTGAGCCTACGATAATACCTGAGAGGAAAGCACCAACGTTGATCCCCATATAGAAAATAGTGAAAGCACCGTCACGGCGGTGATCTCCTTCTTGGTACAGATCGCCCACCATAGTAGAAATATTCGGTTTAAACAGGCCGTTACCTAAGATTAACGTGCCTAAGCCGACGTAGAATACTTCGGTTTCCATCCCAGGTACCCACGCATGGGGCGTACCTAAAATAAATTGACCAGCCGCCATTAAAGTACCGCCAATCATAATGGCCCGGCGTTGGCCTAGAAAGGTATCTGCTAACCAACCACCTAGAAGTGGGGTCAAATAAACAAGCCCAGTGAAGGTGCCATATAACGAAATGGCATCAGCTTGGCTCCAACCTAAACCGTGTCCACCTTCGCTTTGCACTTTATCAACTAAGTACAGTACCAAAATGGCACGCATTGCATAATAACTAAAACGTTCCCAGAGTTCTGTTGTAAACAGTAGGAACAGACCTTTGGGATGGCCAAGCATTGTCCCTTGTGGTTTTGCTACGCTCATGAAGTTTCCACCTTAAGCTCGTGATTGCCTGTGGCGCCCCTGAAACAGGATGATGTCACCACAGAAAAATGATTGTTGCTCTTCTCATTTATCTTGAGTCAATTCGATATTTAGCTCTAGCTTAAAAGCATGAGTAAATTGTTGAATTGCTGAGATTTAAGTATGAGTTATTGTTACATTCTTATAATAAAAGTAATATTTTAAGCGTTAATTAGGATATTTTCGCTAAAATTCCCACCTTATATACCCTTTAAAAGTCACTAAAGTCAATTTTGACTTGCTAACTGGTGAGATTATCTGCAACTCGCCGCCTAATATCGATTTATGTTGATTTTCCTAATATATCGGTACTTTGTTTAGATACCGAACAGCAAGGGTTTTAAGGCAAAAAACTGCTTCCATCCGTCTTGACAACTTTGTTATGATTGCGACCCGTGAATGGACGTCACTTAACATAGGGTAGTGAGATTAATCGATGAAGGCATGGTACCTTTTGTACTGTAAACCTCGTAGTGAAGCGAGGGCACAACAAAATTTAGCTCTTCAAAATTTAGAGACATATTTACCAATGGTCTCTGAAGAAAAATCTCAACGCGGTCAGAAGCGGATCTGTCGTGTGCCTTTATTCCCAAATTATTTGTTTATCAATTTTGACCCAAGCCAAACTAGCGTTAAGCAGGTCCACTCTACTCGCGGTGTGAGTCGTATTGTCAATTGTCAGGAAAGAATGACACCCATTGATGACCGAGTCATTCACGCCATTCGCATGAAAGAATTAACGCCTTCCCAATCTGTTTTAGACACTCCGTTAGAGCTAAAGACAGGGGAGAAAATTCGTTTTAAAGACGGCCCGTTTGCAGACTTAGAAGCTATTTTTCAAGAGAAATGCCCAAACAAACGTTGCCACGTTTTATTTAATATTATGGGACAGATCAATATGTTAACTGTGCCAGAACAGTCCGTAGAACGAGTGTGAGTTGTGAACTATTTTACTATGTTGATTAAGACTTTAGCTTAGAGTTGTGTAAGACATTTGCCATAGGTTGACTTATTTCATTTCAAGTAATATAGAGCTTGAAATTAAAAATATATAATTTTCAGTGTGTTATATTTGTTTGTGCATTGAGGTGGTATCAGAAAACTAAATCTGCACCATTAAAAGTTAAACATAATTTGTGTGCATGTTTTTTGAGCAAACGACGTAGTGGTTTGGCTGTACAATTTTTGCGGCTGATCTAAGTTGTGTGCAACAAAAGTTTTACTTGTTTTTTACGCTGTGGCATATGAGGCTCGCGGGCTTAAATTGCCAGCAGGGCTTAGGTCTTTTGAAGATGTTAGCCAAACTAAAGATGGTTAACTGATAAGTTTGGAATTCAGAAAGCCAACAATTAAAACAGCAAGCAACAAATGCTAAGATTTTGAAAAATTAGAATATTCGCAGCGCGAAGGGCAATATAGAGGCCGCAATCTATGGGCGGTAGCGTGCCTGAAAGGCATCGAATGAATAGTTTCATTCGTTAAGCGGACGCCGCAAATAATTGTCTGGAACAATTATTAACAGCGTTAGCTGATCCGAAGGATGAAGTGCTCGATGCACTGAATAAGGCCTCTGGCCGCCACGCGATAGAAGTGTCAGGAACACTTCAAAATTGCTTTAGCAAGCCCGCAGGGTGGAGTATATGGACATACGGAATAATCGGTAGCGTGTCTGAAAAAAAGAAGGACGTTGCTTCGCAACTGCGAGGACGAAGCAAAAAAGCGCTGCTCTAGGACGCCACTACGGTGGCGCTAGAATCTAGAAGGAGCGTAGCGACGCTCTGCTTTATTATTGTTTTTCATCTTTAAACCCAATCGGAGATATCTGGTGTTACAACAACTTAAAAAATACATCAAGGCGGCCCCTCGAGTCGCGATATTCGCAAGCATGAGTGCTGCAATATTGATGGGCGCTCAGGCGCAAGCCGTTACGCCCTCTCCGCAGATGATTGAACAATTCAAACAATTACCCAAAGCAGAACAACAGCGCTTAGCGAGACAGTACGGAATTGATCCCAGTATGATTTCCGGTAGTCAAGCTCAGCCGCAGATTGCAAATCCGCAGGTTGTTTCCGAGCGTGACATGCAACCTGAGCGCATCAATACGGCAAGTGATAAGAAAGAAAAAGCGGAATTAGATTTTTCTGCGGATTCTTCCAACCTTAAACTACGTCGCTTTGGCTATGAAATGTTTGCAGGTGAGCCTAGCACCTTTGCGCCTGTATCTGATGTGCCAGTTCCTGGGGAATATCTTGTCGGTCCAGGCGATAACATCAAAGTACAGCTTTATGGGAAAGAGAATAAAGAATACGACTTAGTAATTAATCGCGAAGGAGTCATTCAATTCCCCGAATTAGGGCCCATTCCTGTAAATGGGTTAACGTTCTCTGAGTTAAGAGAAACGCTGGGGCAGCGTATTCAACAACAAATGATTGGTATTGAGTCCAATATCACCATGGGGGAATTGCGCTCTATTCGTATTTTTGTGGCGGGTGATGCTTACAAACCTGGTTCATATACGGTTTCTAGTTTATCGACTATCACCCAAGCGTTATTTGTTGCTGGTGGTGTTAACGAAATTGGCTCATTACGGAATGTACAACTTAAACGTAATGGTAAACTTGTCGGTACATTAGACTTATATGATCTGCTGTTAAAAGGGGATGCATCGGGCGACCTGCGCTTACGTTCTGGAGATGTCGTCTTTATTCCTTCAATTGGTGGCCTTGTTAGCGTCTCTGGTGAAGTAAGACGTCCAGCTATTTATGAGTTAAAAAACAACGAAACCATGGCTGATGTTATCGCCATGGCAGCGGGTTTAAATCCTGGCGCCTATCCTAAAAGCAGTTCGGTTGAACGTTACAACAGTAAATCGCTAAAAACAGTCATCAATGTCGACCTTACTAGCGAACAGGGCAAAATGACATTAGCCAAAGCGGGTGATGTTATTCGTGTTAAAAACGCTTCTGAACAGTTTGAAAGCGCAGTGACCGTAGTCGGTGCTGTCGTACGTCCTGGTAAATATCAATGGTTTTCCGGACAAAAAGTCAGTGATGTTTTTCCCTCAATTTGGGGGGATTTAGCCATTTCTGCTGATTTAGATTATGCCTTAGTGGTTCGTGAAGTGAACCAATATGGTGATATTGAAGTTCGTCAGTTTTCACCGGGTAAAGCTATTAATGACAAAAATAGTGACCAAGATATCGCTTTAAATCCCCGAGATAAAATCATTATTTTTAATTTTTCTGACGATGTACAAAATCGTTTCGAGCTGAATAAATTAGTTAAACAGCGCGTAGAGAAGGTGACCTCTTTAAACACGAATTCTCTGATCAGTTCTGATTTATTCAAAGCAGGGTTTGTTCAGCTTGATAAAAGTAGATTAACTCAGCGTTCGCAGTTGGCTGGAGTGGTTGTTACTGATAAAACTGAGTCAGAAGATGTGGCTGTGGTTAAAGGTGTCGTCAACAAAATGTTGGCAAACTTATTTGATGATACAGAGTTACTCAAACTCAGTAATCAAATGGCTCGCCAAGAATTACTCTATCCGGTCATGGTTAAGCTTAATAACCAGGGCCGAGCAGGAGCTGGGATTCAGGTTGTCGGGATTGATGGTCAGGTACGTTTACCCGGTCTGTACCCATTAACCGCAGGTGCAAGAGTCAATGATTTAGTTGTTGCTGCTGGTGGCTTGAAAGAAGGTGCTTACACAACTAGAGCCGAATTAACATCAACGGTAGTTGATAATTCTGGTTCTAAAACTGAGCATAAAAATATTGACCTTGCTTTAGCACTGCAAAATAACTCTAGTGCCAATTTATTGTTATCTGGCAGAGATATTCTTACTGTGATGACAACGCCAGATTGGCAAGAAACCAAAGTGGTTGAGGTCAGAGGCGAGGTTAAATTCCCTGGCCGTTACAATATTCGACGTGGTGAAACCTTAAGTGACTTAATCACCCGTGTGGGTGGCTTTACCGAATATGCGGCATTACCTTCCGCAGTCTTTGTACGTGAGTCTGTGCGCCAACAAGAGCAGATTGAAATCAAAAAGCTGGCAGACCAACTGCGTCGTGATATAGCTACCCGCGGGATTTCAAAGGATGGCACGGTAGTTAATTATGCTGATGCACAGTTAATGCTAACCGACCTTGAAAATATTAAAGCGGTTGGCCGTTTAGTCGTGGATTTACCCGCAATTTCACTTGGTATTACTCAGGCTGATTTGCAGTTAGAAGATGCTGACATTTTATATGTCCCTTCAACTAAACAAACGATCTCTGTGATGGGAGAAGTTCAACATCCTGCCACCCATAGATTTAAAGAAGGTTTAACCTTAGATCAATATTTGTCTATGTCAGGCGGCACAAGAGAGCGTGCTGACGAGGGCAGAACATACGTTATTCAGGCTAATGGTTCCGTTCTAATGCCTTCGCGTTCAAGCTGGTTTAGCAGTGGTGAACAATTGCAACCTGGTGATACTGTGATTGTTCCATTAGATACTGAATATAAAGACAGCTTAACGCTTTGGTCACAGGTGACTGGTATCATCTATAACACTGCGGTTGCTATATCTGCTATCGCTGGTTTATAGCTATATGGCTTGCTCTTTTATCCGACGGCTTTTTAACTGTTAGTCATTTGTATACGTATCAAAAAATAAGGAGAAGTACCTTTTCCTTATTTTTATTAATTTTGTTTTATACGATACAAGTTTTCTTTTAACGGTAATTAATTTGGTTATACACATACATTAAGAGACAAATGTCCAATGTCCACTGACGTTACAAAGATCAACACAAATGCAAATTTCGCACAGCCAATGTCTTCACCCGATGAAATTGACTTAAGAGAAGTTTTTTCTGAGTTATGGAGGGGGAAATGGCTCGTTTTGTCTTCAGTTTTACTGTTTACAACCTTTGCTGTTGCTGCAGCCCTGTTTATGCCTAATGTTTATCGTTCGGAGGCTTTACTCGCTCCTGTTGCAGAAGAACAAAGTGGCGGCTTGAGTGCTTTAGCTTCGCAATTTGGTGGGTTAGCCAGTTTGGCTGGTGTAAATTTGCGAGGTAAAGGGGCCGGTTCAGACAAAGCACAAATGGCGATAGAAGTTTTAAAATCACGTCAATTTGCAAGCGAGTTTATTCAGCAACACGATATTTTAGCTGAGTTGATGGCGGCCAAAACCTGGGAGAAACTCGAAGATAAGTTAGTTTATGATGAAGATGATTATCTTGTAGAGACAAAAACCTGGATTAGGAAGGTTAAGCCTCCATTTACACCTAAACCTTCAATGCAGGAAGCATTTAAAAAGTTTACTAAAATTTTTGCTGTTGAAACTGATAAACAGACTGGTATGGTGACCATTTCTGTAGAGCATATTTCTCCCAATATTGCTCAGCAATGGGTTACTTGGCTAGTTCATGATATTAACACTGTGATGAAGGAACGAGATGTCGCTGAGGCAAACAGAAGTCGTGAGTTTTTAAACAAGCAAATTGCTTTGACTAATGTAGCAGACATAAAATCAGTTCTATATAAGCTAGTTGAAGAGCAAACCAAAACAATCATGTTTGCTGAGGTTCGTGATGAGTATGTTTTCAAAACAGTGGATCCAGCAATTGCACCTGAATTTAAAGTGAAGCCAAAAAGGTTACTTATAGTAGCACTTGGTCTTTTACTAGGTTTATGCCTAGGATGTATGATCGTTTTAGTTAGATATTTTTCTCGTAAATCTTCTTAATTTGGCATATTGACATGAATACAAGAATTAATAGTGCTGTTGAGCCAGAAAGTTTTTCCACTGCTAAAGCAATCTTACGCTTCAAGTCGAAAAAACAAGTTCTAAATCAAGACGTAATCTACGTTTACTGCCCAGAGAATAGAGAGCGGGAAATCGGTGAGATAGTCGATGATTACTCTTTTGACATGGTTGTTAATGATTACACCATTACAGATTTAAGCTGCAAAGTTATTTGCCATTTCGAAAGCGCGCGTTTGACAAAAGAACAGCGCCAATTCCTGGTCAAGGCGACTGAGCTTGGGGCTTGGGTTGAACCGTTAGTCAGCTATTTAGATGAAAGACTTGGTTATACAGAAGTAAGGCTACTACACAGTGGCTATTTTTTGCACCAAAAAGCATTTTCAATTTTATCGACTAAACGTACACAACTTGCCAAGCGAGTAGTTGACTTATGTGCTGCTTTTCTATTGTCTACAGTGGCGTTACCGGTAGGGCTACTTACTGCATTAGCCATTAAGCTTGAAAGTCCAGGACCCATTTTTTATAAACAACGGCGCACTGGACAATATAACGATGAATTTGAAGTCATAAAATTTCGTTCAATGCGCAACGATGCTGAAAAGTCTGGAGCGCAATGGGCTACTCAAAATGATGCACGTGTTACTAAAGTGGGTAACTTTATTCGGAAGACCCGTATCGATGAATTACCGCAGATTATCAATATCCTAAAAGGTGAAATGTCAATCGTTGGTCCTAGACCCGAGCGTGAAGTCTTTATTGCCGAATTAGAGCAAGAAATACCATATTATCGTTTCCGTCATGCGGTAAAGCCGGGGGTGACAGGGTTGGCTCAGGTAAGTTACCCGTACGGAGCATCAATTGAAGATGCGATTTGGAAGCATAAGTACGACATTTATTATATTAAGCACCACAGCACATTATTGGACATTAAAATTTTATTAAAGACTGTCAAAGTCGTGTTATTTGGCATGGGCCGATAACAAGAAGTATTATTGATTAGGTTAAAGGTCTTGTAGTATGAAAATATTAGTAACTGGCGGCGCAGGTTTTATTGGTTCGGCTGTAGTACGTCATATTATTAACAACACAACTGACAGCGTTGTAAACGTAGATAAACTAACCTATGCGGGTAATCTCGAATCACTTGAAAGCGTGGCGACAAGTGAACGTTATGCTTTTGAGCACGTAGATATATGCAATCGTGCAGAACTTGACCGTGTATTTGCTCAATATCAGCCTGATGCCGTTATGCATTTGGCTGCTGAGTCTCATGTAGACCGTTCAATCACAGGACCTAGCGATTTCATCCAAACCAACATAGTTGGTACATACACGCTGCTAGAAGCTGCGCGCAAGTATTGGATGCAAATGGATTCTGCGGCTAAAACTCGATTCCGTTTCCATCATATTTCAACAGATGAAGTCTATGGTGATTTGCTGCATCCTGATGAAGTGTCACCGGATGTGACCTTGCCTCTTTTCACTGAATCAACACCCTATGCTCCAAGCAGCCCATATTCAGCCTCTAAAGCTTCAAGCGATCATCTTGTACGTGCTTGGTTACGCACCTATGGTTTACCGACAATAGTGACGAATTGTTCCAATAACTATGGACCTTATCATTTTCCAGAAAAGTTAATTCCTCTGGTAATCCTTAATGCACTCGAAGGCAAGCCATTACCTATTTATGGTAAGGGCGATCAGATCCGTGATTGGCTATATGTCGAAGACCATGCTCGCGCGCTCTATAAAGTAGTTACCGAGGGCAAAATTGGAGAAACCTACAATATTGGTGGTCATAACGAAAAGCGGAACTTTGAAGTGGTTCAAACCATTTGCAGCATCTTAGATTCATTAATGCCTAAAGCCACACCTTACGCTGAGCAAATTACCTATGTCACTGATAGACCTGGCCATGATCGCCGTTATGCCATTGATGCAAGTAAAATGAGTACAGAGCTTGACTGGCAACCACAAGAAACCTTTGAAACTGGCTTACGTAAAACAGTTGAATGGTATTTAGCTAACCAAGAATGGTGCCAGCATGTTCAAGACGGTACTTATCAGCGTGAGCGTTTAGGCGCACTTTAGTGGTGAGTTGTGAATAGTGAATGGTGAATAGAGAGTGGCACATTCGCGACTCTCTTTTTAACGAATAACTATTAACGGCTCATAAAGGTTCAAGGAATGAAAACGCATAAGCAGCTTGATGTATGGATACAGGCTATGGCGCTGGTAAAAATGATATATGCAGCTACATCGACTTTCCCGCGTGAAGAGATGTTTGGTTTAACAAGTCAAATGCGGCGAGCCGCAGTTTCAATACCATCGAATATTGCAGAAGGTGCTGGTCGGAGTGGTAGTAAAGAATTTGCGCATTTCCTCGATATTGCTCGTGGTTCATTAGCGGAATTGGATACGCAATTAGAAATTGCGCAAATGCTCAACTATTTGTCACCAGACCCATTGATTACACAACAACTGAATAGTGTTGGCGCATTGCTCACCGGACTAAAGAAAAGCATAAAAGGTTTATAGAAATGGATAGCAAACAATTAACAAATAACAACTCACCAGTCACGAGTAAAATTAAAGGAATTATTCTTGCGGGTGGTTCAGGTACTCGTTTACATCCCATCACTAAAGGTGTTTCTAAGCAGCTACTCCCCATATACGATAAACCGATGATCTATTATCCATTATCTGTTCTTATGTTAGCGGGGATTAATGAGATATTGATCATCACTACACCCGAAGAACAAGATGGTTTCATCCGTTTACTTGGCGATGGTAGCCAATTTGGCATTCGTTTATCCTACGCGGTTCAGCCGTCACCAGATGGTTTAGCTCAAGCCTTTATTATTGGAGAAGAGTTTATCGGCAAGGACGACGTTTGTTTAGCCTTGGGAGATAACATCTTTTTTGGCCAAGCATTTGGTAAACAACTCAAGCATGCTGTTCAAAACCTAACTGGTGCAACTGTATTTGGTTACCAAGTGATGGACCCCGAACGTTTTGGTGTTGTTGAGTTTGACGCAGATTTTAAGGCGCTTTCAATAGAAGAAAAACCAGCTAATCCCAAATCGAATTGGGCGGTTACTGGACTTTATTTTTATAACAATTCCGTTATTGATATTGCTAAAAAGGTGAAGCCATCAGAGCGTGGTGAGTTAGAAATTACCTCAGTCAATCAAGCCTATTTAGAGCAAGGTTCGCTTAAAGTCGAGCAGTTAGGTCGTGGTTTTGCATGGTTAGATACAGGAACCCATGACTCACTGCTAGAAGCATCACAATTTGTGCAAACAGTTGAAAAAAGACAAGGTTTTAAAATTGCTTGTCTTGAAGAAATTGCCCTACTTCAGGGATGGTTGACCAAGCAACAAGTTAGAGAGACAGCGATGACACTCTCGAAAACGGGTTACGGTCAATATTTGCTCAATATCACTAAGTAGGTCAGTGTTATGAATGTCATTAAAACCAAAATACAAGATCTGCTGATTATCGAACCCAAAGTTTTCGGGGATGACAGAGGTTTTTTTTATGAAACCTTCCAAAAGCAGCGCTATAGAGAAGCAGGAATTGATGCGGAGTTCGTCCAAGATAATCGTTCACGCTCATCTAAAGGTGTGCTCAGGGGATTACACTTTCAAAAGACTAAACCCCAAGGCAAGCTTGTGACAGTTACTGATGGCGAAGTCTTCGATGTTGCAGTGGATTTAAGGCCGAATTCGCCAACATTTGGCCAGTATGAAACCATTATCCTAACCGGTAAGAACAAATTGCAATTTTATGTACCCCCTGGTTTTGCCCATGGTTTTTGTGTGTTAAGTGATACGGCAGATTTTCAGTATAAATGTACAGATTATTATGACCCAAGTGATGAAAGTGGTCTTCTTTGGAATGATGCATCACTTAATATCCAGTGGCCAATTGAGAACCCGCTGTTATCAGAAAAAGACAAACTACAACCCGAGTTAGCAGCAATCAGAAATAATCTGATTAATGGATGGTAGGATTTTATGTCCCTATATACTGTATTTGGTGGTCGCGGGTTTATCGGCTCAGAAATAGTAAAACAACTCAATCAATTAGGTCACAATGTTTTTGTACCTGAACGAGGTGATGAAAGCATTTATCACAAAGATCTTGGTACAATTATTTATTGTGCTGGTCATGGTGATTGTAAAAATGCGCCGTTTGCAGTATTGGAGGCGAATGTAACGTTATTATCCTCACTACTGCAAAAAGCTCATTTTGAGCGTCTGCTGTATATGTCATCAACGCGTGTATACATGAACCAAGAGGCATCTTTTGAATCGGCCGACTTGACGGTTTGTGTAGACGATAATCGCCGCCTATTTAATTTAACTAAATTAGTTGCGGAAGAACTTTGTCTTAAAAGCGCGCATAAGGTTTGTATTGTTAGGCCTAGTAATGTGTACGGAGTGGCATTAAATAGTCCACTTTTCTTGCCTGCGATAACGCGTAATGCGATTAATACCGGGCATATTGATATGTATATAGCAAAGGATTATGCCAAAGATTATGTCTCTGTTTATGATGTCGCAGAGTCCTGCATCTATCTATCGCAGCACCTTGATTTCAAAGGGCAAATAATCAATATCGCAGCTGGCTTTAATATTACAGCGGCAGAAATAGCCGACGTACTCGAGACAGAAACTCACTGTACTATTACTTGGCACGATATGAATTTTCCGAGAGAGCGTTTCTCTCCAGTAAGTATCGATGAAATAAAAAAGTTTATACCTCATTATTCGCCCAGAAATGTACTCTCAGATCTATCACTAATGATAACCGAATTTAAGTCAGAACTTTTAAATGATTAATTCGTCGAGATTAATTAAAAACTCGATTTCAAACATAGTAAATGGCTTTGCAACAAGTTTAATGAGTGTTGCTATTACGCCATTTTTATACGAAATTTTAACTAAAGATGAGTTCTCCATTTGGTCGGTAACGATACAGCTCGGTATTTTAATTAATGTAGCTGCTACATCACTTCAAGTCAGTGTTGGCCGTTTTGTCTCCTACAGGTCAAATTCGCTTTCAAAATCTGTAAACTCGATGTTTAGATTTCAGCAACTTGCGTTTTGCTTGATTCTATTGTCGACATTGTTTATCTCTTTGTTGAGTATTAATTACGGTTGGCTAATCCAGAATTATCAAGCAATCACAGACACTTTGCCTAACGCGAGTTGGTCGATCAGTATTGTTTGTTTTTCTTATATGTTAAACATATTTGGCGGCTATTTTACCGGTGTTTTTATCGGCAAAGAGAAAAATGAAATACCGGCACTTGTCAACGTCGTATTTAAATGTATTTTAGGTGTCGTACTCGTGAATGTAGCGCATTATGGGCTACTTGCCATGTCGTTATCATTTTTTATAATTAATATCTTTTCGTACTTGGTATTGTGTTATTTATCGCCTAGTTATATAAAGTTTATATTTATTCGATGTGCAAAGAAAGTAATTAACTCATTTCCAGAGTTAAACAATCAAGAGTGGCGATATTATTATGGTGTTTTTGTATTAAATTTTTCGACGTTTTTAGTGAGCGGAATTGGTGTTCTAATTATATCTAAGTACGATTATGAACACGTGGCAAATTACTCTGTTGCAATGAGTCTTGTTGGTCTTATCTCTGGAGCAATGTCGACTGTTCTTTCTCCACTTATTCAGCCATTGACGCATTTATATAAGACTGGTAATGAGAATGGAATATCAAAAGTTTTTAAGATAGTTACCATATCAATCTGCATTATAATTCCTTTTTCTGTACTTGTATCACTTTACATTGGGGAGTTTTTATTTGACATATTAACAAATAGAGATAACTCAGCTGAAGTGTCTTCAATGTTTAGTGCATTATTATTGGTTTACCTTATTAGAAGCATTGGTGTTCCATTTGGGCTTGTATTACTCGCAAAGGCGAAGCATTCTAACATCATGCTATTTCCATTTGTCGAGGGGGCTCTTTGTTTTGGGTTTTCATTATTATTTATTAATGTTTTCTCAGTAGGTTGGCTTTCAATAGTATATGCTGTTGCTTTGTCTGCACTTATTATCATGGCCATTTATTGCTTTTTCTTGCTAAGAAGAAATATTGATGTAAATTTATTTTTTGCTGTTATAACCTATGTAGTATTTCCGCTGCTAATGATTTGGCTTTTTTTGTTCAATAGTTGAGGTTTAATTTGTCTTTTTTAATTTTAAAACTATATAGATTTAAATATTTTCTGCAAAAAATTAGTGGGACTATCGTATATGGTAAAAATGTTAGTCTACACTATTTCGGGAATTTTTTGGTTTTTAAAAATAAAAACTTAAATGCAAAAATTGTTCTAGGTGATGATGTGTATGTTGGAAAGTTTTTTGACTTACATACATCGTCGAAAATTACTTTATCAGATGGCGTAGTTTTATCTGATTATGTGTACATGAGCACTGTGGCTCATGGGATATCACCTAGAGACGGTTTGATCATGAAGCAAGATTGGTATGATAGAGGTGAAATTTATATAGGAGAAAATTCATTCATAGGACATGGTGCAAAGGTTTTTGGAAATGTGACATTAGGTGAGTGGTGTATTGTAGGTGCCGGTTCCATTGTTACAAAGTCTTTCCCAAGTTTTAGTATGATTGCAGGAAATCCTGCTAGACTAATTAAGAAATATAACAATCAAACAAATTGTTGGGAGTCAGTTAGTGACATTGAATAATTTTTTAAATATTATAAATGTCGTTTATAGACGTCTTGTGACATTTTTATATTATAAGCATCAATTTAGTAATGTTGGCAAGCGTTGCACAATTCATAAGCCAATCCTATTTTCTAATATTAATCATGTATCAATAGGTAATCGTGTTTCAATAAGAGAAGGTGCTCGAATTGAAGTAGTATGTCCTGTTAGTGATGTTGTAATTCTAGTTGGGAATAACGTGAATATAGAACAGAACGTACATATAGTAGGCATGCGTTCAATTTGTATCGAAGATAATGTTTCTATAACAGGTAATTGTTCAATAGTAGATGTTATTCACCCTTTCGATGATATATCCGTTGAACCTAAAATTGGCGCAAGAGTTGATTCTCATTCTTTAGGTGTGCGTATTGGAATGGGTTCATTTATCGGGTATGGTGCACATATATCTCCTGGAGTACACATAGGTAGAAATTGTATTGTAGGAGCGATGTCTGTGGTTACTAAAAGTGTACCAGATTATTGTGTTGTTGCAGGTAACCCTGCAAAAATAATCAAAAAGTATAACTTTGAAACAGCAAGCTGGGAACGAATAGGTCAGTAATGTCTTATTTATTATTGTTGTTGCCAATAGAATCACTGTTTTATTACATTGGTCTACCAGTACAAAGTTTTTGGCTACTTAATTTTATTGCATTAGTTATGGCACCATTTCTTTTGCCACGAGTCTTTCGTGGTAAAGTTGGTCGATTTGTTGGTGCTGTTTTATTAGGTTATTTTTTCTTATCACTTTTTTCTTTACTTTTGCAGGGTATCATTAAAGATATTGACCCTTTTAATGGCTTGCGAGTGCAGTCCATTATCCGTACGACAATTTCACTTCTATTAGGTTACTTAACCTTCTTATTGTTTCAATATCTTTTTAGTCGCACGTCAGTTGAGAAAATTATTAGTTTAATTTTTTATAGTTTTATAGGTGTATTCGTTTTATCTCTTGTGCAAGTCGTTTTAGTGGGAGGTCGAGCGACAGGTTTTATTTTTACTGAGCCATCGCATTTGGCTGAGTATTCAGTCTTTATTATGATGCCACTGTTGCTATTTCAAGTTATTTATTTTAATCGATTAAATTTGCTCTCGAAAGTAACAGCCCTGATGGTAGCGCTAGTCTTTGTTTTAAGTCTTAGTGGAACAGGTATTATTCGACTCGGTTGCCTCGGTCTTGGTGTTGTTTTATTTTCGAACTATCGCAAATATGGAATAATGCTCGCTATAGCACTATCTTGTTTTCTTGCGTATTTAATGCTTTTTTCTGCTGAAAACAATTACGCAAAGTTGATGATATTGTCTGCTTTTAATGGCATAAATGGGGCCGGAGAACAAAGTGCCTCTGTGATTGACCGCGGTGTGTTATTTTTTATTTTTGACTATTTTCTTAAACCTGAAAATTGGATTGGTTTAGGCTTGGCTGCAGAAAGCTCTGAATTTGCAATGTTTATACCTGAAGATGTTCTTCCCGTCATTCAAGATGTAAAGCAGTTTAACTTTTCACTATCTTCAGTTTCTGCAAAGATGCTCGTTTCAACGGGTGTAGTTGGACTTTTTTTATACTACTTTGTTTTTTGGCGTGGTGTGTTTACTATTTGTAATCAACAACAAAGTAGTAAAATTCTAAAGCCTATTTTTTTTGGTATGGCAGCCTATACCTTAATTGGGTTGCCCGTTTTTAATGATATATATATTTGGTTTTGGTTAGCTTTTCTAGGCAAGCTAATTGAAACTCATTCTAGCGAGAGTGGTGGCAGAAGTTTATGAGTAACAAAATAGGTATAGTTACAGTTACCTTTAATAGCGAACCTGTATTAGAAGATTTTCTTGCTTCTCTTACCAACCAAAGACATCAAAATTTTGTTTTATATGTGGTTGATAATAATTCTCGCGACCTAACTCTAGATATGCTCGCGAAGGCTGAGTTACCCTTTGAGGTTAGAGTGATTGCAAATCAGGATAATCTTGGTGTTGCAGAAGGTAACAATCAGGGTATAGAAGCGGCTTTATCAGATAAGTGTGATTTTATCCTCTTATTGAACAATGATACTCATTTTCCGGATGATTTTTTGCTCAATATGCTTTTGGAGCAAGATGCACTTAATGCTGATCTGCTAGTACCAAAAATTTACTATGATGATCCAAGAGATACTATCTGGTGTGCCGGCGGACAATTAGAGATTTGGCGTGGATATGCAGCGACTCACCTTGGCATCAATAAAAAAGATTGTCATGAGTTAAATGTCGCTAAGAAAATCAACTATTCGCCAACTTGCGCGATGCTTATCAAGTATGATGTTTTTGATAAAATTGGCTTAATGGATAAGCAATATTTTGTGTATTGTGATGATACAGATTTTTGTATTCGGGCTTACCATGCGGGCTTAACTCTATTTTATACGCCTACACCTATTCTTTTCCATAAGGTAAGCAGCCTGACAGGTAAAGGTTCTCCTTTTTCTGTTCGTATGACGGCTCGAAATAGAGTTTATATGGCAAGGAAATTCTCCAATTTATTGTTTTTGCCGATTCACTTAGTGTTAATTCAATTTGACTTTATTTTACGAATCATTCTTCGAATGGAGTCCTTGGATGAATATAAAATAAGACAAAAAGCCTTTTGGGAAGGTATGGCAATGCAGGTGACAAAGTGAAAAAGTTGATGTTTTTGTGTTCGCGTATGCCGTATCCACCGATAGGTGGTGATAGAGCGAAAAACTACAATTTATTAAAAAAATTAGCTTTAAAATATAAGTTGCATGTAGTTGTTATCACTAGTGAAGATGTGACTGCGGAACAGGTCGCTTTTTTAGAGTCAGTAGGTGAATATAAAGTGTTCAAAAAGTCAAAGTTTGATTTTTTGGCCTCGTTATTAAAGGGCGTATTTCGTCTACCAATACCTTTGCAATGCTCTCTTTACTTTTTTAGTGATGTCAATCGTTACATTCAAAGTTATTCAAATAATGTTGATGCAATATTTTGTACCCTAGTACGTACAGCTGAATATGCAAGATTATTAAAAAAGACAAAACTTTGCGATATGGCTGACAGCATAGGTCAGAATTACCAGAAATCAGCAGAAACGGTCGCAAGTTCTTGGAAATCACTTTACTATAAGTTTGAATCGAAGCTTTTAATTAAATATGAGCAAACAGTAGTCGACCATTTCGATGGCACTTTTTTGTTCAACTTGACCGAAATCGATAACTTTAAGAATAAGCAAAGAATAACTTGGATTCCTCATGGTGTTAATGAGAAATTATTAACTTATCCTATTGTTGAGGAAAAGAAAAATGCCTTTTCATTCTTGGGGAAAATGGATTATCAACCCAACATTGACGCAGTTTTGTGGTTTGCCAAACACATTTTGAACAGGTTGCCAGCGGATGTAAATTTTTATATTGTTGGTGCAAGTCCAACTGCTGAAGTAAAAGCGCTGGCAGAGCGTGATTCAAGAGTCGTTATCACTGGATTTATGGATGACCCTTTTGATTTTATTTCAAAGACAAAATTTTCTATTGCACCAATGGTGAGTGGTGGTGGCATTCAGAATAAGGTACTCGAAACAATGGCTCTGGGTTTGCCTAATATTATGAGTCCATTAGCTGCCAAACCAATGGTTGGATTAGAAGATACTGTTCATTCATTTATTGCAAAAGACAATGAAGATTGGATTAGGTTAATTTCGCAATTATTAGAGGATGATGTCTGTCGAAAATCTGTGCAAATTGCAGCCAGGGAATATATTCAACAGAGTTTTACGTGGTCATCCTCTGCTGAAAAATACATTGAAGTAATAGAGTCTAGTATAGAAAGGAATGGTAGATGAAAAGTGTACATGCTAAGGCGCCACTCAGACTAGGTTTGGCAGGTGGTGGGACAGATGTCAGTCCCTACAGTGATATTTATGGTGGCCTAGTGTTAAATGCAACCATTTCACTCGCAACCAATGTTCATATCACTGAATATAATGGTACACAGGTGCGATTTGAGGCTTCAGATTTTAATGTGTCTGAGTTACTGCCGATATCCTCTCACTATGACCTTGAAGGGGATCTAGTTCTACACAGAGCGGTTTACAATCGGATTATTAAGGATTTCAATAACAGCCAACCCCTTTCTGTTAATGTGATTTCATATTCAGATGCACCTCCAGGAAGTGGTGTGGGGTCTTCATCTGCGCTCGTTGTCGCATTAGTACAAGCTTATAGTGAATACCTAAAGCTACCGTTAGGCGAATATGACGTTGCAAAGTTAGCTTACGAAATTGAGCGCGTTGATTGCTTAATGGCAGGAGGAAAGCAAGACCAATACGCAGCTGCATTTGGTGGTGTTAATTTTATGGAATTTCACGATAACAACAATGTAATCGTTAATCCATTAAGAGTTAAAGGTGATATTTTACTCGAGTTAGAAAGTCGTCTTTTACTTTATCATACTGGTCGTTCGCGTGAGTCGGCTAAAATCATTAATGAGCAAATTGCGTCTACTAAAGAGAATACCAAGGCTTTAGATGCTATGCATGCAATTCGTGCTATTGCGATTAAGATGAAAGAGCAATTGCTCAAAGGCGATATTGATGGCTTTATTGAAGTATTAGGCCAGTCATGGATAGCGAAAAAGAATGCTGCTGCAGGTATTTCCAACTCTCATATCGATAACATTGCGAACTCTGCGATGGCTGCTGGCGCTTCAGCACTAAAGATTTCTGGTGCAGGTGGTGGTGGTTTTATGATGATTGCTGTATCTCCAGCTAATCGCTTAAACGTAATGCGTGCCCTTTCAATTTATGAGGGAAGTTTTTTTTCATTTAAATTTGTCGAGGAAGGAGTTAAATCATGGACAATCGCTTAAGTTTACTTAAAAAGGGCATTCAAGATTCTATTAATGTTAAGCAACAATTGCTTGAAGACGAAGCGCTGTTGGCTTTAGTCGTAAAAGTCGGTGAGCTGATGTCAGAAACTGTTCGCCGTGGTAATCGCGTTATTTTTGCTGGAAACGGTGGTAGTGCGGCCGATGCTCAACATTTAGCTGCTGAGTTTGTGAGTCGTTTTGAATTCGATCGTCCCGGACTGCCGTCATTATCTCTGTCTACAGACACCTCCATGATCACTGCTATTGGTAATGACTATGGGTATGAAAACTTGTTTAAAAGACAATTGGCCGCACAGGCTCGTGCGGGCGATATGTTTGTCGGTATTACAACGTCTGGTACATCAAAAAACGTGGTTGCTGCATTTGATATTTGTAAAAGTCTAGAAGTGACATCTGTAGCTTTATGTGGTGCTGGCGGCAAATTAGAAGAGCTTGTTGATTATGCGATCAAGGTTCCTTCTTATCACACTGCGCGTATTCAGGAATCTCATATTTTGATTGGCCACATGTTGTGTCAACATGTAGAGCAAGAAATGTTCTCCCATTTAAAACCGGAATAATCTTGATGAAGCAAACTTGTATCATTTTGGCTGGCGGTTTAGGAACTCGACTAAGAAGTGTTGTTGCCGATGTGCCTAAGTGTATGGCTCCCATTGGAACTGACCCTTTTTTAAGAATTTTATTAAATCAGTTAGTCTCAAAGGGATACGAGCACTTTATCTTTTCACTCGGTTATAAGGCTGAAACGGTAATCAGTTATTTAGCTGATTCAGTAAATGATTTTTCATACGAATGTGTCATTGAAGATGAGTTACTTGGTACTGGTGGTGCAATTCGTTATGCCATGGATAAGTGCAACATTACAGAGGCTACAGTTGTAAACGGTGATACGCTAATTTTTGGTGAGTATTCGAGTCAGGCGATTGCTTTCGAAGACCCAAATTCTGCGGTTAAGATCCTTGCGATTGAAGTAGATGATAGAGCTCGTTTCGGTGGTCTCAGTTTTGAACTTGGCAAAGTAACCGCCTTTCTTGAAAAAGGGACGCTTGGTTCAGGTTTTATCAATGCAGGTATTTATAACGTTAAAAGATCTGCATTTGATGTTGTAAATGCTGATATGAAAGTATTTTCTTTCGAAACAGATATATTGCCTAAACTCGTTGCATTAAATTTAGTTGAGACATGTGTCGCAGATGCTGAGTTTATTGATATAGGTGTACCTGAGGACTACTTCCGTTTAATCAAAGAATTTACTCAATGAAGGTAGTATTCTTAGACCGTGACGGTGTCATTAATGTCGAAAAGAACTATCTCTACAAGATAGAAGATTTTGAGTTTGTTGATGGTGTTATTCCTGCACTTAAATCCCTTAAGTCTGAAGGATTTTCATTTGTGGTTATCACTAATCAGGCCGGGATTGGCAGGGGTTATTATACTGAGGAGCAATATCATACACTCACTCGTTATTATCTTGACATACTTCAGAGAGAAGGAATTGAGGTCTTAAAAGTTTACTTTTGTCCTCATCACCCTCTCAAGGGGGTTGGCAAATATTTAATGGATTGCTCTTGCCGTAAGCCTAATCCTGGTATGTTGCTTGAGGCTCAAGTGGCGTTCAATATCAATATGTCTGAGAGCATAATGTTTGGAGATAAGATTTCAGATATTTTGGCTGCAAAAGCTGCGAATGTAGGGAGGAGTATTTTACTGCGTTCCGGTCATCCATTATGCGAAGATGATCTTGTCGTTGCCGATGCTGTTTACGACTCTTTAATCGATTATACGACCAAGCATGGTTATTAATCTTAAAAAAGCCCTATTTTATAGGGCTTTTTGCTATCTAATTTAATCTTATCAAGGTTGCATTAATACTAGGCTCAGATGTTAATCAGTTACGATTACTTTTTCTATTGTGTAATCCTCTATCTAAATGTGAACATGTCAGGCAGGCTTTAGCCGATGGCTTTGATGAAGAAAATTTGAAAAAGTTAATAAATTATCACCGAGTGTGGAATTTAGTATTTAATAATATCTCCGATTTAAGGTTTTTTTTCTAATCCATTTAACTAGCGGCTTGCTAGCATTGCCAAAAAACAATGGTTTCACGCTAGTTCAGTTTAAAATTCAAACTGAGCTTAGTAAAGATTTCTCTAATAACAGCCTCAGCTTTAGATTTTTTAAAGGAATAGATCTCTCTATGCGCCTCTATGAAAATTTAGGGATAAGGTATTCGAACGATATAGATTTACTCACCAATTCAGATAATGTAATTTCAGTCGAAGAGATGTTACTGAAATATGGATTTAAACCAAAGCATGGATTATTTGCTGACAATGATCTCGGTGAAAATATGCTCACTAAATCATTTAAAGATAAAGTTTATATTTCAGATAATAATAAGATCATAGAGTTACACACTAGGTTAGATAACGAAAATTCGCAAATTAGTAAAGACATGTCAACTTATTACCTTTCCGGCACTCGAGAGCCTTGCACGCTAGAATACCTGTATTTATGTCTTCATGCGATGAAAACAAATTGCCATCGGATAAAATGGTTAATAGATTTGATAGTTTATCATGATAAACTTGCACAAAATAAGGCTTTGTTTCCTAAATCAGTTGAACTAAAACCATAGCTGGTGATCTGATCGGCATAGCCTATCAACTCACCCATCAATCGTGTCAAAACCTCGCTATAAAACAACTAACTGGAAGCATACAATCAAGCCTTAGTTAATCGTGGCTCACTTACCTTCTGGATTGATGAGGACGCTATCGCCCAGTGGAAAGCTAAGGCTGAGCAACCAAGGAAAGGTCGCCCACACGTATTTAGCGACTTAGCCATTACCACCGCACTGATGGTTAAACGTGTTTTCTCTATGCCACTGCGAGCGTTACAAGGCTTTATCAACTCGGTGTTTAAACTGGCTGATATTCCGCTTTCGTGCCCACATTACACTTGTATCAGCAAACGAGCGAAAGCCGTCAAGATTGCTTTTAAAACCAAGACGCGTGGCACCATTGAGCACTTGGCTATCGATTCGACAGGCTTGAAGGTTTATGGCGAAGGTGAGTGGAAAGTGAAGAAACATGGCACAGATGGCAAGCGCCGCGTGTGGCGTAAGCTGCATATCGCCGTCGATACCCATAGCCATGAAATTATTGCAGCAGAACTGAGTTTATCCGGCGTCACTGATGCTGAAGTTATGCCGAATTTGCTCAAGCAAACCCATCGAAAAATCCGAAATATTTCAGGTGATGGTGCTTACGACACAAGAGCCTGTCACGATGCGGTTCGTAGAAAACGCGCTTTAGTACTCATTCCACCGAGGGAAGGTGCTGCACTCTGGGAACACGGACATCCGCGTAACTTAGCGGTCAGTTGGCAACAGCTTTATAGTTCAAATAAGCAGTGGAAAAAACGGTATGGTTATCATCGGCGGTCAATCTCAGAAACTGCCATGTACAGGGTAAAGCAATTACTTGGTGGTAGATTGAGCCTGCGAAATTATAACGGTCAGGTGGGAGAAACTTACGCGATGATAAAGGCTTTGAACAAGCTTACAGGGCTAGGCATGCCTGTAACTTACCGTGTAGTTTGATATTTAGACGATTATGAGGGGCTTTGTTCGCTGAATCGATTTAGGAAACAAAGCCCCGCATTGTCAGACATCATTAGCTTTACGCCTTCGCCTTCCAAGATACACAACTGTCTATCGATGCCAGGAAATGGTGAGAAGGGGCCGTTGCTCGAAATGGTGGCAACGCTGAACCTATAATCAAAGTTAGTTAGGTCAGCATCCTTTGGCGATATTAACAGTTGTTTAGTACTACCGCCGCCGTTTTTCCATAAACTCGATTCACAGTCTTGATAGCGGATAATTTGGATATCTGGGTTCATGTCTTAGTAACTCTTTTCATTTTGAGTGACCACCAATGTGAGAATCTAGGACGCTGACAAGCTTGCTCTAGAATCACAGCGTTCTAGCTGGGTGGAGCACTCAACTTCTCACTGTCACGCTGCAATGCTCTTTTTTACATCCCTTTCTTTTTCAATATATAGTGCTCAGCTAGTTCGCCGCTTATCCTGTTGCCTTCGTTATCTAGCATAAATAGCTGGTTTTCACCGACGAGGTATTTACTGCCATCGGATAAAGTAATTTTTGAGCCCTTGCCATCCCAGTCAAATTTTCCTGCCACCTTGAAGATGCTCTCATCTTTGCCCAAATAAATACTTTTTAATTCAAAGCTGTTATCTGCCAGTAGCGTTAGCGTGGTTTGAATACCTTCGCAACTCGCACAGGGTAAAACACCTTCATACATGCCTGGCCAATCGAGTGCATTTTGGCTGGTATCGCCAAGGGGGATGGTCTTTTGAGTTTCTGTATTGGCTGTGGAGGTTTGATCTGTTGCATGTTGCGGATCGCTGCAAGCGGTTGCCATGATTGCGACTAAGGCGATAGTAAAGAGTGGACGTTGCATATTCATCTCAAGCCTCTGATTTATTGATATTAGGGATGATAACCGCCATCTACGATGGCACCAAACTTATTTACTATGGTATGGGGTCATATTAAAGGCCTTAAGGCTATGCTCGATATGGCATTTGGGATCTTAATTTCAGCGGCGCTTACGGCTTCATTGCTATAGTGTTAAATCCGAGAATATGGCGCTGTCGCAGTTGAGCTGGGGGAACGAGATGCGCTGAAATGCTATTCTGTAGAGTAATGACCTAGTGAGTTTGCAGATAGAATCTATACTAAAGACTGTCACTTTAAGGTTAGTACTTAAGACTCTTGCATAAGCAGTGGCCACTGAAGCTATTGTCAGATTTCAATGTCTGGTGAAGCCACGCGGAGAACTCCATCATTATGACGCGGATGTTAGATAGGATTTTATTTGACGTGAGTCGCTCTTCAATTATTGATGGTGGCGATTTAGCTGAGGCATCGCAACTCATTGTTGCTTCAGTGTGCCAAGGCTTAAACATCAGCCGTGCCAGTATTTGGTTATGGACTGAAGATCATCAAAGTATGCACTGCTTTTACCTGCTCGATAATATGCAAAGACAAGAAGCTTTTGTCTTAACGCGTGCTGATTATCCTTATTATTTCAGTTTATTAGATAATGAAAGAGCGATAGTGGCTAATCAGGCTCAAACCGATAGAGCAACCCATGAGTTTGTAAAGGTTTACTTAGTGCCTAATGGTATTACCTCCATATTAGATAGCCCTATCCGTCATCGCGGTAAGATGGTGGGCATTATTTGTTCTGAACATCAAGGTGAGCCAAGAGAATGGACCCGCGATGAAAAAGCCTTTGCTTCCGCTTTGGCCGATTTATTTGGTCGGGCAATGAGTGCAAGGGAAATTTTAGATTATCAGCAGCAATTAAAAGCCATTAATGCGGATTTGGAAGCGCAAGTTGAATTAAGAACTCAAGAATTGGAAACCGCATTGGCGGATTTACGTTCAACACAACATCATTTGATTGAAAATGAGAAAATGGCGGCTTTAGGGAGTTTAGTGGCAGGGGTTGCCCATGAGGTCAATACGCCTTTGGGGATTGCTGTGACCTCAGTAACTCATTGTTTAGATGAGGTCGCATTGCTAAAAAGTACATTTGAGCAAAATGAACTCGACGAAGATAAGTTTTTAAACTTTATCAATACGATGCAAGATGGTTTGGGACTGATAGAGCGAAATTTGGCGCGAGCAGCGGAGTTAGTCCACAACTTTAAGCGGACCGCGGCGGATCAGTCGGTACTTGAACGTGAGCGATTTAATTTAAAGGCTTATCTTTTCCAGATTTTTAGCTCATTAAGGCCATTAATGCGTAAGAAGAATATCACCTTAACCGTTGACCTTGGTGACCAAATTTTTATCGAGTCTTACCCTGGGGCAATCGCGCAAATTTTTACCAATCTAGTTGCCAATAGCTTTCGGCATGGGTTTCCTGACAATTTTGCTGGTGATAAACAAATAACTATCCGAGTTGAACAGCAAGGCTCGAGCGTTTGCATGAGTTATCAAGATAATGGTGTCGGCATGACTGATGAGGTCAAGATGAAAGCCTTTGAGCCTTTTTTTACCACCGCTCGCAAAGATGGCGGCACAGGCTTAGGCATGTCAATTATCTACAATTTGGTTACCCAAAAGCTCCATGGCAGTATTATTCTGACCTCTTCGCCTAACCAAGGCGTAAAAGTCGACATACAACTTCCTGAGAAATAAAGCGGAATCTAGAATCTAGAACCCGCATAGCAACGTTCTGCATTTTCTAGTAAGCCGTTTCGCCCTGCGTTTAATTTGTATTTGTATGCTACTATCTGCGCCTCGATTCAATTCACTAATCCTTGATGTATCAATGAGAAAAGGCATTTTGAATGTTGGATTTAATGGTCGGTAAGGTCATTTATTGCCGCTATTGAGAAACGACAGGGCTTGAAAGTAAATTGCCCGGAAGTGGCATTCCATTGTGGCTGGATTAATGCGTCGCAGCTAGCTGCCTTAGCTCAACCTTTACTTAAAAGTGGCTATGGTGAGTATCTTTTAGGTTTATTAAATAAACAGGTGTTTAATGAAGTGCATTGAAACCGAGCTGGCTGAAGTACTTATCTTTGAACCTAAGGTATTTGGCGATGAGCGAGGCTTTTTTATGGAAACCTTTCGACAAGCGTATTTTACTGAGTGCTTGCTGAGTCGCGGATTTGAAGCGCCAGCGTTAGTGCAAGATAACTATAGTCGCTCGCAGCAGCATGTATTGCGTGGATTGCATTACCAGCAACAATATCCGCAGGGTAAATTAGTCCGAGTGTGTGCTGGCAGTATTTTTGATGTTGCCGTCGATATTCGTCCACAATCCGCGACCTATGGCAAATGGATTGGCAGGATTCTTTCTGCGGATAATCATTTGCAAATGTGGATCCCCCCAGGTTTTGCCCACGGGTTTTATGTGTTAAGTGAGTATGCTGATGTGTTGTATCGTTGTAGTGATTATTATGCGCCGAGTGATGAATATGTACTTGCTTGGAATAGTGCCAAGTTTGCGATTGAGTGGCCACTGTTAAACAACACACCCATTCTTTCCGTAAGAGATGCCAATGCCGCCGTTAGCGTCTAAACGCTAACGGCGGTTTCGGTTATTTTACAGGCTTATTTTCAGTGCTGGGGCGAGTGAACCAAGGTGAGCGAGCATCAGTATTATCAAAGAGGTAATACTTACGGCCGACCATTTGACCACCATCGCGGGTGAGCGGCATCCAACTGATTGTCGCACGACTATGAGTTGATTTAATCGTCATTAAATCAAATGGGATAGAGATGTAGAAGCCTTTGGTAAAGCTACCCTCACCATATTCCTCAGAAGAAAGGTTTGTCTTAGTCGCAAAGGCGCCAACAATCACGCCGCTATCAAATTGTTTGGAGAAATCAACCGTTACCCCTTTATCTTCAGTCAGATATTGACCCGCACTGATCCTCAATAAAGTATTGGGGAACCAGTCGGGTTGATAATAGACAGTCGCATTACCTGTGACAGCTCCCGTTTGTACTCTATAAGGGCGGTTTGTAATAGGATCAAATTGATGTTCATCTTTAAAGAAGCCAAGCATGCTATCTGGGTCGCGCTGCTTAACATAATTCACATCAACACCAAAGGCCCATTGGCTGTTAAGGGGGCGGTAGAGGAACTCTGTCCCTACACCACCATACATCATTTCTAAATAGCCGCCATAGGCTTGGTAGGATATATTATCCGTTAAATTATCCATCCAAGTCAGTTGCAGATTATTCACCCTTACTGGATTTTCATGAACATATTGACGGATAAGTGTGCGAACACGTTTTAAGTCAGTTCCATCAGGTGGAACATCGTATAAAAACTTGTCGTAGTTATCGTAAAGATTCAGATAAAGGGAACCTGAAAAGTCTAAATTATCGGTAAAGCGATAATTTGCACTGCCTGTGACCCCAATATTGAACATATAAAAACCTTCAGAGCCTCCGAAGGATTGGGCCATGGTGGGCGAAACATCAAAACTAAGCTTATCTAACCAATCTTTATCAGTGTTATTGACTTGTTGTCCCTGTGGTAAGCTGGGAACACTCACAACACTGGCATCAGTGATTTTAGCATTCAGATAGCCATAACTTGCCACTTGGGCAAATTTTTGCGCATCGATGCGCGTTTCTGTTATTGGTTGGCTATAACGGGTTTCAATCAACCTATACTCTTTGATACGAGTTGCATCAGTGCTATTAGCGAGTATGGTTGCCGCTCTTTGATGTGCTTCATTTCTATCACGGAATTTGGTTTGTTCACCGACGACAGTGATGCTGTCTTTATCCAAATAAATTCTGGCGTTTGCGTACCCTGCGATGGTTTGTAAGTCTTGAGCGACCTTATTCCAATCTACTTGGGTATTCGCAACCGTCTGACTGGAAGCGTTTACAGGCTCTAGATTAGCTACTTCTGCATTTTGCTCTTCTGATTTATTTGTTGCGGAAGTATCAACACTAACAGTCACTTGTTCGACTGTTGGTGTGTTTACTGGCGCGGAGGACTCTGTCTGTGAAAGGGTTAATGGCGCAGCCGGGAGTGGCTTATATTTTGCGGCAGCAGGATCGGTTTTAATCTGCGATAAGGTATTAAAATTAGTTTGTAGACTAAAACCAAGCGTCCAAGTATTACCCCGCTCATAACTTAAATGCAGATCCCCCCAGTTGCCAAACCGATAGAGCATCCCATAGTTAAATTTGCTGTCCTGAGGCATTGGAATGCCGCCACGTACAACGGGGAAATCCGATTGATAGTCGTTACCGTCGTACTCCACTTTTAAGCGAAGAGGCTTCCATGGCGTTTGGTATTCAACACCACCAAAGAGCGCTGCGCAGCCTTTAAACCAACGTTGGTAATCTACGGTTCCACCTTTACCACCATAGGAGGTATCTCTGTCGCAGTTGTAATTAAGATCTTTTTTGTCCGAGGTTAGATTACCGCTATTGCCAATATAGCCCCAGCCAATGCCGAGGGTAAAATCTAATGGGCCGACTCGTTTTGTTGCGGCAATAAACTCACCATCAAATAAGCCTGTGCCGCCAAAGTCCCGAACCCCAATCGAGGTTTCTGGCAGCCAGTTACTTTCTTCAAGTAGACGTACCTTAAAATCAATTCCTTTATCTGTGTATTTAGTGCTTCCGCTAAAGCTCGGATCATCGCTATAAAGTAAATCCTGTACTTGGGTATAGCGGATTGTTGTTTCAAACCAAGGGAATAATTGTACTGAGGCGGTGAAGTGTTGGTATTCGTCGTTATAACTTGTGGCAAAGTTAAACTCACCTTCTGGTGCCATGCGGCCAGTCGGCATTTGCATTAAACCAACGCCACCAAAATCTGACTGTGAAGGTAAGAGTGTTGGATAAGAAAATTCATCGGCGCTAACATGTAATAAAGGTAGCAGTGCTAATGACAGCGCAGATAAACGCCCGAACGTATGCAAAGTGGGAGTTGACTTTTTCATTACAGAGCCCGATTTTTGAGTAATTCAATAATATTGTTATTTAATTCGGCATGGTCATCAAACAGCGCCGTGAACTCCACAAAGAGTATTGCTCCAGGGGCTATATCCTGAGCCTGATGATTCCAATAGGCGATAGGCTGTTTTATCGCATTGCCATCGGGTTGAATAATCCACACAAAGCTATTTTCGGCATCATCGAGTAAACCTGCTTGGTTTAGATAATCTTTACTGCTGGCCCGTGATTGCCATGCTTGTTCACCCGTTTGCGCGACCGCGCCAACGACAGTGACCGTAGTTGGTCGAGGCGGTAATACGAGTAAAAAATCACCATCGATAACCGGATTATAAGCGTCGGTAATCCGGACTAAGTCGAGATCTAACGGCTGATTAACTCGCTGGCCTAGTTTGATGTTGCGCAAAAACTGGGCAAATTTGGCCAGTTTAGCAATATATTGACTATTATCGACCTGCTCTCCCATGTCTGCTAATTGTTGCAATACTTGCTTGCGAGTGACCTCTAATTCAGCAGTATTGTTTGTATCCAAGAGGGCTGCACCTAGCCAATAAATTGAGACTGGCTCATTTTTTATCGTTTGATTATAAAGGGGAAGTTGTGTTAACCCATCTTGTACCGCTTGCCCTACTCGAATAGCTGTGGGATAGGTAATGTGTAGCTGCGGCGTGTGAGACGCTGAGGTACTGACAGAAAGTTGGGTATTGGCTTCTACGGATGGCAAAAACACTGAACTTACTAGTAGCGCCAACGGGGTAATATAGGATCTCATTATGGCTCCACTAAGCAGCAAAAGGCTTCAGTAAGGTGATATCAATAAACGGCAGATTGGGCGCAATTTTCTGATGGCTTTTAATAACGTTGCCTGTTTGTGGATCTAGCCAAAACTCATTTTGATATTGGATATTGAGTGCATCCACAGAGACGTTTTCACTAAAATGCAAAGCTTGTGTAGGAGCGCCATTGATTAGAATATTTTCGTCACCAATCAATTTAAATTCTGATGTTGCTCGGTAGCCATAATGATAACCAGGTTGCCAATCGAGGGTTCGAGTCCAAGTTTTGGGGGTGGAGCTTAAGTGTAATCCTAATAACAGTGGATCTGGCTCATCACTTTCAACAGCACTTAAATTACCTGTAAGCAAATTATGGGTTTTGACTAGGCGGCCGTTAACTGTCACTAACATGCCCTTATCCGCTGATAACCATTTAAGTTCGAGTGCTTCGGGCGAGTTTTTTACTGAAGATAGGCTGATTTTAGGCTCTGCAAAGGCTAAAACCACAAATGCCTGAGCCGTATCTTCCATTTTTACATAGATGCTGGCATAAGGATTAGCCGATACTTGCTCAGGGGAGAGAATCACATCGTCACTCCCAAAAAAGGCGAGTTTTGCGGTATCGTTTAGTGCGCTAATTCGTTGGCTACAGCCCGATAAGCCTAGACATACTGTCGAAACAGCAATAAAGGAAAAGATTTTTTTATATATACGCATCCGAGTTGCTTATTCTCAATAGTAGTTGTTAACCAATGTAAATATATGATGGCGTGATTTCAAGCTAGATTAAGCATACATTTTGTTTACAAAAAGCCTAAAAAAAACAACCGCCAATAAGGCGGTTGTTTAAATACACTGACTAAAAGATTAGTTAGTGCCAGTAGTTGTGCCAGTACCAGTACCAGTACCAGTTGCTGCTGGGCTACCATCAGAACTGTTAGCTGCAACTAAAACACCAGTTACAACTGCACCAGCTGCAATACCACCAGCAACGATAGCACCTGTAGCGCCACCAACACCAGTACCACCAGTTGCTACACCAGTTGTGTTAGCGTTAGCAGCAACTGAACCTAACATTGAAATAGCAGCAATAAGTGCTAATGAAGTTTTTTTCATCGTGATTCCCTTTTAGAAAAAATTAACCTAATTTTTAGCTAATCTAGTACAGCATGATAGGTGATTCAACTTAAATGATCAATGTTAAATCTATTCCGTCACTCAGACTTTAGACTGATTTACAGCTTAGCTGCTACTGAATAATCCTTAATTTTGAATGAGTTTCGCACATTGTGATTAAGGAAATATGTCATCGCGCAATTTATATCATGGCAAGACTCTGGCTTCAATTTGATTTTAGTAAGCCTTTTTGTTGTGCGCCATCGCATTAGGTTAAATTGAAAAATGCTTTTAGCTCATTCAGTTGCGCCATGCCGTCTTTATAACCTAAATCGATTAGGGCGCTGGTATAGGATTTTTCAAACAAGAGGTACGACACAATACTGGAGTCAGACTGCCTATCGATACCAAAAAATCCCAGCAAGGTTTTAATTGCCCAGGGCATATCATCATAGAAGCGAGCGGCAATTTTGCTTAAATCTTCGCTGGGTTTTATCACTAAGGTTTTTATGGGGTGTAATGCTAGTTGTGCACGGCTTTCTTCTGGAATAAGGGAAAGCGTATGATTTATGCGCTCTAGGCGCTCTAAATCGCTATTTAAGGTATCAGAAAAGATAGTATCCAGCAGATGACCCGCGATGGTCGCTGTCTTCGGATGATATTCTAGCTCCATCGGAAAATGCTTATGGGGACTGTCTAGGTTTATCACTAATAGCTTATTAGCCCCCAAATGGATTGGACTTGAAAGCGGCGCGAGCTGGTGGACTGAGCCGTCACCATAATAAGCTTGATTAAGTTTAATTGACGGGAACACCATGGGAATGGCTGAGCTTGCTAACAAGTGCTCGGTATTTAACATGCGCCGCTCACCGCTGCGTCTGGCGCGGGTCCAGTTTTCAATATCCCGTGCCGCTTGAAAAAACGTCACCGAACGCGAGTTGTTATAGCAGGAGGTATCGACACTCAGAGCGGTTAAAGCGCCGTTGCGGATATTGCGATCAATTCTTTTAAAATCGATAAGTTCATTCAATAAGTGCCGTAAAGGTTCATTATCGAGCAGGCTGCCAGCATCTGTATTGACCTTATCGTCCTGTAAGCCTTTTAGCGCCATTTTTGAGAGGTGCTTTAACACGCCAGGAAGAGTGGCTCTGTACACTTTTCTAGTTTCAAAATGACGCCATACCCATTCGAGTTTTTTGACACCTAAATGAAAACATGAGGCATGGGTGGCGATTGAAGTACCATTAATGGCACCAGCGGAAGTGCCACATATGATTTTGAAGGGAATGCCATGGTTGCGAGGATAAAGCTGGACCAGTGCTTTTAACACTCCCACTTGATAGGCGGCACGAGCGCCACCGCCACCGAGAACTAATGCTGTTGATGTTGGCAATCTTAATACTCAACGACTTGTTATTATGATTTTATTAAAGCAATGCCTTGTCTAAAAAAGCAAGTCTGAGCAGTTATCTTAATGACATTTCTTTAGTTTTTGATGAGAAGAGTCAAAGGCAAGCACTTGAGAGCTTGTTTGTCATCAACAGACGGGAAATAAAAAACGCACTTAAGTTAAACCTAAGTGCGTTGCTGTATTGAGAGGTTAATGGTAGCCATTAACTCGCACTGGCGAATGTGTATTCAGCGCAAAAGACAGTGCTTAAGCTTGCAGATTCTTTAAGAAATCGACGATTTGGTCGAATGGCACGTCTTGTTTTTCACCGGTGCGGCGGTTTTTGTATTCAAATACACCCGCGTCGATATTGCGATCACCAATCACCACAGTGTGAGGAATACCAATGAGCTCCATATCGGCGAACATCACGCCTGGACGCTCTTTACGGTCATCCAACAGGACATCAATACCCGCAGCGCTTAAGTCTTTGTATAACTGCTCGGCGATATCGGTGACGCGGTGCGACTTGTGCATATTCATTGGCAGAATGCCCACACTGAATGGTGCAATCGCTTCTGGCCATACAATGCCACGGTCATCAAAGTTTTGCTCAATCGCAGCAGCCACGATACGGCTCACGCCAACACCGTAACAACCCATCAGCAGCACCTGTGATTTACCGTTCTCATCGAGAACAGTCGCATTCATCGATTTAGAATAGTTAGTGCCGAGTTGGAAGATATGACCCACTTCGATACCACGAGCCATGGCATAGGTACCTAAACCATCCGGTGTTGGCTCGCCTTCAACCACGTTACGGATATCGGCCGCTTGTGCCAGTGGCAGATCGCGCTTCCAGTTGATGCCAAAGTAGTGTTTATCATCCACGTTTGCGCCGGCAGCAAAATCGCTCATCACGCTAACACTGTGGTCGATGATGATCGGCATATTCAGGCCGACAGGGCCTAATGAGCCTGGACCTGCGCCAATGGCGTCACGGATCAGGGCTTCTGGGGCAAATTCTAATGGTGATGCCACTAAATCTAATTTATCTGCCTTGATTTCATTTAGCTCGTGGTCACCACGTACAATCAGCGCAACCAGTGGCGCCGCTTCAGTCGCACCCTTAACAATCAAGGTTTTCACTGTTTTAGTGATATCTAAACCGAATTGCTCAACTAACTCAGCAATGGTTTTCGCATTTGGGGTATCGACTAAACGTAATGCTTCAGTCGCCGCGCCGCGCGTTTCGGTTGGCATTGGCGATTCGGCTTTCTCGATGTTAGCGGCATAATCGCTACCCGTAGAGTAGGCGATTAAGTCTTCACCGCTTTGCGCTAATACATGGAACTCGTGTGACATGCTGCCACCGATAGAACCCGTGTCCGCTAAAACAGGGCGGAAGGCTAAGCCCATGCGCGACAGAATGTTGCTATAGGCTTGATACATCGCCTCATAGGTTTCATTCATGGTATCCACATCAAGATGGAAAGAATAAGCATCTTTCATCAGGAACTCGCGAGAACGCATCACGCCAAAACGTGGGCGAACTTCGTCGCGGAATTTAGTTTGAATTTGATAAAGATTCAGCGGTAATTGTTTGTAAGAGCTGACTTCTTTACGGATTAAGTCGGTGATCACTTCTTCGTGGGTTGGTCCCAGAACGAAGTCACGGCTATGACGGTCTTTAAAACGCAGTAGTTCAGGACCAAACTTGTCCCAGCGACCCGTTTCTACCCATAAATCAGCCGGTTGCACCATAGGCATTAGGATTTCAATCGCGCCCGCTTTGTTCATTTCTTCACGAACAATCGCTTCGACTTTACGTAATACACGCAGGCCCGTGGGCAGATAGCTGTATAAGCCTGAAGCGTTACGGCGGATCATACCCGCACGTAGCATTAATTGATGGCTGATGACTTCTGCATTCGCAGGTGTTTCTTTTTGAGTAGAAAGTAGGTATTTGCTAACGCGCATTACCGATGTCCAAATTTGAGTTGAATGGGCGCCATTTTATCACCTGCTTTGATGATGTCACCTATGGATTTAGGTTAAATTCAACTAGCTGGGAGACAAATAGCATTTTTGATGCTGGATAACGGATAAAGAAAGATAAGCACTACGCCGTTAGGGGGCGACTTCGTCATTGCTCATATCTAGATTCTCGTCGCTGCTTACTTATTTCGCCGATCGCCAATCACCCGTGCAGGATTACCGGCGACGATAGCCCATGTGGGGACATCTTTAGTGACAATACAGCCCATGCCAATCACCGCATGGTCGCCAATGGTGACACCATCAACTATCCCGGCCTGTGCGCCAATCCAGACATCTTTACCTATCACGACTCCTTTAGAGTGGGAGGCTTGTTGATAAATGGGCGTATCGGGCGCCATGCCATGATTAAAGGCGTAGATTGTCACATGGTTAGCAATGCGAGTTTGGGAGCCAATTTGAATCCCCACTCGACCGCCATCGAAGGAGCAGCCATGATTGATGGCGACTTCATTACCAAGGGTGATCGGGCCATGTAAAAAACATTCGGCGGCAATCATGCAGTGATTACCTATCTTGATATCGCGATTGGGCTCGGCAAATAACTGTGCCTCGGGAGCGATAAAACAGTTATCACCAATGGTGACGGTTTCGAGGGCGCAAAGGTTGGTTTGAATTTCATCCTGCCAAGGTTTAGCCCAGACTAAGTGTTTTTCTTTGAGTGAAAAATACAGCCAGGGCATCCAAGACAGACGCTTTTTGTGTTGGCTCTGATAATCAGGCAATGCGGTTGTGTTTAGCGTCTGCATTTAGCCACATTTCCCGGGTTTGAGTTCGAGCACTTGAATATATTCCCGATCATCCTCATCAACCGCCATCCGCCAAAAGATATCCAAATCATACAAAGCCACTTGATATAGCTTGGGATCATCCTTGGCTTTTTTATAGGCAGGGCGAGGGTCTTGTCCGAGTACGCCGCGGATAAGTTCGGCCAAATCAGTATAAGCGTCCTGTTTGCTATAGGCGTTAATCTGCGTTGCCGCGAGCTCGGAAAACACCACGCTAATCAGCTTAGGCGCTTCTTGAGCGATACCGCCGACGGCACCTTCAATCGAATCTGAGAAGGGAATATAGGGCTTAATATCGATAATGGGCGTGCCATCGACAAGATCCATACCTGAAATCTCCAGGCATACTTTGCCTTTACGTTGCACCACTCGGTGGAGTTTTACCACTGATTGGCCAATGCCGTTTGGGCGAAACGTCGAGCGGGTTGCGAATACACCGAGTTTTTCATTACCACCTAAACGCGGTGGGCGAACTGTGGTTTTCCAGCCTTGGGCGAGATTTTCATGGAAACAAAACAGCAGCCAAAGGTGCGAATATTGCTCGATACCGCGCACGGCGTCGAGATGATTGATATGGCCTTCCAGCTCAACATAACCGCGTGCTTCTACCAAACCAGGTTGCCTTGGAATGCCAAATTTTTGTTTATAGGGGGTACGACAGGTGGCCACAGCGGTAATTTGGTTGGTAAATGTCATGCAAAAAACACCTAAAGGAAGGAGCAACAACCCAAACTCAGATGGCTTAGGTTGTAAAGTACAACAAGAATGGCGTGCAGTATACACGCGATGAACTAGTCGGCGGTGGCCATTTTAATCGCTTGACCGACACATAACGCGCGGCTGATACAGCCTTGCGCAGCTTCTTCCATCATCACGCATTGTTTGATGATGATACCGTTAGCACCTTTGTCTGCCGCAGCACGGCGGGCTTCGGTTCTGGCTTCGCTTAAGGATGCTGGCACGCCATTTACATCCGCTTGGCAAGATTCTCCTTGCACTAAGCCTTTCAATTCGTAGTGGCCTTTAGGCAAACTATCACCTTCAAATAGCGTAACATCGCCTGCCTTGAAGTAGTCACTAATCGCCTCACCGTCTAAATTGCTATTAAAACTGTAGTCGCTGGCACAGGCGCTAAGCAGGAGCACTAATGCACTTGAGAGGATGATTTTCATGGTTTGACCTGAGATTAAGGGTAAAGAAGCGCAGTCCCATGGACTGCGCGGTGCTGTGCGATTTATCTCAGTAAATTCTATCGCTTAAGATACTTTTGATAAAGCTGCTGGTGGCGATTATTCAGATCTATTTGTCTTCCTTCAATCCAGATCGCATCAATTTTGTTACTCATGGGGTCGAGGATATCTCCGTCACTCAGCACAACGCTGCCCTGATAGCCTACTTCGATAGCGCCTAAATCGTTAATCCCTAACAGCTTTGCAGCATCTAACGTGACAGATTTCAACGCTTGCTCTGCCGTAACGCCATAAGCTGCGCTGTAACCTGCGGCATAGGGTAGGTTACGACTGTTCCAATCCGATGAAAAGCCAAGCGCATAGGGAATGCCTGCGCTCGCAAGTAACGACGGGATTTTAAACGGTAAATCTACCGGTTCATCTGTACGTTTAGGTAGGCTTAGGGTGTGCGGGTAAATCACACTGGCATTCACTTCCCTTAAACTTGAAGCTAATCGCCACGCGTCATAACCGCCGACAATGACCAATTTAAATTGATATTTTTTAGTCAGTGCAATTACTTGCTCGATTTGGTTAACACTGTCTGCGTGGGCAAATAGCGTCGCTTTACCTTGGTACAGTGGCAACATGGCCTGCCAACGCAGATTAGGCTTGTGGTCGGCATCCGGTGTATTTTGGCTCAAAAAGTAGCGGTAACCATCTTCAAAGGCAGTGATGAGTTGATTGATCGCCTGCTGATTTTTTTCAATCGCTTTGGCTTTTCCTTTTTCATCCTCTGGCATGCGTTTTATCTGTGGCCAGTAAACATGAAATTGGCCTTCACTGGGGTGCAATGCATCTTCAATGGTCCACGCATCGAGATCGACGACCACCGATTGGCCTGCGAGTCCGTCACCACTAGGGACAATTTGTGCGTGAGTGATGCCATTATAGCGAATGGTTGGCAGCAGCTCCGAATCCGGGTTGTAAGCCGTTGCTGCACTAATTTGCGGGTTAAAGTCACCGACTTCAGCGTTATCTACGGTCGGGCGAACCATCTCGATTTCCACTAAGCCAAGACTGGTATCCAGTGCAATAAGGCCTGGATATAAATGTTTACCCGTAGCATCGATGATCTGCATCTGGCCATCAGCCTCATTGGCGCTTAACTGTGGCCCTAGTGCGCTGATTTTACCGTTTTCAATCAACACATCGGTATTGGTTAAAACCCCTTGGCTGACCGTATGCACAGTGGCGTTTTTAATCAACACACCGTGAGTTTGTTTAGGCGTAGGGATGAGATTATGTGCCTGCACGGACAAGGTGATGGCCAGTGTCGACAGCAGCAAGGTCGTGGGTAAGTGCTTCATTATTTTGCTCCCTGATGATGTTGGCCCCAAGCCTGATAATGGGTATCGCAGTGCCATTGTGGCTCGTTAAGCGGTGTAACTTTTTCACCCGCCTTAGCGTTATCATCACTACTGAGAATTTTTTGGATAAGAGCGGCACGCTCAGCCACCACTTGCTGCTGGGCAAGCTGGTCTTGGTCGCGATCGAAGTAGCGTTTGCCTTCAACCCAAGCCTGGGTCACTTTGGCATAAATCGACAGCGGCTCGGCGTTCCAAAGCACAATATCGGCCATTTTGCCTGAGGTGAGTGAGCCAACATACTCATCGACTCTGAGCTGTTTCGCTGGGTTGATGGTCACCATATTCCAGGCATCTTCCTTTGACATACCGCAATACATCATTGACTTAGCTGCTTCTTGGTTGAGTCTGCGCTGCATTTCGTAGTCATCGGAATTGATACTCGTCAGCACACCTTGTTTTTGCATTAGGCACGCGTTTTGAGGGATCGCATCATAAACTTCGAACTTATAAGCCCACCAATCGGCAAAGGTCGAGGCGCCCGCACCATGGGCAGCCAGTTCACTGGCAACCTTGTAACCTTCAAGCACATGGGTAAAGGTTTGCACTTTAAAGTGGTAGGCTTCGGCTAAGCGCAGGAACATTAAGATTTCCGACTGTACATAAGAGTGAATATGCACATCGCGCTGTTGCTTAAGCACTTCGGCCACCGCCTGCAGGCGATAACTTGGGCGCGGTGCGAGGGTTTTCTTCTTCTCACTGCTGCGTAAATCATCATAATCCTTCAGTGCATTCTCATAGGCGAGTGCTGCATCGAAGGTTTCTTCAAATAAGGCTTTTACCCCCATGCGCGTCTGCGGGAAGCGCTGCACAAACTTTTCGCCCCAGTTACTCTGTTTAACGTTTTCGCCAAGGGCGAATTTGATACTGGCAGGGGCATTGGCAAACTTTAGCTGTTCTGCGCTTTCTCCCCACTTCATTTTGATTAACTGGGATTGGCCACCAATAGGATTAGCGCTGCCATGGAGTAATTGTGCGCTGGTCACGCCGCCCGCGAGTGCGCGATAGATGGAGACATCTTCAGGATTAATCACATCCCCAATCCGCACTTCAGAGGTGACTGCGTCTGTGCCTTCGTTGGTGCCGCCGTTGATGGCAATATGGGAATGCTCATCGACAATCCCCGCTGTTAAGTGCTTGCCCGTTGCATCGAGGACTTGATATCCAGAAGGCGTGTTGAGTTGCTGGCCGATTTTTTCAATCTTGCCATTGGCCATTAGCAGATCCGCATGTTCCAAGATACCTTGTTTATCTGAGGTCCACAGGGTGGCATTTTTAATATGGAGTTTCTCGGCTTTGGGCGCCTCACTTAAACCATAGGCGACGTTAGGGTAGGTAAGTTGACTGACTAAGGTTTGCGTTGAATCGGCTTTAGGCGTGCCTACTTGCTCCGTCTTTGGCGGAGGCGTAAGGGCAATACCAGCAACATTAATGCTACGACTTTGGGCGTCTACCATCCGGCCTTGAATGCCGTCTTTGGCAAACCAGAGGGTAAAACGGCTGATCCCATGAATGCCTGCATCAGTTAAATTGGCGTTAAAGCTGACGCGGCCGTCGTCTTCAAGCTTGAGGTTGGTGAGTGGAATACTCTTCTCGCCACTGCTCAGATTTCCTTGCAAAGTGGTTTTACCTGCTTTGTCTGCTTCTTCAAGGCTCAAATCTAAAGTTAAATTATTCAACGTCAGCTGATAGTCACCCAACATCTTGGCTTGTGAAAGTGAGCGGATTGCTTGTTCTTGTCCCTGTAGCCAGACACTGTAAATCTGTCCGTCTTTAAAAATATTGCCCTTAGTAATGACAAAGTCCGCCATATAGCCCGGGGCAAGTTTACCGGTCAAGTCAGCGGTTCCTGCCATTTCAGCAGCTTGAGTGGTGAGGGCCGCGAGGGCTTTATCTTCGCTGAGTCCTTGCGCAATCGCTTGACGAAGGCGTGGCCAAAACGCCTCTGTCTTAATGCCAAATTGGGTAAACGCAAAGGGGATACCTGCATTTGCTACTGCGGCAGGGTTTGTGGGCGCGCGCTCCCATTGTCTGAGTTCTGCAAGGGAGACTTCGCGATCGGCATCATCGGTACCCACATCGGGTGCTTGTGGGTAATTAAGAGGAAGAATTAAAGGATAATTCAGAGCCTTTAATTCGTTGATCCGAGCATATTCTTGGCCACTTGCGAGTAAGTTGGCGGGCTGCTTATGTTCTTTGAGTAGGTTCGCTGCACGCAACAAATCGTTCAGATTTTTTGTTTCAAATACGATTGGTTTCTCGGCTAAGTTATCTAAACGTTCGAAGGCAATATTAAATTCAATTTGAGGTGTAGCTGAACTATTAACCGATTTGTGCTTATTTTGGTTATACCAGTTAGCATCAGCAAAGGTCTGTCTGATAAGCGCGATGCTACCCATGAGGGAATTGGGGTAGTCTTGCTCGGAGGTGCCTTTATCGAAGGCCATAAAAGGTTGGCTGCGTGCGCGATAAATTACCTCATTGGCAGTTTTATCCGCGAGTGAAAGACTGACACCCGTGCCTCGGAAAATACCATCGAGTTTACTACTTTGTACACTGGTAAAGCCGTTATTGATCCAATCTCGTGCGCGTTCTTTATTGGGGTAAATGTAATTAAACCATTCTTTTTCAGCATGAATTGCACCATTTTCAGCATTCCCGCCAATACGCTTAATATCATATACCGGACGAGTGAGCTGCAATTTGGGATATTCAAACTCGATAGCATAATCGGTAAAAGGATCGATAAAACCGGGATAAATAGTATAACCACTGAGATCGACTTTTAGTGCCGCCGCGGGGATATCACCTTGGTCAATAATGGCTTTGATCCGATTGTTTTCAACTAATAATGTGGCATTTGAGAGTCGTTTCCCCGGTGCAAGAATTAATTCTGCATTGATCAATGCAGTTAACTTATTGACGGGGGGGATGGGATTGGCCTCGGCAAAAATGGGTTGAGATACAAAACTACTTATTATGCCGCAGCTTATTATTATCTTATTGTTTATCTGCATTTTTTATTCACTTAGACGGAGGGTGAATAAAGAGTAACCTAAAGTAGATGTAAATACTAAAGATGAATTGTAACGCAATTTAAGCATTTACTTGAATGACAATGGGCGGGGTGGGATAGGCATAAAAAAGCTCGCAGGGCGCGAGCTTTTTTATGTTACTCAATGATAATAGCGAATGGCTATTGTCATTACCATTACGGTATTGGATTAGATTAAGAAATCATCCATAGAACGGCCTTTATTGACTTCGTTCTTAAATACTGTTGGCATACGGCCTTGACCTGTCCACTGGATCACTTCGCCATCAACTTCAATTTGGTATTTCGCTGGACGAGGAGCGCGTTTCTTGCTCGAGGCTTTAACTGCAACACCACCTAAATCGTCGATTGATAAACCAACGGCTTCCATTTGTTGACGGATTTCTTCAATTTTTGCATTACGAGCAGCAATAGCTTGCTGTTCTTCTGCTTCCATTGACTCACGCTCAACTAAAATTTTATCTAGTTTAGCTGCTAAATCACGCAGTTCTTCAACGCTAAGATCTTTTACCGCAGCTTTAAAACGACGACCGTGAGTTAATATCTCTAAAAATTCGCTCATATCTATTTTCGTCCCACTCTATTTTTATTACAGGATAATGGTGAACAACAGCTAAATGATAGAAACTAATATTGCTCGAATCAAATAAAATTATGCAATAAACAAAAATTAAATATTATTTAATTTTTGAACTTTTTATATATGGCAAATAAGTGTTCAAAAATGTGGCCAATACGACAGTCTTAAAAATGCAAACAAGCGTTTGACTTTGGTTGACGTTAACGTTAACAGGACGTAAAGTGGCGCTATCCTGCATTGGTGATCACCAATGTTTTGTCCATGTACATGAAAGTGTAGGAAGGAAGCCCTATGAAAGTATTGGTGCCTGTTAAGCGCGTAGTTGATGCCAATGTGAAGGTCAGGGTAAAAGCTGACAACACCAGCGTTGATAACGCAAACCTCAAAATGGCGTTGAACCCTTTTTGTGAAATTGCAGTAGAAGAAGCGGTTCGTTTAAAAGAAGCGGGCAGTGCTACTGAAGTAGTGGTCGTCAGCATCGGCAATAAAGCCGTTCAAGAACAATTGCGTACCGCATTAGCATTAGGTGCTGATCGCGCGATTCACATTGATACTGAAGAAGAGTTAGCACCAGTATCAATTGCCAAATTACTTAAAGCCGTACAAGAAAAAGAACAAGCGCAATTAGTGCTGTTTGGTAAGCAATCCATTGATGGTGATAATAACCAAACGGGCCAAATGTTTGCTGCATTAACGGATATGCCGCAAGCGACCTTTGCTTCAGCAATTAAAGTTGAAGGTAATTCACTTCAAGTTGCTCGTGAGATAGATGGTGGTATGCAAACCTTAAATCTACCGTTGCCAGCTGTGGTGACTGCGGATTTACGTTTGAATGAGCCACGTTATGCCTCATTACCTAATATCATGAAAGCCAAACGTAAGCCATTAGATGTGCTGACGGTGGCTGATTTAGGCGTGACGCTCAAAGCGCATCAAACGGTGATCAAGGTAACGCCGCCTGCTGAACGTAAGGCCGGTATTATGGTTGCGTCGGTAGCAGAGCTGGTTGAAAAGTTAAAGAATGAAGCGAAGGTGATCTAAATGGCCATTTTAGTATTAGCAGAACACGATAATGCGGCGCTGAAACTGGATACCGCTAAAGTTGTCACCGCAGCTCGTGCGATCGGCGGTGATGTACATGTATTGGTGGTGGGCCATCAATGTGGTGCAGTGGTGCAAGCCGCTCAAGCTCTACAAGGTGTCGCGCAAGTATTAGTTGCCGATAACAGCGCTTATGAAGCGCATTTAGCCGAAAACGTGGCTAAATTGCTGGTGGACTTAGCACCAAACTACAGCCATATTCTCGCAGCGGCATCGAGTGCGGGTAAAGACACGTTACCGCGTGTGGCAGCACTTTTAGATGTGGCGCAAATTTCGGAAGTGATTGGCGTGGTGAGTAGCGATACATTTGTTCGCCCGATTTATGCGGGTAACGCCTTAGCGACAGTTCAAAGCCATGACGCTATCAAAGTGATGACAGTGCGTGCCAGTGCCTTCGATGCGGTGACACAGGGTAATAATGCTGCTGTAACTACCTTGGATAAAGTGTTTGAAGCCAAAGCTCAGTTTGTGTCTCAAGCGCTGACAGTTTCAGCACGTCCAGAGTTAGGTAATGCTAGCATTATCGTATCTGGTGGCCGTGGCATGGGCAGCGGTGAAAACTTCGGCATGTTAGAGCAACTGGCTGATAAGCTTGGTGCTGCAGTAGGTGCTTCGCGTGCGGCGGTTGACGCAGGCTTTGTTCCGAATGACTTGCAAGTCGGTCAAACTGGTAAAATTGTCGCACCTAACCTCTATATTGCAGTAGGTATTTCAGGCGCGATCCAACATTTAGCGGGAATGAAAGACGCTAAGGTGATTGTGGCTATCAACAAAGACCCTGAAGCGCCTATCTTCCAAGTTGCCGATTATGGCCTCGAAGCTGACCTGTTCGAAGCCGTTCCGCAGTTGATTGCAAGCTTAAGTTGATTTTATTTGTGAGCTAAGTCAAAGTAAGCGGCTTCGCGGTGGTAACTGCTTAGCCGCTTATGTTTTTATGAGCCTCACGCCCATGTATGGGCGTTCTTAGAAGTAGAGGCGCACCAAATATCAGTAGTGATCAGTAGGGTGATTCCGTTGATCGTTCACGAAAGGATTTGGTGCCGAAGTAGTTTGATATATCACGATCAACTGCTGGGGTTGTGTCTAATAGGTACAACACTGCCATAGTATTTCCAGATACGGATATTAGGAATAGTTACTATGGAGCGCTACTGATAGGACAGGTGATCTTGGGTATCTATTGCCTTTTCCCACCAGTTCAGTCGCCCTCCATTCGTATTTTGACGAAGAAATAATCAATGACTGTAGTTAGTTATGCCGATTCGGCGCTTTCTTTGCTCCCGCCTGTGGTTGCAATTGTATTGGCGATTTTTACTCGCCGAGTGCTTCTTTCCCTCGGTTTAGGAATTATGATTGGAGTATTATTGCTCAATCAATTTTCTCCTGTGGCCAGCGGTGAGTTTTTATTTAACAGTGTAAAAGGACTTTTTTGGTCGGAAGATGGCGTAAATTCTTGGAATTTATACATTCTCGGTTTCTTGATTGCATTGGGGATGATCACCGCTCTAATTACTGTGAGTGGTAGTGCTCGGGCATTTGCTGATTGGGCAAGGTTACATATTCGTAATAAGCGCGATGCGAAATTACTGACCATGTTTTTAGGCTGTGTTGTTTTTATTGACGATTATTTCAATAGTTTAGTCGTTGGGTCTGTCGCAAGGCCTGTTACCGACCGTTACCATATTTCCCGCGCTAAGTTAGCTTATTTATTAGATTCTACCGCAGCACCAGTTTGTGTCATTTCACCGGTATCAAGTTGGGGCGCTTATATTATTGCGTTAATTGGCGGAATATTAACAGCACATGGTTTTGCGGACTCTGGTCATTTGAGTGTATTTATTCAAATGATCCCTATGAATTTCTACGCAATTTTCTCTTTATTATTACTGCTTTGTGTGGCGTTTATGGGCTTAGATGTTGGCCCTATGCGTGAACATGAATTAAATGCCATGCGCGGTAATTTATACGATGAGACTAAAGGTTTACCGCCAGGTGCTAATGCTGATTTACCCGAAGCTGAAACAGGTAAAATCCTCGGGTTATTCCTACCTATCACAGTACTGGTATTTGCGACCCTGTATTTTATGATTGATAGCGGTGCCCAAGTATTAGCTAAAGAAGGCATTGAATTTAATATTATTTCTGCTTTCGAGAAAACCGATGTGAGTTCATCACTGTTCTTTGGTGCCCTGATTGGTTTAGCGGTTGCGCTGGTACTTAACTTAGTGCAAGGCGTTGAAAAATCAATGGTATTAAAAGGCGTAGTGCAGGGCGCTCGCTCTATGTTGCCTGCGATTTACATCTTGTTATTTGCTTGGACCATTGCAGGTGTGATCGGCCAGCTTGAAACCGGTAAGTTTATGGCTAGCCTAGCCACTGGGAATATTCCCTTTGCTTTCTTACCTGCATTAATGTTTGTGTTAGCGGGCCTGACTGCATTCTCTACAGGAACTAGTTGGGGTACGTTCGGGATTATGCTGCCGATAGCTGCGGATATGGCTATGGGCAGCCATACTGCCATGATGTTACCTATGCTGGCTTCGGTATTAGCGGGGGCGGTATTTGGTGATCATTGTTCACCGATTTCTGATACCACTATTTTGTCGTCGACGGGGGCCAGTTGCCATCATATCGACCATGTAGTGACTCAGCTTCCCTACGCCGTAATCGTTGCGCTGATCAGCATGATCGGCTACGTAGTGCTTGGCTTTACTGAATCGGTCAATGCGGGATTAGTGACTTGTAGCATATTGTTTGTATTGACTATTTTTGGTTTGCACATTAAATCCAAAAGTACGGCTTTATAAGTCCGTGATTTAACTTCGCTCTTATCTTGAGAATGTAAAACAAATCAGCCAGCAACTATGCTGGCTGATTTTTATCTACTCAGTATCTAAGATTACTGAGTCTGATTGAGTCCACGGCGGTTGAGTAAACCTTCAGTGGTAGGCTCTTGGCCACGGAAGTTCTTGTAAGCTTCCATTGGCGCAATACTGTTGCCCACTTCGCGAATGGTCTTACGGTATTTCATGCCGATCTCACGGTTTAGGCCGCCTTGGGTTTGCACATAGGCAAAGGCGTCAGCCGCTAAAATCTCACTCCACATATAAGCGTAGTAACTTGCTGAGTAACCACCTGGGAAGGCGTGGGCAAAGTAAGTTGACTTATAACGTGGCGGTACAGCGGTGATATTTAAGCCGTGCTTTTTCAGCGCATTAGCCTCAAAGGTCGCTACATCTTGCAGTGGGGCATCAGGGCTTAATGAGTGCCATTCCATATCCACTAGCGCCGCAGCCATATACTCTAACGTATCGAAGCCTTGGTTAAAGCTGCCGGATTTTAACAGTTTTTGCAGTAACTCATCAGGGATAGGCTTTCCTGTTTCGTAGTGCTTGGCGTAGTTGGCTAACACTTTAGGGTGAGCCGCCCAATCTTCTTCGAAAGTCGATGGAAATTCCACAAAGTCACGGGATACCGAAGTCCCAGAAAGACTTGGGTAAGTCACTTTGGAGAACATACCGTGGGTACCGTGGCCCATTTCATGGAACATGGTGGTGACTTCGTTATAGCTGACGAAGGTAGGTTGGCCTTCAGGCGCCTTTTTAATGTTCATCACGTTAACTACGACGGGCTTAGTACCTTCGAGGAAGGATTGCCCTACAAACGAGCTCATCCATGCGCCACCGCGTTTGCCTTCACGGGCAAAGTAATCAGCATAGAAAATCGCCATGCTTGAGCCATCGGCATCAAACATTTCATAGGCTTTCACATCTGGGTGGTATACAGGCAAATCTGGACGTGGTTTTAACGTCACGCCATACAACTCTTTAAGCGTATAGAACACGCCGTCTTCGAGGACGCGGTTAAATTCGAAGTAGGGACGAATGCTATTGGCATCAAGAGCGTATTTTTCTTGGCGGACTTTCTCTGCGTAAAACTCCCAGTCCCATGGTGCGAGTTCAAACTTGCCACCGGTCTTGTTGATCATCGCTTGGATATCGGCCGCTTCTTTCTCTGTGTTGGCGACTACGGCTGGCACCATAGAGCCAAACATGCTGTAAACCGCTTCTGGCGTTTTTGCCATTTGCGGTGCAAGGCGATAGCTAGCCCAGTTCTCATAACCTAAGAGAGCCGCGCGCTCGGCACGTAATTGGGCTAAGCGAGACACTAAAGATGCGGTCTCGTTTTCACCCGTTAAGCCACGGTTTGCCGAGGCTTCCCAAATGCGCTGGCGCAGTTCACGGTTCTCTAAAGAGGCGAGTATTGGCTGGCGAGTAGTGTTGGTGATATTGATTAAGTACTTACCTTCATGGCCTGCTGCCTTGGCATCGTTTGCTGCCGAGGTGATTTCGCTGTCACTTAGGCCCGCCAGTTGTTCTTTGTTATCGACAACAATAGCGATTTCTTTGGTTAAGCGTAGTAAACGTTGAGAGAACTCGTTGGTCAGCGTTGATTGTTCTTCATTTAGGGCGCGGATTTTTACTTTCTGCTCATCGGTCAGCTTAGCGCCAGCCATGATAAAGCGCTGGTGATACACCTCAACCAAACGTACCGCTTCAGGCGTTAAACCTAAGTTATTGCGGTCGTTATAAATGGCTTCAATACGAGCGAATAGCGCAGGATTAAGGTTGATGTTATCCGAGTGAGCAGCCATTTTGGGTGCCATTTCACCTTGGATTTTACGCAGGGCTGGATTGCTGTTCGAACCTGCGAGGTTGTAAAACACGCTCGATGCACGGTTGAGCAGGGCGCCGCTTTTTTCCATGGCGACAATTGTGTTATCAAAGGTTGGCGCAGCAGGATTGTTAGCAATCGCTAAAATTTCTTGATACTGCTCTTTAATACCTTGTTCTAAAGCGGGCTGAAAATGCTCGTCTTTAATAACGCTGAAATCAGGTGCTTGATATTGCAGTGTACTGGCTTGGAATAAGGGGTTTTGGGTTTGTACTGCGGTGACATTTGCAGCTTTTGTATCTTGAGTGCTACAGCCTGCGAGTGCTCCGGTCATCAGTGTGGCGCCAATGGCGATGGCAATAAAACTTTTACGCATAGTTGAGTGATTTCCTTAGAATTGTAGTTTTTGTGACTCTAGCGTTACTAACTTAAATAGGACTGAAAACCTATGGGATGAAGTTGTAAGTAAAAGTAAACAAAAAAAGCGCCCCAAGGTTACAGGGCGCTTTGAACTATTTTCTTGCAGGGAAAATAGCGGGACGATTAACTATTTACGGGTGAAGTTGTGGTATTTGTCGATACCTGAGCTGCTACCTGTGTTATGGCAAACAGCACATGCTTCTCCTGTTGGTTGTTTGAACCAATCACCTACTGCAGGAACGCTGATCTCGCCACCATTGCTAGCCATGTGAGCTTTGACTGCATCGCCTGTGTGGCAAGCATAGCAGTTAGCGGTGACAGGGCTGGTCATTTTGTTACCAGGTTCAAGGATGTATTGGTTTGGTATTTTGTTTAAATCAATCGCGGTTTCGTGACAGGCAACACAGCTTGTGACTGGGTTGATTGCACCTGCACCGTTAGCGGTTTTCGCTTGAGTGCCATCGGCCTTCATCTCACCGACATTCGCACCGTTGCCCCAGTGCCAGCTGTGCACCATTGGACCAAAACCAGCACCCAGAGTGGCCGAAGTCCGTGCCATACCGTTATCATGGCAAGCTACGCAAGCCTTACCGCCTTCGTCAAATGCGCCATTTTTGTGGAATGCGGTGGCATCATTGTGACAAGTAGTACAGCTGTTATCACTGACTACGGTGCGACGTTCAAAGGCGGATACTTTGGTTGCAGTCGCAGGATCGACTACATCAGAGTATGCGGTGAACGAGACCCCCATTGAGCCGTCATAGCCATTGGCTCTGAGGCTGCCATTGCTTTGATAGCGTTGGTTACCGTCGTACTCCATCCAACCTGCGGTGCTGAAGGTCACACGTGCAGAGTAGACATAGTTGGCGTTTACAGGGCTGATATCGGTCAGCAGATGACAGATATTTTTAGTACCATCAGCATTGTAGCCATAGTAATAGTTAGTACGGTTACCTGGGCGACCGACTAAGCTATTTTTTTCGTAGGAATGCAGATAAGCACCTGCGTAAACAATCGGTTTCTTAGCATCAAATACCAGCGGATTTGAGTAGTTGAAGTTATCTTTAATGCTAAAGATATTACCGTCAGTATCTTTTACTGTCAGAGTGGTACACCAGCCTGGTGCGGTAACGGCAGAAGCTGCACCAGTTGGCGCATAATGATCTGTTTTTGTTGAAATATCATCAACTTTAACAGGGGTAGATAATTCAAGTTTATACTTAGCACGTAATGCTTGGCGCTCAGTAATACCTGTTTTACCTTCATGCATCGGACGGACATCGGCACCATTACTTGGCACAATCGCGCCTGGTACACCACCAGTATTGTGGCAGTCAATGCAGCCTGGGCCTGAAACACTAATATTGGTCGGTGCTTCAACGTGGCAGGAGCTACAGTTCATCACGCTGAAATCTTTAGTAAATTTCTGGTGATTAATGTGGCCAATCTTAGACAGTGTGTTGGTTGCATAACCGCCGATAGAGAAACCTTCGGCATTTTTTGCTGCAAAGCTAACTGAGCCGTGACAGACTAAACAGCCTTCAACGAAGGTGACTTCGCTGTCCATACCGGTTGCTACATAACTAGCGTGACGACGTGGGCTTGTTGAATAGTCTACGTGACAGGAATAGCAACTATCGGTCGTGGTTGAATGAGTTCCCTCTGGCTTGTTCACCACCAGCGGTGCTGAGCGAGCAATGCCAGTTTCAGCATTACCGCCGACTCTGAGCCATACAATACCTTCGGTACCAGCGTTAACACCTTTCATTGGGGCTTTAAAGCTATAGTGACCATCGCCTAATGAAGTGAGCAAAGCGCCCTCAGTTGCTTGAGTCGCAGCGCCACCGATATTGACGTTATCTTTGACAGGATTGCCACTTGCGTCGGTTTTGTCGGCTTCATTTCTATTATTGATAAAGCCTTTATCGGTTAATGCTGCAACTTTGGCTTCAGCATTTTTCAGTCCATTGATTAAGTTGCCATTTTCGTCAGTGATCTTAAATTCATAGGTGATATTGCCTTCACCAAAGCTATAGTTCAGTACTTTTACATTGGTGACTGTTGAACTCGTGACTGGTGGTGGAACCCAAGGTTCACCCGGTGTTCCCGGTGTGCCAGGTGTCCCCGGAGTGCCTGGCGCGCCATCTACACCATCTTTACCATCACTGCCGCAACCTACGAGAGCACCGGTAAGTGCTAAGGCGACAACGTATGCCAGTTTTTTAGAGGTGAATATTCTCATCATAATCTCCATTAATCCAATACGCATTTAAAGGCACGGATTGCAGCACTAACGTTTGCAGGGGAGATTAGTGCTTTGAACCGCTGATTTCATTTGCAAGCATCGAATACTTTTATTTTTTAAATTGAGTACTTTTGGTCTCGGATGAAATATTACTGTTATTGATATGTTTGTTTTTTGAACCAAACCGCATTTAGGACTATAACTTTGGAGGTAGATCGCATTTCTAAACTTTTGTTAATGTGATTTTTCTTAATTAAAACAATATTTAAGGTTGAATTAAGGTTGTTGTAACAATTGCGCTTTTATGGTTTTATCTGTTTCCATATGTTGAGCGTTGAACAGAAATACGAACAATGATTTTCAAAGTTGATTGACCATGAAATCACTAAAATATTCATTCTAGATATTTAGATTGAGATTTCAGTATAAAAGCTGAGAAAGGCCTAGTGTGCTAGGGTCAAGCGCAATGCTAAACTAAGCGGCATAAACTCTGGTGACAGAGATATGATCAATCAGTTTGAAAAAGGGATTCATTTTGGCGCAATTGTACTTTTACTATTCAGCAATGAATGCGGGTAAATCTACCTCTTTATTACAATCTTCCTATAACTACCGTGAGCGCGGTATGAATACGTTAGTGATGACGGCTTCTATCGATGATCGATACGGTAAGGGCAAAGTAGCTTCGCGGATTGGTATTGAGACTGAGGCGCAGGTTTTTAGCCGTGATGACAACTTGATTGAAATGATTACCGCTGCCCATCAAGTGAATCATCTGAGTTGTGTGTTGGTAGACGAATGCCAGTTTTTAACTAAAGAACAAGTCAAACAACTTACATATATTGTTGATAATATAGATATCCCTGTATTGTGCTATGGATTGAGGACTGACTTTCAAGGTGAGCTTTTTAGTGGTAGCCATTATTTATTAGCTTGGGCAGATAAATTAATTGAGCTAAAAACCATTTGTCACTGTGGTCGCAAAGCGAATATGGTGGTGCGGCTAGATGGTGAAGGAAAAGTCATGCGCGAAGGTGAGCAGGTCGCAATTGGCGGTAATGAAAGTTACGAATCGGTATGCCGTAAACATTTTCGTGAGTTTATTTGGGATTAATCTAAGCTCGGTTAGCACTTAACCAAAATATAAGAATTTTTGTGCTAACCACTTTGAGGCTTGCTGCCAAGTCATTAAAATATGGTGAGATATAACACATATAATCCATCATCCAAGAGCAGTTAGATCTTGTTCGAGCAAGGTAATAAGAATGTATCGCGGCGATACACTCAGATAAGCATAAGTGTGAGTTTTGCCGTTGTACTTCATGTTGATGTATTAAGCATAAGTTGGGAAAAATCCCACGTAGAAAGGATGTGTTAAGTGATTTTTTGGAGCCGTTTTGCCTAATTCTACGCAAGAAATGCAATTTGAAAACTATCGTCCTCGTCCGCCACAACCCGAGCCTAAGGCAAAGCGTGAGCGTAAGCCTAGATCTAAAGGGCGTGCTTGGTTTCTATTATTTATTCTTGTTTTTTGTTTAGCGATTTTGATTGGTCAGGAGGTCAAAACCTCTTATTACCAGTCTAAGTATATTCACCAATACGCTAAAACTCTGACCTATGAGCTGAAAAACGAGCCTACTCAGTCGATTATCTATCCAAGTTATGGCCCCTTCGATGAGCGTCATGGCTACAGTAAGTTGCCACAATATATTGATCGCTTATTGCAACGTAATTTCCAAGTGACACAGCAGGTTGAGTTTTCTCCTGCGTTGCAGGAATACGCCCAGATAGGATTTTTCCCGCCTTACCATGAGAAAGCACAATCGGGTTTGACTTTGCTTGACTGTCGCAATACCGATCTCTACGAGTTCACTTATCCCAAACGTGTGTATCAGGATGACGATAAAATCCCGAATGAAATCGTCAATACTTTGCTGTTTATTGAAAACCGCGAGTTGTGGACCACAGAGCCAAAACTAAATCCGGTGATTGATTGGCCACGTTTTATTGTGGCGGGGATGAGCCAAATCGCTGAAATGGTGGGGATGAATGTCTCAACCGCGGGTGGCAGTACACTGGCGACGCAAATTGAAAAGTTCCGCCATTCTTCTCAGGGATTAACTTTAAGTATCAAGGATAAATTGCTGCAAATAGCCTCAGCAACAGTGCGAGTGTACCAACAGGGAGAAATCACTGAACCTGCCCGTAAACGTATCATCCAAGATTACTTAAACACAGTGCCTTTATCCTCAGCCCCTAACCACGGTGAAGTGCATGGCATAGGTGACGGCCTATGGGCTTGGTTTGGTACTGATTTCGATACAGCAAACCAACTGTTGTCTTCCCCTCAAATTAAAGCGAATACAGCCAAACGTGGCCAAGTGTTTCGCCAGGTGGTAGCACTGATGATTGCTCAGCGTCGTCCTTCCTATTACCTATTACAGGGACATGAAGATTTGGAGAATCTAGTTGATAGCCATATCCGTTTACTCGGCCAATATTATCTGATTGACCGTAAACTCAGGGATGCCGCACTAGGACAAAAATTACAGTTTAAAGTCGCTAAACCTCAGCGTAATACCCAATCGGGCGCAGACAAGGGCGTTAACACTATCCGTATTCGTACAGCGGGTATGTTGAATGTCGGCTTATATGATTTGGACCGACTCGATTTAACCGTGAATAGTAGTCTACACAGTGAGTTACAACAGCAAGTAAGTAACTACTTACGCAGCCTTGGGCAAACTTCAACGGCTGAAAAAGTCGGACTTTTAGGTGAGCGTTTACTCGAACCTAGCCAACTGCAAAACGTACTCTACAGTTTTACGCTGTATGAAAAAACCGCCACGGCCAATCGTGTACGGGTACAAACAGACAGTACTGACCAACCTTTCGATATTAACGAAGGTAGTAAGTTGGAGCTTGGGTCGACGGCAAAGCTTAGGGTGCTCGCGACTTACCTTGAGATCATTGCTGAAATTCACGATAAGTATTCGAAAAAGCACGGCATTGAGTTGGAGTCGATTGTGATTGAACCTCGCGATCATCTCACGCGCTGGGCGATTGACTATTTGATTGTCAATCCCGATAGGCGCCTTGATCGTATGCTCGATGCTGCGCTGCAACGGGAATATTCCGCCTCACCTAATGAGCAGTTCTTCACCGGCGGTGGTTTGCATGTATTTAATAACTTTAAGAAAACGGAAGATCTTAAGGTTCCGACCATGTATCAAGCACTGCAAGACTCGATCAACTTGCCCTTCGTGCGCTTAATGCGTGACATTGTCAACTACAGCAGCAGTATGCAAAACGAAGGCAATATGGCGCGTTTGCTGCGCAATGATAAGGATCCGCGCCGAGAGGAATATCTGCGGGTATTTGCTGATCGTGAAGGCAATACCTTCGTGACTAAGTTCTACCGTAAATATAAGAAAGTGGCACCCAATGAGCGTTTAGAACTGTTTTTCGATGGTCAAACCCAAGCGGAACAACAACTCACTGCGGCTTATCGTTATTTGCAGCCTAATGAGTCTATCACCGTCTTTAAGGCCTTTTTACAGCAGCGGCTACCACAAAATAGTTACACCGATAAGCGCATCAAAGAGCTGTATAACAAGTACGGCCCCGAAAAATATAACCTCCCAGATCAAGGTTATATCGCGCGGGTGCATCCGCTTGAACTATGGGTACTCGATTATTTGAATCAACATCCTGAAGCTAACCTCAACGATGTGAAAGAGGCCAGTAAAGATGAGCGTCAGGAAGTCTATCGCTGGCTGTTTAGAACCCGACATAAAAACGCAAGGGATGTGCGAGTACAAGTAATGCTGGAGGTCGAAGCTTTCCTTGATATTCATCAGCGTTGGGCGCGTTTAGGCTATCCCTTTGAATCTATGGTGCCTTCTTTAGGTTCGGCGCTCGGTAGCTCGGGAGATAGACCTGCTGCTTTAGCGGAATTAATGGGGATTATTCAAAACGATGGTTATCGTTTACCGACGGTGCGGATTAATCAATTGCACTTTGCTGAAGGTACGCCCTATGAAGTACGGCTCGAAAACCAAAATACCCAAGGCGAACGAGTGATGCGTCATGAAGTCGCCCAGGCGTTAAAGGCGGCGTTGGCAAATGTCGTTCAAAACGGTACTGCACGACGTCTTAAGGGTATCTTTACCGATGATAACGGCGAGATGCTGGCCATTGGCGGTAAAACGGGTACGGGCGATAATCGTATTGTGACCCATATGCAGCAGGGCCGAAAAGTCGCTACCACGGCGATGAACCGTACTGCGACTTTTGTGTTTTACTTAGGTGATAACTACTTCGGCACCTTAACTGCCTTTGTGCCGGGCAGTAAGTCCGATGATTTTAGTTTTACCTCGGCGCTGCCATTACAAGTGATGAAAGGGATGATGCCTATTCTGGCGCCTTATGTGAAATCATCAAAAGGCATGTGCGTGCGGGATGAGTAATGACTCACTTTTGCAATATGTGTTTTTGAAACATAAGCATTGTAATGCGAGTTTGCAGTTCCTTAGATAAAGTAAACCCCGCAGCCGTGAACCGGTTTGCGGGGTTTTTATTGGCACCGACAGGCTTATTCGTCGGCGTTAATATATTGCTTGCGGTCTAAATCGTACTTACGCATCTTGTCGTACAAGGTTTTGCGGGGCAGTTCGAGTTGTTCCATGGTTTGCTTAATACTGCCCTTGTTATGACTTAAGGCCTCTTCAATCAAGACTCGCTCAAAAAACTCAACCCGTTGCAGTAAGGACATACTGGTATGCAGACTCGGTGCATTACCTAAGCTGCCAGCGAAGGCGGCTTCACCACCGAGTAACACATAACGCTCAGCGAGGTTTCTAAGTTCGCGCACATTACCCGGCCAATCGTGGGAGGTAAGGATGGCATTTTGCTCGGCATTGAGGGCAATCAAGGCCTTGTGATAGCGCGCTGATGCCATACGAGCAAAATGTAAGAACAATAAAGGGATATCTTCGCGGCGATCCCTGAGTGGTGGAATTGGCACAGTCACCAGATTCAAGCGATAGAGCAAGTCTTGGCGGAATTCCCCAGTGTCACATAGGGACTTTAAATCCACTTTAGTGGCGGCAATCACCCGAATGTCCAAATGGATGCTTTTATTGGAGCCTAGGCGTTCGACCTTGCGATCTTCGAGCACCCGCAGCAGTTTGACTTGTAACGACAGCGGTGTACTTTCGATTTCATCTAAAAAGAGTGTGCCACCATTAGCGTACTCAAACTTACCTATCCGTAGCTTATCGACGCCGGTAAACGCGCCGGCTTCGGCACCAAAGAGTTCGCTCTCAATTAAATTTTCAGGAATAGCGCCGCAGTTAATAGCGACAAAGTTGGCCTGATTGCGACTACTGTGGTCATGCAGATAGCGGGCGACCAATTCTTTACCCGTGCCAGTTTCACCTTCGATAAGCACATCTGCGGGGGTGTCGATAACTTGGTCGATAATATGGCGCATACGCAAAATGCCGACGCTGTGGCCTAATATTCTTGGCCCTGGCACGTTATGGCTTTCTAACTCTTTCTTTAACTTGCGGTTTTCGAGGGTGAGGCTGCGTTTATCCAAGGCACGTTTCACCACATCTAACATATGCTCGTTGTTAAAGGGTTTTTCGAGAAAATCGTAGGCACCTTGCTTTAACGCATTGACTGCCATAGCGATATCGCCAAAGCCAGTGAGCAGTACGACGGGTAAATCGGGATCCTGCTGGCGAATTTGCTGCATTAGGCTGATGCCATCGAGTTGCGGCATATTCACATCTGAAATCACCACACCTGTCCAGTCTCTATCAAGGAGTTTAGCAATGCCTTTAGGATCGGTGGTGGCAAAGGCTTTGATGCCTTCAAGCTCAAACAGTTGTACCAGGACTGTGCCAATATGGGGCTCATCGTCGATGATCAGTACGCTATAGTCTTGAATTGAATTGGGAAGACTCATGATGACTGGCGTTCCTCAGCTAAATAAATCGGTAAAATAATGTGGAAAATTGCGCCGCCGTCCTCGGCATTGGCAACATTAATCTGCCCCTGCATAGACTCAATAATGCGCTGGGAAATGGATAAACCTAGGCCAAGTCCTGTACGCTCGCTAGTGGTAAAATAAGGCTCAAAAATTTTCTCCATTTGGCTTTCGCGTACTCCAGGGCCAGAATCTTGAATACTGATACAGAACTTATCTTGGCAGTTTACCCTAATACTCAGTGTGCGTTTTGGAGATTGCTGCATAGCGACTACCGCATTGCTGATAATATTGACAAACACTTGCTGCAAGCGCACTTTGTCGCCCCAAACCTGATATTGGCCTTCAGGTAGCAATACATCGAGTTCAACCCCTTGTTTGTCGATTTCGGGCTGCACTATGGTCAGAGCTTGTTTTATACAGCCCTTAAGATCGGTGGCACTATCCGCACCTTTGCTCTTACGGGTAAAGCTTTTAAATTGCCCAACAATATCGGCTAAGCGGTCGGTCAGCTCAATAATAATTTTCAGGTTATCCAGTGCCTTATCTTGCATATTGCGGGTAAGGAAAGTTTGAGTATTTTGCGCGTAGCTGCGAAGGGCCGCTAAGGGCTGATTAAGCTCATGATTGATACTGGCGGATAAACTACCAATCACGGTCAGCTTAGCGGCTTGGATCAGTTCATCTTGGGTATCTTTTAGACGATCATTTGCCTGCTGCAGATCTTGGGTACGCTCCTCGACCCGTTGCTCTAACAAACTTTGTGCTAATTGCATACGCTGCAAGTTACGGCGTCGCTCACTGCTAAAGAGTAAACCTAAGGCAAGCAGCAAGTAGATAGATGCCGATAGCAGCATCAGTGCGGGTAAAGAGTCATGTAGCGGTTTTAATGGTGCAAGAATATGTACTCGCCAACCCGCTTTAGTCATCAAATGGTGGGTATCCATATATTGCGCTTGATTATTGCCTTGGCGGATTTGGTAGATATGGCCGCTGCTGAGGCTATTTTCTTGATATTGCGGTTTTATTAATAGTTCACCTATCGGGCGTTCAGCGTAACGCTTTGAGGCATTTAAGGAATATTGTTTGGCCTGAGTCAGTGGTGTGAGTGAGGTTAAGCGCCATTCATCCACACTTGAAATAAACACGATATCGTCGGGATCGCTGATTAAAAATTGGTATTGGCCAGCCATTGCAATACTGGTGCTTTGCTGTTCAATATCGGCGATATCCACTTTCACAATAATGGCGCCCAGAATGCCTTTTCCGCCTTGCTGATAAATAGGATAAGAAAAGTAAAAACCGCGTTTATCCGAGCTAGTGCCCACCGCATAGTAGCGGCCTAAATTGCCCGAAATCGCATCGGTGTAATAGGGTCTGAAGGAGTAGTCTTTGCCGATAAATGAAAATGGCTGTTGCCAGTTGCTGGCTGCGACTGCAATGCCGAGGGCATCGATAAGATAAATATCAGACGCCTCTGTTACATGCTGAATTTCCTCTAAATACAGGTTGAGCTCTTGCACCTTCTTGGCATTTTGTTGATCGTTGAGCACATTGGCGAGCATGGGATTGGTTGAGAGTACATGAGGGATGCTTTCATAACGTGACAGGGCGCCATCTAAGAAGCTGACTAGCTCTTTGAGTTGTTTCTCAGATTGTTGTTGGATGTCTATTTTTCCCTGATAAAAATGCACCCAGTACGTTAATTTTAAGATGGCAAACAAACCCGCAAGTAGCACTATGGTCATGAATAGACGTTTTTTGGCTTTAGGCGTCATGGGCAACATAGCAGGCGATCCTGATCCACACTGAATAAAACAAAGCGAGCCTGAGTAGGCTCGCTTAAAAACTATCTAGAATCAAGGAATAATCTTTATTCCTGAAGATTAATATCCATTAAGCTTATCCAGTAATTCTGGCAAGAATAGCGAGATTTGTGGCACGTAGGTGATCAGCGCCAGGAAGGCCAACATCAGTGCTAACCATGGCAGTACGGATTGGATCACCCAACCAATGCTGCGGCCAGTGATCCCCGCAGTCACAAAAAGGTTAAGCCCAACAGGCGGCGTTAGCATACCAATCTCCATGTTGACCACCATAATGATGCCTAAGTGGATAGGATCAATACCGAGTTGAGTGGCAATCGGAAATAGAATTGGTGCCATAATTAACACGATCGCTGATGGCTCCATAAAGTTACCCGCCGCTAACAGCAGTAAGTTAACAATGATTAAGAAGCCCCAAGCGGGTAGCCCCATCCCCACAATATACTCGGCAATAATATGCGGGATACGTTCAGTGGTGAGCACGTGTGCAAACAACATGGCGTTGGCAATAATAAACAGCAGCATGATGCTGACCTTGGCACCATCACGCACCACATGGCGAATTTCTTTGTCGATTGGGGTTTTTATCAGCCCCAGCACCATATGACCTAAGTTACGAGCGATCGCGCTTGGGATGGCTTCATTAGGGTTACGCCATGCAACATTTTTCAATGGACCAATATCACGATATCCAAATACCGCAATAAGGTAAGCATACATACAGGCCACGGCAGAGGCTTCAGTTGGGCTGGCTACACCACCGTAGATTGAACCTAACACGATAAAGATCAGCGCCAGACCGCCTAAGGCTTTGGCACTGGAAATTCCCAGTTGCTTAAAGCCAGGGAAGGGACGTGATGGCAGATTCTTAAAACGGGCGACGATATAAATCACTATCATCAGTAGGAAACCCATCATTAAGCCTGGGATTAAACCCGCCATGAACATTTTAGCCGCAGAGACTTCTGTCGCCGCTGCATATACTAGCATCACGATTGAAGGTGGGATCAAAATCCCTAAAGTGCCAGAGGTGGTAATTACCCCTGAAGCAAATTTTTCGGGATAACCTGCTTTTACCATGCCAACGATAACAATTGAGCCAATCGCGGCTACTGTCGCTGGGGAAGAACCTGAAACCGCGGCAAATAACATACAGGCCATCACAGAGGCCATAGCTAAACCGCCACGGATATGGCCGATACTATCCATTGCAAAGTCGATGATCCGCCTTGCCACGCCACCTGTTGATAGGAAAGCCGAGGACAGAATAAAGAAAGGGATCGCCAGCAGGGTATAGTGCTCTGACGATGACTCATAAAGTTTTAATGCCACAGAGGCGAGGGAATCGTTGGAAAAGAATAAAATCGTCAGCATGCTCGAGAAACCTAACGCAATTGCGATAGGCATACCTAAAAACATACAGACGAGTAGGGCAGTAAAGAGGGTCGCAATGGCCATTACTTCGCTTCCTTATTGTCTGTTTCTTGTTGTGCGTGCTGAGCAGCTTCATCAATTAAATGCATGCTTTCTTTCGCTTCATCGGCAAATTGGAATCCAGAGACTTGGTTGCGCAGGATAGCGATAAACAGTTCTAAGAAACGCCAAGTCAACATGCTAAAACCAATCAATAGAATGCTTTGGGATAACCAAATTGGCACAGCGCCGTCTTCAATATCAATTTTTAATGTGTTCCAAGCAAAGTCAGGATCTAAGCTGTTTAACAAAAACTTAGGGAAATGAATATCTTCCATCGGAACGCCAATTTGGTACATCTGCGACAGATATTGCCAGCTACCTTTTAGAAATAGTCCGCAATAAGCCAAGCAAATCAATGCTGTCACTAGAGATGTGAGCTTTTTAGCTTTAGGTGGTAGATTTTTTACAAACGCATCAACACCGATGTGAGCGCCGACTTTCACCCCATAGGACATACCAAAGAGTACAAACCAACCACACAGGGTTAAGGTGAGTTCTTGGATCCATAAGAAACCGGTATTGAAGAAAAATCGTGCCACTACCTCTGTAAACACTAAGAGTGTCATTAAGGTGATCAAGAGATTGAGCACCCCTTCTTCAAAGTAACCAAAAATTCGCGATATCACAGCTGTACTCCCCTCGCTTAAATACCGCTTAACCTCAAAATGAGATTAAGCGGCTTATTTCATTATTATTTATTTGCAGCAACAGCGGCTTCAATCACATCTTTACCGACTTGGTCTTCAAACTTAGCCCATACTGGTTTCATCACATCAACCCATTGTTGACGTTCTGCTGGGGTTAAGGTCACCAATTGAGAACGTTTTGAATCAAGGATTAATTGCTTGTCTTCGTTATCTTTTTCTGCAGCGATCTTGTTACCTAAAGCGATAGATTCGTCTAATGCTTCTTTGATCACTTTACGTTTGTCCGCAGGTAAGCTTTTCCAAAAGGCATCAGAGGTCACGACCATGTAATCCAATACGCCATGGTTACTTTCTGTAATATGGCTTTGAACTTCATAGAATTTTTGTGAGTAAGTGTTAGACCAAGTGTTTTCTTGACCGTCGATTGCGCGGGTTTGTAGCAGGGTGAACACTTCTGAGAATGGTTTTTTCACTGGGATAGCGCCAACTGCATCAAACTGTGCGGCTAATACGTCAGATGCCATTACACGGAATTTTAAGCCTTTAGCATCAGAAGGTTGCTTGAGTGGTGCGTTAGCAGAAAACTGCTTCATACCATTGTGTAAATAGCCTAAACCCACAATCCCTTTGCGGCTCATTGAGTTGAGTAATGCTTGACCGGCTTCACCCTGTTGGAAACGGTTTACTGCATCCATGTCATTGAACAGGAAAGGCAAGTCGAAAACTTGTAAGCGTTTGGTGTAACGTTCAAATTTTGAGAGTGAAGGTGCTACAAATTGCACATCGTTTAGCAATAGTGCTGCTAACTCGTTGTTATCCCCAAATAACTGTGAGTTAGGAAATACACTGACCTTGTATTCACCCGGTAAACGTTGCTCAACGAGTTCTTTAAACTTCAGTGCCATTTGGCCTTTGGGCGTATTTTCTGCCACAACGTGCGAAAACTTAATTTCAATCGGTTCTGCAAATACGTTAAAGCTGGTTGCGAATACGGAGGCAACGGCGAGCATTTTGACTAAGGTTTTGAGTGGACGGGTCAATCCAGTTTGTTGATTCAATGTCATTTTGAGTTCCTTTTTCTGTTGTTAGGATTTGTCCTCAGCCTTGGTTAGTTTGTTACCAAGTGTGAGTAGGAATACAGCCTTGATTTCCCTGAGGTCTGTCTTAATAAAGGCAAATACCACGCCAACTTACGATGGATTCTGTAAGTGTTTGGTTAATAAAGTGTAGTTCATTTGACGTTTGTCACACTTTTAGTTTTGTGGGTGAGATCTCGCTCACGTTGATTTTGCCTATGGGTGGAAATCCACCCAAACTGCATTTTGTGAGATATGAGCTGAGGTTTTTAGCTTGATGATTAACTGAGCAAAATAAGTTGCTTTTAGATCAAAAGCTGTTTGAAAAATGACTGAGGAGCAGGGGATGGCTGAGATGACGAAGAGGAAGCAATGCGGGAGTCAGCCGTGATCTTCGCCTATTCTTTTTAAGATCTCATCACTTGGGAGTAACTCCAAGTGTCCACGTTCATCGAAATACCAGCCAGTAATAAACCCTTTTTGGCGCATACTCACAAGGTTTTGCATGACCTCACGGGCTTCTCTTAAGGCAGTTTGCTCGTCACAGGCATGAGTATGTTTAAGATAAGCGGCGATATTGGTGAGGGATGCGGATTGACTGACGCTAGCCATAGTGCTGATCTCCAAATAGCTCAAGACAATGGATCAGCGCGTTTTAGCCAAAATCAGGGTAAATGCTAGGTAATGGACTCAATTAACGTCATGCTGATTTAGAACAAGCATAGTTGAGATACTAAGGCGGTAAAGTTTTTGAGGTAAATATGGTGGTCGCTACTGGGATCGAACCAGTGACCCCCTCCTTGTAAGGGAGGTGCTCTCCCGGCTGAGCTAAGCGACCCGGGGTAAATCAGTAATGCAGAATATGGTGGTCGCTACTGGGATCGAACCAGTGACCCCCTCCTTGTAAGGGAGGTGCTCTCCCGGCTGAGCTAAGCGACCCGGGGTGAATCAGTAATGAAGAATATGGTGGTCGCTACTGGGATCGAACCAGTGACCCCCTCCTTGTAAGGGAGGTGCTCTCCCGGCTGAGCTAAGCGACCGGAATTCTTTCAATACAAATTTTTATGTCATTCACAAATATGGTGGTCGCTACTGGGATCGAACCAGTGACCCCCTCCTTGTAAGGGAGGTGCTCTCCCAGCTGAGCTAAGCGACCTGGGAATGACTACACAGTGAGGTTATATGGTGGTCGCTACTGGGATCGAACCAGTGACCCCCTCCTTGTAAGGGAGGTGCTCTCCCGGCTGAGCTAAGCGACCCGGGTATATAACAACATGTAAACCATGATTAAATTTGCATTTAACACATGGTGGTCGCTACTGGGATCGAACCAGTGACCCCCTCCTTGTAAGGGAGGTGCTCTCCCAGCTGAGCTAAGCGACCTCTGCTGTGTGGAGCCGTATTATAGGGAGGTTCGATCGGGTGTCAACGCTTTTTAATGAAAAAAGCATTGGTCGCGCTATTTTTGTTCGCATTGACTTAATGTTAATCATGCGCTCATTTAAAGTGTTACTTTATTGGGCAATTTAAGATTGAGTGATTTAAGCAAGCTTTGTATATCAGCCCATAGTGAATGTTACCGCGCAAATAACCACTATACTTTATCAGGTTTTCATTATCGACGAGACGATGGATTTTTAGGTCGGTTATAGGGCATGAGTTCAACAGCGTTGGTATACATTTATGATCCTGAGTCGAGGTGAGTGAGCGCGTTTAGTTTCTATTATGATTGGTCAGCTAGCGATATCTATATCGAATTAATACATCGACTTTTGTGTTATCTGTATTATCAGCGGATATGTTCCATTTGCAGCGCAGACTTAGGCTGCTAGAATAAGCCCACTTTTTATCGTGATTGTCTTTATCTAGACGACTTTATATAGGTTAGTGTCCCACTATGACAACTAAGACGCGTTTTGCCCCTAGCCCAACAGGCTTTTTGCATGTGGGCGGTGCCCGTACTGCACTTTATTCTTGGTTACAAGCCCGTGCCAATAACGGTGAGTTTGTTTTACGTATCGAAGATACGGATATTGAGCGTTCTACTCAGGCCGCTTGTGATGCCATTTTAGAGGGCATGAACTGGTTAGGTCTAACGTGGGATGAGGGCCCGTACTATCAAACTAAGCGTTTTGATCGTTATAACGAAATCATCGCGCAAATGTTAGAGCAGGGCACAGCCTATAAATGTTATTGCTCGCGTGAACGTATCGATACGTTAAGAGAAGCACAAGCGGCAAATGGCGAAGCACAAAAATACGATGGTTGCTGCCGTGACTTGCCGGCGCGTGATACTGATGAGCCTTTTGTTGTACGTTTTAAAAACCCTATCGGTGGTTCAGTCGTATTTGATGACCATGTTCGTGGCCGTATCGAATTCTCAAACGACGCGTTAGATGATCTGATCATTGCTCGTACCGATGGTGTACCTACCTATAACTTCTGTGTAGTGGTAGACGATTGGGATATGGGGATTACCTGTGTAGTGCGTGGTGAAGACCATATCAACAACACGCCACGCCAAATCAACATCCTTAAAGCATTGGGTGCACCTATTCCTGAATACGCCCACGTATCAATGATCTTAGGGGATGATGGTGCCAAGCTATCTAAGCGCCATGGTGCGGTAAGCGTGATGCAATACCGTGATGATGGTTATCTGCCTGAAGCACTGCTTAACTATTTAGTACGTTTAGGTTGGTCACATGGCGATCAAGAAGTGTTCTCTTTAGAGGAAATGAAGCAGTACTTTAAGTTAGATGATATTAACAAAGCCCCTTCAGCCTTTAATACCGAAAAACTGGTTTGGTTAAACCAACACTATATTAAGACGCTTGATCCTGAATATGTGGCTTCCCACTTACAGTGGCATATGGACGATCAAAAGATTGATACGTCAAATGGTCCAGCTTTATCAGCTGTAGTGACAGCATTAGCTGAACGTGCCAAAACGTTAAAAGAGTTAGCTGCATCTAGCCGTTACTTCTATGAAGATTTTGCTGAGTTCGATGCCGAGCAGGCGAAAAAGCATCTACGTGGTGTGGCACTTGAGCCATTACAATTAGTGCAACAAAAGCTAGCGGCATTACCGGAGTGGACCGTTGAAGGTATCCACCAAGCGATTGAAGCCACCGCTGCGGAATTAGAAGTGGGTATGGGTAAAGTGGGGATGCCATTACGTGTCGCTGTGACCGGAGCAGGGCAGTCTCCAGGCTTAGATATCACCTTATTCTTAATAGGAAAGGCACGCTCTGAGCAAAGAATATCCAAAGCGATTGAATTTGTAGCAGATAGAATAAATTCCTAAAAAACGAGTTGACACATTTAGGTGCGCTGCATAGAATGCGCCTCGCAGTTGAGACACAGACGAGCAAATGCTTGTAGTGCACTTAAATGTGGTTTAATAAGTTTGGGGCTATAGCTCAGCTGGGAGAGCGCTTGCATGGCATGCAAGAGGTCGACGGTTCGATCCCGTCTAGCTCCACCAAACTTACCGCCGATATTAAGCGAGAGTTTTTAACGAAATTCAAATTAATATGTCCTTGTGTCCCCTTCGTCTAGAGGCCTAGGACACCGCCCTTTCACGGCGGTAACAGGGGTTCGAATCCCCTAGGGGATACCACTATGTTTTACGACATAGTGCTCCTACCAAATAGCTAACGAGTTGTCTGGTAAGAACAAATCTAAATTTCTGCGATATACTGAGTTTCAGTTTTGTCGAAAGAGTTTGGGGCTATAGCTCAGCTGGGAGAGCGCTTGCATGGCATGCAAGAGGTCGACGGTTCGATCCCGTCTAGCTCCACCAATTTCGCCATATTAAGCGAGAGCACTGTTAGTCATAATAGTTGTCAAATTAATATGTCCTTGTGTCCCCTTCGTCTAGAGGCCTAGGACACCGCCCTTTCACGGCGGTAACAGGGGTTCGAATCCCCTAGGGGATACCACCCTATCTCTAATAAGATAGAGTGCATCACAAATGACTAACGAGTTGTTTGAGATAAATAGCAAGACCTCAGTTATGAGGGAAAACATAAGTCCTTGTGTCCCCTTCGTCTAGAGGCCTAGGACACCGCCCTTTCACGGCGGTAACAGGGGTTCGAATCCCCTAGGGGATACCACTTTCATCACAAATGACTAGCGAGTTGTTTGAGATAAATCGCAAGACCTCAGTTATGAGGAAAAACATAAGTCCTTGTGTCCCCTTCGTCTAGAGGCCTAGGACACCGCCCTTTCACGGCGGTAACAGGGGTTCGAATCCCCTAGGGGATACCACTCTATCTCTAATAAGATAGAGTGCATCACAAATGACTAACGAGTTATTTGAGATAAATAGCAAGACCTCAGTTATGAGGAAAAACATAAGTCCTTGTGTCCCCTTCGTCTAGAGGCCTAGGACACCGCCCTTTCACGGCGGTAACAGGGGTTCGAATCCCCTAGGGGATACCACTCTATCTCTAATAAGATAGAGTGCATCACAAATGACTAACGAGTTATTTGAGATAAATAGCAAGACCTCAGTTATGAGGAAAAACATAAGTCCTTGTGTCCCCTTCGTCTAGAGGCCTAGGACACCGCCCTTTCACGGCGGTAACAGGGGTTCGAATCCCCTAGGGGATACCACTCTATCCCTAATAAGATAGAGCGCATCGCAAATGACTAACGAGTTATTTGAGATAAATAGTAAGACCTCAGTTATGAGGAAAAACATAAGTCCTTGTGTCCCCTTCGTCTAGAGGCCTAGGACACCGCCCTTTCACGGCGGTAACAGGGGTTCGAATCCCCTAGGGGATACCACTTTCATCCCAAATGACTAACGAGTTGTTTGAGATAAATAGCAAGACCTCAGTTATGAGGAAAAACATAAGTCCTTGTGTCCCCTTCGTCTAGAGGCCTAGGACACCGCCCTTTCACGGCGGTAACAGGGGTTCGAATCCCCTAGGGGATACCACTCTATCTCTAATAAGGTAGAGTGCATCACAAATGACTAACGAGTTGTTTGAGATAATTAGTTGAAGACAATAAACCATCGAAAGATGGTTTTTTTGTATCTATTATTTTATCGTGCCACAAGCCACAAGCCACAAGCCACAAGCCACAAGCCACAAGCCACAAGCCACAAGCCACAAGCCACAAGCCACAAGCCACAAGCCAAAAGCCACAACGTTTATTGGTTTCCTCTGTTTCTATTGGGTTTAGACTTGCTTGCTGCATATTGGGATAAAGTCTTGGAACGATGTCTCGCTGTTAGTATGCAACAACGCTATTTAGGACGGGGCAGAACAAAATAAAAAGGCGACTTAATGTCGCCTTTAAAATCAGTTCATTAAGTTACAACTCGGCACTATTCAACCCCTAAAAATCCGCCAGTTTGGTGAGCCCATAACTGGGCATAGATACCGCCAGCAGCAATCAACTCTTGATGGGTTCCTTGTTCAACAATCCGGCCTTGATCTAATACGATTAATCTATCCATGGCGGCAATAGTCGATAATCGATGGGCGATTGCAATTACGGTTTTGCCCTGCATCAATTCGTATAAGCTTTCTTGAATCGCAGCTTCAACTTCAGAGTCCAAGGCAGAAGTGGCCTCATCGAGCAGTAAAATAGGGGCATTTTTTAATAGCACCCTAGCAATCGCGATACGTTGTCTTTGTCCGCCAGAGAGTTTCACGCCGCGTTCACCGACTTGTGCATCTAAACCATGATTGCCATTAGGGTCGGTTAGTTCATTAATAAAATCATGGGCCTGAGCTTGTTTAATCGCATGTTCGAGTTGGATTTCGCTCGCCCCTGGATTGCCGTACAGAATATTTTCACGAATCGTGCGGTGCAGTAGGGAAGTGTCTTGGGTGACCATACCAATCTGTGAACGTAGCGAATCCTGTTTGACGGACTTAATGTCTTGTCCATCGATACAAATTTGGCCTTTCTCAACATCGTAAAAGCGCATTAACAGATTGACTAAGGTAGACTTACCCGCGCCCGAGCGGCCAACTAGACCGACTTTTTCGCCCGCTTTGATCGTGAGGTTGAGTTCGTCGATTACGCCAGTATTTTCACCATAATGAAAGCTCACCTGATTAAAATCGATCCGACCTTGTTCCACTACTAAGGTGTTTGCATCTGGCGAGTCTTGAATGAGTGTTGTCTTGGAAAGGGTGTTCATCCCATCGGTGACTGTACCAATATTTTCAAATAATGAACTGATTTCCCACATGATCCATTGCGACATCCCATTGAGGCGCAGCGCTAAACTCACGGCAATTGCAATTGCACCCACCGAGATGGCATTGTCACTCCAGAGCGCGATTGATACGGCGGCAATGCTGAACGCGAGTAAGTAGTTAATGATTTGTACACTGACGCTGATCCCTGTGACGAGGCGCATCTGGCGATAAACCGTGTCGAGGAAACTGCGCATACTCGCTTTCGCGTAATCAGCTTCTTTATCCGTATGGGCAAACAGTTTTACCGTGGTGATATTGGTGTAACTATCAACAATGCGTCCTGTCATCGTCGAGCGGGCATCGGCCTGTTCGGTTGAGACCGTTTTAAGCCGCGGCACAAAGTACCATTGCAGACCAATATAGAGCGCTAGCCAAATCAGCATCGGGACCACTAGGCGCACATCGGCACTGGCCACCATCACCAGCATGGAGGTGAAGTACACTAAAATGTATACCAGTACATCGAGCAACTTCATTACGGTTTCACGCACCGCAAGGGAGGTTTGCATCACCTTAGTGGCAATACGGCCAGCAAAGTCATTCTGATAGAAGGAGACGCTTTGTTTGAGCAGATAGCGGTGCGCAAGCCAGCGGATCGACATGGGATAATTGCCCAGCAAGGTTTGATGCATGATCAGCGCATGGAATAGCACTAATAGTGGCATCACCACTAGGACCATTACACCCATTAATATCAGCGTTGAGCCTTCATCTTGAAAGAGTGTCTCAGGGCTTTTTTTCACTAACCAATCGACTAATTGTCCCATAAAGCCAAATAGCGAGACTTCGAGCATGGCGATTAATGCCGTCAGCACCGACATTAAGATAAGCGGTAATTCATAGCCCTTAGTGTAATGCCGGCAGAACGCATACACCCCCGTGGGAGGCTTGGTTGGTTCGCCATCGGGCAGGGCTTCAACCCAAGATTCAAATCGTTTAAACATGAATTGACTCTATTTTATTGAGAAAAGTGAATGGGGGAAAACGTCGAGGTGTCTAGCATATAGGATCTTGCACTTTAAAAGCACGCGATGATCCAGTTCCGTTTTCCGCGAGTGTGCTAGCATAGGGTGACGTACAGTAACCGACAAGTACAAAATTGTGAATAAGATTGTCGGATAGCCAAATGAAGCTGATAGCAGTGAGTCCAAAACCAACCACTAAACCACTAGTCGTGCCGGTAGTAAACGATTTGCAAGAGTGCTACTTATCCGCGACGATTTGCCGCGAGGCTCGCATCAGCCGTGATCCACGTTTTGACGGTAAGTTCTTTGTGGGCGTGTTAAGTACGGGTATTTACTGCCGAACGGTGTGCCCTGCCGTTGCACCTAAAGAAGAAAACGTACGTTATTTCGACTCGGCCATTAAAGCCGCACAAGCGGGGCTGAGGCCTTGCCTACGTTGCCGTCCCGACAGTGCACCAGGCTCTAATCCGTGGAAAGGGACAGGCACAACCCTAGACAGAGCTATAGGTTTGATTGAAGCTGGCGCCTTATCGGGTGAGCATGGATTAACGGTCGAGGCCTTGGCGGACAAACTGGGGATCAGCAGCCGTTATCTAAATAAGTTATTTACCTCTGGATTTGGCACTTCGCCTAAGCAATTTGCACTCTATCGTCAGTTAATGTTCGCAAAACAGTTGTTGCATCAGACGCAGCTGCCCATCACTCAGGTTGCGCTTGCCGCAGGCTTTAACAGTATTCGCCGTTTCAACGAGGCATTTCAACAGACTCTGCAATTAACGCCCACACAGTTAAGAAAATCCAGTCTGAAGTCGACTGCCAAGTTAGAGGAAGGGGAGAGAACTAATAAGGCTAGTCCGCAGGAGATGCCAGCGCACAGTTTGAGTCTATATCAGTATTACCGACCGCCGCTCGATTGGCCGGCGCAGTTAGCCTTTTATCGCCTGCGCGCCGTGGCGGGAATGGAGTGGTTTTGTGAGGGGGCAAATCATGACTCCAACGACATGATGTCCCAAGATACACTTGAGTATGGTCGCACCCTGCAACTTGAGGATATCCGCGCAGTGGTGCGTATCGCCCATGAGGCACATTTGCATCGCTTTAAAATCACGCTGACATTAACGCCCGACTCGCCCTTGGCGGGCCTACAAAAACTCATCACCCAAGTGCGGCGCATTTTAGATCTCGATGCCGATATGCAGCTGATTGAGCATAAGCTACAGCGTTTGACCGATCTTAAGTTAATCCCTAAATCAGGTCTTAGGATCCCGGGAGCAGGATCTTTATTTGAGGCGGGTTGCCGAGCCGTTTTAGGTCAGCAGGTGAGCGTAGTGCAGGCCACTAAGTTACTCAATTTATTGGTCGAAGCCTATGGCGAACGTTTTAGCTTAAACGGGCAAGAGTATCGCTTGTTCCCTACACCGCAGCTGATCCGTCATGCCTGCCTCGATGAGCTTAAAATGCCTGGTGCGCGCAAACTGGCGCTCAATGCGCTTGCGGCGTTTATCTGTGAGCACCCAGAAGCCACAGCCGATGAGTGGATTGGGGTAAAAGGCATTGGCCCCTGGACCATTGCCTATGCCAAATTACGTGGGCTTGGCGATCCAAATATCTTCCTGCACACGGATTTAATTGTGAAAAAGCAATTACTGGCGACGATGGGTGAGCAGACAGGGTTAGATACTGAAGCGCAAAAACAACTGGATTATTCAGCGATTGTTGAGCGGGTAAGTGCAGATATCGCCCCTTGGGGGAGTTATTTGACCTTCCTGCTGTGGTCCAATGCATAGGGCATTTCAGGCCATGTAGTTATTGATTCAGTACCGAGGCTATATATGAGAGCCACTATTTGAAACTCAGTACGAAAACACTGTACTAAAGCCGTTGACGAGAACCATTATGAGCCCGAATTTATCGCAACTGATTAGCGCCCCAACGGCCAAAGATTATCAGCCCTGCGCTGTCGATATCTTAAGTACTCCTGTGGGCGTACTACAACTTAATGCCAATGCCTACGGATTGAGCCATTTAACGGTCGTCGGGTCGAGTCGTACCGAGATCCCCCTAAAGGTCGCAAGTGATGACGAACTCGCGCGGGCTAAAAGTCATATTGAGCAGGCAAAGGCGCAGCTTCTGGATTATTTTCGCGGTGAGCTAACCCAGTTCCACTTAAGCTTAGCGCCCAAAGGTACCGAATTTCAGCAGCAGGTGTGGCAGGCCTTGGTGCAGGTCGGTTATGGCCAGAGTTGCAGTTATGGCGAGATCGCCCAGCGTATCGACAGGCCAAAAGCCGTCAGGGCGGTCGGTGCCGCCAATGGCGCCAATCCCATCGCGATTATTGTGCCCTGTCACCGTATCATTGGTAAAAATGGCCAATTAACGGGTTATGCCTATGGACTTACGATGAAACAACAACTGTTAATGCTGGAATCGACAAGCAAGGGCGCGCATTTTACGTTAGAATAGCGGTCATATTTGTTATTGATGAGCCATGTAATTTTTTATGACCCAAGCTTCTTCCGCCGTTGCCAGCTTTGCCGAACTTGGCATTATTGCTCCCTTATGTAATCGACTCTCTGAGCTGGGTTATGTTTTTCCCACTCCGATACAGGCGGCTACCATTCCTGCCGTACTCAGTGGACAGGACGTGTTAGCAGGGGCGAATACAGGTTCTGGAAAAACTGCTGCTTTTGCAGTGCCGTTATTGCAGCGATTGAGTGAAGCAAAAAGTGCTGATAAGTCAGCAGGCCAAGTGCGTTGTTTGGTGCTCGTGCCTACCCGCGAATTGGCGCAACAAGTCGCCGACAGCTTTTTATCCTATGCATCCCACTTCAATGGCCAACTTAAGATAGTTGCGGCCTTTGGTGGCGTGTCTGTCAATCTGCAAATGCAAAGTTTATGCGCTGGCGCCGATGTGTTGGTCGCAACTCCTGGGCGTTTACTGGATTTATTAGCCAGCAATGCGCTTAAGTTAAATCGCGTCTCGGCCTTAGTGCTGGATGAAGCGGACCGCATGTTAAGCCTTGGGTTTACTGATGAATTAAATCAAGTGCTTGAGGCGCTCCCTGCCCAAAAACAAACCTTACTGTTTTCGGCGACATTCCCCGAAGAAGTGCGCGCGCTAACGACCCAATTACTCCATCAACCGCTTGAGTTTCATCTGCAAAGTGAGCAAGAAAGCACCATTGTTCAGCGTGTGATAACCGTTAACCGCGCGCAAAAAACAGCGTTATTGGCCCATTTGATTAAACAGCATCAATGGTCACAGGCGTTAATTTTTGTCAGTGCTAAAAATACCTGTAACCACCTCGCGCAAAAGTTGTCAAAACGGGGAATTAGCGCCGAAGTCTTCCATGGCGATAAAGCTCAAGGTGCGCGGACTCGCGTCCTTGATGGGTTTAAAAATGGTGACATTAGTGTGCTAATTGCGACTGATATCGCAGCCCGTGGTATTGATATTGATAAACTCCCCGTCGTGATTAACTTTGATTTACCAAGAAGTCCAGCCGATTATATGCACCGTATTGGTCGTAGCGGTCGTGCGGGCGAGGCGGGCCTCGCGGTGACTTTAATTTCCCATGAGGAATATCACCACTTTGGTGTGATTGAAAAGAAAAACAAAATCAAACTGGTGCGTGAACAAATCCCCGGATTTGAAGCCAATGCTGAAATACCGCTGGATGTGTTAGCGCAGGAAAAACCTCAGGCCAAGCCCGAAGGCTCTGGCAAGAAAAAGCGTAAACAGTTACCCGTGGCGAATGTTGAGTTTTGGGGTAAAAAGTCTTAATTCCTCAGGTGTGAGTTATGCTTAGCATATCTTCAGGTTGTTTCGAATTGGTTTGGTAGAGGCAGTATGCAGCATTTATTTTGGTTAGTTGAAGGTAAAATCGCGGGCCGCAGTGGCCCTAATAAGGACCCTTGGGATTTAGCAGAGCTTAAAGCATCGGGGATCCGCGCCGTGTTATCCGTTAATGGCGGAGAAGGCTGCGAGCCCGGTAGTTTTCAGCACCATGGTTTGCGTTATGAATGTATCCCGTTTTCCAGAAACGTGCCGCCACAGGAAGGGGATATCGCCATTTGTGTCGCCCAATTACCCAGAGCGCTAGCCTTTATTCAACAATGTGAAGCCGATGATTTACCCGTGTTAATCCATTGCCGTTCGGGAAAAGATCGTACCGGGCTCATTATGGCTTATTACCTCATGGTTAATGGTGCTGCGCCGTTGCATGCCGTTAGCCAAGTGCGCAGCATTCGCGACATTGCTTTTAGCGCTGAGGGGTGGGATCAGTTTGCCTTCGATGTGCTCTATGCTTTGCAGGATTAGTCCTTGAGAAGGGAAGATTGTTCCAAAGATAAAGTAATTGGCTGATTTGATCACATTTGACCTTAGTCATCACTTTTAAGGCATGTTAAGGTTAATATACTGGCAGTTTAATTTGAGTGAGCGCTTAGTTTTATCATGAAAAGTAAGGCAAATCAGTCACAAGGGCTACTCCTTTTTCGGTTATCTCAACATCAGGTATTTGCCTTAGGCACGCTCAAAATTCGTGAATTAGTGCCTTACACGCCGCTGAGTAAGATCCCTAAATCTCATCCGACAATCATGGGTGCCGCGACCATTCGTGGTCATACTATCCCGGTGGTGGATATGGCGGCTGCCATTGGTTATCGGCCAATCAGTGATGAAGAACGTAAACATTGCTATATCATCATTACTGATTGCCAGCGCATGATTATCGGCTTTTTAGTGCGCGCCATTGATAAGATTATTGAGTGCAATTGGCGTGACATTGAAGCGCCATCGGCAAATTTAGGGAGAAATGCCTTTTTAACTGGAGTGACGCGCTACGATAACCAGTTAGTGCAGTTACTTGACGTGGAGCTGTTACTGTCTAAGGTGTTCCCCGATGCACCTGAGGCCAATCGAGCAATCCTAACGGATGTGCAGCGGGAGAAGTTAAAACCCATGCGGATTCTGTTGGTCGATGATTCTAAGGTGGCCCGTAAGCAACTTTCCGATGCGCTCGATAGTATTAATATTCCCTATTTCGTGACCCCTGATGGAAGAGAAGCGCTCTCTATTATGGAGCAGGCGGCTGCCGAGCGTCACCCGATTGATATTTTAGTTAGTGACATCGAAATGCCGGGGCTCGATGGCTATGAGCTGGCATTTGAAGTCCGAGATAATCCACTGTTGGCTAATGCTTATATTATTCTCCATACCTCGTTGTCGAGCGAAATCAGCGTCAGCCAAGCCCATCAAGTGGGGGCAAATGAGGCGCTGACTAAGTTTGATGCCCATGAGCTTGTGGAAGCCATGCTACGGGGGGCTGATTTAGCGGCTAAGCGGTCAAATTAGAGCGTGTTGGATTTTTGTAAGGGTTTTGCAGGGACTGGGTAATTTAATTCGCTTATTTCCCTGCAAAGCTAGACAAGTTCCATCACATCCTATAAAACCTTATTGGCCTCAATTTTGAAGGTGTGGGATGGGGAAACTCAGCCGAAATATAATAACGATAGGTTAAGTAATGAAACAAGAATCATCTTTTTTAGCCAAGTTGGCTAATAGCAGTTTGGTGCTGCAAATTCTCGTCGGGATTATCGCTGGTGTCGCTTTAGCCAGTTTTTCACATGAATGGGCCAAACAAGTCGCTTTTTTAGGTAGTTTATTTGTTGGTGCATTAAAAGCGATAGCGCCTATTCTAGTCTTTATTCTCGTGGCATCCTCCATTGCGAATCAAAAGAAAAATACTCAAACGAATATGCGCCCAATCGTGGTGTTGTACTTATTGGGTACCTTTGCTGCGGCATTAACCGCAGTGATTTTAAGTATGATGTTCCCGACTAATCTGGTGTTAGTTGCGGGTGTTGAAGGCACCAGTCCGCCACAGGGAATTGGTGAGGTGATTAACACCCTGTTGTTTAAACTGGTTGATAACCCCGTGAATGCCCTGATGACGGGGAACTATATTGGTATTTTGGCTTGGGGTGTGGGTCTTGGCTTAGCCTTACATCATTCGAGTGATTCAACCAAACAAGTGTTTGCGGATGTGAGCCATGGTATTTCGCAAATGGTGCATTTTATCATTCGGTTAGCGCCTATTGGTATTTTCGGTCTAGTTGCTGCCACATTTGCTGAAACCGGTTTTGCGGCAATTGCGGGCTACGCTCAGTTATTAGCCGTATTGCTCGGTGCGATGGCTATTATCGCCTTAATTATTAACCCGCTGATTGTTTACGTTAAAATCAAACGTAATCCCTATCCACTTGTGATCCGCTGTCTGCGTGAGAGTGGTGTGACGGCATTTTTCACCCGCTCAAGTGCGGCCAATATTCCAGTGAATATGGCATTGTGTGAAAAGTTAAATCTGCACGAAGATACTTATTCAGTCTCTATCCCGTTAGGGGCAACCATCAATATGGGCGGCGCTGCGATTACGATTACCGTACTGACTTTAGCTGCGGCACATACTTTGGGGATTCAAGTTGATCTGCTGACTGCCTTGCTGCTTAGCGTGGTAGCTGCGATTTCTGCCTGTGGTGCATCTGGTGTGGCGGGTGGTTCGTTATTGCTTATTCCGCTTGCTTGTAGCTTGTTTGGCATTTCTAACGATGTGGCGATGCAAGTGGTTGCTGTTGGTTTTATTATCGGCGTGATCCAAGATGCAGCCGAAACGGCACTGAATAGCTCTACGGACGTGATTTTTACCGCTGCTGCTTGTGAAGCCGCTGAAAACAAAGCTAAACTTGGATAAAGTGTGCTGTTGTTAGTGTAGAAGAAAGTATCATAGGAGCAGTCACTTCGGTGGCTGCTTTTTTTATGGGAGTAGTTATGATCCTTTTCGATTTTAAAGAGTTAAATGCCGCAAAGTCTTGGTATGGCGTTAATGATACTGTGATGGGCGGTTTGTCACGCAGTAAGCTCACCATCTCTCCGTTAGGCTATGGGATGTTTAGCGGCCATGTGTCACTCGCCAATGGTGGCGGGTTTGCCTCGGTGCGCTGTGAGTTTGAACCCAAAAATGTGAGTGAATTCACTGGGATTTATCTCGAACTCGACCGTGATAGAAGTAAGCACTACAAAGTGAATCTCAAAGATGCCGACACGCCGCAGAGTACGGTTTATCAAGCACCGATGCCCGATGCTAAGCATCAGTCTTTTGGCGTTAATGGTGGCAGTATTATTCACTGGCAACGTATTGAAATCCCCTTTACGGCGTTTCATCCCCAGTGCCGTGGCAAGCCGATTGAGCGTGCTGAGATTGATTTGAGCCGTCTCACAAGTATTGGGCTAGTTATTGGTGCGCAGCAAAGTGGTGATTTTGCATTAAAAATTAAATCAATAGGCTGTTATTGAGTCATAAGGGGATAAGCTAATGCTTGTCCCCTTAATCTACTGCTACACGCTCAACTCAGCGCGATTTAGGCTCCCACAATCCCTAGGGGCTTAGCATGTTCCCATGCGCCGCGGGTAAAGTCGGGAAAGTTTACTGAGTTACTGCGGTTATTGAGTGATTGTTCACTTAAAATATTGACCACAGACCAAGCCGCACCATCATAGACATCCTGATCGAGTGCCTCGCCGTTACGTAGGCAGTAGATCATTCGCCAAAGCATCACAAAATCCATGCCGCCGTGACCGCCGTTGATTTCGGCTTCTTTACCAATACGTTGCCACAGTGGGTGATCGTATTTGTCATACCACTTTTGCATGTCCATATCCCACTCGTGGTAACTCTGACCAAAACCCCCATTTTCGATTGCGATACGATTAGGGAAGCCAGCAAACACACCGTTAGTGCCTTGGATTAGATTATGGCGACTGTAGGGTCTTGGGGTGGTGGTATCGTGTTGAACCATAATGGTTCTGCCTTTCACGGTTTTAATCAGGCTAGTGCTCATATCGCCATTAATGTATTTGAGCTGATTACGTTCATGATCGGCGGGAAATTCTCGCTTAGCATATAAAGCACGACCTAAAGCTGGCGAACTCATGGAAGTCAGGTAATCGAATCTGTCACCGCGGTTGATATTCATATACTGGGAAATAGGCCCTAAACCGTGAGTGGGATATAAATTACCATTGCGTTTAGTATGCCAATAAGTGCGCCATGATCCGGTTTTATGATCAATTTCTTTCATTTGCCAGCGCAGTTCATGGATATAAGCGGCTTCGCCGTGGAGTAATTCGCCAAATAAGCCTTGGCGCACCATGTTAAGCACCATCAGTTCTTCACGACCGTAATTGACGTTTTCCATCATCATGCAGTTTTTCTGGGTACGCTCGGCGGTATCGATGATTTGCCAGCACTCTTCGACTGTGAGGGCGAGTGGTACTTCAACAAAGGCGTGTTTACCACTTTCCATAGTGTCGATAGCCATTGGAGCATGCCATTCCCACGGAGTGGAAATAATCACAATATCGATGTCATCACGGTTTAATAGCTCGCGATAGCTCAAATCATTGCCGGTATAGATCGCAGTTTTTGGCCGTTTTTGTTTAACGATATGCTCAACCGCTCTATCAATAACCGCTTGGTGCGTATCGCAAATGGCTTTTAGCTCCACGCCGTCTAAGTGACAAAACTGTTCGACATGGCTAAATCCACGCTCTCCCACACCGATAAAACCAACTCTAACCACCTCCATTTTAGGGGCAATGAGTCCAATAACTGATTTCCCACGACTGGGTTTCGGGGCAACGTTACTGGCGGTAGCGTCGAGGGCAATATTGGCCGTAACAAGGCCGGCAGTGACGGCGCCTGCGGCTTTCAGAAAATGGCGGCGATGAATATTGTGCATAGGCTTCCTGCTTTATTGTTGTTTATTTGTAGGGCGATTTTAATCCATCTTGTTATATCAGAATCTCACTGTAAGTGGACATTAAAAGATGTAACAAGCTCATTCATACGTAATTAAATAAACCGTATTGCAACAGGTTATTTATCTTTACTTTAGCGATAGGTAAATAGTGATAAAGATCGCGTTTTTATTTTCTAATTAAGCTACACTGCCCATTAATTAATCAAGCTAAATTATCTTTTAGTTTTTAAATGTTTAGCAAATTAAATTTAACCAAAAAATTACATTTTTTGATGAGTTTGACGTAATTTGCGACTCGGGGGAGTAAAGCGGTATATGGGTTCTATGCTTAATGTACTACCACAACTGACGTTCACTTTAGGTGATTGGGTATTGCATAAGGATATCAGGATGTCTGGGATTGAAAAACGCCGTCGCCTACATTGGCGGGAGACAGATATGCAAAATCGTGAAATTATTGGTCGTTGGTTAGATGAGCGTCCACTGCTAGGTGACAAAATTACCCTCTATAAAGAAGCAGATAAATATTATTTAGAAACTTGGTTCAGTGATGGCTGCCATAGCTTAGATGAAGTCAATTTAACTGATACGCCACAGGGCAAAAAAGTAGAAGATGTGGGCGGTAATTTCTTCGGTGAGTATTTTATGGTAACGCCTAATATGCAACTGCAATTTTGCAACGAACAGGGTAGTTATTTTCAAGTAGATAAATTAGTTGTGGATATTGATTTTAATCAGCGCGTTGCTTAAAACGGTTGTGATTTTTTAATGGCAACTGAGTTGGGCGAATAATATTCCCTCTCAAGCTTATCCCTGTGTAGCGGGATGGTCAGGTTTGGTTAAAACAGAGGTCGCTTAACGCGACCTCTTGTATTTTTGCCGATTATTCATTGAAAGAATGCTGACTGTAAAAATGCATCCTTTTACCCGAATACGGATGGGTAAAGCTCAAGCTTTGGGCATGGAGACACAGTCTCGGTCTGGCCTTGATCACCTCAGCATTACCATAAAATTCATCCCCTAAAATGGGATGCCCAAGGGCGAGCATATGTACCCTAAGCTGGTGGGTTCGGCCCGTTTCTGGGGTTAATTCCACTAAGGTGCTGTTTTCGCGTCTTTCTAGCACTCGGTAATGGGTCAAAGCACTTTTCGCGCCAGCCGTCCCCGCCGCTTGGGTCTTTTGATAGGGTGGATGCTCGGGGTCGGGGGCGATAGCTAAATCAATTATACCTGCATCCAGCTCGACCAGTCCCATGACCTCAGCAATATACACTTTCTCACTTTGTCGATCTTGAAACTGGGTTTTTAAGTGGGATTCGGCTTTTTTATTGCGCGCAAAAACCATAATGCCTGAGGTGGCGCAGTCGAGTCTGTGCACCAGAATCGTTTCAGGATAAAGACGTTGCAGCCGAGTGAGGGCACAATCGAAGGTATGTGCGGCTCTGCCGGGATTAGACAATAAGCCCGAAGGTTTATTAATAACGATCACATCTCTATCTTGATAGCGAAGATCTAACCAAGGGACTGAAGGGGGCTGGTAATCAAATATCTGCATCGTATCCTCATCTTTTGCGAGGCCATACTAGCAAAATATCAGTTACTAAGCAGTATATTCTCAACAATGTCATGGGGCATTAAAACTGCGCTAACCATAATCTAAACTTCATCCCCCAGGTAGACGTGACTCCTGAGGTAACGTAACGAATATTTCCTTGCGTATCGATAACATAAATGGCTGGAAATGCCATCGCGCCCCAGAGAGCACTTTGCGTTCCACCATCATCATTAAGTACCGGAAAGTGATATTGATGTTCATCCATAAAGGTTTGAATCTCACTATCACTACCTGAAGCAACGGCGACTGAAATCACCCGATGATTTTGGCTGATGGTCTCAACCATCGGCGATGTTACGCGGCATACTGGGCACCAGGTTCCCCAGAAATAGACTAATGTTGGCTCAGTTTGGGCTGTATTAAGTGCAAACTTGCCGCCATCAATGGTAATACCGCTTAATACTGGCGCTTGGCCTGTGACCATATCCCGTTGTAAATAGAGGCTTACCCCATAGAGCAGTAGCGCCATAATGGTTAAATCCCTAAGCTGCTTTAGCCAAAATCGAGGGCTTTGCAGTTTTTGTTTCCATCCCTTTGGATGAGGTGATTGCTCCCTTGAGCTTGCTCTTATCACTGAGATGGTCTCCTCGGGATTATTCGGGTAAATAGTCACTCGGAGTTTTACGGCTCCAAATACGGGTATAGGCCATCAACTGGGGGTAGAAGGTACGAAAGGCGGTTTCTGTCTCAATCTGCATTTGGGCTAAAATTTTATCCGCACCGTTAAATAAGGCACTGTGCGGATGACCTTTGGCCCTTTGGGTTAATGCCTGTTGAATGCCCTTAGGTGTGGCGTAGCCGTTTAACCAATCTTGACGGCGCATATCGGCGATAATGTCTAGGCATAGCTGAGGGTGATACACATCGCTTTGCGCGGCAAATTCTGCCAGTTCACTATAGGCTTTTTGGCTAAAATCAGGCAGTGACAGATGATGATATTCTTCCCAGTAGAAGGCTAAATAATAATCGAAACTGATGAACATCAAATCTGCTGCTATACTTGTTAACTGTTTAGGAAACAATGCGATGAGTTCTTGAGTCAACTCATGGGTCGCACAGAGCTGATTGATTTCATGGTTTAACCACAGTCCTTGGCGTAGTGCTTGTGGGGCATTGTCTATCGACGCGGTAATAAAATTGCCTGCTAGATTGGCACCAAGGTGGGTTTTACTGATATCAGCCAGATGTAAGTGTGTAAGAATGTTCATTTTTTGTGCTTGGTTAATCGCGTTGGTTCACGTTATCATGGGCAGGCGCGCTGAGGAAAGTGCAAATAGGCAAAAATCGTGTGCTTTTGTAAGGTAGTGCTAGATTCAGCATTTCTAACAGGAGTGTAAATGCTGATGCTAAAGACAGAAAATGCGCTAATCAACTAACCTGTTAAGGATCATGGACGATGTGGAACTGGTTCATCAAAATGCTTGGTAAAGACGAGCGTCCCAAACGTAAAAAAATGCTGGTTGATATTCCCTATGAGCAACATAGTTTCAGCATCGATCATTTTGCTCGCACTCGGGCTAAATATGATGTGGATGACGCATTGAGCTCAAATACGCTCAATGAGCAGGATGCAGTGACCGATATGGATATCGCGAACAAGTAATCTTGATCTTATTGGCCTCTAACCATAGACTAGCCGCCGTTCTAAGCTATCTAGAGGCCTTTGCATGCGCGTAACAGACTTTTCTTTCGATCTTCCCGACGAACTCATCGCTCGTTATCCCATGGCGCAACGTACGGCGTCACGTCTGTTAACCTTAGATGGCAATACTGGCACGCTCGCCGATAAACAGTTTACCGATCTGCTGGAGATGATTAATCCCGGCGATTTAATGGTATTTAACAATACCCGGGTGATCCCAGCACGTTTATTTGGCCAAAAGGCCAGTGGTGGCAAACTCGAGATTTTAGTTGAGCGTATGCTCGACGATAAGCGTATTCTCGCCCATGTGCGCAGCTCTAAATCCCCGAAAGTAGATAGCATTATTCATCTCGACGGCGGTTATGAGATGAAGATGGCTGCTCGCCATGACGCCTTATTTGAACTCGAACTCTTATCCGATCTCACAATTTTAGAAGTGCTCGAAGCAGTAGGGCATATGCCATTGCCTCCTTATATCGACCGTCCCGATGAGGATGCCGATAAAGAGCGCTATCAAACCGTGTATAATCAGAACCCCGGTGCGGTTGCCGCGCCAACGGCGGGTCTACACTTTGATGATGTCATGCTTGAGGCATTAAAAGCCAAGGGCGTAAGTATCGCCTTTGTGACTCTGCACGTCGGTGCAGGCACCTTCCAACCCGTGCGCGTCGATAATGTGCTCGAGCACAAAATGCATTCCGAGTGGGCCAATGTGCCGCAGGATGTGGTGGATTTAATTGCCCAAACGAAAGCGGCAGGCAAACGTGTGGTTGCTGTGGGCACGACGTCTGTACGTTCACTGGAGAGTGCGGCCCGTGCAAGTGAAGGCGAACTTAAAGCCTTTAGCGGTGATACCGATATCTTTATCTACCCTGGGTATCAGTTCCAAATCGTCGATGCCATGATCACTAACTTTCACCTGCCGGAATCGACGCTCATCATGTTGGTTAGTGCCTTTGCGGGTTTTGATCATGTTATGGTGGCGTATCAACACGCAATCACGCAAAAATATCGCTTCTTTAGCTATGGCGATGCCATGTTTGTGACGAAAAAAGCTCACTAGACCAAGATTTTGTTTTAAAATAGCCGCCCACATTGAGTTTGGGCGGATATTTTTTCAGCCAAAGGTTGAACCTTTTTGAACTGTCCCTATCTCTATTGTTAATCAAAATGGCGCTTGCCATTAAAAATGTAGTCAGACTGTTTATCTGGCGAGGTGAATGATGAAATTTGAACTTGACACTACCGACGGCCGTGCGCGCCGTGGTCGCTTGATTTTTGAACGTGGTACAGTGGAAACCCCAGCATTTATGCCTGTAGGGACTTACGGTACGGTAAAAGGGATGACGCCAGAAGAAGTGCGTGCTACTGGCGCCGATATTCTGCTCGGTAACACTTTCCACCTGTGGTTACGCCCTGGCGAAGAAATCATGCGTAAGCATGGTGACCTTCACGATTTTATGAATTGGCAGCGTCCTATTCTGACCGATTCGGGCGGTTTCCAAGTGTTCAGTTTGGGTGACATTCGTAAAATTACTGAAGAAGGTGTGCATTTCCGCTCGCCAATTAACGGCGAGAAAATCTTCTTAGATCCTGAAAAGTCAATGCAAATTCAACATGCATTGGGCAGTGATGTGGTAATGATTTTTGACGAATGTACTCCGTATCCAGCAACCGAAGATGAAGCGCGCAAGTCAATGCAGATGTCACTGCGTTGGGCTAAGCGTTCACGCGACGAGTTTGACCGCCTGGAAAACCCCAATTCATTATTTGGGATTATCCAAGGCAGTGTGTATGAAGATTTACGCGACGAGAGCTTAAAAGGCTTAGTCGAAATTGGTTTCGACGGTTATGCCGTCGGTGGTTTGGCCGTAGGTGAGCCTAAGGAAGACATGCATCGCATTCTTGAGCATGTCTGTCCACAAATTCCTGCTGACAAGCCGCGCTATCTGATGGGGGTCGGTAAGCCAGAGGATTTAGTTGAAGGTGTGCGTCGTGGTATCGACATGTTTGACTGTGTGATGCCAACCCGTAACGCCCGCAACGGCCATCTGTTTACCAGTGAAGGTGTCATCAAGATCCGCAACGCGCGTCATCGTGATGACACTTCACCGCTCGATCCTAAGTGTGATTGTTATACCTGTAAAAACTATTCACGGGCATACCTTTACCATTTAGATCGTTGTAATGAGATTCTGGGTGCGCGTTTAAACACCATTCACAACTTGAGATACTATCAAATGTTAATGGAAGGTTTGCGCGGTGCGATTGAGACGGGTACATTAGACGCCTTTGTGAAGGACTTCTATACCAGTCAAGGTCGCGAAGTACCAGAGTTAGTCGATTGATTTTTTGCTAATAAGAAGAGAAAACTATGTTCATTTCAAATGCATATGCAAATGCTGCTGGCGCTCCACAGAGTGGTGGCACTATGGAATTGATTTTCATGCTGGTGATTTTCGGCCTGATTTTCTATTTCATGATTTTCCGTCCGCAATCGAAGCGTGTTAAAGAGCACAAAAACCTGATGTCATCACTTGGAAAAGGTGATGAAGTGCTGACCAGCGGCGGCATTTTAGGCAAGATTGCAAAGATCAGCGATGACAATGACTACGTGTTACTGAGCTTGAACGACACGACTCAAATTACAATTAAAAAAGATTACATTGCAGCTGTATTGCCTAAGGGCTCTATCCAGTCGTTGTAAGCCAAGAGGGCTCAGGCGTGTTAAATAAATACCCAATGTGGAAGAACATTATGGTGGTGCTTATCATCGCCATAGGTTGTTTCTATGCCGTACCTAACCTGTTCGGTGAAGATCATGCGGTGCAAGTAGTGGCGACTCGAGGTGCTGAAGTCACGGCATCTACCCAAGCCAGAGTGAACGAGCTGTTAGCCAGTAAGGGCATTGCGGTAAAGCGTTCTGAGCTTGAAAAAGGCCAATTGTTGGTTCGCGTACAAAACGCGGATCAACAGTTGTTGGCCAAGGAAACCATCGCCGAAGACTTAGGTGATAAGTTTACCGTAGCACTTAACCTTGCCCCTGCAACACCTAAATGGCTCGAGTCTATGGGTGGTAGCCCAATGAAACTCGGTTTGGACCTTCGTGGTGGTGTGCACTTCCTGATGGAAGTGGACATGGGCGAAGCCATTCGTAAGATGGAAGAAGCCAAAGTGGCTGATTTCCGTTCACAATTACGGGAAGAAAAAATCCGTTACGCGGGCATTCGCAACAATGCTCAAGGTATCGAGATTAAATTCCGTGATGCTGAAAGTTTAGCCAGTGCAGAACGTTTCTTAAAATCTCGCAGCAACGATATGGTGTTCACCGATGTGAGCAAGGGTGAAGATTTTGCCCTGCAAGCCGTGATGAGCGAAACCTATCTCAAGCAGATTAAAGAAGAAGCGTTGCAGCAAAACATTACCACTATCCGTAACCGTGTGAACGAGTTAGGGGTAGCTGAGCCTGTGGTACAACGCCAAGGTGCTGAGCGTATTATCGTTGAGTTACCTGGTGTACAAGATACCGCTCGCGCCAAGGAAATTTTAGGTGCAACCGCATCGATTGAATTCCATATGGTGGACGATAAGGCTGACCCTAATGCGGCGCAATCTGGCCGTATACCCGCGGGTTCTGAGGTGTATCAACGCCGTGAAGGCGGTCAAGTGGTGTTGAAGAAGGAAGTGATGCTAACGGGTGATCATATCACTGGCGCACAACCCAGCTTTGACCAATATAGCCGTCCACAGGTAAGCATTAACCTCGACGCTAAAGGCGGTACCATTTTTTCTAATGTGACTAAGGACAATATCGGTAAACCGATGGCGACCTTATTCATTGAATATAAAGACAGTGGTGAACGTAACGCCGATGGCAGCGTCAAAATGCTGAAAATCCAAGAAGTGATTTCAGTAGCGACGATTCAAGCACGTTTAGGCCGCAACTTTGTGATCACTGGGTTAAGCCACGGTGAAGCACAAAACCTCGCGTTATTGCTACGTGCGGGTGCTTTGATCGCGCCAGTATCGATTGTGGAAGAGCGTACCATTGGTCCAAGCCTAGGTGCGGAAAACATCGAAAGCGGTGTGCAAGCCATGATCTGGGGTATGGCAGTCGTGCTTATCTTCATGTTGGTTTACTACCGCAGTTTTGGCTTTATCGCCAACTTGGCCCTAACGGCCAACTTAGTGATGGTGGTTGGGGTGATGTCTATGATCCCTGGCGCCGTGTTAACCCTGCCAGGTATTGCGGGTATGGTGTTAACTGTGGGTATGGCGGTTGATGGTAACGTACTGATTTACGAGCGTATCCGTGAAGAGTTACGTGCTGGTCGCAGCGTGCAGCAGGCCATTCACGAAGGTTACGGCAACGCATTCTCTACTATCGCCGACGCTAACATTACTACCTTCTTAACAGCATTGATCCTGTTCGCCGTAGGTACGGGCGCGATCAAAGGCTTCGCAGTGACCCTGATGATCGGTATTGCGACATCAATGTTTACCGCTATCGTGGGAACCCGCGCAATCGTTAACGCGATTTGGGGCGGTAAGCGCGTGAAGACGCTGTCTATCTAAGGGGAAGCGATAATGTTAGAAATTTTATCTTTAAAACGTACGGTTAACTTCCTCCGTCATGCGCTGCCTATCAGTATTATGTCGGCCATTTTGGTATTGGGTTCGCTTGTTTCTCTGGCGACTAAGGGTATCAACTGGGGCTTAGACTTTACTGGCGGTACTGTGGTTGAGATGGAGTTCACTCAACCTGTTGATTTGAACGTGTTGCGTACAAAACTGTCATCGCCTGAATTAGATGGCGCGATTGTGCAAAACTTTGGTTCAAGTCGCGACGTGTTAGTTCGTCTGTCGGTGAAAGAAGGCGTGAGCAGCGATGCTCAGGTTAAATCTGTGATGACAGCTGCTCAGCAAGTGGATGCAGGCGTTCAACAAAAACGGGTTGAATTCGTCGGTCCTCAGGTGGGTAAAGAACTGGCTGAGCAGGGCGGTTTAGCCGTGTTAGTTGCACTAATCTGTATCATGATCTACGTTTCGTTTCGTTTCGAATGGCGTTTGGCTGCGGGTTCAGTCGCGGCATTGGCCCATGACGTGATTGTGACCTTAGGGGTGTTTTCAGTATTTCAACTGGAGTTTGACCTAACAGTATTAGCCGGTGTGTTAACCGTTGTGGGTTACTCACTGAACGATACCATTGTGGTATTTGACCGTATCCGTGAAAACTTCCTCAAGATGCGTAAGAGCGATCCTGAAGAAGTCGTGAACGTTTCAATTACCCAAACCATGAGCCGTACCATTATCACGACGGGTACGACGCTGGTGACAGTTGTTGCGCTGTTCCTGAAGGGCGGCACCATGATCCATGGCTTTGCGACCGCACTGTTACTGGGTATTTTCGTTGGTACTTACTCTTCTATCTATGTGGCGAGTTTCTTAGCGATCAAACTCGGCATTTGCCGTGAGCATATGATGCCAGTTGAGATAGAGAAAGAAGGTGCAGATCAACCACCGATGATGCCGTAAATTGGTCTCAAATTAATCTATTTTAGATACCAATATTGTTGATAAAAATGCCACTTTTAAAGTGGCATTTTTTTCGCCATGATTACTCACTTTCGATAATCTGCTATCAAACTCACAACTTTATAGTGACTAATGCTGTAAAACGTAAATGTTAAATTGATTAACAACTGGCGTAAAAAACAGCACTCGACAGGCTCAGTTATTTCACTGTAGGATGTCGGCTGCCGCTATTTTTAAAAGATAAATGCAGTAGGAAGTCGCATGGAAGAACGTAAAACATTAATTGCTGGTGGAAACCTATTACAGGCCCATACATGGAAGGGATTATTAGAAGCCTGCGGTATTCATGTGGAGTTGCGTGGAGAGGCCTTGTTGGGTGGCGTTGGTGAGTTACCTGCCAATCTTCACAATGTTGAGCTTTGGGTTCGAGAGTCGCAGTTGGCTAACGCACAAGCGCAATTAAGCGGCTTGGATGTGGTTAGTCCCCAATGGCAATGTGTACAGTGCCATGAGATGAATGAGGGCAGCTTCGAATTGTGTTGGCATTGTAGTGCTGAGCGTAGCGAGAGCCATAATTAATTTACTCATCAATCCATCTATCGTCGGGATCCATATTCCCGACCATCATTGCATATTTTTATTTAGATAAAAATTTTCTAACTTATTCATATTATTAAGTATTTATTGTTGAGTATCGTGTTAATCTACGCTGACTTATCATTTAGTTAGTACGATAAGATATGCCTGCATTATTCTGTCAGATAATGCGTTTATTCATAATGTTGAGTTAACGCTGTTTAGAATCAGAGCCTTGATTTTTATAGGCCAAAACAGATGTTAACCCTGTGCATGAAAATAATTGAAGTTTGTTTTTACTCAATATTTATTAGGCTTATACGATGCAATATTTCCCGTTATTTATTGATACCGTTAATCTGAATGTGCTGCTTGTTGGGGCAGGGGATGTAGCGAGTCGTAAACTTGCCTTGCTGACGCGTACCGAAGCGAATATCCATGTTATTGCGCCAGAGGTAAATTCTGAGGTGCAAGCCTATGCTGATAAGGGACGGATATTATTGTCACAACGATCAGTCGTGCAGGCTGATATTCAAAATTACGATCTTATTTATCTCGCAACGGCCAACGATAAACTCAATAGTGAATTAGCGACCTTAGCCACTGAGCGTGGCATTTGGGTTAATGCCGTGGACAATCCCGCTTTTTGCCGTTTTATTACGCCGTCCATCGTGGATAGAGGGCGCCTTGTTGTGGCGATCAGTACGGCAGGGGCCGCGCCTGTATTTGCCCGTACCATCCGAGCGAGATTAGAAGCCAGTCTACCGCAATCCTTGAAACCGCTATTTGACTTTGTGGCCGACAAACGTCTCGAAGTACAACAACGCCTCACCAAAACCGCGACACGTCGATTATTTTGGGAACGTTTTTTCGATACCAATGGTGATAGGTTTGATGCACGTACGCTAGAGCATTACCAAAATGCTTTTAACCATATCGTCAGCCGTGGAGAAATCCTGTTATTGGATGAGGCCACCCCCGTCGAGTTATTGCCGCTGGCGGCCATGCCGTTACTGCAACGCCTTGACTGGATTTATAGCCAAGAGACCTTAACGGATGAATTATCAGAATTCGTTCGCCGTGATGCTAACCGCGGCGGATTACTCGCTCTTAGCGAAATAACTCACGAATATGAGCAGGGCACAAGAATGCTGATTGTTGCCGATACTCAGAAAATTAATCAGCTAAAGGCCCACTTTCCTGTCGCGAAGCATTTACGCCCCGGGGCGATTTAGTCTTCTTTATCGCAGTTTGTTTGAGCTGACGGCGAGTCTTAGGTAGACTCGCCGTTATTTTTTATCATTAAGCTTAGGATGTACTATGGCGCTTAAAGCGACCGTGTTTAAGGTCAATCTTCAGATCGCTGATATGGACCGGGGATATTATCAAGATCATCAACTGACGTTAGCGCAGCATCCTTCGGAAACCGATGGTCGCATGATGGTGCGTTTGCTGGCATTTATCCTCAATGCTTCCGAGACCTTAAGCTTTACTAAGGGATTGTGCGTCGATGATGAACCCGAACTGTGGGATAAGAGTCTCTCAGGGGAAGTCAACCTGTGGATTGAGTTTGGCCAAGCCGATGAAAAATGGCTGCGTAAGGCGAGCGGCCGTGCGAAAGCGGTGCAGCTGTTTACCTACGGCGGACGTAGTGTTCCTATTTGGTGGAAACAGAATCAAGCAGCATTAGAGCGCTATAAAAATTTGAAAGTATGGAATATTGCCGAAGAGTCAGTGACGGCGATGGAGGCCTTAGTGAGCCGGACTATGTCGCTGCAAGCTTCTATCAGTGAAGGGCAAGTCTGGTTATCGGATAATGAGCATAGTCTGCTTATCGAACCAGAGATGCTTAAGGATTATCAATAATAAAAGAGCCTGCGATTGCAGGCTCTTGTGTTAATTCGCTGTGATTATTGGAATTTCAATTCCCAGCTATCGATATAGCCTACGTCACCACGGCCGCTATCTACTGCTTTAAGTTTCCACACACCGCTTGACTCAACGCCAGTCATATCCACTGTGTAGCTCTTGTTGATATTGTCAGTGCCAGAACCTGTTCTATTGTGCAATGTTGAAGTTTGACCACTTGGGCTGATCAATTGCACTTTTAAGTCACCAATATAAGGGTGAACAATATTCACCACGGCAGTCACTGTGCCTGAGTTACCCGTGCGAGTCACTGTGATTGGGCTCGTGATACCTGCGGTCTTGTTATCAGGAATATTGTAGTTATCGGTGTTGGTGTAGCTTGCTGGCGTGGTAGGAGTACCACCACCGCTTTGGGCTGTGTAGCTTGCGGTTAACGATACACCGCTAAAGGCTGAATAGCCTTTCACCATCGCGTAGTAAGTACCTGATTGAACGTTGCTAATTGGGCAAGATTCACTGTTACCACCTTTGTATGGACGGCAATCGTAGTTTGAGGTCGTTGGCGCTGCGCCGTACTGTACGTACAGATCCGCATCACCCGTGCCACCGTTCATCACAAAGCCTAAGTTAGTTGCACCCTGTGGTACTTCAAAAGAGAAATGCAGTTCTTCACTGGCGGCGCCGCTTAGACCTGTTTTTGGCACACCGTTCACTAACACGCTGTCAGTTGGTGTAGGGTCAACCGGATCCGTAGGACCATTACAGGACGCATCTAAGAAGGTTTTCGCTGCAACGGCATTGACCAGACCATAACCATAGTAATCATCACGGCCAGCTGTGCCTAAGTCTTCAGCCGTTTGCTTGAGTGCATTACGCACCTGAGCAGCGCTACATTCTGGGTGATAGCTCCACACTAAGGTTGCCACGCCTGACACATGTGGAGTCGCCATCGATGTACCGTTGTAGTACTCGTAGTCTTTATTACCTTGGTTGCTCACGGTAACGGTTGCACCTAACTGGTTACGCAGTGCTAGACCGGTTGCACGGTCAACAGACACTGACACCATGTTGATTTCGCTGTTAGCATCGACCAAGAAGGGGTTTTGTAGTCCAGGTAAGGCGGTGTTACTGTACACGATAACAGCGCTAGCGCCCGCATTCTTACAGGCTTTTACCGCATTGATTTCTGGATAAGAAGTGCCTTGGTTACCCACTCGCTCAACTAGACAGACTTTGTTGGTCATATTGCCGCAGTTGAAGGTTGAGCCGCTAACCGTACATTCGGCTAAGGTTGCGGTTGCCGTGCCATTGTATGGATTGGGCGCATAGTTAGTGCCTGATGGCGTAAAGCGATTGTGTGGCACAACGCCGGAGTTAAAGTATGACTGACCACCGATAGTAATATCGGCTAAACGTCCTTCACCGCGTGTAACGGTAGAGAGAATGGCTTCACCAGGACCAGAGATCTCGACTTGGTTGGTGTATTGCGAGAAGGCTGAGTGGTCTTTGTGATTATCAACAGACGCTACTGACATTACCGCATCGTACGAAGCGGGGTAGCTATGGGTATTGTTACCATCGTTACCCGCGGCTGCAATCAAGAGTACGCCGTTATTGTAGTGGGCGGCTAAGGCATTGCGCTCGGTTGTACTTGAGCCTGCGCCACCTAAACTCATGGTGACCACATTGGCGCCATTATTAACACAGGTATCGACCGCCGATACGAGTGAAGATGAGTAACCCCAGCCAGCTTCATTAAATACTTTAATCACATGGATATTGGCATTTTGATTTGGCATCACGCCAATAACGCCGTCGTTGTTGGCGATCGCTGCGATAGTACCGGCAACGTGGGTACCATGGGCATTGTTATTGCCAGGTTCAAACCAATTACCGGTGCCGGAGTTATTGGTACCTGTGACATTGTTACCGCTTAAGTCGCTGTGACCACGGTCATAACCTGAGTCGATAATACAGATGGTGCGGTTACCCGCTTGGCTATCGCTTAATTGGGTCGCACCCACAAAGGTTTGTCCCCAAGGCGTTGTTTCGTTTAAGAGCCTACGTGGCATGTCCTCTTCCACATATTCCACATCGGCGCGGGCTCTTAATGCCTTAATGCCATTGTTATCCAGCTTAACTGAGTAGCTGTTACTGCGGCCAATACGCTTCATTTCTTTGGCTTGCGCCTTGTTCAGCACACTGTGCTGGGCGCTAATTTCAGCCACTTGAGGCTGGTAGTTCATGGTGGTGGGTAATTGGTCGCTGACTTGAGCACTATCTACAGACATCAGAGCGGGGGCATCGGCATTTTTAAATTTAACGATATAGCGCTTAGGCAAAGGAGAGGTCTGTGCTTGCATCGCTGCGTTGAAACCCGGTACGTCGGGGGCAGCATGAACACTTGCTGAAATTGCAATAGCTAAGCTGGATAAACTCAGGGCTATTTTAGTGGTTCGGTTGATTGTCATGTTTTTCTTCCATGTTCAATTTAGAGTTAATCATTATTATTTTGTGCTTTTAAAGAATAACTACGACTCAGATGCTACTCGGTTAGTGAATTTATCTTTCGTGTAAGTATTTGTAAATTAAATGTTAATGGTATGGCGGTTGGTAAAATTGCCTGAGGTAATAAGCGAATTTATTGAATAAATAATCAATTGTTACAACTTGTAACGAATGTGTTGGCGCTATTTATGTTTATTTATGTGGAAAAGGTGAATAAGTAAAAGTGAATTCTAGCGGCTTTAACAGCGAACAATGGGTTAATGTAACTGTATAGTTTGTTGAAATTTAAAGTTATATTTTTTTGGAATTAAAAGATGAAAAATCTATAGTATTTTTCAGTGTTTGATATTGAGTTTAATTCAAGTGATTGATTATGCAATTTTATTGAGTTAATGCGTCGGTGGTTTGGCATTTGCCAATTTATTGGCTTTTATGCATGAGCGCAACAGGATAATCGACTAGTGAGTGGTGGGTGAGATACATGAACCTCGGCAGAAATATAAAAAAGCGCCAACAGGCGCTTTTCCATCGTGAATCGAAACAGCAAGTTACTCTGTTTTAGGCTGAGCGTCGGCTAAGGTCTGATAACCGCCACCGTTATAGGTCTGAGTGTAACCCGCCGCGACCAAGGCTTCGGTCGCGATACTGCTGCGTCGACCGCTGCGGCAATACAACACCACTGGCGCATCTTTGGCGATACCGCGCTTAGCAAACTCGGCGGCGACTTGCTCAAAGGGAATATTAACCGCATTGGCTAAATGACCCGCGGCAAATTCCTCAGGGGTGCGAACATCAAGCACCATAGCCCCAGCAGCGATTTTCTCCCATGCTACTTGAGGCTGTTGATCTGTCGCATTTGCTGCATGAGGTACTATGGAGAGTGACAAAAGACTCAATAGGGCTACTCCAAGTAATTTTTTACTGCCAAACAGTAACTTGTTAAACACTGACTTTCTCCTTTGCAAATCTGCATTAACGTTGTTTAGCGATTTCAGCTTCGGATTTGACGCCGAGCTTGCGTAATACCATTGCCGCTGGGCAAAAACCCGTGAAAGCGCTTTGGAATAGGTTAGCGCCTACGAAGGCGGTTAACCACAAAAAGTTATGGTGAACAAAAGCGGTTAATACCAAAGACAGTAACACCATAAATCCGGCAAAGGCCATAATGCTGCGTTCGAGTGACATAGCTTGCTCCTAGAGGCAGCGCGATGGCTGCCTATTGTGGGTTAATCGGCTGTTTGAGTTAAGTTTATGCGATTTTTCATCGCCGCGTAGTAAAGCACAGGGATCACGATTAGGGTCAGTAAGGTCGAGATAAAAATCCCGAAAATCAGACTGATCGCAAGCCCATTGAAAATCGGATCATCCAAAATAAACAGGGCGCCAATCATGGCCGCCAAAGCGGTCAGCATAATCGGTTTGGCTCGCACCGCACCCGAGTGGATCACTGCGCGCTCAAAGGGCACACCTGAGGCGGTTTCCTGATTGATAAAATCCACTAATAATATCGAGTTACGGACAATAATCCCCGCCAAGGCAATCATGCCAATCATCGAGGTGGCGGTAAATTGCGCACCAAGCAGGGCATGACCCGGCATCACTCCAATCACCGTCAGTGGGATGGGCGCCATAATGATAAGCGGCACGAGATAGGATCTAAATTGGGCGACGACCAATAAGTAAATTGCAATCATGCCCACGGCATAGGCGATACCCATATCTCTAAAAGTTTCATAGGTGATCTTCCATTCCCCGTCCCAAAGTACGGCCACTGAGTCTAAGCCTGTTGGTTGGTGGATATAATGCTGATCGAAACCTAAGCCACCGTCGCCGTCGATTTTGCCCGCCATGTCGAACATGCCATAGAGCGGACTGTCGAGCGGGCCTGCCATATCGGCAATCACCATCACCATAGGGATCATATTCTTATGGATAATAGGGGCATCGATTTTACCGCGCTTGATAGTGACCAGCTCAGACACGGGCACGGATTGCCCAGTTTGGCTTTGTAACTTCATGTTTAGCACTTGTTCTAAATCGATTTTCGCCCCTTCTTGCAGTTGCAGGCGGATAGGCACGGGGTGTTTTTGCTGAGCAATATGCAAGTAGCTTACATCCTTACCGCCCACTGAGGTCGCAATTAAATCAACGATATTGCTATAGGGCACCGCCATCAGGCTAGCTTTAGAGCGGTCGATCATCACCTGCCATTTTTGCTGTGCTGCGGGTAAGAAGATATCAATATCGACCACATCTTGAGTCTCACGGAACAGTGACTGCAGATCATAAGCTGCTTGTTCACGAATCGCAGGGCTTGGGCCATAGACTTCGGCCACAATCGGCGACCAGACTGGTGGGCCTGGTGGTACTTCAACCACTTTTATATTGGCTTGATATGGCGCACCTATTTGCTGTAGTTCCTCTCTCACTGAGAGTGCAATGCTATGGCTATCGCGTTTGCGATGCTTTTTATCGACTAAATTGACCTGAATATCGCCTAGTTCTTGGCTATTACGTAGGAAATAGTGACGCACTAAGCCGTTAAAGTTCATTGGCGCATTGGTGCCAGCATACAGCTGCAAATGTTCCACCTCGGGTATAGTGGCAAGGTAACGACTTAAATCCTGAAGCACGCGCTGGGTTTGTTCCACTGGTGTGCCTTCTGGCATGTCCACCATCACTTGGAACTCTGACTTATTATCGAAGGGGAGCATCTTTAACACCACGAGCTGACCTATGGGCAAGGCCACGGCGATACCGATCAATACAAATACACCCGCAGCGAGTCCAATCCGTGCTTTACGGGCGCCTTTACCTAATAGGAAGGGGCCAATTAGACGGGTAAACAGGCGCACCATTTTACTTTCATTTATCGCGGCATCGTCGCTGTGGACAGTTTCGGTCGCTGGGCCACTATGGTGTTTGAGCAGCTTACGGCTTAGCCAGGGCGTGACCACAAAGGCAACCACAAGGGAGATCAGCATGCCCATACTGGCGTTGATGGGAATCGGGCTCATGTATGGGCCCATTAATCCTGACACAAATGCCATGGGCAGCAGAGCGGCGATAACCGTAAAGGTGGCGAGAATCGTCGGGCCGCCGACTTCATCCACCGCAACGGGGATGAGTTCACTAAAGGATTTTTTACCCAGCGCCATATGCCTGTGAATGTTTTCCACTACCACAATGGCATCGTCGACCAAGATCCCGATGGAGAAAATCAGCGCGAAGAGTGACACTCGGTTGAGGGTAAATCCCCACGCCCATGAGGCGAATAGAGTGATCGCCAAGGTGATAATAATGGCGACACCGACCACTAAGGACTCGCGGGCGCCCATGGTTAAAAATACCAATACGACAACGGCGCTGGTGGCAAAAATCAGCTTAAGAATAAGGGTGTTAGATTTATCCGCCGCCGTCTCACCATAGTTGCGCGAAACAGTCACTTCGACATTGCTGGGGATCAATACATTCTTGACCTTAGCAATGCGAGCAAGCGTTGCATCGGCGATATCGACAGCGTTTTGCCCCGGTTGTTTACCTATGGCAATCGTCACCGCAGGGTAAATATCTGTCTTGTCACTGTGCCAAACGCTTTGAGTGGGAATATCACTCTTTAAACTGATGTCGGCGATATCGGCCAAATAAACAGGGGTAGGCTTGCCGTTTTTATCCTGCGAAATACTCACAACGAGCTGTTTTACATCGTCTATTGTTTGTAAAAATTGCCCAGCCTGAACCTTAATCTCTTGATTACCTTGTACTAAAGACGCAGGCATCGAGATGTGATTATTGTCATTTAGGCTTTGTCTCAACTTGTCGTAGGTGAGATTAAAGCTATTCATTTTGGCGGGATCGATGCGTACATTGGCCACTATCTCATGTTGGCCGACGGTGTATATCTCCCGCGTGCCAGGGATACGCTTGATTTCGGTTTCTAACCCTTGCGCAACATGGGTCAATTGTTCGGCCGAGACCTGTTTGTCCTTGGACCATAAGGTCAGGCTAACAATAGGTACATCATCAATGCCCCGAGGTTTAATTAATGGTTCACCCACACCCGCGCCCTGCGGCAGTTTATCCATATTGGAATAAATCTGGTTGTAGAGACTCACTATGGCATCATTGCGGGTTACGCCGACTTTAAAGATCACAATGATCATGGCGCCATCGGGTTGGGAGAAAGAATAGAGCGTGTCTATCCCTTTGATTTCAGAGATCACTTGCTCGGCGGGCAGGGTGACTAAGTTTTCAACTTCGACCGGAGTGGCGCCAGGAAAGGGGATAAAGACATCGGCAAAGGTAACGTCAATCTGTGGTTCTTCTTCCTTTGGGGTCACTAAAATAGCAAATAAGCCGAGCAATAAGCCTAAAAGTGCCAGCAGCGGTGTGATGGCACTGTTTTGGAAGGCGGCCGCAATCCGACCCGAAAAACCAAGTGTCATCGGAGATTCATTAGCGTGTTTCATTCAACAACCTCATCAAATTGATATCGCTAGGGAATTTATTGCTTTTGCTCAAGCAACACTTGGTAAGCATCCATGGCGACAATATCTCCGGATTTAAGTCCTGCGAGTATTTCCACTTCACCATTGACAGGTTCTGATACTCGTACCTGAGTGAGCACAAATTGCTCGCCTTTTTTCAGGTACACACTGCTGAGTTCGTTCATGGTGATTAGCGCTGAGGTCGGTAGCTGGATTTTTTCTCGCTCGCCATTTTTAAACAGCGCCTTGGCCCAAGTTCCGGGTTGCAGGTTAGGTTCATCCTTTGGCAGGTTAATCCGCACTTGATAGCTATGGCTCACGGGATCGGCAAAGCTAAAGATGGTGAGGTCCTTAGAGAGGATTTCACGACCATCATTTAAGCGTACTAAAAATTCAGGGGCGCTTTTTAGCTGTTGAATATAGCGTTGTGGCACTTGGGTGATGGCGCGCATTTGGCTTGGTGAAAATCCAGAGAGTAGCGGCTGACCGACAATCACGGTTTCACCTAATTCGACTAAACGCTCGGTAACAATCCCGCTAAATGGGGCCGATACCACAGTATATTTGAGTGACTCAGTCGCCTTGATAACCCGCGCCTTAGCCGCACTCACGGCTTGTTCGGCAGCTTTAGCATTGGCGGTTGCTTCATCCATAGCGCCTTTTGAAATCGCGCCTTGGGGAAAGAGTTCTTTGTAGCGTTTATATTGTGCCTGCGCCTCCACATTTAGTGCGGTGGCTTTGGCGAGATCGGCTTCATAGCTTGCGAGTTCAGCGCCTTGTTCTTTACTAGTTATCTCGAGTAAGGCTGCGCCTTCTGGTACCACATCATTGACATCGTAGTTGAGTTTGACGATACGCCCTGAGGTTTGCGCTGACACCGTGGCAGCTTTTACCGCCTCAATATTGGCATCTAAAGTCACCCAATTCGCGTAGGGTTTGCTCATCACTTCCAAGGTTTCTAAAGAAGATGCCTGCGTCGTGAAGGTAGAAAATGCTAATAATGTGAACAGAGTTCGTGATATTGCAGCCATAACAAATCATCCCAAAAGTAATTCATGAGTAAATTCTAATGGAGTTGGTTTCAATAGGCAATCAATATTTATTAGGAAAATTTAATGTAATCGGTTTCACTAATATAGGGGAAAGGCGAATGCGTTTTCCCTTACATCAATCGCCATCGTCATCATTTTTAAGCCGCAATCAGAGCGGCTTAAATATCAGTCGTTTAAATAATAGGTCAGCGTAGAAACAATGCGAATTTGTTTTATATAAGGCGTGCTGCTGTCACGATCGGAAATCGTGAACTGGCCTTGGCTGGCACTCTTAATCTTACCCAGACGCGATTGTGAGTCCTTAGCAAACTTTTCGGCCACTTCCCGCGCATTTTGCGTTGCTTCCTGCACCATGGTCGGTTTGACATCATTGAGCGCCGTAAATAAAAACTCAGTGCGGTTTTCATAGTCTTGGCTGGCGATAGCAATGCCTTCTTTAACTAAGTTTATCATTTGCTTACGGGTGCTTAGCATGAGATCAATTTGTGAGGTATAGACAGAGAGATTAATCTTAGCCGAGTAACGATACCTGACATTGGGGTCAACATAGCCTTGGGCCTGACGGTCTTCGATGGATGGCAATGACACTGTAATCTCACTGTCGCTAAATCCACTTTCTTTAAGGAAGGCGACGACTCTGTCGGTTTTTTGCTGAACAGTTTCATAAAGCTTAGGGAGGTTGTTGTCGACCTCAGTAAAGTTAATCGGCCAGATAGCGATGTTGGCTTTGACTTCTTTTTCTGCAAGACCTTTTACGGTGACTGTACGTTCTAGTGCTTTCATTTCTAGTAGCGCTGAGCTGGCGCTTTGTCCAACATAAACCATGCCTGCACATAAAAAACCACCGAGCACGATGGCGGGAAGTAGATAATTGCGTTGCATAACAGACTCTCTTGATAGAATTCCTTCAGATACCTTACTTCAATTAGCTAGCTTTGTGCATAGGCAAATGCCTAACACATTCAACTTTATACTAAATGCTCAGGTGTTATTCAGGATTAGAGTCATGCTGTTGTAAAAGTGGCTTGTAAGTTAACCTGTTAGCTCATGGGTGGGATTGCACTAGGTTGCCACAATTCGACTTTATTACCATCGGGGTCAATAAACCAGCCGAAACGGCCGAATTCAGAGTCTTCAATATCGCCGATTTGCTCGCCGCCACCCTGCGTGACTTGAAGTAGGGCTTGCTCAAGATCGTCCACGATAAAGTTCACCATAAAGCTTTTATTAGTGGGGGCAAAATAGGTCGTGTTATCGTCAAACGGTGTCCATACATGGTAACTCGGGATGGATTTATCACTATGATAGAACGCCGCGCCTCCCCAGTTTTCAATAGGGATCTCAAGGTGAGTTTTATACCAGGTTGCTAAGGCAACGGGATCGGTACTTTTGAAGAAAATACCACCAAGTCCAATGACTTTTGCCATAAGGGTTATAGAGTGAGAGGAATATGGATTAACTTTAGGCAATAAATACGCAAGATACAAAAAAGCCGCAAAAATGCGGCTTTTTTGTGTTCGAAACAGCTTAGAACTGGTAGCTGTACTGTACTGAGTAGTACATACCGCTTGATTCTGTTACTGCGTTCACAGGGCCTGTGATTGCGCTGTTTTCAATCAGGTGAACTTCTTCACCCTTAATAAAGGCAATACCAAAGTCAAGGGTGTTTTGTGGATTGATGTGGTAGCTCATACCTGCTGTGTACCAGTTACGGTCAGAGTCTGGGAATGAAATCGAACTAATCTCGTCTACAACGCCTTGGTCATGCATATAACCCGCACGAACGGTGAATTGTTCGTTGATGGTGTAAGTACCACCTAAGCTGAATAACCATGAATCTTTCCATTGGTATTCTTTAAGGGCGATATCACCTACGCTTTTAGTGGCGCCTACAGCTGCAATTGTTGCTGTACCGTCTTTAGCTGTGATTTGATCAAAGTTGCCCCACTTACTGTATTGCGCGGTATAGTGCAGTGCAAACTTAGGTGTAATCTGATGGAAGCCCGCAACTTGGAAAATATCTGCTAGCGGTACATCTAAACTATCAAAACTGGTCGTAACAGGAACCGTACCCACGCCAGGTATTGTTGTTGAGGTGATGGTGCTGATATCCCCTTCAACATTGACTGTTGGGCTGAAACGGTAGCTGATACCGAAACGGTTATCTTTATCTAACTCAACAGTGGCACCCACGATACCACCAAATGCCCAGCCGTCTGCGTCTACGTCAACCAGAGGCGTGGTGCCCATATTACGGGTTAAACGACCTTCACCATAGACGGCATCTACACCCGCACCGATGCTGAACATATCGTTGATGCGGTAAGACACGCTGGCGTTAAAGTTGACCGTGGTTACTTCTGTTTCACCAAGTAGGTCATAAGGTGCTGGTGAGCCTGCTGGCAAACTCTTCGAAAGTGAGCTGGCATCGGTACCTGTGCCGAAGTTAGAGAATGCCGCAAAACCTACGGCGAATTTATCGTCGATTGGGTGGATATAGAAAATGTTTGGGATAACTTTAGAGCTACCCGCATCATCGATGCTGCCTAAGTCATAGGCGCCACCGGCAAAGTTAACGTCTTTAACGTCAACAGTAATATCGGCATAGGTTAAGCCGAAAGAGATCGCATCTTTATCAAATAATGCCATCGCTGCGGGGTTACGCGATAACACGGAAGCGTTGTCAGCAATAACAGCATCACCTGCAAAAGCACGACCCATACCAGTGGCCGATTGACTGTTTAATTGGAAACCCGAAGCGAAAGTCTGTGAGCTCGCCAATGCAACAGCAACAGCAAGCAACGTCTTGTTGAATGATTTCATTATTATTCTCTCATTATTTTGATATTGGATTTTGTTCGGTCCTAGTTACCAGAACAACGCGCAAATCCTTTTATAGTCTTCGGCATGTTAGGGATTGTGTGTAATCTCAACAAGTCCGACCAGATTTGAAATTTGTTAAATTTCAGTTAATTAAAACTAGGTTGTACTTTAGCTTGAACGAATGGTCTGGCCAGATGCTTGGTATCTATGACTTTTAATTGGTGAGGTGGTTTTAATTGAGGTTAATACTTTGTAATGAGGCGAAGGTTAATAAAATTATACAAATTGTAAAAAGCGTACACTTGTACGCTTTTTACAAGAAGAAGCGATATTCGGCGGTTATAACGCTGACTTAAATTGCTCAAATTCGGCGGTGATTTCATCGCTTGGTTGAGTGAGTTTACTCACAATTATACCGGCGATAATGGCAAACATAAATCCGGGCAAAATTTCATATAAGTCAAAAATACCGCCAGAAAGTTGCTTCCAAAACACCACGGTTAACGCACCGACGATAATCGTTGCGATAGCGCCATTACGGCTATAGTGCTTCCAAAACAGCGACAAAAGCACAACTGGGCCGAAGGCCGCACCAAATCCCGCCCACGCATAACTCACCAGGTTTAATACACTACTTTCAGGATTCAAGGCGATAACACCGGCAATCACTGCAATTGCAAGTACGCCCATGCGACCAACCATCATAAGTTCACGGTCATCTGCTTTAGGGCGTAACCATTTGCGGTAAAAGTCTTCGGTAATCACACTCGAGCACACCAATAATTGAGAATCTATGGTACTCATAATGGCCGATAAAATGGCCGCAATCAGTAAACCTCCTATCCAAGGATTAAATGCCGCCTGAGCTAAGTGAATGAAGACAGTTTCGGCATTTGCGAGTGGTTCATTGGCAAAATACAATGATCCCGCCAAGCCTGTCGCTAGGGCTCCGAGCAGGGATAAAATCATCCAGCTCATAGCAATACGGCGTGACACAGGCAGCGCATCGGCACTACCGATCGCCATAAAGCGCGACAAAATATGTGGCTGACCAAAATAACCTAGTCCCCAAGCCAAGAGTGATAACAAACCAATCACGGTAGTTTTATCGCTGATTAATGCCAGCATGGCAGGATCGATAGATTCAATGCCTGCATGACTCTCGGGATGAGAAAATACCGCAAACGGGATGATCAGCAGGGCAATTAACATCAAACAGCCCTGAAAGAAGTCGGTCCAACTCACGGCAAAAAAACCGCCAATAAAGGTATAACCTACGATAATTGCTGAGCCTATTACCAAGGCTACGTTGTAATCTAAGCCAAAGACCTTTTCAAATAGAATGGCACCGCCCACCATACCTGAGGAAGCGTAAAAGGTAAAAAACACTAGAATCGTGATCGCGGAAACCAGCTTGAGATACCCCTGTTTATCGTGAAACCGTTTCTCGAAAAAGTCGGGTAGGGTGAGGGCGTTATCTGCTAATTGGGTATAAATGCGTAAGCGTTTGGCTACAAATAACCAGTTCAGCCAAGCACCTATCACTAAGCCAATGCCAATCCACGCTTCACCTAAACCACCTAAATATACCGCGCCGGGTAAGCCTAACAGTAACCAACCTGACATATCGGAGGCGCCAACGCTGAGTGCGGTTACGGCGGGGCCCATTTTGCGGCCACCTAAAATATAATCATCCACAGTATCGGTAGCACGGTAAGCCCAAAATCCGATGCCCATCATCAATACTAAATAGCCAACAAATGTGATTAAAATTGGGGTTTCAATCGTCATATTGTTTTTATCCCATCTTGTTATTATTTAAAGTGGCAAGCATGCTACCAGATGTTTGAGCAAGAGCCCATTAGTAGATGGAGATGTGATCGAAATCCGACCTCCGAACGTGAAAAAATATCGGAGGTGGATTTAAGAAAGGTTTATATATTAGTTGGTTAGATAAAGGTGTTGTTGATTTCGTCTTTTACAAAGCTAAGGTCTGCTTGATCCTCACCCACAAGCAAAATATAAGCATCGCGGGTTTCAAATCCCATTCCTTTATATTTGCCATCGGCAAAGGTGTTATCCAGTACCATACGTTTTTCAATCGGCACAATAAACAGTGTGACTTTGCCTTTTTCTGCTTGTAAAACTAAATGCAGACTCTTAACACCTTGAAAATCACAGTAAGAGGTGTAGTAAACTTTGCCTGGTTGTTCGATAAATTTTGCATTTTGAAGGTTTTTCATCGAGGCAAGCTGCGCATTCACTTGGCTGAAATTGACATTCTGATCAACCTGCAACGCCACTCCTTCATGGTAGACATGGGCTAATGCATGCTCAGCTAAATCCACTGGACCTAAACGTAGCAGGCTAAAACTGATGCCCACGATAAAGGCGATGGAGGCAGCCATCGCCACTAAAAAGCCCGTTTGACGTCGCTGTTTGTGGTGTTGTTGTAGTTGTTGGCGTAGGATGAGTTTATCGGCTAAGTCTTCCGGTACTTCCACTTTTAAGGCTTGGTTGAGTTTTGCATCGAAGCGTTTAAGCTCAGAAACCAGGGCCTGATGCTCAGGTTTGGCACGCATTTGCTCAAGAAACTCTGGGTCTTGATTATGAGGATCTTCATAAGCTTGACGTCTAAATTTAAGCTCATCCATTGGATTGACCTCTTACCTCTGTTTTCTCAAGTAATTCTTTCAATTGGTTCCTCGCCCGAAATAAGCGCGTCATTACTGTGTTACGATTCAGTTCCAACAGTTCGGCGATTTCATCCCCACTAAAACCACCAATCAATTGCAGTAGTAATGGCTCTCGATATTCGATATCCAACTTAGCGATTTGCCTTCTCAACCAGTACTGCTCGGTTTGCTCTTCAGTGCTGGAGGCTATGTGATCTTCTAAGCTGTCTTGCTCGACATCGGCGTAATCAAATTGTTTGCGCTCGAATCGACGGGCATTTTCACGTCTTAAAATCGTGATCAGCCAAGCCTTCGCCGCTTTATCATCCTGAAGGGAATCTAAAGAGCGCCACGCACGCAAGAAGGTTTCTTGGGTTATATCTTCAGCAACCGACTTATCACCGCACAACCAAAAGGCATAACGGAAAATATCGGCGTGCAGCGCCTTGACTAGGCTGTTATATCGTCGTTGTTTACTCAGCATGTCAGAAGAGACCGCAGGCTCAACGGATTTCTTTCGCCAGTTAGTAAACATTTTTTTGATTTTTTCTTTTTATTTTACGATTCAAAATATTACACCTTATTTATTCGAGTAAGCCGTCGCGCTGTTTAGGATTAGCCGTTTGGATTTAGCGGCCGTAATGGCGTAGATGGCTGCACCATGGTTTTTAGATTGCCGCTTTTTACCGCGCTTAACAATGCTTTTACCGCGTCAGCCAGTTGTGTACCGCTATTTGCTTTTCCGTCGTAGGCCAATGCTTGTAATTGGCGAATAGCCTCTGCTAATTCATTCGATTGTGCGGCAATTTTATCGAGCGTCATAGGGCGAGCGGCCTGCTCACTAAAGTATTGCTGTAATTGCTGCAAAATATCGCTGACATGACCTTTAGCGCAGGCCTGCTCCAAGCCTTTAAGACCATTGCCAAGGACGAGTGGTTGAGGTTGAACCTGAGTGTTAACAGGTGTTTGGCGCTTAAGTGCACGGCGCCAAGCAACCAAGGTCACGCCCCATGCAATCAATGTTACTAGCCATAGCAGGGCAAACAGATTGGCGCTCCAACTACCTTCATTGCGGGTGCTGGTATTTGCTTGCCAGTTGGGTTCGATGGGCGTATCGACCACGGCGCCACCTTTTACTTCAATAGTGCGAGCGGGCAGGGTCGCGATTTCTTGGCGTTTAAGATGTGGATTCCACCAAGGTACTTTCACTTCAGGTAAGGTAAAAGTGCCTGCTTTACTGGGCACAATCGCTGAGGTAATACTGTATTGGGACACTATCTGCGCGTCACGCACAAAGCTCTGGCGCTGGGGTTTTTCGGGATAGGATTTGAGCTCTGGCGGCAGCCCTTGCACAATATCCGGTAGACTATTCTCATCGGCATTGGATGCCAACAAGGTGATTGTGCGGGTAATGGGACTACCAACAGTAAACTCTTTTACATCCTCAGGAAAACTCTCTTTTAATACTACCAAGTCGGCTACAAGCCATTGCCCCTGGAAGCTTGCTGGGGCCGGATTTACTTGAATGCTTAAGGACGGCGCACCTGCTTGCATAGGACGGCTTTCATTAAAGCCAAACATGCCACCGCGGCGTTGTGATTCTACTAATACATCACCAGAAAAGGTGGCGCCTTTAATGTTCACTTGGCCGGGCAAATCGGGAATGATGCCATAGGTGCGCTCAATGACGCGGTAACGACGGCCATCGATGATCTCCGAGCCGTCTTTATCTTCGCCAATTTGCTTAATCTGCGCGCCTTCGATAACGGGAGCATTAAGCACACCGCGTTGCAGTTCGACCGCAAGGTAGAGCTTCACTTTATAGGTGATAAGCTGGCCGACGTAGGCCTCATCACTCGATACCTTAGCATCGATAAACAGATTCTTAGCCTGCTCAGGTTGCGCACCGGCTTCGACTACTTTGAGGGGAATTTCGGCGGAGCTGACGCCATCAATACTAAAGGATGGAATGGTCAGTTGACCCTTTTGCTTTGGCGCTAGCAGCACTTGCCAGCGTGTTTCTTTAACCGCGTCAAAGTTCATGATCTGAGTGCTGCGGCTCACGCTGGTGCGGCCCACAATAAAATCCTTTAGCAAGATGGAGGTGTCGAGTTTACCTGTGTCGACCTCATCGTCGGCACTGACATTGAGCACAAAGTACTCTCCCTCCATTACTGGATTGCGATCGACCGACGCCTCGAGTTTGCTCAGGGCAAAGGCGGGATTGATAACCCCGATGCAAAGAATGAGGAGGATAAAAAATTGTCTGATTACCACTGTTCGTTATCCCTTGATATTTGGCCATTTTGACGGCGTTTTTGATATTCGAGTTGCATCTTGTTTCGCAGCAACACCTGCGGATCTTCACTCACGCCTCGCAGGGCTCGCTGCATCTCAGCGGGCAAAGGTTCACTGTTACTGGGAGGGGCTTCTAGTGTTTCACTGATGGCGGTTTCAGTGTCTTTATCTGCCTGCGACTGTTTCTCTTTATCCGCTTTTTGCGCTAGGGCTTGTTGTTCTTGCTCAGTGTTGGACTTATCATCTGCGACCTTTGCCTGCATTTGGGCTTCGTTGCTGGCTTGCTCTTCTGCATTATCTTCAGCATTGTTATCGGCGCTATTTTGCTGATTGGCTTCTTGCTGTGCCTGCTGTTGTTCATTTTTAGCTTCTTGCTGATCTCGTTGTGCTTTATCAGCATCTTGCTGTTTATCCTGCGCGCCTGGCTCAGCATTATCCTGCTGCTCGGATGAAGTGTCTTGATCCTGCGACGGTTTTTCGTCCGCTTGGTCGGCATTATTTTGCTGTTGGGACTGTTGCTCTTGAGACTGCTCTTGAGCTTGGTCGTTTTGCGAGGATTGCTGATCTTGCTGCTGGTTTTGTCCTTGCTGCTGATCGTTTTGGTTCTGTCCCTGTTGGTTTTGGTCGCCCTGAGACTGCTGATCTTGGTTGTCAGCATTTTGCTGGGATTGTTGCTGATCCAGCAGTTTTTCCGCTAACTCAAGGTTGGCCTTGGCCTGTGGGAAATCGGGTTGCTTGTCGAGCGCAGCTTGGTACCGTTCTTTAGCTTTATCGGGTTTGCCCATTTGCATCAGCGCGTTGCCTTGATTGTAAAGCCCATTAGCTGAATTATCTTGCTCAAAGGTTTTTAGCGCTTGTTCGAAATTGCCTGCCTTATATTGTGCAGCGCCTTGCCATTGGGGCGTCTCGAATTTTTGAGCGGCATTGGCATAGTCCTCGGCTTGGTAAGCCTGCATCGCTTGCTGCTCTTGAGTGTGCCAGAGCGAGTCCCAGGCGCTGGCGTGGGCGTTTTGCGGCAATGCGCCGAATAATAAACCAGCTAATCCCATCAACAGCCCGTTGGCGAGTATACCTTGCTTAAAGCTCAGCAGGGCAGGAATGAGTAAGAATAAGGCGAGGTAAGGGCCGAGATCCTGCCATGTTTCACCATCGAGATCCGTGGCTTTGGCATCACCACTATCGCTTAACCAATGTTGAAGTTGGACAAGATCCTCACCATCGGCGCGATTGGGGATCATAGTGCCATTATGGTTATCGGCTAATTTTTGCAGCAAGCCAAAGTCGGTTTTCGCGACGACAACCTCATTACTGCTATCTCGTTGTAGTTGACCATCGGGTAAGCGAATTGGTGCGCCTTGGGGGCTACCAAATCCTATAATCGCGAGGCGATATTGGCTGCCTGATAAGGTTGAGTTGGCCTCATCGAATTGTTTAGGCGTGATGCCATCCGTCATCACAATAATATCGCCACGAAGATGTCCACCCTGTGCCAGCAGGTTTTTGGCTTGAGTTAATGCGGCGGCTAAGTTTGACCCTAACACGGGCATAATCTCAGGGCTTAAGGTGGGTAATAAATTGAGTAGTGTGCCGGTATCGCGGGTTAAGGGGCTTATGGTAAAGGCATCGCCGGCGAAGGCGATGAGCCCGGTTTCCCCTTCTTTTAGGCCGCGTAATAAATCCGTCGCCCTAAACTTGGCTTGGGTTAAACGGTTAGGTGCCAAATCGGTGGCAAACATGGAGACGGACATATCCATCACCAGCACTCGTCCTTGCTCCGCGGCGAAGACGGGTAAAGATTGTTTATTGAGGGCGGGTCCCGCTAACGCTAACACGGCGATAAACCAAGAAAAGGCCAAGATATACAGCGGCCTGCGGGACTTTTGCGCACCTTCTGTGACTAATATTTTTGCCAAATGTGGCGCAATATAACGATTCCACGCACTGTTAGTTGCATGCTGGCGCCAAAGCGCCCATAAAATAATCCCTAACGGCAACAGGGCGAGTAACCATTCAGGACGAATAAAATGCAGGCTCATTAACGGACATTCCCCCGCGGTGTGGCTGATAAAACAAGGGTTTTAGCGCGAGTAAAAAACGGTAACTGCGCTAGTGCAATCCAGAGACTGGTGAGAAGTGCTAATGCGAGCGGCCAGTAAAATAGCTCCGCTTGAGGGCGATAACTGAGTTGATCGCGGCTAACGGGTTCAAGTTTATCGATTTCTTGATAAATCTGCTCTAACTCCTGACTATTGCGGGCGCGGAAATAGCGGCCGTGGGTGACATCGGCAATCTGCTGCAGTTGGTTTTCATCCAAATCCATTGACGGATTGACGCGCTCACGACCAAAGAGGGTGCGTCTTTCCATGACATCGGCACCCACGCCAACGGTATAAATCGTCACTTTACGATTGGCGGCAATTTGGGCCGCTTGCTCAGGATCGATATTGCCGGCGTTGTTTGAACCGTCAGTCAATAAAATCAATACTCTGTTACTCTCATCCATTTTATCGAAACGTTTTACCGCGAGTGCAATTGATTCGCCTATCGCCGTTTGTTTACCAACGAGGCCAATCTGCGCCTCTTTTAAAAACTGGGCAACGGAACGTCTATCTTGAGTCAGTGGTGCCTGTAAATAGGCGTGATCGGCAAATAAAATCAAACCGATGCGATCGCCTTTGCGGCGTTCAATAAACTCACTGACCACGTGTTGGATGAGGGTAAAACGGTCGACCACTTTGCCGTCGATCACCATATCTTCAATCTGCATACTGCCGGATAAATCCACCGCCAGCATGAGATCGCGACCTTGGCTAGGGAGCTCAATTGGATCGCCAAGCCATTGTGGACGGGCGATAGCAAGCACTAACAAGCTCCACATTAACCAATAGCGTTTACGGCTTTGACGGTTTTGAGTGGCTAAGTTTGCCTTGCCCGTTTGACTAATACCGGGCAGTTGCAGGCGCGCACCTTCGGCATGTACTGATTGGCGACGCCAAAAAATAAAAGGTAAAGGCAGTAAAATCAATGCAAAAGGCCAGGCAAAAGTTAACATTGCTCCTCCGCAGGCTTTGCTGGCGCCGGTGTTAATGCTGCTGACGTAGCTGGGATTGGGTTTGTAGCCGCGTGCATTATCGGTGCGCTTAATTTGGCTTTTGAGGCAAACCAGCTGCGGGCGAGGGCCTGTAACTCACGGGCCTCGTCGGCGCTTAGTGGTTTAGCCTGATGGCGCTTTTCCAATAAGGGGCCAATGCGGCCGCGCTGTTTTGCGGGCAAATGGCTATCTAACCAAGTTGCCCAAGCGGGGCCATCGAGTTTCGCTATTTCTTCCCTTGGTAAGTAACTCAGTGCAGTTCGTTTTAATAGCTGATTGACTTCCGAGGCGTACTGGCTTGAATTGGGGTCAAGTACTGCAAACAAATCTTGGGCGGCTTTTTTCGGCGCGAAGTAAGCGGCGCGTTTTTTAAGCCAAAGGATCGCGCTGATGATTAACACTAGCAGGATAGCTAGTACTAACCAATAGCCTACGGCCCATGGCCAAGCACCAATAGGATCGGGGAGAATAATATCCTGCAAATCCGCCAACATGGGATTTGGCGTTACAGCCTTATCCGAGGCTGGCGGTAAAGTTTGTGGGTTCACGCTTTGGACTCACTTATTCTTTCTGTTCATTGTCAACTGAATTGCTTCTCTGCCATGTGGTTACTGCAGCAATGCTAATTGCTCTGCAAGCGGTAAGCCTGCATCGATAAATTGGGTGTGTACCCTAAGCTTTTGCATCATGGTAATAAAGTCATTCTGTTGCTGGTGTTGCAGCGCAAGCCACGCCTGATAGCTATGGCGAGTCAACACTAAGTCTTGCTCCCCATCTCGGACGGGTAAACTGAACTGTTTAGGCAAATTCAGGTTACCTTGCCTCAAAGGGTCTGTTATCAAATACGCGCCAATATCACAGTGGCGTTTGAGTTCTGTCAGCGGCGCGATACATTGCGGCGTAAAATGGCTGCCATCGGTGATGATCCAAATTAATGAGCCCGGTTTAGCGATGCGTTGCAACCGCTGGCAGGCGCGCAGGATATGATCAGGATCGCGCGGATGACTGCCGAGCTGATTGAGTTGCTGCTCGTGCACTCGGCGCAGGCCTGAGATGAGCTGCAATATCCCTTGGCGGCGACTGCGGGGTTTTAATTCAAGGTGCTCCGATTCGCAGGCGATTAAGGCGCCGAGTCGGTCGCCGTGGTTAATTGCGTTCCAGCCAAGCGTGGTAGCCAGATGCCCCGCTTGAACCGACTGTAACAGCAAACTCGAGCCAAAATACAGACTCTGGCTTAAATCGAGCAGCAGCAGAATAGGGCGCTCGCGCTCTTCGATAAAGAGTTTGGTGTGGGTTTGCCCAGTGCGGGCTGTGACGCGCCAATCTATGGTGCGGACATCATCACCTTGCTGATAATGGCGCACTTCGGCAAATTCCATCCCGCGGCCTTTGATTAGACTGCTGCGATGACCTGCCAGATTGGCACGTGCTCGGCTGTGACGCTCTGGGATCGCCCGAGCTATGGTCTGGCAGGCGAGCAGTTCCTTCTCGGTTAAATGCAACCCGTCGGCAAACAAGGGCAAACCATTAAGAGGTAAGCCATGTTGTGCAGCATCATTATGTAGGGATGCGTTTAGCGCACTGTTATTCATTCAAAGTCACTCATTTAAAGCCATTTATTTAACTTAACGTTAGTTTGTTCGCCACCTGAACACATAGCTATGGGACTGTTTTATGGCGTTCAGGTCTAAGGCACGGCGACTTGAGTCAAAATATGGTTAATCACTTGGTCGCGGCTGACCCCTTCGGCCTGCGCTTGATAGCTCAGCAGCAGTCTGTGCCTTAATACATTGGGCGCAACAGCTTGAATATCCTCGGGAGAGACAAAATCGCGCTCGTGTAACCAGGCTCTGGCGCGGGCGCAGCGTTCAAGCGAAATCGTCGCACGAGGACTCACACCGTACTCTAACCATTTGGCCAGTTCGTCGCTGTAACGCGCGGGTTGGCGGGTTGCCATAATAATTTCGACTATGTATTTCTCTAGCGGCTCAGCTAGATAGATTTCCATTGCTTCATCACGGGCGGCAAAAATATCCGCTTGAGCAATCGGCTCTGTGGTTGGCAACTCGTGGGTGAGTGCTTCCTTACGGGATTGACGCAAGATTTCGATCTCAGTGTCGCCACTTGGGTAATCCAAATTCAGGTGCATTAAAAAACGGTCGAGTTGAGCTTCAGGCAGCGGATAAGTGCCTTCGTTTTCCAAGGGGTTTTGCGTTGCCATCACTAAAAATAACGGTGGCAATTTATAACTATTTTTCCCCACAGTCACTTGACCTTCGGCCATAGCCTCTAATAACGCCGACTGCACCTTAGCGGGGGCACGGTTGATTTCATCGGCGAGGATCAGGTTATGGAAAATCGGACCAGCTTCAAATTCAAAGGTACCGGTTTGGGAGCGATAGATATCCGTTCCTGTTAAGTCGGCAGGCAGCAAGTCGGGGGTAAATTGGATCCGGTGAAAATCGCCTTCAACTCCGTCGCAAAGGGCTTTAACCGCGCGGGTTTTGGCAAGTCCTGGTGGACCTTCTACTAATAAATGGCCATTGGCGATGAGGGCAATGAGCAGATTTTCGGTCAGTACTGGCTGCCCTAAAACAACCTTATTTAGGTAAGTGCGTAATGCATGGAAGCGACTCAAAGGCATGATGCTACTCGTTTTTAGGTTGAAAATATCAATTGAAAATACGTGTGTGGGCTTAAGACAACGAATATGGTAAAGAATTCCCTAAGGGTTTGGCTAGTGTTAAAAAAACAAACAGGTGTTTAAAACTTGCTGACAAGAAGTTAGAATCAGATCACACTTTAATGGTCAGACCTGTTATTAGGCTTTTTTGGTGCCAAACAGCAGGGCAAACATGGAAATCGATAGCGCCGCCTGAAATCTCTCAGCGATAGCGCACATAAAGAGGGTGACAAATGAGTGATAGACAACAGGTAACTAATGCAAAGGGTGAGCGTATCGCTATTGTGGCGGGCTTAAGAACGCCATTTGCGAAACAGGCGACCGCATTCCACGGAGTATCGGCGCTCGATATGGGGAAAATGGTGGTTAACGAACTGCTTGTTCGTAGCGAACTGGATCCTAAATTGATTGAGCAACTCGTGTATGGTCAGGTGGTACAAATGCCTGCGGCACCGAATATTGCCCGTGAAATCGTATTAGGAACGTGTATGGATGTGTCTACCGATGCCTATAGCGTGACCCGTGCCTGTGCGACCAGTTTTCAATCGGCGGTGAATGTGGCTGAGTCAATCATGACCGGCAATATCGACATCGGGATTGCCGGCGGTGCCGACTCTTCTTCTGTATTACCTATTGGTGTGTCTAAAAAGCTCGCCCATGCCTTAGTTGATCTAAACAAAGCCCGCACTTTTGGCCAAAAACTACAGATTTTCCGCCGTTTAGGCATTAAAGATTTATTGCCTGTGCCACCTGCCGTTGCCGAGTATTCAACGGGTTTGTCCATGGGACAAACCGCGGAGCAAATGGCCAAGACTTACAACATCAGCCGCGCCGACCAAGACGCGCTGGCGCATCGCTCTCACACCTTAGCGAATGAAACCTGGGCTTCGGGACATCTGCGTGATGAAGTGATGGTGGCCCATGTCCCACCCTACAAACAGTTTATCGAGCGCGATAACAATATTCGTGAAAACTCCGATTTAGCCTCTTATGCCAAACTGCGTCCCGCTTTCGATAAAAAGCATGGCAGTGTGACTGCAGCGAACAGTACGCCGCTGACCGATGGCGCCTCGGCGATCATTTTGATGAGTGAAGGGCGTGCTAAAGCCTTAGGTTATCAACCAATTGGTTATATTAAGAGCTACGCATTTACCGCCATTGATGTATGGCAAGACATGCTAATGGGCCCATCCTATGCAACGCCATTGGCATTAAAGCGCGCCGGCATGGAATTAGAGGATTTAACCCTCATCGAAATGCATGAAGCTTTTGCAGCGCAAACCCTCGCCAATATGCAGATGTTTGCCTCCAAAAAATTTGCCGAAGAAAAACTTGGCCGCAACCGCGCCATTGGCGACATCGATATGAGCAAATTTAACGTGCTCGGTGGTTCTTTAGCCTATGGCCATCCATTTGCGGCTACAGGTACGCGTTTAATCACTCAGGTTTGTCGTGAACTTAAACGACGTGGCGGCGGAACGGGTCTGGCAACTGCTTGTGCTGCGGGTGGTCTTGGTGCTGCAATGATTGTGGAAGTGGAGTAATGGCGATGGAAAAGACATTTAATTTAACCCGCCGTGAAGACGGTATCGCCATTCTAACGATGGACGTACCCGGCGAAACCATGAATACCCTCAAGGCAGAGTTTGGCCCTGAGATCAGTGAGATCCTGTCTGAGATTAAACGCGATTCGAGTATCCGTGGCCTAGTGCTGATTTCGGGCAAAAAAGATTCATTTGTTGCCGGTGCTGATATCTCTATGCTCGATGCTTGCCAAACGGCGGGCGATGCGAAAGCCTTATCCCAACAAGGGCATGTGGTGTTTAACGAGTTAGAAGCCTTGAATATCCCTGTGGTTGCCGCGATACATGGCGCCTGTTTAGGGGGCGGTTTAGAGCTTGCGCTTGCCTGTCATCAACGTGTATGCAGTGATGATGGCAAGACCATGCTGGGCGTACCCGAAGTGCAACTCGGTTTATTACCCGGTGGCGGCGGTACTCAGCGTTTGCCTCGTTTAGTGGGGATCACCACTGCGCTAGATATGATGTTGACGGGTAAACAAATTCGTCCAAAACAAGCGTTAAAGATGGGCTTAGTTAACGATGTGGTGCCACAGACGATTTTACTGCAAACCGCAGTGGAGATGGCGCTTGCGGGTAAAAAAACAGCTAAGCCAGTTAAAAAATCACTAGTAAACCAATTGCTTGAAGGTACTGGCTTTGGTCGCAACATTATTTTTGATCAAGCCGCTAAGCAAGTCGCTAAGAAAACCCAAGGTAACTACCCCGCGCCTGCAAAAATTATTGATTGCGTGCGTCAAGGTATGGCGAAGGGAATGCAAAAAGGGCTTGAGGTAGAAGCCAGCCATTTTGCGGAACTGGTGGTGTCGAAAGAATCTGAAGCGCTGCGCAGTATTTTCTTTGCAACCACAGAGATGAAGAAAGAAACCGGCGCCGAAGGGGCAACACCACGTAAAGTCAAAAAAGCCGTGATCTTAGGTGGCGGTTTGATGGGCGGTGGTATTGCTTCGGTCACCACGACTAAGGCTAAAATCCCTGCGCGGGTAAAAGACATTAACGAAAAGGGCTTAAGCAACGCGCTTTCCTACGCCTATAAGTTATTGGATAAAGGTGTTAAACGTCGTCATATGACGCCAGCTGCACGCGACAATTTAATGGCGCTGATGACAACGACGACCGAATATAAAGGCGTTAAGGATGCCGATATTGTTGTCGAAGCGGTATTTGAAGATTTAGCGCTTAAACATAAAATGGTTAAAGATATTGAGCGTGAATGCGGTGAGCACACGATTTTTGCGTCTAACACCTCATCGTTACCCATTGGTCAAATTGCACAAGCGGCTAGCCGTCCTGAAAATGTGATTGGCTTACATTACTTCTCGCCAGTAGAAAAAATGCCGCTGGTGGAAGTGATTGCCCACGCCAAAACCTCCCCAGAAACCATTGCCACCACGGTCGCCTTTGCCCGTAAACAGGGTAAAACACCAATCGTAGTACAAGATGGTGCGGGGTTTTATGTTAACCGCATCCTCGCGCTTTATATGAACGAAGCCGCACAATTGCTGCTAGAAGGGCAAAGTGTTGAACATCTCGATAAAGCGTTAGTGAAGTTTGGTTTCCCCGTTGGCCCTATCACTTTGCTTGATGAAGTCGGTATTGATGTGGGCGCTAAGATCTCTCCCATTCTTGAAAAAGAGCTTGGCGAACGTTTTAAAGCCCCTGCTGCTTTCGACAAGCTGTTAAGCGACGATAGAAAGGGCCGTAAAAACGGCAAAGGTTTTTATCAGTATGGTGTTGCCAGCAAGAAAAAAGCCGTCGATGAAAGTGTGTATGGCGTATTAGGCATCAAGCCTGGTGTCGATAAAGAAATGAGCGCGGTAGCGGAACGCTGTGTAGTGCAAATGCTGAATGAAGCTGTGCGCTGCTTAGATGAAGGTATTATTGCCTCACCGCGCGATGGTGATATCGGCGCTATCTTTGGCATTGGTTTCCCACCATTCTTGGGTGGCCCATTCCATTATATCGATACTTTAGGCGCGGATAACTTAGTCAAAATACTTGAACGTTATCAAACGCAATATGGCGATCGATTTGAGCCTTGCCCACGCCTTAAGGCGATGGGGGTAGAAAAAGCTCGCTTCTTCTAACACTTAGAAGTTTTGGTCAAAAAAGCGGCAATTTTATGCCGCTTTTTTATTGCCTCAAGGCTAAGTTTTGCCTAAAAAACGTTCACATTTATTGGGGGGATCTTGTATTATGGCGTCCTATTACGGCAGTTGTGCTGTTATACCGTATGTGCATATCTGATGTTTATTAATGCTTATAAGTAGCCTCGCTCGGAGTCCATTTGTATAGCAAACTGCTATTTTTGGTTTTCAATATCAGGACTTAGTCGATTAAAGAGGTTGCTGTGGGATTGATGTTTTATATAGTTGCTGCCTTGTCGGTGAGTTGTTCGTGGTGTTTTGGGATTGCGGCTTTTAGAGCTGGGTTAACGGTAAGCTATTGGGCTGTAATGGGATTTATACTAGGGCCCTTAGCATTTCCACTCTTTTCCTCCCATAAGCGTATTGCACTAAGAAGAGTGTGTCAGAGTTCTGACGGATATCTAACTGCTTAATATCGATATGATTTATCGTAAATGTGACCAATAAAAAAGGAGCATCAAGCTCCTTTTTTATTGGTCTAGGCTGCGCGCTAGCTGAGTAGCTCTAGACTATCTAAACGATAATGTTTTCAGATTTAGATGGAATTAATTCCACCAACCCTTTGCTGGGATCACTTCAAGGTGGTTTAAGCCTTCTGGTAATTTTACTTTTTTACGAACAGGCTTTGCGAAACCAAGTGCTTTTTTGATTGAATTTAACATATCTCTCTCCTTAGTTCAGAAGATTAGGCAAGATCAATATTTATGAATTTGACATTTGGAGCACCTGCAAGCTGAACAGGCTTGAATTTGACATTTGGGGCACCTGCAAGCTCAACAGGCTTGAATTTCACATTGGGGGCACCAGCGAGTTCAACAGGCTTGAATTTCACATTGGGGGCACCAGCGAGTTCAATAGGCTTAAATTTCACATTGGGGGCACCAGCGAGTTCAACAGGCTTGAATTTCACATTGGGGGCTCCTGCAAGTTCAACAGGCTTGAATTTCACATTGGGGGCACCAGCAAGTTCAATAGGCTTGAATTTCACATTGGGGACACCAGCAAGTTCAATAGGCTTGAATTTCACATTGGGGGCACCAGCGAGTTCAATAGGCTTGAATTTCACATTGGGGGCACCAGCAAGTTCAATAGGCTTGAATTTCACATTGGGGGCACCAGCAAGTTCAATAGGCTTGAATTTCACATTTGGGGCACCAGCAAGTTCAATAGGCTTGAACTTCACATTTGGAGCTCCAGTGAGTTCAATAGGCTTGAATTTCACATTGAGGGCACCATCAAGTTCAATAGGTTTGAACTTCACATTTGGAGCTCCAGCGAGTTCAACAGATTTAAACTTCACATTTGGAGCACCTTCCAGTGCATTAGCATTTGCAACCAAGCCAATAGTAGATAGCAATGCTGCAGTTAGAATTCCTTTCATCGTTTTATCTCTCAGGGTAGTTGATAATATTTTATTTTTTGACACTGGACATCTATTTGCAGATGTTGTGCCAATGTTTCAAACTACCGACAGAGAGATAATTAGATGATCAAATAATGTTGTGGTGGGGCATGAATTTACTCCGGTCATCTTGCAGCAATTGAGTAAACTCGGTCTCATTAATCGCTTTGCTAAAGATATAACCTTGTATTTCTTCACAGTTTAGGGCGCGTAGGATATTTAGCTGTGCTGCTTGTTCAACACCTTCTCCAACCACTGATAGTCCCATATTATGAGCAATGGTGATAATAGAATCGACCATCTTCAAATCACGATCTGACTTATCAATATCATCGACAAAGGCTTTATCGATTTTTAGCGTATGGATAGGGAATCGTTTTAAGTAAGAAAGTGACGAATAACCCGTACCAAAGTCATCTAATGCTAGATTGACACCCATTTTCGTCAGTTGCTGCATAACGGTAATGGCCATTTCCGGTTGTTTAATCACCGTCCCTTCGGTGATTTCGAGTTCAAGATGTGCTGCTGGCAATTGTGTTAATCGTAAAATAGATTCAATTCGTTGTTGCAGATCGGGCAGTGCAAACTGACGTGACGATAAATTGACAGCGACTCTCCCTTTAAACAGACCCAGTTCACGCCATTTTTGGGCGGCAAAACAGGCTTTTCTGAGTACAATTTCACCAATTTCAATAATGAGGCCATTTTCTTCTGCAAGAGGAATAAAATCATTCGGTGGAATAAGTCCTAAGATTGGATGATTTAATCTCACTAAGGCTTCCATTCCGGTAACATGACCATGCTTTAGATCAACTTTAGGCTGGTAATACACCTCAAATAAATCATCTTTTAAACCTTCTCTGATAAGATTTTCAATTTCTAACTGCTTAATCGCATGTTGGTTAAGGGATTCTGAGTAGAATTGGTAACAATTACCGCCAGCCGATTTTGCATGGTACATGGCAATATCCGCCTTTCTCAGTAATGCTTGTTCACTCTGCTCATCCTCTGGATAAAGTACAATCCCGATACTTGCACCCAAAACAAGTTGCTCATTGCCTATTTCATATACAGCTTTAAAAGCTTCAATAATTCGTCCCGCAATTGCCGCGCAGGCACTTATATCAGAGGTTTTATCGAGCACAATGGCAAATTCATCTCCACCTAAACGATAGATGCTCGTGTTTTTCGGTACGGAGGATTTTATTCTGACAGATACCAGTTTAAGTAATTGATCGCCAATTTGGTGACCTAATGAGTCATTAATACGCTTAAAATTATCTAAATCGAGTACCATTAATGCATGATTAATTTCTTTATTGACTAAGTTCCCTAATGTGACTTGTAAGTTTGAGCGGTTTGGCAGGCCAGTCAGTAAATCATTGTTGGTGAGTTTTCGAAGCTCTTCTTCCTGCTGTTTACGTCTTGATATGTCGGAGAAAACACCTACATAGTGTGATAGTTCGCCCGACTCGTCGTAAATCGCGTCTATGGTGAGCTCCATATGGAAATGGCTTTTATCACCACGACTAGCTTCGACTTCACTCGCCCATCGACCTTGCTGCTTCAGCATACTGCGGATCTGATTTGAGAAGGACTCTGGATATAACTCAAAGGTAAGCAAGTTACCAATAAAATCAGTTCGATTTCGCTGTGAAATTCTACAACATGCTTCGTTGACCTCGACAAAATGATACTCGCTGTCGAGAATAAACATGCCTTCTGAGATATTTTCGATGGCTTTTTCGAACAGTTTTAATTGTTCTTCTTTTTGTTTAAATTGACTGATATTTTTAATAGTGCCAGTCATTCGAAGGGCATTATCTTTATCATCCCTTTCTACAATTTTGGCCCTATCTAAAATCCAGATCCAGCTATCATCTTTGCCCTTAACTCTATATGCCGCTTCAAAGTGATCTGTCTCACCATAGAAATGTTTATTCAGCGCTTCTCTGACGCGCTCCTGATCCATGGGATGAATGTTGCTTTCTTCATCAGTATTACCAGAACGGTGGCCATCCCTTGGGAACTCTAATGCACCCCAAATATTCGAGCGGAAAATATTACCCGTTTCTATATCCCAGTCCCACATTTCATCGCCACTTCCCCAGAGAGAAAGCTTTAGGCGCTCCTCACTTAAAGCTATTTGTCGCTGGACTTCTCGTTTGCGCAATATAGATTTTGTTACACCCCATATAATAAAAATAAAAAGAATAGCATAAACAGATTTTGCCTGTATTGATAACCACCACGGGGGTGTTATTAGTATGTTGATGCTTTTTATCTTTCCTGGTGTTTTTGTAATAGGACTTATGCCGTAGACATTAAAAATATATTTTCCTGGGGAAAGGTTAGTATAGGTTGCGGAGTTGTTTCCTTTGTCTGCAATCCAGTCATTAGATAATTCATCTAATTGATAGTAATAGTCAATGTTTGTACTGGCAGAACGAGGAGAGTTAAACTTTAATGTAAATGGATAATCAGAATACTTTAATTCAATTTCTTGTGATTTTGCTATTGCTTTGGTTAAACGACCATTGCCAACTTTTTGAACCTCATTAAAAACATAAAGTTCGCTTATGACAGTTTCAATATCGTCATTACGTAGATTTTTTTCTATTACATCGATATTAACTTGGCTTAACCCACTTATTCCACCAAAGTAGAAGAAATCGCCTATCGCAACAGCGCTTTGTGTATTGTACTCATCTTGAGCTCCAAAATCTGTGTCAAGGAAGTAAACACTATTGTCAGTTTTTATAATAATCTCTTTTATTGACGATGCTGCAATATCATTCGAAGCATTTACCGATATTGAGTAAACAGGATTTTTAGTCTCTATGCTTAAAGAAATATCTTCAGTTTGATGGTTGTAAGTATAGATTGCAGATTTTGTTCCAAAATAAGTGATATTGTTCTTATTCGCGATGCTGTAAACAATTTCATTTGGGAAAATTAACTTTTCTTGTCCATTTTTTATATCTATCAAACCGGCTTGTGTTGCTAATATGTTATGGTCGCTAGCTATAGACTTTATCTCAAAAATAGGCATTTTTTGAGAAAGACGAAGTGTATTGATTGTTTTTTTGCTTTTTATATCCAACTCTTTTAGTTCAAAGTTATTTGTTCCATATACTATCTTGTTGTTTTTAATATTGGAAATGGAGACAATTTCGTCATCTGATAATTTAACTGGTACTTTATCTTTTAGTTCGATATAAAATAAACCGTTTTTACCGCCAAAATAAATTTCATTATCACTAATTGAAACGCTGGTAATATTTTCTGTGTTTGTTCTTATTGTAGTTGTTTTTTTACTTAAAGTGTCTATTATACTAATAGTATTTGTATTCGTTGCTATAGCTAAATAACGTTCATTATCATATGAAATATTCCATACACTTTCATTGATGCTATCAATATGTGAAATAGTGTTTTCTTTTATTCCAATGAACTGAATTCCTTGATTAACACTTGCTAGGAAAAGGTAGTTTTCTCCTTGATATAGTAAGTGAGGTGGTTGTAATAATGTTTGTGAAAGAATACCTATTAAATCTGACGTGAGAGAGGATAGATCTAGATGGTATATATTGTTTTTTTGTAAATAGGTAATTTTTTCGTTGTTTATTGCTATGTTGTCAATATGGATGTTTGTTATTTTTTCAAGTGTTTTGCTGATTTCATTATATTTGTATATTTCATTTTTTGTAAAGATGTAAGGTGTTTTGTTGATGTTTGCGATGTCAATAACATTGCTAGATAATTTTGTTATTTCGTTGTTAGATGATAAAAGTGTTGTGCCATTATGATTTTTTAGTAAATAACCATTATTTATTTTGATAATCTTTTTTATACTGTCAAATTCATTGTTTGAGATTCTATTAGTTATACTAAGAGTATTTTTATCTATTTCAATTATTTCTTTGTCAGTACCAATGATAATGATGTTTTTTACTTGGGTAAGTGACCACACAGGAATGTTTAAGTTTTTTACTTTTTCAAATTTATCAGTATCTTCATTATAAATGTTAAGTCCATTATCTGTTCCAATGAGTAGTCTTTTACCATCAAAAATGATACTTTGAATAAAAGAACTGCTTAATCCTGAACTATCATTTGAATAATATTTTTTAAATTCTTTGCCATCAAATCGATTCAAACCATTTAAAGTGCCAATCCAAACATAGCCATCTTGGTCTTCAGATATTGCTGTGACAGTGCTCTGGGATAAGCCTTCTGCAACGCTAAAGGATTTTGTGTTTAGATTGGTCGGAATTGACGAAGAAGTATGAACCAATTCTTGGCTAATAGCGGGCATACAAAACAAAAAAACATTGATAATAAATAGATACTTTAAGAGTATTTTCGGCATAGTGTTGTTCTTAGTATTGTCCGAGGATGCCATGAAACAATTGTGTTACATCACTTTTCCAGAAATAGAAGCTTTTGTCAAAAGTGATAATGTAAAAATTCCTTTAAATTGCAGACAGATGGCGTTAGATAGTGTGCAGCATTTGATCTGAGGGATGGATTGACCATGTTTTACATTAATTTTTACTACAAAGACCAGAGATACTACTGCACAAATGCATGAATGCAGCGGTTTTGTTTGTTTACAGTAAATGCTGGATTAATGATCTAACAGCTTTTTTTAGGTTAAAAATTGAACTTTTCAGCATTTTGTTTGAACAGTTTTAGATCGGTAATCATATTGTCAGATTTGAGGGCTGATTGAGATACATGCTCAGAACCGGTACTAAAAAGCACTAAGCGATCACTATGCTTTGTGCGCATTTTTTGCATCATAAACTTGATTAAATCGGGGCGGGTGAGCTTGCTGATTTCAGCCACAACCAGTTCCCGTTGATTGAACTGATAATCTCGATTACCGACACTCACCCAATAACGTTGGCCACGAGTTTTAAGATTGGCATCATGTTCCATTACCTGGTTGATGAGTCCTTGTTTTGTACTTTCCCATTCTTCATTCGTTATTTGCATAACAGCATAGTTAAAGTCCGCGATAAACTCGTCGATTGCTTCCAGTAAATGCAATGGACCTGTTGTGGGTGATTGAATATAGAAAATGAGCCCAGGATGGCGATTCAGCGGAAGGTAACCTGTGCCAACCATGTAGCCTAATTGTTTTTCAGTGCGCAGTTCATGGAAGAAGGTTGAAGACATCGCGTGATTGAGTAAGCTAAACAGTGCCATTTTTTCTGGCGTTGCCCTTGCTGATTGGTAATAGACGATAATGGCGCTGTCTTGATGATCTATCGCCAGTTCTCTTAAAAGGGTGCCTTGTCCGGTTAAATTAATTAATTCACGGGTGGATTCTGCGCTAGGGCTAGAGACGAGGGACAAGATATGCTCCAGACGTTTGCCGAGTGCCTGCGCCTCTGAGACTAACCAATCGCCGTAAATTAATCCTTCTAGATAAATTTTTTCGTAAAATGCCCTTACATGGTTATGTAGATCATTCAAGGTTATATTTTCAAGTGCTTGGGCCATTCTGGCTGGTTCGTAACTGCGCTTCTGTAATGTTGCTGTCAGGCTGGTGAACAGTTGTGAAATCGGCTTAGCTTGAGCTAAATTTTGCCAACTACGTAACAGCTGAGACTTGATTAAGGCAAACCGTTCTTCGGTAAAATTACGTTCTCTTGCTTTATGGATAAGCAAAGCTAACAGTGTCTCTTGATTACCGGTAAAACCGGATAAATGTAGCGTTATGCCCCCTTGGTGTGGATAGATGTTGTAGCTTAATCCTGCGACTTCAGCTTGATAAGTAGGCTCGGTTAGATAATCGAGTAACATCTCGACATACAAGCGGGTGAGAGCGGCATGTTTGGGGGTTTTACTTGCTTGCTCAGAGTCGAGGGATAGATACATATGGCCTTTGGGGACATTAAACTCGTCGTCTTTTTTATGCCAAATCCGGTATCCCGTTGATTCCGCGACAATCACAGGCACAGCGACTTCACTTTTATCGGGCCGAGCAATGGAATCTGCCACAATAAAGGGATTGGCAGCGGGCAATTGCAACTCTGGGCGAATGTGTGTGACTTGCCAACGGGCAAGGGATTCGGGCTTTATCGGTAAGACTTGATACGGCGTATGGTACCAATTGGCTTTGCGGTCGGTCTTAACGGACTGTGCTATGAGTTGCAAGCGCATATTTTGCGGTGTCATTAAGCGCAATAGCTCAAGGGTTTCATCAATATCTAAGCCATCCATGCGATAGTCGCCAAAGACTAAGTCTTCCACTTCGTAGTGATGCATATTGATGCTTAAGTGGCTGGCTAAATCGAGGGATTTCACTTGCTCCTGATAGCGAAACGCCATTTTGAGCAGATTCGCACGTTCTAAATAGCGCCAATCCTCAAGGCCTTGGTTTTTTATCAGCTCGATGTATTCAAAGCAGCTGCACACAATATCATCAATATTGGCCACGCCTTTGTCGGTCAGTTGTAGGCCTATACTGTAGTCCTTGAAGTTATAGCCATTGACTCCGCCGCCTGCGGAGAGGTTATTCACTAAACCTTGTTCTTTAAGATACGACAGCAGGCTGCCTTTACTCTCATTGCCGAGGATATGGCTAATATAGGTGAGCGGCTTGCGTTTGTAGTAGTGATCGATGCCAGGAAAGTTAAAACTGATACTTAAACGCTTTTGTTCCTTTAAGGGGACAATATTGATTTGCTTAAGCAGTTCGTTTTCAGAAAACAGCGGTACATCGGGATACTGTTTGACTAAGTTTAAGTTACGGATCTCGCTGAAATATTGTATTGCAAGTGCTTGCAACGCATCTAACGTCATAGGTGCAACTAAACACAGTGTCATTAAATTAGCACTGTAGTGAGTTTGATAAAATGCCAATAACTCGCTTCTAACCTGTGCCTGCGTTCCTCCTAAAGTAACTAAGTTTCCCACTGAGAACTTTGAAAACGGATGCTGTTGATTGACGGTTTCTTTAAGCACTTGATAGGTGCGGCGGATATCGTCCTTCAGCTTTAAACTAAATTCAGATTCAATCGCTTGGCGCTCCCTATCGACTAGGTCGAGGTCAAATTTGGGGGCGATAAAGAATTGGCTAAATCTGTCTAGGGAGTCGGCAAATACGTCGGCGTTGATCGTAAAAAAGAAATTGGTGTGCTCTGTGCCGGTCCAAGCATTGTTACTGCCGCCATGCTGATTGATAAAGGCATGATACTCGCCGGAGTCGGGGAATTTTTCCGTGCCTAAAAAGAGCATATGCTCTAAAAAATGCGCCATACCGGGTCTATCCACAGGATCATCAAAATGTCCTACGGCCACCGCCATGGAAGCGGCGGCTTGGCTGGCGTCCAAATCTTCGACCAATAATACCCGCAGGGCATTATCTAACACGAGATAACGGTACTGACGATGATCGTTTGGACTTTTGTAAATAGACTGAGAGGCTTGCAAAGAGACACTCCGGTAACGATGGCTTGTTATATATTGATAGTCTTAATGGTTTTTGGCAAATATCTCTTGTGTTTATCGACTAAAGATTAACCCTTACAAGGTTTGTTGAAATCCATTTTAGGGCTACAATTGGGATAAAACAAAAACAAGTGTGGGTAGCGAGAGAAGTATGCAGCTATTTTTGATGCGACATGGTGACGCTGGATTTAATGCTCAGTCGGATAGGGACAGAACGCTTACCGATTTAGGAAGACACCATACTGTCTTAATGAGTAACTGGTTAGCCCGAAGTGTCAGCGATTTTGATCTTGTTTTGGTCAGCCCTTATTTACGTGCGCAGCAAACGTGGCAAGAATTGAGTCAGCATTTCCCCGAACCACGCAAATGGCTGGTTGCCGATGATCTCGTGCCATCTGGCGATCCTGCTAATGTTGCCGCATTGATTTTGGCCTATGCCGAGTTGTATAAGGCCGATAAAGTGTTGGTGATTTCCCATATGCCGTTGTTAGGTTATTTGGTGAGTGAGCTGGTAGCAGGTGTTGAACCGCCTTTATTTGCTACCTCTGGGATTACATTAATCGATAAACATGCCGAGCAAGCCTCTCTTGTGTGGCAGCATGCTCCTCATAGTATTAGTTAATAAATTCAATATAAAACAAAGGGCTCACAGATGTGGGCCCTTTGTTTTAGTATGCTTTTTTATAGAGTTGGATAACTTAACGTCTATGGGGCTGGTCACCAATATCAATAAGTACCAATAATGCGGCATCGCCACCCCATTCTTTGGGCGCTTGGTGAAAGGCTTTTACCATAGGATGTTGCACCAACCACATAGGCACCTGCTGTTTTAGTATGCCAGTGCCGTAACCGTGCATCACACAACAACATTGGCTTTGCTGTTTTACGCAGGCTTGGATCAGCGCCGCGAGTTCGAGTTTAGCCTCGGATTGGCGGTAACCGTGTAAGTCCAGCAGTAAATCCGGCTGATAATCGCCACGTCTTAAGCGTTTAAGCTCCAGACTATCGACACCCTCGTCGAGCCAACGCATTGGCCCCTGAACGGGCAGCAGAGGTTGATAAGTATCTGAGAAATAACTATTAGCATGCAACTGCTGCTCTTTTAGTTCAATTTCCTGTTTGGTTTTTAGGGGCGTGCGAAAATGCCGCTTATCTTGGTCGATAGGTTTTATCCCCTCGATCAGCGCCGAAAACATCGCCATGCCTTCTTTATCATCGTCTTTATTCATGGCGGGTATTCTATTGAATCCTATGGTTTCTGAACAGAGTTCAGTTACAATGTTTACGAACACACAAGCGGGAGAGCGTTTTGGATAAGATCTTTGTAGATGAAGCTGTGACAGAGTTACGCACCATAGGTGACATGTTGCGTTGGGCGGTGAGCCGCTTTAATGATGCCAATGTGTACTATGGCCACGGGACGGATAACGCGTGGGATGAGGCCATCGCATTAGTGTTTCATGCGCTGCACTTGCCCGAAGAAATCGGTCAACAAGTGATTTTAAGTAACTTAACCAGCAGTGAAAAACACAAAATCGTTGAGCTGATCATTCGCCGCGTACGTGAGCGTTTGCCTGTGCCTTATTTAACCAATAAAGCGCGCTTTGCAGGGCTTGAATTCTATGTGGATGAGCGCGTATTGGTACCTCGTTCACCTATCGCCGAGATGATTGCCAATCGCTTTGGTCCTTGGTTATATGGCAAACCCGTTAATCGTATTTTAGATTTATGCACTGGCAGTGGCTGTATTGCGATTGCCTGTGCCTACGAATTTGATGAAGCAGAGGTCGATGCGCTCGATATCAGCGAAGATGCCCTCGATGTGGCGCAAATCAACGTTGAAACCTTAGGGGTGATGGACAGAGTTTTCCCGATGCAATCGGATCTGTTTTCAGCCATTCCTGAAGGTCCACAATATGATTTGATTGTCTCTAATCCGCCCTATGTGGATGAAGAAGATATTGGCGATATGCCAGATGAATATCACCATGAGCCAGCCATTGGGTTAGCTTCCGGTCGTGATGGCCTTGACTTAACCAAACGCATTTTAGCGAATGCGGCTCAATACCTGACACCAACAGGGATTTTAGTGGTTGAGGTGGGTAACTCTATGGTGCATCTGATGGAGCAATTCCCTGAAGTGCCGTTTACCTGGGTTAACTTTGAACACGGCGGTGACGGTGTGTTTGTGTTGACGCGCGACCAACTGGTCGAACATCAATCGCTTTTTGCCATTTATCGCGACGCGCAATAATCACAATAAGCACATAAATTAGGTTGAGTCTTTTCCCGCTGCCAGTTAGGCTTGCAGCGGGAAAAAGAATTGTCCAGCTATTGCTGGGCGCGGAGCGATAAGCAAATCATTTAAGGTGTAAAAAGCGGATGTCTGGAAACAGTATTGGTCAAAATTTTGTGGTGACTACCTTTGGTGAAAGTCACGGTGTGGCGCTCGGTTGTATTATTGATGGTTGCCCACCAGGGCTCGAACTCACCGAAGCCGATATGCAGCATGATTTAGACCGCCGTCGTCCTGGCACATCCCGTTACACTACCGCCCGCCGTGAGCCTGATGAAGTACGGATCTTATCCGGTGTGTTTGAGGGCAAAACCACGGGCACCTCCATTGGGCTTTTGATCGAAAACACCGATCAGCGCAGCCAAGATTATTCCAATATCAAAGATTTATTCCGTCCAGGACATGCCGATTACACCTATCAGCAAAAGTATGGCCTGCGTGATTACCGTGGTGGCGGCCGTTCATCGGCACGCGAAACCGCTATGCGGGTTGCTGCAGGCGCTGTGGCGAAAAAGTATTTAAAGCAAGTGCATGGGATTAATATCCAAGGCTATATGTCGCAACTTGGACCGATTAGTGCCGAGACCCTCGATTTTAGTCAAATCGAGCAGAACGCCTTTTTCTTCCCCGATGCGACTAAGCTCGAGGCGCTGGATGAGTATATGCGCGAGCTGAAAAAATCCGGTGATTCCATTGGTGCAAAAATTTCGGTGGTGGCGACTAATGTGCCTGTTGGACTGGGTGAGCCTGTGTTCGATAGGCTCGATGCCGACATCGCCCATGCCTTAATGGGCATAAACGCGGTAAAAGGCGTGGAAATTGGTGATGGTTTTGGGGTTGTGACGCAAAAGGGCTCAGAAGGGCGCGATTTAATGTCGCCGCAGGGTTTTGAATCTAATCATGCGGGCGGCATCCTCGGCGGCATCTCATCGGGTCAACCGATTATTGCTCATATCGCATTAAAACCAACCTCGAGTATCAGTGTGCCGGGTCAAAGCATGACGGCCCAAGGTGAAATGGCAGAAGTGGTGACTAAAGGTCGTCACGACCCCTGTGTCGGGATCCGCGCGGTACCGATCGCCGAAGCTATGCTGGCGATTGTGTTGATGGATCATCTGTTAAGACACAGAGCTCAAAATCAGGATGTTCGCAGTCATACACCGATTCTCGGCATGAGATAGGCGCGATGAATGAGACAGTCTGCATGGAATAAAGATGCATAGCGGCTGTGTAATAAATGGAATGCGTTAATGCCTACAATCTCTAGCACAAGCCAGCAATTACGCTGGTTATGTGCTTGCTATTTTTTCTTCTTTTCAATTCTCGGTACTATGATCCCCTACCTTGGGGTCTTCTTTGAAAACCGAGGATTTAATCCTCAAGAAATCGGTTTTTTACTCGCGATTTTAATGGCGACCCGTATCGTGGCCCCCAATGTGTGGGCGAAGGTGGCCGATCGCACTGGCATGCGTTCCGAATTAATTAAGATGGGCGCGGGCGCGGCGATGCTGGCGTATTTAAGCTTTTTCTACCACGGTGGTTTTGTGTATATGGCACTCAGTCTTGCGCTGTATACCTTCTTCTGGAACGCGATTTTGGCGCAGCTTGAGGTGATCACCCTCGAAACCTTAGGTGAAAATGCCAGCCGCTATGGACAAATCCGCAGCTTTGGCAGCATTGGCTATATCTGCTTAGTCGTCGGCGCCGGTTTTGCCATTGGTCAATGGGGCACCGAGGTGTTGCCCTATATTGGTTTAGTTTTGTTTACGGGGATGCTGGTGTGTGCCTTGCCATTGCCAGCCAATCGGGCTGTGCGCCCACAAGGACAAGAGCGCCAGCCACTTAAATGGACTAAACCCATTCTGTGGTTCATGGTGTCGGCGATGTTATTACAGATGAGCGCAGGGCCATTTTATGGTTTCTTTGTGCTCTATCTTAAGCAGGCGGGTTACACCGAAGCGGCCGCGGGGATTTTTGTCGCCCTCGGTGCAATGGCCGAAATCGTGATGTTTATGTTTGCGCCTCGCTTGCTTGGACGGTATGGCGTCAATACCTTGCTTGTCGTCAGTATTGCCATGACCGCCGTGCGCTGGTTGCTGGTCGCCTTTGGTGTTCAGAGCATGTTGTTACTGGGTTTAAGCCAAGTGCTGCATGCGTTCACCTTCGGCTTGACCCATGCGGCCTCGATTCAATTTGTGCATCGAAATTTTGATGCCAGTCATCGCAGCCAAGGGCAAGCCCTGTATGCCAGCTTAAGCTTTGGGGTTGGCGGCGCACTCGGCACTTGGATTTGTGGTTATATCTGGGGTGATGGTAGCGGCGCTGTATGGTCTTGGGTATTTGCGGCGGTCTGTGCCTTTACGGCCATGTTAGCGGTATTTTTGATCCCTAAGGATGGGGCGCAAGCGGTTGCGTCATAAGCTGACATTGATTGTGAACAATAACTCATTGTAAAAACTAAAATAATGAACAAGAGAGGTTAAGGTGATCCGGTTTCGTTTAGGCTTAGTCATCAATCCACTGGCGGGTTTAGGTGGCAGTGTGGGTCTTAAGGGCAGCGATGGCGTGGCCGAGCAGGCACTCGCCTTAGGTGCCGAGCCCAAGGCGATAAAGCGTATGATGCAAGCCTTAGAAGTGATTGCCCCTTTTGCCAAAGATATCGAAATCATTACCGCCTCAGGTGTGATGGGGGAGGATGCCGCCAACGCCTTAGGTTTTAACACCCGTGTGGTGTATCAAACTCCGGATAAAACCCAAGCCGTCGACACGCAAGCCGTAGTACGTACCTTGCTTGATGAACCGTTGGATTTATTACTGTTTGCGGGGGGCGATGGTACGGCGCGCGATGTGTATAGCGTGTTTGAACAAGCCGTTATCGACGATAAATTACCCGTGCTTGGTGTTCCTGCTGGAGTAAAAATCCATTCGGGCGTTTACGGCATCACGCCCCATGCTACGGGAATGGTGGTCAAAATGTTGCTCGAGGGTGAGTTAGTCAGCCTGATGAGTGCCGATGTGATGGATATCGATGAAGTAGCCTTTCGCCAAGGTACGGTGCGCGCTAAACGTTTTGGTGAGCTATTAGTGCCCGCCGAACCCCGTTATGTACAAGCGGTCAAAATGGGCGGAAAAGAAGTCGATGAGCTCGTGCTTGCCGATATTGCCGCTGATGTTATCCAGCAAATGGAAGATGAGCTGTACATTATGGGCTCAGGCAGCACGGTCGCCTTTGTGATGGAAGAGCTTGGGCTTGAAAACACCCTGCTGGGGGTTGATCTCATCCAAGATAAAACCTTGGTGGCGAGTGATTTAACCGCTAAGCAGTTGCTCGACCTTACTCAAGATAAGCCAGCAAAACTGGTTATTACCTTGATTGGCGGGCAGGGGCATATTCTCGGTCGTGGCAATCAACAGTTGTCGCCAGAGCTTATCCGCCGCCTCGGTAAGGACAATATTATTATCCTCGCCACAAAAACTAAGCTAAAAGCACTTGAAGGACGCCCCTTAATTGTGGATAGTGGCGACCCTCAATTAGATCGTGAGCTTTGTGGCTATTACAAAGTGACGACGGGTTACCATGATTATGTGATGTATCAGGTGGCCAACCCCGACTAATCAGATTTATTCTCCTCGGAGATTGCAAGCACCGAGGGGCCAGCGGCCATTTGGGCGAAATACGTTATTGGAGAGTTTGACCCGATGTTAGAGCAGTATGAAGAAGCACTAGAACAGTGGATTGAGTCTGTCGTAAGCCATGGTGATGACGACGCCTTATTTGCCTGCGGTTATCTGCAAGGCCATGTGGCGGTGGTGTTATCGCAACTCGAAGACGAAGGCGAGAGCACGTTAGAAGCCTTACTTGAAAAAATGACCGACTGTTTAGCACTGGCGCGCCAAGAATTAAATGATGCCGATTTTGCATTAGTGGAAGCGGCTTGGACACAATTACATGGCAAGATTGTTAGTCATTTAGCGGCCTAATTAATGAGTATATCCACGACGACTTCGGTTGATGCCATGGCTGAACCTGAGGGGCAGCAAGCGGTTTATATCGGTCTAGTCAATCCGAAAACTCCGACGAACGTAGGCGGCATTATGCGCGCTTCGGGGTGTTATGGTGTCGATGCGGTGTTTTACACGGGTAAACGCTATGAATATGCCGCCCGTGGGCCGCAGCAATATAACGCCGATACGCAGAGCGCCGCCGAGCGGATTCCATTGACTGGAGTGGCCTCCTTACTCGATGCGCTCCCCTCTGACACGAAACTGGTGTGCGTGGATTTAGTCCTAGGAGCGACGCCTTTGCCGGAGTTTGTGCATCCCGAGAAAGCCTTTTATGTGTTTGGCCCTGAGGATGGCACCATTGGCCAAGAGATTATCGATAGAGCGGATGCCGTGGTGTATGTGCCGACTGTAGGCTGTATGAATCTGGCAGCGTCGGTCAATGTGCTGCTTTACGATAGATTAGCGAAAGCCCATCGTGAGCAAGTATCAGCTCAAACCGAGTTCGATGGTGATGCCTTGATCCGTCAAAGTCGCGACAATAATAATCGCACTCGTGTTAAAACCACTAAGCGTGAGTCTTCGAAGTAGTCTTTACAATCAGCATCTGTTCCAAAAAGGATTAAGCAATGGCTTAATCCTTTTTTGTTTTTGCACTTTTATCTTGAGAAAATACCAGCATTGGAGTGCTTAGTTTTCTCTTAGCGATAACGCTTAATTGCTGCAACTCTGCTTCTTTATTCAACAACTAATCAGAAACACTAAAACCACTGTGCTCACTTTCACTAAAGTGCTTTGCCTTTGAGCAATTTGCGTAGCCACATTCGATTCGGGCTGAGTTTATGGAGTGTAGGCCAATCGAGTGGAAGCGGCTCACCGGTTAATTGTGCCGCTAAGCATTCGGCCGCCAACGGCCCTGAACTTAGCCCCCGCGACCCTAAACCACCTAGGATATAAAGGCCATTGAGGATGGGAGCCGGGGTTGTTTGCCAATAATGCTTGCTTTGTTCGGCCTGCTGCTGATTGAGTTGATGCTGTTCATAGCGCGCCAATATTTCAGCCACATCGGGCGCGCAGCCCATCATGGGGAAATGATCGCGCGTTACCATCCGCACGCCGACACGGGCGCTATTGCCGCTGATGTCGATATCATCAACCCAGGCTTGATTGGGGTAGCTTTCTTGCATTTTCCCCAGGTTTTCCCGTTGCTCCTGCGGGCAAAAATCGAGGTGAGCTGCCGCTTTTACATAACTGGCGCCAAGACAATGCAAGCCTTGATGACTCGGCGTGAGGTAACCGTTCGCGCATAACACTGTCGCCAATTGGCTCAGTTTAAATTTGGCAGGGACGTGGCTCACTTGGCCGCGAAACGGACTTATCTGCAAACGTTCACTGGCTGAAAACTGTGTCAGCTGCGCGCCATTGGCGAGCACGAGTTGGCTGTATGGTCCAAAACGTTGGCCTTGACTGTGGAGATACCAAGCATTTGTATCACACTTGATTTCGGTGATGTCGGTATTGAAATGGCACTGCACATGGGCAAGTTGCGAGGCCTTATCTACTGCCGCCTTGGCGTATTCAAATGGGCATACCCAGCCACCAAGGGGATAGAAAAATCCAGCCTTATCAATACCTATTCGGGCAATCTCGTTGGCTTCATTCACATCAACGCCGTAGGCGATTTCCGCTGGCCAGTCTTGGCTTTGGATGATTTTATCGAGCCGTTGTTGGCTGCGCTCATCATGACCCGTTTGCAGCACACCACAAAAATCATGGGAAATTGGCGTCACACCAGATGTTCCGTTCGTGCCCATCGTTGATGCAAGACTCAGCGCCTCAATACGGCGGCGACTGAACAAAAAGGCCTGTTGGAAAAAACGGCTAAGTTCATCATTTTCTGGCGTGAGTAGGGGATAGATCGCCCCTTGGCGATTACCAGACGCGCCTTGGCCTAACTCATTATCCTTACAAAACAATATGCTACTTTGGCCTCGTTCGGCGAGTGATAGCATCAGATGTGCTGATGCGAGTCCCCCGCCTATGATGGCAATTGGCTGCTCTTTAGTGGCGAGTGCCGAAGGTTTTGGGGTAAATGCCTGAACGGTATCGGCTTGCTGACGCAGCAATTTACGCTCATGGATCAGAATATTGTCGCTGATAATCTGGCTTCGCAGTGAGTCGCAGGCATTTTCATTGAGAGCGTCTTGGCTGACGTCAAGCGTGCTAAAGCCGCAGCTGTGGGCAAGGTGTTGCGCTGTTTCACTAAGATTAAGCCCAATCAGTAGGGCATCATCCGCACTCAAGCGCGCCATTTGCCAGAGCTGCTTACCATTTAGCTGCGCAGATAAATGCGGTAAAACCAGCCATTGCTGAATGGGATGAGAAGTACTGTGGGGGAGTTGGCTAAGTGCTGTGTTCAGATCGCCAAAATGCAAATCGACTGTGATTAGGCCGTCATCAAAAATTAATCTCTGGCACCCTATAATGCGCGCAGGCTTTGCCTTAAGTATGGCATTGGCAATGGGTTGTAAATGAGGCTTGGAAATTAAACTTTGCGATTGATCCCAAAGTAATTTAAGTTCGTAATCGTTAATGGGATTGGGCTCAAACACTTTGACTAACAGACGCGTTTTGCCTTGAGGTTGAGTATGCGTTTGCCAGTGATGCAGTAAAGAGAGTAGCTCGAGTCCATCGCCTAATCCCCATTGCCCCATGACGTGCAAGCCCTGAATGAGCTGAGTTGATTGCGTCGGTAAGCGAGAGAGTTGAAGGAGAGTAAAATTGTCCAGAGACTGTGCAGTAGTCAATGCGCATGGGGGATAAAGGTTGATTAGTTGCGGGTAATCACGCTTAAATTGGTAAGATTTTTGGGGCTTAGCAGTCAAAGAAATATACTCTCGGTCTCATATTAGGCATTATTTTACCCGCCTTTATGGAAAGCTGACCACTTAATTGAAGCAAAACAGATACTATTGGCTCAGCAAAAAGTAGGTACTGACATGTACACAATGGATAGCAATAAAATGAAAAGAGTCGTGATCACCGGAATGGGTGTTGTTTCAAGTATCGGTAATAACAAGCAAGAAGTGACTGAGTCACTTAAAGCGGGCCGTAGTGGTATTACACATTCCGCTCAGTTTGAAGAAATGCAACTACGCAGTCATGTATGGGGCAATATCAAATTAGATCCTTCAGAGCTGATTGACCGTAAAGCGCTGCGTTTTATGGGCGATGCTGCGGCATATGCTTACATTGCAATGCAAGAAGCCATTAAGGATGCTCAGTTAACTGAAGAGCAATATTCAGATCCTCGCGTAGGGTTGATTGTGGGTACAGGCGGCGCTTCGTCTTCTAACCAAGTGCAAGCGGCTGATATTCTACGCGAAAAAGGCGTAAAACGCGTGGGTCCTTATATCGTGCCACGCATTATGTCGAGCACGGCCAGCGCTTGTTTAGCGACACCCTTCAAAATTAAAGGTATGAACTACTCAATCAGTTCAGCCTGTGCGACCAGTGCTCACTGTATCGGTCACGCCGTTGAACTTATCCAAATGGGTAAGCAAGATATGGTGTTTGCGGGCGGTTCGGAAGAAGTGGATTGGACTCTGACCATGGGCTTCGATGCGATGGGCGCGCTATCGACTAAATACAATGCCACTCCAGAAAAAGCCTCTCGCACCTATGATGCTGACCGTGATGGTTTCGTTATCTCTGGCGGTGGCGGTATCTTAATCGTTGAAGAGTTAGAGCACGCTCTGGCTCGTGGCGCGAAGATTTATGCTGAAGTGATTGGTTATGGTGCATCATCAGACGGTTACGATATGGTGGCTCCGTCTGGCGAAGGTGCGGTGCGTTGTATGCAAATGGCACTGGCCGATGTGGACACACCAATTGACTATATCAACACCCACGGTACTTCTACTCCAGTAGGTGACGTGCGTGAATTAGAAGCACTACGTGAAGTCTTTAAAGACAAGTGTCCACCGATTGCATCGACTAAGTCTATGACGGGTCATGCATTAGGCGCCGCAGGCGTACATGAAGCGATTTACAGCTTAATCATGATGGAAAACAGCTTTATTGCCCAAAGCATCAACATCGATAACTTAGATGAAGCTGCGAAGGACATGCCAATCGTGCGTGAATACCGCGATGCAGAGCTAAACACTGTTATGAGCAACAGCTTTGGTTTTGGTGGCACTAACGCAACGTTAGTGATGCGCAAATATAAGTAAACTATTATTTTTGTTAAAAAAGGAAGCTTCGGCTTCCTTTTTTATTAGCTAAAATTGAGCAATGCGACTCAGGGATTGGGTTTATGATCAGAGTCTTGCTAGAATCCTTGGCTACTCACTCTCTAGCCCATTTTTATCAGAAAGGTCCCCATGAAGATTGTTGTCGATGAAAATATGCCCTATGTCGAACCCTTATTTGGGGCGTTAGGCGAGATAATCCCAGTTAATGGCCGCACATTAACGCCTGAGCAGGTGCAAGATGCCGATGTGCTGCTGGTGCGCTCGGTCACCCGAGTCAATGCCGCACTGTTAGATGCCAATCCAAAACTTAAGTTTGTCGGCAGCGCCACCATAGGGACTGATCATGTGGATCTGGCCTACCTTGCTGGGCGTGGCATTCCCTTTTCGAATGCACCCGGCTGTAATGCGACCGCTGTCGGGGAGTTTGCCTTTATTGCGATGTTAGAACTGGCGGCGCGGTTTAACTCGCCGCTCAAGGGTAAAGTTGTGGGGATTATCGGTGCGGGCAATACTGGTAGCGCAACGGCTAAATGTCTCGAAGCCTACGGCATTAAGGTATTACTCAATGATCCCATCAAAGCGGCCGAAGGCGATCCCCGTCATTTTGTGAGCCTTGAGACCCTATTACATGAAGCGGATATCATCAGCCTACATGTGCCCATCACTCGCTCTGGCGAGCATAAGACACTGCATTTATTCGATGAAGCGCGCCTGATGAGTCTTAAACCTAATACGTGGTTGGTGAACTGTTGTCGTGGTGATGTAATTGATAATCAAGCCTTAATTAAGGTCAAGCAGCAAAGGGATGATCTTAAATTGGTGCTCGATGTATGGGAAGGGGAGCCGAATCCCATGCCGGAGTTGGTGCCTTTTGCTGAGTTTGCCACCCCGCATATCGCCGGTTACAGCTTAGAAGGTAAGGCTCGTGGCACTTTTATGCTGTACCAAAAGTTGTGTGAGTTGTTAGCCATTCCGGCCACCAAACGCTTATCCGAGCTATTGCCTCCATTTCATTTTAAGGCGGTTGAACTCGAACAAGTCCCCGATGAAAAAGCCCTATTACAGCTCGCAAGATTCGTCTACGACCTGCGTGATGACGATGCCGTATTCCGAAATGGCTTTGCAAGGTCGAATGGCTTCGACACTATGAGAAAAAATCACAAACATCGACGCGAATTTAGTGCATTGGCGCTGGCTTATCACGGCCAATCTGAGGTAGATTGGTTGTCCAATTTAGGTTTTTCAGGAGTCGGTCGGTAATTATGTCGCAGGAATTTAATGTTGTCGTTTTAGGTGCATCGGGTGCAGTGGGTCAAACAATGATTGAGATCCTCGAAGAGCGTAACTTCCCGGTTGCGAACTTATATCCTTTAGCCAGTAGCCGTAGCGCCGGTGAAACGGTCAGCTTCCATGGCAAACAAGTTACCATTTTGGACGTCGAAACCTTCGATTGGAGCCAAGCGCAGTTAGGCTTTTTCTCTGCCGGTGGTGATGTCTCGGCCAAGTGGGCGCCTATCGCAGCTGAAGCGGGTTGTGTGGTGATCGATAACACCTCTCACTTCCGCTATGACATTGATATTCCATTGGTTGTGCCTGAAGTTAACCCCCATGCGATTGCTGATTTCCGCAACCGTAATATTATTGCCAACCCGAACTGCTCGACCATCCAAATGCTGGTGGCTCTAAAACCGATTTACGACACTTATGGCATCAGTCGTATTAACGTGGCGACTTATCAATCGGTCTCTGGTACGGGTAAAAAAGCGATTGAAGAACTGGCAAAACAATGCACTAAGCTGCTGCAAGGTCTGCCTGCTGACGCTGAAGTTTATCCAAAGCAAATCGCGTTTAACGTATTGCCGCAAATTGATAAATTTATGGACAACGGCTACACCAAAGAAGAAATGAAAATGGTCTGGGAAACCCAGAAGATTTTTGGTGACGATGACATTCTCGTTAATGCGACTGCTGTGCGCGTGCCGGTATTCTATGGTCACTCAGAAGCCGTACATATCGAAACTCGACAACCTGCCGATGCAGAAGATATTAAAGCTTTACTGCGTAATGCCGAAGGAGTGGTATTGTTCGAGTCCGATGACGAATATCCAACGGCGGTGACCCATGCAGCGGGTACCGATCCTGTTTACGTGGGCCGTGTGCGTAAGGATATCTCCCATTCTCACGGTATTAACCTCTGGGTAGTGTCGGATAATATTCGTAAAGGCGCGGCCTTAAACAGCGTGCAAATTGCCGAGATTTTAGTGAGAGATTATTACTAAGTCTTAAGTAGCAATTGATGCCCAATGAAAAAGCCTGCTGCCAGCAGGCTTTTTTTGTTTTACAATTGTGAACAGTAGCAGGGCTGGGATTTCTAGTTTATAGTAATCTCAATAAATACAATTGCCTAAAGCCTGTTATCAGCGAGATAACTTAAATAGCGCTTCAAAGGGAAGGATTGATGAAATTTCGCACTTCGTATCTTGTGGGCCTGATGGCCACCGTTTTAGCTGTTTTTTCCACGACCTCTTTTATTGATCCTGCGATAGCTGCCGATACTCCCAAAATAAAACCTTTAAAAATCATGGGACCAGATGGACAAATCCGTCAGGTCAATCATCAATATGGACCAACGACCGCTAAAGATACTTTCTGGAGTATTGCGCAAAAAGTCCGTCCCGATGCCAGTGTCAGTGTTTATCAAGTCATGGCTGCAGTATTTGATGCCAACCCCCATGCGTTTAACTCCGACAGTTACAATAGCCTCGAACGTGGCATGATTTTGCTGATCCCTTCGAAAGAAGTGATGTTATCCATTCCCAATAGTGTAGCGATTGCTCGCGCCGAACGCAGCGATAAGCAAGTCCGTAATACCGCCAAAGCGGCGACTAAACCAGTATCTAAACCGACTGTTGTTACTCCTGTAGTTGAAAATAAACCTAAGGTAGAGCCTCAACCTAAAGTCGATGTTAAACCCGAAGCGGCTAAGACCGAAGTTGCTAAAACGGATGCCGTTGCGACGCCACCCGCTGCGCCGAAAATGGTGAGTTCCGATGTGAATACTCGCCTTGAGGCCGCGGAGAGCAAAAATTTATCCTTAACTGATGAGTTAGCCAGAGCACAAGATCAGCTCGCGGTAAGAAATGCCGATGTTGAAGCCCTTAAAGCCAAAATTGAGGATTTAAACCAACAAATTGCGGTATTAGAGGAAACCTTACAGGCGAGTAAAAAGCAAAATCTTGCACTGAAGGCCGAGGTGGAAGCTGCTCAAGCCCCATCAGATGCCGATGCGCAGCCGCAAACACCTACTGAGCCTGAAGATCTATGGCGAAACTTGATAAATAATCCGCTGCTATTGGTTGCAGCAGCGGTGGTCCCTGCATTGTTACTACTGCTGCTTGTGTTCTGGATGCTTCGTCGTAAGCGTAATAAAGAACGCCGTGTGTTAGCAGCCCAGCAGGTAGCCATGGCGACAGGTGCTGCTGGTGTGGCAACGGGAGCATCAGTGCTGGCGATGGATGACGATGATCTTGACGATATGGCTGTGCATTTAGACACTGACCATGCCGACTCCATCGATAGCTTATTAGATGTCGGTAGCGTGAGTTTACAACCCGAGCATGAAATGACCGATGCCCATGAGCAGATGGACATCGCTTCTGAAATGTTTATTGACCCAGGTGTTAACACTGCGGCAGAACCACAATTTGAAGAGGACGAAGGCCAATCCTTAGATGATCTCTGGGCTGAGGCCATGGGCGACCAAGAGGAAGCCTTTGCGGAAGAAGAAAAACCCAAATCAGGTAATATTCTCGAAGAAGAGGATCTTGATGCATTATTGGCAGGGCTTGGCTCCGAAGAGCCTGATGCGCCATCTACTAATGAGAACCTTAATGAATTAGTGGGATTTGATATTCCAGCCGACCCAGAGGTGGTTGATGCGGCAGAGTTAGATACCGTTCAAGATTTAGCCGCATCGCTTGCTGCGGAATTAGATAATGAACTTGAAAATATAGCGTTAACTGAAACGGCTGAAGATGATATTGATGCCTTGCTCGCCGGGTTTAATCAATCTGAAATGAACGATTCAGTATCTGAGCCAGTGGCTGAGGACGACCTCGATGCATTATTAGCGGATTATGGTAAGGAAAACACCGCTACAGCATCCGATCTTAGCGATGAAATTGCTGCTGAATTAGATAATGAGTTAGCAGAGCTAGGGGTCGCGCAAACCGACGATATTGATGCGTTACTGGCAGATTTTGATAAACCCGCAGCGCCAGAGCCTGATTTAAGCGATGAAATCGCGGCAGAATTAGATACTGAACTTAATGATATCGGTGTCATTGAATCCGACGATATTGATTCTCTGCTCGCAGGTTTGGATGCACCAACCGCGCATGACCCTGCACTTGCAGCAGCCATTGCTGCCGAATTGGAAGATGAACTAAACACTGACCTACCAGTCAATGATGATCTTGACCAGTTGCTCGCAGGTTTTGAGGCCCAAGATTCGGCGGAACAACAAACATCTAGCGATGAATCCGACATCCCTCACGATATGCTGGCAGCAGAGCTCGAAGCGGCATTACCTGAGGAGCTATCGTCGGCAGAGGATGATCTCGAATCTCTTCTCGCCGAATTTGATGTGCCAGAGCAGGCTGAAGCCGACGCGGATGAGTTTAATTTCGACCTCGAAACCACCTACCCTGAAACAGATGATAAGCTCGAGGATGAAGGCTTACTCAAGGGCATCGGTGCTGCCCATGCGATTGATGGTACGGATGATACCTTTGAGCTTAGTGATACGATTGCGAAGAGCCCAGATGATAATCCTAACGAAACCATTGAGCCAACATTTACCGGTTTCGATGCTGATAATCAAGCGGATGATACGGTACTCGCCACAGCAGGTTTAACGGCTGCGACAGCTGCCGCAGCGGCAAAAGTTAAAGAGAAAGAGGCTTCTTTCTTTAACGACTTAAAAGCTAACAAGAGTAAAGATCCCCATGTACTGGATTGGGACACTGAGCTTAACTTTGCGCCTACGTCTAGCGCACAAACTGACAGTCCTAAATCCGAACCTGTTGCACCCGTGGATCCTATCGCTGTCGATCCGAAGGCGGTTTCCCCGCGTCAACCTCTGGAATTTGTTTTAGACGAACCGATTGATAAGGTTGAGCCTACATTCGAGATTATCACTGACAAAGATGATGATATTGTTGATGAGGATGTCGCTCATGAGTTTGCCTTCAGGGCGGACTTAGATACTGATGACGATATCGATTTAAGTGACGACAATGTGCTTGCTGCTTTTAGTGCCAATACCGAAGTTGAAGATGATGAGGTATTAACACCAGAAGATAGCTTTGCCCTCGATGATGAGCATACTCTCACGGTCGATGAAGCATTAGCAGCGCTAGATGCGCAGGAGTCACGTCAGTCGAAGAAGTTTGTACCTGAGCATGATTTGACTAATTTCCAAAACGAACATGGCTATATCGATATTGAAAAACTGCTTAACGACGCCGAGCAGGATAACACAGAGACAGATCTCTATCCTGAAATGGATGTGGAGATGAGTGATGTGGGTGCCCTGATTGGTGATGCAGCCATGATTGATGTGGACGATGAAGAGAACTCTGTTAACGCTAAGCTCGATTTGGCCCGTGCCTATATCGAAATCGATGACAGTGACAGCGCCAAAGCGCTACTCCGTGAAGTTCAAATTGATGGTAATGAGCGTCAACAGGACGAAGCGGCTCGTTTACTTAAAGAGATCGGCTAAGTTTGAACTGGTATTAAGCTTTAATGTTAACGATCAACGGCGCTCACAGCGCCGTTTTTTTTACGGGCTGCTGTGATAAAATGCGCCGCTAAATTAATTGTGAGGATGTGTGATGCGGATTGCATTAGGTATTGAATATGACGGCAGTGGCTATTTTGGTTGGCAGCGTCAGGCCGAAGTCGATTCAGTACAAGGGCAATTAGAACAAGCCTTGTCTAAGGTGGCAAACGAGCCCATTAGCTTGTTTTGTGCAGGAAGAACCGATGCTGGTGTTCATGCAACGGGGCAGGTAGTGCATTTTGATACCAACGCCGTACGTAACGAAGGTGCCTGGACCTTAGGTGTTAATGCCAATTTACCCGATAATATTGCCGTGCGCTGGGTAAAAGAGGTAGATGAGAGCTTCCATGCCCGCTTTTCGGCCACGGCTAGACGTTACCGCTATGTGATTTACAATCATAATCTTCGCCCAGGGATCCTACGCCACGGCGTCAGCCATTATCATGGTGATATCGACGAAGATAAAATGCATATTGCGGCGCAGGCGCTGCTCGGCGAGCAGGATTTTACCAGTTTTCGTGCTATTCAATGTCAATCTAAAACCCCGTTTCGCAATGTGCACAGCGTTAAAGTGACGCGTCAGGGCATGTATGTGATCGTCGATATATCTGCCAACGCCTTTTTGCACCATATGGTGCGTAATATTGTCGGTTCGCTGCTGGAGATTGGGCTTGGCAACCAGCCATTGACTTGGATGGCGGATCTGTTGTCACTAAAAGATAGAAATCAAGCCGCGGCAACGGCTAAACCGAACGGACTTTATCTTGTGGATGTGACATATCCGGAGCAATATCAATTGCCAAAGTTAGCGCTTGGGCCATTGTTTATGTTGGATTAATGGCTTTTATCGTGGCAGAGCTTAAATGCGTTTCGAAGGAAGGAAATAACCGATGACCATAGCCCCAAGTGAATTGACAGCCTTAGTAGTTGCGCCAGGAGCAAACGCGCCACTGGATCAATGGCTCGCGTATTTATTATCGATTCACCCAACCGAAATCGACATGGGATTAACTCGGGTTTCTAAGGTTGCCGAGCGCCTTAATGTATTGGATTTAGGGCCAAGTCAAATTGTCACTGTTGCTGGCACCAATGGTAAAGGCACGACCTGCGCCATGCTAGAGAACATCCTGCGTTTATCAGGGTTGACGGTGGGCGTCTACAGCTCGCCCCATATGCTCAAATACAATGAAAGGGTGCGCATCAACGGTCAGGACGCTAGCGATGATGCCTTTGTCGCTGCTTTTGAACAGATTGAAGCGGCACGTGGCGAGATTTCGCTGACCTTTTTCGAATATGCCACCTTGGCGGGCTTAATCCTATTTAAAGCGGCCAAGCTGGATGTGGTGATCTTAGAAGTCGGTCTTGGCGGCCGTTTAGATGCCACTAACATGATTGATGCTGATATCAGCGTTGTGACCTCGGTTGATTTAGACCATGAGGCGTATTTGGGTAATACCCGTGAGCTGGTTGGCCGCGAAAAGGCGGGGATTTTTCGCCAAGGAAAACCTGCCATTGTCGGCGAGCCAAACTTGCCCCATACCGTCAATGATGTCGCCCAACACCTAGGCGCCAAGTTGTATCGAGTCGGGACAGAATTTACCTATCAGCAAAATGGCAACACTTGGGACTATCAAGGGCAAGTACTTAAATTAACACAGCTTAGTCTCCCCACATTGCCATTACCCAATGCTGCGACAGTGATTGCCATTGTCGAACAGGGTTGGCCACATATTGCTGCCGATATTATTGCCAAAGGCATCAGCAGCGCCCGTTTAACTGGACGTTTGGAGCAAGTCAGCGAACAGCCACTGATTTTACTCGATGTGGCTCATAATCCCCATGCGGCAAGGTTTTTAGTCAAGCAACTCACGCCCATCGTCGCGGGTAAGCGAGTGTTTGCCCTGTGCGGTATGCTAAAGGATAAGGATATTGGCGGCGTATTACCTGTGGTTTCGCCCTTAATTGACACTTGGTACTTAGTGAGTTTACAGGGCGAGCGTGGCGCTAATGCCAGCTTGCTACGTCAAACCTTAGCGCAAGACACTAAGGCCCTCGAATTCGAGGATATCGCCACGGCTTGGACGGCATTAAAAGCGCAAATTCAACCCGATGATGTGGTAATTGTGTTTGGCTCCTTTTACACTGTGGCAGGTTTTAAGTCTCTCTTTAAGCAGGATAACCGTTTTGTCTAGCCAGTTTCATAATCGATTAGTCGGCACTGTGGTGCTGGTCGCCCTCGGGGTGATTTTTTTGCCGGATATTTTAGACGGTAAGAAGGAGCGGCAAGAGGAGCAATTTGCCGAAATTCCCTTACGTCCTACCGCGATAGCGCATAAAAATGCCGATGACACGTTTGAAGTGCTATCTGCGCAAGAAGTGGATGGCAAAGATGTTATGCCAGAAGAGCCTTCTCCCAATGATGAGGCGACATTAGCACAGGCAGTGGGCGCGGATGCTAAGCCAGAGTCTAAACCTGAATCTGCATCTGAACCCGTGCAAGCTGCGGCTAAGGAGCAACTTAAGCCACAGGCCGTACAAACTGATGCCAAGGCTGAGTTGAAGGAAACGGCAAAAACTGAAACGGCAAAGTCTGAATCTAAAAAAGATGCACCTAAGCCTGCGATAGCTAAAACCGAACCTAAAAAGCCAGAGGTTAAACCAACCACGGTTGCAAAAGCTGAAAAGCCTAAGGCCGAAACGGCGAAAACTGAATCTGCAAAACCTGCCAAAGACGATGGCATAAAAGTGGTGAGTCGTGATTCATTAAAGCCCGGACTTACTCTGCAACTGGGCGCATTTAGCAATGCCGCCAATGTGAAAGCGCTAGTGGCGCAGTTGCGTAAAAGTGGTTACAAGGCGTACACAATTCCAGACACACCAAAGGATGGCGTGTTGACTAAAGTGTTTGTGGGGCCAGATGTGTCAGAAGTTAAGTTGAAGAAAATACAAGAAGAAGTTGAAAGTCTGACACGTTTAAAAGGTCGGATTGTGCCTTTTAATCCGTTGGAATCTTAATGCAGAACTGCCGAGGCTGAAATAATTTATTTACCTCTCTAGGGGTGAGAATCGTTTCAGTCTCTGGTAGAATCGCGCCGTCTTAAAGCCTATGCTGGAAAGCCATCTCAATGGTTTGGATTGATTACGCTATCATCTTCGTTATCGGGTTATCGACTCTTATTAGTCTGATCCGTGGATTTGCCAAAGAAGCCATGTCGTTAGTGGTATGGTTTGCTGCTTTCTTTGTTGCCAGTCAATTTTACCAAGACCTCGCCATCCATCTGACACAAATGAACGATGAGATGCTGCGCAATGGTGTTTCTATTGCCATTCTTTTTATCACCACATTAATACTCGGTGCCCTTATCAATTACATCATTGGGCAATTAGTGGTTAAAACCGGATTATCTGGCACTGACAGACTTTTAGGTCTGTGTTTCGGTGCTATTAGGGGCGCGTTGATTGTCAGTGCGCTGCTGTTTTTTATGGATGCTTTTACAGGCTCACCTAACGCCCAATGGTGGAAGGATTCTGTATTAGTGCCCGAATTTGGCGTTGTCATCCAGTGGTTCTTTAACTATTTGGAAAACACCTCCAGCTTTGTACCCAAACTATAAAAAAGACAATAAATTTATCCTAAGTGATGAAAAATAAGTCTGCTTTGAACTCTGTCGCGCTATTGGTGCAGACTCAAATCGAGGCGAAGGTCGCTGGTCAAATGGCTGGGGAGTTACTTCGTGTTTTACTTATATTTCACATGAAAGGGCATAGAACATCTTACAATGAGGAAGCTTACCCATGTGTGGTATCGTCGGAATAGTTGGCCAATCATCGGTTAATCAGACCATTTATGATGCACTGACTGTGCTTCAACACAGAGGTCAGGATGCGGCAGGTATTGTCACTGTTGATCGTGGTGCTTTCAGACTACGTAAAGCCAATGGTCTGGTCAAAGACGTATTTGAAGTCAAACACATGCAGCGCTTACAGGGCAATGCGGGCATTGGTCATGTGCGTTATCCTACTGCTGGCAGTTCCAGCGCGTCAGAGGCGCAACCTTTCTATGTTAACTCGCCATTTGGGATTTCATTAGCCCATAACGGTAACTTAACCAACACGCTTGAATTGGCCGAAGGCCTGATTAAAAAGCGTCGCCATGTGAATACCACATCCGACTCCGAAGTGTTGTTAAACCTGCTCGCTGATGAGCTACAGAAAACCACGAGCTTAGCACTGACGGCTGATGAAGTGTTTGACACTATCGCTAAAGTGCATGAGCAAGCCCGTGGCGCTTATGCCGTTGTGGCGTTGATTGTTGGCCAAGGTTTAGTCGCGTTTCGCGATCCTTTCGGCATTCGCCCCTTAGTGCTGGGTAAGCACGAAACCCCAACTGGCACTGAATATATGGTTGCCTCTGAGAGTGTGGCACTCGATGCTGTCGGCTTTGAAGTGATGCGTGATGTCGCGCCGGGTGAAGCGATTTATATTTCCCTCGACGGTAATCTTTACACTCGCCAATGTGCAAAAGAGCCAAGCTACTCGCCCTGTATCTTCGAATTTGTGTATTTTGCGCGTCCAGATTCTACTATCGATAATGTCTCGGTTTACGCCAGCCGCGTGAACATGGGTGCCAAGCTCGGTGAAAAGATCAAAAAAGAATGGTACGACCATGATATCGACGTGGTGATCCCAATTCCGGAAACCTCATGCGATATCGCATTAGAAATCGCCCGTTGCATGGACTTACCTTACCGCCAAGGTTTTGTGAAAAACCGTTATATCGGCCGTACCTTTATTATGCCTGGCCAACAAGAGCGTAAAAAATCGGTACGCCGTAAACTCAATGCCATCAACACTGAGTTTAAAGGTAAGAATGTCCTGTTAGTCGATGACTCCATTGTACGTGGTACTACTTCAGAGCAAATCATTGAGATGGCCCGTGAAGCAGGGGCGAAGAAAGTGTACTTTGCTTCGGCTGCACCGGAAATTCGTTTCCCGAACGTGTACGGTATCGACATGCCAACCTCGAATGAGCTTATCGCACACGGTCGTGATGCCGATGAAATTGCTAAGCTTATCGGCGCCGATGGCATTATCTTCCAAAATCTGCCGGATCTAGTCGAAGCGGTGAGAATGGAAAACCCAGAGATAAAACGTTTCGAAACGTCAGTATTTGATGGTCACTACATCACCAACGACGTTGATCAGTCCTATCTCGATCATTTAACGCAGCTTCGTAACGATGATGCCAAAGCTGACCGCAATAAGGATATTGGCACTAACCTTGAGTTACACAACGTCTGCCATCCATAAGACTAAACGCTTAAGATGAAAGAGTGTGCTTGGCGTTAAGCGTCGGCACACTTTAAAATGCACAATAAAAAGCCAGTGATAAGTCACTGGCTTTTTGTTTGGAATTTTAATCTTTAGGAGATTTTTGGATTCTCGTTGGATTGGCTCTGTGTTAGCTCATCCTGCGCATTTTTACGTTCAACCCAATAGTCCGCATGGTGAATACCGAGTTTTTCAGGATCAAACTGTGGCTCAATACCTTGTTTTTGCTGAGATTCATAATCTTTAAGACAAGTGAAGGCAATTTTTTGCAGGAGAATAATGGCAATAATGTTTAACCACGCCATAATTCCCACACCAATATCACCCATCCCCCAAGCCAAGTCTGCGGTTTTCACTGTGCCATAGACTGTGGAGGCCATTAGCACGACTTTCAGTACCACTGTAAGCCAAGGACGATTCACTTTGCGATTGATATAAGCGATGTTTGTTTCGGCAATATAGTAGTAGGCCACAATGGTGGTGAAGGCGAAGAAGAATAGCGCAACGGCGACGAACATATTACCAAAGCCTGGCATCATGCTTTCCATTGCGGTTTGTACATAACCAGGGCCCGCCGCAATCCCCGCAATCCCGGTATAAAGCGCTGCGCCATCAGGGCCCTGCACGTTATACAGGCCCGTGATCAGCAGCATAAAGCCAGTGGCTGAGCAGACGAACAGGGTATCAACATACACTGAGAAGGCTTGCACTAACCCTTGTTTGGCTGGATGACTCACGGCGGCGGCAGAAGAAGCGTGCGGCCCAGTACCTTGACCCGCTTCGTTGGAGTAAATACCGCGTTTTACCCCCCACATAATCGCAAGACCTAAAATCGCACCAAAGCCTGCATCGAGTCCGAAGGCGTTTTTTAGGATCAACAGAATAATATCGGGCAGCTGGCCAATGTTAAGGGCGATAATCACGCAGGCGACAATGATATAGCCGAGCGCCATAAAAGGCACTACAGTACTGGCGAACTGCGCAATCCGTTTCACCCCTCCAAAAATAATAAAACCTAATAGCATCGCAAGAATGGCTGCTGTGACATTAGGGTCAATATTGAAGGCGGTTTTTAAGCTTGAACCAATGGAGTTGGCTTGTACCCCTGGCAGTAAAATCCCGCAGGCAAAAATGGTCGCAATGGCAAATGTCCAAGCGTACCACTTCATGCCTAAGCCTTTTTCAATATAAAAGGCGGGGCCGCCGCGGTACTCCCCGTTGATTTTTTCTTTGTAGACTTGGCCTAAGGTGGATTCAACAAATGCTGAGCTTGCGCCCAGAAACGCTACCATCCACATCCAAAAAAGAGCACCTGGGCCACCAAAGGTAATCGCCGTGGCAACACCTGCGATATTACCGGTACCTACACGACCCGCTAAGGTCATGGCTAAAGCTTGGAAGGAAGACACGCCAGCATCGGTGCTTTTGCCATCAAACATTAGACGGATCATTTCGGGTAAATGACGTAACTGTAAAAAGCGTGAGCGCAGGGAGAAAAAGAGTCCTACACCGAGGCAAAGATAAACGAGCGCGGGACTCCAGACGATATTGTTGACCGCATTAACAATCTCATTCATATAATTCAACTCCAATATTCTGTTGTTTTTTTGCAGAGTTTTTAAGATTTTTTTAGGTGATTTTGGGTACTAAACAGCCAATTAGGCCTAAGGTTAAAACGCGTGTGTGCGTCCAAGAGCTTCAACATAACGATTTTTTTAGTCACTTCATAGCTAAAGTTGTTAAATATTTGATAATTTAACGTTCTTTATTTGATGGGGTTACTGAGGAGCTTTATTTTGCAGCGTTTTATCTCTGCTGCATTGAGATTTGTAATCTAGCAACTTGAATCATTGAGAAAAGCGGGGGAGATAAGGCGAATTGATTGAGACTATTAACTCAGCCAAAGTGGATAGCGGGGACGGTATTTGTGCAAGGCAAAGAAAACTTGGCTTAAATTACAAGCCATAACAGCATCCACAGTCCAAAGAGCCATGCCAGACTACGGCGGCTAACGCGATGTTTTAATAGCAAAGACAGGCTCACGGCCACGGGCAAATACAGGATAACTCCCCAAGAAAGGAAAGGCGCCTCAAGCCCAAGCCTTTTTAGCCCCATTTCACAAAGCAGACTTAATGCTAGCAATAACAGGCTGTGGAAGATCACCAATTGATTGAATCTTAAGGCGAGTGCTGGCTTAAAGGCTGGGATTGAAGGGCCTGGCAAGATCAGTGTATTCATTTGTTTTCTCGATTCCTCGTAACTGATGCAAGGGATTTTAGTTTTAGATGAGAACTATTCTCAACTAAATTTGCACAGCTTTAGTGTTTCGTTACCGCAGAGCGAGTTAAATCGGCCCTCGAGGTAAAACGGCGGTTTGCACTCTTGTCCGCTTTGGGCTAAATTACACTGTAATTATATCCAGTGTTTAATGTAGATATGATCCTCTATATTGCTGAAAAACCAAGTCTTGGGCGTGCAATCGCCGATGTGCTACCAAAACCCCACAAAAAAGGTGACGGGTTTATTGAAGACGCCCAAGGAAACTGCGTGTCTTGGTGTGTTGGGCATTTGCTTGAACAGGCCGAGCCCGATGCCTATAACCCCGAGTTCAAATCGTGGAAGTTTGAGCATTTACCCATAGTGCCCGAGAAGTGGCAGCTTAAACCTAAGGTCGCGACCCGTAGCCAACTCACTGTACTTAAAAAGCTGGTAAAACAGGCCGATACCTTAGTGAATGCGGGTGATCCAGACAGAGAAGGGCAATTATTGGTTGATGAAGTAATCGCCTATTTGGGCGTGACGGGCGATAAATTACAGCAAACGCAGCGACTCCTTATCAGCGACTTAAACCCGCAGGCGGTGAAACGTGCCTTGTCGCAACTTCGTAGTAACCGTGAGTTTATTCCTTTGTCTACTTCTGCACTTGCCCGGAGCCGTGCCGATTGGCTCTATGGCATGAATATGACACGGGCCTACACCATCCAAGGGAAAAAGGTCGGCTATCAGGGCGTGCTATCCGTCGGTCGAGTGCAAACCCCGCTCCTTGGGCTTATCGTGCGCCGCGATGAGGAAATCGCGCGATTTCAATCTAAACCCTTTTATGAAGTCTTAGCGCATTTAGTAACGGATAAACAACAATCTTTCACTGCGAAGTGGCAACCCAGTGAAGCCTGTTTACCTTATATGGACGAAGAAGGGCGAGTGCTTGCTAAGGGCTTAGCACAAAATGTGGTGCGTCGGATCACCGATAAACCCGCCAAAGTGACCCAGTTAAGCACTAAGGATAAACAGCAGAATCCGCCATTGCCCTACAGTTTATCTGCACTGCAAATTGATGCAGCTAAGCGGTTTGGGATGAGCGCTAAGGACGTGCTCGATACCTGCCAGAGTTTATATGAGCGCCATAAGCTGATTACCTACCCGCGCTCTGACAGCCGTTATTTACCTACAGAGCAACATGGTCTAGCAAGCAGTGTATTAGCGGCCATTATGGAGGGGGCGCCCGAGTTAGTCGCACACGCTGAGGCGCCGAATCCTCGGCTTAAATCTAAGGCGTGGGATGATAAAAAAGTCGATGCCCACCACGCTATTATTCCAACGGAAAAACAGCCCAATTTAGGCAGTTTAAGCCAGCGGGAAAGGGAGCTTTATCTACATATTGCCCGCCAGTATTTGGCGCAGTTTTACCCAGCCTATTGCTACAGTGAAACTGCGGTCGAAGTGACCATTGAAGGTGGTCTCTTTAAAACGAAGGCTAGACAGGATAAATCCCTAGGTTGGAAACAACTGTTTGCACGGGAAGCTGATGAACATAAAGAGTCTATGGGGCGAGAATCGCTTCAAAATACTGATGATAAAAGTACCGATAAGGATGCAGAAGATGAGGTGTTTTGTGGCATTTTACCGCCTTTAGCCCTAGGACAAATCCTTCACTGCAACCAAGGTGAATTGGTCGAGAAGCAAACTCAGCCCCCCAAAGCCTTTACCGATGCGACCTTGTTGAGCGCCATGACGGGGATTAATCGTTATGTGACTGACCCCGAGATCCGCAAAATTTTAAAGGAAACCGATGGCTTAGGGACGGAAGCCACTCGCGCAGGCATTATTGAACTGCTGTTTAAACGGGGCTTTATTCAGCGTCAGGGTAAGTCGATCGTGGCCACTGAGGTGGGCAAGGGCTTAATCAATAGTTTGCCCCTTAGTGCCACAACACCCGATATGACCGCGCTGTGGGAGGCAAGCCTAAATGGCATCTGCCATAAGGAAATCTCTTATCAAGGATTTATGCAGCCACTGCTGGGGACGCTAAATCACTTAATCGAAAATGCGGGCGCCCAATTACCCTCAGCCCTCAATGGCTTAAAAGGACAGGGTTTTAAGCGAGCAGCTAAAAAGTCCGTCTATCGAAAAGCGGGAACCAGAGGCGCTGCTGGCGGGAAAAAAGCCGGAACGGGCGCTAAAAAAGGAAATGCTAGAAATTCAGCCGCAGCATCTTCCATATCTACAACAGCTAAACCGACCGTCCCTAGACGGCGAACGAGCAAAGCGACCGTCCAAGCCTGATGACACAAATGTAATCAAACTGTCGCTAATGTTCGCGATTTGGTAACGATATTTAATTTATTCCGCGATATTTAATTACCGCCAATCACGTTATTTCGTGATTGGCCGATCCACTTCTAAAAAATACCTCGAAACTCAGCTTTTCTGCGCCGTGGCATGCTAACTGCTTTGCCTTGGCTGGAGAATATAATAAGCCAATCAAATCATAAGATTATTTATGATTTAGCTGAATGAATAGGTATAGATGATATGAAAAAGAAATTGCTTGCAGTGATGATCCCCGCGGTACTGTTGACTGGTACCACTCAAGCGGTTGAGTTGTATAACGATCAAACCAATAGTGTCAATATGATGGGGTGGTTAGGCTTTGCGGCGTTAAATGATGGTCATGAAACCTCAGTTATCGATAACTTTTCCCGGGTGGGATTTCGTTTTGACCGCCAAGAGAAAAACGGCTGGCGCTCCTTTGCCCATACTGAATGGGGTATTAATATGGTCACCAGCGACGATGGTCTAATTTATACCCAAGGCCAAGGTGGCGGCCAATTATCCGCTTCAAAAACCTCAGATTTCCTATTTAACCGCTTAGGTTATGTTGGCATGTCGCACGACAAATGGGGCACCCTCAGCTTTGGTAAGCAGTGGGGAGCTTACTACGATGTGGCCTATACCACGGATGTGCTCAATGCGTTTACTGGCTGGTCGGTCGGTGCTTATACCTTCGGTGATGGTGGGTTAACGGGGGCTGGACGTGCCGATGCGGCGCTGCAATACCGTAATACTTTTGGCAATTTACATATCGCGGTGCAATACGCTTCTAAGCAAAATAGCGATGTAGCAATTTATGACAACCAGGGTCACGCCTTAAACGATGGTTCTGAGCTGAGCTTCGACCCAAGCTATGGTGCGAGTGCGACTTACTATTTCACTGATAAATTTAAGGTGTTAGCAGGTTTTAACCGTGGCGACTTCACTGGCAATCTTGCGGGTAAAGACGTAGACAACACCAACCAAATCATCGGTATCGGCGCACAATACGGCAGTTTCTATCAATATGCACCGGGTCGTGATGCTAAGGGATTGTATGTTGGTTTTAACGCCCATAAGAGTGAGCAAAACGAGTTAGTGGGGGGCGAACTGTACGACTCAACTGGTGCTGAATTTATCGTCGCCTACCACTATGACAACGGATTCGTACCTAGCCTACTGCTGACTTACCAGGATTTGGATACCGATGAAAACACGGCAATTCAAGGTAAATGGACCCGTCAGTTTGCCGTGCTAGGCCTCCATTATCGCTATAGCCGCGACACTATCATGTATGCCGAGGCCAAAATCGATTTCAGCGATATGGACGATAAAGCCTACGAAGACCTACAAGATAACAACTACGCCGTGGGTATTCGTTATTTCTTCTAAGTTCAATGACTTGAGCGACTAATTCGGCAGCATAAATCAAAGGCCACAGATTGTGGCCTTTATTATAACTATCCATTTCTACTCAAAGAGTTAAACAATCCCTAACTTCTTCATTTTACTGCGCAGGGTATTAGCATTGATATCCAGTAATTCAGCGGCACCGCCCGGGCCATAGAGTTTACCCCCCGTGATCCTTAAGGCATGGTTGATGTACTTTTTGGTCATCACATCCAGCGGTACTAACTTATCGCTAGCATGGCTTGGATCGATAATCACGGTTTGATTTGATGGGGTTTTCACTTCTTCACAGTGTTGTGGAACCAGAAAACGAAAGTCAAGCGGGCCTGCAGGATGCTGGATCATGGCGCGCTCAAGCACATTGATAAGTTCGCGCACATTGCCTGGCCAGCCATATTGATTGAGGATATTCAACTGTTCTGGTGCAATCCTTGGTAACTGCGGCAAATTAAACTTGGCACTGAGCTGCTCGACAAAATGTTGCACTAACAGAGGAATATCTGTGCGTCTTTGTCTGAGTGACGGGATCTCAATGGGGAAAATCGCTAGTCGATACCAGAGATCCTCACGGAACACTTCTCTGTGCACCATAGCTTGAAGGTTTCTGTGGGTCGCCGCGATAATACGAATATCAAGTTGCACTGCATCGTGGCCGCCAACACGGGTGATACAACTATTTTGTAGAACCCTGAGTAGTCTAACTTGGGCTGAAAGCGGTAGCTCGCCAATCTCATCCAAGAAAATTGTGCCGCCGTTGGCTTGTTCGAAGTAACCAATTTTGCGCGAATCGGCGCCTGTAAATGCGCCTTTTTCATAACCAAAAAGCTCGGAGTCAATCAAGGTATCAGGGATAGCGCCACAGTTAACCTTGATAAAAGGTTTACCCGAACGTTCAGACAGCTCGTGAATGGCGTTGGCGATGACTTCCTTACCGCAGCCGGTTTCTCCCAGCATTAACACTGTGGTGTTGATTTTGGCGATGGATTGCACCTGCTGCATCACCTGTTTTAGGCCCGAATTGGCACCAACCACGCCATTTTGAATATCTAAAGTGCGGCGCAGACTGACGTTTTGTTTTGAGAGCGCTTCATTTTCTTTGAGTAAGTTTCGATCCCTTAAATTTAGCGCCGTGATCAGCGCTAAGTTCTGCATATGCGGCGCGATTAAGTCGGCATGGCGTGGTCTAAATACCCCTGTCGTTTTGGCGTAAAAGCCAACAATTCCAAGATGAGTATTTTCTATCGACATTCGCAGGATAATCAGTGACCGAATATCTTTAATCACCTGAGGTGCGACTAATGCAGTAACAGGATCATGCTCAATATCATTAACAATTCTAACCCTTGGTCGCTCGGGATCTTCTAAGTATTGCGCCATTTTTTCAGGAATTTGGACACGCTTATCGAGCGTACAACATTGGGTGTCATCTACATGGGCAATAAACTGTATATCATTAAATTGTTTGCGGAAAATGTTCACAAATAGCCCATCAATGGGCAGTTCATCCCGAATAAACTCAAAGTAGCTCTGTAGGGATTTCTCCAGTTGCAGACTACTACAGAGCCTTAGGGTTGATTCGTAATAAAAGTGTTTTTCCATTGATATTTCAAGTTGATCACTAAGTATCGTGATTGTAGATCTTTATATTTCGTGATTTTGTGCCTGCAATCAAAATTCACCACTTAAATACCTCCTTTTAGGTGCTTGGCACAGCACCTGCACTTTCATGCTGACAAGTTCCAGTGATTATTGAAGGAAATCAGCATGAGTAAAACCCAAGATATTAATGCGGGGCGTCGCCAGTTACTAAAGGGAGGCATGGTCATAGCCGCAGGGCTGGGGGCAAGTATGGCGCTGCCTGCCACAGCAAGTTGTGATTCGGCCCCTGTCAGCTTTGATGAAATAGTGGATGTGCTGGTTGTTGGCAGCGGTTTTGCTGGTATGTCAGCAGCGCTGCAAGCCAGAGAGGCCGGTGTGAGCGTGATGATTATCGATAAAATGCCTGTCTTTGGTGGCAACTCGACCATCAACGGCGGTGCGATGGCGGTAGCAGGTTCTGTCCTACAGAAGCAGGCTGGGATTGAAGACTCAGTCGATGCCATGGTCGAAGACATGTTACGGGCAGGCCGCGGCATGAATGATGTTGAAATGCTTAAACTGGTGTGCAACGGCACAGCAGAATCTTGCCAATGGCTAATTGATTACGGTGTTCACTGGAAGCCCTTTGTACAACATTTTGGCGGTCACTCAGTACAACGGGTACTGCAAACCGTCGAAAGCTCAGGTGCAGGCATTATTCGTCCCTTGATCAAAGCTGCGCGTGACAAGGGCGTGGTCATGAAAAATCAGACCAAGCTCGAAGGCTTTGTAAAAGATGAGGCTGGACGGGTGATCGGTGTCGAAGTTCGTGAAGGTTTTTATTTTCCCAATGAGCGCACGGGTAAAATACGCCGTATCGGCGCGCGCCGCGGCGTGATTATGGCGACCGGTGGTTTTGGCCGTGATATCGAATACCGCATGATGCAATTACCTGAGTTAAATAGTGATTTAGATTCAACCAACCATGCAGGTGCCACCTCTGAGGCACTCAAGCAAATGATGCTGATTGGGGCCAATCCCATTCATTTAGACCAAATTCAACTCGGTCCCTGGGCATCTCCTGACGAGAAGGGGTTTGGCACGGCTTCACAATTCAACACTATTGCCACTTATCCCCACGGCATTGTTGTCGATGTACGCACCGGCGAGCGTTTCTTCAATGAATTAGCCGACCGTAAGGCGCGGGCCGACGCCATTATGACCAGACGAGATGAAAAGGGACAGCCTGTCTATCCCATTGGCTTTACTAATGCCGCCGGTGCCAGCAAAGCGCAAACCCTAGATTGGGGACTGAAATATAACGTCATCAGCAAAGCCGAGACCTTAGACGAACTGGCTGCTATTTACGGCATGCCTGCTAAGGCGTTAAAGGCGCAAGTCGAGCGCTGGAATGAGGCGGTTAAGACTGGTGTAGATAAAGAATTCGATCGCCCAATGCAAGAGGCCATCGTGCTAGACAAAGGACCTTGGTATGCGGTGCGCATGTGGCCGAAGGTGCATTACTGCATGGGCGGCGTGAAGGTAAATACCCAATCCGAAGTGCTGCATTTGGTCAGCAATAAAGCCATCCCCGGATTATATGCCGCTGGCGAAGCAACCGGTGGTATCCACGGTGCAAGTCGATTAGGTGCCTGTGCCGTTGCTGAAGGGGTGGTGACGGGGCGTAACGCTGGCCGTAACTGCGCCGCAGCGAGTGCTGTGACACTTAAGCAAGCCTAGATTTTACTAAATATAACAAAATGTTGGAGATGATTATGAATAAATCAGTGTTGATGGCTTCACTCACCTTGAGCTTACTCTCAGGCAGTGCGTTAGCGATGGAGCAAGTCGTGCTTGATGGTAAACATTTAACCCAAGACCAAGCTTGGGCCATTGCCGATGGCGCTAAAGTAAAAATTGCTCCACAAGCGAAAACCCAATTAGTGAAAGCACACGAGCTATTGATGGAAGCCGCACGTCTAGGTAAACCCGTTTATGGTCTAACCGTAGGTGTTGGACTTAATAAAGACCACAAACTGTTCGATGCTAATGGCAAATTGAGTGATGCAGTACTCGATGCCTCAAGAAGTTTTAACTTTAGTACTTTTCGTGCTCATAGTGCAGGCGTGGGTGACGCTGCGCCCATCCGCTTAACACGTTTGGCATTAGCTGTGCGGTTAAATACTATGCTAGCCGGACAAACCGGTGTGCAGCCTGTGGTGGCAGAGCTTTATGAAGCTTATCTTAACAAGGGGTTGACACCTGTGATCCCAGCCAAGGGCACGGTAGGTGAGGCGGACATTCTACTCTCATCCCATGTCGGTTTAGCCATGGTTGGCGAATGGGAAGTATTCTATAAAGGTCAGCGTGTTAGCAGTAAAGAGGCGATGGCTGATGCAGGGATTGCACCATTAGTTCCAATGGGGAAAGATGCGCTGTCGATTTTATCTAACAACGCCTTTGCTGTGGCGTATGCAATGCAAGGTTACCGCGAGGCGAAGCAACTATTGGCCGTGTCGCCCACCGTCTTTGGCTTAAGCCTTGAGGGATTAAACGGTAACGTGGCGCCATTCTTGCCACAAACCAATGATATTCGCCCATTCCCTTATATTAAAACCGCCGCTAGTGACATTTTAAAACAACTCGATGGCAGCTATTTATGGCAGCTGAATGATGAGCGTCCTTTACAAGATCCGCTGAGCTTTAGAACGACAGCTTATACCTTTGCTGGCGCCGAACAGGCCTTAGCTTCATTGGATGAAGTACTCAATATCCAAATCAACCATTCAGATGATAACCCCGCAGTAATTGTGGGTGCCTCAAACCAGTATGCGCAGTTCCCACAAGTGGCTAAGTATTTGGTTGAAGGGCAGGGTGGTGTATTCCCAACCACTAACTTTGAGCCGCTGCCTGTGGCTCTCGCGGTGCAAAACCTGAGTGTGGCCTTGACCCATGTTTCCCATAACAGTGTGATGCGGACCATTCATTTGTCCGATGAACACTTTACTAAGCTGACGCGCTTCCTAAGTGCGCCTGAAAACCAAGGCCATGCCTTTGGTGCAATTCAAAAAGCCTTTGTGGATATGCAAGTGCGTAACAAGCAGTTAGCGACGCCAGTCTCCTTCGATGGGATTTCTATCGCTGGTGGTATTGAAGATACCTTCACTAACCTTAAGTTAGCATCGGATAACCTGATCCAAATCGTGGATAACACGCGAGTCATCTATGGTTTAGAGCTGCTACATTCAACTCAAGCGATTGATTTACGTAAACAAGCGAACCCTGAGCTGCAACTTGGTAAAGCGACGCAAGCCATGTACAAGGCTTACCGCGAGAAAGTGCCTTTTGTTGCGAAAGATCGCCCATTCACGCCGGACATCCAAGCGTCGACTGACTTTATTACACACTATTAATCTGCGATGCGGGGCACCATGCCCCGCCTAGGAAGACTCTGATGTTAAAACCCGTATTTATTCTATTACTCGGTGCCATGTTGGCAGCACCTATGGCTGCTAATGCAATGAATATCAAGGATTACCATAAAGAGGTAATGACTGGAGCCGATGGTAAAGTCGATTGTGCGGCATGCCACGGTGATGCAAAACGTAAAACCGTTCCCGATGCTGCGACTTGCAGTCGTTGTCATGGTTCACCCGAGGACGTGGCTAAGTTGACTGCGCGCCCTGCGGATGCGGGTCATTCGGTTGAGCCGAATCCCCATAACAGTCTGCACTATGGTACTGATCTGCCTTGTACTTACTGCCATCAGGAACACAAAGAAAGTAAAGTCTATTGCAATCAATGCCATGAGTTTACTTATCCTCAAATGAAACGTTAATTTCATCCTCGTTAAACACCCGCTCCCCTGTATTTTGACGATTATTGTCATGCACTCAACTTTGTTGAGTGCATTTTTTCAGCAAAAAAAAGAGTAATCCAACTCGGATTACTCTCACGGAAAATAGGTCGTTGAACGTTGTAGCCAAAATCACTCATTTGGATGAGGAGCCTGCACACAATGACAGCTTTTACTTAATTAACCCTTAAAATTAACATTTATCTTAAGAGTTCACCGCGGTTGAGACTGATGAGCTTATCTAAGATCCGCTCGCCATCCATTCGAATACCATTGTGTTCATATTCTGAGGTTAACCAATACTTTAGGTGCGCTACCTGTTTGGCGGTTTCTAGGCTGAAATCCATCTCTACATACATATCTTCGCTATAAATCGCGGCCGCAACTGGGACGCGGTTTTGGCTGAGCTGCTCAAGATTGTATAGCGCTGGCCAGTCCGTTTTATGGGCAAGAATATTGGCTGCGGCTTTAAGTGGCGCTAAATGGCTAAATTGTTCAAACATCCAAGGGTAAATCATCTCGCCAGTAAACAGGAAAGGCTTACCCACTTGATAGTTAAAGGCCGGATACTGCTCCCGTACCCTATGGGCAGACCACTGTGACGCACTGTGTTGGCAGTAGATGGCCTCGTGTAACAGGGCAAAAATTGGGTTGGTGTTATAGTCGAGTAATTGGCAGAAATGATTTAAAAACAGCGGGTTGACATAATCACCTTGGGGCGAGTGCACTAGGGCCTGTTCAAGTAAATAGTAGACTGACTCAGGGCCTTGCTCCATGCCTAAATTAATGCCAAGCAGTTGCAGCATTTCAACCGTGAGGCGTTCACCCGTGGCTAACTGCACTGGATGTTCGAGTAAATGTTTGGCGAGGCGAGTCACCAGATGCTGCGCATCGTGGAAGCGCTGGAAGAAGTCCTTATTCTTGGCGAGTACGCGCTGATAGGTGGCTTGATAAACCTCATCACTGCTGCGCGTGAGGGAAGGAATACCACCTGTGATATAGGCTTCACTTACGCCCTGAGGCGCAGCACTTAAGTAGTGCAGCACGCAGAAACCACCAAAGCTTTGACCGAGGATAGCCCATTTATCGGCGGGGCAGAGCTGGGTGCGAATGGATTCGGCGTCACGGACGATATTGTCGGCTCTAAAATGGCTTAAATATTCGGCCTGTTGCTCAGGGGGTAAGTGACAGAGGCTCTGATAATTGATGGGGCTAGAAAGGCCTGTGCCCCGTTGATCGAGCAATAAGACTCTAAACTCTTTGAGTGCTCGACGGATCCAGCCGCTATTGCTGGCGGGTCGCATAGCGGCAAAGCCAGGACCTCCTTGGAAAAAGACGATATAGGGTAATTTTTTATCTTTATTTTCAATGGCGCAAAGTTCTCTCGCAAACACAGTAATCTGCTCACCAATGGGTTGTTGGTAGTTGAGTGGCAAAGTAAATGTGTGTTTCTTGGCGAAAACACCAGCGAGCATCATATCGGGTTTCATCAATTGACCTTAAGGGCTAGGCTTGTTATTTATGGCAGATTGTATACAAAAGCCCTGTTGTCGCAAGTTAGGATTATTTGATTAGCCTTTGGTTGAGATCAATTTTTATTATAAAAAATTGAGCCATGATAACCCTCTTAGCGTAATCTATCGGCTATGGATAACACGAGATTGAAGCTATGAAGTACCAAATTATTCCTGTGACACCTTTCCAGCAGAATTGCAGCTTGATCTGGTGTGAAAAAACTAAGCATGCAGCGGTTGTCGATCCGGGAGGGAACGTTGACCGTATTTTAGGTGAAGTCACTAAATTAGGGCTGACCCTTGAAAAAGTGTTACTCACTCATGGTCATATTGATCATGTTGGCGGTGCTAAGTTATTAGCACAACAAACGAATGTACCCATCGTTGGTCCACATGAGGCGGATAAGTTTTGGATTGAAAATCTGCCTAAACAGAGTCAAAACTTTGGTTTTCCCCACTGTGATGCCTTTGAACCCGATCAATACCTGTGTGATGGCGATACCGTCACCGTGGGCGAGCAAAGTTTGACTGTGCTGCATTGCCCTGGCCATACGCCAGGACATGTGGCGTTTTATTCGGCCTCATCCAAGCTTGCATGGGTCGGAGATATTCTCTTTAGAAGCTCGATTGGCCGTACTGATTTTCCTCAGTCAAATCATCAAAGCTTGATCCATTCAATCACCTCTAAACTCTGGCCTTTAGGCGCTGACGTGGAATTTATTCCTGGCCACGGACCTATGTCTACCTTTGGCGAAGAGCGTGAACATAATCCCTTTGTGGCTGATCAGTTACTGCTCTAAGTTGCATAACACTGCGTCAATTGACTTAATATCAACCAAAATGCGAGTTCTAATCAGGTACAATTCATATTTACTGTGCCTGATTAAACCTGCAAACCTCATCTCTGCTTGACACACATCTTGGGTCTTTTTAGTTAGATTTATCCGCAACTATCTATTTTTAAGCATTATATTTTGACCTAAACCAAATATCGGTTATTTACGCAACTGAGAATCGCTCGTAACTCTGTGTATTATTTCATCAAAATTCTGTTTTTTTACGTTTTAGCTACATTTTACTGACTAGACTTAAAGCTAACGTTGTAGGTGTCTATCGGGGTAACTATGAATACAAAAACGATGATGAGTGTTGTTTTTTCCACAATCGTCGCTAGTGCAGTGATTACGGCGGTGCTGAGTTTTAATGTCAAATCTAAGATTGAACTCTTTAATGATGCTGCGAATATTCGCTATCAATCCTACCAAATTGCTGATGAACTTCGGCAAAGTTCTGATGATTTGACCAGACTCGCCCGTACCTATGCGGTGACTGGGGATGAAAAGTACGAAAAAATGTATATGGATATTCTGGCCATTCGTAACGGTGAAAAACCTAGACCGGAAAAATATCACCAGATTTATTGGGATTTGGTGCTCAGTTATGGCGATAAACCTAAGCCAGATGGCGCCAGAGTGGCCATCAAAAGCCAAATGAAGGCCTTGGGGTTTTCTGATGAGGAATTCCATTATCTAGAGCAGGCACAGCAAAATTCTGATGCTTTAGTCGCCCTTGAGGTCAAGGCGATGAACGCGGTGAAAGGAATTTTTATCGATCCTAATACCCAAACCTACAGCATTAAAGGTGAGCCGAATCTCGCGATGGCGAGGGAATTACTACATAGCGATCAATATCATAGTGAAAAAGCCAAGATCATGCAGCCGATCGATCAGTTTTTTACCGCCTTGGATAAACGCACTGAGGGTGAGGTGAGTAATCGATTGGATTCTTTAAATATGGCACTCAATGGTTCGCAGTTTGTACTCTTTTTGGTGATTTTAGTTGCCGTTGGCGGCTTTGTTATTGTTAAAAGTAGGATTGTGACTCCACTCGTACAAACCTGTCGCGAATTACTTGATATTCAAAGGTCTAAAAATCTTGCCCGCAGGATCTCAGTTTCGACTCAGGGTGAAATTGGGGAAATTGTTAACCAAATTAATTTATTCATTTCATCTCTAGCCAGTTCATTAGCGACGACGGACAGTATTGCGAAGGAGGTGGCAGATCTCGCTAAACAAACCAAAGCTTCGATTCAAGTTTCCCGTCAAAGCTCAAACCGAGTCGCCAAAGAGCTCGATGCCAGTGCGAGCGCGATGGAAGAAATGACGACCACCTTAGTGCATGTTAGTGAGAGCACCTCGAACGCCGAAATTCGGGCAGCAGAAAATGAAACCCATGTGGGCGTTGGTCAGGATACGGTTTCAGAGGCATTGAATGCGATGGCGGTGCTCGAAAGTGAATTTACGACCACCCAAGATTCGATGCAGCATTTGGTGAATGAGAGCACTCAAGTCAGTAATGTATTAAGTGTGATTAAAGCGATTGCTGAGCAAACTAACTTATTGGCACTCAATGCCGCCATTGAGGCGGCGAGGGCGGGTGAGCAAGGGCGTGGTTTTGCGGTGGTAGCCGATGAAGTGCGTTCACTCGCACAGCGCACTCAAGATTCTACCAAGGAAATTGATGATATTGTTGCCAGTTTACAAAATCGCACCAATCAGGTGGGCAGCTCAGTCACCCAAGCGGCTAACTTAATGAAAAAAGCCTCAGGTGAATTGCAACGTATCGTGACGGTCTTTGATGATATTCGCCATAGCACTGCGGCGATTCATGGGATTAATACCCAAGTAGCGGCATCAACCGAAGAGCAATCTCTGGTGTCTAAGGATATTGCCACCAGTCTTATGGTGATCCGCGATAATTCCCGCGAAGTGTCACAAATTATTGAGCAAATCGAATTCACCTCTATTAGCTTAGATAATCAATCCCAAGCACTACGAACTAAGGCTGGAGAGTATCAGTTTTAACCCTTAGTTCAAGGCTATCTCCCACTTGTTGACAGGGATGTCAGCTTTATCCTTTAGCTATTTTGTGTTTCCCCGCTTTTGCCCTTTTAAATTCAATTTTCCTTTGTTAGCTTGTTCTACATAAAGATAATTTTTTAATCAGTTACGCTGATTTCAATCGTGGATGCATTAAATGTGTCCCTAAGTTAGCGAAATAGAGAGGAGTCAATGTCGATGGATCACCAAATGGAAGACTTATTAGAACATTGGTTGCCCCTCGCGGATGATGCATGGGTGCTGGCGGTGATTACCCATATCCAAGGCTCGTCCTACCGTAAACCCGGCGCCATGATGTTATTCCACGAGTTTGGCCAAGGCGCAGGGATATTAAGTGGTGGCTGTTTAGAGGCCGATCTTCGCCGTCATGCGCAGCAAGCCATGCAATCGCAACAGATTACTTGTATCACCTATGATGCAACCGATGAATCCGATGCCAGCTACCGCCTAGGTTGTGGTGGTAAAGTCGATATCATGTTGATCCCTCTGCTTAAAGAAAATCATGATCTTGGCCTAGTGGACATAGTACAAGCGTTTCGCAAGGGGCTGTCGGGCTACTATCAATTGCCCTTAGTGCCTGCGGGCAGCGATGCTCGCAGTTACGCTGCACAGTTTTATCCGGCGCAAAGTGCCCCTTTTCCTACGGCGGATTTTCCAAAGGCGGGCATACTCAGTCAGCCTGAATGGGAGGCGCTTATCATCCCAGTCAGACCACGATTTCATTTAGGGATTTTTGGTGGAGGAATAGATGCTAAACCCGTGGCAGCGATTGCCCACAGTTTAGGTTGGCAGGTGAGCGTGTTTGATACGCGCACCGCCTACGCGAGAAGTGCCGACTTTCCCCATGCCCATATCGTCAAGCAAAGCCTTGATGATGCCGAAGCGCTTGTCGCGCAATTAGATTGCGCCGTGGTCATGCACCATCACCTGAATTTGGATGCGGCGGCGCTCAAAGCTATTCAACCTTTTGATCTTAAATATGTTGCCCTCTTGGGGCCCGCTCATCGGCGGGATAAAGTGCTGGCGATGGCCGAACTCAATACGGAGTCGTTTAGTGGCTTTTTCTCGGCACCTGCGGGGCTTGCTCTTGGTGGCGAGTTACCGAGCGCCATTGCCTTGAGTATCTTGGCCCAATGCCATGGGGTGCTTCATGGCGCGGCATTTTCCTCGCTCGATGGAATGATGCCTTAATGCGCATCAGGCAAAGATTGCTCATTGCTGTGCTCGCGGCAGGCGAGAGTCGGCGCTTTCAGGGGGCGAAGCTGGCACAACGTTTATCAACAGCGGCGAGTGAAGGGCAAAGGCATAGCATCTTACAACGCCATATCGACCGTTTGGCTCGCTTCACCTCGGCTCCATTAGTAATGGGATCATCCAATCAAGTCACTGCAGAACTATTGGTAGTGCTTGGTGCCCATCAAACATTATTGCGTCCGCAACTTGACGCTTTCGGAGCGCTAAAACTGGCGTTGCTTGATAATCCTAATTGGCAAACAGGTTTGGCGTCGTCGCTGCGAGTCGCGGCGGCCTATGCAAAAGCGCAGCAGTTTGACGGCATGTTACTTACCTTAGCGGATCAAGTTGCGCTGACATTTGAAGACTATCGGCAGGTGATTGAGACTTGGCAGACGAGTCAACAATCTGTGGCCGCTTTTTATACGAACGAAGCTGAGATGTTGAATGGACAAGGGACGTTGGATGAACAAGGGACGTTGGATGAATTAGGCGCCCCTGCTATTTTTAATGCCTCAATACTCGATTTATTAACGGATTTGACCGGCGATCGCGGCGCCAAATCCATCTTAAAACAACTGGAAAATGTGGGTGAGTTAGTGGCTGTTCCTTTGCCCCATGCCGCGATTGATATTGATACTAAAGCCGATCTTGCGTCGTGGTTGGCACTTAAGGAGTGAGTTATGGCAATACCATCCTCGGAGGCGGCACAGGACCAGAGCCTTGCGATGCCTTCCCTAAACCTGACCATTAATGGCAGATCCTTTACCTTAAATGCGGATCCCAATATGCCTATCCTCTGGGCGTTACGGGATATTTTAGGCTTAACGGGCACTAAATATGGCTGCGGCGCCGGACTCTGTGGCGCTTGTACCGTGCATGTAGATGGTCAGCCTGTGCGCGCCTGTTTAACCAGCTTATCCCAGGTGCAGGGTAAACAACTGACTACGATCGAAGGGCTGAGTAATCAAAAGCTTAAAAATGCTTGGGCCGAACACAATGTGCCTCAGTGTGGTTATTGTCAGGCGGGGCAATTAATGTCAGCAGCGGCTTTAGTCACTCAGCATCCAAAACCATCGGCGGAACAAATCGATGCTGCGATGTCGGGTAATTTGTGTCGCTGCGGTACCTATCCTCGGATAAAAGCGGCGCTGCAAAGCTATGCCAAACAGGAGGGCTAAGATGAGTACATTCACCGCAGTTGAAAATATCAGTCGCCGCGATGTGTTAAAACTCTTCGGCGCCGTCGGGGGCGGCCTCGCCCTTGGTGCCAGTGGCCTCAGTTGGAGTCCAATGGCATTGGCGCAGGACCAACAGGCGCGGCTCAATCTGTTTATCGCCATCGGTGAGGACGACAAGGTCTATTTGACCTGCCACCGCTCCGAAATGGGTCAGGGGATCCGCACGGGGATTTTGCAAATTTTGTCCGAAGAGCTAGAGGCTGATTGGGATAAAATTGTGCCTATTCAAGGGCTCGCCGATAAACGCTACGCCAGCCAAAATACCGATGGTAGTCGCAGTATCCGCGAAAACTATGATCGCATGCGTGAGATGGGCGCGATGGCTCGAACCATGCTTGAGCAAGCCGCAGCAGCCCGCTGGAAAGTCCCTGTGAGTGAAGTGCAGGCTAAAGATCATCAAGTGCTGCATGCCAAATCTGGCCGTTCTGCCAGCTTTGGCGAATTAGCCCTCGATGCGGCGGCGTTACCACTGCCTGCGGCTGATTCGCTGCGATTAAAGGCGGTTAAGGATTTCAAGCAAATAGGGGCTTCGCGTCAGATAGTCGATATGCAGGCCATGCTCACGGGAAAGGCTATCTATGGTTATGATATCCAAGTGGATAACATGCTTTATGCCAGCATTATGCGCCCACCCGTATTGGGGAGCGATGTGGCAAGTCTTGACGATAGTGCAGCGCGCAACGTAGCGGGTGTGGTCGATGTGTACCGTTTGCCAACGCCCAAGGGCGCGCCCGCTTTTCAAGCCTTAGGCGGCGTAGCTGTGGTGGCGACAAATACTTGGAGCGCGCTGCAGGGACGTAAAGCCTTGCAAGTGAGCTGGACTGAGTCTGCCAACAGTAGCCACGATTCTAAAACCTATCTGCAAGAGCTGGTGGACAAGGTACAAGCCCCTGGCAAGGTGGTACGTCAAGTTGGTGATGAGGTCAAAGCCTGGCCAAAGGACGATACTCTTAAGGCGATTTATACCGTGCCTTACCTTATCCATTCCTCCATCGAGCCGCCTGTGGCCACCGCCAATGTGACCGAGAAGGGCTGTGAAATTTGGGCATCGACACAAACACCGCAGAGTACCCAGCAAAATGTGGCTGCGGCCTTAGGTATCGCCGAAGAGGCGGTCAAAGTGAATGTCACGCTTCTGGGCGGCGGCTTTGGGCGCAAGTCCAAACCAGATTTCAGTGTGGAGGCGGCGCTACTCTCTAAGCAATTTAAACGGCCGGTGAAGGTGAGTTGGAGCCGTGAGGATGAGATCCAAAACGGTTATTACCATGCCATCAGTGCCCAGTGTTATCAGGCCTTGTTCGATGCCAACAACAAACCGACGGCGCTATTAGCGCGTACGGGCTTCCCGTCGATCAGCTCCACCTTTGCCGAGGGCGTCGAGTATCCATCCGGCGGTGAGTTGGACTTAGGTTTTGTCGATGTGCCCTTTGCTCTGGCAAATTTACGCTATGAGGCTGTAAAGGCCAGCGCCCATAGCCGTATTGGTTGGATGCGCTCGGTATGTAACATCCAACACGGGTTTGGCGTGGGCAGTTTTGTCGATGAAATGGCCCATAAAGCCAAGTTATCTTGCCCCGATATGTGGCGTAGCTTGCTGGGGCAAGCAAGGCGAGAGACCTTTGAGAACCAAGGCTTTAAATATGGTAACTATGGTGAAGACTTAAATCGTCATCCCGTCGATGTTGGCCGTTATCTCAAGGTAATTGAGGCGGTTGAACAAGCTCAGGCTAAGGCGCCTAAAGCGGGTAAACATCAAGGTTGGGGCTTTGCCGTGCATCGCAGTTTTGTGAGTGTGGTGGCGGTGGCGATACGAGTTGAGGTCGGTGAGGATAAGCAGCTTAAAGTGCTGAATGCCATTGCAGCGATTGATGCCGGCACTGTGGTTAACCCCGACAGGGTGAAAGCGCAGACCGAAGGCGCGATTGTATTTGGTTTAAGCTTAGCACTGATGGGGGAAATCAGTTATCAAGAGGGTAAGGTTGTGCAGTCTAACTTTCATGATTATCCGCTGCTGCGTTTACCCCAAGTGCCAGAGATGGAGATCATCATTATTGACTCGGATGCGCCGCCTGCGGGTGTAGGTGAGCCCGGCGTACCGCCAGTGGCGCCTAGTCTGACCAATGCGATATTTGCCGCAACAGGCCTTAGGATCCGCGACCTGCCGGTTAATAAACAGTTAAAGGTGTGATGCTGTAAACGACACCTGAGTGAGCAAAAAAGCGCCTAATAAGCGCTTTTTTCGTTTTTTTACCACAAATAAATTGCTTGTTAGCAAATTTACGGGCATTAATGCCGAAAATTAGCAATAGATCAGGTTTTTGTTACCGAACTTGAGGTAATTTAACCAATATGTTTACTCAAGTGACCTAAGGTATGCGGACTCGCGTACACATTCATTTGAATCGGTTACTAGTCGGCCTGTGAGTCAGTTTTCGATTGCAGATCCCTACTAAAAATTGATCGACACGGAAGTGAAGGGCGCTATAACACCATAATACAGCCGCACCTTGAGCGCATTTGAGTAGTTAACTTCCGTGAAAACAATAAAGGGGTCATCATGGAAAATCGTTGGCAGGTCGCTATTTCTGCGGGGTTATTAGCCGCAATATGGTGTGGTATCGCAGATACTTTTCATCTTGTTACTTGGATTGGCTTTTTAGGTTGTAGCACGTTTTTTGCTCAGCCGAAGGCCGGTTTTCAAGGCGTGATGATGGCGTGGTGCACCAATATCTCCGGTGTGTTTTGGGCTTGGCTCATTATCAGCGGTAGCAGTTTTTTCGTATCGCCTGTGGCGGGTTATCTGTTTACGGGTATCGCTACCTCGGCAATGTGCCTACAGGCCAGTTATCAAAAACTCAGTTTTATTCCCGGTGCCTTTATCGGCTGTTGTATTACCTTTGCTATGGCTGGGGATGTGGCCAATATTGTGCCGCCTTTAGTGTTAGGCGCCCTGTTAGGTTTTTGCATGAGCTTATTGACGGCGCAGTTAATCACCCTTCGCCAAAAATGGTCAGCATCAACAGGTTCTGAAATCGCCAGTGCCGATTAATCTTCCATCACTTTTGTGTTCGCATGATAGCCATGCGGTAACTGAGTGATCGAATAGATGAGCTATAATGCTGATTTAGTACCCGATAGCTTTAGGTCTTAGGAAATATCAAGATGAAACAAATCCAGTTTCGCACCATTGATGCCATATTGATCAAGTTCAGTCTTAACGGCAAATTTTGGATTGTCTGTTCTATGGTGGCGTTAATCACGGCTACCATCGCACTTATCAATTACCAACATGCTCACCGTAACCTCGAAGCCGCCTCTCTGGCTCGGGTACAGGCGACTGTTGATGCCTTTGCCCAAGTCGCGAATGCGCAAAAATTGCAAGGTGATGCCCTGTCACAGTTTGCCCGTGACAATGGTTTAAGTGTTGTCACTCGCCAAGCAGAGGCGCAGCGCCAAAGGGATAATGTGACTGCCAGCGCCAGCGTGGGATCAAGCGGCGCACTTGAGCTGTCGCAAAATGTTGCCCAATGGGAAAGCGACGGTCGCAGCGATGCCAACTTAATGTTTTGGCTCGCGTTAATCGGTTTATTGCCCTTATTCCAACTAAGCTATTGGATTTCAACCTCCCTCGGCGGTGGTCTGTGGGATATGTACATGGCCATCAAACGCTTAGCCGATGGCGACTTAAGTTTCAGATTAAACTTTTTCGGTACCGATGACTTCAGCTTAATCGCCCGCGAAATTGACCGCTGTGCCGATAACATGAGCGAAATGGTGAGCGCTATCCGCAATAATGCCCAAACACTTTCCCTCGCTGCTGATGAGTTTAATCAGCAAGCAAAAATCAGCGGTGAGTTAATTGGTGCCCAGCATCAATTTTTAGATTCAGTGGCTGTGGCCATGGCGCAAATGACTTCGGCGATTGAAGAAGTGTCGGTTAATGCCAGTAACACTTCACTACAGACTAAAGATAACGCCAGCCAAATGAGTGCCAGCCAAGGGCGTATTAGCCATACGGTGGACAGTATTGGTTTGCTCTCAACCAAAATTGGTGCAGCCTTTTCATCGGTAGAACAATTATCTAAGGATGCGGCGGCTATTGATGCGGTAGTGACAACCATCAATAGTATTTCTGGGCAGACTAACTTGCTGGCGCTGAATGCGGCCATTGAAGCGGCGCGCGCAGGTGAGCAAGGTCGCGGTTTTGCGGTGGTTGCCGATGAAGTGCGTACCTTAGCGGGACGTACTCAACAAGCGACAGTTGAGATCCAAGCGATGATCGAAGGATTGCAATCGGGCACTCGTCAGCTCTCCAATATCACCACCGAGATTGTGGACCGCGCCGATGAAGGCCGCAGTGCCATTGTTGAAGTGGGTAACGATGTTGAAGGGATGGCGCAATCGGTAAATGCCGTCTTTGATATGAGTAGCCAAATTGCTGCATCGGCGGAAGAACAAAGTGTTGCCGCCCGTGATATCGCTGGCCAGCTTAATGAGATCCGCCATCAATCCGATACCATTAAACAGACGGCGCAGCGCAGTGTCACCCTAGCGCATGATTTGCAGCAGGCTTCGGTTCAGCTTGAAGGCATTTTAAAGCAGTATCGAACCAGCTAAGCGATTGCTTTATGTGAATTAGGTTTATGAATCCTCATTAGTTTTGAAGCTTAACGCTCTATCTTTTGGCGAAGCGTAATAGCTAAAAAATGGCGGTTACATTTGATGTAACCGCCATTTTTATATTCTTAAAATAGGCAATATCGTTGATTTAGTTTAACTGTCAATTGACTGTACATTTGGCCAAAAATTTATACCCATGTCGTTTTGCTATTCAAAGGTAATAGGGCGAGTAACGTTGTCGAGATAGAAAGCCAAAGTCGCTAGTGCGACTTGGAAGTTATGTCAGTCTCAACTTTTTTCTAATGAATTAGCTCGATTTTTCCTCAGATGCAGTCCTGCGACTTTTGATGACTCTTATCCAAGCTATTTCGGCCTGTGTAGGTTGTGGAAGAACAGAAAGTGCATTATGTTGTTGAGCTAAAATGGATGGCCGGATTTTTCAATAGGATTTTTCTATAATATGAAAAAATTTATATCTCTAATCAGAGGGAGGGGAATTAACTATTTTTCGTATTTTTTATTAATCATTTTGATGACAATCATCGGAGCCAAGTCATTTATCAGGCCTATATACTTAACTGTTATTGATTCTAACCCGATAACTGGAAAATGTGACGATCTTTATCTTTACATTTTTAGTTTTGGTTTCTGCTCGTTTGCATTTGGGTTAGGAGGAATGACAGTTTCATTAGTCAAATTACTAACTAATTGGTCTAAACTAGGTAATCCTTCTTTGATTGCTGAAATTAAGGAGTACATTTTTATGGGCAGCGCAGTTGTGATTGGAGCACTATTGGTTTTGTTACTCATGTATTTTCAGTAATTTCCCCAAATTTTAATGGACAGAACATAAGAACAGAAGCCATTAACTTTGGGCATAAAGCCTTCATGACCCAGCGAGCACTGTGCTAGATTTGACCTATTATTGCGAACATATCGAAAAGCGACGACGGCACTTTGCGGCAAGTAGTCATCATTTTCACATCAACTGACAACGACTTACATTACTCCGAAAGATGTCTTATACAAATGCCTCCCAAGCACGATGGGACGATATAACTTGTCTAAAATCCCCATATTTTTTAATAAATTAGCGCAATTTATTGCCTTAGATGCTGTCCCTGCGACTTTGATGGTTCTTTTTTAAGCAATATTAACTTTTACAAGTTGTAGGTAAACGGAAAGTGCATTATGTTGTTGATTTAAAATGTGTGGTTGAATTTATTAGCGGATGTATTGCAAGGAGTATGTGTTGAACTCATTGTTACAATTGAAGAATTTGCTCGCAGATGTATCGACTGATTTGACGTATTATCGGCAGATATTTGGTTCTGACCAAAATGTAAAAGTCCTAAGAGAGTTCAGTGACTGGGTATTTGCTAATTATCAACAATGTTTAATTAACAATATCTATTTCAAATTGGCTCGATTGCTAGATCCTAAGAGTTCTTGTGGTAAAGATAACCTGTCATTCGCATACATCATAAATACGTATTCACTATCAGAAGACTCTGATATAAAAAGTAGCTTGTCGGATATTATGGGTAGATTTGAAACTAGTGGTTTAAAAAACTATAGAAACAAAGTGTTATCTCACAATGATGCGCATACCGTGCTTTCGGGTACACTATGCGGTGTAAGCCTTAATGATGAGGCTCTTGATGCTTTTTTATCTAGTCTTTGGGATCTATTTGGCTTGCTACAGTACAAAACAGGACAAGAAGGCTCTATTCCCCAATACTCTACAGAGATTATTATTCCAGCGGAAATGGATGGCGAAACCTTTGTGCTAAAACTGCAAAAGTGCATGTAACAAGCCAAATCAGTGGGATAAAAAATAGTTGGTTTTGCTCCTACATCGTTTATTTTAAAAAACTTTTTTGCTCCTTTTTGGAGCGTTATCTAAATAGAAATTTTAATCCGAAACTGACGAGTTAGTGCAAAGGGGTATCACGCTTTTGTCCTCAAATGCTAAGCTCTAAAACAAAAACATCGGCTTAGGCCGATGTTTTTATATCGATTAAAGAAGTTACTCAAGCGAGTTAGGCTTCTTTAAAGGTGCTCCAAATTGGCGCGTGATCTGAGGGTTTATCGATACCGCGCAGATCGTAATCGACGTCGGATTCGATTAAACGTGCGGCCAGTGACGGCGTGGCTAAGATCACATCGATGCGAAGACCGCGGTTATCATCGAATCCTTTGCTGCGGTAATCGAACCATGAATAACGTTCGCAGCGGTCGGGGTGCAGTTGACGGAAGGTATCCACCAATCCCCAATCTTGCAGGGTTTTGAGCCATTCACGCTCTTCGGGTTGGAAGCTGCATTTTCCGGTTTTTAGCCAACGCTTGCGGTTGACTTCACCGATGCCGATATCCAAATCGATGGGCGAAATATTGATATCCCCAATAATGGCGATATCTTCATCGTTGCTATGATTAGCGTGCAAATGCGCCATTAAGTCCTGATAAAACTTACGCTTAGCAGGGTACTTAGTCGGATGGTCAATGCTTTCGCCCTGAGGGAAATAACCATTCAGCACAGTTAGCGGACGGCCATTTGCCTGAGCAAAGGTGCCGATAATCATGCGGCGCTGGGCATCTTCTTCATCGGTTGCAAAACCCTTTTGCACCTTAAGCGGGGCAACTTTGGAGAGCATAGCTACGCCATAGTGTGCCTTGCCACCGTGGTAATGCACGTGATAACCCATGGCCTCAACTTCGGCGAGCGGGAAGGCTTCATCGTGCACTTTGGTTTCTTGCAGGCCGATAATGTCGGGCTGATGGCTGTCGATTAACGCTTGCAATTGATGCAGGCGAGAACGCAATCCATTGATATTGAAAGAAACGATTTTCATTAAGGCAGAACTCGTTTGAAGGGTTTTACCACAACGCTTTGATATACGCCCGCCGCGAAGTAAGGATCGGCATCTGCCCAGGCTTGAGCTGTGGCTAACGAATCGAAATCCGCAACCACTAATGAGCCGCTAAAACCCGCATCGCCAGGGTTTTCGCTATCAATAGCGGGGTGTGGACCCGCAACCAGCAAACGACCTTCATCGGCCAGTTCCTGTAAGCGTGCTAAATGCGCAGGGCGCGCCGCTAAACGTTTTTCTAAGCTGTTCTCAACATCTTGAGCTGAAATCATATACCACATTATTTGAGTTCCTTGCGTTGATCTTCGGGAAGATGTTTATAAAGGTAAAAGACGGTGATTACGGTATTAATCAGGGTTAAGGCGGTGAGGCCAAACACTTTAAAGTTCACCCAAGTTTCTAATGGCAGACTAAAGGCGACATAGATATTGACTAGGCCACAGATGGCAAAAAAGCTTACCCAGTACCAAGTTACATGTGCCCAAATATTATCGGCCACCTTCATCTCTTTACCCAACATGGACTTTAAAATCGACTTGTCGAGTAGTTGGCTCACGCCAAGGGCTAGGGCAAATAACGCATAAATAATAGTGACTTTCCACTTGATAAAGGCATCGTCATGGAACACTAAGGTGAGGGTGCCAAACACTGTCACCATAGCGAAGGTAATCAGGTGCATCTTCTCCAATTTTTTATACAGCGCATAGGTCACGACTAATTGCAGTGCGGTGGCTGCGATTAAGGCGCCACTGGCGATATAAATATCGAAAAATTTATAGACGGCAAAAAAGATAACGAGTGGCAAAAAATCAAGCAGTTGTTTCATAAATAATCGTGTTAAGAAGACGTGGGCTTGAGTGTAGCACGGGGGGCTAGAGGGAAAAAGCCGTGAAAGGTGACCGATTGCTAACTGTTGCATGAAAGCGGCGGCAACGGCTGTTGTAATCCATATAGTCCATCAAGTCTGCGAGCTGCGACCGATAAGGCTAAGCGTGAGGAGCACATTTTGCTTGGGCGCGCGTGGCTAACGGGCAATCGCCGCAGCGATGACTATTCGTGAGTTGATACCTTAAGCAGCACACGCGGCGAATATTGCCCACGTCAGCAACTGGGGCGGGTAGCAGATTAATGCTGTTATAGAGTGGATTAACCTCGCCATCTTTAAAGGATTTAGTGTTAAACAGCTGCGTCTTAAGCTGTTCAAACTCAATTTCTGGCAATGCCATTTCGCCTAAATACCAGTGAATAAGATAGCCTAAATGGCTCCAATACAGCTTTGCGGGTGTTGGGCTTAAACCGGTTAATCGTTCAACGCTAGGGATTAGATGGCTTTGAATCCACAGGATAAGTCGTCGCTCGCGGGTTGGCGTTAAGACAGTGGTTTTAACTATGGCGACTTTATCCCGAGGAGTGGGAGTTAATTGAAACTCAAAACCTGCGACTCTGCCTGAATCGTGGGGCCGAAGATAAAAATGCTCAGGCGCTATATCAAGCTGCTCAATTTGCTCAATCTGCTCAATGGTGCTCGCGAGCGAGTGCGGCGCGCTAATAATCCATTCCAACATGGGCGGGACTAACAGACCGAAATACCACTGTCCCGAGAGCGAGTGAAGGGCTTTGGAATTATGGCTATGGCTGAGCAATATCTGCTCGGGAATATTTTCTAACGTGATGAAAGATGAGGTTTTTCCCAAAGGTGGATAGGCCTTGGCAAAATCCAGTAAAAGCTGCTGATAAACGGCTGGCTGACTCCAAGTATCAAAACTGAGTCCTTGGGGCTTGGTGGTTGCCACAAAGTGCTGGGCATAAAATGGGGCGCGCAGCGCCAGTCGTTGATTAAACTCCTGAGCTACTTGAGTTAAATCCATTTGGCTCTTTATTAAATCGAGTTCTGTTTGTTTGGGGCTCACAGTGTTTAAACTTTGCGAGCATTTGCTATGGCTGTGCTCGGTATGATCAGGTTGAGTTCCTCTGGAAAGCTTGACTAAGGTCGGTACCGTATCCCTTTGGTGCGCCATAATCACTCCTTTGGCTTGAATTGATTAAACTGCGGTGAACGCTAGACTCACCGCAGCTTTCATTGATTAACAGCTGGTTATCATCAGTCTGTTAGAAGCGATAATCTACATTCACGCTCACGCTGCGTGGGGTGCCATATTGGAATTGGCTATATTGCCCCACTTGGCTGTAGTAGGTTTTATCTAAGGCGTTGTGCACATTGGCGCTCAGCTTTAGCTGCTCGGTAAAGGCATAACTTGCCATTAGGCTGGCCAATGCATAGGAGTCTTGCTCTACCTCGACTCTGCCTAAGGGTGAGTTCACGGTTTGATAGACTCTGCTTTGCCAATTAACCCCAGCGCCTAGCTGCAACTTGTTCCAATCGCCGCTGAAGGTATAAGTGGTAAAGAGTTTTAGCTGCTGGCGAGGTGACGTTGTGTTGATGCGATTGCCCTTAGGATCATCGGTACTGAATTGGGTGTAGCCGAAGTAGATATTCCAGTCATCGGTGATTTTGCCTGTGGATTCAAACTCAAAGCCTTGGGTCTTAGTGCCGTTAACCTCTCGATACACTGGGATAGTGGTGCCAGGCAATACATCTCCGGTGCGTTCACCAACATTATCTTGGCGAATTTCAAATACCGACAACGACATATCTAAGCTTTCATCCATCAAGCTGGCCTTAATACCCGCCTCGTAGTTTTTGCCTTTAACGGGGTCGATATAACTGGCATCGATGCGCTGCAAGGTTTGCGGCGCAAAAATATCCGTATAACTGGCGTAAAGCGAGTATTGCTCACCGAGCGCGTAGGTCAGGCCAAAATAGGTGGTGAGCTCATTGTCGACCTTAAAATCATACATGCTGCCAAAGTTATCTTGGTCGGTTTGCCACTGGTTAAGGCGCAGGCCTGCGAGCAATGCCAAGGCATCGGTTAGATTAAGCTGCGTGGCCACATAGGCGGCGCTTTGCTCGGTGTCGCCGAAGGAACCTGTGGTGTGAGTCTCTTTCCACTGAGGTTTTGGATACTGGAAGTTGGGATCGCGAAAATCTCCCAAGGGCGGCACGGCGGCCGTAGGATAATAGTAAGGGTTGGCAAACTCTTGGCGCTGACCCGTCCAGCCAAAAGTGAGCTGATGTTCTTGGCCAAACAGGGCAAACATTCCTTGCGCCCGTAAGTCGAGGTTATGTTGGGTTCGGCTACCGTCGACATAGGCGATTGAGCCTGCGGTTGCGCCAAGATTAGTCACTGGGTCTGGGTAACCCGTAGCCCACAGCACATTATATTTCAGCGAGTTATCGCCGTAACTGTAGGTGCCTTTCAGCTCCCAAGCGTTATCAAAACGATGTTCAAGGCTGGCGAAGGTATTGAGCCCTTGGGTATGCGCCGAGGCCCAATCGGGGGCGGTAGAAGTGGCACGATCGTAATTTGTACGGCTGCCATCACTGTGGAACAGCGGCAGACCGCCGGACATAGTGGCTTCGGGCGTGGTGTCTTGGTAATCCACTCCTAAGGTCAGCAGTGTGCTGTCGGTAATATCGGTTTCAACAATGCCATAGAGGGTGGTGCGTTGTTGCTCGTATCTGTCTTGGAAGGATTCTTTATCCTGATAGGCGGCGACAACCCGGCCACGAATGCTGCCACTGTCATTTAAGCCGCTGGATAAATCGACCATACCGCGCAGATTGTTCCATGAGCCGACACTCACTGAGGTGCTGCCCATAAATTCTTGCGTCGGGCGTTTACGAATAAGGTTAATCGCGGCCGAAGGATTACCCGCACCTGTCATTAATCCTGTGGCGCCACGGACAATTTCCACCCGCTCGTAGATGGCGGTGTCGATAAGGTTATCGCCGTAGTTAAAACGGGTGTCATAGGTGGTGGGCACGCCATCGTAAAGAATGCTAGTGACCGCAATTCCCCGCGAGCTGATGCTGTATCTGTCGTTGTCCATCGGCCGAGCATTGATGCCTGCTACGCTGGTCATGGCTTCGATGACGCTGTTTAGTTGTTGGTCATGCATCATTTGACTGGTGACAGAGGTGACGGATTGCGGCGTCTCTAAATAGGACAAATCTAGACCCGTTGCCGTGTTCATCGCCTGAGTTTTGTAACGATTATCATGGAGATCCTTAGCGCCAACGACATTAATGATTTCAATGTCTTTGGTGGATTTTTTCTGGGTATCGCTGGCATCGGCATAAGCATAGGGCATGCTGAGTATGGCAGAGCAGAGGATAAGCTCAGGGCGTGTGATGGCGAGTTGGTAGTGCGCCGCGAGATGGTTGAGGGGGAAGGTTTTCATAATATGATCTTAAATTCCATTTAGGCTGTTTGATTGACTAGGTTGTTTTTGGGCACAGACGCGTGCCCAGAGTGGGCGTAAGGCCCACTCAAGGTTAAAAGTGATTTAGGATTTGGGTTTAAGCTTCTGATTTCCAAAGGCATGGCTTTGCCTAAAGGCGGCCAGCGGATTATCAAGTCCACCCGCAAAGCGCAGATTTTTTTCCCTGTCGGCAAGGTCAATCATCTGCTGGTTGTTATTGAGCTGAATGCGATTCAGGCAAGTGCGGACGAAGCTGTCTTTAAAGAGATCGTATTGTGCAAATTTGTCCGCCAACTGCGGATGCTGCGCTTGATAGTCGCGCACATTATCAGCCACAAGCGCCCAAAACAGCGCTTCGCTCACCTCGGTGTGCTTATCCAGAATTGGCGCTAAGTAACGGAAAATACAATCGAAAATATCGAGCAAGATATAGTTGAGCTTCATCTCTTCTTCAAGCTCGACCGCAAGGCGTTGCACCTCTTGCGGCAATGGTTCACTACCGTTCAATACCGCGACTTCTTCGCCGATGTCCTTCATCAATATTTTGACCGGGATGCCAGCATCGAGCACTAAAATCAGGTTCTCGCCATGGGGCATAAACACCAGATCGTAGGCAAAGAAGGCGTGCAGTAATGGCGATAAGTAGAGATTGAGATAACGCGTAACCCACTCCTTGGCGCTTAAGCCTGAGTGCTCAATTAGCGCAGCAATAAGTGCCTGTTCTTGATGATCTATGTGTAATAGCGCCGCCATGGTCATCAGGTTTTGCTGCGGCTCAATATGCGGCAGTGGACTTTCGCGCCACAGCGCTGACAGCATTTTTTTATAGGCGCTATCTTGGGTGAGAGCCTCTTCGTAATACCTGTGGTGATAACCAATCGCGGCGATTTCTTTGAGGATCACAAAACCTTGCTCGGCAAAATAGCTGTCGCTTTCTATAAGCTTGGCTACCCAAGCGTTGATCTGCGGGGTGCAGCTCATATACAGCGGCGAAAGCCCGCGCATAAAGCCCATATTTAAGATAGAAAGCGCGGTTTTGACGTAGCATTTTTGCGGCGCACTTAAGTTAAAGAAGGTGCGGATCGATTGCTGAACTTGGTAGCAATCTTGGCTTTCGCCTAGGTAAATAATGTCGCCGCGGGCGATTTCGCCAGCAAAGGTGCGGGCAATTTTTTCGCGCCATTGCCACGGATGAACGGGCATAAAATAAAAGCTATCGGCCGCTTGTCCCAGTGCGCTTAAGTGTTGTTGAAACTCGGTGAACTGTTCACCAAGCTCTTGTTTTAACAAACTATCATGGTCTAATCCTTCGAGAGCGGAGAAGGTGGTTTTGTCCTTACGTACCGCAATCCACACTAGCTGAAGCGCGCTGGCACTCTCGGGGGCAAATTGGTAATAGTCCTGCATATCAAAACCAATGCGGCCATTGTTGGCAATAAATACCGGATGCCCCTCGGTCATGCCCGCCTCAATAGTTTGATAATCGGCCTTAGCGAGTGTAGCGGCGGGGATGGCTTGATGGGCCAACTTGTAGGCCTTGCTGTAGAGGGTACTAGTGATTTCCTCAAGGTAAGTGGGCAGCAGGGTTTCACTGATGCCAAGCACATTCTTTAAGCTGATTATCAGCCTCATGGCATCGAGGGGTCTTTCAGTGCCCGCACTGGTGACTCGGATAGAATCTGTCGCGATATCAAGGTGGTCGAGCTGATAATGGCGCGCGCTGAAGTAATAGGTGCAGTCCTTGAGCCTAAGTTCATAGTGATTGATACCTGCCGCTTGGCGATAAATTTGTGGGGTGATTATCTTCTCATGGGTAAATTCGCAGAGGATTTTCTTCACTAAATGGCGATTGGCTGCCTGCCAATATTCCGGCATTAAGTGGGCGGGGACGTGCGTGTGGGCAGCGGCCTCCAGCGTGGGGAATTCGGCTTGAGTGAATGGCTTGAATAATGCGCGGTTAGTGGCTAAGTTCATCGGTTTACCTGCAAAATGATAGGGTTAACAGCGGTTGCGTGGGTCGCATGAGTTGCTTGAGTTGCTTGAGTTGCTAGGGGGACAGTGCGCGGCATAAAAGGTGTGCTGGTCTTTTGCGCTAATTGGCGACTCTCGGCGCTACAAAAACCGAGGAATGCGGCTTTGCTGCGCATTTGAATGGCTTTTTGGTAGCGGATCCCAATTTGGCTATTTAAGCGGTGGATCTTGTGATTTTGCTGATCCGGCTCGACCACCATTCGTTTAAAGGCGAACTTGTCGAGAATAAGCTCGGCAATAGCCTGCATCACTTGGCCAGACAAGCCATGAACAGGCTTGCCCTCAAGTGGCGCGAGGATGAGGTGCATACCGCAATCGAGCCGCTCTACGGCGTAATGCTCACCCACTTCATCGTGGGCAGGATCGTATAACTCCACCATAAACAGCGGTTTGGCTTGCCATTCACCGATCAGCGCGAGCTTGTGCTCGCTTGGCGCCATCGCTTGAGCAAGTGCATCGAGACTCATCCCCTGCATCCCCCAAAAGCGGGCATAGTCTTGGTTAAACCAGTGCTGCAACATAGACAGCTGTTGCGGGAGATTGAGTGGTTTAAACACAAACTCATTGACCACAATGGGTTTTGAGAGTGAGGCCGCACAGTGGCGACTCCATTGGCTGGTCATTACTGCGCCTCCTTGTTCGGCGCCATCAAGACCGACACACTGCCTCCTGAAGGACTTATCCGCAGCACGGTTTGTGGCTCATTACTGGGTTGTTGCGTGGGCTTGGCTGACGGATTTGACTCCTGACAAGGCTTAGAAGATGTAACCGCTGAGTGAGTGTTGCTTTCGACGGGTTGGTTTTTCGCGTCGTTGATGTTGTTGGGGTCAAAGGTTTGGAAGGCGATCCGCGTTTCAATCGGATAGGGGGCGTAACCTAAAACCGCTTGCAGAATGATGGCATTGCGATAGCAGCCCATACCCAAATCGGGTGAGCTAATGCCATGGGTATGTAGGCCCGCATTTTGGATAAAAATATCGCCTCTGACATCGATGCCATAATCCCGCTGGATGGCGAGTTGGCCACGATCATCAAATTCGATTTGTGATTTAATCGCTTGAATAAACTCGGGTAAACGATATTGATAGCCAGTGCCTAAGACGACGGCACCTGTCAGTTGCTCGAAGGCATATTCTTGCTCGAGGTGGTTGAACTTGAGTGTCAGCTTGTCGCCCGAGGTATCGATTGCTGTCAGTGCCACGTTAGTCAGCAGCTGGCATTGGATATCGCTGACTAAACGCTTTTGGTAAAGCAGGTCATAAATATCGTTGATTAGCTCGGCATTGATCCCCTTGTAGAGGGACTTTTGCTCTGCGATTAAGTGATGGCGTTTTTCCGGCGACAGTTCGTGGAAATAATCCACATAATCTGGTGAGGTCATCTCTAGGGTGAGTTTGGTGTATTCCAGCGGATAAAAGCGTGGCGAGCGGGTCATCCAATTTAGTTGATAATCATAAATATCAATGTCTTGTAGAAGATCGTAAAAGATTTCCGCTGCACTTTGGCCACTGCCAATCACGGTAATGGCGCTTTGGCTTTGCAAGTAGGCTTTTTGCCGGATATAGCTGGCGCTGTGCATGACACGCGGGTCTTGAATTGGGCAATTATCGGGTAGATAGGGAGTCGTGCCAGTACCTAATACCAGTTTGCGGCAGCGATAAGTGTGGGGTTTACCACTGCGTCTATCTACTCCCGTAACATGGTAGATGCCTTCACCGGCGTTGTAATCTAATTGTGTGACCTTAAAACTGAATCTCAGATTGGATAGTTGTGTGCTAACCCATTGGCAATATTGGTTATATTCATGCCTTGGGAGAAAGAAGTTTTCACGGATATAAAAGGAATAGAGTCGGCCTGTTTGTTTGGCAAAGTTAAGATAACTAAAACGACTTGTCGGATCGGCCATAGTGACCAAATCGGACATAAAAGGTGTTTGTAATCGAGAGGAGTTGATCAGCATACCCGGGTGCCAATCAAACTCGGTTTTAGCATCTAAAAATAAACAGCTGAAGTTATTAAGAGGTTCACATAGAGCCGCCAGTCCTAAATTAAATGGGCCTATGCCAATGCCGAGTAGATCGTAAATCGTACGATCAGTTTCCTTTTTTGGGGTAGTCACTTACGCCTCCTTGAATTCCTATTAAAACGGTTGCAGCCACCATCGACTGATGGATGAGTAGATGAGTGGACCTCTCTAAAGTTGCTTTATGAATCATTCTTTTGTGCTGCCGAACAGGAGCTTTACCGCTTGTTTTGCTATTACTCGCTCAGTGCAACGAGGAATAAATTAGCATCATAAAAATTACAAATGCAAATCATTCTCATTTAGTGCTTGTCGGATGAGTCGTACTTTTGACTGTTAAATAAAAGGCTGAAATACGGTTTGTCGGTGAGTTGATCAATGGGGAAGAAGGAAGGTCTAAGAGGTGTCTAAATGTATCACCAAAAATAATATTTATTTAAAAACAGTTGATTAAGTTGTTTTTTTTGGTTGGTGATATTTTGCCCTAATTGCTTTTAGTGGCTTTTGAGGAGGCAACGAAAGTGTGAATAACTGCTGAGTGTAAATCGACTGTAAATCCGAATTAGTTCGTCAATTAACACTGCTAGTCAGCTATAAAAGATTGGATAAGCAAACGTAAAAGCCATCTTAAAAATGGCTTTTTGTGGAGTCAAAAGCAGAGGGAGAAGCAAAGGCCTAAGGTAATTGCACAAAAGCGGCGGTAAGTTTACGCACTAGGGGCAATACCATCAGCAGAGTCGGGAATGCCACCACCCAAGAGATAAACCATGCGCTCAACCAGAGCTCAACAAATTGTGCTGATGCGCCGACACCATTAAAAGTACTGATCCCAGAAACGATACAACTCATTAAAATAGAAAGAAAAAATGGCATCACAACTGTGGCGTATTTTGCGGGTAACTTTGGTGTACCAAAAATAGTGCGGCTTTTATTTGTTGTTACAGAGTGTAAGCTGGACATGGAAACCTCAACAGGGGGTGACTTAGGCGAAAGAGCTTGCTGATTAGTGCTTAAGATTTACATGTATTTATGTAAACCCAAAGCGCAATCCGTTCGCCATTTTAGGAGCAAAACACGGCAAAAGCTATGGTGATACAGACCGATACTGGTCGTTTTGCATTGGGTGAATAATCAGAACTAATCGTTTTATCGCCTAGGTTTGCCAATTGGTTGCCCATAATTCCCCGGTAACGTTGACCCAATGACCGCGAGAAATTGGTGAGGTACCAAGTTCATTATCAAAGGGTAGGGTGAAACTTGATTGCAGTAAATATACAGTATCATCAGGCGTTTGGGTGATTTCAACAATTTGTCCCGAGGCCTCAAAGTGACAATTATGTTTGGGGAATTGCAGACTTTGGCGATGTTCAATAATGTCGGTTTGCAAATTTGCCTTGGCTAAACGGCCAAACAGTTCAACCGTCACCCATTGATTGACGGGGAAACGTTGCTTAGCTTGTTGATCATTGCCTTGATAGTAAAACCACACTGGAGCGCCATTATCCCATTGGGCGGCGACTTCACCTTGAAAACCACAGCCCCAAGGTGTGACGTCGAGAATATAGATCCGATACTGCATATAAAGTCCATTTACCATAACAAAAGCGTCGATATTATTTGCGCTATATTAACATTTATCTCGTAAACGCATGAGACACAGATCCTAATATAAGCCTTGGGTTTGACAGTTTTAAGATGCTGTTGATTCTGTGCTAGCCATGGTTGTTACTGCTATGGGGAATATATAAAAAAGGGCCAACTCTGCTGATTTGGCCCTAAATCGGGATGTTATTCAGATGAATAGATTAGGTTGCCGCTTTCATCGCGCGGGTAAAATCGCCTAATGCTGCTAGTAGTTTCACTTCATCCTGTTGATAGGTTTCGATAATTTTAACTACGGCTGAGCCAGAAATCGCACCCGCGGCGCCTGCTTGAATGGCGGCGCTCACTTGAGCAGGCTCTGCAATCCCAAAGCCTAATAGCGGTGGCGGCGCATTAAATGCTTGCAGCTTAGCTAAAATGTCTTCAACGGGCGTACCAGCCTTAGTATCTGTGCCTGTTACACCGGCGCGGGACAATAGATAGGTATAGCCTTCACCACTTTGGCTGACCTTCGCAAGGGTGTCACTGTCGGCATTGGGCGGCGCAATAAAAATTGGCGCAATGCCATGGGCTTTGGCCGCTTGAACAAATGGTGCAGCTTCTTCAACTGGCACATCGGCAATTAACACTGAATCCACGCCCGCTTGCTGCGCTTTGGCATAAAAAGCATCGATCCCATTGGCGAATACGAGGTTCGCGTACAGCAATAACCCAATTGGAAGTTCAGGGTATTTAGCGCGGATCTTGGCCAGCAATTCAAAGCAGGCTGTTGGTGTTGTACCCGCGGCTAAGGCTCTGAGATTTGCGCCTTGGATCACGGGGCCATCGGCGAGCGGATCAGAGAAGGGAAAGCCTAACTCCAGCGCATCGGCACCGTTTTGCACTAAGGTGTCGATAATTTTCAGTGACAGCTCAGGACTAGGATCACCCAAAGTAACAAAGGGCACAAAAGCGCCGCGGCCTTCGGCTTTTAAACGGCTAAAAGCGGCGTGATAACGGCCAGCTTGATGAGGGATAGTTTGGTTTGAAATGCTGCTCATCTTAGTTATTCCTCTTTACCGTTTAAAATGTCTGACACAGTGAAAATATCCTTATCGCCTCGGCCTGAGAGGTTGACAACCAAAATGGTCTCTTTGGTGCACTCTTTCGCCAGACGCATTGCATAGGCTAGGGCGTGGGCCGATTCGAGCGCCGGAATAATCCCTTCGCTGCGAGCCAGTAATTGGAAGGCTTCTAGGGCTTCATCATCGGTGGCCGATTCATAGCGGGCACGGCCGATGGCGTTCAAATGGGCATGCTGCGGGCCGACCGAGGGAAAGTCTAATCCTGCTGAAATCGAGTAAGACTCTTCGATTTGGCCTTCGTTGTCCTGCATCAATGGGGCTTTCATACCAAAGAAAATCCCGGTTTTACCATGTTTTAGCGGCGCGCCGTGCATATGGGTATCAATACCTTTACCCGCAGGCTCGACGCCAATCAGCTCAACATTGGCTTCATCAATAAAGTCGGCAAACATCCCGATAGCATTGGAGCCGCCGCCGACACAGGCGATGACCGCATCGGGCAGGCGACCTTCGCGCTCAAGTATTTGTTTTTTGGTTTCTTCACCAATAATACGTTGGAATTCACGCACTATGGTCGGGAACGGATGTGGTCCAGCAGCTGTGCCGAGCAGATAGTGGGCTTTTTCGTAGCTACCAGACCAGTCGCGCATCGCCTCGTTACAGGCGTCTTTTAAGGTGGCAGAACCAGAGGTTACAGGGATAACCTCGGCGCCCATCAGCCGCATTCTAAATACGTTAGGTGATTGGCGGGCAACGTCTTTCGCGCCCATATACACTTTGCATTTTAATCCCAGCAGTGCACAGGCAAGGGCGGTGGCAACACCGTGTTGGCCTGCACCCGTTTCGGCAATGATTTCTTTTTTACCCATACGCTTAGCCAGTAACGCTTGGCCTAATACCTGGTTGGTTTTATGGGCGCCGCCGTGGAGTAAATCTTCCCGCTTGAGGTAGATTTTAACCATGGGATTGGGGCTTAAATTGCGGGTTAAGGTGAGCGCGGTGGGGCGACCCGCGTAGTTTTTTAGTAAGTCAGTAAACTCGGCTTGGAAGGACTCATCGGTTTGCGCTTCAACAAAGGCACTTTCGAGTTGCTTGAGGGCTGGGACTAAAATCTGTGGTACATACATACCACCGTATTCGCCGAAATAAGGGTTAAGCTTTAACTGTGACATACCTTGTTCCTTATCCTATTTATTTGTTTCGATTGCTGTTTAGGTTAACGCCATCGAGTTTCAATTCTTGCTAGCCTGTGCTTTGCACAGTTTTTTATAAAAGTGGGTCTAGAGTCGTAATTGACTAAATGCCGCTTGGATCTTCTCTGCCGACTTAATGCCAGGGGCGGTTTCGAGGCCAGAGTTAAAATCTAAACCGTAAAAACCTTGAGCATTGGCACGGGCAGCATTGTCCGCATTGAGGCCACCCGCGAGCATGGCCTCGGCTTTATGGGCAATGGGGAGTTGCCAATCAAAGGCTTGCCCAGTACCACCAAAACCTGCGTCATTCTTGCTATCGAAGAGATAACGCTGCACACCTCTTGGCATAGCAGCAAGTTCGCTGCTTTGGGCATCAACACTGACCGCCTTCCAAATTTGGGTGTTCAGTCCTGCCTGTTGTAACAATTGGCTTAGCTCAGTAATTTCTAACTCGGTTTCATTGCCGTGCAGTTGCACTGCGGCTAAATCACATGCTTTGGCGATACTTGCGATTAGCTCTGGCTCGCTGTTAACGAACACCCCTATAAACTCAATGGCGGGCAAGTTGGCGGCACGGTATTGCTCGACTAACTGTTTGGCGGCATCTTTAGTGAGCGCGCGTGGTGATTTTTCAGCAAAAATGAGTCCAGCATAAACTGCGCCCGCAGTGGCTGCTGCTTGAATATCCTCAAGGCGGGTGAGACCGCAGACTTTATTGTGACCGAAGATCAATTTACGACAGGCTAAATCAATGTCTTCTTCGGCCATAATCGAGCTACCGACCAAGAAGCCATCGACCAATGGACTTAAGCGGCGTACTTGATCGTTAGTGTAAATACCCGATTCGCTGATCACCACGCGATCGCTGCCAATGTGTGGCGCAAGGGCTTCTGTGGTGGCTAAATCGGTACTTAAATCTCGCAAATTACGGTTATTAATACCAATAATCGGTGCATTTAAGGCGATGGCTCGTCTTAGTTCTTCCTCATTACTGACTTCGGTCAATACATCGAGTTGATACTTGGCCGCTTCGCTGGCAAGTTGCTGATATCGCTCATCATCGAGCACAGAAAGCATCAACAGAATCGCATCGGCACCCTGATGAGCCGCTAATTTGATTTGATATTCATCAACAAAAAAGTCTTTACACAGAATCGGTTGGCTCACTTTGGCCCGCACTTTCGGGATATAGCCCATGTCCCCTTGGAAAAATTGCTCATCGGTTAAGATCGAAATCCCCGCAGCATACTTGGCATAAATCGAGGCGATGGCTTCGACATCAAAGTCTTTACGGATTAAGCCTTTGGATGGACTGGCTTTTTTGCACTCTAAAATATAACCCGCCTTCGGGGCTTTTAAGGCGGCAAATAGACTACGGTCCGAGATTTTTGGGGTTAAGCTGTCTTCAGGAAAGCGCAACTTAAGTGCGGCGATATGGGCGGCCTTAGTATCGACGATACGGGTTAAAACGTTGGCTTTTGCGGTGCTGGTTTGCATGCTACCCCTTACATCCTGCGATGCTTGATTATCTTCCGAGCGATGCGCGTCGGGTTGTTGAACCTGTGCCATGGTCATTATTCCTGTGCTTCGCTGCTGACTTTAGCGAGTTGATTCAGTAATTCAAAGGCTTTGCCGCTTTTTATGGTATTGAGCGCAAGGGCGGTGCCGGTTTTGACTGAGTCCGATAGGCCACACAGATATAAGGCACAACCCGCATTGATGGCAACCGCATGGGTGTGGGCATCGCTGCCTTGTCCTTGCAAAATTGATTGCGTGATTTGGGCGTTTTGCGCAGGTTCGCCCCCTTCAAGCTCACTAATTTGGGCCTGCGGCACACCAAAATCCGCCGGCGTTAATTGATATTCAATAATCTCACCGTCTTTGAGTTCGGCGACTTGGGTGCTGCCATGGAGCGCCACTTCATCTAAACCACTGCCATGTACTACCATGGCTCTTTGCGTGCCAAGGGCTTGCAGTACGCGGGCGATAGGCGTCACCAGCTCTGGGCTATATACCCCAAGCAACATAAATTCTGGGCGCGCTGGGTTAATCAATGGCCCTAACACATTGAATAAGGTGCGAGTTTTCAGGGCTTGGCGCACAGGCACTGCATGTTTGACACCGCCATGGTAGTGGGGCGCAAACAGGAAGCACAGATTGAGTGATTCGAGGCAGCGGCTCGCCTGCTCGGGTGACATGGTTAAATCGATGCCAAATTGGGCGAGTAAATCTGACGAGCCCGATTTGCTCGAGACGGAACGATTACCGTGTTTTGCGACCTTGGCGCCAGCGGCTGCCGCGACAAAGGCGGCTGTGGTGGAAATATTGATGGTATTAAAACCATCACCACCGGTGCCGACGATATCGATAATTCCTTGGCTACGGCTTGAGGCTGGGTAGGGGAATGGCTTAGCGGCGGCGCGCATCGCATCGGCAGCGCCACTGATTTCGGCAATGGTTTCGCCGCGAATTTTAAGCGCCATTAACATGCCCGCCATCACGGTTTCATTCATTTCACCTTGGATAAGGGCGCTAAAGAGGCTGGCGGTTTGCTCGCGTGTTAATGCCTTGCCCTGAAACAAAATATCGAGCAGGGGCTGAATCGATGTTGCATTCATTATTGCGCTCCTGCGGTATTGTGGGCGATGTCTTGAGTCAAAAAGCTTAAGGTTTGGGTTAACAATGTGCTGCCCAAGGTCGTTAAAATGGATTCAGGGTGAAACTGAAAACCCACCGCCCTGTGCTTTGCATGCAAAATCGCCATGGGCATATCTTCTGTGGTGGCAATAACGTCAAGACAATCAGGTACTTTTGTGGCCACTAAGCTGTGGTAGCGGGCGACAGGTAAGGGCGAAGGTAAGTTAGCAAACACGCCTTCACCATTATGGAAGGTGGGACTGGCTTTACCGTGCACGACAAAAGGCGCGCGCTCCACTTTACCGCCGTAATATTCCACCATGGCTTGATGACCTAGACAGATCCCCAGCATAGGCACTTTGCCCGCGACTTTGTCTATTAGCTCCATCATGGAGCCCGCTTCATGGGGCGCACCTGGGCCTGGCGATAAGACTAAGGCGCTAGGCTCGGTTTCCGCCAACAGCTTGTCGGCAATATAGTCGGCGGCAACATCGTTACGGTAGATCACTACTTCACAGCCAAGGCTTCTAAATTGGTCGACTAAGTTGTAGGTGAAGGAGTCAAAGTTATCGAGTAAATAGAGTTTCATCTTAGGCTCCTTATCATTGTTGTTCAGTCGAAGTGGTCGCAGTTGCTTGATGGCTTTCATCCAAGCCTGCGCCCATTTTGATGGCTGAAATCACTGCCTGCGCCTTTTGGCGGGTTTCATCGGCTTCACTTTGAGGATCTGAGTCAAATACTACGCCAGCTCCCGCTTGGATATGGGCTACGCCGTCTTTCACAAAGGCGGAGCGGATCACAATGCAAGTGTCCATATCCCCAAGGGCGTTGAGGTAACCTACGGCGCCGCCATAGCTGCCTCGGCGGGTCTTTTCCGCCTGACGCACCAATTGCGAGGCACGTACTTTGGGCGCGCCAACTAAAGTGCCCATGTTCATACAGGCTTGGTAGGCGTGGAGCGCATCTAAGTCTTGGCGTAATTGGCCAGTAACGCGGCTGACTAAGTGCATTACGTGGGAATAACGGTCGACTTTAAGTAACTCGGCCACTTTACGACTGCCACTTTGGCTGATTCGAGCGATATCATTACGGGCTAAATCAACCAACATTAAGTGCTCGGAGAGCTCTTTTTTATCTAAACGCAGTTCGAGTTCGATACGGCTATCGAGGTCGAAATCAATCTCGCCAGTGGCGGTTTTGCCGCGCTTACGGGTACCTGCGATGGGATAAACCTCGACCTGATTATTGCTGGAATCAAACTTCAGCGCGCTCTCTGGCGAGGCACCAAACAGGGTAAAGTCATGTCCTCTGAAATAAAACATATACGGGCTGGGATTGGTTAATCGCAGTGCGCGGTAAGCACCTAAGGTATTAGGGCAAGGCAGGCTAAAACTGCGTGAGGGCACCACTTGGAAGATATCGCCCGCAACAATGTGTTCTTTTAAATCGATAACGGTTTGTTTAAAGGCCTCATCACTGATATTGACTTGCTCAGTCGCTGTTATCCCAACCAGTGCGGGCGCAGGTTCAATATCATTGGCTAAGGTTTGGCAGTCAGCGCTAATGTGGCTAGCTCGTTTGGCTAAGGCTTGGGTCACCTCAACCTGTTTTGCAGAACCTTCACTAAAATTGTGGGTGATGATTTCGGCTTGTTTTTGCTTGTGATCAATAAGAATTAAGGTTTCGGCGAGATAAAATAAATAATCAGGGCAATCATTTGCACCATTTGGTGCTTTAGGCAGTGGCTCCACTGTATCAATTAAATCGTAGGAAAGTACGCCACCTAAAAATAAGTCTTCGAATGCCGGCGTTTGACCACAGTCGATATGTTTAACAAACAAGCGTAAACCATCAAGTGGCGAGGTGGACTTTAAGCGGGCATCTTCGTCCTTAAGCTCGGTATCCTTTTGCAGCGTGACCACTAGGTTATGGCCATCGTGTTGGCATTGAGTTTGGCTTGAGCGAGCACTAAAAAATTGCTCGATGGGGGCAAGTAAACTGGCACCATTGTCGCTCAGTGCGCTAAAGCGTAAACAATACCCGTCGCAGCGGATCATCAGCGCCGCATGGGTCATCACCATGCTCTTAAGATTTTCCTTGCTGTTTATTTCTGCTGATTCCAACAACATGGTATGGGGCGCATTTTGAGTGATGTGTTGGTACAAACGCAGCGGATCGCTATGGTATGCCAAGGTGGCCTTGATCGTGTGTGAACGTGCAAATGTCTGCGGTGGCGAGGGGAAATTCCCTCCATCGGCTTGGGTAACCTGATTAAATGTCTTTAGGGTCATGCTGTTATCTCGCTTTTATCCGTTTACCGCGTTGCAGACATTTTTCGCACCAACAAAAAAGCCCGCATTTCTGCGGGCTTTTGTTGATTCTGTTACTTTCAAATGAGCACAGAGCTTCACACCACCCGCTACGTTGGGAAGTGCCACCACCAAATGATGTTGAAAGAAGCGTTAGTATGGGTCATTCAAAAGGGTCTCAATAATTCGTTAGTTGAGCTATAGAAAACATGAGCCTGAGGCGAAAGTCAATTGAATATTTTTCAAAATGATGGATTCATGTGGCTAACTCACTGTGTCAAATGCGGTTCCTGCTGGATAAAGTGTGAGATAAATGCACATTTCATCTTAAATTAACGTACAATAACGGCATGAATACTCAAAGCATCTTGGCTGACTTGCACAGCCACACGACCGCATCTGACGGTCATCTCACGCCGTCCGAGCTGGTCGCCAGAGCCCTTGAAAAGGGCGTGCAGTTATTTGCGATAACGGATCACGATACGGTTGCAGGCTTAAGTGAAGCCCGCGCCTTCAATCAAGCGCAGACCGAACCGTTAAAGCTGATTTCTGGGGTTGAGATTTCAACCCGCTGGAATAGTTACGATATTCACATTGTGGCGCTCAACTTCGATGAAACCCACACAGAGTTATTAACGTTTTTAGAAAACCAGCGTGAGTTACGTGAGCTTCGCGCCGAAGAAATCGGCCATCGATTGGCTAAAGCCGGGATCGAAGGCGCCTATGAGGGCGCAAAAGCAATTGCGGCAGGCGCAGCGTTAAGCCGTGGTCACTATGCTCGTTGGCTTGCCGATCACGGTTATGCGGTGGATATGCCCAGTGTATTTAAGCGTTACTTAGCCCGTGGTAAGACGGGTTATGTGCCCAATAATTGGGGCGATATGGCCAGCGCAATTAAGGTGATCCACAACGCGGGCGGGCTCGCGGTATTGGCACATCCGAGTGGTTATAAGCTGTCTGCCAAGTGGTTAAAGCGTTTAGTGCGAGAATTTAAAGAAGCTGGTGGGGATGCCATGGAAGTGGTGCTCGGCCAGCAAACGGTGGATGATAGGGCCAATTTAGTGGCGCTGAGTGTCCAAAATCAGTTGCTTGCATCGATAGGAAGTGATTTTCACTTTCCAAGCAATTGGATTGAATTAGGTAAAAATCTCTACCAGCCTCAAGGTATTGATTGGGTCTGGCAGTCGGGATCTTGGGTGGAACGACCATGAGTCAATTTTTTTATGTACACGAAGTAAATCCACAGACACGTTTGATTAGTCAAGCCGTGGCTGTGCTGAAGTCCGGCGGCGTAATTGTGTATCCAACCGATTCGGGTTATGCCCTCGGTTGCATGATCGGTGAGAAAGACGCAATGACGCGCATTACTCGCATTCGTCAAATCGAACACGATCATAATTTCTCGTTAATGTGCCGTGACTTATCTGAATTAGCGACCTACGCCAAGGTGGATAATCAGGCCTATCGCATCCTAAAAAGTTGTACGCCAGGGCCGTACACTTTCATTTTTAAGGCGAGTAAGGAAGTCCCCCGTCGTCTGCAAAATGACAAGAAAAAAACCATTGGTATCCGCGTGCCAGACAATGTGATTGCCTTAGCACTGCTCGAGGCGTTAGATGCGCCGTTGATGTCGACCAGTTTGGTGATGCCAAACGCAGAATTTGCCGAGTCGGACCCTGAACATATTCGCGACCTGTTAGAGCATCAAGTGGATGTGATTATTCATGGTGGTTATTTAGGTGAAAAGCCAACTACAGTCATCGATATGTCGGAAGATGGGTTCGAAGTCCTGCGTGAAGGCGCTGGGGATGTGACTCCGTTTCTGTAAAATCAGGTTTGTCTCAGCGATAGTGTGTGGCAGCGTATGTTAGCCCGATAAAACCGTCATTTGGCAGTTTTATCGACACTAAATTACGGGTATAATCGCGCGTTTGCGAAGAAGCGAGTCAACTCGACTTAATGAGACTGATACTGTTTGCTTGGGAATGGCGGTTTCAAGGTGATTGTTTTACATGGGGATAGCGGATGCAGGGCACGCAACAAAGTTTACCCTTAGCCGTTGTTCGTGGTCAGGCGATGACCGAAATGCCGCAGGATTTGTTTATTCCACCTGAGGCGCTAGAAGTGTTTTTAGAGTCCTTTGAAGGGCCGCTAGACTTACTTTTATATCTGATCCGTAAGCAAAAATTAGATGTTGTCGATTTACCCATTTCTCAGATCACCGCGCAATATTTAGAATATATCGCGATGCTCACTCAGGCGCGTATTGAACTGGCCTCTGATTATTTGGTCATGGCGGCTACACTGGCCGAGATTAAATCCCGTCTGCTGCTGCCGCGTATGGTGGTGGAAGATGAGGTAGAAGAAGATCCACGGGCCCAGTTGATCCGTCAATTGAAGGCCTATGAGGTAATCAAGGAAGCCTCGCAAAAAATTGATGATTTACCTCGGCTTGAACGCGATGTGTTTCAAGCAATCGCGGCACCTTCACCGAATATCAAACCTTTGGTGATCCCGCCTGATGTATCGTTATTTGAAATCGCCCGCGCCTTTGGCGAGGTGCTTAAACGTATCGATGCCAATGAAGATCATCATGTTAAGCGTGAACAGTTATCGACCCGCGAGCGCATGAGCCAAATTTTAGCCATGCTTAATAGCGAGACGTTTACGCCCTTTGAGTGTTTATTCAGTGTCGAAGAAGGCCGCGCCGGTGTGGTGGTGACCTTTTTAGCGCTAATGGAATTGGTCAAAGAATTATTAGTGGAATTGTACCAAACAGAGCCGTTTTCAACTATTTATGTAAAGGCCTATTAATTGATGCAGATAAATCCAATTCAATTAAAACAGCTTATTGAAGCGAGTCTGTTTGTATTGGGGAAACCCTTGTCGGTGAAAATGTTGAAAGAAACCGTATTGGCGGATTTCAGTGTTTCCAGAGACAAAATCAAAGCCGCATTGGACGAGTTGCAACAGGATTATCAGGAACGGGGTGTTCAACTTGTGAAAGTGGCTGGAGGTTATCGCTTCCAGACCTTGGAAGTCCTGAGTCCGTTTTTGCAACCCCTGTGGCAGGAAAAAGCACCTAAGTATTCGCGGGCAACATTAGAGACTCTGGCGGTGATCGCCTATCGTCAACCTGTGACCCGTGGTGATATTGAGCAGGTGCGTGGTGTGGCCATTAGTAGCCACATCATCAAAAGTTTGTCAGATAGACATTGGATTAAAGTCGTTGGCCATAAAGAAGTCCCGGGGCGACCCGCACTCTACGCCACGACCTTAGAATTTTTAGCCTATTTTGGCTTAGATACCCTCGCGGATTTACCCGCGCTTACGGATACTGAGTCATTGCAGGCGGTATTTTCGGGTTTGAAAGTAACGCCTGAACAGTCAGAAGAGCAAGATACTAATGAGTGATTTAAACACTGTTGTTTCAGTATCATTCATTGTCTTACGTTTTTCCGCTAATTCTCTTTGAAACTATTAGTAAAAATGGATTTTTTATTGAAAAGTTTTTCACTTTCGTTCGATTCTATTCTTGATATTTGTGTACATATTTGCGTACATGAAAGACTCATGTACAAGATGGAGAAAGGTTATGGCACTTTCTGACTCATGGTTAAAAGCAAACCTGAACAAAGTCGCTGATAAGCCTTATGAGAAAGCAGATCGTGACGGCCTTAGTGTTCGGGTTTCCGCTAAGGGCGCTATTACTTTTCAAATGCGCTACCGCTGGGCAAGCAAGGCGGCGCGGGTTGATATTGGGCCTTATCCTTTGCTCTCGCTTAAAGAAGCCAGAGAACAGTGTGAAGTCTACCGCAAGTTGCTACTGGATAACCAAGATCCGCGGGAATACAAACGCGATAAAGCGGCAAAGGCCGTATCAAACGAAGGCTCAGTCGAGCAGGTTTTTAGAGCTTGGCATAAGTCACAGTTTAGTGATGGCCGTGCCAGTGTAAAAGACAGTACCGCGCATGAGTATTTGCGCGCACTGGAAATTAATGTTTTCCCGGTGCTTGGCAAAAAGCAGGTAGAACAAGTCACGCTGCATCAGTGGCTAGATTTGTTTGAGTCTATCGCAGCCAAGAAGCCAACCATTACCAATCTAACGTTAACAGTGAGTCGCAGGGCGCTTAAATGGGCTGTTCGTCGGCGAATAATTAGCACAAATGAGTTGATGGGGATTGAGTCGAAAGAGGACTTAAATATTTCTCGCAAAAGCCGTAAACGCACGCTTAGCGATGATGAACTCAAGATTATTTTGCAAGCCATTGATAACGCCAAACGGCAGCGCCTTGGTAACCGGATTATGGTTTTCATGGCATTATTCTTTGGCTGTAGGATTGGTGAATTACGATTGGCGCAGAAAGCGCATTTTGATTTTACTAAGATGATCTGGACCGTGCCAGTTGAAAACCACAAAACAGGGTACAAGATGCAGCGGCCGCTATTGCGGCCGATCATCGACGAGATAGTACCATTGCTTGAGCTAGCATTTTCACTTAGCCCTAACGAGCTAGTTTTTCCGACAGAGAAAGGCGGGATATATTCGCAGGCGGCGACAACACGCATGTCTAACCCAATTAATACGTGGGCTAAGCTGAATGGTACACCGTTAAATGAGTGGTATTTGCACGATTTGCGCAGAACGCAGCGCACTAACATGAGTAAAATTACTACTACAGAAGTGGCCGAAACCATGCTGGGGCATAAGCTGAGCGGGATTCAGTCGATTTATGATCACTACGACTATTTAGAAGAACAAGCTAAGGCATATCGAATTTGGTGGCAGAAGCTGCAGCGCCTCAAAGATCCCGCAGCCTACCACAACGTAGTTGAACTTAAGGCCGCGCAGTAACGGCCTCATTGTTCGTTCTCGTAAATCCACGATTTAACTTCTTGAAAGTTGTACTTGTTTTTAAAGTGTGGGTTAGTTGTTGGCTTTGGGAAGTCTTCCAACTTAAACAGTTGGTATAGCTTGGTTGTGCCAATCCCCAACGCCTTTGCAAGTTGAGCTGGCGAGAAAAACTGCTGCACCACTTTACCTTGCATAGCTTCTATTTCTTGCTGAAACATTATGCACCTGCCTTTTCAATTAAATGCAAATCGGTATCTAACAACTCGCACCAAATAACACCAGGCTCTCCATTAAGCTCGAACTGGTGCCAATTTCCTTCTTTACCAACATAGATGATTTGATCTCGCACACCTTTAAACTGGTACGCTTCTCCGATATCTAGAGTCATGCTGCACCTGCCTTATTTACTCTTATGGCAAACTCATCGATTGCTTGTCTAACTGACTTCTTCATTGGGTCGCTATCTCTTAGGCAAATCCTGTTATGATTCCAGTCAACAACCCAACCGTATAAAGTGCCGTTTTCTTTATTGAAAGCAGCGTTAATCTCATCAAGAAGATCAAGCCTTAGTTTGTCTCGATTTAACTCACCAAATTTAGTCAGCATTTCAAGCCGTTCAGATTTTAGCTGCTCGTTCTCCGCGATAAGCAAATTCATGCGGTCATTTATAGTCATCATGCACCTCATTGCATTGTGGGATTGATGGCAATCTTGAATAAAGTTGGTAATAACCTTTATTTCCAACCCACTCAATAATTATGAAAAAGAGCATTAATGGACTAAACAAAACTCTTATCCAAAATTGCCAATGCTTATATCCATTGTTAAATGTTTTACGTATTCCGCGCTTTGTATAAAATTTAACTACCACGACAACAGTCAGCGTAATTAATATGGAAATGGCGAAACAGCTAATCACTGCGGTGAGTGCGTTGATCATCTCGCACCATCCTTAGCCGCTTGGCGGTAGCCATCTGCAAAATACTTAAATGCGTCTTTGACGTCTTGATAGTCAAATTCACCGCTAACAGTTGTATGCCTTAATGCCATTGCGACAAATTCAATTGGATTGATCGACTCGAGAGCAAGCGCAATGATTTCACAAGTAGCGCCCTTTGCTTTGTCTGCGTCATCACCAACCCATGGCTTTGTGTCATAGCCATAGTTATCTTTAACGTGGTTACGTGCTGACTGATAAACGTCATAAACGGTCAGATCAGCAGTTACAAAACCACTTAGATAAGCACCACGGTTAACCTCGGCAAAGTTCATTACAGCTTTGGCGCGCGTTTCATTTACTGCATCAGCCAACAAACTTGGCGATTCTTTGCGCTGGTGCAGCATCATTGCGAAGTTGGCAACGTCCTCGAATGTACCTGCATTGCCTTTGCTTAAGTGCTCGACTAATGCCGCCGCTAATTGCTCGCCTGAACACTGCGCTGGATCATCCCAACCGCTGCGGCCTTTAGCTCTGGAATAGGACATTTTTAGGCGCATCGCATTAGTGAATCTGTCGATGCCTATATCATCGATATGGGTTGAGCGATCCAATTCCATGGCTCTAACTTGGTCCGTTAATTGCTGAATCTCGGTACCCAGCATTTGCTTAAGCTGTGCGAGCTCGCTGGCAGGAACGTAAACCCCAAGGCCTTCTACGTTGATTTGGCTTGAGCCGTTGCCATCTAATAATACTCTGCGTTTGGTTGTCATCACTTACCTTCCTTCTTCAATTCTTCGGCGAGTTGTTTCATAAATTGTTGGCAGCTACCTGTTTGTTTTCTTGGCAGGGCGTACCACTGTTTAAGCGCTTCGCGGATTGCGGTTGATTGCTTCATGCTGCCTCCTATGCTGCTTCGGCTGTTTGTGTGCAAAGCTCGGGGAGATTTGCGCGGATAATAGCTTCTGCAAATTGTGGTGGTACCGAATTGCCACACCTTGCGACCTGCTGAGTTTTGTTTGTTTTGCCGTTATAGCCGTCAATGATGTAGTCATCAGGGAAGCCTTGCAGGCTGAAAAGCTCTCGAGCAGTAAGCATCCTTAAACCAATATCCACGATCACCATGGTTTTTTTATTCCAAGTGACGGTTACTAATGCAATACGCTCTTTAGTGGTGATAGTGGCTAATGGCTCGTTGAGTGAACTCCATTGGCCACCGTTTGAGTAATAACGCATTAAAAACGCGCTGACTTGTACGGCGCCAGCCTCTTGCTCTGCCGTTAATCCGCTGTCGCCTGGTGCAACAAGAGTTAACCTAACCTCAGCATGGTGTGTACCGCCTGCAGTAATAGTTGGCATAGGGTCACTTAAAGAAGTCGGTTTGATGTTTTTACGCAAGTGAACCATAAAGGCCGAGACTATTTGCTGCTGGCTGCCTGTGTTGGTTATCGTGCTGCATGGTTCTTCAACTGAGTAAGCATGGGTGGTATTAAATCCACCGTTAGCCTGAACCATAATAGGCGCAGCAAGAGCGAATGATCCGCCTTTAGGATAAGCGGTGATTGTTTTGATGGGCTCGTTAACGCTCTTAGTGCCTTTACCTGACCAGTTAGCGATCTCAATAATAAATGGGTTATGGTTTTCTAAAACATGCTTAATCGTGCCAATGGCCACTCGTTTTAATGTCGCATCAGCTAAAGGGCGTTTAACGTTAAGCCCTTGCTGTTTAGCTTCTTCTTTGGTCATAAATATGCTTGGGCATGGCAAAGAAAAATCAAGTTTTTTAGCCGTTGTCACCCACAGCTTTAATTCACCACGAATAACCCGAGGATCATGCGGGGCACCATGTGTCCGTTCTGGCCACACAATCGCCCGGCCATCACAACGGGCAATCATAATTAGGCGTTTACGGATAGTTGGGGCGCCATAGTCACGGGCGCGTAGCTCACGAAATTCAACTTTATAGCCGAGCCCTTTTATCAACTTATATCTATCTGAATGAGTTAACCCTAAGGTTTCAACGCACTCAGCTAAAGCAGGGTGATCAGCATCGACACCAGTAGTAAGCATGGCTTTAAAGGCTTCAAACGTTTCACCTTTGCGAGCAGGATCGGGGCGTTGATTTTCTGAACCTTCACCAATCAACGGCCCCCACGTTTTAAATTCCTCAACATTTTCTAATGGGATTAATTTCGGGCGGGTTCTCAAGATCCAACGAATGGTGATCCACGCTAGGCCGCGTATTTCTTTTTTTACTGGCGTATCACCACGGGCCTTGGAAAAATGAGTGCAGTCAGGGCTAAACCATGCCACATCAACTGGCTTACCTGCAGTCGCTTGCACTGGATCCACATCAAACACCGACTCGCAATAGTGCAGGGTGTCAGGGTGATTGGCCGAGTGCATTGCGATAGCATCTTGATCATGGTTGATTGCGATATCCACGCTGCGACCCAGTGCCCAAGCCATACCAGTTGAAGCACCGCCGCCACCGGCGAAGTTATCTACGATTAAGCCGCGCATGGTTTTTTCTCCGTTGGCATATTCATTACTAGGTCATCGATGATTGAGTCGGTTGGATAACCTTCTAACCGCTGGCGGTTGGCTTCTTCACACAGCTCTTGCAACTGGATTTCAGTGGTTTCCGTTATGCCACAAAGCTCGAATACCTCTTTGGCAATGTTCATCACTTCAATCGGCCAAACGCTGTTTGTTGCTGTGCTGTCCCGCGCAATTTGTTCCTCGATATCAAGCTGTTCTGCTGGATTTCGTTTCTTCCTAGTTTTTTTGGGCTTAGGGAGATTAGTTTGCTCAGCTGATTTAAGTGGAATATCGATTGAATCAACGGTCTCATTCCCAAACACATCCCAGCCTTTGGTTTTGGTTCTGGCGAACATTTCAAGGCGAGGGACATCACCCATAAGCTCGACGCATTTATCGCGAAACTCATCTGGCTTTTGGCTGTGGCGAATGTTTTGATAGGTGCCCACGTAGCAGAGGTGGGCGAGCACTTCATCAAGGCTTTGTGGATCGTAATTACCCACGGCGCGAACGCTGCGGCAAGCTGGCGTTGGTTTGCCCTTTATGGCGACAATGGCCGACTCGCTGCCTGCGCGGGTCCAAAAGCCCATGCCAAAAAATGGGTTGTTGTTGACCGTTAGCTTGTTCCAGACAAAGCCATTCATGTTTTTAAGGGTGAAGCCCCAGCTTTTAACCAGATCAATGGCATCCTGCGGCATGGCGCCCACATACCACATCACCAGTACACAGTTGTCGTCGGCAATGCTGTTAACATCGAGGCGTTTTAAGTCCTCGGTGCTAGTCACGGTGTACTTGGCTTGGGCGCTGGATTTCATCGAGCCGCCCGTGTTTTGGTTGCTAAAGGCCCATGGCGGATCCGCGTATATCAGCTGATATTTTTTGCTCATGCCGCTTTCTCCTTTGAATCACTGATAGCAGCGCTAAGTTGCTGCTCAAGTTCTTCATTCATTCCTATTGCATACAGATAGTTGGCGGCACTGCTAACTAACTGCTCGAGTTCAGCGATCCGCGCGTTGGCTGCGGCCAGCTTGGCAAGATGCTTTTCCCAGTCGAGTTCTTTGATTGCCTCAATCACGCCCATGATGCTGTTGAGCGTGGTTTGGGCGCGCATCAGGTTTGATAGCTCGATACGGTGGCGAGCGGCGCAGCGTTCTGCGTCTAAGCCTGTGGTGTAGTGCAGCTTTAATGCGGCAATGGTTGGCTCGGAGGTGATGCGCGTTAGCGATAGCAGCAAGTCGATTTTTCGCTCTGGCTCGCTGCCTGCCAGCAGGTAAAGCATTTCGCGGGATGATTTAGGGGCGCTCATGCAGACCTCCATTCCAAGAACGATTTGGGCTTGAGTCCCATCGACAGTAATCGATGAAGTTGTTGAAGCCATCGCCGTACTCTAAATAGCGTTGATAACGCGCCTGCGATCTTGTCTGCTTGCGAATGCGGCCAATTCCGCCGCATTCAACTTCCCAAGTGGGGTGGCAATGACGAACAACGCCCGGCTTATCGTCGTTAAAATTAACGCCAAGGTGATGACCTAAATCTTTTACGATGATGCCAGCGCGGCCATTTACTTTAACTAAGCGGCCAATTTCGGCAGGAACACCGTAATGCTGTTTGATGTAGTCAAATTGGCTCATGCTTCACCGCCTTGATACTTACCTTGATTGCTTGAAAGCAGGGCAAGCGTTAGCGCTGCTTTGTCGTAGAGGCCTTGCTCGATAAAAGCAATTGAGATTTGCTTTAGCTGGTCGTCGGTTTTGTTGTACCAACCTGTTAGCTCTGCAATTAACTCGATGCCAGCGACATAGTTATATTCGTTTTCAGCATCTGTTTTTGGCTGATAACAAATTAAGCGGCCAACTGCGCCAAGTAAGTAGGCGACGCGCTCCATGTCGCTGTAATTAGCGTTATCTTGAAAGCCGTACTTTTTACAAAGTTCTTTATAGTGATAAGCCTCGATACCTGACCATTCATTATCACGATAAACCTTCTGAACTCTGGCCTCAGCCTCTTTGGCGATCTGTTTATAGAGTGAGTCGCTAGCTTTGTAAGGCAGCATGCTATGGACAACCACGCCGCCATCCCATTCACCTTCGAAGCTTTGTTCGCTCCAATATTCGACTTCAGCTTCGTAAATGCCTGGGCGAGTGTTTGGATCAATTTCAATCCCAACATCGCCAATGGCGCAGAGGATGCCGTGGTTTTCAGAATTATCGTAAATCACCGCATCATCAGTGTTTTTTGGCACAAATAAGATTGCTGTGTGACGGATATTGCAGAAGTGACGATTAAGGGCTTTATTCCAAGCGGCAATGTCTTCTGGTGTGTAAATCACTGAATTAGGGATCATGCTGCTTCTCCTTCAATCTTGGCCTTGCGCATTTGCTTGGCTAACTTCACCTCTTTGCAATTGTCATAAAGGTTAAAGCCACGGTCTTCTGCATCGGCTTGGGCGCAGGTGTAAGCTTCGTATGGGTTGAATCCCCAAGTGATGGCGCCACAATGTGGGCAGTTGCCGCGAGTTTTGCCCGTGGTTTGGCGGTGGCGTTTGCGCTTAGGTTTGCGGATGCCAGCGGCGGTGATCATCTTGCGTTCGTTGATATTGGACGCTTGAAAAGTCCGGCGAGCGATGGCGTCGATTTCTGCTTTGGCGAAGATGTTTGCCTCAATGCCAAGTTCATCGATACGTTCAAGCGCTCTGCGGTAGCTGAATACAAAGGCGCTTTTATAGTTAACGCTGAACATATCAACGCCTAGCCAGTAAACATCGTTACCGTCCCACTTGCCTTTTGGTGAGATAACGTACTCATCACATCCGGCTTTTTCGCCATCTGATGGCAGGTATTGACAATCAACTCGCACTGTTGACAGTTCATCAACAAGCTCTTTGCAAAGCGGCACATCAGTGTGACGGCTATTAAATTTGCGCTGTGCTTCTTCAAGCGTGTAAACATGCGCCTTATCTAAATTGCTGGTATAGCCACAGCCATGATGTGCCCAAAATAGGCAAGAGGTGCCGACATTGGTGCGCGAGTCGCGCAGGTAGAATAATTGGCTCATCATTCAAAATCCTCGATGCTTAAGCCCAGCTCTTTGGCTAGCTTCATGTCCTCGATGCAGCGGCGTTTAGCCAAGCGCGCTTTATCCTCGGCCGATATCCTAATTGACTGGATGACTGGCTCATTTTCCTCTTGGAATCTGACTGTTTTAGCTTTAGGTGCAGCGGTTGAAGGTTGAGAAGTCGATGAGTTAACGACCTTCATCACCTTTGGCTTACGCGCCTTAGTTTCGTATTTAGCCCGTTTTTGCGCTTTGATACTTTCTTTATGCGCTTGGTAGTACGCCCTTGCCGCGATTTGCTTTGGTGTGAGTTGTTGGCTCATGCTTTCACCTCTGGCGTGGTGAGTGACATGATCCAATGGCGCAACTGGATCATCTGTGGGCAAAACACCATTGATTCGACATGGGTGTAAAGCTTTGGATAGTCGTGCTGCTTATGGGAGATAAATGCCAAAGCATCGGCTTCAGTTAGGCAGGTTTTGATGACTGCTTCAATTTCTTGAAAATAAACCTTTCTAAGCGGGTCAGGTAGCTGGTCGTAATCTGACTCAACATCAAATTTATCGATAAATGCTTCAATAAACACTTCATCAAATTCAGGGTCATGGATATGAGTAAGGTCTGGATTTTTGGTTTCGATGTCGTTATCAAAAATCCAATTGCTACACCATTGATGATCGTTGTCAGCTAACCATTCGGCCAGCGTTGCTTTGAAACGAGGATTTAGATCTGAACGATATAGCGCACGTCCATAACTATCAGCATCAATAATCTCCCAGTGATGATCGTTATAGCCTTCTTCTGTAACTAGATAGCGCTTGCAGCGTACTTGCCAGATTGGTTCTATGATGTACTGGCTTTGCTGCTGGTGCATTTGCTGTGACATTTCGAGCAAGAATGCAGGGATTTCAATTTGTTGGCTCATGGTGACGTCCTTATCTTTTAACCAAGAAACGATGCAGGCCTTTAGCGGCACGAATGGCGACGGCGCGGTTGGTGGTGAACTTGCCACCTGGTAACATCCAACCGTTTTTGTCGGCGACGATATGGCCGACGCCGATCTTGATATCGGCGTGTTGGGGTTTGTCGTGGGTTAGCATGCTGCGTCCTCCTGCTTGATGATTGGCAGTTGTGCAGCTGCTGCGCGGACGGCTGCTGCGGCTTCTTTGCCATAGCCCCAAATGTCGCCGTTATCTGGATTCCAACGAGTAGGCGCTATCCATTCAATCGATAGTTGCTTGCCTTTGGTGATGTAATCACGCATTGCACACACTAATTCGCGTAAGGTCCCGCCATGGTGAAAACCGCGCCAACTACCTTGGGAATGGGTGTAAATCCGTGCTTTGGTATATTCATCAACCACCCAAACCTTGCCGTTTTTATCGAGTTCAAGTGTTGCTATGGTGCCTTTGTAGTCGAAGAACTTGCGGCCATGTTCTGATATCACTTTGATGAGTGCGTTAGCGTGTTCTACGCGCTCGGTGATGATTGGCTCCGGCAATTCGTAATAAGATTCGCAGCCGCATTTAGGGCAAACGCCTTTGTAAACAGCAAAAGACTTAGAAGCGTATTTAGGGTCTGCGATCTTGCTTAACTCTGAATGTCTGCCTGTCCAGCGACAGGTGCGGCGACTGCATTCGATACGTTGTGTCATGCTCTATTCCTTCTTTCGTGAATGGCGGCAACTATCAAGCGGCGCTAGCTTGTGCTGGTTGGTTGGAGGCTTTTTTGCCTGCGGTATACTCGTTTTTTGCGTATGCGTATTCGCTGCCGAGTATCTCGATTGAATCGATAGGCTTTAGCCATGTATCGAGGTAAATAACGTCGTTGTGCAGGAACATATCCAGCCGACTAAATAGGCAATCCCCATAACTTACGCCGAGTGCGGTTAGCAACGGTTCGCGTGAAACAGGCTTAGGCTTCATGGCGTTATAAGTGGCTTTAATTGCTTCTAGCGCTTCACGGTCTGCGGCTTTGGGTTTGCCCCATTTAGGCTCAGAAGCAAAGCAGTTCGTCGCTTTCGGCTTAAACCATAAGTGGTTGTTTTCTAGCTGGTTAAAGTTGTGAAAGTTGATACCAGCAAACGACACTTGATCAACTCGGTTGCTAAAAATGGGTTCACCGCCAAAGTGGTTAGCCAGTACAGTGGCTTGCTCAATTAAGGCCGCTTTCGCTGCGTTAAAGTCTTTAAATGCTTGCACTGCGGTTTGGTTGCTGATTTTGAAGTAGCTCATGCTCTATTCCTTCTTTCGTGAATGGCGACGGCAATCAAGCGGCGCTTGACTGTTCAGGCTCGGGTGAGGTGGTTTGAGTGGCGGATTCGGGAGCTGGATCGACTGGCTGATGGCCTGCAAAGTAAACAAACTCTGCTGGATGAGCTCGCTCTGATTCGTCCAAGGTCATGGGCATGATTATTGCGACGATTTCTTTTTTTAAGCCCATGACTGCAATCAGAGAATTCTTTTCTGCTAGGTGCAAAACAGCACCGTTAATCTTGCAGTAATTCAATTTTGATAGGCGGCTGAGCAGGTTAACATTCATGCCAATTGTTGATGCTGGCTTTAAGTTTTCATCACTTAGCCGTGATTTAAAGAGTTTGCCTGCATTTGGGTAACGACCATCGATTGGGTTAATAAACTCAATGTGAGTAATAAACTTACGTTCCTGAGTGTCCAACGCTTCAAAGGTGGTGAAGGTATCAAGGATGTCGTAAATCGATGTGAGCATGGCCACGCCATCGTTGATAAAGATGTTTTGAATAGACGGTAATGCTTTTTTGTTGGCGGCTTTTAGCAACTCTTTGCTGATTGGGTAAATGTAATCGCCATCGGTAAAGCCGTCCTCATCATGGATGGTGACGAGGCAATGGCCGTCAGTGGCGGTAAGTATCACGCCTTTTTCGGGGTGCGGCTTTACGTGAAAGCCGTTGAGAAAGTAACGAACATCATTTTTTGCGGCGAACGCTGCCAGCATTGGCAGGTATTCAATGTTGAATTTGGTTTTCATGGTGATTACTCACTGGATGATGTAAGACGATTGGCGTTGAACGTGTAACGATTACTTACACGTTCAACTTGTGTGCTTGACTGGTTTGGCTGGCGAGTTGTGCATACTGGGAATCAAGCAGATCTTGTGCGCTGCTGTAGCCGTGCTTTTGCTTTATCTGCTGCCAGCTATCGATAAGGCGCAACCAAGTGTGTTTTGATTCGGGATAGTCGATGATCAGCTGGTTCAATTCGGCTATTGAGCGATCACAATAAGCTGCAATGGCGTTGCCTTTAGCTTGGCGTTCTTGCTCAAGCTCTTTACCCAGCATGGCGACTAGGGCGTCGCTGGTGGCGTGGGCCTGTGCATCAAACATGGCTATCTGCCTTATTAATCATTAGCTGGCTTGCGTGATGGCTTGTGTGATGAGCGCTGCGGTTGAGCCAGCTGATAGTTCTATCGCTTACCGTGATATTGATTGCTGGTGGCTCGGCGATGCGGGTGAGTTTTACGCGACCGCTGCGGCTGACTTGGATGTTGGCCACTTCGTTTAATGCGGTGGTTTTTAACGGGCCGTCATCCAATTTTGTAACGTGATAACGCTCGCGGAAGGCATAGCTGCAAACATGGCTTTGCAAGTAGGCCTCGAGTTCGTTTTTACGCTGGATCACCGTTGGGCAATGCATCAGCTCGGGTAATTGGGCGAGGCGACAGGCAATGCTGAGGTGTAACAGCAGTTGCGATTCTACGGGTAGCAGTGTGGCGCTGTGATGCGCTGCGATTGGGTGGGACATAGGTCACCTCGCATGGGTTGTATTGGGTTAAGGGTTGCTTGGTTGGGTAAAGCGGGTTGGTTAGAACACGTCGAAGGGGATTAGCTTGGCTAATAGCATTAGCACTAAGTCTATAAAATCAGGTTGTTGGGCTTTCATAGTATTGCTCCATGCGGTTTTACGGTGGCAACTATCCGGTAATTCCGGATGGTTGCGGTGTAAACGGTGCCGGTTACGTCATCCGGCGGCCTGAACCCGTCATCTGCCGCAATCTTGCCGCTAATAACTGGTGCGCGACTTTCAGGCGTTCGCGCTGCTTTACCAGTGGACCCTTGCTTATTAACCCTAACCAGATCCAAAGCTGGCTCGAGAACTACGCTCGACTCGGGTCGCAGTCATAACCTGCGCTTGTAAGTGGCCGCTTCTAACGGCTAGTTAGTCACATGGGCTTGTCCTCTGTTGGTATTCCTACTGACGCCGCAGGCTGGCTTGTAAGTCTGATTGGCGTGATTAGTGTGATTTCAAAACCGCTAATTGCTTTGCAAGTGACAGGGTGTTAACGCTTTCAATCTGTTCCTTTGTTCCTTCCCAGGCATCAAGCAACTCTTGACCTGCTTTGCGGTATTCAGCGCCGATTTCGCGGCGGTGGATGCACAGGCGTTTAGCGTCTTTTTTGCTTACGTTGTGAACGGGGACAACCAGCTCAAGCAGGTTATCTTCGGCAATTTCTAATGAACTTCTGCCATAAGTTTGCATGGCGTTCTCCTTGTTGTTCGCATTGGTGAAGCAGTTTGTGTACGGCCTTCCGAGCTTTCGCTGTACACCAGCGCGTTGTAACGCCGTAACTCAGCACGTTGCGCCCCGTGCTATTTAACCGATTGTGCAAACTGCTTCCCAATGCGCCCTCACTGTTAAGGTAAGGGGCCTTGTCCATCTACCACACCGCCGATGGTTGGCGGGGCTATACACATATTTGGGTCATGCTCGCAGTAAAACCATTTAGTACCTGTTCTTATGGGCTCTTCCCACTCAAACAGTCCGGTCGCCAATAGCGGTGTATAGGTCTGTTTACGCGGATTACTATCCTCCGCCGCGTGATCCTCGGAGTAACCTAGCTTGGTTCCCTCACAAATGAGGGTGCCAAGGTTAGTTGTTCATGGGCCATTCTGTTAAAGAGCGTGATTAGAATCTTTTCATTTTCGTTCTAATCGATGCTCAAAGTTTAGTTGAATAAACTTTCGTGTCAATGGGAAAGTTTAATAAAATAAACTTTTTGTTTAGGGAAGCAAATTGCAGATACAAAAAAGCCACCTAGAAGGTGGCTATAAAGGCTGGTGATAAATGGTGGTTAGTCGATTAGCTCGACCTTTTCTAGCTTGAATGATTTGCTGGCGTCAGAGTCAATGCAAAACGCAGTAAATGCACCATCTGGCTTAATGTTTTGCAAAATCAACTTACGTGGCTTACCTGCATTTGATCCGCCGTTATAGATAACTTCGATGGTTTCATTGCTCAGGAATTTATCTAAAAATGGCGCCATCGCTGGATTGGTTTGCTTTAAACTGTCTACAGTGGCGCATAGGGTAACAACATCGGCCAGTTTCTTTTTCGATAACGCCTCAAATTGTTTTTCAGTTAGCTCTAGCTTGATCATCACTATTCCTTGTTATTCAACTTTAGTTTGGCGCAATACCGCCAGATATGATTTGTGGATTGCCGTTCTGGTCAGTCATCACGCGATATAGTTTGTGCTGACCTTGGCTAATGCTGGTTTCAAAATGGCGAATACTTGCACCACCGCATAGGGCGCTACCTGATAGCTTTGAACCTAAGATCAACTCACCTGATTTTATGTTAAAGGTGACTTTTTCAGCGGTATCTAACTTGGCTGCTAGGTTGTCATTTAAGAAAACATCGACATAGCAACCACCACCCATAAAGCCGCTATCACGAATTATGGTGATTTTGGCTTCTTTACTGTCGACGTTGTTGATTAGCACTCTTTCTGCTGGTGCAGGCTTGGCTTTGTCGATTGTTACAGCTGAGGTGGCGCAGCCAGTGAGCAGGGCTATTAATGTTGAGGCAGTGATAAGTCTCATACAAAATCCTTTTACTAATTTAATTATTCCAAACGTTTAGCACTGACCACCAGAACACCCAGCCGATAATTTTAATGTCTGCGGCTTTTTCTGGGGAGATAAATTCATCGGGGAATTCATCGTTGTTATAGCTTTTAATGCGAATGCCACCACCAGGGGTGCGATAGAGCATTTTTACTCGTAACATGCCATCGTGATCAATGGCGTACATCTCACCATCGATAATCGATTTTTTACTGGTATCGACGCCAACGGTAGTGCCGTGGCGCAGCACTGGCAGCATGCTATTGCCGCTAACGGTCACACAGGCCGCGTGGTGCGGTTCGACTCGGCTCTTTTTAAGGGTAGATTTTGCAAATCGGAGTTTGCAGCCGCCGTTCTCTTGTACAAATGTAGATCCGCTGCCTGCAGCTAATTCTACTTCACGGTAAAACGGTAGTGCCACTTCATCATCCCTTAATGGTGTATCGCCATCCCATAGCTCAAAGCCTGCATGCCACTCAGCATTTGATTCTCGCACCTCGAGCTTTTCTGCCTCTCCGCTTAGCAGCCAATCAGGGGAGCATTTTAAGCATTTAGCCAGCGATAATAAGTTCTCACCAGAAGGTTGTGTTGTGCCATTTACCCAATGACTAATCGCACCTTTAGATGCACCTGTTTGTTTTACTAAGTCAACGGATTTCAAGCCTAGTGCTCGCATCCGCCTCTTGATTCGTTCTGACGTGTCCATGTTAAGCAATCTAAACCTTTTAAGGTTGAAAGTCCTATACAAAATAAGTTTACTGATCTAAACTTCTGTTCAATTCGTTAAACGTCACTTCCAAGCTGGAATTTAATATGAAAAAAACTGACGCGATTAAGTACTTCGGTTCGAGCATCAAGCTCGCAGAGGCGCTTGGACTTAATAAGTCTGCTGTTTCTCAGTGGGGCGAAGAGGTTCCTGAGCTTCGTGCGTTTCAGCTTGAGCGCTTAACGGGCGGTGAGTTGAAGGTTCATGCTGATAAAGCCATTGAGTCTACGTCTTCACCTCGGGTTGCTTAACTGCTCTTGTTAATGACAAGGATATCTAACTCTATGACTAAAAACACATTAAAGCGCGAATCGCTTTCATGCTCAGATCCACTCTATGCCGCCCATGCGCTTGGGCACGATTACGGGGTGGATAAGCTGGCTAAGGATTTATTCCAGCAGCCCGGGGTGATGTACAACAAGTTAAACCCTGAGAACGACAGCAATCACCTTTATTTGCGTGATGCGATACACCTGACTGAGCTGGCCGACGATGACCGCATTCTCTCTGCGTGGTGCCATAGCCGCGGCGGGGTGTTTGTAAAGCTGCCTGAGTCGGTTAACTGCGATGAAGAGTTAAGCGATCAGCTACTGCTGATTAGCGAGCAAATGGGCATTGCACTTGCCGAGATCCGCGACTCCCGCGCGGATGGGGTGATCACCCCTGATGAGTTTGAATGCATTAGCCGTGAGCTCACCAAAACCGTGCGTGAAGTGCTGTCGCTTAAAGCGGTAGTGAGTAGCCAAGTGCGGGATCTGCCAAAAGCAAACCCTTTCAGCGTTGAGTTACAACCTAGTCAGATTTTTTCAATTAATGACTCTGTGTCAATAACAAAGAGCGCGCAGCATGAGTGATGTTATTTATGATGCGGCATTAGAGCATGAAGCGCATATCAAGGCCGCTTTAACTGTTCGTCAACCAACACTGCCTTTTATTGGCCAGTGCCATTACTGCAAGGCAACTGTTTCAACTAATCAACATTTTTGTGATGCCGACTGCCGCCATGACTATGAGCGGTTAAAGGCCAATGGGAGAGTGTGATGAGAGCTTATGACCCGGTGATTGCGGTAAAGGTTAAGCCAAATCAGTTAACTGATAAGTGCACCACTAATAAAGCAGAATTCCCAAATTTTGAGGCGTTAAATGAGGTCTGCAACCATCTTAGCGGCAAGTACGCAGATATCCCTTACACACCAGAAGAAGATGCCGAATTCGCTCGCATTGAGCGCAATCAAGATATTGCCTTGCTAGCTAACGTGATTCGCACGTCACCGACGACGAGTGCTGAGGCGATTGCGGCGCGAGTGTTGGATGCGGGGTATCAGTTTTCGGGTAGTGCAGTGCGCTTGAAATAAGAAAGCCCACTATAGCTATGGAGGCTGTGGGCTTAATACCAAAGAGAGGCAAAAACAATGGTACTGGAATCAATTGATAGCGTCAATCATGGCGCTGGTGGCAGTAATGTGGTGCCGTTACGGCCCGTTGCTGAGCACAAACAGCAAACGCGGGGTGGGGTGGTGAAAGCAGATTTGGAAGATGGTTATTTACGACTCTCCAATACGCTGGTGGACGCCCTGTGCCGCACGAAATTAAGCGATCGTGAGAGTCGGGTGGTATTTGCGGTTATCCGTAGAACCTATGGCTACGGCAAGGCCACTGACTGGGTATCTTACAGTCAAATAGAAGAAATGACGGATATCGATACTGACAACGTATCGCGGGTGATTGGCGGCTTATTAAAGCGCAATGTGCTGATCAAAGATGGCAAGAAAATTGGGGTTAACCCAACGGTTTCTTCTTGGACTGATAAACCAGCAAAGGCAAAAACTGTCAATTCTGACAGTAAAAATTCACTGTCTATTCTGGCAGTAAAACCTGTCAATTCTGACAGCGAGACTGTCTATTCTGACAGTAAAAACTGTCTAGATAGACCCCCACAAAAGAAAGACATTAATACAAAAGAAATACAAAAGATCTCTTCGTCGAACATTGCTGACGCAATGGCCGACACACAGATAAAACCCGATGCTGCGATTCAAACTCCTAACGGCAAGCTTTGGGGCACTCAAGACGATTTAACCTGTGCTGAGTACATCTTCAACAAAGTGCTGATTGTTAACCCCACTGCAAAGCAACCGAATTGGCCTGATTGGGCTAACCAAGTGCGCTTGATGCGTGTGCAAGACAAGCGCACTCACCACGACATCTGCAAGCTGTTTAAGTTTGCCAATACCGACTCGTTTTGGGCGAGCAATGTGTTATGCCCAAAAACCCTCCGTAAACAATGGGACAAACTAAACGCCAAACTGCTAGCGAGATCATCACATGAAGCCAATACAACAACTGCTACCGCAAACCCTGCACGCTATGAACACTCCACAGCACGAGTATTCCGCGAACTGCGTGAAATGGCAGAGCAACTCGAGCATTCAGCAGATCACCACGGTGGTGGCAACACAATTGATGCCGACTATGAACCTGTACAGCCGTGATTTTAGCAATCGCTTTGGCGCTGAACTAGGCAGCGTAGTGCAGGAGTTTGTTAAGCAAATCGGTGAGGCTGGCTTGAGTGTGGCTGAGGTGATGATTGGCATTGAGGCCTTTAAACAACGTGCTGCAACTGCGCCTTGGAGCGTTAACCCCGCTGAGTTTGTGGCGATGTGTACGCCTACACCTGAGCAACTTGGATTACCCAGCGCCGAGCAGGCTTACCGCGAGTGTTGCTCCCATGGTCGGTGGCCGAGTGAGCACAATTGGAGCCATGGCGCGGTGTTTGCCGCTGGCCGTGAAACGGGTTGGTATGAGCTGCAAAACCGCACAGAACAGCAAACATGGCCGTTGTTTAAACGCAATTACGAGGTGATGTGCCGCCGTGCAGTTAAGGGTGAAAGCTTTGATGCATGCATTCCTAAGGCGCTTGCCGCCCCAGTAAACAAGCCTGTTGAAAGCCAAAAGGCTTGCTCGATTATCGCCTCACTGCGCCAAAAGTTTGGGCTAAGGACTGCCAATGGCTCTGGCAATTAAACACTTACCAGATGATGCACCGGATTTTTATAGCGCGATTGTGGCGCCTATGTCTGTTGATACTGCTGCTAGTCAAGTCGTGCAAGAGGCGGTTAACGATGCGGAGTTATTTGTACCAAAAGCGGTGACAGCCGCTGAGTTACGGGCCCAAGGGTTATTGCGTGAACGCGAACTACCGCAAATGTGGCATTGCCGCGGTGGTGAGTCGGATATGGAGAAGATTGTAAAGCATATGTCGGTTATCCCCGCGGAGTTTAAACATTCCGTATCAATCGAGTATGAGCGTTTATTTGCCATTGGTGGGCGCCTTGGACGTAAACAAGCCAATCAGTTTTTAGTGAGACAGTCAAAGCGGTTTAGAGGGGTTTAGCAGTATGGACTTTAAATTACTACATGGAGATTGCCTCGAGCTGATGAAAGGCATACCTGATAACAGCATTGATTTGATTTATGCAGATGTTCCTTACGGAACGACTCGCTGCGCATGGGATGAAGTTATTCCTCTAATTCCAATGTGGGAGCAGCTTAAACGAATTATTAAGCCTAATGGTGTTATTGCAATGCATGCAGCACAGCCATTCACCTCGGTTTTAACATGCTCAAACTTACCTTGGTTTAAAGAAGAAATAGTTTGGGAAAAAGGTAATGCGACAGGTTTTTACAATGCCAAAAAGCAACTAATGAGAGCTCATGAGCATGTGCTTATTTTTTGTAATGGAGTTGGCACTTACAACCCACAAATGACGCATGGTCATCCAAGAAAAACAGCATCAAGAAGTAAAACAGGCAGTGAGTGCTATGGAGAAGGCTCAAAAGGGTCTGTTTACGACAGCACTAGCCGTTACCCACGTTCTGTTCAGTTTTTCTCATCAGATAAGCAAAAAAGGAAGGGCGAAAGAATTAACCCTACTCGTAAACCAGTAGCGCTGTGCGAATGGATTATCAACACATATAGCAATCATGGAGAGACCGTTCTTGATTTTTGCTTTGGTAGTTGCTCAAGCGGAATAGCCAGCATGAACACTGGGCGTAATTACATTGGCATCGAACAAGATGCTGATTTTTATGCTGATGCGTTTGCTAAGTATTGCGCTGGTAATGCGGAGGCAGCATGAAGCTAATTATTGGCATTGATCCTGATCTCACAAAAAGCGGCGTGGCCACTGTGGTAGCCGGCAAGATACTGCTGCTTAAGAGCATGGGATTTAGCGAGTTGATTGAGTTTGTAGTTAGCAGTGCTGCCAGTTCGCCTTGCGTTGTGCTGCTTGAGGATGTGGATAACAAAAATCCAGTATTCGCTAGCAAGTTAAAGCGGACTGCCAAAGGCCAAAATCCATTGCTGGCTTACGTTGGCCATGCCCCAAGCCAAGGCGGTAGTGAATTTAAGATCAATATGAGCAAGGCTGAGGACTTGGGCAAAGTGAAAGCCACCGCCAGATTGATTAAAGAAGTACTCGAGGACAAAGGGATTACCGTGACTTTGGTTAAACCGCTGCGTGGACCTGTGAAAAAGGCCAAGGATAGCAGTGTGTATTTTAACAAGATCACCGGCTGGACTGGCCGCAGCAATGCCGATACTCGTGATGCTGCGTTGATCGCCTTGTTTGGTAAGGGGGAATTATGCCGTTAAAAGCCCCATTTGCTGAGCGCTTGGCGCGTGGTGTTGAGTTGTATGTAAACCAAAAGATGACGCTGATAGAGAGTTCTGCAGCCGCGCCTGTGTGCCGTAAAAAACTATCAAAAGAGCTTAAGGATCGCGGCTTATTGCGCAAGGAGCCTAAAAAAGTCAGCGAAAGATTAGAAAAGGCCATCAAATTTTATGTTGATGAAAAGCTTTCGGCTTATAACGCCGCAAGCAAGGCGGGGGTTGGGCAAGTCAGCCTGTTAAAAATATTAAGAGAGCGCGATTTACTGCGTAAAACGGCCGAAAAGAGCGCCGCCAACTTGGAGCAAGCGATTGCCTTGTATGTAGCTGGCGCCACGATTTTTGCGGCCTCACGCCAAGCTAAGGTTGGCAATCAAACCTTAGGCGATGCGCTAAGTGCCCGTGGATTGCTGCGCAAGCAGCCAGAACGTAAGCCAATGAGCACTGTATCGCGCCAAGATCCGCTTGAGTCGGCCGAAAGCCGTGTATCAAGCATGGCACTGAGCATTATTCATTCCGCTGCCCGTGCTGCAGCTAACCACCAAGGAGATGGCAGATAAATGATTTCAATTGAGCGCTTGTTTGAGCTGCTATCTCCACGCGGGTTATCGATTGGTGCGGCTTGTGGTAAAGGGGTTTTTAGTAAGGAGGATGCTATGGGTGTTGTTGCGCAGGTGCAGGGTAAGTACCCAGTTGGGGTGAAGGTGTTAGAGGCGACCATTTGCGGCGATGTAGATGCTGAGGATGTACTCGTAAAGGCGCTATGCAAGCAGTATGAAGTCGATTTTAGGCCTGTTGCCGCTTCGGCCTTGGCAAAGCTTGCCGTAAATGAAGTGTGCGGTACCCGTGTTTGCCCTGAGTGCAAGGGAACAAAACTCAACTATCACCGCAATGGTGAGTGTAAGCACTGCAGCGGTACCGGAAAGATGTTGAACACCGTTGAGCAGCTGACTAAATCGTTTTGTGATTTGAGTGGCGCCAAGATCACGACAGAGCAATTTAGCCAGCATTTTTACGACAAGTATATGAGTGGCGTAGATGCACTACATCAGCACGAACATGATGCCGCTCGCTTTGCTAAAAAAGTGCTGCGGATGGTTGGCGAAGAAATGGGGCTAGCGGGTTGATGAAAGCACCTGACAACAGAGAAAAATTTAAAGACGTGGCATGGACTCAAGGCAGAGTACTTGAAACAAGAACAACTCGGCGTTGGAGCAAGCAAGCTATTGAATTAGCAAGCCGTATAGAGCGCAGAACCGCATTTGCTTACTTTTATGCCCATGATCAAGGTCGCAGCCGTGAATTTGTCTATCAATTTGAAAGTGTTGAAGAGTGTGTAAGCGCGATAAAGGCGCATAACAGCGATTTGGAAAAAAGGCTTTATCCCAATGATTGAAACGGTAAGCGACTTAGTTAAACGGCTGAAAGAAGAGGCAGAACAACTTGAGTCGATGGGCTCGGTTGATCTGGCCTGCGGTGTTGAAGCGGCGGTAAGAGTGATCAGTAATGAACTCGATGGCCACCTGCCCATTGGTAATGCCGATTATCACCGGATTGAGCCATTGGAGCGGATAAATAAGCGCTTAATGTCGGTGTTAGCAACGCAGTCATCTATTAATGAGCGGTTTGATTTGCACTGTAAAAAGCTGGTGTTATCAACGCCTGAATACAAGGCTTTGGTTAGTACTAAAAACGCCATTCATCAGCAGATTAATGCGTTGCCTAAGTGCAATGCCTGCCGTGGTGTTGGCAAAGTTAAGCCAATGTTCGAGCTGTATCCTTGTGATAAATGCGGCGGTTCTGGCGTTGATTTAGCGGCTAATGGCGAGCTGATTAAGTTGCAGCAAGCGTTGATACTGGCTGAGTTTGAGTTGATTGAAAAACTGACCGCTGCACTGTTTAAGGTGGGGTTGTCAGCTGCTGATAAAGAGGCGATATCGGTTGAGTATTTCTACGCGGATTGCCGCACTAACATGAGGTGCGACTGATGGCTATCGCCTGTATTGCCTTAAGTGATGCGGCCATTAAACGGGCTGTGGCCGATCACTCGATTACCGAAATTAGGGACCCACGTTATCCGCTACGGTTGCGATTGGGTAGTTCGCGCAGTCGTGGCAGTTGGTATTTAGTCACCAATAAAGAGGGAAAGACGAATTGGTCAAAGGTGGCGAACTGGCCGCTGGTGAGTGCTAAGGCGATCATTGATGATTTACCCACATTGAGCATTCAGCATCGGCAAGATCAAAGCGTGAAGGTGAATACCTGGTTAAGTTGCGGCGGCTTGCTGAATTGGTATTTAACCCGGTCACAGGCGGATACCAGCTTATCGATTAAACGGCGCCGCAATATTAAATGCACCATCGTTAAGCATTTATTGCCTGTGCTGGGTGAGGTGATGCTGAGTGAGCTCAATCATCATAAAGTCGATGAGCTATTAATTTGGCCGCTGCAGGCGCGTTATTCTATTGGCAGTGTTCGCCAGTATTACGCAGTGCTGCGCAAGGCATTTAAGCAAGCGACAGTGCTTAAGTTGATTACTGAAGATCCGTTGGCATCACTAAGCTTTACGGATTTTATCGCTACACCCATAGCCACCAAACCACCTCAATTACAGGCAACGGATTTGCCTAAGCTACTTAGTGACCTTGATACCGCCAGTGATAGTGCTGCGTTGCTGGTGTTTATTATGTTGGCCTACGGTACCCGCATTGGGGAAACCCGCTTGCTTAAGTGGAGCTATTACGACGAACCCAATGCTAAGTTGGTGATCCCCGCCAATATCACCAAAACCCATGCTCAATTGACTATCCCTATCTCTGGACTGATGGCCGATGTATTACGCTGGCATAAGTTAATGCAAGCTGCTGCAGGTTATCGCGGCGGGTACCTATTTCCGCACCCATGCCGTAACACCGGCTTAGATGAACGTGGTGCCAATAGCTTGGTTAAACAGGTGAGTGGTGGTGAATGGACGGCCCACGATTTACGCAAACTGGCTCGCTCATGTTGGGCTGATTTGGGTATCGATTACATGGTGGCCGAGCAGATGCTAAACCATTCCATGACCAAGCTAGACCAAGCCTATATTCACACCTATTTAGCTGACCAAAAGCGGGAGGCTATCGAGCTATGGCATAAGCATTTGCTGTCGATACACCATCTATTTGCAGAGCGATTAAGTCAAGACAGTTTCAAGATGGAAAATATTAGCAAAACAGCTTAAAGCCTTGTGGGGCATGGCTTGCAAGGCAATTTATGCATCTTCAAAAGAGGAAGATATTTAATGAGTAAAGTAGCATCTTTTAAACCTTTCTATCACGGTGAAAACAGCTTTGTTGTTCTGGATAGAATCAAGCATTTTAGTATGCATAGCAGTAATGGCTTCAATGGTACCAAGATTCACTTTGATGACGGCACCGAGCTGTTAGTTGGCGAATGGCCTGAGGCAGTGCGCGATGCAATTGAGCAAGCAGGAGCAGAGTAATGGCTTGCTCAATAATAAGAAGTAATGGTCAAACAGTCGGTTTTATTTGTGGAGACTTCTCAGAAGATGAGATCAACATGGACGACTGCAGCGAATGTGGAGATAACTTCCCTGCAGCAGAATTCCTATGTGATTACCCAGTAGGAAACGATAAAACTTGTGATCGCAAACTGTGCCGCAAATGCGCGAAAACCGTTGGTAAGGATATGCATTATTGCCCACAGCATCACAGCGAATGGAACGAGTACCAAAATAGTGGGCTTGGTCGAATCGAAGTGCTGAAAGCAATCGAATCAGGCAAAAAGTTAACAGTGATCAAGTGAGGTCTTTATGCAATGGCTAGACGCAGAAATTATTAAAAAAGCAGTCAGTCAATACCCTTCTAATTTTATCCCGGCTACGGCAAAGGAGTTTGTTTACGACGAGTGCGAAGGGAATGATGTCATAGGCACAGTAAAGGGGTTTTATCTTGACGGTGTTTTCCACATTCAAGAGGTAGTGACTCATGTGTAAATGCGTGAAGTGCGGATCTAGTTCAATAGAATTTCAGTTTGTAGAAGATGGTGCCAATTTAGGTACATGCAAAGAACAAGGAAAGATGAGTGAGTTTATTCGCTATGTGGCAAGGACATTTGACTACCAAATCGTTTGTAAAAAAGAGCATCTATTAAAAACATGCCGGTGCTGTAAATATGCGTGGCGTGAGCATACGTTAGATAATGCCACGGCTAATCAATCTCCGCCTGGTGACGATTAATGATAACCACCTACATCGCTGGCCCAATAAGCGGAAATGTCGAGATCAACAAGCAGGCATTCTTTAAAGCGGCTGAGCAACTGGAGGGAACTGGCAGAGTAGTGTTGCACTCTGCTGGCCTGCCGTTCGGCCTAACCGAACCCCAATACATGGATATCTGTTACGCCATGATTCGCGCCTGCAATGAGATTGTGATGTTGCCCGGTTGGCGCAGGTCTGCAGGCGCCACGGCCGAGTATTACTACGCCAAGAAGATAGGGCTTAAGATCGTCTTTGTTCCAACGGACATAGACATTGAACGAGGTATTAGTTTAGTATAAATGTGTTGCTAGATAATTAAGATAGCATTATGTGCTAATCTATAAAGCCGAATTTAATAACACTAAAAGTATATAAAGGAATAAATAATGAAAACGGAGAATGGAAAAATTGAAGGTGATGTAATCATTAATGATCGTTTGCAAATGAATGGAATGTTCACCGGAAATGTTACTGTAGAAAATGGTGCTCATCTAATTCTTAATGGAATGGCTACGAAATCAGTAACTCTCAAAAATGGCGGCTATTTAGAAGTAAATGGTATGGTAATTGGTGATATTTATAATCATGGAGGATCATTAGTTGTTAAAGGAGTTGTTAAAGGAGTAGTTAAAGACGTAATTGAACAAATTTAATAATCACATATCAAGCGCACAAACAGAATATAAAATCGTGGTTTTTTAATTCCACAAAAAGCTGATTCTGCTTAAAGCATACCGACTGGATGCAACAGGCATAGTAGTACTGCACTCTGCAGGGTTGCCCGTTGGGCTCACAGAAGCCCAGTATATGGATATCTGTTACGCCATGATCCGTGCTTGCAATGAGATTGTGAAGCTGCCAGGTTGGCGCAGGTCTGCCGGCGCCACCGCCGAGTATTACTACGCCAAGAAGATAGGGCTTAAGATCGTCTTTGTTCCAACTGGAATAGACATTGAGCGAGGTATGAGTTTAGTATCGTGATAGTGAAATTTAAGAGCTAAAAATCATGAATAACGAACGTAATTACACCATTGGCGCAGAAGATATCGTTGCCGTGGATGTGCATTTTGAAAATCAGATTGAAAAACTGATAAATGACGTCCTCGGTGTTGATGTGGGTGAGTCTTTTGCTATCAGCATTGACGCCCTTGTTAACACAATGCTTCCTACATCTAAAGAGGATCCTTTTAAGGTGTACTGGCGTGCAGCAAATAAGCTTCTTGCCAGACTTAACCATGCTAACAGAGACAAATTTAAAGGTTGGTGCTTTTGTTGTGATGAAGGCCGTTCAATTGTTTATTTCGGAATTAAGGATGAGTTCGGTCGAATTAAAATCAGTTAAGTGATAAGTAAAACATAAACAAGGATGAAGAGGAATTTATGGGATTTAGAAGTTTGCAGGAAAAACAATGGGCAAAGTTTTTCGATTTAATTGGGGTAAATTACATTCATAATCCGCCACACGTTAAAGTTAATGAAGACTTTTACTACTCACCGTCTTTTTATCTTTTAAATGTAGATACCAGCTTTCTCTCAGGAGCAAAAAGTGAGTATGGAATTTATTTTGATTTGGTAACAGAAGATGATTACATGAACTTAGGTTTTGCAGCCAAGTTTCCACAACCTATGCTAACTGGTAACTTATTGCCTGTGTCGTCAAATGAAAATGTTGATTCTCTTAGCCAAGAACAGTTAATCGATGGCAGATATAGTTTCATGAAGCTGTTTGATGGTGTCGTTGTTGCAGAGACTTTTTACCATACGATGAAGCAAGAGAGCTGGAATGAGTCTACTCAAAGTTTCGACAAAGACCGGATGATGATACCGTTTAATGAAGCTGAAGAAGCAAACAATTTGGTAGAATAAAATGATTTACCCAAGCCTTATGTTTTACTATCCTGCTATAACAATGCGGGTTATAGCATCTAAAGCCACCTATCTGGTGGCTTTTTGCTATCTAGACCTTTCAGTTTATTCAAGCCTCGGCCATCGCCGGGGCTTTTTGTTTTGGGGTTTGTCATGCGCAATAAGGTATTAGTCACAGGCCTGAGCTTATCAGCTGCTGCACTGATCACCTTAGTTTCATCTGAGGGATTCTCGCCAGTTGCCGAGATCCCTGTTAAAGGTGATCGGCCTACATTTGGTTTTGGGTCAACTTATCACGCAGATGGACGGCCAGTAAAGCTAGGCGAAACCACTACCCCAATTAACGCACTTAAAACCGCAAAGGCTCATATCGATAAGGATGAGCAACGTTTTCGAGCAAGCCTGCCGAACGTGGAGCTTAACCAAGCATCTTACGATTTATACATCGATTGGACGTACCAATACGGCATCGGCCGTTGGTTAGCCTCGCCGATGCGTGGCCATCTTATCCAAGGTGAATACCAACAATCATGTGATGCATTGCTGTTGCCAGAGTATCGCACCGTCGCTGGTTATGACTGCTCAACGCCTGGCAACAAGCGCTGCTATGGCGTGTGGCTTCGGGCGCAGCAGCGGCACCGCGACTGCCTCGACGCTCTCAATTGATTTGTGCAAATTACTGATAATTAAGGTGTTTGCTCTTTGGTGGGTGGGGCGGGTCAAAACTTCAGGGCTTTTGCCTAACTGACCGTGCGCATACAGTTTTATGCAAAACCGCGAAATGAGACCTTTTTTTCTGGCAAATTTAGGCGTTAAAAATGCTCTCGACAATATCAAGTAAAATCATTGCCTTACTTATCGTTTTGTTGGTTGTTTTGATAGGCGCATTCAGTGCTTTTTTTGTGATCAATAAGGGCCAAATAGCACTATTAAATGCAAATTTGGATAAATCGGAGCTGGCCCGTTCAGAGCTGCAAAAAAATTTATCCTCGGTCACTTCATCACTTGAGTCTGCAGAAAAAGACAAACAAACCTTGCTAGGCAATCTTGCATTGCTAGCAAAGGCCTTGAGCGATCGTGAACGGTCACGAAACGAGATTAAGCGCGAGTTCGAGCAATCCACCAAAGAGTTAACTCAGGTATTCGAAAGGTCCAGCGATGAAAAAACGCTTACTTGGGGCGCTACTGGTATCCCTGATGCTGTTAACAGCGTGCTCGAGCAGTCCGCCAGATGTGCGAACCGTTACCGTAACCAAGATTCAGTATGTTTTTCCGCCCAAGGAACTGATCAGTCAGTGCATCGTTCCGCCGTATTCCAGCAAGAAAAACCAAGATCTTTCTGAATACACCAACTCGTTGATGAAAGTGATTTCTCTATGCGATCTCGATTGGCTATCGCTAGAAAGCTGGATAAACGAGCAAAAGTCGAAACTGTCTACCGAGTGATCGGAGGCTAACAATGAATATCAAACCCTTGGCGCCAATTATGGATAAAGCAACGACAACTGGGAGCTATATCGCTTCAATCTCTACGGCAATTGGCGGTTTTCTATCACTCGATAAGATTGCGTTATTGCTCGGTATCGCATCAACAATCGTTTTATTCGTTGTTCAATATCGCCTCTCAAGAGAAAAGAAACGGCAAAACCGCGAATTTCACGAAGCCAGAATGGCCGCGATCAAAGCTGGAAACCTAAACGTAATCAATATGGACGATAGCAATGGGTAAAGTCGTCGTTATCTTCAATGGCGCCATCGTTTCTGTGCCTGCTGTTGAGTCTGATATTGGCAATGGTCAAACAAAATTAGTGCCACTGGTTCCTGCTGATTGGGTTGAGGTAACCGCATTAAACGCCGCATACCCAACATTTCAGGGAAAAACTAAGCCGCCAGTTATCGAGCAAAGCAAGCAAGCCGATTTAATTGAGTCGATGCAAGCGCTAACCGCCGCCATTACCGCCCAAACCAATGCAATTAGCCAACTGGTTAACAGCAATCTGGATATTGTCGATCAGATGATGGCTACCGAAGACGAACAGCAAGATGGATCTTCGCTCTATCTGGACGGCTCCGGTGAGCTATGAGCCAACCAAGCTGGCGCGATGACAAACGCAAAACCGCCGAGCGTGGTTACGGTGGACGCTGGCAAAAAGCCCGTGAAACCTTCTTAAAGCGCCATCCGCTATGCTGTTTCTGCGAGCAAAAAGGCATTATCACCGCCGCAACGGTAGTGGACCACAAAATCCCACACAAAGGCGACACAACCCTATTTTGGGATACCAACAACTGGCAACCGCTGTGCAAGACTTGCCACGATAGCACCAAAAAAGTAATGGAGAGCAGAGGGGTAAAGCTTGGCGCTGATGAAAGCGGCAAACCAACAGACCCAAATCACCATTGGAACAAGTAGTGAGGTAAAACGTGGCAGTAGGACGAAAAACCACGCCAACCGCGCTCAAGCTAGTTACAGGAAACCCCGGTAAAAGGCCGCTCAATAAAAAAGAGCCAAAGCTAGAAGCGGGGATCCCGCGAATGCCGGCTTATCTCAGCCCAAGAGCAAAAGCAGCATGGAAAAAGCTAACAAAACTGCTTAAAGACATGGGCGTGCTCACACTGGCCGACGGTATGGCGCTTGAGCGGTTATGTGATGTTTATTCCGAAATCCTCGACCTGAGGGACGAAATAAAACAAAACGGCCGAACGTACCAAAGCATCAAAATCATCGGCGAAAACATCGACGAAGATACCCGCGAAGTCACCCAAGTCGAGCAAATGCTAATGAAGGCAAACCCAGCCGTGCAAATGCTGGCCGATGCCGACAGGCGATTTAAGGCCTATCTCGTAGAATTTGGGCTAACTCCATCGGCCCGTAGCAAAGTACAGGTAACTGATGGCGACAAGAAAAAAGACGAGATCGACGAATTCTTCGGATGATATAGAAGATCGCGTCACTCGTTGGGCAAAACAAGTCGCCTCAGGGGAGTTCCTCGCTGGCCCCGATATCCGCAACGCCTGTAAGCGGCACTTAAAAGATTTAGAAACAGGCCATGAACGTGGTCTTACTTGGGATTTAGCCGCCGCCAACCGCGCAATTAGCTTTTTCCCAAAAGTATTGCGCTTAAGTGGTGGCGATCACGAAGGCAAGCCATTCCATCTGCTCGACTGGCAAGCATTTATTGTGGGGTCGCTATTTGGCTGGAAGGATGCCGACGGTACCCGCCGTTTTCGCATGTGCTATGTCGAAAGTGGCAAAGGCTCTGGTAAATCCCCTTTAGCCGCAGGTATTGGGATTTACGGTTTAGTGGCAGATGGTGAGGCCTCCGCCGAAATTTATGCAGCGGCCACAAAAAAAGATCAGGCCATGGTGTTGTTCCGCGACGCCGTTTCAATGTTTAGGCAGTCGCCACAACTTAGTGCAAGGCTAAAACCGTCAGGTACCGGGCAAAGCGTTTGGAACCTTGCCTATCTCGCTAAAAACTCATTTTTTAGACCCATCAGCTCCGACAACGGCCAATCAGGGCCGCGTCCCCACATGGCGCTGATTGACGAAGTACACGAACACAAAAACAACAACGTCGTTGAAATGATGCGTGCGGGTACCAAAGGCCGCAAGCAAGCGTTGATCTTCATGATCACCAACTCAGGCCACGACCGCACTAGCGTTTGTTACTCGTACCACGAATACGGCAAGGCCATTTGTGCGGGTACCAAAGAAGATGATTCGTTCTTCGCCTTTATCTGTTCGCTCGACGAAGGTGACGACCCGATTAATGACGAAAGTTGCTGGCAAAAGGCCAACCCATCACTGGGGCACACATTCACGCATAAATACCTGCGTGAACAGGTCACCCAAGCCAAGGGCATGCCAGCCAAAGAGAGCATTGTTCGGCGCTTAAACTTCTGTCAGTGGGTAGATAGTGCCTCACCTTGGCTATCCGCCGACACATGGATGGATTGCGAAGATGATTTTGATATCAGCGAGCTCTACGGCGAAGAATGCTTCGGCGGGCTCGACTTATCCGGTACCCGCGACTTAACCGCCTTAGCGCTTTACTTCCCGCGAGTAAAAACGCTGTTAGTGGACTTTTGGACACCCAAAGACACGCTACTTGATCGCGAGCGCACCGATAACGTGCCGTACTCGGCATGGCTAAGGCAAGGTTTTATTCATGCGCCACCCGGTCACGCAGTGGACTACAGCTTTGTGGCCGAACGCGTTGCCGAGCTGTCAGCACTGTTTGAGATAAAAAGCATCGGCTTTGACCAATACCGGATCCACTACCTCGAGCCAGAACTCGCCGAGGCAAACGTATTTATCCCGCTGGTTAAACACGGGCAAGGTTATTACAAAGCATCAGAGTCAAACCTATGGATGCCGCGCTCAATTGAGTTATTCGAAAAGCTGATCACCAGTAAAGAGATCAGAATCAAAACCAATCCATGCCTAAGGTGGAACGCCGCAAGCGCCGTGCTTGAGGCCGACGCCAAAGACAACCGTATTTTTACCAAGAAAAAATCCACAGGTCGTATCGACGGCGTAGTCGCCTCAGCTATGGCAGTGGGAACGGCATTAGAGTCTGATGGCGTCGATGATACCGAAGATTGGCTAGCAGCAATTAAGGACCCAATTTACTAATGAATACACCACTTGCACTATTCATCTTTCTTGCACTTACAGGTTCTTTAATGGCTGTAGCTGGCGTTTATATCCTGTTTGGACTCGGTTGGTCGCTGTTATCTGGTTCGATTCTATCGTTTGCAGGCGCTTCATTTTTACGTAAAGGAATGACAGCGTGAAACAATCAAAATCACTTGCTTTGGTCATTGCCAAAGCCGCAAGTCAGCCATTTGCGTCACTCGACAACTTTATGGGTAAAACCTTAAGGCTAACGGACGGTGATTTTTGGGCACAACTAATGGCTACGTCTAAAAGCGGCAAAACGGTCAATGTAAATACAGCTATGCAATTGGCTGCAGTATGGGCCTGTGTTCGCCGTATTTCAGAAACTGTTGCCATGCTGCCACTAGGCTTATACGAGCGCCAAAGTGATGGTGGACGAATCCAAGTTCAAAACAGCCTTTCTACTGTATTGAGCATTAAGCCCAATGCAGATATGACGGCCATGCAGTTTTGGGAAGCAGTGCTCGCATCATTGCTACTTAAGGGCAATGCGTTTATTGAGATCCACCGATCAGGTGGTGAGATTATCGCCCTCGATTTTCTTATGCCGCATCGCATGGATATCGACTTAGATGATAGCGGCAGCTTGATCTACTGGTACACGCCAAGAAACGGCCCCCGCCGTCAAATCAAAAAGCAAAACATGATGCACATTCCTGCATTCTCGTTAGATGGTTTGATTGGTTTATCTACCATCTCTTACGGTGCCAATGTGTTTGGTGGTGCTATGTCGGCAGAGGATGTGAGCGCCAGTACCTTTAAAAACGGTATGACAAAAACGGTCGCCTTCAAAGTTGATCGCGTAATGACTAAACCTCAGCGTGAAGAATTTCGCGAATATGTAAAAACGATTACAGGCGCAATGAATGCAGGAAGATCGCCTGTGCTTGAGCAGGGCATTACCCCTGAGTTAATCGGCATTAACCCAATTGATGCGCAGTTACTCGAGTCACGAAACTACAGCGTAGAAGAGATTTGCCGTTGGTTTTTGGTTGATCCGTCACTCATCGGCTTTGGCGGAAAAGACAGCAATTGGGGCACTGGGCTAGAGCAAAAGATGATTGGCTTTGTCACCTTAACGCTATCGTCTTGGATCCGCCGCATCGAGCAATCAATCTCTATTAATTTGCTCACACCAGCCCAGCGCCAAACTCAGTACGCACAATATAACTTGGAAGCGTTACTGCGTGGCGATAGCGCTTCACGCGCAGAGTTTTACAGCAAAATGACTCAAAACGGCATCTACACCCGTGATGATTGCCGGGTTAAAGAAAATTTACCGCGCCGTGGTGGCAATGCCGATGTGTTAACTGTTCAAACCAACCTTGCACCAATCGATCAACTTGGTACGCAATCAGAATCTGCAAAAGTCCAAGCCGTACTAAACAACTGGCTTAATCAAGATAACTAGGGGTAAACCATGCCATTTCCAAAAAGCTTCTCGCAGAGCGGAGTGCGCTGCGATATTTCTCCGCGCGCGCAAGAGCTGTGGAACCCAGCTATTAAAGCCGCAGTAGAAAACACTGAATCAACCATTACTGTTTACGGCATCATTGGCGAAGATTGGTACGGCGAAGGCGTCACGCTAAAGCGTATCGATGCAGCTTTACGCAGCATCGGTAATGAAAAAGACGTCACTGTTTATATCAATTCCCCAGGCGGCGATATGTTCGAAGGTATCGCTATCTATAACCGTCTGCGCGAACACAAAGGCAAAGTCACCACTAAAGTACTTGGCCTCGCAGCCTCTGCGGCATCAGTCATTTATATGGCTGGCGAGGATGATGCACGATTCGTTGCAAGTTCGGCCTTCCTTATGATCCACAACTGCTGGGTGTTTGCCATCGGTAACCGCCACGCTCTACGTAACATCGCCGACGATATGGAAGAGTTTGATGCTGCCATGGTGGACTTGTACGTAGAGGGTTGCGGACAAAGTGAAAAAACCATTGCCACTATGATGGATGAAGAAACCTTTATCCGTGGCAAAAAAGCCGTAGAGCTTGGCTTTGCTGCTGACACTTTATCAGCCGATGAAATTGGTGAAGCCACCGAAAACACTAACGCTAACTCACTGCGTAAAGTGGATGCGGCCATGGCAAAGGCTGGCGTACCGCGCAGCGAGCGCCGTCAACTACTTCAAGATTTAAAGTCCAGTACGCCGAGCGCTGCTGGCGGCATCACGCTAAATGCTGATGTGTCCGATACGCAAAACGCTATCGCCCCCGATCTAACCGCGCTAATCAACGCATCAAAAATCATTTTATCTAAATAACTGGAGGCGACTATGCCAAACCCAAATTTTGAGAAGCAAGTAGAAGAATTAGGTGCCAATCTAACCAAGATTGGTGATCAAATTAAAGCCGCTGCAGAAGAAACCAACAAGCAGATCAAGGCTTCTGGTGAAATGCATGCCGAAACCCGCGATAAGGTCGATAAGCTGCTTTTAGAGCAAGGCTCAATGCAAGCTCGCTTGCAAGAAGCAGAGCAAAAGCTGCTAAAAGGCGCCCAAAGCAACCAACAAGAGCGCGAACAGTCAATCGGTGAGCGTGTGGTTAACGACAAGGAAATGGAAGGCGTTAACAGCTCATTCCGTGGTAGCCGTCGAGTTGGTATGCCACGTTCGGCAATCACCTCTGCCACTGGTTCTGGTGCTGGTTTAGTTCGTCCGGATCGTATGGCTGGCATTGTTGCAGGTCCAGAGCGTCGTTTAACTATTCGTGACCTAATTGCTCCAGGTGAAACCGAAAGCAACAGCATTGAATACGTTAAAGAGACAGGATTTACCAATAACGCGGCTCCTGTAGCTGAAGGTGCAGCTAAGCCTTACTCTGAAATCACATTTGGCCTAGTCAGTGCCGGTGTGCGTACTATTGCACATTTATTTAAAGCCAGCCGCCAGATTTTGGATGACTCAAAACAACTGCAAAGCTTTATCAATGCCCGTGCACGTTACGGCTTAATGCTTAAAGAAGAAACCCAGCTGTTATACGGCAACAACACTGGCGCCAATTTGCACGGCATTATTCCTCAGGCAAGCGCTTACGTTAAACCAACTGGCGCAACGGTTGATACCGAGCAGCATATTGACCGCATTCGCTTAGCGTTACTGCAAGCGGCATTAGCCGAATATGCGGCTGATGGCATTGTGCTAAACCCAATTGATTGGGCGGTGATTGAAACGCTGAAGGACAGCAATAAAAACTACTTGATCGGCAAGCCACAAGGGCAGACCAGCCCAACACTGTGGAACCGCCCAGTAGTTGAAACCCAATCTATTGTGCAAAACGAGTTTTTAGTCGGTGCCTTCCAAATGGGCGCACAGATCTATGACCGCATGGATATCGAAGTTTTAATCTCTACCGAGAACGACAAAGACTTTGAAAACAACATGGTCAGTATCCGTGCAGAAGAGCGTTTAGCGCTAGCGGTTTACCGTCCAGAAGCCTTTGTCACTGGCAACTTTACCTTTGCTTAAATCAGTTAACTGATAACTAAAGCACTAAAGGCCGAAATTCGGCCTTTAGTTTTAGTGGCATACACTCTTGGAGAATTACCATGGCTAAAATACTCGCCATTGCACTCAAATCTTTTTACTTGGACACCGAAGTAAAAACCACTTCATCAAAACCGTTTGAAGTAGATGAACATCACTTTAACGAGCTAAAACACAATGGCTTAGTTGCTCGCGCACCAGAAGAAGCAACCGAAGCAGACGTTAATGCCGCTGAAGCAGATGCTAAGGCTGCTGCTGAAGCTGAATCAAAGGCAAAAGAAGAAGCAGATGCTAAGGCCGCTGCAGCCGCAGCCAAAAAAGCCAAAGCGTAATCAGTAGTACAGGAGTCCTCTGTGAGTATCATCACCATAGAACAAGCAAAGCAAAATCTAAATGTGTTTCACGATGAAGATGATGCAAATTTGCAGCTGCTGCTTGATGGGGCAGAGGACGAAGCAAGCCAATATTTGGGAATGGAATCCCTAAGCGCTTTGCTTGATGAAGCAACGGGCAAACTACCTGCAAGCGTCATCACTGGCGTAATGATATTGCTGCAATCGAGTTATCAAGCGTCACCTGATGACGCGCTTAAACTGCGCAACGCCGCTGAAATCAAGTTAACACCTTATCGTATTGGCTGGGGGATTTAATGCTCGCCTATCGTTTACGGCATCGAATCCACCTGCAACAGCCAGTAAAGCAGCAGGATCCGCTCACAGGTGCAATTTCAATATCGTGGCAAACCCTCACCTTAGGTACTAAGCCGCTTGATAAGGTTGCCGCCGAGGTATTAACAGGGGCTGGGCGTGAATTTTATGCAGCAGATGCAAAACAAGCTGAAACCAGCGCCAGAATCAACCTTAGATGGTTTCCAATTGATCTCAGCTTGTTTTACCAATGCCGAATTTTATGGGACGGCAGAACTTACGATATTTACTCGATAGAAACGGATTTAACAGGCCGTCAAGAGTGGCGCTTACGCTGCAAAGATGGCGTGAATCAGGGCATTTAACCATGAACCAGCCTCACATTTTCACCATTGAAAATACCAGTGAAATGGGTAAACCCGTCGAGGTGTTTTTAAACGGTAAAAAACTAGACCACTGCATTTATGCCGATACCAAAAAGGGCAAGGTAGTGTTTTGTCCTCAGCCACTTAAAGTCCATAAACATAAAAAGAAAGTGATCTGCAAAACGTGTTATGGCCACGTCACAGTTGAGTACTTAAACAACCAAAGCAAAGCAGGTTAACCATGGCAACCTCAGATTTCAGCATTGTTGGCTTAAAAGAAGTCAAAGCAAAAATGAACAGGGTTAGCCAAACCGTGCTTGATACAGGCACACGATCAGCACTACGCAAAGCCGCTGGTATTGTAAAAAAAGCGGCGCAACAAAACGCGCTGGCAGTGGATGACCCAAAAACAGGGCGCAGGATCCGCGACAACATCACCCTGCAGTTTGCTAGCCGACTATTTCAACGCGACGGGGTGATCATGTATCGCGTGGGGGTGGCAACCAATCGCGGCCGTATTCCAACACCCAATGCCGACGAAGGCGCGCGCGGCAATACCCCGCATTGGCATTTAGTGGAGTTCGGTACAGAACGCGCCCAAGCCCAGCCCTTTATGCGCCCAGCATTGGCTAACAATATCAACCAAGTGATAAACAGCTTTACCTTTGAATTTGATAAAGAACTCGATAAGGCACTCTCATGAGCACCGCGCCTATTTTTGTGGTTTGCAGTAATAGCCCTGAGGTCACCGCGCTGCTGGGCACTAACCCAGTAAGGCTTTATCCATTTGGGCAAGCACCACAAAACGAGCCAAAGCCCTATGCCGTTTGGCAAGTGATCGGCGGTAGCCCTGAAAACTATTTAGCCGGCAGACCAGATACCGATGCATTTACCCTGCAGGTAGATGTATACGCCGACTCAGGCGCCACAGCCTCAGCAGTGGGTGATGCGATTCGCCACGCCATCGAACTGGATGCATACACCACCAATTACAACGGTGATGACCGAGATAAAGAAACAGGCAATTACCGTCACAGCTTTGATATTGATTGGCTAGTCACCCGTTAGCCACTCTCACAAATCCCGCACTTAAAACCAAAAGCCTCTGCAACCGCAGGGGCTTTTTTGTATCTGCCGCAAGGCTATTGTTAGGAGCAACAACATGAGTATGAAAACGCAGGGCACCCAGCTCTATGCACTAGATCCGGCAGATGATTCTGTTTTAGCCATCATTGCCGTGACAAGTATCGACGGGATTGATAGCCCAGTTGACCCAATCGAAACCACACCGCTTGAAGCTGATGCCCGTGAATTTGTGGCTGGTTTAAAGTCACCAGGCGCGGCGACATTTGGCATTAACGTAGACCCAAAGCACGAAGCACACTTACGTTTGCACCAACTCAAAACCGCAGGTACTACCCTTAAGTGGGCGCTTGGTTGGTCAGATGCTAAAGATGTTCCGCCAACCGTTACCAGCAAAGCCTTTGTGTTGCCGACAAGTCGTACATGGATCACCTTCGAAGGCTTTATGACTGCCTACCCATTTGCCTTTGCGCAAAACGATGTGGTTAAAAGCACCATTGGTATTCAAGTATCAGGCGATCCTGTGCTGACTCCTGCATCAACAACGCCGTAATTTCAGTTAACCCATACAAAAGCCCACCTAACCGTGGGCTTTTTGCTTTGTCATCTTAACTAACTTAATCCTAAGGAATAATCATGGAATTAAGTGTTGCAAGCCTTATTCAGTCGGGTTCCTATTCTCCCGCAAAGCCAGAACGCCGCGAAATTTCGTGGATAAACCCAGCAGGTGAAACCTGTAAAGCTACTGTATTCATCCGAAAAAAGTCATTCGCTACCGCCAATATCGAAGCCAACAATTATAACAATGGAGTCGATTCGCTCACGTCTCGCATTGTTTCAAGTGTTGTTGATGAGCAGGGCAAGCCCCTGTTTGAGATTGACGACATTCTTGGCAATGAGGCTCACGGGCCCATTTGCGATTCATTAGGCATGGCGTTAATTGGCGCCATTAACGAGGTTAACGGTATCGGGTTAAAGCCAGACCCAAAAACCTTACCGCCGACCACGAATTCTGGCACGAGCTCGTGCTCGCAGGAGTCGGCGGACGAACTATCGAAGAAGCCCAGCAAAACCTCACGCACCGAGAAGTCATCGACTGGATCGCCTACCGAGCAAAGTTTGGCCCCTTAAGCGTTCAAGCGCGGCAAGAGCGCATTGCCGCAGCGCAAATGCATCACCTCAACACCATTCACGGCGGCAAAGCCAAGTTTGAAGATTTTATGATCTTCAGCCAGTTAGACGAGGCAGATCAGCCAGAAGCCACCGTTGACGATGTGTTACTGATGCTCAAAGCCAGCGCGATTAAAAAGTAAACCGATTAACAGCAATAAGGCCAAGGACGGCCACCCACAAAGCAAAACACCAAGCAGGAATCCCCATGGCGAATAAGTCACTCGGCACACTCACGCTAAACATGGTTGCCGAAACAGGCAGCTTTGTTGAAGGCCAAACTAAGGCAGAACGCGCTTTAGCAAAAACCGAAGCTGCAGCAGCCAAACAAAAAGCCGAACTTAACCGCTTACTTGGGCAAATTGATCCGCTAGTTGCTGAGTACAGCAAGCTCGACAAAATGGAGCAGCAGCTGCGCCGCCACCGTGAATCAGGCTCGCTAGGGCAAACGGAATACGATACCTACAGCAAAAAAATTGCGCAGATGCGCAGTGAAGTAGCTAAAGCTGGGGTTGAGTATGACAAGACAGGTATGTCAGCCAAGCAAATGGCGTTTGCCACTCGAGGCTTACCAGCACAGTTCACCGATATCGCGGTTTCCTTGCAAGCAGGACAAAACCCGATGACGGTATTCTTGCAGCAAGGCGGTCAGTTAAAAGATATGTTTGGTGGTGTTGGTCCTGCTGCTAAAGCCATGGGCGGATATATTATGGGTTTAATTAACCCATTTACTATTGCGGCCTCTGCAGCGGGTGTAATGGCATTGGCTTATTATCAGGGCAGTATCGAGGCAGATAGGCTACGCAATGCGCTGATATTAACGGGTAACTCAGCAGGTGCAACCTCTGACCAACTCATGAGCGCCGCCAAGCGTATTGATGCCATTAGCGGTACCCAACGCCAAGCTGCCGCAGCACTGGCAGAGGTCGCCAATACTGGCAAGTTTACCGCCAGCCAAATTGAGTTAGTCGGCCTTGCCGCTGTGCAAATGGAAAATACCACGGGTAAAGCCGTTGCCGATACGGTTGCGGAATTTGTCAAACTAGCCGATGACCCGGTAAAAGCCGCCGAAGAACTCAACAAAAAGTTTAACTTCCTCAGCGCATCGACTTTTGAGCAAATTGCCGCCTTAAAAGAAGCGGGTAAGTCCACTGAAGCAGCAGAACTTGCCTTTAGTGCCTATAGCAATGCCATTGATCAGCGCACTAAGGAGATCACCGGCAACCTAGGCACGATTGAAAAAGCATGGAAGGCAATTAAATCAGGTGCGGTTGAGTCGTGGGATCAAATACTCAATATCGGTCGTGCCGATACGCTCGAACAGCAGTATGCCGCATTATCAAAACGTATCGAAGATCTGCGCCCAAAAACAAAGCAAGGTGAATGGGGTTACGGTCTAGCTAGAGAAGAATTAAAAGCACTGGAAGCGGAGCGTGATTCAGTGATGTCACTGATGAAGGCTGAACGTGACCGCAGCGCAGAGCAGGAAAAGCGAGCCAAACTAAACCAAGACTCCATCGAAGCCCAGCGTGCCATTGCTAAAGTTACCGAAGAAACCCTTACCAACGAGCAAAAACGCAATAAGGCGATTAAGGAATACAACGACAATATCGAGAAGGTGCGCAAAGCCGATCCCAATAGCGCCTTGCTCAATGCCGATAAAATCAAACGAGATCTCGACTCGATTAGAGAAAAGTTTAAAGACACTGCCAAAAAGGCCTTTGCCGATGACGCAGCAACTAGCTACCTTATGCGCCTGCGTGAAACCCAAGCAGGCTTGCAAGGCCAGCTAGATAGCAACACTAAGCTCACGCAATCACAAAAAGAGCTATTGCAGTTTGAGCAACAAATCGCTGACATCAAAAACAAAGATGTACTCACCGCTCAGCAAAAAAGCTTATTGGCTGAACAGTCGGTGATCCGTGCCCAGCTTGAAAAAAACGTTGCCATCGATGAAGAACTTAAAAAGCGTAACGAAGCGCTGCGGCTACAAAGCTATAGTGCCAACCTTGCCGCCAACTTGGCCGCAGAACAACAACGCAATGCCGACAAACTCGCCAGCTTTGGCTTAGGCGATAAAGCCCAGCAACGCCTAGGTGATCGCCAAAGCATTGAGCGCGATATTGAACGCGCTCAGGGTAAAGCCCTGTCGGATAACCTTGCAGGCCGCACCACTGCCGAAGAGTACCAAGCCCAGCTTGCGATGCTTAAGCAAAACCTCAGCGACCGATTAGCCGCGCAGGACGAGTACTATATCGCCCTCGACGCCAAACAAGCCGACTGGACAAATGGTGCCCGTTCATCAATGCAAAACTACATTGATGCAGCAGCGGATATGGCAGGCCAAACTGAAAAACTCTTTGATAACGCCTTTGGTGGCATGACCGACGCGCTTACCGATTTTGTAATGACGGGTAAGGCTGACTTTGCCGGGCTAGCTAAATCCATCATCGCTGACCTTGCCAAAATCGCAATGCAAAAAGCCATTGCAGGTATGGCAAGCAGTATTTTTGGTGGCTTCGCAGAAGGTGGTGCCGTTGGCTATTCATCAGGCGGTTACACTGGCGCAGGTGGCAAATATGAGCCTGCAGGCATAGTCCACCGTGGTGAAGTGGTTTGGTCGCAACGCGATGTTGCCCGTGCGGGTGGTGTGGCCACGGTAGAAGCCATGCGCAAAGGTCACAAAGGCTATGCGGACGGCGGTGTAGCAGGCGGCGCAGCCTATAACGGTGTGCCAGCCGCTGCCATGGCTGGCGCGGGTGTAGTGCATGTTGAGGTAAATATTGACCAAAGTGGCAACGCCACCACCACGGCCGATACGCCAGCATTAAGCCAGTTCGGCAGCGAGCTCGGAAAGTTTGTTGAGCAAAAATATCGCGAGCTATTAGCAAAGGATTTGCGGCCTAACGGCCAGATAGGCCGCACTATGGCGGGAGGGTATCGCTAATGCCGCAAACATTCACATGGACACCAGATAACGGCGCCACAGGCGACACCCAATATCGTACTCGCACCGCTCAGTTTGGTGATGGCTACCGCCAATCAGTAGGCGATGGCATTAACAGCAAGGTGCAAAGCTGGCCGCTGACGTTTACCAAAAACAAAGCCACCGCCGAGGCGATAGTCGCCTTTTTTGACGAACACCAAGGCGCTAAGTCATTTATCTGGACGCCGCCCCTAGGCACTGCATCGCTATGGCAAGTTAAACAGGTCACTAACACCCCATTAGGCGGCGGTATGTATCGCATCGCCGCCACTTTCGAACAAGCATTTCATCCTTAATTAGGGCGTAATCCAATGGCATTTGAAACAATTAATCTAGGCACCCAACCAGCGGGCACGGGTGGCGATACCGCTCGCTCCGCATTTGAAAAAACCAACCGCAACTTTTTAGCCGCAGAAGTACTCTCCGCCGCAATGTCACAAGCGCAGTTTGAAGCGATTCGGGCGCAGAATAAAGAACGCTATGCCGCGAGTGCTTGGGTTAGTTTTGGTAATCATGAAGCCGGCAAACAAGTCAACGAATGCAAGCCGGGGCTTTATACATCACTCACTACACCAAACACCTTGCTGATTGGTAAAGCTGGCGGGGTGGGTGGTTCTAAAACTGATCATGGTGTGCTGTGTATGGCGGGCGTGATTTTTCACTTGCCGTTAGCGTATCCAATTAGGCTAGCACGAGCGCCGGATGGCAAAACCACTTATAACAAAATTACGGGGGTAATAACCAATCATGCCACGGTTGCCGCCGCATTTAACGCGCAGGCCGCCGATCCTGTCAATGTTGAGGTGGTGATTAACCGTGTGGATATGTGGGGCTTTGAAGCATTCCCGCAGGAAGTGACACCGGCTAATCCGGAAATTTACCCGCAGGGCGTATTTAGTGACCTGTTTACCTCGATGAATGGTATCCCTACAAGTGATAGCGCCCGCCCTGTTAGCTATTTTGGTTTTTTAGGTAAGAAGGCCAAAAAGGTTGATTTTTTTGCGCTATCCGATGCGCAAAAGAAAAAGGTGTTAGCCGATCCTAAAAACAACTTGTATTACTCGGACGATGGCCGCCTGATTCAGTGGGTATTGCGTGGGCGAGAGTTTTCAGGACCTGGCAATGGAGATTGGAATAGAATTGAAAATACCATAGTAGATGCTTTGAATTTTAAAGGCGGTATTTATGTCGGAGCACAGGGATATTATGATGTACCTGCGCCATCTTCAGTCTCAGAAAATGATATATACCTAACTACAAAACATCCAAATGGGCAAAATGAAATTGGGTGTTTTTCCACAGGGAAAGATTCACAAAGGTCTATAAATGGGGAGTGTTACTTCCTAGTATGCGGCACCGTTAACCGTTTAAACCAAGGCGTATATCATCCAAGTTGGAATAATAGTGGAGCATCTAAAGCATGCAGTCAGGATGGTGGAGCGGCTGTTTCTTGGAATGCGTCAAATGTTAGAAACATTGAAAGCGAGCAGAGTTGCTTTATTCTTCCAACTTCTGGATATCCTTTTTTGGATGGGATCATTTATCCAGATTCAGGTGTTATTGGTGGTGCTGGTGGCGGTTCTGGTCGCAAAGACAATAAATCACACAATGCTATTTATTCGAATGGCAATGGAGGTGTTTGTCGTGATATGCGTTATAGTTCAATTTCGTTAGATGCTGTAGATTTCGAAGAAGCGCTTATACAAGTAAAAAATAGTAAATATAGAGGTTGTGAAAAAATATACTTCTGCAAACCTTTTAATAGTAAAAATGTATATTTAAATTTTAATGCTAGTCAGTTTGACCTTGGAGATTCTAATGATTTAGGTTTATCTGTAGGAGATTCATTTTTTGCAATATCAACAGAAACAAAAGCTGTGCTTTTTGGCTCGAAAATCCTAAATACTAGATTCCCAATAGTTACAAAACTGTCAGGCATTCCGCTAACTGATTTAAATTCAACATATTATTTCATAACGGTGAAAGCTTTGAATGAGCCAGTTGGAGGATCGTTTTTACAAAACGATGTTATTGGCGACCCATTAAATATTTTATCAACACCACAGCTTACAAATGGATGGAAAGGTAATTGGGTTAATCCATTTGTGGATAAATATTATTTAAGTAGAGATGTCGTATCTCAATCAATAAGCAAAATATTCACTATAAATAATGGTGTTAGTTGGAGTTTTGAAGAGTCAAATATTGATGCAGTAAATAATTACATTACAAAAGGAAGTGAAAGCTTAGTAATGATAGTTCAATACTCAGCCTTAGCTACCCAAACTGAGCCTGCACCTAATGCTACGCTAGCTTGCCTAGTTCCATACAACGTCTTTGCATCTTCTGACTACCGTCCTGAAAACGGTGCTCTGCTGGGTGAGTCGTTAATTGGCAAAGTGTTGAAAAACAATTCAGGTGTAACAGTTAATAATAAGTCGCTATCATCATGCGCCATTGATGGATCTGGCAAATTAACCTCTGCGACAAATTTCGATGGTGTTACTCACCCAGCATTAACGCTTGGAGCGCCAGCAAATAATTCACCAGCGTTTAAGGCGGTTAGCTATCTCGCTAATATCAACCAGCAAGCAGTTCCTCATTTTGCTTTCACCGAGTTAAAGCATAACGGATCAAGCTGGGGTGATGATGGCAAGGTAACGATTGTCGATAACCAAGCCACCAAGACAGACCTAAATGGCAATACTGTTTTAGTGGGGACGGCGAAACTCAAAGAGCCAATCGGCTGGATTAAGAACAAGGTTTAACTATGGACTTAAGTATGTTTTACGAACTCGATAAGTCGGGTTCGCCAGTGCTAGATGAACACCAACAGCCAGTAATACGCCATCGGCCAGAGTCAAAAGCTCTGGCCGATGTGCTTTTAGTCACTCGCCTACATGCTGCTAATCCCGCAATGCATTATGTCATCGATAAGTTTATTGAGTTGTACGCTGTCACGCTCAAATGGGATTGGTTCGAGCAGTATCAAGCATGGCTTGCGCGTAAAACAGATGCTGAGCTTAATGCGCCAGCGTTACCAATAGATGCGCAAGATCAGCAAGCGATTGAGCAGCCTTTATTTGCAGAGCCTGAACCTGTTCGTCCTGAACTTAAAACCATCGAGCAATATCGCGCTGAAATTTTAATCGATGGCATCAGCATTGACGAGTACCTATTCCGCACCCAACGAACTGCTGCCGTTAACTCAATCACTGTTGAAGTCGATGGACTCGTCTTTGATGGTGACGAGCAATCACAACGCCGCATGTTGGCCGCAATCCACGCATCTGAGGATGCTGGGATTACCTCCACCATTTGGCGTTTAGCAGATAACACCGAAGCGGTGGTTACTGTTGAGCAAATTCGCCAGGCGCATAGCTTAGCGATTATCGAACAAGGCAAGCTATGGACCAAAGGTGCCGGCGATGCTTAGTGCTGATATTCAAACCCTCGAACCGGGCAATGAGATTATTCTCTATGAAATCGACGGTACCGCCTTTGGTGCCGATATCCTGCGCTTTCATCCCCATAATCTGACATACACCGAAGCTGAGTTAACCCAAGCCGCACAAACACAGCAACCGTTAGCAGCAAAAGTAATTTATTGGCAGGGTGAAGAATACAGCCCGTGGCCAGCGCAGTTAGAAGGGGTTGAAGTTAACTCAGATGGCTCGCCCAGCACTCCAACGCTAACGGTGGCCAACCTCGATGGCAGCATTAGCGCCCTGTGTTTGTACTTTCAGAACATGGAACAAGCCAAGGTCACGATTCGCCGAACACTGGCAAAATACCTTGATGCGACCAACTTCCCCAGTGGCAATAGCGAAGCGGATCCAACCCAAGAAGCGGTTGAGATTTGGTATGTTGATAAAAAAGTAAATGAGGATAATGTCGCCGTTACCTTTGAACTGTCCAACCCAGCAGATTTATCAGGCTATAAAATCGGTAGGCAAATGACCGCCTATTGCTACTGGTGTCAACGGGGTGAATATCGCGGCGCGGATTGTGGCTACACTGGCGAAGCCATGTTTACCGATGAAGATCAACCAACCGATAACCCAGCGCTAGACCAGTGCTCAGGCACAATAAAAGGCTGCACCTTACGCTTTGGCGAAAATAATGAATTACCCCATGGCGGCTTCCCAAGCGTTCGGCTAATACGTTAAAAGCATTTTCCCGCCGTCAGCAAAATGGTCTAACACACTAAGCAGGTCCCTATGCATCCAACCATTTTACATGCCTTCAGTCAGCATGCGGCTAGTTGCTACCCTCACGAATGTTGTGGGTTGCTGATCCAGCTTGGTAATAAAGCGCAATATGTGTCATGTGAAAACAAGGCGACTAACAAAGCCGATGAGTTTGTGATTGATCCGCAGCAATACGCGGATATTGACGAACAAGGCGCAATCATAGGCATTTGCCACAGCCACCCAGACGCCAGTAGCAAACCCAGTGAGCGCGATCGCGCCATGTGTGAGGCTAGCGGCTTACCTTGGCATATCCTCAGTTGGCCTGATGGTGACTTACGTACCATAGTGCCAACGGGTGAGCGTAAGCCACTGCTAAACCGTCCGTTTGTCCATGGTGTATGGGATTGCTATAGCTGCGTTCGCGATTGGTACCGTGAGGTGCAACAAATCCATTTGCCAGACTTTGAGCGCCAAGACGGCTGGTGGGAAGGCGAGCAAGAGCTATACCTAGATAACTTTGCCAAGGCAGGATTTGTGGCGCTGCCAAATATCGACCTAGCCGATCTGCAAATTGGCGACGGCATCTTAATGCAAATTCAAAGTCAGCGAGTTAATCACGCCGCCGTTTATGTTGGCGAAGGCAAGATCCTGCATCATCTATATGGACGCCTTAGCCGCCATGATATTTACGGTGGATACTGGCAGCGCAATACCCGCTTGATAGTGCGTTACCATGGTAAGTAAAACACGATTTATTCAAAGCGATATAAGACTTATCCTGCCATAAATATGCGGAAAAATACCTTCTACTAAAGCCACCAAATCGGTGGCTTTTTTATTACCTCAAATTCATGTTTTCGCGGAAACACCATGAGCACACATACCACTATCAAACTATCAGGATCATTAGCTTCTAGGTTTGGCCGCGTTCACCAGCGCTTACTCGAAACTGGGACCACAACCGAAGCTTTTAGCGCGTTAAAAAATACCCTTCAAGGATTTGAGCTATTCATCAAAGAACAGGCAAAGCTCGGCCTACGCTATGCGATTTTTCGCAATGGACGCAATACCGGAATGGATGAATTTGAGTTAGCCGGTACCAATGAAATTCGCATTGTGCCTGTAATCGCAGGCAGTAAGCGCGGCGGTATTCTGCAAACCATCATTGGCGCAGTGATGATCGTTGTTGGGGCTTATTTTGGCCAAGGGTGGCTAGTTCAGGCTGGCGTGGGTTTAGTCGCTGGTGGCGTGGTGCAAATGCTATCTCCGCAAGCAAAAGGACTAAAGGGCAGGGAAGCCGCGGAGAACGCCCCAAGCTATGCCTTTGGTGGTGCGGTTAACACCACTGCTGCTGGTAACCCTGTTGGTATTGGTTACGGCAAGCGCCGTATTGGTGGCGCCATTATTAGCGCAGGTATTTATGCCGAAGATATTGCTACATCAAAACGCCCAATTCAATCAGGCGGCGGTAATGGCAACGGCAATCAACAGGAGCCTTAACTACATGGGTATTCCCGCATTAAAACAACTCGTTATCCATGGGGCTAAAGCAGGCGAAAGCGAGCAGCGTACTCCGGTTGAATCGCCTGATGATCTGCGCTCCATCGCCAAGGCTAAAATCTTGCTGGCAATCGGCGAAGGTGAATTTGAGGGCCAATTATCCGGCCAAAATGTGTTTTTAGATGGCACTCCTTTGCTCGATGCCAATGGCGCTGAAAATTTCCCCGGTGTTATTTGGGACTTTCGCCCTGGCTCTGTACATCAAACCTATATTCCTGGCTTGCCATCGGTCGAAAATGAGGTTGCCTTAGGGATTGAGTTAAAATCTGAGCAGCCTTACACCCGCGCAATCACAAACTCACTGCTCTCTGCTGTGCGGGTTCGCTTTCGCTGGCCAGCGCTGCAACAGCAATTAGATAACGGTGATGTAAACGGCTATCGCATTGAGTACGCTATTGATCTGTCAACCGATGGTGGTAGCTATCAAACGGTATTAAGCACGGCGGTTGATGGTAAAACTACCCAGCCCTATGAGCGCAGCCATCGTATTGACCTACCTGCGGGTAACAGCTGGCAGATACGCATTCGACGCCTAACCCCAAACCAGAATAACAATCGTGTGGCCGATTTAATGCAAATCGCGGCGATTACCGATGTGATTGACCGCAAACTAAAGTACCCAAATACGGCATTGCTTTATGTGGAGTTTGACGCCAGCCAATTCCAAAACATCCCAGTGGTTTCGTGTGAACCCTTTATGCGCAAGGTAAGGGTACCAACAAACTATAATCCACTTACCCGCGAATATACGGGCGTTTGGGACGGTAGCTTTAAAATCGCATGGACCGATAATCCAGCATGGGTGAGTTACGACATTATCCTTGATGATCGCTTTGGCACAGGCAAGAGGATCAATGCGTCGCTGGTGGACAAATGGGAACTTTACCAAATTGCCCAGTATTGCGATCAGCTGGTGTCAAACGGCAAAGGCGGCACGGAGCCTCGCTATATCTGCAATATTTATATTCAGCAGGCAACAGAGGCGTGGCAAGTGCTGCGTGATTTGGCGTCTATCTACCGAGGCATGACCTATTGGTCAAACGGCCAAATGTACTCAGTAGCCGACATGCCTCGCGATATGGATTTTATCTACACCAATGCCAACGTGATCGACGGTAAATTTAGCTATTCGTCGAGCAGCGAAAAGGTTAAATACACTCGCGCCTTGGTCAGCTGGGATAATCCAGATAACGCCTATGAGTCCGATGTTACCTCGGTATCCGATCAAGCCTTACAGCGCCGTTATGGCGACAACGTAGTCGAATTATCCGCCTTAGGTTGCACCCGCGAATCAGAGGCGCAGCGCCGCGGTAAGTGGGCAATCTATACCAATAACAATGACCGCGCGGTTAATTTTAAGGTTGGAATGGATGGCAGCATCCCGTTACCTGGTTATGTGATTGGTGTAGCCGATCAACTGATTGCTGGTAGCCGCATTGGTGGGCGAATCTCGGCAGTGAATGGCAAACAGGTCACCTTAGACCGTGCTGCCACTATCGCTGTTAACGATCGCTTGATTATTAACTTGCCAAGCGGCAAGGCTCAGGCGCGTACCATTGAGGCCATTAATGGCCGAATGGTAACGGTAACTACTGAATACAGCGAAACGCCATTGCCACAGCTGTTATGGTCGGTTGAGTCAGACGAGCTAAAGCTACAGCAATTTAGAGTGCTGCGTGTCGCCAAAGCCAATAGCGATAGCATTGAGTACGAGATCACCGCAGTTGAGCATAACCCAAGTAAATACCCCTATATCGATACAGGCGCACGACTAGAAGATAGGCCAATTAGTAAATTGCCAGTTGTGGCTCAAGAAGCACCGGCTACAGTGACCATCAGCCAGTCAACATTTACTGAGCAAACACTGTCAGTCACGACTATGACAATTCAGTGGGCCACAGCTAAAAATGCCGTGGCTTACGAAGTGGAATGGCGCAAGGACTCAGGCGAGTGGGTTAAGCTGCCAAAAACCAGCGGTACCTCGGTTGATATTCGCGGCGTTTACACCGGGCAATATATTGCTCGAGTTCGCGCAATCAACTCTGTTGATGTGTCGTCAGTGCCTAAGTCCTCTGATCTGACCAATATCACGGGTAAAACTGGCTTGCCGCCTGCGGTAGCCTCATTTACCACTACGCCGTTAGTGTTTGGCATCGCCTTAAATTGGTTATTTCCTGCTGGTGCAGAGGATACCTTGCGCACAGAAATTGAGTACGGCCCCAACAATAACGACAGCGGTATGATCAAGTTAGGGGATTTTGCCTACCCGCTTAGCAGCCACACAATGACAGGCCTGAGCGCAGGGGTTAGCTTTTGGTTTAGAGCGCGTTTAGTTGACCGCACTGGCAACGTGGGCCCATGGTCTAACTTTGTAAACGGTCAAAGCTCAACCGACCAAACCAAATATGATGAGTACTTCAGCGAGCGCATTACATCATCAGCACTCGGGCAAGAGTTGCTATCAGAGATTGAGCTGATCCCAATCATCAAAATTGAAACAGACAAAATCCCTGATATTGAAGTCAGCATTACTGAAGCCGAAAACAAAATTCAGCAAATGCAAGCCGAGATCGCCGATATTGCAGGCGCACCGGATTGGGATAACACCGCCAGCTATCTCACTGGGCAGTTGGTTAAATATCAAGGCAAATTGTATTCGGCTAAGCAAGATGTTCCCGCAGGAACGCTGCCAACAAACTCGACTTATTGGACAAAAATAGGCGAGTACTCAACCATCGGTGAGGCGCTTGCTGCATTAACTGTCCGAGTGGATACCGTTGAAACGTCAATTGAAACCATTGACGGAAAACTGACGGCTGAATCATCTCGTATTGATGGTATTTTTGCTCAGGTTAATCCGCCATTGGCTGGCGATACTGGCTGGAATGCTGGGTCAACTGTGGTGTTTGCTGGTGTGTGGTCTGAGCAATATGCAAGAGCTGCCGCTGATGAGGCATTGGGAAAAAGTATTGAAACTGTTGCCGCTACCATTGATAAAAACACAGCTGCAATCATCACAGAGCAAATGGCGAGAGCCACAGCAGATGAATCACTGGGAAATCAAATCATCAGCATATCCGCCACAGTAAACGGCAATGCTGCGCTTATTAAACAAGAGCAAACCGCCCGTGCGGATGCTGACAGTGCCTTAGGCCAACGCATTGATAGCGTGCAAGCCACAACAGGGGCTAACACTGCAGCAATTCAACAAGAGCAAACCGCCCGCGCTAATGCCGACAGTGCTTTAGGCCAGCGCATTGATACTGTACAAGCCACAACTGGGGCTAACACGGCAGCAATTCAACAAGAGCAAACAGCCCGCGCGGATGCTGATAGCGCCTTAGGTCAACGCATTGATACAGTGCAAGCCACAACTGGTGCTAACACTGCAGCAATCCAGCAAGAACAAACAGTCCGCGCCAATGCCGACAGCGCCTTAGGTCAGCGCATTGATACCGTGCAGGCCACAGCAGGGGCTAACACTGCCGCTGTACAACAAACATCAACTGCATTAGCTGAGTTAGATGGCAAACTGCAAGCCATGTACTCGATTAAGGTTGGGGTAACGGCCGACGGTAAATATTACGGCGCAGGCATGGCGATCGGTATTGAGAACACGCCAGAAGGCATGCAATCGCAAGTTCTCTTTACTGCTGATAGATTTGCAATTGTGAATCAAATCACTGGTGCAACAACTATCACTACGCCGTTTGCTGTTCAAGGTGGTCAGGTATTTATTAATAGCGCGATTATTGGTGATGGCACTATCAGCAACGCTAAGATCGGTAACTATATCCAGTCAACAAACTATGTTGCACAAACAACAGGCTGGAAATTAGATAAAGCTGGAGTATTTGAGATTAATGGTTCTACAGCTGGGCAAGGACGCATGCAAATATCAAATAATCGAATAGATGTTTATGACAGTAGCGGAAATTTAGTTTGCAGAATGGGTAAATTAACATGAGTTATGCGCTGGCTGTTTATAACGGTGGGAAAGAAGTTCTTTACAATGCGACACCATATAACTTGTTTTGGTGTCTACGTGTAAAAGACCTTTATCCAGGAGTTCACTCAGTCACGCTTCCGTCAAATGGTATTGGTGGTAAGCTTTCGTTCGTTTGGGGATTAGAGCGTAGCACTCCGGATCAAGAAGTGTCTTTAGGTAGCACTTTCAGAGTAAAAATAAACAGCCTGACTATCACAGGCAACACCGTAACATTTACGTTAGAGCAAGATGCGTTTGGTGTTTCATCTATATTGCTTTCATTTTTTTATTCACGGTGATTTATGTACGGTGTCGAAATTCGCAATAAAGACCTTTCGTTATTTTTAGGTACCTATGAAACTACCTTTATGTATTGGGGATATAAGGACGTAACCCACACCAATGGTACTGATACCTATATCGATCTGTTTGGTATTCCGGTTGGTTACGATATTCAGATTTATACCTACTGCAACACCCAAGGAGAGCAATACCCATACCTTAGAGCGCTGCATGTTACTTTAGATGGAACCGCCAGCACATGGAGAGGATTAGTTAATTTTTGGATGTATTCCGGTACCGCTAGGGTGTATGTCTTTGCGTCGGCAAAAGCAATTAATTTGCCGAAGTATGGCTTAGCCATTTATGACACTGCAGGAAATGTGCGCTTTCACAGCGCTAGACCTCCGGTATCAATAAAACTGCTTGGCGAAGTGATTTATTCGCAAGGCCAGCACAGGACCAACTGCAGCTTTAAGCCAGCCTGCAAGCCAACCATTGCCAGAGTAGATTCTGAATACGCAGGAACGCCAGGGCAGTACTATGTTGAGTACTCTCGATTTAATGGGTTTTACAACAGTAGTGAGGGCGGCTATCAGCACGGATGGACACTACAAACTCAAGGGCCACGAGGTGGCCCTTCTCGTTATCAACCTGCAGATGTAATGAATTACGCTGTTATTGATGCGTCTTACTATGAGCAGTTCCCAAACTTGGGTAACTTCCCGCAGTAGTTATTTACTGATAACGCTCAACTCAGAAATAGGGGTGTTGGGTGGATTATTGTAAATCGTCGCCAAAGCGCTATCAGCCAATGTGCTCTGCGCTTTAAGTACTCGATAAGAGTCTTTATCGGTTCGATTTAAGCCAAAAATCTTATAAGCCACCAAATCAAAAGTGACATTAGGGCAGGATTCCATGTCGCCAACTTCAATTGTGTATTGCCAATTACCGAGAGGGATTGAAGTAAGGCAGCCCACATTTGATGATTTAATCGTGATGTCAGCTTGCTCTGTGCCATTTGAATATCGAATGATCTGATAACCGGCCACTTGCTCGATACGTTCTAATGACAACAAGATTTTGTCTATATCAGCAGAGTGAGACTCAACAGCGATCACCAGCGGCAAATCTGCATCACTTGGTCTAACCGTTTTCCCGTCAACTGCATTTGTGCTTGAAATCAAATTTTTGATATCTGCACCAGCATCATCATCTCCACCACCACCGCATCCTGCGAGTGAAACCATTAAAGCCATCAGCGCTAAACGTTTCATAAAATCCTCACGAAATTTTTCTAATCATTAATTATGCAATTATCAATAAATTACATACCAATCAAACATTAAATTATCACAGTTTTTAATGTTCTGTTGTGTTTCATATCCATTAAAATAGGGCTCACTGTACGACCAACTGCAATTAACGTATAATTATACCACTTTTGGAACTGTGTACATGGCTGTGTACATGCAAACAAAATATACAGAATGCGAGGTGACAAAACCCTTGTTTTCAAAAAGAATTTTATTGAAGATATAACTAATGAGTGAAAAATTGCAGAAAGTCTTGGCCCGTGCAGGCCATGGCTCCCGTCGTGAGATGGAGGCATGGATTGCTGCAGGCCGAGTTAGTATTGATGGCGTGATTGCCAATCTTGGCGATCGTATCGAAGCTGATGCAAAAGTACGTATCGATGGTCGAGCCATATCGCTCAAGTCTGCCGATGATGTGATTTGCCGCGTGCTGGCCTATCACAAACCCGAAGGTGAGATTTGTAGCCGTAAAGACCCTGAAGGTCGTCCAACTGTGTTTGATCGCTTGCCTAAAGTGCGTGATTCGCGCTGGGTTGCGGTAGGCCGTCTGGATATCAACACTTCAGGCCTATTGCTGTTTACCTCTGATGGTGAACTGGCAAACCGTTTGATGCACCCGTCTAACGAAGTTGAACGCGAATACGCGGTTCGTACCTTTGGTGAAGTGCCAGAGGCTGCGGTACAACGTCTGCGTACCGGCGTGATGTTAGAAGACGGTATGGCGCAGTTTGATGCCATTAAAGCCGCGGGTGGTGAGGGTATGAACCAATGGTGGCACGTGTGTTTACGTGAAGGCCGTAACCGAGAAGTGCGTCGTTTATGGGAATCTCAAGAGGTGCAAGTCAGCCGTCTTATCCGTGTGCGTTACGGTATGGTGGAATTGCCTAAATCCTTACCCCGTGGTGGTTGGATTGAATTGCCAATTGAGCAAGTTAACTACCTGCGCCAATTAGCGGGTCTTGAACCTGAAACTCGTACTATGCTGGCTGCAGATAAACACAGTGTGGCTCGTGCGCAGGTGAAGAGTGCCAAAATTCGCCGCGCTGTACGTAAGCATAAAGTCACCTCAACGGGTAAACCGAAGCCAACGCGTCAACGTAGTTAATCGGTTTATGTTACCCAGTTAAAAGGCCGCTTGCGGCCTTTTTTGCTTTCTGTTGCCTATGGTTATGCTATAACAAGCCTAAAGATGACGAGGAGATGAACCATGGAGTTAATATCGGTCAAGCGTATTTGGGAGCAAGGTGAGCATAATGCTTTTACCGATCTGGTGTTATACCAAGGGGCGTTATTTTGTGTATTTCGAGAAGGCTCTGCTCACGTATCTCCTGATGGTGCTTTACGTATTCTTTGCTCCCATGATGCCGGGGAAAATTGGCAAAGTGTGGCGCTGCTGACTTCGGCTCATGCTGATTTACGGGATGGCAAATTAATTGAATTTCGAGGTGAGTTGTTGCTATTGGGTGGTGGTACTTTGCACAATAAATCAGGTTTACAATCCTATCTTTGGCGCTCAAAGGATGGCGTAAATTGGTCCGAGCCGCAGGCGGTAGCTGATAAAGGTTACTGGTTATGGCGTTTAACTGAGTATCAAGATGCACTCTATGGTGTGGGATATCGGGCGGGGCCTGATGGAGACACTCGCCTGTATAAAAGTAATGATGGTACCGAATTTACGCCTTGGATGCCTGTTTTTAACGACCAAGGTTATGTAAATGAAAGTTCGCTGGTATTTCACCAAGGGAGTTGTTTTTGTTTATTAAGGCGCGATCCCGTGTGGAGTGACGAGTTTTTAGGTTTACTGGGTCACAGCTTGCCACCTTTCAAGCAATGGACTTGGCAAACACTCGATAAACGCATTGGTGGGCCAGTGCTGTTTGTCTATCAATCCCGTTTGATGGCGGTTGTACGTCTTTATGAAGGGAACATTCGCACTGCACTTATTGAAATAAATCAAGAGACGGGCGCTATTCATGAGAGGCTCACGTTACCTTCGCAGGGCGATACTAGTTATGCTGGCATTGTTCTGAAAGGTGATCATCTTTGGGTGAGCTATTATTCTAGTCACGAGCAGGTATCGGTTCCCGATAATATTCAAGTCCAAAGTGATAACTTGCAAGAGAAGTCTAAAACAATGATTTACTTTGCTAAAATTAGACTCAGCGACTGAGTAAAAGTAAAGGGAACCATTCGGTTCCCTTTACTTTTATACCACAGCGTTTAGTGAGCCTTACTTACTGGGCATTGAATTGCTGACCGTTAATATCGCTAGAGTCCTGTCCCATTAAATACAAGTAAGTCGGCATGATTTCTTCGGCCGTTTTTAAATCCAATGGATTTTCGGCAGGGTATGCTTTAGCACGCATTTCGGTGCGCGTTGCGCCTGGGTTAATGCTGTTCACGCGGACTGAAGTGCCATCACATTCGTGGGCGAGTACCTGCATCATGCCTTCGGTGGCAAATTTCGAGAAGGCATAGGGCCCCCAGTAGGCGCGGCCCTGACGACCAACACTGCTTGAGGTGAAAATAATCGAGGCACTTGGTGCTTGGCGTAGCACTGGCAGTAATGCCTTGGTTAGCATCACTTGTGCGGTGACATTGACTTTAAGTACATCTTCAAGTGAAGGAATATCGATGTGTTCAAACGGACCTAGGGCGCCGAGTAAACTGGCATTATGCAGTAAACCATCTAAATGGCCGAACTGTTCGCTGATCGTGTCGGCCATATCACGGTAGTTTTGTTCGGTCGCACCTTTTAAATCCAGTGGCACAATGGCTGGCATCGGATAACCCGCTTGCTCGATAACATCGTAAACGGCTTCGAGTTTTTTAACGGTTTTACCGAGTAAAATCACCGTGGCGCCATGCTTGGCAAATTCGATAGCCGCCGCGCGACCAATGCCTGCTCCTGCACCAGTGACTAAAATAGTTTTACCTTTAAGTAAATCTTTTGCTGCTTGATATTCCAACATGAGCCTTTTATTCCTCTTGGCGAAAATGCCCGCCACTTCTAGAGTCGCTGAACTGCTAAACGCATGTTTCAAACAAATGAATGAAACTTTGTTATAAATAGCTAAAATCTTTGTGACAAACTTGTGGCTAACTCAATATTTTTACGTTAACTTGAAATGAGTTAGGGGCTAACATAAGCCCTATTAGTCATAGCTTTTGCGCTATTGTGACTAATTTCTTGGGGAAAACAAAACTATTACAACAAGATTTGGGGAAAAAAAATGAAAAGACTCATTTTGTGTGTTGCGATTGCATCAGCACTGGGCCTCACAGGATGTGGCGAGGACAGTTATAACGAACTCAAGGATAAGACGGAGCCGCTCATCCCTGAATCCCATATGGTATTCGACCCTGCTAACTCTAAAGTTCCTTTGCCAAATGACCTCCTGTTCAGCGGCACTAAGGATGGTACTTTATCTATACCGGGTGAAAGTTCTGGTAATTATACCGATCCTCAGATTGCACTCGGTGCATTAGATGGATGGTCAACTACGTCGCCCATTTCAATCGATATCGATTTAGCAAAAGATCATGATGGCACCCAGCTCACCCTGATGGCGGCATCTGTTGCCCAGCCTGGCGCGGTAAGAATGTTTGAGGCTACCGTGGGGGGCGCTTTGTCCTCTGATCCTGAGTGTAAAGCCAAACCGTCAGTATCAGCTTGTAAAGTAGGGGCTGAATTACAATTTGGTGTGGACTTTGTTTCTACTGCCTCAGGCAATAAAGTCGTCATTATTCCACTAAAACCGCTTAAAGCGGGTCAGTCTTATATTTATGCGACCACTAAGTTAATTCAGGATTCAGAGGGACGCGGCATTGCCCCTTCAACAACCTATGGTACGTTGAAGATGGATATCAATACGCTGCCTCTAGAAACGCCAGATCAACTGATGTTGCAAACCTTAATCAATAGTTATGAGAAGGGGATTGCTGCTGCACATAATGTTGATACTTCAACAATTACCTACTCTGGCTTGTTCACTACTCAATCAGTCGCAAATGTTTATGAAACCACAAAACTGTTGATGGCAAGAGGCGCTCCCTATGCACCTAGTTTTGCACAAATGCCGACTCCTACTGGGTTAACTGTGGCTCAGGCTGCGGGATTAAAACCAGCAGATGGTATGGCTTACGTGGTTTCAAATTTAGCGGATGTCTATACTGCAAAAATTAAATTGCCAATTTACGGTGATTGTTCTTCTGTCAGTTGTTTATCTGCAGAAGGTAAACCATTAATAAATGGGAGTTGGAAAGCCCAAGGCGATAGCCCCGTTTCTGTGCTATTAGCGCTGCAAGCGGGCACCTTAAGCCAAACTAACTTTGGTATGCAGGCTGTCGCTAATGGTATTGCTAACCCCGCTGATGCATTAGCTAATCCTTCGCTAATGGCAGGTAAAACCTGGCTATTAGACGATGGTACTGCGGTTGATAAAACCAAACATTTGACCAAATTTAACCCAATCCCTGCGATTAAAGGTTATGAAACGGTACCTGTACTGATTTCTATGCCTAATGCCACTAAACTCGCGGCCTTCTATCAGCAGCAAGGCTTAACCTTTACACCACCAACCTCAGGCTGGCCAACCACGATTGCGTTGCATGGTTTAGGTGGTGGTAAGGAAATGTCTTTAGCTTATGCGGGTTCTTATGCGGCCATGGGCGTGGCAACGGTAGCTATCGATATGCCTTTACATGGTGCTCGTTCATTCGATGCTAACGGGGATGGTATTTACGAAGTTTCGGCAACCGATCCCTCTTTTGGCAATGTGATTGGTACCCCGGATGCCTTTAAAAATGGTAATCCGTTAGTCTTTGTCAATATCTCAAGCACGCTATCTGTGCGAGATAACTTCCGTCAGGCAACCATGGATCACCTTGGCGTGCGTTTAGCCTTAACTGGCTTAGCACAAGGACTTGCGCAGGCTAATCAACCACAAGTATTTGATGTCTCTAAGATTAGTGCGCAGGGGTTAAGTTTAGGTGCGATTGTGGGAACCGATTTTGCTACCTATGCCAGCACGGGGATGAGAAATCCAACCACGGGTGAAGCCTTACCTAACCCTTATGTGATTAATGCGGCTTCTTTGGTTGCTCCTGCTGGTGGTTTAGCTGGCGCTTTTGCCGGTTCAGCCACCTTCGGTCCCGTACTGTTTAATAATGTCACTGCTTCGGCGACATTCAAAGCTTTAGTCGATAAGGCTAATACGGCAGGATATGAGCCAGGCAGCCCTGAATATGCGGCATTAGTTCAGGCGGTTTACGCACAATTTATTCCTACTTTTGCCTTTGCTGTGCAAACGGCGGTGGACTCAGCAGATCCGGTTAACCATGCTGGCATGTTAAAAGCAACAGGATTACCTGTGCACTTAATTGAAGTCGCCGGTGATGGTAATGGTAACTTAGCGGATCAAGTGTTACCTAATAGTGTCGATAACTTCCCATTATCAGGTACTGAACCGCTGATCTCTGCAATGGGTTTACCTTGCGTCGATGCTACGACGAAAGGGCTTGGTGTGGTGCGTTTTGCCAAGGGTCATCACAGTTCTATTGTTGACCCAAGTGAGAAGAGTTCTACAGATGGTATGGCAGCTGCGGCAACGGTAGAGATGCAGACTCAAGTAGCCACCTATGCATCGACTGCGGGTAAAGGTGAGGCGACTATTTACGTCACCGATCCAAGTGTGATCGCGACTTGTCCTAACTAATCCGAGTTAAATCCTAAAAACCCAGCCTTTGCTGGGTTTTTTTATGGCGCTTTAGGCTGTTAGAATAGCGCGCATTAAACCGGATCACCTTAGGTCCCAACGGAGAGTACTTTGGAATTTCTATACGAATATGGCATGTTTTTGGCCAAAGCTGTGACTATTGTTGTTGCGATTGTTGCTGTGATTATTGTCGTCCTCGCGTCCACTGTGAAGCACAAATCGGATAAAGGTGAACTGAGGATCACTAACCTTTCAGAAGAACTGGAAGAACTAAAGCACAGTTTGAAGGAGGAACTGCTGACGAAGAAGCAGTTTAAAGCCTACGAAAAACAGCTGAAAGCAGACGAAAAGGCGAAGGAAAAAGCGGCCGAAGAAGACCACAAAGGCAAGGTTTTTGTCATTGATTTTAAAGGCAGTATTGATGCCGCCGAAGTGGCTTCTCTGCGCGAAGAAATCAGCGCGATTTTAACCATCGCCGAAAAGGGTGATGAAGTTATTGTCAATGTCGAAAGTGGCGGTGGCATGGTGCATGGTTATGGATTGGCATCGAGCCAGCTCGATCGTCTGCGTCAGGCTGACATTCCATTAACAGTTTGCGTGGATAAAGTTGCCGCCAGCGGTGGTTATATGATGGCCTGTGTCGCCAATAAAATATATGCCGCGCCATTCGCCATCGTGGGTTCTATCGGGGTAGTTGCTCAGTTGCCTAACTTCAACCGTTTGCTGAAAAAGCACGAAATTGATTATGAACAACACACAGCCGGTGACTTTAAGCGCACCTTGACCGTCTTTGGCGAAAATACTGACGAGGGCAGACAGAAGTTCCAACAGGAGCTCGAAGAAACCCATGAGCTGTTTAAAGCTTTTGTAACAAAATATCGTCCTCAGCTCGATTTGGCAAAGGTGGCCACTGGTGAACATTGGTACGGTCAACAGGCGATTGAATTAGGCCTTATCGATGCGATTTCAACCAGTGATGATGTGTTAATGCAGTTAGCGGGCGAACGTACCGTGTATAAGCTGCGTTATCAGGTGCGCAAGAAACTAGCTGATAAAATCGCCCATGGTGCGTCCCTGTCGGTAAATGCGATTTTTAATCGATTAGTTGAGAAAAATCGTCCCATGTAAGCCGACGCACTGACTTAATACCGATGAAAACGCCTGCGAATATGCAGGCGTTTTTGTTTTGTTTGGGCGCGAAATGAAATAATACATTTTTTTAACATTAAGTTTGGTTTAAGACTATTCAAAATAAGCGAGATCTTATACAACTAATCACCTAGGGAATTAAAAGCTGAACAAATCACATTAAGGATATTCCATGTTACAGCGCGTCGATTACAAGACGAACCTGATGGTAGGCGATCAAACCTATCCCGCATTTGAGCTGCGTAATATTCTCGACTTTATTGCCTCACAGTTAGGCGAAAAAGCCTTACAGCAAGTCTGTGGTCATATTGGTGTTGGCCGGACTGAGCTTAATCATTGCCAGTTTGTCTTTGTCTGGCAGGTGGAATATGCGATGGAGTTTTTACGCTTACAGGGTGGAGATCCCGATATTGGTACTAAATTAGGGCTGAGTTATCGGGTGAGTAGCTTAGATGTATTGTTGCCCCATCTTGCTCAACTTAGCTCATTGCAGGCCTGCTTACAGTTTGTGATTAATCACCCGAGTTTAGTTGGTAGTTTTACTGATTCTTTGGTACGTCTAACAGATGACAGTGTTTGCATTCGTTGGCTTAATACGGGTCGTATTGATAAAGCACAATACGGATTTCAGTTTTTACACAGTATTGGGTCACTATTGGGGCTCGCCAGAGAGCTGACTGGGGAGGCGATAACGCTAAGTCAAATTAATTTGGTTGAGTCAGGTCGAGACTGCCGTTTTTTAGAGGAGGCAACGGGGGCGAAAGTGCAGTTTAATTGCGAATATTACGAATGGAGTATTTCCCTTAATTATCTTGCTTTTGCAATAAACTATCCTTTCCCTAAATTTGCAGAGGTAACGCCTTCAGCTTTTACCACCTCCTTTATCGAAACCGTGTTGATAGCGATCCGCGCACATTTTCCCCATGTACTTCATTTAGATGAAATGGCGGCGCAGCTGCATATGAGCGACCGCAGTTTTCGGCGTAAACTTGCTCAGCTTGGATCGAGTTATCAGCGTCTCGTTGATCAGGTGCGCTGTCAACGGGCGGTCGAGTTGATTTTAGCCAACAAGCTAGATATTGAGGCGATTGCCGAGACCTTAGGCTACTGCGATGTGAGCCATTTCCGTCAATCCTTTAAGCACTGGATTGGCCATCCGCCAGGATATTTTAGTCGGCTTAACTGCGGCTAAAGGATAGTGAACTAGCTTAATTGGTTAAAACGGACGCGATACTTTAAGAGAAACGGCGCTATCCTATATTCAATTTCATCCTTGTTTATCCCATTTATTTTTGTTTAACGTCACTCCATTGCCTATGCAATGTGAGTGGCATTAGGACGTGTTGACGTTTCGAGATTAGACTTTGTTCGTTCTGGAAAGCACGTGCTCGCGAAACGAGGAATGATGTGTAGTTATTCTACTCAAATGACGAGCGGCTCTTATGACAGAAAGTAAGAGCAAGGGCTTGCCAGATGAACCCTTCGGGCAGCATTTGGCTGGCTTTTCTGCCGCGTTATCGTCCGTTTATGTAGAATAACTACACTGCACGGACTTTGCCTTGCATAAAATCCAGCCACATTGCTGCAAAAATAACCCTGAAACGTCAACACGCCCTAGTACTACTCAGCACTTCCCTAAATACAATTACCTAAACTCGGTGCCAGTGAATCAATCCATTGACGAATTAATTCAACGCCTTCTTGGTGCTCAAGATTGCGACCGATAGGTGGCATGCGGTCTTTCGGTTCAGAGAGCGTTTGGCGATACAGCAAAATCGAATGTTCAGCATTGCCGGGGACAATATCGTAATCGAGTCCTTTCGCGCCGCCATCCCATCCCGGAGGCTGCTTACAGATCCCATATTGATAACTGGTGTGATCGATATAAAAACCGAGGCGTAATCCAGAGATACTGGCAAAGCCTTTAGCGCTATGGCAGTGGGCGCAGTTTACATCTAAATAGCCCTTAGCGCGGGCGGTTAAATCGGCTTGAGGGTTGTCAATTGCATAGGTTTTGGCCACTTCGCTTAACTCGGGTAATTGCTCTAGTTTACCTTGTTTGGCCCACAGGCTTAGTTGATTGATCCTTTGTCCTTGGTCGACGATGTCGCGATTCAATAAGTGGGCTTTAAGGCCAATCGGAATGATTTGGCTGCTGTTATCTTGGTTGGTTTGGTGACAAATTTTGCACTCGGCGCGGCTCGGTATGTTGTAATCGAAGCTTTGGCTTTGGCCTTGGTTAATCAGGGTATGATGCACGCTTGCGCCGGCGGTAAGCAGCTTTGCCTCACCTTGTTGCCATTGATAAACCAGACTCGTCCAACCTTGAGGGCGTTTTATCAATAGCCGCGTTTCGATTAGCGTTTCGTTGGCTATGCCTGTGATAGCCGTATCCTGTGGAAGAGCAAAGGTTTTAACCAGCACGGCGCCAGTTGGAAACTCAAATGCCTCCTGCGCTTGGTACTGTATGCTGCTGCCCGCGGGTAAATAGATAAAGCGGTATTTGCTGGCATAGTTAGAAAACAGCTGCATAGCGAGCTGATAGCTAAACCCCGGAGTTTGTGGCTGTATGGTTGGGTTAGTTGGGTCGATAAAGAGACCATATTGACTTAACACTGGGCAGTCTTCTGCCATCAAGGCGGCCCAGTTAACTTGCCCTGAAGTATTCACACAAAGGCTAGTTGGTATCGTTGGATTAGTTGGGGTCGTGGGCGGCGGTGTTTGGCCGCTATCGCTGCTTTGGCTGTCACTACCGCCGCAGGCTGTGAGCAGCACAGTGATAATCAACACCAACGAAAGTGTTTGGCGATTTTTCATGGATTATCCGCTCTTTAAGCTGTTGCTTGAAATAAGAAGACCTAAGTTGGTCTTCTCTGTCAGGATGTCGCTCTGTCTTGAAGTGGTAAGCAAGTGGGTGATTGCAAGCATGCTTTCACCCACTATTACGTTAACGCTAGCGTGAGCAGCTTGCTGCGGGTAGACGTTTAATCCATTCGCTGATCAACGCGACGCCTTCATCATGGGCTAAGCTTCGGCCAATTTCAGGCATACGATCGCCCGGAGTCGTGCTTTGCATTCTAAAGTGCAGGATGGACTCAGCGGCATTGCCTGGGACTATATCGAAACCTAAGTTTCCACCGCCATAGGCAACCGGTGATTTACAGGTGCCATGGGAGAAACCTGCATCATCGCTGTAGCCACGCCAGTACTCGAGTTTTAGGCCAGTATTAGAGGCGTTGCCCTCGGGTCTATGGCAATGGGCGCAGTTGATGTCGAGATAACCCTTAGCCGTTTGCATTAATGCTGTATCGCTTAAGCTTGCGACGGTCGCTTCGTCACCATCGTGGTAGGCGGGCACTTGTGGTACTTGGCTTAGGTTGGGCAATCCTTGCAAAATACCAAGGCTTTCCCATTTCAGCAGTTGGTTCATACTGCCGTCTTGATAGCTGAAATTGCGGTTCAAATGGCGCGCCTTAGGACCAATAGGCACAAACACGGCGTTGCTATTGTTATCAGCTTTAAACTGGTGACACTGCTTACATTGGTTCATGCTCGGGACCATGTAATTAAAGGTGAGGCTTTCTCCTTTATGGCTTAAGGTTTGACTGCTAATCGCACCGGCTTTCGCCAGCGTCGCATCTGTCTTATCGGCATTCCACACATAGGGCAGGGCGCTCCAACCCGTTGGACGATGGATCAGCAAACGGGTTTCAATCAAACTCTCGTTACTGATCCCACGCTTACTGGTATCGCTTGGCAAGGCAAAGGTTTTGACGATAACGCTACCCACTGGGAAATCAAACGCTTCGTTTTCGGAGTAACTGGCTTTTTGTCCCGAAGGCAAATACACAAAGCGGTATTTGCTGGCGTAGTCGGTAAAGAGCTGAGTGTTAAGATCGTAAGGGACACCGCCCGAATTGGGGCCTGTCGTGGGGTTTTTGGCATCGCTGAACAGATTGTAATCCGACAGTTTAGGGCAGTTTGCTTTTAGCAGCGCATCCCAACTGACGTTTGAACCCGTCGCCTGACAAAGACTTTGGTCACCATCACCCACTAAACCGCCTTCGCCTTCACCGATAGTGCCACCGCCGCCAACGAGCACGCCGCCATCACAGCCTGCGGTATTATCGTCAACTCCGCAGCCAAACACTTGGCCCGCGAAGGTAACTGTGTGTACGGGTAGGCTCACCTGGGTACATTTCAGCAGGTTGTTCTGGGTTTTCTCGTATTGCACATCGGCGATGCTGATGTCGGTGTTGCTGTTGGCATAGAGTCTGCCGTAGGACACATCACCGTTATCACTGGCGCAGACGTTATCACTGCCATCTGCGGCAAAGGGCGCCTCTTTCAAACCTAGGTAAGCAGCGGTGCCGTTATTGGCAAGCATTTCCCCTAAGCCGTCGTAGAGCACGCCGGGCAAGGTGCCGTGACTGATAACATATGCACGGATAATATCTTGAATTAAATAACCTTTAGGCTTGCTGCCATAGTCAGTGATCACGTTGTCGTGCAAGTAAATATTGCGCGGCACTGGGCGCCAGCCATCTTCAATGGCTTGACCTGGTTGACCATAGTTGCCGACAAAGGAGGTCATATCGGGTTCTGCAATAAAAAAGCTACTCACAGTCACTCCTAGGGTGTCGTGACGGGTAATTTGGTTATTGAAAATTTCCACATCTGCGGTGGATAAAATGATCACTCCAGTGCCCGGCGGCACAATATGCACACCTGCGGGGTTAGCAGAAGCATTGGCGAAGTTAGGCGTGTTGTTGTCATACACTTTGTTGTTGAAAATCCGCACGCTAGAGCCGTATCTGTGGTTATTGATCGGCAAGTCGAACACTAAAATTCCACCCGTATTGCCCATCGCTTCGTTGTTATACACGTCGGCATATTTGGAGTTTTCGATTTCAATCCCCGCCACGTTTTCTTTGGCGATATTGCGACGCACCACAATATATTGGGACTGCCCAACATAAATCCCCGCATCGGCACTGCCGCGAACATAACTGTCTTCAATCAGAATGTTTTCACATTCAACCGGATACAAACCATAGGCACCATTATCTTTATCGAGTTCGCCTTCCCATACTGCACTAACGCGGCGCAGGATAATGCCGTTAGTGTTTTTAAGTTTGATACCATTGTTTTTTGCCTCATTAACCGACAGATCTTGAATGGTAATGTTGAGAGCGTTTTGGACGAAAATACCATCTCCCGAGTTCGCTTGGGCGAAATTAAGGATAGTGTCCTTCATCCCGTAGCCCATGATAGTGACGTTTTTGGCATAACTGCCATCCCCATCTACATCGCCATCGAACAGCAAAGTTGAGTCGATATTAAAGGTTCCTTTAGGAAGCACGATCACTGCACCACTTTGCGCGTTAATTAAGGCTTCTTGAATACGCATCGTGAGGTTATCGCCAGCGGGGATTTTGATTGCACCTTCGGGAAAGGTGGGTCCAGTTTCAGGTGGCTGCACCACGGGTGGCGTTACCACTGGTGCGGGATCATCGTCAGAAAAACAACCTGTTAGATTGAATGCCATTAATAGAGCTATGCCTGTAGGCATTAGCCAGCTCGCTTTACCTTGAGTTATATTTCTGTGGGAGTTGCTCGGCCAGAGCTGGCGTGATTTTGCCTTAATGCCCTTGCGTGAGAGTGGGTGTGTCGTCTTGTTGAACATAGGTGCTCCTGCTTTTGTTATAATTTCGTTAACAGGATGCGCTCGGAGCTGAAAAAGGCAATGTGAAATATGGCCAAAATCATGCCGTGTACAGTGAAGGATAGGACATGCAACCTATTCATTTTTTTAGAATGGTTAAGCCAAAAAAGCTGACCACTTAATGGCTGTTTTAAACTATTCGGGTGATATTTAAGCCAGATTAGAACAAAGTGTTTACAAGATGAATAAAACATCATGAAGCGAATGATTAATTAGATTGCCTCTCCAAAATCACTATGTTAAAAATCGTTCGATTAAATAGGATTGAATAATAAAATAAAGTTAATTTTATTTTAATGTCCTATCAATGCTTATTGTTGATTTTATTTGCAGATTAAACAGCGCTTGGAGAGTAAAATGGGTAGGCGGATCCGTGTGATTATTAGTTTGATAATATTCACAGTCTCGTTGTTTCTGCTATATAACTTAGAGCAGGATTATCAGTTAAATGATATTTTTTTAGAGATTAAACAATTTGCACCATCAAAAATTTTATTAGCGGTTTTATTGACGTTGGTCAGTTATCTACTATTAACATTATATGATTATCTTGCCATTAGAAAACTAAAATCGCCTTTAAGTTATCAACAGATAGCTCCTGTTTCATTCCTGGCATTTACCTTCTCTAATACGATAGGTTTTTCATTATTGACCGGCACATCTATACGCTACAAATTTTATTCTGAATTAGGTTTGAGTGGCAATAATATTACCCAGGTTGTACTCGCTTGCTCAGTGACATTTTTCCTTGGACTTTTCTTTATCTGCGGACTTGCTCTGATTAATTTTCCTGCAGAGCAACTTTCCGACTTACCGTTGCCAACTTGGTTTTTCTCTCTTAATCGAGTGATTGGTATCTTGATGTTGCTGGGTGTCATTAGTTATTTTGTATTTAGCCTGATGTGGAAAAGGTCTATTCATTTTCGTGGGTTCGAATTGGCACCACCGATTTTTTCCTTATCTCTAAAGCAGTTTCTAGTATCGAGTATTGATTGGATCGTTGTGGGGACATTATTTTACTCTCTACTACCTGAGGTGGATGGATTAAGTTATTTACAGGTCCTTAGCATCTTTTTTGTAGCCAATGCAATCGGGGTGCTTGCCCATGTGCCTGGAGGGATTGGCGTATTTGAAACGGTAGTTACTGTTACCTTATCGCAATATTTACCTGCCGAACAAATTTTAAGTTCAGTGATTATTTATCGATTAATGTATTACATAGTGCCATTTGTTTTAGCGCTGATGTATTTTGTGGCAACCTTAGTATTAACTAATAAGGATAAGTTTTCTAAGTTAAATGTTAATTTACAGATTGTCAGGCAATTATTGCCACCATTATTAAGCATTAGTGTTTTTGGCGTTGGCTTAGTGTTGTTGCTATCGGTTGTTAACCCTTCCATTATTCATAAATATCATTGGCTAGGTGAGATAGTGCCGCTACCAATTGTGGAACTATCAAGTTTGATATTGAGTGCGAGTGCTATTTTACTCTTGCTATTATCACACGGTCTATTTAAACGTTATCAAAAAGCGTTTGAGTTAACGCAAAAACTCTTATTGGTAGCCATGGTGTTTATTGTACTAAAGGGCGCTCAGTGGCAGATATCCCTCGCACTTGGTCTTATCTATTTATTAATGCTGCCCTGCGAGCAGGTTTTTTATCGCCAAGGTTCTATTGTGGGAATTAAATATTCTTTTGGTTGGGCCTTATCGCTGGCGGCGGCATTATTTTTGATGATGTGGGTGCTATTTTTTGCCTATCAGGATGTGGATTACGATCATTCACTTTGGTTTACTTTTTCTCAAGATAGCCATGTGTCCCGTGCATTGCGGGGTGGGGCGGTTGTCCTAGTGATCTTGTTGATTTTTGCATTTCGCTACGTGTTAGCGATGAGAAGACCGCAAACCCGTCTATTGGATGAGCATACTTTAAGCTGCGCTATGGATATCGTCGCTAACGCTCCAAGTAGCCACGGATTTCTTGCTTTAGTTCAAGATAAGTCATTGTTATTTAATGAAGATAACGATGCATTTTTAATGTATGCCCGCGCAGGACATTGCTGGGTTGTGATGGGCGATCCGATTGGAAATCCAGATAAATTTGATGATTTACTCTGGCAGTTTAGGGAGTTATGCGATGCTTACGATGGTTGGCCAGTATTTTATCAAGTCACGCAAAAGTATTTACCCCACTTTTTAGAACAAGGGTTGAGCCTATATAAACTCGGCGAGGAGGCCATAGTGCCCTTGGCGGAATTTGATTTACAGTCGAGTAAGTATCGTAGCTTGCGTCAAAGTCATGCGAAGGCTTTAAGGGAAGGGTTACGGTTTAAAATTATCGAGGCCAGTGAAGTGAAGGCCCTATTGCCAACGTTAGAGGTTATTTCTTCGAGCTGGCTTAAGGCGAAGCAAGGTCGAGAAAAGGGATTTTCAGTTGGGTATTTTTCTGCTGCTTACCTGTGCGCCACGCCGATGGCCTTAGTGTATTTAAACGACGAGCTTGTAGCTTTTTCCAATGTGTGGGCCAGTGCGGCCAAAATAGAGTTTTCGGTTGATTTGATGCGCTATGAGCCTAGTTTATCGGGCAGTAATATTATGGATTTTTTGTTTACAGAACTCTTGCTATGGGGAAAACAGCAAGGATATCAGCAGTTTAATCTCGGCATGGCGCCCATGTCTGGATTGACTGATAGAGCCTTGGTGCCATTTTGGACTAAGCTTGCCAAAACGGTTTATAAGAAGGGGAATAAATTTTACAACTTTCAGGGGCTTAGAAGGTATAAGGATAAGTTTAATCCAAGGTGGGAGGCTAAGTATTTGATTTGTTATGGTGGGCTCTCTTTACCTGTAGTGGTGGGCAGTCTTGTGACCTTAACGAGTCGTGGTACAACTGGCGTGTTTAAAAAGTAGGTGCGAGATGACGAAATCCTTAATCAAGCTACTGAGCGTTTTACTTTTATGTTCCACTGCTAACGTCTTTGCTGATGAGTTTGCCGATAATTTGGGGCTGACCCTATTGCCTGTCGAATCATCAACTCAGGTAAAAGCTGCGTCATCCCATGCCAAACCACCGTTGGTGATTTTTTTGAGTGGTGACGGTGGCTGGGCAACGCTTGATAAAGCCGTAGGGGGCATTTTGCAACAGCAGGGCTGGCCTGTCGTCGGCTGGAGCTCGCTGAAATATTATTGGAAACAGAAAGATCCTAAAGAGGTCACCCAAGATACCTTAGCGATTATTGATAAGTACCAGGCGGAATTTGGCACGCAAAAAGTGATTTTGATTGGTTATTCCTTCGGGGCCGAAGTGATTCCCTTTGTGTTAAATGATATGCCCGCTCAATATCGGCAGAATGTCTTGGGCTCTGTGCTGCTTTCTCCTTCACAATCCTCGGATTTTGAAATCCATGTAAGTGAGATTGTCACCTCGGATAACCAATCGGCTCGTTACTTAACCTTGCCCGAAGTCAACAAACAAACCACTGTGCCTATGCTTTGTCTGTACGGTAAAGAGGACGATGCGCCGCTGCATTTATGCCCAGAGGTCAAGCAGCCCAATGTCACTGTGATGGAATTAAGCGGTGGCCACAGTTTTGATGACGATTACGATAAAGTGGTCAAGTTGATAAAAGGTTGGCTGAAGTCAAGTTAGAGGGCTTTAGTGCAGGGTATGGTATAAGCGTAATACTTTGGAATAAAAGATAAAAGGGCGCAAATGCGCCCTTTGTTTAGGTCGTGCTACAGCGAATAATTAGAGCTGGTAGCTAATGTGCTGGTGGAAGCGCACCACGAGATCTTCACGCTCTGGGTCTAGCCCAATCTCGGCGGCAAAGGTTTTCAATGCGGCTTCAACGTTATTCATAAAACGGCCATAGCCTGAGTCATCACAGTCCTTCGCACCCGCGACAATAGTAAAATGCGCGGCTTCGACTAAGTTATCAGCATCCCAGCGGCGAATTACTTGCTGCTCAGTTGCGTTCGGGTCAAAACCAATCATCTGCACTTCGGCCTTGCTGTCGAGTTTTTCAAACTTACTGTTACGTACTAAGGGAGTTAAGCCGTTGGCTATCATAGCCAAGCGTGTTAATTGCTTATTGGTAGCCGCCTTGATGAAATTATCCTCAAGGTGTTGATATAACGGGCTAAAGTCAGTTGCTGACTCTGGTAGTAAACCTTGTTTGAGTTTGCGACTCAGCGGCAGGCTGACGGTGACATAGGTGAGTGAACTGACATTTTCCGGCAGGTCACATTTTCTGGCCTTGTATCTTGGTGCAATGGCTCTGAGTTTATAGCCGTAGGTTTCTTTATTACCTTTTGATTTGGCGAATAAATCATAGGATAAATGCTGGTGGTCGCGGATCTTTACCTTAAGATCTTTAATCGGCAGCTTAGGCATTAATTCGTTTAATAGCTCCCGTACACGGGTATGGAAATTAGCTGAGTTGCTGCGGATTTCATCGCCAGTCGCTAAGAAAACAATACGCAGTTTGCGGGCGCGGTAGTTGTCCGCAGTGAACAGATTTTGTGCCTCGTGATAGGCGGGATTGTAAAAAAACAGAATTTGTTCAGCGGTTTGGAAACAATACGCTTCGGTATGGTAACGCACGACTGGCAGTTTATCGTTAGTGATCACATGGACGTTACGGAGATCGTGTTGTTCTGCCAAATTAAAAATAATGCGGCTTAAGGTTTGATAACAGCTATGGTAATCGGGGTATTGTGCCAGTAATTCATCCGTGACTTTAATTTCGGCGGTGATGTACTGATTGGTACGAGCTTCCTTAGGTATGTACACTTTTTGCTGATGGCTAAGGGACATATTGACTCCTTGTTGGGTTAACCATTTGCTAACACGAATTTTACTGTTTATCTCAGGCGTTAATGTTGCGTTGGAGCATGTTTTTATCGCTTAAATGCAAGTTTACATCAGCAAGCTGTTTATTAGCTTAAAATTGCAGCGATTTTATTGAGTTAAGGCTTTTTCAATCCAAGGTTGCATCCAAGTGGCTATCTTCTCTTGGGCCTTTTCATTGGGATGAATACCGTCTCTTTGCATCAACTCTGGATGGGGAGCGACCTCCTGCATAAAGAAGGGGATAAGGTCAATATCCTCATCTTTTGCAATCTCTTGATACACTTGGGTGAACTTTTGGCTATAGCGAGGGCCATAGTTAGGCGGTACCATGATTTCGGTCAGTAGCACTTTAGCACCGCTATTTTTGGCTAGGGTAATGATTTGGGTTAGGTTATTTTTGAGTTGCGTCGGGGGGAATCCACGTAGACCATCGTTACCACCGAGTTCGACTACTACCAAATCGGGGGCAACGGAATCGAGCAGCGCAGGCAAACGACGCAAACCGCCCGCTGTCGTTTCACCGCTCACCGAACCGTTGGTAAATTCATGCTCGGGTAAGTTTTTTTGCAGCAGCGCCACCCAGCCTACTTGTTCCGACATGCCATAGCTGGCACCTAAGCTATCGCCGAGGATCAACACTTTCGCCGCCTGAACTGGCGTGGTTATAAATAGACTTAACAGGATGCAGGCGCTCACGGCCTTTGCCATAGGCTTGCATCTTAGCAATTGACGCAAGAACGATTTGTATAAGAAGGATCCTATGTCTAACGTCGTTTCAAAAAATAGTGCCATTAATGTGGTTAACCTCGAAAAATCGGTGACTACTCAGGAAGGTTCGCTCACTATCCTCAAGGGCATTAACTTAGATGTCAAGCAGGGCGAAAGTGTTGCGATATTAGGACCCTCCGGCTCGGGTAAATCGACGCTACTTGGCTTACTCGCCGCGCTCGACACCCCAACGGCGGGGGAGATTTGGCTCGATGGCCAGGCCCTATCACCGCTCAATGAAGAACAGAAAGCCGCGCTGCGTAAGCAAAAAGTGAGCTTTATTTTTCAATCTTTTATGTTAGTTGATACCTTAACCGCCCTTGAAAATGTGATGCTACCGGCCGAGCTTGCCGGGGTTAAAAATGCCAAGGAGAAAGCCGAGACCATGCTGGGGCGCGTGGGGTTATCCCACCGTTTGACCCATTTACCTAAACAGTTATCCGGCGGTGAGCAGCAAAGGGTTGCGATTGCGAGGGCCTTTATTTGTGAACCTAAAGTGCTATTTGCCGACGAGCCAACCGGCAATTTGGACAGTGTTAACGGCCATAAAATTGCCGATATGTTGTTTGAGCTCAACCAAGAGAGCCACACCACACTCATCCTAGTCACCCATGACTTACAGCTGGCGAAGCGTTGCCAAAGGCAACTGGTTATGGACAACGGCCACTTGCAGGAAGAGTTGAATTCGGCCCAATCGCACAATGTGAATGACAACCTTGAATTAAGCGCCAAGGAGGCCTAACCCATGGAGCTTAATTTGGCATGGCGCCTGTTTAAGCGCGAGTTGCAACAGGGGCAGTTGTTATTGATTATCCTCGCCATTACCTTGGCGGTGCTGTCGGTTAGCGGTCTTGCGCGGGTCAGTGAGCGTTTGCAAGTTGCAATCAACGGACAAGCGACTCAGTTTATCGCCGCCGATCGTATTATCGACTCTCCCGTTCAAATTGACGCCAGCATTCTGGCCAAGGCCGATGAGCTTGGCCTTAAGCATGTCACCAATATGCAATTTAATTCCATGGTGTATGCGGGGGATAAGTTTCAGTTAGTCACAGTGCGTGCGGTTGAGTCCGGTTATCCACTTAAGGGAGACATCGAACTTAAAGCGGCCAATGGCCAAGATGTAAAAGCCCAAGACTTGCCCCACGCCGATGAGGTGTGGTTCGAGAGTCGCTTAGGGGGACTCTTGGGATACCCGCAAACACTGGAATTAGGCAACAGTGAGTTTCGTTTAAGTCAAGAAATCAGCCGCTTACCCGATGCGGGTTTTAATCCGTTTGCTTCTTCCCCCGTGGTATTAATGCGGATAGAAGATGTCGCCAAGACTGGGGTTATCCAACCCGGCAGCCGTGTGACGTATCTGTATCAATTTGTGGGTGAAGAAAGCGCCTTAAGCGCCTTTGAAAATAGCGTTAAACCGCTGCTGAATAATTCCCAGCGCTGGGTCGATGTGCAGTCTGGCGACTCACCGATAGCGGGCGCGGTGAAGCGGGCGGAGCGTTTTTTACTGCTGGCAAGCTTGCTCGGTATTGCCCTTGCTTGCGCCGCGATTGGGATTGCCGCCCAGCGTTACTGCCAACGTCATTATGATGTGGTGGCTATGCTTAAAACCTTTGGCGCCTCATCAACTCAAATCCGTCGACTATTCGGCATCCATTTACTGCTCGTGACGCTGTTTGGTATTGTGTTGGGGTTAATCGGCGGGGCACTGCTGGATTTAGGCATTAATCAACTGTTACCCCCTGAAATCGCTGCCTATTCGCCGCCGTTGACGCGGCCGCTACTGCTTGGGATCAGCACAGGGCTTATCAGCGCCTTTATGTTTTCGGCCTATCCTTTAATGCGTCTGCTGGCGATTCCGCCACTGCGAGTCTTACAAAGGCAACTCGAAGGCTTGCAGCTCGGCATGTGGTTGCATTTACTCTTAAGTTTAGGGGCGATGGCCCTGTTGGGATATCTGTATTCCCAAAGCTGGGCGCTGACACTGACGGTAGTCGCGGCTGTGCTGCTACTCGGCGTATTGCTCAGTATTTTAGGTTTTGTGATGATCCGCCTTGGCCACAGTGTTGGCATGAAAACCACCAACCCATTGCAACTGGCACTTGCGGGGTTACGCCGCCGTGCGCGGCAAAATGCGGTGCAATTGGTGGGCTTTAGTGCGGCTTTGGTATTGTTACTGACGATTTTGGCGCTTAGACAGGATTTACTCAACGAGTGGCAAAAACAGCTGCCCGAGAATGCCCCGAACTACTTTTTAGTCAATATTGCCCCTGACGATACAAAACCATTAAACGACTTTATGGCACAAAAGGGCATTGCAGCCACGGATATCTACCCCGTCATTCGTGGCCGGCTGACGCAAATTAATGGTGAGACCTTGATCTCTAACGAGCAGGCCGAGGCCGGAGAGAAGGGGCGAGTAGGGATTTCCCGCGAGCTTAATCTCACTTGGCGCAATAGCTTGCCTGCCAACAACGAGTTGATTGAAGGGCATTTTAATCAAGTTGCTGATGAGGTGTCGGTGGAATCCGGTGTTGCCGATCGTTTAGGGCTAAAACTGGGCGATACGCTGACTTATATGATTGATAACCAAGAGCTAAGGGTTAAGGTCGCCAGTATTCGTGCCGTGCACTGGGAAACATTACAGCCAAACTTCTTTATGATCTTCACCCAAGAAGCGTTGGCGCCCTTTGCCTATACCTCGATGGCAAGCTTCTACCTCGACGACAAAAATGCGGATGTGCAAGGGAGTGGCGCACCGAAGAACACAGTGATCCTCGAACTTATTCAGCAGTTCCCTACGGTATCGATTATCGATGTTGGCGCTATGGTGGGGCAATTGCGGCAGATCATTGAGCAGGTGTCACTGTCGCTGACGTTAGTCTTGATCCTCGTCTTACTAGCGAGTTCCTTAGTGCTTATCGCCCAAACCGAGGCGGGAATGGCGACGCGCCAGCGTGAACTCGCGGTGCTGCGTACCTTTGGCGCCTCGGGCTGGTTACTGCGTAGTGCCACTGGGCTTGAATTTGCCTTACTGGGGGGGATAGCTGGGGTGCTTGCAGTGATAGTGGCGGAATTTGCGCTGTATCTGTTAAAGACCCAAGTGTTTGAGCTGAATGTGTATATGCACTGGCCTTGGTGGGGGATTGCCCCAGTCTGCGGCGCCTTATTGGTCGCGCTGCTGGGGGTATGGCGCTGCCGCCAATTACTCAATCAATCCTGCGCTGAATTATTAAAAGTGGGCACTTAAGATGAGGTCAGTTTGGAGCTGAGGCAAACGCTGTAACACCCCATTTGTAAAATGAAAAGCACTGGCATAACCCAGTGCTTTTTTATTGGCGGTGAAATCGTTTCTATCATTGGATGACAACGATGATGACTTTACCGTTCATTTCATTACAAAGTCTTGTATGGTTACATTATAAAACTGAGGTAGCCCTGCAATACAATCAAATTGACGATATCGATAAAGAAGGCGCCGACAATCGGTACCACCATAAAGGCCTGAGGAGAAGGGCCAGTGCGCGATACCAGTGCGCCCATGTTCATCACTGCGGTTGGGGTGGCGCCCATACCAAAGCCACAGTGACCGCCAGTGATCACAGCTGCATCGTAATTGCTGCCCATCACTTTAAAGGTTACAAAATAGGCGAACAGCGCCAGCACGACGGTTTGCACCAACAGGATAATCAGTAGTGGGATCGCTAGATCTAAAATTTCCCACAACTTGAGATTCATCAATGCCATAGAGAGGAATAACGACAGTGCCACTGTGCCTATCACATCGATACTCTCGGTATGCGGTTTATAACCACGGGTGACTTCGGTGATGTTGGCGATGATAACGCCAAGAAACAGGGCATAGACAAAGTCTGGCATCTTGAGCCAATTCAGCTGATATTCGCTGACAAACACAGTAAACCATTTTGCCCCCGCAACGCAGATCAGCAGTACAAACAGGGTTTCGATGATTGTCTTGGCGGTAACTTGGTCCTCTTCGAGCTGATCATAGGTTACCAGTTGTGGATGCGTGGCGTGGTGCTTACGGCCCATACCGTAACTAGATATCAGATTGTGCTTGCCAATGAGTCGCTGCGCGACAGGGCCACCGATAATACCGCCCATGACCAAGCCAAAGGTCGCCGCCGCCATGGCAAGTTCTAAGGTGTTGATACCGTAGTTTTCGGCAAAGGTTTGTGACCAAGCAACACCTGTTCCATGGCCGCCAGAGAGGGTAATCGAGCCTGCGATAAGTCCTAAGATAGGGTCTAAACCAAGGAGGCTCGCGAGACTCACGCCAACCGCATTTTGAATAATAATATAGACCGAGGCCACGCCGAGAAAGATAAACACTTTCTTGCCGCCACTAAGCAGTAGCTTATAGTTAGCCGATAAACCTATGGTGCTGAAAAACATCAGCATTAAGGTATTTTGCATGGGTAAACTAAAGATGAGAGTGATGTCTTGGAAATGTAAAAAGGCAACGACTGCGGCGATGACCAGTCCACCTACGATAGGCTCTGGAATATTGTATTGTTTAAAAACACGCACATGGCGATTGATGGAATGGCCAATAAACAGCACGAAGATAGCAATTAAGAACGACTCGAGTTCGCCAATTGTGTAAGTGGTGTGCATGATAGTTCCTTACAAATGGTTTGTGTGGGAATACCGCTCGACTCAAGGTGAGTTAGGGTGACCCATCTCATTGTTTAGCTCTCGCTAATGCTAAGTGTTAAACGCGCGATCTAAGGACCGATTCTTGTCAATCCCCAAGGTTGGAGAAGAAATATTAAGCGCGAATATGAACCGTATTGGTATAGTTGATCAGCATCGCCACTGAGTGGGCGAGTACTGAAGATAATGGTCTTGCTTGGGGCGTTAACTGTGCTTCAGTGCGGGTGCTAACACGACAATATCGATAAGCAAGAGGCGAAAGTGTAACAGAAAAACGGGTTGATGTCGCTAAATAGTCTTTAGAATCATTGTGTTGCATTTATGTTTTGATGCTGTTGCCAAATCGGTCTAATCAGCCTTGTTGCACTAGGCTGATAAACAAATTCTATACTTGGTTTTTTATCTCTGATTTCTAAGTCATTCTTCAGCATCATATTAACGCTTGCCGATTGGCTTGATAACATTTTATTACCAAGCCAGTTACGGGGTATGAATGACGCCATAAAACAGATTAACTTGTGAGTAGGTCTTTAAGTGCTGGCTCAAGTTGAGCAAAACGGAAACTAAAGCCTGCGTCGAGCGCATGTTTGGGGAGAACAAATTGGCCTTCGATCAGCAGATCCGCCATTTCACCCATTGCGAGTCGTAAAACTGGTGCAGGTGCTGTCATAAAGGCTGGACGGTTTAATACTCTACCAAGAGTTTTAGAAAATTCAGCATTACTGACAGGATGGGGGGCTGTGGCATTAAATATGCCTTGGCAAGTTTCATTACAAAGTTGAAAGTCGATCAGGGCCACCATATCGTGGATATGTATCCAACTCATCCCTTGACGACCATGGCCTATAGGCCCACCAAGGCCGAGTTTAAAGGGCGGGAGCATTTTAGCTAGCGCACCGCCATGCCCAAGCACTATACCCGTGCGTAGGATACAAACACGGGTTTTAGTTGCAGCCTCTAGCGCGAGTCGCTCCCATTCTTTACAAATGTCATGGCTGAATTCAGGGTTTGGGGCTGCGTGTTCGTCAATCGTATTCGCGCCTTGACGGCCGTAAAAGCCAATTGCAGAGCCGCTTATCATCACCTGAGGTGGATTACTGCTTTGCAAAATCAGTTGGCTTAGTCTTGCGGTGATATTCCAGCGACTATCGCAGATGCGTTGTTTTTGCTGCGCACTCCAACGTTTAGCAACAATCGGTTCTCCGGCGAGATTGATCACGGCATCGATATGATTCAAATCATCAATTTCGTCTAAGGAGCTTAGATATTGATGCTGTGGGCCCAATAATTGCCGACTATTGGCAGGATGGCGAGTCAGCAATAACAGTTGGTGATGGTTGGCTAAATGGGCCACTAATTGCTGACCAATAAACCCACTTGCTCCCGTTATCAAAATCTTCATCGTCAAATCCTTAGGTGAGGGTGGCTATCTTTTATTTCAAACCTTATAAGCAATATACGACAACGGACAAGTGGGGATCACTTTATTGATTTTTTTGGTAACACAGTTCCATCGATACCGAATCAGCAAAGCGCAGGGCATGGGGCTTATCGATTTCGACACTGGCAAATTCAACCCAAGGATGTTCGCTGGCAATGGCTAAGGTTTGGCTGGTAAGGTTTTCAAGTAGTGAGAAGCGATTGTTTTCAATCAACTCAATGATCTTTTTTGTGATAGTACGATAATTAAGCGTATCATCGACATTATCGCTGTTGCGAGCTTTGGCGGCGCAGTAATGGATAACGACATTAATGATTACATCCTGCCTATTTTGGATTTCATCTTCTTTTATGCCGATAAAAGTGCGCAGTCTTAAGTTTTTAATGCGTATAATCGCGGTTTCTGGTTTCATAATAACAATCTAGTATCTAATGCTTAGGTGATTGAGTTTGAGACATTTCTTAGGCTAGCCTAACAACTTTATCGAAGATCAAGAAGGATTTTTACTCCATGACACGATCCAATTCGCCGACTGCCGCCTATAAAGGTTTTGCAGTTATGGCTTTTGTAGTGATTATTTTGGCAGGGATAAAGGCCGCCAGCCCGATTGTTGTTCCCTTTGTTTTGTCCTGTTTTATTGCGGTGATTTGTAATCCAGCGATTGTCTTGATGACTAAATATCGGTTGCCTAAATGGCTTGCCGTGATCCTGCTAATGGGGTTTATCGTGTTGATGGGCTTGTGGCTCGCCTCTTTAGTGGGCAGTTCAATCAATGAGTTTTCTAAGCAGTTACCGCAATATCGCGATCAGCTGGTGGAGCAGTTTTCTTGGGTGCTACATAAGTTACAGGCACTCAATATTCAAATCTCTAAGGAGCAAGTGTTAGCCTATTTTGACCCTGGCATGGCGCTATCTATGACCACCAATATGTTGTCGGGTGTGGGTAATGTGATGGCGAATTTGTTCCTTATCATCCTGACCATCGTCTTTATGCTATTTGAAGCGCAGTCTTTACCGAAAAAATTGCACTTGGCCTTGGATGACCCGGATATGCGCCTGCAACAGATTGACCGTTTTCTGCAATCGGTAAATCAATATATGGTGATTAAAACCCTCGTTAGTTTAGCGACGGGCTTGATAGTCGGTATTGGACTGGCCTTTATCGGTGTGGATTACGCGTTGCTTTGGGCGGTTATCGCCTTTTTATTCAACTATATTCCCAATATCGGTTCAATTATTGCCGCTATTCCTGCTGTATTGCTGGCCTTTATCCAATTAGGCCCTGCCGCAGCAGGCGGAACCGCGCTGCTTTACATCGGCGCGAATATGGTGATGGGCAATGTGGTCGAACCTAAATTTATGGGCCGCGGTCTCGGGCTTTCCACTTTAGTGGTATTTCTATCGTTAATTTTTTGGGGCTGGTTGTTGGGATCTGTAGGTATGTTATTGTCGGTTCCCTTAACCATGGTGGTTAAAATTGCCCTTGAATCCAGTAAGAGTGGTAGCTGGTTAGCCATTTTATTGTCCGATGATGTGGATGATAAACTGGTGAGCCAATCGACAAGTACTACTCCGGTTTTTGAACCTGTCGATACTCATCCAACTGATAAGAAGTAGTAGATAATGCAAGGTTTTATAGATGCACTGGCGACAATAAAAGTCAGTGAAGATGCCACGCGCTTATTCCACGGCCGCGGTGGACATTATCCAGGTTGCGAGCATCTTTGCTTAGACTGGTTTGCGCCCGTATTGTTATTGACCAGTTTTTCGGCCCTTGAGGCAGCTGAGCTCGCCCTTTGCCAACAGGCCATTACGGCACGTTGGCAAGTGATACAACCCAATCAGCCATTAAATTTGGTGTATCAATACCGCAGTGGTGGCGAAACCTTTAGTCAATTACTGGCGGGTGACGTGCCAGAGCCTCATATCGTGACTGAAAATGGTGCGAGGTTTCAGGTACATTTACTGCGTGGTCAAAACCACGGTTTGTTCCTCGACATGGCCAATGGCCGTCAATGGGTCAGAGCCAATGCACGCCACAAGAAAGTGCTGAATTTGTTTGCTTACACCTGTGGATTCTCGGTGGCAGCACTGCAGGGCGGCGCCGATGAAGTGGTGAATATGGACATGAGTAAGGGGGCTCTTGCGATAGGTAAGCAGAATCATCTGCTGAATGGCTTTACCGCTGGCGCGCGTTTTTTAGGGCACGATATTTTTAAATCGTGGGGTAAATTGCGTAAGTTAGGCCCCTATGACATCGTGGTTGCTGATCCGCCGAGTAATCAAAAGGGCAGTTTTGTAGCAACTAAGGATTATGTGCGTTTGCTCAGGCATTTACCCGAGTTGTTAGCCGATAATGCTGAAGTCTTGCTTTGCTTAAATGCGCCAGAGCTTGACACTCAATTTTTGCGTCAGCAGGTTGAGGAGGCGGCTCCTGAGCTTGAATACCTTGAACGTTTACCTAACCCTGCATCCTTTGCAGACATCTCTGAGGAGAAATCATTAAAGGTGCTGCGGTATCGTTTAAAAGCGTAAACTACAGTAGTCATCAGGGTTAAGTGGCCTTGATGACTACTTTTATAGCACCCATATTATCTTTCTACGCAATTGCTCCCAGTTTGCACTCATCTTCTTATATGCTTTATTTATCAACCACAATTCTTTAGCACATCATCCTACATCGGCTGAAAGTCTTTCATGGTTTAATACTGCTTTTTGGCATTTGCAACGATAAAGCACCGATTTCATCTTTAAGTTGGAAACAAAACTGAAAGTTTTCTGTAATTGTTGATTTTGCTTTGGTATACTCAGCGCCACGGAAATTCCCTTTCCTCATGGGCAAAATGTCTGCATAGAACGACATGCCTTTGCGACCTTACAAAATCGAGCAGGAGTTGTTATGGAAGTTCATGAATACGAAAACGCTTACTACCAAGTTAAAGACGATGTGATGACGTCTTTACCTGCGCAGAACGAAGAAGAAGCGGTCTAAGTACTGTAAGCCATTCGCTTACAGTTACAATTCTGAGTCTGAAGTAACAAATACAAGCACATGAAAATAGCAACCTTAGGGTTGCTATTTTTTTATCTGAGTTCGGATATTAGATTGATGCGTTATCAACCTATTAGCCATTGACCTTACGTTTTTCGGGCATAATCTCAACGATAATCCATTTACCATTAATTTTATGTAGGCGAATGGTTCTGTCATCAATCCAAGGTTGCCCTCCCTTTAAGCCCTTCATCTTGACGACCACCATAACGTCTTTGGTGAACTTACGGAAAAAGTCGATATCAATATCATCAATTTCCATTTCGACATTAGTCATAGACAGGCTAAGCACATTACGTTGTACTGCGGCAGCGATATAGTAGTGGGTGAGTACCTCTTTGAGCTGCTCATTGACATACAGCTTTGCTTTTTCTACATCTCGGTCAACATAAATGGCGCTAAAAAAGCCTAGGCTGACTTCTTCGGGCGTGAGCACGTGTTGTTCTTTGTCTGTGGGTTCGCCACAGCCAAACAAAAACAGTAATGAAAGGAAAAATAAGGTTCTCATGGCTTTTAGTTATAGGAATTTGTCACGAGTATCGCGATTTTAGCGGCTATGTTCAAGTTTTGTAATAATGGGCATCTTTGGCGAGAATGTCTTGACTCCTGTCTAATGGTTGTGGCATACCTTAAAGGATTCGCTTTTTAGGTTATCCACAGAATCTGTGGAAAAGTATGTTGAAGACTAGATGGATACTTTATAAGTGTCTGATACTCTAGCGCTTTATTTGCTGGTTAAAAAGTGACGCCTTTCTGTTAAGCCTTATTTCTGGCCTTTCCTTGTGGATATTTTTATAAAACTTTCCAGTCTATTCACAGCATTTGTTTTTCATCAGCAACATTTTCACCGTATTTTGGCCTTGATTTAAGCGTTTAATGCTGTCTATTTTGCGACCATTTGCCTCTGGAAATAAAAAAGCACTGAACAAGTCAGTGCTTTTAGGTTGAGCGTGTTGTTAACTCAATTTACGATTTTTTGGCATCGTTTTGTGACGCTTGAATTGCCGTGAGGGCGATAGTGTAGACAATGTCATCCACTAACGCACCGCGGGATAAGTCGTTCACAGGTTTACGCATACCTTGTAGCATTGGGCCAATACTGATCAGGTCAGCACTACGTTGTACAGCCTTGTAGGTAGTGTTACCCGTGTTGAGATCGGGGAACACAAACACAGTGGCTTGACCTGCTACAGGGCTGTTAGGTGCCTTAGAGCGAGCCACGTTTGGCATAACGGCCGCATCGTATTGCAGTGGACCGTCAATAACCAGATCAGGACGTTTTTCTTTGGCGATACGAGTGGCTTCACGCACTTTATCCACATCTGAACCAGTACCTGAGTTACCCGTTGAGTAGCTGATCATCGCTACTCTAGGCTCGATACCGAAGGCCTTAGCAGATTCTGCCGACTGAATCGCGATATCGGCCAGTTGTTCAGCATTAGGATCGGGGTTAATCGCGCAGTCACCGTAAACCAGCACTTGATCCGGCATCAACATAAAGAAGATGGAAGAAACAAGGCTCGAGCCTGGGGCTGTTTTGATCAATTGCAGCGGTGGACGAATGGTGTTGGCGGTGGTGTTAACCGCGCCAGAGACAATGCCATCGACTTCGTCTTGTGCCAGCATCATAGTGCCGAGCACCATGTTGTCTTCTAACTGCTCTTTGGCAACGACTTCGGTTAAGCCTTTACTACGGCGTAGATCCAACATTGGCTCTACATAGCGATCACGTACTTCATCGGGGTCGACAATAACAACGCCTTCACCCAGCACGACATCTTGCTGAGCCGCTATACGCAGAATTTCATCTTTTTTACCTAATAGCACGCAACGCGCGATACCACGTTCAGCACAAATGGCCGCGGCTTTGATCGTACGAGGTTCATCACCTTCAGGCAGCACCACGGTTTTGTGGGCGGCACGGGCAAGCTCGGTTAGCTTGTAACGGAACGCTGGTGGTGACAAGCGATGTTCCCGCGGAGAGTTTTTCGTGACGCTCTCAATCCACGTTTGGTCGATATGGCTAGCGACATATTCCTGCACTAAGTCGATACGAACGGCATCATCCACTGGCACTTCATGGTCGAAGCGTTGGATATTTAATGAGGTTTGCCAAGTATTGGTATCAATCAGGAAAACCGGTAAACCTGTCTCAAAAGCTTGTTCACAGAGTTTAAGGATCTCTGGCTCAGGCTCGTAGCTACCTGTCAGCAGCAGGGCACCAATCTTCACGCCGTTCATGGCTGCAAGACACGCAGATACGATCACATCGGAGCGATCGCCAGAAGTCACCAGTAAAGAGTCTGTCTTAATATGGTTGACCATATTAGGTAAGCTGCGAGCACAGAAGGTGACTTTACGTAGACGGCGAATATTCATCTCACCGGCATTAAGAATCCGTGCGCGTAAGTGTTTAGCTAAATCAGAGGCGCGTGGTGCGACTAAGTCTAGGTTGTAAGGCACGCTACCTAAAATGCGCAGTGGGCTCTTACCCGGCAGTTGGAACATGATAGAGGCATCAGAGCGTTGTACACCTTGATGATCAAACACTTCTGATAAGTCAGGGCGTGCACGACCTTCATCGTCCACCGGTGCACCAATCTTGTTGATCACGGCACCAATCAGACGTTTGTTGTTTTTGCCACCCCAAGAGTTGTAGGCAATTTCGAGGCGATTCATTAACCCTGTTGGAGTATCACTGCCAGGAGTGGCAATGAAAATCACGTCAGCATCCATGGCTTTAGCGATAGCGTAGTTAACGTCATCGGCAAAGGGATGGTTGCGGGTAGGTACCAGACCTTCAACAATCAGGGTTTCGGTGTTGCTGGCGCATTCTGCGGCGCGGGCAATGATTTGCTCCATCAGCACATCGGTTTGATCGGCGCGGATCAACGCTTCAGCATGGGCCATATCGAAGGGCTCTAACGGATTAACCGTTGGCGATTTGCTTAAAATCGTGGTTGAGCGCTCTGGACCGTTATCATTCGGACGAAGCTGTGAAATAGGCTTAAAGAATTGGACTTTTACCCCGTGGCGCTCTAATGCGCGCACCATACCAAGGCTTAAGGAGGTCAGGCCGACTCCTGTACCTATGGGGATTAACATAATATTTCGAGACATAAAAACCTCTAAGTTCGATGGTTTTTGGCAGAGTAGTCTCTGCGGATTTGCTTGTGTTTGTTAGTTGTAGGTCACTAATAATAAAGCCGTTTGACGACGCAAACGGCTTAATGAGTCTTATTATTTACTAATGAGTTTAATTGAATCTTCGGCGATAACCCACTCTTCGTTGGTTGGGATGACCATGGCGACAGTACTGTTGTCGGCGGTGATAATGCCTTTCTTACCGAAACGTGCCGCTTTGTTGCGCTCGCTATCAACATGGAAATTAAAGATTTGCAGCATGTTGAGTACTTTTTCGCGGATAATATCGGAATTTTCGCCGATACCACCGGTAAAGACTACGGCATCTAAACGACCAAGTGGAACAGTATAAGAAGCAATGTATTTCGCTAGACGGTAGCAGAAAATCTCCAGTGCTAAGGTTGCACCTTTATGGCCATCGGCATAACCTTCTTCGATGCCACGGCAGTCGTTAGTGAGTTCAGAAATCCCCAGCAGACCACTTTGCTTGTTCATCAGGTTGTTGACTTCTTCCAGCGTGTAACCGAGTTGGTGTACTAAGTGGTAGATGATCGATGGGTCGAGATCGCCACAGCGTGTGCCCATGACTAAGCCTTCAAGCGGCGTCAGTCCCATTGAGGTATCAACGCTCTTACCGCCTTTAACCGCTGTCACAGAGGCACCGTTACCTAAGTGCGCGCAGATCACATTGGTTTCTTCTAAAGGCTTGTTCAACACTTTAGCGGCTTCACGGCTGACAAATAGATGGCTAGTGCCGTGCATGCCATAACGGCGGATACCGTGCTCACGGTACAATTTGTATGGCAGGGCGTAGATGAAAGCGCGTTCTGGCATGCTTTGGTGGAACGCAGTATCGAACACTGCCACTTGGGGCAGTTTAGGGAAAGACGCAATGGCGGCGCGAATGCCGATAAGGTGCGCAGGGTTATGCAGCGGTGCCAGTGAAGAACACTCTTCAATACCTTTGATCACATGCTCGTCGATGATCACAGAGCGGGTGAACTTTTCTCCACCGTGTACGATACGGTGACCTACGGCTTGAATTTGTGCGGCTAATTCAGGTTGACCGGCAAGGATTTTATTGACGATAAATTCAACGGCTTCACGGTGAGCGGTGAATGCACCTAAAGAGGACTCATGTTTTTCACCGTTGATTTTCCATTTAATGCGCGAGTCTTCTAAGCCAAAACACTCGGCTAGGCCAGAGATCTGATCGTCACCTGTTTGCGCGTCAATGACGGCAAATTTGAGTGAAGAGCTACCGCAATTGAGTACTAAAACCAGTTTATTAGACATGTGTAAACCTTTTGCCATTGTGTTTAAGTTAACGATTCAAAATCTTGGGAACACGCGAGTAATTTGCCATCACAGTCTTGGGGCGTAGTGCCAGATTGTGCTATGGTAAAAGCAGTATTCCTCTGTAGTAGGTGTCTAAAATTGAGTCTCAATATTCTCAAAACCTTAGGTGACGGTCGTCGCTATATGAAGACGTGGCCTATGGTTAGACAACTGGGTTTGTATTTTCCTGAGTATCGGGTGGTACGCGCCACTCAGCTTGCCATTCTGGTGATGCCAGTATTGGCAGTTTTAGCGAGTGTGAGTCAGCTCTATACCTATGGTTGGGGATTTTTACCCCAAGCACTCACGATCGCATTGTTTTTTATCAGCCTGCCATTGCAGGGCTTGTTATGGCTAGGCTGGCGTGCGCGCCATCCATTACCGTTATCGCTGTTCGACTGGAGTAATCAGTTGAGTGCGAAATTGTCTGCCATGGGCATTCATTGCCAATCCTTGGGCGCTAAGGCGTGTTACCTTGATATGGCGCTCATCTTAAAAATAGCCTTTGAGCGCTTAGATGCCAGTTATTGGGAGGAGCTTTAAGCCTCCCTTGGCGCTTAATATGCCGCGTTAATCCCCTGTGAGCTAAACACGGCTTTAATTTTTTCCATGGTTTCGCGACTAGGTGGTGCGACACCATCGAGTTGATAGCTTTCTCCCATCGCTTCCCACTTGTGTTTACCCAGCTCGTGGTAGGGCAGGAGTTCAACTTTTTCAATATTCTTCATGGGTTTGATAAATTCGGCCAGTTGTAATGCCGAGGCTTCATCATCAGTAAATCCACCCACGACCACATAACGTATCCAAGTTGGCTGATTGCGTTTGGCGAGGTACTCGGCAAATTGCAGCGTTCTGTGGTTGCTAACCTTGGTCAGTTCAATGTGTTTATCGTCATTCATCTGTTTGATATCGAGCAAAACCAGATCGGTATTATCGAGTAGCTCATCAATCACTGGCGTGTACTTACGCACAAAGCCATTGGTATCTAAACAGGTATGAATGCCTTCTTTTTTACAGGCTTTAAAGAGTTCGGCGACAAACTCCGCTTGTAATATGGCTTCGCCGCCGCTAGCGGTGACACCGCCGTTGCTGGCATCGAGGAAGGGGCGGTAGCTAATGATTTGGCTCATTAACTCGTCGACTTGTACTTCCTTACCGCCATCGAGCTCCCAAGTATCACGGTTGTGGCAATATTGGCAGCGCATTAAACAGCCCTGCATAAAGGTGATAAACCGTATGCCTGGACCATCCACTGTGCCAAAGGATTCCACTGAGTGGATCCGACCAGTAACTGCCATTGTGACTCCTGTTGAAATAAGTGAGGCTGTAGCACATTGTACTACAGCCTTACCTAATTTAGCTTACAGACCTTTTGTGAACGTACGCGTGATCACATCTTGTTGCTGTTCTGGAGTCAGTGAGTTGAAGCGAACTGCATAACCAGAAACACGAATGGTCAGTTGTGGATACTTGTCTGGGTTGACAACCGCATCCTCGAGCATTTCACGGTTCATCACGTTCACGTTCAAGTGTTGACCGCCTTCGTGTCCTTCGTTGTGGGCAAAATATCCGTCCATCAACGCTGCTAAGTTGGTACGACGACCATCTTCATCTTTACCTAGAGCATTAGGTACGATAGAGAAGGTGTAAGAGATACCGTCCTGAGCGTGGGCGAAAGGCAGTTTAGCCACTGAGGTTAACGAGGCGATTGCGCCTTTTTCATCACGGCCATGCATTGGGTTTGCACCCGGTGCAAATGGCGCACCAGAACGACGACCGTCTGGTGTGTTACCGGTTTTCTTACCATAAACCACGTTCGAGGTGATGGTCAGAATTGACTGAGTTGGGATCGCGTTGCGGTACATTTTACGGTCGCGAATTTTCGCCATAAAACGTTCAACTAAGTCACAGGCGATATCGTCAACACGTGGGTCGTTGTTACCAAATTTTGGATAGTCACCACTGATCTCAAAGTCAACGGCAATGCCATTTTCATCACGTACAGGTTTAACTTGAGCGTACTTGATGGCTGATAGTGAGTCGGCTGCGATTGAAAGCCCTGCGATACCACAGGCCATTGTGCGACGTACATCTCTGTCGTGCAGCGCCATTAGCGCAGCTTCGTAGGAGTACTTGTCGTGCATGTAGTGAATGGCGTTCAGTGCTGTGACATATTGTGTTGCTAACCAATCCATTAAACCGTCTAAGCGATTCATCACATCATCAAAGTTCAGCACTTCGTCAGTGATTGGGTCGGCTTTTGGCGCGATTTGGATTTTCAGTTTTTCGTCAACGCCGCCGTTAATTGCGTACAACATGGTTTTGGCGAGGTTTGCACGGGCGCCGAAGAACTGCATGTGTTTACCCACAACCATTGGGCTCACGCAGCAAGCGATCGCGTAATCGTCAGATTGGAAATCTGGACGCATTAAGTCATCGTTTTCGTACTGAATTGAGCTGGTGTCGATAGACACTTTTGCGCAGTACTTTTTAAAGCCAACAGGCAGTTTTTCAGACCAGAGCACAGTGATATTTGGCTCAGGGCTTGGGCCCATGGTGTATAGCGTGTTCAAGAAGCGGAAGCTTGATTTGGTCACCAGTGTACGGCCATCTAAGCCCATACCGCCGATAGATTCGGTTGCCCAAATTGGATCGCCTGAGAATAACTCATCGTATTCTGGAGTACGTAGGAAGCGCACCATACGCAGTTTCATCACGAAATGGTCAATCATTTCTTGAGCTTGTTGCTCAGTGATCACGCCGTTTTTCAGATCGCGTTCAATGTAGATATCCAGGAACGTTGAAGTACGGCCTAAAGACATGGCCGCGCCGTTTTGGCTCTTAACCGCAGCTAAGTAGCCAAAATATGTCCATTGGATCGCTTCTTTGGCGTTTGCGGCTGGGCGAGAAATATCGAAACCGTATTTTGCGGCCATTTTCTTCATTTGGCCCAGTGCGCGGTGCTGCTCGGCAATTTCTTCACGCAGTTGGATAACGTTAGATAAATCTTCGCCGGCTTCAAACTGGGCTTGCAGTGAGCTGAACTGGGCAAATTTATCCTTCATTAAGAAGTCGATACCGTAAAGTGCAACACGGCGATAGTCACCGATGATACGGCCACGGCCATAGGCGTCGGGTAAACCGGTTAATACGCCAGATTTACGGCACGCCATGATTTCTGGGGTATAGACGTCGAATACGCCTTGGTTGTGGGTTTTACGCAGTTCTGAATAAATGTATTTAACATCTTCATCTAGTACGCGATCGTAGGCGGCGCATGAGCTTTCCACCATACGAATACCACCGTTAGGCAACATAGCGCGTTTGAGCGGCGCATCAGTTTGTAAACCAACGATAGTTTCTAAATCTTTATTGATATAACCCGCGTCGTGGGAAGTGATGGTTGAAACCATCTTAGTGTCGAAATCAACTGGCGCATGGGTACGGTTTTCTTGCTTGATGCCTTCCATCACTTTGTCCCACAACTTGGTTGTGGCTTCGGTGGCACCGGCTAGGAATGACTCGTCACCTTCATAGGGAGCATAGTTTTGTTGAATAAAGTCACGTACATTGACTTCAGATTTCCAATCGCCAGGGGTAAAACCTTCCCATGCGTTGGCAAACAGTTCAGTTTTGTCGGTCATCGTACTAATACCTTTTGGTTGAGATAAAGGTCATTGGCGCTCATGGGGTAAGCCATGTTGAGTATAGGCCAATTGCTATTTCCTGATTAAAGCTCCCTTCAAGATGACGCCCTATGATGGGAACTGGAACTTGGGGATGTTTATCGCGCCAAGTGTCTGTCTATTGATACCCGATAAGATGACAAATATACGTTTAACGTGGATTATCGGCTATCGATAACTCTTTTTATAAATTGGTAAGACCAATTATCCATAAGCATATTAACATAGCTCTTACTGTCTCGCATCTTAAACGGGCGAGTTTGTCCTCTGTTAATCTTAAATTTGCTAGCGAGGTAGCATTTTTTTAGCACAATAAGGATTAAAGCACGCTTTTGTTGGCCCATTGCGGGCTGAAGCTATCGCTTATTTAACAGACTGTCGCGCTTTTAACCGGCGAAAGCTATCACCGTATCGATTGATTTTTAATGGTTACGATTTAATCTCCAATTGGCAGGTAAAGCTGCGATGAAAAAGGCCTGATTATACGGAATGCTTGGCGGTGCTAAAGCATTTAAAGTTATGGAGGTTGATGCGGAATATTGTTGTGTTGGGCTTCGAATACTGTGATTTCTTGTTGAGCTGCTATTTAAAAGATTGCAGCACTTAGTCAACAAGCTGCCATCTCAGTGAAGGATACTTATGCTTCACTCACTCTGTATAAGGTTAAATCTGCTTAATCTAGTCAGTGAATAATGCTTAGATGGGCGGTGATAAATTGGTAAAATGCAAACAAAATTGGTATGACCAATTAACCTATTGTGTTTACCTCTTCAAAAATTTTACATTTTACCTGTGAATAACATCACGCTTTGGCAAACTCTGCTTCACGGCGAACACGATTTGTATGTTACAAAGCGTGACTTTAGTGAGTCATCATTTAAGCAAGTCTTAATGTAAATTTTGATTGGTTTGATCTGCGCCTCGGCGCTGTAGGAGAGACCTATGTTGCAAGTTCGCGTTTGTTTATCGGGTTTGGGAGTACGGTTATGAAAGACTCACATGCTAACGCTCCACAGACATCATCAAATGGCTATGAGCCTGTGCAGGTTTCTTCGCATTTTAGTTGTTATCACCAAGCCGAAATCTATGGCAAAAGTAAAGTGGTTAAGGCGCCTTGGCAATCCTTTGGTTTAGCGGTGTTTGCGGGAGCCTTTATTGCTTTAGCCTTTGTGTTTTACCTGACAGTCACCACGGGCGCGGGCGATAGTGCATGGGGCTTAGTACGTCTTGTGGGCGGTATCGCCTTTAGCTTAGGGTTAATTTTGGTCGTGATTTGCGGCGGCGAGCTGTTCACTAGTTCAGTCTTAAGCAGCGTGGCTTGGGCGCAAAAACAAGTGACTACCAGTGAGTTACTCAAATGTTGGACGCGAGTTTACCTAGGCAACTTTGTCGGCGCCATGTTGATGGTCGGCTTGATTATGGCGGCGGGCTTATATGAGCTTGATGGCGGAAATTGGGGACTAAATGCTTTAAAGGTCTCACAACACAAGCTGCACCATACATGGATTCAAGCATTTAGCTTAGGTATTTTATGTAATATGCTGGTATGTCTTGGTATTTGGATGACCTTCGCCAGTCGCGAATCACTAACCAAAGCCATTTTATTGATCCTACCTGTAGCCATGTTTGTTAGTAGCGGTTTTGAGCACAGCATTGCAAACCTGTTTATGGTGCCGTTTGGGATAACAATTCAAGCTGTGGCAAGTCCGGAATTTTTTGCTTCCTTAGGTATTACCCAAGAACAATTTGCCGATTTAACCGTAACAAATTTTGTATTCAATAACTTAATTCCTGTGACCTTAGGCAACATCGTCGGCGGCGGCGTGATTGTTGGCCTCGGCTATTGGTGGATTGAGCAAGGACAACTTGCCTTACCCGATCCACAAAAATCCCATCAGGCCCATTTTTTCGCGTCACCATTGCATACTGAAAAGGCGAAAAATAGCCAAGAGACTAAGTCATTAAGGGACTAAGTAATTAAGAGAAAGTAATCAAGAGAGTAAGGCACTTAGGTTTGTGAGTCTCTCTGTGAGTGATATTTGCCTTAGGCTCATAAAAAAATGCCCAGTTTTACTGGGCATTTTTTTGTTTTTTCACCGCAAAGGCTTTTTTATGCAGATTACTTGTTTGTGATAGATGTGACCATTTTGCATATTCATGCAAGTGAATGAAGATTTTATATACTGATTTACGGCGCTTTAGTTTATAGTGCGGCCTTTTCCGTTTGACATAAAATGGCGCATCTATGACGACTCCACCTTCGACGAATCAGCCAACAGAAGCAGCTCAGACTGCTCCGGCATCATCCGCTTCACACACTCCCTCACCATTTCAAATGCCCGATACCTTAGTGATCATCTTTTTTGTGGCATTGCTTGCGGGATTAATGACTTACTTTATCCCAATCGGGTCGTTTCAAACCCAAGAGGTGCATTATCTGGCTGATGGTGTCGATAAAGCGCGGACGGTGGTCGACCCTACTTCTTTTGCTTATCAATTGGATGCTGCGGGCGAGCCTAGGTTACAACCCGTGGCATTGTTTAAAGGCGAGGGCGGGGTTGGCTTTTTTAACTTCGCCTTTGAGGGCCTAACTTCAGGATCTAAATGGGGCAGTGCGATTGGCGTGATCATGTTTATGCTGGTGATTGGCGGCTCCTTTGGAGTGGTGATGGCCACAGGCACCATAGATAACGGCATCTTAAAGTTAATCGATAAAACCCGTGGCAATGAAAAGTTGTTCATTCCGGTGATATTTACGCTGTTTTCCCTTGGTGGCGCCGTGTTTGGCATGGGAGAAGAGGCCATAGCTTTTGCCATTATCATCTGCCCATTAATGATCCGTTTGGGCTATGACGGCATCACCACTGTGATGGTGACCTATGTGGCGACTCAAATTGGTTTTGCCAGTTCTTGGATGAATCCCTTCAGTGTGGCGATTGCCCAGGGTATTGCGGGAATACCGGTTCTTTCAGGCAGTGAGTTTCGCTTTCCTATGTGGCTTGGATTCACCTTGCTCGGGATTGTTTTTACCATGCGTTACGCCCATCGCATTCAGCAGCAACCCAGTTTATCCCATAGTTTTCAGTCCGATGCTTATTTTCGAGAGCATCATGCCAATACGACATTAGAGAGTCGCTTTAATCTTGGCGATATACTGGTTTTAGCATTGTTAGTGCTCACTATGGGATGGGTGATTTGGGGCGTAGTGGTAAAAGCTTGGTTTATCCCTGAGATTGCCAGTCAGTTTTTTACCATGGGTATGGTAGCTGGCGTCATTGGCTGCGTGTTTAAACTTAATGGATTGACGCTTAACAAGGTGGCGCAGAGTTTTAAGGACGGCGCTAAAACCATGTTAGAGCCTGCTCTTTTAGTGGGATGTGCCTCGGGGATTTTACTGCTCCTTGGCGGCGGTGCACCGACTGAACCGAGCGTGTTAAATACGGTACTTAACAGTGCTGGCGGGGTGATTGGCCATCTGCCGGATGCGCTCTCGGCGTGGTTTATGTTGCTGTTTCAATCCGTATTCAACTTTTTTGTGACTTCAGGGTCAGGGCAGGCTGCCTTGACTATGCCACTGATGGCACCTCTTTCTGACATCGTTGGTGTGACGCGCCAAGTGGCGGTATTGGCCTTTCAATTAGGCGATGGCCTCACCAATATCATAGTGCCCACTTCAGCGTCTTTGATGGCCACTCTTGGCGTATGCCGCGTCGATTGGGGTAACTGGCTGAAATTTGTATGGCGCTTTATGTTGCTGCTGATGCTGGTCTCAAGCGTACTGGTGATTGGCGCGCATTATCTTGGATTTAACTAGGTGCGAGAATTTAGCTAGGCGCTAGGGGTAACCTGAAGCAGCGGGGTAAATAGGAGCTAAGGTTTGACTTAGTCATATTGGTTCAAAAGTATATAAAAAAACGGCATCCGAGGATGCCGTTTTTGTTGTGGTTTTCTATCTTCCTAAAGGGAAATTAGAATTTCACTTTGTATCCTGCAAATACGACACGACCTAAGATGTTATGAGTATCTGTATCGTATCCTGGATAGCCTAAGCTGTAGTTAACAGTTGGCATTGCATCAAACAGGTTACGAGCACCTACAGTGACTTTACCGTAGCTGTCGAAGTCGTAGTTCAGTGTCAGATCCCACGTGGTGAAAGATGAGAAGTCTTGTTTATTCGTGCCAACTTCTTGTTGTTGTGGCGTTTCACCATCGTAAGAATCAATGTACTTAGCAATCAAAGATGCAGAGAAGTCATCAATTGCATAGCTAAATGTCGTGTTGAAGCGTAGTGGCGGATAACCTTTAGTACCTAACACATCATAACGTTTAGCAATTGGGCTTGCTTGTTCGGTGTATTCCAGGGCATAAGTACCTTCAACTGCAAACTTAAATGTACCAATTTCCCCTAAATCGAAGTTTGACGTGAAAGATACGTCAAGACCCGAAGTTTGTACGCCGTCCATGTTGATGTTGCCTGCACCAATCTCATCGATAGTGCCATCAGCTTTACGTTTAACATAGATGTATTTAGGGTCATAGGCACCTAAGCCACCAATTGCTTCTAAGTCAACGATAGTTTGTGCACCGATGTAGCTTACTTGATCAGTGATTTCAATGTTGTAGTAATCAACAACAAAATCGATATTCTCAGTAATATTCCACACTGCGCCGAAAGCGTATTGAGCAGATTTCTCTGGATCTAGGTCTTTATTACCTGAACTCTTACGCAGATATTGGTTATCTTCACAAGCAGGATTACCGTTTTGTTGATCAGGTGGTAGACTTTGGCACAGAGTAGTATCTGTGACTCTATCGTAACTAGTTGCTGGTTTGCCTAACAGGTCATCTAGTGATGGTGCTCTAAAGCCTTGGCCATAAGATGCACGTAGCACTAAGTTATCTAAGGCTTCGTAACGTACGTTTACAGAGCTAGAAAGCTGACCAACATCTGGTAAGCTATATTGGTCGTAACGGCTTGCGAGCTTCACGTTCAAGTGATCTAAAACTGGTAACTCTAACTCAACGAATGCCGCTTTGTAGCTTCTATCGCCAGCAGAATCACCACCATAAGTCCCTAATACGTTACCAGCTGCTTGTTGAGCGTCACGGGAATCTTTGTATTCAATTTTTTGGTATTCCATACCAACAGCATAACCTAAGTCACCGCCAGGTAAGGAAATTGGAGCAAGTGCCGCCCATGACAATCCGGTGCCGGTTGTATTTGAGGTTGCTTTACGAGTAGCTGTGTGTAAGAAAGTATCTAAAGTGGCTTGAGTTGCGTTGCCACCTTCAACGAATGGGTTATACAAACCTTTATCAACCGCTTCTTGCAGCTTATCTTCGAAGACATAAGAGTCAGTTTCAATGTTTACAATTTGATCTGAGTATTGAACGTACCAGCTCAGAGAGCCTGCATCTAACTCAAGGTTTAAACCTGTTACTATGTCAACTACATTTGAGTCGAATTCCGTTGAACGGTCTGCTACGCCTTTCAAGCGATGATAAGCTTGAACTTCTGACGCATTAGCTGTGCCGAACGTTGGGTTTAATGGGTTATCGGCTGCTATGTATAGGTTAGGAGTCCACAGCGCAGTAGAAGATGTGATGGATTTATCACGCATTACGATAGCTTGACCAAACCACTCTAATTCATCAGTAATACGGTAAGTCATATTAGAGAATACAGAGTCTTTTGTTTGATCTGGGAGATAGTCAGTACCGTCAAACTGGTTAAAACCACAAGCTGAACCGTCTTTGGTGGTTACAATGCGATCGGCTGGACAATCTTTACCTGGAACCTGTAAGCCGGTATAGACAGGTGTGCCGAATGTGCCATCTGCGCCTTTCACTGGACGAGATTCAACTGGACGATATGTGCCTTCTGGCGCATACAAGCCGCTACGGCCGTATTTCTTATCCCAGTTAGCGGTTAAGTGAGGACGTTGGCCACCTTGCAGTGGATCAAATTGCTTGTGTTCGATGATTACTAAGCTGCTGCTTTTATCACTGGTATTACCAAAAGTGATAGAAGCCGACTTTTCATCTCTTCCGCCTTGAGTTGGGCTACCAAATTTTGCATCAAATGCTAAACCGTCGAAAGTCTTCTTAAGGATGATGTTGATTACACCACCGATAGCATCTGAACCATAAATTGCTGATGCACCGTCACGTAAAATTTCAATACGTTCAATTGCATCCATTGGAATTAAATTGAGGTTAGTGGCATCACCACCAAATGTAGCAGATGGCGCAATACGGCGACCGTTGATCAAGGTTAGCGTACGGTTTGAGCCTAAACCACGCATACCTGAGCTAGCATGGTTACTTGCAGAACTACCTGCATCGCTAATGAAGCTACCGGCAGTGTTAAATGGCATTTGTGCTAAAACAGCAGAAACATCGCTTAAACCTGTTTTTGCAATATCTTCAGCAGATAAAACTGTTACTGGTAACGCTGATTCCATATCCGTTCTTTGGATACGTGAACCTGTTACTTCAATGCGTTCTACCTTAGCGTTATCTCCTTCTTCAGCGTAAACAGCCATACTAGATAAAGCAGCTGTTGTAGCACCACCAATTAACGCAAAGCGAACCGCTTTGGCCAATGTTGAATTAGCGCGCATATCATTCTCCCTTAACACTTGTTATTTGTTTAGTTGTTATTTTAATTAAATACGGAACGTTATAGGAAATAAGTGCCTATTTAATTAGGCTCCAGATATAACCACAAGAAAATAACAAGTGCAACAGTTGATATTGATGTTGGTTACGATGTGTAAAGGTGTTTTGTTGCAAAAATGTTTGTCTTAAGTTGTTTTTTATTGGTTTATTACTGGCTTAGGGTGCGTTTAATCTTTTTTGCTAATGAAAACATGGCTTTTGTTTATTTTTGTTTGTTAATTTGTTTTTTATTTGTAAAAATTGAAAGCATTTGTAATAAAAAAATAATCATACTTTTTCAGTATGTGTAGATTTAAATTTAAGCAATATTAAATATACAGATTTTTATGCGGTATTTTGGAGTCTTTAATATTGAAAATATCTTAACGAAAGGATTTAAGAATGGTTTTATAAAGCTGTTATAGCCTTTATTAAATTTTTGAGAGTTCTTTTTACTTTGTCAGTCTAAAGTTTTGTGAGTGAATTGATGGTGTGGATTTTAATTTGAAAAGGAGTGAATATAAATTCACTCCTTATTTTATTCTGTATGTTGTGTTATTAAATTTTTATTTAGTACGTTAAGTAGCCAAATACACTTACCGTATTTTATGCCTATTACTTAAGTTCAACTATAGTTGTGTCAATATTGGCCATTGGGTTGGGTAGATAATGAGTCAAATACCGAAGAGCGACGTAGGCAACGACGACAGTGGCTACACCGAGTTCAAAATCTGCCAACAACCTTACCCATTGAGTGAGATCGGTCATGTGACTAAATTGCTCAAGCCAGTGAGCGGTTTTAAAGAGTGCAGTAGCACCGATCACCATGGGGAAAGTAAAGGCTGCATAACCAGGGCTAAAGGGCAATTTAAGTAAATGGAAAAAAGCAAGGTAGATAACCGCTGTCATCAAAATAGCAATACTTGCTAATAAGGCGACTAAGGCGATTGATGGTTGCTCACAAACCGTTAAATAGCCTGCAAGTGATAAACTTGCGGGAGCAGCAAGGATGGCAATAGTGGGCTTAGCTGCGTCAGGAATCGCTTGACAAAAGATCAAGCGATAGAGCATCAGTGGCAGCATGACTAAATAGGCGATCATACCGAAGGCTAAAATGGTGTTAACTAACCAAGGTTCACCATTGCTGGGGAAAGACACAGCAGCCACTATGATGCCAATGGGTGGCACAAACCAGCTAGGCACCATATGTTCGAGTTTAAAGTCGATAGCACGATAGTAGATAAAGGCGCCTAAAAATACGATATGAATCGCAATGGCGGCTAACCAAAGGGCTAATCCCGCATGGGGAAAATAGTGACCGAGCAGGTTAGACACTACCATTAATGCCATGGCAAAAGTCGGTATTACGCTGCCGACGACGGGATGGCTAAGTTCATTTTTGAGCACTGTAGGATGCAGCAAAAACTTACCGGCTAGCATTAGTAACAGTGCTGAGGCAATAATTGCACCGATTAATTGACCCCAGCCATTCAGTGAAGGCATTACACTTTCCCAAGTCCACCCTAAGCTTGCGATTGCGAGTGCGAGTCCGCCCATAGGGCTAGGTAATTTTGCGGCCTGTGCGGTCCAACGTTTACGCTTTGAAGTCATATTACTTACCTCTCAACACTGACATTAATTCGATGTATCTATTTGTTAATGTCAGTGTATGACTAAGGTGTAAATAAATAAAATTGATTAATTTTACTCATTGATTCAGTTTTTATTAACTAGCAAGGTTTTCGTTTACAACGAAGCAAAGTATGCCCAAGCCCAATATTGTCAGTATCCTCATCGACGTATAAACCTGCTTGATGCAGCAAGGCCATCAAGTCCTTAGAGTGGTACATTCGACTATTGCCATTGGCCATTGCGGTGAAGTACAAGCTCGTGGCGTTAACACAATAGGCCGAGGCGGCAGAAGGCTGTCTATCCCAGAAGGTTTCGACAATAAACAACTGACTATTGGCTGTCATCGCATTTGCGGTGCGTTGCAAAATGCTCAAGATTTGCGCCTTAGAGAAGCAGTCAAGAAACTGACTCATCCAATAGGTATCAGCACCTTCAATAAAAGGGCGCGACTCATCGAGTAAGTCGGTGGCAAAGGTATGGACTCTATCGGTAACGCCATGTTTTGCAGCATTTTCTTTGGCAATGGCTAATTGCCCTGGAAAGTCCATCAGGGTCACTTCAACCTTAGGATCGAATTTGCAGCAGCTTAGAGCCCACTTTCCGGTGTTACCACCAATATCGACTAAGTGTTTTGGACTATGGGCAAAGACTAAGGGTAAAAGCTGCGGAAAAGCATGATCAGAATAATAATGATCAAATGCAAACCAACTCTCTTTTGCGGCGTAAGGCAGATCTTTCAATGCGGGATAGATAGTTTGCCAGTCACCAAATACACTCAGCCCCGCGGGTTTACCAGTGAGTAGCGCCTTATCCAGCGTAAATAATCCCTGATAACATACATCCTGCACAAAGTTGAGGTTGATTGCTGCCATATCATCATGCAGTAAAAAATGACCTGTTTTATCGAGGACATAGGCGTCTTCGTTAAGCCATACCAGCCCCATGCTTAGTCCCATATCCAATAACACCCCAAGGGCGTATTCACTCAACAGGTTCGTTTGGGCTAATTTCGCTAAGGTCACCCCTTGCTCACCAGCCTTATCAATAGTGGCGAGCACTTCAAATTTGAGTAGACAATGCGCGACCTGAAAACTCACGGGTCCAAAGGCAATTTTCTGTGCCTCAAACTTAGCATCAAAGGCGCTTAGCGCTTTTGGATTTTGGTAAAAAGACATAAAAGACTGACGTTAATCTTGGAGAGGGCTATTTATAGCGGACTGAATTGTTAAAGCTAGCATTGCACGGAAAAACTATGAACTGTGTCCAATTTCACCAATAAATCAGGCTCTTGATAGAAACAATATTCGTTCGAAAGAGATATGCATGGCAAGAATTAACTGACAGACATAAAAATACCCAGACGGAGCTGGGTATCTTTATCAACAAGCGATGAGATTACTGAATATTTTCTTCGTCGCCAAATTGGCCTTGGAACAATACTGATGATAAGTAACGCTCGGCAGCCGAAGGCAGGATAACCACAATGTTTTTATCCGCAAACTCTGGCAGGGCAGCGATACGGTTAGCAGCAACCACAGCAGCGCCCGAAGAAATACCGACTAAAATGCCTTCTTCTTGCATTAAGCGGCGTGCCATGTCGATAGCTTCATCGTTAGTGACGGTTTCAACGCGGTCGATTAACTCAAGATCTAAGTTACCAGGGATAAAACCTGCGCCAATACCTTGAATTTTGTGTGGACCAGGTTGTACGGGTAATCCCGCTAAGGTTTGGGTGATAACTGGTGAATCTGCGGGTTCTACCGCGACAGAAGTAATGGCTTTGCCTGCAACTTTCTTCAGGTAACGGCTCACACCTGTAATGGTACCGCCAGTACCTACACCCGCAACAAACACATCCACAGCACCATCGGTATCGTTCCAAATCTCTGGACCTGTGGTTTTTTCATGGATTTCTGGGTTAGCAGGGTTATTAAACTGTTGCAGCATAATGTATTTTTCAGGCGCTGATTGACGGATTTCTTCCGCTTTATCAATCGCACCTTTCATGCCTTTTGCGCCTTCAGTCAGTACAAGGTTTGCACCTAAGGCTTTAAGCAGCTTACGACGCTCTAGGCTCATAGTGTTTGGCATCGTTAACGTCAGCTTGTAACCACGGGCGGCGGCTACATAAGCTAAGGCAATCCCGGTGTTACCTGAGGTAGGCTCAATCAGTTCATGATCTTTGGTGAGCAGGCCTTTTTTCTCGGCATCCCAAATCATATTGGCACCGATACGGCATTTGACACTGAAACTTGGATTACGTGCTTCGACTTTTGCTAGCACTTTACCTTGGCTTACGCGGTTTAAACGCACTAACGGAGTGTTGCCAATAGTATATGAATTGTCTTCGAAAATTTTGCTCATGGATTGCTTGCTCCTATGTTTGCACTATTGAATCATAATCGCCTGTGGCGTATTTAGAAGTGATTGTTTGTTCTTCTTTATTCGATTTAGTTATTAAAGATGTTGCTGTTATTCGTAAAGCCAGATTGGTCGTGGGTTTAACTGTGTTAACCTCTTGCTAACATCAATAAAAATTGCAATAGAACGAGAACAGTCATTTGATGTTTTGGTGATAAAAGCGCTTATCGGAATCGGATTTCAACCATTATGAAGCAACAACAAACAGATTTGGGCAAAGATCCTAGAACTATGGTCACCCCTAAGGCATTTACTATTGCCGAATCGGTACTTTATACCCCGTTAGCAACACCATTTAAGCGGGCGCTAGCGATATTAATCGATGGTTTATTTATCACTATTTTAGCCGAGCAAATGGATTGGCTGTTTGTTCTGCTGGTGGTGGGGATTATTTATATCGAAAAACGTAGCCGGCAGTTTGGGCGCTTTCTCAAATGGGGCCTCTATGCTGCCATGCTAGGGTTAATGCTCTTTAGCTCGGCGGGGAATTTGTGGGATTTGCATCAATCCAATCAATCCACCCGCGAAAAGGTCTCCGCACCCCAGGATAGTAAGGCTGTTGTTAAGGCGATTCCTGGTCTTGTCTCCCTCGGACTCTGTGAAAATACGGATTGTGCCCGTGAACAAATCCGTTCTTTGCAACAGACGCTCGAAACTCAGACACTGGAAAATGTACCCATTGAGGGCATGGCGGCAGCTGAGCGCCGCGATATGGTATTAGATGCTTTAGCGAGCACGGATTTATCCGAGGCTGATAAAACACAGTTACGTGATGAAATCATGGCGGGCACTCTCTGGCCCGAGGTGAAAGTGTTTGAAGTTACTCTCGATTCAGCCACGGATTCAACAACACCCTCACAATCACCAAAGCCAAGTCATTTGCTTGATGACAAGCTTGAACGTGGGGCGAACCCAGTGTCTGAACCACAAGCCGATGGATTAGCTAACGCGCATACCGATAAACAAGCCGCAGATGGAGATCTTAATTCCGTGCGTCAAGCGGAAAGTAACAACATCGAAAACGCCGATGAGGAAGAAAGTGATACCCGCAGTGTGCTGGCGTGGATTAAAGGCTTTATGAGCGATATGGGCTTAGGGTTTGGTTGGGCAGCATTTTACTTTACCGTGTTTACCGCCAAATTTGATGGTCAGACCTTAGGTAAAAAACTATTAGGTATTCGCGTTATTCAACTTGATGGCGCTAAAATCAGCCTCTGGACCGCTTTTGGCCGTTATGGTGGCTATGCGGCGGGCTTTACGACAGGCTTACTTGGCTTTATCCAGATCTTTTGGGATGCCAATCGGCAGGGGATCCAAGATAAAATATCTTCCACAGTCGTGATAGACTTAGCGCAAATGCATAAAAAGCAACAATTAGAGCAGCAACAGGCGCAGGCTGAACACGCATTAGCCGCCGTGCCAACACAGAATAATGCGACGTCTGCTCACCTTACAACAAGCACCCGTTCGGAGCACCTATGAAACAGGTCGTTATTTCTGGCAGCGGTTTATTTACGCCGCCACACAGTATTTCAAATGAAGCTTTGGTGGAGAGCTTCAACGCCTATGTAGATATGTTTAACCTTGAAAATGCAGGATTAATTGAGCAGGGCCATGTCGCGCCGCTGTCTTATTCTTCCAGTGAGTTTATCGAGAAAGCCTCGGGCATCAAGCACAGATATGTGATGGTTAAAGACGGTATTCTCGATCCTGAAATCATGATGCCGCTTATCCCTGAGCGCAGCAGTGACGAGTTATCCATGCAGGCCGAAATTGGGGTTGAGGCGGCATTGATGGCACTGAAACAAGCGGACGTGAAGGCCGAGCAAATCGATTTAGTGATCGTTGCCTGTGCTTATACGCAGCGCGCTTACCCGGCGATGGCGATTGAAATCCAGCGGGCACTCGGTACCCGTGGCTATGGATATGATATGCAGGTTGCCTGTTCTTCGGCCACCTTTGCCATTGTGGCTGCCGCCAATGCGATTGTGACGGGCTCGGCGTCGCGCGTGTTAGTGATTAATCCCGAAATTTGTTCGGCGCAGGTTAACTATCGTGACCGTGATAGTCACTTTATCTTCGGGGATGTCGCGACCGCTATGGTGCTTGAAGAGCAAAGCCTAGTGGCCGCTAATAAGGGCTTTAATATTGTTTCAAGCCGTTGTTTTACCGACTACTCGAACAATATTCGCAGTAATTTTGGCTTTCTCAATCGCTGCGATCCAAGCTCGGCGCATCAGGCAGATAAGCTATTCCACCAACAGGGACGCAAAGTCTTTAAAGAACTGTTGCCGATGATTTATCAGCATTTAGATGAGCATCTGGCCGAGCAATCCCTCACGCCGCAGTCCTTTAAGCGTTTGTGGTTGCATCAAGCCAACATCAATATGAACCTGTTTGTGGTGAAAAAACTACTAGGTGATGAGGTGACGCCCGATCAGGCACCCGTGGTGCTCGATGAGTATGCCAATACCGCTTCCGCTGGCTCTGTGATTGCTTTCCATAAATATTCCGCTGACTTTAATGCGGGCGATTTAGGGCTATTAAGCTCTTTTGGTGCGGGTTACTCCATCGGTAGTGTGATTTTGCAAAAACGCTAAATCGACAAAAGCCCCATTGCCAGCAATGGGGCTTTTGCTTTTATATCAGCACATTGGTTAAACGGCTTGATGCCGTACCTTAACCGAAAATGCCTTTAATCAGTACTAGACCGTTTGCAGTCTTGATAGCACTTTCTTTATAGCCTCAATTCAGATACCAGAGCCAATAACGATGACGCTTTTTTATCCCGATTCGGATATTCCGTTCCATCCCAATCCTGGCTGGTTTCTTGGCGCCTTTAATTGTTATGACCGCGAGGAAACGCTCGGGGAAATACTCAATCGCTACGATCCTTTAGATCCCGCGCAGCTGCAAGCGCTGTACGATGCTTATGTATTTGATGAGTTTGGTGAACAGTTGGGATTTACCTCCGTCCACAGGGTCGCGATGGCGACGAATTTAATCGCTGCGCTGAGCGAGACAAAGCATGATTTTGCCGCCTATTTAGCGATTGATGAGAGTGAGGAGGAATGGTGTTTTCCTTCAGCGTGGGCATTCCCGCGGCCACGCTATCCCTTTGAACAGGCGTATCTTGCGCTGCTGCGGCATTGGGGAGTGGAGCTCACCGCAATGGGGATTGCGCTTCCCAGCCCAAGCTTATTGGGTATCCATGAGTCTTAGTTAGAATCCCGATTTAAGCCCACAAGCCTTGTTGTGGGCTTTATGCTAAACCTTTCAGCCTAGAGCAACCAAGCGTAGCTTAGCTTCATAAAATAGGTCTTCTCGTCCCGAGTGAGCCGCGTGAGTTCATCATCCGAGGTTAAACTGTCGGAATAGCCCAAATAGAACACGCTCTGGGGATTAAGTTTGTAGCCGTAGAGGATTTCATTGCCTAAGTGCGCCGCTTCGCTATCGGGCGACGAATACAAATACTGCGTAAGATTACGCTCGATTTGGGTGTAAATGCTCGATAGGCGAATAAAGCTCTGCAGACTCAGTTGCCAGTGCAGGCGCACATCCGAAAGGTTTGCGGTAAAGAGTTTATCCTGCTCGACCTCCATATGTTGATAAAGATGAGAAATCTCCACCGATAAACCGTTGGCGATTTTCCAGTTCAATATTGGATTGATTAAGGTCTTTGTGCCTAATCTATCATTGAGAAAATCAATCTCATCGCCGTAATGGATCTCCAGCTCAAGGCTGAGGGCTGAAATCGGCGTAATGGCTCCATAAAGCCAGCCTTGAGTTTCCTCATATTGATTGCTGTTACCTATTACGGCGAGTTGCGCTGTATTATGGCGTGGTCCGACCCGCTCACGGGTTTCTACCCCAAAGGACAATTCACTTTGTAGTGCGCCATACATTTCCCAAAAGATCTCAAATTCTTGCTCGAGCTGTTCTCCCGCTTGATTGTGGGTGATATCCCAGTCACCGCCAAATTTTATCTTGTTAAACACCACTTGCGGATACCAAATTAAGCCACCGCCAGCCATAAAGGTGCGATAGTCAATTTTCTCTACAAAGCCCAAATCGGCACGAAAATGAGGGGAAACATCGTGATATTCGCTGTAGGCAAACCAATCGCGGGCATTGTGTTCATAGGTAAGTTGATACAAGGCGCCACTAAAATCTTCATCTGATTGGCTACGTAATACTTGTTCATTCACTTGGCATAGGCCAAATTCACAGTTTAAGGGTGTTTGACCGCAGAGTAGCCCTTCTGTGAGTTCTCCCTCCACATTGCCACAAAATTGTTGGTACAGGGCTGTGGGGTAACGTGTCTGGGAATGGGCGACCTGAGCAGTAAGTATATCTTGCTCAGTAGGCTGGTATTTGGCATCTAAACTTATCACATAATTGTGGTAATCATTATTATCATCGGTTTGTGCAGCAAATTCAGTCAGTTGATTGTCGGCACTGCTCTTGGCCGTAATAAGACCCCCAAAGGAAAAGGTTTTATCCATATCGAAGCGGTAACGCGCAGCCAGATTGAGGCTTTCCTCTGCTAATGAGGCGACCTCTGAACTTAAATTACCCGGCATTAAAAAGGTGGCTTGGCTGTCATTGGCGGCCAGCAGTGCCCAGGTGTGTTGCTCGGTTTGGCTGGTGAGTTTGAGTCCGTAATCCGGCGATACGATATTGCGGGTATGTAGCAGATTCACTTGGGTATCGAAGTAGTCTTTATTATCGAGGAAGAAGGGGCGTTTTTCGTCGTAAAACAATGCGAAAGTACTGTTAATATCGAGCTGACCAGCATCGGATTCGACTTGAGAGAAATCGGGGTTAATGGTTGCATTCAACAAGGTGCGGGCATTCATTCCCCAGCGTAAATCAAACCCCGGTTCATAGTCCGTATCTGTTTGCCAACCATGTGCAGTTTTATGTTCATTGCGAGTTGCTACAAAAGCGGGAGTAATTTGCAGATCTTGCCCTTGCTTGGCTGAAGCTAAACCTGTGGCGACACCGAGCTGACAGAGCTGGCAACTGATGTTGCGGTCAATTTTATGGGTGGAGAGACGATGGTTTTCATTACGTGGATAGTAGCGAATAAGCTCAAATCCCCAGTCTTGAATAGGCTTTTTATCGTCAAAGTTGAATAGCCGTAATGGCAGTTCGACTTCCACCTGATAGCCATCGGCGGTGATTTTACCGGCGGTTTTCCAAATACCATCCCACGCTTCGCTCTCTTCGCCAGTGAGTTCATTCTCTATCGAGTCTAGTTGCACGCCCAGCGGGTTGATAAAAAACTGATAGGCCAAGCGTGCGTTATTGAGGGTATCGAGTTTGATCCCCACCAGATCATCACCCCAGAGATTATCCCTGTCCTTGAGAGTGGCACGAATGCGTTGAGGCTGACTGTCTTTGGCGATAAAGGCCACAAATAGGCTGGTTTGGGTGGCGTAGATTCTGGCCTCGGTATAAACCGGAGCGGCAGTGTTTTCTCCGGGCTGAGTCTCATAGCGTAACTCGGCCAGCGCCGCCTGCTGCCACACTGCCTCATCAAATTCACCATCAATCTCGGCGGTATCCGTTAAGGTTGGAATCGTTAACTGAAATTGGCTAACTGAGCCGGCCTGACTCGGTAAGCTCAGAAACATCATGCTCGATAGCAGAAAGGGGAGAAACGTCTTCAACAACTGGGCCCAAAATAATCCGTAAATTACGCGCAGTGTGCCAGAAGTTTTGAGTTAACAAGAATGAGTAATTGTTACAAGGATTGTATTTAAATTGGATTGAGTTAGAGCCAAAGCGCACTGGATGGCATGCATCCAGTGCGATAAGGAGGATTATTCAGGTGCGACCACAGGATTACGGTAGGCTTCACGGTACTTATCGACCCACATGGCGGTGGCGCCACAAATAGCCACAGGCATCACAATAAAGTTCACCACAGGGATCATCGAAAACAGTGTCACTGTTGCGCCAAAGCTGAAACTGGTGCCGCGGGTTTGATTCAGTGCAAAGCGCATATCCTTGAAGCTCACCTTGTGGTTATCGAAGGGATAGTCGCAGTATTGAATCGCCATCATCCAAGCGCTGAATAAAAACCACAGAATAGGCGCCAAGGTTTGCCCGACCATTGGCACTAAAAATAGCAGTAAAAATACCAATGCACGGGGCAGATAGTATTTCAGCTTGATCCATTCACGGCCAAGAATGCGCGGTAAGTCTTTGACTAAGTCCATGCCTGAACCGGTATGCATGGGTTTGCCGGTTAATAGTTGTTCAACCTTTTCGGCCAGTAAGCCATTAAAAGGCGCGGCTAGCCAGTTCATCACTGAGCTAAACACAAAGGCTAGCATCACCAACATAGTGACAACCGCCAGTGGCCAGAGCAGAAAGTTAAGCCAGCTTAAATACTCAGGCAGTTGGGCATTCATCCAAGTAAAGAGCAGATCGAGCTGACCGACAGCCACATAAATTACGGCGGCAAAAAGTAACAGGTTAATCATTAAAGGAATAAATACAAAAGTACGAAGACCTTTACGTGTGATCAAACCAAAGCCATCGAGAAAATAATTCACACCACTTTTAGCCTGTGAGGGCGAGGGAAATTTCTGTGTCATATCGTCATTCCAAAAAGTTGAGATACAGCGCGGGAGACAGATAACTGCGATTGTGATCAACTCGTCGCGAGATGACAAGCTAAAAGCCGCATGAATTCAATAAAAAGCGTTACAAAATGCAGCTTGCTTTGCTAAAGTTGGCCTCAGAATTCTATGACACGACTCGGGCTAATATTGGCCTGCACCGATATCTGCCATCGCCCTGATGGCTTTTTAAACTGAGACGCGCTAACTGGCACTATGAGATTAAAACAAATAAAACTTGCCGGCTTTAAGTCGTTTGTCGATCCCACCAAAATTCCGTTTTTACAGGCATTAAGCGCCATTATTGGCCCAAATGGCTGCGGTAAATCGAACGTGATTGACGCTGTGCGCTGGGTGTTAGGCGAAAGCTCGGCCAAACATTTGCGCGGCGACTCCATGAGTGACGTGATTTTTAACGGCTCCAGCGCCCGTAAACCTGTGTCTGTGGCAGGCGTTGAACTGGTGTTTGAAAATAAAGAAGGCCGCCTTGCGGGCCAATACGCCAGTTATGAAGAAATCTCGGTAAAACGTCAGGTGAGCCGTGACGGCGAGTCTTGGTATTTTCTCAACGGCCAAAAGTGTCGCCGCAAAGACATCACAGATCTATTTATGGGCACCGGGCTTGGACCGCGCAGCTATGCCATTATCGAACAGGGCACGATTTCACGTTTAATCGAATCTAAACCCCAAGACTTACGTACTTTTATCGAAGAGGCTGCGGGGATTTCTCGCTATAAAGAACGGCGGCGTGAAACGGAAAATCGTATTCGTCACACCCGTGAAAACTTAGAGCGTTTAGGGGATATTCGCAGTGAGTTAGCCAAACAACTGGAAAAGCTCAGTCAGCAGGCTAAAGCCGCAACACAATATCGCGAGCTAAAGCAGGCTGAGCGTAAAACCCATGCTGAATTGCTGGTGATGCGCTACCAAGAGCTGCAAAGCCAGATGACGAGTTTATCGGAGCAGATTAGCTCGCTCGAGCTGCAACAAGCGGCAGCGCAATCCTTAGCGCAAACTAGTGAGTTAGAAAGCACTGAGCTGCAAGTTACGCTTTCACAGTTAGCCGAGCAAGAGCAGCAGGCGGTCGAAGCCTATTATCTAACGGGTACTGAAATCGCAAAGCTTGAGCAACAGTTACAGAGCCAAAAGCAGCGCGACGCCCAGCTAAATACTCAGCTCGAGCAATTGAGCGAGCAAATCACCCAAAACCAAGCCAAATTAGCCGCTTATCAAGCCAGTTTTCAAGCGCTTGAGCTAGAGCTTAGCCAACTTGCGCCGCAACATGAGTTGCAGCAAGAAATGCTCGATGAGCTGCAAGCCCAGTGGGAGATGAGTGTTTCGCGCAGTGAGGCACAGAGTGAAAGCGCCAGAGTGCTGGCGGCGGCAACCGCTCAGCATAAGCTGCAATTAGAATTACACCGCAGCAAACTGGCGCATCAGCAGCAATTAAATGCCCATAAAACCCAGTTACACCAAGAACAACAGCAAGAGTTAGCCTCACTCAATGAGCATGCCCTTGAAGATAACAGCGCATCACTCAATGACGAGATTACCCAGTTAGAGCAAGCATTAGCTGAACAAGTTGCAATTAATCAAGAGTTTGAATCCACTCTGGCTACCGATACTCACGCGTTAGATTTGGCGCGAGGTGAGTTTGAGCTGTTATCGCAGCGTTTAACTTCGATGCGGGCGCGCTTCGAACTGGTTGAACAATGGCTGGCAAAACAAGAAGAGTTAAGTGATAAGCCGCAGCTGTGGCAAAGCATTCAAGTGGAAAACGGCTGGGAAGCCGCGGCAGAGCTGGCGCTGCAGGGATTAATGACGCTGCCCGTGGGCGTTGACGCCAATGAGATAGGGTTTTATGCCGATGCTGCCTTGGCGGCGGATGCGCATCTCGATGGTTCTCCCATCTTAGGGACAAAATTGAACCTTGCCCCTTGGCTTAAGGGACTTAAATGGGCCGATAATCTGGCCAGCGCACAAGCACAGCTGTCGAGCTTGGCGGCCGATGAGCGAATTGTGACCGCTGATGGTTATCTGCTCGGCAAAGGTTTTTTGATTGCCAAACAAGACAATAGCCAATCGTTAGTGCAACTGAGTAAAGAACAAACTCAATTAAGCGAAGCGATTAATGAGTGTGAGCAGGCGCGGGTAATACAGCAGTCAAAGCTCGATGCGTTGGCGCAGCAATTAACCCAAGTGCGTGACAGCTTAAGCCAAGGTATCAAACGCTTACACCAATTACAGCTCGATAAAGCCACCAAATCTACCCAGCTTAATAACGTAGAGGCCCAGGCCAAGCAGCGCGAAGTTAAACGGGGACAACTAGCAGAAACCGTTGCGCGAACGCGCAATGAGTTAGCCGAGCTGGCTGAGCAGTTAATGCTGCTTTCGGAACAAGAGGATGAATTGGCGGAGGCGCTAGCGTTAAGCCTTGAGAAACAGCAACAACAAAGCCTTGAAGCCCAAGGGGATTTAGCACGTCACCAAGCGCTAAAGGCACAAATTAGCGATGCCGAGCGCCGCTTAGCGAGTCTCAATGCTAGTCTGCAATCGGTCACTACTCGGATGGCGGTGAGCACAGAACAAATTGAATTACAGCGGGTACGTGTCAGTGAATTAGTCCACTCACAGGAAACACTGTCAGCCCAACTTGCCAGTGTTGTCGCACAGCAGGGTGATCAGCAAACGGCAAAGCTGAGTGAACAACTGGCGCAGCTACTCAATCAGCAACAGAGTCAGCAACAGGCACTTAAAACGCTCAGGGCACAACAAAGTTCGCTCACTGAAACGCTAAACAGTATAGGATTAAAGCAAAAACAAGAGCTTGGTAAGCTTGAGGGCTTGACTCAAAGCCTCAGCACGTTAAAGTTACGTCGTGAGGGATTAAAAGGGCAGGCTGACAGCCAGTTGGCAGCCCTGGCGGAACAGCAAATTGTGCTTGCTCAGGTGATTGATTCGCTGCCTAGCGATGGTCAGCCAGATAAGTGGCAGCGTGATTTGGATCAGATCCGGCAAAAAATTATCCGTTTAGGTGCGATAAACCTCGCGGCGATCGAAGAATTTGAGCAACAAAGTGAGCGAAAATCCTATTTGGATCATCAAGATGAAGATCTCAATAAAGGGCTTGCAACACTAGAAGAAGCCATTCGTAAAATCGATAAGGAGACCCGCACCCGCTTTAAAGCCACATTTGATGCTGTCAACGAGGATTTAGGGCGATTGTTCCCCAAGGTGTTTGGTGGCGGGCGTGCCTACCTTGCGCTAACGGAAGACGATTTATTAGAAACGGGCGTGACCATCATGGCCCAGCCGCCAGGTAAGAAGAACAGCACAATCCATCTTCTTTCCGGTGGTGAAAAAGCCCTAACGGCTTTATCATTGGTATTCGCGATTTTCAGGTTGAATCCAGCTCCCTTCTGTATGTTAGACGAAGTGGATGCGCCCTTAGACGATGCCAACGTAGAACGTTTCTGCCGATTATTGAAGGAGATGTCGCAGAGCGTACAGTTTATCTATATCAGCCATAACAAAATTACGATGGAGATGGCTGATCAACTTATCGGTGTGACTATGCATGAGCCGGGTGTATCCCGTATAGTCGCAGTAGATTTAGAGCAAGCGGTGGCGATGGCCGACGCGTGATAACTAGAAGAAAGACAGGGTAACCAATGGAAGATTTGCAACTAGTTTTGTTCGTTTTAGGCGCCATAGCCATAGTTGCTGTGCTGGTGCATGGATTTTGGTCTATCAGAAGACAACAGCCTAAGTCATTGAAAGATAGTCCGATGGGCAATTTCTACAAAAAGCAGGCAGAGCGTGGCGAGGCTGCCCCCAAGCGTATCGATGCCGATGGTTTCGACGCCGATGGTATAGGCGCCGTCAGAGTTCGTAAAGCGAATGAAGCTCATACCCCAGAGGCACCTGCGTTTAACCCTTATTTAAAGCAAGAAGCCAAAGCACAACCGCAACCAGTGGAACCCGTTCAAGTTGAACCTAAACCACTGTTTAAGCAAGAACCAAGCATGGCGCAGCCCGACTTTAATTTGCAATCACCGAGTGTGAAAGAGCAACACCGCGGCCCTAAAGCATCGCGCCAAGAGCCAGTATTGCAAAGCCATACAGCGCATTTAAATCAAGCTCACGTTGGCCAATCCCATGCGGCGATAGTGGCGCAAAAGGCGGCTGAAGAGCAACGTGCCCAAGTGCAAATGCCTACCCAAACCGCGTTGTTTGATGATGAAGAGGCGTATGAAGAAGAGCAACCTAAAGCCGTTGAACAGGCCGATGATGATTTAGGTGAACCACGTGATGTACTCGTACTGCACGTAGTGGCGAAAGAAGGTCAGCAACTTAATGGTGCCGAATTATTACCTTGCTTTTTAACCCTTAACTTTAAATATGGCGATATGAATATTTTCCATCGTCATGTGGATAATGCGGGTAATGATAAGGTGTTGTTCTCCATTGCTAATATGGTAAAACCTGGTGTTTTTGACCCAGACAATATGGAACAATTCAGCACCCAAGGCGTGGTGTTCTTTATGACTTTACCTTGCTACGGCGATGCGCTAATGAATTTCTCTATCATGCTTAACTCGGCGCGCCAATTGGCGGATGATATCGACGCGGTTGTGCTCGATGGTCAGCGTCAACCTTGGGGCGAGTTTACTAAGCAAGATTATTTACACCGCATTCGCGCAAACGCTTAATGCACCGCCGCGAGACCGCGGTGATGGACAGATGGGGCCGCTAAATGCGGCCTCATTTTTTGCAACTTTTTGATGCTTAAGAATTCTGGATAATGAATATGCAAGACATTCAACTCGATAAACGCCTATCTGAACTGCTTTCACAAGCTGTTACGTCGGAAAATGCGCAGCCATTGATGCAGGCGCTCTGCCAATCTCTGAATGAACACAATATTCGTTACTATGTCGACGATGCGCCAAGCATTACTGACTCAGAATACGACAGATTAATGCAGCGGCTGAAACAGCTTGAGGCCGAGTATCCTCAGTTTGTTGCTGCCGATTCGCCTACCCAAAGAGTGGGCGGCATGGCGCTGGCAAAGTTTGAACAAATTACTCACCTTAAACCCATGTTAAGTCTTGATAATGCCTTCGATGAGGCGGACTTTAGCGCATTTCATAAGCGTGTCAGCGACAGAGTGGGGCAAGTGAGTTTTTGCTGTGAGCCGAAACTCGATGGTTTGGCGGTGAGCATTTTGTATCGCAATGGGCTGCTTGAGCGCGCCGCGACCCGTGGCGATGGTACCGTTGGCGAAGATATTACCGAAAACGTTAAAACCATTAAGTCTATTCCGCTCAAACTGCGTGGTGACAACTATCCCGAATTGGTTGAAGTGCGCGGCGAAGCCTTTATGCCCAAGGCGGCATTTGAGGCGCTAAATGAGCGTGCACGCTTAAAGGATGAAAAACTGTTTGTGAATCCGCGTAATGCGGCGGCGGGCAGCTTACGTCAGCTCGACAGTAAAATTACCGCGTCACGGGCGCTGTCTTTTTATGCCTACGCCTTAGGTGTGGTGGAGCCGACTTCCCACGAGTTAGCTAAGACGCATTACGAGCAATTGCAGCAACTTAAATCTTGGGGGCTGCCAGTCAGTAGCGAGATTAAAGTCTGCGACGAACTCAGCCAAGTATTTGCCTACTATCAAGATATATTGACTCGCCGCAGCGATTTACCCTTTGAAATCGATGGTGTGGTAATGAAGGTGAACGATATCGCACAGCAGCAAACCTTAGGGTTTGTGGCCAAATCTCCCCGCTGGGCAATTGCCTATAAATTCCCCGCGCAAGAAGAAATGACGCTGCTCGAAGGCGTAGATTTTCAAGTGGGCCGCACCGGCGCGGTGACGCCGGTCGCACGCCTAAAACCTGTGTTTGTCGGCGGCGTGACGGTATCGAACGCCACTTTGCACAATGCCGATGAAATCGAGCGTTTAGGTGTGATGGTGGGCGATACCGTGATTATCCGCCGCGCCGGCGATGTGATCCCGCAAATTGTGGCCATAGTGCCAGAGCGTCGCTCTGAAGATGCTAAGGCGATTACCTTCCCGCAACATTGTCCCGTTTGCGGCAGTTTGGTTGAGCGATTAGAAGGTGAGGCCGTGGCGCGTTGTAGCGGCGGCTTATTCTGTGAGGCGCAGCGTAAAGAGGCGATCAAACATTTTGCCTCCCGTAAGGCATTAGATATCGACGGCATGGGCGATAAAATCGTCGAGCAGTTGATTGATAAGGAGTTGGTTCAAAGCCCGGCGGACTTATTTAAACTTACCGCCTCTATGATGACTATGCTGGACCGTATGGGAATGAAGTCGGCCACCAATCTTGCGCTGGCGATTGAAGCGGCTAAAACCACGACTTTGCCTCGTTTCCTCTATGCCTTAGGCATTCGAGAGGTGGGGGAGGCCACAGCGGCGAACCTTGCGACTCACTTTGGTAGTCTAGAGGCACTGCGCGTAGCTACCATTGAGCAACTCATTCAAGTTGAAGATATTGGTGAAGTGGTTGCCCAGCACGTAGCGCATTTCTTTGCTCAGCCCCATAACCTAGAGGTGATCGATGCTTTGATTGCGGCTGGTGTCAACTGGCCTGCGATTGCAGCGCCAAGTGCCGATGAACAACCATTGAAGGGGCAGACTTGGGTGTTAACGGGTACCTTAAATCAACTCAACCGTAACGATGCTAAGGCGCAGTTACAGGCCTTAGGCGCCAAAGTCGCGGGCAGTGTGTCGAAAAATACCGATTGCTTAGTGGCGGGTGAAGCTGCAGGCTCCAAGCTTGCCAAAGCGCAGGAGCTAGGCGTGAAGGTGATTGGCGAAGACGAATTGCTCGCGCTGCTCGCTGCCAATACCTAAGTTTGATTTGATGAGTAAAACGCCTTGCTTAGCAAGGCGTTTTTGTTGAGGGTTCATCTTGATTGGGCGCGGTTTTCTGGCGGAGCCATGATAAACTTGATCTATCAGCGGATTGCACCGATAGCAATCATTGTGCGCTTATAAAAAGGAAAACCTATGACAGATCTCAGTGATATTCGCCGTGAATACACCAAAGGTGGCTTAAGACGCGCCGATTTACCCCAAAACCCGATGCAGTTATTTGAATTGTGGATGACACAAGCCAGAGATGCGCAGCTGAGTGATCCTACCGCGATGTGTGTTGCCACAGTGGATGAACATGGCCAACCTTTTCAACGAATTGTACTGTTAAAGCGTTTTGATGAAACAGGTTTTGTGTTCTTCACTAACTTGGGCAGTCGCAAGGCACAGCAGATTGCGGCCAATAATAAAGTGAGTCTACATTTTCCTTGGCATCCGATTGAACGCCAAGTGTCGATTCTCGGTGAGGCGCAGCCGCTTTCTACCGCCGAAGTGCTGAAATACTTTATGACCCGCCCCAAGGATAGCCAGATTGCCGCTTGGGTTTCGCAGCAGTCGAGCAAACTGAGTGCCAGACAAGTGCTCGAAGGTAAGTTCTTTGAAATGAAAGCGAAATTTGCTAAGGGCGATGTACCATTGCCGAGCTTTTGGGGCGGTTACTTAGTTAAGCCGTCAAGTATTGAGTTTTGGCAAGGTGGAGAGCATCGCTTGCATGACCGCTTTCTCTACACTCGCCAAGCGGATGAATGGATGATTGACCGTTTAGCACCCTAATGGCTTTAGGAGCTTAATGTGGAACAGTATAAGATTTGGGTGGATGCCGATGCTTGCCCAAACCCAATTAAAGAGATTTTATTTCGCGCAGCTGAGCGAAAGGCGCTGCCGCTAGTGCTGGTGGCGAACCAAATGCTACGGGTGCCACCGTCACCGTATATCAGTCAAGTGCGTGTTGGCTCAGGCTTTGATGTGGCGGATCAATACATTGTCGACCATGTTGAGGCCACACATTTAGTCATCACTGCCGATATCCCGTTGGCGGCGCAAGTGATCGAAAAGGGCGCGCTGGCGCTCAACCCCCGCGGTGAACTCTACACCACTGACAATATTCGCCAAAAGCTTACGATGCGTGATTTTATGGAAGATTTACGTTCATCGGGTGTACATACAGGTGGACCTGATACTTTGTCTGCGGCCGATAAGCAGGCTTTTGCCAATAGTTTAGACAAATGGCTTGTGCGGGTAAAATGATAGTTCACTGGTCGCTAATCAATAAAAAGAGTATCTTTAGTGAAGCTTAGGTGATCTTTGTCACGGTTTGCTAAGTGCTGAGCAGCTTTGTACTTCATAACAAGGAGCTGCTGCTGGGTCTTACAACTCACAATTGAGGATGGATACGATGAATAAATGGATAGGAATCGCGGCATTATCGACGTTGATCAGCTTCAGCTCCGTTGCCCAATGGCAAGTGATTGAGCAGGATTCTAGGGTCAGTTTCGTGTCGGTAAAAAAGGGGGATATTGCTGAGGTTCATCATTTTAAGCAGCTAAAAGGTACTCTGAAGGATACTGGCCAATTTGAGCTAACAATTCCGCTGATAAGCGTAGCAACGGGTATTGATGTGCGTGATGAGCGTATGCAGCACTTATTGTTTGAAGTGTCATTGTATCCTGAACTTAACTTGAGTGCCCAAGTCGATAGTCAAATGCTCAAAGCGCTTGCAGTGGATGAGTCAAAGGTTGTTGACATCGAGGGCAAAATTGCCCTGCATGGAAAACAGCAAACAAAAACTTTTTCGGTAATTTTGACCAAAGTATCTGATAATAAACTGATGGTTAGTAGTTTTCAGCCGATAATTATCAATGCCAATGAATTTGGCTTGGTTGCAGGGGTTGATAAGTTGCGTGATATTGCAGGTTTATCTAGTATTAGCCAAGCCGTTCCGGTGTCGTTTGTACTAACCTTAACTCAGTAACAACAATAAGATTGGTTTAGATCAATACGTCAGCTGTTGTATTTAAGATAAGGTTATGAGGTGGCTGACGTATAATGCTCATACTGACCACTTAATGGGTGGATGTTGAGGCTTTTTAGATGTTAACAGTGTCCTTAATGGCGCTCGATTTAGTTGTTTTAAGGGTTAAAAATGGTCACAGATAAAGACGGTTACATGCATTTAATCCAGTATTTGACTGAGCATCTTGGCTTGTTCGAAACGCCTGATACCCAAAATGTGTCCGACGATACTGTGATGGAATTGTTTGAGGAACAATTATCCGCGCAGATTATTATGGTCTGTGGTCAAAATCCGTCACTCTCCTTTAGTGAGCGTAATACCATTATCCGTGAGGTCGATGCCATTGTGTATGATCTCGAGGAAATTCTCGCCTCTGTAGCCAATCATAGGGCAACACCTGAGCAAACGCTGTTTATCACTGAATTTTCAGGACTCATCAAAAATTTATTCGATCAAGAGATCGCAAAATTTCAATCCCATGCTTAATGTTTGAGTCTAGTCATCGGGTTACTCCCATTGCTTGTCGTTAGCTCTTGGGAATTGGAGTCGTGTTTTAATCCCGTTCCTTGCCTTCAGCAATTGCATATTGGTTTTTCCATCATGGCTTGTCTCTTCACACTGGATTGATTGCCGTTGTTAGTAACAACCCTTTGTGCTCATTTTTCTGTTTTCTGTCGATATTCGCACAAAAGCCTATGTGGTTAGGGGAGATAAGCTATCACTCTGCTTATTTTGCTTTCCGAGTCGTAGAAAAATCACCAGTTGTTTAAGCATCTTTGCTTACAGGGTATATCTTTACTCTATAACGATATTTTTGGGTGATATACGAAGGGAGATGCATGATGTTAACCATATGTCCTAGCTATGCCGATGATTTATTAACCATTGCTGTTTCCGGTCAGGTAACGCATCAGGATATTGAAACCATTTTGTTTCCGGCCATTGAAGCCAAGTTATTGGATCATGCTTGTATTCGTTTATGGTATGAATTTAGTGCTGATTTTATGGGTATTACAGTTGGAGCACTTTGGGACGATGCTTTACTCAGTGTGTTCCATTTCAGTGATTTCGCGCGGGTAGTGATGATTGCGGACACGCAAATGCTTGGGACTATGGTCAATACGTTAGCTTTTATGTTGCCTTGTCCGGTTAAAGTCTTTGGCGAAAATGAGCGTGTACTGGCTAAGGAATGGCTAGACGACGCCAAAGTGATTGCACTGTAACAGAGAGTAACTGCTCGGATTGTTGATGCTTAATTTGTAAAGCATAGAGCAGGGCGGCAAAGAGCTGTTACACCGTAGCCAACGGCCAATGGCACTCGATTTGAGTGCCTAGATTGAGTTCGCTGTTCACGATTAGCTCGCCATTTAACTCATATTTTATCCACAAATTGAGGCAGGATAGCGTTCCTGTGCATTGTCTTTGAAGTATGTCATGCCTGAGTTGCTCAAGATGAGCTGTCGAGATCCCCACACCATTATCCTGTAGCAGTATATGTAATTCATTACCTCGTTTATCGAGTTGCAACAGTATTTCGCGATGTTGATGATGCTCTTTAAATGCGTGTTGTAGAGTGTTATTAAGCAATCGATAGAAAAACTGCAAATACTGCCAAGCATTACCATCGATAATTAATAGTTCATCGCAGTTAAGATTTACTTTCACCTGTGCTTTGAGTAATTGTGGCTGTAATAGGCTGAGCAAATGTTGGAGAAACTGTGCTAAATGGAGCGGGCGTATTTCACTATGTTGATCAGTAAATAGCTGCGATATTTGTCTTAATCTTACGGCCTGTTGACTCATGAGATGCACCGCTTTAGCAGACTGGTCGATATATTCATCTTGACGAATCTGACATACTTGAGCGAGGAGGCGATCCTGCTCTTGCATCATTTGATTAATCACTTCGGCGAGGAAGTGCTGCATGAGTTTTAGACTTTGCTGTTTATTGAGGTTGAGTTGGATTTGCTGTGTAATTTCATGATTGAGCTCACCTATCTGCTCCCTCATTAAGGCGAGTTCTTGCTGGGCTAACTGAGTTAGATGTTGCTGTTCCTTCATTTGTTGCTGTTGTTGTTCTAGCAGTTTTTCTTGTGCTTTCTCTTGGCGCTTTTTGAGATCCACATTAAAGCCAATTGCACCAACGCCAATAGAATTATCTTCATCATCTCGGATATCAAACTTAGTCATCTGGTAAATAATTTCACCACGGGGAGTTGGTATTGGCTCTTCAAAATGCAGAGCATCGTGGCGATGGTTTACCCGTTGATCGTTCTGTTGGTAGAGTTGAGCGAGAGGAGCTGGGAAGAGTTCAAAATCCATGGCACCAATAATTTTTCGCCGTTCGATACCGAGTACTTCACAATATTTATGATTGACCAAGGTGTATCTGCCATTTAAGTCTTTGATATAAATGATGGTAGATGCAAAGTCTAATAAAGATCTTAATTGTTCCTTATGTCGATTCAATTCCTGTTGAACATGTTGTTGACTAAGTAACTGTTGTTCCAGTGCGAGATTGCTGGCATCTAAACTCGCCATAGCGATTTCAAGCTGTTGAGTACGCGATAAAAAAGTCTTTGCGAGTAATCCGACTTCGTCATGGCGCTCTTTGGCTTTGAGTTCGATGGAGGCAGAGTCATTGCGTTTAAGCGCTCTGACCATTTCCATTATAGGAGCCATGATTAGCCTATGTTGCAGTATGAACAAGGATATAAGGCCTAGCATTTGGATTGCGACTAAAGAAAGCCCCACCTTTTCAATCAGTTTTTTAGCGGTGTCTTGTAACGGTGCGACTGGTGTGACGACTAAAATTTTCCAATAAGTATGGGGCATAAGAAAAACAGAAACGAGTGAAGGCGCCTTTAGGACAGGATCCATTGTCAATGCGATTGAAGCGATACGTCGGGGGGTTGTGAAATGGTTTTTCGCGTTGTCATTCACAATTGCAGAGAGCATTTCTCGCTCATTATCGCTGCTTAATCGAGTGAGATTATCCATTTGCTCTTGAGTAAAAACGCGCTCAGCAATTGCTTGGTCGATAAAACTGCGATCTGCCAACTGAAGCGCTGATGCTATAGGAGTAAAAGCGTGCTCTACTTTAGCTAACGCATCAAAGCTCATTAAATGGTGTGTCGTATCAGACTGAGATTGGCGTGTATTATCACGATTAGGAAAAGCCAGTATTTGATTTTGATGGTCAATAGCCACGACATAGCCACTGACATCCAACATGGCATTGCGTAACAGCTGGTTGAGTTTTTCTAGACTAATATCCGTGGTAGCTGCACCGATAAATTGATGATCTACCCACATGGCGCTTGATGCGGTAACCATAGGTTCATGGGTTGTGGGATCGACATAGGATTTAGACCAAAAGACTTTACCTGCGGGGAAAAAACGGGTTGGTCGATACCATTCTTCAGTGTGATAACTTGGGAAGTTATCACTGTTGTAGCTGTCTATCGCAACCAACTCACCGCGAATATTGTGCGCCCAAAACAAGCTGTCACGGAACTTTTGCCGATTAAATGCGCCTGGCTCAGGCCAAATACCGCCACCAGAGATGATGTCTTTTTGACTTTCTATCGAAAGTAAAACGGGAATACTTTTACTGAGCTGTTCAGGTTCATGGCGGTAGAGCATGGCGATTTGACTAATCGCATTCACTTGATTTTCGACTTGTGAGGTCATCTCCTGCAGTTTAGCAATAATTATTTGACCGTGATTCTGATTAAGCAACGTCTGTTGCTCACTGATTTGTTGGGTCTGGATATTAAGGATGACCCAAGCAGTACTGAAAATCAGTATGCTGGCGATGATGAGTTGGAGCAAGCTGAGCTTAAACGGCAGGCTTTTTTGCCATTGGGTTAACGAGGCTTGTGGCGCAATGATAGGCCGTTTATCCATGTTATACGGGGTCCAAATGCCGCGATCATTGAGCCAGTTTAGCTTTTTTTGATCTAATTGCCATTGGCTTAAATCAAAGTTAAGTCATAACACTAACTAAAGTTATAAATGGAGAGGCATAAAAATAAGGCAGACCTTAAGTCTGCCTATTGAAACTTATTTATAGAGTGACGGCTTATCTGAGCCGCTGAGAATTGGCACAATAAATAGTAATAACATCACTAGATAACCACTAAAGGCAACGACCATCCATTCGGCCATTGTCACTCCCATAAATTGCCATGGTACATCGGTACACATACCCGTCGGCATCATGATGGCAGGAAACCATTCATGCAGTGGCATCCAGGCTGGAAATTCGGGTAAAAACGAGCAGGTAGAAAATGGTGAGGGATTGTTTTGCATATCCACTAAGGCTAATGCTAGCTTTAGGCCCCATGTGGCGCTTATTGCCCAACCCAGTGCACCCAAAATTCGAACGATACGGTACTTTGGCACCGTCATTCCCACAAGTCCTGCAGCCAAAATACCGAATACAGCGAGTCTTTGGTAGATACACATCACACAGGGATCTAATTTCATCACGTATTGAAAATATAAAGCGGCCGCTTCAAGGACAATCGCAGAGCCTGTCAGAATAAACCAAGATGCACGGGAATGGGCAAAGCGAGTGAATGCTGTCAAAAGTGAACTCCATATCAACAAAAAACGCCCTTGAAGATAGGGCGTTTGTTTGACTGTACTGAACTCATAAAGTTCAGTCAACTCTGATATTTATGTTAGTGAGCTGCCGCAGGCGCTAAGGCTTCCTTAACACTGTGGTGCAAAATTGCATGGGAATCATAGAAATACTGCGTCATTTGCTCTAAGAAACCCATTTGAATCGCCATTACACCCACAACCGATAGGACGATCGTGTAAGGCAATGCCATCCATACCATTCTGCCGTAGGACAAGCGGATGAGTGGTGCAAGTGCTGATGTCAGTAAGAACAGGAATGCAGCTTGACCATTGGGTGTTGCAACTGAAGGCAAGTTAGTTCCAGTGTTAATCGCCACAGCCAACAGGTCGAATTGATCGCGGGTAATTTGACCATTAATCAAAGCCGCTTTGACTTCGTTAATGTAGACCGTCCCCACAAACACGTTATCACTGACCATAGAGAGTAAACCGTTAGCAATATAGAAAATCACTAATTGGGTATTGCCTTCGTGGTTCAGCGCCCATTGGATCACGGGAGCAAATAGTTGTTGATCAATAATCACTGCGACCACGGCAAAGAATACCGCTAACAGCGCCGTAAAGGGGAGAGCTTCTTCGAAGGCTTTTCCTAGGGCATGTTCATCGGTAATACCGTTAAACGCAGTGGCTAAAATAATCACGGATAAACCAATCAAGCCGACAGAGGCTAAATGTAACGCAAGACCTGCAATCAACCAAACCCCAATAATGGCTTGAACAATAAGCTTCATTTTATCTTTATTGGTACGACGTGAATCTTCATAGGCTGCATAGTCACAGAGGATTTTATGAACAGCATCAGGTAATTGCGCACCGTATCCAAAGATACGGAATTTTTCGACTAAGTAGCAGGTTAAGATACCAGCAATCAGGACCGGCACGGTAACTGGTGACATACGAATTGCAAATTCACCAAACTGCCAGTTAGCTTGGGCGGCAATAATTAAGTTTTGTGGTTCGCCCACCATAGTACACACGCCACCTAATGCGGTACCGACGCCTGCGTGCATCAATAGGTTACGTAAGAAGCCACGGAAAGACTCCAGCTCAGCTTCGTTGAGTTGGGCATCACCTTCCTCGTTTTTATCTTCTGAGGTATGGTCATGATCAGCAGAGAAATCTTTACCCGAGGCAACTTTGTGGTAAATAGAGTAAAAGCCCACTGCAACGGTAATAATTACTGCAATAACGGTTAAAGCATCTAAAAAGGCGGATAGGAATGCTGAAGCTAAACAAAACATTAAAGACACTAAGATTTTAGATCGGACTTTGGTGATCATCTTAGTAAATACGAATAGCAGCAGTTGCTTCATGAAGTAAATGCCAGCCACCATGAACACTAGCAATAATAACACTTCAAGGTTAGCTTCAATTTCGTGTAGCACTTGACTGGCTGAAGTCATGCCAATTGCAACCGCTTCGATGGCTAACAAACCGCCGGGTTGTAATGGATAGCATTTTAGCGCCATTGCTAGGGTGAAAATAAATTCAAGCACTAATACCCAACCAGCCACAAAGGGACTGACATAGAAAAAGAGTATTGGATTGATTATTAAAAACGACAGTATTGCGATCTTGTACCACTTAGGTGAGTTACCTAAGAAGTTTCCAATAAACGCCTGACTCATTGTCATCGGCATGGCATCCTCTCTTCTAATTATGTTTTAAATTTCACAAGTTATTGTTAGTGACATATGTTTTAGGATTCAGTCTAGCCTAAAGAGAATGCTAATGTAACGAGTTACTCAAACCCAGATTTCAAAAAGCGGAGCTAATCGGCAAAATTGGTACAATTGCTATTGATTTGTGTCGATTTATTAAACATTTTTGTGACAATTGTACGCTGATGAAGCGGGGAGTTTCAGTCAATGGTTTCCATTTTTTACCTCTCTGGTATGATCAGTGACCATTATTAAAGCACAACAACTGGATAAGTGGGCTGATGATTATCAATGCCAAAGGACCTGCAAGTTTTGCAGAGAAGTATATTGTAAGATCGATTTGGGAAAATAAGTTTCCTCCAGGGTCCATTTTACCGGCTGAACGTGAGCTTTCTGAATTGATCGGCGTGACCCGGACGACGTTGCGTGAGGTGTTACAGCGTTTAGCGCGTGATGGTTGGTTGAAAATTCAACATGGCAAGCCGACTCGTGTCAATAATTTTTGGGAAACTTCGGGTCTGAATATTCTTGAGACGATTGCAGATCTCAACCCTGAGGGCTTCCCTGTACTAGTGGACCAATTACTCTCTGCTCGTACCAATGTGAGTGCAATTTATTTCCGTGGCGCACTGCGCAACAGCCCTGATACTGCGATGGAAGTATTGGCTAAAATCCATCAGTTAGAGGATACCGCTGAATCTTTTGCCGAGTATGATTATCTGTTGCATCATACGTTAGCGTTCTCATCGGGTAATCCGCTTTATGTATTGATCTTGAATGGCTTTAAGGGACTATATAGTCGAGTTGGGCGTTACTATTTTAGTAGTCCAGAGGCTCGTCAGTTGGCACTTAATTTTTATAAAGAGTTAGAACTGTTAGCGAAAGCGAAAAACTATCTCGATGTGCCTGCATTAATGCGTACCTATGGGATCAATAGTGGCAAAATGTGGCTGCAATTGCGTGATGATATGCCGTCTTCAATTGCTCAACAGGATTCGCATTCGTAGCTGACACTGAGCATTCACTATCTGGGTGCTTGTTAACATCAGGTCAAATAAAATATGAAAGCCGTTTTCGCTAAAACGGCTTTTTTGTATGTTGTCTTACCACGGGTTATCAGTCCGCTTTGGGCTGCTCTGGGCATGTAGCTAATAATGTAATACTATTATCAGCGTTGGCTTGTTCAAGGCTAACACTAAAACCCCAAAGACGGTGCAGATGCTTGAGCACTTCTTTGTAGCTATTAGCAAGCGGGATATCTTTGTTGGGAACATACCTTAGCGTAAGGGATCTGTCGCCGTTTATTTCAACATTATGCACTTGAATATTGGGTTCAATATTAGACAAATTGTACTGCTGCGATAATAAGTTACGAATATCTTGATAGCCCTGTTCATCGTGGATGGCGGATACGGATAAATAGTTACGTTTTTCATCATCATGGATGCCAAACAGCTTGAATTGACGGATCACTCTTGGTGACAGGTATTGGCTGATAAAACTCTCATCCTTAAAGTTCTGCATCGCAAAGTGTAGGGTTTCGAGCCAATTACTCCCCGCAATATCCGGAAACCAGGCTTTGTCTTCATCAGTCGGAGCCTCACAGATGCGCCTAATATCGGTAAACATCGCAAACCCTAGGGCATAGGGATTGATACCGCTGTAGTATCGGCTGTTATATTCAGGCTGCGCTACGACGCCCGTATGGCTTTGCAAAAACTCCATCATAAAGCGGTCAGTGACAACACCATCATCGTATAAATGATTCAAAATAGTGTAGTGCCAAAAGGTTGCCCACCCCTCATTCATGACTTGTGTTTGTTTTTGCGGATAAAAATATTGTGCCATTTTGCGTACGATCCGGATAATTTCCCGCTGCCAAGGCTCCAGTAGCGGTGCATTTTTTTCGATAAAGTACAGAATATTCTCCTGCGGTTCCGCAGGGAATCGGCGTTTTGTGGTTGAAGGTTGCTGTTGTTGATAGGTAGGAATGGTTCGCCACAGATCGTTTACTTGACTTTGCAGATAGGCTTCGCGGTCTTTTTGCCTCGCTTGTTCTTCCCTAAAAGAGATTTCAGCAGGGCGTTTATATCTATCAACGCCATAGTTCATTAAGGCGTGGCAGGAGTCAATCACGCTTTCAACTTGCTCGACACCGTATTTTTGCTCGCAATCGCTGATATAGTTTTTAGCGAACACCAAATAGTCGATAATCGAACTCGCATCGGTCCAGGTTTTAAATAGGTAATTGTTTTTAAAAAAACTATTATGTCCAAAACAGGCGTGCGCCATCACTAATGCTTGCATCGTGATGGTGTTTTCTTCCATGAGATAGGCGATGCAAGGGTTGGAGTTGATCACGATTTCATAGGCGAGCCCCATTTGCCCACGTTTGTAGCCTTGTTCGGTCTCAATAAAGCGTTTGCCGAAAGACCAATGGGTATAGCCTATGGGCATCCCAATACCAGCATAGGCATCCATCATCTGCTCTGCGGTGATGATTTCGATTTGATTCGGATAGGCGTTTAATTTGTAAATTGCTGCCACCCGTTCAATTTCCTTTAAATAACTTTGTAGCAGCTCAAAGCTCCAGTCTGGACCATCGCTTAAGGCTGTACGTGTTTTTGCTTCTTTAATCCCCATAGAGCCCCCTTAAACCGCCTGTTTTTTAAATAATTCTCTAAAGACAGGGTAGATATCTTCGGCTTGACGAATATGTTGTACCGCTATGTTGTCGTAGTGTTGTTTTAGGGATTCGTATTCACGCCACAGGGTTTGATGAGCACGATTGGTGATTTCGATGTAGCTGTAATAGCGCACCAGTGGCAATATTTTTTGTTCTAACCATTGCCTACAGGTTGGTGAATCGTCGGCCCAATTGTCGCCGTCGGATGCTTGCGCGGCGTAAATATTCCACTCATTGGCAGGGTAACGCGCCTGTTGAATTTCGTGCATTAATTTCAAGGCGCTCGACACTATGGTGCCGCCAGTTTCCTGGGAATAGAAGAACTGATGTTCGTCTACTTCCTTCGCTTGGGTATGGTGACGGATATAGACCACCTCGAGGTTTTTGTAGGTACGAGTGAGGAACAAGTACAGCAAGATATAGAAACGTTTCGCCATATCTTTTGTCGCTTGATCCATCGAGCCTGACACGTCCATTAAGCAGAACATGACCGCTTGGCTTGAGGGCACCTCGCGCCTTGCAAAGTTGTTGAAGCGTAAGTCAAAGGTATCGATAAACGGTACTTTAGCAATCTTCTGCTTTAACTCCTCAATTTGTGCTTTTAAATCCAAAATCAGCTCAGCTTTTGTTCCAGGTATATTTTCAAGCTCTGCCAGTTCCTGTTCCAACTTTTTGAGCAATTTCTTTTTACTCGCCGACATGGCGATACGGCGCGCCAAGGATGAACGCAGTGAGCGCACAATATTGATATTGGCAGGCACCCCATCATTGGTGAATCCCGCACGGTAGATTTGATACTCAACGAGCTTGTTGAGACGGTTTTTTTGTAGATTCGGTAGCTCTAAATCTTCAAATAACAACTCAAGGTATTCATCCTTTGAGATTTCAAATGCAAAGTCATCATTACCTTCACCTGAATCGGAGGCATCACCTTTACCCGCTCCGCCGCCAGCACCTCCCGGTGGTCTGTCAATTTTATCGCCACGGGTGAATTGGTCATTCCCTGGGTGAACTCTGTCTCTTACGCCTCCTTTACCTTGATGGAACATAGGTTCACTGATATCCCGTGTGGGAATACTGATTTTTTCACCTTTATCTACATCCGTTACACTGCGACGCGTGACGGCATCGCTGACGGCTTTTTTGATTTGTTGCTTATATCGGTTGATAAAGCGTTGGCGGTTGACTGTGCTTTTTCCTTTCGCATTCAATCGCCTATCGATAAAGTTCGCCATACGCACCTCCCAAATCCCAGCGAAGGCTTTGGCAAGACCAAAGCCTCGTTTTTAGTGAGCGCAAGTTTTAAGAGGATTTACGAACCCGTAAATACCACTCAGACAGGAGTCTGACTTGTTTTTTGGTATAGCCTTTCTCCATCATTCGATTGACAAAATCATCGTGTTTACGTTGATCGTCAGTCGAGGTTTTGGCGTTAAAGGAAATGACTGGCAGTAAGTCCTCTGTATTCGAGAACATTTTCTTCTCAATCACCGTGCGTAGTTTTTCATAGCTGGTCCACAGTGGGTTATGGCCCTCATGACTTGCGCGAGCGCGCAGGACAAAGTTGACAATTTCGTTACGGAAATCTTTTGGATTACTGATGCCCGCAGGTTTTTCGATTTTTTCAAGTTCGGCATTCAGTGCGGCGCGGTCAAACAACTGGCCCGTTTCTGGATCGCGATATTCTTGATCCTGAATCCAAAAATCGGCATAGGTGACATAACGGTCGAAGATATTTTGGCCGTATTCAGAGTAGGACTCTAAATAGGCGGTTTGGATTTCTTTACCGATAAATTCGACATATTTAGGAATTAAGTAGCCTTTTAAAAACTCCAGATAACGTTCGGCGGTATCGCTAGGGAATTGCTCCTGCTCAATTTGCCGTTCAAGCACATAGAATAAATGCACTGGATTAGCGGCAATTTCGGAATGGTCAAAGTTAAATACCCGTGACAGGATCTTAAAGGCAAAACGGGTAGAAAGACCGTTCATTCCCTCATCGACGCCTGCATAATCGCGATATTCTTGGTAGGATTTTGCTTTAGGATCAGTATCTTTTAAGCTCTCACCATCATAAACTCGCATTTTCGAGTAGATAGAAGAGTTTTCTGGGACTTTGAGCCTTGATAGTACGCTAAATTGCGCTAGGGTTTCTATGGTTCCGGGGGCGCAAGGTGCTTGAGATAGCTCGGAATTTTGTATGAGCTTTTTGTAAATCTGCAGTTCTTCCGATACCCGTAGACAATAGGGCACTTTGACAATATAAACCCTGTCGAGGAAGGCTTCGTTGTTCTTGTTATTTTTAAAGGTTGACCATTCTGACTCATTAGAGTGTGCCAAAATAATCCCGCTATAGGGCAGGGCAGACAAGCCTTCCGTGCCGTTATAGTTACCTTCTTGCGTCGCGGTCAGCAGTGGATGTAGCACCTTAATCGGCGCCTTAAACATTTCCACAAACTCCATTATCCCTTGGTTAGCGCGGCATAATGCGCCAGAGTAGGCATAGGCATCGGCATCGTCTTGGGAGTAATGTTCCAGTTGACGAATATCAACCTTACCCACCAAAGAGGAAATATCTTGGTTGTTCTCATCCCCAGGCTCAGTTTTGGCAATTGCCAATTGATCGAGAATAGAGGGATAGACTTTGACCACGCGGAATTTAGAAATATCGCCACCAAACTCGTGCAGACGTTTCACCGCCCAAGGTGACATGATGGTTTTGAGATAACGGCTGGGAATATTGAATTCATCCCGCAATAGTTGACCATCTTCGTCCACATCAAAGAGACAGAAGGGATGATCATTCACCGGGCTTCTTACCCCATTAGCGCTCAGAATATAAATGGGCACTTTTTGCATCAATGATTTAAGTTTTTCTGCCAGTGATGACTTACCGCCACCCACTGGGCCGAGTAAGTATAAAATTTGCTTAGATTCTTCTAAGCCTTGGGCCGAATGTTTTAGGTAGGCGACGATTTGCTCAATCGCATCTTCCATACCGTAAAAGTCTTTAAATGCGGGATAGCGTGAGATGAGACGATTCGAAAAGATACGGCTTAGGGTTGGATTTTTAGCTGTATCGATAATTTCAGCATCACCGATGGCGAGCAGTAATCGCTCAGATGCTGACATATAAGCACTGCGATCTTCTTTACAGATATCCAGAAATTCCTGCAAAGTGTATTCTTCATCGAGTTTTTGTTCGTAGCGCTTTTGGTAATGCTCGAAAATGCCCATATAAACCCCCTGAAACGCCAGTGATGTTATGGAAGGGATAACTGATTTTTCAGTTTCCTACACTAATCTTAGACACAAACTTGCTTGCTGTGTCAAAAAATATCAAATAAAAACAATAACAAATGATTGCAATTGCAATTATTGCACTTGTAGTTATCAGGTGAAGTTTAATGGGAAGTCGAAGATGGATCATTTTTGAGGTAATAAAAAAGAGCCACTTGGGCTCTTTTTAAGGATCGCTGAGAGAAGATTAACCCGCGAAGTTTTGGTTCACGAAGTCCCAGTTAACTAATTGCCAGAAGTGGGCCAAGTAGTCAGGGCGTACGTTACGGTAATCGATGTAGTAAGCGTGTTCCCACACGTCAACAGTCAGGATTGGTGTCACAGTGCTGTCAGTCAGAGGAGTTGCAGCATTGCTAGTGTTGACGATAGCAACAGTGCCATCGGCTTTTTTCACTAACCAAGTCCAAGCGCTACCAAAGTTGTTTACCGCAGAATCGGTAAATTGTGCTTTGAATGCGTCGAATGAGCCGAAAGCCGCGTTGATGGCATCAGCCACAGGACCTGTTGGCTCACCGCCAGCGTTAGGCGCTAAGCAGTTCCAGTAGAAAGTGTGGTTCCAAACTTGAGCTGCGTTGTTAAATACGCCACCAGTAGAAGTTTTGATGATTTCTTCCAAAGATTTACCTGCGAAATCGGTTCCTTCGATCAAACCGTTTAGCTTAACAACGTAGGTGTTGTGATGCTTGCCGTAGTGGTATTCAATGGTTTCTTGAGAAATGTGTGGTTCTAGTGCGTTCTTTGCATATGGTAATGCGGGTAATTCGAAAGCCATTAGTATCTCTCCATGGTCTTAGGTTATCGTTTTTTAAACGTGCTCACTGGACACTATTGTACCGATAAAATTTGTGATGTGAATCATTGTTTGGCTAATTGATTAGATAGGCTTCATCGAAAAACTAATTGCAGGCCATAACCTTACAAACTGTGGGATTTTGTTCTGTGCTTAGCTGTCGTACAATAGCCAGCATTGAGTCAATGTCATCATACTTAGGAATTAAAATGGAAACAGTAGAGAAAATTAAACAGCAGATCGCTGAAAACCCAATCATTGTATACATGAAGGGTTCTCCTAAATTACCTAGCTGTGGTTTTTCATCTCAGGTAGCCCAAATCATGATTAACTGCGGCGAGCAGTTTGCGTTTGTGGATATTCTCCAGCACCCAGATATTCGTGCTGAATTACCTAAGTATGCAAACTGGCCAACCTTCCCACAACTGTGGATTGAAGGCGAGCTGATTGGTGGCTGTGATATCGTGGTTGATATGTACCAAAAAGGCGAATTACAGCCATTAATCAAAGCGACTGCAGAAAAGTACAAAACTGCAGAGTAATTACTCGTCACAGAGCGATGAAGAATAACAAAAAGCCGCTAAGTGAATAACTTAGCGGCTTTTTTATTGCCATATTCCTACTGAGTCAGGAATTGAAGGGCAACACTTAGTGTGATGCCGCACCTCGATCGTGGTGTTTGCTCGCAGGTAATAGCAGATTCATGGTAATGGCGACAATCCCGCAAAGACTAATGCCTGTAAGGCTAAAGGAACCAATACCAAAGGCCATACCGCCAATACCGAAGACTAAGGTGACACCGACAATGCTTAAGTTACGCGGCTCGGATAAGTCCACGTGATTACGGATTAAGGTATTTAATCCTACAGCGGCAATTGAACCAAATAACAAACACATAATGCCGCCCATAACTGGAACGGGGATAGTTTGCATCAGAGCCCCTAATTTACCTACAAACGCCAAGGTAATGGCAGTGATGGCTGTCCATGTCATGATCCTTGGGTCGAAGTTACGGGTTAAGGTGACTGCACCTGTGACTTCTGAGTAGGTGGTGTTTGGTGGACCACCGAAGGCCGCTGCGGCGATTGTTGCTACGCCGTCACCAGTTAAGGTGCGGTGCAGGCCAGGTTTTTTCATAAAATCCTTACCTGTGACATTGGAAATAGCCAAGATGTCACCGATATGTTCAACCGCAGGAGCAATGGCAACAGGGATCATAAACGCAATCGCATGCCAGTTAAATTCGGGGGCGACAAATTTTGGAATGGCGATCCAACTTGCTGCAGTGACTACCGCAAAATCGACGATACCAAATGCTAGACTCAGGCTGTAGCCAACGATAATGCCAGCAAGAATGGGCATCACCTTGAGTAACCCTTTAGCAAAAATCGCTACGGCAATGGTGGTACAAAGGGATACAAGCGAAATGATTAATGCCGTATTGGTTGCGACTAAGGTTAGACTGCCGTCGCCACTTTTGCCCAGCGCCATATTCACGGCAACAGGTGCTAAGCCCAGGCCAATGATAATGATGACGGGTCCTACAACTACAGGTGGTAACAGCCGATGAATAAAGTCAGTGCCGCGTACTTTAACTAAGGCGCCTAGGCATACATAGACCGCGCCTGCGGCCATGATACCGCCCATGGTTGATGGGATCCCCCAAGTTTGTACCCCGTAAAGAATCGGGGCGATAAAAGCGAAGGAGGAAGCCAGAAAAATAGGCACTTGGCGTTTAGTGATTAATTGAAATAGTAGGGTACCAATACCTGCGGTAAAGAGTGCAACACTGGTGTCGAGCCCGGTTAACAGTGGCATCAGTACCAGGGCGCCAAATGCGACAAACAGCATTTGTGCGCCCTGCAATGGAATAGCAAGTCGTCTCATTTATTATTCTCGTAAATTTAGGGTAAACCGCGAGATGATAACAGTTTGTTGCAATATGATCTTTATTAAATGATGTATTTGCGGGTGGCGATCACTGTTTTATGGCTTGTCAGAGTAGCGATCCTTATTCAGAGTATCGAATAAGGCTAAGACTCGCTAAAGGCGCGAACTATGGTACAATTTGCACTATCTGATGTTACTTCAACTACCCAAAGATGCTGAAATTTCTATTAAAGCCAAGCTTAGTCGCGTTTTTATACTGCCTGTTTACCGTTAATAGCCTGCAAGCTGTTGAAGTGAGTAAATTAGATGAGGCCGATGTACCGGTCACTTCCCGTGCGGTTCCAGAGCGTAATAGCGCGCTGAAAACCGCTTTAGAAAAAGTGATCATTAAAAACACGGGGACGGCCCGTTCTTTGGACAATAGCGTCATTCAATCGCAGTTGGCCAATCCTGATGCCTTGCTAAGTCAATTTGGTTATGTTGAACAAAATGGTCAATTGCTGCTGAAAGCAAATTTCGAGCATAGACGAATTGTGTCCTTGTTGCGTCAAGCACAACTCCCTGTATGGGGCACCCAGCGTCCATTGACCCTGTTTTGGGTGGCGATGCCCAGTGAAGGTGACACCATTCTATTAAGTGATTCTTCCACATCGACCGAGCGTCAGGCGTTTAGCTCTTTCTCTGATGAACGTGGGATACCTGTGCTATTGCCTATCCTCGATCTTGATGAACTCATGGGGATTAACCCGAACGATGTCAAAGGCATGTTTGCAGATATCGTGGCCAGTGTCTCTGGACGTTATCAAGCTGATTTCTTAGCGCTTGTTGCCATTGAGCCAGCAGGGAACCAGGTACGTTATCGCTTAAATCTGTATTCTAAAACTACGATTGATTCATTAACGCCGCCATTGTTTAGTTTTAATGGCAGTGCCGAAAATAGTGCGCAGGCGATCACAGCGATGATGGCTGCCCTAGGGGATTACTATTTTACTAAGTATGCTATTGCGGATACTGGTGAGCAGGTTGGCGCCAGTGTGACCTTTGTGAACATTGATAAAATGGCACAAGTTGTCGAGGTAGAAAAGTATTTAAAACAACTGAGTGCGGTTAAGAATGCGACTTTGTCGCGCATTCAAGGTAACACTGTGACTTTTTCGTTAGATCTATTTGGCTCACAGACAGACTTTGAGCGTTTATTAAGTTTAGAGCCGAGAATTTCGGTGGTCGCTCCTGGAGAGTTTTCCGCCAGTGCGAGCCCTGCGGGTAAAACTGTCTATCAATGGCGGTTACCTTAAACTTCCCTCGTAGAGGCTGGGAAATACTCTACCCAGTCGCGTGGGGTTGATAATTTATTGATATTGAGACGTACGAGTGCCATTAAACTCACCGCTACAACTTTCATTGCCGGTTTATCTGCCAGACGATGAAACTTTTAATAGTTATTATCCTGCAGCGGGTAATGATGAACTTATTCAAAAGCTGCGCGCTAATGCTGAGGGGCATGGTGAAGCGGCTATCTATGTTTGGGGACCCGTAAAATCTGGACGTACTCACTTAATGCATGCCGCCTGTGCCCATGCGAATGAGCTCGACCGCCGCAGCTTTTATCTGCCACTTGGGATCCATGCGAGTATTTCGACGGCGCTATTAGAAGGTTTGGAACAACTTGATTTGATTTGCATTGATGATGTGGACGACATCGCAGGCCACCCAGTTTGGGAAGAGGCGATTTTTGATCTGTATAATCGTGTTGCTGAAAATAAACATTGCGCGCTGGTGGTGAGTGGTCGGTCTGCGCCTGCGGATGCAGGGTTTTTATTACCCGATTTAGTCTCAAGAATGCAGTGGGGACTCAATTATCAACTCCAGCCTATGGCTGATGATGAAAAACTCGCAGCATTGCAACGCCGTGCTGCCATGCGTGGGCTACAATTACCTGAAGATGTTGGACGTTTTTTGCTCAATCGAATGGCAAGAGACCTTCGTACTCTGTTTGATGTGTTAGATAAACTTGATAAAGCATCTTTAGTGCATCAGCGCAAACTCACCATTCCTTTTGCAAAAGAAATGCTGCACCTCTGAGCCGATACCGTATTAGCAAAAAGCCCGTCGCATAATTACGACGGGCTTTTTTATATCTCCAAATGAGCTGAAATACTGAAATCTTGTCTATCTGCTCGCTTAGATCAAGTGACTACTGCTGCGGATGGCGATGACGATCGCCACTGAAGCGCAGCTCTGGCTCGGCTATGCTATCGCGACTTGCTGCGGTACTACTTTGTTGTCCTTTCACAATGGCAGCATTGGGCGATATCCCTAATGTTTGACGCCAGCTTTGCCCTTGGGTCATCGGGATGGGTTCGGGCAGGCTTGCTAGCAAGGTAATACCATCTAACTCGGGTAACATACCATCGATCACTAAGGCGGCACGGTTGAGCAAATTATCGGCGCCAATGCGGCCTCTTTGTCCCCAGTTGACGATAATCGTATCCGCGGTGATTACATCGGGTGCATTTGTCACTGCTACATCCCGCAGGATCTGATAGCGATAGCTCATCATCGCTTCTTCAAATAGCATTGCAGTGTCTTCGCGGGTGCTGGAATAATTGTAAAAATCATTGGCGATATCACCGGAGAAAAACGTACTGACATCCGAAGGTTGGTAGGCTTTTTGGGTGGCAGTGGCTTTCGCACCCAAGAAGCTCACTCCAGCAAGCCCAGTCATTTCGGTACTCGTGAGGGGATAACTGCGGCTTACTTGATCTGAAATCAAACTCTTACTGGCATTTCGGCGACTATAGTCATCCAATAGTCTTGGACCTGTAAGTGATGCGTGCACGCTTCTTGGGAAGAAGTCATTAGCGTGGGCGAGCTCATGGTATAAGAGTGAGGCGAGGTCAGGGTTAATTTGGGCCAGAGTCCGTGTGGCGCGCGTAGTGATTGGGAAGCCCTGTGAAGCATATTGATTATTTTTAACGTAACGCCATGGCATGATAAAATTCAGCTCATTGCCAAAGCTACTGCGATAATCTGGCGCTTCGTTGATGGTATCGCGCTGCATAGGTGTCAGCCAAAGGTCGTTGGGGTCGAGATAAATCGCCCCTGTCACAACCCAATAGAAAGATGGGCGCACATCATAACTAATCACCACTGCGGTGACCGATTGTAGCAGGCGGGCAAAGTCACTATTAGGATCCATCTGCCGTAAAAATGCGGCAAAATTGTCCCCCATCCAATCGTGGGACACTAATACCCGATCAAGAATCGTATCGACATCAAGGTTATCTGAAACTTGGCCTATGAGTGGCAATTGATTGATTGTACAAGCCTCTTTTAACTGATTCGAGTACATACAGCTCGTTAACGCACTGGCATAAGGTGAGGTTGGATGATAAGCATGAGTACGCGCAAGTGGCGTATCAAAGTAACTGGAGCTTATCGTGGGCGCTGCCGTGGTTAATACAAAGGCTTCATCTGTCACTGCATTACCGTTAATCGTGGCTGATGCCCTAAGACGGGTTAAGGTATCTTGAGCAACAGCGGGTGCGGTAAAGAGGGGTCTAAAGGGATCGCTTATGTCAAGGCTGACATCGGGGCCTTCGGCGATACACCAATTGACATTGGCGGCACTGAGGCCGGCTTGCTGACCAATTCGCAAGCTCACATCGTTACCCTCAACGGCTTGATGGTCTTGACGAATATTCAGCAATCCGCCCGTGTTGTTATCGGCATTAATGCTGATGTCACCCGTCACATTGGTATTGGCGCCGGTGATTTGTAAGCGAAAGCGGTAGCTGCCCACGGCCGGGAGCTCCATCGCTAATACAGGACTATTTTGACTAACGAGTTCAATGCTGGGGCCTTCGAGTTGTTGCCAACGGAAGGTGAGATCCTGCGAATCGCGATTACCTAGGCTGGCAATAATGGCACCGGATTGTCCTACACCATATTGAGATTCCGTCTTAAACCGAATTGCACCAGTATCTGTGGTCACTAATGGTGTGACTGAGGTACAACGTGGCACATTGGTTGTGGGAGGCGTAACGGTGCCGCCATCGCTGTTGCTATCACCTCCGCCGCCACAGGCGCTCAATGTTGCTGCTGCGGCTATGATACTGAATCGACGAATTGGGCCCCATATTTCCATCATGACTCACTCCAATTAATTCGCTGTTATTGTTTGTTTTTGTTGTTTGACAGGCACGATTCACCGTCATTTATTGGCACAAAAAATGACTATAGCACGCTCTTTTAGTTACAAAAAGCGATCGAAGGTAGCTTAAATGTTATAGATTGTTTGTAGTGATTATTGGAGATAGGCGGGGCATTGATCATTTTGACTAAAAACGGATGGACTGGCGCCGAGGGTGTGTCGGGCAATAAAAAGCGCGGTGTAAATCAACCGCGCTTTATTATATTCGGAATATTAGTCTTGCTTATCGGATTTTTTCTTCAGGCCTAGGCCGAGTTCACGTCCACGGATACGAGCATAAAACGGGAACGCGACTAACAGTGCGCTAATGAGCAGGACCTCAATAATGGCAAAGGCCAATGCATCGGTCGTGACATACAACAAGGTGAGGGCGTGCAGCATATATAAGCATAAAATAAAGCTCGCCCATGCGTAGGTGTAAGGATTACCTTTTAAAATGCCTTTGATAGGAAGCAATAAAGGCACTATCCATAATAGGCTGAATAATAATGTATATTCCCCATTTACGCCTTGACCAATAAACCAGCCGCCCAGCAGCAGAACAAGGGCAAGGTAGCCTAAGCGGCTAAGTGTCAGTAGAGAGCTTGAGGTCATGATTTTCCTAATCTAAACATCTTGGAACAGTGGTGAAATAGCCTGAACAACTTAGAGAATATTCAGTACATTTTCCGGTGGACGACCAACGGCTGCCTGTTGATTAGCCAGTACGATTGGGCGTTCAATCAATTTTGGCGTTTTGACCATGGCGTCGATAAGTTGTTCTTCGGTTAAAGCCGGATTGGCAAGACCTAGTGCTTGATACTCGTCTTCCTTAGTGCGCATTAACTCACGGGCGCTGAGTTTGAGCGTGGCTAAAATTCCACGAATATCAGCGGCGCTTGGAGGATTTTTAAGGTATTCCACTATTGTGATATCGCAGCCTTGTTGCTCGAGTAGGGCTAAGGTTTCGCGGCTCTTTGAACAACGTGGGTTATGGTAAATCGTTGCTTGGGTCATAGTTCTCATGCTCAATCGGCTAAAACAATGGCGCGGATGATAGCAGAAAAAACAGCGCCCCGTCAGGGTGTTCGGGGCGCGATTATCAGGGATTAGCAATAGATTAAATAACAGAGCCGATTTTACTTCAGAGCATCCATCTCTTTATCCGCTTGTTTAAATTGACGGATACGTGCTTCGATTCGCGCCAGTTGTAATGGATTACCTTCCGAGGCGCGGTAGGCAAAGTTAAGCTGATCGATAGCACCCTTATAGTTAGCGCCTAGCGCCATTAACTCGGCATTGGAGAAATACTCCATCCCTTGGTTACCAAGTTTCTTGTAGGCAAGATTTAGCAACTGATAGGGCAGTTGATTCTGCTTATCGAGGAAAATCATATCTTCGAGCAGCGGAATCGCTTTGGCGGGATCACCAGCCTCGATATAGATATTGGCTAAGTTAGCGTTGATCACCTGCGAAGTGGGTTTCATCTTCCGCTGAGTTTCGAGTAACTTAGTTGCCTGGGCATAATCCTTACGTTCGTTAAGCAAATCCGTCTTAGTATCGAGATAAAACAAGTTGTTATCATCGATTTTTAATAGATCATCGACAATTTTTTCGGATTCATCAAACTTCTTCAATCTAAACAGTGCTAAGGCTTTGCCGTAGAGGGCCGCCTCTTTAAAGCTGTAGGTTTGCTTATTGAGCTGCTTTTCAAACATGCTCAATACCGCATCGTCGCTATAACTGGAAAAACGCACCTGAATACGGGCTTTAGCTAGCTGGAAGTTCAGATTATCCGGCACATAACGGTGGGGATATTGCTGGGCACGATCCCGCGCTTCGGAAATCCGTGATTCAGGTAAAGGGTGGGTTAACAGCATTTGCGGTGGCGTAGTCGTAAAACGGTAACGACTGGCGAGTTTGCCAAAGAAATCGGCGGAGGCATTAGGATCAAATCCCGCATCGACTAAAATTTGCATGCCGATACGATCGGCTTCTTTTTCATGCAGGCGGGTATAGTTGATTTTTGATTGTGTCGCCATGGCTTGGGTGGTTGCCAACGCGGCCATCCCTGCTTGAGGAACGGCGATCGTTAATAAAATGGCGCCGAGTAAACCAGCTACGGTCGCTGGTCCGGTTTTTTGCTGCGCTTCGAGGGAGCGTGCTAAGTGACGCTGGGTCACGTGGGTGATTTCATGGCCTAATACTGAGGCCAGTTCACTTTCGTTATCAGCATTAAGAAATAGCCCTGTGTGCACCGCAACGTGGCCGCCAAAGAAGGCAAAGGCGTTGATTTCATCATTTTGCAGCAAGAAGAAATAGAAGGGCGTTTTGACTCCCGTGGCGTGGGCGACCAATTTGTTGCCCAGTTCAGTTAAATATTGGCTCAATACCGGATCGTTCAGCATGGGCGCCGATGAGCGAATAACGCGCATATAGGCATCGCCATAGACCATTTCTTTTTCTAGGCTGAAGGTATTGACGGCGGCGGTACCCAGATCGGGCAAGTCGTTGTTGGCAAAACTCTTTGCGGCTCCACCGAGTAACATTAATGAAAGCACACTCGCCGCAAGGGGTTTACATCGGGTCAAAAACGTCAAATTACGCAAGTGGATCCTTTATTTCTTTTAATTGTCTCAACTAAGGCTTAGGTAGCCCTTAGCTTGTAGTTTTAATTGCAACTTAGGATAATAGCCCAAGTTCGTTCATAGCAAGTTCATTATGATTTTTATTGATTTAACATCATTGCGCTGTCCCGTTCCCTTGGTTAAGGTCAAACTTGCGTTGAAGTCTGTGTCTGCTGGTGACAGCTTACATATCCTACTCTCAGACCCAGGTTCCCGCCGAGATGTTCCCACTTTTTTAAAAAAACAGGGGCATCAGGTCGTGACGTTACACGATGATGCGAGCCAGTTAGGCCTATTAATTACAAAAGTTGATTTATCGCAGGGATAATCATACACAAAGCATGATTCAATGCCGCAGTCAAAATGGCGAGTTAGCTAGCTGACTGCAACTTAACCTAGGCTTGTCAGTCATAGTTAGCAGTTAACTGATTTTCAAGCATATACACAGTTAATCTACTGCGATAAGGTTAACTCATAGTCACTTTCCTGCCTGTTGGGAAAGCCAACCCCCATTGGAATGAATGCATGTTTAGTTTTTTTTCTCGTTGGTATCAAGAGCGATTTAGTGATCCACAGGCCGTCACCTTATTGGCCATTCTAGTGGGTTTAGCGTTAGTACTTTATTTTGCTGGTGGTTTGTTAGCCCCGCTACTTGTTGCTCTGGTGTTGGCTTTTTTACTCGAATGGCCCGTGGCGCAAATGCTGAAATTGGGGATTAATCGCACAACGGGTGCCTCTTTGGTGCTAGTGCTGTTTTTAGGGATAGTGGTGCTGCTGACCTTTGGGCTAATCCCCAGCGTGTGGCGTCAAGGGGTAAGTCTGATGACGGATTTACCGAATATGATAGATAAAGGGCTACTGACCTTGCAGGGGTTAGCGACCCAGTATCCTAAATTTATAAGTACTGAACAGCTTGATTTAATGGTCTCCGAGTTGAAGAAATTACTTGATACCCAACATGTGCTCGACATTGCGAAACAGCTGATTGGTTACTCTGCGTCATTATTGGTGCTGATGGTGTACGCTATTTTAGTGCCATTGTTGGTGTTCTTTTTTCTTAAGGATAAAGATCAACTGATCCGCGGTAGTAAGCGTTTTTTCCCCACCAATCGTCAGTTGGCTCGAAAAGTGTGGTTTGAAATGCACCAACAGATCTTTAACTATATTCGCGGCAAAGTGATTGAGATTGTGATAGTCGGGGTGGCGAGCTACATCTTCTTTGCGTTTATGGGGCTGAGATACTCGGCCTTACTGGGGGTGTTGACCGGGTTGTCGGTGTTGATTCCCTATGTGGGCGCGACCTTAGTGACTCTACCCATTATGCTGGTGGCCTTTTTCCAGTGGGGTTTTAGCTCTGAGTTTGGTTATTTAATGCTAGGTTACGGCATTATTCAGGCCTTGGATGGTAACGTACTTGTACCTATCCTGTTTTCCGATGCGGTGGATTTGCATCCGGTGATCATTATTGCTGCTGTGTTAGTTTTCGGTGGTTTATGGGGCGTTTGGGGTGTGTTCTTTGCCATTCCATTAGCCTCCTTGGTGAAAGCGGTGATCAATGCTTGGCCTAAAACCGAGATTGAACCTGTGGCGATAGCGCAGGTGAAGGCGGATTCGGCAGAAGCCTAAGCCGCTGGTAATAGGTAAAAACTAATAGTTCAAAACTGGGCACGAGTGCTCAGTTTTTTTATCCGCTAACTATTTGTACTAACAATTGTTTTACTCACTCTTGCTGCACTCATTATTGCTGTAATAGATGCTGTGCGGTGGCGGCAAGCGCCCGATAAACCAAAGTGGTTTGTTTGGCTTTGATATTCCAATGCTGCCAATAGAGGGGCACCCGAATGCGTTTTTCTGGGGTGAGCTCAATTAATATGCCTTTGTCTATCAAGGGTTTTGCCTGTAAGTGACCCACTAAACCGTAACCCAGACTTAAGTTAATCGCCTCTAAAAAACTCTCCGATGAGGGAATGCTGTGTTGCCACCATTGACCTGGCAACATTTGAAAATACTGGGCGAGATACTTTTCATGCATTTTATCTTTGGTCGAAAACACCACAGCCGGGGCTTTCGCAAGCTGCGCTTGGGTTATTTGAGCGCCGACATTATCGCTATTTTTTGCCCATTCGAAATAACGCGCCGCAAATGCTGGGGTGGCGACGCACATATATTCCATGGTTCCTAAAAACTCGCTGCTACAACCGGCCATGGGGTTGGCTGTCGTGGTCACGCAACCGACGGCCTCACCGTTTTTCAGTAGGTGATGGGTGTAGGACTCATCATCGACAATCAATTCGAGCAGCCAAGCATGTCGGCTGAACATATCGGCCAATGCGGGCAAAAACCATGTCGCTAAACTGTCGGCATTGACTGCAATTCGCACCGTCGTTGGATGATTTGGGTCATCGGCATCTAACTCGGCTCTCAATTCACTCTCGAGTAGTTGCACCTGTGAATAGTGGCGCAATAAACGCTTCCCTGTTGGGGTCGCCACCACAGGTGTTGAGCGGATAAGTAAGGATTGGCCGACTCGTTCTTCTAATTGCCTAACGCGTTGTGACACTGCTGATTGGGTAATGTGCAGCACTTTTGCGGCGCGCTCGAAGCCGCCTTCGGAGACGACGACCGCAAGCGCTTTAAGATTGGCGTATTCCAACATGATTGCCGTCCTTAAGGTTATTAATTTTACTTATGATACATAAAAAACATTAGTTATATTAATTTTGTTGTTTTGTCTATGCTAGCGCCTTCTTCAGACATGAGAGGTAGTTATGCAAACGGCGTTTATACAAGGTATGGGCATTGGTGGTAGTTTGATCATTGCCGTAGGGGCGCAAAATGCATTTGTGCTAAAGCAGGGGATTAAGCGAGCTTATCCTTTGCCGATTGCGCTGCTTTGTTCAATCATCGATGCCTTAATGATCACTGCGGGGGTTGCTGGGCTTGGGCATATTATTGAAGCCTTTCCGACTATCAAACATGTGGCTAGTTTTGGTGGTGCCGCCTTTTTGATTTGGTATGGTGCGAATGCACTTAAAGCCTCGTTTGTCGCTAAAGGGATGGAGATGGATAATGCGCAAAATGCCGACACTTTGCGTAAGGCCATGCTGACCACACTTGGGATCAGCCTGCTTAATCCACACCTTTATTTAGATACAGTGGTGCTGCTGGGGAGCATTAGTACTCAGTTCGAAGATGCCCATCGTCCTTGGTTTGGTGCGGGCGCGGTACTGGCTTCGTTTATTTGGTTCTTTAGCTTAAGTTTTGGTGCGCGTTTATTGGCGCCGATATTTAGTCGTCCAGCGGCGTGGCGATACTTAGATCGCTTTATTTGGTTGACTATGTGGAGCATCGCCGCGGCAATTATTTGGCCATATATGACGGTAAATTAATGTGCCTTTTTGAAATTTTATGGCGGGTTGTCATGTTCAGGTCGATGGGGCTAATCCTTCGACCTTATTCTTATTAAGTTCAAATGGTTAAATCTACATATCGCAGGGAGTATGGGGTAGCGCACACGGCGGAAATGTTGACCTAACCGTTGAGTGTGCTTGATTTGTTTATCCCTCCCATTGAAATTACGCCAATAGGCACCATTTAATATTTATTGCTTAAGTTTTTACTTAATGGATTGCCGTTGAATTTTAGTCACATCACTTGGCTTGATGATAAAGGCCATATTAAACCGCCGATTTTTTTATATGTGATTTTGGCATTCCTCGCGCGAGGCTGGTGTATTTTTATCGCCTCCTTGACTCAAGCCAGTGATAGAGCTGAATTGGTAAGGCTCTTTTATCCTGAAAAATCAGACTTTTTACTTGCACTTGCGGCAGGTCTTGGTGCTGTAGTGCTTTATTTTGTCGTACTCGCGGAGCGGCGCCGCTCGCCCTCATGGATTCGGCCGTTGTTTGTCCATCTCAAATGGGGACTGTGGTTATTGTTATTAGTTGATGCGGTTTTACTGTCTCAGCGGTTAATTCACGGACAGTTTTTATTCCATTGGAGTTTGGCACTCGATGCCTTGGTGTTGTTTTGGTCCTGTCTTTATGTCTATCAGTCAAAACGACTGCGTTATTACCTCACGGATTGGCCGAAGGAAATAAAAACTTAAATAACATAGTAGTCTACATCTCTTTGTTATTACTGTTTTTTATGTCTTATTCGATGAAGTTAGCATAATTTATGTGTTCTATCCCTCAGTTTGATAAGCATTTTTTCACCAACAGCTTACTGATTTTGCTGAATCATCTATAGTTATATGTACTTAGCTTAAATGTACGCGCCAAGAAGTCATATTGCATTCTTGCGTGCATGAAAGGAGTCATATTGCGTGGCAAAAGCAGCTCATAAAAAATTACTACTCTCAGAACTTCAGCCCGGTATGCGGGTTAAGTTGCCTTTGTCGTGGACAAATCACCCATTCTTATTTAACCGAGTTGATATCAATAGTGCGGCTCAGATTGAGATGATCCGGGGGCTTGGTGTTCCCTATGTTTACCTCATTTCTGGCAGTAATGATGAGATTGATACTGCTGAAGAAGAGGAAGACATTGAAGATATTGAAGCCGCGCCACCAGAGCGAGATTTAAAAGCAGATACCCGTAAATCGATGCGTTTAAGTCAAAAACGTTTTTTAGAGAGTGTTAATCAGTGCCGTAATATGTATGGCAAGATAGTGAGCGATCCTGAAGGAGCATATCGCCTGTCTGCAGCGTTAGTTGAAGATTTACTCAGTCATTTACAAGAGGTGGAAAAACCCTTTTTAACCTTAGTCGGGATGGACGAAAAGGATGTGAGTGTGACTCAGCATGGGATATCAGTAGCGGTGCTCGCCATGATGATAGGTCATGCACTGGATTTACCAGCGAGGGATTTGCGCGATATTGCCCTTGGCAGTTTATTCCATGATATTGGTAAGCTAAAAGTGCCCGATGTGATCCGTCGAAAGCGTGGTGCTCTGACTCCCCATGAAGCTAATTACTTACAGATGCATCCTAATTTTGGCTATGACATGCTTAATCGTTCAGGGCTGTTCCCCAAAGAAGTACTAAATATCGTGTTACATCACCATGAGTTTGTTGATGGTTCGGGTTTCCCTGATGGGCTCACAGGTCATAAAATTCCCATCGTGACTCAAATCGTTAGTCTAGCAAATGATTACGATCAGCAACTGAGTGGTCAGCAAGCTTCTTCTCCTCAAGTTGCCCTCGGTTACTTATTTAAAAATAGAGCCAGTAAACATTCGGAATCGTTGATTTCTGTCTTAGTCAAGATATTAGGTATTTATCCACCAGGGACCTTAGTTAAGCTATCGGATGATAGCGTTGCAAAAGTCATTATGACCACGAAAGAGGTGAGTCAGCCTCAGGTGTGGGCCTGTAAAGAAGATGGTAGTGACGCATCGTTACGCTTTTTAAGTGATGAGGGCGTGACAGTGCAAAAGTCTTTGCGAGTTGAAGATTTAACTGAGGGCGCAAGGCGAACATTGCAGGTCGATAAGGGGATTAGTTTTTATTTTAGTTCTTTACAAGCTTGAATCCCTTTGCCAGAGTTCCGTATGCTATTGGCCAAAATATATTATTAGCAGTAAGTAGGTCAGAGATAATGGAACACACTGTGGTGGAGAAAAAGAGTGTTGCGGTTGTAGGCTGTGGGTGGTTCGGTTTTGCGCTCGCAAAACAACTTGTTCAAGCCGGTTATCGCGTGACTGGGGCTAAGCGCCAGAGTGAGGATCTTCCGGCGTTAACACACGCGGGTATTGAGGCATTCCAACTACAACTTGGTGATGAGGCTGATATTGTTCCCGATGTACAGCTGTTGCAAGACTTATTTCAGACAGACTTTCTTGTTGTTAATATTCCTCCTCGTCTAAAGCATGGTAATACAGCTTATCTTAACGAACTAAAACAACTCATCGACTTAACCCAAGGCTGGCAATATCAAGGCATAGTGTTTATTAGTACCACGGGCGTTTATCCCTCTTTTGATAAATCCATGAGCGAAGCGGATGCTCATGCCGAGTCTCCTTCAGCGCAGGTGTTGCTGGATGCTGAAGCTTTATTTGCTCACCAATCTAATACTTGCGTGGTGCGTTTTGCTGGACTCGTTGGACCAAAGCGTCATCCGGGGCGTTTTTTTGCAGGCAAAACCGATGTGGCTGGTGGTAATGTTGCAGTCAATCTCGTGCATTTACAGGATTGCGTCGCGGCAGTGAGTTTAATTATCGACACTAAGCTAAAGGGAGAGAAGACCGCCTCTATCTATAATCTATGCGCGCCAGAGCATCCATCGAGAAGCGAATTTTACGGTGCTGCGGCTCTGTCACTGGGATTGGCTGAACCGCAATTTAATACCCAGCTGCAACCCAGCAAAGTTATTCTGGGGGATAAAATCGTCTGCGATCTGGGATTTAAGTATCAATTTACCTCCCCACTTACGATGCTAGCGGCCTGTTAGCGGCGGATTTACCACCTATTGTTAACAAATGTTTAAGAACAATGGCCATATTTTGAGGTATCTTAATGGCTCGTGCCTGTTGCAAACGACTTACGATTCAATGATGCGTGTTAATCATTCACTAATAAGAAGAGAATATATGAAAACCCTAACTAATCTTGTTCGACCTTTGGCTGCTTTGGCCTGTGGATTGGTCTTAAGCGCCAGTTTTGCGCTGCAAGCGGCCAGTTTTGAAGAAGGGAAGGATTATGTCACTGTCGCAGGAATGAGCGAGGCGCAAAAGCCTGTGCTGCGAGAGTTTTTTTCCTATAACTGCCCACATTGCTACAAACAGGAACCCTTTGTCGCTTCCACGGTAAAACTCTTGGGCAAGGATGTTGCCTTTGAGCGTACGCCTGTGGGGGCGGGGCGTCCTGCGTGGGAACTGAGCCAATTGGCTTATTATATCGCGCAAAAGCTCAATATGACCAAGCAAGTCCATGAGGCGATTTTTAAACAAATTCATGACAAGGGTGAGCAATTTACCCGCCCTGAGCAAGTGAAAGCCTTTTTTGTGGCTCAAGGTGCTAAAGCTGATGATGTGGATGCGGCGATGAATTCTGTTGACGCTAAATTTTCACTGATGAGTTACGATTCGCAAGCGGAATTGGCCGGGATTAAAGGTGTGCCATCATTATTGGTAAATGGCCGTTATTTAGTCACGTCTCGGGTTCATACTCCTGAAGAATTGGCTGAGTTAGTGAAGTACTTAGCCGCTAAATAATAACGTTGATACTGGCGTCTATGCTGGCGCCAATTTACCAGTTTCCCATAACCCAGCCATGCTGGGTTATTTTTTGCCTGTCTGCTGACAAATCTAAGTGGTGTAGATTGAGATGATAGCTCTCGTATTACACTCGAAGTAATACGATATTTTGTTTACATGACAGGCTATTACTACTTTCTAGTTGTTCCACTTATCACGCTAATTTGTCTCTTTCTAGCCTTAAGTTCTTCGACATTGGTCTAAGTTGCTCAAAAAACGACTTTTACAACAAAATGTAAAAACATTGTTAAGTTGATGGTTCTAAATGATATTTTGTATTTTGCTATGTGAGGTATTTCGCAAATTAGACTAAGGTCTTGATTGTGGTCACTCCAGCTGTTGCTAGATTTAACGAGACTTAAAAATAAAACAGCACAGGGGAGTCGCTATGGCGTTTGAAAATAATGATAAAGCAAAAGGTTACTGGAACGAGAATTTACGTCTGGTTTTGGGCCTATTAGCTATTTGGGCCGCAGTTTCGTTTGGATGTGGCATTCTATTGGTTGATGTACTCAATGAAATCCATTTTATGGGATTCAAATTAGGTTTCTGGTTTGCTCAACAGGGATCGATGTATGTCTTTGTTGCGCTTATTTTTGTCTACGCGGCAAAAGCCAACGCCTTAGATAAAAAATATAACGTACAAGAAGACTAAGGAGCACAGAGATGGGTGTACAAGGATTAACTTATCTGATTGTGGGGCTGTCGTTTGCCCTCTATATTGGGATTGCGCTCTGGACTCGCGCAGGTTCAACTAAAGAGTTCTATGTAGCGGGTGGTGGTGTTCATCCCGTTGTAAACGGCATGGCAACCGCCGCCGACTGGATGTCTGCGGCATCTTTCATTTCGTTGGCGGGTATTGTCTCTTTCGTCGGTTATGACGGCAGTGTGTACTTGATGGGGTGGACCGGCGGTTACGTTTTATTAGCCCTGTGTATGGCGCCATACTTACGTAAATTTGGTAAGTTTACCGTGCCTGATTTCGTGGGTGAGCGTTATTACTCCCAAGCGGCGCGCACGGTAGCTGTTATTTGCGCCATCTTCATTTGCTTTACTTACATTGCTGGCCAAATGCGCGGAGTGGGCGTGGTATTCTCGCGCTTCCTTGAGGTAGAGGTAGATACCGGCGTATATATTGGTATGGCCGTAGTGTTTTTCTATGCGGTACTCGGTGGTATGAAAGGGATTACATATACTCAGGTGGCCCAATATTGCGTACTGATCTTCGCCTTTATGGTGCCTGCAATCTTCCTGTCTGTGATGATGACGGGTCATATCATTCCTCAAATTGGTTTTGGTGCTGAGTTACTCGATGCTGCGGGGAATAATTCTGGCGTTTATCTGTTAGAGAAACTGAATAATCTCTCTGTGGATTTAGGCTTTGCCCCTTACACCGATGGTTCTAAGAGCATGATCGACGTGTTCTGTATTACTGGTGCTTTGATGGTCGGTACAGCGGGCTTACCCCATGTTATTGTGCGTTTCTTCACCGTACCGAAAGTGAAAGATGCTCGTATATCAGCGGGTTGGGCATTGGTGTTTATCGCCATCATGTACACCACAGTTCCTGCATTAGCGGCATTCTCTCGCGTCAATATGATCGAAACCATTAACGGCCCAGATCAAAAGGGTGTTGCCTATGAAACTGCGCCTGATTGGATCAAAAACTGGGAAAAAACCGGCCTGATCAAATGGGATGACAAAAATGGTGATGGCAAAATCTACTATGCCAAAGGCAAAATGGAAGATGCTGCTAGCCCTAACGAAATGAAAATCGACAACGACATCATCGTATTAGCAACGCCAGAAATCGCGAATCTGCCAGCTTGGGTGATTGCGCTGGTAGCTGCGGGTGGTCTCGCTGCGGCGCTATCTACCTCTGCGGGTTTGTTGTTGGTTATCTCAACATCAGTGTCACACGATTTAATGAAGAAAAACCTGATGCCAAATATTTCTGACAAGAAAGAGTTAATGTACGCTCGACTTGCTGCTGGTATTGGTATTGTTATTGCGGGTTACTTCGGGGTTAACCCTCCAGGATTCGTGGCGGCGGTGGTGGCATTCGCCTTCGGTTTGGCTGCGTCATCTCTGTTTCCTGCAATCATCATGGGGATCTTCTCTAAGACCATGAATAAAGAAGGTGCTATTTCAGGTATGGTGCTTGGCTTATTCTTCACCGCTGGTTATATCATCTACTTCAAGTTTGTTGATCCTACTGCAAACGTGCCTGCGAACTGGTTTCTTGGTATTTCGCCTGAAGGTATCGGTATGGTGGGCATGCTAGTGAACTTTGTGGTAGCAGCTATTGTCTGCAAACTGACCGCAGCGGCACCAGCTCATGTGCAGGAAATGGTTGAGTCTATCCGTTTCCCTAAAGGGGCGGGTGAGGCCAGCGGCCACTAACTTTCACCTAGATTAAGAGAAAAGGACGCGTTTGCGTCCTTTTGTTTTTGGTGGTGTCAGTGCAGAGTTTGAGCCTGACTTTAGTCGTATATGGCCTAACAATCGAGCGCGTTATAGTGGGATAAAATTCACCTAAAATAAGGTGTTGCTATGAACGCCAGCGAATTACAACCCGTTGTGCAGTTTTTAACGTCTACAGCTCCCTTTGATACTTTGCCCGATGAAACCATTCGCCATTGTGCTAAGTCAGTCATCGTCGGGTATTACAGTAAAGCCTCAGGGTTTGTGACCTTTGATGCCGATGCGCCGAAATTGTATTTGGTCCGCAGCGGTGCCTTTGAGGTGCGCGATCCCGAAGGAGTATTAGTGGATCGAGTCGCCGAAGGGGAGTTTTTTGGTTTTTCGACGCTATTGTCAGGGGAGAAGGTAGTCAATCGGGTCGCCATTCTTGAAGACAGTTTGGTTTACCACTTACCACAGGCATTATTCGATCAACTACGAAGTGAGAGTAGGCACTTTGATAAATTTTTTACCCGTGCTTTTGCCAAACGGTTACGCCATGAAGCGCGTTTTAAGGCTAAAGATCTGACGACCACCAGTCGTATTAGTACCTTAATGTCATCTTCACCGATTATGATCGACGCCCACGCAAGTGTAACGCAAGCAGCCCTTTTGATGCGTAACTCGCGGGTATCGTCTTTACTCGTCACCGATAATCGTAAGCTGGTGGGGATTTTAACCGATAAAGATTTACGCAATCGAGTGCTCGCCGCAGGGCTTGATGGCCGAATTGCCGTGCATCAAGCCATGACGACTTCACCGATTTCGATTTCATCGAATGCCTTGATCTTTGAAGCTATGCTATTGATGAGTGAACATAATATTCACCATCTGCCGATTATTGATGAGCAAAATAGTGAGGAAGTGAAAGCCATTGGCATGGTGACCAGTACCGACATTTTACGCGGTCAAGGTTCGCAGCCATTACTCCTCATTGGTGAAATCGAGCGCCAACGTGATCTCGCTAGTCTCATTAGCGTTAGTAAACAAATCCCCTTGTTATTGCAAAATTTAATCAGTGCTGATGCACGGGCTGAGGAGATTGGTCGCGTGCTGACCTCGGTCACCGATGCCTTAACCCGGCGCTTGATTGTGCTAAATCAGCAAATTCTCGGTGAGGCGCCGATGGCGTTTTGTTGGTTAGCCTTTGGCTCGCAGGGGCGGCAAGACCAAGCGGCCTGTTCGGATCAAGATAACGGCTTGCTGGTGGCCGAGGAAATGGATGATTATGCGAAAGGGTATTTCGATGCGTTAACCCATGCGGTTTGTGCAGGGCTTGATCAGTGTGGTTATGCGTATTGCCCTGGTAATATCATGGCGCAAAATCCCAAGTGGCGTATGTCGCTCAAAGAATGGCAGCAGGTTTTTGAAAAGTGGGTTGTCACGCCAGAGCCTAAGGCATTGATGCATGCAAGTATTTTCTTCGATATGCGTTCGGTATTTGGTCCATTATCATTATTTGATGCATTGCAGGATAAGGTGTTGGCACAGACCAAAGACAACGATATTTTTCTCGCGGGTTTGACTGGCAATTCCTTAATCGAGTCTCCGCCCTTAGGATTCTTTCGAAAATTTGTGTTAGAGCGCGATGGCAGTGAGGTAAAAGGCATTGATTTAAAGCATAAGGGTAATGCTTTGATCAATGATATTGCTCGCGTATATGCCCTGTCTGCGGGCATTAAAGAAGTAAATACCGCCAAACGCATTAGGGCACTGATGGACGCTAATATTCTTAATCGTAAGGATGCGCTTAACTTAGCCGATGCCCATGAGTTTATCGCCCATATGCGGTTATCAAACCAAGGTTATCAACATACGCAGGGACTTGAGATTAGTAACTATCTGTTACCCGCACATTTATCTTCTTTAGTTCGGCATCAATTACGGGATGCCTTCAAGGTGGTTCATGACGCCCAGTCGGGCATGAAGATGAAATTTATGCGGAGCTTTTAATGGGCGCTTGGTTGATTAATGCTAAGTTGCAATGGCGAGCACTGCGCTGTCAGCATCAATTATTTAAGGATTATTATCAGTCCTTAATCCCGCTGATGGCGCTGCCCATCAATCGTGCTCCCTTGATGGCGATGGATTTGGAGATGACAGGGTTAGATCCCCTTCAGGATCAAATCTTAAGCATTGGCTTAGTCCCCATTGAAAATGGAGTGATCCCCCTTGGTGAGGCGCAGCAAAAATTAGTGCAAATTAAGGGCAGTGTCGGCCAAAGTGCGACGATTCATGGGATTCTCGACAACCATTTAATCCAAGCGGTGAGCATTGAGGAGGCTATGGCATGGTTTATTGCTCAAACCCGTGGCCGAGTATTAGTTGCCCATCACTCCCCACTGGATTGTCGTTTTTTACAACAAGATATATTGGCTATCTACCATCAAGCCGTTTTACTCCCCGCTATAGATACCTTAGTACTTGAGAAACAGCGGTTATTACGTGAGCATTCGGTACTTAAAGAAGGAAGTCTAAGGCTTGGAGCCTGTCGAGAGCGTTATCACTTACCGATTTACGGTGCCCATAGTGCATTAACCGATGCATTAGCCTGTGCGGAGTTATTATTAGCACAAGTTGCGGCCATGGGGGGAGGTGCAGATATTTCGGTCGGGGATTTACTGACCTAATCACGTTAAGCCACTTCATTCGCAATCTTTTCTGGAACAGAAGGCTTTTCATATTTGATTAATGGCTCATTGACTACACTCACTACTAGAGAGGCATTTGCGATTGCTTAGCTTATACGGTGATTGGTTGCTATTGCCAAGTTGTGTTGAGCAAGTGGTGCACGCGAGTATTACTGCGTTGTATAGAGTGTTAAGCGAATAGGAGAAGATCATGCCACTACCGTTACTATGGATTGGCGGTGCAGCGATGGGCGCATTGATGCTCGCCGATGAACGCGAAAAGCGACAACAGCTTGAACGCAACCGACTATTAGGCAGCGTTCCTCGCCAAGTAAGCACAAAGCAGGCGATGATTACTGCGCCGAGCCAATGGCAAAAGGGTTTTAAGCAAGTCACGCCACAACCTGGGAGTATCGTTTGTTGTTATGTGTTTGGGGTGATTGAGCATACTGGGATTTGGTTAGCTGATGATTGCATTGTGGAGTTACATGGCTCAGGGCTTGTTCGAGCCGTATCGGTAAAGCGATTTTTAGCGGGTCGTACAGGTAGCCAAATTTTTATTGCCTGTAATCATCAACATCAACCGCTTATCGCCAATACCATTGTTAATCGGGCCGAGCGGGCGATTTATCAGTACCGTGAATATGACCTGTTTGACAATAATTGCCACCGATTTGTGTGGTCATGTTTGTGCGGTGAAGAACGAGCGATTAAAAGCTTTAATGAGTTAAATCAAAAACTCGCAGCTTATTTTGGGCAGGGGATTTACTGGGATGAAATGCATTTAGCATCAGCGCTTACAGATATATAAAGGCCATCCAATGATGTAATGCCGTTCACTTAAGAGTGAACGGCATTTTTCTTTGGTCTAACCGGAAACTTGTTTTTGCTCATTTTAAGGACTCGTGGATATGCCCTTTCCCGTTTACCATCCAGCTTAAATTGCCGTGCATTTCGTTCTATATCCAATACGTCTCTCGGGACATTCCCCGGTGTTTGTGATGACAGTTGTGTCAACTTGAAGATGATATAACTCGCCGCATCCCGAAAACTCAGTTGATTGGGATGGACCGATGGCAAGCTTTTAGCCATCAGCAACATCTTATATCTAATGAGATTATAGGCCAGTAGCACGCCCCATAACTCTTGAGTCACCAGCTCCGGTAGTTGACTGCGAAGCGTAAAACGACTCTCCAACAGATGTTGTTTCATCTCTCTATAGCCCAGTTCGATTTCCCATCGATGGGCATATAAGTCGACGATGTCTTCGCTGGGGTAACGCATCGGGTCTATCAACGAGGTCAAAATGGCGACTGACTTACCTTTCACTGTCTTAGTCAATAAACGCGCTTCAAGAGTTTCAGGGAGCTGCGGCCATTTCTTTCTGGCTTGAGGTGTCGTGGTGAGTTTCACCCTCTGGTCATGCTTTCCTAGCGTTCGCACCACCTCATATTGAGTGCCTTTCTTCAATGGCAACAACCAGTGGCTATCAGGTTGCGCTTGCTGCCAAGCGTGCAGCAGGCCGAGCGAGTAAAATCCTCGGTCAAATAGGGTTAGGCTGTGATTAGGAATGCTAGGAATGAGCTGGGACGCTAAGTTCATTTCATTTTCGGCAACCGAATCAAAGGCGCTGTTGACCAATAAATGGCTGCTTAATTCCATCAAGCAAACCATGCGAATTTGCGGATAAGCCGCTTCGCCTGAAGCGTTGGCGGTTCGTCCAAAGGCGGCTTGATTTTGAACACTATCGGGTGTCCGCCACACGACACCGTCAACACCATACAAGTTAAGGCCGCACCAATGAGGATGTTCAGCTCTCGCGTGCCAGGTATTGGCGCTGCGGCTAAATACTTCTCTAATAACCTCACTGCCCAATCGTTTACGCGCCTGAGTCACGGCGCTGCGTGCAACATAATCAATCTCTTGCGGCAAAACAATGTCGAGTTTGTTGATGAGTGACCGAACAGACTCCCCTCGGAACAAAGCCATTCAGATAACGGCCCAAATCATCGCGTCCATCGGCAATTTACGCCGTCTTAACGTCGCAACGCCCTGAGAGTTTAGGCAAGATTGAATTAACTCAGGTTCTAACACATCAGCTAAGCAGGTGAATTCGGTTAGGCGGGTAATATGAGTACGGGCGAGTGCTTCTGAGAGTTGCATAAAAAATCCGATGACATGAGGTCATCGGATTTTGATCTTTTCAGCGAGATCGTCAAGCGATCTGTCTTAACTGATCGGCATTAATCCAATGATGGCCTTTATATGCATAAACTTACTTACAGAAATAATCTACAGCGCGTTTTACTAACTCAATGCCAGTTTGATCGCAAGGCGGTAATTGGGCATCACTGATTTGCACTGGCGTGACACGTTCACCCCATTGCAATAGCAATGCAGCAGAGGTTAATCCCGCACCAAAGGCACAAGAAAGAATGGTTTGGTTAGGTTTAATTAACCCTTTTTCGAGTGCATCACAAATCGCAATTGGAATCGTTGCCGCTGATGTATTGCCATAGTTAGCAATATTCACAAAGGCTTTTTCTTTAGGGATCTTCATGCGGCTAACGAGGGTATCAATAATGCGCTCGTTCGCTTGATGTGGGATCACTAAATCAACTTCATCCTTATCGACGCCACATTTTTCCAGCACTTGAGTGCTTAGCTTATTCATACCATTAATGGCGCGTTTAAAAATTTCTTGGCCATCAAATTGGATGTAAAAGTCTAATGATTCGGCGGAGAATCGATCCATCGCGGTACCGAAACCCGCTTTGAGGATGTCTCTACCATCGGGATCGTTATTCAGCTCATAACCTAATACGCCACCGGGAACATCGGTCGCTTCCACGACAACTGCGCCTGCGCCATCACCAAACAATACGGCGGTTTCACGGCGAGACCAATCGAGGTAGAAAGATAAGCGTTCGGCGCCCACAACGAGGACTTTCTTGCATTGACCACTCTTGATCTGTGAGCTCGCTAAACCTAAGCCGTACAAAAAACCACTGCAGGCGGCGTTGATATCAAAGGCTGCGCAGCTTGCACCAATATTGGCCTGCACTGTTGAGGCTATATTGGGGATCAAAGTATCTGGGCTAGCGCTGGCTAAAATGATCATATCAATTTCGCTGCCCTCAATCCCAGCCGCTGCAAGCGCACGCTTGGCGGCAACTGAGGCTAATTCCGAGGTGTTCACATGGCTGATATGACGTTGACTGATCCCTGTGCGTGATTTAATCCATTCATCGGACGTTTCGATAAAAGTGGCAAGATCATCGTTAGTCAAAGTGGCGGGTGGAACACATTTTCCCCAGCCAGTGATTGTGGCGTACTGCATGGTGTTTTCTCTCAAATAAAAAAGGCAGAACCTTTAGTGCTGCCTTAAATCGACAACAAAGCTTATCGGTATAACGAATGACAGTCCGTGATCTATACCACCTGTTTGGCGACCAGATCCCGAATTGTCATTGCGGCATGCAAAATATGATGTCGCAGTAACGCCGTGGCTTTCTCTGTTTCTCTTTGCTTACAATAATTGAGCAGTTCGCGGTGCTCGTGCTCTGCTGCGGGAATGCCTCCTGCGAGCAGTAATTGCAAACGAATATATCTATCGCAGTTGGTATTAAGGCCATGCACGACCTCTAGCGTATGTGGGCGATTGGCGGCTTGGTATAAACAGGTATGAAACTGTGTATTTAGCTCGCTCCAACTGGCGACTGCATCTTCATGTTTAAAGGCTGATTCCAATTGTTCTAATACGCGTTCAGCTCTTATTAAATCTTCTTCTTGAAGTCGTGGAATGGCTTTGGCGAGCAGATCCGTCTCGATCATGGCGCGCAACTCAAACAGCTCGGTCACTTGTTCAACGGATAATTCAGTCGCTGTAGCCCCTTTATGGGGTTCGAATTTTACCAGCCCTTCAGCTTCAAGTTGCAGCAAGGCTTCTCTTACCGGAATGCGGCTAACATTCAATGCTTCGGCTAGTGCGCTTTGTCTGAGTGGTTCTCCTGCGGCTATATCACCCGAAAGTATTTTCTCTCTGAGCACTTCTACAACTAACTGGGTGCGGGTTTTATGGACTATAGGCGTAGTTCGACTCATTATGACCGTCTATTTTTAGGTGTTTTATTGTTATCCGTGCAAGATTACCGTTAAAAACAGCACAAATAAAGGGAAAGCTCGATTGAGCTGCGTATCGACTAGATGGCTAAAACAATTATTCGCGGACGAATTCGCCCTTAAAGATGTGTTAATCGACCATTTATAGGCGTTACTATGGCAAATGAATTGTCAGAATATGAATCAAGCTCAAATTGCCAAGTGGTATCCGTCAACTTCGCGGTGCAATTTTTTGCAATGGATGGAATAATAGTAAAATTACGCATTAAGCGCTGTTTTTTGTGAGTGGAGTAGTACTGTGAGTGCAGTCAATCGAGCCGTTTTTTTGGACCGTGATGGTGTGATCAACAAAGATAATGGTTATGTGCATCAGGTAGATGACTTTGAATATATTGAAGGCGTATTTGAGGCGTGCCTTGCATTAAAGCAAATGGGATACAAATTGGTGGTGGTCACTAATCAGTCGGGAATTGCCCGTGGCATGTATACCGAAGACCAATTCCACAGTCTCACCGAATGGATGGATTGGAACTTTGCCGATAAAGGTGTCGACCTCGATGGTATCTATTATTGCCCGCACCATAATGAAAAAGGGATTGGTGAATATAAAGTTGATTGCGACTGTCGCAAACCCAAACCAGGAATGTTACTCGACGCGGCAAAATTTTTGAAAATCGATTTGTCCCAATCTGTGATGGTAGGAGATAAAGCCGACGATATGCTCGCGGCCAAAGCTGCAGGGGTGCCGACACGTATCCTCGTCCGTACTGGTAAAGCCATTGCTAATGATAGCGAGGCGTCTATGGTGCTCGATAGCATTGCCGATGTACCGGGTTTTTTAAAGAAATAGCCTATTCTTGCAACTTAAAGCGTGCATCAATCTATTTGAACCGTGAGATTGAACTTGAAGCGCGAGCTTAACAACAAAAAGTGCGGTATTGGCTTTATCGTTTTGCTTAGTGACCGATGCTAACGGCGTTATCAGGCGATAAAGATAGCCAACGTGATGGAAATTACAGCGAATTAGGCGCTAAAACCTAGGTTTGGTTTAAAAAATGCGCATTCACATCGCTTTTTCTAATTATTTTGCCTAAAGGGGTTGCGGTAAAATCTGACATCCCTATAATGCGCATCCACTGGCCCAGAGGGGTCAGCGGTGAAAGCCAAAAGCGCTAAATGCTTAAGGTGAATAACCACGCTCTTTAACAATTTATCAAGCAAATCTGTGTGGACACTCACAGGTGTTGAGTTAATCGAAATTACTCTGCCGTTTGGCGAGTAATCAAAGAATTAAATCAATGAATGAGTGTTCATAGCAATATGTACATACAGTAATGTATGAATTGAAACGCGATGCTTCTTAGTGAGCAAAGCGAATCAAAACAGTAGAATTCATTGAGTCGTTTAACGCGAGTTAAACAAAAAACTTTAATTGAAGAGTTTGATCATGGCTCAGATTGAACGCTGGCGGCAGGCCTAACACATGCAAGTCGAGCGGCAGCACAAGTAAGTTTACTTATGAGGTGGCGAGCGGCGGACGGGTGAGTAATGCCTAGGGATCTGCCCAGTCGAGGGGGATAACAGTTGGAAACGACTGCTAATACCGCATACGCCCTACGGGGGAAAGAGGGGGACCTTCGGGCCTCTCGCGATTGGATGAACCTAGGTGGGATTAGCTAGTTGGTGAGGTAATGGCTCACCAAGGCGACGATCCCTAGCTGTTCTGAGAGGATGATCAGCCACACTGGGACTGAGACACGGCCCAGACTCCTACGGGAGGCAGCAGTGGGGAATATTGCACAATGGGGGAAACCCTGATGCAGCCATGCCGCGTGTGTGAAGAAGGCCTTCGGGTTGTAAAGCACTTTCAGTAGGGAGGAAAGGGTGAGTCTTAATACGGCTCATCTGTGACGTTACCTACAGAAGAAGGACCGGCTAACTCCGTGCCAGCAGCCGCGGTAATACGGAGGGTCCGAGCGTTAATCGGAATTACTGGGCGTAAAGCGTGCGCAGGCGGTTTGTTAAGCGAGATGTGAAAGCCCTGGGCTCAACCTAGGAATAGCATTTCGAACTGGCGAACTAGAGTCTTGTAGAGGGGGGTAGAATTCCAGGTGTAGCGGTGAAATGCGTAGAGATCTGGAGGAATACCGGTGGCGAAGGCGGCCCCCTGGACAAAGACTGACGCTCATGCACGAAAGCGTGGGGAGCAAACAGGATTAGATACCCTGGTAGTCCACGCCGTAAACGATGTCTACTCGGAGTTTGGTGTCTTGAACACTGGGCTCTCAAGCTAACGCATTAAGTAGACCGCCTGGGGAGTACGGCCGCAAGGTTAAAACTCAAATGAATTGACGGGGGCCCGCACAAGCGGTGGAGCATGTGGTTTAATTCGATGCAACGCGAAGAACCTTACCTACTCTTGACATCCACGGAAGAGACCAGAGATGGACTTGTGCCTTCGGGAACCGTGAGACAGGTGCTGCATGGCTGTCGTCAGCTCGTGTTGTGAAATGTTGGGTTAAGTCCCGCAACGAGCGCAACCCCTATCCTTATTTGCCAGCACGTAATGGTGGGAACTCTAGGGAGACTGCCGGTGATAAACCGGAGGAAGGTGGGGACGACGTCAAGTCATCATGGCCCTTACGAGTAGGGCTACACACGTGCTACAATGGCGAGTACAGAGGGTTGCAAAGCCGCGAGGTGGAGCTAATCTCACAAAGCTCGTCGTAGTCCGGATTGGAGTCTGCAACTCGACTCCATGAAGTCGGAATCGCTAGTAATCGTGGATCAGAATGCCACGGTGAATACGTTCCCGGGCCTTGTACACACCGCCCGTCACACCATGGGAGTGGGCTGCAAAAGAAGTGGGTAGCTTAACCTTCGGGGGGGCGCTCACCACTTTGTGGTTCATGACTGGGGTGAAGTCGTAACAAGGTAGCCCTAGGGGAACCTGGGGCTGGATCACCTCCTTACCTATACGACTAACTCGATGTTTGTTGAGTGTTCACACAGATTTGCTTGATAGAAGATAGAGTAAAAGATGGGTCTGTAGCTCAGCTGGTTAGAGCGCACCCCTGATAAGGGTGAGGTCGGTGGTTCAAGTCCACTCTGACCCACCAATCCTTCCTTCTCAGCGTTGGAAAGTGACTCGTTTAGTGAACTAAACGTCGCCACTGTCCGCCTTGATAAGAAATGATTGGCAAACCAATCCTTTAAGAGGTTTGGAACATCTTATTTACTCGCACTGCATGTAAATGGGGCTATAGCTCAGCTGGGAGAGCGCCTGCCTTGCACGCAGGAGGTCTGCGGTTCGATCCCGCATAGCTCCACCATTTACTGCATTATGGTTAGAGATGCCAAAGATAAACTTAAACATTATCTTTGGCTTTTTTAAGCCCGCTCTTTAACAATTTGGAAAGCTGATAGTAATTAACACAATGATGTCTGTCGTTGTGTTAATACGAAAAAAATTGAGTTCTTAAAACACTTGTTAAGTGTCTTGAATATTCAAGTCTAAGGCGAGTCCATCTTCTTGGTCGAAGATGAGACAAGTAAAACCAGCTGGTCGCAACAGCGCAAGTGGCTCACGTAAGTGAAACCTATTTGGGTTGTATGGTTAAGCGACTAAGCGTATACGGTGGATGCCTTGGCAGTCAGAGGCGATGAAGGACGTAGTAACTTGCGAAAAGCGTTGGCGAGCTAGTAACAAGCATTTGAGCTAACGATGTCCGAATGGGGGAACCCAGCAGCATAAGCTGTTATCACTGCATGAATACATAGTGTAGTGAGGCAAACGAGGGGAACTGAAACATCTAAGTACCCTTAGGAAAAGAAATCAACCGAGATTCCCCTAGTAGCGGCGAGCGAACGGGGATTAGCCCTTAAGTCAGAGGGGTGTTAGTGGAATGGTCTGGAAAGTCCAGCGGCACAGGGTGATAGCCCCGTACACGAAAACTAACCTTTGATGAAAACGAGTAAGGCGGGACACGTGATATCCTGTTTGAATATGGGGGGACCATCCTCCAAGGCTAAATACTCCTGACTGACCGATAGTGAACCAGTACCGTGAGGGAAAGGCGAAAAGAACCCCTGTGAGGGGAGTGAAATAGAACCTGAAACCGTATACGTACAAGCAGTGGGAGCGGTTCTTGAGACCGTGACTGCGTACCTTTTGTATAATGGGTCAGCGACTTACGTTTTGTAGCGAGGTTAAGCGAATAGCGGAGCCGTAGGGAAACCGAGTGTTAACTGCGCGTTTAGTTGCAAGGCGTAGACCCGAAACCCGGTGATCTAGCCATGGGCAGGTTGAAGGTTGAGTAACATCAACTGGAGGACCGAACCGACTAATGTTGAAAAATTAGCGGATGACTTGTGGCTGGGGGTGAAAGGCCAATCAAACCGGGAGATATCTGGTTCTCCTCGAAAGCTATTTAGGTAGCGCCTCGAGCGAATACCATTGGGGGTAGAGCACTGTTAAGGCTAGGGGGTCATCCCGACTTACCAACCCTTTGCAAACTCCGAATACCAATGAGTACTACTCGGGAGACAGACGGCGGGTGCTAACGTCCGTCGTCAAAAGGGAAACAACCCAGACCGTCAGCTAAGGTCCCAAAGTGTATGTTAAGTGGGAAACGATGTGGGAAGGCTTAGACAGCTAGGATGTTGGCTTAGAAGCAGCCATCATTTAAAGAAAGCGTAATAGCTCACTAGTCGAGTCGGCCTGCGCGGAAGATGTAACGGGGCTAAACATACCACCGAAGCTACGGGTGCAATTCATTAGAGTTGCGCGGTAGAGGAGCGTTCTGTAAGCCGTTGAAGGTGAAGGGGTAACCCACACTGGAGGTATCAGAAGTGCGAATGCTGACATGAGTAACGATAAAGGGGGTGAAAAACCCCCTCGCCGAAAGACCAAGGGTTCCTGTCCAACGTTAATCGGGGCAGGGTGAGTCGACCCCTAAGGTGAGGCCGAAAGGCGTAATCGATGGGAAACAGATTAATATTTCTGTACTTCCGCTAACTGCGATGGAGAGACGGAGAAGGCTAGGCTAGCGCGGCGTTGGTAGTCCGCGTTTAAGGTGGTAGGTGGGTGACTTAGGCAAATCCGGGTCACTATACACTGAGAGCTGATGACGAGTCCCCAAGGGGATGAAGTAGTTGATGCCATGCTTCCAGGAAAATCTTCTAAGCTTCAGGTTAGCGGGAATCGTACCCCAAACCGACACAGGTGGTCGGGTAGAGAATACCAAGGCGCTTGAGAGAACTCGGCTGAAGGAACTAGGCAAAATGGTACCGTAACTTCGGGAGAAGGTACGCTCTTGTTGGTGATGAGACTTGCTCTCTAAGCTGACGGGAGTCGCAGATACCAGGTGGCTGCAACTGTTTATCAAAAACACAGCACTGTGCAAAATCGCAAGATGACGTATACGGTGTGACGCCTGCCCGGTGCCGGAAGGTTAATTGATTGGGTTATCGCAAGAGAAGCTCATGATCGAAGCCCCGGTAAACGGCGGCCGTAACTATAACGGTCCTAAGGTAGCGAAATTCCTTGTCGGGTAAGTTCCGACCTGCACGAATGGCGTAATGATGGCCACGCTGTCTCCAGCCGAGACTCAGTGAAGTTGAAATTGCGGTGAAGATGCCGTATACCCGCGGCTAGACGGAAAGACCCCGTGAACCTTTACTATAGCTTGGCACTGAACATTGACCCTACATGTGTAGGATAGGTGGGAGACTATGAAGTTGGAACGCTAGTTCTGATGGAGTCGTCCTTGAAATACCACCCTTGTAGTGTTGATGTTCTAACTTGGCCCCATTATCTGGGGTAAGGACAGTGCCTGGTGGGTAGTTTGACTGGGGCGGTCTCCTCCCAAAGAGTAACGGAGGAGCACGAAGGTTGGCTAAGTACGGTCGGACATCGTACGGTTAGTGCAATGGCATAAGCCAGCTTAACTGCGAGACAGACACGTCGAGCAGGTACGAAAGTAGGTCATAGTGATCCGGTGGTTCTGAATGGAAGGGCCATCGCTCAACGGATAAAAGGTACTCCGGGGATAACAGGCTGATACCGCCCAAGAGTTCATATCGACGGCGGTGTTTGGCACCTCGATGTCGGCTCATCACATCCTGGGGCTGAAGTCGGTCCCAAGGGTATGGCTGTTCGCCATTTAAAGTGGTACGCGAGCTGGGTTCAGAACGTCGTGAGACAGTTCGGTCCCTATCTGCCGTGGGCGTTGGATGATTGAGGGGAGTTGCTCCTAGTACGAGAGGACCGGAGTGAACGAACCGCTGGTGTTCGGGTTGTCATGCCAATGGCATTGCCCGGTAGCTATGTTCGGAATCGATAACCGCTGAAAGCATCTAAGCGGGAAGCGAGCCCCAAGATGAGTCATCCCTTGGACTTTAAGTCCACTAAAGAGCCGTTCGAGACTAGGACGTTGATAGGTCAGGTGTGTAAGCGTTGTGAGGCGTTGAGCTAACTGATACTAATGACTCGAGAGGCTTAACCATACAACCCAGATGGGTTTTGCTAAGTAGCACTTAGCTTGAATAGAAACACTTAAGAAGTGGTACTCAATACAGCTTTCCGAATTAATTTACTGCCTGCGTGAGATAAGACGGGTAAGTAAATACCAAATTTGCTTGGTGACAATAGCCTTGTGGAACCACCTGATCCCATCCCGAACTCAGAAGTGAAACGCAATCGCGCCGATGGTAGTGTGGGGTCTCCCCATGTGAGAGTAGGTCATCGCCAAGCGCCTAACTAAACAATGAAGCCAGCTGAATAAGCTGGCTTTTTTGTTTTTAGTGTTTTCAATTTCAACGTTCTATTCTTCACAATACTTCTCTAAGTATCTTTAATTTTTCGCCTCATACGGAATATAAACAGAGAGCCCCTCATTGCTCTGTTTTCTTCATTCTCCAACACCTTTAGCATCATTCATTTAAATGGCTGCTTGGTCTAAATACTTTAGTGCATTGAGACCCCTTTGATTTTTGTCCTTATAGGACTAATCAGTAAATTTAAAGCTTGTACTCTTCGTATGCTCGTTTAAGGGGGAGTCAGAACCTTATTGTCAGCCCATGTTTGCTTTTGGTTTCATCTTGGCTGGTATCTTCATTTCGTCATTACTCCTCAATAAAAATTTCTGCTTTGCCGTTTCATTAACGAATATTCATTTTATCGGTCGTTCACTAAGGATCCCTCAGACACTTGCTGCTGATCTTATGTAAATTGGTCTTACCAATTTACATTCGTCGATTAAATTTGTTATCAATGCAGATGTTGTGTGGTTGTTAATTTAAAACGCGAATGTTGGTTAAGGGCGAAGGAGGTAGGGCAGTGAAAGGGGAGCTAACGCAACAGTTATTAGACGCTGTTGGCATCATGTTATTGGGGATGGGGCTGGTCTATTTATTTTTAAGTGTATTGATATTAGCTGTGAATCTGGTTGCTAAGTGGTGTCGTGAAGAGCACAAAGCAGTAGAACCGTTAAAGGTCAATGATGCGAGCTCAACCGGAGCTGTAAACACTTTAGATCCTAAATTGGTGGCTGCGATCAGCTTAGCCGTCCAGCAGTATCGTTCTCAGGCTAAATAATGGAGCGCCATATGAACCGAGTAAATTCGATAGTGGCGTCTAAGCCATTACAGTTAACTGATGTCGTCTTGAGGGATGCACATCAGTCTATTTTAGCGACGCGTTTACGCATAGATGACATGCTTCCGATTGCACCGCTCTTAGATAAAGTGGGATTTTGGTCGCTAGAGTCTTGGGGCGGAGCGACCTTCGATGCCTGTATCCGTTATTTAGGTGAGGATCCTTGGGATAGGATCCGCGAACTGAAAAAGGTAATGCCCAATACGCCTCAACAAATGTTATTGCGTGGTCAAAATCTATTGGGTTATCGCCATTATGCCGATGATTTAGTGACACGTTTTGTCGAGCGTGCGCATGCCAATGGTGTCGATGTCTTCCGTATCTTTGATGCGATGAATGATGTGCGTAACCTAGAGATGGCAGTTAAAGCGGTGCGTGATGTCGGTGGGCACGCGCAAGGCACAATTTCTTATACAACTAGCCCTGTTCATTCGGTTGATACTTGGGTTGATATGGCAAAGCGTCTTGAGGACATGGGCTGTCATTCGCTGTGTATTAAAGATATGGCGGGCTTACTCAAGCCTATGGAAGCTTTTGAGCTTATCAGCCGCCTAAAATCACAAACTCAACTCATGCTCTCATTGCATTGCCACGCTACGACGGGGCTGAGTACGGCGACCTATCAAAAGGCTATTGAGGCGGGGGTCGATGTGCTCGATACCGCCATTTCTTCCATGAGTCAAACCTATGGCCATACCGCAACTGAAACGGTAGTCGCTATGGTGGAAGATACTGAACGTGCAACAGGCTATGATCTTGTATTACTTGAGGAGATTGCCGCTTATTTTCGTGAGGTTCGCAAAAAATACGCCAAATTCGAAGGTGCGCTAAAGGGGATTGATCCCCGCATTCTACGTGCTCAAGTCCCTGGCGGCATGCTGACAAATATGGAGAGTCAACTCAAAGAGCAAGGTGCACTAGATAAGATAGATGCGGTGCTGGAGGAGATCCCTCGGGTACGCCAAGATTTAGGTTTTCTGCCTTTGGTCACGCCAACCTCGCAAATTGTTGGCTCTCAGGCGGTTATCAACGTACTGATGGGACAAAGATACCAATCGTTGACGAAAGAGACTGAAGGCGTGCTAAGGGGCGAATATGGCGCTACGCCAGCGCCAGTGAATTCAGAGTTGCAGGCAAGAGTACTTAATGGACAGGTGGCGATCACCTGCCGTCCTGCGGATTTACTCGTACCAGAGTTAGACAAGTTGCGTGCAGAGTTATTATCAAAGGCGCAGGATCAAGGGATTAGTCTCGTCTTAGAGAGTAAGAAAAAGCCTTCGGACGATGATTTACTCATTTATGCGCTCTTCCCACAGATTGGCTTACAGTTTTTGAAGAATCGCCATAATCCGGCGGCATTTGAGCCTAAACCTGAACTTGCGCCAATCTTACCAGCTACGCCGCGTGAGGCCGAAACCTATACCGTCACGGTTGAAGGGCAAACTTATGTGGTTGAGGTTGCCGAGGGCGGCGAAATTAGTCAGATCCAACCTCAAGGACAGGTAGCTTCGCAGCTTAATTATGCCCCTACTTCTCATTCAAACAGTGCTCCATTGGCTCAATCCGCCGAGATTAAGCTGAAGATGAGTGCGCCGCTATCGGGCAATATCTTTAAAGTGCATGTAGGGATTGGCGACAGGGTTTTCGCCGGCGATGTGGTGATCATCCTTGAGGCGATGAAAATGGAGACAGAGATCCGCGCTCAGGGGGATGGTGTTATTACCCATCTCTTTGTGAAAGAAGGTGATTCGGTTGTCGTGGGTTCTCAATTATTGGCCTTAGCCTAGGAGTCTATATGGATGGTTTACTGGCGTTTTGGGCCGAAACGGGCATAGCCCATTTTACCGCAGGGCAAGTCTTAATGATGGCCGTTGGCATGTTGCTGTTATACCTCGCTATCGTGCGTGGATTTGAGCCTTTGTTGCTGTTGCCTATTGGCTTTGGTGCAGTGCTGGCGAATATTCCCAACGCAGGCTTTACCGAAGAGGGGGGAATACTCTACTACGTCTATCATGTGGGGATTGAAACCGGCGTTTTTCCACTGCTGATCTTTATGGGGGTCGGAGCACTGACAGATTTTAGTGCCCTTATTGCCAATCCAAAGACGTTGTTGCTCGGTGCCGCAGCGCAGTTTGGGATCTTCGCGACCTTAATTGGCGCTATCGCCCTAAATCTGGTGCCAGGCTTTGAATTTTCTATGCAGGATGCCGCCGCCATTGCCATTATCGGTGGCGCGGATGGACCAACGGCTATTTTCCTTGCCTCTAAGCTTGCGCCTGAGTTACTGGGAGCGATTGCTGTGGCGGCTTATTCCTATATGGCGTTGGTGCCGATTATTCAGCCGCCGATCATGCGTTTACTCACAACCCAAGCGGAACGTGAGATAAAAATGGAGCAGCTACGGGAAGTCAGTAAAAAGGAGCGAATTATTTTTCCGCTGATGGTATTAGGCTTAACCATTCTGTTTTTACCCGCGGCAACGCCACTGGTAGGGATGTTTTGCCTTGGTAACTTAATGCGCGAATCGGGCGTGGTGGATAGGCTCTCAAAAACAGCACAAAACGAGCTGATTAATATCGTGACGATTTTTTTGGGCTTAGCTGTTGGCTCTAAATTATCGGCCGAGCAGTTTTTGCGGGTAGAAACCTTGGGGATCTTAGTTCTTGGTGCCCTTGCTTTTGGTATAGGTACTGCCGCAGGAGTGTTGATGGCAAAACTGATGTGTAAGTTATCCGGCGGTAAGGTTAATCCGCTGATTGGGGCGGCAGGAGTATCGGCTGTGCCTATGGCTGCAAGGGTAGTGAATAAAGTGGGATTAGAGGCTAATCAGCATAACTTTCTATTAATGCATGCTATGGGACCGAATGTTGCTGGCGTGCTAGGTTCTGCAGTCGCTGCGGGGATACTACTTGCCGTACTCGGCTAATAGAATAAAACGAAAAATATAGTATTAACCCATAGTGTAAGGTTATCGCGCCTGCTAAAGCGAGTGGGATACATCAAAAGGCCTACTAGGGCGTGTTGACGTTTCATGGTTATTTTTGCAGCAATTAGGCTGGCGTTTATGCAAGGCAAAGTCCGTGCTGTGTAGTTCTTCTACATAAACGGACGATCACGCAGCAGAAACGTCAGACAAATGCTGCCCGAAGGGTTCGTCTGGCCAGCCCTTGCTCTTACTTTCTGTCATACTTACTTTCTGTCGTAAGAGCCGCTCGTCATTTGAGTAGAATAACGACACATCATTCCTCGTTTCGCGAGCACGAGCTTGCCAGAACGAACAAAATTTAATCTCGAAACGTCAACACGCCCTAAATACATAGATGTGTTGGTCGGCCTTATATTTACACGATCTAAATAGGCTGGAGCCCTAGGCTACAGCGTGCCATGTGCTAAACCATGGCAGGCTTATGCACCGATTCATTAACCTGTCATTTTCAACGGTGAAGCTTAAGAGAAACTTAGCTATTGTCAGGAATAAAATTTATATAATCATGTTGAAAATAGAGGTTTTTTTATTTTATATAAATGATAGGCTAGTAAAAAGTGTGCGCAATAGCACACTTTTTACCGCGTTAATGGAGACGAGATAATGGGCAATGATGATCTTTCAGCGTGTTTAAATGGTGAATATGTCGTTCTAGAGCCTTTGTCGTTATCCCATGTGGCGGCACTTAGCTTAGCGGTCACCGATGGTGAACTGTGGCGTTTATGGTTTACCAGTGTGCCTGAGCCGAGTGAGATGAAAGCTTATGTAATGAAAGCCTTAGCTGAAAAATCCCGTGGGGAAAGTTTTCCCTTTGCGGTGCGAGACAAAGTTTCTGGTGAGATTGTAGGTTGTACGCGCATTTGCCATTGGGAGCGTGAACACCGCCATTTAGAGATTGGTTACACTTGGTATGCTAAGCGCGCCCAGCGCACAGGTATTAATACCGAGGCTAAATTGCTACTACTCACCTTTGCCTTTGAAACCCTTGAGGCCATTGCGGTGGAGTTTAGAACCCATTGGCACAATCAAGCTTCGCGCCAAGCCATCGCTCGTTTAGGAGCCAAGCAAGATGGGGTTTTACGGAATAATAAAATTCTTAAGGATGGCACCATTCGGGACACTGTGGTTTATTCCATTATTGATTCTGAGTGGGCGACGGTGAAACATCATTTAATCTTTCGCTTACAACAGCGACTGGTAGTGTAAGGAATGATGCGTATCGCGCATATCTAATATGAGTAGATATAGCTTGATAAGGCGTCAATATGGATATGGACTTAAGGTTGGTTAAGCCGATGGCAAATAGAATCATTCAAGCTAATGAGTCCCACAGTCATGATATTGCTCCTTTATTTAATGAGTATCGGCAGTTTTATGGCTGTAAGGATGATGTAGAGGCCGGTGAGCTGTTTATCCGAACTCGTTTGCATGAAGGGTCATCGGTGATTTTTTTTGCGCGCTCACCTCAAGGTTTAGGCTTGGGTTTTGTGCAGTTATATCCCAGTTTTTCATCCCTTAATTTAGCGCCGATTTTTATTCTGAATGATGTATTTGTCACGCAGCATGCGCGATGTGTCGGGCTAGGTCGGGCGCTGGTACAACGGGCAGCAGACTATGCTCGTAGCCAAGGAGCGCGTTATTTAGTGCTCGAAACCCAAAAAGAGAATTTACGTGCTCAAGGGCTTTATGAAGCACTTGGGTTTGTGCGCGATCAACAATTTGTAACCTATGAACTTGAGCTAAATCCTTAGCTTAAGTCGCTTACTCTTAATTACTAATAAAAAGGACAATATCAATGTTAAAAGCTTTTGCTATTGCAGGTCTTATGCTGACGATGAGCCACAGCGTGTTTGCGGATGAAGCCCAACAGGCTCTGGCTAAAGAAGCCATAGAATGTGCAGCCTATTATCAAATTAGCTCTGAAGCGATTGGCGCCATGAATGCCCCACAAATGCAAGCGGTGGGTGAACGCTTAAAAGCGTCTAAAGTTGAAGCCGAAAATCTGGCGAAGAAATACCAGTCAGAAGCCGAGGTGACCCAAGCGGTTGCCGATGCCAAAGCTCGTCAAATACAAAGCCTGGGTGGCTCTAGTAATCTCGGGGTATTGATGGGGAAATATAAAGAAGAGTGTAAAAACTTACTGGCTGATCCTCAAAAGCGTCTCGATTACTGGACAATGGCAACCATGTAACGTGGTTACTATGACTGACGTAAAAACCACCTTCGGGTGGTTTTTTGTTTTTAGCATGCATTGCGATAAGGAGCGAAGAGGTCGAGCATCCACTCGATAAATGCTTGCACTTTTAACGGCAAGCTTGGGGATTTAGGTGTGAGTAGGTAATAAACGTATGGGCTGGTAAACGGTGCATGAAAGGGAATGACTAAACTGCCATTAGCTAATTGTTCTTCAATAAAAAAGCGTGGGATCAGCGCCGCGCCCATGCCACTGGCAGCCGCCTGACTCAACATGTAAAAATGCTCCACGCCAAAGGTTTGCTCTTGCGTGAGTGTTAAGCCTACCTTTTCAGCCCAATAATCCCAAAGTTCTGGGCGAGTGGTGTGTTTGAGTAAGGTGACATGATTAATATCCTCAATACATTTCAGTTTTGGGGCCAATGACGGCGCACAAACTAAGCACAAATCTTCATCCATGAGTTTGATGTAATTCACTCCCTTAGGCTGCTTGGTACTACTGCGGATCGCGATGTCGTAGCGCCCTTGGCTGAAGTCAACGGCAAAGTCACCTATCGAGAGATCCACATATAAATGTGGATAACGCGACTTAAATTGCTCCATACGAGGGATTAACCAGTTGATGGTTAAACTTGGTAATACATTGATGGCTAAGGTTTGTGGCTGAGAACCTTGGCTACGCAAATCGGCGGTGGCGCTCGATAAGGTTTGCAGCGCCGCTTGTACGTGGGGGAAGTAACGCTTGGCTTCGTCAGTGAGTTCGACTTTTTTATGTAGCCTAACAAAGAGGGCGAAACCTAAAAAATCTTCTAATACCATGATTTGTTTACTGATTGCGCCATGGGTGACGTGCAGTTCTTTGCTCGCCAGCGTCATACTCTTTAAGCGGGCAGCAGACTCGAATGCCCGTAATGCATTGAGCGGTGGCAAGCTAGTAAACATATTCATATCCAAATCAAGGTGTTTAACAAACGGTTTAGTGTGAGCTTTGCTCACGCTAGCGCGACAATAACTCCTTTGCATTTATAAGGCAAACGCAGTCTAATGCGAAGCCTTAGCTCCTATAACTCAATTATAAAAATCATGGAATTTGAATTAACTCTACAAGTTGCAGCATTACTGTTTGGCGTGGCTATGGTGGCGGGCTTTATCGACTCTATTGCTGGAGGTGGGGGATTACTGACGATTCCTGCGTTAATGTGGGCAGGGTTACCGCCAGCGGTCGCCCTTGGCACTAACAAGTTACAGGCATGCGGTGGCAGCTTTTTTGCGAGCTTGTACTTTGTACGTAAGGGATTGGTTGATCTCAAAACTGTCAAACTCGCGCTGTTTTGTGCCTTTGTCGGTGCGGCGTTAGGTACAGTGTTGGTGCAGTTAGTGGATACCAAAATCCTTGAGTTAGTATTACCGTTTTTAATCCTCGCTATTGGTTGCTACTTCTTGTTCTCGAAAAAGATTTCGGAAGATGATCGCCACCAAGTCTTAACCCCTACCGCCTTTGCTTTTACTGCCGCGTTAGGTGTGGGCTTGTATGATGGCTTTTTTGGTCCAGGGACTGGCAGCTTTTTTGCGTTGGCGTTTGTTACCCTCGCGGGTTTTGGCCTCGCCAAAGCGACGGCTCACGCAAAGGTGTTGAATTTTTCGACCAATATTGCCTCGCTGATTTTTTTCGCCCTTGGCGGAAAAGTCATTTGGTTACTCGGCTTAGTGATGTTAGCGGGCCAAGCCATTGGTGCAACCTTGGGATCACGTTTAGTAGTCACTAAGGGCACAAAGATCATTAAGCCCTTAGTAGTGACCATGTCGCTGGCCATGAGTGTGAAATTGCTCGCCAGCCAATACCAACTGTTTTGATGATGATTTTGGTACGGATCAACTTTCTTCAAGCTGAGCACTGACCTTATTTGCGCTAATGGTGATCTGTTAGCGCAGTCTTCGACCTCTTTGCTGTAAATCTCTCCACTCCCATTGTATTGACTATACTCAGCGGCATTTTTTAGGATAACCTAGCATTTTTTAAAGTGTTTTTAGGGTTTATTGGCGAGTCATTGGGCGAGATTATCCGACAAGCAGCTTTGACAAATAACTTAACGACAAGCATTCCGCGCCATAGCGTTGGCTTAGCATCCATTAAGGTTCAGCAATAATGCGATTTATTCACACCTCAGACTGGCATATTGGCCGTCAGTTACATAATCAATCATTACTGGATGATCAGGCTTATGTACTTGATCAAATTGTTGCATTGGCGCAGCAGCACAGTGTTGATGCGGTGATTATTGCGGGGGATATTTACGATAGATCGATTCCACCCGCCAGTGCCGTCGCTTTACTTAATGATGTGCTTAATCGCCTTGTTAACCAATTGGGTATACAAGTGCTGATGATTGCTGGCAATCACGATGGCCATGAGCGTTTGGGATTTGCTGCTAAACAAATGGCTGCCAGTGGTTTACATATTATTGGGCCGCTACAAGCCGAATTAGTACCTACTCGTTTAACCAGTGCCAGTGGCGACGCTTACTTTTATCCGCTGCCTTACGCTGAACCTGCTACCGTGCGCCAAGTTTTTGAAACCGATGCCAAAGGCCTTAGCGTATCGAGCCATGAAGAGGCGATGGCGTTATTGCTAGAACAGGTTCGCTCCCATGATAGCCAAGGTTTACCTAAAGTGGTGGTGAGTCATTGCTTTTTGGATGGTGGCAGCGAGTCTGAATCCGAACGGCCATTAAGTATCGGCGGCGCGGATAAAATTTCCCCACGGCTGTTTAGTGAGTTTGACTATGTCGCCCTAGGGCATTTACATGGTCCGCAATACAAAGGCTGCGAACAGGTGCGCTACTCAGGCTCAATCCTAAAATATTCCTTTAGTGAGCAACACCAGCATAAGTCTGTCACCTTAGTGGATATCGCTGCGCAATCTCCTGCTCAAATCCAACTCTTGCCCTTAACTGCGCTACGTGATGTGCGGATAATTGAAGGTGAATTGGCACATTTATTAGCAGTAGGGAAAACCGATGCCAAGCGTGAGGATTATTTAATGGTGCGTCTGCTCGATAAACACGCCATTTTAGATGCCATGGGCAAACTGCGCAGTGTTTATCCCAATGTGCTGCATTTAGAACGCACCGGATTGATGGCGGGCGATCAGGCGGTGGTGCTCAATCGAGATCATATAAAAAAAGGTGAAATGGCCATGTTTCATGACTTTTTTGCCCAAGTCTCGGGGGATGAATTAACGCCGGCGCAGCAGGCGGTAATGGAGGATATCCTAACCCAGCTTCATCGAGACGAACTTGAACGCAGCGAAACACATCGTGACGTAAAAGAGGAGCAGGCAGAATGAAGCCACTACAACTTTCCATGTCGGCTTTTGGCCCGTTTGCTTCGACTCAGACCATTGATTTTACTGAACTTGGTGATAATCCGTTATTTTTGATCAACGGGCCAACTGGCGCGGGTAAAACGACTCTGCTCGATGGTATCTGCTTTGCGTTGTATGGAAAAACCACCGGCAATGAGCGTGAAGGCAGCCAAATGCGCTGCGATATGGCCGATGATAATCTGCTTACTGAAGTGACCTTTAGTTTTAAATTGGGTAACACTGCTTATCGTATTCGCCGAGTGCCCGAACAGGACAGACTCAAAAAGAATGGCGAGGGTTCGACAGTCCAAAAGAGCGAGGCGCAGCTGTTTAAGATCGCTCCCGATGGTACTGAAACCCTATTAGTCGCCAGTAAAGTCTCAGATGCAACGGCTGAAATTGAAGCGTTAACGGGCTTAGACGTAGAACAATTTCGTCAGGTTATGGTGCTGCCACAGGGGAAGTTTCGTGAATTACTCATGGCTGACTCCAAGGCGCGTGAGCAAATTTTTAGTCAATTATTTCAAACCCATATCTATAAACGTATTGAAGATATCTTAAAGGCGAAGGCGGCCGATATCCGCGGCTTGGTTAAAGAGCAGCGTGCGCGTCGCGATGGCATTCTACAAACCGCGGAGCTAGCGAGTGACGACGAGCTTGCCGCTGAATTTAGTCGAATAGAACCCGAATTGGCGGCCGCTATCGCCGCGAAAGAACGTAGCACGGCGGCGCATCTACAGGCGTTAAAACAGCATGACAGTGCGCGGCAACGGTTTGCTGAATTTACCCGTTTAAGTGAATTGGAATCCCAAGCCACTTTGCTTCATGAACAGCAAGCAGATATTGCAGCGCAAACGGCTCGCCTGAATGTGGCAAAGCAAGCGCAGCGTCTAAAGCCCTTATTAGATAATGCGTTATCGAGGGAACACGAAGCGACAATTGCTAATGATCAGCGCAGCCATGCCCAAATGGCTCTCGATACGGCAAAGCTTGCGCTTGCCAAAGCTGAGATCGAGGCGCAGGAACTTATTCCCCTTGAACAACAGTTGCGCGATTTTGATCAACAACATAATCAACTCAGCACGTTAGTACCGCAGTTGGCAGAATTTTCTAGCCTTGAACAAGCTTTATCGCAGGCAAAAGAGATACAGCAACAAACCAAAGAGCAGGGGCAAGAGACTAAGACGGCGCTTGTAAGCTTAGTTGATCAGCGCAGCACCTATGAAAATCAATTGCCAGCATTACAACAGCAAAGTGAGCGTCAACTCGCGACCGCACAAGCCTTGCAGCAACAGCGCCACTTACTTGAGTTGTTCAAACAATGGCAACAAATCTGCGCCAAAGTTGCACAAACCGAAGAGGCACTTGTACAAGCAGGATTACAAGGAAAGATGCTGAACGCGCAGCATCAGGCAGCGCTAAGTGACTATAAGTCTTTACAGCTCAACTGGTTTCAAGGTCAAGCAGCCATTTTAGCGAGGGAACTCAAACTCGATGAACCCTGCCCAGTTTGCGGCAGTATCGAGCATCCTCATCCTGCAACCAGTCATGATCATCCAACGGACGCACAGCTGCAAGCTGCGCAGGATGCCGAGGTGAATGCACTCGAACAGCTCAGCAAAGCGAGGGCAGAGTATCGGGGGCTACAAAAACAGTTAGAAGCACAGCAGTCGCAGGCAAATGAACTGGCCTCCTCGCTGGGGGATACGGTTGAGTTACCACTTGAATCGCATGTCCATCGGCTTGAGGAATTAACACGCCAAGCAAAACAAGCTGAAGTCGCCACCCAAGCATTACAGCGGTTACAGCAGCAAATCAAAGCGTTGCAGCAGCAAGAGTTAGTATTGACGCAACAATTAGAGCTTGAGCGTGAGCGGTATCATCAACAAGAAGGTGAAGTGGCGCGTCTATCCGGTCAATTAGCGGAAAAGGCGCTTCGGATCCCTGACGAATACCGCTCGCTTACTGCGTTAAATCAAGCGATTAATGATAATCAACGGCAGCTTGAGAAGAGTCGTGAGCAGATTCATGCTCTTAGAAACTCACTAAAGCAGGCATCTGAGCATTGTGTGGCAGCGCAAACGGCGCTAGAGGCTGCGATACAACGCTGCCATAGCGCAGATGAGCAGCAGGCTTTGGCCGATGGCGACCTTAACTCACAACTGCATTTAGCGGGTTTTACTGATAGGGACGCATTAAGGGCGGCATTATTAGCCGATGAACAAATTCAAGCGTTGGGCGAGCGTATTGAAACCTATCATCGACAGTGCGCCTTAAATCAATCACAGCTTGATCAGCTAAGAACTGAGCTTGCTGATGTCAGCGTGCCCGACCTTGATGCCCTAGAAGCCATGCTTGCAGAAAAGCACCAACAACATAATCTCGCTGAAGCTACATGGAGCCAACTTAATACACGGTTCTCTTTGCTTAAACAAACTCAAACACAGCTCAGTATTGTCGATCAAAAAGCGAAAGCCCTTGAGGATGAATACGCCATTATTGGCACCTTGGCCGATGTGGCCAATGGCAATACTGGCAACAAGATTTCTCTGCAACGTTTTGTATTAAGCGTATTACTCGATGATGTTTTACTCGCAGCAACTCAGAGATTACACCTGATGAGTAAAGGTCGTTATCGATTATTGCGTAAAGAAGACAGAGCGAAGGGAAATAAGGCATCAGGGCTTGAGCTTGAAGTCGAAGACGCTTATACCGCAAAAGTGCGTCCCGTGGCGACCTTAAGTGGTGGGGAGAGTTTTATGGCAGCTTTATCTATGGCGCTGGGTTTATCAGACGTGGTGCAAGCCTACGCCGGTGGGATAAAACTTGATACGTTATTTATCGACGAAGGTTTTGGCAGCCTAGATCAGGACTCCCTTGAACTTGCCATCCGTACCTTAATGGATTTGCAATCGGCGGGTAGGATGATCGGCGTGATATCTCATGTTTCTGAGATGAAAGAGCAGATAAACACTCGAATAGATCTGTTGAAAACCTCCCATGGGAGCGAAATCAAGGTGATTTTGCCTTAGTGTCAGTTAAAGGGATTGGTAGTTTGTTTAACTTGTTGTTTTTATTGTAATTTAATGCGTTGCTTTGTGCTGTTTAACATATAGATACAGAACGCACAATCGATTTAAAGTGCCAACTGACGCATGTTTTTGGGAAATAGTGCTGTTAAAGTGCAAAATAGCGTTTGTCATAATCGGTTTTTTGGGATAAGTTGGGAAAATTCGGGCTTCCCTAGGTGGGACTGGTTCAAAAATATAACGCAAAAACGATAACAAAAGGTGAAAGCGTTGCAGACAGGCAAACCCAATTTGGCTAATTTTCCGCAAATTCGTTTGCAGAATTTATCTTCAGCCCATAAAAATATTCTCCTCGTAGGTGGTTTATTGATCGGTGCGGCGATGTTAATGCCGAATGCTAATCATGTCGTACCCACAGCACAACGAATTCCCGTAGCTCTCGACATTGAAACTGTTTTACCGCAAGTTTCTGAGCCTGTTGATTCTACCACTGTTATTGACAATACCCCTGATTTTGAGCGTGTTATTGCCTCCGGTGATACTCTAAGCGCTTTATTCTCTAAGGCGGGTGTTGACCAGCTAACGATGTATAAAGTACTAGAGGCCGATTTAAATATTTTGGCACTCGATACCTTATTACCTGGGAACCGGATTCAGTTTTGGCTCGATAATGATGGCCAACTGCAAAAGTTGGAGCTTTATTTTAACGCCGCACGCCAAGTCGTATTTACTCGTTATGAAGATGGTAGCTTCAACGTTGAAGAAATTAACGTTGAAGGCGTTTGGCAAAACCGCATTATTACTGGTGATATTAAAGGCTCATTTTACGTATCGGCTCAAAAAATGGGCTTAGCGGCAGCTGATATTCAGCGGATTGAAGATTTACTCAAAGAAAAAGTGAATTTTGCACGGGATTTACATGCAGGAGATAAATTTTCTGTTTTGGTAAATGATCAATATGTTGAAGGCGAAGCAACCGGTAGCAGTCAAATATTAGGTGTTAGCATTAAAACTGGGCGTTCAGAAATCAGTGCCTTTCAGCATACCGATGGCAGTTATTATGATGCAAAAGGGCGCAGTTTAGTGCGTGCTTTCCAGCGTATTCCATTGGCTAAACAGCCTCGCATGAGTTCACGTTTTAACCCTGCTCGTAAACATCCGATCACTGGCCGTATTTCTCCCCATAATGGTACTGATTTTTCTGTCCCTATTGGTACTAAGGTTATAGCGCCTGGTGATGGCGTGGTGAGTTTAGTAACGGATCACCAATTTGCAGGTAAATATATTGTGATTGAACATGGTGGTAAATATAGCACCCGCTATTTACACCTTTCAAAGGCATTAGTGCGTAAAGGCCAGAGAGTCACACGCGGTCAAGTGATTGCCTTATCTGGTAATACTGGGCGTTCAACTGGTCCGCATTTACATTATGAATTCCATGTAAACGGTAAACCCGTCGATCCAATGAAAGCCGATATTCCTATGGCGAGCCAATTAGCAAACCAAGGGTTGCGTAGCTTTACGAATATGGTCAATAGTCGTCAGTCGTTGATGAATTTAGGTTAATTCATTTTCGTTTGTCCCGTTCTGAGTATAAAAACGCCGATGAATACTGATTCATCGGCGTTTGTATTTCTATTGAATGTGCCTCAGCAACTAAATGATTTGAGTGGTGTATTTGTCAGGCTTTTTGTTGGGTTTGTTGTTTGGCTGCATATGCTTGGATAAGACTGCTTGCTTAAATTTGATTAAATTTCGCCCTTGTTATCGGTATTTAAAATAATAAATCGAGCCTCTTTAGGCTTTTAGTGAGCGTACAGGTATTGATTGAATGACGTGTGAATAGCGAAGATAGCCAGCAGAAAATATCTAACCACTCTTATTTTGAGATATCTTCAAATTTATTTAATCAAGATCGATAAACAATATTAACTTGCCTGGCGTTTCTGCATCGCTTTTAACGCACATTTACATAGACGCCCCTTTAATGCAGGACATCCTCCACAGGGAGACTTTTTATAAGGACGAAGTGCAAAGCTTCGCTCTGTCGGTAAGGGGGAAATGCGTTTGATGGCTGCAATGGATAAAAATTGTGCATCATTTGCGGCATTAAAATGCGCTTTGGCTAATTTTAATTGCTGCTTACGTGCGGCTTTATCAAGATCTTGAATGTGTTGTTTGGCAATATACTCAGCCAATAATTGATTTAAGTGCTTGCGTTGTGCTTTTTTACTTTTGGTTGCAGTAGTCTGTTTTATTGGCTCCGCTGAGAAAGATGATTTTGCTGCATAGTTAACTGATGCTGCATTGGATAATGTTGCCTGTTGCTTTTGCAGTTTCTTGGCTTGTTTCTTACACCATTTTTCTAGCTTTCTACCAATATTTTGCGTTTTCATACAGCCTAAGTACGTGACAGATAATACATGATTATTCTAAATGAAAACTATTATCAGTCAACTCTTGGGTCAATAAAAATAAGTACTCAAACTGAGTCTATTGAGTGCGCGATATAAGGGGATTGATTGGCATCAATACAGGTCAGCAGTAAGCGCAGATCAAATTCAAATTGGTGGTAATCTGGTTCCATATAAGTACACAGATTATAAAAAGCTTTATTGTGATCCTTCTCTTTTAGGTGGGCGAGTTCGTGCACCACTACCATTCGTAACAAAGGTTCAGGCACACGTTTTAAGCGAGAAGATATACGAATTTCATTCTTCGCTTTGATTTTGTTACCTTGCACTCTAGAGACGTAGGAATGTAAGCCAAGTGCATGATGACTCATGCTAATTTTGTCATCAAAGATCACTTTCGATAGGGGAGAGGATTGGCGTAAAAACTGATTTTTTATCCCTTGGGTATAGTCGTAAAGGGCTTTATCACTGCGGATATGATGAATGTGCGGATGACGGCGAAGCAATACTTCCCCAAGCTTGCCACTTTGTAAAAGCTGTTCAACTTGGCGTTGGATATCTAGGCTATAACCACTGACATATTTTAGGTTTTGCATGATTCTTGCGATATCTAAGTGGCTTGGCGCTAAGTGATAGCGCCAAGCAAGAGCACTTAAGCTTTACCAAAAATATGGCGATTTTGCTGAGCGTAGGCAGCCTCAAAGGCGGGTTGTTGGAAGCGTTTCAGATCTAAGCTATCAAAGTCTACCTGAGGTGGATTGCGCTTATTTTGTTCCTTGATCGCCACTGGAGATAGCAAGGTTACAGGCAGCTCGCCTAATTGAATTGCGGCTTCGAGTTTGAAGCTAGTAGCAGAACCAGCCAGTTTGCCTTTTTGCTCACGCTCAATAATTACAATTTCATCGATCTTATAATCTTCCATCAACTTATGGAAAGCAAAGTGAAACTCACGAATTGCCTCCGTCGATGCCGACTGTGCAATGCTAAAAGACACTTTACGGCAGCTGGGTACGTTGAAGGTTTCACCTTCGTAACTGAGCAGACTGATGATGGCTTCGCCACCTTTTAATTCAACACCACAAATTCGCATGTTACACCTTTAACTATTTCAAATTACTTATGTATCGCCGGAAAAATCGCTCCAGCGAGTCACTCATTTTGAGCGCTCAAGTTTCACGGACTTGAGCTATCTTTTGCGTTATTTTTAGATCTCGTCGTCATTATCTTGTAGCAGTTGTGCCGCAGGTTTTTTGCGCATTGGCGCATCACCGACATCAACACCCGTGATAAAGCGTTTATCACGGGATGGCGCTGCTTTAACAAGGTGCGACTTAGGTTTAGATTTGGCTTTGGTGTTTGCCTTTACTACACCTTTAGTCGCGACGGACTTTGGCTTTTCTTTTAGACCACTAAATTTAGCTTCGAGCCCTTTAATTACACTGATTTCGAAAGTTTTTCTTAAAAAAAGTTGTACTTTTTTAAAGTTATCCCAATCCTTAGGACCAACTAAGGAGATTGCGTCACCTTTGGCGCCCGCGCGGCCAGTGCGGCCAATGCGATGAACATATTCTTCGGCAAATTTGGGCATATCGAAGTTAATGACTAAGGATACATTCAGTAAGTCTAAACCACGGGATGCCACATCTGTGGTCACCAATATTTGCTGCTGACCACGGGCAAATTGGTCCATGATCTGGTTACGTGCCGTTTGTTTTAACTCGCCACTTAAGGCGGCGGTTGCAAAACCTTGAGCCGAGAGCTTAGCGGCTAACCGCTCTGTATCGGCACGGGTGGCGGTAAAAATAATCACTTGCTTGTGCGATTCATCCGTCAGTAAACGACTGAGTAGGGCTTCTTTATGATCTAAATGATCACACAGATAAATTCGCTGCGAAATATCCTGATGTTCACTGTGGGCCGTGCCTATTGCCACATGTAATGGATTTTTAAGTAATGCCGCCGCAATCTCATTGATTTCACTATGATCTAAGGTTGCTGAAAACATTAAGGTCTGACGACGTTTATGATCGGCCGCCTCGTTGATAGCTTTTAACTGTGGCGCAAAGCCTAAATCCAACATACGGTCGGCTTCGTCCAAAACTAACAACTCTAATCCATTGAGGAATAAGTTTTTTTGTTCTAAGTGATCAGCGATTCGCCCTGGCGTTGCCACAATAAAATGCGGCTCTTTTGCCAGCGCTTTAGCCTGATCGTTAAAGTTTTCACCGCCCAATACACTAATCGCTTTATATTGGGTATTGGCCACCAATAAGCGTAACTGACTGTACACCTGATGGGCTAATTCGCGGGTCGGTAATAAAATTAATACTCTAGGGTCGCGCTTACTGAGGGCGCGGGTGGAGATAACCCTTTGCAATGCGGGCAGCAAAAATGCCAAGGTCTTACCTGACCCAGTCTTTGATGATGCCATTAAATCTTTACCTGCCAATGCGATAGGTAATGCTTGTTCCTGGATGGCGGTTGGGGTTGCAATCCCCATATGCTTTAAGCTTTGTAACAGACGCTGGTCCAGAGAAAAATCAGTAAACTGCAAAGGTATATCCCCTAAATCTGAGTGAGGGCAGATTATAGCGCTAAATCACTATGGTCAGCTATCTTGATTGGGCATAATCTTGCGTAATCATCTAAATAGCCACTTATTTGCTTGGCTTGTGTCACGCTCGATATTTGCCCCGAGTGCTATGTTTAGCCAAATTGGCTATGAACTTACAGGATATCAAGCGACGATGTGGTTACTCTCTGCCCTTGAGTATGGCAAGGGGATAAGGCCGAGCGTAAACCATATAAATGTATCTAATGACTGGCTAGCATAACGGTTTATGTTGTCTAATGATTGACAACACTTTGGCTGGAATTTAGCTTTTTCACGTCATAGCGCTTCTTTAAATCATCGATTTATTAAGGGAATTTATTATGAGTAAGGGGACAACTCCGACGATCGGTATTGCCTTAGGCAGTGGTGCAGCCAAAGGTTGGGCGCATATTGGCGTACTCAATGGACTCGCCGCCATGGGAATTAAACCCGATAAGGTCGCTGGATGCTCAATCGGCGCCCTTGTTGGCGCTGCTTATGCTCATAATCATTTAGCGGAACTTGAAGAGTGGGTGCGCAGCTTCTCTAGTTGGGATGTGTTGGGACTGATGGACATTCGTTGGCGTAAAGGTGGGCTAATTGGCGGCGAAAAAGTATTCGATGTGCTGCAATCGCGGATTGGTGATATCAATATCGAGGATTTAGAGCGTCCCTTTGCGGCCATTGCTACGGATCTGTATTCAGGTCAGGAAATCTGGTTTCGCCATGGTGATTTACGCCAAGCCGTACGGGCCTCTTGCTCTATGCCTGGGATATTAGCGCCTGTCCGCCAAGGTGAGCGTTGGTTGGTAGATGGTGCAGTTGTTAATCCTGTCCCCGTTTCGGTGAGCCGTGCTATGGGAGTAGATATCGTTATTGCCGTTGATTTACAAGGTTTTCATACCGGTCGATTACAAGTTTTACCCGTTAATATGACCAGCCATCGGGCACCTAAAGATGAAACCCAAATGCCCGCGCGCCAAGAAACGGGTTTTATGGATTTATTCGCCCGCGGGCGAGAATATGTCGGTAGCTTAACCGATAAGTTTTCCCTAGGGACTAAATCTAATCCCGGTATGATTGCGGTGATGTCCCAGTCGATGAGTATTTTAGAGCAGCGGCATAAACGGGCGCGTTTAATGGGTGACCCTCCCGATATCTGTGTTGTACCCGAAGTGGCTAATATCGGCACCATGGAGTTCCACCGAGCAGCTGAAGCCATTGCAGCAGGTGAAGCTGCCGTGGCAAAAGTTGCACATTTAATTGAAGCTGCGATCTGGAAAGGCTAAAAATGTCAGGATGAATTTATCTGTTGATTACGATATGACACTACTTACTGCTTGATTGGCTTAGTTTTTGCTTTAAAACCATTAATCAGTATTAGACGCCGAATTATTGACGATGAATTCTCTTTTAAATGCCCTTAATCTAAATCGTAGCAGTGCCGCTGAAGCTTATGGCCTGAATAGCAAAAAGACGGAGACAGGTAAAACTGAATCGAGTACGGAGTCAAACTCCTCAGCCAAAGAACCCCCTAAGGTTGATACTAAACCGAGTGACGAGATAGCGCTGTCACCACGGGCACTGCGAGCACAAAAAATTCAGGCCATGTCGAAAGACTTTTTTGCTGATGGCAAATTTAGCGTGGCTGAGATACCCGCTTTAGTCTCGCGGTTACAAAAAGACGGTATTCTTTCCGATGCACAGGTAGAACGGCTCTCGCAAAACGGCATTAGTTTGCCAAGCCAAAGTACCAATAAACAGTCTTTGCAGGATTTTATCGATGATGAGCTAAAGTCTTTGGCTGAAAAATCGCCTAATAGCCCGATGATCAACACGTTAGTGGATGCTAAAAATGTGTTAAAAAACATGGATGATGCCCAGTCGCCAGTGCTGGCACAAAAGGCGACTAAAGTGTTTGGTCAATTAACGGATTATTTGAATAGCAACCCCACCATGAGCGATAGTCAAAAACAGTTATGGCAGGGACTTAAATCAACGATGCAGGTGGCTTCATCCATGGGGATGCAGCAATCAGCGTCGGGACAATTGAGCAGTTATCTTGCCTTAGCTAAGCGCTAGTCTTATTTACAATATTCTTTCAAAAACAATAGACTTTGGCTTCTGGGTCAAAGTCTTTTGTCATTATTAGCGCCATTTCCTGCGTCTACTATCTTGCTTTAGCATCAAGGTCAAGGCCTAAAACTGAGATCATTGGGTTTGGCAGCAGTTCTTATTTGTTCTTTTTATCCATCGGATAAATCATGATCTGGATCATGGAATTTTAGGTGTCGATGCCGCTTAATTGTCTACATATTGTGTTGATAGATTATTTAATCACTATATATAGTGTTAATTTTAATCGGGATGGAGAGGAATTAAACAATGCCAGTCGTGATCAAGCGGGATGGTTGCCGCACACCTTTTGATGAAACAAGGATAAGAGATGCAGTGGTCGCTGCTGCAAACTCGGTTGGGATAGAGGACGCAGATTATGCCGCGACGGTAGCCGCTTGTGTGAGAGAACGAGTGGCGAATATGGCAGAAGTTGAAATCCACCATCTACAGGATGCGGTTGAAAACCTATTAATGGAAGGCCCTTATAAATCATTGGCACGGGTCTACATTGAATATCGTCACGACAGAGACATTTGCCGCGATGCTACCAGTAAGCTCAATCTTGAAATCCGTGGTTTAGTCGAGCAGAGCAATGCCGCGCTGTTAAATGAAAACGCCAATAAAGACTCTAAAGTGATCCCAACTCAACGGGATCTGCTGGCGGGCATCGTGGCTAAACATTATGCCAAGAGCCATATTCTGCCTAAGGATGTGGTGGCTGCGCACGAAATCGGTGAGATCCACTATCACGATCTTGATTACTCGCCCTTTTTCCCGATGTTTAACTGTATGTTGATTGATTTGGCGGGCATGTTGACCCATGGCTTTAAGATGGGCAACGCCGAAATTGAGACCCCAAAATCGATCTCTACCGCTACGGCTGTGACGGCGCAAATTATTGCCCAAGTGGCAAGCCATATCTATGGCGGTACCACGATTAATCGTATTGATGAAGTGTTAGCGCCTTTTGTGGCCAAGAGTTATGACAAACATTATCAAGTGGCACTGAATTGGCAGATTAAAGATGCTAAAGCCTATGCCACTGCTCAGACTGAAAAAGAATGCCACGATGCTTTCCAATCCCTTGAATATGAGGTGAATACCTTACATACCGCTAATGGACAAACCCCGTTTGTGACCTTTGGTTTCGGTCTAGGTACTTCGTGGGAGTCGCGTTTAATTCAACAATCGATGCTGAAAGTACGCATGGCGGGGTTAGGTAAAAATCGTAAAACAGCGGTGTTCCCTAAATTGGTGTTTGCCATCCGTGATGGTATTAACCACAAAGTCGGCGATTGCAATTACGATGTAAAACAAATGGCCCTTAAATGCGCCAGTATGCGCATGTATCCAGATATTTTGAACTATGAGCAAGTGGAAAAAGTGACGGGTTCGTTTAAAACCCCTATGGGTTGCCGCAGCTTTTTAGGTTCCTATAAAGAAAATGGTGAACTCGTCCATGAAGGGCGCAATAACCTTGGTGTTGTTAGCTTAAACTTGCCACGTGTTGCGCTAGAAGCGAATGGCGATGAGGCTGAGTTCTACCGTATTCTGGATGAGCGGCTATTACTTGCCCGCCGTGCATTAGATACGCGTATCGAACGGTTAAACGGAGTGAAAGCCAGAGTTGCGCCGATTTTGTATATGGAAGGTGCCTGTGGCGTGCGCTTGCGTGCCGATGATGATATCGCCCAAATCTTTAAAAATGGTCGGGCATCGATTTCATTAGGTTATATCGGTTTACATGAAACCATTAATGCGCTCTATGGCACTGAAACCCATGTGTTTGATGATGCTAAGCTTCGTGAAAAAGCGGTGGCGATTGTTGCGCATCTTAAAGCGGCTACCGACGCATGGAAGGCCGAAACGGGTTATGGATTCAGCCTTTATAGCACCCCAAGTGAGAGTCTCTGCAGTCGTTTTTGTAAGCTCGATGCGCGCCAGTTTGGTGTGGTTGCGGGGGTAACCGATAAGGGCTATTACACCAATAGCTTCCATTTAGATGTGGAAAAGCACGTGAATCCTTACGATAAAATCGATTTTGAGCAGCCATATCCCGCCATCGCCAATGGTGGTTTTATTTGCTACGGCGAATATCCTAATATGCAGCACAATATCGAAGCGCTCGAAAATGTCTGGGATTACAGCTATAGCCGTGTACCTTACTACGGTACTAACACGCCGATTGACGAATGTTATGATTGTGGTTTTACCGGCGAATTTAGCTGTACTAGTAAAGGATTTACTTGCCCTAAATGCGGCAACCATGAGCCAAGTCGAGTGTCTGTTACGCGCCGTGTGTGTGGTTACTTAGGTAGTCCCGATGCCAGACCGTTCAACCATGGTAAGCAAGAAGAAGTGAAGCGTAGGATCAAACACTTGTAACATTTTTGCCTTATTGTGTTTGTTACACTGATATCAGCACAGTCGCTTAGCATGGGACTGTGCTTTGATTTTTAGCCAGTCTGGCGCTCCTTGTATTTCGTATTGGACTTATACAATGAACTATCAGCAATATTATCCCGTTGATGTGGTCAACGGCCCAGGCACTCGGGCCACCTTATTTGTTTCAGGCTGTGAGCACCAATGCCGTGGTTGCTATAATCAAAGTACTTGGGATGTGCGCTCTGGCCATTTATTTGATAAGGCAATGGAAGATAATATCATCGCCGATTTGCAGGATACGCGGATCGTTCGCCGTGGATTATCACTCTCTGGCGGCGATCCACTTTTACCCGCCAATCTTGAGGGGATTTTGGCGCTTGTTAAGCGCGTCAAAGCTGAATGTCCCGGTAAAGATATTTGGCTGTGGACGGGCTATGTATGGAATGAATTGAGCGATAAACAGCGTGCGGTGCTGGAATATGTAGATGTGCTGGTGGATGGCAAATTCGAGCAACATCTTGCAGATCCGAGCCTTCCATATCGGGGTAGCAGTAATCAGGTGATCCGTTTCTTATAAAAGCGGTAACGAGGATCGCTAACTTGCTGTTATAATCCCACACCTTGACACAGTGACCCAGACAAACAGGCCAAAAATTAGGTCAATATCGGTCGGGACTCACTAAAGTAATTTAAGGTAACATAATGAATTTAAAGCAAGAACTGCAGCAGCTAAACGATAAGTTAGATAAGTTTCGTCGTAAACTGGCGGCGGCAGAGCAACGTGGCGATGTTGTCATCGTGGCGCAGTTTAAACGCGAGATTGAGGCTGTTACTAAGCAAATCAATAGCGTAAAAACGCAGCAGTCGCGTTTATTACAAAAGCAAGGGGTGGATATTCAGCACTTGCCATTTCATCGTGCCCTCACCAAAGCCGAGCAAGCCGATATGGGTCAACTGAAAAAGTCAGTAAAAGGCTTAGTTGTTGTGCACCCAATGACTGCTTTAGGGCGCGAAATGGGCTTGACTGAAGTAACAGGTTTTGCACCAGCAAAATTTTAAGCTACATTGCTAAGTTATTCAATGAGTTGCAAAATAGAACACTTATCTATTTTGCAGCGCCTTGGCTCGACATATTACCCACTGAGCTGAATGAGTCACCCAGTTAATAGCTTAGTTTTGTAGTTGATTAAATTACTAAAGTATTTCGCGATTGCTGAAAACACTTTAGAATAGGTGCGCCGTAGGCTAAGTACCTAATCATTGTTTTGTTTATGGATGTTCCTTCCGTCTCATGGAATGAGAGTTGTCGTTAAGGTTAAGTCATGTCGATAAAATATGTCGCGACGTCAAAATTACCCACTCCCTGGGGCGTTTTTGCCATGCACGGTTTTGAAGATACCGAAACCGGTAAAGAGCATGTTGCCCTCACATTTGGCACCCTAAGTAGCGATGCTCCTGTTTTAGGCCGTATTCACTCTGAGTGTCTCACTGGCGATGCCTTATTCAGCTTACGCTGTGACTGTGGATTCCAGCTGCAAACCGCGATGCAAAACATTGCCGAGACCGGCAGTGGGTTTATCTTATATTTGCGTCAGGAAGGTCGTGGTATTGGTCTGCTAAATAAGATCCGCGCCTATGAGTTGCAGGATAAAGGCGCCAATACGGTTGAGGCGAATGAACAGTTAGGTTTCCCTGCGGACATGCGTAAATACGATATGATCCAGCCTATGCTTGAGCAGATTGGCGTAAAGCATGTACGCTTAATGACCAATAACCCTCGCAAAGTCAAAGCGATGAAAGACATCGGCATCGAAGTGGTTGAGCGCGTACCCTTACAAGTCGGTAAAAATCGCTATAATGAGGCTTACTTAAAGACTAAGTCCACTGAGCTTGGGCATATGATGTCTGAGTATCATTTTACGGATGAACAGTAGTTCTTAGTGCAATAAATTTACCGATTAGGCTGCAAATTAGGATCTGTTTGCGTAAATTGAATATCATTTTTAGTCGGTTTATCGTCAACCTCTGCTCCATTTCGGCGCTATCAATGGGGATTGTTTTCCCGCTGTTGGCGTCGACAGAGCCTGTTTCAAACTCCAGTCACCCGCAAGATTTTGCTGCATTTGCCCCCCAATCTTCCCAAGCGTTTTCGAAGATTAGCCCTGAAACGCCGATTGATGGGAAAAATAATCCTAACTCTGTTTATGCCTTTGGCAGCTACCTTGGCACAGGGGTATATCGAGCTGCTGAGCAAAATGCCACCGTCGTTAGTGTTCCGTTAAACTTTGATTTTTTGAAGGATGATAGTAGTCAGACTTGGCTGCGTTTACCCTTATCTTTCGGTTTTTTTGACTACTTAGCCAAAGACATCACCGACGGCGAATTGCCATCGTCAGTCGGCACCATGACGATAACGCCCGGCATTGAGCACCATTGGCAGGCAACGGCAAATACGCGGATGGAAGCCTATTTGGATGTGGGCTTTGGGACAAATTTTGAGACCGATGCGAATGTGGCGATTTTAGCCTCAGGTGTAAGCACCTTGTATGATTTTAGTCTCGCGGGTGAAGACAGCGTCTGGGTATCGAGGTTAAGGTTTGCGGGCTACAGTGAACGGGTAGGAAAATTAACCGACCAATTTGCGGTATTGCAAACTGGGGTAGATATTGGCCTTTCGCCGCGCTGGCAATGGTTGAATATCCAAATGCAACCTAGATTATTTGCGGTCGGTTATTGGTACTTCAACGAGCTGGATTTTAGCCAAGATGCTGAAGATGAAACCATAGTCTCCGGAAGCTATGAGTTTGGTGCCACACTGGCATTTTCTAAGCCTTTGGGCGGCGATCTCCTCGGCATAGATAGAATTGGCATCAGTTATCGAACCGGCGACGGGTTAAATATTTGGCGTTTATTGTTTAGTTTCCCAATCTAGTTTACAGCTACCAAGATTGAAAATGATTCTGTACTCAGATTAGCCTGCGGCTTTTTGTGCATCGCGCATTTTCTGGTCCATTAACACGGCAATTTGGTTACCGAGTTGCATAATTTGTTCCTGCAATAGCTTACGTTGCTGAGCCGCGGCCTCGGAATCATCTCCTTCCAGTTTCGTGAGCATCTCCTGCAAAGCTTTGATTTGCTCTTTCAGACGCTTAATTTGTTCATCAATGATAGATTTGGGTTCTTCATTCTCAGCACTTTCCGTCTGTTGCCGTTTTTCCGCGGTTTGACCTCTGAGAGAAGCGCCTACTTCGGTAGCGAGAGCTTGTCTTCCGGCATTGGATATATTGACCGTTTCTTGCGTGCTGGTCTCTGCCGACGAATTCTCAGAAGCTGAGCTAGCTGTTGGCGTAGTGGTGATATAAGCGCTGGAAACAGATTTGAAGGCGCTGCTATTTGCGGTCGTATTTAATCCATTAATGTTCACGATAGGCTCCATAAGTACCTGAAGGTTATTTATCGAATTATCGGCCTTGAGATAAAAAACTTAAGTGCTAAGCATCCTATTTGATACAAAAGGCGTATCTAGGATAGGTTAGGGGATTAATGGTTAAGGTCGTTCACTTTTTGACTGATAAGGATATGAAAGATATGGCTCGTAAACTACAAATAACATGCGCTGCATTTTTGGCTTTGAGTGGAATAAGTGTGCCTGCGATGGCTAAAAATATTTTAGATAAACTGACCGTTGCAGAAGGCTTTAACCTGAGCTTATTTGCAGATAATGTTGACAATGCGCGCGCAATTGCCGTATCCGAAAAGGGCATTGTCTATGCGGGTTCGATGAAGGCCGGGAATGTTTATGCCCTTATCGACCGTAACCAGGACGGTGTTGCCGATGACAAAATTCTGGTTGCCTCTGGACTAAAGCTACCATCAGGTGTGGTGATCAAAGATGGCGACCTCTATGTCTCCGAAGTGGAGCGCATCATTCGCTTCAAGGATATTGATAACCACTTAAACTCACCAACATTTGAGGTGGTCTTTGATGGGTTTCCAACTGAAACCCACCATGGCTGGAAAGTACTAGGGGTTTCACCGACAGGCGAGTTAATCATTCCTGTAGGCGTGCCTTGTAATGTGTGCGAGGAGAATGAACGCTATGGACGTATTTTCTCGCTCAATCTCGAGACTAAAAAATTAACCACCATTGCCCAAGGAGTTCGTAATTCGGTCGGATTTGATTTTCAGCCCGGCACTCAAACCCTTTGGTTTAGCGATAATGGCCGCGACATGATGGGCGATGATATTCCTCCCTGCGAAATCAATAAGGTCAGTTACTTGGGTGAACATTTTGGCTTCCCCTATGTGCATGCAGGTACAATTCTTGACCCTGAGTTTGGCCAAGGTAAAGATCCTACCAAGTACACCGCTCCTGCGCTCTCCTTAGGGGCTCACGTGGCGCCACTAGGCATTCATTTTTATCTTGGTAAACAGTTCCCTAGCGGCTATCAACAGCAGTTGTTTGTCGCTGAACATGGTTCATGGAATCGCACTAAGAAAGCGGGTTATAAAGTGGCCGTGGCGACGATAGAGCAAGGCAAGGTGGTCAAATACACTCCATTTTTAACTGGCTTTATGCAGGGCGAGCAAACCTTTGGTCGCCCAGTGGCCTTTGCTGAATTGGCCGATGGCAGTTTACTCGTGTCGGATGATTATGCAGGGGCAATCTATCGCGTCACTTATCCGCAGACAAAGTAGCCAATAGGTGAAGTCTTAAACGCTTATTCTTAGCCGTTGGCTTGATTAGCAGGGGACTCTTGCCAATCATGGTTGCCCACCGAAGGATATTGGATTGGCGCTAATCTAGCTGATAGACAGATTAAAAAATAATGCGCGGGATAATTGAAATTGAATTAATTATTCCGCGCATTTTTGTCTGTTCTTGTGAGTATGCGTTTGAATATTCACACGAAATTTAGTCGCGCTTGCCCCAGATATGGCTATTAATCTGGCCATCTGTTGCGGCTATTGATGTAGCCGTACTTGCCTGAGCTGGTTTCTGTGCTGGTTTTGCAGGTTTTTTGGCCGATGTCTTCGCTGGTGCATTGGATGTTTTCGCGGCGGGCAACGGCAGTTTATTGGTTTTTAAATATAAATATTCTACTTTTTCCCGTGCCCAATCGGTTTTTCTTAAAAATCGTAGACTCGATTTGATACTCGGATCTTCGGTAAAACAGCGGATCTTGATGCGAGCTCCGAGTTCTTCCCAGCCATAGTGCTCAACGAGTTGTGTGACTATGGTTTCCAGTTTGATGCCGTGTAATGGGTTATTTTCTTGAGTCATTTTGTATAAATTACCGTGAACAATAATCGGATTATACCAGTATTATACCGATTGACTAAAATCATAGATAAAAAAACGGGCACTCATCAGTGCCCGTTTGCTTTGTATATCAATATTGTTGGAAATTAAGCTTCATCGGGTAATTCGCTGTCGCTATCAACTTCACCTTTACCTTTGGTTTTCACAATCAGTAAGCCTGTGATGACTAGCGTTGAAACAGTCCCTGCGATGGTGGATAAGGTCATCGGTAAGCCTGCACCTAAAGTTGCAGAGTTAAGTAGGAAGGTGATAACTACTGTGGTCATAAACATGGCTGGAATGGTGGTGATCCAGTGCAGTTTATTGTGACGCAGTAGGTAAGCTGAGGCCGTCCAGAGCATTAATACAGCTGTCGCTTGGTTAGCCACACCGAAGTAGCGCCAGATCACGCCGAAGTCGACTTGAGTCAGTAAGCCACCAATCACAAACAATGGAATAGCTAACACTAAACGTTTAGGTAAAGCCACCTGCGGCATGTTAAAGAATTCAGCCAAAATCAGACGAGCAGAGCGGAAAGCCGTATCGCCTGAAGTAATTGGCAGAATGATCACACCAAGGATTGCCATAAAGCCACCCACTGCGCCTAACAGACCAGTTGATGCTTCGTATACAACGTTTGCAGGGTTACCCGCCATGCCTGTGCTTAATCCTTCAACACCGTGGAAGTAAGACAGTGCAATCGCACACCAGAGTAGGGCGATGATACCTTCACCGATCATGGCACCAAAGAACACAAAACGACCGTTCTTTTCGTTTTCAACGCAACGTGCCATCAGTGGTGATTGCGTGGCGTGGAAGCCTGAAATCGCACCACAAGCGATGGTGATAAACAGCGCAGGCCATAATGGCATATCTTTAGGGTTTAAATTTTGGAAGAAGTCGCCCGCTTGCACATTGGGCAGTAGCGTATGTTCGCTTGATAACATGATCGCAAAGGCTAAACCAAATGACATGAAGAACAACAGCGCGCCAAAGAAAGGATATAAACGGCCGATAATTTTATCGACGGGTACCACAGTGGCAATCAGGTAGTAAACGAAGATAATCGCAACAAAAATGCTAACATCCCAACCCGTTAGTTTGCCTAACAGGCCTGCTGGCGCAGAGATAAACACCACACCTACGAGCAATAATAGAATGATGGCAAACACATTCATAAAGTGCTTGGCACTTTTGCCTAAATACTTACCGGCAAGGTTTGGTACAGATTGCCCACCATTACGGACCGACAACATACCGGAGAAGTAATCGTGCACCGCTCCTCCGAAGATACAGCCGATCACAATCCACAACATCGCTGAAGGACCGTAGAGCGCCCCGAGGATTGGACCGAAGATTGGACCCACACCCGCGATATTCAATAATTGGATTAAGTACACTTTGCCTTTCGACATAGGCACATAGTCCACACCGTCGGTTTGGGTAAAAGCCGGTGTCTGACGTTTTTCGTTGATACCAAATACCTTTTCGACAAAGGTACCGTAGATAAAGTAGCCGCCGATCAATAGACCGACACAGAGTAGGAACCACATCATTTTAGTTATCTCCCCATTTTGAGTTGTGCAGAGTGTAAACAAGTTGTTTACATAAAACAGGGGTAACTGGGTGAGAGGTCGATAATGCTGACTCAGCGGCAATAGAATGGGGCGAGCGGTTGTATGAGGATGTCATTCATAAGTATTAACCGCCTCCAGCGGCTTAGATACGCGCATTAGTGGTTAACAATGGGGCTATTGGAAGCCGAACAATTGCTTAAGACTTTTTAAATAACGGCGAGAAACGGGCACTTTGTCGCCAAGCAGAGTCGTGACTTCGGCGCCAGTATCGAGCAGCTCTATTTCGGCAATGGCTTTGGGTGAAATCAGATATTGGCGATGGCAACGCACTAGCAGTGTTTTTTCTTCCAGCACTTTAAGGGTAAGTTGGGTATGGACTTTGCCCTTGGTACAGGCGACATGAATACCGCTTAAATCACTAAAAACATACTCAACATCTTGAATGGGGATCACTTTTAATTTACTACCGCTGTAACAGGGTAGGTGCTCGAGGCATCGAGGCGCGATCAGATTCACGGCTTGCGGAGTGAGGTCCTTACGAACACGTTTTAGGGTTTGGCTGAGTCGATCGGCATCTATTGGCTTAAGTAAATAATCAAAGGCATGATTATCAAAGGCTTTGACGGCAAATTCATCAAATGCAGTGACAAACACGATTTTAGGTAAGGTGTCGGGATCGAGCATAGCAATCAGTTCCATGCCTGAAATACGTGGCATTTGGATGTCGAGAAAAACTAATTGAGGCTTTTCTTTGGCAATGGTTTGCAATGCTTCTATGGCGTTGCTGCATTGGCCAATAATCTCAATGTCGGCTTCTTGGCCGAGCAAATCCGCAAGTTCCTCGCGGGCAAACAATTCATCATCGACAATCAAACAAGTGATCACGTGCTAGTTTCCGTCTGTTCTATGGGTAAGCGGATGGTCACCTTGGTGTATTCATCCGGTTTGCATTCAACTTGGATGCCATACTGTTCGCCAAACAGATTTTGTATCCGTTTATGAACTAAATTCATCCCCAATCCCTCAGAATCTATTGAGGGTTGATAAAGGCCAGCGTTATCTGTCACCTCAAGGGCTAATATATGGTCATCCATACGTCCAGTGACCTTGATTTGTCCTTGCTCAATCATATGGGAGGTGCCATGTTTTACCGCATTCTCAATGATGGGTTGTAGGGTAAATGCAGGCACTTTACAGTGGTAAAGTGATTCAGGTATAGCAATGTTGACCTGTAATTTATCAATAAATCTCGCTTTCTCAATAGTGAGATAAGACGCTATGTGATCGAGCTCATCCCCGAGAGTGACTAAACCCGTGGTGCGTTTTAAATTGATCCGTAAAAATTGCGACAATTGCTGTAATAGCTGTTTTGACATATCGGGATCGCGCTTAATAATCGCACTGATGGTATTGAGAGCGTTGAATAAAAAGTGTGGATTCACTTGAGCTTGCAGTAATTTTAATTCCGCTTGGGTGAGTAGGTTTTGCTGCTGTTCAAAACGGCCGTAGAGGATCTGGTTCGACAATAGCCGAGCAATCCCTTCCCCTAAGGTGCGGTTAATGTTCAAAAATAGTTTATTTTTTGGCTCGTATAACTTGATGGTGCCAATGACTTCGGTGTCGCTGCGAAGTGGGATCACAAGGCTCGAACCGAGTTTACACTGGCTCGAAATCGAGCAGGAATAGGGCATCTCCACCCCATCGGCGAACATCACCTTGTTTTGGTTTATGGCCTCAAGGGTGATTTTTGAGGAAATCGGTGTTCCAGGGATATGATGGTCGGCACCAATACCGATAAAGGCCAAAAGTTTTTCTCTGTCCGTAATGGCAACAGCACCCACATTGGTTTCTTCAATGACAATTTGCGCGACCTTGCCGCTGCTTTCTTCGTTAAACCCCTTAGAAAGCAGCCCAACACTGCGCTCGGCAATTTTAAGCGCCTTGGTTGAGAAACTAGAGGAGAGCTTGTCAAACATGGTTTTTTGGTCGCGGATCATGCTCATAAACAGCGCTGCGCCAATGGAATTAACCAACAGCATAGGCGGAGCTATCTGCCGCACTAATTCCCATGCGGCATCAAACGGGCGTGCAATCAGCAAAATAATGCTCATTTGCATCATTTCGGCGTAAAAGGTCACCAAACAGACTAAGAGAGGATTGTAGATAAGTTCACTTTTACCCGCGCGGCGTAGGTAAAAACTGATCATTCCCGCGGAGAGTCCTTCGAGAGTGGTTGAAATCGCGCAGGCTAAATCGGTAAAGCCACCCATGCTGTAGCGGTGTAAACCGCCAGTGAATCCGACTAAAAATCCGGTGACAGGACCGCCGAGTAAACCGCCTAGCACGGCACCCATGGCGCGAGTATTGGCAATGGCCCCTGAAGTTTGCTCACCAAAATAGGTCGCCATGATACAAAAGCTAGAAAAAACCAGATAAATAAATATTTTATGAGGTAGGCGCGGTGATGTTTCTGCAAACAGTTTAAAAAGAGGTGTTTTACTGACTAAATAAACAATCACTAAATAAAGTGACATCTGTTGGGTCAGTAGCAAGATCAAGGACATAGTGGCTCACTTTATCGTCACAGCGGTCAGCGCAGTTATTGACATTGGCAGTATGTGCGCGAGATCAGGGTTAAAATTCAACAGTTCGGTTATAAAGCCTAATCTTATTTGCATCTTTTGGAGAGACTATGTCCGATTCTGTTCACGGTCATGACGTTATGGCGCTGATGGTAGCGCAAGCTCATCCCGTTTTAAAGCCTCAGTTTATTGCTCTGATGACTGAAACCTTTGGTGAAGCAGCGCGTTATCACACTTGTAGTGCCGAAAACCTTACTGCGGAGGAGTTAATTTTTTTGTTGTTGAGTAAAGGGAAAATGGCAGAATCAGCGCAAGGGCTCGCCCTTGTTGCTGGGCGGCAGTGTCATCATTCTCATCATTAAGTATGGCTAATCTGGTCTATGAGCCGCGCAATAGCTTGGGGTCATAGGCCATAACTTGCTGTTAAAGAAAGGGTGATCAGCGGATTGGTTTACCTTGATGCCATGAAGATTAATGCTCATCCTGCTTACTTTTATTTACCACTTCAAGCTGTTCTGCAGTTGTTTTTTGACTGAATTCATCAATCAAGATCCGCAATAAGCGTGATTTGGCGATTTTAGTTCCTTTAGCGAGCCCATCTAATTGGGTAATACTGGTTTCCGTTAAGGTAAAGGTGGCATGGCGATAAATTTTGGCTGACTTTTTATCTAAGCCTTTTGGCTCTGCGGGAGGCACCGCTAAAATACTCGCTTTACCTAAAGCATAGTTATTGGCATCTTCGATAAAATCCTCAATAGAAACCGTTTTGATAACTTGTTTTGGTTTCTTGCGTTTAAGATCAGTTAAGCTCATAACTATTTTCTGGTGGTAAGGTGAACAGCTCATCCACTATGGCGCGGATCTCGTCGGCCGCTTTCCCATCTGGCTCAATTTCCATTACGGACGATCCTTTTTCCTCACTGTCATCGTAGATATTTCGGCAAAAAGTCACCGAATTGAGTACGCGTAATCCAAAGGATTGGACCACTTCTTTGGCCTCTAAAATACGCTTTACTTGGGTGGGCAAAGCGGGACATTGGGTTAGCACAATGGTTGCCACCATTTTGGGATTAACCATCTTACAGGTGCTGAGCATATCTTCCATATGGGGTAAGGTTTTAAGATCGCGACGTTTGGGTCTAAGTGGGATAACTACGTAAGTGGCCACCGACATGGCGGCGCGCATGGCAAGGTTATCTTGACCGCCACAGTCAACAATGACGTAGTCGAAGCGTTCATTAAGACTGAGCAGATCGTTACGTATTTTGCCGTAGAGCTGAATACAATTGATTGCAGGGAGGCTAGGGTCGTTGTTTCGAGCTTGGATCCAATCGGATGTTGTACGTTGGGGATCGCAGTCTACCATTAGTACATTTACATTGGCGGCAAATTTTTGCTTTATATAAACCGCAAGATTTTGCGCGAGGCAACTCTTGCCACTGCCACCTTTCTCTCCACCCACCAGCAATATCATAGCAATGTCCTTTGTACGAATAGTTCAACTAATTCAGTGTAGAACAGCTCAATCGACCCTGCGTAGCTAGATTGAAATTAAAGCAATTGCATCGCGACATGATAACTTTGATCATGACGTTTAGAGCAGCGGCAAACTTGGCCTTTTACGCTATTTTGTCGGGATGTTTCTGGATTGAATGTCACGTTAACTAATTCACCGAGTTCAAATGGGTTTTTATAATCAAACAGAATGCCTCTGCGGGCTAAATCGATACATACGCCTTCGTCCGTATGTTCAACGCCATTCTTATCAGTCCAATGCAAGAGCACGCGTTCAGCTTCCATATCTACTCGAAGTGAGCTGCGTTTTTCTTCAAATCCAACTGGATGTTCACCCATAACTCAATTGTCCCGTAAATAATTGATCTCAGTAAAACTAGCATAATTGCTTTTTGGCAGAATACCAATCTGAAAGCGAGGGATTTGGAAGGATTTTGCAGGTAAAGAATGGCGCCATTGAGCTTGGTTGGCAATGGCGCCCAGTAGCAATTAGTTATCGTATTCTTGATTTTTAGGATAGGGCATTTTTAATTGGCCCCAACGGATCACGATGACCGTTGCCGCAAGGATCAAAGTTGAAAGCGAAATTGCGGCGATGCGCCAGTCATCCATACTCTTCATATCTAAGATCAAATAACGTGCAAGAGCAACAATGGCAATATACAGCGGCATGCGCACGGGCAATTTTCCCGATTCTGCATAATTAGCAACCATGGCCAGTACTTCGAGATAAATAAACAATAACAACAGATCGGCAAGGGCGACTGCGCCGACATTAAATACATGGACAATTTCTTGACCAATAGCAACCACAGTCGCTATTGCTATGATGATTAAGACGAGATGCTCAACTGCTTTTAAGCCTTTGGCACCATATTGACGATAAAATGGCATGGGTACTCCCTACTCAATATTTTTGTAAATAGTAACAGTAAAAATACTTTAGTTAGGGAAAAGAGACGCGATTCTCTGTGACTCAATTCACAAGATAGTAATTGGTTGTCTGCTAAAGGCATCGCGCCATGAGTTTTCTCGAGTCACCTTGCTTAGCCTGGCCGCCCATCGGCTCTGACGCGACAAAGCATTGGTGCGTAGTAGTAACAGAAACACCCAAAAGCCAGCATCCAACAAATAATGGCTGCGAGCATTAATTCAATAAACCATGCACTGGGTAAACCCGCTAAGACACGGAACACTGTAGCCAGTAACATTAACCCAAAAGCCAGTGTCATTGGCCTAGCGGGTTTTAGTTGTCTGCCGGTATGACCTAGCGATACCCTCGACATCATTGCGAGGATCATGCCGCCAAGTCCTCCAACAGTAATGGCATGCATTCCTACGGAAAGTGGTAGTCCTGTAGCAATCAGTATCAAACCAATGGGAATACATAAGTAACTTAAATGCAGTGACCATAACAGCGGCACAGACCAACTTGCCTGCCATCCCCAACGAGACCAACGTAGTAACAATACCAGACTCGCTATACCAGCCAGAGCGCGCGTCAGTAATATTATCTGCGGTAAAAAGAGACTCGCAACAAGCGCTAATAGGCTAGCAAAACTTAACCACTCCAGTACGGGAATGGCGGAGTGTCTTTGCCATTGGGTGGCGCGCTCAGTAAAGAATGGGATCACTCTACCACCAAGCAGAGCAACAATTACCCCAACAAGGATGACTGCTGCATAAAGACCATTATTAGCCCACTGTAATTGATTAGTTATTAAACCGTAATAGCTAAATCCATTAAAAAGCGTGAGTAAACTGAGAATAGGGATAAACACAAAGTTACGCCATTGGCGTACTTTAACCACAGATATTGATAATGCAATTGCGGTTAAGGGTAAAAACATCAAGTCGATGATCATGATCGCCACAAACGGAATATCTAGCGGCAATATAAATAAAAGTCTTGGTAGTAACCAGACAGTAAATAGCCCTATAAGGGGTAAGCCTTTCAACCCAGGTTGCCCTGTCCAGTTTTGTACTGCGGTGAGTAAAAAACCTGCGACGACGGCACAGGCAAACCCAAAAATCATCTCATGACCATGCCACCATAAAGGATTGATGTTGTTAGGAAGTAATGACAGACCGGAAAGAAATCCTCCCCAGATCCCTAAACTTAATAGACTAAATAGACTCGCAAATAAGAAGAAAGGTCTAAAACCTAAGCGGAAAAGCGGTAGTTTAGGTTGTAAATGTGCAGGTTCATCAATATTCAACATAATGACAGCGTAGTAGTGAAACACGAAAAGTATTTTAAGCTGTAAATTAAATGAATGTATATATCTACTTATGAGTAGCTTGTAAGTAAGTGTCCGGGTGAAGGGATAAAGATAGTCTTATCGTCGTGGTTTAATCTATTGATAAAGTAGAATAAATTACAATAGAGGACGTAAAGGAAATACAGGGATGCAAACGCTAAAAAGGTGTTAATGCTTAACTTGTTCAATTAGGAAAGTTAATTTCTCTAACATAAAACAAGTTAAGCCATTGTATCTGAAAGTCGCAATTATTTGGTCTTACGCTTTTGCCACTTAAACATGATCGAGTATTTCCAGAGGTTACTGATCATTAAATATCCTACAGTGGAAAACACGATCCCTAATACTAGGCAACCTAGTAGGAATGCTGGCCCAATTGTGGCTAATGAGGCTTCTATCCATTGCCAGCTTGCCTCAAAGGCAAATTCCTGCGGTGCGTGGCCAAGAATTTTTGCACCTAATAAATAAGCCCCATAAAACATAACTGGCATCGTAAGTGGATTGGTGATCCAGACTAAAGCGACGGAAACGGGAATATTGACATTAAAAAGGATTGCAAAGGCCGCGGCGACCACCATCTGAAAAGGCATTGGGATCCAAGCGACAAACAAGCCTATGGCAAAGGCCCCCGGCGCAGAGCGTCGATTAAGCGCCCAAAGATTAGGATTGTGTAATAAGCGACCGAAAATGCGTAGGTGTTTGTGCTCACGCAGGGTTTCAGGCTTAGGCATAAATCTTTTTATTAATTTTTTTGGCATAGGCTGAAATTGCTGTCTTAACTTAATTCACTATGAATGGATTCATGTTTGGCTTTAGTGCCACCTTACTGTCAGCGATGTTATGGCCTTCGCTGCCGCCAATTACTTATCTACCCTACTTTTGCTTTGGGGCTCTCATCTTATTCAAAAAAGCACCTAGCTTATCTGGCACACTCTTTGCGATGTTCTGGCTAACAGGATTTTGCTTAGTGTTATCTCGGCAGGATCTTCCTTTATCCCAACAGCCTATACAGGTGAGGGGCGAAATCATATCACTAGTTAGTCAAAACAGCGACTGGGTTAGCTTCGATATTGTTGTCGATAAACCAAATTTAATCTTTGGGCCAACGGCTAAGTTGCGTTTAACCTGGCAATCCGAGGCGACACTGCAAGTTGGGCAAGTTTGGGATTTCACTTTTATGCCTAAAAGTATATCCAGTGTACTCAATCAAGGAGGATATAACGAACAAAAGCAATTGATTAGTCAGCATATTGTCGGTAAAGGCCGCGTTATGCATGCAAGGCTTCAAGCTGAGCGTTTTTCGTTAAGACATCACTTAATCACACGACTTGCTCCAAAGTTATCTGCGTTAACACAGGGGGATATTCTGCTGGCGTTAATCCTCGGGGATAAACAACTTATCTCGCAAACTAAGTGGCAGGCGCTAAGGCAAACGGGCACGGGCCATCTGGTGGCGATATCGGGATTACATTTATCGGTGATCACCGCTTGGGTCTATGCTTGCGCTTTGTTTTTTCTTACGCGTTTGGCGCCACATCCAAGTCGACGAAATATAGTTATTGCGCTCATTTTAGCAGGAGTGAGTGCTCTATTTTATAGCTATTTAGCCGGTTTTGCCGTGTCAACACAGCGTGCGTTAGTGATGATTTTATTGGTTATGCTGTTGATTTTATTAAGACGCTACTCAAGCGCATGGGACCGTTTGCTGTTTGCCTTATTTGTGGTGTTACTCATTGATCCTCTCGCTTGTTTAAGTGCTGGATTTTGGCTTTCTTTTTGTGCTTTGGCGATTATTTTATATACCTTAGAAAGTGCCAAATTTACACAGTCTGTTGATAGTAAAACAACTTTTTTAGCCAAGTCGCGAGTCAGAGTCATACAGTTTTGGTCAATACAATGGCGCTTAAGCCTGATATTGGGACTGCTGCAAGCCATCTTTTTTGGTGGTGTGAGTATCCATAGTTTGTGGATGAATATGCTGGTGGTGCCTTGGTTTAGTCTTATCGTCATTCCGCTATCGATGCTGGCTTTTATCATCTGGTGGTTAGGTACGTTTTTGGGGCAATCGTGGCTGGGATTATTCAATTTGGCGGATTTAGCACTATTTCCCTACGGCAAGTTACTTGAACTCAGCGTCGATTTACCCGCCCATTGGCATGTGGTTTCCGAGACATTATTAGCAGGCGGCCTGTGCGCACTTTTTGCGTTGATTCTGTGGCGATATGTTCCTCATCGGCGCCAATATTGGCACTGGCATTTGTTGATAGGGTTACTGTTTCTTCCTCTGGCATTGTCTGTTTTTCAGCGCATTACAGCATCGAAAACCACTCAATGGACGCTACATTTACTTGATGTCGGGCAAGGATTAGCCGTGGTGGTTGAAAAGGATGATAGGGCACTTATCTATGATACGGGCGCCGCATTTGGCGATGATTTTAGCTACAGTGACCGTGTGATTATCCCTTTTCTTAATACTCGAGGATTAACTGATATCGATTTTATTGTGATCAGCCACGGCGATAACGACCATGCTGGAGGCGCTCAAGTACTGGCAAAAGCGTATCCTCAGGCAAAATGGATTACTGATGTTGACCACTTAAATGCTCAGCCTTGTTTGCCACAACAGATTGATTGGCAACAACTTACCTTACGCTTTATTTCCCCACAAACCCAGGCGGGTGGCAATAATGCTTCTTGTGTGCTGCGGATTGATGATGGTCAGCAAAGTCTATTACTGAGCGGTGATATTGAAAAGGAAACTGAGAGTATATTGATTGAGCGAGTGCAAGCGGGCTTTATACTTAAAAGTCAGGTGCTTATTGCTCCACACCATGGAAGCCGCACCTCATCTACGCTGGCATTTATTGAAAGGGTGGCACCGGAGTTAGTACTTTTTCCAGCGGGGTTGAATAATCGTTATGGCTTTCCTAAAGCCGATGTCGTTGCCCGCTACCAAGCTTTGCAGATAAACCACTTAACCACCGGGATTGAAGGACAAATTAGCGTTACTTTTGAACAAGGGCGACTCGACGTAAAAACCTATCGGCAAGATTTAGCTCCATTTTGGTATAACCGCTTGTTTAGATTTGGTGACTTGATTAATCCAGAGTAGAATGAGCACTTTGCCATAATTTAGTGTTACCAATGACAGCATATCCTAAAGACGAAATGTGGACCGTATTCAAGCGATTACTGGCCTATCTCAAACCGATGAAGGGCATGTTTTTGCTTTCAGTTGCTGGCCTTATTGTGTATGGGCTTGTCGATGCGGCTTTTATTTCTTTTATAGGCCCTTTTATCGATAAAGGGTTTTCCAGCAGTACACCAGCGATCAGTAACGGTATTGCACTCCCCACGAACCAAGGCTTTCATGCCGATAACCAAGTGCTATTAATGGCGCCTATCGTGGTTATTTTAATGTTCTCCCTGCGCGGCTTTGCAAACTTCGTATCCACCTACGGCATTTCTTATATGAGCGCTAGGTTAATTATGGATATGCGCCAGCAAGTGTTTCAACATTATCTAAGTTTACCCGTGAGTTACATGGATAAGGAAAACACGGGCAATTTAATTTCAAAAGTGACCTTCGATACCGAGCAAATTGCCCGTGCATCGGGCAGTGCCTTGATTTCGATTGTTCGTGACGGTGTGACCGTTATCGGTATGCTGGGATTGATGTTTTATAACTCTTGGAAGCTTTCACTGTGTATTTTAGTGATAGGTCCGATTATGGGATTAGTGATGACTATTGTGAGTCGCCGCTTCCGTAAGGTGTCGAAACAAATCCAAACGGCGATGGGGGATGTCAGTGCCGCAACGGAGCAGATGATCAAAGGTCATAAAAACGTACTGGCCTTTGGTGGACAAGAAACAGAAACGGCTCGCTTTGCCAAAATTAATGACAGAAACCGCCATCAAAATATGAAACTTGCGATCGCACAGGCTATCAGCCAGCCGCTTATCATGGTGATTGGCTCCTTTGCCTTGGCCTTTGTGCTGTATGCGGCGAGCCTAGATAGCATGAAAGCCGATTTGACAGCAGGTACCTTCGCGACGATTCTTGGCGCGATGATGGCCATGCTGCAACCCATCAAAAACCTCACGCGTGTGAATGCCGAATTTCAACGTGGTATTGCAGCGTGCACCACAGTATTTGAACTGTTAGACACTTTGCCAGAATCGGATACTGGTACTTATACCGTCAAGCGTGCTAAGGGCAACTTACGTTTTGATAATGTTTCCTTTAGTTACGAAGGCCAGGAGCGCCGCGCTTTAGATAAAATTGACTTTGAAGTGTCCCAAGGGCAAACCTTAGCCTTAGTCGGGCGCTCTGGGTCGGGGAAGTCGACGATTGCAAGCTTGGTGACTCGTTTTTACACCGGACTAGCGTCTGGCGATATTCTGCTTGATGATGTGAGTATTTATGATTACTCATTGAAATCATTACGTAGTCAAGTGGCTTTGGTATCGCAGCAAGTGACACTGTTTAACGATACTATTGCCAATAATATCGCCTATGCCTATCCGGGCGAAGTCACCCGCGAGCAGATTATTGAGGCGGCGACCTTAGCTCATGCGATGGAATTTATTGAGCAATTGCCCGATGGCTTAGATACCCAAGTCGGTGAAAACGGCGTGCTATTGTCAGGCGGTCAGAGGCAACGGATTGCGATTGCGCGGGCAATGTTACGTGATGCACCAGTGCTTATTCTGGATGAAGCGACATCGGCCCTTGATACTGAATCTGAGAAAGCGATTCAGCAGGGATTAGACAATTTGCGCCAAAACCGCACCTCGGTTGTGATTGCTCACCGTTTATCAACGATTGAAAGTGCCGATCAAATTTTAGTAGTCGATCAAGGTCGCATCGTTGAGCGTGGCACCCACAAATCTCTACTCGAACTTGGCGGCATGTATGCCAAGTTATACCAAATGCAGTTTGGTAGCTAAATGCAGGCGTTAGTGAATAAAATTTGGTATCAAGGCCACCCATTACGGTGGCTCTTACTGCCTTTTTCTGCGTTGTTTGCGCTTATTACCGCAATTCGCCGTGGTTTATTTCGCTTAGGGATTAAATCACAAACCACACTGCCAGTCCCCGTGATCGTGGTGGGCAATATTACCGTTGGCGGTAGTGGTAAAACCCCCACAGTCATCTATTTGATTGAACTGCTGCGTCAACAGGGGTTTAATCCGGGTGTGATCAGCCGTGGTTATGGCGCGCATATCCAAGGGGTAAAAGTCGTTAGCGTAAAGGATGCTGCAACTGATGTGGGCGATGAGCCAGCTATGATTGTGGCGCGTACTGGTGTGCCTATGGTGGTGGGCCCTAAACGTGTTGATACCGCAAAAACCTTGCTGGCGCAGTTTGCCGTGGATGTGATTATCTGTGACGATGGCTTGCAACATTACGCCCTCGGCCGTGATATTGAGCTGGTGGTGATTGATGGAAAGCGCGGTTTAGGGAATCGTCATTTGCTTCCAGCAGGCCCACTACGGGAAGGTGCTTGGCGTCTTAATCAAGTGGATTTTGTGGTGGTCAATAGTGGACCCGCGCAGGCGAATCAATATGAGATGCAGCTGAGCCCAAGTGCGGTGTTGCCGGTAAATCCTAAGGCTGAGGCCGTGTTTGATCCGACCCAGCCCGTGGTGGCAATGGCGGGTATTGGTCATCCGGCGCGTTTTTTTGAAACCTTAACGCAGCAAGGTTTTCAACTCGCGTTATCCCATGGTTTTGATGACCACCAAGCCTACGATAAACACGTGTTATGCGAGCTTGCAGCATCTCGCCCCTTGATGATGACTGAAAAAGATGCGGTTAAATGTCGCGATTTTGCACAAGAAAACTGGTGGTATTTGGCTGTCGATGCCAAGCTATCGCCACAATTTGATCAACAGTTGCTGAGCCGATTACGCTCTGTGGCTGCAGCTAAAAAAGGAAAATCCCATGGCGTTTGATAAAAAACTGTTAGATATCGTTGCTTGTCCAGTATGTAAAGGAAAGTTGGAGTACGATAAGGCGGCGCAGCAATTGATTTGTAAAGCGGACAAATTAGCTTATCCCATTACCGATGGCATCCCAGTGTTATTGGAAAATCGTGCCTTACCGTTAAATGAAGCAGTTTGATTTTTAGGCATAAAACTCAGCGTTATTGAACTTAACGGTTTGAGCTAAGTCGTGTACTTGCGACACCGCCGTGCATAAGTGTAGAGAACAGGGCGATCATCTCGCCCTTTTCATGACTTAAAAGCGCACAAACTTTTGTTTATCTTCCTCAGTGGCGCCTTCTTTACATTCACCACGTATTTCTCCCCGTCCTGATTCTATTATTCGGCTCAACTCAAAGTAACCTTCGCGGCAGTAACCTGTCATTTCTAAGGTTTTCTCGAGTCCCAATTCAACTTGTCTGCCCCAGATATCGAGTGCATCCGCTTGTTGTTGGTATAAACGACGCTGCTCGCGGGGATCTTGCGCGACTTGACGCATACGTTCTTCGTGGGGGAAGGGGCGTTCGGTGACATCTCTTGGTGAGTATTCCTCCGCAAAACCTGCCTGATAGGTAAAGAGTTTAAGGCCATCTGCGCGGATATCAGTGGTGAGTTTGTCTTTAAATTTACCTGCAAATTCAGAGGGGTCTATCGGAGCGCTGCTGCAAGCGAGTAATGTTAAGCAGCTCAATAATGTCAGGCTTATCGATCTCAATGGCATATCAAGGATTACTCTTAGATGATTTACTTAGCGAAGAATACCTTAATATGTCGCTCAATATCATGCAATTATCGGTTTTATTCGCGATATACTGGTAAAGAAGTTTATTCGCCCGAATAGGTTGGTTAATCACCCTAATACCGAAACAACTTGAATCTGCTCTGAAACTTGTCGCGATAGGTTGAATGGGCATCTACTCCGGAGCCTTACTGATGCTGGATTTTTGGGCCAAGCGATTTGCTGAAATAGACTGGAATATCAGCCCATTACAGGGGGTAAGCCTGCTACTGCTGGGACTGTGGATTTATGCTATTTGGCCTAAGGAAGAGTTACTGCAGGTTGTTAAGGATAAAGGCTTGCAATGGCGGTTGTTGTTAACGCTGATTGCGGTAAATACCTTATGGCTCCTCAATGCCAGTATTCAAGTCGGAATTCATTTACATTTTCTAGGGATAGTCACTTGTCTATTGATGTTTGGTTGGCGCTTAGCGACGGTTGCCTTACTCCTCCCAAGTGCGTTTTTCAGCATATTTGTCCTAAAGCAGCCTGGTGAGTTTGGTGCATTTGGCTTGTTTGCAATAGCCTTCCCGTTATTCTGTGCGTTTATGCTTTACAGCCGCAGTTACCATTTATTTCCTAAGCATCTTTTTGTGTTTATTTTTGTTGGCGCCTTTATTAATGCAGGATTATCGACGGTTTTTCATCAATTTAGTTGGGCATTTTGGCTTTGGTTGTCGGCGGATTATGACTGGAGCATGTTAGTTGATAACTATCTGATGTTAATCCCGTTATTAGCCTTTCCTGAGGCGTTGCTCAACGGCATGGCGGTGACGCTGTTGGTGGTGTATCAACCCCAATGGTTGTTTGATTATTCTGACCGTGAGTACTTGTGGCGTAAATGAAAAGCGCGCCGTGGGGCGCGCATTGTTGTGCTAGGCAAAACGTTGTTCTAAGTAGCTGATGATATCCTTAGATTCATATAGCCATTGCACTTGACCATTGTCTTCAATCCGTAAACAGGGCACTTGTTGCTTGCCACCTTGGGCGATGAGCTCGTCTCTATGTGGGGATTTTTTTGCATCCAAGGTTTGGATATTCAGCCCTTGACGGCGCATAGCTCGGCGCACTTTTACGCAGAAAGGACAAGCATTGTACTGATATAGCGCCAGTGCTTGAGTTTGCGCATCGATTTTTTGTTGTTCTGCTGATGGGCGTTTGAGTTTCTTTGGGGCGAACACAAAGTTAAGCAACAAAATGATCCGGCCTAAAATCCAGCGAATAATGAACATAACTACCTCGAGTAAAAGTGTTTTAGCGCGCCGCAATATTGGCTGTGCGAAAGGGGATAGACGCGCGGAATGTGATTCCGCTCGCATAAAGCCGCAGAGTTTAACCTAATGGATGTTTTAGGCCAAGTAATAGAACGAGGGGGCGCTATCTTAATCAACCAATAAAAATGCCCAGTGAATACTGGGCATTTGATTCTCTATGGTCTTCTACAACGCGTTATTTAGCTTCGATGCTCATATTCACTTGGGCAGCATCTTGATTGAGGGTGACGCGACTTTCGAGTAGGAAAATGCGTTCAGGTGCGATGCCCTTGCTATCAACAAGGTAGGCCTTGACTGATTTCGCTCTCTCCTGCGCTAAATCTCCCAACCTGTCTTGACCGACCGTTTGCGCTTTTAGCGAAAGGTTATAAAGCGCGATATGCCATCGGGTGGTCAGTTCCTCTTTACTCAGTGGTGTATCTTTGGTTTCAGCAATAATATTGTCTTTCACATCATCAGGATTGGCTTTAACTTCCTGCTCATAGAGTTTGAGAAGGGCATCGGCTAGAGGTCCTTGAGTCGGAAACTGACTCGGGCTGAGATCTGCCGGCAATTCCGTCAGCTGAATATTCGCTAAGGCAGCCAGCTTGCGTTTCATCATACGCTCGCTAATTGCTTGGCTATCGTTTATTGCATCGACACTGCCCTCAAGACTGAGCTGTAGCATGGGTCTATCCTCTAATCCTTTGGCGAGCTTATCTAGGCTTTCTTGCTCACGGGAAGTGAGGGTAAATTGCCCGGGATTAAAGGGGATTTTATCTAAGGTATCATCAGCGCCAATGAGACCTGCAAGGAAAGAGAAGGGGGCAGTGACGGCTTTAGTAATCACATTGGTAATGGCTGTCATGATGATGCTGCCAACACTAAAGCTGGGTGAGTCTAGATCGCCAGAGACTTCCATTCCTAGGTCAATTACGCCATGGCGATCCTGCAATAATGCAATCGCTAACGTTACGGGTAAACTGGTGGCTAAATCACTGTTACTGCGTTTCCCCAGTTTTAGTTGATTAATCACTAGGTGGTTGCTGCCCTTGAGTTGGTTTTGCTCAAGTTTGTAGTTAAGTGCTAACGATAATTGCCCTTTATCAATGTAATAGCCCGCATAGGTGCCAGAGTATGGGTTTACTGACGTCAGCTCAACACTCTTAAAAACCAAGTCTAAATCAAGATAAGGTTTATCTAACAAGGGATTAATATCCCCCTTTAATGTCACTGGTGCATAGCGGTCAATTTTGCCTTTAATATCGACAGATGCCTTAGTACCCGGCTTGGAGGATAGGTGACTGATATAACCTTCTAGCTGCTCGATGCCTGAGGCAAAGTTAGGTGTTAGCGAATTATCGGCAAAAAATGCCGATCCCTGGTTAAAGCTAATTTTTTGAATATCTACGCTTAACTCGGGCTTTTTAGCTGCGGTTTGGGATGGTGCAACTGTATTGGTGCTGATTTCGGCTTGAATGCCAGTTTGCGCCATTTGTCCAGTGACTTTAGGCTCGGCAATGGCTTGCTGTTCAATAATCAGATTGCTGATATTGGTTGTACGATCCTTCGCGATAACAACCTTGGCATAAGGTTGCTCAAAACTTAAATGATCAATCTTGATTTGATTCTGTTGCTGGTCAAAATCGAGCTGATTAATATGCATTTTTTGCCATTTCACCAATGGCGCTTTGCGGATGCTGTCGAGGATATTCAAATCATCCAGCTCAACGTTACCTTGATAAATGGCTTTGCCTTTGCCATCGGCATGAACCTCGCCATCGCTACTGAATAGGCCGCTTTTTAGCTGCATATTGACATAGGGCTCAAGGTAAGGTTGAAATTGGGCTAAGGCCAACTGCTCCACTTTGAGGTTAGCGCTGATGGCTTGCCCAAGGACATCGACTTGCCCCTTGGAGGTAAAATGGCCTTTATCGTTTAGTCCAAAGGAGAGTTGGTATTCAATCGGGGCTTTTAAATCGCTCACTATGGTTTGAGTCGCAAAATCTAATGGATAGATTCGCCATTGCTGCGCCGTTTTGCTGAGTTTGTGCTCCTCAAGCTGAATATCATAGTTTTCGACATTCAGTCCGCCCAGTGTCACTAACCAGGCATCTTGCTGTTCAGTAACACTCTTATCCGAGGTTGCTTGTGAAGGCGATGCGGCTGACGTGTTCGTTTCAGCTGACGCTTCTGCTGTTTGCGCTTCTGCAGGCGAGTTCGGCGTTGCGGTATCAGTGCTGGCAGCCATAGATTTTGGCATTAATAGTTTAACTAAATCAATACCTTGTTCATCTAGCTTAGCCTTAAGACTTAAGCCTTCAGTGTGGATTTGCTTAATATTGACCCGCTGCTTGGCCAGATTAGCGCTGATCCCATCTACAGCCAGCAAAGGTAAGGTGATAACTGATTGGTCACCATTGAGCAAATTCACTTTTTCAACAATCACTTGCCCACGTTCGGCAGTGAGTTGTAATTCACCTTGTTCGGGTAAATCGACTTGGTAATGGGCGTTGATACTGAGCTCACCTGTCCCCAATTTGACATTGAATTGATCGGCAACAAATTGCCAGAGCGGCACAAGTTTGAGTTTGGCAAGCTGTACATCCCCGACGAGCTTAAAGGGAAAGAGCTGAAATTGTCCGGCAAGGCTCACTTCACCTGCGTGGGCATCCTGCAACTGGGCGACAAATTGGTTATGCACGATAGTCGTAGTGGCATTTGTCGCCGATGTTGCTGGAGTAGTATTCGCCGTAGTTGTTGCTGGAACGGCATTGTTTGTCACCGCATCTTTGGTTGATGACGTCTTAGCTACGCTAGCAGGATTAGGTAACATCAGGTATTCAGTATCTAATTGACTGAGTTTGAAGTTGATATTGGGGTAATCAATTTGCGCCTTGGTTATCTTGTCATCAAATTTGAACTGGGCAGCACTGACGGTTAACTCACCTAAGATGATGCGCAAAGGGCGTGTTTGTTCAGCACTCGTGTCTGGTTTGCTGGCGGTTTTAGCTTGGTTGAGGGTGGTAACGATGTCGTCAAAGTTAAACTGAGTTGCCCCATGAGTTTTAAACCGTTGGATATGAGCAAAGGGCGTTTGCAACTGAATATGATCAATCACTAAGGCTTGATTGAATATAGACTGCCAAAAATGCACCTCAAATTGGAGCTGTGCTAATCCGGCAAAATCCCGATTATCTTTCTCTTTAACGGCGAGCTGGTCGATATTGACGCGGTAGTTAAAAGGATTGATATGCATACCCTGTAAACTGACCGGACGTCCTAATAGCTGTGAAAGCTTCTCTGGGGCGAAGGCGACGATAGCCTTGGGGAGTATTAATCCGAGGGCGATAAGGTAACTTAAGTAGGTAATGGTTAAATAGACGAGAACTCGTTGGTATCGGGGGCGACTAAAAAACACGAGTTTTAACCGTGATAGTTGAGTTAGCATAGTCAGATTAATGCTCCAATACGCACGCTGGCGCGAAATCTATCAATAAATGTGGTTATTCTAGCGAATAATGCTTATCTCTGCATGATTTTTTTGGTGTTTTGTCAATTAAATCTGAGTGTTACCGTATGGCAACCAATGTGAGTCAGAATGTATGTTAACTCATAACCCTCGTTTTACGAGGGTAACATGTTGTGTCTCCAGTGGGCATTTTATGACCGCTAAGCTTTTTAATACGAATAGCTTAGTTTAAGTGGTGAGATAACTTATTGCGGCGATGACGGCGCCTTGTGGATCTTTTATCCAACAAAAGCGACCCACTTTCGGAATATCTTCTGGACCAAACAGAATATCGCCACCAAGTTTTTTAGCGTTAATCGCGACCAAGTCGACATCGGCGACCGTGACATAACCTGTCCAGTGCGAAGGTAGCGTCGGGAGCTGATTATCAGTGATACCGCCGATACCTACACCTTGATTTTCAATCAAGTGGTACTGACCATGGGGCATCTTGACCGTTCTAAATTGCCAGCCAAATACTTCACCATAAAAGCGCATGGCCTCTTCAGTGTTGTGGGTCGTGAGTTCATGCCAGCCTAAGGCACCAGCGGTATTAAATGCAGAGTCCATAAGCGCGTCCTTTATGTTATTGAGCCTTGTGGCGAGGCGATTAGTATTTTGAGTGTAGACGATGCTTTTCAATAATTCCTAAGCAGATCCAGAAATGTGACATTATTTTCTGCTGTAAATCATTAAACTAAGTTAATGTTAATTAATGAAATAACAAAAATCTGTTTATCGAGTTTGTCTTGATGTTGTGCTTGTGCCGCTCCGCTGAGTATTTGCGGAGTTTGCGCTCTGTTTTGCGGCTGATTGGTGGTGTTAGTATTGTTTTACAGCATTAGACCTTACTCCCCTTCGCTTGCTAAACTAGCGCCATTTGCAATCGATGAAATTGCGTAATAGGGGGATTAACGATTGAATAAGAGTTTAGTGACCAATGTGTTGGCAGCCATTTGTGTGATCTTGGGATACGCACTGAGCTTACCCATTCTATTTAATGTTGGGTTGTTTGCATTATCTGGTGCGATAACCAACTGGCTTGCGGTGTATATGTTGTTTGAAAAAGTCCCTGGTTTGTATGGTTCTGGTGTGGTGCCTTCGCGGTTTGAAGAATTTAAACTCGGCATTGCTCATCTGATGATGAAACAGTTTTTTACCGCTGAAAACATTGATCGTTTTTTGTCTGAAAAAGAAGGCATAAGCCAAATCGATTTAGCGCCTGTGATTGAGAAAGTCGACTTAGCACCGTCTTTCGATGCCTTAGTCAATACTGTGGCACAATCTTCATTTGGTGGCATGTTAGCCATGTTTGGTGGGACTGAGGCGCTAATGCCGCTAAAAGAACCCTTTATTGAGAAGATGAAAGCTTCATTGGTCGATATGGCCGAGAGTGAACAATTCCGCAGTCTATTGAAGCAAGAGCTTGAACAGCCAAATGTGATGGCCGATCTGCAAAATAAGATTGCTAATATCGTTGAGCAACGCTTAAATGAATTAACACCACAAATGGTTAAGCAGATAGTTCAGGAGATGATCCAGACGCATTTAGGTTGGCTCGTGGTGTGGGGCGGTGTGTTTGGTGGAGCCATCGGACTTGTCGCCGCCTTAGTACAGGGCTAATCTGAGATTAGCCACTATCGCGAAGGGAGCAATGGCTCCCTTTTTTATTGATTAAGTTATTCATTGGGCAGGGAAGATTATGAATCGTCATCACACTATCAATTATTTAGAGATTCCAACATCTGATATTGATTGTTCTAAAGCGTTTTTCAATACTGTATTTGGTTGGCGTTTTGAGGATTATGGCCCACAGTACAGTTGCTTTATCGATGCGGGAATAACGGGTGGTTTTTATCAAGCTGATGTTTGTTTTACCCTAGAAAAGGGCTGTCCCCTGATTGTGCTATACAGTAAGACCTTGGAAGAAACTTTAGCCGCCGTGATCGCGGCTGGCGGCACCATTAGCACTGAGATTTTTAGCTTCCCAGGTGGTCGACGTTTCCATTTTATCGAGCCTGCGGGCAATGAATATGCGGTCTGGTCAGAATAACAGTATTTATCAGCCCTGTGTACGAAATTGCTGTCTCGATCAGCAGGATATCTGCATGGGGTGTTTTAGGCATCTTAAGGAGATTTTGGCGTGGCGAAACATGACAGAGGCGCAGCGAAGCGCATGTTATCTTAAAATGGCTGAGCGCAAAGCCATTTTTATGGCAAAACGCCCTAGTAGCTAAAATAGGCCAAAGCATCGCGGCGCTACTTAAGTCAATACCGAAGTATAAAAACAGAAGCGCCGCGTTAACTGGCTAGATAGGATCAACCACAATATGTTCGAGTTCTATCGCGGCAACAGCATGCAATGCATCCATCGCTGCGCCCACTAAGCTGATTTTACCTTGGGAGGATTCCACCAATACCGCGCGGCGGATCTCGCCAAAATCACGATTATGCCGAGTCAGATTCGATAGCGCCATTTGCATTGGGAGCATCGATGGGTTAAACGCGGCGTTTTCAGCGTAGCGACCACAGTAGGTTGCGCCATCCGCGGTTTCTAATACAACCGCCGCATAGCTTTGGGTATAAGGTGCATAGCTTAAGCCCGCATGATCTAAGGCTTCAATTACCATAGGATCACTGCTATCGAGTGCAAATTCAGTTTCCTGCTTGACTAACAGCGGTGACTGAACATTTAAGTCTTTTGGTCCAAACGCATAGGGCAGATAATAGGACAATAAATGGCTATCCTGTGATGGCAAATGGATCTTGATTTGGCCGCCTTCGACTAATTCATTCATAAACTGACGGCAATGACCGCAGGGACTGGCGTTCACTATCATATCCACAATCTGGCTTTCGCCGCTAAGCCACGCGTGACTAATAGCGCTTTGCTCTGCGTGTACTGAGTGGAAGAGGGCTTCGCCAGGCAGCTCTAAGTTGGCACCCATATAAATGTCGCCACTTTTTCCTTTGGCAATTGCACCAACATAAAACTCACTAATGGGTGGTTTGGCCAAGGCGGCGGCAATAGGTAACAAAGCCAGTAACACCTCTGATTCGGTCATATTGCTGCTTTTGACTAACTCTGCCAGTTGCTGTGCATCGATATGTCCCGCAAAACCTTGATGTAATAAGGGAATTAATGCGTCAGCCAACGGGGTTGGCAGCTGGGTTATGCTTCGGATAAATCTATCTTGCATTTCCCGACTCCTTGTTTGTTAAGTTCATGGAAGAACATTCTAGTAATTTTGTTACAGTATAAATGCGAGTTAGTTCGCGTTTATGGTTCAATTAAGCGCCTGTTAGTTAACATCTGAAAGAAGTTATCAATCATAGGCGCTAAATCAACAAAAAACATGGGCTATTTTGTGGTCTACAATCCACGCAAATAGTGGCACAGGGCGGCGAGTAGTTTTTGTTTATGCTCATCGCCTTCGGTATCTTGCAACAAATTTTCAAGTTTGAGCAGATAATCCTGATCGGCCAAACGCTGCTGACAGAAGGTGCGCCAGCGATGGGACTCTTGATCATCAAGTAATTCGGGATAATTGCGCGCCCGATAACGGAATAGCATTTCTGGGATGCGTCCATCATCAAATTGCAAATCAAGTGCGGCTAAATTTTGAGGTAAGGTATGGCGAATGATCTCCATCTTAGCTTTATCGGCAGGGCTGAAAAATCCACCCGAATACAACATTAAGTCAGGATCCGTGGTGGTTACTTCGCCATCATGCTCAAACAGTTGCGCCAGCTTCTCCCGTAATTCCGGGTGAGACTTTAAGCGTTTGTATTGTTCTCTGGCAAAGGCTTTATCAATGTTGAGTCTTTCTGCCTGCACATCATCTAAAATTTTGGCCGAAGTAATAAAAGGGCATTTGTTAAGATGCACCTGTTTAACTGGGATGGGTAACTCATCCTCGGCAAGCTCCGCTCTGGGCGTGTACATGCGCGTTTTTATCTGCTCGACATCCAGCTCAAACAGTGGGCTTAAATCCATCGCTAAATTCACGCAAATAATGGCATTTTTGTTACTTGGGTGGTGTGCAACGGGGGCGATAAGGGTTGTACAACCGTGCATTGCACTTATCTTCGAACTGACATGGGCAAGCGGTAGCATATTTAATACGTCAATTTGCGCGCTGACGGCTTGTTTACGGCGCAATTCAAAATAGTACTGGTATAACTTAGGTTGCTTTTCTTTTATCAGTTTTGCCATTGCGATGGTGGCGTAAACATCTGACATGGCATCGTGTGCTTTTTCATGGCTTAAACCATTAGCTTGGGTCAGATGTTCCAGTTTAAAACTGGGTGAACCGTCTTCTTTTAATGGCCAATGGATACCGTCGGGTCTAAAGGCATAACAAGCCCTCACTAAATCAATGATATCCCAACGCGTATTGCCATTTTGCCATTCGCGGGCATAGGGATCGATAAAGTTACGGTAAAAGCCATAGCGGGTGACTTCATCGTCAAATCGTAACGAGTTATAGCCAGCGACACAGGTATTAGGTTGGCTGAAGAGAGTATGGATACGCCCCATAAACTCGGTTTCAGGTAAACCTTTTAAATTGGCTAGTTGTGGCGTGATCCCTGTAATTAAAATCGCTTCGGGTGAGGGCAGGTAATCCGTTGATTGTTTGCAGTAAAAAGTCTCTGGCTCACCGATAATGTTAAGATCTAAATCGGTACGGACCCCGGCAAATTGGGCGGGTCTATCTTGGGCTGGGTTGGCACCGAATGTTTCATAGTCGTGCCAAAAAATACTTGGCTGAGATGCTGTATACATAATTTCAATCAAATGACGGTTTTGTCGAATGATAGCATCTTAGCCGTTAAACTCACCCCAATATTGATCAGCAAAAACCTTGATGGATAAATTATATTGAAAAGAGAAGCGCTTAACAGGTGATCTTTACCACGATTGGCAGTTACAATTCCCATTGAACAGGGGATCAGTCTTATGCATCATCAATATCTCAATCAACCTATGATACTCGATGTCGTACAGACGTCGTCATTGATCATAACGTTACCAAGCAACATGAGTGATTTTATTGTGCTTGAAACGATGGGAGCTCCCCTACTTGAGCTGATTGTAGTTTCACAAACGCCACCACAGATTGCAGTGCGCCTTCAACCGATTTTAGGGCTAACACTAAACACAACTTCTGTTGTAGACGCAGGGCTAAGTGCTCCTGTATCAAGGTACTTGGGTCAAGGCGTACGGCTTTATCATCGAATGGGGACTGCCCCTAAATTTGTTGCCCAAGAGCTTCGGGCAGGAATTTTAATTAAAGTTGATGTGAGAGAAAGTGTAACATTCTCTTTGCAATCGGCATCAAAGTTCGAGTTTGTAACACTTGAATCCGACGTCAGAGGCTTACATGAGCCGAGAGTACTGATGATGGCTAAGGCTATTCTTGCTAGGGAGTACGATTACGGTGCGACATCGGAATCCCTTGCGGTTTACCTCACCGAAATTGAGCAGATAAGATTGGAGTTACAAGCATTTTTACGGGGTGAACTTGGTCAATACCATACTGGCTTAGCTGAAGAGGCCGTACGATTAGATCCATTACTACAACAAAAGCGCCAATGGCTTTTTCGAACTTATACCCACATGTTTGAGCGCCCGAGCTTTAGTCGCGCCGCAAATGATAGTCAGAATATCGACAAAGCCTTAAGGAAACTTGAGTGTTTTGAGCTGCTCGCTTCTCCTGAATTACTGCAAATGGTCGAGCGATTAATGGAAGATGAGATATAAGCTTGACATCCCCCATTTTAAATAGAGTTAATCAATGCAATATATATGTCCTTTGTGCGCGTTACCCCTCACCCTAACACAACGAACTTGGGGATGCCCGCAGGCACACAAGTTTGACATGGCGAAAGAAGGTTATGTCAATTTGCTTCCCGTTCAGAAAAAAAACTCGAAAGATCCAGGTGATAATCAGCAAATGATGTTTGCTCGTCGGGAGTTCTTAAATGCGGGTTATTATCAAATCTTAAGTGATAGAGTTAATCAACTGGCACTCCAATATGCCAGTAGTGCACAGCAGATCCTTGATATAGGTTGTGGTGAGGGTTACTACAGTCATCGTTTATATAATGCCCTTGTTGCTCATCATTTTTGTTATTTACAGGGCGTTGATATCTCTAAGTCGGCAATAAAATATGCAGCCAAGCGCTATCCTAACTTAAGCTTTTGTGTAGCGAGTGCCTATGAAATGCCGATTCCATCTAATAGCATTGATTTAGCGATTCGAATTTATGCACCATCAAAAGTAGAAGAACTTCAGCGGATCATGGCACCTAGCGGCATTCTTATCACGGTATCGCCTGGGCCTTTGCATCATTTTGCGCTAAAACAACAGATTTATGACCAGCCAAGATTGCATCCTGAGTCTGAGGCCAGAATTGATGGATTTGAATGCCTACATCAAGAGCGGCTTAGCGCGCAACTCGATCTTAATGACAGTAAAGATATCGGCAATTTTCTCGAAATGACTCCCTATGCGTGGAAGTTTACCGCAGAGCAGAAACAAGCATTTTCTCAGAGCGGATTAAGCTGTGAGTTAGATTTCCAGATTGAAGTACATCGCATTTCAGTCTAGGGGCTGATTTTAACCTATTGAAATAAATTATTTAAAATGCTTTACTGTCAACGCTTAAGCCGTAAGAACATATTGTTCTGCGAGCCGGTAGCAAAACCTTAAAAGGCTTTGTTTAAATAAATTTTTCAAAGTGTCGCAGTATGTTGACTTATCTTTAGAATGGTTTATAGTTTTACTAGCTTGAAGGTTGGGCTTATATTTATGTGTTCAATACGACCCGTTCGTCCTGTAAACATAAGTAATACCGGCATTTTCCAGCTCCACCGCCGTTAAGGCTTTAATTTTTTATTTACAGGATTTATATCATGTCTCAAGTAACTGGTGTAGTTAAGTGGTTCAACTCTGACAAAGGTTTTGGTTTCATCGAGCAAGAATCTGGTCCAGACGTATTCGTTCACTTCCGTGCAATCAACTCTGACGGTTTCAAAACTCTTGATGAAGGTCAAAAAGTGTCTTTCACTGTGACCCAAGGTCAAAAAGGTCCTCAAGCTGAAAACGTAACCGTAATCGGTTAATTTTCAGTGCTGTTAGCCTAGGCGCTAATAGCAATGGATTTAAGAGCTGTGGTTTTTACCATAGCTCTTTTTATTTGTGCTGTTTTATCTTAATACCTACATCTCCCATTTCTCTCATTTCTCTCACTTTTAAGATCTCGTTCAGATTAATCTGCTGTTAGCTGTTATCATTTTTCCCGTGAATTTTGTTTATTTCGCTGTTAACTATATTAATAAATACATAAGTTTGGCTTGAAAATTGACTATTTACGTACGCGAACATTCAGGGCGATAACTGTTAGCCTACAGCCATATTGCAGTGCCGTGGACCGTTGCTTAAGGATGGATAGTGACTTCATTAGGAGTCGAGTTTATCATCCGCGACTTTATAATGTGGGTCATCCAACAGATTCACTTCAACAAGATCACCTGCCTTATGAAGTAAGGCTTTACAATCAGCACTTAAATGCACCAAATGTAGTCTTTTGCCTATGGACACATAACGCTCAGCAAGCGTATCAATCGCTTCTAAGGCGGAGTGATCGGCTACGCGAGAAAACTTAAAATCGATGACGACATCCTGTGGATCCTGTGAAGCATCAAATAACTCGAGGAAACTCGCGACAGAACCGAAAAACAGTGGTCCATTAAGCTCATAGACTTTCCAGCCTTGAGAGTTTTGAGTCACTTTGACGCTAATGTGTTTTGCATGCTGCCAAGCAAATACCAGCGCGGATACCACCACTCCCACAAATACAGCAAAGGCGAGATCAGTAAACACAGTTACTGTGGTTACAAGAACGATCACAAAGGCATCATGTTTGGGCACTTTGCCCATAAACTTAAAACTTGCCCATTCGAATGTGCCGAGTACAACGATAAACATCACCCCAACGAGGGCTGCTAACGGAATAATTTCGATAAAGGCTGCACCAAAGAGAATAAATGCCAGTAGGCCAATGGCCGCGGTAATCCCTGATAACCTGCCGCGGCCACCAGAATTAATATTAATCATCGATTGACCGATCATGGCACAACCACCCATAGCCCCAAAAAAGCCGCTGGTGATGTTACCTACACCTTGGCCAATACATTCTTTATTGCTGCGTCCTCGGGTATGGGTCATCTCATCGATAACCGTCAAGGTTAACAGGGATTCGATTAATCCGACTGCGGCTAAAATAAAGGAATAGGGCAGAATGATATAGAGCGTCTCAAGGTTAAAAGGTACCTGTGGGATTGCAAAGCTTGGGAGTGAGCCTGCAATTGTCGCATTCTCGTCACCACTCATAGTCTTGAGAAAATCCAATACGTTACGAGTATCAAGATCAAAGCTGACGACAATAGCCGTGACGCTAAGAATTGCGACCAACGAGGACGGTATTGCAGTGGTCAGCTTAGGCAAGAAATAAATAATTGCCATGGTTAATGCTACGAGAGCAAACATCAGCAACAACGGCTCTGGTGGTAACCAGACTAAGTTTCCAGCAGTGTCTTTTACTTTAAACTGGCCAAGTTGTGCCAAAAAAATCACAATGGCGAGGCCGTTTACAAAACCTATCATCACCGGATAGGGTACGATGCGAATAAATTTCCCCAGTTTAAAGATGCCAGCGCTGACTTGGATTAATCCTGCCAGCACGACAGCCGCAAATAAGTATTGCACGCCATGTTCAACCACTAAGGACACCATGACCACGGCCATCGCTCCTGTTGCACCAGAAATCATCCCAGGTCGACCACCAATCAGTGCGGTGACCAATCCCATAATAAAAGCCGCATAGAGGCCCACCATAGGTTCGACATTGGCAACAAAAGCAAAGGCAACAGCCTCAGGGATCAGTGCGAGTGCGACGGTTAGCCCTGAGAGTATATCGGCTTTGTAGCCAGATGTTTTGTGGCGGAAGAGATCGAACATGAAACCTCTGTTACTGGTGTGTAGACAAAATAAGCCGCGCATACTACCAAATTAACTGATTAAGCTAAACCTGAAATATGCCTTAATTAGCTGAAAATAAAAAAGCCATGCATATGCATGGCTTTTTAGATTGTGGAAGGGTCCTATGGACGAGCCATATCCGATTCAGCACTATTGCTGTGTTTCAGCTTAGGTTCAGTGGCTTCAGCGGTGGCGGTATTTTCATACTCACGGCCTTTAGGCACTTCAACCTGCGCTCTGACTTCTACCGTTGGTTTAGTCATTTCAGATGATACCATAGCACCAAAACGGCTAGACGCTTTCGGTTTGCTGACGACAACTTCCGTTGGTTGAGCCGTAGCAGCTTGCGCCATTACAGGTTTTGCCTGAGGTTTAACAAACGCTGCAGGTTTCGCCATCGGTGCTGATGCGACTGATTTTACCGCTTCTTTCGGCTCAGTCTTTTCTGTCACTGGTGTCACTTCTTCGGCTTTTGCTTCAGGAGTTATATCAGTCACTATTTGCATAACCTCTGTGGCTTGCACTGCTGGTGCTGGTGCTGTTGCTGATTGTGGCTCGGCATCAGATGCTTTAACCGTTTCAGCGGCCTTATCGTTAACGACAGGTTTAGATGTGACTTCAGCGACAACAGTATCAGACTTAATTTCCGCGGAGGATTCAGTTACTGTGGTATCTGATACCGTGCTTTCAGTCGCTATGCTTTGAGAGACTGCGGCTTCAGTTGAGGAGATCACATCAGCAGTGTGCACAATCGGCGCAGGCTGCGTTGCTGTACTCTTCACTTCAACTTCAACTGCAACCGTTTCAGCCACGGTTTGCTCTGTTAAGTTAGCCGTTTCAACAACTGCAGTTGGTGCTGGATAGTCTTGATCTTCGCCTAACGCATCATTAGGAATGAACTGCGCAGGAGCCGTTGTGCCTTGTTCATCTTCATCGCGGCGACGGCGTTGACCAGCAGCTCGCAGATGGCGAGGACTACGGCGGCTACGACGTTGTCCATCACGGGATTCACGTTTGGCTTTGTCATCTGCATCAACATTTGCTTCGGCGTTATCTTCATCAATGACCGCTGGTTGAGTGTCTAACTTAGCATCCACTTGAGTGTCTGGTTGGCTTTCAACAACAGGCATATCAACAATAGCATCGGCTGGCTTAGTTTCTACCACATCAGCAGCTTCTGATACTGTGGTGTCGCCGACCTCATTCGCAACCATAACCTCTTTACGTGGCTGGCGGCGGCGCGGCGCTTTCACTTCCGGTTGCACTTCTACCGTGACATCCGCATTGATTGCAACCAACTCAGCTAAAATCGCTTCTTCCTGAATTGACGTTTCTACAACATCTGTGGTGTTGTCGATACGAACTTTACGGCGCATATTACGGCGCTGACGACGTTCACGGACGACCTCTTGCTTTGGTGCTTCGTCTTGAACATCCGCAGTCACTTCTTTAACTGCTTGATTGCGGGGTTTAGGCTCAGGCTTAGCACGTTTCGCACTTTCATCCTTTTCACGGATTGGGCGCTCTTGAGCTTGTGGTGCATCGGCGACTTTTTTAGCATTACGAGTACGTGGTTCGCGAGTACCTTCTTTCGCTTTTTCAGTATCTTGTGGATTGCGAGTACGGCGAGTGTCGTTACGACGATTGCGACGGCTGGCATTCGTGGCTTGACTGTCTGGCTTCTTAGTCTCGGTGCTCTTTTCTGCGACTGCGTTATCACTTGAGCTAAAGAAAGCACCAATTGCACTGAAGAGTTTACTGAAGAAACCTGGCTGTGCGGTTTCAACTTTGGCAACTGGTGCAGTGTCTTGTTCCACTTTTTGTGGAGCAGCAAAGCCTTTTAGGGCTGGAGCTGGCGCCGCAGTACGTTCCAGTTTACGTGGCTCGTACAATTTTGCTTCAGGCTGTTCGATGCGCTTGTAGCTGGATTCATCGATTTCATCGTCGGTGCGGTGACGGATCACACGATAATCTGGGGTCATCATATGTGGATCTGGGATCACATAGACTTCCACGTCATGGCGTTGTTCGGTGATACGAATCGCTTTACGTTTCTCGTTAAGCAGGAATGCAGCCACATCGACAGGCACAATGGCTTCGATTTGTGAGGTATTTTCTTTGATGGCTTCTTCTTCCATCAAACGCAGAATCGACAACGCTAAAGATTCAGTACTGCGGATAGTGCCTTGGCCATGACAGCGAGGGCAGATATGTGCAGCGGATTCTTCTAATGATGGACGCAGACGCTGGCGTGACATTTCCATCAAGCCGAAACGAGAAATACGACCTAATTGAACGCGAGCGCGGTCATGGTGCACGGCATCACGTAGGCGGTTTTCGACTTCACGTTGATGGCGCACTGGCGTCATATCAATAAAGTCAATAACCACTAAGCCACCTAAGTCACGTAGACGTAATTGACGGGCAATTTCATCGGCGGCTTCAAGGTTGGTATTTAATGCGGTTTCTTCGATATCGCCGCCCTTGGTGGCACGGGCAGAGTTGATATCGATAGAGGTTAAGGCTTCAGTTGGGTCAATGACGATTGAGCCACCCGATGGTAGACGTACTTCACGTTGGAAGGCTGATTCGATTTGAGACTCGATTTGGAAGTGAGTGAATAACGGTACTTCAGCTTCGTAGAGTTTTACACGTTCAACAAAATCAGGGCGCACAAGTGCGATATGCTGTTTGGCTTCTTCGAAAATACGTGGATGGTCGATTAAAATTTCCCCGACATCACGGCGTAAATAGTCACGAATGGCGCGAACAATCACGTTGCTTTCTTGGTGAATGAGGAAAGGTGCGCCTTTGGTTTGCGCCGCTTCAGTGATCGCCGCCCAGTGGTGTTGCAGAACTTTTAAGTCCCACTTCAGCTCTGTCGACTCTTTACCCACACCAGCGGTACGGACGATAAGGCCCATACCAGCAGGGACTTCCAAATCGGCCATAGCTTCTTTTAATTCAGTACGCTCATCCCCTTCGATACGGCGAGAAATACCGCCTGCACGTGGGTTGTTTGGCATTAACACTAAGTAAGAACCAGCAAGGCTAATAAAGGTGGTCAACGCTGCACCTTTGTTGCCACGTTCTTCTTTGTCAATTTGAACAATAACTTCTTGTCCTTCACTGACGACTTCTTTGATGTTTGGGCGACCTTGGAATGAATAACCTTTAGGGAAATATTCTCTGGCAATTTCTTTTAATGGTAAAAAGCCGTGGCGATCAGCACCATAGTCTACGAAAGCGGCTTCTAAAGAGGGCTCTACGCGGGTGATCTTACCCTTGTAAATATTTGATTTTTTTTGCTCATGACCAGGACTTTCAATATCGAGGTCGTACAGTTGTTGCCCGTCAACGAGGGCAACACGCAACTCTTCTGATTGAGTTGCATTGATTAACATACGTTTCATGATGACGTCATTCTTCTTTAAATGGAGGTCATCAAACAATCGCGTTTCGTTGCATTACGGGCCTAGCTGTGGTGAACAAAGCCTCACGGCTGGTGAGCTAGGCAAGGTGCGCATTACTGTTAGACGCAGTCGCTGCGTGTCGCATCCTATTTATGGCTTATTTTTTAATGATTACAAAAACAAGGAATTCGTTGTAAAACATCAACCAACCCCATAAATTCTTTAATTTCGTTCCGGTAATGCCCAAGTCGAATCGGTTTGTCTGACGACAAGTTAAAATATATTTCGAAATCCGGTGAGAAAAGCTTTAGATAAACCTTGATAAAGTAAGGTGAGATTCTCGATTTAATCGTAAAAAACGCATTTGTGGTATTTTTACTCAGTATACGATTTGCAAATCAATGAGTTGCTATCAAGAAAATCTTTTTTGATCTATAAAACTTTTCACTTGGGACAGGGAGTTTGTGAACACTTTATTCACTGCTTATCCCTAATCGCAGGTGAAATATAGCAATAATCAAAAAATTCAGCAATGGAAAGGCACAATTCTTGTGAGTTGTTGTACAATGGCCGCCGTTATAAGCAGATGGCACATCATGAATATAGAATCTCCACAGCAACAGGTGCAGTTGATCACCATTGACGAAGACCACCTCGACCAACGAATTGATAATTTTTTAATCACAGCGCTCAAAGGTGTACCTAAGAGCATGATTTATCGTATCGTCCGTAAGGGCGAAGTACGGGTGAATAAGAAGCGCATTAAGCCAGAATATAAATTACAAATTGGTGATGTGGTACGTGTGCCACCCGTGAGAATGGCTGAGTCTGATAATCGGACTGCGCCTTCGGCTAACTTGAGCAAAGTGTCGCAACTCGAAGATCGTATTTTGCATGAAGATAATCATCTTATTGTGCTCAATAAACCTGCGGGTATTGCGGTTCATGGCGGCAGTGGTGTTGATTATGGTGTGATTGAAGCGCTGCGCTCCTTACGTCCGCAACAGAAGTTTTTAGAGTTGGTTCATCGCCTTGATAAAGATACCTCTGGCGTACTGTTAGTCGCTAAAAAACGCAGTGCGCTTAAACATATGCACGATCAACTGCGTTATAAAAAAATGCAGAAGGATTACTTAGCTTTAGTTAAGGGGGAGTGGTCGGCGCAGGATAAAGTGGTCAAACAACCTTTATTAAAGCTGACACTTAAATCCGGTGAGCGCATTGTGCGAGTCAATGCAGAAGGCAAACCATCAGAAACGCGTTTTAAAATTGTGCAGCGTTATCAAGGTTGTACATTGGTGCAGGCGAGTCCTGTCACGGGACGTACTCATCAAATTCGCGTGCATTGTCAATATGCCGGGCATCCCATTGCCTGTGATGATAAGTATAGTGAGCAAGCTTTCGATGACGGTATGCGCTCGCTTGGCTTGAGTAGATTGTTTTTACACGCGGCAGAATTAATGTTTATCCATCCTGAAAACGATGAAGTGATGCGGGTTTCTGCACCACTGGATGATAATCTGCAGCAACTGTTGAATAAGTTAAAGCGGGTTTAATTCCCGCTCCTCTATATACCCGTGGATAACCTTGAAGCATGAAGGCTGCCAACCATTCTACCCTGCGTAAATATGATTTAGTGATTTTTGATTGGGATGGCACTTTGATGGATTCCATCGGCAAGATCATTATTTGCATTGAGAATATGGCTAGGGCACTTGCGCTGCCTGTTCCTGCTGAGGCGGATATTCGTAATGTGATTGGCTTGTCGATGACGCAGGCGTTACAAGTGTTGTTTCCTTGCGGATTATTGTCTTCATCACAGCGATTTTCGGCGTTTCCTGAAGAGGATATGTCTACTGCTTCTACTGTCAGCACCGGCACTGAAGAGTGTTACATCACGATGCGCGCCGAGTTTAAGACGCAGTATTTGCATCTTGATACCACGCCAACGCCAATCTTCGACCAAGCACCACAATTGCTCGAATCATTATCTGCAAAGGGTTATCAGTTAGCCGTGGCGACGGGGAAGGCGAGAGCTGGGGTGGTGCGCGTGTGGGAACAATCTGGATTAGGGCATTACTTTATTGCCTCCCGCTGCGCCGATGAAGCGCAGAGTAAGCCCCATCCTGAGATGATCATCAGCCTATTGCAGGAGCTGGGCATTCAGCCTGAGCGTGCTTTGATGGTCGGTGACTCTTTACTGGATTTAACCATGGCAGCGAACGCAGGTATCGATAGCATCGGTGTGACTTACGGCGCCCATAGTGAGGCGGTATTACGACAAGCTAAGCCGATAGCATTGATTGATTCACCGCAGCAGCTCCTTCAGCATTTATAAGCATTATGCTAATACATCTATGCCTTGGCTGAGCAGCATTTCCGTGAGTAAGATTAAAGGTAATCCCACGAGCGTATTAGGATCTCGTCCTTCTAAACGATTAAAGAGTGCAATGCCTAAACCTTCACTTTTAAAACTGCCTGCACAGTAAAACGGTTGCTCTTTATCCACATAAGCACTGATTTGTGATGCTGTAAGGTGCCGAAAATGCACTGTAAAAGGCTCAACTTGGGCATTCATTTCACCCGTTTGAGCATTATAAAGCGCAAGACCTGTATAAAAGGTAATGGCTTTCCCCGAGGCTTGACTGAGCTGCTTAATCGCATTATCGCGATTTAATGGCTTACCGATGATCTTGCCATCGATCACGGCAACCTGATCGGAGCCAATAATCAGATCATCAGGACAATATTTTGCACCAGCTTCTGCTTTTGCCAGCGCTAATCGTTGTACTAAGGCTTGCGCTGACTCATTAGGCAGTGAGGTTTCATCAACCTTGGGATCGCAGCACTCAAAGGGTAAGCCTAATTTGTTCAGCAGTGCTTGCCGATATACGGAGGTGGAGGCGAGGATTAACTGGGGCGTCATCATTAATAATCCATTAGAAAACTTCACTTATTGTCGCCAATCTGGATGATTGAATGCAAGCAGTGGTAACAGAAGCCGTCACTTTAGGAAGGTAATTGAGGATTCTTTCGGTGAATGCGGCTATTTTAGACGGCTTACGCTTGTGTGCCGCCCCCTGCTTGGGTAAAATTTCGCTTCCATTAATTCAATGTTGGGGCTAGAGAATCGCTTAAGTTGCAAACTGGGACTTAAGTAAGAAATTTTTCTTTGACTCTAGCGTTTTCAAACTATAATATGCGCGCCTTATGCAAACAGTAAAGATACCGGTTTCAATTGATCCTATTCGCGCCGCCTCGAGCCGTTCTACCTATGAGGGGATTGTGCCTGGGCAGCAATTGAAAAGATTAAATGAGTTATGTGCCGGCGACTGTTCCGATGTGGCAGTGTCGCTTGAATGTGGCGTAGATTTGCAGGGGATAGTCTACCTGAAAGGGAAGGCTGTGACGGAGCTCACTCTGGTTTGTCAACGTTGCATGACACTATTTACCACTGAGGTTACGGTCGAGTTTTGCTTCGGTCCATGCCGGACTAAGGCAGAAATCGATGAGCTCCCGGATGCGTATGACCCAATTGAGTGCAATGAGATTGGCGAAGTACGTCTGCATCAATTGATCGAAGATGAATTGATAGTCGCTATGCCCATCATCCCGATGCATGAAGAAACTGATTGCAATATCGGGTCAATGGATATAGTTGTAGGCGAGATCGAACCCGCTCAAGAGGAGCGTCCAAATCCGTTTGCAGTGTTAGAAAAACTGAAGAGCAAGTAATCTAGGAGACAGGGCCAATGGCTGTACAACAGAATAAAAAATCTCGTTCAAAGCGCGGTATGCGCCGTTCACATGACGCACTGAGCACTGCTCAGCTGTCTGTAGACGCTACCAGCGGTGAAGTCCATATGCGTCACAACGTGACTGCTGATGGTTTCTATCGCGGTAAAAAGGTAATCAACAAGTAATTTGTTGGTTTCCTAATGACGAGTCTGACGCTCGCGTTAGATGCGATGGGTGGCGATCATGGCCCCCACGTCACAGTGCCTGCAGCTTTGCGGGCACTAAAATCTCATTCTTCCCTTAAAATCATTTTAGTCGGTGATAAGACTGAAATAGATGTCTATCTGCACCAAGCAGAACAAGAGTTACTCTCCCGTATTGAAGTCATTCACACCGATGAAGTGGTGAGTATGTCTGACAGGCCCGTGCACGCTTTGCGCACTCGTAAAAATAGTTCTATGCGTTTATCGATTGAACTGGTGCGAGATGGACGTGCTGCTGCGTGTGTGAGTGCGGGAAATACCGGCGCGTTAATGGCGATGGCCAAGGTGCTGTTAAAAACCTTGCCCGGCGTGGACAGACCTGCATTGGTCAGTTGTTTACCCTCCGTGACGCAAAAGCCAGTTTATTTATTGGATCTAGGTGCCAATATTTCCTGCGATTCCGAAACGCTATTCCAATTTGCCGTGATGGGCTCAGTATTGTGTGAGGCCGTGGATAAAAAATCTCGCCCTAAAGTCGCACTCCTTAATGTAGGCACAGAAGAAATCAAAGGCAACGATCAGGTTCAACAAGCGGCACAAATACTGCAAAACACTGATCAGATTAATTACACCGGCTTTATTGAAGGTGATGAAATCTATTCTGGGAATGTTGATGTGATCGTTTGTGATGGTTTTGTGGGTAACATCACGCTCAAAACCTCTGAAGGCATTGCCAAGCTATTGGTACATCAGTTAAAACGGGGCCTAACCCAAGGTTTCTTCGTGCGTTTTTTGGCAAAACTCATCGCCCCCCGCATTCAGGCGGTTCTCAGCCAGATGAACCCCGACCACTATAATGGTGCAAGTCTGATAGGATTGCGCGGCATAGTTGTAAAGAGCCATGGAAATGCGGATGAAACTGCCTATTTACAAGCAATTAGTTTGGCAGTGACTGAAGCGCAACGTCGACTCCCCGAAATGATAAAAGATCGTTTGGAGTCGATTCTTTTAGATATAAATAACTGATTCCTCCTTATGCATACAAAAATTCTCGGAACTGGTAGTTACCTACCGGTGCAGGTGCGTAGTAATCAAGATTTGGAAAAAATGGTGGAAACCAGTGACCAATGGATTGTTGAACGCACTGGTATTTCAGAGCGCCGCATTGCAGCGCAAGACGAAACTGTCTCAACGATGGGCTATCAGGCGGCATTAAATGCGTTAGAGATGGCCGGTATTGAGGCATCAGATTTAGATATGATCATTTGCGGTACAACCAGTGCGGCAAATGCATTCCCTGCCGCGGCCTGCGAAATCCAAGCCATGCTCGGTGTGCACACCATTCCAGCCTTCGATATCGCGGCGGCTTGTTCAGGCTTTGTGTATGCCTTATCGGTTGCGGACCAATTCGTTAAAAATGGTACCGCGAAAAAAGTATTAGTGATTGGTGCTGACGTTTTATCCCGTCTGTGTGAGCCGGAAGATCGTACCACCATCATTCTGTTTGGGGATGGTGCGGGGGCGGCGGTTATCGGTGCTTCCGATGATCCCGGGATTATTTCAACCCATATTTATGCCGATGGTCGTCAAGGCGATTTGCTTAAGTGCGCTTTCCCACCACGTCAGGGGGAAACCTCTGAAGCGGTTGGTTTTATGACGATGAAAGGCAATGACGTCTTTAAAGTGGCGGTGACTCAGTTATCCCATGTCGTGACTGAAACCTTGCGCCTGAATAATATCGATAAGTCGGAAATCGACTGGTTGGTGCCGCATCAGGCTAACTTCCGCATTATTAATGCCACGGCGAAAAAGCTAGACATGAGCTTAGATAAAGTTGTGTTAACCCTTGCTAAGCATGGTAATACCTCGGCGGCTTCGGTACCTATTGCTCTGGATGAAGCTGTGCGTGATGGTCGGATCCAACGTGGTCAGCTCTTGCTGCTCGAAGCCTTTGGCGCTGGTTTTGCGTGGGGCAGTGCGCTCGTCCGTTTTTAACCGTATCTGTATACGAATAAATTCCTGCTCATCGTTATCTTGGTTAGCCGTCCAAGATAACGGTTTAGTGTTCAATAAATTAAGTTCGCCATAGGTAATTTGATATGGAAAATGTAGCTTTTGTATTCCCAGGCCAAGGTTCACAGGCCCTAGGCATGTTAGCCGAACTGGCTGCTGTACAGCCGATTGTGGGACAAACCTTTGCCGAAGCGAGTGAGGTGTTAGGGTATGACTTGTGGGCATTAGTGCAAGACGGCCCCGTTGAAACCTTAAATGAAACCGATAAAACTCAGCCTGCTTTATTAGCGGCAAGTGTGGCGATTTGGCGTGCCTATGTTGCCTCTGGTAAAGCTATGCCTGCGATGTTAGCGGGTCACAGCCTAGGCGAATATTCTGCATTAGTTTGTGCTGGTGTCATCGACTTTAAAGATGCGATCAAACTGGTTGAACTACGTGGTCAATTGATGCAGCAAGCCGTACCCGCCGGTACTGGCGCTATGTACGCGATTATCGGTCTAGATAATGACGGTATTGCTAATGCGTGTATTGAAGCCGCTCAAGGCGAAGTGGTAAGCCCAGTTAACTTCAACAGCCCTGGCCAAGTGGTTATCGCCGGTCAAAAAGATGCGGTTGAACGCGCCGCTGCGGCCTGTAAAGCTGCGGGCGCCAAAATGGCGGTAGCCTTGCCTGTCAGCGTGCCATCACACTGCGCATTAATGAAACCTGCTGCTGATAAATTAGCTCTTGCGTTAAACGATGTGCAGTTTAATGCGCCGAGCATCACCGTTATTAATAACGTAGATGTGGCATCACCCACTGTGGTTGCCGACATTAAAGATGCGCTGGTGCGTCAACTGTATTGCCCTGTACGCTGGAGCGAAACCGTTGAATTAATGGCCGAAAAAGGTATTACCCAGTTAGTTGAGTGTGGTCCTGGTAAAGTATTAACAGGTCTTGCGAAACGCATTAATAAATCTCTTTCTGCCCAAGCAGTTAATGACGTTGCATCCCTTGCCGCGTTAACTGAATAAGGAGTTTGTATGAGTATCAATCTGAGTTTAGCGGGCAAAGTTGCCTTAGTGACAGGCGCGAGTCGTGGTATTGGCCGCGCGATTGCCGAAACCTTAGTCGAAGCCGGTGCGATTGTGGTTGGAACTGCCACAAGTGAGAAGGGCGCCGCAGCAATTCAAGAATATCTGGGTGACAAAGGTTTTGGTTTAGTGCTTAATGTTACCGATAGTCAATCCGTCACCGATTTATTCGATTCGATCAAAGAAAAAGCGGGTGATGTTGATATTCTAGTCAACAACGCGGGTATCACCCGTGATAATTTGCTGATGCGAATGAAAGATGATGAATGGAACGATATCATCGATACCAACCTGACATCATTGTTCAGACTATCAAAACCTGTGATGCGTACCATGATGAAAAAGCGTTTCGGCCGGATCATCAATATCGGTTCAGTGGTAGGCACTATGGGCAATGCAGGTCAAGTTAACTACTCGGCAGCAAAAGCTGGTTTGATCGGATTTACAAAATCTCTTGCAAGAGAGGTTGCATCTCGTCAAATTACAGTTAATGCTATCGCTCCTGGATTTATCCAGACCGATATGACTGATGAGCTGACCGAAGATCAGCAAAAAGCTATCATGTCTCAGGTTCCGATGGAACGATTAGGGCAAGCGCAAGAAATTGCCAATGCCGTACTCTTCTTGGCGTCGGACTCTGCCGCTTATATCACAGGCGAGACTTTGCATGTGAATGGCGGAATGTACATGGTTTAAGGGCGGATGGCAGGGATACTGTCGCAACTGAGTAGTGATCTGTATCAATTGGTCGCTAAATTTCGTGGTTAGACCACGAAAACTAAGCTTGCATTGTCAGCCAAATCTAATAAACTACTCGCAATCTTACGCAAGTGCGTAATTTGAATAGGAAAGAAAACTAATGAGCAACATCGAAGAACGTGTAAAGAAAATCATTGTAGAGCAACTGGGCGTTAAAGAAGAAGACGTTAAACCAGCGGCATCTTTCGTTGACGATCTGGGTGCAGATTCTCTGGACACTGTTGAGTTGGTTATGGCTCTGGAAGAAGAGTTTGATACCGAGATCCCTGATGAAGAAGCTGAAAAGATCACTACTGTTCAAGCAGCGATCGATTACGTTTCTAAGAATCAGTAATTCTGAATTCTAGAGAACAGGCGGCAAATATGCCGCCTGTTTTTGTTTTATCCCCGCCTAATTCTGCAATAGTGCCATTCAATCGTCTCTGGAAGCTGTGTTGAATTTATCCATGAGATGCTCGCCGCAGATTGGCGAAGACATTTTAATGATAGAATCGCATTTGTCTGTCATAACTTAATCTATTTAGCATTCAAAAGGTGACTGCCGTGTCTAAACGTCGTGTAGTGGTAACCGGTTTAGGGTTAGTAACGCCCGTGGGCAATACTGTCGACACTACTTGGAAAGCCCTGCTTTCGGGTAAGAGTGGGATTGCGCCCATAACTAAATTTGATGCCAGCGAATTTACCACTCGTTTCAGTGGTTCTGTAAAAGATTTCGATGTTGAGCAGTACTTAACTAAAAAAGACGCCCGCAAAATGGACCTCTTTATTCAGTATGGTATGGCTGCGGGCATCCAAGCTATCCAAGACTCAGGTCTGGATATGAGCAAAGAAAACCCTGGCCGTGTGGGTACCGCAATCGGTGCTGGCATGGGCGGTATGTGGTTGATTGAACAAAACCACAGCGCGCTATTAAGTGGTGGCCCTCGTAAAATTTCGCCTTTCTTCGTGCCAAGCACCATTATCAATATGATTGCCGGCCATTTATCGATTATGTACGGTATGACGGGCCCTAACTTTGCCGTCACTACCGCCTGTACTACCGGTGTGCATAATATCGGTTTTGCGGCGCGCACTATTGCCTATGGCGATGCTGACGTAATGGTTGCCGGTGGCGCCGAAGATGTGACTTGTCCACTCGGTGTTGGTGGTTTTGGTGCGGCCAAAGCGCTGTCAACCCGTAACGATGACCCAACGGCGGCCAGTCGCCCATGGGATAAAGACCGTGATGGTTTTGTCATCGGTGATGGTGCGGGTGTGATGGTGATGGAAGAATACGAGCACGCGAAGGCGCGCGGTGCGACCATTTATGGTGAACTCGTCGGCTTTGGTATGAGTGGTGATGCGTTCCATATGACATCGCCTCCAAGTGATGGAGCGGGCGCTGCGGCCGCTATGGTCAATGCAGTGAATGATGCTAAGCTGCCATTTGAAAAAATTGGTTATATCAATGCGCACGGCACTTCAACGCCTGCGGGTGATAAAGCTGAAGCGGCTGCGGTGAAATCTGTGTTTGGCGATCATGCCTACAACCTGCTTGTCAGCTCGACTAAGTCTATGACGGGTCACTTGCTGGGCGCTGCGGGTGCGGTTGAAGCGATTTTCACTCTGCTTGCGCTGCGCGATCAAGCCGTACCACCGACCATCAACCTCGATAATCCAGACGAAGGCTGTGATTTAGACTTCGTGGCGCATACTGCCCGTGATGTAAAGTTAGAGTATGCTCTGTGTAACTCCTTCGGATTTGGTGGCACTAACGGTTCATTGCTGTTTAAGAAAGTCTAAACAGCGGTTAGCTCGATAAAAAATGCGCCTACTGGCGCATTTTTTTATGCTCGAATTGTGCCTAATATCACTTTCTAACCTGCTGATATCCAAATAGTTAACCTTTGTTCATCAAGCTTGTTTAATGCCCTTTGCCGCCGATAATGACAGGCATATTCTATTTAAAAGGAAATCTGTCATGTTAAACCCTCTGGTGATCCCGCTTGTGCCTATCGTTGGTGCCGTAACCGCAAATTTGACCGAATTAATTCGTGGTGAATCCAAAGCTTGGCATCCTAATATGGATATCGGCATGAAGACCTTCACCTTTGCGATTGCGGCATATGTGTTGGTGTGGTTCGCCTTATTGGTGACCGCCATCAGTGTCGGTGGCAGTAACCATATGTCATCGGGATTTGAAGTGATTGGGCTGTTTTTGGCTGGGTTGGGTGTTTACACTTATGGCAAGGGCACTCGCTTTGTTAGCAGTCAATTACAGCTGTGGTTGTATCGCCTGGCGTTGCCGGGATTATTACTCTCCTGTGGGCTGATAAGTTACTTTGGCTAAATCGGTTCTCTTCACTGGGGCAATCGTAATTATCTTTACGCTATTGCGCATTTCTATCGTAAACTCAACTTATTGCAAAATCATTGAGCCACAGAGGCTGAATAAGTTGAGGTTATATGGCTGGTATCGATAGACAAATTACCCTGAGATTTTTGTCAGAACCCGCAGATGTGAATTTTGGTGGTAAGGTTCACGGTGGCGCTGTGATGAAATGGATTGACCTTGCGGCTTATGCCTGTGCTGCGGGCTGGAGTGGTAAATATTGTATTACCGCCTATGCGGGTGGAATTCGATTTGTTCAGCCAATCCTCGTGGGAAATATCGTCGAAGTCAGCGCTAAGGTGATTTATACCGGTAAGACCTCTATGCACATCGGTATTGATGTGCGGGCAGGGGATCCTAAGGTCTCTGAGCGTCATCTCACCACTCACTGTATCGTCATCATGGTTGCCGTGGATGAAAATGGTCAACCTACACCCGTGCCTGAATGGGTGCCGCAGACTGAGTATGATATTCATCTGCGTGATTCCGCACTGCGCTTAATGGAAATGCGCAAGAAAATTGGCGCCGAAATGGAAGCACACGTACAAAAGTGATTTGAGTTAGTTATAAAAACAAAGGCGCCTCTGTGCGCCTTTGTTGTTTCTGTCGAACACTGCGTTTGTTGCCAAGGGCATTTTTACTCTGACGCTCGCCTAATCGAGTGCTACACTGCCGCCACCGTTTTAGCTACAGATTGACCTTTTAAGTTGAAACACTTGCTCGCATTTTTTTAGTTTGGGTAGGGTCTTTCTCGGAGTAACATAAGCGCGCATCCTGTGTGTCGTTAATCTATTGTGTTAATTCAGTGAGGTTAAATGAACGCAGTGCAAATGTGTGGTGTAAAACGTTTCACCTTGTTTATCAATTAAAGGAGTTCCTCATGGCAAAAGTCGCATTTATTGGTTTAGGCGTAATGGGTTACCCCATGGCAAGACACTTACTCAACAAGGGCCATGAGGTTACTGTGTATAACCGCACTTTTGCCAAGGCACAAACCTGGGTCGAGAACTACGGTGGTCGCTGCTGCCCAACGCCTAAAGAGGCGGCAATCGGCCAAGATATTGTTTTTACCTGTGTAGGCAACGATAACGACTTGCGTGAAGTGGTATTAGGCAATGATGGCGTGATCCATGGAATGGCGCCAGGCACAGTATTGGTGGACCATACGACGGCTTCTGCCGATGTGGCCCGTGAATTACATAAAGTGCTGGCCGAAAAAGGCGTCGATTTTCTCGATGCGCCTGTATCGGGTGGCCAAGCTGGTGCCGAAAATGGCGTACTGACCGTGATGGTCGGGGGCGATCAAGCCGTGTTCGAGCGTGTCAAGCCCGTTATCGAGGCGTTTGCGCGCTGCGCTGAGCGTTTAGGTGAAGTTGGTGCCGGCCAGCTCACTAAGATGGTCAACCAAATTTGTATTGCAGGTGTGGTTCAAGGCCTTGCCGAAGCGCTGCAATTTGCTCGGAAGGCCGGTCTTGACGGTGAAAAAGTGGTGGAAGTGATCAGTAAAGGTGCGGCGCAAAGCTGGCAGATGGAAAATCGCTACAAGACCATGTGGGGCCAAAGCTATGATTTTGGTTTTGCCGTCGATTGGATGCGTAAGGATTTAGGCATTGCCCTAGAAGAGGCTCGTCGCAATGGCTCGCACTTACCCTTAACCGCGCTTGTGGATCAGTTTTACTCAGAAGTTCAAGCCATGGGCGGTAATCGCTGGGACACCTCAAGCTTGTTAGCCCGTTTTGAGAAAAACCCTAAGTAGGCGGTTATTGCCAAACAGCTGGCCATAGTGAATTTGATAGTATAAAAAAGCCCAGTCATGCACTGGGCTTTTCATTGATGAGGTGATAAAGACCGATTAGTCTGCCCAGCGAATATGGGTAACTAAACTGTGGCTCTCGCCGGGAGCCAGCGTTAACTTATCTTCAAGCACATTGGCGGCTTCGAGACACACCATGGTGAGATAGTCATCGTCATTAAAGCGGGCAAGACGGGTCGATTTTTCAATCCAAGGGTTCCACAGCACGGCCGAGTGGCTATTTTCACGGCTCACTTCAATCACACCTTTGGGCGTATGTAAGTGTTGTACTGGACCTAGGTTGGTGTACACACGGTCGGTTTCGCGGTCAAATAACACGTCATCCGTCGTTTGCGGGTAAGGCCCTTCGGCAAACTCAATATATTGAGCACCGCTAAAACCAGTGGCTTTAAGCTGGTGAATATCTTCAATCGGAAAATAGCTGTGTAGCGCTTGGGTGAGTGTAACCGGCACATCGCCAAGGTTAGTGTTAACTAAGCTGATACTTAAGGTTTCACCTAAGGTAAAGAATACGTTGACTTGGGTATGGTGCGGCCAAAAGATCTTATCTTCTTCGCTGATGGCTAAGCTAAAACGTAAATCCACCAGTTGATTACGCATCTCAACCGACTCGAGTGTCCAAATTCGGGTGCGGGCAAAACCATGTTGCGGGAAATTAGCTTGATTGCTCATACCAAACCAAGGCCAGCAGACGGGCACTCCGCCACGGATCCCATTACCGGGTTGATAGTCATCCGCTGAAGACACCCATAACAAGGGGGGCTTACCTACGGGTTGAAAATGATCGATTTGCGCGCCCTGTAAAAAAATCCTTGCTTGGCATAACGCAGTGTTCACTTCGACATAATCGAGCCCGTTTGCGTGTTTTTTGGTGGTAACAGAACCCATAGTAACAATATCCTCAACCTGATGACGTATCAGCAATACAGACACTTAGCTTACAAACTTTTGCACTTGAGCATAAGCCTTTGTTGCGATCAATTTACGGTTTTGCTGTTCGATTGTGCAAACAAAAGTCACTGCACAGAGGCTCAGATGCTTCCTTTTTCAACAGATTTAGCTAAAGTGGTCAGAGCACTTAGTCCATTGCCATAAAACAAGAAAGGGAAGCGATTATGCCAGTCTATCAAGCACCACTGCGTGACTATCAATTTATCCTCGATGAAATGTTGCATATTTATCAGCAAGATGCCCTAAAAGGCTTCGATGAAATCGACCCCGATCTGGTTGATGCCATCCTACAGGGTATGGCGGATTTCAGTACTGAGGTGATGTTGCCGTTAAATAGCGTGGGGGATGTGCAGGGCTGCAAACTCGTGGATGGTAAAGTGGTTACCCCCGAAGGTTTTGCCGACGCCTATCAGCAATTTGTCGACAATGGTTGGCCGACACTGACCTGCGATCCCGCCTACGGTGGCCAAGGACTGCCCGAAGTAGTCGGGATTTTCGCCACCGAGATGCAAACCTCGACTAACATGGCCTTTGCCATGTATCCCGGCCTTACCCACGGCGCCTATGCGGCCATTCATGCCCACGGCAGTGAGGCACTTAAACAGAAGTATCTAGCGAAATTAGTGAGTGGTGAATGGACTGGCACCATGAACCTCACCGAATCCCATGCCGGAACCGACTTAGCACTATTGCGTACTAAGGCCGTGCCTGCGGCGGACGGCTACTTTGCGATCACTGGTGAGAAGATTTTTATCTCTTCGGGCGACCATCAATTTACCGATAACATAGTGCACTTAGTGTTAGCACGCTTGCCCGATGCGCCCGAAGGGGTTAAGGGCATTTCGCTGTTTGCTGTGCCCAAAGTGTTAGTGAACAGCGATGGTAGTTTAGGAGAGGCGAACAGCCTCTATGCCAGTGGGCTTGAGCATAAAATGGGCATCCACGGCAACTCAACCTGTGTGATGGTATTTGAGGATGCACTCGGTGAGTTAGTGGGAGAACCCCACCAAGGGCTGCGCGCCATGTTTACCATGATGAACCAAGCGCGTTTGGGGGTTGGAATGCAGGGATTAGGCGTGTCCGAAATCGCCTATCAAAATGCCTTAGCCTATGCCAAGGACAGATTGCAGAGCCGCGCCATTAGTGGCGCTAAAGCGCCTGAAAAAGCTGCCGACCCGATTTTGGTACACGGTGATGTGCGCCGGATGTTGTTATCGCAAAAAGCCTTCAATGAAGGTGCCCGTGCACTTGTTGGCCAGCAGGCGCTGTGGCTTGATGAGGCTGAGCGCCATAGTGATCCTGCAAAAGCTAAAGCGGCCTCGCAATTAGCGGCCTTGTTTACGCCAGTGGTGAAGGGGTTTATCACAAACCGAGGCTTTAATGCCTGCGTGGATGCGCAGCAAGTGTTTGGCGGTCATGGTTATATCCACGAGTGGGGGATGGAGCAATTTGTGCGTGATAGCCGTATTGCACTGATTTATGAAGGCACGAATGGTATTCAGGCGCTCGATTTAGTTGGGCGTAAACTGCTGAGCGATCGCGGTGCTGCCATGCAGCAATGGTCAGCGCTGGTTACTGAGTTTATTCAATCACAGGGCAAAGATGCGCAAATGCAGCCCTACGTGAGTGGGCTAGTGGATTGCGCCACCGATTTACAAAAGGCGAGTGGTTATTTAGCGAGCCATGCAGCAAGCAATCCCGACATTATCGGCGCCGCATCGATGGCGTATCTGGAGTTATTTGGCATTACGGCTCTGGCATGGATGTGGGCGCGTATGGCCAAGATTGCGCTAACTGCGCTCGCAAATGGCACTCAAGAGGCGGAGTTTTACCAGGCTAAACTGAAAACGGCGGACTTTTATATGGCGTATTGGGCTGTGCAGAGCCGCAGCCTGCGTAAACAGTTGGAGCAGGCGAGTGAGATGCTAACCACGCTTGATGAGGCTGTTTTTTAAGTTTTTATATTCAAAGCGTATAGCCACTAAAAACAGTAAAAAGCCAGCAGAGTGATGCTGGCTTTTTTATTGGAGATGGCTTTCGTTAAACGCCATTCAGTAAGTGCTATGCACTAAGAGTCATGCCGCTATATCCACACATAACGAGTAGACTCTCTTTACAATTGTTACAAACCCTGACCGATGTAAATTTAAATGAGAATTATTGTCATCTAGCAATCAAACTTTATAATGACAGCACATTTTAGATGACATGGGTAAACCACAGGTTTGCTCAAGGTTGGGGGACTTTGTGAAATCACGTTTTGCCTATTCAATACTAACGCTTGCCCTGATGCCGCATTTGGCCTTAGCGGCTGCGCCTAACGCTCAAGAGAGTAAACCTGAGCAAGAAAGTACTTCAACGGTACAAGCCGATATACAAACCAACACTCAGGCCGAAGCACAAGCCGAGACTAAGGCGCCAGAGCGAATTGTCGTGCGTGGTCGCGCCATGCAGATGTATGTCGATAAAGAGACTGAAATCGGCACTAAAACGGCAATCAATGTGATGGAATTGCCGCAGTCTGTACAAGTGCTGACCGAGCAACTGATTGACGATCAAGCCGCTCGTAACATCACTGACTTATACCGCTCCATTGCCGGTGTGAGTGAATTTAGCTATTCCGGCGTGACCTTTCGTGGCTTTCGCGATGATGCAAACGTGTTTTACGATGGTGTACGTGGCGACCCGTATTCGGGATTTTCGGTGCCACAACTGTTCAACGTACAGCGGGTTGAAGTATTAAAAGGCCCTGCATCGGCACTCTATGGCGGCGGTGAACCCGGCGGAATGATTAACTATGTGACGAAGAAACCGACCTTTGTCGAGCGTAAAGAGCTCACCTTAAGCACGGGTAGCTACGATATGATGGGCGGCTCGCTGGATTTCACTGGCGGTTTAACTGAGGATTTAGCCTATCGATTGGGGGGCTACTATCAGCAGGAAGATAGCTTTCGTAACAATGCCGATAGCTTAAATGCCGAAGTGGCAGGTGGTTTACTCTATGAAATCAGTGAAGATACCAAGCTCACCACCACCTTCGATCTGATAAGGCAGGATTTGGGTGGCAATCGACTCCGTGGTGTACCCGTGGATGATGCGGGTAATTTCCTTGTCGATCCTTCCTACAATGCCAACGAGAAAAGCGATTTCCAGAAAATGGATGCCTTGGTGCTGCAAGCGATTCTCGATCATCAATTTAGTGATGATTTTTCGGTAAAAACTCAAATTCGTTACCTGAATAATGAATCCGATCAGCAATATCACGAATCCCGTGGTTGGGTCGATGTGAATGGTGATGGCAAGGCAAACAGCGCAGATGGTACGATCAAACGTGAATATCGTGTCCAATCCCGTGCCAATGACGAAATCAGTTTAACCAATGATTTTGTCTATCGTTTTAATGCCTTAGGTTTTGAGCATGAGTTCCTGTTTGGTGGTGATTATCACTACGTCGAAACCGAGTACCATTACAAGTTGGCGACCAGTAAGGAAGGCGTGGGTAATCTGAATATCTTTGAGCTGAATTACGGTGAAACAAACCCAAGTGCTTATCAGTTAAAAGACATGGATACCGACGGTACCCGTGCCAACCGTTTTGGCCTCTATTTGCAAGAGCATCTGCATTTCAACGAGCAGTGGTCTTTAATTGCTGGTCTACGCTTCAGCCAGTTTGATGATTACGATAAAAAGACCGGATTCTCCTTTAGCGATAATGCCATTACCCCAAGGGCTGGATTGAATTATCGTCCAATCGATGCGATGTCTTTCTACTTGAACTACTCAGAGAGTTTCAATCCGGCAGCATTGTCTGATCAAGAGAGCATCAAAAGTGACGGCGCACTCGATCCCGAAACTGGTAATCAAATAGAACTTGGGATGAAAAACGAGTGGCTCGATGGCCAGTTTATGACCACGCTTGCACTCTATCGCATTGAAAAACAAAATGTGGCCCAGGCTAACCCTTTAGATACTGGGGATGACGATGGTATTCCGAATTTAGTTAATTTTGGCGAAGTACGTAGCCAAGGGGTGGAATGGACGCTGGTGGGCGATCTCACAGATAACCTTACCGTAACGGCTAACTATGCCTATAACGATACGGAAGTGATCAAGGGCGTGACCAACGACAGCCTAACCAACACCTTTGGCGACGGCAAACACTTTGCCAATGCGCCGCGCCATCAAGCCGGGCTATGGACGCGCTACGATATTCAAGCGATTGATTCCGCCATTGCTTTTGGGATGGACTATGTGGGCGAGCAATTTAGCCTCAATGGTCAAACGGTGAAACCCCATACAGTGTTTGATATGAGCTGGACGACCCAGTGGGACCAAACCCAAGTGCGCGTAAATCTGAAGAATATCTTCGATAAGGAATATGCTGTCAGCGGGTTTAGTGAACGCAATGGTCATTTCCCTGGCGAGCCGCGCAATGTCACGCTTGAACTGAGCCATAAGTTCTAACCCAAGTGCAATCTAAGCCAGCGTGACGATTCGCGGGCTTAGATTGCATATGCAACGCATTGTATCTACAAGCAACGTTACCTATAGCTTTTAACTATGTATGCGAGTATTGCATCGTTGCTAAAGTGCTTTAATTCACGCAAAACGCTTCTTATATTTATCGATTACAACAATAGATTCTATCCGTTTTTTACTATGGCTTTCTTTGTTTAGACTAGGCTTATCTATTCTCCATTGCGATAAGGTCAGTTATGCCGCCGATTAACCATTTATCCTCAGCTTCTCAATCTGTTACCGCGCCTAAAGTGGCGTTAATTGCAGAGGGTGGTGGTCAGCGCGGTATTTTTACCGCAGGCGTACTCGATGCTTGGCTTGATGCGGAGTTCGACCCTTTCGATTTATTGATTGGTACCTCCGCTGGCTCGCAAAACTTGACCAGTTTCTTAGCTAGGCAAAAGGGATACGCTAAAAAACTTATCCGTGGCTTAACGCGTCATAAACGCTTCTATCAATTAGGACGAGGTCTGATTGGCGCCAATGTGATCGATCTCGACTGGTATTTTGACCAGATTCAACGTGGAAGCTTTAAGCTAGATTTAGCCGCGGCGAGTCAATCCCTCCGTGGGCGAGAACTTCTTATCACCACCACGCGAGTCAGCGATCGCCAAGGGTATTTCTTGAGCCCAACCAACCACGATCACTGGCGTGAACTACTTAAAGCCTCTAGCGCATTGCCTTTTTTATATAAACAAGGGGTGAAGTTAACACCTTGGTTAGCGATTGAATCTGCTAATCATGCCGAAGTTATGGCTGAGCCAGAGCAGGATTTTTATCTCGATGGCGGTTTAGCTGCGCCGCTACCTGTGCGTGAAGCGTATCGACGCGGCGCCCGTAAAATTGTGGTGGTCAGAACGGTGAATGAGGATTTTCAAGCCCAATCCGCTTGGGTACATAAACTCAAGTCGTGGATCTGCGTCTCAGGTTTTTGCCCTAAGACCATTGATTACTTAGTGCAGCATGAACAAGCCTATCAGACCGAGCTAGACTTTATTGCAAATCCTCCCGATGATGTTGAAATTGTGCAGATTTTTGCTAAGTCACCATTACAGAGTAAGCTGTTAGGTAGCACAGATGCGGATTTACGGATTGATTACCAGCAAGGGATAAAGGCGGGGAAGGCGTTTCTTGCTGGGTTCTCTTGGCAAATCTCTAAGGCTAAAGATATGACGCCAGTTTTACCATTGGCAATTTCGGCCTAGATCATTGGTTCGCTTCTTCTTGAATCACTCAAGGTATTATTGCTCGGCCGTATTTTAGCTTGCTTGGCAAAGCTAAATGAATGGGGCAAAGCGTTAAAGGTAATAAAGCCACCCGAGGGTGGCTTTATTATTAGGATGGGATATCAGTGGTTAATAACTGGCGGCATGCACTGAGCGCACGGCGCGGCCTGATGGGTCGATAATACCCCGTAAACTTTCATCCCATGCCAGCGCTTCTGGGGTAGAGCAGGCGACCGACTTGCCACCAGGAACCGTTTCGGCAGCACTTGGCAATGGATAATGCTCTTCAAAGAAACAGCGATAGAAGTAAGCCTCTTTGGTTTCTGGCGTGTTATACGGGAAGCGGAACTTCGCGTTGGCCAGTTGCAAATCGTCGACCTGTTCTGCGGCATGGGCCTTCAAACCATCAATCCAAGAGTAGCCTACGCCATCACTAAATTGTTCCTTTTGACGCCAGGCGACTTCTTTAGGTAATTTATGCTCAAAGGCTTGGCGCAGAATGTGTTTCTCAATCCGGCCATCCTTAGACATTTTTGCCTCAGGGTTAATGCGCATCGCCACATCCATAAATTCCTTATCGAGGAAAGGCACACGGGCTTCCAGTCCCCACGCGGCCATGGCTTTGTTGGCGCGTAGACAGTCGAATAGATGCAGTTTATCCAGCTTACGCACGAGTTCCTCGTGGAAGGCCTGTGCGTTTGGCGCCTTATGGAAGTATAAGTAGCCGCCAAAGAGTTCATCGGCACCTTCACCCGATAACACCATTTTGATCCCCATCGCCTTGATTTTACGCGCCATCAGATACATGGGTGTGGCAGCACGAATGGTGGTCACATCATAGGTTTCTAAGTGGTAGATGACTTCTTTAATCGCATCTAAACCCTCTTGGAAGGTAAAGTTGATCTCATGGTGAATCGTTCCAATGGCATCGGCAACTTTTTTGGCGGCGATTAAATCCGGAGCGCCTTTTAAACCGACAGCAAAGGAGTGTAGCTGTGGCCACCAAGCGTTTGTTTCACCGTCATCTTCGATACGGCGTTTGGCAAATGTCTGGGTGATAGCCGAGATCACCGATGAGTCTAAACCGCCGGAGAGTAATACTCCGTAAGGTACATCGGACATCAATTGACGTTTTACTGCGGCTTCTAGAGCTTCACGCAGTTCTTCTTGGCTGGCGCCGTTATCTTTAACTGCATCATACTGTTGCCAATCGCGGGTGTAGTATTTCACTGCTGCAGCATCGCTTGAGAATAAGTATTGGCCCGGCTGGAATTCTTCCACGGTTTTACACACTGGCATCAGGGCTTTCATTTCGGAGGCGACATAGAAGTTACCTGCCGCATCTCGACCCGTGTAGAGCGGAATGATACCCATATGATCGCGGCCAATAAGATAAGCGTCTTTGGCTTTGTCGTAGAGTACGAAGGCGAAAATACCGTTTAATTTATCAAGAAATTCAGTGCCATATTCCTGATACAACGCCAGAATGACTTCGCAATCCGAGTTGGTTTGATAGCTGTATTTATCGCCGAGTTGGGCTTTGAGTTCTTTGTGGTTATAGATTTCACCGTTGACCGCGAGGATAAGGCTGCCATCTTCGGTTAGCAGTGGTTGCGCGCCATGTTCAATATCGACAATGGCCAAGCGTTCGTGGGCCAAAATCGCTTTATCGCTGGCGTAAATGCCTGACCAATCTGGGCCTCGATGGCGCATCAGTTTGGACATTTCCAGTGCCACTTGGCGTAGCTCTTTCGCATCGGATTGAATATCTAAAATTGAAAAAATCGAACACATAATGCAACTCCTAAACCGCTGTATTTCATTTGAGGATGTCTCAATTGAGTATCAATGTGCCAGCGATTCGGGATTTTGCCAAATATAATTTTTGATGATTTGTTCGTTTTTAGGTGTTTTTGATGATTTTAATCTGTGTTTAAAATGATAATAACTGAGGTTTATTTAATTAATCTCGCTTTTTTATACATAAAGTGTTTTTGGATGTTGGTTGCAAAGCGGGATATTGGCAAATACATAATGTTGACTCAAGAAAATCCGTTTTAGAGAAAATCATGATAAATGTGAGCAAGATAGTGATCTAAGTGTAAATGTTGCTGGTTTTATGAACGGCTTATCGGCAGTCATTGCCCGTGTTGCTACAGTCAAGGTCAACAGTGAGCGTAAAGTGGGGCGGCTCATAAAATACTCATAACATAATAAGGCACCTTTCAAGGTGCCTTATGGGATTTTTCAGCGATGAATCGTTTTCAGGTGCTTACTTTGCGGTCGTGGCAAGTTCTGTTTTGGCGGGACGCAGGCTGTTAAACTCAGTACCTTGATAATAGCCTGGCCAATCTTGGCTGTTGCCTAAGCTGCGAGTCACTTGATAGTAAATTTCCAGATCTTGAATCGCACCACTCAAATCCCAGTCTTCATGATATTCATCGCAGACATTGTGATAGCAGCCCTTCATGGTCGCCTGCATTTGGGTCTTATAGTCCGCAGTTGCCGCATCGATTGGCTCACTACCGCCACCGGCAAAGACCGCAGGAACGCCAAGTTTGGCGAAGCTGAAGTGGTCAGAGCGGAAGAAACCGCCCGATGCAGGATTCTTTTCACCCAAAGCAATGCGGTTTTGCTGTTTGGCGGCATCGATTAAGTAGTTTTCAAGCTCGGACTTGCCTTTACCGACGATAGTGAAGTCCTTGGTTTTTCCATAGATATTGGTGCTATCTAGGTTTAGCACTGCCACGGTTTTATCAATGGGGTAGATAGGATTAGCGGCATAATAACGTGAGCCAAGCAACCCTTGTTCTTCACCCGTGGTAGCGATAAAGGTCACCGAGCGAGCTAAGCCGTGGCCCTGTTTAGCGTTATCGGCCAGTTGTCTGGCGATTTCTAAAATGCCCGCAATGCCCGATGCGTTGTCCATGGCACCGTTGTAAATTTTATCGCCTTCTTTACTGTCATCTTTGCCAATATGGTCCCAGTGGCCAGTGAACAGGATGTGTTCATCGGCTTGCTGTGAACCGGCAAGAGTGGCAACAACATTATAGCTATTGGCGTATTCTGCTTTGTTTTTAAAGGCAATATTGGCCGTTTGCTCAAGGGGTAAGTTAATTGGGCTATCGGCGGCGCGAGCCATTAGCGTAGGAAGAGATAGGCCGGCCTTTTCAAACAGTTTTGTGGCGGTATCTAAGGTTAACCAACCTTCAACTTGGACGCGGCTATCTTGCTCGGCTTTACTAAGGACTAAATCCTGCTGCGGTCCTGTCCAACTGTTTTCGACCACAGACCAAGGATAAGATGCGGGTTCAGTATCGTGAATGAGTAGCGCGCCGAGCGCACCTTGGCGGCTAGCTTCTTCAAATTTATAACTCCAGCGACCGTAGTAGGTCATGGCTTTGCCATTAAATTTGCCTGAATCTGGACGGGCAAAACCGGGATCGTTCACTAAGATCACCGCGATTTTGCCTTTCATGTCGAGATCTTGGTAATCGTTCCAAGCATATTCAGGTGCATTAACCCCATAGCCAACAAATACCAGTGGCGCGTTTTCAATGTTAACTCCACCGTTATCATGGCGACTGCTGAGCACCAGATCTTGACGATATTTAAAGGGTAATCCTGCCAGCGTGACTTGCTGCGCTTCATCTGCGGTATAGCTCACCATAGGCACAGGTTGTAAAAAGCTACCTTGGTAAGCACCTTTAAGTCCCATCTCTGCAAAGGCCTTGGATAAATAATCCAAGGTGAGTTTTTCACCCTGAGTGGTTGGGGCGCGGCCTTCAAACTCATCGGAAGACAGGTTTTTAATATCGTCTCTAAAACGTGCTTCATTCATTTGCACGGGTTTCAGTGCGGCACTACTGTTGGCATCGGGCTGGGCCGAGTTGGGGCTACAGGCACTGAGCAAGGCTAGTGCGCAAAACGGATACAAACGTCGCATAGGTTGATCCTACTGTTATTTTTAGGGCGTGTTTAACGCGAATATCAAAGGGGGATGTCGTGCCTTATCATGAATCAAGCGACAATGGGGTACAAGGGAAGTCCAACGGCAAATATGTTACTTAATGTTAAGGTCAGTGGTGTTTCTCAGCACGCTAAGGTGCTGAGAAGCTGACAGTTTGATGCTTAAACGACATCGATATCGCCCGCGCAGGCGAATACATGATTGGGGCGGAAAGGCTCTTTATCGATATCTTCAAGCTTGCTCACGCCGCTGGTGACCAGAATGGTCTCAAGCCCCGCTTGAAACCCCGCCAGAATATCGGTGCGCATATTGTCGCCAATGATCACGGTATTTTCGGAATGACCATCGATATGGTTGAGCGCCGAGCGGATAATCCACGAACTGGGTTTACCGACGTAGAAAGGTTTTTTGCCAGTAATCCGCTCTATCGGAGAACACAGGGCGCCGCAGGCTGGACTGTAAGCGGGGCCGTGAGTGTCGGGATTGGTGGCGATAAAACGGGCACCGCGGGCGACGAATCCGGCGGCCTTATGGATCATATCCCAGTTATAGGAGCGGGTTTCACCGACAATCACGAAGTCCGGATTAATGTCAGTAATGGTAAAGCCTGCCTTGTAGAGCTCATGAGTGAGGGCGCCTTCACCAATCACAAAAGCTTTACTGCCTTCCTGATGCTTTAAAAAGTCGGCGGTGGCCATGGCAGAGGTGTAAAAACATTCTTCTGGTACGTCTATCCCGGCGGCGCTGAGGCGATTTTGCAGATCTTTGCCCGTTTGTACCGGGTAATTGGTCAGAATAACGAGGGGATTGCCTTGGTCGAGAACGCGGTGGATAAATTTATCACTGCCGGGGATCAGCTTATTGTCGTGCAGGAGTACACCATCGATATCGCAGATAATATTTTTCATCTAATAGTCTCTTGTATGCCGAACAAAATCACTTTTCGTTAGCTTATCTAATGCCACATTAGGCGAGAAAACAATGATTTTGTATGACAAGACGAAAAAAAAGAGACCCTTAGGGTCTCTTTTTCCAATATTCAGAGATTAATCGGAGGCGTAGCCGTTAGGTCCGATTAACGTGCCATCGAGATAGGCTTGGCCGTCCTGCATCTTGAGGCGTTGATGGCTGAACCATTTTACCACTAAAGGATAAATCGCATGCTCTTGCTCATGGACACGAGCGGCGAGCATCTCAGCAGTATCATCCTCATAAACAGGGACTTTTGCCTGTAAAATCACTGGGCCTGCATCCAGCTCTGGGGTGACAAAATGCACACTGGCGCCATGTTCAGTGTCTTTGGCATCGATGGCGCGCTGGTGGGTGTTTAATCCGGTATATTTAGGCAGCAATGAAGGGTGGATATTGATCATGCGTCCTAAGTAACGATTCACAAAATCGTTGGTCAGAATACGCATAAATCCAGCCAACACGATCAAATCGGGTTGGTACTTTTCAATCGTTGCCATTAACCGTGCATCGTAATCAGAGCGAGATTCACCTGAATGAGCAATCACGCAGCTGGTATCAATTTCACTATGATGGGCGCGAATTAAACCGTAGGCATCGGGTTTATTACTGATCACTCCGACAACTTCGGCCTGCAGATTATCGTCACAACCGTCGATAACGGCTTGCAGGTTACTGCCATTTCCGGAAATTAATACAACTACACGACAGCTTTGGGGCATTACAGGATCTCCACTTGCTCTTCATTGCCTTCGCGAGCAGCGATAGCACCGATTAGCCAAGCTTGTTCGCCTTCGGCGGCGAGCAGTGCCAGTGCGGCATCAACTTTATCGGCTGGCAGCGCAACGATCATGCCGACACCACAGTTAAAGGTGCGGTACATTTCATATTCTGCAATGTTACCGTTTTCCATTAACCAATTGAAAACAGCAGGCCATTGCCATGAATCACCTTGGATAACGGCTTTGCAGTTTTCAGGCAGTACGCGGGGGATGTTTTCCCAGAAACCGCCGCCAGTGATGTGCGCCATTGCGTGCACGTCCGATGCTTCGATCAGCTTGAGCAATGATTTAACGTAAATTTTGGTTGGTTCTAACAGATGTTGGATCAATGGCTTGCCATTGAGGTCCTGTTGAGGATCCGCTTGGCTGACTTCTAATACTTTACGAACTAATGAATAGCCATTTGAATGAGGACCGCTTGAGGCTAAGGCGATTAAGGCGTCACCCGCAGCCACTTTACTCCCGTCAATGATGTCGGCCTTTTCAACTACGCCCACACAGAAACCTGCGAGGTCGTAATCTTCGCCTTCATACATGCCTGGCATTTCAGCGGTTTCGCCGCCGATTAACGCACAACCAGATTGGAAACAACCTTCGCCGATGCCGTTAACAACAGAGGTTGCTGTTTCTACATCGAGCTTGCCTGTTGCGTAGTAATCGAGGAAAAACAACGGCTCAGCGCCTTGAACGATCAAATCGTTCACACACATGGCCACTAAGTCGATACCGACTGTGTCGTGTTTTTTGTAATCGATAGCTAAACGCAATTTAGTACCAACACCGTCGGTGCCTGACACTAAAACAGGTTGCTTGTATTTAGTGGGTAATTCACACAATGCGCCAAAACCACCTAAGTTGCCCATTACCTCTGGACGACGGGTACGTTTAACAGCCGCTTTAATGTTACTTACCAGTGCATTACCAGCATCAATATCAACGCCAGCGTCTTTATAGCTCAGTGGGGTAGGAGTGCTCACGGAGGATCCTCTCGGGTACATCGTTATTGGATTTTTATGCGGCGGTATTCTACCAGCTTGTGCTAGGGGTCGAAAGCCATGATTTGGATTTATCAGTATCTCTGAAGTTTTTTTAGCTTCACAGGGGGATATTTCACATTTTCAATCTAGTGATTGGTCATAAAATAGTGTGTTAGTGGGCGTATCTTAAGCGATAAGTAATAATTCTTGCGATATTGCTCACGATTAGTCCGAATGGAAAAACTTTATGTTTTACCCAATAAACAAATCATCTAAAATCTGAAAAATTTGCCTAAGATAATTCGCGAACAATAGTAGGAGAGAAAAATGAAAGTTGTCGAGGTTAAACACCCGTTAGTGCGTCACAAAATCGGCTTAATGCGTGAAGGTGACATTAGCACTAAACGTTTCCGTGAGCTAGCCGCTGAAGTCGGCAGCTTGTTAACCTATGAAGCTACCGCAGATTTCGAAACCGAAACTGTTACGATTGAAGGCTGGAATGGTCCGGTAGATGTGGATCAGATCAAAGGCAAGAAAGTGACTGTTGTGCCTATCTTGCGTGCGGGTTTAGGCATGATGGACGGTGTACTTGAGCATATTCCAAGTGCGCGTATTTCGGTTGTGGGTATCTACCGCGACGAAGAAACCCTAGAACCTGTGCCATATTTTGAAAAGCTGGCCAGCGACATGAACGAGCGTATTGCGCTGATCGTTGACCCTATGCTGGCAACTGGTGGCTCGATGATTGCGACTATCGACCTGCTGAAAAAACGCGGTTGCACGTCAATTAAAGCCTTAGTGTTAGTTGCCGCGCCAGAAGGGCTCAAAGCCCTTGAAGCGGCTCACCCGGATGTTGAGCTGTATACTGCCGCCATCGACAGATGCTTAAACGAGAAGGGCTATATCCTGCCTGGTTTAGGTGATGCGGGCGATAAGATTTTTGGGACTAAATAATGTTCTGATGGCTTAAATGCTATCTCGATTTGACAAGGGGGCTTAGGCTCCCTTTTTGTTTTTTATGATTCCATTTTTGCCGACTCGTTCTACAGTTAACGATAAGATTAATTTTTGACAGAATGCGTTTTGCGCGGCGCAGTAGGTTTGCAATAAATCGATTTAACTCAGGTCATCATCGGGGATTATGATGGTTTCAAAACTAAGTTGGTCACTTGTTCGCCAATCTTGTTCATTGGCTACCTTGATATTTGTTGTGTTACTGCTGGTCCTTTTACCCCTGCGAATAGAGAAAGAACACAGGGCATTTGTCAAATTTGTACGGGCGAAACACGTGGTGCCAAGTTATTTAGAGTTGCTTGGTAAGAGCTTATCTTTACACGATATTATTGATTTTGATAGTGCGCTACTGACACCATTTAAGCTTGATTCCTCCCGCTTATTATTGCTTTCAGGCGGAGCCTTATCACCAGAAGAAGAGCTGATCCTGCGCTATTTTGACTATTTATATTCAAATAATAAGAATCCTGTCAGAAATGCGTTTATATATATCGGTCTATACAAAAGTAATGCGCTATATTTTGCCTCCACGATTCCTGATGAGGTGAAAAGTCGCTTAATACACGAAAATTCTTTCACCAATGAGTTTTGCCAACGGCTGCATTATTGTAGTAAGGATGCCTCTGCGGACTCCTTAGTTGATGATATTGTGCTGTCCGTTCCTTATCGTGATGAAGTAACGGGAAACATTATTCTTTCTATGGCGGCGCCCATTTCATCCTCACATGCGCCTGAGCATCTTTGGGGGGATGTGATTGCTGATACATCATTTATGGCAACGGATTTTATGCAAAGAAAAGTGTTTGAAACTCAGAACTCGCCTTATGGCACTGAGATTGTCATTAGCGGAGATAGTTTTTGGACACGGATCACGCCCAACTTTCTGTTTTATGCTATGAGTAATCACTTAGATAATCAGAGTGTTTTAACATACAAAATCAGTACGTTAAGGTTTTTTATGCAATATTTGCCTCTTTGGTTATTGCTGTCGGGCTTAACAATTATTTTCCAACTTAAATTTATGCGTCTCAAGCAGTTACGTACTGAGCGTCAGCAATTTTCTGAAGCTATGCTGTTGGATCCATTTACGAAGACCTACAATAAAAAAATCTATGAAACACTTATTTTTAAGGCTGCAACTGCGTCTCAATATGCTGTGATTTGTATTGATGGCGATAAAATAAAAGCGATTAACGACACACATGGTCATCAATTAGGTGATTTGGCAATAATGCAAATTGTCGAAGCGATGCGAGCCGTTTTTCGAGAAAACGACATTATTATCCGCACTGGTGGTGATGAGTTTGTAGTGATTTTAGCCAACTGTCCTATTGATAAAGCACAACAACTTGCGGATAGACTTAAAGATAACATTCGGCAGCGACATTTTTTAAATATGCTAACCGTTTCTTGCGGTGTCGCAGATTCAATGGATTGTCCATCCTTTGAGGCGGTATTTCTGGCGGCAGATAAGGCGTTATACGCGGATAAGACACAAAAAAGATCCGATGATGAAAATGATGTTTTGCGGTAACGTTCTAATACTCAATGCTTAAATCCCTATCATAAAAAAAAGCGTGGCATTACCACGCTTTTGCTTATGTCTATATGTCTTTCCTACGCTTAGAGCACCATGGCGGCAATCCAGCCAAATACTAACAGTGGAATATTGTAATGAATAAAGGTGGGGATCACGCTGTCGCGGATATGGTCGTGCTGACCATCGGCATTTAAACCCGATGTGGGACCCAATGTTGAGTCCGACGCTGGCGAGCCTGCATCGCCCAACGCAGCAGCAGTCCCGACTAACGCGATAGTTGCGGGTACTGAAAAGCCAAAACTTAGCGCCAAGGGCACATAAATGGTCGCAATAATCGGAATGGTCGAGAAGGATGAGCCAATACCCATAGTAATTAATAGTCCAACGACTAACATCAAAAAGGCGGCGAGGGCTTTATTGTCGCCAATCAGACTACTCAATGATGAAACCAGGGTGCCAACTTCACCAGTTTCTTTCACTACTGCGGCAAAACCTGCGGCGGAGATCATGATAAAACCGATATTGGCCATCATGCGCACGCCCTGAGTAAAGATATCTTGGTCAGCAACGTGTTTTAGTGCGCCAGAGAAACTAAAGATCATAAAGCCGACTAAAGCGCCGAAGATCATCGAATCAGTCTCAAGCTGTACAAATAAAGTTGCAAGAATTGCTACCGCTGCGATAGCGATATTGCGCTTATTGAGCGTCTCTTCGGGCTCGGCACTGAGCACTTTAGTTTCATCGTATACCCTCGGCTTGCGATAGCTAACAAATACTGCGATCAATAAACCGACTACCATGCCCGCTGCGGGGATCAACATGGCAGGGGGGATTTGGTCACGCACAGCGACTAAGCCATTGCTGGTGAGGTTTGACAGTAAAATATCATTTAAGAAAATACCACCAAAGCCCACGGGTAAAATCATGTAGGTGGTCACAAGACCAAAGGTCAGCACGCAGGCGACCAGACGGCGGTCGATATGCAGCTTGGTCATTACATGCAGCAGTGGCGGCACGAGTATCGGAATAAAGGCGATATGGATCGGCAGGATATTTTGCGATGCGATTGACATCACGAGCAGGGATAACAGCAGTAACCAGCGCACCCAATTAGTGTTGGTCGGATTAGGTTCTTGGCCAAGGCTTTTAATGATCGAGTTGGAGATCAGCGTCGTCAAGCCTGAATGGGATAATGCTACGGCAAATGCACCCAATAAGGCATAACTCAGGGCGATTTGTGCGCCGCCACCTAGTCCTGTATTGAAGGCATCAATCGTTTGATGCAGATCCATTCCCCCGACTAAACCAGCAACGAGGGCGCTGATGGTGAGCGCGACCACTACATTCACCCTCGCCAAACTAAGGGCTAACATTAAACACACAGCAATGACGACTGCATTCATAGACAAATTCTTAATTCTGTAAACCAAAAGGGTTATTTTCGACTGCGAAGGCCGTGTCTGTCCAGTTTACCGAGCCTTAATCTGAAAAATATCTGAAAATGTGAATCGAGAGGGCTTTTAGTGTTAGATGAATGTGGGCTAAAGCGCTTATCAATGGCACAGATTGCTCTATCCTTAAGCAGTAACGTCAAAATGCCCTTGAAAAATGTGATATTGGTCTTAAATAGGTTGTAAGGCAAAACGCACGACTTATAATGCCTAAAGATTTGATTGGTAAGCGCTCTCAAATACACTCGCACAAATGTGCAAGCGTGTTTAAGGGATGTTTTACTTTTATAGTTAGTTCAACTCATAGATGGAGATATAAAATGAGCGTATTAGTAGGCCGTCCGGCTCCTGATTTTACTGCAGCAGCTGTATTAGGTTCTGGCGAAATCGTAGATAGCTTTAACTTAACTGCAGCCATCAAAGGCAAGCCTGCAGTGGTATTTTTCTATCCACTTGACTTCACTTTCGTTTGTCCATCAGAGTTGATCGCTTTTGATCACCGCATGGAAGAGTTCACTAAGCGTGGTGTTGAAGTGATCGGTGTGTCTATCGATTCTCAATTCACTCACAACGCATGGCGTAACACCCCAGTTGAAAAAGGTGGTATTGGCCAAGTGAAATACACTTTAGTTGCTGACGTTAAACACGACATCTGTAAAGCATACGATGTTGAGCACCCAGAAGCTGGCGTGGCTTTCCGTGGTTCATTCCTGATCGACAAAGAAGGTATGGTACGTCACCAAGTGGTTAACGATTTGCCATTAGGCCGTAACGTTGACGAAATGCTGCGTATGATCGACGCACTGCAATTCCACGAAGAGCACGGTGATGTTTGCCCAGCAGGTTGGGAAAAAGGCGACAAAGGTATGAACGCAAGCACTGAAGGTGTTGCGGCTTACTTAGCTGAAAACGCAAGCTCTCTGTAATTTACAAACCTTTAGTTAGGTAAAAAGAAAGCTGCCAAATGGCAGCTTTCTTGTTTTAGGCAATTGTTGGTAAAGCTATGCTTCGCTATCCGAATCATCAGGTTCGTTGATGGCTAAGAGTGGCCAGCCACCTAAAGATTTCCAGCGGTTGACGATATAACAAAAGAGTTCAGCAGTGCGCTCGGTATCGTAGAGTGCAGAATGGGCTTCTTTATTGTCAAAAGGGATGCCTGCCATAATACAGGCTTTTGCTAATACCGTATGGCCAATCGCTAATCCTGCCAACGTCGCGGTATCAAAAGTGGCAAACGGATGGAATGGAGAGCGTTTTAAGTCACAACGTTCAATAGCCTTACTCACAAAGCCATGATCGAAGGCCGCATTGTGCGCCACAATAATACTACGGTGACAATCAGATGCCTTTTGGGCTTTTTTAACGGCTTTAAATATTTCTAAAAAGGCTTCTTTTTCGCTGACCGCACCGCGTAATGGATTGGTGGGATCGATACCATTAAAAGCCAGCGCCTCGGGTTCTAAATTTGCACCCTCAAAGGGCTCAATGTTGAAATGCAGGGTTTTATCAATCCCGAGCACACCTTCATCATCCATTTTCAGTAGCGTGACGGCTATTTCCAGCAACGCATCGGTTTGAGAGTTGAAGCCCGCGGTTTCGACATCTATCACTACCGGAAAGTAGCCACGAAATCGGTGTTTCAATTTGTTTGCGTCGCAAATATCGCTCATTAAAGTACCCAAGAAAAATCACAGGGCGCTATTATGCTTAATGAACTAGGATGTGTCATGTTTGATTGCTGGTTTTATGAGCTAAAGGAACTAAAAAGTTTGCCGATAAAACCTCGTAACCGAATAAACACGAGTAAGGGCTATGTGGCGAAAACTGATATTAGTATCAATTTTATGCGTTCCAGCAACTGCAATGGCAGAGTTGCGCCACTATGTGGCCTCTTTGGGTGAATCCCAATGGCGAGTCAGTCAAAACAGTCCGATCGTGTGCCGTCTTGAGCATGATATTCCTTCCTACGGTAAAGCGATTTTTACCAGTGAAGCGGGTAAGCAATTAAATCTCAATTTCACTTTGGATATGTGGGTAAAACCTGATCAAGTGACCCAAGCCAAGTTGATGAGCCGAGCTCCCAAATGGCGACCAGGTGTGGTGTCAAAAGAAATCACTTCGTTACGTTACCAAAAGTATTTTAATGGTGAAGTGCCTAAACGCGCCGCGTGGTCCATGTTAAACGAGCTAAGCCGTGGTATGGAGCCGACATTTTACTATGCCGATTGGTATGATGAGTCCAATAAAATTGCTGTAGGGCTGTCGGCAGCGAATTTTGGCCGAAAATATGCTGAGTTTAAGGCGTGTTTATCGCACCTATTGCCTTATAGCTTTGAAGATATTGCTTTTACCGTGCTTAATTATGATGAAGGAGGAACGGATTTAACTCGCTTCTCACAGCAACAGCTTACGCGAATACAGGAATATTTGTCATACGATCCAGATGTAGAATTAGTATTAGTCGATGCTTATACCGATAGTTATGGTGGTCGTTCAGTGAATCAGAAAGTCTCGGACAAACGCGCTGAATCGGTAAAAGATTTCTTTGTCTCAAGCGGTATTCCGCAAGATCGAATTGTGACTGTGGGTCACGGCGAGCGGCGTCACGTGGCTTCAAATGACGATATTGAGGAAAGGGCGCTAAACCGCCGAGTTGTGATCCGAATTAGTAAGCCCCTCTAAATCAAAGCTTAACCTAACAATGCCAAGTCTACTGACTTGGCATTGTTGCTTATTGACGCTGTTTGTATTCGCCTCAAAATGCGATGGCAGTCTGTTGATTCGGATGGCTACACGCAAATAAGCGCTATTTATTGAGAGGCTCCAGTGGTTTTTATGTAACAAAAAATACTGAACGCCGATAAGTGTCGCTTGATGTTTGATTCTGGGTAAAAAAAAGCCCGCTTAATCTAAGCGGGCCGCAAAATAATGCATTTGCAATCAACAAATTGAAGGAAGGAAGTCAAGCATAAGAACCAGGGATGAACTGAAGTACTTAAAAGACATCAGTTTAAAAGTTCTTTGTTTTCAATATCCACTAGCGGATATCTCCTGAAAACAAGCACATTCTAGTGTGTTGTTATTTGGCTAGCAAACGAGAAAAATTGCCTCGATACATTAGCAAAACTAATGATTGATTAAGTGATCTGCCTCACTTAAGTCACTATTTAGCATGATTAATAACTTGTCAGTCATAATTACTGCATAAAAATACACTTCAATAAGCTCATCATTGCTACCAGTTTGTTAAATCCTTCTTCTTCGCGAGAAAACCTCATCTTTTGCTACAGCATTGCCATGAAAAATTTTGCTTGTATAGTACTTGCTGCAAAAGAGCGTTAAGCCGGACATCACCAAAAGGACGATAAAAGATGGCATTAAGATTTCGCCTTGCCCAGCAAGGTTTATTAGTAGCCACATTGGGCATGGCGTTGGCCGCCTGCCAGAGTGGCAATACGCCAGAAGAGGCCGCACAGCAGGTCAGCGCAAACAAATTGGTTTACCCTGAAACGAGAAAAGACGAGTTAGTTGATACTATCCATGGTGTCACAGTAGTGGACCCATATCGTCACCTTGAAGAAAACACGCCAGAAACTGAAAGCTGGGTAAAAGAACAACAGGCCTTTGGTCAGGCTTACTTGGCGAAGATCCCCAACAAACAAGCCGTGGTTGATCGTATCACTGAACTGTGGAACTACGAGAAGATTTCAGCCCCCTTCGAGAATGGCGATAACCAGTTTTATTACCGTAACGATGGTTTACAAGCGCAATCGGTCCTTTATGTAAAAGGCAAAGATGGCGTTGAGAAAGCCGTGCTCGATCCAAATAGCTTCTCAGCCGATGGTACCGTGGCGTTGTCTGGCGTATCGGTAAGTAATGACGGTAAGATTCTAGCCTATGGAGTGTCTAAGTCAGGCTCTGACTGGCAGCAGTGGCAGTTTATTGATATTGCCACGGGTAAAAAGCTTAAAGATGAACTCAACTGGATTAAATTCTCCAGCGCGGTATGGGATAAGGAAAACCAAGGGGTTTTCTATGCCCGTTACGATGCGCCAGCGGGTGGGGATTTACTGGCCGATGTGAACTTTAATCAAAAAGTGTATTACCACAAATTAGGCACAGATCAGCGCCAAGATTTATTGATTTACGAACGCCCACAAAACAAAGATTGGGGATTTGGCATCGATGTGTCTGAGCAGGGCGAATATTTACTGCTGTCGATTTCGCAGGGTACGGACAAACGTAATCGCTTTTTCTATAAATCACTGTTTGAACCTAAAGCACAGGTGGTGGAATTAATCCTTAACCTCGAAGCAGAGTATGAGTTTTTAGGTAATGACGGTTCGGTATTTTATTTTAAAACCGATTTAGATGCGCCTAACGGTAAAGTGATTGCCATTGATACCCGTAATAGTGAGAAATCGCAGTGGCAAACCATTATTCCAGAGTCGAAAGATCCCATTAATAAAGTCGCCATTATCAATGACCATTTAGTCGTCAGCTATTTACACGATGTATTGGGACAATTATCGATTTTCAGCATGGGCGGCCAAAAGCGTCAAGATGTCACTTTACCAGGTAAAGGTAATGTCGCCGGGCCTTTCGGTAAGGCGAGTAAAGACTATTTCTACTATGTCTTTAACAGCTATATTCAACCTGAAACCACCTATAAGTTTGATTTTAAAACAGCGCAGTCGACCGTTGTTGCGAAACCTCAGGTGTCATTTAATCCCGATAATTATGTGTCTGAGCAAGTGTTTTATACCAGCAAAGACGGTACTCGCGTCCCGATGATGCTGTCCTACAAAAAAGGGCTGGTGAAGAATGGTCAAAACCCAACGCTTCTGTATGCCTACGGTGGTTTCGCGATTTCGATGACGCCGCGTTTTAGCCCCGCCAACATCGCATGGTTAGATATGGGCGGCATTTACGCCGTACCAAGTTTACGCGGCGGCGCGGATTATGGTGAAAGCTGGCATCAGGCAGGTATGTTCGATAAAAAGCAAAATGTGTTTGATGACTATTTTGCCGCTGCCGAATACCTGATCAACGAAAAATACACCAACACTACAAAGTTAGGCGCTTATGGCCGCAGTAATGGCGGTTTATTGATGGGCGCCGCGGTGACGCAACGTCCTGAGCTGTTTGCTGCTGTGCTACCAGCAGTGGGGGTGTTGGATATGCTGCGCTTCCATAAGTTTACCATTGGTTGGGCTTGGACTAGTGAATATGGCAGTGCAGATAATGCAGAGCAGTTTCCGGCATTATTAGCTTATTCGCCTTACCATAATGTTAAAGCGCAGGCTTATCCTGCAACTATGGTGATGACGGCTGATCACGATGATCGTGTGGTGCCGCTACACAGCTTTAAATTTGCCGCCATGATGCAAGAAAAACAGCAGGGCGATAAACCCGTGATAATGCGCATTGAGTCTAATGCTGGACATGGTGCGGGTAAACCAACCGCGATGAAGATCGACGAGTTTGCCGATATTTATAGCTTCCTGTGGCAAAGCTTTGGTTTGGCACTACCGCAAACCCTTGCAAAATAGCTAACTATGTTAATTAAATGGGGTCGTTTGACCCCATTGTTATTTACAAATCCCTCAATTGCGTTGAAACCCCTGCCATCCCTATCTATATCTTCATCGGGTCATTCACAAGTCTTGTTTCCCTAGGTATAGTAGCGTCAATTTTTCAACCAAAATCTACTGATTTCGCATGACGTTTAATTGGCCCATTTCAGTCTATTACGAAGATACCGACGCAGGTGGCGTTGTCTATCATTCGAACTATCTCAATTTTTTTGAGCGAGCGCGAACCGAATGGTTAAAAGCCTTAGGCGTAAGTCAGACTGCACTGTTGGCCGATGACACGGCGTTTGTAGTTAAGCGGGCGGAATTGGATTTTAAAAAAGCCGCACGTTTTGAACAGAACCTTATTGTAGAAACTAAGGTCATAGAGTTGAAAAAGGCCTCGTTGGTATTTCATCAACGTTTGGTTGATCATCTGGGAGACTGTTATTGTGAAGGCACAGTGCTAGTAGCCTGTGTAGCCTTATCACGTATGCGGCCCCGAGCTATCCCCTTAAATATTGTGCAGGAGTTTGACAGTGCAAGCTGATATGTCGATTGTCGGGTTATTTTTACAAGCCAGTTTATTAGTGAAATTTGTTATGTTCACTTTACTTTGCTTGTCTGTAATGTCTTGGACGGTGATCTTACAACGCCGTAGTTTATTGACATCTGCAAAAAATAAATCGGCAAAATTTGAAGATAAATTTTGGTCAGGCGTCGATTTAAATCGTCTGTATAAAGAATTATCGGCTCGTCCAGATAATACGGGCTTAGAGTCATTATTTGTGACGGGTTTTAAAGAATATTCACGTCTGAATAAATTAAATAGCAAAGTGCCTGATGCGGTTATGGATGGTACTTCGCGGGCGATGCGTGTGACCTTATCCCGTGAATTAGAAAAGTTAGAAGCTAACTTACCGTTATTGGCAACCATTGGTTCGACTAGCCCTTATATCGGTTTGTTTGGTACGGTATGGGGTATTATGAATTCATTTATCGCAATTGGCTCGATGGAAAACGCAACATTAGCCATGGTAGCGCCAGGTATTGCAGAAGCACTGATTGCTACCGCTATGGGTCTGTTTGCGGCAATTCCAGCAGTTATCGCTTATAACCGTTTTGCGACTCAGGTTGAAAAGCTGGAAATCGGTTACGCTAACTTTATGGAAGAGTTTTCTAGCATCCTGCATCGCCAAGCATACAGTGAGAAGGAAGGCGTATAATGCAAGTCGGTTATCAGCGTAAACGTCGTCGCCCTGTTGCCGAAATCAACGTGGTGCCTTACATCGACGTCATGCTCGTGTTGCTGATTATTTTCATGGTAACAGCGCCGATTGTGACCCAAGGGGTGAAAGTGGAGCTGCCGCAAGGTGCGGCCGAAGTACTACCCGCGGATAGTAAGCCGCCGGTTGTGGCGTCTATTGATGCCGACGGTACTTATTTTCTTAATCAGGGCGGTTCCAATAACGAAGAAATGGAATTGGAAGAGTTAGCCACCGCCGTGGCGGCGATTATGGTGACTGAGCCTGAACGTCCTGTGGTGGTTAAAGCCGATAGAACTATTCCTTACGATAACGTGATCCAATTGATGGTGACCTTGCAACAGGCAGGCGTTCCCTCAGTCGGTTTGATGACGGATTCACCCAAGGAGAAATAGGTGGCGGATAATTCAAATGTTGCATTACCTCTGTCAATTTCAGCAGGTATTCATATTGGCGTGATAATTATTCTGGCCATTGGCATAGATTTCACCCATAAACCTGAACCTGTGCAACAAGTTAGCGCCCCTGCAGTAAAAGCTGTTATGGTTGATCAGCAACAAGTCGCTAATCAAGTTGAAAAGCTAAAGCAGGAAAAGCGCGATGCAGAGCGCCGAGAACGTGAGCGCCAAGCCGAACTTGAACGCAAAGCACAGGAAGCAAAGCAAGCCCGTGAGCGTGAACAAGCACAGTTGAAGAAACTGGCGGAAGAACGTAAGCAGCAAGAAATTGAGACCCAAAAGGCCAATGATGCCGCGAAAGCCGCGCAGGTGAAGCAGCAACAGGAAAAGGAAAAAGCACAAAAAGCCGAAGCCGATCGCAAGCAGAAGGAGCAAGAACGTAAACTTGCTGAAGATGCAGCCCAAAAAGCCGCGGAAAAACGTAAAGTAGAAGAGGCCGCTGCCGCGAAAGCTGAGGCAGACCGTAAGCAGAAAGAAACCGAAGCCAAGGCAAAAGCTGAGGCAGACGCTAAAGCCAAAGCAGAGGCAAAAGCCAAGGCTGATGCAGAGGCGAAAGCAAAAGCCGAAGCTAAGGCAAAAGCAGATGCTAAGGCGAAAGCGGATGCTGAAGCCCGTGCTCAGCAGGAGCAGGAAATGGCTGATGCGTTAGCCGCCGAGCAGGCAGCCTTATCGCAAACCATGAATAAGCAGATGCAAACGGAAGTCGGTAAGTATACCGCGATGATTAAATCAACGATTCAGCGTAACCTTGTGGTTGATGAATCGATGCGTGGTAAAACGTGTACCGTTTCTGTGCGTTTAGCGAATGATGGATTTGTGATTAGCAGTCAGACACAAGGTGGTGATCCGAATGTGTGTCGTGCAGCTAAAGCGGCGATTTTAAAAGCGGGTAAGTTACCAGTGTCTCCAGACCCTGCGGTATATAACTTGATGAAAGAAATTAACTTAATCGTTGAACCAACGTTTAATTAAAGGAGTCCCATGAAAATTTTGGCAAAATGGTTAGCATTGGCAGTTCTGCTTTGCACTATGCCGGCAAAAGCGGCGCTGGATATTGTGATTACCGAAGGTGTGGATGCGGCGCGACCAATCGCTGTGATGCCATTCCAATGGCAAGGTGCTGGTGCGCCACCACAGGCGATTGCCGATGTGGTTATGTCTGACTTAGTGCGCAGCGGTACGTTTAAACCTTTAGATGAATTAGGGTTACCTCAACGTGGTATTGGAGCCTTAGCACAGTTTGATGCCAATGCTTGGGCTAATGTTAGTGCTGAAGCCGTTGTGGTTGGTTCGGTTAAGCCTTACGGCACGGATCAGTTTTTGGTGAGCTTTGATCTTATTGATTTGGTTAAAGCACAAAACCAAGCACTAAAAGGTCCTGCAAGTCCAACTGAATTTTTGATGGATAGTCGTCAGACCGTGATTTCTGCGACCCAGTTTCGTCAGTATGGCCACCGTATAAGCGATATCGTTTATGAAAAATTGACCGGTATTCGTGGTGCGTTTTTAACGCGTATTTCTTATGTATTGGTTAACCACAGTCAAAAAGCGGCTTATTCATTAATGATTGCTGACTATGATGGTTACAATGAGCAGATGTTATTGCGCTCTCCTGAGCCTTTGATGTCACCCGCGTGGTCACCCGATGGCCGTCGTTTAGCTTATGTGAGTTTTGAAAACAAAAAAGCCGAGATTTTTGTTCAGGACCTATACACTCAAGTGCGTACGAAGGTGAGTAGTTTCCCTGGCATTAACGGTGCGCCTTCTTTCTCGCCCGATGGTAAATCATTGGCCGTGACCCTCTCTAAGGATGGTCAACCTGAGATTTATGTCATTGATATTGCCACTAAGGCGATTAAACGTATTACCAACCACTATTCCATCGATACTGAGCCTTCTTGGTATCCTGATGGCAAGTCATTGTTGTTTACCTCCGAGCGTGGTGGTAGACCACAGTTATATCGTGTAGATTTAAATTCAGGCAAAGTGACCCGTGAAACCTTTGAAGGTGAATGGAATTTAGGTGGTTCAATTACCCCTGATGGTCGCAGCATGATTTTTGTGAATCGCACAAATGGTAAATTTAATATTGCACGTATGGATTTAAGTACGCGCTTTATGCAGGTGCTGACATCGACACGTTTGGACGAGTCTCCAAGTGTGGCCCCTAATGGTACTATGGTGATTTATGGCACTACGTATCAAGGCAAGCAAGTTTTAGCAGCTGTTTCTACGGACGGACGCTTTAAAGCGAGATTACCGGTAGGTCAGGGCGAGGTGAAATCACCTTCTTGGTCTCCGTTTCTCTAGTGTATTAGTTTGATTTATTAACATTTAATTTTATAAGGAACAAGTAATGGATCTGAACAAGTTGTTAAAAGCTATGTTGGTAGCACTTCCAATTATGGCTATTAGTGCGTGTAGCTCAACTTCTGAATCAGAAACTGATGCTATGGGCTCTACAAGCGGTTCTGGTAGTGAACTCAATGGTGGTGTTCAAACGGGCGGTATTGGTGGAATGTTGTCGCCTGAAGAGCAACAACGTCAGCAACTCGAGCAGTTGAGAAAAGAGCACATTATTTACTTCGATTTCGACCGCAGTGAAGTTCAAACTGAATATGCAGCTGTCCTCGAAGCCCATGGTACTTATTTAGTTGAGCACCCAAGTGTTCGTGTATTGATTGAAGGTCATGCCGACGAGCGTGGCACGCCAGAATACAACATCGCACTGGGTGAGCGTCGTGCTAAAGCTGTTGCTAAATACTTACAAGGCATGGGTGTACAACCTAGCCAAATGAGCATCGTAAGCTACGGCGAAGAGAAGCCACTTGACTTCACTCGTACCGATGAAGGTTTTGCTAAAAACCGTCGTGCAGTTTTAGTTTACTAAGATTGAATTACGGAGAGTAACGAGATGAAACGTGCCGTCTTAATTACGGCAATGTTCTTCGGCGCAGGAGCTGCAATTGCAGCTCCTGCTCCTGTTGAAGACCTTGCTGGTGGTTCAGGTGATGACAGACTTGCTCGTTTAGAGCGCATTGTAAAATCGAGACAACAAAGCGAAATTGATATGCAGCGCCGTCTGGATACTTTGCAGCAAGAAGTTCTCGACTTACGTGGTTTGACTGAACAACAAAATTATCAAATAGAGCAGATGCAGCAACGCCAGCGTCAGCTTTATGATGAAATTGCTAATTTATCTTCTAAAGCAGCGACTCCAGCCGCTTCAGTGCCTTCCACTCCTGCCGCTGCAGCAGCAACCGCGAATGCGGCCGCCAGTAGTTTAAGTGAAACGGCTAGCTACGAAAGCGCAGTTAATCTCGTGCTGAAAGAGCGTAAGTATGATGATGCAATCCCAGCCTTTCGCGCTTTCATTAAACAATATCCAGATTCAGTTTACGCCGCCAATGCTAATTATTGGTTAGGACAATTGCTGTTTAATAAAAGTGAGTTTGCTGAAGCTAAGCAAGTTTTCAATACGGTCGTGACCCGTTTTAGTGATTCCAACAAACGTGGTGACAGTTTAGTGAAGCTTGGCATGATCGCAGAGAAAATGGGCGATAAAGCTGGTGCAACTCAATATTACCAACAGGTAGTAAAAGACTACGCCAACAGCGCTGCAGCACGCATTGCCCAGCAACAACTGGCTGCAATTAAAGCGTAATTAACTAAAAAACATACTCTTAGTCTGTTTTTCATGCAAACGACAAAAAATTGGGAATTTACGCTTGCATGGGGAAATGAAAAAGGTATTATAGGCGCCCTCGGAACGGCGAGGTCGTTCGGGGCGCAAAATACCAGTATATGGGTCGTTAGCTCAGTCGGTAGAGCAGTTGGCTTTTAACCAATTGGTCGAAGGTTCGAATCCTTCACGACCCACCACTTACTCTAGTAAATAGAATAAGTTAACGGTATTTGAAGTGTTGTAGATTAGATGGGTCGTTAGCTCAGTCGGTAGAGCAGTTGGCTTTTAACCAATTGGTCGAAGGTTCGAATCCTTCACGACCCACCACTTTTCTGGAAGTGTAAAATTCAGAATCCTTAGATGGGTCGTTAGCTCAGTCGGTAGAGCAGTTGGCTTTTAACCAATTGGTCGAAGGTTCGAATCCTTCACGACCCACCACTTTTCTGAAAGTGTAAAACTCAGAGTCTTTAGATGGGTCGTTAGCTCAGTCGGTAGAGCAGTTGGCTTTTAACCAATTGGTCGAAGGTTCGAATCCTTCACGACCCACCACTTTTCTGGAAGTGTAAAATTCAGAATTCTTAGATGAGTCGTTAGCTCAGTCGCTTATGTTATAAAGCTAGGGCAGTTGGCTTTTAACCAATCAATCGAATGGTTTAAATCCTTCATGATTCACCACTTACTGAAGTGTAAAATCAGCATTCACTAGATGGGTCGTTAGCTCAGTCGGTAGAGCAGTTGGCTTTTAACCAATTGGTCGAAGGTTCGAATCCTTCACGACCCACCACTTTTCTGAAAGTGTAAAATTCAGAATCCAATAGATGGGTCGTTAGTTCAGTCGCTTATGTTATAAAGCTAGGGCAGTTGGCTTTTAACCAATCAATCGAATGGTTTAAATCCTTCATGATTCACCACTTACTGAAGTGTAAAATCAGCGTTCACTAGATGGGTCGTTAGCTCAGTCGGTAGAGCAGTTGGCTTTTAACCAATTGGTCGAAGGTTCGAATCCTTCACGACCCACCACTTACTGAAGTGTAAAATCAGCGTTCACTCGATGGGTCGTTAGCTCAGTCGGTAGAGCAGTTGGCTTTTAACCAATTGGTCGAAGGTTCGAATCCTTCACGACCCACCACTCTTTATCTCTACTAGTAAAAATCTTCTTTCGCTACTCATCACTAAAAATCTTAATTAATTTCACTGCATTTTCTACTTTGCTCATAGACTTATTGTCAGTTTTTCTCACGTGTTAAATGGTCCATATTGGCTGCAGATAAATAATAACAACTGGGGAAACACAAAATGGAACAAGTAAAATTGAGGTTGTTTTACTCTGCAACATTATTGATGTAACAACTGATGCAAAAGTAAAAAAGGAGACCTCAGGTCTCCTTGTTATCTCGTATTAGGGTTAACCTAACAGATTGTTATCACGAACATATTGTTCGAAATCGGTGCAACCACCTACGTGTTTTTCATCAACGAATATCTGGGGCACAGTTTCGACTGGCTTGCCGACAGTCTTCTCGAGATCCGCTTTAGAAATCCCTTCGGCGTGGATATCTACATATCTAAATTTAAAGTCATCACGTTTTTCAACGAGTTGCTCTGACAGTTGTACTGCTCGCACGCAATAAGGACAGCCAGGACGGCCAAAAATAACAACGTACATAATAGCTCCTTAGGATTACTTTAAGCGTTTTATACCATAGCGCTAACCGAATTGATAATGTCAGATGTGTTTATTTTCAGTTTGATAGCGCCCTTGGTAATCGAAATAGCTTTCGAGCAGATCCCAACCTTTTTTGTGCTTTTTCAGCAGTAACAGATCTGGCATCCGAAAGGCGGCACTATCGGCAATCAGCTCAGACACTTTTTTGTATTGCTTAGGTTTAATGCCTGGCGTGCGACTATGGGGGAAAATAAACAGCGCATACAAGGCACGCCATTGGGCGGGCGTTTGCAGCTTAAAGTGCCGATTAAACTCATTTCCGTCAATGTCTAGATATTGCACCTTAAGATCGCCCGCATCATCCATTAACGTCATATGCTGGCAGCGGAACAGATGATGGTGTTGCTTATTCAATACTTGCTTAAGGCGTTTATCGGGGTCGATTAAGGTCGACTGGCAATGCTGGCAAATACGCGCCGCAATGTCGTTCTCTTGTCCGCAATCGGGACAGGATTTAGACCTAAATCGAAAGTCACATTGCTGCTTTTGCCCATGATGCTCGACAATGCCCTGACAGCGACGGCCAAAGTGCTCGATAATATCGCCATCCTTGTCGGTTAATCCCCAAAAGATATTGGCAAACTGGCAGACAGGGCAATGCACTTGGACCGGAACAGATTTGCTATTGGGCTTAGCTTGGCCGATTTCTGGAAAATACAAATCATAACCATTGGCCGCGTAATCAATCACTAAACAATCTTTTTTACCTTCACAGATCCTAAGACCGCGGCCAATCATTTGTTGAAACAAACTCACCGATGCGGTGGGGCGTAAAATCGCAATCAAATCCACATGGGGCGCATCGAATCCCGTGGTCAGTACCGCGACGTTGGCGAGGAACTTAAGCTTCCTCGCTTTAAAGCGCCCGATAAGCTCATCACGTTCATTATCTGGCGTTTGCGCCGTGACGATTGCCGTTTGCTCGCTGTGCTGCTTGTTGAGCTGGCTAACAATTTCTTCCGCATGGCGAACCGTCGCCGCAAAAATAATGATCCCCTGGCGTTGATGACTCAGTTCAATCAGTTGCTTCACAATCGCCGTAGTTGCTCGCCCAGCGTGATTCAGCAGCGCATTGACTTGGGCCTCGGGATATTCGCCATTGTCATTGGGCTTGATTTGGCTGAAGTCATATTGAGCGCTTAAACCATCGAACAAGGTTGGCGCGGTTAAATAGCCTTGTTTAATCAGCGGCCTAATGGGGAGCTCAAAAATACATTGCTCGAAGATCCCAAGTTCAGGCGAGCCCACTTTGCCGTGGTAGTGGTGTTTGTAAATCCAGCCAGTGCCCAGTCGATAAGGGGTGGCAGTCAGGCCTAATAACCTCAGCTTGGGATTACGCAGCTGTAAATGACTTAATATCTGCTGATATTGGCTGGTTTTTTCGAGGCTGACTCTGTGGCATTCATCGATAATCACCAGCGAGAAGGGCTCATCGAATTGAGTTAAGGCGCGCACGGCGGACTGGATACTGGCCACGACGGTTTTGCCGTCAGTAGATTTTTGATTTAACCCTGCGGAGTAAATGCTGGCCTCAGTCGTCAGTAATCCCACCTTTTGCGCGTTTTGGGCAACCAGTTCCTTCACATGGGTTAAAACCAGCACGCGTCCTCTGGCGATGCGGGCAAGCTCGGCAATAACGATACTTTTCCCCGCACCCGTGGGTAGGACTAACACGGCGGAATCGGTGCTTTTTTTGAAATGCGCGATGGCGGCATCGACTGCTTGTTGCTGATAATCCCTGAGGGTAACGCTTGGGCTGGAATTAACTGACACGCTGCTAGATATTCTTGGTCGACTGAGTTTAGCGCCAAGCTTAACACAGAACCAAAAAAATGCCCCTTGGTTGGAGGGGCAACTAAGAGAAAGGGGCAATCAGGCACTTTCTCAACAGGGTTTACTTGATTGAAAGGAACACTTGCTAAAACGGACAGGTGTTCAAATGAACAGGAGCTAAAGCAACACTTAATCGTGATAAATCACGATTAAGTGTTGGACAACGATTACTCGTTGCGATTCAAGCGAGTTTCAATCAAGGTTTCAATCACGGCTGGGTCGGCCAGTGTTGATGCATCCCCTAAATTGGTCACTTCGTTCGCGGCAATCTTACGCAGGAAGCGGCGCATGATTTTGCCAGAACGGGTCTTAGGCAATCCTGTTGCCCACTGGATAAGATCTGGTGTTGCTAAGGCGCCAATTTCCTTGCGAACCCATTGGCGCAGCTCTTGGCGAAGTTCTTCGCTTTCTTCTGTGCCGCGGGTTAAGGTCACATAAGCGTAAATACCTTGGCCTTTAATATCATGGGGGTAGCCCACAACAGCGGCTTCAGCGACCAGTTCGTGCGATACCAGTGCACTTTCTACCTCTGCAGTACCTAATCTGTGACCTGAGACGTTAATCACGTCGTCTACACGGCCGGTGATCCAGTAGTAACCGTCTTCATCGCGGCGCGCGCCGTCACCGGTAAAGTACATGCCACGGAAGGTTTTGAAGTAGGTCAGCACGAAGCGTTCATGGTCGCCATACACGGTACGCATTTGGCCTGGCCATGAGTCGAGCAGCACTAAGTTACCTTCAGTTGCGCCTTCTAAAATGTTACCCATGTTGTCCACGAGCGCCGGTTGTACACCAAAGAAGGGGCGAGTCGCTGAGCCGGGTTTGGTATCGGTTGCGCCGGGTAATGGCGTAATCAAAATGCCGCCGGTTTCGGTTTGCCACCAAGTATCGACAATTGGGCAATGTTCATGGCCGATAACTTCGTGGTACCAGCGCCAAGCTTCAGGGTTGATAGGTTCTCCCACTGAGCCCATGATGCGCAGCGAGCTGCCATCATACTGGTCGAAATGCTGTTTACCTTCGGCCATCAGTGCACGGATAAGTGTCGGTGCCGTATAGAGAATATTCACCTTGTGACGGTCAATCATTTCGCCTAAACGCGCTGGACTTGGGTAATTAGGGATCCCTTCGTGGATAAGCACGGTCGCACCGTTCGCGAGTGGGCCATACACCATGTAGGAATGACCTGTGATCCAACCCACGTCGGCGGTACACCAGTAAATCTCACCGGGTTTGTAATCGAACACATACTCGTGGGTCATAGAGGCATACACCATATAACCACCGGTGGTGTGCAATACGCCCTTGGGATTGCCGGTTGAACCTGAGGTATAAAGTAAGAACAGCGGATCTTCAGCGCCCATTTCTTCGATGGCGCAGTGCTCGGATGCGGTTTCAACCAGAGAGTGCCACCACACATCGCGGCCTTCGACCCAGTCAACCTTGCCGCCAGTACGTTTAAGCACAATCACCTTCTCAACGCTGGTGACATCGGGATGTTTCAGCGCATCGTCGATGTTGCGTTTGAGTGGAATCGCACGGCCACCACGCATACCTTCATCGGCGGTGATAACCACTTTTGATTTACCGTCGATGACCCGTGAAGCGATGGAGTCGGGTGAGAAGCCACCAAAGACCACCGAGTGTACGGCACCGATGCGGGCACAGGCCAGCATAGCGACTGCTGCTTCTGGCACCATTGGCATATAAATGGTCACAATATCCCCACGGCGTACGCCTTGGCTGCGTAGGGCGTTGGCAAACTTACACACTTGTGTGTGCAGCTCACCGTAGGTGATTTTACGTTGTTCGCTGGCGTTATCGCCTTCCCAAATGATGGCAACGCGGTCGCTGTGCTCTGCTAGATGGCGATCTAAGCAGTTGGCTGAGGCGTTTAGGGTGCCGTCGTAGAACCAGTTAATCGATAAATTATGATCGTCAAAAGTGGTTTTTTTGATTTTAGTGTATGGCTTTATCCAATCGATCCGTTTGCCGTGCTCTCTCCAGAAACCCTCTGGATTGACAATCGACTCTTGGTACATTTTTTTATATTGATCGTTATTTACAAGTGCATTGGCAGCGATATTGCCGGAGACTTTGTAGAGAGACTGCGAGCTCATAGGGCTTCCCTTTCTAAAAATTGCGTGGTCTGAGTATGGTATGCAAGAGGGAGTCAACTCCATTAGACCTTGGTCTAGTTTTAAAATTTCCTTTATATTTAGGCTGTTGCACTCGAAAATCTGGCTAGATTTCAGCCATTATTTATCGCACAATAATGGAAAAAAGAGCAAAAATATGAATCTCACCTTAGTCGTCGCCGTTATTGCTATTTGTTATGTATCACTTTTATTCCTTTTAGCCTGGGGGGCGGAGCGCTGGTTTAGCGGCGTGACCAAGAAGCTGCAAGTGGTCATTTATGGCTTAAGCTTGGCGGTTTATTGTTCTTCTTGGAGTTTTTTAGGCACGGTTGGACAGTCGGCTAAGGATTTTTGGTCGTTCATTCCGATTTTTATCGGCCCAATTCTTATCTTCACCTTAGGGTTTGGCATGTTGCGCAAGATGGTCCTCGTGTCCAAGGCGCAAAATATTACCTCGGTCGCCGACTTTATCGCCGCCCGTTACGGTAAATCGCAAACCTTGGCGGCCATTGTTACCCTGATAGCGTTGTTTGGCATCATGCCTTATATTGCGCTGCAACTTAAGGCGATGGTGTTCAGCCTAAATCTATTTCAACCCGCGGATGACCCCTTAAATGGCATTATGATTGCGCTACTGATCACCGCGCTGTTAGCCATTTTTGCCATTCTTTTTGGCACTCGTAAGCTCGATGCTACCGAGCATAATCCCGGGATGATGCTGGCTATCGCATTCGAATCCTTAGTGAAACTGGCAGCATTTTTGCTGGTGGGGATGGTGATTAGCTTTGGCGTATTTGACGGGTTTGGCGATATTTGGCAGCAGGCGAGTGATAAAGCGTTAATTCATAACCCAAACCCCCGTATTGAAACTTTGATGCCTGAACTGCTTGTCGGCATGGCGGCATTTTTGTGTATGCCGCGCCAATTCCATGTGATGGTGGTGGAATGTGCCGATGAGTCGGTTCTTTCTAAGGGACGTTGGTTGTTTCCGCTGTATTTGGCCTTATTTGGTCTATTTGTCGGGCCACTGGCATTAGCGGGTAAATTGATCTTGGGCGATAGCGTTGCCGCTGATACCTATGTGATTAATTTACCGCTTGCGTTAGATCATCCGCTGCTGGCGGTGATTGCGCTGTTAGGCACCTTATCTGCGGCGACGGGGATGGTGATTGTGGCCGTGGTGACAATCAGTGTTATGGTGAGTAACGAATGGCTCGTCCCTGTGATGTTACGTACTGGCAATATCCGCGAGAAAAACTTCAGCCAGTTTTCGCAGATGCTATTAAATGCCCGCCGCCTCGCGATTATCATCATCCTTGGGTTGGGTTACGGCAGTTATCTGGCGCTGGCTGACAGCGACTCGCTATCGCATCTGGGGATGCTGTCCTTTGGTGCTTTTGCCCAACTTGCACCCGCGTTAGTGGGTGGACTCTACTGGAAACACGGCAATCGGGCAGGGGTGTTTTTAGGACTCAGTGTGGGTTTTAGCTTGTGGTTTTACATCATGCTCAGTGGTATGACGGGTAACCAAAGCCCAGCGACATTAATGTCTAGTAATTTCGACCTATTAGATGCTATTACACCGAATGTGCGTGATGCGCTTACGGCGTTATTTGCCAATATTGCCTGTTATGTGTTGGGCTCGATTTGGTTCAGGGCCGGGGTGGCCGAGCGTATTCAGGCCAGTGCTTTTGTCAGCCCTGGTAAGCTTAAAAATAATGCCAATAAGAAAAGCGGCCCTATCTCGCAGCAGGATTTATTGATTTTAGCTAGCCGCTTTGTGAGTCCAACCCGTGCCTATGAAAGTTTTAGTCGATTCTCTACCGAAGCGGTTAAAAGTGACAGTTGGCATAAGGCCGCGACTCCAGAACTGATTGCTCATACCGAGCGTTTACTCGCTGGCGTGCTCGGCGCTTCAAGTGCTTCTTTAGTTATGGATTCGGTTTTACAAGGTCGTGACTTGGCCTTAGATGAAGTCTTTAGCCTTGTGGATGAAGCCTCATCCAAAATCATGCTTAGTCAAGATATGCTGCGCGGCGCTATCGAGCATGCCTACGAAGGGATGAGCGTGATCGACAGCGACCTTAACTTGGTTGCATGGAACTACAAATATGTCGAGTTATATCAATATCCTGAAGGCTTTTTACAGCAAGGAATGCCTATCAGTGAAGTGATCCGCTTTAATGCCGCCAGAGGTTATTGTGGCGATGGCGATATAGAGCAACAGGTTGAAAAACGTGTGCAGCATATGCGTAATGGCACGCCGCATACTTCAGAGCGGCAACGTAAAGACGGTAAAGTGATTAAAATTCAAGGTAATCCCATGCCCGATGGTGGTTTTGTGATGACCTTTACCGACATTACCCAATATCGAGAGCAAGAACGGGCGTTGCTCGAAGCCAATGAAACGCTCGAGTCGCGTGTTAAAGAACGTACCTACGAACTAGCTCTGCTAAATAGTGAGTTACTTGAGGCCAAAGCACAGGAAGAAATGGCTAACGCCTCTAAGAGTCGCTTTTTAGCGGCGGTGGGGCACGATTTAATGCAGCCACTGAATGCGGCGAGATTGTTTACCGCATCCTTGTCCCAGTATCCTAATTTGGACCGTGAGGCGCGCACCACCTTATCCCATGTGAATAGCTCGCTCAAAACCGCTGGCGAGTTACTCACCGACTTATTGGATATTTCGAAGCTGGATTCCGGCATGGTGGAAGTCAATCGCCGCGATTTTGCCATATCCGAGCTGCTCAATGGTCTGTCAGTCGAATTTGAGGCGATGGCGGCGGACAATCAAATTCGCTTTCAGATGATCCCCTGTAGCGCGACGGTTAACTCCGATCCTTCGCTACTGCGGCGCGTGCTGCAAAACTTCTTAACCAATGCTTACCGTTATGCCCGTGGTGGACGGGTGCTGTTTGGCTGTCGCCATCGTGGCAGTGAGTTAGAGATCCAAGTATTGGACACGGGCTGCGGGATTGATGAGCACGAAACCCGCGAAATTTTCAAAGAGTTTAAGCGCTTAAATAATCCACGTAGTAAAAGCGTCAGCGGCCTCGGCCTCGGGCTGGCGATTGCCGATAGGATCAGCCGAGTGCTGAATCACGGGATCCAAGTGTCGTCGCAATTGGGACGAGGCTCAGTGTTTTCTATCTGCGTGCCCCTAGGGGAAACCGTGCGTCAGCCGCAAGTGAAAGCATTGCCATCCTTATTGCAACCTTTGTCAGGGATTAAAGTTCTGTGTATCGACAATGAAGAAGCCATTCTGGCGGGGCTTGAGAGTCTACTCAGCCGCTGGCAGTGTGAGGTGATTTGTGCCAAGGATTTAGCCGATGCACGCATAAAGTTAGGCCTAAAAGGGGTGGCGCCGGACATAGTGTTAGCGGATTTCCACTTGGACGATGGCCAAAACGGCGTCGATGCGATGGACGGGATCCGCGCGCTCTATGGCAAAGAGTTACCGGGGATTTTAATCACCGCCAATACTCGTAAAGAACTGGTGGAGGATGTGCAGCGCCGCGGTTATCACTACATGGCGAAAATGATTAAACCGGCGGCGCTGCGAGCCTTGATCTCAAGTCTTGTCAAAAAGGCTTAGTGACCAATGTGTTAGCCACATTTAACCGTGACTGATGGTGATGCTTTCATTCGCAAGCGCCTCGGTTTGAGCGGCCTGTGGCGGCGTAATCGTCGCTGCCACTTGCTTCATCGCCCGAGTCAGTTGTGTCAGCTGCTCGGGGCTTATCACATAAGGCGGCATAATATAAATCAGGTTGGCAAAGGGGCGAACCCATACACCTAAGTCAACAAATTGCTGCTGCAGCGCCGCGGTATTGACCGCTTGGTGCATTTCAAGCACGCCGACCGCGCCGAGCACGCGCACCTCTTTCACGCTGGGAATATCGATGGCATCGGCAAGCTCGCGCTGCATTTGTTGTTCGATGGCGGCAACCTGCGCTGGCCACTCCTGTTGATTGATCAGATCTAAGCTTGCGCAGGCGGCAGCGCAGGCGAGGGGATTGCCCATAAATGTCGGGCCATGCATAAAGACACCTGCGGGTGATTGGCTAATGCCTTGGGCGACGTTATCTGTGCATAAGGTGGCGGCAAGACTGATATAACCCCCCGTTAAGGCTTTGCCTAGGCAGAGAATGTCGGGCGTGATGTCGGCATGTTCATAGGCAAATAACTTACCGGTTCGGCCAAAACCCGTGGCAATTTCATCGAGAATAAGCAACACATTATATTCATCACACAGGGTACGTAGGCCACGTAAATACTCGCTGCTGTAGAATCGCATTCCCCCAGCGCCCTGCATAATCGGCTCGATAATTACGGCGGCAATCTCTTGATGTTGCTCGCGAAAAATGCGCTGCATTGGCGCTAAATCATCTTGGCGTAATGGTTCACCGAAGGGCGTTTGCGGCGCGTCGACAAAACACTGTTTCGTGACGGCCTCGCCAAACATGGTATGCATACCCCCTTCGGGATCGCAGACACTCATGGCGGCAAAGGTATCGCCATGGTATCCCTTCTTCACCGTGAGAATGCGCTGTTTTTGGGCCTTTTGCGCTAAAGGCAAATCTTGCCCCTGCCAATATTGCAGCGCCATCTTGATGGCAACTTCGACGGCAATTGAGCCTGAGTCGCACAGGAAGACTTTAGTGAGGGGCTCGCAGGTCATCGCCAGCAGTTTTTTACAGAGTGTAATGGCAGGCTCGTGGGTGATGCCGCCAAACATGACATGGCTGAGTTGGTGCAGTTGCCGCTCCATGGCCGTTAATATCGCCGGGTGTCCGTAGCCATGTACGCAAGCCCACCATGAACTGGTGCCATCGATAAGCTTACGGCCATCGACCAATTCCAGCTCGCAGCCTTGGGCACTGTGTACCCCAAAAACAGGAAGTGCGCGGGTCATGGAAGTATAAGGATGCCAAATATGGGCGCTATCAAAATCAAAATCGAGTAAATTGCGCATAAAAGCTCACAGTGTTGATTGAAAATTAATCAGTGGTAAACCTATATCACTGGTTGGCGTTGACAGTTTAAGGGCTGAGGTTATCCTAGCCAAGGTAAAATACAAAAATAAAAGGGTGTTCAATGTCGCAGTTGCAAGTTCGTCATGATTGGAAGCGGGAAGAAATCGAAGCCTTATTTGCGCTGCCGATGAATGACTTATTATTTAAAGCACACAGTATCCACCGTGAAGTGTACGATCCTAACGAAGTGCAGATCAGTCGCTTATTGTCGATCAAAACCGGTGCTTGTCCTGAGGATTGTAAATATTGTCCGCAGAGTGCGCGTTACGACACTGGCCTTGAAAAAGAGCGTCTATTAGCGATGGAAACCGTGCTCACCGAAGCGCGCAGTGCCAAAGCCGCGGGGGCTTCGCGTTTCTGTATGGGCGCCGCCTGGCGTAACCCGAAAGATAAAGACATGCCATACCTTAAGCAAATGGTGCAAGAGGTGAAAGCCCTCGGCATGGAAACCTGCATGACCTTAGGAATGTTAAGCGCCGAGCAAGCCAACGAGTTGGCCGATGCGGGCCTTGATTATTACAACCACAATTTAGATACCTCGCCTGAATACTACGGCGATGTGATCACCACCCGTACCTATCAAAACCGCTTAGATACCTTAAGCCATGTGCGCGCATCGGGCATGAAAGTCTGCTCTGGCGGTATTGTTGGCATGGGCGAAAAGGCCACAGACCGGGCGGGTTTATTGCAACAACTGGCGAATTTACCCCAGCATCCGGATTCTGTGCCGATCAATATGCTAGTTAAAGTGGCCGGTACTCCCTTCGAAAAACTCGATGATTTAGATCCGCTGGAGTTTGTCCGTACCATCGCCGTGGCGCGTATTTTAATGCCTAAGTCCCGTGTGCGTTTATCGGCGGGCCGTGAAAACATGACTGACGAACTGCAGGCCATGTGTTTCTTTGCGGGCGCGAACTCGATTTTTTACGGCTGCAAGTTACTGACTACGCCAAACCCTGAAGAAAGTGACGATATGGGGCTGTTCCGTCGTCTGGGCTTACGCCCTGAGCAGGGCGCAGCCGCGACTATCGATGATGAGCAAGCAGTATTAGCTAAAGCTGCGGCTCACCAAGATAAAGCTGCGTCTCAGTTTTATGATGCGGCTGCGCTATAACCACAGTGTATAAATGCGCTTCATTAAGCGTTGGAGCGCTTTACCTTCTAAAGGATTTATGGCGCTTACGTTTAGCAAGAAAATCCTGAGCAAGAGAATATGAGTTCACCACTCGCGTCAAAACTGGCTTCAAAAATCCGCGCCCGTCAGCAAGCCTTAGCAGGGCAAGGTTTGCTAAGGCAGCGTCAAGCATTATCAACCGATGCCGAGCTAAGCGACGCTGAGCCGCAGTTTTGCTTTGAGGGGCAAACTTATCTTAACTTCAGCAGTAACGACTACTTAGGGCTTTGCCGTGCGCCCGAATTAATTGCGGCGCTACACCGCGGTGCACAGCAATATGGTGTCGGCAGCGGGGCATCGCCACTGGTGACGGGCTACAATGAGGCGCATTTAGCGCTGGAAACCAAGCTGTGCCAGATAACCGGATTTGAGTCAGCGTTACTGTTTAGCTCAGGGTTTAGCGCTAATAGTACGCTCTGTAAAACCCTGTTCGATAAGCAAGATGTTGTGCTGGCGGATAAGCTGGTTCACGCGTCTATTATCGATGGTTTACGCGATAGTGGCGCAGATTTTAAACGCTTTTTGCACAACTCAACTGAGAGTGCGGAGCGGCTGTTAGCCAAAAACACGGTTTCAGCGCTGATCACTGAAAGTGTGTTTAGCATGGATGGCGATATTGCGCCGATTTCGGCGTTATCTGCACTTTGCCGCGCGCATAATGCGTGGTTGATTGTCGATGATGCCCATGGTTTTGGCGTGTCTGATATTTTTAATCAGCCAGCTGCCAACCTTATCGATATCCAGATAGTGACTTTTGGCAAGGCATTAGGCTGTCAAGGCGCAGCAATTCTGGGTAGTCGAGAGTTGATTGCGTTTTTAGTGAGTAATGCGCGGGAATATATTTATTCCACTGCACTGTCACCGGCCAATGCTGCGCTAGCTTTGGCCGCAGTTGAACACTGTGAAGCTCATCCTGAACTTATGCAAAATTTGCAGCGTAATATCTCGATTTTTAAACAGTTATGCCAAGATGCAGATATTCCACTTCTTGGTAGTAATACCGCGATTCAACCTCTGATCATCGGTGATGCCGAGCAAACCTTATTGGTTGCGCAAAAGCTAAAAGCCATGGGGATTTGGGTTGGGGCAATTCGTCCACCAACCGTGCCCGTAGGCTCAGCAAGATTACGTATTACTTTGAGTGCATGCCATAGCGAGGCGGCAATTCGGTGCTGTGTTAAGGGCATTGCGCAAGTGCTGGCCGAAGTTGCACTACCTAGGGTATCTGAGCGTCCTGCGCGATAAGCTAATGTTTTCGATACTGCTTATGGCCGACGATTCGATGCCTTAATCTTGAGAGTTGAAAGATCAGAGTTTGATTTAAAAGTGAGAATAACCAGAGATGTCCATGCCGCTTGGCGTTAGCCTTAATCCTCATGAGCCCGCAGATCAGCTCTCGCATATTGCCGAGCGGTTTTCAGCAGCAGCCAAGAGCTATCAAGAGCATAACTGTTTGCAGCGTTTAAGCGGTGCGAGTTTGTTGCAGGGATTTGTAGCCAAGGGCGCAATTCTTGATATTGGCGCAGGGCCGGGAACCAATTTTGATCATAATGCCACAGGCACAGATATCAGGGTTTATGCCCTCGATATCGCCCTAGGGATGCTGCAACAACTTCAAGCGACTTTCCCTAGCTACCTATGCGTGTGCGGTAATGCCGAGCAATTACCCTTTGCCGATGCGTGCATCGATAATATTTACTCCAATTTAGCTCTGCAGTGGTGCCATGATTTTTCGGCGGCAACCAGTGAAATGGCCAGAGTCTTAACATCGGGTGGAGAAGCTCATCTGAGTATCGTAGCGGCAGGTAGCCTTGAGCAGTTATCCAATCTTGGTTTGAGGGTCAACAGTTTCTTATCCCTTGAAAGCTTACAAGCGGCATTTGACGACACAGATTGGCAATTTCTTGATGTGAAGCTCATGCCAATGACCGTCTATTTTCAAGATCTTAAAGCCTTACTCTATTCCATTAAAGGCGTGGGCGCATCGGTGCAATCCTCAGTACAGAGCCTAACTTCTTCTGAATCCGATGCCCATTTAGGTAAATTGCGTGGCCGCCACGATTGGCAGGCTTTACAACAACGCGCAGAGCAATTTCGTGAGGCACAGGGCCTGCCTTTAACCTATCAGATCGCCCAATTTCGTGTGCGTCGGCAAGGCGGCTCGGTATAAATCTCTAGCAACGGTTTGGCGCATAGTTGGCCAACAGATTAACAGGTAAAAGGCATGTTTTTTGTAACAGGAACAGATACCGATAGCGGTAAAACCTTAGTATCGACTGCACTCTTGACCGCATTCAATCGTGAAGCTCTGCGCGCAGGGTTTTCGCGCTCAAGTCTTGGGGTAAAGCCTGTTGCCTCAGGCTGTGAAATCACTGAAAAGGGCTTGCGTAACAGTGATGCATTAAAACTGATGTCGGCTTCATCCCTTAAACTGAGCTATGAGCAGGTGAATTCGATTAGTTTTGAACCTGCGATTGCACCGCATATTGCAGCAAAACAGCAGGGAGTTAATTTATCCCCTGAGGCAATTTTGGCCAAGCTTGATCGTGCGGCGTTTGCGCAGGCGGATTTTTGTTTGATCGAAGGAGCTGGCGGTTGGCGTTTGCCTTTAGGGGAAGGGCGCTACTTATCTGAGTTGGTACAACAGCTTAATTTACCCGTCATTCTTGTGGTGGGAATGAAGCTCGGTTGTCTAAATCATGCGGTATTAACTCAAGAGGCGATATTAGCCGATGGCTTAACGGTCGCAGGTTGGGTGGCAAACTGTGTCGATCCCAATATGAGTGTGTTCGATGAAAACTTAGCGTCGCTTAAAGAGATGATGGTATCGCCTTTCCTCGGGTGTATTCCTCATCTTAAGCAGGCGGATGCGGAGCATGCCGCCAACTTTATCGATATCCAATCCTTATTGCTGAAATAAGCTTATTCAAATAATAAGTTTGATATAAAAACAGAGGCTATGTCGCCTCTGTTTTTGTTGGCATAGTTTCAAAATATTGTGATTATAACTTAACGCGATAGCCAATATTAAAGGCAATATCAGTGCTGTTATCCATATTGAAATAGTTTTCAACAATAGAGAACTCTATTGCACTGGTATCTAAATAGTAACGGTAGCCGAGTAATATTTCGTTAGAGGCTTTTGAAAAATCATTTTCGGTTTCGAGTAAGCCCTGATAGTGATGTAATTCAAGCAACCAGCCATGGCGGCCCGTTAAATATTCATAACCGAGATTGACGGAATAAGCATGATTATCGTAGCTTATCCCCGAAAGAACCTCATTACCCTGCCTAAAACTAACAGCTGCGGTAGAATGAATATGATGTTTTTCATAACGAAAGCTGTAATTAAGCTGTAACGCTTGTTCAAAGCTTTCATCTTCAAAGGGGCCTGAGTCGACATAGTTATAATATAGGCTGCCTCCTAAAGATAAGCCCTGATATTGGTTTTCAAACAATTGGTAGCCAACATAAAGTATGACGACATTATTGAGGTTTTCGCCTGAGATATTTTGCTGATTAACGCCATCTTTAGAAAATATTTGATTTTTATGTTTAGCGGCATCTTCACGACCATTTTGACTAAAACCAAATGCATCATGAAACCACATCGTTACTGAGTCTAAGTGATTATCGCCACTAAAACGCCAGTGATAACTGGTATCTATCATCCATTTATCATTGACTTGCCAAGTCAGTCCCCCTTCAAGGGTGTTGTGATAGTAATCGGCAAAATAGTCATCGGTTTCAGCCCAAACACTGGCTGCACTTGCGGATAAGTGCAGCTCTTTTTGACCTTCTGGTAACGAAAACCCTGATCTTAACATCGGTGTTAAACTGCCTGCTTGGGCCGGTGATTGCGCATAGGTGCGTAAAGGACCATAGTCACTAAAATCGACGGCAGTTGCCAAGACATTCGGGGGAAACAGTAACGAAAGCGTGAGAACTGATTTCAAGTGTGAAAATGGCATAACATAAATATCCGTCTAGATGATGAGTCAGCTAGATTTGATAGGTTGAAGAAACTTAGCATGATCAAGCGAGATTAATGGATAACATTAAGATAAATGTTAACCTTTATCGCCATATTAGCATCTTGTTTACAAGTTAAATCAGCAAATAGCTGAGTAACACTAAGGCTAGCCAAAATGCTCGTCCAATCATTGGTAATAAATAATATAAGATAAGTAACGTACTTATAATTAAGAATATTGTCGTTGGCTTACGAAAATACGCAGCATTTAATGTAGGTAACTTCATTTTTTCTCTAACATATTGATGATGCGAAAAATAACTAAACACTGAATAGGATGAGCACAACAGGTAGATATCTTATAAAAACGTAGCTTGTGTGAATATTCAGCTTTTTTTGAGAGGCTAATATAACGCCGTAGGATTGGGGTGTAAATGTTATGAGACGCTAAATAGGATTCAAAAACTGGAACTGAAAATCCCTATTTTTGTTAGAGAAAAATAATCCTACTTATTCCGAAAAATACTGTGGTAAGTCATCGGAAATATTAAACTGCTTAACTGTAAGGTTATTAATGTGAGTGTGGAAATATTGATTTTACCCATAAAAAACGCCGGATTTCCGGCGATTTTTATGGTGTTAAGCAAAAGTCTTAGTTTATCGGCCTAGGGCCAATCATCACTGTTCCAGCGATATAGCCAAGTAGCGGCGACAGGTTTTTCATCTTTACGCAATTGAATGCGCAATTCTGCCACATTGGTACTTTCAGGCTCAAACGTAATGAAGATCCGAGCACCATTAATTTCAGGGTGAGCTACTATCCGAGATGAGAGGATTTTACCCTTACTGATACTGGCATCAATTGTAATTTTTTCAATATCTTGTGGCTTGATATTGCTGTAGTCGATAAGGAGTTCTTTACCTTTGGCCTGTTTTTGTCCCTTAGAGCTACGAATTACCCGTGCTTTGTTTGTAAAACTTGGGCTGTCATTAGACGCTGTAATGCGGTAGGAATAGCGATAGGGCTCAGCCTGCTTTAATCCCACCTGAGGTTCCCAATAGGCGACGATATTATCATTGGTTTCGGCACTTGATGGAATTTCAAGCAGTATTAATTGCCCTTTACCCCAATCGTTTAATGGTTCAATCCATGCGGAAGGACGTTGTTGGTAGTTCGCACCAAGATCTTGATAGTAGTCGAAGTTACGATGGCGTTGGATTAAGCCAAAACCCTTAATATCTTCGTCACCAAAGGCACTGATTTGCAGTTTGTTTGGATTATTGAGTGGTCGCCATAAACGCTCACCGTTACCTCGATCAATTTGTAATCCTTCAGAGTTATGTACAGCAGGACGATAATCGGGTTTGTCAGGCGTATCTAAACCACCATAAAGAAACATGGAAGTCAGTGGTGCTAGGCCAACGTGGGCGATATCTCGGCGCGGAAAGAGGGTGACATCGACGTCAACACGTGTCGGTGCTCCGGGATAAATACCAAAGCGATAGGCACCTGTAACACTCTGACTATCTAGCAATGCGTGTACCACAATCGCTGTTTGATATTTAGAGGGCCGCTCTATCCAAAAACGTTTAAATAAGGGATATTCTTCACCTTTAGGTTGGGCAACATCAATGGCTAGCCCGCGGTTTGATAATCCATAGGTTTGGCCCTTGGATAATGCACGAAAATAGCTTGCCCCTTGAAACATAATAAACTCGTCTTTGACTTCATCGTCATTGATAGGGTAATGAAGTCGAACGCCTGCATATTGTCCTACCTGCGTGAGCAATTTCTCAATGGTATCATTGGGCACACTAAAGGAAGATTCTGTTAACTCGATAGGAAAAGCTCGGCTGTTTTCAACGACATCAATATCCACCAAATTTTTGTATAAAAAACCGGGCGCAAAAAGTTGCACTGAAAATTTAGTGGGTGTTCCGCCCCAAATCGCAGCGTTTTCTTGATAATTGATCTTGCCATAAGTGGCGTAATCTAAGTCGATCAGTTCCTTTGGAGCCTTTCTAGCTTCTTTGAATGGTTTTTGAGCCAGTTGCTGTGCTAACTCAACGACGGTGTCATGGGAGAATGCCTTAGCTTTTTTATCATCGCTTGCAGTGGCGGCATAGGCGGGGGCTAAACTACTGATGCTCATTATGCCGGCCAGTATAGACCCAAAAAAAAGTGTTAATTTGGTCTTTTTATGACCGTTCATCGGGGTTGAATGGTTCAATGTTGAATGCAGTCGCAAAATGAAAACTCCTCACTTGGATGGACCAAGGGTAAAAAAATACTCCTGTGCCTTGGTCATAACTCCCTAATTTTAAATAACTTAGAAAATTTGTTTCAGAATGTAGCTAGGGGTAAATGCAAAAATTAATCTTGTTTATCAAGGTGTTCGACAACGAAATTAGTGCAGATACTTAAGTGGTGCAAGTTTTTTCTCCTGCGGGAGATATGCCGATCCTTGCATGATGAAAGGATATTGATAGCGTGCAAGGCCAATAATCAGTGTAGTCTTTTGTCGCGTTCAACTCTTAAAGGAGCGGCATTTGCATGTTAAGTGGTTAGCTTAGTGTGAATGTTACCCTATTTACCACGATGAATGCCGCTAACGAGATCTTATTTTAGCAAATGAGATAAATCGCTACCTACGGGAATTGGGAGCTCCTGCTGTTCGCCACAGAATAAATAGGCAGGGTTATCACCCAACAGTGATAAAGTGTCTCCCTGTCGCCATAGCGCACTGCCTTCAACAATGCCAATGACGGGCGTGATCGGATCGACACGGGTAAATTCGAGTAATCGCTGAGCTCGAGTTTCACCGTTATGTCCTGGTGCACGGTAGTTTGAATAATGTGGATTTACCTGAAAAGGCACTATGTTTAGGGCCGCGAATGATGGCGGTTCAATGATCGGCATATCGTTAGTTGTACGAATGCTTAATCCAGATACATTTGACCCTGCGCTCCAACCAATGTAAGGCTTACCGCTAAGGACTTCATTACGAATAAGCTGCACAAGATCGTACTTATACAACTCATGCAAAAGATGAAAAGTGTTGCCGCCACCAATTAAAATACCGTCGGCATCTTTAATCGCTTGGCGCGGATCAGGGTGTTGATGAATACCACTAATATCGAGTTTAAGCTCACTGAGTCCCGTCACCACTGAGGCTAAGTAGGTGTCGTAGCTCATGCTTACCCCTGCATAAGGAATAAAAATCCATTTTTGTGCGTGAGCGGTGAGTGGTTTGATAAAAGGCAGCGCATGGGAAAGATAAGGCGTGTCACCAACACGTGAACTGCTTAGCAGTAGGGCATTAACGGTCATTTTTTTATCCTTAAATCTCAGAATGTGCAGGCATGTTAACAAAGTTTAATTACGATAAACATAGATAAACACACATGAATTTGGCTGTAACACTGACAGCGCCTAGATTTAAGTTTGGCTTAATAGACTGTCCCTAGACTCACGAGCCATGAAAGGCTGTGTCTAAATTGAGAGAAAAATTAGCGATTAGAAAAACTCTTACCTTTACCCCTTGAATTTCGATTAATTGGACATATTATGTCTTTGAACAAAATAAATGGCACCTTTGTGCCGTAAAGGAGCTGATATGAAGCGTATATTTTTATTGATTGCGACTAACCTAGCCGTGTTGCTAGTAGCCTCAATTGTAATGTCTATTCTAGGCGTGAATACGTCTACTATGGGTGGACTCTTAGTGTTCGCTGCGATTTTTGGATTCGGCGGAGCCTTCATCAGCTTAGCGATTTCAAAATGGATGGCGAAAAAGACCATGGGTTGTGAAGTAATCACCACCCCACGTGATAGCACTGAGCGTTGGTTAGTGGAGACGGTTGCCCGCCAAGCCCAGCAAGCTGGGATTAAAATGCCAGAAGTGGCAATTTACCAATCGCCGGAGATGAATGCATTTGCAACTGGCCCAAGTAAGGACAACTCATTAGTTGCCGTAAGTACAGGTCTGTTGTATGGCATGAGTCAAGACGAAGTCGAAGGCGTACTTGCCCACGAAGTAAGCCACGTCGCTAACGGCGATATGGTCACTTTGACCTTAATCCAAGGCGTGGTGAACACCTTTGTGATCTTCGCGGCGCGTGTTGTAGCAGGCATTATCAACAACTTCGTCTCGAGCAATGATGAAGAAGGCGAAGGTTTGGGCATGTTTGCTTATATGGCAGTGGTATTTGTTCTTGATATGTTGTTTGGTATTTTGGCTTCAATTATCGTGGCTTACTTCTCACGTATCCGTGAATACCGTGCCGACGAAGGTGCAGCTCGCTTAGCGGGCAAGCATAAGATGATTGCAGCTCTTGAGCGTTTACGCCAAGGCCCAGAAAGCTCAGCAATGCCAGCACAAATGTCTGCTTTTGGTATTAACGGCAAGCGTTCAATGGCTGAGTTAATGATGAGCCATCCACCTCTAGAGAAGCGTATTGCGGCTTTACAAACTCGTTAATTGAGTCCAAACGTTCACCAAAAGGAGACCTAGGGTCTCCTTTTTTATTAGGGCTTTTCTTTTGCTGATGATTAAGCTAGGGAGGCTTTTAGTTGTAATTGGTAGGTTGTGACAATGTAAAACTCTTATATAAGCATGTGGTTACATGATGCAGCGCACATTTTACCCTTGAGTATATTGATAAAGTTACTTTGCATAAGATTGTGTTGCTTATTACTCAATCCTTAGCTAAGTTAAATCGAGTCGTGCTATTTACATTGGTTGCAAGATGGAAGTCACCCCTGACAAGAATTTCCACTGTCAATCACCATTGGAGGATACAATTGTGAGCAAAAAACTATTAAGTGTGCTTTTCGGGGCAAGTCTTGCAGCGCTAGCGCTGTCGCCAACCGCATTTGCCGCGGATCAAAAATTATCTGACTTCCACGCTGAATCTGGTGGTTGTGAAAGCTGTCATAAAGATGGTACGCCATCTGCTGATGGTGCCTATGAGTTTGAACAATGCCAAAGCTGCCATGGTAAGCTTTCTGAAATGGACGCAGTACATAAGCCACACGATGGTAATTTAGTCTGTGCTGACTGCCATGCGCCACACGATATGAACGTAGGTCAAAAACCTACCTGTGAAAGCTGTCACGACGATGGCCGTACTCCTGCATCTATTCTGAAGAAGTAAGTTTGACTTCAGATTGAGCTTGATAAAACGCCAGCAAATGCTGGCGTTTTTTATGCTCATTGAGTTGACCTCATTCGTCCTTCGGTTGTCCTTGAATAAGCTTTTTGCCTGAAAACATGGCTGAGATAATGCCAGGTTGGCGTTTGACTTCGGTGTAGATTACGGCAAAAACATGCAGCATGATCAACAGTATCAATAAATACACTGCATACACATGTACCTCTCCTACAAGACCTTTTATGGGTTTTATCACGTTAGCTTTATCGGTATCGACGCCCGTAGCATCGTAGGGTTGTAGGCTACTCGGATCAACATTGGTGGCCGCAAGGTACTGTTGGACTGCACTTCCCAGGGGTGGATAGTAAATATCGGTACCGGCGCGGATCAGCCCAGTAATCATAATTGTGACTAATAAGAGCATGATAGCGAGTACGGCGAATTTCCCCTTAGGATTGTGGCCTAGATACTGGGGATTTTTACCCGCGGCAAGTTCTGCTTTATAGGTTTGTAACTCGGCCTTGCTATTGGCATTGGGGAACATATGGCTAAAGCGGGCGTATTTATTGCCCATAAAACCCCACACTAAGCGGATCAGTAAATTAATCGCAAAGCCATAGCCAATGATGACGTGCAGGGTCTTAAGCCCGATTTTACCGGAGAGTTCGGTTATACCTAAGTCGCTGCGAAACATCATTATACCGCCCACGATAAGCAGGGAGAGTACGAGGATGACATTAATCCAGTGGAACAGACGCGTAGGTCTGTCCCAGACGGGGTAGGATTGTATTTCAATAGGGCTTGGTTGCTGGCTGGACATGGTATTTCCTTATGTTTTGTATTGATTTGATCTTACGCCTTTCTGTTAAAAATAGCGCATTATTTTCAGTTTAAATTAAGCCTTCTGCTTGACAATGATTTGTCCTAAAGTTGTAGAAGTTTTTGATTTGCGTACGGTAAATATTTTTTACGTAAGTCTTTTGAATCTGTTTTATCTAATGCTAATATCGTGTGCACGATAGACTTGGAAGTCTATTGAACGGATGTTGAAGTGGTATTGAGAGATGTTTCTCCTCTCAAAATAAATAATCGTTAACCAGACAGGGAGTGAGCAGGATGTTCAAAATATTACATTGGATTGTAGTGTCAAGATCGCAAGTTCTGATGGAATTGCTTGCAGGCCGCTGGCCGCAGGAGTTTCTGGTGAAGCTGTCGCAAGTCAGTCCAGATGAAATGTGCGATCAAATCAAAGATAACCAAGCCTCTATGGTGGTGATTGACCTTTCCACCGTCGATCTTCAAAAAGCCTATCAATTTCAACGCTTGCTTGCCCGTGAACACCCGAGTGTGCGAGTCGTCTACATTCAATTCCCTAAACAGGTTGATGCCCGTTTTTTAATGCAAGCCTCGACTACGGCAGGGGTGTTTTATCTGGATGCAGGACTGACTGAAATCAGCCTTGGCCTGTCTAACATCCTGCGTGGACACAGAGTGATCCCCATCCAATTGGTGAATGGGGTAAATGATGACTTTGGACTGTTCGAAGATACCGAGCCATTAACCATCCGTGAGCGCGAAGTGTTACAAGCCCTGTTGTCTGGCAGCACTAACCTCGATATCGCGAATCAATTGTTTGTGAGTGAGAGCACCATTAAGACTCACTTGTACCGTGTGTTCCGTAAGATTGGTGTGTCAAGCCGTGGGCAAGCCATTGCATGGGCGCAAACCTACTTACACGATGTGGTGGTGTAACGCGTTGTTGATGGGGCCGCTGAGCCAATATTCAATTGAACAACTTAAGAATCAAATGAAAAAGGGGCAATCGTCGATACGATTGCCCCTTTTGTGCTTTATGGATTAAGGACTAATACATTAAAGATCAACGACCTAACCAAGCCTGCAGTTTGTTTTTATCTGTGATACTTAAGGCAACCGTATCCTTAGGCGCCTCTGCAATAATCAGTTCTCCCGTCATCAATTCATCGCGTCTAAACCAATGCAGGCTTAAGCGTTGTCCGAGTGGGTATTGTTGAAGCTGCGCTTCAAATTGGGCTGTTACCTGTAGATTATCCGCCGCAATTAAGATGTCTCCGGCACTTAAGCCCGCAAGGTGCGCAGGGCTGCCTTGGGCGACAGTGGTTACTCTAAGGCCGATTGGTGCGGCTTGCGTCTTAGCGCCAAAGGCAATCTCATACCCTTTGGCCGTGCCACCGCCGACATCCTGCGCACCATTGCTCGCGCGTAAGGTCAACTCAACCCCAAACTCGGCCAGTAGTGGTGCCAGCGGGATATCGTCGGTATTGTCTAAATAGGCGAAGAGATCTTGGCAATCACGCCCCAATAAGCGTTCAACAATCCTTTGATGGCTTTCATCTGTGGTGCCGCGATTTTGCAGGGCATATTCCTGCCACAGAATGGTCATTAGATCGTCGAGATTGTATTTTCCTTGAGTCTCGCTTCTGAGGGTTAAATCGAGATACAAGGCAAACAGGGCTCCCTTAGTGTAATAGCTGATAATGGCGTTTTGGGCGTTCTCATCCTGCTTGTAGAACTTAGTCCAAGCGTTAAAGCTCGAGTCCTTAATGCTTTGTTTAAAGCGGCCTTGACTGCGATACACCCTTGTAAAGGTTTCGCTCAGCATATCTAAGTAGCTTTGTTCATCCACTAAGCCTGCGCGATAGGTAAGGAAGTCATCATAATAGGAGGTGATGCCCTCATAGGCCCACAGCTGCGGCGTATAGGTTTCCGCCTCGAGTTGATAGGGCAAGAAGCATTCCGGCTTGATGCGCTTAACGTTCCAGCTGTGGAAATATTCATGGCTGCAGAGCGATAAATAAGTGCGGTAGTCGTTATTTATCGGCGCATCCATCGACAGCGGTAAATCTTTGCGTGAGCACATGAGTGCTGTCGATGCCCTATGTTCCAAACCACCAAAGCCATTGTCGAGTACTGTCGTCATAAACAGATAACGCTCAAAGGGCGCTGGTGTGCCAAACAGCTTGATTTGATACTCGCAAATCGCCTTTAAATCTTGGCAGAGTCTAGGCATATGGGCGCGGTGGCGACCGTTTAACACGATATCGTGTCTTACGCCGCAGGCTTCAAAACTGGCGTGGGTGAATAGCCCCATCTCAACTGGATGATCGATAAGTTCGTCATAGCTTTGCGCGCAAAACTCACCAAAGGCAAATTCATCACCGCTTTTGCGTGTCATGCTGGTGGCAAGGCGCCATTCATTTAGGCTCGGCTCGGTCGGCGCCGCCATCGTCACTGTGTGTAAGCCTGCCTCAAAGCCGTGGGCGGCTAAAAATACACTGCTGCCGTTAAAGAAACCGTGGGTCATATCCAGATGCGCGGTGCGTACCGACAGGTCCCAAGCATAAACTTGATAGGTTAAGGTCAGTTGGGTGGACTGATGTTCGACCGACCAGGTTTGTTTATCAAGCTGAGTGAGGTGGAGCGTCTCACCATTATCGCCAGTGGCTTTAAGGTCGATAATATTCTTAGCAAAATCCCGCACCATATAACTGCCGGGAAGCCACGCGGGAAGGCTAAAAACTTGCTTAGGGTGAGGCTTTTGTACCGTCATGGTAACGGCGAACAAGTGCGCCTTGGGATCGACGGGAATGATGTGATAGTGGATCATAATTTATCCTGTAAAACCGCTGCGTTTTAATGGGCGTCATGCTGCCAAAAATGCGCACAACAGGCAAATGAAACGCAAAATATCTGGAGACACAAAGCGTTGAATTGCTAGTATACTATCCCAATTAACCCAAGGAGGACTCCCCATGGCCGAAGAAACCATTTTCAGCAAAATTATCCGCCGCGAAATTCCCGCCGACATTCTGTATCAAGACGAGCTGGTGACTGCTTTTAGAGACATCTCGCCAAAGGCGCCAACCCATATTCTGATTGTGCCGAATCATTTGATCCCAACCGCAAATGATATGAAAGCCTCGGATGAACCGGCACTCGGCCGGATGATGACTGTGGCAGCCAAACTGGCAGCAGAGGCGGGGATTGCCAAAGACGGTTATCGTTTGATCATGAACTGCAATAAACATGGCGGACAGGAAGTGTACCATATCCACATTCATCTCGTCGGCGGAGAGCCACTGGGACCTATGTTGAGCCAAGGTCAATGAAGGTAAATCCTGAGTTTTTTCCGCTGACTCAAATGGCGCAGCGATTTGTCGATCAGCTCGCCCAGTGCCGTCGCTTAGGGTTAACCGTGCTCGAAGCCAGTGAGCACCATGTACTGATTGAGTTGCCCTACAGCACTGAGTTAATTGGTTATCCCGATACTGGCGTTATCCACGGCGGGGTGATCACCACCCTGATGGACACCGCCTGTGGCAGCGCGGTGGTGAGTGCGATTTTTCAAAAATATCAATCCTTAGAGATTTCGCCCACCCTCGACTTACGCGTCGATTATATGAAGCCCGCGCAGCCCCATAAACCGGTTTATGGCTTTGCCGAGTGCTATAAATTGTCATCCAATATCGCCTTTACCCGCGCTATCGCCTATCAGGACAGCATTGATGATCCTATCGCCCATGCGGTGGGCTCCTTTATGCGTATCAGCCCAGAAATGGTCGGCGATGCCTTTAGACAAGCCTTGATGGGAGAAGCCGTACCGTCTTTAGGAGAGACAGATGAACTCAAATAAGCCGGCCGAGCCGAAAACCCTCGATGTGCAGGGAATTGTAAAACGCGCTACCGAGTTGAACGACTTTGGTCATCTGCTCGAACATGTGCCTTATGCTAAGTTTATTGGCATGAAGGTCGAGCGCTTTGGCGATGAGCTGATTTTCAAACTCCCCGCTAAGGACGACAATATCGGTAATCCCATCCTGCCCGCGATTCATGGTGGGGTAATTGCTGGTTTTATGGAAATGTCAGCCATAGTGCAATTAATGGTGTTTATGCAAACGGCAAAAGTGCCAAAAGTGGTCGATTTCTCGATTGATTACCTGCGAGCAGGCCTGCATAAAGACAGCTTCGCCGAATGTCGTATCACCCGTCAGGGGCGACGGGTCGCCAATGTGAATATCAATTGTTGGCAAACCAATCGTAAGCAGCTTATCGCTACCGCAAGGGCGCACTTTTTGATCGATTAATCGCGAGCGCGGGGCATGATGAGCACGTTAAGCATAAGTTCAGCTGGCGTCGCGTAGTGTCATTGCCCATCCGTTGTTCGGCACCTAGGTTTTTGTGAGTGAGGGAAAACAAAATGAAAGCAATTTACAGTGGATTAATCTTGGCAGCAGCACTGACACTCGGCGCCTGCACTAATACGGCGGGCATTTCGGTGAACTCACTGGGAGAAACCCGTGTCGATAGTAAGAGTTTTGCCCGTGATATCAGTGTCGAAGGGGTTGAGGCGCGCCGTGTTGGCGATCTTATCCAAGGTTCGGCGCTGATCGTCAGCAAGTCCTCAAGCGATATGCGAGTGCAATATAAGTTCACTTGGTATGATGCCAGCGGTTTTACCATTGAAGATGAAGCCACCAGTTGGAAATCGGTGAAATTACACGGCAAACAACAGTTACAAGTGTCGGCTGTGGCACCAAATGCCCAAGTGGTAAAATTTGACGTTTATGTGCGCGAGACCCATTCAAACTAGATTGGTGTTTGTTTTAGTAGAGTCTGTGCCGGGTTCTCTATATTTAAAAAGACTTACTCTTTTGGGAGTAAGTCTTTTTATTTGTATCAAATACAATGTGTTAAATGAGATTTTGTTATTAAGTTTTATGATGCTAAGTGTAAACGTTGCGATAAATCATCCACTTTTAACAAAAAAGGGGGATTGCAACAGAAGATCCGGACTTTAGTCCTAAAAATATTTCGCGGTTGAGCACTACTATCTGCATATTACCACATGAGGATAGATCTATGACGGCTCATATTAATGCGCAACCTACTGATTTTGCAGAAACTGTTATTATGCCCGGCGATCCGCTGCGGGCTAAATATATTGCAGAAACCTATCTTACCGATGCCGTAGAAGTGACTAACGTTCGCAATATGTTGGGTTACACAGGTTATTACCAAGGGCAACGCATTTCGGTGATGGGCCATGGTATGGGTATTTCATCTATGGTGCTCTATGGCCATGAGTTGATTAATTTTTTCGGCGTTAAACGTATTATTCGTATCGGCAGTTTAGGGGCGACCCAACAGCATGTCGAAATGCGCGATGTGATTTTAGCTCAAGCCGCTGGCACGGATTCCCCAACGAATGCTAAACGCAGCAGTGGCTACCAAATGGCGACCTCAGCCACCTTTTCCTTACTTCACAAAGCCTATACCAAAGCCAATGAAAAAGGCATTAGCGTGAAAGTTGGCAACGTATTTAGTGGCGATCTTTACTATGATCCTGACGAAGATATGATCCCGGCGCTTGAGCGTTTCGGGGTGTTAGGTATTGATATGGAAGTGGCAGGACTTTATGGCTTGGCACATCAACAGGGAATTGAATCCTTAGCCATTTTGACCGTGTCGGACCACTGTTTAACTGGTGAAGAAACCACGGCGCAAGAGCGTCAATTATCCTTTAATAATATGATCGAGCTCGCTTTAGAAACCGCGCTTAATTAGGGTTAACGCTATCCTTTGTACCCTTAGCATTTCACTGATGGAATGACAACATGAATAATAAAATCACCTTAACCGCAATTAGTTTTCTCGCTAATTTTATAATGGCGGGCTTTGCCACTCAATTTGGGATGCTGATTGAACCCATAGCGGATAAATTTGCAGCAAACGTGAATGACGTTGCTTCAATATTCTCCTTGCTTAATGGCGGCGCACTGGCGGGGACTATTGCCGCTTTTTTCTTTATTGAAAAATTGGGTATCAAGCGAATTACCTTAATTAGTTACAGCCTAGTGGCATTGTGTGCTGTCGCGTTACATCTTACCACTTCGCTACAAGTGGTGATGATAGCCATGACCTTGATTGGTTTTTGTGGCGGTGTGGGGCTATGTATTGCGGGTACGATAGTGGTATCAGTGTGGCAAGAGAAATTACAAAGCACCATGCTCGTCGTGCAAGATGCCACATTTAATATTGCGGGGGTTATTTTCCCTTTAATCACAACTTACGCACTCACAAGTTCATTGTCATGGAGTTACAGTTACTTAGCCGTAGGTTTAGTCGCGTTAGGAACCGTGATTATTACTTTGTTCACTAATTTTTCGCTATGTGAGCAATCATCGAATACGGAAGATAAGCAACAATCTGAATGGAATTTCGGCATTATTAGCGGTGGCATTGGGTTATTTTTAGGCATGTTGGCGCTGTATACGTTTTTAACCTGGGCCCCTTTATTTGTTAAGCAAAAATTTGATATTCCATTTGAAGACGCGGGCAATATTATTACTCAATATTGGTCAGCCGCACTGATTGGTGCGTTAATTTCGACGCTGATTGTGACTCGGGTAAAAATCCACCATTTTCTAGTCGCAATTATCGGCCTTGCTATGGTCATCACCTTTATGATTGTGACAACTGATAAGCTTAATTGGATAGGTTATTTAACCTATGGTTATGGCTTTGTGTGCGCAGCTCTTTACAACGCATTTATTGCTTATGGTGTGTCTTTTGTTAAAAAGGCGAGCAGTAAAAATGTGTCTTATATTTTGATCAGTGGCAGCACGGGGGCGATGTTTAGTCCCGCCATTAGCTCATTCTTTGAACGTATTATTGGATTGCAAACGGTGATGTATGTTATCCCGCTACTTTATGTTGCGATATTTATCATGCTGATTGTTTCAGGCCGAATGAAACCTGCTGCGGCCTAAAGTCCATTTGCGACGTTAATTGATTTGGCCCACTCATTGCTAATGAATAATCTTGAGAGTGGGCTTTTTTAATTTGGTTATATCGCAGCTTCAACAAATTGTTTAAGGGCATTGAGATCTTTAATCCTTATGCCTTCTTTATTGCGTTCAATCAGGCCACGTTCTTCAAGCAACTGTAGTGCCCGTCGGTAAACGCGATCGGTTGTACCAAATCGCTCCGCTTCTAAATAACGCTTACTAAAGCCATCAACGGGTAAATCATTTAAATATTCGTGGTAAATATCATATGCCACGTTATAGCTGATGGGATACAGCAGGCGCCGGGTAAAAATATCGACGGTGTCTTGGTAGTCAATGGCAATGGCGCTGGCAAAAAATAACGCTAGCTGTGGGTGCTGGCCGAGGGAATGTTGTAGTTTTTCGGCGCTAATGACCATGATTTCTAAGGCTTCATTAGCAATAATATCCAACTGGCAGTGATACTGAGTAAAAAACTCCATTTCACCAAAGAGTTGCGAATCACAATCGATAGTCCCCAATTGAAAACATCGACCATTTCTGGCGGTATGGCCAAGCGACACGCGCCCTTGTTTTACCAACACCAGTGAGGTCATGGCTTCACCTTGTGTCATTAGATGGGCGCCTTTTTTAAGCATTTTAACTTCGCTGATACAGCTGAGTATCACCGCTTCAATAAGGGGATAGTCTTGCTCCCATCGCTGGCTATAACGTCCTTTGGCTAACGGTTTTAGCTGCATTGAGTATGATCCTCTCATCCTATGTAAAATGGCGGCCTTCTATAACATTATCGTGATAAACGGTCAAATGGGCCAAAGGAGTTGACTGGCGATTTTAGGCATTGGGATTGCGGGCGTTTGGCATAAGATTTTTAACATTGTGTAGAAAGACAAGGTTTTAGTGATATTTAAGGATATCGCCGGCACAAGTGTGTCTACTTTATTATTTTCGTCATGTATACTAAGCGCCGCCAAGGGGTGTTTGCCAACATTCGGCAGACTGAGATGTCATCAGACGAACCCTTAGAACCTGATCCGGCTAATACCGGCGTAGGAATGGGCCAATCAACAGCACACTTCTGAATCGCTTATTCGTTGCCGGATCTCAAACATGTATTTGAGGTCCTATGTCTAACAAAAAGTCTAACAACCAATCTTCAATCTTCACGATATCGTTAACTCGTGCACCATTAGCGCTGGCCGTCTCTGCGGCGTTAAGTGCGTCGCCATGGGCGCAAACCGATGCTATCGACAAACCTGATCCCAATAATGATATGGAAATCATGGTGGTTACGGCGGATTTTCGCAGTGCCAGTCTAGAAAAAATGCCTTCAAGCATTACCGTTATCGATGCCCAGCAAATTCAAGATGAAAGCGCCCAGCACTTTGAAGATGTGATGAACTCCATCGCCAACTTTAACTGGTCAGGTGGTAGTTCTCGCCCCAAGTATTTTCAGATCCGTGGCGTGGGTGAGCAGGAGCAATATCAAGGCGCACCTAACTCATCCGTTGGTTATATTGTTGATGATATTGATTTATCCGGTATCGGCATGGTGTCGAGCATGTACGATCTGCAACAGGTCGAAGTGTTACGCGGCCCGCAGGGAACCCGCTATGGCGCCAATGCGTTAGCGGGCTTAATTTACCTTAAGAGTAATGACCCAACCGATGTGTTTGAACATGGCGCCGAGGTTTCTTTAGGTAATGACGATCTACAAACCTTCAGTGGTTTTAGCTCTGGGCCGTTAAGCGATTCCGGCAAATTGCTGTACCGTGTGGCACTGCAGCAACATCAGCAAAACGGTTATCGCGATAATCTGTATTTAAATAAAGAAGATACTAATGGCCGTGATGAATTTACTGGCCGCGCGAAATTACGCTGGTATGCCACCGATGATCTGCAACTGGATTTAACTCTGCTGCATGCCGATTTTGATAACGGTTATGATGTGTGGAGTTTGACCAACGATCCGACAAACACTCTATCTGATCAACCGGGTGTCGATAGCCAGCGCACCACGGGCGCAGGTTTTAAAGCGACATATTCGGGGGCAGAGCAGTTTGAGTTGACCTCGCTGACGTCATTTGCCAATACCGATCACCACTATAGTTACGATGGTGATTGGGCAAACCCTGAGTATTGGGCATCTAAACAATGTGAAGAGGGCGGTAATGTATCGCCTTGTCAGTACGATTACTTTTGGGACAAAACCGGTCAGCGTAAAACCTTATCCCAAGAGTTCCGCTTAAGCTCGACCGACCAAGGCCGTATTTTTGCAGACTCAACGGATTGGTTGATTGGGGTTTATGCGATGAACCTTAAAGAAGATAACCAATTGTATTCTGAATATAATACCTGGCCTGATGAGGTGTTAGATTCTAAATATGAAGCAACCAATTACGCCGTATTTGGTCAGCTGGACACAGATTTAGGTGCTGACTATGCCTTGTCTGTTGGGCTGCGTGTGGAGCGTCGTAATAGTCATTACTCCGACACTAACAATGATAATTTTGACCCGAGTGAAACCATGTGGGGCGGCCATATTGCGCTGAGTAAAGTGCTCAATGAGTCCCACAATGTCTACGCCCGTGTGGCGCGCGGTTACAAGGCGGGCGGTTTTAATATGACCTTGCCAGTCGAACTCAATGATAAAAAAGAGTTTGATACCGAAACCTTATACAACTACGAAATCGGTTTAAAATCCCATTGGTTTGAAGGGCTTATCGATACTAATCTGGCGCTGTTCTATATGGATAGACAGGATCAGCAAGTGGCGGCTTCCCAGCAAGATCCTAATAAGCCACAACGGTTTATTCTCTACACTGAAAATGCGGGTAGCTCAAACAACTACGGTGCCGAGCTAGATGCAACTTGGTATGCCACGGATAATCTCCAGTTTTACTCAAGCCTTGGTTGGTTACAGACTGCTTACGGTAATTACCAATATCAAGATAAATACGGTACTGATGTGGATTTAACGGGGCGCGATCTGGCCCATTCACCGCACTTAACCTATAGCCTAGGCGGCACTTATCGTGCGAATTCGGGTTGGTTTGCCAACTTGAATATGAGTGGTAAGAGCGAGTTTTACTACTCAGACAGTAACGATTCGCGCTCCGAGCCATATACTGTTGTGAATGCGCGTTTAGGTTATGAGGCAAGTGCGTGGTCAGCGTATTTATGGGGCCGCAACCTATTTGATGAAGAATATGGCGTTCGTGGCTTCTATTTTGGTAATGAGCCCGATAATGGCTGGGCGGAAAAACAATATATCCGTTACGGCGATCCACGCCAAATAGGGGTAACACTGAACGTTAAGTTTATGTAGTGCCCAAGCTAGCCGCGCTGTGGAGAGAGACTTGAGGCTTCATGCTATACCGTTTCACGGTGCGGCTATTTTTATGATAAGTATTTGAAATAAGGATTGAAGATGAAACTGACCGCCGAAATTAGCATGTATCCTTTTAATGAAAACTACCTCGATCCAATTAAATGGTTTATTCATCGTTTAGACAGTTATCCAACGATTCAACGTGTTACCAATGCGATGGCGACCCAAGTGTGCGGCGACTATTCTGACGTGATGGCGATGCTGGCCACCGAAATGCAAGCCGCCCATGAGAAGTGGGGCAAAGCCGTGTTTGTGTGTAAGTTTATTGGTGGCGAGCTAAATTTAGCCCACAGCGAGTAACGCCTTTAATGAGCTAAGCCATTGCGCGATATCAGTGGTTAATTTAAGGCTCGTTCATACAGTTACGGCTCAAGCCTACAGGTTTTTAGAATGCGATTTATCGTGAGAGTAAGGCAATGACAGATTTATGGTTAACGCTAGTCAGTAGTGTTAATGCCGCCCTTGGGGAAGTCCATGTGATGACCGCGTGGGAAGCACTTGCTGTGGTATTAGCCATGGCGTATTTGCTACTGGCAATGAAAGCAAGCGTATGGTGCTGGGCGGCGGCATTTACCAGCACGGCCATTTACACTGTGTTGTTTTGGAAAGTAGCATTGCTGATGGAGTCGATGCTCAATATCTATTATATGGGCATGGCACTTTATGGATATTGGCTCTGGACTCAAGGTGGTGATAAACATCAAGGTGTTAAGGTGACCACTTGGCCGCTGAAAACCCATTTAAAGTTGATTGCAGCTACGGCGCTAGTTTCCCTTGGTATTGGTCATGGTATGGCGACCTTTACTCAAGCTTCTTTTCCTTATCTCGATGCTGCGACCACCTGTTTTGCGGTGATGACCACCTATTTAGTCGCCAAAAAAGTATTGGAGAACTGGCTGTATTGGGTCGTTATCGATCTGGTGTCTATTTACCTCTACTTGAGTAAAGGCCTTATGCTGACCTCATTATTATTTGTGCTTTATGTGGGGTTAGCGGTTGTGGGCTATTTCCTATGGCGCACCGCACTGGCTGAGAGTCGTCTCAATCTTAATGGCGAACGTGCCGCTAAGTTACTTGGTTAAGTGATGACAAATACCGATATGGACCAACTGCCAACACCTAAGATCTTAACTGCAACATCAGTGGTAAGCCGTTAATGCAGCCGTTATCTGCTGAGGCGTTTGCAAGGCTGGTTCCGATATTACGCCAGGCAGGGCTAAGCCATATCACGCATATCCACGAGTTGGCGGGTGGATTAAGTAATCATAACTATCATATCCAAACATCTGCGGCACAATACGTATTACGTCTTAATGCCGATGCCGCCGACCGGTTTTGTTCTCGAGAGCAGGAGTTGTTTTATTGGCGTAATCTGGCTAAGGCAAAGCTTGCGCCTGAGCTGATATGGGCAAGTTGCGATCATCGTTACTATGTAAGTGCATTTATCGAATCACAGGAGATTGCCTGTCGAGTTAACGTTTCTCGGACGCCGGAAATGCTCGGCGACGGGGCTGATTTTTATCACGTGGTTAACTGGAACGACTTGGAATATCAGTGTAGTGCGGCCGAATTCACCCATGGAGAATTGTGGGTGCAAAGGTGGCTGCAAGCGCATGCTGAAAATCTTGAGTGCGCATTATACGAGACTCCCACACCTCAGTCTTTCGCCGCAGAGTTCACACCGCTGACATTACTTGAATCCCAGTGCCCAAATTATGCACATGCTCTATTGCAGCAATTATTGCAACAGCTACGCTTGCAATCCGCTGGGCCTTATCACATCAGCGTGACTGAGCAGTGGCAGCAATATCATCAGCAGTTATTAGCCTTTGCTGCAACCGATAAAGGCAGCGCTTGGCAGACGCGGTTGGACTCATTGTTGGGCTTACAACCGCAAATTCATCGTTGGACAAAAGCGTTAGCCGATTGTTTGGTGGCGGCGCAATTTTGCCATCGAGACTTAAATCCGCATAATCTACTGATAAAGGATAACCGGCTGTATTGTATCGACTTTGAATACGCCACTGCCTCTCATCCTTTATGTGAGCTGGCCGCTGTGCTGGCGACCCACAGATTAACGCCTGCACAGCGGCATATTTTAGTGCAGCAATATCTTGCAAAACATCCAGGCCTCACATCCACAGCAATAACGGCGATTCCAGCTGCAATTGAAATGTATTGGGTGTTTGCGCTTTACTGGGCGCTACTGATGGCGGCGCAAACCGATGTAGAGCGTCAGCAGGCGTATCTTGCTTGGTTTGATAGCTTTTGGCCGCTGGTAAGCTAAGACGCTTAAACACATCTTTACGCTTCCACACTTAGTCAAAGATGCTTGCACCAATTATCCTCTGTAAAACCACTTAAGCAAAACAGTTAAGGTCAAACACTGCGTGATGTTTACTGCTATGTTATTGGTGCAACTTTTTGTTAACTTGGGTGTCGTAGGATGACAAAGAGAGAAAGGACGCAAATTGATGAAAAAAACCTTGTTGCTGTTGGTATTGGTGTTTGGGGTATCCGCGTGTTCGACTAAGTTTAGTTACCATTTTCTGGATTGGGCTATCGGTTGGGAATTAGATGACTATGTCACTTTAGATAAAACTCAGCAAAAGAATATGGATCGGCTTATCGAAAAGTTTGTGCGTTGGCATCAATCTGAAGAGCTTGCTCACTATGTGTCGCAGTTAACCGAAGTTGAACATCTCATTCAAACCAATACCTTAACCCCTGCGCTTTGGGCTGAGCATGTCACACTCGCCAAGCGGCATTGGTTTAGGTTATTTGAGTTTGCGCTACCTGACATGCTGCCGATCATCGCATCATTAACGGATTCTCAGGTAAAGCAAATTCTTACCCAGTCTCGAAAAGACGAGCAGGAATTAATTAAGGAATTTGCCGGTAAAACTCCAGAGCAGTTACAACAAGAGGCCGATGAGAATCTTATCGAGCAATTCGATGACTGGCTGGGGAGCGTAACGGATGAGCAAAAAGCGCTTATCCATCAATATAATCAACAGCGGTTATCCACCCTAGATATGTGGCTCGACTACCGCCATGAATGGCTACGCCAGTTTGAGATAGCCCTCGGGCAGCGCAGCGATATTCCGCTGTTGACCGAGCGTTTGACGTTGCTGATGACACAGCCAGACGAGCTTAAATCAGAAAAACACCGCGCTATTTTAAGGCAAAACACCGAGGCCTTTGGGGCGTTATTGCTGGCCATTAATGCTAGTTTGACACCTAAGCAGTCGAAACATTTTTATAAGAAGCTGAACAAGCTTATTCAAGATCTTCGCGAATTAAATCAAGAGGGAATCGAAAAGGCTGTTTAGACTATGAAAGATTAATCCTGGTGACAAGGTCTATTGAGCAACGTCATTTTGTTGAAGATATAGCCCATGTCCCTCGTTTCTTTTTATCAAAAATCACTCAATGCTAGCCGTCTGTTTGATGGACTCGCACCCTTAGCCCTTAGGCTCTATCTTGCACCTGTACTGATGCAGGCGGGGTATAACAAACTCGCACATTTTGAAGACACCGTCGCTTGGTTTGCGAATCCCGACTGGGGGCTGGGTCTACCAATGCCGACATTAATGGCTGCGCTTGCGGCGGGCACTGAGTTTTTTGGGGCGATTTTGTTATTACTCGGATTAGCCACGCGACTGATTTCTATCCCTTTGATGATCACTATGCTGGTGGCCGCTTTTACCGTGCATTGGCCTAATGGTTGGCTGGCAATTGCCGATGGCAGTTCATGGCTGGCAAATGAGCGGGTGCTCGAAGCGGGTGACAAGCTGGATAAGGCCAAATCCCTGTTGCAGCAATACGGCAATTACGATTGGTTAACCAGTTCAGGTAACTTGGTTGTATTGAATAATGGAATTGAGTTTGCGGTGACCTATTTCATTATGTTGCTGGCACTCTTAAGCCTAGGTGGTGGGCGTTATACCAGTCTTGATTACGTTATCGCTAAGCGTTATGGCATAAAGTAAGCCGAGCGACCTTGCCTGTAAACGCTTTCAATCCCACTTTTACGTGGGATTTTTTGTACCTCTTTAGCCGCAATTTGCTATGCTTGAGCCAATTTATACGCACCCATTTATAAGAACAGGGATAATCACTTGGACGCTATCGAACTTTTACTCACCCGCCAATCTACTCCAAGATTAACCGCGCCAGCACCCAATGAGCATGAGCTTAAAATCATTTTAGATGCGGCGATTCGAGTGCCGGATCATGGCGCGTTAGCGCCGTGGGAATTTATTATTGCCACGGGGAAGGGATTAGACACCTTAGCGGATATCTATGTTAATGCCGCCAAAGCCAGCGGCGCCGATGAAGATTTTATCAACAAATCCAAAGGGATGCCGATGCGTGCGCCCATGGTGATTACGGTTGTAGCGAAAACCCAACAACATCCTAAAGTGCCAGTGCTCGAGCAGCAAATTGCAGCGGGCTGCGCTACGATGGCCATGCAGCAGGCCGCGTTTGCCTTAGGATTAGGCGCAGTGTGGCGCACGGGAGATTTTGCCTTTGATGCCAATGTGAATGCGGCGTTAGGCTTAGCGCCAGAGGATCAAATCGTCGGCTTTTTATATGTTGGCACCCCAGCGGTAGCCGCACCGAAAAAACCGCAAAAGGATGGCAGCCAGTACGCCCGTTACCTATAACCTAGTTTATCCCCTCTGAATGGGAGTCCTTAGTATGCAAGTTGCCCAAACCCCAAGATTACTGCTGCGGCAGTTAACGCCCGATGATGCGTCATTTATTTTGGTGCTACTCAACACCCAAGGATTTATCGACAATATCGGCGATAAAGGAGTGCGTAGCTTGCAGGACGCCAAGGATTATATCGCTAATGGGCCTGCTATCAGCTATCGCGAGCATGGTTTTGGGTTATTTGCCGTGGTACTGGCCGAAAATGGTTTTCCGATTGGGATCTGCGGGTTAATTAAAAGACCCACGCTGAAGGATGTGGATTTAGGTTATGCTTTTTTGCCTCAATATTGGGGCAAAGGCTACGCGTTTGAAGCCGCTAGGGCATCACTGGAATTCGGTAAAACCTTAGGGATTGAACGGATTGTCGCGATTGTCAGCCCACATAATCAGGCCTCTAAGTCGCTGTTGAATAAATTAGGCATGTCGTTTGAAACCGAGTTGCAGCTAACGCCTAATGACCCCCCAGTTGAATTATTTTCCTGATAAATTCGAAGCACTCAAAAAATGAGGCCCCAACATTGGGGGCCTCATTATACGATTAACTAACGTTACTTTTTACTGAAACACTATCGCTGGAATGGATATACGCTCCCGAGTTTCATAATTTGAGTGAGCTCATCTAGCGCGGTGCGTGATTCGATAACGAGTTGTGGATCGGCTAAATCCTGAGTTGATAAACGGTCGCGATAGTGCTTATCTACCCAAGCGTTTAAACGTGCAAATAAAGCATCATTAAGTAAAGTGTGCTGATTTACTGCGGCAACTTCGCGCTCATTCATGGCAACCCGTAAACGTAAGCAGGCTGGGCCGCCGCCATTTTGCATGCTTTGTTTCACATCGAAATACAGCACTTGTTTGATTGGCGTATTTAAGGTGAGTAGCTCATTTAAATAAGCATAAACAGCGGGGTTTTCTTGGCAGTCGGTTGGGGCAATAATCGCCATCTCTCCTGAGGGGAGAGTGATGATTTGGGTATTAAATAGATAACTTTTCACCGCATCGTTAATCGCCACTTTGGCGGTTGGAACTTCGATAAAATATAACTCGGTATCGAGTTTGCGTTTTATTTCATCCAATTTTGTCTGCGTATTTAAAAATGCTTGCTCGTGGTAAAAAAGCACATTTTGGTTACCCACGGCAATCACATCATTGTGAAATACGCCTTGATCAATCACGTCGGGATTTTGTTGAATAAAAACGCAGTTATCCTCTTCGAGTTGATGCAATCTTGCTATCGCCATCGAGGCCTCGAGGGTTTGTCTTGCCGGATATTTCAGTGGTTTAGGAGCATGAGGATTTGTCGCCTCTTGTCCATAAACAAAGAGTTCAACCCCAGCATGGCCGTATTCCTGACACAGGCGAGTGTGGTTCGCTGCGCCCTCATCACCGAAGCTATTATGCTCAGGTAAATGATTATGGTGATGAAAATAGTGGGGATCATTGAAAGTTGCTGTTAAGATGCGCCCCGTTGTGATGGGCTCGATGCTGCGATGCAACTTATCGACTAGATTAGCGGGCGTGAAATGCAGTTTACCGTCACGGGTGTCGGCACTGGGTGACACGGTAGCCGCATTAGCCGTCCACATGCTTGAAGCACTGCAACAGGCATTAAGTAGTGCAGGCGCGGTTTTAGCGGCTTGTTGTAAAACTTGGGCATCGCTGCCAGAAAAACCAATTCGGCGCAGCGTGTTAAGGTCGGGGCGCTCTTGTGGCGCTAACATGCCTTGGATCATCCCTAAATCAGCGAGTGCTTTGGCTTTTTGCAAACCTTGTTTAGCGGCGGCTTTAGGATTAGAGACTAAAGCGGCGTTGTTGAGTGAGGCCACATTGCCAAAAGACAAACCGGCATAATTGTGGGTTGGCCCAACGAGTCCGTCGAAATTCGCTTCAAAGTGCTTCATTGCATATCCTTGTGATAGGGAAGGTTATTATTTATTCAAATGGTCCCTGAAGCGACCCAGTATACTGAAGGTTTTTGTGGGCACAAGCGCACGGTTTTGTGCTCAAAGCGACTTTTTCGTGATAAATGCATAACTATTTCTTGCTTGCTGGCAAATAATGAAATATTAGTTTTTAATTACGCAATATTATTTTTTTACATTTTTTCAACTTTGATTAAAAAGTGACTCGCTGGTACATATAAAAGAGGGATTAGCTTGAAACTCTCAATGCAACCCTCTATATATGGAGCCAATTTCCACCTTCTTGAGATTTTTTGGCGCAAATCAAACTATGGGTAAATCGCTAGTTATTGTCGAATCACCGGCCAAAGCTAAGACCATTAATAAATATCTTGGCAAAGAATTCATCGTTAAATCGAGCGTAGGTCATATCCGTGATCTGCCTACATCTTCTATATCTGACGGCACCGATAAGGTGAAACCTGCCGCCGAAGTAAAGAAGATGTCGCCAGAAGAAAAGGCGCGATACAAAAAGATGAAAGATCATCAAGCGCTGGTATCGCGTATGGGCGTTAACCCTGAAAAGGGCTGGGCGGCTAAATATCAAATTCTACCGGGTAAAGAGAAAGTGGTTAAAGAGCTGCAAGCCTTAGCCGATTCTGCTGACCAAATTTATCTCGCAACGGACTTAGACCGTGAAGGGGAAGCCATCGCCTGGCATTTGCAAGAGGTGATTGGTGGCGATCCTTCACGTTATCAGCGCGTGGTGTTTAACGAAATCACCAAATCTGCGATTCAAGAAGCCTTTAGTAAGCCTTCTTCCCTCGACACCAATATGGTTAATGCCCAACAGGCACGACGCTTTTTAGACCGTGTCGTCGGCTTTATGGTGTCACCACTGTTGTGGAAGAAGGTTGCCCGTGGTTTATCCGCAGGACGGGTACAATCTGTGGCAGTGCGTCTCGTGGTGGAACGTGAAAGCGAAATCAAAGCCTTTGTGCCAGAAGAGTTTTGGGATGTGCATGCTGAGCTTAATACGCCAGCCAGCGAAGCACTGCGCATGGAAGTGGTTAAGTATTTAGATTCAGCTTTTGAGCCAACCAACGAGCAACAAGCGTTAGCTGCGGTGCAGGCCTTATCTTCGGCCAGCTTTAAAGTGATTGCCCGTGAAGACAAAGCGACTCAAAGTAAACCTTCTGCACCCTTTATTACCTCTACCCTGCAACAAGCGGCCAGTACTCGTTTAGGCTTTGGGGTGAAGAAAACCATGATGATGGCGCAGCGCTTGTACGAAGCGGGTCACATCACTTATATGCGTACCGATTCGACAAACTTAAGCCAAGAAGCCTTAGACAGCGTGCGTGAGATGATCGGCAAGGAATACGGCGCCAAGTATTTACCTGCCGAACCTATTCGCTACGGCTCTAAGGAGGGCGCACAAGAGGCGCACGAAGCGATTCGTCCTTCAAACGTGCACGTAGAAGCGGCGGCATTAACCGATATGGAGCGTGATGCACAGCGCCTTTACGAGTTAATTTGGCGTCAGTTTGTCTCCTGTCAGATGACACCTGCCCAATACGATGCGACTAAACTCACGGTGAAGGCGGGTGACTACGAGCTGAAAGCAACAGGGCGTATCCTGCGCTTTGACGGTTGGACTCGTGTGCAAACCGCATTGAAAAAGAAAAATGAAGAAGACAATACCTTGCCTTCGGTGAACGAAGGGGATGTATTATCTCTCGTTGAACTCGAACCTAAACAACATTTTACTAAGCCTCCAGCGCGATACAGTGAAGCGTCATTGGTTAAAGAGTTAGAGAAGCGCGGTATTGGCCGTCCGTCAACCTACGCCACCATTATTTCGACGATTCAAGAACGGGGTTATGTCAAAGTTGAAAACCGCCGTTTCTACGCTGAGAAAATGGGCGAGATTGTCAGTGAGCGTTTAGTCGGTAGTTTTGCCGAACTGATGAGCTACGACTTTACCGCCAGCATGGAACAGACCCTCGACGATGTTGCCAGTGGTGAGCTGGATTGGAAAAAAGTTCTCGATGGTTTCTATGCCGACTTCACTAAACAACTCGAGAAAGCAGAATTAGCACCGGAAGAGGGCGGTATGCGCCTCAATCAAATGGTGATGACCAATATTAAGTGCCCGACTTGCGGTCGCCCAATGGGGATCCGTACCGGCACAACAGGGGTATTCCTCGGTTGTTCTGGTTACGAGTTGCCACCAAAAGAGCGCTGCAAAACCACCATGAACTTAACGCCAGGCATTGAAGCGATCAGCGATAGTGAAGATGCCGAAACCGATGCATTGCGTGCCAAGCACCGCTGTGGTATCTGCGGCACGGCGATGGACAGTTATCTTATCGACGAAAAACGCAAACTGCATGTTTGTGGTAATAACCCTGTTTGTGAGGGGTATGAAGTCGAAGAAGGGCAATTTAAGATTAAAGGTTACGAAGGCCCATTAATCGAATGTGACCGCTGTGGTCATGATATGGAACTGAAAAACGGTCGTTTTGGTAAGTACTTCGGTTGTACGAATGCGGAATGCAAGAATACCCGTAAATTACTGAAAAACGGTGAAGCGGCGCCACCAAAAGAAGATCCTATTTACTTACCAGAGCTTAAATGCAGTAAGTCGGATGCGCACTTTGTGCTGCGTGATGGGGCGGCAGGGATTTTCTTAGCGGCCAGTACCTTCCCTAAATCGAGGGAAACCCGGGCGCCACTGGTTGAAGAATTAGTGAAATACCGTGAACTCTTATGGCCTAAGTATCAGTATCTTGCAGATGCACCTATCGCCGATGATGAAGGCAATAAGGCTGCGGTGAAGTTTAGCCGTAAAACCAAAGAGCAATATGTGGCGACTGAAGTCGACGGTAAAGCCACTGGATGGTCTGCCCATTACGTTAATGGTAAATGGGTAAGTGAATCATCAGCGAAGAAAGCGAAGAAATAAACATGCGCTTATGGGCATGTTCACAAATCGTCATTGATTGAGGATGAACGCTTTGTGAATATGCTCTAGGTTGTGTTATTGCTTAAGTCAGATTTCAACCAATAAAAAAGCCAAGTCACTGACTTGGCTTTTGTGTTTTAAAGATTGATCACCATTTCTTTTTCGGTTGAAACAGCATATCGATATCGTCTTCTTCATTCTTGGGTTTAGGTGCACTGGGTGCAGTGAGTTTTTGTGCGCCCATAATTTCATCTAATAGCATTTTGGCTTCATCGACTTTACGAGCGATGAAGGGATCGTTTGGCGTCTGCGCTTTAATCGCATGCAAAGTGGCTAATGCTTTAGTCACCATTTGCTTTGAAGATCCGTATTGCTTCATAAAACTTGCGGCGCGAGCACGTGACAACATAGAGTCAACGTTAATTCTGAGCTGTAAACTATCAATACGATTTTCTTCCTGACCAAACACCGCTGGGTCGACTCTCCCTTTGTTATGCTCTGCACGCAAAATGGCTTTTAGTTTCTTTAACGTTTGTACTAACACCAAAGTTTGTTTGTCGTTATCAGGCAATCTAAAATTCTCAATCGGCGGGACTTGAGGTGGGTTAGCTTGTAATGAATCAATTTGATTTTTGATATCGGCAAGTCGACGTTGAAAATCAGCTTGTTGTTGGCTTGTGCTCAGTGATGTTGCCATTTCCAAAGCATCTTGAACACGGCGATAGAGCACTAACATTATATGTGTACTACAAGGTATCATCCCTGTATTGGATAATACGGTTTCTGTTTCATCAAGAATCGCACGTTGGCGGGCAAATTCAATCCTACGTTCAGCCTCTGCACGTTCTTTTTGTTGTTGTATTACGTTAATTCCGATAACAAGCAGTAATAGTGCACCGATGAGGATCAGAACCAAGGTGAATGTCATAGCTGTTCCATTATTTATCCAATTGAGCTAATGCTACAATAAATCAATAAACTAGCATAGTTATCTTAGCCTAGGTTATCATTTCTGTCGTTTGAAACATAAGACTTGTGCTCTATATTCCTATTTGCTTTAATTTTTACTATATACTATAACGATTGATTATAGCTGATACTGAGTGGTGCTATTTTAACCAATCCATTTCAGCCTGTTTGAGACAAGGACATAAGATGAAACTGCAACAGCTCAGGTATATTGCTGAGGTCGTAAAGCATAACCTTAACGTATCGGCCACAGCTGAAAATTTATACACATCACAGCCTGGGATCAGTAAGCAAGTTCGCATGTTGGAAGATGAATTAGGTATTCAAATATTTGGTCGCAGTGGTAAACATTTGACCCATGTGACGCCAGCTGGACAGCAGGTGATTAATATCGCCAATGACATCTTAGGTAAAGTTGAAAGTATTAAAAAAGTATCTGAGGAATATACAAAACCGGATCAAGGTGAATTGAATATTGCGACAACGGATACCCAAGCTCGCTATGCTTTACCCCATATCATTCGCCAGTTTATCGACCGTTATCCCAAAGTTAACCTACATATGCATCAGGGGACGCCATCGCAGATCAGTGAGCAGGCAGCCCGAGGTGATGCTGATTTTGCGATTGCAACCGAAGCGATGCATTTGTATTCCGATTTGATTATGTTGCCTTGTTATCACTGGAATCGCTCCGTCGTTGTGCCAAAAGATCATCCCTTGGCGACACGGACTCATATTAGTATTGAAGATTTAGCTCGTTTTCCATTAGTGACTTATGTGTTTGGGTTTGATCGGGCATCGGAAATTGAGAAAGCGTTTAATCGTGCAAACCTTGAGCCGCGGGTTGTCTTTAGTGCTACCAGCGCTGATGTGCTGAAAACCTATGTGCGCTTAGGCTTAGGTGTAGGAGTGATTGCCTCTATGGCGATTGATCCAAATATTGATAAAGATTTAGTTGCCATCGATGCTGGCCATTTATTTGCCCATAGCACCACTAAAATTGGTTTCAGGAAGGGTAGTTTCTTACGAAGTTATATGTATGATTTTATTCAACACTTTGCGCCACATTTAACTCGTGATGTGGTTGAGAAGGCCGTCGCATTGCGTGATCAGCAATTAATTGATGAGATGTTTGCAGATAAAAATCTGCCTATGCGTTGATTAAGCTACACTATTGGTGAAATTAATAAAAATGCCGCATCAATTGCGGCATTTTTATTGTGTTGAGAATTGAAATGACACGTACGACTATGACAAATCGACTTTATCCATTTCAAGCTGACTTAAAGCAATAACCGCTTGAGTGCGATTACGAACGCCTAGTTTTCTAAAAATGGCAGTGGCGTGCGCTTTTATTGTTGCTTCAGAAACCCCTAAGTCATAGGCGATTTGTTTATTGAGCAAGCCCTCAGCAAACATTTGCAGTACTTTATATTGCTGCGGCGTGAGATCTGAGAGCTTACTGGCCATTTTATCAGTGCTGTCATCTTCGATAGGTATAATATCAGCACCTTTAGGTAGCCATAAATCCCCACATAAAACAGCGGTTAGGGCTTCTTTCAAGGTTTCCATCGACGCCGATTTAGGGATAAAACCACTACCACCATAGTGAATAGCACGGCTAATGGTATTGATATCCTCGTGGGCCGAAATCACAATAACAGGCAGCTCAGGGTAGTGAGAGCGCAGATGGATAAGCGTCGAATAGCCGTGGGAACCTGGCATCTGCAAATCCAGTAAAACCAAATCGTAGCTGACACTTTGTGAATCTAACACAGACTGCAACGCATCGGCACTGTCAGCCTCAAACCACTGGGTGCGCTCAAAGGCACTACTGAGTGCTTGACGTAGTGCATTTCGAAACAATGGATGGTCGTCGGCAATAATTATATTTAAGTTTTCTAGCTTCATGGCTTTTTTGATTATGTTCGTGGCGCGTGAAGATTAAACCCAATGTAACAGAAAAGTAATCGAGGATCCTATTGGTTTATGCAGCAAGAAGGACAAAATTTTTATATGTTTCTGGTTGTTATACTTTTGTCTTGCTTAAATGAACGAATAAATTAGCCCTAAAACCTTGCTGTTAAAGGGCTAGAGTACGTTATTACGTAGTATAAATCTTATTCAGCCGTCCACACTTGGGTTGGATGGCGTTGTTCGTCTACCGCAACAAAGGTGAATACGCCACGGATCGCATGCTCACGGTGATCTTGGTACATGTCTTCGACAAAAATATTGACTTCGACCTTTAACGAGGTATTACCTACATGGATCACGCGGGCGATAAGCTCTGCTAAGGTACCCGCTGGAATAGGTTTTTTAAAGTCGATTCGATCAGAGCTGACTGTAACTAAGGCTTTACGGCAGAAACGAGTCGCAGCAATAAAAGCGGTTTCATCCATCCATGCTAAGGCTTCACCACCAAATAAGGTATTGTGGTGATTGGTGATAGAAGGAAATACGGCTTTGATTACACGCGCTTCGGATTGATTGATTCGTTGTTCAATGGCATCGGAAAAAGCAGGGCGAGTAGAGTCGAGTGAATGTGGCATACGGCAACCTGAGGTTATGCATTTTCAAGAGGCGCGATTATAGTGAGTTTTCAATTTGAATGATATAAAACGACTATATCGTTAGGTTTTAAGACAAAACGAAAAGTAAAAAGGCTTCCAGTGGAAGCCTTTAGTGTTTGGTAATCGACTTATTTACCGAGAAGTTCACGCCTATCGCGTGAGGCTTTAGCCAGATCTCGCAGTAATTTTTCTGAGTCATCCCAATGTAAGCAGGCATCGGTAATGCTTTGGCCATAGCATAAAGGTTGACCCTCAATCACTTTTTGATTGCCTTCATGTAAGAAACTTTCTGCCATGATGCCGGCAATGGCCGTACTGCCCGCGCGCATTTGCGCCATGATATTTTCAGCAACGACCAGTTGTTTTAGGTGATTTTTTTCACTGTTACCGTGGCTAAAATCAACCACTACACGCGGCGTTACATTGACAGACTCAAGTTTTAATCTTGCTTGTTCAATATCCTGCTCAAAGTAATTAGGTTTTTTACCACCGCGTAAAATAATGTGCCCATAAGGATTGCCATGGGTACGATAGACAGACATGGCGCCATCTTTATCTGGTGAATAGAAAATATGCGGCACTTTGGCGGCACGAACGGCATCAACGGCGATATTGATATTGCCATCGGTTCCATTTTTAAAACCCACAGGGCAGGAGAGTGCCGAGGCCATTTCGCGGTGGACTTGGCTTTCAGTGGTGCGAGCGCCGATAGCGCCCCAGGTGATTAAATCAGCAATATATTGACCGTTCACCATATCTAAAAACTCGGTGGCAATCGGCAATTTCAGCTCAGTGATTTGCTGTAGTAGCTGACGGGCAATACGCAATCCTTTATTGGGTTCAAAGCTGCCATCTAAGTCAGGATCGGAAATTAACCCTTTCCAGCCAACAATGGTGCGCGGCTTTTCAAAGTACACCCGCATTAAAATACAGAGATCGTCCTTTAACTCTTGATGCAGCACAGCTAAACGGCGGGCGTAGTCGAGGGCAGCTTGCGTATCATGGATAGAGCAAGGGCCAATGATCACCAGTAGACGATGATCTTCGCCCATAATAATGGCTTCAACTTCACGACGTTGCTGAACGAGGTAATCGGCTGCATCTTGGGTTAACGGGTACTCAGATGCCAGTTGTGCAGGTGAGATGACTTTAGCTAATAAGGAAGTGCGTAATTCGTCTGTTTTAATGGTCATTCAAAATACCGAGCTTGCGTGCGGCGCTTTTCGCCAGATTGCCTCGGATTATAACGAATCGAACAGCATTGCACAGTGCCAATTGTGTTAATTGTCGGCAACTGTGCAATGAATTTGATTTAAGTTAGACCTATTTAGCCTAAATCGAGGGACTCGATTGTCTCGTTCGAAATCATCAAGATTAGAACATATGACGTTCTAAGCCGGTGACATCCAAAATCTTAGTGGCGATTTCTTCGACCGAGTGGTTGGTGGTGTCGATATAGGGAATACGTTCACGTTTGAACATCATCTCGACTTCTTTTACCTCTAAACGACACTGCTTTAAGGAAGAGTAGCGACTGTTTTCCATCCGACTTTGGCGGATTTCATGTAAGCGTACCGGATCGATGGTCAACCCAAACAATTTTTTCTTATTGCGTTTTAAGGCTTCGGGCAGTTTAAGGTTATCCATATCGTCTTCGGTGAACGGGTAGTTAGCCGCTTTAATACCAAACTGCATCGATAAATAGAGGCTGGACGGGGTTTTACCGCAGCGAGACACGCCCAGCAGGATCAAATCGGCCTGATCCATATGCTTCATGGTTTGGCCATCATCATTATCCATCGCAAAATTGATGGCATCGATACGGGCTTCATAACCCTGATTGGCTTTACCGTGGGTGCGGTGTAATACAGGCGATGCACTTACGCCTAAATGTTGTTCAAGTGGAGCGACGAAGGTATTTAAAAAATCGTAATCGAGACCTTCACTCGAATAAATGATGTCCCGAATTTCCGGTTTAACGATTGAATGGAACACTAAGGGGCGTTCGCCTGTTGTAATAAAACAATCATTAATTTGTCGTTTAACGTTTTCAGCTTTTGCCAATGTTTCAACAAATGGAATTGTAAGTGACTCAAATTCTAATGGAAATTGCGAGAGAACTGCATGCCCAAAAACCTCTGCTGTGATCGCTGTGCCGTCGGAGATGTAAAATACCTTTGGTGCCATACTGACCTCTTGTAGTAATAAAATTACAAATAAAATTATAGATTTACGCTTCTTCAGCGGGAGTGTAAAATGCCGCTGCCCTCGTGTGAAGGGGCCACTGAAATAAACTTGCGGAGATAGAACTGTGCAGCAATACGTACTCTGGTATCAGGAATTAGGCATGGGTGACGTCAACTTGGTTGGCGGTAAAAATGCTTCTCTTGGCGAGATGATCAGCAATCTAGCTAATGCCGGTGTTCAAGTACCTGGCGGATTTGCGACTACTTCTTATGCGTTCAATGAGTTCCTTGAACAAAGTGGAGTAAACCAGAAGATTTATGACATTCTAGCCACACTGGATGTAGATGATGTCAATGCACTGGCAAAAGTAGGTGCACAGATCAGACAATGGGTGATTGACACCCCATTCCAACCAGCTTTAGAGCAAGCCATTCGTGAAGCTTACGATAAACTTGCCGCTGAAACTAGCGATGCATCATTTGCAGTACGTTCTTCTGCTACCGCAGAAGATATGCCAGATGCTTCTTTTGCTGGTCAGCAAGAAACCTTCTTAAACGTGAAAGGATTTGACTCTGTACTCGTGGCGATTAAGCACGTGTTTGCGTCACTCTTTAACGACCGTGCAATTTCATACCGTGTTCACCAAGGTTATGAGCACCACGGTGTTGCCCTGTCTGCCGGCGTACAACGCATGGTTCGTTCAGACAAAGCGGCATCAGGTGTTATGTTCACCATGGACACTGAATCAGGCAACAACGATGTGGTGTTTATCACTTCATCTTTTGGTCTGGGTGAAATGGTTGTTCAAGGTGCGGTAAACCCTGACGAATTCTATGTCCACAAACCTATCCTTTCTCAAGGACATAAAGCCGTTGTTCGCCGTAATATCGGTAGTAAGCTCATCCAGATGGTGTATTCCGATGATGCTGCTCACGGCAAACAAGTGAAAATTGAAGACGTTGCTGCTGAAAAACGTCGTCAATTCTCCATCAACGACGCCGAAGTGATGGAACTGGCTAAACAAGCAATGGTTATCGAAAAACACTACGGTCGTCCAATGGACATCGAGTGGGCGAAAGACGGTAACGATGGCAAACTCTATATCGTTCAAGCGCGTCCAGAAACGGTTCGTAGCCGTGAAGACGTACAATTAATTGAACGTTACCACTTAAAGAGCCGTGGCGCAGTGATCTCTGAAGGTCGTGCTATCGGTCATAAAGTGGGTTCAGGTGTGGCTAAGGTATTAACCTCTATCGCTGACATGGATCAAATCCAACCAGGCGATGTGTTAGTGACCGACATGACTGACCCAGATTGGGAACCTATCATGAAGCGCGCCAGCGCCATCGTGACTAACCGTGGCGGTCGTACCTGTCATGCGGCGATTATTGCCCGTGAATTAGGCGTACCTGCGGTAGTCGGTTGTGGTGATGTGACTGACCGTATCAAAAATGGTCAGTTAGTGACTGTATCTTGTGCCGAAGGTGACACAGGTTACATCTACGAAGGTAAACAAGAGTTTGAAGTGATTTCAAACCGCGTTGACTCACTGCCAGCATTACCGATGAAGATCATGATGAACGTGGGTAACCCAGATCGTGCATTTGATTTTGCCCGTTTACCTAACGAAGGTGTGGGTCTAGCGCGTTTAGAATTCATCATCAACCGCATGATCGGTATTCACCCGAAAGCGTTGCTTGAATTCAACCAACAAGATGCTGCATTGCAGGAAGAAATCAACGAGATGATCGCCGGTTACGACTCTCCAGTTGAGTTCTACATCGCTCGCTTAGTCGAAGGTATCGCATCTATTGGTTCGGCTTTCTATCCGAAGAAAGTGATCGTACGTATGTCAGACTTTAAGTCTAACGAATACGCTAACTTAGTCGGCGGTGATCGTTACGAACCTGACGAAGAAAACCCAATGTTGGGCTTCCGTGGTGCGAGCCGTTATATCTCTGAATCATTCCGCGATTGTTTCGCACTTGAATGTGAAGCGATTAAGCGCGTGCGTAATGAAATGGGTCTGAAGAACGTTGAAGTCATGATCCCATTCGTCCGTACCGTGAAAGAAGCTGAGCAAGTGATTGAACTGCTGAAAGAGCAGGGCTTAGAGCGTGGTAAAGATGGTCTACGCGTCATCATGATGTGCGAAGTACCGTCAAATGCGCTGTTAGCGGATCAGTTCCTTGAGCACTTCGATGGTTTCTCTATCGGCTCAAATGACTTAACACAGTTAACACTCGGTCTTGACCGTGACTCAGGCATCATCAGCCACTTGTTTGATGAGCGTAACGAAGCGGTGAAGATCCTGCTGTCTATGGCCATTAAAGCGGCTAAGGCCAAGGGTGCTTATATCGGTATTTGTGGTCAAGGACCTTCAGATCACGCCGATTTCGCGGCTTGGTTAGTTGAACAAGGCATCGATACCGTATCGTTAAACCCTGATACCGTAATTGATACTTGGTTATATTTAGCCGAAGCGCACGCTTGATCTAGGCCGTAATTTTATCAAGGTGTTAAAAAAGCCGCTTTTTAGCGGCTTTTTTTTGTTTATAATGGGCCGCATAACAATAATTGACTGAAGCCGCCCATGTTACCTCTGTTATCACATCAACAAACCTTAGAACCTGTTTATCTGGCCTATCTTGATGCTTTAGAACAAAGTGCCTATGAAGGTGATATTGATAAGCGCTACAGCGCGCGCTTAGTGCAAGCCACGGATAACTCTGTCTATCAATTTTTGCCCCAGGCGGTGCTTTATCCTAAACACCAAAAGGATATCGAGATAGCGCTTAAACTTGCTACGAAAGCAGAGTTTGTGGGTGTGACTTTTAGTGCTAGAGGTGGCGGAACAGGCACTAATGGGCAGTCGCTGACCCACGGTTTGATCCTCGATGTGTCTCGTTATATGAATCGTGTGTTGGAAGTGAATCCTGAGCAGGGCTGGGTTAGGGTTGAAGCAGGGGTCATTAAAGATGCGCTAAATGATACGCTGCGTCCCCATGGATTCTTCTTTAGTCCCGATCTCTCAACTTCAAACCGCGCCACTATTGGCGGTATGATCAACACCGACGCCTCGGGCGCAGGCTCTTTGGTGTATGGTAAAACTTCCGACCATGTACTGGCGCTGCGTAGCGTATTGATAGATGGCAGTGTGTTAGATACTCGTCCCCTCGATGCGGGTCTCTTATGTAATCCCGATAACGTGAGTGAAAATCCGCTTGGACAAAAACTGATTTCGGCAATTGCAAAGGTATGCCGTGAGAAGCGCGCGCTCATTGAGCAACAATTCCCAAAACTCAATCGATTTTTAACCGGATATGACTTAAAGAATGTCTGGAATGAAGGCTTAACTCAGTTCGACCTTTCACGCATTTTAACAGGCTCTGAAGGCACGCTGGCGGTTATCACCGAAGCGAAACTCAACATTACACCACTGCCCAGTGAGCGGGCGATGGTGAATATTAAGTACGATTCCTTCCAGTCTGCGCTGCGTCATGCTCCTTCCTTAGTGGCTGCGCGGGCAACGGTTGTCGAAACCGTGGATTCTAAAGTGCTTAATCTTGCCCGCGAGGACATTGTTTGGCATTCGGTTTCCGACCTTATTCAAGAAGTGCCGGGTAAAGTCATCGATGGCCTGAATATGGTCGAGTTTGCTGGTGATACGGCAGAAGTTGAGCAAAAGCTTGCGAATCTTGAGGCTGTATTGACCGAGCAAATTGGTCGCGGTGAATGTGGTGTCGTGGGTTATCAAGTCACTCAAGATAAGGCCAGTATTGAGAAAATCTATGGCATGCGTAAAAAGGCCGTTGGATTGCTCGGTGCTACCAAGGGACGTCGCAAACCCATTGCATTTGCCGAAGATACTGCTGTGCCACCTGAAAAACTTGCCGATTATATTATGGAGTTTCGTGCGCTACTCGATAGTCACAATTTGCAATACGGTATGTTTGGCCATGTGGATGCGGGCGTATTACACGTAAGGCCTGCACTGGATATGTGCGATGTCGAAGATGAAAAACTGCTGAGGGTGATTTCTGATCAAGTTGCAGCACTGACGCTCAAATACGGCGGCCTGATGTGGGGCGAGCATGGTAAGGGCGTGCGTGGCGAATACGGCCCATCGGTATTTGGCGATGAACTTTATGGCGTATTGCAAGACATTAAAGGTCTATTTGACCCTGATAACAGGCTTAATCCCAGCAAGTTAGTGGCACCCAAGCAAGTCGGCAGCTTGGCATTTGATGTGGATAGTACCAAGCGCGGCAAGTTTGACAGACAAATTCCCGTTGAAGTACGCGATGCCTATCCCGATGTGATGAACTGTAACGGTAACGGACTGTGCTTTAATTACAGTAGCTACTCGCCTATGTGTCCGTCATTTAAGGTGACTGGCGATAGGGTGCAATCCCCCAAAGGCCGTGCGGGTCTGATGCGTGAATGGCTGCGTTTGCTTGAGTCGGAAGGGGTGGATGTGAACGCGCTGGCGAAAGCCAAACCCTTAGGCATTTTGCAGCGGATGCAAAACACCATCAATGCCAAACGTGATTATGATTATTCCCATGAAGTGATGGAATCACTGAAGGGCTGTCTTGCGTGTAAGGCGTGTTCGAGTCAGTGCCCGGTTAAAGTGGATGTACCTAAGTTTAGGGCGCAATTCTTTAATATTTACTATCAACGTTATCTGCGTCCGGCCAAGGATTACCTAGTTGCGGGCATAGAAGACAGCTTACCTCTGATGGCTGCTGCGCCAAGACTGACTAATTTCGCCTCGCAAAACCCACTCAGCCAATGGGTCATCAAAAAGGCTATTGGCTATGTGGATGCGCCAGCGCTGTCGGTGCCAACCTTAAAACAACGACTCGATGGCCATGCGAGCCGCGGCTATGATTTGGCGGCATTGCAGGCCATCCCTGCCGATGAGAGGGCAAAATTTGTATTAGTTGTACAAGATCCCTTCAACAGTTTCTACGATGCGGGCTTGGTGTATCGCTTTATCCAATTGATTGAAACCTTAGGATTAAAACCCGTTCTACTGCCATTTAAGCCCAACGGTAAACCGACCCATATCAAGGGCTTCTTGGGTAAATTTGCTAAAACGGCGCAGTCGAGTGCGGATTTCTTAAACCAAGTGCATAAGTTAGGCATGCCAATGGTTGGGATCGATCCCGCCTTAGTGCTCTGTTATCGCGATGAATATAAAGAAATTTTAGGGGCTAACCGCGGCGCGTTTGAGGTTAAACTGGCTAACGAATGGCTGCTTGGCATACTGCAGGATATTCCTACTAAGGCCATGCAAGATAAACAATTTACTTGGTTTAGCCATTGTACTGAGTCTACGGCGAAGCCTAATACCGCCAATGAGTGGAGCAAAATCTTCACTCACTTTGGCGCTAAATTAACGGCAGTGAATCTGGGCTGTTGCGGCATGGCGGGTACCTACGGCCATGAGGCTGAGAATCTTGAGCGTTCTAAGACCTTGTTTGATATGTCATGGAAAGACACCTTAAGCAAGATGGATGCATCACAGGTGCTAGTCTCTGGCTACTCATGCCGCAGCCAAGTGAAACGTTTCGCCGGTTACAAGCCAAAACATCCATTAGAGGCTTTATTGGAGCTCGTTAAGGCTTAACGCAATTTTTTATTAGGGATTGGATAATCCCTAAGGCAATGCCACACTAAACCAGTCGTCAGGCTGGTTTTTTTATTGAGGGGACGCTATGGAAAAACACACGGACAATGTTATTGACACGCTACAGGCATTTACCAGCAAGACAAAACAGAATGATGACTTAGCACAGCAAACTGAGCTATGTAGTCAAACAACGTTATTTTGTATTCAACTCTCCGGTGACTGGTTATATCAGGGCAGCCCATTGCCGACGAAGTTTGCCAAGTTATTTGCCAGTATTTTACATGGCATTGATGGCGAACATTTTCTGATCACACCAGTCGAAAAGGTGCGAGTCGAGGTGGATGATGCGCCACTGTTGATTGTCGATTATATGAAGGATGAGACAGCATCGGGTTTAACGCTGCACAGTAGTATTGGCACCGAGCATTCTCTGGCGACACTCCATCATTTAAAGCTCACCGACTTTGGGATTTATCTGCCGCTAGAGCGCGGCCTATGGGGAAAATTGAGCCGTGCCTGCTACTACAATTTTGTGAATGAATTCAATTTAACCGATGAAGGTGGCCTCAGTGCTTAAAGATTTTGATTGTAATAACTTGGGGAGGCTGACTAGTTTATTATGGGTTAAGTGATAGTATTAAAACTAACCTTAGCCAATCCTACTCGGGTTTAGGTCTCTGTCGATGGGTCTAAATGTTGTTTTCGGAGGTGCTGTTTGAACCGTTATGAAAGCTTAGGCTATCTTGTTTCGCACTTAAATATTGAGCTGCAAAATGAACTCGATTTGCAGTTGAAACGCTATCAGCTCGACATTAAGTTGTGGCCAGTATTATTCGCGCTTTGGCAGGAGGAGGGGATTACTCAGACCGAGTTGTCAAAACGTTGTGATGTAGCGAACTATACCATGACCCGTTTGCTCGATCAGTTGCAGGTGCAAGGCCTCATCACCCGCCATCAAGAACTCGATAATCGCCGAGCTTTCCAGATTTTTCTCACCGATGAGGCCAAGGCGCTGGAGCAGGATTTGATCCGTGAGGCCGAGCGCGTCAATGAAAAGTTTCTTGCTAATCTTACTGAAGATGAACGAAGTTATTTTATTAAGCTTTTGAATAAAATAAATAAACTGTCATCTAATCCGTAAGTTTTATTGTGCTTCTTTCGGTTATTTACAGTGGGAGTAGCATAAAAAGTAACACTAAACTTGACCCCAGTAATAACCCTTGTTGTAGTAATCGTTGTCGCTGCATTAAGCTATTTTTTCCCTGTTTCAGACTAGTGATTAGCTGATTACGCTTATAAATACGGCAAGTTAACTCATTTGTGAAGGGGTCAATAAACAACTTACATAGGCATTGCCCACCATCTTTCAATTTGATCAAATGTTCACTTTGATGGCTAAAATTGAGTTTGCGCGAAACCATTTGGCCATTGATATAGACTCTCTCCAAACCCGACCAATCACTTGCTTGTAATTCAAGTGAATCTTTCCCAAGCTCATATTTGAAACTGACCATAGTGGCACCTTCTCCGTGACTGACGAGTAGTTAATTCAAGCAGAGACATATAGGGTTTTCCACTACAGAAAAGTGAATTTTACGTGGCGTTTTGGTATCTGATTGGTATTGAGAGGAATTTATTTTTTAGATAGATAAGTGGAGCGAGGGAAGTGGTTGAGGCGGACAACGACTCGTTGTCCGCCTACTGCATGATTAGGCTTTGGCCGCTTGGTAAATGGCACGGGCCATTTCGTCAGCTACTGCACCTGTCGTGCGGTTTTCAGCATCGGCCTTAGCAAAAATCTTCAGCAGCGTGTTGTAGATTTCTCTGACCTTAGCTTCTGATTTTGCTGCGTCATAATCTTTTTCAAATGACACGTTGATAATGCCGCCAGCGTTAATCACATAATCTGGCGCATACAGAATGCCCATTTCTTTTAACTGCTCGCCATGGCGGACTTCGGCTAATTGGTTGTTGGCGCAACCCGCAACAATCTTAGCTTTGAGTTGTGGTAGGGTAACATCGTTTAGAGTTGCACCTAGTGCACATGGCGCATAGACATCCACGTCTTGGGCATAGATATCCTGTGGAGCAACAACGATGGCACCAAAGTCGGTAGCCACTTTATCCAGTGATGCTTGGTGAATATCGGTAACAATCAGCTGTGCACCTTCTTCATGCAAATGTTTACACAGGTAGTAACCGACATGGCCAACACCTTGAACGGCGATCTTAAGGCCTTTTAAGCTGTCTAAATCGAGTTTATGTTTAACTGCAGCCTTGATCCCTAAATAGGTGCCTAATGCTGTAAATGGCGATGGATCGCCACTCTTGCCCTCAAGGCCTGCCATGTAAGGTGTTTCTTGATGGGCAATCATAATATCAGCGGTCGTGGTGCCCACGTCTTCAGCAGAATAGTAACGTCCACCGAGGCTATTGATAAAACGGCCAAAGGCACGGAAAAGGGCTTCGCGATCAGGACGCTTAGGATCGGCAATAATCACAGACTTACCACCGCCCATGGTTAAACCTGCGAGGGCATTTTTGTAAGTCATACCACGGGAGAGGCGTAATACGTCTGTCAGGGCTTCATCATCGGATTGATAATTCCACATCCGGCATCCACCCACAGCTGGACCTAAGTTGGTGTTATGGATGGCAACAATGGCTTTTAAGCCACTTTCTTTATCATGACAGAATACGACCTGTTCATGTTCATCAAAGGATACATGATTAAATACAGCCACGTGAAGTTCTCCGCTATACACAATAAAACGTCGATGGAACGACTTCCCATCGACAGCTCGTTATATTTATTGCAGAACCATAGCATTTAGCGATACTCTCAACCATGCATAATGACCGAATAAATAGATTATTTGTGGCAATCTAGCTTTCCACTTTACGTAAACGTAAGCTTAGAGATGCTAAACCAGTTTTAACTGATGATATTCTCAGACATTAGTATGATTCGCGTGCTGTCCCAAGAATGAGAGCCGCGCTATAACAATAAGATAGGACGGAAGTATGACTGAACAAGCTGTCGATCAAGCTCAACCAACAATCTCTCCTGAAGAAATGGAGAAATTGCGCCAAGAGTGGGTCAGAACACAATTCCAAAAAGCGAACCGTTTTTTAGCGGAAAAAGGGGTCATCCCCAGCAAGGTTTTAGCCGATGAGAGCCGTTATCTTGCACCTTATTTAGCGATTTGGAAGATGGAATCCAAACGTCCTACGACCAAAACCTATTGGGTGATGTCAGGCGATTTACCATCGGATTTTGTGGATGTCAAAGTGGCTAAAACGGCGCGTGATGCGGTTCGTCATTTCTCGATGATGTGGCAAATGCAGGCTGAAAATTTGATCCGTTCAGGCGCAACCAGACGTGATGCAACCCAGGCAAAATTTGCCCAGTTATTAGTCTCCCGTGCAGAGAGTTTATATCGTATGCACAATGATGAAAAACTGTGGAATAGCTAGATTTCCTTGTGTTGAGTCATAAAACCAAAGGCACTCGATTGAGTGCCTTTGTTGTTTAAGTCTGTCTCAAGCGTTGTGTTCTACGTTGAGCATACCGACGGTTTCATTCCATATTAAAGGATTACGCTTCTTCATCACTTAAATAGTATAAACCTTGATTAATCAGTTCCAGCAATAGCTGTTGTACTTCATCATGTTCGCATAACGCGAGAGCTGTTTCGCAATCAAAGCTGACATGATCGCTTAACTGTACAAGCACCGCTTCGGGTGTATTGGGCAGATCATAGATTTCGCCATTAATGAATAAGCGCGAGTGAGCATCATTCTCTAAACGTAGTACTTTTAAACCGCCAATGCGATTTACACCAGCGCCTTGTTCAAAGGCATCTTGCAGATCGTCGATGCTATAGGCTTCTTCGCCTTCACAAATATCTAATTCGAATCGGTTTTGGCTTAGCAGTTTACCTAGCACAACCTGATAACTCGCAGGATCTTGGGCAAGCTGGCTTAACAGCGACATAATGCCGAGTTGATGATCTTGGCTAATAATGCCCGGATTTGTTGGCTCGGATGCGGAGGTAAAACGCTGTTGACCCAAATTTTTGTCGAGTAAATAGTCGGCCACTTCGCTGACTAATTCTTGCTGACTGGGTGCGCGGTAACCAATCGAATAGCTCAAGGCTAAGGTTAAGGTTTCACCGCAGTGTGGGAATCCTGGCGGAATATAAAGCATATCGCCTTTCTCTAACACCATATCAATGATGGGGTCAAAGTCTTCCACCAGAGGTGAATTAGGATTACCGCCACGACGTTGTTGTGGGGTGTTGTCACCTACGGTCCAGCGGCGCTGACCTTCGCCTTGAATAATAAACACATCGTAATTGTCGATATGGGGACCGACACCGCCATTTGGAGTGGCAAATGACACCATCAAATCATCGAATCGCCAATCGGGGAGAAAACGAAAGGCCTCAACGAGGGGTTGTGAGTCGGGATACCAATGGTTAACCGCTTGCACCAATAATTGCCAGTGGGTTTCACCGTAATTGTCGTAATCCTCAAAGGGGCCTTGGATCACTTCCCAGTTATCTTTTTGCGTGACGACGATGCGCGAAGTGATTTCTTCTTCGCAGGCCAGGCCGGCCAGCTCATCGGCACTGATTGGATCTTCAAAGTGAGGAAAAGCGCCTTTGATGACCACAGGTTTTTGTTGCCAGTAATCCTTGAGGAACTGGGCAATATCGAGATTGAGTTTATACATAGTGTCAAAAAAGGCGACTACATCCTTAACAATGTAACCGCCTCAATCCTTATTTAGGCTAGATAATAAGCTAAGCATGTCAGCTTAGCGTTAAACGAAGCGTTAGCCGTAAACTGAACTTTAGTTAAGTTCGTCAACGAATGCTTCTGCACGGCCAATATAGTTGGCTGGCGTCATCTTCTTCAGCTCTGCTTTCACTTCTTCAGGCAGGGCTAAACCGTCGATAAATTCGGCAAGTTGCTTGGCGTCGATGCGTTTACCACGTGTCAATTCTTTTAACTTCTCGTATGGCTTTTCAATACCATAGCGACGCATCACGGTTTGTACTGGCTCAGCCAATACTTCCCAGTTTTGATCGAGCTCGGCACGTAAATGCTCTTCATTCACTTGTAACTTGCTGATGCCTTTTAAGGTCGCTTGGTAGGCGATCAGCGAGTGGGCGATACCCACACCTAAGTTACGCAGTACGGTGGAATCGGTTAAGTCACGTTGCCATCTTGAAACGGGCAGTTTTGCGGCTAAATGTTGCATCAACGCATTGGCAATACCTAAGTTACCCTCTGAGTTTTCAAAGTCGATAGGGTTGACCTTGTGTGGCATGGTTGATGAGCCAATTTCACCTGCAATGGTACGTTGCTTGAAGTGACCTAAGGCAATATAACCCCAAACGTCACGGTCGAAATCGAGCAGAATAGTGTTGAAACGCGCAATCGCATCAAAGAGCTCAGCAATGTAATCATGCGGTTCGATTTGAGTGGTGTATGCGTTCCAGTGCAGGCCTAAGCTCGTCACAAAACGTTCAGACAGTGCATGCCAGTTCACTTCTGGGTATGCAGATATGTGCGCGTTGTAGTTACCTACGGCGCCGTTAATTTTCCCCATGATTTCAACGGCCGCGATTTGCTTGATTTGGCGCTCTAAACGCACGGCTACGTTAGCCATTTCCTTGCCTAAGGTTGAAGGCGAGGCTGGCTGACCGTGGGTACGTGACATCAAAGGTACTGAGCGGTATTCAACGGCCAGTTTTTTGATGGCGCTGAGCAGTTCATTGCAATAAGGCAGTACCACTTGCTCGCGGGCTTCAGTTAACATTAAGCCATGGCTTAAGTTGTTGATATCTTCAGAAGTACAGGCGAAGTGAACAAATTCACCGACAGCGGCGAGTTCAGCGTTGTCTGCGATTTTTTCTTTGATAAAGTATTCAACTGCTTTCACGTCGTGGTTGGTGGTGCTTTCAATGGCTTTCACGCGAAGCGCATCTTGCTCACTGAAATTGTCTTTAATGGCATCGAGAAGCGCGATCGCTGACTCGCTTAATGGTGGCACTTCGGTGATTTCTGGGCAATCAGCGAGTAACTTTAACCAGTTGATTTCAACTTGAACACGGTACTTAGTAAGACCGAACTCGCTGAAAATCCCTCGCAATGACGCTGTTTTACTACCGTAACGGCCGTCTACCGGAGAGATAGCAGTTAGTGCGGAAAGATCCATGTGAAGCTCCTTGATGAAAACTTATTTTATTATAGGGTAAGACTTTTCTTAGCTGTGTCTAAGATGGCTTTACGGGCAAAGACTAAGTGTCGACGTTTGCCGCCTAGTTGTCGCCATAACACTGCGCTGCGCATGGCTGCAAGCAGCAAGGCGCGGATTTTTTGTTGCACGATTGGACGTTGCAGACACACTGGATTGCCTGAGATCTGAATCTTAGGTCCAAGATTACTGATAATGTCGCTATAAATACTGGCCAGATTGGCAATGACTTGTTCGTCGGTGATCGCAAAATGATGTAGCTGACGATTCACTTGATTGATGCGCTCAGCAAGCATAGCTAACCCGGTGTTCGAACGGGTTAATTTACGTTCAAGGGCTAAAATTCCCACCAGATAGCGAGTTATTTCCACATCTTTTTGACTGCTATCCCCCAGTTGATTTAACACCAATTGGTAGCCTTTGTGCAGGCCAGTCTTATCTTGGTAGACATCGGCGGGGGTTTCTGGATTAGTCACTAAAATGGTGTGTAAACTGGCAGCTAGCTCATCGGTGTCGCTTTCACCATGACGGGCTAAATACTGAACTTGTGCAATGGCCTGCAGTATTCCTGCAAAGGCCATAGTACGATCATGGAGCTGTTCGTTCACGGTTTATCCTCTGATCAGTTGATCGATAATTCCGCCACCGAGGCACACTTCGCCATCGTAAAATACCGCTGATTGGCCAGGCGTCACGGCGGCAACGGGCTCATCAAACACCACTTTGAGGGTATTGTCATCAAGATAGGTGAGGGTGCAAGGGATATCCTGCTGGCGGTAACGGGTTTTCACCACAATTTGGCTGCCATCGGCGGGACCTTTGCGGTCGACCCAGTGTAGTTGATTGACAAACATGCCATTGGACATCAATCGCGGATGGTGACCACCTTGGCCAACAACAAGCACGTTACGTTTGAGATCTTTATCCACCACGTACCATGGGTCATCATTGCTATTTTTCATGCCACCAATCCCCAGACCTTTACGTTGGCCTAAGGTGTGGTACATCAAACCTTGGTGCTTGCCAATGACTTCGCCTTCGGCGGTTTCGATGTTGCCAGGCTGTGCGGGTAAGTAATTACCTAAGAATTCAGTAAATTTTCGCTCGCCGATAAAGCAAATGCCGGTGCTGTCTTTCTTATCATGGGTAATTAATCCCATCTGTTTGGCGATTTCTCGCACTTCGTGTTTTTCGAGTTCACCAACCGGAAACAGGCTGCGTGCCACTTGTTCATGGCTTAAGGTGTATAGGAAGTAGCTTTGATCTTTATTATTGTCGACCCCACGCAGCATTTGCGTTGTGCCATCGGCATTGTCGCGGCGGCGCACATAGTGACCCATGGCGATGTAGTCGGCATCGAGAATATCGTCGGCAAACTCTAAAAAGGCCTTAAATTTGATTTCTTTGTTGCACATGATATCGGGATTGGGGGTACGCCCCGCTTTGTATTCGGCAAGAAAATACTCAAATACATTGTCCCAATATTCGGCAGCAAAGTTGACCGTGTGGAGTGTGATCCCAAGCTTATCGCAAACGGCTTGAGCATCTTTTAAATCTTCGGCGGCCGCACAGTACTCATCGTTGTCATCTTCTTCCCAGTTCTTCATGAAAAGGCCTTCAACCTGATAGCCTTGCTGCATAAGCAAATAGGCTGAAACGGATGAATCAACACCGCCGGACATGCCGACAATGACTTTTTTACCTGTATGAGTGGGTTCGATTGATGTCATAGATCCTAAAACCATTGAGTATATGTGTTAGCGAGTCGTGGCTTGAACCGTTGTCATTAGTGCATGACTCACTTTTAAATCTGCGTTTATTTAGCTGCGTAGTTAGGGCAGGCTTATTGGTGATCCGTTTAGCATCTGAGATACATCAGCCCAACATCATTAGCACAAGATGCATGATGCTAAAATACCCCAAATTTTTAACCCAAAAGCGCAGTTAAATGCCTTATCGAATCGCGCATTTACGCGGGGGCGTATTCTATCACGCCTTGTTGCTTGGGGCTATCTTTGACATCCCTACAGACGCTGACTATTGAGTAATTCGAGCGAATGAATTTGCCCTTGTTGCAACTGTTTGCGGTAATCGTTGAGGCAATCGAGCACTAATGGACTGCGCAGTTGATGAGCTTTAGCTGCGATCTGCTCAAAGCTCAACCAATGGGCGGCATAAATATCCGCATCCTGTGGCTTAGGTGTGAGTAGCGTATCGACTTGCACCAAAAAGGTAAAACGCACAAAAGCGAGGTCCTGATTGGCGCTAAATTGATAAATCCCGACCAATCCCTGTGGCTTGAGTTGAAGGCCTGTTTCCTCAAAGACTTCGCGTTCACAGGCTTGGATAAGACTTTCATTCGCTTCCAAATGTCCTGCTGGTTGATTAAAACGCTGCTCACCATCAATCCACTCTTCCACTAATAGATACTTGTCCTCGGTCGGGGCATGGATAATACAAGCAACTGTTACATTGGGTTTATATCTTACTTTTACTGTCACAGTGATTACCTTTGAGCGGCTAGATTAGGGATGTTGGATTGCTTGTTGGCGCAAGACTATTCGGTCTTTTGAGCCACCAGTATGCATTTATGCTCACCTGTCGCTAAATCATCTAGACTCCATTGGCCTATTTTATAGCGAATAAGTCTTAAGGTCGGAAAACCAATATGGGCCGTCATCCGCCGAACTTGGCGATTGCGTCCTTCGTGGATTTGAATTTCCAGCCAAGTTGTTGGGATGTTTTTTCGCTCACGGATTGGTGGATTACGCGGCCACACATTCGGCGTCGCCATGATGCTGACCTTCGCGGGCAGTGTCATACCATCTTTTAATTCAACCCCTTGGCGCAGTTTGGCTAAATCGGCTTCCGTGGGTTCCCCCTCGACTTGCACCCAATAGGTTTTAAAGGTTTTCTTTTTTGGCTCAGTCAGTTTGGCTTGGAGTCGACCGTCATTGGTTAACAGCAACAGTCCCTCGCTGTCGCGATCTAATCGCCCAGCAGCATAAACGCCCGGAATAGGGATGTAATCTTTTAAGGTTTTACGGCCTTGCTCATCGGTAAATTGGCACAGAACATCGAAGGGCTTGTTAAATAAGACGATGATAGGCGCAGTTTGAGGCTTGACGCGTGAGGCCGATGAGTGTTTTTGAAGCCGTGTTTTGGGACTATTTTGTTGTGACCCTGTATCGCGCTGCAAACTTGCTTTGGCAGATTTGGCGAAGGAGCTTGGTTTACTTCCTTTACTGCGGTTATCTGCCCTATGCTGCGGGTGCGTGGTGGATGCGTTCTGGCCGCGAGTGCGAGGCGTTGCCTGAGAGGTTAGCGGGTTATTTTTGTTCATGCAGTAACTAATTGTTGTTCATACCGTGGCGAATAGTCGCTTAAGATACGTTGTCGCCGATGATATGCGACTGAACCTATCCGTTAGCAGACGTCAGAAAGAAGACGTGTTATTTATCTGCACACAGTGTACTTGGCATTCGCCGTTAGTGGAATTTGAATATTATTGTGAATGCTCTATGATGTCGGCCTGAAAATGTGATCTACGCCTAAATGTTTGTTAGGTATTAATGAGTCGATTTACCCACGTTGGCGAACGCAAAGAGGATGTTGCAGCGGGTTTATAGGTTTATAGGGGCGTTTACGATTGCCTCGATAGAGAATTCCTTCGTGCCAATGTTTGTTCGTCATGATATAAAATTATTATAAAAATACTAAATTTTACAATAATGTAGGATGTAACATGAAAGATAACTCACCAACAATTATTTATACCGAAACCGATGAAGCGCCAGCACTGGCAACGCTTTCTCTGTTACCTATCATCAAGACCTTTACCAATGCGGCGGGTGTGGCGGTTGAAACCCGTGACATTTCTTTATCAGGCCGTGTGATTGCTAACTTCCCAGAAAAACTGACTGACGCGCAAAAAATTGGCGATCACTTAGCTGAGCTTGGCGATCTAGCGAATCAACCAGAAGCTAATATCATCAAGCTGCCTAATATCAGTGCGTCAATCCCACAGTTAAAAGCCTGTATTTTAGAGCTGCAACAGAAAGGTTATGACATTCCAAACTATCCTGACGAGCCAAAAACTGACGAAGAAAAGTCAATTAAAGCGCGTTATGACAAGATCAAGGGCAGTGCGGTAAACCCCGTCCTGCGTGAAGGTAACTCTGATCGCCGCGCGCCACTGTCAGTGAAAAACTTCGCGAAAAAGAACCCACACTCTATGGGTAAATGGGTGAAAGACTCTAAGTCACACGTTGCTCATATGAGCGAAGGTGATTTTTACGGTAGCGAGCAGTCAGTGACTTTGGCTAACGCAGACACGGTTAACATCGTTCTGGCGCAAAAAGACGGTCAAGAAGTCGTCCTTAAATCAGGTCTGAAACTGCTCGCGGGTGAAATCATCGACGCGTCAGTGATGAGCAAAAAAGCCTTAGTCAGCTTCTTTGAGCGTGAAATTGCCAATGCCAAGGCTGAAAACGTGTTGTTATCGCTGCACCTTAAAGCCACCATGATGAAAGTGTCTGATCCCATCATGTTTGGTCATGCCGTGAAAGTGTTCTTCAAACCGGTATTTGATAAACATGCAGCATTATTTGCTGAATTAGGCGTTGATGTGAACAACGGTTTTGGCGACGTATATGCGAAAATCGCCAGCTTACCTGCCGATGTACGTAGCCAAATTGAAGCCGATATCGCGGCGGTCTACGCTGAGCGTCCTGCGCTGGCGATGGTGGATTCTGACAAAGGCATCACCAACTTACACGTCCCAAGCGACATTATTATCGATGCTTCTATGCCAGCGGCTATTCGTTCATCTGGCCAAATGTGGGGTCCAGATGGCAAGTTGCACGACACTAAAGCGCTGATCCCAGACCGTTGCTACGCAGGTGTGTATCAAGAAACTATCGCTTTCTGTAAAGAACACGGTGCATTCGATCCAAGCACTATGGGCAGTGTGCCAAACGTGGGCCTGATGGCGCAAAAAGCCGAAGAATATGGCAGCCACGATAAAACCTTCGAAATCCCAGCTGATGGCGTAGTTAACGTGATTGATGCCAGTGGCAAAATGTTAATGAGCCACAACGTCGAAGCGGGCGATATTTGGAGAATGTGCCAAGTTAAAGACGCACCTATCCGTGACTGGGTCAAACTTGCCGTTCGCCGCGCACGTTTAAGCAACACTCCTGCGGTATTCTGGTTAGATGCAAATCGTGCCCACGATGCGCAATTGATTGTTAAAGTGAAGCAATATCTGCCTGAGCATGAAACCAGCGGTTTAGACATCAGCATCATGTCACCAGAAGAAGCAACACGTTTCTCTTTAGCGCGCATCAAAGAAGGTAAAGATACTATTTCTGTTACTGGTAACGTACTGCGTGACTACCTGACTGATTTGTTCCCAATCCTCGAACTGGGTACCAGTGCTAAGATGCTATCTATCGTGCCATTAATGAATGGTGGCGGCCTGTTTGAAACGGGTGCGGGCGGTAGTGCGCCTAAACACGTACAACAAGTTGAAAAAGAAGGTCACTTACGTTGGGACTCTCTAGGTGAATTCCTGGCATTAGCGGCTTCTTTAGAGCATTTAAGCCAAACTGTGGGTAACCCTAAAGCGCAAGTACTGGCGGATACCTTAGATCAAGCCATCGGTCAGTTCTTAGATAGCAACAAGTCGCCATCAAGACGCGTTGGAGAGCTAGATAACCGTGGTAGCCATTTCTATCTGGCCATGTACTGGGCACAAGCATTAGCCGCTCAAACCAAAGACGAGCAGTTACAAGCTCACTTTATTCCATTAGCGCACGCTTTAAGCGCCAATGAGCAAGTGATTGTGGCTGAACTCAACAATGCGCAAGGTGCACCAGTGGATTTAGGCGGTTACTATCGTTTAGACGCCGCAAAAGCTGAAAAAGCCATGCGCCCAAGCGAGACACTGAACAAGCTATTACTTGCTTAACGATTTATCGTTAACTTAGCATTAATACTGAAAAGGCCTGCATTGCAGGCCTTTTTATTGCACTAAATTTAGGAGTAAGTTGTAAATTAACCAGAGCGAGTTAACGTTTCGAGATGAAAATGTATTCGCTCCGGTACACCTATGCTCACAAAATGAGACATGACGTGTAGTTATTCTACTTGTCCCGTCCTAAGATAGGTTGACAGTTTTTAGGCCAGCTCCAGTAGCTGGCCTTTTCTATTGTGCACCTGATTAGGAGAGGCCATATTCAAACTCAGATGCGGTCTCATATCGTTGTATATTGCTATCGATTCTCTAACAAGTATCTTCAGCTCCGCAAATGTCCTACATCGGTGCAGTAAAAACTCCTGCTTCAGTATGCCATTCACTCTTTCTGCTAATGCATTTTGGTAGCAATCATAACCATCCGTCATTGACGGCTGGATTTGGCTCGCCTGAAGCGCATTCTGATAAACGGCTGAGCAGTATTGTAAGCCTCTGTCTGAGTGATGCACTGCGTTGCCGATATAGCGCTTATCTTTTATGGCCATTTTTAACGCTTTCACCACACTCTCGGCTTTCATGTCTTTACTCACGTGATGACCGACTATCTTACGCGAACTGGCATCGGTGACCAATGACAGGTAGTGCACACCTTGGTCTGACTCAAGATAGGTGATATCGCTGACCAGTACATGCTCTGCATCATGCAGTCCTTCCTCTTTCAGCAAATTAGGATACTTCTTCATCCAGTGTTTGCTGAACGTGGTTTTTGTGTAGCTTTTCTTCGGTTTAACCAGTAAATCTTCACTTCTCAAATAGGTAAAGAACCCATCTCGCCCAAGTTTAATATCGTGCTCAACCAGCTTGGATTTTATCAACGTGTAGAGCTTACGGGCCCCTAACCTTGGCATATATTTACGCCAGTACTGAACCCAGTCTTTGATGATCGATAGCTCAGCTCTACGACTTTCCATTCGCGCAACTGCCTGATAAATACCTTGCCTCGACATACCCGCAGCACGACATGCGGCTGCGAGGTTTATTTCTCCGTTGCCTTTTGCTTGCCAGACGTACCGGATAAGTACTTTTTTCTGAGGCCTGCTCCATATTCATTGTCCATGATATCAACCATGCCATTGAGGATTTGGTTACGCAGTTTCTCTTCTGTTAACTCACGTTCAAGGCGCTTGATCGTTTCGGCAGGGGTTTCTTTTGACTTAGGCATAAGGGGATGTTGAAAAGGTTTCGACCAATCGAGTCTGCAATGTTTTCTAAGCCAAACGAGTACCGTTGAACGGCCTTGAATACCAAAACGGGCTTGGGCTTGTTTGTACGTCATTTCGCCTTTTTCAACACGCTCTACAACGCCTAATTTAAAGGCTAAGGTGTAATCTCGTTGTGTGCGCTTACGGCTTGAGTTAATTGATGTTGTCATAAAGAAATCCTCTTTATGTCAACGTATTTCAGGACGAGACACTCCATAACAATAAAGCTGGATTATCAAACACCTCGAGTTCCTCTGTGATTAGTGTTTAGCGCCGACCTGTTACTGTGCCATTTTGGTCAAACGATGAGCTAGTGCTGCGCTGCTGAATTGAGTCTACTGCTAAATATCCCTTGGCGTAATTAAGCTTTATTCATCTTAATCGTTGTGTGAATCCGCTATTTTAGTGCGCTGTTTTATTTACATTTTAATACAGCGAGGATTCAGGTTATAGCTCATATAACTCTAGGGGTAAGTCGTCTGGATCGCTAAAGAAGGTGAACTTTTTGCCTGTGTATTCGTCGATGCGGACGGGTTCGACGGCGATATCATGGGCCGTAAGATGCTCGATCGCCGTTTCAATCGATGCGACGCGAAAGGCGAGATGCCTAAGGCCGCAGGCTTCGGGATAGCTAGGGCGCTTGGGAGGATTGTCGAAGGAAAACAACTCGATTTGACTCTTATCCGGTAGTTGTAAATCGAGTTTGTAGGACTGGCGCGCCTCACGATAATGCTCTGCAAGCACACTAAGGCCAAGAATAGTCACATAAAAATGTTTGGACTTTTGATAATCACTGCAAATAATCGCTGCATGGTGAATGCCGAGTAACATGGCTTGCCTCTGTGATGTTTACGCTAGTGTGTTTTAAAAAAGCCAGAGTCACAACTAAGTGTGACTCTGGCGCTAACCTAAGATTTTTATCTTACTTTGCTATCTGGCTAATGGACGAGTTCAAATATCGCAGAGGAGAGAGGTGCTAGCTGCAATTTAACTTGTCCTTCACCTCGCTCGACAACCAACTGCGCTTCATAGTCTTCCAGCAAATCCTTAAGCGGATAGGTTGCATCGGTTAACTGCCATTGCGCAATCAGAGATTGGGGCAGTTTAAGTGAAAATAACTTGGCTTGGGTTTGACTAAAGTTACTGACAATAATCAGCTTTTGGCCTTTGCTATCGGCGGAATAAGCCTCAAAGCGGACAAAAGCGAAGGTTGCGTCATCATAACCCGTTGCGCTGCCATTGTTTGCCTTATTGCTAGGCTTTGCGGCCGATACCGCGCTACGGTTGGCTGCATCTAGCGAGTAATATTGCCCCAAGAGCGCGGGCGCATTTTTCCCCGTGCTGAGGTTCAATAGTTTTTGATAGTAGGTGCGCAGCGCGGCTTCTGTTGTTGTCGATTGGCCGCCATCAAATTTACCTTGATTCATCCAGCGCTGATGGGCGGGGACGCCCGCATAATCAAAAATACTGGTGCGCGAAGCATGGCCAAAGCCTAGGTTTTGCGTCGCCGCTTCTCCCACTTCTTGGCCGAAATAAATCAAGGTGGGTGATGTACTTAAGGTTGCTGACACCACCATGGCGGGCAGGGCGTAGCGGGGATCGACCGCATCCGTTGAGGCATTACCACTTAAGCTACCTAAAAAGGCGGCATTGGCGATGCGCTGTTCGTCGTGGTTTTCTAAAAAATGCAGCATATGCGAGTCAATATCTTGCACTTTGGCCTGATCTGCGGCGATCTGCGCGGTACTTTTTTGCCCTGCCATAATGGCTTTGAGGGTGTCGTAAAGATCGACCTTGTCGTAGAGGTAGTCCATTTTGCCGAGCTGAATATAGTCGCGATACAGCGCGGGGTTGTAGACCTCAGCTAAGATAAAAGCTTCGGAATGGCTATGTTTTATATGACTATTTAAATAGCTCCAAAACTCGACGGGCACCATTTCGGCCATATCGTAACGAAATCCATCGACTCCCATCGCTAACCAATACTGGGCAATTTGATTGAACTTGATCCAAGAGTTAGGTAATTCATGACTATGTTGCTGCCAAAAAGCATAGTGCTGCTCGGCGCCGAGAGTAGCATAACCTGGCGGCAGTGCGGGGAAATCATGACTGCCATCGGGGCGGACACCGTAATTGATTTTAACGGTTTCATACCAGTCGTTCATATCCGGCTTGGCAAGGCGTGAGCCGTTGCCCGTCCATTTGGCGGGGATTTCCTTAAATTGACCATCACTTAGGGGATGCGATTCGCCACCTAACGGTTTGAGGCTATCAGGCAAATCGGGCACTTGAAAGCCAGAGGATTGCTTTTTATCAGTCACATAGTAAAAGTTATTATGCTTTGCATATTCAAGGGCTTGATTATCTTCTTCACCAAAATCACGCACGCCCTCGGGCTTAGTGATGGAATGGTAATTACGTGCCACATGGTTGGGCACTATATCGATAATCACCTTTAAGCCTTGCTTGTGGGTGCGCTCGATAAGTGCCTGAAACTCCTGTAAACGCTTTGCGGGATCGACAGCTAAATCGGGGTTTACGTTGTAATAATCTTTAACCGCATAGGGCGAACCGGCGCGGCCCTTAACCACATCGGGATCATCGTGACTTACGCCAATTGCACTGCAATCGCCAATTAAGGCGTGGTGGGGTACACCCGTATACCACACATGGGTAACGCCTAAGTCTTTGATACTTTTGAGCGCTGTGTCATCAATATCATTAAATTTACCCACACCGTTTTCGCTAATCGTGCCCCAAGGTTTATTGGTGGTGTTTTTATTGCCATAGAGTCGGGTAAAAATTTGATAAACAACGGGTTTAAACTTTTTTACTTGCTCGACATTGTGATGGGCTGACAGGATTTCACCTTCGGCCACATTGAGATTGGCAGGCAGGGTTTTAGCCGCCACAGCTTGTAACTCCGTTGCTTGAGTGCTGATTGCTGGTGCAGCCATGGCGCAAAAGGTGCTAATGCTGCTGAGGGCCAGTACGCTTAATCCCTGTTGCCAGCGATAAGCGCGACGTTTGCTGCTGTTAGATAATAGAAAATTCAACCTAGGTTCCTTTACTGACTTGGCGGCCAAACTGTAGTTTGGCCGCGTTGTTAGCTAAGCATGCTTAGCTGCTTCATTGAGTATGGGTTATTGATGATTGAGTTCAAGCAGCATAACGCCAGCATGGGGCAGAACAAGTGATTGATTCAGCTCGAACTTGTCCTCCGAAAAGACAGAAATAGCAGAGCTATTACCCGCCAATACCTTACTAAAGCGGCTTAAATCCAGCGTTTGTGCTTGGTCATTCTTGTTGTAAATCACCATCACTTTATCCGTATCGGCTTGGTAGCAGGCATTTTCCACTGTGGCATGTTTAGCGACGCATCGAAATTGCACATAAATGCCGTTTTGCGGCACAAAGTGCAGTAAATCGCCCGTTTGCAGCACGGCTGAATGTTTACGGTAATTGAGTAGGGTGCGCACAAACGCAAGTGCTTGCTGCTGTTTTGCGTTTAGTCCTTTACCGCTAAAACCGTTGACCTTGCTATTGGCAAAGCCACCCGGAAAATCGCTACGCACTACACCGTCGTGGCGGCCTTCGGTCGGGCTGGTCATCAATACTTCGGTACCGTAAAACAGCTGTGGAATGCGTTTGGCCGTTAACACATAGGTGAGGGCCATTTGATACAGCGGCAGGTTTTCTTTAAGCAGACTATAAATCCGATTGGTATCGTGGTTGCCTTCAAAGAGGACTAACTGGCTTGGATTTGCATACACCACATCATTCGCTAACATCTCGTAAAGCTTGATAAAACCAGTATCCCAGCCTTCGGGTTCGTTCAGGCTTTCAACCAGCTTTTCATAAAGTGGAAAATCCATCAGGCTCGGCAAATCTGAGGTATAGCCATCGGCATTGATTTTGCCTTTTTGCCAATAGGCGACGGTAATGGGATTGGCGGTCCATTCTTCGCCGACAATATTAAAATGCGGGTATTCGGCCATTAAGGCTTTTGACCATTGGGCTAAAAAGGCTTTATCGGCGTAGGAGTAGGTGTCTTCGCGAATGCCCGAAAGCCCCGCGTATTCCACCCACCAAATGCTGTTTTGAATAAGATAAGTGGCAAGCTTCGGGTTGCGCTGATTGAGATCGGGCATCGAATCGACAAACCAACCGTCGACAAAATCCTGTTTATCCTGCGTGTCGGCGTAGGGATCTTGCACTGTGGTGCGTCTATGACTGGTAAAGTTCGGGCTAGTAGAACTGGCCGCAGGAGCCGTTTGGGTGTCAGTGACATTGGTTTGCTGTGGGTAATTGAGCCAGTCACTGCTCGGTAAATCCTTTAGCCACCAATGATTTGAGCCAATATGGTTAAGCACAACGTCTTTAATTACGCCTAGGCCACGTTGTTTGGCCTCCGTGACTAACCTTTGGTAATCCTGATTGTTGCCAAAACGCGGGTCGACCCGATAAAGATTAGTAATGGCGTAACCATGATAGGAGTACTGGGCTTGGTTATTTTCAAGCAGTGGGTTGATCCACAGCTGAGTGACGCCCAGTTTGGCTAAGTAATCTAAGTGCCGGCGAATACCTTCGATATCGCCGCCATGGCGACCATCGGAATTTTCTGGCGCCGCATGCTCGAGCATATTGGCTTGATTATCATTGCTTGGGTTGCCATTGGCGAATCGGTCTGGGGTGATAAGGTAAATCACATCTTTATTGCTAAAACCTTGGCGCTCTCGGCTGCCATCTGCCCGCGCAGCTAAAGTGTAGGGCAGTTGGAAGAGCTGCTTGTCGCCAGTGAGAATGCGGATGTCAAAGGTCTGCGGTTTGGCTTGGCGCAAGTCTAAATTGATAAACAAATAATGGGGATTATCCGTCTGCTCAATCCCTTCAAACACCACATCTTGGCCAACTATCTCAACCTTAAGCTGCGTTACATCCGCGGGTAGGGCGCTGCTGTGTAGCATTAATTGCAACTTAGGATTATGCATGCCCGCCCACCAAGAGAGCGGCTCAAGATGCAAAGATGCTGTACTGCTGACGGGGCTATGGCTGGTCTGTGCTAGAGCACATAAGGGAGAAGAGGCGGTTAACACAAGGGCGAAGAGTAGACTGTGACGTATCATACTATGGGCCTTTTATCGGGTGAGGTTTTAAGAGTGACTTTTGAAATCAATGTCGGCGTGTCATCTCACTTTTGTTATACATAAAAAATGAAAAGCCTGCTTCAGTGTGAAGCAGGCTTTTTTTACTCTGTCTTACAGAGAGTAGGTTAAACCAAGGAAATATTGTCTACCGAAGTATTGAATCGTCCCGGTTTGATGTTCTTCACCAAAATAGGTTTTGCTTGGTTCATCAGTGAGGTTATTGATTTGGAATAGGAATTTAAGGCCGTTATCCAGCGCGTAAGAGGCCTGATAATCCACAACTGTTTCCGCATCGAAGAATGCCAATTGAGATTCAACAGCAACTTGTTCTGAAACATAGCCACTACGATATCTCATGCTGACTCGAGTATCGAAGCCATCTAGGGTGTAGAATAATGTGGTATTCAACACATCTTCTGAAAGTCCTGGCAATGGAATGGTCAGGTTTGAACCACTTAAATCGGTGGTAAATTCCACTTCACTATCGGAGTAAGAGTAGCTACCCGTGAAGCCTAAGCCATCCAATGGTGATGGTAGGAAATCAAACACTTGGGTATAGCCTAACTCGATACCACGGATATAGCCGCCTTTATCGTTGTTGATGGCTGTTTGATATTGACCTTCATTTTTTACAACTGGGAATTCAACACCATTATCGATAATGGTATCAGGTACGATAAATCCATTCGCTTCAAAATCAAACGGTTGAATAGTGAAGTTGTTGATGAAAGATTTAATATCTTTATAGAACAAGGCTACAACGACCGCACCTTCAGATTCTTCAAAGTAGTGCTCGTAGGACAAGTCATATTGATCCGCATAGAAAGGATCTAATAACGGACTGGTGTTACCCCACGCATTGTACTTTTTATATCCTGGTGTTGCTGAATCGTCGTACCAAGAACCCATACCAGACTTTAACTTATCGATAGGTGGACGTGACATTACAGATGCCGCAGCAAAACGCAGTTGATCGTTTTCTGTCAGGTGGAAGGTTAAGTTTAATGATGGCAGGTAATCAGTATAAGTTTTGCCGACCTTGTTACGGATATAATCTGTGCTGACAACACCCAGTTCATCGGTAATGGCCTCACCTAAACCATAACCTACTTGCTGTAAGCCGGTACTGCTTTGATCGGTATTAACAACACGAACACCTACGTTACCAGTTACCTTAATATCAGCGATATCAAAGTCCAAGTTAGCTTGCACGTAGCCTGCCAATACATCTTCATTGACCGCGCCGCTTTGGATCATGGTCCAGTTATTTGACCAGTTAGCTGTTGGAGTAAAGGGTGATTGACCCGTTGCGGCTAACTGCGCATTGACCAGCTCGACAGCTTTGTTAAAGTCAATAGCGAGGAAACTTGGGTAACCTGAGAGTTCTCCTCCAAAATCAACCACTTTTGCCATATCGCCGTTGAGGCTAAGCACCGGTTGGTTGCTTGGGTTTTTACCAAATTCAAAGCCGTAGCCTGCTTGTGAGCGTTGAGCGTTAAACTCACGCTCAGCATAGCGCACACCAAAATCAACAGAAGACACAACGCCCATGTCTAAGACATAGTTAAAGTCGAGTTTGTAGGCAACCAGATCGTTTTGCTGATTATAAGGCCACATTCCCACTTCTTTTAAGCCCAAAGAGGCAGTATTGGTATAGTCGTTGTCAAAACTAATATCGGCAGGACTTAAACCATTAAGTTGGTATGTTATCGATTCTGCTGAGCGTACTTCATTACCAATGTCATCATACAACACGGCGCGGGTGCCGCCGTTAACGAATTCACCATCGGCTTTTGAATAGCTCACATCAGCTGCAACTGTCAGTGCGCCGCCGTTGTTCCATTCAACATTAAAAGAGCCAGAGGTCAGCTCTGAGTATTTGGAGTCATTATCGTTGATCACGAAAACCGCAAAGTTATCCGTGCCGTCGGTAGAGACGGTACCACCTGTCATAGAACCATTTTCGACAACGGCATCACTGATGGTGCCATTTTTCAATGATTTAACGCGGAAACCACGGGCAAAGTTTTCTGAGGTAAATTTAGAGTGGAACAGATCACCTTTCAGGCTCAGATTATCGGTCGGTTGCCAATGGATAGCAGCCATATAGCCATCACGGGTATCGTCGCCGCCTTTTTGTTGTAGTTCAAAACCTTCGCTAATTGCTTCCTTGATACCGTCAGCGTTAACGTCTTTTTTATCATCATTAAAACGTAAACCAATGAACTGACTCGCAACGTAAGGCTGATACAGGTGGGCATAACCCACTGCAACCCCTAAGGTGTCTTCGAGGAATTTACCTTGATAAGCAAGGCTTAACCGATTGCCGTATTGCTCTGCATCAGAGATTTCATCAGCACGATCGTTAAAACTGCCACGGGTGTTGATATTGAATGATTGGTCTTTGTCACTTTTAAGCGGGTCGGTGGTTTTTAATTCAACTGTACCAGCAACACCGCCTTCGATCAGCGAGGCTTTTGGAGATTTATAAACAGCCGCTTGACTGATTAATTCGGATGGATATTGGTCAAACTCAATGGCACGTTTACCGCCAGTGGTGACTTGTTCATGACCATTTAGAGTAGCAAACACGAAATCGCCATCGAGACCACGGATGTTCAGACCACTGGCTTGACCGCCAGTACGAACCGCTGTGACGCCTGGTAAACGGGTTAACGCATCGGCGATAGATTGGTCGGGCAGAGCGCCGAGATCATCGGCAGAGATAGATTCAGCGACGGTATCGCCAAAACGTTTATCATTGAGCGATTTGATTACACTGGTTCTGAAGCCTTTAACTTGGATTACTTCAATTTCTGCATCTTTTTTAGCTTTTACATCTTTATCTGTTACCGCATCTGCTGCGTAGGAGTGCATACTGGCGCCTGCAGCAACAAGTGCTAAGGTCAGCAAGCTGGGTTTAAATCGCATCATTTCTATCTTCCCCTTGAAGTCGCTTTTTACCGCTTATGTAGAGCGTTTTATCGTTATTACCGCATTGTTTATGCGGCCTTTTTTGGTATTTCGGCGCTTAATTGACTGCATAAGTGCTGCGTTTATGACCAAATTGTTATGCAACGGTGAAGATACTACTCCCGAGAATCTTGGCCTCACAATATTGTGCATACGTATTCAATAGGCTGAAGACAGGATCAAAGTCGGATTTTGTATAAAAAATGTATTAGCTAAATCATAAATGGATATGCGTAACTCTATGTTAATAAAAATTAAATTCTTACCTGATTGAAGCTTAGTATCTCTTATCTCCTTTGCATACGTATGCAGGTGTATTGAACCTTATTTCCTTCTTCACGTATGCTCGCTGTCACAAATACAAGCCGTAGCGCCTTTACTCCGCAGTAACATTACTGTAACTGCCTGTTAGTGAGTTCTTGGGTTAGCTCGCTGAAGAATAAGGATAAAGGGGCATTATGAGTGAGTTAACCTGGTGGCGTGGCGCCGTAATTTATCAAGTCTATCCACGCAGCCTTTTAGATACCAATGGTGATGGCGTAGGCGATCTTCGCGGGATCATCACTAAGTTGGATTATATTGCCAGCCTGAATGTGGATGCCATTTGGATTTCACCCTTCTTTAAATCCCCTATGGCCGACTTTGGTTACGATATCAGTGATTATCGCGAGGTCGATCCCTTATTCGGTTCGATGCAGGATTTCGATGAGCTGATTGAAAAAGCCCATCAACGCGGTATTAAAGTCATTATCGACCAAGTGTTAAGCCATACCTCGGATCAACATGCGTGGTTTATCGAGAGTCGTGAGAACCGTACCAATCCTAAGGCCGATTGGTATGTGTGGGCCGATCCGAAGGAAGATGGTACCGCACCCAATAATTGGTTAGCGATCTTTGGTGGTTGCGCTTGGGAGTGGGAACCGCGCAGGCAACAATATTATCTGCACAACTTTTTACGCAGCCAACCCGACATAAACTTCCACAATCCTGAAGTACGTCAAGCCGTGTTAGATAATGTGGAGTTTTGGCTGAAGAAGGGCGTCGATGGTTTCCGCTTAGATGCCATTACCTTCTGTTATCACGATGAGCTGCTTCGAGATAATCCGGCAAAACCCAAGGATAAACGCCAAGGGCGGGGATTTAGTGAAGATAATCCCTATGCCTATCAGTACCATTACTACAATAACGATCGCCCACAAACGATTCAGTTTATTGAAGAATTACGCCAACTTATCAATCGTTATCCAGGCGCTGTGACCTTAGGTGAAGTTTCTGCTGAAGACTCACTCGCTGTAATGGCTGCCTATACCAAGGGCGAAGATCGGTTACACATGGCTTACAGTTTTGAGTTGCTGACCGATGACTACAGTGCCACTTATATTCGCCAAACGGTAGAAGCGCTGGAAGGCAGTATTGGCGATGGCTGGCCCTGCTGGGCAATCGGTAACCATGATGTGCAGCGGGTAGCGAGCCGTTGGGGGCGCGGTAAGCAAATACCCGATATGGTGAAAATGCTTAATGCTATGCTTTGTTCGCTGCGTGGCAGTGTCTGTAGTTATCAAGGGGAAGAGCTTGGCTTAACCGAAGCACCAATTGAATTTCACGAGTTACAAGACCCTTTCGGCAAAACCTTCTGGCCGATGTTTAAGGGGCGAGATGGTTGCCGTACTCCCATGCCATGGGAGCAACATGCAGATTTTGCAGGCTTTAGTCAAGTAACCCCTTGGTTACCAGTGACGAGCGAGCATCGAGCTCTGGCAGTTGATGTACAAGAAGCTGACCCCGCATCTATGTTACATGGCTATCGTCAGTTCCTTGCATGGCGCAAAGGTTATCCTATTTTGATTGAAGGGGAGATTGAGTTTCTCGATGCGCCAGAGCCGTTATTAGTGTTTGTGCGCAAACTTGGGGAACAGAAGCTATTGGTTTGCTTCAACCTATTAGACACTGAGACTCAGTTGTCGCTAGCAGGGCTTAAGTTACAGCAAGAATTAACCGGACATGGTTTAAAAACCGCACTCTTACAGGGTGATAACTTGATATTTTCAGCCTATGCCAGCTTCTATGCACTATTGGTCTAGTTGGTTGTATAAGTTAGCGGTCTTCCTGCTATGGCCTCAAACAAGCAGTGACAACTCGATTGTTACTGCTTGTTGTTTTACGCAAACGCCTAAGGGACATACCCTTTAGATAATAAAAACATGATTAGAGAGCACAACTATGGCGTCATCTATTAACACCAGCAGCCACACGACCAGCGTCAGCGGATCGGATAATGGCAACTACCGTTTTGCGCTAGTATCACTGACTTCACTGTTTTTTATGTGGGGATTTATCACTTGTTTAAACGATATTCTGATCCCCCACCTAAAAGCTGTTTTTTCACTCAATTACACCCAAGCGATGTTGATCCAGTTTTGTTTCTTTGGGGCTTATTTCTTGGTGTCTATTCCCGCAGGTCAACTTGTTAAACGACTTGGCTACCAAAAAGGGATTGTCACAGGCTTAGTGATTGCCAGTATCGGCTGTGGCTTGTTTTACCCTGCCGCATCCCTTGCAACCTACGGTTTATTTCTCGGCGCACTTTTTGTGCTTGCCTCAGGCATCACCATTTTACAGGTGGCAGCCAACCCCTATGTCAACGCCCTTGGTAGCGCAGAAACTGCATCGAGTCGTTTAAACCTGACACAAGCTTTTAACTCACTTGGCACCACAGTTGCGCCGTTTTTTGGGTCTATTTTGATTTTATCGGTGGCGGCAACGGCGTCTTCTGAATTAGCGCAAGCCAATGCCGAGGCGGAAGTCGTTAAACTGCCTTACTTGTTACTCGCCGCAGCTCTTGCCGTACTTGCCATCATTTTTGCTAAGTTAGATTTGCCGGTGATCCGTGAACATACTGAAACAACTGGTGGGGTTCAAACCCATTTAGGTAAAACCAGCGCACTACAAAGCACGCATTTAGTGCTGGGCGCAGTGGGGATTTTTGTCTATGTGGGCGCTGAGGTTTCTATCGGTAGCTTCTTAGTCAACTTCCTTGGTGAATCACACATAGTCGGTATGCCAGAAGAACAAGCGGCCCATTACATCGCCTATTACTGGGGCGGCGCGATGGTCGGACGTTTTATCGGCTCGGCTGTGATGCAAAAAATCCCCGCAGGCACAGTGCTTGCCTTCAATGCCTTTATGGCGGCATTGTTAGTGTTGGTGGCCATGACAACCAGTGGCAGCATTGCCATGTGGGCGATTTTGGGCGTGGGATTATTTAACTCAATCATGTTTCCGACCATTTTCAGCTTAGCACTGCGAGATTTAGGTCCCCATACTTCTCAGGGCAGCGGTATCCTCTGTTTGGCCATTGTGGGGGGAGCGATTGTGCCATTATTGCAGGGCGTGTTAGCCGATAACTTAGGCATCCAACTGGCATTTATTCTGCCTGTGGTGTGCTACGGTTTTATTCTATTCTATGGTGCTCGGGGCTCTAAAATGTAATAGCATTTGAGTGTTTTATGAAAGCGATCCCTGTGGATCGCTTTTTTATTGGGCTTTTGCGGTGCTTAATAGCAACTGAGCATCTGTTTACTTGCGTATTCGTGCCTGACCTCCTATGATCCCTCGGTTTTATTACTCACGGTGACCTGTAAATGTTGAATTCTCCGCTTTCTGCCAGCTCGAATGAATTAGTGATCAATATCTTAGCTATGGTGCTAAGCGAAGGAAAACCCTTAGACCGGGCTTATTCTCAGCATTTTTCAGGATTAAAGTTAGTACCCGCCGAGCAGGCGCGGATCGCGACTGTAACGGGCGATATTCTACGCCGCTTAAATCTTTACTGTTTCTTAGCCGACATCAAGCCGGAAGAAATGGCGCGTTTAGGCTCAAAGCTACTTAATGTGTGGCACTTATTTCACGTGCTGGAACTGCCTAAAATGCAGTACTCACTACCAGTGGATACTGATGATTTAGCCACGCGTATTGAACAGGCTAAAACTAACCCCGTACTTTGGGACGGTTGCCCGGAATGGTTAGATACCATGGGACATGAGCAGTTGGGGGCTTCGTGGGAAAAAGAGCGCGCGGCCTTAAGCACGCCACCTAAACGTTTCCTGCGGGTTAATGGTTTAAAAGTCACCCGTGATGAATTAACGCAAAAATTAGCGGCCGAATTTGTCTCAACTCAAGCGGTCGAAAGCGTTGATTCTGCCCTTGAAGTGACATCGGATTCGGCACTGTTTCGTACCAATAGCTTTAAAGATGGCTTATTTGAGCAGCAAGATGCGGGCTCACAACGGGTAGCCGCAGCGCTCGATGCCAAACCGGGTATGCGAGTGATTGATGCCTGCGCCGGTGCTGGCGGAAAAACCTTGCATATTGCTGCACAAATGCAAGGTAAAGGGCGTTTGTTAGCGATGGATGTGGAGCAATGGAAACTCGACAATCTGAAAGAGCGCGCCCGTCGTAATGGTGCCCACAATATCGAAACACGGTTAATTGTCGGTTCTAAAACCATTAAACGCTTAAAACTTAGCGCCGATCGCGTCCTGCTCGATGTGCCCTGTTCTGGCCTTGGGGTATTAAAGCGTAATCCCGACGCCAAATGGCGTGATACCGCTGAACGTTTACCTGTGTTGATGGAACTGCAAAAGCATATTCTCAGCAGTTACAGTCGCATGGTGAAGGTCGGTGGCATTGTGGTGTACGCGACTTGCTCGATTTTCCCCTGCGAAAACCGCGGTCAAGTGGATGCCTTTTTAGCTGAAAATCCCAATTTCCGTTTACTCGAGGATGAAACGATCAGTCCAGCCGATACTGGTTTTGATGGTTTTTATCTCGCAAAGCTTGAACGCATTCAAGAATAAACCGCAGTATATTCGCCTAATTTCCTAGAGGGTTGACGCTTCGAGATTACATGAAGTGTGCCCTTGCTAGAGCATGCTCGCGAAATGCACTGTGATGTATGGTTGTTCTTATGGGAGGTCGAGTGGTTTTAAAAGACTTTTAGTGTAGGGACTTGCAACCCAATTGCGGCAAAAATAATCCTTTAACGTCAATATTCCTTAGACTAAAGCAACCTTTGGTTACACATCGAAAGGTTGCTTTAGCTTGTTTATACTCCTAAAATTCACTTCTAATTTACAAAGGTTAATCACCTTAGTAATGTCGTTAACTTACACGCTAACTGACAAGGGTACTATGGACGAAGGAATGCAGGTTGTAGGTGCGGTTGGTAAGTTAAGTGCCCCGTTTAATCAAAACGTTAGCCTCGAGTGTTACAACGGTATTCTTTCAATGCTGCTCAATGGTGCACCATTGGCAGAAATTCTCCATGCCTTAGTGTTAAAAATTGAAGATCAACGCCTTGGTACCCACGCCTCGGTCTTATTGCTCAGTGAGGACGGTAAAAGAGTGCTCATGGGGGCCGCACCCCATTTACCTGATAGTTATAATCAAGCTATCCATGGCGTCGAAATTGGCCCTGAGGCCGGTTCCTGTGGTACCGCGGCCTATACGGGGGAAAGGGTGATTGTTGAGGATATCGAACATCATCCTTATTGGGCCTTGTATAAATCCTATGCACTTGTTCATGGATTAAGAGCTTGTTGGTCTGAGCCTATCAAAGACACTCAAGGCAAGGTGCTCGGTACCTTTGCCATGTATTACAAAGAGGCTAAATCTCCTACATCCGCGGATTTAATCTTAATCGCGGAAGCGGCAAGACTGGCGAGTTTAGCCATAGAACGCAGTCGTTCGTTAGAGTTTCAGCGACTTGCTGTGAAAATATTTGATCGGCTGCCCCTTGCTCTCGTTATCACCAATGCTAGCCATTCTGTCCTTTATGCAAACGATGCTTTTACTCAGATGGTTTATTCTCAACCATCTGAAAGTATTGAGTTTAATCCTGAGCAATTTTTTTCTCCCTCCGAACCTCACGAAATCGCTTCACTGTTTAAGCATCTTGCTGAGGGGAAGATGTGGCAGGGTGAACTGGTCGGTCTGCGGAATAATGGTGAAACCTTTTATCTCGATTTAACCGTAACGGTTTTTCGTGAACCCCATAGTACAGATAATGGGTTTGCGTGGTTATTTTCTGACGTCAGTGAGCGTAAAAAAGCGGCTCAGTTAATCAAATATCAAGCGAATAATGATTCCCTGACGGGACTTGCTAACCGTAATGCCCTGTTTAGACAAATCCAAGAGCTTATTTGTGCCGATAGCCTAACGCCTGGCTTTAGCTTTATGTTGATGGATTTGGATAACTTTAAACAAGTAAACGATACCTACGGTCACGACAAAGGCGATGTCCTCTTAGTGCAGATGGTGGAACAGGTTAAAACTTGTTTGAACGAGCAGGCGGTGTTTGCACGCTTAGGTGGTGATGAGTTTGCCATCCTACTGCCAGGGGTTGTGACTCAAAGAGAACTGTCGCAACTCGCTGATAAGATCAATAAGCAAGTTTATCGACGTTATGAATTATCCCTCGATAAAGGCGTTTATAGCTCAGTGAGTATTGGTATTGCGCGATTCCCAGAAGATGCCCTCGATTTAGAGCAACTGTTAAACTGCGCTGACCAAGCGATGTATATCTCTAAGGCGAATGGCCGTAATAGATATCATTTTTTTACCGAACAAATGCAACAAAATGCAGAGCGTATTGCTAATTTACACACGCTACTTAAGCAAGCATTAGAGCAAAAAGCTTTCGAGTTGTACTTTCAACCGATAGTCGATGCGACAACGGGGCTCATTGTGCGTGCTGAGGTGCTACTGCGCTGGCAGCATGAAGGACAGTTTATTTCCCCCGATGAGTTTATCCCCATTGCTGAAAACAGTGGTTTAATTGTCAATATTGGCCGTTGTGTACGCCAAGCGGTGATGCAAACCATTATTGAAATGCAAGCGCTCGGTTGGCCGATGAGTTTAGCGATTAACGTATCGACCTTTGAATTTTGGTCCCATGAGTTGCAGGATGAGTTTTGTGATTCGTTCGCCGATATTATTGAAGGTTTAGGGATAGAGGATTTTCCCTATGAGTTGATCACCTTGGAGATCACCGAATCCCTGTTAATGAAAAAACATACTCATTTAATTCAAGTGCTTAATGAGTTACGTGGTCGAGGTATTAACATTTCCCTCGATGATTTTGGCACGGGTTATTCTTCGTTGTCATATTTAGCGAATTTCCCTATTGATCAAATTAAGATCGACAAGAGCTTTATTGACAGGCTCGCGGAAGGTGAGCGACATCTTGCCTTGATTGAAGCGATAGTACGCTTAAGTCATGCACTTAATCTGCGAGTCACGGCGGAAGGGGTTGAAACTCAAGAACAGCTTAAGGTAATGATGGATAACCATATTCAAGAAATTCAGGGTTATCTATTTTATAAACCCATGCCCAAGGCCGCGTTTTTTGAATTACTGGCGAAACAAGCGGCCATGTCGCCGCGTTGATCATCATCGCTATGCATCATCTCAAACAATAAGAGCGCCATTGGCGCTCTTATTGTCTGATTAAGGTGGTTACTTTGCCGCTAACTGGCTGTTAATCACTAAACTTAAGTATTGGGTGAAATCATGCCCATGATTTTGCAGCATCTTAGGGAACATCGAAATGGGCGTCGAACCAGGGAAGGTATTGATTTCGTTCAGCAGGATTTCATTGTCCGCGGTTAAGAAAAAGTCGATACGGGACAGGTGACGTAACTTCATGCCTTTAAAGGCTTTAATCGCATAGGCTCGGATCTGATCGCTGATTTCAGTCGGTACATTTTGCGCGACGACATCGGTTCGCGCCTTACTGTTTTTCGCGTACTTTTCATCGAAGGTGTAGAAGGTATTGCTATCGCAGATGATTTCGCCGGGTAGGGTGGCGATCACTTCACCTTGATATTCGTAAACGGCGACTTCAAGTTCACGGGCTTTAATGGTTTTTTCAACAATCACGTAGGGCGCATAACCAAAGGCATCTTTGAGTACTTCGCTCACTTTGCTAGCCTCATCCACCTTATAGCAACCGACCGATGAGCCTTGAGACGCAGCCTTGACGAAAATTGACCCCCAATTTTCAAGTGCCGCTAGAGTTTGAGCAATGGCTTCATCATCGTATTGATTTAAAAAGATATAAGGCGTGTTGGGAATGCCTAAGGCGCTGAACCACATTTTGGCGGTGATCTTGTTAAAGCAGTTACTGCTCGCTTCGGATTCGCAACCAAAGTAGGGCAGTTGGATAAGATTAAAGTAAGACTGAATGTCGCCTGTCTCACCTGGGTAACCGTGAATACAAGGGATCACATAATCCACGGGCCAAGGGGCTTTGCTCTCGTCACGAAAGCGGATCTCACGGTTATTGGTCAGCTCGCAGTCATCGCCTGCGGCGGTTTGGTATTGGCCAAATTTATCCAGTACCACACGTAGTACGTTGAACTGTTCTGATTTTGCTAACGAGGTTTCAAAATAATTAGCCGACAGTAGGGAAATATCGTGTTCCGCACTTCCACCGCCGCACAGCAAAAGTAAATTGATCTTTGACATTATGATTCCTCGATTGAGCAAAATGCTGTTGAGTTGCTTCGTGCAACTACGCCACTAACATGCAACTGGGCTAAAAAATAACGACACTGTATTAGCCGCTGCCATCTTAGATTTCTTCGCCCCTAAAGCGCAAGGACTCTGGCTAAGCTGTTTGATTGAGTGATGAATTTTAGCGCAGTTTGGCAGCAATAAAAAACGCGCTGTTAGCGCGTTTTAAGGATAACTTTCTAAGAAACGATATTAGAAGTTCGCGGTACGTGGTGCACGTGGGAAGGGGATGACGTCACGGATGTTCGATACGCCAGTCACGTAAGACACTAAACGCTCAAAGCCTAGACCAAAACCTGCGTGTGGCACTGTGCCATAACGACGAAGATCGCGGTACCACCAGTAATCCTCTTTGTTGAGATCCATTTCTTCTAAACGCATATCCAGCACGTCTAAACGCTCTTCACGTTGTGAACCACCGATGATTTCACCAATGCCTGGAGCCAATACGTCCATCGCGGCGACAGTTTTACCGTCTTTGTTGAGGCGCATGTAGAAGGCTTTGATATCTTTTGGATAGTTCTTCACAACCACTGGGGCTTTAAAGTGCTCTTCGGCCAGATAACGCTCGTGCTCAGAGGATAAGTCGATACCCCAAGACACTGGGAATTCGAACTCACGGCCACATTTTTGCAGAATATCTACTGCATCGGTGTAATCCACTTGGGCGAAATCGCTCGAGACGAAGGATTGCAGACGCTCAATTACGGTTTTATCCACGTGTTGGGCGAAGAATTGCAAATCGTCCATACGCTCAGCTAATACCGCGTTGAAGGCGTATTTCAGCATGCCTTCAGCGAGACTGGCGATATCGCTTAAGGTGGCGAAGGCCACTTCGGGCTCAACCATCCAGAATTCCGCTAAGTGACGGCTAGTGTTTGAGTTTTCAGCACGGAAAGTCGGGCCAAAGGTATAGATTTTTGACAGGGCGCAGGCGTAGGTTTCGCCGTTTAATTGGCCCGATACGGTTAAGAAAGCCTCTTTACCGAAGAAATCTTTGTCGTAGTCTACTTTGCCATCACTGGTGCGTGGCAGGTTTTCCATATCCAGTGTGGATACACGGAACATTTCACCCGCGCCTTCACAGTCAGATGCGGTGATCAGCGGTGTAGATACCCATACGAAGCCATTTTCGTGGTAGAAACGGTGAATGGCTTGAGATAAACAGTTACGTACGCGAGCAACGGCACCAATGATGTTGGTACGAGGGCGTAAGTGCGCCAATTCACGTAAATGCTCAATAGAATGACGTTTAGCCGCCATTGGATAAGTGTCTGGATCTTCTACCCAGCCAGTCACTTCAACTTGAGTCACTTGCAGCTCATAGGCTTGGCCCGCGCCTGGAGATTCAACAATCTCACCGGTTACGATCACCGAGCAGCCAGCAGTTAGCTTTAACACTTCGTTGTCGTAATTTTCTAAGCTATTTGGCACGACACCTTGAATAGGATTGAAGCAGGAGCCGTCATAGACTGCCAAAAAAGAGATGCCAGCTTTAGAGTCACGACGAGTTCTTACCCATCCACGTACGGTGACTGTAGAACCGACTGCGTGCTCACCTTTAAATACAGAAGCGACTGATGCAATACTCATTGTTGCTTAGTTCTCCAACGAAACGTTTTATATGAAAATTTTGGAGGTTTATATTACCTTGCTGGTGGCTTTTCTCAAGCTGAAAAAGGTATCCTGAGGTGAATATTACCGCTATTAAGCAATATATACCCAATCAACCACAATCCGACATCTTTAGATTGTTTGGTTATCGTGCGTTAAACGTTTGGAGGCGATATGAGAAAAGTTAAAATATTCCAGCTCATCCTCGCGACATTATCTATTTTGGGTTGGACATTGGCGGTGTACGCGCTGATGGTGTTTGGCGAGGCTCGCCCCGAACGAGAGGTCGGGTCCTACTTGAGTCGCGGTGAAACCTTCAGGCACTATTGGGACCCAAGCGAAACCGAATTACTGCAATATATCATCTGGGGCTGTGGTGCGATCAGTCTGATAAGTCTGGCGTTTAACTACTATGTTGCCCACCACAGTAAACTGGGTTATTGGTTTAATATTCCCTTGCTGCTGTTAACGTCGTTAGTGGCGGGCTTATATGTACATTTTGTGATTTAAATTATCCAAAAGAGCAATGCGGCTTTACAGCATCTCCTCGGGCAGACTCACATGCCGACAGAGGTGATCGATGATCGCCGCTGTCGCTCCCCAGATAAAACGCTGTTGATACGGGATAAAGTGTACGCTGTAATAACGGCCTTTGCGTAAGAATGCGTTACGATGCCGATGGCTTGGTTCGATAAAAAAACTTAAAGGCACGGTAAAACAATCGGCAACCTCGCCCGGATCGAGCCTTAAGGTAAAATCTTGCTTGATGATCCCGACCACTGGAGTAATTTCAAACCCAGTAAAGGTATTGTGGGCAGGGAAAGTACCTATCACATCCACATTTTCTCGGCAAAGACCAATTTCCTCTTCGGCTTCTCGTAATGCCGCCATAATCGCACTTGGATCACTGGGTTCAATCTTTCCTCCCGGAAAACTGATTTGCCCTGGGTGCGCCCGAAGATGCATGGATCTTTGGGTTAAAATCAGATTGAGCTCGCCACGGATTTCCTGCAAGGGAATTAACACCGCCGCTTTTCGCAGTCCTTGGTGAGGGAGCGCCGCCGGATCTTGCTTAGCTAATGGGTGTAGATTGAATCTGAGTCTAAATTCCGCTTGATCCATAGGTTTCCCACTCATTCCTGTCGATTATTGAGGGCTATCTAACAAGGGTAAGATTCGACTGACTTTATCGAAGCTTTCTTGATATTCGGCATCGACATTGGAGTCGGCGACGATCCCTCCGCCAGCCCAACAATAGAGCTTGCCGCGCTCGGCAACAATAGTGCGGATGGTAATGCTCGTATCCATTTGCCCATCTTGGCTGATATAGCCTATTGAACCACAATACAGACTGCGGCGTGAGGGTTCCAGTTCTTCAATAATTTCCATGGCGCGAATTTTGGGGGCGCCGGTAATTGAACCGCCGGGAAAGGCTGCCCGCAGTAAGTCACTGGCGTGGTATTGTGGATCGAGTTTAGCGGTGACGGTACTCACTAAATGATGCACAGCCGGAAAACTTTCTATGGCAAATAAGTGTGGTACTTGCACTGACCCGGGCGCCGCGACTTTGCCGATATCATTACGTAGCAAATCCACAATCATCACGTTTTCGGCGCGATCTTTAGGGGAGTTGGCGAGTGTTTGTGCCACCTGTTTATCCCGCTCCGGATCGGCATGACGTGGCAAGGTGCCTTTAATCGGTTTGGTTTGAATATCATCCCCGCGCAGCTGAATAAAACGCTCAGGCGAAATCGATAAAATCGCGTTGGCCTCAAGCCGCATAAAGGCAGAGAAGGGCGCCTGATTGGCACTGCGCAGTTTGCAGTAGGCGAGCCATTCATCGCCTTGATACTCAGCTTCAAATCGCTGAGTTAAATTAATTTGATAGCAATCACCGCTTTGTAGATATGCCTGTACTTGATTAAATTTTGAGGTGTACTGGGCTTTGGTGAGTTGCGCCGACCAAGGGCTTGTGAGACTAAACTCAGCCTGTTTTGCGGTGTTGGCTATTTTTGCTTCAATTATGTTCAATTGAGTATCGAGGGCGGCATCGCCTAAATAGTGCACCATAAACCAGCTTTGCTGCTGATAGTCAAAAATCAATGCCCAGTCGTAAAAGCCAATATTCATCTCGCCGAGGTGAATATCCTTAGCCGCTGTGCTGGGTAACTGCTCAATTCGGCGGCCTAAATCATAACTAAAACTGCCCATAGCGCCGCCACTAAAGGGCAAATCGCAGGCAAAGGATTGTGGGTACCAATGGCGCAATAGTTGATTGACCAGCGTAAAGGGATCATCAGTTGCACTCATTTGGGTGGGTATGGTTAATTCGGGCAACTGAATTAGGATATCGGTCAGTTCACCATGGGTGATCAGGGTGGCAATAGGATTTGCGCAAATAATATCGAATTTAGCGTCCTGATGGGGCGCATTGGCGGAGTCGAGCACGATGGCCCAAGGCTCGGCTGCAAAGTGTTCGAAGATTGCTGCTGTGCTGAATGTCCAGTCAAGTTGGCGTACTGCCAGCGGTAATGCCGCCCTATTTGCCATCTATTAACCCTATCTAAAAATGTGATGTAGCCCAAAAAGATGGGAAAGAGTATCATATTGGCCCAGAAAGAATTACACAAAAAACAAGTAAGGCCCTAAAGGCTGCTGGAGCGCACCTACTATGTCATCTCACCATGAAACGTCTGAAAATGTAGTGATTAAACAAGCCGACTTCATTGAAAGTGTGGCGGATGCCCTGCAATACATCTCCTATTACCATCCCAAAGATTTTGTCGATGCCATGAGCGAAGCTTATGAGCGTGAGCAAAGTGCGGCGGCGAAGGATGCGATTGCCCAAATTTTGATTAACTCGCGTATGTCTGCCGAAGGCAAACGTCCATTGTGCCAAGACACGGGTATCGTGACCACCTTCGTTAAGATTGGTATGGGGGTTAAGTGGGACAAAACCGATATGACCGTGCAACAAATGGTCGATGAAGGTGTTCGTCGCGCTTATACCAACCCAGATAATCCACTGCGAGCATCGATTGTGGCCGATCCTGCCGGTAGCCGTAAAAACACTAAAGACAACACCCCATCTGTGGTGCATATCGATATGGTGCCTGGTAACCATGTTGAAGTCGCTATCGCCGCCAAAGGCGGCGGCAGTGAAAACAAAGCCAAGATGGTGATGTTAAACCCATCTGACGATATCGCCGCTTGGGTTGAAAAAACGCTGCCAACGATGGGCGCGGGTTGGTGTCCTCCTGGCATGCTCGGCATCGGTATTGGCGGCACCGCTGAAAAAGCCGCAGTGCTCGCCAAAGAAGCTTTAATGGAAAGCGTGGATATCCATGAGTTAATGGCGCGCGGCGCACAAACTACCGAAGAAAAACTGCGTTTAGACATTTTCGAACGTGCTAACAACTTAGGTATTGGTGCTCAAGGTCTTGGCGGGTTAACCACAGTGTTAGACGTGAAAATCAAATCAGCACCGACCCACGCAGCATCCAAACCTGTGGTGATGATCCCTAACTGCGCGGCAACGCGCCACGTTCATTTCCATTTAGATGGTACAGGTCCTGCTGATCTTGCCCCTCCATCACTCAGCGACTGGCCAGAAATCACCCGTGAAGTGGGCAGCGATGTGCGCCGTGTTAACTTAGACACTGTCACACAAGCGGATATTGAGCAGTGGAAGAGCGGTGAAACCATTCTGTTAAGCGGTAAAATGCTCACCGGACGTGACGCTGCCCATAAGCGTATCCAAAGCCTGATTGAAAGCGGCGAAGGTTTACCTGAAGGCGTCGACTTTACTGGCAAGTTTATCTACTACGTTGGCCCAGTTGACCCCGTCGGTAATGAAGTTGTCGGTCCTGCAGGACCGACAACCGCGACCCGTATGGACAAATTCACCGATCTGATGCTAGAAAAAACTGGCTTGATGGGCATGATTGGTAAGGCTGAGCGTGGTCCTGCGACTGTTGAATCTATCAAGAAACACAAAGCTGTTTACCTGATGGCCGTTGGCGGCGCGGCTTACTTAGTGTCAAAAGCCATTAAGAAATCCCGCGTGGTAGCTTTTGCCGATTTAGGTATGGAAGCGATTTACGAGTTCGACGTTGAAGATATGCCAGTCACTGTGGCGGTGGACTCTAATGGCGTGAATGCCCATGAAACCGGTCCTGCAATTTGGAAAGTCAATATTGCTAACGCCAAAGCGTAAGCGAATGTCATCCTTGCAAAAGTGTCGTTTTTTTAAGCGGGATTTGAGCAAGATAGCGAGGCGAGTGGTACTCAATCAGACTATTCTTGATTGACTGACAATTTGTCACAAAAAAATCCGCTCAAGTACGCCTTTTGGCTTGCTTGAGCGTTTTTGTTTCGTTAGTGTGGCAAACTTATCTTCATAGAGACGATTGATGTTCGTTTTGACCGTTCATTCGGTACAACTACCGAATGTGTTTAACAAAAGATGGATATAACAATGAAAATAGCTCCTCTCCTATTGGCGCTTGGCGTGGCAGGTTTGGCCTGCTCTGCCCACGCGGCCGAACCTAAGCCTTTTACTGTGCAACAGCTGGTTAAACTCAACAAATTGCATTCGGCCGTGGTATCTCACGACGGTACAAAACTGGTCTACGGCCTGAAAACCGTTAATAACAAGGGAGAGGCAAGCTCGGATTTATATCTTCTCGATCTGACGCAAGCAGATGCGAAACCGCTGCAGCTCACCTCCGCTGCGGGTACAGAGCACGATGTCAGCTTCGCAAACGATGACAAATCGATTTATTTTCTTGCCAGCCGCAGTGGTTCAAGCCAACTGTTTCAACTGCCATTAACCGGTGGTGAAGCGCAGCAAGTTTCTGATCTGCCATTGGATATTGATGGTTACAAACTCTCTAACGATGGCAAGCAAATCGTGCTCAGTATGCGCGTCTTTCCAGAGTGTAAAGACTTAGCGTGCTCAAAAGACAAGTTTAAGGCTGAAGAAGAGCGTAAATCGACGGGCCGTGAATACAAGCAGTTGATGGTACGTCACTGGGATACGTGGGAAGACCATGCCCGTAACCACTTATTTGTCGGCGCCCTCAACGGCGAGAAGCTGACCAAAGTGGTGGATATCACTCAAGGCTTAGACACCGAAACGCCGCCTAAACCATTCTCCGGCATGGAAGAAGTGACTTTCACCCCAGATGGCCAATATGTGGTGTACAGCGCCAAGGCGCCAAGCAAAGATCAAGCTTGGACCACCAATTACGATTTGTGGCAGGTGAGTGTGAACGGTGGCAAAGCCACTAACTTAACCGCCGATAACATTGCTTGGGACGCTCAACCAACATTCTCAAGCGATGGTCGTTACATGGCGTACCTCGCGATGACTAAACCCGGCTTCGAAGCTGATCGTTACCGCATCATGCTGCGTGATACTAGCACTGGACAGTCGAAGGAAGTGGCACCGCTGTGGGATAGAAGCCCAAGCTCGCTGATGTTTGCACCGGATAACCGCACTCTGTATGTGACGGCGCAGGACATTGGTCAAGTGTCTATTTTCAAAGTGAATACTCAGTTTGGCGATGTGCAGTCTGTCTACAGCGACGGAAGTAATAGCCTGATTGCGATCGCCGATGATCAACTGATCTTCGACAGCAAAACCTTAGTTGAGCCGGGCGATCTGTATCGCATCAACACCGACGGCCAAGGCCTGAAACGTCTAACCGAAGTCAACAAAGACAAACTGGCCGAAATTAAATTCGGTGAGTTCCAACAATTTAGCTTTAAGGGTTGGAATAACGAAGATGTTTACGGCTACTGGATCAAACCTGCCAACTACCAAGAAGGCAAAAAGTATCCGATTGCATACCTCGTTCACGGCGGTCCACAAGGTTCATTTGGTAACGGTTTCAGTGGCCGTTGGAACGCCCAGTTATGGGCCGGTGCGGGGTACGGCGTTGTGATGGTGGATTTCCACGGTTCAACCGGTTACGGCCAAGCCTTTACCGATTCTATTAGCCAAGATTGGGGCGGTAAGCCATTAGAAGACTTACAAAAAGGTCTGGCTGCGGTGAGCCAACAACAAAAATGGCTCGATCCACAAAATGCCTGTGCCTTAGGTGGCTCTTACGGCGGCTACATGATGAACTGGATCCAAGGTAACTGGAACGATGGCTTTAAGTGCCTCGTTAACCACGCGGGTCTGTTCGATATGCGCTCCATGTACTATGTGACCGAAGAAGTCTGGTTCCCAGAGCATGAGTTTGGCGGCACTTATCAGGATAACAAAGCGTTATATGAGCAGTTCAACCCCGTTAACTATGTCGAAAACTGGAAAACCCCGATGCTGGTTATCCATGGCGAGAAGGATTTCCGTGTGCCTTATGGTCAAGGATTAGCAGCATTTAGCTTTATGCAGCGTAAGGGGATTCCATCTGAATTGCTGATTTTCCCTGATGAAAACCATTGGATCTTAAAGCCAGAAAATCTAGAACAATGGTATGCGAATGTGTTCCGTTGGATGGACAGCTGGACGAAAAAGTAATCGAGGATGATGGACTTAAATCCACTGTGTACTAAGTCCCATTAACTTGTTGCCAAAGCCAGAACCCTGTTCTGGCTTTTTAATAATCGGATTGTTTGTATCCAGCTAATCACACCCTTGAACGAATGGGGTTAAATACTGGCTACTGTTATCTATCAAGGAATGAAGATGCTGATCAGAGCGGCGAGTACAACAGATATTGAGGCAATAAGCGTATTAATCACGCAGCTTACACAAGTTTATATCGCTCCCACGTGCACTAATATGGGCGCAGAAACCTTAGTCAACGCCATGTCGGTTGAGTCGGTGGCTCATTATTTTGCCTTAGGTTATCAATATCATGTTGCAATGAATGAGACTGGCGAACTTGTCGGTGTGGTGGGTATGAAGGATAACAGTCATCTTTATCATCTATTTGTGGCGGATATTGCCAAGGGACAAGGCCTGTCGCGTCAGCTGTGGGAGCATGCTAAAGCTGAGTGTCTAGCGAAGGGGAATCCCGGCACGTTTACCGTGAACTCGGCGGTGAATGCGCTACCTGTCTATCAGCGCTTTGGCTTTATCGCCTTAGGTGATATTCGCGAGCGCGGTGGGATCCGCGATATTCCGATGCAGCTAGTGCTTTGATACATATTATTTTTAACCATAAGACCAAAACATAAAATCAGAAGAAGAGAACCTATGGCGAATGTGAGTTTTTACCCAATCGGGACAGTCGGTGAAAAATGGGGCGATGAAGAAAAGGCCGCATGGTTTGCTAGCACGCAAATTAAACGTTCTTACCAAGACAATGTTGTCACGCCACTAAAAGCGATGGAGTCACAACTGGCCGAATTAGGGCTGAATGTGGTGCAATATGGCGCTTTATCGATTGATCCAGCGCGTTACCCGTTATTTGCGGTCAAATCAGCAAGCTTTGATCCGAAAAAGATAACGGTATTAGTCACAGGGGGCGTACACGGCTACGAAACCAGTGGCGTGCATGGCGCCTTGGCTTTTTTGGCTAACAACGCGGCTCACTATGCTGAGCACGTAAACTTAGTGGTGGCAGTGTGTGTAAGCCCTTGGGGTTATGAGACCATTAATCGCTGGAACCCGAAAGCTATCGATCCAAACCGCTCGTTTTATGCCAATAGCCCAGCAGAAGAGTCGGCAGCATTGATGGCACTGATGGCAAGTGTCCCACAAGGTTTTGATGTGCATGTGGATTTACATGAAACCACTGACTCGGATGAAGATGAATTTCGTCCAGCCTTGGCCGCGCGTGACGGCAAAGACTTTATCCCCGGCACCATTCCTGATGGTTTTTATGCTGTAGGCGATACCGAAAATCCGCAGGATGCTTTTCAAAAGGCGATTATCGATGGCGTGAGCAAAGTGACTCACATCGCGCCTGCCGATGACAAGGGCGAGATTATCGGCTCAACGGTAGTGCAACACGGGGTGATCAATTACCCATTGAAAGCGCTAGGTTTATGCAGCAGTGTGACGGGCTGTATTTATAACACGACAACGGAAGTGTATCCCGACAGCCCATCGGCCACGCCTGCTGAGTGCAATTTAGCTCAAGTTGCGGCGATTACCAGTGCCATCGACTATGTGTTAGCACTGAATTAATTGAGTTTGTTACTTATTTGATATCAAGCTCGCAAGTCAATCGTAACGTTGTGTACTGCGTCATCAATTGATTTTGCTTAAGTTAAAACGATAAAAGCCCTCAAACGAGGGCTTTTGCATTTAACGATTTTTCTTGCCTAGACATTATATTAAGCACTATTGCTCGGTGAAGGGGCGGCCATAGTAGCTGTCGAGTAGTAGCTGTTTTAGCTCGCTAATTAGCGGATAGCGAGGGTTGGCACCAGTACATTGGTCATCGAAGGCATCCTCGGCAAGCATATCTACTTTGGCGAGGAAGTCGGCTTCGTTAACTCCGGCTTCTTGGATTGACGCAGGAATGCCCAGCGTCTTCTTGAGCTGCTCGATTTTCTCCAGCAATTTTTCAACTTTTTGCGCATCTGAGTTGCCACCTAGGGCTAAATGATCGGCAATGGCCGAGTAACGACACAGAGCTTTTGGTCTGTCGTATTGGCTGAATGCAGCTTGCTTAGTCGGTAAGTCCGTCGCATTAAAGCGGATAACGTTACTGATCAGCAGCGCGTTCGCCAGCCCGTGGGCTAAGTGAAACTCGGCGCCCAGCTTGTGAGCCATAGAGTGGCAGATCCCAAGGAAGGCGTTGGCAAAGGCGATACCGGCTATGGTGGCGCCATTATGCACTTTTTCACGGGCAATGGGGGATGCGGCGCCAAGCTGATAAGCATCAGGCAGATATTTGCACAGCAGGTCAAGAGCTTGCAGGGCTTGACCATCGCTGTACTCGTTCGCCATCACGCTGACATAGGCTTCGAGCGCGTGGGTGATCGCATCGATTCCGCCGAAAGCGGTTAAGGATTTCGGCATATCCATCACCAGATTCGGGTCAACAATCGCCATATTAGGGGTGAGTTGATAGTCGGCAATGGGATATTTTTTGCCGGTTTGTTCATCGGTGACCACGGCAAAAGGTGTGACTTCAGAGCCAGTACCGGAAGTGGTCGGTATCGCCACCATAGTGGCTTTGACGCCCATTTTAGGGAATTTATAGATACGTTTACGGATATCCATAAAACGCAGTGCTAAATCGGCAAAGTCGACATCTGGATGCTCGTACATCACCCAAATAATCTTGGCTGCATCCATGGGGGAGCCACCGCCTAAGGCAATAATCACATCGGGTTTAAAGCTATTGGCCACTTTGGCACCTTGGCGCACTGTGGCTAGTGTGGGGTCGGCTTCCACTTCGTAAAAGACTTCGGTTTCAAGACCTTGGGCTTTTAAAATCTTTAAGGTTTCGTCGCAATAACCTTGGTTAAACAGGAATCTGTCGGTCACAATGAGGGCGCGCTTTTTATCACTCAATTCTTCAAGCGCAATAGGTAAGCTGCCGCGGCGGAAGTAGATAGATGAAGGAAGCTTGTGCCACAGCATGTTTTCAGCCCTCTTAGCGACGGTTTTTTTATTGATTAAATGGCTTGGGCCGACGTTTTCAGAAATCGAGTTTCCACCCCAAGAGCCACAACCTAAGGTGAGTGAGGGGGCGAGTTTAAAGTTGTACAGGTCGCCAATTCCGCCTTGTGAGGCTGGAGTGTTGATTAGAATTCGCGCGGTTTTCATTCTAAAACCAAAGGTTTTCACCCGCTCGGTTTGGGTATCTTGGTCGGTATATAAGCCTGATGTGTGGCCAATCCCGCCTAAGGCGACCAAAGCTTCAGCCTTATCGACGGCGTCATTAAAATCGGCTGCGCGGTACATGCCAAGTAAAGGAGAGAGTTTTTCGTGGGCAAAGGCTTCTGCCTCAGTGATATCGGTGACTTCACCAATCAAGACCTTAGTGGTGTGGGGGACATCAATGCCCGCCATTTGCGCTATGGTCGCGGCGCTTTGGCCGACGATATCGGCATTTAAGCCGCCATTTTTAAGAATGACTTGTTGCATCGCAGCGGTTTGCGCCGCATTTAAGAGATAACCACCATGGGTGGCAAAGCGCTCTTTGACTTGCTCGTAGATGCTATCGACCACAATCACCGCTTGCTCTGAGGCACACACCACACCGTTATCGAAGGTTTTAGACATCAGAATCGAGCTAACCGCACGTTTTATATCGGCGGTTTCATCGATAACAATTGGGGTGTTACCTGCGCCTACGCCAATGGCGGGTTTGCCTGAAGAATAGGCGGCTTTCACCATGCCAGGGCCGCCCGTAGCGAGGATAAGATTCACTTTGGGGTGCGTCATTAACTGGTTTGAGAGCGCCACACTGGGCTCATCAATCCAACCGATAATGTCCTTGGGCGCGCCTGCAGCAATGGCGGCATCTAACACCAGTTTAGCCGCTGTGGTGGTCGAGACTTTTGCCCTTGGGTGAGGGGAGAAAATAATCGCATTACGGGTTTTAAGACTAATTAATGCTTTGAAAATGGCGGTGGAGGTGGGATTGGTGGTGGGGACAATCCCACAGATAATGCCCACGGGCTCGGCGATAGTGATGGTGCCGAAGGTGGGGTCCTCGGATAAAATTCCGCAGGTCTTTTCATCTTTGTACTTGTTATAAATGTACTCGGAGGCAAAGTGGTTTTTAATCACTTTGTCTTCAATCACCCCCATTCGGGTTTCGGCGGCGGCCATTTTCGCAAGCGATATACGCGCATCGGCAGCGGCGAGTGCGGCAGCGCGGAAAATCCCATCGACTTGGGCTTGACTGTAACTGGCATATTCGGCTTGCGCTTTGGCGACGCGCTCGACCATGAGATCCAGTTCTTGGGCGTTGGTTACTGTCATGATTAAGACTCCTAAAAAGATTTAGGGAATGCACGATTCGCTAACTCTTCTTTATGGTGAAAAATTACACCTAAAGCCTAAGCTAAAGTGTGATCTTGCGGTCAATTTAGGGTTTTTATGTAATAAAAATACGTCAGTTGCGATCTTATATGTCTTTTTTGTCTAAAATAAGCCGAGTACAGTAAACAGATATTACTCAAACTTGTGATTTAACCTCAAAAATCTCATTTTTCAGTCATCTGTGCTTAAGCTACTATACTTGCCCTTAAGTTTAGTTTGATGAAATTGGCGTGACACGCTCAATAAGGATAGTCACTTGGAGTTAACACTTTACGTTAAATTTTTTCTTGGCTTGGTTGCCATTATCAACCCTATTGGTTTGTTGCCAGTGTTTGTGAGCTTAACCAGCCATCAAACTGAAGCCGAGCGTAACCATACGGGTAAAGTGGCTAACTTTGCGGTGGTGGTGATCCTGTTGGTGACCATAGTCGCGGGACAACATATTTTGAATATGTTTAGCATTTCACTTTCGGCTTTCAGGATCGCTGGCGGCACGCTGATCGCGATTATTGCGATGTCGATGTTGCAGGGTAAATTGGGCGAAGTAAAACGTAACCAAGAGGAAGACCGCGAATCTTCGGCTATGGAGTCAGTGGCGGTTGTGCCGCTAGCGTTACCGTTAATGGCTGGTCCAGGGGCGATTAGCTCGGTGATTGTGTTTGCCGCTGAGCATAATTCATTATCCAATTTTATTGCGATGTTTATTACCGTGATTATTTTTGGTTTGGTGAGTTTTGGCCTGTTTCGAATGGCATCTATTATCTATAAAATTCTAGGTAAAACAGGAATTAACGTGATTACCCGTCTTATGGGATTATTAATGCTCTCGATTGGTATCGAAGTCATTGCCGCTGGGATTAAAGGCTTATTCCCACAACTTTTTAGCTAAAAATCGGAATGCGGGAGGCCATTTCCTCCCGCTGTTGCGGTTGCAGTTTTCATTTGCTTTTATCACACGAAATTTTCTCCGTTGGCCTATTTATAGCCTTATCTCGAAAAGCGGTTGTAGCCTTGTATTGTTGCAACCATTTGTTTTTATAATAATTAGTATTTTCTAAATTAGCGTTATTCTATCGTTATCATTAACATCCTGTGCTATATAATAGGTTAACAATTTAGCCCTAAGTCGATTAAGGATATCCCTATGAAATGGCAATGGATTGGCAACCTCAGCTTAAAGCAAAAATTACTCATGGTTGTATTGCCCCCTTTATTCGCGTGTTTTTTATATGGTGCGCTATTTCTCATCGAAAAGTATGAATATCGTCAAGAGCTGAAAGTCGTCGTGCAGCTAAGCGAATTGGCGGTGACAAACAGTAACTTTGTCCATGAGTTGCAAAAAGAACGGGGCATGAGTGCCGGATTTATAGGCTCAGCGGGCAAGGCATTCGCAGGCAAAATACCCAGTCAAAGGCAATTGACAGATACTCAGCTCAAATATTTCCAATCTTTTATTGAAAACCACAATTTACCCGCAGTGTTTGCACCGAAACTGCGCGATCTAAATACTCAACTCAGTAAATTAGCTTCAATTCGCTCGCAGGTTGATAACCTGTCAATCAGTGTTGCCGATGAAGTAGCCTATTATACGGCGCTCAACCGAGAGCTACTTGCGATTGTTGATGAGACTGCTAAAACGGGTGCTAATCAAGAAATTGCCATCAAAGCGGCGGCATTTAGTGCCTTCCTACAAATGAAAGAACGGGCAGGGATTGAGAGGGCAGTATTAAGTTCGACATTTGGACAAGCAGGGTTTAAGCCTAAGGTTTACGCAAAGTTTATTACCCTAGTTTCTGAGCAAAATAGCTATTTAGAGCGTTTTATTGCATTGGCAACACCTAATTTGGTTGATGCCATTAACCGCATTCAAAATTCTAATGAAGTTAAAGACGTTGAATCGCTAAGACAAATTGCATTTGACCAAGATAACCAGAAAATTCAACAACAAAATCCAGAAGACTGGTTTGCTAAATCTTCAGCTCGGATTGACAGCTTGCGGGATTTTGAGCAGCAAGTTTCAGCTGATCTTTTGAATATCACCCATGAACGTCTTGCATCTGCCAATCAACAAATGTTTTTTGTGTTGGCGACGTTAAGCTTGGTGCTGATCATTGTGCTTTTGCTCAGTTTATCGGTGATCCGATACTTACATACGAGTGTGCATCATCTTTATTCCACGGTTACACAAGCAAGAAAACACTACGACCTCAGTGTTCGGTTAAACCACAGCAGCCAAGATGAATTTGGTGAACTTGCCTTAGCTTTCAACGAGATGATGAGTGATTTTGAAAACGTTATCTTACAAGTGCGTGCCAGTGCTAGCAAATTACAGCAGGCGGTTGAACAAATGGATGTTTGCACCCATGCCATGGAGCAAGATGTGATGGCAGGCCACAGTGAGGCTGAGCAAGTGGCATCGGCAATGACCGAAATGAGTGCGACCGTTGCCGAAATTGCGAGTAATGCTGTACAGGCATCAGAAGCATCAAATTCGGCTAACCAAGAGGCCAAAACCGGTAACCTTGAAGTTGGCAGAACCAGCAAAGCAATAAAAGCACTAGCGGATGATATTAATGGTGCCTCACAGGCCATCAATGAACTCGATAGAGAAATTCACGGTATTGTGGTGGTATTAGATGTAATTAACAGCATTGCAGAACAAACTAATCTGTTAGCACTTAACGCCGCAATTGAGGCCGCCAGAGCTGGTGAGATGGGTAGGGGATTTGCCGTGGTAGCCGATGAGGTCAGAAGCTTAGCGCAGCGTTCGCAGACATCGACGTCTGACATTAAGAATATGACTGACAGATTAAAGTCCAGCGCTAATTTAGCGGTAAAAGCCATGGATCGCGGATTAGCACAGGCCAATACCAGCGTCCAAGAAGCGGAGCAAGCAGGCATTGAACTTAAACGTATTGTTGAACAAGTCGATATCATTAACCGCATGAATGAGCAAATTGCGACAGCCACCCATGAACAATCCGCAGTGTCTGAAGATGTAAATCGTAATGCGTTAAAGATCAGCGATATTTACTTAAACACTCAACGTATCTCCGATGAGCTAAGGGAATTGACTAAAGCATTGACCTATGACTCCGAACTCATGTCTAAAGAAGTCCATAAATTTACTGTAAAATAGTGCGTTGGTTAATTTTAGCGCCTTGAACGAGGGCGGTTTGTCTAGCAATTGTGCAACCGCCTGAAATTGATTCTTTTTTACTTGACCATACAAAGGCTTTTGCGTACAGTACCGCTCCGTTAACGATGAAAGCTTACACGTTAAGCACTATTTAACTCGATTAACCGTGTTCATTGGCACGTAAAAGTTAATGATAACAATCTGGTGAGATGTCCGAGTGGCCGAAGGAGCACGCCTGGAAAGTGTGTATACGGAAACGTATCGAGGGTTCGACTCCCTCTCTCACCGCCAAATTCAAGTTTAAAGACGTCCTAGGGCGTCTTTTTTCTTATCTGTATTTCATTAAAATCAATAACTTATCATCCTATATTGTTTGATGACATCCTACTGCATCCGAAATCTTTAGTAATGCCAAAAGTAATGCCAAGGAAATTTGGTAAATTTTGGCATTACTTTTGGCTTCAAAAACACCCTTTTTTTATGCCGTTGTTTTACTTGATTTTCTCTATTTTATGGTCCAGATTTAACTTTGCAATATCCTGATTTATCTGAATTTATTCAGTGATAAGTAATGCTTGATTTTCGAGTGAAAAATGATGCCAAAATCAAGCATTACTTTTGGGTTTAATTTGAGAGGGTAAAACTGTATGGGAAGGAGTACAAATAAGCTGACTGCAAAAGCGGTGCTCAATGCTAAAGCGGAAGCAAAGCCCTATCGATTGTCTGATGGTGGCAATCTCTATCTCTATGTGCGCACTGCAGGGAAAACGTGGGAATTTAGATACATACGTCCCTCCACCAGCAAACCCACCTATTTTGGTTTAGGCTCATATCCTGACGTATCCTTAGCTGAGGCGCGAGATAAAGCGCTAGAAGCGCGAAAAAACTTGGCCGAAGGCATCGACCCTCAATTACTTAAAGTTGAAAACAAATTAAAAGCGGCAACAGAGAACGCTCAAACTCTCAAGCATATTGCGCAAATGTGGCTGGACTCTAAGCAGGGAAGCATTAAGCCTAAAACCATCGAAGGCAATTGGCGTAAGCTTGAGCTGTATGCCTTCCCTAAACTGGGGAGTATTGCGATTAGCAGACTCACGGCTCCCATAGCCATTGCCGCGCTCAAGCCCCTAGAGCAGAAGGGGCATCTTGAAACGGTTAAACGTACCGCTCAGTTGCTGAAACTTTTCAGTTAACTCTGGTTACATTCATGCTAATCCGTTGTCAGGTATTCGAGAAGTTTTTAGAAAGAGCAAAGTAGAACATCTGAAAGCATTAAAACCAGCAGAGCTAGCTGAGTTGCTGCAGACTATTGCAAACGCCAATTTATTGTTAACGACCCGGTGTTTGATTGAATGGCAATTGTACACAATGACCAGGCCAAATGAAGCGGCTGGAGCCCGTTGGGAAGAAATCGATTTTGATGCCAAACTTTGGACGATTCCTGAATCACGCATGAAAATGAATCGTGAGCATATTATCCCGCTCACAGCGCATACGCTCGCGATAATCGAAACTGTTAAGCCGATTAGTGAGCAGAGCCAATTTGTCTTTCCATCATCTAAAGATCCTAAAAAGCACACAGATCCTGAAACCATCAACAAAGCATTAGGGCGAATGGGATTAAAGGGAAGAACAACGGGGCATGGTTTACGCTCACTGGCGAGCACTACCTTAAATGAACAAGGCTTTGATGGTGATGTTATTGAGGCAGCGTTAGCCCATGTTGATAAAAACCAAATCCGCAGTGCCTATAATCGCACTACCTACCTAGAGCGACGGACCAAGTTAATAGAGTGGTGGAGCAACCATATTGCCACTGCAGCAGTGGGCTCTTTGTCAGTCACAGCGGGTTCAAGAAAATTAGGGGCATGACCTGTAAGGCCGAATAGAGATTATCTTCATGAGTCAAAAGGTTAGGGGACGTGACACAAGAATCTAACCTGTTAACTCCGACTCAGGGTTGTTACTCTTACATCATGACAAACTTAAAGCCAAGCCAATGACTATTGAGCAGAGCCAGCATTTGCACCAACTAAACGTTTTAGCTGCAAGCCATTCTGAGGTGGCAGTATTATGGCTGTATGGTTCGCAGGCGAAAGGAAATGCTAGCGAGCATAGCGATTGGGATTTAGCCGTCGCATTCGACCCGGTAAAGGCGGACAGTGTGCTTGATACTCGAATTAGAGCTGAACTACTTGCTATGGATTGGCAAAGAACATTAGGGCTAGCCGAAGGGAAGCTTTCTGTTGTCGATATCAATCTAGCACCAATCCCTCTGGCCTTCAGTATCATTAATGCTAACAAACTTATCTTTAGTCGAGATGAAGGCCGAAGAATGCAAGAAGAGTCTCGCATTATGTCGCAATTGGAACTCGATTATTCAGCCCAAAACCACTTTATTATTTTGGATAATGCCTATATCACGTCATTGCGTTTAAGCCTTAGCCAGTACCAAGCCGAGCTTGGAGAATTGCGCCAATTGCTCAGTCAGCGTCCCCTATCTAATCTTGAAGATCGCTCCGCAGAGCGAACACTACAGGTCTCTATTGAAGCTTGCATTGGTATTGCCAAACATTGGGCTAAGGCACTGGCTGGGCATAGTCCGCAGGATGCCTACCAAGCATTTGAGATCCTGTGTCAACGAGGTATACAACCAGCCGATGAATTTAATGACTGGCGTAAAGTGATAGGCCTGCGTAATGCATTGGTGCATGATCATTTGAATATTGACCCTGAGATCATCCGTAGTGTGGTCTCTCAAGGTTATAGCGATAGTTTATTTGTCTTTGCAGAGCAGGGGTTGGAATGGTTATCTTTGAAGAATAACTAAAGTCTGATTGACTTTCACAGGCTCTCCTAAAGATTGAATTGATGAGTCGACTAGAGTCAGCCTGTTCATTCTAAGAAAACAGCTAATTGCCAAATGTTGCCTTAGATAAAGAAAAGAATTCAGTGATGCATATCAAGGTGGTTTTTAATAGATCTTGCTAGTTGTTTTTGATTTGTATCCTGTAGTGATCCATTTCAGCTCATTATTTGCATTTAATACTGCCCTGAATTGCCGGAAATTTATCAAGGATAGTCGACGGTTTAAACCTCAAATCTTGGCTCACATTTCTATGCAAATAGTTGATCAGTTTTTGATGCAAATTAACAATTATCGCGCTGGGGTGTGGTAAACATATCCAAGTGTTAGTTACGTTGATATTGAACTGGTAACATTGCGTTGAGGTTAAAAATTTCAGCAACTGGAATGAAGAAGGGATGCAAATGAGTAATTTTAACTTTTTAACCGATATAAGGCCTGAATTGGCGGAATTCGGTAAAGGTGCAGAGCTCTATTGTCATGATGATCGGCAGGCGGCGTTGGTGAAACTTAGGTGTTTTACCGAATTCGTTGTTGGGGATATTTACACCAGACTGTCGCTTATTGCCCCTGAAAAAGACGATTTATTTAATCGGTTGCAAAGTTATGAGTTCGCTGATGCTGTGGGTGATAAAGGCATTTTGGCCAAATTGGATGTGTTGCGCCGTAAGGGCAATAAGGCTGCACATTCGTTGAGTGGTACAGCTGATGTGTCAATTAATGAAGTGCATTGGCTAATCAAAGAAGCTTATTTGGTGGGGCGCTGGTACGCGCAAGTGATACTGAATCACCCTATTACTCCTCCTGAGTTTGTTGAACCCGTAAAACCAGTAGATCATACGGCTCGCTTAGAGGCAGAGATAGCACGGCAACGACAGGAAATTAATGCGCGCGAACATGAGCTATTAACTACTGTTATAGAGCATCAATCGGTTTTAGCCGAGTTAACGACAAAAGACGATGCACTTACCAACGTTAAAAAAGAGCTAGCGTTATTGCAAATTGAGCTTGAACTCAAGCAACAAGCATTATTCGTGGTGGAGCACGAGGTATCGGTAGCGCGCATTCGCGAAGATTTCAAAGTAGCAAGTATGGCGTCTGCCTCCAGCTTTGATCTTGATATGAATTTGACCCGTCGCAACATCGATATTTTTGATTGCTTCGAGGATGTAGTGCTTACTGATGGGCAAGTACAGATCGTTAAACAGATAGACACTTTTCTGAAAGACACAAGTCAAAACGTGTTTTTGCTTAACGGCTATGCGGGAACAGGGAAGACCTTTGTGACCAAGGGAATTACTCAGTACCTAGATAGAATCGGACGGCAGTTCGCAATCATGGCGCCGACTGGCAAAGCTGCCAAGGTCATTGGGGATAAAACTGGACAAACCGCCTGTACTATTCATCGGATGATTTATAACTACGACAACGTTAAAGAATATGCGGTGGATGGGATTGAAGGCTCAGAAACTTACCGCTGTTACGCAGAACTTAAAGTCAACGCTGACACTGCAGAAGCGGTTTACATTATTGATGAAGCATCAATGGTGTCTGATAAATATTCAGATGGTGAATTTTTCCGGTTTGGCTCTGGGTATCTTTTAAGAGATTTGCTGAAGTACATCAATTTTGACCATAACGATCATAACAAAAAGGTGATTTTTATCGGTGATAACGCTCAGTTACCACCAGTCGGCATGAGCACTTCACCAGCGTTAGATGAGCAGTATCTAAGTGAAAAATATCAAGTAACCATATCGTCTGGTTCGTTGACTGAAGTAGTAAGACAAAAAGGTGAAAGTGGTATTTTAACCAATGCGGCCATGTTGCGTGACGGGTTATCCAAGAATATTTTCAATAAGTTGCAATTCGATGTTAATGGCGATGATGTGTGTAAGCTGTCGTCAAATGCGTTGCTACAGACATACTTATCGTCCTGTGCTGGCAAAGTGAGTAAGACCGGTGAAAACATTATTGTAGCTGGCTCAAATCGGCAAGTAGGTGAGTATAACCGGTTGGTGAGAGAGCACTTTTTTAATGGTCAACTGGAAATGGTTGGCGGGGATAAAATCATTTCAGTGGCAAACCATTATCGAACTGATGCCACTATTACTAACGGTGAATTTGGCATGATTAAGGAGGTACTCTCTCCTGCACCTGAAGTTGTCACTGTGTTTATTACTAACAAAGGTGACGACGGCCATATGGTGAAAGTCAGAGTCGAACTGAGTTTTCGTGATGTTGTGCTTGCTTTTCGTAATGATTACGGCGAACCATTTTTCTTTGAAGCCAAAATTATCGAAAACCTGCTGTATAACGATCACCCCTCCTTATCATCGGATGAACATAAAGCGATTTATGTTCATTTTTTGAATCGGCACCCAGAACTGCGGCGTAAAGGTAATGAGAAAAAACTCAGAGTTGCATTGATGCAAGACCCTTATTTTAACGCGTTTAAAATTAAATTTGGTTATGCGATTACGGCTCATAAAGCACAAGGAAGTGAATGGAAGAATGTGTTCCTGCAGTGCGAAACACATCAAAAGGTATTAACCAAAAACTACTTTAGATGGCTATATACGGCGATTACACGGGCCTCAGACAAGTTGTATGTAATGAACCCGCCTCAACTAAAACTGGGGGATGGGTTAATTATTGCTGGTGGTTATCAGTCCGATCCTGTTCCAATGCCTTCGCACAATATAGAGACCTATCAAAACGTTGAGCCGAGTGACTTAAAAGTCGAGATACCACAACTGCAACGATTGCTGCAGCTTGTTTGTGGATGTATTGAGGGCACCGGGATATCGATAACAGATGTGCTCCACTATAACTACCAAGAACGTTACCAATTCAAGCGTGGGAATGAGCTAGCCTCGATAAGTATCAATTACAAAGGCAACTGGAAAGTTTCAAGTATTAAAAGCATTGGTCAAAGTGGATTTGATGCTGAGCTAACTGCACTACTCGGCCCAGTTGAAGGAACTTTGCTCGATATCCCTGACTCGTCTGAAATTTCACAATTTACTTTTGCGGAACCCTTTTTAGAAGAGTTTTATCACAATGTCAAAGCGCAGATTGACCTTGTTGGGGCAGACATTCATAAGATTGAGCCAAGGGAGTTTTGTGAACGCTATTCCATTGTGAAGCAGGGAGAGTTGGCGGTTATTGAGTTTTGGTACAACAAAGACAGTCAGTTTACCAAAGCGCAGCCGATGCCTAAGTTGAGTAACTCGGCAAGCTTGATTGATGAGATATTAAGCCAGGTCGGAGCCTTGTCATGAACGAGTCCGTGAATCGTACGGTCACAAATTTGAGAAAGAGTGGTGATTTAAAAGGCGCGTGGGAGTTTGGCTTTAAAGCTCTGGAAAATGCTCCGCAAGATAATTACTTGAAGGGGGCATTATTTTGGGTTTGCTACGAGTACATTAAACAATATCAAGAAAAGATTGCTAAACGTGGAGCATCTTCGAAGAATTATCGTCCAAGCAATTATGAGTTCGAGCAAGTTGAGCGGCTATTGAGCACCATCATCAGCTTTAAAATCCCTCTAGGCGGTTTAGAGTACAAGATGTTGTTGGTGCAATTTAAGAAAAACCTCGAATGGTTTCCAACGCTGATCCATTTTGTGCTTTTACATCAAACTGCGCTGTTTGATGAAGAGGCTAAAACCCCATTTCAGACTGAAAAAGGTGAATTACCGAGTTTAATGCTTTCATCTGCAAGACAAGTGGCGAGCGCATGCCTTAATTACCGTGAATTGTGGCGAATCGACATAAAATTTGTAAATGAGTTCATCAACACCACCCGACAGCAGGTTTTAGATACTCAGCATCTGATGTGGCTTGATTACGATCAGGCTAAGTGCTTTATCACTGCAGGAGAATTCGAACAAGCTCGTACCCTTATTCTACCCATTTTACGTAAGAAACAGCAGGAACCATGGGCATGGAGCGTTCTTGCAGAGACTTTCCTTCATGAAAATGTAGATTTAGCCATTAAATTTTTTGCTAAGGGCATCATTTCTGCTCATGAAGTGACATTTAGTTTACCTCTTCTGCAGGAAGTAGTCCCTTTGCTGCTTCAAACGCAGCGTTGGTTAGAGGCTTCGATGTGCTTGAAAACTGCTATTTTGGCCTATCAAAATCACGGTTGGAAAGTGAAACCCGAGCTAAATCAGCTAGCAATGCAGCCTTGGTATGACGCCAGCGTTAACGAAAAATCCCTGAAGGAATATTTAAGAAGCTTGGCTGTCGATGCGCTGGATTATTTGCATGGACCAGTGGATAAAATCACTGCTGTTATCGAGAGTATTCATAAATCAGGTAAGGGATTTCAGGTGTTTGTGAACAAATCGACCTCTTTATCTGTTCGTATGGGGATTTATAAAGGTAAACGACCACAGGTCGGTGATTATGTTGAACTGTCGATATCAAAAACCAATGGCGAAAAAGAGGTAGTTATGTGCATACCTTGTCAGTCGTGTCAGATTGCAGACGTTTCTCATGTCGAAGGGCAACTCCGCATTGCGCCTAAGGGATTTGGATTCGTGGAGGATTCCTTTGTACCGGCATTTTTGATCGGAGATATTCAAAATGAGTCACAGGTGAGTGCTGTGAGAATTTTGAGTTGGGATAAATCAAAAGCTCGACATAATTGGAAGGCGATTAAGTTAACGCTCATCTAGTAATTCATGCTCGGGAAGTTGCGTTAGCAGTAACGTTTAAATTAAAAACAAGGATGAAACTGTATGCTGGATAGTTTGTTAGTTAACGTAAGTAAGTACGCCGCAAGTCACCAGAATTCACCGATTGAAAATTTTATCACCGAAGCGTTCGCTTGGTTGCTTAAACATGATGATGCTGTACGTAAAGCGTTCAGCGAATTGCTGGCGAAGAAGGCAGTGAATTACGCTCAAGAGATTTCATCGATGTTTCAATCCGTTGATATTGAAACTCAAGTTAATTTTGGCAGTAAGTTCCCGGACTTAATGTGGACGTCAGCTGATGATGACTTCTGCTTGATATTTGAGCATAAAGTATGGTCTGAGTTACATCACAACCAATTAGATAATTATCGCGACTATGCCAAAGAACATTTCAATAAGCCTTTTCAGATAGTTTTGATTACAGCTCACTCTGGTCAACATCGGCAATCTCCAAATATAGCGCTTTGTTGGTATGAGATTGTTGAACTGTTTGGTTCGGTTAGTGATGCTGATGAGAAAACAGTATGGCTAAGAACTGAATTTGTGCATTTATTAAAAAGTAACGGCCTAGTTAACTCTACCCCCTTAAACCCCTTGGCGATTTCTTACTATAACGACGTTAAAAACATTGATAAGCAGCTATATGAGATGGTACGCCGATGCGAGCAGTTGGCATGGCCTTTATGCCAATCAATAAACCGTGATGTGCAGTACCGTCATCCGCCAAGGAATAAAACTGCAAGAGGGCGCTATGATGCCTATGGACGCATAGGCTTGGAATTTTCATACACTGATCCTGATAGCGAAGAAAGCGGTTGGACTCCAGGAGTATTTTGTGGATTTGTGATTGATGGAAATGATCACCAAGTCCCCGATCTTCTTATCGACGGGCCAATAGCCGTTTGTATTGTTAGCGTTAATCCTAAATTGCAGCCGCAGCTTAAATCTAACGGGTGTTATGACTTGCTCGTTGGTGAGTTGATGGAAGCTTTATCGAAAGACTGGATATTGAGTGATAGAACTAGGGTGAGTAAGAAACTTAATCCATGGCATCCGCTTATTATCTATCGTAGCCTCATAAGCTTTCTCGGCGAAACATCCACTATTGATCAACAAACGGCTACCTATTTTTCAAAGATGTCTGAGATGCAAAATCTGTTGATATCTAGCAAAGCATTTGCAGATTTCTGCATCGAAATGCGCCGCTTAAGTAAGGACTAACGAAGTGGTCATGGAAGACCAAATAGAACAACAATATCACGCATTGTTGGCTTGCATCTTAAGTGATCCATTTCAGTTCATGATTTGCATTTTATACTGCCCCGAATTGTCTGAAATTTATCAAGGATAGTCGACTGTTTAGACTTCGAACAGTGGCTCACATTTCTATGCAAATAGTGGATCAGTTTGGGATGCAAATTAAGGAGTTGGATTGAGTTACTGGCGTAAAGTGATAGGCCTCCAGACTCTTATATTGAAGTGGAAATCACTAAAATGCATTTGTTTGCTTAAACTTCCAAGGTGTAGAGTGCTAACCTTTGGCACTTACGAAAACCCACTTTAAGTATATTTTTACACATAGTAACAATAACAGGTTGAAAATTTTCATAGGTTAAGCTAATTGATGAGGAAAAGTTTAACAAACAAATTCCTTTTATCTGCCATTTCTGCTATTAGTAGCAGAAATAGCAGATAAAATGGATGTGTCAATGCAAAAAATTGTAGAGTTATCGAAGGTGAACTTAAATGCTAGCCGAGAAGATGTTATACAGTACCTTTTGAAAGAAAATAAACCTGTCTTAATTTTTTCTCCTGTTAATATTAATGTTTGGGCTGTCTATGAAAGGCATTCACTTAATATTAGAAACTCTATAATGCGGACAATAAAGGATTCTAAGCAAGGAAGGATTTTACCAGAGAGAGAAAAAAAGACTGAATCATTTACTCCGGCGACATTGGTTCCGAAAACAGAATATCTAAGATTAGGGAGTGATGACTTAATCGTATTAATAAAAAACGGAATCGTTAATTTGAAATTCATCACTGAATTCTATTTTTATACTGAAAAATTTGAACTTGAATTGATGAGTGGTGAACAGTATATAGAAAAACAAAACACCTATTAATGCAAAAGATTTGCGGATAAATTCTCAGTCTTATTTCTATGACTATAATTACAATATTAAATTTTTCTTTACAAGAAAAAGCTTTAAATTTTTATCCAATACACATTTTATTGTAAATGAGCTAGAAGACTTACCAACTAAAATAGATTCAGTTTATGTTTTTGAATGTGATATTCTTTCATTTGTTAATCAATCTTTCGAACGAGAGATAGATATTCCTGACATTCCCGAAACAAGTCCTTACTATGTTAAAGATTTCCTAAGTAATAAATCCGATCTGGACCAATTATCTATCTTAGGCTTCCGTTACTATTGGGGGAAAACGGCTAATCCGCCCAAAGTTAAAGGATTGGTAGAGTTGATTATGAATCAACTCGGTTATGCTCAAAAAAAGGCAGAAGCGGCGGCTTTTTTTCTCAACCCTAATCCCGATGGCCTATGCGGTAAAGATAAAACCATTGCAGATGGTTGCCAGTTTCCATACTTAACTTACTGCCTCGAGCGTTTTTGGCATAATCAGGAAAAATACAATAAAAATATTACAGCTGAAATTATAGCGTTTTTAGAGAGAAAAGAAGGAGAAGAAGAAGGTTTTTCGAGTGATAATGCTAAATACGCAGAATTAATTTTAAGACCGAGTAAATTTCTTAGGGGGCAAAAAAACGTATATAATACAATGAACAATACACTTTAGGTGAGCAAAATGGACCGTTTTTACCCCGTTTATTCATGCTTGATAACCATCTAATCTCAGGGTTGTAGACGTTTATTCACAACTCTGAGGACGATTATGAACACAACTCTCACAAGCAATTCCATTATTAGACTGAAGACCTTGGTTCAGCTTACAGGGCTTTCGCGTTCAACTATCTTCGATAAACTCAATCCCAAATCCCCCAGGTTTGATCCACTTTTTCCGCGAAAAGTTTGTCTTGGCGCTCGTGCCGTAGGCTGGTACATGCAAGAAGTCGAACAGTGGCTGCAAGGTAGAAGATTTTTCTGACCTTACGAGTAATTAACTTTTAAAATAAAGGTGGTTTATGAATTATTCCCGATATCCCAATTATTTTCCTATCTCGGATGGAAATTTTCCAAATTTAAGTGCTGCTCCCAATTAATAAAATATGTCCTGTGTCAATATTGGCAATTACGATAGCCGAATCTGGTGAGCGAAAATCAACTGTTGAAAGCCAATATATGGAAGGGCTTAAGGCAGCACAAAAGGAATTACTGATAGAATTCCGAAGCATACTTAATAAATATAAAATAGAAAAGGAAATTCATGATGAAGAAACGGTGAGGCTAAGAAGACGCCTATCAAAGGAAAAAGATGATGAAAAATATGAATTAGCACTTAATGAATTGCAAGCACATCGTGATGCTGAACCGATAAAACCAAGAGCACCCAAATTTCTTTATCAGGATATAACCAAAGAAGCATTGCTTTTAGGATTATATGAAAACTTACCAAATGCATTTCTAGGTTCGGATGAAGGTGGGGTTTTATTTAAAAGTTCTATTATGCGAAATTCCCCAGTTATTAATTCATTCTGGAGTGGAGGGGATGTCAATATAGATAGAAAAACATTAGAGTCTTTTGTGGTGTCTGATGCAAGACTAACGATGCATATCATGACTCAATGGAGTGCATTGCAAGATTTTCTTGGTCGGTCGAAAGATGATTTGAGGGGAAATGTTTTTTTTGCTCGAGCAATAGTGACTTGCCCTATCTCTTTATGTGGTTACCGACAAGTTAGTGGATTTGAGTTTTCTAAGAAAGCGACTGAAAAATTTAACGATAGAATAAAGCAGTTACTATTAAATGTCATTGCTATGGAAGATTATAGGAACAGGGTCACTGTCACATTCTCAAATGATGCTAAAAATGTGTGGCTAGATATTGCTAATGACATCGAAATTAAAATGGGCCCTGGTGGCATGTATGAATGTGTAAAAGACCATGCATCCAAGGTGCCAGAGAACATTGCCAGGGTTGCAGCCTTGATCCATTGTTTCGAACATCCGGGTGATTTTAAAATATCTGTAGAATCCTTGTGGTTAGCCGTTGAGTTGTTAAGTTATTTCTCAAGAGATTTTATGTGAGTCTTTTGTCCTCCACCTAAATATGTGCTAAATGCATTTGCGCTGTGCGAATGGCTGAAGCCATTTATTGCTTCTGGAATAAGATACATGAGGAAAAATTATTTTTTACAATGCGGTCCATACTGTATTCGTAAAAAAGCCGAATTACAAGCCGCATTAGATTATCTAAAGCAAAGTAACAAAATGGAGGAAATTATGATAGGTAAGACTAGGGTAATAGATTTATTTTTCGATCTAGAACCTGACAATGGTCAACTAGCTGAAAATCTGGCGCGCTATTCATGAGCTGTACTGTTTAAATCATAATATATCGCTTTAATTTTTATTATACTATGCATATTAATTCAGAGTGACTATAACTGTTGGTTACGGTTAGTTTTATTGCATAAGTTTAAAATGTTGTTTTAATCTGGTTTGTTTTAGATAGCTTTCATTTAGGGTGTTAATAGTATTATATCTGTGTTTTATATGTTGTTTGCTTAATTTTTTAATTTAGTTGTCTGGTGTGCTACATGGGTGTTTTTATTCATCGGAATTAGTTTATTAATTTCGAGTGGTTAACTACACCCTTAAAATAGTGATTGGGAAAGGAGAGTTAGAAATGGGTACTGATTTTAATAGAAATTTAACGGTGCTAACAACACCTCAATATGATGGATTACACACACTTTCACTTAAGCATGGTACAATTGAAGAGTATTTATTTAACATTCGCTCAGTTATGGATTGCGTTGTGCAGAATTATTCAAAGGTATTTGCGGTAAGAGTTGATCTACGATTTCCTGATATGTTTGAATCGGGTGATACAGCAGTGATCACCCGTTTCTTCGAATCATTGAAAGCCCAGTTAAAAGCGGATTATCAGGCGAAACTGCGAAACACAACTGACGGTCAGGTTCATGCTAGTGAGTTATTTTACATCTGGGTTAAAGAGATCAGCGGAAGGGATAAGTGTCATTACCATGTCTGTTTGTTCTTCAATGGTCATGCGTATAAAAGTTTAGGAAAGTTTGAATTGGGTCGGGCTAATATGTATAACCGCATACACAAAGCTTGGGCGAGTGCACTAAGGTTAGATATTTCCCATGTTCAAGGGTTGATCCATTTCCCAGAAAATGCTCAATATTTACTGTGCCGTAACCAAGCTGATTTCACTTACATTTACCAAGACTTGTTTAAAAGATTAAGTTATTTTGCTAAAACTGACACGAAAATTTATGGGAATGGCAATCACAACTTTGGTTGTAGTCGTGTCTCGGGTCGGTTACAAAGTTGGTGATTAACTTACTTAGCATGATTGCTGCTAGTACAAATAGGGACGTAAAGGGCAAGGGGCTCAAATCCCTTGCTTTTGTCTTTATAGAGAGCAGCAGTATATTCATAATTGCACATCCATGAGAAAACCTCTTTGCTGATGCATCTCTATCAATATCCGGCTTCTTTTTGGTGGCGGATACACAACACGGTCAATCGTTCGCCGCCATCATACTGGTACATTGCCAGATAACCCGTATCACCAAAGTCGATCAGTAGTTCCCTAAAGCTAAAGTCATTGTCATCGATAGGCCGGCCAATGTCTGGATAGCTTTCCAGTTTTCTAATGGTATTGATTATGGCGCTGGCAGCCCGTTGTGCGGCAGGGGGATTTTTACTGCGAAGAAACTCACGTAAGCGTTCTAAATCACGTAATGCAGTGGCAGTGAAGACTATTTGTGGCATGTAGGGGCTGCCTGTTCATTTTCACTTCCCCAGGACTCCAGCCAACTCACCACTTCGTCACCGGTGACATGCAAGCCTGATGTCTGGTGTTCTTCCCATGCGCGTAACGCTTCTTGCTGCAAAGCTTCGCGTTTCTCTTCTCTCTCAACGTATTCACGGATCGCTTCACGCATCATCCAGTGTGATGAACGTTTACGGGTTTCGGCTAAATGCTCGACTCTGGCTTTAATATCGGCATCTAATTTTACCGACACGGGTTTGATTGTGCTCATCTGTTACTCCAGAGGTAATCCTTAGTACTACTAGGTAATACCTTAGCATAACGTGGTACAAAAAAATAATGATTACTCGGTTTACTCGTCTGCTCGAGCAACGCCATAAAGCTCAAGGATGATAGAAGATAGTTTGTATCGCTTAACTGGGCACTAATGTTACGCCGTCATCACGCTAATCTTCAACGTAATCGCAATAAGGATAAAAACGATAGCGGCGACATGCCGCTTCGTTTATAGGGTTTGGCTAATGTGTGACTGAGTATTCTCAATATTGCAGGTGAAGTATCATGACCTTAACCAATGCCATGCATCGGCTATCAGCCCAGCACCGGCTTTTACGCCATTGATGCCCACTTCTGCTGTCGTCAACACGGTGTTTAAGCCAGTTTCTACACTGCCAGTGACGAGTTTGATCCCCGGATCAGTTATTTCACCTTGGCGTAAACAAGCATAACTCTCACCCAGAGTTTCGCTAGTGCCTTTTAGTAGGCATTCAGCAGGTTTAGCCACAAGATCTCCAGGCGTCCCTAGTAGCGTGTTAACGTTATCGGGTAGCCCAAGGTATTCGCCGGTCATTTTGATGGCGGTAGAGGCTAATACGACGTTTGCGACAGTCCCCGCTGCCAGCCTTGAAGCGGTACTCCCCAGTAAGCCTGCTCTGGCTGAGCCTTGCAGCGCCATGTGAGTGAGATTACTCACTTGGTTAGAGGTACTGCTCCCCGCTAAGCATTCATTAACGAAGTGCTCACAATTGTTGGTAGCTACGCCGTATGGACTGTGACCCAGCTGACTGCGTGCAAGCTCAATGGCTTGATGGGGAAACAGGCTGGACTTTTTCACTCTAACGCTATGACCACCAGCAAATTGCTGCAGATCGATTTCTTCGATGATGCCCTGTTTAGATAAGTGGATCACATGGCCATGGCCCACATACAGGCCGTGGTGTTCGGTTAAGCCAAGCGGATCGATATTGGTGACCAGATGATCACCGGGTTGAAATGTATACATGGTATGGACTCCAAGTAAAATAACGCAGATAACCTTAGGACGCATCTGCTAATGGGTTGCATCGGGTGAAATGGACGTGCTGATTGACTCAGATTTCCAGCTCGACAAAGTCCTTATCGATTTGCTGCTGAGTAATGCCGATATAACGCAGGGTGACCGCTTCTGATTGATGCCGCAGCATGCGCATCACCCGGCCAATGTCTTTGCAGGCTTGATACAGGTGATAGCCGCGGGTTTTACGCATCGAGTGGGTGCCCAGGGCTAACTTGATATCGTCACCGACAAAGGCAAACGCTTTGGCGACCGCGCGCCGTGTCAGGGGTTTCGCGGGGGCCTGCAGGTCTTTGGCTTGGCTCGAGCGGTGGGATTGGAACAGGTAGATATGCTCAGGGTGACGCTGGTGGATCGCCTCAATCAATGCCAGCGTCTTCGGGTTGAGCTTGATGCTGGCGCGTTTACCGGTCTTCTGCTCAATGATATTTAAGCGGTCGCCGTTGATATCGCTGAACTTGATGGCCAGTAAGTCCGAGATCCTAAGGGCCAGGTTAAGGCCGATATTCCAGACATCGGCCATCTGCTGACCAAAGTGACGTTCGAGCAGGTAACTGATAAGCTTGATGGTGTCGCGGTTCTTGACCGCTTCGACTTCGTTCATGCTGGGTTCCCTCAATTAGCTATGTGATGAATGTGGGCACCAGCACATCGCCAACCCGCATCGGGCCTGCATTGCTTGGTTCCCAAAATACCTTTGTGGGCACCAAGTTCAGTCGGCGCTAACCTGAACCTGGTAAACCTCCATCTCGAGGTAGTTGCAAAAGTTCTCCAGCAGCAGCCGTACTAGGCTGTCGGCATGTTCGAGGTAGCAACGACCAAAGAAGCTGTTGTAGACCTGCTTCTCCTGAAACAGCACTTCCATTTCTTTCTCAAGCTCCGGGAAGGGCCCGCCGCAGTAGGCAAAGTCAGTGAAGTAATTGAGATACCAGCAATCACCTTGGCGGTAGAGATTGATTTCGACGGGGTGATAACCGCCGCTCTCATAGCTGTAGTCAGGATCCCGGTAGTTTAGGGTGACGATGTTGAGGTTAGGGTTATTGAGGGCTGCCAGTTGCCGTTCTAACAATTCATAAAAAGGCTCTGGCAGTGGCAGGATAGTTTCGCGATGTATTTTCATGGTGGACTCCAAACAAAAAAGCCCGCGAACGACAGGCGTTGCGGGCAGGGTAGGTTGTTAACGACAGGGGCTTGTCGCAATGAATTAGACTGATTAGCGCGGGAGTGATGCGCTTGGCCTGTTGATAGCGATAGAACTGAAACCGGTAGATATGATTAGGATGTTCGCGCGAAATGAGGGCGAGGCTAGTTAATCCAAACTCACCTGCACTTGATAGACTTCCATGTGGTAGTAACTAACAAAGTTATCGCTGAACAACTTAATCAGCCCCTGTGATTCCCGCTCCCCAATCCAACCGCTAAACAGGCTATAAACCTGGTTGCTGTTAAAGCAGATATCGATGTCTTTAACCAGTTCTGGGAAGGGATGACCACGAAAAGCAAAGTCGGTGACGTAGACTAAACGCCAGTGATCTTGCTGTTTCTCAAGCCTGACTTCGACGGGATGAAAGCCACCCGCTTCGGCGCTGTAGTCTGGGTCTCGAAAATTAAGGGTGATGGCGTTGGCGTCTTTTGGTGTGACTTCAGCCAGTTCCTTTTCAATCACTTGGTAAAAACGATCGGGCATCGCTGGCTGTTGATTACGCTTGATGGTTAATGTCATGGGATATTCCTTATTTAAAAACGGGCATAAGCAAGAGCTAAGGCGCAGTTACGCCTTAGCTCTTGCTGTCTATGCGGTTTGAAAACAGTTGTTGGTCGAGCCGTTTAACGTGAGTCGCTATGGGCTACTTGTTAGGGTTATTAAGCTGGGGGGGAGGGCTAGGTGCTTACAGTAAGGGGATTAGTACTGGCTCACGAGTTAGAACAAGTTATCGAGTCAGGGCGAGGTTGCTGGTGGTCAGTGGCTTATCTTCGGTTTGATAAATCGCAATATACAAATAACCGTGACTGCCAAGTGTGTCGGCCTCACAGGTAAAGCCAGCGTGTTCAATGCTCACGCAGTGCTGCTTGGTGGCATCAATCTCGCCTTCGGCCACCAGCCGTTCAAGCTCTTTAACCATAGCGGGAAAGGCCTCGACAAATTGTTGTTTAATTGCTGGTGGAAATTCACCAACAAAACTGGCGCGGTCATGGAGATAATCCAAGTGTAGACCGCGTAAAATCAGTCTCGCACCAAAGCGGGGGGACACTTTACGGGGCAAGCCCCAGGCGTGCTCAATATCGAAAAGTTTTAGGGTTGTCATAGTGACCTCAATGGTTGAACGATGAAACTAAGGGAATGGCTTGCTTGTTAGCGGACTAGCGAGAGCGGTGATAAATGCCAAGGCGAGTACAAACGCTGAATACAGCTGGCTAGGTAGCTGGATATCGGGCAGGTAATCGTTTTTAGGTATGCACACTCCAATTAGGCTGTTCATTACTGCCATGGTTAAAGTACACCCCGTTGATCACCCTTTGCCATTCGCCTGTTGGCACACCATAACTATCACAGGGGCAAACATAGCGGCAAAAGCTGATCTCCTTGGGCAAGTGTTCAACCACATCACGGTGAAACACACTCAATACGGTTTTATGTAGCTTTGGATTCGGTGCCACAATCGGCTTGCCAATCACTTGACCCATGGCATTAAGTGGCCGCACAAACATAGGCAAAATGAGCTCAACCGCTAAGCGGTTACGCAGTTCAGGAAATGCGGCGCAGGCTTCGGCAACACAGGCCTGTGAAAAGCTATCGGTAAATTCAATCATGATGAACTCCTTGATTTGGCGTTATAGGTTTAAACGCTGGCTAGAGTAAGCCGCACTCAGCAAAGGACACTGGCGTGCGGCCAACCACGATATGATCAAGCACGCGCACATCGATAAGCGCTAATGCATCGGTTAACCGTTGAGTGATGTGCTTATCTGCTGCTGAAGGCTCAGACTCCCCGGAGGGATGGTTATGGGCAAAAATCACCGCAGCGGCATTGACAGCCAACACAGCCTTAACCACCTCCCGTGGATAAACACTGGCAGCATCTAAAGTGCCAAAGAACAACTCTTTAAACTCGAGTAATTGATGCTGATTATCGAGCAGCATTACCGCAAACACTTCCCGCTCATAACCACCGAGTTTGTAAGTTAAAAAATCCTTAGTGGCTTGAGGGTTGGTATAGGCGTCCTTCTTCACATAGCGTTCGGCAATAATATTGGCGGCAGAGGCGAGAACCTCATCGGGAGTCTGCGGCCATTGGTTGATCGGCTGGTCTATCGAGTGGTTTGGTTCAGTTTTGGTGTGCGTCGCTTTTGTTGGCATATCAGACTCCTTGAAAGCATTAATGGGCTTATGCACAGGAGTGATATATATCTGAAATGATTTCGAGATTGGAGTACTGCGGGATATTACTTGATGCGCAGTAGCTTAGGTACATCATGAGATTGAAGAGAGGAATTAGAACTAATGAATGAACGTGATGACGAATAGGTGACTCAGTTCCGCGAGCTTCGGTGTCTATGCAATTTGGTTTGAAGATTCATTGTCGGATTCGACACTTTTGGAAATCTCGCTAATTAAATGTGTCTAGGAAATCTGTGGTGATTTGGCATATATCCCTGTTCTATTGGAGCGTTCGTTTTTTGACTGTAAAACCACTGTTTAAAAAAACATCTTTACATGTCTAATAAGTAAGCATTAATCTATATCTTAAAAACGTATACACGATAATAATAGGTACAAATTGGACTTAACACCTCAACTATTACAACGATTCAAATGTATAGAGCTACTTTCCTTTTGGGAAGGTGGCGTAAATGCGACTCGACTATCTCGAATTTTTTCCATTGGGTCGAATGTAATTAACGCTGCACTTGTCAGGTACCGAAAGCTACATCCATTTAATCTGGCTTATAACGGGAAAGATCCAGAAAAGCTCTTTGTCATTACCTCTGAGTTTGTGCCGCAGTATATTTCGGGAAGTTGGGAGGAATACGTAAAGGAAATACTCCTAGTTAGTACAGAGCACACTTCACAGACTTATTCTTCGAATGCATTCTTCGTTGCTCCACCAGCCGTTACGCAAGTATCACATGAAACGACATCCATATTGCTCAAAGCAATCCGTACTCATCGCGACGTAAAGATATTTTACAGAAGCCGTTCTGAACCTAAAGGTCAAACAAGGCGGATTACCCCGCATGCTATTGCCTCGGATGGCATCCGATGGCATTGCCGAGCCTATTGCCATTTGAGATATCGATTTTCGGACTTCAATCTGTCTCGTATCGAATCCATCACATTAGGTGAGCGGGCCGAGATAGATACCACAGACGATAGTGCTTGGCATACTGAAGTTGAAGTCACAGTTGAGGCGCACCCAAAGCTAGACCCGGCAGTTCGTGAATTGGTGCTAAGTGATTATGGCCAGTCTGGTACATTTACATTTAAAGTTCGTGGAGCCATGCTCGACTACACATTGCAGTATTACCGGATAGGGAAAGACCAAGCGAAGACATCACCGCTGGAAAACCCATTGGTAGTGCAAAATTACCATGAAATTGAACCGTACCTATTCAAGGATGAATAAATTATGAACTTGTATGGTTATTTGGATGCCATCGCTAGAAACAAGCCCGTTAATGGCCCTCGTTTTAAGCATATGCTCGAAGCTCAGGATGTTAGTTTAGAGGCTCTTGGTAAGTTACGTCACATAAAGGGCGACACCTATAAAGTAGATGTAATAAACGGTTCCCTGTTTAATATACTGCTGCTTCAATTTAAGCCACCAGTAAACCGCGTAGAAGCTGCCGTAAAAGGTAATTCACATAGAGTCGGTACAACGACGTCGTATTTGTTTGCAAAGCGCCCTAATCGTGAATTAGTGGCCATAGCGTGTGCGCCCGATTCTGATTATAGTCAAAATCATCAATTTAGTGACTGTACCGATGCGGTCCTTATCGAAAACAGTGAGTGTTTTACTTACGCTGACGACTTTCTACGGGCTATGGGGTTAGAAAACACCAAGCCTGCAGTGGTTATTTGGTCTCAAGGCAAGGGCGTTACCCACTCCGAAACTTTGAGATTCTTAGCCAATAACTTTGAATCTGTTTACTACTGTCCTGATTACGACCTTGAGGGGATCAGGATATTTCTAACGCTCAAATCCGCCCTTGGTAACAAAGTAAAATTTGTACTGCCAGATGAGCTTTTATCGCACCCACAAAGATACCTGCCAGGTGCATCGACCATTGGAGCATCTCCGCCGAAATCTCAAGAAGATCTTTTCACTGCTCACAGCTTATGCGTTGAAGCCGGTTTAGATGATATGGCCAATTTTTTCACAAAAAACCTTAGTTTCGTCGAGCAAGAAGTTTTCTTAAACGGGATGGTAAAAGCATGAATAACTTGTTTGTAGTCAAACCCACTAAACTCATTGCCGTAGACTCTGCATCCATCGCTTATATCGAAGTTCCTATCGACGAAACGATTATTCTTCTTGGCACTGGCAACTGGGGCAAAAGCAGCTTGATTAATGCAATGCGCTTTTTCTTGCTCCCCGAAACGACGTTGGCCAACTGCGCTACTAAGTTTGCGTTTCTTTCTTCAAAGGACACTAGCCAGAAGGGTGCTTACTACAGCAAAGATGAAGTTCGGGATCATTATTTTCCATCTGAACATAGCAGATTAATTCTTGAAGTTGAACATCGGTTGAGTGATGGCACCCGTCGCCGACATTGTCAGATAATTGCTGGTGGTAATGACTACCAAATCAATCGTTATTTCATCAATCAGCCGTATGATGATATTCAGCATCTGTTTTGGGATAAAACGGACGAAGGGGCAGGCGAACGGCCGAAAAACATCTCAGGCAGAAACCTACTTTCAGCACTAAAAGAAGTGGACCGTTCAGCAATCCAAGTTAAACAAACAGAAAGCCTGATCCGCCACCTATATGACGCTGGGAACTTCATGAACAAGCATGAACCGTGTTACGTCATATTTCCTTTGAAAGACCTCTCCGATACAGCCGTTGAGTCTGTACGTTCGCTGGTTAAACTTATCTTCAACCAAGATAGCCACTCGATAACTATGATGACGGGTGCCGCGGTCAATCAGCGCAATCAAAACAACGATAATAAATTCATGGTTGATGTACAGAAGTTAATTCACGAGCACACTGACATCGAAAATAAAAAGCAACATATCAGGCATCTCAAAAGCCTTAAACCGGAGTTCGAAGCGCTAAAATCCAAGTACCAAGAACTGAGAACAGAGCATGAGCTGGACATATCTTTGGCAAGGCTGATCATTGAGCAGCGTGCAGGGGCTGAGCTAAGCAACCGTTCTCTATCATCGGTAATAAGTGAAATGACTCCGCGCCAAAGCCACCTCCGAGAGTATGTGGAGATGAAATCTCAGCGAGAAGGTGAAATCAGGATTAATGATGCCCTTATTGATGGTGCAAATACGGATTTAGAAAAAATAAAAAAGCGAATAAAACACGCTGAAGACTATCTACTTCGCTATCCAAGTTTAGATGCGGATACCGTTAAAGTGATAATTGAAGAGGAACTTCTGCAACACCGGGAGGATCTTCAAATCATCATCGATGTCGACACTCGAAATAGAAAAGTCAGAGATATTAAAGAGAAAATTGAAGCAAGAGAATCATCGCTAAAAATACTGATTGAGAAGCGAGATAACTTCGGGTTTAGCTTAGTGTCGCAACTGCCCGATGAGCAGCTTGAACTACTAATGACCCTTAATCCGAAGTTATTTGATGCTAACCCTCTCAGAACTCTCTCAGAATCGGAGTTGAAAGCTTTCGATTCGATGTATGGGTTGTTTACCCCTCTGGATAACGGCTTTAAGTTCTTCAACGTCGATCTGCTTCACTCTGCCTTATTTTTGTCAGAGCAAGATAGCCTTCAGGACCGTATTGATAACGAGAGCCAACAGATTGAAGAACTCAAAGACAAGCTCTATGACCTCTGTTGCCAGAACGACAAACAGACATTACATGATCTATCTCAGATTAAGCGCTTGGAACAAAACATTGAAAGTGCTGAGCGAGAGCTTAAATCAGTCAAACGCCTAGATTCAGACCGGGAGGCTCTAACTGAAACCAATGAGAAAATTTCTAACTACATGCAGAAAAATGAAAAGCTGACTACCCAATTATCTGAAGTGATAAAAAGTATTGAGCATCAAAAAAGTGAATTAGCAAAACATCAAGTTGCTAAGGAGAAGGTGGAAGCCTCTTGTGCAAAATTTGAACGTGCGCTTGAGATGATCAATGCGTTTCTACCTCGGTACCCAAGAGTTGAAAAAATCATTGAGCTATCCTCACCAGACATTGAACACGAGATCGCAGCCATTGAGCCAGCAGAAATCTGTCAAATTGAAAGCATGAGAACTGCTATTGAGAAAGCCAAAGAAGCAAGGGATTTTGTCATAAAAGCGCTGGTGAACATGTGCGCCCAAAGAGTAATTGAAGATACTCAAGGCATCTTGAAAGGAGAACAAGAAACAACGGCCTCAGCAATCCACAACACTTTCACTGAGCTAGAAACCTTATTTAATCTGTTGGAAGATAACGAAGACCAATTGCGGCGTGATACGGAGATCCACAATAAATACATCCGTAATCGATTAGATAGAATGAAGCTTGCCCAGGAAACCATTAAGTCCACTGTCGACGGGATTAATCAGGAGCTGGCCGAAGCATCAATCAATGATTTAGAGGGTGTAAGACTAAGTGTTGTGCTCAATGGCCCATTTGAGGACCTAGTTAAATCCTGGATTGAGTTTGACGACTTGGACCCAAATAACTCTTTGCCAACATCTTGGTACAATCGATTGCAGGAGTTTATGTCATCTGAAGCTGTAACCCTAGACGGAAAGCTTCTGATAGATAACCTGATCATGTCTGCCGGCTATGAGAGTAAAAAGCCTGGAAATCTGTGGGAAAAGAAAACCCAGTCAACCTCCACACAGCTTCTCACGTCAATCCATTTCTGCAAGATATTTCTCAATAGACTCACGCCATCAGCTTATACTTTAGCATTGCCACTTATCATGGATGAATGTGGTCAGGTGTCTTCAGAGCAATTCAGACCGATTATCGACCTACTGTACGAAGATGACCAAAGCATTATTGGGATTACCACTCATGGTAAAAGTGGCGGCATGATTGCTGAATTCGGTAACTTCCAAATTTTGGATGAGATGACATCCGGCAAACCATATCATCCGAGTAGAGCTAAGGTCAGTTTCCCCCGAGTCCAAGAATACTTAAGGCGAGTGCTCCATTCGACACAAGATGAATTGGGGTTCTAGTATGGCCGAAGTTAAAAAGCAATTTGGCTGCGTAGAAACAATTCAAAAATTATTAGTCTATCGAGACGTATTGTTTGATGTGATCAAGTACATGGATGTGAATCGAACATCATCTATACCCGAGTTCGAGTTCCAAAAGTATGTACTTCGGATGCCCGCGTCGAGCATAAAAGAAGCAGCAAAGGAACTCTTAGCTGTGTTCGACATCGAGAACTTAAAGCAATCAAGAATATTAACCGATCAGAAAATGCTCGATGGTCATTCCGTGATTATGTTTAACCCTCATGTGATTGGCCTATTTCGTCTCTGTGAAACCAGCTTAATCCGTTCTCTGAACGTACAAGCGCTTAACAACGCGATGAGTCCGATTTGGGCAATGATGAAGTCTCATACTGAAGGCAAGTTGTCCTTGGTGAAGGGCTGTGAAGACTATCAAGAATGGACAGATGAGTTGATTAACCATCTAAGTGACCTTATCGGCAGGATCAAATCTAACATCGATAAGCTTCAAAACATGAGCATGTTGATTGAACAACAGGCTTGTTCATCTACTGAGATATCACGACAATTTGAACTTAAGAAAGAAATATTTAAGCGCGCATCTTCGATATATCGCCGTGAGATAAAGCCTCTTGTGACATTTCTTGGCCGGCACGCAAATTATGACCAGGGGAGCGGGATAACAAAGTGCCTAGAGTTGTTTGCGTCGATATTCAAATCAATCGACGATAGTGTGCTCGCGGATATGATGCTGACCTACCATGTACAGTTTTGCGATATGCATACTCCGATTAAGCAAATCGCTGATGAAATAAGCGTTTTCCTCAAGAAGAGCCGTGAGGCGTTAATTGAACAGTCAGGTATTGAGAAGGCATTTGCTGATCTTGAAGCTGCATATCAGCAAACACTTTCCACGGACATGCGAAACAAGTACATCGATTTGCGCAAGCTTAAACAACTTTCAATGCCTACCCGCTTGCCCGCAATTAACAAGCCAATGCCTTTGCGCATCGATAAGGAACCATCTTACCTTAACAACGTATTCATTGAGATTGAGCAAAGAGCACATCGAAGCAATGAATTTTTAGATGGCGAGATCCTATTGTCCGAGTTAATCGATAGAAAGAATGTTTTGGAGATACAGCATTCACTGGCGGTACATAAATGGTCGAAGAACCATCACTGGCCACTAGGGGAAGATTGCCTTCAGATTGCTCTGAATGAAGCTTCAAAGCATGTTCCAGATTTCAAAATGCCGGATCTGCTTGAAGTGCTTTCAAGCCTCCAATCTGATCCTAGGTTCAAAATTCTCGTCACCAACGAGTTCAAGACCGTTTCCGACAACGAATACAAAATTAACTACCGAGTAAGGCAATTGTCACTCGTGAATTAAGAGACCATGAAGATGGAAATGAGCAACACGTTTTATGAGGTAAAGGAAGAGTATTCACAGGAGATTTTCCGGTTGTTTACTACTGGTTCAGTAATAAACAAATGCCAATACATGATGAATACGGGAAGAATTACTGAATCACCTTTTTACCTAGAACTGCTGTCTAGATTTGACCATTACAAGCTACTCTATCGTCATCTAGGATATGAGCTTTTGCACGATAACAACGGTGAGTTTTATTCGTTACGACCACTGAAGGACTTTGATAGTGATGAAGATCAGATTGACGAAACATCAATCAAAATTGTCGCAATCCTCACTCTGATATCCAAGGAAATCGTCACCCGAGGTCAACGATTAGAGCTGCTTGAGAATCCAGTTGTTGGACTAACTTCGCAGGACTTGGACTCAATGGCGAACGATGATAAATGTAGTGCCATTCTTTCCTCATTAAAATTGAAGTCACCGACAGATGCAGTTGAGTTCCTTCGAAAAAGGGGATTTGCCTTCAAAGTTTCAGACTTTCGACTTGTACTTAGCCGAGGTGCAATGTCCTACATCGATGTTTTGATACAGCGTGAAAATGAATTGAAGGCGGAACTAAATGACATTTGATATATGTATTGTAATTTTTGCCTTATCGCTTCTTAGATGACCAACATTTTACTGAATTTAACGTTAATAGTGTTTTTACAAAGACTGTGTGCTATCTCTCTGGATTAGATAGAACTTTTCTGACAAAATCTTAAAATTATGTATATCAATCTAATAGGTTTAATTGATCTCTGTTGTGCATGATATTGAATAGCTATTAGGCGATTACGATTGCAGTTTTTGCCACAAGAATAATAAAAGGTGAGGCACAGGGATGGTCGATACAATTCCAAGCTATGAAGAGATGATGCCAGCGGTGCTTAAGGTGCTAGCTGACGGGCAACAAAAACCACTGAAGCAGGTTTATGATGACGTTACAGTCCTATATGGCTTTTCAGAAGAGCAGTTTGCGCTCACCTTGCCCAGTGGTAAACAAACCTACATTCGTAGCAGGGTTGGTTGGGCTAAAACCTACCTGGTTAAAGCGGGACTTATCCATCAACCTAAGCGTGGTATCTGCGAGATAACTAGCAGGGGAAGGGAAGCTCTGGCGAGTGGTCAGCTTATTAATAACGATTACTTATCTCTGTTTGATACCTTTAATGACTTTAGAAGTGCCCACCAAGAGCAATCAACAGAACAAGGCAAAGTAGAGCGTTATGCCAGTATCAGTCATAACGATAATACTCAAACCCCAACAGAGTTAATGTCGCAAGCCTTTGCCGCCTTAAACTCAGCACTTTCCGATGAATTAATTGAACAAATCCACACTCTATCGCCTAAGTTTTTCGAGCAGTTGGTGGTTGATTTAATGTTAGCCATGGGGTACGGCGGCAGTCAAAAGGATGCTGGTCAAGCAACCCAATACAGTAACGATGGTGGTATCGATGGCATCATCAAAGAGGATAAACTCGGACTCGATTCCATCTACCTGCAAGCCAAGCGCTATTGTGACAACACCGTCGGTAGGGCGGACATCCAAGCATTTGCCGGGGCGCTTGATATGCACCGTGCCCGCAAAGGGGTATTTATTACCACCTCCAGCTTCAGTAAAGACGCCCGCAAGTTCGTCTCATTAATTGAAAAGCGCATCGTGCTCATCGATGGCCGTGAACTCGCGGCGCTCATGATAGAGCACAATGTTGGGGTTTCTACCCGTGAGCTTTACGCCGTTAAGGCAATCGATTCAGATTATTTTTTGGAAGAGTGATGCAGCCTTGTTATGGGCACATCTTATTGCATAGTAAATCTGCATCTTAATAGTTACCACTACGAGTGGCGGTCAACAAATAGTCGAATAAGAGAGGCAAGGTCTGAATGGAACTGATAGATAACATTAATCGGCTACTTGGAGATGACCTAAGGCTGACCCTTAAACCGGGTGCTCGACTGAAAATCGCCGCTTCTTGTTTTTCTATGTATGCGTTCGAAGCATTGAAGGCTGAACTGGAGAAAATTGATGAGCTTCAATTTATCTTTACTTCACCGACGTTTACCGCCAATGAGGTGACAGACAAGATCCGTAAGGAGCGCCGAGAATTTCACATTCCCAAAGCTGATCGGGAACGCAGCTTATATGGGAGCGAATTCGAGATCCAACTGCGGAATAAGCTCACCCAACGAGCGATTGCCAAAGAGTGTGCGGACTGGATGAGGCGTAAGGCTTCGTTCAGGTCAAATCGCAGTAAAGCCCCGATGCAGCAGTTTGCGAGTGTTCAAACCAGTGATGAATTAACGGCGTACATGCCATTACATGGATTTACCGCCGTAGACCTTGGTTATCAGCCTGGCAATGCAGTTTCCAACTTCGTCAATAAAATGGACGAACCAGCGTTTACAGCTACTTACGTCAATCTTTTTAACCAGATATGGCAAGATCCAGAGAAACTGGAGGATGTGACCGCGCAGATATGCGAACACATAGAGTCGGTATATCAGGAGAACTCACCGGAGAGCATTTACTTTTTAATGCTCTACAACATCTTTAGTGAGTTTTTGGATGATATCAATGAAGATGTGTTACCCAATGATCGTACTGGTTACCAAGAAACGCTCATATGGAACAAGCTCTTTAACTATCAGAAAGATGCTGCAACAGGCATCATCAACAAACTTGAGACCTACAGTGGCTGCATTCTGGCCGACAGTGTTGGTTTGGGCAAAACCTTTACTGCCTTGGCAGTCGTCAAGTATTACGAATTGCGCAACAAGTCGGTGTTGGTGTTGTGTCCCAAAAAACTTGCAGACAACTGGCTGAATTACAATCGTAACCTTAAAACCAATATCTTTGCGCGTGACCGATTCAACTATGATGTGCTTTGCCATACTGACTTAAGTCGTACCAGCGGAGAATCCTTTGGGACACCGCTCAACCGTATCAACTGGGGCAACTATGACCTGGTGGTGATAGATGAGTCGCATAACTTTCGTAATAACGATGCCTACAAAGACAAAGAAACCCGTTACCAAAAGCTAATGAACAAGGTTATCAGGGAGGGTGTTAAAACCAAGGTGCTGATGCTTTCTGCTACACCCGTGAATAACCGCTTTAATGATTTGCGTAATCAATTGGCGCTGGCTTACGAGGGAGAGTCCGAAAATCTCACCAAGAAGCTACGTACCGAAAAGACGGTAGAAGAGATATTTCGTGGTGCTCAAGCGAGTTTTAATGCTTGGGTAAAATTACCAGCTGAAGAGCGTACAGCTAGGGCGATTCTTGGCTCTTTGGACTTTGATTTCTTTGAGTTGCTCGATAGCGTCACGATTGCACGATCACGAAAGCACATCCAGACTTTTTACGATACCAAGGACATAGGGCAATTCCCTGAGCGCCGCAAACCATTATCATTTCACAGCCCACTCACTAATCGAACTGATGTGATGAGTTTTAATGAGATTTTTGGGCAATTATCTCAGCTCAAACTCGCAGTGTATGCACCGATTAGTTACGTCCTGCCAAGTCGACTCAGAAAATACGAAGAGATGTACGACACCCAGGTGAGTGGGGGCAAGGGTAAACTCAGGCAAGCGGATCGCGAAAAGAGTTTGCAGGCGTTGATGACCACCAACCTATTAAAGCGCTTAGAGAGCTCAATTGAGTCATTCAGGTTAACGCTCAAGTCCTTGCGTTCAAACCATGTAAATATCTTAGATAAGATTAGCGCCTACAATCAGAGCTCAGAAGCTTCTGGGACCGGCTATAGCGTGGGAGACCTGACTGATCAGCTGGAGAACTTGGATGCGGACGATGACGATCTGCCTTTGACTGGTGATACCGAGATTGGCGGAAAGATCAAAATCAGTCTGGCAGACATGGACTTGCCTTCGTGGGAACATGAGCTGAAAGTTGACTTGGAAATTATTGATGCTCTGTTGACATCGATGTACAAAATTACACCAATCGATGATGCTAAGCTACAACACTTAAAGACCTTGGTGTTAAGTAAAATAAACACACCTTTGAACCCCGGCAATAAGAAGATATTGATTTTTACCGCGTTTGCAGACACCGCAGACTATCTCTATGCCAATTTGGCGCCTGAGTTGTTGGCAAATCAGGGTTTGCACAGCGCCAAAGTCACAGGGAAAGGAGCGCCACAATCAACGCTAAAGAACAGTCAGTTAAAGAAAAGTTATGATTTCCAGGAGTTGCTAACGCTTTTCTCACCGCGCTCCAAAGAAAAGGCCGTTGTATTGCCCAACGAACCCGCCGAAATCGACTTGCTTATTGGTACCGACTGTATTTCAGAAGGTCAGAACCTTCAGGATTGTGATTACCTGATTAACTATGACATCCACTGGAATCCCGTTCGCATTATCCAGCGGTTTGGGCGAGTAGATCGTATTGGTTCGTTAAACACCAGTATTCAACTGGTGAACTATTGGCCGGATATCACTCTTGACGAGTATATCAACTTGAAAGAAAGGGTTGAGAGCCGGATGATGATTGCCGACGTCACAGCAACTGGGGATGATAATGTGCTCTCAGCACAGGCAAATGATGTTACTTATCGCAAAGAACAACTGCGACGCCTTCAGGAAGAGGTCATCGAGCTCGAAGATCTTAAAACCGGTGTATCAATAACTGACCTTGGACTCAACGACTTCAGGATGGATTTACTCAACTATGTGAAAGCACATGGTGAGCCCAAGCACATCCCTAATGGCATGCATGCTGTTGTGTCAGCAAACCCGGCGTTAGGTCTTGAGCCAGGGGTTATTTTTACTCTTAGAAATCGCAACCCTGATGTGAATGTGAACCAACACAACAGGTTACATCCTTATTACCTTGTCTACATTGCGCGTGATGGTAAGATTATCAGCGATCATACACAGGTAAAGCGTCTGCTTGACCTGATACGCAGTGGCTGCAAGGGGCAAGTAGCACCAATCTCTGTTGCCTGTCAGTTCTTCAACAAACAAACCAATGATGGCAGAGACATGCAGCCATACTCTGAGCTACTTGGCATGGCAATCCGCTCGATGATTGAAGTCAAAGCAGAAAAAGATCTCGATAGCCTCTTCAACGTTGGAAAAACCACAGCGCTGACCAACACCATCGCTGGATTGGATGATTTTGAGCTTATTACCTTTTTGGTTATTCAGGAGACTGAATGAGTAATGCTCTGGCGGCAGTCACTAAGACTGCCTTGATTAGCTATCCCAAACAGGCTGAGTTTGGCCGTGTGGTGCCCAAGAACAAAATTTATGAGCACAGCGGTGCCAATACGAAGCAAAAAGAGCTGTTTATTGAACAGGTTGAACAGATAGTCTGGCAATACAAACTTGCGCCGGAAACCATCAACCTGCCAGCTAAACCAGACGTGCCAGAACTGCAAATTTTTAGCATTCAGCTAAAAACGCCTGAGCTCAATTGGGATGTGCTGCGCTGCATCGATGGCGCAGTACCGTATCCGATTATCTTTGAGCTGAGTTTTGCAGGTAGAACACAAGTGGTTGCTGCGTACAAACGCACACATGACGCAGACGCCAATCGTTGGGTCGTGTCGGATTACTTCGCCACTGCTTGGTTACCAAGCGACAGTGTCAGGGCTCCTATGCCGACGACACTCAATTTAGGATTGCTGTACGAACAACTCCTGATGCGACTACTCCCGATAGTAGCAAGACCATATGAACCCCTCGCTGAACTGCTTGAAAGGGTCGTTCAGGTAAAGGCAAAGCAGCGTGAGATGGAAAAGGTTGCCAGTAAACTTGCCAAAGAAAGGCAATTCAACCGCAGGGTGGAGATGAATTCATTGTTGCGGCAGCTGACAAATGAGCTTGAACAATTGACTGACAGGAAGGACGTATGACACTGGACCTAAAAGCTGAGCCTATGCAACATATTGAATTTGTTTCTGACGAAGCGTTAGATCAGATGGACCGCATTGCTGACAAAGCAAAGAGCAAACTGCAAGGTGGGTCTACTGTGGGCTCAGACTCTTTTGCCAGTGTTAACACCTTGATGGGCACCGACGCAATCCAAAACCTTGAACAGATTAGCGCGGCAAATCGTGAGAGTTTCCAAACACTAGTTAAAGAGCCAGCTATTGCTCGAGTCGTAGCAGAAGATGAAGATGGGCATCGACAGACTTACTATATCTGCCGTGCGGCCGCACTATCAGGCTTTCTTAACCATACAGGGTACCTGACAGAGAAGGGACGGCTTGCTGCTTTGCCTGTAGGTGAGGAATTAGAGCTTAAAGATGGAAGCTATTTGACGGTTATAGAGCGAACGCGACTTTACCCAACTTTGAGCGCCGATGGTTGGGATTCGTTGAATACGGTTTTTGAAACGGATGAATTCAGCCCAACCACCGTTAAATCCATCAGAGCTTTGTTCGTAAGAACGATTGGTGAAGAGGCTACAGAAGACCTTCTGAGTCAGTTACTTGCCGATGAAAGCCTCAAAGACAATATTGTAGAGGGTCTCCGTCGTAGTGTTATTACCAAAATGGGGTTAAGGGATCAGCCTATCCTCGATCAATACCAGGATGAGATTTTTCGTCTTCCATTAGACCAACGCTTGCTGATTATAGGTCCACCGGGGACGGGTAAAACCACAACGTTGATCCGTCGTCTGGGCCAAAAGCTCGATACTGCCTTTCTGGATGAGTCAGAACAACGCTTGGTTGACACCGTCGCCTCCAAGCAAGGGGCAGCACATGCTCACAGTTGGCTCATGTTTACCCCGACAGTGCTACTCAAGCAGTACCTCAAAGAAGCCTTTGCCCGAGAAGGTGTTGCCGCTCCGGATCCAAACATTAAAACATGGCGCGATTACCAACGAGAACTGGCCCGGAACACATTCGGTGTTCTTCGGGGCACCTCAGGTAGCGGTTTTATTCTCAGAGAGAATTTGAACAATCTGCAGCAACCAGCAATTGAACAACCTATTCAGTGGTTTAATGAGTTCAATACCTGGCAGCTTAACACTTTCGTACAGGAGTTGCGTGATGCCGCGAAGCAGCTGATTGGCACCCAACTCTCCGACGTTAACCGACTGGGATCGCGCCTTCAAGACATAGTGTCAAAAGAGGCTGAAGGTTCAATGGCGGCCATGTTGAGCATGTTGGTCCAAGAAATCCCTAAAATACAGAATATTGTCAGTCAGTTGAAAGAAGTTTCCGATAAGAAGATAAAAGGGTCTTTAAATCGCCAGTTAAACAGTGACAAAAGCTTTATCACCAATCTTGGTGTCTTAGTTGACAGTCTGCAACAGCAAGCCAACGCCGGTGAGTTTGATGAAGACCCGGACGAAGAGGAAGAGGAAGTCTTAACGCAGAAAACCCCGATAGAAAAAATTGTCGCTGCATACAACGCAGCGGTCAGTGCTCATGCCAAGGCTACAGCATCAAAACGTGCACTAAGTAAGAACTCGCGCAATGGCAAGATAATTGAGTGGCTGGGGGAGCGGGGCCTAATGCAGGCCGAGAGTGTTGAAGTCGGTGCAAGCCTTCTGATACAGACCAGTGCGCGTCGATTCGTTAATCCGGTTAAACGTTATCTTGACGGTATTCCCAAACGTTATCGCTCTTTCCGGCGAGAAAGTCAGCCAGCAAACCGCTGGTATCAGGAAGGCAGTTTTGATGCACGTGATATCCATCCTTTGGAGCTCGACATCGTCTTGCTTGCAAGCCTCAGGGCCGCATGGGAATTGTTGAGTCGCCCTAATGTGCAGCGGGATATTGATGAGCCTGCATGGTCAGCGCTCAAGCCTATCTTTGGGCACTATCGCAACCAAATTCTGGTTGATGAAGCGACGGATTTCTCGCCTGTACAACTAGCCAGTATGGCCGCACTGACACACCCTCAGCTGCGTTCATTCTTTGCCTGTGGCGATTTTAACCAACGTCTCACCACCTGGGGGGCACGCTCAGTTGACGAGTTAAAGTGGGTATTCCCTGACATTGACATCAAAGAGGTGTTAATAACCTACCGCCAAAGCCAGCAATTGAACGATTTAGCTCATGCCATGATCCGGGTGATGGGCGGTAACGAGCAACATGCCAGTTTACCTGCACACATGGATAACACCGGGGTGGCGCCAGCGCTTCTGGAAGACGCCGGGACGACAGACAGCGTCGTTAACTGGCTTGCGGATCGTATCCGTGAAATCGAGCAGTTTGTTGGCGAGTTACCGTCAACCGCAATCTTTGTTAACAGCGAGAGTGAGGTATCACCTGTCGCCGCAGCACTGGACCAGGTGCTGGCGGAGCACAACATTCAGGTGGTTGCCTGTCATGAGGGCCAGGCCGTAGGACAGGAGAGCAGTGTGCGGGTTTTTGATATCCAGCATATCAAAGGGTTGGAGTTTGAAGCGGTATTTTTTATCGGCATTGACCAGCTCGCAGCCGAGCAACCGGCCTTGTTTGACAAGTACCTGTATGTAGGAACAACCCGAGCTGCCACTTATTTGGGGATAACATGTCAGGAGAAATTGCCCTCTGCGATTGACAGTTTGCGTTCGCATTTTTGTCAAGACTGGCAATGAGCTGACTAGGTAGATTTCACACGGACAATGTGCAAGAGGAAAAATTCATGCATGAAATTATCTGCCCACACTGCAAGAAGGCATTCAAGATCGACGAGGCCGGCTATGCAGACATCCTAAAGCAAGTGCGTGATAGCGATTTTGAACAGCAGTTGCATGAGCGCTTAGAGTTGGCCGAGCAGGATAAGCTTAAAGCCGTTGCCCTGGCAGAGGCCAAGATTACTGGCGAATTGCAAAAAGCAGCTACGGTAAAGGATTCCGAAATCCAGAAGCTAAAGGCCGACCTTGAAGCCGGTGCGGTTGCCCAGAAACTGGCTGTCAGCGAGGCGTTGGGAGCAGTCGAAAAGGAGCGTGATGCGCTGGCAAGTGCCTTGGAGAAGATTAAGCAAGAAAAGGATTCAGCCGCTCAACTGGCGGAGGCTAAACTCCTGAACGAGCTGCAAAAAGCGGCCGCAACCAAAGACGCTGAACTTCAGGAGCTCAAGAGTAAGCTTGATGCTAGCGAGGTCGCTAAGCAACTCGCCGTCAGCGAGGCTCTGAGTGCTGTTGAAAGGGATCGTGATGCACTGGCGAGCATGTTGGAGAAGCTTAAGCACGAGCAGGAGGCCGCCGCTCAGCTGGCCGAAGCAAAGCGCCTGAGCGACTTGCAGCATGCTGTTGCCATCAAAGATGCCGAAATCCAGAGTCTGCAAGCCAAGCTCGATGCAAGTGATGTCGCGCAGCAGCTTGCTCTCACTCAAGCGCTCAGTGTGGTCGAAAAGGAGCGCGACGAACTGAAAACCGGGCTTGAGCGAAGTGCGCTTGAAAAGCAGCTCGCCGAAACGGCACTTAAAGATAAATACGAGACCCAGCTTAAGGATCGCGACGATGCCATCGAGCGTTTGAAGGATCTAAAAGCGAAGCTATCGACCAAAATGGTGGGCGAAACCCTTGAGCAGCACTGCGAGATTGAGTTTAACCGTCTCAGAGCCACGGCATTTCCGTTGGCTTACTTCGAGAAAGACAATGATGCGCGCACTGGCAGCAAGGGCGACTATATCTTCCGCGACCTGGATGAAGCCGGCACGGAAATTGTCTCGATCATGTTCGAGATGAAAAACGAGAACGATGAAACAGCGACCAAAAAGAAGAATGAAGACTTCCTCAAGGAGCTGGACAAAGACCGTAACGAAAAAGGCTGTGAATATGCGGTGTTGGTATCGCTGCTGGAGCCCGACAATGAGCTCTACAACACTGGCATAGTGGATGTGTCGCACCGTTACCCCAAGATGTATGTGGTTCGACCGCAGTTTTTTATCCCGATCATCACCTTGCTGCGTAACGCAGCGATGAAATCGCTTCAATATAAATCGGAGCTGGCCCTGGTGAAGGCGCAGAACATTGACATTACCAATTTCGAAAGCCAGCTTGACGACTTTAAATCTGCGTTCGGGCGTAACTGGCGTCTTGCGTCAGAGGGCTTTGTAGAGGCGATCAAGCGTATCGATGAAGCCATCAAGGATTTGGAAAAAACCAAAGAAGCGCTGCATAAATCGGCCAACAACCTGCGGCTTGCCAATGACAAGGCTGAAGACCTCACAGTGAAGAAGCTGACGCGGGGCAACCCAACCATGGCGGCAAAGTTTGCCGAACTCAAACATGATACTGCGTCTGAGGCGCAATAGGTCAGTATTTTTTAGCTGTTGCAAAGAGTAGTTGTGGCAAAGAGCAGAGGCTCTGCACTGCCCAAGTAGCAGAAAGAATTAATGGAACCAATAATGGAAAAACTGAAAATGCATAGCCCCAACCTGGTGGCACAGAATATCGAGCAATTGGCGGCCTTGTTTCCAAGCTGCGTAACCGAATCACGCGGCAAAGATGGCAAACTCAAACAGGCCATCGATTTTGATCTGCTTAAACAGGAGCTTTCCTCCCATATCGTCGAGGGGCCACAAGAGCGTTACGAGCTCAACTGGCCCGGTAAGCGCGAAGCGCTGCTGACGGCCAATGCGCCGATTGCCAAAACGTTGCGCCCATGCCGTGATGAGAGTGTGGATTTCGATACAACCAAGAACCTGTTTATCGAAGGCGATAATCTGGATGCGCTGAAGCTGCTGCAAGAAACCTATCTGGGTAAGGTTAAGATGATCTATATCGACCCGCCATATAACACGGGTAATGATTTTATTTATAACGATGATTTTGCCGAAGATGTGGATTCTTATGTGGAGAGATCCAATCAAAAAGACGAAACCGGGAATCGATTAGTTGCTAATACTGAATCAAATGGACGCTTTCATTCAGATTGGCTGAGTATGATTTATTCGAGGCTGAAGCTGGCAGCAAACATGTTGCGCGATGATGGAATTATATTCATTAGCATAGATGATAACGAACTATCTAATCTTATATCTTTGTGTGATGAGGTTTTTGGAGATGCAAATAGAGTGGGCATTCTTAGCATTGTAAGCAACCTCAAAGGGCGAAGTGACGATAAATATTACGCGACAGCACATAACAATCTCATCGTCTATAAAAAATCAAACTTCATTAGTTATGGAGTACCTTTACCAGCAGAATATGTAAAAGATTACAAAGAAACTGACAGCCAAGGACGGAAATATAGGCTGCAAGGACTAAGAAAAAGGGGAAATAGCGCTCGACGTGTTGACCGGCCCAATATGTTTTACCCATTCTTTGTTAACCCGGCGACACTAGAAGTTTCTGTAGAAAAAACAGAAGGCTTTTCAGAGGAAGTATTTCCATATCTTTCAGATGGTGAAGAAGGCCGATGGAGGTGGGGGATTGAAACGTCAAAAGAACGTATAAGTGAGTTAACCTGCAGAAAAGTTGGGGCAGAAGATAGGTATGACATTTTTCAAGTCGATTATGCTGAGGGGGTCGATGGTGAAAAACGAATTAAGCCAAAGTCTATCTGGATGGGAAGTGAGTTTGCTAATGAAGCTGGGACTCTTGAATTAAAGAGTTTGTTTAACGAGAGGGTATTTGACACCCCTAAGCCGACAGGTCTCGTAAAGTATTGTCTAGAGCACTCCGTAGAACGTGATGACATTGTATTAGACTTCTTTGCTGGTTCAGGGACGTCTGCACACGCTGTGATGGACTTTAATTACGAAAAAGGTCAAAGCATAAAATGGATTTTAGTACAACTTCCAGAACAACTTAATGAAAAATCTGAAATATTTAATGCAGGATTTTCTCATATAGCTGATATCGCAAAAGAGCGTATTAAGCGCGCAGGACAGAAAATTCTAGAAAAAAGTAATGGCAAATGCATTATTGATGTTGGATTCAGAGCCCTTAAAGTTGATAGTTCAAATATGTCTGATGTTTATTACACTCCTGATGCGATTACGCAAACCGATCTGTTTGCTCAAGTCGAAAATGTTAAAGACGATCGCACAGAAGAAGATCTGCTGTTTCAGGTGATGTTGGACTGGGGAGTCGATCTTACCTTGCCCATTCGTCGTGAAACCCTTGCCGGTAGGACAGTATTTTTTGTCGATGCCGATGCGAAAAATTGTCACGGCGCTCTGGTCGCCTGTTTTGATAAAACTGGCGCGGTGGATGAGACCTTTATCAAAGCGTTGGCTGCGTTTTCACCACTTAGACTGGTATTCCGCGATGCAGGCTTTGCTTCCGATGCAGCTAAAATCAATGTGGAGCAGTTGCTTAAGCAGTTAAGCCCTACCACCGATGTTAAGACTATCTAACGGGGTGAGGGGATGAAACTGAAGTTTAAACACCAGGCCTATCAGGCAAACTCGGTCCAGGCTGTCGTTGATTGCTTTAAAGGGCAGCGGCATGATGACGCGGCGCGCCGGTACAGAATCGATCCTGGCTCGGACCCCAAAGGGCAAATTGGTTCCACGGTTGTGGTTGATGAAGGCTTTAAAAATGCGGACTTGCAATTAAGTGGCGAGCAGCTTTTGGCCAATATTCAGGCGGTGCAGGCCCGGCAGTATTTGCCGCAATCCACTAAACTGGTGGCGAGTAAAGCAAGCCCGCTGAACCTGGATATCGAAATGGAAACCGGCACGGGTAAAACTTACTGCTATGTGAAAACCATTTTCGAGCTCAATAAGCAGTTTGGCTGGAGCAAGTTTATTATCGTTGTGCCCAGCATTGCGATCCGCGAGGGCGTGTATAAGTCGCTGCAGATTACCGCTGAGCATTTCCTTGAGGATTACCACAAAAAGGCCCGCTTTTTTATTTACAACTCCAAGCAATTGCATGAGCTTGAGACTTTCTCTTCTGATGGTGGCATCAACGTGATGGTTATCAACGTGCAAGCCTTCAATGCCCGGGGTGCCGATGCTCGCAGGATTTATGGTCAGGAGCGCACGCTTGCCGATGGCACCAAGGTGCTTGAAGGGCTTGACAGTTTTCGGTCGCGAAAGCCCATCGATATCATTAAGGCCAATCGCCCGATTATGATCCTCGATGAGCCGCAGAAGATGGAAGGGGCTAAAACGCTCGATTCTTTTGCTGAGTTTAACCCGCTGTTTATGCTGCGCTATTCCGCGACTCACAAGACCGAGCATAACAAAATTTTTCGACTCGACGCGCTGGATGCCTACAACCAAAAGCTGGTAAAGAAAATCGCTGTGCGTGGGATTACAACCAAAGGGCTTGCCGGTACCAATGCCTACCTCTATTTGGAACAGATAGAGGTTTCAGCGAAAAAAGCACCAGTCGCACGCCTCGAGTTTGAAGTTCGCCTCGCCAGTGGTGGGATAAAACGTGAGATCCGCAAGGTCAACAAGGGTTATAACTTGTTTGAGCAGTCCAACGGACTTGAACAGTACCAGGGATTTGTCGTCTCTGACATTAACGCCAATACCGATACCATCAGTTTTACCAATGGTGTCGAGCTCACTGCCGGTGATGCCTGTGGTGATGTCAGTGAGTCGGCGCTGCGCCGGATGCAGATCCGTGAGGCGGTTAAAGCACACTTTGAAAAAGAGCGTCAGTTGTTTGGACAAGGCATCAAGGTGTTGAGCCTGTTCTTTATCGATGAAGTGGCCAAGTATCGTGACTATTCAGCGGCGGATGAGAAGGGTGAATACGCCCGGATGTTCGAAGAAGAGTACCTGCAAGAGCGAGATAATCACCTTGGGTTATTTGACGGCGAATATCAGGCCTATCTGAAAGAAATCGCGGTTGAGAAAACCCATAATGGCTATTTCTCTATCGACAAAAAGTCAAAACGCCTGGTTGACCCAGTTGTCGGCAAAAAGGCGACAGAAACAGACGATGTTTATGCCTATGATCTGATCCTCAAAGACAAAGAGAAGCTGCTGAGCTTTGCTGAACCAACTCGTTTTATCTTCTCTCACTCGGCACTGCGTGAAGGCTGGGATAACCCCAACGTGTTTGTAATTTGCACGCTCAAGCACAGTGACAATACGATTTCTCGGCGTCAGGAAGTAGGGCGTGGTTTACGTTTGGCCGTGAACCAGTTTGGTGACCGCATGGATGATCCTCTGCGAGTCCATGATATTAACCGCTTAACTGTGGTGGCGAGCGAGAGTTATAAGGACTTCGTTGCAGCCTTGCAAAAAGACATCAGTGAATCGCTCTCTGCCAGGCCGCAAAAAGCGGATGCTAAGTATTTTACGGGGTTGGTGCTGCATACAGAGCAAGGCGATATCAAGATCACTGATGAGATGGCCCGGAAAATTGAACGTTATCTCGTTAAGCATGATTACACCGATGAGCAGGACAGGATTACCGATACCTATTTGAAAGCAAAAGAAGCTGGCACTCTGGCCCCTTGGCCTGAGGAGCTGCAGCCTTATGCTAGCCAGCTTGTGGACATCCTTGATGCTGTGTATAGCGATAAGCGTTTGCCTGATGTGGCTGATGACCGCAAAGGTAAGATCAATCCACTTAACAGTAATTTCGATAAAAAAGAGTTTCAGGAGCTCTGGTCTCGGATAAACCACAAAGCCATTTATCAGGTTGAATTCGACTCGAATGAATTGGTTAATAAAGCGAGTCGTGCGCTGGATGCCAAGCTGCGGGTGGAAAAATTGCACTTCAACATTGTTCGCGGTGAACAGGTTGACGGGGCGACCGCCGAGCAACTGAAAGCAGGGCAGGGCTTTATGGTTTCAGAGACTGAGCGTGAGGAGTACCATCACTCGGTCCACTCGTCAGTGAAATATGATCTGCTGGGTAAGATAAGTGAGCTGACTAAACTCAAACGCAGTACGGTAGCCGCGATTCTTCAGCAGATTGAACCCTCGGTGTTTGCCCAATTCAAACACAATCCGGAAGATTTTATCAGTAAGGCGGCTGTGCTCATCAATGAGCAGAAAGCGACTATGGTTGTCGAGCATTTGACCTATGACCTGCTGGAAGAAAGGTTTGATACCTCAATCTTTACCGCTGGCCAGGTTAAGCAAGACTTCACTAATGCAGGTAACCCGCTGAAAAAACATATTTATGATTATCTGGTGACGGACTCTGAGGTTGAGCGGAAGTTTGTGTTTGGTGATACCAAATCAGATGAGCAAGGTGGATTGGAGCTGGCAAAAGAGGTCAGTGTTTACGCCAAGTTACCCAAAGGGTTCTTCATTCCAACCCCCGTTGGTAACTATAACCCGGATTGGGCCATCGCATTCGAAGAGGGCGCTGTGAAACATGTCTACTTCGTTGCGGAAACGAAAGGGTCTATGGCATCGCTCCAGTTGAAAGGAATGGAAGAAGCAAAGATTGAATGTGCTCAGCGTTTTTTCAACAAGCTCAATGCTGAGATTGCCTCAAAGAATGTGACTTACAACGTGGTGAACAATTTCAAAAGCTTGATGGACTTGGTGCGCTGAAAAGATTAGGTGCGACGTCATCTGTCGCATCCTTCTGGAAGGTGAGAGCGACTCGGGTTGATTGTGGTGCAACCCGTCCAACCCGAGTAACGCTCACCTGCAGGCCTCCAGGACGAAACCCATGCCAATGCACATCATGTTTTCCTGTAGAGGTGCCAATCTGTCTGTTTGCATGCGACAGGTGTCATTCAGAAGAGACGTTGCTTTATTTTTTTAGTCGCGGGGCCCTCATTCGCAGCGGCCGGGCTCTTTGCGATTTGGTTAATACTAAAAGGAATTTACGTTGGAAGTAGAAATTTGGGACGGCGGTCTTCAAGAACACGAAGTTGAAGCCATTGAAAAAATTAGAAACGTCTTTTCGGGCAATGATGCTCAGGCGGCAAAGGAACGTGCCGGGGGTTCACTTGGCGATCAACTGCAAAACCTTGGATTTGGAAAGGACCAGCGCAAAGGAAATGGCAGCAATGGAATGTTCCCTTGGAAGGGATACGCAGGATTTCGTTTTGTTGAGGCGAAAAAAGAAGGTGAATTCGATTTAGTTATTGTCACTCACTGCAATGTTATCATCGTTGAGTTGAAAAACTGGAATCATCTGCCGGTGACGCAACGAGGTGATAATTGGTACAAAGGTGAGCAAAATATGGGACGCTCGCCGGTCAGTGTGACGCGTAACAAAAAGTTCATGCTCGACAAAAAGTTGAAGCGCCTTGCTAACCAATTTACAAACAAAGGTTATCCTCCTTTTGTGCATTTTTTCGTTGTGATGACTGGGAATGCCGATTTTAGTCAGTTGCCAGCGGATCAGCTCCTTCATACTGTCTCATTGAACGATTTTCTTAAATTTGCTGATCGAAATGTTTTTAATAACCAATTCAGGCCACACCCTAACGCACAGAATTTGAACAAAGATTTTCCTATCTTTGATACGTTATTCTTAGGTGTTCAAACTGCACCCAAAGCGCTCAGAGTCGATGGCTATGAAGCCAAAGAAAAAATTTTCGATCATCCGAAAAATGTTTATCGGGAGTACCTTGCTAAGTCTGAGATATCATCTGGCTCAGATGTATTACTGCGTGTCTGGAACTTTAAAAATGTCCCTGGAAGTAAAGGATACACGCCTGAAGGAAGAGTTGAGATTGTTTCACGGGAACGTGAAGTATTGCACTATATCAATCACCAAAACCGGGACCTTTACAACCACTGCTTGCGGTCGCTGACAAGCGTCCAAAAAGATGCGGTTACCGCGGAATACTGTGAAGTATACGAACTTCCACCTGGCCATGTCCGCTTTAACGAATTCATCGGAAAATATGGTAATGCATTTTCTGACTTGGACCGCTTAAACATCACTAAGCTTTTGATTGCCAAGTTTGGTGATCTGCATGAGATGAAAATCGCTCACAGAGATATTGCGGATCATAGTCTGTGGCTCTCTCCTTCAAAAGAAGTCGCGCTTTCAAACTTTATTTCAGCGTACCACCAACCTATCGGCACCGTTGGCGATTATCGTAAAAGTCTTTCTGTTGGTGCTGTTGAAGCACTAGACATGCTTGCCCAGACCGATTTGACGCCCTTTCAGCAGGATGTGCATACCTTGGGGCTTGTTGCATGGCACTTGCTAAGTGCAAAGCGCATGTCTCCCAAGAGCTTAGAAACAATTCACGAGGATATGCTAAACAGTGATAGATGGTACTCTGAAGTCTTGCTGGATGCTGTTGCTGCAAGATATACGTCTGCGACAGAGTTATTTGATGCTTTGAAGCAAGCAGAACCAGAAAGCGACGCTTTTCCAACGTTTGATGACGCAGAGCTTGACCCCTTTCGACATCCCATCAACCACTCGCGTCAGTATCGCGAAGATGATGATTTTTTAGTTGAAACCGGCGAAAAGGAAGTCTATGTATCGGACGGAAGACTTGTAAAGGCATGGTTGAATGTTGGTGGGCTGGGAGAACAGCCGACAACAAACTTCCTGGTTCTGAAGTTTCTTAAGCTTTTGGACAAGTTATCCTCAGTAAAACCGACGTATCTGCCGCAAATCCGTGAGTATGGTATTGCGTCTAAGTCCTCGAGTCTGTACCTGGTCACAGATCAAATTCAAGGAGAAACTTGGGATAAAGCGCAAATTGCTGATGATGAAAAAATTGAGATAATTAGTAAGTTTGTTGCGGCCGTAGAGCATTTACACGGTCTTGGAATATCTCATGGCGATATCCATCCAGGTAATGTGATGCTTGAGACTGAAAGCCGCTCTCTTTACCTGGTCGATATTCCAGATTTTTCACTGTCAGGCGAGGATAAGAAAAATCACCTCTACAGCCCCGAATGTATTGATGGATGCACATCTTTTGAGCGTGATAATTTTGCCGTAATGAAGATGTCTTGTGAGTTGTTAGGGCTGCCGTGGGGGCACGAGTCTGAAACTTACCCAGCCTTGGCGACGGCAATAAGGGCTGAATTGGAGGACTTTCAATTTGGTTTCAGGGGATTGGGTCGCTTTAAGAAGGCGATATCCAGTGGCATCTGTTCTTCAGAGCAATCAATAATAGAGATTACAGTAAGCCTTGCCGATGAAGCTATTACTCTCTTACCTGATAATGGACACCTTTACGTCAAAGTTGAGCCAAGTAAGAAGAATCTAAATGAAGTCAAAGTAACCTTTTCTGGGATTGGTGGTAGTTTTTCCGCATTTTACTGTAAAAAGCAGAGAGTACTGCAAGTTGGGTTAAAGCCATGGCCACGTACATCGATTCGAAAGCAGGATATAGATGAAAGTCAGTTTGAAATTGATACGGGAATAAGGATTATTCCCGGTCGGCCGCAAGATATGTCTGCTTTAACTAAGCTACTTAATGATCAAGAGTCGTTTGCTCGTGCGATTGAACTGGCTACTGCACCGGAAGATAAGTTAGAACCTGAAGACGAGCAAGAACAACAAGACGACCTTACTACTCAGCTAAAGGAAGCTTTCGCAAGGCTAGACGAACAAGCTTTGGAACCTTCTTCGGCAAAAAGGCTACAAATTTCGACAACGAAACTCTGGCGATCAATTTTGGATACTGAGACAGAATCTTATCCCAATATTGAAGTCAGCGGTGAAATTGTTCCTGTTGCAGAAGCCAAAGGCGAATTGTTGCTCCCTTATTCAACGGATATAGACCCTCTTGGTGGATTCAGCAGTAGCGATGAAGTCGAAGCATTAGTGGTTGATCAAGATGGGACAGAGCGATTCATTGGCGAAGTGTCACTTAAGAAATCTGCGCTAAAGGAGATCCGTCTGGTCAAAACCCGTCAAGCAGCCTACACGTTGACTGACTCAGATATTGTGTTTTTTCGTACCAAGCAGGATCGCGCATCGTACCAGAAGCGCAAACGAGCTTTGGAGCGACTACTCGATCGTGAAGGAGTAATGCCTGACTTAATCGATCTTTTCGATCCCTCTTGTGAAACTACTGCTCAAAATTATGGTATCACCTTAAGCGATTCAGATTTCTCCAGGTATGACCGAGAGGACCAATACGGAAATAGGATTAGTTTGAATGAGCAGCAACGGGACGCTTTTGCGAAGTTGGTCAATAATGGCCCACTCTCTTTATTACAGGGACCACCAGGGACTGGTAAAACAGAATTTATTGCCGCTTTTGTGCACTATTTGGTAGAAAAGCAGAACACCCAAAGAATTTTGCTTGTTAGCCAGTCACATGAAGCCGTGAATACTGCGGCAGAGCGGATCAGAAAGCATTGTGCTCGCCTGAATACACCTTTGGAAGTTGTTAGATTTAGTAACCGCGAAGGCGCTGTATCGCCAGGCCTGAAAGACGTTTACTCAAATGCGATTACAACGGAGAAGCGTGAACTGTTCAATGCTGAAAGTAAGTACCGAGTTGAAGCCTTGAGCGATGCGATTGGTCTGGAATCAGAGTTTATCTCGAGTGTTGTGTTAGCAGAGCTTAAGCTTTTTAAGCAAATTGACCATCTCGAGTCATTGCTATACCAAGTCAATGACTTGGTTGATGAGACGGACAGAAGAAAGTTGAAGGATGTTGCAATAGAACTCGACTCTTCTATCCGCTCCAAACTGAGTTCAGCGTATGGCATTAGCTTAGATTCTGAAGCTAAGGTCTCTGATGCCAAAGACTTACTGATTTCCAAGCTGTGTACCGATTATGGGGTAAGGCCTGATGAGGCTCGTCGTGTCAAAGCGATAGCAAAAATATCAAGGGATATGCAGGATGCCTTGTCGGGAGAGCGAGTTAACATTGATGAGTTTTATGCACGCTCCAGACAGCTGGTGGTTGGCACATGTGTTGGTATTGGGCAGGGGCACATTGGTATACAGGACAACATTTATGACTGGGTTATCATTGATGAAGCTGCGCGTTCAATTGCGAGTGAATTAGCCATTGCGATGCAGTCTGCTAGACGCATTCTATTGGTGGGAGATCACCTGCAGCTTCCTCCGTTATATTCCGATGCGCATAAAGCTGCGTTGGCAAGGAAATTAGGGATAAACAATTCGCGAACAGATATTGATGAAGTATTACAAAGTGATTTTGCTCGTGCGTTTAACTCTGTTTATGGTAGGCAGGCCAGCGCAGCGTTGCTGACGCAGTACCGTATGGCCCCACCAATTGGTGATTTGGTATCCAAGACCTTTTACGACGGAAAACTGCGAAATGGGGAGCGAGTTGTACCAGATGTCTATAAGAATGCGCCACAAGCCATTCGCAGTGTCGTGACCTGGCTTGACACATCTAGCTTGGGGCAGAGGTCGCATCATTCAGAAGACCGTGGGATGAGTATCTACAACCGCTGCGAAGCTGATCAAATTATTAATGTGCTCAAACAGGTATCAGAGAATACTGAGCTCGTCGCTGAACTCTTAAAGCTAATACATAAAGATGAAGCAGCAATCGGTGTAATTTGCATGTATGCCGAACAAAAAAGGCTAATTCGTCAGAAATTCAATCAAGAAATTTGGAGTGATGGCTTTAAGGATCTTGTCAAAATTGACACAGTTGATAGCTACCAAGGAAAGGAAAACAGAATAATTGTCTTGTCATTGACACGGTCTGATAAGCGACATTCTCCAGGCTTCCTGCGAGCACCAAATCGAATTAACGTTGCCATGTCTCGAGCCATGGACCGTTTGTTAATTGTTGGTAATGCGGACCTTTGGAAGGGTGTTAACAAGGAACTTCCGTTAGGTTCCGTTATCCGCTATATGAATGAGGGTGGTCAGCAAGCTGGGTACAAGTTTATTGCAGCTAAGCAGGGAGGTAACTGAAATGAGTCCGGAAAATGCTTTTACTTATCATGAGGTTGATTTTTTACTGCCAGCTCAAAGGTTTAATATTCAGTTCTCATATATTTCGCAAAAAGGGTTGCCTTTTATAAGAGAGTTTGTGCTGAGGCTTATACATGTTGCTCCAATGAGTAAGTCACATGTAGCAAACTATTTTGGACTAAGTCGGCTTGAGACTGAAGAAGCTGTTTCTGATCTTGTTCAGCGTGGAGAGTTGGAACTGTCGTCGGATGGCAGGCTTTCTTTAACTGAAAAATCAAGAGGTTACTTTTCTGATGTCGGTGAGATCCCATTGCTTTCTACCATACAGGATAGTGGCGCCTCGTTATCATTTGATCTAGCGACGTTCAGCTGCTTTAGTAATCAGAATATTCAGGACAAGTGGAAAGCAGGTATATTTCTGAAAATTGACGATAGTACGGTATCTCAAAGCGAAAAGCTGGTGGAAAAGCACTTTCAGCATCAGTTTAACCAGATCCTTGATAAGGACTATCTACCTAACCTATTGACGCTGGCGGGCAATCAACGCCCTTCTGTATACACTGTCAACTCGGTCAATAAGCTGCGCCAGCTACCGTTGCGTTTGAAATCTAAATTTCAGATGGACAACGATGGCAAAGCTGTCGAACGTGAAGACTTTGAAGAGCTAAATAGCTCTGAGTATGTTCATGAGCTGGTGACTATAGAGTTATCTCGTTTATCAAGACCTGATAACATGATGAGCCTTTTTAAGGCAATGGTCACACTCGGTGATGAAGACACCTTGAAGGTATTTGATAGCAAGACAAACCTTGTCAATCCTAACTTTGTTGAGGATTTGAAGATGTTGGAGGAGCATACCAAATCAGCAAGAGTAACCTTGCTAGGTCCTATTTATTCGACAAGCAATTGGGATATGCTCCTGAAGGCACTGGCACCAGTGCTTGCAAAGCGGATCAAGACAAAAGTAGATACTGGCGGTACTCGATTTCGTTGGATTGCGCCTTCAGATCCATACTGGGCAAAGAGTGAGAGTTTCACTTCTTGCTTAAGTGATTTTGGCAACAAGTCGAGTACAAAACACAAAAGCCTTTATAAGCCGACCCTGTATTTACCAATATCTGATGAGGGGAATTACCGTGCAGCTAGGCAATGGGAGACAGAACTCGGCCAGTTTAATGGTGAGATTAAAGGGCTTGTTGAAGGCTTCTTGGATGGCAATGTCGAGATCCTTCACCTTGAAGATGAATTGGTAGCGGTTATTTATCATTTCACTCAACCAAAGTCTTTACCTGTAACCTTGCCTTTGGGATTTATCTCAACTGATTCCGCTACCGTTGCCAAAATTGGAAAACTAATAGCTGAATATATTAGTGGAAGCGCTTCGTTTGATAAGCCAAATGACTGTGGTCTAATTTCATTGATAGCAAAGAAAAGGTAACAGCACTTAATTATGATGACCTGGCGCTTTGGATGTCGCACTGGGTCATGAGAGTGTTCTGTCTATAGAGAATATAGTTGTACATTGCATCCAATCTTGCGTTTGCAGTTTCTAGATATTCGAACTGGCCAATTGACTTACAGTTTATGGGGATACTTTATGAACCACTATTGGAGATTAGCCGCTAACTCTGAATCAGAAGCAGACACTATGATTCTTGAAGGCTGTCTGTTGTCGCCAGCGGAACTTTATTCAAAACTGCGTCCACGGCACTGTGTGGTGTTAGCACAGTGGAACGAAGTTGAAACGGTCGGACATGTCGTTGCTTTAGGCGTAGTGCTATCTGTTAATGTTCAAGACGGCAGTGCCAAAGTCTCTTGGGCTCGAGCTGACATCACCCTTAAACCGAATCCAAGCGGCAGGCAGTTTTGGCGAAACAAACCATTTTTTAAATTCGCTGACGATGTATGCGTGCGCTATATGCTTGCAGATTTATTCGCCGAACACTTCCCCGAACTGGATGACATGGAGTTTAGTAAAACCCTTGGCCTTAAATCGGCGGGTAATAGTGGTCAGTATCTCGATATACCCGGTTACGTGTACTTGATTGAATCGGAATACGGTTACAAAATAGGTAAGACGGTCAATATAAAATCTCGTACTCGTCTATTCGAAGTGAAGTTGCCGTTTCCGATTAAGCTTATCAATTACAGCTGGTTTGATAGTTACTCCAAAGCGGAACGGGATTTACACGTCCGATTTGCGAATAAAAGACGGGAAGGTGAGTGGTTCGATTTAGACCAAGCTGACTTGGATTATATTAAAAGCCAGGGCGCTCAGATACCGGTGGCTGGCTTGTGAAGGATTATAAACAATTTTTAAAACCTTGAGACCGCATCCAGAAGTCATCATTGATATAAATGTACAAAGTGACTATCGGTGAGAGACAGTGATTTAAACTGTGCTGATAAACGATATATTTAAAATTATGCAATTATTACAAAAAGTTAATTTTTCGATTTTTCATCTTATATGGGCTGTTCTGCTTGCTGCAGGTTTGGGAGGTATTAATGATTACCAAGCGTCGCAAAGTCAAATCCACAGTATTCTCTGATTTTGTGCGCAACGCATCATCCAGGGAGAAAAGAAAGTTTTTTGCAAAAGTTATCGAAGAGGCGATTCAAAAACAAAAAGAGGTGATAGCCAAAGCGAATGAAATCGATGGTTAGGTATATGTGTTTACTGCAATGTGGTTGCAGATGTATTGCTGAGTAATGCATATACAGCAAAGGTGAAAACGCCGTAATTTATAGTGCAAATATTTATTAAAAATATGATCTTAGTGAGTAGAAAAGGTTGAGTCTTATCGTGTAGCATGTGTCACATTCAAGCTTGCGTAAGGATTACCATGCCTGTTCCTCCCCCTTGCACGACATTTATTTGTTCTAATTGCGACTGGCACAAAACAGTAGTGTTCAAAAGTGATGTTATTACGCGTGGCTACAGCTGGTTTGATGTATGTCCTAAGTGTGGTGGGGCGCTTGAAAAACGTCCTGCAAAGATGATTGAGACTGGTTTATCGAAATTGACCAATATCTTCGTAAGATAATCAGTACTTTTAATTTTTTGTCAGGGATTGACTAAGTCTACATTTCTGGCTTTGTGATAAGGATTGTTGCATGTCTCAAGAAGTCATCACCAAATTTTCTGATTCTGTTGTGGGTCGCAGCAATATTTTGCAGCACATAGCCTGCATGCCCACCCCTCAATTTGCTCAGCTGCCATTATCCTTACCCAATTCATCGTTAAAACTGTTACGTGTAGAAGGAATTAATGATGAAAATCCAAGCGCATATAGGCTGGCGTTGGCTAATGTTTATGCTGCATTAGAGCATGAAGATCAAATTCAGTTTGTTTATTTGCTTGATGTTAGTTTAGAAGGGGTTGCCCTTTATTTTGGGGTTAACCAGTTAACCTCTGCAATTGATGGGCCTGGGCATGAAGCGCTTAAAAATTTACGCGGGGCGCTTGAGGGCCAATTACCAGGGATTAATCTTTCTAAGCTAGAAAACATTGAGCCCTTGATGGCTCGTCTAAAAGAAAGTAAGCATAAAGGTGTTGTACTTGGTATTCCAACAGGAAAGAGTCAAGAGCAAGACAGTGACGAAGAAGACTATCAGGGTATTGAAAGACTTGTTAGAACTTTGCTTTCTGGTAGCGGCAGTGATTCAGACAGTATCAATTCTGCTAATTGGCAAATGGTTGTGGTGACGCAACCTTTAACTCGTAAAGATGCAAGAGTTTATCTAGATGGTGCCTATGAACTGGCAAGCGAACTATCCATTCAGGTGAAAACCAGTGTTCAAGCGGGTAGTAATAACAATGAGCAAAAAGGCAATAGTTTCAGCGAGGGGACATCGGATAGTACCAATACTGGTCGCACTGATACTCGCAGTAAAAATGACAGTGTTTCGCAGACTAGAAATACCGGAAAGAACTCCAGTGATAATCCATCATCCAACTACTCGTCAGGTACCTCTAGTGGCGAAACTCAAGGCAAAAATTGGGGAACAAGTACCAGTATTGCTGATACTAAAGGTAGTAGCCACTCAACGAGTGTTAATGAGACCTATAATCTAAATCGCTCTGCAGGGAACAATATAGGTTTAACTAAAGAAGTGACCGATAAACGCGCCCAGCATCTGCTCGATCATATTGAAAAATCCCTTATTCCTAGGTTGCAAAAGGGCGTGACTAAAGGTTTATTTGGCACGGCCATTTACCTTGCGGCAGATACGCCATCCAGTTATCGCCGCTTAAAAAATACCATTTGTTCCACCTATCAAGGGGGAGAAATCACTGTCAGCCCACTCGAAGTAGTCGATCTTTATGAAACCTCTGCCGCACAACTATTACAGTTACCAACGTTAAAGCAATCACTTAAATATAGAAACTCATTGTTTCACAGTATCACTAGCAGTCATGAATCCCTGTTTGCGACGTTATTGACAGCTGATGAACTCGCTATGGTTGCTGGATTACCTCGACATGAGTTACCAGGGCTGCGCCGACGCAAAACAGTAGAATTTATTGTTGATTTACCAAGAGTTAAGGCTGATGACGCTCTTAAGTTAGGGGCTGTTATTGATCGAGGTCGTAAGCAACACACTAATTCAATCAACCTCAACAAGGCTGATTTTAATAAACATATCTTTGTGACTGGGGTCACTGGAGCGGGTAAAACTACAACCTGCCTTAATTTATTAATTGAATCGGCTTTGCCTTTTTTAGTGATTGAACCCGCCAAAACTGAGTACCGCGTTTTACATCAACATATGCCTAATCAGGTGGCGTATTATCGTCCTAATGGCGATCAACACCGTAGTTTGCGGCTCAATCCATTCGCATTGGTGCACCCGAAGCAACATATTCGAAGTCACGCTTCATTTTTACGAAATGTATTTGCTGCGATTTTCCCGATGGAAGCATCTATGCCCTTTTTAGTTGAGCAAGCGATTCTGCGTGCCTACGAGGAAAAGGGCTGGGATCTAACGGATAACACTTGTTTTTGTTGCGATGATCCTTTTGACCCAGCGGCGCAGGTCTGGCCAACTATGGGAGATATGATCCGTCAACTTGACCTGTTGATCCCTGAACAAGGAATGGGTAAAGAGTTTGAAGAAAAATATCGCGGCTCTCTGGTTTCACGTTTGACCAGTCTTACTCATGGCGTACTCGGGGATATTCTCAATGTGCCACAATCGCTGAATGTCGATGCGCTACTTGATAACAAGGTCGTTATTGAATTAGAAGAAATTAAAGATGGCGAAGGTAAGGCGCTAATGATGGCGCTGTTGTTGGGCGCGGTCAGCGAAGCCATTCGCTACCGACATGGAAAAGATAGTAAATTTCGCCATTTAACATTGATAGAAGAAGCCCATCGTTTATTGGCGAAACCAGAGCCTGGCGATAAGGCACGCGCAATGGCCGTTGATGCCTTTGCTGACTTACTTGCCGAGGTACGAAAATACGGTGAAGGATTGATCATTGCAGATCAAATCCCTGCCAAGTTAGTGGCGGATGTGATTAAAAATACTCATACCAAGATCGTCCATCGTTTGTTTGCTGAGGACGATAGGCGCGCAATGGGCGAATCCATGATGATGGATGAGGCACAGCGTGATTATTTACCTAACTTAGCTACTGGTGAGGCGGTTATTTTTTGTGGAGGATGGCATGGACCAGCCCATGGGGCTATCCGCGCAGATCTAGCGCAAACTGATGGAGATCCATTATCCGAGGATGATATTAATCAACTGGCAATCAGTCAGCTTTGGCAAGAGAGAACCAGATATTATCCTACACTTACTCACCTGGGCTGGCTTACCCAAGATGAACAAAAATTATCTTTTGCAGATTTTGTACACTCTGGCCGCAAGGCATTGAATATTTTATTAGAAATAACGCCATCGATTTTGGGGACGTCGAGTATAACCGAGTTAAAACAGCTAAAACTTTCTGAGGCATTGATACAGTGGCTAGAGAAATGGCAGCCATTTGCAGCGCAAAATCCCGTCAATCAAGATGAATGGAGGAGGGGGGCAAATTTACCATTGCCAACTCATCCTTTTACGGTGCTGCTACTCGCATTGATGCAAGATTGTCATCCAACCCTGCGTACAAAATCGAAAACAAATGCAATTTGGCCTTTCCCTGTAACCGATTTTGCAATCTGGAGTGAGGGTCTGTCAGCGATGCTTAATACACTAGCAACCAGTTCTGCTACTGAGGTGATAAATAAGCTCAACGTGGCAAAATCTAGCAGTAGAGAATGTAAAAAGGTTCTTCACCAATTATCTAATTATCAAAAATTTTAATTAATAGGAGCGTCATTATGGGATTTTTAAGCATCATTAGCACTGCCATTAGTTCAGCCTGCAGCACTATTGGCAGTGCCTTGAGTTCGTTTGCTAGTAGTTTAGGTCCAGTACTAAGCACTATCGCGACTCATTTACCCAAACTAGGCGAGGCACTAGGACAGTTTGCAAACAACTTTTTACAAGCAGTAGGGATTTTAAAGCCAGACGAAGACGTTAAGCAATTGGGTGAGCGCGCGCTGCAAGCCGCGCAGGATGGGATTACACCTGAAAAGTTTGATGATTTTGACGATTATGTTCAAGCACTGCGTAATTTTGAAATTGATCCTGATAAAGCCAAAAAACGCAATGATGTCGAAAGGCTCGTTGTGGGCCTTGGCGTAGGCTCCTTTGGACTAGAGCAAAAGTTTGAGGCAGCACCTGGCTCATTGTCTGCTATCTGGCTTTTACCTGTGGCAAACCCAGAATTTTTTACTGTTAATCGAATGGATTCGCTACTTCAGCAAGGTAAGTTAAGCGGTGATATTTTTGGCTATCTTGAACGTAAACTTAGTGCGGGCGATGCTTACCGCATGGAAGAAGGTATGGCAGATGCCTTAGTCAATAGCAGTGTGGTTGAGAGTAAACAATCGCTATTTGCAGCTCTTGATAAAGCTAGTGATAACTGGCACAGCATAAAAAACAGTGCAGATAATATCGACAAGGAATAAAAAATGGGATTTTTTAGCTCAATTTCCAGCGCGCTTTCGCAGATAAATAAATGCAGCGGACAAATCTGAAAGCCAAAAAGACGCACTGTTTGCAGACTTTGAAGAAACTGTCGAAAAGATTTAGCAATTTGATCTTGAAGCCTTTGAGGACAATAACAATGACAAACCATGCTTGCCAGAATCCCAATCAAGAATGAAAGAATAGGCCAATGACATCTCATCAATTCAGCCAGTTAACATCTGTGATCATCTTTTGGGTACAAGACCACCTTGCCGCTTGGGCGCTAAGCGCTAATCAAGTTCCAGTTGAACTCCCCATCGAGGGGGAAAAGCAATGGTTAGCTTGTATTAAAGGGGAGCGGCTTTGCCAAGCGCTTGCCGATATAGATTCACGTCTTGTCGGAGATTATCCGTTACAACTAATTTACGATGCAAAGAGTCAGCCAAACCTAGAGGCTGCGCTACCTAAGTTGCTAGTTCAATTGTCTAAACGAGGTTGGCAGGTTCTTTCCTTTGAGCACTTAGCCAAGCGTTGTGCTTTGACTGTTAATGCCGAGCTACCCAAAAAAAGCTTGGTCGCTGAGCTGCTCCTGCCCATGTTGCTTGCTGCTGATAACGCTACTGAGCGCCAGAGATTACAGGAGGCGACTCATCGCGAACATGAAGCACTAACACAGCAATTACAGTGTGATAGAGAACAAATCATGAAGGAGAATGAACGGTTAGTGGCTCAAAATGCCATACTACGTCGTGTAGATACAGAGCAGTTGATGAGTTATCTACCTGCATTATTTCCTCGGGTATTTACCGTTATCGACGGGAATGAGCTGGCTTTATTAGCCGGACGGATAGAGCCCTTTAAAATCGCAAACCCTTACCCTGAACCGAGTTCAGAAACTCTCTACCAGCTGCAGCGACAATTTAAAAAACTGCCAATAGACAATCAACGCCAAATTGTCGGTTTTGTTTCAGAATTACCGCAGCGGCAGCAATTAACGCCGCGCCCTGAAATGCGTAGTGTGATAGAGCAACTAGAGGCGGATAAACATGCCTGATCACCAAGAAGAAAACTCTTTTAAGCATTTAACCGTTGATGAACAAAAACGCTTAGATGAACTCAGTCACAACTGGGCTAAAGAGGATATAAGCTTTTTTTCAGGCAGCTCGAAGTTAAGCGTGTTTGACTTAAAGCTGCTGCTGTTACATTTTGTGCCCTTAAAAAGTTTGATCCAGCAGCTTGCCCACCAGAAACATAGCAACACATCCGATAATACTGATGCCGGCAGCAGCTTTACTGCTAATAGCACATTAGCCGCAGATGCTTCCTTAACAGCGGCGCACAGTTTGCCTACTGCCTTGGTTGAGCTACAAGCACTTGAGCAACAGTTATCGCAGGCACATGGGGCCAATAGCCAACTCGTGCAGCAGTTGCAACAACTTCAATCGGAGCTTAACGAGCAGCAGAATAAAAATCTCACATTAGAAAATGCGTTAACGTCGGCTACCGCAAAACTAAAGCAGTTAGAAGCTCAATATCAACAAGCCCAACAGGCCTTAACGGCTGCTTCCAAAGCATTAAGCCACCCGGTGCAAAATATCCTCAGGCAAGACTTAAGCTTAAGTACCGATTTGGGACTTAATGCATCCGGCGGCGAAGAGCCTTCAAGTACAGATTTAATTAGCACAGTTGCGGTAATGTCCCAACTCGATAGTGTTAAACGCTTATGGGACTTACTGAAAGATCGCTGCGAACAGCAAAATAGAGCCGCCAGCCAAGCCGAGGCCCAATTGCTTGCGACCGCACTTGGCTGGCATAACCACAACTGGCAGCAAAAGCCCTATCAGCTCTTTGAGCCAACGATGGGACAGAGTTTTGATTTTAACCAACAGCAGCGCGCAGCCTTCAGCCAACCGATTGGAGAAACAATAAAGGCGGTGGTACTTCCAGGGATAAGAGATTATGCGGGGCGATTACTTAAAAAAGCCTTAGTTATCACTACACCCTAGCGTTTTTGATATAGCAGACAGACGCTCATAGCTGTATTTGGCTGAAATATTCGCAATATATAATGCAGTATTACAGTCTTTTGCTAGTTTTCACTGCTAGATTTTATTACGGATAAAAGCAATATGACTCAAAACCTATCTAAGAAATATTATCGGTCGATAGAAACTAAAAATAGCTTACCGTTTGGCACATCTTCAAGACCAAAAGCTGTGACGAATTTTATTCAACGTTTTAACGATGAGCTGGCCGATTTTATGGAATCTCTGGCTAGCGAGCGATTTTGGCATGTTTGTCCGTTAGGTAGCAAAGAACCATGTGGTTTATTTGATACGAAAACTGGTTTGCAACACCCGCCAATTTCAACTTACCAAGAGTTTTTTAACACGAATCCTTTTTTCTTGGTAACGGACAAACAAGAGCATCATGTAATATTTGATACTAAGCAAAAGTTATTATGGTCATGGGGGAAAAGCTCCAATCTAATACAAGGTAACTTAGATAAGCTTAACATTGCAGCAGCAAAGTTTCGCATTCTTGGACTAAATGGCTGGAATGTGCCAAAGATGCTAGATTTTAAAAAATTTGCACAAAACAAAGCTAACCCAGAGATTATAGGGAATCGAATTCTGAACCATTTTGCTTGGATGACCCAAGAGAATTTGATTGATTTAGATAATTGGACAATATCTTCAACGCAGCATACTGGATTTCTAATAGTAAACAATTCTGCTTGGTATTCGATAACTTTTGCTGAAATTGTAGCTTCGATCGGTGAAAATTCATACAAATTATCTTCTGCTAATAAGCAAAAAACTATACATCCTTCTATTGATACAAGTTGGCAGAATTTTTCTCATGAACAATTGTTGCTTACCCTCAATGAACAATCATGTTATTTACGAGGTGTTAATCAGCAGAATTCTTTAGTTAATCCGATAACTATTCTAAGTAACTTGGATTGGCGTTCTTGTCGGCTACCTCAACTAGAAAAGGCGAGGTTAACCGACCTTAATAAGGGATTGTGGGAACTATGGGGTTGCGAACCCGCAGGACTGGCTAAGCTTAAGTTGGTAGCTCGTAATCCTAAGCAGGATGTTAAGTTGCACAATGTGGCTATCGATTTTGGTACGAGTAGCACTGTGGTTGCCTATTGCGACCAACATGGCGCTCGGCAGTTACTGCGCATTGGCGTGCGGGATTTTTACCAGCAACCAGAAGCCACCCACTATGAAAACCCGACAGTACTAGAAATATTGGATTTTGAGCGCTTCAGGGCAATCTGGCAACGCCAAACTTACCGGCCAGAGCTTGATTGGAACTGGTTACATACTTCCCACGAGGCTCAGGAAAACTTTAGAAATAACCCTGGTGATACTAGAGTACTGGCCAGAATTTTACCGCGTATAAAGCAGTGGGCTATGCGCTCCGAGAAGCAACAACTACAGTTAACTGACTACCAAGGCTATGAATTCACCCTCGCGGCATTAACAGAACGTAACCCTGTGCGTGGTCAGCCTATGGAAGTGAGCGATACAGATCCCTTTGATCCTGTTGAGCTTTATGCTTGGTATCTGGGGATGACCATCAATTGGCGTGAACGTGGCTTATATCTTAAATACCACCTGACGTTCCCAGCAAAATATGAACGTGCTACTAAAGATAAAATCCTTGCTAGTTTCCGCCGAGGCTTACAGCGTAGCTTACCAAGCACGTTAGTGTCTCAAAATGAGGTTTTTCGGGACTTTGAGGTAAAAGAATTAGCATCAGAGCCGGCAGCTTATGCCGCAGCGGCGTTACATCATTTAGCCTCTCAAGACGCTGTGGATACTAGCACAGTGATAAATGGCAACAGCCGCAGCATCAAGCCTAAGTTAACCGAAGATGGCGTTGCGTATGCAGTATTTGATTTTGGCGGTGGTACAACTGACTTTGATTTTGGTCTTTGGCGCTGGGCAACGGCTGACGAGGAGGATGAAGGTTATGAGCAAGTATTCGAATCGCTTCATTCATCTGGGGATAATTTTTTAGGTGGCGAAAATTTACTCGAACACCTTGTTTATGAGACCTTTAAAGACAATTTAGACATTTGCCGTGAACATAAGATCCCCTTCACTCGGCCCCTTGATGGCAAATCCTTTAGCGGCGATGAAGTTTTTGTCCAACAAACTCAAGCGGCGCAAACTAACTCTGTATTACTCGGAACAAAGTTACGCCCATTTATGGAGAATGCTGATAGCCAACTTCAATCTCAAGCTTCCATAGATTTGCTTAATATGGATGGGCAGAAAGTTAAGAGTGAGATTAGTTTTGATGTTCAAAAGTTAGATGTCTTGTTATTTAATCGAATTAAAGAAGGTTTACGTGCCTTTTTAGTAGAATTAGACCATGTGGTTGAACAATTAGGTCCAAGGCCTATACATTTACTATTGGCAGGGAATGGTAGCCGGTCAAGGTATATTACCGCGTTGGTTGAGAATGAAAGTGATGAATGGGACGCATTGCTTGAAGAGGTATTTCAAGGCAGAAGTCCAACATTAGTTATTCATCCTCCTTTGGCGGTAAACCAAGATAATTTGCATGCACCAACGGCTAAAACTGGGGTTGCACTCGGTTTGTTGCGACTTTGCCCTGGTGAGAAAGTAAAACTTATTAATAAGATTAGAACAGAAAGCCATGATGAAGCGCCATTTCGCTATTATTTGGGCGGTATTCGTCGTGGACAATTTACGCCGCAGTTGGCCCCCTTTAGTGATTATCAACAGTGGCAATTGTTGGGTAGTATGCCTCAGCAGGTTTTTAAGCTGTGTTACAGTGTGAGTCCGAAAGCTAAAGTGGGCATGCAAGAAGGGGATCCTGAGTTATTGATCCACAGACTTGATTTTCCTGCAGCGCCATCTGGAACGAAACTTTTTGTCCGTGCAATTCATCCCTGTATTGTGGAATTAGCAGCGGTAAGCGAAGAGGCTTTGCTTGAATCAGATATTATTAGTCGTATGAAACTGGATCTTGAAACGGGATTGATAACCTCGTAACGGTGTGTTTGATTAAAATCGTAATTTCGACATGTTACGGCTTATTTATGACCAAATTGGATCCTATATAAGCTTGGTAATAAGGTAAAGATCGTTAAGGATCAATAGCAATGGATTTTGTACAGCTAAAAAATCAACAAAGGATATTACGTGAACAGTCTCCGACCAATCTCAACTTGCGAGTTCATCGAGCGTTAAGCTGGTTGCAACGAGCTGAAATGGCGGATGATGACGATGGTCGTTTTATCTTTCTCTGGATAGCATTTAATGCTGCTTATGCCACTGAGATTGATGAACGATTTAAGTTGTCAGAACAAGAATCTTTTAAAGGTTTTTTAGAGAAGCTGTGCGAGTTAGATAAACAAAAACTGATAGATCTGTTAGTTTGGCGGGAATTTTCAGGCAGTATCCGTATCTTACTTGATACCCCGTTTGTGCTACAAAGTTTTTGGGATTTTCATAGTGGTAAAATAACTGAAGACAAATGGAAAGAGCGGCTTCAACAAGGTAAAAAGATGGCGAGCCACGCCTTGTCGAGTGGTAATACTCCTATTTTGCTTGGTGTTATTTTTAACCGCCTCTATACGATGCGCAACCAATTAATCCATGGTGGCGCAACATGGAATAGCTCTGTTAATCGCAAGCAACTTAAAGATTCTGCTAGTTTACTCAGCAAACTTGTACCATTGATTATAGAAATAATGATGACTCATCCTGAAACACTTTGGGGAGATGCATGTTATCCGGTGGTATAGCTAGGCGTACAGGTATAGTAGCTTAAGTGTGTTGGCTCAAAATAAAGAGGCCGTTCAGAGGCTAGTTATTTTCACCGTTTGAGATTGTTTCTTAAGCTTAACGCTTGCCTGTTAGTGATAATGTCGTTACTGAAACGATGTCTGATCTAGATATTAAAGCTATCAAAATAAGTCACAGATGTGCGAATATTGGTTAAAAATGACGACCAGCGTTATTTGTGGTAAATTTCTGTTGACTTTTTATAGATTAATCAAAAACCTTTAAATACAAATGCTTACGCTGTTATTTTGAACTGAAATTGAGGAGTCGAATTCTCAGGGTAAGTCATTGGTCTAATTGAAAAAAATATCAAAAATCGGAAGTAATGCAAAAAGTAATGCAGCCCTGTTTTAGGTATGTGTTAATTATATTTTTCAATACGTTATCTCATGAAGTAGACTCCCTCTCTCACCGCCACATTCTAAGAACCCGATCACATGGTCGGGTTTTTCTTTTCTATCATAACCTATGAATTATAGTTGCTAAATCCAATGGCTCACCAACCTTTGGCACCTTAAGGTGGTACAAAAGGGTGGTACAAAACGATGCATTTATGACTCAACCATACCGCGATCTAAAGTCTGGGATCTGGAAAATCCGTAAGGAAATTTCAGTGCATTTACGTCCGTTCCTTGATGACAAATTCGAGCTTAAGTGAAGTCTAGAGACTAATGATGCCTATACTGCCAAAACAACAGCGGGTGGTGTGATTGTGGAGTTTGAGTCAGCTATAGCTTTGTTACGTCAAGAAAAAGAGCAGAAATAACACCAGTACTGTTAGTTTGAGGGAGCAAAGCCATCAGGAGGATTACCATGGACGTGGCGGTCGATCTCGATAAACAAAACGCCTGCAATTGCAGGCGTTCTTCGATGGGTTTAGTCGGTGCTCAATTGTCATTAAAACAGGCTATTTCTTAACCCATTTGCCTTGAGCATTTTGCACATAGTTGCCTTTGTCTGTAGCCGCGATGGCTTTTTCACCTGCTAATTTGGCGACATCTGCGGCAGAAATATTATTCTTTTTGGCGATGGTTTCGTAGTGGGCGCGGCGCTTGTTGTTGACTTCATCCATTACGGCTTTGGCATCGCTATTATTTTGCACTAGACCTAAATAGCCATTGAGTTGCTCACCTAAGTAACCTTGGGATTTGGCTTCCTGCAATGACATGGCAAAGGCGTTTAAGCTGAATAAACCTAGGCCGAGCAACAGGAGTAATGTTGGCTTTTGTAGCAGGGTCTTGAGTGACATTGATTTCATCGTATATTCCTTAATTCTTTGTGATTAGAACAACTTATCATCTGACAGAAGCTGGTCTAGCTCCTTGTCCACTTTGATTTTTATCTCGTGTTCAATTTTCACATTGAGATTAATCACAATCGGTTTATCCGGCGGTTCAATTTTTACTGTAGGCGCACAGCCTTGCAATGTGCCCAGTAGCAGCAATGCACCTAAACTAACTTGCTGTAATTGAATGATCTTCACTGAGGGTTCCTTTTACTTCACGGATTTTTCGATTCTATCCTGCAGATTGTTACCAATCTGAAGGCTCCTGAATAATTGCAGCATGTTCTCTTCATGAGAGTAATTCAAGTGGATAGGGCGTTCAATCCCTTTGCTGCGACCTTTGACTTCCACTAATAGGTTGGCATCACCAGTTTGATCCATATCGAAACTACTGGATAACTGGCTGTATTCTAAGTGTTCGAGTGCCGAAAATACAAAGTCGAGATAAGGTTGTGATTGGCGCATTTGATCGACAGCCGGATTGCCAGATATGGCAATTAAACCGCCAGGCGCGCGGGCCGCTAATTGGCCGCCGCTGATCGACACTTTACCATCGACTAAGTCCACGGGTAACACACCATCGAATATGCCATCGGCATAAATGCCTATTTGGGGTTGGATCCGCAGTACTTCTTCAAGATTCATGCCCTGCAATAATAGATAGGCGTGGGATTTATCCTGTAGTTTTAAATTAAAATCCGGTAGTAAAAATTGGCCGTTCAATACTTTACCCTTGGCGGTCATCGACACGTCGGTATCACTTAAACCCGTGAGTTGTTGCAACCAATTATCGGGAAGCTTCTCTGCATCTTTGCCTAGGACAATATCGGCTTCTACTTCGATATCGGTCAAGGGGAAGCCGGGATCAAACAAGTTAAAGTTTATCATGTTCTGCGGGCAGTTCAGTCGACTTAAACTGCTGAAATAGCCTGGCGCTTGCGGCGTTTTATAGGATTGTCCCCAAGTGAACTCGCATTGGGCCTGTAATTTACCGCCCTCGAAGAGGGTGTCTTTGTAAAAACCTTCAAGCTCGGTCATCGATTGGGTAATTTGCATCGCAAATTGGGTTTGTTCGGGCTGATGTGTCAGTTTAAATTGTGCCTGTAATTGGTTATGCCCGGTCATATTAAACTCAGCGGGTAACGGCTGGGTTTGATTAAGCAAAGATAGTGCCTCTGTCATGCTGGTATCGACAACCCACTGGCCAGTTAACAGCAGCGGCAAGTTTGCATTGGCGAACTGCAATTGGTGATGGCTTTGTAGTTGAACATTGCCGACTTGCCAGTGTTCATCGCCGATAAGCGTGCTATTTTTCCAATGTAAATCTTGCACTAGGGCTAAGTTATCCAGCTTAAGCACGGTTTGTTTACGTGTACGTCCCTTCGTCGAGAGCTGCTTTTCAATTGATAACTGTTTGGCTTGCCAGTGGAGTGTATTTTTGATTTGGCTCGATTGAATCGCTGTTAAAAAAGGGGCTTGGCTCGAGAAATTCACTGCTACCCCCTGTGATACTCCAAGGGAAAAATCCTGCACTGTTATATCGCTGCGGCTACTCAGACTGGTTTTCATGCTGTTATTTGAGGCCTGCGTTTGGTGTTGTGCATGGGTATTGGTTATTGCAAGTGTTTCTACCGCTTGGCTAAAACGCAGTTGTGCCAGCGCGAGTGACACTGGGGGCAAGTTAAGCGCAAATTGACTCCCCGCCGTGGTAGTCGCATCCTGTGCTGAAAATGATGTTGAACTAAATGTGAGTGGAGCCTTGGCGTTTAGTTCAATATTGCCTAAACCCAACTGGGTTTGTTTATTTTGAGGATCAGATGCACGTGTTGCCTTATCTAGCTGAATATCCCTAAGTGTTAATTGCAGTGTATCCGTTGACTCAGTAGAGAAGGGCGCTGTCTTAAGTTGCCAATCGATGCCTTGGACTGACTGTTTAAGAGCCATCGTTCCGGCAGTTTGCAAAGCGCCAGAGCCCCAATTTAACGCTTGAGGTGCATCTTGCCAGCGCTTGTGTAAGTCAAGGTCACGTAAGTTGAGCGGAGTATTTTGTTTAAGCGCGATGTGCCACTGCGTTTGCAACATCCATGTATCCGACTCTTTGGTTAAGTGCTTGTTATTTAAGCGAGTGTTTGTTAGGCGAATGTGCGTCTCGAGTTTACTGCCTAAGGTGGATAATTCCACCGTGGGTAAGGTTAACGGCTCATCTGATTTTGCTAATGCATAATGCAGCGGCTCAGTCATCAAGAATGCCAGTCCAATGGGGGACTGGGTGCTTTTAAGCCCTGAGAGTAAAGTGTTAAGCGCTTGATAGTCAGTATCATTTAACTGCAAAGAGTGATTTAGGGCATCTAATAACAGCGCTTGTTGCTCGGCATTGGGCGTTAACGCAAGGCTAAAAGGCTCGAGTGTTAGATTCAGTGCTGCTAATGGACCACTGACATTAAACGCCAGTGTTGGTTGTGGTGCTAAGGTGAAGTCTGCAAAATGCGCCAAAGTGACACTCGGCTGGATAAACTGGTGCTCACTCTTTATATCGCCCGTCGTGAGCTTGAAAGTACTTTGCGAGAATAACTGACCACTCAGTGTCATGCCAAGCGCTTGCCATTGTTGATCCCATTGTATCAATTGGCTAAGAATACTGGTTGGCGTTTGGCGCAGGCTAATTTGATGCAGGCTCTCCAGCAGCGGCGCGATGTTCAGTTCACTTTTTAACGTCCATTCATCGCTGCCGAGTGTTGCAGCTAAGCTGATAAGAGGCTCGTCTTCATGGCTAAAGGCGGTGGTTAATTGTCCATAATGATTAAGGCTAAGTTTTTCCATCACCAGTTGATAGGCGCTGTGATTGGCTTGTGCCTTTAGCTTCAGTGTGGTTTTACCTATCTCAATTAAGGGTAATGAGTTGATATTTAATGGTATTGCGGGCGTTTGTTCATCGGCAATGTTGGGGCTTCGCTCAAAGAGTGATTGACCGAGCTCCACTTCAATCTCACCTGTACTAATGCGTTTGATTTTTTGGCTCAAGACATCAAGCTGGGCCAACTGGAGTAGTTCTGCAATACTTTGGGGCCAGCTTAATGCCAGTTGAATATCCAGATTTTTTACCACTAAGTGCGAGTCATGCACGCGCAGGTTAGCTGAACTGACTTGCCAATGTGCTAAGCCCATTTTTCCTAAGCGAATATCGGTTAGCTCACTGTCCATGCCGCTTAAGGCATAATTGGCGGCACGCAGAATAAGGGTTTCGGTCTCACTATTGACAATCCATACAGTAAGCGCAATACCCACTAACATACCTGCCACTGTGGTGGCGATAAGGCTTTGTTTGACGCGCTTTTTGATTGTTGTTTTGCGTCTAGGCACGCCAGTTTCTACCGCTTGGGAATGTGACGTAGCAGCCGAGCTCGCCTGCGGTGCGCGTTCGGCGCTAGCCTTTTTCAGTGGTATTGGCGTCTTAACCATGTGAGTCGAATATCATCCTTATCATCAATGCGCTGTCGTTCACTCTAGTGCTGGCGATTGAATACCAGCGATAAAGGGGCGTGGGATGAACGCCAGTTTAACACTCCACTACGTGGCTGACTAATTTTGCGATGGGTCTTGCTATGGGCAAATGAGGTTGAGTGCCTACTCAATCATCTTGATTTTACAGGCACTTATTCTGTAGTGACCTAAACTGATGTTAACCTAATAATTGGGCGCCAATGACGGCAAGGCCTGACACGAGTGCAAGCACTAAGCCTAATGTTCCCCCTGCGACGCGGTAGCCTTGGGGAAGATTGGCGTTATCCCGTTGTTTTCTTTGTACCCATACGATGGAAACAGGTAAAAAAATCGCGAGGATCACTAGGGCAATTGCCGCATAACCTAGTGCGGTAATAAATCCCTGTGGGTAAAAAAGGGCAAAGCCTAATGGCGGCACAAAAGTGATCGCCGCGGTAATACTGCGACCCGTCGCATTATCTTCTTGCCTTAAGTTGGCGGCTATAAAGTCAAATAGACCTAGGCTCACCCCTAAAAAGGAGGTTGCCAGCGCCAGATCGGCAAACACACTGATCGCTGAGCTTAAGGATTGACTGTGCAGTACACTGGCTAACTGATTGATAAAGCCTGAAAGACTCTGATTTGTCATCAGTTGGCTTTGGCTGAGCACGCCTTGGCTGCCCAGTTGCCACAGCAGGTAAATCAGCAGCGGTAATGCCGAGCCGAGCAACATGATTTTGCGCAGGCTGTTAACCTCAACGCCTAAGTAGCGCACCACGGATGGAATCGAACCATGAAAACCAAACGAGGTAAAAATCACTGGGATGGCCGACACAATAAGCCCTTGCTCCAGCGGCAATTCGAGTAAATGTGTGCCTTCCACCTGCGGCAGTAATAACGCCAGCATCAAGATCAACGCAATGATTTTTAAGCTAAAGAGCAGGCGGTTAATTAAATCGACGCAGTGGGTGCCTAAACCCACAATCGTACCAACTAGGAGGGTAAATAAGATGGCGCCCGCCTGTGGCGGCAGATTTAATCCTAACCAAGCATTGAGCTTTTGATTGACTTGCTCGCCGCCACCCGCGATATAGGCGGCGCACAGCGCGTAGAGTAAAAACATTAACGCGATACTGGCAACCACTTGGCCCTTAGCGCCCAAAAGCGTGCGGGCTAATTGGTTGAGGCTGGCATCACTCGGGGCAAATTGATGGATTTCGACCATAAGTAGAGCGGTGTAGGCCATCAATGCCCAGAGGATTAGCATAATCATGCTCGATACACCAAAACCGAGTCCTGCTGAGGCGATGGGGAGCGCGAGCATGCCCGCGCCAATGGTGGTGCCTGCGATCAGCAGTAAACTGCCGAAAAATTTATTTTGTGTCATAACTTACGCTCAAACGTCTTAATGAATGGCTCGAATATCTCAGTTAAAAGAGATAAAGGCTTAAGCAGAATGGCGGCGCGATACGGCGGCTGAGAACTGTACTTGTACCCGTACAAAGCATTGGGATCGTGGCGCAATCTGCGGATCGTTGGGGATATGGCCACAATGGAAGGTCTGGCGAGTGTGCCTATCTATGCCATTGCGGCTACAGATAGGGATAATAAGCTGTTGTTGTAATACACATAAAACGCGCCTTTGATTGGGTTTAATTCGACACTTAAATTACATCTAATGACTTCATCACATCTAATTGCTTGGTCACATCACATAACGAAGGCAATTCGGCCTGTTTTTAAAATTTGTCTTAAATGTTAATAAGTTGAGTCAACGCCTCGATGCCAATATCGAGTACGCTGGCTACGATAGGCAGTTAAGGTGTACTTGTCAACCATTACAACAGTATTTTGCTGATTTTTTGTCAATTACGATGTGATGGCTGATGAGAAGGTATACGGTTTTAGGATTCACTATTTGGGGGGGGAAGGGTTGTAAGGCGCATGATAGGGGGGGGATGTGGTGTTGGCTAACACTGCGTAAATAGAAGGTTGTCTGCCGCAGACCAAAAAGGCTTGCGGCAGATACGGGTGCAGTAGTGCTTAGGGCGTGTTGACGTTTCAGGGTTATTTTCGCAGTGCTTTTTGATGGCGAGCGAGTAGATTAGCCGTGATATCACTTAAGCTCAGTTGTTGATCTTCAAGCAGCACTAATAAGTGGTACATGAGATCTGATGCCTCATTAATCAGCTCTTCTTTATCGTGAGTCGCAGCGGCCAGCGCGGTTTCTAGTCCTTCTTCACCGACTTTTTGGGCGATGCGTTTGGTGCCACGGGCAAATAAGGAGGCGGTGTAGCTCGATTCTGGACTTTGCCCTTTACGTGAGGCGATAAGCTCGGCCAGATTGTTTAAAAACGGGTGAGCTTGGCCATCGAGCCAGCAGCTTTCGGTGCCTTTATGGCAGGTTGGGCCATTGGGCAACACCTGTACCAACAGGCTGTCGTTATCACAGTCTTTATCGATGGCAACCAATTTGAGGGTATGACCTGAGGTTTCTCCCTTGGTCCATAAACGTTGCTTAGAGCGGCTAAAAAACGTCACATCACCTGTTGCCAGAGTTTGTTCCAGCGCGGCTTTATCCATATACCCGAGCATTAATACCTTGCCTGATAAGTGGTTTTGGATAACAGCAGGGATAAGCCCATCCTGTTTGTCCCAATCCAGCTCGCTCAAATCTGACTTAGTGTTTGTTTGCGTTGACATAGTATTCACTCTTAATCTATTTGTAGAACCTAGAACCTAGAACCTAGAACCTAGAACCTAGAACCTAGAACCTAGAACCGCTCTAGCGTCTAATCGCGATGCCTTCGGCCGCTAAATACTGTTTTAACTCGACGATATTGATAATGGCTTTATGGAACACGCTGGCCGCCAGCGCTGCATCCACCTTAGCCTCGATAAACACATCGCGAAAATGGGCCATCGTACCCGCGCCGCCCGAGGCGATTAAAGGCACGTCGCACAGCTGGCGTATTAGGCTTAACTGTTTGATATCATAACCACCGCGCACGCCATCTTGGTTCATCACGTTGAGCACGATTTCGCCGCAGCCGCGTTTTTGTACTTCCTCAACCCAGTCTTGGGTGTACCAAGCGGTTTCTTTGGTGGCTGCTTCATCGCCGGTGAATTGCTTCACTTTATAACTGTCGCTTGCCGCATCATAAAACGAGTCTATGCCGATCACTATGCATTGGCGACCAAATTCATCCTGCAGGCGTGAGATTAAACTCGGATCGCTAAGGGCAGGAGAGTTGACCGAAATCTTATCCGCGCCAAAGGCCAGTAACTCCCGGGCCTGACTGATGGTTTTAATGCCGCCGGCGACGCAGAAGGGGATATCGATTTGCTCCGCCACTCGGCTCACCCAAGACTTATCGACTACTCGGTCGTGGGCACTGGCGGTGATATCGTAAAACACCAGTTCGTCGGCGCCCTCAGCGGCATAACGCGCCGCGAGTGGCACTATATCGCCAACAATTTCATGGTTGCGAAACTGTACGCCCTTGACCACGCAGCCATCTTTCACATCTAAACAGGGGACTATTCGTTTGGCCAGCATTGGATTGCCTCCGCCACATTAAACTGATTGATAAGTAAAGCTTTACCGATAATGATCCCCGCGGCGCCACTGTCTCTGACGGCGGCAACATCCTCAAGGGTGGCAATGCCGCCAGAGGCTTGCCACGCGATATCGGGATAGCGGCTGGATAGCTCACGGTAGAGTGCGGTATTGGCGCCTGTGAGGGTGCCATCACGGCTGATGTCAGTTACTAGCGCATGTTTAAGTCCCACTTGGCTAAAGTCTTCAACGATAGATTCTAAACTCTTACCTCCACCGCTTTGCCAGCCAGAAACCGCAACGATTTTCTCGCCGCTCTGATTGATATTCACATCCAGTGCGAGGCAAATGGCCTCGCTGCCAAACTTGTTAAACCAGCCTTTGACTAACTCGGGCTCTTTGACGGCGAGCGAGCCTATCACCACGCGTTTAACCCCAAGGGATAATAACTCGGCGACTTGCTCTTCAGTGCGGATCCCGCCGCCCACTTGAATATTGGCGTTAAGCCCCGCAGTCAGCTTAGCAATCAAAGCCGTTTGGCGTTTTGTAGGATCTTTAGCGCCAGTTAAATCTACGATATGCAGCCAGTTTGCCCCTTGGTCTTGGTAGGATTGCAACTGGGCCAGCGGGCTTAAATCGAAGGTAGTTTGCTGCCCATAATCCCCTTGGTAGAGCCTAACTACCTTGCCATCAATTAAATCAATTGCTGGAATGATCATCTGTTGTCCTTAAATTCTTTGGCGTATTTGCTGCCGCGCCTTATTGCTGAATGTTGTGGCTGAAAAAAGCTGGCTCAGCCAAACTTAGGTTCCAGAAACTTAGCTTCCACACACTTAGCTCAGTCAAAAGCTAATAAGCGATTGCATTTACTGCATTTTTAAAAAGTTACCTAGGATTTGTGCGCCCACGGCGGCGCTCTTCTCGGGGTGAAATTGCACGCCCATAAAGTTGTCTTTACCGATGGCGGCGCTAAAGTCTTCACCATAACGGCATTGTGCCAAGGTGTAGTCGCTTAATGGCGCGCGGTAGCTGTGCACAAAATACACATAACTGCCGGACGGAACACCGGCAAACAACGGGTGAACCTGAGACGGATTGCTAAAGGTCAGTTGGTTCCAGCCCATGTGCGGCAGAGGTAAATCTTCGACCTTAAGTATTTGACGGTCTAGCTCGTCAATCTCAGTTGGAATAATGCCTAAGCACTTACAGTCTAAAGTTTGGCAATCCAGCGCTTGGCCGCCGCGTTCTTTAGAGAGCAGCGTGAGCATTTGCATCCCTAAACAGACACCCAGCACGGGTTGAGTTAACCCTTGAATTAATTCGACTAAGGCTTTTTCAGATAATGAAGCCATCGCGGCGCCAGCGCTGCCGACACCTGGCAGTACTACACGTTTGGCGGCTTTAATGCTGGCCTTGTCATCGGTGACTAACACCTTAGCGCCGAGGCGCTCAAAGGCGAACCGGACCGAGCTTAAGTTGGCGCAACCTGTGTCTATGATGACAACATCAAATTCATCTATGTTTGCTGACATTGGGTTTTCCTATTGATGGGTCAGTGGGGAAGTGGTTTTTCGCCACATTCCCGAAACTGCCCCTCGTTAAAATCATCAGGCTTTGTATTATTCGCTAATCAATCTGTATTAGGTCATTAAGCACCTAACTCAGGTTGAGTACGGTGTTAGAGCACGCCTTTACTCGATGGCAACACATCACCTTCAACTTTGACTGCCTGACGCAGCGCGCGGCCCAGCACTTTAAATAGTGCTTCGACCTTGTGGTGATCGTTGTCTCCCTCGGCGGCTACATGCAGGGTGCAGCGTAGGCCATCGGCAAAAGATCGGAAAAAGTGCGGTACCATTTCGGTGGCCATTTCACCGACTTTTTCCCGTTCAAATTGGGCGGCGAATTTAATAAACGGCCTGCCGGAGAGATCGAGTAAGCATTCGCCCTTGGCCTCATCCATCGGCAAACTAAAACCAAAACGGGCAATACCGCGTTTATCGCCAAGCGCTTGGCGCAGTGCATCCCCAATCGCCAATGCCGTGTCTTCAACGCTGTGGTGATCGTCTATCTCCAGATCACCATCGACATTCACCTCCATTTTGAAGTTTCCGTGGGTGGCGATTTGATCCAGCATATGGTCGAAGAAACCAATGCCAGTGTTGATGACGCCTTTGCTGGCATTGTCGAGATCGACAGTCACGCGAATATCGGTTTCCTTGGTGGTGCGTACCACAGTCGCGGTGCGGCCCTTGTTGAGTAAGGCATCGGCAATCGTGTCCCAGCCAAGACTGCCACGCTGATATTGAAAGCTTTTAATCCCCATGGCATTGCCCAGTTCCACATCTGTGTGTCTGTCACCAATCACGGCAGACTGAGTAAAATCGATGGTGCCTTGGGTCAAAAAGTCTTTTACCAGCCCAAGTTTAGGTTTGCGGCAGCTGCAGTTTTCATCGTTAAAGTGCGGGCAGATGAGTACATCTTCAAACTTAACCCCTTGGCTGGAGAGGATTTGCATCATCATATTGTGCGGCGCATCAAAATCTTCCTGCGGAAAGGAAGGGGTACCGAGTCCATCCTGATTGCTGACCATAACCAACCTAAACCCAGCTTTTTGCAGGCGCAGTAAGGCGGGGATCACTTGGGGCTCGAATACCAGTTTGGCGAGGCTATCGACCTGTTTGTCGGTGATGGGCTCTTCAATCAAGGTGCCATCGCGGTCGATAAAAAGTATTTTCTGGGCGACATTTGGGGTAAATACTGGGTTCATGCTGCTACCTTTCAATTCAGTTTGTTATCTTTATAAAATCAGTCTATTAGGCCAATGCTGCGTTTATACTTGCGCTAAATGCTCACAGCTTTTGCGATTCAAATAGCGACACTAAGCGGTCGGTGTCAGCCTCAGAGCTAAAGCTAAAACGAATGGCTTTAGCCAATCTAGGGTCCTTATAGGCCCGCGCGACAATGCCATTGTCGATAAGCAGCTGTGCCACTTTGGCCACATCGTCAAATTCGGCGAGCACATAGTTACCATTGGGTGTTAGTACGGCGCCGCCCCATTGCTCGCAGTACAAATTCAGCGCCGCCGCGAGTCGCTCGCCCTGCGCATTGAGCGCTTTGACTTGGGTTTTCATTCGCGCAATTCCTGCAGGTGATAGAGCTTGCACGGCCACTTCACTCACGGGCAGTGGCACTGGATAGGGCGCAATAACCCGCATGATGATTTCGATAATTTCTTCATTGGCGAGCAAAAAGCCGCAGCGTGCGCCCGCTAAGGCAAAGGCCTTTGAAAGGGTGCGCAGCACCACAAGGTTTGGGTAAGACTCGAGTAAATTGGCGACGCTATATTCTGGGCAAAACTCGATATAAGCCTCATCGACGACAACAATGGCATCGGGCAGGGCTTGGATGGCTTGCTCTATGCGCGCCTTGTCAATCACAGTGCCGGTTGGGTTATTGGGATTGCAGATAAACACTAACTTAGCGCTGCGTGCGGCTGTCGCAAAGTCGGCTGGGAGACCGTACTCAGCCGTTAAGCTTAATGCCTTAACGCCCACATTAAAGGTTTGCGCGCTAATGGCGTACATGCCGTAAGTGGGCCCAAAGGTGGCAATTGAGTCGATACCTGGGATACAAAAAGCACGAATAAGTAGCTCGATGGCCTCATCGGCGCCGCGGCTGGCGACAATTTTGCTCTCCGCAACACCGCTATATTGGCTATAGGCATTGATTAACGCGGGCGGTTGGCACTCGGGGTAACGATTTAACTTAGATAAATCGAGTTCGGCAACAGCCACATTATTGAAGGGCGATTCGTTAGCGTTGATCCAAATATCCCCACGACCACCCAGCCTGCGAGCACTTTGGTAAGGCGTTAACTCGAGCAGTTCGGGCCGTGCAAGACGGGTGGCAAGGCTTGTTGGCTCGATGCTTATGTTTTCGAGAGTATTGTTATCGAGAGTATTGCTGGCGCAATTGGCGCTCGGAATGTTTGTCACAGGCACATTACTCGTTGGTGCTTGGCTAGTTGGCACTTGGCTCATCCTATTCGTCCTAAGTCTTGCTATGGCTTTAATTAAGCGTACTGTTGATTGCGTTACTTCTTTCCATCAGTCCTTAAGACTGGCTAAGCGTATCGCGACCGCATTTTTATGGGCATCGAGTAACTCATTGCTGGCAAGGGTCATTACCGCTTGCCCGAGTCCGAGTAGACCCTTGGCACTGAGCTCTTGCACCGTAAAGCGGCGGCTAAAGTCTGCCAAGGAGAGGCTAGATACCGCGCGGCTATAACCGTAAGTTGGCAATACATGGTTAGTCCCACTGGCATAATCCCCAACCGATTCAGGTGTATAGGCCCCTAGAAACACTGAGCCTGCGGCGCGAATATGATTTAGCACGTCCCGTGGGAAACGGGTATGAATAATTAAGTGTTCTGGCCCATAGCGATTTGAAACGAGCGCCGCTTCTTGCATATCTTTTACCAAAATGGTGCGGCTGCCTTTTAGGGCGGTTGCGGCAATCTCTTGGCGCGGCAGGGCGGCCAGTTGTGAATCGAGCGCTTGATTGACTGCTTGTGCTAATGGCTCAGAATCTGTGACTAAAATGACCTGCGAATCTGGGCCATGCTCCGCTTGTGAGAGTAAATCCGCAGCAATAAATGCGCTATTGGCATCGCTATCTGCTATCACCAACACCTCGGAGGGTCCCGCTGGCATATCGATAGACACAGTGCAGCGACTATCTTGAGAGACTAAGCGTTTGGCTTCGGTGACATAACGATTACCCGGGCCAAAAATCTTATCGACGCTAGGAATCGTTTCAGTACCAAAAGCGAGTGCGGCAATGGCTTGCGCGCCGCCCACTTGATAAATTTCAGTGATCCCACAGGCGTTTGCCGCATACACAATCGCATCGTTAATCGGCGGCGGACTCACCAATACGCGTTTTTCACAGCCGGCGATTTTGGCTGGCAGAGCCAACATCATCACGGTCGAAATGAGGGGCGCGCTGCCGCCGGGAATATATAAACCGACTTTTTCAATCGGTTCGCTACGAAGCTCGCAGCGAACACACGCTTGTGTTTCAATCTCTATGGGGCGAAATTGCTGCGCGCTGTGGAACACATCAATATTGGCCATCGCTTGGGCAATGGCGGCTTTAAGTTCTGACGAGACTCGCGTACTGGCGGCGCTAATCTCACTTTCACTTAAGCGCAGACTGTCGATATTGGCGCTACTGATATTTACAAGCTTGGCGCCATCAAACTTTTGATTAAACTCTTTCAGCGCCGCATCGCCACGGCTAGCCACGGCATCAACAATCGCCCGAACACTTTGTTCTAAGCCGCTGTCACCAATTAAAGGTGAGCGTTGGAGCGCGGCTTTTTGTTCATCGGTGGATAATGCTGCCCAAGTCAAAATATCCATAGATCACCCCATCATTTTTTCAATTGGCATTACGAGGATAGAGCTGGCACCTAGCGCGGTGAGCTGCTCCATGGTGTCCCAGAATAAATCTTCAGTACTGACGGCGTGGATGGCCACTCGATTAGTATCGTCGTTTAATGGCAGCACAGTCGGGTTTTCGGCGCCGGGCAGCAGGGCGACAATTTGATCTAAGGTTTCAGTGGGCGCGTGCAGCAAAATATATTTACTTTCACGGGCGCGGATCACGCCGTTTACGCGGGATAAAATTCTGTCGATTAGCGCTTGTTTGCTCGGCGTTTGGGTTTGGGTCGATTGAATAATACAGGCCATGGAGCGGTAGATGACTTCGGTCTCGTATAAACCGTTGGCCTCAAGGGTGGCGCCGGTGGAGACTAAGTCACAAATGCCATCGGCAAGCCCGGCACGCGGCGCGACTTCAACTGAGCCTTTTAACATACAGTCGCGATAACTTATGCCTTTTTGTTGCATAAAACGGCGCAGTAGGTTGGGGTAGGAGGTGGCAATTCGCAAGCCTTCCAAGGATGAGGCATCGGCATAGCTAAATTCGGTTGGCACAGCTAACGACAGGCGACAGGCACCGAAATCCAGTTGGCGTAATTTCACAAACTCGGCGGGTTTATTTAAGGTTTGACGCTCAATCTGCTCTTCTTCGAGCACGTTCTCACCAATAATGCCTAAATCGACCACGCCATCCATCACCAGCCCTGGAATATCATCGTCACGCACTCTGAGTAAATCGATAGGCATGTTGTCTGCGTGCGAGATAAGACGTTGTTCGTTAATGGAAAACTTAACGCCGCAGCTCTTGAGTAATTGCTGTGAGTCGGTGGATAAACGGCCAGATTTTTGGATGGCGATGCGTAAACGGTTTGATTCAGTCATAGTCTTGTCTCGCTCAAAGTTAACAAATTCAAAATGATATTCTTTTGTCGCATGGTTTAACTGGTTTCTATGTTTGGCCGGTATTTATCTAGCTAACATATTGAAATTACATACTAAACACGGGTTAAGTTGTAAGTTAAAAAGCCTAAAAGCAAAAACCCCCGGAATTCCTTCCAGGGGTTAGTGATCATCTTTGAATCAGTCCGCCAGAAGGATACAGTCCTCCGGCAGTGAGCGTCCGAAGGCTACCGCATATGGTGGTGATGATGGTGGATAGCGTTCAGTAATGGGCTCATATGACTCTCTATACTCTGTATTCTGTTGAATTCGGTGCTGATGGATACTTATCCATCGAACGTTTTTTTAAGCTAACCGCTTTCTGTGCCGTTTGCAACAGCTAATTTTAACTAAATAAGAATATTTATGCGCTTTATGAAAATGTTTCATCTTGATGATCGCTGGAGGTAAATCAACCGATTGCAAGAGGGGACGACTTGAGGTTTGCTAGGGATGGACAGAAAACTGACTCTACGTTTAGAACCGTTCGGCAGCTAGAATAGCGGCAAGGATGGCAGATTTTATCTAGTAGTATTCTCTAGACTGGCGAGTGCGGATGAGTGTCAGTCACAGCGCTAATGCAGGATTAGTGCTGTGACATCCTTTTTATTGTGCTAAATATTTTCCAAACAGATGTTCAACTGTCTGTTGGCAATATTTATCTTCACCACGCCAATATTCGGCAAATACCCAGTCATTTTTGCCTTGCCGTTGTCTATCGACAGTATTGGATTTTAATATTCCCAGACTGGCTAATATTTCGATTAATATTTGTCGTTCAGCTTTGCTCGATTTTATTACACTCGCTAATCTTTTCTCCAATGCGCTGGGATAATCGTTCGGCTCAGATGTTTCGATAATCGTTAATATCTCCCTGAAACAGACAATATCTTCAGACGTCGGCTCTGGAATATCGGCCTTGATAAATTGGTTTAAATCAAAATAGGTATACAAAATATCCCCATGGCGCACGCCGCCCCATTTAATGCGCTCGAAATTGAATACGTTAATATCCATCTCGTTATAGGATTCACTTCCTCGGATGCCATATTGACTGTCTCGGCAAATGCCACAGGTATAGGAGTGTGCCGTTGGTTTGCCATCCGTATAAGAAGTGCCTGAAATGATGGGCGCATATTGGTGTGATGGGATTTTTTGGGCGATCGCATAGGATGCAAGGGATGAGCGCCAATCCAATCGCCTAGAGGTTAGACTGCTTAAAAATCCTTTTGTTACTTGTGTTTGCGATATGCCTTTCACTAGCGCCGTGATGGCAAGGATGCATTCATCGTGGGAGATAGTTAAAGGATCAAACATTAATCCTTTCGATTTGGCGTAGTTAAAGTCGGACTCGGGGAGACTTCTATTTTTGGCGTCAATCCAACCATTCTTCCAATAGGTGGAGAATAAAATCCTTTTTGCTTTTTTATCCATATCTGATTCTTTTTTATCTTAAATAACTGGGTTTAATTTATCTTATAAAATCTCAATTAAAGCGGTTAACACTCTACATTTATATAAGCATCGTTTTGATAGTAATAACTGACGGCATGAATTAAGTCATGCAAGGTAGCATTTGGCAGCTGTTGCACTAAATTAGCCTTGATACTTTGTAAGTCCGCAATGCTCAAAACGTATTGATAGCTTTGGGTTTGTGGGTAGAGAGGTTCATCCTGTTGGTCGCGCTCCTCTTCAAGTTCATCGTCAATGATTAACACCGACATTGTGGGACTTAATGGTTGTTCTAGGGCTTTGTACACATCCAAGTGCCACGAAAAAGAACCAAGTTGGGATAATAGGGTTTCCAAGGTTAATGTTAATCGCATGAAATATCCTTTTGAGCGAGCATCATTTACATCATTAGGACGAGTTCATTAGGGTTAAGGATTCAACAGACCCAGCATGAATTCGGTTAACGCAAATGATGAGAAAATAAACAGTAAATTAATCAAGGCCCGCATAATCCAAGGTAATACGCCGTAGGAAAGGCCATATTTATTTGAGGCAATTACCATAATCCCCATGATGCCGAACCAGGGGGTAAAAAAGAACATGGCTTACCATTTAATCAGAGCGACAGCGAGATCATGTAGCGCACCGCTGATCAAAAAAGTGACGAGTACGGCGAGCCACATGGGCAGAAACTGACTGCTAGGACGCATGACATTACGTGATAAATAATAACCCCAAATCGGATTCCAATAATGCCAAAAAATGGGGAATGACTTAGCACCCAGGGCGCGTGATAGCATATTCCTCATCGAGTGACTTGCACCCAGTGGAACACCATTTCGCTTTTTCACATATTGTGACAAGGATAAGGTCGTTGGCATGGTTAATCTCCGCCTAATGCTTACCACTGAGTGCGTAGTCGTAATATCAGACCTCATGTTCAGGTAATTGTTATAGCTTTATTCTTTAATTCCATGCTTTGCGAGAAAAGGTCTAATACGCTCAATTAATTTAGATTGTTTTGCTTGTGCTTCTTGCATGGCGATTTGTGCTCCAGTTTGCATCAATTGTGGCGTTTTTTCTAAGAGTTTTTTACCTGTGGAAGTTTGATAAAATTGGGTTATTTTAATGATTTCTTCATTTGTGAAAGCTTCAGAGTACTGTTTTTTTAATTCGTTTATCACTCAGGGACGATCAACATCTTCATTAAACCATGCTCTATAAATACCCTTAAGTTCTTCTTTAGCCTTATTATCTAATTTATAGTTAGTGGCTATTTGGTCTACTATTGGTAACATAGCTTCAAATCCACCAGCCATTTGTTTATCGATTGACATCACTCTAAACATTTCATCTATTGGTGCTACTTGCGCTACTACGGGAGTAGATAAAATAAATAACATTAACGGTAATAATTGGAACTTTTTCATTTTATATCCTTAATCATCTCAACGTTTATAAACGTAAACCTAATTGAGTTATATATCCATAATTGAAGCTTCGTGCAAAATTAAGTCATTAGCACAATCATTAACGCAACTTAGCAGCTTATCACTTAGCAAGCAATCGGGGAAAAGTTGAGTTAAGCCTTTGGTTGTTAAATCATTTAAACTACGCTACTCCATGTTTTAGCTCAAGAAGCTCGGTGCTAGATTAAAACTATTGGTATTATCAGGCGGGCTTAATTACACTGCGGCAACAGCGTTATGCTCCTTAGCGAAGGCTAACGCCTTAACCCACAACCCGCTTTTTTGAATCGTTTTTATAGGAACTCGCTCGCCATTGACTCACTCTCGACGCTCAGCTCCGCGGCAAGCTAAACATCAGCAATCAAATCAGCAGTCGCTTGATGCTCCTCGTTCGATGAGCAGATTGACGAATGAGGTGCTGCGCGCTTTTGCCAACGATGGCGTGCTCGCTACGCATATTCAGGGGTACAGTGCGCGTCAGAGTCAGGTTGAGATGGCGCAAATCATCAGTGAAGCGATTGCGAGTAAGGGCAATGCACTGATCGAAGCGGGTACAGGGGTCGGTAAAACCTTCGCCTATTTAATTCCCGCTATGTTAAGTGGCAAGCAAGTGATTGTCAGTACTGGCAGTAAAAACCTGCAGGAGCAATTGTTTCTAAAGGATTTACCCGCATTGACATCTATGCTTGGAATTGCGCCCAAGCTTGCGCTATTAAAAGGCCGCAATAACTATTTATGCCAATATCGACTCGATAGGCAGATGCAGGAGGCCAGCCATATTGAGGCGCGATTGTTGGATGATTTACTCAAAATCAATCAATGGGCGGGCATGAGTAAAGACGGCGATATTGGTGGCTTAACTTCAGTGCCTGAACATTCTCCCGCGCTTCCCTTAGTCGTCAGTACCAAAGAGACCTGTCTTGGCCAGCGCTGCGAATTTTATGATGCCTGTTTTACCCGTAAGGCTCGCAGCCGCGCCATGGATGCGAAAATCATTGTCGTAAATCATCACTTATTCTTTGCAGACAGTGTGTTAAAGGACACAGGCTTTGCTGAATTATTACCCGATCCCGATGTGGTGATCTTCGATGAAGCGCATTTACTGCCGGATATCTGCGTCAGTTATTTTGGCCAGCAATCCTCGAGTCGCACTATTGATGACTACCTGCAAAAGTTATTGCAGATTTATCAAACTGAGCTCAGCGATACGGGGCAGATTGCCCAATTTTGTCAGCGTTGTTTAGCCAAATTGAGTGACTGGCATAATGGATTGTTTTCGATTGCCGAGCCGGATTGGCGTATGCTGCTTGGCAATAAGTCAATTGCGCTAGCATCATGGGATTTACTCGCAGAGTTGACCGCGCTGCAAAAACTCTTGCTCGCCCATGTGGGGCGCAGTGAGTTATTAGATGATATTGCCGTTAAACTGGCGGACCTTAACCATAAGCTCAATCAGTTTTTCCAATGTGACAATCCACAGGCTGCCTATAGTGTTGAATTTGGTAGCCGTTTTGTGATGCTACGGATTTCACCGATTAATATTGCCCGCGAATGTCAGCAGTTATTTGTGGCCAATACTAGCTGGATTTTTACCTCGGCAACCTTACAAGTGAACCGTAGCCTAGGGCATTTTGCCAAGGAGTTAGGGATCAGTGAGGCCAAGGCGCATATTTTGGATAGTCCCTTTGATTATCCGCGTCAGGCGTTATTTTGTGTGCCAAGGCAACTGGGCAATGTGGCGAATCAGCAGCAAGCAGTCAAACAGTTAGTCGATGTATGTGTCAAAGCGATTGAGGCAGCGCAGGGGCGAACCTTTATTTTGTTTACCAGCCATAAAATGCTTGAGCAAACGGCGTTGGCATTGCGAACTCGGACTCAATATCCGTTGCTGGTGCAGGGCCAAGCGGGTAAACAGAGTTTGCTCACAAAGTTTCGCCAACTGGGCAATGCGGTATTACTTGGCACCAGCAGTTTTTGGGAGGGGGTAGATGTGCGTGGCAAGTTATTAAGCTGCGTGATTATTGATAAATTGCCGTTTGTCTCGCCCGATGAGCCGCTTTACCGTGCCCGCGCCGACAATATTAGCCGTCAGGGCGGCGATCCTTTTACTCAAGTGTCATTACCTCAGGCGATTATTGCGCTCAAACAAGGGGTTGGACGTTTGATCCGTGACGAAAAGGACTGCGGCGTATTAATCCTGTGTGATAATCGGATTGTGAATCGCGCCTACGGACAGGCATTTTTAAACTCCCTGCCGCCGATGGCGCGCACCCGTGATTTAGATAAAGCCTTGGCGTTCTTGAGAACAATACCTTGACACTCGTCTTATGGTTTACTTGGGATGCTTAAATTTTTTTATTTTTATGGAATATGAGCGAAGAATTCAGTTGTTAGATATACATTAAGGCGATACAAACGGGGATAAAAAATGCCACCTGTGAGCAATAGATGGCAAACACCCTTGGAGGTGGGTCAAGTGGCATCCTGCCAAATGGTTCCATTCAAAACAAGTTATTCTTCGGCTTTTGGCTTTAGATTTTTAGTGAGTTAATGGCATGCTTTGCAGGCATCAGCAGGTGCTTTTTCTTGATGAGCGATATGGCAATTAGTGCATGTTAAAACACCATCATGCTTAGTATGAGCTTCACCTGCGAGTGTTTTCATTTCGCCATGGCATGATACACATTGCTCATTTTCAAAAACATAATCCGCAGAAGGTGTTTTATCCTTATGGCATGATTCACAGTCTGATCTTTCTGAATGGCTGTCGGCAAGTGATGTCGCCATTAAACTAGTAGAGAAACACAGTGCACACATGAGCATCATCTTTTTAAGCATGTTATTTTCCTTCTTTTATTGTGGGTTAAATTATCATTCTCAAGCCAGCAAATAAGCTCTTATTCGATCATAAAGAGCTAGTGGCGCAATATAAGCAATGTGCAAACATTGCTTTTTTAAATGTCTAATTAGTATTTCTCTTGAAACTTATACCGCTGTTTTATTATTAATGTGTACTGAAATACATTAGGGCTTAACAGAGTTTATTAAGCTTAAATTAATAGTTTTTTGAGATTTAACTTGGCTTCTTGAATGTATAATAGATTTTTAAGGTGACAAAACGTTGATCGTTATCAAAGGTGAATGGATGAATACTTTTTTAGTTTAAAAGTATGATCAAGATTTTATTGTGGGGGCGATAAATTCGATAATCCAAATCTAAATTTTAACATTTAGATTTTATTTTAATTTATTTAGGAATTCTAGATTATAGAAATGAATTAATTAGGGATTAACCAGATGGCGATTCGTTATTTAAGCAACAAGGGTGCTTGGCTCCCTTGTTGCTTAGCTCTTCAACGATTAGATTTTTAAACCCACCATCAGCTGGTCCAATTGTCCCGCGGTGGCTTGCAACTCATCACAACCCGATACCGATTGGTTCGCCGATTGCTCGACATCGTGGGATTGATTGCGAATTTCCATCAGATTGGTCGCGATTTCGTTAGCTACGGCCGATTGTTCTTCCGCAGACGTGGCAATCAACACACTCATTTCGAAAACGCGGCTGCTATGGTGGGCAATCGAATCGAGATCTTTACCCGTTTGCAGTACATGCTGTTTGCCTTCACTTGCTTGACTCACGGTGCGAGACATCACTTGGGTGAGGTTACGTGTGCCTTGTTGCAGCGACTCAATCATGGATTTAATTTCTACCGTTGCAGCTTGCGTGCGGCCAGCAAGGGTTCGTACCTCATCGGCCACTACCGCAAAACCGCGACCCTGTTCGCCAGCACGCGCCGCTTCAATCGCGGCATTGAGGGCGAGTAGGTTAGTTTGTTGCGAGATAGCATTAATGGTCGAAACCACCTCATCAATCTTACTGGCGTTGTCGTTGAGGGTATTGACCGCATTCGATGCAGCAGAAATCTCATCCGACAGCACATCAATTGCGCTTACTGTGGTTTCAATATCCTTAGAACCCGCATTAACCTGTTGATTCGCCTCTTGGGTTTCGGCGGAGGATTGCTCAGCGTTGCGCGCCACTTCTTTTACCGCAGCGGTCATTTCTTCCATCGCCGTGGCTAAGGAGTCGAGGTGCTGACGTTGATTGACCGCAAGGGCTTGTCCTTGCTGAGCCGTACTTCTAAAAGATGAAACCACTTCGCGGATCTTGCTGGTGGATTCTGCTATCTGCTTCACCAAGTTGTGCTGGCGCTCGACTAGCGTGTCGATACTGATAGCTAAGATGCTGAACTCATCTTTGACTTCGAAGAAGTTTAATCGGCCTGTCAAATCCCCAGACGCCGCGCGTTTAAGTGCCATGACTGTGGTGTAGAGTGCACCGCCAACGAAGGTAGAGATGTAGTAGCTAAACAGGAAGAGCACGAATAACAGCACTGCCATCAGGCTGTAGACTAAGATATTGTCATCGGCTAAAAGGGCGTTAAGTTGACGATCATCGACGGGAATGATGGTCAGCATATTTTGATCATTAACCGAGCTAACAGCCCGATTAGGTGAACTGCTGGTATCAATACCACCACCGCTGCGCGCAAGGGTTTGTGCGCGGCTATCAGCCTCAGAAACTGTAACAATCTGAACATTCTGTAAGCCTTGGCTCAGCTGATTAGGTAAATTTTGGCGTTCTTGCTCGGGTAGCTTGCTAGAAATCTGGGCGGCGAGTTGATTGATTTTCTGGGAAGTGTCTTGGAGCCCATGCAAATGGCTTTCAAGCAGGGTATCCCTAAACTGAGTATTTAAAAATACCGCTAATCCCACAATCATAAACATCGGAACTAGGGCGAGAATTGCAAATTTGGTTTTTAAGGTCATGTGGATAAGGTATTGATCTATCCAGCGAAATTTAACTTCTTTCATTAGCGCCTCGATAAATTGGGCTGTGACCAAATGGATATCGGTCGATTTGCCATAGACTTTATGTTTTTCTGCTTAGTAAGCTGTTGCTTGTATTATTGTTGTCCAATTGCGGCATTTTTGTTTGTTTTGCAGCAATTTTGGCAAGGTACAAACATAAGTTTACAGTTTAGTTACATGTGTCGCCAGTGGTTAGTGCGTGATCACGTGACTGCTGTAAAAATCGACAAATGTCTTTCCAAGGCGATCAACTTGGAAGGTTTGTTGGGATAACACATGAATTTGCATGATAAAAACCCCGAATAAGCCCTAGTAATATGCCGCTCGCTCGCGTAAAATTTCTCTCCTTTTATTTCGTTATAGCTAGCAAAGCGTCTGGCATTAACGCCCGATAACCTGAGCACCGAAATAGCCTGAAAGTTTGGCGCCCATAGCACTTGTTTATCAAGCGCGACTATGCAGTGGAAGAGAAAATGCAGCAGTTAACTGAGATCGTAGAACAAGCCTTAGTCATTATTGACCAGGCCAGTGATCTAAAAGCACTGGATGATATCCGTGTCGATTACCTAGGTAAGAAAGGTAAGATCACCGACATGATGAAAATGATGGGCAGCTTAAGTCCTGAAGAAAAACCCGCTTTTGGTCAGGCGGTCAATGATGCGAAACAGGCCATTCAACAGAAATTAACTGAGCGCATCGACGTCCTGAGAAGTGCAGAGCTAGAAGCTAAATTAATTGCTGAAAAGATTGATGTGACGCTACCTGGCCGCACTATCGAAATCGGCGGTTTACACCCAGTGACGCGCACCATTGAACGTATCGAAACCTTTTTTGGGGAATTAGGGTTTTCGGTAAAACAAGGCCCTGAAATCGAAGATGATTTCCATAACTTCGACGCCTTGAATATCTCTGAGCACCACCCAGCGCGTGCCGACCACGATACGTTTTATTTTAATCCTAAACTGATGCTGCGTACCCAAACCTCGGGCGTGCAAATTCGTACTATGGAAACGGAAAAGCCGCCACTACGGATTATTTCACCGGGTCGTGTGTATCGTAACGATTACGACCAAACTCACACACCAATGTTCCACCAAGTGGAAGGTTTGCTGGTCGATGAAAACGTTAACTTCGCCGAATTAAAAGGCGTGTTGCATGATTTCCTGCGTAACTTCTTTGAGGAAGATTTGCAGGTGCGTTTCCGTCCTTCTTACTTCCCATTCACTGAGCCTTCAGCCGAAGTGGACGTAATGGGTAAAAACGGCAAATGGTTAGAAGTGTTAGGCTGCGGTATGGTGCACCCAAATGTGCTGCGTAGCGTTGGCATCGATCCAGAAAAATACTCTGGTTTTGCTTTTGGTATGGGCGTTGAGCGTTTAACTATGCTGCGTTACGGCGTAAACGATCTACGAGCGTTTTTCGAAAACGACCTGCGTTTCCTGAAGCAATTTAAATAACGGAGCTGTATAGCATGAAATTTAGCGAATCTTGGCTTCGTGAGTGGGTCAATCCTGCCGTTAGCCGTGAAGCATTATCCCACCAGATCACTATGGCTGGACTCGAAGTCGATGGCGTTGATGCCGTGGCTGCCGAGTTCAACGGCGTTGTGGTTGGTGAAGTGGTCGAATGTGGCCAGCATCCAGATGCAGACAAACTGCGCGTGACTAAAGTCAGTGTTGGCAGTGGCGAGCTTATTGATATCGTCTGCGGCGCACCAAACTGCCGTCAAGGCTTAAAAGTGGCCGTAGCAATGGTCGGTGCCGTACTGCCAGGCGATTTTAAAATTAAAAAGGCTAAGCTGCGTGGTATGCCTTCAGAAGGCATGCTGTGTTCATACAGCGAGCTGGGTATTGATATCGATAGCGATGGCATTATCGAACTGCCATTAGATGCGCCATTAGGCACGGATTTACGTGAGTATCTCCAGCTTGATGATGCTGTGATTGAAGTGGATTTAACCGCTAACCGTGCCGATTGCTTAGGCATGGTAGGTTTGGCCCGTGAAGTTGGCGTGTTAAACCGTCAAGCGGTAACCGAGCCACAATGGCAAACCGTGACGCCAACGATTGATGCCAAAGTGGCTATCAATGTGAAGGAAACCGCAGCTTGCCCACGCTACTTAGGTCGTGTGGTGAAGAATGTGAACGTGAAAGCGGCTACGCCATTATGGATGCAGGAAAAACTGCGTCGCAGTGGTATCCGCTCAATCGATCCTATCGTGGATATCACTAACTTTGTGTTGGTTGAATTCGGTCAACCGATGCACGCCTTCGACCTTGCCAAACTGACTGGCGATATCCAAGTGCGTTTAGGTAATCGTGAAGAGAAAATCACCCTGCTCGATGGCAGCGAAGTGACTATTCCAAACGACACTCTAGTGATTGCCGACGATGCGCGTCCATTAGCGCTTGCTGGCGTGTTTGGCGGTGAATATTCGGGTGTGAGCGACACTACCCAAGACATACTGCTTGAATGTGCGTTCTTCGCGCCGTTAGCGATTATGGGTAAGTCACGCCGTTTAGGTCTGCATACCGATTCATCACACCGTTTCGAACGTGGTGTTGACCCTGAGATGCAGCACAAAGTTATGGACCGTGCGACTCGCTTAGTGCTGGATATTTGCGGCGGTGAAGCGGGTCCTGTGGTTGAAGCCAAATCTGACGCTGACTTACCAAAGCCTGCGCAAATTCTATTGCGTCGCAGCAAGTTAGATAAAATTCTGGGTCACCATGTTCCCGATAGCGACGTGGTTGAAATCCTCGAACGTTTAGGTTTCGGCGTCGTTGCAGGTGAGGGTAGCTGGCAGGTCACCACCGCCACTTACCGCTTCGATATGGCGATTGAAGAAGACTTAATCGAAGAAGTTGCCCGTATCTACGGTTACAACAACATTCCAAACGTTGCGCCCGTGGCGTCACTGCGGATGTCTGATCATAAAGAAACCGACTTAAGCCTCAAGCGCGTTCGTTCGCTGTTAGTGGCCCGTGGTTTCCAAGAAGCTGTGACTTACAGTTTCGTTGATCCTAAGCTGCAAAATCTGGTTCACCCAGGTGAGCAAGCCATGGTGTTACCGAACCCGATTTCTAGCGAAATGTCGGCCATGCGGTTGTCGATGTTCACTGGATTATTGACTGCGGTTGGCTACAACCAAAGTCGTCAACAGGGTCGCGTGAGACTTTTTGAAACTGGCCTGCGCTTTGTTCCTGATATTCATGCAGAATCCGGTGTAAGACAGCAAGCAATGCTCGGTTGCGTCATTACAGGGCTTCAAAATGACGAACATTGGTCAATGGAATCGAAAACCGTTGATTTTTTCGACCTTAAAGGTGATTTAGAAGCAATTATCGGCTTGACAGTTTCCGCATCAGAATTTAGCTTTAGAGTAGCGACGCATTCTGCTCTTCATCCAGGGCAATGTGCTGAAATATTGAGAAATGATCGAGTGATCGGTCATATAGGTGCTATCCATCCTAGTTTGGAGAAGCCTTTTGGACTCAATGGTAAAACCATCGTTTTTGAGTTGGAATTGGATGCTTTATTGCATACCAGTTTACCGCTAGCCCAAGCTGTATCTAAGTTCCCGGCTAATCGTCGTGACATCGCAGTAGTCGTAGATGAAAGTGTATCTGCAGGCGATGTAATGAAATTGATAAGAAAAGTTGGCGAAAATCAGTTGGTTGGCATAAACTTGTTCGATGTATACTTAGGTAAAGGTGTTGAGCCCGGCAAGAAGAGCTTGGCGATAGCACTTACATTACAAGACACTACTCGTACACTTGAGGAAAAAGAGATCGCTGAAACTGTTGATTCAGTTGTTTCTGCCCTGAAGACCGAGTTCAACGCATCGTTGAGGGATTAAAGTATGGCACTTACCAAAGCCGAAATGGCAGAACATCTTTTTGAAACACTCGGTATAAACAAGCGTGTAGCCAAAGAGATGGTTGAGTCGTTCTTTGAAGAAATTCGAGGCGCACTTGAAAGTGGTGAGCAGGTCAAGTTATCTGGCTTTGGCAACTTTGACCTTAGGGATAAGAATCAAAGACCGGGAAGGAACCCAAAAACAGGCGAGGATATCCCGATTTCCGCTCGCCGTGTCGTGACCTTCCGTCCCGGCCAGAAACTGAAAACTCGCGTAGAAGCTTCTAACGCGGGCAAGTAATTTTAGATGTTCGACAGTAAAGCCACTCCTTCGTGAGTGGCTTTACTATTTTCTTTTTATGGTGAATGACTTTTCCACTGTCTGAGGTGATTTCTTTGTCAAGACAGCCCAAACATTTTGACCGACGTTTTCAACTGGCGTTATTGCACCCTAAATATTGGGTTACTTGGTTGGCGATCGGTCTATTAGTGATTTTTGGGATCATGCCCGCGTGGCTGCGTGATCCTATTGCTAGAACCTTAGCCAAACTGGTGGCGCCTATTGCGAAAAAGCCGATAAGTATTGCCAGGGCGAACTTAAAGGCGTGTTTCCCTGAAAAATCCGCCGCAGAAATAGAAGCCTTAATTGATGACAACGTGCAGAACTTCGTATTAGTGCTGTTATCGCAAGGTGAGCTGTTGGTACGATCTAAGGCGCATTTACGCCGCCGTGTGAATTTGATGGGCTTTGAGCATGTACAAGCGGCGCAAGCAGTAGGGCAGCCGGTGATATTTATCATGCCCCATGTGTGGCCCATTGATTATGCTGGGCTGAGGTTAAACCTCGACTTGCCCATGGTCACTATGGCAAAGGCCCATAAAAACGCGTTATTTAACTGGTTTAATAATCGAGTACGTAGCAGTTGTGGTGGCCACGTTTATATGCGAGAGGCCGGAATTCGCGCCTTATTAGCAGAGCTTAAGCAGAACAATAGCTTTTTCTACCTGCCCGATGAGGATTTAGGCCCAGATCAGAGTGTATTTACCCCGTTTTTAGGCACAGTCAAAGCGACATTACCCGTGGTTGGCCGATTAGCTCAGGCGGGAAATGCCCAAGTGCTGCCGGTGAAAATTGGTTATAACCAAGCTTCGCGCCAGTTTGATTTAACTGTGATGCCCGCCATTGCCGCCGAAGACATGGTCGGTAAGGAAAACGAGGCGCTAGCACTGAATAAAGCGGTTGAGCAAGTGATACTCGCTTATCCAGAGCAGTATATGTGGTTCCTAAGATTGCTAAAGACTCGCCCTGAAGGGCAAGCCTCAATTTATCAGTAAGCGTTTATCGCTTATTGTAAACCCGAATAAAAATGGCTTTAAGTGTTTAGACTTAAAGCCATTTTTATCACTGAAACCGTGCTTGTAATCGATTAAATATCCTCTGCTTGCTCCATTTCGAGCTGCATCAGCAGCATATCTTCACCCTCTAATACCCGCGTATGATAACTGTTACAGGCGGGGCACACGATTGAACGCTCATCGAGCACCGACTCTTGTTGGCAATCTGCACATTTGATCACCAGTGGCTGTAGTGTCATGCAAAGCTCGGCTTCGCGGCAGATCCCATCGAGTTTAAAGGTTTCAAACGCCGTTTGAAGTAGGGTGGGTTCGACACCGCTCATTACGCCGAGTTTGATTGCTACCCGAGTAATTTTAGTTGCTTGATTTGCCCGCGCATGTTGCTCGCACTGTTCAATTAAGGCGCTTACTATAGAATACTCGTGCATTAACAAATCCTTGGTAGCAGTTCACCTTGAGGCAAGTCTAAGTAACGTTTGGTATTCCATGGCGTTCTTAAGATCACTTTTCCGGGAAGTTCGTCGCTGACGGTACCGATGATGGCCGCCTGCTCGCAGTGACCAAATCGTTGCATAATTTCCAACGCACCAAGGGCGATATCGTTGGGAACAGCCAAGATAAAGGTGCCTTCATTGGCTAAATCCATTGGCTCAAAGCCATAGAGTTCACACAAGCCTTTGACCTCATCACAAACCGGGATGCTCGCCTCATTAACTGTGATGCCTACATTGGCGGCAACGGCCCATTCATTTAATACGGCAGAGAGCCCGCCGCGGGTAGCATCGCGCATAGCATGGAGTGGAATATTAGCAGCGATCAATTGCTCGACTACTGGCCAGAGCGTGGCACAATCGCTTTGTAGCGTGGACTCGAGGGTAAGACCCTCACGCGCCATCAAAATAGCCGCGCCATGGCAGCCGACATCACGGGAGACAATAATCGCATCGCCGGGCGCGACATTGGCCGCCGAGATATTCGGACGTAAAATACGCCCAATGCCTGATGTATTGATAAATAAGCCATCGGCGCAGCCCTTAGGTACTACTTTGGTGTCGCCACAAACAATTCTAGCCCCACTTTGTTTCAGCTCTTTGGCCATACTGCGTACAATTGTGGTTAAGTCTTTGAGCGAAAAACCTTCTTCGATGATCACGCTACAGCTTAAATATTGAGGCTCAGCGCCCATCATGGCGAGATCGTTAACGGTGCCAGCAATCGCCAGCTTACCGATATCACCACCGGCAAAAAACAACGGTGATACAGTGAAAGAGTCCGTCGTAAAGGCCGTCGCACCCTGTAATTCAAGTTTTGCGGCGTCTTCTTCGCTACGCAAAATCGGGTTATCGAATTCGGCAAAAAACAGATCGCGGATGAGCTTATTCATTTCTTTACCGCCACCACCGTGGCTGAGTTGAATCGCTTTCTCTTTGGTTGATACATCAGCCATGATGTTGCTCCTTGCTATCGATGCCTTGATAGCGGTAATAAGCATTACAAGCGCCTTCGGAGCTGACCATGCAGCTACCGAGAGGGGTTTCGGGATTGCAGCCGCGGCCAAAGACTTTGCAGTCCTTCGGTTTGGCTAGTCCACGTAGAATATCGCCGCACTGGCAAGCCTTATGATCATCAATCTCTTTGACGGGCAATCTGTCTTTAAAGCGCAGCTCTGCGTTCCTGTGGGCGTATTCATCCCTTAATTGCAGCGCCGAGTTGGGGATTGGTCCAAGCCCGCGCCAACGAAATTGCGGTCTGATCTGGAAAAACTGTTCAACTTTTGCCTGTGCGGCAAGATTACCTTGCTCAGATACAGCGCGACTGTATTGGATATCGAGTTCTGCCTTGCCTGCGGCCTTTTGACGCACGATACGCAGGATAGACTCCATAACATCCACGGGCTCAAAACCAGAGACCACTACCGGTGTGCCGTATTGCTCTACGGCCGGGCGATAGATTTTGGCGCCACTGATCACACTGACGTGTGCTGGGCCAATAAAGGCATTGACCCTCGCATTAGGATCGTGCATCACGGCATCAATTGCGGGTGGGACTAATACATGGTTGATATGAAAAAACAAATTCGCCAGCTTTTCCTGCTCGGCCAGTTGCAACAATATTGCCGTCATTGGGGTGGAAGTTTCAAATCCAATGGCGAAAAACACCACGGTTTTATTTGGATTATCACGGGCAATTTTGAGCGTGTCTAAAGGGTCATAGATAGGCCGAATATCACAGCCTTTGGCTCTGAAACTGGCAAGTGAACCTTGGGAGCCGGGGACGCGGATCATATCGCCTAGCGTCACTAAAATCACATCTTCCTGCTGGGCAAGCACTGCGGCTTGATCGATCCGCTCTTTAGGCATAATGCATACAGGGCAACCGGGGCCGTGGATAAACTCAATGTTATCCGGCAGCAAATCCAGTAAGCCGTATTTCATTATGGTGTGGGTATGGCCGCCACACACTTCCATAATGTTGATTTGTTGATCGAGTGAGTGAGCGACCTGGGCAATATCCTTTGCAAGCGAGGCAATGGTTTGGGGATCGCGAAAGCCTTGATAAAGTTGTTTTAATTCAAGCATGTTCAATCCTTGTCGCAGTGTATCGTCTGTGGTTTGCGATCGTTTACAACTGCGGCTGTTGCTTAATGCGTGGTTTCATTTTCAAGTTTTGCGACTATCTCTTGATATAATTCAAGGCTTTGCAGAGCATCATTGCGATCAATTTTATTCATCACAAAACCGATATGAATGAGCACATAATCACCAATAGCCAAGGGTTCAGTCATAAGATGGCTGCTGACATCGCGTTTTACGCCTAAGGTATCGACGGTTACAGATTGGCGCTCGTTATCAACTGCTACCACTTGTGAGGGGATTGATAAGCACATTATTGTGGCTCTCCCACAGTGTTTCGGCGCAGATTTTCATTTAGCCAAGCGGCAACGGCATGCATGGAATCGCCATCTTTAATGGAGACTTCGAGTATTTGAGTGTCGGGATTGAGTTTTTTAAGCTGGGCTTTGGCCTCGTCGACACTGAAATCGAAGTAGGGTAATAGGTCACATTTTGTGATCAGAACCAGGTCAGCACGGCGGAACATTACTGGATATTTTTCAATCTTATCATCGCCTTCTGGAACGGAGAGCAGCACGATATTTTTATGGGTGCCCACATCATAACTGGCGGGGCAGACGAGGTTGCCCACGTTTTCCACAAAGCAAATATCTAACCCTTCCAGCGGCAAGTGATGCAAAGCACCATGCACCATAAAGGCGTCTAGGTGGCATGCACTGCCAGTTTGAATTTGATGGGCTGTAATGCCCTTTGCGATTAAACGGTCAGCATCACGGGAGGTCTCTAAATCGCCTTCAATAACGGCGTAATTAAGTTTTGTGTACTCTTTTAAGTGCTCAAGCAAGGTCGTTTTGCCGCTACCTGGGCTACTCATTAGATTGAAGGCGGTAATATGGTGAGCCTCGAAATGGGCACGGTTGTGGGCAGCTTCTACATCATTTTTATCGAGAATTTTATGGATCACCGACAAGGTTTTTTTATCGTTAAGCTGAGGATTGGTATGCAATTCCTGATGTTTATGGCTGTGTTCGTGGGTATGACCTGTATGGTGATCATGCCCTTGTTGAATCGCAGAGTGGCGGGGTAGAGAGCAGCCGCAGTCTTTACACATCTTGTCATTCTCCTTGTTCTCGTCACAGATTTGAGCTGTTGTCCGAACAATATGGTGATGCTATCGAATAGGGTTAATTTGATTACGCTAATGTTAAGTGTGATACAAATCCTTAAAGGAATCTTTGATGTTCGTCAGGTTATTAGGTCGTTTTGACCCTGATCAATCAGATTTTGGCCATTTGGTCACGGCGCATATCAAGCTCTACGCAGATATGTCATAGCAGCGGTTTATTTGTGGTTTTTATATTGCCTCTTGATGAATTCCATACCAAAGCTGGCCAAGGGCGATACCGCCATCGTTAACGGGGATATGTTTGTTGGGGAGCACGGTATTGCCTTGGAGATGAAGTTTACTGAGGCAATATTCGAGCAAATATTGGTTTTGAAATACTCCGCCACATAGCGCAATGGGCAGTGATGGATAGCGCGCAGCATAACTACAAATAGCATCTCCAAGACTATGCAAAAACGCGCGGGCGATAATGCTTTGCCTGTGGGAGGAAAGTGGCGCCTCAGTGATGTGCACGATAAGCTGTTTAAACAGTTGGCTACTACACCAAACTTGCACTTGTTGCGGGTCATCCTCTGATGAACTCAGCGGTAAATCGAGGATAAGTGGCGGTAGATGTTGTTTATCGGCGCGTCTTGCTGCGGCTTCTATCAGCATGCCCGCTTGGCCTTCAAATTGTGTGGTGTCAATCAATCCTAAGGCGCAGGCGAGAGCATCAAATAATCGGCCAACTGATGAGCTTTTAATCGTATTGCCACTTTGCCAGATCCGGTGCAAATTGCTTAACGTTAAGGGGGTCAGGCTTTTTAGGATCGGTAACTCTAAGGTTTGTACCGCCGCTAAACTCATTTGTTCAAACAGCAGTGCCAGTAATAATCGCACAGGCTGTTTTATTGCTTGCTCACCGCCCAGTAGGGAGATGGCTTCAAAATGGGCTAAGCGCTCAGCTTTGTCTAACAAGGTCAATAACACTTCACCGCCCCAGAGACTGCCATCATCGCCAAGACCGGTACCGTCAAAACTAAAGCCTAATACCGGATCTTGGTATTGATTGATGGCCATGACGCTAAGCACGTGGGCATGGTGATGTTGCACGCTTAAGGTTTGGATTGAACGATAGGCTCCACTCTGTGTATCAAGGCTTTTCTGTTGCTGCGCTTCTGCCCAGCGCGATGGTGCGTAGTCTGGGTGCTTATCATGGACAATCAGCTCGTGACTGAAATGATACAGGCGGGCGAAGGTGCCTAAGGTGAGCTCGAAATACTGCTCGGCACTGACACTAAAAAGATCGCCAATATGCGGACTTAAAAACACATTTGCACCAAATCCGAAAGCGATAGCATTTTTTTGCTGTGCGCCCACGGCGAGGATTGAGCGTGTTAGTGGCGCTGTTAATGGAAAACTTAATGGCGCATAACCCCGCGCTAGACGCAGCACTTGCACCTGCGGCGTATTGCCATTTGGCTGTTGAATAAGTTGCACAACACTGTCATCACAGCCGTTGAGTATTGGTCGGTTATGATCGACGATGGCATCCACCACATGCCCAAGTTGGCTGATAAGCGCATCGCAATCGGTGATAATGGGCTCGCCCGACACATTGGCGCTGGTGGCCACTAGCGGGCCATTAAATTGGCTAAGCAGTAAGTGATGCAGTGGCGTATAAGGTAAAAATACACCCAGCTTGGGGATATTGGGTGCGATTTCGGGGCTAAGGTCATGCTCATCCAACGCTTGCATCAATACGATGGGCCGTTCCGGCGAGCTTAAGGTTTGCCACTCCGCCTCCGTGCCCGTAACGTACTGTTTTGCCATTTCAATACTCGGCATCATTACCGCCAGCGGCTTCGCCTTACGCTGTTTTCGCTGCCGTAGTTGACTCACTGCGAAGCTGTTTCTCGCGTCACACATCAAGTGGAATCCGCCGAGCCCTTTAATGGCGAGGATGTGTCCTTGTGCAAGCTTATTGGCCGCAGCGGCCAATACCGCCATGCTGTTGTTTTGCGAGTGGAGCAAGGGCGTCAATGCGATTAGCTCACCCTGAGGTGTTTTTAAACTCAGGCGTGGGCCACATTTTGGGCAACTGACGGGCTGAGCGTGGTACCTGCGATTTAAAGGATCTTGATAGGCCTTGGCGCAATCGGGGCACATAGCGAAATCTGCCATGGCGGTATGATGGCGATCATAGGGTAAGGCATTGATAATCGTGTATCTTGGGCCGCAATTGGTGCAATTAGTAAAGGCATAGCCAAAGTGGCGATCCTGTGGATTGCGCATATCGCCTAGGCAATCCTGGCAGGTACTTTTGTCGGCCGACACGGCAACCAGTGCTGCTAAGCTAGGGTCTTTTGTTTCATCACTTTGGCTATCGCTTTGAACAATCTCGAAGTGTGTCTCCGCTAATTTTACCGCTAGCTGTCCATGGGTTATATGGTCGATACGTGCCAGTGGTGGCGGGTTAGTTGCTAACTCTTGGATAAAAATATCCAGTTTTGCGCTCGGTCCTTGCAGTTCTATCATCACGCCCTTGGCATTATTGAGTACTGTGCCAGTGAGTTGCAAATCGGTTGCCCAGCGGTAGACAAAAGGCCGAAAGCCCACGCCTTGTACTATGCCAGTGATATGCAGTTGGCGACGTTCAATCATATCCTGTTGGTTAGCGGATGAGGCTGCTTGTTTCAATTTCAGTCTTCTTTTAGGTTTGTTCGCAACATTAGAAGATAACAATCTATCCTCTAATGTTGCGATATCTCTGGGGCAAACACGAATGTTAAGTATTTATCCAAGGGTGTTTAATTGCCGCTGCTTAACATACAGCGCACCTACAGCAAGGTTATCTCCCTCTAAGTCGAGACTACGATTGACCAGTAACGGGAAGTTTTTACCTAAGCGTAAACTCATGCGTTTACAGAGGGTTTCGTTAGCTAACTCATTACCCGCTAAAGCAATTGTCTGAACTCCAATATTTAAGTCTATATGCTCAAGCCAATTGGCAAGGTAATCGGCGAGGGAGTCCTGCATCGCAAAAGCCAGTTGGCTTGGGTCGCTGTGGCCAGCCACTCTAAAGCTCAACAGTGTGCCAAGGGTTTTGCACCAATTAAGGCTTCGATGGGCTTCGCCTTTGGTGAGAGGGTAATCGATGCGCGGTGCATTCGCTCCCTGATAACGCATGGCTGCCGCCATCAGGGCATCGCTCAAATAGTCTTGTGACTGGGTTTCTTCCTGCGGATTCAAACCAATCAATATCGCGGCAATAGCCCATAGGCTCTGAAGATTATCGCGTCTGCCGTGGAGTTTTAGGCTGAGCAGTTTCAAGTAGTCATCAGGAAACTGACTTTTAAACTTCTGCGCAACCGCTTTTTGCGGGCTGCTGTCGAGCCTGTGGAAAATATCATATCCATTATCGGGCAGCTCAGGCAGGGCAAAAAACAGTGATGTGTCGCCTTTATTATCGCAGGTGACAATTTGGCTCGGATGATCATGGCTTAAGTAAATCACCGCCGCATTTTTGGCCTGCTTATGGCTGGTAAATTTACCATTTAGCAATGCAGCAAAGAGCGCTGCATCGGTAATTGTATGATCTTCTTGATCACCTTCGTAATTCGTTTCACTCTCTACAGAGGATAAGACTTGTACGCTAAGCGTGCCTTGGTGTGAGCGTGTTTTTTTATGCGCTTGCCATTGTGCTTTAAAACCGAGAAAGCGAATGTCTTCCCTTAACGGCTCCGGCGCATTGAAATGTTTGCTGATGTTATTAGCATTATCTCCATTTTGGTGGGACAACTGGGCCCATGCGCCATCAACCCAAGCTAATTTGGGCCTATGGTGCTGACCTTGAAGATAAACCCAATCAATTCCTTTTTGCCGCAAAATTTCGCTAAGAACCGCTACCACGCGACTATAGCCAAAACAAATATCGTATAGCGGCGCAAATAGTTTTTGGTGATCTTGAATGGGTCTTGCGCAAATAAGCGGTTTTTCAATGCTGGATAGCGCAACGACTTGATGATCCTTTAAGCAAAAATGCGCATTTAAGGTGTTTGGATTACAGATCAGCAGTTGTGGTCTGCTGGCATCGCGAGCAAACGGTTCTAAGCTTAACGCTATACCTTCACAGCTTAACGCTAATGAGCCTTGGGTTATTAACTGCTCAGCCATGGCTTTAAGATCGGTTAGCGTGAGGGCTTTTTGGGCAGGGGTTAAGCGGGTTTCACCGTGGCAACAGGAACAGGTTAAATCAATAGCACCAAATTGCGCCGCTTGATTATCGCCAAACAGGGGATAACATTGCTGGCAAAAAGCGGCAACCGATTTATCCATTTGGGGATCATGAGTCTCCAATAAGGTACGCTGGCCTTGTGGCTCATCGATAACTTTAATGCCTGAGTCAACCAACCAAACAGACATTAAAAAGTCAGCGGCAATCGCATCTGCCAATTGCTCTAGCGGCGCTTGTTCACCTTGGGCTTCAATAAAATAGGTTTGTGGACCAAAATCATTGTGGTTGTCGCAACCAATGCTAATATTCAGCGCATCATAATTTAGGTATTGATTACATAAATGCGCATATAAGGGCACCTGACGTGAGCAGGTAAAATCAAATCTGATGTTTTTCATCTTCTATATTTTCACCAAGAGTGACACCACGTTTATAGGAGTCGGGGATCAGCGAGTCGATACTATGATTGGCAATGCGTGTCGCAGTGAATCCAAGGGAGGCTAAGTGGGATAACAGGGTGCGCTCCATCAAAGGAACTGCGGATGCAACTTTGGGGGTGAGGCCGAGTGTCATAGGTTCAAGCACGGTTGGAGTAACACCTAATACAAAGGTTTTTGGCCTGTCGCCAACCATTTCCATCATGTTTAGGGTTTGTAGCATTTCGACTTCATGGGCGCTGCCTTGCCAGTCAATTTCCTGCGGGGCTTTATCAAAGTCGAAGAAATAGACCTCTCCTGCTTCAACGCCATTGGCATTGACTGTATCGACCACGATCAAATAATCGTATTGGCAAATAATCGGAATGAGTCCCTGGGCTAAAGTGCCGCCATCGAGCATCTCGAGCTGATGGGACTCGTGCGTAAACTGATAATTCTCAGTGATGTAATTGACAAAATGTACGCCGATGCCTTCATCGGCGTACAGGACATTGCCAATACCCAGTAGCAATATCTTCATTGGACTCCTAGTGGTGTGAGTCTGGTTTCGGGTAGTCGTAACCAGAGACAATTGAGTCAACTGAGTTATGTTTGAAGCGTATCCCTGACCAAACCGCCATATAGACGTGGATAACCACAAAGATAACGAATGCCCAAGTGAGGTAGTGGTGCCAAATTCTCACCTGTGCCAGCCCGCCCATTTGTGCGGTGATCCAAGCTGCACTGCTCCAAAGCATGCCACCTAAACCTTCATGGTAGACATTGGCATACAGTACGAGACCAGTAATACATATCACAAGCGCAACAAAGGAGATTGCTACATAGGTCACAAATTGCAGTGGCCCGTAAACGCCAGCTTTATGTAAATGTCCCATCCAAATGTAAGATTTTAGTTGGGTAATCCAGCTCTTAATGCTCATCACATCACGAAACGAGCGTCGCTCGATATCGCTACGACTGAAAAAATACAAGTAGAAGCGAGCCAAGGTGACTGCGGTTAAGATAAAACCGCAGATCAAATGGGCAAAACGGATCCAACCTTGTACTAATACATCCGTACTTTCGGGCGCCACAAGAAACGGCCAAGCAATATAGAATCCGGTGATCACCAGCACTAAAATCGTCAGTGCCCGTAACCAGTGGAAAATCCGTATCGCAGGACTAAAAACCAGTGTCCGAATGCGGGTTTCAGAATGGTTCATGTTGCGTTCCCTCCCTCGTTGTTATTGACCATTGGGGCTGACACGGAACTCGCTCAATGCCTGACCTTTAAAATCCATCACGTGTACAGAACACGCCATGCAAGGGTCAAATGAGTGAATAATACGTATCACCTCAAGGGGTTTAGTGGGATCTTCCAGTTTCAAACCAATCAGTGAGGCTTCATAGGGGCCTATCTTGCCATTAGCATCCACGGGACCTGCGTTCCAGGTAGTAGGCACCACGGCTTGATAGTTCTCAATGACACCATTTTTGATTCGGATCCAGTGGCTTAGCATGCCGCGGGGCGCTTCAATCATGGCGTGACCCACATACTCTTTACTTGGATCGATATGGGGTTTCACATAGGTGGTTTCATCTGACTGAATATTTGTTAACAAGGCATCGAAGGTTTTCAGGCCTTCCTGCGCGACGATCACGGTTTGCAGCATCCGCGCAGCCGTGCGGCCTAGGGTAGTGAAGAGTGCTTCTACTGGGAGACCTGTGCGTGCAAGCAAAGCATTGACGGCATCGACCACCACTTTATTGCCACGGGCATAACTGACTAATAAACAAGACAGTGGGCCCACTTCGACAGGTTCACCTTGATAACGAGGTGATTTCACCCAAGAGTATTTACCATCACCATCTAAGGTTGGCAGTTTGCCGTAAACCGTATCCCGCTCAACAAAGCCGGTATAGTTTGGAATGGTGGTGCCATCATACGGATGTTGCGGCGCATCAGCATTGTACCAAGCGTGGCTGACATCTTCGGCGATTAGATCAGGGTTAATATCACTCACACCTGCTAAATCGCCATTCATAATCACGCCTTGGTCGAACATATATTCGCCATTAGCGAGCACAAAGTCATGGGTAGCCATGAAGTTTTTAACATTGACGCCGCCTAGCACGCTAGGCTCAGTACCAAAGGCTTCGGCTGCCATCACGATATCGGCTTGATAAGCACGCAGGATAAAGTCTGTTACGATTGCGTGTTTTTGCTTCCATTCTTGCAGACGTGCAGGGCTCAACATATCGCGTACAGAAGTCACACCACCGACAACTAATGATTGAGGATGTGGCTGTTTACCGCCGAATATTGCAAGCATTTCGGCAGCAACCCTTTGTACTTCAAGGGCTTTAAGGTAGTGAGATAGAGCAATCAGGTTTTGTTCAGGGGTAAACTTATAGGTGCCATTACCCCAATAAGCGTTGGCGAATGGACCAAGTTTTCCGGTTTCGACAAAGCCTTTTACGCGCTCTTGCACAGCCCTTAATTCACCTTCGCCAGCGGCGATAGGCTTATCGGTATATTTGAGGGCGACTTGGGCGGCCTTAGCGGGGTCTGCACTGAGTGCTGAAACCACATCGACCCAATCTAAGCCATGGAGATGATAGAAGTGCACTATATGGTCATGCATATAGAGCGATGTTTGCATCAGCGAGCGAAGATACTTTGCATTCAAGGGAATTTGAATCCCTAAGGCATTTTCCACCGCTTCGGTACCACAGCGATAGTGCGAATAAGTACATACACCACAGATACGTTGCACAATGAGGCCCACGTCCATAGGCGTACGGCCTTTGAGAATAACTTCAATACCACGCCATAACGTAGAGGATGACCATGCTTTGTTGATGACATTATTCTCATCAACTTCAACTTCGATACGTAAGTGACCCTCGATACGGGTGATAGGGTCGATAACAACGCGCTTGCTCATGGGTTATTCCTCCAGCGGCTTGGCAAAAATACTGGCAACAGCGTGGGCTCCAATGCCGACGACAGTCGCGCCTAAAATCACCGCACCGACGGTGTCTGCGGTTGCATCCAATCCATGGAGCAGTTGACGACCAAGGGGTTTCTCAAAGTCAGCCATATCATCCCAGAAATTAGGTTCTGAGCAGCCCATACAACCATGACCAGCTAACACAGGCCAACTGGTATGGTGATTGAAGCGTTCAGTGGGGCAGTTGTTATAGGTATAAGGTCCTTTACAGCCCACTTTATAGAGGCAGTAGCCTTCTTTTGCACCGTGATCGCCAAATTCTTCAACGAATTCACCGGCATCAAAACGGCCACGACGTTCACAGTTATCATGTACCCGTGCGCCATAAGCCCATTTTGGACGATTGAACATATCCAGTGCAGGTAATTTGCCGAACATGATGAAGTACATCAAAGTACCGACAATGTTCTTTTCACTTGGTGGGCAACCGCCTAAGTTAATCACGGGTTTGCTCACAACTTCGTGCACGCCCTTAGCCCCTGTGGGGTTCGGGTAGGCGGCTTGTACACCACCGAAGGATGCACAGGTGCCCACAGAGATAATCGCTGCGGCGCCTTCGGCGGCATGTTTGATTATTTCTAAGCCTGTATGGCCTTTACAGCCCACGGTCAAGAAGCTGCCGTTATTGGCGGTCGGTATCGCGCCTTCCACCGCGAGCAGGTAGCGACCCTTGTAGGTTTCTAAGGCGTGCTCGAGGTTTTCCTCTGCTTGCCAACCCGCAGCTGCCATCAAGGTTTCGTGATATTCCAAGGAGATATGATCGAAGATCAGCGAATCTAGATTGGGGGTGTCGGCACGAACTAAGGATTCGGAGCAACCAGTACATTCAGCCATATGTAACCAAATTAAGGGTACACGGTCGGCTAATTCGGCGGCCTCTGCAACTAAGTTACTAAAGGGGAGTGGTAGGGCGAGCATACCCGTTACCATCGCACTCCATTTCATGAAGTCACGGCGTGTGATGCCATGTTGTTGTAATTTATCGAGTAATGTTTGCTGTTGACGGGGAGCTAATTGGCGCAACGCATCTAAGCGCGCCTTTCCCTGTTCATAGAGGGCTGCATGTGTGTCCATGGGTCAACCTTTTGTTGTTGGAATGTAAATTGTTAAGGGTTTACATAATTGACACATGCAGTTTAGGCGCTAGGCACTAGAAAATTATTGATGCATATCAAGAATTTTTCAGAGATGTGATTAAACTGATTTTGACATTAAATTAACATGATTCAGATCTAATTTCGATTTTGCTAATGGGACAAAATGTCTCACTTTTAACATTTTTGCCGTTAGAGCTCACTTTCCAACCAATTGATGGCTCAGATGTCCATGTGGCATAAAGACTTTATTTATTCTTTTTAAGTTTAAGCAAACCTTAAGATTCAGTTAATAAATTCGAACTGTATTGTGATAAATGGATAGCCTATGAAAAAACTCGTGTTGTTCCTCGGATTATTTAGTGCAAGCGTACTTGCCGCTCCTTCACTTGAACACCTTGTCTTTGATGCACAAAATCAAACTGTTTCACTGAATGAATTTAAAGGAAAAGTCGTTTACGTCGATTTTTGGGCCTCTTGGTGTGGACCCTGCCGTAAGTCTTTTCCTTGGATGAATACCATGCAGCAAAAGTATCAAGAGCAAGGGTTAGCGGTGGTAGCCATTAACCTTGATACCGACAAAGCCCTTGCCGATGCATTTTTAAAGCAAGTACCAGCCCAATTTACGGTGCGCTTTAATCCTGAAGGCGATGTCGCACGTAGCTTCGATTTATTGGGTATGCCCAGTAGTTTTATCTTTAATCGCCAAGGCAAGTTAGTAAATCAGCATGTCGGTTTTTACCAAGACAATATTGCCGATTATGAACAAGAACTGGTGAATCTTTTGAAGGAGTGATCTATGCGCAAAATCACATTAGTTGCTGTCTCGTTAGTGATGCTAGGAGTGAGTGGTTGTTCAAGCTTAGGGGTTGAGCCGTGGGAAAGAGGGCAGTTTGCGCGTAGTGATATGGCGCTTGATAGCGAAAAGTTAGATCAGGCGTTAGATGATCATATTTACTTCAGTAAAGAAGGTAGTAGTGGTGGCCGAGCTTTTGCTGGTGGTGGATGCGGTTGTAACTAAACCTTAATTTAATAATCGTTAATACCTTAGGTTTTCGTCTAAATAAGCTTCAGTGACATAAAGGTGTTGTCAGCCATGACAAATAAGAACAATAAGTTAGACAAAAATGACTCGCAAATTGTGCAACTAAAACCGCAGACAAAACAGATCGCTAGCGCGTTAGCCTTAGCCAGTTGTGGGTTGTTCGCGTCCAATGGTCACGCAACCGAGCTGGCGAAAAATATCGATGACTGGAAAGTTGATGCCGCACTCATGTATTACGGTGAACAGGACAGAGTTCAAGCGATTGAAGCCATAGGTACGGCACAGAAAAACTTTGGTGATGACAGTGTACTTGACCTTAAGCTGGTGGTTGATAGCTTAACGGGGGCCTCAGCCTCGGGCGCTGTCGCTCAAAGTAACAGTCAAACCTTTACCCGTCCTTCAGGCAATGGCCAATATACCGTAGCAGCGGGAGAAACCCCGCTCGATGATACTTTCCACGACACTCGAGTGCAGGCAAATGCGAACTGGTCGCAGGTACTGAATCCCGATTGGAAGGTCAATGGCGGTGTTTATGCTTCTAAGGAATTCGACTATATGTCGATGGGGATTAATGCAGGTGTCGAGCGTGGCTTTAATAAGGACAACACCACGCTGTTTTTAGGCACCTCATATAGCTTCGATGTGGTTGACCCTGTTGGTGGCAGGCCTGTAGCGTTATCAACGATGGCGATCCGCGATAACTTTACCAGCGATGAAGCTTATCGCAGTGCATTTGATGCCACTCGCCAAACTAGTAGCGATGATAAACAAACTGCTGATTTGATGTTGGGTATCACTCAAATTCTTAATCAGCGTTGGTTATTGCAAGCGAACTATGGTTTATCGAGTGTCAGTGGCTATTTAACCGATCCCTACAAAGTCTTAAGTGTCGTAGACAATAACGGTACGACCGAGAATATCGTCTACGAGAATCGTCCAGATTCACGCTTAAAACACAGTTTTTATATGATGACTAAAGGCGCGCTCGATTCGGGAGTGGTCGATTTTTCTTATCGCTATACTACCGATGATTGGGATTTAACCTCACACACCTTAGAAACCCATTATCGTTATTACTTCAGTGGCAGTTTTTATGGTCAGTTGCATCTTCGTTACTATCAACAAGCTGCGGTGAATTTCTATCAACCTTTTTTGATGGCGGAGTCACCATTGCCTGAGTTCGCTAGTGCTGATTACCGCATTGGGGATATGAGCGCCTATACGGTAGGGGTTAAGTTTGGTCACCGTTTGTCAGGCGGACATGAGATGACATACCGCTTGGAATACTATCAACAAGATCCGAAAAACAATGGCACCGAGCTCCCTGGTCAGTTGCAAAACTATGATCTGTTTCCGACTCAAAAGGCGATTACTGCACAGTTTAGTTATTCTTTTTAAAGCTAAACTGTGCTAATTAGTTCACGTTATTACGGTTTGAACTGGGCAACTGAGTTGCCCAGTTCCTGTATGTAAGACTTGTATTTAAACCTGTCATCGGTGAAGCCACATTAAGCACCACCATAAGGAACCCGAAATGCCATCATTTTCTCCAAGTGCGCCATATCGACTCCTGCGCCGTGATTGGGGATTCTTGGGGGAATTTAGGGCAATGGCCAGCCCATGCGAGTTACTCATTGCCAGTCATGATGAGAGTATTGCCTACGATATGCTCGATATGGCAGCTCGGGAGGCGTCTCGCATCGAGCAAAAATACAGCCGTTTTATTGAAGGTAATTACCTGTGGCAGTTGAATCATGCTCAAGGCAAACCAGTGACCATCGATGAAGAAACCTGGCAACTTTTATCCTTTGCAAAACAATGTTTTGAGCTTAGTGGCGGGCTATTTGATATTTCTGCTTGTCCATTGATGCAAGTGTGGCGTTTTACTCCGGACGCCACTCTGCCCATAATGGCTGATATCGCCGCAGCGCGATCTTTAGTGGGATTTGAACGCCTTGAATTTAATTCACACGAGCTAAAAATCCCCACGGGTATGCAACTTGATGTGGGGGGGATTGCAAAAGAATACGCGGTTGACAGCGTGGCCTATGAACTGGCGGAATCCTACCCTAAGATTTCGGTATTAGTGAATTTTGGCGGTGATATTGCTTGTCCTGTAGCGCATTCAGTCCCATGGCAGGTGGGTATTGAAGATCCGCATCGCCTTGATTGTGCAGCCAAAGTGCTCGCTATTACACAAGGTGCTTTAGCGACGAGTGGTGACACAAGGCGTTTTATTGAGGTCGATGGCAGGCGTTATGGGCATATCATTGATCCACGAACCGGATATCCTGTGCGCGGTGCGCCACGGTCGGTGACCGTTCTTGGACCCAATTGCGTTACCGCGGGAATGCTCGCCACCATGGCAATGTTGCAGGGTGAGCAGGCAGAAGCCTTTTTAACCGAGCAATCGGTTCAGTTTAGTCTTTTTCGATAGGGCATCATCATGCGTATCATGTTAGTGGAAGATAATGAGTTATTGGCCCAGGGAATTTGCCTCAACCTTGCCAAAATGGGCATGCAGGTGGATCACTTAAGTAGCTATCAGCAGGCGTTAGTGGGAATAAAAAATGAAACATTTAGCGCTATTGTGCTTGATTTAGGCCTTCCCGACGGTAATGGTAAAGAACTCCTTAAAACATGGCGTTCGCAGGGTGTATCGATTCCCACCATAGTGCTGACCGCGAATACCGATTTTGATACTAAATTGGAGTGCCTAGATGTCGGAGCCGACGATTATTTAGGTAAGCCCTTCGATGTGCGTGAGTTGGCGGCACGTATAAGGGCAATTGTGCGCCGTCAATATGGTCTAGACCATAACAGTTTAAATATTGGTGCATTAAGTATTGATCTCAACACGCGAGAAGTGATTTTTCGCGATCAAAATGTGCCCCTTTCACGCAGAGAATTTCAATTATTACTCGAACTTGCTCAGTCGGCTGGTCGAGTGTTAACCCGTAATCAGCTTGAACAACTCACCTATGGCTGGGATGAGGTGGGCAGTAATTCAATCGAAGTCCATATTCATCATTTACGTAAAAAATTAGCTAATGAGTTAATTAAGACCGTGCGCGGAATTGGCTACACCCTTACGGAACTGAATTAGCCATCTTGCAATTTATGCAAGGATTTAAGTGACAAACTCGACGTTTATCGGTATGAAGTAACTGCTTTATAAGACAGGTTACACTCATACAAACGACGGGGATAACGGGTTGAATCGACTCAAGGTGCTGGATGTGTACTCTTTACGCTTGCTATTAACCTTGCTAATGCTCTCGGGGATTTCGGTTTCAGTAGGGATTTCAAGCTGGTTTAGCACTCGTGATGCGAAGCATCAAATTGAAGAATTATTTGATGCTCAAATGTTGCAAACCGCAAAAATGCTCGAGTTGTTCTACCATGAAGAAGCCGATTTTAAGCTTCCCCAATCACAACCTCAAGTTCTCCACGTTCCGGACAGTCAAGTCAGTAGCTTTGCTGAAAAGGCTGATGCACTTAAGCTTGCCTATGAACATAAACTGGCGTTTCAGATCTGGAGTGAAGCGGGGCAGGCGTTGGTTTTTTCAGACAATATTGGGCGCGAGCCGATCACTAAATTTGTGCAGGGCTATAGTAAAAAAGTATTCGAAGGGGAGCTGTGGCATGTGTTCAGCTTTTTTTCTGTTAAATATAAAGTGTGGATTATCACGGCTCAGCAGGATGAAGTGCGCCAAGAGTTGGTTTCGCAAATTATGCATAACGCAGTAATAGTGCCATTAATTGTGGTACCGTTAACCCTGTTTATCGTCAGTTTACTGTTTTATATTCTATTTCGGCCGCTAAAAACCCTTGAACGGGAATTAATGGCACGCTCACCTAACGATCTCACTCCGTTAGCTATGTCATTGCCTAAGGAATTAGTGCCAGTTCGACGGGCACTCAATCAGTATATCAGCAGTATTGCGCACTTCATTGCTAGAGAGCGCCGCTTCAGTGCCGATGCCGCCCATGAGTTAAAAACGCCATTATCTGTGATTAAGTTACATCAACAGGGGTTAGAGGGATTAGTCGCAGATGAACCTGCTCAGCATATCCACCTTGCCGCGATTGATGCTGGTGTTAAGCACATGAGCCATACAGTAGAACAATTATTGTTGCTCGCTCGTGTCGATTCGATTGCCGAGTTGAATGTGCAATCCCATACCTTGTTGTCTATGGTGGAGGATGCGCTCAACCAACTGATGCCCCTGATCACTGAATATGAGTGGAATATTGACGTGGATGCCGGATTATCCATTATGTGTGACCGTTTTTATATGCTGGTGGTTTTAAAGAATATTATCGAAAATGCTTGTAAATACAGCCCAGTAGAATCTGAAATTAGCATTAGTGCAGCGCAAACCACCACAGGCGTTGAAATAAAGATCGCCGACCGTGGTCAAGGGATGACAAGTGAGCAAATTGCGAATGCCACCGAGCGTTTTTACCGTGTCAATGAAAATGAAGGTATAGGTGCGGGATTGGGATTATCCATTTGTCAGCATATTATTGGCTTACACCAAGGCCAACTAACCATCACTCCCCGTGAAGAGACAGGTTTAGTCGTCAGCCTATTTTTGCCTCGATAGTGTTAAGAGTGTAAGTCAATGAAGTCTCTCTCTGAATCACTTTTTGTATGCTTAGGCTCGCATATTAGCGACTATCACCTAAGATTATTGTCGGTGGCCAGTTTGTAAAACTAACTGATTTTATGTTCATTCTGCGAACTTGGCAGCACTTTATTGGCCTTTGTAACTTTTAAAGATCAATTTGGTATGTTAATTCGAATTTGATATTCTTTAAAAGTATAAGTATATTGCTAAATAGTATTGTGCAAAGGGAGTTAACTGCATCTTTATTTATGAGTTTTTTACTCCTTCTGATATCTTTCGCGATGTGTAACAGTCGGTGTTTTTTTTCGCTCAAACCGCAATAAAAAAATGTCACTGTACATATAAAAAACGTTGATTTCTTAGTTTATTTTTAGGTTACCTATCCTATGGTTAGCTTGTTGCGTTGCCAATCGTTTAAACCTTCTTCACTCATTTGCTCACTGGCGCTTAGCGCGGCGTTCGCCTTTTCGGGCACTGCATTTGCTGATGAGACCAAGCCTGTTGAGAATAAACCTACCACGCCCGTGGTGAGTCCACCCAAGGCAACTGCTCAGCCTGCAAACAAAACGCAAGTAAGATTCACCAAAACAGGCACCTTTGATGGTGAAACTGTGGTGAAATTGGCGCGTAAATTGGCCTCTAAGCCCTATGTCGTGTTAAAAGATCCACTGCCTGCCGGTCTTGCTAAGTTAACCTATGATGAATACCGCGATATTCGTTTTAACCCAGTATCGTCAATTTGGCGCGATCAAGGTTTACCGTTTCAAATGCAAATGTTTCACCGTGGGTTTTATTTTCAAGATTTAATTGAAATTGCCATCGTTGAAGCAAACCAAGCGACCCACTTAGCTTATGAGCCTAAGTATTTCACTGCGGGTGAGGTTATCTCTCAAGCATTACCTAATGATGATATCGGCTACTCAGGGTTTCGTATCCATAACCAATTAAACACTAACGGTATTTTTGACGAGTTGATGGTGTTCCAAGGCGCGAGTTATTTCCGCGCCTTAGGTAAAGGTAACTCTTATGGTTTATCTGCCCGTGGTTTAGCATTAAAAACTGCTGATCCAGAAGGTGAAGAGTTTCCGATTTTCCGCGCTTTTTGGGTAGAACGTCCATCCTACGACAGTAATCTGATCGTGGTACATGCGTTGCTCGATAGCCCGAGTGTTGCAGGTGCATACCGATTCTCGGTACGTCCAGGTGATAACACCCAAATCGACGTTGAAGCGACCTTATTCCCTCGTGTCGAATTAAATAAAGTTGGACTGGCACCTAGCACCAGCATGTTCCTGCATTCATTAAACGGTCGCCACGATACCGATGACTTTAGACCTGAAGTCCATGATTCAGACGGTTTATTGATGTTCAACGGCCGCGGTGAGCACCTATGGCGTCCATTGGCAAATCCACGTCAATTGCAGGTGAGTGCGTTTTCTGATAACTCACCACAAGGCTTTGGTCTTATACAGCGTGAACGTAACTATGCCTCTTATCAGGATCTTGAAGCCCAGTATGAGCGTCGTCCAAGTTTATGGATTGAGCCTGTGGGCAACTGGGGACAAGGTGCGGTTGTTCTGACAGAAATTCCAACAGAATCAGAAATTCATGATAATATTGTAAGCTTCTGGAAGCCGCGTCAGCCTATTCCTGCTGGTAGCGAATATCACTTCGCTTACCGCATGAGCTGGGGCGATGAACCAGTTGCGAAAACCAATTCTGTCGTGGTAAGTCGTACTGCAAGTGGTCGTGCTGACATTGCTAAAGCGACCCCTAGACGTTTGTTTGTCGTTGATTATCATCTAAATGGCGCTATGCCTGATGAGTTACCACTCGCGAAGGTTGAATCTTCTGGTGGAGTAATTTCAAATGTTGTCATCGCGCGTAATGCGGCAAACAATGGTTATCGCCTCGCGTTTGAGTTAGAGCCCGAAGATAAAGACCTTATCGAATTGCGTGCTGAACTCAAGTTCTCTACACCGCGTCAGGTTGAAACCTGGCTCTATCGCTGGACGCTTTAAGGTCCATGACGGAGCAACATAATATGACTGTATCCGAGAATTCGGTACTTGAGACTGAAGTACTCGTGGGTGGTAGCGCTATGCCTAATGAAAGGCCAGGCGCTATGGAGCCCCAAAGTTTAACCCAAATGCCTGAAGGATTTCCACGCCGTAGCACTGTGGCAAATGGAGTCCGTTCACGGGTTTCCCGTCGGGTGTTTGTTGTTGGTGGTGCCTTATTACTATCGGCCTTTGCTATCTATGAAATGGGCGCAGTTTTCAGTATTGGAGGGATTACTCCCCTCGAATATTTGATGTTGGCGTTATTTGCGATTAACTTCTGCTGGATTGCACTGGCGTTTTGTAGTGGTATTGCTGGCTTTTTCCTCCTATTGAAAAAGCCTAAACCAAACGAGCTTGCACAAACTGAGCTGCACACGCGCACTGCGATTTTAATGCCTACTTATAATGAATCTCCTGACCGGGTATTTTCAGCGGTATCTGTGATGGCTGAAGCATTATCGCAAACGGGTCATGGGCATGCGTTTGATTGGTTTATCTTAAGTGATACTACCGATCCTGAAATTGCGCTGTTAGAAGAACAGGCGTTTTTAGTTCTTCGCCAAGAAACCCATAAACATTCTCGTGTTTATTATCGTCGCCGCCGTAAAAACGTCGCACGTAAAGCGGGTAACGTAGCGGACTTTTGTCGTCGTTGGGGCTCGCGTTATGACCACTTGCTGGTCCTGGACGCTGACAGTTTGATGGAGTCATCCACTATCACGGGGTTAGCGCAGCGGATGCAGGCTGATCCTGATGCGGGTCTTATTCAAACGATTCCATCACTGATCAATGGCACCACCTTAATGGCGCGTTTGCAGCAGTTTGCTGCACGCATTTATGGTCCTGTGATCGGTACTGGTCTTGGTTGGTGGGTGCAAAAAGAAGGTAACTTCTGGGGCCATAACGCTATTATCCGGACTGAAGCCTTTATGGGCGCTGCGGGTTTACCTAATCTTAAGGGTAAGCCACCTTTTGGTGGTCATATCCTAAGCCATGACTTTGTTGAAGCTGCATTGATCCGCCGTGCGGGGTGGAGTGTGGTCATTGCATATGATTTACCCGGTTCCTACGAGGAATGCCCTCCATCAATTGTTGACTTAGCGGTACGCGATCGTCGTTGGTGTCAGGGTAACTTGCAACACTCACGTATTCTGCCAACTAAAGGATTGCATTGGGTTAGTCGCTTGCACTTAATGACGGGTATTATGGCGTATTTATCTTCGCCATTTTGGTTGTTATTGATTTTAACGGGGTTGATGCTCGCTTTGCAGGCCCACTTTATTCGTCCAGAGTACTTCACCGATCAGTTCTCATTATTCCCAACGTGGCCAATCATGGACTCGGATAGGGCATTGAGACTGTTCTATATCACTATGGTGGTGTTATTTGGACCGAAGATCTTTGGCGTGTTGTTGCTGTTAAAAGATGGCAAATTTGCCCGCAGCGTAGGCGGGCGCATTAAAGCGATGCTCAGTGTGTTATTTGAAGTCATTCTCTCAGCATTGATCGCGCCAATCATGATGTTCATCCACTGCGGTGCGGTAATGTCGATTCTGATGGGGCGTGATAGTGGTTGGTCTCCACAGCGCCGCGACGATGGTAGCATGCCTTGGTTAACCCTGATTTATCGCCACCGTTGGCATATGCTTGCAGGTGTGATGTTGGGTTATGCTGCGATTTTGGACTCCTTAACATTGCTCGCGTGGATGAGCCCCGCCTTGATTGGTCTGTGGTTAGCGGTGCCCATTTCGGCTTGGACCGGTTCGATTAAAATTGGGGAGTTTTTCAAACGTATTGGGATCCTCGCCACTCCAGAAGAACGCAGTCCTGCGCCTATTTGTATTCGGGCACAAGAAGCGCGTGCGGCTTACCAAGCGCATATTGAACAGCCTTGGACATTAGCTCAATTGCTGAAAGATCCTGCGCTGATGGAGCTTCACTTAGCCATGGTTGATAAACAGCCACTACGTGCCGCCGGAACGCCGATTGAACCAGTTGAAGCCATTGTGCACGTCAAAGTACATGAAGCACAGTGTCAGCAAAGTGCCTTAGCACTCTTTAATCGCCAGGAAATGGCTTTAGTGCTGGCTAATCCGCTAATGCTGCGGAGTTTGCAAAAACTACCAGAACAGTTTGTGCCAGAGGATCTGGTCTCCTTCTGTTAATTACTTTCTATTACGCTAAATAGTAAAAATGCCACTGATGATCAGTGGCATTTTTGTTTTAGGTCGATAGTGAGCTGCATTTTACGAACAGCTTCAGCTATAGTGATCTTAATACTAATCTCGCTCTGGATAATAAATGTATCGCAAACAATTCGTTGCACGACTTACTGGATTGAATTGACTTGCTATAAGCTCGTTTTTTGCGCGTACATTTTCCTTGTTTTCAGCGCAAAGTGCAGTTTGAGATTAGGCATTTGATTTTTTGCTGTACTGATTGCATTTATCCATCTCTTAACCTACCTAAGTTACTGTTGTCAAAGGGAGATGTCTATGGTGTCTGTGACTCGTTTTGCGTGGTGTTATCGCTTGGGGTGTTGCACATTTCAATGGTATTTAAAAGCGCTGTTGATGGTGTTTACATTCGTTTCGAGTGCACCACAAGCCGCTGAGTCGACCGAACTAACACATGGTTCTACAGAGCTAGACATTTCTATTACACAACTACTCGATCAGACATTGTTGCTTGATCTTGCCGATGTCAGTCCGGTATTTCGAGCTAATTATCAAAAACTCAGCCAATGGCAACATCGGCCCTTGAGTACTGATGAACAAGCCGAACTGCTTAAGATGCACCAACAACTGGAACGCTATTGGTATTACCTCGATCAGCAAGCGGAATGTGTTGAACCTTGTATCAGTAAGGTATTTACTCAACAGGACACTCATTACCGAGCCGTGCTCTTTACGCTTAAACAGCTCATGAGGTTAGAGAACATGACTTCATGGGATACGTTAACACAGGAAGAAAAACTAAATCTCGGGCAGCAAAGTCCTTTGATTTTGCCAATTGCAAAGCGACTTTTTGTATTAGGCTTTCTGCCAAATGAACTCACTATCGAATCTGCTGAAGAGGTGAGTAATGGGATGATTTATCGCGATGAACTAGTGATAGCCATTAAGAAATTCCAGCAGCAACACGGCTTACAGGCTGATGGCGTGATAGGGAAACAAACCCTTTTCTGGCTTAACCAATCGCCCCATACTCGGGCTAAGTTACTGGCGAAAAATATGCTGAGACAGTGGATATTGACACCACAGTTACCAGCACGCTACCTACTGGTTAATATTCCAGCATTTGAGCTCCAGTTAGTTGAAGAAGGGAAGGTGACTTTACAGTCTAAAGTGATTGTCGGTAAAGCATCGCGGCCAACGCCTTTATTAAAAAGTCAAATTTCCAGTGTTGTGATGAACCCTGAATGGCGAGTGCCACGCACGATTATTCAACGTGATATCCTGCCGCATATTCGCCATGATGGGCATTATCTTACTGAACGAGAATTTGATGCTTACGATTATGATGGTAAGCGCGCCGAGCATTCTGCAGAACAATGGCAAGCACTCGCTTCATCGCATTTTCCTTATCAGTTGGTGCAACGACCAGGACCCAAAAATGCCTTAGGCCGCTATAAATTTCATTTCGACAATAGTTTTAGTGTGTATTTGCATGGAACTTCTGAGCCAAGTCTCTTTAAAAAGGCTAACAGAGCTTTATCATCGGGCTGTATTCGGGTCGAGAAGGTTGAAGAATTAGCACGCTGGTTTAAGACCCATTTAGTCAATGATCAGCGCCTTTGGGATAAATTAAGTTCAGATATCACCCAATCCCAATGGTTTTCCTTGTCTGATAAGTTGCCCATATTTATTGTCTATTGGACGGTATGGCTTGATGACGCTGGGGAAGTGCAATATCGGAATGACATTTACCAGCAGGAGAGTGAGCTGAGTTATGTGGTTTCGGCAACGATTTTTAACATGCTCTAATTGATTGAACTTTTGAAGGATTTTTTAATCTGATTGTTTGCATGTCGATCAAGACTTGATCTGGATGGCAATTCACGATAATTTGCGTTCTCAGTGTCCAAAAAACGAACAGAAGGTGATGATGTGACCTTACTTTGTCCTGCCCGTAGGCAGTTGTTGTTAGGCCTCAGTGGTGTGGCATTGTGTTCCTTAATTCCTTCCAAAGCGATAGCGAGCCGTTCAACCAAAGGTGTGCGTGAGCTTAGCCTGTATAATCGCCATACGGGTGAATATAACAATGGTAGCTATTGGGTCGATGGCCATTATCAGAGTGAAGTGTTGGCCGATTTTAGCCACTTGCTGCGAGATCACCGTCAAAATGTAACAGCACCGATGGATAAACGCTTATTTGATCTGCTTTATACGCTTAAGACGACGTTAAATACTGATAATGAAATCCATGTGATTTCTGGTTACCGCTCACCAAAAACCAATGCGATGTTGGCAGGTAAAAGTGGTGGTGTAGCTAAAAAAAGTTACCATATGCAAGGCATGGCAATGGATATTGCGATCCCTGGGGTCAAATTAAAGACAATCAGAGATGCGGCTTTATCACTTAAGCTAGGAGGCGTAGGCTATTATCCTAAGTCTGGTTTTGTGCACGTTGACTGCGGTCCTGTGCGGCATTGGTAGTTTGTATCTTTTGCTCAGTGTTTAATGAGAGCTGCTGATAAAATTGCAGCTCTAGTGTTTGGATGTCCTGTAAGTAATACTCGAGTAGCGGCAAAAAAACTTGTCCCAGTTTATTCATCTCACGGTGTTGCTGCCAATCACTAACTTGCTTATTCAGACTTTGTGAAAACTTAAATTGTCTTAGTCTTTGGCTCTCAACTGCCGGTGATTCACAGATCTGCATTAGCATGAGTAAACTGCGGTTTTTTTGTTGTGTGCAGGCGAGTAGTTCCAGCAATTTTAACTCTATCGTGGTCTGCTGATAGGGGACAGTTTTAATGAGTGAGACCAGTTCACGGGCTAATTGGCAGGAGAGTCGATTTTCTTGTTGCAATAAATACAGCTCGTGACACATGTTTTACAAGGCTGAAGTGGCAAAATTTGCTCGAGCTTAACAGGCATCGAATGGCTTAAGTGTGATCAAGATCGCGTGTTTTTCGATTCAGATCAAAGGTGTTTCGCCTATGTAACAGCGCTAGAACAAGTTTCCCAATTCAATAAATACTCTTGTTAATTGATAACGATATCCCATTATTACCCCATTGCATTCAGAGTCTGGCTGTTCTTGTACCTGCTGAGTAACTGTGTTAGTATGCGCGCGCTTTATATGAGTCACCATTGGTCGAGAATGGTGATATTTTTTACTCTAAATTTAAGTGAGAAACACATGTCTTACACTATCCCAGCACAAACCCGCACTGAAATAGGGAAAGGTTCGAGCCGCCGCCTACGTCATGCAGGTAAAGTTCCTGCCGTTATTTATGGCGCAGGCAAAGAGCCAGTTTCTATTGTTTTTGATCACAAAGATATCATCAACATTCAAGCTAACGCTGACTTCTATACTTCTGTAGTGACTATCGTATTAGATGGCAAAGAAGTAGGCGTTCGTGCACAAGCTATGCAACGCCACGCGTTCAAGCCAATCATTGAACACGTTGACTTCGTTTACGCTTAATTGCGTAATTGAAGCAAAAAGCGCCTATATGGCGCTTTTTTTGTGGCTGCTTTTCACTCATCAAACTCTGATGCTTGTAAGTTAAGTGACTTTAACCATCAAACAATTGCAGGTGTTTAATCATTTTGCCTGTGCACAGCGTCAGGCTCATTATCGGCATGTAGCTCACTATTGTGTCTGCGTGCTAGCCAAGCACTACTTGATATTGAAATTGTAATAGATATCGAGGGATTGCCCTAAGGTACCGGATACGGTTTCAAGATAGAGTTGGGATAACAGGTAATATCTGACAGTCATCTCATATCCAGGATTGAATACGCCAACACCATATTTGACCATAAGGTTATCACCGATAAAACCACTGATGGCAACACGGCCCTCATCATTAGTATCGAGTTGCACGTTAGAGAAACCAAATTCTTCGATAATGCCCGCTGCTGTATTTCCAATATTATTAATAGCGCCACCGCCACCAACCTGAGCACTGAGTCCCAGCGCAGCTCCCATCATCAAGGAGTTGTTCTGCTCATTATTGGTACTGTTGAACCCGCTGCCTTTAATAATATAAGACAGAATTTCGGCTTGTTCCTTGGCCGGATTAGAGAAAAGGGTGACCACCGGCCGAGTGGGAGTACCAGTGACGCGCACTCCCGCGACCAGATCTTCGCTCTTAATTTCCCGAATTGCTTCAATATTTAAATTAGGGACAGAAGGTGGGCCTACAAATTGCACTTCACCCGTACGGATTTTCAGCGTTTGCCCCATAAACTTATAGTTGCCTTGTTTGACCTTAATATCTCCAAATAACAGGGGGGGGCGAAACGCCTGTTGCTGAAGTTTTAAGGTTCCCTGTAGCTTACCTTTGAGGCCCATACCATCGATTTTAAGATCGTTGCCAACGTTAATATTCAGGTCGGCCACAATGGCATAGGGGCTGGCTTTAGGTTGCGCGGCGGCAATAGAGTCATTGAAAACGACATCCTCTGACAAGGCTACACCACCCTCAGCTAGTTGCACTATCTTAATATTACCCGAGGGAACATCGACTACCCCTTTGACTTCAAGTTGTTGGCTGCTAAAGGCAATCGTGAGATCGGGCGATACATCTAAGAGTGCGAGTGGTGGTTGGATCACCGCTAGTTTATCGCCTTTGACGGCAAGTTCTCCGCTAAACAGCCCTTGAGGCCAACGCATTTGTCCCGTAATTCGGCCTAAACCATTGCCCATCATCCAGCGACCTTTAAGGGATGCCTGCTGACCGCCAAGATCCATCGACAGATCAATTTTATTGATAAGGGTAGGGTTCGCTGTCAGTGCAAGAGCTCCTTGAGTGAGCGAAACATTACCCGATACTTCGGGGGCATCTAGGGTTCCAGCAAAGTTTAATTTGCCAGTCAGTAAGCCTTCTAGGGTATTGAGCTGTGGGAAAAATTCGCCAAGAGGTTGAAGGTTAATTTGTTTGATATTGGCATAACCCGACAACGCGCGGTCAGGCGTCACGTTAACAGTGAGTTCACTTTGCCAGCTTGCCACGTCCTGTGACTCAAAATTGATAGACGACATTAGTCGTTTGGCATCTAAGTTAGCTTTTAAAGCAAGTTGCTGATATTTAATGGTGACTTCGCGATTTTTGGCGCGTTTGAGTTTGATGCTACCGGGATCGAAGTTAAAATCGATATTCGCCGTGGGTTTTTGCCCTGCGGTCCAAGCAAAGTTTGCCAATAGCGAAGAGCGACCATCCCAATCCATATTGCTTGGTAATACTGGGGCTAAAAGTTTACCAAGATTACCAGCATAACTTAGTTGCACCTCGCCTTTTTTACCTAGCGAGATTTGATTATCTAAACAAATCTTACTGTTAGGGTTGACTAGACAGAAGGGGCTGACATTGCCTTTGGTTGTATTTTGATCCCATGCAACAAGGATATCTTTATCTATTTCCCAGCGACCAACAGGAGTTGCCAAGTTAATTTTATTCACTTGAGCTTGTAGTCGAGATTTTTTCATATCGTATTGACTGGTCACGCCAAGCTCGAGCCCCAAATCCCCAGTGGCACTTAGGGTCAGTTTTTGGTTTTGAATATCGCCTTTACTGCCAAAGGTGACGGTATCTAGATTCTGTGAACCGAGTTGTAGCGCCTTAGACTTGAGCGATAGGGCAAATTCGTGTGCATCCAAAGGCTTATAGTAGGCTTTGAGCGTGGATTCCCTCAGCTTAATATTTTGGTGCACCAGATCGACCAGTTGCGCGGTTAACTCAAGCTGTGGATGTTTTTCATCCCCAGTGACATTGATATCGGCCTGCAATTGGCCGCTGGCTTGGGGCAGCCATAAACCAAAATCGGGGACTTGCAGCTTACCCTCAATGTTCCAGGTTTTGTTGGTTTCTCCCGCTAAAGTTAAGGTGGAACCCAGTACCTTGGCATTGACCCCTTTGGCGCTGATATACAGTTTATCGTTGATACTGACATCGGCGGTGATATCAAATGGATATCCCTGCAAGGAGCCCGACAGTTGAGTGTCCGTTAGAGCAACTTGCCACTGTTTATCTAACAAACGTCCCGTGGTCTGTAATTGTCCAGAGATTAAACTGTTTGGCAGGCTGCTGCTTGCAGTTGCAGGCATCGCCTTATCGGTATTTGTGCTCGGTGTTTTCGTGTCCTTATTTGGCGTTGATTCTGGCGTCTTTGCCGTTTCTGGCAGGGTGATTTCCTGTAATTTCAGGTTATCGAGCAATACCTTGGCTTTCCAATTGATCGCCGTAGCGTAATCTAGTTCACCGGTCACATCGATCGAACCTAGCTCGCCCTTAGCATTAAACTGCTTAATATCGAGTTTCGCATCTTGATGATGGAGTTCACCGCTAATGGCTAACATTTTATGGAAAGGTGTGGTGACATTTCCTTTGAGCGTCGCGGCTTGTTGAGTAAGGGAGCCTTGGCTGTCGAGGTTAAGATCGCTGACGAGATACTCGGCATGTTGCAGTGGCCACTGTGCGCGGGCTTTCTCCAGTTTGACCTTGTAGGGAAGCGTGGGATCTTTCAGGGTCAATTGCCCATTGAGACTAAAATCGACATCTCCTTTTGCAAGGGCTTGAATACCGAGTTGTCCGACACTTTGGCTAAGCGTGAGGCTTAATTGCTGATGTGTCAGCTCCGGCAACTCGGCAACCTGAGTCACATTGGCCTTAACCTCAAGCGCGAGGGGATAGTCCTGTTCGAGGGCGAGTTGGCCCACCACAGAAAGATCTCCATAACTGTGGCCAAGTTTCAGTTTATCAAGGGTTAACTGATACTTGGCAAATTGCCCCTGAAGCTCAATATGGCTAAACAGATCTTCGCGTGGCCCAATCTGCAAACGGCTGTTGTCTAAGCTAAGTTGTTTTACATCCACCGGAAAAGGCATAAACACCTGCGGTAAATGGGCAAGTGCCCATTCCTCTGTCGATGTTTGCTTATCGGCGTTTTTATCAATTTGCTTTTCAGCCTGAGTATTCGCTGGCGTTTGCGCCGTAGCTCCCTTATTAGCAATGGGCTTATCCGCTGAAGCTTTAGCACTTGCTATCGCCGCTGCAGTTGCAGCTGTCTCGGCTGCCTTGGTGTCAGTGACTTGTGTGCCTGTGATTTGAGTATCTGTGACTTGAATACTTGCGCCTTGAGGATCTGTGGCCTGTGTGTCTAGAACAGGGCTGTCTTCGGTAGGAATTAACACAGCCAAGCCTTCACTGCTAAGCTGCTCGACTGTCAGTCCTTCGGCAAACCAAGTAGCGGCGGTCTGAATATGATTGGCCGAAAAGCGCATCTTATCGACCGCAATATTGATGTTGTTCAGTTCAGCGCTGTCGAGCTTTATCCCAAAGGGCAGAACCAGTTCACTCGGCTCATCATTTTCGGGGGTAACGTCGGCTTCAGTGGAACCTGAGCTTAAGGCCTCGGTATCGATATTGACATCGATTTGGCTCGCCGTTAAAGCATTCACACACAGTTGTTTTTGTAGCAAACAAGTGGGTTGCCACGCCAAATGTAAATTCTTGAGCTCAACGTTAATCCCTTCCATTGACCAACTGGCGTGGGCTAAGGTGAGATCCTTATTTAAGGAGCCAGAGGTGTAGGTGAGCGCCAGATCGGGCACAAATTTATCGGCTAAGCCGACACTGACCCGTGAGCCAATTTCAGTCCCCAGCAGTAATGCCATCATCACCAAGAAAGTTAAGGGGACGTAAACAATAATGCGCGTACAGAGTTTAAATATTTGCCATAGGCGCAGCTTTAGGGTTTTAGGCGGAACACAAGTTGGGTTTTGTTCCACAGTTTGTGGCTCATGCGTTTGATTTTCATGTTGAGCGGATGTATTGGGCTCATGAATTGGGGGCTGACTCATAATTCTGTCCCCATGGTTAAGTGAATACGCCATGAGCGGTCGATAGTGTCTGTCTCTTTCAAACCTACCCCTAAATCCAACTTAATTGGGCCAATGGGGGATATCCAATGGATACCACCGCCTACGGCGATAACGGGCTCAAACTGATTGTTATCAAAAGCGTTACCCGCATCGACAAAGGTTGCAACTCGCCATGTTGGTGTAACGTAATATTGATATTCCAAACTACCAACCATTAAGTAACGACCACCGATAACCTCCCGATTGACCTTGCCATCGGCATCGATATAGTCCAGATAAGGGCCTAACTCTTGGTAGCCATAGCCGCGAATGGTTTGGTCACCACCTGCAAAGTAACGCAGTGATGGTGGGATCAAGGCTAACTCATTTTCATTGGCAAGGTTAGCGGCGAGATCCATACGCGCCACGATTCTGTGGTTATCAAAAAAGGTGTCAATCCACTTAAATTTTGCCTGCAAGCGGGCAAGGCGTGTTTCTGAGCCTAGATAAGGATCGGCATAATCTAGGCTGTATATTTGCCTAAAACCGGATTTGGGATCGAGGGTGTTATCGCCACGGGTAGTTTTAGAAAAGTTAATCCCCGCTAGGTAAAAACTCGGGCTGTAGTCGATATCTGACTGAGTATATTCTTCACGAATGGCATCGAGGGAATAGCTCATGAGCCATTGATTTTCCAGCCGTTGCTGTCTTAGTAGACCGAGTAAATACTTGGTCGCTTCTAGCTGCCCTGTGTTGCGAAAATCACGATTTTCAGGCTCGTAAACTTGTGTAACCCCATATTTATCCCGCAGTAAGCCTAAACGGATCTTCAGTTGGTCGTCCAAAGGATGAGTCAGTGGAATGGTATAAGTGGTCAAAAATTTGGGCCTATCAGGCGACCACTCCAAACTGGTTTCTTGGGAATGGCCGTATTTATTGATCTGTGGGGTTCGCCAAGTAACACGCACCCTAGGATCGAAGGTCTTATCTGCGCTTTGGCCGATATCACCACCTAAGCCTAATTCGATGGAATGGCTGGCTTTATCGGTCAACTCTACCTTGACGGGCAGTTGATTATCTTTTGCCTGATCGAGCTGTGGGATCACTTTAATATTGGAAAAATAACCCGTATCCAGCAATTGACGGTTAAGGGCGCTGACTCTGCGAGTCGAATAGGCCGCATCTTCCTTAAAGGGGATAAGTTTGGTGAGAATATCCGGCTCTAAGGTGTGACCTTCAAAACTGACTTGGCCAAAATGGTAACGTGCGCCAGAGTTAAAATGCAGGCTGATTTGGGCTGTGTTTAAATCGCGGTTGATGTTAATCTGTGATTCTGTAAATTCGCCATCGAAATAGCCTCGCGCGAGGGCGAGCGTCACCAGTTGAGATTTGACATCCGAATATATGCCGTGGTTGAGCGTATCACCGGGCTTAATATTCACCTCAGCAAGCCATTTGTCGAAGGCTCGGTCGTCAAGCATTTCGCCTGAAAAATTAATATCGACCCATTGAATTTTAACCGGTTCACCTGCATTGATCGTAAGCTTGAGTTCCCAAGGACCTTTCTCTTTCTCGACTAAATGTTCCTCCAACTCTCCATGGTAATACCCCATAGACTCGAGGGCGGTGGTAACATTGTCTTCCACATTAAATAAGAAGGCTCGACGCTGCACTTCGGAGTCAGGCATTACACCTAAGTGGGCGAGAATATTACGTTTCAGGGCTTCGTCGACCCCATTGACTGAAAGCGTTAAAAAGTTATCAGCGGCCATAGTCGCTGATGCCACTAAACTTAGACTCAGTAGCAAATGAAGACGAAAAGATAATGAGGTAATTTGCAAGAATCGCTGCACTTTATAGTCCCTGTGATGTGACTTCATTGTCGCCAGAATAGCGTTAACAGGCAAGGAGATGATTGAAATTAGTCATTGAAATGGTTACAAAGGACGTTACTGTTTAAGGGGATGTAAATAATGAAAATAAAATTAGCCACCTTTAGTTTAATTCTCTCGAGTGCACTTTTTATGTCACAAAATACCCAAGCAAATGAAAAACCTTTTGCCATTGCGATCCACGGTGGCGCAGGCACGATTTCTAAAGCTAATCTCACGCCTGAACTGCGACAAGCCTATAAAGATAAACTAAAAGAAGCCGTTGATAAGGGCTCAAAAATATTAGAACAGGGCGGCGATAGCATACTTGCCGTACAAACAGCCATCAATGTATTGGAAAACAGCCCATTGTTTAACGCCGGCGTCGGTTCGGTTTACACCTATGATGGTGGTCATGAGTTAGATGCCTCTATCATGGATGGTAAAACCATGAATGCTGGTGCTGTGGCAGGTGTACGCCATATTGCTAATCCTATCGATTTAGCTATAGCGGTGATGAATAAGTCCGAGCATGTGATGCTCTCGGGCGCTGGCGCTGAGGAGTTTGCCTTGACTCAAGGTTTTACGCTGGTACCTAACAGCCATTTTGATAGCGATGCCCGTTATCAGCAATTACTCGATGCCAGACAAAAATTGCAGGCGGCTGAAAAGTCCGAGCAAATTGCAGGTATTGAGATGAAAGATCTCGATTATAAATTTGGCACCGTTGGCGCAGTCGCTTTAGACAAAAACGGTAACTTAGCGGCGGGGACATCCACCGGCGGCATGACGGCTAAGCGCTTTGGCCGGATCGGGGATTCGCCAGTGATTGGTGCGGGCACTTATGCGGAAAACGGTGTTTGTGCTGTATCTGCAACGGGTCACGGTGAGTTTTTTATTCGCTACCAAGTGGCGGGCGATATCTGCGCTAAGGTGAAATACCAGCAAAAATCCATTATTCAAGCGGCGGATGAAGTGATTAATCAACGTCTTATCACGGCGGGCGGTTCTGGTGGGGTGATTGCGGTTGATCATCGAGGCAATGTTGCTACCCCCTTTAATACCGAGGGGATGTACCGTGCAACCCGCACCAATGGTGAACCCGCACAGGTAATGATTTGGCAGGACCAATAATGTGAGTCACCTGCGATCATCACAAATAATAAGTGCCGCATAAGCGGCACTTATTATTTGTAAGACATTAGGGCGTGTTGACGTTTCAAGATTAAATGTTGCTCGTCCCGGCTGCACGTGCTCGCGAAACGAGGAATGCTGTGTCGTTATTCTACTCAAATGACGAGCGGCTCTTATGGCAGGAAGTAAGTCGAACCCTTGGGGCAGCATTTTGCGGGCGTTTCTGCCGCATTATCGTCCGTTTATGTAGAATAACTACACGGACTTTGCCTTGCATAAACGCCCGCCAAATTGCTGCAAAAATAACCCTAAAACGTCAACATACCCTAGGTATATCATGTATTGACAGGGCTGTTACTTTTGAGGTCCATATGCATTTTGATTAGATGTTCTTCCATATCGAAGGTCACCTTAAAGCCTAGGCTTTTAGCAAGACTTGCCATATTGCGGTTTTCAAACATGGTAAAGCCTGTAAGCACAGGGGTGTCATTGGCTTGATAGTATTTAATCAATTTTTCAAGCAGCAGTTTACCTAGCCCAATGCCTTGGTGATCCCCCCGTACCGCCATAGCAAATTCTGCCTCGGTATTATCGGGGTCGATGGAGGCCCTTACCGCGCCTAAGGTAATGTCATCACCGTCCGGCCCTTTGGCCGTAGCGATAAAGGCCATTTCGCGGGCATAATCGATTTGAGTCAATACCGCCATTTCCTCGTGGGTCATTTTCGAGCGTACGCCAAAATAGCGTTTATATCTGTCCTCATCGGAGAGGGAGTTATCAAAGGCCAAATGTTTAGGCTCATCCTCGGGAAGAATGGGGCGAAGCATCACTCTGAGGCCATTTTTTAGCTCGGCAAATTCTTCTAACTCTTTGGGATAGGGCATGATGGCAAGTCGAGAGGGATTATCCGTATTGGCATCGTGTAGACGGATATTCACATCGAGCAGGGTAATGTTTTCCCCCGCCGCCAGTACAGGGTTGAGATCCAGCGCCGCAATCTCTGGACAGTCGATAATTATGTGGGATATTTGCGTCAGCATCACGCATAGGGCGTTCATATCCAGCCCCAGCGGTAAATGCCTATCCTTTAACTTATGGGTTTTTAGGGCTTGGATGACCATATAACGGGCCAGCGCCATATTGAGTGGAGGCAAAGCAACCGCCGCATCCTGAGTCGGATCCCATTCTGAGCCGCCTTCACCTAAACAGATGGCTGGGCCAAAGACGGGATCGCTTATCACGGCGACACGGATTTCCTGCGCGCCCGCAGTCAGTGCCATCTTTTGTACTATCATGCCTTCGATAATGGCGTCCGGATTGGCCTGATGCACCCGCTGGGTAATGGCATTCGCGGCATGGCGAATGTCTTCCTCAGAGGTGAGATTAAGCATCACCCCGTGAACATCGGATTTATGCAAAATATTGGGTGATTGCACCTTGAGCGCAAGGGGGTAACCCGCCTCATTGGCAATAGCGACGGCCTCATCAGCATCTTTGACAAACCAAGTGTCGATAGTATTGAGGCCATAGGCGCGCAAAATCGGGCTGGCTTCATGGGTTTCGAGTACCGCTTTACCCTTGGCCTGCGCCGCTTGCAGCAATTTTCGCGCTGTTTGGCTATCGGTCGGAATATTGTCGGGGATCGACTGCGGCACTTCCTGTAGCAGTTTTTGGTTGCGACGATATTCCACCATATGCATAAATGCGCCTACTGCACCTTCTGGGGTGCGATAGGTGGAGATGCCGCCCTTGGTAAAGCGTTTGCGGGCTTGATAGGCCGAGTCTTCACCGCTCCAGTTGGTGAGGATATTTAAACGGTTTTTCTTCGGATGTGCGTGGATAACTTTAATTAAGGCATCGGCAATCTCGACACTTTCACCAAGGGCTGAGGGCGAATGCAATACTAAAATGGCATCTAATTCCTCACTATCCATTAGGATGGAGAGCGCATTGGCATAGCGGCTAGCATTCGCATCACCGATAATATCCACCGGATTTTGTTTCGACCACGTCGAGGGCAGTACTGCGTCAAGCTTAGCAAGCGTTTCTGGGGATAATTCTGCTAATTTCCCGCCGCGGAGGATCAGTTCATCGACGGCTAATACCGCGGGCCCGCCGCCATTACTGATAATACCTAATCGCTCTCCCTGCAGTGGATTGGAGTGGGCAAGGCTTTCAACCGCCGCAAAAAGTTCTATTAAATCATTTACCCTCAGCATCCCCGCGCGCCTAAAGGCGGCTTCATACACAGCATCATTACCACCGATACCGCCCGTATGTTGTTTCGCGGCACGTACGCCTTCGGTGCTGCGGCCCGATTTAATCACTAAAATCGGTTTATTACGCGATGCTGCTCGGGCAGCAGAGAGAAAATGGCGCTTCTCATTAACTGAATCGATATACAGCATAATGGCACTGGTGCGGCTATCGCGGCCGAGATAATCGAGCAACTCATCGAAGTTAATATCAGTGGCATCGCCAAGGGAAATAAAAGACGAAAAGCCAATCCCTTTGTTATTTGCCCAATCGAGCACTGTGGTGCATATTGCCGCTGATTGGGATACAAACGCAATTTTGCCGGGTAAGGCACCCGCATGGGCAAGGCTAGCATTGAGTCCTAAGGGCGGTAAAAGCATCCCTAAACTATTAGGACCAAGGATTCGCATGCCATAACGTTTGGCATGTTGCATGGCTAGGTCGAGTAAGCTTACACCATCATCGTTGACCTCCTGCGCCATCCCAGAAGCCATAATAATTGCCACTTTACAGCCAAATTGCGCGAGAGTTTCGACAATCGCGGGTACACGGCTAGCACGAGTACAAATCACCGCGAGGTCGGGTTTTATCGGTAAGGCTTCAATGTTGGGATAGGCAAGCACGCCCATAACCGCGCGATATTTGGGCGTAACGGGCATGATGGGCCCAGAAAACCCGCTGGATAGCAGGTTTTTCATCAGCACATTTCCAGCACGTTTCTCGCTATTAGAGGCGCCAATGATGGCAACGGATGTGGGTTTAAATAAGGAATGTAGTGTACGTTGACTCATAAATGATCCCATCCCAGACGAAGACGCTGCCAGTGTAACCTACGCACGTGGGGCTGCACAGTTTTGATTCAGGTATTGCGTGGTAAGTTTATTAGTAAATCATTAAGTTAAATGCGGTAAACATCATATTTTTATCTTTAATGAAACATTTTTAGTAACAGCGAGATCTCTGACTACAGAAGCGAAACCCTGTGGGCTTTGCGGAGATTTTGGTGACCAAATGCTACAAGGCAGCAGATGGCAAACGTCTACTCCTTGCCTCTCGTCATCTGAGTCGACGTGTTACGAGAGAATAAGCTTGCCAGAGCGAAGATAATCTAATCAAGAAATGTCAACACGCCCTCAACAAAGTAAAATTTTTCCGTATTTGTTTGAAAACCCCTGAATCTCAAACTACTTTTTACACACGGATAAATTATTGTGAAGTGTTTATGAGATACATGGATGGCATCATCGCAGTCTTTGCAATAGCAATAGGTTACTTGGTGGGGTCTATTACCCTTTGGCTCCTCAGTCCGGTGTTGGCGGTTGCCGTGATGCTATGTTGGCAATTTTACCGTCAGCAGCAATCTTCGGTGATGTCTAGCACCTCTCAAGTAAAACAACGGGATGGCGTCGCTCTTGGTTGGCAAACGCACCAACGCTTATACCAAGAGGCGATTGCGACTGTTAGTGAATGTGAAAATAATATCCATAATGTCCTGCGGGTTCAGGAAGATGCGGTTAATTTACTCGGAGATTCTTTTGATGGCTTAGGCCGGCTGATGACTGAGCAAACGGGATTTATCTCTGATCTAGTAAAAAGTACTGATGATGCTGAGATATTTCACTCCGAGCAGATGAAACAATTTGCGAATAATACGTCGCAAACGTTAGAACGCTTCATTCAATCCACCATCGAAATGTCTGCCTCAACAATGGAATTGCTTGAGAAAGTTAACCTTATTTACGAATCCATGCCGCAGGCGATGAAGGCCTTACAGGATATCGATCAAATATCTTCTCAAACAAACTTACTCGCTTTAAATGCCGCGATTGAGGCGGCGCGTGCGGGGGAAGCGGGCAGAGGCTTTGCGGTCGTGGCGGATGAAGTGCGTGCATTGTCTAACCGCAGTTCTGGATTTAGTGACAGTATTCAAAAACAACTGAGATCTATTCAGAATCAGATTGAACAACTCACCCAGCATGTAAGTAAAGTTGCCGCACAGGATATGAGTTATATTATTGATGCAAAAAAAGATATTGATACAGCACTCAAACAAATTATCGTAAAGGCGGAAAAGGATTCTAAGGTCATTGCGCGCATTGATTCATCGGCGCATGAACTTGAAACGGCAATTTCAGATACGATAAGGGGATTACAATTTAGTGATATAACCTCTCAAAGTTTGTCACACACCAATCAAGCGTTACATCATTTAAAAGAATCGCTCAAACAAGTCACAGCTATGTCTTATGAGGAGTTTGGAATTACCGGTGAAGACGTGACTGAAAAAATGAGTCGGCACAGAAATGAAAAACATAATCCCGTATCAAGGAATGAAATAACGAGTGGCGAAATCGAACTCTTTTAAATGGATATTATATTATGTCAAACATTCAGACCATTATCTTGCCAGAGCGATTTGACTTTTATTACCACAAAAATTTTACACGAGACTATCAACAAATCTTAACTCTTAAGGACGTTAATCATATTATTTTGGATTTTAGCCGAGTGTTATATCTTGATAGTTCAGCGTTAGGCATGATGGTACTGCTATATCGAAAAGCTCAAGAAAAGGGCATGTCGACATCAGTAAAAGGAGCTCATGGTCAAGCTGAGGAGATATTAACCGTCGCCAACATGCAGAAAATTTATATCATCGAGTAATCTAGCTATGTCAGAACACTCAGTAATTAATCACTTTGTATTAGTTGTCGATAATGATGCTGTTGTGAGTCAGTCTATCAGTGATTTTATTCATGGCAAAGGTTATAACGTGATTATCTGTGATAATCTTGAGGATGCTTTTTTTGAAATAGCTATCAATAGAATTGATTTGATTTTAGTGAATTTTTTTCAGTCCGATGGCACAGCGTTAACATTACTAGAAAATCTTCGTCAATTGAATAAGGAAACTCCAGTTGTCGTTGTAACTGATAAGAAAGAACCTCAGGCATTTTTAGATTGCTTTAAAATGGGGGTGTTGGATTTTGTTGTTAAACCTATTAATGTGGAATTGTTTTGGTATAAAGCTGAAATTTTATTAACACGTATCAGATTGCAAGAAAAAGTTAAGCAGCAAAGTGTTGAACTCGAAAAAATGCTCTATGAAAAAGCAAGAGAAGAGCAACTGGCTCGTCATATTTTTGAGCATTTAGTGAATGTTGATAATAGCCAATTTGACTTTATAAAGTCATTTTCTCAAGCAAGTGCGAATTTTAGTGGCGATATTTTGTTAAATAGTGTCTCACCTAACGGTAATTTATTCATTATGCTAGCTGATTCAACAGGTCACGGTCTTAGTGCTGCCATGCCTATCATGCGAGTGGCAAGTACATTTAAGGCTATGGTTTCTAAGTGCTTTTCACTAGTAACCTTAATCTATGAGCTTAATGAAAAATTATTTTACGAAAATCCAGATGATAGATTTGTTGCCTGCATTCTTCTTGAAGCCGATTTATTTCGTAATAAACTTTATGTTTGGAATGGTGGTATGCCGCCTGTTTTTCTTCACCTCAGACATAATAATCAATCTCAAGATAATAATTCGTGGCTAAATAAAGTGTTTAAGTCAACGAATATGGCGCTTGGAATTTTACCGCCAAATACATTTATTGCAGATATTGCTGAGATTGATTTGCCGCACGAAGGATATGCATGTCTATATAGCGATGGATTAATTGAACAGCCATTATTTGATAACTGTCAGTTTGGTATGGAGCGACTTAATGCTCTGTTTCATGAAAAGTTAGATTCCTTGCCTTACTTTTTTAAAGAAAATTTTGATAATAATTCTCTTGACAATCATATTATTGATGATATTAGTGTTTGCACTCTTGATTTTCAGCGTCTTCATGACTGGTATCGTTCTCAAGATGTTAGGTATTTATTATCAAATAAGAATGGAGAGTTTGATTGGGATATCAAGATATCAGGACCTATGCTACTAAGTGCGGATTACTTGGGTATGCTCAACCAGTTTTTATCAGCATTTGGTTTTGCGACATATTTTTGTCAAAGAGTATTTACGGTAGTGGCCGAGTTATTTAGTAATGCTATCGACCATGGTGTACTAAAATTAGACTCTAGACTAAAAAATGATCCTGAAGGCTTTGAATTGTACCATAGTATAAGAGATGGTTGCGTAGATAGGCTTACTTCAAATGATTGGGTAAAAGTGAGCATAACTTGGAATGACAGGTATGAACTGTTGATCACTGTATCTGATAGTGGCAAAGGATTTACTGGTTTTGATAAATCGATTTCAAATTATCCTGAACTTTCTGGACGAGGCTTATCACTGGTGAAAAAATTATGTAAACACTATGAATTAATTTCTCCCGGTAATATCACTAAAGTGGTTATGGAATAGGGCATGAGTAAAAAAATATTAATTGTTGATGATTCTGCTGCCATTCGACAGATGGTTGAAGCCACGCTGAAATCAGCAAACTATCTAGTCACTTTGGCTAAAGATGGCCAAGAGGCTCTCGATTTGTGTAGTAGCCAGCGATTTGATTTTATTTTGACTGACCAAAATATGCCGAGAATGGATGGTTTAACCTTAATTAAATCTTTGCGAGGGATGTCCGCATATATGCGAACCCCAATCATAATGCTAACCACTGAAGCGGGAGAAGATATGAAAGCCCAAGGAAAAGCGGTTGGTGCAACGGGATGGATGGTTAAGCCTTTTGACCCGCAAAAATTATTAGCAATAACCGCCAAAGTGCTGGGTTGAGGGTATCGGGGGCAATATGTCCATTAATATGGCTGAGTTTCATCAAGTCTTTTTTGAAGAAAGCCATGAGCATCTTGAAAGCATGGAGCAACTGCTTATTGCCCTCGATCTTCAGTCGCCAGATCCCGAGGAGTTAAATACTATTTTTCGAGCGGCGCACTCTATTAAGGGAGGCAGTGGTATTTTTGGCTTTACGGCGCTCACCAGTGTCACTCACGTAATGGAAAACCTACTCGATAAAGTGAGAAAGGGTACATTTGAGTTATCTTCCGGGGTCATTGATTTACTTTTGAAGACGGTTGACACGCTATCCCACATTCTTAGCTTGTATCGTGAAGATTCACCAATTGATTGGCAACAGGTTGAATTTGCTAAAAATCAATTAATTGCAGCATTAAATGGTGAGCCTTTTTCGATTACCCATTCTAACGAAACGTTCACTTCGCCAATTCAAACAGCAGTGCCACACACCGCAACGGTTTTACCCAAGGCCTGTGACGAGAATGATCTCGGCTTTGGTTTTTTTGAAGATGATGTCAAATTAACCTTAGCCATTGAAAATCAAGATTTTGGTTTTTTTGATGAAGCGTATATTGCGAAAGAAATTAGTATTGATGATTTAAGCAAAACGGTCCCAAATAGTCAGCAACTTAATACAGCGCCTGACGATGACTTAGGTTTTGGTTTCTTTGAGTCCTTAACAGCTGAAAGCATTGACAGTGAAATTGATGCTTTAGTGCAGATTAAAACTAATCCAGCACATCCCATCATTGAGCCAATTGCAGAGCCAATTAGTCATCATTCCGGTGCTAAAGTGCCTCGTTATACAGGCAAAGTCACGCAAACCGAAAAAACAGAACCCACAGATTTGGTTACTTCAAATGCATCAAATCAGCATGTGGCTTCTGCCGTCACATCACCACAAACAACTGTTGCGACTAAAAAAGTCAACACGACCACTCAAGATGCCACATTAAGAGTCGAAACCTCCAAAATCGATACCCTAGTCAATCTTGCGGGTGAATTGGTTATTACCCAGTCAATGTTGACCCTCATTGGTAATGAGCTGTCGGGTGAATTGGGTGAAAGGCTTAAGACTGCATTGGTCGAACTTGAGCGAAATACGCGGGAGATGCAAGAGGCTGTGATGTCGGTCCGAATGTTGCCAGTTTCCTTTGTATTCAACCGGTTTCATCGATTAGTCAGAGATTTATCAGAACAACTCGGCAAAAATGTCAATCTCGTGATCGAAGGTGGCAACACGGAAATCGACAAGGGCATGATTGAAAAGCTGGTCGATCCGCTCACGCATCTAGTACGCAATAGTTTAGACCATGGTATTGAAAAACCAGAAGTCAGGCGTGCGTTGGGTAAAGCTGAAACGGCCCAATTATCGCTTAAAGCAAGTCAGCGTGGAGGCAGTATTGTCATTGCTGTGCACGATGATGGTGCTGGTTTACATCGCGAGAGGATCTTACAAAAAGCCCGAGAAAATAATATGCCAGTTGCGGATAACATGCCGGATAAACTGATTTGGCAACTGATTTTTACCGCCGGATTTTCGACCGCCAAGGAAATTACTGATGTTTCTGGCCGTGGTGTCGGGATGGATGTTGTTCGTCGAAATATTGAAGCACTAGGCGGACGAATCGATATCGATTCCGTGGCGGGTCATGGGGCTACCTTTGAAATTCAATTGCCACTGACCTTAGCCATTGTTGATGGGATGAGTGTGAGTGTGGGTAATCAAATCTATATTTTACCGCTTGTCCATATTATCGAATCAATACAACCCCATAATGAGCAGCTAACGTCCTTCGCTCACGAGCGTTTAATCCGAGTCAGGGAAGAATATTTACCCCTATTAAACCTGCATCAATTGATGGAAATCGATCCGTTTGCCAAGCGTCCCGAAGAGGGCATTGTGGTGCTCCTTGAAAGCAACAATAAACGTTTTGGATTGTTTGTTGATGCATTGGTTGGTCAGCAGCAGGTTGTGATTAAAAGTCTTGAAAAACATTATCGTCGGATCCCAGGCGTGTCTGGAGCCACCATTATGGGAGATGGTAGTGTCGCTTTAATTCTCGATGTGGAATCACTGGCCCAGCATATTAAGCATTAACTGAGGACATGCTAATGGAAAGTCGCACATTGCTCGGCCCTAAACCGGAATTTAGTGCCCATGATGAAGTAGAGTTTTTAAGTTTTGTGCTGGGTGAAGAACACTATGCATTGGACATTATGTCGGTAAAAGAAATAAGAGGTTACGAGCCTGTCACAAAAATTGCCAATGCGCCCAGTTTTATTAAAGGAGTGCTTAACCTTCGTGGTGATATCGTACCGATTGTCGATTTACGAATGAAATTTAATGTCGGAACAGCTACTTATGATGAGTTCACGATAGTGATTATGCTCAATGTTTGTGACCGAATTGTCGGCATCGTGGTCGATGCTGTTTCAGATGTCATTAAACTGGCGAGTGAAGCCATTTTACCCGCCCCGCAATTTGGCGCTGCCTTTGATAGTCGCTATCTCAAAGGTCTCGCAACCGTTGAAGAAAAAATGATTATTTTGGTCAATATTCAAGCTCTTATCAGCAGTGATGAGTTGGGGCTAATGGATACAAACAGTCTTTCTGAGCAGGAGTAAACACTATGGGTATCTTAGATATTTTCGGTAATACCGAAGAGCGCCAACGTCGAGATGAAGAGCGCCAACGTTATTTCCAATTGCTCGATAACAGTGGTAATAATTTCATGATTGCCGATAGTGAGCGCAATATCATTTACGCCAATAAAGCCGTACTGAATATGCTGTCAGAGGCTGAGGCTGATATCCGTAAACAGTTACCCCAGTTTTCCGTTGCCAAGATCGTTGGCAGTAATATCGATATCTTCCATGTTAATCCCGCTCATCAGCGCAATATGCTAGAAAGATTAACACAACCACATACGGCACAAATCAGCATTGGTAAGCGAACCTTTAAATTGATACTGACACCTATTATTTCCCGTGATAATAAGCATTTAGGGACTGGTGTTGAGTGGATTGACCGCACTGAAAGTATTGAAGCTGAACGGGCAACCCAACGCATATTAGAAGCGCTCAATAACACAAGCACCAATGTGATGATCGCCGATGCCAATCGAACCATTATTTATATGAACCGTTCAGTTGAAGCCATGTTACGCCGCTCTGAAAGTGAAATTCGCCAGGTTTTACCCCATTTCGCTGTGGATAAGATCATCGGTAGTTCTATGGATATCTTCCACCGTAATCCGGCGCATCAAGCGAGTCTGCTTGACAAGCTCGATCGTAAATATGAGTCGCAGATCAAAGTGGCGAGTTGTCATTTCCGTCTAACGGCAAGCCCGATTATTGCAAAGTCAGGTGAACGGTTAGGCACAGTTGTTGAGTGGCTCGACCGTACTGAAGAAGTACAAGTTGAACAAGAAATTGCTCGGATCGTTGGGGCAGCCGCTGCGGGAGACTTTACCCAACGTGTCGATAGTCAAAGTAAGCAGGGTTTTTTCTTAATGTTAGCGAATAGCCTCAATGCTTTGATTGAAACCTCTGATAGAGGATTACAAGATGTTGCTCGTGTGCTAATGGCCATGGCTGAAGGGGATTTGACCACGAGGATTTATAACGAGTATGAAGGCACCTTTAATGATTTAAAAAACTATTCAAACCAAACCGCTGAAAAGCTCTCTTACATGATAAGAGATATTCAAAAAGCAGCTGATACCATCAATACCGCATCTACTGAAATCGCTCAAGGCAATGCCGATCTGTCCAGTCGAACAGAGGAGCAAGCCTCGAGTCTCGAAGAAACTTCCGCCAGCATGGAAGAGTTAACGGGAACTGTAAAATTAAATGCTGATAATGCCAGCCAAGCCAATGCCTTAGCTTCAAAAGCTGCCGATGTGGCTGAAGATGGGGGAGAGCTTATCCAGCAAGTCGTGCAAACCATGGCGTCAATCAACGAATCCGCGCGCAAAATTGCCGATATTATTGGCGTGATCGATGGTATTGCCTTTCAAACCAATATATTGGCGCTCAATGCTGCGGTCGAGGCAGCCAGAGCCGGTGAGCAGGGGCGGGGGTTTGCGGTCGTGGCCTCAGAAGTGCGAAGCTTGGCTCAACGTTCTGCAAATGCAGCGAAAGACATTAAGGCATTAATCTCTGACTCGGTCAGTAAAATTGAGAGCGGCAATAGCCTCGTCGGAAAATCCGGCGATACCATGAAGGAAATTGTCATTGCAATCAAACGAGTGAACGACATTATGGCGGAAATAGCCTCCGCCTCTAATGAGCAAGCGATTGGGATCGATGAAATAGGCAAAGCCGTTGTGCAAATGGATGAAATGACGCAGCAAAATGCGGCGTTAGTCGAAGAAGCCGCTGCGGCAGCTGAAAGTATGCAATCTCAGGCGCAGCAACTAGCTGATAGTGTTGCAAATTTCAAAGTCGATGAGGAAACAAGCGTAATTGGCCGCACCTCTGAGCTTAAAAAAATAGCGACTAAAACCCCCTCATTAGCACGAGTGTCCACGAAACCTAAAGCAATGACGCCTAAGCCTAGGTTAAATAAAGTCGATCAAGATGAATGGGAAGACTTTTGATTGAGTGATCTCAGACCGCTAGGTAAGGAATATGTGTTTACATTGGCTCACTTTAAGGCGGTAAAGACCCTGCTGTATCAGTTCGCTGGTATAAAATTAGCCGACAGTAAAGACGCTATGGTGTATAGCCGATTAGTGAGGCGAATTAGGGCACTGAAATTATCGGGATTTACGGCTTATTTAGAGTATTTACAAGCGAATGAATGCGAACACCAGGAATTTATTAATGCACTCACGACTAATCAAACCGCGTTCTTTCGTGAGCCGCATCATTTTGAGGTGTTAAAACGCTATTTACAGACTCATCCACACACAAAACGGATCTGGTGTGCTGCAAGTAGCACGGGTGAAGAACCTTATTCAATAGCTATGGTTGTCGCTGAGCATTTTGGTCGATTTAATACGCCGATTGAGATAATAGCGTCAGATATTGACAGTGCCGTCTTAAAAAAAGCGCAGACGGGGATTTATCCGATAGAGCGTATTGAGACGGTGAGCGATGAGCGTAAAACGTTATTTTTTCAGCGGGGTAAAGGGGCGAAACTCGGTCAAGTCCGTGTGATCCCGGAATTAAAGCAAATGTTGCAGTTTACTCGAATCAACTTAGTCGATTCTTTTTGGTCGATTAAAACCCCCGTCGATATTATTTTTTGCCGAAATGTAATGATTTATTTCGATAAAGCAACTCAAGAAGCCATTTTAAAACATATGGTGCTGTCACTAACGGAAGAGGGATTATATATCGCGGGACATTCTGAAAATTTCAATATGTTTCCACAGATCCTCACCCCTGTAGGACAAACTACTTATCAGGCCGTAAAGGGAAAAACGAGTGCTAAGACCGAATATTGAATATCCTGCCCTAGGGCCAAATCGGTATTTTGATCACTTGTTTGATTGTGAAGCCGTGAAAATTATGCCAGGTGAATATTATGCCACTCGGGAGGGTAAATTAATTGTGACTGTATTAGGGTCGTGTATTGCCGTTTGCTTATATGACCTCGAACGGAAAATTGGTGGCATGAATCACTTTTTATTGCCCAGTTGTGATAATCATGGAAATGGTATTTTAGCTGAATCAGCGCGTTATGGTGTCTATGCGATGGAGTTGCTGATCAATGATTTATTGAAATTAGGTGCAAGACGGCAGTTCATTGAAGCGAAGGTGTTTGGTGGTGGCAACATGCTATCAGGATTAACATTACACAATATTGGCGAGCGTAATGCTGAATTTGTGTTGGATTACTTGCAGATAGAGCAAATACCCGTCATCGCTGCGGACTTACTCGATATTTACCCGCGTAAAGTGTACTTCTTCCCGGAAACAGGATTAGTTAAAGTTAGAAAAATCAAGACGATGCATAATAGCACTATTATGGATAGGGAAAGTGAATACCGCTTACGGATTAAAAATCTTCCGAGTGGTGGGGATGTGGAACTCTTTGGTGAATAGCAGATGGCAATAAAGGTATTAGTGGTAGACGATTCAGCCTTAATCCGCAGTCTGTTGGGCAGGATGGTCGAGTCCGATCCTGAGTTGTGTCTCGTTGGCATGGCTGTCGATGCCTATATGGCCAAGGATATGGTGAATCAATTTCGGCCAGATGTGATTACCTTAGATATTGAAATGCCAAAGGTTGATGGACTCACGTTTTTAGATCGATTAATGAAGGCAAGACCAACAGCTGTCGTGATGATTTCTGCCTTAACCGAAGAGGGCGCAGATGCGACATTCAATGCACTAGCTCTGGGAGCTGTGGATTTTATTCCTAAGCCTAAGCTGGATTCACCTCAGGGATTTAATGAATATCAGGATTTAATCCTCGAAAAAATTAAGTCTGCGGCAAAGGCAAAGTTGCAAAGCCTGCCTGCACCGACCATAACGCTGAAACCCAGTTTAAAATCTGCCTTAAATCAACGTACTGTTAATACCCAGTTAGTGGCTATTGGAGCTTCCACTGGCGGGACCGAGGCTATTTTGCATCTTTTACAACAATTTCCTGCGGTTATGCCGCCAATCGTGATTACGCAACATATGCCTGCTGGATTTACCCGTACTTTTGCAGAACGACTAAACAAACTCACTCGCCTTAATGTAAAGCAAGCTGAGGAAGGGGAGCGGTTATTACCTTGTTATGCCTACATTGCACCAGGGGATCAGCACTTAGAAATCATCAAAGTTGGTGGGAGTTTTAAAGCAAAGCTTAGCCAAGGTGACAAAGTCAGCGGGCATAGGCCATCAGTGGACGTGTTATTCCATTCAGTGGCTCAATATGCAGGCGCGAATGCGACAGCTGTGATCCTAACTGGTATGGGTAAAGATGGGGCCGATGGGATGGAAGCGATAGATAAGCAAGGTGGCAAAACCTTTGCCCAAGGAGAGCAGAGTTGTGTGGTATTTGGTATGCCTAAAGAGGCGATCAAACGCGGTGCGATTCATCATATAGTAGAATTGCCTCAATTAGGGGATAAACTGCTCCAGTATTTGGCATCATTAAAACGAGACTAGGTCATACTGATTTTTACCTTAGGCAATACATTAAACTAAGGTATTGATAATACAATTTCGTCCGCTTCGTTTGGCTTCATACAAGTTTTTATCCGCTAATAATAAACACTCTTGAAACTGATGACATTCGGTTGAAAATGCCAAACCACCACTCAATGTGACTTTAAATTCGGCGCCTTCTTCAACAAACACAATATGGCTAAAGCTTTCACGAATGGCATTAATTTTGGCAATCGCCAGCGGTGCGGGCATGTCAGGTATGACCAGCATAAACTCCTCACCGCCATAACGCCCCATAAAATCCGCAGGGCGTAGGGACTGTTGTAACAGGTGCGAAAAAGCTAATAGAACCTTATCACCACCTGAATGGCCATAAGTATCATTCACTTGCTTAAAGTGATCTAGATCCAGCATCGCGATACATACGCAAGAGTTTGCTCGTTTGGCTAAGCTGAAACTATGACGAGCCGCAACAAGGATTTGGGTATGATTCAATAAGCCCGTTAAACTGTCTCGGCTGGCAGAACTGCGTATATCATGGCCACGTTGCGCGCGGGAAATCACTTGGGTAACAAAGAGGCTGGGGGCTGTTTGTTTAGAGATAAGATCATCGGATCCCGCCTGAATAATGCTGACTTTATTTTGCATGGTGTCATCTGAGCTCAACACTAAAATAGGGCTTGAAGTATATTTATCGAGCTGACGGATCATTCTTGCCAGTTCTAAGCCATTTACCTCCGGCATATAGAGATCAAAGATAAATAAATCCGGTTCAAATTGCTCCAGGGTTGGCATGACGTGCTCGGGTTTGGTCATGCCTCTAACCATTAACCCATGGCTACGTAACAAGCTCGAAAAATAATCCACCATCGATTGCTGATCATCCACTAACAGCACTTTAAGGGGAGGCTTATCGGACATTTTGAGCCATTGATGAATTTTACGAACCAACAATGTTGTTTCGGCCGGTTTAACAAAATACTCGCTGACATTGGCACGAATCGCTAATAAACGCATATCAAAATCGCCACGAGAAGATAATACAAATACCCGAGTATTATTTTTCTCAAATTCGGTGGCGGCTTCGAATAGTGCCTCTTCGGTATAATCGGGCAAGATAAGATCTAATAAAATTAAATCGAATGGACTTGAGTATTGCACCTTGAGAAAGTCGGTAAAATTTAAGAAATGTTGCACATTAAAACCAAACTCGTGTAGTTGTTTTGTGATCATTAAGCCCACATTACTGTCATCTTCGATGATGGCAATACAGTATTCATGGCGAGACTTTGAGGGTTTATAGGGGCTTTGTTGCATTTGCGCCTCAACCACGGGGGCCGCAGGCTGACAATGTTGATTATTTTGCAGTAACTGGTGGAAAAGCGTATCTAGGCCTTTGATCACATTTAGCGTTGGTGCTGGGGTGTCGAGAAGATGTTTCAATTGAAGCTCAAGCTTATCGACTAGATCTTTGGTCTCGATTAAGCCAAAGGTTTCACAGGAACCTTTTAAATTATGCACTTCGCGATAAACGGCTGACAGCATATGTCCTTGCCAGTTTTTCCGTAGTGAGATCCATAACGTAATGATTTGTTTCTTTTTATCAGGCAAAGCATGTAAGTACTGACGTTTGAGTTGTTCTAAGGATTCTTCAAGACTCATAAAACCATCACCATGATAAGGATTTACAGAATAAACTGGTGCACCGGTGCTGCGTATGCAATACCCTTAAGGATTAATTAACCCAATTCATTTAGTTGTGTTTTGTTGGGTACCTTATGAGTGTAAACCAAGGGAGAAAAAATGCGGCAAAACAAGTCTTTTTCGATGGATATTTTGTTTAGTCTTAAGTGAATATTATAGTGTTGTTTATTTTGAAGTTGTAGCTTGCTGACTGAACAAATAACGTCTTATTTCAATACATCTTGGTATTGAAATTTTGCCTATTGAAGAGAAGGTTTATGTGTTCACTCGTGAGCTTAATCGTCATTGAATCTTAAGGAGTGGTGGCAATGGAAAGCCGCACAAAGCATATTTTTGTAACGTTATTTTCAATGGCCATTATCGCTTTGCTAGTCGATTACTTTCACTATCAAGGTCGATGGAGCCGCATTGAGACCAGCCAACTAGTGACTAATATTATGAAGCCTGTTCATCACTACTGTGCTGCTTATCAATGGGATTGGTGCTCTGCATCAGAAGTTCCGCCCACAATGAGTCAAATAACACCTCGGAGTGTGGAAAATGAAACACACCAAATGGATTTTGATGGATGTAATGCCTTGGTAGTAAAACAGGGAGAAGAGGCTAAGCAAAGAAGAGGAATATATACTTGGGTTGATGAAAAAGGGCTGACACATTTCTCTGATAGTAGCCATGCAATTAAGGATAGTCAGCTGACACTTTACACAGAGCCTCAATATAGTTTTGAGTTAAAAATTGATTCATTGGCTACGACTCCTCCCCCATTTTTTCGAGATCGTCTCAATGCAACGATTAAAGACATTGATAGTATTTACCGAAAATACTTACCAAAACGTCAGCTTCATCCAATCAAAGTCAACTTAATGTTGGCTGGAAACCTGTCCGCTTATAACAAATTAAAGGCACGTTATGCTTCTCAAGTAGGTGCAAGCCAAGGATTTTATTCCGGTCAACATAACCTAGCAGCAGTATGGCATCGTGAAGATGCCCAAGCATTTAGAACTGCAATCCATGAGAGTGTTCATGTAATCAATGCCGGACAATTTGGTGGTATACCTCGCTGGTTAAATGAAGGACTTGCTGAGTACTTTGAATCTTCAGAATTCTTAGAAACCGTTGAGTTAAATACTCGATATGAATCAATTATTAACAATAATACTCGGAATAAGTCGAATATGGTTTTTGTAGATGATAAAGCTCATTTATCAATGGGGCTTGTTGAGCTACTTGTATCAGAACAAGATTGGCAAGGACAGATGCAAGATGTGCTCTATCAACATTCTCACAGTTTTGTTCGCTTCCTGTTTCAACATAAAAATGGCAAACAGTTATTAAGACGGTTATTTGAGCACCTTAGTACGCAGCGTTGTGGAACTAAGAATGTTGACGAAATACTCGCTTCTTACCCAGGGGGGATCAGTCAATTGAATAGAGATTGGCTGGGATGGAGGCAACAATAGATGGAGAATTTTAACTATAGAAATTACCCGAGCAACTATAATCTTGTTTTTTGCTCGCGCTAAATACTGATGTTAGACACGGCGCTTCAACGTCATTTTAAAGGATAAGGATATGTCGGATAACACAGGTACAGTGAGATTACATCGGGTGTTGCGTGCACCAGCGGCGTTAGTCTACAAAGCATTTACCGATAAAGCGGCGTTAGAACGTTGGTTACCACCTTATGGCTTTGTCGGGGCAATTCATGAGTTTGAGTTGGCTGTCGGTGCAGGGTATTCCATGAGTTTTACCCAATTTGCGACCGGGTACAGTCATTCTTTTAAGGTGACTTATACCGAGCTAATCCCTAATAAACTTATCCGCCATAGCGACCAATTTGATGATACTAATCTACCCGGGGTGATGCAGGTGACAATTGAACTTGCCGAGGTAGCCTGTGGTACCCGCTTGCAGATAGTACAGGAGGGCATTCCTGCGATTATTCCTGAGGAGATGTGTTACTTAGGCTGGCAAGAGTCACTACTGCAACTTGCGGCTTTGGTGGAAGCTAAGACGGAATGAGGTCGTCAGTCACTGGGTGATATAAAAAGGGTGATATAAAAAAGACGCTTATCTCGAGTAGAGTGAAGCGTCTTTTTTTATTGGGTAATTTTATTGGCAAAGGATAAAGCCTTTAAAAAGGCTTAGTACCTAGTACCCGCAGGGCTACGCACTGGCAAGGTTTGCCAGATACTCATCAAACGTCCCTTGAAAGTTCACCAATTTTCTATCACGAATATCAATAATGCGAGTCGCTAACGAAGAAACAAATTCGCGGTCATGACTGACAAAAATCAGCGTGCCTTCAAAATCTTTGAGGGCATTATTGAGCGCTTCAATTGCTTCCATATCCATATGGTTAGTCGGTTCGTCCATAATGATGACGTTGATATCTTGCATCATTAACTTACCGAAAATTAAACGGTTTTTCTCTCCGCCGGAGCAGTTTTTAGCCTTTTTATTAGCATCATCTTCGGTAAACAGCAAACGACCTAACATGGCGCGTACCATCAAATCGTTATGTTTGGGTTGGCGCCATTGGTCCATCCATTCAATGATAGTCAAGTCATTATCGAAATCACTGGTACTATCCTGTGGGCAATAGCCGATAGCGGCATTTTCGGACCACTTAATCGTGCCTTCATTATGGATTAATTCATTGACTAAACAGCGTAATAGGGTGGTTTTACCCACACCGTTCTCGCCAATAATTGCCAGTTTTGCGCCAGCTTCGAGAATTAAATCACCACCTTCGAATAAGTTTTCGCCATCAAAACCATGGCCAAGATTTTCCAGCACTAAGGCTTGGCGATGCATTTTTTTACCAGCAGCAAAACGAATCGATGGGGTAATTCGGCTGGAGGATTTCACTTCATCCAGTTTAATTTTGTCCATGCGTTTGGCGCGCGAGCTGGCTTGTTTTGCCTTAGAGGCGTTGGCACCAAAGCGGTTAACAAAGTCCTGTAATTCTTCAATCTCGGCGCTCTTTTTGGCGTTGCCAGCTAAGAGTTGTTCACGCAACAATGCCGATTGCGCTAAAAAGTAGTCATAGTTGCCGGGATAAATACGCAGTTCGCCGTAATCGATATCCGCCATATGGGTACACACAGCATTTAAAAAGTGTCGATCGTGGGAGATGATGATCATGGTACATTTGCGTTTATTCAGCTCAGTTTCAAGCCAACTAATGGTATGAATATCTAAGTTGTTGGTCGGTTCGTCGAGTAGCAAGATATCAGGGTTAGCAAACAGCGCTTGGGCTAATAACACCCGCAGTTTCCAACCAGGCGCAACCTGAGACATAGGACCGTAGTGGAAAGACTCTTCGATACCGGCTTCAATGAGGATTTCGCCCGCGCGGCTCTCGGCGCTGTAACCGTCCATCTCGGCAAACTCACTCTCCAAGTCGCCCACGCGCATGCCATCTTCTTCGCTCATATCTGGCTTGGCGTAAATGGCGTCACGCTCTTGCTTGATTTTCCACAGTTGGGTATCACCCATGATCACCGCATCGATAACCGTGTATTGCTCAAAGGCGAATTGATCTTGGCTTAGGGTGCCGACTTTAAGCCCTGGGGTGATGGACACGTTACCCGATGTCGGGGCGAGGGCGCCACTTAAGATCTTCATAAAAGTCGATTTGCCGCAGCCGTTAGCGCCAATCAAACCATAACGGTTGCCGTTGCCAAATTTTGCCGAGATATTTTCAAATAATGGCTCAGGGCCGAATTGCATGGTGATATTTGCGGTAGAGATCAAGGGGATGTCCTAGGAGTTACGTCTTAATAAAAGGCTTAAACCGGCTGCGTTGCTGACAAACGCCGTTGCAACAATCATGCTGATGTCAGCAAAGTCTTGGCCAAGATAATTTGGCCGCGCAGTATAGCGATTTCACGCGCAATATGCGAGTTACAAACAAATCCTTAAAGATAAGAAACTTGCCGATGAAGCCCGTTTAATAAGCATGCAGTGTCTCTTGGCTCCGCGAGGGAAGGACATCTACGGAAGCGCCTTTATCCTTGAGTGGTGCCCGTGATTAGCAGTACCCATTTAAACCTTGGAGTGGTTAATTACTGCTTATTTCCACCATGGGTTCGCCTCGTTTACCCCCTAACGCGGGGTTTTGCTCACCAAGCGCACATGTTGTTTTGAATTACTATTCACCAATGTGCATATCCTCTAGCAAAACTCCCGAGGTTAGCCTTTTATTTATGCAAATTTTAGAATAAAAAATCGCTTAGGGTTTCAGTGCCTTCCTCACTGTCATGCCCCCTTGATTCAATAATTAGTCTCGTTAGTTGGCATGAGTTGCCGCCGTTGTCTGCTTATCGAAATACTGGTGTTAGCGATTGCGCCTTTATTTTCTTCGAGGCCGATATTTAACTGAATGGTAATAAAACATTGCAATTCTATGTTTGATTTCTGTATCTATTTGTATCGTCAGTAATACAGCTTGTTCGAATAGATATTACCGCATGGTTCACTAGACACTTTTTCCCATGACACACTGTAATAGTGCCATGGTCTTATTTAAAAGATGACACTTATACTGCTATTACCGTAGCAAAAATATGGTTATATGGCTAAATCTATAAAGGTATAAGTGATGCAAGAAGAGAAAATCACTGGTCTCTATTTTGTGGAAGAACAGCAACGTATCTGGATTATCTATACCCTAAGGTATCCAGAACCAATAGATGATGTTGACCTTGAGACATATATGGAGCTGCTTGAGAAAATAAAAAAGACTGATGGAACACGCTATGATTTGTACACCTATCTCCTATCAAAGCAAAACAAGTGCACAGACATTCTCCAATTTCTTAAAACACACACGCACTGAAAATCAACTTTCACAGGAAGATTTATGTTGTTTACTCAGGGAAAAAAGTTGTTTATTTGATGCTTTAGATGCGATTACGATTAGCCGTTGGGAGCGAGGAGTCAATATTCCATCGCTAGCAAAACAGGCTGAAATTGTAGAAATTTTTGGTTCAGAATTATTTGATATTTATCGGCAGGATAAAAGTTTTGTTAGTGAAGGACTCGCCTCGATTAATTTATTTGATTCGAGTGTCGAACGTAGCGAACATCCTTATTATCGTAATAAACCTTATCGTGTCGAATTTATTGATAACCATCATGATAACTTTTTGACCTTACTACAGTTGAGCCTAGTGTATGAGAGCAACCCCCGGCTTTGTTTGAATAATTGTCAATTATCGCAACCCTTTTTTTTGGGATTATCGCTCGTTGTTGCATTTAGTTTTGGTGAGCAGATTGTTGGGCATTGTTTGTTTTGCCGTACGCACGCTAAGGTTGCGCTCGAGTTTATGAATGATGAAGTGGATTTGTTTGAGGTCATTAGCCATAACAGTCAGTCTAGCCCTGATACCTTAATGGTGTTTTCTTCTTTTGGTGTCACACCTCATATTGAAAACTATATGATGTCTGTCTACCTGAATGAAATGGCTTTATGTCGTTCGATAAAGTACTTAAGTTTCAGCATCTGTGATGAATCCTTAAAAAGGAAGCTTTCCCAATTCAAGTTACCTATTTTTAAAATTAGAACCTTAGAAAACAATCATAGAACTATAAAGAATTATTCCTTTTTCGCCAGTAGAACCGAAGTAATGGCTAATCGAAATTTGCTGAAATTATCGGTTATTCCTTCGGCTAAGTCTCAGACAATCGATCCTATTTTCTTTATGCAGCTAGAGACCAATATATGAATATACTCATTATTGATGATCAAAAATTTATCCGAGAAACGCTCAAAGCGGATATCAATAAATGTTTAGCCGAAAATGAAATTAATATTTATGAAGCCAGTAATGGCAATCAAGGGATTGATTTAATTATGGGGTTAAATGTATCACTCGATCTCATCATTATCGATTTGAAGATGGAGCAGGGCGATGGTATTGCTGTCATCAATATGTTGGCGACAGAGCCTCGGTGGATGTCGATTCCGATTGCCGTGATCAGTTCTTCCGATAAACGAACTCTTGAATTGGTAGACTGTATTATTCATACACTCAGGTTAAACCTATTGGGTGTGTTTGCAAAGCCTGTCAATGCCAGTGATATTTTAATGCCATTGCTTACGAACGACACCGAAGATGTGCCTGAGTCAACTACGCATCGTCATCGAGGTCACCGACATGCAAATATCAACGTTCAACAGTTACTTAAGGATGAACAGTTGATCCTCTGTTACCAGCCAAAGATTAATTTAAAAACCCAAGAAATTACTGGTTTTGAGGTGTTGTCTCGTTTATGTGATCGCCACCATGGTTATATTTATCCCGACGTATTTTTGCCTTTAATCAATCAACAGGGATTAAACAGTATTTTTTCGCGGATGGTGATTTCTCAGGCATTGCAGTGTTGGCTACGCCAGCCTCTACTCACCCCATTTTCATTATCAATCAATATTACGGCAGATGATCTCACCTGTGAGGAGTTAATTGAATACATTATCGAGTCTAGTCGTGCTCATACGGGGATTCACTTAATTTTAGAGTTAACTGAATCACAGGAAATCATTAATCAAGATCGAGTTCTTAATTCGATTGCCCGGCTCATTATTAATAATATTGATATTTCACTGGATGATTTTGGTAAAAGCTATTCGACCTATGATCGTCTTGATGCTATTCCTTTTAAAGAAATAAAAATTGATAAAAGTTTTGTCTCCGATATGGATATCAATCATCAACATTATTTAATTGTTGAGTCGACCATTGCCCTAGCGCAAAAGATGCACGTAAAAGTGGTTGCCGAAGGCGTAGAAACCGCCGCTATTGCCGCTATTTTGACAGCCTTAGGTTGTGATGTGGCACAGGGATATTTGTATAGTCCACCCATTGAAGGTCGTTACCTTATTAACTGGATAGGCCATTATCAAAGTGAGTGTTTAATACATGAATAATCATGGGCTTGAACACCAAGTGAAGCAAGCGCTGTCAGTTTTTTTGGCGCAATATCAACAGCCGCAGCAACAAGTGTTAAGGCGAGCTTTACTCATAGAGCTTGAACGCATGAGTCTGCAACTTATGTCACTCAACGCTGAAGAATGTTTTTCTGATCTTAGGCATGAGTTTTTGGGGATGACGAGTTATCTCGCCTTGGATGAGACGTTGTGTGTTTCAAATTTGGCTTCGGTATCGGCTTTTAACACCCAGATCCAATTTTTGTTAAATGCCGTAAAGGAGCAAGATAATGGGGAGTAAATATACTTCAAGCATGTACTTGCTTACCGGGTTATTTATTACGCTGATTATTATTTGCTTAACGCTTGCCCATTCAATTAATGAATTTAAAGCGGTTTATCAAAAAAAAGCTCAGGCAGTATTTTCATCATCCCAAGATATGTTTTTACAACACCGTATTATGTTAGATGCATTGCGATCGTTTTTTAATGCTTCCGCTGCGGTGACCACAAAAGAATTTGAAGTATTTGCTAAGGATTTGCTGAAGATCAAATCTGCCGTTGCCTTCACATTAACCCCTGAACTCGAACTGGCGTATATTTCTGATCCATCCATCTTGCCAGAACTTAAACCATTAACATTAAGTATGATGGACAACGGGAGTTTACACGCCAGGCTAATCAATTATACCCTTTTGACCGTTAAGATTGATGAACCTCAGATGCCTTATTTGATTTATGCCATTTCCCAAAAAAGGATTTTGACGCGTATCGATCAAGAGCAAGATATATGCATTACGTATCAGTTCGAGCATTCAATTTTACGAAGCGCTTTTTGTGATATCCCTGCTGCAACGGGGATTTGGCGCTTATTTGCCTATTCAGATCGTCAGTTTATTACATTGAACAAATATCAGACCCGTTTCAATTTACAGGTTTATTATCAGGTACCTCGAGCGGAAGTGATTGAGCTTTTCGTTATAATCCTATCGATTGCGCTTCTTGGGCTAGCATTTTCGCTACTATGGTTTTTTAAAGCGAAACATCAACAGCTTATTGAGCGCATTGAATGTGAAAATCGTTCGAAATTAGCGGTAATGGCCAGTATTAATCATGAGATCCGTACGCCAATAAATGCGTTGCTTGGTTATAGCCGGATGCTCAAGAAAACTCTTTCAATACCATCCGAGCCAGCACAGCAGGGCACATCAAGACAGGAGCTAAGCCATATTGTCGATAAAATGATCTGGTCAGCAAATTTGCTTTATTCGGTTGCTGAAAACACATTAAATTACAGTAAGGCTGAAGTTGGAAAACTCACATTAGATCAGCATGCGATTAACCTTAGAGAATATGTTGGTCGCATTCAAGAATACTATCAAGCTTTCAATACTACTTCGGGTAAAACCCTCACGGTGTCGGTGAGTGATACGTTACCTGACTTGCTTAAGCTTGATGGCACTAAGCTATTCCAACTTGTCACCAATATTATTAATAATGCTTTTAAATACAGTACTGGTGAGCAGGTACACTGTTATATGGATTTGCATCCTTCATTTAATCAAGCTTCAGCTTCGCCTATGTTGAGGGTGTTGATCCGTGATTTTGGTGAAGGTATGCCTATGCAGGCAAAGCGGGCGTTAGATAGTCCCTTTATTTATCAATCACTGTCTAGCTCCTATGGTATTTCGGGAATAGGGCTTGGGCTTTATACCTGTAAGCGATTATTGGAGCAGATTGGCGGTAAATTACGGATACGCAGTCAGCAAGGACGAGGAACCACGGTATTAATGCACTTTCCGTGTCAGTTTTATCACCAGAAGCAGGAGCCAATACACCGTTATACCCAGCAAACATTACTATTAGTAGACGATAATCTGTTTAATCTTGAGATTTGCCGTGGAGCGCTCGAGTCCCATTTTGCCCAAATCCACTGTACAGATCAGGCTGAATCGGCGTTAAGGCTATTTAAAACGCTGCGGCCACCATTGGTGATTGTCGATTATCGGTTAAAGGAGACTGACGGATTAGTGTTAATTCAACAAATGCGCCAGCTTATCATTGAGATGGATGATAGTACTTGGGAATGCCAGTATTTTCTGCTCTCAGCCAATGATAGTGATGAGATCCCAGCACTTGGGCGATTTCCCGATGTGGTCTTTATCCAAAAGCCCTTTAGTTTAGAAGTATTTTTGAGTAAATTAGCGGCAATTACGCCAGCATAGGATAGCTACTGGAACACTATAAATGCATTCGGCTTTCACATAGAATGGCCTTTATACATACTTAACCGACGATTCTAACGGATTGTGCTAATCCATCAGCAATACCACCGTCATGGCCCCGATTATCGCTTTGGGGAGCAAATGACTTTTCTCGACGTGAAACAAACCTTTGGCTTTAGCCATGTGCGCGTAGGGCGTTGGGTTACGCGGGAAGAATCCTTAATTGCCGCTAATTTAGTGTTTGATTCGCTGGCAGACCTTGCCTTTATCCTGCATTTACCGCCCTTAACCTTAGGGCTAAGGCAAACCTTAAGTCTTGCCTTTGGTCATGGCGGGCAAAAGGGTGTGCAGGCCCATTATGCTCCCGCGGCTAGAGAGCTGGCATTAGCAAAAAATGCCGGCGCTGGCGCCTTGGCCCATGAGTTTTGGCATGCGTTTGACCATTATGTGGCGCCTAAGGCGTTTTCGCGAACCACGGGACGTTTTAAGTGCGCCAGCGATTTATGGCTTGCTGATCTGCCGCTCATTGATCATCCGTTAAATCAACGTTTAGCTGAAATTTTTCGAGTGACATTACTCTCTGAGGACAATTTAGCGCCGAGCGATTATGTCCGCCGCGCAATAGCATTAGATAAACGTTATGGCGCGCAGTATTTTGCTAAACCTACCGAAATGATGGCTCGGGCCTTTGAAGCGTGTATCGAATCCTATCAAGGGATCCAAAATCCGTATTTGGTGTCTGGCACACGTTACTCTGCGCTGGCAAAGGAAGGAGCTTATCCCGATGAATCACATAGACAACGTATCTTTAATGCCTTGATAGCCTACTTTGAGCCATTAGGCATAGCGTTAGGGAAAGTTGGATAAGCGTTCAGTGTTATTCCGCGAGTTGTTGCTGGCAATAGGCGAGCTGGTGGCGAATGGCATCGAGCCATTGTGAGGCGTGGTAATCCATTAAATACCAAGGGCTTAGCTGTGTTTCGGGCTGGTGATTAAAAAACAGCGACTCACATGCGATGAGCTTGGCTTTATCCGCACACTGCAACCAAATAGCGCTTGGCGTACCTGCTAACTCGGCTAAATGCTGCCGAACTCCTTGCTTGGTATCCTTATTTACACACTCAACGAGGCGATCTTGTCTCAATAAATCCAGTTTGATAAAGGGATCTTCACTTTCATTGATGAAGTTTACTTGGTGTGTTGCCTCCGTTGTTTGCTCCCAAGGTTTCAGCGTAAATTCAGCCCAGTCTAAGCGATCAGAGAGCAGAGCTTTAGCGATTCTTCTTTCCCCTAACCAGTTATGAACCATGCAGGGGAGATGGACCGTCTCGGGCAATTCAACACTGCGCCGTAAGCTGGGCAGTAGCGACATGCGCTGAACTTGTAGTTGTTGTGCCAAGGTCATCATAAGTACGATCGCCGTTAAGCCCGATGATGGCCAGCAACCGAGAGTTGCAGTGAGATCGGTGGCGACTTGGGTTAATGCTTTCGCCAGTTGCACACCTTGGGGATGACCTTGTACTTCAAAAGCATATTGCGATTCGGCAAAGCCACCATTGGCAATCGTAACCACATGACCATGGGGCGTGAAATGCTGCGGACATTGCGTACCATTAAAAATAAAGGTGAGACCTTTCGCGGCAGGTTGCCATTCCCCTGACGCATTGCCAATGATGGTGGCTTGCTCAAGCTTGAGTTGCTCGGCAAGTGCTTTTAGGGAAATCCTAGGTTGCGGCTTAGCCAATTGACGGTGCATATGCGTATGTGGCTGAGGCGCATCGGCTAAGGGGTGTGAATAGGGCATACTCGCAAGGACTCTCTAAAGCAAAGAGGGCTAGTGTACTGGATCTTCTGTGCTGACTAAAGAATTATTGCCTACAAGCTATCGGTAAAATAATTAATAAAATTTTATAATAACAGTACGTTACACTGTTTTGTTTATCAGTATTACTTATTCACTAATCATCATAAACACAGGTATCTCAGCAAGAAACCTATACCAATTGATCCAGAGTTTCATCTAGACGCGCCTTCGACAGGCTAGGGATATATGTCGATTTGAATCGGTGGTAATCAGCAGCATGCTATAAACATTTTCATTTAAACCTATCTCGCTTCATCCATCCTGAGCGCTGCTTGAGTTGAATATCCAGAGGCTGGCTGTCCCAAAATGTGTGACTCATCTTGTAAATATAGTAGATTACCCATATACCGTATTGATAATAATTCGTATTAACTTTACACTAACAGGATTTTAAAAGAGGTAGGAACAACTCCCCATGGCGAAAATAAGTAATCGCTTCTGGTTTATGTTGCACGGTTGGGTGTCATTACCCATCTGGATTTTATTCAGTTTTATCTGTTTAACGGGTACTGTTGCTGTGCTTAGCCATGAGTTGACTTGGCTTACCAATCCAGCTGCTCGTGCAACAAATCCTAACGAATTACCCGCAAAACCCGTCGACGAGTTGATGCTGGTGGTCGAAAAGGCCTATCCAAATGCGCAAGTGATGGGTGCTATGACCTTTGAGCCTTACTTAGTCAATGCCATTACCTTTACCGATGCCGATAAACCCTATGCCATTGCTTATGTGAATCAATATACGGGTGAGATCCAACAAATAAATGAAGGTATAACTTTTATCGGTTTTATGCGTTCCTTACATGGTTGGTTGTTGTTTCCTTGGCAGGGCGGTTATAGCGTGGGTTATTACTTAGTGTGCTCTATGGCACTCTTGATGCTCGCCTCATTGGTAACGGGACTCATCGTTTATAAGCGTTTTTGGCGCAGCTTTTTTGCCCCTAAATTGCGGCTAACCCAAGGGAAGAAAACACTCTTGTCGGATCTGCATAAATTATCCGGCGTCTGGTCGATTTGGTTTATCGCGATTATGAGTCTTACAGGGCTGTGGTATTTAGTCCAAGCCATCTTCTGGCATGCAGATATTGATATCGAGCCCCATGCGCCAATGATTGCCGCCGAGCAAGTGCCGCTAGTAGAAGCTGGCGATCTAAAAGTGCCAAGCGCCAATGTCTCTTTTACTGAGGCCTTAAGTTTAGCCAAGCAGCGTTTCCCCGATTTTCAACCAAGCTATGTGATGCTGCCTGAACATCAACGGGATATGTACCATTTAAGCGGCAGTGGCGATCATATTTTTTACGATCAATATTCCTATAATCTCAGCATTAACCCATGGACTGGCGAAATTGCCAGTGCTACCTCGCCAGAAACCATGACAGGCATGCAAACCTTAATGCATATTGCCGATCCGCTGCATTACGGCACCTTAGGTGGCATTTGGACTAAATTGATTTGGTTCTGCTTTGGGCTGGTACTTTCTGGAATGTCGATCACTGGTTTTATGATGTGGGGATTGCGCCATGTTCGCGCCTTTAAACAGGCCGAAACTAAAGACTTAGCTGCAGATATGATAGGGGAGGCTCGCTAATGGCATCATCGGTATTTTGGTTAAAGCATAAATACAAGCTCAGTGGCTTGATTTTGATTTTACCCTTTGTGTTTCTCTATCAGTCGCTTAGCCCAAGCTTTCCACCCGCTTGGCCGAGCCAGCAGCTTGGTGAATTTAAAATCGCGCCTATGCCCTTAGATTTAAAGGCGCCTTACAAACACCATGATGATTACGTAAAAGATTTTATGTTGATCTTTGAACAGGGTGATGTCGCCCATATTCGTCAAGGGTATGCCAATATCGGCCCAGAGGCGTTGCCATTAGAAGCATTGCAAAAAGGTGAAAATGGGGTTTTACATGGGAGTAAACATGGCCAGCATGTGCATGCGATAACCGGCGCTAAGTTGGCGGCAACGGATAGCCTGTGGGTGTCAATTCAAAATTGGCAGGGTGAATGGTTAGTCAGCCAATGGCCTGTCCCCGAGGCAGTGTTAGTTCAGTAATACCCACATCAAATTGTTTGCAGTAAAACCGCCCTCAGGTGCAAACTGTACCTGAGGGTTATTTTTATCGGATAGGTTTACTGCAAAGGATTGGATATGGAATTTACTCAAGCAGAACTTACGCTTATCGCTGCCGCGAAACAAAAAGTGCAGATGGCGCAGCGGGTGCGAGTTGGGGTGATTATGTTGCTTATCTTTGGCACACTTACGTTGCTCGCAGGATTTTGGAGTCACCCGTACGCGATTTATATTGCCTTTGCGCTGGTGGTTTTTGCGGTAGCGCTACCCCAGTTTGGCCAAGGGCCAAAATATGAAGAATTATTAGCCCTATTACAGCAAAAAGCCGCTCAGCAGACCAATTAATCTGCACTACAGGGCTAATATCAATAGGGCTAATAACAGTGTTAAAGACAACGCTAATAACAAAGGGCTTTCAGCAAAAGTTAACTAGCCTGAAAGTATTCTCTAGCCTAAAAGCCCTTGTTATTTACTCATTCCGTTAGTTAGAGTGCTTAACGACAGCCATATGGCGCCCTTATTCTTCGGGATAGACCTTTTCCTTAAATTCGCAAAGGTCCTCAATAATACAGCTACCACAGCGCGGTTTGCGGGCCAGACAGGTATAGCGGCCATGCAGAATAAACCAGTGGTGCACATCGACCTTAAATTCGGCGGGAACGACCTTTAACATGCGTTCCTCGACTTCGACCACGTTTTTACCGGGGGCGAATTTAGTGCGGTTTGCCATGCGAAAGATATGGGTGTCGACGGCGATGGTCGGCCAGCCAAAGGCGGTATTGAGTACCACGTTAGCGGTTTTACGACCGACGCCAGGAAGCGACTCTAGCGCTTCTCTGTCCTCAGGGACTTCGCCGTTGTATTTTTCAATTAAGATTTCACAGGTTTTAATCACATTGATGGCCTTGTTGTTATACAGGCCAATCGTCTTGATATATTCCTTTAATCCCTCCACGCCTAAGGCATAAATGCTGTGGGCGGTATTGGCCACTGGAAACAGTTTGTCGGTCGCCTTATTCACGCTCACATCGGTCGCCTGTGCCGACAAGGTCACCGCCACCAGTAATTCAAAGGGACTGGAGAAATTCAGCTCTGTTTCGGGTTTGGGATTGTTTTCACGCAGGCGGGTGAGGATTTGGATGCGTTTTTGTTGATTCATAGTGATCCTTGGAAGTAGTGGGTTTAACGCTAAACCCACTACTTAAGCTGTTATCTCAATAAGGGCTTAACTCACTTTGGTGATCCGTGCCCGTGTTACGCTTGGCTGCACTGCTGCTTCGGGTTGACGCTCTTTAAGCTTTTTATCGATAACGTTTTTCAGGGCAATAAGTAGGCCCATTACAATAAAGGCGCCGGGCGGTAACATCGCCAGCAGGAAGGGGGTATCGACTTGCCATACCTGAATCGTTAAGGCTTTAGCCCATGGGCCGAGCAGTTGGTCGGCGCCATCAAACAGGGTGCCTTGGCCGAGAATTTCGCGCGTTGCGCCAAGAACCGCTAAGACTAAGGTAAAGCCAAGCCCCATCATCAGTCCATCGAAGGCGGCGCTAAAGGCATTATTACGGGAGGCAAACGCTTCGGCGCGGCCAATGATAATGCAGTTGGTCACAATTAGCGGCAAGAAGATCCCTAAGGACAAATACAGACCATAGGCATAGGCATTGACTAACAGTTGCACCGCCGTCACCAGCGCCGCAATGATCATCACAAACACGGGGATACGGATTTCCTTGGGCACATAGTCGCGCACTATCGAAACCAAAACGTTTGAGCCAATCAGCACCAGCATTGTCGCGATACCTAGGCCAAGGGCGTTGGTGAGGGTCGCGGTTACGGCCAGCAGTGGGCATAACCCCAGCAGTTGCACCAAGCCGGGGTTGTTTTTCCACAGTCCTTGCCAGGCAATTTCGCGATAATTAGTCATGGTTGGCCTCACAATTCAGTGGTTGGCTGAAAATCTCTGCTTGATGCTGAGTAAAGTACCATACAGCGCGTTTAACGGCTTTCACATAGGCGCGTGGTGTGATTGTCGCACCAGTGAACTGGTCGAAATCACCACCGTCTTTTTGTACGTGCCATTGCTTGTCATCTTCAGATGTCAGCACTTTTCCGACAAACTTAGTGACCCAGTCGGATTTACGTAACTCGATTTTATCCCCAAGCCCGGGCGTTTCTTGGTGGGAAAGCGTACGAACGCCTAATACTTCACCTTGGGTGTTGATACCTACAATCAGCTTAATATTACCGTTGTAACCATCGGGAGCGATGGCTTCTAAGGCGATAGCAACGGGTTTACCCGCTGCGGTGGCAATATACGCAGGCAAGGCATCTTCAGTGCCGAGCGCCTCTTTATTTTGCAGTAACGTGCACTGCGCGGTCAGCTCATTGTCATGGAGTTCATCTGGGATCAGTTGATGTAAGATGCCCATCAGTTCTTTCTGCTGTTGCAGCTTTATTTCATCAAAGGTCTGTTGATTAACCACAGCCACTAAGCCGGTGCAGAGCAGGGCAAATAGAGCAAGTAGCAGACCATTTTTAATCATTGGATTATTCACTTTTATTCCTCAAGAATCCTTGTTCAAGCTCGCTTGATTCTTTTATGCCACAGGCCTAGCTCGCAGAGTGGCCATAGGTGCGCGGACGCACATAGTAATCAATAAATGGCGCGCACAGGTTTGCGAGTAGCACGGCAAAGGCAAAGGCATCGGGATAGCCACCTTGGGTACGGATGATATATACCAAGACACCAATTAATGCGCCGAAAATTAAACGGCCACGTGGACTGGTCGCCGCGGTGACGGGATCGGTCGCGATAAAGAAGGCGGCGAGCATGGTCGCGCCCGAGAATAAATGGAACAGCGGGCTTGCCTGCATATCGGGTGACAGTAAAAAGCCGATGCTGGATGCCACAAATAATCCCACCAACACGCCTGTGCTGATATGCCAGCGGATGGCTTTTAATTTAAGTAACACTAAACCGCCAGCAAGATAAGCTAAATTGACCCAAAACCAACCCACGCCAGTGCCGCCATCGAATATGCTTTTGGCCAAACTCTCAGTGGTAGTCAGCCCTAGAGACAAATCGGTTTTGAGGGTATCGAGCGGTGTTGCCATACTGATCCCATCAATCCCTAAACGGAATTGATCCATCCCACCATGGGCACCGACATTGAAGATAAGTTGCAAGCTATCGATAACACTTGGGGTATTGAGCGCAACCGTACTTGGTGCAATCCAACTGGTCATCTGCACAGGGAAGGAAACCAGCAGTAACACATAGGCGGCCATCGCGGGATTGAACAGGTTATGGCCCAGGCCACCGTAGAGATGCTTGACGATAACAATCGCAAACACTGTACCCATAACGATCATCCACCAAGGTGCTAGCGGCGGGATCGCAACCCCGATCAAGATTGCCGTCAGCATGGCGCTGTTATCGCTTAAACTCGCTTTGATGCTGCGGTTACGCAGTTTCATCACCGCGGCTTCACAGCTTAAGGCTACGATAATTGCCAGTAACACTTGAATAAGCGTACCCCAGCCGAAAAAGGCGCATTGCACCACAAGTCCGGGTAACAAGCATAAAATAACCCTTTGCATAACCGTTGAAGTATGCAAATTACGGGTAACATGGGGTGATGAGGCTATTTTAAACGCCATTGTGATCCCTTTTATCTAATCTTGAGTCACTGATTTTTAAGCTAATCATTTTTAAAGCACTGAAGTTAAAATCCGCAGTGCTATTCATTTGCATCGCTGTTAGCATTCGCTTCTCTGGCCGCTTTTTTGGCTTTAGCACGAGCAACCGCCGCAGCGACCTTGGCTTTTTTCTCATCCTCAGGACTGAGTGATGTGCTTGGTTCAGTGGCTGAGCTTAATTCATTGCCTGACACATTGGTCGATTCTGGCTTGGCGTCTGCTACTCGCTCGGGCTGAACTTCGGCAACCTCAGTCGATTCTACCTGCTGTGCGGCGGCCTTTTTGGCTTTTGCACGGGCAACGGCGGCCGCGACCTTGGCTTTTTTCTCATCTTCAGGACTGAGTGGCGCGCTTAGATCAGTAGCTGAGTCTGATTTATTGCCAGATTCATCGTTTAACTCTGGCTTAGCGTCTGCTGTATGCTCGGGCTGAACTTCGGCAACCTCACTCGATTCGGCTTGCTGCGCGGCGGCCTTTTTGGCTTTTGCACGGGCAACGGCGGCAGCGACTTTGGCTTTTTTCTCATCTTCAGGACTGAGTGGCGCGCTTGGAATAGAGCTTGACTCTGATTCTGGCTTAGCGTCGGCGGCTAGCTTGGACTGAACCTCGGTAACCTCGCTCGATTCAGCCTGCTGCGCGGCGGCTTTTTTGGCTTTAGCACGGGCAACGGCTGCAGCAACCTTGGCTTTTTTGTCATCCACTTCCGCGTTAGCCGTCGTTTCAGTTGCTGGCTTATCTGTGTTGTCTGTCGAGATGTCAGTGTCGCCATTGGCATCCGAGTCGGCCTTTAATGCCGCTTTTTTCGCTTTGGCGCGAGCGATGGCTGCGGCGACTTTATCTTTTTGTGATAAAGACTCGGATTGCTCAGTTGGCTCGCTTGGCTCACTTGGCTCAGAAGAAGCTGTTTGCACAGAAGAGACTGCTTGTTGAGACGATTCTGCTTCATCGGCCCCTTGAGCCGCAGCGGCGGCTTTCTTGGCTTTGGCTCGAGCAATCGCAGCGGCAACGGCCGCCTTACCCTTAGGCGCCTCAGTGCTGCTTGCATCAGCCGCAACGACCTCGACCGTCGCGTTATCGGTTGTGGCTTCTGCCGCTGCTGCCTTTTTGGCCGCGATCCGCGCCATAGCTTCAGCAACGGCACTCTTATCCGTTGAGGTCATGGTCGCTTGGCGACGCGCAGCGGCTTCTTTAGCCTTGGCTTCGCGGGCGAGTTTTTCTTCTTCGAGGCGTTGAATACGCGCCTCGAAGCGCAGTTTGGCGCGCTCGGCTTGATGCTTCTCATCGGCGGCTTGTTTTAGTGCCGATTTAGCGATGCGGTAGTATTCCACCAGTGGAATATCACTCGGGCACACATAACTACAGCAACCGCATTCGATACAGTCTTTTAGGTTGTAGCTGGCCGCCTTGTCATATTCTTCGGCTTTTGCATGCCAAAACAGTTGTTGTGGTAGCAAGAGAGCAGGGCAGGCATTGGCACATTCACCGCAGCGGATACAGGCCTTTTCCTCTAGAGTTATCCCAATCTCTTGACTGCTCGGGACCAAAATACAGTTTGTGCCCTTTAAAATCGGTACTTGGATGGTTGGCAATGCGTGGCCCATCATTGGCCCGCCAATAATCACTTTTTGTTCGGCTTCGGCATTAAATTCAGTTTGCTTGAGCACATGTTCAACGGGCGTGCCTATGGGTAACCAATAGTTGCCAGGTTTACCCACATTTTGCCCGGTAACGGTTACCACACGTTCAATCAGCGGTTTTCCTTGGGTCACGGCTTGATGAATCGCAAAGGCGGTTCCCACGTTATGCACCACAATCCCAAGCTTAGCGGGAATGGCGCCCGAGGGGACTTCACGACCTGTGATGATTTGGATCAGCTGTTTTTCACCGCCAGAGGGATACTTCGTTGGGATCACCGTTACCCGAGTGCTGCCGGCAGGGAGCGTAGATTGACTCACCGCCTGTTGCATCACCTTTATGGCTTCAGGTTTGTTGTCTTCGATAGCAATCACAATGCGTTTTGGCGACAAAAGGCGATGGATAATCGCAATCCCCGCCAGAATGTCTTGGCTGTATTCGCGCATTAAGCGATCGTCGGCGCTGATATAAGGCTCACATTCCACGCCGTTGATTATCACTAATTCAATTTCACTAACGGGATTGAGCTTAATATGGCTTGGGAAGGCGGCGCCACCCATGCCGGCTATTCCTGCACGATGGATTTTGGTAATGATCTCCTGATTGCTCAGCTCAAGTGAGCCTGGCGTTAACTCGCACCAGCGGTCTTCACCATCAGCGGCAATTACACAGGTATTGACTGGCAAGGCAGAGGCATGGTTACTGGCTCTTGGCTCAATGGCGACAACAGTGCCCGAGGTTGGTGCATGTACGGGCAAATGCCAAATCGAGGTACCTTGGGTTAATGGCGCGCCTTTTAATACTTTGTCACCAACCATTACTGCAAGGGTGCTGTTTTCACCCACCTGTGGCACTGGCACGAGGTATTCCTGCGCTAATGGCAGTTGGCTGATTGGCGTGGTATTGGAGAGGAATTTGACTTCAGGTGGATGAATGCCACCGGGTGAGCGCCAAAGGGTTCCTTTATCTAATTGATCTAATAAAGTCAGCACCGCTTATCCTCTCTTTTCTTCGTGCGGAGTCTCTTGGATAAGAGTCACGGGAATGGCATTTAAGCGCCAGTTCCAGTTTTTAAGATTCTGGCCAACGGGCACCATATCGATACAGTCGACGGGACAGGGCTCGACACAGAGATCGCAACCTGTGCAGTCGGCGGTGAGCACGGTATGCATGAGTTTGCCCGCGCCAATAATGGCGTCGACAGGACAGGCCTGAATACATTTAGTGCAGCCAATACATTCATCTTCGCGAATATAGGCGACTTTTTTGACTTGGGACTGAGCCTCGGCGTTGAGCGGCTCTGGCTCGACCCCCATTAAGCTGGCGAGTTTTTCCATGGTCGCAGTGCCGCCGGGCGGGCACTTGTTGACTTTATCGCCATTGGCAATGGCTTCGGCGTAAGGACGACAACCGGGATAACCACATTGACCGCATTGAGTTTGTGGCAGAATCGCTTCGAGTTCATCGACGATAGGATTACCTTCAACCTTAAATTTTAAGGCGGCAAATCCGAGTAATACCCCAAAGAACAATGCCAATAGGGTCAATAAGATAACGGCAATTAACATGGTGGACATCTATTTAACCAATCCTGTAAATCCCATAAAGGCCAATGACATCAGGCCTGCGGTGATCATGGCGATAGCACCGCCTTTAAACGGCATGGGCACATCGGCCGCCGCTAAACGTTCACGCATCGCGGAAAACAGAATTAACACTAAGGAAAATCCTACCGCAGCACCAAATCCGTAGATAGCAGATTGAATAAAATCGTGTTTCTCATTCACGTTTAATAGCGCAACCCCTAATACGGCGCAGTTAGTGGTGATCAACGGCAAATAAATTCCCAGTGCGCGATGTAGGGCTGCACTGGTTTTCTGCACTACCATCTCGGTAAATTGCACTACCACCGCAATCACCAGAATAAAGCTCATGGTACGCAGATAACTGAGATCAAAAGGCAATAATAGGTATTGATTCACTAGGTAACTGAGAATGGATGCCAAGGTCAACACGAAAGTGGTCGCCATAGACATACCGATAGCGGACTCCAGTTTGCTGGAGACCCCCATAAATGGACATAAGCCTAAGAATTTCACTAATACGAAATTGTTGACCAGTACAGTGCTGATCAACAACAGGAGATATTCACTCATCTCAATACTTGTCTAAACGGATCTTGGCCGTATTATCGACTTTTCCGTTTGCATAAACAACATATAGAATGCAGGGTTAACTATCTTTACTGTAAATATGCATGCTTGATTAACCCTGCATTGGTTTAAATTTGATCAGTTAGGGTGATGGCCTGTGGCTGAGCAATGTAATAGCCTTGGAGGCCATCAACGAGAAGTTTTTCGAGGGTTAATTTTTCTTCTTGGCGCTCAACACTGGTCGCAATTACGCGGATACCAATACGTCTGGCAACGTCTACCATCATACGCACGAAGAATTTGTTATTGCTGTCTTCATCGATCGCCGAGGTGTAGCTACCATCAAGCTTAATGTAGTCTGGGCGCACTTCGCTGAAGAATTTGAACGAGGTAAAACTCATGCCAAAACGCTCAATTGATACCCTCGAACCTACGCTATGCACTTCACGTACAAACTTATAACTCGCCCCTAAATTGGCTTGCATACCGGATTCGTTAATCTCAAATACTAAGCGTGAAGCGATATATTTATGCTTACCAAGAATATCCTTTAACCAGCCAACAAACAGTTCTTGATGCGCTGAAAAGGCACTGATGTTGATGCCAAAATTGCCGCTAATGGTGGGATTTTCTTTAAGCATTTTTAATGTAGTGATCACCACTAGTTTATCTAATTCTGTGCTCATTCCATGGCGCTCCGCCATGGCAATGACTGTGGTGGTCGGTAAAAACTTCCCTTCACTATTGTAGAAGCGTGCCAGCAACTCGCGATATACCTCGACATCGTTACGGCAAGGTTGAATCGGTTGTTGGAAAAATTTAAGCGCTTGGCGGGTGATTAGGTCATTGATTGCCAGTTTCCAACGGTCGTCACCAAATTGCTGATCCGCATTGAGTTTCTCTTGAATATGATAACTATTAGGACCAAGGGTTTGCGCTATGCTGACAGCCGTATCTGCAAGGGATAGCAAATTGACGGGATCTGTCCCTTGTTGGTATGGGACAAGCCCGATATGTGCCGCGGATTCTGCTTTGATCATCTGTTGATATTCATCAAGGAAAATTTTCAGTTGATCTAAAAACTTAGGTCCATCCTTTAACACTAAATCGGGCAAAAAAATCGCAAAATCGGCACTGGAAACGCGGTAGCACTCTGCATCGGGATATTTTGAACAGGCTTTACGTATGCAATTAGCCACATTCGATAAATAATCGTCACCCGCTGAGCGCCCTTGAAGTTGGTTGATATGAGCCAGTTCAGTCGCCTTAACCATGGCCATTAATCCGAGTTGAGGAATGGCACGATTGCTAATACTTTCCAACTTGGAGGTAAAACGAGGACGACTGCCAAACCCCGTAATGGGATCTTGATAAGCCACTTTATGCAGTTTCTGGTTTTCCTGTGTGAGGCTATCGACTCGTGATTTTAACGTTGTTCGGCATTCCTCAAGCGCTAATCTGACGGGGGTCATTTCGCCATTCAGTCTAGAAGACTCTATGGCTGAAAAACTCAACTCCGGAACATGCATAATATAATCGGCAGCATAACGGATCGAAGATTTTAATTTATTGATAAGTAATAAAAAAACAACAACTAATACAATGTAAGCTAGCAGTAATGAGAATCCTAGCTGCTGGGTATTGGCAATGGCGTTTTCGATGGCTTGGTTAACACTCAACTTAACTTGTAACCGACCCGCAGGCAGCTTTTGTGTATGTGACAAATCTAAGGAAAATAACCCAGCAAGTGGGTGAGCCATTTGGACGTTGAGTTCACCTTGAGTGTAATTAAGTTGCCCATCAGTATCATCAATATATTGAAAAAATTGCAGAGGGTAATGTTCGGAGAGGCTTTGGTAAAGTTCGCTACCATTACCTTGCCACTGGTCAAAGTTGACCATGTATTGTTTGAAATTATTGAGTTCCTGCTGTTGTTCTGCCTGCAACTGGTGATTTTCGCTTTGATAAATCCAACCAAAAAGGCCTAAAAAGATCAGCAACAAAAAAATGGGATACGATTTAGACATCGCCATAAAATTCGCTCTCAATATGTCAAAGTATGTGCAATAAGATATTGCATGAGATTTGAAATAACACCGTTATCTGCGTGATGATACACGGTATTTTGGTTAACAAACTGCTCACAGTGTAACCGTATTTAAGGCAAAACAGAAATGAAAAGCGTGATCTATAAGCGTTAGATGTAGGATAAAAAACAGATGAAGTGAAATAAAATGGCTCCCCTGACTGGACTTGAACCAGTGACATACGGATTAACAGTCCGCCGTTCTACCGACTGAACTACAGGGGAGTAGAGGGTGCGATATGACTATCGACTTTAGATATTACTTTAAAATGGCTCCCCTGACTGGACTTGAACCAGTGACATACGGATTAACAGTCCGCCGTTCTACCGACTGAACTACAGGGGAGTAGAGGGTGCGATATGACTATCGACTTTGGATATTACTTTAAAATGGCTCCCCTGACTGGACTTGAACCAGTGACATACGGATTAACAGTCCGCCGTTCTACCGACTGAACTACAGGGGAGTAGAGGGTGCGATATGACTATCGACTTTGGATATTACTTTAAAATGGCTCCCCTGACTGGACTTGAACCAGTGACATACGGATTAACAGTCCGCCGTTCTACCGACTGAACTACAGGGGAATCGTTTTAACGTATCAGCTTGCTAACTAAGTGGCTCCCCTGACTGGACTTGAACCAGTGACATACGGATTAACAGTCCGCCGTTCTACCGACTGAACTACAGGGGAATCGTTAGTTATCTAACTGTATTCTCATTGATTATCAATGATTAAAGAGTGGCTCCCCTGACTGGACTTGAACCAGTGACATACGGATTAACAGTCCGCCGTTCTACCGACTGAACTACAGGGGAATCGCTTTAATCGTCTCGATGACTCGTTGAGAACGGAGCGCATAGTAAAACGCTCTGTTGGAGGAGTCAACTCGAGTTACTAAAAAAAGTGTAATTATGCTGTTAAGTGCTCATCTAATGTGCATCATGGTGTAGAAATCAGCATTTTGATGAAGAAATAACTTAACTTTTCGCAAGATAGCGCTGTTCGGTACCATAAAATTTGTCAATGAAAAGTGCTTAAAGGCTGGCTCATATCTTCAATTGCTTAAAGATCCGTCGCTTGAGCATCAAAATCACTACGGCATTGAATAAATACACGAAAGTGCAAAATTGGCTGAATGTTTACAGGAACTAATAGCAAACAAAGTCTATGCGGATTCCGGCAGATGCGAACCCTTACTCAGAAAAGATTTTGCCCGCATAGATAATCGCTTACCTCGTTATAATGTTAATGATGCTATTTGGGCTGAGTCTATTGCGTGAGTAGTGAGCACTGACGTTTAGGCAAATAGAGCCACAACTCGGGCATTATCCTCTTTCTAGTCACTAGATGAGCGCCGTTAAACATCAAGATGACCATTTGATTGCAGCAAAGTGAAACTTTTTGACTACGGCGTTTTAGTGCTCAAACTGACGATAAAACGCACTGAAATTCAGGATTAATGCCAAATTAATACACAAGGAAGGACTTTCATCTGCTTACAAAATTGCAACTTAAATTTATGCTAAAAAATATAAGGCTTGCAATTGTCAACTATATGAAATTTAAGGATTAATATTTTTATCGCCAAAATAGTGCAATTTAAGTCCATCGCCCGCGCACCAAGGGTTTGCCGCTTGTTTTAAGTCGCAACTCACAGGGTTATCCACAGAATTTGTTGATAAGTCGAAATAAGCGAGAAACCATGCGGGATTGAGGAGTATTTTTCATCCCCAACATTGGAGATAAATGGTTTGTAATTTAATTACATTTGATAAAAGTTACTACTTGTTACATTGGCGTTTATGTTCAGTGTAGGCTGATTATAAGATAACTGCTGGAGCTTAATCTGTCTCTTGATTAGAATGGTTCGACTAACCACAAGGATATGTAGCGCGTGTCAGAATCTGTTTTTCAGCTTGAATCCCAATTTGCCCCCGCAGGTGACCAGCCAACAGCCATTGCTAAATTGGTTGATGGCCTCGAATCAGGCCTTGCTTGCCAAACCTTATTAGGGGTGACGGGCTCTGGTAAGACGTTCACCATCGCCAATGTGATTGCCAAGCTTGGGCGACCGACCATTATTATGGCGCCAAATAAGACTCTCGCAGCACAGTTATATGGTGAGATGAAAGAGTTTTTCCCCAATAATGCGGTGGAATATTTTGTCTCCTATTACGATTACTATCAGCCCGAGGCGTATGTCCCCGCATCCAATACCTTTATAGAAAAAGATGCCTCGGTAAACGCCCATATTGAACAAATGCGGCTCTCGGCCACTAAAGCCCTGCTGGAACGCAAGGATGTGGTGCTGATTGCCTCGGTATCGGCGATTTATGGTCTTGGCGATCCTGACTCTTACCTAAAGATGCTATTGCACCTGCGCCAAGGCGATACCATGGGACAGCGGGACATTCTTAAGCGCTTGAGTGAATTGCAATACACCCGCAATGATATCGAGTTGCAGCGCGGTACCTTTCGTGTTCGCGGCGAAGTGATTGATATTTTCCCAGCCGATTCAGACCGCTACGCGATTCGGGTGGAGCTATTTGACGATGAAATTGAACGCTTAAGCGAGTTTGATCCGTTAACTGGGCAGATTATCAAACGTATCGCTCGCACCACAGTGTATCCTAAGACCCACTATGTGACGCCGCGGGAAAAGATCCTAGAAGCCACCGAGCTGATTAAACAAGAGCTGCGTGAGCGCAAGCAATATCTGCTCGACAATAATAAGTTGATTGAGGCGCAGCGCATCCACGAGCGGGTGCAATATGATATCGAGATGATGGTGGAGCTAGGCTATTGCTCCGGCATTGAAAACTACTCCCGCTATTTATCCGGACGCGCCCCCGGTGAGGGGCCACCAACGCTGCTCGATTACTTACCCGCTGATGGTTTATTGGTTATCGACGAATCCCATGTCACCGTGCCACAAATTGGTGCCATGTATAAGGGTGACCGTTCCCGTAAAACCACCTTGGTGGAATATGGCTTTCGTTTGCCCTCGGCGTTGGATAACCGGCCGCTGAAGTTTGAAGAGTTTGAGCAGTTAATGCCGCAGACGATTTATGTGTCGGCGACGCCAAATCCCTATGAATTGGATAAGAGTGGCGGCGAGATTGTTGAACAAGTTGTGCGGCCCACAGGATTGCTCGACCCTGAGCTTGAGGTGCGCCCCGTTGGCATTCAAGTGGACGATTTGCTCTCTGAGGTCGCTAAACGGGTTGCGGTAAACGAGCGGGTGTTAGTCACCACGTTAACTAAACGTATGTCGGAGGATTTAACTGAATACCTCGACGAACATGGTGTCAAAGTCCGCTACTTACACTCAGATATCGATACCGTAGAGAGGGTGGAGATTATCCGCGATCTGCGCCTGGGTAAGTTTGATGTGCTGGTCGGCATCAACTTGCTGCGCGAAGGCTTAGATATGCCGGAAGTCTCACTCGTCTGTATTTTGGATGCAGATAAGGAAGGTTTTTTACGTTCGGAGCGTTCGCTGATCCAGACCATTGGTCGCGCCGCGCGTAACGTTAATGGCAAGGTGATCCTCTATGCCGATCGCATCACCAACTCGATGGCAAAGGCGATGGGGGAAACCGAGCGCCGCCGTGAGAAACAGCGAGCCTACAACCTTGAGCATGGCATTGTGCCAAAAGGCGTGGTCAAGCGTATTACCGATGTGATGGATGTGGACGACGGCAGAGAGTCTGAAAAGGATTATGGTCAAGCATCCCTTGGCAGAGTCGCTGAGCCTAAAGCCAAACGTTATCATGCAGATGCTGCCCAGCTGAGCCATGATATCGATAAGCTCGAGAAGCAAATGCATGAACATGCGCGTAACTTGGAGTTTGAACAGGCGGCGGCCTTGCGTGATGAGGTGAAACGCTTAAGGGAATTACTGATCAGCGCATAAATGAGTTTCTCGCCTAAGCAAGGCGTTGAGACTCAAAGCTGTGATGCTAACGTTCTGCCACTAAGGTGTTTTACTGAATAAAAAGCCGCTAAACACATTGTGTTAGCGGCTTTTTATTGGATTAGATCATCAAAGAAGAATCGAGACTTTATGCTTTTTCTTTGGTTAGCATCGTGCGTGGGAGCATAAAGAATAAGAGCGCGCAGACTAAGCCACAGATCAAACCAACTAAATGCGCCTCGGTGGCCACCCGCGCGCCGATCATTGCGGTTACATCATCACTGGCACCATAGAACTGTTCATGGCAGACTTTGACTATCACCCCGAGCAGCAGCAAATAACCAGAGTACATTTTGCGGCGAATATCCTGCACTGCACCAAAGGTAAATAGGCCATGTAACATGCCGCTCAAGCCTACATAGCCAAATAATTGTGGGTAACCTAAATACAGACCAATGCCTTCAAACAGACAAAGCAGGATAAACAGCGCGGTTAATCCCTTAAGCTGGTAGTGAAAGTGGTGCAAAAACAGTACTACCCATAATCCAGCGAGGTTCATCAACAGGTGCCAATGATTGGTATGTAGCAGATTACCGGTAATCAGGCGCCACCACTGGCCGTCACTGATATCGCTGCGTCGATAGGCAAGCAGAGTATCTACGCTCGGGGTAAAAAGTCCCGCAACATACAAGAGCGCGCAGAGCAGACTGACGATAAGCGCCAGCCAATAGGGGCTGAGTTTATTAAACGTCACCAATCTCACGCCTTTGGTTTACCCGTTTCAGTTGCCTTGTCGAGCGAGGCCATCACCTCTGCTTTATTTTGCAGGTAATCCTCTAAGCCCCGTTTGCGAAGGTGGCAGGCTGGGCAGTCACCGCAACCATCGCCGACAATGCCGTTATAACAGGTCAGGGTATGGTGGCGAACTAAATCGAGCTGCTGGTATTTATCGGCCAGCGCCCAAGTTTGGGCCTTGTTGAGCCACATTAATGGCGTGGTGATCTCAAGCTTTTTATCCATGCCTTGCACCAGTGCTGATTCCATTGCACGGACAAAGTCGTGGCGACAGTCGGGATAACCCGAAAAATCGGTTTCGCAGACACCGGTAATAATCGCCTCTGCTCCTAATTGGTAGGCGTAGATCCCCGCCAAAGTCAAAAACAGGATATTACGGCCTGGCACAAAGGTATTGGGTAAGCCATTTTCCATTAATTCGTGGGATACGGGGATTGCATCCCGGGTGAGGGCAGAAATGGCTAATTCGTTGAGTAAACTCACATCCATCACTTTATGGCTGGTGATGTTTAAGCGTTTGGCGAGGGATTTAGCCACGTCAATTTCTTCACGGTGGCGCTGTCCATAATCGAAGGTGATCCCATGGACTTCATCATACTGTGTTAAGGCTTGAATAAGACAAGTTGTTGAGTCTTGTCCACCACTGAATACGACCACGACCTTTGAAACTGATGCTGACATAAGATCCACTTTAGAGTGACACAAAAATAGGGCGTAAGTGTAACCCAGGTGCTAGGGCTTGAAAACTTTTTGCTGGCGTGTGGTGACGGGCATGCGGTTCTTGGCATCACTATGTTAGCGGCGGTAAAAACTTGCAGCTGCAGCTAAAATCCTCTATAACTGCCGCCCCAGAAAAATGGAACGCTAGCATGAATTACCCAGTCAACGAAGTCTTTGAAACTATTCAAGGTGAAGGTGTCTTTACCGGAGTACCCGCCATTTTTGTGCGTTTACAGGGTTGCCCTGTGGGATGTGCTTGGTGTGATACCAAACAGACTTGGGATCTGCTTGAGGAAAACAAGGTGTCACCCGAACAAGTGATTACCGTCGACGGTTCCGTGGGGCGCTGGGCTAACCATACGGCGCAGAGTCTTATCGAGGCGTTCAACGCTAAGGGATACACGGCGCGCCATGTGGTGATCACAGGTGGTGAACCTTGTATGTATGATTTGAATGAATTAACCCTCACGTTTCACGCTGCCGGTTTTGCCACTCAAATCGAGACCAGTGGCACCTTTGAGGTGAAGTGTGATGCTGATACCTGGGTGACTGTCTCGCCCAAGATCAATATGAAAGGTGGTTATCAGGTGTTAGCGCAGGCCTTGATCCGCGCCAACGAGATAAAGCATCCGATAGCGACCGAACATCATATCGACGAACTCGATGAGTTACTCAAAGGGATTGATGTGTCAGCGAAAACGATTTGTTTACAACCGATCAGCCAAAAACCAAGGGCAACGGAATTAGCCATGAAGGTGTGTATTGCTCGCAACTGGCGTCTATCGATTCAGACCCATAAGTACTTAAATATCGATTAATCGCCACTTAGTGCTGTGCACTCTTCTTTAACGCTCCGAAAGGGGCGTTATTTATCAGCAAAATCTATGAATTAAAGACAATAGTTTTAACTAAGCGATAAAAATATTTTTGTATAAGGTGGAGTGCTAGAAAGAAAACTTAGGGAATAGAGCGGTATATAGCGTGAGATGAGAAAGAAGTGGTGGAGGGAGAAGGATTCGAACCTTCGAAGGCGGAGCCGTCAGATTTACAGTCTGATCCCTTTGGCCACTCGGGAACCCCTCCACATATTTTCTTCCGACTTTTAAGTTGCGCTTAAAAATCATCTTAAATCTTGGCCAGATTTAAGGGTAAAGCAAGTTTACAGCAGACTAACGATTGACGAACCACAGAAGATAAAAGTGGTGGAGGGAGAAGGATTCGAACCTTCGAAGGCGGAGCCGTCAGATTTACAGTCTGATCCCTTTGGCCACTCGGGAACCCCTCCACGAGTATCTTTTATAGCATCGCTAATTGTTAGTGCAAATGGTGGAGGGAGAAGGATTCGAACCTTCGAAGGCGGAGCCGTCAGATTTACAGTCTGATCCCTTTGGCCACTCGGGAACCCCTCCTCAATTGCGGCCGCCATAGTAGTCAGAAACCTTAGGCATGTAAAGTCTAAATATGAAAATTTTCCTAAAGTTCTTGTTCAACTGGTCGATTAACTGACAACGAGTTGTTTTAGCGATGTTTTTTTATGCAAATCGATGTTCCTTTAATCAATGAGGCCCAAATTGGCTCCCGCTTAAATGCGGCAATCGAACACAACAGGCGAGGTGAGTTTGCCCTGTTGCTGTCGCTATTGTCTGCTGACGCGAGGGACATGGCGCAGTTTCAATGGCAAAAAGAACTCGATACTGCCGAAAAACTACAACGTCAGTTTGAATTACCACCAAAACAAACGTTAGTGGCGGATTTATCCTCAGACAATCATATTATCGACAATAGCGCCGTGTTTATGCAGCAAGGGGCAAGAGCATTTCAATTGCAACAGGCCTTGCGACCGGAAGCGTTAGTGATCCGAGGTGGTGAACCCATCGCCATCGCCGAAGCCTTGAGTAACTGTGAGTTTACAACTCGCTTGCGTCAGCGGGGACAATTGCCATCTCCTCAAGTTGAAATCATGCACTTTGCCGATCAACTAGCGATCCAACGTAATTTGATCCCACGCTTAGCCAGTGCTTAATGCTACTGAGGCTATTTATTATCAAAGGTATTATTTCGGGTAATAAGCGTGAGCAATACCAGAGTCTCTCTCATCATCATTCCCTATAATTAGTCGTTAGTGATATTAATGTTGAGTCGCTTATGTTGAGTTTTTAACATGAGGCCATTAGAGAGGATAGCCCTATGAAAGGCATCATTGCAGGACAAACCCCCACAGTAAACGACACATGTACCGATTGCGGCAGCTTTGTTGACATCGGTGCTGTGATTGATGAACAAGATACTGTGCTTGAGTTGCAGTTTACGGGTGGCGAGGCGGAAAATGAGGCGGCAAAGATGGTTGAGCGTGCTCAGACACGTTTTCGACACACGCAAGCGAGCGTTACTCGAGGTGAAACGGGTGTGACGCTCAAACTGGTATTTGATGTCAGTGTCGAAAAAATGATTTTCCAGTTAGAGAATGGTCTATAGCGCAACCCCTGTGATACAAGTCGAGGTTAATTTGTAATAAAGTGTGGCCGATGTTGCTATTTTAACTGTAGATCGTGTAATCTGCGTCAACAAAAACAATGATAAATCGGCTCCATTAACACTCCTATCTTTAGTGTGTTAGTCGCAGCAGTATCGTTTTACCCAACACGAAGTTTTGTAGGGATCAGAGTGAAGCGACGTCAGCATCAACACTTATTAGAGTCTTTAGTCCATTCTACGGCAAAGCAGCAGGGTGATTTCACTAAGACGGCAGAGTTAGCGACAGAGCTACTGTGTCAGAATTTAGCGGTCTCCTTGGTGTCGGTGTGGATTTTTTCTGCCGAGCAAAACACCCAATCTCTCGTCGCCCAGTTTGGGGCGATGGCGCTACAGGACATCTACCGTCCTAAACTGCTGCAAACGGTGCCGCGTTATTTAAATGAACTAAAAAATCACAGACATATAGATGCTGGTAATACGCTTATTGACCCTCGGTTGACAGAATTAGTCGATAGTTATTTTATTCCACGCCAAATTTTATCTAGTCTTGAAGTCGGCATCCGTATCAATGGCCATCTTGAGGGCGTGCTCTGCATTGAGCGCGCGCAGCTCACACACCATTGGCACGATAGTGAAATTCATCTGGCTTGCCAAATGGCCGATCAATTAGCCCTCACTCTTGCTACCAAACATGCTTACGATAAGGAAGAACGTCTCAGCCTTTTTTGCTGCGCCATAGAACAATCTCGTCAAATGACTATGTTGATTAACTTGCACACTGAAAAAGTGGAGTACGTTAACCAAGCCCATCAGGATATTAGTGGTATTTCTCGGAGCAGGAGCGTTGGCACTAATTTACGTGATTTAACTTTTTTCAAACAGCACAATGCGTTAGCTGAGCAGACCTTAGCAAAAATTTTTAGAGGTGAACTGGCAAAAGGTGAGGTGCAATTTAATCGTGCTGATGGTAGTCGTTATTGGCTGAAATATGTTGTGAGCCAATTTATCACCGATAGAGGCAATCATTACGCTTTAGTGTCGGGTGAAGAAAGTACGGATGAGCATAACTACAAAGCGGAGTTGGAACGTCTGGCGTGGCGTTGTAGCTTGACTGGACTTAACAATCGCAGTCACTTTAATCGAGTGCTCGAGCGAACAACACATGGGCTACTGTTGCTAGTCGATTTAGTCGCCTTTAAGCGTTTTAACGATACTTATGGTCATGAAAATGGCGACAGCCTGTTGATTGAGATTGGCCGGCGCTTAAAGCATTTTTCAGACATCAATAAAGCGACTGAAATCGCTCGTGTCGGTAGTGATGAGTTTGCGGTATTACTGACCGACGATAACGCAGTTTATGATCTGGACTATATCAGCACCCGCTTATACCAGCATTTAGCCATGCCGATATTAATTGGCCGTGAACAAGTGGAACCTAAACCCGCACTGGCCGTGGTTGATATTGCGTCGGTGGCAAATTTATTTGCACCACTGACCTGCGCCGATATTGCAGTGCAATATGCGAAGAAGAAAAAGGGCACAGCAATTCAAGTCTTTAACAGTACATTGCTGAGTGCGTTTAAGGAAGATGCGCAAATTGAACGCGATTTGCATAGTGCTATTCGCGGTCGACAATTTGAGCTTTATTACCAGCCCTTAAGGGATCTCGAACAGCAAACTTATATCGGTGCCGAAGCGCTTATTCGTTGGCATCATCCCAAAAGAGGCGTGCTATATCCCGGCGCGTTTATTGATATTGCCGAGCAATCGGGGATGATCAATGCGATAGGCAGTTGGGTATTAGAGGCGGCCTGTCGGCAATTGAATATTTGGCAGCATCACAATGCCGATCTTAGCATGCATGTTAATGTGTCTGCGCGGCAGTTTTTTAGTGGTAATTTGTATGAACAAGTATGGCAACTCTTGACCCGTTATCGTTTAAAGCCCAAAACCTTAATTTTGGAAATTACAGAGACGGAACTCATGGGCGATATTCGCCATGCGACCTTATTGTGTCAGGAGTTGGCTGAACTGGGGGTAGGCTTGGCTATCGATGATTTTGGGACGGGTTACAGCTCGATGCGCTACCTTAAACTGTTTCCTATCAGTAAGTTAAAAATCGATCGCTCGTTTATTTCAGATTTGACGATTAGCCGCGAAAGCCAAGAAATCGTCTCGGCCATTATTGCGATGGCGAGTGCGCTCAATATTTCCTTGACCGCAGAAGGGGTAGAAACCGTTGAGCAGGAGGCGTTTTTAGCCAAGAGTTTGTGTCATCAGGCACAGGGATATTTATACAGTCCAGCCCTGCGAGAACCCGAGTTTGCGCAGTTTTTGCTGGCCGCGAAACAATCGAGTTTTATCGCCCACTAAACCAGATGTTCGTATTGGTGTGATGAAAAAATAAAGGTAATCAATTGATTGCCTTTATTTTATGAGTCGATAGTTTTATGAATCGATAGTTTTATGAGTCGATACTGTCATCAAAAAAACTATCGTGTTAAGCAGCACTGTTTAAATTTCTTACCACTCTGGCAAACACAGGGATCGTTGCGCCCAGGGCGTTTGGCCTGCATTTGTTGTCCTTGGGTATAGTACCAACGGCCCTGTTCAAATATAAACTCAGATCGTTCATAGATTGCATCAATCTCACCCGCGAGTTTATACCAAGCTTTGAAGGTCACATTGCCGCGTTGAGTACCATCGGGATAGATTTTTTCATTCGCAGCTAAGACCTCAAGCCCTAACCAATGTGGATGTGGGCCTTGCTGTAGTTGTTCGAAGGTTAAGCCATCGAGAAAGTCTACATGGTGAGTTTTAATAATGTAATCAAAATTTTTCAACACAAATGCGCAGTAGCGTGAACGCATTAGTTGTTCGGGACTGGTGGCCACTTGAGTCCCTGAATCAACATTAAGGTGCAAAGTTTCACAACAGTGCTGATAAGGTTTTTGGCTGCCACAGGGACAATAGGCTTCTGGTGTCATGAGTGTAACTTGCTCAATAATAAAGATTATTACTTTGGTTTTTTACTGTCAGGTAACGGCGGAAACTGACGGCCATAGTAAAGATTTGGTACAGGCTTCGCATTCAAATAAAAACTAGGCTCGGCTCGATTGTTCATATCAAGGGTGACATTCCAGCGGTGCTGGGTGTCTTTTTGTGTGCCAATGACGAACTTGCCAGCAAATTCACTCACGGGTTCGCCAGTCTCTTCGGCGGGATAAAAACGCACTAAATAATAGCCTGTGTCGAACGCGCTGTTGCCTGATAATTTGCGGTTTAGCACCCGAAAGTCGATATCGATACGGGCCTTTTTGGTTCGGATTTTATCAAAAAAGCGTTGATAAATGGCGACAATATTATCACGGCCATAATAAATTTCTTTACTTTGACTTTCTGACAGATAACTTGCGTCTTTAGCATAAATCTCGGCAGTGACGTCGTGATTAAGTTCATTAAATGCTTGAGTAAACAAAGGATAATTCGCATTTATCAATTGATCTGTTGTCATGCTGGTCTTGGCTTTTGAGGGGGTAGCAAAACTCGGCAGCGACAATAGGCATATCAGGGCTAGCAGCAAAAATCTCATTACATTATTCTAATCAAGCATTCATGGCGCCACTATAATGGAGGCGCCCGCTGAACTAAAGGGGTGAATGTTTACAAAGTGTGTTTCTGTTGTAAAAGTGCACACTGAGTGTGAAGAGTGGAGGAGCTTGCCATGCTGGATAATGAATCGGCACTATTTTTTGAAGAAATGGCGGGAGTTGTGCCACTTAAAGGTGATGTCAAGGTGGTGAATTTACAACCTAAGGCATTAACGGATGAGCAAATTCAGCGCCGTGATGCGCTGCAACGTGAGGCTTATTTAGCTTGTATGCCGCTGGATTTAAGCTTGATCCCGATTATGGCACCCGATGATATAGCCAGTTTTAAGCGTGAAGGGGTTCAGGGGGCTGTTTTTAAGCGCTTAAGGCTGGGGCAGTACAGTATTAAAATGGAGTTAGATGTGCATGCCTACCGTTTGAGTCAGGCCAGAGATGCGTTACTCAATTATTTGTTAGCGGCGCAGGCCCATGGTGAACGTTGTGTGATGCTCATTCATGGTAAAGGCCATAACAGTAAACCCGTGGCTGGATTGCTTAAATCAGCGGTATGTCACTGGTTATCTCAGCTTGATATGGTACTTGCCTACCATTCTGCGAAAACCGAGCAGGGCGGCACGGGCGCCTTATATGTGATGTTGACTAAATCCGAGCAGCTTAAGATTGAGAATAAAGAGGCAAATCGTAAGGGAATGGGTTGGCGTTAATGGATTTGCGAACGCATTGATTTCTCTGATTGTCGCGAGCGTTAGACGTTAATACTGGAGCTTAAAAAAATGCCCAACATCGTTGGGCATTTTTATCGGTTTAGTTTAAGGCGTGGATATGACTCGCACCTGAGGCTTAATTACCAGCCACATTGACGATTCGCAGCTTTGTTCTGCTCATCAAGCCAGATTTTAAGTGGCGCAAAATAATCGAGTACGGCGCTCGCATCCATTATTTCCGTTCCTGTGACTTCTTTTAAGGCAACGGGCCAAGGTTGGCTTGCACCAAGCGCTAACATTTTATTGAGTTTTTCTCCAGCCGCTTGATTGCCGTAAATACTGCATCGATGCACAGGGCCCTTGTCTCCAGCCGTTTCACACAGCGCCTTGTGGAACTGGAATTGCAGAATATGCGCGAGAAAATAGCGGGTATAAGGCACATTACCGGGTACATGGTATTTTGCACCTGGGTCAAAATCGGCTTCGCTGCGGTCAGTCGGGGCCTTAACGCCTTGGTATTTCTCTCTTAATTCCCACCAGGCTTGGTTATATTGCGCAGGGGTAATTTCGCCACTAAATACCTTCCAACGCCATTGGTCGATCATCAAACCAAAGGGGAGAAAGGCGATTTTATCCAGAGCTTGTTTAAGCAGTAAGCCAATATCCTTCGAAGCATCGGGCACGTCTTCGAGCAAGCCAATCTGTTTTAGATAGCTCGGGGTGATAGATAGTGCAATCGTGTCACCAATGGCTTCATGGAAACCATCATTGGCACTGTTTTTAAATAGGAAAGGTTGTTGTTTATAGGCACGTTGATAGAAGTTGTGTCCAAGTTCGTGGTGAATGACGGTAAAATCTTCAGCGGTTTTTTGGATACACATTTTGATGCGGATATCATCTAGGTTATCCAGATCCCACGCGGAAGCGTGACACACTACGTCGCGATCTTTGGGTTGTAAGAATAAAGAGCGGCTCCAAAAACTTTCTGGCAGCGGCGCAAAGCCCAAAGAGGTGAAAAAGCTTTCGGCTTGTTTCACCATCTTCTGCTCATCGTAGCCTTTCTGCTCAAGTAGCTCGGTCACATCATAGCCAGGATCGGCATCATTCGGGGCGACGAGATCGTACACATTCCCCCATTGCTGCGCCCACATATTCCCTAGCAAATGTGCCGGAATCGGGCCTGTTTTCGGCGCAATGGCATCACCGTATTCGTTATTCAGCTCGCCGCGAACATAACAATGCAGGGATTCGTAGAGGGGTTTAACTTGTCCCCATAAACGGTCTAATTCCTGTGAAAATTCATCGGGTTTCATATCGTATTGGCTGCGCCACAACTCGGACAGATTCGCGTAGCCTAAGTCTTTTGCGCCTTCGTTAGCGAGTTCAACTTCACGTTGAAATAGCGGACGCATTGGTTTTGCAATTTCACGCCAGCCTTTCCACGCTTCAAGTAATTTAGCGGGATCCCGTGATTCCGCCATCAGGGTAGACAGTTCAGGTTGCGTCATACATTTGCCATCGGCGAAGCAATATTTGCCTTTACCGTAGAGCCCATTGAGCTCGGAGCTGATTTGCGCCAGTTCAGCATTTTTGGCGGGATCCAGCGGCGCAGGTAACACAAGTGCGCTACGTAGAATATTTAGTTTGCGGGCATTGGCGGGATCAAGTTCAACATTGGCATATTTTGCGGCTTCAGTGGCGAACTTGACGGACGCGGCGCTGACTTTTTCACCCACTGCGGCCGATAATGCTGCGGTATCTTCGGTGATGAAATTGCTATAAATCCATTCGGCACGATTCGCTTCAATGGATAACAGCGCCATTTGCGCTTCAGCATCTTGAATAAAGGCAATGGCTTGAGCTTTATCGGGTGCATTTTTGTTAGCAGTAGGCTTAGCGGCGGTAGCTTCGGCCTTGCTTTGTGCATCGTTACATGCGGTTAAGCCTAAGGTTAGCGCGATAGTGAGCGCAAGTGTTGTGGGACGATTCAATCGAATAACCATGTATCGCAGTCCTTTGTTGTTTTTGTGTTGCACATTCTACCTAAGTGGATTGTATTTTGAATAAAACTTGATGGCTTTTGGCTCTTTTTTGCAATCACTGTGATTGGCTTGTTAAGCCTCGTTGTTGTGACGCAGCTTATTTGGTCATTTTTCGTTTGACAATGACCATACCAATGTTTAATTTAAACGAGTGTTTTAAATTAATTCAAGGTCACGGAATGGCAAGTCGATCTGATACAAAAACAAGAATACTTGATGCTGCAGAGAAACTCTTTGCCGAAAGAGGTTTTTCTGAGACGTCATTACGACTTATCACTAGCAAGGCAGAGGTCAATTTAGCGTCGGTGAATTATCACTTTGGCTCTAAAAAAGAGTTAATCCGTGCAGTGTTAGCCCGCTATTTAGACGTTTTTATGCCCGCAGCATCGACGGCTATAAAACGTTTACATACTGCATCCTCTCAGGCTTCGCTAGAGGATATTTTATCGGCGTTAGTCGATCCGTTATTGGATTTAAATGACTTGCGCACGGAAGGTACCACGATTTTCCTACAGCTACTTGGACGAGGCTATATCGAAAGCCAAGGGCATCTGCGTTGGTTTATCACCACCCACTATGGACAACATCTAGATACCTTTGTGAAGGCGGTATCGGCCAGTGCTCCCCATATTCCTCAGGCAGAAATGTTTTGGCGCTTACACTTTACCCTCGGCACAATCGTTTTCACTATGGCTTCAGCTGACGCCTTAAACGATATTGCTGCGGCCGAATTTGGCGAGCACAACGATATTGAAGCCGTGATCCGTAAAGTGATCCCCTACATGGCCGCGGGCGTATCAGTTCCCGTAGCTTCTTAATAAAAAGGTCTTGATTATGTTGACGATTATAATTATTGCCCTGATAGCTGTTATTGCGCTGTTTGCAGTAAAAAGCCTCAGAATGCAATTTATCACCCAGCCAGTTTTCCATTTTTTCAAAAAAGTGTTACCGCCATTATCCGATACTGAGCGCGAAGCGATGGAAGCGGGCGATGTATGGTGGGAAGGGGAATTATTCCGCGGTAACCCGAACTGGAACACGCTGCACAGCTACGGCAAGCCAACGCTTACGGCAGAAGAGAAGGACTTTATTGATAATCAGGTCATGACGGCCCTGACAATGATCGATGATTTTGACATTGTCCATAATCGTAAAGATTTGCCGCCAGAGCTGTGGGATTATTTCAAAAAAGAAGGCTTCTTTGCGCTGATCATTCCGAAAAAATTTGGTGGTAAAGCGTTTTCGGCTTATGCCAATTCGACGATTGTGAGCAAGTTAGCTAGTCGTAGCGTGAGTGCTGCGGTAACTGTGATGGTACCTAACTCATTAGGCCCTGGTGAATTATTAACTCACTATGGCACTGAAGAGCAAAAGGAACGTTGGTTGCCCGCATTAGCGAAAGGCGATGAAATACCTTGCTTTGCGTTAACAGGCCCAGAAGCAGGCAGTGACGCGGGCGCAATCCCAGATGTGGGCATTGTGTGCCGTGGTGAGTTTAACGGCGAAGAGGTTTTAGGCCTTAAATTAACCTGGAATAAGCGTTATATCACCTTAGCACCTGTTGCAACGGTATTGGGTTTAGCCTTCCAGATGCGCGATCCTGACGGTCTATTAGGTGATAAAAAGAATCTTGGTATTACCTGCGCGTTGATCCCAACCGATCATCCTGGCGTGGTGATTGGTCGCCGTCATAATCCACTTAATATGGCGTTTATGAATGGTACAACCCAGGGCGATGAAGTCTTTATTCCGCTCGATTGGATCATTGGTGGTCCAGAATTTGCGGGCAGAGGCTGGCGCATGCTGGTTGAATGTTTATCAGCGGGTCGCGGTATTTCTCTGCCAGCGCTGGCAACTGCTTCAGGCCATATGGCAACCAAAACCACCACTGCATACAGTTATGTGCGCCACCAATTTGGTATGGCGATTGGTCAGTTTGAAGGGGTGCAAGAAGCCCTTGCTCGTATTATTGCCAATACCTACCAGTTAGAAGCTGCACGTCGGTTAACCACCACGGGGATTGATCTTAAAGTCAAACCCTCAGTGGTGACGGCTATTGCGAAGTTCCACATGACTGAACTTGGCCGAGCTGTTATGAACGATGCGATGGATATTCAGTCGGGTAAGGGGATCCAATTAGGGCCTAAAAACTACCTTGGCCATCCTTATATGTCGAATCCAATTTCGATCACCGTAGAAGGCGCGAATATTCTTACCCGCTCGTTAATGATCTTTGGTCAAGGCGCAACCCGTTGTCATCCTTACGTTCTGGCTGAAATGGAAGCGGCAGCTATGGAAAATCAGCACGAGGCGTTTGCGCGTTTTGACTCGTTGCTAATGGGTCATATGGGGTATGCGACGCGTAACGCGTTCAGTGCATTATTTAGTGCCTTAACTGCGAGTCGTTTTGGTAGCGCCCCCGTAAGTGGCGAAACCAAACAGTACTACAAAGATATGTCCCGTTTGTCTTCGGCGCTGGCCTTTATGACGGACATTTCAATGTTGATTATGGGCGGCGATTTAAAACGCAAGGAAATGTTGTCTGCACGGATGGGCGATGTATTGAGTCAGTTGTACTTAGGCTCTGCAACGCTAAAACTATTTGAAGACAATGGTCGCCAACAGGATGATTTACCTGCGGTACGTTATGTAATGGCTAATCGCTTGCACTTAGCGGCGAAAGCACTAGAAGATGTGATCCGCAACTTCCCCAATCGTCCAGTTGCTTGGTTATTGCGAGCACTCATTTTCCCCATCGGCAATCATTTTAATGCGCCGAGCGATAAAATGGCGACTGAGCTTGTCTCTGGCATGTTAAAACCGAGTCCTGCCCGTGAGCGTATTACCTTCCTTTGTCCTGAGTTTGAAGGCGATGTGGGTGGTATTGCTGAAGTAGAACAAGCGTTTGTAGCACAGTATGCCTGCAAAGAGATTTACAAAAAACTCAAAAAAGCACAGCGCAGCGGTGAGTTACCTGCAAAAGTACCAAACTTGGTTCTATTTGCTAAAGCGTTAGAGCAGGGCACGATTAATAGCGAAGAACATCAAACACTATTGCATGCGGATAAGTTACGTTTAGCCGCTATCAATGTGAATGATTTTGAAGCCTTATAATCTGATTTGCTAGCACGACTACAATAGTTTCTCACCGTAACAAGAGATAAAAAAACCACCTCAACTGAGGTGGTTTTTGTTTTTAAGTTTAATGACTTTTAGCCTAACTTTTTCGTCTAACGAAAGCCAATCAGCAAAGATTAAGCGACGATTAGCACTTTACAAGTGTTAGTGCCACCGATGGTTTCCATCGCATCACCTTTGGTCATTAACACTAAGTCACCGCTGTGTAAGTAACCCGTTTTGGTTAATGATTCTAATGCTTTTTGTGCGAGCTCATCGGCTGGATAGATCGTTGAGTCGAAGTAAATCGGTAATACACCACGGTACAGAGCCATCTTCGCCAGTGTTGTGTCATGGCGAGATAGGCCAAGGATTGGTAAAGATGAACTGATACGCGACATCAGTTTAGGTGTTGCACCTGATTCTGTTAAAGCAATAATCGCTTTAACACCTTCTAGGTGGTTTGCCGCATACATAGTTGATAGGGCGATGGTTTCTTCAACTGAGGTGAAACGTGCATCCAATCTGTGTTTAGAGACTTTCACACTTGGGTGAGATTCTGCACCAACACACACATTCGCCATTGCTTTAACCGTTTCTTCAGGGAAGTCACCGGCAGCGGTTTCGGCTGATAACATCACGGCGTCTGTACCATCAAGCACGGCGTTTGCCACATCCATCACTTCTGCACGGGTTGGCATTGGGCTTGAGATCATTGACTCCATCATTTGAGTCGCAGTGATGACAATTTTATTGAGCTGACGCGAGCGGGCGATGAGTTTCTTTTGCACTGCCACAAGTGCAGCATCACCAATCTCAACCCCTAAATCTCCACGGGCAACCATGACAACGTCAGAGGCTAAAATCACATCATCCATTGCTTCATCGCTAGCAACCGCTTCTGCACGTTCAACTTTCGCGACGATCAGTGCATTGCTACCAGCCTGCTGTGCTAAAGAACGTGCGTATTCTAAATCGGCACCGCTACGTGGGAAGGAAACGGCTAGATAATCCACTTGGATCATCGCTGCGGTGAGAATGTCAGCCTTGTCTTTTTCGGTCAGTGCCGCAGCGGACAAACCACCACCTTGCTTGTTGATCCCTTTATTGTTTGATAAAGGACCAGCAACCGTTACCGTCGTATGGACTTTACGACCTTCGACGCGCTCAACGCGTAGTTGGACACGGCCGTCATCTAGCATCAGGATGTCGCCAACATTCACATCATCAGGTAATTGCTTATAGTCGATACCGACTTGATTCTCATCGCCTTCACCTTTGGGGAGTTCAGCATCAAGAATATAAGCTTGGCCTAATTTCAGTTGGACTTTCTTGTTGTCTTTAAAGGTAGAAACACGGATTTTAGGACCTTGTAGGTCACCTAAAATCGCTACATGTACACCTAATTCTTTTGCAATTTCGCGAGCTTGAGTCGCGCGTTTGAGATGATCTTCGGGGGAGCCGTGGGAGAAGTTAAGACGAACAACGTTTGCACCTGCCGCGATAATACGGCGTAAGTTATCGTCACGGTCAGTGGCGGGGCCCAGGGTGGTGACGATTTTGGTTCTGCGGAACATAAGATACTCCGTTAAAGTTAAAAAAATCTTGTGACTATATTAGCATGCAATTCCAAATTATGTAGTAAAGTTACAATCAAATTGATCTGAAGTTATGTTTTAAAATTGTGAGGTATCGCTGAAATTTGCTTTAAAAAAGGCTAGACGTAGGGTTTGCGCTAGCCTTTTTAAAGATAGGAAGTGAATTACAGTATCGGATCTTTATTGATACGAGACTCTTTCAACACTTCTTTTACCCGTTTTAAATTATCACGGAAACGAGGGCCGCGGCGTAGGGTAAAACCCGTCGCCAATACATCTATAGTCACCAATTGCGCTAAACGCGAGGCCATAGGTAAATACATATCTGTATCTTCAGGCACTTCCATAGTTACAGGTAGTGTACATTCCATAGATAACGGCGAGTTACGAGCCGTAATACCAATAACGGCTGCACCGTTTTCTCTTGCTAAACGTGCTATTTCAATCAATGACTTAGTGCGGCCTGTGTGGGAAATTAAAACCACAACATCGCCTTCATTGCTGTTGATACAGCTCATGCGTTGCATCAGAACATCGTCAAAACAGATGACAGGCACATTAAAACGGAAAAATTTATTTTGTGCGTCATGGGCGACTGAGGCTGATGCTCCTAAGCCAAAGAATGAAATTGTCTTGGCCTGAGTCAGAATATCTACGGCTTTATTGATGGCCGCTACGTCTAAACTTTGACGTGCTGTATCTAAGGAAGCCATTGAAGATTCGAATATTTTTGTTGTGTATGATTCGGGAGAATCATCTTCTTCCACATGGCGACTCACATAAGGCGTGCCGTTTGCGAGACTTTGTGCCAGATGTAACTTAAAATCAGGAAAGCCTTTAGTATCTAAGCGGCGACAGAAACGGTTCACAGTAGGTTCACTGACATCTGCCATCTTAGCGAGTGTGGCGATACTGGAGTGAATAGCTGTTTGCGGAGAGGCTAAGATGACCTCTGCAACCTTGCGTTCTGACTTACTAAAATGGGTGAGGCTTTTTTGAACCTTTTCTAGGGTATTCATACGCGTATGTCCGCTAAATTGAGTATGTAATTTTATTTTTTTTTGTTTAGTGCCACAGATCAGCTTGACGATCCCACTAATCAAGATTGCTTAAGTAAGTTTTACGTCGTTTTTTGAAATAAGAATTTACTATCATCAGTAATTTAAGCACAAAAATCATATCAGATTTATGCCTTAGGTGCCTAGTTAGCTAGAATGTTAATATTGATAAAAAGAGATGCATTTAACAAATTCTGTTGTTATATTACAACAAAAGTGTGGATTCCTTCATTAGCATGAAGGGACACGACATACAAAGGAGAGCGTAACGCAATGGGCAAAACATCATCAGGCGCCAAAGCTTGTGACTTCGTACTCTTTGGTACTAAAGGCGACTTGGCAAGACGCAAGTTGTTACCTTCTTTATACCAGTTAGATAAGGCTGAACTTCTCGACAAAGATACTAAGGTGATCGGTGTCGCAAAAGATGAATTTAGTCAGGATGAGTTTAGAGAGCTAGTCATTCTTGCGTTAAACACCTTCGTCAAAGAGCCCCTCTGCGAAGAAACGCTTAACCGATTCGTGTCCCGTTGTCATTATGTCGGCACTAATTTTACTGATTCAGCAGGTTACAGCGCCTTCCATGAATTGCTCAAACCAGAAGAGCGCGTCATGGTCAGTTACTTTGCCACCCCACCGTCGATTTTTGGGGATATCTGCCGCTGTTTACATGAACAAAATCTGATCCACAGCGACTCGCGCGTCGTTCTCGAAAAACCCATTGGTTCTGATCTCGCATCTTCCCGTGTGATTAACGATCAAGTTTCTGCCTACTTTAAAGAAAGCCAAGTCTACCGTATCGACCATTATCTCGGTAAAGAGACCGTTCAAAACTTAATTGCGCTGCGTTTTGCTAACTCCTTATTTGCCTCTAAATGGGATAACCGGACCATTGACCATGTCCAGATCACGGTTGCCGAAGAAGTGGGTATCGAAGGCCGTTGGGGTTACTTCGATAAAGCTGGTCAAATGCGCGATATGATCCAAAACCACTTACTGCAAGTGTTGACGCTGGTTGCGATGGATCCACCTGTTAACTTAGATGCTGACAGTATCCGCGATGAAAAGGTGAAAGTACTGAAGTCGCTGCGGCCGATTAATGCTGACAATGTCTATGAAAACACCGTCCGTGGTCAGTACAGTGCGGGCTTCCTCAAGGGCAGTCCAGTGCCTGGTTATTTAGAGGAAGAGGGTGCGAACGTACACTCGCATACTGAAACCTTTGTGGCGCTGCGTGTCGACATCGATAACTGGCGTTGGGCTGGCGTGCCGTTTTATCTGCGCAGCGGTAAGCGCATGCCGTTTAAGAGTTCTGAAATCGTGGTGTACTTTAAAAATCCACCGCATAACTTGTATCGCTCTAGCTACCGTAACTTGCCACCTAACAAGTTAACCATCCGTCTGCAACCACACGAAGGGGTTGAGATCCAGATGATGAACAAGGTGCCAGGGTTAGAGCAAAAACAACGTCTGCAAACCACCAAACTCGACTTGAGTTTCTCGGATACTTTCAAAAACGAGCGCATTGCCGATGCCTACGAGCGTTTATTGCTTGAAGCCATGCTCGGTAATCAAGCCTTGTTCGTTCGCCGAGACGAAGTGGAGCAAGCTTGGACATGGGTTGATGGCATCATCCAAGCATGGGAACAGAGCAATGAAAAACCGAAACCTTATCCTGCGGGCACTTGGGGCCCCGTGGCTTCCGTCGCGCTGATCACCAAAGACGGTCGTTCGTGGGATGAATAGGGGGCTTTGATGATTAAAGAAACCGTATTTAAATCCTTTGATACACCTGCTGCGCTCGAGCAACAGTTAGCGAATAAGATCGCTAGCCAGTTACAAGAGGCGGTGGATGCCCGTGGTAAGGCGAGTTTAGTGGTCTCTGGCGGCTCAACGCCGCTGAAACTGTTTGAGCTACTTAGCATGAAATCTATCGACTGGAGTGATGTTTACATTACGCTTGCCGATGAGCGTTGGGTCGATGTCGAAGATAGCGCCTCTAACGAACGTTTAGTGCGTGAGCATTTATTGCAAAACCGCGCGGCCAATGCCAAGTTCCGCGGATTGAAGAATATGTTTTCCACCGCCGAAGCGGGCGCCGATATGACCGCCGAGTTGCTGTCTAACTTCCCGCGTCCCTTCGATGTGGTGGTGCTCGGGATGGGCAACGATGGTCACACTTGCTCATGGTTCCCTTGCAGTGCTGAGTTAAACGATGCCTTAACTACTCAAGCTTTGTGCGTGGCAACCAATCCCACCACTGCGCCCCATGGTCGGATCACATTATCTAAGAATGCGATCCTCAATAGCAGACAGATTTATCTGCATTTGGTTGGGGAACAGAAATTATCCGTATATCGTCAAGCCTTAGAAAATGATGATGTTAATGCTATGCCTATCAGAGCCGTATTAGCGCAGCGTAAAACGCCCGTTGACGTGTTCTGGAGCGCTTAAGGAGTCACTCTCATGCACTCAGTCGTTCAATCTGTTACCGACAGAATTATTGCCCGTAGCAAAGCATCACGTGAAGCATACCTTGCTGCATTAAACGATGCCCGTAACCATGGCGTACACCGTAGCTCGTTAAGCTGCGGTAACTTAGCCCACGGTTTTGCGGCTTGTAACCCCGATGATAAAAACGCATTACGTCAATTGACGAAGGCCAATATCGGGATTATTACTGCATTCAACGATATGTTGTCAGCACATCAACCCTATGAAACGTATCCTGATTTGCTGAAAAAGGCCTGTCAGGAAGTGGGTAGTGTTGCGCAGGTGGCCGGTGGTGTTCCCGCCATGTGTGACGGCGTGACTCAAGGGCAACCTGGGATGGAGCTGAGCTTACTGAGTCGTGAAGTGATTGCCATGGCAACCGCGGTTGGCTTATCCCACAATATGTTCGATGGCGCCTTACTCCTTGGTATTTGCGACAAAATCGTGCCCGGTTTATTGATTGGTGCGTTAAGTTTTGGCCATTTACCTATGCTGTTTGTGCCAGCAGGCCCGATGAAATCGGGTATTCCTAACAAGGAAAAAGCCCGTATTCGTCAGCAATTTGCCCAAGGTAAGGTCGATAGAGCACAACTGCTCGAAGCGGAAGCCCAGTCTTACCACAGTGCGGGTACTTGTACCTTTTATGGTACCGCTAACTCGAACCAACTTATGCTCGAAGTGATGGGGCTGCAATTGCCTGGTTCATCTTTTGTGAATCCAGACGACCCACTGCGTGAAGCGTTAAACAAAATGGCGGCGAAGCAGGTTTGTCGTTTAACCGAACTGGGCACTCAATACACGCCTATTGGTGAAGTTGTTAACGAAAAATCGATAGTGAACGGCATTGTTGCATTGCTGGCGACCGGTGGTTCAACAAACTTAACCATGCATATCGTGGCGGCGGCGCGTGCGGCCGGCATTATCGTCAACTGGGATGATTTTTCTGAATTATCCGATGCGGTGCCATTGCTGGCTCGGGTTTATCCAAACGGTCATGCAGACATTAACCATTTCCACGCCGCGGGCGGGATGGCTTTCCTTATCAAGGAATTACTCGATGCGGGCTTAGTGCACGAGGATGTCAACACAGTTGCAGGTTTTGGTCTACGTCGTTACACCCAAGAGCCCAAATTACTCGATGGCGAACTGCGCTGGGTCGATGGTCCAACCGTCAGCTTAGATACCGAAGTATTAACCTCTGTCGCTACACCTTTCCAAAACAACGGTGGTTTAAAACTGCTTAAGGGCAACTTAGGCCGCGCGGTGATAAAAGTGTCTGCCGTTCAACCGCAGCATCGAGTGGTGGAAGCGCCCGCTGTGGTGATTGACGATCAAAACAAACTCGATGCGTTATTTAAATCCGGCGCATTAGACCGAGATTGTGTGGTGGTGGTGAAAGGCCAAGGGCCGAAAGCCAATGGTATGCCAGAGCTGCATAAACTAACGCCGCTGCTAGGTTCACTACAGGATAAAGGCTTTAAAGTGGCGCTGATGACCGACGGTCGTATGTCGGGCGCATCGGGCAAAGTGCCTGCGGCGATTCATTTAACCCCAGAAGCGATTGATGGTGGGTTAATTGCAAAGGTACAAGACGGCGATTTAATTCGTGTTGATGCACTGACCGGGGAACTGAGTTTATTAGTCTCAGACACCGTGCTTGCAGCCAGAACTGCCGCTGAAATTGATTTACGCCATTCTCGTTATGGCATGGGTCGTGAGTTATTTGGGGCACTGCGTTCAAACTTAAGCAGTCCAGAAACCGGTGCGCGTAGTACTAGCGCCATCGATGAACTTTACTAATACAAAGGAAGAATAACGCAATGCTTGAGAATAACTGGTCATTACAACCACAAGATATTTTTAAACGCAGCCCTATTGTTCCTGTTATGGTGATTAACAAGATTGAACATGCGGTGCCGTTAGCCAAAGCTCTGGTCGCCGGTGGGATTAGCGTGTTAGAAGTGACATTGCGCACGCCGTGTGCTCTTGAAGCGATCACCAAAATCGCTAAGGAAGTACCAGAGGCGCTAGTCGGCGCTGGGACTATTTTAAATGAAGCCCAGCTTGAGCAAGCGATTGCTGCGGGCGCGCAATTTATTATCACCCCTGGTGCAACAGTTGAACTGCTCAAAGCGGGGATGCAAGGCCCGGTGCCGTTAATTCCTGGCGTTGCCAGTATTTCCGAAGTGATGACGGGTATGGCGCTTGGTTACACCCACTTTAAATTCTTCCCTGCTGAAGCGTCTGGTGGAGTGGATGCACTCAAGGCTTTCTCTGGCCCCTTAGCCGATATCCGCTTCTGCCCGACAGGTGGTATTACGCCGAGCAGCTATAAAGATTACTTAGCGCTGAAAAATGTGGATTGTATTGGTGGCAGCTGGATTGCACCTACTGATGCGATGGAGCAGGGCGATTGGGATCGTATCACTCAGCTCTGTAAAGAGGCGATTGGCGGACTTTAATCCGCTATTGCACGGATTAATTTGTGAATAAAAAACCACCTTTGCGGTGGTTTTTTATTACTAAATCAAAAGGCTACATTTCTTTACTCAACTCCACGTTTGAGCCAGCCTTAGGGCTAAAGAGTTGTTGATAGAGCCGTCCGGCAAACTCGTCCGTCATCCCTGATATATAATCGGCTAAGACTCTGTGACTGTTTAGACCCTGTTGTTCGCTTGCGCGCCACCGCTCTTGAGTGTTAAGCGGTAACAGGCGCTCGGGATCGGAGGCAAATGCTTCAAATAACCCCATCACAATTTGTTGCCCTTTGTATTCGAGCATTTGGATCTCGGGTTTACGGATAACATATTTATACACTAGCTGTTTTAATACATTGAGCGCATGGGCAAAGTCGGGTTCAAGGCTGGCATTAAACCGCAGCAACGGTTCCTCGAAAGCCGGATCGTCATTGATGATAATGGCGGTGACAAAGCCATTCACTAAGGTACCTATGGCATCTTTACGCAGATGATGCTCGTGGGAGAACAGTTTAGTACCGATATCGGCCAATTCTTGGCGGATCCAGAGATCATTACTGTGCTCAAATGTTGGCGCCACATCCTGCTGCCATTGTGATGCTGTTACTATCCCCATGACGATGGCATCTTCAAGATCATGTACTGCATAGGCAATATCGTCCGCCAGCTCCATGATGGAGCAATCGAAGGATTTATATTGGGTACGCAGGTGCGGGTAGTTGGGCTGAACACTTGGTTGGACTGAGGTAAAACGAGTTCTATCTGCCGCAGATAATGGCTCAAGCACCCAGTCGAAGATGTCATTATCATCGTCGAATATGCCTTTAACTGGCGGCCATTGTGACGGTTTAAGCTGTCTGTGGTTGGTGATTTCAGGATGATTGCCTGCGACAAACAGGTGCGATTGTGGTGCGGGATATTTTAAAATTCCTAACATGGTTCTGCGACACAGATTCATCCCAAAATCTAAGGTGTAGGGCTCGAGTTTAGAGAGAATACGAAATGTCTGGCCATTGCCTTCAAAGCCTCCGTGGTGGCGCATCATATAGTTAAGGGCAACTTCACCACCATGACCAAAGGGCGGATGACCAATATCATGGGCAAGGCATAATGATTCCAGCAAACTCATTGAGTCTAATAAGGGCTTATGCTCGGGATATTTACGACTTAGCTGAGCGGCGATCCCCGTGCCGATTTGTGAGACCTCCAGTGAGTGGGTTAAGCGTGTGCGATAGAAGTCATTCATGCCTACGCCAAGCACTTGGGTTTTTGCTTGCAGGCGACGAAATGCAGCAGAGTGGAGGATCCGCGCCCTGTCCCTTTGGTATGGGCTGCGATGATCATTACGTCTTTGTTTATCTTCACCATGGCGGCGTTCTTGCCAAACACTTGCGGTCATATGCATTCCTAGCGGGAGTGGTACATCAGAGCATCTTGTTTATTTCGTCTAAATTCAAGGTAAAACTGGGTACAAAGCAATCCATAAAATATTTCACGGCAGGATTAGGATTGGACTCGAGCATGGCTTCGAGGCGTTTTCGTGCGGTGTTAAATTCAGTATTGCCAGCGCGATTTTCCTCTAAACACTTCAGGTAAGCACACAGGGTATCGGCTGATTTAACTATGGCTTTGTAGATTGGATCGGCGTTATCGCTGATAAACAGGCTGCGATAATCCTCTTTAAATTCATCAGGTACCATATCGAGCATGCGCTGTTCGGCAATGGCTTCAATTTTTTTATACTCGGCTTCAATTTCTTTATTGAAATACTTCACCGGGGTGGGTAAATCGCCAGTTAAGATCTCACTGGCATCATGGAATATGGCCAAACTGGTTGCTTGATGGGCATCGAGAGTCGTGCCAAATTTCTTATTACTGATGATGACTAAGGCGTGTGCCACCATGGCGACTTGCAGAGAGTGTTCCTGAACGTTTTCGGTGCGCACGTTGTACATTAAAGGCCAGCGCTGGATAAGTTTCATTCTGGCAAGGTGGGCAAATAAATGACTCATAAGGCTCCTTTAAATGAAGGCTAAAAGGCGCGTCACTCGACTCTGAAGATAAGTGAAAAGCAAAGTGCAAGTACGGCTATTGAGCGTAAGCCTAACACTTATCGCAAGGATAAGTGAGTGAAATAATGGCAGGATTTACAGAACAAATACAAAAATAAAGCGATCTTGTTGACCGCTTTATTGCCTAGGTTTGCTAAGTAACCGTGATGCTTAAACCCATTTATTGTTTATAGGCTTCTAAGAAGTTACCAAATTCAGTTAATGCCTTCGTCAGATCTTCTTTATAGGGTAAAAACACCACACGGAGATGATCAGGTTCCGGCCAATTAAAGGCCGTGCCGTGCACTAATAGGATTTTTTTATCCCTTAATAAATCGAGTACTAGGCGTTCATCATCCCTGAGATTGAACTTTTTCATATCCAATTTGGGGAAAGCATAGAGTGCGCCCTTAGGCTTTTTCACGCTCACGCCTGGGATTTGATTCAACAGCTCGTAACAGGCATCCCTTTGGACTGTGAGGCGGCCATTAGGCAGTATCAGCTCGTTAATACTTTGATAGCCACCGAGTGCGGTTTGAATCGCATGTTGATTGGGCACGTTGGCACACAGGCGCATCGAGGAGAGCATCTCTAACCCTTCGATATAACTCTTTGCAGCCTTAAGATTACCAGACAACATCATCCAGCCAACACGAAAGCCCGCAGCGCGATAAGCCTTGGATAGCCCATTGAAGGTAACCGTTAAAATATCGTCCGACAGACTAGCCGCAGGAATATGTTTGGCTTCGTCGTATAAAATTTTGTCGTAAATTTCATCAGCAAATAAAATCAGGTTGTGTTCACGGCAAAGCTCGATAACTTGCAGCAGTAATTCTTTGCTGTAAACCGCACCCGTAGGATTATTCGGGTTGATTAGTACAATACCACGGGTGCGAGAAGATATTTTGCTCTTAATATCATCAAGATCGGGAAACCAATCCGCTTCTTCATCACAGCGATAATGTACGGCTTTACCGCCGGCTAAGTTAGCTGCGGCCGTCCACAGTGGGTAATCGGGCGAAGGGATCAGTACTTCATCAGCGGTGTTCAATAAGCCCTGCATGGCCATCATAATCAGTTCTGACACGCCGTTACCAATATAGACATCTTCGATATCAACGCCATAGATACCCTGCGCTTGATAATGCTGCACGATCGCCTTGCGGGCTGAGAATAATCCTTTTGATTCACAGTAGCCCTGGGCACTCGGGAGATTAAGGATCACATCGCGCACAATTTCTTCGGGTGCTTCAAAACCGAAGGGAGCTGGGTTACCAATATTGAGTTTGAGGATCCTGTGTCCTTCGTCTTCTAAACGTCTGGCTTCCTTGTGCACTGGGCCGCGGATGTCGTAGCAAACAGTATCCAGCTTATTGGATTTGATGATAGGGCGCATTTACACCTCGAAACATGCAGTTAATTTTGGCTTAAGTTTGTGCACCATAACGAAATTATCTGATTTAAGGAAGGGGCATTGAGCACAAATACCATGTTTTTTTTATTAAACGTACTAGTTAAATATGCTTTAACCTGGCATTAAATAAATTCATACAAGTTATATGTGCCGTTATTGTGTCTAATTTTGATTTTTTATACTGCATCTTGTTATGGGGTTAGCCTTTGTACCTATCAATTAGGCTGCATTGGCTCATGCACTCTGTTTTACTACAACCACATTACCCTAGGGGCAAGATGTTAGTAAAAATGTTAATCAGTGTTTGCTTAACTGCTGATTTATCAGAGTTGATTTAAGTTAATGTCGCATTATCCTGCATTCGGTAATTTTTCGATATTTAGGCAGATTAACTGAATGCTTATTAAGCATTTAGGTTGAAATAAAAAATTCATCACACTCTAGTTATTTTGTTTAAAATCAAGTTGATAAATCATTTTTTAATTCAAGATAAAAAATTATTTAGCGCTAGCATAAATTTATAGTTGACTCGATATTCGATGCGCTTTATTTTCTGCGCGATGTTTTCGGCAGGGCACCTAAGATAACAAGCTTTTAGCAGGTTTTATCAGCGGAGTTAGTCATCATGAAGCAGCAATATTGGCGTCCGTTATCGAGGTGATTTCAGGCGCTGTTCTAAAAACTTTTGCCTTTTAGGCGACTTATTTAGAGGACCTAAGTGCATGTCTGAACCGACAGCGTTAAGTCTTATTCCACCTTTGGTGGTATTGGTGTTGGCCATTTGGTTACGCCGCCCCATTTTATCTTTGATCATTGGTGCGGTAACGGGTTTTTTGTTACTTGATCCAACGCAAGTTTTAAATAATTTTGCAAGTACTTCATTAAAAGTCATGGCCGATGAAACTATCGGTTGGTTGATTTTGGTGTGTGGCTGTTTTGGTGCCTTGATTGCGCTGTTAGTACGTACTGGCGGTGCTTTGGCATTTGGTCGAAATGCATTGAAATTTGCAAAAGGGCCAAGATCTTCCCTGTTTATGACCTTTATTCTGGGAATTGTGATTTTTATTGATGACTATCTGAATGCGCTAACTGTGGGTGAAACCATGAAGCGTGTAACGGATAAGTTTAAAGTCTCCCGCGAAATGCTGGCTTATGTGGTGGATTCCACAGCGGCTCCTGTGTGTGTATTAGTGCCGCTCTCCACGTGGGCGGTGTTTTTTGGTGGCTTACTGGTCGATAACGGTGTGGCCGCTGAAGGTCAGGGCATTAGCGTCTACATGCAAGCTATACCCTATATGCTTTATGCTTGGTTAGCCGTCGCGATGGTATTACTGGTTGCATTGGGCGTGGTACCTGCTATTGGCCCGATGAAAAAAGCCGAGCTGCGCGCAGCAAAAGGCGAGCCCGCTGAAGCGCAAGTCGATTTAGACCAAGTGCAAACCTCTGATGAATATGCCATCGCGGCAATTGAAGAAGAGTTTAAGCATGCTGACAATCAAGGCAAATTGCATAACTTTTTAGTGCCAATTTTATTACTGGTTGCTTTTACCGTTTATTTTGATATCGACGTGTGGAAAGGGTTATTAGCGACGCTGGTTATCACGCTCCCTTACTATGCAGTTCAGCGTTTGATGCCTCTCTCAGAAATGATGGATCAAATGATTGATGGTTTTAAGAGCATGTTGCCAGCTATTGGTACTGTCATTGCGGCATTTGTGTTTAAAGATGTGTGTGATGCGCTATTACTGCCACAGTACGTGATTGAATCTTTAAGCCCATTTATGACGCCTAAGCTGTTACCTGCCGTGGTATTCCTATCAATGGCGATTTTGGCCTTTGCGACGGGTTCTAGTTGGGGAATTTTTGCAGTAACTATCCCAATTGTGATGCCACTGGCGCAATCGGTGGGTGCGGATATTCCATTAGTGATTGGTGCGCTGTTGTCGGCTTCTTCTTTTGGTAGCCAAGCGTGTTTCTACTCTGATTCAACCGTTTTAGCTGCCCAAGGCTCGGGTTGTAACTTAGTAAGCCATGCGGTGACTCAGTTACCTTATGCGCTAATTGCCGCGGTTATTGCATTCTTTGGCTTTATCCTGATTGCTTAATGCGTGACTTAATACATAAAAAACCAGCTTCGGCTGGTTTTTTTATGCGCGAATGTTAATTGTAGCTTTGTGCTAACCGCTAGTTTATGGATGAATCACTTGAGTTCGTTTGTTACAAAATCTGAAGTAGGATTTAAAGGGATGGTAAGAAATGCAAAAAGGCGCCGATGCGCCTTTTTGTGAGGGGAGATCAAGATGAATGTTAATCTTAGTCTATTTGGACTGATTCGAAGACTTATCTGGATTTTGCGTTTCGTTACCATCGGCTTCGTGTGGAGGTTGAGTTATGTCGGATTTTAGTTGTTTCTCTTTATCGTGCTGACCAAACTGTGGCAGTTTGAATTTGGCACTGTATTTCAGTGCGGCAAGATTGCTGGCAATCACACCTACCACCAAAATTATAATGATCCACACTTCTAAGCTCGACATAACAACTCCTTATTGAGCAACACCCTGATTAATCAACGGCTAAGCGCTGCTCACACTTACGAATATCTTCTGGCGTGTCAACTTCGATTGAGTCAAAGGCGCTGATGGCAACTTTGATCTTATGGCCATGTTCTAGGGCGCGTAGTTGCTCTAATTTTTCCAGATCTTCGAGGCGGCCTAATGGCAGGGCTGCAAAGGCTTGCACAAATCTGCGGGTGTAAGCATACACGCCTAAGTGCTTGTAAACTGGATAATCTTTGGTATCGCGCCCGAAGGGAATACGCGCGCGGGAGAAATACAGCGCGTAATAGTCGTTATCGAACACCATCTTCACATGCATAGGATCGTCAAGTTCGGCCTTGTTGACAATTTCATAGCCGAGGGTCGCCATTTCAAACTCGCCAGGGTGACGTTCGAAGAGGCTGATCACTTGCTCAATGGAGGTTGGGTCGATTAAGGGTTGGTCGCCCTGAAGGTTGATGACCAGATCGTCATCCTTTAAACCTAATTGGTTAATCGCATCATTGATACGGTCTGTGCCCGATGCCGCATCAGGGCTGGTCATGACCACTTTGCCGCCAAAACCTTCTACGGCGCTTTTAATACGCTCATCATCGGTTGCAACGTAAATATTGGTGAGGCCTTTGGCTAACGACGCGCGTTCATACACGTGTTGGATCATCGGCTTGCCGTTAATCGGGGCTAAGGGCTTGCCCGGGAAGCGGCTTGAACCATAACGCGCCGGGATTAACAGAGTCACATTCATTAAATTATCCTACTTTATCAGAGATATGCAGTGTAGATAGACAAAAGGGCTCACAATGAGCCCTTGTCATCTGCTTGAGAGCTTAAATGCGACGGAACAGGGCAGTCAACATTTCGTCAGTGACTTTCTCTTCCCATGTTGGGCCGTACACGTTTGCCCATAATGGACCCATGCTCTTAGTCACGGCAACCATTTTCGCGATGGTTTCATCTGGTAGATCTTTACAGATGTTCTTTGGCAGAGTGATGTTGTGTTTCTTCATCATCTGACGGAACTCTGCCACACCTTCTGGGTAGAATTCTTCTAACACGTCAAAGGCGATACAGTTACCGATACCATGGTGGTAGCCGAGGATATAAGACAGACCATAGGATACCGCGTGGCACGCACCTACTTGGCTGTAAGCGATACTCATACCGCCCATAAATGACGCCATCATCAGCTTGTCGTCTTTTTCTGGGTGATCTTCTAAGTACACTTGGCGGCAAAGCTCCATGGCTTTTTCGGCATAGGCTTTAGAGAATTCGTTTAAGAAGGTACCTTCTAAGGATTCAACGCAGTGGATATAGCAATCCATACCGGTGTAGAACCATTGGTCAGTTTCAACGCCATCGATTAACTCTGAGTCCATGATGATTTGGTCGAACACTGTGTAATCTGAGTTCAGACCCAGTTTACGCACTGGACCACACAATACTGCGGTGCGTGACGCTTCAGCACCGGTACCAGAAATTGTTGGAATACCAATGTGGTGTACCGCTGGGTTTTTGATTAAATCCCAACCTTGGTACATGGCTGAGCCGCCTGGATTGGTCAGCATTAGCGATACCGCTTTTGCCACGTCCATGGTTGAACCGCCACCTAAACCGACGACGCTGACGGGCAGTTTGCTATTGAAAGCTTGCACTTGTTCGGTCAGGGCATCGATTTGCACTGTGCTTGGCTCTTCATCAACGTTAACCCAAATCAGTAAGTCTTGGGCTTTGACTGGGATACGTGCTTCGAGTGGTTTGCCTTGGTGAACGTCATCGACTAAAAATACCACGAAGTCATCGTCGGTTTTACGCTGGGCAGCTAAGACGTCGTCTAACTGAGCGAAAGAGCCACGACCGAAGATCATCTTTTCAACTACTTTAAAATTTTTAAAACTCATTGCAAAAACTCCCGTTTAATTATTGGGCAAATGCTTTCTTAATGTTTTCAATACGCTCGGCAATCTGAGCATCGGTCCAAGACAATTTAATGAGCATAGAAATAGTGCGGCTCATAATGGCATCAGATTTCGGCACAGAAATTTGAGTATAGTCAGGTCGGTCGGCGATTAATGTGATTGGTAACGCAGCAGGGGCCTTAAGCTCCTGAATGTGTTTCCAGTTTTTCAGATAATGCCAGTTGTTCACGTACCAGTAGAAGCAGCCATCTACACCATTTGCAGCCAGTTTTTTGCTGATTTCTTGGGTACGGGCTTCTGTTGGTAGCATAAAGCTTAAGAAGCCAGCGGAATCACCCTCTGGATCGGGGATTTCGCGGAAGCTGACTTCAGGAATGCTCGCCATAGCATCTTTAATGGCTTTTTTGTTTTTACGTTGAATATCGATAATGGTATCGAGTTTACGTAACTGGGCTAAACCTAAGGCCGCATTCATTTCAGAAATACGGAAGTTCAGACCCATAATCGGGTGTGACTCGGCGCCACGGTCTTTACCAATATGGTCATGGCCGTGATCGGAGAACTGGTGGGCGTTATCGTAAATTTCGGTGTTATTGGTGATCACCGCGCCGCCTTCACCACAGGTGATGGTTTTAACAGAATCGAAAGAGTAACAACCTACATCACCGATAGTACCTAGGGCTTGGCCCTTGTAGCTGCCGCCGATGGCTTGGCAGGCATCTTCAAGTAATACGAGGTTGTGCTTTTTGCAGATGGCTTTGATTTCGTCCATTTTGGCCATCGAGCCGCACATGTGCACTAAGTTAATCGCTTTTGTGCGTGGAGTGATTACGGCTTCAATGCCTTCTGGCGATAAACACAGGGTTTCGTCGATTTCGGCAAAAATCGGTACTGCACCGGCCATGAAAATTGCTTCTACAGACGCTACGAAGGTAAAAGGTGGCACGATAACTTCGTCGCCAGCGCCAATGCCCGCGGCCATCATAGCCGTTTGCAGCGCGGCTGTACCGCTTGATAACAGATGCGCATGCTTAACATTCATTTTCTCGCAGAGCAGTTGCTCCATATCGCGAGTCTTCCAGCGATCATTACGCATATGGTCGAAGTTATAACGGAAGGTAAAGCCGTGCTCCATCACATCGGCGACTTCTTGTTTTTCTTCTGGACCAAATAATTCAAAACCGGGCATGGAAGGTATCTCCTTAGAATTTGTGGCGCATGGTCGCGCTGCAATTAACTGGCGGATTATAACTGGGCTAAAGATCCCTTGCGATGTTTTCTTGATGAAAATAAGGTCATGTTGAGATTTCGCGCTTAGTTTTTGCTCACTTAGCAATACTAGATGAATGAAATGATAAATGTTGTCTAACGCGATGAAGTGAAATGGTCTCCTTGAGATAGATTTTGGTTATTTCTCGTAAATGAATAGTGAGTATTTGCCTTTAGGGCGTAAAACCAAAAACCTGCACAGTGGCAGGTTTTTGTGGTGTAACCTTGTCATGCAATCTCGGTGTTAATCTCAATCGCAGTATGAGCATTTACACGACTTGTGCACGGTCTACCGTAACATCAAGATCCGTTAATAGACCATTATCGATACCGTAAATCCACCCATGGACAGCTAGTTCTTGGCCGCGAGACCAGGCTTCTTGCACGATAGTACTACTGGTGACATTGGAAACCTGTTCAATCACATTGAGCTCACACAGGCGATCAAAACGTTTGGCTTCATCCATTTGCATTAATTCATCATGATGTAGGCGATAGACATCGCGCAAATGGCCGAGCCAGTTATCGATAAGTCCAAGGCGCTGATTACCCATTGCTGCACGTACACCACCGCAGCCGTAGTGACCGACGACCATAATATGTTTCACTTTAAGCACATCGATGGCGTATTGCAGTACTGACAGGCAGTTAAGATCGGTATGGATCACCATATTGGCTATATTGCGGTGAACAAAGACTTCGCCAGGCATTAAATCGATGATTTGGTTAGAAGGGACTCGGCTGTCTGAACAACCAATCCAGAGATACTCAGGGTTTTGCTGTTTTGCCAGTTGTTCAAAAAAATCAGGGTGTTCTTGACTGATGCGTCCGGCCCAACGGCGGTTATTATCGAATAAGGGTTTGAGTAGTTTCATTTTAACCTATTGTTTTATAGACATATTAAAATGTCTTTTGCCCTAAATGATGCAAGCCGCACCTTTTTTGCGATTGAGTATACCAGCAAAATCGTGGCCTCTGGTCTATCCAATTAAGTTTAAACTCAGGTTTGACCGTGACTTAATTCCATCAACAGTTTAATAATTTTGTCTAATGCTTTGAATTTTTTGGATAAAATTTATTTAGCCTGCGCCTAAGAGCTCAATGTTACTGTTGGCAAAAGAGGGAACACTGGAATGAATGGGTAAATCTGTTATTGCGCATGGTGCAATCACGCTGAGCTTTTCGTTTAACTTAGGCCGGGTTTGTATATATCTATATGATTTAAATGATTAATGTAAAAATTAGATGCCTTCTTATTGAAAGAAGGCATCAATAGGTACAATCAGGTTAATCCCTAAAACTTACCTACAACTTTGACATTGGGCGTCACTTCTGCTGCATCCACAAAGCCGATCATATTTGGATTGGCGGCGACGAGAGTAAGAATCTCTGCACTGGATTCGACTACTTTAGGCGGTTGTCCTTGTCCAGAAAATACGAGTTTTGACCAATAGGCTTTTAACTGACTTTCTGTTTTATTGAGGATTTGTTTTACAAAGGCTTCCCTGACAGGTGAGCCTTCCGCTTGATCGAGTGCGACAATCGTGCCTCCTGTCGAAAAGGTTTTAAGCTTTCCCGAATAAATTCTTGAAATATCGGCAGCTGATATCTCTGAACTGTTCGAAGGGTGAACGATTACGGCGATTTCCGCTTGAGCCCATTGACTGAGCAATAGGAGTGCACACAAGCTGATTGGCTTGACGATGTATTTAGCAATGTGAGGTAAATTCATAAATGACTCCTTAGAAAACAAGATCAACAGCCATGCTTAAGAGTTGTTCGTCGGAGGTCGGCTTATCATTACTGTAATTGGTGTATTCCAGTTTTAGCGCCGCAGAGGGATGAAAATCCCAGCGGGTTCCGATGATGTAATAGGAACTATCCTCTTGTTGTGCTTCTAATGCGGCTTTCGTTCCCATCACTAATGGCGCGAGAGCTGCTTGATTGGCCGGTGGTAGGGCGTTGTAGACAGGCAACATTGCATCATAGGCATTATATTGTGGGTCACCTTTATCAATGCCATAGGTTAAATGGAAGGTAAAATCATGGTAACGAACACCCGCTGAAACAAAGGCAGAATCTTGAATATTAAAACTGCTAGGGTCGACGTCTATTCGGGTGTATTCCGCTAATATAAACCACTTTCCTGCGTCATATTTGACGTTAGCGCCAATAAGTAAGGCACTATCCTCTATCGCTAATAAGTCATTTACAACTTGATCATCGAATAAACCTGTTTGGGAAATGGCTTCACCCAAACCAAGTAGTGCTGGCAGTTCATATGAGAAATCCGTGACTATCCCTACATTTAAACCGTACTCAAATCCAGCGGTGCTAAAATTGAAGTTCATAATATGGCCCTTGGCGGAAAAGGGCGCTGGGGGCGTTGATGAACCGACAGGCGCATAGTCAGACACCGATGTCGTAATATATTTATAGGTTAAGCCAACTTCAGTATTGCCCCATAAATCTGAATAAACTAAACCAACGCCTTCGCCAGAATTAAAGGGGAGCGAATAGACTCCCCTTGGTGGCGTTATCCAATGGTAGGCATAGCCAACATCGATATAATCGGAATATTTGTAAAGATTAAATCGTTGTCTTCCAGCCATTAGCATCAACTTATCGCTAATGTCATAGGAAATATAAGCCCACTCAAACTCTGCACTATAATCGTCACTGCCACGGGAGAGGACTTGTGCGGTTGCGCGTAAGCCGCTCCCTAAATCTGCAGCAAATTGTAATGCGACTTTGGAGTCATTATTAAAGTCGATTTCTTTATCATAACCGTAGTAACTTTTATCATCGGATAAACTTGAGCCAGCAACAATGGAGGCAAAGCCGTTTATTTCAACATTCGCGTGAAGGGATGGAATATAGAGTGCGGTCAACACACCTAATGCAACTGTACTTTTTCTCATGTTAGGAAACCTTTTTGAGGGAATACAGTTTAAAGGTAGTTGAATTTTTGGTGTTTTCACGATTTTGCAACATTTTTGATGGGCAGTTAACAAATCGATGTTTGTTAAGCCTCAAGTGGGATAGCACTCCAAGATTATTGGAAAAGATTTCGAGTTATAGGCAAAAGACTCATTCTTATTCACGGTTCTAGAATATGAATCTGTTAGAGCATGGGTGACATGCTCTAACCATCATGGTGCGTATTAAGCGTATTGGCTGAGAAATGCTAATAATTGCTGATTAACAAATTCGGCTTGTTCTAGACTTGAAATATGGCCAGCACTTGGAATATGCACTAATTGGCTGCCATTAATGGCATCACTCATCAAATAACTTTCCAAAACACTGCGCGCCTTGTCTTCTACACCCACCATGATTAAGCAAGGTAAGGTAAATTGTTCGGCAAATTCTAGGGTATCGCGCCGACCAAAAATAATCCGTCCAAGTTTTACTATGTCGGGAATGCGTTCTGGCGTTAGCGCAGCTAAGTCGTTTTCAAAACGTTGCACTAATTCTGGATTATTCGCTTTGGCATTATCTGCAAAAAACAGCGGTGAAATTGCATTGATAAGTGCTGGTGGAATACTGCCAGCGGTTTGGATCATGTCTAACATCCCAAAATATTTGGCACGGGTGATTTCTGGCTCAAAACCAATAAAACTGTCCAGCATGGCAAGCGTCTTGACGCGATCAGGCGCCTTAAGTACCAGTTCTGCCCCCCACATGGCGCCAACGGACAAACCGATGAGGGAAAATGTCTCAAGTTCGAGGGCGTCCATCAGGGCTAACATATGCTCACTAATGTCTAACAGGCTATGGCAGTTTTCCGGTACGGTGCCAGATTGGCCGTGTCCCCAGAGATCGGGTACGATACAGCGGTAGCTTTTGCTGAAGAGCGCAATTTGTGGTGCCCACATGGCGCTGTCCCACAGGTAGCTGTGGCCAAATAACAGGGCAGGGCCTGTGCCGATATCAAGGTAACTAAGTTGGCTACCCGCGATGCTAATTTGTTGCCTGTATGATGATAAATCCATAAAACCTACTTAATCTATAAAACCAAAAACGGGAAGGGACGTCGGCTAAAACGTGCAGAAAAAGCTATTAAGGCTGCGCAATCCGATGCACATATTCCGCTACTAACTCGGGTAAACGCCGGATCACGGCGTCTTTTAGCAACATATCGCTCTGCTGGATAACCTGCGCTAAGGCCTGCACCTCAAATTGGGGTAACAGGGTTTGAGACACGGGGAAATAGCTGATATGCCAAGGCTCAGCACTTACCGCGCTTTGGCCTTTCTGGAACGGAAAATAAAACCCAAAATCCTTGGCGTTAGCCACTAGCCACTGGTGCAAGTGGGCGCAGGGGCCGCCGTCACGGTACTCGGCGTCCACCAGACGCAGGGATTTGACCTCAATTTGCTTGGCATCAAACACATCGATATCCGTTCCCCAATGGTGACGCGAAGCACCGGGCAATGCCGACCAGAGTAAGATCAAATCGACTAATTCATCATCGTTGAGCGGCGCGATATCCACGGGCTGCTCATTGATATCCAAGACCACTCGTTTACCGCTGGCCTTGGCATTCCAAATGGCGAGTTGCCGATCGAAGGGGCGATAGGCAGAGCAAATCGCCAGCTTAATACCGTCTTTGGCGGCACTGTCGGCCATTGCTTGAAAGGCAAGGGCGGTTTGTGACTCTAACTTAAACCGCGTTTCTCGCTGATGATAGGGGCTGAGTAACTCAACGAGCACTAAGTCGCTCATTGAGTCAGAGTCTACATACGCTGTTAAACCTGTCTCTCCCCTTGGCTCTAGACCATAGAGCAGGGCTTTTTTTGCCGTGATAGCCATGGTATTTAACACAGTAACTGTTCCAAAATCACTTCATAACACAGCGCTAATTGCTCTAGATCGTCTACCTTCACGCACTCGTTCACTTTATGGATTGTGGCGTTCACTGGGCCTAGTTCCAACACTTTGGCGCCCGTTGGCGCAATAAAGCGCCCATCGGAGGTGCCGCCGGTGGTTTGTGGATCGGTATCATAGCCCGTGACTTGACGAATGGCATGGCGGGTCGCGTCTAACAGTGGGCCTTCGCCGGTTAAAAATGGCAGGCCGTTGAAGGTCCAACTGATGTCATAATCCAGTTCGTGGGCGGTTAATAAGGCTTCCACGCGCTCGATGAGTATCTCGGCGGTCACTTCGGTGGAATAGCGGAAGTTAAACATCACCTCCAAGGCGCCTGGGATCACGTTTGATGCGCCCGTTCCGCCGTTAATGTTGGCGATTTGCATGCTGGTGGGCGGGAAGAATTCGTTGCCATTATCCCAATGGGTTTGGCTTAACTCAGCTAAAAAGGGGGCGGCTTTGTGGATAGGGTTATCCGCAAGGTGCGGATAGGCCACATGGCCTTGAATACCTTTAACGGTTAAGTTGGCGGTGAGACTGCCACGGCGGCCATTTTTAACTACATCACCGAGTTTTAAGGTCGATGAGGGTTCGCCCACCAGCGCCCAAGTGATTTTCTCATTACGGGCTTCTAAGGTATCGATAACCCGTGTGGTGCCATTGATAAAGGGGCCTTCTTCATCGCTAGTGATTAAAAACGCAATCGAGCCAGGATGATTTGGGTGCTTAGCCACAAAACGTTCGGTCGCGACGATCATCGCCGCCAGTGAGCCTTTCATATCGGCAGCACCGCGACCATACAGATAACCGTCAATAATGGTTGGCTCAAAAGGCGGGGTATGCCAGCGGCTTAAATCGCCTGCGGGCACCACATCGGTATGGCCGGCAAAACAAAATACCGGGCCTGTATTACCGCGCCGCGCCCACATATTGGTGGTGTCTTCAAAGACCATGGGCTCAATATTAAAGCCTACGGCGGCAAGACGTTCGGCCATTAAGCTTTGACAGCCTTCATCTAGCGGTGTGACCGAAGGACGGGCGATTAACGCTTTAGTCAGTTCGGTAACCGGGTGAGTGTTCGAAGCGTACGTCATAGAGAAAACACCTTCTTATATTCGGCTTCGTTAAAGCCCACTAGCACTTGTTCACCCAAAACCAGCACTGGCCGCTTGATCAGTGTCGGGTGAGTGAGCATTAGTTGAATGGCTTTGGCTTGGTCGATATCCGCTTTATCGGCATCACTTAAGGCGCGAAAACTGGTACTGCGTTTATTAAAGACGGTTTCCCATCCGGCAATTTGACACCAATGCTGCAGATCCTTTTCCGCTAATCCATCTTCCCTAAAGTCATGGAAGTTGACCGAAAGTTGATGGGTTTCAATCCATTTACGTGCTTTACGCACAGTATCGCAATTTTTAATACCAAAAAGGGTCAAGATGATGCTCCTATCGAGGGGCGCCGTTGGCACGCATTGATTTTGCTCGCATTGTGGCATTGTGCGCTGGATGCTACAAGGGGATATTGCCTAGGGCATGTTGAGAATAAGGTAAGATAGTCGCAAAGATTTGATAGGCGGTCGATGTAGGTAAAAGTGAAATATTTGATGTTAATTTGGGTATCAGTATGCAAATAAAAAGCCGAGCAAATATGCTCGGCTTTGTTTTTGGAAATGTTTTTAATTAAAAGTTCATTTCCAGAGCGAGGTAATACTCACGGCCTACTACGTTGTAGTAAGAACGTGGGTAATGTGGCCACGATGACTGGGTTTGATCAATCTCAGGGCCCGCATCAAACAAGTTGTTGATGCCGGTTGAGATTTTTAGTGCATCGTTGACAAGATAACTTGCTGACCAGTTCACTTCAACATGGCTGTCGATCGTTACGCTGTAATCTGCGTCCAGACCATTTTCGACGAAGTAATCCATGCGATCGCCATTCATGCTGTCAGTGTATTTGAACAATAAGTTAGTCGCAAAATCGTTATAGCTCCAACCTAAGTTCAAGTTACCGCGGATTTTAGGCGCTGAACCTTCACCATCAATAAGATCTAATGCCTCTGAATCTGGGGTTAATTGCTCTTCCCATTTCAGTAAGTAGGTGCCTTCTAAGCGGGCGGTTAAATCACCTAAGTTGGCAGTTTCATAGCGATAACCGATAGAGAAGTCGATACCAGAGGTTTTTTGTGATGACATGTTAATCGCTTGGGTATTCACCTGAATTAACTTGCCATTCGCATCACGTATAATTTTGTCTGTAAATGCATCTGAATGATCCAGAATATATTGGGCGCTAGGATCATTCACTAGGTTATCGATTTCAACAATCCAGTAATCTAATGTCAGATTGAGATCGTTGTAATCCCATACCATACCAAGGTTATAGTTTTTACCTGTTTCAGCTTCTAACTCAGGGTTAGCACCAATGGTAATTGGCAAGGATTCGATCTTATCGCAAGCAGGACCAGGGCCAGAGGCTTCACAAGTAGGAGTATCAATCACAGTACTATAGGCTGACGTGGGTTCTCCAAATAAACGCTGCATATCTGGAGCACGGAAAGTCTCTGCATATAGACCACGTAGCAGTAAGCTGTCGATAGGACGGTATTCTACAGCCACTTGAGGACTGAATTGACCACCCACATCTGATTCGTCATCGTAATAGTCGTAACGGCCAGCTAAGGTCACTGTGAGGTTTTCAATCACAGGAACAGCCACTTCAGCGTAGCTAGCATATTGTTCACGTTCACCTTGAGCGCTGCTACCGCCTTTACCCATGACACCGCCGTTAGTGGTAAAGCTATCGGATTTGTCATAAAACCATTCTTTGCCATACTCGATACCAGCAGCATAAGCTACGGCGCCTGCTGGTAATTCAAAGACTTCGCCACTAATACCGGCGTTAAAGCTTGATAGGGTTGATTGACCTTTTTTACCACCTTGATAATCCAGCATGGCGGCATCTTCATTGGAAATAACATCCAATAGAGAATGACCATTGGTTCCTTCGGTCAAATAATCCCACATACTTTGGTAAGTTGGTGAGCCCGTTGTGGTGGATTCTACGGTTTGGCGGGCAATAGACCAAGATGTGTCATATTCGATGCCTTCAGTCAGATAACCTTTACCACCGATCAAGAACGAGAAGTTATTGGTTTCAAAATCAGAAGTTCGTGGACCTAACTCTGACATACGACGAGTGTAGAAATATTCTCCATCGGCTGCGCTGGCAAAATCACCGCCAAAGGCTGATGATTTTTTGAAGGTTTGTGAGAGGCCTTTTGACTTGTTGTAGATAGTGACATCATCGCCAACTACTTTATATTTAAAGTCATCACCGACAGTTGCTGACTCAATTTCGGTAAAAGTTGAGGCATGTGTATAGTCAATTCGGGAGTAGAGCTGATGGTCATCATTCAGTTCTTTGGTGAGGTTCACCATAGTTGAATAGCGTTTTTGTTCTGGAGAGAAATCCCGTTGTGGCGAGCGATCAAAACCGCAGCGACCATTGGACATCACTTGATAACCACGTGCCTCACATTCTGCAGCAGATAAGGTTTTAAACAGTTTATTATCGCTGGTGACAATGTTCGCACCATATGAACTGTAAGCCGCATAAGGGTTGCCCGGAACGATATCTGTTCCCCATTCTGGGCGATCTGTTCCTTTTAAGGCTTGACGATCTTCGTATTCGGCGAAGAAAGTTAGGTTCGCTTTATCGCTGCTTACGCCCGTCATAAAGGAGAATTGGTTGTTTTGTAAGCCACCATCAACGGTATCGGAGAAGCGATATTTCAAGGTGCTTTGCTCAACATCTTTTTTCAAGATAATGTTGATAACGCCGCCCATGGCATCCGAGCCGTAAATGGCTGATGCACCTGTGGTTAAGATCTCAATGCGTTCAATCGCTCCTAACGGAATGTTTGCGGTATCGACAAAACTATCTGTACCACCGGCCCCAAAAGGATATTTAGGTACGCGTTTACCATTGATGAGGGTGAGAACGCGTCCAGCGCCAACACCACGAAGATTTACAGCAGATGCAGCTGGGGTGAAACCATGCACTTCTTGCTGAGTCATGGAGCCGCCAGAGTTTTGCGATAGGTTACCTAAAACATCTTGGACTGAGTTAAACCCACCTTTTTCAATGTCGGCGGCACTGACAACCACTACAGGTGAAGCATTCTCAAGATCGGTACGCTTAATACGTGAACCAGTTACTTCGATACGCTCAACTTTATCCTCGGCAACCGCGGTTTCATCAGCTGCGAAAACCAATGGTGATAAAGATGTTGATACTAAAGCAAGTAAACTAAAACGAACCGCACGTGCAACGGTTGTTTGCGTAATCATATTTTCATTCCCTTAACAATGCCGTGATGATCAGGAAGGGTTTCATCAAGGCTTATATTTTATGTGCAACTGCCCTCCATAGTCGGAAAACTATCATTAACAACTTTAATATCAACAGCTTAATTGTTTATTTTGTGTTAATAACATGTTGCCAATGTGAACTTGCAGAAGCTAATTAAGGTTAGCTTGAAGTAATAAGGTGCGGTGCTGCATGTGAAAAAGGCTAGATTGTATCGCAATGTAACGTAACATCATCTTTACAATGTCAATCTTTAGGCTGAATTTTTTGTTTAGGTCAGTTTTGAATAATGTGATCGCTATCAATTTAAGATTAAAGGTGTTAATAGCATGAATCTTATTAGCTGTTGAAATATAGACCATTATTGACTGTGTTTTAGCGGATTTAACAAATGGAACAGCTCTAGCATATTATTTCGTTATTCATGCTTATGGCTTATTTTATTATCGGAATATGTCTCCATTGGGTAGTGTAGCGGGGAGATAGTTGACCACGCTTCATTCTCCAATCGGCATTCAGTCCTTGTCCTGCAAATTGAATATTTCCTTTACCACTGTGATTGATACCATCAAGCAGTTTCATCAATTCTTTACTTTTAGGTTGTGGTTTGGCCTCGTCAAACAAGCCTAATTGAAACACGCCTGGCGCATAAAAATCTCCTAGCATGACGCCAGCTTTAGCATAGGCGGGACCTGCACGCCAAAGCCGATGCAATAGTCGCTGCGCTAATTCGATAAAATCACGGGTATCGTCACTGGGATACACAAGATGACCAGTGAGTACTTGGCTATATTGGGGCTGATGTTGCGTAAAATAACTGCTGCGAATAAACACCGATAAGGTGCGGGCAAGCTGCCCCTCCGCTCGCAATTTTTCGCAGGCCCTAAAGGTATAGTCGCTGATAGCCTGCTGCATTGCCTCAAAGGTGGTAATACGTGCGCCAAAGGAGCGCGAGCTGATGATTTGCTGCTTTGTCGCTACCACCTGCTGAATATCATCACAGGCAATACCGTTAAGCTCGTACACCGTTCGCTCAACCATGACGGAAAAATTGTCTCGGATAAGTTTAGGATGGGCATCTGCAAGCTGTAGAGCGGTATGGATGCCCATCAGTTTTAAACGTTGCGCAATTTTTCGGCCAATGCCCCAAACTTCATCAATGGGAGTGAGCGCCATTAACCGGCGTTGGCGTTCTTTATCGCGTAAATCGACAACGCCTTGGGTGGCGGGATACTGTTTTGCGGCATAGTTAGCTAGCTTGGCTAAGGTTTTGCTCGGCCCAATTCCTACGCAGACACTGATCCCTATCCATTGCTGGATCCGCTGACGAATATCCATGGCTAACTGGTTAATATCTTGACATTTATCGAGCCGAGACAAATCCAAAAAAGCCTCATCGATTGAGTAGACTTCAACCCTAGGCACCATCTGCTCAAGTGTGGTCATGACGCGATTTGAAATATCAGCGTAAAGGGCATAGTTGGACGAAAATACCGCCACATTATGGGCGCGGATCATCTCCATCACTTGATAAACCGGCACGGCCATTTTTATGCCTAATTGCTTTGCTTCCGATGAACGCGCGACGACACAACCATCGTTATTTGATAGCACAACGATAGGTTTGCCCTGTAGATCGGGCCGAAACATACGCTCACAGGACGCATAAAAATTATTACCATGACAGGTTGATGTAGGAAAAGCATCTTACACACATAAATAAATCTGGAAAACAATTCATTACCGGCCATACTGTATGTATAGCCAGTGCTTTCATGAGAATTTTATGGCGTTTTTAATCAGATCTAGTGATGTTTTTAAAGAAACAAATCTCTCTATAAGTAATGGGCAATGTTCTGTTACACCTACCACTGATAACATTGGTTCACTGCCAACGCTTTATTCTGAACATGGTGAATTTAATCACCAAGCCAATAGCTACTTCTTCTATCAAAAGGCAATCAAGCAAGCGATAGACTTACAACCCTGCGCTCAAGCTTTAAAGGGCTACTATCAGTTTCTTGAGGATAAAAACCTTCAATGGGATATGTTCCCACCAGTTAAGCGTTTAAAGCCAACTTACTTATTTCGATCCCATTTATTGCAGTTAATAAAAAAGGGAGAGCTTGCTCATTCCACAGCAAGTGTACGTATGAACCAAGTCGTTAATTACTATAAGTGGTTGATGCATGATGGTTATCTAAAGATTAAAAATGAGAAAGAAGCGCCCTTTAGAATGGAGTTCGTATCTATTAAGCGAACCGATATGCTGGCTCATATTGCTCCAAGCTTCATCATTGCAACCAGTGATTTAAGAATCAAAGTGCCGCGAGACAGTGACAGCAAAAACATTCGCCCCTTAACACCATTAAGTCAGGATGCGTTATCGACACTGACCACCTATCTACCTGTAGCATCCGAAGAACTAGGGCTTCAAATTTTAATCTCCATTGATACTGGACTTCGAATTCAAGAGGTTGCCACACTAACACTTGATGCTCTCGATATTGCAAAACCACTTGCTGAATCTGAGCATCGTTATGAGATAGCGGTTTCACCTCAACGAAATGGTGTTCAAACGAAATACCGCAAAGAGAGGACGATTGAAATATCGAAGACTTTGCTTGATAAACTAGACGTTTATCGTACTTCTGAACGACGTTTGAAACGAGTTATCAAGCTAAATACCAAGCTCAATAACCTAGAAGAATCAGCAAAGGGATTAAGCTACGAAACCGTTGAAGCACTAGAGTTTTGCTTAAATCATGAACCCTTGTTTGTGAGTGAGCAAGGCAACCCTGTATCACCTAAGTCCATTGAAGCTAGGTGGGGGGAGCTAAGAACGACAATTAAACAAACGAACCCAGCTTTTGAACATCGTTTTCACGATTTTCGTTCAACGTATGGCACATATCGCCTTAATGACCTTCTTGAAGCAGGCTTACCTGTCGCGGGATGCATGGATCTACTCATGGGGTGGATGGGACATAAAAACGAATCAACTACTTGGAAATATTTGCGCTACCTCAAGCGTAAAGAAGCCTTCAAGGTGAAATTTGGCATATTAGACAGCATCATGCATGAAGTTTTGGAGACTGAGAATGAGTAATGTCACGCACCTTCATGGTTGGATACCCGACTTGTGTATTCAGGTGAAGTTGGAGGGTAAAAAACTACTTGATTTTAATCGTTTATTGAAAAAAAACCTGCCATCTACTGAAGATTTAAAGAAAGGTAAACAGTTTGAAGATGCCGGTAGGAAAGACTTTATTTATCAAATGAAAACTCGGTATGAAGAATTTATCGAGGAAGATGGTAGTCACGAAAAACTATACTCCTATTTCATAACGTTAACTCAATATATTCGGTGGTGTGACGAGAGTGATATTGAAGCCTTTACTCAATCATCAATCGAAGGCTATATGAATTATCAAAATGAACGTGTCATGCTAGGGCAAATCAAAAACGCAACCTATAATAAAACCCACGCAGTATGTCAGACCCTCTTGACTGAATATCTAGATTTACCCCGCTCGAACTTTGATAATATTGTTACGCGATATAGTGATGATGTCGAACCCTTTGAAGCCTATACTCGAAGCGACTTAAAGCAAATACTCCCTTTTTTGAGGGCATTATTTAAGCAAACACATCAACAGTTTATAGATAATCCTGAGAAACATATTCAAGCGTATAAATCGATACCAACCATGACCTTTCACTGGAAAGGATGTGAATACAAATTATGTGCAGCTATCTCTAAGATGATGTCCGCTGCTACATATCTAATGGCGTATTACACCTACGTAAACACAAGTGATTTGTTCAAGTTAAAGCAACCAGAGAACGCTTCAACCACAGCTGGTGAGGTATGGTATACGATGCCAGCATTTAAACGAAGAGCGTTTAAAACCATTAGCGTTGAAATGGGTGAACACGAACTAGAAATCCCAAAATATTCGATGGACTTTTTTGATAAGTTACTTGAGGCTTCACGATTAATTTCTACTGGGGAAGATGCCTTACTACTGCAAACTATTGCCATGAAAAAAGTACAGCCTGTCAAAAGGAATACCTTAAATACTTTCCTTGCACATTGGGTGGAAAGGTACTTCACTTTCAACGATCAAACGGGGCGACGATTACGCCCTATGGTAAGTCGTTTTCGTGAAACAGGCGCACGATTAACCGCTTATCATCAGAGTGAAATAGTAAATAACATCATGCTTGGGAATACATCCAATACTCGAAAAAAGAGTTACAGTGAAGGCAATAAACACAGTAACAATGGGATGCTGCAAGACACTTTCGCCATTCGTGAAGAACAAATAAAACAAGGTGTATCACCCAAGGAAGCACAAGAAAACCTTGGTATTGATGTGCTTGTGATTGAAAAAGATAATGCGATTGAAATACCAAATCTCAGCCGCACATCTAATGGTGGTAGTTGTAGCGACCCCTTTGGTAGTAAGTCAGAAAAACACACCCAAAAGGCGCTGAAGCAAGGGCTAGCCAAGGATGGAGAGCGATTGGCTTGTGCGGATTTATTGGCGTGTTTTGGTTGTCCTTATCAAGTCATCGTTCAATCCGTTGCGGATATTTGGTGCTTGCTGTCATTTAGGGCGTGCATTGAAGAGTCGCGGTACCTACATTTGGATGCTCACCATTACCGCAAGAATTTTGAACAAGTCATAGTGTTTATAGATTCTAAAATTCTTCCCGATATCAATTCTAAAATCTTAAAACAAGCTGAAGAAAAACTGAATGATGAAGGGCTTCACCCAGTGTGGAATGAGCCTGAATCCATTCTTTTCTTAATCCCTAATCGTCAACAGAAGAGCGTGTAATGCCAGTTCAGCACTTATATTTAGATAGCTTCCCTGAGCAGCATAAAGTAGAAGAAGCCGATGTGGTCACGCTCTATCATGAAGAACGTTTTGATGAGCTTGATAAGGTTGTGATCTGCAAGGATGAATCAGGCAAGGTAACAGCCTACTTCGGTGATAGCGCTTGGTATTGCTTTGCGTTTTCACGAAACAAAAGGGAGCATAAGAACACTCTTAATTTCAATCAATTCAATAACAATACAGACTTACAGCGAGAGTTGAAACTTTTTACCTACGGTTGGTTATTCAATAAAGGTCCAAAACAGCGTAAGGCTTTGAAGTTTAGTAGTATATTTTCAAGGCTCAAATATACGAACATGCCTTACAGTCATTTGGTAGAGCAAGGCTTTGATTCTATACGCGCTCTTTCGAAATCATCAAATTGGACTAACTTTGAAGGGGATTTGGTTGAAAAACAATACTCTCAATCTTCAATAAGGACATGTGTTGTCTCTATCAATTCAATCATTAGAGATTCAGCATGGCATAAGGTTAAGCATGAGTTTCTTGGACCTTTAAAGCCTGACGTTGTTGCTAGAAGGTTAATTCAGTTAGAGGCACAACAAACACTGACCATTCCAGAGCGTTTGTGCGATGCCATTTATGGCAAAGCGATTGAACTGATTGAGGAAGCACACCCTAATAGGAAGCTAATTGCTCAAGTCGAGAGTGAACTTCAAGAGAACTACCGTGAAGGTGATCGACGTCTCAATGAAAAGGTGGCGAGTGGTGAAAGCTTCCCCTTTATGTCGGCTAATGGCGAAATAGATAAACAAATACGTGCCGCTTATATACGTGACAACAAACCTCGAAACCCAAGTGATATTATTTCGCCTCTTGCACAAAAACTGCCTAACATACCACTTGCCAATAGCTCGGAATTTCAGCGATATCGAGAGCAGTTAATCAATGCAAGCTACATCGTGTGTGGCGGTTTTAGTGGTATGCGTGATTCAGAGTTAGATAAGCTCACGCCAAATAGCTATTACAAGGATACTTTTGAAGGTCGTGAGTATCATATGCTCCAATCACACACCTTTAAGTTGGGTGAAAAACGAGAAACATGGGTAACAGCCAGTTCATCTAAGATCGCAATTGAACTCATGACAACGCTAACTGAAAGGTGGCGACAAGAAGTGACCTATCCAGATAAAAAGTACACAAACACTCTTTGGGTTAACCAATCAGTTCGCTCTAAACCACCCACATTAATCTCATCCTGGAATGCACGTCTTCAGATGTTCTGCAAGCAATTCAATTTTATTGTGACAGAGGAAGACCACCAAGAATGCCTAGATTCTAACCCTCAATCACATGTGAGGGTTAAAAAGTATGTCCTAGTCGGTAAGCCTTGGCACATGGCTACACACCAATTTAGACGCTCTTTGGCATTCTATTGCATTAAGAACCGTTTTGGCACAATGGTCGCTCTCAAGCAGCAGTTCAAGCACCTGTATCTTGCTATGACCGAGTGGTACACCAACGGTGGCAAGCTAGCCAGTTATCGAAGCCTTGTTGTGGATGAAAAAATCCAGTCCATGCTTGAGGACATTAACGCTGAAACCACGGCAAATAAAATCTTCAAACAGTGGCACTCTAGTGAAAAATTATCAGGCTCACATGGCAAAGCGATCATGCAAATGCGAGGAGATGTCCCAACCATCTACAGTTCGTGGGATGTCATCTACAAGGCCGTCAAGGATGGTAAGCTCACCCTTCATGGCACGACTCATAGCTACTGTAAAAATGGATACAATTGCGATATGGATGGTGTTGTCATGCCTCAATTCTGTGTCGATTGCGGCTCAGGCAGCAGCATCATTGACGAGGAACAAGCTCGGTGGTGGCAGAAAAAGCACAACAGTTTGGTTGCTTACATGGAATCCGACGAAGATATTTCGGTGAGTGAGCGTAGCCACTACATCACCCAAGTAAGAGCCGCAGAGATAGTCATGGCTGATTTTGAACTGCCATTTACCCCTTTCGAACCTGACTTAAAGGTAGCGACTCATGAGTAAGAGCGAAAACACATTACTAGCGCTTGAAGCGGCTCTAGAACGCATTAAACAGGGTAAGCCTAAGCGTATCCCTGTCCATCGCAAGCTCAGTGTACGCGCTGTTGAGGAGGAAGCGAACCTGGGCAACGGCAGTGGCTATTACTACCCCGAGTTTGTTGATAAGGTTAAACAGACTAAAGCTGAAATCGCGGCAGGCAACGGTGAAATAATCCGGCCAGAGATCCAGACCGTGCGCACTAAGCTCAAAGAGCAAAAGCGTATCAAGGATAACTACAAGGCTAAGTATGAGACGGAGCGAGAGAAGTTAGCCTTATTTGCGGCTGCGCAGCATCACTTGAATGATAAGCTGGTTCAGGCGTTAACTCGTGTGGATGAGTTGGAGCATGAAAATGCAGAGCTTCGGGAGAAGCTTTCTAGGCTAAAAAGAAGTCAGGTCGTGACAATCAAGTAATCCACCAGTAGCCCACTGATATATTGATGTGGGCTACCAAACACTCCACACGACTGCCACTTTTTCCCTAGCTCACTTTGGGACGTGCGACGTGAAGTCGTATGAAGCGCTGTTCACCGCTCAACGAGTGAACCTTCTGTATCACCAGATGAACCTAGGAGCCTGAATAAAGTAGCGGCTCTGACAATGTAACGAAGATTAGTCTTTGACCAATCGGGATATAAACCGCGAGGGGATGATCCTCCTGATAACCACAAATCGGGTGAGTGCTAGGTAGTCAGTATGATGAATGTAAGTGAATCCGCGTAAGGTGCGTCATGCGATGAAACAGCGGAAGTGGTTAACACGCTGTAGCCAAAAGGCACGAGAGTCGGAAAGAGATTGTCCCATGCTCTTTCGTGATCATTGTACTCTCCGCACCATAGCGGGCATCTAACCTGACATTGCGCGACATACGGAACACGGTAAGCCTGTATCGCTCCCTCTGGGAAAGCCAATATAGCCGATGGCGGTGCAGGTATAGGATGTTGGAGAAAGCAAAGGCTGCATTGTAACGATGCAGATACAGACAACTGTCTGGCACGAAAGTGAGCCCACTTCCGACTGGTCTCCCGTTGCGAGAGAATTTGAAGAACTTTATTCAAGGTGAAACGCAAATGATGATTTCGCATGAAATCAGTGCCTCCCCTGACAGCAACCCGTGGAAATCCATTGACTGGAAGGCCGCTGAGTCGCTTGTATTAAAGCTTCAGATGCGTATTGCAAAGGCAACAAGAGAAGGTAAACAAGGCAAGGTGAAAGCCCTGCAATGGATACTGACTCACTCTCGCTCAGCAAAACTCCTTGCTGTTAAACGAGTGTCGAAAAACAAAGGCAGTAAGACGCCTGGAATAGACGGCATTATCTGGAACACAGATGCACGCCGCATGAAAGCAGTCAATCAATTGAGCAGAAAAGCTTATCAAGCCAAGCCGCTCAAGCGTATCTACATCCCTAAGAAAAACGGCAAGCTCAGACCTCTCGGTATCCCGTGCATGATAGACAGAGCGCAACAAGCACTCCACCTTCTTGCACTAGAGCCCGTGTCAGAAACACTTGCCGACCCTAACAGCTATGGGTTTAGACCAAACCGCAGTACTGCTGACGCTGTCGATCAGTGCTTTAAGTGTCTGGCTCTAAAGACATCAGCCCAATGGGTTCTCGAAGGTGATATCAAAGCCTGTTTTGACAAGATCGGTCATCAATGGCTTCTTGATAACATCGCCGTAGATAAGCGGATGTTGGAACAATGGTTAAAGTCTGGCTTTATGGATAAAGGGCTGTTTTATCGTACCGACGAGGGTACACCGCAAGGCGGGATCATCTCACCAACCTTGATGTTAATGACTCTTGCAGGCCTTGAGCAGCACATAAAATCCACCGCCCTCAAAAAGGGGACTAGAGCCAACTTTATTGGGTACGCCGACGATTTCGTCGTCACTTGTGCTTCAAAGGAAGTGCTGGAGAACGATATCAAACCGTTGATTACTGACTTCTTAGCAGAAAGAGGCTTAACACTATCCGAAGAGAAAACGCATATCACTCACATCAACGATGGCTTTGACTTTTTAGGTTTTAACCATAGGAAGTACAAAGGAAAACTGCTCATTAAACCGAGTAAATCCAATACGTTGATGTTCTTAAGTCATCTGCGTGAACTCATCAAAAAGCACGTAACCCTACCCGTGAACGATCTTATCAAACTGATAAATCCGAAACTTAGGGGATGGTCGAATTACTATCGACACTGCGTCGCGAAACAGGTGTTTGGATATGTAGGCCACAAGCTATTCCTTGCGTTATGGCACTGGGCTAAAAGGCGTCATCCAACCAAATCTAAAACTTGGATCGCCCTTAAATACTTCGTCAATCGAAAAGGCCAGTGGCAATTTCACGGTTGGCAGAAGCTCTTGGGTATGGATTGCCAGTTCAATCTCTTCCAAATAGCCAAAGTGCCTATCGAGAGACATGTGAAAATCCGAAGTTCAGCAACACCATTTGACCCTCAATACCAAGCATACTTGGCGAAGAGAAAGTCCAAAAGGCTAGCTCGCAGCTCTTGGAACGAACCTGCTCTGACTGCTTTATAAGTTGCTGGGTATCAAACGATGCTTTTGTGGAGGCTTGAGCCGTATGCAGTGAAAGTTGCACGTACGGTTCTTAGGGAGACGGCACTTGGTAACAAGTGTCGTCCACCCGACAAAAGCGTGTTATGTTTTGCGCGAAATTATCTCCATTTCGGATAAACAAAAATAATCCTAAACGCTGAGTCGTGAGCAACTTAAGGATGTAACGCTTGGCTTGAGGCGTTACCTTTACACCATTTGCCGCTGTTATGCTGCTTTTTAAAGGCGCACATGCTATCCCATCGACCACTTATGCCACTGTATTGACGACGAAACTCTTTGGCTGACGTGAGCCACGCAGCGGGTGCAATACCTAATTCATTGAGTAGTTTCGGCCGCTTATTATCGATATAGCCTTTCTTATCAAGGCGGATGGCGCGGCCTGTCCAATCAATCAGTTCGAGATAATCGGCAACATGAAATGGAATGCCCGCTTGCGCATTCAGGTGAGCTGCGCCATCGAATTGGACGATTGACTTGTGGGGAATATAAGCTTGATTGGTTGCGGAGTCAGTTTGTGGCGTTGGGATAGCTAATGGGCTATTGGGTGAATCTAGCGAGTTAATTCGCTCCTGAATCGATGTAAAATCAGAGGATTGCAAAGAATCGGCAATGCCCGCTCTGATTGGATTTAAATCGACATACATCATGCACGCGAGCAGGGTTTGCTCATCTAACAGTGCTTGCGATTTAAATCGGCCTTCCCAAAAGGCACCTTTGCACTCATCTTCACGATTTGCCTTGCGGGCAATTTCTTCGTTTAAACAGCGCATAAACCAGGAGATACTACTCAATCGCTGATGCCACTCGGTAATTACCCCTTCGAGTAATATGCGTTCAGCGTCGATTAAAGCACACCATTCATATACTTAGTAGCAATTGCATGGCCTTTCATGATTTGGCTCCAACGGCTGATAATATCTTTTTGCGTTAACGATTTGGCCTTATCGGCATCTATTTTAAGCACTAAATGATAGTGATTGTTCATCACCGCGTAGGCGCAAATATCATACAAAATATCGCAGACAAGGCTTTGATTTTATCAACAATCCAACCGCGTCGATTCTCGTAACTACGCCCAGATAGCTTATCCTCACCACACAAAAAAGCCCTTCTAACACTGCGATTTATCACATGATAGAAGGGCGTTGCATTGGCATCAATTAGTTGTCTTCTGGCCGAAGTCATAGCAAACTCCACACAGACAAAATCAGGATAATTTAGAGCCTAGTCAAAGACGTTAAAAAACACAAAAAATATGCCTGTCCCCGCTATTTGCGCTTTTTTCCACTTACACAGATCTTTTTACACTCTCCGCTATTAAGGTTGGGTGTCCATGTTTTGTCCTCATTTATCCGCTGCATTTAGTCCTCTATTTTTCTCTACCTTTTCTTTTCAGCTACTAAAGTATTCATCTAATGCCAACCTCAATTTATTAGCATCTACGAGATCACCAAAGTAAACCTTTACTACTTCTTGACCGTTTAAAGTTTCATCTCTCATAGATATCGATATGTTGTGAAATCCGCGCATATAATCATCCAAGTCATTTGCATCAAATAAATGATTAACATACATAACTGGCTCATCACCTTCAAAAAATAATTCATTAATTTTCATCAATTTTCCCTCTTTTCAAAGTCCCTAATAATTTCTTTTTCTTCTGGTGTAGGATTGCGTTTATCCCTTTCATTACCTTGAGGCTTATCTTGCATTTTAGGTTGTGTTTTTCCAGGTTCTTGATGCACTGTATGTTCAGTTTCTTTAACCCTGCGATCAGTCATATCCTTTGTGGTACCGTCAGCATTTCTGACCTTAACTCTCGTTTGACCAGGTTTATCTCCATGCCTATTTGCTTTTTCTGTATCAGGGCCTTTTTTCATATGAGGAGGCCCCTGAATTGTTTTCGCGTATTCATTTAGTATTTTTTGAGCACTTTGCATATCTCCGCGCTCAATAGCATCAGCGATATCCTCCCCAGAAGGACCTGAACCCCGCCATAGTTTTGCGAGCTTAGCAAGCCTCCCTTCTTTATTGTTCCCTGTGGGATCGGTATACCTATAAGGGTTGTTTGCTACATATGAATATCGGTTGAATGTATCAGATTCCCCTGTAAACCCAACCGGATCATTCGAGTAAAAACGCCCAATCAGCGGATCATAGTAGCGTGCCTGCATATAGGTCAGGCCTAAGTCTTTATCCTGCAGATGACCTGTATACCCAATGCCTTCTTTATCGCCGCCCATGCGCTTACCAAAAGGTTCGTACTGGCTGCGACTGATAATATTACCCGACTCATCCGATTCGGATACCACCGACCCCAACATATCTGTGTGCTGGTAACGCACGTTTGCTGCTTGGGCTGGGAGCGCAAAGAGTATTAATGCACATATCACATTTATCCATTTCATAAAATTAGCCTTCCTTAACACTGATGTTTGTCCCTGAGCAATTATTGAGTACATTGGCTACCACTCAGCGTCCAGTCAGATGGGCAAGTGTAAACGATAGCGGTGGTTGCCAATCGGCTACATTGAGAGCCGCTGAGTGCCCAGCCAGAGGGACAGGCGTACACAGGGGTACTGGTCGCATTTTGCGATAACGTGCGTGTACAGCTAGTACCACTTAGCGTCCAGCCAGCATCACAGGAATATACCGATTTTGGTGTCGCCGCATAGGTCTCAGTACACTCCCATAAACGCATTCCCCCACCCATTGGTTCACCTCCAGTACAAGAGATGCCCGTTCCCGTAGGACGTGTACTTGATGTTTGAGTAAAAGATAGAGTGCACATTGAGGTAGCAGTATTGAGTGTCCCACCTTTAGGGCAACTCAACTGAGTCGTGGTATTGGCTGTTTTAGATTCAGTCTTGCGACAGATTGAACCTGAGAGCGAGTAACCTACCGGACAGCTGTAGGTATAGCTGCTAATACTGGCCGCTTGTGTTTCTGCTTTTTCACAAAGCGTTCCTGCCGCGTTTAGGCTGTAGCCCACAGGGCAAGTCTTCGTTGCTGGTTGAGTGACTGCGCATCCTGATGGCGGGCAAATATCCACTTCAGCCACTATCTGCTTACCAAGGTAAACGCTGTCTGTCTTTTTACCATTATCATCTTCACGGTACAGTAGCTGTCCGGCTTTGTTATATACGGTATAAGCAGTACCTGATGGCTTGTTCTGTTTGATTTTGCGATTAAAGCCATCATAGACATAAGCCATGTCTTTAGCTGCTACCATTTGCTGAGCACGATTAAAACTCAGTGAATAACGTCCATTATGAGTAATATTGCCTGCGGTATCATATTGATAGCTGTAGGCATAGGCACCACTTAAGTTATTTAAACGATTAAGCGTGTTGTAATGGTAGTTGATAGTGGAATTGTTCAAACTGCGACTAAGGATGTTACCCAGACCGTCATAGACGTAACGTCCTGTTCCCCATTTGCCATCGGCAGACCTCAGCCTATCGACGCCATCGTAACTCAGGTTAGATATGCTGTTGCTTGAGTCAACACCATCAATCAAGCGGGTTAAATTGTCGTTACTGTCATAACTAGGGTCGAGGCTGTTCTTCAGCGAGCTAGCTTTGATATCCGTTAGCGCATCAATTCGCCCAGTGGTGTCCAATGCGACGTTACGTACAATGCCATTACCATAGGTGAATTGTTTAAGTTGTCCATTTGGATAATAACTGACTCCTGAAGCATAGGTGCCCGCTTTTGTGGCTTGACCTAATGCATTAGGCGCAAAGTCCACCACGGCACCAGAGGGATATTGGAGAGAGGCAACACTACCTAAGCTATCGTAGCCCGATGTCAACGCAAAATTGCGACCATCAATGCTGAGAGTTTCACTCTGAGGCAAGTTGAGACTGTTATATTGATATTGCCACGAAGCCGTTCCCGTTGTTAGCGACTTCAAATTGCCGTTATTGTCATAGGTATACTGTCTGTCAGGTGTTGAATCTGGGAAGTCTTCAGTCTTGAGTGCACCGACGTTGTCATAAGTAAGCACCACTCTATGTACCGAAGGTACGGAGGCTTCATCACAAGACGTCGCGCTACCAGATGTCCCCTCTGCTCGCCATATCATTTCACCAACATTATTATAGCCAAATGCTGCCATCCCCGTATCAGGACGCACCACCTTACACAGGTCGCGATAGCCATTGTACAAACGGTTTTCCGTAATCGAGCCCTGAGTAATGGCAACAATTTGGTCTAATTCATTGTAGTTGATACTAATGACATCAGTATCAGGCGCAGCTATCTGCGTCGCTTTCTCACTCGATGGCGAGCCATAAGCCAAATAATTTGTTAGCGTTGTATTGCCACGACCATCTGTTACTGCAGTTTGATTGCCTGATAGATATTGCGTCGTTGTCTGGCTATTATCACTTGTGCGAGTTGTGGATGTGGTGCGAATGAGCCCATCGTAAGTGATAGTGGTTCCCAGCGTCTCATCAGGTGAGGTCGATGGAAATGAAGTAAAGGTAGGCTTACCGTAAACGTTAAATGCTTGGCTAATATATTTAGCGGTTGCAGACTCGTTATTTAAGTCCCACTCTTTCACTAAAATAGGCCTCATTAAGCCATCGAGCGTGACCGTCTTTTTGTAGTTGCCACGTGTAATATTTTGGAACAATGCCGCATTATCACTACTGTCTAAGTCGTAGCTAATAGTTGTATCAGCCCATCGCGTATCCGCATTCTTTACATTGATAACGCGGTTATTACTGTCATAACGATAGTGAGTTTCAACACCATTAAAGTCGGTTACTTTGGTGATATTGCCACTGCCATCGACCACCATTGATGCCGACAAAAAACAGGTATCTGGGTTTGCACAATTAGCAGTGTCGCGTTGAGGGATTTTGATTAACTGCGGCTTGCCACGCATATAATTGGCAAATGCTATCCAACGATTATTTGCATTGAACGTAGTTTGCTTTATGTTGCCATCACCATAGTAACTGTGCGTGCTGAGCAATCTGCCATTTTGATACTCTTGGTAAAGAGAAGACTTTTCGGCGGAATTATCAGGATAATAGGTATTCTTCTTGGCGGTAATATAGTTAACCCCATCAAATGAAATGGCGTTGCTATCCTCAAGATTAATTAACCAATTATTCAAATCATGATAATACGTATTTTTTAGGTATTTCCTATTAGCATTAAAACCATTGGACTCTACCGTTAACTCGGGTGAGCCGTAGTTATTGAAGTTTAAAAACTCTTTAGTATAAGTATCAACTCTTGAGTCTTGCGTATGTTGATAGATAGTACTTTTTATATTATTGACAAAGCTATTGTACTGCGACTCATTTTCAAATGTAGCGGCACTGCCTAAAAAAATTTTTCCGTCCCATTTACCGCTAAATAACTGCGATTTACCTATCGAACTCCCTTGGCCATAGGTCATCTCGTTGCGCTGCAATAATGTCGTACCGTCAGTATCGTACAAGTAGGTCGCAACCTCCTTATCTTGCGAATAGTTATAACGACGGTCAAACACATGGATTGCTTTACTACCATCAGGAGCAACCACAGTGGTTGAACGTAAATCCATTGCTGACATGCCACTTGGTAGTTCTGGTAGACCCGATAATGCCTGTGGTGCAGGTCCATAATCGCCACTTCCATCTACGTATTGCCCTGGGTTTTGTGAGTAACTGTAATACCAATGCAGTGGAGAAACGCCTTTCCCTGATAACGTTTTTCTAATCAGCGCAAAGTTTGAAAAACATCTATTGTGAACGTTGATCCTAATATTAGGTAGCCGTTCAAATTGCTTAGGTACTTGTGAGCGTCCAAACAGTGTTGACCGAACCTCAAACTCAGCTTTCAATCCATTAGGATGAGTCACTCGACTAACATAAGATCGAGGCACATAATTAGGATTCATCTCAGAAAATGTGCACTGCATGTCATCTTGTTGGGAGTCGCCTAGACTGTATTGAATATGGCGCTGCTCTAAGGCATTAGTCGGTGCAAAGTCAATATCATATACCCATTCACGTCCATCAGGTAAAACAACACGATAAAGTTGGTCTGGATAAATACTAATACCTCCAATAACCTTTTTCTCAGTTGCGATTCGATAATAGTACGACCAGGTTTTTCCATCACTTGTAATACAGGGCCGGATTATACATTGTTAAATTGGTTAACAAACCTATCCAGTCGAACGAATTTCATTCGATTATGGATGATTTATATCAATCAATAATCTCGCATTAAGTCGACTTAAGAACAAAATAGCTAAATGTTAACAGAATTTACAAAGCATAATCTCACCCTGACTTGTAATAGACTTAATACGCTTTCGTTCTACACCAGGTTCATAAGTAAAATGAATAGACCTGCCATCGGAAGAGGTAATCGAATCCAATTGGTCTGGCGCGCTGTAGTGATAGGTTACTTTATTATTAAACCTATCTTTTACCTCGGTAACCTGCATATATGCTTTAAATACGGGGGTTGTAGTTGTCCATGTAGCACTCGTTTCTTTATCGACGAAAGGGATTTCTAATATCTCTGCAGGAAAAGTGCGTAACATGCTAAACGTATAGGTAATCCCCTGTGGAGATGTGGCAATAAACGCCTCTGAGTTGCCATTAGCCTGACAGGTGATACGCCAGTTTTTAGCAACCCGCGTGACACCTGGGGTTACCGTATTAGGTTCAAGTAATCGCTCTGAGCCTACGCTTGGGACGTTAATAAAGTCACCGTTCCAATATTGTTTCGCGACAATATAGCCCATACCATCGCCAAGGTAACTTGAACCTGGATTGAGGGAGCCTGAGCAAGGTTTGCCATTTGTCCAAGTATTAACTGTAGCACCACCATCTACTATGGTGGTAGAAATTGACGGTATATCTAACTGCCAATCCGCAAAGTGTAATAATTGCCCCTGTGAATATTGGACTCCTTTATAAACTCGAGTAATACCCATTTCGATAGGAAAATTACCAGGAATTACTAAATCAGTATTCGTCATACTGATAGCCCCTGAATTTAAATCAACCTTTTCACCGAAAAGCTCAGTTGTTTCAGGGGTCACCTCTGTTTTTATATTCATCCTTGCTAAGGCTAGTTCAGCGGTATTTGTGAGGGATGTGTCCGAACCTCCGGTATTTGCCGCTGATACAACAGCAAATTTTGAAACACTCTGAGGCTGTTTAATAAGACCAAAGCCAGGCTCCTCCAATGCTTCAGCAATCACAGGATTTATGTCGGCAGCATACGCTGCACTTGTAAGGGGCGATAAAAATGTCAAAAATAATGCGGAAGACAGTTTTTTGTAACCGATATCCATATCACGTTGTCCTTATTTTTATTCAACATGAATTACTAATGTATTTAATGTTATTCTTTAAATTTGAAATTAAATCGATCTCAGCTAAAGTTAATGTTGCCAACATCGGAGCAATAACATTTACCCACATAAAATAACATTGCAAACATTATTTAAACAAGTGGTTATAAGAAGCTTGGTGAATTCATACAAGTTAATTTTAAAGACAAAAACCTATTTATTGCTCAATTGACACTGGGAATTAACCAAGGAGTCAATATATAATAAAATTAATCACTGCAAAAATAATTGTTAACAGTTTTATTTTTTAATCATAGTTGCCCATCTATAGGATTTTTCGCTAACATTTATCGAACAAAACACGGTATTTAGTCTTAACACAAACCTCATTGTGAGGGAGATTCATCCCCAACATGTTGAATAGATGGATAATGTCAATTTGGTTTGGGAGGTTAACCAATGTGACCCAATTTGTTACGCCCCTTCATTGTTTATTTTTTAGTCTAAAAATGGAAATAGCTATACCTCATTGATTGATGCATAAACGCTAGGAGCATGTTGGATATGCCATTCTTAATTTAACAGAATGGATTACAAAATCTCATGCATATTTGAATGTAAGGCGATGTTAAAAAATGAAGCGCTGAATTGCTTTGGGGCAGTTTGATGCTGAAAGACATCTGCACTCCTTCCATTGAAAGCACGCCTTAAAGAAGTGACTAATTTTCTGGAAACTGATAACATCAAAACTCAAGTTTTAGGAAAAATAGCTAAAAATTACTATTTTTCTGGAAAAGGCTAGTAAGCCTTATCACACAAACCTTTCCAGATTTATTGCTGATACCACCTGTGTAGGTAAGTTATTACAGTCTACGAGGGCGAATAAGTTGGCGGTCATTTGAGTTTTTTCACCACACAAGTCACGACACCGAACAGGTCTAACTCTGACTCGTGGCTGAGTGGAATTGCACTGTAGGCCGGGTTACATGGCAATAATTGCACCACAGGACGTAATTGCAATTGCTTTACCGTAAATTCCCCATTGATGGCCGCCACTACAATATCTCCATGGGTGGCTTGTAAGGCTCGGTCAACCACTAATATATCACCAGAGGAAATTCCGGCATCGACCATCGAATCGCCTTGAACTTTGACAAAAAAGGTTGCGGTGGGGTGTTTGATACAAAGCTCATTTAGATCAAGCGATTGCTCAATATAATCATTGGCGGGAGAAGGAAATCCCGCCGCCACCGATGTGCTAAAGAAAGGATATTGGATTTTTGATTGTTCAGGAGTAACCATGATCATATGCATCTATATACTGTACATATACACAGTATAAGCTAACTTTAGCACATGTCGAAGGCGTTTATGTCATGTATTTGCTTAAGTAAACAATCACCCTATTGGAGTATCGTGATCAAGCGTGCTCTTTGTGGCTCGAGCTCATCAAAATCTTGTTGGTAACGGTCTAATGATGTAATGCCAGAGCAGAGTACAAATTTACCAAGTGGGTTATATATAAATTGGCTCATGTCAGCGATTGACCAAGGAGCAGGGCAAGTCTGCGGAGGAGTCGTGCCATTTAAAATTTCCGCGTAACGATTCGCTGTGTCTTGATCTTTCATTAACGGTGTCAGCAACCATTGCGTCACGTTTGTGGTGATATCTTCATCATCAATTGTCAGCAATGCTTTGGCCATGGCTGTAAAGTAATACCATTCACCCATTTTTATTTTTTCAAATGTAGTCACCTCAGCAGGGAACGGCGTTTGCCAGCTAGTGGGGATGACGTTGCTTAATTGAGAGGGGTGCAGTTGGCCTAGTATCAATTCGCCAAATTTCATATTTGTTGTGATGCCGTTTTGACTAACGGTTTTTATCAGTAGCACATGGGTGTTAGCTGCTACGCGTTGCCAAAACAACATATCTTGATTAATCACATCGGCGACTTGCTGCGCAGACATGGTTTGAGCGTGAGCCAGTAAATCGATGAAGTAGAGTTTTTGTGCCGTGAGCAGATGTGAAAGTGACGGAGAAGACAAAAAGACATTAAATTGGCTGCCTTCTTGCCAGATATCTAACTGAATTAATGTTTTATATCGCGTGATTAATTCGGAGTTTGTTGCGATGAGTTCGTCAAAAGACGTTTGTTCTGTCAGTACAGGGAGACAACTGGACAGAAAATCATCACGGTTAAGGCATTCGTTGAAAGGGGTTTGCGGTTTGTCTATAGGAGTTGTGTTTAGCGTTGGGGAGCGTTCCCAAATGCCAAGCTGTTGTATGCTTTTAAGTCGAGAAATCCCCGCATCCATCGGTGAGGCGCCACTATTCACATCAAAGCCCAGCGCATAGAGATAGGCATTCTGAGCTTGGTTGTCGGCTAACGCCTTATCACTCTTTTGAATTTCGTCGAGGTAGGCTTTGGCTTGCTCTGAAGCTGGGCTATCTTTTATGTTGATGGCGGCAAGGATCAGATAAAGACTCACTGGCACCAAGAATAACGTGAGCAAAATCCATTTGATTACGGTTTTTAAAGGCTTCATCAAAACTCCATTTATCAATAAATTAACAAAAGCCCAAATAGCCTAACATCTTGGCGGACTTATGTAAGTCAATTTTTTATTGAAGTAACGGCAATAAAAACAAGTATTCACATAAAAACAGAGAATGCTTTTACGGTGCGCAGAATGGATGATGTGGGGCGAATTAAAGGAGTATGCTGTTTTTCATCATAAAGCCCACACAACTAATCTTGTGCGGGCTTTATTGACTCGTATCAGTATTTAAACACTATTTCAACGCCTCAGGGACGATAGGGTAGTTATCCCAGACTCGACCATCGCTCATTGAACGCACCAGTTTGATATATTCAGCGTGGGTCCAAGCGAGCGGGGTGGCGGAGTTAGTGCCTTGGCCGAGTTGATATTGGTAACGTGTGGCGTTACCCACACCGTCCCACGCTTGCTCGGGGAGCATTAGCCCCGCGTTGGCAAAGGTTTCCATACCTTGCACATAGGTATTGATAAGCTGCTGTTTGGTTTGCTGCGCGTGAACACCGCTTAGCTCTCCCTTAGCGCTGGCGAGGGCCAGCTCAAAATGGCCACGCTCACCGGTGAAGAAGGGCCAGACGCGGCCGCGTTGGTTGTCGCTATTACTGCCCGATTCGGCGTAGTTTGCGCCAGTGAGGGTATCTTCACCGTAGCCATCGTTACCGTAACGTCTAAAGCCCGGCACACTGCCGCCATCTTTTGCAGTAAAGTTGTATTTGAGGCGTAAATTGTCCTCAAGCTCAGTGTTATCCACCAGCGCTAGGCTTTGATTAATCAGCTTATCGGTGGCGCCACGCACGCCGTAACGCACCAACTCTAAAAAGCCGCCATCGAGGATCTGACGTTGATCTAATCCCGCACGACCATTATTAGCGGCGAGTTGTTCGGCGGTATTTGGTTCGCCATTGGGGCTTAATCGCAGATAATACGGCGCCTTAATGCCTTGGCTATCGGTAAGCAAACCTTGGGTCGTCACTAAGTGTTTTTCAAGTTGTTGATTAAGCGTTTTGGCGGTTGCGAGATAACGCTGACTGGCATCGCTATCGTTTACTGCCTTGGCAATATCACTCGCGGCCACTAAGCCTGCGATCACTGCGGCCGTGGTGGAAGGCGAATAACCAGCTTGTTCTTCCCAACGTTCTTGTTGGGTTTTCGGTGGCGTAATTTGGGTGTGATTCCAGTCAAGATTCACCTCACCGCCGCTGACTAAAAAGTCCGCCGCGGCTTTTAGCATCTCTTGATACCAATGGCTCAGTTCCGCTTGACTCAGCACGCCTGCCTGCCAGAGTTTCCAGCCGAGCATGATCGGCATAGCCGTTTGGTCGAGCTGTACGCCCACCCATTCGATTTGGCCATCCACATGGGTCTTTTGTAAGAACCAACCGGGCGTGCCGCTATAGCCTGGAGTTTTGTCACTCACTTGCACCTTTTTAAGGTACTCAAAGGCGACTTTAGGCGTTTGCGTATCGCCCATGGCGAGAAATGCCATGGCACATTGGTAAAAGTCTCGCGGCCAAACGGCCTTGTAGCCCGTGCTGGGGGTAACAGCAGGGACGGTATCGCCCCAAGGGTTAGAAAGCGACGCAATAAGGGCGCCCGCGTAGGTTTTATCTTCCTGCGCCTTGAGTACCATGGCACTGGTATACAGCAGCTTGCCATTATCCGTGGTGCTTTGCGCCATATCAGGCATCGCAGGCAGTGATTGTAAATAACTGTGCCAACCAGCGTTGTATTGACTCAGCACTTTGTCATACCCCGCCGTTAAGCTGGCGTTGGCATTGGCTAAACTGCTGGCTTCATCCTGGCCAAAACCAATCGCCAAATTCACATTAAGAGGTTGATTCGCTTGGAGTGCGGGATAACTGGCGGTAAAGGCAATGTTGCCTTGAATAGGCTTTTCAGCGTTGCTGGTGGCCTGATACAGCGTATCAAGCTTGCCGTTATCGGCTAAATCGGCCAAACCGTCGGATACACCGACAAAACCCGTGGTCGCCTGCGCAAAATCGATATCCGATTTCACTGTCATTACGCTACTGCGGGGATCGGCCGTGCGAGCGATAAGGGCTTGATGATCGATTCTGCCAATATCATTCGCGCCCGCATTATCGATATGGGGGTTAACGTATAAATGCGGTGTGATGCCTGATTCAAAGGCGGTAAACGTCACACGCATCATCAGGGTATCGCGGTCGGGATCGGTAAAGATATGTTTTTCTATCTGATACTTACCTTCAACGTCGCGATTGATAATCTTATAGGCCAAGGATTGCGGGCGGCCATTAGCGTCGGTATCTAAGTATTCAATGCTGCTGATAGTGTTGTCTTTCTCGGTATCGACAAAGCCATTGCCGGTGATCACAAATTGCAACTCTTTGAGCTGAGCGTTGTGAATAAGGCCATACATAGTTTCGGTTAAAATCCCCTGCGCGATGGAGAACCACACTCGGCTAATTCGATTTTGCGCGCTGTCTTGGTATTGCCCCTGAGTATAAGGCTCATAGGAAGTACCGATACCGGTTTTGCCGGAGAACGCCCAGGTTGGGGCGTTGCCGGGGGCGCCGGGGGCAATCTGTGCGTCTGTAGCTTTGGTGACTGTTTGTGTTGATGTATCTGTATTGGGGGCCGAGGGTGAGCAGCCCGTTAAGCTGGCAATGCCGATAAGGCTTGCGGCAATTGCGAGCGCAATCGGCTTACGAGTTAAGTTGCGGCGGTGAGTTAAGCTGCGGGCCTGCTGCGAAGGTACTGTTGTCAATGCCATATTTATCAAAATCTCCCCAATCAATAGATGGTGCTAATTGCGATTTATTCTTGTTGTAAGCTATCTGGCCATGCTTCTTGGCGTTTAGTTGCCCAAACGCCAAGGGTGCCGAGTTGTAGGATCTGCGATTTACGCTTGAGTGTGCTGAGTATTCGGTTGCTCAACAAAGAGCACGGCAATCCCGGCGCAGAGCATGAGGACGCCGCCGGTGATCAGGGCATAGATGGGTTGACCATCAAATAATCCATTGAGGATTACGCCTAAGACGCTGGCTGCAAGGAGCTGTGGGATCACGATAAAGAAGTTAAAAATTCCCATATACACGCCCATTTTTTTCGGCGGTAAGGTGCCGGATAACATGGCGTAGGGGATAGATAGAATTGAGGCCCAGGCAATACCCACCCCTATCATCGGCAGCCATAGCAGGCTGGGATCTTTGATAAAATAGAAACTGATTAAGCCAAAACCACCGCAGAACATATTGAAGGTATGGGTGAGTTTGATCCCGATCCGTTTGGCAAGTAGTGGAATAAACAGCGCCGCAATGGCCGAAAATCCATTGTAGGAGGCGAACAGTACGCCCACCCAATCGGCACCATTATTGTAGGCTGGGGATAACACATCGCTGCTGCCAAAATGGTAGGACGTCACCGCCGAGGTAGTGTAAATCCACATCGCAAAGAGCGCGAACCAAGAGAAAAACTGCACTATCGCTAACTGATGCATGGCCTTTGGCATATGGAATAAATCATCGACCACATTAAAGACAATACCCAGTTGCGAACGTTGTGAGGGTGTTGATTTACCTAAGCGTAGGGCGCAGTAAAGTTGCAATGGGCCAAAGGCAAAAATCCCTAAGGTTAAAATATACAGCTGCTTATCTAAATCCTGCGTCCACACCGCAAGCGTCAGTAGCGCGCCTACAGCCATCCAAACAATAGCGGCAAATTGATAATTCTTGTGGGTGCGAGTGCGATGTTGTTGCTCATCTATGCCAGCGTCAGCATTGCTATGGAAGGCGGCAAGTTCATCGGGGGAATATTCTTTGGTGGACACAACAGTCCAAGCCACACTGAGAAACAGCACGGCGCCACCAAAATAGAAGGCATAACGCACCGAATCGGCTATTTCGCCCGCGGGCGCGGTATTGGCGACATTAAAGAAGTTACTGAGAATATAGGGTAGGGCCGAGGCCACAACTGCACCGATGCCAATAAAAAAGCTTTGCATGGCATAACCTTGGGTGCGCTGCTTGGGAGGCAAATTATCCCCCACAAAGGCACGGAAGGGTTCCATGGCGATATTGATTGAGGCGTCCATAATCCACAGCATGCCCGCGGCAATCCATAACGTAGGGGAATGCGGCATCACAAATATCGCAAGAGTCGTACAAATAGCGCCGATTAAAAAATACGGCCGACGGCGACCTAAGCGTCCCCAAGTGTTATCGCTCAGATAACCAATAATAGGTTGAACCAGCAGTCCCGTTAACGGTGCGGCAATCCACAGGATGGGAATGTCATCGATAGAGGCGCCAAGGGTTTGGAAAATGCGGCTGACGTTGGCATTTTGCAGGGCAAAACCGAATTGGATCCCCAAAAAACCAAAGCACATATTAAAAATTTGCCAGAAATTTAGCTCGGGTTGTAGCTTATGAACGGCGCGATGCACCACCTTGGGTGAGACACTTTCTAATGGGGTAATCGTTTGTTGATCCGTGGACATGCAACTTCCCTTCAGTAGCGGACAGCAGTGCTGCCTTGAGTCATTTATCGTTATAATGTGTGGCCTGTTCAATGGCCTTTGCTCAGTTTTACGCGTGTTGTGCTAGCTTCCCCTATGTGCATCACCGCTTGGCAATGTGGGTGAAAAAATGGCGAATATACCTCTCCCTCAGAAGCATATTCGCCAATAAATTCATTTTCATACTCAATGATGCAAATGCTCAATAGCAGAAAAGAACCTAAGCCTGACAGCTATCCTCAAAGGCAACCACCAGAAACGACCTCACAGTGTTCAACCCCACAAGCAGAGGGTGAAACTAGCGAATTTATAGTAGCCGCAGCGCCAATTGACGCACAACCGCTTACATACGTATTCATCATTCCTTGATAACTCAAGTTAAACAGCCGTGTAACCTAATGGCAGCCTATTTTACACTCCTATGGGGTTGTGTGGGTATCCAGTCAGTGGCTAAAGTGTCAGCAGCAGTGAGCAATAGACGCATTATGCGATTGATACTGCAAAAATAATGGAACAGTATGTCAGCAGATGCTCTCATGTAATCATGGTTAGCACCTGTCAAAATCGATTATGTTTTGAATAAAGGATATCTATGTTTGTTATCACCTTAACCTACAAAAAGCCGCTGGCAGATGTTGAGCTACATTTAGCTGCTCATATTGATTATCTTGATGCGTATTACGCCAAGGGCGTTTTTATCGCCTCGGGCCGTAAGGTGCCACGCACGGGCGGTGTGATCTTCGCTAAGGCGGAGTCGCGTGCAGTACTCGAGGCTATTTTGCAGCAAGATCCTTTCTATACCGAAGACGTGGCTGAATTTGATGTGGTGGAATTTGTACCAACCAAAGCCGCCGCAGGATTGGAGCAACTCATTGAGACACTTTAGTGATTTTTGCAAATTGTAAAATACAGATATTTATACCAATGATATTTGCTATAAATGCAATAATTGCGGGTGTGGTGCGAGAAATAAAATGAAAACACGGTCCGATGATTTAGAAATACTGCTTGCTGTCGTCGACAGTGGTGGTTTTTCGGCGGCAGCTGAACTGTTAGATATTCAAGTTGCCCGCGTGTCTCGGGCGGTGAGCAAGGTTGAAAGCCAAGTTGGCGTTTCTATTTTAAATCGCACGACTCGCCGAATCGAATTAACCGAGGAAGGTCGCCAGTTTGTTGAAGCCATCCGAATTGGCTTATTACAGATCCAGCAAGCTGAAGAGGAGATCATTACTCGTGGAGAGCTACCGAGAGGCCGTTTACGTGTCGATGCCGCAAGTCCCTTTGTGTTTCATCAATTAGTGCCGCTTATCCAGCCATTTAAGCAAACCTATCCCGATATTGAATTGGAACTCACCTCCAACGAAGGTTTTGTCGATTTGCTTGAAAAGAAAACCGATCTCGCGATCCGCATTGGCAACTTAACGGATTCGACTTTGCATGCTAGGCCACTTGGGAAAAGCTTGCTGTACATTGTAGCCTCACCAGATTACCTATCAAGGCGCGGTTTTCCCAATAGAAGCAGCGATCTTATTCACCACGATTTGCTGGGATTTTCTACCCCTAAAACCCTCAATGATTGGCCACTGAAAGGATTTACTCGGTTTACACCTACATTAACCTCGAGTAACGGTGAAACGTTAAGGCAGCTTGCATTAACGGGTAATGGTATTGCCTGCTTATCGGGATTTATGGTGAAAAAGGATATCGCTGAGGGGCGTTTAATCCCCTTATTGGAGAGTGAAAAAATCACTAATACCGGCCGAGAGCAGATCAATGCGGTGTACTATAAATCTTCTACTGTCGCGAAACGTATCTCGGCCTTTATTGATTTTATTCAGCCTAAGCTAACCCTGTAAGCGGTAGGGCAACACTTGTCGTATTGACGTGTTAGTGAACATTTTTGCATTTACAACAAAAATCATTTGTCTTTATTGCGCTCAATGTCTCTTGTTGAGTTTGCTAGTATGTTTGCAACGAAATGAGAGGGTTATATTATGACGCAATCACTGTTTCAACCGATCACCTTGGGTGCATTAACACTCAAAAACCGCATCGTTATGCCGCCAATGACTCGTTCAAGAGCCAGTCAGCCAGGCGATGTGGCCAATCATATGATGGCAACCTATTATGCTCAGCGTGCGAGTGCGGGGCTCATTGTCTCTGAAGGCACACAGATTTCTCCAACTGCAAAAGGGTATGCTTGGACTCCTGGTATTTATACTCCCGAACAGATCGCGGGCTGGCGTATCGTCACTGAGGCAGTTCATGCCAAGAAAGGAGTAATTTTTGCTCAGTTATGGCATGTAGGCCGAGTCACCCATCCTGACAATATTGGTGGGCAACAACCGATTTCTTCATCCGCATTAAAAGCGGAAAACGTAAAAGTGTTTGTCGATAACGGCACTGATGAACCTGGTTTTGTTGATGTCGTTGCGCCTCGGGCCATGACAAAGGCTGATATTGCGCAAGTGATCGCTGATTATCGTCAAGCAGCGCTCAATGCTATGGCGGCTGGCTTTGATGGCATTGAACTCCACGCAGCTAATGGCTATTTGATCAACCAATTTATTGATTCCGAAGCCAACAACCGTAGTGATGAGTACGGCGGTAGCCTTGAAAATCGTCTACGTTTTTTAGACGAAGTGGTTGCGGCATTGGTCGATGCCATTGGTGCTGAGCGTGTGGGTGTGCGTTTAGCGCCCCTTACGACCCTCAATGGCACTGTGGATGCGGACCCGATTGTGACCTATACCGCGGCCGCTGCGTTACTTAACAAACATCGCATTGTTTATCTGCATATTGCCGAGGTGGATTGGGATGATGCACCTGATACGCCACGCTCATTCAAACAAGCATTGCGTGAGGCTTATCAGGGCGTGCTGATTTATGCCGGACGATACAACGCACACACAGCGGAGCAAGCTATTAACGATGGTCTGGCTGATATGATTGGTTTTGGACGACCTTTTATTGCCAATCCGGATTTACCCGAGCGGCTAAAACACGGCTATCCGTTGGCTGAGCATGACCCAACAACGCTGTTTGGTGGTGGCGAAAAAGGGTTAACTGACTATCCAACTTATCAAGCCTAGGGGAAAGTATGTTCAAGGCATTCAAAGGTCATGTGTTAGAGACCAAAAACCGTATTGTGATGGCTCCAATGACTCGCTCACGTAGTACTCAGCCGGGGGATATTCCGAACGAGATGATGGCCACCTATTATCGCCAGCGAGCAAGCGCAGGATTGATTATTACCGAAGGTGCACCCGTGTCAGCGGTGGCGCGAGGGTATTCAATGACCCCTGGGATTTATACTCCAGCACAGATTGAAGGCTGGAAAAAAGTCACTGAAGCGGTACACCAAGAAGGTGGGAAAATATTTATCCAACTCTGGCATGTTGGTCGTCGTAGCCATTCGAGCGTGTCTGGCGCTGAGCCTCTTGCGCCATCGGCAATAAAAATACCCGATCAGGTATTTGGTCCATTGCCTGAAGGTGGCTTTGGCATGATTGAAACCCAGCAGCCAAAGGCGATGAGCGAACAAGATATCCAAGCGACTATCAGCGATTTTGTGCAAGCAGCACAAAATGCGATGTTAGCCGGTTTTGATGGGGTTGAAGTGCATGCAGCCCATGGCTATTTATTTGATACTTTTATGCGCTTAGAAAGCAATCAACGGCAAGATCGCTACGGTGGCAGCCAAGAAAATCGGTTGCGTTTTTTAGTCGACACCTTACAAGCCCTTACACAGACCATTGGATCTGGGAGAGTCGCTGTGCGGATATCTCCCCATATTGGTGAGGGATTTACCGGTGACAACCCTGACATCATCCAATTAACACTCGCCTTGCTACAAAAGCTGCAACCGATGAATCTTGCCTATGTGCATTTTTCTGAAAACATCTCGCGCTATGTGGAAGTGTCTGACGCGTTTCGTCAGCAAGTGCGCCGTGTGTATCAACACCCTATAATGGTGGCGGGTAAATTAACCAAGCAATCTGCTCAGCGTTTACTCGACCAACACTATGCTGATTTTGTGGCCTTTGGCACGCCGTTTGTGACCAATCCGGATTTAGTCGCGCGCTTTGCCCATGACTGGCCATTAACCGAGTTTGATGCGGATGCAAGGCTTACCTTGTATGGCGGCGGTGAAGCTGGCTATATCGATTATCCCGTTTATCAGGCATCGTTTGCAGAGAGAAAGGCATAGTCTGAGCGGCATCGTTTTAGTGACATAATCTAGTGGTGTAGTTTGCGGCTATTAGCTACTAATGGTGTAGGCGCTAAGGGAAGGGGTGAGCCAAAGGGGTTGCCTCACTTAGTGCCTTAAGCTAAAACGGCTCTGCTTGCATAGTCTGTGATTGGATACTAGGGGTATTTATCCGATATTTTGTCGCTGAGTTTGCTATCATGCCGTTTTCCCCTTGAAACCTTACGCAGGTTTCCGCTGTATGAGTCCCGCTTTTTATGTCTATTCAAACGCTGTTATCGACGGCTTTAGCTAAACGCCATGATTTTTTACTACAAGCAGAACAAGATCATACCGATTGTTTTCGGGTGTTCCATGGCACGGTCGAAGGTGTCAGTGGCTTGAATGTCGATCGCTACGGCGATAATTGGTTAGTGCAGAGTTTTCACCACACCTTAACCGCTGAGGAATTGGCTGAAGTAGTGGACGTGCTCACCCAAGAAGTAGCCCTGCCGGTAGTGTATAACGACCGCTCCGCTGGCCATTCGCGGGTGCTCAATGCGCTAAGCCCTGAACTGGATGATATTGCCAGTGCCGAGTTGGTGATGCAGGAAAATGGGATTAAATTCACCACTAAGCTACGCCACGAAGGACAAGATCCGCTGCTATTTCTTGATATGCGTATTGGCCGAGAATATGTGCGGGCACATAGCCAAGATAAAACCGTGCTGAATTTGTTTTCTTACACCTGTGGTATCGGCACTGCTGCGGCTATGGGCGGCGCAGAACGGGTTGTGAATGTCGACTTTTCCTCCTTTGCACTCGCCGCAGGGCGAACTAATGCCGAATTAAACCAAGTGTCAGAGGTGTGTGAGTTTGTGCAGAGTGATGCGTTTCCGGCCTTGCGCCAATTAGCTGGTTTAAGTGTGGGAGGGCGCCGCAACCAAAAATTACCCAGTTACCCCAAATTGCCGCAAACCCAATTTGATCTGGTATTTCTTGACCCGCCTCGTTATGCCAAGAGTGCCTTCGGGATTGTCGATTTAGTTAATGATTACCAAGGTTTATTTAAACCCGCATTATTATCAACCAAGGCTGGTGGCACCATAGTGTGTTGCAATAATGTCGCCAAAGTAGACCGTCAAGATTGGTTTGATAGTCTAGCTCGCTGCGTTGAAAAACAAGGCAGAGGTGTGATTGATCACACTTGGCTCGATCCCCATGAGGATTTTCCGTCGTTCGATGATAATCATCCCCTTAAAATTGTGGCGTTGACCTTAAATTAACCTGAGCTCGGGATAAGTAGCGCCGCTGAATAGGCATCTTTTCGAGCCTCTCTGCGTTGCTCTGTCTCACCATAGCTCGCTATGGCGTACGACAGAGCGCCTTGATATGCGCAAAAATCTGCACATTCAGTCAGGAAAAAGATTTTTCTTTTCAAAATAATCATCTATAACATTGATTTTGTTTGTTAAATTTAGACTTTTTCGACACTCGTTATCCCGAGTTCAGGTTAAATTAATCGCATTGCAAACCTAATAGGGCGACCATCTTGGTCGCCCTATTACTTTGCTTAATTTAAAGGGCCTTAAAGCGGATCGCTGTGCCGCCACTGCTGGCGAGGGCTAAGGTTAGGCTGTCTTTGGCGCTGACCTCTGTGGTTTCAATCACATAATCATAGGGATTGGTTTTCCAGTCGGCTTTAGCGCCATCACGGTAGATCTGGGCTTGATAGTGTTTGTTTGGATCGAGGAAATCCAGTTTAACCTTGATCTGACGGGCATTTTCATCGGTCAGCGCGCCTAAGTACCAATCCTGTTGATCCTTGGCCTGACGGGCAAACACCACATAATCACCCACTTCGCCAGCCAGTGCGATACTTTGATACCAGTCTGTTGGTACATCGCGGATAAACTGGAAGGCATCAAGATGTTTTTGATAATTGCGTGGCAAATCGGCGGCCATTTGGATTGGGCTGTAGAGCACCACATACAGGGCGAGTTGCTTCATTAAGGTGGTTTGCACGCGATTTTCGGCATCTAACCCCTTAGGTGCCAAATCAAAAATCCCCGGGGTGAAGTCCATTGGTCCAGCCAGCATGCGGGTAAAGGGCAGCATGGCGGTATGTTCTGGGCTATTTGGTGGGCTGCCCCAGGCATTGTACTCTTGGCCGCGGGCACCTTCGCGGGAGATCCAGTTAGGATAAGTGCGGCGCAGCCCAGTATCTTTAATCGGCTCATGGCTGTTGATGCTGATATGGTGCTTGGCGGCTTCGGTAACACTGTGCAGATATTCGCCAACCATAAACTGACCATCGTGCCATTCGTGACGGGTGATGCCATTTTCATCGATACGTTTGATTTGTCCACCGTCAGCCACATAACCAGTTTTGACTTGGGTCACGCCATGTTTTTCATACAGGGCGAAGGCATCATCCATTTGATTACGGTAATGGGTTACTGAACCTGCGGTTTCATGATGGCCGATCAGACGTACGCCTTTTTTCGCGCCGTAGGCGGTAATGGCGGGTAAATCGAAATCATCATAGGCCTTAGTAAAACTGAATTGATCGCCATTATGGAACCAATCGCCATCCCAACCTTGGTTCCAGCCCTCGACCAAGACACCATCAAACTGGTACTTGGCGGCGAAATCCATATAGCGCTCTGTTTCGCTGGTGGTTGCGCCGTGTGTTGGGCCCGAGCCCCAAGTGTTTTCATTGAGGTGCATCCCCCACCAAATACCGACATATTTGCCCGGTTTAACCCAAGAGACATCCCCCAGTTTATTGGGTTCATTCAGGTTGAGGATAAGGTGAGAATTAAGCAGCCCCGTGGCCTTGTCGGCGATTTGAATCGTGCGCCATGGGGTATAAAAGCCCGCTTGGGTTTTAACCCGAATACCATCTGACCAAGGGGTGAGATCGGCCTTGAACTTGCCATCGCGCTGTTGATCGAGGGTCATCGAGGCAAAATCAACTAACGCCGCCTCGTGAATACTCAAATGGGTGCCATCGACCAGTTTAAAGGTAAAAGGAGTGTGGGCTCGGTCGACCTGATTGAGCGCGCTGGTGCGATACAAATATTCGTAGCGGTTCCATCCCCGAGAAGGGATCCACCAGGCGGTGGCCTTATCACTCTGGCCAATATTAAATTCGGTAAGTTCATCGGTAATGGCAAGCGGCGTATTGGTCGGTAGTGCGTTTTGGGTCGCTAAGTGATAACGAAAGCCTATGCCATCGTCAAAGGCTTTAAACTCGAGGTTTAAGTCGATTTTACCGTCGGTTAATACCACGCTCAGTTGATTGTGTTGATCCTTTATCCACTCTTGTTCACCCCAAGGTTGCTGCCACTTTCCATCGGCGCTGGCGGTGTGGCTCGATTTGATGCGAAGACCTTGGCCTAATTCGCCCAATGAGGCAAAGACTAACCCTAAGCGGCTCGGTTCGATAATCGATTTGCCATGAAAATGGACTTGGTATTCGGGGCGGCCCGTATCATCGCTCAGACTCAAGACGATTTGCTTATCGGGGGAGCTTAGGTTGAGGGTCTGTGCTGTGGCACTGGTGCTGAGCAGGCTGCCAATGCTGAGTGCGAGCAAGCTGGGCGTGAATAGGCTGGCGGCCCAATGGCGGCTATTTTGCGTTGGTGAGTTGATGTGGCGTGCGTGGGTAAGAGGATTGCTGAACATTCCCTGATCCTTGTTTTTATAGTGAATATGGGTCAATGCATACTAGTGGCGATGGGTTTTTGCTCGCAATGCTTTGCATACGTATTCACCATAGCGAGCGGGTTGGCGGCAGGCCGAACGTAAGGCGTAAAGAGATGGGTTTTAACTGCTGACTCGGGTAGAATGCGCGGCTTTCTTGGCTTTCTTATTTTGTTTAAGGCGCTTAAGACTTAAGCCGATATGGGCAGCGATATCAACGAGTTTGGGAGTGAGCGGTGAAAATCAGTCAGCGATTACAGCAGATCAATCGAATGGTGGGGCCTGGGTACGATCATATCTGGGACTGCTGCTGCGATCATGGTTTACTCGGCATGCTGTTACTGCAAAGAAATGCCGCACCTAAGGTGCATTTTGTCGATTGTGTCGCGCCCTTGATGCAGCAACTCAGTCTTGAGTTAGCAAGGTTTTTCCCTCCGCAGCCTATCTCAAACCCTCAAAACGCAACTGAGCAAACCATAACTGAGCAAACCACAACTGAGCAAACCACAACTGAGCAAACCGCCAATACTCAAAGTGAATGGCAAGTGCATTGCCTCGATGTGGCGGCCTTGCCACTGGCGCAATACGGCAAGCAAGCCAAACACTTAGTAATTATTGCGGGTGTCGGTGGTGAGTTATTGGTTGAATTGGTTCGCAGTATTGTGGCGAATCAGCAAAGTCAAAGTGATGCTCACAGTGGAAATAATTCGACCAATCATGACCTTAGTCAAGGCGCCTGCCAGCTCGAATTTATTTTGTGTCCCGTGCATCATAATTACCATGTGCGCAGCGCGTTGGCGGAATTGGGCTTATCCCTTAAAGAGGAATATTTACTCGAAGAAAACCAACGTTTCTACGAGATACTGCATTTAACGCAGGCAAATGCTAGTTCAAAGACGAATACCAGCTCAAAAACAACTGAAGCTGTGCCCTTAAGTGCGACAGGCTCAATCATGTGGCAAGGCTTAGATGCGGATAAAACCCGTCAGGCCAAGCGTTATCTTGACCAAACTATCGGTCATTATCAGCGTATTCCTGAGCATCGCATGCCCAACAAACCCCAAATTGTGGCGGCCTATCAGCACATTTTGCAGCAACTGAATTGTTAACCTCATAGGCCAACATGCGCCATTGAGCGTTATGTCTTGGCGTTAAAACGGTTTTGCTCTGTAAATCCACCGAGTTGGTTTATGCTAATAGGCCATTAATCTTGAGTTTTATTATGCGTTTATTGAAGTCCACCCAAGCTGCCAATCTCAATCTTAAACAGGCGAAGATTTTTTATCGCCAAGCCGCCCGTGCCATAGTGCTGTCGGGGGAAGATATTTTGCTGCTCTATACCCAGAAATATCGCGATTATGGTTTGCCTGGCGGTGGGGTGGATAAGGGCGAGAGTATCGAAGTTGGACTTATCCGCGAATTGCAGGAAGAAACTGGCGCCATTGCCGCCAGAGTGTTAGCACCCTTTGGCCGTTATGAGGAATATCGTTCCTGGTTTCGTGAGGGGGCAAACGTGATGCATATGGACTCTTATTGCTATCTTTGCGAAATCGATATGAGCCTTGGCGAACGCGGCTTGGGTCAACCAAGACTCGAAGCTCATGAGATAAAAAACGGGATGCGCCCAGAGTGGATCAATATCCATCAAGCGATTGCCCATAATGAAGCGATCCTACGGACGTTTGCCAATAAAGGGCAATCCATCGATAGGGAAACCTTTCTGCTTAAACGAATCGTTGAAGAATTGCTGTAGAAAGCCATGCTCGATGGTCATATTGGTTCAAAAAGCGCAGGCATAAAAAAGCCATCCTGAGGATGGCTTGAATAAAGGCAGTGTTAGCGGCTAGATCACGGTTAAATAAATACAGAAGAAATGACTCATCGCGCCAGCTAGCACAAACAGATGCCAAATCGCGTGATTGTACGGAATACGTTTGCCGACATAAAAGATCACTCCAAGGGTGTAAAACAACCCGCCCAATAGCAGTAGATTAAATCCAAGCGGTGACATTGCTGCTGTCAAATCGCCAATCACCGTCATACAAAGCCAACCCATCGCCAGATATAACACAAGACTGAGTTTTTTAAATCGGTGAATAAATAAGGTCTTAAATAAAATCCCACCAATAGCCAAAGACCAAATCGCCGTCAGGATAATGGTTGAAAGCTGTCCTTGCAGGCTGATTAACATCAGTGGGGTGTAGGTGCCCGCAATTAAGCAGTAGATAGCACAATGGTCGGCAATCTTAAGTTTATGTTTCCAGCCAACATGCGTTACGCTGTGGTACAGGGTTGAGCTTAAAAATAACAGGATAAGACTTACGCCATAAATAATAACGCCTGTAAGTTGAATATTGGTGAGATGATCTGCGCCCTTAAGTAGCATAAAGATTAAGCCCACTACACCTGCAATCACCCCTAGGCCATGGCTAATGCTATTGGCTATCTCTTCACTTAAGCTATACCCGCTGATATTTAAAGGTTTTTCATGACTCATTTGCGGCTCTATCAAACTCTGACTTGGCATGCTGTTGATCCACTCGATGACGATAATGATTGAGTCTATCAGTAGATAAAAGGGAAAGCTATAATTGGCTTACACGTGTAAGCTGATTTATTTTACGTGTTCTTGTCATCGGCTATAACACTGATGAGTTCTGTTGTCCTTGTACAAGATTATGGTACTGGTTGACAACTGAATAATGTCACTGCTTTGGAACTTTGTTCGACTCACTTTCTCTAATTCTCCGTAAGATGTCATGGATTTGTTAAGTACTTTATTCATTAAGTACTAAGGGATGGATTTTGCCTGTTCGATCGAATATAGCCCCAGAAGATAGCATCAGATTTGATGCGCACAGCAGTGCCACAAAGGACGAGGCTTTACCATTTTCCGCTTTGCCTTTTTGTGCAACGTTTTTAAGTGCTACAACCCAAGGCGCTACAGATTTGAACACTAAGCCTTTTAGCGCTTTAAGTGTTCATGCCGAGTCTTGCGATAACAATCTACACCTCAATTTAAGTAAAGCAGACCAAAGATCAATCGATAGCGCATTTAAAACATCTTCAAATCTAAGCGGGCTAGAGCGGCCACATTATTTCAATCTTAAGCTATTGCTTTGGGTCATGTTTGGCCATGGCTTACTGCTGTTTTTATTAATTTTTTTATGGCGAACCCAGTCGGAACACTTAGGGCTGCATTTTACTGAATCATCTGCTAACGCACGGACTACAACCAAAGCGTTAAAGGCATATTTTATTTATGCGCCGCCAACGCAAACTGCTCCAGCGGATTCTGCTCAAGATATCTCAGTGGAAGAGTTTATTAACACTAGCGAGCCGATAACCTCACCGCCTAATACCGTAAAGCCGGCAGCTGATATTGAGCAGTCAGCGAAAGTGTCACCAAAAGTCGCAGTAAAGCTGACGCCAAAACCCATGGAGCAGATAGCCAAACCTCCAGAAGTCAGCGCCCAAGAATCAAAAGTAACAGAATCAAAAGCATCAGTACCAAACACATCTGTGCCTAACACCTCAACGCCGAACACCTCAACTCTGGGCCAAACCCAGCAGAGTGCAAAAGAGGCTGTTAAACCGAAAAAGGCAGAAACCCAATCACGCTCGGCACAAGCGGTAAGTACAGAGCAATCTGCGGTAAGTGGGCAAAGCGGTGGGGCGGCGGGCAGTGTGGGATTGTTTACTCAGCGTTATTTTGAACGACAGCGTGAGCAAGCTTTAGATGATTTAGTGTTAGAGCAAGCAAATCATTACAGCAAACGGTCGAATTTGTCTGAAATGAGCCCCGAGATGGAGGTACTGATTGTGCCCAATGCCGACGATTTTAGCGGCCCCACCAGTTTGGATTTAGAGCTGGATCCGAATCGTATCGTTCGTCAAGGTAATACCTGTTATCGGGTCGTCAAAGTAGGCACCCCAATTAATCCCTATGCTGAGAACTTAGGTTTCCCCTTCGATTGCAGTGGCAAGAAAATGAACCAAGAAATTGACGATGCCATTAAGGCGCAGCTCGATAAAATGATGGTAAAGCGGCCAAAAAGTTAAAAACAGTGATGATAAATTTTCACTAAAAATAGTTTAAACTATGACAGATAAAACGAATGTAAATTAAAAGCGTTTAAATACATTATGTTATGCGTTCTTTGTTTTTGATTGATAATTTAATTTTTATCCTAAAATTACGCTTGTTTGTTCGCTGCGCTTCTGCCTATACTTTTGCCCATCTTGTCGGAGTGCCTCTTGGCTGAGACCGTTTATTCGGGATCCGTTGAACCTGATCAGGTTAAAACCTGCGAAGGAAACAAGCATAATAACATCCATTAAATCGTATCAGCGGCCACCTTTTGCCCTGTATTAACCCATCGATTTAGTCGTTATTGAGTCCGCAAATCCGCTTAGGGTTTGCAAGGCTCAGCTTCAACACTCAAGTCTCCAGACAAGCAACCCCATTTTTATTTGTTAAAGTGAGATTGCTTATGTCCAGTTTAGAATCGTCCTCAGAATCGATTGCCGTGAACACCCAAGGGCAAACGATCCGCCGTGCGGCGCGCGCCCAGGCGCAAGTCTTTATCGATACCCTTAAACCATTACAACACCCTAATTCGCAAAAGTTATATTTGCAGGGAAGCCGTGAGGATCTCCGTGTAGGGATGCGGCAAATTCTGCAAACCGATACACGGATTGGCGGCACTGCGACCGCGCCCATAGTCGAGAAAAATCCTCCCATTCCTGTGTATGACTGCGCCGGTCCTTATTCCGATCCGGCTGCGCAAATTAACGTGCGCCAAGGGTTAGCCAAACTCAGATTACCTTGGATTATCGAGCGCCAAGATACCGAGGTGCTCGATTGTGCGACCTCAGATTTTACCCAGCAACGACTAAAGGATGATGGGCTCGATCATTTGCGTTTCGAAGCCGGCTCAAGTGCGATTGTTCGTCCTCGCCGTGCCTTACCGGGTAAACGCGTGAGCCAATTACACTATGCCCGCCAAGGGATTATTACCCCTGAAATGGAGTATGTGGCGATTCGGGAAAATATGGCGCTCGCCGAGGTGCAGGATGAAATCTTAAATCGCCGCGGCCAAGGTGAATCCTTTGGCGCCGTAATAGGTAAACCGATAACCCCTGAATTTGTCCGCGATGAAATTGCCCGTGGGCGCGCCATTATTCCTTTAAATATCAATCATCCAGAAGCCGAGCCTATGATTATTGGCCGTAACTTCTTAGTGAAAGTGAATGCCAATATCGGTAACTCGGCGGTCACGTCCTCCATCGAGGAGGAAGTCGAAAAGCTAGTCTGGTCAACCCGTTGGGGCGCAGACACTGTGATGGACTTGTCCACTGGGCGCTATATCCATGAAACCCGCGAATGGATTATCCGTAACTCGCCAGTGCCGATTGGCACAGTGCCGATATATCAAGCATTGGAAAAAGTGAATGGGGTTGCAGAACACCTGACCTGGGAAGTGTTTCGCGATACCTTGATTGAGCAAGCGGAGCAGGGCGTCGATTACTTTACCATCCACGCGGGCGTGTTATTGCGCTATGTGCCCATGACAGCTAAACGGGTGACTGGGATTGTGTCCCGCGGCGGCTCGATTATGGCTAAATGGTGCTTGAGCCACCATCAAGAAAACTTCCTCTATACCCATTTCCGTGAGATTTGCGAGCTGTGCGTGGCCTACGATGTGTCGCTGTCATTAGGCGATGGTATGCGTCCAGGCTCGATTGCCGATGCCAATGATGAGGCGCAGTTTGCCGAGCTTGAGACCTTAGGCGAGCTGGTCAAAATCGCTTGGGAATACGATGTGCAGACCATTATCGAAGGGCCTGGACATATCCCGATGCAACTTATCAAAGAGAATATGGATAAGCAGCTTATCCACTGCGCCGAGGCGCCGTTTTATACCCTAGGGCCGCAAATTACCGATATTGCGCCGGGTTACGATCATTTCACCTCTGGGATAGGTGCGGCGATGATCGCATGGTATGGCTGCGCCATGCTCTGCTATGTGACGCCGAAAGAGCACTTAGGTCTACCCAATAAGCAGGACGTCAAACAAGGGCTGATTGCCTACAAGATTGCCGCCCATGCGGCCGATATTGCAAAGGGCCACCCGGGTGCGCAGATCCGCGACAATGCATTATCCAAGGCGCGTTTTGAATTCCGTTGGGAAGATCAATATAACCTGGGACTCGACCCAGATACTGCCCGAGCCTATCACGATGAATCCCTGCCACAGGAGTCGGCCAAGGTTGCGCATTTTTGCTCTATGTGTGGCCCTAAGTTTTGCTCGATGAAGATAACCCAAGATGTGCGCGACTATGCGGCAAGCTTAGCGGCGGGTACGTTAGCAGGGGCTTCGTCAAGCCAGAATGTTGAGAGCGCTGAAGCGCTTGCATCGATAAACCCTGCTCAACAAGGGCAATCAAACACAGAAGCAATCCAGCAGATCAGAGTCAAAACTCAAGATGAATTAGCGGCGGCCATGGCGCAAAAATCGGCTGAGTTTGCGGCCTCGGGCGCCAAACTGTATCTGCCGCTGGGCGATGCTAATACAGCCAATACAGCCAATACAGCCAATACAGCCAAAGAATCGGCCAAGCAGCAGGATGGGACAGAGCTCAAACCAACAGCACAGGTTGCGGAGGTTTGATAATGACCCCAGCTAAACATATTAGCCAGGTGGCGCCTAAACCTATCGTCTGGACCATTGCCGGTTCAGACAGCGGTGGCGGCGCGGGGATCCAAGCCGACTTAGCTACCATCAAGGATTTGGGCGGCCATGGATGCAGCGTGATCACCACGTTAACGGCCCAAAGTTCGGTGGCGGTGGCGTTAGTTGAGCCCGTGAGTGAGGCAATGTTACTCACACAGCTCTCGACCCTGTTAGCCGATCTACCGCCTCAGGCGATTAAGATTGGATTACTCGCAAATCAGCAGCAAGTGCACTTAGTTGCCGATTGGTTGGCTGGTTTTAAAACCCAATTTCCACTCGTCTCCGTTATTCTCGACCCTGTGATGGTTGCAAGCTGTGGGGATGAACTTGGCGATAAGAGCACAGAGAGTAAACCTCTGGATTTTGCCCCCTTTAAGGGCTTGATTAACCTGATAACGCCGAATGTGCAGGAGTTGGCAAGGCTAACTGCCGCCACAGATAAACAAGCGTCAGCAATTCACACAAAAGCAGAGTTCGCCGCTGCGGCAATACAACTCTCAGCGCAATTAGCGTGCAGCGTATTAGCTAAGGGCGGCGATATTGATTTTGCGGCTCAGGAAAGTGCAGGCATTAACACCAGTGATCTCTTAAGCGATCACAAAAGCGATATCACAAGTCATCGCATCGCCGCAGATAATCAGCGTTTGGCGGAAGATTTGTTGATTTGTCATCAGGTTACTGGCTGCTCACCGCTTGACGCTAATGGTGGTTTTTGGCTGAGCAGTGTGCGGATAAACACTCGCCATAACCACGGCAGTGGTTGTACTCTGTCTACAGCCATCGCCTCGGTGTTAGCCTTTGGCTTTGTATTGCAGGATGCAGTTGTGGTAGCAAAAGCCTATGTCAATCAAGGCTTAACTTATGCACAGGGGATTGGCCAAGGCCCTGGGCCACTCGCGCGTACCGCTTGGCCGCACAGCTTAACAGCATATCCTCACGTCACTGCTTATTCTCAAAACAGCTTGAGTGAATCCAGTGATTTGCAATGCGGCGCGTTTAAGCGCCTTAATCCTGACTTAGGGATTTATCCAGTTGTCGATAACTTACAGTTACTCGAACAGTTATTGGCGGCGGGCGTGAAGACGGTACAGCTCAGGATAAAGTCTAATGCACTAAAGTCTAATGTGCTGGCGTCGGACGAACTTGAGGCACAAATCCAAACCGCGATTGCCTTAGGTAAGCATTATGATGCGCAGCTTTTTATCAATGATCATTGGCAGTTAGCGATAAAGCATGGCGCATTTGGGGTCCATCTTGGGCAAGAAGATCTGGCTGTGACGGATCTTAACGCCATTCATGCAGCGGGACTGGCTCTTGGCATTTCGAGCCACGGTTATTTCGAGTTGCTGCGAGCCCATCAACATGCGCCATCTTACATCGCCCTTGGGCATATCTTCCCGACGACCACCAAGCAAATGCCATCGGCGCCGCAGGGATTATTCAAACTCACTCATTATGTTGAGCTGTTAAATACGCACTATCCCTTAGTGGCAATTGGCGGCATAGGACCTTCGAATCTTGCCCAAGTCAAAGCGACTGGAGTGAGTAATATTGCCGTAGTGCGGGCGATTACCGAATCAAGCGATCCAGTAATGGCCTATGCCGAATTGACTCGGGCTTGGGAGTCAAGCCTATGAGCATGACACAAGAGCAGGCGCAATCCCTTGCCGATAAAGACTTTATTCGTTATTCGCGGCAAATATTTTTACCTGAAGTCGGCGAGGCTGGCCAGTTGCAGCTTAAGCAGGCTCATGTCCTTATCGTAGGCCTCGGCGGTCTTGGGCAACTGGCGGCCCAGTATTTAGCCTGCGCCGGTGTTGGGCGCTTAACGCTTGTCGACGGCGATAGGGTGGAATTATCCAATCTGCCAAGGCAATTACTCTTTAGTGACGACGATATTGGCCATCACAAAGCCCTCATTGCTAAACAAAAATTGGCCGTGTTGGCGCAAGGTTGTGAGATTGATGCCTTTGCCGAGCATTTGACTCTAGAATCTGCGAGCGCGGTATTTGCTCGTCTGTTAGCCCATGGTGAAGGGACGAGGTTAGTGCTTGATTGTACCGATAATCTTGCGGCGCGCCACTGTATCAATCGACTGTGTATTGAGCATGCCTTACCTCTGGTGAGTGCCTCCATTGCCGCTTTCAACGGTCAACTGTTTGCGGTTGATCAACAGCGTTTCCCAATGGGCGGTTGTTATCACTGTATTTTCCCCTCGAATACTCGCGCGCCACAAAATTGTAGCAGCCAAGGTGTGCTTGGGCCCAGTGTCGGCGTGATGGCATCGATGCAGGCGCTTCTAGCCATGCAATTGTTGCTCCTAGCCACGCCGCCAACCTCTGCAACAAAGCAAACAGCCAATCAGACTTTTGAAGAGGAAAGTTATTTAATCGCCCCCACGAGAGCGTTACTTGGGCGATTCTGGCGCTTCGATGCCAAGTTGCTGCAATGGCATTCGGCCGCATTAACCCGTGATCCCGAGTGCGAAGTGTGCGGATTAAAACCGAGTTCATTAAAGCCTAATTCATTAACGCCGAGTGAATTCATGCAACGCCAATCAAGCGAGCGCGTCGAAAAGGCGAATGCTAACACTCAGCATTCGACCGCAACCGTTTCATTCAAATCTGTCACTAATCGAGGTTTGTTATGATTTTAATTCATCTCAATAATGTGCCCCAAACACTGCAACAACCGTTGAGCTTACAAGCCTTGTTAGAAGCACAAAATATTAATCAACAATCAGTCGCATTAGTGCTAAATGAGGCCGTAGTGCCAAGGCATAGATGGTCATCTATCCTCTGCCACCATGAGGATAAGATTGATGTATTTGCCGTGGTCGCGGGAGGTTAAGATGTTAACGATTGCAGGTGTGGAATTTGAGTCACGATTATTTACGGGCACGGGAAAATTCAGCTCAAGTCAGCTGATGCTGGAGTCAATTAAGGCGTCTCAGTCGCAGTTGGTGACAGTTGCGATGAAAAGAATTGATTTAAAAACAAAGGCCGATGATCTGCTCTCGCCACTTCGGCAAGCGGGCGTGCGGCTCTTACCTAATACCTCGGGCGCGCGTAATGCTAAGGAAGCGATATTCGCCGCGGAATTAGCGCAGGAAATGCTGGGAACACAATGGGTTAAACTTGAAATTCATCCCGATCCCAAATACCTGATGCCCGATGCAGTCGAGACATTAGCCGCAGCCAAAATCCTCTGTGAACGCGGGTTTATCGTGCTGCCCTACGTGCATGCCGACCCTGTGCTGTGTCGACGTTTAGAGGATGTCGGCTGCGCCGCTGTGATGCCACTGGCAAGCCCAATTGGCACCAACCAGGGGCTGGTGACGGAGCCTTTCATCAAGATGATTATCGAGCAAGCAAGGGTGCCGGTGGTGATTGATGCAGGAATTGGCGCGCCATCCCATGCAGCGCACGCGATGGAGTTAGGTGCCGATGCCGTGCTGGTTAATACCGCCATTGCCAGCAGCGCATCTCCGATTGAAATGGCGTTGTGCTTTAAGGATGCGGTAGATTGCGGTCGACGCGCCTTTGAAGCGGGGCTTGGCCGGGTGCAAACTCAGGCGGTGCATACCAGCCCACTAACCGGATTCCTACAGCAATGAGTTTTGTCGACCATTTTGCCCGCATTGAACGGGATAAGTTATTGCTGGCGTTGTATTCATGCACTGCTGCTGATGTTGAACGTGCCCTAGTTCAACCAGAAGGCAACTTACAGAGTCTGCTCGCTTTGCTGTCTCCTGCGGCCGAGCCCTATATCGAAGAGATGGCACAGCGCTCGGCAGCGCTCACTCGGCAACGCTTTGGGGCCAATATCGGATTGTACTTACCACTGTACTTGTCCAATCTTTGCGCTAACGAATGTGATTACTGTGGTTTTAGCATGAGCAATAAGCTCAAGCGCAAAGTGCTCAATGAGCAGGAACTCGCTGCCGAAATAGCGATTATTAAATCCCGCGGCTTTGATTCTATCTTGCTGGTGTCGGGTGAGCATGAAACTAAGGTTGGAATGGATTACTTTCAGCGGGTTTTACCGTTGGTAAAACAGCAGTTTAGTTATGTGGCTATGGAGGTGCAGCCGCTTGAGGAGATTGATTATCGCCAGCTCGTTGAGCGAGGACTCGATGCTGTGATGGTGTATCAAGAAACCTACCAAGCCGCGACTTATGCTAAACATCACACCCGAGGCAAAAAACAGGACTTCGCCTATCGGCTTGCCACGCCCGATCGCGTTGCCCGTGCAGGTATCGATAAGATAGGCCTAGGTGTGTTACTAGGATTAGATGACTGGCGGCTCGATGCCTTGTTGATGGGTCATCATTTGGACTATTTAGAACGGCATTATTGGCGTACTCGTTTTAGTATTTCTCTACCACGTTTGCGGCCTTGTACTGGTGGCATAACACCAAAAGTGCATTTAACCGATCTTGGACTGGTGCAAATGATCTTTGCCTTTAGACTTTTTAATCAACAACTTGATATCAGTTTATCGACCCGCGAGGCACCATCGCTTCGGGACAATTTACTGCCTCTTGGGATAACGCAAATGAGTGCGGGCAGTTCAACTCAGCCCGGCGGTTACCAAGCACCTGATAGTCAGCTCGATCAGTTTGAGATCAGCGATGAGCGAACTGTTGAGCAGGTCATCAGTCAAATGCGGCTCAAGGGATTTAACCCCGTCTTTAAGGATTGGGAATCGGCTTGGATAGCCTGTTAAAAAGGAGCTGAAAATGAGCAAAAAAGCTCTCCATAAGAGGGATAAATCTGTACATCAAGGTAGGTTTGGTCAATAATTAACCTAGTGTTCACCAGATGCAGGAATCCCTTTATGCAAATCCAATCTGCTTATGCTTCCGGTCTGCAAGGCTTGCAAACGGCTCAATCAGGACTAACACAGGCTACGATTGATGTGGCTAAACCGAGTCCTTCGCAAAGCGCTGCACCCACAGAAACCGCTAAGGCGGTAGATGAAACCGATAAAACCTCCGCATTAGTTGCTGCCAATTCATCATTGCGACAAGGTGAAGCATCGACTGAGGTACTAGAGAGAGAATCTGAAACCATAGGTTCGATTATTAACATCAAGGTGTAACTATGTCGGTCATGGCGCTGTCATCCCAGGTTGGCGCGCCATCCAATTCGTTTTTGAGTGCTGATAAGCCGATTGAGCCGCTAAAAGGAGCAAGACCTCAAAGTGGACTGGTTTATCAAGGTGACAATAGTCAGACGGTTGCTAACCATAGCGCTTCAACGGCTAGCCTGCATGCACCAAAATCCGAAGTGAGTGGGGCACTTGAACCGTCTTTAAGTAGCTTTACTGCTGCGTCCAACCAAACTTTGCCTTTCACTGGGACTCAGCCTGAGTTATTGGCAGGCGCTAAATCGAGTTATGCGAGCCTTTCTTCTAGCGCGAATAATGTTGATGCGAGTGCGATACAGAAAGCTATTGTAGATTTAGGTGTAAACGCTTCTGCCCAGCTATATGCAAACCCCTCCGCTCCAAAACTGATAGATTCGACTTCACAGTCTTCAACTAATAAAAGTTTTAGTTTACTCACAGGACCTCGTTCCATAGGTGGAATGAGAGGTGGGCAAATTGCTGCCTCTCAGACAGCCGTGTCAGTGTTGAGTGCTCCGGATATGGGGCTTTCAGCCTTGAATGGTGCCGTTAATCCTCTGGTGTCTTTGGCGCCAAGCACAACCGCTTACTCAACTGAAAGCGATATCGGTAGTATTACTTCGTCAAATTCGGATATCACCAATATATTCCCGACTTCAGATCCGATCACAACAAGTGTCGCACCATTGGGACAACAAAAGGCCACTAGTACTGCAATTAATCCTTTTGCTACTGAGTTTGCAGGGGCTGATGTCGTGGGTACTACTTCGGGGACCCGCGATTCGGTGGTGGCCAACGTTGGTGATAGAACCTCGCCTCAGGCAAACAGTTTGAGTGAGCAGTTTAGTCATATCTTTGGCCAACCTGATGCGACCAAGGAACCAGTTGGGAGTGAATCGGTAGCAGGCGAACTTTCTCACATTCAGCAAAATCAAGCTGAACAAGTTCGTGATGAGCAAGCTAAGCAAGCAAGGGAAAAGGCTATACAAGAGCAGGAGCAAAAACAACAAGCATTAGCCGAAGCCTTTGCTAAAGCCGATAATAGCCAACAAGCTCAGCAGACACAGGGCGAACAAACTCGCCAGCAAGACTTAGCGAAAGAGCAAGTCAAACAGACACAAGAAAAGGCGATAGAGCAACAAAAAGCCCAAATTGATGAATTAAAAGCAAGGGACACAGAAGTCAAAGCTCACGAGCACGCTCATGCCAGCGTGGGTGGTCAATATGCCCAAAGCCCCAGTTTCAAGTATGAAAAAGGAGCTGATGGCCAACGCTATGCCACCGACGGTGAAGTACAAATCGATGTGTCGATAGTACCAGGCGATCCTCTGGCGACCATCAATAAAATGAAGCAAGTTTATGCGGCCGCGATGGCGCCAGTTGACCCATCTTCCGCCGATATTCGCGTGGCGGCGCAAGCACTGCAGAAAATGAATGAGGCCAAGGCTAAACTTGCTGAGGAACGTCAACAGCAGATTGTTGACCAGTCCACAACGGAAACCTTAATAGGCGCCGAGGCGCAACTTGAAAACTTGCCACCGCTCAAAGAACGTCAAATTCAAGTCACGGGTAAGGTTGATGCCGATGGTAATATCACGGTCCCCCAAGACGAGCCATCGGCTCCTGTTACCGAAGTGATTGATAAGATTAAGCAAGCCATTGCGGCGCAGGTTGCATCGAGTGATACCTCTGATGCCGTAAATGCCATAGAGGTTGAAAATAGCGATACAATTGAACCTCCAACAGCAACCTTGGCCGTTGGTTCTGTGCAATCAAACCAAGCTGAAAATCCGCAGATTTCCTCACAGCGACTCGAATCATCCGCTCGCTTATTCAACAAGGGTGCATTGAATCTTAACCAAAGGGACAGCAATGCGGTTCGTTTCTATGATGCGGTAGCCGTAGCAGCGCTAGCCAGTAATCAAAACTCAACACTAGTGCACAATGAGTCGAGTGTTGATGCACATCGTGGGGAGATAGCAGAACCAATAGACGATTCTGCATTGGCGTCTAGCTCGACTGTTTATGGGGAGAATAGTCTTATTTCCAATGGATTAACACTTGAGTCATCAAACCGCCAAGACACTCGCGGCCTGTTCAACCCTCAAACTTTAGCACTGCATCGTCCGCGTTTCTTAGATGTGAATGTCTAGCCTCTAATTCTCGATATTCTCGCAAATATTAACCGAGTAGCGTTTGCCCATTAAGGCCTATCGCTTAAGCGTGCTCTGTTTGCAAGTTTGTAGCTATAAATCAAATAACAGTGACTCCCTATTACCCAAGCACTCATTTTGCCGTGCTAGAGGAAACAACCTTAGCGCTATCAATCGGTAGTGCTCACACCATGATGCTTTAGGATATAAGAGGCCAGCAGTTTCGAGGCGGGGCCTTGGTGATCGCGGTTGGGTATCACAAGGCTAAGCATTATCCGTCGTTTCTGGCTGCCTTGCAGGTGTAAACGCACCAGTTTACCCGCGGCTAATTCTTCTTGGATAAGGAAGGATGGGATCCAACAAAAACCAATTCCCTGGTTTAAAATAACTTTCGCCTCATGGAAGTTAGATACTGTCCAGCGCTGCTCGGCTTTGAGCCAGCCGATATCAATGTTAGATTGCACGCCCGTGTCTTTGATCACTAATTGCAGATGCTGTGCCAACAGTTTGTCATCATCTAAGGTGCCAATGTCGGCTAAGGGGTGGCTCGGGTGGCAAACCAGATGCAGCTCTTGTTCACATAGAGGCTCGGATAAATAGCCTTTGGGTGGGATGCCTGCACAAATGGCGATATCGACTTTATTCTGCAGGATCAGCTCCTGCGTCCCAGTGATCACTGAATCAAGCATAATAATGCGAGTACCACGGCTATGGGGTAGAAAGTCACTTAGCGCACATACAAGGCTTTCCATCGGATAGACAATTTCACGGGCAATGGTCAGCGTTGGCTCCCAACCTTGCTCAAGATTACTGGCCAATTGCTCTAATTCATTCACAGATTGAGTGACATGGCGTGAACGGCGCAATAATACTTCGCCCTGTGGTGTCAGGTAAGCTTTGCGGCCTCGAACTTCGAGTAGCTCAATTCCCAATTGATGTTGCAACTTGGCGACAGCATGGTTGAGAGACGATTGGCTCTTGTTGAGTTTTTCTGCCGCCTGCGCATAGCCGCCATAATCGACGACAGCCTGTAAAATACGCCATTGCTCAAGGGTGGATTTAGCGCGAGTCATGGAGATCCTAATGTCTAACGACAGTTTTCTAAAAAAACGATAGGTTTAGCCCTATAGTGGCGAGTCATGATCGTTTTTTCAATAGTATCGGTGATTTAATTGGAAGACGATAATCGCGGCGATGTGCAGCGGTATGATTATTACTGACGGTAAGATTACGCATGGATATTGTTTGCTGGTGTGTGCAAATCACCGTTCCCATTGTGTTAAGCTGCTAAAAAGCACAATGGCTAGCGTTAGCGTGCGATCCTAAGACAACGATAATCCTCTGGATAAGCGATGCCGCATCAACGGGATCGCCAATAGTAGCGCGTAGTTGCTCATTTAAGGTGAATGCAGCCTCATTGACTATCAACAGATTAAAAAGCCCAAGTTTATCTTGGCAGTCTTGTGTGGATAAATAGACAAATTTTGCTAATTGCGTTTGCCACAGGGATTGATAATAGCGTGGACCTTCATTAGCGATTGCATTGAAACTATATGCATAGTCAATTGGTTGTTCCCAATTTGCGCCAAAACTCTTACTAAACTCTGCTTGTAGATCGGGATAGCTTTGCTGTTTTAAAGACTGATAAAAATTAAGCGCCACTTTAGCGCGAAACACATTAAGTTGTTTGGTATAGGCCTTGGCGAGTATCTCCCTTGGCGCTATATGTTGAATATCATATTTTGGAAAGAGTGTTTCGTGTAATACATTGGCTAGCCAAAGGCTTGGTAACTGATTTGAATCGAGACTCGGGCCTAAGGTATTGTTTAGATAAAAATGGCTTCCCCGTGCAAGTGCTACAACAGCTTGGGCTAACGCATTGCAAAAACGTTCAATATCTTTGCCACTGTTGAGTGTGGGATTAAGCTCGAGTGCCTGTTGGCCAAACTGTTGGCCAATCACACTTTGTCTGAGGGTATGTTGACTGGCACTGGCATGCCGACTATTTACGTCAAGATACACTTCACCAAGCAAACGATGTTGGTGGTAAACCCGAATGATTTGTTGCTGCCATTGAGCCGCGGTTGATGCAATATGCCCATCTATCACTTCAAAACTCAATCCATACTCACCGAGAATAGCAAAAGCATTATCGAGCACTTCGCCAGTGTGTAAGGAAATCTGTTTGGCATTACTTAGCTGGGATAATTTGCGGCCGACATCCCAAGGTGCGACTCCAATTGATTCAGTTTGGCTGTCGAGAAACTGTTTTACTAACGCAGGAGAATTGAGTTGCTGTTCAGCCAAGCTGTAACTGGCAAAATCGATAAAGTTTGCGTCATTTGCCATTTGTTGACGCAATTCTGCAATACGATGCAATGCGAGTTGGTTATGCTCGCGGGCACGACCTTGATAGGCCTGCCACAGAATTTGCCGACAGTGGCGATCGGGTTGTTTTAAGAGATAACCGACAATCGTGCCGGAAAACGTTGTATTTGATGTTTCTGTGGCGTTGTCGGCTGCATCAACGGCGACATTTTCTGTGTTGGCAGTAGTAACCTCAGTTGGCAGTTGGCATTGGGTTGCTTGAACCGCTAAATGAAATTGTTGACTGCCTAATCCTTGTCGAATAGTGGCTTGTGCTGTGTGCAGTTTGGCCTTATCAAGGGGGGATTGATGCTGACGTAGTAATGCGACTAATTGTTCACCGAATAAGAGTTGATCTTGGGTGAGATGCTCATCATTGCTATGTTTATCAGCCGCATCAGTGAGCTCATCGACAAGTTGGTTGAATGTTGCTTGGCTCAGCAGGTCGTTTAGGATATCGGCAAGGCGCAACTGACATTGCAGTAGTCCTTGGCGTTCTTCGCCCGAGAGAGATAAACCTCGGTAGTAGTTGAGTCTATCATTAATGTTATTAAGCCCTATGGTGTGTTGCTCTAATACCAAGGCTTTATCTGAGAGCATTAAAGTGGGCAAATTATGTGTATTGGCATAGCGGCTAAAGGCGCTAGTCAAGTCAATATTAGGATGACGTAAACACTGTTCCACCAGCAGAGGTACAGGGCTTGGTGCAGCAGAGGCTGCACCAATAGAGGATAATAAACACCAGCCAAACAGGCTAGCCGTAAACAATGTTTTTGGCATAGGCAACGGGGCTGTGACCCTCATGGTATGGGATGACATGGCTTTAACATGCCTAAGTGTATCATGCTCTAGTTCAAATCTTGATTCGGTTGATTTTTCACAGCAATAATCGTTGCGCGTTTTGGCGCAGGGTAACCCTCGATTGTTTTAGTGATATCGTTAGGATCAAGATATTCAACCAGAGATTCATTTGGCATCCAATCGGTTCGGCGCTGCTCGGCAAGGGCAGTAATATCGGTATCGACACAACGTATGTCGGTGAAATCACACTTTTTAAGCCAGAGCATTAGCGCCGCAACGGATGGAATAAACCAAACGTTATTCATTTTGCCATACCTATCTTGCGGGACGAGTACGGCGTTTTCATCACCATCAATCACTAACGTCTCTAATACTAATTCTCCCCCCATACGTAACTGATCGCGTAATTGCAACAAGTGATCAATGGGTGAGCGTCTGTGATACAAGACGCCCATGGAGAATACCGTATCGAAGGCATCCAATGGCGGAAGTTCTTCAATACCAAGTGGTAACAGGTGCACAGGGTGATTCTCACCGCTCAAGCGTTTAACCGCTTCAAATTGGCATAAAAACAGCGGGGAAGGATCGATACCTACGACACGCTTAGCGCCGGCTCCTAACATACGCCACATGTGATAGCCGCTACCGCAACCTACATCGAGTACTGTACGGTTTTGCAGGGGCGAAATATGCGGTTTAACTCGATCCCATTTCCAATCGCTGCGCCATTCGGTGTCGATATGAATGCCGTGAATATGGAATGGACCTTTACGCCAAGGCATAAAGAGCCGCAGTAAATTCTCGAGTTTTTCCTTTTCGCCTGGCGTGAGCTGCTCACCCGTGCCTATCGTGACACTATCAACAAAATCGACTTTATCTGGGCTTGGATAGTGCAGTTTATTAAGCACTTTTTCCCATTTCGGGAGGTTGCCGTGTTTGTGTTCTCTTTGCCATTTACCGAGGATTGCTGGCAAGGTTTCAAGCCAATGTTGTAAATTTGAGTCGGCAATTTGCTGATAAAAGGAACTAAAATTAATCACTTGATGGCCACCATAGAAGCAAAGTTAAAACATTGGAACCATGTACTAAAGTGACTAAACCCTTGGCGAGTTAAGCGCTGTTGATGCGTACTTAAGGTATCTGGTTTCATGACATTTTCCAGCGCACTACGTTTTTGACTGATTTCCAGCTCGCTATAGCCATTGGCTCGTTTAAAGTCGAGATGCAGTTCTTCAAGTACACTTTGAATTGGCGCATCATCAAAGCGGATTTTTTCCGAGAGTACTAAGATCCCTCCTGGATTTAAGCCTTGATAAATCTTGGCGATAAGTGACTCTCTGTCCTCGGGAGGTAAAAATTGTAGCGTAAAGTTGAGCACCACTAAGGAGGCGTTTTCGATGTGAATATCGCGAATATCACCGCAGATCAGCTCAACTTCAGTATCACTGACATAGGCATTGAGGTTTTCTTGGCAGCGCGTCACCATAGACTCACTATTGTCTACGGCAACAATTCGGCAGTCACGGCCTTGGATCTGGCGGCGAATGCTCAATGTTGCTGCGCCTAAAGAGCATCCTAAGTCGTAAATCTGGGTATTAGGTTTAACAAAACGATCCGCAAAATCGCCGATAGTATTGATAATTTGGGTGTAACCAGGCACTGAGCGGCGGATCATGTCACTAAAGACACCCGCAACACGGCTATCAAACTGGAAATCGCTAATGTGCTCGCTCGCTTGAGCGTAGATAGTATCTTGGGAAGCGTTCATTTGGGAATGTCTCGAAAGTTCAACCCCGCATTTTAACGAATCCCGTTCACTAGCAGCAAGTCTCGGGCTAGTAATTTGCCAGAAATTTCTGTCTAATATGCGATAAATAACAAAGTATTTACATTGTACATCAGGTACTAGGGACCCCAGTTGAAGTTAGTGTTCCAGCTTATTGTGATCCTGTGTTGTGTTTTTTCGAACAACACAGTTAATGCCAGTCAAGGACCGACTGATTCGCTTATCGTGGTGATGGGGGAAGACAGCTTTCCCTATCAATTTGTGGATAACGAGGGCGAAGCCTCGGGGTTACTAGTCGATCTTTGGAAGGAGTGGGGTAAACGTACCGATACCTCACTTGTTTTTGTTGCGAGACACTGGAATGAATCCCTCGCACAGTTACAACAGGGAAACGCCCAAGTGCATATTGGCATGGGTAAAACCCCGGAGCGTGAACAACTATTTGATTTTGCCGATCCGATTGCTGATGTTCGCACCTATTTGTATTTACATAAATCCTTGCAGGGCAAAAAAAACATTAAAGAATTGGTGCCTTACCAGATTGGAATTGTGTCCGGTTCTTCCCATGAAGCGGAATTACGCCGTATCGAACCTGCGTTAGTATTTAAATATTATGAAAGCCGTGAAAAGCTACTTGCAGGTGTGGCGGCGGGTGACACTGTGGTGTTTGCTGGGCTCGACGGTTATCTTCGCGACCCTTCCTCTAACCAAACGATCGCAGCAAATTTTCCTCTCAATATTCGTATCCCCATTAAAGCGATGCAATTTGTGCCTGCGGTGATGAAGCACAATACCGCCTTACTGAATAAAATTAAGGCGGGCTTTAATGCTCTTGACCCTAAATTTATCCAACAAACTGAGCGTCGCTGGTTGGGTTACCACGGCCAAAAAGCGGGACTGATAGTCGCGATGCAACTGGGGGTTGAGCCTTTTGTTGATTTAGGTGTTGATGGTTTACCCCATGGTTTTTATGTGGATCTTTGGCGACTATGGTCGGCTAAAACGGGGATTGATGTCGATTTTATCTCAGGCGATATGAACGGCAGTGTTAACGATGTACGTCAAGGGTTAGCCGATGCTCATATTGGTTATCCAGAGAGTGATGACATGAAAACGGGGTTAACTCGCGCGTGGCACTTGTATACGGTAAAGAGTCGACTGTTTTTGTATCAACAGCAATTAACTGATTTACATCGCTTAAAAGGTAAACGTATTGGTGTTGTGCCAACGGCGCCATATTTAGTCCAGTTACGCAAAGCACTGCCGGATGTGTCATTGCGTTACTATGACAGTATGGATGCGATGGTCGCCGGTGCAAGAGCGGGGGAGATTGTTGGGTTTGTTGCTGCGGGAGCATGGACTACCCATTATCTTCTGCAAAACAAAGCATGGGCCGATTTTAATCAATACCCTGAGCTGGAATTTCCTACCGATATCTATGTATTAACTCGAAGCGATGATCCTGGACTGACTCAACGGATCAGCAATGGATTTCACAGCATTAGCATGCAGGAATTTGCTGATGTTGAACAAAAATGGATGCTTAACCCTAAAGACCGTATTTTTAATCAGGCAGGCTTACGCAGTATCCAACTCTCAAGCAGTGAACAAAACTATCTTTCACAATTGGGTGAACTCAAACTGGGTTATCTTAAGCAGTGGCCGCCCATGGAATTTAGCGATGAACAAGGCCAATTCGCGGGCATTAATAGTGATATCGTAAATATGTTCGCCCAGCAATTGCATCTTAAGATCCAACCCGTTGCGTTTGATGATTGGCAGTCGCTTATTCGCGCATTGCGAACAGGAGAGATTGCACTGGCGGGCAGTATTGCTAAAACCGCTGAGCGGCAACAGCATGTAGTTTTTAGTGATGCCTATTGGCCATCGCCATGGGGGCTAGTATCGCAGCTTGAACAAGTCTCTGTTTTTAATTTGGCACAATTGGCAGGTCAGAGAGTGGCCGTGGTTGAAGGCTATCATCTTGTCGCTCAACTAATGATGCTACAACCTTCGCTGAAGCTCGTGTTGGTACCCGATACGCACTCAGGGCTTTTAGCGGTAAATGAAGGTAATGCCGATGTGTTTATTGATAAGGTGGTGACGCTAGCCTCTGAGTTAAAAACGGGCCAGTATCCTTTACTTAAAATGTCACTCTTAAGCGATTTAGCCGATCAACATAGTCATTTTGGCATAAACCCGCAATTTACCCCATTGGCACCATTAATCAACCGAGTATTAGCGCAGATCGATCAGCAAAAGCAGCAACAAATCTATTCCCATTGGGTGAATTTCGCGATTGCCACTGACGATGGGCAATACTTGCGTTGGATCCGCTATTTATTGCTTGGAGCGTTGAGTTTATCGGTGGTGATGATCGCGGTATTAGTGGTTAATCGTCGTCTAAATCGTGAGATCACGCGCCGTATTGCGGCGGAAAAACGTCTGCAATATGTTGCGAGCCATGATGCATTAACCCAGTTACCTAATCGAGGCTTACTCGATGATCGATTATCGCAGGCACTATTAGCCCATCGTCGCGATCAGAGCCATTTTGCGCTGCTGTTTATTGATTTAGATGGATTCAAACAAATCAATGATCAGCATGGACATCCAATAGGTGATGCCTTGCTTCTACGGGTGGCGGGATTACTGACGCAAGCCGTTCGCCATTCTGATACTGTGGCTCGATTTGGCGGCGATGAGTTTGTTATCCTGCTAAATCGTGTGCAAGATCTCGATGCCGCGACCCAAGTTGCTGATAATATTCTGCACTCGCTTTCATCGCCCTTCACTTTTGAAGGCGTAAAGGTAGAAATTGCTGTGAGTATCGGTGTGGTGATTTATCCCCGCGATGGTGATACGGCGATTGAATTATTAAAAAAAGCGGATCAATTAATGTATCAAGCCAAAACGGCGGGTGGGCGTTGCTACCGCGTGGCTTGATGTTTTTTTGTACGTTTATGCATAGATAGTGCGTTCGCCTCTAGTCAAGGGCGTAAAACTGTTTGATACTTCACCGCCTAAAAGTGAAGTACTTTGGTAATCGGCATTATTTGACTATAATGCCGCTTTTATCTCGTTTTGATTATTTCCAAAGCACCGGTTTCCGGATAAAGGATAGAGTTAGATGCGCAGTCATTATTGTGGAGACGTCAATAAGTCTCACGTTGGACAAGAAGTTACCTTGGTAGGTTGGGTTAATCGTAGCCGTGATTTGGGTGGCGTTGTCTTTTTAGATTTAAGAGACAGAGAAGGTCTGGTCCAAGTGGTTTACGATCCAGATTTACCTGAAGTGTTCAATGTGGCTAGCACACTGCGCGCTGAGTTTTGTGTGCAGGTAAAAGGCGTGGTTCGTGCACGTCCTGATAGCCAAGTTAACGCACAAATGAAAACTGGCGAAATTGAAGTGTTGGGTAAAGCACTAACTATTATCAACAGTTCTGAGCCACTGCCGCTGAGCTTAGATAACTATCAAAACAACAGTGAAGAGCAGCGTTTAAAATATCGTTATTTAGATTTACGTCGCCCAGAAATGGCACAGCGGTTAATGTTCCGCGCGAAAGTGACCAGTGCAGTGCGTCGTTTCCTCGACTCAAACGGTTTCTTAGATATTGAAACGCCGATCCTGACCAAGGCAACGCCAGAAGGCGCGCGCGATTACTTAGTGCCAAGCCGCACTTACAAGGGCCAATTCTTCGCACTGCCACAATCACCACAGCTATTTAAACAGCTGCTGATGATGTCAGGTTTTGACCGTTACTATCAAATCGTAAAATGCTTCCGTGATGAAGACTTACGTGCTGACCGTCAGCCAGAATTTACTCAAATCGATATCGAAACCTCATTTATGACGTCTGAGCAGGTAATGGCTAAGACTGAAGAAATGATGCGTGGCCTGTTCCTTGAGATGCTGAACGTCGATTTAGGCGAATTCCCACGCATGACCTACAACGAAGCCATGCGTCGTTTCGGTTCAGATAAGCCCGATTTACGTAACCCATTAGAGCTGGTGGACGTGGCTGACTTGCTCAAAGAAGTAGAATTTGCAGTATTCTCAGGTCCTGCCAATGATGAAGAAGGCCGTGTTGCGGCGCTGCGTATTCCTGGTGGCGCGAGCTTATCCCGTAAGCAAATCGATGATTATACTAAGTTTGTGGGTATCTACGGTGCTAAAGGTTTAGCGTGGATGAAGCTAAACGATCTGACTCAAGGGTTAGAAGGCATCCAATCGCCTGTGCTGAAGTTCTTGAACGAAGGCATTGTGAACGAAATCATCAGCCGCACTGGCGCACAAACTGGCGATATTATCCTGTTTGGTGCAGACCAAGCGACCGTGGTTGCCGAATCTATGGGCGCACTGCGTCTTAAAGCCGGTGAAGACTTTAATCTGCTTGAAGGTCAATGGCGTCCATTGTGGGTGGTTGACTTCCCAATGTTTGAGAAGATCAACGGTAGCTTCCACGCGGTTCACCATCCGTTTACTGCGCCACGCGGCGTGACACCACAAGAGCTGGAAGCCAATCCGGCTAACCGTGTGTCCGATGCCTACGACATGGTATTAAACGGCTGTGAATTAGGTGGTGGTTCGGTACGTATCCACAACCAAGAGATGCAGTCTGCGGTATTCCGCATTCTGGGCATTACCGATGAAGAAGCGAAAGAGAAATTCGGCTTCTTACTCGAAGCGCTACGCTACGGTACGCCACCACATGCAGGTTTAGCCTTTGGTTTAGACCGCATCATCATGCTGATGACGGGCGCAAGCTCAATCCGTGATGTGATGGCATTCCCGAAAACCACCACAGCGGCGTGCCCATTAACCAATGCGCCAGGTTTTGCTAATCCACAACAATTAGCTGAACTAGGTATTTCCGTGGTGAAAGCCGCGAAGACTGAAGACTAATCTTTAGTGATTATCGAGTACCGAGGCGCAAGCCTCGGTCTATTTTTACCCCGTCATTTCATTTCTTATCAATATCTGCGTTATCGACGTCACTGAACTTGCCGTCATTCACTGTGTAAAGGAACATTGAGTAAAGGCGCCTTATTCGAGGCACCGTCAAGGTTACCTTAGGCTATTGATAAGATGTGCAATGGCTACATGTAGAGGAGAACTCCCATGGCTGGTCATAGTAAGTGGGCCAATATTAAGCACCGCAAAGCAGCGCAAGATGCCAAGCGCGGTAAACTCTTTACCAAATTTATCCGTGAGTTAACGGTTTCAGCCCGCGAAGGCGGCTCAGATCCCGATTCAAATCCGCGTCTGCGAATCGCCATCGATAAGGCGCTGGGTGGCAATATGACCCGCGATACCATTGAGCGCGCGATTAAGCGCGGTGCTGGCGAGCTTGAAGGTCAGCAGCTTGAAACCATTATTTACGAAGGTTACGGCCCAGGCGGCACCGCGGTGATGGTGGAAACCATGACAGATAACCGTAACCGTACCGTCAGCGGCGTACGTAATGCCTTTAGCAAATCGGGCGGTAACTTAGGTACCGATGGTTCGGTTGCCTATTTGTTCACTAAACGCGGAGTATTGTCCTATGCGCCTGGCACCGATGAAGATGCCTTGATGGATGCGGCGCTGGAAGCGGGCGCTGAAGATGTGGTGAGTTACGATGATGGCGCGATTGATGTATTTACTGAACCGACCGAGTTTTATGGGGTGAAAGATGCCCTCGATGCCGCAGGGTTTGTCAGTGATAACGCCGAAATCGCGATGATAGCCTCGACCAAAGCCGAGTTAGATGCCGAGACTGCCGAGAAGTTTATGCGCCTTATCGATACCCTCGAAGAGCACGATGATGTGCAAGAGGTGTATCATAATGCCGAAATTTCTGATGAGATTATGGAAAGTTTGGGTTAAGCCAACTTGGGGAGGTACAAGTGTTTGCAAGCTAGATGCTGAGTAAAAGACAACGTGTCTCCTTTGGTTGAATGAACGCGAGCAGGTTTTGAGTGGTTCTTTAATGGTTCTTTAATCAGTCATGATTTGGTTGAGGCGCTGTTAAGACGCAAATCGACCGATTTACGTAAGGCGCACGCATAAGGAAACAATGGCAATTATTTTAGGTGTAGACCCAGGTTCGCGGATCACAGGTTACGGTGTTATCCAATGCCAAGGGCGACAGCAACTTTATTTAGGCAGTGGCTGCATTCGTACCTCGGGTGATGATTTGCCGTTAAGATTAAAGCAGATCTTTGATGGGATCAGTGAAATTATTCGCCAATATCAACCCGATGAGTTTGCGATTGAGCGGGTATTTTTGGCTAAAAATGCCGACTCAGCCTTGAAATTGGGTCAAGCCCGTGGCGCAGCAATTGTCGCAGCAACCGTGGCGAATTTACCTGTTGCAGAATACAGCGCAACACAGATAAAAAATGCGGTGGTAGGGACGGGACGTGCCAAGAAAGAGCAGGTTCAACATATGATCCAGCAATTGCTAAAGCTCCCAGCTGCACCACAGGCAGACGCCGCGGATGCGCTTGGCGTTGCAGTATGTCATTATCACACCAATCAAAGTTTGGTTGCCTTAAGCGGCCGAGCGACAACGAGAACATATGGACGGTACAGATGATAGGTCGTTTACGTGGCGTATTAATTGAAAAACAAGCGCCAGAGGTGTTGATTGATGTGAATGGGGTCGGTTACGAATTACAAATGCCGCTGACCAGCTTTTATGAGCTCCCAGAGCTCAATCAACCGACCACGGTTTATACCCATTTTGTGGTGCGTGAAGATGCCCAGCTGCTGTATGGTTTTATCACCAAACAAGAGCGTTCACTGTTTCGCTTATTGATTAAGGCTAACGGTGTTGGCCCAAAACTCGCATTAACAATTCTTTCTGGCATGACGGCCAGTGAATTTGTGGGCTGTGTTGAGCGCGATGATATAGTGACACTGGTAAAATTACCCGGTGTTGGTAAAAAGACCGCCGAGCGGTTATTGGTAGAAATGCGCGATAAACTCAAGACTCTGATGGAGGCGTCAGAGGGCTCCGAGCGTGAGTTTGTACTGCAGTCGAATTATTCACCTGCACCTATGGTCAACAGTGCTGAAGAGGATGCCATTTCAGCGTTGATCTCCCTCGGCTATAAACCGCCACAGGCGAGCAAAGCGGTTTCAGCAGCCTTTAAAGAAGGCATGGACAGTGAGACCTTAATTAAGGCCGCGTTAAAATCGATGCTCTAATGCATGGTTTTGATTGAGGCAGTTTATTGCGGTGCGCGATTTTTGCAGCCAAGCAGGCTGCAACTGCAGCAAAATAGCAAGTGCCGTATGTCAAGAATGCAATGCGGTAACAGGAATAGGTAAATGATTGAAGCAGATAGACTGATACAGCCACAGCTGCAAGGTCAAGATGATGTTATCGATAGGGCAATGCGCCCTAAATTGCTCGATGAATACACTGGGCAGGATGATACGCGCGCTCAATTAAAGGTATTCATTCAAGCGGCCAAGAATCGCGAAGAAGCCTTAGATCATATGTTGATATACGGTCCGCCAGGTTTAGGTAAAACCACCTTGGCGATGATTGTTGCCAATGAAATGGGCGTGAATATCAAATCGACCTCGGGTCCCGTGCTGGAAAAAGCCGGGGATTTAGCGGCGCTGCTGACTAACCTCGAAGCAGGTGATGTACTCTTCATCGATGAAATCCATCGATTAAGTCCAGTGGTTGAGGAGATCTTGTATCCGGCGATGGAAGACTATCAACTGGATATCATGATAGGTGAAGGACCTGCGGCGCGTTCCATTAAGCTCGATTTACCACCTTTTACTTTAGTCGGCGCGACCACGCGGGCGGGGGCCTTAACCTCTCCGCTAAGGGCGCGTTTTGGCATTCCATTGCGACTTGAGTTTTATAATGTCAAAGATTTAAGCACCATTGTGACCCGTTCTGCCCAAGTGATGGGATTAGCCATTGATAGTGAGGGCGCAACTGAAATTGCCAAACGTTCGCGCGGTACACCAAGGATTGCCAATCGATTACTCCGGCGGGTGCGTGATTATGCTGAAGTGCAACACGATGGTGCTGTGACTCAACATGTTGCTGAGCTGGCGCTCAATTTACTCGATGTCGATGGCGAAGGCTTCGATTATATGGACCGCAAATTGTTGCTCGCGATTATCGATAAGTTTATGGGCGGCCCAGTGGGCCTTGATAACCTTGCGGCAGCAATTGGTGAGGAGCGCGAAACCATTGAAGATGTGCTCGAACCTTTCCTTATTCAACAAGGTTTTATCCAACGCACTCCCCGTGGCAGGATCGCAACGGCCAGAGCGTATTTACACTTTGGAATGATAAAACCAGAGTGATCGCTAAATAGTGTTATCTATTGCTTAATATAAAAGCGACTTAGGTCGCTTTTATATTTTTTGAATAGAAATAGATGAAAGCTGGATTTAATTTAATCCTTATTGTTTTTATTAGCTTTTTACGTAATCTCTGCTAGTAATTTAAGTGCTGCGTTATTGAGTGTTGTTTGATCGTATATCATCTATCTTCTTCGTATTTTCGTTATCTTAATGCATTTTTGTCCCTTAACGATTGACCCAATAGCAAATTAGTTCTCAATTTTTAAATTGACAACCAATTGTTGCGTTTATGTTTAAATTTTCCTGGGTTTGCATAAAAACCACATATTATTCATTTTGTATCTACTAACTCACCAAAACCACTTATGTTTTCTCAATTCTTAGTATTGCAAAGATTGCTAATATGCATATTTTCTCATAATTAATCGATACATTATTCTGTGCGCAAGACGGTTTACCTTTGGTAAAGTGTGATGTGTGTCACACTTTTGAAGTGTTTAAATGTTTTTAAAATGTTGCGTTGGTAACAGTTTTTGTGCCTGTTTTATATCGGTTATGCTGGTGTTTTATGCTGAATAAATCTAAAAGAAAGTGCGCACGATCTTTTTGAAACAAATAAAAAACAAAGTAACTAAATAAATTAAACATTTTGATTTTTAAAGTTAAAAAAATGAACGTTGACTGAATGAAAGTGAATCCTCAGTATCAAGCGCAACAGTCGTACAGCAATAGTTGTACATACTGTAAGCATAAAAATAATAGTAAGATCTAGGGAGCATTCATTCATGATTAAAAGAACCAAAGTTGCGTCGGCTATCAATTTAGCTGTCGTTAGCTCAATTGCTGCTGGTACCTTCGTGGTATCAAGCGCATTTGCAGCTGAAGAGACTGCAAAAGTCGAGCGTATTGAAGTCACGGGTTCACGTATTCAACGTCAAGATATGGAAACAGCTTCTCCTGTTACCGTTATTGATGCTGCTGCAATCAAAGCCGAAGGCTTTACCTCTGTAGACCAAATGCTACAAGTACAAACCTCAATGGCAGGTGCTGCGGTAGGTTCAACCACTAACAACGGTGCTGATGGTGTTGCCCAAGTTGACTTACGTGGTATGGGCTCGCAACGTACTCTCGTACTATTAAATGGCCGTCGCATGGTGAACTCAGGTTCAGGCGCTAACAGTTCTGTGGATTTAAACTCTATCCCTGTTGCGATGATCGCTCGCGTTGAAATCCTGAAAGACGGTGCTTCAGCGGTATACGGTTCTGATGCGATTGCTGGTGTAGTGAACATCATCACCAAAAAAGATTTTGAAGGTTTCCAATTAGACTTCAACGGTAGCGGCACCGACAAGGGTGACGGCGAAAACGGTGATGTGAGCGCACTGTATGGCTTTAACACCGATGGTGGTAACTATACATTTGGTGCAGCATATGCAGACCGTCGTGGTGTAATCCAAGGTGACCGCGATTGGACTGAGCCAGGTGCAAGTTCTTATATCCCAACAGGCACCTTAGGCGGTAAAGTTCAAGATGCAAATGGCAACTGGGTTGACCGTACTTATGGTTATGATTTTACACAAGATAGTTACTATCAAACTCCAAATGAGCGTCGTAGTTTATTTGCAAACATGACCCAAGAGTTAGGTAATGATGTGGTATTAACTGCTGACGCTATCTACACTAACCGTCGATCTAATCAGCAAATGGCCGCACAACCTGCTGAAGTTTTCTTAGATGTTTGTAAAACGGCAGGTCAAAAGGATTGTTTAACCCTTGATCAAGCAATGATCGCCGGTGGTATCACTGCAAATAAAGATGATCAAGTTAGTTACCGTCGCCGTACTAATGACGTTGGTCCACGTATTTACACTCAAGATACTGATACTTGGCGTTTATCTGGTGGTTTAGCGGGTACTCTAGATGTACATACTGGTATGAACTGGGATGTGACTTACACCTATGGTAAGAACCAAGCTAAAACCGCAGTAGAAAACTCAATCAACGGTTCTGATATGAAAGCTTCAGTGCTGGCAAATCAAGCTGCATGGTTCAGTGGTGCTCCATTAACTCAGCAAATGATTGACGCGATTAGCTACACTGAAGAAGCTAAAGGGGGTAACGAGCAACAAACGCTATCTGCTGGCTTAAACGGTGAGTTATTCGACTTGAGTGCAGGTGCTGTAGGTTTCGCTATCGGTGCTGAGTACCGTCGTGAAAGTGGTTTCTACACGCCAGACGAAGTGGTTATCGCTGGTGAAAGTACTTCAGCTCAGCAAGACCCAACTAACGGTAACTACAACGTAGTATCTTTCTTCCAAGAAGTGAGCGTACCATTTACGGAAAAACTGACAGGTGAATTCGCGCTGCGTTTAGACGATTACTCAACCTTCGGTAAAGCGACTACTTGGAAAGTTGGTTTAACTTACACTGCGACTGATGAATTGATGGTTCGTACTGTGGCTGCTACGGGCTTCCGTGCACCAAGCGTTGCAGAATTGTATGGTGGTAACTCTGGTTCATTTGATTACTTAACGGATCCATGGGGTAATATTAAGGATGCACAGATCCTTGTAAACCGTACTTCAGATCCAAACCTGAAGCCAGAAGAGTCAGAGTCATATACTGCTGGTTTAGTGTACTCTCCTAGCTATATCGACGGTATGTCTGTGACATTAGACTACTGGCGTTTCAAGGTAAGTGATGCAATTGCTCGCGCTAATACTCAAGACGGTTTAGATGCGTGTTTCGCGGGAGATACAGCAGCTTGTGACAAGTTTAATATTGGTGCCGGTGGCGATTTAACCAATCTGTCAAATGCGCTGACAAACGTAGGCTCTCAAGATACAAGCGGTATTGACTTTAACTTAGCCTATAGCTTTGAGTTAATTGGTTTAGATTGGAAAGTAAGCAACGATACAACCTACTTAGTGCAATTCGAGCAGGACGGTGTTGATTACACTGGCACTATTGACGGTAACTTCGGTGCATACTCTCGCGTACGTAACAACTTCAGCATCAGTGCTGGTCAAGACGATTGGAGTGTCATGTACTTCAACCGTTACATTGGTGATATGCGTGATCTTGAAGGTGGTAACAAAGTGGGTGATATCGTTTATCATAACATTTCTGGTACCTATCACGTTAACGACAGCACTGCAGTTAGCTTAGGTGTGAAGAACTTTACCGATGAAAAACCATTGACTGTATCTAACGGTAGTGATGGTGGTACTGTTCCAGAAGTTTACGACACTATCGGCCGTACCATTTACGGCGGTGTGACTGTTAAGTTCTAATTTTAATTTGAACCCACTCTAAAAAGCGCCTTCGGGCGCTTTTTTGTTTTTAGCCCAAAACCACCTACTTCAGTAGGTGGTTATCATCATTTGAGGCTTTGCCTGTATACCTACCCATGTTAAATGCATCTTTGATTTTTAGCGAAGTCAAAAGAGGCAAATAACATGAGTAGATACGAGCAAGCATCGCATGTGTTCTGGCGATGTCAATATCATATAGTCTGGACACCAAAGTACCGCTTTCGGATATTGAAAGGTAATGTCGGAAAAGAGGTTTATCGATGCATTCAGGTTTATTGCCATCAAATGGGATGCATAGTCATGGAGCTAAATGTTCAAGTTGACCATGTTCATTTAGTGGTGAAGGTACCTCCGAAGATATCTATATCGAATTTAATGGGGGCGTTAAAAGGTAAGATAGCTTTGAAAATATTCAGTAAATTTCCTTACCTACGTAAGAATAAACTTTGGGGAAATCATTTTTGGCAGAGAGGATACTTCGTCGATTCGATTGGAATTAACGAGGAAATAATCCGTAGATACGTTAGGCATCAAGAGAAAGTAGAGCGGCAAGAGCAGGGTCAACTTGCTCTTGAATAAAGGCCCCCTTTTAGGGGGTTAAAACAAAGCCACCTTCTTTAGAAGGTGGATTCTTTACTTTGGTGCAAAAGGTTACAAGCGTTATCTATCGCTGCTAACTTGATCACAATTAAGTAAATACTGATTTTTAATCTTCTTCTTATACTAGAGCCAAACATCTAGGCATGGTAACATAAATGATATTGATTATCGTTTGGTGTTTTGAGATGAGTAGAATACTGTTAGTCGATGATGATCCATTATTCCGATTGTGGTTAACTGATGTGCTCCGAGCACAAGGACATGAGGTTGAATGTGCCGTTAACGGTGTTGATGGGCTTTCACGCATTCGCTCCTTTGCGCCCGAGATTGTTATGCTCGATCTGGTGATGCCGCAAATGGATGGTTTTGAGCTTTTACAAGCAAGGAATTGTCTGACGCCGATAATGATGTTGTCAGCCCGCGATAATGAAGAAGACAGGATCAGAAGCTATGAACTCGGGGCGGATGACTTCTTAGCTAAACCCTTTAGTATTAAAGAGTTATTGGTACGTTTGCAGGCGATTGAGCGACGGTTAGTGCAGCGGCATAAGCCACTAATGGCGATAGATCAAACCGCCGCCATTCAATCGATTAAGTTTGACGAAACCGCCTACAGGATAACCATCGACAAGCATGCCGTGGAGTTAACCCAAACTGAGTTTAGGTTATTTAAGTACCTGTTTGAACGAAAAGGGCAAGTGATCACTAAGCAAGAGCTGCAAAAGTCAGTTTTGCAGAAGGACTTAGGGCGGTTTGATCGTAACTTGGATATGCATATCAGTAATACAAGGCGCAAACTGGCAAATACTCGTTTACCGCGGACATTAATTAATACGGTACGTGGTCAAGGATACAGTTTTTCCGCTTGATGAGTTGTGAGGGGCTAACAAACTAGGCACTGATTAATTAAAGCGTGACTGATGGCTTCTTAGGCAATTTTACTCGCTTTCATTTTCCCCTGATACGGATTTGGTTTATTCTAACGGGCATTATAGTAGATGCGTATTTTGCATCATTACCCTCACATGAATAACTAAGTAGGAATCAGTATGCGGATCAGTGCCAATTTTGATGGCGGAAATATCCAAGTCATTAATCTTGATAATAAAGACGATATTCAACTGGCTATCCGTCCCGATGCGGGCGGTGAGTTTTATCAATGGTTCAACTTCCGATTCGAAGGTGAGGTGGGAAACCAGTACACCTTAAATATTATCAATGCGGGCACCGCTTCCTATCCTAAGGGCTGGCAGGATTACCACGCAGTCGCCAGTTACGATCGTCAGCATTGGTTCCGTGTACCAACTCAATATATTGATGGCAAACTCATTATCCAGCTTGAACTTGATTGTGATGCGATTCAAATCGCCTACTTTGCGCCCTACAGCTACGAGCGTCATTTAGATCTTCTCAGCAACGCACAATTGCATCCCGATGTAAATCTTGAGCATTTAGGTCTGACCTTAGATGGACGTGATATTACCCTGATGAAAGTGGGCGATGGCAATCCTGATAAACGCAATATTTGGATCACCGCAAGGCAACATCCCGGTGAAACCATGGCGGAATGGTTAGTCGAAGGCTTAGTGAATCGTCTGCTGGATAATGATTGCCCAACCGCAAAAGCACTGCTCGATAAAGCAAACTTCTACATCGTGCCTAATATGAACCCCGATGGCAGCGTAAGAGGCCATCTGCGTACCAATGCGATTGGGGTAAACCTTAATCGTGAATGGCAAACTCCAAGCTTAGAAAGAAGCCCAGAGGTTTACCATGTAGTGCATAAAATGCAACAAACGGGCGTGGATTTATTTTACGATGTTCATGGTGATGAAGGTCTTCCCTATGTTTTCCTCGCGGGTTGTGAGGGTGTACCAGCTTACAATGAGCGATTGGCGCAGCTACAAGCGGACTTTAGTCAGGCATTAACCTTGGCCAGTGCCGATTTCCAAACCGAGTTTGGGTACGCTAAAGACGAGCCTGGTCAAGCCAACTTGACCGTGGCGTCTAATTGGGTGGCGCAAACCTTCGATTGCTTGTCTAACACCTTAGAAATGCCTTTTAAAGACAACAACAACCTGCAGGATCCCTTTGTGGGTTGGTCACCAGAGCGCAGTATTTATTTAGGCGAAGCGTCATTGATTGCCATGCTCGCCGTGGTTGATAAGTTAAGATAGGTGCGACTATGGCATTAATCGAATGTCCAATCTGCCGTAAACGGATGTCGAGCAAAGCGCCAGCTTGCCCGCATTGTGAGGCAAAAACCAATGGTGATAATAGCTCGCTCGTACGGATCAGTCATATCCAAAAATCCAGCAGCTTAATGAACCAAAGCTTTGTTGCCATGACGCTGTTTATTGCGGGGGTGGTGATTTGGTTTTGGGGTGGAGAGCCCGCCGAAGGCGTACGCGCAACCATTGGTGCCATCTGTTTTGTCTTTGGTTTTGTGGGCTATTTAATTACCCGCGTTAGAATCGTATTACATAAGCGAAAGAGTGTATGACCGACATTAATCAAGTAATCGACCAAATGCCTGAAGAAGTCTATGAAAGGCTGCGTAGCGCTGCTGAATTAGGCAAATGGGAAGATGGCACAGTATTGACCGAAGCCCAGCGTGAATCGACTCTTCAAGTGGTGATGCTCTATCAGGCGCGCCGCTTAGATCAAACGGAGCATTTCACCATAGGTGCTGGCGGAAAATTAAATGAGCTGTCAAAGGCGGAGTTGAAGAAACAATTCCGTGGCGAGTCGATAGCCGAGTTTAAAGCTGACGACCTGTAATCTCAGTTGACGCAACGTAGTAAAAAAGCCCACTAATGTGGGCTTTTTAATACGCAAAGTTGCGATCCTTAATCGGGGCTGAGTTCACCAACCAAGTTTTGCAACATGGCAGCTTTAATTTCGCTAGGTTTTAAGTTTTTCGACAGCAGATAATGCAACTTAGCCAGCGCGGCTTCAATGGTCATGTCTGCACCACTGATCACCCCCGCTTTGGCGAGGGCATTGCCCGTAGCGTAACCGCCCATATTCACTTTGCCTTGGAAACACTGAGTTAGGTTTACTAACACAATCCCCCGTTCATCCGCTTGCTTTAGGGTATCGAGTAATGCCGCATCCTGCGGTGCATTGCCCACGCCAAAGGTCAGCAAAATCAGTGCCTTAACGGGTTGCTGCAGAATGTTCTCAAAAATTTGTGTCGAAATACCAGGGTAGAGAGTCACTACACCGACGGGCTGTGGGCTGATATTCGCCACTTCCAACGGTTTATCACTTGGCGTGGCAATTTTACCTGCACGCAGATTAATTTTAATCCCCGCTTCAAGCAGTAAGGGGAAGTTTGGTGAGGCAAAGGCATCGAAGCCATCGGCATGGGCTTTGGTGGAACGATTGCCGCGGAACAGTTTGTTATTAAAGAATAAACACACTTCAGCCACCGGATAATTGGCGGCGATATACAAAGAGTTGAGTAGGTTGGTTTGACCGTCGGATCTCAGCTGTGCTAAAGGAATTTGAGAGCCGGTGACAATAACAGGCTTTGACAGACCTTGAAGCATAAAGGATAAGGCCGATGCGGTATAGGCCATGGTATCTGTGCCGTGGAGGATCACAAAGCCATCGTACTTGTCGTAATTTGCCTTGATATCATCGGCAATCATTTGCCAGTCGGTCGGTGCCATGTTTGATGAGTCGATGAGCGGGCAGTACTCGTGGATCACAAACTCAGGCATTTCAGCATGGTAAAACTCGGGCATGGATTGGACGCATTGGGTCAAAAATCCTGCTACTGGTGCAAAGCCATTATCGGTTTTTTGCATGCCTATGGTGCCGCCCGTGTAGGCGACATAAATGGAGCGTTTAGTCATTCTTGTCGTTATCTTAGCTTCACGTGGGCTAATTATACGATTTTGCTGACATAAACCCAATAAAAAAGCCCGAGGTATCGGGCTTTTGTGTCTTTCATCTTGAGTCTGCGCTAGTTTATCGCACAGCTGTCACAATATACATACACATGGTTAGGGTCATTAAAGGCCACGATAGTCTTTAAGCTACCGGTCCATTGGCTCAGCATTTGCTCAAGCAGCGTTGAATGGCTGAGTGAAGCGGGTAAATAAGCCGACACTGAAGCAAACATTTGCTGCACAAAACGCTGCTCAGGCGTGAGTTCTTGCTCAATCACACGGGTATCGAACAGGCTTAAATCCGCCAGTTTTGCTGCTTTCGCGACAGCTTGGTCTATATCACCTAGTTCGTCAACTAAGCCTAATTCTAGAGCTTTTTTACCACTCCACACACGGCCTTGGGCGATGTTATCCACTTGTTCTAAGGTCATTTTTCGTTCCTTAGCCACCAGTGAAATAAAGTCTAAGTAGCCACGCTCAATATGGCGCTGGATTACCGATTCAATTTGTGGGGAGAGGGTGCGAGTCACTGATAAACCCGCCCATTCAGAGGTTGATACGCCGTCGGTATGGATGCCTAAACTGGCGAGTGAATCTTCGAAGGTGGTGATCATCCCGAAGATGCCGATAGAGCCCGTCAGTGTTGTTGGTGTCGCGAAGATATAATCGGCGCTGGCCGAAATCCAATAACCGCCCGATGCCGCAAGGCTACCCATACTCACGACTACAGGTTTACCCGCCGCTTTGAGGGCGAGTAATTCTTGGCGGATTTGCTCCGAGGCAAAGGCGCTACCGCCAGGGCTGTCAACTCGTAACACCAGTGCTTTAATATGTTTATCAAATCGCGCCTTACGAATGAGTTCAGCCGTGCTATCGCCACCAATCTGGCCGGCGGGTTGGCTGCCATTTAAAATAGTGCCGCTTGCAACGATAATACCAACACTGTCTTGCTCAACAAAGCTTGGCAGAGGTGTCACTAGGGTTAAATAGTCGTAAAAGCTGACTTGCTTAAAGCTGTCACCCGACTTTTCTTTACCCACGGTATCGAGCATAACTTTGCGGAAATCTTCATCGGTCGCTAGGGTATCGACCCATTTCATATTGAGGGCCATAGTCGCAGAATCGCCCTCAGCCTTATCGAGTTGTGCAAGGTAGTTTGCCGAGTCCAAAACCAAGGCTTTGGTATCAATTTGGCGATTTGTCGCCACAGTTTGAGTGTAACTTTGCCAAACATCAGCAAGTAGGACGCTGCTAGCCTCTCTGGCCGCATCTGACATATCGTCACGCATATAAGGTTCTACTGCGGATTTAAACGTCCCAACACGGAAAATATGTGCTTTTATCTTGAGTTTTTCGAGGGCGGATTTGAAGTATTGGTTATACATACTTAATCCCTCAAGTGAGACGCTACCTTGAGGGTTGAGATAGATGGTATCGGCAAAACTGGCAAGAAAATATTGGTTTTGTTCGTAATAGTTACCAATCGCTACAACCTTTTTGCCGCTTTCTTTAAAACGATTTAAGGCGTCGCCAATGGATTGTAATTTGCTGATCCCCGCACGTTTTAGCTCTGCCAAGTCTAAGACTATAGTGCTGATCCTGTTATCGTGCGCCGCATTATCAATCACATAGATAATATCCGCCAGTAGGATTTCGCCATCGCTGCTGCCGTTATTACCTTGCTTGAGTGCGGCTTCAAGCGGGTCGACCTGTTGTTTTTGATCAACAATCGATCCCGCAAGATTAAGTACCAGTGCCGAATTATCTTCGACCTGAATATCTTCACTACTGCCAATGACAATCAGAATCATGGCGAGGAGGCCAAAAAAGATCAGGTTGAGTATGAATTTACGGATCCCGTTAAGGGCGTTCCAAATGAATAAGCATATTCTCTTGAAAAACGATGGGTTAGCGGACATTAGCCACTCCTTTGCATATCGAATGTGCCAATGCTAACTGAAAATCTCTTCACTGGCTAAACACAATTGTAAAGGTTTTTAACTTTTAACCCGTTAGCAACAGTTGAGCTTACATTTGACTCAAGGTATGCTCATTTAAATCACTTGTTTAAAAAGGATGTTTGAATGTCGTTTCCCCATTTATTAGAACCCTTAGATCTGGGATTTACCCAGCTCAAAAACCGTGTGTTGATGGGCTCCATGCACACGGGGTTAGAAGAAGAAAAGGGCGGATTTGAGAAACTGGCAGCGTTTTATAAAGAGCGCGCGTTAGGCGGCGTAGGATTGATCGTCACTGGCGGAATTTCACCAAACCTACGTGGTCGATTGACTCCCCATGCTTGTCAGCTGAGTTTCCCTTGGCAAGTGGGCAAGCACCGCATTGTGACTCACGCGGTGCATGAGGCCGGTGGTAAAATCTGTATGCAAATCCTGCATGCTGGCCGCTATGGTTATCATCCTTTTTCGCAGGCACCGAGTAAAATCAAATCGCCGATTACTCCCTTTACGCCTTCGGCCATGTCAAGCCGTCAGGTACGCGCCACCATTAAGGATTACGCCAGTTCAGCCGCTTTAGCGAAAAGAGCGGGATACGATGGCGTTGAAGTGATGGGCTCTGAGGGGTATTTGATCAACCAATTTATCAGTTTGCGAACTAATACGCGCACCGATGAGTGGGGCGGCAGTTTTGAAAAACGCGCGCAATTTCCGCTAGAGATTGTGAATGCCATTCGTGCCAAAGTGGGCAAAGACTTCATCATTATTTTCCGTTTATCTATGCTCGACTTAGTCGATAACGGCTCCACTTGGGACGAAGTTGTGCAACTGGCCAAATGGCTTGAACATGCGGGAGTGTCTATTATCAATACTGGGATTGGCTGGCATGAGGCCCGTGTGCCAACCATTGCGACTAGCGTGCCCCGCGGCGCCTTTGCTTGGGTGACCGAAAAACTTAAGAAGTCGGTTTCAGTGCCCTTGATTGCCACAAACCGTATTAATACGCCTGAGATTGGCGAGCAAATTATTGCCTCTGGTCAAGCGGATATGGTGTCTATGGCTAGGCCGTTCCTAGCCGATCCTGAGTTTGTGAATAAAGCGGCGGCCAATACGCCAGAGCTTATCAATACCTGTATCGGCTGTAATCAGGCCTGTTTAGATCATACCTTCTCTCTGAAACGTGCCACCTGCTTGGTCAATCCTCGTGCCTGTTATGAGACCGAAATTAACTTTTTACCTACCAATAAAAAGAAGCGTATCGCAGTGATGGGCGCGGGCCCCGCTGGGATGGCATTCTCTGTGTATGCAGCGATGCGCGGCCATGAAGTCGTGCTTTTTGAGGCGAAATCCGAGGTGGGTGGTCAGTTTAATCTGGCACGTAAAATCCCAGGAAAAGAAGAGTTTAACGAGACAATTCGTTATTTCCTCAATCAAATTAAACTGTATAAAATTGATCTGCGCTTAAATACCCGCTTGGATGCTAAGGTACTGGAAACCGAAACGTTTGATGAAATTGTTATTGCTTCCGGCGTGGTCCCGCGCGAGTTGAGCTTGCCAGGATTTGATAGCCCCAAAGTGGTCGATTATCAGCAGGTACTGACGGGCCAAACTGCGATTGGTGACAAAGTCGCGCTGATTGGTGCTGGCGGTATTGGCTTTGATATGGCGCATTACCTCTGCGAATCTGAGTCTAGCACCCTCAATCCTGAAAAATGGTTAAAGCAGTGGGGTATAGACAAGCAATATCAGCATGCGGGCGGGTTAGCCGAGCCTGAAGTCGATAATAGCGATCATAGACAAGTCTATCTGTTACAACGCAAGACTTCTAAGATGGGCCAAGGTTTAGGTAAAACCACCGGTTGGATCCACCGTTTAGTGTTAAAACAGCACAATGTGAAAATGAAAACCGGCGTCAACTATGAAAAGTTTGATGATGCGGGCCTGCATATCCGCGTTGGTGAGCAAACCGAAGTATTGGCCGTGGATAATGTTATCCTCTGCGCCGGACAAGAATCTAACCGCACCTTAGTCGATGAGATGAAAGCAACGGGCATTCCTGTGCACTTGATTGGCGGTGTCGATGTGGCCGCCGAGCTCGATGCAAAACGCGCCATTCGTCAAGGCGCTGAGCTTGCTATGCGGCTGTAGTTTTTAAGCGGTTTATCCTAAAAAATGCCTGAGTCAGACTCAGGCTTTTTTGTTGATTGATATGAAGATAAGCGCTTATCTATATGAGTGGGCCATTTGCTTAGTTGGGTAAATGCCCATAACTGACGACTCTAGTGACTTGCCATTGGCCATTGGTGTGTTGCCAGACCATTAAAAATTTGGCTTTGCCGTCACAACTGCCAGTTTCTTGGCTGCAAAATTTATGTACACCCTCTGTTATCGCGCCAAAGTCCTTGATGGGATAGGCTTGAAAGCTCTCTTCAACCAGTGAGCGGGTGTATTTACCACAGGCATAGTTTTTAGTGTTGTTGATCATCGACTTGCGATCCCAAGTGACACCACCGTTGTCATGGTAAAACTCGACCTTATCTGCAAAGTAACTTTCGTGCAGCTTGAGTTGTTGCTCATCGGCACAACGATTAAATGAATCAAATACCTTACTATCCATGTCTTTCATTTCGGCAACGAGGTTATCTTCACTCGAAAATGCACTCATTGACACAAGCAGCAAGCTGATTGCGATTAACTTATCCATAGCTCTCCTTGGCATAAACTGGTCCACCTAATACAAAGTAAAAATAAGTGGAAAGCAATAACATAATGATCTTTTGGCAAGCTAACAAGGGTGAGCGATAAAGCGTTTGGGAAGCTGTAAAGATGTTGTTTTTTGCTAATCAGTAGGTGTTATGCAGGAGGATGTTTGTCAATAACAACCAATAGTAGACGACTCTGCTAGTCTTCGACCACTTCTTGCTGTGGCACGGCTTTGAGGTTGGCGGTTTTACGTGTAGATGTAGACTGAGCGCGGGTGTGGCAAGAATAGGTCACCACGGCAGCGCCTTCGGGCGATAAGTCGAGTTCTAAATCTTCGCTGGGTATACAGCAGCAGGGCAGACATTCGTCGGCATTGAGATCGGCTAGAGGCTCGGTTAAATAGCTGACACGACCACTAAGCACTTTTGTTTTACAGGCACCACAAAAGCCACTACGACATTCAGAGAAAATTCTGACTTTTTTGGCCTCAAGAGCTTGCAGTAAAGAGCCGTGCTGCGGGGTAAATAGCAGCACAGGTTGCCCTTGCAGGCGCACAATGGGCGCCTTGGCAAAGGGATTATTCAATGGATGGCTCTTTAGCTGGTTCGACTTAGTCATTTCGTAATCTAGTCATTTCACAATCAAAAGTGATTAGAGATCGAAATCAAGAAATTCATCACTGTCGACGGCTGCATCGATTTGGCCAACCAGATAGGATGACACTTCCACTTCTTGTGGGGCCACTTGCACTGCGTCACTCTCTAGCCAGTTTTTCATCCATGGCAGTGGGTTAGTTTGTTCTGCGTAAGGTAGCGGCAGGTTAACTGACTTCATCCGTTGGTTAGTAATGTACTCAACATATTGGCAGAGGATCTGCTCGTTTAGACCGATCATTGAGCCGTCTTTGAACAGGTATTTTGCCCATTCTTTTTCTTGTTCGGCGGCTTTTAGGAACAGGTTATAGGCTTCCTGTTGGCATTCTGCGGCAATCTCGGCCATCTCAGGATCGTCTTTGCCGCCCTGCATAATGGTTAAGATATGCTGAGTGCTGTTTAAGTGCAGCGCCTCGTCACGGGCGATAAGACGAATAATTTTCGCGTTACCTTCCATAAGTTTACGCTCAGCGAAGGCAAATGAGCAGGCAAAGCTCACGTAGAAGCGAATGGCTTCGAGCGCGTTAACTGACATCATGCACAGGTACAGCGCTTTTTTCAGGGTGCGGGTATTTACCTCTAAAGGCTCACCATCAATCACATGGGTGCCTTCACCGAGTAAATGATATGTCTGGGTTAATTTGATGAGGTGATCGTAGAACTCTGCAATGTCTGTGGCACGGCGCAGGATCTCATGGTTCACCACGATATCGTCAAAAATCACTGAAGGATCGTTGACGATATTGCGAATAATGTGAGTGTATGAGCGCGAATGAATGGTCTCGGAGAATGACCAGGTTTCAATCCAGGTTTCTAACTCAGGCAGTGACACCAATGGCAAAAAAGCTACGTTAGGCGAGCGACCTTGAATTGAATCGAGCAGCGTTTGGTATTTCAGGTTCGAAATAAAAATATGCTTTTCATGATCGGGTAGTGAGTTGTAGTCGATTTTATCGCGGCTCACATCGACTTCCTCTGGGCGCCAGAAGAAAGACAGCTGCTTTTCAATTAGTTTTTCAAACACTTCATATTTTTGTTGGTCATAACGTGCGACGTTTACCGATTGTCCGAAAAACATGGGTTCACGGGTGGCATCGTTGGGTGTTTGGCAAAAAGTAGAGTAGGTCATGGTACGAGTATTCCAATAAGTCGGGATCCCATTGGGATCCCGCAACCGTTAACATTGAAGATTAGATTTTGCAAGCGCCGCCAGCACAGCCGTCATCTTCTTTCTCTATGTTGGTAATGTCATCGTGTTGATCCGATGCACCATCGCGAGTGTTATGGTAGTACAGCGTTTTTACACCTAACTTGTAGGCATTGAGTAAGTCTTTTAGCAGGGTCTGCATTGGGACTTTACGGCCCTCAAAACGCGCTGGATCATAGTTTGTGTTGGCCGAAATCGCTTGGTCAACGAACTTTTGCATGATACCCACAAGCTGTAAGTAACCTTCGTTGCTTGGCATTTGCCATAACAGCTCGTAGTTGTATTTCAGCTCATCGAAATCAGGCACTACTTGTTTTAACTGGCCATCTTTACTGGCTTTCACACTGATCAAGCCGCGTGGCGGTTCGATACCGTTGGTGGCGTTTGAGATCTGTGATGAAGTCTCAGACGGCATCAGTGCAGACAATGTCGAGTTACGTAAACCGTATTCTTTGATATCTTGACGTAGTGTTTCCCAGTCTAAATGCAATGGCTCACTGCAAATCTTATCTAGGTCACGTTTGTAGGTATCGATAGGTAAAATACCTTGAGCGTAAGTGGTCTCATTAAATAATGGGCACGCACCTTTTTCTTTCGCCAGATTCATTGACGCTTTGAGCAGATAAAACTGAATCGCTTCAAAGGTCTTGTGAGTCAGATTGTTCGCGCTACCATCGGAGTACTTCATACCATTCTTCGCTAAATAGTTAGCGAAGTTGATAACACCAATCCCTAAGGTACGACGGTTCATCGACGAAATTTGCGCCGCTTTGATTGGATAATCTTGGTAATCCAGCAGGTTATCTAAGGCTCGCACGGCTAAATCAGCTAATGGCTCCAGTTCCGCTAAATCGGTAATTGTCCCCAGGTTTAATGCCGACAGTGTACAAAGGGCGATTTCGCCGTTTGGATCGTCAATGTTATTCAATGGCTTAGTCGGCAGCGCGATTTCAAGGCAGAGGTTAGACTGTCTGATCGGTGCAACTTTTGAGTCAAATGGACTGTGGGTGTTACAGTGATCCACGTTTTGAATGTAGATACGGCCCGTTGAAGCACGTTCTTGCATCATCAGTGAGAACAGATCCACCGCTTTTAATGTCTTTTTGCGAATGCTGCTGTCTTGCTCATATTGCAGATATAAACGCTCAAATTCGGCTTGATCTTCAAAGAAGGCATCGTAAAGACCGGGTACGTCCGATGGGCTGAACAGGCTGATATTTTCGCCTTTGATCAGACGTTGGTACATCAGTTTGTTGAGCTGCACGCCGTAGTCTAAGTGGCGGATACGGTTATCTTCAACGCCACGGTTATTTTTCAGTACTAGCAGCGATTCAACTTCTAAGTGCCAAATAGGATAGAAGAGGGTAGCTGCACCGCCGCGCACGCCGCCTTGCGAGCACGATTTCACCGCAGTTTGGAAATACTTGTAGAAAGGTAAGCAACCCGTGTGGAAGGCTTCGCCACCACGGATTGGGCTTCCTAATGCACGGATACGACCAGCGTTGATACCGATACCAGCGCGTTGGCTCACGTATTTTACGATAGATGATGCTGTCGCGTTGATTGAATCCAAGCTATCGCCACATTCAATCAGTACGCATGAGCTAAACTGACGAGTCGGCGTACGCACTCCCGCCATGATAGGCGTTGGCAGTGAAATCTTAAAAGTCGATACCGCATCGTAAAAATCTTTGACGTATTGCAGACGCGTTGCCTTTGGATAGCGGGCAAACAAACAGGCCGCCACCAGAATATAGAGGAACTGGGCGCTCTCATAAATCTCGTGGGTGACGCGGTTTTGAACCAGATATTTACCTTCAAGCTGTTTAACGGCTGCGTAGGAGAAGTTCATATCGCGCCAATGGTCGATATAAGCATCCATAATATCGAGTTCTTCGCGGGTGTAATCCTGCAGAATATGCATATCATACTTACCCAGCTCTACCAGCTTAGTGACATGGTCATATAACTTGGGCGGCTCGAACTGACCAAAAGCCTTCTTACGCAAATGGAATACGGCTAAACGCGCAGCCAGAAACTGATAATCGGGTGACTCAGGGGAAATTAAATCCGCCGCAGATTTGATGATCGTTTCGTGGATAGCTTCGGTTGGGATCCCATCGAAAAACTGTAAATGCGTGCGAAGTTCAACTTCAGAAACAGAAACGTTTTTTAATCCCTTGGCTGCCCAAGTAATTACGCGGTGTATTTTGTCGAGATCAATTGTCTCACGTGCACCACAGCGTTTTGTAACTGTCATATTGCTATTCATTGAAGAGAGGCCTTGGTTCTGATATCTGTTCAGGTGAACTAAGTCACCGTACGTTTCCTTGTAAAACAATCAACCTGAAAACCCTTAATACTGTTGACTATGGTGAAAATAGTCGATTTAGCGGGGAACTTCTAGTGTGTCTGATTGCTACCTATACACAAGATATGGTGTTTTAAATAATCTGAGATACAAGATAGTGAGGTTTGCTATTATTTGCAAGTCTCAATTTAGGGGGTATCTTGTGGATATCTTGAGGATAAAAAAATGCGTTAGTAATGACTAACCCTGTAGCTCAAATTGAGATTAGCGTGCGTCTGATATGGCGAATTTTTATTCCGATCCCGCAGTGTGATCGATCGCTAAAATAAGCAGCGATCACGATCGCGGGGATTGACCCATAGCGTTAATTCTATTAATAGCTATCAGCACGAATCCTGATTCGTGCTTATTTTGTTAACGCTTGGCTTAGTGCCGAATGTAAATTCGAAGGCGTCGTAAACTGTGCATAGGCAGGCCATGCATCGGGTGTATCGTCCTCGCCCAAATATCCCCACAGCGCTACACCGCCGAGCATGCCCGCCGCTTGAGCCGCCAGTAAATCCCGCTCAGCATCACCTAAGTAAAGGATTTGCTGTGGCTTGCACTGCAACTGCTGCGCGCCCAATAGCATAGGTGCGGTATGGGGCTTAGGGTAACGGGTCGAATCGCCGCTGATCATTACCGGCATACGCGAGCTGAGCTTAAGCTTATGTAACAGGGGACGAGTAAAACGGGCAGGTTTATTGGTGATGACTCCAAATGGCACGCGGCATAACTCGAGCCAGTCAAGCAGTGGGGAAATACCTTCAAACAATTGGCAATGGTCGCCATTGATCCTTTGATAGTGGGCAAGGAGTCCTTGCTGGACTTGGGTGCGTAGCACCTCATCTGCGCCTGGAATGGCCGCATCGACTAAGGCAAAGCTGCCATGGGAGGCGGCGCTACGCATGTCTGCAAAGGGTTTTGCTGCAATACCGACATCAGACAAACTGAGGTTAAGGGCCTGAACCAGATCCGGCGCGGTATCGGCAAGGGTACCATCAAGGTCGAATAAGACCCCTTTAACCTCAGCTAAACTCATCTTAATCTGCCTTTTGCGTTGCAATCATATAGTTTACATCGACCTTAGATGTGTACTTAAAAATCCCTGTTAACGGGTTATAAGTGATCCCAAGGGCGTCTTTACAGATGAGGTCGGTGTTATCGACTAACTCAATCAATTCGGAAGGTTTAATAAACTTATTATGATCATGAGTGCCAATCGGTAACATCTTCAGTAGATATTCAGCACCGATAATGGTTTCGACAAAGGATTTAACATTGCGATTAATCGTGGAAAAAAACACAAAACCACCGGGTTTTACCATATCGCAGCAGGCTTGGATCACTGATTGGGGATTGGGTACGTGTTCGAGCATCTCCATGCAGGTCACCACATCATAGTATTCGCGGTGATCTTCCCTATGAGCCTCGGCGGTGTTTTTCACGTAATTGATGCTCACACCGGTTTCCAGCGCATGCAAGCGTGCAACTTCTAACGGTTCTTCACCCATATCAAGACCATCAACCACTGCACCGATGCGCGCCATGCTTTCGGATAAAATGCCACCGCCGCAACCGACGTCGAGCACTTTTTTACCAAAAATCCCGCCAGCAGTTTGATCGATATAGTTTAAGCGAAGGGGATTTAATAGATGCAGCGGTTTAAACTCGCCATTGAGATCCCACCAGGTTTCGGCCATACGTTCAAACTTTGCGATTTCCTGTGGGTCTACGTTGGTATTCTGTTGCATGCGATTACCTAAAGCGGCTGAATAGTGCGGCTATTATAACGACAATGGTGGATAAACACAGTATTGGCTGATTCTAAGTCTTTGTGGTTGAGTGAAATTTCAGCAATTATCATTAATTCTTAAACACTTTGTGAAGCGGAGCGGTTTTTCTGCTCGGATATTAATCAAGTCTTGGACTCAATTTCGCCATTAACAACCGATTTTATCGGGTTTAAAAGTGCAAATTGACAGTGTTTTCATCTATTAAGCCACATCCTTCTCAATTCGCGCAGGATAGGTCTGGCGACATTAAATAACTGTGTTAGAATGCCAAATCACGTTTTTGGGCCGCTCAATGATACGGATTATGCGTTGTCGGCTAATTTTCAGGGGAACGAGCAGTTTATGACTGATCTGGCATCATCTATTTCGCCAATTAATATCGAAGACGAACTAAAGAATTCGTACCTTGATTACGCCATGAGCGTCATCGTAGGACGTGCATTACCAGACGTGCGTGATGGCCTTAAGCCTGTACATCGCCGCGTGCTGTTTGCCATGAGTGAATTGAAGAACGATTGGAACAAGCCGTACAAAAAGTCTGCCCGTGTGGTCGGTGACGTGATCGGTAAATATCACCCCCATGGTGACTCGGCGGTATACGACACTATCGTGCGTATGGCTCAGCCTTTCTCACTGCGTTACACCTTAGTCGACGGTCAAGGAAACTTCGGTTCGGTTGACGGTGACTCTGCCGCGGCAATGCGTTATACCGAAATCCGCATGGATAAGTTAGCGCACCAGCTCCTCGCCGATCTTGAAAAAGAAACCGTTGACTATGTGCCAAACTACGACGGCACAGAACAAATTCCTGCGGTATTACCGACACGCGTACCTAACCTGTTGATTAACGGTTCATCGGGTATTGCGGTGGGTATGGCGACGAACATCCCACCACACAACTTAACTGAAGTGGTTAAAGGCTGTTTAGCGCTGATCGCCGATCCTGCGCTGTCGATTGAACAGCTCATGGAATATATTCCTGGCCCTGATTTCCCAACGGCGGCGATCATCAATGGCCGTAAGGGCATTATCGATGCGTATAAAACGGGCCGCGGCCGCGCCGTTATGCGTGCGCTGGCTGAAGTCGAAACCGAAGACAATGGCCGTGAACGTATTATCGTCACCGAAATTCCTTATCAGGTGAACAAGGCGAAACTCATCGAGAAAATCGCTGAGCTAGTTAAAGATAAGAAGATTGAAGGTATTAGCGGCCTGCGCGATGAGTCTGACAAAGACGGTATGCGCATCGTTATCGAAATCAAGCGTGGCGAAGTGGGCGAAGTTGTTCTGAACAACCTCTATGCCCAGACACAAATGCAATGTTCTTTTGGTATCAACATGGTGGCTTTGACCAATGGTCAGCCTAAGTTGTTCAACTTAAAAGAAATGCTCGAATGCTTTATCCTGCACCGCCGTGAAGTGGTGACTCGCCGTACCGTATTCGAACTGCGTAAAGCGCGCGAACGCGCCCATATTCTTGAGGCATTAGCGGTCGCGCTGGCCAACATCGACCCGATTATTGCGCTGATCAAAGCTTCGCCAACGCCAGCAGACGCTAAAGTCAAACTGGTTGAGCAGGGCTGGGCGCTCGGTCATGTACAGGGCATGCTTGAAAAAGCGGGTGATGATGCGGCGCGTCCTGAATGGTTAGAGCCAGAATTCGGTATCCGTGACGGCTTATATTATCTGACTGAGCAACAGGCTCAGGCGATTCTAGAGCTGCGTTTACACCGTTTAACCGGTCTTGAGCACGATAAGATCATCGCTGAATACGAAGAGCTGCTCGAGTTCATCGCAGGTCTGCTGTTTATTTTGCGCAGCCCTGAGCGTTTGATGGAAGTGATCAAAGAAGAGCTGGAAGAAATTCTTGCTGAATATGGCGATGCCCGCCGCACGGTGATCAACGCCAACGAAATTGATATGAGTCTTGAAGACTTAATCAACGAAGAAGACGTGGTTGTGACTCTGTCACACTTAGGTTACGCCAAGTACCAACCGCTTAGCGATTACCAAGCCCAGCGCCGTGGTGGTAAGGGTAAGGCCGCCACTAAGGTGAAAGACGAAGATTTCGTTGAAAAACTGCTGGTTGCCAACACCCACGATACGATTCTGTGCTTCTCAGACTTCGGTAAGATGTACTGGCTCAAGGTCTATCAGTTACCGCTGGCGAGCCGGACATCGCGCGGTCGTCCGATTGTTAACTTGCTGCCACTGGCCGATGGCGAACGCATTACGGCGATTCTGCCAGTGCGTGAATACGCCGAAGATAAGTACATTATCATGGCGACCTCTAACGGTACCGTGAAGAAGACTGCGCTGACAGCTTACAGCAACCCACGTGCTAACGGCATTATCGCTGTTAACCTCAAAGACGGTGACCAACTGATCGGTGTCGATATCACCAATGGTGATGATGAGATCATGCTGTTCTCGAACGAAGGTAAAGTGGTTCGCTTTAAAGAAGGCGAAGAAGTTGCCGTACTCGATGAAAACGGCAACCCAGTGCTGGATGAAGAAGGCAATCCACAAATCAACTTCAAGGGCGTGCGTCCAATGGGCCGCGGTGCGACCGGTGTTCGCGGTATCAAGCTTGAAGAAGGCCAAAAAGTGGTGTCTCTCATCGTACCTAAGGGCGATGGCGCTATCTTAACCGTGACTGAAAACGGCTATGGTAAACGTACTGAACTGTCTGAATACCCATCTAAGAGCCGCGCGACCAAAGGTGTGGTATCGATCAAGGTGAGTGAGCGTAACGGTGCAGTTGTTGGCGCGGTACAAGTTGGCGGCAATGATGAAATCATGCTGATCAGCGACAAAGGTACCTTAGTCCGTACGCCGGCGAACGGTGTGTCTATCATCGGCCGTAATACGCAAGGTGTGACCATTATCCGTACTGCAAGTGATGAGAAAGTGGTTGGTCTGCAACGTATTGATGAGATCCAAGGCGACGAAGATGACGTCGAGCTGGATGAAAACGGTATGCCAATCGTCCCAGTTGTCGCTGAAGGTGACTCTGTTCAACAAGGGCCTTTAGAGGAAGAGGATGAACTGGAAGAAGAATTAGACGAAGATGAAGAGCTTGACGACGAGCAAGACGAAGACTAATTCGAAAGCATAAAAACGAGCGTCCAATTGGACGCTCGTTTTTTTCATGGCAACGTTTTATTTTATGAATTCTAATATCATGGTTTGTAAATAAGGAGAGTGGCAGTGAGCGCGATTTATAATTTCTGTGCAGGTCCTGCGATGTTACCCGCAGCGGTAATGAAAAAAGCACAACAGGAATTACTCGATTGGAATGGGCTAGGTGTCTCCGTGATGGAAGTCAGCCACAGAGGTAAGGAATTTATCGCGCTGACCAAGCAAGCTGAGGCAGATTTACGCGAGCTGATGCACATTCCACAAAACTATCATGTGTTGTTTATGCACGGCGGTGGTCGCGGTCAGTTCTCTGCCGTTGTGAATAATTTTTTAGGCAATCAAGGCCGAGCCCTGTATTTAGTCAGTGGTCAATGGTCTTCTGCGGCATTAGCCGAAGCCCAAAAGCTGGCGGGCGACGCGCAAATTGATAGCCTTAACATTGTTGAAAAACATAATGGACTCAATGCAGTAGTGCTGCCTGATCTGCATAACATTGATGCCGATTACCGTTATGTGCACTACTGCCCAAATGAGACAGTTGATGGTATCGAAATTTTTGATGAGTTAGACAGTCCATGGCCGATTGTCGCCGACCTATCATCTACCATTATGTCTCGTGAAATTGATGTCAGCCGTTATGGCTTAATCTATGCTGGCGCACAGAAAAACATTGGTCCTTCGGGCTTATCCATTGTGATCGTGCGTGATGATATGTTGAAACTGCCGAGTTTAACTCAATCATCCATTATGGATTATCGTTTAGCGGTAGAGCATGATTCTATGTTCAATACGCCACCAACATTTGCCTGGTACTTAGCGGCTGAAGTGTTTGCCTGGCTCAAATCCTTAGGTGGTGTGGCCAGTATCGCGAAAATCAATCAGCAAAAAGCGCAAATGCTGTATGCCTGTATCGATGCCAATCCTTTCTATAAAAATGGTGTCGTCGCGGCGAACCGCTCACAAATGAACGTGACTTTCCAACTGGCGGATGAATCCCTCGATGGCGCCTTCTTAAAAGAGGCCGAAGCGGCGGGCTTAGTGGCTTTAAAAGGACACCGAATTGTCGGTGGTATGCGTGCAAGCTTATACAATGCAATGCCACTGGAAGGTGTTGCCGCGCTGGTGACATTTATGAATGAGTTTGCAGCTAAACATCACAAGATGTAGTCCGCGCTCACCCTAGAGCACATAAGTTTTAAGCTGTTATACGCAAAAAGCGAATGCACATATGCATTCGCTTTTTTGTTGGCAGGATTTGGTTAGGCACTTGTACCGAGCAAGCCTGTGAGCCGGCACGCATAACAGGCCAATATACTTAGCTATCTATTGGGTAAGTTTTATCTTATTGTTTATCATGATTAAAAATTGATATTTTGATTTTTACCATAAGATAAATTAGCAGGAAACCACTGATGGATTTAGCCAAGCTTTCGCGTATTAGTATGAAGCACTTAATCACTTTACATGTGATGCTCGATACTCTGAGCGTTACCGCCAGCGCTGAGCGCTTATGCTTAAGCCCTTCATCTGTCAGTAAAACCTTAAGTCAGCTTCGAGACAGTTTGAATGATGAACTGTTTTACCGTAATGGTAATTCACTGGTTGCAACACCTTTAGCCAAACGATTAGGCCCAAGCGTGCAACAAATGATCAATGATATGAATCAGATCATGAGTCAAGATGCGTTTACCCCAATAAACTATGAAGGGCGTTTTTCGTTTGCAATGCGTGAAAGCACCTTTGAACTGCTGGCCGCCAAACTTAGCGCCCATATTTTGAGTTTGGCGCCCCATATTCATCTCGATATTTACAGCAAAGACAATATTGGTTTTGATGGACTCATTAATGGCTCGTTAGATTTTGTACTGTTACCCCATGATTTGAGTCAGCCTAATCCTTCGCAAGATGATCTAGTGTGGGAAACCTTGTTTAGCGATGAAATGATTTGCCTAATGAACTCATCACATCCCTTGGCAAAACAATCGCATATCAGCTTTGATGACTACCTAAGCTACAGCCATATAGGCATCACAGATACGGACCTAAGCACGCCCTATTTTGATATTTTACTCGCTCAGCAATCTAAAAAACGTGCGGTACCGATTTCAGTGCCAGACTTTGGCAGCGCGGCGTTAATGTGTCACCACAGTGAGCTGCTGTTTACCTGCTCGCGCCGCTGGGCATCTATCGCGAGCCAAGCCAAAGGCTTAACCGTGAAACCGTTACCCATCGAATATGGAAAAGTGGCTTATAGTCTCGTTTGGCATAAACAAAGTAAGAAGGATCCCGCGCTACGCTGGCTGTACGAGCAGATCCTGCTTTGTAGCCGTTAAAGGTAGATGGACGGTAACACGATATTTGTTAAGCCTCGCTGGGCAAGGGAGCCTGCTAAGGCTTCAATATCGGTTTGAGTGCAACTTGGCCAAGTTAACGCCTCATCAACCACGCCATGGTGGTGAAAGGCGTTTAATTTCACCCGCGTATCGGCACCGAGTGTCAGTAAATAGCAAGATAGCGCGTCTATCTCCTGTTCAAAATCCGTAATACCTGGGATATGCAGCAACCTTACTTCATACAGTTTTTGCTGCTGCGCCAAGAGTTCAATGGATTTGAACACCGTATGGTTATCTCGCCCGGTAATGTATCTATGGGTATCTCGTTGCCACGCTTTAAGATCCACCATAGCGCCGTCTAAAAATGGCAGCAGTTTATGCCAGCCAGTGAGGCTCAAACTGCCATTGGTATCAAGCATACAGGTTAACTGTGATAACGACGTTGAGGCCTTAATCGCTTTAAATAATTCAATAATAAATGGCAGTTGTAGACTTGCTTCGCCGCCGCTCACCGTGATGCCATTAATAAAGTGACGCTGATGGTGAAGAATCGCCAAGATTTCTTCAACAGTATATCGGGTGACTTTGGGATTGGCTTGTTTTGGACACACAGCAAGACAAGTATCGCACTGGCTACAACGGTCTTTATCCCAATGGATCTGATGCTTATTGTTAGCGTTTATCAATGTCAGTGCCTTGTCAGGGCAGGTGGCAATGCAATCGCCACAGCCATCGCATAAGCCGATGGTATGTGGGTTATGGCAGTTCTTACATTGATAGTTGCAGCCCTGCAAGAATAACACGAGCCTGCTGCCAGGCCCGTCGACGCAGGAAAACGGCAATAGTTGGCTGACAATTGCCTGTTTATTTATGACCGGTTTAGTTAACAACACAGGGAGAGTGCTCATGGGCAACAACGCGTGCTTGGCGTTGCAATATGCCGGTATTCTGTGCGGCTTCTGCTCCTAAACCCGTGGTATTAAGGCGCGATCCGCATTGTTTAAATGCTTCAATATCTGAGCGTTTTACCATATAGCCAGTGACGCGCATTAAATCGTTAGAGGCCACATTGGCAGTAAATTCCCTAAAGCCTAACTCCAGTGCCGCTTTACACAGTTGGAACATGGCTTGAGGATTCGATTTGACAGTTTCATCGATAGTCAAAATATCGCTAATCCCCGCCGTATAATACTGGTGATGCTGCGCGAGGGCTTGAATATGAGCGATGGGATTGGGTTCTGTACCATAGGGAATACGAACGCCGGGTGTCACGTCCTTATCGAGACTAATACCGCCCTGTGAATGCAGCAGCGCTCGTCCATGATAGCCATAGGTGACGGGCGTGGATTTTACTATGGTATCGAGGGCGGCAGAAATACGGTAGCCAAGTTGGTTTGCATCCATGCTATGCCCATAGCCTGTGGGTTTGTTTGATTCAGATGATTTGTCTGTCTCACTTGTCATCAGAGCTTGCAGAATATTCACCGCTTCAGCCATACCATAAATACCAAACATGGGTGCAAAGCGCGATTCATCAATCAATTGTTCTTTAACTAAAAAGCTATCAAAGAAGTGCGACTCTTGATGTAAAAATGCTGAGCGCGCCTCGATAAGTTCGAAGGTGAGTGAGCAGTAATAGGGCAAAACACGCTCAAAAAAGTCATTGATTGATGTGGCTTTTAATGCCACTTCTTTCAGATTGAGTCTAACCAAGGTATTAGCGCCGCCTGCTAATGGTAAGGCATTGTAGCAACTCACAATACCAAAGCCGCGCTTGTCAAATACACTGGCATGCAGAGGATAGTTGGCGATATGCGGTTTACTGCACTGACAAATATTGGTGGCCGCAATCTGCAATAATTCATCCGGCGTGACGGCGGGGTCATACATAAAGGTCAAATTGGGGGCAACTTGTTTGAGCTCGGCATCAATGCGCAGTAGGGTACGGCAAACAATGTTGTCTGTTGGGCCAATATTAACGTGCATAAAGGCGTCGGGCAGGGTTCTGTCGAGCATTATCCAGAACAGCTTTAGTTTACGATAAAGGACATCCGCATCCATTCCTTCCACGAAAGGCATCAAAATGTCGTCCAACTGACCTAAATACACGGGGATATTGGTCACCGATGGCACATGGTGATACAGAATCGTTAAGGCATTGAGGGCTTCATCTAAATCCTGTGCAGGTGAAAGCTCTAAATATTCTGAGCCTTGCTGAAGATAACGGGCATAATCTGGCAATACATAACGCGGTTTAAACGGTGCATGGCCTTCAAACATATCGCAGATCACGCCGTCATTCATTGCCGCGTTAACCTCAGTCGATATCGGCATATAGGGCAAACTTGCCTCAGCCTCCAACGCTAAATAGTTAGATTTTTGCTTAGGTGAAAGCTGCGGGCTCGTGACGATTTGTATTAATTTATCTTGTAATAACATGGCGGAATACCCACAAGTTCAATAATGACGATTAATCTACTCAGCAGATTTGGCTTTAAAAAGTGAAAATTACCGTAGCCCCGATTGATAAAATGGAAATCCGCCGATTGAGATCACAACGTGCGGTTTATTGTGATAAGACCGTGGAGTCAACATCATTCAAATAGGGTTTTACGATTGAAAATAAATGCTTAAAGGGTGAGGATGACGTGGCTTATGAGGTTTTTTAGGGGGAACGAAAAAGGAAGACTCGTCAATCCAAACTAAATAGACGAGTGTAATATTTACAAGCGATAGATAACTCTGCTGGATCCTAGATAGAGAATACAGCAGAGTAACTAGATGGTTAAAAAGTACTAAATCGCTTGTATTTAAAGCACTTGTATTTAAAGCACTTGTATTTAAAGCACTTTGGCAATCGACTTAGCTAAGTAATCCACATTGTCTTCGCTAATGCCTGCTATGCTAATGCGGCTTGACCCTACCATATAAATGCTAAATTCTTTCTGTAGACGCGCCACTTGCTCAGGATTAACTCCAAGGAAGGAAAACATGCCTTTTTGGCGAGCGATAAAGCTAAAATCGCGCTCAACGCCATTGGCTTTGAGTTTTTCAACTAAAATCGCGCGGTTACCATTGATGCGATCGCGCATCACTTTGAGCTCATCAAGCCATTCTTGAGTTAATTCTTTTGATCCTAAAATCGTCTCAACAATCGCCGCGCCGTGGGCTGGCGGCATGGAGTAGAGGCAGCGAACCACATAAAGCAGTACAGATTGCGTGATATTGGCGGTATTGGCATCTTTGGCAATCACAGAGCAGGAACCAATACGCTCACGGTACAGACCGAAGTTTTTCGAGCATGAACTACACAGGATCATATTATCAACGGCTGCAGCCATTTTACGCACGCCGTAGGCATCAATATCAACACCATCGCCAAAACCTTGGTAGGCCATGTCGATAAGCGGGGTAAAACCTTGCTCCTTGGTGAGGGCAACCACTTTGTCCCATTGCTCAGTGGTCAAATCCATCCCACTTGGGTTATGGCAGCAGGCGTGAAATAACACTACATCATCAGGACTCACTTGCGATAATGCAGCAAGCATCTCACCAAATTTCAATGATTTACTATCGTAGTCATAATAGGGATAAGTTTTAACTGTGATCCCAGCAGCTTCGAATAAACCGGTATGGTTAGCCCATGTAGGATCGCTTACCCACAATACCGCATTCGGATTGCAGCGCTTAATAAAGTCACCCGCAACACGCAGAGCACCCGTACCGCCAGGCGTTGAAACAGTACGAATACGGTTAGCGATAATCGCGCTATGATCACTGCCAAAGGCTAACTCTGTCATCAGGGTATTAAACTGAGGCGAGCCGGTTGGACCGATATAGACCTTTGTCGTCTCCGTTTCTAAACGAAATTTCTCGGCTTTTTTTACACAATTGAGAATGGGGGTGTTTCCCGCGGGGTCTTTATAAACACCGACACCTAAGTCTACTTTCTGTGGATGTGTGTCTTCGCGGTACTGGGTCAACAAGCCGAGGATCGGATCCGCAGGCATTGCGATGAGTGAGTTAAACATAGCTCCATCTACCTTTCTAGTTATTAAGCGACAGCATGAATCACATAGGATGTGCGTGATTTATCGATTGAAACCTAGGATAACGTGAATAGATGAAAACTTTAAAGTAAAAATGGTGTTTAGAGACCAATTAGTCTGGCAAAAAAGCCTGCCGAAAAACCGTTTAGATCACAATTTCACCCATTATATTTAGTATTTTTGTTATTTTTAGGCTGACTTGAGTAAATTTCCGGTTTCAAAAGCCATTTTTTAGTAAAAAACGGTTGAATCCTGCGTCACTATCGGTAATTTTATAACGACGAAGCACCAACAAGGTCCCCAATCTCCTTTTATTAGTAACGTAAACTTGACGTTCTGTAGCGTGAAGTTGCCATTAGCCTATTCAGTTCGCGTGATGACATCAATCACGCCCAAAGAGAAAGAAGATTTATTCATGAAGCAATTACGTCTTGAACCTGTTGTGCAAGTCCGCGGTGAGATCAACATTCCGGGCTCAAAAAGCATTTCTAACCGCGCATTATTATTGGCGACCTTAGCCAAAGGCACCACCACGCTAACCAATTTGCTCGACTCCGATGATATTCGTCATATGTTGGCGTCTTTAAAGCAGTTGGGAGTTGAATACCGCTTATCGCAAAATAATACTGTCTGCGAGCTTATTGGTTTAGGTGGTGCTATCTCGGCGGATACTGCGCAAACGCTGTTTCTAGGCAATGCGGGCACGGCTATGCGCCCATTGTGCGCTGCGCTGACCTTAGGGCGTGGCGAATTTACCTTAACCGGCGAGCCCCGCATGGAAGAGCGTCCCATTGGTGACTTGGTCGATGCCCTAAAACAATTGGGCGCGAATATTGTGTACCTTAAGAATGAAGGGTTTCCGCCTCTGACCATCAATGCAACCGGGCTTAACGGTGGCGATGTAGAAATTGCTGGCGATCTGTCTAGCCAATTCTTAACGGCGCTGTTAATGGTTACCCCCCTCGCTAAGGGCAGTGTGAATATTCATGTCAAAGGAGAACTGGTTTCAAAACCTTATATCGACATTACCTTAGCCTTGATGGCGCAGTTTGGCGTTCAGGTGATTAACCATGACTATGCCCGCTTTGAAATCCCCGCCGGGCAGCAGTATGTGTCACCGGGTAAAGTGTTAGTAGAAGGGGATGCCTCTTCCGCATCTTACTTTTTAGCGGCGGGTGCCATCAAAGGCGGTGAGGTGAAAGTCACTGGTGTTGGCCGTTTAAGCATTCAAGGCGATGTGAAATTTGCCGATGTGCTGGAAAAAATGGGCGCTGATATTGAGTGGGGCGATGATTATATTATTGCCCGTGGCGCGCCGTTAACTGCGGTTGATTTAGACATGAATCATATTCCCGATGCGGCGATGACCATTGCTACCGCCGCCTTGTTTGCTAAGGGCACGACCACCATTCGCAATATTTATAACTGGCGCATTAAAGAGACCGACCGTTTGGCGGCGATGGCAACTGAGCTGCGTAAAGTCGGCGCGTTAGTCGAAGAGGGACATGATTATATTCAAATCACGCCGCCAGCAGTACTGAATACCGCAGAGATTGACACTTATAACGATCACCGCATGGCCATGTGCTTCTCCATGCTGGCCTTTGCCGATTGCGGGATCACTATTAACGATCCTGACTGCACCTCGAAAACCTTCCCTGACTATTTTGCTCAATTTGCCAGTCTGAAGGCCTAACGTTTTCAGCTAACAGATTGACTTCTGACCATATCAAACAAAAGAAGCCGCATTTGAGCGGCTTCTAAACTTCATAAAAAATCCACGGATTTTATTTGTATATTATTGTACAATGCGGCGCGCTCATTTTCGGGGCTCTACTTATGAACTCACGGATGATGATTATTTTTTGCGGAGGAATGTATGTCTGAACGGGCTCCTGTAGTCACAATCGACGGCCCAAGTGGTGCTGGTAAAGGGACAATTAGCCAATTATTGGCTAAGCATCTAGGTTGGCAACTGCTTGATAGTGGTGCAATTTATCGAGTACTTGCACTAGCTGCCATTCATCACGACGTAGAATTGGAAAATGAAGAGTCCATCACCTTGCTAGCTTCACACCTCGATGTGAAATTTTTAACGGGCAATGAGAAAGACCCCGTTCAAGTGATCTTAGAAGGTGAAGACGTCACCACAGCGATACGTACCCAAGAATGTTCAAATGCTGCCTCTAAAGTGGCGGCGTTTCCCCGTGTTAGGGAAGCCTTATTGCGTCGCCAACGAGCCTTTAGAACGGCACCGGGATTGATCGCCGATGGCCGCGATATGGGGACGGTAGTTTTCCCAACAGCATCGGCTAAATTATATTTAACGGCATCTGCACAAGAGCGGGCTCAAAGACGCTATAATCAGTTGCAGGACAAGGGCTTCGATGTTAATATCGAGCGCCTTTTAGCTGAAATTATCGAACGTGATGACCGCGATATGAATCGTCCTGTGGCACCATTGGTCCCAGCCGAGGATGCGCTCGTTATCGATACAAGCGATAAAGGTATTGATGAAGTGCTGGAGCTTGCGCTCAACTTTATCAAGCAAAAATTATCCAGCACTAACTAAAATTATTGCTCGGGTAGGTATTCGTATTAAGGATGATACGGATAATTTGACTGACTCCACGTCTAGGATTGACTGTGGTTTATTACATTAAAGTAACTTAAACATGACTGAATCTTTTGCTGATCTATTTGAACAATCCCTTCAAACTCTGGAATTCCGTCCAGGCTCTATCGTTCGTGGTACTGTAGTTGCTATCGAAAACGGTATGGTTCTGGTTGATGCAGGTCTGAAGTCTGAAAGCCCAATCCCAGCTGAACAATTCAAAAACGCTCAAGGTGTTTTAGAAATCGCTGTTGGTGATGAAGTTGACGTAGCTCTTGACTCTGTTGAAGACGGCTTCGGTGAGACTCAACTGTCTCGCGAAAAAGCGAAACGTCACGAAGCTTGGATCGTTCTGGAAAAAGCTTACGAAGATGCTGAAACTGTAATCGGTATCATCAATGGTAAAGTGAAAGGCGGTTTCACTGTTGAATTAAACGGTATCCGTGCCTTCTTACCAGGTTCTCTAGTTGACGTGCGCCCAGTTCGCGACACCGCTCACTTAGAGTACAAAGAATTAGAATTCAAAGTTATCAAACTAGACCAGAAGCGTAACAACGTTGTTGTTTCTCGTCGTGCAGTTATCGAATCAGAAAGCAGCGCTGAGCGTGATGCACTGTTAGAAAACCTGCAAGAAGGTCAAGCAGTTAAAGGTATCGTTAAGAACCTGACTGACTACGGTGCATTCGTAGATTTAGGTGGCGTTGACGGTCTGTTACATATCACTGATATGGCATGGAAACGCGTTAAGCACCCATCTGAAATCGTCAACGTTGGTGACGAAATCAACGTTAAAGTACTGAAGTACGATCGTGAGCGCACTCGTGTGTCTCTAGGTCTGAAACAACTTGGCGAAGATCCATGGTTAGAAATCAGCAAGCGCTACCCAGAAAACACTAAGTTAACTGGTCGCGTAACTAACCTGACTGACTACGGTTGTTTCGTTGAAATCGAAGAAGGCGTTGAAGGTTTAGTTCACGTTTCTGAAATGGATTGGACTAACAAGAACATCCACCCATCTAAAGTGGTTAACTTAGGTGATGAAGTTGAAGTTCTGGTTCTGGACATCGATGAAGAGCGTCGTCGTATTTCTCTAGGTCTGAAGCAATGTAAGACCAACCCATGGGATGACTTCGCAACTCGTTACAACAAAGGCGACAAGGTTTCTGGTAAGATCAAGTCAATCACTGACTTCGGTATCTTCATCGGTCTTGACGGCGGTATCGATGGTTTAGTTCACTTGTCTGACATTTCTTGGAACGGCACTGGTGAAGACGCAGTATCTGAGTACAAGAAAGGCGACGAAATCCACGCAGTGGTTCTGTCTGTTGACCCAGAGCGTGAGCGTATCAGCTTAGGTGTTAAACAAACTGAAGACGACCCATTCAACGCTTACTTAGCTGACAAGAAGAAAGGTACTATCGTACACGGTACTGTTTCTGCTGTTGATGCTAAAGGTGTGACTGTTGAACTGGCTGACACTGTTGAAGGTTACATCCGTGTAGCTGACATCAGCCGTGAGCGCATCGAAGATGCATCTACTGTTTACTCAGTAGGTGACGCAATCGAAGCTAAGTTCATGGGTGTTGACCGTAAGAACCGTTCTATCAGCCTGTCAATCAAAGCGAAAGACGAAGCTGAAGAAAAAGAAGTAATGGCGACCTTGAATAAACAAGAAGACGCTGTTATTAGTAATGCAATGGCTGAAGCGTTTAAAGCAGCTCGCAAATAATCGCCTGTTGTATGGGGAGATTTTCTCCCCATTAGGTGACTGTGTTTGGCTTGATAATAGGGGATAGCTAGGATGACAAAATCCGAACTGATCGAAAAACTCGCCACCAGGCAGTCGCAGCTGTCGGCGAAAGAGGTAGAAGGCGCAATCAAAGAGATGTTGGAGCAAATGGCATCAACATTAGAAAGCGGTGATCGTATTGAGATCCGTGGCTTTGGTAGTTTCTCGCTTCATTATCGTGCGCCGCGTACTGGCCGCAATCCAAAGACGGGTTCATCCGTCGAATTGGAAGGCAAATACGTCCCGCACTTTAAGCCAGGCAAAGAACTGCGCGAACGCGTTGACGCTGTCAATGTTTAATTGACCGCATTGCAAAAAGCCTCCGCAAGGGGGCTTTTTTATATCTAATGTAAGGCAAAGCTGGTCAGCTCAGTAAATTTCTTGGATAATCAGAAAATTGAAAGGCGTTTAAGGGAGTGCGACGTGAAATCTTTTGTAGCGACAGTCCTAGTGGCACTGTTATTTATAGTGGCTTTGATTTTTGGCGCACGTAATGAACAAGTCGTGACAATCAGCTACTTTGTGGCACAAGGGGAGTACCGTTTACCCGTTGTGTTAGCGATTGTTTTCTTTGCAGGCTTTATGCTTAGTTGGCTGGTAGCGAGCTATTATATTGTTAAACTTAAATTGGCTTTAGCGGCAACGAAAAAGAAATTAACGGTTCAAACTGCTAAAAAACCTCAAGGTGTAGACGCCTAATATGCTTGAGATCCTCTTCCTGTTGCTTCCTATTGCTGCCGGTTACGGTTGGTATATGGGGCGGCGGAGCATAAGGCAAAATCAGAGCAATCAGCGTAAACAATTAAGTCGTGATTACTTCACCGGCTTAAATTACTTATTGTCTAACGAGTCGGACAAAGCGGTCGACTTGTTCATCAGTATGCTTGATGTAGACGATGAAACCATCGACACCCATCTTTCCCTCGGTTCCTTATTCCGTAAGCGTGGTGAGGTTGACCGCTCGATTCGTATCCATCAAAACTTAATTGCCCGTCCTACGCTCACCAATGAGCAGCGCGATATCGCCATGATGGAGCTGGGCAAAGACTATCTTGCCGCGGGATTTTACGACCGCGCCGAGGAAATTTTTCTGAATTTGGTGAGTCAAGATGACCACAGTGAAGAGTCTGAAACTCAGCTGATTGCGATTTACCAAGTGATAAAGGAATGGCAAAAAGCCATCGATATCACCAAACGTTTAAGCCGTAAACGTCAACTCGTACTCAAACCGATAACTGCCCATTTTTATTGCCAACTTGCCGATGAAACCAGTGATGATTCTGAGAAGGTCAAGCTACTGCAACAAGCCTTAAAACAAGATCCCAAATGTGGCCGAGCCTTATTGACTCTTGCCAAAAAATTTCTCGATGCGAAGGATTACAGTCAGTGTAAATCCATGCTGATAGCATTAAAAAAGGCCGATATTGAGCTTTTTGCTGATGCACTGCCGACGGCTAAAGAAGTATATCGCGATACTCAAGATAAAGAGGGCTATCAAGAGTTATTAGCTGGCGCTATGGCTGAAGGTGCTGGCGCATCCGTAGTGGTGGCGCTTGCCCAACATATGATAAGCCTTGATGAGATTAAAGCTGCTGAAAACATGGTGCTCGATGCGCTTTATCGCCATCCGACCATGAAGGGGTTTCAGCACTTAATGCAAATGCATCTACGCCAAGCAGAAGAAGGGCAAGCTAAACAAAGTTTGACGATGCTTGAGCAACTTGTTGAGCAACAAATTAAATTCCGGCCAAGCTACCGCTGTAAAGAATGTGGTTTCCCATCCCATACACTATATTGGCATTGTCCTTCTTGCAAAAAGTGGGGCACCATTAAACGGATCAGAGGCTTGGACGGTGAATAACTTCTTTAAATATCTAGTTAGTGTAACCCTGTTGGAGAGATGATGACGACTAAACCTATCCTCGTAGCGCTTGATTACGATAATAAAAACCACGCTTTACAATTGATAGATCAACTCGATCCCAACATGTGCCGCCTGAAAGTTGGCAAAGAAATGTTTACCCTGTTCGGCCCGCAGTTAGTTAAAGACATCCATGACCGTGGCTTCGATCTTTTCCTCGACTTAAAATTTCACGATATCCCTAATACGGTTGCGAAAGCGGTTGCTGCTGCAGCGGAACTTGGTGTGTGGATGACGAATGTCCATGCCAGTGGCGGCTTAGCGATGATGGAAGCGGCGAAAAAGGCTTTGCAGCCTTACGGTAACGAGGCGCCAATGCTGATTGCTGTGACGGTATTAACCTCTATGAGCGATGACGATCTGAAGCTCGTCGGCATTGATGTGCCAGCATTTGAGCATGTTCAGCGTTTAGCTAAATTGACTAAACAGGCCGGACTTGATGGTGTTGTCTGTTCAGCCCAAGAAGCGAGCGTGCTTAAGTCTTTATTAGGTCAAGACTTTAAACTTATTACACCCGGCATTCGCCCTGTGGGTAGTGAGGTTGGCGACCAACACCGTGTGATGACGCCGCCTGAGGCGCTTGCTGCCGGTTCTGATTATTTAGTGATTGGTCGTCCGATCACTAAGGCGACAGATCCTCTGGCTGCGCTGCAGGCGATTCACCAATCTTTGCTTTAGTATACTGAACAGCACACTATTTAGCTGTTAAGGTTCGTATTCGCGACAAACTTTAACCGTTCACGGAGAACGTCCATGCTCAATACTACGATGTTTAATTATCAGGGTAAGAATGTTGTCGTTGTCGGTGGTACCAGTGGTATAAACCTCGCAATTGCCATTGCGTTTGCCCATGCGGGAGCTAATGTGGCGGTGGCGAGTCGAAGCAAAGATAAAGTCGATGCTGCGGTATTACAGCTCAAACAGGCGAATCCAGATGGGATCCATCTTGGGGTGAGTTTTGATGTCAGGGATTTAGCCGCAGTAGAACTGGGCTTTGAAACCATCGCCTCAGAATTTGGTTTTATTGATGTATTGGTGAGCGGCGCTGCGGGCAATTTCCCTGCAACTGCCGCTAAGCTTTCGGCGAATGGTTTTAAAGCCGTAATGGATATTGATTTATTGGGCAGTTTCCAAGTACTGAAAACAGCTTATCCTTTACTGCGTCGCCCACAGGGGAATATTATTCAAATTTCTGCGCCACAGGCATCGATTGCGATGCCAATGCAGGCCCATGTTTGTGCGGTAAAAGCGGGGGTTGACATGCTGACGCGAACCTTAGCTATTGAATGGGGCTGTGAAGGCATTCGAATTAACTCCATTATTCCAGGCCCGATTACAGGCACCGAAGGCTTTAATCGTTTAGCGCCGAGCGCTGCACTACAGCAACAAGTGGCACAATCGGTACCGTTAAAACGTAATGGGGAAGGGCAAGATATTGCCAACGCAGCGTTATTTTTAGGCTCTGAGCTGGCATCCTATATCACGGGTGTTGTCCTTCCCGTCGATGGAGGTTGGTCACTGGGCGGTGCCAGTATCGCGATGACTGCCTTAGGTGAATTAGCAAGCAAAGGGCAGTAACTAAATAGTTATAACTCATTTATTTAATAGAAAATCGGGTGAAAATCCATGGCGAATGCATTACAAGAGCAGCTACTGAAAGCTGGACTTGCCAGTAAACAAAAAGTGCGTGATGTAAAAACGCAAAAGCGTCGCGATAAAAAGGCGCGGGTTGACGATGGCTCAAGCGCGTTAAAACTTGAGATTGCCGAGCAAAAACGCTTACAAGCTGAAAAAGACAAAGCCCTCAATGAACAACGCTTTGCAGAGGCAACGGCCCGAGGACAAGTGCGAGGATTAGTGAGTGAATTCACGCAATTTGCTATCAAGATCCCAAGTCATGCCGAGATCAAATTCAACTATACGCTCGACAATAAAATTTACTCTGTCTATATCGATGAGAAAATTCAATCCGAATTGCTTAAAGGCCAATTAGGGATTGTTCGATACGAAGATAAGAGCTACCTCGTCCCCCACAAGCTTGCCGAACGTGTGAATCTATTGGTGCCACAATGGTGCGGCTATTTGTGGCAACAGGATGCGGGTAAGGCCGTAGAAGTCGAAGATGACCCTTATGCTGATTATGCGATCCCTGACGATTTAATGTGGTAATCAATACGTTAATCGTGAGCTAAGCCGACGACAACCAAGTTTACTTCTCGCTACACTATAACCCTTAAGGTCACTTAAGGGTTTTTTATTGCCTGTTCTTCACTCTGTTATGTTGCGTAGATTAGTGCTTAGCATCAAAGTGAATTTGTAATGAGATTGTTTTCTGTATAGAACTGGTATAAATTAAAACAACTGTTTAAATCCTACGTTTAAGAGTCTCCCAATGAATCCTTACCAAGCCCCGTTAGCAGATATGCGTTTCTTACTGGAACAGGTTTTTGATGCCCCAAATACGTGGTCACAATTACCTGAGATTGCAGAAATGGTTGATATGGATACGGCCAATGCAATCCTTGAAGAAGCGGCAAAAATCAGTGCTGAATTAATCCATCCGCTAAACCGTGCTGGTGATGAGCAAGGCGTTTTACACCAAGATAATGGTGTGATTACCCCTGAGGGGTATAAAGCCGTATATAAGCAATATTCTGAAGGTGGTTGGGTAGGCCTATGTGGTGAGCCTGAGTTTGGTGGTATGGGCATGCCCAAAATGCTTGGTGTATTAGTAGATGAAATGGCCTACAGTGCCTGCAACGCGTTTACGCTTTATGGCTCATTAACCGCGGGGGCAGCTTTGTGTATCAATGCCCACGGTAGCGAAGCATTAAAACAAGCTTATTTACCCAAGTTATATTCTGGTGAATGGGCTGGAGCGATGGATATGACAGAGCCACAAGCTGGCTCTGATCTGCGTAATATTCGCACTCGCGCTATTCCATTGGAGGACGGCAGTTATGCGATTAGTGGCAGCAAAATTTTTATTACTGGTGGCGATCACGATCTCACTGAAAACGTCATTCACTTAGTGCTGGCAAAATTACCAGAAAGCAAAGGTATTTCACTGTTCCTCGTACCCAAAATCACGGTTAATGATGATGGCAGCTTAGGTGAGGCTAACGGTGTTAGCGTGGGGTCAATCGAGCACAAAATGGGCCTTAAAGGCTCAGCAACCTGCGTGATGAATTTTGATGAAGCAAAGGGTTATCTGATTGGCCAGCCTAATCGTGGCTTGGTTTGTATGTTCACCATGATGAACTACGAACGTTTAGCTATTGGTATTCAAGGGCTTGGCAGCGCACAAGCCGCATATCAGATGGCCGCCGATTATGCTAAAGAGCGCAATCAAGGCGTTGCAGCCGGTGGCTCACCCACGGGGAGCGATTCTGATCCTATTATCGTCCATGGCGATGTGCGCCGTATGCTACTGACTATCCGCGCGATGACAGAAGCGGGACGTGCCTTATCCATATTTACCGGCAAACAGCTCGATTTGGCGAAATATGCCCAAGATGAGGTTAAAGCTAAAGCTGCCCGTTACGTGGGGTTATTAACACCCGTTGCTAAAGCGTTTTTAACTGACCGTGGTTTAGACGCGACTATCATGGCGCAGCAAGTCTTTGGTGGACATGGTTATATTCGTGAAACAGGCATTGAGCAATTGGTACGTGATACCCGCATTGCGCAAATCTATGAAGGTACAAATGGTATTCAAGCCATTGACTTCCTTGGTCGAAAAGTCACTGGCGACAACTTAGCGACGCTAAAAGAGTTTGTGGCCGAATTAAAAGCACAAATGCGTGAATTTACACAGGTCGACGGTGTAAAAGTTGCCGCCGTTTGTGCTCGTTTAGATGCTTTAGTCCATGTGGCCGAATCGATCAATGAGCAAAAACTGACTCAACCTGCGTTAATCAATGCTTGTGCAGTCGACTTTTTAGATGCCTTTGGTTACAGCTTATATGGTTTTTATTGGCTAGCCATGTTGGATAAGGTCCCTAGTGCAGAGGATAAAAACTTTGCCGAGCAAAAAGCTTACCTAGCTAAATTCTATTTTGATAAGTTATTGCCTAAGGCCGATTATCATTTAGCGCAAGTGCGTGCGGGTGATGCCAGTACTATGGCAATGCCAGCAGAATTATTCTAAGTTTGGATTGGTGAGATAAATGATGTAAAAAGCACTGATTTATCAGTGCTTTTTAGTTTTGTCAGTCAATTAATTTAACCGTGTTGAGTTCTTTAGTCGATGTTTGGTTTGTTTGTGCCTGTTGCTCAACCGTAGTTATGAGACGAGTCAAAAAGTCAGCGCTAAACGCAGGCGTGCGTTGTTTTTTCGTTTCAGGACTAATGCCATTCTCAAGCACCACAAATAAGATATCCCGCTGTGGTATTCGAATGAAACCAGCTAAATTGGCAACCCCTTGCATTGAACCTGTCTTGGCAAAAACACGGTTTTTGAGCGGTGGTTGAGTGTAACCCAGTCGATATTTTAGCGTACCGCTGACTCCCGCCTCGGGCAAACTGTCAATCAGGCTGTGAAAGCGGGCATCTTGATAAATTAGTGTAAGCACATTGGCTAATTGCCTTGCGCTCAATAAGTTATAACGAGAAAGCCCTGAACCATCGATGATATTGGCGTGGGTTAAATCTACTCCCAAATCGCTAAGGATATGGCGCATGGCCGCCGCACCATTGGTAAAATTTCCTTGGGTTTTGTAATAGCGTTGTCCGACTAACTTAAACAGGCTGTCGGCGATCAGATTATCCGACTTAAGCAACATAGTCTTTAACAACTCCGGCAAAGGCGCACTACTGTGACTGGCGATAAGTTTTGCCTTTGAAGGTATTGCGTTGCCAATTTTAACTTTACCCGAGAGCGACATTTCCCCCTTGAGTGTGGCCGTTAACGTATCCATGGCGAATTTTTCAGGATCGGTTATTGCAATAGCGAGAGGAATAGCCTCACTGCCCGGATAACATCCCCGAAGGTGATATTGATTTTGCCCAAGTCGCACTAAATCGAGCTGGCAAAAATCATGGCTAGCTTTGGGAGAGAATATCGCGTCACTGCTGACCTTTACCCCAAAACTAGATACCCTTAATTTGACCTCAGAGGAATGCTTGCTCGAGCTTGGAACGAATTGCCCATAAACACAGTTTTGATTGATGATATAACTCGACACCGGCGCCGCAAAACAAATGCCGAGGTCGTCCCACACCCAGCCAGGAGCTTGTAATTGCTCTTGTTTATCACCGATAAGATAAAGATGCCCGTCAATACTGTTGATACCCTGTTTTTGTAGGTGGGCAAACAAGGCCTTAAGATCGTCTTGAGTGAGGGTAGGATCGCCACTAAAGCGCAGATAGACACTTCCCGCAATATGTCCTTGGCGAATGGGTGCATCGCTCCACAGCTCCGTCACATAACGAAAATCGGCCCCAAGGTTGGCCAATGCTGTGACGGCAGTAAGGACCTTTTGTGTGCTGGCGGGGATAAACAAGGTATCAGCTTGCTGGCTATAAAGCTGTTTACTGTTCGCCATATCCAGTGCTAGCAGCGCAATTTGCGAGTGACGTGGTGCAATATCATTAATTTGTTGACTCAAGATCGCATGTTGAATATCTGCAGTCGTAGCCCACAGTTGATGTGGTAATAGGGCTGTTGCGACTACCGTTAGCAATATGCCTGCCGAACGCTGTAAATTGAATAATGGGGAGAACGTTTCCATGTCTGTTGTATGTTTACTCTCTTAATTAGCGGTCATGACTGCCATCATCTTTTTCCATCAGACGATACAACCTTAGGGTAACAAATAAAACCAGGCCAATAAAAAGTGGCAAAATGAGTAATCCAAGTTGCGCTTTAAAATGAAAAATGCCCCACGCTAAAGCTAAAGTCAGTGCGAGGGTTAACAGGATTTTTTTATTCATAGCGTTTTACAGAGTTGACTGGTGACGTTTTAGTTTACGCTAAAACACGTAAAACGGGCACGCTTACATTAGTAGCAACCAATATTTTGTGATTAAACTACCATTTTGGGCACCCTATGTAGATAAGCAAAATGAACAACCGATAAAGAATGCAAGCGTATTTGGTTAGTCGTTGAAGTCGGCATGTCTGCTCGTATATATTTAGGCTGAACCGACGTAATTTTACACTTATTATTGCCAATGACTTGTTTCAGCTCAAATTACCAGCAAAATAGGCGTTACGCCGCGCTCTTTTCATCGAAAAGTCTTGCCGAGTTGCAGTGAAGTCGGTAATTTCTACCCCTTACGATTTTAGGATCTTAGGTAACCACTAAAACCATGCCTCATATTAGTATGCGCGGCTTACCCCAGGCAGTCGTTGCAGAGCTTAGCCAAACATTACTGCAGTCTTTGGCGGCTATATGTAAAGGTAAAGCAGAGAGTTTTACATTAGATTGGATCCCCAGCATCAGTTACCGTAATGGTAGAATTGATCAGCGCTTTGTCCAAATCGAATTGCTTTGGTTTCCGGTAGACCCTGATATTCATCTTAAAGTAGAACAAACAATCAGGCTGGCAGTGACAGAAGCCTACCCAGAATTAACACAGATTGCTGTGATGTTTTTGTCACTGACCCCAAGCGCTTCCTATCGGGGTGGTCAGCATGTTTAAAGGAGGATGCCTTGCTAGATAAGCTTGGTGGAATAGCCGTTCAACCCGAGGCTTTAACGTGGTTGCTTACGCCATGCCGATTTAAGGCAGAGTTACTTACTCGCATCGAAAATGCCAAGAATAGCATCTACATCGCTGCACTCTATTTAGAAGATGATGAAGCAGGGCGGGAGATTTTACAGGCCTTGATGACGGCGAAGGCTAAAAATCCTACGTTGGATATCAAAATTTTGGTCGATTTTCACCGTGCTAGACGTGGCTTGATTGGCCATAAGGGTGATAGCGGTAATTATTTGATGTACCGCAAAGTGATGGCTGAAGCTGAATATCCTATCGAGATTATGGGCGTACCAGTCAAATCCCGTGAATTTATGGGTGTATTACACCTTAAAGGCTTTGTAATTGATGATGCCGTGATTTATAGCGGCGCAAGTCTTAATAATATCTATCTACAGCAAAACGATAAATACCGTTTCGACCGCTACCATGTGATTGAGTCAGCAGAGCTTGCACGCAGCATGCGCGCAATGATCCAACGTTATATCATTGCCGATCCAGCAGTGACATCGCTTACTCAAGATGCGCAGCAGGAAGTGTTACCGCCTAAAACTGATGTGCGCAGCTTTAAATTACGTTTGTCACAGGCACAGTACGAGTTTAACGCAACTCGAACGGGTAATCGGGTAACACCATTACTGGGCTTAGGCCGTAAACATAATTTATTGAATAAAGCGGTTATTGCGATGGTTGAGGAGTCAAAAGATAGACTCTTTATCTGCACACCTTACTTTAACCCTCCTTATATTTTGGTCCGTGCCTTAGCTAAACATCTGCGCAACGGCAAACGGATTGATATTGTCGTCGGCGATAAAACGGCGAATGACTTTTATATTCCGCCTGAGCAAGATTTTTCCACCATCGGTGCCTTGCCGTATTTATATGAACAGTCGCTGCGTAAATTTGCCAAACGTCAGCAGTGGGCGATTGATAATGGCCAGCTCAATATTCACCTGTGGAAGCATGGGATCAACAGTTACCACCTCAAAGGTATCAGTGCCGATGGGCGTAAGCATTTGATCACAGGCTCAAATCTAAACCCTAGAGCATGGGCGTTGGATTTAGAGAATGGGCTCTTGATCCACGATGAAACGGGTAGCTGGAAGGCGCAATTTGAGGCCGAGCAAGCGCATATTCTTGAGCATACACAGAGGTTATATCACTATAGCCAAGTGGATACTTTGCAAAGCTATCCCGATCCGGTGAAGAAGATTATGAATCGTATTAGAAGATTAAAAGCAGATTTTTTACTAAGACGGATCCTGTAATCGATAAACATCAGAAAAACTAAAGCCCACGTAAGTGGGCTTTGTTATTTTGATAGAGAACCTCAGGTTTTTTGCGGCAATAGTGTTTGATGGGTATCATTTTGATCTCGGGCATAATGTAAGGCCACAATCACTAAAAGCACCATCAGTGCGTTCAGTAAACCGATACTTAACTGGCCTCCCATAGGTACGAGCGACATGGTTAATGCCGCCAGCCCTGCGCCAAAGTTTTGTAAACCACCGAGCAAAGCCCCCGCAATGCCCGCTTGACGCGGAAAAGGTTCTAACGCAGCCGAGGTTAATGTCGGAAATAACATGCCGGCGCCGCTGAAAAATAAAATTGAGCCTATCAACAAACTCCAGCCTACAACCAGTTGAAACAACCCAGGGATCAACATAAACAATGCGCCAGCACCGAGCAAGGCAACACCTTGAAATACGGTTCGTTGTGCTTGTTTTTGTCTTCCTGCTACCAGTGCACCGAGTAAATAGCCGGGGATAGGCGCCACAAAATAACAGCTCACCATAAAAGATGAGAGTTGCAAATATTGGCCATAGAGCACACCCGCAATGGCTTCAAAGGCGGCAATCCCCGCAAAGGTGGCTATTAATGAAAATAGATATGCCCTAAAGCTGCGGTGGCGTAGCACATGGCGATAGGAGGCTAACACTGGTTGTTGCTCTCGTTTGTCTTTTGGTAAAGACTCTTTAAAACTAAAACAAAGCAGTAGCCAAACAAAGACACCAAACCCAAATAACACCCAGTAAACAGCTTGCCAACCTAAGTAGGCTGAAGCAAGGCTCCCTAAGAAGGGCGCCACCAAGGGTAAAAACACTACCGCCATGGACACATAGCTATTAAATTTAACTAAGTTATCGCCAAAGTAATGATCCCTAGGAATGCTGCGGCACAGGGCGCCGGCACTGGCTGTGCCTAGGCCTTGAAGCAGACTCGCGCAAATTAACTGATTAAAGCTTGTGGCTTGTGTGGCAATTAACGCGCCGATCATAAAAATCCCAATACCAACCAACAGTGGGAGTTTTCGCCCATAGCGGTCAGATAATGGGCCATAGATAAATTGACATAAACCGTAGGCGAGCAGATAACAGGCCATGACGGCTTGTAGCTTGCTTGCATCGACGGCTAAACCTTGGGCAATCAGCGGGAGTGCTGGCACAAAAATCGTTTGGGCCATCTGTCCACAGGCCACCATAAAGACCAGCATAAAGAGCAATCGAGTGGTACTTCCTGCTGATGAAGCCGACGCTTTTGATGAGATTAAAGACGGTTTTTCGCCTGACATCATAATTCCGTAAAAAAGCACAGTTGAACAATGGCGCGCATCTTACGCCCAAAATTGAGTAGTTCAATGGCTAATCGTCTTGATTTTCAGGAATATTTTTTCATCCAACCCATAAGTTTTTCTATGCTTTTATGGCTGTAAAACTAAGCTTACATTTGGTTTTTATCTTGTTAATCAGGTTTTGTAATTGATAAAGGGTGGATTCTTAAGTCAACAATATAACGCGTTTGTTAACATGGGTTTTGATCAATAACGAGATATTCGTAGCAGAGAAATTGAATGGAGAGAAAACCTCTCCATTTTGGCAAGCGCGGTTTTGGGCTGAAATATGATAACGCGATATTAATTTTGCAGTGTTTCTAAGCCTGTTAATATCTGGTAACCCGCGGTTACCCGTGGCGGCACGGGATAATTTTTATTACTCAATAACACCAATGCCAGCTTTTTAGCTGGAATATATGCCACATACGCAGCAAAACCACCCGTTGAGCCAGTCTTATTTATCCAGACATTTTGCTGTGGCTCTTGAGGTGGTGTAATGGCTTTCACTGGCATACTGCCAAACACTACATCTTGAGTATGTCCAGTGAGGAGCTTATCAAGGGCAATCGGATACGGATATTGCTCCCAAATCATCGCTTGAGTCATCATGCCGACATCAAAATAGCCCGTATGGGTGGCATCAATGGCACGTTGCAACCTTGCTGGCACCGAATGCTGCTGCATATTGGTTTCAACAAAACGGAGCAGATCTACAACCGTCGTTTTTATTCCGTAGGCCTCATCGGCTAACACACCGGGATTGAGGCGTACTGGCTGATCTTGCTTATTGTAGCCTTGGGCGTAGTCAGTCATTTTATTGGTTGGAACTATAAAATAGCTGTTTGTCATGCCAAGTTGTCGAAAGAGAGTTTGCTCTACGGCCTCAGGAAAACCTTGACCAAGCTGCTTTGCCGCGATCACACCGAGAAGACCAATGCTGGGATTGGCATAATTGCGGTGAGTACCTGCGGCATAAGCTGGTTGCCAGGCTTTTAAATAGCTTATTAACTCAGCATTATTGGTTATATTATCAGGGGCCTGCATGGGCAGATTTCCCGCTGTATGGGTGGCTAAATGAATGAGATTGATCTGGTCAAAATGGCTACCGGTTAATTCAGGCAGATATTGGCTTACCTTATCTGTTAGCGTCAGTTTACCCTCAAGTTGAGCGTATGTTGCGAGGGTCGCGGTAAAGGTTTTACTGATCGAACCAATCTCAAATAGGGTATTTTCATTCACCTTTTCCCCTGTCTTTTTTGAACTGACACCATAAGAAAAGAAGTACTGTTGTCCATTGATACTTACCCCGATTGCAATCCCAGGGATCCCATATTCGTTCATTAAAGGATTAACAGTAGAATCGATAAGGGCTTCTATAGCCTGGGCATTCGGAGGGAAGCTGACGCCCCGTTGTGGCGCGGCATTTACCATTAATGGTGTCACTGCTAGCAATATTCCGCCAAAAATGATCGAGCCTACGTTGTGTGAACTGAATGGTATAGATAACAAAGCGAAGCGGGTGAGCTTTACTGCTTGCAAGATAGACGTGGGCATATAATTCCTTGCATTTTTGTTGGGGCCTGCAAATGGCACTGATTCAACATAGATTGATGGATGAAAGCTTTAGCACGATTTAAATCAGATTGGCTACAAATTTAGCCTAAGCGGTTTTGATCTTCGGCGATCGTTTAGCAAAGCGTAACCAATTAGTTGGCCTATGGCAGCGTTCTTTTCGGTACGCAGCTTTTTCTACAATGTTTATGCCCCAAAGCGAGATAAGTTTGTCGTCAGGTGTGTAGGATGAATTGTCACTGTTTCCCCAGTGACACGCCGTCCTTTTATTTTACAAGAAGTATCCCTATAGGCTCGACGGCGACATCCATGTCGCCAACGGTCACTGTTGCAACAATGGCAATTTTAATGACCATTGAACTGTTCATCTGGCTAAAAAGCTAATGCCCCATTCCTCGTTAGCAAAGTAGTATCTAGCTCACTTTAACATCAGTATGTTGACTCAATTTTAGTAATGCTACAGAGTTACAAAAGGACTCTGACATTTATAATGTGTCTAACGGGCTAGTTGTTCCCGCAAAATGTTGGCCAAGTACATGTGTATAGATTTGTGTGGTACTAACGTCATTGTGGCCCAGTAACTCTTGAACACTTCTTATATCACGACCAGCTTGAAGTAAATGGGTTGCGAAGCTATGCCTAAACGTATGGCAGGTGACGCGTTTATTCATTTGAATATTACGCACTGCATTCCCGAGCGCTTTACGAATAACACTTTGATGTAAATGATGCCTGCAAAGTGTTCCTGTATAAGGATTGATACAGGTTGTGCTGGAAGGAAAAATAAACATCCACCCGTGTTGCCTAAACGCATTGGGATACTTACGTTCTAATGCATTTGGCAGAGATGGACCTATCCCTTGCTGGTTATCATTCTGTTGAATTTTAATAGCCTTTTCAATATATGTAGTGAGCTTTTCTGCGCATCTATGGCTGAGGATGGTTTGCCTATCTTTATGTCCTTTACCGTCTCTAACGGTCAGCGAAGCTCTCACAATATCAATATCTTGGATACGTAACCTGAGGCATTCTGAAACTCTTAGTCCACTACCATAGAGTAGTTATATTATTAGCCTATCGCGGCCATCAAGTTCATTTAGTATTAGTGAGATTTCTGATGGGGATAACACTGTCGGTAAATGTCTCTGTTTAGTGGTATAGCAAAAACCTAAATCCCCAAGCTCATGGTGCAAATGCTTCTGATACAAATAGGCTAATGCGTTAAGTGCAATTTTTTGTGTGTTGATGGCCACATTTCGTTGATTGGCAAGGAAGGTTAAAAATTGTGTAACTTCTTCCGTTCCCATTGTTTCAGGGTGACGCTTGTTGTGAAAGTTAATAAAGGCCTTGATCCAATAGAGATAGGTTTTTTCCGTTCTAATACTGTAACCACGCATACGCATTTCTTCTTGAAGGCCGCTTAGAAATGGGCTTTTTAGACTCATGATAACCCTCGCTCTTAAATACTGTTATTTTATACAGTATTATTTAAAATTCCCGGATATCAAGGAAAATAGTGGAAAAATTTTGCGCGTTTGTACACGGACTAATTTATATAATTATTTTATTTCAATCAGTTATGTGCTTGCGATTTGAGATAATAGGTTTGGAAAACGCGCATGCGCGTTTTTCCAGATAGTATATTTGAAGAGAAGCTGATAAGTTATTTGCAATACAAGTAGTTAACTGTGCGCGTTTTTACTGGTCAAACGAGGTAAACGCGCATGCGCACTAATAAAATGTTATGGGTATAGGAGAGTCTGAGTTTGGCGATAGATAGAATAGATTGGCACAGCGGGGCTGATAATTTTCCAAAAGATCTTGCCCCTGAGGCTGGCGGAACTCATATCGGTATGTTTATCGCTTGGGTTATCAATAACAATCTTGAAGGCGAGTTGCACCAAACTGACTCTGTTGAATCCGTTGCCAAAGTTAAATCCCGGAAAATGACAGGTACAGAGTTTCTGATCAAAGAGTGTGATGAGAAGTTCTGGGAAGATGACCTAAATCCTGAAGGCTTAGAATTTGCCAAGCATTACTATGAGTCAAATGCGTACTATGGGGATTACGAAGCCGCCTTAGTTTCATCCGAGCCTACGCTTTATCATGTCCTGGATACTTGGGATAATTACGATAAACTTAAAAAATGGCGAAAAGCTAAAGACAAAAAGTGGTGGCAGTTTTGGCGCTAAACACCCATAACAATCGCATCTTGTTCGGCTGCTGCGCAGCCTAGGACCTCCGTTACGGTGCTTTGTGCCGATCGCTACGCTGGCACAAAACCCAGCACCTTCACTACGGCCCCAAATGCGGGCGTTATAGGGCAAACATGGATAACCTCGACAAGGTTCGAAAACTCATACCGCTGTGGTATGCCCATAGAAAGTGGGCCGAGGAGCTTCTTGTCCGTGTATTTGATTTGAAATCCGCTGAAGAAATACTAAAACCAGAAAACCGAGGAAACAATCCAATTCCTGGGACAAACTGGATGTATCGAACTCACGGGGTTGGTGTAGACATATATCGAACCGCAGATGTAGGCGGAATTGACTTCGATTTCAATAAAATAGATCCAGATGAGTGGCGCTTACAAGTATTCTTTGAAAAGCAATATAACGAAGGAAACCTGCCTTTCGCAGAGTATCGAGAGCTTTATCAAGATGAAGGGTTGCTCCAGTGCTTCATAAAAATGGCGCTGGAGGGGTGATGCCCTATAACAAGCGCTTCGCTCACTGGGACGGGCTAAAGCCCGCCCCTTAACCAAACGTTAGCAATATTGTTGAGTAAATTGGAATTAAAACATGTATAAGTCGGTAATAGTTGTTCGGGCGAATGAAAGTTTAGACAAAAAAGTAATAGATCAAATGTTGGAGCAGGGTTTTGCTCCAGGATTTAAAGCTTCATTGAGCAGAGTTAATTCTGAAATTAGCCATATTGTGATGACTAATACGTTTAATAATAGAGCTGTATTAGCTAAGGTTTCGCATGCAACGGAGCATGTAGTAACACGCCAAACTGAGCAGAACATGGATGGACGGATAGACATTTATTTTAAAGATTACAAGGAAATCGATCCTATCTTGCTATATGAAAATGTAGAATTTAATAACTCTAATCCAGTTCGTTACGTTGAAAAATATTGGGAATAAGTAGTCAAATATTGCTAACAAACGCTTCAAGAGGGACAGCCAATGCGCGGCATTTTTATTATGCGTTGGTTTTTGTGGTTACGGTGTTATGCAGAAGCTTGGTAGTAGCGTTGGCTGCCCCTTAAGCGGGCGTTAGGCGAAAAAGGAGAAGCCTTTGAATCCGGGTTATGTATATATCCTGATAAATGAGTCCATGCCTGGTCTGTTAAAAATTGGCAAGACACGAAGGGATAGCCGTTCAAGAGCTAGGGAGTTGTATAAAACGGGAGTGCCTACACCTTATCAAGTCGCGTTTGAATTGTTTTGTGATGACTATGATCGCACTGAGTGTCAAATTCACGATGAACTTTCAGATTTCCGAGTAAATAATAATCGAGAATTTTTTAGGTTTCCGTTGGATAAAGCAATAAGTCTTTTACAAAATTTGGGTAATAGCTCATTGGAAGAGGATACCTTTGCTGCAATCGATATTACCAAAGGCTTAATGTCAAAATATTCTCAATGGATGAAAGCTGATATCGTGTCAGTTCGCATAGTTCAACAACAAGAAAGAGTTTGGCTGGAGATAACGCAGGAAAAAGAGATTGCAGGCTATCTAGTTGATCAAATCGTTTCGCGTACAGATTTGGGGTTCATCACCGATAGTGAAGGAGAAGAAGATTTATGTTTTTCGCCAAACTCCCCAATCGCCATGAACGCACAGAAGTTCATCAATAATTTTGATCCATATTCAATAATAAACACAACAGATCCATTTCATGATGAGGGTGCAAATGAAGTTAATGACAAATATAACCCGCATCTCGCCTAACAAGGCAAATCACGCGGATGTCAAAACCGCCGCTTCGCTCTGGTCTTGCCACCGGTGTTTGAGGCTTTATACGGTCTAGGGAGAGTCATGCTTCAGATATCGACAGGTAAATTTTTCGAAGAAGAAAAACAAAGAAAACATAAGGAGAAATTTGTTTTCTATTCGAATATCCAGTTATTGAAAGAGATCTCTATATCGTCACCTGAAATTAAAGTCGAACAAGTTGAATCAGGAGATGTAAGTTGTTTTGTTGTTAGCTATACGCTTATTACAGAAGAGCACCCTATTATCGTTAAATGCGGTGAACAGGATTTTATACAGCAATTCCTATTGGTTTGGTCATTCTACTTTGACTGTATTGCAAAGGTGCAAAAAGAAGTAGTTCAGAAAATATGCAGGGAAAAGAAGAGCTCATCAAGCGACAAGCAAACTACCTCAGAGATATCTCCTAGAACCGTTAGTCTTGGTAGAAGACTTACATCTAATGAATCAATAGAATTCATAAGCTTCTTCGATACACTAATGACAACCAATAGAAGTACATTTCGTTCTATAGTGGCAGCATTAAAAATTATTGATGATGCTAAAGAAACAATATCTACGAATTTCGATCTTGCATACTCGACGATGGTCTATGCAATTGAATCGCTATCACAAAAGCACGACAACTACACACCTTCTTGGAATGACTACCATGAGGATGTCAAAAAGAAACTTGAAGTAGTATTAGATCAAATAGATGGGGATAAATCAGATGCAATAAAAAATTCTCTGATAGAAGGCAAACAGTTCAAATTGAGAAAAAGATTAGAGAAATTTGTTTTTGATCACCTTTCGGATACTTATTTTAGAGAGTTTCTTGGGAAAGACACAAATACGATGAGGGCATCGTTTCTGCAGAAGTCACTAGATAACCTATATCAACTTAGGTCTTCATTTGTACACGAATTAAAGCCGCTGGACGTGATGCTAAGCTCCCCACACTCTCCTGCAAGTGATTACATCATGAGATTCAGCCAGCCATATTTTACATATTCTGGCCTCAATCGAATGATCAGAGAAATTATAATCAGCTTTACAAAAAATAATGTCAGTAGTGATCATGAAGTAATAGAGTGGACAAGTGAAACGAGCAGTACAATGGTTGCCGAAATTGCAGCTCAGTACTGGATTCACAACCCGAATGGGTTTAGTGGGGATAAGGCTAATAAATGGTTTCAAGAATACATTGAAATGCTCAATTCCGGTAAAGTCATAGATCAATCGAAGATAATGGACAAAATAGAAAGTATTTTTGATTGTGAAAAGAAGAAATACAAAAAACATCTCATTCACTACTACTGGTTATATAATGCAATTCATACTAGAGATTGCGACAAGTGGAAGTCCTTCATTGATAAAAGAGCAGATCATTTTGGTGATTGCTTTAACTTTTATGTTGTTATTCTCTACTTATATAACGAACTGTCATTCAGAACGACTGATAATCCAGATTCACCGAAAAATATTGATCTAGACGAATTCGATCGATTATACGAAAAATATTTAAAAGAGCGTTTCCATAAATCCGGATTATCTCTGTCAGGTTACACAGAAGCAGGACTATTATCTGCTGCCGCTAATATAGCTTTAGAATCAGAAGACAAAGTCAGGTTTCAAGGCTATTTAAATAGGGCTCTCGGGGACGTTTCAAACAAAAGAGAGAAATATTCCTTGATTGAAAATTCTCTTCAGCAGTTTGTTCCTGTAGATATGAAAGAGTACTTCAAATCAGAGGAAGATGTGTCAAGCTGAAAACGTATAACAAGGCAATGGTTCGGAATTTTAAAAGCTCCGGCTTCGCCTCCACTTTTAAAATCCGCACATTGCGGCGTTATGTGAATAGAGATAAAATGAAACGTAGAGATGTTAAAGATAAACACGAAGAAAGTGTTTTAGCTAGCTTTGAGTCTTATTTGGCTCAGAATGGAGTCACCTTACAGGTAATCAATCGTCCTGATCCACCAGATGCTATTGTAGAAATAAATGGTGTTAGATCATGGGTTGAGATTACGGATGCATTTACAAGTGATGAGGTTGCTCGAAGCGTTACTTCAGCAGCGGCAGAAGATGTGCCACACTGGGCATGTGATAAAACAGTGGTTCTAAATCCTGATGAATCATTTGAATGCATTTTTCGTAACGTAATAGCTAAAAAAATAAATAATAAACAAATTCAAATTGTTAGTTCTGAATATGGCAAAGGTATCCTTCTTGTTGGGGTATATTCAGTTTTTCACGATGAGTCGGATATGCAGCATCTAGCCAATGTCGCTAGACAGGTTCTCGCCGAAAATACAATTTTCGATGATGTTTATTTGTACTCTTGGGGGCACAATTTCCACAAGGTTTGAGAATTCACATAACAAACGCCTCAAGAGGGACTGTCAACGCGCGGCGTTTCCAGTCCCAATGAGCCGCGGCGGTTGCAGTTGTTGTGCTTGAGTTTGGTGGGTAATGCGTTGCCAGCCCCTTAGGCGGGCGTTAGGTGTCAATAGCAATTAATCTCATGGCTTCTCAAATGTATATGAAAAAATTAAGTGAAATAACAAGAACGGAAGTTTTTTTTACTTCATCTCTGCATCATGCGTATGTCAGCGATCGTAAACCGCTTCAAACGTTGTTAATCAATAAGCTAGGTTTGGATAGTGGTGTTGAAATAATAGATAGTGGCTATGAAATATGTTTATTCAGAGATTTAGCGAAAGAGGGATATATTGGTCGTGAAGATAAGTCGTTTGAGAAACAGACATTCGATAATGTGTTTGTTCTTTCTGATGAATCAATCGTATTGGTTGAGGCCAAAGCAAACCAAAAATTTAGCCCTAATCAAATCGAAAAGATGGTTCTTGCTAAAGAAATGATACAGAGTAGTGAGCTACCTTGGAATCAAGTTTATCTTGTAGGGTTGTGCTCATCGAAATACAGGCCTAAAGCAACTACTGTTAGGAATTTCGACGCCGTTATTACTTGGGCTGAAGTAGCGGTATGTTCAAATGAACACAGAGCTGTTTTTGAACGAGCCGATAACATTTACAATGACCGCGCAGCGCACAGCTAACAAAGTTGTAAACGCGAACAAAAAACAGTTAGCTTTGTTCGTGCCTCACAAAATTTTAGCCAACAATTTTTTGCCGGTTACAACGGCGTTAAACCCATAGAATTTTTAATCCGAAACTCAAAAATTAGAGTTGGGGATCTAACACGCTTTTGTCCAAAAACGAGTTGCCTGAGTATTAGACTTTATTACTCTTCCACAATTGCACCTTTATCGGCCAAAGGATACACTGCGCCTCCGCGAAATAATGGCACACCTTGTGTACTGCCTTTTAAAACGAGTTTGATTGAGAATTGGTTGCTATGGCTCTTGCCCCACACGCTGTACATCGCTTATATGAATATCGCAAATCCATTTCAACTAAGCCTTTTGGCGCTCGCGGCAAAAAACTCATCCGTTGTCCTTTGTGTTTATTAGGTGCGCAATTTTGTACTTGTTCGCTGCGCAGGCAGTTAACCACTCAGGCTAGCTTTCTGCTGATCATGTATAACGACGAGGTCATCAAGCCAACCAATAGTGGCCGCTTAATTGCGGATCTGATCCCTGATACCTATGCGTTTCTGTGGTCGCGCACCGAGCCAGCAGCTGAGATGCTAGCACTGTTAAGCAATGAGCATTATCAGCCGTTTTTAGTGTTTCCCGCCCAATATGCTAACCCAGGCCAAACCGTATTAAGCCAAGTACCCATGGCTACGCTGGCGAACGGCAAACGCCCTTTACTGATTATGCTTGATGGCAGTTGGCGAGAAGCCATTAAAATGTTTCGTAAAAGCGCTTATCTGCAAGATTTACCTATCTTGTCTTTTGATCCTAATACGTTAGCGACTTACGCACTACGTAAGGGCAGTCACGATTTTCAATTGGGGACGGCAGAAGTCGCTTCACTGGCATTGGCTGCGATGGGTGAAGAAGCAAATGGTAAAGCATTAACCGCTTGGTTCGACCTTTTTGTCGAGTCATCATTACTTGGGCGCAATCGTCGCTGCCGTGAAGATATTCTACCGATCAGCGAGTTTACCGATGCCTTTGAAGTGGCGTATCGCGCTGCGACGTTGGAGTTGTGATTTATAGAAAATCCCCTCGAGTGAGGGGATTGATGTGCTTTATCTGATGCTTTAGTCGATAAATTAAACGGCGACTTCTTTGCCATCGAGTTTACGGATCACCACAGTGGCCGCGCGAGGGCGAAGCACGACACCTGTAGGCGTGACTTCAGCAGCGTTGTTTGAATAAGGCCAGTTTCCCGGATGCTGGATGTTGGCAAATACCGAGGTATAATCAGGGCTTATAGCAAAACCTGTGACTTCACAATCGTTGGGACCTACAAAAAAGCGTTTTAACTCCATTTGGTTATTGCTCGTTAAACTCGCTTGCTTATTGGCACTATCAAGCAGCGTCGAAGGGACAATCGCCAGCATTTGATCGTTCGTTTCTTCGGCGACTTCTTCAGCACCATTATCGGTTTGTACCCATAAGATCCCGCGTTTATCAAAGGCAAGACCATCTGGGCTGGCAAACTGGTTTAGATCTGTTAAGCCAGATAAATTAGTCTCGGCATTACCATCACTTGGTGAGCCAAATACAAAAATATCCCAGGTAAATTCAGTCTCTTTCTCAGCTTCATCCCAACGAATAATATGTCCAAAGTTATTTTTCAATCTTGGATTTGCGGGGTTGGCTTCGGTACGTTTCGAGTTATTTGTCAGTGTTAAATAGGCTGAACCTGTGAAAGGATCGACTGCGCACCACTCTGGACGATCCATCGGTGTCGCGCCCAGTAAGTCTGCTGCTCCAGCGGTATTGAGAATAATCTCAGCCAGACTTGCAAAGGTGTCACCTAAGGTTTTGCCATCAGTCGTTTGGCTAGCTAAGGTCAACGGTAGCCAAGCACCAACGCCATTTTCATTAAACTTAGCCGCATATAATGTGCCTTCGTTCATATATTTATCGCCAACTTCAAGGCGATTGCTGCTGTTGGCATCTTGTGGGTCCCAAGGTGCTGCCGACACGAATTTATAGAGGTACTCAAAACGCGCATCATGACCAGAATAAAATACCACGGGTTTACCTTCGCTCAACTTACCAAAAGTACAACCTTCGTGACGAAAACGCCCTAAGGCAGTGCGCTTAATTGCGCGGGATGTGGGATTGTATGGATCTATTTCGACGATATAGCCATGGCCATTGGCTTCATTGCGATAATCGTCCTGCGCGCTCGTTCCCTTTTGGGTCACATCAAAGCGGCTAAATTCATCAAGGCGTTCTTCATCTTGGCCGGCAAGATCATCCCAGCCATAACGACTGGAGGTTTTACTGATCCCAATGCGAATTTGATCTGGAGTGAGGGAGCCTCGGTTAACAAAATATTCAGGCCAATTTTCCTCACATGTGAGGTAAGTGCCCCAAGGGGTATAACCATTACCACAGTTATTTAAAGTACCACGAGCTTGGCTACCATCGGGGGAGTATCGGGTTTCAAGCAGTGAAGAATAAGCTAGAGGGCCGGCGATATCCATCACTGTCGCGCCGGTAAAACGGCGATTATGACGATCGTTATAAATTACTTCCCATTGATTATTCGTCAATTTGATTCTAACCACTGACACTCCATGGGCATTAATTTCCTTGCGAACTTCATCGACAATGGTTCGTAATCCCGTTGTTGCATCGACCGTTGGACCATTGGGATGTAGGGCTATTTCATCAATATATTCATGGTTAATACACAATAAACCATCATCACCAGCGTCATTCAATGGGAAAAAATGCATTCCGTCATGGTGCATACCGACAGCGTTGGCTTGGTCATCTGCGGTATTACTGCCATCCGCTTTCCAAGGTGCAGCTTTAGAATTTAATGGTGTCCCCCAAGGTGCAAGGACTTGGGCGGTATACCCCTCAGGTACGACTACAGCATCTAAACGTGCGCCTTTGACTGAGGTAAAGTTAAGCTTAGCGCTACTTTTGCTAGGTGGTAATGGTGGCACGGGATCTACTGGGGTGGGGGAGGAGGAATTGTCAGAACCACATCCCACTAAACCCATGCCAGTAAAAGCGGTCATGGCCCCTAGACCTAATCCACTTTTGACAAAATTACGACGAGATAAATGTTTATCCAACACTTGGTTAAAAGGTTCGTTATTACTTTTATTATAGCGTGTAGGATCAAAGGTAGCCTTGCTCATATTTTACTCCAGCTAGTACGGATAATTAATTTCGTGACTTAGCCTAAAGTACTTATATGACACCAAAACGGCATTTATATTACAGGAATACTGCAATGACTAACCATAAACATTTGTAAGACTTAACTTAAAAATATTTCAAATACAGTATTGTGAATTATGGACTAATAAAATGGTTAATCTTCTTTCGGTTTTAGATAATGGCGCAATGAACGCGGATCCGTATGACCAGTTCTTGCCATGATATATAGTGTATCCTTATTGTTTTCATGTAGTTGTGTTACGCATCCGCTGCGTAAACTATGTGCGCCGTAGTATTGAGCGGGTAATCCTGCTTTTACGCAATATTGTTTGATAATTCGATAAATATCGTCTCCATTTAAGAATCCACTATTTCGGTTAAATGTGGTATTGGACTTGTTATTATCTTTCACTTGATAAGGTCTTAAGGTTTTTCCATCACGAGAGATAGAGCGAAATAAATGCCCATCACTAATCTGACTTTCATGTAACCATGCTTTTACTGCATGATAAGCGGCGAAAGGTTCAGAATCAGGTAAATTTTTCCATTCTCTTAATCCTTGCTGATTACTTTTAGAAAATGGTAGGCGTACTTTTAATTTATCCCGCATAAAACTTAAATATTGCACCTTCAAATTCGCCAACTCAGAACGGCGAAATCCCCCTTGTAAACCGAGTTGAATAATAGCCTTATCCCTTGAACGCAGCAGAGGATGAGGTTGTTGCTCAACCGCTTGGAGCAGTAACTCTACTTCATCGTACATTATCGGTTGTTGATCATAATCTTGAACTCGGCGATTGTGATTACGACTCAAACCGCGCATGACTCGGAGCACCAGCGGGTGCTCAGTGGGTGACGGAAAACCCGCTTGTATGTGATAGTAACGAATCGCGGCTAACCGAGTGGTTAAGGTTTGCTTAGAAAGCTGCATCCCAGTGTCGGCCATTAGCAATTCTTTTTGATGACCAATAAAAGAAATAACGCTTCTTGGATCAGTCGGTAATGATTGTAATCTGTGTTCTAAGCAATATTGTGCAAATAGACTGAAGCTCGTTTGGTATACACGGCGAGTATTGCTGGATATTTCAAATTCTGTTTCGGCTGCTGCATTATAAAAGTCATTATGCACAGATTGGGGAAGTGCACTTTCTTCAAAAAATGCATTACCAGCTTGTGTAAGATTTTTTGTTAAATGAGTGTTTACCCCTACGGGTTGCTGATTAACATCTATTGGATAAAATCGATTCGTTTTTGACATTAGAGCGATTTTCACTGCCGATAAAACTGGCGCAATTATACGTAAATCTTTGCTATTACTACCAGTGATAATCGTCATTATCACTGGTAGTCGAGTTATATGAGGTTAAAATGCACAAATAGGTTATAAATAAAACAGTTTAGAGAGGGCTAGGGCAAAATAGAGTGGAATTTATTTTTATATGAAAATTCAACCATCATTTACTGTGATTCACATTATTGCTTAAATATTATTCCATAAATGGTGTTGAACTTAGTGTTGGCGATAAAACACTCTATTTGATATTTAATGCTTGCCATAAAGTAGTAAGGATTAATTAAAATATTTAAATATGGTTACACCATTTTATTGATGATTAATGTTGACTAAATTTAAGACAGAATGATTATTGGTGCTGAGCTGGTTAAAATTTAGTCTTGTAAAAACATAATATTAGCCATGATTACCAAGATGAACCTCCGCCTTAACCGTACAGCTTTTAAGCGAGAAGAAGGTTATAGCAAAAACTATCGATAAAATGGTGTAACCATTCTTTTATTTTATGGTGTTTATCGTTATCATGGGCTTATCCGTTAACAACACGTTTTGCATAAATGACGACAGCCTATTTTTGGGAATATCATCAAGAAGCACCAACCTCGGGGCGAAAATTACGGTTATTGGATAAAGCAGAATTAGTATTTGCCTTACCGTTAATTTATCGTATGGTTCATCCAGATGTGGTAGGGGAAAAGGCTGGATGGTTTAACTTATTGATGCATTCACCTGCAAGTTATACTGAGTTAATCGCTAATATAAATATACTGGTTCAATTACGTAAGAAAAATCAAACTGTAGATGTTCAATTACAGCAAGTGAATCGAATGCTGAATCAATATTTTAGTGATTTAGGATGGCGCATGGTTCGCAAAGAACTTTCCCAGATAAAAAAGCGTCAGAAAAAGTCTCACATCGAAGTTAGCAAGGATATTATTCTACGCTTAAAGCGTTATATGGAACTTGAGCGTTTAGATAGTTTTGATCAAGCACTTGATACGTTATTATCAGAACATGCCGCTACTGTTTCTGCCGCAAATGAAGAAGAAACCTTTTAAATAATGTTCATATCAACCAACGGCTATGTTTACCATCTTCAATACGTGACTTTTTGGTTTAGTGACGTAAACTAAACTGAAGTTAGCGATGACGCTGGCGTTAATCGCACAACGTTGGACAATGCTTCTAGCAGAAGTGTGTGACATAAGGAAATAATATGCCAAAAAAGCTATCAGTACTTTGCCGAGTTGAACCTGGTTGTCTCGGGCCAGATGGCCGCGAACATATTGAAGCTTTTTGTACCTTAGCACAGCAGGCCATGCAGCATTTTGCTGTTGATTTAGTGACGTGGACCTTAGTGCCTCGTTACGATAAAACCATGCCAGAAATGGAATACACGGTTGATCATAAAAATTTGTCACGTTCTCAAGTTTCCCTATACTTCAATACATTAGGTCAAGATCTCGATACATTTGAAGAGGTCTTTAACGATAAGCTCACCGCATTTATCAATTTATATTTAGCCAGAAAGTCATAGCGACAAGGTCTAATCGTTCTCAGCATTTCTTCAGTCGCAGACCCTGTCTATATGATAGGGTACAAGGATTTTTCAATGTCTTATTCAGCACCTCAGCCAGATGATATACCAACTTTGATACCACTATTACAGCAACAATTTGGCTTTGCAGGATTTAGACAGGGTCAAGGTGAGGTTATCTCTCAGCTATTAGCTGGCCAGTCGAGCCTGGCGATTTTTCCTACTGGCTCAGGAAAATCGCTCTGCTATCAATTTACCGCGCTACAACTTCCACATTTAACCTTAGTGGTTTCGCCATTGTTGGCTTTGATTAAAGATCAATTAAGTTTTTTACAACAGAAGGGCATTAAAGCGGCGAGTATTGATTCGACCTTAACACCAGAAATGACTCAACAGGTGATGCGTGAGGCTCGCTCAGGCGAGTTAAAATTGCTAATGGTTTCGGTGGAGCGATTTAAAAATGAGCGATTTAGGCAATTTATTCAATCAATTCCGATCTCTATGCTAGTTGTTGATGAAGCGCACTGTATCTCAGAATGGGGACATAATTTTCGCCCCGATTATTTAAAACTCCCCGATTATCGCCGCGAATTAGCGATTCCATTGGTGCTGTTACTCACGGCCACTGCAACACGTAAAGTAAAGCTAGATATGGCGGCGCGTTTTGATATTAAGCCACAACACATTGTTCAAACAGGCTTTTATCGTGCTAACCTCGACTTGACAGTACTACCTGTAGCAAGTCAACACAAGTTGGCCGCACTACAACAGCAGTTACAACATGTTATCGGTGCAGGAATTGTCTATGTGACTTTGCAGCATACAGCAGAGGAGGTGGCCGCTGAACTTTGCCGTATGGGATTTGAAGCAAGCGCCTATCATGCTGGGTTTGAGGATGAGAAACGCCAGCAAATTCAGCAGGACTTTATGCAGGGCCATATCAACATCGTTGTTGCGACCATCGCCTTTGGAATGGGGATTGATAAAAGCAATATTCGTTTTGTGATCCACTATGACTTACCAAAATCTATTGAAAATTACTGCCAAGAAATTGGCCGCGCAGGGCGTGATGGACAACTTTCCCATTGCGTCACTTTAGCCAATTTGGATGGGATCAACACTGTCGAAAACTTTGTTTATGGCGATACGCCTGAACTGGCAAGTATTAAGGCTGTAATTAATAACATTCGCGAAGAAACCCACAATGGACGTTGGGAACTGCAACTTCATCAACTGTCAACTGTGAGTAATATTAGACAACTCCCTCTGAAAACGTTACTCGTGCAGCTTGAAATGCAAGGCATCATCAAACCACTTTATGCCTATTACGCCGATATTCGTTACCGTTTTATTGTGCCGCAAGAGCAATTTTTGCATCAGTTTTCACCCGAACGGCAGGCATTTTTAACCGATATTTTCGCCCACACTCAAATGAAGCGCATTTGGGGCAGTTTGGATTTTTCTTCACTGTATCAGGCTACGGGGGCTGAACGGACTCGAGTAATGGCTGCGTTAGAATATCTTGCGAGTCAGCAACTCATTGAATTAGAAGCAAAGCAAGTCACCGATGTCTATCAAGTCGATGAACAAGGCTTAGTACAGGAAAACCGAGCAGAGCAGCTCTATCAATACTTTGCTGATAAAGAAGTAAAAGAAATTGCTCGCATTGCACAGTTAGTACGATTTTTTGAGCTAACGACTTGCTTAAATTACAATTTAGCTCGCTATTTTGACGATAATGCAGCACCCAAATCCTGTGGTCATTGCAGTGTTTGTCGTGGCCATGTGGCTAAATTGACCTATTCTGAAGAGCCAATATGGCCTGATGATACGCAAATTTGTGCCGATTTAAACGAGTTAAAACTCGCAGCAGAAGCCAAAGGCTTATCACCTTTGTCATTAGATACCCAATGCCAGTTTTTAGCAGGCCTGACTCAACCTATCTTGACTCGTTTGCAAGCTCGCAAACTCCAAGGCTTCGGACGTTTGGAAAAATGTAGATACGCCGATATCAAGCAAAAGCTTGAAAAAGCGGGTACTTAAGGGGTAATGATTGAAGGCATATATGCTATATGCCTTTCGTCATCAGATGCATTTAGCGGGTTTAGGCAATCCTGCTATTTTTGTCGCCTGTTTAGCCGGGCCAACGGGAAACAGCGTATAGAGGTATTTGGAATTGCCTTTATCTGGGCCTAAGGTTTGGCCAATGGCTTTAACTAACACTCTAATCGCAGGGCTGGTTTTATATTCCAGATAAAAATCCCGAACAAAATTGACCACTTCCCAGTGAGCACTGGTCAGTTCAATTTGTTCTTCATGAGCGAGCAGCGGCGCCATATCGGGCTGCCAGTCGGCGATATTCTTTAAATAGCCTTGATGGTCGCGTTCAATTTCGACGCCATTGAATATAAGCGGATTTACCACGTGATCACCTTATCGTGCTGCAAAGATTGAGCGACAAACTCGTTGTAATCAATCTGACTAATGTTTTTAAGACGTTCCGTTAAGCCGCGGGCGATGACATCATCTTTCAGCACCATCACCTTAAAGGGCGATAGCGCCATAGCCCATTGGCGCAGTAATAATGCGTTAACGCCATCGCTCGAGAGTAAAATCGCATCCTCTTTGCAAGCATAACGCAGGCAAAGTTTAAGGGCATTGTCTCGGCTGGGCGAGGTTTGGATATGATGTAAAATCATTAGAATACTAAGACCTCATCGACAGCTTTTAAGTGAGCTGAAATCGCTTCATCGTTTAAGATAGTCACCGGAATCGACAGCAAGCCATGGCTTAAGCCGTAGTCCCCTAAAGACTGTTTGCAGGCAAATACTGATTCGATGTCGTACAACGGGAGCGCTTTTAGCGCCGCAAGGTAATCTTTACCGCCGATAAGCTCGGGTTGTTGGTCTTTTAGCAGATGCAACACGCCTTCATCGACAAACACTAAACTCACTTCTTGCTCAAAGCTGGCGCTTAACAGGGCAAAGTCTAAGGCTTCGCGGCCCTTAGTGGTGCCATGGGGCGCGCTTCGGAACAATATACAGATTTTTTTCATAACATTTCCGAAGCTTAAAAGCAGATCAAACGATCGGCTGATTCAATTCCCGTGACCAGTTCACCCAGTCCACCCATAATAAAAGAACGTTCAACATTCCAGTGGCTTAGCCCGTTTTCCTGCGCCTCTTGCTGCGAGACGATGCCGCGCCGTAATGCCGCTGAGACACAGTTCACTAACGAGACTTGATGCTCGGCAGCAAGTTGTTTCCAGCCTTTAACCACATCATATTCATCGGATGCGGGTAAGTTAAAGTCCGTCGAGTTATACACGCCATCCTGATAGAAAAACACGCAGGTGATCTCATGTCCGCTTTGCAGGGAGGCTTGGGTGAAACGTAGGGCATTCACACTTGCCGACGTGCCATAGGCTGGCCCGTTTACTTGGATAATAAATTTGCTCATCATAAAAAAAATGGCCCTAAAAGTAGGGCCATTTTAGCGTAAGTTTCCCGAAAAGGGGATTAATCATCGTTACCAATGCCAAGCAAATGCAAAATGGCAATAAACAGGTTTAAAAAGTCCAGATACAAGGAGATAGTGGCGCGGATATAGTTAGTCTCGCCACCATTCACGATACGGCTAGTATCGAACAGGATAAAGCCGGTCATTAACAGCGCAAGACCCGCGTTAATTGCCATAAAGGCCACACTGTTACCCACGAAAATGTTAATCAGCGCAGCGGCGATCACCACAATCAATCCTGCGAACAAGAACCCACGTAGGAAAGAGAAATCTTTCTTAGTCGTTACCGCATAGGCAGAGAGCGCAATAAAGATAACTGACGTTAAACCAAGAGCTTGCATTATAAGCTCAGAGCCATTCGTCATACCAGCATAGTGGTTAAGCATGTAACCTAATGAGGCGCCTTCCATACCAGTAAAGGCAAATACCCAGAAGATCCCCGCAGCCGAATCGGCTTTGCGTAGGGTAACAAACAGCAGCACCAAACCACCGATAGATAAACCGAGTGACATCAGTGGGCTGATGTTAAGCGCCATCGCTAAGCCTGCACACACTGCCGAGAAGGCGAGGGTCATGGCTAACAATAAATAGGTATTTTTAAGAAGTTTATTCACTTCTAAGGTGGATGCACTCGCTGAGTACAAGGTTTGCTGAGTCATATCTTTCTCCATTAGCTTTTAAATCCAAACTGATCATTTTGATTTTTAACGGGGACGAGAGTTCCCATTAATCTCGCAAATCCAGTAATCCTGTTTGCATAGTAACTAAAACAGCGCTTGGCTTAAAGGATTCACGCCACAAATAACAAGTTGTAAAGGCTGATTTTTCTGTGTTGTCTGATGATTCAGTCGTATTTCGTTACAACAGTGCAACACAAAGACTTTAAAACAAGCTTAATCCTGTGATCATACGGCAATATTACGCCAGCCATTCACGGTGTAATTTATCGGTATCGCCTAAATAATCCAGCACCCAGGCCAGGGCGGGCGACATTTTGTCGGCATTCCAAGCCAGACAGCAGGGGCTGGTCAGCTTAGGATTCTCAAGCTGTTTTTCGACCAAGGCGCCAGCTTTGATAAAGACGCTGGCCAAATGAACTGGCATATAGCCAATGCCGAGGCCCTCTCTAAAACAGTTAATCGCGCGGATCCAATCTGGCACCACGAGTCTGCGCTGATTCTCCAATAACCAGGTCATGCGTTTCGGAATTTCCCGCGAAGTATCTTCCAAACAGATGGAGGGAAAGGGGCGCAATTCATCGTCGGTTAAAGGTCGAACAATATTGGCTAAGGGATGGTTTTTACTCACCAAAAACGCCCATTGAATATCGCCCATGTCTTTATATTGGTATACGCCACCTACGGGAATGGCGGTGGTTGCACCAATGGCGATATCACTTCGACCGGTCGCAAGCGCCTCCCACACCCCGTTAAAGACCTCTATGCGGATGATAAGCTCAATATCATGGAAATGACGGTAAAAGTCGGCGATTAATACGCTAATTCTGTCGGCGCGGACTATGTTATCTAAGGCGATAGACAGTGTGGGTTGCCAACCATTTGCCACACGTTGAGTGCCACGTTTCATCTCATCCATTTGAGTCAGCAAGTTTCTGGCTTGCTTAACAAAATGCTCTCCCGCAGGGGTTAAGGTCACGCTGCGGTGGTGGCGCTCAAATAACACAACACCGAGTTCTTCTTCGATTTGCTTAACGGCATAACTGACCGCTGAAGGGACCTTGTGCAGTCGATTGGCTGCCGCCGTAAAACTCCCCACCCGGGCCACGATATCAATGAGTTCTAACGCTTGTTCCGAGAGCATAGCTGACATCCATTGTGATGAAAATAATTGATAGCATCTGTCAAAAATAAACGTTTCCAATCAAATTAACAAGTATTTAGACTGCACGCCTTAAGTCTTTTGACATGATTATTTTATGAAAACATCTAGTAATATCTTTGTAAATATGAAGTTTTTTATATTCTTATTCTATTTGGCCTTGTTAAGCATGTTAGGCTTTATTGCCACAGACATGTATTTACCTGCTTTCAAAGCAATTGAAAGTTCGTTCAATTCTTCACCTTCACAAGTGGCGATGTCGCTCACCTGTTTCTTGGCTGGTTTAGCCTTAGGGCAGCTGATTTATGGCCCTTTGGTCAGTAAACTCGGCAAACGTTATGCCCTGATCCTCGGCCTTGGCATTTTTGCCGCGTCCAGTGTTGCAATTGCCAATAGCGACTCGATACTGATGTTGAACATCGCTCGATTCTTCCAAGCCATTGGCGCCTGTAGTGCTGGCGTTATTTGGCAAGCGATTGTGGTCGAACAGTATGATGCCGAAAAAGCTCAGGGGATCTTCAGCAATATTATGCCGTTAGTGGCATTGTCACCTGCATTAGCCCCAATCCTTGGCGCTTATATTCTGAACGATTTTGGATGGCGTGCAATCTTTATCTCATTGTGTGTGATTGCCTTTTTATTGGTGCTGATGACCTTATACTTCGTGCCGAGCCACGCAGCGCATCAGGATGCTAAGCCAAGCGCAGTTTCCTACGGGCAGATTTTGAAAAATACTCGTTATTTAGGTAACGTAGTGATTTTTGGTGCGTGTTCAGGTGCGTTCTTTGCCTACTTGACGGTATGGCCGATTGTAATGGAGCAGCATGGCTATCAAGCAACCGAGATTGGCCTTAGCTTTATTCCGCAAACCATCATGTTTATTGTGGGCGGATACGCGAGTAAGTTATTGATAAAACGTATTGGTGCCGACCGTACACTCAACGTATTACTGGCAATGTTTGCACTCTGTGTTATCTCAATTGTATTTTTCACCTTATTAATGAAGATGGAAACTATTTTCCCACTGCTGATTTCGTTCTCGATACTTGCAGCGGCGAACGGGGCGATTTATCCCATCGTCGTGAACAGCGCCTTGCAACAATTTACCCAAAATGCGGCTAAAGCGGCAGGATTACAGAACTTTTTGCAAATCACTATCGCCTTTGGCGCCTCAAGCTTAGTCGCACTCTGGGCAAGCTCAGGAGAAGTTGCCATAGGTTGGGCCATTTTGAGCTGTTCATTAGTGGTGATCTTGGGTTACCTGTTAAAAACCGAACAAACATGGGCCGATTTTGCCAAACACTTTACTGCGCCGGATCCTGCTCGCCTTGGGATCAATGTGGATAAGAAGCAAAATCAAGCAGATTGAATGTAATACGAGCAGTTAGCGCAAAATTATCAGTTAGTGCTTTACAGTCAGTAAACTAACTTATATCATGCGCATCGTTCGGAGGGGTGGCAGAGTGGTTTAATGCACCGGTCTTGAAAACCGGCGTGGGTTTATAGCCCACCCAGGGTTCAAATCCCTGCTCCTCCGCCATATTCTACGGAAAAGCCATCAGCAATGATGGCTTTTTTGTTTTTGGAATTTCGAAAGTTGAACCCTAGGGTTCCTAATTCTAAGCGCAGCTCCTTGGCAATATTCCACAGATAAACCATTAGTAATGATAGCTTTTCTGTTTTTGGAATTTCGGGAGTTGAACCCGAGGGTTCCTAACGCTAACCGCAGTTCCACCACCAAATTCAGTCAAAAAGGCCGCTGATGACTTAGCGGCCTTTTTCTTTCGCAATAGATTTAATTTCCCATTAGCTAGGATTTTCAAATAGCAAAGCAGCTTAGGTTAAGTAAGGCTAGGCTAAGTGAGCTTATGCCTGATAAGACTTAGCGCAAAAGCTTCATAGGCAGGAACCGTTTCATTCCCCACCCATGTACTGTAGATGCAGGCGGGGTCACTCAATTTAAGCCCCAGAGCATCAAGATAGTCAGGGCCGTTGACCACAAAGAACTGCTTTTTGTAGGGCAACAACACCATCTGTGGTGATTGCTGTAAAAAAGCCTGCGCCTCATCAAAACCGCTGAACCAGTGATTGAGCAAGGTATCGCAGCGCCTGCTATGGAAGAGGGTACCTAAGTCTTCACCGATGTGTGCTTGACCCGATAACACTCTTTGACAGTGATTAAAATCAGTAAAACCGAGCTCACGAGCCAATAGGCTTTGGCAATGCTTAAGCTGAATATCCTGTTGCGTAAAACCTTGCTTATTCATCAAGGGGGCGAATCTATCTAGCGCCATTGCATCACCAGCGTGGCAGGCTTTAAGGCGCTTTTTAGCGTGGATTTTGACTTCGGTTAAGGCGCGTGGTGCTGGGGTAATTTGTTGTATCACAAACAATTCTCCTAAGTTTTATTGGCATCTCCACTAAGCCAAACCTAATCAATTGTTGTGTCATACATGTGATGCGTACATCGAGATATGAGTCAGAGTGATGTCATCTTCTGCGGATAGGTGTCTCTGCAACCTGGCGCCATTATTCGACTTCTTACCGTTTGAGTCAAGCTAAGCGCAGCTTAGTTTTCCACACTCTTACTCACCTAATCGTTACATGCTCAGCCTTAATGTTAAAAATTTTATCACTCAACAACTAAAATCATATTGTATTACCATTAACTCGTAGTAATATTGTAGTATGAAATGATATTCACTCTACCTGCGTAAACCGAATAGGACGCAGACAAAATGAATGGGGATGCAAATGTCGAATGTTTTAGGGGCTTACGCGTTAGGGCTTGATTACGGCTCTGATTCAGTACGCGCGTTATTGGTGGATACCCAAACGGGCGCAGAAGTAGCAACCAATGTGGTGTACTACCCACGTTGGAAGAAGGGGCTGTTTTGCGAGCCCGCGAAGAATCAATTTAGACAACATCCCCTCGATTACATCGAAAGCCTTATCGAGGTAGTGCAAGGATTATGGGCAAAAGCCCCCAGTGGCGCCGCGCAAAGAGTCTGCGGGTTGAGTGTTGATACCACAGGTTCAACTCCCATTGCCATCGACGAAGCTGGCGTTGCCTTAGCCTTAAAACCAGAGTTTGTGAATAACCCCAATGCCATGTTTTTGCTTTGGAAAGATCACAGCGCGATTATCGAAGCTCAGCAAATTACCGCCGCAGCAAACAATGCAAGCGAAAATTACTTGAAATATGAAGGAGGGATTTATTCCTCTGAATGGTTTTGGGCCAAAGCACTATTCGTACTGCGCCATGACAGCGCGGTAAGACAAGCCGCCTATAGCTGGGTCGAGCACTGTGATTGGATCACCGCATTAATGACGGGCACCACACATCCAAAAGTCTTTAAGGCTGGGCGCTGCGCCGCCGGTCATAAAGTGATGTGGCACGAGTCATGGAATGGCTATCCACCGAATGACTTTTTCGTTGGCATCGACCCTTTACTCGATGGTTTAAGAGACAAATTACCCTTTGAAACCTGCACATCCGACAAGGTTTGTGGTCAGTTAACCCCTGAGTGGGCACAGCATTTAGGGCTATCGACCGAGGTTATCGTGTCTTTTGGCTCATTCGACTGCCACGCAGGCGCCGTTGGAGCCAATGTTAAACCTAGCGTCTTAACTAAGGTGATGGGGACCTCTACCTGCGACATTACCGTCGCCAGTTATGAAGATATTGGAGAGCGTTGTATCAAAGGGATTTGCGGTCAGGTCGATGGTTCCGTATTGCCCGGCATGATTGGTCTTGAAGCGGGTCAGTCAGCCTTTGGCGATCTCTACGCTTGGTTTAGGGATCTCACCGCATGGCCGATGCAACAGCTCGACACTTCAGCGCTGTTTGATGACGACACCAGAGCCAAACTTATTCAGCAACTCGAGGCCGAAACCTTAACCGTGCTGGGCAATGCGGCCGCGAAAATCCCCGTTGGCGAGACAGGTATTGTCGCGCTGGATTGGATTAATGGACGTCGCACCCCCGATGCAGACCAATCCGTTGCTATGGCTATCACAGGCTTAACCATGGGCAGTCAGGCTCCGCAAGTCTTCAAAGCCTTAGTGGAAGCCAGCGCCTATGGCGCACGGGCCATTATCGAGCGCTTCAAACAAGAAGGCGTTTGCATTGACCATGTGGTCACCATTGGTGGGATCTCGAAAAAATCCGACTTCATTATGCAAACCTGCGCCGATGTGTGGAATTGCAACATCGACGTACTCGAGAGTGAGCAAAGCTGTGCCCTAGGCGCCGCAATTTATGCCGCAACCGCAGCCGGGGTTTATCCCGATGTGTTGAGTGCCCAAGCCGCGATGGCCTCAAACGTTGCGAAAACCTATCAACCAAATCCTGAAAACGCACAGAAATATCAAGCGCTTTATCAAGCGTACTTAGCCCTTGGCCACTATGTTGATGGAGCAAAATAAGATGTCTTTTTTAGAGCTAAAACGCGAAGTCTACGAAGCCAACATGGAGCTTGAGAAACGCAAACTGGTGACTTACACCTTTGGCAACGTTTCACAAATTGATCGCCAACTCGGCGTGATTGGTATCAAGCCCAGCGGCGTGCCCTATGAAGATTTGAAGGTTGAAGACATTGTGATTGTCGACCTTGAGAATCAAATCGTCGAAGGGCGCATGCGTCCGTCATCCGATACCAAGACACACACCTATTTGTATCGTCAGTGGCAGAGTATTGGTGGCATTACCCATACCCATTCGACCTATGCCACCGCGTGGGCGCAGGCGCAGATCGCGATTCCCTGCTTAGGGACGACACAGGCCGATTATGTGTACGGTGAAATTCCATGCACAGCAGTGATGCGCAATGATCAGATAAGCCGCGACTACGAAGAAGAAACCGGCGTGCAGATCCTCGATTGTTTTGCCGACCGAGATCCCAACGAGTCGCCCATGGTGATAGTGGCAGGCCACGCGCCGTTCACTTGGGGCGCGAATGCGGCTAAATCTGTGTACCACGCTGTGTTGCTCGAAGAAATCGCCCGGATGGCGTATCTCACCAAGACATTATCACCAGGTATCAGTCAGTTAAAACAAGAGCTTATTGATAAGCATTATTTGCGTAAGCATGGAAAAGACGCTTATTACGGCCAAAGCAAGTAATTGCCAGTCGGGTCTCATTTCAAACTAGAGAGAGTAATATGAAAGCCTTCAAACAAAAACAAGTGTGGTTTATCACGGGTTCGCAGGATTTATACGGCCCGAAAGTATTAGAGCAAGTCGCTAAAAACAGTGAGCAAATTGTTCATGGCTTTAATGAATCTTCCGCCATTTCGCTGGAAGTGGTGTATAAGCCAACCGTAAAATCCCCACGGGAAATTCACGCCGTATGCCAAGCGGCCAACAGCGATGAAAACTGTGTTGGCGTTATTCTGTGGATGCACACTTTCTCTCCTGCCAAGATGTGGATTGCTGGCCTTAATGAATTAAGCAAGCCATTCATGCACTTACACACTCAGTTCAATGCCGAGCTCCCTTGGAGCGAAATCAACATGAACTACATGAACACCCATCAAAGTGCTCACGGTTGCCGCGAATTTGGTTTTATAGGCACTCGTATGCGTAAAGAGCGCAAAGTGGTTGTGGGTCACTGGCAATCGAGCGATGTACAGGCACAAATCGATGATTGGTGCCGCGCGGCGGCGGGTTGGCACGAGAGCCAAAACCTGCGTATCGCCCGCTTTGGCGATAACATGCGTCAAGTGGCCGTGACCGAAGGCGACAAAGTTGCCGCACAAATTCAATTCGGTTACGAAGTGCACGCCTATAGCTTAGGTGAACTTAATGAAGCGATTGCAGCCATTGCCGAAGGCGATGTGACTGCACAGCTCGATCGTTACGCCAGCGAATACCAAGTGGGTAACGAACTTTTTGGTGATGAATACCAATTAGACCGTTTAAGAAAAGAAGCCAAGATTGAACTCGGCTTAACCCAATTCTTAACCCAAGGTGGATTTGGTGCCTTTACCAACTGCTTCGAAAACCTCACCGGCATGACAGGCTTACCGGGACTGGCTACCCAACGTCTGATGGCGAACGGTTTCGGTTACGGCGGCGAAGGTGACTGGAAAACGGCTGCCATGGTGCGCATTATGAAGGTCATGGGCCAAGGCCGTGCCGGTGGTACTTCCTTTATGGAAGACTACACCTATAACTTTGGGGCGACTGACCAAGTTCTTGGCGCCCACATGTTAGAAGTGTGCCCATCCATTGCCGCGGCAAAACCGCGTTTAGAAGTTCACCGCCATACCATTGGTGTGCGTTGTGACGTGCCACGTCTGTTATTCACTGGCAAAGCAGGCCCAGCAATTAACGTATCGACTATCGATTTAGGCAACCGTTTCCGTATCATTCTCAATGAATTAGATACAGTGACGCCACCACAGGATCTGCCAAATCTGCCTGTCGCGTCTGCGCTGTGGGAGCCTCGTCCGAATTTAGCCGTTGCCGCCGCAGCTTGGATCCACGCCGGTGGTGCTCACCACTCAGCTTATAGCCAAGCGATCACGACGGATCAGATTGTCGACTTTGCTGAAATGGCCGGTGCTGAACTGGTTATCATTGATGCCGACACTAAGATCCGCGAGTTTAAGAATGAACTTCGCCAAAATTCCGTTTATTACGGTTTAGCAAGAGGGTTATAATTCTCACGCAGGAACAAAGCCGCCCTCGGGCGGCTTTCATTTTTCTGGAACCATTCATTTCATAGGGTTAACACAGATGTATACAGAATTTGACGGCATTATCTTCGATATGGATGGCACCTTAGTCGACAGCGGTCAGTTGCATGAACAGGCATGGCGACAAACCTTGAATCACTTTGGGATCCCGGTAGAGCCTGCACTGATGCGCTCGTTAGCGGGCGTGCCCACCATTGGCACCTTAGAGATTCTGCTCGCCCATTTTGGCGTCACACCAACGGCCAGTTGCGAAGCCATGAACGAGTATAAAGAAGCCCTAGTGCGCGACACAATGCATTTATATGTAAAACCGACGGCATTAGCCGAATTTGCCAAGCAGAATCAGGGCAAACGCCCAATGGCGGTCGGCACAGGCGCCTACACAGAGGAAGCCATTCAAATCTTAACCCTGTGTGGGTTACTGGAATTAGTCGATTATGTGGTGGGGGCTGACCAAGTCGCGTCACCCAAACCTGCGCCTGATACTTTTTTACGCTGCGCCGAGCTGATGGGCATAGCGCCAGAGCGCTGCATCGTATTTGAAGATGCGAAGGCGGGCATCCAAGCCGCCGAAGCGGCGGGGATGTTTGTGGTCGATGTGCATGCTGAATTACAGATTGAAAATGACTATTTTCTAAGCGCTCAATAGCCGTTGCGAGCTTGTCCAATCACTGGCTAAAACGCAAAATTAGGCTTTACAATGTAAAAGTTTGGGGTAAGGTAGGGACAATGAGTTTAAGGAAATTCCCATAAATTCTTAGCGTTAACAAAATTTTTATTACCTTTAGCATGAAAGGTAGTATCATAACATTTGTTTATCAGCGTTAAGTACCTTATCCAGCTGATTGGATTGAGCACAGAGATAGAGAGTTAAAGAGGGCACTATGGCAAATCAGGCAAATAACCGTCCGCAGAATATCCATAACTGGGTGGCAAGCGAATTAGGTTCCCGCATTGTGGGCGGCTTTTATGTGCCAGGTGAATATATCCCTAACGAAAATGCTATCTGTGAAGAGCTGGAAGTATCACGCACCTCTTTAAGGGAAGCCTTTAAGGTGCTCACAGCAAAAGGGCTTATCGAGTCTCGCCCTAAGCTTGGCACTCGAATTCGTGAGCGTCGCCACTGGAATATGTTTGATCCGGTGATCTTAAACTGGTTTTCCCAATCGAAACCTTCCCCTGAGTTTTATACTTCGCTCTATGAAATTCGTGCCGTATTTGAACCCGCTGCGGCGGAACTGGCTGCCAAGAAACGCACCCCAGAGCAGCTTGAGGTGATTGCGGCTGCTTATACCAAGATGGAAGCGGCCGAATTAGGTACGGATGAAGTGTATACCTCGGATATCGATTTCCACATGGCGATTTTAGATGCGACCAATAACGAGTTTATGGTATCCCTCGGCGTGTCGATTCAATCTGCGTTGCTCGAAATCTTTAGACTCAGTAGCACAATTCAGGATGACTTTATCCAATCCCTCCCTGGCCACAAAGCCATTTACACTGCGATTGCCGCAGGGGACAGTAAAGGCGCGAAAGCCGAGATGAATAAATTACTCTCGACGTCTCAAGATACAGTGCATAAAAATATCGTGCGTAAATAACTGCTTACTGATTTTCAAGGCTGCTGATTTTTTAGCCATGATTATCAATAAAAAAAGGTGAACTTAGGTTCACCTTTTTTACTTTAGAGCGAGTAAAAAATAGGATTACTGCGGCTCGTTGATGCCTTCGCTTGTCATATGAATGCGCTTTATGGTGCCATCGGCATTGTAATATAGCGGGTCAATCGCGACTGAACGTCTAAATTCGCCGCCGCCATCCTGAGATGCGCCCGTATGGTAGATAAAGTAGGATTTACCTTTAAATTCAATGATTGCTTGATGGTTTGTCGGCGAGTTACCCGCCACTTCATTTAAGATACCTTGGTACTTCCACGGCCCCTGAATGCTATCACTGGTCGCATAGGCAATTTTTTCAGGGAAGCCTGAAGCGTATGAAAGATAATAGGTTTTATCTTTTTTATGTACCCAGAGTGCTTCGGTAAAGTTTGGAATATCAATCGAGTGAATTGGGCCATCGAGTTCAATCATGTTGGCTTTTAACTTGGCAAATCTTGGCTTAGTGTTGCCCCAAAACAGATAGGCTTGCTTGTCATCATCGATAAAGACAGCAGGATCGATATCATCCCAATCAATCTCGGTATCTGTGGTCATATCATTAGTGATAAGGGCGTTGCCGCGGGCATCCTTGAAGGGGCCGAGTGGACTATCGGCAACCGCGACACCAATAGCAAAACCATTGATTTTGTTGTGTCTTGCCGTGACATACCAGTAAAACTTACCTTCTTTTTCGATCACATGGCTGGCCCATGCATCTCCTTTTGCCCAGCTGAAATCCTTCACCGATAACTTGCTACCGTGGGCCGTCCAGTTGTGCATATCCTTAGAGCTAAAAACCAGCCAGTCATGCATTTCAAAGAAGGTACGATTGTCCTTTGCAACATCATGGCCAGTATAAAGATAGACAGTATCTTGGTGCACTATAGCGGCAGGATCGGCGGTAAATACATCCGTAAACAAAGGGTTAGCAGCAATTGCCGCTGTACTGGCCGTGGTGATCAATGCCAAACAAGCACTCACACAAATACTAGAAAATGCCTTTTTCATACTTCCTCTATTGTTTTTTGATATTTTAGTATTATAGTAATACCAATACTTTTACGTGCTAGCAATATTAAAGTACAAATTGTTAACTCAGGGCATAAAGGTGCACCAACTCTCTGATAGTCGACTGTAACGCGGCTAATTGAATATGTCGGGCAGGACATGTGCCTTGGAAGACGAAGGTGTCATATGAATAATAAAAAACCGAAAACACTTCGTTCGGCTAGTTGGTTTGGTAGTGATGACAAAAATGGCTTTATGTATCGCAGTTGGATGAAAAACCAAGGCATACCCGAGCATCACTTTCAAAATAAGCCTGTGATTGGTATTTGCAATACCTGGTCAGAATTGACGCCCTGTAATGGTCATCTACGGGAATTGGCGCAAAGAGTAAAGAATGGCATTCGGGAAGCGGGTGGCATTCCAGTGGAGTTCCCCGTGTTTTCGAATGGCGAGTCTAACTTGCGTCCAAGCGCCATGCTTACCCGTAATCTTGCTGCCATGGACACGGAAGAAGCCATTCGTGGCAACCCCATCGACGGTGTTGTGCTGTTAGTGGGCTGCGATAAAACGACCCCGGCTTTATTAATGGGTGCGGCCAGTTGTGATTTACCGACAATTGTTGTTACCGGTGGTCCCATGCTCAATGGTAAGCATAAGGGCAAGGATGTCGGTTCGGGCACACTCGTGTGGGAACTGCATCAAGAATATAAAGCGGGCAACATCAGTCTCTCCGCATTTATGAATGCCGAAGCGGATATGTCACGCTCAACGGGCACCTGTAACACTATGGGCACGGCATCGACCATGGCCTGTATGGTTGAAACCCTTGGGGTGAGTTTGCCACACAATGCAGCCATTCCTGCGGTGGATTCTCGCCGCCAAGTATTGGCGCATATGTCGGGAATGCGAATTGTGGAGATGGTCAAAGAGGATTTGACCTTAAGTAAAATTTTAAGCCGTGATGCTTTTATCAATGCCATCAAAGTCAATGCCGCCATTGGTGGTTCAACCAACGCAGTTATCCATTTAAAGGCGATTGCCAGCAGGATAGGGGTTGAGCTGTCACTCGATGACTGGCGCCATGGTTACACAGTACCGACCATAGTGAATCTTAAGCCTTCGGGTCAGTACTTAATGGAAGACTTTTACTACGCAGGTGGCCTGCCAGCAGTATTAAGGCAGCTGTTTGAACATGATTTACTGAGCAAAAACACGCTTACAGTCAATGCAGCTAGCCTCTGGGACAATGTCAAAGAGGCGCCTTGTTATAACCAAGAGGTGATCATGTCACTTGAAAATCCCTTGGTTGAAAATGGTGGCATTCGAGTACTGCGCGGCAATCTCGCGCCCCGAGGCGCTGTGATCAAAACTTCAGCCGCCAGCGCACACCTGATGCAACACCGCGGTAAAGCCGTGGTGTTTGAAAGCTTCGACGATTACAACGCCCGCATCGGCGATCCTGAATTGGATATCGATGAAAACAGCATTATGGTGCTTAAAAACTGTGGCCCGAAGGGATATCCGGGCATGGCTGAGGTCGGCAACATGGGACTGCCACCTAAGTTGTTGAAAAAAGGAATTAAGGACATGGTTAGGATTTCTGATGCACGCATGAGTGGCACCGCCTTTGGCACAGTTGTGCTGCATGTTGCCCCAGAAGCTCAAGCCCTTGGGCCACTGGCCGCCGTTCAAAATGGTGACATAATAGCGCTAGACACCTATGCCGGAACGTTACAGCTGGAGATCAGTGACCAAGAGTTACAGGCTCGTCTTGCCAAACTGGCGACGGTGAAATCCATTCCTGTAAATGGTGGCTATCTCTCGCTTTTTAAGGAGCATGTTCTCCAGGCGGATGAGGGATGTGATTTTGATTTTCTCGTGGGATGTCGAGGTGCAGAGATACCAGCACATTCCCATTAAATATGAACTCGTTTTCTTTTATAATAAAACCAGATAATTATTTTAATAAAAGGTTGAGTTATGAAGTTGACTAATCAATACCCGAGTTTACAAGGGAAAACCATTTTTATCAGTGGTGGCGCAACGGGTATTGGAGCTTGCTTGGTTAATGCTTTTTTAGAGCAGGGCGCTAAGGTGGCATTTGTCGATATTTTAGTTGAGGAGTCGACTCAACTCGTCGCAGACCTTAAGCAGACTCAACCAGAGGCCAGCGTAAAATTTTATCACTGCGATCTTGTCGATATCGCCGCCCTCAAGCGTGTGATTACTCAGGTCGAGGACGATTTAGGTCCAATATCAGTATTGATTAACAATGCCGCGTGCGATCAACGCCATAGCATCGACGAAGTGACCCCAGAATATTGGGACCAATGCCTAAACACCAATTTGCGGCATTACTTTTTCGCCGTACAAGCGGTCAGGCCGCAAATGCAGCGCCTCGGCGGAGGCTCAGTGATCAACTTAGGTTCAATGAGTTGGCACAACCGGCAGGCGGGCATGGCGGGTTACACCGCATCTAAGGCCGGCGCCATGGGCTTAACCCGAGGGTTAGCAGCCGATTTAGGTAAAGATAAAATCCGGATTAATACCTTAACGCCGGGTTGGGTGATGACAAAACGTCAACTCACACACTGGGTAGATAAAGATACGGCAAAACATATCGAAAATAACCAATGTATTAAAGAATATGTAATGCCCGAAGATATTGCTGCTATGGCGTTATTTTTAGCAGCAGATGATAGCAAACTCTGCACCGCACAGAATTTTATTGTCGATGGTGGTTGGATTTAAATATCACAATAAAATTTCAGTTCATTAAATAATGAGGTGAGTGCTGAGTTTATTTTAAATAAAAGGTAAAGCACTCACCATGCAACTCTCTGTTACTAAAAAAAGCCTACAACACGCCGCATTTGCGGATGAATTACAATTAGTCACGCTCACCAATAGCCACGGGCTTGAAGTGGTTCTGTCAAATTACGGCGCCAGTATTTGGTCGGTCAAACTTTATGGTCAAGCGCAAGAACCTATTTCATTAAGTCTTGGCTATCAAGATATTAAAGATTGGGCGACTAATCCGTATTATTTTGGTATTACCGCCGGCCGTGTCGCAAATCGCATTGGTAAAGCACAATTCCCCTTAGCAGGTAAAACAATTCAATTAGTCGCCAATGAAGGCAACAATCAACTTCACGGCGGACCTAAAGGATTAAGCCATTGCACTTGGCAGGTTGAGACGCTGCAGGACAATGACAGTGTGGCGGCGGTTTTCAGCATTATCAGCCCCGATGGCGATCAAGGATTTCCGGGTAATCTTGCGATTAAGCTCGAGTATCGCCTCAATGAAAACAATGAATTAACCCTGAACTATCAAGCCGTTTGCGATCAAACCACCCCCGTCTGTTTAACCAATCATGCTTACTGGAATCTTGCCTCTAACAAACAGCAAGGCATTTTAGGGCACGAACTCTCCATTCAAGCCAGTCATTTCCTGGCACTCGATAATGAACAGATCCCTACTGGCGAATTAATCTTAGTCGACGATGGCGCTTACGATTTCAAACAACCGAAGCTAATTGCCACGGATATTAAGCAATTAACTAATGGTTATGATCATTATTTTGTTATGGATAGAAATCCAGACAATAAAAACAGTTTGCAGACTATTGCGGTGTTAAAAGATCCGCTTTCTGGCCGAGAACTCGAAATTAGTACCACAGAAGTCGGCGTGCAATTTTACAGCGGTAACTTTCTCGATGGCAGCCATATTGATGATGAAGGTTATAGCATTAATCAATTCCATGGCCTGTGTTTAGAAACCCACGGTTATCCGAATGCGGTAAACATTGACCATTTCCCGAGTGTCATGCTTGAGGCAAATACTCAATATCAACAAATTACGGTACATAAGTTTAAGAATATTTAATTCAATCAAGGCGAAATAAAATTTATTTGTACGAGTTAGCCTGCTGTTAACAGCAGGCTAGGGGATCTCTGTTACCTAAAATTATAAAGGGAATAATAATGAAACATAATAAAATCATTACTGCATTGGGATTATGGGCTGTCAGTGCAACTTGTGCCTACGCCACCACGGTGGGCTTTTCACAGGTTGGCTCCGAGAGTGGTTGGCGCACCAGCTTTAGTGAAGCGGTCAAGGCCGAAGCCAAACAGCGTGGCATCGATTTAAAATTTGCCGACGCTCAGCAAAAACAAGAGAACCAAATCAAAGCCGTGCGTAGCTTTATCGCCCAAGGCGTGGATGCCATTATTATCGCTCCCGTGGTAGAAACGGGCTGGAAACCCGTACTCAAAGAAGCCAAACGTGCCCACATTCCTGTGGTGATTGTTGACCGTAATATCAAGGTCGATGATGACTCCTTATTCCTTACCCGTATCGCCTCCGACTTTACCGAAGAAGGCCGCAAGATTGGCCAATGGCTAATGGATAAAACCCAAGGCAACTGCGATATCGCCGAATTGCAGGGCACGGTAGGTGCAACCGCAGCGATTGATCGCGCCGCCGGTTTTAACCAAGTGATTGCCAATTATCCCAATGCCAAGATTGTTCGTAGCCAAACCGGCGAATTTACCCGTGCTAAGGGTAAAGAAGTGATGGAAGGTTTCCTCAAGGCGCAAAACGGTCAGCCACTGTGCGCTGTGTGGTCGCATAACGATGAAATGGCCCTTGGCGCGGTGCAAGCCATTAAAGAAGCGGGTTTAAAACCGGGCAAAGATATTCTGATTGTCTCCGTGGACGGTGTTCCCGATTACTTTAAGGCCATGGCCGATGGCGATGTTAATGCCACGGTTGAGCTTAGCCCATACTTAGGCGGCCCAGCATTTGATGCTATCGATGCGTACCTGAAGGGCAATAAGGATCAAGCCAAGCTTATTAGCACCACGGGTGATGTATTTACCCAAGAAACCGCTGCCGCAGAGTACGAAAAGCGCCGCCAGCAATAATCCCATTGACGCTTTCTTGGGGAATAGCGCTATGAGCCTTATTTTAGAACTCAAGCAGATCAGTAAGCATTATCCGGGCGTTAAAGCCCTTGAGGATGTGAGCTTACGGTTATTTGCAGGGGAAGTTCACGCCCTATTGGGCGAAAACGGTGCGGGTAAATCAACCCTAGTGAAAGTGATGACAGGCGCCCAGTCGAAAGACATGGGCGACATCCTTTTCCTCGGTGAGCCGCAACACTTCAACACACCAATGGACGCGCAAAAGGCGGGGATCAGCACGGTTTATCAAGAGGTGAACTTAGTGCCTAACCTGACCGTGGCACAAAACCTGTTCCTCGGTTACGAACCGCGCCGCCTTGGGCTGATCCATTTTAAAAAAATGTATGCCGACGCGCGGGCCGTGTTAACCCAGTTCAAACTGGATATCGATGTTAGCGCGCCGCTGTCAGATTATTCCATCGCGGTGCAGCAACTGATCGCCATCGCCCGTGGCGTAGCCATGTCGGCCAAGGTATTAGTGCTCGATGAGCCTACCGCGAGCTTAGATGCCAAAGAAGTGCAAGTGCTGTTTGGGATCTTAAACCAGCTCAAAGCCAAGGGCGTGGCTATTGTCTTTATCACTCACTTCCTCGATCAGGTTTATCAGATAAGCGATCGCATTACCGTGTTACGTAACGGGCAGTTTATCGGCGAATATCTGACGGCAGAACTGCCACAACCTAAGTTGATTGAAGCCATGCTCGGGCGTTCTCTGCAGGAGCAATTGGTTGATAAACAGGAAAAGGAGCGCACCGTCACCCGCGCAGAGGCCGTACTCTTGTCCCTCAAAGATGTGTCGGTGAAAGGTTCAATCCAATCGATGAATCTCACCGTGCCGAAGGGGCAGGCAGTTGGACTTGCGGGGCTGCTAGGCTCTGGGCGCAGCGAAGTGTGCAACGCCGTATTTGGGCTGGACTTGGTCGATAGCGGCAGTATCCATTTAGCTGGGCAGAAACTTAATCTGTCACAACCCGTGGATGCGATCAGCGCCGGGATCGCCCTGTGCCCGGAAGATCGCAAGATTGACGGCATTATCGGCCCTTTATCGATTCGTGAAAACATCATACTCGCGCTGCAGGCGCGTATCGGGTGGTGGAGGTATCTATCCAATACTCGGCAGCAGGAAATTGCCCAGTTCTTTATCGATAAATTACAGATTGCAACACCGGACGCAGATAAACCCATAGAACAGTTGAGTGGTGGTAATCAACAGAAGGTGATCCTCGCGCGTTGGTTAGCCATCGAGCCCATTTTGCTTGTGCTAGATGAGCCGACCCGCGGCATCGATATTGGCGCCCACGCCGAAATCGTCAAGCTTATCAGAACCTTGTGTGATGAAGGCATGTCGCTGCTGGTTGCATCGTCTGAGCTTGATGAGCTCGTGGCCTTTTCAAATAAAGTCGTGGTATTACGCGACAGATATGCAGTACGTGAACTTTCAGGAGCGGAATTAACCTCGCAACACGTAATGCAAGCGATTGCGGAGGGATAAATGAAAAGCTCTGTCCAAACCCTATCGACCGAATCATTTTCGTCTGAGTCGAACTCATCTGAGCGACAACCACGGATGCAGGAAAGCCACAAACCCATGGTTCAAGAAAAAAACACCCGTTACCAAGCGGGCAAGTCGACCTCCATTGGTCGATACCTCTGGCCAGTCTTGGCTTTAGGTATTCTGTTACTTTCCAATCTGTTTATTGATAGCAGTTTCTTTAATATCAGCTATCAAGACGACAGGCTTTATGGCTCTTTGATTGATATCTTAAATCGCAGTGCACCCGTAGCGCTGCTCTCGATTGGTATGAGTCTCGTGATTGCCACTGGCGGTATTGACCTGTCGGTTGGTGCCGTGATGGCGATTGCGGGCGCCGTTTGCGCGAATCTACTGTTAGTGCCGGATTTAAGCTTAGTCATCGTCATTGCTGCGGGCTTAAGCGTTGGGCTCTTAGCCGGTTGTATTAATGGTGGTCTGGTGAGTTTCTTAGGCATTCAACCGATTGTCGCAACCTTGTTGCTTATGGTGGCAGGGCGCGGTGTTGCTCAGCTTATCAACCAAGGGCAAATTATCACCTTCCAGCACCCAGGCTTTGCCGCTATTGGCGTAGGCCAGTTTTTAGGCCTGCCGATGCCAGTGTGGATTGTGATTGGGATGCTGATCTTTAGCCAATTACTGCTACGTAAAACCGCCTTAGGGCTGTTTATCGAAGCGGTGGGCTGTAATGCCAAGGCGAGTCGTTACCTTGGGATCAACGATAAATCCATCAAACTGTTTGCCTATGCCATTGCGGGTCTGTGCGCGGCATTGGCCGGCATGATCAGCACCGCCGATATCCAAGGTTCAGATGCGAATAATGCCGGACTGTGGCTTGAGCTCGATGCCATATTAGCAGTGGTTATTGGCGGCGCTGCACTCACGGGCGGGCGTTTCTCCTTGATTCTGTCGGTCGTCGGCGCGCTGATCATCCAAACCTTAGCAACCACGATTATCGTCAGCGGTTTACCCGCTAAATTTAACTTGCTGATCAAGGCCATCGTTATCCTGACCGTGCTGCTGTTGCAATCGGCTAAATTTAGGCGCCAATTGTCGGCGCTATTCAAATCCAAGCGCCAAGCGGATGCAAAACCAGCAGAAAAGGGCACAAGTGCAAAAGTCAGCACAGCGACAGGAGAAAAACCATGATAGCAAGACGTTTTATCCCGCTGTGGATCACCGCCTCATTGCTGCTGACGATGTTTCTGGTCGGCACCTTTCAGTTTGACGGTTTTGCCAGCGGCCGAGTAGTCACCAACCTGTTGCGTGATAATGCTTTTTTACTTATCACCGCATTAGGCATGACCTTAGTGATTATCTCCGGGGGCATTGATCTTTCAGTTGGCGCCGTCATCGCCTTAAGTGGGGTTGTCAGCAGTTTATTGATCACTGAGTACCAGTGGCATCCATTGTTGGCCTTTACGGTTATCTTGCCCCTTGGCACGCTGTTTGGCGCACTCATGGGCAGCATTATCCATGTGTATAAGTTGCAGCCTTTTATCGTGACGCTTGCGGGCATGTTCCTTGCGCGGGGCTTAGCGACGACGCTCAGTGAAGAGTCGATTGCCATTGACCATCCATTTTACGATGCGGTGGCCGAGATAAGCATTGCACTACCAGGCAATGCTGCGCTCGATTTAAGCTCACTGATCTTTATTCTGTTTTTTGTGATTATCGCCATTGTGATGCATTACAGCCGTTTCGGCACCAATGTGTATGCCATTGGTGGCAATCAACATTCTGCTGAACTAATGGGGATTTCCATCGCTAAAACCACTATCAGTATTTACGCCATCAGTAGCTTTCTGGCAACGCTGGCGGGCATTGTCTTTACCTTTTACACCTTCTCTGGCTATGCGCTTGGCGCCATTGGCGTCGAACTGGATGCCATTGCGGCCGTGGTCATTGGCGGCACGTTACTGACGGGCGGCAGTGGATTTGTGCTCGGCACTGTACTTGGAGTGATTTTGATGGGGGTGATCCAAACTTATATCACCTTCGATGGCAGCTTAAGCAGTTGGTGGACCAAGATTGTTATCGGACTCTTATTGTTCTTTTTCATCCTATTACAGAAACTCTTGAATGGACGCAAAAAACAACATGGATAATCGTCAACCTAACCTGTCGGTCTTTCGGCGCTTGCCTTTGACCTGTGGCTTACTCGCCGCATTGGCACTGCCATTAGCGCAAGCCGTGCCTGTGCTTGAGATTAGCCGCGCACAATCCCACAGCGCCACGGCGCAAGCCCTCGATGCGAAGGCGCCCTTTATCGAGAGAAGGGCGGATCCTTGGGTGATCCGCGATGATGACGGCAGTTACTACTTTATTGCCTCTGTGCCTGAGTTTGACCGCATCGAACTTCGCCACGCCAAAACCATAGATGGTTTACGCCAAGCAACGCCTAAAACCCTGTGGCGCAAGCATGAAACTGGCCCCATGAGTATCGATATTTGGGCGCCAGAGCTGCACAAAATCGATGGTCGCTGGTATATCTATTTTGCGGCCAGCAATAAGGATGTGCGTTTTCATAACCGCATGTTTGTCTTAGGCCTTGAGGGTGACTCGCCGATGACGGGCCAATGGCAAGAGCTAGGTAAATTACAGTCGGCGCAGGATGCCTTTTCCCTCGATGCGACCAGCTTTAGCCTGAAGGGCGAGCGTTATTTTATTTGGGCGCAGCAGGATAAGGCCAAGCGTTACAACACTGGTTTAGTGATTGCCAAAATGCTATCACCGACTCAACTCTCTGATAACGAAACCATTATCAGCGAGCCCTTATTGGATTGGGAACGTTTAGGCTTTAAAGTCAACGAGGGCGCTGCTGTGTTGGTTAAAAACGGTAAAGTCTTCGTGACCTATTCCGCCAGTGCTACGGATGACCGTTATGCCATGGGGCTGTTATGGGCCGATGAAAATGCCGATTTACTCGATCCCAAGAGTTGGCATAAATCGCCAAGTCCAATCTTTACCACTGAGCCTAGCTTGAATCGTTTTGGTCCTGGCCATAATAGTTTTGTGCTGGCAGAGGATGGTAAAACCGAGCTGATGTTTTACCATGCTCGTAATTACCTTGAGCTGCAGGGGACACCATTGACCGACGGCAATCGGCACACTTACTACCGTGCCATTCGCTGGTCGGCGGACGGTTTCCCAGTATTTGATAATCAGCACAGCGATAGCCAAACCTTTAATCAGCAAGACACGCAATCCCGCGAATAAGCGGAATGCATTTAACAGACACGAATAGCACACTTAAGTAATCGAAATAGACAGGTTTTCCATGATAAGAGCAACAAACAACCCCCTAGTCGAGCAGCGCGCCGATCCCTTTGTGTACCTACATAGCGACGGTTATTACTACTTTACAGGTTCTGTTCCGACCTACGATCGGATTGAACTGCGTAAATCCAAGACCTTAGACGGCTTGAAAGACGCCCAAACCTTCGATATCTGGTTTAAACACCAAAGCGGCCCAATGAGCCGCCACGTATGGGCGCCCGAGATCCATTATCTCGACGGCAAATGGTACATCTACTTTGCGGCCAGCGAAGAGGAAAATATTTGGGCATTACGCCCCTACGTGCTTGAGTGTCTAGGACAAGATCCATTAAATGATGAATGGATTGAACTTGGCATGATGCAGGCGGCCGAGGGTGATAATAAGTCCTTTATCGACTTTTCCTTAGATGCGACCATTTTCGAAAACAATGGTAAGCGCTACTTCTGCTGGGCGGAGAAAACCGGTGGACAATTTGCGGCATCCAACCTGTATCTTGCGGAAATGGCATCGCCCATCAAGTTAAAGACGGCGCAATTTATGCTCACCACTCCAGATTACGATTGGGAACGCGTCGATTTTTGGGTTAACGAAGGGCCTGCAGTGCTTAAACACCAGGGAAAAATCTTTATTACTTTCTCAGCCAGCGCGACAGGTGCTTGTTATTGCATGGGTTATATGGAAGCCGATGAGCATGCTGATCTGCTCGATCGTAACTCCTGGAAGAAAACCCGCCAGCCAGTGCTGTGCACTGATGTCGACAAGCAAATCTTCGGCCCTGGTCATAACAGTTTCACCGTGGCAGAAGATGGCGTGACGCCCATCTGTATTTACCATGCCCGTGATTATGAACATGCGGTGGGCGATCCTAGCGTGGTGCCAAAGACAGATACCCGTCCTTTAGCGCAAATCATTAAAGATCCACTCTATGATCCCAATCGCCATGCGCGGACGTTAGCGGTGTCATTTGATGAGAGCGGACGCCCCTTGTTCAATCTCTACTAATTGATTTGCCACCACAAATGATGTGATGACCGCGGGGCATGCTACAGCAGCCCCGCTTTTTTATGCCTGACTTAAGCGCTATTGCTTAGGTAAAACGCGATTTTTAGGCTCGCACGCACAACAAGCTATTCCGCTCGCTATTTCAATCACTTAACCGATTCAACCTTTGAACCTATTGATGTTATATTGCCGCCCGAGCATTCAGATGGTGAGCAGAAGTACTGCCTGCGTGTGGAAGTGAATATCAGTGATGATGATTTTGCCAAGTTCGAGGAGTAGGGAAATGGCGATAAACAAGGACAAACTTAGTGCAAATATTGAAGCAAGAATGGATGAGTTTGCTCAAGAACTCACCCAGGCACTTGCGAAATATTACGATTGGTGGCTGTCAGAATATCCGGCGCAGACCCTCTATGGTTTTTGCTTGTATAGCACGCCCTTAGTGGAATATTTAGGCGTCACCCTTTTCACCGAGGAAGGCCTGACGGCCGTCGCAGAGCAATATCAAAACGATCATCGTTTTCGGCATAAATCCCTCGCACAGCTTAAGCAAACACAGCGCTGGTCGGCCTGCGACTCTCCACATCACAATGAAAATGAAGATATTTTTGAGGCGATTAACGACAAACTGCAATTGCTGCAAGAGGACGCTGAGGCACTCGAGTCCGAAGAGGCATACGATGCTTACCTCAAAGCCTTGTACGCCATATTAGTCAGGGCGCTCAATGAGGTTAAAGCCATGCGCCCGCTAAACCCGCAGGCAATATTGTTCTCCGTCTGGTTTGGCGATCAAAGCGATGCTGATATCGATTATTTTGTTCAAAGTTGCAACGATAAAGAGATGATTACTGATTTTTATCAGCAATGGCGTTGAATTTTACCTGCAAAAATTTTCAACACAACTTGCTTATTTCGTCTATAACCGACGATATTCCACTCAATATTGACTGAAATATTGAAGGATAGTGGCTGTTATTTACGGCGAGTCGCATAGGGCCACCAGCAAACATTAGATAGTGCCAAGCGTAGAAACTCTGGGTAAGGGGATAAAAACAAGGGAAAGCGTTTCACTTTCCCTTATCTGAATCAATGTTTTAAGCCCAAGTACCTATATGCGCTCGGGATACTCGCTTACTGAGTCGAGCTTGGCTCACTTTTTAGTAGGCGCACCTCATATAAACCGCCGGCAATCGAGCCCGGTTTTGCCACAAACTTCACCCTGAAGAGCACAGTGCTATCCAAAAGCATATCGGCGGGAATAGGGTAGTCGACGTTATAAAATGTTGGCCCCTTATCGGCAGGCAGAGTGACTTCGGCAAGGCGTTTATCGTTGATCAAAATGTCGAAACGTCGCCCTGCATCCAAACCAAAGTAAGTTAAGCGCAATACGGGTTGCGGTTCACCTTTGGCATCGAGTTGATAGCTAAACCAATCCTGGGCATGGCGCCAATGGCGATTACCGTTAAGGCCCGCTTCACTCTTAGATGCCTTAAAGAAATGATCCGACTCAGGTTGCAGCTCACCGGGCTGCACACTATCTAAGGTTTGCGCCATCAGCTTGGCTTCCATCTGGGCTTTTTGAGCTAACGCTTGCTGTTTCTGCTGCCATTCATCGGGGGCGCTCTGGCTAAAATACAAGGTATAGCGGCTGTCATGCAGGCGAAAGAAGGGGATTAGCGTGGATTGGGCTCGCTTGATTTGTGCGGGCTTTCCCAGTGGTAAATTGCAGCTGACTTATGGACTCACGGCGGATTTAGCATGATTTTCGATGCCAGAACCGACACAACATCACATACTTTCCTGCGCCGATGAATAGACGTGGTAATGGTCGGGGCGCATCGGCGTAAAATACACTAGGCCGCCAGTTTGCGGATGCTAGGACGAGAGGATATGGTTGTAGAGTGCACGTTCGCAGTAATCGATATAACGCAAATGTCATACGGTGTGATAAAAAAGCCCCTGGATAGGGGCTTATGGTGTTATCGCAGATAGATTACGCCGATACTTGGGGCGCAGCAGTCTTAGGCGTTACGGTTTCAGAGGCTTCTGTGCTAGAGGCTAGAGCCTTAGACGTCAGGTTGGCATCCGTTTGGTTAAAATTTGCCTGCTCGGGTAAAGCCTGTTTGATTTCTTCATAAACGCGGTCAGAAATCTTGTATTTGAACATCAGTAAGCCCATCAGCGCGTGGAATGCGCCAGGGATCACCGTCAGCATTAACGAAATGCCGGTCAGCGCAAATTCGCTTTGGGTTGCACCGGGTTGATAGTTGAAATAGGTCAACAACATACCCACCACAAAGCCCGCTGCGCCCATACCCGCTTTTTGGGCGAATGAGATCCCGCCAAAAGCAAGGCCAGAGACCCTGTGGCCCGTTTTGACTGTGCCATAATCCACCGACTCGGAAATCACCGACCAGAAGACAGGCGCATGTAAATCCACCACAAATGAAATCGCAAAGTAAAGTACGAAGGCCAGCACTATGTCCCCCGGTTGCACGGCAAAGAACATAATGACGCTTAAGATCCCAACCGCGATTTGGCTGTAACGGAAGAGTTTAAGTTTGCAGTAACGCTTAGTGATCCAAGTCGAAGCCACCATGGCCAGAATCGCTGCGCCCACACCGGTCGATAGAAATGCTGAGAGCATTTTGGCATCGCCGCCCAAGTAGTAGGTGGCGTAGTAGGCAGCTACCGAACCGCGGATCACATAGCCAATGGTGCCAATCACACAAATCGCGGTTAACACTAGCCATTGATCGTTTTTAAACAATAATCGCAGTTGCATGGCGACAGGCTTAGTTTCAACCTTATAAGCCACGCGTTCTGTGGTCGTGAAAAAGCAAAATAAAAACAACAGTGTTGCCATTAATGCCATCACGCCCATGGCTTTTTGATAACCCGCAGCAATGTTCTCACCGCCCCAAGACGACGCTAACATAGGCACGATAATGGTCACTAAAAAGGCGGCAATTTTGGCGAAGAACAAACGATAACCGTTGGCGGATAAACGCTCTTTCGGATCGTCGGTGATCACACTGATAATCGAAATATATGGAATAGTCACTGTGGTAAAGATGATAGTGACCAGAATATAGGTCGAGTAGGCCCAGATAAGTTTGGCATTGTAATCCCAATCCGGGGTTGAGAAGGTTAAGAAGACCGAAATACCAAAGGGAATCGCCATAAACAGGAAGTAGGGGCGATATCTTCCCCAGCGGGTCGTCACTTTATCGTTAATAATGCCCATTAAAGGATCGGTAATGGCATCTATAAGACGGACCAGCAGGAACAAAATCCCGACATCGGCGGGCTTTAACCCAAAAATATCGGTATAAAAGAAGGTAATAATTAACATCATTGACGAAATCACCACGTTAACGGCCATGTCCCCGGAGCCGTAACCGATCTTTTCAATGACTGACAATTTATGAGAACTCATCAGAAATCCTTATTATATTTATTATAAACAGTGAGTTATTGTGTTATTTTGCGATTTACCGCATCCGCAATGTTAACACATTTTCTCCTGTTAATTTTTTTGCATTTGATTGTTACTTCCTTGTCCGATAGTATGATAACTTAATTCATCATACAATAGCATAATAGCTATTTTATTAAATAGGATGAGGTAATAAGGAGAATTAATGCCAGCCATAAGAATCACACCGAAAACAGCCCTAAAAAGTCACCTTAAGATGCTCAATTGTGCGCTGCTGGGCATATTGGCAACTCTAGGCCAAGTAAGTGCCAAGCAGGTGAGTATTCATGATCCTGTGATGGCGAAAGAGGCCGGACAGTATTATCTCTTTAGCACTGGCCCTGGCATTACCTATTATTCCTCAAAAGATAAAATCCATTGGACGCTGGCGGGTCGAGTATTTGAGACCGAACCTAGCTGGGCGAGTAAGGTGGCATCTGGGTTTAACGGCCATTTATGGGCGCCGGATATTATCGAGCATAACGGCTTGTTCTATCTGTATTACTCAGTATCAGCCTTTGGTAAAAACACCTCGGCCATTGGTGTGACAGTCAATAAAACCCTCGACAAAAACTCAAAGGACTATCAGTGGGCAGATAAGGGGATCGTTATTCAATCTGTGCCAAATCGTGATGCATGGAACGCGATTGATCCCAATATTATTGTCGATGAAAAGGGCACGCCTTGGATGAGCTTTGGCTCCTTCTGGCAAGGGTTAAAACTGGTCAAACTCAACCCAGACTTTATTTCCATTGCCAAACCAGAGGAGTGGCACACGCTAGCCAAGTTAGAACGCCCGGCATTGCTTGGTGAAACCGAACCGGGTCCTGCACAAATCGAAGCGCCTTTTATCTATAAAAAAGATGACTATTACTACCTTTTTGTCTCCTATGGCCTTTGCTGCCGTGGGGATGACAGCACCTATCACTTAGCCGTGGGCCGAGCCAAAACGGTGACTGGGCCTTACCTCGATAAAGAGGGCAAAGACATGGCACAGGGCGGTGGCTCAGTATTACTGCATGGCACTAAGGACTGGCCTGGATTGGGCCATAACAGTGTTTATAACTTCGATGGTAAAGATTACTTAGTCTTTCATGCCTATGAATCCGCCGATAATGGCTTACAAAAACTCAAGATGGCGGAACTGAGCTGGCGCCAAGGTTGGCCCGTGGTCGATCCTAAGGTGCTCAATCAATACCAGAGCGTATTAGTTGCACCCGAAGGAAAATAATAATGACTCATTCTATCAATAAAGTAATGGTCGCCATCTCCCTTGCGATGGGACTTGGCTTCACCAGCTTGGGAGCGGTTGACCAACATGCAGCAGAGAGTGCGAAGGGCGCGGATGAAAACCGCATTACCGCAGCCACTTTCGCCAATCCGTTATTTCGTAACGGTGCCGATCCTTGGCTCGAATACCACAATGGTAACTATTATCTCACCACCACCACGTGGACCTCTGAGCTGGTGATGCGTAAATCGCCCACCATAGCTGGGCTTGCCGATGCGCCGGCCCATAATATTTGGAGCGGCACCGATAAGTCGAACTGCTGTAACTTTTGGGCATTCGAATTCCACCCTCTGCAAACTGAGCAGGGACTACGTTGGTATGTGATTTACACCTCGGGCGTGGCAGAAAACTTCGATGGCCAGCGTAACCATATCCTCGAGAGTGAAGGCAGTGACCCCATGGGGCCATACAAGTTTAAGGGCACGCCAATGCCCGATCACTGGAATATCGACGGCAGCTATTTGGAGTATAAAGGCCAGTTATATTTTCTCTGGTCCGAATGGCACGGCCAAGATCAAGTGAACTTGATTGCCAAGATGAGCAACCCTTGGACCGTCGAGGGCGAACATAAGGTGATTACCGCACCTATTCACGACTGGGAAAAATCAGGCTTAAACGTCAATGAAGGCCCAGAGATCATTCAGCATGAGGGCAGAACCTTTTTAGTTCACTCGGCAAGCTTTTGTAATACTGAGGATTATTCCTTAGCCGTGGTCGAACTCACCGGTGACGACCCCATGGATCCCGCCGCATGGACCAAGTACGACAAACCTTTCTTTAGCAAAGCCAATGGCGTCTATGGCCCCGGGCATCATGGTTTCTTCAAGTCACCCGATGGGAAAGAAGATTGGCTTATATACCATGGCAACTCCTCGGCCTCCGACGGCTGTAGTGGCACCCGTGCGGCACGTGCTCACCCCTTTACATGGGATAACAAAGGCTTGCCTAAATTTGGCGAACCGATGGCGGATAAAAAGCAATTGCCTGTCCCAAGTGGCGAGTTTGGCCCGATAACCACTCAAGTGGAAGGCGTGAAATACCGCATCGTAAGCCGTGAGGTCGGTCAATGCCTAGTGACCAATGCCAAAGGCCAGGTCAGTGTCGGCAAGTGCGACGATGACAACAGTCAATGGGTAATTGATCCGAGTAACGATGGCCTATATCGCTTTGCCAATGTGGGGCAGGGAACCTTTTTAACTCAGGCTCAGTGCCAAGATGAGTCTTCAACGGCACTGAATACGGCGCCTTGGGTCGCCTCCCGTTGTCAGCGTTGGTCGGTGGATTCCACTCGTGAAGGCTGGTTCCGCTTTGCAAACGATCACTCCATCGGTAATTTACAGGCGAAAAATTGCAGTAAAAAGGCCGGTGCCGACGTGATTGCGGGCGAAAACCGTGTCAGTGAATGCACCGATTGGCGGATTGAACCTGTCTCAACATTTGCCATAGTCAACGCCCATAGCGGCCGAGTGGTCAGTGCCGAACAATGTCAGCTTAAACCTAATGCCAATGTAGCTCAGTTTGAATACACCGGCGATGCCTGTCAGCAGTGGCAAGCAATGCCGACAACGGATGGATTTTACCGTCTGCAATCCATCCAACGTTCAAACAACAAGGCGCAACAATGCCTTGTGACCAACGAAGGTAATCTGGAGCTAGGGGCGTGTAATGCAATCGACAGCGAGTTCCGCAGCGAGTTGATGCCAAATGGCTCATTAAGGCTAGTGTCTCGCAAGGGCGGTTCGTCCATGAAAGTGGCCAATGGATCCTATGCCAATGGCGATAACATAGTGGAAGACGTGTGGAAAAACACCATTTCACAACAGTTCTATTTTAGAGAGGTGAAATAATTCATCCCTCTAAATAACTGAGCATCACCACGGCGGTGGCTAAACGCGTGCTTGTAATGTCGTTTAAGTTGAGGTCGCTTAACGGCATCTTGGTTGAGCCTTGTTTGCTCGGCACCAGAGCAGTAGTTGTGTATGCAATTACTGCTCTTTTTTATCCCGGCTCTTTTTATCCAGTCATGGCCTGCCATAACAGTCGTATTGCCAGTAGCGTGAGAATCAAATCAAAAGCTAAATTGAAATGTTTGTCCGTTACTCGAGTAAGCATCTTAAAGCCTAGCCATGTTCCAATACCGCCACTGATAATCATACAAACGAACAGTGGCCACCATGGGAGTATGGGGATATCAACACCCTCAAAAACGATAATTTTCACCCCATGTTGTAAGGACATAATCATTGCAAAGGTGGCTACGGTACGAAATCGATCAATCTCTAACTGCTTGATAAACGCCGCAACCAAAGGGCCAGTTGCCCCAACGAATAATGAGATAAAGGTTGTTATCCCACTCGCAATTAACATGCCCATAGTACCCAGTACTACACGAGGTATTTTGGGGCCCCAACAGGAGTACAAAATAAATAGGGCAATGGTGAGATACATCACCGTAGGGGGGATCGCCACTAACACTAAGCTGCCCAGCGTGGCACCAACGAGCGCCCCCGGTAAGAATACCCTGATAATTCGCCATTGAATATGTTGCCATCCCAATAGGGCTCGTCCTAAGTTAGAGCCCAATTGCACTACGCCGTGGAGGGGAATAATCACTTGAGGCGGAAGCACTTGCGCCATCACGCCCAATAACATCACACCTCCGCCAATACCAAAACAGGCGGTAAAAAATGCAGTAAATGCCGAGGCTAAGGTTAACAGCGTGAATATATCGATAGGGATCAGATTAAAATCGAACCAAGCGGTGTGCATAGCCAATATTCAAGGAAGAAAAGAAATATAAACTAGCAAAGCTTGGGCTCAGACAAAAGCAATTTGATGGATAAGCATTAGAAAGATCGAGTAAAAATCTTGCCATTTATCTGATATAAAAAGAAAAAGCTAATCACAGGATTAGCTTTTTCGGTTTAAACAACAGTGGTCAATTAGAAGGAGTAACGCGCACCGAGGGCAAACGTTCGGGTGTAGATACTATTCGTGCGGTTATAGAGTACTGAGTCTTCATAGTATTCTTGATAGATATCATCAAGAATATTTGTCGCATCGAAGGTTAGTACAAATTCATCTGTTACGTTATAGCTAAATTGGAAGTCAAGCGATTGCTCCGGCTTACGATAAATGCCACGAGGCATTGCGAAGCTACCTGCGTCATAAGCAGATAAGAATTTGTCACGCCAGGTGTAAGAGAGGCGAGCACTATAAACGTCTTTATCATAAATCAATACAGCACTCATTGAGGTATCTGATACACCAAATAAATCTCGTGTTGTAGTTGCAATTTGCTCACCACTTTCACTATCAAACTCTGGGATGTCTTGGCTAGAATCTAAGAAGGTTGCACTCACTTGAGTACCTAAACCATCTAGGTAACTAGGCATATTTTCAGGGAAATACACCGCACCAAGTTCATAACCACTTAGTTTTCCATTCGAAGAGTTTTCTGGTCGGCTTAAAAGATATTTTTTTGTTTCACCATCAACTTCACGAGTGATAGTCGATACTGAGTTAAATACAAAACCTTCAATATCACGACGGAAATAAGTACCGAAAATAGAAGATCCCTCACCAAAGTAATATTCCAATGAGAAATCATAGTTTTGTGAAGTAGTTGGTTCTAACTTAGAGTTACCACTTGAAGCTTGACCGAATCCAAGCTTTGTTAAGTCTTCTGTATAGGAAATCGCAGTGGTTAAATCACCAAAGGCGGGGCGACGAATCGTTTCAGTGTAGGCAAAACGTGCAACCAGTTCATCCGTTAACCAGAAGCGTACCATTAAGCTTGGTAATAACTCCGCACTTCCATTGGTATCGGTGTCATGCACGAGATAATATCGAATGTCATCAACGACATCCTCAGTAGCATATTTTTTGCGTTCCCAAAAATCCATATCCGCATCGGCTTTCTCGTAACGTAGGCCGATTTGACCATCGACTTGCTTACCCCATAACTCAGTTTCAAAATCACTTTGGATATACGCAGCGTATGATTTTTCAGTGATGTCATAGTTAGTATACATAGCAAGAGCTTGTTCATCTGCACCGTACATCGTTTCAATAGCAGAACGATTAGCATACAGATAGTTACCGTTAGCGATAGCCCAGCTAGTTGGTACATTTCCACGGCCATCAAAGAAGTCAGTAGTTACGGTAAACATGTTCGGGTCAAGATCACTAAATAGAACATTAGTGTTTAGTGAGCCTGCATCGTACAATCCGTGTTTTGCACCACGTTGCTCAGCGCGTACACCAAACTTCATCTTAGTGAAGATACCGTAGTCGAGGTAATAGTCACCATCGAGTGTCCAAGTAACTGAATCCCCCTCGTCTTTGGCACCGCTATCGTATACGTTTGCAGTTTGCCACAAGGATAATTGCGTTAAATCAGATTCATTAATAGCAGTGTCAGGGTTATCTAAATAAACCCAGCTAGGGACACCACCACTTTTGTCGTTATAGTCAACATCAACGCCGTAGAAAGTTTGAGTGCTATTCGCGCTTACACCACGCATCGCCAGAAATTGTGATTCATAGGTACTGGTTTGATAGACAACTTCAGACTTTAAGATCAAATTGTCAAAGTCCCACTTACCTCCTAAGGCAAATACGTAACTATCTGTTTCGTTGTGGCTATGATCTGAACTGCTAAAGCCGCCAACGTTATATGCAGTTCGCGATTTTACCACGTTGGTACCATCATAAACTTCGATACCATCTTTGATCACTTGCTGCCAATTAGCCGAGGAATCAACATTGCTAAAGAGCATAGAGTTGAAGTTATCATTGCGATAACCGTTATAGAATGCTTCAAAAAGGTACTCGGAAGTGTCAGTTGGTGCCCATTGCAATGAGAAATTTAGTGCTGGACGCTCACGTTCACCGTTATTCATATTTTGAAACACAGCATCACGCATGAGCAGATATTCTTGACCGTTGATCAAGGCTCCTTCAGATGTATCAAGACCATGAGCTAAACCGCGGGTCCAATAAATATCAGGGATTTGTGTACCCGTTTCTGCGTAATAGGGCAAGGACGCACCAGGAGCGACAACTTGATCGTTGTAATTGGTACGAATATAAGAAACGTTAACTAATGCACCGACTTCACCGATGCTGGTATCCCAGCGGTCGCTAATTAAAGCACTGAAATTGGGATCGATAGTGTCAGGCTGATCAGAGTAAATCCCTTTGGCTGCTACCGAAATTTTTTCTTCTTGAAAATCAAAAGGTCTATGGGTACGAATGTCAATTTGGCCTGCGATACCACTGGCGACTTGAGAAGAGGAGCGTGTTTTAAAGACTTCAACACTGCCGAGTAATGCCGCTGGTACGTCTGCAATTGCCACTTCACGGCCTGCGGCGGTGAAGATTTGGCGGCCATTCACTGTGGTTGTCACATCCGTTAAACCCCGAATGCTTACAGTATTGGCTTCACCAGAGGCGCGGTCGGTGACTTGAACACCCGTTACCCGTTGTAAGGCTTCAACGACGTTATTATCTGGGAATTTGCCAATATCTTCGGCAATGATGGCATCAACAACTTGAATATTTTGACGTTTGAGTTCTACCGCCTTATTTAAACTACCGCGGATCCCCTGAACCTGAATGATCTCCATCTCTTCGTTATTTTGCGCTTTACCGCTAGAAGAGGGCTGTGCCGTTTCTTCCGCCTGAGGCGATTGAGTCGCTTCAACTTCTGCTGCATACGTCGCTTGACTAGCAAGAGCAAGCAGAATCGCACTTGCCAAATAAGTCTGTTTAAACATCTAGTTAATCTCCGGTAGTTTATTATTTGACCCGGTAGCCTAAGACACCATCTGACGTCCCGGTCTTTTTTATTCCACTTCAGAGTCACGGACATCCCCACAGTGTCCCTGAAAATTTAGAATTTTGTAGCGTACTTTGCACCATGGCATCTGATGATGCTTCAAGTGCTCAATTAAGATCTTATCAAAGTGTTAAAATAATATTGTATGACTATTAACCTGTCAACATTGCTATTTCATTTTGATAATAAAGAGAGAGTGCATTTCTTAGAATGAATTATGGACAAGGAAAAAATTGAATTTTTAAAACAAAACAGAGAGATAGTTTACAGTTTGACGGTAGGTAAATTGGTGAGTATGCGGCAAAATCAATATAAATCGCATTGTATATTTAGCTTTAATGCCTCATTTTTTGCAAAAAATCATAAATCTCTTTCACAAGATATTTACTTCTTTCGTCAGAGTGCTAATGTAATTTTAGTGTTACAGTAGTATTGTATTACCAATATGTGATGCATTGATACACGATTAACCTCTAACTATCCAACACAACAATAAAAGGAACGACGCTCATGGTGCTTAAACGCTCATTCGTGTCAGCAAGCTTGATCATGGCACTTGCCGCCTGTGGTGGGGACGACAGCAGCTATAGTGCTAACGACACAAATACCTTTACACCTCCCGCTCCAGTGACTTCGGCGGATCCGACAATAGCAGGTGAGGTGAGCTATAAAAATGCAGTGGTCCATGATCCATCGATCATTAAAGATACTGATGGTACTTACTATGTTTTTGGCTCCCACCTAGCGGTGGCCAGCTCTACTGATTTAATGAACTGGACACAAATTGCCTCGGATGGTGCCGCCACGAGCAGCTTGTTTAATACCTATGCGTCAGAAATCGCTGAAGGCACGGCATGGACGGGCGGCTTTGTCGGTTCGTGGGCGCCGGATGTGATAAAGCTTGCCGACGGTAAGTACCATTTCTATTACGACTTCTGTGGCGGCCCCGATAAGATTGATTGCGTATCGCGCTCCTATTTGGGGATGGCCACCTCGGACAATATTTTAGGTCCTTATGTAAACAAAGGTTTACTACTGAAATCAGGTCATGAGGGTGCTGAAAACCCAGGCGCAAACGGTCAAATTTACGATGGCAATGTCGACCCTAATGCTATCGATCCAGCCGTGTTTTACGATAAAGATGGCGGTCTGTGGATGACCTATGGTTCCTATTCCGGCGGGATCTGGGTGATGCAGTTAGATCCAGCAACGGGTAAACCGTTAGCGGATCAGGGCTATGGCACTAAGATCATGGGGGGCAATTACAGTGCGATTGAAGGGTCTTATGTTATCTATAGCCCTGAATCCGAATACTATTATATGTTTACCTCCTTTGGTGGTTTTGCCCAAAAAGACGGTTACAACATTCGTATTTCTCGATCTAAAAATCCTAACGGTCCCTATGTAGATGCAGCTGGGCTCGACATGATTGGCGCAACGGCCGCAGGCAATATCGCCGACTATGGCGTCAAACTGATGGGCGGTTTCCAATTTGTGGCCCACCCAGGCGATGTGGGTCATGATCACGGTTATCTGTCACCCGGCCACAACTCAGCTTTTTATGATGCACAAACGGGCAAATACTTCTTAGTATTCCATACGCGCTTCCCCGATACCGACGAAGGTCACAGCGTGCGCGTGCATGAGCTATTTCTCAACAGCGATGGTTGGTTAGTTGCCTCACCACAGCGTTATGCACCGATCAACGGCGATAACATTGTCGATGAAATCGATGTCACTGGTGATTATCAATTCATTAATCACGCAAAAAATATTAATACTGCGGCACATAAATCAGTCCATGTGAAGTTATCCCGTACTTGGACCAATAAAGGCACTGTATCTGGCGATGTGACTGGTACTTACCAACAGGGTGATGACAATAAAATCAGCTTAACGCTAGACAATTTAGGCACATTTGAAGGCGTACTCGCCTGGCAATGGGATCCTGAACAAAACAAACTCATGCCTACCTTTAGCGCCATTTCTAATGATGGGGCGAGTATTTGGGGCGTGAAGCTCACCAATAAAACCACTGAGGAAATTTTATCGGCATCGGCAAACGGCATTAGCCTGCCGACCGAAGTCACCGAAGGCACGCTCGCCTTACCGACACAAGGTACCCGTGGGGCAACTATCGAGTGGCAATCGAGCGACGAGTCAGTGATCCGTGCCGATGGCACCATTATCAGACCCAACGTGGGCGAGGGCGATAAGGTCGTGACCTTAACCGCGACAATTATGGTCAATGGTAAGAAGGTGACTAAAACCTTCAAAATCACCGTATTTGCCCATAAAACCTATAACCGTATTGCCCAGTATAGCTTTGAGAATAACCTCAAGGACTCCTTGGGCTTATTTAGTGATGGCCAACCCACTGGCGATAGGATCTTCAAAGCGGGCGATGCCATTGGCTACGCCACAGGCTTTGAAGGACAAGCCCTGTCACTCGATGGTACCCATGGGGTGTTACTACCATCGGGCATTATCTCCAGCTACGAGTACACAGTGTCTTTTTGGGCAAGTCCTGCGGTTATTACAGGGTTTACCACGGCATTCTTCGGCGCAGTTAACGAGCAAACCGCTGAAGATGGTAGCAAGTTCTCCAATACTTGGGTCAGCATGCTGCCACAGGGTTGGGACGGTAATACCATGTTCTGGAGTCACAATATTGATACCAGCGGCAGTGCCGCGGTTGAAAGTTGGTTTGATGGTGTAACCGGCGAGCGCATCGCTGAAAACACGTGGTCGCATCTGGCGTTCTCCGTCAATAAAGGGCTAGTTAAAGTCTTTATCAACGGGGTTGAGCGCTTTAGCCGCGGTAACCTTGCGAACTACTTTACGGGCGCACAGGGCGTTTTCGGTCTTGGCGTTAACTACTGGGATCTGCCATACAACGGCCTCATTGATGAACTCAAAGTCTATGAAGCGGCATTAACGGCTGAAGAAGTCAAAGCCCTCGATATCGACAAGTTAGCCGACAGTGAACTCTTGTCCTCAGCAACGGCCATTCTGGAGCTAGGCGACTTATCGGCGGTGCGTAAAAATATCGAACTGCCAGTAACGGGTCCTTATGCTGCGGCGATTTCTTGGGTATCTTCGGATCCAACGACTATTGATACCCATGGTAGCGTAACGCAACCTGCACGTGGTGAAGAAGACAAGGTGGTCACCTTAACGGCCACCTTAAAACTGGGTAATGCGACTCAAACCAAAGTCTTCACCGCAACCGTAAAAGCTAAGAATCCACCAACACCTGTAGCGGTTTACAGTTTCGAAGATAATCTTAACGACAGTACCGCTAACTTCGGTGCGGGCACTTTAGTGGGTAACCTGATTGGTGTCGAAGGCGGTAAAATCAGCTATATGGACGGCGCGGTAGGCAAGGCGGCGGTCTTTGATGGTGCCTCTGGTATTGTATTGCCGAATAACCTTATCAAAGACTACACCTACTCAGTGTCGATGTGGCTCAATCCTGAGCAGCTGAATAAGTACACTACAGCCTTGTTTGGTTATGCGACCGATTCTAGCTGGACCAGCGTCTTACCTGGCGGTCAAAATGATTATGAGCGCATGGTATTATGGTCAGGCACAGCGTGGTACGACGGTCGAACCGGTTTTGTGATGCCAAAATCCCAATGGACGCACCTGGCGTACACAGTGAATGGCGGCGATGTGAAGGTTTATATCAATGGTGAATTGAAGTTTACCGGCGCTAACTTCCCGGACGTCTTCTCAGTACCGACCACTAAGTTTGCGGTCGGGGTCAACTTCTGGGATACGCCTTTCAAAGGGGCAATCGATGAAATCAAGTTCTACGACGAAGCGATTACTGAACAAGATGTGGCTGATTTATTTAGCGAATCTAATCAATAACTGATCAGTTAAGCCAGATCGCTTGACGATCCCATTCAAAAGCTCAAAATCCGATGACCATTCGTCATCGGATTTTTTTATGCAACTCACTACCGCGTTTGCACTGGCCGGAACCATTCCGAAAAGGATTGATAGTTTAATCGCAGAAACAGAGCAGCATATACTACCGATACAACGAGAATTAAGGGTTTATCCTCGATATGTCATAGCGAAACCAAGGAAATACCCAGTCAAAAGAAAAGGCCTGTCAGCTCTTAACTGATTGGCATTACTCTCAATGGTGCTTTAAATCAATGTCTTAAGATATTTAAACCTTGGCCATTATGAAGGTCATTTATCGACTATTATCGCGATAAGCCGGTAGCTAAAAGAACCACAAGCTATATTCACTTTTTACCCTTGCTTCATCCCATAAGTTGTTTAAGATTAAGCCTTTCTTGATTACAGAGTTTATTTCTGAGTAACGCAATGCAAACGGTCACGGTTGGCGAGCTGTTGATGACGATCCCAGTAGGAAACCTCCTTGGAGAAGGCGTATTATGGGATGAATTACACCAATCCATTTGGTGGACCGACATTCTCTCCTCTGTGATTTATCGTTTTACTCTCGCCACCTGCACACTAGATACTTTCTCCATGCCGCACCGCGTCGGCTCCTTTGGCCTCACTGCAAAGCCTACAACACTGATCGTCGCATTCGATATCGGTATTGCGACTTATAATATTGAAGATCAAAGCCTGACATGGTTGGCGCAGCCAGAATCTCATTTTGCCGGCAATCGCTTTAATGATGGTCGCATCGATAGGCAAGGGCGTTTTTGGGCCGGCACTATGGTTGAGCGACGCGATACTTTGCAACAAACGGCAGCCCTGTATTGTCTGGATGAGAATGGGCATTGCCACCAGCGCCTCTCAAATCTCGAAATCTCCAACGGCCTATGCTGGAGCGTGGATGGGCGAACGCTCTACCATGCTGATTCGCCAAAACACCAAATCTATCAATATGATTTTGATATTGAGAAGGGGCTATTGAGTCGTAAGCGCCTCTTTGCGAGCACGATCCATCACATTTTCCCTGATGGTTCCGATGTCGATGCGGCGGGTTATCTTTGGAATGCCCAGTGGGGCGGTGGCCAAGTGGTACGCTATCGTCCAGACGGTGAAGTCGATCTTATCCTCAAATTGCCCGTTACAAACCCAACCAGCATCGCCTTTGGCGGCGCAAAATTAGATTTACTTATCGTGACCAGTGCTAAACACTCACTTGACACATCGCAATTAGCTCAAGAGCCGCAAGCGGGGGATGTATTTATCTATCAATTACAGGGTATTTATGGCGTAACCTCTCCACGTTTTTGCGGTTAGATCTAAGTAAACATCAGCGTTTTTAGCGCAAATTTTGTTATCAAATCTACTCACCAATCCCTTAGACAAAAACGATTTACCGCGCTTTCAGGCAAAATCGCCGCTTATCGCCCCAATCATTTACCTTAAATTGTGATCTTGCTCAAAAAGCGGCTAATCGGTATTTTCACTCATAATTTGAGCAACTAACGCCATTTTTGTGACGCGCATCAACAATAAGATTTACAGCTATCAGAAATTGGTACAAAGTGGACAAAATGACTACTCAAAATGTCCATATCAATAAAAGCGTTAAATCCTGAGAAATAACATTATTTAAAAGTATTAATTCAAAAATAATAATAAAACTTACATACATCAGGATATTATTCCATTGAAAGCTTAATGTGATTTTGATCACCTGTCGGAAATTGTCATTATTAGTTACTTTTTTATACTCGCACTTTGAGTAGGGTTAAGTTCTCTACTCAAGCATGCAGCGTATTCGCTGCAAATTGTGAGCACATAAAAGAGAGTGTGTGAAATGACAATGAATAGACGACAGTTTTTTAAACTCTGTGCTGTGGGAGCCGCGACTTCTGCTATTTCTGCACTGGGGTTGATGTCCGAAAAGGCATTTGCATCCGTCAGAGGTTTTAAATTGCTACGCGCAAAAGAGACGCGTAACAATTGTTGCTACTGCTCTGTGGGTTGTGGTTTGTTGATGTACAGCCAGAGCAGTAATGGGAAAAATGCGGAGCAGAGCATTTTTCATATCGAGGGCGATGCCGATAATCCAATTAACCGTGGAGCTCTGTGTCCTAAGGGCGCTGGCTTGGTTGACTATGTGAATAGCCCGCACCGTTTAAAATATCCTGAAGTGCGTTTACCTGGTTCGGATAAATGGCAGCGCATTAGCTGGGATGAGGCCTTTAAGCGTATCGCAAGACTTATCAAAGACGAGCGTGATGCCAATCTGGTTGAAAAAAATGCCCAGGGTCAAACCGTTAACCGCTTAGTCAGTCTAGGCATGATGACCTCATCGGCCCAAGCAAACGAAGGCTGCTACATTACCCATAAATTTGGCCGTGCCATTGGCATGTTAGGCATAGATAACATCGCTCGCGTTTGTCACGCTCCGACACCTGCTGCGATGGCGCCCACCTTTGGCCGCGGCGCTATGACTAACCACTGGGCAGATATGAAAAATACCGATCTGGCCATTGTGATGGGCGGTAACGCTGCCGAAGCGCATCCCGTCGGTTTTGGTTGGGTGACAGAAGCGATGGAGCACAACAATGCCAAGTTGATTGTGGTCGATCCGCGCTTTAACCGCAGTGCTGCCGTCGCCGATTTATATGCGCCTATTCGTTCGGGCACCGATATTGCCTTCCTACTCGGCATGATCCGCTACCTACTCGAAACCCAGCAAATCAACCTTAACTATGTCAAAGCCTATACCAATGCCTCGTTTATCGTGCGGGAAGACTTTGAATTTAATGAAGGTTTATTCAGTGGCTACGATGAAGCTAACCATAAATACGACCAATCTACTTGGTTCTATGAGTTAGATGAAGAGGGCTACGCTAAGGTCGACCCTAGCTTAAGTCATCCTCGTTGCGTGATTAACCTGCTGAAAAAACACGTTGATCGCTACGATCCCGACACAGTTTCCAGTATCACTGGGACGCCTAAAGAAACCTATCTTGAAGTGTGTCAGCAAATTGGGGCAACCCATGTTGACCATAAAGCCGCAACCTTCCTGTATGCACTAGGTTGGACACAGCACAGCGTCGGCGCGCAAAACATCCGCACCATGGCGATGATCCAATTGCTGCTTGGCAATATGGGGATCATGGGCGGCGGCGTGAATGCGCTGCGTGGTCACTCAAACGTTCAAGGCGCAACGGACTTAGGGTTATTGTGCCAAGCCTTACCGGGTTACCTTAAATTACCTCAAGATAAAGATGTTGATTTACAAAACTATTTAGCCCATTACACTCCAAAAGCCTTAAGACCAAACCAAACCAACTATTGGCACAATTACCCAGCCTTTACCGTGTCGTTGTTAAAAGCATTCTTCGGTGAACATGCGACGGCAGAGAATGATTATGGCTATGACTGGCTGCCAAAGTGGGACCAACAGTACGATATCAACAAGCAAATCGACATGATGGTTCACGGTGAGGTCAATGGCTACTTTATCCAAGGCATCAACGCGCTTAACTCTCAGCCCGATAAACAAAAAGTGTCTAAGGGCTTATCGAATCTGAAGTTCTTAGTTGTGCTGGATGCACTTGCAAACGAAACCTCCACTTTCTGGCGCAATGCAGGTCAGTTTAACGATGTGGATACCGCCAGTATTCAAACTGAAGTCTTCCGCTTACCCACGACCTGTTTTGCTGAGGAAAGTGGTTCAATTGCCAACTCAAGCCGCTGGTTACAATGGCACTTTAAGGGCGCAAATCCACCCGGCGAAGCCTTGTCTGATCCTGAAATTCTTTCTGGCATCATGCTGGAATTAAAACGTTTATACCGTGAAGAGGGTGGTCGTTTACCTGCGCCAATTGAAGCCATTAAATGGGACTATGCGGTCGAACATGAACCTAGTTCAGAGGAAATCGCGCGGGAGATGAATGGTTATGATCTCACTACCGGTAAATTACTCAATGGTTTCTCCGAGTTAAAAGCCGATGGATCAACCTCATGTGGTGTTTGGGTTTACTCAGGCATGTGGACCGAAGCGGGCAACTTGATGGCGCGTCGCGATAATAGCGATCCATCAGGCAAAGGCATTACCCCAAATTGGTCATTCGCTTGGCCAGCAAACCGGCGCATCTTGTACAACCGCGCCTCCTGCGACGTACAAGGTAAGCCGCGCGATCCAAGCCGTGTACTGCTCGAGTATAAAGACAACAAGTGGCAGGGCATTGATGTGCCAGACTTTAATGCCAAATTGAATGCCGAAGAATCGGCCCATCCTTTCATCATGCAAGCCGATGGCGTTGGCCACTTATTTGCGCTGCGTGACTTAAAAGATGGCCCATTCCCAGAGCATTACGAGCCGTTCGAATCACCACTGGCGAGTAATCCGCTGCACCCTAAGGTCACCAATAACCCAGTGGCGCGGATGTTCAAAGGCTTACGTGAAAGCTTTGGTACCAATGAAGAATTCCCCTATGTTGGCACTACTTACTCAATGACGGAGCACTTCAACAACTGGACCACACATTGTCACCTTGCTGCGATTACCCAGCCACAGCACTTTATCGAAATCGATGAAACCTTGGCGGCGGAAAAGGGCATCAATAACGGTGATTGGGTCAAGGTGAGCTCTAAGCGCTCGCATATTGTGACTAAGGCCTATGTCACTAAACGGCTCCAACCCATGATGGTTCAGGGCAAAAAAGTCCATACCATTGGTATTCCACGCCATGGCAGCTACGAGGCCTTGACGCAGAAGAGTTATATCGTTAACGAACTGACTTCATCTGTGGGCGATGCCAATACCCAAACCCCTGAATACAAAGCATTCCTTGTGAATATTGCCAAATCGGAGGGCTTCTAATTATGGCTTCTCAAGATATTATCCGCATCTCAGGCACCACGGACATCACCCCAGCGTCTCAAGCACGCATTGGAGCGGTCCAGCAGGTGACTAAGCTGTTTGATGCGACGAAATGTACCGGCTGTAAGGCCTGTCAGGTTGCCTGCTCCGAATGGAATGACCTTCGTGAAGATGTCGGTACTTTCCAAGGCAGTTATCAGAACCCGATGACACTGTCACCGGAAAGCTGGAACATAATGCAGTATCACGAAGTGATGGATAACAATAAGTTGCGTTGGCAATTTACCCACACTGCCTGTATGCACTGCGCCGATCCAGCCTGTTTAAAAGCCTGTTCAACCAGCGGAGCGATTGTGCAACATGCCAATGGCACAGTGGATTTTGACTCGAATAAGTGTATTGGCTGCGGCTATTGCGCTAGTGCCTGTCCTTTCAATGTGCCTAAGATCAGCGCCAAAGATAACAAAGCCTATAAGTGCACCCTGTGCTCCGATAGGCTCGCCGTTGGCCTCGAGCCTTCCTGCGTTAAAACCTGCACCGTGGGAGCACTGCGCTTTGGTACCCGCGAAGACATGTTGTTCTATGCCGAAAAACGCGTCGAGCAGTTAAAGGAACGTGGCTTCAGCAAGGCGGGACTTTATAACCCAGAGGGCGTTGGCGGTACGCATATGATGATGATCCTCCACGACATCACGCAACCCGAAAGCTATGGCATGCCCAAGGATCCGCAAATCCCTGCGGCAACCGAATGGCGTCAAGATTGGCTCAAACCGTTGGGCACCGCAGGCTTGCTCGCAACGGCGGCGTTCGCCCTGATGCACCGCATTGCGGTAGGGCGCAACATCGTCGAGGAAGATCAGCCTGGTTATATTGATGCCGGCGTCAAAGAGGAGGAAAAACTATGAGTCATAAAGAAATGATCGTGCGCCATAAGCTCGTTGATCGTCTGTGTCACTGGACCATAGTCTTTGTTGGCCTAGTGACCTTTCTAACGGGGTTCTCGTTTTTTTATCCCTCGTTCCAGTGGCTCAGTGGCATTGTTGGCACACCACAACTGGCAAAAGTGATGCATCCATTCTTTGGAATTGCCATGTGTCTGCTGCTGGCGGTGATGTTAATCCGCTACTACCAGCACAATAAGTGGAATAAATACGATTTGCCCTGGATGAAAGCCGTGGTGTGGGTGTTACTGCAAAAAGAAGAGAACATTCCGCCCGTGGGCCACTACAACCCAGGTCAGAAAATGTTATTCCGCGCCTTTGTGGTTTTTGTACTGGCGTTTCTGATCAGCGGCATCATGATGTGGCAACCTTATTTTGCCCCCATGTTCTCGGCAGAAGCCGTCAATTGGGCCACCTTAGTCCACTCGGCCTGCGGCATATTAATGCTGTTATCCCTAGTGGTACACGTATGGATGGCCTGCTGGATTGAAGGCTCTATCACTGGGATGCTCTACGGCAAAGTCTCTAAGGCTTGGGCTCGTAAGCACCACCCAGCCATGTTAGAAGAACACGAGGAATAATAGCGATGAAGATGGCCAGCGATATCCCGTTAAGTTTTGTTGATAAATCTCCCTTAGCTTTGAAACCGCTAAAAGCGGCAGATCCTGAGAAAATTTATCAACATAGAGCACGTCGTTTAGCCCAATTAGCGCAGGATTCTCCGCTGGCGGATTATCTTAAGCTCTGCCAAATCCTAGTGTCTGTGCAGCAAAAACTGGCGGCAACGGATATGGGCCCAGCACCAATGATTGACGTTGAGGCGCCATATCCGTTGTCCCTAAGCCAAACTCAAACGGCTCAGGATTGGTTACAACCATTGCAAGCATTGCTGACAGAATTGTTATCCCAAGTGCCCGCGCATTTAGTGCCTATTCTCCAGGAGCTACTGGAGCAATCGCCAGTCCAATTGCTCCAGTGGGGCAATCAACTGAGGCAAGGGCAGTTTAGTGCCGTACCCGCACAGTTTAGCTTATTTATTTGGGCGGGTTTGTCACTCTATTGGTCCCATTGGGCGCCCATGGTGATTGCGCGTATGGATACCAATAGGGTTAAGCAGTCCAGTTTATGCCCTGTATGCGGCAGTCATCCTGTCGCCAGCATGATTGTCGATAAACCCCGCGAAGGGCTGCGTTATCTACATTGCAGTCTGTGTGAAAGCGAGTGGCATTATGTGCGCGCCCATTGTACCTGCTGCGAACAATCCCGTGAGATGTCTATTTGGTCGTTTGACGATCATAAGGCTGCCGTACGGATTGAGAGCTGCGAGGCGTGTAAAGGATATACTAAGATGTTGTTTATCAATCGTTTGCCATTGTTAGATGCGGCAGCGGATGATATCGCATCGATGGGATTGGATGCCGAGCTCAATACAAAGGGCTATGGTGCGACAACTGTCAATCCGCTATTGCTGGCCCATGAAGCTTAGAAAACGTAGTTAACAGGAGATGCGTTGATGGTTGCTGATAATTCTTTCCCTAATTCAGTTGTTACAGCCGATGTGACTCGATTTAGCACGGCAGGGAATGTTGAACAAACTGAATTACTCGCCAATGAGGTAAGAGTGGCGTTGGTGTATAACGGATTGGCGCACACAGTCATGATGGCAAGCCCACAGGACTTGGAAGTGTTTGCGATAGGTTTTACGCTTTCGGAAAGAATTGTCTCAACCATTAATGATATAAAAGATATTGAACTTGAATATGTTTCTAATGGCGTGATCATTAAGATAGAGATTAATCAACGCTGTTTCAATGAGTTAAAGGAGCATCGCCGTAGCATGGCAGGACGCACTGGCTGTGGTCTCTGTGGTGTTGCACAGCTTAAAGATGCTGTAAAACCAGTTCGAGTCGTCGGATCAGATATCCGATTTAACATTGCCCATCTCGACCCGATTTTAGTCCGAGTCAAACAACTACAACAGACTTTTGCTTTAACTGGTGCAACCCATGCTGCAATTGGTGTAAATGAAAACGGGGAGGTGATTTATCTATTTGAAGATATTGGCCGACATATCGCTTTAGATAAATTGATCGGGGCGATGTCTGTTCGGTATGCAGCAAAACCCGCTGCGGTATTGTTAACCAGCCGCGCCAGTTTTGAAATGGTACAAAAGGCGGCAAGTGTCGGTATTCAAATTCTGTTTGCTATGTCAGCCGTGACGGCGTTGGCTACTGAGATTGCGGAGCAAAGCAATGTGACTTTAGTCGGTTTCTGCCGTGATGGTCGAGCAAATATTTATAATCATGGCTATCGACTTCAAGGAAGCCAACTGTCACAACCAGCCGTGGTCGGGCTTTAAGATTTGACCGTAGGCAAATGAAGAGATTGATTGGCAAAATAAAAAGTCGATCCAAGTAATAATAGACACCAACATCATGATATAAAACGCGATGCTATGTGAATTCTTTAGCACTATGTGGAGTAATCTCTGCAAACATTCACGTAGCAACGCGATATAAGCAATAGCATTTCTTCCTTAAACCAATAAATCCTCAATCAAGCAGAACCAGCAGAACCAGCAGAACCAGCAGAAGTGAAAGTACTTTAACGTAAATCCATAGAGAACTGTTTCTTTCCCCAAAACACAATTTAACATAATATACATTGTACGCAGTTTTGTGTGAGAGGGATTTAGGGTGCCGATAACATCCTAGTTAATACCTTGCAAATGGTCTAACGGCTTATTAAAGGCGCTTTCATGTCTTTCTATTTGTGTGGTGTGTAAATACTTCGATGTGGTGTCGATACTCTCGTGGCCTGCATCGGCTTGGACATGTGACAACGGCCGACGATTGATGTTGATATCATGGGTGATCCCTGTGTGTCGAATATTATGCGCAGTGAGTTTTCGCATTTGCTCGGCATCGTGATTAAAACCATCTGTTTGCGCATTATCAGCCGCGAGATTGATGATGGTCTGAATTTCTTCACGGATTTGACGGATCCCAAGATTGGCATTCACTAAACCCGCATCTCGGCCGCGACCAGCTGCTCTATGTCGAACAAATAACGGATGTGGTTCACTTTGATTTGGATAGTCAGTAAGACCTAAAAACTGTCGATATTTAACTAAGCTGTCCAGTAACGCCTTTGACATCGCCACGCTACGCTTTTTACCACCTTTACTCAGTGGAATATGAAAACTCCAAATGCCTGTCTGTGAATTTTGTCTAAATTGGCCCATTACCGGTGAATAGCCAACCCGTGCAGATACATCAGAGATGCGTAAATAGCAGGAATAAATCAATGAAATCAAGAATAAACTACGTTGATGCAATTCGGGGGACGTTTCAGCCAATCGAGTAACTGTGCTCATCACATAGGACCACTGTAGTTCTGTGAAAGCCAAGTTGTTTTCATCTTCCTCGCTTTGTCTTTGATACTGCTTGTTTTGGCCAAAGCGGCTGTGATTCAACCAAATTTGCGCGGGGTTGCGCTCACAAAACTCCTCACTCATTAAGTAGCTATAAAACGAGGATAAAATAGCAATCTTGGTTTTTAATGCATTGTCGCTAAGCACATAAGGTTGAACTTGCCCTAACAGTTTCTTGCCGACAAATGGCCGCCAAAGACTATTAGGAACCCGCTCATCACGCAGTTTATCGAGTTTAAACTGTGGCACGTTAAAGTAACCAATCAGCGCTAAGGGTGGCGCCAAACAATAATCCACATACCGACTCATATCCTTACGTAGCACCTGTGTGGGTGACATTTTGGCGACATCAAAGCACCAATGCAGGAATGTAGTGAGTTCACTCCGATAGGCTTTATAGTTGTTTTCACTGTGTTTTTGTTCAAATAACCAATCTGTTGCATGTTCCATTACTAAACCTGCATCAGGCACATCCGTTAGACTGACTTGGGTAATGTATTGATTCACCACACAGTTCCCATCTTGTATGAATTCAATTGAATCAAATAAAGGCAATACTGGAGGAAGTTGCATAATAACTTTTAAATTTAAGTGTTTAATGCATGATAATACTTAAATGCAAATGCCGATAACGTTATTTATCGGCATTAATGAGTCTTTCAATTTGCGGACAACTTGTTTGTGAACATTGCTGGCAGCCTATGCGTTTTTGGCAACAGATAAGGCAAAGTTGCCAGACTTTCCGTTTTGATTGATTATCTAGACATGAAAAATCCGCTGCACATAGACTTCCTTCACGAATGAGTTGCGCAAGTTTCTCCTCTGATATTGATAAATTGATCCTTTCTGCCATATATGCCTCCCTGCTGAGTTATCTATTTTGATAATACACAAATGATAATAGTTATCAATAACGAGCTGTTAAATTTGCGACCTTCCCCGCTGCAGAATTATTTTTACTGATTTGACAAGCTTCTACTACACTCTAACTGTGCGACATAAATTAAGTGATGAGGTCTCGGATGGTGATTGATCTTACAAAGAAAAAGCCGCTCTTTTCAGGGAAAAAAACCATAGAAACTTCTGCATTTTCTGCGCCCTGGAAAATTCTTGTTGTTGATGATGAGCCTGATGTACACACGGTCACTAAACTTGCACTTTCTCGTTTTAAACTCGATGGTCGTGCCCTCTCCTTTATTAACGCTTATAGTGCTGAGCAAGCTAAAGAATTTCTTTTAAATGAACAAGATCTGGCAATTGCCTTTATTGATGTTGTTATGGAAACCGATCATGCTGGCTTGGAGTTAGTAAAGTGGATCCGTGAGGAACATAAAAACAAAACAATCCGCCTAATTTTGCGCACAGGACAACCAGGCCAAGCTCCTGAAGAAGATGTTATCGTCAACTACGATATCAATGACTATAAGGCAAAATCTGAACTCGATTCACGCAAGTTAATGACAAGTGTCTACTCGGCACTGCGTTCTTACCGCGACATTATGGAAATCGAACAAGCAAGGCGTGCGCAGCTGAATCATCGAAAAGGATTAGAGCGAGTGCTCGAGGCAACCTCAGGATTATTTGAACTCAGAACGCTCTATCGATTCGCTGATGGCTTGCTGACCCAAGTTGCAACCCTATTGAATCTCGATTCCGAAACACTGCTGCTAACCTGTAATGCCATGGATGCGATAAGCGGCCATATGGAATCTGCTGAGATTAAGATTTTGGCGGGGACGGGACAATTTGCCGAGAGTCCTGCGAACAAAGTGTTACCAATGCATATTGATAAGTTATTACGCACAGCTCTCGCACAAAACCGTTGTTTATATGAAGATAACTGTTTCGTTGGCTATTTCCCAACAAAGAGTGGGCTTATCAACCTGCTTTATATGGATGGGATTGATAAAATCGACGATTTAGATAAAAAACTTATTGATATTTTTGCAATAAATGTGGGTATCGCCTTTGAGAACCTACTTCTAAATCAAGAGGTCGAAGATACCCAGTCTGAACTTATTCTACGTTTAGGAGATGTCGTTGAAAGCCGCTCAAAAGAGGCTGCTAATCACGTAAAACGTATGGCCGAATATTGTGCCAAACTGGCACTACTTGCAGGATTATCTGAGACCGAAGCTGAACTTTTACGCAGAGCATCGCCTATGCATGATATTGGTAAGATAGCGATCCCCGATGCGGTGTTGCTTAAGCCAGGCAAGTTAGACGATAAAGAATGGTCGGTTATGCGTCAGCACCCTACTATTGGCTACCAGATCCTCGCTAATTCCGAGCGGCCTATCCTAAAAGCCGCTGCGATTATAGCCTTGCAACATCATGAAAAGTATGATGGTTCAGGCTATCCAGCCAATTTAAGACAAGAACAAATTCACATTTTTGCCCGTATTGTTGCAATTGCAGATGTGTTCGATGCTCTTTCCCATGCACGTTGCTATAAAGCAGCTTGGCCACTCGAAGAGGTTATCGATGAAATGCGTAAAGGTGCAGGTAAACATTTTGATCCTGATTTACTCGAACTGTTTATCAATAACATCGATATTTTTGTACAGGTTAAAGAAAACTGGAAGGATCATGATGAATAGCCAAAATAGCATTCATAATCAATCATCCGCCTATGATAATCGGTCATTATGAATAAGGAGTGGGAGTTAATATTGTTACCAAGCTCTTTATCCGGCGAACGCCATAAACTTAATATGGATTATCGGCAAGAAAGTCAAAAATAACGGCTTGCTCGATACCATTTCGACTAAAACTGATAAAACCACGCCACACCATATACCCACTGCTACAGGAACCGTAAATCAACTGCCCCTCATAGGTTGTTTTATCGAGTTGACGAATATTGACAGGGATAATGCCCATAAACATATCTCTACCTTCTAAACGGACCTGTAAATTATCAAGTACATCAGAAGATAATAGCTTCAATGTTAATGGTTTTTCACTTGGCGCACGATCTGGCGAAAGGCTGATGCTCAGCACTATATCCCCGACCTTTTTAATGCAATCCCCCTGAGTAAACACACAAAGAGTGGGATCTGTAGGCGGTATTTTTACCTGTTGCTCGGCTTTTTTATCACAAGCGCTAAGATTCAACGCAATTAACATGATGTAAAGCGGGAGACGTTTGCGATTAAGCACAAAAATTAACCTTGTGATGCAAGATGTTAACATTCTATGGCGTAGGTTGATCTAGATCAACTTTCCGTCCCCCTTCTTTGGTATCTTTTTTGACATGGCTCAAGTATCATTGCGAAACCTCATATTTGAGCACAAATGTGTAGGGTAACGCATTGACATGGCTTCATAACCCTTATAGGGACATGAGCTTTGTGTCATATATAACAGGTAAAGCTAGTCTTTACTAAAAGTAAAAGTAATAAGCAGTGGAAGCATTATGATGAACCATTCCCAGCCAACAGGCGCTGATTACAATTACACCATTGTCCGCCAATTCGCCTTAACCACAGTTTTGTGGGGTATTGTTGGTATGTCAGTCGGTGTTTTAATTGCGGCTCAGTTAATCTGGCCACATCTGAACTTCGATACGCCTTGGTTTACGTATAGTCGCTTGCGACCATTACACACCAATGCGGTAATTTTCGCGTTCGGAACATCAGCCCTCTTTGCAACATCCTATTATGTCGTACAACGCACCTGTCAAACCCGACTATTTGCACCTAAATTAGCTGCATTTACGTTTTGGGGATGGCAAGCCATCATTCTGTCAGCAGCCATCACTCTGCCAATGGGTTATACCAGCGGTAAAGAATATGCTGAATTAGAATGGCCAATCGATATCGCTATTACGATCGTTTGGGTATCCTATGCAATAGTGTTCTTCGGCACTATTATCAAACGAACAACATCGCATATTTACGTAGCGAACTGGTTCTTTGGTGCATTTATCATTACGGTTGCCGTGCTTCACATCGTGAACTCAATGGCCGTTCCTGTTAGCTTGTTTAAGTCATACTCTATGTACAGTGGCGCGGTCGATGCCATGGTGCAATGGTGGTATGGTCACAACGCGGTAGGCTTCCTGTTAACCGCAGGCTTCTTAGGTATGATGTACTACTTCGTTCCTAAGCAAGCGGGTCGTCCTGTTTACTCATATCGTCTGTCGATTGTGCACTTTTGGGCACTGATCGCACTGTACATTTGGGCAGGTCCTCACCACTTACACTATACTGCCCTGCCTGACTGGACTCAGTCTTTAGGTATGGTGATGTCTCTGATCCTGTTCGCACCATCTTGGGGCGGTATGATCAACGGTATCATGACCTTATCTGGCGCATGGCACAAACTGCGTACTGACCCAGTATTGCGTTTCTTAGTGGTTTCTCTGTCTTTCTATGGTATGTCGACCTTCGAAGGTCCGATGATGGCCATCAAGACAGTTAACGCTTTATCTCATTACACAGATTGGACAGTAGGTCACGTTCACTCCGGCGCGCTAGGCTGGGTTGCAATGGTATCTATCGGTTCTCTGTATCACTTGATCCCAGTACTGTTCGGCCATGGCCGTATGTACAGCATCAAGTTAGTTAACGTGCATTTCTGGTTAGCGACAATCGGTACTGTTCTTTACATCGTGTCTATGTGGATTTCAGGTGTAATGCAGGGTCTGATGTGGCGTGCAGTTAACGCTGACGGTACTTTGACTTATAGCTTTGTTGAAAGTCTGGAAGCTTCTTATCCTTTCTACTTCGTACGTTTCCTCGGCGGTTGTTTCTTCTTAACCGGTATGCTGATCATGGCATACAACGTGATCCGTACTGTGAAAGCCTCTAAAGATTCATTGCCAGCACTGGCTGAAGCAAAAGCGGCTTAAGGAGCAAACTCGATGAAATTTAATCATGAGATAGTTGAAAAAAACATCGGTTTGTTAGCGATATTCACTGTTATCGCTATCAGCTTCGGTAGCTTGGTTGAAATCACGCCGCTGATTTTCCAAAAAGATACCACTGAGCCTGTTGAAGGTTTGAAACCCTACACTGCCCTGCAACTTGAAGGCCGTGACATTTATGTGCGTGAAGGTTGCTACAACTGTCACAGCCAGATGATCCGTCCTTTACGTGCAGAGACTGAACGTTACGGTCACTACTCTGTTGCCGGTGAGTCTGTTTGGGATCACCCATTCCAATGGGGTTCTAAGCGTACTGGTCCAGACTTGGCCCGTGTTGGCGGTCGCTACAGCGATAAATGGCATGAAGTTCACTTAATCGATCCTCGTGCTGTGGTCCCTCAATCGAATATGCCAGCCTTTCCATGGCTTGCCGAAAACAAGTTAGACGGCAAGTTAACCGGCGACAAGATGACTATTCTGCGTAACATGCACAAAGGCGGTTACAAAGGTAAGGATCTTTACACCGATGAAGAAATCGCAGGCGCGCAGAAAGCTGTTGAAGGTAAGACAGAGCTGGAAGCCTTGATTGCATATCTTCAGTCTTTGGGTCACGCACTCAAATAAGGAGGCAGTATATGGATTACGGCACATTACAAGGTATTTTAACCATCATTGTGATGCTGACCTTCGTCGGTATATTTGCTTGGGCATATAGCTCGCGTCGTCAAAAATCCTTTGATGAAGCAGCGAATCTTGTGTTTTCCGATGAGGAAATCAGCAAGGAATCGAAGGACTCAGGAGAGAATAAGTGATGAGTAGCTTCTGGAGTATTTGGATTAGCGTACTCTCGTTAATTGTGATCGCAGGATGTTTTCTGTTGCTACGTGTGTGTTCAAAGAACACCACCGATGTCAAAGAAGGCGAATCCATGGGTCACAGTTTCGATGGTATCGAAGAACTCAATAACCCACTGCCAAAATGGTGGAGTTATATGTTCTATATCACTATCGTGTTTGGCCTAGTGTACTTAGCCCTGTTCCCAGGTTTAGGTAACTACAAAGGTCTACTGAACTGGACCAGCTCTAACCAAAGCATTGGTACAGAGAAAGGTATTAAAGCCGATTCTGTAGCCGCGATTGAGCTGGCGGCAAAAGAAGGCATGTACGTTCAGTACGACCAAGAAGTTAAACACGCTAACGAAAAATATGGCCCAATCTTCGCGGCTTACTTGGCAACACCACTCGAAGAGTTAGTGAAAAACCAAGAAGCGTTGAAAGTGGGCGGCCGTTTGTTCCTACAAAACTGCGCGCAGTGCCACGGCTCTGACGCACGTGGTAGCAAAGGCTTCCCTAACCTGACCGACAGTGATTGGTTATACGGTGGCGATTTAGCCACGATTAAAACCACCATCATGAGCGGTCGTCATGGCATGATGCCACCAAAAGGTGGTTTGCCAATCGACGATAGCGAAATTGCAGGTCTAGCCGAGTATGTGGTTAAGTTATCTGGTCGTGAACACGACGAGAAACTCGCAGCTCTTGGTCAAGGTTCATTCATGAAAGGTTGTTTTGCGTGTCACGGTATGGACGCAAAAGGCAACAAGCTCATGGGCGCACCTAACTTAACTGACGATGTTTGGTTATATGGCGGTAGCCGTGGTGTGATCGAAGAAACGATCAAACACGGCCGTGCAGGCGTGATGCCAGCATGGAAAGACGTTCTCGGTGAAGAGAAAGTCCACGTGATCGCAGCTTATGTTTATAGCTTGTCAAACAAGTAATTAGATATGAGTAACACTAAGGCCTCGATAACGTCGAGGCCTTTTTTTTAAAGTGCTAAAGCCACCTTTTAACGGTAAAATGGCGCAAATTTTTATAATGGGTATTTAACATGAGCGAACAACAACCCTGGTATAAGCAGTTTTGGCCTTGGTTTTTAATTATTCTTCCTTTATGTGCCGTCGTCGCAAGTTTTACCACGCTAAAAATTGCCCTCTCAAACTCTGACTCTCTGGTTGCCGAGGATTATTACAAAGAAGGCAAAGCCATAAACATGGACTTGAGTAAAGTCAAATATGCCAAGCAGCTTGGCATGCAATGGCAACTTGAACAGAATAACCATGAACTCCTATTCACTCAGCACGGCGGCCCAGCCTATCAAGCTGCGTTGAAAGTCGAATTTTATCACCCAACAATTGCCGAAAGAGATATTAAGACCACTGTCACCGCCGATGCCAATCATGTGTATCGCATTACTCTGCCCGATGTATTAACGGGCGCTTGGGAAGTCCGCCTCGAAGGTTTTGACGGTAAATGGCGTATTCATCAACGTGTCGAATTAAAAGACAACGTCCAATTGTGGTTGAACTAATTGTGGTTGAATGAATATTGCTATGACACATCCAAGTTGTTTTCACTGTAATGAACCTGTACTCACCGGCACGCAGTTTGTCACTCGCATTAATGATCGCGATGAACTCATGTGTTGCCCAGGCTGCCAAGCGGTATCCCAAGCCATTGTTGATGCAGGCTTATTAAGCTATTACAAGTTTAGAACTGAGCCAGGTAATAAACAGACTGCCCTTGTGCCTGATGAATTAAATCAGTTTAGTGCCTATGACTTGCCAGAGGTACAGCAGGACTTTGTCCACTCAGTGGAGAATAGCGACTCAGTGTCGCTGTCCATTGATGGCATTACCTGCGCGGCCTGCGCTTGGTTAATTGAACATAAAGTGAAGCAACTGCCTGGCGTAAGCCAAGTGATGGTCAACTCCACCACCCAAAGGGCGCTGATCAGCTGGGATAAACAACAAGTTAAACTCAGTGATATTTTGGGGCAAATTAGCCGTATCGGTTATCAAGCTGCGCCCTATCAAGTGGATGAGCAAGAACTGACCGCCAAGCAAAATAGCCGTAAATTCTTACTGCGTTTAGGTTTGGCGGGCTTTGCCACCATGCAAGTGATGATGTTCGCCCTCGCCCTCTATACCGGTTACTTTACCGATTTGGATGTGCAATATCGGGATTATTTCCGCTGGGTGAGCATGATTTTCGCCACGCCCGTGGTACTCTATTCGGCGCAGCCCTTCTATTTTAGCGCGATTCGCACCCTACTCAGTGGCAAACTCAATATGGACGTATCGGTCTCTATCGCCATTGGCGGTGCCTATATCGCCAGTTGCTTTGCGACCGTCAACGGCACGGGCGAAGTCTATTTTGAATCCGTTTCCATGTTTACCTTCTTCCTGCTGCTGGGACGTTATTTCGAGCAGAAGGCAAGACAAAAAGCTTCCGTTAGCTCCAGTAATCTCCACAAGTTAGTGCCGTTAACGGCACATCTGGTCACGGCGCAGGGGCAAGAAGAAATCCCCGCTAAAAAATTATGTCTTGGGGATATTATCCTCATTAAACCCGGTGAAATGGTCGCCGCCGATGGAATCGTGGTTGACGGCCACACTAGCATCAATGAAGCCATGCTCACCGGCGAGCAAATGCCGATTGAAAAGCCCGTCGATAGCCAAGTATTTGCAGGCACCATTAACCTAGACCAACCCATTAAGGTAAAAGTCACCGCTCTTGGGCAAGACCAATTGGTTGCTGAAATTATCCGCTTGCAGGAATTAGCCTCAAACACTAAACCTGCCGTCGCTATGCTGGCCGATAAACTGTCGCGTTATTTCTCAGGCACTATCTTATCAATTGCTACAATCACCTATCTGGTGTGGCTACAAATCTCCCCCGAAGACGCCTTTTGGGTGACCTTGTCAGTATTAGTGGCCACCTGTCCTTGCGCCCTTGCGCTTGCGACGCCTACCGCAGTGACCTGCGCGACCGCGATTTTTACCCGTCTTGGGATCATTACCCGTAAGGCGGGTGTATTTGAGAAACTGCCTCAAATCAAGCATGTAGTATTTGATAAAACCGGCACCCTCACCTGCGGCACGCTATCGATAGCCAAGGTGCAATGTCATGGTGATGTGGCTAAAGAACAAGTGTTGGCAATTGCTGCTGCGCTAGAGTCAGGTTCTCGCCACCCCATCGCCGCGGCCTTTGCCAGCTTTGCCCAAGTCGATGTTGTTGCCGAGCAAGTTCACCATGAAGTGGGCTTTGGGGTGAAAGGTCTCATAAATGGCATAGAATATCGCATTGGGAATGCTCACTTTACTGGCGCAATAGTCAATCCTGAGTTTATCAATCAACAGATTTGGCTTGCTCGTGCCAGTGATAACCAACTAAAGGTTATCGCCACTATTGAGATCAAAGACAATATTCGTATCGATAGCAAAGAAACTGTCGACATACTGAAACAACAAGGTTGCAAGGTCAGTATCGCCAGCGGGGATAGTTCTGGGCATGTGCATCAATTGGCAAAAGAGCTCGGCATTACGGATGTACACAGTGGACTCACACCGGCCGATAAACTCTCGCTAGTGAATAAGTTACAGCAATCCAATCCTGTGGTGATGTTCGGTGATGGCATAAATGACGCTCCTGTACTCGCTGGCGCCGATTTATCCGTGGCCATGGGCAGCGGTAGTGCAATTGCCAAAAACAGTGCCGATCTTATTTTGCTTGGCGATCACCTCTCCCGCTTCACCCAAGCGGTGAGGGTTGCTAAACTGACCACACACATTATTCGCCAAAATCTCGCTTGGGCATTAGGTTACAACGCGCTCATTTTACCTTTAGCGGTAACCGGCCATGTTGCACCTTATATTGCCGCTATCGGCATGTCGACAAGCTCACTGATTGTTGTGGGTAACAGTTTGAGATTATTACGAATTAAAATATAACAATAAAATAGGCTTAGCTAATGAGCATCATTTATGTACTTATCCCTATTGCGATGATCTTTGTGTTGATCGCTGTAGCCGTGTTCTTTTGGGCGGTAAAATCCGAACAATTCGATGATTTAGACCGCCAAAGTGTCTCAATTCTATTCGATGAAGATGCCGACAAACCTAATCCTGCGAGCATCAAGCAACAGGAATCTCAAGACAAAGGCATGCCTCAGTGACTGGCACTGTGATTGAATACAATGTAATGGGTGCGTTTCTCGTTGGTCTAATGGGAGCCGCTCACTGCTTTGGCATGTGTGGTGGCCTTGTTGGCGCCTTTTCCTCTCAGCTTGCTAATTCTAAGCAAGGAAACCACTTAGCCCATCAACTCACTTACTTATTAAGTTATAACCTTGGCCGGATTGTCAGTTATACCCTCGCGGGCGCTTTAGTCGGCGGTTCATCTGCCATGCTTGGGCACTTATTTGAGCTAGATAGCTACCTATTAATTCTCCGGATCATCGCCGGCGTCATGATGATTGCAACCGGGCTTTACATTGCAAAAATTTGGATCGGAATAGTACAAATTGAACGCCTTGGTCAGGTATTGTGGCGTTATTTGAAACCCATAGCACAACGTCTGGTGCCAATCACTACGCCAATGCAAGCCATCACCGCGGGATTGATATGGGGATGGCTGCCCTGCGGACTGGTATATAGCACCTTAACTTGGTCTGTAGCGGCAGGTTCTGCCAGTCAAGGCGCCTTGATTATGCTGGCATTTGGTTTGGGTACACTCCCTGCACTACTCAGTGCAGGATTGGCGGCCAAACGCTTAGCCAATTGGGTGCAGCAAAAAACCGTTAGATTATTGAGTGGCTTACTTTTAATTGTCTTTGGTGCACAAACTTTATATATCGCCCTGTCGCAGCTAAACTAGCCCAAGCGAATGAATTGGTTTAACATGGCTGCAGTGGATTAACTTGAGAACCGACATGACAATAGAGCAGAATAAAAACCGTCGTCCCGCCGCCAGTGGGTGCGCAATTCATTGTCACGATTGCAGTATGGGAACCCTTTGTATCCCATTCACCCTCAATGCAAATGAACTCGATCAACTCGATGACATTATTGAGCGTAAGAAACCTATTCAAAAAGGCGAACAGATTTTTAAATCGGGTGATCCTTTAAAATCACTCTTTGCGATCCGCTCAGGCACCATAAAAAGTTACACTATCACCGAACAAGGCGATGAACAGATCACTGGCTTTCATTTAGCGGGAGATGTCATTGGTTTTGATGGTATTCATGCACAATCTCATCAAAGTTTTGCACAAGCCTTAGAAACCTCCATGGTGTGTGAAATACCCTTCAACATTCTCGACGAACTTTCAGGCACAATGCCTAAATTACGCCAACAAATCATGCGCTTAATGAGTAATGAAATCATGAGCGATCAAGAAATGATTTTGCTGCTCAGTAAGAAAAATGCTGAAGAACGCCTCGCTGCATTTGTCAGTAATCTCGCAAACCGCTTTGGTAATCGAGGTTTTTCTGCCAAAGAATTTCGCTTAACCATGACACGTGGGGATATTGGTAATTACTTAGGCCTTACCGTTGAAACCATCAGTCGTTTGTTAGGCCGCTTCCAAAAATCTGGGTTAATCGAAGTAAAAGGTAAGTACATCATTATCGTTGATTATAATGAACTTAATCTTCTAGCGGGTAATGCCAGAATTGCCAGATAAGCTTCATCATTAATCATACGTTTTTGGCGCTAGGCACTGGTTTTGAAAAGAGTTTTGATCTAGAACAATACAGATAATTGCCAAAGGCTCATGATGAATATGAGCCTATGACTAAAGGAACAAGTTATGAAGGATTATCAAAAAATACTGGTCGTTGTCGATCCTACGACAGAACATCAAGTGGCACTCGCTCGAGCGGTTACCTTAGCCAGTAAAAGTAACGCCCATGTGACTGTGTTTCTTTCGATTTTTGACTTCTCCTATGAAATGACATCGATTCTATCGAGCCAAGAGCGCGAAGCCATGCGCCAAGGCGTGATTGATCAACGTTTAGCTTGGATACAAGATCTGCTGTCAGCCTATAACCACCTACAACTTAATATTGATACGCAAGTTATTTGGCACAACCGCCCCTTTGAAAGCATTATTAACCATGCCATTTCAGGGCAATATGATCTGATTGTTAAAGGCACCCATGCTCATGATAAATTAAAAGCGGTGATCTTTACTCCGACGGATTGGCATTTAATGCGTAAAGCCCCTGTTCCTGTATTAATGGTCAAAGATCATGATTGGCCTGAAACCGGTAAAATTCTCTGTGCGGTAAATGTGGCAACTGAGGATACCGATCATCAAATGCTTAATGGCAAAATTATTGAACATGCGAAGGATTTAGCCGCAAAATTTGCCGCCGAAGTTCACTTAGTCAATGGCTATCCTGGTACACCGGTAAATCTTGCCATTGAACTCCCCGATTTTGATGCACAAACCTACAACGACACCATTCGCCTACAACACGAACAAAGAGTGCAATACCTGGCTAATGCCTATGGTATCGATACACTCCATTGCCATGTGAGGGAAGGATTGCCAGAGGATGTGATCCCTGAGCTTGCTGAGCAGCTCGATGCTGAATTAGTTATTTTAGGTACAGTCGGTCGTACAGGCTTTTCAGCAGCACTCATTGGCAACACAGCTGAACATGTTATCGATAGTATCAATTGTGATTTATTAGCTATCAAACCTGATGGTTATAAATCACCGCTTGAAGAGGCGTAACGCACGCCGCTCTTTACCCCGCCGTCGATAGCTGGAATAATACGCGCCCTGAAACTGAGTTACTGGGCGCTTTTTTTATGTTGGAAGCTATGTCTGAAGTTACGGCGAGTCAAATGCCTGAAGAATTATCAAAAAAACAAATTACCCGTCTGAATAAATTACAGAAGCGTCTGCGTCGTGAAGTGGGTAGTGCTATCGCCGACTACAACATGATTGAAGATGGTGACCGAGTCATGTGCTGCCTAAGTGGCGGTAAAGACAGCTATGCTATGCTGGATATTCTGCTCAATCTACAACAGCGCGCGCCTGTACAGTTCGAAATTATTGCCGTTAATTTAGATCAAAAGCAGCCAGGTTTCCCTGAAGATATACTGCCTGCCTATCTAGATAGCCTTAATATTCCCTATCACATTCTTGAAAAAGACACTTACTCGATTGTGAAGGAGAAAATTCCTGAAGGCAAAACCACTTGCTCACTGTGCTCTCGCCTGCGTCGTGGCACTCTCTATGGTTTTGCGCAACGAATTGGCGCAACCAAGATCGCTCTAGGTCATCACAGAGACGATATTATTGAAACGCTATTCCTCAATATGTTTTATGGCGGCAAGATGAAAGCCATGCCACCTAAGTTGCTCTCGGACGATGGCGCAAACGTGGTTATTCGCCCACTTGCGTACTGTCGTGAAAAGGATTTGGAAGAATACGCACAGCTTAAAAAATTCCCCATTATTCCTTGTAATCTCTGTGGCTCTCAGGAAAACCTCAAGCGTCAAGCGGTTAAAGACATGCTCAATCAGTGGGATAGACTATATCCTGGCCGTATTGAAACCATTTTCACTGCTATGCAAAATACAGCTCCTTCACAGGGTGTTGACCGTGACCAATTTGACTTTGTATCGTTGAAACGCGATCCCAATGCACCAATGAAGGGTGATGTGGCCGAAGCCGATCTGCCCGCATTTGATTTTCTCGATATTGCTAACAACGGCCATATCGATTTAGATGCGGCAAAACGCATCAATATCGTCAACGTGTACGAAGCGTAAATGCGACAAGCATAAAAAAGCCCACTGACGTGGGCTTTTTTATAGCTAATCTATTGTTACTTAACCCAAGGACTTAATACGGTCGGCACATGGCTAAATTGCAATGTTGTCAAACTATTGATCTGCTCAACGCTCAGCTTAAAGCTGGTATTCACCTGTTGTTCACGCCCATCAAGCGTCACAGTAACAGTTTGATCTTGAGCAAATTCAAAATTTAATCCTGCAATAGGATCCTTAAAGTAACGCATCGGGAAGCCCTGCATAGCCCCTAGTAAGTCATCCATTTCATTAGCAATTTGCTGTAAGCGTTGTTGATCATATTGAACTTGTGTTTGCTTCGATCGCACTTGCATCGCAATTCCACAGCCTTCAGCCTTACCCTCAAACTCTAGATTTACTAATGCCCGCTGGTCTTTCAGTGCATCATCAAAGGGAATAAACAAACGTTGCGCAGATGTATAAGTGAGTGGCGTTGAATTTAATTCACTCGAAATGGTACCACTCTGAATATGGCAGTTAGGCAGCATTGGGACACTAAAGGCCACTTCAACTAACTGATAACTACCCTTATTGACTTGCTTTAATCTGTCATAAAACCCTTTATATTCAAGGGAAATTGTTTCTGCCTGCACATTTGATGCACACAAGCAAACTCCCACTAACAACCATTTTTTATACATCCGCCTTCACCAAATATTTTTCATTATGACGTAACATATCGAGTAATTCATCGATATAAGCTTCTTGCCTTTCAGAATAATTCACTAATCCATAGATAAGTTGGTCGGCACTCAATTCAGCCTCCTGAGCACGTAAATCGGCTCGAATTGAGCGAAACAAGGCATATGCTGTGTTCGAGTTTAAATTACGCATATAGGAGGAAACTGAAGCGTCTACCGATGGAAATATTTCTACTTCGTGTATTTTACCTGAGCCTCGCGAAGAAGGCACAATGCCGCAGCCATGACTAAAACACCATTCACCAAAGAAATTAAAACCTTCACGAGCAAAACGAGAACTGCCCCACCCAGATTCATTAGCCGCTTGGATCAGCACCATCGATTCAGGAATAATATCAACCCGTTTGAGTAGGCTGTTAAGGGATTTAGTATCGACACTGCGGGCAGCATATTGATATTTATCAAATAATTGATTGAGCTGCGCTAACTGTGATTCGGACAACGTATTGCCATTATCTATTACTGCCAACATATCAATGATAAATTCACGTTCAGTGGCAATAATGGCGTTTTGTTGTTGAACAATCGGCCTCAAAAAGTTAAAAAAGGCACGTTTTTTTTCTGCTACATCACTGATAGCAGAAAAGTCAGGAACTTGCGTAACAGGCTCAACGGCGTTTTCCAATTGGTTAACAATAGATTCAGGCTCATTCGTTGTAGGAATGAGCCACAATCTCAACGAAAAAATCGCCGAGATCACTAGGGCTAACGCGAGTGTAAACGAACCAATTCTACCAGTTTTCAATAAGTCACCTTCGATGTTGAGTTACTAGTGGCAAAATAAGCGCCAGATTATATGTCATATCTTGAAATTCACGAAATTTGGATGCAAAAACAACAATTCTTCCCAATACTGCATTCACACATATTTAAAATGCGAGCCGGCGCTTAAGTATTAGAATGCGTGAGAATTTTTAGTGCATGCTTTTGACTGAGCTTTTATACTAAGGTTCCGTTAGCTTCGGCAGTAACAAACTGAGTTTATCCGAGTTGATAACAGGATAGGATTTTACGGGTATTCAGGAAGGAAGCCTCATGCAGCAAATCTTAAACCAATTCAATCATGTAGTGGCAATCGGTGGCGGCCACGGTCTTGGACGTGTACTTTCATCACTCGATTTTCTAGGCAATCGTCTCACAGGTATTGTTGCTACGACGGATAATGGTGGTTCTACAGGTCGATTAAGAGCCGAGCAGGACTGCATTGCTTGGGGTGATTTGCGTAATTGTTTGTCCCAACTTGCTCATCGTCCTTCTGTCGGCTCACAATTATTTGAGTATCGCTTTCAAGGCGAAACTGAACTCAGTGGTCACAATCTAGGTAATTTGATGTTGCTCGCCTTAGATAAGTTGTGCGTTAGGCCCCTCGAAGCTGTCAATCTTATTCGGCATATGCTTAAAATTGAGACCAATATCATTCCGATGTCGGAGCAACCAACCCATTTGGTGGCATTACGAGCGTCCGGCTCAAAAGTGTTTGGTGAAGTGAATGTCGACAAGATGAATGAAGCTCCCATTGCACTATGCCTTGAGCCACAAGTTGATGCGACAGCCGAAGCCTGTGAAGCCATTTGCCGCGCGGATCTGATTATCTTGGGACCTGGCAGTTTTCTTACGAGTGTGATGCCACCTCTCTTATTACCCTGCTTTGCTAAAGCATTAGCAATGACAACCGCGCCCGTAGTCTTTATCGATAATCTGAATGAAGAAACTTCGCCAGCAGGCCAGTTTAGTATTGAGCAGCGCATAGCCTGGTGCCATCAAGTAATTGGTAAACCCGTGATCACTAAAGTGCTGCGACATTCGGAACAAGTGCGTTTAGGCACCTTAGTTAATTATTTTCCCTTAAAAAATCGTCATAATCCGCAATTGCATGATCAGGCTAGTCTGCGTGATGCGCTTAACGCCATACTGCGGATAAAGTCAGAATTACCTTTAGAAACATTAGCTTCGTAATTGTTCTCTATACTGATAAACCATAATACTTAAGTTTATCGACCGCATAAAAGTAAAAGGACAGCCTAAGCTGTCCTTTTTCGTGAGCCTCTTTTAAGTTAGAGGATTTGAGCAATCGCCTTACAGATCACAGGCATATTAGTTTTGGTCATACCCGCCACACTAATGCGACCCGAGCCGACGATATAAATGCCGAACTCGTCTTTCAAACGGGCAACCTGTGCTTTATTTAAGCCGGAGAAGCTAAACATACCGTTTTGACGAGAAATAAAGCTAAAGTCCTGGGTCACACCTTCATCTTTTAAGCTTTGTACAAATAGCGTACGCATCTCGGCAATACGTTCACGCATTTCGGTCAGCTCTTGTACCCAAAGGGCTTTCAATGATGCATCACTCAGAATCGTACTCACAATTAACGCGCCATGGGCTGGTGGATTTGAGTAATTTGCACGAATAGTACGTTTCACTTGGCTAAATGCACGCACCGCTTCATCGGCATTTTGTGCAACCACAGTCACGGCGCCGATACGCTCGTTGTATAAACCAAAGTTTTTAGAGAATGAATTTGCGACCAATAGTTCTGGTACTTTTGACGCAACTAAGCGTAAACCAGCAGCATCTTCTTCAATACCAGCACCAAAACCTTGGTATGCAAAGTCGAATAATGGAACTAATTGCTTGTCCGCACAAAGATTAGCGACTAATTCCCATTGGGTTAACGTTAAATCGATACCCGTTGGGTTATGACAGCAACCGTGCAGTAGAATAATGTCGCCCGCCTGTGCATTGGCGAGATCTGTCATCATGCCATCAAAATCAATATCTTGGGCACTGGCGTTGTAGTAACCGTATTCTTTAACCGTCAAACCCGCAGTTTCAAAAATATTTTGATGGTTTGCCCAAGTTGGATTACTTACCCACACAGTGCGCGATGGGGTATTACGCAATAAGAACTCGGCAGCAATACGCAGTGCACCTGTACCACCAGGCGCTTGAGCCGTTGCTGCTCGGCCAGAAGTCACGAGATCACTACCTTCACCAAATAGCAGCTCTTGTACTACGCGATTATAGGTTTGAACCCCTTCTATCCCTAAATAGTTTTTAGTTTTCTCTTGCTCAAGCAATAGGGCTTCAGCTTTCTTCACTGATTGTAATACTGGAGTCTGCCCTGCTTCATCCTTATAAATGCCAACACCAAGGTTGACTTTATCTTGGCGCGGATCGGCCTTAAATGTATCGGTTAAACCAAGGATGGGATCGGCGGGTGCGAGTACTACCTGAGAGAAAATCATGACTACTTATCCTAAATGTTCACGTGTAGGGGGAAAATTCGGCTTATTTATACCACTGTCTTAAGAGAGGGAATAGCGCCTATTACCGCTTCTTAAGGAAATAGTTTGGCTATTATGGATTGATTAAAATAAATAACAACTAAATGAGAGATCATTTATGTGAAAGCTGAATTTTTTGAAAAATATGATTTTTTAGAGGCAGATCACTATCGCTTCAAGAGTGGCTTTAAAGTTATAAACTTGAAATTATTGCCAATAAAAAAGGCCTAACAAATGTTAGGCCTTTTTTATGTTATGGTACCCGAGGCCAGACTTGAACTGGCACGCTGTTACCAGCGAGGGATTTTAAATCCCTTGTGTCTACCGATTCCACCACTCGGGCAAACTCTTTATATTAACGACAGTAATCGTATCATTAATACTTTAATCTATGGAGGCGCGACCCGGAGTCGAACCGAGATCGACGGATTTGCAATCCGCAGCATAGCCATTCTGCCATCGCGCCAAATTTCCAAACTCGTAGAGAGTTGGAGCGACATATCGGGTTCGAACCGATGACCTATACCTTGGCAAGGTATCGCTCTACCAACTGAGCTAATGTCGCATCGATGTCATAGAGTAACGTTACTACGCTTTCCCCTGACTGCGGATTGGCATTCTACCGATTTAACCTTCAGAGTCAATCAACAAATTTGAAATATTGCGCTTAACCACACTGTTTGCCCAATATTCAGCCATAGCGATATAAACTTGCCGATAGAATCAACAATTCACGGATTTGCTCAATAACAATGTTCAGATAAATTGTTATTCAACATAATTGAAGTATAAAAAAAGCGCCCTCTCAGGCGCTTTCTCTGTTGTACTTCTGTCTGTCGCAATTAAGCAGGCAGAGACAGCGTTGTTAAGCCTAACATCGTTTGCATAACACCGACTACTTGGCAGCTGTAACCAAATTCGTTGTCATACCATACGTACAGAATGGCGCGTTTACCTTCGGCGATGGTCGCTTGAGAATCAACCACGCCCGCATAGCGAGACCCCACTAAGTCGCTTGATACGATTTCAGTTGAGTCTGTGTAGTCAATTTGGTTCTGCAAGGGTGATTGCAGCGCCGTGTCTTTTAGGTATTCGTTCAATTCGTCTTTGTTGGTCTCAGCATTTAAGTTCATGCTGATGATCGCCATAGATACGTTTGGTGTTGGCACGCGAATCGCGTTGCCTGTCAGTTTGCCCGCTAATACTGGCAGAGCTTTAGCGACGGCTTTCGCTGCGCCCGTTTCAGTGATCACCATGTTTAATGGTGCACTGCGACCGCGACGGTCAGCACTGTGGTAGTTGTCGATCAGGTTTTGATCGTTTGTATATGAGTGAATCGTCTCAACGTGACCATTCTCGATACCGTACTTATCATTTACCGCTTTCAGTACTGGTGTAATGGCGTTAGTGGTGCAGCTCGCTGCAGACACAATGATGTCTTCTGGCGTAATATCGCCTTCGTTCACACCGTAAACGATGTTCTTGATGGCGCCTTTAGCAGGCGCTGTCAGTAACACTTTGCTTGCACCAGGGCTCTTCAAGTGTAAGCCTAGGCCTGCTTCGTCTTTCCAAATACCCGTGTTGTCTACCACTAAGGCATCTGTAATACCGTATTTAGTGTAATCCACTTCATCTGGTGAGTTTGCGTAAATCACTTGGATATAAGTACCGTTAGCGATGATGGCGTTGTTCTCTTCATCCACTTCAACAGAACCGTTAAATGGACCATGAACAGAGTCACGACGCAGTAAGCTTGCGCGTTTTTCTAAATCGCCCTTCTTACCACCACGTAATACGATAGCACGCAGTCTTAACTTGTTGCTGCGGCCAGTACGTTCGATCAGTAAGCGCGCTAATAAGCGACCAATACGACCAAAACCATACAACACCACATCACGCGGAGCGATATCATCAGCATGATCAATCGCAGCCGCTAATTCGCGTGCCATATAGCTTTCAATTTCGTTGGTATCGGTATGTTCAGCCCAGTATTTGACAGCAAGCTTACCAATATCCACTTTACATTGTTTAACAGCGAGTCTGCTTAAGGCTTGAACAAACGGGAAACTCTCGCGTAAACGTAATTTCTCGCCGACATGACGACGAACTAAACGGTGCGCTTTAATAATCTCAATAGTAGAAGCATTGAGTAATGGCTTACCATAAACCACAACTTCGACGCCTTGGTTACGGTATAACTTGCCCAGCAAAGGTTGCATTGCCTCTGCCATTTCAAAACGTTCTTGCCAACTTTGTAGGTGTTTATCAGCGCTCATTTACAGATCCTTTATCTCACTTTTCAATAAAATATATTGAAAGGTTTGAGTAACATGACGAAAAGACCAATAATCTTATGTAGGTTTTAGGGAAAACCCTCTGTTTTGGTCGGCGCCATTGTAATGAAAACTGACCCAGCTTGCTAGTAAGATATTTTCTGTAAATCTGTAATTTTATTAGAGAAAATTGCATTTTGGAGCGTATTTTGAGACAAAATCTAGTAATAATTACATCATTTACCCTCGCGATAAGCCTTTTCGGTTGTGATAATGGCCGAAATATCGAAACGATTTGTAAAAATAATCCTGAAATTTGTGCCGATTTGCATAAGGATGGCTGGTGTTTAGCCGAGAAAACAAAGTTGATCCAAAGTCGATACGACCTAATGGACAATAAAAATCCTACAGGCAAGCAACTCTATCAACAGTTAACTTACCTCGAGGACTATAGTCGATGTATTGAATTGGCCTCGGGCGTTCAGCACATTATCCACACAAGCCGCACAGCTGATAGAGCCAGAGCCTTTCGACTAAGTACACAAAATTTGAGTCGGTTGCAGGATGAAACCCGCGAGCGCCAAGACCCGTTTATGTCTTATTATCAATGGACACGTTTTGGTGACACGGATGCATTAAACCGACTCTTGGCACAAGAAAATGCTGGCGAAGTCACTGAGCCATTTCTTTTAGCGCAAATAGCCACCTACTACAGCAACCGTAATGCCATCAAAGCGCAACAACTCTACCTTACTGTGTTTGCAGAGATCCAATACGCTGACTTTGATCCAAATTGGTTGCTTGGGCTCGCTGCAGCCTATCGCCAAACCCAAGCGCTAGAAAAAACTTACATGCTGACAAAAGCCAATTTACTACTTACGCAGCAGAAGTATTCTGAAGATAAGATGCTAGCCTTAATCGGTGGCAACAAAACGCTGGCGACAAGATTAGATGAATACGCCCAGAATTTGATCAATGCGTTAGAAGATGGCCTCTATTCGACTAGTCCGGTTGCGCTCTGGCTTGCTCCACCTCAGACAGAGGTAACACCGCCAGCGGCAACTCCCGTCGAACCAGAGAAGCCAAACTCGCCTTAAGGCTTGGGCCTTGAGTAACGTCGGCAAAATGTTTGCCATCTTGTAATTTTTTATCAAAATGCAGTGCTAAAAAAGGTGTTTTCGCGAGCAATGTAAAAAAAACACCTAATTTGTTAACCGAATCCCGGCAAAATAGCCGAATTAACTTGACGATAGCTGTCAGTTTGGTAATTTTACTACCAGTTGAATTTTATAATCACCAGAGGGATATGAGATGACTATCCGTGTTGCAATAAATGGTTACGGCCGTATCGGTAGAAACGTATTACGCGCCCTGTACGAAAGCGAAAAAGCTTACCCAATCAAAATTGTTGCCATCAACGATTTAGGCGACGCTTCAATCAACGCTCACCTGACAAAATACGATTCTGTACATGGTCGTTTCAATGCCAAAGTTGAGCATGATGCTGAAGCAATTTATGTTAACGGTGACAAGATCCTCACTTTCCAAGAGCGCGATCCAGGCAAATTACCTTGGGGCGACCTACAAGTAGACGTGGTATTTGAATGTACCGGTATCTTCACTTCTAAAGATTCTGTTCAACCGCATTTAGCCGCTGGCGCAAAGAAAGTGATTATCTCTGCACCAGGCAAAAACGTTGATGCAACCGTCGTTTACGGTGTAAACAACAATGTGTTGACCGCGGATATGACCGTTATCTCTAACGCGTCATGTACCACTAACTGCTTAGCGCCTTTCGCTAAGCCGTTAAATGACGAAATTGGTATCGAATCAGGTCTGATGACTACCATCCACGCGTATACCAACGATCAACGTTTATCTGACGTATACCACACAGATTTACGCCGTGCCCGCGCTGCGGCACTGTCGATGATCCCAACTAAAACTGGCGCTGCGGCTGCTGTAGGTTTAGTTGTGCCTGAATTACAAGGTAAATTCGATGGTTTAGCGGTACGTGTACCGACTGTTAACGTGTCTTTAGTGGATTTATCTTTCATTGCATCACGTGACACAACCGTTGAAGAAGTTAACGCCATCATCGAGCGTGCAGCAAGCGTAGCACCACTGAGCGAAGTGTTGGCCGTCAACAAAGAGCCGTTGGTATCTATCGACTTTAACCACAATGCGTTTTCATCTAACTTCGATGCGACGCAAACCCGTGTTAACGGCCGTTTAGTCAAAGTAATGGCTTGGTACGATAACGAATGGGGCTTCAGTAACCGTATGTTAGACAACGCGGTTGCGTTAATGAACGCTAAATAATCTCGATTAGCGATTTAGCTAAAGCCCTGCAAATGCAGGGCTTTTTGTTATTTCCCGTATGGCAACTGCAATTAAAAAAATATCCCCACAATGCGGGGATATTAATGTTGAAACTCGATGTGCGACTAAAAGCGCTTAGGCATTACCCTTCACTTTCATATTGAGCGTTTTAGCGAAATCGAGCATACGGGTCAGCGGGATTAACGCTTTCACTCGCAAGTCTTCATCAACAAAGATCTCATGGGTGGTTTTGTCGCTATCACTTAATGACGCTTCAATGGCTTTTAAGCCATTCATTGCCATCCAAGGACAGTGGGCACAGCTCTTACAGGTCGCACCATTACCGCCAGTCGGCGCTTCGATTAAGGTTTTACCCGGCGCTGCTTGTTGCATTTTGTAAAAAATACCGCGATCGGTCGCGACAATAAAACGCTCGTTAGGCATGGTTTGCGCAGCTTTGATCAACTGACTGGTGGAGCCGACAGCATCCGCCATCGCCACCACACTCGCGGGTGATTCTGGGTGTACCAAAATTGCTGCGTCGGGATAAACGCTTTTCAGATCACGCAGGGCATTCGCTTTAAACTCATCGTGAACGATACAGTCGCCCTGCCACATCAGCATCTCGGCGCCCGTTTGTTTGGCAATATAGCTGCCTAAGTGACGGTCTGGGCCCCAAATAATTTTTTTGCCTTCGCTGTCTAAATGCTCAACAATTTCAAGGGCAATACTCGAGGTCACCACCCAATCGGCACGGGCTTTTACCGCCGCAGACGTGTTGGCGTAAACCACCACGGTATGGTCTGGGTGCGCATCACAGAAGGCGCTGAATTTATCGATGGGGCAACCTAAGTCCAATGAACAGGTCGCTTCAATAGTCGGCATCAGAATGGTTTTTTCTGGGCTTAAGATTTTGGCAGTTTCACCCATAAACTTCACCCCAGCGACGATTAACGTCTTTGCGGGATGATCGCGGCCAAAGCGCGCCATTTCAAGTGAGTCTGAAACACACCCACCAGTTTCTTCAGCCAGAGCTTGAATTTCAGGGTCGGTATAATAATGGGCAACCAATACCGCATCCTTTTCAATCAGCAGCTGCTTGATACGTGCCTTGTAGTCCGCCTTTTCGGTATCGGACAGAGGAATTGGCTTAGGCGGAAACGGATAATCAATAGTTTCGATTGTTGGGGCAAATGCGCTGGGGCTCATAACAAATCCATCAGGATAACAACGTTCGCGAATTATACGTAATTGGGCTCAAAAGATTAACCCATTTATGGCCTGCGAATAAAAAAGGACGCTAAATTGCGTCCTTTTTTGCTGGATTGGCTGTAAGTATTGGCTGACAGCCGATTAGCGCATGGCTAACAGCATATCCTGCGGCTGCTCAAGGTATTGTTTCCACAGGTTACAGAAACGGGCAATGGTGCCACCATCAATAACGCGATGATCGCCAGACCAACTCACTTGCATGATCTGACGCGCTTCCACTTCACCTTTCGCATTAAAGCGAGGCAAAGTTTGTAACTTACCTAATGCGACAATCGCGACTTCCGGTTTATTGATAATCGGCGTTGCGACTGTGCCACCTAAGGCGCCAATATTTGAAATCGAAATTGTGCCTTCTTTAAGATCCGCCGGCGCCACACGGCCGCTACGCGCAGCATTGGTTAAGCGGGTGATCTCGGCAGCGACCTCAAGGATGCTCTTATCTTGCACATCCTTGACGTTTGGTACCAGTAATCCCACCTTAGAGTCAACCGCCATACCTATGTTATGACGCGCCTTGTAGGTGATTTCCGTACAATCCGCATTCACTTGGCTGTTAAGCACTGGGAACTGCGTTAAGGCTAACGACATGGCTTTCATAAAGAATGGCATCATGGTCAGCTTAACTTCGTCGGAAGAATATTTGGCCTTCATGCTTTCACGCAGTGCGACTAAGTCTGTCAAATCAAACTCTTCGCAATAGGTGAAGTGTGGAATGGTTGATACCGATTCCACCATCATTTTCGCCATCACGGCTTTCACGCCACGGATAGGCTCAACAATGTCACCCCGTGCAGCGCTTGCTACTGCAGTAGAAACAGTTGATTGAGCAACAGTTGGCGCTACCGCCACTGGCGCAATGGCAGGCACTGCGCCGCCTTGCGCTTGGAAGCGAGTAATGTCTTCCTTATACACACGGCCATGTTTGCCACTCCCAGGTACGCGACTTAAATCGATATCTAAGGCTCGCGCCATACGGCGAACGGCAGGGCTTGCTAAGGCTTTACCTTGGCGAGCAGGCTCTTGCGTCGCACTTACGCTCGCACAAGCTGTTGGAGCGGCAACATTCGTATTAGCGCTAGTCGTCTCTTGTGCATGACTGACTGGTGCACTAACGCCACCTTCGACCTCAATTGCAAATAGTGGCGCATGTACTTTCGCTAACTGGCCCTTACGGTAGTGCAATTTGACAATCTTACCCGCTTTGATGGCGGGAATTTGCACTAGAGCTTTATCTGTCATCACATCGGCGATGGGTTGGTCTTCAACCACAGTATCGCCTTCTTGGACTAACCATTCGACCAGTTCGCACTCAACAATGCCTTCGCCAATATCGGGCAGGAGGAACTCTTCGACGCTAGTACCAGCCACACTGGCTTGGCTTGCGGGTGTTTGTATCGCTGCGTGTGCTTCAGGTTGAGACGCAGCAACAGGCGCGGCTTCGTCAGACTCAATCTGCACGGCATAAAGCGGTGCATGCACCTTAGCGATATCGCCTTTGGCGTAATATAGCTTGGTCACAACTCCTGCAAAAGGCGCCGGAATTTGCACTAAAGCTTTGTCTGTCATCACATCAGCGATGGGCTGATCTTCAGCAATGGTATCGCCCTCTTGCACCAACCACTCGACGAGTTCGCACTCGACAACGCCTTCACCAATGTCCGGCAAAATAAAATCTTTAATCATACCGGACTCCTAGAAGTTCACCGATGCCTTAATGGCTTCAAAGGTCTTGAGCGCATCGGGCATATATTCTTTTTCGTGGACCAGTGGATATGGGGTATCTAGACCACATACACGGCTGATGGGGGATTCTAAATACAGGAAACATTCCTGTTGAATCGTCGCGGCGATTTCACCGGCAAAACCACCCGTCAATGGCGCTTCGTGGTTGATCAGTAAGCGGCCAGTCTTCTTCACAGAATCAGCAACGGTATCCACATCCCAAGGCGCAAGTGTACGTAGGTCAATAATTTCACAGGAAATCCCTTCTTTGGCAGCCATGTCGGCAGCCTTTTCAATGATTTCCATCTGTGCGCCCCAGGCCACTAACGTGATGTCTTTCCCTTCACGCACCACTTCGGCTTTACCGAGCTCAATTTCATAATCGCCCACAGGGACTTCTCCCACAGAAGCACGGTATAAACGTTTGGGCTCGAAGAATATCACCGGGTTTTTATCACGAATCGAGGCAAGCAATAACCCTTTGGCCTGCGCAGGATTACGCGGCACAACCACTTTTAAGCCTGGGGTTTGGGTAAAATAGGCTTCTGGCGATTGTGAATGATAATGGCCGCCCGCAATACCGCCACCATAGGGTGTGCGGAACACTAGGCTTCCCACATTGAATTCATTACCGCTGCGGTAACGGAATTTAGCCGACTCGTTTACGATCTGGTCAAACGCCGGAAAGATGTAATCAGCAAACTGGATTTCCGCTACGGCAGTCATACCATTAGAGGCTAACCCGTTGGCAAAACCCGCAATACCTTGCTCAGTCAGTGGCGTGTTAAAGCAGCGGCCGCGACCAAACTTTTCCTGTAAACCTGAGGTTGCGCGAAACACGCCGCCAAAGTGGCCAACGTCTTCACCAAATACCACCATGCACTCATCAGCTTGCATGGCGATTGACAAGGCCTCATTGACGGCCTGTAACATATTCATTTCTGCCACGGCTTATAGCCTCCCTGCACTTTTGGGATAGGATTGCGGATATTTTTTGATGTGTTCTTTAAGATCGCTCAGTTGCTTTTTAAGCGCTGGCGTTGGCTTGTCGTACACGTCTTCAATAATCTCATCCAGCATAGGGATAGGTAATTTTTCCGCGACTTTAACGGCGGCTAACACTTCTTCACGGTACTTTTCATAACGCTGGGCATCATCGGCCTCGGCCAACCAGCCTTTATTAATCAGCCACAACTTAAAGCGTTTGACCGGATCGTGTTGTTGCCATTTCGCCTCTTCTTCTTTTGAGCGATAACCCGAAGGATCGTCAGAAGATGAGTGGGCGCCCAGACGATAAGTCATGGCTTCAATCAACACGGGGGCATTGTGCTCAATCGCATAGGCACGCGCCTGTTGTGTCGCCGCTAACACCGCCAGCATATCGTTCCCGTCGACACGAATGGTGTGCATACCGTAACCCACACCACGGCTAGCGATACCGTTACCGGCAAACTGCTCTTCAGTTGGGGTGGAAATCGCATAACCATTGTTACGGCAGAAAAAAATCACGGGGCATTTTAACACCGCCGCCATATTCAATCCGGCATGGAAATCGCCTTCAGATGCAGCGCCTTCACCGAAATAACAGACAGCAACATTACGTTTGCCCTGCATTTTCAGGCTATAACCGACACCTGTCGCTTGCGGAATTTGAGTGGCCAAGGGCGATGAAATGGTTTGGTAGTTTAACGCCGCGCAGCCATAGTGAATTGGCATTTGGCGACCTTTACCTAAGTCCTTCTCATTGCTGAACATTTGGTTCATAAACTGTTCAGTGGTAAAGCCGCGATAACGTAGCGCTGCATGTTCACGGTATTGCGCGAGGATCACATCTTCTTGATCAAGTGCGGCCACGCTACCGACGATCGCTGCTTCTTCACCGGTGCAGGTCATATAGAAGCTGATCCGTCCCTGACGCTGTGCGCCAAGCATACGTTCATCGAGTACCCGCGTGAACACGCAAGTATCATAAATTTTGGTGGCTAAGGCTTCATCTATTACAGGCAAAACCGCGGTTTCATAGGTAGTGCCGTCTGCTTGTAGAATTCGAAGGATAGGAATGTGAAGCGATGCCTTATCCAAGAAGCCGACACGGTGCACTGTATCAGTGTTGAGTGTTGCTTTGCTCATATTGTGCTCTTGTTATCTCGTTACGCAGCAGAAGAACCACTGCGCCTAATTTATACGAATATGCCGGATGAACATTACGTTAACGTAAACTACCTATCAACCGTTGGCACAGTTCAAACGACAACTAATCCCCTGTGGGCATGTATATAATGCTTTACAAAACTAGCGAACATCTGGCGCGACTGAAGGGATCAGGCAAATCACAGTGCGATTGCCGATGGGCACCTTGGCATTGGGGAAGACAATCGCTTCAAATTCCTGTTCGACTTTAATTTCCTGCCCACCCTCTCGGGCCAATACAAAGCCTTTAGGGAACGCTCGGAAGTTTTCGACATCGGTCGCGAAGGTAAATTCAAAATCATCAAAATGTTTGTTAATCACCCGACACACTTGATACAGATTCACCTTATCTGCTGAGAATGGCTCAAGCGCTAAGGGTTTGTCTGTGATAAGGCGCATAAACATCTCTTGGGCGGCAATAAAACGCGTCATATCGTTTTGGCCCATGGGATACACCTTACCTAATTCAATGGTAAAGGCATCGGCGCCATACTGCTCGGAGGAAAAATAGCTAAAGGTGGTTGTCGGCTCATGGTGAAATAACACAGTATCGACGCCACTGGCCGCTAAAAACATGATTTGCTCGGCGCTGTAAGCACGGCCGGGACGATAGGGATAAATCGCAAACTTTTCGTGTTTTGACGCCCGCATCGCCGTGTGTAAATCGTAGTGAATTCGCTGGCGCCCTGAGGCTGCGCCCTTAAAGAAGCGGTCAACATAGGCTTCTAATTTTTTCGCCCGCACCCGCTCAGGATTCACTAATCCCGGTGGATTTGAATGCTCGCCACTAAACAGACGATTCATGTTCTCGTCGATAATGCGAGTGCCGTTATTAATCGCTAAAGGGTTACCAATAAGAAAGAGCGTGCGTTGTTTGGCGATGATTTTTTGTTGGAGAAGCTGTTTGATTAAGGTATTGCAGAGTTCGATGGGGGCGGTTTCATTGCCGTGGACACCGCAGGAGAGAATGACATCCTTACCTTGGGCTTGTGCAGGCTCAAAAACGATGACGCCCGTGTCCCACACCTCGACTCGAGTATGTTCCCCTAAGGCGAAACTAAACTCATCTCCGAGGGTTTCAGGATTAGCGAGGGTCAGCGCGAGAAAATCCTTCGAATCTAACAGAGCTTGTAACACAGAATTCTCCTTATAATAGCGTGTTAAAGACGGGAGTGATGGCAATAACTGCCTGTTTCATGGCACTTATCGCTACCCGCCTTAAAAAGCGCATCCATACTAACACAAGTTTTTGGGCCGTTACTCTGTCATTCTGGTCAAACAAGCGCATTTCGCGGCAAAACAACAGCATCTTAGCCGCATTTGGTCGACATAGGATTAATTTTGTCGACACACTTGCTTTTAGGCATGAGTTTTATCACAATCCTTAGCCATCTAGACTTCTATCAGGATTTATCATGGCGTTAGCAACTTTCGGTGCCGGCTGTTTTTGGGGCGTGGAGTATTTCTTTAGACAAGTCAACGGCGTGACCAACGCGACCTGCGGCTATATGGGTGGCAATAACGAAGCGACCACCTATGAGGAAGTCAAAAAAGGTAAGACAGGCCATGCTGAAGTCGTGCAAGTAGAATTTGACCCTGCGATTGTCAGCTACGACGAGCTACTGGATGTGTTTTGGAAAAACCACAACCCGACCACGCTCAATATGCAGGGCGGCGATATTGGTACTCAATACCGCAGTACCATTTTCTTCCATGATCGTGAGCAAAAAGCGGCGGCAGAAGCCTCAAAACTGGCCTTTGCCCGTTCAGGTCGTTGGGGATTGCGTCATATCGTCACTGAGATTGTGCCGTTACAGCAATTCCATGTGGCTGAGGAATATCACCAAAACTATATCGATAAGAATAACTTACCAAGTTGCCATATCGAGTACTAAGCTTAGCGATTCAGCTCAAACCTGAATAATTTGACCTTACAATCGCTGCAAATAAAAACGCACTCATAGGATTTCGATGAGTGCGTTTTTTTATCGGTAAAAAGAATGCGTAAACGCTAAATCAGGCGCTGAGGGCCTTATCGATCAGGGCTTGTGCGTCCTTAATAATATCGGCAAGATGTTGCTCACTGATAAAGCTCTCACCGTAAATCTTGAATAACGCCTCAGTGCCCGATGGCCGCGCAGCAAACCAACCATTGGCCGTGGTCACTTTAATGCCACCAATTGAAGCATTATTGCCAGGTGCATGGGTCAATACAGCCTCAATGTTCTCACCCGCCAGCGTAGTGGCGTTTAAGGTCTCGGCATTAAGCTTGGCAAATTTGGCTTTGTTCTCAAGGCTAATTGGGCTGTCGATACGCTTGTAGAAGCTTTGACCAAATTGCGCCACTAATTCTTGATGGCGTTGCCCCGGCGTTTTACCTGTGACCGCAAGCATTTCGGCTGCGAGCAGCACTAAAATAAAACCGTCCTTGTCAGTACACCAAGTCGTGCCATCACGGCGCAGGAACGCGGCGCCCGCACTCTCCTCACCGCCAAACGCAATGGTTGCCTCGGCTAATCCATCGACAAACCACTTAAAGCCAACGGGGACTTCAAGCAATTTTTTGCCATGGAAGGCACAGATTTTATCGATAAGCGCGCTCGATACCAATGTCTTACCAATGGCGAAGCTATCGCTCCACTCTGGTCTGTGGGTCAGCAGATAATCAATCGCTACTGCTAAATAGTGGTTGGGGTCCATCAGCCCGGTGCCCGGACACACGATGCCGTGTCTATCGTAGTCAGGATCGTTACCCACACATAAATCGAAGGATTCTTTATGGGCCAGTAAACCTGCCATCGCATAGGGAGAAGAGCAATCCATGCGGATCTTGCCGTCCTTATCCAATGACATAAAGCTGAAGCTTGGATCGACCTTATCGTTAACTAAAGTGATATCAATGCCATAGTGCTTGGCAATCGGTGCCCAATAATGAATCCCCGAGCCGCCTAATGGATCGACACCCAGCTTAAGTTTAGCCTTAGCGATAGCATGCATATCGACGACATTGTCTAAATCCGTCACATAGGGCGTGATTAAATCAATGGCATGCACATAACCCGAAGCTAATGCATCTGCATAAGCGAGCTTATTAACGCCCTTGAGCGCTGCGCGCAGGTAATCATTAGCGCGGGACTCAATCCACGCAGTGATATTACCTTCAGCAGGGCCACCATGGGGTGGATTGTATTTAATCCCACCATCCTGCGGTGGATTGTGGGATGGCGTAATAATCAAACCATCGCTTAACGCGGCACCACTTAGTGCCGCCTCGCGATTTGCACAAATAATCGCATGCGATACCACTGGCGTTGGCGTAAAACCATCATGTTGCTGGATATGCACAGTCACCTTATTGGCCGCTAACACTTCAATCGCCGACACGTAAGCCGCATAAGATAAAGCGTGGGTATCGATACCTAAAAACAGCGGGCCTTCGATATTCACCGATTGGCGATAATCGACAACGGCTTGGGTAATCGCCCAAATATGGTCTTGGTTAAAGCTCCCCAGAAATGCTGTTCCGCGATGGCCTGAGGTCCCGAATGTCACACGCTGCTCGGCAGCATCCACATTGGGTTTGATGCTGTAATAATGGCTCATCAGCTTTGGAATATTCACCAGATCCGTCTGACTCGCGGTTTGTCCTGCCCGTTGATGTATTGCCACCTGATCCTCTCCTACTGGAAAATCGGTTATTAAATGGAAACGCCGCATCATTGCGGCGTCGATAAGTCGTTATACGCGTTCGGCAATGCCGTTGGCGATTTGGGCATCACAGCCAAATTGCACCAAGGCCTCGGCTAAAATTGTCCGTTTTTTTGCAGTATTGTTGTTGGTTGTTACCCAAAATCCGGTATTACCGATTTCCTTCGGATTTGCGGTGGCGCTAGCCTTGAGTAACTCCTCACGAGAGCGCGCAAAGTAGAGACGATCGCGCCCTTGGATCTGTAAAATTTGCGAAAACTGAGCTTTGTTAAGTTGATACAAGCTCTCGAGCAAAAATAAGAAGCGGCCCACCGCGCCTTTTTGTTGTTCTAACTTATGTTCATCAACCAATTGATTAAAATCGGTGACAGACTCGAAGCTTTCTACTTGCGGAACGCTCTGTGGCTCAGGCGTTACCACCTCTAAACTCGGTTGGCTGATAGACTGTGGCTGTGACTGTTCAACCGCATCGACGGACAGGCCGAGTAATCGACGGAGAATATCAGAGGCACTCTCACCAATACGTTCCGTTTTGCTGGCAATATGACGATAGAGCTCTTCATCCACTTCGATGTATTTCATAACCTTATTATCCTTTGTTATTCGATAGGCTTACCGAAAAAGTGCACCACAGGCGATCCTAGCAAAGGATCTGTGCGATCGTTGCCTCAGTGTATCTATCTCTATCAATCTGATAAAGCATCATTAATCTAAAAATGCGTGAAATCGCACATCAAATTGGCACAACGATGTTAATCGCTGAAAAAGCCAGCAAGTTGAAGGTTCTTAATTTCAAAACCGCCACAAAACTTGTCAAACTTAACGCATTGAAGGCACAATTCGCGCAACGTTAAGTACCATAGCACAGGCTATTCCATGAATTTTGTATCTTCTGGTCAAGGAGAAGCGGTCCTCCTTATCCATGGTCTCTTTGGCAATTTAGATAATCTTAAAGGCTTAGGTCAAGTTATCGAACCCCATCATCAAGTCATCCGCGTTGATGTACCTAATCACGGCTTAAGTGAACATTGGCAACAGATGGATTACCCAAGCTTAGCGAAAGCGATGGTGGATTTACTCGATGATCTCAAGCTTGAGCGCGTGCATATTGTGGGGCATTCCATGGGTGGGAAAATTGCCATGGCAACGGCCCTAGCCTATCCAGAACGCATCATCAGCATGGTTGCCGCTGATATTGCACCAGTTGCTTATCAGCCACGCCATGATGTGGTATTTGCCGCACTCGAAAGTTTGCCACTTGAAGGCCACACCGATCGCCGTTTTGCCTTGGCCCATTTAACCCATAGCGGCATTGATGAAGCGACAGCCCAATTTCTTCTCAAAAATTTGCAACGGACTGAGACAGGCTTTCGTTGGAAAATGAATTTAAGCGGCTTAAAAGCGTGTTATCCCAATATTATTGGTTGGCATAATCTTGTAGAAGAAAAGCGCCAAACTTACCACGGCCCCAGCCTCTTTATCCGCGGAGGAGACTCAAACTATGTCACTGGTGAACATAGAAATGCCATCATGACACAATTCCCATTGGCACAAGCAAAAACCCTTGAAGGGTGTGGCCATTGGTTACATGCGCAAAAACCTACCATTTTTAACCGGATTGTGTCTGAATTTATTGACAAACACACGGTGTAAATGACAACGATTCTCGACCTAAATCATATAGCCGACACCTTGTTGATGTGATATATTCGCGCCTCTTTTAGCCTTAGAACACTCTAGAGGACTAAGAAAGTATGTTATCTCAGTACATGGAACAAATTGAGACCATCGGCTTGAACCTGTTTTTTGCCGCGATATTTTTCTTTATCGGCATGGCCATCCACGATGTGCTAAAACAAGGTAACGTACCGAAATTCGGTCGATTTATTGTTTGGTTAGTGTTATTTCTCGGCTGCGCCGGGTTTATTGCAAAAGGTATTATCCAGATGTCTTGGGAAGGTTCAGGCATCGGTTAAACAATAAGAACATGGCAAAAGAAGCAACAGATAGAACGACCATTGACCTTTTTGCCAATGAAAAGCGACGGGGACGCCCACGTAGCAATCCTTTGTCCCGTAGCCAGCAACTTAAGGTCAATAAGCGCAACCAGATCCAGCGGGATAAAGCCAAAGGATTAAAGCGAATAGAGTTAAAGGTGTCACAAGATTTATATGACGCCTTGAATGAGCGGGCATTGGCCAGTAACATCAGCCGAAGCCAGTTAATCGAATTAATTCTTCAGCAAAAAATAGAATGCTGAGCAATCGATAGCAGCAAGATTAACGTATAAGTGAACTAGACATAAAGGATAGACAATGGCAACTGTAGGTCTTTTTTTCGGTAGCGACACAGGCAACACCGAAGCTGTCGCCAAGATGATCCAGAAGAAATTGGGTAAGAAAATGGTTGAGGTGAAAGATATCGCCAAAAGTACCAAAGAACAGATCGCAGAATACGACCTGCTGCTGTTCGGTATCCCAACCTGGTATTATGGTGAAGCACAGTGTGACTGGGATGACTTTTTTCCTGAGTTAGAACAGATTGATTTTACAGACAAACTGGTTGCTATTTTCGGTTGTGGTGATCAAGAAGACTACGCGGAATATTTCCTCGATGCCATGGGCATGATTGGCGATATTGTTCAAGCCCGTGGTGGTATTATCATTGGACATTGGCCTACTGCAGGTTACAACTTCGAAGCTTCTAAAGGCTTAGTGGATGACGATCACTTCATCGGTTTAGGGATTGACGAAGACCGTCAACCAGAGCTGACCGAAGAGCGTGTTGACGCTTGGGTTAAGCAAATCTACGAAGAAATGTGTTTAGCAGAACTCGAAGACTAAGCCTAGTTTCATCGAGTGAGCTCTGTAAAAAAAGTGGCCCAATGCCGCTTTTTTTACATTTGTTATCCACGTAAATGAAAGCGATATTTCCAATGGTAGCTCCCCAACATCCCCACTGGGATATCTTCTGCACTGTCGTCGATAACTACGGTGATATTGGCGTTACTTGGCGTTTAGCCAAACAGTTAGTCAATGAATATCAGATCCCAATTAAGCTTTGGGTCGATGACTTAAACAGTTTTTCGCATATTTTACCGACCCTTGACCCTAACCTCACTTGCCAGATTTTTCATGGCGTGACTATCCTTCATTGGACTACGCCCTTACCTTTGGTATATGAGCCAGGCGAAGTGTTAATTGAAGCCTTCGCCTGCGAACTACCCGATGTAGTGAAGCAACAACTTGCTGAACTGCACATTAAAACACCAAAATCTGTGCCTTTATGGCTTAATTTAGAGTATTTAAGCGCAGAAGATTGGGTCGATGGCTGCCATGGTTTACCCTCGATGCAGGCAAGCGGCATTAGAAAGTATTTCTTTTTCCCGGGCTTTACACCTAAGACGGGTGGACTGATTTGTGAGCGAGAGCTATTTGCCGAGCGCGATGCATGGCAACAGGATAGTGCCAATAAGCTGCAATTATTTGACCGTCTTGGTCTTAAGGATATTAAAGCGCAAGATACTGTCTATAGCGTCTTTAGTTATGAAACCGAGTCGCTCCCAGCCTTATGTGAACTCTGGCAAGCCACGGCCAAACGCGATGCAAAAATTCACGCCCTTATCCCCAAAGGCCGCAGCTTAAACAGTTTGCAGCACATATTGCCCTGCCCTATAGAGGAATTAATACCTGGGCAGCAAATTAAACTGGGGGATTTAACCCTGCATATCTTGCCGATGACCGATCAACAGGGATTTGACCGCCTACTATGGAGCTGCGACGTTAATATTGTCCGCGGTGAAGATAGCTTCTTACGGGCCCAATGGGCGGCAAAACCTTTTATTTGGCATATTTATCCGCAAGAAGATGATTATCATCTAATAAAATTAGAAGCTTTTATTCGACTTTACTGCGATAATCTGCCCCCTGATATTGCTGACACTTGGTCTAAATTGAACGTTGCATTTAACCAAGGAGAGCAATCCGCCGTGAAAACTCACTGGCAAAACCTAAATCCAGTCTGTTTGCCACTCTTACAACATGCTAAAGAATGGCCAATTGACGCAATAAATGCTGCAGATCTTGCAACTCGGCTAGTCCAATTTGTGAAAAAAAGCTAAGATGCTGCGCTGATATAGAAAATCGACATATAGGAAATTGTGTAATGAAAACTGCTCATGAAATCCGTCCTGGTAACGTGATCATGTTTGAAGGCAGCCCATGGGTTGTACAGAAAACAGAAACAACTCGTTCTGGCCGTAACGCTGCCATCGTTAAGTTAAAGCTGAAAAACTTACTGCTTAACTCTGGTACTGAAACCACTTTTAAAGGTGAAGATAAGTTAGACGATATTATCCTAGATCGTCTGGATTGTACTTATTCTTACTTTGCTGATCCTATGTATGTATTCATGGATGCAGAATACAACCAATACGACGTAGAAGCTGAAAACTTAGGTGATGCAGCAGCTTACATCGTTGACGGTATGGAAGAAACTTGCCAAGTGACTTTCTACGAAGGCAAAGCAATTTCTGTTGAAATGCCAACCACTATCGTACGTGAAGTGATCTACACTGAGCCATCAGCTCGTGGTGATACTTCAGGTAAAGTAATGAAGCCAGCCACTATCACTGGTGGCGGCACTATCAGCGTGGCTGACTTTGTGAAAGTTGGCGACAAGATTGAAATCGATACCCGTACTGGCGAATTTAAAAAGCGCGTATAACCGCCTTTTTTCGCCAGAGAAAGCCAGTGTCCGCACTGGCTTTTTTATTCTTTGGTAAACGCAATAATTTCCTCAGCAATATTGCTTAAAGCAACCTGCCGACTGACTGCGCCGAGCTTAACAGCCTCTTTTGGCATACCATAAACCACACAACTGGCTTCATCCTGTGCTAATGTTGTGGCTCCAGCATGATGCATATCTAGCAAACCCCGAGCACCATCGTCCCCCATACCAGTCATAATTATGCCTAGGGCATTTTTACCCGCAGCATTAGCGACTGAACGAAACAACACATCAACCGAGGGGCGATGCCGACTGACCAACGGTCCGTCCTTAAGCTGAACACGATATTGAGCACCACTACGTTGTAGCAGCATGTGCTTGCCGCCGTTAGCAATGAGCACAAGACCCGGCATCACTCTATCGTTATCTTCGGCTTCTTTTACTTCCATTTCACATAAACTATTTAACCTACTAGCAAAGGCCGCCGTAAAATGCTCTGGCATATGTTGGACAACAACAATACCGGCACTTGTGCGTGGCAATGCCGTTAACACGCACTCAAGTGCATGGGTTCCACCCGTTGAAGTTCCGAGTGCAACAACCCGATCCGTCGTTTGATGTAGCGCATGGTTTGTTGATGTTAACACTACATCGGCGTTATGTTTCGCGGCGACAGGCATTTTTGTAGGGGTATTAACACGCAATTTTGATACTGAGGCTTTAGCTGCAGCACGCACGGACTGGAGTAAACGGGCTTGTGATTCCTCCAAAAATCCCTTCAATCCTAATTTAGGTTTAGTAATGATATCAACCGCTCCCGCGGCAAGTGCAGCAATAGTCACTGAAGCACCTTGCTCAGTGAGTGTTGAGCAAATCACAACAGGGGTTGGCCTTTCAGCCATCACTTTTTTTAAGAAAGTAATGCCATCCATTCTTGGCATTTCAATATCAAGAATAATGACATCGGGCCATTGCTGTTCAAATAATTTAAGCGCAAACAACGGATCCCGAGCACAGCCTAATAAGGTAATATCAGGCTGGTTAGATAACATGCTGCTGAGCACTTGTCTGACAACTGCTGAGTCATCGACTATGGCGACATTAATCACAAAGCCCCCTTAAGTCTTGTTAATCCGACCAAATCACCACCGAGTTATTAGAGGTACGCATATCTTCACTCGCTTGATTAAAATATCGGTATTCTTCATCCTGAAGTGACGCAATTTCTTCATATTTATTCTCGATTAAACTGCGATAGACCGAATAATCCGACGGATCGAAATAAATTATTCGACCAGAATGGCCTCCAAGATCTTCACTAATAACAGGGATTCGTTCACGTTGTAGAAACTGTCTAACAAAATCAATATTCATCCCGCCAATATCATAGTGATTAAGGATATTGTCAGCACACAAAGATAAAACATTCGCGCCTCCAAATATTTTGCTCTGCAAATATTGCCGCTGTGCTCCTAACTTTAGCATGGCATTAATTAAGATCTCCATGGCATGAACACCATAGTAACCTGCGCGAGAATCAAGAAAATGTGTAAGCTTGCGCCGATCAGCAGCCAATAAAAAGTGATTCATTCCAATGATCTGGGCCTTGGGATCAAATAAACATACTGCCACACATGAGCCCAATAATGTCTTTATGACTTCGTTTTTCGCCGTCACATAATGCTCACCAGGGCCAATCATGATTACTGTTCTTTGATTTAAGGCTGTCTTTTCCACATCAAATCCTTTGATATATAGAAGGTTTAATCTGCTTTAACCCATGTTTTACGTGCATTAAGGATTCGGTATGTGAAATAAACAAATAACCACCGACTTTCAACTGCTTTATTACATGGTTTATGACCCTTTGCTTAGACTCAGCATCAAAATAAATCATTACATTACGAATAAAGATTAAGTCGCACATTCCGACACTTTCACAGGATTGAGTCAGATTCATCGCAAAAAAGCTAACTTTACTCTTTAAGCTTTGGTCAATTAAAAATGTACCGTTTTGCTTACCCACCCCCTTTAAGCAATACTTCTGTAATCTCTCAAAGCCGATGGCGTCATTACGTTCAAGGGGATAATGTGCCATTTCAGCCTTCGCTAGCACCCGCTGGCTAATATCAGACCCCTGCACTTGCCAGTGACCATCAATCCCTAAATGATCCGCCAACAGCATGGCCAAGCTGTAAGCCTCCTCTCCAGATGAACACGCTGCTGACCATACCTGCCAGCTTTTTTTTTGTGGATGTGTTTTTATTAGGTGTTTAACAAATTCAAAATGCTCTATTTCACGAAAAAAGAATGTTTCATTGGTCGTCAAAGCATCTATAAAATGATGATATTCAATATGTTCAGAGTGTTTTTTGACGAACTCAAAGTAATCTCCATAGTTTTCATAACCAGTTTCTTTTAGGCGTCGACATAATCGACTAGCCACCAATGATTTTTTAATGTCGCTCAAGAATATACCGGCCTCCTCATACAAAAATTGCCGGATATGTTCAAATTCCCTTTGCGTTAAGGCGGTATGTTCAAGCGGCAACGGTGAGGACTTCATAGTGCTTCATCAGTGGCATCAGCTGCATGAAAATTGAGTTGGCTAATTGCACTAATGTCGGCCACCGACAGCACATAATTGATATCAAGTAATATCATAAAATGTTCGCCAACTCGCCCCATTGCGCGAATGAAGTCAACTCTGAGATCGGCACCAAAATCCGGTGGCGGCTGTGTATGTTCATCATCAATTTCAAGGATTTCATTCACTTCATCCACTAACATCCCAATGGTTTGCTGCTCATCTTCGTGACTGACTTCTACCAATACAATACAACTTTTTTTTGAGATGACCGTTGTCAGACGCCCTAGCCTTTTTGACAAATCAATAACAGGAACGACCTTACCTCGTAAATTAATAATACCGCACAAAAATTCTGGCATCATAGGCACCCGCGTAATGCCTTCAATTTCAATGATCTCTTTTACATCTAAAATACCAATTGCAAAGGTATCATTCCCTGACTGAAAGGTAAGATATTGGGTAATATCTCCCACTGAATTGGCCTTCATCTCATTCACTAATTGATTCATGATAGGCCCCTATCAGAATCGTTCGAAATCGGTACGTTCAACATGTTGCTTAGCTTTGGCTGTCTTACGCCCAGAAGCCGCCATTACTGTTGATTTACCTTGATGAGATCTTTCACTACTGATGGCAAGTTTAAAAAACTCTACTGCGTCAAGTAGTTGATTAGCCTGACCGTTTAACTCCTCTGATGTCGCGGCTAACTCTTCTGACGCAGATGCATTCTGCTGTGTGGCTTTATCAAGCTGTAACATAGAGTCATTAATCTGGCTGATCCCAATGGCTTGTTCCTCAGAGGAGGAACTAATTTCCTGAACCAAATCAGATGTTTTTTGAATATTAGGCACAATATTAGCGATCAAGCGGCCAGCATTTTCAGCAATACCAACACTTTCACTGGCTAGTTTATTAATTTCTTGTGCAGTTAAGCTGCTGTTTTCAGCTAATTTTCTAACCTCGGAGGCGACAACGGTAAAGCCTTTACCATGTTCACCAGCACGGGCCGCCTCAATGGCCGCATTGAGACTTAATAGATTAGTTTTATATGCAATGTCTTCTATTAGGCTAATTTTCGCCGCAATCTGTTTCATTGCGGCAACGGTTTGTTCTACCGCTATTCCACCTTGTCGTGCTTCTTCAGCGGCTACCGTTGCCATATTATTGGTAACCCTAGCATTTTCGGAGTTCTGCTGGACAGATGCATTTAACTCTTCAACGGCACTGGTCGTCTCTTCGACACTAGCAGCCTGCTCTGTTGCTCCTTGGCTTAGACTTTGTGCGGTACTACTGACCTGTGAAGAAGCACTAGACAAATTATCTGCACCACTTCGAACCTGAGCAATCACAGAAGTAAGGCTATCAATCATATCAATCATCGCCTTATAAACCCCCGTCGCATTTTCACGCTGTTTTAGCTCTACCGTTAAGTCTCCGTTAGCGATTGCGCGCGCAATCGTTTCCATATCACGAGGTTCTCCGCCCAACGGTTTTTTAATTAACTTCACTAAAAACCATGCCAAGAAAATGCCGATCAAAATAGCGGCGATAGATACACTAATAACAGTGGTAAGGGTCTGCTCATTCTGTGCTTTAACAATAGGACCAAGGGCATCTTGCCTTTTTTGGATGGTTAATTTGATATCTTCAGTTTGGCGCGCAACATCAGCACCGATACGGTCGAGTTGATTTTGCACAATATCGTTTCTTTCGCTAATAGTGCTATAAACTGACTTTAACGAAGACGCATAATTGTCAATGCTGCTGGTAAATTGTAATAATTTTGATTGTGCATCTAGATCTATTGCCACAGTTTTTAAGGCAGAAAGACGCTCTCCCTTAGCTAAATCAATAGCCATCAGCGCCTGCTGTAAATCGGCATCTAAATTTGTTTCAAGGAATTTAGATGCTGCTAAACGAGCAGTCAATATCGATTCGAGCACAGAACCTGCTCGATAAGCAACATCAATCTGACCTTTATTATAGGATTGATGCATAGTGTCAGAAATCAGTTTTACAACTTCAGTTCCTTTTGGAACCAACATGTTGGTAACTTCATCATTGCGAGATTTAATCAATTTGACTACAGATTCAAAGTAACTATTGTAATCAACAATATCTTTGCGAATATCTGAAAGTTGTTGACTCAATTCAGGCTCGTTAATCTCCGTCATCGCTTTTTGAATGATGTCATTAAGAATAACATTACGTTCATTGAATACTTTATAAGCCGATTCATTCTTCTGAAAGATATAATCATAGGCCTGTATTTGAATTGTAAGCATATTAGCTTGGATGCGACCAGCCATATTAGAGTCGCGCGCCAACGAGCGGTAATCATTAAAACCGTTAATGGCTTTCGTTAGTCCAAAATAGGCGGCTAATGAAATCACGATCAATAGTAATAACACCAATGCATAACCACCAGAAATCTGCATGCTGAGCGTCAGTTTTTTAAACATAGTCAATATTCCTTTTCAACATAGGCTATTCATCAATCAGTGCTACATGATGATATTTTTTGGCGCTAATACTTGCTTCAGTAATTAAACCCTGTACGTCAAGGATCAAGGCAATATCTCCCGTTCCTAAAATAGTGGCACCGCTTAATCCCTTGAGATGTTGAAACATTTTCCCTAAGGGCTTAATCACTGTTTGCTGTTCACCAAATAATTTATCGACAACTATCCCTGCTTTAGTTCGACCAAAACGAACAACAACAAGGCTTTCACGGGTATGGTTTTGATTTAAATTCGGTATATTAAAAAAACTTTTAAGTCGTATAAAAGGCATCAGTTCCCCACGCAAACTGATGTAATTCTTCTGTTGCTCATGCCATTCGCCCCGATTGAGCTCGACACATTCTTCTACCATATTCAGCGGTATCACATAGTTTTCGTTGGCAGCACCAACCATAAAACCATCAATAATGGCAAGAGTTAATGGTAATGTGATCGTCACTTTTGTACCTTTATCCAGCTCGCTATCGAGTTCAACTGAGCCGCGTAACGCTTCAATATTGCGTTTAACAACGTCCATACCAACACCTCTTCCTGACAGATTACTTGCTTTATCTTTAGTACTGAGGCCTGGTTCAAAGGCTAATTTCAAAATTTCAGAATGGCTAAGCATCTGGTTTACATCAATTAACCCCAATGCTTCAGCCTTTCTTCTAATGCGTTCAGGGTCAAGTCCAGCACCATCGTCAGTGACTTCAATAACGATATGTCCAGAATCATGGTAGGCATTTAACATCAGATGTCCCTCAGCGGATTTACCTGCCTTGAGACGAGCCTCTGGAAGTTCAATACCGTGATCTAGGGCATTGCGAACGAGGTGGGTTAAAGGGTCATTAATCTTTTCAACAACGATTTTATCGAGTTCAGACTCTCCCCCTTGAATGGTTAACTCAATTTGTTTACCTAGTTCATTGCTGACATCGCGTACTACTCGCCGGAAACGTGAAAAGGTTTCGCCTATCTGCACCATACGCAGTTGTAAGGCATTTTCTCTAATTTCTTGGACCAGATGTTCTACCGATCCTACTAGGTCATTAGCATCGAGAAATTGGTAACGGTCGACCATCACCTTCATCGCGGCACTTGCCGTCACCAGCTCACCAACCAAATTAATTAACTGGCCAAGACGATTAGAATCAACGCGAATAGTTTGCGCCTGCTCTCGAGCTTGAATTTGTTTTTTAAGGGCTTGCTCAACCACAGGTTTATCGACAAGTAAGTTTGCAATTAGCACTTCGCCCAGTTTTTTAGTCGTGCAGTCTTCACTCTTACCAGACTGTAAATCGAGTGATTTAGAGAGTTCTCTTTCAGTGATGGCGCCTATCGATAGCAGAATTTCACCTAGTCGCTGATTTTCAGACGGATTCAGCTGTTCAATCAGAGCTTGAAATGATTCGGAGATTTTTTGTGAAGGTAGAATCTGTATATCGCAATCATCTTGGGCAAATTCAAATACCGACTCAATTTGTTCTTTTGTACAATCTCCAGCAAAAATAATACGATAGTGTAAAAAGCAACTTTCGAAGTCACATTCTTCGAATGGCGGCAACTTGTGGCTTAAACATATAACTTCAAGCACTTGACCTAATTGATGCAAATAACGAATAAAGCTTAATGGATCTAATCCATTACGTAGTGCATCGGCTTTAAAATCCAGTGATATAAGCCAATGGCCCGTATCAAGATAATGTCCTTCTATCCGTTCTGGGGTAATCGCCTCTGCGGCGAGAGTCTGAGGGTAACAAGGTTCAAGGTTTTCATGTTGCGCTAATTCGGCCAAAATTGACTGACTTTGAATGCAGAGTGTATTCAACTCTGCCTCATCCTCCTCTACCGCAGCATTGACCAACGCCCATGTATGATCTTTACACTTAAGGAGTAGTGCTATAAGCGCACTATCTATTTTCAATTCATTTTTGCGCAGCCTATCAATTGACGTTTCAATGGGATGAGTAAAATCAACGATGGCACGATAATTAAAAATACCCGCTGCACCTTTTATCGTGTGCATTGCTCTAAAAAGTTGATTTATTAATTCTGTACTTTCTGCGTCGACCTCTAATGACAATAATGCATCTTCCATTTCTGTCAGTAGTTCTTCCGCTTCGGTCATAAATAACTTTTGTACGTCATTGGCGGTCATAGGCGAGTCTCCGAGGATATCACTATGGTATCGTCAAATGTGCCAGACAAACCCGAAAGTGCGAGGGCATCTATTACCGCTTTGCTGTGGTGACAAAATTCTACTCGATGTGCCTCATTCAATACTTTAAGCGCCAGAAGCCACTGAAGCCCTGCGGTATCGATCTCCGTCACTTGAGAAAGATCAACACTGATGTCTACACCCGGTTGCAAATGACCGACTAGTGCATCACGAAATTCCATAACACTATAGATAGTTAACTCTTCGGTTAAGTTAACCTTAATAGATTGATCTTTTAGCGCGATATTGATTGGCATACACAAACCCTTTTACGGTAAACAAAGTTTAGCTACCGCATCAAGCATTTGGGGTGGTTGAAAAGGCTTGACTACCCATGCCTTAGCTCCCGCCATGCGCCCTTCTTCCATTTTATCCCGACCCGCCTCGGTGGTGAGCATAATGACTGGAGTGAATTTATAACGCGGATGTTTTTTAACTTCTTTTAAAAAACTAATGCCATCCATATTTGGCATATTAACGTCACTGATAATAAGATTAATTTTATCGCCATTGAGTTTACTCAGTGCATCTTTACCATCACAGGCATCAATGACCTCATAACCTGCGCCCCTAAGCGCAATACTGACGACATGTCGGATAGAGGCAGAGTCATCAACTACGAGTATTCTTTTCATCTCAGTGGCCATCCTTGTTTTATAAACGTGAACTAAAAGAAGTTAATAGAACTTTTCTCTGCATGTTGATAATGGCTATCTTTTCTTGAACTATGGTGAATATGCTGTTCGGTCGCCACATACCTTTGCTTCATCATGGCAAGCAAGGAATCCACATCACCTTCAGGAATAGGTAAACCAGCTTCCCTCGCTTGCTGTTGAACACGAATTAGCTCTGTAAGTTCATCAATACTGGCGACAAGCTGTCTTAACATTTGGTCGCAGCGATCTTGAAATTGAAAATCCACTAATATTTGCTCAATTTCTCTTTTAACTTGCCGACCAAGCTCTAATGCTTGAATACCCTCATCTTTCATTTGCAAAGTACGATTTTCGAGGTGGTCAATTACACGGATGAGAATGGACTCGCCACCTTCTAGCGCTTGGCTTTCCTGTAAAGTAGCTGCATCGGTCAGCTGGTATAGCTCCGCCATACGTTGATTTAATTCAGTTATTTGCTGAGTAATCCGTTCACCTGTCTGCCCTGATTGAGCTGACAAGGTTCTGACTTCATCAGCCACTACAGCAAAGCCGCGCCCCGATTCTCCGGCTCTAGCGGCTTCAATTGCCGCATTTAAGGCTAATAAATTGGTTTGTTGGGCAATTTTTCTAACTTCAGCTGCGAGTCCATCAAGTGCTTTGGTATCGTTAACTAATGCGGTTAACTGTTCTAAATGGTGCAGTTTGGCACTATTCATCTGGTTTAAGTCATTAAATAATGCTTTTAGCAGAGCTTTGTCGTCTTCTATAGCTGGGGAGTGGAGTTGATCTGCGATCCCAGTTGAATTACTAGTGACTTTTTCGATTTCGCTGATAATTGAACTAAATCGCTCCGTCATATTGGCTACGCTTTGGTTCATTTGTTGGTCGACAGAGACGATATGTCCCTGCCAAACGGGTACTAAGCGGGAAATAATCGCCTCAAGTTTGGCGACTTGTTGGTCAACATGATGTCGTTTCTCTTTTTCATAGGCGAGTTGGCGAGATTGATAAAGATGAGTCGATTTGTGAATTTGTGCCCGAAGCACCCAAGCAAATCCCAAGTATGAGAGTAAACATAAGCCTGCAAGCCACCAATGGGAGAGCCAAACGAGCCCGCAGAAGACTATAGATCCAACAATAAAGGTCAAGGTGGTGGTAGAAAAAAGATTGCGCTCCATGCTTGTCATTTTTACTGTCTCTTTTATTTCTATTATGTTGTTACGGAAGAAACTTTTCCCTACAAATAAACGTAGTCGCTTTTTTCGTATTACGCCAAAACTCTGAGTACTTCTTGAACAAGATCACACAAAAGGCTGATTTAATTAAATAAGCCTCTAATTATCTCAATAAATTTAACATTGGGGATGAAATGACGTTCGGATTAAGAACATCGTAAGTAGTTGATGGCTATCGGTCTGCTAAGTTGTATTATTTTTTAAACAGTTTTTAAGCTCAAACAAACCACAGCATCGAGACTATAAAATTTTCTATGAATGCGCCATTTTTCAAAAACACAGTTCAACTCTCTAAAATTCATTGATTTTATAGCCGAATGCTAGATAAAGATCTTAAGGAAAATGAGTCATGGGCTTAAATTTTCCTGCATAAATAACCCTTTCTTGCAAGTAAGCCGTTTATAGGTACCGTAGAATGGTTGTTCCATTATCCTAGCAACCTCTTTTTAAGTCTTAAGGAGAAATGTATGAAATTAACTCAATTGCGTTATCTTGCGGTAGTACCACTGGCCTTTACGTTGCTTTCTTTTAATGCCAGTGCTGTCAGTCCGCCTCATCCAACAGGACTTAATGCCCCAATGATTAATGTTTCTCGTATGAACACCAATAATTATGCTCCAGGGGAAGCCGTTAAAATGTTCCCTGCCCCCAACAAAGGCATGGTTCAACATATTTTGACATTACCTAAGCTTGAGAATGAAGCAGACTACATGGTCGAGATCCAAATAGGCCAAACTCAACTTGTTGATTGCAATAAACATGGACTCAATGGTCAGCTTAAAGAGCTCACCGTTGAAGGTTGGGGTTATAACTACTATCAGGTCGATGAAATATCAGAAGGCCCAAGCACTATGATGGCCTGTTTTGAATTAGCCAAAAAAGAAGCATTTCTGAGGATCCCAAGTGAATTAACACTGCGTTATGACAGTCGTTTACCAAAGGTGTTTTATCTACCCGAGGGTGCAGAACTGCGCTTTAGAACGTGGAAGGCTGATTCAGCGTATCAATATTCAAAGTAATCATGTAATAAAATCAAAAAGAAGGGATATCTATTGCAGATATCCCTTTTCATTTTGAGTCTTAACATTGAGTCGTGCTAATTGACGTTTTCTAACACAACCCAGACAGCTTTACCTAAGGTTGCGAGCATCACAGCGCAAAATATGGCGATGACCGCAGTATAGGAAAGCCAACGAAGATAGCGTTGACCTTTATTCATGGTATTGTGTTATGTCAATTAACCGATCTGTGTGAGTCCGCCCATGTATGGACGCAGCGCCTCAGGGATTGTCACGCTACCATCAGCATTTTGATAGTTTTCCAAAATCGCAACTAAGGTACGACCTACCGCAAGACCAGAGCCATTTAAGGTATGTAATAATGCGGGTTTGTTATCAGCCTTAACACGGTAACGCGCTTGCATACGGCGCGCTTGGAAATCCTTCATATTTGAGCATGAAGAGATCTCACGGTAAGTGTTTTGCCCAGGTAACCACACTTCAATATCGTAGGTCTTGCTTGAGCCAAAGCCCATATCACCGGTACAAAGCACCACTGTACGATATGGTAAGCCTAAGCGTTGTAAAACCGTTTCCGCATGGCCAGTCAACACTTCGAGTGCAGCCATTGAATCTTCTGGCTTAACTAGCTGTACTAATTCCACTTTATCAAACTGATGTTGACGAATTAAGCCACGGGTATCTTTACCGTAAGACCCTGCTTCACTACGGAAACACGCGGTATGTGCGGTTAATTTAATGGGTAACTCATCTTCATCAACGATGGTATCACGCACTAAGTTGGTTAATGGCACTTCTGCGGTTGGAATAAGGCTTAAGCCTTGGCCTTCTTCGGTCGCAGGTTTTGTGTGGAATAAATCCTCACCAAACTTAGGTAATTGGCCTGTACCCAATAAGCTTGCTTCGTTAACCAGTAATGGCACGTAGGCTTCGGTATAACCATGCTCAGTGGTGTGTAGATCTAGCATGAACTGCCCTAATGCACGATTTAAACGGGCAATTTGGCCTTTCATCACGATAAAGCGTGAGCCAGTGATTTTCACTGCGCTCTTAAAATCTAAACCGTTTAGGCCTTCACCTAAATCGATATGATCTTTAACAGGGAAATCGAAGCTGCGTGGCGTGCCCCAACGACGGATTTCGACGTTTTCAGTCTCGTCAGCACCGATAGGCGCAGACTCATCTGGCAGGTTTGGCATCGACATAGCAATCGCGTTCACTTCTTCAAGTACCGCGGCCAGCTCGACTTTCTTCGCATCTAATTGCGCACCTAAATCGCCTACCTGCGCCATGATGGCATCCACATCTTCGCCGCGGGATTTAGCTTGTCCGATGGACTTGGAAATAGCATTACGCGAGGCTTGCAGCTCTTCCGTTGCCACTTGCAGTGACTTACGTTTTTCTTCTAATTGGGTGAGATGAGCGACATCTAAAATAAAACCACGGGTAGCTAATCGCTCAGCGGTCACAGCTAATTCGTTGCGCAAAAATTTAGGATCTAACATGTGATATATTCTTAATAGTTAAATGCGAGAAAAAACCAGTTGTTGACCTAAGTAAACCATAAACAAACATAGACTTAGGTTCAACACCACATTCAAAGCCGCCTTCAACCAATCTCCTTCTTGCATCAGCAATAAAGTTTCGTTTGAGAAGGTTGAAAACGTTGTCAAAGCACCTAACAGGCCAACACCAATGAGTGCTTTGAGTTCTGGGCTGATATGACTCAATTGTCCCAGTGCGTAAATGACGCCCATTAAAAATGAACCAAGGACATTGACCAACAGTGTACCAAAAGGAAAACTGCTGCCAAATACTTGGATCATGAATATTGAAATAAGATAGCGAAAAACCGCACCAATGGAACCACCTAAGGCCACAAGTATGAGATTATTCATACCTTTTTCTCCCACTGGCTTGATCTAATTGCGCTAATTGCGCCAATTTGTCCTTAATCCGCTTCTCAAATCCCCGTTCAGTCGGGAAATAAAATTGCGATGCTTGTAAGGATTCGGGGAAATAATTCTCACCGCTGGCATAGGCATTGGGTTCATCGTGGGCATAACGATACTCGGCGCCAAAACCCATTTCCGCCATGAGTTTTGTGGGTGCATTACGTAAATGATAAGGCACGGCCTCTTGGCCCGTTTCGCGCGCCAGCGCCCTCGCCGCTTTAAAGGCTGTATACACGGCATTACTTTTAGGCGCACTGGCTAAATACACAATCGCTTGGGCAATCGCCCGCTCACCTTCGGCAGGACCTACGCGGTGAAAACAATCCCAGGCATTGAGCGCAATGGTCATGGCAGCAGGATCTGCGTTGCCCACATCTTCTGAGGCTATAGCTAATAAGCGTCTGGCGACATATAGCGGATCGCCGCCGCCTTCTAAAATGCGGCAAAACCAATAGAGCGCGGCATCCGGTGCCGAGCCGCGAATCGATTTGTGTACAGCCGAAATCAAATCGTAAAACTGATCGCCATTTTTATCGAACCCCGCCACTTGATGGCCTGCGACTTGAACCAGCATTTCAGTGGTAAAACTGCCACCATCGGCCACCATATCGCTCATCAACTCAAGCAGGTTCAGCGCCTTACGCGCATCGCCATCACATAACTGTGCCAGCTTATTGAGCACATCCGTTGGCATAATTAACTGACGCTGCCCTAAACCACGCTCGGCATCCGTTAAGGCTTGGGTGATGATATGCACTAACTCGTCTTGGCTTAAGCGCTTGATAAGATAGACGCGTGCCCGCGACAGTAAGGCATTATTGATTTCAAATGAAGGATTTTCCGTGGTCGCCCCAATAAAAATCACAGTGCCATCTTCAATAAAGGGCAAAAAGGCGTCCTGTTGACTCTTATTAAAGCGATGCACTTCATCAACAAATAACAAGGTACGTTGGCCACGGGATTGAGCAATCGCTTGCGCTTGCTCAATGGCGGCGCGAATATCTTTTACACCCGACGTGACCGCCGAAATACGTTCGACATGGGCATTAGAATAATGGGCGATAAGTTCAGCAAGGGTCGTTTTACCTGTGCCCGGCGGTCCCCATAACATCATCGAATGGGCACGGCCCGCTTCTAATGCTTGGCGTAGTGGTTGGCCTTCCCCCAACAGATGGGCTTGACCTATGTACTCAGCTATCGTCCTTGGGCGCATACGCGCGGCCAAAGGACGAAAATCGGGCGCAAAATTAAACGATAAACTACTCACTCGCTAACCTATTGGGATTTAACACGTTGGTCATCAACATCAACGTTATCTGGCAACACAAACTTAAACAGCGCTTTATCAGCAGAACTAATAGTGTGTTGGTTGCTTAAGTCAAACTGGCTCAGATTGCCTTTATCATCGAGTACATTAAATTTATTCAGTGTGCCTTTGTTAAAACACACATTAACCGCAGAAATACCAGCGTCCATCGACTTAGGTTTGATCTCATAACAATCTTGTTTTTTCGTCACCGCATACTGTGACCAAGTAGCATCATCGCGGTGAACTAATAAAGCGATAGGCGATGCATTAATAGCTTCAGCAAAATCCATAATCACAACTTCCTCGGCAAAGGGGTTGTAGATCCATAAGTCTTTACCGTCGGCGACAATTTTAGACTCATCGGGCGCCGTTAAATGCCAATAAAACTGATTAGGGTGAGCAAGTGCAAATACGCCAGCACCGCTTTGGATAACTTTTTTATTCACATCAGTAACGGTTTGCTTAAAATCCGCCTTAAGGGACTCCGTGCCGTTTAAGGTTTCGCGTAATTGCTTAGCATCATCGGCCAACACTGCATTGCTGTATAACAATGGTGATAACAACACAGCACACAACAGTTTTTTCATAGGTATCCTTTGGACTAAAAGTTCAACTCGCCGCATTATGGCAAGTTCAAACTGATATCTAGCTTAACATTAATAGTGTTTTGGGGCCGGAGGTGCTAACACTTCGCGGTTACCGTTATGGCCCTGCGCCGAAACCACACCCTGCATTTCCATTTGTTCGATAATACGTGCTGCACGGTTATAACCAATCTTAAATTTACGCTGCACGCTCGAAATCGAACCTCGGCGAGTTTCGGTCACGAAGGCAACGGCTTCATCATAAAGCGGATCGTATTCTTCATCGGATTCGGCGGTTTCACCCGGCAATAGCACTTGTTCACCCTCACTGACGCCATTGAGGATCTCATCAATGTATTGTGGCTTACCACGGGCGCACCAATCGGCTACCACACGGTGAACTTCATGGTCATCGATAAAGGCACCATGGACACGATTTGGCACTGCGGTTCCGGGCGGTAAGTACAACATGTCACCCATACCGAGTAAGGTTTCGGCACCTTGCTGATCTAAAATGGTACGGGAGTCGATACGGGAAGACACTTGGAACGCCATCCGCGTCGGAATGTTAGCCTTGATTAAGCCGGTGATCACATCCACCGACGGACGCTGGGTCGCGAGGATTAAATGGATACCCGCAGCACGGGCTTTTTGGGCGATACGGGCGATCAGTTCTTCCACTTTCTTACCGACAATCATCATCATGTCGGCAAATTCATCGACAACCACCACAATCGAAGGCAGTTTATCTAAGGCTGGTGCCTCTGGCTCCATGCTGTCAGACGATTTCCACATAGGATCATAAATCACTTCACCATTGGCTTTAGCTTCAGCGATTTTCGCGTTATATCCCTTGATGTTACGAACGCCCATCATAGACATTAGCTTGTAGCGGCGCTCCATCTCACCCACACACCAACGCAGCGCATTGGCCGCTTCTTTCATGTCGGTAACGACTTCACAGAGTAAATGCGGGATCCCCTCATAAACCGAGAGCTCAAGCATTTTCGGGTCAATCATGATAAAGCGAACATCTTCAGGACCAGACTTATACAGCAAGCTGGTGATCATCACGTTCACCCCGACTGATTTACCCGAGCCTGTCGTACCAGCAACCAATAAGTGCGGCATTTTACCTAAGTCAACCACCACAGGCTCACCGGAGATATCTTGGCCAAGCACCATAGTTAAATTCGATTTGCTCTGAGTAAAGGCTTCACAGTCGAGTACATCACGCATATACACTGTTTCGCGAAACTTGTTTGGCAGTTCGAGGCCAACGTAAGATTTCCCTGGGATCACTTCAACGACTCGGACACGCTCTGCCAGCAGTGAACGGGCTAAGTCATTTGCAAGGTTTGAAATCTTAGAGGCTTTAATACCTGGCGCAAGTTCAAGCTCAAAACGAGTGATCACCGGACCTGGATAGACCCCCACAACAGTGGCAACAATATTAAAGTCGGCAAGCTTAGCTTCAACCAAACGTGCCACATGTTCTAACTCTTCGGGACTAATCGGGTTCTTCTTGCGATCAGGCACATCGAGCAAACTGATGCTCGGCAGCGGATCCATTGGCTTAGTCGGCACAGGTTTATTTTCATGACCAGGTAAAACGACAATGCCATCGACAATCTTAGCCTTAGGAGCCTGCTTTTGACGCTGCGCTTGAGTTACTGCACCCGTAGATGCTTTGGTATCAAAATCGATCACATCGTCATCATTGAACGTTAAGATGTCATCATCTTCATCAATGATAGCTTCGCGATGCAATACTGGTTCATCCTCATCGTCGTCGAAAACCTGAGCATTGAAACCGTTATCGGTTTCATCTTCGTCCAAATCAGCATCTTGCGCTTTAGCTACCCAAGGTGGTGCTTCAAAATGACCGTATTCAGCGACCGCGCTGACAGGATCAAGTTGCGGCTCAACGCGTTGCTGGCCTTTAGGTTCAGCTTTTGCTTTATTGTTGTTTAAACTTAAAATTTTAACCAAAGAAGATAACTTACCTTTACCACTGCTGGCTTCAGTGATGAATTCTTCACGGGGCTCTTCTGGTAACGCCCGTGTATGGATCACGCGGCTTTGTGTTATATCTGGTTGACGTATTTTTGCTTTATCAAGCACATGTTGCGAATCACGACGCTCACGGAATTTATCCACAACAGACATAAAACCGCGAGTATCTTCCGTTTCTCGCTCACGCTTTAACGACTGAGGTAAACGTTTGAGTTGTTTGTAGCACCAGATTGAGACAAAGCCGACCTTTTCAACCACAGTCAGCCAACTGATCCCTGTTAATAGCGTAAAACCCGAGCCTAAACAGCACAATAGCAATAAGGTTGTGCCTAACTTATTAAAATATGGCAGCATCGCTTGGCCAATGACATCACCAGCTACACCGCCTGCGGAAAACTCATAGATATTATTGGCGTTCATGCTGGCTAATGCCGAAAAACCAAGAATAAGTAGCAGAAAACCAATGATCCGCAATGCGACCGAAAAGTAGTCGATTTCCAACAAATCATGGGCGCGCTTAAAAAGCAGCCAACCAGTAGAGGCGACAATAATTGGCATGATATAGGCAGTCACGCCAAAAAAATACAGCAGGATATCGGCGATCCAAGCACCAACAGCCCCTGTCCAGTTATTGATATCACCTTGAAAATGAGACTGACTCCAACCCGGATCTGAGGGACTGAAACTGGCTAAAGCGAGCAAAATATAAGTGGCTACAACACAGCAAATGATGAGTCCGCCTTCGAGCAGACGCTGCAAGCCTGAGAGCGTGCGTACACTATTTCCTTGAGACAAACGACTTAATCCATAAAATTGAAACAGGTGGGCTAACGATACCAGAATCCCATTAAATGTGGAGCATCTTAGGCGGTTTTTCTCCTAAGAATTACTGCTATAAGATAAAAAAACGCTCTTGGCTCATAAAAGCTAGGACTTTGACCATTAACTGATTATTCCGCAATCAATTTAGGCTACATTGTTGAAGATAAATGCCAGATAAAAATATGCCCCTAAGCTGGCTAACTTAAGGGCAAAAGCAAGATTATAAGTGTGGTTTTAAAAGGCTTACACTGGAATAAATAAGGGGCCTAGGCCCCTTATTGTAACCGTTTCAGGGTATTAAATATCGCAGAGCAGCTGGTTTATCGCAACACGACTAGTATGTTTAACTTCTTCCATCACCACGTAGGTACGGGTATCAGAAACAGAAGGTAATTTCAGTAAAGTTTCGCCCAATAGGCGGCGGTAAGCCGACATATCAGAAACACGTGTTTTTAATAAGTAGTCAAAGTCACCAGAAACGAGATGACATTCTTGAATATCATCCAACAGTTGCACAGCGCGATTAAACTTATCAAATACTTCGGGAGTATCACGACTTAATGTGATTTCCACGAATACCAGTAGGGATGCACCCAAGAAATGAGGATTCACCAAAGCGGTATAGCCATTGATATATCCTTGCTTTTCGAGTCGTTTCACTCTTTCTAAACACGGAGTAGGACTTAAGCCCACTCTTTTAGATAGTTCCACATTTGAAATGCGTCCATCAATTTGTAATTCATTAAGAATGTTGCGATCGATGCGATCCAAGTCTTTTACAGGACTCTTTTTATTATATGCCATTTATTTAACCTTGCTTTATCACTAAAACAACATTTTATTCTACGTATGTCTAAAGTTCAGCAGCATAAACTGCGTCGCCGATACTATACTAGATATCCCTGAATTAATCACGTTCAGGTCACGATAAAATAACAATTATGCCCATTAAAAGTGGGTTTTTCAGGCAATTGAGGCTCAAAAATGATTATTGGTGTACCAAAGGAAATTAAAAACCACGAGTATCGTGTCGGTATGGTTCCTTCAAGCGTTCGCGAATTGACAATCAAAGGTCATGAAGTGTTTGTAGAAACGAATGCCGGCACGGGAATTGGTTTTACTGATCAGGATTATATTGATGCAGGCGCAAAAATATTAGCAACTGCTGCTGAAGTTTTTGCTAAAGCAGAGATGATTGTAAAGGTAAAAGAGCCTCAGGCAGTTGAACGCGCCATGCTGCGTCATGACCAGATTTTATTCACTTATCTGCATTTAGCACCGGATTTACCACAAACTGAAGATTTAATTAAAAGTGGTGCCGTATGCATCGCTTACGAAACTGTGACCGATGACCGTGGTGGCTTACCGCTGTTAGCCCCGATGTCAGAAGTGGCTGGCCGCATGTCTATCCAAGCGGGTGCGATGGCGCTGGAAAAATCTTCTGGTGGTCGTGGTATGTTATTAGGTGGTGTACCCGGTGTTGAGCCAGCTAAAGTTGTGATCATTGGCGGTGGCATGGTCGGTACTAATGCAGCGCAAATGGCTGTTGGTATGGGCGCTGATGTAGTTGTGCTTGATCGTAGCATCGATGCACTACGTCGCTTAAACATGCAATTTGGTTCTGCTGTTAAAGCGGTTTACTCGACTGCCGATGCGATTGAGCGCCATGTATTAGAAGCTGACTTAGTCATTGGTGGCGTATTAATTCCTGGTGCTGCGGCACCTAAACTGGTGACACGTAGCATGATTTCTCGTATGAAACCAGGCAGTGCTATCGTAGACGTTGCTATCGACCAAGGCGGTTGCGTGGAAACCTCCCATGCAACGACTCACCAAGATCCAACTTATATCGTTGATGATGTTGTGCACTACTGTGTAGCGAACATGCCAGGCGCTGTAGCCCGTACATCAACCTTCGCTCTCAATAACGCAACTCTGCCTTATATCCTTAAGTTAGCTAACTTAGGTTATAAAGCCGCACTGTTACAAGACAAGCACTTACTGAACGGTTTGAACGTAATGCACGGCAAACTGGTTTGTAAAGAAGTGGCTCAAGCATTAAATCTTGAGTACACAGCGCCTGCAAGTTTATTAGCCTAATCATATGAGAGCCTAGGTTCACACGGACCTACTCTGCTTTGTTCGGCCTCACTCTGTTGAGGCCGATTTTTTATGCAGATCACAAATATCTTCACTCACGCGGGTTTTAAGCCAGAGCCTTAGTAAACTCGGGCTGACAATTTGCCTTAGGATTCGATTAGCATAATCTAAAAGAATCACCAAACATCGCTTTACCCCTACAGGTAAATTCCCTACAATCCATGCAATTTGCTAAAAGCACGGAGAGAAAAATGAGCCAAGTCAGACATAGTAACCTATTGATTTTAGGTTCAGGTCCCGCAGGATACACCGCTGCAGTTTATGCTGCGCGCGCAAACTTAAAGCCTGTGATGATCACAGGTATGCAGCAAGGTGGTCAGTTAACGACCACGACTGAAGTTGAAAACTGGCCAGGTGATGCAGAAGACTTAACGGGTCCAGCATTAATGGAACGTATGCAAAAGCATGCGGAAAAATTTGATACTGAAATTCTGTTCGATCATATTAATGAAGTGACGCTAACTGAGCGTCCTTTCCGTTTAAAAGGCGATAACGGCGAATATACCTGTGATGCGCTAATCATCGCCACTGGCGCCTCTGCCCGTTACCTAGGACTTGAGTCTGAAGAAGCGTTCAAAGGACGCGGCGTATCGGCCTGTGCAACCTGTGATGGTTTCTTCTATCGTAATCAAAAAGTTGCAGTGATCGGTGGAGGTAACACAGCCGTTGAAGAAGCACTATACCTAAGCAATATCGCCGCCGAAGTGCACTTAATTCACCGTCGCGACACCTTCCGCTCTGAAAAAATTCTTATCGACCGTTTAATGGATAAAGTCGCCAACGGCAACATTATCCTGCATCTCGACCAAACCATGGAAGAAGTGGTTGGTGATACAATGGGTGTAACAGGTCTAAAAATGAAGAGCACCAAAGACGGTTCTATCACTGATCTAGCCGTTGCCGGTGTGTTCGTGGCCATTGGTCACAGCCCAAACACAGGGATTTTTGAAGGCCAATTAGAGATGAACAACGGCTATTTGAAGGTGCAGAGTGGTCTCCAAGGTAACGCCACGCAAACCAGTATAGAAGGCGTGTTTGCCGCAGGTGATGTGATGGACCAACATTACCGTCAAGCGATTACCTCTGCGGGTACAGGTTGTATGGCAGCATTAGATGCAGAGCGTTACTTAGACGCGAAGAAATAATCTACTGTAAGTCTTATCTAGACTCAAATAATAGCAGGCATAGGTTAACTACCTTAGCCTGCTTTTTTATCTGCATGTTGTGGCTAAAAAACAGCAACAAAAAAAGGGACCAAATGGTCCCCTCTTAAGTGCGACAAACTAATTGCTTAGTTTAACGCTTCTTTTGCTTTTTCAACTAAAGTTGCGAATACAACTTTGTCAAATACAGCGATGTCAGCCAAAATCTTACGATCGATTTCGATAGACGCCTTTTTCAGACCGTTGATGAAACGGCTGTAAGACAGACCATTTTGACGAGCTGCAGCATTAATACGTGCAATCCACAGTTGGCGGAATTGACGTTTTTTCTGACGACGGTCACGGTAAGCATATTGACCAGCTTTAGTTACTGCTTGAACAGCAACGCGGTAAGTACGGCTACGAGCGCCATAATAACCTTTAGCTAATTTTAAAACTTTCTTGTGACGAGCACGTGCGGTTACACCACGCTTAACTCTTGGCATTTTCTAATCTCCTAAATTAAGCGTATGGTAATTGACGCGCGATTGCTGGAACGTCAACTTTGGCAACTAAACACTTGTTACGTAAGTGACGCTTACGCTTAGTGCTCTTTTTGGTCAGAATATGACGTAAATGGGCTTGCTTGCGCTTGAAACCATTAGCGGTTTTCTTAAAACGCTTCGCTACACCTCTGTCGGTTTTCATTTTAGGCATTACTAAAACTCCGCATTGGGATGTTAAATAAAAAGCAAGGCGAGCGAAGGCATATAGCCTTCGCTACTTTTATAGGTTGCCCTACTTATTTCTTTTTAGGCGCTAGCACCATGATGGCTTGTCGGCCTTCCATTTTCGGGAAAGATTCAACAACCGCATACTCATCCAAATCAGTCTTAATACGGTTCAAAAGATCCATACCAAGATTTTGGTGGGCCATTTCGCGACCTCGGAAACGCAGCGTAATTTTCGCTTTGTCCCCGTCTTCCAGAAAACGTATCAGGTTGCGTAGTTTTACCTGATAGTCGTTTTCGTCAGTTCCAGGACGGAATTTAATTTCCTTAACCTGAACCTGCTTTTGCTTCTTCTTTTGTTCCTTGGCTGACTTAGCCTTATCAAACAGGAACTTACCGTAGTCCATAATGCGACATACTGGAGGTTCAGCATTTGGACTAATTTCAACTAGGTCTACACCTGCTTCATCTGCCAAATTCTGAGCATCTCTGATGCTCACCACACCAATAGCTTCACCATCAATGCCGGTTAAGCGTACTTCTGGTACACCTGTGATTTCTTCATTGATTCTATTAGGGGCCAGCTGACGCCCTGCTGTTTTCTTGATCTTTATGACCTATTCCTCCAACAATTTGAGACTACGGAGCGAAATCTGTTGATGGATTTTAGCGGCGAAATCTTCAATTCGCATCTTACCTAAATCAACGCCATCACGAGTACGCACCGCGACTTCCTTATTTTCCATCTCTTGATCGCCAACGACCAATAAATAAGGGACACGCCTTAAGGTGTGTTCGCGTATTTTAAAGCCTATTTTCTCATTCCTCAAGTCAAATGAGGCACGAATACCTTGTTCTTTGAAGAATTTGACCACTTCTTCAACATAATCAGCCTGTTTGTCGGTGATATTCATCACGACAACTTGCATTGGCGCTAACCATGTTGGGAACCGACCAGCATATTCTTCAATTAGAATACCTAAGAAACGCTCCAACGAACCTAAAATTGCACGATGGATCATCACAGGCGTTTGACGGCTATTATCTTCCGCCACATAAGTTGCACCTAAACGGCTTGGTAATGCGTAGTCAAGTTGCACTGTTCCGCACTGCCATGCACGGTCTAAACAGTCGTGCAGTGTAAACTCAATCTTAGGACCGTAGAAGGCACCTTCACCCGGTAAAATAGTGAATTCAATATTATTAGCACGTAAGGCTTGTTTCAACGCTTCTTCAGCTCTATCCCACATCGCATCGTCACCGATACGTTTTTCTGGGCGAGTTGATAGTTTTACCACGATGTTTTCAAAACCGAAGGTAGAGTAAGTATCGTATACCATTTGGATACAAGAGCTGACTTCCGCTTGAACTTGCTCTTCAGTACAGAAAATATGGGCATCGTCTTGAGTAAAACCACGTACACGCATCAGGCCGTGCAGTGAACCAGAAGGCTCATTACGGTGACAGCAACCAAATTCTGCCATACGCAATGGCAAGTCACGGTAAGATTTCAAACCTTGGTTGAAGATCTGTACGTGGCCAGGGCAGTTCATTGGCTTAACCGCATATTCACGGTTTTCACTGCTGGTGGTGAACATGGCTTCTGAGTACTTATCCCAATGACCAGAACGCTCCCACAACACGCGGTCCATCATGAGTGGACCTTTCACTTCTTGGTAAGTGTATTGGTTTAATTTACGGCGAATGAATCTTTCTAATTCGAGGAAGATGCTCCAACCGTCGTTATGCCAGAACACCATGCCGGGTGCTTCTTCTTGCATATGGTATAGATCGAGCTGCTTACCAATTTTACGGTGGTCACGCTTAGCCGCTTCTTCGAGGCGAGTTAAATAGGTGCTCAGGGCTTTTTTGTCAGCCCAAGCAGTACCATAAATACGTTGCAGCATCTTGTTTTCAGAGTTACCGCGCCAGTAGGCGCCGGCAATGCTCATCAATTTAAAATGCTGGCAAAAACGCATGTTTGGCACGTGAGGACCACGGCACATGTCGGTGTATTCTTCGTGATGATACAGAGCAGGTGTCGCATCTTTGCTGATGTTTTCATCCAGAATCGCAATCTTATATTCTTCACCGCGGGCGGCGAAGGTATCACGGGCTTCTTGCCAGCTTACAACGCGTTTCACCACGTCATAGTTGGTTTTAGCCAGTTCAAGCATACGTTTTTCGAGGGCTTCGATATCTTCTTGAGTCAGCTTATGCTCAAGATCGATGTCGTAGTAGAAGCCGTTATCGATCACAGGACCGATCGCCATCTTGGTTTGTGGCCATAATTGCTTGATTGCATGGCCTAATAAATGCGCGCAAGAATGGCGAAGGATTTCAATACCTTCTTCGTCTTTAGCGGTAATAATAGAAAGTTCGGCATCGGTTTCGATAAGATCGCAAGCGTCTTTGAGTTCGCCATTCACGCGACCAGCGATACAGGCTTTTGCAAGACCAGGGCCAATATCAGCGGCAACATCGAGAGTCGATACGGGATGTGCAAACTCGCGTTTGCTACCATCAGGAAGTGTAATTACAGGCATGAAATATCCTTGTCCAGTGGTGACCCACACGTAGGGCCACATGGTGATTAAGTAAAAAGAGTAATGCTCGCGAGGTTAAGACAGTACAGGAGTCTTAGCCGCCTTGCGTAGCAGGCAGTTATTCTACGGGATAGTCTTTAATACACGCAAGTTAAATGGCCCGATTGCGGGGCTTAGCGCCCAAATCGATGCATTTATTAAAACCAATCCGCGAAGTTTGCCGTTAATTCATCATATTGCAGTCAATCGTTCATGTGGCAGTCATCTAACGCCCCTACGCTATGCGCGTTAAATGACCGCGGGATTCTTTGTTATTTGCCATAATAAATGCCGTTGCCGTCACATCGCTGTAAATAATGAAGCAAAAGGAGTTGGTATGTTCACGAGTATCCTATTAACGGTTGCACTTAACCAAGTCGCCCAGAACCCAATCTCTGTTAACCCCATACCAAAAATACAATCTGAGCCGATAGTGGTTCAAAGCCAAACTGTAGTACATGTACAATTCGACACCATTGGCTTACAGGCCGATATCCATGCCGAGCTTTTGCTACAGATAGAACGACTATCGCAGGCCATTAGTGACAATATAGAGGAAGGCATATTACCGACGGCGCCTGTCGAACTGATGACTGTAAAGGATTGAGTTAACTTAACTGGTGCGCATGCTTGATAGTTCTTACGCTAGATAAATATCCGTGCAAAACGTACCAAGCGCTGAGCGGAACGGAAAAATCTAGTTGCTGAGATTTTGATACCGACTTTATCTAAGTTGCCACGGCACATTCTTGTATACTCAACTAAAGCCAGTATGACGGCTTAGCGACAAGTGTCATCCCTTCATTAGCGAGGAGTTGCGCCATGAGGATCATGAATAAAGTCATTGCCTGCCCCCACTGCGGACACCATCAACATATTAGTATTGATGCCAGCAGCGGCGACCAGGATTATTACGATGACTGCCGAATTTGTTGTAACCCCATCCACCTGCGTTTACATGTGGATGATGCCCGCCGAACCATAGAGTTATATATTGACTCGGACGACGAGCAAATTTATTAGGCATGTTGATTAAGATTGGTTGCTAAAACGTTTAGCCAGCACACGCTCGACTGTGTCGACGATGGCTTGGGTTTGGCTGTCAATTTCGATATTTAACTCATCACCAACCTGACATTGGCCTAAATTAGTCAACTTAAGAGTTTCTGGGATCAAGTGCAGCATAAAAGTACTCTCGGTCACCTCGCCAACGGTAAGGCTGCAACCATTGACCCCAACAAAGCCTTTATAGAGAATATAATTCATCCATTTAGGCTCGACGCTTAAGGTCAGATCATAATGTTGCTCGGTGTGACTAATGTGACTGACTTTTGCCTTTGTATGAATGTGTCCAGATAGGATATGGCCGCCAATTTCGCTACCAAAAGTCAGAGAGCGTTCAATATTAACGCGCTGCCCAACGGATAAATTTGCCAAGTTAGTCAATCTTAAGGTCTCTTCCACTACATCGAAAAATACCCTATCATCAACGACCTGAGTCACCGTCAGACATACCCCGTTATTTGCCACACTTGCGCCAATTGCAAGTCCCTCATGCAAATCAGGTTTAAACGCTACCTCAAGGGTATTGAGGCCATCTTTCTTATGTATTGCAACCACCTCACAGGTGGCTTGAACTATACCAGTAAACATTTTTTGCTCGCTTATTCGTTAAAGGCTGTATTTATGAATCATTCAGGCTTTCAGGCCAAACGCTTAATTCAACTCGCACTTCCAGTGTTGATCGCCCAAGTGACACAAACCATGATGGGGTTTATCGACACTGTAATGGCGGGTCGCGTCAGTGCGGTCGATATGGCCGCAGTTGCCGTGGGAACCAGTCTTTGGTTGCCCGCAATTCTATTTGTACAGGGGCTACTGATGGCGTTTACGCCATTATTTGCCCATCATAATGGCGCAAATAATCAGAAAGCCATTCAACCGTTGGCGTTTCAAGGCGCCTACTTAGCCTTAATTGGTGGCCTTGGCGTAATGGCGTTTCTCGCATCCGCGCCACTCGTACTCAGCCATATGAATTTAGAACCCCAATTGTACAACTTAACCATAGGATATATCGACGGTATTTTATGGGGTGCCCCCGCATTTGTGCTCTATCAAGTATTGCGCGGTTGCAGTGAGGGGATTTCATATACCTTACCTACTATGATCATCGGTTTTGTGGGACTCGCAGTGAATATTCCAGCAAACTATATCTTTATTTATGGTCACTTCGGCGTGCCTGCCATGGGCGGCGCTGGCTGCGGTGTCGCAACTGCATTGGTATTTTGGGCCATGTTGATCGCCATGACGATTTATATGCAGTTTCATAAGAAATTTGCCGCATTGGCACCCTTTAGCCAATTCCATCGCCCCGATTTTACCACCATGAAGAAGATGACCAAGCTCGGCATGCCAATCGCGATGGCGTTATTTTTTGAAGTAAGTCTGTTTGCGATTATCGCCCTGCTGCTAGCGCCATTAGGCGCAACTGTGGTGGCAAGTCATCAGATAGCGTTGAACTTCTCCGCTATTGTATTTATGTTGCCACTGTCGATTGGTATTGCCGTCTCGATTCGTATTGGCTACTACCTTGGCCGCGATCGTGCAGATATTTCTGCCGTGGTGGCTAAAGTCGGATTGTGGTTGGCACTATCGTTGGCCTTATCGACGGCAATCTTAACGGTGATATTCCGCTTTCAAATCGCCGAGTTATATAACAGCGATCCTGAAGTGGTGGTACTTGCGGGCAGTTTGATGCTGATGGCCGCGCTATATCAACTATCTGACTCAGTCCAAGTGGTTGCCGCTGGTGCACTACGTGGATATAAGGATACCCGCAGTGCATTTTATATTACGCTGTTTTCCTATTGGGGAATCGGCATGACCTTAGGTTATACCTTGGCGTATACCGACTTTATCGTACCCGCCATGGGCGCCCATGGCTTTTGGGCAGGATTGATTGCAGGTCTCACCTCGGCGGCGCTGCTGTTTTTCATCCGTCTACGTTATATTCAAAAGCATGGCGTACATTTAAGTCTGATTGAAGGCGACAGCGTGCACCATTGACACAGGACATAATTCACTGAATCAACGGCGAGCATTAGCTCGCCGTTTTGTTTAATTTCTTTTAATTTTGCAATCGTTGAAGCCTAACTTGTCGTTTTATCAGTAACTTTGCTGAAACACTGGGCAAGTTGCACAGCAATTCACCATTTGACAATAAAATTCGTTTTTTTGCTTGCCAGCCTTTCGCTATCCCCCTAATATAGCGCTCGTTCGAAAGCGAGATGGTAGCGATTTCGATATAACTAATACGATGCACCCGTAGCTCAGTTGGTTAGAGCACTACCTTGACATGGTAGGGGTCGGTGGTTCGAGTCCACTCGGGTGTACCACTCTTTTCACAGAGTCTAAAAAGTGAAATTCAAACAGTGCACCCGTAGCTCAGTTGGTTAGAGCACTACCTTGACATGGTAGGGGTCGGTGGTTCGAGTCCACTCGGGTGTACCATTTCTTGCTTTAACTCCCTGTAAAATCTCAATTTAACCTGTCCATCCATCAAGATGCTTAATTTTTACTTGTGCCTAAGATAAAATCTTCGTGTCTGTTCTTGGTTTTTCCAAAAATATTCAAACATACCCCACCCTTCGGCTCTGCCTGATTTTGCCTCTATTGCTTGATCCACATTTACCGTTGTTCCCCCCCCAAATTCGCCGTTTTTCTAAGTTTGTGCCCATTTCGTGCCAAACCTGTTGGCACAACATGCATTTGATGATTTTTTGTTATTACCATCGTAGTTAGCCCATAGATGCTGATAACAGACTCGTTCTGCGTGTATCTAGATAAACATTCAACAATGTAACAATTTTATCACCATGAGTACGACGGGTTATGCCGCCTAGAAACAGCAAAGCCGCAATCTAATGTGCGGCTTTGCAGAGCAAGACATTGGGGAAATTAGGCGTATTTACGTACCTTTTTTAAGGCGATTTGTTGCTTCAATGCCGATAAATGCTCAATAAACACTTTACCGTGTAAATGATCAATTTCGTGTTGCAAAACAATGGCTAAAAAGTCGTCGGTTTCGATTTCAACCGCTTTGCCTTGTCTGTCTAAGGCGGTGACTTTGACCTTTTCGAAACGGCTCACTTTCGCGCGGTAACCTGGGATAGAAAGACAGCCTTCTTCACTCACATATTCGCCAGACTTTTCAACAATCTCTGGATTAATCAGCACCAAGGGTTGGTCACGGGTTTCGGATAAATCGATCACAACCACCGCATCTGTACTGCCCACTTGGGTCGAGGCCAGACCGATACCATCGTCAGTGTGGTACATGGTTTCGATTAAGTCATCAATAAATCCCTGAATCGCTTCTATATCTTTTACGGGTTGCGCTTTGCGTTTTAGACGTTCATCGGGAATTGTCAGAATATCGAGTACAGCCATGCCTGTTTCATCTCTTATGGAGTCAAAAAAATTGGCGACATTATGAACTATTCCTGTGTTTTCTCAATATTCAAAACTAAATAGTTTAATAAAAATCATTACAATCGATTTTTTAGATTTACATTACGGCTTTTCAAACTAGCCTCTATTTCACTTGGCCTTCGTTTAACGCTACACTGGCTCACCTCTTTCATGGTTTTATTTGGCATCATCATGCGGTTTGCAAAAGATAAATCTCCACTTTATCGCTACTTAGAGCAAGATAAGGCTAATACGCCAGACGAGTTAGACAATACACAAGAGATACGAAGTCATGCCCTATCACCCATGGCGAAGATTTGGCAGATTGTAGCGATGATCCCGCCCAGCAAAGTAAGCAGTTATGGTAAGATCGCCGATTTCGCAGGGTTACCAGGACGCGCTCGCTATGTATCCAGGGCTCTCAAATTGGCCCCCGAACATTTGTCACTTCCTTGGCATAGAGTACTCAATAGCCAAGGAAAAATTTCCTTCGAAAAACATTCAGCCTCCTTTCAGGAACAGATGGAATTATTGCGCCTTGAAGGTGTAATGGTGAACTGTGGCAAAGTGAACTTGTCTGAATGTGAGTGGCAACCGGATATGGCAACCTTAGTGATGTCAATCCCGTTCTAATTTAATATATTGATCTAAAAACTATTTATTCCAATATAAACTCGGTTATAAACACTTAAATTTGATAGCTGAGCCATAGGATAAGCAGTGCTAGACGCTTTCTGTTTGCGATATAAAGGAGCATTAATTGCGCACAATTCCAACGTTATTCGTGAGTCTCGCACTCACCCACAGCGTATTTGCGATGGCGGCGCCAACGCCTTTAACGCCTCAAACTGCTGAATATCAAGTTAATTATGGTGATGTTGAACTGGGTAAGGCCAAGTATCAACTGCCAGCCATAGAGGATGGCGTCTATAAATATCGCTTCGACAGCGATCTTAGCCTGTTATTACTGACCGATGTGCGCCATGTACTGAGTGAGTTTGCCCAAGAGGGCAATCAATTATTACCCCTGCGCTATTTGCATGAGCGCCAAGGTGTCGGTCCGAATTTTATCGAGCAAACCGCCTTTGCCAAGGGGCAAGGGATGATCCATACCCGTTATAAGGATGAAAAAGGTAAATTCCCCTTCGAAGGCGATATTTTCGATCCGTTAATGGTGCAGCTGCAGTTTCGACTCGATATCAGCGCTGGCAAAGAAGTGCTTGATTATAAAATGATTAAATCTAACGAGCTCGATGAGTATAAGTTCCATGTGATTGGTAAGGAACGGATGACAATTGAAAGCGGCAGTTATGATACAGTCAAAATTGAGGTAGTGCGTGACAATCATAAACGCCAAACCTTCTTTTGGATGGCACCGGATTTAGCCTACCTCCCCGTTCGTCTGACGCACTTTGAAAAAGGCAGCAAACAGCTAGATATCAAACTGCTTAAGTATCATTTTGACGATGTGCCAGTTGAAGCCGCGCCCGCTGCCGTTGATACTGAAGTTCCGACGGAGCAGAAAGTACCTAAACTCCTCGGCACAGGCGCGAATTAAGCCAGTTACACATTTATCGCAATTTAAGATGGATTTAGTGCTGTTTCTAAGATGCCGTAACAGCACAAAAGGCCAAACGTGAGTGACTCCGTTTGGCCTTTTGTGTCTTATTTAATTCCGTCAAAGTGCAATGACTGACTGTGACAGCGCCCCAATTACAAATCGATAAGCAGCTCACCTAAGCGGAACAACTTCCAATTACCGGGTTGCATCACCTGCCAGTCTTCGTTTTCGGTTAGCGGCCGAGTAGCAATTACAGTCACGACATCGTGTGGCGTAGTTTCTTTATCAAAATCAATCACTACATCGGTATCAATTAATTTTGCCTTGCCAAACGGCGCCCGGCGGGTGATGTAACACAGATTATTACTGCAATAACTCATCAAGTATTCGCCATCGCTGAGGATCATATTAAACACCCCAAGCGCACGGATTTGTTCGGCCAGCGTTGCCACAAATCGAAACACCGCTTGCATATCTTCAGGCCGACGATCACCAAACTTGGCCGCGATTTGCTCCAATATCCAGCAAAAAGCCAGCTCACTGTCGGTATCACCAACACTCTGATAACGAGACACCTGAAACTTCGCCTGATAATTGCTTAACTGACCATTATGAGCATAGGTCCAATAACGGCCCCACAACTCACGGGTGAATGGGTGAGTATTTTCAAGGGAAACACAGCCGCGATTGGCCTGACGAATATGGCTTATCACCACCTCGCTTTTAATCGGATAGGATTTGATCAATTTTGCAATGTGCGACTCACTACTCGGGCAAGCATCTTTAAAAGTTCTGCTGCCACGGCCCTCATAGAAAGTGATCCCCCAACCGTCAACATGGGGCCCAGTGACGCCACCACGCTGTGCTAAACCCGTAAAACTAAAAACAATATCGGTCGGCACATTGGCGCTCATCGCCAGTAACTCACACATATTTCTCGCCTTTCTTAATCCAAATCTCCACGGTTTTGCATTGTAACTAGTTGATGACATTTGTGGAATGATCAAAGGTGACAAAAAATTTAAACAATTGTTTGAAAAATACTTGTATTAAAACAGCCTTAGGTTTAACTTTTATGCGACACAGGTCAGACCACAAACTATAATTGTGATCGCAATCAACAAAACTCGTTATGACCTGTGATTGGCACTCGGTCATACTTAAGGAGAAATTACAGTGACTACCCTACTTTGGATCATCGCCATGATCTTAGTGCTAGGAGCCCTAGCTTACCTTCGGGTATCTTTGCTCACTGCCACTATTGCAGCCGCTGTTGTGATGACAGCCGGATGGACACTCGATGTTGTCGGCCCTATCTCTTGGATTATCTTCCTGGTGATCGCGCTGCCCCTCAATATCAGTGCATTTAGACAAAATGTTATCAGTCGCCCACTGATGAAGATGTACCGTGGCATCATGCCCGAAATGTCTTCAACCGAAAAAGAAGCGATTGAAGCTGGTACCACTTGGTGGGAAGCCGATCTGTTTGCGGGTAACCCAAACTGGAAAAAACTCCACAACTACCCAGTCGCTCGTTTAAGTGCCGATGAGCAAGCCTTCTTAGACGGCCCAGTTGAAGAAGTGTGCCGCATGGTGAATCAACACCAAGTATCGCACCAACTGGCTGATTTGCCTGCTGAAGTATGGCAATACCTGAAAGATCACGGGTTCTTCGCCATGATCATTAAGAAAAAGTACGGCGGTTTAGAGTACTCAGCCTACGCCCAATCCCGTGTGTTACAAAAGCTGGCAGGTTTGAGCAGCGAATTAGCATCCACTGTAGGCGTACCTAACTCCTTAGGCCCTGGCGAACTGCTGCAACACTATGGTACGCCTGAGCAGCAAAACTATTACTTGCCACGTTTGGCCAAAGGTTTAGAAGTCCCTTGTTTCGCATTAACTAGCCCAGAGGCTGGTAGCGATGCAGGCTCTATCCCTGACTTTGGTATCGTGTGTAAAGGCCAATGGGAAGGCGAAGAAGTCTTAGGTATGCGCTTAACCTGGAACAAGCGTTATATAACCCTCGCCCCTGTTGCGACTGTATTAGGCTTAGCCTTTAAACTGCATGACCCTGATCACCTGTTAGGCGATAAAGAAGAGCTGGGCATTACCTGCGCGCTGATCCCAACAGACGTTGAAGGCGTTGAAACGGGTCGTCGCCACTTCCCACTAAACTGTATGTTCCAAAACGGTCCTACTCGCGGTAAAGACGTATTCGTACCATTAAGCTTTATCATCGGTGGCCCGAAAATGGCTGGCCAAGGCTGGCGTATGCTGGTTGAGTGTTTATCTGTTGGCCGTGGTATTACGCTGCCATCAAACTCAGCTGGCGGCGTGAAAACCGCGGCTTTAGCCACAGGTGCCTATGCGCGTATTCGTCGTCAATTCAAACTGCCTATTGGTAAGTTGGAAGGGATTGAAGAGCCAATGGCACGCATCGGTGGTAACGCCTACCTGATGGATGCCGTGACCTCATTAACCACCACAGGTATCGACTTAGGTGAAAAACCTTCAGTTATCTCGGCTATAGTGAAATATCACCTGACTGATCGGATGCAGAAATGCGTTATCGACGCCATGGACATCCACGGTGGTAAAGGTGTGTGCTTAGGCCCTAACAACTACTTAGGCCGTGGCTATCAAGCGGCTCCGATTGCGATTACCGTTGAAGGCGCAAACATCCTGACACGTTCGATGATCATCTACGGTCAAGGCGCTATTCGTTGTCATCCTTATGTATTGGCCGAAATGGAGTCAGCGTTTGATACTGAGTCTGGCCAAGGCTTAGCCAACTTCGATGCGGCCATCTTCGGTCACATTGGTTTTGCGACCAGTAACTTTGTGCGTAGCTTCTGGTTAGGTCTGACATCAAGCCGTTTCTCTAACGCGCCATACTCAGATAAAACCAAACGTTATTATCAACATATGAACCGTTTCAGTGCTAACCTTGCCCTGCTATCAGACTTGGCCATGGCAACCTTAGGCGGTAACTTAAAACGTAAAGAGCGTATTTCTGCCCGCTTAGGCGATCTGTTAAGCCAGTTATATCTCGCCTCTGCAACCTTAAAACGTTACCAAGATGAAGGCCGTCAAACAGACGATCTACCACTGGTACAATGGGCGGTTGAAGATGCTCTGTACAAGTTACAGGCTTCATTAGACGATTTACTGGATAACTTCCCTATGGGTCTGGGCGGCGTATTACGCGCCATCATGTTCCCATTTGGTCGTCCACTGAAACGTCCAAGCGATGTGTTAGACCATAAAGTGGCTAAGATCATGCAAACCCCTTGTGAAAGCCGTGATCGTTTAGGTAAAGGCCAATTCTGGACTAACTCTGAGCACAATGCTGTGGGTATCCAAGAGCAAACGCTGAAGGATATTCTGGCCGCCGAACCTTTATTCGACAAAGTCTGTAAGGCCAGTGGCAAACGTTTACCTTTCATGTGGTTAGATAAAGTCGCTGCTGAAGGTAAAGCCTTAGGCGTACTAAGCGACAGCGAAGTACAACTGTTGGAACGTGCCGAAATCGGCCGAATGAAGTCTATCAATGTGGATGACTTCGACCCAGCAGAACTGCGCCCTGAAGTGATTTCTACCACTTCACAGGAACGCGCCGCTTAGTAGCTAAGCGGTACCAGCTAAGCCCATCAAAATAAACAAAAGGCACTACAATCTAGTGCCTTTTTTATTTTCGTCTCACTTAACGGGCTTATCCCTTAGCTAGAGTTTCATCAGATGTATTAATGTTTTCTTGAACTTCAACCTCAGGTTGCGTTTGTTCCGCAGCCTTGATTTGCGCTTGCAGCTCAAGTCGTTGACGTTCAGCTTCTGCTTTCTCCTCGGCCTTGGCTTTCGCAAGGGCAGCTTCTTCCGCCGCTTTGGCCTGTGCAGCTATCGCCTCTTGCTCTGCAATCGCCTGTTGGATTTTCGCTTCTTCAAGGGCTTCAACGGGCAATAAACTAATCAACTCAATGCCGTTGGGGAATTGGTTGTTATTGCCTGACACAATCACAACTTTACCTTCTTTGGTCAGATACACTAACGGCAATGCCGTTTCGCCATAACGCTTGCGGAAATGATCGAAGGTGAAGTTTTCAGTTAAGTTAGTGACTTTAAGTTGCGCCCCTTTCGCCATTTGACTAGCGATTTTGGCATAGGAAACCGTATCACCAAACAAACATAGCCGCTGTTTGTAAGTCTCAGATAATTGATGGCGCGCGCTGCCCTGCTCGGCATTATTAAGGCCAAAAACCTTTTTAGCGCCTAATACATCTTGAAAATAGAACGTCACTAGCGGGTTTAACTGCTTGTAGGGCGACATGATCAGCACGCGACCAATTCCTGTTAGATCCATATAGGTTTCAGCATGTTCCGAGGCAGGGTTACCAAAATAGACCGGAATATTGTCCATCCGTGCAAGGCGAATGTTATCCCAGTTGCTGTCGGCCAGCAGCACTTTGACATCTTTGCTTTTTAAGATTTTTGCCAGTTCGCGAGAAAATTTAGAGGCTCCGAAAATTAATAATCCTTGCGCCGAACCCGACGTAACCCCAAGGTATTTCGCCCAGCGGCCCGCGGTTAGGCTTTGGATCACCACTGTGCCGATAATGATTAAAAACACTAAAGGTACAATGGCTTCGGCGCCCTGCACATTGTTTGCCTCTAACTTAATGGCGAATAATGAAGACACAGCCGCCGCCACAATCCCCCGCGGAGCAATCCAGCATAAGAACCACTTATCGGCCTTTGATAATGACGTGCCTATGCCAGATACCCAAATACTAACTGGCCGTGCGATCAGCATGGTCACAGCGAGTACACCAATGCCGCCCCAGCCTAAATCCATCATGGCATTCGAGTCTAGTCTGGCGGCTAACAGAATAAATAATGCGGAGATCAGCAGAACTGTCAGTGTTTCTTTAAATTCAAGGATTTCAGCAATATCCACGCCGCGCATATTCGCCAGCCAAATGCCCATCACAGTCACGGTGAGCAATCCCGATTCTTCCTGCAACAAATTTGAGCCGACGAAAATCCCCAGCATTAGGGTTAATACTGCGGTATTACGTAAATAGTGTGGCAATAAATTGTGGCGGATCACTTGGCCAATTAAGTAACCCGATGCAGCGCCTAAGCCTAAGCCAAGTGTGAGCATAGAACCTAGTGCATAGAGTACATGGCTAGTTTGATTCCCAGATACCGTAATATATTCAAACACTAATACCGCTAGCAGCGCGCCAATTGGGTCAATCACAATCCCTTCCCAGCGTAAAATACTCGCGAGCTGCGACTTTGGCCTAACGCTGCGCAGCATTGGTACTATCACAGTTGGCCCCGTGACCACCACCAACGCACCAAATAGCAGTGCAACTTCCCAGCTAAAATCCAGCAGATAAAAAGTGGCGGTACTGATACAGCCCCAGGTGATCACCATGCCGATACTCACTAAGTGAGTCACCATGCGGCCATGATCTTTAATCTCTTTAAAATTGAGGGTTAATGCGCCCTCAAACAGGATAACGGCAACGCCTAGGGAAATAATCGGAAACAGTAAATCCCCAAATATTGCATCGGGATTTAACACTCCAAATGCTGGACCTAGTAGTAAACCACAGAGTAGTAGCGGTAAAATTGCTGGTAATCTCAACTTCCAACCAAGCCATTGACAAAAAAGGGAAAGCACGCCGATGAGTGCTAGCATCCCAGTGATTTTTTCAACCATAAAACATCCTTTCGTTAGGTGAGGCATGCGATTGTGGATTTAACCTAACACGCTTTTTCATTCAGGAAAATAAACGGTTAATGATAACAATAGCACTAAAAAGTACGCTCTAGTGATACAAATAAGTGAGATGATATTCAACTTTATTCGCATACCAAGGGAGTTCGAAGGGTTACATTGCTATATGGGAAACATGAAAGCGACAGAGAATAAAGTTGCAGTCTATTCAGCAAGTTGGGATAAGTTAGTGATCGAATAAATATGTAAGATCTAAATGCCCACAAATGTATCTTGAGTTAGAGATTAGCTAATTTTAGTTTTATTTGCTCATCGGGTAGCTTATTCAATATTTCATCGGGGATTCTGCCGTGATATTTAGTGGCATAGTGTGCCAAGCATAATAATAAGGCTAGATTATGTTCAACATTACTCACCTCAGGCTCTGCGCTGGACAAAATGTTGTCACATAAGGATTCGCTATACCCCCAAAGCGTTAAAAGATAGGCTGATATAGAGACGATGAGTTTTCTCACTGGCCACTCCGTAAACTGAGTCGCAAACGAATCTTGCCAAATACGAGATGCCAAAATCAACTCACCTATTGACGACATCAAAGCCGCAATAAATAGCTCTTCTTGTAAACTCTTTTGTAAATTAAGTGCTTTAGCGATTTTTTGAGCGTTAAGCGCTAACTGATACGCATGCTCGTTAATTCTACTCTGTGCAGACTTATCAATAATCGACGTCGCCGATTGCTCAATGGCGATAGAACTAATAATCGCGCTAGTTAAATCCACCCCTAAGCGTTTGATAGCCTCTTCAATTGACAGTGTTGTGCGGCTAAAACCCAAAAACGCGGAGTTTGCGAGTTGTAATAATTTGGCGGTAATAATTGGTTCGTGGGCAATAAGATCAACAATATCGGCGGCTTCGGATTGCTGATTTAGAAGCACTTTGCGGACCTGTTGCACTATGTCTGGCAGAGGTAGTAATAAAGCACTTGCGCCCAACATTGCTCTAACGTCTTGGGAGAATGGCAATTTATGAACCCGTTCCACTGAGGTCAGAAGTTGTACAATATCCTGTTCATTGAAGGGTTTACTCAATACAAAATGAGCCGTTTTGCCCGCTTTGCATACTACTTCCTCTGTCGTGTCACCTGTAAGTAACGCTCTAATTGCCTGGGGATAATGTTTTGAAACCTCAACGAGTACCCTATCACCATTAACATCAGGCATTAAATAATCGCAGATTATAAGATCGACATTAACATCATTAGCTATAGATTTTGCCCAGTTTAGGCCATCCTCCTCAGTCCAAAACTGCCAGTCAGGTCTCAGTCTTTTCGCTAGCCGCAAGAGAGCTCTAAGCATAAAACTGTCATCATCAACAAAGAGTACATTAAACATAACTCTCTCCTAAGCCATTGTAGCTGAAAGACTTTCAAAAGAAGCCAATAGCGCTAAATACTCCTCTTCAGATTGCGGTTTAGAAATGCAGTATCCTTGCACTACATCACAACCTAAGGATTTGACAATATTGAGTTGGTCCAATGTTTCAATACCCTCGACAACCACTTTCATGTTCAGATCATGTGCTAACCTGACCACATTAGCCACTAAACTTTCAGTATTCAAATTACTTTCAATATCGAGCACAAGTGAACGGTCAATTTTTAGTACATTAATAGGCAGTTTACTCAAGTAACTCAAAGATGAATAACCGGTACCAAAATCATCTATCGCAATACTGATACCGAGTTCAGCAATCGCCTTAAGGGTGATCGCACAATCTTCAAGGTTATTAAGCAAAAAAGTTTCGGTTAATTCAAATTCTAAATCTGTCGGTGAAACGCCTGTCAGCTGAATATGATGCTTTATCCAGTGAATAAAATCAGGCTCAGTTAACTGTCGACCAGATATATTAATTGCCATTTTTCCAAATTGAATGCCTTCACTCTGCCATCTAGCCGCAGTAATAAAGGCCGTTTTGAGCACCCAATAGCCAATATCCACCATTTGGCCATGTTGCTCTGCTAAAGGAATAAATAACGCAGGTGAAACCATCCCAAATTCGGGGTGCTGCCAACGAATTAGGGCTTCACAGCCGGACAAATTATATTTGGCAAAATCAAATTTTGGCTGAAAATGCAGAAAAAGTTGACGCTGTTGCACCGCATGAAATAACGCCTGATTTAATGAGATCTGGTGTTTTTTTCGTTCAATAGCTTGCTGATCATAACGCATGAACATCCGGACGGAGTCTTCTGCCATCATCAGATTACCCAGTAATAAATTATTCAGAACGGCTCGAGGCTCATCACCATCGTCGGGTATAAGACAGTAACTAACAGCATAATCCAACTTAGATGAGGTCAAATTAGCTTTACCAGTCACGGGGTCAATAATTAAAGCGGCCTTCTGTAAAGCGTCCATCTCGGAGGTAATATCAGGTAAACAAAGCACAAATTGTTCATTCGCTAGTAGTGCAAGCTCCCCTGCCGTACCAGTGGAATTAAGTAGCTGTAATGCAATATGCTCGATAGTCCGCTGCGCTTCTGAATAACCAATCATGCGGCTCCAGAGTTCAAAACTTTTGATCTTGATAACAACGAGAACCATAGCTCTGCGAGAATTGAGATATTGTGTTATCACCGAGATAAGCTGCTGATAATTAAGCAGCGAAGGAAGTTCAAATGCCGTGTTTAGCAACTCTCCATCAGTCACGGGATTTAAACACAAAACGACCCCAGAAGGACCAGCTAAACGACAACTCACTTCTAATTCAGTGTGATTCAATAACCTAATAGATACACTCTGACCGATTGCTAATGCCTGTTCCTGCAAGGTTAACCTATCTGTTTCAACCAAAAACTCATCAAGCAAACGTCCCTCGACCAAGGTTGAACCCAAGAGCTTTGTCGCCGCAATATTAGCATGCACAATTTGATTAGATGGGGATATCTCGAGTAAGGCATCGGAACTAGCCAACAACATTTTTTGGGATTGGTGTTGAAATATCTGTTTGTTGTGATGCGTAAATGCATTCGCTATTTCATCAAGTAACTCGTTATCTTCCCAAGGTTTTTGCAGAAAACGATACGCACTACCCGCATTAAGTAATGATTTCACCGACTCAAAATCTGAATAACCACTAATGACAAGCCCGACGACTTCAGGATATAAGCGTTTGATTTTAGAAAGTAACAGCCCTCCATCCATATAGGGCATTCTAAAATCGGTCAAAACAACTTTACAATCATAAGTGAGTAATAGGTTTAACGCTTCTTCTCCACTTTGAGCTGTCTTTACCGAATAGCCAGAACGAGTTAATAAGCGTTTTAGGGCCTTTAAAATGCCAACATCGTCATCGACTAGTAGTAAAGAGTTATCCATTGTGGCCTCTAGCTTAAGAGCATATTTACTCTGTCCAATAGATCATGATTATCAAAAGGTTTTGCTATCGCATCATCCGCACCTAATCTAATCGACTCTGCTAACTCTTTAGGTGAAAGCCCTGATAATACTAAAATTTTAATATTTGCTAACTCCGGTCGCTCTCGAATAAATTGGATAACTTCAAAACCATTCAACCCAGGTAAGGACAGGTCAAGAAGAATTAAATCTGGCTTTTCAGCAATAATTTTCACCCCAGCCTGAAAACCATCCTGTGCCGATAAAATTGCAAAGGGTGTTGAATGGAGTGCCCGCCTGAGTGCATTTCGCATCGATAATTCATCATCAATGATAAGAATAGACTTTTTATCAGCCATTAACTCATTATTATTTGAGGCTAAAAAGGCTTCTGGCATTGGCATGTTTTGTTGATGTAGAAAACTAATGAAGTCATCAACCAAGACTCGATAATTACCCCGTCCAGGTAATTTGTGACCTTTTAATTGACCTTTAGCGATCCAGCGACTCACTGTGCGTTGATGAACATCGCAATATTGAGCAATATCGCTTGGCTTGAGCGTTTTCATGCTCTCGTACCCATGATTATTCTTGCTTAGTTAACACTTATAGCATAATTTTAATCTATAAGACAAATAGGACAAATGCGATAGGTGACTTAATGCCAACCCCATCTGAAAGCACTCTGCCATTGATTTTGTGTGTAGACGATGAAGCCAGTATTCTAAAATCGCTACAGCGGCTTTTCATCGGTAAGGAGCTGCAGCTTTTATTGGCTGATAGCGGGAGCCAAGCTTTAGAGTTAATGAAGCAGCATAGAATCAATGTCATTATCACCGATATGCGCATGCCGCATATGACGGGGGCAGAATTTTTAGCTAAAGCGGCGGTATTACAACCAGACGCTTACCGCATTTTAATGACCGGTTATGCTGATCTTGCCTCGACGGTCTCTGCAATCAATCTTGGAAAAATCCACAGATATGTTCAAAAACCTTGGGATAATCAAGAACTATTAACTGTGGTTGACGAAGGATTAGCAATGTACCACTTAATTCGTCAAAACAAACAACTTACTGCCAAGGTAGCCGCACAAAACAAACAGTTAAAAGAACTCAATAACTCCCTTGAGGAAACCGTTCAAAAACGTACAGAACAACTTAAGCAAACATTATTAAAATTCAAAAACTTAGCAAGTGAACGACAAAAAGATGAAGCTGCTACCTTAGAGGTACTCTACAATATCATCGTGAGTTATCCACCACTCAGTGGCGAACTGGCCCGTAAAATCAGCGCCACCTGCGAATATCTTGCAAATGCATTGCAATTGCCCGCAGAACAGGTAGTTACGATAACAAAAGCGGGCTTATTTTCAGAAATCGGTAAAATCGCGCTCCCCACCAAAATAGCTGAAACGGCATATACCGACCTCTATGATCGTGAACGTCGTTTATTTAATGAACATCCATTACATGCTGAAGAGATCTTACTGCCCGCGATACATTTAAGCGAAATGTCACTCATCATCGTCAATCAATTAGAGCGCTTTAATGGCGGAGGTGAACCCGCTCAAAAAGCAGGCGTAGACATCCCTCTTGGGTCACGAATATTGGCTGTAGCGAGAGATTTTTGGCTGCATGTTGAAGGCCGATACGATGGTAATAAAAAAAACATGGCTGACGGCTTTGACGCAATAAAACTACGCCAGGGCAGTTATTATGACCCAGTGATAGTCAACGCTTTGTCAATTTTAGTCACTTCCGAAGAAGTAGACATAGCAAACAAAGCTAGAAGAGGACTACAAGTGAGTGCACTCAAAGCCGGTATGAAATTAAAGCAAAACTTATACAATCTTAAGCACATACTGCTGTTGCCTGAAGGACATATACTAACCTCTGCTTCACTTGATAAATTATCAAAGTATCAGCTAAAACATAAGGAGCAATTGTTAGTTGAAATAGAAACAAACTAAAGCTTAAAACATTATAAATCAATGGGATGACTTAAATATATGACTCCCTGAATACATGTAAAATGCCCACGCTGTGATGTTAAAAGTCCGACAAATATTCAGCAGTTATCATCCCTATGACCATTGCGGTGATTATTGGCAAGCTAAACGAAGCTATACTCAGTGTTGATACAAAGCTAACTTTCATCCCTTCCATTAGCATTTGTAACGTTGACATACGTGCTCCATATCAACTGTGTCAAAACGACTAATACTCTTATAAAGTTAGCTGTGCAATTTGGACTATTGAATGAATAAAAATGACCAACAGCAATTGCTGATACAATTAAGAGCAGAAAATCAGGAATTATTAGAGTTTAAAATACTCAATAATTTAATTTCAAAATCGATGCAAGCTTTGACGGAAAACATAGACCAAGCTATGCCCTTTAGCGTCTTATTTTCACTAGTCAAACAGGAGCTAAAACCTGATCTTCAATTAATCGTAACTTGCAACCCAGAAAGTACTGAGCTGAGTATTTTAGCATGCACACATGAGGAACCAATTGGAAAACACATTACATTCGAAAATACTAAAACTGTAAAATTTGAATTTAGAGAAACAACAGTGATCAATTTAGACTCTACCTCTAATTGGTCAAGCACACTAAAACGCCTATTGCACCAAGCGACATCAGCATTAATTCAGCCTGTAAAATTTAACAACAGTGATTATGCAAACATCTTACTAAAAAAAGAGCCCTATAGCTTTAACTCTGGAGCGCAATCTATCATATCAAACTACTGTAGTTTTATCGCAAACACACTTACATTGAGAGACTATCGCCATATTGCAGCTGAACGCGACAGTTTATTTGCACAACAAAAAAGAATTGAAAACAGTTTAGCGAAAGAAGGAAAATTGGCGGCAATTGGTCAACTTGCAGCCGGTGTTGCCCACGAATTAAATAACCCACTAGGATTTATTTATAGTAACTTGAACACGCTTGACGTGTACTTAAAAGATATCAACTCATTCATAAACGAAGTAAACAATACATATCCAGAAATTAATAAGTCCGTAAAAAAATATAAGCTTGACTTTATATTAAAAGACAGCATTGAATTAATTAATGAAAGTCAAGAAGGTGCTAGACGTGCTAGAGATATTATTAAAAACCTACGTAACTTCTCACATCCAGATGAACAAACCATATCAACAATAAACATAGTAAAGCTTGTTGAAGATACGGTAAAGATAGCTAAAGTCAATCTAAAAAAACACATAAAAATAAATTTAACTCATCATTTAGAAAGTGCATTAGTCAAAGGAAACACAACACAACTAAGTCAAGTAATATTAAATATTATAAACAACTCCTATTATTCAATAAAACATCAAAAAGGATTAATTGAAATAGATATCACGAAGATAAATCATTGGATAAACATTGAAATAAAGGATAATGGGAACGGTATACATGAGACTGATATACCACATATCTTTGAACCTTTTTTTACAACAAAAGAAATTGGTGAAGGTACTGGGTTAGGGCTATCAATATCAAGAGCTATAGTAGAGCAACACAATGGATTTATTACTCTTGACTACACAGGGCCTTCGGGTACAAAATTTGTTATAGGTCTACCGGAGTCTAGCCATGCTAGCAATAATTAGAAGACATAATAAATCCATTAAGAAACATCGAATATTATTCTTATTATATTGTATTATCATTGGTTTGGTTGCCAATTTATCAGTTGTAACCGTTCCAATTGCAGTACCTCTCAATATAGGCAATGTTGCAGCATTATTGATTCTAGCACGTTTAGGTCCCTTGTGGGCGTTAGTATGTTTTGTTTTTGTTGCATCTCCACTCCCCTCTTTTATTGCTATAATACTAAGCCTTATACAAGTGGTATTATTTAATATTTATATTAAAAAAAATAGCTCAAACACAACGCAAATTTCTGTGATTTATTTTTTAGCAGCTATTCTCGTTATAAAAATGTTTTCACTGGAAGCTATAAAGGATAATTTATCCTTCTTGATTATATATTGCTCTTTATCAACGGCATTATTTATTTGGAGTATAAAAGCTGCACGTTTACTCCTTGCATTATATGTTAATAATGAGCAATTAAGAAAACAGTCATTGCAACATCAACTATCTTTTAGAGTCGGATTATACACAGCAATCCCTGCAACATTACTGATTACACTTGGTCTCAATGGACTAACGAGTTTAGAACTTGTGAAACAAATGGTTCATTATCAAAATGAAGTTAACTCTCTTAAGGACAATATTGAGTTAAAACTAAAAGATTACATCGTAAAAATTGAAACTATTGTTAATACAACAGAAAAACAAGTTACCAAAAACACTTTAAAACTTCTTGTGGAACAATCTTCAGAATTTATATCTTCACTTGTAACAGATAATAATGGTATTGTTAGAGATTTCTACAAAGTTGATGCAAACACAAACAACATCGGCAACTTGAGCGTTGCAGACCGTCCCTATTTTTATTTGGTAAAACAAACAAAAACGTCTTTTATAAGTGATACCTTCAAAGGAAGATCACTCGGAGATGATCAATTATTTGCTGTAAGCACACCTATAATAAGAGAAAATAAATTTGATGGTGTACTACAATTAGCAATAAAACTTAATTCATTACTGACATTATTTGATAAACATAATGATAGTATTTCACATCGTATACTCATAGATAAATCAGGAAGAAAAGTATGGGGAAACAATGTAAGTGGTGATATCGGCAGTGTCTGGACTCGACCTAAAGATAGCGAGCCGATGAAAGATACATTTTTAAGAAAAAGTATATTCAACCCACTTAATCCTATTACATTTAGCAAAGATGCGCATCACTTTATCATCAATGAAAAAATAGGTTTAACTGGTTGGGAGTTATATTTTTTCATTGACACGAACGATCTCTTCATAAAACTTTCAATTTATTTTTTTCTTGCTCTAGCCTTAATCACTATAATATTAGAAACATCTGTTAGACTATCAAAAAGATTTGTAAAAAACTACACACAGGCATTGGAGCAATTGGTAGATTACACTCAACAATGGGATGGCAAAACCTTAAATAGCAAAGCATTGAATCTTACTCAATCGGCGCTTGAAATTGACACTTTAGCGCATAGCTTTATAAATATGCAACGACGAGTAACTGGTGCTCACAACGCAACAATATCATCAATGAATGAGGTAAGACTTCTTAATGAAGAGTTAGAAGAAAGAGTTGAAAAACGAACAAGAGAATTAGAAGAAGAGCGTGATAAAGCAAATCATCTAGCGGCAATTAAAACTAGATTCCTTGCTAATATGAGCCATGAAATTCGTACTCCAATAACGATAATTAAAGGTTTCACTGAACAAATTTTACCTATTACCCATGGTGAAGTACATACTGCTCTTTGCAAAATTGAACAAAATACATCTCACCTTCAAAGTATCATTAATGACATTTTAGACGCGGCAAAAATTGATGAAGGAAAAATGACTATAGCTGAGCAATCGGTTGCTATTGAACCGCTTTTAAACAGCTTAAGTGATGCATTAACTGTTTTAGCACATTCGAAAAATTTAACCACTCAGTTAGACATTAATCTATCAAATATTAAATATATAAAAACAGACCCTTATAGACTTAAGCAGATATTACTAAATTTTATTAGTAACGCAGTAAAGTTCACGCAAAAAGGTACTGTAAAATTAGTTGCGAACATAACAAATAAAAATGAGTTATATATTGCAATTATCGACAACGGCATTGGTATTTCATCTGAACAAGCATCGAGTTTATTTCATGCATTTACTCAAGCAGACTCCAGTACCAGTAGAGATTATGGCGGTACAGGTCTAGGATTATTTATCAGCAAACAATTAGCTGATGCTATGTCTTTACAACTTAATATGCATAGTACAGTTGGGATTGGGTCTTGTTTCTCTATCACATTACCCGCAGAAAAATTAATTAATAATGTTGCCATAACGCATGATGAAATCAATATTATTCAAAATGAAATCATAGACTGGAAAAATAAAAGCATCTTATTTGTTGATGATGTAGAGGATATTAGAGACTTAGTAGCTATTTACCTAAAAGATACAGGAATAAGTATAGATTTTGGTGTCAATGGTGAAGAAGCAATACAATTAGCATCTCTAAAACATTACGATCTGATCATATTAGACCAACAAATGCCAGTTATCGATGGACTTACCGCTGCAAATACAATAAGTGCGATGAATAAAAATATTCCTTTATTATTATTAAGTGCTGATATTTTTTATGATGACAGTGAAAAAAATAGCCCTTTCAACAAAAAAATCACAAAACCTTTTAGCAAACAACAGATCATTGATATCTTGCAATATTTTATGAGAGAAAACCAATCAACATATAATAAGCAAAAAAAAGAAGATGACATATTAGATAATGATTTAACAATTGAATATCTAAAAACCTTACCTAATGCATTGTATTTATTAAAGCAACTTATCAATGATGGAGAAGTAACAAAGTTAGGACATGAATTACATAAGCTAAAAGGAACAAGTGCGTGTTTAGGGCTTAGCAATATATCGTCATGTGCGGCACATCTCAATGTGCAACTAAAAAATCGAATGATAACCCTAGAAGAAATCAACGAATTGTCAACCGCTATAACGGATGCACTTTTAGCTGAAAATGAAAAATAATAGGATATAATATCAATGGTAACACATGAGTCAGAGCTAACACTCAAAAACATCAGCAGGAGTTAAGATTGGTAATATCACAGTGAAAGAAGTGCCCACACCTAAAGTAGAAGTGACTTTAATCTCACCTTTATGCTTTTGAACTATACTGTAGGATAATGATAAACCAAGCCCTGTGCCTGTTCCGACAGGTTTGGTGGTGTAAAAAGGTTCAAATATTTTACGTATATCTTGTGCTGCAATACCAGAACCAGTATCACGAATAACAATCATAAATTCTGATTCTGTCGCACTTACATCGATAGATATTTCACCTCTTTCCTCTATAGCTTGCGCAGCATTAACTAACAAATTAAGGAATACTTGATTAAGCTGCATTGGCTGACAATATAGCTCTGGCAAATTATCCTGGAAATTACGAAGAACAACAGCTTTATATTTAATTTGGTTAGCAGCAATTTTTAATGTATTTTCAATACCCTCTATTACATTAGCATATTGCCATTCACTACTATCTACATGAGAAAAAGACTTGAGGCTTTTCACTATTACGGCAACGCGATCTAATCCCTCAATCGATTCATTGATTAAATCAGGTAAATCTGAGCATATAAATTCAAACTGATGTCGCTTCAACATATCTTGTTCAAGTGCAAAATAAGGAGGAGACCCAATCTTATGTACTAGTTTTTGATAAAAGCTAAGTAATTTTAATAACTTATCATTATAATCTTGTAAGCTTTGTAAGTTTGAATTCACAAAACCAATTGGATTATTAATTTCATGAGCAACACCTGCTGCTAACTGCCCAATTGCGGCCATTTTTTCAGATTGTAATAATTGATTCTGAGCAGCCTCTAGTTTTTTATTGAGAAGACTAAGTGCTGTATGCTCTTGTTCCAATTGTTCAGAAAGGCATTTTTGTGCTTGGTAATAACTTGCAAGCTCAGTTACATCTTGCACAATTAAACAAACTGTTTTCACTTGATTATTTTCTATATCGAGCGGGAAAAACTCAATATTTTGGTACATAGCAGTCTCTTCACCTGTAATAGGCCGACTGCTACTAAAGTCAAATACATGTGGACGATGTTCCCAATATGAGAAACTGGCATTATTAAGCACAAAAACGCTATTAATTTTTTTTTGAAGAAATTTTGCGGCATCAGGGAATAACACGAGTAAGTTATTTTCGTGTGTAACTGACTTATTATCGGTTGACAATCTATCGGTAAAAAATTCATTCCAGTAAATAATTTGATAAAACTCATCAACCACACAAATTCCAAGTGGTAAGCGTGAAGTAAGCTTCTGCAATAGCTGTGACTGACTCATAATTACTCCAGCAGCTGCTGTAGTTTCGCTAATAAAGTTTGAACTGATGCCTCTTCCAAACAGATCACAACTTTTGAGTCAAACTGACTCACTTCCACTTTAAACTCAACCTCCATCATTAAAGTACTTGCCCATCTATAGTGGTAATGCTGACTAGCCGCATTGTACATTGTCGGCATACTTAACTTTGCGTTTAATGAAAGTTGCTCAGCAAATCCGGTTAAACATGCACCAGCTAAAATATTGGCAAGTTCTAACAACAATTCATTTAACCGGTCTTGAGTAAGTGGCAGTTCATACTCCATTAATGTACCAATCGCATCGCAGCCTTGCTTAGATAGCGTTGAAATAACTTCACCTTTAATACTGCCTAAAAATGATTGGCGTGTGTACCACATTGCCTCGTCCGATAGCATAGAGACAAATTGTTCAGGAGTAACATCACTGATTTTAGGAATTGATAGTGTAATTTTAGCTTCGATTAAACGAGCAAGTGAATTAGCTGCTTGCCCCATAGAAATATTCATCAATTCCTGGAGCGCGTCTCGCTGTTCTTCAGATAGCAACATGTTCATATTAGCCCCACATCGAAAAGTGCTTCTCTTAACTGTGCGGGTTGTAACGGTTTTTGTAAGAAACGAAAAGCACCTAGGGAATCAACTAACAATTTAGCTTCTGGCTGTATATCTGCACTTATCACAATCACAACCGTCTTTGATTGTTGTTCATGCAGACATTTAAGTACTCCAAATCCATCAAGTTCAGGCATGGTCAGGTCAAGAAAAAGTACCTCAGCCTTACCTGAATTAGCTGCTTCTAGAGCCTCTTTTCCATTGCACGCTTCAGTGATCTCAACATCCCAGTCCTCCGGTAAAGCTCGTCTTACCGCTTTTCTGGACATTAAAGAATCATCAGCAATTGTGACAGGTATTGGCATAGCATCACCTCATGAGTGTCTCATCTGTCTTATATTAGTCGTTATTCACTATGCGTCAATGTTAAGCGCTAATAATAAGAATCTTAGTAGAACCTTCAGCACAATGATTTTCTCGATAAAGTTCAACTTAAAAAATAACTCATGCCAAAACAACAAACTAGTAAAACTATTCCACCGTCTTGATTGCATTCCAGTTGCTTTCAGGATGAAAATTTAGCTAAACACTAAATTGAAGCTTTGGCCAGGCTAAAAGAAATAGATAAACAGCTGGTTTTAAATGAATGCGAGTAGCAATATTGGGATAAAACCACATAGCCAATATGACCAGTTTATTTGAGATATTAGGGCGTGTTGGCAACGTTTCAGAGTGGTTTGTTGCAGCAGTTTGGCTGGTTGTGCGAGGCAAAGTCCATACTGCATAGTTAAGCTACATAAAACTAAGATAACTCCGCAGAAATATCAGCCAAATACTGCCAGAAGAGTTCATTCTGGCAAGACTTTTCTCTTTACTTTCAGTGATTAGAGACGCTGGTAATTTGAGTAAAATAACGGCCCATATTTACTCGCTTCGCGAGCAGCACTTACTCAAACGAACAAAATTGAATCTTAAAATATCAACATTCTTTAGACGGTAGGCATTAGTGGTTTACTGATATCGCAAATGAAAAAGCCTCATCAAATGATGAGGCTTTTTCATATTTGGCGGAGCGGACGGGACTCGAACCCGCGACCCCCGGCGTGACAGGCCGGTATTCTAACCAACTGAACTACCGCTCCAAACTTTTTATTATACCGCTGTAACAGCAATATAATTTTAACTTGCATAACTTGACTGGCGGAGCGGACGGGACTCGAACCCGCGACCCCCGGCGTGACAGGCCGGTATTCTAACCAACTGAACTACCGCTCCACTCAAGTTGCGGTGAATAATACGGTTGAGCGTTCGAAGCGTCAACCGTTTTTTTCACTCAATTGCATCGATTAGTTAAAATTTCGCCAAACTTAACAAAACCCCATGATAAGTGAACAAAATATCTGCAAATCCCGATGTAAATCTCACCCTTTCCTTCACTTTTATCTACGATTATCAGGTTCATCTGGCATAGTTAAATCTATTTCATCAAGAGATGGGACATCAGCTTTATTTTGTTCCGCTTCATCTAAAATCCGCTGTTCGGCCGCGGCTAATGCTTGTGCCAAACTTTGACGCTTACGCCAAATAATCAGCCCAACCACACCCAGTAGCACTAACACCACATTGACGGTGATAATCCAGAAGATCGCTTCCTGCTTAGCGAGAGCCTCTTCCTCTGCAGCCTTTTGCGCGGCCACAGCTGCGAGCTCTTCTTCGCTAGGTGGTGGCTCGGGCGGTTGCACTAGGTTGAAGAACAGTTCAGGTAAATCGAGTACTATTTCACGGCCAGTGACTGTCGTTGTCGCAGCAGAGCCTTTTATTCGGTAACTGCCAAACTCGGTCACAGGCGGTATCGGCAATTCAGTGTCGCTCTCCTTAAGCCCATGAACTACGAGGGGAAGTTGCAAACCAGCAGGTCCAACAAGCTCAAATGAAAAATGGGTCTCAGCTAGCTGTAATACGCTACTATCGGCATGTAGCATGATTTTCCATTGACCCGTTAAAGGATCTTCAGGAGTTATCACCTCTGCATTTACGGGTCGTGGAGATAAGCTAAAAGGAAATGAGATTTGCCTTTCAAATACGTTGTTACGCGCTTGAACGACAAAGTCGTACTCACCCCATGGCTGCTTAAGATTGATATCGCCTGTAAATATGCCGTCATCAGGTCTTTCATCGAACTTTTCACCATTATCTTTGTAGGAACCAACGATAATGTCACCTGCGGCAAAGTTTTCATCGCCCGTACGATGCTTACTGACAAAGTGCGCGGTCCACTCGACTAAATAGTCCATCCCAGGCATGCGAACGCGCTCTGCATCTCCCATTAATTGGGCAATCACTTTGGTTTGTTCGCCTTGGAATAATGGCTGAGGCAATCGTTGAACTTCAATCTCAAGCTTTGAAACCCGTTTAATTTTCGAGCCCGGCACCACCTTACCCACTAATTGCCAAGGACCAGGCTGGGGTGATTCAATATAAATAATATCTCCGGTCATACCATCAACCCATTTAACGGTTTCTGGATGACGATTGGCGTACCACTTACTGCCATCGGGCAAGACAATCACCACGGGGGCCGAACCATATTCTCGCTGGATCATGAGTGTCATACTGCTGACCATATGATCCACCCGAAAACGATTTTTAAGTTCAGATGCCGTATCTACGGGCACGACTTTCATATTCGAGGGCTTGGACGACGTGTTTACCTTACTCTCAGCACTGTTTACCTTAACCTCAGCACTTGGCTCAGCAGTATTTTGAACCTTAGCTGCCATATCGGTAGTCGGCTTTGTCGGCTTAGCGGTCACTGGTTCCGTATCAGCCGCAAACAATGACGTGCTCAAGCTAAGGTAGCCGAGTATTAACGTGGTATTGACTAGAGATTTTCGCAGCGACATCGTCATAGGCTAAAAATTATCCTCTCCAGAGGCACTTTCCTGATTTTGCGACTAAATCAAGGCGTTGTTCATGTATAACGAGTTCATCGGCCGATGCGCTGATCACTTTAAGATTAAGTGATGCGGGATCAAAGCGTTGAATGCCTCCCGCCTCTTGACCAACTTCTTCGTTAGAGAGATTAAACTTAGTCTGACCTCCCGTCATCGACAAATACACATCGGCAAGAATTTCGGCGTCGAGTAATGCGCCATGGTAATGGCGGCGGGAATTGTCGATGCCATAACGTTTGCAGAGAGCGTCTAAGTTGTTTTTTTGCCCAGGATGCAAAAACTTAGCGATATCGAGGGAGTCTAAAATATCACAAATGTCGCGAGTCTTTGGTCCTAACGGTTGTAGTAAGGAAAACTCATGGTCCATAAAGCTCACGTCGAAGTTTGCGTTATGGGCTACAATTTCTGCGCCACTGATAAAATCGATAAACTCTTGCGCTATTTGATGAAATCTTGGCTCATTTGCAACACGCTCATCGGTGATCCCGTGAACAGCAATCGCTTCTGGATCAATCGCTTGGCCAGGATTGATATATTGATGGTAATAACGCCCCGTTAAACGGCGGTTGATGACCTCAACACACCCTATCTCAATAATTCGGTGACCTATATACACCGCACCACTCCCCTGGTTCATACCAGTGGTTTCAGTATCCAAAATAACCTGACGGCTTGCGTTTGAGATAATATTCATACTTTTATGCGCTTCTTATGACTTTTTTTGGTTATACTCGGCCGATATTTACGCCGCTGGTAACCACTTGATGACTGAACTAAAACTAATCCACATCTTCACCGATGGTTCTTGCTTAGGCAATCCGGGCCCCGGTGGCTATGGCATTGTAATGAATTATAAGGGCCATACAAAGGAGATATCCGATGGTTTTGCCCTGACAACCAATAATCGCATGGAATTATTAGCCCCAATCGTTGCGCTTGAGGCCCTAAAAGAACCCTGTAAAATCATTCTCACCAGCGATAGCCAATATATGCGCCAAGGGATCACCACTTGGATCCACGGTTGGAAGAAAAAAGGCTGGATGACATCTAATCGAACGCCGGTGAAAAATGTCGATCTTTGGAAACGTTTAGATAACGCCGCTCAACTCCACCAAATTGATTGGCGCTGGGTAAAAGGCCATGCCGGACACGCGGAAAATGAACGCTGTGATCAACTTGCTCGCGCCGCCGCAGAGGCAAATCCTACGCAAATTGATGCAGGTTATCAGGCGGAGTCCTAACACTTATCTCTGCTAGAACACCATTATTCTCGTGATAAATGGAAAAAATTACTGCAAAACTGCACAAAGGCCAGCCCTAACGACGTTGCTTGGCGACTCTTATGAGTGATGCGGTAAAACTGCCGCTCTAGCACTAATCCTTCAATGGTGACTAGAGCCAATTCTTTTCGACTAATGTCTTTATCCAACGCAAGTTCTGACAAAACCCCCAAACCAGCACCTTGTTTTACCGCCAACTTGATGGCATCTGGCGTGGTAAAGCAGAACTTAGCCTCCGGTTGCATACCCAGTTCATTGGCCGCATTAACAAAATATTCCCGAGTTCCCGATCCTTCTTCACGCAGCACCCAAGATTGGCCTTTTACGGCCATAGGCTTAACCGTTTGCCCTGCTAATGGATGAGCGGGATGGCAAAACACCAATAATCGATCCTTGTGCCACGGCTCGATATGAAGACGGTTATCAGTACAATGCCCTTCAATAAACCCCATTTCGGCACGAAATTGTGCAACGGATTGAATCACTTCTTGGGTATTGGTGATCGCCACGTCTACATGGGTTTGGATATGTTGCTGGCAAAATGCGACTGCCGCTTTCGCCAGTAAATAATTACCAATCGTTGAGCTTGCACTCACACTTAAGTGTCCAACCAAATCACCATCTTGACGAGTAAATGCCTGCTCAATTTGTTCAACACGATGTAAAAGATCGGTGGCCAACGGCAACAAGAGGTTACCCTGCGAATTCAGTTGCAGACGATTGCCAATTCTTTCAAATAACCGGGCATTGAGCTGTTTTTCCAATTCGGCTAAGGCCATAGAGGTCGCAGGCGGCGATAGATTAACTTGTTCAGCCGCTTTTGCCACCTGACCACTGCGTGCGACGGCTTCAAAAACTGCAAGTTGCCTTAGGGTAATTCGCATATCGGACTCATTAATCGATGATGTTATTTTATATGTTCGGATAAATGCCCTGTGCGTCCGGCACTTGGCGCAGTGGCCCAATTGGGTTGTCGAACTTTACGTTTGTCACGGATTGGGGTTAATGGTGATTCTAATTTTCGAGCCACAATCAAATACAAACTCCCCGCACTGGGAAGCCATGAAGCTAAGGTTTGCTGTAAAAAACGGCCACGATTCAATTCGCCGATCAGGGGATGGTAAACCAAACGCTCATCACTCACCACTTGATAACCAAGTAGCCCTAACCAATCTCGCACCCTAGATGGCATAAAAAAGCGTCCGCACCAAGGTAGATCATCTTGATATTTCGGCCACAGCTTGCCAAGAAACACTGAGCTTAAGGGGTTAAAGCCCACAATAAATAAATAACCACCGGCGATCAGCACTCTGTCGGTTTCCCGTAAAATACGGTAAGGATCAGCCTCAAACTCTAGTAGCAGGCTCATCACCACAGCATCAATCACCCCATTTTGTATCGGTAAATGACAAAAATCCCCCATTAACGAGGCTGTTGGTGCTGAGCATAGTGAAAAATGATGAGCAACAGGGGATGCCATACTGGAGAGCTGTGCACTTAAGGGGCCCAACTTCAACAAATGATAACCAAACACCCTTGGCCACCAATCAGTGAGTTTATCGGTAACAGCTTGCTGGAGTGCGTCGCCATTGGGTAAATCTTCCCATTGCTCAGGTTTACGCACAGAACTGTTATACGACACAACTCACCTCCCTTTCCGTTATCTTATTACTTTTACCGAGTTAAAATCTTCATTGAACATCCATCATTAGGTGATTTAAAAATCACAATAGTCGCCAACTGATAGCCACCTGTGGATAATAACCTCATCTTGAAATCAAAATACAGCTATCGGCGGTGCTATGCTCACTATAACAGCGATTAATTCCTTTAATGACAATTATATCTGGGTGTTGCGACAAGACTCCCAGCAAACGGTGTATGTGGTTGATCCTGGCGATCCACATGTTGTGCTCGACTACTTACGTAAACATCAACTTACGTTAGCGGGTATTTTGATCACTCATCATCATCATGATCATACAGGTGGAATAACCGCCCTCGCCGCCCATGTTAAGCAGACAACAGACCAGATCCTGGCTGTCTACGGTCCGCAACGTGAAGCTATTCAAGGCATCAATCAGCCAATCGACCCTACACAGATCAATACACTTACTTTGCCCTTTATCGATGCGCCCATACACATCTTGTCTGTACCTGGGCATACTGCTGGTCATATAGCGTATCTACTTGATGGTGCACTATTTTGTGGTGATACACTCTTTAGTGCAGGCTGCGGTCGTTTATTTGAGGGCACCCCTGCACAAATGTGGCAATCTTTAAGTTTGCTCGCGGCGTTACCAGATGAGACTCGAGTGTACTGCGCCCATGAATATACTCTTGCGAATCTTAAATTCGCCCAAGAGGTAGATGCAGATAACGCTGCACTCAACAAGTATGTAGAGCAAGCCACCACAATGCGTGCCCAAAACAAAGCCACTATCCCCTCCACCATAGGGTTAGAGCGGGCAATCAATCCCTTCCTTCGTCCGTTAGCGCCTACCATAGTCAACAGCATAAAAAGTAAGTTTTGTGACCAAGATCTGACTAAAGCTGATGAACTAAGCTGTTTTGCCCTACTTCGGCAGTGGAAAGATATTTTTTAGTAAAAAACGATCCATTTATGGCTGAAATTTATACAGATTTTTCCACTTTTGATGACGTAAATCAAAAGTGACCCTACAAGATGTACGATAATTTAGGGACAAGCTCGAAAAGATCCCATAGAATGGCTCGTTTTTGCGTGAATACTTTGCGCTCTGTGTTGCCACTTTTTTTCACATAATCAATTCGTTAGATAATTTACGTTGTACGAAGAGTGCAGTGGCAATGCACTAACAGAGGACTATCGTTTTCCATGAGAGTATCACTTTATGTTGTAGTAGGGGGATTTGCCCTACTCACAGGTTGTCAGACGTTAGACAACCCTCAGGTGCCCAAACCTGAAGCTGAAACCGTCACGACCGAAAATACCGTCCCACAGTATTATCTCGCAACCGAACCTGAATCGGCGCAAATTACTGATGTATGGGAACGAATTCGTCAAGGAATGCAGTTACCCATTCCAGACAAGAAACTCGTTAACTATTATCGCGATTGGTACATTAACAACCCTAAACACCTTGAATTGATTTCTGAGCGTGCAGCGCCTTACATGTATTTGATCGTCGAAGAGCTTGAAAAACGCCATCTACCAATCGAGATAGCCCTGCTTCCGATTATTGAAAGCGCTTTCGATCCTAGTGCTTCTTCGGCCAGTGCTGCCTCAGGGCTTTGGCAATTTACCACCCCGATGGCGAGCCACTTTGGGTTAGAGATGAACTGGTGGTATGACGGCCGTCGCGATGTGCCTGCATCCACGACAGCAGCCCTAGATATGCTCGAATATTTGTACGATAAAACCAATAATAATTGGCTTTATGCAATTGCGGCCTACAACTCAGGAGAGTCACGCGTACTCAATGCGATTAAACGCAACGAAGATAAAGGTCTTAAAACCGATTTTTGGTCGCTCGATCTCCCAAAAGAAACCAAACGTTATGTGCCACAGTTATTGGCGCTCGCCGAAGTGATTAAACATGCCGATGAATATGGCATTACTCTGGCACCCATTGATAACAGCCCCTCAATCGAAGTGGTTGATATAGACAGTCAAATTGACTTAGCCATGGCAGCAGGTCTCGCCAATATGACCACCAATGAGCTGTTAAAGCTCAATCCAGGTTACAATCGCTGGGCAACCTCACCAATGGGCCCACACACTTTAGTATTACCCATTGATAAATCTGAAGAGTTCAAAAAAGCACTTGCAGAAACAGAAAGTGAGGCCCGTGTAAGTTGGCTTAGATATACGATTAAGCCTGGAGATAGTTTAGGATCTATTGCAGAAAAACATCATACAAGCATCAATGCGATCCGTGCTGCTAATGGTATGAAAAACAACAATATCATTGCTGGAAGACCGCTAATTATCCCTGTCTCTGCTGATGACAAACAACTGTATGCCCTATCAACCAGTCAGAAATTACCTAAAAAAGCCGCTGTTGCCGCCTCGGGTAACAAGTTGACCTATAAAGTAAAATCCGGTGATAGTTTGTGGCAAATTGCCCAAGCACATAATGTTAGCGTCAAACAGTTAATGACTTGGAACCATTTAAGCAAAGACAGCAAATTACAAAGTGGTCAGCAATTGACGATTGTTGCACCACAAGAAAAACACGATAACGAGCAGATCCGAACCGTCAGCTACAAAGTTAAGGCTGGTGATTCACTCGCGCGAATTGCAAACAAGTTTAAAGTGACTGTTCCTGAACTTCGTGAATGGAACGGCTTAACCGCCTCACAATATATTCAACCCGGTCAAGTATTGAAACTGGTTGTAGATGAAAGCAATTTAAATACATAAAGCATTTAAGTCTGAATCACTCTAAATACCTTATGTTTAATTTGTTAATAAAATCGTCTTGCATCTAAAATAAAGATCAACATAAAAAAAGCAGTAACCTCTGGGTTACTGCTTTTTTATTGGCTCAATACGCCGTTATCTTTCGAGCAGAACGTTGCCAGTTACGCTCACACATCGACTGTTGACGTAGGAGATGACAGAGCACGCAAATCCTGCATACCTACAAACCGCCCAACTTTTTAAGTAGCGAATTCTTTAATTTTTCTTTCGCTTTATCAGTCTCTTCCTTCAACTGATTATTTAATAACGCTTGAGTATCTAAGGCATATTCCGGTTTTTGGAAAGTACCGGTAATAGCGAGAGGGATATCAATTCCTGCCAGCGCATCTTTCTCACTGCCACCTTGACCTTTAAGGGAATTGACTAAACTGGTCGTTAACCGATAATCCAGAGTTTGCGTCAAGAGATCCGCGCTGCCCTTACCCGCAAGCCTAAGCAAAGGTGAAGACATAGCGAGGTCAGGGTTTGTCGCTACACCATGTTCAAGGGAGAAGTTACCGGTTAGGCTCGAGAAGTCGGTTTTACGCTCCTCTTTCGTGTCCGCAGACAAATCCCCCTTTAATTTAGCCTGAGCACTACGGATCATCTGCGGGATATTGACACCGTAAAGGGCACCATCGGTGATATCAAAACGACCATTCGCGAGGAGGTTTTTCTTTAATTGTTCAGGAATCAAACTCTTACCTTTGCCTTTTACATTAAAATTTGCCGTTCCCGCCAGAATATCAAGCTTGGCCGCATCCTTAAGTAATGGTTGAATTTGTACACCCGAGATTTGCTTATCAAATTGGTAACTTGCCACTTTTGATCGCGCATCAACCTGGGCATTGAGCATTAACTTACCTTGGTAGAGATCTGCACTTAGCTGCTTAAGATCAACCTCACCATTTTTAATGCCTAAATCCATTAACCAATTTTGCGTAGACAAATTCGCGACTTTGATCGATTTAACCGCCAATATTAGCTTCGCATCCAAACCATTAAGCGCCGTTAAATCGGGTTCAACGGCCTGAGTCTGTGAAGACGCAGCTGCGGTTTGTTTTTCTGAAGTGTCAGATTTTGGTAGTAAAGCATCGAGGTCAATATCCCCAAGTTGGAAATCCGCACTAATTTTCGGCACTTTGCTCCCGTAATTGACGGTCAACTTACCCACTGCATTGATATCCATTGCCGTTAATTTACTGATGTCCGCCGATAACTGCTTTTTATCTAATGCAATTTGGCTGTTTAGACTAACCTCAGCGGTCAATTTTTTATTAGGGATCCCCTCGCCTTCAACTTGAGTCTCAATATCCAGCTTCTCAATCACCAGCTGATTAAAATCATGACTTAACTTGATTTGCCCTTCGCCTTTGCTGCTCACTGTCATATCCGGCAAGGTCGCGGCAAACTCGTAGGCCATCGGCGCAAATTTATCGAGTGAAAATGCCCCCAAAGTGAACTGTTTTAAGGTTAAAGTTTGGGTTTGCCCTTTAGCTTCATCAATTAAATTGATTTGCGTATTCGTAATAGAAATGCCACCTACATCGATACTGGCTAATTGTGCTTTAGCACTTGATTCCGATGGGGTAGCAGATAGCTCAGTGCTCTTGCCCGTTAAGCCATCTAGGCTTGAGCCACCATTTTTACGGGTGACCAAATTGATTTTTGCGCCATCAAGAGTGAGCTGAGCGATTTCAATTTGCTTGCTAAACAGCGGTATAAGCTCAACCTCAGCTACGGCTTTATTAACTTCAAGCATCGATTTTGGGGTAAATCCCTCAGGGTTAGATAGGGAAACACCGCCTAAATTAATCCCTATGGTTGGAAAAAATGTCCATGACAAGTCATCGGTTATCACTAACTCGCGCCCAGTTTGTTTTTTAACAGCGTTGACAACTTCTGGCTTAAAATCATTAGGGTCAAAAAAAACGGTGAGATATAAGGTGACAGTAACGACTAAGGTTAGCAGCAGTGCTAAAAACCACTTAATGAATTTCATGAAAACATCCTTATCAATAACATCTTGAATTTAAAAACTTAACTTAAAAATGCGAAATTTAAACACTCCTCACTGATGGCAATGCCATTCTCATCAACATAAACCATCATACCGGGTTTGACTGTAACACTGCCAAACTCGATAGGCACATTGACTTGTCCTTGATCTTTCTTATCAGTCTTGATGGGCATCGCGCCTAAGGCATAAACCCCTAAATTAAAAGTATTCAGTCTAGCAACATCCCGAACATAACCATTGATAATCACACCTTGCCAACCATTATCTATGGCGCTTTGGGCGATTAAATCCCCCAGTAGTGCACGACGGGATGAGCCTCCACCATCAACAACAAGCACTTTCCCTTGACCTGGCTGTGCTAAAACTTCTTTCACTTTGGAGTTATCTTCAAAACATTTGACCGTCACAACTTCACCCCAAAACAACTTCTTACCACCATAAGCACGAAACGCTAGCGGCAACAAAGTGAGTTTGGATGGATAGTGATCAAACAAATCGGGTAATAGATCAAGCATTTCAATCTCCACTTGGCGAAAAGTTTAGACTACTCATTATTGTAGACGCCGACAAGTAGTATGAGAAAACCAGCTTTTTATTGGTTTTAGCACTTTAATACTTGGTCAGCATTGGCATAAACATTATAATCTGCGATAGTAAAACGCTTGTGATACCCTCTAGGGTTAAGGCATTCATTCTTTCGCTTCTCAACGTCTCGTAATAAAGTGAACACCAAATGACAACTGATCTAGATTTGCAAAGCGCTATCGCTGCACTCGATGAATATGGATATGAGAAAAAAGTCTCAACGGATCTTGAGCAAGCCCGTAATAAACAACAAATGGGGAAATACATCAAATCCCTTGATTACAGTTTGCGTCGCTTATTAATATTGCAAGAAACTGTTAACGAACTAGTTGAAGAAAAGAAACACCAACTTGCACAGCAAGAAAATATTCAAACCTATAAGACTAAAATTATTAACCTTTCTCGAGAGTTTAACATTTCATACGAAGATGTATTAGCTATTATGGCTGAGTTACCCAACAAAAAATAATACCGAAAACAGCCTTCCAGAAAGAAACAATTATAACAAGGCCATACAGAATCTGCTGTATGGCCTAAATTAATCATTATATCAATTCAGACGTATTCATCCACGCAATTTATATCAAAACAGCCAGTGAAAAGGCGCCATTGATGGCACCCTTTCAATTATTGGCTTATTTTTCTAGCATTAACTGACGAATATATTTCACTGGCGCACTGCCATAGCTTAAAAACTTCTCATGGAATGCTTTGAGATCAAAATCCTTACCTTTGAGCTGCTTATATTCTTCGCGGAAATCGTAAATTTCACGGTAACCCGAGTAGTAACTGGTCAACTGTACTTGGCTTAGGGTGGCACGACGCCACTTGCCTTCCGCCTCAGCTCGCTGCTGGAAGGCTTCATCCATCATCAGGCTGATGGCTTGATCTTCAGTCATGCCTTTAACATGAATGCTGTAATCCAAGATAGTGTTACAGATAACACGTAGATTCCACTTGTAATACATCAACCACATTTCAGGCTCGAAATTGCCATAACCTTCTTCAAGCATCATGCGTTCGGTATAAACGGCCCAACCTTCGACCATTGCGCCATTACCAAATAAGCTTTTCACTAAGCTTGGTGACTCATTGGAATACACTAATTGAGTGTAATGCCCTGGAATCGCCTCATGGATATTTAAAATCTGTAATATCCAATGGTTATATTCGCGTAAATAGCTTTCAGCGGATTCATCATTCATACCATCGAGTGGCGTGACGTTATAATAGGTATTACCTAATTTATCATAGGGGCCAGGGGCACTAATCGACGCTCCAGCATAACCACGCATATACTCCGGAGTTTCACGAACCACTAATGGTTTTTTAGGGTCTAAAGTCACTAATTTTTTTTGATTTACAAACTCAATCAACTCAGGAATTTGTTTACGGACTTCGCTAACAAAGTCGTCACGTGTGACGTGCTCAGTCGACAATTTATCAATTAATTGGCGGATGGCGATTTTATTATCACTTGGTTTTGGCGTTGTAAAATATTTAGGCCAAAGTTTATCGGTGATCTTGGCCATTTCACCTTGGACCCTATCTTTATCTGCCATGGCTTTTTGATAGAGCTGTTTAGCCGTCATGCCCGCTTGGATATCAAAGGCAAATTTTTGCTCGTATAATTCTTCACCGATCCTAAAGCTACGGGCGCCTTCTTTTTTCAGCAGGTCAACCTGTGCATTTAACCAACGAATATGTTCATTAATTGCTTTCGTTGCCGTATCGAAGCGGGATTTAAACAGCGATTTTTCCGCATCCGACAGACCGGAATCCGCCACTTGTTTTAATAAATCATCGGAGAATACCGAAAACGCACCTTGGTTTTGCATTACAGCAAGTTCCGTATGCTCTAGGGTTGGTTTCGATATATTACTTCTTGCTGCGGCGTAATAAGCTGGGATATTTTCCATCCTGGCCAATACCGAGCGTAATCTGTCATCCAGCGGCGCAAAGTTTTCATTGATGATTTGTGCAAAACCGCCCGCCACGTTATAGCTAGAGGGATCCCATTGCCAAGATTTAAAGTCAGTGATATCCCACGCCATGCTATTTAACAGGTTATCAATCAAATGATAATCGATGGTTTCGTTAGAGCTCAGAGACTTAAGTTCAAACTGTTTCAGCTTTGCCTGCTGGTTTTTTACAAAGGCAAGTGTCTTAACACGGCTAGCTTCATTGGGGATTTCTAAATAGCCATCATTAACATGCTTGCCGCTATATAGCGCCCATGTTGGTGATAATTGCCACAAATCATCGATAAAAGCATTACTAAACTGCGCAAAAGAAACCGTGCTAACTTCACCACTAACCACTTTACTTGGCGAGGTTTGGTCTGATTGGGATTGGCAGCCTACAAGGCCGGTGAACGATAACAATATCGCAAGGGATAGGGTGGTTTTTCTCATTCTTTATTGTCCTTTTTATATTTATACCAACGCGTTGTTGTAATGCTTACCCTAAGCAAGCTGGTAAAACGAATGCTAGGCGTATTGAATTTGGCGATAAACGCCTGAAAGCGCGCTCGTCAGGCGTATTTAACATTACTTTAGTTAATCATATCAGCCGCCTAATTGCAGCAATGTTAATATCTAATACATGCCCAGTTACAAATTTGTAAGCCCATTTATTAACCCCTCGAACTAACCGCAAAGTTGAGATAATCCCCTATTTCAATAATGCTACTGCTATAATAGCGACCTGCTTCGCTGTTTGCGCCACGCTAACAGTTTGCCAATAAATCATTTAGTTGAGATCCTCAATGCCATTCACCCAACTTGGATTACACAGTGCGCTTATCAAAGCCGTGACTGAACTGGGTTACCAAAGCCCAACGCCAATACAAGCTCAGGCCATTCCCAGCATTCTTGCGGGGAAAAATGTGCTAGCCGCAGCCCAAACCGGTACAGGTAAAACGGCTAGTTTTGTATTACCGTTGCTGCATCGATTTGCTGACGCTCCCAAAATTCGGCCTAAACGGGTACGTACCATCATTCTTACCCCCACACGGGAACTGGCACTGCAGGTTGAACAAAACATCAATCAATATGCCAAATACCTGCCATTAACGGCCATGGCCATGTACGGCGGTGTTGATGCTGCGCCGCAAAAAAAACGTCTGATTGAAGGGGTTGATCTGCTCGTTGCAACGCCTGGGCGTTTGCTGGATATGTATACTCAAAGAGCCATTCGCTTTGATGAAGTCTCAGTATTAGTGCTGGATGAAGCCGATCGTATGCTCGATATGGGCTTTATCGAAGATATTAATAGCATTATTGAAAAGCTGCCTGAGCAGCGGCAAAACCTGCTATTTTCGGCAACCTTATCAAAACAGGTCAAAGCACTGGCTAAAACTGCTATTCCGGATGCCATTGAGATTGAAATCAGTCGTAAAAATGCCGCTTCAACGCAAATTGAGCAGTGGTTAACGACCGTTGATAAAGATCGAAAATCCGCACTATTGAGCCATTTAATTAAAGAGAATAACTGGGCACAGGCATTAATTTTTATCCAAACCAAACACGGCGCCGCCAAATTGGTTAGCCAGTTAGAAAAGCGTGGCATTACCGCGGAGGCTTTTCACAGTGGTCGCAGCCAAGCGGTGCGCGAGCAACTGCTTATCGATTTTAAAGCGGGTAAAGTCTCCTTTTTAGTCGCGACCGGTGTTGCGTCACGCGGTATCGATATCGATGCGCTCGAGCGAGTGATTAACTACGATTTACCCGATGAAGCCGATGATTATATCCATCGCATTGGCCGCACCGGCCGCGCGGGTAATCAAGGTGAAGCGATTTCCTTTGTCTCTATGGATGATTTTAGAAACCTGTGCGCTATAGAGCGTCGCTTAGGCCATATTATCGAGCGCAAACACATCGAGGGGTTTGAGCCTAAAAAAGCGGTGCCTATTTCAATTCTCGATTTTGTGCCTAAATCGGCTTCTACATCAGCGCATAAACCCAATAAAAAAGCTCAAGCCTTGCCCTATTCCAGTGGAAAACCCGGCACCTTTGAGGCGACTCAGGCGAAAAAGCACCGTAGTGCTAAATCCAAGCCGCAACCTAAGCAAGCGACAAGGTTAACACAACCCGATGTGAGCGAAAGCACCGAGAAACAACAAACACAAGGTGAAACATCTCCATCATTTAATCCTTGGCTTAGTGGATCTCACACCAAATAACTCACTAACAGAAGCGCAGCATATGATTATTTTCACGACAAATTTTGGCGATATAACCCTCGAACTTGATGTAGAGCGCGCCCCCGTTACCGCCAAAAACTTTATTCGTTACTGTAAAGAAGGTTTTTATGATCACACGATTTTCCATCGTGTGATCAAAGGCTTTATGATCCAAGGCGGTGGCTTTACCGCCAAAATGAAAGAAAAGCCCACCCACGAACCAATTGTCAACGAAGCCAATAAAGGCCTATCGAATGTATTTGGTACTATCGCCATGGCCCGTACCGATGCGCCACACTCGGCAACCGCGCAGTTTTTTATCAATACTGCCAATAATGAGTTTCTAGACCATACGGCACCCACCAATAATGGCTGGGGTTATGCGGTATTTGGTAAAGTCACAGCGGGACTCGAGGTTGTACTGCAAATTGAAGGCGTTAAAACCACACGAGTAGCGGGCCATGAAGACGTGCCCCGTGAACCCATCATTATCGAAAAAGTGACGATTATTGAATGACTTTATCTGATCGATAAAATTGTTTTGCGTGACTGAGCAATGGTCCAGCAATAACGCCACCATATCCTTGATAAATAACGCTTTGGTTTTAAACTCGAGATAGAAAAAAGGAGCAATCAACCGAAATGGTTAGTTGCTCCTTTTTGTTCATTACTATCTGACATTACAGACAAAAACTGCTTGAATGGTATTAATCCAGATCTTTAAGCGGCCACAGCACGATATGATCTTCAATATCCTTAATCCTGCGCTCATCTACCACTTTGCCTTGAATCGACATGCCCGCAAGGTGCATGGCTTCCTTCGACCCAATAAGTAATGGATGCCAGCTTGGTAAGTCTCTGCCAGATGCCAAACGGCGATAGGCGCAGCTATCGGGTAGCCAGGTGAGTTCATGGACATTTTGCGCAGTAATCACAGTACATTGGGGAACATGGCTAAAACGGTCACTGTAATGTTTGCAGCTGGCACTTTGGTGATCGAGTAATAGACAAGCCGCATTGGTGTAATACAGCTCTTCAGTTTCATCATCAATCAATTTGTTTAAACAACACTTACCACAACCATCGCAGAGGGACTCCCACTCCTGCGACGTCAGCTCGGTTAACGCTTTATTCTGCCAAAATGCCATGTTTACGCTTATCTTCATATAAAAAATCCGCTCAATGCGGGCCATTTTACACCAATTTAGTGGGGATGCTTAATTCTCTCCGATACATGCACCACAAAGATGCCTAAATAATCGCACTCACCTAAATAATTCACCGCTTGCCAGCGCATTAAGACACGGTAATTGTTATAGACGAGTGACCTTGATGGCACAGTGCCATAAGGCATGTGAGACGAAGGCATGAATATTTTTGTGATTGGGCAAATCACTATTATCGAGATGCCTTACCCCAATGGTTGCCACTTACTAGGGCGTGTTGACGTTTAAGGGTTATTTTTGCAGCAATTTGGCTGGCGTTTATGCAAGGCAACGTCCGTGCAGTGTAGTTGTTCTACATAAACGGACGATAACGCAGCAGAAACGTCAGCCAAATGCTGCCCGAAGGGTTCGTCTGGCAAGCCCTTGCTCTTACTTTCTGTCATAAGAGCCGCTCGTCATTTGAGTAGAATAACTACACATCATTCTTCGTTTCGCGAGCACGAGCTTGCCAGAACAAACAAAATCTAATCTCGAAACGTCAACACGTCCTAATGTCTGCGGTTGCTTAAATTTAAGAGGCGAGCATTAAAGAAGGAGATTTGCCCTTACGAATTAAGGGCAAGAAGAGCTTTGTATATGCTGCAACAGATTTAAAGACTGTCTTTGGCATTTACCCTGTGCACAGTTACAGACTAGTCTTGAATCCCAAGGCTTTCTCTGTACTCGGCTAATAAATTAACCTGCGGTGGCGGAATTTGTAAATAAAACCCCTTTTCCTTGAGTGCTGCTCTGACCTTATGAATATCGGCGATACCGAGTGATTCACGCTTAGCAATCGGGAATACCATCACTAACTGAGGCACACCAAACATATCTAACAACGCCTGAGGGACGTCGTCGAAACAGTCCCTTTTGTTTACAAATAAGTAAGTGTCAGCCTTTCGACTACTTTTATAAACCGCACATAGCATAAGAGTATAAATATCCAATAGTTCAAACTTGCCAGTCAATGGGGCACACTATAACATGGTCGCCTAGTAATTTAATTGCAAATCAGCGAACCGACTGATGATTTCTGGAGAATAGTGCCGGGATGTCAAAACCTAGCTTAGAGTTAAAAGGCGCTTCTTTTACTCTTTCAGTGCTTCATATTAATAACAGCGATTTAAATGCTGTCATGGCTGAATTAGATAGCAAATTGGCACAAGCTCCCCAATTTTTTCTGGGTGCCCCTTTAGTCGTCAATCTCAGCGCCATTCAAGATAACGATTTTAATTTACAGGGCTTAAAAGAGTTATTACTTTCCCGCCAGTTAGTTATTGTAGGAATTACTGGTGCAACTAACGTCCTGAGCAACCAAGCTAAAACACTCGGACTTGCCATAGTCAAAGCGGGTAAACAAAGCGTCGCCCCCCCACCAGCACCGCGTCAAACTAAGATTTTGAAGCAAAATATCCGCTCAGGTCAGCAGGTCTATGCAAAAAATGGCGATTTAATCATATTTGGTGCGGTAGGTAATGGCGCTGAAGTCATCGCCGATGGTAGCATTCATATTTATGGTGCGTTACGAGGAAAGGCCATGGCGGGCGCAGCTGGCGACAGCAGCGCGGTAATCATTGCTCATTCCCTCGAGGCAGAATTAGTTTCAATAGCAGGGCAATATTGGCTCGCTGAAAATCTACAACAACATAGCTCAGATAAAGGCGGCTGCATTCGCTTAAATGGCGAGTCGCTTATCGTTGAATCATTGCCCCTCTAAATGGCACAAAAAAGGATAGAGAGAAACATGGCACAAATTATTGTTGTCACTTCAGGTAAAGGTGGTGTTGGTAAAACCACATCCAGTGCGGCGATTGCAACTGGACTTGCACTACAAGGGCATAAAACTGTTGTTATCGATTTCGATATAGGCTTGCGTAACTTGGATCTAATCATGGGCTGCGAGCGCCGCGTCGTCTATGACTTTGTCAATGTTATCAACGGTGAAGCGAATTTAAATCAGGCACTTATCAAAGATAAACGCTGTGAAAAACTGTTTGTACTGCCAGCCTCGCAAACTCGTGATAAAGACGCCCTAACAAAAGAAGGCGTAGGCCGTGTGCTTGACGATTTAGCCAAAGAATTTGAATTTATTATCTGTGATTCCCCTGCAGGTATTGAGCAAGGCGCGATGATGGCATTGTATTTTGCCGATATCGCCATTGTGACGACCAACCCTGAAGTAAGCTCGGTTCGCGACTCTGACCGTATTCTAGGAATGCTGCAAAGCAAGTCACGCCGCGCAGAACTCAGTTTAGAGCCGATAAAAGAGTACTTACTGTTGACTCGTTATTCTCCAAGTCGGGTAAAATCGGGCGAAATGTTAAGTGTTGACGATGTAAAAGAAATCCTTGCCATTGATTTGCTTGGCGTTATCCCTGAATCACAATCCGTACTCAAGGCATCAAACTCCGGAGTACCTGTGATTATCGATCAAGAAAGTGATGCAGGCGCCGCTTATAGTGACACTGTCGCGCGTTTATTGGGTGAAGATGTCCCAGTACGCTTTATTACGGAAGAGAAAAAAGGTTTCTTACAACGGATATTTGGTAGCTAATTATGTCTTTACTCGACTATTTCAAAAGCAAGAAAAAGCCTAGCACCGCGGTAATGGCAAAAGAGCGACTACAAATTATTGTGGCCCATCAGCGTGGACAACGCGATACACCTGACTATTTCCCGCAGATGAAGCAAGAAATCATCGCCGTGATCCGCAAGTATGTGCAGATTTCGGATGATCAAGTTTCAGTGCAATTAGATCAGAATGACGATAACTTGTCGGTACTCGAACTTAACGTGACGTTGCCAGACAGATAAGTCGAGCGTTGGCGTCATCCTCAAATGGGGATGACGCGTTCTGCTGCGCCTTTCTCCTACTCCCATCCTTTAACTGGGGTAAAATCAAGGCCTAACACCTTAAATGCGAATTTAGGCATCAAATCTTAGGTCAAAACCGAAATGTTAAAAGCAAAATATTGGCGCCTAATCAGTAAAACTTAAACTTCAAGCTTTGCCAACGATTCGGCCGCAATGTCTGCGCGCCAGCCATTTAACACCGTCGGCAATTCGCCCTGCTGTTTATCCCAACGCCATTGTAAATACTCATGAATATGACGTTTAGAGCCTAGCATTTCCACCGGAATGGCATGTTGTTCACAGAGTTCGGTTAAACAGGTTTTAATGGTCTTAAAGGCGGACTTATAACCCGGTTTAAGCGCTAAAACATCAACTAGCTCCGGCGGATTGTTTAAGTCAGCAGTCTGCATTACCCGTAAAATATCTTTACCGTGGATGCGTTTTTCCTGCTCAGTTAAATCGTTCAATTTAAACAAATCACTTATGCTTTTAGGCTGTTTTTTCGCTAGCGCAATCAAGCCATGATCTTTAATCACAAAGCCTAAGGCTAAATCCCGTGCCAAAGCTTTTTCTAAACGCCATTTAGCCAGCACTTTAAGGTAAGCCAATTGAGGCTCTGTTAATTGAAATGCGTTTTTTACTTTAAGGTATGCAGTCTCGACATCGGGAGGAGCTAAACGCCCTTCAGTCATCCGCTCACCTTCTTCATAAAGCCAATCTAAACGGCCTTGCGCTTTAAGCTTGTCGGCGAGTTGCGGATAAAGTTGATAAAGATACAACACATCATTGGCGGCGTAGCTAAGTTGCGCCTCGGTTAAGGGACGACGTATCCAGTCGGTGCGTGACTCGCCCTTATCAATCACTTCACCTAAGCAGGTTTCGACTAACTTGGCATAACCTAAGCCATGGCCCATACCGCATAGTGAAGCCGCAATTTGGCTATCAAATAAGGGCGTAGGTTGGCGCTGGCCATAATGGGCGAAGACTTCTAAATCCTCACTGCAGGAATGTACTAGCTTGATAATGTTTGGATTATCTAACAAAGCCCAAAATGCACCGAGATTGGGCAAAGCCACAGGGTCAATCAAAGCTAAGGTGTTACCATCATAGGCCTGGATCAGGCCAAGCTTAGCGTAATACGTACGTGTGCGCACAAACTCGGTATCTAATACCAGTACTGCGCTCTGTTGATATTGAGCGACGAGGGCATTGAGGCTCGCTTCGTCGCTCACATAGTGAAACACTGACAAATTCTTCTCCAGTTCCTGTGGGATAATCACATCCATAAAAACAAAAGCCGGCTTATTGCCGGCTTCAATCTTACGCGCGCTTGACTTCGTCTCTCAGTTCTCGTCGCAAGATCTTACCCACATTGGTTTTAGGTAACTCGTCCCTAAATTCTACCAGCTTCGGCACTTTATATCCCGTTAAATGCACTCGGCAATGCTTAATGATGTCTTCAGCGGTTAAAGATTTATCTTTCGCCACCACAAACACCTTCACTAACTCGCCACTCGCATCATTAGGAACCCCTACTGCCGCGACTTCTATCACCTTAGGATGTAAAGCAACAACCTCTTCCACTTCATTGGGGAAGACGTTAAAGCCAGAAACTAAAATCATGTCTTTCTTACGATCAACAATATAGAAGAAACCCTGTTCATCCATATAACCGATATCGCCCGTGGCGAGCCAGCCGTCTTTATCAATCACTTTGGCCGTCTCTTCTGGACGCTGCCAATAGCCTTTCATGATCTGTGGGCCTTTGCCAAATAGCTCACCTGTCTCGCCTTGAGGCAACACATTACCCGCATCATCACGCACTTGAATGAGTGTAGATGGCGCAGGGAAACCGATAGAACCGTTATAACCGTCTAAGTTATAGGGACAGCACGTTAACAGGGGCGAGGCTTCAGTTAACCCATAACCTTCAAGTAAACGGGTTTTAGTGATGCTCTGCCATTTATCGGCTACGGCTTTTTGCACGGCCATACCGCCACCAATGGATAATTTGAGGCGAGAAAAATCCAGCTCAGCAAAATCACTACTATTCACTAAGGCATTAAACAGGGTGTTAACACCTGTCAGGGCGGTAAAAGGATATTTCTTGAGTTCCGCCACAAACCCTGGAATATCCCGAGGGTTAGTGATTAACAGATTCTGACTGCCCTTATGTAAAAACAGTAAGCAATTCACTGTTAATGCAAAAATATGGTAAAGCGGTAATGCAGTTACAACAAATTCAGTACCATCCCGCAGTGCCGGAGAATAAGCACCGTTAGCCTGCAACACGTTTGCCACCACATTACTGTGGGTTAACATGGCGCCCTTTGAAACCCCAGTCGTACCACCAGTATATTGCAAAAAGGCAAGGTCACCCCCAGTGATTACGGGTTTGACATACTGCATTCTACGACCTCTTGACAAGGTTTCGCGCATCGAAAGGGCATGGGGTAGATCGTATTTCGGCACCAGTTTTTTAATATATTTAACAACAAAGTTAACTAAGGTGCGTTTTGGCGCACTTAGTTGATCACCTAAACTAGTGATAATGACACTTTTCACGGGCGTTTGATCGACCACTTCTTCTAAGGTGCGGGCGAAGTTAGACACCACAACAATGGCTTTGGCGCCCGAGTCAATCAACTGATGTTTGAGCTCTCGCGGGGTATAAAGTGGGTTAACGTTAACCACCACCATACCAGCACGTAATACCCCAAATAACGCAATAGGATATTGCAACAGATTGGGCATCATCAGTGCGACACGATCGCCCTTTTGTAGCTTCAATTCATTTTGTAAATAAGCAGCAAAAGCACGGCTACTTTCTTCAAGTTTACGGTAAGTTAGCGTGGCCCCCATGTTGATAAATGCAGGTTGATCCGCATACTTAGCCACCGCGGTCTCGAACATATCGATAAGCGATGAATACTGATCCACATTAATCTCAGCAGGCACATCTTTTGGTAAATGTTTAATCCAAGGCTGATCCACTACTTTCTCCTAAATCCCCACAACTGCGGATACGGTACCCTTACTACCGCCAATACTCGACAAATACCGAGTTAAAATACCGAGTTAAAATACCGACTTACATTTTATTGTTATTGATTTACCCGGATAAATCATACGGGCGTTTTAATTTTGATCATCATCACATAAAAGAAACAAAAAACCTAGTGTCTTTTTTATGTTAGTAAAAGCCATTATTCGACAAAACGTTGGATTAACTGACTAACCGCTTGCGCATTATCCATATGCACATGATGGTCCCCCTCAAGCATATGTTCAGACAAATTGCTGAACCATTTCCTTGCTTTAGGTAGCGCCGTATGTAATTGGCTAAAACCTTGTTTGCCGCAGATGAGTAAGGTAACCACCGAAATATTTTGCATTAAAGCATCAACCTGCTCAAAGGTCAGTCGCATTGGCGAGTCGAGCCTTAGTCTTGGATCACTTCGCCAAACAACTCCATCAGAAGTGGCTTGCATATTGCGGTCAAGTAATAGTCGACACCACGGTTCGGCCAATCCGGTTAAATGCACTCTAGCCTTAACTGCCGTTTCCAGACTATCGTAGACTCTCATCCTTTTATGTTTTTGCGCTAAAAATTTCTCATGTTGGTAAAAGCTTTTCCTCAGCCGCGATTTGGCTTGGGTTGCTGACTCATATAAGGGACTTAAGGCCTCAATTAAAATCAGCTTATTAACCTTTTCTGGAAATGCTGCCGTATACGCAGAGGCGATAATCCCCCCTAATGAATGCCCAATAACAGCCAGTGGCTTTTGTGGCAAAATCGCCAGTAACGCATCGAGATCGTATAAATAGTCAATCCAGTGTAATGGGTAATGTCCCGGCCGATGCGCCGAAAAACCATGACCGGGCCAATCTATGGCAAGAATTTGGTAATCTGACAAATACTCAGCGAGAGGCTCAAAACTGTTGGCATTGTCTAACCAGCCATGCAACGCGAGCAATAATGGCTTATCTTTCGCTCCCCATAATCGACCACTCAGCTTGATATGGGGTAACACAAACTCGACTTGATTTTTGGGGGCGAAAGATTGCCACATATTGCCTCTAATGTCAGGTGATTAGCGGGATTTTTTGACAAATTTGAGCGTCATGCGATCACTCTCACCAATTGCTTGGTATTTTTCTTTATCTGTATCACCTAATGCAAACGAAGGTGGCAACGTCCATACTCCCTTGGCATAGTCCTTAGTGTCTTTTGGATTGGCGTTGATTTCGGAGCTTTCGGCTAAGGTAAAACCGACCTTTTTGGCCAGCGCGATCATCTCGTCTTGATCCATATAGCCCGTGCTCATATTCATGCCTTTATTGGCTCTATGTTCGACGACGCCAAATACACCGCCATCTTTAAGCACTTTGTAAGAAGCGGCAAACACGTTTTCGAGCTGGTCGCTTGAAGCCCAATTATGTAAGTTACGGAAAGTTAATACCAAGTCAGCACTGCCATCGGCACCTAAATTCATTTTGGCTGGAGGGTCAAGAACCACCATTTTCGCATTACCAAATAAGGCTTTATTGGCCGTCATCCAAGTATCGAATTTCACGCCCGCATTGGCGCGATAGCGATTACCAGGGGTGTCCGTGCTAGGGGTAGTTTCGAAACTGGCGGCAATATATTGTCCCTTAGGCGCAAGATAAGGGGCAAGGATTTCAGTGTACCAGCCATTACCTGGCCAAAGTTCAATCACGGTTTGTGTTGGGGTTATACCAAAAAATGTAAGGGTTTCTGCGGGGTGACGATAAATATCGCGGCTAGCGTTTTTGGCTTGGCGAAAATCACTTTTAATGGCTTTATTTAATGCTTCATCTGCATTGGCCATACCTGAACAGAGACCAGCAATCAGCATACTGGCGATGAGTGTGACTTTTTTCATAATAATTCTCCTTGGATACCGAAGACTTAAGCTAGCAGTCTATATAAAAAAATCCAAGAATTAGCCGCATAAGTTGACCATTTAGGCTGTAAATATTTGTGATGCCATAGGAGCGTTAATGTGCGATGTATTAACGAGAGATGGCGGAATCCACCCGCCGCCAAGCCATATACAAGGCGCAGATACTGCAAAACAGCCAAATGGCGACCCAAATCCACGCTGGTATCCATGAACGATCAGCCAGCAGCACCGCATCGCCCTGCCCTTCAAGTCCGAGCAATACCGTTGGGCTTGCCAGCGCATTGAGCATGATCATCAAACCAATAATGCGTAAAAATTGCGTGAGGATTTTATTTTTGCTGAGTTTTAACGGCAGTAACAACACTATCGTCAGTACCGCTAAAATGGCTAAGGTGAGCAAATCTCGCCCCCACAGCAGGCCACTTAGCACCACTAAACCGCCTAAAAACGCAAAGCTTAGGCGAATACCCTTAGGCCAAGTCGCCAACAGATAAATAAGGTATCCCCAACAGGCTGCGCCAAAGTAGCCCGCAAATCCAATCACCAGTGGCGAGCCACCTTGGCTAAAGCAAAAACCCGCACCATTGGGAAAGAGTTGAATATGACTCACTATGCCGCCACTGAGCACTGTCGCTATCCCATGGGACAACTCGTGGAAATAGCTCTCTAACCACTTAAAAGGCACACTCAGGTAAGGAATGCGCGTCAAAATGAGGGCCAGCATCAGCTCGATGATAAACAAACCACGGCTCGGAAGGCCGCCAGTTAAACGAGGTGTAAAACGAGATTGAGAAGACACGGACGCACTATCAGGCATAAATATCCACACCCACCATCTGCTGAATCTCTTCACGTTTGGCGGCATGTTGCGTTTGTAGGTATTGGGCGATAGCCCCTTGATGTCCTCGGGTACTTTGCTCGTATTCGAGTTGGGCACCGAGTCTGGATTGTAGGTTTTGTGATGATCCTTCATCGGTATCATCAAGGGCTAAAGCAGAAACCGCATCGAGCTCAATCACAGGGCGCGGCGCTTCCGTGGGCGACATTCCCTGTATGATCGCGGGGCGATTACTCGCAACCGCTTGTGTCAAACTCGTTTGAAGCGAATTTACCTGCATCGAAATGCCCAGTTTATATCCTATTTGCCCTAGTTAGTATTGTTAGGCTGTTGTGACAAACGCCTAACTAAGATTTGATGTCTACATCGTTAGCCAATGCAGACACTTTAGATTCTAACGTATCACGGGGAATAATGAACAGTTTATTCACGTCCCGGTAACTTTTTCCATGTCACAGTATCACGAAGATATACAGGTTCGAGTTCATCGACACTGGTGGTTAATCCCGCTTTGATACCCACTTCAGCCAGCGCTAACATGGCTCGGGCATCGGGATACTTCACCGCCGCTAAGGAGGTAATGCCGCTGCCTAGAGCTAATAACTCGGGATAGGCATCAAATCCAGTGCCACAGCCGACAATGGCTTTATTAAGATCGAATGCCAGCTCAACCTGTTCAGGCGCGCTCACCACCTCTTTACCGACTAATGTAGCAATGCCATCGACGGCAACAAATTGACCCCAGTACACTTCTCCCATGCGCGCATCGATACAACAGAGCACTTGCTCGGCAGCGTGCTCAGCAATCGCCATTTGTGCCATGGCCGCTAAGGTGGAAATGCCGATAACGGGTAAGTCTAACCCTAGGGCTAAACCTTGGGTCATGCTGGTACAAATACGGATCCCCGTAAAACTGCCTGGCCCACGGCCGTAGGCAATCGCATCCAGTTTATCTAAGCCGACATTGGCTTGTTTTAATACTGCTTCCACCATAGGCAATAAACGCTGACTATGCTCCCGAGGCGCATCGGCTAACTCAGCAAAAACCTGTCCTTGATAACATAGGGCAGCCGAACAAGCTTCGGTACAAGTGTCGAGGGCGAGAATACAAACAGAGTCTTGGGGTGTTGTCATATAAAAACCGCGCTGTGGGTATAGTTGGGCAGAAGAATAGCGACTTATTAAAGCCCTGCACTATACCAAGTGTAAATTGGCGCAAATGATAACATCAAATAATCGAAAGCAAAGGCTTTAAAAAGGCGGCTAATGGATCGATTGGCTTAGCGCTGGGTTTGTGATCGCCATCACTAACTCAACAACCTCTTCGGCCTTGGTCCAAATACAGGGAAACTTTTGCCCTATTTTAGGTCTGAGCAAACAGTGCTGAAGCTTTTGTCTCACTAAATCAAGTTCACCAAAGCAACAAGCGCGTCCTGAGCATCGTTTTAACCCCTCTCCCTTTGACGCGAAACTTCGCGTGATGCTTTTACACTGTTAATAAGGAAATTCAATGAGCAGTACCAGAGAAAATCCCCTTAAACCTCTTCGCCGTTTAAGACGCCTACGCCGCACTGAAGCCATGCGTGACCTAGAGTGCGCTTGCCGATGAAATTCAAAGGCTTTACGCCCTAGGGATCCGTTATGTGATGCCCTTTGGTATTTCCCACACCAAAGATGCACAGGGCAGCGACACTTGGGATGACAATGGCTTGCTCGCACGGATGATCCGCACCATCAAAACCGCTAAGCCAGAGATGATGGTGATCCCCGATATTTGTTTTTGTGAATATACCGACCATGGACACTGCGGCGTATTGCACCATGGTGAAGTCTGTAACGATCAAACCGTGGCTAACTTAGTCAAACAATCCATTACCGCCGCCAAAGCGGGAGCCGATATGCTGGCGCCATCGGCCATGATGGACGGCCAAATTAAAGCTATCCGCCAAGGACTAGATGAGGCAGGCTTTGAGCACATTGCCATTTTGGCCCATGCTGCCAAGTTCGCCTCTTCCTTCTATGGGCCTTTTAGGGCCGCGGTGGATTGTGAACTTAGCGGAAACCGTAAAGGCTACCAGCTCGATTACGCCAATGGTCGCCAAGCCTTGCTCGAAGCGTTGCTCGATGAAGAGGAAGGCGCGGATATTTTGATGGTAAAGCCCGGCACACCGTATTTGGATGTGTTAAGTCGCCTAAGGCAGCAAACCCACCTTTCCTTAGCGGCTTATCAGGTTGGTGGCGAATATGCCGGTATTAAATTTGCTGCACTGGCGGGCGCCCTCGATGAGCGCGCCGTCGTCACCGAAACCTTTATCGGGTTAAAGCGGGCTGGCGCCGATTTAATCGTCAGCTATTACGCGAAACAATATGCCGAGTGGTTAGCGCAATCCCGCTAATGCGCTGAGTCTTCAGTCTATCAGCCAAGCCATCAACGAAAACGCCACCCTATCGGTGGCGTTTTTTATCCGTCAATTTGCTCGCACATTAAGCCTATGCTTGTAGCTCGGCAAAGAGAGCTCTGATCTTTTCAACCTTTGGTCGCACCACAATCTGGCAATAGGGCTGCTCGCCATGCAGGGCGAAGTAATCATTGTGATAATCCTCTGCGGGATAAAAAGACTCAAAAGCCACCACTTGAGTGACGATTGGCGCATCAAATACCTTTGCCTCGGTTAATTTTGCAATCATGGCATTGGTCTCTTCAATCTGCGCTGCATCATGGGCAAAGACGACGGAGCGATACTGCGGCCCTTTATCATTACCTTGGCGGTTGAGCGTGGTAGGATCGTGACTCTCAAATAACACCTGTAGCAGCGTTGTAAAGCTGATTTGTGCGGGGTCAAACTCGATGTGCACCACTTCGGCATGCCCAGTTAATCCCGAACACACCGACTTATAATCGGCATCGCTAGCATCCCCACCTGAGTAACCAGAGCTGACATTCAGCACGCCCTTCAGGCTCTTAAAAATCGCTTCAACACACCAAAAACAGCCCGCACCAAAGGTGGCAAAGGCCGTTTTATGAGTCGATGTTGTCACCTCATCGGCCGCTTGAAACACCATGGAGACAGAATTAACGCAATGACGAATATTCTTCGGCGTTAAATATTCCCCTTCAAACACATGGCCTAAATGACCGCCACACTGACTACAGACAATTTCGGTACGGCGACCATCGGCGTCGACATGGCGACTCACTGCGCCTGGAATTTCATCATCGAAGGCTGGCCACCCACAGTGGGCATTAAACTTATCTTCTGAGCGATACAAAGGCGCATGGCATTTTTTGCACAAATACACGCCTTTAGCGTCATGCTGATAATACTCCCCGCTAAAGGGACGTTCTGTGCCCTTTTCTTCTATGACATAGCGTTCAAAATCAGTCAGTTTGTTCATAAAAGTCTCCTTTAGCTCTTAAGGTATTCGCCTGCATAAGACCGTTTGTTCCTCAGGTTTATTGCGCCTCGGCCTGAATTGGCTTTTTGGCATAGTAGCCGCTTTAGTCGATAAAATCCTGTTGATTGAGTCAATGCTTAAATAACTGGAGGAAAATTCAGCAGTAATCTCAGTCCATTGTCTTGAGTGTTTGCACCGCGCACAGTGCAAAGCTACACTTGCTGCGGGTCAATTCTCTACCCAAATCCTTTCTATTTGGACCGCTTTTGCACTAGGCTGAGCGCACCATACTGATAATGAGATAAGTAGCAACGACTCCTTACCTTTATCCTTAGAAAGTGTTTGGTTAACAACCATATATAACAAGTAGAAACCATATGAAATTAGAAACCATTGATTATCGCGCAGCCGATAGCGCCAAACACTTTGTGGAATCCCTACGTGAAACGGGCTTTGGCGTACTCTCTAACCACCCTATCGATAAGGAACTGGTCGAAAACATTTACACTGAGTGGCAAGCCTTTTTCAATTCTGACGCTAAGAACGAGTTTATGTTCAATCGTGAAACCCACGATGGCTTCTTCCCCGCGTCGATTTCAGAAACCGCAAAAGGCCACACGGTTAAAGACATCAAAGAGTATTACCACGTGTACCCTTGGGGTCGTATTCCTGATTCACTGCGTGCCAATATTCTAGCTTACTATGAAAAAGCCAATGCGCTGGCCGCTGAACTGTTAGAGTGGATTGAAACCTACTCGCCAGACGAGGTTAAAGCTAAGTTCTCGATTCCGCTGCCAGAAATGATTGCCGACAGCCACAAAACCCTGCTGCGCATTCTGCATTACCCACCGATGAAAGGCGATGAAGAAATGGGCGCTATTCGCGCAGCGGCCCACGAAGATATTAACCTTATCACTGTGCTGCCCGCGGCCAACGAGCCAGGGTTGCAAGTCAAAGCCAAAGACGGCTCTTGGTTAGATGTGCCAAGTGATTTTGGCAATATTATCATCAACATTGGTGATATGTTGCAGGAAGCCTCGGGTGGTTACTTCCCATCAACCTCACACCGCGTAATTAACCCAGAAGGCACGGATAAGACTAAGTCGCGTATTTCACTGCCCTTATTCTTACACCCTAAACCTTCGGTCGTGCTGTCTGAGCGTTATACCGCCGACAGCTACCTAATGGAAAGATTACGCGAGCTAGGCGTACTTTAAGCAATATATGCCCAAATTCGCATCAAGATTAAGCAATTAAGCGCCTTCGGGCGCTTTTTTTATGACATTCGTCGCCTTCAAGGTAGAATAGCCGTCTTTAGGTCATTTAGAACAAGGCGCTATCATGGCAATTCAATGGTATCCTGGGCACATGCACAAGGCACGCAAAGAGATCGAAGAGGCTATGCCTCAGGTCGATCTAGTAATTGAGGTGCTGGACGCCCGTATTCCCTACAGTAGTGAAAACCCCATGGTGTCAAAGCTTCGCGGCGACAAACCTTGTATTAAGCTACTGAATAAATCCGACTTAGCCGATCCCGACATTACCGCCCAGTGGATTGAATATCTTGAGCGTGAACAAGGGGTAAAAGCCACAGCGATTACCACATTGCAACCGGGTATGTTGAAAATGCTGCCGGATCTTTGTCGTAAGTTAGTACCGAGTCGCGATAAAACTGAAAAAGATATTCGCACTATGATCATGGGGATCCCAAACGTGGGTAAGTCCACCATTATCAACACCTTAGCCGGTCGCGTTATCGCCAAAACCGGTAACGAACCCGCCGTCACCAAAACCCAGCAGCGCATTAACCTGCGCAACGGTATTGTGCTCTCGGACACGCCAGGGATTTTATGGCCTAAGGTTGATAACGAAGCTAGTAGCTATCGCCTTGCCGTCACGGGTGCCATTAAAGATACCGCCATGGAATACGAAGATGTGGCGCTGTTTGCCGCAGGTTATTTCTTAAAGGCCTACCCGAAGGAAATTTGCGAGCGTTATAACATCAGCGAGTTACCTAAGGATGATATGGCGTTACTCGAAGAAATCGGCCGTAAACGTGGCGCCCTCCGTCCCGGTGGTCGCATCGATTTGCATAAAGCCTCGGAAGTCGTATTACACGATTACCGCTCAGGTCGAATTGGCCTGTTATCCCTTGAAACGCCTGCGATGGCTGAAATCGAAAAAGCCGAAGTGGAACGCATTCTGGCTGAAAAAGCCGCCGAGAAAGCCGCTAAGCTAGAAGCAGAAAAACTGAAACGCTCAGGCAAACGTCATAACGTTTAATATTACGTTGAACACTCTTAAATATTGGCAAAGTCCATTGGTAAATGCTTTACCGCCCCGTTAATGGGGCGGATGTTCATTAAAGATAACCAGTGGTCATTTTTATCATTAGCGCGACCAATCGATTTTGCCATATAGGACATTCTTTAAGACATTCAGAATTAAATTTTGATCGTTCTAGCAAGCTCGTGCTTACGAAACGAGGAGTGACATGTCGCCATTTGACTCAGTTGACAAGCGGCTATCATGACAGAAAGTAAGGGCCAGAGCTTGCCTGCCCTTCCTTTTGACAGCCTTTAGTTTGCCATTTCTGCTGCATAATCGTCCGGTAAAAAAAGTGAGGCTGTCCATAATTGAACAGCATCACCTTAGCTGAGCATGCGTTAAGTGTTAGCTTGCTTGGTTTTATTTTTCTCTGCAGCTTGTTTGCGCTGTGCTTCTTTCTTTTGTCGACGGGCTTCAATCACATAATTCACATCACTACCGATATGAGCCTCGTTACGGGATTTAGCTAAATTCACTTGGCGTTCACGTTCAACAAAACGCTTTCGCTGCTCCTCAGAAATCTTATCAATACAATGTGGGCAACTCACGCCTTGCACATAAGCTGGGGATAATTTTTCCGCTTCAGTGATTGGCATACGACAAGCATTGCATTGATCGTATTGCCCTTTCTTTAAATCATGGTCGACCGCCACACGATTATCGAAGACAAAACATTCGCCTTCCCACAGGCTTTCTTCCTGTTTGACTTCTTCAAGGTATTTAAGGATGCCACCTTCGAGGTGATACACTTCTTCAAAGCCTTGCTCTTTTAAATAAGCGGTTGATTTTTCACAGCGAATACCACCAGTGCAGAACATCGCTACTTTTTTATGCTTGGCAGGATCGAGATTCTGCTTAACATACTCAGGGAATTCTCTGAAGGTTTCGGTCACGGGGTTAATGGCATTTTTAAAGGTGCCGATTTGCACTTCATAGTCGTTGCGGGTATCCACTAGGATGACTTCAGGATCGGAAATCAGCGCGTTCCAGTCCTGTGGCTTAACGTAAGTGCCCACCACTTTAAGCGGATCGATACCCTCGACGCCCATGGTGACGATTTCTTTTTTGAGCTTCACCTTAGTGCGGTAGAAAGGCATTTCGTCGTCAAAGGATAACTTGTAAACGATGTTTTCAAGGCCATTTTGGTTATTCAGCCAAGCCAGCAGTGCGTCGATAGCCGCTTGAGTGCCGGCCACAGTGCCGTTAATCCCCTCACTTGCCAGCAACAATGTGCCTTTAATCTCAGCCTGTTCCATCATGGACAGGAGTGGCTCACGCAGCGACTCAAAATGCGGTAATGAAACAAACTTATATAAAGCACAAACAACAACGTTAGACATAACACCCTCAACTGCTGGCTGGAACTTAATTTCCAGTGCATTAACCAATAATCACCAAGCCTAAGCTAGGTCGCAAAAATAGGGCGAAATTCTACCTGAGTCACAGTCGGATAAACACAGACAAAAACCAAGGTCATTGCTTATTTACAGGCAAACGGTGGAAAAATCAGTAATAAACGCAGTATTTCTGTTTTAAAGTCACTACTATTGCCAACTTTTAACCCACAGTCGTGACTAAATCGTTTTTATCATTGCATTAAGGAATAAGACTATGCCCTTACCCATACTCTACAGTTTTCGCCGCTGTCCTTATGCTATGCGCGCTAGACTTGGGCTATTGCTCGGCCAATGCCAAGTGGAAGTGAGAGAAATCACCCTTAAAGCGAAACCCGCAGAGATGTTAGCCATCTCCCCCAAGGGCACAGTGCCCGTATTGCAGCTCCCTACTGGAGAAGTGATTGCTGAGAGCTTGGATATTATGCTCTGGGGACTGCATAAGGCTGACTCGCCAGCCGCACAGCAGTTACTCGGACAAACCACCTCAGCGCAAAGCCTGATTAATGAGCTTATTGTGCAGAATGATGTTGAATTTAAACCTTGGCTGGATAAGTACAAATATGCAGATCGGTATCCTGAATACTCGCAGGCGGATTATTTCGCCAAGGCCAGCACTTTTCTGGTACGGCTCGAAGCACAGCTTCAGCAACATCCTTATCTTATCAGCCCTGCGTTAAGCGTTGCTGATTTTGCCATTGTGCCTTTTATCCGCCAATTTACTGCGGTGGATGCCAAACGGGATTTGAACGGTGATTTCCCACGGCTTATGGCATGGTTAACTGAGCTAACAAGCACTGACATATTTCAACATGCCATGACTAAATATGTGATCTGGCAGACTGGTAATACCCCAAATTACTTGTTAGGAACGTCTATAAGTAAATAAGAATTAACGTTTATTTTTATATACCCCATAGCAATCGGTAAAATGTTCACGTAAAGTAGCTCTCACTTAGGTAAAGTGAGTAAATCCTTTTTAACATTTTATGCTAAATCATCACGATGAATTACAGGGATAAAGTACTTGGATAATACGGATATTATAATCATAGCGATGCTCATCGGTTTAGCCCTACTGCATTGCTTATTCGCAGCTCGAGTATTTAAGAGCCAAGTTAACCTCAGCACTAACAAAAAATGTTTATGGTGCCTGCTAAGCTTATTTTTAGGCCCCATAGGCTACTATGCCTATCATGGTTTAATCCCTTTAGATAAACTGCAAAATGACTAGAACGAGTTGATGTTTAAGCGTTAGATGTTGCGCAAGCTCGCGAAACGAGGAATGACGCGTAGTTATGATACTCAAATGACGAGCGGCTCTTTACGCCACAACCATCATACTTTTGAGGCATCAAATATAAAGTACATAACTCTATGCACTTGAACAATAAACCAAAAAGCGCGGACATTACCGCGCTTTTCGTTAAAATAGTATCCTATAAATGACTATGAAGTAGCACATCATCCTCAGGCGCTTTTTTGATAACAGGTGCTTGGCCTTCAGCTAGTGCTTGCTTGTAACTTTGGTTCATTTTCAGCGCAAGATATAAATCTGGCCGAATTAAAATGCCGCCTTCGCCTGACGGGATCCCCGCCTGTTCAAACCAGCCAAGCATCTGCCTTTTACGCCCCGCCAAGACTAAACGTATACCACGCTTCTTCAATAATTGATGGAGATCTGCAAGCATGGCCATCACACTTAAATCCAAGTGGGTAAAACACGGCACGGCATCAATAATGATGCAATCGACGGGTTCAGGCTCACGGATAAACTTCTCCAGTAACCGACGTTTAAAGTAAGTGGCATTGAAGTAGGTTAAGGGTGAATTAAAGCGGTAGATAAACACCCCAGGCACAGACTTAGCCTTGCCCGAATCATCTACACTGCGGATAACCCCTTTATGATCAAGCCCTAACACTTGATCCGTTGGCCGCATCACAGTCGCTAAAAACTGGAATAAACCGAGTAACACCGCCAAGGTAATCCCAGGGATAACGCCAATAAACAGTACTGAAAACAATGTGGTACAAGCAAGCAAGAAGGCTGAGCGGTCTCTGACGCGCAGATTCCATAGCGCCTTTAAATCAATCAACGAAATTGAGGCAATCACTAAGACCACACCAAGAGCTGAACTGGGGATATATTTCAATGGTGCAGTAAAAAACAACGCGACGATCGCAATCAATAACGCCGCGATGATTGAAACAAGCTGACTTTTACCGCCGTTAGCATCATTGACAGCTGTACGCGAATCAGCACCGCTGACCGCAAAACCTTGTGATAAAGCTGAAGCAATATTGGCAATACCGAGGGCGCGAAACTCCTTGTCCGCATCGATATCATAACCATTTTTAGCCGCAAAACTGCGTGCAGTAAGCATCATACTCACAAAGCTCACCATGGCTAAGTTAAGCGCAGGCACAACTAGTTCACGGGCAATACCAATATTAAAAACCGGCGCTTGAAACGAAGGCAAGCCTGCACTCACCTCGCCCACCACATTGATATCGAAGCTGGTTAAGTTAAAGGCCCACACCAAAAATGCAGCCATTGCCATTGCACACATTGAAGCTGGCCATTGTGGGCGATAACGTTTTATTAAGGCATAGGTGGCTAAGGTCACCAGTCCCATCAATAAGGTGGGCCAGTGTGTTTTGGTGAGATAGGAAGGCGCACCGGATAAGCGCTCAATCAAATAACGCTCATCGAAGGTGAAACCAAAAATCTTTGAGAATTGACCGACGATAATAGTGATCGCCACACCATTAAGTAACCCCATTAAAATCGGTTTTGAGAGAAAGTCCGCCAAGACGCCAAGGCGAAAACGGCTGGCGATTAAACACCAAAAACCGGTCATGGCCGTCATGGTCATCACGAGTTGCCAGTGCTTCATGCTGTCGCCAGCAGCAAGTGGCGTCACAACTGCGGCAATCACGGCACAAGTCGCGGCATCGGGACCAACGATTAATTGTCTGGAAGTACCAAACAATGCATACACTAACATTGGCAGCACACAGGAGTATAAACCGACAGCAGCATTGACCCCTGTAAGTTGTGCATAGGCAATGGCTACAGGTAAAGCGACCGCCGCCACGGATAATCCGGCTCGAACATCATCCCTGAGCCATTGCTTCTCGTACTGCAGCATCTGCGCCAAACCAGGCATAAATGATACTAAACTGGGAAACTTCACGCGCTAACCTCCATATACTCCCAAGTCAATTGCAACTTGTTATGGTTAGATAACTCACCTTATATCGGTGCAATACCCATGGAACCAACTTCTTCAGTTTGTTTAGGTATATAAAACCGTTATCTAAAAAAGTCATCAATACTATGTTGGTTATGGCATAAAGCCAATCATTAAGCGAGTCAGTATCCCAGAATATTTAAGCTTTTAGCCTTATTAGCTCTGCTTACCGTAGGATCATCGGCAATGAAACTAACAATAAACTGCCCATAAACCAGTTAAAATGACGTCGACGTTTATCCGTATTCAGCTTTTTACTGATTGCTGCACCAACAAACACCCAAGTGAAGGACGCGGGAAATCCCACCAGATTAAACACTAACACGCCTAGTAATGCACTGAGCCAAAAACCATCGCCCCCTAAGGTAAACGCACTACAAAGGGTAATGGTCGACATCCAAGATTTAGGATTAATCCACTGAAACAGCGCCGCCTCCATCACACTCATCGGCTGACGCCCGTCATCCAAATCTGCCGCCTTAACAGGAGAGGTGACTAATCGATAGGCAAGGTGCAACAAATACAGTAACGCTACGTACTTTAGCACTTGATGCAACACGGGAAACACCTCGAATAAAGCGCCAAGACCCAGTAACACCGACAGATGCAAAGAGGTCGAACCTAAGCGGATCCCTGCAATATGTGGAATGGTGCGCATCACCCCAAAATGGGCACCTGAACTGGCGAGTAGAATATTATTTGGCCCCGGAGTCATGGTCATGGTTGCACAAAAGAGTGCAGCAGAGGCCATTAATGTCCAGATTTGTGGATCATTTAAAAGTTGAATATCCATAAACACCTAAATTGTATGCATACAATACTTGACAATAAAAGATACAATAAATAATATAGGGAGATTAGCGGAGATCAATGGATTTATTGTTATGGGTACAATTTGGACGCCAGATCTAGAGGCATTTACAGGTCCTAAATATCAACGTCTCGTCAGTGCCATTGAGCAAGGCATTTTGCTAAAAGCCCTTCCCCATGGCACAAAACTCCCACCACAGCGGCGTTTAGCCGATGCACTTGGAGTAACCATAGGCACTGTCACTCGGGCCTATGCTCTAGCGGAGCAACGCGGTTATGTGGAAGCGCGTATCGGTGATGGTACCTATGTCAACGCCTCTCCCGTGCCAGAGCTCAGTCATTTGCAGCTCAATATGGCGACTTGTCAGCAACCGCTGACGGATCAAATAAGTACGCTGAGTGATTGCCTAAGCCAACTGGCTAAGGATCCAGCGAAACTGAGTCAACTCCTTGGCTATCGCGCCAGCCCCTTAGATCAACATCAACAGATATTTCACCACTGGCTTTTACAACGCGGTATTGAACAGCAACCCGAGCAACTGATCTTTACCCATGGTGGGCAACAGGCCATTTTTGCCTGCCTTAATGCCTTCCTCACCAAGGGCGAGGTACTCCTGCACGAGCAGTACAGCTATCCCGGTGTGCGTATTTGCGCGAAACAATTGGGTATCAATAGCATTGGCGTGCCATTAACCGCTGACGGGGTCGATCTGGCAAGATTCGAGGCTTTAGTACAAATCCATCAACCTAAATTGGTGTACTTAACCCTCAACAATCAAAACCCCACCTGCATTCAATACAGTGAGCAACAGAGAGAAAAACTGCTAGCACTCGCGAAGCAGTACCAGTTTTATATCGTTGAAGATGATGTGAATTATTGTCTCCCTGAAGAGTGGCACCCTCCGCTTTGGCAGTTAGCTCAGACGCTGAATGTGCCGAGGGTCATTTACATTTCAAGCCTGTCTAAGCTGTTTTCAGGGGGCTTAAGGCAAGGTTTTATCCTAGTGCCCGAGCCGCTCATCGCGCCATTGCGCCTCGCCATTCATAGCCAATGTTGGATGGTTTCGCCGCTCAATGTGGAGCTCGCCTGTCAGCTAATCAAGCGTGGGCACATCACGGCCAATCGCGATGCGATTATTCGCGCGCGTCAGCAGCAATGCATAGCGTTAGGTGACAAGCTGGGGTTAACCCAACGCTGGCGGGGTTTAAATGGCTGGATCCAGTTACCCGAAGACATTAAAGCCCATCATCTGGTGACCGCCTTAGCGGCAAAAGGCGTGCTGATCCGTAATGGGGATGACTTTAACTGCCATGACAACTTTATCCGATTAAGTTTAGGTGGCGCCGAAAACGATACCCAATTCCAGCTTGCGCTCGACTGCATCGAATCCACCTTTAACGCACTCAAGCAAAACGCCTATTCAGTCGTTTAACCTTGCATTTTTATCGCGAGAAAGAAGCAAAAAGAAACGCCAGAGTGATGCTCTGGCGTTTTAAGCTTACTTACAAGCATTTAAGATGTTGAGATCTAAAGTTATCGCACCTTAAACACAAGCTATGGCTATTGCACCTTGATTTGGTACACGCTGGTTGTGCCACTGACTTCATTACCAATGATCAACAGAGGCTGACCATTAGGACTCTTCTCGGCACTCACAAACTTCATGCCTTCTGGCCCTAAATCTCCCGCTAAACTGGCATCACCTTTCACTTCACCCGTATCTGTATTAATGCTGAAACTCGAGTCAAAATCACGGTTTACTACATAATCCACAAAATGCACATCAAAAGGATTTGTCACGTCGTACATCATAAAACCAGAGGTACGTTCAAGCCCGATAAAGGCATAGAGTTTTTGGCCAATTTTGCCTAGAACTAAGGCTTCTGGCTCGGGTCCTTTATCATCACTGCGGCTATCGCCTTTGTTTTCTTCATTGTTATTGTTGAAGTTATTGCCTAACAAGGCTGCGGTGATCCGCTCAAAATCGCTGCCACTGTCAAACACCTGTTGACCATCGGCGGTCCAGATTGAGAAAGAACGCGCGCCGAAGCTCACAATTTTGTCATAATCGCCGTCGTTATCGTCATTACCCATACTCTTAGTCACTTTCAAACGGGCTAATTGGGTCTTATCTTTTGCGGCAGCAAATTGTGGATGATTAGGATCTAAGGTTAAGTCACCGGCACGGGCTTCCTCCGAAAACCCAGCATAATCACGGGAATCCCCTTCGTTTGCGGTAACAATAAAATCAGCATTATTCCAACGGTAACTCGCAACGGTATCGGGTTGATACATGCCATACACGCCCGCATAGGCCTGAAGGTTGACCATATCGTCCTTGTCGCTAGCATCAATTTTATTCACATCAAAACCATAATCCTTCAGTCCTAAGGGTAAAATCTTCGCTACTTTGGCATTGGCGATATCAATCACCGCGATGGCATTGTTCTCCTGCAGACTCACAAAGGCTCGGCTGTTATCGGGGCTGACACTGATATACTCAGGCTCCAAATCTTGCGCGACAGTGGCCATAGGGCCATTGATTTTAATGTCCTTGGTGATTTCATTATAGCGAGCATTGCCCTGATTAAACTCGGTGAATGTCACTAGCGTCGCCGTTGCTGCGGGTTTACCATCCGCAATGGCGATAATGGCTACACTACCCTCAGGATCGATACTATAATCTTGATTTGGTTCTCCTTCATTCGCAACGAGTACCGTTTTGCCATCATGACTAAAGACTACGTTATCTGGTAATGCACCGACTTCAACCGCGCTGAGATACTGCGGTGTCTCATTGTCATTGAGTTGGTAGAAAGCCACATAGCCATTGGCTTGGGTCTTATTACCCGCCGCATCGCCGCGCTCAATGGCCGCCGCTAACAAGTTACCATAAATACTGACACTGTTAACGCTGCCCATAAAACTCAAGCCCACATCTTTAGCGACATCCAGCTCGCCGAGCTTATCAAGATTATTCAAGGCTAATGGCGCAGTTGCCTCAGCAGCATTGTCAAGTAAGTTGGCATCGATAATGTCGACTTTACCGCTTCTCGCATTGACCACAAAAATACGCTGAGATGCACTGTGATATTCAACAATCTCAGCAGCGCTCAGGCCATAAACGCCCGTTTGATGACGACCAATAAGCTCCGCCTTGACTCCAACTGCTTGGGGTTGGCAAATAAATTGCGTTTGCGCCGCATCGATTTCAGTCTCTTCCAACTTACCATTACGATTCGCATCAAGACCGGTATCGATACGTTGACCACCGGCGGGACAGTTTGCATCACCAATAGAGAGTGGGGTTACTTTAACTAATGAATTTAAGCCGTTATCCCCCTGCTCACCATTGGTACCGTCATCACCATTACAGGCACTAAGGAGTAAACTTGCCAGTATCGCACCAGCCAGCGGCAGTCGTTTTGTGTTCATTGCTTCATTCCTGAATGTGTTGTTATTAGTCGTAGGGTTAAGCTAAAGCCCAATAAACTAATTCGCATTCAAGACGGTTAGATGACATATAGATGACAGTGACGTGACAATCCCAGTCGAATGAATGACGCTCAGGCGTACATTGGTGCATCAATGCAATAAAAAGGCAGTAAATCGATTTTGGTTACAATTTAAGTGTAAAGATATCGTCATCGAGATTGGCTTATTCGCCTGAGCGTTTTACTATGTTATGGCTTAATATCCTTATACTCGATGACAAGACCAATCACTCAGTTCAACTGTTGTTTGAGTCTACGCTGGTCACTCATTTCTCCCCTATATTCCTCCAATGCTCATGGCACGATATGCTATGTCAATCGAGGCGAAATGAGTCGCCAATAGGCAAAATTGTTACCCTACAATTTTGATTTTCGAGTGACATAACACTTTATATCGCCTTCTTTCGCCACTCGAGGTAACTGTGGACCTACAATCGTCAACTAATTCAACCACACAGCGTAATATTCCCCATTTGGCCTTGCTTATCCCAATGCTTGCCGCCATTGTCGCGATCACGCCGCTCGCGATTGACATGTATTTGCCCGCTATGGCAACACTCGCCCATAGCTTTCATACCGATATCACCTTAGTGCAACAATCCTTAAGTGTTTATTTAGGCGGCTATGCCCTCGGCATGCTGTCCTTTGGGCCGCTTGCTGACCGTATTGGCCGTCGTCCCATGGTGATTATGGGGCTATCAGGTTTTATGTTAGCTAGCCTGTTGTTAGGCTTAGCCGAGCAGATTGAAGTGTTTTTGGGCCTGCGCTTTTTACAAGCTTTTATCGGCGCAGCGGCCACTGTGGTTGTCCCTGGCTATATCAAAGAAGTCTATGGTGAAAACACGGCTAAGGGTATGTCTTATGTCAGTTTAATCATGATGTTAGCGCCATTATTAGCCCCCAGTATTGGTAGTCTTATCCTCGAACTTGGCGAATGGCATTTGATCTTCTTTATCCAATCAGCCTATGCCCTGTTATTACTGATGTTGGTCATTACGCTGCTGAGAATGCCCAGCGATAAAGATCAAAGTAGCCGCAGCCAAAAATCTTTTTTGGGCGCCTATGCCACTGTGTTTTCACGCCCAGGCGTCAAAATGAATATTGCCAGCGGTGTGCTCACCTCTTTTGCCTTTTTCTGTTATTTAACGGCATCGCCCTTTGTCTATATGGAGGTTTTTTCATTAGATAAATCCTTATTTGCCCTACTCTTTAGTACCAATGTGGGCGCTCTGATGCTGGCAAATATCATCAATACCCGAATTGTGGGCCGTTATGGCTCGTTAAGGATGTTGCACGTGTCGACTTTCTTAGGAGCGCTCGCAGCTGCAGGTTTACTGGGAGTGAATTTATTGGGTCTCAGTTACCACTTTACGGTATTAATGCTTATTCCACTGATGGGTTCTCTTGGCATTATGTCAGTTAATGCTGATGCCATTGTGTTAATGAAATTTAAGCAGGAAACCGGCACGGCAACGGCGGTGATTGGCACCTTAAGATTTGGCTTTGGTGCCCTTGCAGGACCATTACTCGCGCTGTTTTACAATGGCACCGCAGTGCCCTTCTCGGCATTAATGTTGACGGCGGTATTATTGGTGGGATTCTGTCAATTTAACCGACAGACTCATCAAGCCAAACCAAAGCAATAATCTGCGCCTTTATGCCGCGTAAGCGAAGCAATCAAAGTTTTCATCGCTTTTGTGGTTGATTTGTAACAAATTAAGCGTTCCCTAAACAAACGGCACTTAGGTTATATAGTACCTTGGTGCCGTTTTTCATTGTAAATTACCTAACCCATTCTAATTAAAGTGATTAAATAAAATTTTCACACACGAAACTCCCGTTTAATGAGCATTTATCGCGCCTAAACATGAAATTGTCTCAAGTTGGTTATTTTTTACAGAAAACCCTTGAAATGTGTTCTTTTTTGAATATGATGAAATTCTGTTCATTGCAACAGCTGCTGCATCCAAAGGGATGAGCGCTTGAAATCGATGATTTCAAGTTCAGCAAACGGAGTCTGAATTACCCTTCAGGCTTATTTTTAGAGCGATTACCGTCGCTGTAACAAGATACTGTTTACCGTAACGGTACTATGCAATAGGAGTTTCACATGGAGAAGTTATCCGGCGCCAGCATGATTGTGCGTTCCCTTATTGATGAAGGGGTAAAGCACATATTTGGTTATCCTGGCGGCTCAGTGTTAGATATCTACGACGCCCTGCACCTTATCCCCGGTATTGAACACATTCTGGTTCGCCACGAACAGGCCGCCGTGCATATGGCCGATGGTTATGCCCGAGCTACGGGAAAAGTAGGCGTAGTACTCGTGACCTCAGGCCCAGGCGCCACCAATGCCATTACTGGCATCGCCACCGCCTATATGGATTCGATTCCATTAGTGGTGTTATCTGGCCAAGTGCCGAGCAATCTAATCGGTAACGATGCGTTCCAAGAATGCGACATGATTGGGATTTCACGCCCAGTCGTCAAACACAGCTTTTTAGTCCAAGATCCCACTCAAATTCCTGAGATCATTAAAAAAGCCTTTTATATTGCCTCCACGGGTCGTCCTGGCCCCGTCGTGGTAGACTTGCCCAAGGATTGCCTCAATCCGGCATTACTGCATGACTATATTTACCCCGAGAGCATAAAAATGCGCTCCTATAATCCAACGACATCGGGCCATAAAGGTCAAATTCGTCGAGGATTACAGGCATTATTAGCAGCGAAAAAACCCGTGCTCTATGTAGGTGGCGGTGCGATTATTTCTAGCAGTGAAAAGCAGATCTTAACCCTAGCAGAAAAGTTAAATATCCCCGTTGTCAGCACCTTAATGGGCCTTGGCGCCTTCCCTGGCACCCATAAAAACAGCTTAGGTATGTTGGGGATGCACGGTCGCTATGAAGCTAACATGACCATGCATAACTGCGATCTTATCTTCGGGATTGGCGTGCGTTTCGATGACAGAACCACCAACAACATCGAAAAATACTGCCCTAACGCCACCATCTTACATATTGATATCGACCCCTCATCGATTTCAAAAACCGTACGAGTGGATATCCCGATCGTTGGCTCGGCCGATATTGTATTAGACAGCATGTTAGCCCTGCTTGAAGAATCGAAGGAGAGCAACGATAGCGAGGCGCTCAATCAATGGTGGCAAGAAATCACTGTGTGGCGCGAGCGTAACTGCTTAGCATACGATAAGGAAAGTCATCGGATCAAACCACAGCAAGTGATTGAAACTCTCTACAAACTCACTAATGGTGAGGCCTATGTCGCCTCGGATGTGGGCCAGCATCAAATGTTTGCCGCACTCTATTATCCCTTTGATAAACCCCGCCATTGGATTAACTCCGGTGGCCTTGGCACCATGGGCTTTGGTTTACCCGCAGCCATGGGGGTCAAAATGGCGATGCCGGACGAAACCGTCGTGTGCGTAACGGGCGATGGTTCGATTCAGATGAATATTCAAGAGCTTTCAACCGCTCTGCAATACGATACGCCGGTTAAAATTATCAACTTAAACAACCGGTTCCTCGGCATGGTTAAGCAGTGGCAGGATATGATCTACTCGGGTCGCCATTCCCATTCCTATATGGATTCGGTACCCAACTTCGCCAAAATTGCCGAAGCCTATGGCCATGTTGGCATGACGATTAGCGATCCTGCTGAGCTTGAGTCTAAGATGGCCGAAGCCCTTGCCATGAAAGACAGACTGGTATTTATCGACATTATGGTGGATGAGACTGAGCACGTGTATCCGATGCTTATCCGCGGCGGCGCGATGAATGAAATGTGGTTAAGCAAAACGGAGAAATGCTAATGCGTCGAATTATATCTGTATTACTCGAAAACCAATCCGGCGCCCTATCCCGTGTTGTCGGCCTATTTTCCCAGCGCGGTTACAACATTGAAAGTTTAACCGTGGCACCGACCGATGATAATACCTTGTCACGTCTTAATATCTCACTTGTCGCCGATGAGAAAGTGCTTGAGCAAATCGAGAAACAACTGCACAAGTTAGTCGATGTGCTCAAGGTGTCGAATGTCACCGAGTCAGCTTATATCGAGCGGGAACTGGCACTGGTTAAAGTCCGTGCCCAAGGGGAGCTTAGGGAAGAAATTAAGCGCACCGCCGATATCTTCCGTGGGCAGATTGTCGATGTCACCGCCAATCTTTACACCATCCAATTAGTGGGCACGACCGAAAAACTCGATGCCTTTATTCATTCCATGGGTGAAGTGACCAAAGTCGTTGAAGTATCGCGCTCGGGCGTTGTCGGCTTAGCTCGCGGCGAAAAAGCGATGAAAGCCTAAAGAGCTTATATAAAGATAAGGCTTAGAAAACATCTCCAATTCGAGCCAGACAAGAGATAACAAGAAGGGGAGCATTTAGCTCCCCTTCTTTACCCGTGCGATTCAGGATTAGGATTGACCATCTAATAGGCGTGAAGTGGTGATTTCAATCTTGCGTGGTTTTAACGCTTCTGGGATTTCACGCACTAAATCAATGTTCAATAAACCATTCTCTAAGCTGGCACCCAATACGGTCACATAATCAGCCAGTTGGAAGGTGCGCTCAAAACCGCGCTCGGCAATACCTTGGTATAGGTATTTACGCTCAGTTTGGCTTTCGGCCTTATTGCCTTTAACCAGTAATTTCTCACCTTCGCTACTGATCTCAAGCTCTTCCATCGAGAATCCTGCCACGGCCATCGTAATGCGATAACGATTTTCGCCGAGGAGTTCAATGTTATATGGAGGATAACCTGAGTTGCCATTATTGGCGGCAGCATGTTCTGCCATCTGGGCTAAACGATCAAAACCAATAGCACTACGGTAAAGAGGAGTTAAATCATAAGTACGCATATTCATATCCTTATCTTAAGCAATATGGGAAATTGGCGAACGGTTTTCAGGTTGAAAACACACATTTGTTTCGCCTAAATTAACTTCTGTCCTAACGGCACAGAATCGATTGGGATCCTCATCGAGCGATCCTGCAATAGATATAAGGATGGGAAATCATATTTCAAGGAAGAAATTTAAAAAATTTTAAAAACCAAATAAAAATAGTGCATTACAAACACGCTAACGCGATTCCGTTAGCCAATTCCTGCCAATAAAAAAGGAGCCCTAAGGCTCCCTTTTTCGGTCTCGCACTCAGATTAACGAGTACGTGGACACAGTTCTTCAGCACTGAAGAAGTATGCAATTTCACGTTCTGCAGATGCTAAAGAATCAGAACCATGAGCTGCGTTTTCGTCGATGCTTTGAGCGAAATCAGCACGGATAGTACCAGGAGCTGCTTGAGCTGGGTTAGTTGCACCTAAAATTTCGCGGTGAGCTAAAACAGCGTTTTCGCCTTCTAATACTTGAACCATGATTGGGCCAGAAGTCATGAAAGCAACCAGAGCACCGAAGAAGCCACGCTCGCTATGCTCGGCATAGAAACCTTCAGCTTGTTCTTTAGTCAGGTGTAACATTTTAGCTGCAACGATCTTCAGACCAGCAGTTTCAAAACGGTTGTAGATTGCACCGATGTGGTTTTTAGCAACAGCATCAGGCTTAATGATAGAAAATGTGCGTTCGATCGCCATAACAAGCTTCCTTTGTCAGCAAGTTTGAAAAAATTCGCGCGGATTATACGAAATTTAAAAAGTAAATCCTATCTTTAAAGCACATAAGTCTGAGATATTGCGCACATTGGCTGGATTTGTAACCAGATTGATCACACAAAAAAACGCCAGTTGTCATTTAAGGGCAACTGGCAATTTATTATCGAGATATCTCTAAGGAGATGAATACAGGAGTAAGCATTATCAAATTAGCTTACTTTCTATTTTTTGCCCAAATTCCTGCCCAAGCAATCAAAGCAACCAAAATAACCGCTGGCGCTAAATCGAGCAAATGATGGAATAAACCGACACCGCCATGACCAGGATGAGCCCATGCCAACGCGGGTAACAGTGTGAATAACATAGCAAACAAAAGTTTCATGTGAACATCCTTGCGTTGCGAGAATAATATTAAGCGGTTAACTGCTTAACCGATAAGTAACAAGGTACGTTATTCAATAAAAAGGAATTTGATACTGATCAAACTCCGACTAAAATCCCATTTCACAGCCAAATAAGCGTGATTGATGTCACGCAAATTAATTATTTCGTGGACAAGTTGCCGCAACAACAAGGTGAGTAAGTGATGTTATTTTTCCTCGATCCAGCATTGTTGAATAGCTTCTAATACCTTTTCATTGCAATGTTTAGGATCGTCATCAAAATCCTCTAGCGCTAACACCCACTCATACAACTCGGTAAAATGCAGTTTGCGGGGATCAACATCTGAATGTTTTTCCAGTAATTCCAAGGCGATATCTAATGAATCAATCCACTTTAATGACATCCTCTTTCCCCTATGCAAACGGACATTTCAACGCATTTCACCTGAGTTTAGCTTAATCACCACTCACTTTACGCTTGAGTTGTTTTTTTTGTCTTAATTGCGTTTTTCTCAACAAACTCGATTATCGCCCCAGCGACATCCTTAGCTGTAGCACCTTCGATCCCTTCAAGGCCTGGTGAAGAATTCACTTCCATCACTAATGGGCCATGGTTGGAACGCAATAAATCCACACCCGCAACGTTCAGGCCCATGGTCTTAGCGGCACGAATAGCCACTGAGCGTTCTTCTGGCGTGAGTTTAACTAAACTCGCCGTACCGCCACGGTGGAGGTTTGAGCGAAACTCCCCTGGCATGGCTTGGCGCTTCATCGCGGCGACTACTTTATCACCAAGGACAAAACAACGAATATCCGCACCGTTAGCTTCTTTGATATATTCTTGTACCATGATATTAGCCTTTAATCCCATAAAAGCTTCAATCACGCTTTCGGCCGCTTTACGGGTTTCAGCCAAAACAACGCCAATACCTTGAGTGCCCTCAAGCAATTTAATCACTAGCGGCGCACCACCAACCATATCGATTAAATCAGGAATATCGCTTGGCTTATTGGCAAAGCCGGTGATCGGCAAACCAATACCACGACGTGACATCAACTGCATTGAACGCAGCTTATCGCGGGAGCGCGAAATGCCGACAGAATCATTGAGCGCATAGACGCCCATCATCTCAAACTGGCGCAATACCGCAGAGCCATAAAAGGTAATTGACGCGCCGATACGTGGGATCACCGCATCAAAGGGCGGTAATTCTTCACCACCAATATGAATGCTCGATTGGCGCATATTGATGTTCATATAGCATTCGAGCGGATTGATCACTTTGACTTCGTGACCACGTAATGTCGCAGCCTCAACGAGTCGCTTTGTGGAATATAGCTCAGGCCCTTGCGATAGGATCGCGATTCTCATTCTGGTCTCCGACAACCATTTCATTTTGAGCGCATAATACGCTTGCTTAAGGATAAATCAATCATGGCTATTATTGCTTGCGCAAATGCTAGTCTACAAAAGCCAAAAACCAGTCACTAGGACTGGTTTTTGGCGATTTCAGCACAAAAGTGACTTAGCCTTCGCTCACCATATTGACAGTGTATTTAGGCATTTCAATCACCAGATCGCAATCAACCACTTTAGCCTGACAGGATAAGCGGCTCTCAGGCTCGAGTCCCCAAGCTTTATCAAGCATATCGTCTTCAAGTTCATCACTTGGCTCTAGCTCATCAAATCCTTCACGCACAATGCAATGGCACGTAGTGCAAGCACAGGATTTTTCACAGGCATGTTCGATATTGATGCCATTGCGCAGCGCCACATCGAGAATCGTTTCACCTACTTCAGCTTCCAATACTGCGCCATCGGGACATAACTCAGCATGGGGAAGAAAGACTAACTGGGGCATCACATCACCTATATCTTGTCAATTGACTGGCCTTTAAAGGCCACTCGAATAGAATTATCCATACGTTTTGCGGCAAAATCTTGAGTATGTTCATCAAGAGTTTCGATCGCATTTTTAATTGCATCAGCATCATCACCGCCAGCGACGTGAACCAGCTCTGCCATCACAGTATCAATCTGCTGACGCTCATCGCTTGTGAGTAAGTCACCATCTTTAGAGAGCGCCGCATTCAAGGACTCAAGCACCCTCGCCGCCTCAACTTGCTGCTCAGCCAGCATACGGCGGCTGATATCTTCTTTAGCATGCTTCATCGAGTCTTTGAGCATAGTCGCGATCTCAGTATCCGATAAACCAAACGAAGGCTTGACCTGAATGCTCGATTGCACGCCAGTGGATTTCTCCATGGCCGTCACACTTAACAATCCATCGGCATCCACTTGGAAGGTCACCCGAATATGGGCTGCACCTGCCGCTAACGGTGGAATACCTTTTAGGGTAAAGCGTGCTAGAGAGCGGCAATCGTCAACTAACTCGCGCTCACCCTGCACGACATGGAACGCCATCGCCGTTTGCCCATCCTTAAAGGTGGTAAACTCTTGGGCGCGTGCCACGGGGATAGTCGTGTTACGAGACACCACTTTCTCCACTAAACCGCCCATGGTTTCAATCCCTAACGACAAGGGGATCACATCGAGCAGTAATAATTCAGATTCGGGTTTGTTACCGACCAAAATATCAGCCTGAATCGCCGCGCCAATGGCGACAACACGATCAGGATCGATTGAGGTTAATGGCGCTTTACCAAAAAAGGCTTCAACTTGCTCACGTACTAATGGCACGCGGGTAGAGCCGCCAACCATGACGGTTTCAAGCACTTCATCAGCCGTTACGCCCGCATCACGTAGGGTGCGGCGACAACTTGCGATGGTTTTCTTCACAAGCGCAGCGATGAGGCTCTCAAATTGCGCCTTAGTAACCACTTGTTTGAGCACCGAACCATCGGCAAGGGTAAGACTAGCCTCAGTATCACTCGAATCGGTTAAGGCTTCTTTCACCCGGCGCGCTTCAATCAATAGCTGTCGACTTAACTGAGAGTCGATATCAGTCAGTTGCCACACTTGCTGCATATGTGCTTGTAAAAGATGATCAAAATCATCACCACCGAGCGCAGAATCGCCGCCCGTAGCCAGTACTTCAAATACGCCACGGTTTAAACGCAAAATAGAAATATCAAAGGTGCCACCACCGAGATCGTAAATGGCAATAACACCTTCTTGCTTAGAGTCTAAGCCATAAGCAATCGCAGCCGCTGTGGGTTCATTTAATAGGCGTAAAACAGTAATACCCAATAACGATGCTGCATCCTTAGTTCCCTGACGCTGGGCATCATCGAAATACGCAGGCACAGTGATCACTGCGCCTTGCAGCTCACCGCCAAGGGTTTTTTCGGCGCGCTCAATTAGGGGACGTAAAATTTCGGCAGAAACTTGCACCGGATTCACTCGACCTTGGGGCGTCACAAACAGCGGTAAACCATTTTCACTGGCTTCGAATTGATATGGGAAAGATTGCTCACCTGCTTGGATGTCCGCAAGACTACGCCCCATGAAACGTTTAACGGAAACGATAGTGTTTTTAGGATCCTGCGCTGAACTTAACGCCGCCACATAACCCACTTCAATTCCATCATGAGTGTAACGAACTATCGAAGGTAAAGAATGCTGTCCGTTTTCATCAGGCAAGGTTGCCGTTACGCCACTGCGTACAGCAGCCACAAGTGAATTGGTTGTACCTAAATCGATGCCAACGGCAAGTCTATGTTGGTGCGGCGCGGCACTTTGTCCGGGCTCAGCAATCTGCAAAAGGGCCATATGTATCCAACTTAGTAACGCCGACTCAAATCAATCGGAATCGGCAAAATAACTGCAATAAGGAAAATTAATCGAGCAACGCGTCTTCGATACGCGTCAGTTCATCGTGTAATTTTGTCATAAATTTAAGTTTGCGAACTTGATCTGCCGCTAGCAAGGCGTCTTCGTCACGGCCACTGCTCAGCTGTGAAGCCAATACTTTATTCAGCTGAGCGCGGTAAGTCGCAAAAGAATCGTACAGTTCATCAATGCTGGCTTGAGGATCGGCGCTATCACGAATATCTTCAAGTGCTTCACGCCATTCCATCTGCTGCATTAAAAATGCAGTATCTTTCACTGTCGTGGTCTCATGACTTAAATCAATACCACGCAGGGAGAGCATATGCTCAGCACGGCGGATGGGATCTTTTAGGGTTTGATAACCGTCATTTACTTGTGCGGTGCGTTGCACCGACAACAGCCGTTGTTGCTCGGTATCATTGGCAAACTTATCGGGATGAACCGCACGTTGCAGGTCGCGGTAGCGTTCTGCAAGCAATGCGGTGTCAATATCGAAGGTAGGAGAAAACTTAAACAGCTCGAAATAATTCATGCGTCAATTCGGCAATTAAACAGTGAAACTCTCACCGCAACCGCACTCACCTTTTGCGTTCGGGTTGTTAAATTGGAAACCTTCGTTCAGTCCTTCTTTAACAAAATCCAATTCAATGCCCTGAAGATAGATAAAGCTTTTCGCATCAATAATGATTTTTACACCATCAATATCATATACTTCATCGTCATCGTTCAGTGCATCAACAAACTCAAGCACATAAGCCATACCTGAACAGCCCGACGTCTTTAAGCCAAGACGCAGACCAATGCCCTTGCCTCGATTTGCTAAGAAAGACCTGACGCGTTCAGTTGCCGCTGGGGTCATTGTAATTGCCATCTTAACTCCAGATGTTACTTAGCTTGTTTAGATTTGTACTCGTCAATCGCCGCTTTAATGGCGTCTTCAGCCAAAATAGAACAGTGGATTTTTACGGGTGGCAGAGCTAACTCTTCAGCTATATCAGTGTTTTTGATCGCCGCAGCTTGCTCAATTGTCTTGCCTTTAACCCACTCAGTGACCAGTGAGCTTGATGCAATCGCACTACCACAACCATAGGTTTTGAACTTAGCATCTTCGATAATGCCGTCAGCACCGATTTTCAGTTGTAACTTCATCACGTCACCGCAAGCTGGTGCACCCACCATACCGGTTACGACTGAAGGATCGTTTTTATCGAAAGAACCAACGTTACGTGGGTTCTCGTAATGATCTATCACTTTTTCACTGTAAGCCATGATACTGCTCCAAAATTATCTATTGTCATTAGTCGAATTAATGATGGGCCCACTGCACCTGATTCAGGTCGATGCCATCTTTAAACATTTCCCACAATGGAGACATTTCTCTTAATTTATCAATAGATTGAGTAATAACTTCAATAGCGTGGTCGATTTCTTCTTCGGTGGTAAAACGGCCGATAGAGAAACGAATCGAGCTATGCGCCATTTCATCATTTAAGCCCAGTGCACGTAACACGTAGCTCGGTTCTAAACTGGCTGAGGTACAAGCCGAACCCGATGAAACCGCTAAATCTTTTAATGCCATCATCAGTGACTCACCTTCAACATAGTTGAAACTAACGTTGAGACTGCCACTCACACGCTGAGTCATATCACCGTTGATATAGGTTTCTTCAATGTGTTTGATGCCATTCCATAATTTGTCACGCAGCTTAGCAATACGCGCGTCATCTGTTGCCATTTCAGCTTTTGCAATCGCCGCAGCTTCACCTAAACCGACAATTTGGTGAGTTGGCAGAGTACCACTACGCATACCCCGCTCATGACCACCACCGTGCATTTGCGCTTCTAAGCGGATACGGGGTTTACGACGAACATACAAGGCACCAATCCCTTTAGGACCATACATTTTGTGGCCAGAAATGGAGATCAGATCTACTTTAGTGCGTTGCACATCAATCGGTACTTTACCAGCACTTTGCGCCGCATCCATATGGAAAATAATGCCTTTTGAACGGCATAACTCACCGATTGCATCGATATCGTGGATCACACCGATTTCGTTGTTGACGTGCATAATACTGACGAGAATAGTATCGTCACGCATAGCAGCTTCTAAGCGCGCCATCGGAATAATGCCGTTAGATTCTGGTTCTAAATAGGTGACTTCAAAACCTTCACGTTCAAGTTGACGGCAAGTATCTAACACAGCTTTGTGTTCAGTCTTACTGGTGATAATGTGCTTGCCTTTCTTATTGTAGAAATGCGCAACGCCTTTAATGGCGAGGTTATTCGACTCAGTTGCACCAGAGGTAAACACGATTTCACGGTGATCTGCATTGATAAGATCAGCCACTTGGTTGCGAGCGACATCTACCGCTTCTTCAGCTTGCCAACCATAACGGTGAGAACGTGATGCTGGGTTACCGAAGATGCCATCCATTGTCATGTATTGGAACATTTTTTCCGCAACTCGCGGATCAACAGGCGTGGTGGCGGCATAATCTAAATAGATAGGAAGCTTCATAACACACTCCGTACTTAGCAGTCTCTGCCGAGGCTACATACAACGTACAAAAATAATTTTTATCGTATAACAAAAAGCCTATAAGCTGACTCTTTGCTCCTTTTGCATAGTGTCTTGCTTAAGCGAAATAAATTGCACATCTCGTTTCTGCATTAAGCCCGCAAGACTGATACCATCTAAAAAATCTGAAATTTGTTTGCTTAAATCGCCCCAAAGCGAATGCGTTAAGCAGCGAGTTCCACTCTGGCAATTGCCCAATCCTTGACAACGAGTCGCATCGACAGACTCGTCAACGGCATGAACCACCATGCCAACAGAAATATCATTTGCCTCTAGGCCTAAACGGTAACCACCACCAGGACCTCGGACACTTGCCACTAGGCCATGTTTGCGTAACTTTGCGAAGAGTTGTTCCAGATAGGAAAGCGAAATCCCTTGTCTTTCAGAGATATCCGCCAAGGGAACTGGTCCTGAAGCTGAGTGGATAGCCACATCAAGCATTGCGGTTACTGCATAACGACCTTTAGATGTAAGTTTCATAACTACCATAGCTCCCGAACAGGTATGGAGCTATTTCAACATACCCGAGTAAATCAGTCAAGTATAAAACCGAGTAAAACACTCAGGTATTTAAGCGTGCCGTTAACCAATACCCTTTCATCTTGGTGGGGTATTTAACCTTTTTCTGCCCTAAGATTCAATGCCAAAGGGGCAATTAATCACCCAAATTGGCCTGATATCGGGATCTAACGCACTATCTTCAAATGAAAGCAGAGCACACATGCCCAAAGTGTTCAAAAGCTATACAATGGGATTTGCACTATCGAAATAAAAGCGTTAGCAGAGTGGTGACACTCTAAAAGAAATTGCATCTACTCTGCTATTTTCAGGACTATATACTTGGATCAAACTCATCAAGCGCACTTTGGCGCTTATCAGCAGCCGCCTTTTCGACATCGTTAAAATCGCCAACATTCAGCTCTGGCAATCTTTCGGTGCACACATCGCCACCTAAACGCTGGATAGCTTGACACAATTCCTGCACCTTTGAGTCCATTAAATGCATATGGTCCAGCATTTGACCAATCGCGTTAGCAACGGGATCGGGATTATCAGGTGAGACCGCGTAAGCATCGAAACCATACTTCTTAGCCATAGCACTACGGCGTTCGGATTTTTCTTTTGATTGTGGTGAGGGCGTTGCTACCACACGCCCAGGAATACCAACCACTGTCGTATCCTTAGGCACATCTTTTACTACAACAGAATTTGAGCCGACACGCGCCCCATCATGCATAGTGATAGGACCTAAGATTTTGGCGCCAGCACCGACAACGACGTTATTACCCAGTGTTGGGTGACGCTTACCTGCTTGCCAAGTGGTGCCGCCCAATGTCACGCCGTGATACAAGGTGCAATCATCGCCAATTTCAGCGGTTTCACCGATCACCACGCCCATACCATGGTCGATAAAGAAACGATCGCCAATAGTAGCACCAGGATGGATCTCCACTCCCGTCAACCAGCGCGAAAAAGTCGATAAACAACGAGCCATTAAGCGCCAATCACGCTTCCATAACTTATGGCTTATCCGGTGCAGCCAAATGGCGTGCATGCCAGGATAATTAACCAAGATCTCAAAGGCGCTACGCGCCGCGGGATCACGGTGATATATAGATTCAATGTCTTCTTTTAGCCTAGCTATCACACCCATTACTCAATCCTTCGCGATTACCGTTATGTACCAAATTTGCTTTGGCTATTTTTGTTTATTACCCACCACTTTATCAATCGAAGTCAAAATTCCCCGAAGAATATTCATTTCTTGACTTTCGATACGTGCACGGCTGAATAGACGGCGTAACTTTGTCATCACTTGGCCGGGATGGTTTTTAATAATAAAGCCTGTCGATGATAAGGTACTTTCAAGATGTACAAAGAAACGCTCAAGATCGGCAGAGAGTGGATATTCTTCAACTTCTTGTGACACCGCCGTTTGGGCTAAATGTGCCACACGCGTCTCATAACAAATGATCTGCACAGCCTGCGCGAGGTTCAATGAGCTGTATTCAGGGTTAGCAGGAATCGCCACATGGTAAGTACATTGCTGTAATTCTTCATTAGTTAACCCATGATTTTCACGACCAAAGACGATGGCGACAGGCCCTGCTAAACCTTCTGTCACCAGCTTTTGTCCCGCTTCTCGCGGATCGAGCATAGGCCAATCTAAGGTACGGCTACGGGCACTGGTGGCAATCACCAAACTGCAATCGGCGATGGCTTCTTCTAAGGAATCCACTTTAACCAGATGTTTTAAAATGTCCGAAGCGCCTGCGGCCAAGGCAATGGATTGACCGTCCACTTCACATCTTGGTTCGGCAAGATACAGGGTTGATAACCCCATCGTCTTCATCGCTCTGGCGGTTGAGCCAATATTGCCGGGGTGCGATGTCCCCACTAAAATCACCCGAATATTACTTAGCATGAAACGACTTAATTTAATTCACAAAACACAGGGAGCGAATACTATCACAGGCGTGCGCGAATGCTTATATGAAAATCGGTATTTGATATAACAATCAAATCGAGTATAATGCCGCCCGCTATTTTTAACGTTCTTTAACATCCAGGGGATTGCAATGCATCCGATGCTGACGATTGCTGTTCGCGCTGCTCGCGCGGCCGGCCAAACTATTATGCGTGCCTACACTGAACTTGACCGAGTTGAAGTCAGTGCTAAAGGTATCAACGATTTTGTTACCAGTGTAGACAAGGAAGCAGAAGCCGCTATTACCTATCAAATTCGTAAATCTTACCCAGATCACACTATCGTGGGTGAAGAAAAAGGCGAAAACCGCGGTGAAAACAAAGACTATATTTGGATAGTCGATCCTCTGGATGGCACTAACAACTTCGTTAGAGGCATTCCCCATTTTGCGGTTTCTATCGCACTCCAATACAAAGGCAAAACTGAAGTTGCCGTTGTTTATGATCCAGTTCGTGAAGAATTATTTACCGCTATCCGTGGTAAAGGCGCCAAATTAAACGATTTCCGTATTCGCGTGACCAATGTTAACGAACTAGCACCAACCATTATCGGTACAGGTTTTCCATTTAAAGCCCGTCAACATACCGAAACCTATATGGCCATTTTCGGCGAAGTGTTTGGTCATTGTTCAGACTTACGTCGCACAGGTTCTGCAGCATTAGATTTAGCCTATGTGGCCGCAGGCCGTTTAGACGGTTTCTTTGAAATTGGCTTAAAGCCATGGGATATCGCTGCTGGCGATCTGTTATGTCGTGAAGCGGGTGGCACAGTCACTGACTTTACTGGCGGTCATAACTATCTGATCTCTGGCAATATCGTTGCGGGTTCTCCGAAAGTGACGACCGAATTAGTAAAAACCATGCGTCCTTTACTAAACGAAGGCTTAAAGCGTTAATCACGTTTAGCGCAAAACAAGACCAAAAAGGCCAGTGATATTATCACTGGCCTTTTGTTTTTGAGCTTTTAAGTGCAGAACGGTAGCGCCAGTTATCTGCCCGCCAATGCCTGCGCAGGGCCAATTTGACTTGCTTTCCATGCAGGATACAGGGTTGCAATCAGGCTCATTATAAACGCGGTGGCAATCACTAAACCGGCATCCGCCATATGCAGTTCGGAGGGAAGAAAATCCACAAAATACACATCCGCAGATAACAATTGGATCCCAAGTAATTGCTCAATGCCACGAGCAATAGCACTGAGATTAATGGCTGTCGCAATACCAATCACCCCACCGAGCGCACACCCCACTAAACCGTTTAATGCCCCCTGCACCATAAAAATGCCCATTACCGATAAACGGCTCAGTCCCATGGTCATCAGGATCGCAATTTCACTGGCCTTATCGCGCACCGCCATCACCAAGGTCGAGACAATATTGAAACAGGCCACACCAATCACCAGTACTAATACGAGGTACATTATGGTGCGAACCAATTGAATATCTTGATATAAATGACCTTGTGTTCGAGTCCAATCACTAATATACACTGACTGATTCAACGCATAACCTAACTCGCGAATTTTCGCTGGCGCATCGAATACCTGTGCCACACTAATGCGAACCCCCGTCACGCCTTGATGTAAATTCAGGATATTTGCCGCATAACGCATGGGAATATACGCGGTGGTTAATTCAAGCTCTCCACCTAAGCGATACACACCTGACACCACAAAGCGATGGCTTTTTGCAGCACGTAAACTTCCCGCATGTTCAGGGTCAAGATCTTGTACATACAAAGCGAGGGTATCGCCGACTTCGAGGCCTAATTTTTTCAGCAAACTTTCACCAAGGACGATGTGATTATCATCTTCACTCAAACTCTGCCAAGTCTCGGGAGTCATAAATTGCGACAATGTAGAGACTTTTGCCTCTTGTTCAGGATCAATGCCAACGACAGCAAGCCCCTGAAAACCACCGGGCTTTTGCACTAAACCCTGCATACGGATAAAAGGTGCCGCCGCCGTAACGCCTTCAATCTGCAACGCGGTTTGCTCAACAGCGCGCCAGTCAGCAATCGGCTCATTCACGCCTACCACATCGGCTTGGGAGATCACCCCGAGTAAACGTTGCTCCAGCTCGCGCTCAAATCCATTCATCGCCGAGAGCACGATAATCAATACGGCGACGCCTAAGGCGATACCCGCTGTCGATGCAAAGGAAATAAAGCTAATAAAACTATTGGATTGGCGCGCACGGTAAAAACGCCAGCCAATTGAGAGGGCTAATGGTCCTTTCATTGGGTGCTTTCCGGTACTTGCAGATAACCATTTTTCATGGTCAGTTGTCTGTCCATCCGCGCAGCCAATTTAGGATCGTGGGTGACCACCACAAACGCGGTACCGAGTTGATTGGCCAATTCGCGAATGAGTTCATACACAGCCTCGCCGCTCTTCGCATCGAGATTTCCCGTAGGTTCATCGGCCAGTACGAGTTTGGGTTTGTTGATAAGCGCACGGGCGATTGCCACCCGTTGCCGTTCACCGCCCGAAAGCTCAGCTGGAATATGGCTCATTCTGTGCCCAAGACCCACTCTCTCGAGCAAAACCTTGGCATCGGCTTGCGCTTGGCTGCGATCACGACCTTGGATAAATGCCGGCATTGCCACATTTTCAAGGGCGGTAAATTCAGGCAACAAATGATGAAATTGATAAATAAAGCCTAAATCCTGATTACGGATCTGCGCCTGTCGGGCACTGCTCACTTGATATAAATCCTCACCTGCCAACAATACTTTTCCCGATGACGGTTTATCAAGCGTCCCCATAATATGCAGTAACGTACTCTTGCCCGAGCCTGAAGTGCCCACAATCGCCAGCTGTTCACCCTTAAATACCTGTAAATCCACATCAGACAACACCTGCGTGGTTACATCGCCGTCGTGATAACTCTTACTCACCGCCTGCACTTGCAGTAACACATCTTGCATTGAGATTCTCGCTATTGATTCTATATGACATGGCAAAGTGCCACGTCTACACTCCACTTTTACGATGGAGCAATTATTTTAGTCGTTGAAAACACCGTTATTCATAACGCAGCGCTGTAGCTGGTTGCACCCTTGCAGCCCGTAGCGCAGGGTAAAGAGTTGCCACTAGGGTCACCACTAAGGTACCGACAATAATCAGCGACAATTGCCCAAGCGCCAGTTTTACCGGCAACATTTGTCCAGTCCCTAAAATCGAAATACCCAGGGTTGCCATAATGCCATTCAAATTAAGGGTAATTAGAATACCCACCACTAAGCCCAGCGCTAAACCTAACACCGCATTCAATAAACCTTGCACCACAAAAATGCCCATCACAGCTGAGGTTCTTAAACCTTGGGTTTTAAGCACTGCGACATCGGTGGTTTTATCGACAACCATCATTACCAGCGCCGAGACAATATTGAATGCCGCCACCGCCACAATCAGGCTGAGCATCAGCGACATCATGTTTTTTTCCATCTTCACTGCGCTAAATAGATGCCCATAGGTGTCACGCCAATCGCTCGTTGTCACCTCGATGCCCTGCTCTGTTAAGATTTGCTGCACATCCTTGGCAAGCGCAGGCGCGTTAAAAGGATCGTTTAAATACAGCCTTAGCTGGTTGATTTCATCACTCGGCTGACGCATTAACCGCTTTGCATCTTGGTAATGGATATATGCAACGCCCGCATCCACTTGTGACCCCATTTCGAACACCGCAGACACTAAAAACTTACGTTGGCTGGGCACTGGGCCTAGCGGCGAGTACACAATGCCATCACCACTTAACAAGCGTACCGTATCCCCAGGGCTGACTTTTAATTGACGGGCAAGCTCGCTGCCCAAAATGACCTTATACTGGCCACTGGTTAACTCGTTAAACGCGCCTGAATAGGTATGTTGCGCCACCATAGACAGTTTTTCGGCAAGCTCTGGAAACACCCCAAACACTTGCACGGCGCGGATATTCGCCGCCGACTGCACCATGGCTTGCGTCGACACACTGGGCGTCACCCCTTGCACGCCGGGCAACTTAGTTAGCTTTTCTGCCGCAATAGTCCAATCGCTTAATGGAGCTTTAGTATAAACAGTCAATTGCGGTACAGCGCCGAGGATGCGCTGCTTTAATTGCCCTTCGAGGCCATTCATCACCGAACTGACCACGATCAAGGCGGCAACCCCTAAAAAAATGCCCGAAACGGCAAATAAGGTAATAAAAGAAGCAAATGCGTTTGCTTTTCTGGCCCGCCAATAACGGTAACCAACGTAGAGAGGGAATCGAAGATCCATTGAAAGAGGGCTGCGTCCTGTGTGCTGAACTTGCTAAATCATAAAGATGGGCACGATAATAGGGGTTTAGGTTCTATAAATAAAGAGGCAAGCCTTGTTCACTGACACCAATCCGTATTTTAGTGTGCCTCATCCCTTTACCGCTTACTTAAGCCTCTGGGACGAAAATCGACCTCTACCCAATGAAATGGCTTTAAGATCAATGCAATCCTTAGGGATCCAGCTATTGAGTGAAGTAAAAGCCCTCGAAGCGAGCTGTTTGTTACAATTGCGGCATTTAGATAATGAAGCCAAGGTGGTGGTGGATTTTCTCAAGCTACAATCACGCAAGGTGGATTTAGTCCTGCAACACGTGCTCGAAAAAGAAGTCCAAGAGGGTGATAAATATGATGGTTGTCAGTTTGGTGGTAGCGGTATTCGCATAATCAGCACGACCGAATTACCTCTAGGGCGCCATTTTAAAGTTACCTTATTTATCCATGACGAACTGGTCGCTATTTTATGTTTTGCCAAGGTCACCGCTTGTATGCTCTCACAGGAAGCCCAATCAACTGCGCAGCAAGCACAACAGCACAACGCCTCGTCCCCCTATCTAATCGACCTCGAATTTAGCCAAATACTGGATTCGGATGTGGAGCAACTGGTCAAAGCGAGCCTCAATGTTCAACAAAAACAACTTAAACTGCGTAAACAAGCTAGGGACGAACGCCAATAAAGACGAGAGTTTTCACTAGCACCCTCGCGCCCAAGTCACTACAATAAATGCAACTTTTTGTGAATGAATCCGTTTATCCCACGCCAATGACATATATTTCAGCCCTAACACCGCCCGTTGTAAAAAATGGCACTCAAATGCAAACTCTGTCGTGTATCGCCGGAGTGGGTCAAGCGGTCACCCTCGCCAGCTTGATACGCCAACACCCAGGCACCACGCTCATTGTCACCAGTGACACACCAACGGCATTGAGTCTCGAGTTAGAGCTTAATTATTTATTAGCGAACACCACCATTAAGGTGCGGCTGTTTCCTGACCGTGAAACCCTGCCCTACGACAGTTTTTCGCCCCATCAGGATTTGATCTCCCAGCGTTTAGAAACCCTGTCACAAATCAGCCATGCCGAGCACAGCGTGGTTATCGTGCCGGTGACAACACTGATGATGCGCTTGCCGCCGAAATCCTATTTAAGCTCCAATGTATTTGTGCTTAAAAAGGGCGATAAATATCAGCTCCATGATGTGCGCCAGCAATTAACCGACACGGGTTATCACTTAGTTGAGCAAGTTTACGAACATGGCGAGTTTGCCATTCGGGGCTCAATTCTCGATATCTTCCCCACTGGCGTGAATATGCCGCTGCGTATCGAACTGTTCGATGATGAAGTCGAGACCATTCGTCATTTCGATCCTGAAACCCAGCGCTCATCCACTCCAGTGGATGCGGTGCGCCTGTTACCTGCTAAGGAATTCCCTACCGATAGCAGCGCCATCGAAGGTTTTAGGCAACGCTATCGCCGCCGTTTTGAGGTGATCGTTAAAGAGCCAGAGTCGGTTTATCAATTGGTAAGCCGAAATTTGATGCCCGCTGGGATTGAAAACTATCTGCCACTGTTTTTCGATGAGGTCGCGACGCTATTTGATTACCTGCCGAAGGACACTCAGTTAGTCACCTTGGGCGATATCGAAAAATCCGCTCGCGCCCATTTGCATGAAGTGGAAACACGATATGAAGACCGACGGGTCGATCCGCTACGACCACTGCTTGCCCCTAAAGAACTGTATTTACTGATAGAAGAATTATTTGCCGCCTTTAAGCCGCTACCTCGCTATCAATTTGTGGCCCCAAATCCTGACACCAATGGTGCTGCGGCGCAAATTGATGCCAGAGCCTTGCCTGAGGTAAGCGCCAATCACAAATTAAAGCAGCCGTTAATCGCACTGCAGGATTATGCTGAGCAGGCGCCGCGCATCTTATTTAGCGCAGAATCTGAAGGCCGCCGTGAAGCGCTGCTCGAACTCTTAGGTAAAATCCAGTTAAAGCCTACGGTATTTAGTCATTTTGATGAGTTTATTAAAACTGATACCAAACTTGGCTTGATCGTTTCGCCCTTATCCCGTGGTTGTGTACTGGGACTCGGCGCACAAACTGCCGTCAGCATCATCTGCGAAACTGAGCTCTTCGGCCAGCGGATTTCACAGCAGCGTCGCCGCGAAAAACAGCGTCAGATCAGTAACGATACCCTAATCAAAAACTTAGCCGAGCTGAAAGTTGGCCAGCCGATCGTACACTTAGAGCACGGTGTTGCCCTTTACCAAGGTTTAGTCACCCTCGATACTGGCGGCATTGTTGCTGAATATTTGCAACTTGAGTACTCAGGTGGCGATAAGCTCTATGTCCCCGTTTCCAATTTACATTTAATTAGCCGTTATAGTGTTGGCGCCGATGGGGAAACGCATCTTAATAAACTCGGTAACGACACTTGGGCTAAGGCAAAAAATAAAGCCATTGAAAAAATCCGCGATGTGGCCGCAGAACTTCTCGATGTCTATGCACGTCGCCAAGCTCGTCCGGGTGAGAGCTGCGAAATCAATGACGAAGAATACGCCCAATTCGCTCAAGGTTTCCCCTTTGAAGAAACCGTCGATCAAGAAAGTGCAATACATGCCGTGCTCGCCGATATGCAATCGCCAACCGCAATGGACAGATTAGTTTGTGGTGATGTGGGCTTTGGGAAAACCGAAGTCGCGATGCGCGCCGCCTTTGTGGCGGTGAATGCGGGTAAACAAGTGGTTGTGCTGGTACCCACCACGTTACTCGCCCAGCAGCACTACGAAAACTTTAAGGACAGATTTGCCGACTGGCCGGTGGTGATTGAAGTGATGTCACGCTTTAGAACCGCCAAAGAGCAGACCCAAGTGCTAAAACAGCTCGAAGAAGGCAAAGTCGATATCGTGATTGGCACCCATAAGCTGCTGCAATCCGAGGCTAAATTTGAGAATTTAGGCCTACTTATCATCGACGAAGAACACCGATTCGGTGTCAGACAAAAAGAGAAAATTAAAGCACTGCGGGCCAATGTGGATATTTTGACCCTCACCGCCACACCGATCCCCCGCACCTTAAATATGGCGATGTCGGGAATGCGCGACTTATCGATTATTGCCACACCTCCCGCTAAGCGTTTGGCGGTGAAAACCTTTGTACGCGAATCCGATCCCGCGACGGTGCGCGAGGCTATATTGCGTGAAATCCTCCGTGGTGGCCAAGTCTATTACCTGCACAATAATGTCGAAACCATTGAAAAATGTGCCCAAGACATTAGTACCTTGTTACCCGAAGCGCGGGTTGTGGTCGCCCATGGCCAAATGCGTGAGCGGGATCTTGAGCGGGTGATGTCGGACTTTTATCACCAAAGATTCAACGTGTTAGTCTGTACCACTATTATCGAAACCGGTATCGACGTCCCTAGTGCAAACACCATTATTATCGAACGCGCCGACACCTTTGGTTTAGCCCAGTTGCATCAGCTACGTGGCCGCGTGGGTCGCTCTCACCATCAAGCCTATGCGTACTTGATGACGCCACATCCTAAACGTATGACTAGCGATGCTCGCAAACGTCTCGAAGCCATCGATGCCCTTGAGGATTTAGGCGCCGGTTTTATGCTCGCCACCCAAGATTTAGAGATCCGCGGCGCAGGCGAACTCTTAGGTGATGAGCAAAGCGGCCATATCTCAAAAATTGGCTTTAGCCTCTATATGGAAATGCTTGAATCGGCGGTCAAGGCGCTCAAACAGGGTAAAGAGCCATCGCTGGCGCAAATGCTCACTCAGCAATGTGAAATGGAGCTCAGAATTCCGGCCCTATTACCTGAAGACTATGTCGGTGATGTGAATATTCGTCTGTCGCTCTACAAGCGTATCGCCAGTTGTGACAGCGAAGAAGCCTTAGACGAACTTAAAGTTGAGCTTATCGACCGCTTTGGTTTGCTGCCCGAGGCCACTAAAAACTTGATGGAAATGACTCTGTATAAACATCAGGCAACTCGGCTAGGGGCGACTAAAATTGAGGTACACGCCAAGGGTGGCAGTATCGAATTTAGCCAAGATCATAATATCGACCCAGGCTTTATCATTGGATTACTGCAAAGTCAGCCACAAATCTATCGAATGGACGGGCCGAATAAGTTAAAGTTCATGCTCAGCGCCGAAACGGCAAAAGAGAGGCTCGCGTTAGTCAAGCTCTTGCTCGAACAACTATCTCAACATCAATCGCAACATCGTCTTGGAGATAAATAGTGTTACGTCAACTCGCGGTCTCTATCGCTACACTTATTGCACTTTCACACAGTTCACTTGCCCGTGCTGAGGCGTGGTTCGAGGTTGAAGTCTATATTTTCGAACGCCAAAGCCAGTCAACTGAACAATGGCCTATGGCCCCAATTGAGACGAAAACCAATAGTGCAATCGACCTGATCTCACCAGTTGTCGGTCAGGCTGTGGTCTCCATGAGTAATGAGTCTGCGCCTTGCACACTTGTTTATGATGCCGATGCCAATAGCCATTGCGCAGAAAACACAAATACAAATGCCACTAGTAACACCGATAATAGCACTACAAGCGGCTTAAGGATCACAGGCCCAAGCACAACGACCACCCAGTACCGTTACCCAAGCATGATCCCATCGGAAATCGGCAGTAGCAGCCAAACCTACGCCAAACTTGGCAGTGGCCCGGTATTACTCGCAAGCAACCAAGGTCAGTTTGCAAGTATCGTTAATAGCTTATCCAGAGAACGTGGTAATCGCAGTCTACTGCATATGACATGGCAGCAACCTATGACGGGCAAAAGCGGCTCAGTGCCTGTTCGCCTATTTGCTGGTAAGGATTTCTCCGCCAACTACCACTTCGATGGCCGCCAAATTGTGCAACAAGCGTTAAACAGTTCGATGCAAAATACTCAAGGCTCCCAAGGAATGGCTTTAGAAAGTGCGGCACCATTACTGCCCTCTCCTGTTTGGCAACTTGATGGCACGCTGAATATTTACCTCAGCCACTACCTCTATATCGAAACGGCCTTAAATCTTCGCAAAGAAGGACGTAAGTTAATGCCTGTGCCGACCGATGAAACCAGCACAAATACTAATGCGACGCCTGTTAAAGTGATGACGCCTTACCTGATGTCTATTCCGCTGGAACAGAATCGCCGGGTGAAAAGTGATGAAATTCATTATCTCGATCATCCCGAAATGGGCATGGTGATCCAGATCCGTAAGATGGCGCAACCTAGCGCATAAAACGCCAGCCGATCAATGCTAAATAAAAAGCGGTAATACGAGTGTAATTACCGCTTTTTTTATCATCAATAGCCCCATGACCATTCAAGACTCATCGAGACTGAATTTAGCAGCAAATCAGCGCACTATTGAAAAATCCAGATAAATATCATCGCCTTGGTCTTCTTCCACCTGCACCATTAATCCATCGGTGCAAGGTACGCCTAACTCACACCAGGCAATAAGATTATCTACAGCAGGATTACAGCCCTGTGCGAGCACTTCGACACTTCCATCGACGCAATTAGTCACATAACCTGTCACGCCCAAGGCTCGAGCCTTTGTCAGTGTCGCATGCCGACAGCCCACACCCTGTACGGTTCCCGTTAATTTGATTAGCACCCGTTTCATTTAAGACTCCTGAACAAGGTTAGCTTGTTATTTTCATGCGAGTTTAAGCATAGCCGAGATTTGAGCTTAGTTACGTTATAAATGTGTTAAGTGATGGATTTACGGAGTGAAACAAATGAAATGAAAAGCATAAAAAAACAGCTAACAAGACCGCTGTTAGCTGTGTCGGGCGACATACGCAAAAGGTTGTCCATAAATGGACTAATGGCATAAAAGTTTGTAGCATTTTGTAACAAACTATTAAGACGCGCTACTTTACACAATTAATTACAAATTTCAACAAAATGATAGATAAATCCACTCTTACAGTACTTATTTAATGCTTTTTACTGAAATAGCCGACCAAACCAATAATATATACCGTCAACCATTCCAAATATGAAATATATCGATATACCAATACATGACGCTCGGTAGTATAAGCAGCAACCCCGTACATATAACGAACTGAAATATGGAAATGAGCGAAGGCTAAGGCTGGCAATCACACGAAAACCAAACCTATTCCCCTACAAATGAGTCGCGATGCGCGGTCTAATGATGAGTCTGCAAACGAGTATTAACCGTTAACTTAGCTTAAAAGCTTTGATTTTAGGCAAATGGGCCGCTAATTGGGGGAATTTATGGGGTTGAGTTTCATCCCATTCGATAGGGTAAAAACAACTGAGTTCACTGGACGTTGCTTGACTGTCGAGCACTTCATCAAGACGAGACAGAATGCACATCGCTTTGTGGGTATTCTTCAACCTAAACTCTGAAACACACTTATTGGCGATGTCGGCATACTCTTCTGGGCGATCAATTTTCCCTTGCATTGTCTCTTCTGGATGAAGATTGGGATTGATCAACACCGACTTTAACCCATTTAAAAAGCCAATTCGCTCAGCCCAATACGCCCCCAAACCGACGCCCACCATTAACGGCGTGGGATCGTCGCTATACTGCATTTGCTTGGCGACCTCTTTCAATAAATGCTGCATATCATGCTTGGGATGCAAAGTGCTATAGCTGATAAGCCTTACATCTGGGTCAATAAACTGCAACTGACGCATTTTTTCGTGATTACCAGGGCTAGTCGCATCGAATCCATGAAGATAAAAAATCATATTGAGACCTTTTAACAATCTGCCAAACAAGGCGTATGCCACTAACCCTAGCAAATATTCATTGCAGAACCTTGCGCTACATCAAACTTTTGCCTGTTGTGCGAGCTGTATTTGCTCGGCCAGCTGCTTAGCATTTTCCCAACGAGCGCTATTTTCTAATGCGATAGCAGTCTGCGCCGCATTAGGTTTAAGTAAACTCGCCGGATGTTTCGGTGCAGCAGAAGGCCATACAAAACCGTTTAAGAGTGACATAACACCTGGATTATCATTACAAACCAAAATCATATCGCAACCCGCATCCAACGCAGCTTGAGCGCGGCCTATATAATCTCCCGCAAAAGATGCGCCCTTCATCCCCAGATCGTCGGAGAAAATCACCCCGTTAAAACCCAGATCTTGGCGAAGGATCTGCTTTAACCAATAGGTTGAAAAGCCCGCAGGATTGGGATCAACTTTAGGGTAGATCACATGGGCAGGCATAATGCCTGATAATTTACCTTGAGCGATCAACTCCTTAAACGGCAGAATATCTTGATTAAAAATCGCCTCAGCTTCACGTTCATCGATAGGTTGCGCGATATGGGAATCTGCCGCCACGCTGCCATGACCGGGGAAATGTTTACCCACGGCGCCCATGCCCGCCTCGGCCATACCCTCAATAAAACTCTGCGCTAACGCAATCACTTCATCGGGCTTTGCACTAAAACTACGTTTGCCAATGACTTGGCTAATGCCGTTAAGATCGAGCACAGGCGCAAAGCTTAAGTCGATGTCACAGGCGAGTAACTCGATGGCCATTAAAAAACCCAGCTCACAGGCCCAACGTTTCGCCAATGCCATCTCGCCCTTAGCCGCTGGCAAAATATCCCCCATGGCCGGAATAAGCGTAAAACCTTCGCGAAAACGTTGTACTCGTCCGCCCTCATGGTCGACGGCAATCAAAATCTCGGGACGAATTTGGCGGATCTGCTGCACCAAGGCAATTAATTGCTCACGGCTAGTAAAGTTGCGGGAAAACAGGATCAAACCGCCCACTTGCGGATGGCGCAGCATCTCAGCTTCAGCCTCACTGACCTCTAAAGACAGCAGATCCAGCATTAGATAACTCATAATTCTCCCTAAAATTTCTTATTCATACTCAAAAAATAACCATAGCGATACTGGCTACGGGGTTCACAAAAATCCCCAAAAAGCGAGCCATTTACCGTCAAATTTTGCCCAAAACCGATAATGTAGACCATTAAATCGACATTAATGATCCGCTAATTAAGCTCAGCTTATCCGAAGACTTTCTAATAAAAAAAACTAATGTGAATCTTGATACTGATTTATGGGATACTGAACATAAGCGTATCACACAAGCCTATTTTTACGTGGATAATGCCTGCAGTTTGCCAGAGTTGATGCCCTAAAAACCAGCGTATTAACACGATAACTGCAAAGTTCATCCGCACACACTAAAATAAAAATCGAGACACAACAGGACTTCAATCATGATTAGCGTATTCGATATGTTCAAGATCGGCATTGGCCCTTCGAGTTCACACACTGTTGGCCCCATGAAAGCGGGCAAAATTTTTATGCAGCACCTTGCTGATTCGGGCCAGATTGCCCAAGTGGATGAATTAAGAGCCGAACTCTTTGGTTCCCTCGGCCAAACAGGCAAGGGCCACGGCACAGGTAAGGCGGTCATCTTAGGCTTGATGGGTGAAGATCCTGAAACCGTCGATACCGACAGCATCGATGGCATTCTTGAGCAAGTGTCTAAAAATGAGACCCTTACCCTCAGCTGCGGCAAAGTAGTCAAGTTTACCCGTGAAGACGGCATTACCTACCACAGACGAAAAACCCTTCCCGCCCATGCGAACGCCATGACACTGTATGCCTACAGCAAAGGCGAATGTATTTTTGAGCGCACTTACTACTCTGTCGGTGGCGGATTTATCTTAGATGAAGATGAAATCAACCAACGTAATGCCTCACCAGCATCGCAAATTGAATCAGCACCTTATGATTTTAACAGCAGCGCCCAATTACTCGAACTTTGTACTGAACATGGCTTAAGCATTTCATCCTTAATGATGGCCAACGAGCTTAGCCTTGCCAGTGAAGAAGAAGTCAAAGCCAAGCTGTGGAATATCTGGCAAACCATGAAAACCTGTATTGAACGTGGTTACCAAAAAGAAGGCATTTTGCCAGGCGGCTTAAAGCTGCGTCGCCGCGCGCCAGCACTCTATCGTCGCCTCAAAGCCGAAGGCCGTAACAACGTCGATCCATTAACCGCAATGGATTGGGTCGATTTATTCGCCCTCTCGGTAAACGAGCAAAACGCAGCAGGCGATCGCGTTGTGACTGCACCAACAAACGGCGCCGCAGGCATCATTCCTGCTGTGCTTTGTTACTACGATACCTTCGTGCAAGAAGTCGATATCGACGTTTGTGCCCGTTACCTGTTAACCGCTGCTGCGATTGGTATTCTGTACAAGAAAAATGCCTCGATTTCGGGCGCAGAAGTTGGCTGTCAAGGTGAAGTCGGCGTAGCCTGCTCAATGGCGGCAGGCGCCTTAACCGAGATTATGGGCGGCACAGTCGAACATGTTGAAAACGCGGCCGAAATCGGTATGGAACACAACCTAGGTTTGACCTGCGATCCCGTTGGCGGCCTAGTACAAGTCCCTTGTATTGAACGTAATGCAATGGGCGCAATCAAGGCCATTAACGCCTCACGTATGGCGCTACGCGGCGACGGTAACCACAAGGTATCACTCGATAAAGTGATTAAAACCATGATGGATACAGGTAAAGATATGCGCAGTAAATACAAAGAAACCGCCAAAGGCGGCCTCGCAGTGAACATTGTTGAGTGTTAATCCACTCAAACTGTTAATTAAGACTTTAACACTGTCATGCCGCGCTTAACCGTTCAAACCTAAACGGTTAAGCGCGGCATTTGTTTATCTTAAAACGAGTACAACGTTTAGTTCGTCGCCTTCATTGATGAATTCACATATTGGGAAATCACTCCCGACCATGTTTTTTCAATTTCAGGAATCAGCTGCGAAAACGCTTGTTTTTCAGTCTCTCGGCGCAAATCATCGACTGCATCAGAGGTGCTCCATACCGATGCGTTTCGACTTTCCTTTGCCGTCGACTCCGCTAAGCCGAACAAGTATTCAGTGCGCACATCAAACAGAGCCGCCGAGACGGTTGTCGTCACGCTCACTTCTTTATTTTTTAACAACCCAAGGGAAATGACATTCAGTGGCGCAAATTGCTGCTCCCCCACATGGAAAGAGGTATCAAAGGTATAAATCAGTAAGATATCCGCTTTGAGTCTTGCCGCAGCTTCCCGCAATGATTTGATGGAATCTAACTGCTCCGGCAACAAAATACGATTTAACGGTGCAATCCCTGCAACCTGCGACATTTTACCTAATTGAGCAAAATCGGCTTCGGTTTCGACTTCACGGGTAGTGACCACACTGTAACGGCCTGTGCCAAAACTGCTTAAACGGTAGGATGCATAACCCGGCGCCTGAATACGTGCCACGGCAAAATGTGCAGGGAATGTTGCAGCCGCTTGCACCGACATCAGCGCATTAATATCCGAATCTGCTAAGCTGCCGATAGCCACACTGCCACCAGGCGTAGTGTAAGAAGCACAACCGCCCAACAACATTAAACTCAAAAACGCCACAAGCTTTATCTTTTTCATTATCCCTCCATTAAACACACTTCATTTCCATGAATAGAAAAGTAACTTACTGTTTAAAATAAATTTTTTCTATCTAATCACTAAAATACATTGTTTCAAATTATTCCTCAAAACACGACAGGCTTACCTATCCAAACAATTAAATAAACGAAATATGATGCTCTTCAAAAAGTAAATTAACCTGAACTCGGGGTAACGAGTGTCGAAAAAATCTAAATTTAACTAGGGCGTGTTGACGTTTCAGGGTTATTTTTTCAGCAATGTGGCTGGCTTTTATGCAAGGCAAAGTCCGTGCTGTGTAGTTATTCTACATAAACGGACGATAACGCGGCAGAAAAGCCAACCAAATGCTGCCCGAAGGGTTCGTCTGGCAAGCCCTTGCTCTTACTTTCAGTCATAAGAGCCGCTCGTCATTTGAGTAAACTACACATCATTCCTCGTTTCGCGAGCACGTGCTTGCCAGAACGAACAAAATCTAATCTCGAAACGTCAACACGCCCTAACTAAATCAATGCCATAAATGATTCTTTTGGAAAGAAAAATCTTTTTTCTGACTGAATGCGCAGATTTTTGCGCATATCAAGGCGCTCTGTCGTATGCCATAGCGAGCTATGGTGAGACAGAGCAACGCAGAGAGGCCCGAAAAGATGTCTATTCAGCGGATCTCGAGCTCAGGTTAAATTAGGCCAAACTCACCGATGTACACATCCGTTTTTATGAGAGCAAACAATAGAGAATAGTGAAATAGCGGCAATTTATCGAAAAAGTGCAATCTAATGCCTTAACTAGCAGGACAGATTTCTGGCGATATACCTGATATCTGCCAAAGTGTTTTCTCGATCCAATCTCTGAAATAGGAAATGCGTGAGTAATGCTCAATCACGCCATACTTACCTTCTTCCCAATTGGTTGACTCGGCATTTTGCCATGAGCTGACACCGATAAGGCAGGCTGAATCGGTTGAGACGAGATATGCTGGGCCACCCGAATCTCCAGGGCCACTGATCCCCTCCAATGGTAAGGCATTCGCGTCGCGGTCAAAGATAAATTGCAGCCATTGCTCCTGCACTCCGACCACGGCATTGTGTGCCGCACGCAATTGTTTATCGGCCCCCGCAACGCCCACTAGCCCATTACCAAAATCGCCTCGTCCGACGAAGGTAGCGATTTTACCCGTTTCGGTTGAGGCATGATTCAATTTAGCGACTGTGGCGTCTTCAATTGGTGAAGCCAATTGAACCAATGCAATGTCATTGAGAAAGTGCCTTTCTTTCCAAAGTGGATGTTTTATCACGTCTTTAATCGAGTAAAAATCCGTTTTAAATTGCACTTTATTACCGACCGTTAGCTCATTGGCCACGTGCGCGGCCGTCACAATCCATTGCTTATCGATAAGGCTGCCAGTGCCAAGCACGATTTCATCACCTTTATAAAGTCCTAAAAAGGTGACTGTTGAATTATCGCTTTGCGCCGCCGCTTGATATTTCGCGTCTTCCACATCATGCCTAATAATCATGGCATTGGCGGGACTCGCAATCGCCAGTAACAGCACGAACATCCATTTCATATTGAACTCCTATCCTTATGTATATTTATTCGTCAATGTTGTATTGAGAATATAGAGAATGAATCATCTTTAATTTCTAGAACTTAACAGCTTTTTCTCATTTGAGATATAGCCGCTGCATTCAAATCATTCAGGCGCAATGGGTCAACATGACATGCTGAATGACATCACGATTTATCCGTAGAAAACAAAAGCGCAGCGAACTTGATGTTCACCGCGCTTTTTAATATTTAACCCTAGGCTTTAACTCTGAGGTTTAATCCTGAAAGGGGTTAACGATTGGCAACCTTATTTAAAATACAAGCTATGGAATTTAAGGTGTTCTTCAATAAAGCTCGCAATAAAGTAATAGCTATGGTCGTAGCCCGCCTGCATACGCAAATCTAAGGGATAGCCTTTCGTTTTGGCGATATCACTGAGCGTGTGTGGCATTAATTGTGTTTCTAAAAAGCTGTCGGCATCGCCTTGGTCGACTAAAATAGGCACTTCGCTGATCGCCAATTTGAGTAACTCACAGGCATCATATTGGCGCCAGTGCTCACGATTTTCCCCTAAATACTCGGTAAAGGCTTTAATCCCCCAAGGCGCATTGCTTGGATTGCTGATAGGACTAAAGGCCGAAATGGAGCTATATCTGTGGGGATGGGTTAATCCAATGACTAACGCGCCATGCCCGCCCATGGAGTGGCCAGAGATGGCGCGCTGTCCGGTTACGGGGAAATTCGCTTCAATCAGCGCTGGCAGCTCATGCACGATATAGTCGTACATTTTATAGTGGCGATTCCAAGGTGCTCTGGTCGCATTCACATAAAACCCTGCGCCGAGGCCCAAGTCATAGGCTTTATCCGGTGCATCGGCAACATCATCACCACGAGGACTGGTATCGGGAGCGACGATAGCCATTCCCAACTGCGCCGCAATACGCTGCGCGCCAGCCTTCTGCATAAAGTTTTCGTCGGTACAGGTGAGTCCCGATAGCCAATACAACACAGGCACAGGTTTGTTGGCCGCCTCGGGTGGCAGGTAAATCGCAAAGCGCATCTCGCAGTTCAGCGCCTGAGATTGATGGCGATACTGTTTGTGCCAACCACCAAAGCTCTTGTTACAGCTGATATTTTCTATGGTCATTTCAATCCCTTTCCTGTTCACTTTCAGCGGTTAGCTTGCCGTTCAAGACCCTATCACAAGCTTAAAACACATAAGCAGCAGATAAGCCGTTAGCGGTTATCTGCTGCTGTGATGACAAAGAGCGCAATTATTTATCGAAATGGATCACGCTGCGAATGCTCTTGCCTTCATGCATCAAGTCGAAGGCTTCGTTGACTTGTTCAAGTCCCATAGTGTGGGTGATAAAGTCATCGAGCTTAAACTCACCTGCAAGGTATTGTTCAACGATTTTAGGTAATTGCGAACGTCCTTTCACGCCACCGAAGGCAGAACCTCGCCATACGCGACCTGTCACTAGTTGGAACGGACGGGTGGAGATCTCCTGCCCTGCACCCGCAACACCAATGATCACTGATTCGCCCCAGCCCTTGTGGCAACACTCAAGCGCGCTGCGCATCACATTGACATTACCGATACATTCGAAGGAGTAATCCACGCCGCCATCGGTCATCTCGACAATCACCTCTTGAATGGGTTTGTCGAAATGTTTCGGATTAATACAATCGGTTGCCCCTAATTTACGGGCAAGTTCGAATTTAGATTCGTTAATATCGATGGCAATAATCCGGCTGGCTTTAGCCATGGTCGCCCCAATAATGGCCGAAAGACCGATACCACCTAGGCCGAAAATCGCTACGGTCGCGCCTTCTTCCACCTTAGCGGTGTTCATTACGGCGCCCATACCTGTCGTCACACCACAGCCGAGCAGACAAATCTCTTCTAATGGCGCAGTTTTATTAACCTTAGCCAATGAAATTTCAGGTAATACCGTGTATTCAGAGAAGGTAGAACAGCCCATGTAATGGAAAATGGGCTGGCCATCTTTATAGAAACGCGTGGTGCCATCTGGCATCAAACCTTTGCCTTGGGTCGCACGGATTTTCTGGCACAGGTTTGTTTTACCCGATAAACAGAATTTACATTCGCCACACTCAGGCGTGTAAAGAGGGATCACATGGTCGCCAACCTGCACGCTGGTCACGCCTTCGCCCACTTGCTCAACAATACCACCGCCTTCATGGCCGAGGATCGCTGGGAATACGCCTTCGGGATCGTCACCACTTAAGGTAAACGCATCGGTATGGCACACCCCAGTCGCCACGATGCGAACTAACACTTCGCCAGCTTTAGGTAACATCACATCGACTTCTTCAATCTTGAGCGGCTGTCCCGGCCCCCAGGCCACGGCGGCCTTTGACTTGATAAACTGTGGTTTTTCGTTCGACATGCTTGTCTTTCCTTCTTTTAATCAATGGGCCTATCAATTTACGGCTTACCTCATGCCCTACTCGCTTGTAAGCATAGATTGAGGCGGACGGATAAGCTTAAAAATAGTGTGCGGTAATGCAGTCACTAGATTGTATTTATTTCCTGAGGATTGATAATCTAGCATTTTGGCAATTCATTTTTACTGAGAAGCAATAATGTACCTTTGGGATGGCATATCAGAATTTGTAGCAGTAGCCGAAGCCGAGAACTTTACCTTAGCCGCACAGCGCCTCAATGTGTCCACCGCCCACGTGAGTCGGCAAGTCGGCGCGCTGGAAAATCGCCTCGGCACTAAGCTGTTTTACCGTACGACGCGCAAGGTATCGCTCACCGAAGAAGGCACGATTTATTATCGCCATTGCCGCCAATTGCAGACAGGCCTCGAGGAAGCTGAGCGAGCGATTACCGATCTTAAAGACTCGCCTCAAGGGCTGATAAAACTCACCGCGCCCGTAGCCTACGGTGAAAAATTTATCATGCCGTTACTCAATGACTTTATGGTGCAGTACCCGAGCGTGGAATGTAATGTTGACTTGACTAACAGAACCTTGGATTTGATTGAGGGCGGTTACGATTTGGCTATTCGCCTTGGCAAACTCGCCGACTCCAGCCTAATGGCCAAACCCTTGAGTAGCCGCACCCATTATGTGGCCGCCTCGCCCAGTTATGTTGAAAAATACGGTGAGCCCCATACGCTTTCGGAGTTAAATCAACATAATTGTCTGATCGGGAATCACAATTACTGGCGCTTTATTGAACATGGCCGCGAGCGCAATATTAAGGTACGCGGCAACCTTATCTGCAACAGCGGCTATGCCCTGCGGGATGCAGCGTTAAAGGGCATAGGGATAGTACAACTCCCTGATTATTATATTGAAGAAGATATTCATGCAGGCAAACTTATCTCCTTCCTCGACGCACACCGCGAAACCAAAGAAGGCATTTGGGCGCTCTACCCCCAAAATCGTCATCTGAGCGCCAAAGTGCGGGTTTTAGTGGATTATTTAGCTGAAAAACTGGCGAGCAGTTAACTCACAACAATTAATCCAATATGAGTGACAATCATCTCGCTTTCGCCAGACTCCCCACCTGTTTAGCGCCAGTTTTCCCTGAGGGTGTAATACAACATCCCTAGGGCCAGTGCCTGATTACCAAACCATTCATTCAGCGGGATCCGGATATGACGCATCGCGGCGAAGAGATTGAACTCTCGCATTTGACCATCGATCGCCAGCCCCATGATCTCGGCCATGATATGGGAAGTTGCCACGCCATGGCCCGAATATCCCTGACAATAGAAGATATTTGGAGTAATTTTGCCCAACTGGGGAATACGGTTAATCACTATCCCCGCCATACCAGCCCAAGCAAATTCAATGTCGACGCCCTTTAACTGGGGGAAAGTACGTTCAATCGCCGGGCGCAGCTCGGCGGCAACGTTTTTAGGATCGCGGCCGCTGTAATTGGTGCCACCGCCAAACATCAAACGGTTGTCGGCGGTTAAGCGGTAATAATCCAGCACGAAGCGGCAATCATACACGGCCAAATCCTGCGGATTAAGTTGCTTAGCTAACTCAGCCGGCAATTGGGCTGTCGCACAATTGCCAAGGGAGGCAGGAAATAACATGCCCCGTAGCTTGGGACGGCCCAATTTGTGGTAGGCATTGCCCGCGATGAGCACGCTGTTTGCCTTTACCCTTCCCTTTGGCGTGAGCACGGTTGCAAGCTCTCCTTGCTGAATATCCAGCACCTGTGAATGTTCAAAAATCTTAGCGCCCAATGAAGCCGCGGCTCGAGCCTCACCAAGGCATAGATTTACCGAATGCAGATGCATATTGCGCCGATTGACTAAACCGCCGTGGTACAAGGGCGAGGCTAAATAGGTGGGCATCTCCTGCTCAGGCACTAAGGTCATAAACTCCCCCATGCCACGGCGATTAGCCTCGTCGAACATTTGCTGTAACTCTGCCATATGTGCGGGGCGATAGGCCGTCTGGATATGACCAAATTTTAAATCACAATCAATGTTGTACTTCGCCACTCTACTTTTGATGATATCGTGCCCACGCCAGCGAAGATCCCACACATAATCCTCGGCATCCTGACCAAGATGACGCCGTAATTGCTTGGTCATCGCTGCATCGCCAGATAGGCTTCCGGTCACTTGACCACCATTACGGCCAGTCGCGCCCCAAGCAATTTTATTTGCCTCTAATAATGCGACCTTGTAGCCTTTTTCAGACAACTCAACCGCTGTTGCAACCCCAGTAAACCCGCCGCCGATAATGGCAACATCTACACGAAGATCACCTTCAAGTTCTGGATAATCAGACTCTTGCTTAATAGTGGCATTGTAATAAGAGGCGCAGCGTTTGGCTGACATAGGGTTTCCTTACACGATGTTATTATGATTTTTCGTTTAATATTTTTTACAAACGTTCAGAATTTTTGAGTATAACGAAGCTATTATCATGGTCAACAGAAGAATGCCCCCTGACAGGGAAATAAGCGAGTTTGGCAAAACAACTTAAGCCATTGGATTAACGAGGTTAGTGACTTAAGCTAGGCACCACCCGCTAGGATGGTAATAGAATTGACCCTGCGTTATTGTCTCAAGGGTAATCGCCATCAGAAAGACGCATTTCACAAAGATTTATTTAACAATAACTTGTTTAACAATGACCTATCAGGAGAAACTATGCCGCAGGATATACAACCTCAAACAACTGATGTTCTGCCCTTTTCTCAAGCCTGTGAAAATAATAAAGCGCCTATTCTTGCGGTATTAAAAACCGCTTTTGCCAATACCAAACAAGTACTTGAAATCGGCAGCGGCACGGGACAACACGCCGTTTATTTTGCGGCGAATCTCCCTCAACTTTTTTGGCAAACGAGCGATCAAGCGCAATATCTTGAGGGCATTAGTGCAAGATGTTTACAACAAGGTCATCAACTTGGCGTTCATAATCTTGGCTTACCTATTACACTTGATGTGTCACTACCTTGGCCTATCAACAGCCCCCATATCGATGCAGTATTCAGCGCCAATACCTTACATATTATGAGTAAACCCAAGGTGGAAGCATTTTTTAATGGCTTAGGTGAGTATTTACCGCGGCTCAACACCCTATGCCTGTACGGGCCTTTTAACTATCAAGGTCACTATACCAGCGACAGCAATCGGCGATTTGATGACTTATTAAAACAAAGAGATAGTGAAAGCGGCATTCGAGATGTTGAATGGATTGTCACCCTTGCCCAAGCCCAAAACTTAACCTTAGTTGAAGATATCGCCATGCCCGCCAACAATCGCTTACTGCATTTTAAGCATTTATTGGCGTAAGGCGCTCAATCCTGAACCCAAGATTCGCATCAGTGAAGCATAAGGATGCTGTGACTACTTACACTTAAACCATTATACATACGCCCTCAAACTATACTGATAATAAGCAACAACTCAGCCACGCACGCAATTACGGCCATCGGATTTAGCTTCATACAGGGCTTTATCCGCTCTGCTAAACAAGGTTTCTGCATCATCGCCCTTTTGCAAAGAGGCTAAGCCAATCGACACCGTAATGGCGCCCAATGAGAGTTTTTTATCTTTGCCTATGGCTAGGCGCCGCTCGGAGATCCGCTCCCTCAAAGTCTCGGCCACTTGCAGCGCATCATGAAAATGGGTATTAGGCAGTAACACCACAAATTCCTCACCGCCGTAACGGGCGACAAAGTCATCACCACGCACACATTGTTTTAAAGCCAGCGCAACATAAGCCAAGACTTTGTCGCCAATTTGATGCCCATAGGTGTCGTTAAATATCTTAAATCTGTCAATATCCACAAGTAATAAACTACAACGGGTTTGTTGTTCCTCCGCACGATGGATATGGTCTTGAATAGCAATTTCGTAAGCTCGGCGGTTATGTAACGAAGTCAATTGATCTGTCATTGCTGCCAGACTTAAATTTTCCATTTCAGCTTTTAAGTTTTGTACTTCTTGTCCCATGGCATTGAGGCTCTGCTCCATGGCTTGGTTATTAACCAATAGGCTCTGCATTTCATCAAGCACCCCATCGACTAATTGATTTAACGTATTCACATCGGGCGTTGATTGTAGTTGCAATCCAAAATCCGCCAAGGTGCTTGTAAATGCTTCCGTCCCTTGGGTTAACTGAGTAATTTTACTGATGAGAGAGTTAATCAGTATCTGAGTTTCTATCTGGACATTCTCAATGACTTCAGGGGACTTCTCTTGAATAAAATTCTTGTACAGACTGGTATTCACTTCTTTGGTGAATACGACATTGTTAGCAAGAAAACCATCAATAGCACGATTTAGATCTAAGTTTGATTGAGCAAAATACTCATACCAAACGGTGTAGTTTTCTGGCGTAACCGGTATATCAAGCGCAGACATTTGCGGTACAGCTAAACGTAAAATTTGAGCCGCTGAATCGAGCTCTTTATTTGCTGCAGGAAAAGACATGAATCATGTATCCATGAGTTGTTATAATTTTGTATAACTTAAGTTAACTCAACTGCTTCGTTTTGGATACTGGGTAAAATGATTATTATGATGGCGCGCAAAAACAAAAAGAGGATGTTGCCATCCTCCTTTAATTTTTTATGTTATGCCAAAAGCGGCTCAACCTCGGCAGCGGGCAAAAATATCCAATTCAGGCTGATAAACCTGAGTTTGAACATTCATTAATCCCAATAGGCTATCGAACAAATTGTCATGGGAAAATCCCCCCTTTTCAGCTTCTTTAGCAAGACAAGCCATATTCAAGTGATTATCTTGACTAAAGTCCTCAGAAAACCAAGCCAGCATAGGAATACTCGTTTGCTCAATAGGCGCGATGCTGTAAGGGGCGCCATGCAAGTACATGCCTTTCTCACCCAAAGACTCGCCATGATCGGAGAGATAAAACATGGCGGTATCAAATTTTTCTTGGTGTTGTTTAAGCTTATTGACCACCTGACTAAGAATGTAATCGGTATATAAGATAGTGTTGTCGTAGGTATTCATTAACGCTTCAGCACTGCAATTTTGAATATCACTACGTGGGCAATCTGGCGTAAATTTACGGTGCTCTGGCGGATAACGTAGATAATAGGTCGGCCCGTGACTGCCAATAATATGTAACGCAATCACGGTATCTTTTTGCTCGGCGTTAGCTAATGCTTCATCAAGTTTGTTCAACAAAACTTGATCAAAGCAATATTGACCGGAGCACAACTCAGGATCGCTCTTTAAATCGATAGTGATGTTCTCAACCTGATCGCACACGCCTTTACAACCCGAGTCATTATCAAACCATTGCACCTTAATCCCGCCATGATTCAGTACATCAACGGCCGTGTCTTGGGCATAGGCACGGCGGGAATCATAGTCATCGCGTCCCATGCGGGAGAACATGCAAGGCAGCGATACTGCGGTTGCCGTACCACAAGAATGGCTATCCTTAAAGACCAGTAATCCTTGCCCCTGAGTATGGGCGTTGGTCGGTTTTTCATAACCATAGTATTGATAGTTCATCGAACGAGCCGTTTCCCCAACCACCAGCACTAATAAATTGGGCTTACCGTTGGTATTGGGACTGACATTTTTTGCATCCAAGCCAAGCTGTTCATATTTGATTGGTGTTTGTAGGTAATGCACATTGATGTACTTAGCCGCCGCACCAATAAAATAGGTCGGCACGATATAACGCTTAATCTCATCATTATTGCGGCCAAAGGAAGCGTAGTCTTGGAAATAGAAGAAGGCGATAATCCCAAGCCCTGCTAACATCGCCAGCATAAACAAAACTTTATGTAGCAACTCTTTGAAAAATGGCTTGTATTGGATATCAGCTTTGTAAATCAAATAGGCTGGCAAAATCCCCGTAAGCAGCATATTGAGTATGGAAGCAAAATTGACATACATCAGCGCTTCAGCGCTGTTGGTTTGAAAGGTGTTTTCAATCATGCCGTAATCAAACACGATATTGTATTTTAAGGCCGCAAAAAACACGCTAGATGATAATAAAGTGAGGATGATAAAAAAGGGCTTTAGCAGATACTTCACTGTAAACAGCGAAAACACAAAACTCAGCGCAAAGATCAAAAATAACGGCATACTGGCGATAAAAACCGGATCGACATCAGGTTGTTTTTCAATGCCTTTTTTGATGATTTCAAACAGTGGGATATTAAAAACGCAAACGTAAAATACTGCGGTGATAAAAGTGAAACGATTCACGGTTAGGGTTTTAAATCTCGTCAGCACTGGTTATGGTCTCTCAAATCAATAGTGGGCCGAAGCTAACTTAGTTTTCTTAAGGCAATCTTATGCCCTACAATTTGCGCCATCTTAGCAAGTCGTCAGATTCTCCTCAATTAAATAATCTTTATAATTAACAAGTTATAATGCGGATTAAAAAAACGGCCGAATCTGAAGGCATTCGACCGTTTTTGACTCCCCAACCTATAGGGACTTGCTCGGAACTAACCCCAGCTTGTTAATTTACTGCGGTAACAAGTGCGATTATTTTAACTGCTGTAATAAGTAGGCAAACGCCATTGAATTTAGTTCCGCAGCTTGATTATTATCTGCAGCCCCAGCATGCCCACCTTCGATATTTTCATAGTAAAGCACATCAATACCCATATCCTTCATCTTAGCCACCATCTTGCGGGCGTGCCCTGGATGTACCCTGTCGTCACGGGTTGAGGTGGTAAAAAACACCTTAGGATAATGCACGTCTTTATGCAGGTTATGGTATGGCGAGTAAGTTTTTATGTAGGCCCATTCCTCTGGCACATCGGGATTACCGTACTCCCCCATCCAACTTGCGCCAGCGAGTAACTTATTGAAACGGTACATATCGAGTAAAGGCACTTGGCATACCACGGCATTATAGAGATCGGGACGACGGGTAAAGGCGGCACCCATAAGCAAACCACCGTTACTGCCGCCTTGAATGCCTAGATGCTTGCTCGAGGTGATCTTACGGGCGATCAAATCCTCAGCGATGGCCTCAAAGTCCTCGTAGGCCTTATGACGATTCTGCTTAAGCGCCGCTTGATGCCATGCTGGGCCATATTCTCCACCGCCACGGATATTGGCCAGCACATAGACTCCGCCCTGTTCTAACCAGTTTTTACCAATAGTGGCTGAATACGCTGGGCGAAGAGACACTTCAAATCCGCCATAACCATAAAGCAGTGTTGGATTGCTGCCATCGAGCTTAAGATTTTTTGCCATCACCACAAAATAAGGCACTTTGGTACCATCCTTTGAGGTGGCAAAATATTGCTCAGTTTTAAATTTATCCGCCGCAAACTGCTGAGGCATACCTTTGATTTTTTGAGGTTTAAGCGCCTTAGCATTGACGGTATACAGGCTCGATGGCTCAAGGAAGCTAGTGTAGTTAACAAAGAAATCGTCACTGTCGCGCTCCATATCCATCACAGTTAGCGCGCCGTTGGCCTCAAAGGGCACTGGCGTGCTTTGCCATGCGCCTTTTTCATCTTGCTCGTATCGAACCAGCTTGCTCTTCACGTTATCGAGCCAATTAACAAAAATCGCACTCTTACTGAAACTCAGCTGCGCAATCGATGCTGTCGGTGTAGGGCTCACAAATTCAGTAAACGCCGCTTTTTGGGCAATTAAATCCGCCACATTGGCGTACACCACAGCGCCTTGGCTGAATGTCGCCGCAGGCGTTGCTAAGTCACTCTTGAGCTCAATAAACAATTTGCCTTGGAAATAGCCTTTAATCTCGGCATCTTGTGGGATTGGCAGCTTAGTCAGTTTTCCGTCTTGATAAACATATTGGGTGGCGGTGTAAAAGGTATGTGCTTCTGTGACTAGGCTCAGCGGGGTTTTATCGTCGAACATCACCCAACCCGATACTGCCACCGAGGTTTTATCACCACTAAAAATCGTTTTCGCTTGCTCAAGTGGCATACCACGTTGCCATAACTTAACGACACGGGGGTAACCTGAGTCCGTCATGCTTTGGCCATCACCAAAGTCGGTGCCGACAAATGCTTGGTTTTTATCTATCCAACTTAGGCTAGATTTCGCTTCTTTTAAAAAGAATGGCTTATCTTTTGCTGGCACAAAATCTTTGGTGGTTAAATCAAATTCACGCACTTCGACCGCATCGGCGCCGCCACGGGATAAAGACACAAAACAACGTTGATTATCGGGATATTGGCAATCAATGCTCTTAAATACCCAGTTAACCGATTCCAACTTACCTAAAGCATCGACATCAAGCACGGTTTCCCACTTGGGTTGCGCCTTTGTGTATTCTTCCATGGTCGTGCGGCGATAAATCCCCCGGACATGGGTATCGTCCTTCCAAAAGTTATACAGCTTGTCGCCGATGTGGGTGGCGTAAGGAATACGCTCTTTGTCATTGAGGATAGCGAGGCTATTTGCGACTAAGGTATCAAACCCTTTGAAGGCTTTAATTTCGGCGGCTGAGGCGGCATTTTGGGCTTTAACCCATTCCATAGGCTTTGCACCTTCAACCTCTTCAAGCCAAATATACTTGTCTTCTTGCGCGTGAACTTGAGCAGTCATAGTGAGCACACCTGCGATGCACCAAGGCAGTAATTTACGATTCATGTTATTCCTTTTTAAACAGAGCCCTTAAACATAGTCCTTAAACAGAGCCCTTAAACATAGTCCTTAAACAGAGCCCTTAAATTGATTCCATCTTAATTTCTGCTCTACATTACCTTAATTGATTTTCAGTTCAACTTTTAATCCAACAAGAATATAACAAAAGATAAGATATTGTAATCACGGATGATTAATCGAGAATGAATCGAAAATATTCAAGATGTTGTGTCATAAAAAAAGCGCCCATCGGGGCGCTTTAATCGTGACTTAATGAGCTACATAAATGTGCAATTAAAACTCTTGGTTCATCCGCGTCAGCAGGTTCAGCAGCACGCTGCGCTCCTCCGCGCTCATTTTAGCAGTGAGATCGGTCGTTAATTGCAAATGCAGCGCATCATGCTCAAGAAATAGTGCTTGGCCCTTTTCGGTTAACTCGACCAGAATCGAGCGCCTATCGGTTTCGTGCGGGCGGCGCACAACCCATTGGGATTCGACCATCTTATCGATTTGCACCGTAAGCGTGCCAGTCGTTACCCCAATTTTATCAGCAAGTTCCTTCATCCGCATCGCGCCGTGCACTCCCAATAATTCAATGGTGTGAACCTGTGATAGGCTAAAACCCTTATCACGCACGATAGCATGCTCCCAAGATGATAATTTTTCATAAAACTCAATAATCACATGGTTTAACGCCTGATCCGTGGAATGGACGGCCGAGGCTGATAGAGCATCATGCTGCGGTGCAACTGTCATTAGGCTTCCTTAGCGACACACTCACGTTGACGACAAGTATGCAGCTCAATAGTAATATGGGATAACTCAGGGAACTTAGTCAGTAACTGATTAAAATAACTGGCTTCTTTCGGTGAGTGGGACACTATGGATAACATAATAGCATGGTGATCGGCACTCACGCGCCAAATATGTAAATCGGCGACTTGGTGATCAGGCACCGCTTCAATGGTTTCGCGCACTTTACGCTGTAACGCTGCATTTACCCCGCCGTCGAGCAAAATTGGACTCGTTTGCTGAATCAATCCCCATGACCAGCGACTGATAATAATTGCCCCTACAATCCCCATAATCGGGTCGAGCCAGGTTAAGCCCATATATTTACCGAATAAGAGTGCGGCAATCGCCAGCACTGAGGTTAATGCATCAGCTAATACGTGAAAATAAGCCGCTCTCAGGTTGTGATCATGCCCCGAATGCCCATGGGAATGTCCATGTGCGTGGTTGTGTGAATGGTTATCATGGTCATGGTCATGGTCATGGTCATGGTCATGGTCAGCAGCATGATGATCGTGCCCATGGCAGCAATGATTATCTTGATGAGCCTTATGGTCATCGTTCTCATCATCATGATCATGTGCGTGAGTGTGACCATGAGAGTGACCGTGTGAATGCCCATGTGAATGTCCATGGTCGTGGGAATGATGGTCTTTCAACAGGAACACGCTTAATACGTTCACACTTAATCCAATCAAGGCCACGAAAATAGCCTCATTAAAGTGAATATTCTCAGGGTTTATCAAACGCATCCCTGATTCGATAAGCATGATAAGTGCAACCAGTCCTAAGGCGATGGCGCTGGTATAACCGCCAAGGACACTCACTTTACCGGTACCAAAGGCAAAGGTTGGATCATTGGCATGCTTACGGGCATAGGAATAGGCAAACAGCGTGATCATAAAGGCGGCGGCATGGGTGCCCATATGCCAACCATCGGCCAGCAATGCCATAGAGCCGTATATCGTGCCCGCCACAATCTCGGCCACCATAGTGATAACCGTTAAATACAGCACATAACGGGTATTTTTTTCGCCATCAGTATTTTGTGTAGAGAATCCATGGGGATGTTGCCATTGGGCGATGGAGTGTCCAACGCCATGACTTGGCTGCGACATTGTTGTTGAAGGGGTTATTTTCATTATTCTTTCCTACGTTCCCTGCCCTTATCTGACCGATTTGGACAAAAGTACCTGTGGTGTTTGATGATGTCTGCCAACATTTTAGTTTGAAAATCAAAATATATAAATATCAAAATAATCATTTTTCAAACTATTTGCAGAAATATTGCCGACAATCACGATATGTTAAAACGGACAGATACGAAAAATGGCGGAGTCTAGAAACACAAAGGCGCTTAAATCAACCGATTTAAGCGCCTTAACACAGGATTTGATTAGAATGCGGTATCAGAACATAGATACGAAGAATGCACTGAAAAATAAAGCAATTACAACTGTAGTACCTAGCGCCATTTTAAGTTCGGTGTTCATATTCACTCTCCTAGTGGGTATGAACCCATTATTATCAAGCCTGAGATAAATGCCTATATTGAGATAGTTATTTTGTGAGCAAGACCTAAATTATCCTGTACTTTTCACATCGCCTTTAATGGTGACGTGATACAGCTCACACCACGCAACCTCGCCTAGCGCACATCAACTCAAAAATCAAGGCATGGCAATTCGCTTATTCGATTAACATTAAGACTCGATTAACAATGATTTTTGTTATAATGCCGGCATAATTCATTGACCGAGATAATCCTATGTCACAATTGTTACACACAATGATCCGCGTTGGTAACTTAGAGCGCAGTATTAATTTTTACACTCAAATACTTGGTATGAAGCTGCTACGCACCTCAGAAAACCCAGAATACAAATATTCTTTAGCCTTCGTTGGCTACGGTGAAGAGTCAACAGGCCAAGCGGTGATTGAATTGACCTATAACTGGGGCACTGAAAAATACGATCTCGGTACAGGCTTTGGCCATATCGCAATTGGTGATGAAGACATTTATGCTCGTTGTGAAGCCATTGCCGCCGCAGGCGGTAAAGTGACACGCGCGCCTGGCCCTGTCGCGGGTGGCACCACAGAAATCGCCTTTGTTGAAGATCCTGACGGCTATAAGATTGAATTTATTCAAATGAAGTCAGCGACACAGGGTTTAGGTTAAACCTATTCTCTTCCAACGTCTGATATAAAAACGGCGCTTGCAGTGTATGCAAACGCCGTTTTCTTTGCTCGTTGATAAATGCCAACACTACAGATTATCGCTTGCCCTCGGCGGCCATCGCGATACGGCTGCTGCGCTTCTTCTGCCAAACGGGTAAACGCCATGCGAGCAACAAACCAAAACCGAGAATATACAGACTCGGTTCGATGATTTCAGATTTGACCGACCAATAAAAATGGATCGGTGCTAGTATCGCCACGACATACACTCCATTGTGCAGCGTTTGCCAACGTCGGCCCATTTTTCGCATTAAGACCTTAAATGAGGTAATCGCTAAGGCGCTCACAATCACATAAGCCACAGCACCAACTAAAATATAAGGCCGTTTCGCCACCTCGCTGAAGAATAACTCCCAGGCAAACAGCAGATCTAAACTGAAAAACGCTACAATATGCAGTGTGGCATAGGCAAACACATACAGGCCGACAAGCCTGCGAGTCTGCATTAACCAACCTAACTTAAATCTCTTGGCAATAGGTGAAATCAGTAGTGTTGCCAGTAGCGCATTGAGTGCGCCAATTCCAGTAAAGTGGATAATATGCTGCACAGGGTCGCCGCCCGCACGACCAGACAACACAGTAAAAACCAACCAAGTAATCGGGATAAGCCCAATCAAATGAAAAACTAACTTTACCCAGAGCAGCTGTTTTGGCGTGACTCTTAACGCCGTGATGTTGAACATAAGACTCCTACTCTTTTCCCCTTTAATGGCGCTAACCACTATCTCGCTAGACAGATATTGCAACTTGTTCGCTAGGCGCAATCGATTGCGCCTAGAATACAGTCGCCGAATGGGTTAATAAAACTGCCTCAAATCCATGCCGTCATATAAAGAGGCGACAAACTCGCCATAGCCATTAAAAGGCAATGTATCAATGCGCTGCGCCGAGAATAACCCACCTTCACCGATGCGCCGCTCACTCGCCTGTGACCAGCGGGGATGATCGACAGCTGGGTTCACATTGGCATAAAACCCGTACTCATGGGGTGCGAGTTGATTCCAGCTGGTGGGTGGCTGCTTGTCCATCACCCGAATACGCACAATGGATTTAATGCTCTTAAAACCATATTTCCACGGCACCACTAACCGAATTGGCGCGCCATTTTGCGGCGGCAGGGTTTTACCATACAGTCCGACGGACATCAGCGTCAGTTCATTCATCGCCTCGGCAATGGTTAAGCCTTCCACATAAGGATAATGAATACCACCGCCCATTAAACGGCTTTTTTGTCCTGGCATTTGCTCGGGATCGAAGGCGGTCTCAAAAGCGACATATTTTCCCTTGCTGGTTACGCCCACTTTTTTCAATAACGCCGCAAGAGGAAACCCAACCCAAGGGATCACCATCGACCAAGCTTCAACACAGCGCAGTCGATAAGTACGCTCTTCAAGCGGAAACAGCTTAGTCAGATCCTGATAATCAAGCGTCATGGGGCGCTCAACTTCGCCTTCAATACGCAATTGCCAAGGGTCGACTTTATACTGCTGCGCATTATCAGACGGGTCTTGTTTGCTGGTACCAAACTCATAAAAGTTATTATGGGTTGTGACCTTATCAAATGGTGTAAGCACCTCACCCTGACCAAAGCGCGCATTGGCCTCAAAAGTCAGTGGCGTGGTGATAAAGCTGGTTTTGGGCTGATCACCAAACAGATCGAATAATCCAGCCTGCACATAACCTGGGATACTGGCACCAATCGCACCTAACCCCATGGCTTTCACTATGTGGCGGCGTGCCTTAAAGACCGACTCAGGAGTAACTTGATTGTCTTGTATATGCCAGCGTGCTTTTTTCAAAATACCCGGTGTAAAACGTGATTGATTAGCCAATTGACACCTCTGCAGAAATAAAATGTTATGTACCGGCTTTTGCTAACGCTAAGCGCTCACCCATAAAGCTCAGGTAAATTAACCTGTGTTGATAAGCTGTAGGGATATAGACACAGAAAACCGCAAAAAAATTTCATCCCTCACACTATATCAACCTAAGCGACTAAGTCTTGCTCATTTGAGTCATCAGCTAAACAGATTGTTTATTAAAGCACTTGAAGCCTTTCTAGGGGCATGCGACCCTAGGCGCCATCGCAAAAGGAGTGCTAGTAAGATGCCATTTTCTCAATCTTTTTCCCTCGCCCAGATCATCGGCCTAATCGCCGTGGCCTTTTTAGGACTGTTAATCGGTGCCCTACTCAATCAACGTCTCACCCGTTCTCGCTGGCAACAGTTTAAGGATGAGTTAGAACAAGAAATGCGCCAAGTAAACGAAGATGCAGAGCTTTCCCTCGCGCAGCAGCAAATCTTAGTGGACGATAAAGATAGCCAACTCCGTCAATGCCAGCTGCGCCTAGAGCAAAAAATCGAACATCTGGGCAAAGCCGAGGCCTTAGCCGAGCGCGTGCCGAGTTTAGAGCAACAATTAAACGATAGTCATCGCCGTCAACTCGAATTACAACTGGCGTTGTCTAAATCCAATGCCCTACAACAAACTATTCAGGCCAAAGCGGATGCCCAGCAAGAATCACTGCGGGAAAAGATCGCCACCCTAGAAAGTGCCGAAGTACGTCTGCAAACCCAATTTGAAAATCTTGCCAACCGTATTTTCGAAGAGCGCAGCGAAAACTTTAAACACCAAAACGCCAATCAATTAGAAGGCGTACTTGGGCCGTTAAAGCAACAGTTAGAAGGTTTTAGGCAGCAAATCCGCGAATCCTATAACCATGAGCAATCCGAGCGTAGTGCACTCAAACATCAATTAGAGCACTTGCGTGAGCTCAACTTAAAAATGAGCCAAGATGCCATTAACCTGACAAAAGCCCTAAAAGGCGATAATAAGCAGCAAGGCAACTGGGGCGAAGTGATTTTAGACCGCGTGCTGCAAGAAAGTGGCCTGCGCGAAGGCCACGAGTACCACACCCAGCAGGATCTCAAAGATGACAGCGGCAAACGCTTTAAGCCCGATGTCATCGTGCATTTGCCTGAAAATAAAGACGTGGTGATCGATGCTAAAATGTCGCTTGTCAGCTACGAGCGCTATTTTAACAGTGAAGATCCGCTGGTGCGCGAACAGGCCATCAATGAGCATGTGCTATCCATACGCAACCACATTAAAGGCTTGAGCCAAAAAGATTATCAGCGTTTACACGGGCTTAAAAGCTTAGATTATGTGCTGATGTTTATCCCCATCGAGCCCGCATTTTTGCTGGCTTTAGAGCATGACCCAAGCCTTGTTAACTTTGCCCTTGAGCAAAATATTATGCTGGTCAGCCCAACCAACCTCTTGGTTGCCCTGCGTACCATCAATAATATCTGGCGTTACGAGTATCAAAACCAACACGCCCAAACCATTGCCAAACAAGCAGGCCGGATCTACGACAAACTCTGCGGCTACCTCGACGATATGGAAAAACTTGGCCGCGCTTTAGATAACGCCGAGAAAACCTATCACAGTGCTATGAATAAATTATCCTCTGGCAAAGGCAATTTGGTGCGTCAAGCGCATTTAATGCAGCAACTGGGTGTTGATACCAGCAAACAACTCGATAAGATGTTACTTGAGAAGGCGCTCAATGAAGCCTTAGACGACAGTGATATTGATGAAACCAGCGAGTTCGAAAACGATAGCTCAGCTAAAACAACTGAACACCAAACTAGGGTAACAAAAATTGAGGATGCCACCGCACTCGAACAACTCAACACCCAAACGCAGCAAAACGCCTAAATCACTATTAATCCTGAATCGATAGGGAAAAATCGATTGTAACCTTGATGCCCGGAGGCAAGTTCTGCATGTGCAACCCATTCACAAAGATGGTGTTATCCAGCGCAATTATTATCGCAGGTGCATTTAATGCCTCTGCGGCTTTTGCTTTAACGTCGACCCAAAAGACTTTTCTTGAGGCTGAAAAAGCCTTGAAGAAACAAGACTATGCAACCTATAAACCCCTGCGTGCTAAGTTAGGTGAATATCCGCTGGCGATCTACTTAGACCATGATATCGATATAGGTCGGCTCAATGATTTACGCGGTAATGACGCTAAGTTTTTGATAGATAAATATCAAACAACACCAATGTACCAAAGACTGCGTTCGAAATATTTATTGAATGCTGGTAGCCAAAAGCGCTGGAACGATTTTCTGACGCTGGCTCAAGATGCGCCAACCGATGTCAGGCTACAGTGTTATTTTTATGAGGCAAAACTTGCCAAAGGTGAAACTCAAACCGCCTATACCGCCGCGCAGTCGCTATGGGTCTATGGTGATTCCCGTCCGAAAGAATGTGACCCTCTGTTCAATGCTTGGACCAAAGCGGGCAAGCGCACTCAAGAGGTGATTTGGGCACGGATGTTAGTGAGCTTCGATGAAGGCCAAACCAGTCTTTTGAGCTTTCTATCGCAAAAAATTACGGTCCATAGCGCCGAAGCCAAACGCTTAGTCGCGGTATTTAAAGATCCCAATAGCCTGCGCCATACTGAAAAATTTAAAGACAAAAATCCTATTGTTGGCGATATCGTTGCTGCTGGGTTAAAACGCCTTGCCCGTAAAGATCTCGACCAAGCCATCGATTTATATACTCGGTATCAAAAAGCCAAACGTTTTAGTCCCGCGCAAGATCTACAGCTGCAAAAGTATCTGGTGCGCCGAGTATTGATTGAGCAGGATGATAATTTTAAAGACTGGGCAGATAATCTGCTGCCAGAGATGAAAAGCGACGATATGTTCGAACGTCGTTTACGTTGGGCGATTCGCGAGCAGGACAACACCCATATTGCTCGCTATTTAGATTTATTATCACCTGAAACGCAATCCAAAGAGCGCTGGCAATATTGGCTGTATCGCACCAATGCCAAACACGCCCCAGAAAGCGCGACCAAAGCCCTTGCTGCCGTTAGCAATGAGCGTGGTTTTTACGGTTTTGCCGCCTCGCAATTACTCAATAAACCCGTGTCTTTAAATCAAAGCCCAGAGCCTGTCGTTGATGCTACCAGTCCGAAAATGGAAGATGATTTGGGTTTTGTGCGCGTACAGGAACTGATGGCGCTCGATCGTTACTTCGACGCCCGTTATGAATGGGTTGCCCTGCTTAAACGCAGCAATAATGACATGCGCGCCCGCTATGGTCGTTATGCCCATGATCAAGGCTGGTATGACTTTGGCGTCGAAGCCAGTATTCAAGGCAAACTTTGGGACGACATCCCCCTACGCTTCCCAATGGCGCATCAATCGGGCTTTGAACATGCGAGCAAAAAGCACAAGGTTAATATCGATGAAATCCGCGCCATTAGCCGACGCGAAAGTGCGTTTTTCCTCTATGCAACGTCTGGCGTTGGTGCCCGCGGTTTAATGCAGATCATGCCCGCTACCGCTAAGGCGACTGCGAAGAAACACGGTGCTAAGTACAACGATCCAAAGGATCTCTACAGTGCCGAACTTAACTTAAACTTAGGCAGCGCCTATTACGCCCAATTATTGAAGGAATTCAATCAAAACCGAGTATTAGCCACAGCCGCTTATAACGCAGGCCCATCAAGGGTTCGCAGCTGGTTAGCTGAATCAAATGGTCAACTCGATGCGATGAGTTTTATCGAGTCTATTCCCTTCACCGAAACCCGTGAATATGTACAAGCCGTGTTAAGTTATCGCTTGATTTACGAAGCGCAAAAACAACAGCCACAGCCTTTATTTAACGAGGCTGAGCTGAAGTTCCATTACTAAGGACAAGACTAAATGTAATAAAGGTGGCCAAGGCCACCTTTATTGCATTCACTAACATAATACCGTTTCAAATTCATACCGTTAAGCTATGTATATAAAATCAGCAAACGCACATCACTCAGGCAAACTTATTTGCACTTAGCACTATTAAATGCGAATAATTAGCAATTAGTCATTATCCATGCGTTGCTACATGCTCAAGCTCAGCGGTTTATCCTTAAGTTGCGAATACCAACCCTTCGTTTGCCCTCACACTAAACACATTCATGGTTATGAAGCACTCGCCCGTTTCTACCTTGGGCAAGGTCAAGCCATCGCTCCTAATCTGGTATTTGAGCAGTTACACGAAAACAGCGATGCACTTGCTTCAATCGAGTTTCAGGCCAAAGCCTTTCAGCTTAAACACGCTCCTGCTGAACAAAGCTTATTTGTGAATGTCGATCCCCATGCAGCTAACGGCGTGCATACCCAAAAGTTACTCGACCTACTCTCCAGTCACCCGCAAGTCACAGTAGAGATTATTGAGAATACCTGCATTAATGACGCCGAGCTTGCCAATCAACTGTTTCATCAATTTAAAGCAGCCAATATTAACGTGGCACTTGATGATATCGGTGCGCCCCACTCCATGCTGTCGGTCGATTTAATCATGAATGTGGATTATCTGAAGTTTGATCGTCACTGGCTAAATTTAGTTGCCGAACCTCACGGCATCGCACTACTTAGTGCATTGATTGAATTTGGCAAACGCACTGGCAAGCAATGCATCCTCGAAGGGATAGAAACCGATGCCCAGCTCCAGCTAGCCCGCGAGCTTAATGTCGATCTAGTACAGGGATTTTTATTTAAACCTTGGTTTATCCGCCCAGAGCAAAGCGAAAAGTTAATTTGTTAGGAAGAATAAAGTGTTATACAAAAATGGCAGAGTGCATATTGTTTGCCGCCATTAATAATGTTAGGGGTTCTTCGAATTTTATAGTCACATAGTGCAGATATTGATTGTCATTGTTTCCCCTGTGACACGCCGCCCTTTTATTTCACAAAAAGCATCCCTGAGGGCTCGACGGCGGCATCTGCTGTACATGGATGTACTAATGCAGCGATCACATGGCCTATGCATCATAGTGGCATTTCCCATATCCTTATAGGTCAGATGTGAAAGAGCGGCCATGCCACCAACGGTCACTGTTACAACAGTGGCAATCTTAACGACCATTGAACTGTTCATCAGACTAAAAGCTTTTGGGTGCCCCATTCCGAGTTTCGGTTTGTTAGCTCAATCGAAAATTCCCACACATGCTGCATACATATTCTTATCTATTTGCTGTGTTTAGCCTTACCAGAAATCGACTAACAATGTATGGGTATACAGTCGTATTTAAATTTAGGTATTTTGGGATGATTTGAAGACAAGAACGATGCGTACTAACTCTATCCGCAATAAATAAAACTCTATAAAATCAGTTGAATATTGTAATTGAATTTTAGTTAATAGGTTTGGAAAACGCGCATGCGCGTTTTTCCAGATGGTGTATTTGGCAGAAAGCTGATAAGTTCTTTGCATACAGATAGTTAACCGTACGCGTTTTCACTGGTCCAACGAGGTAAACGCGCATGCGCACGAATAAAATGTTAGGCGCAAACGAAATATGCCGGATTTCTCGAGTTTATTTGTTGCAGCAAAAGGTGGCGCAATTGAGTACAAAGGGCGCACCTTAATAATGATGGATCGCTACCCTGTGCAGCATGGAAGAAAGTTTCTCCTGTCGCTAATTTCCAGTAATAGTCCATGGAAACAAGGCATCAAGCTTGGTGCTAAGGGAGCAATTTATATAGCCGGTCAGACCCTCACGAAGGGTGTGCTGCTTTGGGAAGACACAATGCCCAAAGAGGTTGTGCTTCAGGTCGACGCCAAGGATAGTTTGCTGCAAGTGTCAAACGCTTGGGATACCGGAGATGGCGTTACCCATTCTTGGCATAATGGCGCTGCGATTTATGTTGAGGTTGAAGAAAATGGCCGCCGCATATATCACTGCAACGATGGCCATCCCGACGAAAATTTTGATGATTTGGTTTTTTCAATCGAGCCGGTATGCGCCTAACAATCACGTAAAGGTTGTTGGTCCGCTGCGCGGCCCAACCGGACGGCGCTGCGCGCCGCCGCTTACGTAGGCGTTATGTGTTAAGGAGTGCATTTAGGCCGATAGGGGTAATAGGTGGGGGACTGACAATCCCTGTGGCGCTTGTTGGCTCTGTAGCCCTTCTGCTGGTTTTGTTGCGCTACGCAAGTATCAATTTGGTTCCTTCGGATCAAAACAACATTAAGGAGGTGTCTATGGTAAAAACATTAACTGCTCGTACTCGTGTTCTCATAAGCTCGCTTTTTGAAACAACATGGGCTATTGGAGTCGGCGGCCTTGTAGGACACCTATTGGCCTAAGTGCATTCAAATAAAAATCAGGAGCAATGACTATGGAAAGGTACAAGAATCTAGGCGGCGATTCTGGCGTGGCTTTTTATGAGATAGGGCACGACTCGATAACCGTGCAATTCACAACTGGCGCAACATACCTATACAACTACCGAAGCGCGGGCCAGCAACACATAGAGCAAATGAAGTCCTTGGCCATCGCCGGCCACGGGCTTAATAGTTACATAAAAAGATATGTCAACCGAGGTTATACCTCGAAATTGCGGTAACACATAACAACTGGTTCAAATCGCTCGCTCCGCTCGCTGGGCCGGGCTAAAGCCCGCCCCTTAACCAAACGTTATATGCCAAGGAAGATATGGTTCAACATTCCAAAAAAATAAGAGTAGTTGCATACATTTGTGCAGTGATACTTATGCCTCTCTACATCGGTGGCCCTCTTTCGATGATCTACCTTTCAGCAAAGCGGATTCCAGAAGCTGACATTTCAACCTCAATGTTCCTAATTGCTATTTGCGGCATATTGACGTTCGTATTTGGAAAGTTTGCCTACTTAATGTTTAGGTTCTTAAAGACTCTAAAGGTGAGTTTTACATTTGATGAAAATGGCATTTCCCTAACAAACAATGGAAAAACTGAAGTTTATTCCTGGAGTGAACTAGAAAAATCCAAAGAGTACACAAGCTGTCAAATTTTTTGCTTAATTGACTCAAAAGGCCAGCATTTGTTCTCCATATGGGAATACGCTGATAATTATGCTGAATTTCGCCAAATGACAGCAGAGCAAGTTGGTATATAATCGGGTAGCCGGAGGTATCTAGCCTCCAGCCCCCACACCACCCTACATGCGGCTCCGCACAGGGAGGTTCATTTAGAACGCCTAACCTGTTTTCTGGTTCGGATAGTGAACCGCGATCCATCTATCTCTCAGTGAATACAATCCTGCTTTCTTAAGATTCTCATTACTCAGCGATTGCTGTATTCCTGGTGTTTTCGAGCTCCGCCATGGGCCTTTATTTGTGATCCCACAAGCAACGGCTGCTTGGATCCTGACGCCTCGTTTAAGTAAATTCTGCACCTTAGTCCGTGGCTTTCGCCATTGACGCCAGTAGCACATACGTACTCGACGACGGATCCAATTGCGAACAAAACTGGACACCCGAACAAAACTGGAAACAAAACTGGAAACAAAACTGGACACCCAGCCTTAATAGCGCGGTAGCTAACCTCCGACTATGCTTTGGTTAAGCATTGAACAAGGAGGTTTGTATGCCGCGCCCTCGCAGAACTCAGATAAGCCTTGAAGACACACCTTATTACCATTGCTGTAGCCGAGTTGTTCGGCGGGCTTTTTTATGTGGCGATGATAGTTACTCGGGTAAAAACTATGACCATCGCCGTGCTTGGGTCGAGTCATTATTATTTGAACTTGAAGCGGTTTTTGCTATTGATGTGGCAGCATTTGCGGTGATGTCGAATCATCTGCATTTGGTGCTGCGGGTGGATATCGACAGTGCAAGGTGAGCAGCCGAGCAATCTCCTGCCTTTTATTGGTAATGAGTGCGACAACCAACCCAATGGCATTACGTTTTCCTTAACGGATTATCTAGAATTAGTCGATGATACCGGCCGAATCATTCGCAATGATAAACGTGGATGCATCAGCGAAAGTAGCGCCAAGATACTGAACAGATTAAATATTCCCCTTGACAATTGGCTCAAGCTGACAACCGAATTTGGTAAACTATTTCATGGTCCAGTGGGCACCTTGCAAGAACTGAGCGATTACTGCGAACATCTCGAAAAGCGACGACGGCACTTTGCATCAAGCTGCCAGCACTTGCGCTGCAACTGACAACGACTTATATAACTTCGAAAATAGCCCTTGCTGAGTATTTCCTAAGAACTGGGATGATTTACCTCGTCTGAAATGCCCCATTTTTTAAGGGATTAGCGCAATTTATTGTCTCAGATGCTGTCCCTATGACTTTTGATGGTTCTTTTCCAACAATGTTAACTTTTACAAGTTGTAGGCAAACTGAAAGTGCATTATGTTATTGATTTATATTGGGTGGCTAGATTTATTTGTTGTTATGGAACTTTCGAGTTGTTTACAAAGGTGGTTTAAAAAGCAGAGATACTGATTACACCGCAAGGGTTAGCGTTAATATATTTGGGCACAAAAAATTATGCTTAGATCCAATAACGAAAACTAGTAAAAAGTTTTGCAACAAAGCAAGAAGAACTAACTGTCAAATTTGGACAGTTAAATGTGAGACTTGAGAGATTAGACAAAGATGACCCTGTCTTTAAAATATACAGCCATATCTTTCGGTAAGGTGGTGTGCGGAAACATCATATTACGTTGCTCACAACTTAAGCGGGCGTTATGTGTTTAAAGGAGTTTTATCTGTGAAATGGAGTAAGTTGAAATCGCTGGTAGAAGACCAGTTTTCACAATCACTTGGTGGGAGAGTTTCTATTTTCAGCACAAGATATGGTAATTGTACTTGTGGTCACGCTTGGCTGACCCTTGATAAGGAAGTTATCGCTAATTTCTGTACAAGAGCATTCTGGAATCGCGCTGCTGGCAATTACCATTTTAAGGATGGACGGTGGGTTACTGACTCACCAGTTCCTGAGCATGTATCTGCACATCAGAAAAAGTCTTATGGCGAGATGGAGTACGGTGAACTTTCAAGGCAAGATGTTTATGAGGCTTGCTGGAGTTTTGTGCACGATCTTAGTATTGATGAGTCTATATCTTCTGAAGATCCTCTAATTCAGTCACTTGCAATGCTTGATAAACGCTTGGGAAAACGCAGATTAAAATCTATAGATCAAGCTAAGTTGCACCCTTTAGCACAAAAGCTATTAACCGTGCGCCTAGAATCAGAAGGTTTTCGAGTGATAAGCACATAACAAACCACTCTCGATCGAGTTCATTGAGGCACAAACATGCAGGCTCCCTTCGTTAAGCTATTATTCTAGCCTGCGTTTTTAAGTTTCTATTCTAAATTTATGTATTAAAGCTTATAACCTAGCTCGCTTTCGTCCCAAAGCTACTCCGTATTTCTTAAAACCTACAGGCGACACCGATGCAAGGAGGGTGAGTCGTGGTGATTAGCGAGACGACCGTCCGCCCCCGGCCACTTTTTTGCATCCATACCATCGCAGTATTCGTGGATCCATTCACATAAGACGGGCTGCCCTGCGTCAACGGATGGACTTGAACAACATCCCTGTTTAACGGCCAGTTCGCCATCTGATAGGCAGGACGCCTGAATGTCGTGCAATGCAGGGACGCATGAGAACGACCATAGCTCTCGTTCATAAACTAAGAAACCTTAGGTTTCTATTCACCGTGTCGTCGAGTCAATGCCATGGGTCGCCGATAGCCCTGAGCAAAAAAGAAATTAAACAGCGAATAAACCCAACATCTAATTGGCAGTTTTATCTACTCTATTAACGCTTTTCAGCCTCAAATCATACAGTGTGCAGATAATCGAATGCCATGAATCACCTCTCTATGGACAATAGGAATTTCACTAAGCCGTTTGATTTCACAGTAAAAGCGACTGGCTAAGCGCGACATATTCCGCCATAGTGGTAGAGCGAATGACCTCATCCATGCACAAGGAGTCTCCAGTGGCACATTCTGGTTTAAGCCAACTATTACAACAACTTGAACAGGTATTATTGGGCAAGCCACGGCAAATTCGCTTAGCCCTCGCCTGTATTCTCGCTCGTGGGCACCTGTTAATTGAAGATTTACCCGGTATGGGCAAAACCAGCTTGTCCCATGCCCTCGCCCAGAGCCTCGGCCTTAGTTATCAACGCATTCAATTTACCAGTGATATGCTGCCCGCCGATATTCTCGGGGTATCAATTTTTGATAAACACCAAGCGCAATTTGTGTTTCATCCCGGCCCGATTTTTAAGCAGATGGTGCTGGCCGATGAAATTAACCGCGCCAGTCCTAAGACGCAAAGCGCCTTGCTCGAGGCCATGGCCGAGCAGCAAATTTCTGTCGATGGTATAACCCACAGATTGCCCAATCCATTTTTTGTGATTGCGACGCAAAACCCGACGGAGCAATCAGGCACCTTCCCACTTCCCGAATCCCAGCTCGACCGCTTTATGATGCGGATTTCCATTGGTTATCCGAGCCACGATGCCGAGCTTGCGATGCTCAAAACAGTGCAAACGCCGCAAACTCTGGATAATCTGCCGCAATGTTTAACCCCTTTGGCGTTAACCCAATTGCAGGAGCAATGCGATAAGGTCACTGCATCCGATGCGCTGCTTAATTATATTTTGGCCTTAATCCATGATTCTCGCAGCCAAACGGACGCCATTGGCCTGTCGCCACGGGCAACCAAAGCCCTGTTACAAGCAGCTAAGGCTTGGGCATTTTTAGAAGGTAGACACTATTTAGTGCCCGAAGATGTGCAGGCGGTATTTTGCAGCGTCGCCGAACACCGGCTTAGAACCAGCAGTCAATTACAGGGAGAAGCGCTCTCAGAGCGGATACTCGCTGGTGTGAATCCGATCATGTAACGGCTCAATCAGCCATTAAATGTGAATATTGATAAGAAGATGAGGACAGTGTGAAACGCGTGTTTTCTGCTTTTTGGCAGCGCTGGTTGGCAAGGCGCATGCCACCCAGTTCTGAGTTCACCTTAAGCCATCGCAGTATCTTTATTCTGCCCAGTGGCTTTGGGTTTGTTTGGCTGGGGCTGGTATTGCTACTGTACTTGTTTGGTACTAACTATCAGAACAATCTCGTGATTGGCCTGAGTATTTTGCTGCTCAGCTTATTCAATACCTGCATTCTCTATAGTTACAAAAACTTAGCAGGGCTACGACTACGGGCACTGACGCCGCCGGAGGTGTATGCGGGCGAGACGATCACTTTTCCTATTTTGCTTAACTCAAACCACAGCAGCCATCATATCAGCCTAAATTATCCGAATAATTTAGGTTATTTAGTCAAACACGTTGGCACGCAGGACGAGCAAGCGCTAGTGTCGTTTGCAAATCAACAGCGTGGAATAGTCTCCGCTGGACGGCTGAAGATTGAATCCACCTACCCTTTAGGACTCTGCCGTGCTTGGTCGCATATCGACCTTGATAACGCCCATATTGTCTATGCCCAGCCGCTTGAAAGCCCCTTACAACTTGAAGCAGCAACGGAATCCGGACAGGACGAACCGCTTGAGCGGGCAGGCAAATATATTGCTGGCATTGATGAATATAAAGGCCTTAAACCCCATGTGCTCGGTGAGTCATTAAAGCAAGTGGCATGGAAGCAATGGGCCCAAGGGCGTGGCATGTTAACCAAGGAGTTTGAACAGCCTCAAGGTGATCCGGTCTGGTTAAAATTAGCCTCTGATCCTACGCACCTCGAACAGCAGCTCAGCCAATTAAGCTGGCAGGTGAACCGCTTAAGTCAGCTTGAGCAATATTTTGGCCTTTGGCTGCAACAGCCTAATGGGGAAGATATTATTCTAGCGCCCGCCCTCGGTAACTCGCACCGAATCGCCTGCCAACGGGCACTGGCGCTTTATGGAACACATACACAAACGCAAGATAAAAGCGATAAATTATATGTTAATCATGGATTTAGTCATAAGCCACATATTCCTCCCCACAGGCATAGCACTCAAACAGCATCAGATGTTGAGGATCGCCTATGAGCCTCAAATCAATGACCAATGCAATGGCCACTGAAAGTGCAGCTCAGCTAAATGCCTATCGTGCTAATGGACCTCAAACTGGGGATAATATCAGTCGTCAAACCCTGTTTTGGCTATTGCTCACCAATTTAGCGGTGCTCAGCCCGTTATTTGATAAAACCACCCCTTGGACCCTTGGGATCTGCGCCATTTGCTTGCTGTGGCGCATTGGTATCTATGTCGGCAAAGTCGCTAAACCTCCCCGTTATCTTGTCACAAGCCTTGCTGTCGGCGCGGCAATCACGCTGGCACTGGTCTCGGGCACAATTGGGCTATTAAACGCTTTAGTCAACCTGCTCATTTTAGGTTATGCATTAAAATACATTGAGATGCGAAGTGTTAGGGATGTAAGAGCCGTCGTGATTGTCGGCTATTTTTTAATTGCCCTCACCTTTATTGACCACCAATCCATGCTCAATACCGTGCACCTTATTGGCGTCACGATTATCAATACCTGCGTACTGGTCACCCTCTACCAAAGCCAACATCGCTGGCAATACACGGCATGGATTGGGGCTAAGTTATTGCTGCAAAGTATGCCCTTAGCGTTATTACTTTTTTTGGTGCTGCCCCGTTTTGCACCGCTTTGGCTTGTACCCAATATGAAGGAAGCCCAAACCGGGCTGTCGGACTCCCTTGCCGTGGGCGATATAAGTAAACTCACTCGCTCATCGGCCTTGGCATTTAGGGTGAGTTTTACCGATGCCAGCCCCACGCAAGCCGAACTCTACTGGCGCGCCCTAGTGCTGGAAGATTATGACGGCTTAACATGGCGCCAAGATGCGGGTATCAAACAAATTCAAAAGGATGCGTTTTTCTTTCCGCCCTCAAGGCCAGATCCTGCGCGGCAGTTGCCCTCGTTAACGCCAAAAACACAAAACAGTACCAGCAATAGCCAACCAAGGGTTTACCGTTACCAAGTGATTGCCGAACCCAGTCATCAACCTTGGCTATTTGGCCTTGATGTGGCCTACAGCCAAGATGATAAGCTGGTGAATTTGCCCGACTATCGGCTCTATGCACTGCGTAATGTCGATCAACGAATGGGCTACAATGCCAGTTCGTGGCCGCAGGCGAAAATGGATCTCACCTTAAGTGCCAAACAGCGACAAATAAACCTCAATCTGCCAGCGGACAGCAATCCCCGAGCGCGCCAACTCGCCGCTGAATTTAAGGCTAAATATCCAGAACCCCATAAGCGACTTTGGGCCATGATGGGCTATTTTAATCAACAGCCGTTCTTCTATACCCTCACGCCCCCACCGATTGGCCGCCAGCAAGTCGATGACTTTCTGTTTGAAAACAAAGCCGGCTTTTGCGCCCATTATGCCTCTGCCTTTATTTTTATGGCGCGTGCCAGCGGCATACCAGCACGGATGGTGACAGGCTATCAAGGAGGCGAATACAACCCACAGGCCAATTACCTCAGCGTGTATCAATACATGGCCCACGCCTGGGCCGAGGTGTGGCTCGAGAATGAAGGCTGGGTGCGTTTTGATCCGACCGCCATGGTGGCACCTAATCGGATTGAACAAGGCTTTGATGCCGAGTTTTCCCCTGAGCAAAGTTATCTGCAAGAAAGCCCTTTTAGCAGTTTACGGTTTAAATCTATGCCTTGGCTCAACGAGTTGAGGCAACGCTTTGCTAGCGTTGATTATTACTGGAGTTTGTGGGTGCTCGGTTTTAATCAAGAACGACAAAACAAAGTTCTAAGCGGTATTTTAGGAGAAGTCACTAAGGCCAAAGTCGCGATGTTTATGAGTGTGTGTATTGGGCTTATTGGCCTCTATATCGCCTACAGCGTAGGGCTATTTCGCTTTAAAAGGGAACAAGATCCCATCAGCGCTAAGTACCAACGCATTTGCCAGCGACTCAGTAAATTTGGCATCGCCCGCCCAGCCCACTTAGGCCCGAACGCCTTTGACGCGCAGCTTATTGACACGCACCAGCAGCAATCCCCTCTGTTTTGTCGTGAGTTTGACACGTTCACCCAAAGCTACGTCGCACTGAAATACCCAAACCTGGCGGATAACGACTATCAAGTGGCGCTAAAGCGCTTTAATGCCGCGGCCAAAGCCCTCAACTGGCTGCTATTTGGCCCAAGTAAACAGTTAAAATAGACGCCAGAAACAGCTCAAAGACAAGATTGTTGAATCTTATAAATCAAACACATAGAATTGCCAAGCCACTTTGCTATGCATAACAGCAATCCCAAATCGTGAGTCGAATATGCTGAAGTTAATCCAATCCAACCAAATGGAAGTGCTCTGTGCCCATCTCGCTGCGTATTTACGCCAACCACTACCCGGCACAGCGTTATTGCAAAACGAGCATATTTTGGTGCAAAGCCCTGGGATGTCGACTTGGTTACGCCTTGAAATTGCAAAACAAAATGGCATTGCCGCCGCACTTGAGTTCCCTTTGCCCTCCAGTTTTATTTGGCAACTGTGCCACGATTTACTGCCCAATGTCCCCAAGGAAAACGCCTTTACTAAAGCGGCAATGACCTGGAAATTAATGCAGCTACTGCCTCGCCTACTTGAGGAGGAATCCTTTGGGCCACTGCGGCATTATTTAGGTCATATTGAGTCAAGCAGCCCCGACTCGAGCACAACAAATAATCAACTTGAAGCGTCAAACTCAATCGCCGCCGATAATATTAAGCTTTATCAGCTCTGCGGCCGTATCGCCGATATCTTCGACCAATATTTAGTTTACCGCCCCGACTGGATTGCCGCATGGGAAGCTAATGAACCACTCGATGCACTCAAATTAAATGAGGAACAACGCTGGCAACCTATTCTTTGGCGGGCGCTGATTGCCTTCAACCGTGATGAGCTGCGTCAAAGCCATTACCACAGGGCCAATTTACATCAGGATTTAATTGCCGCGTTGGCAGATAGCACCCATTCCATTGCCAAATTGCCTGAGCGTTTATTTGTGTTTGGCATTTCGTCTATGGCCCCACAAACCATAGACGTGCTCCACCAGCTCGCGGGCCGAATTGATGTCATCATCCTTAACCTCAGCCCCTGCCAGCATTATTGGGGCGATATTATCGATCCTCGGCATCGAGCGCGAATGGCACTGCAATATGCTGGCAAACGCCAATTGGCCGAGCAATGGGAAGATAAACTCGAGGTCGGCAATCCGCTGCTTGCCAACAATGGCAAAATGGGCCGCGAATTACTCGATATGCTGCTCGAACTCCCGCCCGAACACTGCGATTTTGGTGACGATGTGTACTGCGAGCCCTGCGGCGATCCTAACGATCCTAATAGCAACGCCAGCATGCTGGCGGGGGTGCAATACGATATCTTAGAAATGCAAACCCTCGACCGCGTACTCGGGCCTGATGCCGAGCTATATCAAGATGTTGCCAATCGAAGAGTGTTAAAAAACAGCGACCATTCGATTCAAATCAAGAGCTGCCACAGCCCGCTGCGCGAAGTCGAAACCTTACACGATCATTTACTCGACCTGCTGGATCGCGACAACCAACTCACGCCCAAAGATATTGTGGTAATGATGCCAGATGTCGCCGCCTACGCGCCCTATATCGATGCGGTGTTTGCCGCCAAACAGGGGCTCGAATATATCCCCTACGCCATTGCCGACCGCGGTGCGGCGCAGGAATCGCCACTCATTAATAGCTTTTTGAATTTACTCAATATTAATCAGAGCCGCTTCGGACTGACCGATATTTTAAGCATTTTAGAAGTGCCAGCGATTTTACGGCGTTTTCAACTCGAAGAAGACGAGCTACCACTGATCCGCCGTTGGTTAGATGAAGCCGGTGTGCGTTGGGGGCGCGATGAGCAAAGCCGTGTTAAACAGGGTGTGCCTGCCTTTGAGCAAAACTCCTGGGCCTTTGGCATCAAACGGTTAATCTTGGGCTATGCCTTAAGGGACGATGCTCCCTTGTATCAAGCAAGCCCACAGGCACCAAACTATTTAGTGGTTTCAGGGGTAGAAGGCCAATCGGCGCAGGCCCTTGGCAAACTGTTGAACTTTATTGAAGTCCTCGATGAAACCACGCTGCAATTAGCCCAGCCTCAAGCGCCTTGCCAGCGTTTATTTGAACTGACTGAACTGTTAAATGCTTTTTACGCCCCCGATGAGGATGAGCGTGAACAGTTACAGGAAATCCGCGACGCCATTGCTACCTTAGAGCAAGAGTTACTGGCCGCCAGCCCTGCTGACAGCTATACATCGGCATACGACGTTAACCCCATTTTTTTAGACCAAAGTGGCTTACATTCAAACGCCTTGAACTTAAGCATCGAAGTACTCGCACAATGGTTTAATCAGCGCTTAACCGAGTCACGGGTTGGCCAGCGTTATCTGGCGGGTAGCGTAAACTTTTGTACCTTAATGCCGATGCGCTCGATTCCATTTAAGGTGGTGTGCCTGCTCGGCATGAATGATGGCATATATCCGCGCATGCAACATCCTGTGGGCTTTGATCTGATGGCACATTTTGGTGCTCGCAAAGGCGATCGCTCCCGCAGATTAGACGATAGGTACTTGTTTTTAGAAGCACTACTCTCGGCACGGGAACAGCTTTACATCAGCTATATTGGCCGCAGTGAGCGGGATAACTCGGAGCGCATTCCCTCTATGTTAGTCTCCGAGCTGATTGAATATTGCCAGCTGTGTTATGTGCCAGAATCACTTACAGCAGAAACTCCAGCCGTGGGTAATGAAGCCGCCCAACAGGCATTGCTTGAGACCATCATAAGCCACCAGCCGCTACAACCTTTTGATCCTAAACTGTATCAGTCAACAGAGCCGCAAGCGCAGGCGATAAAACAAAGTTACAGCCAGCAATGGTGCCCACCGGACATCAGCACGCAATCACTCCAGCGTCGTTTTATTGATGCCAAGACGCTGATCGTGCTCGAAGATGACACGATTGGGGATAATGATATTCAACAAGATGTTGAGCCACTAAGCGAAGAAGACCATGTCGATATCTCCGCTTTTATCCGATTCTTTCGCAATCCCGCGCAATATTTCTTTAACCGCACATTAAAGGTTGATTTAAACCTGAATATTCAAGCGGATGATAATGATGAACCCTTTAGCCTAAATGCGCTTGAGCGTTATCTGTTACAGGCAAGGTTGCTCGATGATGCGCTCGAACAAGGAACTCTCGAACAAGGCGCTCTTGAACAAGGACAGGCGCAGCCCAGTAGCGAACTATTACAACGCTTAAAAGCCAGTGGTAATTTACCCATGCAGCCCTTTGATGATCTGCTGCTGCGCCAATATAGCCATGATATCGCGCCGCTTGTCGGCAGAACCTTATTTATGCGTGGCGATGTCCCCCCGCGCCATGCGGATATTAGGCTCGCCTTTGAGTTACCTCTATCTCAGGGCGCTGCAACGACTAAGGTGTCGGTAAAGCGCGTGATCCTCGAAGGTCGCATTGATGATATCAGTCCAAAAGGCTTGGTCAGTTGTCGCCCCGGCAGTGCCCATGGGCGGGATATTTTAGCGCTGTATCTGCGCCATTTATGTTTAATGGCCGCAGGTCTAACTCAACCTAGCGATCATCTACAACCTAGCTATCTCCTCGATATGGGGCATTTTCACGCCCTCTCGCCCATCGCGCCAAAGCAGGCCCATGATCAACTGGCTCACTTGTTACAACATTTTTATCAGGGACAGTTGCATCCGCTGTGTTTTATGCCCAAAACCTCCCTTGCCTACGCCAGTGCAGAGATCAATGAGGATGAAACCAGTCAACTTGATGGCCAGCACGATAGTCAACACAGTGTGCGGCTAGAGGCGGCGCAAAGCGAATGGATGGACGAACAAGGTGAGCTTGGCGAAGGCACCGATCCCCATTACCAGCGGCTATTTCGGTTTCCGCAGGATTTTACCGAAGCAAATTTTGGCAAACTGGCAGACGAGATCTATCGACCCATGCTGAGCTTGTACCATAAAGACACCCTCGCCCAACTTGAGGAGTTTGTACTCAATGCAGAACCACAAGCCGCAATATCAGAGGGAGCGCAGCAATGAGTGAACTATCAAACAATATGATACTTGCGACTACATCACAGGCGCTGCCGTTAGATCCGCTCACCCTGCCATTTGGTGGTAGCCGATTGATAGAGGCCAGTGCGGGCACAGGTAAAACCTATACGATTTCGGGCTTGTATCTGCGACTACTGCTTGGGGATGGCTTAAGCGAACCACTGAGTTGTGAACAAATTCTGGTAGTAACCTTTACCAATGCCGCCACCGAGGAGCTGCGGGACAGAATTCGCCGCCGTATACAAGTGGCTTTTAAGTGTTTCTTAGGGCTTGAAATTAACGATTCCTTTGTACAGGCGTTGTACGATAAAACCCCAGAATCTGAGCGCTCCATCGCCCTAAGACGCTTCGACTTGGCGCTCAAATCCCTCGACGAAGCAGCGATTTTTACCATTCACGGTTTTTGCCAACGGATCTTAGCCGATCTCGCCTTCGAATCCTCTTTACTGTTCGAGTCAGATTTTACCTTAGACGACAGCGAGTTTTTGCACCATGCGGTGCGGGACTTTTGGCGTGAAGCCTGCTATCCGCTGCCGGAATATTTAGCCCAGATTATTGCCAGCGAATTTGGCGATCCCGATGGTTTAGTCAAGCAGCTTCGGGCCTTGCTCGGTGCCAGTGAGGCTAAACCGCTTCAACCCGTACAGCCCTTTGCTCGTTTGGCTGAGTCCTTAAGCCAGAGTGTGCAACGCTTTAAACTCGCTTGGCCGCGTGGGCGCGACGCGCTGTTAGAGGTACTTCATAGCCTGCCGCTTAATGGCCAGCGCTTTGGTAAGGCGAGCGACAATTACCCCAAATTGGCTGAAATGTTCGACCAACTGGATAACTTTATCGCCTTTGGCCATGGCTTACCGCCGCTCAAAGTGCTCGAATCCCTATCGCTATCCGAGCTTAAGCTGAATAAGGGCGGCGTACTCCCAAGTGCCAGTGAAGCACCACTGCTTGACCATATGGAGCAATTAGCCACGCTAATTAACGCGATTAAACCCGCGTTTTTATTCAGTGCTAAGCAAGGGATCAGCGAACGGTTTGCTAAGCAAAAACAGCTTAAAAATGTGCTAACACCGGATGACTTGCTGACTACCTTAGCCGCAGCGATGCAGGCCAATCCCGATACGTTGCCCAAAGCGGTGGCAAGTCGCTTCCCTGTAGCCTTAATCGATGAATTCCAAGATACCGATCCTTTGCAATTTGCGATTTTCTCGGGGATTTATCAAACCCGTTTGGGGGTTGAAGCGCAAAATTCGACGGCTGTCGAACCTAAGACTCGCACGGATAGCAAATTAAGCCTGCTGATGATTGGTGATCCTAAACAGGCGATTTATGCCTTCCGTGGCGCCGATATTTACACCTATATCGAGGCGCGTAGGCAAACCCAGGCGCACTATTTTCTCGACACTAACTATCGCTCGAGTCGTAATCTGGTAGCGGGAGTGAATCATCTATTTGCCCAGCATTCCAATCCTTTTATTAGTCAATCGATTCCCTTTGACAGGGTAAAAACACCCGCCAGTGCGGCGGCAAAACAGTTAATCGAAAGTACAGCCAATAGTGCCGCACTGCGGTTAAAACTGTTACGCGAGGGCGAAACGGGGCTGAATAAAGCCAGCGCCAGACAAACCTTGGCCGAAGATACCGCCGCCGAGATCACCCGTTTTCTCACAGAGGCCGCCAATGGACAATGCCATACGCCAAAAGGGCCGTTAATTGCCAAAGATATTGCCATTTTAGTGCGGGATAGAAACGAAGCCGCGGTCATGAAAACGGCGCTCAGTAAACGCCAGATTGGCGCGGTATTTTTAAGCCGCGATAGTGTGTTTGATACCGTTGAAGCGCGGGAAATGGCGCTCATTCTGCGCGCATTGGCCAGTCCCAAGGATGAGCGCGCCCTGCGCAGCGCTCTCGCCACCGCGCTACTTGGCTATAGTGCCGAGCAAATTCATGCCTTTAACCAAGATGAAGAGCAGCGCCAAATGCTGCTCGAACAGTTTTTTGCGCTACATCAGATCTGGCAAAAGCGCGGCATTATACCGGCGCTGCTGAGCTTAGCCAACGCTACCCATATGGTGGCACGCCTACTGCAAACACCCAGCGTTAGAGCCACTGCCGACCAAGATAGCGAAGAGCCCGATGAGGCGAGTAATGGCGAGAGGCGACTAACAGATTTTCGCCACTTAGCCGAGCTGTTGCAGCAAAAGGCGACTGAGATTGATGGCATCAGTGCCCTGCTCAATTGGTATGAGCAACAACTAATTGATAATACAGGGACAGATGAGCAGCAGCTTCGCCTTGAAAGTGAGCAAAATCTGGTGCAAATCGTGACTATCCATAAGAGTAAGGGGCTGGAATACCCTGTGTGTTTTATCCCCTTTGTTAGCCTTGCGCGGGATAATCGCCGCCGCCCGACACCCATGCTCTATCACAGAACCGATGCGGATGGGGCACAAGAGCTGGTATGGGATATTGAAGGCACAGACGAAGGCTGGGAGCAGGCAAAGCAAGAAACCTTAGCCGAAGATCTTCGCCTACTTTATGTGGCGCTCACCCGCCCCGTATACCTGTGTTATTTGTACATCGCTAACCATAGCCGGATGTTAAAAGCTGGGATCAAAAGCCAACTGCATGAAACCGCTATCGGTTACCTTTTAGGCATTACCGATGCCGACTGTGATTTTGCTCGTCTGCACAATGCGGCGCAGGCGCTGCTTAATGGTGTCGAGTCGAATGCACAAGCGATCAGCGTTGAGTGTGTGGCTGACAACATTGCTGATAGCAAGCTGCACACGGGTGAAATGCAATCCCACACCTTAAATGCCCGTAACGTCACCCGTCAGTATCGCACCCCATGGCGAGTAGGCAGTTATTCTGGCTTAGTCAAAAATGCACCCCACGCCAAAGCCAGTCCGGGCGCCGATGATGAAGTTAGCGCGGTATTTGGCGCAGAATCAGCCAATAGCCTAAGTGAATCCTCATGGCAAGATACCGCTGATGTGCCACAACTGCCGCTACTCAATCGCTTTAGCTTTGAGCGCGGTGCCAATGCGGGGAGTTTTATGCACTTAGTGCTTGAGTTAATTGATTTTACCCAAGCTAAAACCGACTTACCGCGAGAGCTACCTAAGGCCATGTTGCAATATGGTATCGCCCCCGAGTGGCAAACCGTATTGCAAGACTGGTATATGGAAATATTGCAGGCTCCGCTGGCATTAATCGCGCAGGATAATCAGCTCATCAATCCCGAGCTGTGTTTAGCCGCGCTCGCTCCACAACACACCTTAGTGGAGATGGAGTTTTACCTGCCTTTAAATCAATTAAGAGATGCAGAGCTTAATCAACTCCTCGGGCAATTTGGTTACGATACCGCGCTGCATTTTGATGAATTACAGGGCATGCTCAAGGGCTTTATCGACTTAACCTTTGAATATCAAGGTCAGTTTTATATCGCCGACTATAAATCAAACCATTTAGGCGACACGATTCAGGCTTACCATTATGGTGCGCTTAAGCAGGCGATTAGCGATCATAGGTACGATTTGCAATATATTCTCTACTCCCTCGCCCTGCATCGTTATTTAGCGATGCGACTGCCAAACTATGACTACGATACCCATATCGGCGGCTGTTATTACTTATTTTTACGGGGAATGTCGGTTCAGTATCCCGGCTTTGGGGTTTACTACGATAAGCCACCTAAGGCACTCATTCTCGCCTTAGATGCGCTATTTAACCGCAGCCAAGATGAAAGCCATATGAGTCAACATAATACGGAAGCGATGGCATGAACCACAGCACCGATATGAAAAGCACCGAAATGAATAACGCCACAGCCCTTGCAGCCAATTGGTACAATACAGGCGCGCTGAGACTTAAAGCACCACTGGCTGAGTTGCTCAAATATTGGGAAAAAGAGCGGCTTATCACTGCACTTGATCGCCATTTTGCCCTCGAGATGGCCCGTCTTCACCCCAATGACGCCCAAGAGCCACTGTTTATGCTGCTGTGCGCCCTGTTGAGTCAGCAACTGTCGGCCCAACATACTTGTCTAGTGCTCGAATATATAGTGCCAACCAATCCGATGGCAGAGCCAGTAAACCGCTGTCAAATCCGTTTAAGCCTTACTGAACTGATTGACGCACTGCAACACTTTGACGCCATTGGTGCACCAAATAGCAATAAACCACTGATTTTTGAAGATGGTAGACTCTATCTTGAGCGTTATCATCATTTTGAAACCCAAGTCGCCAGCGCCTTAACAAGGTTATCGGCGACGGCGCTTTCATTAACGCCCTCGCAGCCTTTAGCATCGGGTAATCAGTCACTTTTGCCGCTACGCAGGCAACTGGATTGCTTATTTCCAAGCGCAGCCCACACCGATGAAGTAAACATCGATTGGCAAAAGGTCGCCACTGCAACGGCGCTCGGTAGAAAGCTGGCGGTGATAACTGGTGGCCCCGGCACAGGTAAAACCACCACAGTGACTAAATTACTGTTGTTACAACAATTAGGGTTACCAAAGCAGATAAGACTTGTCGCCCCGACAGGCAAAGCGGCCGCCCGTTTAAGTGAATCAATCAAGGCCTCTAAAGCCAGACTCGAGCAGGAACTTAAGCAGGCTCAAGCGACAAACGAACTAGTGCAAAACCACGAAACCCAAGCCCTGTTAGCCGCGCTTAAGCAAGTACCGGAAGAGGCATCAACCTTACATCGCCTGCTGGGTGTCATCCCCAACTCAGCGCATTTTCGCCATCATCAAGGTAACCCATTACGGCTCGATCTTTTGATTGTGGATGAAGCCTCCATGGTCGATTTACCAATGATGTACAAGCTGCTTAGCGCATTGCCGGAACACGCAGGCTTAATATTGCTAGGGGATCAGGACCAACTCGCTTCAGTTGAGGCAGGCGCTGTACTTGCCGATATTTGCGCTGGACTTAAGCAAGCCTCGATGCAACATACCGAATGGAAAATGCGTTATAGCCAAGCACAGGCCGAACAATTAACCGCACTCACGGGCTTTAATTTAACCCCCTTTATCCACGCTGTGCCTAAAATTGGCGATAGCCTGTGTATGTTAACCCACAGCCATCGATTTAAAGGCGATGCGGGGATTGGCTTGCTGGCCAGCGCAGTCAATCGTGCCGATATCGCGGGCATTTTAGCGGTATGGCAAAGAGGGCTGGCCGAATTAACCTGGCTAGAACACAGCGTAGATCACAGCCAAACTCAAGCAAAAGTCAGTGAACCTAGCAGCAATACCGGACTTAAAGCGCTACTTGCACAGGCCTGTGAGCAATACGGTGACTATTTGCGCCTATTACAACCAACGCACGCCACCACAATACACACGAGTGAGCCATTTTGCCCGCCAAGCGCCATGGAGGCGATTGCCAAATTTAATCAATATCGCATTTTGTGCGCCATGCGAACCAGCGATTATGGTGTCGAAGGGATTAATCTTGCGGTGACTAAGGCGTTAGCGCAGGCCAAACTTATTCAGCCGCAGCAGGAATTTTACCTCGGCCGACCGATTATCATCCAAAGCAACGACTATAACTTAGGTCTGTTTAACGGCGATATTGGTTTGATTTTGCAGGATGAAGAGAGAGCTGACCGACTGATGGCCCACTTTATAAAGGCCGATGGCAAACTGCTAAAAGTGCTACCCGCAAGGCTACCTAGCCACGAAACCTGTTACGCCATGACGGTACATAAAAGTCAGGGCAGTGAATTTAATCGAGTCGCCCTAGTGCTCCCGCCAAATCCTAGTCTCGTTCAGTGGCAATTGCTCACCAAAGAGCTGATTTACACTGCTATTACCCGTGCAAAACAACACTTTAGCTGTTTAGGTACACAGCAAGTCTTCGAGCGTGCTAGCTTGCAAGCTACCCAGCGCGCCTCAGGTTTAGCGGATAGACTCTGGCGCGATAAGTCGATAATCAATTAACATTTAAAAAATTGATTAATAAATAAAAATAGCAAAAAAAAGGAGCAAGGAGTTGATGGAACAAACAATGATAAAACTGCAACAGATGCAAGATGTCATCAATTTATTTGATAGCATCAAGCCTGAAGCGCAGTTACCCGCGCAATACTATGAAAGCACACGCTATATTCGTTGGTCTGAATTTGAGGCAATGCAAGTGTATGAGCTTGATTTTGAGCCTTATTTATCAATTGCAGAACGCTGTAACATGCGTTTTTTTGCCCTGCATCAGAGCCCGAAACGTGTGTACCTTGCTCATTTGAATGATGCTGGCCATGCACCAAGATGGGAAGCCCGGCCACTCTTATTATCACAGTTGCGTGATACCGAGTTGATGACATCTCTTATGCAAGATCACGCCTATCAATTAGGGCTGAAGATCAATCTCGAAGCAAACTACCCTATTTAGATTTTAGTGCTAGACGACATTGAAACCGCTTGTGGATCGATTGGAAAATATATTTTTACCTCAGTTCCCTTGCCTAACTCAGATGCGACGTCAATCGTACAATCGTGCTGACGCAAAATTTGAAGCACAATAGACATTCCCACTCCGGTCCCAGTCCCAACGGGTTTAGTGGTATAAAAGGCATCAAACATTCTTGTGAGGGTATACTCATCCATACCGCAGCCGTTATCAACGACCCTTAAGCATATGTTTGTATCGGATTGGGTGAGGTAAAGCTCTATTGCAGCAGATCTATCATCGACCACACTACAGGCCTGATAAGCATTCACAATAATGTTCATTAATACCTGATTGAGTTCGCCAACATTAAATAAAACCATAGGCACATGCGAAATCTCATTTTTTATCAAAACATTATTAAGCATTGGTCGCAATAATTTAAGGGTAAACTCTAGGGCATCGGCTAATTGAATGTAGGACTTCCCCGTTGAATCTGTTCGAGCAAAAAAGAGTAAATGGTTAACAATATCTTTGATACGCATTAAACCTTGGCAAGTATCGCTTGCCAGCTCAGGCAAATCTTCCTTAATAAACTGTAGCTGAGCCTGATCAATCTGTTGTTTATTGCCCGGCTCAATACTCGCCAATAAGTCCTGAGCATAACTGGTTAAACTCCTGACATTTGAAAGGATATATGCAAGTGGATTATTAATCTCATGGGCAACCCCAGCAGCCACTGTGCCAAGTGATGCTAATTTCTCCTGCTGAATAATTGATTGTTGTTGCTGCTTAATCAGATCGATTTGTTGCTGTAACAACAGATTTTTCTCATAGAGTTGGCGAGTACTGTCTTCGAGCAACTGCTCCACCTCTTGCCTTGCCCTTTTTTCCCGCAGATAGGCTGCGTAGTAAGGATTTTCGCTGTCAGTCATTTTGTAACTCGATGATTAACATACAATGATCGGCGCCAGTATGCATGCAAGTATCGTGGGTGATCTGGATCTTTTGTTTAAAATGCTCTGCGGCACCAAACAGCAATCCTTCAGCACAAAAACACAGTCGGCGGGGGGATGAGTACCTTAACGCAATTTGATTCTCTGACAAGTGCTGGCCAGTAATATTCGGCAATGAGGGTTCATGGTAGAGCTTATTGACTTCTAAATGGATCACATCGTGGATCCCCATCACTAACGAAGTAAAATCTTCAAAATGTTCAACAACACCAGCGTGGCGTGAGGCCAGTCCATTAAACAGAAACTGGCCAAATGCTTTGACTACGTCCTGTATCGGCATATTAAGCCGCTGAGCCACGTCCTGAACAATGCTAAATAACTCGGACTCAGCATAACTTTTGGCAGACACATACACGCGATCCTTAGGAGCGTGTTTTTCCAACAAATCGTTCCACACTGACATACCGCACTGAGCCACGACCATATCTTCAAGCACATTAAAAATAATTCCTTTCATACACACCTCATGGGGTGACCAAGTCGAGCTAGCAGGTTAGTGTCACATTTGTCCTATACATTACCTATAAAGTAATAGCAGCAATCTTAATGTTCACCAGTATTTTTATGCGAAGTTGCTAGGGCGTGTTGAATGTTTCTAAACCCAAGTCATCAAGTAATGACGTCATAGCCAAGCCGTTAATAACATCGTCGATAATAACCCTTAGCAGCAGGTCTATTCGTGAAGCGTTACCACTCAGTGGTTACATGTTGATTTAGATACACAGATGCGAACTTGCTTCTCTTTTCTTGAATAAAATCAACAGGAGTATAAGTCGACGTCCATCAATGCAGCATCCTGTTATACAAGGGTTATTGATGTGCTAAATGCGCTTATCGCACCCTTTATGCCAGTAAAAATTGCATCGCAATTTGACAATCTGATGGATAGCCACTTTTGTTTAGTCTAATATGCCACCAACTGTGAAATAGGCCATGCAACAAACGCATATTACAAACATTGCCATACCAATAAGTAGTCACTTTTATGCCTAAAACACCCGCCCACTCGCCCGCTAATACCCTTGTGGTCCTCGATTTTGAAACCTCGGGTCTTTCGCCCAGTCAAGGTGCTCGAGCTATTGAGATTGGGGCGGTATTGATTGAACAGGGCCAAATCACTGCGCGTTTTTCAGAATTAATGAATCCAGGTTTTCGGATAAACACCTTTATTGAAGATTACACCGGGATCAGCAATCAAATGCTGTCACGTGCAGCGCCCTGCGCCGAGGTAATGTCACGATTTGCCAAGTTTATCGGCAAGCACCATTTGGTTGCCCATAATGCCGCATTCGATCAGCGGTTTCTTGATGCTGAATTTGCTCAAATTGGTCACCAATATTCCGGCCAGTTTGGCTGTTCTCTCCTGTTGGCAAGGCGCTTGTACCCAGAGGCGATTAATCATCAACTGGCAACATTAGTACGCTATAAACAACTGCCGACCGAGGGGACTTTTCACCGCGCGCTTGCTGATGCGGAAATGACGGGACACTTATGGCTACGAATGTTAGCGGATCTGAAACAGGACTTTGCAATAGCCGAACCACCCTTCAGTCTAATGCAAAAAGTGATGAGCAAGAGTAAAGCTGAGGTGCCTAAGTTTCTGCGTCAATATGCCAGAGGTTAATCCACTCAGCGTTGACCAGTTTTACACCATACACCAGCCAAACTTGTCATAAAAAGCCAAGTGCTAGCAAACACTTGGCTTAATCGCGTAAATCAATACAGAGACAGCTTAGCCTAGCAATGCGTGGTCAATCCCGCAGGAACTGCGAACGACTAAGGTGGTTGGAATCAATTGAGGGCCTACCGCCTGACCGCGAATAAGCTTGAGCAAACTCTCGACTAAAATCTCACCCGCTAACTGAGTATTTTGTTTGATGGTCGTCAGTGGTGGATTAGCAAAACTTGCCACAGGAATATCATCATAGCCCACCACAGCCACTTGCTCTGGCACTAATATCCCCTTCTCTTTTAAGGCGCGAATGGCACCAATAGCAATCAAATCACTAGCGGCAAAAATCGCATCAAACGTAAGCCTTTTTTCTATTAATGCCATCGCCGCATCATAACCAGCACTTTCGGTGCTAATGGCTGAAATTTGCCGCTCAGCCACCACTAGTAATCCTGCGGTTTGTAAGGCTTTGACATGACCTAAATATCTGTCCCTAAATTCTGGGCTATGACTAGAGGCGTCACCTAAGAAGGCAAAAGCGCTACGGCCAAGGGAAATCAAATGTTCAGTGGCTATCAGGCCACCTTGGTGATTATCACAACCAATGGATAATACGGATTTATTGTTATGCTCGGCGCCCCAAATCACAAAATGAGTATGCTGAGCGAGTAACTTTTCAAGCTTCTGCTCGTAATCCATATAATCGCCGTAGCCCAGCAAAATAATGCCATCAGCTTTATTACTGTCTTCGTAGTCGGCATGCCAATCACTAGAAAGTTGTTGAAATGAAACGAGTAAATCATACCCCTGTTGCGCAGTTGCCCTTGTTATTGAGCCTAACATCGACAGAAAAAATGGGTTGATAAGGGAATCATCATTAGTCGGGTCTTCACACAATAACAGCGCCAGAGTATGGCTATTTTGGGTACGCAAATTACTGGCGTTTTTATCAACCTTGTAGTTAAGTTCCTTTGCAATTGCTTGGATCCGCTGACGGGTATCTAAGTTGACAAGCGGGCTATTTCTGAGGGCTCGGGAAACCGTAGACTGGGATACACCAGCACGATAAGCAATATCAATTGAGGTCGCTTTCGATGCCATAACGGAGGTCACCATAATTATTATTTTGGGGGATACTAAAACAGTTCTAATGACTTGTATAGCCGAAGGGTTTACAACTGTCTAACAAGTTAACCGAGTTAATCTGCTTTAACCTATTGAAAGCTAAACTAACTTAACCGCACACCTTAACGCTGGGTGTTTAACCACGATAATGCGGCTTATGATTGTGTGACTAAAAACACAGACTAGAGAAAATAAATGCTTCAAAAAAAACGCTAACGCTATTCACAGCTTTGCATTCACTAATAATTAGCTGAGTCGCATTTATTTTCTCTTAGCCAGATAGAAGTTAAATCCCTAATTCATCGAGTAAATCATCGGCGTCCACATTGGTATGATGTTGACTTATCGCGGGCTTGTCCGCCATTCGGCTCCAAGGAGTGCTTTCAACATTTGAAGCTTGCGTCCCACTCACGCCGTGCTGTTCGAGTAAGCTATCAGGGTCAAACTCCTCATCATATTCAAACTCATCCAGTTTGATAAACTCGGTCTTATCCATCGCAAATTCAAGGTAGAAAATGTGATTATTTTCGGTCTTAAAGGACACTCGCCTTGCTACGGCATCATCCAAGTTTGCATCAATAGAGATAGTCAACTCTTTGTTTATCGTTAACATTTTTGGCTGACTTTGGCTGATGGAAGTTTGTAGTTCCTTAGAGACTTTATTAATAAAGTCACCTAAGATTTGGTTCATTAACTCCCCCATCACATTACCCACTTCATCAGAAGTATGGGAAAAGGCTAATTCCTCTTCAGGCATGCCCATATTGAGCATATAGCGACGGTAGATTTCGATAGCCGCAGCAGCGGAAAAGTTAATAACAACAAGCCCTGAAAATCCCCCATCAAAAATCGAAAAACATCCTAAGTCGGGTTTTAAGCGGGTACGGGTAATGCTTTGTACCATACCTGCATGGCTCACATGGCTTGCGCTGGTACTCGATAATACATGGGCAACAGAGTGGCATAACTTCAACAATATATCGTCAGAAGTCACAATCGTATTTGTAGTCATAATTGATTCTCAAACATAACAGTTGATTAATCTTGCGCGTAAAACGGTAAAAAATCAAAATTAAAACAACTAATTAGATATAGTTATCATGATTGAATTTGTTAATAAATGGTAAGTTATTGAATTTAATAAATACTTCATCACATGCGATTAGACTGATGAAATATCCTCAAAATAAGCCATAAAATCATCACTCAGGAGAAGGCCTGCAAAGATCCTGCTTAAGATCAAAGAAACCCCATATTGTTTACCAGTTTATATGAAATTTAACCCGCTAATATTCTATTAAAAAACATTCGCAGGTATATTGTTGAACATTATTTTTGCGCCCGAGGACTCCAGATGATCACTTTTTTGCGCCAATTCACCATTTTAAAACGTCTAATGATGATGTTAGTGATGGCGGCCATTGGAACTGTTTGTTTTGCAAGTTTTTCGATTAAAGAACAATACAGTAATTTGATCGAACAAAAATGGTTACAAATCGATGGTCAACTTGGCAGTATCCTCAGTGTGATAGACGTTTATCGCCAAGATGCTGTTAACGGAAAAATGAGCGAGCAAGAGGCTCAAAAAGCTGCTGCGAACCTCATTAACCAAACCCGTTATGCCGAGGTTGGTTACTTTATTCTGATTGATGACAACAACCAAATCCTAGCCCATGGTGAAAATGCCAGCCTAATCGGTACCTCTGCACAAAATTTCACACTCCCCGATGGCACTAATCCGCTGACTACGATGCTGTCTCAAGCTCGGCAACATGACAAAGCCATGCTGGAATATCCGATTGCTAATCCTGTTTCAAAAATTGTTGAGGACAAATTGGCCGAAGCCCGCTACTACCCACAATGGGGCTGGACTGTGATCACAGGGGCTTATCTCAGTGACGTAAAAGAGAGTCTTTACAATGTGATGATCGACTATCTGATTATCATGTTTTTGATTTCTGTACCTATTTTTGCATTTTTCCTTGTTCTTAATCATTCGATTACCTCACCATTGAATGATGCTATTGAAGCCCTTGAAGATATCGCTCAAGGCGAAGGCGACTTAAGCCAGCGTTTAAGCACTCAAGGCAAAGATGAAGTTGCTCATCTCGCCCAAGCCTTTAACCTTTTCGCCCAAAAAATTGGCGATATGGTGGGACATTTGCAACCCCTGGGAAAATCGCTCGACAACGATGCTAAACAGTTAATGCTTGCCGTTGAGGAGTCGAACCAAAGTGCGGAACATATCCACCGTGAAACCGGTAGCGTAGCAACGGCAGTTAATCAAATGCTCTCTACGACCCATGAGATGGCGAGCAATACCCAGCAGGCCGCCGATGCCGCCACCAGAGTGAAAAATCAGGCACAGCAAAGTAAAGCTGTGATTGACAATACGGTGCGCGATACAGAGAAGTTGGTCCAAGAGCTGAAAGCATCAGAAGCAATCACTCAAAAATTGGGACAAGCCTCTGGTCAAATTGGCAGTATTTTGGATGTGATTCGGGGCATTGCTGAACAAACCAATTTGTTGGCACTTAATGCCGCCATTGAAGCTGCTCGTGCGGGTAGTCATGGCCGAGGATTTGCCGTTGTCGCAGATGAAGTAAGAGCCTTAGCCAATCGCACCCAAGACTCGACCAATGAGATCCAAAAAATTATCTCAGAAATTCAAACCGGTGTGGGCTCAGTGATGCAAAGCAATAGCCAAACCCAACATCAATCAGAAGAATTGCAAGCTAAGGCTCAAGAGGCTGGGCAAGCCATGGCCGCAATTCTGGGGCTAATTGCCCACATCAGCGATATGAACACTCAGTTAGCGAGTGCGACAGAAGAGCAATCCCTCGTGACAGAGGAAATTAACCGTAATATCTGTAATATTTCAGAGCTAACCGAAGTGTCTGTAAAAGCCAATGACAGTAATAGCCGAGCAGCACAATCATTACAGGATATTAGCCAGGATATGTCCCATACCTTAGGACAATTTAAAATCTAACCTAGCGGATGTTTTCAATAGCAAACAAGAGGACGTATTAAAACGTCCTCTCTTCCTTTAAAATTAGCTAATGAAACGACACAATCAACCCGAGCATACGAAATGCAGGCGGATTGAGGATGAAGTTGAGAACCATGTCCTTTAAACAGGAATCCATGTTATAAGGTAAACTCCTAACTTGCATTCACCTCGCCAAAGGAGAACCGCCTATGCGTATGACCTTAGCCGTACATACCCGGCAATATACCATTCACAGTTTTAGCCCTAAGGCGCAAATTCCTACCGAAGTTTTTGCTGAAGAAGTGTATTTTATCTGCAAAACAGAAGAAGGTTTGACCTTGGTTGTGCCTAGTGAGCTTTCGCTTGATAGCTTAGAGCAAGAAACTAACTGGAGCTGTCTAGAAGTGTTAGGCCCTCTAGGATTTTCATTAACGGGTATTTTATCGAAAATTGCCAGCACCTTAGCCGATGTGCAAATCAGTATTTTCGCCCTTTCAACCTTTGATACTGACTATATTCTCGTGAAGAAAAATTGCCTCCAAGGCGCCATTGCTGCCTTAAAAAAGGCCGGTTATAAGATTATAGAGTCGAACGAAGCGCCATAATATTCATAAAGAGTTAAGCCACTATGTACGAAAAATCTGTCACTATCACCGCAAAACATGGTATTCATACCCGCCCTGCGGCACTATTGGTGAAAGAAGCAAAGACCTTCGATTGCGACGTTTTGGTTGAATGTAACGGCAAGCAAGCCAGTGCTAAGAGCTTATTTAAGCTACAAACTTTAGGTTTATACCATGGTGTTACCGTGAGAGTTTTCGCCGAGGGGGAGCAGGCGCAGGAAGCCGTTGAAAAAGTCTCGACCTTGTTAATCACCTTAAGTTAGCGAACCGCCCAACATCATTAGGAATGACTATGTCGATAACGGGGATTATTGTGTCATCGGGTATAGCCTTCGGTAAGGCTTTACACCTTAATCATTGCGAAAACCACCTCGACTATCGCCCAATTCCGCTCTCTAGGATCCCGCAGCAACAAAGTAAGTTTCTTAAGGCATTACAAACACTGAAACAACAGCTCAGTCTAAGCCAAACTAAGCTCGATCCTGACAGTGAAAACTACCAACTGATTGAAGCCGATTTATTACTCCTTGATGATGAAGAACTGATAGAACAAGTCAAAGAAGCCATTCGCACCTTACAACTTTCCGCCAGTGTTGCCGTTGAGCGAATATTTGCCCATCAAGCCAATGAACTCGAGTCCCTAGACGATCCCTATTTAGCCAATCGTGCCCAAGACGTTCGATGCCTTGGCCAGCGCATAGTCACCGCGATTAATGGCCGTTTGGACCAAGGTTTAACTCACCTGAGTGAACCGACGATACTGCTAGCACAGGATCTCACCCCAGCAGAGTTTGCCTTGCTCCCTAAAGAGCACATCAGCGGTATTGTGCTTAAAACCGGTGGACTCACCAGTCATACCGCTATTTTGGCCCGTACAGCAGGTATACCCGCTATTTTAAGTTGTCAGTTCGATGCTGAGCTCATCCCTAATGGCACCCCATTAGTGCTCGATGCAATAAGTGGGGCGCTTTATGTCAATCCGGAGCCTGAGCAACAAGCTCGTTTAACCGTGACCCTGCACCATGAACAAGCAAGACGTCAGGCACTTCAAGCTTATCGCGATGTTCCGGCTCAAACACAGGACGGACATCAGGTTCGCCTGCTGGCAAACGTCGGCAATTTGAATGAGATCACCCATGTCAAAGATGAAGGGGCCGATGGAATAGGCTTATTCCGCACTGAATTTATGTTAATGCATACCAGCACCCTGCCGGATGAAAAAGCCCAGTACAATCTTTACTGCGAGGCTCTGCATGCTCTAGGTGGTAAAACGTTTACGATCAGAACCTTAGATATTGGCGCCGATAAAGAACTCCCCTGTTTATGCCAAGACATAGAAGATAATCCCGCCTTAGGACAACGTGGGGTGAGATACACCTTAGCGCACCCAGAATTATTTAAGACCCAACTTCGTGCCATTTTACGGGCAGCAAATCACGGTCCGATTCGCTTAATGTTTCCTATGGTCAATCAAGTTGAAGAGTTAGATGAGATATTTACGCTTATCGCGGAATGCCAGGATGCCCTCGAAGACGAAGAAAAAGGCTATGGTGAACTGAGTTATGGCATAGTGGTAGAAACGCCCGCGGCGGTGTTGAATTTAGCCTCTATGCTACCAAGGCTGGATTTTGTCAGCATAGGCACCAATGATTTAACGCAATATGCCATGGCAGCAGACCGCACCAACCCACAACTGACACGGGATTACCCTTCCCTTTCACCTGCGATTTTAAGCTTGATAAACATGACAATCATTCAAGCCAAAGCAGCCGAGGTCACAGTATCACTCTGTGGTGAATTAGCCAGCTCGCCACACATCGCTCCGCTACTCGTGGGAATGGGGCTGGATGAACTCAGTGTTAACTTAAGCTCATTACTAGAAGTGAAAGCAGCCATTTGCCAAGGTGAACTGGCGAAATTTTCTGCGTTAGCGCACACTGCGATGCAGCAAAATAGAATTTCAGATCTGCAACAGTGTATAACAAACTGTAAATAGTACATTTAATTGGTTATGCTGCTTTACAGACCAACACAGAACAACAAAAACAAGCAAAGGGGCACCACAGTATGGGATTTTTAAGCCGCATAAGGCGATTGGTATCAGGACAGCCACAACTTGCAGGTGGCATTATGGTCTACGCCCCCGTCAATGGGGAAATAGTCGCGATTGAAAAAGTCCCCGATGTCGTTTTTGCAGAAAAGATTGTCGGTGATGGCATTGCTATCGCGCCTAAGGGCGACACGATTGTTGCACCTATTGATGGAACTATCGGTAAAATATTCGAAACTAATCATGCCTTTAGTATTGAATCACCTCAAGGATTAGAACTATTTGTTCACTTTGGTGTTGGTACTGTCGAGCTAAGAGGGCGTGGCTTTAGTCGTTTAGCCGAAGAAGGTCAAGAGGTCAAAGTAGGCGATCCGATTTTGTCATTTGATATTGAGTATCTTAAAGACCAAGTAGACAGCTTACTCACGCCCGTGGTGCTTGCCAATATGGAAGATGTGAAGTATTTAGACAAAGCTCAGGGGAGTGTCACTGCGGGCAAAGATCCTATTTTTACGGTGCAACTTTAACAATTAATCCAGTGTTAATTAGCAGTCCATTTAAGATCCATACCTTAGCTAATCCCCTTTTCTCCGTTAATCATACCGCTGGTAGTTTGCAGATACTGCCAGTGGTCACATTCGCAGCATTAACCTAAGCAAAAACAGCAGCACCTCAAACAGCTAATCGACCTAATATCCATTAATAGTGATAAATTCAGTATTTTCGATAATAGGTAATTGGCCTAACTGTGATAATTCTTGTTTGAGTTTGATCATCATATCCATCTGTTTAGCTGAAGGCGGTAAATGTATTTTAACAATCCGTATAGCCGCGATGGACTTATAGTCAATCACCCGTCTTACAAATACGCAGTCTTTTGCCTGTATTTGAGATATCACTTCATCTGATACTTCATAATCCAATGGAAAATCAGCCTCACCTACCAGTCGTAATTGTAGGTAAACACAGTGTGACGCTAAAAGACTAATGCATTCACGCCATTTGGTATTGTTCATCACAACTCGTTGTCGTTATCTTTAATGCTGAATAGTATATATTTTTCAGATAGATAAATCATAGATTGCAATATAAAAATAAAAGGCCAAGTGTGGAGAGCACTTGGCCTTTGACTGGAGATGAAATATTACACGCGATTAGAAACCTTCAACGCCCGCCATATCGGGAAGATGATGGGCAATACCTTTGTGGCAATCAATACAGGTCTTCTCACCACTGGCCAGCGATGTGGAGTGCATCTGCGCGGCGCGTGGTGACTGCCTAGTAAAGTCCATATAGGTAAAGTTATGACAATTTCGACACTCGAGCGAGTCATTTGCCTTTAACCTTGCCCATTCATGTTCAGCCAGCTCGCGACGTTTACTCTCAAACTTTTCGCGGGTATTGATGGTACCAAACACTTTACCCCACACTTCTTTCGATGCCTGCATCTTACGGGCAATTTTATCGGTCCAGTTGTGTGGCACATGGCAGTCAGGGCAAGTTGCACGCACCCCACTACGGTTAGTGAAATGGATAGTCGACTGTAACTCTTGGTAGACGTTATTTTCCATTTCATGACAACCAATACAAAAGGCTTCTCTGTTCGTGGCTTCAAGCGCAGTGTTAAAGCCCCCCCAAAAGATCACCCCTGCCACAAAGCCACCTAAGGTTAAAAACCCTAAACTGTAGTGCACACTCGGACGATTGAGAACTTGCCAGATCTTTTTAAGTTTATCTAACATGCTGACTCCTAGTGTTTTTTCTGCTCAATGTTCGCTTTAATCAGATGATCCATATCCACAAAGTCGTTCTCGACCAGTAATTTGGCATCCAGTTGCGGCACATGGCACTGAGTACAGAAATAACGCCTTGGTGAAAGCTCAGCTAAAAAGTTGTTATCCCTATCCATATAATGGGTCACGCTGACCATGGGTGCTTGCGAATCTCCAGTGCGTTGTCTTGCATGGCACGCCATACATTTATTGACCTTAAGATCGAGCTGATAGCCATCGATCTTATGTGGGATCACGGGTGGCTGCATTGGGTAGTTACGCACCTCTTTGATATCTTTATTCAGCACCGCTTGCATCGCGGGCGGTGTTGGCTCAACGTTAATCGGCGCCTGACGTAAGGTATCGATCTTATCCTCAGGAATACTGGCTGCAGTCACACTGGTCATCATCAGGGCTGAAAAGACAAGCGCACTAAATGCTGAAGCTAATTTGAATGTTTTCATCCTGTACTCCTTATACCTTGACGATTTTCACGGCGCATTTCTTAAAGTCGGTTTGTTTCGACAGCGGATCTGTCGCATCCAAGGTGACTTTATTAATGAGCTGACTGGCATCAAACCAAGGTACAAACACCAGACCCACTGGCGGCTTGTTACGACCACGGGTTTCGACACGGGTTTTGATTTCACCACGGCGAGACACTACTCGAACTTCATCACCACGGCGTAAACCACGTTTTTTGGCATCTTCTGGATGCATAAAACACACAGCATCGGGGAAGGCACGGTAAAGCTCAGGCACACGTTGGGTCATCGAGCCCGAATGCCAGTGTTCAAGTACACGACCCGTGGATAACCAAATATCAAACTCTTCATCAGGAGACTCTGCTGGTGGCTCATAGGGCAGCGCAAAAATCACCGCACGACCATCAGGATGTCCATAAAACTCAAAGCCTTTACCCGATTTTACATAGGGATCCGTTCCCTCACGGAAACGCCATTGGGTTTCTTTGCCATTAACAACTGGCCAGCGAAGGCCATGGGCTTCGTGATAAGCATCAAACGGGGCCAAATCGTGACCATGACCACGACCAAAGGTGGCATATTCTTCAAACAACCCTTTTTGAACATAGAAGCCGAAATGTTTCGCTTCATTGTTCAGATACTTAGGATCAGTATCTGCCAACGGGAACTTATCAACATTGCCGTTTTGGTAAAGCACTTCAAAGAGGGTTTTGCCTTTAAATTGCGGGTTTGCGGCTAAGACTTCCTTCGGCCAGACTTCGTCGGTGGTGAAGCGTTTAGAAAACTCCATCAACTGCCACAGATCTGAGTGTGATTCGCCCGGCGCCTGCACCATTTGATGCCAAAATTGAGTGCGACGCTCGGCATTACCATAGGCACCCTCTTTTTCAACCCACATGGCGGTTGGCAGAATTAAATCCGCAGCTTGGGTCGTCACTGTGGGATACGCATCGGATACCACAATAAAGTTGGCAGGATTGTGATAGCCAGGTAAGCCTTCCTCATTGATGTTAGGGCCAGCCTGCATATTATTGTTCACTTGCACCCAGTAGCAGTTCAAGTCGCCATCTTTTAAGCGGCGGTTTTGCTCTACGGCGTGATAACCTGGTTTTGGCGGAATAATGCCACTGGGGATCTTCCAAATTTCTTCGGCGTGTTTTCGATGCTCAGGGTTAGTTACCACCATATCCGCGGGTAAACGGTGGGAGAAGGTTCCCACTTCGCGAGCCGTACCGCAGGCAGAAGGCTGACCGGTTAACGAGAATGGGCTATTACCGGGAGTTGAAATCTTACCTGTTAGTAAGTGGATGTTATAAATCAGGTTGTTACACCACACACCACGGGTATGTTGGTTAAAGCCCATGGTCCAGAACGAGGTGACCTTGGTATCGGGATCAGCATAGAGTTTGGCCAACTCGATAAGTTTAGCCTCAGGCACACCCGACATCTTGCTGACCTTCTCCACCGTATATTCGGCGACAAAGGCCTTAAAGGTATCGAAATCAATCGGAGTCGAATCCCCTGCCGTTTTCACGTTTTTGGCTTTCTGCTCCAGCGGATGGGTTGGACGTAAACCATAGCCGATATCCGTGGTACCTTGGCGGAAGTTAACGTGCTTCTTAACAAAGTCCCAGTTTACTTTATCGTTTTGAATGATGTAGTTGGCGATAAAGTTCAGGATGGCTAAGTCGGTTTGTGGCGTAAATACTATCGGTAAATCCGCCAAGTCGAAGGAGCGATGCTCAAACGTCGAGAGTACCGCAACCTTCACATGGGATGCGCTTAAACGGCGGTCAGTCACTCGAGTCCATAGGATCGGGTGCATTTCAGCCATGTTGGAGCCCCACAGCACAAAGGCATCGGCCGCTTCCATATCATCGTAACAGCCCATAGGCTCATCGATACCGAAGGTACGCATAAAGCCGACCACGGCTGACGCCATACAGTGACGCGCATTCGGATCAATGTTGTTAGAGCCAAAGCCCGCCTTCATCAGTTTAACCGCGGCATAGCCTTCCCAGACGGTCCACTGGCCCGAGCCAAACATTCCAACTGCGGTAGGGCCTTTGGCCTTGAGGGTTTCTTTCCATTTTTGCGCCATGATATCAAAAGCGCTGTCCCAGCTAATGGGAGTAAATTCACCGTGCTTGTCGTACTTGCCATCGGTCATTCTGAGCATTGGCGTGGTCAAACGATCGCTGCCATACATAATTTTCGACAGGAAGTAACCTTTAATACAGTTAAGGCCGCGGTTCACTTCGCTGTTTGCATCGCCGTGGGTCGCAACCACTTTGCCATCACGTGTCGCAACAATCACAGAGCAGCCCGTACCACAGAAACGGCAAGGCGCTTTGTTCCACTCTAATTTGGTTTGCTCTGAGCTAGTAATTAAATTGCTGGCTGATGCCGGCAGCGCTAAGCCTGCGGCGCCCGCTGCTGCAATCACCGCATTGGCTTTAATAAAGTCACGTCTATTCATGTTCATTCTTCACCCTCTTCGAGCTGTTCACTCTGGTGGTAAACCATAGTGGCGGACAAGACGCCAGGAATGGCATTAATCTGTTCGATACCGTCCATCAAGGCACGTTGGGAGTTACCTTCAAGTACAACGACGAGTTTTACTTCGTTATTGACAGAGAGTTCGGCATTCTCAATCGCCATAATGTGTTGCCTAACATCCGCCATCTTATTTGGCATGACTTGCACCACGAGACTTGTGATATGCAGCTCTTTGCTCATCCGACACTCCGCTTTAATTCTGTTGTTATTATTTTGTATTGACTCAACCAGCCCCAGGTGGGCCGGTGAAGATTTGGCTAAACCATATGGCAAATCCCAATCCACTCACCAACAACACGGATAAGAGGGGGGCGAGAAATACGGTTAAAAAGATAAAAATTTTCAGTTCTAAGGATTTTTCTGCTGCGCTGTTAGCACTCATGCGTCCTCCAAGAGGTTCGTTCCTGTGATGGATTACTCTGATCACTACAGGATTTATAGGTATCTCTATTGCATCTTTGATCCACCAATTGATCATAGCGTTAAGGTGTTAACAAACTGTATACCTCAAAATCGGTAAACCCTTTGATGCTTGATCCAGATCATCAATTTGGCGATAGATTTAATTAGATCATGGTTTTTGAGCGTTTTTTCAGATTGTAAACAGGTTGATTAGTTATGTTTTTTTATTAACCAATTGCTAAAGCATGGAAAAGAGATAGGCGTTAGGCAACTAAACCGCACAAGATTTAAACAAAATATTCCTTAAGGAGTATTAGGGGATGGTAAAGGAAGGCACAAATTACCGATTATCTGCAGCGAAATTGGCTTAACATCTTCGTCAAATCGTTAACTCGCTCAAGATATATCGCTAACTGTTTATCAATTAAAAGCCATTAGGGGCCATTCATTCGCTACCTACTTTGCCCTTTGGGGTTAGCCTGTAATAGCCCCATAGCAAACAATCACGCCTGCAACGACATGCTGATCGCGGCTAATTATAGTTAGGTGAAAATGAGCAATAAAAAAGCCGAACCCTAAGGTTCGGCTGTTAATGCTAAAGATGATGCATTATGCATAACTGACTGAATCTACAGTTTCAGTCAGTTATGCATCAACATCATTAACTCAGCAGGATATGGTTTAAGATCCGCTTTTCCGAGATGGGATAAGCCGTTCCTAGGGCTTGGGCAAAGCATGACACCCGGTACTCTTCAATCATCCAACGGGCTTCAATCAGTGCCGCAGGCACGGGCTGTGAGCGTGGCACCTTAGCGAGTTGAGCCGCTAAAGCCTCCTGCACTTTAGTGATACTCTGCATATGCAAGCGGTCACGTGTCGGGTCTACAGGTAATTTATCGATGCGGATTTCAATCGCCTTTAAGTAACGCGCCACATCGGCCAAACGCTTCCAACCGCAAGCTTCAACAAACCCCTTAAAGACTAATTGGTCTAATTGGCTTTGAATATCACTCATCGCAAAAGCGATATCTAAGCTAATTTTGCCCTTAGTCCGCTTTTTAATGCCTTGGTAAAGCGTCAAAATCTGCTCCACTTTTAGGGCGATTTGCTCTGCAGTTGGATTCAGTTCTTGGCGCACCCAATCCTTGGCCGCATCAAACTGGGCGGCATCGCGCACATCCAGCGCCTTCTCATCAAGCAACTGCTGCACGGCTGCGGCAATAATATCATCAATTAAAATTTGCACTTGGCCAAATGGATTGAAATACATCGCCAGTTTGGCCTTGTTGGGCAGCGCCTGTTGCAGGTGTTTTACAGGTGAAGGAATGTTGAGTAACAACAAGCGACGTAGACCTTGACGATGCGCTGCCTGCGCCTCAAATTCATCATCAAATAATTTGATGGCAACTGAGTCTTTATTGTCAATCAATGCGGGGTATGCCCGCACTTGATAGTTACCCTTACGCTGCTCAAATTGCTTAGGTAAGTCGCCAAAGGACCACTCGGTGAGTGCTTCCTTTTCAATCCCCTTATCCGCCACCTGACGAATCGCCTTCGCGACCATACCCTGTAACTCGGCCTTTAAGGTATCGAGCACCCGCCCCTGTGCCACTAACTTGCCCTTGTCATCCTCAATCTTAAAGTTCATCAGCAAATGCACTGGCATCTGCGAAACATCAAAATCTTCAGGATTGACGCGCGTGCCACTCATACGCAGCAGCTGTTTGCACATGGCGTCGAGTAAACTGGCGCTAAAGGGCTGCATCGCCTGTACGCAGGCACGGGCATAATCGGGCGCTGGGACAAAGTTACGTCGTAGTCCCTTAGGTAAAGACTTAATCAGGGCGACGCATTTCTCCTCACGCATCCCCGCCACGAGCCAATCGAAATCCGTATCATCGATTTGATTGAGTAGCGCCACTGGAATATGCACAGAGACGCCATCATCACTCGCCGCAGGATCAAAGTGATAACTCAGTTGCAAACGAATATTGCCCTTGTGCCAAGTATCGGGGAAATCGAGCGCCGAGATATGATCGGCACTGCGCTGCATCAATAGTGACTTATTAAAATCGAGTAAATCGGGTTGAGTTCGGCGCGCTTCTTTCCACCAGCTAAAGAACTTAGGCGCGTTATAGATGCCTTCGGGAATGCGTGGCTCGTAAAAGTCCATCAACACTTGTTCATCGACCAAAATATCGCGGCGACGGGACTTGTGCTCGAGCGCTTCGACGTCCTCCAATAACTTTTGGTTAGCGATAAAAAAGGCTTCTTTGGTTTGTAATTGCCCTTCGGCGAGCGCGCTACGGATAAAGATTTCCCGCGCTTCAACAGGATTAATCGGCCCGTATTGCACGCGGCGGCGATGTACTACGGTCAAACCGTAAAGCACTTGGTTTTCAAAGGCAATCACACTGCCCTGTTTCGCCTCAAAATGTGGCTCTAGGTGATTCTTTTTAATCAGATGCGCCGCTAACGGCTCGAGCCACTCAGGCTCAATCTTGGCGCAGCAGCGAGCAAACAGCTTAGAGGTTTCCATCAGCTCCGCCGCCATGATCCATTTCGGGCCTTTTTTTGCCAGCGGTGAACCTGGGAACACAAAAAACTTACGATTGCGCGCGCCTAAGTATTCGTTGTTATTGTCCTTAAAGCCAATATGGCTGAGCAGACCCGATAACAGCGCACGGTGCAGCGCATCGTAGTTGGCAGGCGTGTCATTTAAGCGCCACTTTAAATCGTGAACCGCTTGTTTTAACTGAGTATATAAATCCTGCCATTCGCGCACACGCAGGTAGGCTAAATATTCATCACGACACTTTTTACGGAACTGACTCGCGGATAATTCCTTTTGCTGCTCTTTTAAGTGCTGCCAGAGGTTTACCCAACTGACAAAATCAGATTGGGGATCGGCAAAGCGACGATGGGCCTCATCGGACGCCTGCTTTTTATCCATGGGCCGCTCACGGGGATCTTGAATAGACAGCCCTGAGGCGATCACTAACACCTCATTTAAGCAACCAAGTTGGTGGCTCTCGACCACCATACGCGCTAAACGTGGATCGACGGGGATTTGCGATAACTGCCGCCCCAGCGGCGTTAACACTATATTGCCCTTCTGCTGCTTAACCGCCTGTAATTCCTCAAGCAGTAAGAAGCCATCGCGAATATGGCGCGGATCGGGTGGCTCAATAAACGGGAAAGCAGCGATATCGCCAAGGCCGATAGCGAGCATCTGCAAAATCACCGAGGCTAAGTTTGTACGTAGGATTTCGGGATCGGTAAAGGCTGGGCGGTTATTAAAATCCGCCTCATCGTATAAACGGATACAAATCCCCGGACCAACACGGCCGCAGCGGCCTTGGCGCTGATTGGCACTGGCCTGTGAAATCGGCTCGATCGGCAAACGCTGTACTTTAGTGCGATAACTGTAACGGCTGATGCGTGCTGTTCCTGGGTCAATCACATAACGAATACCCGGCACAGTCAGCGAGGTTTCCGCCACGTTAGTCGCAAGCACAATACGACGCCCTGTATGGCTGCTAAAGACCTTGGATTGCTCGCCGTAGGAGAGGCGCGCGTAGAGCGGCAAAATCTCAGTATCGCGGTAATTACGCCGATTAAGCTGCTCAGCGGTATCGCGAATTTCACGCTCACCGTTCATAAAGATCAAAATATCGCCTAAGCCTTCGGCAACCAGCTCATCAACGGCGGCAAAAATCCCTTCAATTTGGTCGAGATCGGCCTCAGTATCTTGTAACAATGGGCGATAACGGGTTTCGACCGGATAGGTACGCCCTGACACCTCAATAATCGGCGCATTATTGAAATGCTTAGAGAAACGCTCAACATCAATGGTCGCCGAGGTGATGATGATCTTAAGATCGGGGCGTTTTTTCAGAATTTGCTTGAGGTAACCCAAGATAAAATCGATGTTGAGGCTACGTTCATGCGCCTCGTCGATAATGATAGTATCGTATTGATCTAAATAACGATCTGAAGTCAGCTCCGCCAGTAAAATCCCGTCGGTCATCAACTTGATATAGGATTCACTCTTAAGCGCATCGGCAAAACGCACCTTAAAGCCCACGACTTCGCCGAGCGGGCTTTGTAATTCTTCAGCCACCCTTGACGCGACACTGCGCGCAGCCAATCTCCGCGGCTGGGTATGACCAATAAAACCACGGCTGCCTAAGCCCAGTTCTAAACAGATTTTAGGTAACTGAGTGGTTTTACCCGAGCCGGTTTCACCCGCAATGATCACCACTTGGTTTTCACTGATGGCTTTGGCGATGTCTTCGCGCATGCCACTGACGGGCAGATTGTCAGGATAATTGATCTTAGGGCGAGCCTTCAGACGCTGCTCTACTTTCTCGAACGCTGCTTGCGCCTGCTCAGCAAGTTTGGCTAATTCTTGTGTTTTTTTGTCAGAATCGGCTTCTTTATGGAGCTTAAATAAACGGCGGCGGATCCGCGAGGCATCACTTTGAAAGCACTGCTGGAGAAAAGCGCTCGATAGCGGATGTTTGTCAGAGTTCAAAACCAAATTCCATTGCTAGCATCGAAAAAGGCGATCCTAGCAAGGAACCTGGTTTATTGGTATGGCTAATTGTTCAAAACACACCGTAAACCGCGGGAAATTAGCCCCCCAAATAACGGCTTAAGCGGGTGTAAGATAACATTGTTGCATGTATACATTCATCGCCTTCAACACATTGGTGCGATTGATTGTGCCGATGACTTTGCCATTATCCACCACCGGATAGGTCTTTGGTTTAGCGCCCAGCATCTGCTCCGCGAGTTGTAAAATACTCTCATCAGGACCGACATACAGCACTTCAGTGCGCATACAATCCTTCACCACTGAGGTTAAGTCACAGTGATAGCTGCTCTTTAACATGACAGCTAAGCAGTCTTGCTGGGATAAAAACCCCACCAAATTACCACTGTCATCCACGACAGCTGCACCCATCTTGTTATTATCTAACAGTTTCTCAACCGCAGTAGCCAGTGACATATTTGCACTGAGCAACACAGGCTGACGGTCCATATGGTCGCGTATTTTGATTGAATCCATAGCAATCTCCCCAAACTTACCTGTAACAAACTCACTTACCTGAGCTTTGAGTCTAGTCAAAATCTCGCAAGAGTTAAGCAATTAATATCGATTGAGCTTATCTGACGACTAGGGCATGTTGACGTTTTAAGGTTATAGCGGTAAGAACTGTTTGAGATAGATTTAGTATTCCGAAAAAAGCTTAGTTAGCGCTAAATGAAATTAATCCAATGATTTTACGTTCTATTGCATAGGTAAGCAGGGGTTGATACTTTGACTCATCGAGGTTCAAAGGCACCAGTTCAAAGGCACCTACTCCGCCTTAATCATTAATCTGTGTCATTCGTTTTTCCTGCTAATTGATCTAACAAGCTATCGATACTCTGTTCGAGCAAATCGAGGACTAATTCAAATCCTTGAGTACCGCCATAATAGGGATCGGGGACCTCATCAATTTCACTATTTCCGTAAGACAACATTAGCTGAAGTTTGTATTGATACTCAAGCGGACAACGACTACGTAAATCCACTAAATTACGATTATCGGCTGCTAAAATAAGATCAAAATACTCAAAATCGGCATCAACAATTTGTCTTGCGCGCATACCATCGAAACTTAACCCGCGTTTTATACCCGCAGCCATGGCGCGATTGTCAGGCTTATCTCCTTGGTGATAACCAATGGTGCCAGCAGAATCGACTTCAATATTGAGGCGACGTTCACGAATTTTTGCACGGCAAACGGCCTCTGCCGTGGGCGAACGACAAATATTCCCCATACAGACCATTAAAATTCGTCTTATATTTTTTGCTTTTAACGCTTTATCTTCTAACAACTTAGCATCCTCTGGCAGCGCTATTTAGGGGGATATGCGATTTGCCCAAAGGCGGGAGAAATACATTTTTTCACTTCAAAATGATAACCGTATTTCTCGTTAGCAGACTCGGTGATTTCCAGTATTTCGTAATCGTTTAACTCAACCACCACTGAATTGGCTAATTTTTCACAACGACTACGGCCATCGGCCTCAAACTTATAGGCAAATAACGCGATTAATTCTCGGATCCCCTTGTAGTATGTGTGCCCAAAAGTTCTTAAGGATTCGATAGTGCCATCAGCAGATTGCATGGTGAGATCATTAGCCGCTTTCTCTGCTTCAGTCTGGGCTTTTTCGGTTATTTTGACTTCAACAACAGTGTTTGCAAGACTCACTTTTTCATTTTTTTGTATTTTGTTAGCAACGTTCTCCAATAAAGTTTCACCATCGGAGATGGCAACAAGATTCATTAATAACACCACAGATAACACCATACGTAAAAATGCCGTTGTTACCACAAAGCGTTTTTTATTATCCTGTTGGTTGGTCTCTAACCCTAAAATCCGTAAACCGATATGGAATAATAAATAACAAGGGATCACAATTTGCAGAAGCAGTAACGCGAGAATAGAAATACACACGAACCAAATGGGTAAATACAGCAAAATGGCAAAGTTGTGGGTGTAAGACAAATGTGAAGCTGAAACACCTGTGATTTCATTAACCACACTACCACTGGCGGCCAAGGCAAAGTTGGCAATAACGGCATAAAAGAGTAGGAAAATGGCTTTTCCAGCCAATGAATGCCACGCCATTGCAAATTTTGGCCAAAACTCAATGATTAACGCAACCGCAGTGATAATAGCGGCTAGCCAAATGTCTGACTGAAATAGCAATAAAGCAATTAATGCTAATAGATAACAGCGCTGGGCAATGGTTAAACTTTGCAAAAACGCTTTAGCGGTGACAATGGGCTGCTTAGTCCATTTGGGGACCGTTAAGATTTTAGCCAAGCGTTGCTTCAAAGAATGTTCACTAAATTGAATATCAACCAAAACCTACTCCTTGGTGTTATTGCCTATTAATAATCAGTATGATACTCGGCAAAACCCTTATTGATAGCGTTCGATTTTTATCAATATCCAACAATTTCGCAACTTATTCTTTAACTTCTTTATCCTCAGGCACAATGTCTATCCTGATCCGTAAATAACTAGCAAATCGCGGCAAGCCATTCACCGTTAATCCTAGATACTTGTAAGTGATAAGTGTACCGATAGCAGGGGGATACTGACGCTCTGCAAGGTTAAAACCTGTGCCAATACTAAAAATTCGCCCCTCTGGTGTTTGCACTCTTAAGGCACCCATTTTCCCAGCAAATTGCCCTTTGCCAGCAACATAACCAATCACCGTCGCTTCAGCATCTAAATAGGGCTTTAACTTCATTACATTAGGATTACGTCCCGGCGTATATACCGCTGTGCGTCGATGTAAAATTAATCCTTCAGCGCCAAGGGCAACTAAGGTATTTAAAGTGTCATAGAGGGCCTCGACACTGTCGACACTAAATTGCTCAATAACTTGGAGATAAGCCGATTTTCCCACGATAAGAGTTTGCATTTGCAGATAACGGTCTTCAAAGCTCCCCTTGGTTGTCGGTAAATCAAATACCATAAAGCGTACCTTTTGCCAGTCCGTATCCTTTGGCGATGTTTGACGTATTAATCCTGAAATCGCCTCAAACTGCCCTCGCCCGAGCCATAACTCACCTTCCATTGCGATAGTGGGAAACTCGGCGGTAAACCAACTTGGGGCCAGAATGGGATTCCCCTGACGGGTAAACAAACGTTGCCCATCCCAGTAACCACGCACACCATCAAGTTTTTCACTGACCAAAAACGCGCCGATTTGAGTATGATCGTCGAGTGCATATTCCGTTGCTAATTGAATATTCGGTGCAGGACTTGCATAGCTAACCGCAATAAATAAGCTGCAAAGACCAATGAGAAGCCCAAAGCACTTGGCAAGTGCATTTCTTAAAAAAAGTACGCGAATTGTCAGAGTCATTCCTTTGTCTCTCTATAAGTCATCCCACTGCAAGCTTAGTATTTAGCCTTGACTGCCGCTAATCCGGCCGCAATATGATCCCCCTAACAGAGCGAGCAATTTGTATAGTTAACTATTTATACACATAAATTATCGGGCTATACTGCGGCCTCTTTTTTAAGCTCGTTCAAAAGCCGGCACACATGTCGCATTCAGTTTGAACGAAAATGCTCACGAACAACCGCCCAAGTCGATGGAATAATTATGAAACCAGCAAATAACCACGGTATAAAACGCATCTTTAGAGCGACGGGATTTTCAATGAAGGGCTTAAAAGCGGCGTGGGTCCATGAAGCTGCGTTTAGACAAGAATTGATGCTTGCGGTGGTGATGCTCCCCATCGCCCTATTGGTCGATATCAGCACCATGGAACGCTTAATGCTGATCTTAACGCTGTTTATCGTGTTAATTGTAGAGCTATTAAATTCTGCTATTGAAGCAGTTGTTGACCGTGTTGGAAGTGAGATCCATCCCCTGAGTGGTCAAGCAAAGGATATCGCCTCTGCTGCGGTGTTCATGAGTTTAGCGCTCTGCGGGATCACTTGGCTCGTGGTGTTATTACCGCGCTTGATATAATCCTTTGTGCGCATTAACACTGATTTAGGTCATTAAATTCGCTGATAAAAAACGCCTTTAGGAATTATCCCAAAGGCGTTTTTTATCCAACTCAACATATTTAGTTATCTTCAATTACGAGCTTATCCGCTAAAAAACTTATCGCCTGCTTAATTTGCTCTAGTCTGTCATTTTCAGCCCAATAGGCGACATACACACTGCGTGAAATCGCACTCGCCCCCGCGACCAAATTCAGTTCGCCTCTTTGAAGTAAAGGCTGCACCAAATGCTCGGGTAAAAATGCGCAGCCGCCGTTATTTAAGATAAAATCTAAGGCGATTCGAGCCGAACTGGTATGTAAAGTTGGCACAGGTAAAGCCGCATATTCCTGCGCATGAATAATATTAAAAGCCGTCCCCCAATCGACTTTGACATATTGTCCAGCTTGCACCTCATTAACGGACACATCCCGGGATTTAGATACCAGCAGCAAATTGATTTGGCCTAATTGGATTAATTCAAATTGGTCAAGTTTGGGTGGATCAAAAGAGATCGCCAGATCGAGAGTCCTATCCATCAATTGCCGTGTCATTACGGTGAGTGGCAAAACCTCGGTCCGCAATGCAACCCCAGGAAGTCCCACATGCAGATGCTGTAAATACCGCTGTAAATAGGCATCCCAAATATTGGGGCCCGCGCCAATCGCTAATTGAGTCGATTGTAACTGACTAAGCGAAACATCCTGTTTGGCGCGCTCCCATGCTGTCAATACCGCTTCCGCATGGCCCAACATCCGTTCCCCCGCTGGGGTCGGCTGAATATTATTTCGTTGGCGCTCAAACAAGGCAACACCAAGAATGCTCTCAAGCTGTTTAACTCTAAAACTTACCGCACTACGGGTAAGGTAGAGGTTTTCCGCCGCCTTACCAAAATGGCGGGTACGAGAGACTTCCAGAAAGGTCTTTAGTAAATCGGTATCCATAAAAATTCTTGACCAACATAGGCAAATTTTTTTGATTTATAAATCAATAATACTAGCCAATACTCCACTTGCAAATCTTTGTATACCAAAATCTAGAAGGTAACAGCCATGTCTGAACAGTCTTTTTCAAACGCTAACAGGGGTTCTGAGACGCTGAACGGCTCAGCTGCCAGTTTTGTATCTCACAAACGCTTTTACGACGATACTAATTTCCCCAAAGGTTTTAAGCGCAGTGGCGACTTCACTAGTAAAGAAGCCGAACTGCTCGAATTACATGGTCATGCCATGAAAAACCTTGCTGAAGGCAAAACACTCCCAGTGACCGCCGACGAAGCACAATTTGTCGAAGTCATCAAAGGAAACATCGCTCCGAGTAGCTTGTTAGAGCAGATCTGGTTAAAGTACCGCAAACTCGCCCGGGGTAAGCCCTTTTATGCAGTGGTTGGCACGGTTCATTTACCAGCAACCAAACCTGAGGTTGAGCCAGAAGCGGCATTCGATGTAGATGTGGATGTTGAAATTGAAGATGATGTTCAGGATGAAGCTGAACCCGAGGACAAAGCATGAAAATGAAGGTTTGCGATTAAATGCGTGGTTGGATTTTATATAAAGAAACCGCGACTCAGCTAAAACCTGAATGGTATGAAATCGAACGTCTGTTGGCGGCAGCTAAGGCCGACAATATTGAATTAGCCGTTTATGCGCCGGATGAGTTTGATCTCACCGTGACGAGAGAAGATAACAAAAGTATTTTGTTAAATGGACAACCCGTTGAATTGCCGGATTTTATCATTCCGCGCATGGGTTCTGGCACCACCTACTTTGCGTTGGCAATCATTCGCCATTTAGAACGCTTAGGGGTCTATTGTTTAAATCCTTCAAAAGCCATTGAGATTGTTAAAGATAAGCTCTTCTCCCAGCAATTGTTGGCCGAGAAGAATTTACCGACACCAAAAACCATGTTGGTCAAATTCCCGGTTGATATTGATCTGGTTGAGCGACATTTAGGTTTTCCCGTAGTGATTAAAACGCTCTCAGGCTCTCAAGGCAGTGGTGTATTCTTATCACACAAAGCCCGTGAGTTTGATGACTTAATGCAACTAATTGAAGCGACTAATAAAAACGCCAACATTATTTTGCAAGAGTTCATCGCCAATAGTCATGGCCGCGACTTGCGAGTCTTTACTATTGGCGGACGCGTTGCAGGCTGCTACGAGCGACGTGGGCAAGAAGATAGCTTTAAAGCTAATGTCAGCGCGGGTGGCTCGGCGAGGCCCTTTGAAATCACCCCTGAAATCGAATGGCTCGCGACGCAAACCGCCAATATTCTCGATTTAGATGTGGCAGGTATAGATTTGTTGTTCGATAACGGCCATTACAAAATCTGCGAAGCCAACTCATCACCTGGGTTTGAAGGATTAGAATCGTGCTTAAATGTGGATATTGCTGCGCAAATTTTGCACTTTATCCGCATCCGTTTAGGCATGTTTAACAAGGACGAGAAAAGCAGCGAGCCAACATCGGCCGCTAACATGCATAACAATTGATGCGGTCTCGTTAAGCTCTTATCGGCGGCTCAGTCTCTACTGGGCCGTTTTTTTAGGCTTTACGACATATTCTCTTCACTAGGGCGTGTTGACGTTTCAGGGTTATTTTTGCAGCAATGTGGCTGGCTTTTATGCAAGGCAAAGTCCGTACAGTGTAGTGATTCTACATAAACGGACGATAACGCAGCAGAAACCTCAACACGCCCTAATCACCAAGATGTAAATTACTGTGATCCCTCCCTCAAGCCTGCGATACCAAAGCGATTAACCATACAACTTTTGTTTTAAATCACAAAAATTCACACTTTTCAAAACATTTTATTCACATTTAAAGATTTACTGATACACTCCAAATGGTCATAACTTATGGCACTTAAGTCTGATGTTATCGCTGGATATAATAAGAAGAATACTGGAGTAGCGTTGATTTCCACTCGTCTAACCCCCTTAGTGATCGCCCTTCTCACTTGCACTCCTGTGCTGGCGGGCGAATTCAGCTTGGAGCTAGGGGGATTTTATTCGCAGTCAGATACCAATATGGAAGTGACTAACCCGAATACCGCGAGTAACTTCACCTTAAACTATGAGTCCGATCTGCAACTGGCCGAAAACGAATTTTTGCCCTTTGTTGAGCTAAATTATCACTTCAACGAACGCCATCATCTTTACCTCGACTGGAAACAACTACACCGCACAGCCGAAACCCAAGCCCTTTCCAAACCCTTCCAAATTGAAATTAACGATACAATTTACGATATTAAAGCAGGCGGAAAACTCAGCTCCACCCTAAATATCGATATTCTGCGTGTCGGTTACGGTTTTGATGCAATTCAAGGCAGCAACTATGACGTTGGTTTGTCTCTTGGTTTACACACAATGTTTATCAAGACAGGATTTGAAGGCATTATCGGCGTCTGTAAAGCCTCTGAGTTACTGAATAATGTCTGTGCGAGCCAGGCAATACCGCAAATTGTCGATGAGAATATCACTGCACCACTGCCGGACTTTGGCGTCTATGCTAATTACGAATTTATTTCTGGATGGGATTTAACCACTCACGCCCAGTATTTCTATATCAACCTCAATGATGTCAAAGGCGAGTTGGTTGATATTAAATTAGGCATAGATGCGCAAATTACTCCCAATTGGCGTATGAGTGTTGCCTATAACTATTACAAAGTTGACGTCGATATCGCACAAAAGTCCCCAAATAAAGAGACTCAAATTGCCGATTACAATATTTACTACAGTTTTATCGGCCCCATGCTTTCTGTTAGCTACACCTTCTAGTTAACCTGAACTCGGGATAACGAGTGTCGAAAAAATCTAAATTTAACAAACTAAATCAATGCTACAAATGATTCTTTTGAAAAGAAAAATCTTTTTTCTAACGGAATGCGCAGATTTTTGCGCATATCAAGGCGCTCTGTCGTATGCCATAGCGCGCTATGGTGAGACAGAGTAACGCAGAGAGGCACGAAAAGATGCCTATTCAGCGGCTCTACTTATCCCGAGCTCAGGTTAATTAATTGAATAAACATAAAAAAGGACGCAGCAGCGTCCTTTTTACCTTAATCGGAATTACTTTTTACGGCCATCCTGCTCACGCTTAGTCTTAAAATCCGACGCTTCTAACCAATGCGGCCAATCTTTACCATTGGCTAAGGTGGTTAACATACTCGCCATCAGATCTAAATCCTGCTTCACACCTTCGAGCGACCAATTTGGATCATAATCATCGGCTCCTTTATGGTATTTATGGGCAATGTAGTCAGGATCCGTATCCCCAAGGCTCATAAATAACAAGCCGGGCACGCCTTGCTGGGCCAGAGCGAAGTGGTCCGATCTAAACATCAAACCATTTTGCGGTCTAGGATCAGCCTTGACAACCCGTCCCTGTGCCTTGGCGGCCTTGTCTAAATAACCTTCTAACTCAGACACTCCCTCACCATAGCGCAGAATATAATCTACCCCTTGGTTCATATTCATGCCGTCAATATTTAAAAAGGCGACAATGTTTTTGGTCGGTACACTGGGATGCTGCGCAAAATGCTGAGCACCGATCAGTCCTGTTTCTTCGGCGGTAAAGGCACTAAACAGAATCGAGCGCTCAAGCGGCGCCGTTTTTGCTTGTTTGGCAAAGTAACGCGCAAGCGCTAACACACCTGCCACACCACTGGCATTATCGACCGCACCATTAATGATTTCTGGTTTATCGTCTTCTATCACTGTACCTAAATGATCCCAATGGGCATGCATCATCACCACCTCATCAGGGCGGCTTTTTCCAGGTAATAGTGCCGCCACATTGTGGGATTCGGCGCGTTCAATCGTATTATTTAAACTAACATTCGCCTTTAGCTTTAAGGGAATGGCCTTAAAGTTTGGCTTAGCGGCTTGTTGTTTTAAGGTATCAAAGTCCATACCAGCCTTAGCAAAAATCTTTTGGGCGACATCATGTTGCACCCAACCCATCACGCCAACCTGCCCTTGATTATTGTTTGCATCGATGAGGGTAAACTTGGTACCTGTGTTAGAGTTTTGCACGACACCCCAGCCATAGGCTGCGGGTTCAGTTTCATGCACAATAAAAACAGCTTCAGCGCCTTGACGAGCAGCTTCTTCGTATTTGTAAGTCCAGCGGCCATAGTAGGTCATGGCATTGCCTTTAAAGACCTTGGGATCTTGAGTCGCAAAACCAGGGTCATTGACCAGCACTATCACGGTTTTACCTTTTACATCGAGTCCCTGATAGTCATTCCAACCATATTCAGGCGCATTAATACCATAACCAACAAACACCACATCGCTATTACTAAGGTTAACCTTATCGCTAATTCTCTGGGTTCTGGCGGTAAACTCGCTGCCATTGGCAAACTTAAGCCCTCCCATATCAAGCTGCATATTTTGATCGGCGGTGATTTTCGCCAGTGGCACAGCCTGCAAGTAGCTATTGCCAAATCCAGGCTTAAGCCCCATTTCTTTGAAGGCTTTCTCAAGATATTGAATGGTGAGTTGCTCGCCTTCGGATAAGGGCGCTCGGCCGCCGAAGGCGTCACTGGCTAAGGTTTTTACATCTGTACGATATTGGTTCAAATCCATGCTGTCACTCAACGACTGGGCGGCAACAGCGGGCAAGGACAGTAAGGCGCTTAAGGCACTCGTAAGGATGAAATTTTTCAAGAGTTTCTCCCAAGTTATTATCATTATTTAGTTTTAGCGATAAACTCTAACATATCCCCTTTGCCTTTTGGCAGGTTTATTCAACCCGCTTTTGGCTTGAGTTGTAACGGGATTTGACGAGCAAAATACTTACCCCTATGTGGTGCACATAGTTTATCGATTTATATTTATTGGGATTAATCCATGTCACGAGATTTATTACAAACCGCAGCCTTAAATCTTAAAAAAGCGGTTCCCTTAATGCTCAAGCATCAAATCCCCACGACTCCCATTAATTACGCTCTTTGGTATACCTACGTAGGTGAACAAAATCCGGCATTAAATGCACAGCTCGATACGGTTATCGCCCATTACAATACCTGCCCTCCCGTGAGTAGTGAGCTGTTATATCGTCAATATGTGGCAGACCCCATAGAACTGAATGTGCGGGATATGCGGCTAAATCTTGAGGCCATGGCCACTGAGTTATCGCAGTCGATTAAGGATACCAATCTGGATGCGACTGAGTTTCAAACCTGTATTCATAATAACTTTGCCAAACTGAATGGTATCGAAGAAGGTACGCTCAGCGTTGATCAAGTGCTCGATTTAGTACGTAATTTGGTCAAAGAATCCGACAATATTCGCTCGAGCACCGAGTTTTTTACCGCTCAATTGCAAAAAGCTCAGACAGAGATTGATGCACTGAAGCAAAAGCTTGAGAAAACAGAAAAAGATATGCTTTATGACGCGCTGACAGGCTGTTTAAACCGCCGCGCCTTTGATGCCGATATCGCCGGAATGCTAGCGCAAGCCGCGGAAGGAACCTGCCTAATCTTAGTTGATATCGATCATTTTAAAGCGTTCAATGACAACTATGGCCACCAGTTGGGCGATCAAGTATTAAAAGCGGTCGCGAAACGCTTACAGGAAGCCTGTCGAGATGGCTGTAAGTTGTACCGCTTTGGCGGTGAAGAATTTGCCATTCTAGTGCCCAAAAGCCAATTGAGAATTTCGCGACAACTGGCCGAAGCGATGCGCCGCGGGCTTGAAAAACTAAGCCTTAAAGATAGGCGCAAAGACCAGCGAGTCGATAATATTACTGCATCATTTGGCGTTGCCCAATGGCAAGAAAAGCAATCTGTTGAACAGCTGATTGAAAAAACAGATAAATTGCTTTACGAAGCCAAACGTCTAGGCCGTAATCGAGTCATGCCGATCAACAGCTAATGCCACGTTCATTCTATGGTAACGATAACTCATCAAACAATAAGCAGCCCGAGTGACTACTCAGCCTGCTTTAGCGATTATTAAGCTACCTTTTGCGGTATTTGGACCATATCTTTACTTTGATCAAATAGTTGCGGAGCATTCGTCGGTGAGGTAATCGGCACTGCTTGCACTACAAATCGCAGTTCCGCCCCACCTTGCAACGCATCGAAGGGATAACAAGTGATGAGCGTTAAACGATTATCGTCAGTTGCCGCCATTAACTCGGTTTGCGATTCGTGCACCACCTCAGTCGCCACTACTTGATAAACAATTTCCTTGCCCGTCGCGGTTTGCAGCGCTAAGCGGCGTCCAACACTAATACCATTTAACATCGCGAAATGCGTATCCCTGTGCCCGGCAATCACTGTGTTGCCTTGCGCGCCAGCGGGCGCACTCGATAGTACTAAGGCAGGCCCGAAGGCCAAATTACGGCCAGATGCGCCCGCCAGCACATATAAGCTGTCGTTGGATGCCGGACCATCGAAGTGATTCGGTCTTTTAGCCTGTTCAATGGAGAGCTTAGCCACGGGATAGGTGTCGGCCCAAGACCAAGGTTTATGGGATTGACCATCGATTAAGGTTTTAGCCCAAGCTTGTTCAATCAAATATTGGGCAAAGTGTGCTTTCGCTTGCATATAGAATCCTTTTCCAAACAACGTGATGCCGATTAATACCAATCCCACCAGCAACCCTATTTGTATCTGTTGAGTCACGCGCATACTCATGGACATGACTCAAGTGTGTAGCGCTAATGACAGCGCGCGTTGCTGCCGCTGCTGGCGACGAATCGACAGCGCCAACATCAAGGCAAGCAGTAACACGCCGCCCCCTAAGAGCATGTCGAAACGGCTCGAGGTCGATGTTTGTGGTAGAACACCCATTGGCTGCCAACCCAAGGGTAAATGCTGGCGCACCACCGCATCTCGGCTTATCGCATTCGTGGTGATGGGGGTTAAATCCACCGCGACCAAGCTGGTATAGGGGCTGACTAAGTGATAATTCAGCGACAGCGCCGTGACCTGCTCTTTGACCTTGTCATCGTTAGCGCCGTTTTTACTCAGCTCTAAGGCCGCAATCTGTTTGCGCGCCCAGAGTAAATCGAGCCCCGCCGCAGGCTGCGCAGCATCAGTTGCAGAATGGCTTGCGTCATTGGCTTGCAAAGATAACGACTGTTGCCAGTTTTTATGGCCCTGACGACCGGAGATCACCAGTTCCTGAGGCTCACGTGGGTGGCGCTTTAGGCTGATCAATACCGGCTCACCACGGTATAGATCGGGGATTGGCGCTGGCCAGTAGTCAGGTACAGATCCATCGTCAAAGCGCACCTGTAAATCGGTGAGTACCGGATACTGGATTTTGCCCAGTAATTGGCTAATCTTTTGCTCCACCTCATCCACATCACCAATGTAAGTAAAAGTACCGCGCCCAAGTTCAGCCGCACGCTGCATAAAATGCGAGTTCGGCGCCGAGCCAATACCGACGGTGAAAAGACGGTTGTCGCCAATTTGATTACGGATTAACTCAAATAACGCCGACTCATTGCCGACGGAGCCATCGGTCATAAAGATCACTTGTCTTAACGACTTATCCTCAGCCGACGCTGTGTTAAACGCCTGCCCTGGCAGCGCGGCATTTAAAGCCTGCGCCATTTCGGTGCCGCCATCGGCCTGCAAACGATTCACAAACTGACGTGCCATGGCGAGATTACTCGCGGTCGCGGGCAGTGGTGTTGGCGATAATAAAGACACATCAGAGTTAAATTCGATAATGTTAAAACTGTCCTGTGGCCTTAAACCGCGCAGCGCATAACGCAGGGCATTTTTTGCCTGAATGATAGAATCCCCCGCCATCGACCCCGAAGTATCAATCACTAAAATAAGCTCACGGGGCAAGTTAAGTTGTTCACTCGCCTCGACTTTGGGCGGCAGGACCATCACTAAGCTGTAGTTATCGGTGTTGTTGCTATTGCTATTGGCATTAATACTGGCAGTTGAACCACTGTCTGCACTCGCATTGTCGTCCTGTGACACATGGGTTTTGCCCGTTTGGTTGAATACCCAAGCCACGGGACTCGTGCCCTGCTTAAGACGCCATTGCAGCACAAAGTCACGATTGGCGGGCACGCGATTAGCTAAGGCCGCCGTCAGTTGGCCCTGTTTTTCCTCTATCGTAATGGGATGATACGGACTCACCACGGCTGATTTTTCCACGTCGTCACCAAGCTTGACCTTAATATCGGCCTTGAGTACGGGATCCGCCTCGCTATTGGCATCGCGGATCGGGGCGATAATCCGGTCGGCATCGAAGACTTGGCTGCTGGTCACACGCTCACTCTGGTTTCCACCGAGTGTTAGGCCTGGAATATAGCGCGGCGCCACCACCAGCGGAAAACGTAGGCTAAAGAGACCATCTTCATAGTGAATGGTTTCTTGATAGCTGATTTCGACCACCAACTCCTCATCGGGAGCAAGGTTAGCGACTTCGGTCGTGAACATATTGGGCCGTTCTTGACTGACTAGACTGGCGCGTTTTCCTTCGGCTTTGGCCTGTTCAAAAATCTGTTTTGCTTGCTGTTTTAGGTGAATTTGACCTTCGATGATCCGCTCACCAATGTGCAAACGCAGTGAGTCTACCGCCGCCTCATTGGGTAAAGGGAACAGATAGCGGCCATTGAGGACAAATCCGGTTTGATTACTGAAAACCTGCTTTACGCTCACCCTATTGGTTAACCCAGAGACCTGCATCGACACTTGCGTATCTACAGGTAAGGATGGCATTAAACGGCCGCTGGCGGTTTGATACACCAACATCCCTTGGGTGACATCATCGAAACTAAAAGCTGGCAATGTACTTACCGTGTGTTCATCGAAGGTCGCCGCAATATTTTGTGGTGCCGATAAGGTGCCCACACTATTAGGTGAGGCTAACACCGCAAAGGGGAGCCCCCAACAGATGGAGGCGCCGATCATTAGCATCGCCAGTGTTTGACAAACTTCTTTTACCCTTTTCCCAGTGATCATCACAAAGGCTCCTGATCTTGATTGAATTCGATTGATATTGTTGAATTATTCGGTCACGCGGCTCGCCATCAGCCCTTGGTTAGGCTGCATGGTCAGAGTGACTCGGCGATCGAACACATCGGATTCACTGTCTTGCTGATCATTGAGTGGCATTCCGGCGCCGAAGGCTTGGGTGGTGATCCGCTCGGGGGCAACGCCTTGTTTAATCAAGTAGCCCCGCACTTCTAACAAACGTTGCTCCGAGAGCGCTTGGTTGTAGGCCAGATCACCGCGGCGGTCGGCATAACCTTTCAGCTCGAGATTGGACTCGCTCAAGCGCTTCATCACCTTGGCGACATTGTCTAATTGGGGCAAAAAATGGCTTTCAAGCTCCGCAGAGCCAGTACGAAACTGCACATTCATACCCAGCGCCAATTCACTAAACAGTTGTTGTTGCTCGGCGAGCAGTTCATCGAGTTGCTTTTGGGTTAAGGCGTATTCGGCGGCGCGTTGCTCGCTAGCCTGTTGTTTGGCCGATAAGCTCGTCAATTGTTGACGCTGCAAGGCAATATGTTGTTGCTGAGTTTTAACCGTGTCGGTATCAGATACCGACTGGCCGATTAAGGAGCCAGTAAATCCGCCGATAATGGCGCCAACCGGGCCGCCCACTAGGGCGCCAAGTAGCGCTCCGCCGCCAAGACCTATCAGCGCTTCGCCGTCATCCTCCTCTTGCTCAATCATTAGCTCTGTCTGTGGCTCTATGAGCAGAGGTTGATTTTGTAGCGACACCTTTGCCGATACATTGGCGATGGGCCCGGCGAGTACACTCAGTACCAAGATATTAATCAGCGTCTTTTTCATCATCTCATTCCTTTTGATTTGTGCTGCGTTTACCCGCCTAAGTCATTAGCGCGGCCGGTAAAACGGAATGAGCGTATTAAACACAAGTGCCATGGCATAAGCGGGGATGGAAAATGGCAATGCGACTATCAATTGTGGCAACAAAATGGCAATTGCATTCGGGAGCTTTTCTCAGAAATAAATTCCTGTATAGTCACGAAAACTTATCCCCAGCAGTCAATAGGAAGATGGCTAATGAAACGTATCGCCATTGTGGAAGATGAAGCGGCCATTCGCGAAAATTACAAGGATGTGTTGCAACAACACGGTTACAGTGTGCAAACCTATGCCGACAGGCCATCTGCCATGTTGGCGTTTAATACCCGTCTGCCGGATTTAGCCATTATCGATATTGGCCTTGGCAACGAGATTGACGGCGGTTTTATGCTGTGTCAGTCCCTGCGCGCCATGTCGAACACTTTGCCGATCATCTTCTTAACCGCGCGGGATAGCGATTTTGATACAGTTTGCGGCCTGCGTTTAGGCGCCGATGATTACCTGAGCAAAGAAGTGAGCTTCCCCCATTTGACGGCGCGTTTAGCCGCGCTGTTTCGCCGCTCTGAGCTAGCCACCAGCCAAACGCCGCAGGAAAATTTACTGGAGCGCGGACCGCTTACTATCGACGCCAATCGGATGCAGGTTTCTTGGAACCAGATCCCGATTGAACTCACAGTCACCGAGTTTTGGATGGTGCACGCCCTTGCCAAGCACCCGGGGCACGTTCGTAGCCGCCATGAGCTGATGCAGGAGGCGAAGATTTTTGTCGATGACAGTACTATCACCTCCCATGTGAAGCGCATCCGTAAGAAGTTTATGGCCGCCGCGCCCGAATTTGATTGTATTGATACCGTTTATGGTATGGGCTATCGCTGGGACAGCCTAGCCTAAACCATGCCAAATAGCAGATTAGCCAGCATTCTATGACACGTTTTCCCTTCGGTCTTCGCACTAAAGTTATTGGCCTTAGCCTGTTTTTACTCTGTCTACCTTGGCTGGGGTACCAATATGTGTGGGAGATGGAAAAATACCTGCGCCACGGTCAGGAACGCACCTTAGAGGGCACCACCCAAGCCTTAGCGACCGCCTTGCATGAGCGCCCCAAGTTGTTCGACGGTCAGGCCAGCTTTTTAAAGCAGGTGGAAAAGAGTCGCGATCTCTATGCTTACCCCTTAGCGGGCGCGATTCTGCTCGATGGCAAACTCAATGAATGGCAGGAATATCAGCACAGATTTATCCAGTACGGTGAGGCGAATCTCATCATGCGTGCAGATCCCAGCGCGCCGCTCACCTTAAGTTTTACCCATATGGTGGGTCAGTACGATGGTTATCTGTATGCCTTTTTTCAGGTGGTCGATCCCAATGTGGTGTTTCGGGGTAAAAATGCCTTAAGCGTCGATAGAAACGATCACCTGTCGATTGCGACCCTTGCTCCCGACAATAAATTTAAGCGTTATATCGTGGCTACGACCCAGCCCGGTTGGATCAGTGCCTTCGAGCTGCCCGCAAATCCTAAACAAACCGTGCCAGTGACACCCGAGGTGCGTATTCAAGGGCAATGGGCCACCACGGATGTGGGCTACAATATCGAACTGCGTATCCCCTTGGATATGGTGGGCAGCAAACTAGGATTTGCCATTGCCGATGTCAACGACAGCAAATACCGTGATGTGACCGCAGTGGTTGGCACCTCAGCCTTAGATACCGTCGACAAGCTGGGCACAGTGTTGGTGCCCTCACCCGAAATTGAAAGTATTATCAAAGGGATGAGCCACTATAGCTCGCGGATTTGGGTGGTCGATAAACACGGCCGCGTGCTCGCGAAGTCTGGCGATATCCGTGACAGCAACAGTGTGTGGACGCGCACCCTCGATGATGAAAATAGCAACTCACTATGGCAGCGGTTTCAGCGCGACTACCTACACCCACTCTACTATAAAATCCTCACTAAACCGCCGAAGGATTTTATCGATTCCCTACAGGACTCGACCGAACTCGACGGTAGCCATATTCAAAAAGCCCTTGCGGGACAACAAAGCTCGACCTGGCGACTGACGCCGGACAATAAAGCAGTGGTGTTGGCGGCCGCCAGCCCCATTTGGATTGATAACAATGTGATGGGCGCCGTGGTGGCCGAAGAAACCACCCACGGTATTCGCACCCTGCGTAACCGCGCGCTGGAAAAACTGTTTAACGTGATCCTGACCATTATGAGCATGGGCACCTTAGCGCTGTTTTTCTTCGCCTCGAGTATTTCGAATCGTATCCGCAAACTGCGCGATGAAGCCGAGAATGCTATCGACAGCCAAGGCCGGGTGCGTAACCATTTAAAACCCTCCAAGGCGCGGGACGAGATTGGCGACTTATCCCGCAGTTTTGCCAGCATTGTCGGTCGTTTGGGTCAATACACTCATTATTTAGAGAATATGTCGTCACGCCTGTCCCATGAACTACGCACGCCGGTGGCAGTGGTGCGCTCCTCTTTAGAGCACTTAAATCTGCAAACCTTAGATAAAGACACCCAAAAATATGTCGACCGCGCCCAAGAAGGGGTAAGCCGTTTAAGCATGATTTTGAACAATATGAGTGAGGCAACGCGCCTCGAGCAGAGCTTAACTCAGGCCGATGTGACTAAGTTCCCGCTATCCCAAGTGGTGAGCGGTTGTATGCAAGGCTATCAAATGACCTACCCTGAGCAGCAATTTAGCGTCAAAGTGCCCGAGCAACCTTTGATGATGCAGGGCGTGCCCGAATACATCGCCCAATTGATGGACAAACTTATCGCTAACGCCATCGAGTTTTGTCATCAAGGCAGTGCAATTGAAGTGACTCTCACCCAAGTTGGCAAACAGGCTACTCTGCTTATCAGTAACTTAGGACCACAGTTGCCAGTGGATATGTCGGAGCAGATCTTCGATTCCATGGTCTCGGTGCGGGCCAATCAAGCCCAAGATAAACCTCACCTTGGCTTAGGTTTATATATTGCGCGGCTTGTGACCGAATTCCACCAAGGGAAAATTTTGGCCCGTAATCGCAGCGAAAACGATGGGGTCGATATTCTGGTCACCCTGCCGCTTAGCTAATACAAAGACTTACAACTTGAGGCAAACTCATCTGTTTGCCTCCTGCCATTTTCACGGGCAGATGCTAAGATGACGGCCATCACAATGGATAACAACATAAAAACTGACTTGCCAAGGTAAGCCCTATGACAGATAAACATCAGCTAGCCACCCAAATCGTCAGCGTCGGTCGAGATAAAAAATGGACCAAGGGCGTGATTAATCCGCCCGTATTTCGCGCATCCACTATCGTCTTCGACACCATGGAAGACATGCGTCACGCCGCTAAAAACAAAACCAATGGCGAAATGTTTTATGGCCGCCGCGGCACCCCAACCCATTTTGCGTTTCAAGCGGCGATCAGTGAGCTCGAAGGTGGCGCAGGTACAGCGCTGTATCCCTCGGGTGCGGCGGCTATTAGCGCGGCTTTGTTATCGTTTTTACAGGCGGGCGATCACCTGCTGATGGTCGACAGTGTTTACGAGCCAACCCGCGATCTTTGTAGCCATATTCTGGCGGGTTTTAATATTGAGACCACCTATTACGATCCCCTGATTGGTGAAGGCATCCGCGCGCTTATTCGCCCCAATACTAAGGTACTGTTTTTGGAGTCTCCCGGCTCCATCACCATGGAAGTGCAGGACGTCCCGACCCTCTGCCGTATCGCCCATGAACATGGATTAGTGACCATTCTCGACAACACTTGGGCCTCGCCAATCAATAGCAAGCCCTTCGAGATGGGTGTCGATGTGTCGATTCAAGCCGCGACCAAATATATCGTCGGTCACTCTGATGTAATGATTGGCACCGCAACCGCCAACGAAAACCACTGGCCGCAGCTGCGTGAGCGCAGTTATTTATTGGGGCAAACGACTTCTCCCGATGATGTGTATCTCGCTACACGCGGATTACGTACCCTAGGCGTGCGCATGGCGCAGCATGAGAAAAATGCCCTAAAAGTGGCTAACTGGTTGAAAACGCGACCCGAGGTTGACCATTTACGTCACCCCGCCTTTGATACCTGCCCAGGACATGAATTCTTTAAACGCGACTTTAGCGCAGCCAATGGTCTGTTCTCCTTCGTGCTAAAGCAAGGGGATCAGGAGGCTGTCACCGCCCTTGTTGAAAATATGCAGCATTTTAAAATGGGGTTTTCTTGGGGCGGTTATGAGAGTCTGATCCTAGGGATTTTCGGGATTGAAAAAATCCGCAGTGCTACCCAATGGGATGCAAGCAAGCCGTTGATCCGTGTGCATATTGGCCTAGAAGATCCCGATGATTTAATTGCCGATCTCAGCGCAGGCTTCGAGCGCTTTAATGCCGTACTCGCTGCCAAGGCCAAATAAGGCTTAAACAGATTATGTGCTAAACAGTGAAGGCGAGAGCTTACCCGCCTTCACTGTGCCCCACTATCGTATTACTTCGGCTTAATCCACTTTTACTATTTTGGCTGCGCCGCGCTTATTGCGGGGTCAATCCACGCCTGAGAGCCGTACAAAGGCACGGTCGATAAGGCATGCTTGTGGCTGCCATTCGTCTCTTTGGTCGAGTAGGACAAATACAGCAGGGTTTGATTGGGTGCATCGTAAATTCGGCGCACTTTTAAGCTTTTAAATAAGATGCTTAAGGATTCGGTAAAGACCACTTCGCCGTGTTTACTCTTATCGATGTTGGCGATATCGGCGGCGGAAATCGGCCCTGTTTGACGACAACTTATGCCCATATCCGAAGGATCGGCAAAATCGAGGTTCGCTTCGATACGGCTAATATGGCAGGTCACCCCAGGGATTTTAGGATCCTGCTTGGCATCGATAATCACATCCTTAGTGGTAAATAACCCAAGGCTCACTTTACCTACGTCATCGCCACAACCCGTGAGTACCGTCCCAGCTAGCGTCACAGTCAGCAAAGACATTACAACTTTATTGACTCTTTTCATCTGTTTATCCTTATTCATCATCCTTCCTTATGAGCAAAACACTTTTGTGCCCAGCGCGTTAACCCCGCCGTCACCGAGCCAAAGTGATCACCGACGACCACGGGGGTGTCGGGATAAAGGCTAGTGATTTTAGCGTAAATCGCTGGGCTACGCGCGGTACCGCCCGTCACATAAATCACATCGGGTTGGCACTCATAGGTTCCAGCCTCGACAGCCAGTTCTTCTGGTGCTAATCCATTGCCAGCAAGACTCTTGGCCGCCTGAGTCAGTGCTTGGTGCATTAAGGCTTCTATCTTAGTCAATGACGGTTCAATGGCATTTTCAAAACAATCGCGACTCACTTGAACATTGAGCTTGGCCTCAATAAATTCCAGTGAACTTTCAGTTGTTTGAGCCTCAGACAAGGCTATTTTAGCTCGCTCGGCTAAACGTACAATTTGGTAGCTTAACTGTTGTTGCTGCACTTTGAGCAATCTTTTTAATAAATGTGGCTGCTCAGCTTCTTTGATCAGTTCATCTATCAACTTGCGAGTGCTTAAGGTGGCAAACTCACGCTGGGCACTAATATCGTTTACTGCCACCGCATTCCAAAAGGGATTACTCGGCATAGGTTTACCATTCCCCATAAGCGAACCTAAACCAAAGTGCGGCATAAAGGCATTCATCGCCAATGCGATATCCAGATCATTACCACCAATACGCTGGCCGCTATGGCCAAGACAATCGGCACTGCGATCGAAATTCGCCTGATGCTTAGGCCCCATTTTAACTACAGAACAGTCGGTGGTACCGCCACCGACGTCGACTACCAGTACGGTTTGATCGGATTTGAGGCTGGCTTCATAGTCCATACCCGCGGCAAGCGGCTCAAACAGAAATGCCACATCGACAAACCCCGCCCGTTTCGCCGCTAAGGTTAAAATGGCCTCGGCTTGGCGGTTACTCTCTTCACCACCAATGCCCTGAAAGTTCACTGGGCGACCAATCACTGCATGGGTAATGCTGGCTTCGCCTGCGGATGTTACGCCCTTTTCGGCGAGTACGGCTTCGGCGCGCATTTTAATATGCTGCATCATTAAAGTGACTATGTCTTCAAACAGGGCAACTTGCTCGGGTCTAAGGCCGGTTGCACCTAAAAAGGATTTTGGCGAACGGACATAAAAACCTTCTTCCGGCATTTCAAGATACGCGGCCACGGCCTGCTCACCCACAAACACCGCTGGCGTCTCGGCATCGAGATCTAATTCATGACGTACCATACGGGCGCGGCTTAATTGCGCGGCGCGCTTTTGGGCATAATCGGCTTTTAATTCTGTGGGAAGAGCGCGATAAACGGCTTCGGCAATTAACTCTCGGTCCAACGCATATAGCGTTGACGGTAAATAAGTTGAATCGGTGGATATTGGTAAGAGTGATACTTCATCTCCCTGCATGATCCCAACGGCACAGTTGGCACTGCCATAATCAAATCCAACAAACATCCGCTTACCTCTAAGTCATACCACAATAAAAAGCCGAGCACGTTAACACAGTTTGCCTCAATCCCAAAGAAAGCCTAGTGCATATCCTACCCTTTACCTTGTAAACTCACGACTAGCCAACGTTAAGTTAAAGTCACATTTTTGTCACAATGGTCATCAATCTGACATATTCCGTTCGTATCTTTATGGACTAATGACTTTCGCCCGAAGGGGAATTTGCCTTTAAACCCCTTCATTTGTAGCAGTAAATCTGATTGCACTCCGATGTATGAATGCTATTGTATACTGCGCCATGACGCTTGCTTAAAGGAGCTGTGCAGTGTCCCCGAATACCGATAAACTGTCGATTGATAAAGAACTCTCTTGGTTGTCATTTAATGAGCGAGTGCTGCAAGAGGCCTGCGACCCCAATGTGCCGATTGTTGAGCGCGTGCGCTTTTTGGGTATATTCTCCAATAATATGGACGAGTTTTTCAGGGTGCGGGTCGCAGCAGTTAGGCGCTCTATATTACTGTCTTCCCTGCAGGAAGGGCGTAGTAATAGTCGTCACTTAATGGCAAAAATTCAATCCAAAGTGATGGCACTGCAGGAGCGTTTCGACAGTATCTATGCCGAGCTGATGCGCGAATTAGTTCGCCGTAATATATTGTTAATTAATGAAAAACAATTAAGCGACTTCCATAGTAACTGGCTTAAAAAGCATTTTCGCGATCATTTTAAACGCCATATAGCGCCGCTTATCGTCAATAACAATCGCGACCTCGTAAAACATATCAACGATGATGCAACTTACCTTTGCGTATGCTTATACACTAAGTTGCGCAGACAATATGCTCTCGTAGAGGTACCCACCAAAAATGTCCCGCGTTTTATTGAGTTACCAGCAGAGAAATCTAAAGCCAAAAAATACCTGATCCTGCTGGATAATATTATCCGCCACTGTGTGGATGAGTTGTTTGGACCGTTTTTTGAATACGATGCGATTGAAGTTTATTCGATGAAGCTCACCCGCGATGCGGATTTTGATATTACCGATGAGCTAGAACAAACTCAGCTAGAAAAAATGACCAAGGGCCTGAAAAAGCGCCTGACGGCTGAACCTGTGCGTTTGGTATACGACAAAGAAATGCCCGAACATATGCTTGAAATGCTAAAGGAAAATTTAAATATCAGCTCTACTGAATGTTTGATCCCAGGCGGGCGTTACCACAGTTTCAAAGACTTTATTGGCTTCCCCAATCCCAGCCGTGATTACCTCGAAAACGAGAAACTGCCCGCGCTGAATAGCTCGGGCTTTGGCCGCAGTGCCAACAGTTTCGATGCGATCAAAATGGGCGATATTATGCTTAATTATCCGTACCATAAGTTCTCCCACTTTACGGAAATGGTACGTCAAGCCGCCTACGATCCTGCGGTACGGTTTATTCGCATCAATCTGTACCGGGTAGCGAAAAAATCCCATGTGATGCAGTCACTTATCGATGCAGTCAAAAATGGTAAACAAGTCACTGCGGTAATAGAACTACGGGCTAGATTTGACGAGCAATCCAACATTGAATGGACGCGAGTACTCGCCGAAGCCGGCGTAAAGGTCCACCATGGGATCACCAGCTTAAAAGTACACTCTAAGTTGTGCTTAATTGGCCGTGAAGAGCAAGGCGAAATGAAGCTTTACTGCCATGTCGGCTCAGGCAACTTTAACGAAGGCACGGCACGGGTCTATACCGATTTGTCCCTCTTTACCGCCAATCAGGAAATCGCCCGCGAAGTGGAGCAAGTGTTCGACTTAATTGAACATCCCTACCGCCGTGATAACTTCCAGCATTTGATTGTGTCACCCTATGATGCGCGACAAAAGCTCACCCATTTGATTGATAAAGAGATTGTTAACGCCCAAAGCCATATTAAGGCGGCGATTACTTTAAAATTGAATAACTTACTCGATGAGTCTCTAGTACAAAAGCTCTATGAAGCATCAGCTGCGGGCGTCAAAGTCAAATTATTGATCCGCGGAATTTGCTCGCTGATACCGCAAATTCCGGGGATCAGCGATAACATCGAAGTCTACAGTATTGTCGACCGCTTTTTGGAGCACTCTCGGGTGATGCTATTTCACGCGGGTGGCGAAAATAAGTTGTTTATTTGCTCCGCCGATTGGATGAGCCGCAATATTGATAACCGTGTTGAAGTGAGCGTACCAATCTATGATCCGCGTCTAAAACAAATGGTGATGGATATTTTATCGTTACAATTCAACGATAATACTAAGGCTCGCATTATCAATAAGGAACAGAGTAATCCTTATCGTAATCGCGGTAATAAACGTAAAGTGCGTTCTCAAATTGCCATTTATCAATATCTGATTAATTATGAAAAGCGGTTGCAGCAAGAATTAAACGCCCAACGGGAAGCTGCAAAGCTTGAAGCAGAGCAAACACAAGCGCTGACTCTCGATCCCGCATTACAGGCCAAAGCCAGCTAACGCTGGCTTTATTTTAGTCTCGATTGCCTAAGGATAATCCGATTGGTTGCCACACATTCACAGCCGCGACACTTTGTCGCCATCGACATGGGCTCAAACAGTTTTCACTTGGTTATCGCCCGAGAGCAAGACGGCAGTTTGCAGATATTACACAAAGAAAAACAGCAAGTTCAGTTAGCGACAGGCCTCAATGCGCAAAATATTCTCAGTGCTGATGCAATCGAACGCGGCCTAAATTGCCTACGGGACTTTAATCAGCGTTTTTCAAACCTTGACCAAGCACAGGTACGCTTAGTCGCCACCCACACCTTAAGAGTGGCTAAAAATCGTGAGCAGTTTATTGAGGCAGCGCTGCGTATTATGCCTTACCCAGTGGAGGTAATTTCTGGCCATGAAGAAGCGCGGCTCATTTATAACGGCATTGCCCAAAGCCAAGTACTTGGGAAACGTAATATCGTTATCGATATCGGTGGCGGCTCTACCGAAGTGGTGCTCGGGCAAAAAAATACCCCTACCCATTTATCGAGCCTACGCTGTGGCTGCGTGAGTTTTAATGAACGCTTTTTTATCGATGGACAAATTACTCCAGCGTCGTTTCGCGGGGCGCAAAGCGCTGCCGACAAACAATTTGCTTCACTGTCGAAGGAATATTTCAGTGGCGATTGGGACTTAGTGCTCGGCAGCTCAGGCACCGTAAAAGCTATTTGCGAAGCAATCCAAGAAGAACATGGTGATGAAGTCGTCACCCTCGCCCGCCTCAAACAATTAAAGCTGAAACTGATTAAGTGCGGACACATCAGCCAAGTGCACTTTGCTAATGTCGATGATAAACGCACGCCGCTAGTGCCTGCTGGCCTTGCGATTTTAATCAGCTTTTTTAGACGCTTACCCATTGAGCAATTGGAGTTTAGTCCAGGCGCCCTGCGCGAAGGCGTGCTCTACGAATTAGCCAAAATCGGCCAATATCAAGACATTCGCCACCGCACCGTTGACAGTATTGCCCAGCTTTACCATGTGGATATGCCCCATGCGGCTAAAGTGCGTGACACCGCCATGGCGCTGTTTGAGCAAGTCGCCGATGAATGGGGATTAAGACCCCATGCACGCTTACTCTCCTACGCTGCGACCCTGCATGAAATTGGGTTACACATCAACTCCAAGGCATTACATAAACACGGTGCTTATATCATTAGTAACAGTGACTTACCGGGTTTTAGTGAGGCGCTGCAACAGGATTTAGCCAGACTGATTGCTAACCATCGTAAGAAACCCAATGAATTGCTACTGGCCGAATTAGAGCCTAGCCACAAACTCACCCTCATTCGTCTCGCCTGTCTACTGCGCTTGGCAGTATTAGTGCATTTAGGCCGTATTGCTAAAGCCTTAGTGCTTGAGAAAATCCAAGTGGTTCCAGATGGCCTCATGCTAGTGCTACCCAGCCATAAACGTAAAATTAGCCTGTTTATGAAGGATTTGCAGCGGGAACAGAAACAAATGGCGTCCCTAGGGATGCAACTGCGTTTTGTTTCAAGCCTTGAGCAGCGCCAAGAGAAACCGTAAGAAGTAAAAAGTGGCATGCTAAACAGCATCGCCAGTGAATAAAAGCATTTCATCCCTCAGAGACATTGAGTGCTCTAAGGGATGAGCTGATAAACGCCTTATGCTATTTATCCCCCTTCCCTTGAGGTATCTCGAGCTTATCAAGCTCACAACCACAGCGATTACAGTAGGTTGCATCTAAATCATGACCCATTTTATGGCATTGATTACAAGTACGCAGATCCCTATGCCGTCCCGCTTCTTGGGAAATTTCAGCGGTTAAAATGCCCGTAGGGATCGCAATAATGGAGTAACCCAGCAACATGGTAAATGCGGCAATCGCTTGGCCTAGTTCGGTTTTCGGCGTGATATCTCCGTATCCTACCGTCGTGATGGTCACAATAGTCCAATATACTGACTTAGGAATAGAGCTAAAGCCATTCTCAGGCCCCTCAACGACATACATCACGGCACTTAATACCATGATGATTAAACTCACCGAAAAGAAAAATAGGAACACTTTACGGCTAGATTGCATCATCGCCTTAAGCAGCAAATTACCCTCGCTTAAGTAGCGCAGTAATTTAAGCACCCTAAAAATCCGAAAAAGTCGCAGCACACGAATCACTAAGGTAAAATTTGCTCCAGGAATAAAGAGCGCGAGATAACTAGGCAGTACCGATAATAAATCCACTAACCCATAAAAACTGCGGGCATACAGTACTGGATGGGTCGCGCAATAAAGCCTCAAACCGTATTCAACGGTAAAAATTAGCGTAAACACCCACTCTAACACCCGAATAATGTGCCCATAATCCCGATGAAACGCTTCAACTGTGTCAAGAAACACCAACGCCACACTCAGTACAATACAAATGATCAGACCAAGATCAAAATAACGGCCAGCGGGTGTATCGGTACCAAAAATAATGATGCGTAATTTACGTTTAAATGGGCTTTCAGTGTCCAGTTTTTCAAGCGAATGGTTTGACATAGGGGAAAACATCCTTGCGGTAAATAGCGTTATCTGCTCCTAATTGCCAAAGTCTGCCATGCAATTGCTACTCGCTCAAAATTATCTACTCACATTGGCAAAAATTTGCGGTATGATGCGCAAAAAAAGCGTTAATAGCGTCATTTTAGAGGAAGACATGCGCGTACCACTACTTTCCAAATCCATTACTGTGGCAATAACTCTCGCCGCACTGATTTCTCCCCAAGTGCTCGCCTCATCGAGTATTGGCAAAGTCGATTTAGTGGTAATCACTAAGTCTGAATCCAATATGGCCTTATTAAGGGATGGCAAAGTCCTGAAACAATATCGCATTGCTATGGGTGACTTGCCGACAGGCCATAAGTTGACTGAAGGCGACCAACGTACACCACAGGGCCGTTATATTCTGGACTATAAAAAGTCCGATAGCGCCTATTATAAGTCCATCCATATTTCTTATCCGAATGAAGAAGATAAGCTAAGAGCCAAAGCGCTAGGGATCAGACCCGGTGGCATGATCATGATTCATGGCCAGAACCCACGCTCGCCTCTCCCTCCTGAGCAAGCACAGCAATACAACTGGACCGATGGTTGTATCGCCATTACTAACGCCGAGATGGACGAAGTGTGGAAAGCAGTTGATGAAGGCACACCCATCGAGATTTGGCCCTAAGCCATCACAGAATACGCCCAGTTAAATGGGCGTTTTTATTTGTGTTACCTGCTTTAAGGATTTTTGATGTCAACAGCAAACACAGAAGCTAAGGTATTGAGCTTCGAAGCATTAGAACAGACATGGCCTGAATTTGAGGCGAAGATATTGGCGTTTCTAGACCAATTGGGCTTAGCAGATAAAGCATTGCATTGCGATCATGTCGCCCTGAGGGTGAACAGTATCGCCGCTGCCGATGCACTCAAGCAAGCCTTAAGTGCCCGCGGGCAGATCATCTCGGATAATCAAATTAATGGTCGCACAATCCTGATCATTGAACTGGATAAGCCCTTAAGACTCGGCAACTTTAGCATCGACTGTGTCGAACTCCCCTATCCTGGCGATACCATTTATCCTCAAGAAGGCTGGGAGCATATCGAGCTGGTATTGCCATCCACTGCACAGGACTGCGACAGTCTAAGCCAAGAACTGACTCATTTGAGCCCCTCACTTGTGCCATTACTCCAAGGGCATTCGGCATCCTTAACCGAAGCGCCAATAAAAGTGAAATTTAGCTCGCCTAAGGGCGATAAAGAACGCTTAGCTAACCCCACCATCGCCTTTAAACGAGCCGATATCTGTATCAAAATCCACCCGCACAGCATTAAAGCGGTTATCGCCAGCGAACAGGCGGAGATATAAGATCAATCGAGGCGCAAACCGTTAACATTAGGAATGTGACAGCAATTCCAATTACTTATAATGGATTGCATGAAACAGGCAGTTTGCGAAAAAATCAGCAGCAATAACGGTTGAAATAGCCTAGATTCAAGCTATTAACACTTTGGTTAGTCATTAGATTTTCTCGATTTTGTGTTATCGACCACGGGAGTCGCCGATGCGCATTGCCGTGATACCCATAAGGATGCAGCACATGAAGCCACATAAGCACGAGGCACAGCTACTCAAACTCGCCCTCGAAATTGGGATCGGCTACGCCAAAAAACGCGGTTTTGATGACTTTGACAAGGGTGTGTCGCCCAAGGATAAAGTGGAATGTATTTATCGACTTTTAGTGACCGATAATCTGATCCAACCTTTAGCAAAAGATAAAGAAGACGGCCCGAATATGAAACACAAACTGGTACTGTGGATCATCCGCCATCTGCCGACAGATCATCCTTTATTGCAATAAGCACTCAAACACAAAAACAGGGCACCAATGATTGGGTGCCCTGTGTGGAAATAAGAAATAGACGCGGGAGTTACTTCGCGACTTTTTGCACTTTCTGTGCTTTTTCCGCCGCCAACACAGTGGCCATCGGTGGCACTATGGTTGTCGGATCGAGGCGCATTTGGAACCAATTCAATCGCCAATCTAAATGAGGACCATTCGCTCGTCCTGTCGCCCCAACTTCAGCCACAGCTTGCCCTTGCTTAACGGTTTCACCCGCATTCACATAGAGTTTGCTTAAGTGTAAAAAACTTGAACTCACGCCATAACCATGGTCGATAACCATAGTCCCGCCTGAATAAAACATATCGGGAACCGACAGGCTAATCACCCCATCGGCGGGCGCGATCACCACAGTGCCGGTTTTCGCCGCCACATCCACACCAAAATGTGGGTTGCCAGGCACATCGTTATAAATACGCTGACTACCATATACACCCGAGATCCTGCCGGTTAATGGCCAAATAAACGATTGTAAAAACGCGGTTTGTTCACTAAAAGTCCCGCGTGCCGCTTTGACCTGCGCCGTATCCTTTGCTGCTCGCTCCTGCGCCACGGGATCGGGCTTCATAATCTTATTGCTGATCCCTTTAACATTCTGAATATTGTACTCTCGCTTCTTGATATTTAACGGTTTAACTTCAGTTAAGCCATCGGGATACACTAAGGTAAGCTGTTGAATAAGCTCTGCGTCCCTATCAAAACCAAAGGCAAAATGACCATCAGGCGTCACTTTAACGGCCTCGCCATTAAGACTTACCTGCGTACCCGCTGGTGCTTTACCACGAATTAACGCACCTTGTTCAAATTTACCGTCAAAACTCACTTGTGCTTGAGTCGATAAGCTAAACAGGGTCAAAAGTGGCAATAACGCCGCCTTACAAGTGCGCGATAGCATGTTCGGCAACGTTTTTAACAACTTAGGTAGAGCATTAGGTACAGCGTTTAGCATATTTTCAAAATTCCTTATTCAAACAATAACGCCCTAAAGATTAGGGCGTTAAAAAAATCGACAGGGTTAATTCCCTTTGGTCACTATGGCGCCTTTACCCACACCTTCGTAGGCAATCACAGTAAACTGGCTTGAAGGCACTTTCGTGGCTAAAGTGGTTGCCATATAGCCTGCCAGCAATTCGACCGTGGTATCGTGCGGGATCAAATCACAACATTCCTTGGGCATCGCCAGTTGGAAATCCCCCTGAGGCGCTTGATAATGGAAACCATAATGGCTGTCATCGCTGATCCGCGTTTGTGGCGATAGGTTTAACGTCTTCACCGAGACTAAATCCTCTTCGCTACCGAGGTAGATATCGTGCCAACGCTTGGCCCAATACTCATCCCATTTCGGCGCGGACACTCCATTCTCAAACACTTGAACTGGGCTGCGATGACCGTGGGCAATCCGCTGGCAATTACCATCGTGTTTACGCAAACCATGGCTGTAGTGATAGTAAGGCGCGTTCAGGATCTCATGCCTTAAAGTGAGGCTAATTCCTTCAACATTATCAGGCAGAGTTTCCCGTAGGGCTTTTTGTAAAAAGGCGTTAACGCTTGGAATATCAATCTGTTCCGATGGAACGAGTGCAAAGGCTTGGGAAGGACAAGCTAAGTGGATCTCACCGAGCGCGCTATCGAAATCCATCCACACCCGATCACCCTGCTGCTGCCAACGCACGCCGCTGCAGGCGGTAGGCACCAATAAACGATGGTCCGCCACGGCATCAATCGTGTGCTTAATAGCACGTTTGACCTTGGCAAAATCGAGCACCATATTTTGCTCGTCTAGACCGCCTTCTAATACTACATCGACAATCCAGCTTTCCCCCACCATGCCACGCTTTGGGCACAGGTAAGAAAAATCGATCACGGTTAAATCTTTTACAAACAGTTGCATTGACTCTCCTCGGCAGAAAAACAGTCCGCCTTAATAGGGATTGCGCCACTTAGCGATGGCCGAGCACGCTCACTTGGACAGACACCAAGCTTACCCAAATAATAAGGATTCTAATCAATTCTGCTTCGCCCCGCGACAAATGAATCCTTTCTTAGATACTTTTTATCTTAAGACATGTGTAAACGAACTTAGCCCACCATAGTTTGCTATCGCATGAGTAACAAACACAAAATAACGCAAACCGTTTAATCGGCCATATCGTGACCGACAGATAGTTTCAGCCGCACACTAATAGACGCTACAGATTAGCAAGCAAAACCCTAAACGAAACACCGCAAACCCTACAGAGTTAATCGAGTAAAAACAGCGAATTAGCTCACAAAAACCTAATCCACAACAGCGATAGACCCAATCGAAACAAGGCGTTATCCCTAAGCTATTTTAGTCGTTACTATCGCCCCATAAACCATACAATTAACAAGGTTAATAAGGGAGAAAACCAGATGACAAAACTTACCGCTATCGCGATAACCCTCACAGCTATAGTAGCGAGTAGCTACGCCGTTGCCGCCGAACCGATTGAAGTCATTTCCCCAGCAAAAATCACTGAACCCGAAAAGGTGGAGCTGGGTAAAATGCTGTTTTTTGAACCAAGGTTGTCTAAATCAGGTTTTATTTCCTGTAACTCTTGCCACAACCTCTCCACCGGCGGCGTGGATGCCCTGCCCACATCGATTGGTCACCATTGGCAAGAAGGCCCAATAAACTCTCCGACCGTGCTAAATGCTGACTTTATGCTGGCGCAATTCTGGGATGGCCGCGCTAGCGACTTAAAAGAACAAGCCGCGGGCCCAATTGCCAACCCCAAAGAAATGGGCTTTACCCATGAACTCGCCACCGAAACCATTGCCTCAATGCCCGCTTACCGTGCCCGCTTTGCCAAGGTTTACGGCGATGAAAAAGTCGATATTGACCGCTTAACCGATGCTATTGCCGCCTTCGAAAAAACCTTAGTCACGCCAAATAGCCCATTCGATCAATATCTATTAGGTAAACAGGATGCGATAAGCAGCGAAGCCAAAGCGGGTTACCAACTGTTTAAGGACAAAGGCTGCGTCAGCTGCCACAACGGCCCTGCGGTCGGTGGCACTATGTTTATGAAGATGGGCTTAATCAAACCATTCCACACCAATAACCCCGCCGAAGGGCGTAAAGGCGTAACGGGTAAGGATGCGGATAAGTTTGTGTTTAAGGTACCGACACTGCGCAATATCGAACTCACCTATCCCTACTTCCACGATGGCAGCGTATGGACGCTCGAAGAAGCAGTAAATACCATGGCGGATATTCAGTTAGGGCAAAAGCTTACCGACAAAGAAACCAAGGAAATGGTGGCGTTCTTAAATTCACTGACAGGCGAACAGCCACAGATCACCCTGCCGATCCTACCGCCATCGAATAAAGCGACGCCGCGCCCAGTACCTTTTGCGACGGGAGCAAAATAAAGGTTAAACCTAAGAAGCATTTAGCATAAAACAAAGGCCGAGGATAAACTCCTCGGCCTTTTTGTTTAATGCTTGGTGCTTAAAAGCTGACGCTTAAAGCTTAAGCGATATTATCCCAAGCGGCTTATTCGCCCTTAAGACGTCTATCTAGCTGATCTTTTAAGTTTGCTGGCACGCCTTTAATCAAAATTGTGTCGGAAATCGGATCGTAAATCACCCGTTGACCTAAATGGCCACCATCGAAGCTAATGGTGACACCGCCACCGGTACCCGAAAACTTCTTCAATTGTCTTAAGGTCGATTTATCGGCGGGAAATTCTTCATCCAGCTCATAACTGCCACCACGGGCAAAGTCATAGAAAGACTCCATACCTTGATCGGCAAGCTCATCCGCTAAATCTTTGATCTCAATATCGGCGCCTTCATCGAACCGCTCGGAGCAATATTCAAACACTTTATTACGACATTGCTGACGTTCTTCTTTGGTCAGGTCACTACTGGCGACAAAGTCTTCCACCGCGTTCATCAAGGTTTTGTTTTGCGCCTTGGTATTCACCCCTTCGACACAGCCCATAAAGTCGAGAAAAAAGTCAGCGACTTTACGGCCCGCACGCCCACGGATAAAGGAGATGTACTTGCGAGAATCTTTATCGGCCTGCCATTCGGTGAGATCGATTCGAGCTGCCAATTGGATATTGTTTAAATCCAAATGGTTATTTTGTGACAGCTCCATATCATCCAGTACCGTCATTGACGATTTTGCACTGAGCAGCGCCACAAACAAATAATCACTCGCCATGTTGGTATAGCAGGACATCAACAAGAATCCGCCTTGGCTAAAATCATATTTTGCCAACTCTTCCTGCAACAACTTACTGGCTTGGCCGGTAAATTCGACAAAACCTAAATCCCCTGCACGGTATTCCTTTAGTGCATTGGCAAACGCCGGATTAGCCTCACCATCATCACCGTGAATACCAAAATAACCGAATCCTTTGCCGGATTTGCTGGTATAAGTCTGATGCAACTCTTCGAGCATCATCTCGACAGCCTGACCGTTCAGCAGAGGTTGAGGACGTAAACGGCAGCGTAATTGACCCTGATTGTCCTGGGAAATCTCGTGAATAATTGCTTGTTCGATGTTAATACTCATAAGCCCTGATAGTGATGCTGGAATAAATCCGCTATTATATGCCGCTAATCCATTCCAAAGTGAAACATTTTTTGATTATGGCAATCCAATCGAAATACTCAAACACACAAGTTGAATCATTAATCGCCGAAATTTTAGCGGTACTCGAAAAGCACAAAGCTCCTACTGACTTAAGCCTGATGGCGCTAGGCAACTGTGTCACTCACCTGCTCGAGCGCAAAGTGCCAAGCGAATCTCGCCAAGCGGTCGCCGAACAATTTGCGAAAGCGCTCGCACAATCGGTGAAATCCAATTAAGTTAGTCGAGTAACAATGATTAAAACAGCATAAGATACAACGCCTTTTAGGAATAAGCGGATCACTATGGTCGAGCGAAAAAAACAAATGAGCCGCGATCGCGTATCGCGACTCATCAACTGGGGACATTGGTTCGCCTTCTTTAATGGCCTATTGGCTATGATCGTCGGCACACGCTATTTAAGTAGTGTGGGTTATCCCGAAACCTGGTTTGGTTGGGGCTATCTCGCCGTCAGCACCATTGGCCAGTTCAGTTTTCTTGCTTTTATCGCCTACTTGATCTGCCTATTCCCGCTGACCTTAATCTTGCCTTACTCCAAGATTTTAAGGGGCTTAGCAGCGGTTATCGCCACCTTAAGCCTGTGTATTTTATTGTATGACACGATTGTTTATGCCGATTACGGCATGCACTTAAGTCCCTTCGCCTTTGATTTAGCCTGGGCCGATTTGAGCGCCCTACTCCACGGTACGTCCTATATCGTCACGCCCATCGCCATTTTGGTGATTGAGCTAACGGCGGCGAACTTCCTGTGGAAACGGATTGAAAAAATCCAAAAACTCAATCTTGGCAATAAAGTCATAGCCTTTGTTGGAGTATGCTTTGTTAGCAGCCATTTGATCCATATTTGGGCCGATGCCGCTGATATCACCGAAATCACCCGTTTCGATGACACGTATCCGCTGTCGTACCCCGCAACGGCTCGTAGTTTTATGGAAAGCCACGGCATTGACGGTTCATCCCAAATCGATGATGACGCGAATCATGCCACTAATGTGCTCAGCTACCCTATCCAGCCACTGCAATGCCAAGCGGATAATAAACCAAACGTATTAATGCTAACCATCGACAGCTTACGTGCCGACATGGTGGACGCCAAGACCATGCCGTTTTTGCATCAATACACCGAGCAGAATCAGCATTTTACTCACCACTACAGTGGCGGCAATCAATTTAAGACGGGCATGTTCTCCCTACTTTATGGTTTACAAGGCAGCTATGGCGATGCACGCATCTTCAATACTACAAGTCCAATCATCACCCGCAGCTTTAAGCAAGCAGGTTATGAACTAGGCTTGTTTATCCCAGAAACCAATCTGAATTTACGCTCCGCCCAGGCCATGTTTAATGACTTTACCCCCGTCATCGCCAAAGAAACCAATGGCAGTGCCGATGCGGACTTACGCAGCGTAGGCCACTTTAAGCAATGGCAAAGCGTACAACAGAGACCATGGTTTGCCCTCGTCAATCTGAAGGCACCAGAGAATTTTGATACTCCAGTGGGCTTCCTTGGCATTGAAACCGTCAAAGCCAATGCCAATTTACAACCCGCGCAAAAGGTATTATTTAACCAATATCGCCAATCGTTGAATTTTATTGATAAACAAATCCAAGCGATTGTGAGTGAGTTGCCCAGTGATACCTTAGTGGTGATCACTGGCGTTAATGGCAAGATATTCACCAGCAACAGCGATGAAGCCCAGCGCAATCTGTCACCCGAGAGTGTTAGAGTGCCTATGGTCATTCATTGGCCCAATGTCGGTGCCAGTAAGGTTAAATACCGCACCAGTCACTATGGCGTAGTGCCTACCTTGATGACCCATATCTTAGGGTGCACCAATAACCCCACCGACTACAGTGCAGGCCGTAGCCTATTGCAACCGAGCCAAGAGACCTGGATTTACATCGGTGACAGTCGCATTTTTGCTATCTACCAACAGTCGGAAATCACCGTCATCGACCGCCATGGTAAATACCGCATTTACGATGAAAACTTTGAGCACAGACTGCATAAGAAGATGAGTGCGCCTGAGCTTATACAAGTAATGCGAGAAGGCAGGCGCCTTTACAATCACTAAAAAGTATTTTACCTCAAAGCCCTAAATCACTTAGGGCTTTTTGTTTTAACAATTTCATTGCGAGTAGCGTGTTGCAAAGCCAACAACTTGATCACATTAATCACACCATTACTAAACTAATATCAGACAGTTAGTCCATTAAATGCTAAAATAACTATATGACTCATAAATGATATTTTTATTTGGCTGATTTCATTCCATGACTCTTATTAAAAACGATCAGAATCAAGCCTTTGACGCCATTCATACCATCCTTAACAGCCTAGATGCGCTGGTCTACGTTTCTGATTTACACAACTATGAGCTACTGTATTTAAACGATTATGGAACGGCCATTTGGGGCAAACCCGCGGGTAAAAAGTGCTATCAACTCCTCCAAGCAGGCCAAAATAGTCCCTGTGCTTTTTGCACCAACCACAAACTAATTGGTCCCGAGGGCGACGCCACTGGTGTACATGTATGGGAGTTTCAAAATACCCAAAATAAGCGTTGGTACCAGTGTCGAGATCAAGCGATTCGTTGGACCGATGGCCGCCTAGTTCGGATAGAAATCGCCACTGATATCACTGAACGTAAACACATGGAACAGGCATTAATCGAAGCTAAGTTCAGCGCAGAACGCCTTGCCAATACCGACGAACTCACAAAACTCTACAATCGCCGCGCCTTTTTCCATTTTGGGCACCCTACAGCACATCAGTCAGGCCAAGCGCTAGCGTTTATTATGTTTGATATTGACCATTTTAAGCGCGTCAATGATCAATGGGGACATGCTACAGGCGATGCAGCCCTTATCCATATCGCACAGCTGACGCAAACTAAACTGAGAACAAATGATATTCTTGCTCGTTTAGGTGGCGAAGAATTTGGGCTGATTTTACCCAACACCCAACATGAACAAGCATGGCAAATTGCAGAGTCGATTCGCCATGGATTTGATACACAGCCACTTTACCTTGATGGACACACCATTCATTGCACCGCAAGCTTCGGCATATCATCCTTGATCTTGCCTCAAATCAATCATCCCGATGAAGCACAAGCACTCTTGGAGACTCTATTTAATAATGCTGATCAGGCCATGATGCGAGCGAAACGCACAGGCAGAAATCGAGTCTGTGATGCGGAATAAACCAGCTCAAAGAAAGTTTAGCCATTTAAATTCAGCTTAAGACTCAAGATCGGATAAGCATTTTTATTTTTATCGCCATTGAGCCTGCTTTATAGTCCAATAGAATGGTTTCGCGGCTTAACAGTTTATTCCTCAATTCAAGACAAATTTGTCGTCAGGTGTACTGGATAGCCCATATACCCATACATTGTTAGTCGATTTCTGGTAAGGCCAAACATAGGCAAATAGATAAGAATATGTATGGTAGCAGGTGTGGGAATTTTCGGTTGAGCTAACGACCCGAAACACATAATGGGTCAAAAGCTTTTAGCCAGATGAACAGTTCAATGGTCGTTAAGATTGGCATTGTTGCAACTGTGACCGTTGGCGGCATGGATGCCGCCGTCGAGCCCTCAGGGATGCTTCTTGTGAAATAAAATGGCGGCCTGTCACAGGGGAAACAATGACAATTCATCCTACACACCTGACGACAAACTTATCTTACTTGGGGCAAAAGCCTTTAACCGGATTAACCGTGTAATGGTTAGTTAAGATTGCCATCAATAACGCATTGTTCTTAAAGGCATAAATATCATCCTAACTAACCTTCACTATCCCACCTTCCCTATCGACTAAATAGGCTCAAACCAATCAACTCAACTATTCTCGGCAGATAGTTAAACGACGAATCGCAAATATACTCAGTAGCGAGAGGATTAATAGGGATAAACTGCCACCGCCGCTATAACCTTGTTTATGTTCAATGGTTGCAATATGTTCTTCTTTCACGCGGGTTTTAAAGCGGGCTAATTCAGCGTCTAAGTTAGTGATCATATCGTTTACCGCTAGTTCAAAGCCTTCGGTGGATTTTTCACGTAGCACGTTGGTGACGCTCACCGCGGTTGACGTGTCGGTCAGTTGGTTGATGCCGGGCGCCCTAAACAACATTTTTTGGCTGCGCATATCAAATACTGCGGTATCGACAAAGGTTTGGATCGCGTTTTCATTGCCGGGCACCATATACATGCCGACTATAGTCCAATACAGCAGTGAAGCCTTATTCTCGCTGCTTTGTAACAGTTGATCGTAAGACACCAGTGCCATCACATCGACATCGTGTAAGCGGGCAACCTGCTGCAAGGTGCTAAAACCTTTGCCATTTTTAAGGTAAGTACTGGGGATTAATTCGATACGGTCAATAAAGTCGTATTTCACAAAAGACTGTTTTACTTTATCCAGCAAGGCGATTTGCGAGCTGCTATCGAGGGCTTCGGATTGCCAATGGGTGGAAGGTAAAAAGGCGATGCCGACCGCGATGGGAAGACGTAACACGGGAATACTGGGCTGCTGCGCCTCACGCTGTTTATCGTCGGGATAGAGATATTCAACCAGACTGCTGGAAACCACGTTTTTTTCGGTGGTGTTACCGTTAAAAAAAGCACTGCAACCACTAAGCAAGATGCTAATCGATGCCAGCGCGCCTACAAGCGCAATGAATTTTGTTTTCATCTGTTTCCCTACCGTATCCTTACTGCACACAGGCCCATGCAACCCGTGCATATTGCCGCTACCTTAGCGAGTCACTGCTGTAAAAACAAGCCGTTAACTTCACATATCGCGCTTTTGTTTGGCTTTTTAGAGGCTTAGAAACAACCAAGCCGCATCGAAATGCGGCTTTGGCTTTGATAACGACATAAATAACATCACAAACTAATCATAATGATTATGCTGCAACCACATGCCGCTGTGCGCGAAGTGGGTGTAAACGATTATGCATTACTTTAATAGTTTCGAACTGCACCATAGTTTTAGCACCGGATAACACACATTCAGGTGATAGCAACATCACTAACGCCGATTGTAAGGTGTTTTCGACGACTAACACTAATGCACGTTGTTTTTGGCATTTAAGCTCAAAGACTTTACCGACATCACTGTAAACGCATACATCGCTGGTATCAAAAAACCAAGATTTAGGCATTTGGGGAGTCAGCATAAAATGGGCCGCTGTCGCATTAAGGGCAATTTGCACTATTGCGGCATCGGTTAGAGATAAGTTTTTTGGCAACTTGTCGAGTAAGCTCATATAGAATTTGGCGTGCGCGATATTAAATTCCATGCTTGATAAGGCATCAGGAATTAATGATTTCGCTTTATAAGCCGTCAGAAATTCTATCTCGGAACCTAACGAAACGCCTAATACACCATACGAATCGTTATATTTCCAGTGCCAATCCTTTTGTGGCAATAATAACATAACGTTTACCTACTATTTGAACACTGCCACATCATAGTAGATATTTTATGCAATATCAAAATAAAAATAATAAAATACAAATTAATTAACAATTACTTAGAAGATCTATTTAGAGATCATAACCGCGATCTGATGATCGTTTTAGATCGCGGTTATGATAAAAGATCTTGTTTTAGATCCTTAGTGAGATTTAAAGATCATTATTTTAAGCGATAAGCTTCAACTATCTCTTTAATTAACTTTGGACCTTGATAAATAAAACCAGAGTAAATCTGAACCATTGTCGCACCGGCATCAAATTTTGCTAAGGCATCTTCAGCACTATTAATCCCGCCCACACCAATAATTGGGAGTTTTCCCTGTAAAGAAGTCGCCAATTGTTTAATCACTTTTGTTGACAGTTCTGTTAAAGGTTTACCGCTTAAACCACCGCTTTCATTAGCATTGGTAAGCCCGCTAACACCGTCACGAGTTAAGGTTGTATTGGTCGCAATTGCACCGTCAAACTGATTTTTAATTAATGCTTGAGCAATATTTTCAATTTCTTCTGTGGTTAAATCGGGAGCAATTTTAAGGGCTATTGGTACATATTTTTTATGCTTCTCTGCTAGCTCAAGTTGCTTGGTTTTTAATGCGCTTAATAATTCATCTAATAGATCGCCATATTGTAACGATCGTAATCCTGGCGTATTGGGTGATGAAATATTCACCGCAATATAGGCGGCATAAGGATAAACTTTATCCATGCAGATCAAATAATCGTCTTTCCCCTGCTCTACTGGCGTGTCTTTATTTTTACCTATATTGACCCCAACCATGATATCGGTTTTCTTTGCGATCAAATTTTTGACCAGATTATCGACACCTTTGTTATTAAAGCCCATGCGATTGATAATCGCCTTGGCGGGTTTTAATCTAAATAAACGGGGTAAATCATTACCGGGTTGTGGTCTTGGAGTAACAGTTCCCACTTCCACATGACCAAATCCCATCGCATGAAAAGCATCGATCGACTCACCATCTTTATCCATACCTGCGGCTAAACCCACAGGATTTGGAAACGTCAGCCCCATAAAACTCACTGGCGCAGGAGCAATATGCTGAGCATAAAAAGCATTCAGAGGGCTATTACCTGTCAGTCTCAGGCTACCAATGGCTAAATTATGCGCTCGCTCAGGATCCATCTGAAACATGACTTTCTGTGCGATTTTATAAAACATGTACTTTCCTCGACCTAAAAAAAGCCCCGGCGATCGCCAGGGCTTCTGATTGTTATAAAAGTTTACTTTTGCCCTTCGCAGTGAAGGATCAGAAGGTTAAGTTCACGTAGGGCGACAGAGAACTTAGCAAACTCATGGCTTTGCGACGTTTTAAAGTCAGCTAGCATATGGAACCATCTTTCCAGTAAGGCTTGATTAGTATCAATCCACTGGGAAATCACGCTCTGTGCGTTACAGGTTGCACTGCACGTTCTTAAAACCACTGACGTCAACGCACGTTGCTGCCAATCCAGCTCTTCCCTAAAGGCTGCACGGGCCAGTGCTTGCCAATGGTTAGTAACTGGTTGCGCACTGATCTGTTCTAGGAACCAGTGCAGCTCAACACGGGCACCGAGTTTGAAATAAGTCTCGGCAACAAGCGCAACTGTCTTCTCTTCTGTCTGCGCAATTTGCGCAATATCAAGTGTAGAGAACAGTGTGCTCATATTAGCAACGGTAGAGGCAACATCCTGAGGCACATTCTCTTTAATCAGAGCATTGATCTCAGCTTGGATACCTGCCGCTTCTTCTTCGACTAAGTATGAATGAACATTCGCTTTGAGTTGTTCAAATACAGGTTTGAAGAAAGCAACAGTTTGCTCAATGCTCCAACTACGGTTACGGTGACGCAGGAACCAGCGGCATGCACGACGCATATTACGACGTAACTGGTGCAACATTTCACCTTGAACCACAGCAGGTACAATACCGTTTAAGTCAGTGATTGATTTAGTTAGTTCAGCTAAACCAAAGACTTCGCGAGCCATAGTGTAACAAATCGCCGCATCGGCAACTGAGGCACCTGTCTCATCTTGCATACGTTGAACAAAGTTAAGCCCCATGTCGTTGACCAACTCGTTGGCCAGCGATGTAGCAATGATTTCACCGCGCAATGGGTGCGTAACCATTTTATGACTGTACAGTTCCTGAAGTTTTTTCGGGAAGTATGCAATCAACAATTGGCTCAACAATGTATCTTCAGTGATTTCAGGGGTGAGTAACTGCTCTTTCAGTACCATCTTAGCGTAAGCCACCAGCACTGATAGCTCTGGACGCGTTAATGCACGGCCATTAGCTAGACGTTCTGCGAGTTCTTCTTCCGAAGGTAAGAATTCTAACGCACGGTCTAACTTGCCTTCTTTCTCCAGATACTGGATAAAGCGAATTTGCTCTTTTAGTTGTTCTGCACCACGGACTTGAGTCACCGAAATCGTGCGAGTTTGGTCTTTACAGTCTTGTAGAACAATTTGACCCACTTCTTCGGTCATCTCTTCCAGTAAACGGTTACGTTGCTTGAGTGTCAATTCACCCTCTGCCACTAACGCGTTTAACAGAATCTTGATGTTTACTTCGTTGTCAGAACAATCTACACCACCTACGTTATCCACGAAGTCAGTGTTGATACGACCGCCGTTGGCCGCGTACTCAATACGACCTAATTGGGTACAACCTAAGTTACCACCCTCGCCCACGATCTTGGCGCGCAGTTCACGACCATTGACGCGCAGTGCATCGTTAGCGCGGTCGCCGACTTCAGCATTGGTTTCGCGGGAAGACTTAACGTAAGTACCGATGCCACCGTTCCAAATCAGATCGACTGGCATTTTCAGCAGCTCTTTCATCAACTCGGTTGGTGTCATCGACGCCTTTTCAGTTTCCAGCATTTGTTTCATTTCAGCAGATAATGGAATCGACTTAGATGAACGCAGGAAGATGCCGCCGCCTTTAGAGATCAGTTTGCTGTTGTAGTCTTCCCAGCTTGAACGTGGCAGTGCGAACAAACGGGCACGCTCTTCATAACTGGCAGCAGCATCCGGATTTGGATCGATAAAGATATGCATATGGTTGAATGCGGCCACAAGTTTTGTGTGCTTAGACAACAACATACCGTTACCAAATACGTCACCCGCCATATCGCCGATACCTAAACAGGTAAAGTCGGTAGTTTGGCAATCGATACCCACTTCGCGGAAATGGCGCTTAACAGATTCCCAGCCACCTTTAGCCGTGATACCCATTTTCTTATGGTCGTAACCGTTACTACCACCCGATGCGAACGCATCACCTAACCAGAAATTGTATTCTTGGGAAATGGCGTTAGCGATATCTGAGAAGGTCGCAGTGCCTTTATCCGCAGCCACAACGAGGTATGGATCATCCTCATCATGACGCACCACATCTACTGGATGTACGATTTCACCGTTAACGATGTTGTCAGTAATATCGAGCAGTGCACGAATAAAGATGCGGTAGCACTCTTGGCCTTCAGTGAAGAACGCCTCACGGCCCCCTTCAGTTGGCAGCTGCTTACAAACGAAACCACCTTTTGCCCCTACAGGGACAATAACGGTGTTTTTCACTTGCTGTGCTTTCACTAAGCCAAGCACTTCGGTACGGAAGTCTTCACGACGGTCAGACCAACGCAAACCACCACGAGCCACTTTACCACCACGTAAATGCACACCTTCAACCCGTGGCGAATAAACGAAAATTTCGAATTTCGGTAGTGGGCGTGGCATTTCAGGGATCATCGAAGGCATAAACTTGAAGGAGATATAGCTCTTCGGTTCACCCTTAGCATCTAATTGATAGAAGTTTGTCCGCAGCGTAGCGTTAATCAGATCGAGGTAACGACGGATAATACGGTCATCATCTAAGCTTGATACTTCGTCTAAACGTAGGTTGATCTGCTCCATAAACTTGCCCAATGTGCGGGTTTTCAGTTTTGGATTGAACTTACGGATAAACATTTTTACCAACAAATCAGCGATTTGTGGATAACGACCGAAGGTTTCTTCAATATAGGCTTGGCTGAATGTCGCATCGATTTGACGCATGTATTTAGCGTAAGCACGCAGTACGGATACTTCACGGCCCGTTAAACCTGACGCCAGAATGATACGGTTAAAACCGTCATCTTCTAATTTCTTTTGCCACACTTGAGACAGTGCCGTTTGGAATCTGTCTTGGCTATCGGCGATATTGTCAGTATTGGCGACTTTGACCGTCATTAAGAAGTCTAAGATCCAGAAGGTTGAACCGTCTGAGGTCGTCACTTCATAAGGGCGCTCGTTGATCACGCGCAGACCAAAGTTTTCCAGCATTGGCAGTACGTCAGAAAGATGGATTGGTTCATCTTTATGGAACAGTTTTAAACGCACTTTGTTGTCGTTCAGCGCAGCTTCCTGCGGTTGATAGAACAACATGCCTAATTTGTGTTCGTCATCTAGCGCTTCAAGCTGTTGCATATCCACAACGGCCGAGCTTGGCAATACATCTTCTTTATAGCTTTGTTCGAAGGCGTTAGCGTAACGCTTCATCAGATGAGTACCGGCTTCTTCACCTAAGGCGTTATTTAGCGCAGTATTTAACTTATCTTCCCAAGAACGTGCCGCTTCAATTAAATTGTTCTCTATGGCAGCCACATCTACATCCATATTATTGTTATCAACTTTGACAATGTAGTGAGTACGGGCCAGGGTTGACTCGGAGAAATATGTCGTAAACTCTACATCTTCTTTGCTGTTGAAATGCTGGGCCAGAATACGCTGGGTATCTTGGCGAAGTTTAGTGTTGTAACGATCTTTAGAAACATACACTAAACAGGATAAGAAACGCCCGAAACCATCTTTACGAACAAAGAGTTTCAGTTTATCCCTGTCTTGCATCTCGAGCACACCGTGCGCTGTGTGTGCTAAATCTTCCACATTGGCTTGAATTAGCTCATCGCGCGGTAAGTTTTCGAGAATGTTCAGTAGGGCTTTGTAATCGTGAGAACGTGGCGTTAAACCTGAGCGATCTAATACACGTTGAACTTTTTCGTTCAGCAGCGGGATCTCACGTGGGCTGCGGTTATACACGTTTGAAGCGTATAAACCGATGAATCTGTCTTCACCAACCACATTGCCTTTTTTGTCGAAGCGTTTGATACCGATATAGTCAACATAGGCTGGACGGTGCACACGGCTCTTGGCGCTGCTCTTAGTCAGGATCAACAAACTGTGATCTAAGGCTTCTTTACGCGCACTATCAGAGAAGCTTGATAGCAACAAACCTTGCTCTGGTTGAGCCTTATGGTGTTTGTTCATTAAGCCTAAACTCGAGGCCATATTCGGCACCAACTCAACATCCCCTTCAACACGTTTTAAATCGTATTGACGGTAGCCCAGTAAGGTAAAATGATGATTATTAAGATAAGTTAGGAAGTTAATCGCTTCTTCTAACTCTTGCTTCTCACCGGGGAATGGACGCTTAGGCAGGTCTTTAATAGTCTCACTCAGCTTGGCTGACATGGCTTCCCAGTCATTAACTGATGCGGCGACATCGCCAAGCACTGATTGGATTTCACGCTCAAGGGCTTTGATATCCGCGCTACTGTTTTGACGATCGATTTCAATCAGGAAAACCGCGACCTGCTCAGTGCTGTCAGGGCTTTGCTTCAAGTAAGTTACTTTAGTGACTTCTTGCGCTGAACGCTCAATCGCCAGCGGAGTGTGTAACATCATATGGGCCGTAATACCCATGCGATTCAATGCCATACCAACAGAATCAACCAAGAATGGCATATCAGGTTGGATGACTTCAATGATCGAATGGGTCGATTGCCAGCCGTGTTTAGACTGACTTGGGTTGAATACTCTGAGGTGAGTTTCCCCTTTCGGGGTTTTATTCAGTGCATTCCATAAACTGAGAACGGCACCGTACAGATCGCTGTCATTACGCGCATTGAGGTCGTCTTTCGACATGTGGGCATAAAGGCAGGTCGCGAACTGTTCAACTTGCTTGGCTTGTGAATTAGGGACTTTAGCGTGAATTAAACTGACTACATTTTCAAGTAGTACTGAAGGCATTGCATCTTTCAAGGCCATGTTGCTGTTTCCTTAAGCGTCTATGGCAGCGCTTTTTTTCATTATTTGGATGCTTCGGCTTAACAATCTGAGAAAAGCGAGTGTGATCTAGATCGTCGCGCGAAGTTTATTACTAAATCCTCTGTATTTCGAGGAAAATTTTAGTGGTACATCCTCTTGAAATCCAGTTGCCACGCGATTAAAGCACACAAAATGACCAAACAATCGTAAAAACAGACTATCTATGCAAAAGAAAATGGGGAGTTAAACTCCCCATTCATTGATACTACTTAGCTTGTCGCCAAAACACTGCCGACAACGCTGGCAAGATAATTATTGCCCCCAACATATTTACCACAAACATGAAAGTAAGCAGGATCCCCATATCCATTTGGAACTTTAGCGCCGAGAAAAACCAAGTGCTTACCCCAATCGCCAAGGTTAAGCCGGTGAATATCACTGCACTGCCCCGCTCGACTAAGGCTTCATAGTAGGCTTGTTGAACTGGCATCCCATTCGACAACTTGGACGACATGGTCGACAGGATATAGATACCATAGTCGACCCCGATGCCTACACCAAGGGCGATAACGGGTAAGGTACTAACAGCTAAGCCAATATTGAGCTGAGTCATCAACGCTTGCGCCAGTGTTGAGACCACATAAAGTGGAATAATCACCGCTACCGTTGCCTTAAATGACTTAAAGCTGATAAGGCAAAGTACAAATACTGCGCCATACACATAGATCATCATAGGTAATTGGGCTTCAGCAACGGCTTCATTGGTTGCGGCCATCACTCCCACTGGGCCAGAGGCTAGCTTAAATTGCAGCTTATCATTATTCATTTTGGCCGCGACCGCTTTCACCTTGGCAACCACAGTTTCAATGGTTTCCGCTTTATGATCCTGCATAAATAAATACACTGGCATCACCGAGCAATCACCATTTAACAAGCCTGACGTCGTAGGAATTTGACCAATCGCCTGCACTAAACTCGCCGTTGTACGCGGCAACACTTCCCATCTTGGATTGCCTTCGTTAAAACCTGCGTTTACCTTTTTCGCCACGGATGCCAAGCTAACGGTTGACTCAACGCCAGGAGTATTACGTACCAACCACTCAAACTCATCAATCTGGGTCAATACATCGTGATAGGTACAAGCTTCTGGAGTAGCTTCAACTATCACAGTCATTACATCCGTGGTGATAGAGAAGTGGTCGGTAATAAAGAAAGTATCAAGGTTATAACGTGAATCTTGGTGCAGAGCAGGCGCGCCGCCTTGTAGATCACCAATTTTCATCTGGTTTGCCTGCTGCAGCCCCAAAAAATACAAGGCAATCGTCGCCACTATCACTACCATCGCATATCTAGGCGTAGCAAATTTTGCTAGGTAGCGCCAAATCGTCTCGGCACGCACTTCATCCGATGATGGCGCAGCACCTTGTGGCGCAACTTTGAGCTCAGTAAAGGAAATCACCAGCGGTAACAGGATAAGGTTAGTGAAAATAATCACACCGACACCTAAGGATGCCGAAATCGCTAGCTCTCTAATAATACCAATATCAATAGAGAGTAACGTAATAAAACCCACTGTATCAGATAGTAATGCTACGCCACCGGGGACGAGTAAGCTACGAAACGCCGAAGCCGAGGCCGCCTTGGTCGTTTGCCCATCCATCACCCGACGTCTTACCGCGTTAATAATCTGCACACCGTGACTAACACCAATCGCAAACACCAGAAATGGCACCAGAATCGACATCGGATCGAGACCGAAACCAATTACCGTTAATAAACCGAGCTGCCAGATCACTGCAGTTAAGCTACAGACGAGAGGGAATATTGTCAGAATAATCGATTTAGAAAACAGATAAACCATTACAGCCGTAACGAAAATGGCTATCACAAAAAACAGCAATACGCCTTTGGCGCCATCGGCCACGTCACCCGCCATCTTGGCAAAACCAATGATATGGATTTTCACCTTGTCGGTTTCATACTTACCGCGAAGCTCCTTCTCCAACTGAGCGGCAAAGGCGATGGTATCTAAGGGTTTACCCGTTTGTGGATCAAAGTCCATCAACTGGGCCGACACCATAGCAGCACTGTAATCATTGGCAATCAAACGTCCTACAATGCCTGCTTTTTCGATGTTATCGCGCACCGTATTCAAACCCGCTTCAGTGGTCGTAAAATCAGCGGGGATCACAGGGCCGCCAGCAAAACCATCTTCGACAACCTCAGTAAAACGAGTCGAAGGTGAAAACAAGGACTTCACCTGCGATCGGTCAACACCGGGAATAAAAAATAGCTGATCGTGAACGTTTTTAAGGGTATCAAAAAAGTTAGGGTTAAAAATATTGCCGCTGGTGTCTTCCACCGCCACCATAATGCTATTGGCGCCACCAAAATCTTTTTGGTGTTTGAGGTAGGTTTGCATATAGCTATGATTGAGCGGAATATTTTTAATGAATGCCGCATCCATTTTTAATTGGCTTGCCTGGTAGCCCAAAAAAAACGTCAGCAAAATAAAAATGCTCACCACCCAAGCACGATTGCGGAATAAAAATGACTCAAATCCGTTGACCAGTTTTTCTAACATCTTATCGGCCCTGTTATTGTTGTTTTATAATTTATGGCTTCAGAGTGAGTAGCCCTTGGCTACCCGATAACCACACATTCCCTTGGTTATCTTTGGCAATTGAAACTAAGTTTTCCCCTTGGCGACGAGTGACAATACTCGAACTATCATCCTTATTTAACTGGATAACAACGCCAGCATTTCCCACTAGATAAAGGCTAGTGTCCGAGCTAACCATGGCGCCGTTGATGGATGATTTAACTGGCATCTCAATCTCATCCCATTGGCCAAGACTCAAATCCGCCTTAAAAACATGCCCCCTAAGCCCCATTACGTATACTGAATCCTGCAATTGGATAGCATTGAACATAGAGCCATCGTAATCAAACCCTGTGCGGGTAAAGGTTTGGCCTTTATCAGCCGACACCGCCACTAAACCAAGCTCTCCGACTAATAATAAGCGGCCATCATTAAGCTCAATCATCCGATTAAAATGTGGCAATAATGAGGCGCGCTCGGTCAGATAAGCGTCTTGGTCGCTATTTTTTAACTCAGCTAAATAGGACACATCTTCTTCGGCCAGTAACTCTTCATGGAATTCCTCAGCCCAATTTGCGCCACCATCACGGGTGCGATAGAAAAGCCCGTAAGCACCAATCGCTATGCCCTCTTGTTCATTTAAAAACAACACATCAAGGAAAGGCTTTTCAATTTCAGTCGACTGCATTTGTAACGACCAAGTTTGGCCGCCATCTTGAGTGTGCAAAATGGTGGCATCGTGACCAACAGCCCAACCGAGTTTTTCAGTTAAAAAGAAAACCTTTGTTAACTGGACTGAAGTTGGCGTCGGAACTTGTTGCCATTTGTCATTTAACACTAACACATGACCACGCTCACCAACGGCAACCAAATGCTGCCCAGCGTGTGCAATATCGAGCACTAAAGAAGATGCGGCCAACGGCTGGATTTGTTGAAAACGCTCTGGCACAGCAGAAAACAACGGGGAAGAAAATAAACAACCAACACTTATCGCAGCGACACATTGAAGGATGCGAAACGACATACAAACTTCCTTAAACTAATGAGGGGCGCTTAGCGCCCCTTTTATCGTGGCTGATTAACGAATACCTTCGCGACGCAGCGCATCTGGGGTGAAGTTCGCTTCACTCAGTTTGGCATCGAAATTATACATACCGCTCTGGTTGTCTAAGCCCATAGCTAAGTAACGACGGGACTGCAAATCATGGAACACTTCTAAGGTATCCCACTGGGTAGGCACTTCGTAATAGTTCAAACCATGGGCAACAGCCACACGATAAAGTTCATTACGGTTGTCATACAGATCGGCAATCGATACCTGCCAAGAGTCTTCATCAAGATACATCACGCGGGTTTTATAGATATGGCGCATACCGTCTTTCAGTGTCGCCTTAACTTCCCACACGCGGTGTTTTTCCCAACGGACGAACTCAGGATTGATATGACCGGGTTTTAAAATCTGATCATATTTCAGCTTATCTGAATGCAATTTGTAGTCGTTGTAAGGAATATAGATTTCTTTCTTGCCCACAAGCTCCCAGTTGTAGCGCACGGGTGAGCCGTTGAACATGTCGAAATCGTCAGTGGTGCGCAGACCATCGGATACGGTACCCGGAGTATCAAACGCAACGTTGGGTGCCTTACGCACGCGGCGCTGACCTGTGTTATAGGTCCATGCCTGGCGCGGTAAAGCTTCTTGATCCATGGTTTCTTTAACTAGCAGCGCAGTACCCGCTAAACGTGCAGGTTGAGTCACTACTTGTTTAAAATAAAACAAGGTGTTGCTCGCTTTTAACTGATCTAAAGTAATCTCAGGACGAGAATACTCGAAACGGATTTCCTCGGCAGTTTCCACTAAGGTGAAACTACCATCAGCTGTCGGTGCCGCTTGGCTACGTGAGGTTTCAACATCCACACCACGGAAGCGTAGAATATGGTTCCAAATCGCTTCTAAACCGTTAGCCGGAATAGGGAATGGAATACCAATCGATGCACCCGAAATACCATTACCTTGCGCCACCAATTCGGCACGGGTCGCATTGGCTTTGGTCGCATCGTAGACAAATTGCGGTACGGAAGCACTACGACGAGTCTTGTACACATTCATCTTGTAAGTATCAGGATAAAGCTCAAATAATTTCATCTGACCTGGGGTCAAAAAATCTTTATATTGCACTTTGTTTGCATTGGTAATGGTAAATTCAATCTTATCTTCAGGAAAAGGATCAGGATGATGCATCCCCTTAGTGTAACCCGCTACTGGCTTAGTAATACCACCATCCCATGCGGGGATAGAACCATCAGCATTTCCAGCCTTTTCAGCACCTAATGGGGTTAATTCGTTACCCAGTTTTGCGGCTTCGACTTCGGATACTTTAGCCATCGCTGCTGGTGCTACAAGTGCCATAATGACCGCACTTGCCAATATCGACAGTTTCTTCATTGTTATAGTCCTTTAGATCGAATACTTGATATTGAATGAAATATAATCACGATCTGCCATCGCGTTGGTTGTACCTACACCACCAAAGAAGTTGTTGTAGGACAGATCGGCCCCCCAACGGTTTTGGTATTCAAAGTTCAGACCCAAAGCGACTGACTTGCGTCCCTCTGTGAAGAGGAACATAGGATCTGGTGTAATACCATCAACATCGTGCGAGAAAATCATCCGTGGAGACATGTTCACACCCGCAAACAAGTTGTTGAACTCAGCTTTAGCTACAAGGCGATATCCCCATGCGAAATCGGTTGGGAATGGGTTAGTTTCAGGGCCGTTATGCAACGCTTGAATAATGCCTGGCATATCAGGATTACCGCCAGAACGCGCCGTTCCCGGACCATTTAAGCGCAATTCATCAAACCCAGGCATATCATGGATCCACACCCCGCCAACTTCAGCTAACATCGTCAGGTTATCTAGGCCCAATGTAGGACCAAATAGGTGAGTGAAAGTGACTTGCGCCTGAGTCGTATCTAAGCGGATAAAGCCGTCAACGGTATCACCAGGCTTTACTCCATCAATTTGTGAAATACCGTCGAAATCGGGGCGAATACCGGCATTTGCTAACTGCTGAGGCATACCTGCGAACAGCAGTTCTACGTCATCAATTTGCAGCGGTTCATCTTGACGGTGGGCAATTTCAGCACCAACTGAAGTATCGCCTAGTGAAGTGTTAAAACTGAAGCCATAAAGCTTGATGTCTTCAGGGTACACAATTTGCGCTTTAGAGAAACTCTTTAAGCTGAGCAGTAATTCGCGGTTGATATCACCCGCATTTTGCCCCAGAACCGCTAAGTCAGATAGCAGTGCACCGGTGCTAAAATCGGCGGCTGTACCGCTGATCAGCGGACGGCGGCTATGGTAGTTCATAAAATAGAAACCAAACTCGGTATCGCCCAATTCAGGCGCGTAATACCCCAATTTGACACCATATTGGCCATCATTACTTGGCTCTTGTTCATCTTGCACTAAAGTGACTTTAGTAGGATAAGCTAATGCCATCGCGACGAGCTGTTGCGTTGGAATTGTCTGACCACTGGCAATCATCCCTGCTAGACGTTGATATTCCTGCATCACAAAGTCTAAGTTGATATCAGGGTTGGCGTTAAAACCTAACTGTGCGTTTTGATTGTAGCCACCAAAGCCAGCAAAATCGTTAGTCGCAAAAATTGAACCGGGTGTTGGCACCCAAATAGGTTCCCAATCATATTGATAGAAAGCTTCTACCGATAAGTTTTCTGTGATCCCAAGAGAAGCCCACACCATGCCCTGAGGTCTAAAGGCTTCTTTCAGTTCTGCACCGGGAGCATTAAGGATGTTCAAATCAACAGGGTTAATCTCACCAATACCATGGGCGATAAGAGTACTTTCCCCCCAAGAAACCACTTGGTTACCTAAACGGATAGAGAGTGGGTTGGCACCGTCATTTAAATCAAAATTCGCATAAACAAAGGCATCTAACAGACGGATGTCCTTACATTGCACTTCTGAAGCACGATTATCCTCACAAGGATCGAATTCTTTGCCTGTTATCGGATCATTGAAGTCATAGTTACCATCGTTTAATTTACGATCGTAAAAATACATGCCACGAGCAAACAGACCATAATTCTCATACTTCAGGGACAGCTCATGTAATCCTTTAACGATCTCAGAAGTAGTATCACCTTGAGAATAAAGCAAATTACTTAAATCGTTATTGCTTGAATAGGAACCTGGCTGTGCCCAAATCTCAGCAGATGTGTATTTAGTATTGCCAAACGCAGTATAATTCGACCAATCAAATTGTGGCTGGTTAACTTTACCAATTTGTCCATCCCAATCGCGCTCACCGACACGCCAACTGGCACCCGCAGTCCACGTTGAGTCAAACGTGCCTTGTACCTCCCCCCAATCGAACGCAACCGCATTAACATTCGATATCATCAACAAACTCAATGCCGACGCCACCCCCAAAGCAAGCGCCGACTTGTTAAAACTTTTTTTAACAATTTTCATTTTAGCTCTCCGTACCCTGCTGGATTCTTTGTTTTAGGAATTACAACCAACATCTTGTTAGCTCACAGGTAACATCATTGTTACAGCAATTAATCCCTATGAGCAAGGCACAGTTAGAGAAAATTTTCTAAAGAATTAAGCACGTAGACACATTTATGTCATCGAGTACAAAGATGGGATTTAAATTAGTAAAGCAGAAGATTGGAATGCTGAGGCAAAACAAGATAAAAAATCATAAATTTCATTAACATAATCACAAAGAAATTGTCATGTTTTATTAATTGTAATTAGTCGACCGTTTAAAGTAATTACTCTAAGATAAAATCAACAATTTGTTTCTACAACCGCTCCAATGACACAAATTGACCTTTATCGTCGAGCACGAGTTTAAACTGCCCATGAATACCATTTTCAGTTAAAAAACGCCTAAAATGTCGCCCGCTAATCCAAAGGATCCGCCCTTGACGTTCACGCACTTCAACTTTATCGGCCAGCCCTTGATAGTAAGGTAAAAAATCTTGATAGCTAAGGGTTAACTTAAAATACAATTCCATATTGATAAGGGCAGCAAAATGCTGCCCTCCTCCTCTAATTAACCTGAACTCGGGGTAACGAGTGTCGAAAAACCTAAATTTAATAAACTAAATCAATGCTATAAATGATTATTTTGAAACGAAAAATCTATTATCTGGCTGAATGCGCAGATTTGTGCGCATATCAAGGCGCTCTGTCGTATGCCATAGCGAGCGATGGTGAGACAGAGCAACGCAGAGAGGCTCGAAAAGAGCCTATTCAGCGGCTCTGCTTATCTCGAGCTCAGGTTAATGACGGCTTCGCTAACGCTTTGGAGACTTTTTCGAATAAATCCTTAGAGAGTCCAGGTAAGTCTAATAAACGCGTTAAACAGGCCTTAATCTTACGCTGACGTGTTTCATCGAATTTACTGAATTGGATCAGCGGTGTCACCATTCTGGCGGCAACTTGTGGGTTAAGCTGATTTAAGTTGATAAGGCACTCAGTTAAAAACTCATAACCTTTGCCATCGGCGCGGTGGAATTGATAAATATTTCCAGCGGCAAAACTACCAATAAGCGAACGTACCCGATTGGGATTACTCATACTAAAACTCGCGTGTTGTTGTAATTGACGTAATTTATCAATCACATCATCGCTATCATGAGTCGCCTGTAACATAAACCATTTATCCATCACTAGCGGGGTATCACGCCAGCGCGTCTCAAACTGAGCCATTAACTGGTCACGGCAAGTTAAAGAGCCAACATTGGCTGCCGTTAATGCGCCGAGCGAATCCGTCATATTACAAGCCTTAGCAAACTGCTCTACCACAAAGGTTTCGGCATCATTGCTAACTCGGCTAAGCCAATTTAGACATTGGTTTTTAAGGGCGCGGGCTTTAGTGTAATCCAAATTAACTAATGAGCGATAAAGTGCCGTTAATTCATCTTCGCAGTAAGCAGCAAGCTCGGTGAGCACAAATTCACGCGCGAGCGCTAACGCATCAAGGTCAACAGTATCAGTTTGCTCAATCAAAGCGGAAGCCGATGGAATCGCTAAAATCTCAGCCATTAATGCCTGATCGAGTTTCTCATCGAGTAAAGCCCCTTTAAAACTATCCTTCACTCTTTCATCTAAGGTCATCGTCTGATGTTGCTGTAAATGTTCAACATTTTTCCAAATTGCTTGGCTAACGAGAGTAACAGATGCCTCCCAACGCGCCACTTCACTCGAAGCAAAACGCATCAAATTAACAAGTTGGTCAACTTCGAAGGGATAGTGCAATTTAACTGGCGCAGAGAAATCTTGCAGCAATGACGCCACAGGTTTATGGCCGAGTCCTTCAAAAGTAAATACTTGTTCGGCGTCAGTAAAACTGAGCACTTGGTTGACCAGTGATAGTCCCTTATCATCCAACAGCTCCAGACTAAAAGGAATATGTAGCGGCGAGGTGCAGCCTGTAAGAGTCTGTTTAAGTGTTAACTGATAACGCCCTGATGCAGCATCGAAACTGTCGCTTGCGGTTACTACCGGCGTACCTGCTTGGCTATACCAGAGGCGGAATTGGGTTAAATCGATACCACTGGCATCTTCCATCGCCGCAACAAAATCATCGCAGGTCACAGCTTGACCATCGTGGCGTTTAAAGTATAACTTCATCCCCGCTTGGAAACGGGCTTCACCAAGCAAAGTGTGCATCATGCGAATAACTTCGGCGCCCTTGTTATACACTGTCACCGTATAAAAGTTATTCATCTCAATCACGGACTCTGGACGAATTGGATGTGCCATTGGGCCTGAGTCTTCAGCGAACTGCTGGTTTTTGATGACTTTAATGGCGTGAATTCGATTTACAGCGCGCGAACCTAAATCCGAACTAAACTCTTGGTCGCGAAAAACTGTTAAGCCTTCTTTGAGACTTAATTGGAACCAATCACGGCAAGTGACACGGTTGCCCGTCCAGTTATGGAAATATTCATGGCCGACAACGGATTCAATACCATGGTAATCCTCATCAGTCGCAGTCAAAGTATCGGCGAGGACATATTTGGTATTAAAGATATTTAAGCCTTTATTTTCCATCGCCCCCATATTGAAAAAGTCGACGGCAACGATCATGTAGATATCTAAATCGTATTCAAGGTCAAAACGGGACTCATCCCAAGCCATAGACTTTTTAAGGGATGCCATAGCATGGTGCGCCTTATGCAAATTCCCTTTATCAACAAAAACCTGTAGCACCACTTTGCGCTGACTGCGGGTAATAAACTCATCCTGTAACAGATCAAAATCACCTGCCACGAGGGCAAAAAGATAGGCCGGCTTGGGGAAAGGGTCCTGCCAACGTACATAATGGCGTCCGCCATCGAGCTCACCTTTGTCAATCAAATTGCCGTTACTGAGCAGGAACGGGAACGCCAGCTTGTCGGCTTCAATACGTACAGTATATTTAGCCAATACGTCAGGACGGTCGAGGAAGTAAGTGATACGTCTAAAGCCTTCAGCTTCACACTGGGTGCAATAGGCACCGTCAGACATATAAAGCCCTTCGAGGCTTGAGTTGGCTTCAGGATCCAGTTGGGTGATGATGGTCAACTCAAACTCATTTAGGGTCGTTTCGATTGTCAACTGCCCTTCACCAACTTGATACGCTACCTGTTGACCATCAATCGCCACGCTGACTAAGGTTAATCCTTCACCATCAAGCACTAAAGGATTAGCGTGGGAAGAGCTACGTTTAACCTTGCTAATAGCCTTAACAACGGTATTTTTACCGTTAAGATTAACATCTAAGTCGATGGATTCAATCGTGAACTGGGGAGCTTGGTAGTCTTTAAGGTATTTTGCTTGAACTTGTGTCATTTCGTTCCCTTTAACACTGATTTAAATAAGAAAAACGCGCCATAAGCGCGTTTTAAGATAAGGTAAACAGACGTAACTTCCGCCTATTTAGTGCCAGCGTTAGCTAGCTTTTTCGCATCCACCATATCTAGAGTGATATAAGCCGTTTCATCTAAAAATGCATCTGGCGCAGCAACATCATCTTTAATATCTTCCATCGATTTAACTGGCGCTAAACCATTGGCTACGCGACGCTCATTGGTTCTATCGAGCACTTTCTTCTCATCAGCTTCACGTGATGCAATACGCTCACTTTCCACTAAGGAGACCGTTTTCTCTTTGTGATGCTTTTTAAAGTCAGCAATATCTTGATTGATATAGTTAAACTCAACACTGTTTTGAATACGGGCAAGGTGCTTTTTCTCTAAACTCGCCACCAGTTCAGGGGTGATATCATTTAGCGTACCGTATTGCGCCATCGGGACTTTGTCCCAAGGCAAAGCATTCTTCTCTTCAGCTTCACCATACTCACCAGGCTCTAACGCACTTGGATACGCAATATTCGGCGTCACACCTTTAAGTTGTGTACTACCACCGTTAATGCGATAAAACTTCTGAATGGTATATTGCACATGGCCGATAGGCTTCTCGTACATATCGTAGATCCGACCTAGGCTCTTATGCTGTTGCACTGTGCCTTTACCGAAACTGGACTCACCAACAATCAATGCACGATCATAATCCTGCAATGCTGCTGCAAAAATCTCAGAAGCTGATGCGCTGTAACGGTCAACCATCACGGTCAACGGACCTGCGTAGGTAGTCTTGCCATCGTTATCGCGGTGAGCTGACACACGGCCATCGGCGTCACGGATTTGCACCACAGGGCCCATGTCAATAAAGAGTCCGGTCAGTAACACTGCTTCGGTTAATGCACCGCCGCCATTACCACGTAAATCGATAACGACACCTTCGACTTTTGCTTCGTTGAGTTTAACGAGTTCCTTTTCCACATCCTGGGATAAATTCATATAGAATCCAGGAATTTGGATAACTCCGACTTTACGATTGGCGTATTCACCGTCTTTAGGTTCGATGATTTTAGAAGTCGCGGCACGGTCTTCTAAGCGAATCTTGTCACGTACTAAAGTGACGTTAAACGGCTTAGCATTTGAGCCACCTTTCTTCGGTAAAATCTGCAAAACGACTTTACTGCCCTTAGGTCCTTTGATGAGCTCAACGACATCGTCTAAACGCCAGCCGATAACATCAACGATCTCGCCGCCCTCTTGGCCAACACCGACAATCTTATCTTCTGGTGACAGTTTTTCACTGCCAGCGGCAGGACCACCTGCGATTAAACTCTTAATCACAGTGTAATCATCTTCGAGCTGTAACTGCGCGCCAATACCCTCTAGGCTCAAGTTCATTTCCATTTGGAAACGCTCAGCATTACGGGGGGATAAATAGCTAGTGTGCGGCTCAATGCTGCGAGAAAATGCATTCATCACCGCTTGGAACACATCTTCACTATTGGTCTGAGTCAAACGTTTGATGGCGTTGTTATAACGTTTTTGCAGAATCTCAACAATTTCAGGCCATTTTTTGCCAGTAAGCTTGAGATTCAACGCATCGTATTTCACTCGCTGACGCCAAAGCTCATTGATTTCAGCTTGATCTTTTGGCCAAGCGACATCTTCCCTATCGTACTCGTAGGCATCACCAGGAACGGTAAAATCCATTTCTTTATCGAGCAGAGAAAGCGCGTACACAAAGCCTTCGTAGCGACGTTTTTGAACCAAATCAAACATTTTGTAGGCGGGGTCGAGTTCACCTGAACTCAGCATATCGTCAAACTGATTGATATAAGGCTTAAAACTGTCGACATCGGCTTGGGTCAGCACATTGCGACGGTAATCAAGTTGCTGTAAATAGCGGTCAAAAATCTGCGCAGAAAACGCGTCATCGAGCGCAAATCGATGGTAATGCGAACGAGTGTATAAATCTGTCACTCGTTTACTGGCCACTTTATGCTGCGCTTCCTGCTTGAGAGTGGGTAACTCGCTGATTTGAATCGTAGGAGGCACAGCCCAAGCCGAGAATCCGACAAAAACAGTGGCGATGGATGTAGCCAAAATGAGTTTTCGCATCAACAAGTTACTCCGTTAGATTAAATGATTACAGCAGAATATGTTCTGCTTTCACTTTTATCGTTAAGCCGCTATCAAGCTGAACATGAATGTCTTCTTTGTTAATGTCAGTGATCACGCCGGCTACTGGCGTCATACCTAACTTAACATTGACACGCTGTTTCTTAGCTAAATCGGTCAATTGCGCTTGGACTAAGTTAACAGCAGGTTCAGCCTTAGGAGCCACTTTGGCAGGACGCTCAGTCTTGCGGGCAGGAACAGCTACTTTCTTAGGGGCCTTTTTCGCTGGAGCTTTGCCAGCCGGAGCCACTTTGGTAGCTTGAGCAGCACGCTTAGCCTTGGCTTTTTCTTGGCTTTCTTTCAACATGGCTTGAGCATGATCGATATGTTCTTGCTCTAGCTCGCCACAAGGCTGACCATCAAGATCCACACGCTGGGCACCAGCTTTTACCGATTTGAGGTAACGCCAACTGCTAGTGTAACGTCTTAACGCCACGCGCAGTTGAGTTTTACTGACTTTAGAATCATCAGCCAACCTTTCAGCCAAATCTTGAAACAATCCGATTTTTAATGGCTTAGTTTCACCTTCAGCAATAAAGCACAAAGGAAATGTTTCATACAAATACGCCAAAATTGCGTTGGTGTCGGTCAACTTATCTGTTGATTCCATCATTACTTCCACAGTTAAAAAGGGACATCGAATTCGAGGTGATATAAATCAGCTTCTTACGTGTCGTTTATCTTGGTTAAGCTCACAATTGAGCCAAAGTACAAATTAACATTCTCGCCGAGTTAACTAAAGTTAAAAAATATCAGTTAACCATTTTTTACGGCTAAACCTCTCAGGTTTATTCGGGCCATGCCCAAACAAGCCTTATCAGGGCATGCGCTATTATAAGGCGCACGCCACCGATTGCGACTATGAATTATGCGTTATTGTACGCAAATTAAGCAAATAGGCAGTTTTCGAAGCTTTTTACCAATAATTCCAAGCCCTTTTGGTCTTCTTCGTCAAAGCGGTCAAAAATAGGGCTATCAATATCCAGTACAGCAATCACCTGACCATTAGCGCGAACAGGGATAACAATTTCGGAATTACTGGCCGCATCGCAGGCGATATGTCCATCGAATTGATGCACATCGGCAACCCGTTGAGTTTGATTAGCCAGTGCTGCAGTGCCACACACGCCTTTACCCATCGGAATGCGGGTACAAGCCACTTTACCTTGGAATGGGCCTAATACTAACTGTTCGCCGCGCATAACGTAAAAACCTACCCAGTTTAGTTCGGTTAGGTTGTCATTAAGCAGGGCTGAAAAGTTAGCCATGGCAGCCACTAAATCATCTTCGCCTTCGAGTAACGCTAACGCTTGACGGTTCAGTGATTCATAAAATTGCGGTTTCATATGCTTCCTAAAAATTATTCAGCAGCATCGTCCTTCTTAGACGCTTTTTTGGCTGTGTTTGGTTTTGTTGGCGTACTATTAACTTGAACCACACCTTTAAGCAAGTTTGTTAGCTCATCTTTATTGTTAGCAAAATAGAATGCGAGCTGTTCGGTTAGACTTTCATCAATCCCAAGTTCCGCTTTCTGAATAAATGGAATGAGGTTATCAGCGATGTCGAGCATCTTATCGTAGGCATCAGCCTCCTTTTTCGATGTGAATGTCATCTTTTCTACCCCTTCTCTTACCACGACAAACTGTGTAATAACTGCCATGACCGCCCTCGCACTGTTTTTATATACAGTAACCAGAATGACATAAAGTGAACTAGTGATGCAAGTGTTCTGATTATTCTGATATTATGACTGCGCTTTATGTTGTGGAGATGGGTCAATCAATTTGATATCTCACCTTATAATTTGTTGTTTTCGGATTATTTGCTCAATCTCAGTGGCTTTGGGGCTAATATAATATTTTTATATGCATGACAATACAGCAGAAAACTCTGTAATCCTCTGTCGTTCCTGCGACTTGGCCATTCGGAAACGTGCCCTCCCAACTGGGGTCAGAGCATTGTGTCCGCGTTGCAACACCGCACTTTATGACACTCCATACTGTTCAGTAAATGGCATGTTGGCACTGTGCATTACCGCGTTGGTGTTCTATTTTCCTGCTAACTTTTTTCCTGTGCTAGAAATCCATTTTCTGGGCAGTATTCGCACAACAACGGTATTTCAAGGCGCTTTTGCCGTCTTCGAACAAGGTTATTGGGTGGTGGGATTAGCCGTACTTGCTGCCGCAGTGGTTGGCCCTGGTTTATTGATCCTATCGATTCTTGCGCAAATTTTGATTATAAAATGGGGGCTTGCAAGCCCATTTTGGCGCCATAGTCTCAAACAATTACTCACATTTCAGGGGTTCCTTTCGCAGCTGACAATGCTTGAGATTTATGTGATTAGCTTCCTCGTCTCATCATTTCAATTATCTGATTTTTCGGATATTTATTTTGGAATGGGTACCTTTTGCTTCACCATGCTTTTTTTAGTCACCCTGTTTTTACAGCGTGAATACGATATTGAGCATATGTGGGGTCTTCTTATGCAGGAACATCACTGATATGAAGCAGCAAGGAAAGGATTTAGGCCTGTGTTTGTGCCGCGTTTGTAGGCAACTCAATAGCAGTGAGGATAACCACTGTAGTCGTTGTGAGTCAGAATTACAGGTCCGCGATTACAACAGCTTACAAAAAAGTTGGGCGCTGCTTATTACTGCCGCCATTTTATTGGTTCCAGCCAACCTCTATCCCATTACGGTGCTCACCAATCAGGGAAAGGTACGTCACGATACGATCTTTTCCGGAATTGTTCATTTAGTCCAATCGGATATGTTACCCATCGCCATTATTGTGTTTATTGCCAGTATTTTAGTGCCTTGGGTAAAGATTATCGGCTTAGCCACTTATCTGTGTGCTATCAGTTTCAACCTGCCAATTTCAAAGCAAAAACTTATGGTGGGATTTCATGTTATTGAGTGGATTGGCCGCTGGTCGATGCTCGATTTATTTGTGATCTCGCTGACCGTTGCCCTCGTGAATATGGGGCAATTACTCGATGCAAAGCCTGCACCCGCGGCCACGGCATTTGCATTGGTGATTTTACTGACGCAACTTGCCGCAAAAGTTTTAGACACTCGTTTACTCTGGGATCGACTGGAACCTCAAGATGACACAAATTGAATCGCCAAAAGTTGTGAAGAAAAAGCTCTTTTCGCCGATTTGGCTGCTCCCGATTGTGGCGCTCGCGCTTGGCGCATGGCTGGGTATTAAGAGCATCAAAGAATCGGGTATTGAAATTCAAATCCACTTCCCCAGTGCTACGGGGATCGACGTGGGCAAAACCTTAGTCAAATACCAAGGCTTAACTGTTGGTAAGGTAAAAGATATCGGTATTGATGATGATCTTAAAGGCGTTAACGTGAAGGTGATGATGGACTATCGCGCTAAGCCTTTCTTAAATAAAGAAACCCTCTTCTGGTTAGTTACCCCAAAGGCCAGCATCACAGGCGTTGAAGGTCTGGATGCGCTGTTTTCAGGCAACTATATTGCAATCCAACCAGGCAAAGGCAATGCCGCAACCTTATTTGAGGCAGAACGCCAACCGCCACCAATGCAAATTGGCTCCGAAGGGGTAATGATTGAACTGACGGCCGATAAACTCGGCTCATTAGATGTGGGCTCGCCAGTGTTCTTCCGTCAAATACCTGTGGGCAGCGTGGTCAGCTATCGTTTAGACGGCAACGCTAGAGTGATTATCAGCGCCTTTATCCAAGAGCAATATGCACGTTTAGTGAAGAAAAACTCTCACTTTTGGAATGTGTCAGGCGTTAAAGTCGATGCTAGTTTAGCGGGTATTAAAGTCAACACTGAAAGCCTTGCTTCTATCCTTGCGGGTGGTGTGAGTTTCAGTTCCGATGAAAAAGCGCCTGCCGCACAAAATGGCGACAGTTTTTCCCTCTATGATTCCGAAACCAGCGCCCTTGGCGGGATTGAAGTCAGTCTGACCATGAGTGATGGCAATGCTATTGATAAAGGCACTCGCATTGTATATCGCGGCATCACCATTGGTGCAGTTCAAAGCAAGCAACTCACCGCTGCAGGCGTGACTGCGGTGGCAAAATTTGAGCCTGAATACGCTAACCTATTAACTCGGGACGGCCAGTTTTGGCTTGAAGGCGCCGATATTTCGCTCTCTGGGATCAAAAACCCCGAGCGTTTACTCACAGGAAGCGTGATTAACTTTTTACCCGGCACCTATGCTAATTCGGCACTGCCAAGTAGTTTTGCCTTGCAATCCTCAGCTCCTGATGTGCTACAAGCGAAAAAACTTAAGGCAACAATAACCTCGGCCGAAAACATGGGCTTAACCGCTGGCGCCGAAGTGCGTTACAAGCAATTACCTATCGGTCAGGTGCTCGAGGTGAAATTAACCAAAGATCTGTCGGCCGTTGAATATCTACTCGAGCTGCAACCTGAATTTGCCAGCTTAATCCGCAGTGATAGCTATTTTGTTCCCGAATCAGCGTTGAGCGTCGATGCGTCTCTTGATGGTGTATCGGTCAAAGCACGCGATCTAGCGACATTAACTAAAGGCGCGGTGAGTCTGATCCCTGGTACCAGTAATACCCCGCTGGCGGCAAATGCGCGTTTGCCACTCTTTAGCTCAATGGATGAAGCTAAGCAATTCTTTGTCCGTCAACAGCGTTTATACTTTACTCTCATCAGTGCTGATGGCGCCGATGTTAGTCAAGGATCTCCGATTTACTATAAAAAAATGCAAATTGGTAGCGTGGAGTCGGTCAACTGGCAGGGTAAAACCGAAGACTTTGCGATTAAGATCGCTATTGATAAGCAGTTCCAACCCTTAGTGCAAAAACCTAAAGTCTTTTGGCGTAACAGTGCCGTGGATGTCAGCGCCAGTCTTGCGGGTATTGATGTCGCCGTTGCTCCACTACAAGGCGTGTTAAAGGGCAGCATCAGCTTAGGTTTATTGGACAGTTCAACGACTGAGCCTAATGCGGCACTGAAACTATACGAAAGTAAACAGCTCGCCTTAGCGCAGGCTCAAGCAATCAAACTCACCTTACCCGCCTCGGCAAAATTGGCTGCAAAAGCCGCCATTCGTTACCAAGGTCATCAGGTGGGTGAAGTGACGCAAGTTAAGCTCAATACCAATTTAACCACCCTTACAGCCACCGCCTATCTCTATGGCGACTATGCCGAGCATTTCAGCCGCAGTGATACTGAGTACCATATGGTCGAAGCGCAAATATCTTTAGCAGGCATTAAAGCGCCAGAAACCTTAATCACCGGGCCTTATATTGGCGTGTTACCGGGTAAGAGCACGCAAAAAGCCACCCACTTCCAAGCCAAACTGGTTGAGAGTAGCTATGCTAACGTGGCCGAAGATGCGCTTAAATTTACCTTAGAAGATAGCAACCTTGGCTCGATGAAAGTTGGCACGCCTATTTTCTTCCGTGGCATTAAAATCGGGCAAATCGATGGTTATAGCCTGTCGTCTCAAGGTAACAGTGTACTCATGCAAGCGCACATTGAGCCCCAGTACAGTCACTTAGTGAATCAGAGCAGCCAGTTCTGGGACGCCTCAGGTATCAAGGTCGATGTAGGTATTTTCTCTGGTGCGCAAATTGAAGCCGGTTCGCTCGAAACCCTATTAGCGGGCGGCATTAATGTCGCAACCAAAGAAACAACTCAAGAGAGTAACCGCCTCAGCGAAGGCGCAGTGATTAAACTGCAGCATAAAGCCGAGCGTGAATGGCAAGAATGGGCTCCGGCGCAATAGCTCCCATGCAATAAATAATCGCGCTATTGATTAAGCGCATTTAAACCCGACAGTTAACTCTATTAATACAAGGCGCATTCGGTTTATCCCAATGCGCCTGATTTTTTCATATAACACTGCTTAGCCATAGAACCAATAACAGACAGCAATAGCCGCACTGATCCCTGCAAAATCCGCCGTTAGACCACAGGCGAGCGCATGGCGCCCATGACGAATACCCACTGAACCAAAGTAAACCGCCAGCACATAGAAAGTCGTTTCAGTACTCCCTTGGAAAATCGCCGCCAAGCGACCAGCAAAGGAGTCCACTCCGTGGTGTGCCATGGTTTCGAGCATCATCGCCCGCGCGCCCGAACCACTAAAGGGTTTCATCAACGCCGTAGGCATAGCATCGACAAAGCGGGTATCAAACCCGAAAAGACTCACGCAACTCGCAATCAGTTGCAGCAGGTAATCCAACGCGCCCGATGCCCTAAGTAAACCAATCGCCAGCAGCATGGCTAACAGATACGGGATCAGTTGAATCGATTGGTTAAACCCCGCCTTAGCACCTTCGATAAACTCATCATAAATAGCTACTTTTCGCACGCCCGCCACCAGCACAAAACTGAAGACTAACAGTAGCAATACCCCGTTGCCCAAGGCGGTCGACACTGTGCCAATCGCGTCTGCCGTTAAGGTCATCAAATAAAAACCACTGGCAACTAATGCCGACAGCAGCACTGCGCCATATCCGAGTACCACGGCATTGAGTAGTGAAAGGCGCTGCACAACAGCAACGATCAAAAGCCCCGCTAAGGTTGAGGCAGAGGTTGCGAGGAGTATCGGTAAAAAAATGTCTGCCGGAGCCGCCGCGCCCTGCTGAGCACGGTATAAAAACACCGTGACAGGCACTAGCGTCACCGAGGAGGTATTGAGTACTAAAAATAGAATTTGTGCGTTGGTGGCAATGGTTTTGACCGGATTAAGACTCTGTAAATCCTGCATTGCCTTTAAACCTAATGGAGTAGCGGCATTATCCAATCCAAAAATGTTGGCCGTTAAGTTCATCGTCATACTGCCAAATGCGGGGTGTCCTTTAGGCACTTCGGGCATTAAGCGGCGCAGCAGTGGCTCAAATACAAAGGCAATCGCCCCAACAACACCGGCTTTTTCACCAATTCGCATTAATCCCATCCACAGGGACAAAACACCCACTAAGCCTAAGGCGATTTCAGCGGCGAGTTTAGCGCTGGCAAACAAGGCCTCAACCGCGTTGGCGAGCACCTCGATATGCCCATTAAAAAGCTGTATTGCCATCGCCAACAGCGATGTGAGGAAAAACACTAACCACACCCGATTTAGCACTCTGCCCCTTCCTTATTGTTATTCAAACTGTTTATTCGTGTCGTTTTGTTTATTTAACGCAAATCTGAACCAACGATAGTAGAGGGATAAAATCCCAGCCCCACTAAGGGATTATGATATACTTGCCGCAGTTGATACACAGCCAAATTCCGTTATGGTTCAATTAAATCAAAATTTTATCAGTACAATTGCCCAAGAATTGCCCGCCCATCTGTCAATGGATGACTTTATTGCGGCCTGTTCAAGACCACTTCGTCGCTCAATTCGCGTCAACACCTTAAAGATCAGCAGCGAAGATTTTAAGCGTTTGATGCAGCCGAAAGGTTGGACCTTTGAGCCCATACCCTGGTGTGAGGATGGTTTCTGGATAAGCTATGATGAAGAAGACCAGCTCGGCAATGCCCTAGAGCATATTCAGGGATTGTTCTATATCCAAGAAGCCAGTTCCATGTTGCCCCCTACAGCACTATTTACCCCGAATGCGGATTGGCAATGTGTCTTAGATTTAGCCTCGGCGCCCGGCTCTAAAACCACCCAAATGGCCGCCTTGATGAATAATCAAGGCTTATTGGTGGCAAATGAATATTCTGCTAGCCGCGTCAAAGTACTCCATGCCAATGTGCTGCGCATGGGCGCGAGTCACTGCGCCCTAACCCACTTCGATGGCCGAGTATTTGGTGAGTATCTGTATGAAAGTTTTGATGCGGTATTAATTGATGCGCCTTGTGGCGGTGAAGGCACGGTCCGTAAAGATGCGGACGCGTTAAAATCTTGGTCGCTCGATGAGGTTCTTGCGATTAGCGAAACCCAAAAAGCCTTAATCGAATCAGCATTTTTGGCCTTAAAACCGGGTGGCAGTTTGGTTTATTCAACCTGCACCCTTAATCGGCACGAAAACCAAGGTGTATGTGAATATTTGCAGCAAACCTATGGCAATGCAGTGCAATTTGAGTCCTTAAGCCAATTATTTGATGGTGCCAAAAAAGCCACTACGCCAGAAGGCTTTTTGCACGTTTGGCCACAGATTTACGACAGCGAAGGCTTTTTTGTCGCGAAGTTGACTAAAACCCGTTCGGTACCACGCTTACAGCCTGAGCCGAAATTGCAAAAGAATTTCCCCTTTACGGAGGCGAGTGCCAAACAAGCCAAAGCCATTCAAGCCTATTTTACCTATGATCTGGGTATCGAACTGCCCGATGATCTCATTATGGTGCGCGACGATGAGTTTTGGCTATTTCCCCATGAATTTAAAGACTTTATTGGTAAAATGCGCTTTCAGCGGATTGGGGTTAAGCTTGCCGATCACAGTAAACATGGCTTTAAAGTCCGCCATGAGGCGATTATTGCTCTAGCGGGTAAAGCGCTTAAAGCGGGGGCAAAAAACGGCGCTAAAGTCGTCGAAGTGAGCGATGAGCAGGCAAAAGAGTATTTGATGGGACGAGATATTCCCCTCGATACGGCTGGCAAAGCTCAGGGTGAAGTGATTGTCTGTTATGGCGGCGCGCCTTTAGGCATGGCGAAACACTTAGGCAATAAATTAAAAAACAACCTGCCCAGAGACTTAGTGAAAGATAAAGTGTTATTGCTACCACCGCAGACATAATGGTTATAAATAGATGATTTTTTAGCGAGAAATAACCTAAAAAACGGGGCAGAGAAAGTGTTACTCATACTAAACTCAACTACACTGAGTCTATTGTAAAGTGCTCTGTATGGCACTTTCGTCTGTAGCGCACGGCTCTTCAACGAGCCATTCCCCTAGGCCCAAACAGCTAGAATCGTTTTGGGCCTTTTTTTATGGGCTTGCGTTTTAACGAATATGAGCAAAATTGTGCTCACAAGAGAGGGGCAACCCTAAATCAACGCCCAATCAAGCGCGCCGCATCCTTAAACAAGTTAAAGAAGTTCTCACTGGTATACTCAGCAAGATCTTCGTAACGTTCTCCGCGCAGCTCTGCCACAAACTCGGCCACATCACGCACATAGGCGGGTTGATTTTCCTGTCCACGGTGTGGAATAGGCGCAAGATAAGGCGAATCGGTTTCGACCAATAAACGCTCTTTCGGCACTTTGCGGATCACCGTTCTTAACTCACCGGCATTTTTAAAGGTTACAATGCCTGAAACGGAAATATAAAAACCTAAGTCAATCGCCGCCTTGGCCATTTCCCAGTTTTCGGTAAAGCAATGCAACACGCCACCGACTTTGTCCGCCTGCCCCGCTTTAAGCATGTTGATGGTGTCTTCACGGGCATCACGGGTATGCACAATCAGCGGCTTATCAACTTCAACCGCCAAGGCAATTTGTTGCTCAAAACATTGCTGTTGCAGGGCTTTAGTTTCATCGGCATAAAAATAATCTAACCCAGTTTCACCAATGGCCACCACTTTGGGGTCCATTGCAAAACGGCGAATTTGCTCCACATCGAGGCCGTCTTTTACATCCAGCGGATGCACGCCCGAAGATAAAAACACCTGCTCGAAACCCGCAACCTTGTCGCGCATCGACTCAAATTCCTGCTGGCGCACATTGACACAGAGCATATAGTCGACACCGCGCGCCTTAGCGTTGGCGAGGATGAGTTCTAAGGTGGGTTGATCGGGAGCCGCTTTCAGGCGATCGAGATGGCAATGTGAATCAATAAGCACAACAATGTCCAAGCAGATAAACAAAAAGGAGCACAAGGATACTCAGCGATGGGATCGAGGTCAAATTTCGCTAAGGCTTCACTCAGCACTTAATACTCAGTGTCGACCCTAGCTGACCACTCTATGCATTACATCGTGCAGGTTAAGTCACCAGAGGCGAGCTCACGGGATAACAATTTTTCAATATGGTGTTTATGGCTGTCGGGCTCTGAGACTATCTTGATACCAATCCCTGCAGGACGTCCACCTGATGCTCCCAAAGGATTGATCCACACAACGACGCCACGAAATTCGTTTGAGGTGGTCGCGCCGGGTAAACGATAGGCGATGGTTAAGGTCTCACCGAGGTAATGGGTTTCCCCGGTGGCGACAAACAGCCCTGCCGGTTTGATAAACGGCATATAGGCGCGGTAAAGCTGATGTAAGGTATCAAAATTGACGACAAGATCGACCATGGTATGTTACTTATTTGTTATTTCTTTATATTCTAAGACATAACTTTGACACAAGCCTAAATAATTGACACTCGGCATTGCACTTAAGCTATGACACATTCCCATGATTTTCGCCGCCAAGTTCCCTATTTGCGCTTGCACAAACGCATCTTGGTCGCCGTACTTCAATAAAACTTGTCTCAGGAGTAAGTATAAAACCTTAAGAGCATCAATGATTTGTTGTTCACTTATCGTTAACAAACTAGCACACAGATGGCCCGACGACAAACTTTGCGCCCAATCTTTGCGAAACCCTAACAAGGTTTGATAACGACTGGGTTGCGTACCGTCGGATAGCAAACTTTCGGCCAACTTTAATGGACCGCCGACCACACTCAAGCACCAAGTCACATCTTCTTGGATCTGACATTGCTGAATTAACCAGTTTTTGATCAACATTTTAGACGGCGTCACAAAGGGAAGCCGCTGACAACGACTACTGATCGTAGCCATTAAACGTGCGGGCGTATCGGAATGTAATAGTAGTAAGGTGTCTTTACCCGGCTCTTCGAGCGTCTTGAGTAGCGCATTGGCAGAGGCTGAGTTTAAACGCTCGCTATGGTGGATAATGGCTACACGGCGGCCACTTTGCTGGGCAGTCGCACTTAAGCGGCTACAAAGCTCACGAATTTGATCGACTTTGATTTGATGGCCATCGGCCTCGATTTGATAAAAATCAGGATGATTACCCGCATCAAATAACTGGCAGGACTTACAAAAACCGCACCCGCCCGCGGGAGTGGGTTGTGAACACATGGCGGCACGCGCCATAAATACACTCAAAAGTTCACCGCCATAGGCAGAATCGATACCCACTAGCTGCGCGTGAGGGACTTTTTGAGTTTGCAACTGGGTTAAAAACGCCTGTCTTGGCGCATCGAGCCAAGGCAGGGTTAATACATCAAAACCGCTTTGCACTACCATGCCATCGCCTGTAACACGGCCAGAATATCTTTATGGACTTCGGCCATGGTTTGGCTGGCGTCGATCACGACAATTTGCTCATCTTCGCTGGCAAGCTTGAGGTAAGTTGCGCGCGCCCGTTCAAAAAAGTCGATGGCTTGCTGCTCAATTCTATCAAGTTCGCCCCGCTTTGCTGCACGTTGCAGTCCAAGCTTAGGGTCAAGGTCAAGATAGAGGGTTAAATCGGGTTTAAACCCTTTGAGCGTTGCGTTACTTACGGCTTCGACTAAAGGCATTAAGCCACGTCCGCCGCCTTGGTACGCTAAAGATGACAGATTGTGTCTATCCCCCAACACCCACTTGCCTTGTGCCAATGCAGGTTTGATGACATTGGCGACGAGCTGGGCTCTGGCGGCATAGATCAATAAACATTCAGACTCATCACATAAAGGATCGTTTGGGTCGGCAATTTTCACTAAATCACGAATGCGCTCGGCCAGCGGCGTGCCGCCTGGCTCGCGGGTGCAAACAGGCGCGAGCCCGGTGTGCTTTTCAATAAAATCGCGAATAAGGGCAATCGCACTCGATTTACCGGCGCCTTCCAGTCCTTCAACAACGATGAATTTGGCGGATGCTTGGGTCATTTTTTCTTTCTCTGATAAATATCGACGGCGCGGTTATGTTCTTCCAAAGTGGTCGAAAATACATGGGTACCATCGTTACGCGACACAAAATACAAATAACTGACTTTGGCGGGTTTCGACACGGCCTGTAATGAGGCCTTGCTCGGTGCCGCAATCGGTGTTGGCGGTAAGCCGAAAATCCGATAGGTATTAAACGGTGTCTCTTCGATTAGATCTTTACGGGTGATATTGCCTTTAAATCTGTCTCCCATGCCATAAATCACCGTGGGGTCGGTTTGCAGCTTCATGCCTAGATTCAGTCGATTAATAAAGACGCCGGCGATTTGATCACGCTCAAAGGCTTGACCAGTTTCTTTTTCGACAATCGATGCCAAGATCAGCATTTGGTAAGGTGATTTAAGCGGTAAATCGGGCACACGCTCTGCCCACGCTTTGGCGAGTTCTTGCTCCATCATTTTATAACTTTGGGTCAGCAGTACCTTGGCATCACTGTCAGCGGTGTAATGGTAAGTATCGGGGAAGAATTTACCTTCGGGCAACGCCGAATCGTCCCCCTGCTCCATTAATACGGCACTAAAAACCTCTGGGGTCAGTTGTAAATGGGGCGCACTTGCCAGTTGTTGTTCCCACTCGGCAATGGTTTTGCCTTCGACTAAGGTCAGGCTAAAGGTTTTCACCTTGCCATTGACTAAGTCGTTAAGTAAGTCGGCAAGCGTCTGCGAGGGTGACATCTCGTACAGACCAGTGCGGATCTTGCCCAGCTCTGGACGCAATCTAAGTAACCATTTGAGTTTCCATTTGTCTTGGATAACGCCATCGGTTTCTAACTGCTGCGCCAACTGGTGCACACTCGTACCACGAGCAATGGTTAATTCTTTGGCTTCGGTTAACGCTAATGGCGTTTGACTGTAATCAATAATCGTACGGTAACCCCAATAACCCGCCAAGCAAGCTAAGGTCAGCAAGGCCAATAAGGTAGAGCTTGCGATCAGAATGAGTTTTTTCATAGTGAGAGTGAAAGTGTGTGTCTAAGATCGGCAGTCAAAGGAGAAGGCTTGAAACTGTGCGAATCGATCGCCAGTACATCCACCACGCCTAAGATGCTGTTAGTGATAAATGCCGAGTCAAACTCCACTAAACGCTCGGCGCCAAAGGGCAAACAATCAATATTCATCTGCTGTGCAAGTAAGGCTAACATCACTTGCTCGCGCATGACACCCGCAACGCCGCAGCGCGCCAAAGATGGAGTAATCACTCGATGGCCTTTAACAAAAAAGATATTCGCCATCGAAGATTCTATCACCTGCCCATTACAATCCAGCACTAACCAATCATCAAAACCCTGTGGTAAGGGCTGGGATTTGATTAACACTTGCTCGAGGCGATTAAGGTGTTTTATCCCCGCCAATAAGGGTTGATGACCTAATTGGACTGCGGAGGTTTTAAGACGAATACCCTGTTGTTGCCACGCAGCATAATGGGCAGGAATGGGATGAACAGAAACGATCTCCGTAACGTTTACCTGCTCAGGCGGGGCATAGCCTCTGCCTCCAACACCGCGTGTGATCATCAATTTAATACAGTGATGCGGGTACTGTGCAGCAAGTGTATTGAGCTGCTCGGCAAGGGCTGAACTCATTTGCCAGTCAAACCCAAGTCTTGCAGCGCCAGCCGTAAGACGGGCTTGATGCTGCTCAAAAAACAAAATACCACACTCGCTACTTCGCATCGTAGCAAAGAGGCCATCACCATAGGCAAGTCCCCTGTCCATAGGAGCAATACTTGCCTGTGAAACCCCATTAACCCAAATCAAGGGTATTAGTCCTGACTGATACGGCTAGCAACCGCATCCTGTTGATCTTTATACTTGGCATTTTTGCGCTTGTTATACGGACGCGCCACTGGGCCACTTAAACGTTCAAAGTTTAACGCACCAATGGTCATCCGTGGGCGCAGCGCTAAAGGCAACTTACCGCTGTTGTAAAACTCGAGCACGATTTTACCCTGCCAACCCGGATCAATCCGGTGCGCAGTGACGTGCACCATCAAGCCTAAACGCGCCAGAGAGGAGCGGCCATCGAGCCAACCGACGATATCGGCAGGCAGTGTCACGCTTTCATAGGTCACGGCGAGCGCCAATTCACCGGGGTGTAGGAAGAAGGCTTCGCCATCGGGGATTTCGATGATTTCACTCATCACCCGATCGAGCGCCGCCTGCACTTCAATACTCGGACCACTGAGGTCGATAAAAGGCGCAGTATGATCCTTAAAGACGCGAAATTGCCCACCTAAGCGCACATCCACACTGACGCCAGAAATCGCATCTATGCTTGGGCGAGGTTCTATAACGATAGTGCCGTTATCAAGGGCCTGTTCAATTTCGATATCGGTTAAGCGCATCTTGCCTTTTACTCCCTGAGTTTTAGTCGTTATTTTGCCAGTAAATGTTGAATACGAGTCTTCAAAATATCGGTCGCGATACGGTTTTTACCGCCGCGAGGCACGATAATATCAGCGTATTGTTTAGAAGGTTCAATAAATTGCAGGAACATAGGACGCACTGTCTTCTTGTACTGTGAAATCACTGACTCCATCGTACGGCCACGCTCGGCCACATCGCGGGTTAAACGGCGCAGGAAGCAAATGTCCAGCGGCGTATCCATAAACACGCTCGCATCCATCAATTCACGTAATTTAGGGTCTGTTAACAGCAGGATGCCTTCTAAAATGATCACTTTTTTAGGTGTCATTTTTACAGTTTCGGCCATACGCGTATGTTCGGTATAGCTATAGCAAGGGATATCAACAGCTTCGCCAGACTTTAGCAACTGCAAGTGCGTGCATAGCAGCTGATGGTCTAACGCCTTGGGATGGTCGTAGTTAGTTAACACACGCTCATCCATGGATAAATGACTCTGATCGCGGTAGTACGCGTCTTCGTTAATTACCCCAATCTGATCTGTGCCTAAATCGCGGCGAAGTTCGTCAAAAATCGTCTTGGCAATTAAACTCTTGCCCGATGCTGACGCGCCAGCAATTGCAATAATGACACACTGCTGAGAATTCATACCCTTAAACCTTACTCGTCATCTGATACGCTAATAGAAACTGTTTTCTGGCTCTGTTTAAGTGCCAATTCGGCGCCCACTTTACGGGCAATTTCCCGATAAAGTGCCGCCACTTCACTGTCAGGCTCGGCCACAACCGTCGGCGCACCCACATCCATGGCTTCACGGATATTGATGTGCAGCGGTAAGGCGCCTAACAGTGGAACTTGATAACGCTCAGCCATTTTACTGCCACCGTGCGTACCAAAGGGGTGTTCTTTATGGCCACACTCTGGACATAAATGAAAACTCATATTCTCAACAATGCCGAGGACGGGAATATTCACTTTCTGGAACATGGTGATGCCTTTCTTGGCATCGGCGAGAGCGATGTCCTGCGGTGTAGTCACAATCACCGCGCCACTTACTGGCACTTTTTGCGATAGGGTTAATTGAATATCACCCGTGCCCGGTGGCATATCGACGACTAAATAGTCTAGCTCTGGCCACTGGGTTTCATTGAGCAGCTGCGCAAGCGCGCCCGCCGCCATGGGACCACGCCATACTGCGGCTTCATCACCACTTAACATAAACCCAATCGATTGGGCGGCAATGCCATGGGCACTGGCGGCGCTCATGTGTTTACCATCGAGGGAAACGGGCCTGAAGTTGGGGATCCCAAGCATTAATGGGACGGAAGGACCATAAATATCGGCATCTAAAATACCGACCTGTGCGCCCTCAGCGGCCAGTGCTAAAGCAAGATTGACCGCCGTGGTTGATTTACCTACACCGCCTTTGCCGGACGCGACAGCAATCACTTGCTTCACATTGGCAATCGGTGCGATAGAAGCAATCGCCGAATACACCTTAGGTTGAAAATCGATTTCACACTCAACCTCATCGATGGCATCCAGCACAGCGAGTTTGTTGGTCAGCGCCATCACGGTATCGCGGTATTGAGTCATACAAGGGTATGGATAGACTAAGCCAAGCTGCAAACGCTTACCTTCAATCGCCAATTTATTCACGCATCCTGCGCTCACTAAACCCTTCGCTAAATACGGGTCGATATATGCATCGAGAATGGCCAGAACTGGCCCGAGAAGATCGTCACTTAAACGATAATCAGTTTGAGTTGAAGACAAAAGAATTACCCCCACCAATAAATTTGCCCAAGTGTACCAGATAATGACAAAAACATTAGCGCAGATTTAACCCAATCGACTCAGGTTTTGATGAAAATCATCCTGTAATCGGTTAGTATCTCTACCATTATTTTTGGCCCACCACGATATTTGAGACAAGATGGCAACTTCACAACGTAAAATTCTCGTGACCAGCGCACTTCCCTACGCGAACGGACCGATTCATTTAGGTCACATGCTGGAATACATCCAGACGGATATCTGGTCGCGTTATCAAAAGCTTCGTGGACATGAGTGCCACTATATTTGTGCCGATGACGCCCACGGCACACCGATTATGCTCAAGGCGCAGCAATTAGGCATGGCGCCAGAAGAAATGATCGCGCAAGTCAATAAAGAGCATCAGCAGGATTTCGCCGATTTTAATATCGCCTTCGATAATTATCACAGCACCCACAGTGACGAAAACCGCGTGCTGGCGAGCGATATTTACTTAAAACTGCGCGCTAATGGCTATATCAAAAGCAAGAGCATTTCTCAGCTATTTGACCCTGAGAAGTCGATGTTCCTGCCCGATCGCTTCGTAAAAGGCACCTGCCCTAAGTGTAAATCGCCCGATCAATATGGCGACAACTGTGATGCCTGCGGCGCAACTTACAGCCCGACTGAGCTTATCAATCCAAAATCAGCGGTATCGGGTGCCACGCCAGTGATGAAGGACACTGAGCACTTCTTCTTCGACTTACCCGCCTTCGAAGACATGCTCAAAGAGTGGACTCGCTCCGGCGCACTACAAACCGAAATGGCCAACAAACTTGACGAATGGTTCGAACAAGGCCTGCAACAGTGGGATATCACCCGTGATGCACCTTACTTTGGTTTTGAGATCCCTGATGCACCGGGCAAATACTTCTACGTATGGTTAGATGCACCTATCGGCTATATGGGCTCATTCAAAAACCTGTGTGACAAACGCCCAGAGCTAAGCTTTGACGAATTTTGGGCGAAGGATTCTAAAGCCGAGGTTTACCATTTTATCGGTAAAGATATCGTTTATTTCCACAGTCTGTTCTGGCCTGCGATGCTCCATGGATCGGGCTACCGTCAACCTAACAGCGTCTATGCCCACGGTTATGTAACGGTGAACGGCGCTAAGATGTCTAAATCTAAGGGCACCTTTATTAAGGCTCGCACTTACTTAGATCACTTAGATCCTGAATATTTACGCTACTACTACGCGGCTAAACTCAGTAGCCGTATCGACGATTTAGATTTAAATCTGGAAGATTTCGCCCAGCGCGTGAATTCAGATCTAGTCGGTAAGCTAGTGAACTTAGCCTCGCGCACCGCAGGTTTTATCACTAAGCGCTTCGATGGCAAGCTCGCGAAAATTGCGGATACCACGCTAACTGAGGCGTTTTTAGCCAAACAAGAACAAATCGCTGAGTTTTATGAGACCCGTGAATACGGTAAAGCGATGCGTGAAATCATGGCACTCGCGGACATCGCCAACGGTTTTGTCGCCGATGCAGCGCCTTGGCAGCTAGTGAAGCAAGATGATCAACAGGAAGCCGCGCACCAAGTGTGTTCAAACGCGCTGAACCTGTTCCGCATTTTGGTGACGTACTTAAAACCTGTGTTACCACGCTTAGCGCAAGACGTTGAAGCCTTCTTCCAACAAACCTTAACGTGGGATGGCTTAGGCCAAGATATGGCGGGCCACGAAATTGCGCCATTCAAAGCCATGATGCAGCGTGTTGAGTTAGACAAAGTTGAAGCTATGGTGGCCGACTCTAAAGAAAACTTGCAAGCCACGAGCGAGCCAGAAGCACCTAAAGGGCCATTGGCGACCGATCCCATTAGCGACACTATCAACTATGACGATTTCGCTAAAATCGATCTGCGTATTGCGCGTATCGTTAAAGCCGAGCATGTAGCCGAAGCCGACAAACTGTTAAAACTGCAACTTGATATCGGCGGCGAAACCCGTCAGGTATTTGCAGGCATTAAATCAGCCTATTCGCCTGAGGATCTCGAAGGTAAGCTGACTGTGATGGTCGCCAACCTTGCACCACGTAAGATGCGTTTTGGCATGTCAGAAGGCATGGTACTAGCAGCCGGCCCTGGTGGCAGTGATTTGTGGATTTTAGAACCCCACGAAGGCGCACAACCTGGTATGCGGGTTAAGTAAGCTAGGCTAAACACGAGTCAAGCTACTGCTAAATCGATATAAGGCCGCATTTAATGCGGCCTTATTTATTAAACACACATTCCTTTACGCTTTATCAGGGAGCGTAAGTTGATGTGGCCTCGACAAGTGACTGACTGTGCGACACTATCGCGGCTATGGCTAAGCTGCACTGATTCAGCGACAACGCACTATGAAATTTTCGAGGAGAAGTTATGGGCAATATCATTGAGCAGCTGTTGTTTTCTGCTTCAATAACCGGTCCCATCTGTTTAATGTTAGCCCTAGGCGTGATGCTTAAACGCACCCAAGTGATTGACGAACACTTTATTGATGTCGCTTCTAAGCTGGTTTTTAATGTCACCCTGCCAGCGCTGTTGTTTCTCAGCATAATTAGCTCGCACCACAATCTTGCCGCCAGTGCGCCATTAATCGGTTATGGCTTACTCGCCAACTTACTGTTTTTTATCCTCTCGACCTACGCGACAAAACGATTTTTCCCCGAGCCGAAGGATCAAGGCGTTATTATTCAAGGGGGATTTAGGGCCAATACCGCCATTATCGGCTTAGCCTATGTCTCTAATGCCTATGGCGAATCGGGCGTTGCCTTAGCGGCCGTTTATGTCGCGTCCATGACGCTACTCTACAATATTCAAGCCGTGATTTGCTTGAGTCCTAAGGGTGAGGAATCAAGCCGCCGCGCTTTTGCGGTGATCATTAAAACCATCACCAAAAATCCGCTGATCATTGCCATTATACTCGGCATGTTGTTTTATCTGCTGGCGATCCCCTTACCGAAAATGGTCCTCGATGCTGGGCAATACTTTGCCAATATGACACTCCCATTAGCACTGCTGTGTACAGGCGGTTCATTGGATATTGGCTCGCTCAGACATGAAAAGTATGCCACGTGGTTCTCGACCGCCTTAAAACTTATCTTTGCGCCACTGTTCATCACCCTAGGCGCCTTGATACTTGGCTATCGCGAAGTTGAACTTGCCTTAGTGTTTTTGATGAGCGCCGCGCCCACGGCAGCCGCAAGTTATGTGATGGCGCGGGCCATGGGAGGAAATGCCACGCTTGCGGCCAATATTATCGCCTTAACCACCGTTTGCTCGCTGCTCACCTGCACCTTAGGCATTTTTATCCTGTCGACCCTAGGGTTTATTTAAACTTAGGACTGATTTGAACTTAAGGTTGATTTACATAAGACAAAGGCAAGCATGGCTCGCCTTTCATTTACAAGATGTCGATAAAGCAACATTGTTAAACAGGGTTAGCGATATCTACAAAATGGTGTACCAAATTAAATTCGCGAGCGAGATGACGCCCCAGCGCCTCAATGCCAAAACGCTCGGTCGCATGGTGACCCGCCGCATAATAGTGAATTCCCTGCTCCACGGCGCTATGGTAAGTACGCTCTGACACTTCACCACTGATAAACGCATCCACACCAAGACTCGCGGCAACATCTATATAATCCTGCGCACCGCCCGTACACCAAGCTAAATATTGGATTTCATCCGAACTCTCGCCAATATGCAGCGGCGCTCTGCCAAGCACTTCATCTAAAGTCGCGGCAAATTCACTGGCACTGACGGGTAAATCGAGCTTTCCACGCCACACTAATCCCTGTGCCACATCTTCTACTGCTTCAGCATCGATGATCCCCAGTTTGCGGCCTAAGACCGCATTATTACCTAACATTGGATGGGCATCTAAGGGCAAGTGATAACCAAACAGGTTGATATCATGGGCGAGTAAGGCTTTGATTCGGCGCTGCTTCATGCCGGTGATCACCTCAGGCTCACTCTTCCAGAAAAAACCATGGTGAACCAAAATAGCATCGGCTTTGAGGCGAATCGCTTCATCGATTAACGCTTGGCAAGCAGTCACACCTGTCACTATGGTGCGGATATCTGCTTTACCTTCAACCTGCAAACCATTGGGGGCGTAATCTTTAAAGGCCGATATCCGCAAAAAATCGGCTAAATATTGGGTTAGTTCTGTCCTTGTCATTCCATCACCGTTTAACGTTCTTTATTAATGTTTGGCAGTTAAGCTTAATTTCCTAGCGTTAGTTTCATGGCTTAGTTACATGGCTAAATCAACGCGAACCCCACCTTGCAGGTACACCACACGTACCCTATCCCCCGCATTGAACACCATGCCAGGATCATAATCTTGGATCACCATGACTTGCGTGCCGTCTTCCTGAGTGATCATCAGCTCCACGAGCTTGAGCGATTGCACCGTTGTGCCACTGCCATAACGATTGCCAACTCCTGCACCAATTAAGGCGCCTAATATTGTCGCAATATCTTGGCCAGAGCCACCACCAAATTGATGACCAATCACCCCACCCGCTAATGCGCCACCGAAAGTTTTCCAACCTTGGTTTCTGTCTTCAATCAATTGGGTTTCGGTGATATTACGTACTGAGTTGATATCGCCATAGAGGACTTTTTCGACCGGCACCGCCTGATTACGATCGTAACCTGCTTGCACCGGAGAAATCACTAATGCACAAATAAACATAAAGCTCGCTAGTGTAGGTTTCCACATATCCGAATTTCCGCTAACTTAGTATAAGGGTCTATTACTGAATCATACGCAATTGTGAACTCACTGTCTTTTCTGAATCACGAATTTGAAGCTTTTCCTTCACCCGAACTCGCCCTCACCGATCCAAACGGCTTATTGGCGATAGGTGGTGACCTACGCCCAGAGCGTTTGTTGACCGCCTATTATCACGGCATTTTCCCTTGGTTTAACGCCGAGGATCCTATTTTATGGTGGTCACCCGATCCCCGCGCCATTTTTATTCCAGGCCAAGTGAATATCAGCACCAGTTTACGTAAATATTTAAAAAAACAGCCTTGGCGCTATACCATCAATCATGCCTTTACCGATGTGATGGCGGGTTGTGCTCAACCTCGGCGTAAACAAGCAGGCACTTGGATAACCCATGAAATTCAAATGGCCTACCGTGAGCTACACCATAATGGTCATGCCCACTCAATCGAAGTTTGGCACGGCGAACGATTAATCGGTGGGCTTTATGGTCTCGCCATCGGCCAAGTGTTTTGTGGTGAATCCATGTTCCACCGCGAAACCAATGCGTCAAAGGCGGCCATGGCGGTGTTGCAACAACATTTAATCAAAATGAACTTTAAACTTGTCGATGCACAGGTAATGAATCCCCACCTTGAGAGCTTAGGGGCAAAACCCGTTAAACGTGCGAACTTTATACAACTCTTAACCCAGTTTAGGGATAACACGGTCAATCCTGCAGCTTGGATACCAAGTGAGGTCACACTTGAACTCTAACGCGAGTAACACCCCAATCGCCATTGGGATCAGCCAAATTTTCCCCTGCAGTTACCTCGATGGTCAACAGGAGCAACTGTTAGTCATTCAGGAGGAAACCCTCGACTCAATACTATTTGAGCGGCTACTCGCCATAGGTTTTCGCCGCAGTGGCAGCGCCATTTATAAACCCCGTTGCCCCCGTTGCAGTGCCTGTCAGCCGATTCGGTTACCAATTAAAGAATTTACACCGTCTAAACGGCAAAAGCGCACCCTAGCCCATAACCGTGATTTAACTTGGCGCATCACCTCAGAACATACCGAGGCTCAATATGCCCTGTATGAAAAATACATCCGTGAGCGCCACTTCGATGGCCCAATGTTTCCACCAAGCAAAACCCAATATGAACAATTTTTATTCTGTCATTGGCTGCCCCCCACGTTTATTGAAGTCTATGATGGCAATAGACTTGTGGCTGTAGCAGTGACAGACACTCTGCCCAATAGTTTGTCAGCCATTTACAGCTATTTTGACCCCGATGAAGAACGCCGCTCCCTTGGCGTATTATTGATCTTACTCCAGTGCAGATTGGCTAAAATGCAGGGTAAAGATTTTCTTTATCTGGGATATCAAATTGATGCAAATCGGAAAATGTCCTACAAACGCTTATACCGCCCTTATCAGATTTTAACCCCCCAAGGCTGGGAGTATTCCCAAGTTTGCTAGGCACATCCCCTTTACAGCAAGGTGAATTTGCGGCATGATACGCCCGTTTTTTATATTCGAAGGCTAATGGGATAAATAATTAATGGCGAAAGAAGATAACATTGAAATGCAAGGCACTATCCTTGAAACCTTGCCAAACACAATGTTTCGCGTAGAGCTTGAAAATGGTCATGTGGTGATAGCCCACATTTCAGGCAAAATGCGCAAAAACTACATCCGGATCCTGACTGGTGACAAAGTAACAGTTCAGTTGACCCCTTATGATCTGACCAAAGGTCGTATTGTCTTCCGCGCACGCTAATATTCCCCTTTAGTTGAAAAACCCGGCGAGGCCGGGTTTTTTTGTTGGCGTAAGATTAGAAAAATGGCTGCAATTGCAGCCATTTTTATTGGGTTTTCGCGAGAGATTAAGCCTTAGTGGTACTTTTCTCGTGGCGTTCGGTGTGGATCACGATTTCACCGTCTTTGGCATCAACATGAGCAACACCGCCATGTTCCAGTTCACCGAAGAGAATAGCATCCGCTAATGGACGTTTAATAAGCTCTGTCACCACGCGGGCCATTGGCCGTGCGCCCATGCTCTTATCATAGCCTTTCTCGGCGAGTAGGGTTCTGGCCTCATCACTGACTTCAAGTAACACATGTTTCGCATCAAGTTGTGCTTGTAATTCCACCAAGAATTTATCAACCACCTTGGCTATGATAGTCATATCTAAATGGTTGAACCAAATGATGGAATCTAAGCGGTTGCGAAACTCTGGCGAGAATACCCGATTGATTTCCGATAAGGCATCTTGGGTATGATCCTGCTGAGTAAAGCCAATAGACTTACGGATCGTTTCCTGAACCCCTGCGTTTGTTGTCATCACTAAGGTGACATGCCTAAAATCCGCCTTGCGACCGTTGTTATCGGTTAAGGTGCCATGATCCATGACTTGCAGTAACAGGTTGTAGACATCGGGGTGAGCCTTTTCGATTTCATCGAGCAACACCACGCAATGGGGATTTTTAATTACAGCATCAGTGAGTAAACCACCTTGGTCGTATCCTACGTATCCAGGAGGAGCCCCAATCAAACGAGAAACCGTATGACTTTCCATGTACTCCGACATATCGAAACGCACCAGCTTCATTCCTAGGCAACTAGCTAACTGATTGGTCACTTCTGTCTTACCCACCCCGGTTGGGCCTGCAAACAAAAAGCTACCAACAGGTTTTTTATCTGTACCTAAACCACTGCGCGATAATCGAATCGCCGAGCTTAAGGATTCAATCGCCTTGTCTTGACCAAAGACCACCATCTTGAGATTGCGCTCAAGGTTACGCAGTAAGTCTTTGTCGCTGGCGGAGACTGATTTTTCAGGGATCCGAGCAATCTTCGCCACAATGGTTTCAATCTCGGCCTGACCGATGGTTTTCTTACGTTTGCTCTGTGGCAGCATAGCCATGCGAGCACCCGCCTCATCGATCACATCGATGGCTTTATCGGGTAAATGCCGGTCATTAATGTGTTTTGCCGAAAGCTCTGCCGCGCTGTTAATCGCCGCTTGGGTGTAACGCACGCCGTGATATTCTTCGTATTTAGACTTTAAACCCATCAGAATTTTAGTGGTTTCAGCCACTGAAGGTTCATTAATATCAACCTTTTGGAAACGGCGCGCCAGTGCACGATCTTTCTCAAAAATACTCTGATATTCTTGGAACGTGGTTGAGCCCATGCAACGCAAATTACCGCTCGATAATAACGGCTTTAGCAGGTTAGAGGCATCCATCACCCCACCCGATGCGGCGCCTGCACCAATAATGGTATGAATTTCATCGATAAATAAAATGGCGTGTTTATCGGCGCTGAGTTCCTTAAGCAGACTCTTGAAACGTTTTTCAAAATCGCCACGGTACTTAGTGCCAGCAAGCAAGGAGCCTAAGTCGAGGGAGTACACAGTCGCCTGCGCCATCACCTCTGGCACTTGATTATTGACGATTCGATAAGCCAAACCTTCAGCAATCGCGGTTTTACCCACGCCCGCTTCACCCACTAACAATGGATTATTTTTACGGCGACGACATAAAGTTTGGATGGCGCGTTCGATTTCTTGATCACGACCAATCAGCGGATCTATCACCCCTTGTTTTGCAAGTTGGTTTAAATTGCTCGCAAACTGCGACAACATGCTGCGTTCTTCGTTCGCTTCGCTTTGATCTTCGATGCGTTCTTGATCTTGATGAGCGTCGCTGTCCTCATTTTTTGAAAAACCATGGGAAATATAATTCACCACATCTAAACGGCTGATGTCGCTGCGACGCAGCAGATAAACAGCTTGGGATTCCTGCTCACTAAAAATGGCCACCAGCACATTAGCACCAGTGACTTCATTGCGGCCAGAGGACTGCACATGGAAAACGGCGCGTTGCAGTACCCGCTGAAACCCGAGCGTTGGTTGGGTTTCTTTATCATCATCCATATCCGCAATGATTGGGGTGGTTTGTTGGATAAAGCTTGCTACTTCATCTCTCAGTTTATCTAAATTCGCTCCACAGGCGATTAGCGCTTCTTGAGCCGCAGGATTGTCTATCAGAGCCAATAACAGATGTTCAACCGTCATATACTCGTGACGTGCCTCTCTGGCTTGCTGAAACGCCAGATTTAAGGTGACTTCCAGATCTTTGTTCAGCATAAGCACCCCCAAAATTAACAACTGACAACAGAGTAAGCGCGGTTAAGCCTTCTCTAACGAACACAGTAACGGATGTTGGTTTTGTCTTGCAAATTGATTTACTTGTATCACCTTAGTTTCTGCAATGCCGTAGGGGAAAATCCCGCAGATACCCTTTCCCTGGTGATGAATAGTCAACATGATATCTGTGGCTTCCTGCTCATTCTTGCGAAAGAAGATTTGCAGCACTTCAATCACAAAATCCATTGGCGTGTAATCGTCATTATTAAGGATCACCTTATACATCGAAGGTGGTATTAACTCAGATTCCACACGTTCTTCGACGTGCTCTATGTTTCCTGTCTTACCCATTTTTTAATACTAGCCTCTCGTGTTGTCCTCTTCCAATTGCTATCTTCAAATTAATCAGTTGTTACCTCTTTGTTAATTTTAGCTTGACTTCCGCTTTTACTCCTTACATTCTGTAGCTCAGACGGTGAAACACTCCCGTCTATACAGGTTTTACTATCTTACTGGTAAGTAGACAACAGAAGGAAGTGGAAGTATGGCAAGCGGAACTGTTAAATGGTTCAACAACGCCAAAGGATTCGGGTTTATTTGCCCTGATCAAGGTGGCGAGGACGTTTTTGCACACTATTCTACCATTGAAATGGAAGGCTATAGAACTCTAAAAGCAGGCCAACCGGTTCAATTTGAAGTAGAACAAGGTCCAAAAGGAATGCACGCTTCAGCCATTTCACCAACAAAATAATGTATGGTGAGGCCAATGTTCTAAAAGGCAGGGATTAATCCCTGCCTTTTTATTTTGAGTTGTCCCGTCCTGAAATACGTTGACATAAAGAGGACTTCTTTATGACAACATCAATTAACTCAAGCCGTAAACGCACACAACGAGATTACACCTTAGCCTTTAAATTAGGCGTTGTAGAGCGTGTTGAAAAAGGCGAAATGACGTACAAACAAGCCCAAGCTCGTTTTGGTATTCAAGGCCGTTCAACGGTACTCGTTTGGCTTAGAAAACATGGTAGACCCGATTGGTCGAAACCTTTTCAGCATCGCCTTATGCCTAAGTCAAAAGAAACCCCTGCCGAAACGATCAAGCGCCTTGAACGTGAGTTAACAGAAGAGAAACTGCGTAATCAAATCCTCAATGGCATGGTTGATATCATGGACAATGAATATGGAGCAGGCCTCAGAAAAAAGTACTTATCCGGTACGTCTGGCAAGCAAAAGGCAACGGAGAAATAAACCTCGCAGCCGCATGTCGTGCTGCGGGTATGTCGAGGCAAGGTATTTATCAGGCAGTTGCGCGAATGGAAAGTCGTAGAGCTGAGCTATCGATCATCAAAGACTGGGTTCAGTACTGGCGTAAATATATGCCAAGGTTAGGGGCCCGTAAGCTCTACACGTTGATAAAATCCAAGCTGGTTGAGCACGATATTAAACTTGGGCGAGATGGGTTCTTTACCTATTTGAGAAGTGAAGATTTACTGGTTAAACCGAAGAAAAGCTACACAAAAACCACGTTCAGCAAACACTGGATGAAGAAGTATCCTAATTTGCTGAAAGAGGAAGGACTGCATGATGCAGAGCATGTACTGGTCAGCGATATCACCTATCTTGAGTCAGACCAAGGTGTGCACTACCTGTCATTGGTCACCGATGCCAGTTCGCGTAAGATAGTCGGTCATCACGTGAGTAAAGACATGAAAGCCGAGAGTGTGGTGAAAGCGTTAAAAATGGCCATAAAAGATAAGCGCTATATCGGCAACGCAGTGCATCACTCAGACAGAGGCTTACAATACTGCTCAGCCGTTTATCAGAATGCGCTTCAGGCGAGCCAAATCCAGCCGTCAATGACGGATGGTTATGATTGCTACCAAAATGCATTAGCAGAAAGAGTGAATGGCATACTGAAGCAGGAGTTTTTACTGCACCGATGTAGGACATTTGCGGAGCTGAAGATACTTGTTAGAGAATCGATAGCAATATACAACGATATGAGACCGCATCTGAGTTTGAATATGGCAACCCCTAATCAGGTGCACAATAGAAAAGGCCAGCGACTGGAGCTGGCCTAAAAACTGTCAACCTATCTTAGGACGGGACATCAGCTTGATCCTAATTACCTTAGCAGAGCCTTTTCGGCATTAAGGGATGAGTTAGGTCTGTGTGACCATTTAGAAATGAGCCAGCGCCCAACCTTCCACGAGATCCGCGCGCTATCTGCCAGACTGTTTTCTGATATGGGTGTTGACCCTCAAGGTCGGATGGCTCACACCGATGCCAAGTCCACCAAAATCTATGTGCGGGATCACCTGCAATGGACCGAAGTTCCACACGCTGAGATTAAATTTAGCCATTAATAAAACTAAGGCAATCAGTATACTTGGCCACTGTTATTTTGAAATCCGTTTCACCCCCATTTCACCACTGTTTCACCACCTCTAAGCAGTAAAATACCGAACTCCAGACACAAAAAATCCCGCAACTGATTAAGATTGCAGGCTTTTTTGTTTATGAATTTGGTCGGTATGAGAGGATTCGAACCTCCGACCCCTGACACCCCATGACAGTGCGCTACCGGGCTGCGCTACATACCGAAATATTGTACTTAATAAAACTGTATGACGTCAGCTTAAGTACTTATTACTTAAGATGCTATCGAGTGGGGTTCACCTTAAGTGACGCAGACTTTAGCAATTGGTTTCAATCAACGCAAGTGCTTAGTGAAGTCTGTTTGATCAACTGCTTAGTTTCTGGCCTGAATGGTGAAATTTTGCAATGCAGTGGGGCGCTTTGCCCGTTAAAGCACTCGCAACGCGCAGACGGAGATTTAAACTAACACTTAAATGGCTCTGTAAATATCAAATAATGACGGATCTGCTAAACTAAATGCCATCAGCTATCCAGAGATAGCAGGTTGCTTTTTAAGCATAATTTACATGAAAGGGACTTATCATTGCTTTTACCATCCTTTAATGCCAGCCATTTAAAGTTAGCCACCCTACTCGGCCTACTCGGTCTTGTGATCAATATTTTTCCTATCCCACTATTTGCTAACGTACAGCTGATTTTAGGTAATGCGGCAGTAGTGATAGTGGCCATCCTGCTTGGGCCTTGGTATGCCCTTTATACTGCATTATTTACAGCTACAGGCTTGATGTTGGCTTGGTCCAGTTCCCATGTGTATGTCGTCTTTTTGCTTGAGGCGTTGTGGCTGGGGTTTGCGCGGCGCAAAGATGTACCCATTCTGTATGCCAGTATTGGCTACTGGTTGTTAGTGGGCGTACCATTAATAAGCTTGTACTTATGGTTAATCACGGGCCTGCCAACTTATCACATCCCTTTTACTACGGTAAAACAAGCAGTTAATGGCATTTTATACGCGACTATTGGGGAACTTTGCGTTGTGGCGCTCCCTAGCTTCTGGCATTTAAAAGATAAGATCGTCAATCACACTCGCCGAACCTTTAGTGCTCAGCTCAGCTATCTATTTATTTTAATCACCACGATTACTTTATTGACCTCATCCTTAATGTTTAACCAGTATTTTATGGATAAACAGCAGGATTTAATTAATAAAAATCTGAATGACACTGGCATATTCCTCGGTCACGCCACCGAAACCTATCTCAGTTCCAACACCAGTACCGTTGCCAGTATCGGTAAATTTCTTAGTATATCAGGAGCTCCATTTGACCAATGGCAGCTTATCCTCGAGAGTGTGCAAAGTCTTAAGCACAGCTTTACCGCTATGTTTATTGTCAATACACATGGGGAAATCGTCGCAGGGAGTCCACTCGATAAACTAAAAAAATAGCACAAAAGATTAATGTGCAAGATAGGGACTTCTTTATCCAAGCTTTAACCTACCACAACACATTTGTGTCCCCCGTATTTGTTGCTAGAGGGCCAGATGAAGAAATTGTCATTGCCATCAGTACCCCTATTTTTAAAGAAGATTCAAATACTGCCATCGGCATTGTGCAAGGTAATCTAGACTTAAGTTATTTCTCTAGTATTGATAACCAAAATCAACATCATGAGACACAGTCCATCATTTTATTGGATGAGAAAAAGAACATCGTTTATTCCTCCGAAAGACTTAGGCTTACCCCTTTAACTCCTTTTAACTCCTTTTAACTTCAAGACGGGCAGCACAGAATACCGTACTCGATTAAAGCTGATGGATATTAATCAGCATGAGGAAGCGGATACCCCTGAATATATTTATGCTCACCATCAACTGAATAATGGTTGGCATTTATATGTTCTGGAGCCCTTTATCCCCCTTCTAACCTTAGCGCAAAAACAATATTTCAATACGGTAGGGCTACTGTTAATCAGCATGGTCGCAGCCATGATAATTGCTAAGGTAATTAGTCGTTTAACCACTACGCCCCTCGCCTTGCTGGCTCAGCATTTTAGTCAAACAAAAGATGGCAGTTTTAATGAGGAGAAGTTTGAGCATGGACTGCTAGACAACAGTACGCCTCAAGAAATCTATAGCCTGTACGAGAGCTTAGAAGCAAAACAACAAGCACTACTCAACAATCAACTCGAGTTAGAAGATAAAGTAAAACAACGCACCATGGCTTTAGAAATCGCCAACCGCAAATTAAAAGATATGGCGGAGCGGGATCCGCTCACTAACTTATACAACCGTCGTTATGCTGAAAAACAGTTCCTGCATATTCAGCATCTGTCTGAACGTAGCAGGGATACGATTGCGGTAGTGTTACTCGATCTCGATTTCTTTAAAAAAGTGAACGATACCTACGGTCATCTCGCGGGTGACGAATGCTTACGTGTCATGGCAGAGGTTTTATCAAATCACTTCAAGCGAGATGTCGATTTGCTTTGCCGTTATGGTGGCGAAGAATTTGCATTTGTATTACCAATGTGTAATGCCTCAAAAGTCGAGCAACACCTTAATGCTTTCAAAGAGAAACTTTCCAGCGTGGTCATCACCAACCCAACAGATCAAGTCACGTTTAGTGTGACCGTTAGCATTGGCGCCATCATTGCTGATGCCGCCTATAGTGCAAAACTGGATGACTGGTTAAAAGAGGCTGATGAGAACCTGTATAAGGCCAAGGAACAAGGGCGCAATTGCGTCGTTTGTACCCTAATCACATCCTAATTATGCATATGTGCACTTCGATATTGTTCAATTCGCTCCATCATATAGGGGAAAAAGGGGTTCCATTTTTGACGTAACATTTCTGAAGCAGGCACACTATAAACGCCTCGCTCACCACGGGAAGCGGCTGCGCCTATTTGTATGCGGGTTAGCTTCTCATTGCTTGACATGCCATATAGGCCATCATTTTCAGCAAATGGTAACGCAACATGGGAGAGTGAATACACGCCCGCCGGCCAATAAAGCGGAAGGTGTTTAATCTGAGATAACGACTCATCCTGTGGCCTCAATCCAAATTCCCGAGCTTGAACCTGAGTCGTTTCGCTATTGATATTTTCAATCAGCGTGCCACGGTAATGAATGTTGTCAGAAGCTGTTGGTAACAAGGCGGGTAGTGGATCATTAGTCATTAACTTACTGTTGATAACGGTACGATTCATATCAAATAGCACTAATTCATGGCCCTTTTGCGGTAGCGTTTGATACAACAAACTCACAACAGCTGCGCTAGATACCGTTGCATCGGCAACAGATTGAAAGCTTAAAATCGATGGGATTTGTTCACGCTGCAAAGGCGTTAATCCGCTTAACAAACTCTGGTTACGTAACGCCAATTGGTAGACGACATCCCCGGCATTGACGGCAAAAGACATGTACTTGAAGGGATCGTATTCCATCTGAATACTATTCCATTGCAACTTATCTAAGTCGAGCAGGCGACCTATCCAACTTTGCCAGCGAGCCGCGGCCGCAATTGGAGCAAGCCCAATAGCTGGCGACATAAAAATCATCCCTGCATAATCGGGCGCTTTATCTTGATTAATCAGTTCAAGTTCATGGTTAAGTGCCACTGCGGCGCCCGTTGAAAAGCCAATAACGAATAACGGCTTACCTTTAAGCTCTTGTTTCATGTGCGCCGTTGCCAAATTCACTGCGGCGGCTAAGTCTTGCCAGTACAGGCTCGTCAAACCACTAGGAATGGTGCCATGGCCTGGGAGTCTTAATCCAAGTACATGGGCTTTGCCTTTAAAATGTGCTGCCACATTAGACATGGCATAGGGTGAATCTGACATACCATGGAGCAACAATACGCCAAAAGGCGCATTGGCTTTAGGCCATTCAAAACTGCGATTCCAGTTTTGTGGCCATCTCGCGGGATCGGCAAGGCTGTTTTTAACATAACGATTGACGGGCGATGCATCTGCCGCCGATACTTTTTTGAGTACTTTGTTATCAACCTCGGCAAAGAGCTTATCTTCTAAGGCAATGTAATCACGAAAGTTATCAAGTTTAGTGTTGTAGTGGAATTCGTGTTTTAACTCAGTCGTGTGCCAGAGGGACAGATCGGGTTTAGCATTGAGAAAATAGATTCCAGTCACTAATAAGGCAACAGCAATCCCTAAACAGCCATAAAAGGCAGCGAAAAATAAATGTTTAGTTGAGCCTATGATAATGGCTTTCATTGCTGCCCCATGGTTCCGATAAAATACGCATGCAGATTATACGGTTAGATAAAAATAAACCTCAATATTCATATTTAAGATTTGTTTTGATGGCATTTTAGTTTCGGCGGTTTACCCTACTTAGGTTAATATCCGCTCTACTTTTATTCGATATTCGCAAATTTTACTTATTATGCATATTGGTCCAGCCACAGCGTCCTATGCGTTTTATCTCCCGAATCCCCCACTCATGTCTGAATATTGGCATTGGGGGCAGGATAACGCGATAGCAGAACTCATCGCCTTAAACGGTAACCACTGGCGTAAGATCTTCACCATTATGGCCAAAATTTGCGCCCCCAGTGAAGATTGGCGCAATTATCGCGACAACTTATTGCTGACGGAGCAAATGTTGCTGATAGGCGCTAGAGTCCTCTCACCATATGCCAATATTCATATTGTCTGTGGGCAAACCGCGGCTACGGCATTAGGGATTGCAGCCAATAGCAACATCGCCACAGGCCCTCAGCAAAGCGCCAATAAGCAAACAGCCGACCAACAAACAGTGCTGCAATTGATGCAAGCCTCCCAAGGTAAACTGCAAGACATCACGACAATAATGCAGACTCAATCTTCACACTCGATATCAGTGCTACTCTCGCCCTACTTAGATTACCGCCAATACTCTAATGCCCTGATTGCACTTACACGCTCGCATCTACGAAACGTATCTGCTTGATAAAATTTCATAAAAAAGCACCCAGATAAGCCGAGTGCTTTAAAAGAAAACTTAGATAGCATTGCCTATGCCAAGGTTAGTGATAAAAATCAGTCGTAGATGGTTGGAATGGGCTGGCGCTTATGTTGGGTGGCCTTATAGATATTGATAAGCTTCTCTTCCACAGCCTTATCAACGACCTTTCCTTCGAGGAAATCATCAATTTGCTCATAGGTCAGCCCGAGCGCGACTTCATCTTCGAGTAGCGGTTTGTTGTCCTCTAAATCCGCCGTTGGCGCTTTATAAACTAATGACTCAGGAGCACCGAGATAGGCCGCTAATTGGCGCACTTGGCGTTTATTGAGGCCAAATAAAGGCGCGAGATCGCAGGCACCATCGCCCCATTTGGTATAAAAACCGGTAATGTTTTCGGCGCTATGATCAGTCCCCACCACTAAGCCGCCGACTAATCCCGCTAACTCATACTGGGCAATCATGCGCATCCGCGCTTTAACATTGCCCTTAACAAAATCCACTTTCGCCTCATCCGGCATACTCAGTCCCGCCTCAACAAACGCACTTAAGGTGGCTTGATGCACGCCATCAACACCTTGATGCACATTTACTGTAACTAATTTTGATGGCTGAATAAATTGGCACGCTTGCTGAGCTTCATGCTCATCTTTTTGAATTTGATAGGGTAAACGCACTGCAATAAACTGATAACCGCCCTCGGGATGTTCACTATTGAGGCTATCAACGGCCAACTGGCATAAACGCCCCGCCGTCGATGAATCCACGCCACCGCTGATCCCTAATACCAACGCCTTACTGCGGGCCTCTTTGAGCTTGGTTTTAATAAACGCCACGCGGCGCTGCACTTCAAACTCAGGCTCAATCGCCTTGAGTACCTTCATTTCTCTTAAGATCTGCGCTTTCACCGAAAATTCCACCTTAAATATTCGCTGTTATTGGGAGCGGTAAACCGCCTAACGTTATCATTTATTTGCGCCTAAAAACAACAAGGGCAATAACGGTTTGCCGCTATTGCCCTTGTTAACTGAAACCTATGCTGGTTTATCTTTCCCAGTATGATTCTTCTAAGCTGTCTTCACGCTCGGGTAACCCACGGGACAAACGCGGGCTATGCTGCGCTAATACCTCATAGGCCACGCGGTTAGCGTACTTACAAATTTGTGAGAAGGATGAATAACATAAGCCATCACGCTTATGCTTACTTGAGCCTGGCACGTTGGTCTTATGGAAGGTATTGGCCGCCAAGTCGTGCAATAACGCCGACAACGCGCCATCACCCGCACCATTGGTATTGCCTATTTTCTCCGGTCCACCCATGTAAGGGGAAATATGGGCATAGACTTTAATCGGATTTTCACAGTCACTCTTGAGCTTAGGACGTGAGAACTCATAACGGTTAAATTCAGGGATAGCACCTGGCAGCAGCGTATGAGTGGTCTCGCGCTTTTCGGCATCATCGGTATAACCTGCGGTATAAAGCCCGATTGGGCCAGCGGTGGTTAACACCATATCGCACCACTCGAGGGCTCTTTCGCTGGCAAGCAGCGGATCGCGAAATCCAGTTAACGCCTCGCCTTCATCTTCGTTCATCGCCAAAATGGTCACATGCTCTTGGATAAAGTTTTGCCACCAAACCGGATCTTCTTCAATCAAAAAGCGTGTGCCTAAGGTCAATACCACAGGGACTTCGGCTGCTTTGGCATATTCAATCGCGCACATGGCCGCATCGGTGATCCTGTCGCCGCCGCTGGCACGCATTAAATAGGCGGTTAATACCAAGGCAGAGCTGCCCTGTACTACGTCTTTATCAATGTATTCTGGGGTTAACTTATCCATCGCCCCTTTACTGATCGCGAAGGTACGCTCACCGCAATCAGAAATCAGCGTAAAACAACGACCTATGGGGCCATCGACGGGTTGCAGGAAGTTAAGGTCTACTTTAGAGGAGGTGTTGCAAAGATAACGGTAGGCGTAACTGCCGACTTCGATATTTTGACTCATCACCCCAAACAACACAGAGCGGTCATCGGCCAAAATAGAATAATTGTGCACAGTGTTACCAATAGTGCCGCCCGCAAACTCATCGCTGATCAAACCGTTTTGTTTCAGCTCGGTATACAGGGCGTGCGCTTGCTCATCATTGATAAGCGTCGAATTACCCTTGGGTAAACCATAACGCCCGAGCAACTCATCCTCTACCTTGGCTTCGATATCCACTAAGGTTTGATCGATACCGCTGATATAAGTCGCAAAAGGTTGAGGTTGCTGCGTTAATTGCTCAAGCAATGGGTCACGGGTTTTGACCGGAAAATAATGTTTCGATTTGCGCTGACCGGGAAACTTCATAGTGGCTCTCTTTTCCTGGCATCCATGCTAATGGGCATTACAACGAGCGTTGGCTCATTGTGTCCTAAAAATAATGAGTCTAGGCTAGAGAGATAAAAAATCCACTCCCGAGCCACAAAGGGCGCAGATTCTACCATAAAATCAGCATGAAACTAGGCCGTGTTTAGGTTTCAACGGGAGAAATTTACCGTCACTCTGCGCGTATCCAAGGTTGAGCTTGTTCTTGTACCAATTGCCTGAGCAGCTCGATATGGAGCTCATCATCATTTAAACAGGGAATAAAGTGATAGGCCTCACCACCCGCATGCAGGAAAGTCTCTTTACCACCAATCGAAATTTCCTCTAAGGTTTCGAGGCAATCGGTGGCAAAGGCTGGGCAAATTATATCAACGCTTTTCACGCCTTGGCGGGGTAAATCGGCCAGCAGTTCATCAGCATAAGGGGTTAACCACTCTTCTTTGCCGAAGCGGGATTGGAAACACACCTGCCATTGTCCATCGGTTAATCCCAGAGCCTGTGCCAGTAACTTGGCGGTAGTGCGACACTGCTCAGGATAGGGATCGCCTTCAGTGGCATACCGCAGCGGAATACCGTGGAAGGATAAAATCAACTTGTCGGCCTGCCCATGGGTTTTCCAATGGCGTTTCACTGAATGCGCTAAAGCCGCGATATAGGCTTCATGGTCAAAATACTGTTTGCTAAAGCGCAGCTCAGGAATATCGCGCACTTTAGCAAAATACTGCGCCACCGCATCGAACACGCTGGCGACAGTTGAGCAGGAATATTGCGGATACAGCGGCAGTACCACGATACGCTCGGCGCCTTGGGCCTTGAGTTTGGCAAAGCCGCTATCAATCGAAGGATTGCCATAGCTCATGCCGAGTTCAACGGGAATGGTTTGATTAAAGGTCGCGCTCAGATCCGTGGCTAATTTTTGTGCCTGCTGCTCGCTTATCACCATCAGCGGCGAGCCCTGCTCTGTCCACACACTCTGATATAATTTGGCCACCTTGGCGGGTCGGGTATTAAGGATTATCCCCTGCAAAATCGGCTGCCACAGCCAAGGGGACAAATCGACGACCCGAGGATCACTTAAAAACTGTTTGAGGAATCGCTTAACCGCTTTGGGAGTGGGTTCATCGGGCGTGCCGAGATTGACCAATAACACGCCAAACGCAGGAGAGGGAGAAGTCAATGTGTTACCTTTTATCAGCCTAATACCTCGGCAGGCTAACATTCAGTTGCCAATAAAAAAAGCCTGCAATCGCAGGCTTTTTCTTAATATGAGAACTTGTTCTCGAATTTAGTGAATGATGCTTATTTCAGCACGCTGGCTAACTGTTCACTCACAGCCGCAACCGACTGAGTACCATCAAATTTATGGTATTGAGTGTGACCCGCCGCAGCCACTTTGCCATAGTATTCAACCAATGGCTTAGTTTGTTCGTGGTAAATGCCTAAACGCTTACGCACTGTGGCTTCTTCGTCATCTGGACGAATCGCTAAGTCTTCGCCAGTCACATCGTCTTTGCCTTCCACTTTAGGTGGATTGAATACCACGTGGTAAACACGGCCAGAACCTGGGTGAACGCGACGGCCGCTCATACGCTTAACGATTTCTTCGTCTGGCACATCGATTTCAATCACGTGATCAATGCTGATACCGTTTGCCGCCATCGCATCCGCTTGCGGGATAGTGCGTGGGAAACCGTCTAACAGGAAACCTTTAGCACAGTCGTCCTGTGCGATACGCTCTTTAACCAGTCCAATGATCAGATCATCAGAAACCAGTTGGCCTGCATCCATCACTTTCTTCGCTTCTAAACCCAGCGGAGTACCGGCTTTAACAGCAGCACGTAACATATCGCCAGTAGAAATTTGTGGGATACCATACTGTTCCATAATGAACTGGGCCTGGGTACCTTTACCGGCACCTGGGGCGCCCAATAGGATAATGCGCATCTCAAGAGTCCTCTTTTTCGCATTGATATTCTTCTTAGGGCGGCGATCTTCGCACATCTGACCGCCATTGAGAAGGCTTTTAGCTTCGACTTTAGCCTCAGAAACCGCAAATAAATCGCAGTTTTGTGGCAAATTTTATCCTTAGTAGAGCAAGGTATACAGCTTGCGACGGTACTGGTTAGCAAGACTATTACCTTGACCAAGGGCGGTTAAAATCTCCATAAAGACTTGTTTTACTTTGCCATTTTCAGCATTCAAGTCTTTAGATAACACACCGTATAAATGCGCAAGTGCTTCTTCATCGCGGTGAGCCGAATGCAAGGCTTTACAAAGTTCGAGTAATAACACTAAATTTTGCGGATTATGCTCAAACTTCTGCTGTAAATCACGAATTTCAGGCGTGTCTGCCGCATCCAAGGCAAGAGTTAATTTCGCCTTTAAGCTCTGGTAATAACTGTCTTGATCGGCAAGGCCAATCTGTTCGAGTAAAGTCTGCGCTTGAGCCAGTTCACCCTGCATCAAATACACATCGGCGAGCACCAAACTCACCTCAGCAGCATGATTTGAGGCACTATAGGCGTCTTTCAGCAACACGGCCGCAGTGGTTAAATCCTCCGCCGATACTTGGCTTAAGGCTAACAGGGCTTTGGCTTGCTCAAGCTGCAATTGCCATAAGGGTGGCAAGTGTTTCTCCAGCATAGCGCTCACCTGCGCCGCCTCCTGCATGCCCGCAAAGCCATCGATTGGTTGGCCCTTATCGAGCACTAAGGTGGTCGGCAGTGCTTGAATGCGGAAATAGTTCGCGATTTCCAGCTCAGTTTCACAGTTCACTTTCGCCAGCACAAAACGGCCAGCATGCTGGGTGGCAAGTTGCTCGAGTGTTTGCACCATGGCAACACTCTGCGGCTGTGGCTGGGCCCAAAACACCATCACCACCAGTTGCTGCATTGAAGCATCAACCACTTGCTGAATATTGTCTTTCGTTAGATCGAGGATATTGTCCATGGTTTTCCTTCCTCCCAAACTGGCACCTCTACGGGGAAATGCCCTAGGGTAATGCGACTCTTGGTGCCTAAAAGTGAATCGGGGCACTTGTGTCTCGACCCAAGTGCCCCGAATGTGTTACTTCAGGCTTGCCAATAACATTTGGTTCATCAGCTTAATAAAGGCCGATGGGTCCGCTAGGCTGCCCTTCTCCGACAATTGCGCCTGTTGCAATAACAGATTCGACCAATCGGCAAAGGCGGCTTCATCCTGAAGATCATTAAGGCGCGACACTAATGGGTGCGCAGGGTTGATCTCAAACGTCGGCTTGACCTCTGGCACTGGCTGGCCGGCAGCCTGCATCAGTTTGATCATTTGCGTCGACATTTCACCTTCACCCGTGACCACACAGGCTGGGGTATCGGTTAAGCGTGAAGTGACTTTCACATCGGCCACGCTAGCGCCTAATGCCGCTTTAATGCGTTCAATCAGTGGTGCAGACTCTTCAGCGAGTTTCTCCTGCGCTTCCTTCTCGGCCGCATCTTCCAGCTCACCTAATTCCAGCTCGCCACGGGTGACTGAGTGCAATTGTTTTTCTTTGTACTCAGTTAAGTGGTTGATTAACCACTCGTCGATACGTTCTGACATCAGCAACACTTCGATGCCTTTCTTACGCAGCAGTTCTAAGTGTGGGCTGTTGGCCGCGGCTTCGTGGCTGTCGGCAACGATGTAGTAAATCTTGGTTTGGCCTTCCTTCATGCGGCTAATGTAGTCATCGAGTGACACAGTTGGTGCCGCGCTGCCCGTATGGGTAGACGCAAAGCGCAGTAAGCCTGCAATACGCTCACGGTTTGCAAAGTCTTCCGCTGGACCTTCTTTCAACACTTGACCAAATTCGGCCCAGAATTTTTGGTATTTTTCCGCATCGTCTTTTGCCAGTTTTTCCAACATACCCAGCACACGCTTAGTGATACCGGTGCGCATCGCTTTGGTGATGTGGTTGTCCTGCAAAATCTCGCGGGACACGTTCAGCGGCAGATCGTTTGAGTCAATCAAACCCTGCACAAAGCGCAGGTAAGATGGCATAAACTGCTCAGCGTCATCCATAATAAACACGCGCTGAACAAAGAGTTTCAGGCCATGCTTACGGTCGCGGTTCCACAGATCCCATGGCGCTTTTGACGGGATATACAACAGGTTAGTGTATTCCTGTTTACCTTCAACGCGGTTATGACTCCACAGCAGAGCGTCTGTGTAGTCGTGAGAAATATGCTTATAAAATTCTTGGTATTCTTCGTCAGTGATCTCAGACTTATTACGCATCCACAGCGCAGTCGCCTTGTTCATGACCTTCCAATAGCCTTCGGTTGCAGGAATTTTTTCACCGTCTGGGCCATCGCGCTCAGGGGTGCCTTCCTGCCACATTTCTACTGGGATTGAAATATGGTCTGAGTATTTAGTGATGATGGAACGTAGGCGCCACTCATCGGCAAACTCTTTCTCTTCATCACGCAGGTGCAGGGTAATTTCAGTACCACGGCTCGCCTTGGTAATGGTTTCAACGGTGAAGCTACCCTCACCTTCCGATTCCCACAATACGGCTTCATCGGCCTTATGGCCCGCAGCACGGGTACGAACGGTGACTTTTTTCGCTACGATAAAGGCTGAATAGAAGCCCACACCGAATTGACCGATTAGCTGCGAATCCTTTGAGGCTTCACCAGAGAGGTTTTTAAAGAATTCAGCGGTGCCCGATTTGGCGATCGTACCTAAATGCTCAATCACGCCATCGCGGGTCATACCCACGCCGTTGTCTTCGATGGTGACAGTGCCTTTTTCTTTGTCTGCGCTGATACGCACACGTAGCTCACCGTCACCTTCGTATAACGCGTCGTTGGTCAACGCAAGGTAACGCAGCTTATCGGCCGCATCCGCAGCGTTAGAGACCAGTTCACGCAAGAAAATTTCTTTGTTTGAATACAAAGAATGGATCATCAAATGCAACAGCTGTTTGACTTCAGTTTGAAAACCATGAGTTTCTTGTTGTGACATGAAATTTTCCTTATTTGTTACGCAATTTGGTTAAAGCAAACGCTCAGTGCTTTATAAAATGGGGCTGCAAATCCACTTTTCAAGGGGGGAGATAAAATCACAGATCAAATGGCGAAAAATAAGGCAGTATCAAACCGAAATTACGCTATCCCTATGTCAGAATTAAGAAAGGAATGTTAGACCTGCGCACGCTAGGGCATGTTCGCTAAACAAATACAGCCATAAAATAAAAACCCGCGAGCACAGAGCCAGCGGGTTTATTCTTTAGGCCATCACAGGCTACAGCGGGATACGCCCATTGAAGGACAGCGCTAAGGTGGTGCTGTCGACATATTCCAGTTCGCCACCCACAGGCACGCCATGGGCGATGCGGCTGATCAGCACCTTGTGGCGCCTTGCCATATCGGCGATAAAGTGGGCTGTGGCCTCACCTTCAACCGTAGGATTGGTCGCTAAAATCAGCTCAGCAACATCGCCAGAGGCTAAGTGACGCTCTAATAGCGCCAAGCCTAACTCTTCAGGCCCCACGCCATCGAGGGGGGATAAATGGCCCAGCAAAACAAAATAGCGACCCGTAAAATGTCCACCTGCTTCAATGGCTAACACATCGGCTGGCGTTTCGACCACACAAATTGTCGAAGACGAGCCGCGCTTATGACTAGCACAAATCGGACATAACGTTTCTTCAGTGTAGGTTCGGCAAGACTGACAATGACCGATATCACTCATGGCACTCGACAGGGCAGAGGCTAATTTAAGCCCCGCTTTTCTGTCTCGCTCAAGTAATTGAAACGCCATACGTTGCGCCGATTTAGGCCCAACCCCTGGTAAACAACGTAGGGACTGAATTAACTCGTCTAGCAGTGGACTAAATTTCATTGTCTATCTCAATTAAAATGGCATTTTCATGCCTGGTGGTAATTGCATACCGCCAGTCACTTCGGCCATTTTAGCTTTTTGATTCTCTTCGATGCGACGTGCAGCATCGTTACAGGCTGCCGCGATCAAATCTTCCAGCATTTCTTTGTCGTCTTCCATCAAGCTTGGGTCGATTTCGACTTTACGCACTGTGTGAGCGCCTGTCATGGTCACTTTAACTAGACCTGCACCTGACTCACCGACCATTTCCATGCGGGCAATTTCTTCCTGCATTTTTGCCATTTTTTCTTGCATCATCTGGGCTTGTTTCATCAGATTGCCCATACCGCCTTTTCCAAACATAGTCATTTCTCTTCTATTAGGGTTAGTCGCAAGCTTTTAAGCTGGCTAATCTTACTGAAATAAATGGGATTGGCAATCAATGCCGCGATCCCATCGATAAACTTATGATCTTGATAGCGCGTTTTTAACAAACTCTGCCATTCCACGCAGCATATACATAGAGGAAATATTACTCGGGCTCAGGTAACGCAGGAATAAGCCCGCTGCGCTGATTTAACAGTTCAGGCGGATAGAGCAAGCTATCCTTCTCAAGCTCAGCCCCAAAGCGGTTAATCAGCCATTGCACATTGTCATCCATTATTAACGACTGCTGCGCCTGTTGCAGTAACTCTTGGTGAAAACGTTTGCGCATCTCTAAGGGCGTCTCCCGTGTAGGATCGGTTCCTATGACCACCTCAACCTGCCTTGGGTTCCCAAGGGCTGCGGTTAAGGCTTGTTCGAGCTGCTCAATGGCCACCTGCGCCGCCAAGTGTTTCTGGTCGGGTTTTAGCAGCAACGGCAAGGGGTTAGCCTGCACCTGACAAATCGAATTGACCGCTAACTGACGCACACGGCCGCCAATATCGAGGCTCGCCATGAGCTTATACCAATGCAAATCGAGCGGATGACCGGTAATCGATTGTGCCTGCGCTAATGCGGTGAATGACGCCGATGAAACCGTCTCGCTTGGCGGTGACTGTTGGGTCCGTTGCTGCGTCTGTGATAATTCCTGTGTCTGAGACGGTTGCAGCACGGTATTTGCTTCAGTGCGTTGCAGATCAGTCTTAATCTCTTCCACTTCGGTATCGATTGTCGAGGTTTGAGCCGAAGCATGCCCAGATACTGCCGCACCAACTGATTTTTGCGGCGCGCTCACACCACTTTGTAGGTGTGAGCTAGCAGCCAATGGGCTTGCCTCATCTATTGCCACGACAGGCGCCTCTTCCCATGGCGGGCGATCGTTTGGCTCAAACTGCGGAGTCGGCGTGACATTGGATAGTGACTCAAGATGGATCTCGGCCTCGAAATCGTCGTCAAAGGGCAGCTCAAAGTCGTTATCGGACTCGTTACTGACAACTTGCCGCTCGATAGATGCATCAACTGAAGGCGTTTTATGTGTTGGCGCGTGAGAGACTGGCGCAGTATGGCCATTCTGACTCGGGGTTTTAAGCTTAACTTCCGCTGCCGACTTTTTTCCATCACCATCCTTGGTGCTGAGCGCATCGAGATCGGATAGTAAGGAGTCGCGCGCCGCTAATACCGCCGATAAAATATCGTCATCATCGAGAGACACTGTAGTTGAAGCCGGAGGAGTTGTTGAAGCCAGAGGGCTTGTTGAAGCAGAGCTTTCGGCAAAAGACTGCGACTTTTGCGTTGGTGTCACAGACGGTTGAGCGGCATGTCCATGAACAGCAGACTCATGCATAACATGGCTATGATCAATAGACTGAGCACTGTCGCGATTAAACGAATTATCTTCTATATCAGAGAATGCGCCCTGCTCCTCAGATATAAATTGCGCATAATCATCTTGATATGCATCCAGCGGCGCGGCGGCATAATCGTATTGCCCGTAAGACTCAGCTGAATAAGCATCAGGCGTTAACTTATCTACACTTTCGTTAACACTCGTTTGAGTCTCTTCCTCGACATCATTTTCATTAGATAATGCCACTGTAGGTTCTGTTAACTGGTTGGCGTAAGGCTTAAGGTTAACACTAGCGGTATCAACAACCACGGCTTGATGATGTTCAGCATCAGTATTTGATGCAGGCATAGAAACAGCACTTACTTCTGTCTCAGTATTCGATACAACATCCACATTTGCGCCAAAGCCCTGACTTTGGGCTTGACTTAAAATCACTTGCTGCTCGGCAATCAATGCGGCATTGAGTGCTAACGCTTCATCAACCGCATCCTCATCGGATAAAGCTTGTTGCGATGCTTCGACGAGTGAAGCCGTAGCAAGCGCAGACGTTGCTGCAACTTGTGACAAAGCTAGGGAATCAACGGCGGAAGTTAGCGAAGTTTTTTTTTCAGCCACGACCTGATTAACTGTCTGTTCTACCACGGGCATATTTGATGTGGGCGTCGCAGACATTGGCTGCTGAGAAGGCAAACTTACCTTAGCTGGGTCTTCGACTTGCCAACGTTTTACTGGCTTTTCGGGAACAAATGCCACCGCTCGCAGCAGCGCCATTTCGAGGCCCGATTTAGGATCCGGCGCATGGGGTAAGTCTTTACGACCAGTCAGTAAAATCTGGTAATACAACTGCACTTGTTCCGGCGCTAACTGCTCGGCAAAGGCTTGAATTTGCGCGCTGTAAAGGGATTGCTGCGCCGCGGCAGGAGCAAATTGCGTCAGGGTAATTTGATGCAATAATTCCAGTAAACTGCGCAGCACTTCTTGGGCGTCCGCGCCATAGGCGAGCACCTGTGCGCAGCTTTGCATCAAAACGCCAATATCGGCATCGGTTAAGGCTTTGAGTAAGCGCAGCACATGCTGCTCATCGATGCTACCCAGCATAGATTGCACTTGATTGAGCATTACTGTGCCACCACCGAAGGCAATAGCTTGATCGGTCAAACTTAAGGCATCGCGCATACTGCCATTGGCCGCTTTGGCGAGCAGAGTTAAGGCTTCGTGCTCAAAGGGTAATTGCTCTTGGGTTAAAATATGCTGTAGCTGAGTGCCAATTTCCTGCTGGGTTAAGCTCTTTAAATTAAATTGCAGACAGCGGGATAACACAGTCACCGGCAGCTTTTGCGGATCGGTCGTCGCCAGCAAAAATTTCACATGCTCTGGCGGTTCTTCGAGGGTTTTTAGCAGTGCATTAAAACTGCTGCGGGAGAGCATGTGTACTTCGTCAATCAGGTAGACCTTAAAACGGCCACGGGTCGGACGATATTGCACATTATCTAAGAGTTCACGGGTGTCATCGACCTTAGTGCGCGAGGCGGCATCGACTTCGATCAAGTCAACAAAGCGGCCTTGGGCAATTTCGACACAGCTGCCACACACACCACAGGGGGAAGCCGTTACGCCCTTTTCACAGTTGAGGCCTTTAGCGAAGAGGCGCGCCAAACTGGTCTTGCCCACACCGCGAGTACCCGTAAAAAGATAAGCATGGTGTAAACGTTGTTGCGTTAACGCATTCGTGAGCGCGTGCAACACGTGGCTTTGGCCGACCATCTGTTCGAATGTGGCAGGGCGCCATTTTCTGGCTAACACCTGATATGACATGGAACTCCCCAATGTGCATGACAAGAATGTTGGTACAAAAAAGGGGATCGCGCCCCGAGATAGTTGCAAGATAACATGTCAATTAACGACATGCCATTAAACTATCCCTAGGCGCCTTTGGCTGAAGAATTATTCGCCTTCAAACTCACAAAGTTTAACCAACTCAAGACCTAAGGCCGTTAAGCGGGCTTCGCCACCGAGATCGGGTAATGAAATCACAAAAGCCGCATCTTGCACTTCACCGCCCAGTTGGCGGATAAGTTTGACTGTGGCTTCGATAGTGCCGCCAGTGGCCAGCAAATCGTCAACCACTAATACTTTGTCATTCGCGGTAATCGCATCGGTATGGATTTCAAGGCTATCGTGGCCATATTCCAGCTCATAGCTTTGGCTAATGGTCGCGCGTGGCAACTTACCAGGCTTACGAACAGGCACAAAACCAATGCCTAATTCCAGTGCTAAAGGCGCACCAAATAAGAAACCACGGGCTTCAGTGCCCACAATCTTGGTAAAGCCTTTATTGCGATATTGCTCAACTAATAAATCGATAGTCGCTTTATAGGCCGCGGCATTTTCCAGCAGACTGGTCACATCGCGAAATAGAATCCCTTCCTTAGGATAATTAGGAATCGTTTTAATGCTTTGCTTTATCAAGGATAAGGTTTCTGTATTCATAGCCATTTAATTTAACTTAATCGTTTCGCCACGCGTAACTGCTGGCGGTAAAAACAAAACGTCCACAGCGAGTGTGGACGAGCTTTAATAATTCGCACAAAGCTTATGCCGCTTTGGTTTGAGTTGCAATAAGCAGCGTATTCAAGTGACGAATTGGTTACCAATTTGTGCCTTAGATCAAATGTGCTTAGGATTCGATTTCAGGAATCGTTTTCAGATACCAGAGAAGCCCGATTGCCATGGTTAACAGCAACAATTTTACCCATACGATTGGCACAACAAGAATACTGACACTAAAACTGAGGCCAGAGAGTAGCATAGCCCTGCGTTTAAGGCCTGGGCGCATGGCTCGGTGCTCTTGCCACTGGGTGAGCGCATCGGCAAACCAAGGGTGTGTCATTAACCACTGATGTAAGCGAGTGCTTGAACGGGCGAAGCAAAAAGCGGCGAGTAAAATAAACGGCACCGTCGGTAACAGTGGCACGATAATACCTAGCAGTCCAAGGCCCAGCGCAAGGCAGCCTATCAATAAAAACAAACCGCGTTTCAATATCATAGCGTGTAAATAATCATAGTTTGTAAATAATCATAGTGTGTAAATGCCTCGAACCTCAAAAACAAAAGCCACTCTCAGAGTGGCCAGTAGTATACTCAATTTGAGATTAAAACCTGCTTAAATTAAGCCTAATTGCTTTAACCAAGTCAGGCTTGCTGGTAGTGTCGGCAACAGTAAGACTAAAATAAAACCAATAAAATACATAACGTTAAATGGGTCTTTAAATGGCTGACTGCTCATTACAGCTCCTCAAATGTGTGCGTAGATAAGTGCGCGGGAATCATACAGTGATTAAGATCACAAAACGGGCGTCATTGTAGCGGTTTGCCACACCAACAAAAACCCTTTTTCTGTATGGTTATTGCAATTATTTTGCGTACTTAAGCACCATGTCTTTCTATGTTCCGCGTACGATACCTTTAGCGGTTAGTTGCTCGAGTAACTGTAAACAACCTTGAGTTAAGGTCTCTGTTAGCATTTGCGGATAAGTCGACACCAACCATTGAATCATTTCATCAAAGGTGCTCTGCCCCTTTTCGGCTAAATAACCCAGTACTTGTGCGCTTAAAGGTGTTAATTGCAAAAAGCCTACCTCACCTGCCTCATCCTGATACAGGCAAAAAAACACTGGCTGCGGCAGAGGATCTTCTGGGCGATAATCTTGCCGTATTTGCTGCACAGGATACTGGTATTGCGCCACGGTTGCCGTTGCGGCTAAACATAGATTTTGATGCGTAATTCCCTCTTTACCAATCAGGACTTGGCGGCTATCTTGCTGCGCAGTTGCCACTCTTAGTTCAAGCCATTCATAGTGCGCAAGTTCCAACATAAAGGGCGGATCAATGTCTATTGGAGAATATTGAAACTGCAGGAACTGTAAAAACTCCCCAGCAATATCGATAAAAATCGGTGATTTACAATCATGTCGACTAAAAAAAGCCTGCACTAAGGTTTGCCACTGCGCATCAGTGTATAAGCTTTTGAGTACGGGGAAAGCATTAGAGACAAAACCCATCACGTTATTAAAAAATAGCTCTCGGTAAACCTGCATCCGCTCAATGGGTACACCGATCGGCACGGAATTGTTAGGATCACGAATATAATCGATAAAGGATTGCTGTACTTGCTTAAAATCCATTAGGCAATCCTCTTCGCTAGATTTTTTTTGGCCTGAGCTTGGTAAGTATGAATTTGATTAATTTCATCCAATAAATGCGCTGTTGCCGGCAGATTAAAGTCACGCTCGAGCAAGGTGGGTAATACGCCATGCATGGCGTAGCAACTATCTAGGAGCGCCCATACAGGGGCGTTGATATCGCTGCCATGGGTATCAATCAATAATTCTTCTGATTCTTTAAAATGTCCTGCGATATGCAAGTAGGCAATCCGCTCAGTTGGCATCGCATTTAAAAATGCCGCCGCATCATATTGATGATTTATCGAGTTAACATAAATATTATTCACATCTAACAGGAGTTTGCAGTCGGCTTCTTCTAGCACTGCCGTCAAAAACGCCAGCTCAGTCATCTGCGCACTGGGCGCCGCATAAAAGGAGACATTTTCCAAAATAAGCGGTCGTTCTAAAATATCTTCAACTTGCTTAACTCGCCGAGCGACATGCTTAACGGCGGCCTCAGTAAAAGGAATAGGCATCAGATCGTATAAATGGCCAGCTCCTGAGCAGTAACTCAAATGCTCTGAATAGACATCAATTTGATGTAAGTCCATAAAAGCTTTGATACGGCGAACAAACTCAAGATCCAACGGCTCAGGGCTACCGATTGAGAGCGACAGACCATGGCAAAAAAAGGTATGTTGTTCAGTTAATTGTCTAAATTGTTTACCGTATTTTCCACCTAGCGTCATCCAGTTTTCAGGGGCAACCTCTAAAAAATCGATAGCACTCGGCAGCGATTGGCAAAACTCACTGAGCATTTCACGCCGTAACCCTAATCCAACTAATCCACGATCTTGCATTGCTTTAACCCCTTTAATTTGGATGCTGCTAAACAAAGGCCAGCATAGGCTGGCCATGTGCTAGGGCAGTACCTCACTAAGTACAACTGAACTTATTTGACTTCCTTTTTTACGGCTTCAGTTTTAGCGTCAACTTTTTCAGCGGCTTTCTTCATATCAGCACCGCATTTGCCTTCACCACATTTGCCTTCATGAGCTTTGTCTGCTGCTTTTTTCATATCAGCGCCACATTTTGCTTCACCACACTTACCTTCGTGAGCTTTGTCTGCCGCCGCTTTTTTCATATCTGCGCCACATTTTGCTTCACCGCATTTACCTTCTTTAGCTTTTTCTGCAGCCGCTTTTTTCATATCTGCACCGCATTTACCCTCACCACACTTACCTTCAGAACCAACGAGTTGATATCCTGATTCCATGGTTTCAAAACCAAATAAATTTGTTTGCGCGTTAACAGTAAACGCTGAACCAACCACCACTGTACCTAATGCCACTGCAACCGCGGTTTGCTTAACTGATTTCATATTCTTGCTTCCTTTTATTGATTAATGGTGACCAACAATGGGGTTATCGTTGGCTTACTGCAAAAGACCTGCACCGCTTTAGTTTCATTTCAAAAAATATCACCAAATCACAGAAATTATCAAAATATGCTGATAGGAAGCTGAATTTAGCCAATTAAATAGCCATAAATAGTTGTCATTTTTGCCAAGCCTCTCTGCGCACTTTGTAACAGCAAGCCAATAGGATAGAATGCACGCCCTTTGTTCCTCTATATGGGTTTGTAGCAGTGCGGGTAATTTTGGCTCCGATGGAAGGCGTGGTTGATGACTTAATGCGAGATATTTTGTCGTCGATTAACCCTTACGATTTGCTTGTCACCGAATTTGTGCGCGTCGTTGACCAACTCTTACCTGAAAAGGTCTTTCTTAAACTCTGTCCAGAGCTACTGAGCGGTGGCTATACGCCATCGGGCACTCCAGTCCGCGTACAGCTTTTAGGCCAAGAACCTCATTGCATGGCCGAAAATGCCATGCGCGCAATTGAGCTTGGCTCCCACGGCGTAGATGCAAACTTTGGCTGTCCTGCCAAGATGGTCAATCGCAGTAATGGCGGCGCGGTGTTGCTGCAATACCCTAATACAATTCACGATATTGTGCGCGCCATGCGCCAAGCAGTGCCCGCTGAGCATCCGGTGACAGCCAAGATCCGTTTAGGCTACGAAGACAAATCCCTGTTTATGGAAAATGCGCTGGCCGTTTATGAAGCGGGCGCAACTGAGCTTGCTATCCATGCCCGCAGTAAGGTTGATGGTTACAAACCGCCCGCTTATTGGGAATACATCACTGAAGTGCGCAAACGTTTGCCAATACCGGTAATTGCCAACGGTGAGATTTGGAATAGTGACGACGCTAAACGTTGTATGGAAGTGACGGGGTGCGACAGTATCATGATTGGCCGCGGCGCGATCTCGCTCCCCAATCTTGCAGACACCATAAAAACCGGTGCTACGCCCTACAGTTGGGCTGACACGTTACAATTAATGCTCAGTTATACCCAAAGGGAGCTTAGTGGCCGTAAGAGTGATTATTATCCAGCGCGCATTAAGCAGTGGTTTAGTTATCTCAATCGCCAATATCCCGAGGCAGATACCCTATTTCGGGAACTTAGGATCTATAAAACTACTGAAGACATTGTGCGTGTGCTAGAACAAGCGCAACAACATCTTAGCCAGTAACCCCATACAAAAGTGGTGGTTTTTTATGTTAACCACCACGTTACCCCTAAAAATCGTACAGATACTTGATCTTTATCATAGTCGTTGGTAGTGGAACTATTAGACTGAATGCCCAGAGTCAGATAAAACAGGCGATTTTACGTGAGCACCACCCATATCAGACAAGAATTGTCAGAGCTTGAAGCTAATCTAAGGAAGGAAATCGGCGCGCTCCCTCAGTTTATTGAAATACTTGGGACGCATTGTGCCAACCTCAGCCTAGGGGAACTCATCGACCGACTGGCACAGAGCCACCTTGCCGATCACCCGCTATTTTGTCGTTTAAACCGCCTCGATGCCGCATTCTGCCAACTTGACTTAGGTCTTTATGGCCTTTGTTCCGATTGCGAAACTGAAATCGAAGCTGAACGTTTAATGCAAGATCCTACCGAACAACGTTGCAGTTGCTGCGCTGAGCATTACCAGCATGAGCATCGTCATGAACTGCGCCTGAGTCATTAAGCAGCGTCTCTATATTCCACAAGCAAAAAAACCTCCGCAAGCGGAGGTTTGAGTTATCCAGGGAGAAGGATAACTTAAAACTTCTGGTTAATTCTCAAATAGTAAGTACGGCCCAACACATCATACAGTCCAACGTTTACATCACGGTAATCAGCATAGGTATAAAAGTTTGGTGCATCGGCATCAAACACATTATTCACCCCAACCGTGATTGAACCATTGTAAGCATGGTTATAGGCAAACTGGATGTTGTGTTTAAAGTAGTTTGAATAATCGACGTAAACATCGGTTTCTTCTAACTGATTGTAGTAATCAGCCGATTGACGACCAATATACACTACGGTCCAGGCCGCAGAAAAATCGTCATATTTCCAGCTGGTTGCAAAATTACCACGCCAATCAGGCGAATCAGTAAGCCCGGCATAATCAATCATTTCTGATTCGGCATTATCTTGCTTTTTAAAATCCAAAACATGGGTTAAATCGAGTCTGAAGTTGAAATCACCGATCCCCGTTTCTAGGTTATAAGCTGTGACAAAATCAATACCTGACGTTTCAACCGTCGCTAAGTTGCGCACACCCGCTTCAATATATTCAATCTTGCCATCGGAACCACGGTGAACATAAGGTGATGAACCATTTTTAATTTCATCACGCAGTATGTCGTTCACACTTATCGACTCAATTTTATTCTCGTAGGCAATCGAAAAGTAGGATAATTCGATATTCCAATTATCAGTAGCATTCCACACGCCACCTAACGTCAATGAGTTACCCTCCTCAGCCTCAAGGTCGGGATTACCACCATACCAAGTTTTGTGTTGATTACTGGTCGCACAATAAACCGCATCCACATTACCTGGCTCATTACACCAAAGCGAATCGACGGCTTTTTCAAAACTTAAAGATTGTGAAGAGAACATTTCACCCATATTGGGTGCTCGGAAGGAGTCACCGTAACTGGCACGCAGTAACAAACTATCCACGGGGCGCCAACTAATACCAAATTTAGGCACTACGGCATCAAAGGTTGATGAATTAACTACTTGCCCTTGGGCACCAGTGAGCGATCCTTCCTGTTCATAGCGCTCGTACCGAACGGCGGCCGATAACTCAACATTCGCGGGTAAGCCAACTTGGAATTCTAAATAAGCTGCACTTCGATCACGGGTTGCATCCACATCATCGCCACCCGAGCCACCTGAGATAATGCCCGAAGCAGACTCTGGATCACTGGTCTGCTTAAACTTAATCATTTCATATTCAAGCCCACCGACCATAGCAACAGAGACATCGCCATTATCAACAAGCAGCGTTGAAGCCAGTCCATCAATTTGAGTGCTTTCAAACTTACCTTGATACACGCCCGTATGAGCCGCCTTACGATACAGCTCAGTCATCTGCTGGTTCCACTGCTCATAACTCATGCCCGTGGTATTAAAAATATCGTACTGTTCAGAATCTATTCCTTGCTGAACTATCTCATCATTAATTAAATTGTAATTAAATGAATTCGTGGTTGAGCGGGAATGTTGGGCATTTAATTCCCAATCAATGCCATTGCCTAAATCCAGCGTACCAATAAAACCACCGAGAATATCGACATTATTGGTCTCAGTTAAGGTATCACGCTCGCCAATTTGGGCAGAGCGCATATAAAGTGTCATATCTTCCCCAACGGGGTTGAATTTATTATCAGCACTCATTACTGGATAATTTGTTGACACAGGTGTCCCTGCGTAACGCGTTTCAGTTTCAGCTAACGAGGCAGATGCACGACCGCGAAATTGAATACCGTCGGTAATTTCATAGGTAAAATTGGATAAAAAGGAATTACGGGTCTGATCACCAAATAATTTAGTCACTCTACCTGAATCATATAAACAGCGGCCCTTATTATTTCCATCGGTTGTATCGACGGTATTTTCAGTTTGATCACAAATATCTGAATTGCTATACCAACTGCCATTACCTGTGCCATATTTACCATTTGGCACAGAACTAAAACCACTGTAGGTTGCGTAACTCGGATCGTCCATATTCCAAATATCACGATCCATGACGGCTTTGGTATCATAATATTCATAGGTTAAGGTAATATTGCCTTTATCCGTATTATAACCTGTTGCAATGGATAAACGATTAGCATCACCGCCTTCAACACTAGGCTGCTCTGTACTGTAATCTAATTGCAAGCCATCAAATTCTTTTTTGGTAATAATGTTGATCACACCCGCAACAGCATCTGAACCATAAACAGCAGAGGCGCCATCACGTAGGATTTCAATGCGCTCGACTATCGCCATTGGAATTGAGGATGTGTCAGCAACAGAGCCGGAGCTTGAGCTCGTACCAGGCATACGGCGGCCATCGAGCAACACCAAGGTTGCAGACGAGCCTAGCCCGCGAAGATTAACGCTGCTTGTTGAGCTTGCGCCTGAACCATAACCAGAAACGCCCCGCCATGAACCAAAACTATTGATTGCCGAGTTATTCAAAACATCGGCAACGGTTTTTTCGCCCGTCATCGCAATATCAGCTGCATTAATCACAGTGACAGGAGAAACGGTTTCCATATCCACCTGTTTAATACGTGATCCAGTGACTTCAATACGTTCAACTTTGGTATTTTCTTCTGCCGCAATCGTTACTCCAGATAATAAAACACTAGCAGAACCCATAGTGATTAGACTAGCGCGCACAGCTCTAGCTGCTAACGTTAGATGATGCATATATCTCTCCTTGAGGCTTAAATGAATAAACCCGTCTTGTTGTTATTTTAGTTAATTTTCAAGTTCCCTTGACGTATCAATACTGTTAAGCAAAACAAATATCGACAACAACAAATAACAACAAAAAAACAAATTGATACATACACAGCAAATAAATTTTGAGTTTAAAACGTACAAAATTCAACCCAAACATAGCGTTAAAGGTCTTTAAGCAAATTTAAGCGATTATTGATAAACTGATACAAATAGAATCAATTGAACACCTGGCGTTACTAAATATCAATCTACTCAATTTAATATACATAATTAGCAAAATGTATCGCTTTATTTTATGGTGATTTTAGGCTGTATCTAACGGATGGAAAAATAAACGAGCAAAATAAAAATGCCACTCAAATTGAGTGGCATTTTATTAACCGCTGTAGATTACTTAGCAGTAATCTTACAACCTTCTACACTTTCAGAGTTTTCATACACAATGTCACCTACTGGATTATAATCAGCTGCAACAATGGATTGTTTCTCTTTCAGGAAGGAATAAAGTAAATCGGCGTCTACATAACCTGTCTGGATTGGGCTCGCCAGTTTTGGATAACCGTCACCACCTGCAGCGTTAAAGCTAGGTACAGTGAATTTGTAGTTTGCTGTAGCGCTGAACTCTTTACCATTGATTTCATGAACTGTCGCTTTTTTAGCCACGCAGTCAATGGTCATCTTCACGCCGGTAATTTGCGCATAACCACCAGAACCAATTTGTAAACTACCCACAGCCCCTAAATAATCAGCAGCAGCCGCACCAGTCATTTCGTTTAAGGTTACCATGTTGCCGAAAGGTTGAACGGTGAGTACATCACGGTAAGTAATGTTACCCGCTTTAATAGAAGCGCGCACACCACCAGAGTTCATCACGCCAAAATCAGCAGATACTTTAGCACTTTGTGCCATGGCTAACATACGGCCTAAGTTGGTTTGTTTGTTACGTACGTTTGCACGCTCACCATCAAGCAGCGCATCGGTAGTCGCAATCACTTCGTCTAACTTAGCTTGACCTTTCTCTTGATAGTAAGAAAGCAGCTCTTTTAACTCTGTATCAGGCTCAATCTTTTCACCAACGAGTACTTTTTTCTTGTTACCCGCTTCATCAGTGACTTCTTTAACTAAGTTCACTGGCACTAATTTATAGCTGGCTAAGTGAAGTTCACCATTAAAGTATTCAAAGTCAGCACGACCGACATACTTACCCCATTCGTGGGCTTGCATGATCCAAGTGCCATTTTGTTGATCTGGTGCGCAGGCATCGCCCGGTTTGAATGCTGCATAGGCCTTATTACCTGGCTCCATACAGACGGGATTTTGTGAATGACCACCAATCACCACTTGAAGTTCACCTTCCTTAAGTGAACGGGCTAACGCCACATCACCAGGAGCATTGCTACCATTTTGGCCATCGGCGTAGTGACCCATATGCGTCACAGCAAAAATGATGTCTGCCGACTTAGCATCTTTGATTTCTTTGATGACTTTGGCAACTTCAGTCTTTGGATCTCTGAACTCTAATTCACTAATATATTCAGGGTTACCGATCTTAGCAGTATCTTCAGTGGTTAGACCGATAACAGCTATTTTGACACCATTAACATCAAATATTTTATAGGCATCGAAATAGCGAGTACCATCAGTCTTATAAATGTTAGCCGCTAACATAGGGAATTCAGCAAGACTACGTTGCATGTCCACAATGGATAATGGATTATCAAACTCATGGTTACCGACCGCCATTGCGTCGTAACCAATTTTGTTCATACCGGTAAAGTCAGGAATCGCATCTTGTAAATCGGATTCAGGCACACCAGTGTTAATATCACCACCAGAAAGCAACAATGTTTGACCACCTTTCTTGCTGACTTCAGCACGAATTTGATCAACCAAAGTTTTCTGAGCAGCTAAACCATATTCACCATCTTTGTTTTCCCAAAAACGGCCATGGTTATCGTTTGTATGTAATACCGTAAATGTTTTACAGGCAGCACCCGCTTCGGCGCAAGTTGTTGGAACTTTGTCATCATCACTATTACAACCTGCTAACGCAGCAAGCACAGCAGTGGCAATTAATCCTTTAATAAGCTTATTTGTCATTACATCAACCCCTTGATTTTAATTATTTTATCATAGATAGATTGTGCGAGTACCATCAACTCTCGCGTCACGCATAATATCAAAGAATAAAGATGAATTGTGTCATTTTTATTAATAAACGTGACTTTAATGTGGGATTTTTGGCGAGTTTTAATACAGTTTTGTTTCAAATAAAAAATAAGCTAATCGACTTATTTTCACTTTTCGAATTTAATGACAATTAAAAATATAATTGTAAATTTAAACGCTTTAATTTAAGTAGCTTACAGAAGTTTCGCAGACAGCCGCATTGTTCTTTATAAAAAACATCAAGCGGCAAAAAATTGTTTACCGCATGATGATTTTATAAGCATTTAGATTTAACTACATTTCAAAACGCTGTTGTAACCAAGCACTAATCGCTTTTAATTGCACAGGAATAACTGAATGTGGCATCGGATAGGTTTGCCATTGCACCGGATATCCACCGGCAATTAATGCCTCTTTTGCCAACAATCCGGCTGATAACGGAACGACATCATCCTGCTCGCCATGCTGCTGCAAAATCGGCGTGTCAGCATTGGCCACACTTAGCTGGCTTGGCAAAACATCACCCGTTGGCAAATAGCAGGATAACGCCATAATACCGGCAAGTTTTTGAGGATAGCGTAATCCGGTAAACAGACTCATCACTCCGCCTTGGCTAAATCCCGCCAGCACAATGCGCTCACTTGGAATACCTGCGGCAATCTGTTCATCAATCAGCGCCTGAACGCTTAATTCTGATGCCATCACGCCCTGCATATCCGCTCTATCATGCAAGTCCATACTTTTAATGTCATACCAAGCACGCATAATATAACCACCATTGATGGTGACCGCCTGCTCAGGTGCATGGGGAAAAATAAAGCGAATACTGTGATCCGCTGGCAACCCTAGCGCAGGTACAACGGGGGCAAAACCAGCACCAGAATCGCCTAACCCATGAAGCCAGACCACAACCGCGGTCGCCTCAACTTGGGGTTCAATCACAATACGTTCGAGCGTCATACTGATATATCCTTTCTAAATCACATTGAAAATTAAGGTTAAACGTCAAGCACATTTGGCAATAATCAAGTGTGCTTACAAATAATCAATCCCGAGGAGTGCTTGTAACGCATCGAGCTGTTCCGCGTTATCTAATTTCATGCTCCAACGCACGCCGCCACCATTGGCGATGATCATTGGAGGGTCAAGCCTAAGGCTAATATCTTCGGCACTCGCTTGAAGCACAACATTGGCCACGCTTAATCTGATCTGTACTTCAAACTCTGTTGCTATCAGCTTACCCTGTGAAAAATCCAGTACCATAGTTGTCCTGTTGTAGCTATAAGACATTGTGAACACGCGTCATGATAACAAAGTTATATCGCTGGGGATGTACTTTTACATACCCGATAACCTCAATGAGCCAAGTCGCTTTGCATCCCCCTGCAAGAGTTAAATAGCACACTCTGGCGTGCGTTTTCGTAAAAGAGTAACCTTTCCTCAACGTCAACCTCATCCCAAATTAAGTTTGATTACATTTTAGTGTCAGCTAAATAGCCCCAAACCTACTGAGTTCGAGTAAACTCACGCCCCAACGAATACAGTCGCCCGCGGCGATCGCGTTTTACACCATACAAGAATCACAACACTGGGTGGTTATATGTTTTTATCCCGTCGTACCCTCATTAGCAGTGCCCTGTTGCTACTGCTGCCATTAGTACAATATGCCAATGCAACCAATAGCTTACCTAATAGTAATGTTGCTAGCGTCTCCTCCAGCCAATTGCATACTGCCACCGATGAACTGACCTTTGCCAATTACCAACAAGTAAGTATTCGCCACATTGAACTCGCATTAAATGTGGATTTTGAGCTGCAACAACTTTCGGGCAACGCCATTCTCGAGCTAGATTGGCATAAAGCAGGCAAGATGGTGGTGTTAGATACCCGTGACCTGACGATTAACAGTGTCAGCATGTTAAATGCAAACGGCCAATGGCAATCCGTGCCCTTTAGTTTAGGTGCAGCCGATAAGGTCAAAGGCGCAGCGCTCACCATCAATCTGCCTCAAGAGCGAGTCGCTAAGATCAAAGTTAATTACCATACATCCAAGAATCCATCAGGCATTCAATGGCTGACTCCAGAGCAAACCCAAGGTAAGCAATGGCCATTTATGTTTAGCCAGAGCCAAGCCATCCATGCCAGGAGCTGGATCCCGCTGCAAGATACGCCCGCAGTGCGCCAAACCTACAGCGCCACAGTCACAGCCAAGCAAGGCATTAGCGTCGTGATGAGTGCCGACCGAGAGAGCGTGTCTGCAACTCAAACCCAATTCACTATGCCGCAGGCGATTCCAGCTTACTTGATTGCCATTGCTGCGGGACACCTGCAATTTGCCGCCTTAGACGACACCTCAGGCATTTGGGCCGAGCCAGAAATGCTTGCCAAGGCCAGCAAAGAATTTGCCGATACGCCGGAGATGATCGCCATCGCCGCCAAACGCTACGGCGATTACCGCTGGGGTCGATACGATCTGTTGATCCTCCCGCCCAGCTTCCCCTTCGGCGGGATGGAAAATCCGCGATTATCCTTTATTACTCCCACAGTCATCGCGGGAGATAAAAGCTTAGTGAGTTTAATTGCCCACGAGCTGGCCCATTCTTGGTCGGGCAATTTAGTCACTAACGCCACCTGGCGCGATCTCTGGCTCAACGAAGGTTTTACCACCTATGTGGAAAACCGCATTATGGAAGATCTCTATGGCCGCGACCGTGCATTGATGGAGCAAACCATTAGTTACTCAGAGCTGCTGGCAGAATTAGCCGAGTTACCCGCAGGCGACACCGTACTGCATATTGACTTAGGTGAGCGCGATCCCGACGATGCCTTTAGCGGCGTGCCCTATGTCAAAGGACAATTATTCCTGCGTTTCCTTGAGCAAAAGTTCGGCCGTGAACGCTTCGATAACTTTGTCAAAAGTTACTTTGATCACTTTGCGTTTCAAAGCATTACCACGGAGCAGTTCCGCAATTACCTCACGCAGCAGTTATTGCAAAAATATCCCAATATCGTCAGTGAGTCCGAAGTGGATACTTGGGTGGAGGGACAGGGGCTACCTAGCTTTTTAGTGCCCCCCAACTCACACGCCTTCGATGATATCGATGCCCAGCGCCAAGCATGGCTGGATGGTAAAGCAAAGGCCAATGCACTCAACACCCAAAGCTGGACTGTGCATCAATGGCTGCGATTCATTAACGAAATGCCACGGTTAAACCTGACACCAGTACAACTTTTGGAGCTCGATAACGCCTTTCATTTTACTGGCACAGGCAACAACGAAATTGCCTTTGCTTGGTATTCCCTCGCTCTCGATAACGGGTACTACAGCGTGTTACCCGCATTAAAACAGCACTTAACTGAGATCGGCAGGCGCAGGCTGATTGTGCCCTTGTACCAAAAACTGGCGAGCAGCGAGCACTATGACTGGGCTAAAGCCATCTATCTTGCGGCGCGCAGCGGCTACCATCCACAGACTCAAGCCAGTTTAGATATGATGTTTAGCGATACCCCGATTGAACACGAGCATTAACCGCAAGTGAAGATTGATCTGGAGTGTGAAAACTAAGAATTAAGTCAATTCATCGCAGTAAGCGCGGTAAAGAGCGGTTTGAGGTGAATTTACCGTCACGAAATGAGGTTAAAGCAGAATTCAAATAATAACCCAACAAAAAAGCCCAAACTTAGGTTTGGGCTTTGCTTTATCATCGGCAGGTGATTGTATCGCAGCACTTAAAATGCGCTAGCAGCGCTATCAAACATCACATTCTGACCGATTAGTGGTGATGACCACCGACACCATGAGCATGACCGTGGGCGATTTCTTCATCGGTCGCATCTCGGGCGCCAACCACTTCGATATCGAAGGTTAAGTCACGGCCCGCTAATGGATGGTTAACATCCACGGTCGCCATAAATTTACCGACTTTCACGATTGTCACTTGGCGTTGACCGTGGTCAGTATGAACGACCGCCGTCATACCTGGCTTCCACACGCTAGCGCCTAACAGGTGCTTTACCGATACACGTTGCTGCGCCGCTTCACCTTCAATACGTTGACCATAGGTTTCAGCGCATGGCAGCGTCACTGTGAACTTTTCACCGACCGCTTTACCATTAATCGCATTCTCAACACCAGGCATCATGTTGTCATGACCGTGTAAATAAGCGATAGGCTCGCGACCTTCGTTCGTCTCGATCACTTCGCCTTTTTCGTCGCGCAGGGTGTAATTAAACTGCACAACCATATCGTCTTTAATGTTCATCGAATATCCTTTGACTTGCTTCGATTTCAAATGTCGGCCGAGCTTAACAAAACTGGCCTTTGCACTCCACTGTTTTATCCCTGCAAAACCACTGCGCCAATGGAGCGCAGTGGTTGCTTCAAGCATTGTCTGCGGGCGATGACCTATAACGAGGCGTCTATCAGAGTGAAATACCTAGGGCAGTAAAGACTTCAGGACTTGGGAAACCATCGGCAATCATATTATTACTGCGCTGGAATGCTTGGATCCCCGCAGTCGAATTGCGGCCTAACACACCATCAGGTTTACCAACATCAAAGCCGGATTCATTCAGTTTGGTTTGTAACTGTTTGATTTGCTCGCGGCTCAAACGTGGCTGCTCGGGCGGCGCGACTTTTAATGGTTCGCCGCCATTAATTCTATCAGCCAAATGGCCCACGGTAATGGCGTAAAACTCCGAGCGATTCCAACGCATAATCACATTGAAGTTTTCATAGCCTAAAAACGCAGGTCCAGTGTGACCTGAAGGCAAATATAGCGCGGCCTTCATATCAATAGCGGGCAAAGACAATCCATTCGTTTGCCGCACAGATTGCGAAGCCCATTGTGACAGAGGCTGCGCCTCTTTAGCCCCAAGATGTTGGTAGCTAAAATTGTTTGGCAATAATACTTCGCGGCCCCAACGCTCGTTACGCTGCCAGCCTAAGTGTTGTAGAAAGTTAGCCGCTGATGTGAGGGCATCCTCTGTGCTATTCCACAGATCCGCTTTACCGTCTCCATCGCCATCGATGGCATATTTAGCATAAGCCGAGGGCATAAATTGAGTATGCCCCATGGCGCCCGCCCAAGAGCCCACCATGGTATGCTTATCGAAGCCATATTTTTCTTTAAGCTTAAGCGCTTGCATCAGCTCAGTCGTAAAATAATCACTTCGACGAGGCTCACAGGCTAAGGTTGCAAGGGAATCTAAGACGGACATTTTGCCTTTATAAGAACCATAGTTGGTCTCTAGTCCCCAAAAAGACAGAATGTATTGTGGCTGTACGCCGTATTGCTGCGCGAGTTTATCAAGCAATACTCGGTGTTTTTTAAGTAGACGTCGACCTTCATTAACTCGCCAATCCGTTGCCCGTTTGGTGAAATAGTTCGTGAAGGTTTGACTAAATTCAGGCTGAGCTTGATCAAGCTCAATCACCTTAGGTACAAACTGTAGGCTTGCCACTGTATTGTTAATAGTCTCTTCAGATAGACCTTCACGTTGCGCGCGCGCCTGAAGGTTTGCAACACACGTCGGAAAGGCGGCCGCATGGCTGGCGATAATTTCGTTCAATTGCACGTCTTGCGCGGCTTGCGCCTGTTCGATAGCAATTTGACTATTATTGTCAGACGTAGCATTAGCGGTCGGCGCGCTAGAACAAGCACTTAAGCTAACACAAGCCGTGATGCTCGCTGCAAGATAGTACATGCCTTTTGCTTTCATCAAATCAATTACTCCTCAATTCAGTGCTAAGGTATGCCTTAGCTGAGCAAGACACGAGTTGGGATCGACTCATGCCAAGAGAGATACGATTTTTAGCCACAAAGCAGTTGCTGGCTTAATTCAAGGATAAACGAGAATGAACAACGGCTAAAAATCCACAAAGGTATTTTCTCCCCTACTGGAAATCCTCCAGATGCGCGTAATTCCGGTTAACCCGATTTACGCCTCTAGAGCGCACATCCTGACCGATAGCGCCCGTCAACACAATGCTCATCACCATAAATACACGGATAAATTCGCTTATTGCTCAGTTAAACAACAGCGAAAAAATCTTAACAAAGAATCCCTTGGTCTATCTAGCCGTTGCCGTATAATGGGTGAGTTAATAGCAACTTCAAAGAGACCTATCATGACTGAAATCAACGCGGCTTTAGCTGGCTTTATCGAAAACGTAAAAGAGCATCAAACACTGTGGGGTTTGATGGATGAAACAGGCGAAGGCTGGGTGGTTTGTGACTCAGGCGAGTTCGAAGACACTGATGTAATGCCTTTGTGGTCAAGCGAAGCACAGGCAAAATCCCACTGCACCGAAGAATGGAAAGACTACCAAGCCGTTGCGATTAGCCTTGAAGAATTCCTTGAGTACTGGGTATTCGATTTAAATGATGATGGCGTGCTCATTGGCGTTGATTGGCAAAGCGATGAAGAATGTTTAGAACTCGATCCTATCGTACTTGCCAAAAACTTAGTTGATGTTGAAGAAGCTTAATTTTCTCAGCATCATGCTTAACACATCAAGGCCAGAGGAACTCTGGCCTTGATGTTGCCTATTACTTGTATCGATATTCCCTTCGATAAGCGCCACCTTTGCTGGTTTTGTGGTGAACCTTGTAAAGATTTTTTTGAATATCATGCAACGCCGCATGCGCCCCATCCTTCCCTTGCCGTGCCTTGCTGCAGCGAATGCTTAAAACTGGCGAAACAACATCCCTTAACCTCAATTTGGGACTGCCGAATGGCGGTTAAAGATGCCTTAATGGCCCTTTACGCTAAACATTTAGCCATTGGCATTAATTGGACAGAAGCGGAACTCGCCGAGTCTGAGTTTTCCTGCAAAGTGTTTGAAGGCTTTAAAAAAAGTGCTTGGATGATGTATCAAATTGCCCGCGACAGGATCAACTTTCCCGGATGGCCCATTCTGCTTGAAGGGGTTGACCTCGAATGTCAACAAGACAGTACTCAGTTTGAGTTCGATGGCGTAAGCTATTCATCGTTGCCTGCCGCCATTCACTACTACAGCAAACAATTTTGCTTAGATTCAGCCTTTTTTGCAGCATTACTTAGGCTCGTTGGTAAACATCGATTTAGCTACGCACTCAGGCTTGCACGTATCCACATTGCCGCGGCGAAAGAAATGAAGCGCCAAGTGTTAGCCGATGTCAAAGCAGAATTAAGCGAGTAGCCACCAAACTAAAACCTTATGTTTGTAAAGGCAGCCACTCGTTTAGATGAAGTTATTTACCGAGAACTTGTTTTAACCTGTCCTGTACGACTTCAACCAGTAAATCAGGTTGGAATTTAGAAATAAAACGATCACAGCCCACCTTCTCCACCATCGCATTGTTAAAGCTACCACTCAGCGAAGTATTTAGCGTGATAAATAAGTCCGCCATAGCCTTATCATTACGAACTTCATAGGTCAGTTTGTAACCATCCATTTCAGGCATTTCGGCATCGGTGATCATCATGAGCAGTTCTTTGGCGACATTCTTACCTTCATCGCGCCATTTTTGCAGTAAATGTAACGCCTGCAACCCATCGGAGGCTTCGATAATTTCAATACCCAATTGGCCAAGCGTTTCACGCACTTGCCGCCTTGCGGTCGATGAATCGTCTACAATCAAAATTTTCCGGCCGGGCATTTTGTCTAACAAGCTCTCATCTAAAACACCTTCAGATAGGCTAATATCGTAATGGACAATTTCAGCCAGCACCTTCTCCACATCGATAATTGAAACCAATTGCGACTGGCTTTGATACTCGATTCGGGTGATTGCGGTAAGATAATTATTCCGACCCGCCGTTTTCGGCGGCGGCATAATATCACTCCACGTCATATTGATAATATGCTCGACTTTACCGACTAAAAATCCCTGCACACTGCGGTTATATTCAGTGATGATCATATTGGCATTATCATCTGGCGGCACAGGTTTGAAACCAATGGCCGAACGCAAGTCAATCACCGGAATAGACATTCCCCGAATATTAGCTACACCAGAAATATGCGGATGGCTCCCAGGCATAGCGTTAAGGTGTGGTAGTTTAACGACTTCTTTAACTTTAAAGACGTTAATCGCAAATAGCTGCATCGAATTAATGCGAAACAGCAGCAGTTCAAGCCGATTTTCACCGACGAGATTGGTGCGTTGATCTACCGTTGCCAAGACATTTGCCATAATGCGACTTCTCTACTCTGGGGAGGAAGGACTTCCCTCAGCTGCTAAGGATTAAGCTAAATTATAGCGGCAAACTCGCAATGAGAACCATGTGATATGTCGATTTTATCTAAAAATTACAATCACTCTGATGCGAAAACTGCTCATTTCTCGGGCAAGCAGTTCACAGAACAAACAATCAACCCATGCTCAATTCAATATTCAGCGATATAAAGACCTTAAGGTTTAAGCAAAAACTTTTTGAGCCAGCACCATACCGCTCAAATTAAACAGATTCCTGTCACATACAATCTTAAACCCCGCTTGGCGAAGCATATGCAATAATTGCTGATGGTCAAATCGATTCTGCTGCGGATGCTCAAACAACCGGCGACTCAGTGGATTACAAATCGCGGCACGGTAAAGATCTTCTATCACAAAATACCCGTTCGGCTTTAATACCCTGGCAACCTCAACAATCGCGGATTGCCAGTCAGGAATATGGTGGAACACCGCAAAATTAAACACGATGTCAAACTGTGCATCCTTAAAAGGTAATGCGGTTGCATCGGCAACACTAAAGTCGAGCTGTTCGAGCCCATGGGCTGAAGACCTCCAGCGGGCCTTAGCTGCACTCACCATCTCAGGGTCGAGATCCACCGCGGTAACATGCTCGGCACCAAAATGCTCACGGATCAAATGAATACCATTGCCAAAACCACAACCAATTTCGAGCGCCTGTTGAATATACACAAGCGGTTTAGGCATCATTGAGGTCAATAATGGTGCTTCAATATGGTTTTGCAACCAAAAACGCAGCGGATGCTGAACCAGCTTTTTCTCGAATGGATTTAACTTCATCATATCCCCTTAAATGAGTAGGCTGTTGCTTGAAACACTGATCAAATTCTGATGATGGTACGTAATGATAGAAACTTAAGTTCACCCGAGGCCACTATGAAATTACCTCTTTTTCCATTACCCATCTGTTTATTACCTGAGGGATATACTCAATTACGAATTTTTGAACCTCGATATAAACGTTTGGTGGCTGAATCACTTAAATCAGGCGATGGTTTTGGCCTGTGTATGACATCAGAGGAAAATAGCACGCTTTATCCTATTGGAACGCTAGTGCATATCATTGACTTTGAGACCTTACCTGATGGCATGTTAGGTGTCAGCATTGAAGGGAAACAACGATTTACTCTCGGCGACATCAATGTGGAGTCCGATGGTTTAAAGCGCGCGCAAATCAGTCTAATCGATAACTGGCCAGCAGCACAGATTCAAAAAAATGAGCGTTATCTCAGTGATATGTTGCAAAATATTCTGAAAGAGTACCCAAAGCACCTACAACAATATCAAGCGGCACAATTTGATGATATTGCATGGGTTTGCCAACGCTGGCTTGAAATTTTACCCATACGTTCAGCGGAAAAGTACACCTGCATTAATGCGCTCGACCACCAGCTCACACTGGATTTATTAAGAACCGTTATAAAATAATTTTTAGTGATCCAATTTCTAGGGCGCTGCGTATTGGTCTGCATGCTTATCGAACATTGACTGCGAAGCAGGATTTGAAGCCATGTTCGAACGGGATTGAACCTTAAATGAAGAGCTCAATAATGGAAAATTTTCAATCACATTCAGCGCAAAATCGCTATGATAGGCAGTTATCGCCCCCTATTGAAATAGCTATGGAAAACGATAACCATAATTTGATTGCCGATGAGCATAAAACGGATGCAGATCCCTTAGTGAGCGCCATCATCAAAGTTGCTAATCAACGGGACAAAGCGGCATTTGGCTATTTGTTCAGTCACTTTATGCCCAAAATTCGGGCATTTGGCCTGCAACGATTAAATCAACAAGGCCTCGCCATGGATTTAGTTCAAGAAACGATGACCATCGTTTGGACTAAATCTCATTTATACAATGCAGATAAAGGTTCTGTCGCAACGTGGGTATTTACCATTATGCGTAACCAATGCTTCGATATGCTTAGACGAGTACAGCACAATCGTGAAGATGCATTTGGCGATGATATCTGGCCACTGTATGACGTTGCGGTTAGCCAAGATAACAACCCTGACCATAAATTGACCGCCAAGTTACTCGCTCATTTAGATGCCCTGCCCCTTGCTCAACGTCAAGTAGTACAAGGCATTTATATGCAAGAACTCACCCAGCAAGAATTGGCTGATGCCTTAAAAGTCCCCATTGGCACCATTAAATCGCGACTCAGATTGGGGTTAGAAAAGCTTAAAAGCTTTTTGGAGACACAACATGATTAAACATCACCCCCATGCAGAATTACTTCAGGCCCATGCACAAGGTCAGCTCCCTTTGTCGATGTCTATCGCTGTTGCTGCGCATTGTGCCTTATGCCAAGAATGCCAAACTCAAGTAGCTAAATTGACTGAAGAAGCGGCCAAACTCGCTTTTATTTCCCCCAGTGATAATGCGGTTCAATACAACACGTCAAATGAGATTGATGCCGTCGATAATGATCCCTGGCAACAAATGTTATCGAACATTATGGCGCTTCCCGAAAGCACTATGCATGAACCCTACATAGAATCTTCAGTGAGTGTTAACTATAAAAATATCCGCTACGAACTGCCTAGGGTGTTTCGGCAGCATATTGCACAGCCATGGCAACAAATTGGTAAAGTCAGTCGGATGCGATTCGACCTAGATGAAAAAAATACTCGCGCCAGTTTATTGCATATTGAAGCGCTAGGTGAAATCCCACAGCATACCCATAAAGGGATTGAGTTGACGTTATTATTGGCGGGCGAATTTTCGGACTCATCAGGTAATTATGTTCCTGGCGACTTTATTCTCTTAGATGGTAATACACAGCATTCTCCCACAACTCAAACGGGATGTTTATGTTACACAGTGTTGGACGCACCGCTCTATTTCACTAAAGGATTAAGCAAATTATTAAACCCTATTGGTGAGCTGATTTACTAAAGACAGTTATGCATCGAATAGTGAAAAATAGCTAAAAACCAACCCACAAAATAGCAACAAAAGAAACAATATAAAAACATTACTCGCTGAGCAAAAATTACACTTGCCAGCGGGTAATTTACTGTTATACTGCACCGCGTTTTGAGAAGTATCTTGTTGTTACCCTTTTTATATCAGTTTGACTTGTATCAAACTTGATCCTCACAAAGAAAGCCTACTACAAGTAAGTCCTGCAAAAATAATGAGTTAATAATTTTCAACATTAACTCAAAAAAATGAACTCTTTAATTCGGCCAATGTCATAGTACTGTCACTTGACTATGTTTAACTGGTTTAATTGGGATATTCCATTGACACAATCGCTGATTTGCATTAGTTATCAATACAGCATCTCTTGATTAATCATGGTGGAATGGGTAACCTCAAGACTCATTAGTATCATCTTTCGCAATTATGCTAAGGATATTTTATCGTTATTACTTGCTCACCTAAGGGTGAATTTAATTAAAAGGAGTGTGGCCTATGTCATACAAAATTAACGGACATGAAATCACAGTGAACTTCCCTGTAGATTCAATTTCAGTCAACAAAACTTCAATTGCTTTTACCGATAGACAAGGTAAAAACAGACAGACGTTTTCAAAACGTACCGAAGCCTTAAACTTTATGAAATGGCTTTTGTCGTCAAATAAATAAGTCTGAATTAAGTACTCATCGAGTACACATAATGGCATGTTGGTTTATTCGGTCCCATTTTCCTCGCCATACCGAAATCAACTCGCCTTTATCGATAGCCAAATATCACGATTTGCTATCCCTTCACGTCGATATGACGAACTCGTTTGGTTCAGCCAGTATCTAGCTCACATGGATACACGCTGAACCAAATGTGTATTAATCTAGATCAATTCTATCAATTTTCGCTTCTGCTAATATGTTCACACTTTCTGACTGTGAAGTATTTTTATGTCAAAACCGAATACCAAAACCGCTATGCAACAGCTTATCGCGCAAATCCAGCAAACAATTCCGCTGAATTTAGATGAAGCACAAATGTGCCAAGGCGAATGTTTAGGTTGTTCGAAAAAAATGCTTGAAATGCTCGATGCAGAAATCAGCTATTGGCAATATTCCGATGCGGTACCCAGCCTAAAAGATTTAAAAAACCTCGAAAACATTGGCCGTCGCACCTATAAAATTCTTAAACGAAACCAGCTAGTCTCTTAGCCTTTTGTTCTCACCGTTTTATTATGTGACTAGCGCATTTAGCAATAACAGCCGTCATGACAGCCAGTATGATTTAAGTTGACTGGCAAGCGTATTCACATAAAAACCGCATTGCCAGCCTAATTTCTATCTCATTGTAGAAATGGGATTTACATCGTTAACAACGAGACGCTGCCAATCTTGCGCGAATATCTGCCAAAGAATATTCAGTTAATAATTCACCATCGGCAAATACGGGGACAAATTCGCAATGGTTAACATCTTGCCAGCTTGCTTGATCTTTAAGATAAAATTGACCTTGCGCATCTTTAAATACCGCCACTAATCCCTTAGCGGATTTTTTAGTACCATCATCGGTTTTAGGATCTTTAAATATTTCTCTGTCTTTGCCATCCACTTTCGCAAAGGTTGCTTTCACCGCGTACCCGTCAGTATCTCGGGTCACGTGTTGATAGGTAAAACTGCCAATTCCAAACACAATATTGGTTGATGCAAAACCTTTAGCCTTCAAACCGGCGCAAATGGCTTCAGCCCGTTCAATGGTGATTGAATCGCCATAAATCAGTCCGACATGGCTATCGAGTAATTTGTAACCTTTGGCAGTTGTGCTGCCCCCAAAGACATCCCACAAACACTCGATAGCGCCTTTATACTCAGGACTCCCCACAGCTGCTTGTGGATCGCCACAAATGATCTTCACCGGACAACCCGTATCAGGCCTAAACACCACTTTGCCCTCACGGGCAAGAATGCGGTCTTTTAAGGCAACTGTGAACTCTGTCATCACCTGCCAAAAATCCCAAGAATCAGAAACGATACTGACAATGCCGCTAGGATAAATATCTTCAATCAAACGGCGGAACGTCTCTAACTCATTCTCCATGCCACCTGCACACATCACACTGTGCTCCGTTGCGGCCACACTGCCGCCAACGAGTTCCTTATCACTGTCTGCAAGATAATATTGTTCAAGAAAATCAATCGCGGGAATGGTATCTGTACCCGTAAAACTGAGTAGATGGGCGGCGCCGCTCATTACCGCAGCCTCTGCACCATACATGCCGCGGAAACTAAAATCATGGCCCTGCCAATCAACAAATGCGATGTCACCATCGGTTTCTAGCGCGTAAGTCTCAAATATTTTGCGGTATTGCAGCGCAGTAGTGGCGCTAGTACACATACCCCACACATTGGCAGAAAGAATGGTTTCGAGATAATTAGTCAACCAAAAGAACCGCTCATCGGTATTGTACAAAACCAAGCAAGGCACTTTTAAGGGATATGCTGAACCTTCCGGCAATGCCATGATTTTAATGGGTAAATAGCCTAAATCATGTAACGCCTCAATATGCTGAGTACCGACATTATTTGGCCCAAGATAGTTATTAATGCGGCGGGAGAATTGGCGGATCACTTGCTCTTTGGGCTGTTGAAAGAAATCACGGTTCCAACTGTCAATTAAGTAATGCTTGATAAAATATTGCAGACCAAAAAATACCATCTGCTCAGTATAACCACGACGGGATTTACGGGCGGTCAAGTTACTAAAAATCACTTGAGTATTATCAGGATATTGACGACGGTGGTCGACTTTGTAGCCATCAATGGCGGTAACGGGATTCAAGTACATCATATTTTCCTTAATGATTCATAAAACGCAAAACAGCATGGCAATCACAGAACTCGCTCGAAATATGTGTAGGGACACCTAAACTATCGGTACAAAATAATCTGTCTATGCCCGCCTCGCGCAGAGCCGATTCGCTGGCTTTATCTTCATAATGTGACACAATCAAAATGACGCTTTGGGCCCCCTTTTGCTTTAACTTGATGGCAAGTTCGATAAAGGTTCTGCCACCAGCACAAATGTCATCAACGATTAAGCAGGTTTTACCTGATAAATCATCACAGAACACTTCGGTAGCGATAATATGGCCATTGACCACATCACGATGTTTATCGGCCCTGATCACCGGCATTCCCTGTAACGCCTTAGCTAAGCCGAATACTTTCTTATTCGCCCCCGCATCAGGCGAAACTAACACTAGATCACCGGTCAATTGAGCTGCAATCGCGGCGACAAAGCTGTGGTTGTCAATAACTTGCACTCGGTCTAATAATGCCGCGGTGACATCGCTGTGCGGGTCAAAAATACTGACTGAAGCATATTGCTGCTGATTAATCAGGCTGGCATAGACTTTTACCGATAAGGCCTCGCCCACATTACAGACTCTATCTTGGCGGGCGCCTGGCATATAAGGCAGTAACAGATCGATCTGCTCTGCACCGCTGCGGCGTAATGCATCAGTTAACAATAAGAGTTGCATGATGGATTGATCGCCACGATAACCGAAAAAGAGTGTGACGCGTTTCGCTGGAGGAACCCGCAGTTGAACATGATTCTCCCCCGCACCAAATTGAAATAAACGGTAATTAGCCTCATCGCTAGTGGCGGGAAGCTGATAAAAATCAGCTTGCTGATGTGGTGAGTTAACTGTGCCTTGATGCATTTGAATACCTAGAGACATATTCACCTCCTGTCTGTGCAAGATCGCTGTGATATACAGCAATCTTGTTGTCTGCAAGACAATAGTGTCTTATAGACACTATTATGTAAAGTTGATTTTTAGACTATTTTTTATCGGATAATGCTAAGGAATATACCTAAATTGCATATAATGTCTTTAAGACACTATATGCAATTTAGCTTTGATAATGGGGAAATAGATATCGAAAAGCAAAGAATGGACGTATTACGACTACATCGACGGCTACATAAACCCTGATAACTCAAGCTAACTGTATGTACCGTATAATCTGTCACTATTATTGCTATGGGCAACCACTTTAAGCGGCAAACACTTTGACTAACATTCTAGATTTCTTAAGAATCGATACGATGCCGTATCCGACTTCAAACGGTATAAATTGGCTGGACGGCCACGTTCAGTACGTTTTAAGCCCGTATCAATCAATAAATCGGCCTGCTCAACCCGTCGACGGAACGATTTCCCTTGGATAGGCTTACCCAGTAAGACTTCATGCACATGTTGCAGCTCTGGCAAGGTAAAAGGTTCAGACAGCGCAAAGCCTGGCACTAAAGAATATAAGGCTTTCTGAGTTAAACGTTCCCGCGCTTGCTCAATTAATTGCAGATGATCAAACGCCAAGGACATCTGTAACACATCCTCTAATGGCCACCACTTAACATCACTCACTGAATCAATCTGGGTTTCGCAGGCTTGATAACTCATCAACGCGGTATAACACACGGTCACCGACCAGCCTCTCACATCGCGGTGACTATTACCGACAGTGCAAAGCTGCTCAATATAAGGTGGCACTACCGCCGTTTTTTCCTGCAATTTGCGTAACGCCGCTTCCTCTAGGGATTGATCGGAATGTTCATCGATAAATCCTCCGGGTAATCCCCAAAAACCTAAAAAGGGATGATTTGAGCGTTGTACTAAGAGTACTTTAAGTTGCTGATCATGATAGGTAAATAATACGGCATCAACCGTCAGTAGCTGAGCCTTAAAAGCTTTAGGATCGTAATTGGCGAGATATTCCGCTTCAGTCATGAGTATTTTCCATCGTTTGACGTCGTAAGCTTAACTTAGAGATTACGTCGCTTCAAACATATTATGTCTTAGCGTCACTAAGTAAATCATCTGCTCTATAGGGTCGTACGACTTTTACCAAATTTACGCAAATAACGTGGCAACATGGTTTCATTTCCAAGCAAACCACCTTGATGGATATACATCACAGGGCTTGTGCCCCACTGCGGTAAATATTTTTCTAACACTATAAAACCTAAGGGATCGTAGAGTAATTCAAATTGAATACCTGAGGCGCAAATCCGCTGCCACATGGCATAAAACTCAGGATAGAGTTTACCAAAGTGGTATTTCTTCCCCACATTCAAAATCTGTGGATGCTCAGCAGCGTTAGGATTTAACTCATAAAACTGCTGCGCTAAATACTCATCGCCGCCCACCACTGCGCAGGTAAGCACTCGAATGTGACTTTGCTTACGCACAAAATATTGGTTTAAAAATAATGCAGTGGTTCCCGTTCCTGCGGGTAAAAACACTTTCAGTTCAGTCAGTCCCTGTTGCATTGCCCACGTTTCAATTTCAACGGCTAACAGACTGACACCATACTCCGCATACTGACAGCGCCCGCCTTCCGGAATAAATAAAGCGTCAGGCTCAGCAGCCAAAACTTCATGCTCAATATAGTCATGGCAAGTCCACTTAGACTCACGCTGAAGAAAAGGATTAGCTGCTATCAGGCTTGATAAATCAATAACCTGTGTACCATTGGCGATAGCTGCGGCATAGTTCCCTGTCGGTAAAGTCAGTACGTGGCTAGCAATATGGTCCACATAAAAATCACACTGCCAGCCTTTGAGTTTGGCGAGCGCCGACAGCGAATACAGTGAATTAGCCTGCGCGGAGCCATGACCAATCACCTTAGTCACACCAGCAAAATCATGGTCTAGAAAATAGGCAAACTTACGCGCCTTATTACCACTAAAAGCAGGATGTAATAAATCATCTCTTTTAAGAAAGATCTCTCTGCCTGCAAAAGAAAATGATTCGACGGGACTATTAGCTAGCATTTATTTACTCAAGGGGAGATAAGGTGTTTAGTGTAACGCGGGCTTGGCTAAATTCTTCCTAAGAATTAAGGAAATTCACGAAATATTAGCTTAACTCACAATCCGTAGAGGTATAAACTATAATATACCATTGATTATTAATGAAAAAACTTTTGGCATAATTCTCGCTTATGACATTTAAGCATCAATTAATAATTTCGAGTGTGGATGTTGTTTCTGTCGCACAGATTTTGGATTCGATAAGGAGTTTTCAATGTCATTACTACGGTTAATTTTCAATATTGCTTGGTTTGTCCTTGGTGGATTTGTGATGGGCCTAGCCTGGTGGCTTGCGGGGATTTTGTGTTTTATCAGTATTATCGGTATTCCCTTTGGTCGCGCCTGCTTTGTGATTGGTGAATTGACCTTCTGGCCCTTTGGACAAGAACAAATGAATCGCCGTCATTTAACTGGCCGTGAAGATTTAGGAACAGGCGCCTTTGGCATGGTGGGCAATATCATTTGGTTCTTACTGTTTGGGATTTGGTTGGCTATTGGTCATTTGGCCCATGCTCTTGCCTGCTTTGTGACGATTATCGGTATCCCTTTCGGGATCCAACATCTTAAGCTGGCGCTGTTAAGCCTAATGCCGATTGGGCAAACCATAGTAGCGAAAGCGTAATAACCACAGTAGCGAAAGCGTAATAACCATGATCGTCAAGGTGTAAGGCATATTACTCAGCACTACTCAGCATAGGTGGGTAGTGCTGATGCATAGTTCGGCAGCGATTGCACTAATTCTGCTTCGTAATAATCCCTTTATTCATTGAGTAAATCAGCGCTATCAGCAAACTGCTCACCCGCATCCTGCTCCGGTGAGCAGATGATTTCAAAGAGATAATGCGCCAGTTTAGCTGACGCATCTATGGTGATGTCATGACCATCATAGGCCAACACAACTAAGTCGACCTTAAAATATTGTGCCAATGCCCTGCTGGTTTGGATCTTGACTAACCCATCGCGATCACCCGACAAAATACTTACTGGCACACACAAACATGCTGAGCAGTGATAATGAAATGCCGCCCACAACTGATTACTCGCGGTGTTAGACAAAATGATGACAAAACTTGTCATCTCACATCTTTGGTTAGGTGCAAAATAGCATTACTGACTTAAGGCTTCTTGCTGAAATAACAAATCGCCCATAATGCTATCAATATCGAGCTTCGCTAAACCTTGATCAAAAATATCCCGCCAACGCCGTCCCTCTTCTGTATTACGAAACGCGACATAAAGTTGTTTATTGGCAATCAGTTGTCGATTGACCTGTAACTTATCTGCGAGCGGCTGAAGGTGGGGTTGTTTAAGTAGATAATGCAGCACATTAATATCAATCACAGCGCCGTCAATACGACCAGCCGCCACCTTTTTGATATTTTGCTCATCGGATGTTGCCGCTTCGACAGGTTGACTCCCTGAAGCAATCATTACATCCAACGAGTCGGTATTCACATAATCCTGCACAATACCTAAAGTATAACGATTCAAATCGGCTAAATGATGCCAACTAATGGGACGGGATTTTTGCTCAACAATACCTAATGGGCCAATACCAATCGGTTTAGAAAAAATAAACTTATCGGTTTCAAAATAATATTCTGGAAAATAGCCAATGTAGTCTGAGCCCGGCATAACGGCTAATTTAATCGCGCGGCTCCAAGGGTAAAAATCCACGATAAGTTTTTGTTCCATTTGCTCAAACGCCGCCTTAGCCACCGCAACACTCGCGCCTTGGTGCTGGAGTTGATAGCCGGAATACGGCGGCCAAAGTAATGACGTTAGCTTCAGCGTGTCAGCAAATGTCGTATTTGCCACGGTTAATAGGCAACTAAACATCAGTGGGCACCAGCGGATCATAATGCCTCCATCAAAGACTCATCTATTAATCGCTAAAAAAACAAATAGCTCATCGGTTTAACTCTATTCAGTATAATCAGCCATACCTATAGATACAGCGAATATTTGTTATCTGTTTAGCCTTGTAGGACCACGCTAAGACAGCAATGCTCGGAGTAGGCAGAACTATCGCCGCCAAAAACGACATCTTTACGACAAGGGGAAGACTGAAGGAAAACCTGATGGTCATGCGACAATGTTTTCCTTAAGCACAGATGGCCATATAAAAATAAACCCAAGCGTTCAAGCTTGGGTCGGTTTGAGAGTTTATGCCTTTTAGGCATTAATATCTTCGTACAGCTCTTGATACATCAGCTCACGCATTTTAAATTTTTGGATTTTACCCGTAACGGTCATCGGGTATTGGTCCACAAATTTGATATAACGTGGCACTTTAAAATAGGCGAACTTTTCGGTAAGGAAATGACGAATACCCTCCTCAGTAATCGACGCCCCTGAGCGGACTTTAATCCACGCACAGACTTCCTCACCATATTTATCACTGTGGACGCCAAACACTGCGGCATCCTGCACATCTTTGTGGGTATAGAGTTTTTCTTCAATTTCTCGGGGATAGATATTCTCGCCCCCGCGAATAATCATATCCTTAATCCGCCCCACAATTTGCACGTAACCTTGCTCATCCATTTGGCCAATATCGCCCGAATGTAACCAACCTTCACTGTCAATTGTGGCGGCGGTTTTTTCAGGATCATTCCAATAACATTGCATGATGCAATATCCTCGGCTACAGACTTCACCGGGCTGATTAATCGGCAGCACTTCGCCAAACTCATTGACAATTTTCACTTCAGTATGGGGTAACGCCCGACCAACGGTGAGAACACGCTTCTCCACTGGAGAATCGATTTCAGTAATGTGATTTAACGGACTGCACTCGGTTTGGCCATAGCCGATTAACACCTCCTGCATATACATCAACTGCTGTACCCGCCGCATAACCTCTTCAGGACAAGTCGCCCCCGCCATCACGCCCGTACGCAACGAACTGAGATCAAAACGTTTAAATTCAGGATGTTCTAACTCGGCAATAAACATTGTAGGGACACCATGTAGTGCGGTGCAGCGCTCACGCTCAATCACTTCTAAGGTCGTGAGAGGATCGAAAGAATCTCCCGGAAATATGGCCGCAGCGCCCTTAGCCAAGCAAACGAGATTACCTAGCACCATACCAAAACAATGGTACAAAGGTACGGGGATACAGAGCTTATCATCGCAGGTAAACCTCATCGCCTCGGCCACTAAATAACCGTTATTCAAGATGTTATGGTGCGATAAGGTCGCCCCCTTTGGGCTACCCGTTGTGCCAGAGGTAAATTGGATATTAATCGCATCATAGGGGCTGAGTTCATTGGCAATACGCGCAAGCATTGCTTTATCATCTTCGCTCACCTCGACTAATAAATCATCGAAGTTCAACATGCCGGGAGACTTTTCAGCTCCCATGCGGATCACAAATTGCAACTCTGGTAATGCCTTAGCCTGCAATTGACCCGCAGCGCACTGCTTAAGTTCAGGCGCCAGCTGGTAGATCATCTGCAAGTAGTTGCTGGACTTGAATTTATCAGCGCAGATCACCGCGCGACAACCCACATTAGTCAAGGCATATTGTAATTCTTCAGGGCGATAAGCGGGGTTAATACACACCATGATGGCGCCAATTTTGGCAGTAGCAAATTGGGTTAAACACCACTCAATATTATTGGGTGACCAAATACCGACGCGGTCCCCTGGACCTATGCCTAATTTGAGTAAACCTGTTGCAAGCGCGTCGATTTGTGCAAGATATTGACGGTAATTCCAGCGAATATTTTGATGGTTAACGACAACGGCTAACTGTTCGGGATAGGTGTTAGCAATATCGTTAAGGTATTGTCCTATGGTTTTTTCAACAAGTTTTGGGGCGTTAGCTCCGCGAAACTCACTATATTTAAGTGGACTAGTAGGTTGATTTGTTGCTTGAGTCTTTGAAGCAGACATTAAGGCCTCCGTGCTTTTTATTATGGTTAGCGTGGTCCAAACTAACCAATCCACGGAACATGTCACAAGTAAAAAAATCCAGTATTAGACTAAAGAGTAAGGTCATCCCCTTTCCCTAAAGCCCGATTAACGGCTCATAAATACATCCTGGTTATTGGATGTTGATGCCTCTAGACACTGCAGACGCTCCATAATCGCCAGTAGCACTCCTTGGCGGCGCATATTCTCTAACACCCCTGGGCTAAAAACCTCTAAACGTGTCATTGCGGTCAATAATAGGCGGCATTGGGCCACACTGGCATCACGGATATAAGCGGGCTTATCCACCAAGTAACTGTTATTATACCAATAATCCCAAGTAAAATTAGCAAGTAACCAGCCCTGAGCGGTTAAATCGCTAATAAATTCCAACATGCGATCACGGTGTAAACTCGCATCACCTGCGGTGAAGTCCTTAAGATATTTAGTGTATAAACCACAGTCTGTCATCATTGTTGAAGCTTCCATAGCACACCTCACTGATTTCAACATTACTTTTGTTATAAGTCAGGGATTGAAAAACTCGCTTGGGTTTAACCTAAACTCGTCAACTTTGCTTGTATTGAGTTGTGATATTGCATTGCTGCAATTGCAGCATCAGTCATACCAGACTCGATAGTGATGACAGGGTAAGCGGTGTTAACTGAACACTGACTTAACGGTTCAAAACACGCAGCCATCAATACAGTTAACTGGGAGGTCAGTAAGAACTAAGATAAACTCAAGGAATTAACGCGATAAGACTGTTATTTCAGTAAAAGGACACAAAATGAATTACTGGCTTATGAAATCGGAACCCGACGAATTTAGTATCGAAGATCTTAAAGCAAGGCCTAATCAAACCGAAGCTTGGTTTGGGATCCGTAACTACCAAGCACGTAACTTTATGCGCGATGCCATGCAAGTTGGCGATCAGGTCTTCTTCTATCATTCAAGCTGCAAAGTACCCGGTATTGTCGGCATTGCCGAAGTCGTCACGAACGCCTACCCGGATAGTACGGCCTTTGATCCAGAATCAAAGTATTTTGATCCTAAGTCAGATCCTAGCAACCCAAGATGGCTAAGGGTCGATATTCGCTTTGTGGAACAATTCAAAGAAATCATTCCTCTCAGCTTAATTAAAAGCTTGCCGCAGTTAGCTGATATGTACCTAGTATCGAAAGGCTCACGGCTAAGTATTCAACCCGTTACCGACGAGCAATGGCAAGCCGTACTGATGCTCAGATGTTAATGGCATATATTCAGCTAAAGTTCATTTAAGCTAAGCTAGATTGGCCCTAACAATGCAATACCCAAGGAAGTGAGTATGAATAAATTAACTGCACCACTGATTGGTGGGGTCGTGCTCAGTTTACTAGCCCCGTCGGTCACTTTGGCGAAACCTGAACATGACAAGAGAGATACTGGCTTACCTCCTGGCCTACAGAAGAAAGTAGATAAGGGTCAGCCTCTCCCTCCAGGATGGCAGAAAAAACTGCACCGTGGTGATATCTTAGATTACGATATTTATGACCGCGGACGTATTGTTGTGCCCTTAGATAGAGAGGGAAGGATCAGTATCCAAGTCGAGGGTGCAATTATTAAATTGGATGAAAAGAGTCGCAAGATCCTCGATATCGTCAATATCATTACTGATTAGTGCAGATCATTCGTTGGCACGCTCAACTATTTTGAGAGTGCCAACATTTTAGCCAATGCTTTTATCTCACCTTAAGTTGATTCCGATGACTACATCGATATCGGCACATTAATAACAAGTGTTACATCTAAGCAACATGCTGATATTTATCATATCTTTACGCTCTGCTGTTTGGTCGAAAATCGGTAGGATGTTAGACTCTGCAACTATGAAGCTGCGCATAAATATAAGATGAAACGGCTGCCGTGGCGTGCAATAACTGAAGCCGTATCGATGCTAAGCATCTTAAAACCTTCGCGTACAACACAGCTTCAACTCAATAAAACAAGCATCAAAAAAGCCATTGTGTCACCAACCTAATAGGATGATGCGCTTGAAGCATAAGCCGAATTGCATGCATTCCATCCACATAATGATCGCAAACTAACGCTGGATTTTGAATATGGAACAAACTTCACTTCAACGGGTTAAGCAAGCGATTGTTGCAGGTTTTTGGGCATCGCTGGCCAGTATTGTCGTGGGTTTTCTATTTAAACTTTGGTTAGCACAATGGGTAGTCAAAGCTGATCTTGCACTCTATCACACTGTTATCGATATCATTTCGTTATCGCTGATCCTGATGACAGGGTTTCGCTCTTCTATGGTAGTAACCTACTCTCAAACCAAGCAAGATGTGGATATCACTAATATATTCCGCTACAGCTTAATCGCAATGGTACTGCTCGCATGGGGCGTTGTGTTGCCTTATATCAAACACAAACTCCAGCTTAATGTAGAATATTTTCAATTGGTTGGCATTATTTTGAGTATGGGGCTCAAGGTCTATTTTACCAATCAAATTGCCATGTACAGGCTATATGCTATCTCCAATCGAGTCACTTGGTTAGAGCCTCTCGCGCAAGTCACCAGCTTTTTATTCTGTTTTTATGGGTTACAACAAACTGCCATTGCATCACTCTTTTACAGTATGACACTGTCATCACTCATCGTTGCCTTCTATATGTACTTCAAACGGCGCAAGGATATCGCCACTCCGCCCTTAACTGCAGTGCATTTTGATCCGGGGTTGCGCAGTTTTATGAAGAAAAGTCTGACCGCCTCGATGGAAGCGGGTGCCAGTATCTTGATGATTTACATTACAGTACTACTGACTATTGCTTATTTCAGCATAGACGAATTGGGTGATTTCCAAGTGGTAGTGCGGCCGATGATCACATACCTTACCCTACTTTTTGTCTTCCCCATTTACCGTTTTGTACTACCCGAAGTCGCAGTGTGCGTGCGAGAAAAACGCTTTGAAGAGGTTCAGCAAATCAAATCATGGCTGACAAAGGTTTCGTTGTGGGTCAGCGGAATATTTTTCGTGATGATGTTATTCGCAAGTAAGCCATTGGTGGCTTGGTTATTTCCTGAGCAATACCTTAAAGCCGCTCCGGTATTAATGCATTTCTCCATGTTCTTTATCTTTATGATGCTTAATGGCTATCAGTTAGCCAATCTCAAAGCCCATGGCTATTTTACCCAAAGCCTACTCATACGCCTTAGTGGTATCGTCGTACTGATTGGTACTTTCTACGCTTATCGATTGTATACAGAAAATGTTGTGGCGGTGATTTTGGCCTTAGGCACAGGTTATTTAATGATGTATTTGATATCAAGACAGGTTGAAAAGCGCATTCAGCAAGGTCTTAAACACAACTAAAACCCGCTTAAGTAAACCAAAAACGACAATAAAAAGGCATCCCATAAGCTAGTTTGGGATGCCTGACCAATAGAAAGCGCGATTACTCGAGTGTTCAGTTTATGTCGATTTGACCGATATCTTAACGGCCATCAAGCATACGGCCAAGCCCACCGAGGACTGAACCTTCGCCGCGGTCGCTACCACCTGCTGATGGTGCATGAGCAATAATACGATCCGCCATCCGTGAGAACGGCAGACTCTGTAACCACACAGTACCATGGCCCTTTAAGGTCGCTAAAAATAGCCCTTCACCGCCAAAAACCATCGATTTTAACGAGCCTGCGCGCTCGATATCGTAATCAATCCCCGGGGTAAAACCGACCAAACAACCTGTGTCGACACGCAAGGTTTCACCTTTTAGTTCTTTCTTAACTAAAGTGCCTCCCGCATGGATAAACGCCATGCCATCGCCTTGTAAACTCTGCAGAATAAACCCTTCACCGCCAAAAAAGCCTGTACCTAAACGGCGATTAAACTTCATGCTAACGCGAGTTCCAAGGGCTGCAGCGAGAAAACTGTCTTTCTGGCAAATCAGCTCGCCACCATATTGGGCGAGATCTATCGCCAAAATCGTACCGGGATAAGGCGCTGCAAAGGCGACTTTGCGTTTTTGATGCCCGAGGTTAGTAAAGTGCGTCATAAAGATGCTCTCACCCGTCAGCACACGTTTACCGGCCCCCATCAACTTGCCAAAAAAGCCTGACTCCGGCTCGGAGCCATCACCCATTTTGGCCTCAAAGCTGATGTCCTGCTCCAAATAATTCATAGCACCAGCTTCAGCGATCACAGTCTCATTAGGGTCGAGCTCCACTTCAACCAACTGCATACTGTGGCCGATAATTTCATAGTCCACTTCATGGCAACGTCTAGACATACAATTCCCCTTTACTCTGTCAGTCCTTATTGATTTGATAAGTCGTAAAACATAGTTCGATTTAGGACTTACTCTATGACATAAAATGTCAAAATGCGATTATTTTTATCTCAATTTTGCAGCAGAAAGTTGTTTCAAAACATGACAAGTAGCAGCGGATTAACCTAAACCCACCCCATTAAACTGCTCTGCCTTAGCAAATTCCTCTAGGATCAATTCAGTAAACAGCTTACCCGCACGGCCCAGGGGGCGCTCAAGGGTCGACACTAATTGGGGGATAAAGGTATAACGACTGCCACCGACAAAGTCGACCTCCACCAACTCACCGCTCAAAAGTTCCGCTTGCACTAAAAAGTCTGGCAGCCAGCCAAAGCCGAGTCCTTTTAATAACGCATTCTTTTTCATAATAAAACCAGAAAGATAAAACACTTTATCGCCACCGAATTGCAGCTCATCTCGATAGGTTTTATTGGGGGAGGAATCTTCGATGGTCAGCTCAACATGCTGCTGTAACTCAGGCAGACTGATTTTTTTTAATAGTGCCAGCGGATGTGAAGCACTCGTCACCAGCACGCTAGTAATCGCTGGCAGCGGCTGTGGGTGATAATAGGGGCCGGTGCGGTAGTCTTTAACCAACATCAGATCCGCATTATCACGTTCGAATCTATGCTGCACACCGCCGAGAAACTCCATGTTGAGCTGAATTTTCGTCGGGATTTGATGCTCAGCCATTCGTTTAAGCGCAGTCATAATCGGCTCCATCGGCAAGGCGCCATCGATCACTAACTCCAGTTTTGGTTCCCAACCTTCACTAAAACGACTGGCAAGATGTTCAATATTGGCAAGGTGTTGTAACAGTCTTTGCCCCTCGGCCAAGATCACCCGCCCTTCACTCGTCAGCTCGGCGCGGTATTGGTCACGGCTAAAAAGTTGCACACCTAAATGTTCCTCTAGCTTTTTAACCTGATAGCTCACCGCCGATTGCGCCTTATGCAAACGCTCGGCAGCCTTAGCAAAACTGCCCTCTTCCACTAACACTTGCAGGACATTAAAAGCATCAATATCGATGCGCATGGGGACTCCTTGGCGCGAATATAAATGTCACGCAAACGCTACGAAGCGTAAAGTAGTTAATACCATCTATTTTTTAGATTGAGACGACAGATTTATTATTCTTTTTTTTGTTCATCTAAGCAACTAAATTGATAAGAAGATCACAGTAATGCAACTTGCAACATAACAATAAGCCCTGTAGAGCCCCGCTCACGGCGCATAAAACCTCAAGGATCCACCATGCCATTTTATGTGAAACAAGGCCAAGTCCCCCATAAGCGCCATATCGCATTTGAGAAGGAAAACGGCGAGCTATATCGTGAAGAGCTGTTTTCAACCCATGGTTTTTCCAATATTTATTCCAATAAATATCATCACAATATGCCAACGAAGGCGCTAGAAGTCGCTCCTTACCACCTCGGTCACGGTGCCCAATGGGAAGATTCTTTAGTTCAAAACTATAAATTGGACTCTCGCACGGCCGATCGTGAAGGCAACTTCTTCAGTGCCCGCAATAAAATCTTCTATAACAATGATGTGGCACTTTACACCGCAAAAGTCACCCAAGACACCGCGGAGTTTTACCGCAATGCCTACGCCGATGAAGTGGTGTTTGTGCACGAAGGTGAAGGCACGCTCTACAGTGAATATGGCACCCTAGAGATTAAAAAATGGGACTACTTAGTGATCCCACGCGGCACCACACATCAGCTCAAATTTAACGATTACAGCAATGTGCGCTTATTTGTAATTGAAGCCTTTTCAATGGTGGAAGTGCCAAAGCATTTCCGTAATGAATATGGTCAATTACTCGAGTCAGCACCCTATTGTGAACGCGATCTACGCACGCCCGTATTGCAAGATGCCGTAGTTGAGCGCGGCGCCTTCCCGCTGGTATGTAAATTTGGTGATAAGTACCAACTGACCACCTTAGAGTGGCATCCCTTTGACCTTGTGGGTTGGGACGGCTGTGTTTACCCCTGGGCATTTAACATCACAGAATACGCGCCTAAAGTTGGCAAAATTCACTTGCCGCCGTCAGATCACTTAGTGTTTACCGCCCACAACTTTGTGGTATGTAACTTTGTGCCGCGCCCCTATGACTTCCATGAGCGCGCCATTCCCGCGCCTTACTACCACAACAATATCGATAGTGACGAAGTACTGTACTACGTCGATGGCGACTTTATGAGCCGCACTGGGATTGAAGCAGGCTACATTACCCTACACCAAAAAGGCGTAGCGCACGGCCCGCAGCCCGGCCGCACCGAAGCCTCTATTGGCAAAAAAGAAACCTATGAATATGCAGTGATGGTGGACACCTTCGCCCCACTGAAATTAACCGAACATGTGCAAAATTGCATGAGTAAAGACTACAACCGCTCCTGGCTAGAAAACTAAATCTGCTCGGCAGAACTAGTGAAAGGTTTATTAACTAAGCAACTAGCCGTAAGTCACCACCGTAAACAAGGCAAAAAGAGTGACTGCGTGTTGAATTAATCAAGAGGAACAGATCATGGCAAGCGAACTTAATCCATTGGGCCTACTCGGTATCGAATTTACCGAATTCGCCAGCCCCGACAGCGATTTTATGCACAAAGTGTTTATTGATTTTGGTTTTTCACTGCTGAAAAAAGCCAAGAATAAAGATATTTTGTACTATAAACAAAATGATATTAACTTCCTGCTCAATAAGGAGCGCGAAGGGTTTTCGGCAGAATTTGCCAAATCCCACGGTCCTGCTATTTGCTCTATGGGCTGGCGTGTGGAAGATGCCAGCTTTGCTCACCGCGTAGCGGTGGAACGCGGCGCCAAAGCGGCCGATGATTCGGCTAAAGATCTGCCCTATCCGGCGATTTATGGTATTGGCGATAGCTTAATTTATTTTATCGACACCTTTGGTGCCGACAACAATATCTATGCCACTGACTTTGAAGACTTAAGTGAGCAAGTCATCACCCAAGAGAAAGGCTTTATCGAAGTCGATCACTTAACCAATAACGTCTATAAAGGCACCATGGAGCATTGGGCGAACTTCTACAAAAACATCTTTGGTTTTACTGAAGTACGTTACTTCGACATCAGCGGCGTACAAACTGCGCTGGTGTCCTACGCCCTGCGTTCACCCGATGGCAGTTTCTGTATTCCGATTAACGAAGGTAAAGGCAACGATAAGAACCAAATCGATGAATACCTGAAGGAATACAATGGTCCAGGTGTACAACACTTAGCCTTTAGAAGCCGCGATATCGTTAAATCTCTGGATGCAATGGAAGGTAGCTCGATTCAATGCTTGGATATTATTCCCGAATATTACGACACCATTTTCGATAAAGTCCCGCAAGTGACCGAAAACCGTGAACGTATCAAGCATCACCAAATTCTGGTGGACGGCGACGAATCAGGCTATTTATTGCAGATCTTCACTAAGAACCTGTTCGGCCCAATCTTTATCGAAATCATTCAACGTAAGAACAACTTAGGTTTTGGTGAAGGTAACTTTACTGCCCTGTTCCAATCGATTGAGCGCGATCAAATGCGCCGCGGCGTACTGTAACAACAGTGAGCGAGATAGATTGAATGATGCCGCTCGCTTTACTGCGAGCGGCATTTTTATCGCTAAGCTTTTTAACCGCAAACATGGGTTAGGTTTATGCCGTCTGCTGCTCGAGTTGAGAATCCTCATGTAACTCGGCAAATAAATAGACCAAACATAAACTGTTTAACGGCATGACGGGGTTAGTCCAAATCATTCGGCTGTGGCGCCCAGCTTCGCCGAAAATCTCGAGCAATAAATCCGAAGCGCCATCGAGTGCTTTAGGATGTTCAAAGCAAGATTGATGAACATTTAGCACCCCTTCTAAGCGGTAAATTTGTTTTATTCGCGACAGCTCACCACAAGCCTGTTTCAATTGCGCGATGGCATTTAGGGTAGCAAGACGACAGGCCGCGTAACCTTCACCAACAGTATGATCTGCGCCCAATTGTCCTTGATACTTAAGCTTTCCCTGTAAATAGGGAAACTGACCCGAAGTCATTAATTGGCTACCAACAATTGAATAAGGTTCGTAATTTCCAAGCGCCGCTGCAACTTCAGGTAATTCAAGCCCAGCAGCCACTAACCGCGATTCGGGAGTGTTCATCATAATGTCATCTCCGAAGAAGAGGCATTTGTAGGATTAAGCAGCGGAGCTAACCACGTCGTAAAATGCGAAGGATTGGCTTCTAGCCAGTTCGCAGCGGCCTCATCTTCCGTCATTCCTTGTCGATTAACCGCATAATCGAGTTCTGCAACAATTTGATTCGATAACACTATGTTATCAAGTACTTGAATTTGTGCAGGCGAGAAATTAATCGCTAACTCGCGTTCACGGGCGAGCAAAACTGCTTTATCTTTTCCCCCGAGTAACCCTTTTGAGTCCTGAAGATCACGAATACCATATTGATGGTGTAAAAATTGCGGATGCCACAATGGCACAATGACCCAGTCCCGTACTGACACTGCCGATTCAAATGCCGCCACACAATCGGCCTGAGTACCCGTTCTAAACTGATAACCTGCCGCAGCTAATCCATATTGCGCCATGATATCTTTAGAAAAACGGGTGATACCTGCACCATCACCAATGCCTTGAATAATCGGCCGCATCCGTTGTTTTACCTCAGGTTTAAGCAAGTCTTCGATGCGTGAAACCGCATCTTCAGGCACATAATCTGGTACACCCCAAAGTGCGTAAGGCTCATAATGTAGCCCTAATTCACGCGTTGGGGCTTGAGTCTCAACCTCCTGCCGATACACGCCATGACTGTGAGGTAACCAAGCCGAGCAAAGCAAATCTATCTGCCCAAGCTTGAGCCGATTAAAATTGGCCTCATGCAGGGCATAACTTAGCTCAACTTGTTTGCCCATCCGTCGCATTACTTGGGCAACAACTGCTGCCGTTACCCGATGAAAGCTTAAATCCGTTACACCTAAACGAATTGGCATTGTGTGATGATGGGCATGTTGGTCATTACATAATTGTTTTTGTTGAAGATCATCGATTAAGTTCATTGCTATCGCTCCAAGGGAAAACAAGCTAGATGAGGCAACACGCCCACGGTTATCAATTGTGCTATCGTGCGAGATCGACTTGCGACATTTAGGCTGATCCCTCAGGCAAAATTGCCAGTCTTTCCATCGCGACACCCACGATGGCGTTATCTCTTGCATAGGGAAAAATCATTTCCACCGTAATGCCATTGGGATCTTCAATAAATAATTGATGCTCTCCAATCTCTGGGACAATTCGCTCCCTAAATGGGCATTGTTGTCGGCATAGATGCTGCTGCATTTGGGCCAAATTCGTCCCCCGAAAAGAAAGGTGATCAACCCGACCCGAACCAAACAGTGCACTGCTCTCGCCCAAATAAGCATCTAACGCTCGACTGCCAACTTCCACTAAATGCAAAATAGGTTTCTCTTGCGCATAAAGCCAATGACCAGGAAAACCAAACCGTGGCCGCCAACCTTGCGTTAACCCAAGGATGACTTGATAAAACTGAACCGTTTCAGCCAATATCGGGGTACGGATCGTAAAGTGGTCTAATCCAACAATATTCATGTGATTTACTCCTGGTTTTAACAGTTAGTTACCCGGAACGCCGGCAGCTAATGGCTTAAAGCGGAAGATATAATAAGGTGGACGATTTTCTGATTTGCCATTGTTTAATGCAGCTGACAGCGGCAGTTGGGCAGCGCCAGTATACAGGTAGCCCTCTTTGCCAAAGCTCACACCATCAGGCCACACCATGCGCTCGTCATGCACATAGGTTTGATATTCGCGACCCGTGGCAGGGATAATGCCGATAGCGCGCTCACCCACATCGGTTAGATAAAGATTATCTGCTGAATCAATGCTTAACCCGCCGTTATTTGGCTTATCCGCGTATTCTTCAACCTTGGCGGACAGCGCCTTCGGGCTGAGATCCGGGTTAAGTAGATCTGCCATCGCGACACGATAGACTTTGTCCTTATTCATCGGCGCAAAATAAAGCCAATGTTGGGCACTGTCTAAGGCAATACCATCGGCGCCAACAAACACGTCAATACGCTTTGGATTGGCACTGGTACTATCAATAATCAGTGGTCGCTTCAGATCAGGCATCACGCTAGTATCCCCCTGTAATACACGCCGACTCTTACCCGTGGTTAAATCCACGACAACTAAGGCAGCCTTATCACCAACAGGACCCGTTGCAATACCTTCATCAGCAATCACAATTGCTTGATGACGGTTTGAAATAACAAAGTCATTGTGCTGCGATTCAGGAATAGACACAGGGAATGGCAACGGAATAATCCGGTCTAATTGATTTTTACGGGTATCCCATGCCACCAACTTAGGCTCAATTCGGGGTTCAGCTTGGCCAGAATCGAGCAACCATACTCGGTCCCGATCGTCGGTTCGCAAACCTAAAACCCAATTTAAACAAGTATTAGGATCTTTCGGTTTTCCTTGAGGATCATGACATTGTTGCCAATCTGAATTAGGAAATGGGTTTACTTTGCCATCTGCCAACAATTCACCCACCTTGACTTTAGGTTGATAAAAAGGGTGATAACTAAAGATAAGCCTATCGGTTGAGGTAAAACTAATGCCGCCAACAGCACCATCAAGCGTGGCATAAACCTCAGGTTGCGCCTGTGGTATTGCCGCTTGCTGAGCCATCAGGCTAGGTGAGATAAATGCTTGGCCTGTTAACATGACGAGCGAAGCGATGAGGGGGTGATAAGAATTAAATTTCATAAGCTTGCTCCTATTTTGAACCCGCTAATACAGTCAAGTTTGCTTCAGCTAGGCGATGTTGCCATAGATAAAAACCCACTAAGGCGGGACTAGCATTCGCGTCAATCGGTAACTTCGCAACATCCAAGGCATGCACTGTCCATACATATCGGTGTTCACGTCCCTTAGGTGGGCAAGGGCCAAAAAATCCTGGCTTACCTAAATCCGTATTGGCCTCAATCGCCTCAGCGGGTAATGTTCCTCCATTTACCCCACCTTCCAATTGATTGATTTGTGATGGAATGTTGTAAACCACTCGATGCCAGAAACCACTACCAGTGGGGGCATCTTTATCATAAAAAGTGACCGCAAAACTTTGAGTACCTTTTGGGACGTGTTCCCAGGTTAACTTTGGAGCCAGATTGGCACCCGAACAACCAAATTGATTCCAATAATAATCGGCCGGAATAGAGGCATTAGGTGTTAAATTACTCTGCAAGCTAAACGTTGTAGCGCTATCTAATGAAGTCGTTTTAATGGGTTTATCTTGCGCACTCATGCTTGCCGGACTTAATAACATAGCACTGGTTATAAGAGACAATTGAAACAAATAAGCAGTAGAAAATCCTTGTATCATCGTATTCACTCACTATAGAAATAAAATTATGAACAAGCATAACCTGAGTTCTTAGTTTGATAAGTCACGCTTTATTGATATTAGTTTCAAAAATTATTAGATAATCTCTTAAGGTATTTTTTAATTGAATAAGTTATGCTGCATATTAATCACTAAATCACATCAACATAATTTACCGTATCTCGCGGCCATAAAACTGCAATGCCACTTAATATGACCTTTATGCTTAGGCTGCTTTCTATTCAGCTACTTTCTATTCAGCTGCTTTCTATTCAAAAATTGAGGAAAAATCCATGTATCAGCCTTGGTTTCCACTTAAGACTCCGCTAAAGCCCTATCCATTAGTACATTGCCAACTAGATAATCTTTCATTAACACTTAGTTGGCAGCAAGAGTCTGTGACCATGACAATCCATTTCGATACCATTGCGGGATTACAGGTAGTTGATGAATCAAGCTATCAGAGTTTTTTGAGTCATGTTGGTAATCGTAATATTACCTTTCCGTTAGATGAAGACCTAAACATCAGCGCAAAAAGCAGTGAATATTTTAGGTTGCCATGGCCGATATGGAAGTCGGTAAAAAATACCCGGCTTGATTGTTATGGTGAGCTAGGCAAACACATTTACACTCAGTTATACAGTTATTATATTGTTAGCCAAGAATGCGTATATTTAATTGATACCGAATGCGAACCTGAAGTTACACAATTGCTCATTTAAACATAATTGATTATTTAAAAAGTACTGTTTTAAAAGTCTTATATCAATATCAGCCTAATTGGGTTCACGGTTAATCACATGTAAAAACGCGAGCATAGCCTGCTCATCTTTAAACGATACGATTACATTACCTTTCCGTTAGATGAAGACCTAAACATCAGCGCAAAAAGCAGTGAATATTTTAGGTTGCCATGGCCGATATGGAAGTCGGTAAAAAATACCCGGCTTGATTGTTATGGTGAGCTAGGCAAACACATTTACACTCAGTTATACAGTTATTATATTGTTAGCCAAGAATGCGTATATTTAATTGATACCGAATGCGAACCTGAAGTTACACAATTGCTCATTTAAACATAATTGATTATTTAAAAAGTACTGTTTTAAAAGTCTTATATCAATATCAGCCTAATTGGGTTCACGGTTAATCACATGTAAAAACGCGAGCATAGCCTGCTCATCTTTAAACGATACGATTACAAGAGACTTGTTTACAGGAAATCCTATTTAAACAAACCATAACCGTTCTTTTTGTAAATTGGACTACTAGCTCTTGGCAATCATCCTGATGGTTCACTCCCCCTCATTCGAAACAGAGAGTTAGCGGTAAGTAATCCCATTCAGCCATAGAAAAAGAAACATCATCCTGTCTACGTTGGCTAACTTAAGCATTTTCATTACACTAGCGTTCCAGTTAATTTCATATAGACCGCTTAGACCATGCCAGACTTTGCCTTACTCGCTGTTTTTATTCCGACATTCTTTTTTGTTTCTATCACCCCGGGTATGTGTATGACACTCGCCATGACACTCGGGATGAGCATTGGTGTACGCCGCACCCTGTGGATGATGCTCGGCGAGCTTGTGGGAGTTGCCTTGGTAGCTACAGCGGCAGTCATGGGCGTAGCTAGCATCATGCTTAATTATCCTGAGGTTTTTCAGGTGTTTAAATGGGTTGGCGGCATTTACTTAGGCTATATCGGTGTGCAGATGTGGCGTGCTCGAGGCAAGATGGCGATGCTCAGCGATGATGACACTAATCCAAGAGCCAGTAACTTTACCTTAATTTCACAGGGCTTTATTACCGCCATTGCCAACCCTAAGGGTTGGGCGTTTATGGTGTCACTCCTACCGCCCTTTATTAATGCAGAACTGGAAGTCGCGCCGCAACTCCTTGCTCTACTGAGTATTATTATGGTGACAGAGTTTACTTCTATGTTGGCCTACGCGAGTGGTGGCAAAAGTTTGCGGATCTTTTTAAGTCGCGGCGATAACATTCGTTGGCTAAATCGTATCGCCGGCAGCCTAATGATTGGTGTTGGGATCTGGTTAGCGATGAGCTAATCAAACATGCCGTCTTGAGTCATATGTGCTTAGCACATCACTTTTTGTATAGCATCATTCGCATCGCGCCAACGGATTTGTTGACACTACGCTTTAGGTTTATGGTGGCTATTGGCCCTTCTTATAGGGCAATACCTCACGCATCTGCTGTATATACACTTCCATTTGCGCAGCTTCCTCCTCGGTAAAATGCGCAATCGCCCGCTTAAATTCAGGATGGGCAATATTATGGTAGGAATAGAGCGCCACAGGCTCGAACCCGCGCAGTACTTTATGTTCGCCCTGCGCGCCTGCATCAAATAGATCAATGCCATGGGCGATGCAATATTCGATGCCCTGATAATAACAGGCCTCAAAGTGCAATCCCTCAAGCTCGACAATACTGCCCCAGTAACGGCCAAACAGGCACGTCTGCCCTTGCTCGTTGCGGCCCGTAAAATACAGCGCGCCCGCAATCATCTGCCCTTTTGCATCACTTACCACCAACAGCACAATCTGTTCGGCCAAACGCTCGGCGATCATGTAAAAAAATGTCGGGGTTAAGTAGCCGCGATGGCCGGATCGTTTAAGGTAGGTTAGTTGATAACATTCAATAAAATGCTGCCATTGCTGACTGCTAATCTCCGCTCCCGCAACAAACTCATATTGCAAACCATAGGGCTGTAATTGGGCGCGCTCCTTAAGGATATTTTTGCGCTTACGGGAGGTGAGCGCCGCTAAAAAGGCTGCAAAATCTTTATAGCCACGGTTATGCCAATGAAACTGAGTGCTTAGACGCCGAAGGGCGGTGTGATTCGATGCCTCAGTAAATAGTGCTTGCTGCGAAGACGAGACAAATAAACTATGCCAAGAGGACATAGGCGTATCCGCATTCGCTAATTGCCCATTTAAACAAGACAATACGGCAAGACTTAGCTGCTGCGCCTCCTCTGCCAAAAGCGTAGGCGAGAGCCCCATCCGCCGCCCCTGCACTGGGGTAAACGGTATGGCATTTAATAATTTAGGATAATATTCAAGACCATGACGCTCATAGGCCTGCGCCCACGCCCAATCAAACACATATTCGCCATAGGAGTGGGATTTTTGATAAAGCGGCATCAATGCCAGCAGCGGTAAAGCCATAAAATCTGCGGCATCTTTTGGACTAATGATTACGGTATCAGGCGCTAATTCTTGTGCAAATTCACTGCCGGTGGCGTCGAAAACATACAGATGATGTGGACGCCACCCCGTGGCGGCGCAGGCCGACAAACTCTCCTCTAAGCTCAGTAAATAGGCATGTCGGACAAAGGGATTATCCCTCCCCATCAAGCTATCCCAATTATCGGCGGCGATACTCTGCGCCGCGCTGGCAAAAGCGAAAATGAGTTGTCTCATGAGTTGAATTCTTATCCGTTAAACACACTAAGCCAAGATCCAAGGTTGCAATTAAGCCTAATTCTCGGCACATTGCATAGTCATAATGAAAATAAATTCAGGATTGTATATGCGCCGCGCAGTACCTTTTAGACCTCTTATTCTCGCCATCGCCATGGCACTGCCTTTATTGTCTTCGCCCACTCTCCATGCTGAAGAGCCTTCGATTTTCAGCCAAATGGCCACGGCACAACCCGTATGGGCAAAACATGGCATGGTCGCCAGCCAAGAAACCTTGGCCAGTCGCACAGGGGTTGAAATCTTGAAACAAGGCGGTAATGCCGTCGATGCTGCGGTGGCGGTGGCATTCAGTTTAGCGGTTACCTTACCCCGTGCTGGCAATATTGGCGGCGGTGGCTTTATGCTCGTTCATCTGGCCAAAGAAAATAAAACTATCGCTATCGATTATCGGGAAAAGGCGCCTTCAAAGGCGAAAAAAGACATTTTCCTCGATGAGAATGGCGATGCGGTGACTAAATTAAGCCGTGAACATGGCCTTGCTGTCGGTGTACCTGGCACCGTAATGGGCATGAGTTTAGCCCTTGAAAAATATGGCACGATGACCATGGCACAGGTCACAGCGCCCGCCATCAAAATGGCACAGGAAGGGATTAGCGTTAGCCCAGATTTGGCGGTATCCCTTGCAGGCTTAAAGCGCCGCATGAGTCAATGGCCAAGCACAGCAGCCATCTTCTATAAGGCCGACGGTAGCGACTTCCAAGTGGATGATATTTTAAAGCAGCCAGAACTCGCCCACTCCCTGCAACTCATCGCCGAGAAAGGCACCAAAGGGTTCTACGAAGGTGAAACCGCAGAAAAGCTGGTTAAGGCCGTGCAAGAAGCTGGCGGTATCATGACCTTAGAAGATCTAAAACACTACAAAGCTGTTGAGCGTGAACCCGTTCGTGGTCAATACCGAGGATATGAGGTGGTTTCGATGCCTCCGCCATCTTCAGGTGGTGTGCATATTATTGAAATGCTTAATGTGTTGCAGCAATTCCCTATCGATAAATTCGGTCACAATACGGCGCAAACTATCCATGTGATGGCTGAAATCATGAAGCATGCCTACGCCGATCGCAGCGAATACTTAGGCGATCCCGATTTTTATAAAGTGCCCGTCAAGCAACTAACGGATAAGGACTACGCCCAAAAAATTGCCAGCCAAATTGCCCTGAACAAAACAACGCCAAGCGAAGAAATCAAACCCGGTAACCTAGCGCCCTATGAGAGTGACCAAACCACGCACTTCTCGGTGGTCGATAAATGGGGCAATGCGGTGTCCAACACTTACACCTTAAACTTCAGCTACGGCTCGGGCTTAGTCGCCAAAGGCACGGGGATTTTACTCAATAACGAAATGGATGATTTTTCCGCAAAACCAGGTACCCCTAACGGTTATGGCTTAGTGGGTGGCGATGCCAACGCGGTGGAAGGTAATAAACGTCCATTAAGTTCAATGAGCCCCACCATAGTGATGAAAGACGGCAAACCCTTCTTAGTAACGGGCAGCCCAGGCGGTTCACGCATCATTACCACCACGCTGCAAATCATTATGAACGTAATTGACCACGGCTTAAACATTGCCGAAGCCAGCAATGCTGCGCGGGTACATCACCAATGGCTCCCCGATGAACTGCGGGTCGAGACCAGCCTGAACCGCGATACCATTTCATTACTCGAAGCCAAAGGCCATAAGGTGAGAGTGCAATCAGCCATGGGTAGCACTCAATCCATAATGGTGACAGACCAAGGGATATTTGGCGCTACCGATCCCCGTCATTCAGGTAGCGAAGCCGTCGGTTACTAATCACTGATTGGCATACAAGTGATATGTAATAAAGGCATGGGAGCAATGAATTGGAGATAAGGCCAAGCGCCCGGTTTGATTAAAAACATTTAAACCAAGTCGCGGATATTGATTATCTCTGCAAGGATCGGGCAAACCAACAAAGCAAAGTGGTTATTTTCAGCGAATGTTGAACCTTACGACCACCTAGTGATGTGAATGCCGTGTCGTAATAGACACGGCATTTACAGCTCTAACTTACAGGAATGATTATTTAAAAGTTATAGCTTAGGTTTAACTCAATATTCCGTGGTTCACCGAAGAAACCTTGGTTGTAAAAATCAATGCTGGAGTAATATTTTTTATCAAATAAGTTATTGATATTTAGTTGAACTTTAGCATCGTCTGTCAGTTGATAGCTTGTCATCAGATTGACTAGATAATAGCTATCTTGCTCGGAACGCTCGCCATTGGGACCTGCGTCATCTTTGTAAATTTTACTCTGCCAGCTTAAGTTACCGCCGACAGTCAGATCCGCGAGTGCACCATCAAAGTGATAAAGCGAGGATAAACGAATCAGATCCTTCGGTAGATGAGTGCTAAAGGCTGCCCCGTCTTGATCTTCCGATGTACTATGGGTATAGCTGAAAAACAGATCCCAATCTTCTACTGGTCTACCGTTCAACTCAACTTCATAACCTTGGTTACTGGTTCCGTCCACTCCACGCATTGGATAGCTACCATCTGGTAGAGGTGTGGGATAATTTGGGTCACGTTCTGCCACATTTTCCTTTTGCACTTTAAATACGGCAATACTGGCGGTCAGTTTCTCATCAAAGAAATCCCCTTTCGCACCCAGTTCTATATTATTTCCGGTCATGGGATCTAAGCGCTTATTGTTCGCGTCTTTTGCATCCTGTGGCTGGAAAATTTCGGTATAACTGGTGTAAATCGAGATGCTATCGTTCAGGTTGTATATAAGGCCCGCGTAGGGCGTAAAAACATCGCTATTGTTGTAGTCAGCCGCCGCGTTTGATTCAAACTTATATTGGCTAATGCGGCCACCCAGCAACAACATCCATTGATCATGTAAATTAATTTGGGTCGCGAGATAGGCCCCTTTTTGAATTTCCTCACCTTCTTGATAGATTGGCGTCGACGGATAATTAGGTTCGGCAACTGAGCCATCCCATTCGAAGAAGTTACCAATACTTATGCTATTCAATGGGTAATAGGAATCTGCGGTTGTGTCTTGCTTAGAATACAATAAACCAGCAGTCAATTTATGCTCGCGACCAAAGAGCTCAAATGGCCCTGAAGCAAATAGTCGCGCTGCATCTTGTTTACGGGTCGATTGATAGATCATCGCCGATGCCCCCATTCCTAACCCTGTTGTTTTATCCGGTGCGCCATAGAGATACAGCAAGTGTCCGTCCATCTCATCTTCACGATGTTCGACGTCAAATTTAAGGTCCCAATTATTATCAAAATCATGTTCAAGCGTGGCAAAGACATTCGCGCCATTACGTTGCCAACTCGACCAAGAGGCTGCGGTTGTGGTCGAGCGAGATAGATCATTGGCCAAACTGCCATCCGCATAAAATAGAGGAAGACCACCCCAAGTTGAGCCTTTTGGATCACGGTCACTGTAATCAGCACCTAGGGTAAATAAGGTACTGTCACTGAGTTTTGCCGTGATCACGCCATAAACTTGGAGGTTTTCATCTTTGGCAAGGTCAATATAACTATCTGATTTTTCATAGGCAGCAGCAAAACGAGCCTGCACAGCACCACTATCCGTCACATCAACAGAGGCATCGCCTTCAACGCGGTAGCTATCCCATGAACCGACTTTTGCGCTGACATAGCCGCCAGGTGTCGCTTTAGGACGTTTGCGGATAAGGTTAATTGCCGCCGATGGTTCACCCGCTCCAGTTAAGAGTCCCGTTGCTCCGCGGACCACTTCGACGCGGTCAAATAATATAGTGTCAGTTGAGGCGTCATTAAAGAAACTCGAATAGTTAACGGGCACACCATCAAACTGGAAATTAGTAATCGGATTACCGCGAGAGCTAAAGAAATAGCGGTTGGTTTCAGCTTTTTGAGCATAAATGCCAGGGGTTAAAAACATTAAGTCCGCAACACTATTAAGTGAGAAACTTTGAATAAACTCTTGATCGATAATGGTAACGGATTGCGGAGTTTCCCGCAGAGTTAAAGGTAACCCTGTTGCCGTTGCGGCCTTATCTAAACGACTTCCCTTGATACTAATGACCTCAATATTAGTCGCGGACTTGTCTTCACTTGCGTAGGTGCTTGGTAGGAATAAAAAACTCGCAATGAGTGTAGCTAACAGCGTTTTTTGCATCATGATTCCCCATCATTGTTGTTTGAGAAATGCATTTTAATTGAAAATAATTATCAATACACAAAAATGATAACAATTCTCATTACATTTACACTCAAAATTTGTAAAATGCTGGGAACATCACATGCTGAAGGCGGGCCTCAATGTTGGTTTATGTAGCATGGCTAGCTAGATCGCCATCTAGATCTTATTCGATACTCTCTGTTTTACGGGCCTTTAGGATTCACTCAGCAATAGATAAACTCACCTATTACTTACCGCCATGCGTTCAATCCTTATGAATAAGATTGACTTAGCATTAACTCACTCTATATTATCCAGCTCTAACATATGAATTAAAAAGGAATTTATTGTGTCAATGTTCTTGCTGATTTTGCTGTTACTCTTCGCTAGCATGATGTTTTTCGGCATATTGAGTTATTCACTCGGTCGCAAAAAAACGACAAATCCTAAGCTCACAGGGATGCTAGGCGCGATACTGGGATTATTCCCGTTATTAGGCGTTATTTTCTTGATTGTCTTAGTGCTAAAAGCTGATATCACAACCCCGAGCATCCCCCTGGAATAGTCACAAACTCTAGTTAATACAGTTAACTGTTCAGGATTTATTCCAACAGTTAATTTAGAGCGAAAATATTATCGCAATGAGTTGTTTCGCCAGAAGACTCTTCAAGAGACAGTTGAATTTGTGTTGGTTTCAACTGTCATTTCGGATGTCGATCTTAAAGAAGATACTGACTCCCTTTGGGACAAAAATGTGATAGACCCGTTGCTCTAACTCGTCATTTTTGGATTAAAAATTCTATGGGTTAACGCCCGCCCTAATAGGCTGGCAACGCATAACACAAAACTCAAGCACAAGCACAACAACCGTAAACACCGCAACTCATTGGGACTAGAAACGCTATTCGTTGGCGGTCCCTCTTCAACCGTTTGTTATAACTGCGGTTTAACCAAAACTACGTGTTTTCTTTTCCAACTGGCGTATAACAACTGTTGGCTTAAAACCAAGTTTGATTTCTAAATTGCTTGTTTAAATAATTAAAAGTCTATCTTATCAAGCCACTCGACATGTTTTGTTCGTTCTTCTTGCTGCCATTTCAAATTCCAGACCCAATCATCTGCTCTTGGTGAACAATCAGAGCACTTATCACAATTACGTTGCTTAAATCCTAACGCAAACTCTGGTCCATCAGAATTATCGAATGCTTTGATTAACAAGTTCCCCGTTCCAACTGTGTGCTTATGCTTTAAGCAAGTCATGATCGGCATACTCAGAGAGTGCATTCCTAGCTGTTGGGCTATTATCCCTCTCGGTCGATAATCAACAAACATATGCTCACAATGACCAATAATATTTGTAGGGTCATAGTTGGCTAAACCTATTGCTATGAACTGACCTTCTCTCGAAGTAGGATCGTCTGGGTCCATACCAAGGTTTTTAGCCATGTAAGCAAAGAATTGCTTTTGCTCTTCAATGCTGGTTTCAAAAAGTGGTTTGGGTTGATCCTTACTAGCCATTACATTATCAAGTGCATCCAATAACTCTTCAGAACTCGGACAATGCTCGATAATTAAAGATCTAACGTCGAACTTAACAATAGTTTTGAGTTCGGACTGTAAATTGACCATAAGATATAGCTGCTCAATTTTTCTCATTTCACTAACAATTGACGAGTACATCAATACTGTGTGCAGCATCTTTTCAAGCCACTCATCTAGGAATGCAATAGCTTCATTTGACCCACGTGCATTATGAATGGTTTTAAACATACCTATAGATAATGCCACATCACACATTAAATCAGCCAAGATATTAAACTGACTGCGGTTAATCAGCCTATGGCACATGTTTATTATCTTCTGCAACTGAGCACAAGCATCAAGATATTGCTTATGTATTTCTCGGTTTATAAACAAGTATTCAAAACTATCGGATTTGAAGTTTTCATTTGAATGATGGTGCGCATGAAGTTGTTCAACTTTAAAGTTAAACAGTGAGCTTCTTGCTTTTGCTATAGCAGTAAGACGATAAGCTGACTCTTTTTGCTCTCTGGCAAAAAAAATTAAGTATCCGCATAACTTAAATTGCTCTTCAACTTGTTCGTTTTTTACTTGTTTATAAGGAGCGATCTTAAAAGCATAATCGAAGTAAAGTGTAGCCAAGAACCTATCTTTAGGTGGCACAATGCGCGATTGAATAATGTCACTGGCTTGCTGATAAAGATCATTAAATGATCTAGTAAGTAGGAGTTGGTCCAACTTGATATGGTAAGCCTTGAACAAAGCGTCACCAACTTGTTCGATACAACTATTCAAAGCTTCTGGGGGCAGGGTTTTACAGTTGTTAACCACAAGCTTTAGATCTCGTAATGACAGAAAGTCCCAACATTCTTGAACAGCCACCAATAATTTATCGAATGCTGCGGAATCGTTTTTTTCTAGCTTATTCCCAACAGGTAAGTGGACAGTCAAAGTATCAGTAGATGAGTCTTGTACTTTCTCCAAGATATCTTGATTATTAGTAACAGAGATCCAGTAAACCCCTTCGCTAGACACTTCAACAACTACCAATATCACTGGAATATTGAACTTGAGATAATACTGAAGACGGACGCGAGAAACCGAAAAAGACAGCTTTTGTCCATCCTCAATAAATGAGCAGTTTTCTTGACCTTTCAGTTGAATCTTGAACACGCTCTCTTGACCAAGAGCTCTTCCGTTGGAGTCTTTCAGCTCAATTTCACAATCAATACCATGGTCATTTTGGTCTTCTTGACTTCTGATAATCCAATTAAGTGGCGCTTTATAATTAAAAATTCGCCCTGCTGCTTCGCCAATCTCACCTGCGTTCATAGTGAAACCTTTTAAATTTATAGGTGAATCGCCACCGTTATTACCGTCACTCTGTTGCATTATTAAAATTTGGTCAACAATAATGTCCCAGAATCTTCCAGCAAACGATGCCGTAACAAGTAATGGGGTATTTGGGTGATAGAAATAGAGGCAGAGCTAAGCTGCTTCTGCGGCCCCCCCATACCATAAATTTTATAATTTTAGAAAGTCATTCACTAAAACACCTTCCTTTGGATCTGTTTGAATTCTAGAGGGGATTCCACAGCTGTATACCCAAATTTAGTTTTTTTTAAAATAGACTCAGCTTTGCTAATGATCAATTTAGAAAACACTTTATCCTCAATACTTTCAGCATAAGCATAAAGTGCATTTATGAAGCCCTCACCCATTAGTTGAATCTTCAATGTTGTCATTAAAGATACATTTGCCTCTAGAACAAGGTAAATTTCAGGCTTTTTTGGCGGGATCTTCCCTTGTCTTTTTAGCTGTTCTAAAACTTCAAGATCAGTTCCTTTAAAAAATCCTTTTTTAATACATAACTCACTATCGAAACGCTCGTTATCATAGCCAACATAATGAATGAAATACTCACCGCTTGAAAAGGCCATGAGCGAGCATCCCTCATCATCCAAAATATCAAAACATATACTAGAATATTCACAAAATAAATGCATTAGATACACCTTGAATCATATAAAATTGAGTCGCAACCGATAGTGTAGTCACTCTGTAGCATTACTAAAATTTGGTCAACAAGCGCGAGTTTAGTGCCGCTACTAGTTGTCGCAGTAAGAAGGAATGGGGCAATAGCTTTTAGCTAGATAAACAGTTGTTATCTTGTTTTAACGATTAAATGCAATGGCGGCTATTTCGGATTAGCCGCCATTATCTTATAAACCGATGAGTTTTGGCGTGAAATCAGCGCCTTTCACCCTATGTTGTATTTTACCCATCGCTTTAATTAATCAAGCCCATTAAAAAGCACACTATTTTGCAGCGGTTAACTCAATAAAAGCGGCGGTGTACATTTTCAGATTCAGCATAAACTGTTTATGGGTAATAAATTCTTTCTCGGTGTGGCCAGTGTATTCCACGCCCGGCATGGCGGGGCCAAAACTTAAGGCGTTGGGGAATAATTTACTGTTGGTTGAGCCGCCAATGGCCACGGGTTTGGGTGATGCTATGCCAGTAAAGTGAGCAAATACATCGAGTAAGGTCTGCTGATGGGGTGCATCCTTCATCACCATAGGCTCGCCCCAATAACTTTCCACGTCGATGAGTGTCACTTGATGCTCAGTTTGCAATTTGTTCAGCGCGTCCTTGGCTTGGGCTGAGAGTAACTCAGGCGTTTTGCCCACTGGTCGACGTAAATTAATGGTGACTTCAGTCCCTTTACTCGTTTGCGCAACGACAGTGGGTGCCAGCGTTAAAGCGCCCATAAAATCATCTTTATAGGCTAGCTCGCCAAACTGCTCGGCATAAATCCCCAACCCCACTAACTCATTCATGGCGGCGACAGTTAAAGCCGCCGTGGTTTTAGGCCAAGTGTATGGCTTCAGTAACGCGGCCAAATGCGTCACAGCATTCACCCCATCTTCTGGTGTGGAGGAATGGGCCGCCTTACCGTCGGCAAAAATATGCAAGTCGCACACGGCCTGCTCGCAAGTACGCTCGAATCGATACTTCATCCCCTGCTGCTTGGCGGCGCTCGCCTGTAATTGTTCAAACAAGCTTGGGGTAATGGCATGAATTTGCGCCTCGGCTTGTTGCGGCACTTGGCTAGCAAAATAGCCGCCAGAAAATGCCGTTATGCTAGGAACTTTTGCAACGCCCTGCTCCTGCGTTGACTCAAGATTCGGTACAGTAAAGCCAATCTTACTCCAACCCTTTTCGGCGGTGACGACAGGATACTCGGCATCTATGGTGATATTCATCTGTGCTGGAGTGTAATGGGCTAAAAAGGCTTTTAGTGGATCCCAATCGGACTCTTCAGCTAAATACACCAACAGCTCAATGCGTTTTTCCCGTTTGAGTTGTTTATCTTTGATGGCCTTCATCGCATACATGGCGGTGACAATCGCGCCTTTATCATCTTCAGTGCCGCGACCTATCAGCTTGCCAGGTTCAGACTCGGTATCCAGCACATAGGGGCTTTTGGCCCATAGCGCGGGATTGGCGGGTTGCACATCGCCGTGGGTGACGATGCCCAATTTCTCAACCTGTGAGGGTTGGGCATCGACAACATTGGCATTGAGGCCAATCAGCACCACATAACCGTGGTCGGCATAATCGAGCCCGAGTTCTTGGCTCAAGCTTTTTAAACTCGACTTAAAACCAATAAAAGCGGGGTTGGTATCGGGTGTTTGCCCCTCCACTGCTTGGGTATTAAAACTGATTAAATGCGCCAAACTCTTAACCATCTGCGTGTCATAGGTGCTCACCGCATAATCGGCCACCTTAAGCGCATCTTGGCTAAGGCTAGTGGATGACGCTGCTGCTTGCGATGTCCACAACGCAGTGGCTAATAGGGAATAAGAAAAACGACGACAAAGGCTCGTACAGTCAAACTGAGGCAATTCCATAGAGGTCCTATTTATTATTTGTATGATGAGGGACTTACATTCAAACGCACCAAAGTAATGGCTTTATCCTTTGCCGAATATTGCCTTAGTGCGGGGCTCAGTTTGCCATAGTTCTTCCGTTAAAAACCGCAGGCTAACCATTTGTTACAAACAAAACACAAAATCGATGGAACCCTTAGGCGAATACATGCTAAACAGTCAGCTTAAAATAAGCTTAATGGTTGTTAACACCATTAATCCGACAGAATAATAATCACCTAACGGGGAATTGACATGCAGGGACTAAGCCTAAAATCACAGGCCCTTAACGCGCGAACACTCAAACCACGCGCAATCACACTAACCTTTAGCGCTATCACGCTCGCCCTCGCCTTAAGCAGTTGCAGTGCACAGCATAGCGATGCTGCGACGCAGGCGAAAGTCGCACCGAATGCCATGTCGGCGCAAATCATCAGCCAAAATGCCAGCAACCCATTCTTTAAACCCTATGATACGTTTATGGAAATACCGGCCTTCGATAAGATTAAGCCCGAGCATTTCCTCCCTGCATTTAAGGCGGGTATCGCCCAACAACACGAAGAAATCCAAGCGATTGTCGATAATAAAGACAAGCCGACCTTCGCCAACACCATTGAAGCGATGGAGTTTTCGGGCGATCTCGTCACCCGCGTTTCCAACGTCTTCTTTAACTTAACTGGGGCTGATACCACTCCTGAGCTGCAAGCGATTTCCAAGGAAGTCTCGCCAATGTTATCGTCCGCCGAAGACGATATCTTATTGAATGATAAGCTGTTTCAACGCGTTAAAGCCGTTTATAACAGCAAAGACAGCCTAAAGCTCAACACGGCTCAGGCCAAATTACTGGAAGACACCTATAAGTCGTTCACCCGTGGAGGTGCTAACCTCAGCGAGCAGGATAAAACCAAGCTGCGCGCCCTGAATGAAGAAATCGGCAAACTTAACTTAGCCTTTGGTGACAATCTGTTAGCTGAAACCAATGCCTTCGAGCTAGTGATTGATAAGCAAGCGGACTTATCTGGTTTACCCGCCGATGTGATTGCTACTGCCGCCGAAACCGCGAAAAAGCGTGGCCATGAAGGTAAATGGGTATTTACCACGTCACGCCCGTCTATCACGCCGTTTTTAACCTATGCCGATAATCGCGAATTACGCGAAAAACTCTATAAGGGGTATATCGAGCGAGGTAACAACAATAATGCCAATGATAACAAAGTCATTCTGGCAAAAATTGCCGCGCTGCGCGCCGAACGTGCACAGCTCATGGGCTATAAAACCCATGCAGATTTTGTGTTAGAAGAGCGCACCGCCAAGACACCAGAAAATGTCTATGGCTTACTCAACAAAGTCTGGCCAGCAGCGCTTGCCCAAGCCAAGGCCGAAGTTGCAGATATGCAGGCATTAATCGACAACCAAGGTGGCAAGTTTAAGCTGCAAGCCTGGGATTGGGATTACTACGCCGACAAAATCCGTGTCGCAAAGTACAGCTTTAACGAGCAGCAAACTCGCCCTTATTTCTCCCTCGACAGCACTTTAAAAGGCGTGTTCTATACGGCCAATCGCCTCTATGGCTTAACCTTTAAAGAACGTACCGACTTACCCAAATACAACCCCGAGGTGCGTACTTGGGAAGTGTACGATAAAGACGGCAAGCTTATGGCCATCTTTATGGGCGACTATTTTACCCGTGATAGCAAACGCGGCGGCGCTTGGATGAACTCGTTCCGCAAGCAATACCATATGAACGGCGTCGATTCTAAACCCATTATTGTCAACGTGTTGAACTACCCTCGTCCAGCGGGTAATGAGCCAGCGTTACTCACCTTCGATGAAGCCAGCACCCTGTTCCATGAGTTTGGTCATGCGCTGCACGGCATGTTATCCAATGTCGAATATCGCTCACAAGGCGGAACGGCAGTACCGCGCGACTATGTAGAATTCCCTTCACAGGTCAACGAAAACTGGATGACTCAGCCTGAAGTGCTCGCGCAATTTGCGAAGCACTACAAAACCGGTGAAGTGATCCCGCAGGAACTGGTGAAAAAAATCCAAGCCGCCAGCAAGTTCAACCAAGGCTTTGCGACCGTTGAATATATGGCCGCCACAAAGCTCGATTTAGATTGGCACACCCTGACCGATACCACGCCTAAGGATGCCGCCAAGTTTGAGGCCGACTCCTTAGCCGCCATGGGATTGATTAATGAGATCAGCCCACGTTACCGCAGCACTTACTTCTCGCATATCTTCGCGGGCGGTTATTCAGCCGGTTACTACAGCTACCTCTGGTCGGATATTTTAGGTGCCGATGCCTTCGAAGCCTTTAAAGAAAATGGCATTTTCGATAAAGCAACCGCAGATGCCTTCCGTAACAACATCTTGTCTAAGGGTGGCAGTGACGACCCTATGTTGATGTATAAAAAATTTCGTGGAAAAGAGGCAGGAATCGAACCGTTGTTGCGTAGCCGCGGTTTACTTGCTGAGTAATCAACCGCCAGCACGGTAAATGCCATGCTGGCGTTTTACCAAGTATCTAATCAAAAACAAACGGGGAGCATATAGCTCCCCGTTTTAATTACAAATTTTAATGACTAATTAATTCTTATTGGCAAAGACAGAACTTGAGTTGCCACACCACTTGGGGTTTCAACTTCGACAATGAAGGTACCCGCGTTAGGTTTTTCCTCACCCTTGATCGACACACTAAACTCACGCCCAGCATTATAATTGCTACTTGGCCATGTATATTCTGCACCACTAGCTATTGAACCTGCACTTGCTTTAAATCGAACGATGGTGCCAGCAGGCATTTGTTGGTTGTGTAAATCAGAGATGGTGAAGTAAACCGTTGCGGCATCCTTACCAATAATATCAATACTCTGGTCTTTACTTAGGCTATAGCTATCGTCAATAAGTACATCTGCTCTAGGTGTTGCATAAGCTGTACTTCCTGACATCACTATCACTAAACTGCCTCGAACATAGAGTGATTTGGGTTCAGATATTCCATCTGCACAACCAGCATGAGCAGGCACAGAACAAAGCACACCATTGTATTTACTGTCTTTGAGATCAAAAACACCGTTAGAGTTAAAATCGATTAACTCTTCTAGCTCTCCCCCCGCTTGGCCTCCAGACTGTTGAGGGTTGAAAAAACCGTCCTCATTATAGTCGTTAAAAGCATCATCTAAATCGAAAGGTTTACCACTCACATCTTTTTGAGTTAAAAAGGCGCTAAATTCGGATGCATCAAAGCGGCCATTACCATTTAGGTCAGGGAAAGATTCCTCGCCAATCGCGGTAGCCGTTATGGTTGCTCTACCGCCGTATTTTTGGCCGTAAACGTTGCCTAAATTAGCTGCAAGTGTAGCAACAGGTGGACGAACTAATGCGCCAGTAGCGTCTATCAACGTTTGGCCTTCAGGTCTGGCAAGTTGACTGGTCCATACCACACTACAAGTCCCTTTTACCGTTTGACAAGCATCCTCAATCGCACCACCTTCAGTAGTGAATGAAACTGTAGTTCCATCTGGTACAGGGTTGTTAAATGCATCCGCTAAGCGAGCAGTCACTGTTACTTTAGTACCATCAACATCCCAACCTTCAGCATTCAAAGTCGATGCAGATAGTGAAAAACTATCTTGGTCAGGAATGCCTGTAGATACTATTAATTGACTAGATTGACTAGAGATAACTGGGGACGAACCTGCGACAACACCTGTAACACGAACAGAAGTAGCCACTGTACCGGTTTTAACGACAGTTTGGACAATCCCTTGGTTGTTAGTCGTTGCACTTACGGGATCTAGCTCGATACCACCAGTTGTAGTGTTAAGACTAAAGTTGACCAGCTGATTGCTCACAGGATTACTGTTAGTATCCAACACCTTGAACTTAACTTCAGAAGACTCTGCACCACCCGTACCTAAAATGGCAATGTTTTGTGGTGTTGCGGAAAGAAATACGATACTGCCAACATTGGCTGGTAACACATTGATTGAAGCAGTAGCAGAAAGGTTTAAACCACCAGCATTGGCCGTAACATTAATGGGATCGGGACCCAAACACCCCTTAGCTAAATAAGTGGTAGTAGCAACTCCATTCACAGAAGGAACAGGAGAACTAATCTCTGCTTCTGGAGAAGATTTAGTGGAACATGAAGAAGAGAATTTTACATCGACAGCTTGAGTAAAAGGCTTACCTTGGTCATCCTGAATCACTACAGAAATTGTGGCTGTGCCACCTGCGGTTAAGTCAGTCACGCTGACACTTGCTTTACCAGCAACAAATGGATTGCCACTGCCCATTACAACATTAGTTGCACCCACCACGACCACAGCCGTACCTTTTTCACCACTGGCAAGCGAAGCAGTAATGGTTCCGGCACCTAAGGTATTACCAGCATAAATATCAACACTCGCTTTTCCTTGAGCATTGGTTACTGCAGTTTTTATAGGTAAATCACCAATATCATTATCAAAAGTCACAATCGTAGGTTTATTAATACCTGTCACTGTTGCGGTGAGTTTTCCAGGATTTAATGAGGTAATAGTTTGAATTGCGTTTCCGTTCGTGTCAGTGAGAGCAAGATTAACTTGCGCACCACCGCCAGCCTCACCACCATCGCCTTTCATAACAAAGCCAATTTTGCCAGATTCGCCTGTATCAATTTTTGCAGTCACTGTACCTGCACCTGCAATAGTTGCAGTATTTAATATAATGGTCGCAATACCTTCGCCATTAGTTAATGCTGTCGCTGTAGAAGGGTCAAATGATCCGATATTGGCGTTACTTAAACTAAATGTCACCAATTCACCAACTAACGCACCGGCTTTGGAGTCAACAACTTTCGCAGTTACTGTTGCGGGAGCTAAAGCGGAAATATCGGTATTGGAAATACCCATAGTGACAGTGATAACACCTGGGGTTGGGGGGGTGCCGGAGCCATCATCGGAGATACTGCCTCCGCCTCCACATGCAACCAAAAAAAGTGAACATAGTCCTGCGAGAAAAACCTTATACGCTGACTTCATTGTCAGGCTCCCTGTTATTCTAATGATAATACTAAGATTGACGCTTATAACTTATAGGCTAACATTACACAATTTTCACGTAACTTTTCCATTACTCTCTTATTTTATTTTGCATATTTTGAACTTAGTTTAACATTAGAACTCATTTAAACTTCTGCATTTTCTTGCTAGTCTTGTCGTCGCCAATATTAGAACGTATAAAAAACACACAGGAACCCCCATGGCAACCTCATCACAACATAAACTCGGCCTTACCAGTAAAATTTTAATCGGCATGGTTACGGGTATTGCAATTGGACTATTTCTACGTAATTACTTTCCGGATAGTGCATTTATTAAGGACTATATTACCAACGGCTTTTTACATGTTATCGGTACGATTTTCATCTCAAGTTTAAAAATGTTAGTCGTTCCACTGGTATTTATTTCCTTAGTCTGTGGGACATGTTCCTTAAGTGAACCCTCAAAATTAGGGCGATTAGGCGGCAAAACATTAGCCTTTTATTTATTCACAACCGCTATAGCCTTAGTACTAGCTATTATCAGTGCAGTGATAGTCCACCCGGGTAATGCTTCACTCGCGTCAGAGAAAATGCATTACGTTGCAAAAGAAGCGCCGAGTCTCGCTGATGTGTTAATCAGCATAGTGCCGACCAATCCAATGCAAGCCATGAGCGAAGGCAATATGCTGCAAATCATCATTTTTGCAGTGATTTTTGGGTTTGCTATCGCTCATATTGGCGAGCGTGGTAAACGTATTGCTGTATTGTTTGAAGATTTAAACGAAGTGATTATGCGCGTAGTTACCCTGATTATGCAGCTTGCGCCTTACGGTGTTTTTGCTCTAATGGGTAAACTTGCCTTAACTCTCGGCGTAGAAACTTTCAGCAGCGTGGTTCAGTATTTCTTTGTCGTACTCGTCGTATTGCTTATTCACGCTTTTATTGTATATCCCATTTTACTCAAGGTGTTTTCAGGTTTAAGTCCGTTGATCTTTATTCGCAAAATGCGCGATGTACAGTTATTTGCCTTTTCCACCGCCAGTTCTAACGCTACCTTACCTATTACCATAGAAGCTTCAGAACACCGACTTGGTGTAGATAATAAAATCGCCTCTTTTACCCTGCCATTAGGTGCCACCATTAACATGGATGGCACGGCTATTATGCAAGGTGTCGCAACGGTATTTATCGCTCAAGTATTTGGCATTGAGTTAACCCTTACCGATTATGCGGCGGTGGTTGTAACCGCGACTCTGGCCTCGATTGGTACTGCAGGCGTTCCTGGTGTTGGCCTCATAATGCTCGCGATGGTGCTTAACCAAGTTGGCCTCCCAGTTGAAGGTATTGCGTTAATTATTGGTGTCGACCGACTACTGGATATGGTACGTACCGCAGTAAACGTCACTGGTGATTGTGTGGCCACAGTCGTGATCGCTAAATCAGAAGGCGAATTTAATGAAACCGTCTTTAATAATACTCAAGCTGGCAAAGTTGCCCCAAGCTTTGATGAGCAAGTCCATAAAATAGATTAAAAATATCCCTATAATTTATCGTTTATGTTGATCATCCCAAGCCCAACATTGTTGGGCTTGTTTATTCTGCAATATCACCATTCTGTGAACAAGCAAATAGAATAGTCCTTTAAACATCGCTATATTAGCCTGCATCAATATTGGCGTTGGAGAAGATTATGTGGTGGAGAGTGAGTTGGATCATTGTCGCCTTTTGGCTGTTAAGCGCGCATTTTTTACGGTATGACCAGCTTGTATTGACAAGCCTTTTTGCTATAACACCTTTTTTCCTGCTTATTAAACAACCACTTGTAATTCGAATAGTTCAAGCCGCTTTGTTTATCAGTGTCATCACCGTTTGGGGAACCACTGCAATCGATGCTGTACAGATACGGCTCGCCCATGGAGAGCCTTGGTTAAGACTGGCGATCATCATGGGCAGCGTAATGCTATTTAGTTTAGGTGCAGTGTGGAGCGGCAACGGCATCTGGAGTAAAGCGAAATAAAGGCAATAGCCATTAAAAATGCATTAAAGATAATGACTTTAAAGACAATGGATTAGTACTTATTTTCGCCACTAACGAACCTTGGTCAGCCGAGGTTAAGTTCCTTGTGGGTCCTTGTGGGTAAGATAAGACAATATTTGGCTCCCGCGTATAATTTGCGTACACTGAGTCCAGTCGACGTTAAGGCATGAGTATTATGAGAATTTTGGTTGTTGAAGATGATCTTATTTTATCCCATCATCTAAAAGTACAGTTAAGCGATTTGGGCAACCAAGTTCAAGTGGCCCTCACTGCCAAAGAAGGTTTTTTCCAAGCCACCAATTACCCCATAGATGTTGCCATTGTCGATTTAGGTTTGCCCGATCAAGATGGTATTAGTCTTATCCAACAATTACGTGAAGAAGGCGTTAAAGCCCCCATTCTTATCCTCACAGCGAGGGTGAATTGGCAAGATAAAGTTGAAGGCCTCAATGCGGGCGCTGACGATTATTTAGTTAAACCCTTCCAAAAAGAAGAACTTGTCGCAAGACTTGACGCCTTAGTCAGACGTAGCGCCGGCTTTGTCAAACCAGTCATTACCAGTGGTGAGTTAAAACTTGATCTTGCCGCTAAACAAGTAACGCTCGGCAATGACATTATGGAAGTCACCGCCTTCGAGTACCTTATCCTCGAATATTTAATGCGCCATTGTCATGAAGTCGTCGCAAAACAGCGGCTATTAGATGTCATTTATGGCGACAAAGAAGGCGATCCTAATACTATCGAAGTGATGGTGAGTCGCTTACGTAAAAAACTCACCCGCGATGGCATTGATAATCCGATAGCCACAATCCGTGGCCAAGGATATAAATTTAATCTGCCATGCAACTAAGGCTCAAATTCAAGAAACGTCTGCTTACCCGGATGTTTCTCACCTCGTTATCTATCATCACCTTAGTAGGGTTTGGCCTCGCTTGGATGGTCAACATTTTGCATGCGCAAAATAGCTATAACGAAGAAACCGCCCAGCTTATCGCCGAAATTCCACAAGTTGCCGCCGAGCTTAGAGAACATGATCTTATTCCTGATACCAGTGCTTGGTTAGAGGAAAACAACAAGCAAGAGCGGTATGTAATCGCAAGTTGTGATGAGAAGTTTAAACAAGTATGGACCTCATCCCTCGCTGTTGACCGTGGCCTCTTCGATACCTGCGAACGTTTCAACGAAATCCGTAACGACTCTCCGCCCTATTACCTCACCTTGGCCGATGACAGAGGTTACTTTGTGTATTTGCTCGCGGTAGAAATCGCTGGCGTACATTACAACCTGCTTGTAATGAAAGATGCAGCCAAGCTCGAGCAGGAATACAGCAAATTCAGTAAACGAACCTATATCCGTCTGGCCATGGTGCTCGCTCTCGCACTGATTCTGCTGGTCAGTGCGGCATATTGGGGGATGCGTCCACTCGTAAGGATGCAAAACGAGTTGCAGTCGATAAACCAAGGTAAGACTAAGTCACTTTCAGAAGGTTACCCCGTTGAGCTTGAAGGCGTAACTCAAGCGCTTAACCAACTATTACAGCAATCGAGCGCCCAACAACAACGCTATCAAAACGCGATGAACGATCTGGCGCACAGCTTAAAAACTCGTCTTGCAGCCGTTCACGCCATTACCGATGATACAAGTCTGACAAAGCAATCTGCCAATGAAAAAATCATGGAGCAGATCAGCCAGATGGATCAGCTGGTTAAATATCAACTAAAACGCGCCATGTTAGGTCGCCAGGGATTAAAGCAGGAACACACCGCGATTGCCCCACTTGTTGAGCAACTCGCGCAAATGCTATTTAAAATTTACCGTGACAAACAGGTGAAATTTAAGGCCAACATCCCGACTAATTTATTGTTTCCCGGTAATAAAGGCGATTTAATGGAACTCTGCGGTAACTTAATGGAAAACGCCTTCAGGCTATGTATTAGCCAAGTACAGGTAACAGCACATTTTAATCAGCAGGGTGATTTTGAATTGATCGTCGAAGATGATGGCCCAGGCGTAGAAGAACAACTTAGGCAAAAAATTATTCAGCGCGGCGTAAGAGCCGACAGCCAATCGCCAGGGCAAGGGATTGGCTTAGCCGTATGTGATGAAATTGTCAGTAGTTATGGCGGAAGTCTAAGTATTGAAGAAAGCCATCTTGAAGGCGCGCGATTCAGAATTACCATCCCAACCTAACTATCCTATGCATAAACAGCATAAAGCTGCTCGGCGCGATTAAACATCACCCAAGAGGTGGCAATGTACTTATCATTACTGATAGGCATATTGCCACGATGGGAATGAGTAAAACCTGCTGGCGCAATCACCATTGTGCCTTTTTTAGGTGCGATTTTACGCTGCTGATAATAAAACTCGGTCTCGCCGCCCTCTTCTACATCATTTAAATAAAACATGTAAAGCACCACACGGTGTAAGGCCTCGTTGTGGTTAAGCTGAGGAAATTGCTCGGAATGCCAGTGGGGATATCCACCTTTATTCTTTTGATATTTCTGAATATTAATACTACCACTGCGGTATAAATATTTGACCAATGCTTCGGCTCTCGGCTTACCAAGACGCTCAAAATTCGTTGGCGTTAGAGTCACAGCCTGGCCTTGTTCATCACTGACAGAAACCGCCACCGCTCCCATTAACGCCATCGCATATTGACTAAAATAATCTGTCGTTCCCTTAAGTGTATAAGATAACAACTCATTTTTAAGTGGCTGTAAATCAGCGAAATTATCTAATGTAAGATCTCGACTGATCTTTTTTTCAAGATCTACCCCATTACCGGTTTGCCCATCAACCACACCTGAGTGGTTTTCGAACGCAAGAATGAGACGATCACATAAGTCTTCAGGTATCGCATTAGGGTATACTTCGATAAAATCCATATAGGCTCAATGCTTCGGTTATTTTCCAATCTTACTATGCTGACATGTTAGTTAAGTAATTGTAAAGCTGCACCATTGATATAAAATAACGCCATTGGCTTCACGATAACAAAAATATGAAAAAAAGCTGTAAAGTATCAATTCATCAATTACAAGTGGGTAATTTTGTGCGGTTACCCGTTGCTTGGAAAGATCATCCTTTTTTATTCAGTAGCTTTCACATAAAACAGGCTGCGCAAATTGAATTAATTAAAAATCTCGGTATTGAACACGTAATTGTCGATTTAGAGCGCAGTGAAACCGCACCGTTAAATCCTGAGGCCATTAATCCTATCAAGCTGCCACCGAGTCCTGAACTGCACGATCTTAAAAATGATATGGATGTCTATAAGGCTGAGCAAATCGAAGTCCAGAAAAAACTACGCCGAGATATTCATAAAACGGAACAAAACTTCACCCGTTCAGTGGCCATGATGCGCAGTATGATTTCTAAACTACGCAATCGGCCGTTGAATGCCGTTGATGATGCTAAGGTGTTAGTCCACAGTATGGTGGAACAGCTGTTAACTTCCGATAATCTAGTACTGCACTTAATGAGTGACGCCAAACAGGATGAGAGTATTTACTACCATTCGTTAAACGTTGCCATACTGGCCATGCTGATTGCCAAAGAGATGGAATGGGATCGAAGTGAAATTGAATTAATCGGTTTAAGTGCGCTATTTCATGATGTGGGTAAACTCAAAGTGCCACCGCAGATTTTGAAAAAGACCACACCTTGGTCTGCGCCTGAGCTTAATTTTATTAAGCAACATCCCCTTCTTGGGATTGATTTACTCAAACTGGCTGAGAATTTCCCTGAGGCTGCCTTCCCTGCTATCACCAATCACCATGAGTTTCTTGATGGCACAGGTTACCCCAAGGGATTGCAAGAAACGGATCTTGATAAGATGTCCCAGCTATTAGCAGTGGTGAATGAATATGACTCCCTGTGTTATCCAGGTAATCAGGGTAAAGCTCGTATGCCATACGCCGCGTTGGGACACTTGTATAAACAATATAAAACGAAATTAAATCAGGAATATATTGGCAAAATGATCAAGATGCTTGGCATTTATCCCCCGGGAAGTGTGGTGGAATTGTCAAGCGGCCAATATGCGATGGTGATGTCGGTCAATCTGCAAAAGCTACTTTGCCCTAAAATCCTCGTTTACGATGCATTAGTGCCAAAAGATCAAGCGCCTATCGTTGATCTTGAAATCGAAGGGATCAGTATCGTCCGCTGCCTTCCTCCCGCGGCACTACCTGAAAAAGTTCACGAATATCTCAACCCTCGAGAACGCGTCAGTTATTACTTTGGTGGCGATAGCCGCAAATAATCCCCATAAAAAAGCCGGAGAAACTCCGGCTTTTTGCGAATACTTTGCGATTAAATCAAATTGGCCAATTACAGCCAATGCTTACGCTTAAAGAAAAAGTAAGTTCCCGCAGCGCTCGCAAGCATCATTAGAATCGCCATCGGATAACCATATTGCCATTCTAGCTCTGGCATACCATTAAAGTTCATTCCGTAGCTACTCGCGATAAGTGTCGGAGGCAGAAAGACAACGGCAGCGACCGAGAAAATTTTGATGATCTTATTCTGCTGTAATCCACTAAAACCCATCGCGGCATCCAGCAAGAAGTTTAACTTGTCGAAGATAAACTGGCTGTGAGGCATTAAAGACTCAATGTCCGAGAGCATTTCACGTAAGTCTTTTAAGTGTTCATCGGATAATTGCCCGCGGTAATATCGCTGCATATAACGTAGTGAGCGCTGGGTATCGAGCAAACTTAAGCGAATCTTACCGTTAGAGTCTTCTTGCAATGTGATCAGCTTAAACACATCATCAAGCTCTTCACTGTCAAAAACCTGCTCACCGACATTTTCAAGCACGGTATACACGTCTTCGATCAAATCAGAGAGATAATCCACTTTTAAATTAAATAGTTCGAGAAACAATTCCTGAGGGGTTGATACTTCTAGCCGACCTAACCGCAGATAGTTTCGTAATAGGCGGATAAGTCCGACATCCTCTTCACGGATAGTCAGTAGAAAATTAGTACGCAGGTTAAAGGAAACGTTCACCCCACGCACATCTTGCCCCACCCGTTGTGGGAATAAGGAATTGATATGCAGCCCGTCGCTGTTTTGATAAAAACGTGCCGACGCCTCAATCTCGTTGATATCTTCTTCGTCTGGCACTTCTTCAACTGAAAAATGACTTAACCACTCTCGCTCTGCATCATCAGGTTTATAAAGATCCAACCATATGGTCGACGCCGGAATACTGTCCTGAGTGTTAATCTCTGTCACCGTCAACTGACGGTTTTTATAGACGTAGGCAGTAATCATGTGTCCTCCTGAAAAAAACTTAAGCTAAAAAGTCCACTTAAGTGCAGGCTAAAAAATTGTCGCTAGTTTAACGCATAACTTCGCAATGAAAAGGCGGGAGAGATAAATTCGTAAAATAAATATGCCTTAGTCTTCGAGGATCTCTAGTCGCTCAGCATTTGAAAAACGAATATGTACCCCCTCAACCGTGACCATCTTTGCTTCTGAGATATCGCCTTTACGGGCATGATAAACACCGAAACTGTCACCCGATGGGGATACAATTGTCACGGTCACCACTTTATGCTGATCGTGCCAATACCACACACTGTAGCTTAAAACACAAAGCCCAAGCAGTAAAAATACCCCACTCATAGCGTAGCGCCGCAATAGACTCGGCAACACAGGCGTATTTTGTAATGACGCTTGAACCACACCAGGCTTACGTTTAGCGAGCAGCAAAATCGCCATAATGATGACGGCGAGGGTGAGCAGCAGTTTTGTTAACAAGGTACACTCCAGAGGAACTAACTCGCAGTAGTATAATCGACAAATAAAAGGGAAACTGTCATTAAGATCAAGCTTATGAAACTCTTACTCAGGGGCTTGGACATTAATTTTGAATCGAAGATAACACCAAAAGATGACAAACAAAGGAAAGTTAACAATCCTCAAATTGTTTTGCCATCCTGCGAATTTGAGTTAACAGCACACCGTGACGATTACGTTCAGCACACAGTTTTTGATGAACAGGATCTGATGGATTACCAACAAGTATAATTCGCACTTGATAGCCAAGGGCTTTGGCTGCGGCCTCGTAAGCCATGTACTCCCAGCGGCAGAGATTAGTATTATCACAAATCACCACAGGCTGGGCATTGCTGAGTGCTTGAATAAATGCAGTTAAATTACGTTGATGGTATTCGGAAAGTTTTTTCGCATCGAATCGATACACCTCTCCCTCGTAGAAAAAACTGTCGGTCGAGAAAATACCACCTTGACGGACGCGCAGCGCATATTCTAACGGCAGATTAGCGACAAACTGTTCAACCCAATAGGATTTACCGCAGCCCGGCAAGCCACGCATGATAATCGCCAGTTTTTGCGCCATGGGCTCGTTGCTCATTCTTTTAAATCAGACTCGGCTAAATCGGAGCCAATCACTTTGCCTGCGAGTATAGTATCGACTAATTTAGGCACCAACTCCCCTGCCTTACCGGTTAAATGATATTGAAACTGGCTGTGTCTATCGGGCGATTGTAAATTAACCTCGACAGTTTGCGCCCCATGATGATTGGCCGTGTCAACAAAACCCGCTGCGGGATATACCGTGCCCGAGGTACCAATGGCGATAAATAAATCACAATTATCGAGCGCATCGTGAATTCTATCCATGCCTAACGGCATTTCACCAAACCACACCACATGGGGACGTAACCTTTGTGCAGGAATACAACACGTACAACAGTTGCTTACCCCAAAGGGTTCTCTCAATAAAAAGGTCTGACGGGAGCGAGGACAGCGGCCTTTAGATAATTCCCCATGCATATGCAGTAAGCGACGCGATCCAGCCCGCTCATGTAAATTATCAATATTTTGGGTAACAACCAATAACTGTCCAGAAAACTCAGCCTCTAACTTGGCTAACGCTTCATGAGCCGCATTAGGCATCACAGTACCACTGTGTAACTGCTCCCAACGGCTGTTATAGAAACGTTCAACAAGCTCGGCATCTCGGGCATAACCTTCGGGGGTGGCTACATCTTCAATATGATGCTCCTCCCACAATCCATCTTGATCGCGAAAAGTTCGTAATCCCGACTCGGCAGAAATACCCGCGCCAGTTAATACCACAATATGTTTGTACATACTGTTTCCTTTTATTGTAATTATTCTATTTATTGTCCCGAATTTTTCGCATCCTGAACATTATTCCTTGGTATAACCTTACAAAAACTATGCTTGAATTGCCGCAATTTATTGCGATTTCACGCTCAGTAACACAATTTATCTGCATATAGCCCCATAAAGCTAGAACAAAGGTTTAAGTTTTTAATTTGAGCCTCTATAATGGCAATCACTATCCACGGATGAACCTATTGGTTCTGCAATCAAGAGATTAGCAATGACAGATGGAAATCAAGCGCTAAAAAAAGCCGGTTTGAAAATCACCCTGCCACGAGTCAAGATCCTAGAACTGATGCAAGGACCTGAAAACCAACATATCAGTGCAGAAGACTTATATAAGAAACTGCTCGATTTAGGCGAAGAAATTGGTCTAGCGACAGTCTACCGTGTATTAAACCAGTTTGATGATGCCGGCATAGTCAGTCGTCACCACTTTGAAAGTGGTAAAGCCGTGTTCGAGTTATCGACTCAGCATCACCACGATCACTTAGTTTGCCTGTCTTGCGGTAAAGTAATTGAATTTTCAGATGAAGTGATCGAACGTCGTCAAGAAGAATTGGCCAGTAAGCATAATATTAAGCTGACAAACCACAGTTTATATTTGTACGGCCATTGCACAAACGATACCTGTGATCATAACGACGAATAAGTTCGCTCGAAGGCATATTTCAATAGTGTCTTAGCTGTAAGCTATATCATAAAAAAACCAGCCATAGGCTTAATGCCGATCAGTTAAGACAGATCGCTTGACGATCTCGCTGAAAAGATCAAAATCCGATGACCTCATGTCATCGGATTTTTTATGCAACTCTCAGAAGCACTCGCCCGTACTCATATTACCCGCCTAACCGAATTCACCTGCTTAGCTGATGTGTTAGAACCTGAGTTAATTCAATCTTGCCTAGACTCTCAGGGCGTTGCGACGTTAAGACGGCGTAAATTTCCGATGGACGCGATGATTTGGGCCGTTATCGGAATGGCTTTGTTCCGAGGGGAGTCTGTTCGGTCACTCATCAACAAACTCGACATTGTTTTGCCGCAAGAGATTGATTATGTTGCACGCAGCGCCGTGACTCAGGCGCGTAAACGATTGGGCAGTGAGGTTATTAGAGAAGTATTTAGCCGCAGCGCCAATACCTGGCACGCGAGAGCTGAACATCCTCATTGGTGCGGCCTTAACTTGTATGGTGTTGACGGTGTAGTGTGGCGGACACCCGATAGTGTCCAAAATCAAGCCGCCTTTGCGCGTACCGCAAACGCTTCAGGCGAAGCGGCTTATCCGCAAATTCGCATGGTTTGCTTGATGGAGTTAAGCAGCCATTTGTTGGTCAACAGCGCCTTTGATTCGGTTGCCGAAAATGAAATGAACTTAGCGTCCCAGCTCATTCCTAGCATTCCCAATCACAGCCTAACCCTATTTGACCGAGGATTTTACTCGCTCGGCCTGCTGCACGTTTGGCAGCAAGCGCAACCTGATAGCCACTGGTTGTTGCCACTGAAGAAAGGCACTCAATATGAAGTAGTGCGAACGCTGGGGAAACATGACCAGTGGGTGAAACTCACCACGACACCTCAAGCCAGAAAGAAATGGCCGCAGCTCCCTGAAACTCTTGAAGCGCGTTTATTGACTAAGACAGTGAAAGGTAAGTCAGTCGCCATTTTGACCTCGTTGATAGACCCGATGCGTTACCCCAGCGAAGACATCGTCGACTTATATGCCCATCGATGGGAAATCGAACTGGGCTATAGAGAGATGAAACAACATCTGTTGGAGAGTCGTTTTACGCTCCGCAGTCAACTACCGGAGCTGGTGACTCAAGAGTTATGGGGCGTGCTACTGGCCTACAATCTCATTAGATATAAGATGTTGCTGATGGCTAAAAGCTTGCCATCGGTCCATCCCAATCAACTGAGTTTTCGGGATGCGGCGAGTTATATCATCTTCAAGTTGACACAACTGTCATCACAAACACCGGGGAATGTCCCGAGAGACGTATTGGATATAGAACGAAATGCACGGCAATTTAAGCTGGATGGTAAACGGGAAAGGGCATATCCACGAGTCCTTAAAATGAGCAAAAACAAGTTTCCGGTTAGACCAAAGAAAAATGCCGTTCACTCTTAAGTGAACGGCATTAAGCCATCGGCTGGTTTTTTATTAAAATACAAATGGTTAGTTATAAAGCTTTGGCGTAGACGTTGACTTTATACCCCATAAACTCGCTAGGTTCACGCCAATGCATTCCTATGCGTTTAGCCACTGCTTCAGAACCTAAATTCCCCTCTAAGATCAAAGCGATGATTTGCGTAATGCCAAACTGCGGGAACACGCTGATTGCTGCTTGAGCAGCTTCGGTACCGATGCCTTTGCCCCAATATTCAGGAAAATAACGATAGCCAATTTCGACTTCGTTAAACTCAGGAATAAATTTTGGCCCACAAAAACCAATCACCTTACTATCAGCCTTATGCTCAACAGCCCAGCGGCCAAATCCCCGTTGTTGGTAATCCTGAAGGATCACATTGTGGAATAGTTCACGAGCTTGCTCACGCTCAGTAAAAGGCTCGGTTGGAATGTATTTCAACATCGCAGAGTTACTGTTCATCAAATAGAGGGCATCGATATCCTGCTCGGTAAAGGGTCTAAGAATTAAACGCTCTGTCTGTATAATCATATTGGCTTCCTTCATATTGCCCTCTATATACTCACTCATGTCCAGCTTAGCGACTAACGATGAAAATCACCGCTACGCTCTGGCTGATAAACAATTTCTTCAATACGGACTTTTACCATTGAGCCCCCTGGACCTGGCCACTCGATTTCATCACCTTGTGATAAGCCCAATAAGGCGCTGCCTACGGGAGCGAGGATGGAAATCGTGCCCTCACCCGTCGCATCCTTAGGATAAACTAAACGCAAACAAAAAGTGTCGTTACTGGATGACACACTAAATTTCACTTCAGAATTCATCGTCACCACATTAGCGGGCATCTGCGCTGCGGGCACAATGTCTGCTCGGTCGAGTTCCGCCTCCAATGCTGCACGTCCCGGAAATGCATTCGCAGGTAATGACTCCAGCAGACGCTCAAGTCTTTCTAAATCGATTTTTGAAATAATAATCTTTGGCGTTTTCACAGTCTTTCCCTCATGTAAATAGATGCCCCTTAGGGTTAGCCATCTGCTCTGGGCTTATCCTCCCCCAATGGGATAAGCCAATAAAAAATACGCTCGCAGCTTAATGCCGCAATCGTGTGATAATTAAGTACAAGATTTATAGCTGAACAGCCATGGTGCCATAAGCGTAAGGCTTAGGGTTGTGGCTCTACGGATACATTTGCACGTCAATCAGATTATGACGCCCTGTAGAGAACCCCAATCTAACCCTTTGCTAACTAAAATGCTAGCCTGCATGGTGTTAGCTTTGTCCATTCTCACACTTCCACCAGAGTACTGGCTAACAGATGCACAATAAAAAAGGCGCCTTAGGCGCCTTTTCGTGTGTTAACGGTTAGATTACCAACCGGTTTTAGCACGCAGCGCTTTGCCGATATCCGCTAACGAGCGGACAGTGGTCACGCCCGCTGCTTCTAATGCAGCAAATTTGTCAGCAGCAGTACCTTTACCGCCAGCGATAATCGCACCCGCGTGACCCATACGCTTACCCGCAGGAGCAGTAACACCCGCGATGTAAGAAACAACTGGTTTAGTCACGTTAGCTTTGATATAAGCTGCCGCTTCTTCTTCAGCAGTACCACCGATTTCACCGATCATTACGATGGCTTCTGTCTGTGGATCGTTTTGGAACATTTCCAATACGTCGATGAAGTTAGTGCCTGGAATTGGGTCACCACCAATACCTACGCAAGTAGATTGGCCGAAACCTTCGTCAGTGGTTTGCTTAACCGCTTCATAGGTCAGCGTACCAGAACGAGAAACGATACCCACTTTACCTTTTAAGTGGATGTGACCTGGCATAATACCAATCTTACATTCACCTGGCGTGATAACACCTGGGCAGTTTGGACCGATCATGCGAACGCCAGTTTCTTCTAGCTTCACTTTCACTTCCAGCATATCCAGTGTTGGGATACCTTCAGTGATACAAACGATAAGCTCAATACCACCGTCGATAGCTTCGAGGATAGCGTCTTTACAGAAAGGCGCTGGAACGTAGATAACAGAAGCCGTTGCGCCAGTCGCAGCCACAGCGTCTTTCACAGTGTTGAACACTGGCAGACCTAAGTGCTCGCTGCCGCCTTTACCTGGAGATACACCACCAACCATTTGCGTACCGTAATCGATAGCTTGTTGAGAGTGGAAAGTACCTTGACCACCGGTAAAGCCTTGGCAAATTACCTTGGTATCTTTGTTAATTAATACAGACATTATTTGCCCTCCGCAGCTTTAACTACTTGCTCAGCCGCATCAGTCAGACTGTTAGCTGCAATGATATCAAGACCTGATTTAGCTAATACTTCACGGCCTAATTCAGCGTTAGTACCTTCTAAACGCACTACAACTGGAACTTTAACGCCAACTTCTTTAACCGCGCCAATGATACCTTCTGCGATCATGTCACAACGTACGATACCACCGAAGATGTTAACCAGAACGGCTTTCACATTGCTATCAGACAGAATGATCTTGAATGCTTCAGCAACACGTTCTTTGGTCGCGCCACCACCTACGTCGAGGAAGTTAGCTGGCTTGCCACCGTGCAGGTTAACGATGTCCATCGTACCCATCGCCAGACCAGCACCGTTCACCATACAACCTACGTTTCCGTCCAGCGCAACATAGTTCAGTTCGAACATTGCAGCATGAGCTTCACGGGCGTCATCCTGTGATGGATCGTGCATTGCTTTGATTTTTGGTTGACGGAACAGTGCGTTGCCATCGATACCAATTTTGCCGTCTAAGCAGTGCAGGTTACCTTCAGTGGTGATAACCAGTGGGTTGATTTCCAGCAGTGCGAAATCGTGCTCAACGAACATAGTCGCCAGACCCATGAAAATCTTGGTGAATTGCTTCATTTGAGTTGGGTTTAAGCCCAGTTTGAAGCCAAGATCACGTGCTTGGTATGGTTGAGGACCCGTCAGTGGATCGATGATCGCTTTGTGAATGAGTTCTGGCGTTTCTTCGGCCACTTTCTCAATCTCAACACCGCCTTCAGTTGATGCCATAAACACCACACGACGGGTGCTACGGTCAACTACTGCACCTAAGTACAGTTCGTTAGCGATGTCGGTGCAGCTTTCTACTAAAATTTTAGCAACTGGCTGACCTTTCTCATCTGTTTGATAAGTCACCAGATTTTTGCCTAACCAGTGTTCGGCAAAGGCTCTGATTTCTTCTTTATCGCCAGTGACTTTAACGCCACCCGCTTTACCGCGGCCGCCTGCGTGTACTTGACACTTAACAACCCATAAATTTCCGCCAATACGGCCAGCTGCTTCTACAGCTTCTTGGGCTGTATCACAAGCAAAACCTTCTGACACTGGTAAACCATATTCGGCAAATAAGGATTTTGCCTGATACTCATGCAAATTCATGATGATCTATCCGTATACTTCTAATCAAATCCAACTGGCCCGTTTGGACCAGTCACGAGGGTATGTCTTACTTTTGTCTTTAATAAACTCTTTAAACTGAATCGTTTATAGAATTGGATTACAGATCAAGCAGCAGACGAGTTGGGTCTTCCAAGAAGTCTTTAATGGCGACTAAGAAGCCAACTGACTCACGGCCATCAATAATACGATGGTCATATGAGAGAGCTAGGTACATCATGGGCAGGATTTCAACCTGACCATTGACTGCCATTGGGCGATCTTTAATGGCGTGCATGCCTAAAATCGCGCTTTGTGGCAGGTTTAAAATTGGGGTAGACATTAACGAGCCAAATACACCACCGTTAGTCACAGTGAAGTTACCGCCAGTCATATCCGCCACAGTCAGCTTGCCATCACGGCCTTTAATCGCCAGATCGCGTACTGCTTTTTCGATATCAGCCAAGCTCATGGTATCGGTGTCACGCAGCACTGGTGTTACCAGACCACGTGGTGTAGATACTGCGATGCTCACATCGAAGTAGTTGTGGTAAACGATGTCGTCACCGTCGATTGACGCGTTCACTTCAGGGAAGCGTTTCAAGGCTTCAGTTACCGCTTTAACGTAGAAAGACATGAAACCTAAACGGATACCGTGGCGCTTTTCAAAGATATCTTGATACTGCTTACGGATATCCATGATTGGCTTCATGTTCACTTCGTTGAAGGTCGTGAGCATTGCGGTAGAGTTTTTCGCTTCTAATAAACGGTTAGCGATAGTCTTACGTAAACGTGTCATTGGTACACGTTTCTCGCTGCGACCCGCCGCTAAAGGTTGTACCGCAGGAGCCGCAGGTGCTACAGCCGCTTTAGGTGCAGACTTGATAAAGGCTTCAACGTCTTCTTTAGTGATACGTCCACCCACACCAGTGCCCTTCACTTTGCTAGCATCAACATTGTGTTCAGCCAGTAAACGGCGTACTGATGGGCTTAACGCATCGTTAGACTCTTCTGTCGCAGCAGGTGCAGCAGCTTCAGCTTCAGCTTGCGCTTTAGTCACTTCTTGTCCAGAAACCGCGCCAGCAATAAACTTAGCAATCACTTGCTCGCCCAGAACGGTGTCGCCTTCGTGGAATAAAAATTCACCAATATGACCATCTTCTGGTGCAACCACTTCCAGCACCACTTTGTCAGTTTCAATATCAACCAGATTTTGATCACGAGAAACTTGTTCACCCACTTTTACGTGCCAAGTGGCGATAGTTGCGTCGGCAACAGATTCTGGCAGTACGGGTACCTTGATTTCGATACTCATGAAAAACGATCCTTTTTATAAAATGTCTATGACTACAGTCTTATCAATTAGAGCTTTAACGCACTGTTCACTAAAGATTCTTGTTGGTGAGCATGCAGCTCTGGGTAACCACAAGCTGGTGCAGCAGACGCTTCACGGCCAGCATAGGTCAGTTTTGCACCCGCAGGGATAGCAGCCCAGAAGTGATGTTGGCTAGAGTACCAAGCACCTTGGTTTTGCGGCTCTTCCTGACACCATACAAAATCCTTCACATGTTGGTAATCAGCTAAGGCTGCAACCATTTCTTCATGCGGGAACGGATATAACTGTTCGACACGGATTATTGCGACGTTATTGATATTTTCTTTACGGCGTTTTTCCAGCAGCTCGAAGTATACCTTACCGCTACAGAACACCACGCGATCGACCTTGCTCGCCTCTAACGTATCGATTTCTCCGATCACGTTTTGGAAGCTGCCATTAGCCAATTCTTCCATGCTAGAAACCGCTAATGGGTGACGTAGCAATGATTTAGGTGACATCACGACCAGTGGACGACGCATTGGGCGCACCACTTGGCGACGCAGCATATGGTAAACCTGAGCAGGCGTTGATGGCACACACACTTGCATATTGTGGTTAGCACATAGCTGCAAGAAACGCTCTAAACGGGCGCTTGAGTGTTCTGGACCTTGGCCTTCATAGCCATGTGGTAACAGCATGGTCAGACCGCATAAACGGCCCCACTTCTGCTCACCAGAGGACAAGAACTGGTCGATAACCACTTGCGCACAGTTGGCAAAGTCACCGAATTGTGCTTCCCAAATCGCCAGACCGCCGGGTTCTGCGGTTGCATAACCGTATTCGAAGGCAAGTACTGACGCTTCAGACAATACTGAGTCAGTGATGTCGATTGGGCCTTGGTTTTCGGCAATATTACGCAGTGGTAAATACGTAGTCGCATCGTTTTGGTTGTGCAGAACCGCATGACGGTGGAAGAAGGTTCCACGACCAGAGTCTTGACCAGTAATACGAACACGTTGTTTATCTTCAAGAATCGTTGCGTAAGCTAAGGTTTCAGCAAAGCCCCAGTCGAGTAACTTCTCACCTTTTGCCATCGCGACGCGGTCACTATAAATCTTAGCAACACGGGATTGCAGTGAATGGCTTTCAGGCACGTAGCTCAACTTATCGGCTAGTTTCTGCAAACGTTCGATAGGCAGTGAAGCGTCATAGGCTTCATCCCATTCGCGACCAATGTAAGGAGTCCAATCCACGGTGTGCAGTGTCATTGGACGCCATTCTTTCACTACGCAATCACCTTGATCTAAGGCATCACGATAAGTGTTGATCATGCTGGTCACATCATCGGCAGCAATGGTGTTTTCTGCGATCAGTTTGTCAGCGTAAATCTTACGTGGCGTTGGGTGTTTCTTGATCTTGGCATACATCAGTGGCTGAGTTGCACTTGGCTCATCAGCTTCGTTGTGGCCATGACGGCGGTAACACACTAAATCAATCACCACATCACGTTTAAATTCGTTACGGTAATCAACGGCCAACTGCGCAACAAAGGCAACCGCTTCTGGATCGTCTGAATTTACGTGGAAAATCGGCGCCTGTACCATCTTAGCGATGTCAGTACAGTATTCAGTTGAACGCACATCGTGGTGATTTGAAGTGGTAAAGCCCACTTGATTGTTGACAACGATGCGGATACTACCACCCACTTTAAAGCCACGGGTCTGAGACATGTTGAATGTCTCTTGTACGATACCTTGACCAGTAATGGCAGAGTCACCGTGGATTGTGATTGGCATCACCTGTAAACCATCTTTACAACCGCGGCGGTCTTGACGAGCACGTACAGACCCCATAACCACAGGGTTAACGATTTCAAGGTGAGACGGGTTAAAGGCCAGCGCTAAATGCACATTGCCACCCGGTGTTTCAAAGTCAGATGAAAAACCTTGGTGGTATTTCACGTCACCAGAACCATGAGTATCAGCATGCTTACCCGCAAACTCATCAAACAGTTCAGCAGGACGCTTACCTAATACGTTCACAAGGACGTTCAAACGACCGCGGTGAGCCATACCGACGACGATTTCTTTAGTGCCCGCTTCACCTGCACGATAAATAATTTCGCGCATCATAGGTACTAGTGCATCACCGCCTTCTAACGAGAAACGTTTCGCACCAGGGAATTTAGCACCTAAGTATTTTTCAATGCCTTCAGCAGCATTTAGGCCTTCAAGAATGCGGGTCTTAACGTTTTTATCGTAGTTGGCTTTACCTAAGGATGGTTCGAGACGTTGTTGGATCCAACGCTTTTCATCGGTGTCGGTAATATGCATGTATTCGGCGCCGATAGAACCACAGTAAGTGGCTTTTAGCGCTTTCACTAAATCAGCCAACTTCATGGTTTCGCCGCCATGGGCGAATGAGCCAGTGTTGAACTCACGCTCCATGTCTTCTTTAGTTAGACCGTGGAATGCGGGATCTAAATCGGCAACAGGTTCACGTTTCCACAAACCTAACGGGTCAAGGTTAGCACCTTGGTGACCACGGAAACGGTGGGCGTTGATTAGCTGTAGCACTTTAACTTGCTTAGCATCCAACTCAGGATCGGTCACACGAGCTGCGCTCTTATGACGTCCTTCCATCGCTAAACTGCGAAAATAATCACGTACTTTTGAGTGGGCCGCTTCTGGCGCGTCTTTAGAGGCACCGTTCACCGGAGGGAGATTATCAAAAACCGCACGCCAATCGTCAGAAACTGACTGAGGGTCTTCTTGATAGGCTTCATACATCTCTTCTACGTAGGTCGAATTTGCACCACTTAAGTGAGATGATTCGAGCCAGGCTTTCATGATGCCTTGGTGCATTTCTATTCCTTTCAAACTTTATACACGTGCTTAGCCATAGTTTTTTTATGTGATCTCAGGTCAGGACCTTTGATACATAATTTCTGCCGCCCCTAGAATATCCAGATTTCACGGCGCGTTGTCTTCCATTACATACACAAAAGAGCCACCTTCTATGCCCAGAAAGTGACTCTTTGAGAGCTATATTATTATTGATTTCAGCTCAGGTTCTCGCATTACACCGCTCGCTTAAGCAGCATTGACTTAATATGACCGATTGCTTTGGTCGGATTAAGTCCTTTTGGACAAACGTCAACGCAGTTCATGATGCCGTGGCAACGGAACACGCTGTAGGCGTCGTCCAGCTCAGAAAGACGTTCTTCTGTTGCTGTATCGCGACTGTCGATCAAGAAACGGTAAGCATGCAGCAGACCGCTAGGACCGATAAACTTATCAGGATTCCACCAGAATGATGGACAAGCCGTTGAACAACAGGCACACATGATACATTCATAAAGACCATCTAAATGGGCACGTTGTTCAGGTGACTGTAAATGTTCACGAGCAGGCTGCTTATCATCGTTGATAAGGAAGGGTTTAATCTTCTCGTATTGCTTGTAGAACTGAGTTAAATCAACCACTAAATCACGTACAACTGGCATACCTGGCAGTGGACGAATTTCCAACTTCTTACCTTTAAAAGTAGAGATTGGGGTAATACAAGCCAGACCGTTTTTACCGTTCATGTTCAGGCCATCGCTGCCACAAACACCTTCGCGGCAAGAACGACGGAACACTAAGGTTGGGTCTTGTTCTTTTAACTTGATCAGTGCATCGAGCACCATCATGTCAGTGCCAGCAGCCACTTCAAGGCTGTAATCCTGCATGTAAGGTTTTGTATCTACATCAGGATTGTAGCGATAAACTGCAAATTCCAATTTCATCTTTGCAACTCCTACTAGTAGGTACGTTTCTTCGGCGGGAAAGCTTCACGCAACTTAGGCGCCATATTCACAGCACGACGGTCCATGGTTTCAGTCACAGGGTCAAACAAACTGTGGCATAGCCAGTTTTCATCGTCACGCTCTAAATAGTCTTCACGTGAGTGAGCACCACGGCTCTCTGTACGGAAGTTAGCAGCATAAGCGGTAGCAATCGCCGTCGCCATCAAGTTGTCTAATTCTAAACACTCGATACGTTGGGTGTTAAACTCACGAGAGTTATCAGACAATTTAGCATTTTCTAAACGCTTACGGATGGCTTTTAACTGCTCTAAACCTTCGGCCATGGCATCGCCACGACGGAATACAGAGAAGTTTAATTGCATGCAAAGTTGTAAATCCTTACGGATTTGCACAGGATCTTCGCCATCTTTATTGTTTTCCCAGCGTTGTAAACGTGCCAGAGAAGCTTGAATATCAGCATCAGTCGCATCCTTAGGATCGGCAGTCTCATCGAGCGCTTTACCTAAGTGTTGACCAGCTGCACGGCCAAAGACCACTAAATCTAGCAATGAGTTACCGCCTAAGCGGTTCGCGCCATGTACAGACACACAGGCAATCTCACCCACAGCAAACAGACCCACTACGTCTTGCTCAGTGCCGTCAGCATTCTTACGAATAACCTGACCGCTCACCTTAGTTGGCAGCCCACCCATCATATAATGACAAGTTGGCAGAACAGGGATCGGACCATCAGCCGGATCTATATGAGCGAAGGTACGAGATAATTCACACACGCCTGGTAGACGGGCTTCTAAAGTCTCTTTACCTAAGTGATCGAGTTTCAGTAAGCAGTGTGGGCCTAATGGACCATCTAAACCACGGCCTTCACGGATTTCGGTCATCATAGAACGTGCAACTACGTCACGAGATGCCAAATCCTTCGCGTTTGGTGCATAACGCTCCATGAAACGCTCGCCGTCTTTGTTCAGCAGGTAACCACCTTCACCACGACAACCTTCAGTCACAAGTACACCCGCGCCAGCGATACCGGTTGGGTGGAATTGCCACATTTCCATATCTTGCATCTGAACACCAGCACGCATCGCCATGCCAACACCGTCACCGGTATTGATGTGTGCGTTTGTGGTTGAGGCGTAGATACGGCCTGCACCGCCAGTAGCGAGTACAGTGGCTTTGGCTTTGAAGTAAACGATTTCACCCGTTTCGATTTCAATCGCAGTACAACCTACGATGGCACCGTCATGGTTTTTCACTAAATCGAGGGCATACCACTCAGAAAACACTTGAGTTTTGTGTTTAACGTTCTGTTGGTATAAGCAGTGAAGCAGTGCGTGACCAGTACGGTCTGCCGCAGCAGCGGTACGCGCCGCTTGCTCACCACCGAAGTTTTTAGATTGACCACCGAAAGGACGTTGGTAAATCTTACCGTTATCGAAACGAGAGAATGGTAAACCCATGTGCTCGAGTTCAATAATGGCTTCTGGACCGGTTTGACACATGAATTCGATAGCGTCTTGGTCACCGATAAAGTCGGAACCTTTTACGGTATCGTACATATGTTGTTCCCAATGGTCTTCATGGGCGTTACCTAACGCAACTGTGATACCACCCTGCGCAGATACGGTATGAGAACGGGTTGGGAATACTTTAGATAAAAGCGCACAGCTCTTACCTTCTTTAGAAATCTGTAATGCTGCACGCATACCGGCACCGCCGGCACCAATCACTACAGCATCAAACTCACGTACTGGAATACTCACTTAGACACCCCACACAATAACAATGCCGGCCGCCAGATAACAAAAGACGGTGACGACGAAGGTGAACTGTAAAACACCGCGTAACGAAGTGCACTTGACGTAATCCGTCAATACTTGCCATACACCAATCCAGGCGTGAACAAGCAGTGCAACCAGCGCAAGCAGGGTAAACACTTTCATTGGCAGAGCACTAAACAGGCCGTGCCAAACGTCATAGGTGAGAGGGGAACTACATGCAATAAAGCCAACCATGAAAATGGTGTAACAGGCGAGGATTACTGCACTAGCGCGTAGTAGAATAAAGTCATGAACACCACTGCGTCCAAAACTTGCTGCATTGGTTACCATACCCATAACCCCGCTAAAATTGAAAAGGCTACCGTCAGTACAAATACAGCTTTCGCTGAGGCGGTGCCCGAAGCCAACTCTTCCCAACGACCGGTATCCATTACTAAGTGGCGTAGGCCACCGAATAAGTGATAAGCCAGTGCAGTCAAAATGCCCCACATGATGAACTTCACAACGAAGTTATCAAACAGAGATTGTACGCCTGCGAAACTTTCAGCGGAGGCTAAAGATGAATTTAGCAACCAAATAAGAATGCCAACAGCGAATAGCATGATGACACCGGATACACGGTGAAGAATTGACACAATCGCTGTTGCAGGAAAGCGAATGGTCTGCAGATCTAAATGGACAGGTCTTTGCTTTTTCACGTTCTGCTCACTCAGCTCCATTGAGCATTTTTTTTGTTATGTGAACCGCTTTTGTACAAACTTTAAACCAAGGGGTAATTCAAGGCAAAAGTAAACACAAAAGCAAAGTTTAAACAAACAGATAACTATTTGAACACTCACCTATTTAACATGTAAATAAAGGGTGCTTTAACATCATCGTTTGCAGCCATTATTAGGCGGAGGCAAGTATACTCGCGGGAAATGTCAAATACAAACATCACAGAATGCAAATTTTGTTTTTTTAAGGATATTTTCACCTAAGTGCCAGTTGTGGCAAGGAAAGTAAAGCGTTTTATACCATGGTCTAACAAATTTAAACGCTTATTTAAATTGAAATGTGATCTAGAATGGCTGTAAAGTAATGGCGGTTTGACATGCCGCACTCACAGATAAGAACGAAGTAAGGAGAACGGGGTATGGCTGATTTAAAAGCCAAATTAGAATTACCAGGGAACGACTCGATAGAATTGCCAGTAAAGCAAGGATCCGCTGGTTTTGACGTAATCGATATCAGTAAACTTGGCAGCAAGGGTTACTTCACTTTTGATCCAGGTTTTCTCGCGACAGCCTCCTGTGAATCTGCAATTACCTATATCGATGGCGATCAAGGTATATTGTTACACCGCGGCTATCCAATCGAGCAACTCGCCGTTGACTCAGATTACTTAGACCTGTGTTACCTGCTGCTTTACGGTGAACTGCCGACGAAAGAGCAATATGCTGAATTTGTACACACAGTAAAAACCCACACTATGGTTCATGAGCAACTCGCCTTCTTCTTTAGAGGTTTCCGTCGTGATGCTCATCCTATGGCGATGTTGTGTGGTGTTACTGGTGCATTGTCTGCATTTTATCAAGACTCACTCGATGTCAACGATCCTCGCCACCGCGAAATCGCCGCTTATCGCCTAGTCTCCAAAATGCCAACGATTGCTGCTATGTGCTACAAGTACTCTTCAGGCCAGCCATTCGTTTATCCACGTAATGACTTAAGCTATGCAGGCAACTTCTTAAGCATGATGTTTGCCGTTCCTTGTGAAGAGTACAAGGTAAACCCAATTGTTGAACGTGCTATGGACCGTATCTTCATTCTTCATGCGGATCACGAACAAAACGCGTCAACGTCAACCGTACGTTTAGCCGGTTCTTCAGGCGCGAATCCATTCGCGTGTATCGCTGCGGGTATTGCTTCTCTATGGGGCCCTGCACACGGCGGCGCGAACGAAGCTTGTCTACAAATGTTAGAGGAAATCGGTTCAGTAGACCGTATTCCTGAATTCATTGCCCGTGCGAAAGACAAGAACGACCCATTCCGTCTGATGGGCTTTGGTCACCGTGTTTACAAAAACTTTGACCCACGTGCTAAAGTGATGCGTGAAACCTGTCACGAAGTGTTAAAAGAGCTAAAAGTACAAGATCCATTATTAGATGTCGCCATGGAACTTGAGCGTATTGCGCTAGAAGATGAGTACTTCATTTCGAAGAAACTCTATCCAAACGTCGACTTCTACTCAGGCATCATCATGAAAGCCATTGGTATTCCTACCAGCATGTTCACTGTACTGTTCGCATTAGCGCGTACTGTGGGTTGGATTGCTCACTGGAAAGAAATGTTGGATCAACCTGGTCACAAGATCAGCCGTCCACGTCAGCTTTATACTGGCGAGACTGCGCGTGACTTCGTCGACCTAGATAAACGCTAAGCACTGCGGTTTATCGATTCAAAGCGCCCTCAAGGGCGCTTTTTTATTGCCATTTATCTCACTCTAACTCTAGGCATGTTCTACTAAGACAGTAGCCCCTCACCCGATGACATGTTTCTTGCCCCACGATGAAAACTTATTTAGCATTTTTCATCACTTTTTAAACTTTTTAGCTACATATGGCGTATTCATCTTAGCGCAAAATCGTCAAAAATAATAATTAACAAATAAAAACAGCAACTTAATAAGTGGCACGTTTTATGCTATTCAGCATCATTATATTCAAACAATAGGTAACAGTTCTTATGGAAAAGTCTAAAATGATTAAGTTCGCCCTACCCGTTTTATTAGTGTCAATGTTGGCGGCTTGTGGTGAAGAGGAAGTAGCTAAAAAAGAAGAAAAATATGCTATTCCCGTTGAAACGACGACCGTGATTCAGGGTAATGTCTCTTCTTTTTACAGTACTACGGCCACCCTTGAAGCCCCACAGGAGGCGAATGTTGTCAGTCGAATCGCTGGCCTAATCGAAGCCATTAATGTGGAAGAAGGCGACCGCGTTAAAAAAGGACAAATACTAGCGGTTATTGATGCCAAACGTCAGCAATATGATTTAGATCGTTCCGAAGCGGAAGTTAAAATCATTGAGCAAGAGTTAAACCGCTTAAAGAAAATGAATAATAAAGAATTTGTTAGCGCTGACTCTATGGCCAAGCTTGAATACAACTTGCAAGCAGCTATTGCTAGACGGGATCTTGCCGAACTACAAGTGAAGGAAAGCCATGTGGTTTCGCCCATTGATGGCATTATTGCCAAGCGGTATGTAAAAGCGGGCAATATGGCTAAAGAGTATGGCGAATTGTTTTATATCGTTAACCAAGATGAATTGCACGGCATTGTGCATCTACCAGAGCAGCAATTAACCAGTTTGCGCTTAGGCCAAGAGGCTCAAGTATTTAGCAATCAACAGAGTAAAAATGCTATCCATGCAACTGTACTACGTATCAGCCCTGTCGTGGATCCACAAAGCGGCACATTTAAAGTCACTTTGGCCGTACCAAATCAAGACGCCCGCCTAAAAGCGGGGATGTTCACTCGGGTCGAATTAAAATATGACACCCATGAAAATGTGATTACCGTGCCCTACAGCGCCTTAATCAATCAAGATAATAAGCAAGCCTTGTACGTCATTGACGGCACCAATGCTAACCGTCGCGAAGTTCAAATCGGATACCGCGAAGGTGATTTAATTGAAATTGTTTCTGGTATCAAGCCTGGCGAACTCGTCGTTACCCGTGGTCAGCAAAATTTGAAAGACCAGTCCTTAGTTGAAGTCATTACCCCACTCGATTTGGCCTCAGCGAAGAACTGATAGGAGTCTTTCATGTCAATCATTAGCACCTCAGTTAAACGGCCAGTCACGGTATGGATGTTCATGCTGGCCATTATGTTATTTGGTATGGTCGGATTTTCGCGCTTAGCGGTAAAACTCCTACCCGATTTAAGCTACCCCACCTTAACCATTCGAACCATGTACGACGGTGCTGCGCCCGTTGAAGTGGAGCAACTGGTCTCAAAACCCATTGAAGAAGCCGTCGGTGTGGTGAAAGGCTTACGTAAGATCAGCTCTATTTCTCGCTCAGGCATGTCCGATGTGGTACTTGAGTTTGAATGGGGCACCACTATGGATATGGCAAGTCTCGATGTGCGTGAAAAACTCGACACTATCGCCCTGCCGCTCGATGTTAAAAAGCCATTACTACTTCGCTTTAACCCCAACCTTGATCCTATCATGCGCCTAGCGCTGTCTGTACCAAATGCCACTGAGACAGAGCTCAAACAGATGCGTACCTACGCAGAAGAAGAGCTTAAGCGCCGCCTAGAGGCTCTTTCTGGGGTTGCCGCTGTGCGTTTATCCGGCGGTTTAGAACAGGAAGTGCATATTCAGCTCAATCAGGAAAAATTATCCCAACTCAATTTGAATGCCGATGACATTAAGCGTCGCATCAACGAGGAAAACATCAACTTATCTGCGGGCAAAGTGATCCAAGGCGACCGCGAATATCTGGTACGAACCCTTAACCAATTCAATTCATTGGAAGAACTAGGGCAAGTGATCGTTTATCGCGACGCACAAACCTTAGTACGTCTATTTGAAGTCGCTACGATTACCGATGCCTTTAAAGAGCGCAGCGATATCACCCGTATCGGTAGCCAAGAATCGATAGAACTGGCTATTTATAAGGAAGGTGATGCAAACACGGTCGCCGTTGCCAAAAAATTGCGCGATGAGCTATTGAAGATCAACAAAGATCCTCAGCAGAACAAACTGGAAGTGATTTACGATCAATCCGAGTTTATCGAAAGTGCTGTCAGTGAAGTGACCTCTTCAGCGTTAATAGGCAGTATTTTGTCCATGCTGGTGATTTATCTGTTCCTGCGCAATATTATCCCGACGCTGATTATCTCTATCTCAATCCCCTTCTCGGTGATCGCTACCTTTAACATGATGTACTTTGCCGATATCAGCTTAAACATCATGTCATTAGGTGGTATTGCGCTGGCGATTGGTCTGTTGGTTGACAACGCGATTGTGGTACTCGAAAACATCGACCGCTGTCGCAGTGAAGGCATGAGTAAATTGGATGCTGCGGTAACGGGCACAAAGGAGGTTGCTGGCGCGATTTTCGCCTCGACAATGACGACGCTCGCGGTGTTTGTTCCCTTAGTTTTTGTCGATGGTATTGCTGGCGCCCTCTTTTCAGATCAAGCCTTAACGGTGACCTTTGCGCTCTTGGCCTCCTTACTGGTTGCCTTAACCTCGATTCCTATGCTGGCCTCACGGGAAGGATTTAAAGCTTTGCCGGAGCTCATGAATAAAACGCCGAAGGAAAAACCGACCACTAAACTTGGCAAATTAAAACACTATAGTGCGACGGTGTTCTCCTTCCCGATTGTGTTGCTATTTAGTTACTTGCCGAGTGCCTTACTCACCTTAGTGTTGATTATTGGCCGCTTCTTTTCTTGGTTGTTTGGCTTAGTGATGCGCCCGCTGAGCAATGGCTTTAATGTTGTGTACCACAGTATAGAGTCTATTTACCATAAGCTACTGGCTTTGGCGCTGCGTAAGCAAATCATGACGTTACTACTGACAATTGGGATCACTGGTGCCTGTATTAGCTTGCTTCCCCGTTTAGGAATGGAATTAATTCCACCGATGAACCAAGGGGAATTCTATGTTGAAATACTGCTACCACCTGGCACTGCTGTAGGTGAAACCGATAGGGTCTTGCAACAACTGGCGATGTCGATTAAAGACAGACCAGAAGTGAAACATGCCTACAGCCAAGCGGGTAGCGGAGGGTTAATGACCTCAGATACCGCTCGTGGTGGCGAAAACTGGGGCAGATTACAGGTCGTACTTGGAGATCACAACGCCTATCATCAGGTAACGCAAGTGCTACGAGACACGGCGCGCCGCATCCCCGAGCTTGAGGCAAAAATCGAGCAACCTGAACTCTTTAGCTTTAAGACGCCATTGGAGATTGAGCTAACAGGCTACGATTTAACCTTACTAAAACGCAGTGCCGATAACCTTGTTAAGGCGTTGTCAGCATCTGATCGCTTTGCCGATGTAAATACTAGCCTGCGTGATGGTCAGCCAGAATTGAGCATCCGTTTCGATCATGCTCGTTTAGCCGCATTAGGAATGGATGCCCCGACGGTTGCCAATCGCATTGCCCAACGTGTTGGTGGCACTGTCGCCAGTCAATATACGGTTCGTGATCGCAAGATTGATATTCTCGTTCGGAGTCAACTGGATGAGCGGGATCAAATTAGCGACATCGATACCTTAATTATCAACCCTGACAGCTCCCAACCCATAGCCCTTAGTGCAGTAGCAGAAGTATCACTGCAATTAGGCCCATCGGCGATTAACCGTATCAGTCAACAAAGGGTGGCCTTGGTATCGGCAAACCTTGCCTACGGCGACTTAAGTGATGCCGTAGCCCAGGCACAGCAAATCCTGTCTACGCAGGTATTGCCGGCATCGGTGCAAGCCCGTTTCGGTGGCCAGAATGAGGAAATGGAGCATTCATTCCAATCACTAAAAATTGCATTGATCCTAGCGGTGTTCTTGGTATACCTCGTGATGGCAAGCCAATTTGAGTCACTGCTGCATCCATTGCTCATTTTATTCGCTGTACCAATGGCACTGGCTGGAAGTGTGCTTGGTCTTTATATCACCCAAACCCATCTAAGCGTGGTGGTCTTTATTGGCCTTATCATGCTGGCGGGGATCGTCGTCAATAATGCCATTGTATTAGTGGATAGAATAAATCAACTACGTGCTGAGGGCGTGCAGAAGCTTGAAGCCATAAAAGTCGCAGCGAAATCCCGTCTTCGCCCGATTATGATGACAACGCTCACCACTGTACTAGGTCTGCTCCCTATGGCATTAGGGCTAGGCGATGGCTCAGAAGTTCGCGCACCAATGGCGATTACCGTGATATTTGGCTTGAGCTTATCGACGTTATTAACCTTGATTGTAATCCCAGTGCTCTATGCCCTGTTTGACCGTAAAGAGTTTACGCATACCACCACTGAGCAAGACAACACGGCAGAAACTGCGGAGGCTCGCCTATGAACCTCACCCATCTAGCGATAAAGCGCCCTGTCACCACCAGCATGTTTTTCTTTGCTATCTTGCTGTTTGGTCTGGCTTCTAGCCGTCTATTACCGCTCGAAATGTTCCCCGGTATTGATATTCCGCAGATTGTCGTGCAAGTGCCTTATAAAGGCTCGACTCCTGCAGAAGTGGAACGCGATATCACTAAGGTGCTCGAAGAGTCGCTCGCCACCATGGGCGGTATCGATGAACTTGAATCAGAGTCCTCCCAAGAGGGCGCTGAAATTGAAATCAATATGAAATGGGGCGAAAACGTTGCCACAAAAAGCTTAGAAGCACGCGAAAAAATCGATGCCGTGCGGCATTTATTGCCCAAGGATGTTGAGCGGGTATTTATCCGCCAATTTTCCACTGCCGATATGCCTGTACTCACTATACGCATTTCGAGCGACCGCGAGCTCTCTGGTGCATTCGATTTACTCGATAAGCAGCTAAAACGACCATTAGAGCGGGTGGAGGGCGTCTCTAAGGTGAGTCTCTATGGGGTTGAACAAAAGCAGATTGAAGTGCGGATCAATGCAAATAGACTCGCCGCCAGCGGTTTTTCAGCGACTGAATTACAAGCTCGTCTCGGGCGCGAAAACTTCGTGTTAAGTGCTGGCACCTTGAGAGAAAGTAACCTCGTTTATCAAGTCTCCCCTAAGGGGGAATTTAGAAACCTTGAGGATATTAAGTCGCTGGTGTTAATCCCTGGACTGACCTTAGGCGATGTTGCCGATGTGCAATTTTCCCTGCCTGAGCGCAGTGAAGGACGCCATTTAGATCAACACTATGCGGTGGGTTTAGATGTATTTAAAGCCTCCGGCGCCAATTTGGTGGATGTGTCCGACCGCGTACTTAAAGTCATTGAGCAGGCCAAACAAGACCAACAATTTCAAGGTATCCGTTTGTTTATTATGGAAGATCAAGCCTCAGGCGTGAAATCCTCTTTATCGGATCTACTGCTGTCGGGATTGATCGGTGCGTTGTTATCATTTGTCGTGCTTTATCTGTTCCTAAGAAACCTCAAGATGACCCTAATTGTGGTGTCCTCAGTACCAATTTCTATCGGTATGACGTTAGCCGCCATGTATCTGCTCGGTTACAGCTTGAATATTCTATCGATGATGGGCTTGTTATTGGCTGTAGGTATGCTTATCGATAACGCCGTTGTGGTCACCGAAAGTGTACTGCAAGAAAAACAAGGTAACTCACTCAAAACCAGCGCCCAAGACAATGAAAACGCTGTTATGACGGGGGTCGATAAGGTGAGTCTTGCTGTACTGGCGGGTACTATGACTACAGCGATTGTGTTTTTACCCAATATTTTTGGGGTAAAAGTTCAGCTGACTATTTTCCTTGAGCATGTAGCCATTGCGATTTGTATTTCGCTGGCAGCATCACTTTTGGTGGCTAAAACATTAATTCCATTGATGTTGACTAAGTTCCACTTTGAGATTGCACCAGAGAAATCTGCGGGTAAATTGCAAAGTTTCTACAATCGCAGTCTTAATTGGGTGCTTCTCAGACCTTGGCGTTCAGGGCTGATCGCCATCGCGATTCTCGCATCTACCGCCCTGCCCTTGTCAATGGTCAAGCAGGATCAAGAGGACAGTCAAAGTAAAGAGCGAATTTACATCAACTACCAAGTTGAAGGGCGCCATAATCTCAACGTGACCGAAGCGATGGTGGGTCAAATGGAGGAGTATCTTTATAAAAATAAAGAAAAATTCCATATTGACTCTGTGTATAGCTACTATGCTCCCGACGAAGCCTCATCGGTCATCTTATTGAAAAAAGATCTGCCCATGTCCCTTGATGAACTGAAGAAGAATATTCGCAGTGGCTTTCCTAAGTACTCCATCGCTAAACCTCAGTTTGGCTGGGGTGACGATAATTCGGGTGTACGCGTCACCCTCACTGGACGCTCCACCTCAGAGCTTATCTATTTGAGTGATCAAGTGTTGCCATTACTCTCGACGATCAAAGGCTTAGTGGATGTACGTTCTGAAGTCAACGGTGCTCAACAGGAAGTGGTTATCCGTATTAATCGGCAAATGGCGGCAAGACTGGATTTAAAACTGAACGAAGTAGCTTCCAGCATTTCAATGGCACTAAGAGGGACACCACTGCGCTCATTTAGGCACGATCCAAACGGGGAACTGCGTATCGAAATGGCCTATGAGAAGGAATGGCAAAAATCCCTCGATAAGCTTAAGCAATTGCCGGTAGTGCGAATCGATCAACGCCTTTACACACTTGATAACCTTGCCAGTATCGAAATCCAACCTAGATTCGATACCATCAAGCACTATAATCGCCAAACTTCGCTGTCTATCGGAGCGAACTTGGATAATCTCACCACAGAGGAAGCCCAAACTAAGATCAAACAAGTGATGGAGAATGTGCGTTTTCCTGATGGCTATAACTATTCGCTACGGGGCGGTTTTGAACGCCAAGATGAAGACCAAAGTATCATGGCAATCAATATGTTACTTGCTATCGCTATGATTTACATCGTGATGGCGGCACTATTTGAGTCCTTGTTATTACCGACGGCCATTATTACCTCAATCCTCTTCTCGATAACCGGGGTGTTTTGGGCGTTGCTGCTCACAGGCACGCCTATGTCGGTCATGGCGATGATCGGTATCCTGATTTTAATGGGCATCGTGGTAAATAACGGTATCGTCTTGGTCGATCAAATCAACCAAATGACACCCGATCTCGATAAGCTGTCGGACACCATTCGCGAAGTGTGTATTACCCGTTTGCGCCCGGTACTGATGACAGTAGGAACAACCGTACTAGGTTTAGTGCCACTGGCGATGGGCGATACCCAAATTGGTGGCGGCGGCCCGCCATATTATCCGATGGCAATTGCCATTATTGGCGGCTTGTCTTTCTCAACCGTAACTAGCCTATATTTGGTGCCATTGTGTTATCAACTCCTCTATAGAATGCGATACCGCGCCGCAGTGCGACTTGGCGAATCGAATCGTATCGCCCAAAAACTCTTACCGTGGACAGCCAAAACATGATATGACGGGATAGCTTGACATTGCTCATTAAAAAGGCTGCATCGCAGCCTTTATTATTTTGTTAGCACCTTAAAACGGATCATATATAACTGTTCAAGACCTGGGTAAATCTCGGCAATCACCTGGTGCAGTTCGGGTAAGGTCATATTTTCTTGTTGGGCGTGCAGTGTTGTGAGTCCAGACAATGTAATTGGCATTACCTCCAACACTTGGATGTCACAAAACCAACGATGAGTTTCAAAGGTCGACACTGGGAGGATTTGCCCTAGTATTACATGGGATTCGGCTTCATTACGTAACGTAATCGTTTTCTTGCCCATCAAAATATCGTGTTCAAAGCGTTCAAAAAAAGTGATGTCAGTTAACAAGATTAATCCCTCTATTTATCCAGTCAAAATGCCGATAGTACGGCACAAAATACAGCAAAACATGGTCAGTTTGCGCGATTTAAGTTAGAATTCGACCTCAATTGAGCCATTGGCCTCATATTCCTGCGCTTAGCGGGTGCGAACGACATTAGAGACTTTATGAACAAGAAACAAAAGATCATCAAAAAAATTGCGAAACGTGCTAAAGCTAGACTGAATAAAGTCGATCCAGCCACCATTGGCGCACCCGCAAAATCTGGCTATATCTCTAAGGCTGAACGCGCCAAAATCGCAGCACTTGCTGCGACTGCAGAAATAGAATCAGCAGCAAGTGAGCCACAAGAGGCAACAACTGAGCAATAATATTGTTTAATGAAAACAAAATTATGCGCTAATAAGACCAATAAGTAATGCCACAGCCAAACTGTGGCATTTTTATTTTAAATAGTCAGTTATTAGGGCCTGTTGACGTTTCAGGGTTATTTTTGCAGCAATGTGGCTGGCTTTTATGCAAAGCAAAGTCCGTGCAGTGTAGTTATTCTACATAAACGGACGATAACGCGGCATAAAAGTCAGCCAAATGCTGCCCGAAGGGTTCGTCTGGCAAGCCCTTGCTCTTTGTCACTCGTCATTTGAGTAGAATAACTACACATCATTCCTCGTTTCGCGAGCACGTGCTTGCCAGAACGAACAAAATCTAATCTCGAAACGTCAACACGCCCTAGTCACTACATACATTAACGCTTAGCATTATCCTGTTGCTCTATAAAGGGTATAACAGGCTCCATTTCTTGCTCTTCCGTCAATTGTGCCATCTGCGCGCAGGAGGATGAAAGAGGGCTAGTTGCACTCGGTAAATTCTGTGCCACCTCATTCGTCATCAATTCGTCCACATCGGCTGCTAAGCCAGCAACACCATGTCCGGTCGATGTCAACGCGACCTTATCAACTAAACGATAGGCAACCCAAACCCCTAAAATACCAAAAAGAATTGAGCCTATGACTTGGCCAATAAGTACCCCATAAACCCCGCCCCACTGCGCGCCCATATACACAAAGGGAACGGTACCTAAAGTCGCCTTGCCCACATTAAATAAGGTGGAATATTTGGCCTTACCCAAATTATTAAAGGAGGCGTTTGCGACAAATAAAATCCCAGAGAAGATAAAAAACACCGCAATATAGCTGCAGAAAAATTCAATAAGTGCCGCACTATCGCCCTTCATATCAAACAAACTGACAATTTGCGCTTTAAGTAAAAACAAAAGTAACGACATCACCACCACATACAAGGTACAAAATTGAATCGCCTTCGTTAAACTTTCGCGCACCCGATCGAATCGTTCTGCTCCAAAGTTTTGCCCAACAATAGGCCCAATAGCGCCGGATAAGGCAAAAATCATCCCAAAAGTGACAGGCACTAACCTGCCGAGTACCGCCCAACCCGCAACATAAGCATCACCAAAATCCGCAATTGCCCGGGTCACGAACGCATTACCAATTGGTGTGGCAATGTTGGTCAGTATGGCTGGTCCTGCAATGGCGAAAATCGGTTTAAGATCGGCTTTAAAATAGTGAAGATTAAACCTGCCAAGGAGTTGATGTTTGACCACAACACCCCGACCCGCGATGATAAATACCGCAATACGAGCCAATACTGATGCCAGTGCAGCCCCTTCAATCCCCATCGCAAACAGGAAAATAAAAATAGGATCAAGCACAGCATTCACGCCGCCCCCCGCTAAGGTCGACATCATCGAAAGTTTTGCATCTCCCACGGCACGCAGCGCACCGCCAAGGGCCATTGCGAGACAGATGAACGGCAGCGACGGCACCAAAATATACAGATAACTCTCTGCAAGCTCGGCAGTATGACCGCTGGCACCCACAAGCGTGACTAATTCAGGAATAAAAGTCGTGACCACAATGCTAACCAACACACTAATGATCGTGGTCACCACCGCACTGTTAAGTAATAGGCGTTTCGCTAATTCGATATCCTTAGCGCCGATAGAGCGAGACACCAAGGCCCCGAGCGCAATGGAGAGACCTATGCCAATTGATGTGGTAAAAAATGAAATACTGCCCGCATAACCTACAGCCGCGGCTAATTCATGTTCGCCCAATAAGCTTAAGAAAAATATATCCAGTAAATCGACTACAAATAACGCAGAAATCCCCACCGCAGCGGTTGAACTCATCACGAGAATATGGCGAAGAATTGAACCTTCAACAAACTTAGCTTGGGTCATGGGGTTGTTTTACCTTATTAATTGCAAAAGCAAAGGCCAACACTGAATTGTTGGCCTTTGCTTTTATAGTCATCTATGGGTATTTAGGTCAAGCACTAAAGCAGCTTATGCCGCAATTGGGCTCATCTTCGTTTGGTGGTAACGCAGACGACTGATTGACAATGCAATTAACGCAAGCAGCGTTAACGACCCCATCACCACCCCTTGCCATTCGGCTTTATGCCAAAATAACATCAAGTAAGGTCCGCCCAAAGCGGCGCCTAAGTAATAGCAACACAGATACAGCGAAGTGGCCTTGGCGCGATCGCGGCTTGCGCGCATCGCCACAAAAGAGTTGCAACAACTGTGGGTTAAGAAGAATCCACATGCCGTCATCAAAAAGCCCATGCAAATGGTGGCTGTGGTATCAAACAGGGTCAATAAACTGCCCAACAGCATCAAACACCAAGACCATTGATATAACTTGTGCTGACCAAATTTTGCCAGCCACTTAGCGGTAAAATAGGAGGCCACAGTACCACTGGAGTAACACAAAAAAATCAAGGTCGCTTGAAAGCGGCTCCACTCGTAGGGCGCGGCCATCAAATGCAGTTGAATAAAGCTAAATTGATTCACCATCATCATAAAAGTGATCCCACCGATGGCATAGGCTAACCGCATTTGTGGATCGGTTAGATGGTGACTAAAGCCGTAAAAATCCTGAAGTAACCGAGCCCGTTTTGAGACTGAAGGCGCCGAGGTTTGCCCGCCAGATATCGCCTTCGCATCTGCGCCAGAAGGTAATAAAAAGCTCGTCAAGGCAACACCTGCGAGGGTCACTAAAAACAGTAGCCACATGGACTCCTGCCAAGATAAAAACTGCGACATCAACCCGCCCAGCAGACGCCCAACAATCCCGCCGATACTATTGGCCATAATGTAAATGCCCGCGGCTTTGAGCATAGTGCTTGGCGAGAGTTGCTCCTTAAAATAAGCCATGGCAATGGCAGGCACCGCAGCGAGCAATACGCCTTGTAAAAAACGCACATACACAAGCGCATTAAAGTCCCCAGCCCAAATCAGCAGCAGGTTCGACAATGCCAATAACCAAAGACTCACCACAATCGGCGTATGCCGGCCAATTCTGTCGGACACAACCGCATAAATTAATAGGGAAAATGCCAATGAAAAACTGGTCACAGAGAGAATGAGCGTAGCCTGCGATCCCGATACGGCAAAATGCTCAGCGATCAGCGGTAACATGCCCTGCATCAAATACAGATTGATATATACCACCACGGATGCCACACACAGTGCCCACATCAGTCGGGTATCACGTTGTTTATTGTCGATAATAGTGTCTAACACGGCTTGCACTTTTAGCCTCGATAACGCCTCACTCTAATAATAGACAAAGGTTAGCACTGGGCATAACATAACAATAATAGATAATTTATATCGACATTATTGATTTTTGTTATGGCAAATTTTTATAACTGACATGGTTATCGCAAATTGTCGCGCGTAAGCGTGCATCACAAGCAAAAGGCTCACACCATGGATATACGCCAACTTAAACACTTAGATGCACTTGCAAATACTGGCAGTTTTACCGCCGCGGCCAAGAAGCTCAATATGGCGCAGCCTGCCCTAAGCCAAAGCATTAAACGGCTCGAACTATCTCTTGGCGTCACCCTGATCAACCGCACCAGCAATAAAAATGACAAGCACCTCGCGCTCACCGCCGAAGGCTTAGTGCTGCACCAACATGCCACGTTGATCCTAAAACAAATCAAGCAGGCGGAAGCACAAATCCGTGCCATGGCGAATCTCACTTCGGGGGAAGTTCGGATTGCGGTGCCGGGTATGCTGGGCTCCTTCTATCTGCCCTCACGCCTTATGGCGTTTCGTCATCAATATCCCGAGTTAAAGCTGTCACTGTTCGAAGGCGGTACCCGTGACGCGCTGCGGATGTTACAACAGGAAGAAGTGGATATTGCTATCATTACTGCCCAAGATCTGCAGAGTGACTTCGATAGCCAATTGTTGATCCGTGAGCAGATGGTGATCGCCATGGGCGCCGAGCATCCACTTGCTGATCATCCTGCGGTCAGCCTCAACGACTTCTTTGACCATGAACTGGTGATGTTCAAAACCGGCTATTTTCACCGCGAGTGGATCCTCTCTCAGGCAAAAGACTTGGGTAAAAAGCCCAATATTGCCTTTGAGACCAATCTGATTAACTTGATCAAACAAATTGTGTCGCAGGGATTTGGTATCACCAGCGTGCTCGAAATGGCCATCAGTCCAAAAGACGACATTCTCGCCAAACCCTTTGACCCACCAGTGTTTTTAAATCTGCATATTGCGTGGAAAAAGCAACGTCCCGTCAGTCAAGCCGACCGCGCCTTTGTGGAATTTTTGATGAAAAATCGATAATAAACGGGCAATAAAAAAGGGCCGATAATCTCGGCCCTCATCAGGGTTAACCCTTAAACATGCTAAGGTTAACCGGTTTCAGCTCGAACCACTTAGCGCAGTTTACGGCGACCAAAGGCAAATGGCAGCAGTAATAAACTTAACCAGCCTAAGGCACCACCGTCATCCTTCTTCGGCGGAGTATCGGTAATAGAGACAGATACTAAGCTCGAATCGCTATTGCCGTGGTTATCGGATACCGTCAGTTGGAATGATACGGTTTGTGCCGCGCCATTCACACTTGGCGCCACTAAGTTTAATTTGGCCGCTGCGGGGTCAAAATTAAAGCTTGCGCCACCTAACTGAGTCCACTTGTAGGTCAGCGGATCATTATTCGCATCCGATGATTTACTGGCATCGATAAACAACGGCTTACCTTCTTGTACTGACGTTGGCGCTTCAACCTTGGCCACAGGCGCCACTTCAGCAACATCGAACTGATAGCGCTGAGTCAAGGTTTCTGACGACGCATTGTTGACCTTGTTCGACAGGCTTAACTCATTATCAACACCTGCCTTACGTGGAACCAGCTCAAAGCTGATGTCTTTTGCTTCAGCGCCCGATGGCATCTCGATCGTCCAAGTGATCTTATTGCCATCTTGCTTGCCGTCATGGCTGATGTTAGCCACTTCATGGCCTTCAGGCAGCATAGCTTCTAAGTTATACACGCGTGTTACTTGGGTTTTATTGGCTTCGATACGGGTTTTCATCACCTTAGCCACGCCCGGCGTTAACTGACCGCTCAGCGTATTGCCCAGAGGCGACAGCACATCATCACCTACACGTTCAAAGACGACGGGGAGCTTCACTGGTGCTACTTTGTCATCGCCAGTGGTGAGGGTCAGCATAGCTAAACCTTCATCACCGACTTTGAGCGCGTCCTTCCACGTCAGCTTAACGTCAAAGTCATTGGTATCGCCAGACAGCGTCGCAGTGAGGTTATCCTCAGCCGTGTCATAGAGGGTCAATTGTTTTAAACCAAACACATCATCAGCCGTGGCTGTTGAAGCAGTATAGTTTTGTACAATGACGTAATAAGTGCCCTTAACCGGATTATTGAGTAATACACTTTCCTGTGAACCATCTCTGGCTGATGAGCCCGCTCGCGCAAGTTTGCTGCCATCGTTTTTATCGAGTAGCACGTACATATCGAGATCGGGCGATGTGGTATAGCTAATTGAGGTTCGGAAATACAGTGCATTTTCATTAACGTCAAACTTAAACACTTTGACGCCATCATCAAGATCATCTGTATATGAAGCATTATTCGAGTCTTGCTTCACGCTTGACTCAATGGTTTGGCTCAGCTTGAGGCCCGTCACTTCGGCGCCAACGCTAGCAAAATCCACCGCCTTTAAGCCTTCAAGAGTGATCTCATCCGCATTACGAGTCGCTTGAATGCTCACCAAGTTTGGCAGGTTACGCTTACCAATCTTAGCCGCAATCGGCATAGTCGCCGTCGGGAAGTTAGCTGACTCGAGCACTAAGTTGCCAAAGCCCCAATCTGCGCCCACTTGCGTTACATCGGCGGTGACAGTAATGGTTTGGCTTGCACCTTTTTTCAGGGTAAAGCTTTCAGGCGATACCGTTAGTGCCAGCTTATCAGTCACCGCTTGGCCCTTCGCCGTCCAGCTACCATCTTGGGTTGCGGTTACGGTACGGGTCCAAGTACAGGTATTGACACAACGAGAATCAGCCATACTAGGCACGTTGAGCTTACGAGGATCGCCGTTCAATAAGGGATTTGCAATTTCATAGTTCAGTGCGCTTTCATCCATCACTAAACCGGCTTTAGCGGCTAAATCCACGCGAATACGGCCAGCACCCACATCGAACGGATCGGCAACGGTTTTAGCATCGGCTTTTTTCATCGCCTGAGCGGTCGTTGCAGTCAGCATTAATGCGGAGCGGATATTGTCCGGCGTCCAATCTTTATGCAGCGACTTTAACAGTGCGCCAGCACCCGCAACATGGGGACTTGCCATTGAAGTGCCCGACATGAGGGTAAAGTCGGCAGGATTTGTGCCCGATTTATCGTGACCAAATTGTTGATCAGAATAAGCAGCGTAAATATCCGAACCAGGCGCGGCCACCGAAGGCACAATCACATCATTGGTCGCATTTGGGCCAATCAACGAGCTTTTAGAAAGAACATCAGCTTCACGTTCAACAACCTTAGGAGCGATACCAATGGTAAGCTGTTGATTTGGATTAGTTTCCAAACTATTAACAAGTTCAATACCATCTAGATTGCTGATCAAAATAGAAGGGACATTGAGGTCTGCTAAACCTGTCATCGTAAAATCAATATCCTTACCTTCACCGTCTCTATTAAAGATGATGACTCCCTTCGCTCCCGCAGCTAATGCCCCTGCAACTTTCACAGAAAAAGCACATGTGCCCCGCTTTATTACCGCAATCTTGTCTTTGAAAGCATCAGCCGCAAAAGCATTACAGCCTTCAAAATTATTAGCATCAAGTGCGCCTGCATATACTACTGGACCAGTAACAGACTCAACAATCGCAGGGCCATCACCTAATGTATAAAGATAATTTTTCCCATTAAATTCAACAGTTGGTTTAATAGTTCGGCCATGTGTCGAATTAGCCACAGAGGTATACCATGGGGCATTTTTGGGAGTCGAATAAGGTGATTGGGTGATTGCGGCACTGGTTGCGGTCGCTGGACGAGTATTCCCAGCAGCGACTGCAGCAAAAATGCCCGCATTACGTGCCGCTAAAAAACCCTGTTCAGTGGCACTATTCCAGGGATTACCACCGCCACTGATGGAAAAGTTAATCACGTCAACGCCATCTTTAATCGCATCATCAATGGCTTTAAGGATAGGCACAGTCGGGCAACCCGAATACTTGTCACCCGCATCCCCAGGTTTACAAATTTGGTAAGCGATAATATTAGCGTGGGGCGCGACACCTGAAATCTGTGCAAACTTAATATCTGTAGGGATACCTGAACCTTCTAATTTGCCCTTCTCTCCTTGAACATAAGGCACATCAAGCAAGATATTCCCAGCCGCGGTGCTGGCCACGTGCGAGCCATGGCCACCGTAGTCTTCACCATTTTTAGCGGGAGGCGTCGCACCAAAAATCTTTTCATCGTCATAGATATCAGTGATTTCAGGGTAACTACGCACACCAATCAGCTTATCGTTACACATGCTGGCAAAATCGGTTTTACAATCACCAATATAAATCCCTTGGCCTAAGGGGTTTGTATGGTCATAACCATCACCACCAATATCGGCAAACGAGGCATGATCAGAGTTAATACCCGAGTCGATGATCGCAACTATCACACCCTCACCCATGGCCTTGGTGCCAGTAGCACTACCGTCCCACACCTTTGGGGAGCCGATCAGTGCCTGACTCACATCGGTCTCAAGCTGTTCGATACGCTCACGCTCGATATAAATCACCTCAGGTAGTTCAGCCATTTTTATCGCTTGCGCCTGCGTCATACGCACTGCGATACCATTGAGTGCATATTGATAGGTCGTTAATGGCTCCAGCTGCGTACCAATAGCAGCACTGGCACTTGTTAAAAAGCGCTCTTGTTTGACCTTAAGGAAACTAACGTAGTTTTTCACCTCAGGAGCCGCGGCGTTAAGCTTGACATTACCTGTCTTACCAGAGCTTTTTGCCTGTGAGGTCGACTGTACATGTTGTGGGCTAGTTGCTTTGAAGCCAGGAATATCCCCTTGATAATTCGCGACAGCACTGTCACGCAAGCGAACAATATAAGTATGCTCACCTTCGGCAAACTCTGGCTCAGGAATAAATTTTACATCTTGGTTGTTAACCGCGGTTAATTGACCTCGAGTCGAATCATTTAATAATTCGGCAGGAATATCTAACTGAATTGTTTCACCCGTTGGAGATAATACCGTCTGCGCATTTGCTGCAGATGACAACAGTGCCATAGACACTGCTAATGCAATTTTTGTTTTCATTCTCGCTTCCTTCGCTAAACATAATTTTTCTACAAAGTTCAATTTTTAATATTTATTCAGCACGAAGACATAATAAAATGCCTGCACCAAGTGAACTTCACAGCAGCGTTTTAACACGAGACGATACATATTGAAACAGATAATTAACGGTATAATTTTCCGTAAAAACAACTATTAAGAACAGCGTACCCAATAGTTTTGAATAAAATACACATTAACAGAATGCGTAACCAGTTAAAACATAAGGCCACATATTTAGCAAATACTTAAAAACAAAAATAAAAACAAAAAAGCCACTAAAGATGTGAATAAATCTAAAGCGCACTAAACAGTATGATTAACTATAAATATCTATCAATTTAATATGAAATTATTTCACCTAATTATTATTTTTTAACAATTTCAAATCAAAAATTTATGCAGAATAATCTTGTGTTTTATGCATTACGGAATGAAATACTTTTTGGAGTAATGAGATCAACGGCAAAATAGCAACAAAAAAGGGGAATAATTCCCCTTTAAACTAAGTCTTGATTGATAAGATGGTAAGACTTAAATAACGGTCCCCATTACTGCTCGACTCTAACCGCTTTCATCAATACTTCAGTGGTGTATTTACCATTATTAATCACAGGGAAACGGTCATAGGTCTGAAAAATCACCTTGTCTTGATACTTGATCATGGCCACTACGCCGTAATTAATGCGTTTATCGATTGATTGTGCAGGTAGTAAGAACTTAAACGGCACTGGTGCCCGGGCGATATTAAAACTCTTTTGGGCAACAATGACGCCTGGCGTGTTCAAATCGATAATTGCAATGGTAATTTCACTGCCTTGGGGGAGGAGAATTTTCTCCAAATAGCCCGCGGCTCCATTCACCACCACCGGAGGATCGGGTTGAACCGTCACACAGCCACTTAAGGCAAATGTCATCAGTAAGAATGAAAGAAACAACTTTATTTTTATCAACATATTAACTTCCTTTTACCATACGGATCAGCCCCTCTTGGGTCGTCGATGCGACAAGCTCACCCTGCTGATTAAAAAATTGTCCTCGTACGTAACCCCGTCCACCGCTGGCGGTTGGACTGTCGATACTGTAGAGCAACCATTCTCCCATATTAATGGGTCGGTGGAACCACATCGCATGATCTATGGTTGCCATGCGGATGCCCGGGGTTAAAAACGACACGCCATGGGGCTGAGCCGCCGTGACTAAAAAATTAAAGTCGGAGGCATAGGCTAGTAAATATTCATGGATATGACTATCTGTTGGCATTGCACCATTCGCCCTTAACCACACATAGCGATATGGCTCAGTTTCTTTAGGTGCGAAGGGATGCAGAGGGTTGACTAAGCGCATCTCAATTGGCGCGTCTTCCATAAACTTTTCAAGGATCCTTGCTGGGACTTTATCCCTTAAGGTCATAGCCAACTCATTTTGATTTAATAAACCTTCAGGGCCAGGCACCTGCGGCATCTGTGATTGATGTTCAAAACCCACCTCGGGTTCTTGGAAGGAACAGGTCATATGAAAAATCGGCCGTCCCTTTTGTATTGCACTCACCCGCCTAGCACTAAAGCTGCCTCCATCGCGCATATTTTCAACTTCATACACTATGGGTAACTTCTCATCTCCTGCGCGTAAAAAATAAGAGTGAAGCGAATGCACTTGGCGCTCTGCTAGTACGGTTTGCTTAGCCGCGCTCAAGGCCTGTCCCATGACTTGCCCACCAAACACATGCCCAAATCCTAGGTCTTGACTTTGACCGCGAAACAGCCCGATTTCGATTTGCTCAAGCGATAATAATGATAAGAGATCGTCTAATACCTGACTCATGGGATCCTACGGAAAATTAGCAATGAATACACAAGGGTAACTCAGTTCGACTAGGGCTGACCAGTAGGGAGTCACTTGGCATGGTGTTTGTTAACAATTTAACAAAACGCACGCCGAACTACTCAATTTTTATATGATGCTCAAGAGCGCTCTGTTTTGACCAAGCCAACACTTTATCCTCACCACAGGAATGTAAATTAACCGGAAAGGCATTGTGAAGTTCTGACCAATATTTCACGAGTTTATCGGGCGTACATTGTCCCTCACTAAAGTAGATAGACTGAAACTCAGCGAATCTGCCGTGGCTGACACTGCCAGCGCCCGCCAATAAATGCTGACCATTAGGGGCCTTTGGACTCACTAAAAACGCCACGGTCGCAGTCAGCGTATCAAAGGAAAATAATGGTTGAATCGCAGGAGCTAAATGCTTTCGGGTCATAGCCGTTAATGCCTGTGGGCATAAGCTATTGACATAAATGTTATATTGCTCGCCCTCTATCGATAGGCTGTTTACCATTCCCACTAAAGCCATCTTGGCGGCACTGAATGCGACTTGGTGTAAATCACCAAAGAGTGCCGAAACCCCCGTTGTCATCAAAATGCGGCCATAACCCTGTGCTTTCATCGCTGGCCATATTGCTTGAGTCAGATAAAAACTGCCATTAACATCAACGTCAAACTGCCGCTGCCACTCAGCTTGTTGAATATGCTCAAAAGGACGAGCACCATAAACACCGGCATTATTGATTAATATATCCACGCCCTGCCAACATTGAAGCAAGCTATTCACCATAGTCTGAACATCCATCTGTTGACTGACATCCACCTCAAAGCAAAGGCACTCGGCCCCGAGTTTTAAAATCGTCTCATGGGTTTGGCGCAATTCATCATTGCTATAGTCAGCATCTGGGTGTTTTGGGCGTTTAGAGGACACCTTAGGTTGGTCGACAAGCACCACTTTGGCGCCCCGCTCTGCCAACATAATGGCATAGGCTCTCCCAAGCCCAGCGCCAGCTCCGGTGATCAACGCCACTTGGTTATCGAAACGCATCCTATCGAATCCTTATCATTGACATAAAGGTGACGTGCTCATTCTCCGGCAGCTAAGCCCGATGACTTGCCTTACACTCAAGGCTCAATCAGCGTTAAGTTACTGGCTTTACCAATGACATACGGGTAAACGGCATAAACTATAAAAGCACAGACAATGTGGATTTTCTTTGACATTGGCGGCAAATCTTTTCCCTAACCGCGAAACATCTGTGCGCCAATTCAAACTCTATTACATGCGTGTATTAGATAGTACTCACTTTAGGGTAATTTCTTGTTATGCTATGGCGCTGTTCACTACTCATTCCTTTTTAGATAACGACTAGACATCATGAATCCTTGGATTTTAGCCATCAGACCTCGCACCTTACCCGCGGCAATCGGTCCCCTGTTAATTGGTAATATTCTAGCGCTGCACCTTGAGCGTTTCAGTTGGTTAATTGCCGTGACATCGATGTTGTGCGCGATTTTATTGCAGATCGCTGTCAACCTCGCCAATGACTATTTTGATTTTAAAAATGGTATCGATACTGCCGAACGTATTGGCCCAGTTCGCGTGACGCAAAGCGGGATGATCCCAGCCTATAAAGTACGTAATGCGATGATTTTCTGCCTATTACTCGCGTTAACAGTTGGTTCCTATTTGATTTGGCACGGTGGTTGGCCAATAGCGATTTTAGCGGCGGCTGCAATTTTAGGCGCCCTCGGCTACAGCGGCGGTCCTTATCCTTTAGCCTCACACGGGCTAGGCGAAGTTGCCGCCTTTGTGTTTTTTGGCTTAGTGGCTGTGGTCGGCAGTTATTATTTGCAGGCAGGTGATACTAATTTGAATGCGTGGCTACTTGGCTGTGCGATTGGCTTATTTAACGCCGCCATTATGTTAGTTAACAACACCCGCGATATTCGCACCGACACCCAAGCGGGCAAACATACCCTAGCCGTGAGGATTGGTGAGGCACAGGCCAAAGTCTTGTATCAAGCCTTAATTTACTTACCCTTTGGTTTAGTGATCGCGGGATTCTTACTGGGCATTCTGCCTGGATTACCGGTATTGTTGGCGGGTTTATCTCTGCTTATCGCCCGTAAACTCAGTAGCGATTTCTATGCTGTATCGGGTGAGGCGCTTAATCCACTATTGGGACGCACAGCAAAACTTACTATGATTTTCAGTACCCTATTCAGTGTGGGACTGGTGTTTACCGCTTAAGCTGGAATACCAACATCTCAGAGTTGTCCCCATTACTGAGTAAGAGCCAGCCACCAATTAGCTAGGTTAAAATACAAAAAGGTTCGTCATGATGCGCCAAACGCACAACATGATGAACCTTTTGCTTTTAGGGACAAATTAAGACCAGAGATAAGCCGAGATTGCCGTGTTAAATAACACGCCACTAAATTGATGCGTGGCTTTTGGCGTCTGTAAATGCGCCGCCCCAAAACACACATGTAAAGGAATTAAATGCTCTTCCCTTGGGTGACTAAAACGCGCCTCTGGCGCCGATTGCCAATCGATTAATTGTGCCTTGGCGTGGTTATCGCCTGATGTCACTACATCGGTTAACCAAGTATCAAACGCTTGGCTGCGAGGCAACACCTTAGGATCGCCGGAGAAAAACGCGAGCATATTGTGAAACGACATGCCAGACCCCACAATCAGCACCCCTTGGGTACGTAATGATGCCAATGCTTCACCGATAGCAATATGGGCACTCGGGTCCAGATGCTGCACTAAGGACATTTGCACCACAGGAATGTTGGCCTCAGGATACATCAACTTAAGTGGCACAAAGGTGCCGTGATCGAAGGCACGTTGATTATCCAACCGTACCTCAATGCCGCTTGCCTTAAGTAAACTGGCAATGGTTTCGGCAAGCTGCGGCTCACCGGGTGCAGGATAAGAAAGCGTATAAGCCTCAGGGGGAAAACCATAGTAATCGAACAGCATACCAGGATGAGAATGGCTCGACAGTGTCACCTGCGCCTCTTCCCAGTGAGCAGTAACTAATACAATCGCCTTGGGCGTGGGAATAGTCTCTGCCACCTTGGATAAATATGACCGTAATTCCCGATGATTTGCATCATTGAGTAATGGTAAAGGCCCGCCACCATGGGGAACAAACAGCACTGGCATTTGAGCCGAGTTCGCGTACGTCATAGTAAATGTCTCTTGATTAAACAGTGAGTTGTCACTTGTAAATTGAAACTTGTCTGCGCGGTGGCCAAAATCAGAAAACCGCTTTTATGTCCACCAGCTGACGTTGAAAACGCACTAATCTATCGACGGTTTCATCTAACTTGATGATTAAAAAAAGCAAGGCAGATAATAACAATGCGGGTAGCGCGTTAAGGGTAGCTTCAAAATTAAAGTGGTAATAAATGGCTCCCATCATCACCGACAGTAATGCTGTTGCCGACAGGACTCGAGATTCACGCCAGCCAATGCCAATGGCACCCAGCACTTCAATCACACCGATAAAGTAGCCAAAACCCGTTGGTAAATTCATCACGCTAAAGGGCGCATGGAAAAACGGCACGCTGAGTAACTTACCCATGCCCGAGAATAAAAACACTATGCTCATGGCGAGCGTTACCAAAGCCGCCGCACGATTTAAGGTATTGGCACAGACAAAGAGTTTTTGAGGGTCAGTCTCGGCCGCGGTTTTGTTTTCACTTTTGGCAAAACATAATTGATTGATAGACATAACGACCTCATTGCTCATCACTTTTAGACCTAATTCCGTATAAACTCTTACTAAACAGTATCCTAAACGCAAAGTAGTGGGCTCGTATTTTGTGCCCACTACTGTCATATGGCGAGATTATGCGCCCACACAAAATAAATAAATATGGAATAATATCTAACATCTTCTAAAATAATTCTTTATTTGTTTAAGGGTGTTACCATGACCTTAGAACAACTGCTGATGTTCAATACCGTCGCCCTCGCTGGCTCGCTAAAGGCCGCCAGTGACAAACTCCATAAGACCCAGCCTGCGATCAGTCAGAGCATTAAACAATTGGAATCCCAGCTAGATGTAGTGCTGTTCGACCGCCAAGGTTATCGGTTAGCACTGACCCAAGAGGGACGAAAGCTATTGCAATACGCCCAGCGCGTACTGAATGAAGCGCAGGAAATGCGCCAAGTGGCCAAGCATTTAGCCAAAGGTAACGAGGCCAGTATCACCTTAGCCTTTGAGGCCTCCTTTAATCTTGCTCGAATCTTGCCGATGTTAGAGCGCACACAAAATGAGTTTCCACATACACAAATTATTCTTAAACAAGAGTATTTAACTGGAGCACTCGAAGCCCTAAATCAAGGCAAAGCCGATATTGCGATTTCAGCTGGCGGTATTGAGCTGCTCCGCTCAAGCCATTATGAGCTTGGTTATTTATTTTCAGGGAGTTTATTGGATGTTGCTTCCCCCCGTTTACTGAGCCGTTATCCCAATTTAAGTCATGTAAGGCAATTGGTGAACGAGTACCAAATTGTGATCCAAGATACTGGCACTGGCACCGCCAATATCGAATTTGGGGTGCAAGCTGGGCAGCGCCGTTGGTATGTGAATGATTTTTATACGAAGAAAATGCTTATTCAAGGAGGGATGGGATGGGGAAAACTTCCCTATTATATGGTCGAAGAAGCCATCGCAGAAGGAAGCTTACAACAGCTTGAACTACAAGAAAGACAAAACCTGATCCAACTCGATTACTATGTGATGCGGCCGCCCCACTCGCCACTAGGCCCTGTGGCACAGGCGCTATGGGACAATTTAGTGCAACTAGCCATTAAGCCAAGCTGATAATTAACCTCTTTTGATATCACACTATCTGTATATGTAATCTGTATATGTAATCTGAATATGACATTCGTTAATCAGTCATATTTTGAAGGCTGGCTGCCTTGATAGAAGCTAAAAATTCAGCCTAAAGGAGCACTTAAATAAATGCGCGTGACACTCTGATACGGTTTTCATCATGCTTATTCAGTAAAAGCCTATCGTTGTTTTATCGCGTAATTTGCAGCCGCGATGACGCAATTTTTCCCACATATTACTCAGTCATGCTATCCAACAAGCAATTAACACAGCGCCGATAATAAATAATTGACCAAAAATCAAACTGCTCGCCTTTGGCGGCGCACCAATCCGGAAACGACTCAGCCACAGCATGAGTGGAATACTCCTCCCAGCAATTTATCATCGACTGGTAATAATCATGCCGGTTTTGCAGCCTTGATTTACTCTCCTGCGTTTGTAATCGCTCGATTAATGTGTGTGCTGATGCTAGTGAGTCTTTTGCTCGCACTATATCGCCCAACAATACAGATTCAGATAAATGGTGGGTCTGAAAATCGACACTGTTTAAATGGGCCAACGCAACTTGAGTAAGACAAATTTCATCGTTAGGCTCAAGCGCCAACGCCCTTTCATAGGAGGCGATATCCTCACCAATATAGCCTAACCATTTGTGGGGAATGGGGTTGTTGGGTTCATCTACCGCCCATTGGGCCAGCACATTTTTGAGCAATACGGTGAGGGGGTAAGCGAGTAACTGGTGTGTTTCACGCTGCCAATAACCTAAGGATGATAGTTCTTCAGCTATTTGCCTTTGTTTAGTCAAGGATTGGCTCTTGCAGTGCGACACAAATGTGTTCACCGTCGCAATCGCTTGCTTCTTTAGTCCTTGCTCTTTTTGCAGGCAATATTGGCCAAAAAGTTCATACCCCTTCAGAGCCGAATACTGAGTCCCTATCGACTTTAATCCTTCAAAGTTATCGCTATTCCAGTAGTTCATATTGAGACTTGAGTTGGTGAGACCTTCGGGCTGAACAATGCAACCACTCGTATGGAAAAAGTACATGGAATAATGCAAACATGGTCCATGTTAATCATGCGCTAAAGCCGAGTGAAGCACAGCCCCAAGGCATAAAAGCAGATTGTAATCTCTAAACCCATCGTGAACCAGATAGTTTAGCGCTAAGTGGTTATATTATTGGTCGTTTTACGATAAAGCCTCTGATATTAATAGGTTCATATTAATAATTAACTCATAATAAAGGGCCTTGCGGCCCTTTATTCACCTTTTAACTTCGCTAAATGGCTTACTGAATTTCTTGCTTGGCGAGTGCGCGATCTAACTTAGCACGCTCCACTTCAGGCGAGGCTTTAACCGCTTGAATTAAGCCAATTAAATCAGTACCTTCTTCGGCGGCCAGCAGCAATAAGTTATTGTCATTCTGCCAATCAACTTTTAAACCGTGAGTCTTAGCAAAATCATCGGCTGATACACCTGGTTTTAGTTTAACCACTAACTTTCCGGTCATTTCGGCAAAGGGTTTACCCGATTGAGTCACCACTTTCTGCCCTTTAACCAATTGCTTAGCCTGTTTAATCCCAGTCTCAGTTTTAACAAAGTAGGGTGTATCTAAACCTAAAAACTCGGCACGGCTCACTTGAACACCTTTAGACTCAGCTTGAGGTTCAGTGAGTTCGATCTTGTCATGTGCCATTGCTTGAACTGACAGTGAAAGTGCAACAGCTACTAATGATAAATTTAACGCTTTCATTGGTGACTCCTTAAGACGCAGACTTGGCGGCATGGCCATGGAAACGAATTGACCAACCTTTCAGTTTGCCATCGGCTTCGTTAGGGATTGAGATATAGCCTTGATCGTATTTAACAAATCGATAGCTACCGCTATTCACATCAATCAGCTTGATTGTCCATTCACCTTTTGATGATTCGCCATAGAAAGCATTTGATAACATAGGTGTTGCATCATAGCCTTTAACAAGATCATCTGGGTCATTCTTATCCATCACCCCTTGATAAACTAAACCGTTATAAGGTGTCATCAACACACTCTTAGTACCTGCAGGCGAAATCAGCTCTACCGCTAAATCCGGTAGACGCAGGTGATCGGCAGTCAGCTCAATTTGCACGGCTTCAATCACTAAATCGTCAGCGACTACTTGGGTATCCGTCACGCCATTAATATCGGCATCGGGAATCGCTTTGGTGAGCGCTGCGCTTGCTTGCCACTCGGTTACGACATAGTCACCTAAGTCCTGTGCATAGGATTTGGCGAGCTTAACGGCTTCAGTTAAATTCACTCGACCAAAACCATAGAGGTTATGGAATGAAAAACCCGCCGCGTTTTGTAACCAACTAGGGATAGCCGCATACACTGGCGCACCTTCACCCTCACCAATGGTCACGGTTTTAGGCGCAATATCCGCATCAACTTTGGTAGCTGTCTTCGCCAAAATATAGCGAATATCACGCCAAGTGAGATCTGGATTAGCACTCATAATGACAGCGACAGCTCCCGAAGTGTTAGGTGCCGCAGACGAGGTGCCGTTCATTGTCGATGTGTAATCACAATTGGGGTTTAACGGGTTTAAACCACCGTGGAATGGCGTGCTTGGTCTATCTTCTGCGATTGCAGAGCCCTTCACACATCCCATAAAGTCGGTAGTAACTATCGCAGGATCATTATCACCATACTCACCACCGGGTGCTGTGACAAAAATATTCGAGCCCACGGATGAATAGCTAGAAAGTTTACCCTTAGCATTAATTGCACTAACAACTAAGTTATAAACGTTAGCATTGTCAGAGGACATGTTGGAATTATGGAAAGGTAAGCCGTGGTTAGCGGGATTTTCCGTCGTTGCCGTGAAGTAATCTCCCGGTAACCAGAAAGTACGGAAACGATAGTAGTCATACCCATTACCCGCAGACTTAACGAAAATACTGCCTTTGCCATCGAAGCTTTGCGTTGCAATATCTTGATAAACTTCGGTTTCATCCTCATCAAACCCATGAGGGAATGGCACGCTGTAACCATAGCTTTGGTTAAAAACGCGTGCACTATCGCTATAGGCACTGGCACCGTGGGATTTAGCAAAGTTTTCAAATGTTTGTACGTTTGTCACTTTACCCGTTGGATCTTCATCTAAAAAGTTAAAGCCAATTAATTTTGCATTAGGTGCCACACCGCGACCACCAATACCGTTCCAACCTTCTGCAGCAATAATCCCTCCTACTGCTGTACCATGAGCTGCTGTCGCAGACCCAGAGAAAGGTGTTGGATCAACAGTACCTGTAATTAAATTGTATGAACCACCATTTACAGTGTTATTTGTTAGATCTGGATGAGCAATTTCTAAGCCGCTATCGACCACCGCGACAATCACACCTTGTCCCATAGCATTATCTGAAATTGCACCGCTCACATTCATATCTTCACCGGCAACACCGCGGTTAGCCGCAAAAGCATTCTGCCCAGTGTTTTTTAAATGCCATTGGTAGGTAAAGAGTGGATCGCCATGCTTAATATTGATTGTCAGATTGGCTTCAGCCTGTAATTGGCCATCGGACACTTTGAACCGAACCACCTCAGTCCCTTCATTGGCATCAGATGCATAGGTAAATTCACCCGTGCTTTTATTGACTAGCGTAAAGGTGCCGAGTTTGAGATCGGCAGGGTCCACTAAAGAATAAGTTAAACCACCTTCGGCATCCGTCCCCTCAAGTTTTCCAGTAAAAAGAATCGACTGTGACACATCAACAGTCATATCCGCTGTGGTCGGGGCAGTATTCACTTTAGGCACAGGTGCCGGAGTCTTCTTATCATCGCTCCCACAGCCAGCCAATAAGGCCGCCGTGATGCTTAATGCAACAATGGACATACGCATAATAGACATTCCTTCTTCTCATTACTTATTACAACTTAATTTGGCGTGATAATGTTGATTAACATTATTCCGCATTAAGTTCTGTTATTTTAGTTATACCCTATGAACTCTTATAAAATACAAGCATCAAATGGGAAGCAAAGATTTAACACAAAGGAAATAATTATGAAAACAAATATAAACAGAATGAAAGACTGAATAGGTTTATTCGATTATTTTAGCAGCAGATGAAATTAAGAACAGATAAAGACAGACAATAAATAAGACATCAAAAAACAGATTAAAAACAAAAACATGATATTTTTATATGTTTTTTAAAATTACAAAACAACAAACTGTTTAAATTACATAAATTTTTACATTTTGAATTTTAAAATTCTTTAAAAAATACTAAAACAGCAAAATTAAACCGTCCCAAAATATAGAATGACAAACGGTTAAAACATCAAGTTATTAACATTTATAAAACAAGTTTGAGTTATTAAACAGATACGACCAATAAAAAAGCCCCTATTTCTAGGGGCTATTCAAATTATTTTATCTCGAGTTTAATTAAAACTCTGTTTGTGGCACTCCAATCTAAATGGTATTTCTCACCGGCTGGCTTATCTAAACGCTCAAAAGTATGGGCACCAAAAAAGTCCCGTTGTCCTTGGAGCAAATTAGCTGGCAAGGTCTCACTGCGATAACTGTCGTAATAGGCCAGTGCCGAGCTAATGCAAGGCACTGGGATCCCTTGCATAACCGCCGCCGCCACAGCACTGCGCCACGCTGTTTGTTTTTCTGATAAGGTAGTTGCAAAGGTGTCTGCCATTAACAAACAACTTAAGTCAGCATCCGCTTGATAAGCTTGGGTTATCGATTGCAAGAAGGTGGCACGAATAATACAACCCGCACGCCAGATTTTCGCGATCTCAGCAAAATCGAGTTGCCATTTTTGCTCCTGCGCCGTCATTGCCATCAGTTGGAAACCTTGAGCGTAGCAACAGACCTTAGCGCAATAGAGCGCACTCTCTAAAGCATCGATTAAGGTGACTTTTTGGTTTTCATCCATCGCAGGAGATAAGGGGCCAGCAAGCTTTTTGCTGAGCTCAACACGGAGGGGTTTTTGGGTGCTCACCGCGCGCGCATAAACCGCTTCGGCAATGGTGGGAGCCGGACAACCTATTTGTAAACTGCTCACCGCAGTCCAAAGTCCAGTGCCCTTCTGCCCTGCTTTATCGAGGATCATCTCAACTAATGGCTGACCCGTTAGCGGATCTACCTGTTTGAGCACCTCTGCGCTGATCCCCATCAGATAACTGTTTAAACTGCCCTTATTCCAACGTTCAAACACCTCACCTACCTGTGCTGCGCTCATGCCTAAGCCATCGTGCATTAACTGATAGGCTTCGCAAATCAGCTGCATATCGGCGTATTCAATACCGTTATGCACCATTTTCACATAATGCCCAGCACCAGCAGGCCCAATATAGGTCGTGCAAGGTTCGCCTTCGGTCACCGGATTTCCCGGCTCAAAACGCTCAATCGGCAGCCCAGTTTTAGGGTCAACCTTAGCGGCAATAGCCTTCCAAATCGGCGCAACATGTTGCCATGCGCCAAGATCGCCGCTTGGCATTAATGAAGGCCCAAAACGCGCACCAACCTCACCGCCCGAAACGGCTGAGCTGAAGAAGATAAATTTGCCTTGATAACGCTTTTCGCGTTCAACGGTGTCAGTCCAAAGACTGTTGCCCGTATCGATAACGATATCATCCGCTTCGATACCAGCAGAAATCAGGGCATGGCATACCCCATCCACAGGCGCACCCGCAGGGACAGATAGCACGAGAATACGGGGATGAGTGAGGCTGGCTAACATTTCTGAAAGATTAGCACAGCCTGTAATACGCAGATCCTGTCCTACACGTTCTTGTTTTTCTTGTTGTAAAACCCCGTTGACTTTAACAGGATCGAGATCGAAGGCACTGACGCGATATTGATTGTCGGCGATGTTTAGCGCAAGGTTTTTACCCATTACGCCAAGGCCTATCACGCCAATATCATTAAGATTGCTGTGGTTTTGCATTATATAATTCCCACGGGTCACAGAGGTTAGAAATAACCAATTTGGAGCAGTAATTATATCGGCCTTTGTAACTTAATTACCAGAGAGAAGAGACGATGCATACGATTGGCAAACTCGATTGCAAATCAAGATGCGTTGTTTTTTCAGGAGAATATTCCCAAATCTCATAAACATCTTTACCAATCGTATACATCTTGGGCAAGTTCTTCCTTGGGGAAGTAAATTGATTAATGAGCGAGTTTTAAGCCGAGTACGCCAAGCAAAATGAGGATTAAGCTGGCGATTTTCAGCAAGCTCACTCCCTCGCCTAAGAGAATAATGCCCGCAATTGCCGTGCCCATGGCACCTATGCCAACCCACACCCCATAAGCCGTGCCTATCGGCAATTGCTTAACGGCGAGACCCAGTAGCAACACACTGAACGCCATGGAGAGCAAAGTAAACACACTCGGCCACAAGCGAGTAAAACCATCGGTGTATTTGAGTCCGATGGCCCAACCAATTTCAAAAAGTCCAGCAAGTATTAACAGTAACCAGCTCATAGAGAACTCCCATACGGGGTCGTCCCCAAATTGATATCGGCGTATTTAGGGTCGTCCCTAAGCCGTTGTGAAATGTTAATGGGTCAAAAGCAATAAGGATAATGAATGTCCGCAGTATCGCTTAAGATCCGGCGCCTTAATAGTGCACTGTCGATGCAAAGCTCTATTAAGAATGCAGGCTAGACTACCAAAATGTGACGAATAAGGGCAAGTGCTCTAAGCATTCGTCTAAATCTAAATAAGAAAGCGATAATCTAAAAAGACTATCGCTTGCTCTTTTGTTTGACGATCTTAACTTTTTAAGTCGTTAACTTGAGCCGCTCACTCTAGCCCACTAAAGCATCGGCATAGCCCATGCGGGTTAAGGTCGTGCGGACTAAATCGAGGGTCTGCGGATCTTCAATGGTCGCTGGCGCCGTATATTGCTGATTATCGGCAATTTTACGCATAGTGCCGCGCAGGATTTTACCCGAGCGAGTTTTCGGCAGCTTTTGAATCGCGCTCACCAACCTAAAGGACGCAACGGGACCAATTTCTTGGCGAACGAGGGCAATTAACTGCTTATGCAGCTCCTCATCCGTAATAGTCACGCCCTTTTTAAGTACCACTAAGCCTAATGGCACTTGGCCCTTTAATTTGTCATCAACACCAATCACTGCGGCTTCGGCCACATCGGGATGCTGGCACAGCACCTCTTCAAACCGCCCAGTAGAGAGACGATGACCCGCAACGTTAATAATGTCATCAATACGACTCATGATATAGAGATAGCCATCTTCATCCATGTAGCCCGCATCACCCGTAAGGTAATAGCCTGGGTACATGGATAAGTAACTATCCTGATAACGTTTATTATTTTGCCAGAGCGTTGTGAGCGTGCCCGGTGGCAAGGGTAATTTTATCACCACATTGCCAGAGACATTCGCCGCCACTTTAGCGCCCAGCTCATCGACGACATCAACTTCGTATCCAGGCACGGGTCGCCCCGGTGAGCCGGCTTTAACCGCAATAGGCGCCACCCCCATTAGATTTGCGGCTACTGGCCAACCTGTTTCAGTTTGCCACCAATGATCGATAACCGGTTTATGTAACTTGTCTTCAGCCCAATGCAGTGTGTCGGGATCGCAGCGCTCCCCAGCCAAAAAGACATTCTTCAAGCAGCTTAAATCAACACCTTGAATAAATTCGCCGTCGGGATCTTCACGCTTAATAGCGCGAATCGCCGTGGGCGCGGTGAAAAAGCTTTTAACTTGATACTTGGCAATCGTACGCCAAAAGGCGCCTGGGTCGGGTGTACCAACGGGTTTGCCTTCATATAACAGCGTGGTCGCCCCCACGAGTAACGGGCCATAAACAATATAGGAATGACCAACAACCCAACCCACATCCGATGCTGCCCAAAACACATCGCCTTGATGAATATCATAAATATTGGCCATCGACCAAGCTAATGCGACCGCATGACCACCATTGTCGCGCACCACCCCTTTAGGTTGGCCCGTGGTCCCCGAGGTATAGAGCACATATAAAGGATCGGTGGCATTTACCGTGACGCAGTCAACGCTTTCGCATCCTTTAAGCGCGGTCTGCCAATCGGCGTCTCGGCCAGTTTGCATCTGCGCTTCATATTGAGGGCGGTTTAAAATCAAGCAATGCTCAACCTTGTGCACCGCTTCATTTAATGCTTTATCTAGTAAGGGTTTATAGGGCACCACCCCTGAAGGTTCAATCCCGCAGGAGGCAGACATTACCAGCTTAGGTTTGGCATCATTGATACGGGTGGCAAGTTCATTGGCCGCAAAGCCACCAAATACCACCGAATGAATGGCGCCAATGCGCGCGCAGGCAAGCATGGCATAGGCCGTTTCGGGTACCATCGGCATGTAAATAACCACCCGATCACCCTTTGTCACCCCCATAGTACGCAAATACCCTGCAAGCCTTGCTACCTGAGCCTGCAGTTCGTGATAGGTAATACTGTATTCGGTTTCGGTTACTGGGCTAACGTAATGAATCGCAATCTGCTCACCACGTCCCGCTAACACATGTCGGTCTATCGCGTTATAACACGTGTTTAACTCACCATCGCTAAACCAATGGTAAAATGGTGCCTCGCTTTCATCTAATATTTGTTTGCTTGGCGTAACCCAATCTAAGGCCTTGGCGGCTTGTTGCCAAAATGCCTGTTTGTTCGCAATAGATGTCTGATGTAATTGTTGTCCAACATCTGTCATAAGGCCTCCCATCATGACACTCATCCGTGTCAACACAGATGAAACTCTCCCCTTCCTTCCGAGGTTGATTATGACCTGCCACGCATTATTCCCCCATTAGACTAAGGGATATACTGGGGTTAAAAAATAAATCCGAATAGATAGACCATCTAACACTTGCCGTGTAGAAGACTTCCACATAGTCTTATGTCTTTAATGGATTTTTCACGGAAAGAAATACTCATTATGCGCCGCTTCAGCCAAGTCAAACTCGGTCTACTCCTATTCATCAATCTCGTCAGTACGGCTTGTTTTGCTTCGACACAACAACTTGAAGCATTACTCGAACCCCTGTCTATCGGTGAGCGGGCTAACGTAGATAACACTCAGATCATCAGCGCTAAGTTACTCTCACGGGTCTATCAAGTGCGCCAATATCAAGCGCTCTGGGAGGATAAAGACTATGCAGGCACGCTACTCGATGTAATTAAAAGTGCCGATGAAGAGGGTCTTGCGAAGGAAGATTACCACTATCCCAAGTTGGTCGAACTTTACCAACAACTGAGTGCATCAAATTGGCAAGATGAGTATCGCAGTAGTGTATTTGAAGTGCTGCTAACCGATGGCATTATTACCTATGCTATTCATTTACTTAATGGAAAAGTCAATCCCAGTATGCTCGGCAAAACCTGGAACTATGATGAAGCCCATCTGGATTTTGATACCACATTAAAACAGCTTGAAGAACACATTAAAACGCACACAGTGGCCGAGGCGATTACAGGCTTAGCGCCTAAGATTGCGCCATATCACCAGCTTAAACAGTATCTTGCCCAGTACAAAGACTTGGCCGCTCGCTATCCCTTTACCACGATTCCTTATACGGAAGTCATTAAACCCGGCAGCACTTCACCCTCGGTACCAGGCATTGCCACACGGCTAAAAGAGTTAGGTTACTTAGCAGCAAGCTCGCCAGCGGAGAATAGCACCGCCGTGAACGAGCCCTTAACTTATGACAGCACGCTTGAAGCTGCGATACGTCAATTTCAGACTGACCACAGCCTTAAAGCCGATGGGGTGATAGGCGCAGGCACAATGGAGGCGTTAAATGTTCCCTATACACAAAGGGTCGAGCAGATCCGCATTAACCTCGAGCGTGCCCGCTGGCTATCAGCCAACTTGCCGGCAAACTATCTGCTGGTTAATTTGGCTGGCTACGAATTATTACTATTTAAAGACAATAACTTAAACTGGCGTACCGACATTATCATCGGCAAAATCGACGCAAAGACGCCATTGTTTAAATCCAAATTAAAATATGTGGTTGTGAATCCCACTTGGACCGTGCCCCGCAGTATCTCCACTGAGATCATCAACCACTTACGTAAAGATCCCGATTATCTGCAAAAAAAGCACTTTAAAGTCGTTGAAGCCTCGGGCACGCCCGTCGATGCTCGCGGCATCGATTGGCACAGTATGACCCGCAAAAACTTTCCCTACTGGTTTGTGCAGGGGCCAGGGGAAGATAACTCCCTTGGTTTAGTTAAATTTATCTTCCCAAACCAATATTCAATTTATCTGCATGATACGCCATCGAAAAATCTATTCGAGCAAACCAATAGAGCCTTCAGTCACGGTTGTATTCGAGTAAAAGATCCCCTCGTGCTCGCCGATAAACTGTTGAGCGCCAATGCGAATTGGTCCAGTGAAACGCTCAATCGCAAACTTGCAGAGGGAAAAACAGAAAACCTGTTTTTAGATCAGCCCTTAGATATTTTGATTATGTATTGGACCGTGACCATCAAAAACGGAAAAATCAAATTTTACAATGATATATACACACGTGACCCGGTACTTATCGAAGCATTAAATCGCCCAACCTATGAGGGTGTGTTAGCCGATGATGGCTTGCTCAATACGTTGGAATAACGGCTTACACGCCAGCCTTAACGCCACCACTTAATAAGTTCTCTTCCCCCGTGGAGCCTTAAGGCAATATGGGGGACTCACCTAAAAAAACACTTGTTTGAGTTCAAGCTAACGTAATATTTATCAACATGTTAAACAACATAGCTTGAGCCAAGTGGCAACAAGAATTGACAAAAAAAATCGACTAACCACACCACAATCTTTACCTTTACGTAAACTTCATATATCTTGCATAAAAATGATTAACTAAGGTGCCTGAATGAGCGCAACTAACACGCCACAAACGACTTATTCGATCAGTGATCTCTCTAAAGAGTTTGATATCACGACCCGAAGCATTCGTTTTTACGAAGACCAAGGCTTACTTAAGCCAAAACGTCGCGGTCAAACCCGTATTTACAGTCTCAAAGACAGGGTTCGACTCAAACTTATCCTGCGCGGCAAGCGCCTTGGGTTCTCCCTCGCAGAAACCCGTCGCCTATTCGAACTCTACGATGCCGACAAGAGCAGCACCACCCAGCTCAATACCATGCTTGCCCTAGTGGAAGAGAAAAAATCCGCACTGCAGCAGCAAATGGACGACATTAAAGTGGTACTGATGGAGCTGAATTCGGCCGAGCAACAATGCCGCCTCGCTTTAGAAGAAAGCAAGGCCAAGGCCTAATTCCTTCGAGGCTTGCGAGCATAGCATTAATCAACACCTCAGTTGGTACGACCGCGTGACAGGGACATATTACGCACGGTAAGACGGTTTTAAAGACTCAAGCACCTAATAATCATAAAAATATAAATTAGAACCTAAGATAGGACACAAGCAATGAACTCACTCTACACCAGTCTCAATTTTGGCCTAGGCGAAGAAGTCGATATGCTGCGCGATGCGGTGCAAGATTTCGCTAAACACGAAATCGCCCCCATTGCCGCCAAAGTCGACCACGACAACGCCTTTCCTAACGAAATTTGGCCCGTGCTCGGTGGAATGGGACTCTTAGGTGTCACAGTGCCTGAGGAATACGGCGGAGCAAATATGGGCTATCTTGCCCACGTGGTCGCCATGGAAGAGATTTCCCGCGCCTCGGCCTCTATCGGATTAAGTTACGGCGCCCACTCTAACCTGTGCGTCAATCAAATTAACCGCAACGGTAATGCTGCACAAAAAGCCAAATATTTACCCAAACTGGTGAGCGGTGAGCATATAGGCGCACTGGCAATGAGTGAGCCTAATGCCGGCTCCGATGTGGTTTCAATGAAGCTACACGCCCGTAAAGAAGGCGATCGTTATATCCTCAACGGCAACAAAATGTGGATCACCAACGGTCCCGATGCCAATACCTATGTGATTTATGCCAAAACCGACTTAACCAAAGGCGCCCACGGCATCACCGCCTTTATCGTTGAGCGCGGTTTTAAAGGTTTCAGCCAAGCGCAAAAACTCGACAAATTAGGCATGCGCGGTTCAAACACCTGCGAACTGGTGTTTGAAGATGTCGAAGTGCCAGAGGAAAACATTCTCGGCGGCCTCAACAATGGCGTCAAAGTGCTGATGAGCGGTTTAGATTACGAACGCGTCGTGCTGTCAGGCGGACCGCTGGGGATTATGAATGCCTGTATGGACATCGTCGTGCCTTATATCCACGAACGTGAGCAATTTGGTAAATCCATCGGTGAATTCCAATTAGTACAAGGCAAATTAGCCGATATGTACACTGGCATGAACGCCGCTAAAGCCTATGTCTATAGCGTGGCGAAATCCTGCGATCGCGGTGAAACCACCCGTAAAGACGCGGCGGGCGCCATTCTTTACAGCGCTGAGCTGGCGACCAAAATGGCACTGGATGCCATCCAATTACTCGGCGGTAACGGTTACGTCAACGAGTATGCCACTGGCCGCTTACTGCGCGATGCCAAACTCTATGAGATTGGCGCTGGCACCTCAGAAATTCGCCGTATGCTGATTGGCCGCGAACTCTATAACGAATCGAAATAAGCAACCTAGGGCGAACGGCGCATGACTCGGCTTAAGCCCTTCATGCCCCTTCGCCCACCGAGCCAACTGATACTGAGTTACCGCTTTATAAGGACAATCAACGTGACGCAATTAAGCAGTCGTATCAACGCCCGTAGCGATGAATTTAAAGCCAAATCCGACGATATGGCCGCCCTAGTGGCCGATCTCAAAACTAAACTCGCCAAAATTGAGCTCGGCGGCGGCCCCGTTGCCCTTGAGCGCCATTTAGCCCGCGGTAAACTCCTGCCCCGTCAACGGGTTGAGAAACTGCTCGACGCAGGTTCGCCCTTTTTAGAATTGTCGCAATTTGCGGCATTTGAAGTCTATGACGAAGAAGTGCCCGCCGCAGGGATTATCGCCGGTATAGGCCGCGTGAGTGGAGTAGAGTGCATGATTATCGCCAACGATGCCACGGTCAAAGGCGGCACTTACTACCCTATCACGGTCAAAAAACACTTAAGGGCACAAGAGATTGCCAGCCGCTGCCATTTGCCCTGTATCTATTTAGTCGACTCCGGCGGTGCTAACTTGCCCCGTCAAGATGAAGTCTTTCCCGATCGCGACCATTTCGGCCGGATTTTTTACAACCAAGCGCAAATGTCCGCCAAGGGCATTCCACAAATTGCGGTGGTGATGGGTCTGTGTACCGCGGGCGGCGCCTATGTTCCTGCCATGGCTGATGAATCTATTATCGTTAAAGATCAAGGCACTATTTTCTTAGCTGGGCCGCCGTTAGTGAAAGCCGCGACCGGTGAAGAAGTCAGCGCTGAAGAACTCGGCGGCGCCGATGTACACACTAAAATTTCAGGTGTCGCGGATCACTTAGCCCAAAACGATGAGCATGCCTTAGAGCTTGCCCGCCGCGCAGTGCTGCGTCTGAATCATCAAAAACAAATCAACAGTCTACTTAGCCCAGTTAAGCAACCTAAGTTTGATATCAACGAACTCTATGGCATCGTCGGCACAGACTTGAAAAAGCCCTTCGATGTGAAAGAAGTGATCGCCCGCATTGTCGACGACTCCGACTTCGATGAGTTTAAAGCTAACTATGGTGCGACTTTGGTCTGTGGTTTTGCCCGCATTCACGGCTATCCCGTGGGAATTGTGGCCAACAACGGCATTTTATTCTCAGAATCGGCGCAAAAAGGCGCGCACTTTATCGAACTGTGCTGCCAGCGCAAGATCCCGCTACTGTTCCTGCAAAATATCACCGGCTTTATGGTGGGTAAAAAGTACGAACACGAAGGTATCGCTAAGCATGGCGCCAAGATGGTGACCGCAGTCTCCTGCGCCAATGTGCCTAAATTCACTGTGATTATCGGTGGCAGCTACGGTGCGGGTAACTACGGTATGTGTGGCCGCGCCTTCGAGCCGACCATGATGTGGATGTGGCCCAATGCGCGCATCTCTGTGATGGGTGGCGAGCAAGCCGCTGGCGTATTAGCCACAGTGCGCCGCGACGGTTTAGCCCGTAAAGGGGAAGAATGGTCTGCTGAGGACGAAAAAGCCTTTAAAGCACCGATTATTGCCCAGTACGATAAAGAGGGTCATCCCTACCATGCCAGCGCCCGCCTGTGGGATGACGGCATTATCGACCCAGCGCAAACCCGTGATGTGGTGGGCCTTGCCCTGTCAGCCGCATTAAATGCCCCTATCGAAGACACCCGCTTCGGCGTCTTCCGTATGTAACGCATCTTGCGATGCCTTACGTATCACTCATATAGAGGGAATAACAATGACTGACACACAACACCAGAACACTAGCACTCAATACTTAGGCAATTTGCAGCACGTCAGCTATGCGCTGAATAACGGCGTGGGCGAGTTAATTCTAAACCGAGCAGAAGTGCACAACGCCTTCGATGAGGTGATGATCAGCGAAATGATCGCCGTCCTCGGTTATTTTGCCGAGCACAAAGACTGCAAACTGCTGGTATTAAAAGCCAATGGCAAAAACTTCAGCGCAGGCGCCGACTTAAATTGGATGCGCAAACAAGCCAAGATGGATTTTGATCAAAACCTGAATGACGCCAAGGCGCTGGCCAAGCTGATGCAGGATTTAGATACCTTTCCAAAACCCACTATCGCCTTAGTCCAAGGGGCAGCCTTTGGCGGCGCGCTTGGGTTAATCTGCGCCAGTGATATTGCCATCGCCACCGAGCGCGCAAGCTTCTGCTTAAGCGAAGTTAAACTCGGGCTGATCCCTGCGGTGATTAGCCCCTACGTTGCCCGCGCCATGGGCAATCGCGCCTCACGCCGCTATATGCTGACCGCGGAGCGTTTTGATGCGCAAACGGCGCTCAAACTCAATGTTATCCATGAGATAAACGACGATTTAGCGGCCGCTGCGCAGCCCATTATCACCGCGCTGCTCGCCAACAGTCCGCAGGGAATGGCATGGGTGAAGACCCTACTCGCCCGCCTCGAAGATGGCGTGATAGACCAAGATACGATTGATTACACCAGCGAGCGCATCGCCCGCATTCGGGTATCTGATGAAGGCCAAGAAGGTTTAAACGCCTTTTTTGAGAAACGTCAGCCGAACTGGCACACGCCAACAGATACTCAAGGAGTTCTTTGATGTTGACTAACAGCATGTTCACTAAGCTTTTAATTGCTAACCGTGGTGAAATTGCCTGCCGCATTATCAAAACCGCGCAGGCCATGGGCGTTCGCACCGTAGCCTTATATTCCGATGCCGATAAAAACGCCCGCCATGTTGCCATGGCCGACGAATCGTTTTACTTAGGTGGCAGCGCCCCAGCGGACTCTTACCTGAAGGGCGACTTGATTATCGAAATCGCCAAAAAGGCCCAGGCACAAGCCATCCACCCTGGTTATGGTTTTTTATCGGAAAACGCCGACTTTGCCCGCAAGTGTGAGGCGGCAGGAATCGTATTTGTTGGCCCTGGCAGCGATGCCATCGATGCCATGGGCAGCAAGAGTGCGGCCAAAGCCATTATGACGGCGGCGCAAGTGCCTTTAGTGCCGGGTTACCATGGCGACGATCAAACCGATGCCACCCTCAAGGCAGAAGCCTTAAAAATCGGCTTCCCCATGCTGATTAAAGCCGCCTACGGTGGCGGTGGCAAAGGTATGCGTATCGTTGAGCATGAAGGCGAAATCATGGACGCCATCAACTCGGCGCGCCGTGAAGCGGCCTCCTCCTTCGGTAACGATAAATTATTGATGGAGCGTTATTTACGCCAGCCCCGCCATGTCGAAGTGCAAGTGTTTGCCGATACCTTTGGCAATGCGATTTACTTATCGGATCGCGACTGCTCGATTCAGCGCCGCCATCAAAAAGTGGTCGAAGAAGCCCCAGCACCCGGTTTAAGTGATGAACTGCGCGCCCAAATGGGTGAAGCCGCGGTAGCTGCCGCCAAGGCCATCGATTATGTCGGCGCGGGAACCGTTGAATTCCTGTTAGATACCGACAATAGCTTCTACTTTATGGAGATGAATACTCGTCTGCAGGTAGAGCATCCCGTGACCGAAATGGTGACGGGCCAAGACTTAGTCAAATGGCAGTTAATGGTCGCCAGTGGCCAGCCGTTACCGCTCAAACAGGACGAAGTGCGTATCCATGGGCACGCCTTTGAGGTGCGTATTTACGCCGAAGATCCGCAAAATGAGTTTTTACCCGCCAGCGGTAAGCTCAACTTTCTGCGCGAGCCCGAGCAAAGCAAATACGTGCGTATCGATTCGGGCATCCGTGAAAACGATGTGATCAGTAACTTCTACGATCCTATGATTGCCAAGCTCATCGTGTGGGATGAGTCGCGTCCGCGTGCGCTACAGCGCCTAGTGCATGCCCTTGAGTCCTATCAAATCAGCGGGCTTAAGCACAATATTGAATTTTTGGCGAATATTGCCGAGCACCCCGCCTTTGCCAAGGCGGATTTTAGCACCGACTTTATCAACCGTTACGGCGACGCGCTGATTGGCAGTGCTTCGAGCGAAACTGATACGGCTATCGCTTTTGCCGCGCTGTATCAAGTGCTTGCCCGTAAAGAAGCCGCCAAGGCACAGGCAATTAATAGCGCCGATCCTTACTCGCCTTGGGGCCAAGTCAGTGGCTTTAGACTCAACAGCGTTAGCCAGCATACTATTGCCCTGCTCGACGATGCCCACGAGTTGCAACAATTGGTGTTATTAGACTTTGGCGATCACTACCAATTATCCCAACCCGCAGCAGAGGGCCAAGTGAGCAAGTCGCTGAGTGGTGAGCTTAAGCAGGATTTACTGTTAGCCGAAATCAACGGCCATAAGAGTAAAGTGCCTGTCAGCGCTCAGGGCGATGATTTTACGCTGTTTTTACCCTCAGGCAGTTATCACTTCAGGGCGGTTAAAACCCAAGTGGTTGAGGCAGAGTCCAGTAATGAAGATAAACTCAAGGCCCCGATGAATGGCACAGTTGTGACCCACTTAGTGGAAGTCGGTGCTGAGGTTAAGGCGGGACAAGGACTACTGGTGATGGAAGCGATGAAGATGGAATACACCATCGAAGCGCCCTTCGACGGTATTGTTACCGAGTTCTACTTCAAGGCGGGCGAGTTAGTGAGCGATGGCGCTGTGCTGCTCCATGTTGAGCCCAAAACCCAGAGCGAGGAAGCCTAAATGTCTGCGCTGGATCTTTCGAACTTAAGCTCGACCTCGGTAAGCGCCAGCTCGGATAGGGTTAGCCTATTCGAGATGGGGCCCCGTGATGGATTGCAGAATGAAGCCGCCGTCCCGACACAGGCCAAAGTCGCCTTGATTGAATCCCTCGCCGATGCGGGCGTGAAGCGAATTGAAGCAGGCAGTTTTGTGTCACCCAAATGGGTGCCACAAATGGCCGATAGTGGTGACGTATTGCGCCAAATTCGCCGTCAAGCGGGCGTGGTTTACAGCGCCCTCACCCCTAATGTCAAAGGCTTGGAGTTAGCGCTGGATGCAAAAGCTTCCGAAGTCGCTATCTTTGGTGCGGCGTCACAAAGCTTTAGCCAACGCAATATCAACTGTTCGATTGAAGAGTCGATAGAACGCTTTATCCCGTTGATGGACATGGCAAAAGCCGCCAACATCCCTGTGCGTGGCTATGTGTCCTGCGTTTTAGGTTGCCCCTATGAAGGGGAAATCGCGGCGAGCGAAGTGGCAAGAGTGTCTGAAATCCTTTACAAAATGGGCTGTTACGAAATTTCGCTCGGTGACACTATCGGTGTAGGCACGCCGTTAAAAGCCCGTAAAATGCTGCAAGCCGTGATGGAGCGAGTCCCGGTTGAAAAGCTCGCCCTGCACTTCCACGACACCTATGGCCAAGCATTAGCCAATATTACCGCCTGCCTCGACTTAGGTGTGCGCAGCTTTGATGCCTCAGTGGCGGGTCTAGGTGGTTGCCCGTATGCAAAAGGCGCATCGGGCAATCTAGCGAGTGAAGACTTGGTCTATATGCTCCACGGACTCGGTTTGAAAACGGGTATCGATTTAGAAAAACTGGCATTAGCGGGTTTTGGGATCAGCAAACAATTAAATCGTCTTAATGGCTCTAAAGTCGCCAATGCAATCTTGCAGGGCGCCAAAGCCTAGACTCAAGCGTCGAGGCGTTAAGCATACTTAGCGCCTTGGGGACTGAATAACAGTAAAAGGACATCAAAATGGCAGGACTCAATAAAGTCGTCAGCAGCTATGAAGAAGCGTTAGCAGGTTTATCCGATGATATGACCATTATGGTTGGCGGTTTTGGCCTGTGCGGTATTCCTGAAGGCTTAATCAATCAAATGGTTAAGATGGGCGTTAAGGGCTTAACCGCCATTTCAAACAACGCTGGTGTGGATGATTTCGGTCTGGGCTTATTGTTAAAACATCGCCAGATTTCGACCATGATCGCCTCCTACGTAGGTGAGAACGCCACCTTCGAACAGCAAATGCTCTCGGGCGAACTCAATGTGATTTTAACGCCGCAGGGCACGCTGGCGGAAAAAATCCGCGCGGGCGGTGCCGGTATTCCGGCGTTTTTCACCGCCACAGGCTACGGTACCCCCGTGGCGGAAGGCAAAGAAACCCGTGAAATCAAAGGCCGTCACTATGTGTTAGAAGAGTCTCTGACCGCCGATTTTGCCCTCGTTCGCGCTTGGAAAGCCGATACTATGGGTAACTTAGTGTTCCGCAAAACCGCCGCTAACTTTAACCCTATGATGGCGACTGCGGGCAAAATCACGGTAGTGGAAGCCGAGTTTATTGTGGAGCCGGGCGAGCTCGATCCTGATCATATCCATACACCCGGCATTTATGTTGATCGCGTCATCCAAGGCAAGTTCGAGAAACGTATCGAGCAGCGCACGGTAAAAGCGGCGAAATAAGAAGCGCAAACGATTAACAACGCAAGCTAAAGCGACAGAGTCTTGGCTCAAACTAGAGCCCAAAGTAAAAGCACAAAAAATTGAGGCTAATAGCGGCTCTAGGTAAAGGAAGGATAAAGATCATGGCATTATCAAGAGAACAACTGGCACAGCGCGTTGCCAAAGAATTACAAGACGGCTACTACGTCAACCTCGGTATTGGTATTCCCACGCTCGTGGCTAACTACATTCCCGCAGGTATGGAAGTGATGCTGCAATCGGAAAACGGCCTGCTCGGCATGGGTGAATTTCCGACGGAAGAAACCATAGATCCAGATTTAATCAACGCCGGCAAACAAACCGTTACCGCGGTAAAAGGCGCCTCATTTTTCTCCTCCGCCGAAAGCTTTGCCATGATCCGTGGCGGCCATGTGGACTTAACAGTACTCGGCGCCTTTGAGGTCGATGTAAATGGTTCTATCGCCTCATGGATGATCCCAGGCAAGCTTATCAAAGGCATGGGCGGCGCGATGGATTTAGTCGCGGGTGCGGAAAATATTATCGTTACTATGATGCACGCCGATAAGTACGGTAACTCTAAGCTGTTACCCGTGTGCGAATTGCCCCTCACAGGTTACGGCTGCATCAAACGTGTTGTCACCGATTTAGCCTTTATCGAGATTAAAGATGGCGCCTTCCATCTGTTAGAGCGCGCCCCCGGTGTCAGCGTTGAAGAAATTGTTAGCAAAACTGCTGGCAAATTAATAGTGCCAGACCATGTACCAGAGATGGTGTTTTAAGCGTTTTTAAGCCTAAGTATTAATGACGTCTTAGCTCCTAGCGTTCGATGCATTAACTTATTTGATTCAAGTAAGCCCAGAATATAAATCTGGGCTTTTTATTGCTTTGCTTAATCCATTGAACCTGTCGAGTGCAACAGCACTTATGCTCTGGCGACACGCCGTAAACCCATCCTTGGGGGCTCAACGAAAAAGTCCCTTTTTTCGATGGTCGCCAACGCATCAGCGCTGTTTGCTGCAATCTTCTGCACATTCACCCCTGCTTTACAAATCGTTTGAATAGATGGCCTATCCAGTCGTTTTCCTTCACAGTTAGCCACCTTGTATGCAGTTGCGGTAAACTCGCCGCAGCCAAAATAATAAGGATGCTCAAGTTGTTAGCTAAATTCCTCAATAAGCGCAGTCGCAGTCGTAAGCATATGCGCGATTATGCCAAAAACGTCTTTGAATATGACCAGTATTTACTGACGAATTATATTGACAGTGGGATGACAGATGGTTTCGAGAGAGTGAAACAATATCGTGAGTTTGATGAGGATTTTCGGCAATGGCAATTGTTTGGAGCTGAGTTTGGTGTACCCGAGTGTCATTGGGGCAATGTAGCCCAACTTACCTATATTGAATCGGGCTTGCTGGAGCCTAAGCCGCTTATGTGCTCGCTTGCTTACGGCTATTTTCATACCGCGATAGACTACTATCAATACTACACAGCTGTTGAGAAAACAGGTGAAGTAGCTAATGCCGGATGGATGACAACCAGTGTTTTTCGGCTTGTACTTATGCTGTTCTCTGAGCTGAAGACTGAGACTGACGAACTGTATCACGCCTTGGCGACCGCCTGGCGTTCAGGTTGGATAATTCGTTCCCACGGGTTTATCGGTGATTTTTTGGTGTTGTTATATGGGCGCTATTTGGGTGTTATTGAGCCGCCTTTTGCTACTGAAGTGCAAATGACACTTCGTAAAACAGCCTCCTTTCCCTATGCTGAATTTCTAGATAACTGGGATACTCAAGATGAAGTGTTTGTTCGCACTATGTTGCAAACCCTGTGTGACCATCAGGTAGAGCAAGCAGTTATCGGCGATAAAAAGTGCTTTTTTGAGTTCAACGGAGGACCACATACATATTTACCGCTAACAGCGTTAATGCTGCTAAAACTGCGATCCCTTAGGGGGTTGCCTAACCCGCAATTCAGTCATCCCGCATTTGGCGATATAACAGCGTTGTTTGAGCAAGTCTCCACAGCCTTTAGCGACTATGTCGCAGCAGAGAAAATCCAGCGGATTGAAGATGCGGCTGATGACGTGTTAACCCTGACATTAACCAGAATGCAAAGCCAAGATTTTAATGCCCATGCTATTTTTGCCAAGCGGCTCCCATCGTTAAGTGCAAGTTAAGATGTTGATTAACCATGTATTCCAATAATCCCATATTGATAACCCTGACTTAAGGCTGAGCCTATTCAAGCCTTAAGTCATTCCAATGCAAACGAGAGGACAAAGGATGTACCAGATTGCGATTGTGATATTTGATGAATTTACCGATATCGATTTCTTTTTAATGCGCGATATTCTCGGCCGCACAACAACCGATTGGACTGTCAAAGTGCTAGGCACCAAACCTAGCCACAGGTCAAGTTTGGGGATGACGGTAGAAACCGATGGTCATGTCGCGCAAGTCGCCGATGCTGACGTGGTATTATTCAGCAGTGGCTACAAAGGCGTACCTGCCGCACTTGCGGATCCTGAGTTTATGTCGGCCCTTAAATTAGATCCCGCACGGCAATTGCTTGGCAGTATTTGTGCGGGCTCATTCTTCTTTGCCAAGTTAGGCTTACTCGACAATATTTCGGCGACGACGCATCCGGATGCCAAAGCCGCATTAGTAGCCATGGGCGTGGAGGTGGAAGACTCAGCTCTGGTGATCAATGGCAATATTGCCACTGCGGGAGGTTGTTTGTCCTCACTCTATTTAACGGGTTGGGTAGCGGAGCGTTTATTTGACAGTGCAAAGCGCCGCGAAATTCATCGGCAACTGATCCCCGCAGGCCAAGCCGATGTGTTTGACGCCTTAATCGAATCCTCGATTGCCTCAGCCATTCGCTAACACAGCGCCTCAGGATAAAAGGCCTTCAATAATGACACTCAAAGCACTACTCAATCAGTTAAAAACCGAACACAAGCTCACCAGCGCAGCCGAACTAGCGGCGCTATTGGCGCAAGATGAAGCGCTAGTCCAGCAGATCAAACAAGCGGATGCGCAGTATTGGGTCAACTTTAACAAGCAGACGTTTGATGGTTGGTACTGCGTCGCTACGCCATCGAATGCCAGCTACCATGTGTACTATCAAGAGCGTGGGCAACATTGCTGGGGAGAAGAGGTATTTAGCGATCAACATTTAGCAATCGCTACGGTGATATTTGCTTCAGGACTGTTCCATGCAGAATAAATACATCAGTGCTAAGTCTTAATAATATTTGATAAATCCAGCGGCATAACAATTAATGCCAAGGCTTTATGCCTAAACCGGATTCAACCCCCGTAACAAAGCCATCAATCTACTGCCACTTACAATATTGATGGCTTTTCATCTGAGTGACTTACTGTTAAGTTAAGGTTATGTTTTTATAAGCAATTGACGTTCAGATTGAGCGAGACAATGGCAGCGGAGTATTCACTATGGATTGGTTACTGATCGCCCTCGCAGGTTTACTCGGCGGCATGCTAAATGCAGTGGCGGGCGGCGGCAGCTTTATCACCTTATTTGCCCTTGTGTTTGTCGGCGTGCCACCACTGATGGCCAACGCTACAGGCACTGCCGCTCTGCTCCCCGGCTACCTTGCCAGTGCCTGGCGTTTTCGAAAAGAGATTGAATATCCTGCAAATCTTAATCTAAAAACCCTGTGCTTGATCGCCATTGCGGGCGGATGCCTAGGCGCGGCAATTCTTCTAAACACCAGCGAGCAAGTCTTTGCTTATCTTGTCCCTTGGTTAATTTTGCTGGCAACCCTCGCCTTTATCGCTGGACCTTGGTTACTGAAAAAACGTTTAGCCCATGCCAGCGTCACCCGAGTGAATACCGTCAAGCCACTGACTGCAATGATGATTCTCTTCATCGTTTGTATTTACGGCGGCTATTTTAATGGGGGATTAGGGATTATTTTACTCGCAACCTTTGGGCTACTCGGTCAAACCCAATTACATGGGATGAACGGGCTTAAAAATTTGCTCTCCGCCCTACTCACCACCATTGCCGTGGTTATATACGCCCTAGGTAATCTGATTGATGGACAATATCTGTTACTGCTTGCCATTATGGCGATTATTGGCGGCTATCTTGGCGCCGCGCTGGCTTATCGCATTCCCCAATCACTGCTGCGGGGTTTTATTGTGCTTGTCGGTTTCGCTATGAGTGTGGGATTTTTTATGCGTTAACCCCTTTGCGTTAGCCTAAAATATGCCAACCTCAAGAGTCATGTATTGGCAAACTACCTGCTTAATAGAAATCTAGATACTGGATAAAACAAGGAAGCGTGATGGGCGCCATTTCAATTAGACAAGCACAGATAGCCGACCATAACGCCATGACGGCCTTACTGTTGCAGCTGGGTTATAGTGCCACCGAGGCGCAGTTACATCAGTATCTCGATGATCCTAAAAGATCGGATGAAATCTATCTCGCCGAGTCTGAGGGAGTTGTGGTTGGGTTGATAAGTATAGGGCGTGTTGGCGTTTCAGGGTTATTTTTGCAGCTATTTGGCTGACGTTTATGCAAGGCAAAGTCCGTGCAGTGTAGTTATTCTACATAAACGGACGATAACGCAGCAGAAACGCCAGCCAAATGCTGCCCGAAGGGTTCGTCTGGCAAGCCCTTGCTCTTTGTCACTCGTCATTTGAGTAGAATAACTACACATCATTCCTCGTTTCGCGAGCACGTGCTTGCCAGAACGAACAAAATTTAATCTCGAAACGTCAACACGCCCTAATCTTTTTGATTATTTTCCCTCGCAGCAGCAAATCTGCCGCATTACTGCTTTAGTGGTGACTGAGGCCAGTCGAGGCTTAGGTGTGGGGACGCAACTAATTGATTTTGCGAAATCGAGGGCAAGTGAACGAGGTTGTCGCCAACTTGAGGTCACCACGTCAATGAGACGGGAACAGACCCAAGCTTACTATGAGTCCATTGGCTTTGAGAAAACCTCCTTTCGCTATATTCAAGCTCTTGAAGTTAACCCAAAGTAAGTTTACCCAAATAAATTAGGCGCTTAAGTGTACTTAAGCGCCTAATTTATTTGGGTAAGCGTTCGCGAGGGATTAATCCTGCGCTAATTCCTTTTCTAATTGCTGGGCAATCGCTTCTGGCGAGCCGCTATTACGGGCAAAAAGACCGTAGGCAGTTGGGATCACATAAATGGTAAACAACGTCGCCAGCATAATGCCCGCAAGCACCACTACGCCAATCACAAAGCGGGTTTCAGCACCTGCGCCCGTTGCCAAAACCAGAGGGACGGCGCCCGCGGCAGTGGTAATCCCCGTCATCAGGATAGGCCGTAAACGCTGGCATGAGGCTTGGATAATGGCGCGGTCAAAATCGACGCCCTTATCCCGCAACTGGTTGGCAAATTCGACGATCAGAATACCGTTTTTCGCCGCCAAACCGACCAGCATAATAATCCCAATCTGACTGTAGATATTAAGGCTCTGCCCCGTAAACCACAGCCCTATCAAGGCGCCAACCGTGGCAAGCGGTACCGTCAACATGATCACCATAGGGTGAATATAGCTTTCAAACTGCGCCGCTAATACCAGGAACACAATCCCAAGCGCCAGCAAGAACACAAAGTACATTGAGCTGCCAGACTCTTGATAATCCAGCGATTGTCCCTTGTAGCTGATGACAGCTTCCGCAGGCAAGTAAGCTCGCGCCACTTGATTGAGGTAATCCAGCGCTTCGCCTAGGCTATAACCATCCGCCAAGCTGGCCTCAATGGTAATCGCCCGCATACGGTTGTAGCGGTTAAGGGAGCTGGCATCGGCAAACTCTTCTACCGTAACTAAGTTGGATAATGGGATCAGCTCCTTCGTCCGTTCAGAGCGAACATAGATATTTTGCAGATCGGCCGCGGTATTTTGGTTACTGCGCTCCCCTTCCACAATCACATCATACTCTTCGCCATCACGCATAAAGGTGGTGACAAGGCGCGAACCTAACATAGATTCTAAGGTGCGACCGATATTAGAAATTGACACCCCTAGGCTTGCTGCCCTGTCTCTATCAATCACCACTCTAAGCTGCGGTTTGGTCTCTTTATAATCGTGGTCAAGGCCAAGCAGTTTAGGATTTTCCGCCACCTTTTCCATCATAATATCCCGCCAAGCAGCGAGTTCCTCATAGCTTGGACCACCAATAACAAATTGCACTGGTTTGCCCACGCCACGGCCAAAGGCTTGGCGCATCACAGGGAAAGCCTGCACACCGGCTAAATCCGCGAGGCGCTTGTTAATATCGACAATCACTTCTTTCATAGGACGACGTTGCCCCCAATCCTCGAGCACAATAATCGCCATACCGTTAGAGAAGTCTGCCGCGCGGCCAAAGCCACGGGGCGCACGAATCAGCAAACGCTTGATATCCCCCGAATCCACCAATGGCATTAGGCGGCTTTCTACCTCAGTCATATAGGATTCGATATACTCGTAACTCGCCCCCTGAGGCCCGTTAATCATTAAAAATAATGAGCCTCGATCCTCCTGCGGTGCAAATTCCTGCGGTACTTTTTGGGCAAGAAACACACTACTACCGAGCGCAATCAACACGATAACTGACATCAGCACTGGTTTTGCCATCGCGCTCTCTAGCGAGCTTTGATAGCGACGGGAAATGCCTGTCATAATGCTATCAACCTTACGCACTAGCCATGAGTCCTGCGACGCGGGTTTAAGCAGCTTAGAGCACATCATCGGGCTTAGGGTTAACGCCACGATACTGGAGAAAATCACCGCCGCACTCATGGCCACCGCAAACTCCTTAAAGAGCTTGCCTAAGTCTCCTTCGAGGAACGTGATCGGCATAAATACCGCCACTAACACTAAGGTGGTGGCAATGACCGCAAAGGCGACTTCACGGGCACCAAGAAACGCCGCTTTTAAGGGGGAATCCCCTTCTTCGATACGGCGGTGAATGTTCTCCAACATCACTATCGCATCGTCCACCACCATACCGATGGCGAGGATCATCGCCAGCAGCGTCAACAGGTTGATGGTATATCCCAAGGCATAGAGCACGATAAACGTGCCGAGCAAAGACACGGGCACGGTAATTGCAGGGATTAACATGGCACGCACGCTGCCAAGGAATAGATAAATCACAATAATCACTAAGATCATTGCGGTAAACAGCGTTTGATACACCTCTTTGATCGAGGCTTCGATAAACACTGAGCTATCGTAGCTACGCTTAATCGACATTCCCGCTGGTAATGTAGGATTGATTTTATCGACTAACGCATTAACGGCGCGGGCCACTTCTAAGGTGTTGGCGGTCGACTGTTTCGACACCCCAAGACCAATCATGGCCTCCTTGTTGCCGCGGAACATGATGCGCTCTTCTTCCGAGCCAATGTCCACCTTAGCCACATCGCCAAGTTTGACTAAATAGCCGTCTTCACCTTGGGAAATCACCAAATTGGCAAAGTCCTCGGCGGTGCGATAACTACGCTCTAAACGCACGGTAAAGTGACGCTCCTTGGACTCGAGTGAACCTGCGGGCAACTCAACGTTTTCAGCCCTTAATGCGGCTTCAACATCAGCAACTGTAAGGCTTCTGGATGCTAGGGCTTGTCTGTCGAGCCACACGCGCATGGCGTAAACTTTGCCACCACCAATACGGATCATCGACACCCCGTCCACCACGGACAGACGGTCGGATAAATAACGACGGGTGTAATCGGTCAGCTCTAATGTGGTCATTTGATCCGACACTAGGTTGAGCCACATAATCACTTCATCGCCACCGTTGGCCTTTTGTACCTCTGGGGGATCGGCTTCTTCGGGTAAGTTATCTAACAGGCCCGAAATTCTGTCGCGTACGTCGTTGGCCGCATCTTCAATGTTGCGGCTGATATCGAACTCTAAGGTCACCTGCGAGCGACCATCGCTGCTCGATGAACTCACATGGCGAATACCTTCAACGCCGCTGATCCTATCTTCAATCAGCTGGGTGATACGGCTCTCGACCACGGCGGCACTGGCGCCGCGATAGTTGGTTTCAATCGAGACAATCGGCGGGTCGATGTTAGGGTATTCCCGCAGCGGTAACTTATCGAATGCCACTAAACCAAAGGCCACCAGCAATAGGCTAATAACCGAGGCAAATACCGGTCGTTTAACGGAAAGATCGGTCAGGATCATACACTTGGCTCCGCATTAGCATCGGAAAGATAGCTAAACTTCTCAGCCAATTCGGTTTTGACCACATCGCCTGGGTGCACTTTGAGTAGCCCGCGGATCACCACGTTTTCACCAATCTCTAAACCACCGAGGATTTCGACCCAGCCGCGGGTACGAATACCAATGGTGACTTGCTTACGCTCAATCACATTGTCCTTATTGACGCTGTAAACAAAGTGCTCTTTTTGGATTGGGATAATCGCCGACTCAGGCAACATCAAGGCCTCACGGCTGCGCTTGATGAGTTTCACCTTCATCAGCATCCCAGGCAGTAAGCGTAAATCCGGATTTGGGATTTCGGCGCGCACAATCACGGCACGAGTGGTTGGATTAACGCGGCTATCGATAGAAATCACTTTGCCTTTAAAGATTTCATCAGGGAAAGCTACGGCTTTGGCTTCGACTTGCTTGCCGGGCTGTAAGTCTTGAATAAAGCGCTCAGGCACCGAAAAGTCTAATTTAATCTTAGAGATATCATCGAGTGTGGTGATCTCAGTCCCCGGAGTCACTAAGCTACCCACACTCACTTGGCGCAGGCCTAAACGACCATTAAAGGGCGCCACTATGCTGCGATCATTTAGAGATGATTGTGCCTGCTCTAACTCGGCGCGGGTGGTATCGATTAAGGTTTGCAGGCGGTCACGCTCTAACTCTGCCACAGTGCGGCTGGTCACCAGAGAGCTGATCCGCGCTAACTCGCGTTGATTGTCACTCACCTTCACCTGCGCCACTTTCACTTTGGCTATCTGCTCGGCATTTTGCAATTGCACCAATAAGTCGCCCTTCTTGACGATATCGCCATCATCAAACTTGAGAGAGGTGACCACATCGGTGACTTTAGGCGTGATAGTGACAGACTCATAGGCCTTGTTGGTGCCTATGGCTTCGACTTCGTCACGCACGGGCGCCATAGCGGCAGTCGCGATGACCACATTAGGGGTGAGCTTAACATTAGCTTTCTGCGGTGCTTGGGGTTGCATACTTTGGTATCCAAACCAGCCCGCAGCCAAAATAGCGATGATAATTATGATTTTTTTCATCTGGCTTCCAAATGATGATGACTCGCATTAGTGACGGCTAGTTTACCCACTCGCATCATTGCATCAATACGTTTTACTTTTTCTTACAAATTACGCTGAGCGCGCAAAATTTGTAATAACGCTGCGGACAAGTCGAAAAACACCACAGAGGTGAAGAATGCAATACGATACATGGCAATTTAAGCGGATTGTTTCAAAATAACTCACAACTTAAGCGGTTTAATCTAAAACCATAATATAACTATTGATATTACCTAGAAATATTCTGATACATCATGCTGTATCGTCCTAGAGCAATAGGCTGAATTGCAGACACAAAAAAGGGCGATAAATCGCCCTTTTTGACTGAGGTGGAATTAACGCAGTTTGCGCTCTTCTTTCATCAGATTCGACAATGATTCATACACCTTGGCGACAACGTCATTCGATAACGGCTGATCTTCAGCGTCACGAAGCAAAATCTTAGTCTCATCAGGGGTATCACCGTCTTGTAAGAGTAAACGGTAGCTACCTTCTTTTAAGGACAATTGATTGTCGTTCCACAATGAACTCCAGAAACCGGAGTTATCGGTAAACTTGATAAAGTACAGGCCTTTAGCACTGTCCATATCTGAAATTTCAAAGCCCATTTCTGGCAATACTATACGCAGACGATCCCACACTTGCTTATAGGAAGCCTTAGCAGACCAATATGCAGCACCCTCTTCTGGCGTGACCAAATCAACATTGATCCCTAAGGTCTGCTTTAAGCGGTTTGCTTGAATGGTTTGCTCACGCTTAACGCTCATATAAGCAATGGCACTGTTAAGCATATCGATGGTGTAACGCTGCTTATCCTCACCACTGAGCATTACATCCTGCTCTTTACCATCGTAAAACTCTTCGTGTTCTACTAAGTGAATAACGATATTAGCGGTACGGCCGTGTGGACGGGTTTCGATATCGAAGCGATAACGCTGACGCAGCAGATATTCTTTATCTGAGCCCCATAAACTTGACTCCAACACCTCTCGGCTTTCAATCCAATCGGTTTCAATGTTGCCTTTATCATAGTCGCGACTACGAACAGGGATCGCTTGCTTCGCTAAGAATCCATCTAAGTTAGCGAAAATCTCTTGCTTAAGATCGACACTGTTATCAATCGATTCAACCACAATCTTAATGTTATCGCTGCCCTCTTCCACATGCGTACCTTCTGCCATTGGCAAAACTTGCAGTGGTGGGCGGATATCAAGGTTTTTACCAACAAGCGCAGGGTTTGCTTTAGCGCCGATTGCCGGAACCTCGTATTCTTTATTGTAAGGCGGCGTTTTCAATCCCTCAGGGATCTTTAGCATTGGCGCTTGCTCAGCCTGAACATAGTCTTCAGCACCGTTGGCTTGGCGACGCTCTAATGGCGAACTACAAGCTGCAACAGCAGCAACTAAGAACAGTGGAGTGACTTTCTTTAACATTAATTATTTAACCTCTATCTGGGCACGAGTCATTGCATCTAACAACAGACCATGACATTGCTCAGAAAGTTCAGTCAAAGGTAAACGAATATGGCCACACTGAATCAACCCCATACGATGGGCTGCCCATTTCACTGGGATAGGATTTGCTTCGCAAAACAGTGTGCTATATAAACCACGTAGTGGCTCGTCGATACTGGCGGCTAATTCGGCGTTGCCCGCCAATGCGGCGTCGCACATAGCTTTAAAGGCTTTTGGCACTATGTTGTTGGCAACCGAAATCACCCCGTTACCACCAAGGAGCAAAAACTCTCTCGCTGTCGCATCATCACCGCTGTACAACATAAAGTCATTGCCGCAAAGTTCACGTAGTCGTTTAACCCGTGATACATCACCCGTGGCTTCTTTTACACCAATAATATTGCTCACGCTCACTAACTCGGCCACGGTTTCAGGCTTCATATCAACCGCGGTGCGCCCAGGAACGTTATAGAGAATTTGGGGAATATCAGTGCTGGCCGCCACGGCTTTATAGTGGGCCACTAAGCCCTTTGGCGTCGGTTTATTGTAGTAAGGTGTTACGCCTAACATGGCGTCAACCCCGACTTTAGATAAGGACTTGGTGAGTTCGATAGCTTCTGCTGTCGCATTCGCACCATTGCCACCAATCACAGGGATACGACCTGCGACAAACTTAACGGTTTGAGCGACCACGGCAACGTGCTCATTCATTGGCAGAGTCGCTGACTCACCGGTAGTACCCACGGCAACAATGGCGTCTGTGCCTTGGTCAATATGGAATTCGACTAACCTTTCAAGACTTGCAAAATCTACTGAGCCATCACTGTTCATTGGCGTGATTAAGGCTACGATGCTTCCGTTTATCATCTGACTTCCCCAAAATTTCAGGATTCGCTATGGTACTGATGCCAACCATTAATGACAAGCACTAACGGGGGTCTCAAATTGATTTAGTTATGGTAGCATTACATCCCGCACAAAAACTCGGCGCTCGGTCTCGAGTTTTCGCTCTATGATATCGAAAAAGTGAGGACAATTCATGACCAATTTCCTGGTCGTAACTGCAATGGGCGTAGACCGTCCTGGACTCGTAAGTAAACTAGCTCGGCTTGCCAGTGACTGTGACTGCGATATCGTCGACAGCCGTATGGCATTATTTGGTAACGAATTTACCTTAATCATGATGTTGTCAGGTTCGTGGGCATCCATAACGAAAATTGAAAGCTTGCTCCCGAGTCTCAGTGTTGAATTAGAACTGATGACGGTGATGAAGCGTACCTCTAAGCACACGCCGCAAAATTATCTTTCGCGCCTTGAAGTGCGCTTTACTGGTAAAGATCAGCGCGGCACGATGAAATCCATCACCCAGTTTCTTGCCGACCGCTCCTTAGACTTGGCGGCAGTACGCTCCTTCTCTGAAGAGCTTGAAAATGGCGAGCAAACGCAAACTATTTCATTAACCATCAATATTCCTGAAAAAGTTGAACTAGAAAAGCTCGAAAAGAGTATCTATCAACTCTCCGAGGAGATGGCACTGGATTGCACCATTAGACGCATGGAAGGCACGACCTCAAGAAACGACAGAGGATAATAGATGAATACCTTAACCGCTGGTGCCAAAGCGCCACTTTTTACCTTACAAAATCAACAGGGTAACGCTGTTTCACTACAAGAATGCTTAACGCGTGGTCCCGTTTTAGTCTATTTTTACCCTAAAGCGTCAACCCCTGGCTGCACAGTACAAGCCTGCGGTTTACGTGATAGCAAAGCTGAACTCGATAGCCATAACGTCACTGTTCTTGGCGTTAGCCCAGATCCTGTGGCTAAATTAGCTAAGTTTGCTGAAAAACAATCACTTAACTTTACCCTACTCAGCGATGAAGACCACAGCGTTGCTGATGCCTTTGGCGTGTGGGGCGAAAAGAAATTTATGGGTAAAGTCTATGATGGAATCCATAGGTTAAGTTTCCTCATCAACACCGATGGCACTATTGCCCATGTGTTCGATAAGTTTAAAACCAGCGACCACCATCAAGTAGTGTTGGCAGAGATTGCAGCGCAGTAATGGCCGCTAAATGGTATAGCAAGGGATTTTCTGACTAATTGCCAACGGCTCAGTTTAGAAATTTCAGTTTGAATTGCCCAAAAAAACCGCAAGCAAACATAAAATGGCCCGAAATCAGGGCCATTTTTGATGAAAAATTTTCAGCTTGTGGCGAATAAATCCTCTAATCACACCGCAACTTTAACAGTCGCTTATTCGAGTGAATCACCAACTCAATTATGGGAAACGATTATAGGAATACAGGCAGTAACGCTTCAGTTTGAAGCTGTTGATAGTGATTAAAATCAATCTGACAGCCTTGCTCAGTCACGATTGAACCATGCGCTAAACATACATGCTCAGGAAATCCAGCAGTCATAAGCGACTGGTTAAAACGGATGAGATCCCAGCTTGAGGGCATAAATAGCTTAATCATTTGTGCAACAAGGGGATAGGGATAAACAGCTAAATCCAGATTAGTCTCAAAGCTGACGTAGGAGTTATCTCCCGGCCCTATCGATGGCGTGATATGCAAGGTAACATAGTCAGCCCCACGTATCCCATTTAACGAAAATCCCGCGGGCTGAAAACAGTGCATATCAAATTGAAAATCAGGGAAAATTCGCTGCAATCCTAAGCGTTGATAAATCCCCTGCTCGGTTTGTGTGGGCAACTTGAGGTAATCAGCCAACTCGCCACAGATGTGGTACATCATCAGTTCAAGGCAGGTATCATACGTTGACGACATAGGTTGGCCGTCAGTGCAAAACAGATTGTCAGTACAAAACAAATAGTGATGATGTGAATCTAAGTGACCAACTCGAAAGGCTTTTCCGGGGATCAAGGTGCGCAATTTCGCAATATCGTCAGCAAAGTGTGTGCTTTGTAGCTGGGCTTGGTATTCATTCTTACGCTGATAACAGAGCGCGGCAATGTGCTCAACCCCTAAGGCGTTAATAAAGTAGCAGGCCGCCTCAATCAGGGTGCTATTACCGCAGGTGAGCAGCAGAATCTTATCATCCCAGACGAACAGGCTCGATTCACTCAGTAGATAGGCATCGCAGGCAGGATTACGGATTATTGACAGGATTTCCGCATTGGCACAGGCGACCAAGGTTGACCAAAAGCCGTACTCTCGTTGGCGCAGTGATGCCATATTGGAAGTGAGTCTGATCTCAAGCTTTTTTTCCGCGCCTTCAAAAAACATCAAGCCGTTCGCCTCATCTTATCCCTGTGTTTGGGCATCTAATCTATTGGTATATCAGTCATTCATGGTTCGCTGGCAACGCTGACTTAAATGTATGCACGCATTTTAAGACTGATAACCCATCAAATTTGCGCGGCTATTTTTACACGACTAGCGCCGCAATAAAACCACCGCGCTTGCTTTTACAAGATGATAGCCTTGCAACGCACTCACCTTTACAACTCGCTAGCAAAAATAATAGGCTATAAAAAACAAAAGTCAGCCTAAGTGTCCCTAGGCTGACTTTTTTAACACACTCAATATTAAGAAAAATCTTCTAAATAAGTGTAACCTTTTAGGCCCACTTGTAATTCTTCTAAAATTTGTGCGCGTTCATCCTCAACAATATGCTGGTTGACTAACTCTTCGTAAGTCCGCATAAAGTCAACGGCATCTAAGTTAACATAGCGTAATACGTCAGCGACTGTGTCACCGGCAAGTACCGATTCAATATTGGTCATACCGTTTTCTTCAATGCTGACAACGGCCGAGTTAGTGTCGCCAAACAAGTTGTGCATATCCCCTAAAATCTCTTGATATGCCCCCACCATAAAGAAGCCGATTAAATACGGGCTTTCAGCACTCCACGCTGGTACTGGTAGCGTAGTTTCAATCCCTTGGCCGTCTACATATTGATCCACAATACCGTCGGAGTCACAGGTGATGTCCAGCATCACAGCGCGGCGCTCTGGCGCTTTGTCTAAACCAGACAATGGCAGCACAGGGAACACCTGATCGATACCCCAAGCATCCGGTAAGGATTGGAATAATGAGAAGTTAACGAAGAACTTATCGGCTAACTTTTCGTTTAACTCATCAATAATCGGTCTGTGGTAACGGTTTTTGGTGCTTAACAAACCTTGAACTTCATGGCATACGCGTAGGTTAGCCTGCTCAGCCCACGCACGTTCTGCCAAGCTTAATTGACCCAAGGCAAACAGCGATTGCGCTTCTTGCAGGTCACTTTGGCTATCATGATAAATCTCAATCAAGGCACGTTGATCGGCACGGCCACTCAGCTCAGTCCAAGATTGCCACATATTGTGCAGCAGCTGCGGCGATTCTTCCGCTGGCGGCTGGATATCTTCAACCTGATAAGCTTCTGTGCCAATCACATCGGTGATCAGTACCGCATGGTGCGCCGTTAAGTGACGGCCAGATTCTGAAATAATACGTGGCATAGGTTGCTCGTATTCATTACAGATATCGGTAAGCACGTTTACGATGTTGTTCGCGTATTCGCTTAAACCATAGTTCATTGAGTTATTACTTTGGCTACGAGTGCCGTCGTAATCTACCGCTAAACCACCGCCGACGTCGAAGCAGTTAATGCTGGCCCCTAACTCACGTAATTCACAGTAGAAACGCGCCGCTTCGCTCACACCTTGACGAATATCGCGGATATTGGCGATTTGCGAACCTAAGTGAAAGTGCAGTAATTGCAGCGAATCCAACATATCGCTTTGTTTTAACTGGTCAACTACAGTCAAAATCTGCGCCGCAGATAAACCAAACTTAGACTTTTCGCCACCGCTGGCTTGCCACTTGCCTTTTCCTTGGAATGCAAGGCGAGCACGTAACCCTAAGCGAGGTTTCACCCCTAAACGCTCAGACTCAGCTAGTACCATCTTAAGCTCAGACAGTTTTTCTAAAACGATATAGACCTTATGGCCTAACTTTTCACCAATTAAGGCTAAACGAATGTATTCGTTATCTTTGTAACCGTTACATACGATCACTGAACTGGCTTTTTGCGCCATGGCAAGTACGGCCATTAATTCAGGCTTACTGCCGGCTTCTAGGCCTAATTGTGGAACTTCTTTTGATGCTTGGCTCGCAAGGATCTCTTCTACCACAGTTTTTTGTTGGTTTACTTTAATGGGGTAAACCAGCAAATAGTCCGCCTGATACTCATATTTTTGTATCGCTTGGTCGAATGCTTGGCACAAACTGTTCACTCTGTGGTGCAGAATTTGCGGGAAACGAACTAATACAGGTAAAGCGACCCCTGCTTTAACCATGTCTTTTGCTAGCTCATTTAAGCCAATCTTGTGATCAGGATTCTTAGGATCCGGCGACACTGTCACCTCACCTTGGTCGCTGATCCCATAAAACCCTTGGCTCCAGTGGGTAACGTTGTACCCAGCACGAGCAGCATCAATAGACCAATCATTCATTTTTATTTAGCCCGTCTATAAAAAAATGGGTTAAACGGTCAGTGCAACATTGCAAGACCGCCCGTTCGACAAACCCAGGTAAACCATATAGTTACCTGACATACAGTTAGGATGAATTCACCCTAATTTGTGCAGCAAAATCAACCCAGCTTAGGCGACATTGATGCGATTTCCCTTAACGCAACCGGGATTAACCCGATACTCTTTTACCTTGGCGATAACAAGATGGTGTTTATATCCCCCTTTATCGCCATAGGTCTTTCACCCAAAGGCATTAACCATAACGCGCTTTGAGGTTAAAAAACACTCAAAACCTTAAGCTAAAGCGTTGCGTCTCCGCTCAATATGACTCTCTCTAAAAACGAGGTGCCGATTAAGTGGATAAACAATAGGTAACACTAAGGATAAACATTAGGTATTAAGCGGCAAGGCATCACCAAGCACACCTAACACTAGGTGAGATTATTGTAACAGGGGACTGTTGGCTTCTTCGCGGCCAGAGTTGATACGGATTAACGTGAGATGTTTAAGGCTAGTATCGTCATAGGGAACAACGATTGAGCGCTGGCATTGAGATGCTTTTAGGCAAAGAGCAAAAAATGGATGCTTGTGCATTAGCTAAACAATTCCTCTTAACCCCATGTAACCATTATAAATTGTACGTTACACGGTGAATGACCTGTGAACCATAAAATCATTACAACTCACGTAATATTTGTCATGTCTGTAACGAGCGAAGTCGTTAAACGGCGCAATTAAACCGCGCAATGTCACAGAATGCAAGCAAGAATCTCATTTAATATTTTTCATTAAAATATAATAAACACCACATTAACAGAATGGCTAGTGAAAAGTAGATTTATCTATTTTAAATTAATAGGTTAATCATCAACCTTACTCTACGTGCGTTCAATATTTTTTAATAGCCAATCAAGATAAATTGATAACATTTGCTCACATCAGCAATATTGTTTTATCTCAGCGCGGCTGTTCATTTTCGACTATCGACGCAAAAGCCGATCTGGAAGCTGCTGTTTACGGATAAAGCGGTTATAATCACCGCCGAATGACATCCTTAGATAGAGAGCTCCATGGTACAGATAGGAAAAACCTGCAAACTTGAGGTAGTAAAACAAGTCAGTTTTGGTGTGTATTTAAATGCCCACGAATTTGGCCAAGTGTTACTGCCCAACAAAGCCACCCCAAAAGACTGCCAAGTCGGTGACTGGCTAGAGGTATTTTTATATCTGGACTCCGAAGATATCGTTATTGCCACTACCCGCAAGCCTTTAGCGCAAGTAGGAGAATTTGCCTACTTAAAAGCCGTGGCCACTGGGCCTTTTGGCGCATTTTTAGATTGGGGATTGGATAAAGATCTATTGCTGCCCTTTGGCGAACAACACAAGCCGATTGAAGAAGGTCGCTCGTACCTTGTATATGTGCACGTTAATCGTGCTGATGAGCGTATTGTTGCGTCATCAAAAATCGATAAATTCCTCGATAAAACTCCCGCCCAGTATGAAGTAGGTCAACAAGTTGACTTATTTATCGGTGGCACCACAGATTTAGGCTACAAAGCCATTATTAACCATGCCCATTGGGGCGTGATTTATCAAAACGAAGTGTTCCAAAAACTGCGTTTTGGTCAAAGACTAAAAGGCTTTATCAAACAAGTGCGCCGTGATGGCAAAATTGATTTGGTATTGCAGCAAGGCAGTAAGCAAGAGCTTGATAAAAATGCGCACATTATCTTAGTAAAACTCAAGCAAGCGGGCGGATTCTTACCCCTAACGGATAAAACCGATGCCGAAGTGATTTACGAACAACTCGGTATGAGTAAAAAAGCCTTTAAAAAGAGCATCGGTGGCCTGTTTAAAGCCAGTAAGTTAAGCATCGACGATGATGGTTTACGCCTAACTGAAGCTGACTGATTGGGCTGAATAGTCAACCTCACACGGGACTTAGCACTCTCTTGTAGTAAGGTTCGTGGTTTATTTGTCCAAATAGTCTGCCTAAACACTCAGTTTACCGACAAGCGCTAGGATCTTAAGCATGGCTCTGTTATAACAAAGTCATGCTTTTTTCTTTGGAGCTTATATGGAACTCACGTTACACGAAGCCAGAGTTATCGGTTGTCTACTTGAAAAAGAAGTCACCACCCCAGAGCAATACCCTCTTTCACTCAATGCACTGACCCTCGCCTGTAATCAAAAAACCAGCCGCGAACCTGTATTAGAACTCACTGAAGCGCAAGTACAAGCCGCCCTTGATTCATTGAACAAAAAGCGCTTAATCAGCGAGCAATCCGGCTTTGGTAGCCGAGTCGTCAAATATAAGCACAGATTCTGCAACACCGAATTTAGCGAGTTACAACTTTCCAGCGCGGCGGTAGCCATTATCTGTTTACTGCTGCTTCGCGGCCCACAAACGCCTGGAGAGTTACGCACCCGTAGCAACAGACTGCATGATTTTAAAGACGTGCTCGAAGTGGAAGCCTGCATTAAGCAGCTGATGGAGCGGGATAAACCCGTACTGGCTCAACTGCCACGGGAGCCGGGTAAGCGTGAATGCCGTTATACTGAGCTGTTTTCCCAAGGCGCAGAGCAGATTAGCGCCGCGTCATTCACCAATGCCACAAATGCAGATGCCCACCCGCTAAACGAGCAGGATAGACAACAACTGGAAGCCAGAGTCACGCAGCTTGAAGAGCAAGTGGCAGAACTTAAAGATAAGTTAGAATCGCTTATCGCTTCTTTATCCTAACCGCGCCGCGGACGACTTTCGCAAGTAGTCACTCTTAATGATGACTAAGGTGAGAGTTTGTCCGCTCACTCACTGACGAGACAGCGAATGACACCAAATGCTCCCAGTACATTCAATAACATGCTTTTGATCGCTGGCTTTGAATGTCGAAAATTTCTATTTAACGTTCGCGGGATTATCGCCCTGATCGCCTTTGCATTAGTGTGGGGCATGCTATTGCTCTACCCCATCCAAGGCGCTTCGACCCTATTAATGCAGCCCAATATTAAAGATCTCATCGACGGTCTCTTAGGCAGCCAAGCACTCAATGTACTGTTTGACTGGCCCGTGGCGGAAATGGCTATCTTCTGGTGCTTTGCGCTGTATCTGTTTCCCATGTTCAGTATTTTGATTGCCGCCGATCAGTTCTCCTCAGACAAAACCCGCGGCACATTGCGCTTCTATACCCTAAGAACCAGCAAAGACAGCCTACTCTTCGGCCGCTTTTTGGGGCAAATCTTGATCCAAGGTCTACTGATCTTATTGACCATCCTTGCCACCATAGCGCTGGCACTTACTCGCGATATCGGCTTGTTATTACCCGCATTAACGTCGGGAGCCTTGGTCGGCATCAACTTGGTTATCGTGATTGTACCCTTTACCGCGGTCATGACTTTATTGTCCCTCTATGCCAACACGGCAAGGCAAGCCATGGTTCTGGCCACTATTTTGTGGACGGTCGTCTCTATAGCACTGCTGATATTGGGTAATGAATCGCACTTATTTGAAGGTTTACAATGGATATTGCCGGGCGCTCAACTGTCGAACATGGTCAACACCAATGGACTCAATAGCTTTGCCTACGCACCAATTCCCCTACTACAAACCGCATTCGCCCTTTTCCTTGGCCGCGTTTATATCCAAAGGAGTCAACTATGATCCTCATTCAATGCCAAGGACTTTCCAAACACTATGGCAGTAAAAAAGCGCTCAATAACGTTAACTTAACCCTCGAATCGGGAGCGCCCATCGCCTTAGTTGGCCCTAACGGTGCAGGTAAAACTACACTGTTTAGCCTGCTCTGTGGTTACCTCACCCCAAGCGCAGGCTCGGTTCGTATTCTGGGAGAAGCGCCCAATAGTCCAGCATTATTAGGGCAAATTGCCGCCCTGCCACAGGATGCGACGCTCGATCCCAATTTAACCATTATTAGCCAGTTAAGCTTCTTTGCGCGTCTTCAAGGGATGGATAGCAAGCAGGCAAATCAAGAAGCACAGCGAGTGCTGAATTTAGTGGACTTAGCCGAGGTGGCGCAGCAAAAGCCACCGAGTCTAAGCCATGGAATGAGTAAACGTGTGGCGATTGCCCAAGCCTTAATCGGTGCTCCCAAGTTGGTATTACTCGACGAGCCAACCGCAGGGCTCGATCCGGCTAATGCGAAAAAAATCCGTGAACTTGTCAGAAGCCTCTCGCCCACCACAACCTTTGTGATCAGCTCACATAACTTGGACGAACTCGAAAAGCTCTGTGACCAAGTGCTGTATCTAGATAAAGGTGAATTGGGCCAGTCGATTTCAATGCGCTCATCCAATAGCGGCAGTGATTATCTCACCCTCACCATGGAAAACTGCGACAATGAAGCGCTGATCCAAGCCGTAGGTCAAATAGCCGGTGTAGTGAATATCACTTCAAAACAAGCCCATGTGTTTGTTATCCAATTGGATGACACGGCAAATCGCCATTATGAGTTTGAAACCGCCCTACTCGCCCTATTTAAGCAGCAGCATTGGCAATATAAGATGCTACTTAAAGGACGCACATTGGAAGAAACGTTATTTTCTTAACTCCGCGACAAGTCCCTTATTATTCCTACGTTTAACTCCACCTCTAACAGCGCCCGCAAGGGCGCTCAGTAGACACTTTGTTGTTTATACACAGCGAAACCAATATCATTTCTTACACCCTATCAAAGGTGGAATAGTCGTAAGTATCAGTTTTAAAACGCTTTATCCTTTAACTTCCACCTTAGCGCTAAACGCCACCCACTAGGCCAACTTAGCCCCTAACGCTGCTTATATGAGGCGTATTTACGTTTCAAAAGAAAAGGTGAGTTGTCATCGCTAACCAATAAAGCAGCAGTTAAGCCGCTTTGGTAAACCTAGACTTTCAATCTGATCCCGAGCTTGTTATAACTCCCCTTTCCTGCTCTTTCGCTGAATTCAGAGGTTTCAATGAACAAAGCACAACTGATCCAACGTATCGCCACTTCGCTTGAACAGTCCCAGGCCAGCACTAAACCGGTTGTCGAACAGATCCTACAACAGATCCATATCGCCTTAAGCGAAGGTGAGAAAGTCTTCCTGCCGGAATTCGGTACCTTCGAGTTACGTTATCATTTACCTAAATCGGGCCGTAATCCACAGACGGGTGAGACAATTGAGATTTCGGGCTTTAACCAGCCGAGCTTTAAGGCCGCGACAGCGCTAAAACAAGCGATAAATGAGTAAGTAGTATTGTGGATGTGTAAAAGAGCCTCATGAAAACCACGGGGCTTTTTTATCGGTCAAGATTAACGATATTACGTTGACAATGAGCTTGGGAGATAAAACGTAACCTGCCCTAGCTGAGTTTGATGTTATAGAGCTTAGAGAGCAGTAACAAAGTCAACCTAAAACCAGCTACTGACAGCGTGCCAGAGGCTCTATCTAATAAAATAGACAAGTCGCGGTAAAACAAAACGAAAAAATCAGTGCTGCAAATGCAAAAAAGCCCCGACTAATGTCGAGGCTTATTTACTATTCACTAAGAATAATGGTACCCGAGGCCAGACTTGAACTGGCACGCTGTTACCAGCGAGGGATTTTAAATCCCTTGTGTCTACCGATTCCACCACTCGGGCAAACTCTGAATATCGTAAGCACTGCTATTGATATTGTTAACTCTTTGCTTCGCTCTTCTACTTATATTTCAATGCATAGGTAACGAAGTTTAACGCTTCAGCTCGCTTTGAGCTGTCACCATTATATAATGGTACCCGAGGCCAGACTTGAACTGGCACGCTGTTACCAGCGAGGGATTTTAAATCCCTTGTGTCTACCGATTCCACCACTCGGGCAAACTCTTTATATTAACGACGGGAATCGTGCCATTAATATCTTATATTATGGAGGCGCGACCCGGAGTCGAACCGAGATCGACGGATTTGCAATCCGCAGCATAGCCATTCTGCCATCGCGCCATCTTTCCAATCATTTTAGATTGGAGCGACATATCGGGTTCGAACCGATGACCTATACCTTGGCAAGGTATCGCTCTACCAACTGAGCTAATGTCGCATCACGCAGAGTTAAGATTTTGTTTTCACTTCGTCTCTCGTCTACGGGGAGGCATTCTACCTATTTACGATGCAGTGTCAACCGCTGTTTTATCGATAACTTACTGCTTGCGCACTAAATAATCTCTTTGATCTTTTATTGTGCTATTCAGCCGTTAAATCTTTCCAGGCGGCTAAAATGTAACTCATCATTGACCAGAACGTTAATACGGCAGCGATATATAAGAGCACAAATGCCGCGGTGATCATGAGTGGATTGTATTGCCAGATCAGGCCAATAATCGCCACCATCTGCGCCGCCGTTTTATATTTGCCGATCCAAGAAACTGCAACCGTGCCGCGTTTACCTAATTCAGCCATCCACTCCCGCAGGGCTGAAATCACAATTTCACGGCCAATCATAAACAGTGCTGGCAGTGTGAGCCAAATATCAGCGTATTGGTCAACTAATAATACGAGCGCGGTGATCACCATCAGTTTATCAGCGACGGGATCGAGGAAGGCGCCAAAACGGGTCAGTTGCTTGAGTTTACGCGCCGCATAACCGTCTAATGCATCCGTTAACGCCGCCAACCAAAACACAAATGCGGCAACAAAAGGCGTCCAGCTGTAAGGTAAATAAAACAACACCACAAAAATGGGCAGTAAAAAAAGCCTAAAAAGAGTTAATGCTATGGGTAAGTTAAACGGCATGATCAAACCAGTTAGTCAAAAGCAGCGCCAATCTTGCCTTAATTTTATCACCCTCGCAATGCATCATGAATGGTTTGTGCCATTTCTATGCTGATCCCAGGCACTTTCGCTAACTCGGCCACACTCGCACCCTTCACTTCCTGCAAACCGCCCAAATGTTGGAGTAACGCTTTACGGCGTTTAGGGCCTATGCCCGGAATGGATTCAAGCGTTGAGGTGTTACGGGTTTTCTGACGGCGATTACGATGCCCAGTGATGGCAAAGCGGTGCGATTCATCGCGAATATGTTGAATAAGGTGCAATGCGGGTGAGTCATCCTCAAGGGAAAAGCTCGTTTCAGTGTCGCCAAAGATTAAGGTTTCCAGCCCAGGTTTACGGCTCTCCCCCTTAGCCACCCCAATCAGTTGCGGCGCTTTATCTAAATTGACAAATTTCTCATCGACAATTTGCTGCGCAATACGCAGCTGCCCTAGACCACCGTCGATAAATAAAATGTCAGGGATTTTGCCGCTGGCATCAATTTTATCAAATCGACGACTAATGGCTTGTTTCATCGCGGCATAATCATCGCCTGGCGTAATACCTTCAATATTATAACGACGATATTCGGCTTTATGCGGCCCTTCACGATTAAACACCACGCAGGAGGCGACAGTGCTCTCGCCCATGGTATGACTGATATCGAAACACTCCATTCGCTGAATCGGCGCACTAAGTTCGAGGATTTCTTCCAACAAGACAAAACGCTGTTCAACAGTGTTTTTATGGGACAGGCGCGTCATCACCGCATTGGTGGCATTGGTCAGCGCAAGGCGCAAAAAACTCGCCCTGTCGGCGCGCACATTGGTTTTAATGCTGAATTTTTTATTCAACGCCTCAGAGACGGCCGCCTCTAACTCATGCAATTCTTCAAAGTGATGGCTTATCACCACCTCCTTAGGAATAGTGCGTTGAATATCGGCATTTAAATAAAACTGTAGCAGGAAGGAGCGTAAGACTTCTTCGATATCCGTTTGCGCGGGCACCGTTGGATAATAGCTGCGGCTACCAAAAATTTTACCTTCGCGGATAAATAGCAAGTGAAAACAGGCAATGCCCGAGGCATAGTGTACGCCGATAACATCCATATCGCCGGTATTACCCGAGACTTCTTGCTGCTCAGCTACCCGGCGCAGCGCCATAATTTGATCGCGAAAGCGCGCGGCTTGCTCATAGGCTTGCTGCTCAGCGGCCTCTTCCATCTTAGCCACGAGTTCACTGATAACTTGTTTATCTTTTCCCTTTAGGAACAAACTGGCAAGTTTAACCTGCTCATCATACTCCGCATTACTGACCTTGCCGACGCAAGGCGCACTACAACGGGATAACTGGTATTGCAGGCAGGGCCGAGTGCGGGATTTATAATAGAGATCATCACATTGGCGGATAGGAAACAGCTTTTGCATCAAGTGCAAACTTTCGCGCACCGCTCCGCCATTCGGATAAGGCCCAAAATAATGGCCCTTCTCCCGCTGCGGCCCGCGATGGTATGCGAGGCGTGGATGCTCGTGTTGGCTCAAGAAAATATAAGGGTATGACTTATCGTCCCGCAGTAACACATTGTATTTGGGCATGTACTGCTTGATATAGTCATTCTCAAGCAGCAGCGCATCTGTCTCGCTGTGGGTCAGCGTCACATCGATATGATGGATATGGGACACCAGCGCCTGAGTTTTCACATTGCCAAGGTTTTTACGGAAATAGGAAGATAAGCGCTTTTTAAGATCTTTGGCTTTACCCACATAGATGACGTCACCTTTGACGTCATACATGCGATAAACACCCGCCGAAGAGGTGACTGTACGTAAAAAACTCTGGGCGTTAAAACCTGTCGACATCGTTACACACCCACTCTTTTACTTACCATCTTCAAAACTGCTTGATAAATCGTTTTCAAACTCACAGCTAACACTTAATTAATGCTAGAACCATTGACACAAGCGGCCATTAGAAATGGCCAGCATCTAACATTTTATAGCGGATCGCTAAACGAGTCAGCTCCACATCACCACTGATCCCAAGCTTCGCAAACAAGCGGTAACGGTAACTGTTAACGGTTTTGGGGCTTAAGTTGAGCTGCTCAGAAATATCATTGACCTTTTCACCATTGGTGATCATCAACATAATTTGCAGCTCACGCTCAGACAAGGCTTTAAACGGATTCTCATCGGCCGGATTGAATTGGCTCAATGCCATTTGTTGGGCAATTTCAGGAGATAAATAGCGCTGCCCACGGGAAACCTGACGTATCGCTTGCAATACTTCAGGTGGCGTCGCACCTTTGGTTAAATAACCAGACGCGCCCGCCTGCATCACTTTACTGGGGAACGGATCTTCAGTATGCACTGTTAGCACAATAATCTTAGCATGGGGTTGATAACGTAAAATCTTACGCGTCGCTTCGAGTCCGCCCATACCTGGCATATTCATGTCCATTAAGATGACGTCGGCTTCATTTTGTCTCGCCCACTGTACCGCGGTCTCACCATCGGGCGCTTCACCCACAACTTTGATCCCCCGCTCATCTTCTAAGATACGGCGGATCCCAGTTCTCACCAGCTCATGATCGTCAACTAAATATATCGATATCAACTTTATCCACCTTTAACCAATGCTGACTAAGAGAGTTTAGCCAAATCAGAATACCGCAACCGGAATATAGGTTATCAGGGTAATTTAGCCCAACAATGGCATTTCGCAAAGCATAAAATGAATATTGTTAACTAGATGATATTTAAAGAAACAACTTGCTAATTAATGCAGTTTGAAATTAAGAGCTTGGTATGATGAAAGTATGAGTGGAGCTCAGGATTGGGCTAATTGATAAGCTGACGCAAAATATAGCAGGTTTAAAACGCTCATCGAAAATGAAGTCGTGTAAATGCAAAAAGCCGCTAATTGCTTAGCGGCTTTTTAGCCGACTATTGTGCTGGAGCAGCGCTTAGCACGAGGAACCCGGGTTCAAATTGCATAAACAAAAAAGCCATCATTGCTGATGGCTTTTCCGTGAAATATGGCGGAGGAGCAGGGATTTGAACCCTGGGTGGGCTATAAACCCACGCCGGTTTTCAAGACCGGTGCATTAAACCACTCTGCCACCCCTCCGAACGAGCGAGATAATATACATCTCGCCCAAAGCTGTAAACTTAAATTTATTATTATTTGAATTGATTGGCGATTTGATATCCAGCTGGCGATGAAATCATCGCTTTCAGGGCGATTTTTGATCTGTTGCTATTTCTGCTCACTAAAAACCGGCATGACAACAACATTACCTAAGTCACTTTTGAATAGATTAAAGAATCGCGAGCACTTTTTTAAGGTGGCGGCTTCCTATGAAAAAGATGAAGTATAAATGGGATCGTAGGAGAAGGTTAATCCAAACCTTAAAAATCAACTTCTTCATATCAGAACATAATGATTATCAAGACAATCGCAGATACGCCTTTTGGCAATGTAATCAAACATCTCATACCATGGAACCAGATGCAAAAAGGCCGCTAATTGTTTAGCGGCCTTTTTGACTGACATAACATAAACAAAAAGGCCATCATTGCTGATAGCCTTTCCGTGAAATATGGCGGAGGAGCAGGGATTTGAACCCTGGGTGGGCTATAAACCCACGCCGGTTTTCAAGACCGGTGCATTAAACCACTCTGCCACCCCTCCGAACGCCGCAAATAATATAAGCATCATCGGTGCTTGTAAACAGCAATTTTTGAATATTGTCTCAAATGCTCATCTTATGTTCAGACGGATGAATTTTCAGGCGAATAGCAAACATATTTTCAGCAATATCTGGGTAAAGCAGCATAAAAACACCTATACAGTAAGAGACTTGCCCTCTCGGTATGGTAAAATCGCGGTAACTTTTCACGGTAAATGCTTATATGAATTCACTCTTGATACCTTCATCCTCACTCGCCCCTGAATTTAATCTTCCCGTCCTGTCGCAATTGCCAACAGGATATAAAGCGTTGCTTTTAGGTCAAGAGCGCGTATTGGATGCCTTTAAGTTACATAACGCCATTGCCGATCAACAACTGTATCTCGCAGACTTTCCTGGCATCGATAGACTATTAATGATCAAAGCATTAATGGAAACGCTTGAGCCATTGCCGGCAGCTTATCTGGTGGCAAAGCGCCCCGAAGACAAAACCATTCAATTCCATTGGCAATATGAAGCGCCGCAGGACAACCAAGGCTCAATTGCTGAAAAGCATGTCAGTTATCGCTATCTGAGTGGCAATATCCGCCGTTCAGACCTACTTGGCCGTATGGTGCAATCAGGTAATAGCAGTAAATATCAAGCGGGTGCATTGGCCGAATGCCATTATGTATTTATCTGCGCTGAATCCCTGTGGAAACGAGAAGGCTTATGGGATTTGCTGCTGCAAATCCTGACACAGAAAGAGTATCAAATCAGTCACAACCTAAGCCCAATCCCATTAAATTGTAAAATTATTTTAATTGGCGCGGGTTTAATCTATAGCCAAATTAGGTCTGAAGATTGGCAATTTCAACGCCACTTTAACCTGTTGGCAGAACTGGCGGGTGAACTGGATTTGACCCGTTTTAAAGAAGCGCAATATGCCAGTTGGCTACAAACGGTGGCACAAAGTGTCGATGTCACATTAGAACAATCCAGTCTTGCCCCACTCTTTCGACACAGTGCTAGATTAACTGAGCATCAACGTCGCTTAAGTCTCTCAATGCTAGATTTGGCGCAGTTAATGGCGCAAGCAAAAGTCTATCGCGGTAAATCAACAATTAATGCAGCCAGCATTGAACGTGCGCTATCGCAAGCCAATTATCGCCATAACAGCTCTGAAGAATTTTCAAGCCAAAGTTTTGATGACAATTTCATAAATCTGCCAACTACGGGCGCTATGGTAGGACAAATTAATGGTCTTACTGTTATCGATGCGATTGATCACTGCTATGGTGAACCAGCTCGGATCACCGCTACGGTACACTATGGTGACGGTGAAGTTGCAGATATTGAAAGAAAGTCAGAGCTGGGCGGTAATATCCATGCAAAGGGTATGATGATCCTTTCAGCCTGTTTATATCGTATCTTTGGTCGCGATGCGCCATTGCACCTAAATGCCAATATTGTATTTGAGCAATCCTATCAGGAGATCGATGGCGATAGCGCCTCGCTTGCAGAATATTGCTGCTTGATGTCGGCCATTGCCGAACAGCCGATTATTCAATCGTTAGCCATAACAGGTGCATTGGATCAATTTGGTAATGTACAAGCCATCGGCGGCATTAATGAAAAAATAGAAGGCTTTTTTAATCTTTGTGAACGCCGAGGCTTAACCGGTGAGCAAGGTGTAATTATGCCCAAGTCAAATATATTACAGCTTAATCTACACCCCAAAGTGATTACAGCTGTAGGCAAAGGCTTGTTCCATATTTATGCCATTGAACATATGGATGAAGCGGTCGAGCTATTGATGCAGATGCCCGCTGGCGTTGCCGATGAAGATAATGACTTCCCAGCAGAATCCTTATATGGTCTAGTGCAACAACGATTAGACAAGCTAGCTGGTAACGGTGAAGAAGAAATAGGCTTAATGACGAGATTACTCGCAAAACTAGGATTTTTTCGACATTAATTAGCTGATCGGAGTTGTTTAGCTTACACGTGTTCGCTAATCTTGGCGCTCTTATTGCTGGAGTAGTAAAACAATGAATAAAGCAAACAGTTTCAACAAAGAAGAACTTATCGCCTGTGGCCATGGGAAATTATTTGGTCCAAACTCCCCTCGCCTCCCCGTAGACAACATGCTGATGATCGACAGGATCATCACCATCAATGACAACGGTGGTGAGTTTGGAAAAGGTGAAATTGTTGCCGAACTCGACATTAAGCCAGAATTATGGTTTTTTGACTGCCACTTTATCACTGACCCAGTTATGCCGGGTTGCTTAGGCTTAGATGCCATGTGGCAACTGGTTGGTTTTTACCTAGGCTGGGAAGGTGCTGAAGGCAAAGGTCGCGCTTTAGGTGTGGGTGAAGTGAAGTTTACAGGTCAAGTATTACCCGGCGCGAAAAAGGTCACTTATAAGCTCAATATCAAACGTACCATCCACCGTAAATTAGTAATGGGTATTGCAGATGCCATCCTTGAAGTAGATGGACGTCAAATTTACAGTGCAACCGACCTTAAAGTCGGTGTATTTAGCGATACTTCGACCTTCTAACCTGCTTTACCCGGCAATATTCAATAGAGACAAAAATGCCCTCATCTGAGGGCAATTATGCTGCATTACTCTGTTTGTTCTGGGCTATTTAATTAATGAGCAAAACGCCATTATTTATTAAATAGCCCATTAACTCGGCCATCCACACCTTCACGCCAACCACCTAACCACTGTGACCGCGAATCAAGATTTGCATAAGGACAAAGCTCTTTAGAGCGGCCCCCAATACCTGCTTGGAATCCTTTGGAAAAAGCTCTGTCTAAACGATCTCGTTTTTGTCTTTTCATGCAAGCGTCCTCTGTTCTACGTGAAATAGAAGCAACAGCTTCATCCATAGAGATAGTGCTTTTCAGCGCCTAGATCAATCAAAAAATCGTTCATTTTATCGACTATTTATTAAACTATTGAGATCATGATTAAAAAAAATCGAGGCATTTTGCCTCGATTTCTTTAGTCTGAATTCAAGCTTAAAAACTAGCGAACCCGACGACGTAACCAAACTAAGGGTAAGGCTAATAACCACGCGAAAGATGCTGCGCCTTTACGTTCATAATTCCCCGTATCAGTGCTTTCATCCACGGTACATGCTTCACCGTTAGTGGTAGGTTTAAGCACAACCATACGTGGAATATAAGCTGTCACAGGGTCACCATTACCGCTGAGTTCAAACAGAGGTAGGCCATTTTCACCAACGATAATGTTGCCATCTTTATCGAGTTGGTATGAAGGCTTGCGAATGAATGCAGTACCAACAATAGTACCCTCTTCATTTACACTGGCAGCTTCGACAATGAGAATATCACTGTTATAGCTTAATACCTTGCCTGTTCCATCCTTAACTTCAACCTTGTGGCGAGCCCAATTACCATCAGCCCCCTTTTCAAAACCTTTAGATTCACAGGTCAGCAAATTATTGAGGTTATTGAATTCACCCGTTGATTTCTCATACAGGAAGCCAGCCTTAGGGCGTGGCTTTTCTTTATCATAGGTGGTTTCAATATAACCAACGACTTGACCTTTGTTATTGATATCCTTCGCTTTGCTAGATAGATCTGTGGTTGTCGCAGCAAAATCATTAGGCGTCACATAAGGCACATCTGGGGTATTAATATCAAAATAGAAGAATTTATCGCGTTGGTAACCTTGGATATAACTACGATAACTTCCCACAACAATTCCATTGTCGTTTACATCGTAGGCAATAGAGCTCAAAATTGAGTCTCCCATTGGGATCCAATGGTATTGATATTTACCCTCTGCATCTTTGGTCCAATAGGCCGCATCTTGACGTAATCTATCGGTATTACCGTTACGGTAAACATGTGAGCGACCAGCCACCACACCGTCGTTATTCACGCCTAATGCCTGTGCAGTAAATGTCAATGTATTGTCACTGGCGGGAGTTAATCCTAGCGGTAACTCAGTGCCAGTAGCAATGCCATTATCTAGTTGCCAAACATAAGCACGGGTTTGGTACTGGATGTTACGCGTGCCTTGAGTATTAGGATATTGCTCACGCTGAATACACACATCTAATGGCAAAGTGTTATCAGTACCTAAACAGTAAGCAACCCGATCACCACCATACTTGCTGATATTAGTGCTAGCATAACCCACCACTAAGTTATTATTGTTAACTGCCGTTGCCGCAGACCAACCACCGAGCTCTACAGTCTTATCATCCTTAACATATTGAGTATAAGGAGGTGGTAATGGGATCTCGGTGTCACCCACTTTGGCAACACCACGGTACTCATAATCGCGATAATACCAATAGTCGGTTGCATTATCTGTGGTTGCAGTATTTTCTGTCTTCTTTTCAGGGGCAGTCATGCTGCCAACTTTCACACCCGCATCATTGATGCCGTAGTAAAAAGTATCAACTGAATTCACAACCGAAGAATCACTTGGTGGCGTGGTACCATTGATGCTGTCAAAGGTTGGCTTCCACGCACCAGTGGCACCATTTTGCGCAGCGATAAAGGCAAAGTTATTCGCAATAATGGCCGCTGTAATTGAATAGGTGATAGTTTCCTCTGAGGCAATACCATCTTCAACATCAATCACACCACCCTCAACATCGGATGTACTGAGTTTTTTCTTGCCTTTGGCGATACCGATCAGTTCATCGTTGCCATTAACACCTAAAGCGTAACCATTACGCGTACCTTGGAGGGTATCTGCAAGTGGTAGATCATAATTATCAATGTTAACAATTTCATAGACTGGTGCAGCATGGGCACTGTGCAATACGCCAAGGACACCTAAGGCAACCAAGGACAGGGCTTTATCCAACTTTAACTTCATTAATTCAATTCCCATTTTTATTATTGGTTTACTTCAGTGACTCAAGCTCTTCCCATCGCTCGAAGCAAACTTCCAATTGCTTTTCTTTATCCGCTAACAAGCTCAATACCTGATTGATTTTATCCTGCGTCTGACTATAAAAATCTGGGCTTGCCACTGTGGTTTGTAAATCGAGGATTTCGGCCTCTAATTTCTCCATCAACTCTGGCATTGCCTCTAACTCACGCTGTAATTTATAGGACAGTTTTTTTGCGGCTTTGGCAGGCTCAGCCACTTTAACCTCAGCGTTTTTTGCCGTCGCAGGAGCTTCGACCGTGTTTGCTTGACTAGGTTCCTCAGAATAAAACTTTGCACCTTGATCGATAGCATCTTGGTAACCGCCAACATACTCAGTCCAGTGACCATTACCGGCATACCACCAACTGCTGGTCACGGTATTATCGATAAACGCCCGGTCATGGCTGACCAGCAACAACGTGCCTTCATATTCAGTCAGCAGCGACTCTAGCAATTCTAGGGTCTCAATATCAAGATCGTTTGTTGGTTCGTCCAGAATGATAAGGTTTGCGGGACGAATGAGTAACTTCGCCAGTAATAAACGGTTTTTCTCTCCGCCTGATAGCGCCTTTACCGGCGTTCTGGCACGCATTGGTGAGAACAAGAAATCCTGCAAATAACTTAAAATATGGCGATCTTGACCATTGATAGTGATGGTCTTTTTACCCTCACCCACGTTATCTTCAACAGTTTGCTCAGGATCCAGTGCTTCACGGTATTGGTCGAAGTAGGCGATTTCGAGCTTAGTACCGACTTTCACTTCACCCGATTGAGGTTGTAACTTCTCAATCAATAATTTAATTAAGGTCGATTTACCACAGCCGTTGGGGCCGATAAGCGCAATACGATCACCACGCATCACTGTGGTATTGAAGTTTTTGACCAGATTTTTATCAGGTAAATTATAGTTTAAGTCCTTCACATCAAAGACCAATTTACCAGAACGCTCAGTATCTGCCACCGCCATTTTGGCATTACCCTGACGATTCAAGCGCTCACTGCGTTCTTGACGCAAGGCTTTTAACGCACGCACACGGCCTTCGTTACGGGTGCGACGCGCCTTAACACCTTGGCGGATCCAGACTTCTTCTTCGGCTAAGCGCTTATCAAATAATGCGTTTTTCTCAGCCTCGACCCGCAGCCATTCTTGTTTACCATCAAGATAGGCTTGATAATTACCGGGCCATGACGTCACGACACCGCGATCTAAATCCACAATCCGTGTGGCCATGCGGGCAATAAAGCCCCTGTCGTGGCTGATAAACACGATGGCGCCTTGGAAATCCAGCAGGAATTTTTCTAGCCACTCAATAGTATCAATATCGAGGTGGTTGGTTGGCTCATCGAGTAGCAATAAATCTGGCGCGCTGACTAACGCACGGGCAAGTGCCACTTTACGTTGCCAACCCCCAGATAATTCACTTAAAGATTTATCGGGATCTAACCCCAAAAGCTCACAATTTTGATTGATCCGCGAGTCAAGTTGCCAACCATTATGGTGGTCTAACGTCTCCTGCAACTTTTGCATTTGATTGAGCATGCGCTCCATTTGCTCAGGCTCAGCAAAAGCGACATCGTGGGATAATTGATGGTATTGCTCTAGAGCTTCACCTACTTCTTTTAAACCTGCTGCAATGTAAGCGTAAACCGTACCCTGCTCAGCTTTAGGTGGATCTTGCTGTAACCGACTGACCGTGACGCTACCATCGATGTTAAATTCACCTTCATCGAGCAGCACATCGCCGGATAAAATCTTTAATAAACTCGACTTGCCTGCACCGTTACGGCCAACAATACAAACCCGCTCGCCGCGCTCAATAGTAAAATCAGCATGCTGTAATAGCGGGGTATAACCATAGGCTAACGAGCCATTATTGATACGAACCAGACTCAAACTAAGCTCCTAAAAATTCTTGTAATTGCGTGGCATCAAAGGGCCAACTTAAATAACGCTCGTCCAGGGCTTTAACCACAGGAATCGACACGCCATAACGCTCTGCTAGGGTTTCATCATCGCAAATATCGATGGCCGTAAAAGGCACCTCTGCGGCATTTAATAATGCCGCCGCCAGTTCGCATAAATGGCAACCTTCGGTGTGATACAACACATAGCTTGCCTGCAATGTATTATTTATCTGCATGGGTAATTAACCAGGTGTTATGGATATGAGGATTACGTTTGTAATCCAGCGGCAACGTCATGTCGTCGATGTTTTGCACCTTAATTTTCATTTTGGTTAAAGTTTCAGTGTCCATCTTAAACTTGCGCTTATTGTTGGAGAACACCAATTCACCGTTTGGACTTAACAGCTTGATTAGCATACCGAGTAAATTCACATGATCACGTTGCACATCGAAAGAATCTTCCATGCGCTTGGAGTTGGAGAAGGTAGGCGGATCGATAAAAATTAAATCGTATTGTTCGTTACAATCGCGGATCCACTGCAAACAGTCAGCCTGAACAAATTCATATTGCTTGCCAGACAAATTATTAAGGGCAAAGTTCTCTTTCGCCCAAGCAAGGTATGTGTTTGACATATCAACCGTCGTGACCGACTTTGCGCCGCCTAATGCAGCATGCACTGAGGCAGAACCTGTGTAAGAGAACAAATTCAGTACCCGGCGGCCCTTAGATTTTTGCCCCACTAAACGGCGAGTTAATCGATGATCGAGGAACAGCCCAGTATCTAAATAACCCGTCAGGTTTAGCTTAAATTTAGCGCCATATTCAGTGGTGGTAAGCTCTAACTTACGTTCATCCAACTTTTGATATTGGTTAGTGCCCTTTTGACGCTCGCGGGTCTTCATAATGATTTTGTGTGGATTAACGCCAATGGCCGCAGGCAAAGCCAGCAGCACATCACTTAAACGACGTTTAGTGACGGCCTCAGGAATACTGGCTGGTGCCATGTATTCTTGTACCACAACATAATCAAGATACTTATCAACTGCGACGTTATATTCAGGAATGTCAGCATCATAGAGGCGATAACTATCAATCCCCTCTTTTTGGGCCCACTTCTCAAATTGCTTAGCGTTTTTCTTTATACGGTTAGCAAAAGCAGGCGCGATATCGGCAATATCGACACCCTCTGGCAACACTGGCGTATCGCGGCGAGTACTCTGCGCGTGAAGCGTGTATAAGTTAAAAGCGCACTCTAACGCACCGTTAAACATCTTCATCTGTTTATCGGCTTTGAGTTTCAATGCCGAGATAAGCTCGATATCGCTACACAGCATGGCCACTTTCCAGCCACCAAATTCTTTTTTGAATTTATCGCCTAATTGATAGTACAGCTGCAACAGCTCAGACACACTGCCTAAACGCTCGCCGTAAGGAGGGTTGGTGATGAGGTAACCTTCAGCCGCTGGCGGCTCCACATTAAGGGCATTTGCCACCTTAAACTCAATTAATTCAAGTACGCCTGCATTTTGCGCGTTACGTTTTGCTAACGCCACTAAGCGTGAGTCGATATCCGAGCCATAGAACTTGACTTCGCAGCGCTTTACTCCTAACGATGCACGCGCTTTAGCTTCTTCGACAATTTCGTGCCAAGTGGCCTTATCGTGACGACGCCAATGTTCGAAACCAAAACGGCTGCGTTGTAAACCTGGAGCAATATCGGCGGCCATCAAAGCCGCTTCAATCAACACTGTACCGCTACCGCAGAAGGGATCGAGTAAGGTAGTCGGCGCGGCTTTCCAGCCACTACGAACCAGCATATTCGCCGCGAGATTTTCTTTTAAAGGCGCTTCACCTGTGGTTGAACGGTAACCACGTTGGTGCAGTGATGGGCCAGAAAAATTCATCGCAATGGTAATGACCCCATTGCGAAAATGGGCATCAACTTTAATGTCGGCATCGATACGGGCGACGTTTGGACGGGCATCACCATCATCACGGAAACGGTCAACAATCGCATCTTTAATCTTTAGCGCGCCAAACTGGGTATTGTTAATAAAACCACCCGTGCCATGGAAATCGATACTAAAGGTGTTGCGATTAGAGAAATGTGCTGACCAATCAATGCAGTAGGCTGCATTATATAATTGCTCCGCCGACTCACAGGGGCCCTTATAGATTACCAGTACAATACGGCTGGCTAAACGCGTCCACAGGGTAATGCGATAGGCTAAAGCCAGAGGCGCGGTAAAATAGACACCGGCTACACTTTCTTTAATCTCGGTCGCACCAAATTCTGTCAGTTCTTGGGCTAAGCTATATTCAAAGCCCTTAGGGGCGGCAGCAAAAAAATTAAGCATGGGATAATCAATACGCAGTCAAAATCAAACCGACATTATACCTGCGAAGCCACATAAAAGATAAACAGTTATTAGCCAAAACTCGATTTAGTCAGGTAGTTAATCCACATTTAACCCATTAAAATCCGATATCAAGGTCAATACTGGGTAAATTCCCCGCACTACGCTTTATATTTAAGCATTCGTCCGCTTTTTTAGAATTCCTCCTTGCAATGCCACAGCGCTGCCGTTATAGTCTGCCCCGCTTTGAAGACGGACGCGGGATGGAGCAGCATGGTAGCTCGTCGGGCTCATAACCCGAAGGTCGTTGGTTCAAATCCAGCTCCCGCAACCATTTAAAGCAAACATAAGTAATACAGATAGATATCGGACGCGGGATGGAGCAGCATGGTAGCTCGTCGGGCTCATAACCCGAAGGTCGTCGGTTCAAATCCGGCTCCCGCAACCAATTCTAAGATGACAGAATTAAAACAGTGATCAACAGCGTTAATCGGACGCGGGATGGAGCAGCATGGTAGCTCGTCGGGCTCATAACCCGAAGGTCGTTGGTTCAAATCCAGCTCCCGCAACCAATTTAACAATGATAACGACCAGACCAGCATCAGCTGGTTTTTTTGTGTCCGAAATTTATCGTACTGAGTTTCACCATGCTAGCTTGTCGGGCTCAGCCCTTTATAAACAACAGGCGAAGGTCGTTGGTTCAAATCCAGCTCCCGCAACCAATTTAACAATGATAACGACCAGACCAGCATCAGCTGGTTTTTTTGTGTCCGAAATTCCTCGTCACCTGAGTTTCACCATGCTAGCTTGTCGGGCTCAACCCTTTATAAACAACAGGCGAAGATCGTCGGTTCAAATCCAGCTCCCGCAACCAATTTAACAATGATAACGACCATACCAGCATCAGCTGTTTTTTTTGTGTCCGAAATTTATCGTACTGAGTTTCACCATGCTAGCTTGTCGGGCTCAACCCTTTATAAACAACAGGCGAAGGTCGTTGGTTCAAATCCAGCTCCCGCAACCAATTTAACAATGATAACGATTAGGCCAGCATAAGCTGGTTTTTTTGTGTCCGATATTTATCGTACTGAGTTTGGCTTGATTTACTCGAATCGTTTATCGAATTACTTTAGTTACATCCTGAAATGACTGATAAAAACGGAGGCATTAACTCGCAGAAAAATTGCAGTGTTAGCTGATATTTGTACCAACTTCGTCTTAGCCACTTATTGCCGATTGCCTTTGCGGTTGCCGATCTTCACAAACCCCAGTTTAGTATTCATTTTTCGCTCTAAATGCCGCCATAGTCGTTTGCCGCCCAACACGCATTTCTGCTATGATCCGTCGCTGACTAATCATAATTCCACAAATTGGCAGATAATCAGCACTCAAGCTTTATCTTGCGATACCAATCCATCGCCTGCAGGTACAAATATGATTAACCACTTTAGTGTGCTTGGTATCAAACCTAGCGCCAAAGAAGACGACATTAAAAAAGCCTATCGTCGGCTCTCAAACAAGTATCATCCTGATAAGTTGTTAGGTGCCTCTGATGACGAAAAAGAGCAAGCGTCACAGCAACTTGAACGCGTCAAAAAAGCGTATGAAGTCTTGTCCGATCCGAAGCTTAGAAATGCGTTTATCCGAGATTTCAACAATGTGATAGTGACCGACCCCAATGGCGCAATGCGTGAATTATGGGATCAGTTCTACCCTTAATATTTTATTTTTAGCGCCGAATTAACGAGCGGTTAAATCCGCACTTTCTACGCCGAATAAATTATTTCTGCGCTTTATTTCGAGACAAGCCCATGGCCAAAAAACTGAATATCTCACGCATTAATGAGCTTAAGACCAATGCCTACGACAATATCGAGTCCTATGATGACCCGGATACCCCCAAGGCACTGGAACAATTTACCAGTCAAATCAAAAAAGTATTACAAGCCGATCCTAAAATGCTCGAGTCGGTACCCGAGTATTTGCCGGTTGCACTGTATGGCCGAGTCAAATTTCCAAGTGATGCCAAGTTCAAATGGGCCCATTGGATCAATACGGCAACGCAACCTGAGTGGGATGAGTTTAAGGTCACAATCGGCTTTAACAATGCCGATTTGCCATTAGTGCTAGCGGTGCGTGCTTACTCAGAGGATTTACTGATTGAAAGCTGCGCAGTACTGTACTTATTGGAAAACCAAGGCAAAAGTACGCCAGCCCCTAAACGCAGCGCTGATGATTTTGAAGACGAAGACAGTGATTACGCCGACTATTCCGATGACGACGATGATGACGGCGAAGAGGAAGATGGCTATTACGATCAGTACGATGATGAGGACCGCTAATGAACACCAGTCTCATTGAGATAACCGTTGCCGAGATTAAAGAGCTCGCCGATGTCGAGCCAAAACAGGCCAGTAAACGTTTCGAACTCATCGCCACCACAATGAACGATGAGCAATTAGTCGAAGTCATTGAAAAAATGGATATTGTGACACTGACGCAAATCAACAGTCACCACGATATCTCCTGCCCGTCAATTATGTCGGAGCTGATGACACCTGAGCAAATTCGCGACATCGTCTGTCAGCAACCTTTGTATTGGGAGGAAAAAATCAAAAACAATGCCGAAGAACTCATTCAGCATACCTTTGATTTTTTAACTTATTTAATTCGTATTCAAGATAGCGAAGAAAAACAAACCGCTATTTTAGAGTGCATTGCCGAAGATCCCGCCGGCCTCTTCTATCTGTCTATCCCTTTTATCGAGATGATGCTGGGCGAACGCCACGACGATGAAGACCACTTCAACGATTATTATGACGATGAAGAAGATACTGATACCGTCGGCTATGACAACCGCGTCGCCAGCGAAGAAGCCCATAGCTTAAGCCTAGATGACCCACGTAGTCTGATGGCATTAATCCATGAGCTGGCACCCGATGTAGAAAAAGCCATTAAAAACCTGCTGCGTAACGAAAGCTCTGGCTGGGAAATGATCATTAACAAATTCGTTAATGAATTAGTTATCCAAGCCAAAGAGAAAAACCAAGTCACGGATGAATACGCAGAAGTGGATGATATGTTTAGCTTTTTAGATTAAGGATCCCTAGATGCAACTGGTACTGCGTGATTTAGACCAAGGCCCATACCTGAGTAAGGTGTTGGCCAAAGGCCAAGCAGACAACACCCTTAGCGGTGAGCAGCTCGCACAAATCAAATCTAAAGCCATTTTGATGAGCCTCAAATTGGCAGATAAGTTCTACAACAAGTACAAGATGCACTTACTGGAACAAGCGGCGCACGATGTGATTGGCGTCGTTAGTCTCGGGTTAATGGAACTATCGAATAAAGATCAACAACAGGCATTGCGTTTATTGCTCACCAGCGACGGCGTGGTCAAATGCTTCCAAAAGGGTTGGAGCATGCTCAGCGTCGTCAGCAAACATAAGCTGGTGAATGGTAAGTCGCTCTATGGTGACGTGGATAAATTCCTGCTGGAACAAGTCTCTACGCCACCTGACGCCGAAGAGTGGCTGGGCTATGAGGCCTACCAGGACGCATTGGCCGAGCACCAACGTCAGCAATCGATTGCGGCGCTAATGGCGCAGTTTTATGCCCAAACCAGCTACGATCCTTTGGATTTCTTAAATCTAGAGAGCGTATTGGCCGAAGCAGTGTTGTATCGGATGTTGTTTGATAATGCCAAAGTCAGACAAGATTTGAAAAAGCGCATTGCCAAAATCAGCTTGCAGGACGAATGGTTTAGCCTTGAGTATATCGAGCAGCAAACTCAAAAAGCCTTGGCGGAACTCCCCGCAGAGCTGGCAGAGACTATCGGTAAAGATTTGGGGAAAAACTTTGCGCCAGCATTGCTGCGGACACTGCATTTTGCAAAAAGCTACCGTGAGCTGCTGCTCAATGACGCCTCACCTGAGCGTTTAGAAAGATTCGAGCATAAAGAAGGACTCGTCGGCCTACTCGGCTGGCCGCTTTATATCGTGCTGTAATCCTTAGCGGGGCGCTAATCAATTAGCGCCCTGTTTTTTATCTGTCGTCTGAATTTGCTTACGCTTCCTTTATCGTCTCGCCACCAGCCGCAATAACAAATACAGGCATGGTTGCATCGGGGCGTAGATAGCCCCAAATCCTGATCCCTTGAGCTTCTTTACTGTAGGAGAGCCGATACTTATGCAGTTGCGCCTCAATATAATCTGTAAAATCCGTGGTCTTTTCCGGCAGCAATCTGCCGCGGTGCTCTCTTTTCAGCGGATCAATTTCAAGCCACTCAATCCTCTCGCAAATAGCGAGTAACTCGTCCCACCACACTGGCGTAAAACCAGGGTTTGGCTCAACATCTTCCAGCAACTTGTAGCGCACATGGGGCACAAAGTCCGACGACTCGTGAAGCGCCTGCTCAAGCTTACGCCATTTAGTAAGGTTCATCACTGAGGTTAATTGATACTGATTGAGGTACGCCAAGGTGTCTGCATTCATTGCGATGAGTGTGCTCCCTGTGAGTAAAAATCCATAAGTGGCGTCATCTTAGCTTAAGCGAGGATGTACTTACAGCGACTTAGCTTGAATTTCAAGCACGCTATAGTCCGTTAATATAGCCAGTTAATATAGTCAATTAAGTAAGTGATGAATTAAGTAAGTGAATCAAAGTAAAAAGCCTGCAACAGCAGGCTTTTGATATTTAAAGAAAGAGGCTAACGCTTAACGGTATGTCAGTGTTGTCGTATCCGTTAATTTATCATTGTCTTTAACGGTTAATTCGACGGTATGCTCTCCGCGGCGCGCCAGACGCAGTACTACAGGACCATTGGCGCGGGTGCCATTATCAAACTTCCACTTATGCTGCTTAATAACCCCATCGGTGTCATAGCTAGTCGAAATAAACATATCGACCAGCCATAGATTGATGCGCTGAATTTGGGCAACGGGTGGTTTCTTCACATTTTCAACCACCACTGACACCATTTGCGAGCTGCTATGGCTTAAGCCGTCATTGTCCGTTACGGTTAACGTCACTAGATAATCACCACTTTGCGCATAAGTGTGTGATACCGCCTCTCCAATACCTTGACTATTATCGCCAAAGTCCCACTCAATAGAGACAATTTGGCCGTCGCTATCAATGGAGGTTGAAGTCAGTTGCACACTCGCACCATTCACTACCTGAGTGAAGCTGGCTTCAGGAGCTACGTTTTCCGCTTCGAGCAGGAGTGAAATCACCACAGGATCATGGTCAGATGATCGATAAGCATCACTAGCGTACAAGTCTTGCACCTGCGCAGGGGTCTTAAACTCTTCGTTGTAATCTAACACACGTGGTTCGTCGGTATTGATATGCCACTCAGTCACATCTAGGACTTTATCCACTAACGCAGCATTCGCGAGCGCATGGTCTAACTGTCCCGATTCACCCGAGAATACATAGGAATAAGGATTAGCTTTTTCAAGTTTGGCGAACAACTCACTAAAGCCAGCGTTAGCCAATGCCATCAGCGGGTCTTCCTTGGCGTAGGAGTTTAAGTCACCAATCAGCAGTACACCTTGCTCAGGATACTGCGCGGCAATCCACTGCCCTGCCGCCGTTGCTGCACGACTACGGGTAATATTGCAGTTGCCTTGACCATCGTTCATATCTGGATCGCCAGCACACTCACTGCCTTTAGATTTCAAGTGATTAACAGCAACCACCACGCTTTCCTCACTGCCGTTTAGCGCGAAGGCTTGAGTCAACATAGGGCGATTTTTGCTGTCGTCGAACAGCGGCTGCGCGGCGTCATCTAAGGGAGAGTTAGCGCTTGATAAAATACGCGCATCCCCCTGAGGGCTCACTTTGTCACTGCGATAAATTAAACCGACGGTAATCGCATCCGTACCTATCGCACTTAAGCTGCTGCCATTGACCTTTGGAATAACATAAGCATAGCGATTTTCACCCACGGCGGCATTGAGGCCCGCCACGAGATCGGCAATCGCCGAGTTGGCGCCAAAGCCATCGTTCTCGATTTCCATCAGACCAAACACATCGGCACTGATCCCCACCATAGCGCTGACAATCTTCGCTTTTTGACGCTCAAACTCACTCAGGGTATTGGCACCACGCGCAGTGGGGAAACCACTGCCCTGTCCATCGCCATTAAAGTAGTTCAGTACGTTAAAGCTGGCGACTTTCAGGTTGCCGCCTTCGGCAAGCACTGGTAATTGTGGACGAGGATTTTCCGCTACAAAATTAACGGGCTCAGTCGGCATAATGCGATAAAGATTAAAGCCATAGTGCATAACACCAGTAAGGCTCGTGGCTTTATCACCCACACGCACAGTGTTCGATGCGCTTAAACCTGGCGCAGGGAAAATAACCGGATCAGGGTTCTGCGCCGTTAAGCCATCGTCGAGTAAAATACTATCTTTGAGATTGGCCGCCGTGACGGCTAAAGCATCGGCACCTGGCGCAGCGACTTGTGTCCCAATAAAGTGACGGCTGCTACCGAGTGAAATTTCACCATAGCGGCCCAAATTGTAGACTTCGTTCACGACCAGATCTTGGCTAAAGCGTACGCGCATGCCTTCAAAGGGCTCAAAATCATCGCTTGAGTTGACGGGTAAAGTTACTACCGCGGCACTCGGCAAAGCTTGTCCTGCAACGCAAAGTTTATGATCGGCAACGGTCGTCAGTTCCGTTAAGCCTTGATATTCAGTGACTTTAGCCTTTAAGCGTACACGGTCGCCCGCCACGTAACCCGTAGGCGCATTACCGGTATAAACAAACACCCCTTCCGAGGTTTGTGGATCGTTATCGGCTTCGTTGTCGGCCATTTGCACGAAGATGCCCTTTAGGCCTGCTTCTTGGTTACTCACCACAATGGCTTCTACCACTAAGGTTTGTCCATTTAACGGACTGACATTGGTCGAACCTTGCAGAGCATGGATAGGCGTTGAGGCTTCACCACAGGCTAATGAACTCGGTGGCGGCTCAACAGGATCGGTTGGTGTGCCCGCGCTAAACTTACCCAAATCCGAGATATCGTCTTTGGCAAAACCTAACCATGTATTAAAGGTGACAGCATCATCAATAATAGGATCGGCGATTAACTGATCGGGATTGCGGCGTAGCGTGTTGTCCTGGGTCGATAAATCGCCACTGCCCCATTCACTGCCAGGATCGACGCCCACTTGGCCTAAGCTATCAATCACTTGGTCTTGATAGGTCAGCACAATGGCATCATCACCATTGAAAAAACTCGCGCTGCTTTGTTGATTCGTCACCGCCAGAATATAGGCCGATGCGTCGTTATCAGCGACAACATAAGTCGCACCTGCGCCTAAGGTGCCGTTCAGGGCGATAGTCGTGCCCACATTTGTGCTGCCATTAAAATAGAAGCGCAACTGATACTGGCTTAAGTCGATGCTGTTGGCGGTTGGGTTGTACAGCTCAATGGCTTTGTTATTGCCGCTGCCTTCAACATATTCAGAAATAATTAGATTATCGGCTGCATGAGCAACGCCACAGATGCTACTGATGGCTAACGCCAACAGCGTTTTGTTATTAAACATAATGACCCCTAAAAGTATCTTTTATATTGATATTTGAGTTTATGATTGACCATTTTACGAAGCATTCAGCTTCGAAAACTGACGATACTATAGGGAATCAAGGTTACAAATTAGTTGCACTTAAGTTGCAACTTAAGGTGGATATTTAGGCGACGATTTAGCGGATTGTACTAGGAAAAATAGCGAAGATGGCGAGCCTAACTCACCATCTTGTTAACATCCATTACGGTTTCCCGTTATAGCGGTTGCAGCTGCTCATCGAGCAGCGTCACCAACAACAACTCTCCCCGTTCGCTGACTCTAAACTCACCGTATTTGGCTTGGCTGAAGTGGTCAGCTTGGCCCTCTTCAAAGAAAAAACTATTTGAGGCCAGCTTTACCCTATGATTGCGCAGGCGAAAATCTACCGTGAGTTGATCGGCGGCTTTGGGCTGGTCACGGTAAATACCGACAAAGTGCGCCACTTTTTGCGAATCGAGAGTCAACAGTAGTTGCCCCTGCGTCATCCCCTCAGGCAACGCGGCGCGTACCTCCTGTGCAATGGCATATTCCAAGGCCATATAATCCCCCTGCATAATCGAGCGAGGATCCACTGGCGCTAAGGCAAAACGCACCACTTTGCCATCTTGCAATAACTGCTCAAACTGGGCGATTCGCCAATTCACCATCGTCAGCAAGGCCACCACAGTAACAACAACCAATAATAGGACTCTTCGGTGGCTGTTCGCTAAATACAACATCGCCGTCCCCATTACACATGCTCCTCTAACTCAGCTTGTGCGTCTGAGATAGGAAAGTAACGCCACATCACTAATCTCGCGGCAAGCAGTAACAATCCTAATCCCATCAAATACAGCGACTTAAGCATCAGCGTTGTCTCTAATGAATAATAATAACCACCAGCAAAAACCAACCCTGAAGCAATACCCATTCCCCTCAACCAAGACTCATTTGCATAGTGCCCCAACAAGATGAACCACACAGCTGTCGATAAACCCTGCATGGGTAAAGACAGTGCAGTAATCAGCACTAGGCCTAAAAACGCAAACAACCCACTGGGGGCGGTGAGTGAGATTTGCCATTGGTTAAACAGACTAACGAGTAGGAAACCACAAAGAGTAAATACTACGAGTAAATGACTAACTGCCATTCCCGACTGCCAACCGGATATAAATAACGCCTTAAAGATCCTATCCATACTGAAGACATGTATTAGTTGAATGGAGAGCAAAAGTGAAGCAGCACCATAGACCAACATCCTCGCCCGCTGATAGTGATATCCTGTGCGATGGATATTTAATAGCACCACACTCAGTAACGACACCAGCAAAGTCGGTGTTAAGTTGAGTAAATGCCACTCAGCCAACAGCCCCGTCAAACAGGCTAATAAACAGAATGCAAATACCCATTGAGCAACCTTGTGTTTTATCATGCCCCAAAGCAACAGAAACAAAGCGGCCATACTCAGATACCAAACAAGATTAAAGGTATCGCCGAGCAAATCAAACAGTCCCCAAGCAAGGGCAAGCGTACCGCTTAAACATGAGGCAAAGGCAAATTGCTGTAAAAAGTGCTGTTGGCGCCCGCCCCAATACAAGGCGAGTCCTAAGCCTAAATAGATACAACCGATAAACAGAGCGGCTCCCCCTTCGAATCGCCCCCACACACTATCGAAAAGTGACGCCATAAAGCCCAATAAAAACCAGGCGGCAATCCAAGCTGCAAAGGCTTGCATCAACGCAATATACCGAGGTGTTTCATGGGATTGGGGCAGTTCTGGTGCGTTCACTACGCCCTTTGCATACAAACTATTCCAAAGCGTTTGCGCCGCTGAAGCACTAGGATCTTGAGTCGAATCAGTGAGGGGGTTATTCATGACTCAGCTCCTCTCCTACGAGGGATATTGGCGTCATTTCGGCGCTAAATTGCCGTTGTAATCGTATTAACACAGTACTCAAGCCGGTACTTGCCAAAATAATATAAAGCCCAATCAATAAAAAGCCGCCTATAGGATCGCTATTCTTAAACAGCAGTTCGGTTAATAGCGCAGCACCCACAGCAATCAAACTAAAACCGCCCAAAGCCAACGGATAAATCTGTAATAATCTGTGCCTGAACCACCAGAATCCCAGCAACAAATGAATAAAGTAACCAGCCCACACACCTACAAGTAGTGGCTTAGAATCACTGGGTTCAAAAATCATCCAACAGAGCAATAAGGTAAAACAGCCCATGGCCACAAGTGAACTCGCATACTGCATAAGTGGTGCATGCCAGCGATTGCTCTGGCTTTTTCCCATAAAAACAAAAACATAATAGATAGTCAGATTAATTGCCGCAAAGACAAATAACCAAATCTGTTCATCCAAAAGGTAGGACGCGGTATCAGCAAAGAGTCCAAGGCTTAAATTAACTAACCCGAGTAATAACAACCATAAGCCATCAAAACCTGCCACCCAAGCTAAGGGGATAATGGCTAATGCCCACAACGCAAATAGCTGCCAAGGATCCGCTCCCGTTTGATAGGTCTGGCCCACCAAGGCTAAAAGTCCACCAATTAACATACTCACCACTAACAGTGCCACGTTTGCAAGCGTGGCACCAAAAAGATGATGATGGGCATCAACTTGCCTCAACATGCTGCGGTAATACAGCCAAACAAAGCACACAAGGCTAATCAATAGCGCGGCTTCAATCAGGGCAAATTTGCTTATTCTGTCTAGGGACTGCCAATTGTAAGCAAAAAAGAAAATAATCCCCGTCACTAGGCTTAACGCCCCCGCCCACTGAAGCAAAAGGGATAATAACCGCTGCCAACTGAGAGAGTTGGGCGACACCAATACGCTGCGAAACAACTCATTTGCGTGCGCCCGAGTAATATGTCCTTGCTCCAGCCACTCATAAACTTGAGAAGTAAGATTGCGCAATATGAAACTTCCTTATTTTTGATACTGACTCACACAAAATACGCATTTAACCAACTTAAGTGCAATAATTAATTGTATTAACTTGTCTCTGTTAAAGATAAGCTTAAGACTTCACGATAAACAGGATAACTTATGCGACTAGCTGTATTACTGAATTTACTATTAGGCCTAGTGTTGAATTTATTCAGTGTTGCAACTGCAGGTCCCCTTTCTCCCGCTCAGACAAAACCCGTTATTCGTGTTGGGGGCTATCAATTTGCTCCCTATGTCAATTTACAGAGCGATGGCCGTTATACAGGCTTAACGCTTGATCTCATCAACGCCCTCAACCAAATTCAGCAAGAAATCAGCTTTGAATTTGTCTCCACCAGCATAGAGCATAGATATAAAGCCTATGCAGCTGGAAGATTCGATATGATCATGTTTGAAAATCCACGCTGGGGGTGGGAAAAACTTAATACAGCATTTATCCCCCTACATATCCATGATGGCGAAGTCTTTATCGCCCTGAAGGAAAAAGTAAAAGATCCTCAGTTTTTTGCTCTGTTCAAAGAGCGAACGCTAGCATTAGTTAAAGGCTACCACTATCGCTTTGCCAACTTCGAAACCGATCCTGCAGTGCTAGAAAAAAACTACAAGGTCGTTTTTGTAAACAGCAATAAAGCATCCATTGAAACCGTACTTCGAAAGCGCGCAGAAATTGCCCCAGTGACCATTTCCTACCTCAATTTTTACCTCGCTTCAAATCCGCAAGATCAACAACTCTATGTATCAAATCAATGGGATCAACATTATTATCATGGCGTGTTAATCAATCCACATTCGAAACTACACCCAGATAAACTCAACCTTTGGTTACAGCAATTGCAGCAAAACGGCAAACTCACAGAGCTCGTGCGCCAATATGGATTAGAGCTCGCCAGCGAACACAATAGTGCAGGACAAATCACACACTAAGATGTATTGACAGCAATTTAGTGAGCACTATGGTGCCTAAAAGGCAATATTTAATCTCGAGCCCTCGTGCGAACTCGATATTGATAAAACGGATTAGTGCAATGCTCCCAACAACGTAAATAATGATACCAACAACAGGCTCAATGCCATGATATATAAACCAAACCTCTTCTCGGGTGGACCAAGTTTGGCTATATGACAATGCCAAATAGCAAAAATACCGTAATTTAAACCGATAAATAGTAATAAACTGTAGGCATACATACGAGGAACGACACCTAGCGCGCAAGCAAATAAGCAGAGGCTCGTTGTGATGAAAAAGCCCATTTGGCAATAGAATAAACTAAGTAACACTTGCTTATTCAATTGAGCAATATTGGCTCCCTGAAGCATGGCTATAATCTGTAATCTTCCTTGCGATAGGTAATAAATACAAATCATCAAGCTCAATAACGCCGCCACCAATATACTTAACTGCATAATATTTCCCCTCCTCTGATGCTTTTCAAGAATTGAGAATAGTGCATCTGATTGCATTAACTGTAAGACCAGCTTAAGCCTAGTTACATTTCGTAATGGGTATGAGATGGATTTAAATCGAGTCGCAGGAATATTATTGAAAGACAAAAATAAAGGAGCCTTATGGCTCCTTTATCATTGATAATATGGCATAAATCAGTGATGACAATGCTCATCATGAACGTGATCATCGTCCATAAACTCATCATCGCCGTCTTGGTGTTGCATCACACCCCAACCATCGGTCATGCCGCCAAACTCGGCCGCAAAATCATTGAGAATGGTTTCTTGCTCAACCAAGTCATCGTAGTCTGGCACCATGTTGATGCATACGATGATTTCCCACTTGCCTAGCTCATCATTCAAATTCAGCTCAACTTCACCTTCGAGATCCGAATTGGCTAATTCTTCAAGTGCAGTTTCAGCATCACGCTGATCATCAAAAACTAAAAAGAAATCAACATCGAGGGCTTTAGTAAGGTCAATTCCGGCTTCAGCCATTGCGGCCAGCATTTTGCCATTATCGTCGTCTGGAAATTGCATATCCTACTCCACAGTATCAGGCTTATTCAGCCGCAATGATTTGAACCGATTCACCGTTAAAACTGACAATATCACCCGCAACGACTTTTTTACGTTTGCGGGTTTCTACTTCGCCATTGACGGTAACCAAACCTTCATCAATAACATGCTTCGCTTCGCCACCGGCATTCGACATACCTTGTACCTTTAATACTTTGTACAATTCAATAAAATCTTCGCCGGGATGCAAAACTAACTGATTAATTTGCGTCACTTAAATACGCCTCAAAAAATAAACCTGCGGCATTATAGCAGCATGTCCATTGCGATGCAGATAATTTAACTTATCTTTGCCTTTCATCGGCGAGCAGGCCATAGGCGCATTCATCTAGCCACTCATCGCCTATCTTAAAATGCTGCCTAAATACGCCTTCGAGTTGAAAACCACATTTTTCCATCACTCGTGCCGAACCTATATTGTCTTTGGCGCAGTATCCGACGAATTTATGTATTGATAAGCTCAAACATGCCCAATCGATGACAGCTTGCAAACTCTCAGTGGCATAGCCTTTGCCTTGTCCCGCGTGCGCCAGCAAATAACCGACCTCTGCACGTTGTTCCTCCACACTTTGGCAATGAAGACCGGTTAAACCGATAAACTCACTGGTATCCAGCGTTTCGATCGCCAGCGTAAGCCAATTGCCAGAGGTATAGTCCCAGGTGACTGAGCGCTGCTCAAACTTTTGCCGGATCACTTCGGGAGCTTCAGGAATACGCACGTAGCGATTGATGTCAGGATCTTGATGTAATGCCAAGAAGTGTGGCCAATCCTGCTCTTGTAAACTGCGAAGTCTTAGTCTGTCGGTATAGAGTTCAAGCATAGCGGCTCCCCAATGGATGGACGAACTAAAAAAAATGGCAGCCAAACGCTGCCATTGTCTCGGCAAGAAGACGATTAACCGCGGCTGGTGACTTCGAGTAAGTGGTAACCAAACTGGGTTTTAACTGGACCTTGAACCACGTTTAATGGCGCACTAAATACGACCTCATCAAACTCACGCACCATCATGCCTGGGCCGAATGAACCTAATTCACCACCTTGTGCACCCGATGGGCATGAAGAATGGGCACGGGCGATTTGCGCAAAATCGGCACCATCGAGGATCTGTTGTTTAAGTGCTTGGCACTGCTCTTCGCTGCTCACTAACAAATGTCTTGCTGTAGCCTGAACCATGATAAAACTCCCTGAATAATCCTGAGACATTTGCCCCAAATATCATATGGTTCCCGTTTTTATGACTGAAAACGGGATGTGAATGTTGAGTATAAAAACATTCTGTTTAATTAAAAAGTCTTAAACCGCGCCGTCATTAATTTTGTTATCGATAACGGCGCAGCATAATCGCCTCTGTGTTAAGCCTTAGTCGCCGCTATCCAACGGTCGATCTTCTGCTCCATCACCGCCATAGGTAGTGAGCCAGAAGTCAGAATCTGATCATGGAAAGCTTTAAGATCAAACTTATCACCTAGGGCTTTTTCAGCACGCTCACGTAGGGCAAGAATTTTTAGTTGACCCACTTTATAAGACAATGCTTGGCCAGGAATTGCCATATAACGTTCAACCTCGGCAATAATATCCGACTCGGCCATGGGCGAATTGTCCTTCATGTATTGAATCGCTTGTTCGCGACTCCAGCCTTTGGCATGTAATCCCGTATCCACCACCAAACGCATCGCACGCAGCATTTCGTCTGAAAGCTTACCAAAGTACTGATAAGGGTCGCCAAAGAGCCCCATTTCGATGCCTAAGTATTCAGCATACAGCGCCCAGCCCTCTTCAAACGCAGTATAACCGCTGAAGCGTTGAAACTCAGGTACACCCGTTAACTCTTGCTTAATGGCGATTTGGAAATGGTGACCAGGTGCCGCTTCATGCAGTGACAGTGTCGTCATGCCCCATTTCGGCTGAGCTTTCAAGTTGTAGGTGTTGATATAAAACACCCCTGGACGGCTCCCATCTACAGCTGGTGATTCATAGGATGCGCCCGCAGCCGATTGCTCTCTAAAGCTTTCAACCGGTTTAACCACATAGTCGGCCTTTGGCATTACATTAAAATACTGTGGCAATACTTGGTTAATCTTATCTTTCAATACCATATAACCATCGATTAAGCCTTGGCGATCGCCATAGAAGTATTGTGGCTCAGACGATAAAGAGGCAAAAAAGGCTTTTAAGTCACCTTTAAAACCCACTTGCTCACGGACTTTGTCCATCTCAGAAAGGATTCGTGCGACCTCATTCAGACCAATTTGGTGAATTTCATCCACTGGCATGGTTGTGGTGGTATGAGAATTGGCTAAATGCTGATACCAAGCTTTACCATTTGGTAGACCAGACCAACCATCCGTTGCACGGGACTTAGGCAAATAAGTCTGCTTAAAGTAATCGCGCAGCCCCGCTAATGCAGGCACTAAACGCTCTTTAATCATCGCCTGATAACTTGCTGTTAACTCAGCTTTGTCTTGCTCTGAAAAACCTTCTGGGAAGTGATTAATCGGTGAATAGAAAATACTTTGGCTGGCATCGGTCGTCAGCATAGCATCTAGCTGTGGAATAATACGCTCAACCAGCACTCGAGGAAGTACAACCTTACTTGCAATCCCCTCATCCATACGCTGTTGAGCAAGCAGGATCCACTGAATGAAACCATTCACACGCTGTTCCCAATTGCGGTAATCTTGAACGGTATTAAAAGGCTGAGCACTTTCACCACTTCCTAGCTGCACCATAGTTATAACAGTACTGTAAAACTGGCTGATAGGCATAAAGCGTGACGGATAGGTTTCATCAACTAACGCTATTTCACGATCATAAACAAACAACGAATAACTTAATTGCAGATCCGCTGGTAATAGCTCAACATCAATAGCCTTAACTTGTGCTAGATAGCGGGTATTTAGATCGTGTCGAGCCTTAAGATACTCTTCAGTTAAATCACCACCAAACTGCGCATTGTAGTCGTTAACACCCACAAAAGTGGCGTAAATAGGCTCGAGCTTCAAGTAGTCTTTAAAATAGCCATCGACGAGTGCAACATAACGCGACTCAGCCGTTTGGTTTTCTGCTTGAGTCGCTGGGGTCTGCGTTGCCCCTTCCTGTGTAACAACTGTTGTTTCAGGCTTTGAACATCCCTGTAGTGTTAGCACTAAGGCTATCGTTCCCGCAACTACACTTAATTTCATTTTTTATATTTCTCCTTTTACGTCCGAGATAGCCAGACTCTTCCTATACTTACTGAAAAGTCTACTTACGGGATTATTCTATGATCTACTCATTTCGTAACTCAGGTTTTAGAGATCCAGAAACAGGGGTTTACAACCAAACTTATTTCATGGAAGTCTTTAACCGAGAATGGCATAGGCATATACGAGAACAGCAAAGCTTGGCGCTATTGTATCTGTGCCCTCACATTCATGAAACCGTTAAACAACCGCATTTACTCGAATTTTTTACTAAACAAGTACAAGAAGCACTGCTAAGAGCAACAGATTTAATTGCTAGATTAGACCACAATCATTTTGCCTTAGGATTATTCAATATTGATGAAGCTGGTACCGAAGTTGTTCTTAATCGCATAGCAGATCATATTCAAGAATTTAATCAAGAGTTTGGCAAAACTCATAAGCTAAAAATTGACTACAAACTCGCAGCTTGCCTTTGCTTACCGACTCAAGAACAAAAAATTGAATCTATATTCAATAATGTTTCCAAACTTTCACAAGAGCTTGAACGTAAACAACAGCAATCCCAGGCATTAGTAAAGCTTCAATAAACAAAAAGCCCCTTTCGGGGCTTTTTAGATCTACCTAGCAAATTAGATGAATTACAGTTCGACGTTATGCATACGAGCTTTCTCTTTGATGTAAGAGATATAGCTGTTTGCACTCTTCTCTGTCTTCTTATCTTTCGCAGCTAATACAGCACGATTATAAGCAGACTTATACTGTTTCAAACTAAGATGAGCTAAAGCCAGCTCGAAGTTTGCTTCACCGGGATGTTCAATACCTAAAGAGATTGCTTTTTCAAGCACTGGAATCGCTTCATTATATTTCTCACCCAAGCTCAGTAAACGACCTTGCTTCAGATATAGCTTACCATCATTGCTGATTGCAGCAGCTTTACCATAAAAGTCAGCGGCTTCTTTAAACTCTTTCGCATTTTGGTAAAAACCAGCCAAAATCTCATAAGATTTAGCATCTTGTGTGATTAAGCCCGACTTCATATGCTTCTCAAAAACTTTCGCTGCTTGGTATGGCGCCCCCTTCTGAGCCATCAGCTGAGCTAAACGAGTAATGTTAGCTCCAGTTTCTAAGAAACCATTACGATATGCCAAGTCATAAGTCGCTAGCGCTTTATCATAGTCTTCGACCATTAGATAAAATTGTGCGAGCTGAACCCATAATCTGCCGTCATCCGGAAATAACGGTACCATGACTTCTAACACACCAACGGCTTTCTTATATTGCTTCTGATTAAAGTAAGACGTTAACTTCATCTGATACAGACCTTTATCAGGTGACTCAGCAAGTGAAAGGCCTTTATCAGCCACTTCAATTACTTTATCCCACTGCTTAAGTTCTGTATGTGCAATACCAATGCGACGGTACATCTGAGAATCAGTCTTACAGGTGAAATCCATCCATTTGTAATAGTATGGAATCGCTTCCTTAAACTTTTTCTCTTGTAACAACAAATCAGCATAAAGGCGCAATGTTGCAGCGTGATCGGTACCACCTAAAATATCAGCTTCAACAGCTTGTTTTAGGTACTTGATCGCGGTATCCATCTTGCCTTTTTCGGCATAGAAGTTACCTAGCATACGCGCGACATAGGCTTTATCGAAATCATTCTTTGGGTTTGCTTCTAACAGAATGGCAATCGCTTCGTCAACTTGACCATTCGTATAAGCTTCAAAGGACTTCTGGACCTTTTTCGCAGCACTCTCACCTACCGCTTTAGATTGACGTTTATCAACTTCACACTTTTCAGCTGCAATAGCAGAAGAAACTGATAACGCACCACCACAAAGGGAAAGTAATAACGCAACTGCGATTTTATTAGCATTACGCATTATTAATTGCCTCCTTTGTCTAAAGTGAAGTCAAGTTGTACTGTCATACCAGGTTGTTTAAGTGGCTTACCATCAACAATCTTTGGTTTGTACTTCCACTTTTTCAGTGCTCGTATTGCTTCTTTATCAAATAAACGTTTAGGTTCTGCTTGAATAACTTCAACGTCATCAACACCACCTAACTCATTAATTGTAAAGCGCAATTGCACCCAACCTTCTTTACCATCACGAGCGGCTGCGATTGGATATTGTGGCTCGATACGAACGATTGGTGTTGCATCGCCGTCACGAGTCATCATATTACCCAATTTAAAACCACCGGCACTGTGACCACCAGCTTCAACGCCTCCCATATTGAACGACATAGACGTATCAATATTTGATGAAGTATCTGGTGGCGCAGTTTGAGGTTTCTCAGGCTGTGCTGGTGGTGGTGGCGGTTTAGGCACTACCCTTGGCTTATTCTGTGCTTTTGCATCCTGTCTATCCATGGTGATTTCAATTACAGGGGTCTCGGCCGATGTTTCAGCGCGTTGCGCCCCACCACCGACCAAGAACGCCATAAAAGCGAACAGACCAAAAGTCACAGCAGCACCAATAATGATTGATACTAGTGCTCTTAGCATATTAATCGTTCCCCGCAGATACCGAAATCTTATCTATACCAGCCGCTTTGACTTGGTCTAGAACTTTAACAACTAAGCCGTGCATTGCGTCTTTATCAGCCTGAATAAGCACTGCTGCTTCAGGCGCTTCAGCTAACATACGCTCAACGTTTGCTGTTACACGTTCGATATCAACCTGACGGTTTTCCATCATGATAACGCCAGTTTTGCTGACGCCAATGAAGATGTTAGCCGAAGGCTTTGAAGTCGCTTGTGATGCTTTTGGTTTGTTATAATCCAAACCAGATGGCTTCACGAATGACGTTGTTACAATGAAGAAGATCAGCATGATGAACACGATGTCGAGCATCGGTGTCATATCAATTTGCGCTTCCTCGTCTATACTGGAATGCTTTTTACGTGCCATGTTCAATCTCTCTCTAGTGGTGCGGCATGCTGTCTTTTAGCTTTTCTAAGCTGATTTTCATTTTGGCATCAAGGCGAGTACTGAAGAATACTCCCGATAATGCGGCAACCATTCCCGCCATAGTGGGCATTGTTGCCATTGAAATACCAGCCGCCATTAAACGAGCATTACTCGTCCCCTGAACTGCCATCACATCGAACACTGAAATCATACCGGTAACAGTACCTAATAAACCTATCATAGGACAAATCGCTACTAAGGTTTTAATGATCAGCATACGTGCATTCAAATCTTGCTTCGCTTGGGACAGCCAAGCTTCACGGATACGGTGTGCATACCAAGAGGTAGTTTCCTCTCTAGCATCCCATGCAGCTATGATTGCTTTATGTTGCTTTGGTGATATCCAATTTAGATACCAGTAACGTTCAAGCATCAATACCCACATTAAGAACAGCACAAACGCAACTAACCAGAGGACGTCGCCTCCGGAGGCCATGAAGCCCCTGACGGAATCCCATATGTCCATCAGGTGAATCATCATTAGTCAGCCCTCTTCTCAGCATGTGCTGCGATGATACCCGCACTTTGCTCTTCTAAAACTTGTACAATGGCTTTGCTACGTGCAACGACAATAGCATGCATTAACATTAGAGGCAGAGCCGCAACCAGACCTTGAACCGTTGTTACCAGCGCCATTGAAATACCACCAGCCATCAGTTTTGGATCGCCAGTACCAAACAATTGGATACTTTGGAAAGTTGCAATCATACCGGTTACTGTACCCAATAGACCCATCATTGGTGCGATAGCAGCCAGTACTTTAATGATTGAAATACGAGATTCTAGTGCAGGCGTTTCTTTCAGAATCGCTTCATCAAGTTTCAACTCTAACGTTTCAACATCAACATCTTTGTTTTCTTGATACACTTTCAGGATACGGCCAAGAGCGTTGTTACCTGGTTTATCAACATTCTTACGTTGGCTGTTCACACGGGCGCCGATGATAGTCATGGTCACTAAACGTTCAATAGAGATCAACAGACCTAACGCTAACAAAATCATAATGATATAGCCGATTGTACCACCAGATTCAATACGGTCTTCCATACTTGCTTTGTTAGTGAAGATGTTTAACAGAACACCACGAGCAGGGTCGATGTAGAATGGTGCAGAACCAGAAGCGGTTTGTTCCCATTTACCAACAGCACTGACTTGGTAACCTTCTGGCTGTTGTGATAACTCTTGAATCAGACCCAATTCAGGATTGTAAACAACATATTTGCCATCAGCCGTTAGGTTATAAGCACCGATACGGTGGATAGTGGTATTTTTTACACTACCATCAATCGCTGTCACAGAACCTTCGAATTTAACAACCTTACCAGCTTGTACCATTTCGAATAACTGTTCTTGCCAGAATTGCTCTAACTCTTCAATTTTTGGTAACTGCTTACGTGCACCTAAATCAGCAACAAATTTGTCACGATTAGGATATTGAGCACTGACGTTTGAACTCGCTAATTTACCAGCGAAATCACCCGCTTCACCTTTAACCACACCGAACATCTCACCCAAGTCACCTTGAGCAGTTTTCAGATCTTCTTCTAACTGGGCGATTTTGCGCTCATTATCTAAGAAGGCTTGGTTTAAATCTTTACCGCGTTGTTTTTCAGCCGCCAAAGCGTCTTTTTCACGCTTCAATAAAGCCGCTTTATCGCCGCGCTCAGCTTGGAACTCTTGCTCACGCTTGCTGTTAACTTTGCCTTCAGCAGCGCGATCAACTTTAACTTGCTGCAATAATTGGTCGATGGTCTTAGGTGCATCAGCAGCGCTAGCCATACCAGCAGTTAAAGAAAAACTTGCAGCTAATACAGCTGTAGTAATTAACTTCTTCATTATTGTGCAGTCTCCGCAGCAGGAATTGGTAATGCGAATAGATCTAGAGCGCCTTGTTTACGGGCAATGCGGATACCTTTCGTCAGTTCACGCAGATAGCTGTCATCTAACTTATCCCAACCCTTAGTTTCTGGGTTGTACATCCAGCCAGTCTTTTGATCTAAGCTTTGTGCATACAGAGCAACACGACCCAAGTTAAAGAAGTCTACTAATACTTCTTTACCATCTAAGGTCAATTTACCTTGGTTAACTGCAACAGCACTACCATACTCACGCTCGATGCTGTACGCATCCAGGATCAAACGGTATTTTTCAGCTAAAGTCACTTCTGCTGTGTTTAAAAGTGTTTTTAACTCTTTAACACGGTTAGCACGGACTTCAGAGTTGAATGGCAAGTCTAATTGAACGAATTGTTCTAAAGACTCAACCATTTTAAACATTAGAGGCACAACGCCCTGACGCAGTTTATCTACGCCATTAATGTCATTTTGAATGGCGTCCATTGTTTTTTGTTGATCAGCAACCAAGCTGGCAACGTAATCGTTATAGGACTTCAGTGACTCACGCTCATCAGCAACTGAACCATACTCAAAAAGCATGTCTTGTGCTTGATCGAAATACTTATCAACGTTCTTTTGCGACGCAGCAGCATCAGCATGGATCATACTATCCGCTTTCTGCACGTCGGTAAGAGGATCTGCAACTACTAAGTTGCTGCTCGCTAATGCCAGCACGCCAACAAGTGCAGTAGCGATTTTTGTTCTATTGCTTACCTTGGACATAGTTCCCAACCAATTTGAAGTGAATAAAAAAGTTAACTTACCAGCAACATCACTTTAAGCAAGACTTACTTTAGGAAATGCTTACCGTAAGCTCATCTTTCTCTTGTGATTCTTAGTTTTTTCTTCCCTTTCCTATGCCCTTACAGGCATAGACCCGCTGGCATCATTTCACAAAATGTTGACCTGTGTCAACATTCAGAACATGTAAAAACGAGTGTAAAGAAGTCTTAGTTATGAATTTTTTTACAGAAGATGTTTTTTTGAGCAAACACATAAATTTGGTTGATAAGAGAGCCGTGAATTCGTCATTAACATCTGTTAATGCAATAAGATGTGTCAGAAGCCGCCCAACCTATTCAAGCTAAATTTCAACACATTGATAGTCAGAGTGAGAATCATAGATAACGGAAAAAGCTGTACATATTCAACTAGCAACTGCAAAGGATCTTTCGTAATAAAAAGCCGAACACTTTGCAGTGTTCGGCTCTGATACAACTAAGTTGATTTATGATTAGAACTTGGTGGTCGCACGTAAATAAATAAAGCGATCCATATTCACATCATACTCTGTAACAGAGAAGTTGTTTGTAGAAATGGCTTCGTTATTAGTTGGGCCTTCAGCTTGTGGCTTCTTAGCAAACAAGTTGTTAATACCTAGAGACACCTTAGTATTGTAAGCATCAATGTTATAACCGACAGAGACGTTATGAACCATATAGGCTTCCATTGTTTCTCTATAACCAGCATCCTTAAGATCTTGATAATATTCCTTATCTTCTGGAGAATCGGTTAAACCAGTGTAATAATCGTTATTTAATGGACCTACAAAACGTACTTTCCAATGTGCATCCCAATCACCCATTGCCCAATCAACCATTAAGTTTGACTTGAACTCAGGGAACCCACCATCACCAGTCTGAACACCGACGCGGTCAGTTCCATTAAATTCGTTTTTCATTACATATGCGACATCTAAAGATGCCTTAAATGAACCAAACGAGGTTTCAGGGAAACGATACGCCGTAAAGAAGTCAATACCTTCTACATTGTATTCACCAGCATTTTGTAGGAAGTTACGTAAGTCAACGATATTACCTAAGCTATCACGATCGATATAGTTACAAGATTCGGGTTTAGTACCCCTTGCGCACTCTCTAGCAATATTAACATGACCATAACGGCCAATTGCATCTTCAACTTTTATCTTATAGTAGTCTAAAGTAACTTCTGCACCCTCTAACCAAGATGGGTTATAAACCGCACCATAGGTAAACGACTCAGAAGTTTCTGGTTTAAGATCGGGCGATGAAACTTGCGAAATACGAATTTGAGTATTGGCTTGTCGATAGCCATCAGGCACACCAGCACATCCGGGCAATGTAGAAATATTAATCACATTACCTTTGTCATCTCTTGTATTACAAGGATCTGTCCAAGTTGGATATGAATCAGCATTACCCGCATACAAATCAGAGATAGAAGGAGCACGGTAGCCTTGAGCCCAAGTACCACGGAGCAACAGATCATCCATTGGACGGAATTCTGCCCCCACTTTACCAGTTGTGTTGTTACCATAAGCATCGTGGTCAGAAACCCTTACAGCTGGGGTAATTAATAAACTTTCTAATACAGGAATCGCTAACTCAACATAAGCTTCATCCAAACGGAAGCCACCTGAAGTTGCATCGCGTTGGTTACCTGAAGACTCACCAGTTACAGTTAATGGATCTGGCGTATCAAAACCAGATTCTTCACGGCGCTCAAGACCTAAAGCTAAACCAACAGCACCAGCGGGTAAATCAAATAGATCACCAGAGATGTTAAAGGTATAATCTTTCATCGTTAAACCTGAACGGCTAACACTGTCAAAAGTAATATAATCAACCATATCCTGGGTTACAGTGCCTGGCCCACCAAACAGATTTAGTGCTACGCAGCCATTGCTTGCATTACAGTTATCGCCTAGAGCTTGGTTAATACGAGTTAAATTAAGTAAACCAGTAGTTAATACATCTTGGTTATTTTGACCGTAGATGTAGCTTGCACTCCATGTCCAGTTATCATCAATATTACCTTCTAAACCAAGCATAGCGCGGTAAGTTGTATCGTTTTGATTATATTGACGAGAACCCGCCTCAATCATACGACGTTGTAATGCATAGGGTACATAATCTGATGGCTTGCCATTTGCAACAGCACGAGCATTATCACCATACAGTGTTTCGCCGAATGGGTTATAGATATTATTGGCGCCAATATCTACACGACTAGCTGCTTCACCAAATGAAGCGCCTAATGTCAGAGGCATAGGTGCTAATTCTTGAGATGACTTACGATTGGTCATCATAAAGTCAGAAACAACTCTTAAGTTGTCTGAAATATCATAAAAACCTTGAACATAAAAAGAGTTACGGTTCTGTGGAGTAGACAAATAGTTATCAGGTGCATAGTTATAAACATCAGCACCAGTACGAGGACGGAATTGGTCCGGTCCAACGTTAGTGCCTGTCCCTTCCTTCACCATAAGATTGTAAATACCTGTTTTAGGATTTGGTGTTGCAAGTGCGGCTAATGCATCTTGGTTTGCTTGATTTAGTTGCGAACCTTTGATTTGCAGACGCGTATTATCAGCCGTTGAACTGTAACCAGTATCCGAAATATCACGATCTCCAGCCCAAATAGGTTGCTGAGTCACATGACTCATATTGAACAATAGCCCGCCTTTTTCAGAAACTGAACCCGCAGTAAAGTCAGCAGTATATTGGCGACCATCGTCATATTTAGCGTTTTGTCCACCATAGACAGAAACTTCAACACCTTCAAAGTTTTTGCGAGTAATAATGTTAACTACACCAGCAATAGCATCAGAACCGTAAACGGCTGAAGCACCATCTTTAAGCACTTCGATACGTTCAATTGCTGATGTAGGAATGGTGTTTAAGTCTACGGTTGAACCTAAAGAAGATATCCAGCGCTTACCATTAACTAATACCAATAGACGTTGTGCGCCAAGGTTACGCAGGTCCATGTTAGTAGAACCATCACCACCATTGTTAAAAGCAGTGTTTAATGCTGAACCAGCTGCAGGGATCGTTTGCAGGATATCACCAATACTGATCATACCAGTAGCTTCAAGCTCATCTCTATTCATCACAAGAACAGGACTTGCCGCTTCCATATCAGTACGCTTGATACGTGAACCAGTAACTTCAATACGTTCTACTTTTTTATCAGCACCAGCTTCATCAGCAGCCATTACTAATGGCACGTTTAGCGCGGTTGCTGCCACACCACCAATCAATGCAAAACGCACAGATTTGGCTAATAAGTTATTCTTATGCATTGTCTATCTCCCTGGACATATTATGTCTTTATTATAATCCGCTTATTTAATAAGCAGTTTCAAACAAAAGTACGTCGAAAACACGCTGTACTCGGCAGAAACAATAAAATCACATATAAAACCTTTAATCAACAAAAAATAAACAAATAAAACCAGCTGGTGACAATATGCTCATTTTGAAAGCGAGATTCGTATGCTTTGAAATCTAAAAGCAAAAAACGCCAGTCATTACTGACTGGCGTTTTTGTTAAACTAAAGCCGTTTAAGGCGATGTTATGATTTTAAAGAGTGTAGCGAATACCAATAGCGATGCCATCATCTTCTGACAATGACATTCTGGCTTCTTGGGCTTGATCTGCGCTGGTAAAGTCGCTGTAGTCTTTACGTGCTTCAACATAAAGAACTGTGCTTGGGTCCCAAACAAAGTGTAAGCCTACAACTACAAACTGGCGCTTAAACACATCGTTAGGATCGGCGTTAAAGTTTGGTTGGATAACATAGTCTTTACCAGCATCCAGAATGTTATAGGAAACAAATGGACGTAACCCATTGTCAAACTTATATGAAACTAAAGTTTCAACGCCGTAGGCATCTTTAATCAAGCGACCAATGTTATCGGTATCATGGTTCTCTTCTTTATGAACGTTGGCAGCAACATATAAACCATTCTTGTCAAAGTCACCCCAAGTAGCGCCCACGCCATAGATTAAATCAACAGCCGTTTTTTGATCACCATTACCGTAGGCAATATCAAACTCACCGCGGTTTACACCCGCCATCAGACTAAGTTTATCTGTGGCTTTGTAAGTGACAGAACCACCATAGGTGTAATCATAGGTAACCTGTTGTGCTTCTTTTTTACCTGCATTCCATTCTGCTTCACAGGCTTCTTCTGTGATATTTTCAATATCACAGGTGTAAAAGCTATTGTTTTTTAACTGAGATTGTACCGCAAAACTGAAGTCACCAAATGAGTTGCGGTATTGTACCGTTTTATCGCCACGACCTACGCCATTTACTGCGCCATCGTCTTTATTAAAGGTGTACACACCGGCAGCGTTTCCGTCCCATACAAAACCGTAGTTGGTGTTATAAACCACGTCATACCAAGCACCCCATTGTTTACCAATAGTGATCGTTCCGTATATATCGTGACTGATACCAGCGTAACCTAACCGATTGTAAAAAAACTCATCCTGAACGGATTCAAAGCGGTTGTTATAGACAATATCGCTGTTACCAACAGGGTTAACGCCCCATTCCAACTTAGCAAACGCATTCCAGCCATGGGTTAACTCACGGCTGAAACCAAAATTAATTCGAGAAGCACCATTTACAACCTCAGTTTCACCTTGAGTGTTGATTACACGCGCATCAATAAACCCCCCTATCTCGACTGCATTTTTGTCATCTTTGTAGATTTCGATTGCAGATACAGTTGGCGCAAGAAAGAGTGCTGCTAACGCAGTGGCGACTATCGTTTTGTTCATTTGGTGCTTAACCTTTTCGTTTATGTTTTATCAACGTCATTCCGTTGTTATATTTCCTTACAATTTCCCACTGAGAGTAGCAAACTTTCAATAAACACTCCAAGGGAAACCTAAGTATTCTGTAGATAAATATCACAAAAACTGACTGATTAACCGCTATAAAACAGGTTAAAACACTATAAATACTCGTTAAGCAAACACAAATAAAACAACATAAACATTAAATTAACAGCAACTGTTTAGAGACAATGTCTGTGTAATTCAATTTCATTATTGAAAAAATAGGCTCTGCAATGGGACAAATTTGCTTATCAACGTAGTATTGATAATCAATTATAGACGATCTATGTGAAACAGGTTCAGGACCATTTACAGTGATGACATAATCAATCTGAGCTCCTCTCTTGCCATAGGATACCTTTCCTGTTAACTCACATAGCTGACGTGCGACTTTGACATGGGGGGAAGATTTTGCGGTGTACTCTTCAAGATTTCGGCGCATTCGTTTACTAAACACTAATTCAGCATCCCGCTTTCCTGTCTGCAGTTCGCTTATGACACCAGCGAGATAACCGCTGATATCTCGCTGATTGAACATTCGCTCATAAAGTTCAGCTTGAACCTTACGCGCTAAGGGGCTCCAATCACTTCGCACCTGCTCCATCCCCTTAAAAGTGATTTCCAGCCCTCCATTCCTATTGCGCCAAGCACCAACATAACGCTTCTTACTACCCTCCTCCGATCCCCTCAAGGTCGGCATAAAAAACTGTTCGTAATGGCGCTCAAACTGTAGCTCAAGGAAGCTTTCTAGCTGAAACTCCTTTACGATTTTACTCTGCCATTGCTGATTAATTCGCGCGGCAATCTGCTTACCTAAGGCATTAATATCACCGAGATCAGGATCAGAGCCCAAATAAACAAAGGTGGAATCCGTGTCCCCATAAATAACTTGATAACCCATTTCCTCTATCCAAGCGCGAGTCTGTTTCATAATCTGATGACCGCGCATGGTGATGGAGCTTGCCAGTTTCGCATCATGGAACACGCAGCCTTGAGAGCCTAAAACCCCATAGAGCGAATTCATAATGATTTTAATTGCTTGCGATAAAGGCGCATTTGCCTCCCGCTTGGCTTTTTCGCGTTGTTCTGAGAGATTTTGGATGAGTTTTGGCAGGATCGGTTGATGCCGACTAAAACGAGCCCCTAAAAAACCGGGAACGATTTCAGACTCGTCCAAAATATGTTCCTCGTTATCCAGACCTTCAATGAGCCCTTTCGGATCGATCAAAAAAGTACGAATTATCGATGGATAAAGACTTTTAAAGTCAAACACTAAAATATGTTGATAAAAACCAGGGACTGAATCCATTACATAACCGCCAGGGCTTTCAATCCCTTGACTTGCAGGCTCTGCGGGCGCGACGAAACCCGTTCTATGTAAATGCGGTAGATACAAATGGTTGAATGCGGCGACCGAGGCGCCTACCCGCCCTAGTTCTAATCCCGTTAACTCGGCGCGAGCGAGGGCAAAATCCCACAACTGAGTATGCTCAAAAATATCCCACACTAAGCGACTATCGGTCAGATTATAATGTGCAAGACCTTGTTTATTTTCGGCAAATAGCGCATCAATCTCTTGCGCTCGATTTTCTACATCATGAATCGCTTTGCCTTCGCCCAGCAACGCTTGGGCGACAAACTCCAAGGAGAAGCGCTCGAATTGATAAAAGGCCGCCTTTAACCAATCGATACCATCGAGCACCACTCGCCCAGGCAAACTTAAGGTTTCTGGCCGAAATTTATTCTCCACCTTCCACTCAAGGAGCGCGCCACCTCGACCGATACGCAGCGGGATCCGGTGCAGTAAAGCACGCCGATATAACAGGGCCAAATCAAAGGTCACCACCGACCAACCAATGATCACATCGGGATCAAACTCAGTAAACCAAGCGATGAGACGATGGATAAGCGCCGCTTCATCGTTCACCCATTCGATGTAGATTGCAGCATCAGGTTGCGGCTCGCCCACCATAATGACTTTTTCATAGGGCTGAGATTGCGCATCGCGCCCATAAAGAGCCACGGAATAGAGTAATCCGTCAAAGCTGCATTCAAAATCAAGCGAGATTGAACGCAATTTTATTTCCGGCTGCGGCGCAACGGCTTTGGCCCGTATGGCGCTAAAGACGGGCAAGCGGTCTTGTAAACCCACATGGCTTACTTGATGCCCTAAAAATGCCACATCGAGTGCCACAAAACGCTCGATTAAAAAACGCTGCTCGGGACGAATATCCGACTCAAATAAAGGAATACCCGCATCTGTCGCTATCCGCTGCAAGTGACGAAATACATTTGTCGATTGAGCATAAATCGCAGCCACGGATTGTCTTTTAAAACTTTTAAGCATTAGCGGCACAAAGCGTAGCGCCAGCCCCGGCGTTTGTAACTGTAATGCCGCCATATCGCTTTGATGGCAAAAACAAATGTACTCAGAGCCAGGTAACTCCACCAGCACAGGGCCAGAAACAGTGGCGAGATAATACTGCAACACAAGCGTTGCACCGCGTGTAATAGCATGGCGCGAGAGGACGCGTCCCTGTACACTCACAGGCGCAGCAGTGTCATGTGCAAGACTCTCGGGGGGATTCGACTGCGGTTTCACTCTAAGGCTCTCGCTGTTTATTGATTCTCGGGACACAGAATAAAATTGCCATAAAATGGCAGAAAAGTTTCTTAGGCTATGCAATCACTGTTATTATGTACAGCATTAATTCGATAAAGTAGTGCCGCATGTTACCTGACAACGTAAAAAACCAGATCCGCGCTATCTATAAAGATATTGCCGCCGCTTTGCCTAATTTTAGGCCACGCCGCGAGCAAAATTTTATGGTGGCAGAAATCTCTAAGACCCTGGCTGGCGACTATGACAAAGATAGACGCATCATAGTGGTCGAAGCGGGTACGGGGATTGGTAAATCATTGTCTTATATTTTGGGCACGATACCGCTTGCGCTCGCGAGTAAGAAAAAAGTCTGTATCGCCACAGCAACCGTTGCGCTGCAGGAGCAGTTGCTGCACAAAGACTTACCGTTTTTTCTTGAACAATCAGGGCTAAACTTTCGCTTCGGTCTGGTTAAAGGGCGCCAGCGGTATGTCTGTTTATCCAAACTTGCCATGCTGATCGGCGATGATAACAGTACCCAAATGGCCATGTGGCAAACAAAGCCAGATAACAGCCAAATTGCCATGCTGCAAGAGCTGCTCAGCGACTTTAATGAAGGCCGCTGGAACGGTGAAATAGATACGCTATCGACACCGATACCGGACCATCTCTGGCAACAAATCGCCTGCGATAAACACAGTTGTCATCGGCAACTCGCCAGCCATCGTAATTGCCCGTTTCACAAGGCCCGTGAGGATGTGGATACTTGGGATGTACTGATCGCCAACCACAGTTTGCTGTTTGCCGACTTAGAGCTAGGCGGCGGGGTGATTTTGCCCGATCCCGAAGACGTATTTTACGTCATTGACGAAGCCCACCACTTACCAATTGTCGCACGGGACTTTTCTAGCGCACAGGCAACGCTTAGAGGCGCCGCCGACTGGCTTGAAAAAGTCGGTAAGACCAGCGCCAAGTTACAAAATCAGATAAAGAGCAACAATATCATCGCCCCAGCACAGGCGATGCAGGATCATATTGGCGACTTAATCGCTCAGCTCAATCAAGTCGCCCACTATTGTGATACCCAGACCAAGCAGTTTGCCAATCCAGAGAGTCGCTATCGGTTCGAACACGGCAAATTACCCGATGCGTTAAAAATCCCTGCCGAGAATCTCGCAACCACTTCCAATCTTGCTCTCAAGCAATTTAATAAAATGCAGTTATTGCTGGCCGAGGCGATAAAAGATGGCGATATTCCTAAGCACCAGGCTGAAGCGCTACAGGCCGAAATGGGCTTTATGTTGCAGCGACTCGAGAACCTGCAAAAGCTCTGGAAAATGATGGCCAAGGAAGATTCCACTAAAGGTGCCCCAATGGCCCGTTGGATCGAGTTAATTACAGGCAAACAGGTCGATTATCTGTTTAGCGCCTCGCCGATTGAAGTCGGTTTTATGCTCGAATCTATGCTGTGGCAAAAGGCAGCTGGCGTCGTGCTATGTAGCGCTACGCTGCGGGCGCTGAATAACTTTGACCATTTTGCCCATCAGGTAGGGTTATCATTAAAGGACGGCAGCCGTTATCTTGCCCTGCAATCCCCTTTCGATTATCCGAATAATGCCACTCTCTACTTACCTAAGATGAAAACCGAGCCAACGGATGATGCCTATACTGCTGAACTTGCCGAACAGATTATCGAGCTAATTGAAGGTGAAATGGCTACCTTAGTGCTGTTTGCCTCTTACTGGCAAATGGAAAAAGTGGCCGAATTGCTCGAGGGCAAGCTCACGCAGGAAATTCTGATCCAAGGTAATGCACCACGCCAACAATTGCTTGAGACCCATAAGGCCAAATGTGATAAAGGTGAACCGAGCATCTTGTTTGGCACCGGCAGTTTTTCTGAAGGCTTGGACTTACCCGGAGATTACCTCACCAACCTCATCGTCACTAAGCTACCCTTTGCTGTGCCAACCTCGCCCGTTGAGCAAGCCCATGCTGAATATGTGAAAATAAAGGGTGGAAATCCGTTTCTGCAACTCACCATTCCAGATGCATCGCGAAAGCTTATCCAAAGTTGTGGTAGATTACTGCGTAAAGAGCAGGATTATGGCCGAGTCACTATCCTAGATAGACGATTAGTGACCAAACGTTACGGCAAATCCTTGCTAGACGCACTGCCCCCCTTTAGACGAGTCATTGAGTAGGATTAAGATTTGGAGTTGTTACTCGAGCCCAGTAACTGGGCCCTGTTGGCTGTCATTGGCTTAATTGCAGGTTTTATCGATGCCGTGGTCGGTGGTGGCGGATTGCTTTCCATCCCTGCCCTGCTCACCCTAGGGATCCCACCCCATACAGCCTTAGGTACCAATAAATTTGCCGCCAGTTTTGGCTCGTCCATGGCGGCTTGGACCTATTATCGCCAGCATCTGCTCAAACCCAGTTTTTGGTATATGGCGTTTATCGCCACCTTTATTGGCGCGGTTTTTGGCAGTGTATTAGTTTATTTGTTAAACGCGCAGTGGCTTGAAAAAGCCTTACCACTGCTCATTATTGGCATTGCAATTTACAGCTTGCTGAGCCCTAATGCCATCTCGGATACCGATTGTCAGACGCCGACAAAAGCCCAATCCAAGCTCAAGCAAAGCCTGCAAGGTTTATTACTAGGCATCTACGATGGTTTTGCAGGCCCCGGCATTGGCGCCTTTTGGACAGTAAGTTCAGGTTCATTATATAAATTACCTCTTTTGCATAGTTGCGCGCTCGCTAGAGCCATGACTTTTACCAGCAATTTGACGGCGCTGGCGATCTTTGGCTTTCTTGGGCAAGTCCATTGGCAAATTGGCCTGTGGATGGGGTTATGTATGATGCTCGGCTCCTTTATCGGCGCTCGCTGTGCGATAAAATTTGGTATGCCTTTTATTCGGCCTTTGTTTATATTAATTGTCCTGTCAATTGCCGCTAATCTGGCGTGGAGCGCATGGTTTTGAACACTTCGCAGCTAATCAGCACGTTGAAAAATCAGCTAAAAACATTAGAGCAAGAAGTACTGCAACACGACAGTCATCTTGCGCCGAGCCAACGCAAACTCCTACTAGATATTGAACGCTTTAATCAATCGCTGTTTATTCAAAATGGCGCCCAGTTGATGCCCTGCATTGAACAAATTCGAAGTAGTATCGGTCAGTTAGAGAAGCAAATCGCCCTAAAACTCGCGCCGCAAACCATCGCCTTAAGCTGTGAACGTATTCAAGACCGTTTTACTGCGGTTAAACGGGCGCTACTGACGACCTCAATCGATATAAAGTCTAAAAATCAACAACGTGCCAGTAAGCGCGCACGTTTCGCCCAGCAACAAAACCAATCGCATCAAGCCAGCGGGTTTGCTTGGATCGCCAGCAATGTGTTACAAAATAGCCACGAAATCTATGCCGAACTGAATAAGCATCTGAATTGGGCGAAAAAATTTGAACAAAAAATTGCAGAAATGGAGTCAAAACTTGAAAACTGTCATAGTGCTGACAAAATCCGTTTGCAAAATGACATCCTTTTGATGCATCGTCGTTTGGGAAAATGCAGGCAAGCCATCAGTTATATCGAAGATCGCATTCAAGCATTCGAACGTCCGCATCAGAGCCATAATCGTTAAGGAGCAACAATGAAATCACTTTTGCCAATCAGCAGCCTGCTAATGCTACTCGGCTCTGCCTCAGCCTTTGCCGCAGATCTGAATATCCCTATGTCCTTCGAATACCTTGCCCTCGATGGCAAAAAAGTCGAGTCCAGCGTATTCAACCATAAAAGCAGTTTAGAATTGGCGCCCGGCACCCACAAAATCGCCATTCGCTACCACGAAATGGTGGAAGACGATTTTAGTGACAGCCAAACCTTTGTTAAGTCATCTCCTTTTATTGTGACCTTAGAGGTTGATGGCGATCATCAATACTATTTACAAACCGCTGAAGGCAAAGTCGTTAAAAAGCCTAAAGTGTTTGCCCAAAATCCCCAAGTCGTGTTAACCCGCTCCGACAAAGGTCAGGTTAATTACCAAGTGGCAAACACCGATATTGAAGAAGAAGGCTTTGTCTCTCGTCTCTTTAGCGGTAACCAAGCGGTAGATGTGTCAGGCACAGCAGCCGCAGTAACAGGCGCAGCAGGCACAGCAGCGGTGGTTGCCGCGCCAGCACCCACTTCGGCGCAGGCAGCAGTTAAGGCAACCTCATTAACCGCTCCGGTTGATACTTCTAAAGCGGCTGGCGCAAATCCACAGCAGATGTTGCAATACTGGTGGTTACAAGCCGATGAGAAAACACGTAAAGAGTTTATGAGCTGGGCTATTTCACAACTCTAATCCAGATGATCCCATTGGTTTATCACGCCAGCTACTCCAAGCTGGCGTTACCCGCCCATCACCGCTTTCCCACAACCAAATACGCACGTCTTTATCAGTATCTGCTCGATAATCAACTGGCTGTTGCGGATCAATTTCATACTCCCTCGCCGATGACAGCTGAAGATGTAATGCAGGTGCATCAGCAAGATTATGTCGAACAATTTATTCAAGGTACCTTAGCCAACACGGCCTTAAGACGCATCGGCTTTCCATGGAGTCAAGCCTTGGTCGAGCGAACCTTGCATTCAGTGTCAGGAACGAGTTTAACCGCAAGCTTGGCACTACAAACGGGTATCGCCCTTCACTTAACCGGCGGTTATCACCATGCTCATTATGACTTTGGCAGTGGTTACTGTATTTTCAATGACTTGATTATCGCCGCTCGCAAACTTATCGTCGAGCAGCAACTGCATAAGGTATTGATTTTTGATTGTGACGTGCACCAAGGAGACGGCACTGCTACCCTCAGCCAAAGGCATCAAGGCATTATCAGTTGTTCCATCCACTGCACAGAGAATTTCCCCAGCCGTAAACAGCAGTCGCACTATGATATTGAACTAACGAAAGGTGCTGATGATAGCGCCTATCAGGAAACCGTCGAACAGACTCTCGAGCTGCTTATTCGGCTCCATCAACCAGATTTAATCCTGTATGACGCTGGTGTTGATATTCATCAGGACGATGATTTAGGCCATTTACAGATCAGCCAACAAGGGCTCTATCAACGTGATGTTACTGTGCTCTCCATGGCAAAAGCGGCAAATATTCCTGTTGCTGCGGTAATTGGCGGCGGCTACAGCCGAGACGAACTACAATTAAGCCAAAGACATAGCCAACTTTTTATTGCAGCCAACCATTTGTGGTAGCAAACTCAATAAAAATCATCATGGAGCACAGCGATGCAACTCGAAATCCGCAACTATTACGAAGTTCTCTTAATGGAAATGTTATCCGATGAAGGCCTGATGGATGAATTGCCGGAGGATTATTTAGCCGATCTCTGCTGTGTGACACTCAATCAACTGCCCGTGCGTTATATCCGCCATTTAGTCGACACTTATTTCTTTGAAGATTATGATGAATTGCAGGAACTTAAACGCGAAATACAGGCTGCACTCGAAAAATCGCGAGCCTTTTTAAAACAGAATTTACAAAAAAGAATGCAGCAGGAAGAAGCCAACAGCTAAGTCTCGCCATAAGGAATTCAGATTAAAATAAAGAATCTTAGAACAGGATGGGGAAATTTGGAGGTTCCCCTAGAGCCGACACCCCGGCACACGAGTCGCTTGCTGCGGTTGCTCCCTTCCGGGCCTGGCCGAGTTCACAAGTTATCATTGCGGGGGGACCCTAGGGTCACCATAACTTCAAGTGGATCACCAAAAGGATCATCACCGAACGACGCGGATTATCCCCTATGACCTCTATGGGATCAAGTGCTAATCCGCCCGTTTGATAAATATCCGGTTTAAATGGACAATCTATAGGCAAACCTAAGTATTGAAAATGATAAAAGCCTGCAAAGCAGGCTTTTTATTCGCTAAAAGATGTCAAGCTAACGCAAATGACTCAAGACAATGCCAAGGCGTTACAGCTTAATCATATGACGATTTTGCTCAATCAGCTTAGCACCGATCCCTGAGACATTTGCTAACTCATCAATAGTCTTAAATTGCCCATTTTGAGTGCGATAATCGATGATTGCCTGCGCTTTAGCGGCACCAATCCCCTTTAGCAGTTGTAATTGCTCAGTTGAAGCGGTATTGATGTTGACTTGAGCTGCGTCTGGCAATGCTTGTTTAGCATCGCTTGCCATATTTTTGGCCTCAGTTTTCGCTTGGTTTTGCACCTTACTCGCTTCTTTTACCGGATCAGCTGCCATTACTGGCAAGGTTAACAGGGCAGAAAATGCAATAGCAGATACCATCGCAGGTAAACTAGGTTTTAGTTTCATAATGCTTCCTCTCTCTCCTTGATATTCGGCCTTTCGTCCAACTTCCGTGGCCTCCAATCAAACATAGACGAAGCTTTTATGAATTTCCAAACGCCAAAGTACAAATATTACCTCTGGCTTAAATATGTAACTTTAGAGCAATGAATTTACAGATAACAATGAAGAAAAAGGATGCGGTTAATGCATCCTTGTTATAAAAATTATCCATAACCAGCTAAACAATCGTTGCTAATGCCTGGCTTAAATCAGCAATAATATCGTCGCAATCCTCCAAACCGACAGAAATTCTCAGCAGATTATCCCCAATGCCCGCAGCTGCCCGCGCCTCTGGAGAATAAGGAGAGTGGGTCATTGAAGCCGGATGCTGAATAAGGGATTCCGCATCGCCCAAACTAACCGCAATTGAAAATAATTTAAGCTTGCCAACAAACGCCATAGCCTGAGTAAAATCCGCAGCTAATTCAAAGGCGATCACCCCTCCTGCTCGCTGCATCTGCTGACCAATAAATTGATGACCCGAATGGGATTTAAGCCCTGGATAGTACACTCGCGTCACCGCAGGGTGTTGCTCTAAAAACTCAGCAACCCGCTGGGCACTCTCGCAATGGCGCTGTAAGCGCACATCGAGAGTTTTAAGTCCCCGTAGAATAAGCCAAGCATCATGGGGTGAGATCACTGCACCGATATCCTTTAGGATTTCATACTTCACTCTGTGAAGTTGCTCTTCGCTGCCACAGACGATGCCCGCAATCACATCACCGTGACCATTCAGATATTTAGTCGCGCTGTGAACCACTAAATCAATGCCTAGTGCAATCGGTTGCTGCAGTAGCGGCGTCATAAAAGTATTATCGACAATGCTAACTAATTGATGCCGCTTCGCAATATCGGCAATAGCTCTAAGATCAAACACCTGCAGATGAGGATTGACCGGCGTTTCACAAAAAATCACCCTAGTGTTCGGTTTGATTGCCCGCTCAATTGCCGCTAAATCGGTAAAGTCGACTAAGGTGACTTCGATGCCAAAACGGGCAAATTGGCTGGTCATAAGTGCAAAAGTGCACCCATATACCGCATTAGAAGCCACTAAATGATCATCCATCTGCAAATTAGTGAGCAGCGCCGCCGACACCGCCCCCATACCTGACGCCGTTGCCGCCGCCGCTTCAGCCCCTTCTAAAATCGCCATTTTACGCTCAAGTTCGGCCACAGTTGGATTACCAAGACGGGTATAAATATAACCGGGCTCGTTACCCGCAAAACGCTCGCCACCTTGCTGCGCCGATTCGAATACAAAAGTTGCAGTTTGATAAAGTGGTGTGACTAACGAACCGAAGGCCTCTCGCTCATGTCCTGCATGGATGGCTTGGGTCGCCGCTTTCCACATCTTGCTCGATTCATCTTGCATTGCTTACTCCTTGTTATGCCATTACATCATTCGATTCTTGATTGATTGTTCGAGGAATGATGATTTGCTTGTGTTTTTAGTCCATATAGATAAGTTAATAAAACATTAGCCCTATCGAATAAGCACTAACATACCCTGCTGAACAGTTGAAACCAGTGCAACGGTGAAAATAGCAACAGAACCACTGTAACTAAGTTGTTACATTCAGCGTTTAGGGCAGAACATCGGCGATAAAAAATGCGCTAATGACAGAGTCATTAGCGCATTAGCATTTAGCCTAAAGTGCACTCGCGGTTTTGTACATTCGGCTATGTTATTTGTCTTTTGCCGTTGAGCTGTTTTTTAGCTCAGCAGCCTCTAATTGGCTCTTAAGCGCATCACGCCCATCTTTGGTCAATAACTTACCAGCAAACTGCTTAAGCTCAATCAACAACTCTTGATGAACTTTCGATAATTTGGGGCGCTGCTCTTCCCTAAAACCGATAGGCCGACACAGTGCCATGGCCTGATATCCTAGGCGCGCCGTTAACAAACCGCCCCCTAATCCTTGGGCAAGCCGCGCGGATAATTTACCGGTCATCTCGACCGACAACAATTGAGTTCCTAAGTCCGTGACTAACTCACTGGTACCCGCATAAATAATGTTAATCACTATGCTGCGAATGAGTTTAATCCGGCTCCAATAGCCTAACTCTATCCCATAACAGGCAGCGACATCACGTAGCATTCGATGATTACGCCAAAGAATGATCGCCATATCCAATGCCGCAAGCGGGCTAGCAGCCAATAACACTGCTGATTCAGCCGCATATCGACGCACGACTTTTTTGGCGAGTTCATCTCGCTCCGTTAGGACTAAGTCCTCAAATAACAGCACTTTTTCGGCATCGTTATGTTCATCTTTTAACGAGTGACGCAGCCGTTGTAATCCTTGGCTATCGGGGTAATACCGTACAATATTATCGATAAAGCTATCGGCCTCACCCATTTGCATACTCAGGGCAAGCCTTGCACCTGTATCCTGGGTATCGGCAACCTGTTTTAAGCGTTTTAATTTTCGATACTCGCTAACGGCACCGACTATAGCCCAGCTCCCGACTAAACCAAGCACCATACCATAAAAACTAAATAGCCAAGGACTGGCAACCCAAGCATCCCGCAAACCAAGGCCTGTTTGCACTAGCGTGAGTAGTATTAATGCCATTAGTGATAAGCGTGCCAACCAAGACCAGCGGCGAGATTGATGTAATTTAGGGCGTATCGATGCCAGATCTAACACCTGCGGTTGGGCCGCTAACGTCTCTTCAACAACGTCATCAATCGCCTTTATCGGGGTTTGTGGCGCAAACATTTGCGCACTTTTTAACTCATCTGTTGCAGACTGTAGTTTGACCTGTTCAGCATCAAATACTTGCTGCTTTTTAAGGGCTTGAGTTGTAATCGAAGCAACAGACAGCTCCGACTCATTTATTTGCGACTCAGTTGAATGTGGTAACGGGTCTTTTCTCATTCCAGTTTATCCCCTACAAGATACTGCAGAAGGTGATCAAGACGGATATGGTCAAAATGCACCGAAGATGGAACAAGATTACGGTTATCCGGCGGTGCAAAACCGATAAAATTAAAGCCTTGTTCGCGCCAAAAAGTGGACTCAGGTAAGCGAGTGGGCACTTCGCCGGGAAACAGTGTCAGGGCTTGGCCATTCAATCCTGTGCCCTGCACGACTTCCACATCCCCATCTTGAGTGGTCACCATGCCGTGGCGCGTGGCCTTAATCGCACTAATGGCCATGGTTTCGACTTTACAACCATCAAAACTAGCAAAGTGCTGACTGTGCTTGAGCATATCCGTTAACAGCGACAACACATGACTTTGTTGATCCCGCGTGACATGGTCAACCTTACTGGCGGCAAAGAGCAAACGGTCAATCCGCGGCGCAAAAAGCCGACGTAAATAACTGGATTGTCCGTATTGAAAACTCTCCATAATGGCATTTAGCGCCGCGCCCATATCTTCAAATTGTGATTTGCCACGATTTAACGCACTGAAGCAATCAACGAGCACCACCTGACGATCAAACCCTGCGAAATGTTGTTTATAAAAAGGTTTAACAACCTTAGCGACATACTCTTGATAGCGCTTTTCCAGCACATGAAAAGCGCTGTGCTTCTCACTTTGTTTAAGGTTGCTCCACTGAGCATCAGTCACAGATAACAGCGGGAAAAACGCCAGCAGCGGTGCACCTTGCCACTCACTGGGTAATAACATACGCCCCGGTTGCGCTTGGTAATACCCCTGCACATGCACTAAATCCTGTAATAACTGCTGATATTGATCGGCAAGTCGTTTCAGTTCCGCTTCATCGGCCATCGCCGCTAAATTGAGTGCATTTAACGATGTTTCAAAACCAGCATATAAAGGTGAACTCTTCAAAACCGCAAGCCGTTGCTGCTGGGCAGTACACCACTCAATATAGTTTTGGCGCAGCATAGGTAAATCTAAAAGCCACTCCCCTGGATAATCCACAATATCTAAATATAGCGTTGCGGTATCGGCAAACTTGGCGAGTAATCCCTTTTGCGGCCGATATTTAATCGCTAGACGCAACTCTGAAATGGTGCGAGTCGATTCAGGCCAAGTAGGAGGATTCGAAGTCAGCGCTAACATAGCGCCCTGATAATCAAAACTCGCGATTTCAAGATCCGGCTGCATCGCTCGCTTAACCCCAAGCAAACGTTGTTCACGGCTCACCTGCCAAAGAGGCAAACCATGTTGGCGAGAATGCGATGCAGATGATGCAGCGCCGCTATTAAGTAATTGATTGACTAACCCTGTAATAAAGGCCGTTTTTCCCGCTCCCGATAACCCTGTTACCGCAAGGCGCAAATGCCTATCGGCCGTTCGATGGAGGAGGGATTGGCTCTTTTGCGTGATTTTGTGGAGCGATACATCAAGCATTCCCATAAGGATTTCCCTAAATGTTGAATGAGATAACTATATACTGGAATCAACGAGAGATGACACTGGAATCAACGAAAGATAAAACAACAAGGGCGGACATGGCCGCCCTTTAGAGGGATTACAAGCTATTGATTTGTCTTTTTAAATCAAAATTATCAGAAGTCACATGGCGCTCAAGGTTTTGCAATCTCACCTCTAGGCTCCTAAACTGACGATTCACATCGCTCAGCGCCTGTTTAGCTGGCTCTCCCGACTGCCAAGGTTTCTTCTTCACTTCAATGTCATCCCTAACAGAGCTATTTTGAGGTTTGATATCGAGTATCACCCATAACGCCACATAGATGATAAAGACAACACCCGAACCACCTAATAGAAAGATAGAAACAGCAAGTACGCGTACTAACCAAGTTTCAATCGCAAAGTACTCAGCAATCCCTGCACACACTCCGGCGATTTTACCTGACTGGGGAATACGGTACAAAGTTCGACCATTAGATCCTCTCATGTTTCCCCCTCCATTCAGGCGATTCAGAATCGAGAATCGCCTCTAAGGTTTCGATACGCGCAGCCATTTTATCGGCTTTCGCAATCAAGTCATTCAGCTGTGAAAACTCTTCCTCAGTGAGTCCCTGGCTCACTTGTCGCTTACTGCGATAATGAAGAACTAACCATATAGGCGCCACTACTATCATAAAGATGATAATCGGAGCCATTAGTATGTCCATATCCATAACTCACCTCTAAAATGTTATTCTTTTGACTTTGTGGGAGCTTTGCCTTTCACTTTTGCCTTGAGCGCTTCCAACTCAGCATTGACTGAATCTTCAGCTTCTAATGCCGCAAACTCATCAGCTAAGGTTTTTTTGCTGCCAAGATCGTAGGATTCAACCTGCGCTTCTAATCCTTCAACACGGCGCTCATATTGCTCAAACTTAAGCATGGCATTATCAATTTTGCTTGAGTCTAACTGCTTTTTCACTTCTAAACGTGATGACGCAGTTTGAGTGCGCAAAATAATGGTCTTTTGGCGCGCTTTTGCATCTAACAGTTTTTCCTGCAGCAGGCTCACTTCGTCTTTTAAACGAGCGATATGCTCATCCAGCACTGCCAACTCTTGGTTTAAAGTATCCACTAAACCCGCCGCTTTTTGTTTTTCAACTAAAGCTGCTTTGGCTAAATCTTCGCGGTCCTTTGAAAGTGCCAGTTCCGCTTTATCCTGCCAATCCTGAACTTGCTCCTCGACTCGGCTGATACGGCGATGCAATTCTTTCTTTTCAGCCAATACCTTAGCTGAGGTTGAACGCACTTCTACCAGTGTATCTTCCATTTCTTGGATGATCAGGCGAACCATTTTTTCAGGGTCTTCGGCTTTGTCGAGTAATGCGCTGATATTAGAGTTAATGATATCGGCGAAACGAGAGAAAATACCCATAATGCTATCCTCAAATTGATGTTGGTCTCGCTTAAGGTAATACACTAACTGTGCCAACTTTTATTTATTATTTAAATTCAATTAGATAAACAAAATCTTAACTTTTCCTTTATTTTACAGCGCAAGCCACTTATTATGATTTTCACCAAAATTTAGCGTTAAAGACTAAAAAATATCGTGGATAATAAATTTCAGCAAGACAATCTAATCGGTCAATCAAACGCCCTACTTGAAGTATTAGAGCACGTCTCACAAATCGCTCCGTTATCAAAGCCTGTACTGATCATTGGTGAACGAGGCACAGGTAAAGAGCTGATTGCCGAACGCCTACATTATCTGTCTAAGCGCTGGGATCAAAATTTTATTAAGCTAAATTGTTCATCTTTGAGCGAAAACTTGCTTGAAAGTGAATTGTTTGGCCACGAATCTGGGGCCTTTACTGGTGCCAAAGGTAAACACGAAGGCCGTTTTGAACGGGCTGATGGTGGAACACTGTTTCTTGACGAGTTAGCCAATACCTCTGGATTGATTCAAGAAAAACTACTGCGTGTTATCGAGTACGGTGAATTTGAACGTGTCGGTGGCAGTAAAACCATTCAAGCAGATGTGCGCCTTATCTGCGCCGCCAACGAAGATTTACCCTCACTGGCCGAGGCCGGTGAATTTCGGGCCGACTTACTCGATCGTTTAGCCTTCGATGTGATCACCCTGCCGCCACTACGTTGTCGTCCAGAAGATATCATGACATTAGCCGAATACTTTGCTGTGGGAATGGCTCGGCAACTCAAGCTCGAACTCTTTAGTGGCTTTAGTGCAAATGCCATCGAGCAGCTCATGAGTCATGACTGGCCCGGTAATATTCGTGAACTTAAAAACGTCGTTGAGCGAAGTGTTTACCGTAATTGCGGTGAAAATCGTCCCATCGAGCACATTATTCTCGACCCTTTCGCCTCCCCGTACCGGCCGACAACTCGGGTGCGCACTCTTGAGCGTCAGGTGGTGCCCACACCGCACTCAACCATCATAAGCCCTCCCACCGTTACGGCAAAAACCGATATTGATGTCATTGCACCTAGTGAAGCGCCGTTAAATGACTTTAGTTTTCCATTAGACTTTAAAGAACAAACCGAGCGTTATGAGATGGAGCTTATTCAGCAAGCCTTATCGGCGAGCCAATATAATCAAAAGAAGACCGCTGAAATCTTGGGGTTAAGTTATCATCAGCTACGCGGCATTCTGAAAAAATACAATTTGCTCGATAAAGCATAAGCTGATTGCCCATGGGCGAGATGCACTGCTAAAATAGTCGTTCATAGTCGATAAAATAATGATTTATAAATGAGTGTGCTAATTAGACGCCTGTGCCTAGCAACTGCGGTATTCTGCATGAGTGGGTTGTTGGTTGCATGTGGCCCCCAACGGCTTCCTTCTGGTTTGGTCTATTGTTCCGAAGGGAATCCCGAGTCTTTTAATCCGCAGTTGGTGACCTCAGGCACTACGATCGACGCCACTTCACACCTGATTTATAGCCGATTAGTAGACTATGACGCGCTCTCTGGTCAGTTGGTTCCGGCCTTGGCAACCAGTTGGGCTGAAAGTGATGATGGTCTTAGTTATCGTTTTACGCTCAGGGAGGATGTTAAGTTTCAGCATTCTTCCCGTTTTACGCCAAGTCGCTCATTTAACGCCGACGACGTACTGTTTTCCTTCAATCGAATTATCGATAAGCATCACCCTTACCATGGTGTGTCACGCACTGGTTATCCCTTTTTTCAAAGTATTGGTTTTTCTGAACAAGTTAAAAGTGTTGAAAAAATCAATGACTATGAAGTCATCTTTCGCTTAGCCCGTAAGGATGCTTCATTTTTATCGAATTTAGCGACTGACTTTGCCGTTATTCTCTCCAGTGAGTACGCCGAACAACAACTTGCACTAGGTCACCCGGAAAATGTTGACCATTTTGCCATTGGTACAGGGCCTTTTACTTTAGTGCATTACGCCAAAAACGAATATATTCGCTATCGCCGTAATCCAGATTTTTGGGGAGAACCCGCCAATGTCGAGATGTTGGTCTATGATATCACCCCAAAAAGCACCGTGAGATTAGCAAAGTTAATCGCGGGTGACTGCAGTGTTTCAGCCCTGCCCAAAGCAGGGGAACTTCCCGTTATTAAGCAACATGAACAGCTCAATATCGAATCACAACCCGGCCTTAACGTAGCATTTTGGGCATTTAACACTCAAAAAGCGCCATTAAATGATGTTCGAGTTCGCCGCGCGCTCGCCCATGCGGTGGATAAACAAAATATCTTACGTGCTGTGTATCAAAACACCGCAATAGAGGCGATAGGCGTACTTCCACCAGCCTCTTGGGCCTACGACAGCAATAAGAAGCTACTCGATTATAATCCCCAAAAAGCCAGAGACCTGCTAAAAGAGGCAGGTATTAACAATCTCAGCATCGATATTTGGGCAATGCCTGTTGCGAGAGCTTATAATCCTAATGCACTGAAAACAGCTGAGTTAATTCAATCTGATTTGGCCAATATCGGTGTTAAAGTCAACATAATCAGTTACGACTGGAGTGTTTTTACCCAAAGATTAAGTCGAGATGAATACGATTCAGTGCTCATCGGCTGGAACGCCGATAACAGTGATCCCGATAACTTTTTCACGCCACTGCTTAGCTGCGCGTCAATGCAATCAAACAACAACCGCTCTCGCTGGTGCAATAAACAGTTTGATGCCATTCTAGACAGAGCAAGAGAAGTCTCAACACAAGCAGAGCGCAAGCAAATTTATCAAGAAGCCGAAGCATTCATCGCCGAGCAAGTACCAATGCTGAGTTTAGCTCATGCCAAACGGGTCGCTTTAACGCGTAATAATGTACATAATATGCAACTCACGCCTTTTGGCGGCATTTCCTTTACAAAAACCAGCCAAACCACACAGGAGACTAACTGATGTTAAGATACCTGTTACGGCGCCTCAATTTATTCCTAGCGACTTCACTCGTCATGATTGGTGTCCTATTTTATGCAACAGGTTTGTTCCCGATTGAACGCACCTTTGCCCTCACAGGAATACATTCACCATCTGCAGCTCAGCTTAGCCAAATCGAACAAGACTATAAGTTAGATAGCAACAAGGCGTTGCAGTTTATTGCTTATTTACAGCAAAGGCTGAGTGGTAACTTAGGGGTTTCAGTGACTTCCCATCAAAGCGTTGCAGAGGAGTTAAGTACCGTACTCCCAGCCTCCTTCGAGCTCGCCGTCATGGCCGCGGTAATCGCCATTGGTTTAGGCGTACCTTTGGGCGTTTTGGCTTCACAAAGTCAGCATAAACTCACCCAAAATACCATTATGGCTATTACTCTTACGGGTTACTCTGTTCCAGTCTTTTGGTTGGGACTGTATTTATCGCTTTGGTTTGGTGTCGATCTCGGTTGGTTGCCAATATCGGGGCAACTCAATCTTTTATATGAGATAAAACCCGTCACTGGTTTTATGCTGGTCGATATCCTACTTTCTGATTCGGAGTATCGCATATCGGCGTTTAAGGATGCACTGCTACACATTATTCTGCCAGCGACAACGCTCGCAGTGCTGCCTTTTACTGTGGTAGTACGTAGCACACGTTCTGCAATGATGAATGTGATGAACCAAACCTTTATCCGCGCAGCCGAAGCCAGAGGTATGCACACCAATACCATTATTTTACGCCATGCCTTACCCAACGCGCTTATCCCTGTATTAAAGCACTTAGGTTTAATGCTAGGTGCCTTTGCTAGCTATGCTATTGTTGTTGAAGTGATATTTTCATGGCCAGGTGTAGGCTCTTGGTTAGTATCAGGAATTTATCAGCGAGATTACACGGTTATTCAAGGTGGAATATTGGCTGTCGCCTTGCTGATCATCTTTTTAAGTATTTTGATTGAAGTGCTACATACCGTCTTCAATCCATTAAGCAGAAAAGATCTTTATGCCTCCAGTTAAAATTTATCAGGAAGATCAAATTGCTTCCCCAATGATGCGGGTCTGGCAAAATTTTTCGGCAAACCCTTTTGCCTTAGCGGGATTGTGGACCATTATTTTTCTGCTGCTGCTCACCCTCTTTGGTCCAATGATTGCGCCTTTCGCACCAGAGGCTCAAGATCCACGCGCCCTATTGTTACCTCCCTCTTGGGATCCTTCCGGCACTGTGGCGCATTTTTTAGGCACCGACGATCTTGGCCGGGATATTTTTAGCCGCTTGCTACATGGCGCGCATTTAACCTTTGGCATGGCATTAATGATTGTCGGTACAGCTCTGTTTACTGGATTTATCATCGGCTCACTTTCCGGCATGATGCGTGGATTAAAGTCTAGTATTTTGGGCCATTTGCTCGATGCATTGCTGTCAATACCTTCGCTTCTGATGGCGATTTTAGTGGTTGCCGTTATGGGGCCAGGGCTTGAAAACGTCTTCTGGGCCGTGGGCATTGCCTTAACGCCGCAGTTTGTCCGCTCTATTCATCAATCGGTCCATGAAGAATTACAAAAAGAATATGTTACCGCTGCCCGTTTGGATGGAGCCAATTCAATGCAGATTTTTTGGTATGTAATCATGCCAAACGTCTGGGAAGTGGTGATTATTCAAACCACGTTAGCCATTTCTGCCGCGATTTTAGATATTGCCGCCCTCGGCTTTTTAAGTCTTGGTGCTCAAGCCCCTAGCCCAGAATGGGGCGCTATGGTGGCGCAAGGCATGGATAATTTATTGACCGCACCTTGGACTGTAACTATTCCAGGGCTAGCGATTCTTTTTAGTGTGCTTGCCATTAACTTGGTAGGCGATGGCTTGAGATCGGCGCTTGCGCCCATCAGAAACTAACCTATGCCATTACTCGACGTTAGAAACCTGACTATTGAACTCGACACGCCCCACGGCAAAGTGCGGGCTCTTGAGAAAGTAAGCTTGACCTTGAATGCGGGTGAAATCCACGGCCTAGTGGGTGAATCCGGCTCAGGCCGTAGTCTACTCGCCAGAGCTATTCTAGGGATCCCTGGTCCCAACTGGACCATTACTGCCGACCGCATGATGTGGGATGGTAACAATCTGATGGCCATGACCTCGAAGGAGCGCCGTAATCTGATGGGCTCAGATATGGCGATGATCTTCCAAGACCCATCAGGCAGCCTTGATCCTTCGCAAACCGTGGGTAGCCAGCTGATGCAGGCCATGCCTAAGAATCCTAAAGCTTATTTTTGGCAAAAGCACAAACATGCCAAACTCACGGCGCAAAAATGGCTACACAAAGTTGGCATTAAAAATCCGCAAAAAGTCATGTCTAGCTATGCATGGGAATTATCCGAAGGCGAATGCCAAAAAGTGATGATCGCTATGGCAATTGCCAACCAGCCTAGATTATTGATTGCAGATGAGCCGACAAACTCGATGGAGCTGAGTACTCAGGCACAGATATTTCGCCTACTATCACAGCTTAACCAACTGCAAAATGTGTCGATTTTAATCATCAGTCATGAGCTTGAGACCCTCGCCCAATGGTGCGATCACTTATCGGTACTCTATTGCGGCCAAGTGATGGAGTCAGGGCCGACGGATGAATTAATTAATCAGCCCTATCATCCTTACACTAAGGCACTCTTGGATAATATGCCGGATTATTCGGGGATAGAGGCGCACAAGGCAATTATGCCAACACTGCCAGGCTCGGCGCCAGCACTCCAACATCTCCCCATTGGTTGCCGCTTAGGGCCAAGATGTCCTGAGGCGCAAAAGAAATGTGTTAATCAGCCAAGTTTGAGTCATTCAAGAGACCGCTACTTTGCCTGCCATTTCCCTTACCACGGTGAAACGACAAATGACGACTCCACTGCTTAAAGTTAACGATCTCTTTAAAAGGTATGATACTGGTTATAAAGGCTTTACCCGCCAATATAACGATGCCTTAGCCCCGGTTTCCTTTGAACTCAATCGCGGCGAAACCTTAGCTATTGTGGGTGAGGCAGGTTCAGGTAAGAGTACGTTAGCGCGTATTTTAGTGGGCGCAGAACCGCGCAGCGGCGGTGAAATTTACTTCGAAGGCGAAGCCTTAGACAGCCGTAATATCAAACAACGCTGCCGCCTTATTCGGATGATTTTTCAAGATCCTAATACCTCGCTCAACCCAAGGCTCACCATTGGTCAGTTACTCGATGAACCATTGCGCTTTAACACTCAGCTATCTGCCAAAGAGCGTAATTCTCAAGTAATTGAGACATTAAGGAAAGTCGGTTTATTACCTGAACATTCTGACTTTTATCCGCATATGATTTCTGAAGGCCAAAAACAGCGGGTTGCCGTGGCGCGGGCGCTAATGCTCAACCCCAAAATCATTATCGCCGATGAAGCGTTGACCGCTTTAGATCTGTCCGTACGCTCGCAAATCCTCAATTTGCTACTGAAATTGCAAAAAGACTTAGGATTGTCATATATTTTTGTGTCCCATAACCTCAATATTATTCGCCATGTTAGCGATAAAATTATGGTTCTTCATAAAGGCGTTATGGTTGAGAAAGCTCCCACAGAACAGATATTTAATTCACCGCAGCACGAATATACCCAAAGGCTTATTCAGGAGCAGAGCCTGTTTGTTCATAAGCGTTAAACTGCTCCAACCACTTAAATATTCAGGCAAATTGGCTAAAAATAGATGCCATTTAATCGCCGAAGTATTTATCCTATTGGTCATTTTGATAGAAGAAGCTTAAACATGATTATCAAACCCAAAATTCGTGGATTCATTTGTACCACTACTCACCCCGTTGGTTGCGAAGCTAACGTTCAAGAACAAATTGCCTTAACCAAAGCGAAGGGCAAAATCGCCAACGGGCCTAAAAAAGTCCTCGTTGTTGGTTCATCAAGTGGTTATGGCCTGTCTTCACGCATTGCCGCCGCCTTTGGTAGCGATGCAGCAACTATTGGTGTGTTCTTCGAAAAACCAGGTACAGAAGCTAAGCCAGGTACTGCTGGCTGGTACAACTCTGCCGCTTTCGACAAGTTTGCCAAAGCTGAAGGTTTGTACTCTAAGAGCATCAACTGCGATGCCTTTAGCCATGAAGCTAAACAAAAAGTCATTGAGCTAATCAAGCAAGATTTAGGTCAAGTGGATATGGTGGTGTATTCATTAGCATCACCTGTGCGCAAACTGCCAGATTCTGGCGAACTAGTACGCTCTGCGCTCAAACCAATTGGTGAAACTTACACTGCAACAGCGGTAGACACTAATAAAGACTGCATTATCGAAGCTACTGTCGAACCTGCGACAGAGCAAGAAATTGCCGATACAGTCACTGTGATGGGCGGCCAAGATTGGGAATTGTGGATTAACGCGCTCGCCGAAGCTGGCGTATTGAGCGACAACTGCAAAACCGTTGCCTATAGCTATATCGGTACTGAGTTAACTTGGCCAATCTACTGGCATGGCGCATTAGGTAAAGCCAAAATGGACTTAGACCGTGCTGCAAAAGCCTTAAACGATAAGCTCTCAGTGACAGGCGGTAGCGCCAACGTTGCCGTGCTCAAAAGCGTTGTCACTCAAGCCAGCTCAGCCATCCCGGTGATGCCACTGTATATTGCGATGGTATTTAAGAAGATGCGCCAAGAAGGTCTGCATGAAGGCTGTATGGAGCAAATCTATCGCATGTTCAGCGAGCGTCTGTTCCGTGCCGATGGTGCAAAACCTGAGACCGATAGCGATAACCGTCTGCGTTTAGACGATTGGGAATTGCGTGAAGATATCCAGCAGCATTGCCGTGATCTGTGGCCACAAGTGACCACTGAAAATCTATCAGAGCTGACCGATTATCAAGAATATAAAGCCGAGTTTATTAAACTTTTCGGCTTTGGTATTGAAGGCATCGACTACGACGCTGATGTGAATCCGTACGTTGAGTTCGATGTGATCGACCTGTAATCGTCAAGATTACACCTTGCTTTTAAACGCCACCCTCGGGTGGCGTTTTTATTTGCTGCAAACCCATGGCAATAGGCTAGAATAGCATGACCATTCAACACTAAATAAGGATAAAGAATGAAGATCAGTGCACGGAATACCCTAAGTGGCACTATTACCGCTATCGAAATTGGCTCTGTAAACAACGAAGTCACTATCGAACTGGCACCGGGCGTAGTGTTAACCTCCGTCGTGACGAAAGCATCCTGTGAGCGTTTAAACTTGAAGGTGGGTGATTCGGCTTACGCACTCATTAAAGCCAGCAGCGTGATGATTGGCGTGGATGATTAAGCTGCTGAAATAGCGCCCATATCGTTTCATAACGCACAAACAAAAAGGCCAAGTAAACACTTGGCCTTTTCTATTTGATTAGCAAAACACTTTATATTTGCTTTGCAAACATAAGGGATAGACTGAGTTATCCCTTATCAACATTAACCTTCTACAGGATAATGGATTTTCGCATTCGCTTTCAGTGACTCGATCAAACCGCGGTAATCCGCTTCGCTGTATTGTGCATTTAGGCGTTGTTTTAGTGCATTGACTAACTCATCGCTAACAGACTCAGCCGCGTTCACTTTGTCCAGTGCAATCACAGCATAGCCATTTGCTAAAGCGACAGTATCAACCACAGGTGCAGCACTCGGCGTTGGCATTTGGAAGGTTTTAGTCACAATGGCCGCGTCTAAATCCTGTGCACCACGCCCCAATTTAGCCTTAGCGATTAAGCTCACATCAGCAGCGCTCGCTTTCACTTGCGCCATTAACTCTTCTGCTTTAGCACGTGCTGCTGCGTTCGCTTGATCTTGCTTTAAACGCTCTGCGATGTCGGCCTTCACTTCGGCTAATGGCATAGTGCCCGCATCGTGATGTTCTTTCATGCGAATAACCACTACATGATTCGGCTCAAGCTCAATCACTTCACTATTTAGCCCTTGGCGCATCACTGAGTCTGAAAATGCTGCTTTTACTACATCAGGCTTGTTCAATGCCGCTGGCACATCATCACGCGAAAATAGCGGCGTTGTCTTAATCTCAACACCCACTACTTTTGCAGTTTCGGCTAAGGTATCAGGCACTTCGTAGCTGGTATCAGCCAGTTTGCTCTGCAAGCTATAGAATTGATCTACCGCTTTTTTCTCTTGTAACTGAGCAATAATCTTAGTTTTAACGTCAGCAAAGGGCACTGTGGTACCAGGCTGAACGTCTAACAGTTTGATGATGTGGAAACCAAAATCTGTTTTGACGACAGCTGAGTGTTGGCCTTTTTGCAGAGCAAAAAGCGCAGCATCGAATGAGGGGTCCATCACACCGGGCTCAAACCAGTCTAATTTTCCGCCCTGCTCTGCACTTAAGGTATCTTCAGAATTGGCTTTGGCTAACTCAGCAAAATCAGCACCGTTATCTAACTGCTTGGCTAAATCTTCAGCCTTGGCTTTCGCAGCGGCTTCATCGCTACCTGGGCCAATCAGAATGTGCGCGGCTAAACGTTTCTCGTTAGACACATATTGTGTCTTATGCTCATCGTAGTAAGCCTGAGCTTCTTCTTCGGTCACTTTGCTGTCTTTGGCAAAATCAGCCGCGTTTAACTCAACATATTCTAAACTCACCTTCTCTGGGCTCATAAACTGGCCCTGGTTGGCGTCATAGTAGTTTTTTACTTGCTCGTCTGTCACAGAGGCATTGGCAAGGTATGGCGCAGAGTCCACCACTAAATAACGAATGTCGCGAGTTTGGCCTTGCAGCTCAGCTAATTGTTTAGCTTCACCGGGTAATACAAATTCAGTGCCCACTAACGCCGCAGTTAACTGACGACGAGTCATATCGACACGCATCATGCTTCTAAAGGTTTGTGGCTGATAACCTAACTGACGCAAAATAGCCTGATAACGGTCGTTATCAAATTTACCGTCAGTTTGGAAAGCGGGTTCAGATTTAATCGCTGCAATAATTTGTTCGTCAGAAACACGTAATCCCATCGCAGCGGCAGCTTGATCGATCAGTTTGTCTGCCACTAGACGCTCGAGAACGCTCTGCTTAATGCTTTCTAGGTATCTTTCGTCCGCAGATAGGGCAGCAAACATTTCGCCCAGTTGTTGTTCCATACGAGCGCGTTCGCTCTGGTAGGCTTGTTCTAACTCGGCTTTAGTGATCTTGTCACCGTTGACTTCTGCGGCAGGTACATCGGAAGTTGAGCCTAAATAGCTACTCACCCCTGCAAATGCAAAAGATAAAATCACAAGTACGAGAATGCCTTTAGCAATCACGCCTTGCGAACCATCGCGGATCTTTTCTAACATCAGATATCTCGCTCGTTGCGATTAACAAAATAAAAAGGCGCATCAGGTTGAGATGCGCCTTTCTGTAATTAATAGGGATTATTCAGACGCTACCACTGGTAAGTGCTAAAACCCCGAGTAATGGTAGAAATTGACCTTCAAAATCCATTACTTTCAATTCGTAAAAAGCACTGTTTAAACAGTGCTTATCATTACGAACGCCTTACAAAGGCTGCGATATCAAAAATTAATTGACAGCGTCTTTCAGAGCTTTACCCGCTTTAAAAGCTGGGATCTTTGCTGCTGCGATTTTGATTTCTTCACCCGTTTGTGGGTTGCGGCCAGTGCGTTCAGCGCGCTCACGCACTTCAAAAGTACCAAAACCAACAAGAGAAATTTTATCGCCTTCTTTCAAACCTTCAGTCACAGCTGCGATAAAAGAATCCAGTGCACGGCCGGCTGCGGCTTTAGAAATGTCAGCACCAGAAGCGATTTTCTCGATTAGTTCAGATTTGTTCATGTCATCCCCTTGAATGTAATTTTTTTGCGCCGCAACCAAATCCGTCTCTAGAGCGGTCTGCGGAGGCTTTTATAACAAGCTTGAATTCAAAGTTCAAGCTGAGTTCGAAAACCAAAGAAATAAAACTAGATACAGCTCAAAGCCAGTTGCCCCAAGGGCTTGGAGCAGCTGGCTCTCCACTGACCTAGGCTACCACAGGTCTGCGCTTTGTTAAGCCCCTTTTTTCATTTTTTTTAACGTCATAGCGCATTTTCTTGCGTTATGCCAAGTTTTTAACCACTTCGAAGCCTTCAACGGGTCTTTCTAGCGCCAGTTTTAACACTTCGTCGACCCAACGCACAGGGCGAATTTCTAAATCGGCAATGACATTGGCAGGAATTTCTTCCAGATCGCGCTCATTTTCTTTTGGAATAAGCACCAATTTAATGCCACCGCGATGTGCTGCCAGCAGTTTTTCTTTTAAACCACCGATAGGTAACACTTCACCGCGTAAGGTAATTTCACCCGTCATCGCCACATCGGCGCGCACAGGGTTACCAGTGAGGCTAGAAACAAGCGCAGTACACATTGCAGCACCTGCGGATGGACCATCCTTAGGCGTTGCCCCTTCTGGCACGTGAACATGGATATCACGCTTCTCATAAAAGTCGCCGTTGATACCTAATTGTTCCGCACGGGCGCGAACAACTGTCATTGCCGCTTGAATCGACTCTTGCATCACATCGCCAAGTGAGCCAGTGTAGGTCAACTTGCCTTTGCCGGGCACTGAAGTCGCTTCAATGGTGAGCAAATCACCACCCACTTCAGTCCAAGCCAACCCTGTGACTTGACCGATTTGGTTGTTCGATTCCGCCTTGCCATAGTCAAAACGCTGCACACCGAGGAAAGACTTGAGATTATCCGCGGTGACTGTAACTGACTTGATGGATTTATCCAGCAGGATCATTTTTACGACCTTACGGCAAATCTTCGACAACTCACGTTCTAGCGCCCGCACACCCGCTTCACGAGTATAGTAGCGGATGATGCCGACTATCGCACTGTCTTCGATATGAATTTCATTCGCTTTAAGGCCGTTACGCTCGATTTGCTTCGTCAATAAATGCTGCTTAGCGATATTGAGTTTTTCATCTTCGGTATAACCCGACAGACGGATCACTTCCATACGATCTAAAAGTGGCCCCGGAATATTCATCGAATTCGAGGTCGCCACGAACATTACATCGGATAAGTCGTAGTCGACTTCGAGGTAATGGTCGTTAAAAGTCGCGTTTTGTTCAGGATCGAGCACCTCTAATAGTGCTGATGCTGGGTCGCCACGCATGTCCGAACTCATTTTGTCGATTTCATCCAGCAGGAATAAGGGGTTTTTCACGCCCACTTTGGCCATTTTTTGGATGATTTTACCTGGCATAGAGCCAATGTAGGTGCGGCGATGTCCGCGAATTTCCGCTTCATCACGCACGCCGCCTAAGGCAACACGCACATACTTACGACCCGTCGCCTTGGCAATCGATTGACCCAATGAGGTTTTACCTACACCTGGTGGTCCAACTAAACACAGGATTGGCCCTTTCAGTTGACGCACACGGCTCTGCACCGCCAAGTATTCCAGAATACGGTCTTTGACCTTTTCCAAACCATAGTGGTCAGTATCCAATACCTCTTGGGCTTTCGCTAAATCACGTTTGATTTTAGAGCGTTGACTCCAAGGCACAGACGTCATCCAATCCACATAGCTACGAACCACGGTCGCTTCGGCAGACATCGGCGACATCATACGTAATTTGTTCAGTTCAGCGACCGCCTTTTCTTTGGCATCGCTTGGCATATTGGCTTCTTCAATCTTACGATTTAAGACTTCAAATTCGTCATGGCCTTCGTCTAAGTCACCCAATTCTTTTTGGATGGCTTTCATTTGCTCGTTCAGATAGTACTCACGTTGGCTCTTTTCCATCTGCTTTTTAACGCGGGTGCGGATGCGTTTTTCAACCTGTAACAGGTCAATTTCCGACTCCATCATCGCCATTAAATATTCAAGACGTTCGCCAATATTAGTCATCTCAAGGACGGATTGTTTGTCCTCAAGCTTAAGCGGCATGTGAGCCGCCATCGTGTCAGCAAGGCGCGCCGCTTCATCGATACCTGAAAGAGAGGTTAAAACCTCTGGCGGGATCTTCTTGTTGAGCTTGATATAGCCTTCAAATTGGCCAATCGCGCTACGAACCAAGACTTCCTCTTCTTTGTCTTCTAAAGGCTCAGATTCGAGATATTCAGCCTTAGCCACAAAGAAATCTGCTTCTTGGGTATAACGCGTAATACGGGCGCGGCGACCACCTTCGACCAGCACTTTGACTGTACCGTCTGGTAGTTTCAGCAGTTGCAGAATAGATGCCACTGTACCAACGTCAAAGATATCGTCTTTGGTCGGCTCATCTAACTCAGCATCACGCTGAGCAACTAAAATAATTTGCTTATCCTGGGCCATTGCCGTTTCGAGACAACGAATCGATTTTTCTCGGCCAACGAACAACGGAATTACCATATGGGGATAGACCACCACATCTCTCAGTGGCAGCACGGGGAGTTCGATATGCGCTTCACGCTCTAAGGTCATAGTTCGATTCCGTTTAAATAAAAGGGATTTGTTAAGGAGTATATTGGGGCGGTTTAGGCCCTTTCAATGGTCAATACGAAAAAAGGAGCCCATTGGACTCCTTGATTTTCAGTTTATTAGCTATCTGTACAATTATTGTTCGCCAGAAGCCACCTGTGCTTCATTGCGCTCATAAATCAGAATCGGTGCAGACTCACCATTAACCACTGACTCATCGACAACCGCTTTCACTACACCTTCTATCGATGGGATATCATACATAGTATCAAGTAAGATACCTTCTACGATTGAGCGTAAACCACGGGCCCCTGTTTTACGTGACATGGCTTTATGGGCAATCGCTTTAAGTGCATCTTCGCGAAACTCTAATTCGACCCCTTCCATCTCAAACAGTGCGTTGTACTGCTTAGTTAAGGCATTTTTAGGCTCAGACAGAATTTGCACTAATGCATCTTCATCCAATTCAGTTAGTGTAGCAACGACTGGTAGACGGCCGATAAACTCGGGGATCAAGCCGTATTTAACTAAATCGCCTGGCTCAACTTGAGACAGGGTTTCAGATATCGTTGCTTTATCTTTTTCGCCTTTAACTTGCGCACCAAAACCGATACCCGAACCAACATGAGCACGTTGCTCAATCACCTTTTCAAGACCCGCAAATGCACCACCACAGATAAACAGGATCTTAGAGGTATCTACCTGTAAGAACTCTTGCTGTGGATGCTTACGACCACCTTGGGGTGGAACCGCGGCAACCGTACCTTCGATAAGTTTCAGCAGCGCTTGCTGCACGCCTTCACCCGATACATCACGGGTAATCGATGGGTTATCTGATTTACGGCTGATCTTGTCGATTTCGTCGATATACACGATACCACGCTGCGCTTTCTCAACGTCGTAATCGCACTTTTGCAGCAGCTTTTGAATGATGTTTTCAACGTCTTCACCCACATAACCGGCTTCAGTTAAGGTGGTAGCGTCTGCCATAGTAAATGGGACATTCAATGAGCGCGCGAGCGTTTCGGCCAGCAGTGTTTTACCACTGCCCGTTGGACCAATCAGCAGAATGTTACTCTTGCCCAATTCCACCCCATCTTTAGGGGATGAATTTCTCAGACGTTTGTAGTGATTGTATACCGCAACAGAAAGGACTTTTTTAGCTCTGTCCTGCCCAATGACATAATCATCTAAATGTGCACGCAACTCATGTGGCGTGGGTAATTTATCATTATCACGCTTGGGGGAGATTTCTTTAATCTCTTCACGAATGATGTCATTACATAACTCGACACATTCGTCGCATACATATACTGATGGGCCTGCAATCAGTTTTCTGACTTCATGCTGGCTCTTACCGCAAAAAGAGCAGTACAGCAATTTACCGCTGTCACCATTATTTTTGTTGTCGCCCATTAATTACCTCATTTGCAGTCTGCTCTACTGCTTATCTTAAACTTGTTCACTTTAAACTCAGCGTTGCTTTACAGAGCATAGCCCAGTCAAAAGTAAAAATCAGCTGCGTTTAGTCATCACTGCGTCAACTAAACCATATTCCACAGCTTGAGTAGCGCTCATGAAGTTATCGCGATCAGTATCACGCTCAATTACTTCGAGTGGCTGGCCCGTATGCTCTGACAGCATCAGATTTAGTTTATGCTTGATGCCTAAGATTTCTTGGGCATGAATAGCGATATCAGAAGCCTGACCTTGGAATCCACCCAGTGGTTGGTGGATCATCACGCGAGAATTAGGTAAGCAGAAACGCTTGCCCTTTTCACCGCCAGCTAATAAAAACGCGCCCATACTGGCCGCTTGACCAATACACACAGTACTCACATTAGGCTTAATAAATTGCATGGTATCGTAAATCGCCATGCCAGCGGTGACTGATCCACCGGGTGAGTTGATATATAAAAAGATATCTTTATCTGGGCTTTCTGATTCGAGGAATAGCAACTGCGCCACAATCAGATTCGCCATATGCTCTTCAACTTGACCCACTAAAAAGATAATCCGCTCTTTTAACAGACGAGAATAAATGTCGAATGAGCGTTCACCCTTAGCAGTCTGTTCGATCACCATAGGCACTAAAGCACTTTGTATGTCTGACGCATTATGCATTATTCATTTCCCTAAATAAAAATGGCTCGCATGAGGAGCCTCATACGAGCCATTATAAATGGCGAACTGCCAATCAAGTCAAGCTTAGCTTATGCGCGACCTGTAGCCTTGTTCATAAATTCTTCAAAAGCGACTTCTTTTTCGGTCACTTTGGCTGTTTTAAGCAGAGCTTCAACAGCTTGCTCTTCAAGCGCAACGTTGCGCATGTTTTGCATCAGCTCTTTATTGCTGTTGTAATACGCAATCACTTCACTTGGATCTTCATAAGCAGAAGCCATAGAAGCGATTAAGCCTTGTACACGCTCATCTTCCGCTTTCAGCTCGTTAGTTTTGATCACTTCGCCTAATAACAGACCGATTTTAACGCGACGTGCAGCTTGCTCAGTGAATAATTCAGCTGGCAGTTCAGGCATGTTCGCCGTTTGACCGCCGAAACGTTGCATCGCTTGTTGACGCAATACGTTAACTTCACCATCGATCAGTGCTTTTGGCAGTTCGATGTCATTGTTAGCTAATAAACCTGCGATCACTTGCTCTTTCACATTAGCTTTTAACGCTTGCTCAAGCTCACGGTTCATGTTCTTACGGATTTCAGCTTTAAGGGCTTCTAAACCACCTTCGCTGATACCGAATAATGCTGCAAACTCATCGTTTACTTCAGGTAAGTTAGCCGCTAATACTTCAGTTAAGGTGATAGCAAACTTAGCTGCTTTACCTTTTAAGTTTTCAGCGTGATATTCTTCAGGGAAAGTCACGTCGATAACGAACTCTTCACCGGCTTTGTGACCTAAGATACCCGCTTCAAAACCTGGGATCATACGGTTACTACCTAATTGCAGTTCGAAATCTTCAGCTTTACCACCTTCGAATTCAACGCCGTCAACTGAGCCCACAAAGTTCATTTTCACTTTGTCGCCGTCAGCGGCTTCACGCTCAACAGCGGCGAAAGTCGCGTGTTGCTTACGTAAAGTTTCGATCATGCTGTCTACATCTGCATCGGTTACAGAGGCTTTTGGTTGCTCTACTTCAATTGCATCTAAACCTTTCAGCTCAACTTCTGGGTAGATTTCGAAAGTTGCTACGAATTCGAATTTTTCACCGTCAGTTGCACCTGGAACGAAAGTTGGTGCACCTGCTGGGTTTAATTTCTCAGCGATGATCGCTTCGATAAAGTTACGTTGCATCACTTCACCAGTGATGTCTTGACGAATAGCTGCGCCATAACGTTTGTTGATTACAGTAACAGGCACTTTGCCAGGACGGAAACCTGGGATACGAGCACGCTTAGCTTCACGTTGTAAACTGTCTTTAACCAGTTTTTCAATTTGTTCAGCAGGAACAGAAATGGTCAGGCGACGCTCTAGGCCTTGGGTTGCTTCAACAGAAACTTGCATTGTTTTACCTCGAAATTTGTCTAACGTCCTTTGTAATAGTCGAATCTTCAACTATTCAGGTATTCGTTTCTTGATCATTAAATTTGACTACAATGCCCACCACTACTGGCTTTTGGCACAGGTCGCTGTTAGTTGATATCTATCAAGACGCGACATTATAGCCACCGTTTTGTGCAGAGTCGAGCCTCAACGGCCGAATCTAGGGTATAAAAAAAGCGACCAGAGGTCGCTTTTTTTATTTTGTACTCAAAGTACTAAAAATGGGGTGACTGATGGGGCTCGAACCCACGACAACCGGAATCACAATCCGGGACTCTACCAACTGAGCTACAATCACCACTGAAACTGGTACGCCCGGCAGGATTCGAACCTGCGACCACCCGCTTAGAAGGCGGGTGCTCTATCCAACTGAGCTACGGGCGCATGGTCTACAGATTACTCTGCATCCTAACCGGCGTTGGATAGCATTTGGCTATCCATGCTACTCGCTCATGTAAACACTCGAGCAAATAACAATTAAAGTGGTCGGTGATAGAGGATTCGAACCTCTGACCCTCTGGTCCCAAACCAGATGCGCTACCGGACTGCGCTAATCACCGAAGGTCTTACTATATTTGGCATTGACTCAGAGCATTTCCTCAGCCCCGCGCTCATCCAAAATCAGGATTCATTACAGGACTGCGCTAATCACCAAAAAAGTTTTCAAAGCAAATCAACACATCTGCTCGAGAACGGAGCGCATCTTAGCCCCTCACTTTGCACCCGTCAACGATTTTTTTAACCGTTCATGCTAGATGCTGAATTATCAGTCGAATACGCTTTTTTTTATCCATTTCACGACGGCATTTGCCATGACACACCCGCTACGCCCTGTTAAAATAGCCGCGATTGCCAATCTCTGTGTTAACTACCGTTTTAACCATCGCCAATATAAAGGATATCCTACACCCATGACAGCCCAAATAATCGACGGCAAGGCGATTGCTCAATCCATCCGCACTCAACTGCGCGAAAAAGTTACCGCCCGTAAAGAGGCTGGACAACGCGTACCAGGTTTAGCCGTAATTCTCGTGGGAGCAGACCCCGCCTCTCAGGTTTATGTTGGTAGTAAACGTAAAGCCTGTGAAGAAGTAGGATTTATTTCTCGCTCCTACGATCTCGATACCAGCTGCAGCGAAGCTGAACTCTTAGCCTTGATTGATCAACTCAACGATGACCCTAACATTGATGGGATATTAGTGCAGTTACCATTACCGGCCCATATCGAAGACTCTAAAGTGATCGAGCGTATTCGCCCCGATAAAGATGTCGATGGTTTTCACCCATATAACGTTGGCCGTTTAGCGCAGCGTATTCCCGTATTACGCTCTTGCACGCCGATGGGCATTATGACACTCATTAAATCCACTGGCGTCGATACTTATGGCTTAGATGCGGTTGTCGTTGGCGCCTCGAACATTGTCGGCCGACCAATGACACTCGAGCTACTGCTTGCGGGCTGCACCACCACAACTTGCCATCGTTTTACTAAAAACCTCGAACAAAAAATTCGCCAAGCCGATTTAGTGGTGGTTGCCGTGGGTAAACCTGGCTTTATCCCCGGTGAATGGATTAAACCCGGCGCCATCGTTATCGATGTGGGTATCAACCGCTTAGAAAATGGCACCTTAGTAGGCGACGTGCAATATGATGTTGCTGCGCAAAACGCTAGCTTTATCACACCTGTACCTGGCGGTGTGGGACCAATGACCATAGCCAGTCTTTTAGAAAACACCTTGTATGCCGCCGAGCAATATCACGACTAGGTTCTAGGTTCTAGGTTCTAGGTTCTAGGTTCTAGGTTCTAGGTTCTAGGTTCTAGGTTCGGCAAGCATAAAAAAACCTGCATAATGCAGGTTTTTTATTGGCTGAAGATTTTTTGATTAAAGACTATCGCTAATTAAGCCTATTTCTTACGCCAAGTGGTGCCACTTGGGCCATCCTCTAAGACCACACCAAGCTCATTTAAACGATTACGCGCCACGTCAGCCGCTGGCCAATCTTTTTCACTGCGAGCGCGGTTACGTTCAACGATCAATGCTTCAATCTCTGCAACTTCATCGTCACTGCCCTCACCTTTAAAGAAGGCATCGGGAGATTGATGCAGTAAGCCCAGCACATCAGCAAGTTGTTTCATTGACACGGCTAATGCAGAAGCCTCTGCCATATCAGTGAGTTTCAGACGGTTGATCTCACGCACCATATCAAACAGCACTGAATAGGCTTCAGGGGTGTTAAAGTCATCGTCCATTGCCGCTTTAAACTTAGCAACAAACTCTTCGGCAGGTGCTGGCGCTACAGTCAGGTCAACATCTTTAATCGCAGTGTATAAACGCTCTAACGCCGCACGCGCCTGCTTGAGGTTTTCTTCAGAGTAGTTGATTTGGCTACGATAGTGACCCGATAGCAGGAAGTAACGTACGGTTTCTGCGTCGTAATGACTTAATACATCACGAATAGTGAAGAAGTTGCCTAAAGATTTAGACATCTTTTCGCGGTCGATCATCACCATGCCAGTGTGCATCCAATAATTCACATAAGGCGTGTCATGAGCGCAGCAAGACTGGGCAATTTCATTCTCATGGTGTGGAAACTGTAAATCTGAGCCGCCACCGTGGATATCGAAATGTAAACCTAAGTGCTTGCTATTCATCGCCGAACATTCGATATGCCAGCCTGGTCGACCCGGTCCCCATGGGGATTCCCACGTTGGTTCGCCAGGTTTCGACATTTTCCACAGCACGAAATCCATTGGATTTTGCTTATTATCATCAACCTCAACCCGTGCGCCAGCCTGTAATTGCTCCAGATTCTGGCCAGATAGGCGACCGTATTCAGGAAAAGAGGCCACACTAAACAGCACATCGCCATCGGCAGCAATATAAGCATGACCACGGGCCAATAAACGTTCGACCATATCGATGATTTCAGCAATGTGCAGTGTGGCACGCGGCTCAAAATCAGGGCGTTTCATATTCAGCGCATCGAAATCCTTGTGCATTTCACCAATCAAGCGGTCGGTTAATGTATTGCAGTCTTCTTGGTTTTCGTTAGCACGCTTGATGATTTTGTCATCAATATCGGTGATGTTGCGCTGGAAATTCACTTCATAACCCGCGTAACGCAGGTAGCGAACAATCATATCGAAGGAAACAAAAGTACGCCCATGGCCAATATGACAGAGATCGTAAACGGTCACGCCACATACATACATCCCAACTTTTCCGGGATTAATAGGCTTAAACTCCTGTTTTTGGCGGGTAATACTGTTGTAAATCTTCAACATCGGTATTCTCTTCAAAGATAGATTCAAGTGTAAAATCAAGGGGTCAGTCTACCACGCTGACGAGGGTTTTGAATACTGCACTTTGCGCGCAATCCGAGATAAGTTAGAATCGCGCCACTATTTACTGAGAGTATGAAAACATGATCACATTACACACTAATTTTGGCGACATTAAACTGCAACTGAACGCCGAAAAAGCCCCGCTGACCGTGGCAAACTTTATGAAATATGTTGACGAAGGTTTCTTCGACGGCACCATTTTCCACCGTGTAATTGACGGCTTTATGATCCAAGGCGGTGGTTTTACCGCTGAAATGAGCCAAAAACGTTGCCATGAGCCAGTGAAAAACGAAGCCAACAACGGTTTATCAAACCGTACTGGTACTATCGCGATGGCGCGTACTTCAGATCCACACTCAGCGACGGCTCAGTTTTTCATCAACGTCAACGATAACACCTTCCTCGATTTCAAATCTGAAAGCATGCAAGGTTGGGGTTACTGCGTATTTGGTGAAGTGGTTGAAGGCATGGACATCGTTGAAAAAATCAAAGCTGTCAGCACTGGTAACCGTGGCATGCACCAAGATGTGCCATTAGAAGCGGTTGTGATTGAAAAAGTAAGTGCGGCCTAATTCCCTAGGATGCGGACCTTATTTATTGGCGATCTGCACTTAAGTGCCGATCGCCTCGATATCACCCAAGCCTTTAATCGTTTTCTCGATATCGAACTTGATGATGTAGATGCTCTCTATATTCTGGGGGATCTCTTTGAGGTATGGGTCGGCGACGATTTAGCCGCACCTTTTGCCCTCGAATTAGCGCGCAAGCTCAAACAAGTCTCCCAAAGATTGCCCATCTACTTTATTCACGGTAATCGAGACTTTATGTTAGGCAAACAATTTGCCGATGCTGCGGGTATGCAAATGTTGCCCGAAGTCAAATGCTTAGATCTCTATGGCGTTAACACGGTTATTTTGCATGGCGATAGCTTGTGCACCTTAGATAAAGCCTACCAACGCTTTCGCAAACTACGTAGTTTTGCCTTCGCCCGTTGGCTTTATAGCTGTTTGCCGAAGAAAAAACGTCAAGCCATTGCCAATAAAATCCGCAGTAACAGCCAAAGCAGTAATCAGCAAAAAAGCTATGTGATTATGGACGTAGAACCCAGTGCGGTGAATGCGTTATTTGCTCAAACCCACAGCAAACAGATGATCCACGGTCATACCCATAGGCCTGCTATCCATGAATTAAACAATGGCTGCAAACGGATTGTAGTCGGTGATTGGTACGAGCAAGGCAGCGTGTTAGTGGTCAGCGCCGACGGCGTGGAGCTAAAAAGCCTGCCCTTCGACGCCAGCTAAGCACCTATAGCGTCTTCACCATTAACACATCTACCGCTAAGGCCTCATACCTGAATATGGTTGAGGCCGCTACTTATCTTTCCCGCTGGGCAACTAAGGGTTGACCACTGTGGAAATGAAACTCGTCATCGGGCGCCATAATCAATTCGGCTTCTCTCTCGCCAAAATAAGCAACTCGCTCGCTGATATCCTCGGTCGATACTAACTGTGCCAGCTTAAGATAATCCTCAAAATGACGCGCCTCTGAGCGCAATAAAGATATATAAAACTTATTTAATTCAGCATCTAAATAAGGCGCTAATTTGGCAAAACGCTCACAGGAGCGCGCCTCAATGTATGCACCCACAATCAACTTATCCCGCAGAATATCCTTCTCATGGGTGGTCACGTGGCTCATCATCCCTTTTGCGTAACGCCCAGCACGAATATTACGATATGGGATTTGCCGTGCGTGCATCAGCTCCAGCACTTGCTCAAAATGATGGAATTCTTCTTTTATCAAACGGATCAGGGGTGGGATCAGATCCTGTGCAAAAGCAACATGTTGATTCGGCTGTAGATTGGCTACCAACTCATTCTTTTTGACATCACGAGCCAAAAACTGCTCGATATCGCGATCCTTATGATAAACAAATTCCTCATAGGGTTTCGCCCATGCCAATAGCGATTGTCCGCTGTCTTTATCCAAGGCATATCGCCTCAATAAGAACATCGCAGTCTGCGCCGCTTTTAGCTCACTATCAGATACATTGTGCAAGCCATTAGGGAAAAACCATTTATCAAAGAGTTCTTTAGTCCAAACACCGAAATGAAAGATAAAAAACTCATAGGGTTTAAATACATAGGACAGTTGAAGTTGTGATTCAGAATCAAGTGCGTACTTCCGAAGCACCTTGCCAGCGGTAGCAGCAGCTTTCCATTCACAGTTGCAGTGGTCTACAAGGAGCTGTTGAAGGTTTTTTTGTCTTAATGCTTCATCAATCCATGCTTGAGGTGTTTCACAACGTAAGAAAATTTTGATAGGTTTAAGTAAGTCACTGTACATGTTGAATACTACTCATACTAAAAGTCAGTTCAATTGTATCATTAATTTACTCATAAGACGTGTGAGTAGGCTTAACTGCCGCCCAGCGATAAACCATAACTGAATAATTTTATTGATAACCATTTATTTAATTGAGCTAATCTAACTCATTTTTTATCACGCTCGTTTTCCTCTCGGTATCCTTTTCTAATCCAGTTATTGCTTCTCCCCCATTTAAATAGTGAGTGAAATAAATATCCGTAAACTAGCTGAGTCATGCAAGAAAACCTCGCAGAAACAATGGATAAGAAACTTGCAAAAACTATGTTTAGAGAAGCAAAAGTCAATGATAAAACTTAATTAACTAAAAAATATGTAGAGGAGAATTGCTATCAATATGATAAGCAAAATTAATCCCTGACAGGAAAATAAAGAAAATGCAGACCAACACCACGGTACTCCAGCCCTTTCAGCATCATGCGGTGACTCAACAACATCCCCCTCAATCAAGAATGGTAACCAAAACTTTTCATACATCTCCTCAGTGAAGAAACCGCTGTGGTCAACATCATGATATCGGTTCTTTACTAAAGTACTCCGAAAGCCATTTACTCCCGCAGTTCCATAACCCCAAGTAAAAGATTTTGCAAACACAGGCCAAAAATCCGATGTGCCGATTTCGTTGATAACAACCTTTCCTTTAGGCAAATTGGGTAATGCTTCCCACTGATATGTCTCAGGAACTATCGAGCCACAGAACAAAATACGCTTCACTTCAAAGTCTAGATTTTCCTTTAAAAAATGAGATATGACGTAAGTGCCGAAGCTATGAGCTACGATAACTATATCGGAGTTACGATAATCTCTTGCAAGGAATCGCAATTGCGTAGTGGCAGATTTAATAGCTAATCTTCTAAAATACGGAAACCATGCAGCAAAACGGAAAACATCGACAAAGCCTAAACGTATAGGCTCTACATATACATTCTCACGTTCTACCTTGCTTGCTACAGAGGCTTTTAGCTGACTCTGCCAAACAGCATCGGTACGAATACCATGAGCAACAGCAATTAGAAGGCCTTTAACAGGGGGGATATTCAACTCTATAGCCCATAAAGCCCACGTTTCAGCCACGACTCGGTATTCAGGTTCAAGGCGGGAAATTCTATCTTTTAGATATTGGAGCTTGTCCTCTGGCTTAACCTTCTGCAAGTCAGCAGTCAAATTACGTTGAAACGATTCAAAAGACTCCATTCCAGTCAGGCTCCTTACTGTTCGACTTTGTTACTAATCGAATAAAGAACCTTAATGTTTTCAGGCATAACTTTGAGGCGCATGCCAGTTCTAAAGTCATCAACATATTCGGGAATATCGAGCAATGAATCGTATTTAGCAAGACCGCCAAGCGCTGGAGACTCTATCTGAATAACTTTACGAATAAAGCCATTAGATTCTAAAGCTTGTATAACTGTAAAAGTACTCGGTGAAGGCTCCAGCGACAACATGTAGAGCATCCTCGGCAAAGGCAATAACCGATTAGAATCTCTACCTAGTTCATCATAAAGCGCGCTAAGTCGTTCAAATACTTCGCGGCTTTCTGGGTTCTCACTCATTAAATTCAAGTACTCTTTGGAGGACATATTTATAATCCTCACTCTTACAGTGAGTAGTTATCGCAAACTCATTGTACTCGCCAGTCATTAGCACATGAACTTCCCTACTAGGGGTGTCGTAGCCTTCTCTCTGACTAAAAAACAAGTTATTTGAGTCGCAATGGACATTACCACCTTTGAAGTTGGCCATACTATCCCTTACGCCACTATCCTTCAGTAAATCAGATTCCCTATCAGGAGTAGCAGCCCTTAATGTGTAGCCAGAATCATTCTTAAGAGTGGCATCGCTAAACCTAATTATACCCGATAATTCCTCTCTGCGTTCCCATATATTGTTTTTTGAAGGGTAAAGACTGATTGGATGTGCCTTTAATTTCGCACTTGGGATAATATCTTTTAACATACCCAGCAAATTATTAACATCCTCTTGATAGCGCGTTGAATTGCTCTTAGATGATATTCTCACCTCAACGAGACCGTTTGGATTTATTTTCACCAAATTTACCGCTCTTGATGTGGTGGGTTTATAGCGTAAAACAATATACCCCTCTGCATCGAGCTTTTCATCGACAGGCTCTCTCTGAACTCGCTTAGAAATGACTTTGATGGTCAATGCCCCATCAGAGTCCCAGCGAACATCTGAAATAGTTGGCTCATCAGGTTCATCCAGCACAGCAGGAGCCTTGAGCAATGAGTCGAGACCTAGAGTATGAAGAATGGGGGTCAGAGCCTCAGGAGTGAGCGAGTCAATCAGTTCAGGCTTCAATTTATATAGAAAAACGTGCTGCCTTCCATGCTCTTCAGATGTAGCAAGTAAGTTGGTTAATTCTGAGATACTAAGCTTATTATCCTGTACAGCGGGAATTACTCGCTTTTCGGTTAACTCAGGCCACGTTCCTGAAAAACTCAGATTTTTACTCTTAAGAAGCTCCACCACAGCATTTTTATTAGAGGTCTGCTCTAACAACTTCATGATTAGCTCAATTTTGCGATTTAGTTCCGCGCTCACTAGTGTCCCTTTCTTATCTCAAATCTAACCTATTGCAAGACAGCATATCCTATAATAATGATAAGAAAAATCACACTTTTAGTTAAAAAATTGCCAGTCATGCCACTAATCATCAATCAGAGCAATGGATTTGAAGAAAAGCAACCAACCTTCTACTGGGCATGAAAAATCCAACTTCAAAATTTTGCAGCAAGCATGTTGAAGTAATAAGCCTGCAGATATAGCACCAACACATTGTCGCTAACAATTTTAAAATCCCTAGAGACATGTCAAAAACTATCCTTCAAAATCTTACACTGTTAAAATCATCAAAACAAAAGTTATTGACACCTACAAGTGACACTGTCAATATCTATGTAGTTATTAACAGTCTAGCAAGGTGATTAAGATGGCGCTTATTGGGTATGCAAGGGTATCAACTCAAGACCAATCATTAGAGGCTCAAATTACAGCCCTTACCGATGCGGGTTGTGTGAAGATTTATCATGGAAAGCAATCAGGTAAGTCGGACGACAATTGGAAGAAGTTAGATGAACTCATCGACTATTCAAGGGAAGGAGATATTGTCGTTGTCACTGCTTTTGACCGATTAGGTAGAAGCCTTAATCAGGTACTAGCTAGAGTAGACGTTTTAAGCAAGAAAGGAGTCTCTATAAAGACCTTAGACGGGCAAATTGATACAAGTAATGACTCCCCTATGGCTAAGGCCTTTACGCAGCTTCTAGGGGTGTTTGCGGAGCTTGAGCACTCGATAATTACGGATAGATTGCAGTCTGGAAGGAAGCGCACAGGAAAGCTCGGAGGAAGAACTCCCAAGCTAACCCCTGAGCAACGAAAAGAAGTGAAAACACGTTTAAAAAATGGTGAGAGTAAGCTCAAGCTGTCTAAGGAGTTTTCAGTGAGTAGAGCTACCATTCTGAATATAGAGAATGAGGCCTAGCGACCTCATAGTTACTGCGGTATTTGAGTCTTTACCAGATGGAATCTGTGGAATAGGGGTCAGGTATTTCATAATCATCTAACCTATTTTCCAAAATCATACGTTGTATTTTTTCCGCTTCTTCTGCGGTCAACCTGAACTCATAATAACCACCATTCTGAGTTCTAGTGAATCGCTTGCGATGAAAGTAGTGGTCATAAATTCTATCAAGCCCTTGCCATAAAGCTGTGCCACAGAGGTCTACTCTCTTACTTAGCCTAACAACCTCTTCATGAACCACATCAACCAAAGGGTATGGCTCCCTGATGTAGGTTGTATTAGATTTAGACCTTGTTGGCAATTGAAGATTTTCAGCCCTAATTAAGCGATAAAAAGCCCCTTTAGTAAGTTTATTAATAAGCTTCATAATCTCTCTACTACTCATTTTCTCATGTACTCGATAACACTGTAGCAAATCAGTTTTAAGCACTTTGCAAGTGTGGCCGAACTCCTTTTTCCCAAGCTTCCGATTTAGTCCCACTAGAGCAATTGTTAAATTGGATGGACTTAGAAGCCCTACAGAATCCTTGCCTTTGGCGGGGGATAAGTGAGATAACTCATAGGTTCTATCCTGATTACCAATTCCATTAGCTGCGGCCACTCTTTTATAGAGTTCTAGCAAATCGGCAAAGTCTTGAAACGCCACCCCTTCAAGAATCTGAACAGTCCCAGCCCTCCTTACATTACTAATTAGCCACATGCCGAATCGAGTTCTTGGGAAGATTTCCAGTGCTCGGTTTTGCTTCTTCTTTTTAGCATGTTCAGACTGGCATTGACGATTGCAGTAATGAGCATTCTTAGTTTGCTTACCGCAGAATTTACAATGATTAAGCGGTCTAGTGCTTCTTGTTGTTTTAGTTGAACTTCTTTTGGAGGCTTTACGACACTTATCAGAACAATACTTAGCATCCTCTCTCTTAGCCTTAAAAGAAGTTTTACAATGAACACATGTAATTGTGTGCATAATTCCTCCTTTGTCTGATGGGTATTTCTTTGACTTCAGGAGGGGGATGTACAAGGCCTATAAAGACCTAAAGAAGGACTAGAAAAGGTTATCTTGGAGATTATCTCGGACACATTTATAGCTAACTGCACAGTACTCTCACCCCTTATCATCAAAGGGTTTCAATGGATTTTTACGAAGCCAAATCAGCCCCATTATTCAATCCGTTCTCAGTACCGTTGCTATTTAAGCTACTAATAGACCTGTGCAACAAAAAAGCAATTAATGACCTTTCTTACCGCATATTCGCCTGTGAAATGATGCAAGAAATGAATTTAACTTTAGCTTGCGTGCAGCATTGCCCATTAACAAATAATGCTAGGTTCTAGTTGGTGACTGAAAATATATATTCCCTTCGAAAACACAGGGAAAAGGACTTGCAAAGATATGAGCGATGAGCGCGTTATAAGCCAATCACTAAATGAGATGAGTACTTAAACTTACAAGCGAGACATTACAGCAAATGTGTAACATTGTCAATAAGGAGTATATTAATCTATTGTTAATCAGATAGTTAACGAGCCAGGCATAACTATAAATATCTAGTATTCTAGCAATGCTTTAATGGTTAATATTCTATAAATTTCAGCTAATTAGCTCCATTCCCCTTGTGTGGTTCTACAGTTTTTGATAAAGGCTAATCGCGAGCAAGACCCCTTCAAAGATAAAATATTTGACCATCCCCTTCTGAATTACCATTTTCATAGCTCAACGTCACCAATTTCATCTTTCCATACTGCTTGTTTGCTTTAGACCTTACAACCCCATCATATCGGAATCGGTATCCGTTATTAGAGAATACGGGATGAGGAATGTTAATGCTGATTTCCCTTCCTGATGCGACAATTGCAAAGCCATACTTTATTAATTTAGCCTTTAATATTTGCTTATCTTGTGGAATATATTTATCCAAGTCTTCAGGTTCTACATAAAAATCATTTTCATCACTGCGAGTCCACCCTGATAACTCTGCTGTAATAAATGCAGACTTATTATCTTGAAGCTCTTCAATCTCGGCTTCCAAGTCAGTAATAAAGGCTCCAACAGTCTTGCTTGGATTATCTCTAAAAATTTCAGAGTAATCTCTAAGCTTGGAAAGCTTTTCACTGAGTAATCCTTCAATCCTTATTAGCTCTACATTATCATGTTCTTTTGCTTGATTATTCCTAAGTATAAACTCCCAGCCATCACCATCACCTTTTGTGTGCTCAAAGATAAACTCAAATATCTTTAACGGAAGAGTGGTTCTGTTGTTGCACTGTTCAGGGGTTCTCCCTCTGCGATTGCAGCGACCGTTCACGAATGTAGCATTACCGCGATAGGTATGAACAAAGCTGATATTGGCACCGCAAGCGCACTTAACCAAGCCAGATAAAAAAAGTGAGTGAGGTTGATTGCCAACAACAACATGCCGTCTTTCTCTCTCCTTTTGAGCTTTGTAAAAAGTAATTTCATCAATTGCCTTCGGATATACGTCAGGAATTTCCCCCCAGTAACCTATTGCAGTTTTGTTTTCCAGATACTTTATTACTGTAGACGGATTGAGTGTGACATTACGCCCAGCTTTGGTCGTTCTTATAAAAATGTCGGGGTAAGCTTCGATAAGCCGACTTCTGATTTTTCGCTCGCCAAGTCCGTCAATATAATCGCTAAATAATTGCTTTAGTGCTTCGGTTTCCCTTGGTTTTAATTTTCCTTCAGAGTCCAGCCAAAAAGGAGTTCTGCGTTTGACTGGCTTCCCAGCTTTAGCATCTGTTTCGCGTCTGGCATAGCTAGCTACAATACGTTTAGATAATGACTCTGAATAGCGGTGGGCTTGCTCAACCTTACCAGCTAAAATAAAAAGTTGGCCATTACCGCTCCCAATAGAATCTTTGGAATAAATTTGACCATCTTGCAAAGTGATAATTGATATTCCTTTTTGTAGAATACTTGAAATTAAGCTAATGAACTCAAGCGGCTCCAATCTACCAATGCGGTCAATTTCCTCAACCAAGATAACAGCATCAGACCGAATGAAGCCTTCCTCAATCGCTGTTAGCAACTCACCAAGAGCATGCTTAAGATGAGCTCCGCGACCACTTACTCCAAGGTCTTCAAATTTCTTCTTATAGAGTTCAAACTCCTCCTGATGGTCAACCAACCATCTTCTAAGGAGGGAGTTCTGCCTGTCTTCAGAACTATTTCCCTTCTGCCTATCGCTACTGAATCTAATATAGGAGACTGCTTGCCTCTTCTGTGGCTCACTCATTCAATATACCCTCGACAAACAAAAAACTTTCGAATGAGAACATTCTAAGGCTCAAGAAGTTCATTTGTACATTGTTTCTTATTGCTCACAATTACAATGGTCAATTAAGAGTTCATCTAACGAGGCAGAGGCTCTTGCTACATCAATCCAAGTTTGCGGCGTCTCACAACGAAGAAACGCATGAACAGGTGCCAGTAATTGCTGCATGGGATCACTCAAAAATCTTAAAGAAAATATCGTCATATTTTACGCGTAATTATCAACAAGCTATAGCTTTAGACACCAGTAAACTTGACTAGCTGAACTTTTTGTTCAATAAATAATCTACACTTTAAGAACTGAGATCCTGATCACGGCACATCTCAATTCAAAGAGTAGGCAATCAGGAGTTAAAGGGATTGTGGAGCATTAACCCTGATTGCAGAGCTGTTATCAGCTCGTCTGACGTTTGGCGAGCCAACATCAATGCTGAACAAGGATAATTATAATGATACTGAATCACTTAATGGGGTTATACACTCATCCAAAGCAAGAGTGGCATGCGATTGAACAAAACCATGAAGCACTCAAAAGTAGCTTAAGTCACGTTCTTCTCATCGCACTCATTCCCGCTGTCTGTAGCTTTATTGCAACAGCTTACATTGGCTGGAATCCAGGAGCCGGTGATCCTATTTATCTCACGCCGCAAAGTGCAATGTTTATGTCCGTAGGTATGTATTTTGGCCTAATTGCAGGCGTCTTTGCCCTCGCCTATTTAGCCTTTTGGATGGCAAAAACCTTCGATGCTCAGCCAACTTTCACCCAAGCATTAGAACTCGCGTCGTACACCGCAACACCGCTGTTTATGGTTGGTTTGGCGGCACTCTACCCAGTACTCTGGTTTATTATGATTGTTGGGCTGATTGGTTTAGCCTACTCGGTTTATCTGCTATATGCAGGTGTGCCCATCATTATGAATATCCCTGAAGAGAAAGGCTTTATTTACGCCAGTTCGATGGTCACAGCAGGTTTAGTGCTCTTGGTTGGATTAATGGCCACCAGTGTTATCCTCTGGAGCATTGGCTTTGGTCCTATGTACCAATAAGGGATTAATCCGCACTCAGGTGCAAACGGCTTGAAATACTGATAGTGACAAATTGATAGTGGCAAATAGACGTGTTGAAAACGAAAAGTTGTAAAACAGAAAAGGCCCTTAGCTTGAAAACACTAAGGGCCTTTTTATTCTTTACTGCTGTTGACAGTTAGTCGCGACAGAGATTATCGCGGCCAACAACTTGCTATTCAAACGAGTCCCGCAGTGCAACCGTTAAGTTAAACACTAAATGCTCGGCTGAAGAGTCTTTATTGTCAGCACAGAAATAACCTTCACGCTCAAACTGATAAGCTTTTTCCGCTGGCGCATTCGCAAGGCTTGCTTCAACTAAACCATTAACCACTTCAAGTGAGTTAGGGTTAAGCACTTCATCCACTGTCTCGGCAGCAGCAGGATTTGGATCAGTGAACAAGCGTTGGTATAAACGGAACTCAGCAGGTTTAGCCGTAGTCGCTTCAACCCAATGGATTACGCCTTTCACCTTCCGACCATCGGCAGGGTTTTTACCTAAAGTATCGGCATCGTAGCTACAGTAGACGGTAGTGATATTACCTTCACTGTCTTTGTCACAACGTTCGGCTTTAATCACATAGGCGTTACGCAGGCGCACTTCTTTGCCCATGACTAGACGTTTGTACTGCTTATTGGCTTCTTCTCTGAAGTCAGCCACATCGATATACAATTCGCGGCCAAAGGCAAGTTCACGTGTACCCATGCTTTCATCGCTTGGGTGAGAAGCCGCTTGAATCGTCTCGATTTGACCTTCTGGGTAGTTCTCAATCACCACTTTTAATGGGCGCAGTACGGCCATCGCACGTGGCGCATGTTCGTTGAGCTCTTCACGGATGCAGGCATCGAGCATCGCCGCTTCAATCATGTTTTCTTGCTTAGTGATACCAATACGTTGGCAAAACTCGCGGATAGACGCTGGGGTATAACCACGACGGCGTAGACCTGCAATTGTTGGCATACGGGGATCATCCCAGCCGGTTACTAACTTACGTGTCACTAAGTCATTTAATTTACGCTTAGACATCAGCGTATATTCAAGATTTAAGCGTGAAAACTCATATTGACGAGTACGATTTGGCGCTTGGAAATCATCTAAATTATCGAGAACCCAGTCATACAGACGACGGTTGTCTTGGAACTCAAGTGTACATAATGAGTGAGTAATGTGCTCGAGCGCATCGGAAATACAGTGAGTAAAATCGTACATTGGATAAATGCACCACTTATCACCCGTTTGGTGATGGTGAGCAAAACGAATACGATAAATCACCGGATCGCGCATACACATAAAAGGCGATGCCATGTCAATTTTTGCGCGCAGCGCACATTCGCCCTCTTTGAATTCACCTAGACGCATTTTTTCAAATAAGCGCAGGTTTTCTTCCACAGGAGTATCGCGATAAGGGCTATTTTTACCAGGCTCTTTTAACGTGCCACGGTATTCACGGGTTTCATCGGCATTGAGGAAACATACATAGGCTAGGCCTTTATTGATTAACTCAACGGCATATTGATGTAATTGGTCGAAATAGTTAGAGGAATAACGCACCTCACCATCCCACTGGAATCCCAACCAACGCACATCCGCCTGAATAGAATTGACATAATCGATGTCTTCTTTTTCAGGGTTGGTATCATCAAATCGTAAGTTACAGAGACCTTGGTAATCGCGGGCGATGCCAAAGTTCAAACAGATGGACTTAGCATGACCTATATGTAAATAACCATTTGGCTCGGGTGGAAAACGCGTCTGCACACTCGTGTGCTTACCGCTTTTCAGATCCTCATCAATGATATTACGAATAAAGTTACTCGGACGTACTTCAGTGTCCACATGACTCATGGAATTCCTCTTTGCGAACAATGGCAATTTTAACAAAACCAGCATGATCCTACAGATCTCGGCCAGTTACAATGCCCAGTATTAAAAACTAAGGGTTATGCCGTGGATAGTAAAACAATAAAAGCAGCCGTGAAAGCTGCTTTTATCTTTGTAACCACTAAGCTGACATTTATTACTCAGGGATTTACTCAGTAATAATCCGCACGCCTGGGATAATTTGCTGAGTTCTGCGCCCTTTACGTTTTAGCCATAGATAGAATATGACTAACGCACTGAGGAAGAAACCAATCCATAGACCCGATTGCAATGGGTGCTCGGCAAAGGTTGCTACTTGGTAAGCGATAGTTGCACTGCCATAGGCCAGAGAGAATGTCCATGTCGCTGCAAACGTTGCCCAACGAGTACCAAACTCGTTCACTAAAGCGCCCATCGCCGCAACACAGGGAGTATAGAGTAAGATAAACAGCAAATAAGAAAACGCTGCCACCTTGGTAGTAAACCCAGATTGCAAGGCACTAAAGGTTGACGTTGCAACACCTTGCGCCTCTGCCGCAACATCGGTACTGGACACATCGCCTACAGATAACTTAAGCGGGTCTTCCAAATCTAAACCAAACAAGTTTGCTGGGATAGTCGCAAGAGCCTCATTAAAACTATCGGCTAATGGTGTTAATTCGCCGCCCTCAGAACCGGCATTGGTATATAAGCTATTGAGTGTTCCCACCACCGCTTCTTTGGCAAAAATCCCAGTGATAATCCCGACCGTTGCAGGCCAGTTATCTTGCTCAATTCCCATTGGCGAGAAGATAGGTGTCACTTTCTGGCTCGCTACGCTTAAGAGTGACGCTTGGCTATTCTCATGGCCAAAGCTACCATCTACCCCTATCGCATTGATAAAATTGAGCAGTGTCACTACTAGTACAATGGTTTTACCCGCACCAAGGATAAAACTCTTAGTCCGCTTACCGGTACGCACCATCACAGCTTTAAATTTTGGTAACTCATAGCTTGGTAGCTCCATCACTACCGCACTACTCGTTCCTGGCAATAAAGTGCTTCGCAGCAACAATCCGGTACCGATGGCGGCAAAAATCCCGATGATATACAGTAAAAATACCAGATTTTGGCCGGAGTCAGGGAAAAATGCCGCCGCAAATAGTGCGTAGACAGGTAAACGTGCACCACAAGACATAAAGGGTGCCATCATCCCTGTGACAATACGCTCACGCTCACTGCCTAAGGTACGCGTTGCCATAATGGCTGGCACAGAGCAACCAAAGCCCACGATCATTGGTACGAAAGCTTTGCCCGGTAAACCTATGCGACGCATTAATCCGTCAACCACAAACGCGGCACGAGCCATATAGCCCGAACTTTCAAGAACAGATAAACCAAGGAATAATGCCGCAATCACAGGAATAAACGTAGAAACGGTTTGAATACCTTGGCCCACACCACCCGCAAGGATAGTCACCAACCAAGCTGGCGCGCCTATGTTATTGAGCAGTGCACCAAAATGATCGACCAGTAATGCCCCTGCGAACACATCGAAGAAATCGATAAACGCACTGCCGATGTTGATGCTGAACATAAACATCAAATACATGACAAATAAGAACACCGGAATGCCAAGTACAGGATGTAAGACTAATTTATCGAGTTTATCGCTCAAGGTTAAGAAGCCATCGGCTTTAACGGAACCTTGGAATACTCGCTCCACAAAATTAAAGCGAGTGGTTGCGACCATCACTTCAATGTCGTGTCCTTGCTGCGCAATTTGCTGAGTACAAGTATTCACCTCATCCTGAAGCTCAGCATTTTTACAGCTACCACAACCAGAACCGTTACCCAACATCGCTAAGGCGCGGCCACGGCTTAAATTGGGATCTTTACTACAAAGTAGTTGCACGCCTGCTTCAATTTGCTCGTCGTAATCAAGTAACAAAGGCGCTTCAGATACACGACCTTCAAGTAAGTCAAGCACTTGCGCTTGAACTTTAGCAACATCAGCAGGATCGCGGGAACAAACCCCGATCACTGGGCAGCCAAGCTCTTGGCTCATTTTCTTTAAATCGACACGAATGCCACGCTTGATAGCTGCATCGATTTTGTTCAACACCACCACCATAGGGATCGACAATTCACGGAGTTGTGCCGTCAAATAGAGGTGGCGCTCGATATTGGTCGCATCAACTAAGTTAATGATGCCATCGACACGTTGTTCGGCGAGATATTGTTGAGCAATCTGCTCATCGAGAGAACAATCACAGCTATTACCCGCAGGGAGTAAATCATAGATACCGGGTAAGTCGGTTAAGTAAACGTCAGCACCATTGAGAGTGAAATGACCGGTTTTTTTCTCAACCGTCACACCGGACCAGTTGCCAACTTGCTGATTCGCGCCTGTAAGCGCGTTAAAGAGTGTTGATTTCCCAGCGTTTGGGTTACCAACGGTGACGCAATGAAACTGCTTAGTCATTCGCCTTTTCCACCTCAATAATGTCTGCCAAGTCTCTGCGCATACAAAGCTTACTACCACGAATATCCAGCTCTAAACCAGAGCCCATTGGCGCTCGGCGAATCAAAGAAAATCGTGTATTTGGGGTAATGCCCATGGACAATAATTTACGCTTCACTGTTTGCGGCAAATCTAATCGCCCGATTTCAGAAATAATGCCACGGTCACCGGGACTGAGTTCGCTTAACTTCATTACCTATTTCACCTTGTAACAGCTTCAGCTTGAAAAACTGTGCTCATTTTATCTGAGCTATGGAGCTAATAACTTTACCTAGATCAAGCTTTTTGACTGGTAACGATAATAGTTTTCAATTGTGTTGAGTATTATGTGACAAAAATCTCAATGAATAAACGCCTGACCGAAAATAAAAATGCCAGCTAGCTGCCACCATTTATCGCAATCGAACAACATGTTCAATAAGCGTTAAAAAAAGTCATCCTCGGTACAAAATGAGACATTGATCACGCTTATTGTTTATCCCTACAAAATCATTCCTCTTTACAGTCAACCAGCTAAAAAATGTTAAGCACTTGTCACGTGCTTGTTCTAATATTAATCAGCTAAATTAGCGATGTCGAAAGCTTGAAAAATAACAAATAAAACGCACTCGGGAATAGATGAACATGGATATTGGTTTAAAGTTCAAAAGCATAACTCAGGTTATGCTTGCTCTGATGTTATCGATACTCAGCCTTTCAACGGTAGCGACACCTTGGGATGACAAGCCACCCGAGGAGGTCGTCGCGACTTTGGACAAAAAATTTGCCGAAGGTAAGTACTCGGCCAAAGGGGCTGACACTTGCCTGATGTGCCATAAGAAAAGTGCCACTGTGATGGCCATTTTCGATGGTGTACATGGTAATCCTAATGTCAAAGATTCCCCCATGGCCGACTTACAGTGTGAGGCTTGCCACGGCCCACTCGGTAATCATAACAAGGGCGGCAAAGAGCCGATGATCACCTTCGGCCAGAATTCTCCGGTTCCCGCGCAAAAACAAAACAGTGTCTGCATGAGTTGCCATAACGACGATCAACGCATCGCGTGGAAAGGTAACCACCATGACAATGCCGATATCCCTTGCAGTAGCTGCCACCAAGTACACGTGGCAAAAGATCCTATTAGCGACAAAGCGAACGAAGTAGCGATTTGTACCCAATGCCATACTCAGCAAAAAGCGGATATGCACAAACGCTCATCCCATCCACTACAATGGCAACAAATGGTCTGTAGCGATTGCCACAATCCCCATGGCAGTTTAAATGATGCCAGTCTGAAACAAATGAGCGTCAACGAAAACTGTTACAGCTGCCACGCCGAAAAACGCGGTCCTAAATTGTGGGAACATGCGCCAGTCACCGACAATTGTGCTAACTGCCATAACCCCCACGGCAGCGTGAATGAGTCAATGCTCATCAGTAAACCGCCACAATTATGCCAACAATGCCACGCCTCCGATGGCCACAGCAGTAATGCTTACTTTGGTAATCAAACCAATGCCTTCACCTCGGGTAATTCCTGTATGAATTGCCATGGACAAGTGCATGGTTCAAACCATCCATCCGGCAAGTTGCTCCAGAGATAACAAGGAAATGATCATGCAAATAATGAACATATCGACTCCTAGAGCTTGTTTCTCACTCACATTACTGGCTTGGGCGATTAGTGGCGTACTCAACACAGCCCATGCTGAAGGATATGAAATCCAAAAAGCGAATCGCAGCGGCGTAAAAAGTGACTCATGGAGCTGCAAGCAATGCCAGCCCAAAACAGGGCACCAAGGCAACGTCAGCGCCACGCTCGCCTATAATGACGGCGAAGATAGCCGTTTTGGTAATCGCACTGGCACGGATAAAGATGGCTTGGTCGGTGCTGTGGGCGCCGATATGCAATACCAAGCTGAGAGTGGTTACCAAACCCGGCTAGAGGCCGATAAACTGGGATTTGATACGGGTTCTGCCAAGCTCACCACAGGCCAACCTGGACACTATCAAATCCAATTGGGTTATAAAGGTCTCGCCAACTATCAATACAATCAGCTAAAGAGCCCTTATCTCACCGATAACGATAATATGCTCTTGCCTGATAATTGGGTAGAGGGAGCAACGACCCACTCCATGCCGTTACTGCAATCGAGTTTAATCGAGCAGGACTTAAGCATTACGCGGAATAGATTCAACCTCGGCGGTTACTACGCAGGCCATATCTCATCGAGCAGCCGCTACAAAGCCTCGGTGAACTACCAGCATGAAAACCGCAGCGGCGCGAAAAAGACCAGCGCAAATATTCTCACTAACAGTGTGATGTTGGCGCAGCCAATTGATGACAGCACAAATGAAGTCGATGCCAGAGTTTATTTTGGCGGCGCAGGCTGGCAAGCGGGCATAAACAGCCAGATAAGCCAATACAAGAATGACCATCAGGCACTGCTATGGCAATCGGCCTATACGCCCACATTTGGTGCGGCCTACTTTGGCCAAAATGCCGTCGACCCAGATAACAAGGCCTATCGGATCGCAGCCGAGGCCAGTGGTGGTCAAAATGGTCATAACATCCTTATGCACGCGGGCATCAGTAACATGTCACAGGATGAGGCTTTTCTGCCAGCAACCATTAATGGCCCCTCTCCTGTACTGCCAACCGATAATCTGGATGCCCAAGTGGACATCCTAGATATGGTGCTTAAGTATTCAGGCCGCATCACACAGGATTTGAGTGTTCAAGCCAGTTATAACTATCAAGACAGGGAAAACAAGACGGCTCAGTTAGATTTCCCACAGGTCGTGACCGACAGCTTTTATCAAGGCACAGCTACAAATCGTCTCTACGATAAACGCAGTAAACAATTTGATCTCAAAGGTAAATATCGCCTAACGCCGTCGGCCTATGCTGAAGCGGGATATAGCCGAGATGAAATCATGTATTCGGAGCTTGATAGGCAGTCCATCGATGAATCGGGTCTCTTTGCCAAACTCAGCTACCGCTATTCGCCAGCTTGGTCAGCTTGGTTAAAGGGCGAAGTATTAGATCGTAATGGCAGTGAATACGATGCTGTAACAAGCACACAAAGTCCGAGTAATCCTTGGCTACGTAAGTCTTATCTTGCTGATCGCAAACGTCAAAAAGTCACCTTGCACACAGATTACCAAACCGATATAGGGTTCTCTGTGGGTGCGAGTTTACACAGTATTGATGATGACTATAACCATACATCAGTCGGGCTCACCCAAGTGTCTTACCTTGGCTACGATGTAACTGCGCAGTATCTCATTAGCGACAGTCTAAGTCTTAACGCCTATCTCAACCAAGACTGGCGCGATTCAGATCAGGCCGGAAGCAATCGTTTCTCAACACCTGATTGGTACAGCACCGCGGAAGAGAAATCGACCCTGATTGGCGCGGGTATAGCCTATCAAAACCTGCTGGATAATCGTTTAGATCTGGGATTGGACTACAGCTACTCCGATGGTCAAAGCGATACTGAAATCACCTATGGCATCACTAGCCCCTACGGTGACTACTACAGTCGCAAGCACAATATTAACGCCTACGCCAAATATAAGCTGGCCGACAGTATGTCATTACGCTTCGATTGGTTGTTCGAGAAATATCAAGATGCAAACTGGCAAAACCAAAACACCACTTGGGACACTGTCCCCAATGTGCTCAGTTTTGGCGACATCAGCCACGATTACAATGCTCATTACTTAGGTTTGACCTTAAGCTACCAAATGTAACTTAGGCACTGACAGCGTATTCCAAGGATAGAAATATGAACAAGTTTGCCAAATTAACCACACAATATAGTTTGATGCTGCTCCTCACCACACTTGTCTCCGCTTGTGGGGGAAATGATGGTAATGATGGCTCACCCGGTGAGCCGGGGAAACCACCCGCGATAACGATCACTAGCCTAAACATCATGGTCGATAAAGTTACCGTGACCGACGGCATTGCCCAAGTCGATTATCAGGTGAGCAATCAAGACGATGAAGCCGTGGTTGGTATTCCTTCAGCTACCTTCATTGCGGCGCAATTACTACCTCAGGGCGCCACAGGTGCTGGTAATAGCAGTGAGTGGCAACATTTCACCTCTGAAACGTGCGCCGCTTCTTGCCCAGGCACGATTGTTGACCATAAAAACGGCCATTACAGCTATCGTTTTAGCGCCACATTTAACGGCATGAATGGGGTGACATTCGTTAACGACGCCACCCAACGACTAGTCATCAAACTGGGCGGCGATGCATTAGCCGATGGCACAGCGCTCCCTATAACTAATCAGCACTATGATTGGCAAACCTCGGGGAATACCTTGGCTTATACCCGTAACTTAATTACCATTGAAACCTGTAATAGCTGCCACAACAATTTAGCGTTCCATGGTGGGCGTTACAATCAAGTTGAAACCTGCGTAACTTGCCATAACAGTAAAAGAGTCAGCAATCCTGCGGATATTTTCCCGCAAATGATCCACAGCAAACATTTAACGGGATTCCCTCAATCCATCAGTAATTGCCAGACTTGCCACGTTGATAATCCAGATTTAGCCGAGCGTCAAAATTGGCATAGGGTACCCACCATGGAAGCCTGTGGTGCCTGCCATACCCAAATTAATTTCCCTGCGGGCCAAGGCCATCCAGCCCAAGCGGATAATAGCAATTGCGTTGCTTGCCATAATGCCGATTGGACCGCCAGCGTACACGGCAATGAAGATCAAATGGCCGCGTTAGCTCAATTTAGTCCTAGCATCAGTAGTGCAAGCATGGATGCCAATGGCACAGTGACTGTTGCGGTGACCCTGACCAACCCCAGCACAGGCACTGCTTACCTAGATAGCGCAGATAAACTCAGATTTATCAGCGATCTAAGGGTTTATGCTAACTGGGGAACCAGTTTCGATTACAGTACCCGCTCTGCGCGCTCGATTCGTCTCCCTGACTCCACGCCAGTTTCTGGCAGCAATGGCACCTACGTTTACACTATTTCAGGTCTCACTGTTCCCGCTGGTACTGAGGCCGACCATGGAGGCTTAGCGATTCAAGGTCGAGTTTGCGCCAAAGATAAAGTATTAGTGGATTGCAGCACCGAACAGGCAGAAGTGCTGGTGATCAAATCAAGTCATAGTTACTTCAATATGTCTGCATTAACCAGCACTGGCCGCCGCGAAATCATTAGCAATGCCAACTGTGCTAGCTGCCACGGCGATCAACAACTGAATATTCATGGTGCGCGCAACGATTTAGCGGGCCAATGCCAACTTTGCCACAACCCGAATATGCAGGCCGACGCTACTGCGGCAAATCCCTCCATTACCTCCTTTGACTTTAAGCAGTTAATTCATGGCATCCATACCAGCCAATTTGCTGGTTTTGCAGATCTCAACTACCCAGGCAAAATCGGTAATTGTGCTCAATGCCATATAAAAGATGCAGCAGGCGTTTCAACGGTTGCCCTGCCCTTAAATACAGCGGTTCAACCGCTTGCGCTTAACAATGGCACCTTTACCAGCCCAATTGCCGCCGTATGCAGTAACTGTCACTCAAGTGATGCGACCCACAATCATATGAAGCAACAAGGTGCCGTGTTTGCAGGCTCCAAAGCTGATGCAACCGCAGGCACTGAAACCTGTGCATTCTGCCATGGACAAGGGGCCGTCGCCGATGTACTCAAAGTCCACCCAATTAATTAACCCTATGATGCAGGCCAAAAGGCCTGCAACTGCAGATATAAAAGGAACTCATACTATGCAGTCTTCTACCTCTAAAGAAATAGTCAGATCTCAATCACATAACCCGCTTAAAGTGACTGATAAATACCAATGACTTAGTTAGCCTTACAGGTGGGATCTAATCCCACACATTAAATGCCAATAATGAGATTTATTCTTATTTGATAAGTGTTTAATGATGATTAAAACTATTGCAGGGAAATATCATGATGAAACGGTTCAATTTCAATACCGCAACAAAAGCGATGTTGGGTGCCGGTTTACTTTCACTTCTTCTCACTGGCTGCGGTGGCAGTGACGGTAAAGATGGTGAAGATGGTAAACCAGGCGTTGTTGGTGTCAATATCAACTCCACCTCAACCTTAAAAGCAAAATTCACAAATGCCACTGTTGATGCAGGCAAAGTCACCGTTGATTTTACGTTGGAAAATGCTAATGGCGTTGCCGTTTTAGGCTTAACTAAAGATCACGATTTACGGTTTGGTATTGCGCAATTAACTCCAGTTAAAGAAAAAGTGGGTGAAACTGAAGCTAACCGCGGTTATCAATGGCAAGCTTATATTAATGCCAAAAAAGAGCCAGGTACTATTCCATCCGGCGTTGATAACCTCAAGCCATCAGCCCAATACCAAGCAAACGTTGAAGCCGCAAGTAAATGTGATACTTGCTTAGTTGACCATGGTGATGGTAGCTATAGCTACACCTACCAAGCCAACATTGCCAATGTAACTCAGCCATTAACCGTCACTTACAGCGCTGACGCGACTCAACGCGCGACGATGGAGCTTGAATTACCACAACTCACAGCCAACGCCCATTTCGACTGGCAACCTTCTACTGGTAAGACGGAAGGTATTCAAACCCGTAACGTGGTTTCTATTCAAGCTTGTTATACCTGTCACCAACCTGAAAGCTTAGAGCTTCATGGTGGTCGCCGTATCGATATTGAAAACTGTGCATCTTGCCATACTGCGACCTCTGGCGATCCAGAATCAGGCAATAGCATTGAATTTACTTACATGATCCACGCTATCCACAAAGGTGGTGAGCGTCATACCTTCGATGAGACAGGCGCAGAAGTACCTGCTCCTTATAAGATTGTCGGTTACGGTGGTAAAGTGATCGACTACGGCAAAGTAGGCTTCCCATTAAAACCTGCTGCTGATTGTTCAGCTTGTCACGTTGAAGGTGCTGGTGCACCTGCCAATGCAGACCTATTCAAAGCAGACTTAAGCAATCAAGCTTGTATTGGTTGCCATACTGAAAAACCATCTGCTCACCATAGCAGCACTGACTGTACCTCTTGCCACAATGCGACAGAGCCTTACGGTGGTACAGGTAGTGCAACTAAGCGACATGGTGATGTGCTTAAAGCTTACAAAGATGCAGAAGCAATGAGCGTTAAGTTCACTGACATTGCAGCAGATGCTAATGGCAAATTAACATTCAAAGTCCAAATCTTAGACGGTTCTGGTAATGCAGTAGATAAACTCAGCATAAATCAGTCAAGTAGAGTGCTTATTGCATGGGATAGTGATAAAAACTACCCAGAATACGCTTCATCTTCTTCTCGTCGCGTTGCGCTATCGGAAGGTACATTTGATGCGGCTAACAAAACTTATTCGTTAACTGCTAGTAAAATGGTATTTCCTGCAGACGCTGTAGGTAAAACTTTCGAACTATGGTCAACTCTTGAAGTTTGTTTCAACAACGGCGGTTACGGTGTTTCAGATGTTGTGATGACCGATTGCTCTACACCCAATGTACGTAAAGTTATGATCAAAGAAGCTCCATTCCATTTTGTTTGGAACGGAACAGCTGTTGACCAAAGTGCTAAACCAGGTGTACGCCGTGAAATCATTGACCCAGCTAAGTGTCAAGGTTGTCATAATCAAGTAATCCACCATTATGACAATGGCGTCAACTGCCAAACTTGTCATACATCGGACAAAACCCTGAAAAATGATGCGGCCTATCCAGGCGGTAAGATACCAACCAGCTTTGCTTGGAAAGCGCACGAACGTGAAGGACATTATCTGAAATATGCAGGCGTACAATCCGGTACTGTACTAAAAACCGATTGTGCAACATGTCATACTGCAGATAAATCAAACGTTGTTACAGGTATTGCTTTAGGCAGATCACCAGAACGTGCATGGCGCTTTGGTGATATTAACAACAACGGTGCAGAAATTTGGGTATCTTCCGATGCGGGTGCATGCTTAAGTTGTCACCAGAAATATCTGTCTGACGCTGCTAAATCGCACATCGAGACTAATGGCGGTATCTTAAATGGCTCAAGTGCAGCAGATGTTCAAACTCGTGCCTCTGAAAGCTGTGCGACTTGCCATACTCCATCACAATTGATGGAAGCTCACGGTAACTAAGTCGACGTAATGATCTCAATAGAGAGCAAGAACAAAAAGAGAGAGGTATCCCCTCTCTCTTTTTTATTTTAGCTTCACAATCCGCCGTTTTTTTGATCTAAATTTGTTTTTCCCCTGTGGTTTAACTACCTCTTTAGAAATAGAAAGATCCAAGTCACACATTAGCAAAGGCTTAGAAGATTTTAGAGGCATGTTAGGTTAGCCTTTCCTTGGGGAATTCTATTTCCAGCATCCACTTAGGTTGCCTTCAAGACCAAAGCACAGACAAAGAATCTGTCGGGTGAAGAAGACAAGCACTTAAGTAATGCCAAACCTATGCAGGGAAAAAAATGATGAACGCAAAAAAATCAAAATTCGCACTGCTGCTTGCAGCAAGTGCCGTCACTATGGCCTTAACAGGCTGTGGTGGTAGCGATGGTAACGATGGTAAACCCGGAGAACCTGGTGGAGAGCCAGCTCCCGCTATTCAAAAGCTCAATTTTACATTCAACAAATCTGTTGTGACTAACGGTGTACCTAGTGTTGAATTCACTGTCACCAACGAAGACGATTTACCGGTCGTGGGTCTGCAAAAAATGCGTTTTGCAGCAGCTCAATTACTTCCTCAAGGCGCTACAGGTGCCGGTAATGCCTCTCAGTGGCAATACTTTGGTGATGAAACCTGTGATCTCGCTTCAACTTGCCCAGGTACTTTTGTTGACAAGAAGAACGGCCACTACAGCTATACCTTCAAGATGAACTTAACTGCCAATGCTAAGATCACCTACAACGACCAGTTGGCTCAACGTGTGCTAATCCGCGCTTACAATACGCCACTACCAGATGGCACCTTAGTGCCTAACAGCAACGCTTTTGTAGATTTCACCGCTGACACAGGTGCCGAGCCTGGTTATAGCCGTAAAATCGTTGCCACTGAAAGCTGTAATACTTGCCACCAAGACTTAGCACAGGTTAAACATGGTGGTGCGTATTCAGATGTTAACTACTGCGCAACGTGCCACACCGCAGGCAAAGTGGGCGTAGGTAAAGAGTTTAATGCTCTAGTTCACGCCAAGCATAAAGACCTGACCTTAGGCTCATTAGAAAGCTGCCAAAGCTGTCACACTGAAAATGAAGCAACACCTGATTGGGGCAACTGGTCACGTATTCCAACTGCCGCAACCTGTGGAAGCTGTCATAGCACTGTGGATTTTGCTGCGGGTAAAGGTCACTCTCAACAACTCGATAACTCTAACTGTATAGCCTGCCATAACAGCACTTGGACAGCCGAGTTACATACAGCTAAAACCGCTGACAAAAAAGCCGTTATCGCTCAATTAGGTATGTCTGCAACATTGGCTGCTCAAGCAGACAATACTGCGGTATTAACCGTGTCTATCTTAGATAAAGACGGCAATGCCATTGATGCGGCTAGTGTACAAAATAAGATTAAACGTTTAGAAACTATCACTAACGTTGGACCTAACTTCCCCATCATGGGCTATAACAAGAGCCCTGGTAGCGGTACAGCTAAAGTGGCCAAAGATCTAGTCAAAGATGGTGCATTACAAGCTGATGTTACCATCGCTGATGGTAAACTGGTGTTCACTACTCCCGCACTGCCATTTGGTGCGGGCGATACTGATACCGCCTTTACCTTTATTGGCTTAGAAATGTGTAACACTGGTACCACATTAACGGCTTGTACTGCTAATAGCACAACCACCAGTATGAAAGCCGAGTTAGCCTTTGGTACTAAATCTGGTAAAGCGCCTAGTACGCGTCATGTTAACTCAGTTAACTTCAGTACTTGCCAAGGCTGTCACAGTGACACCTTTGAAATCCACAAAGGTCACCATGCAGGCTTTGTGATGTCTGAACAAGTTTCACATGCCAAAGATGCAAACGGTAAGCCTATCGTGGGTGTTGATGCTTGTGTTGCCTGTCACACACCAGATGGTACCTATGCAAACGGTGCTAACAAAGGTGGTTTCGAAATGAAACTGCATGTGGTTCACGGTGAGCAAGGCGTGATCAAAGAATGTACTCAGTGCCACAACGACTTCAACTTAGATGCGTTTAAAGTGAAAGGTGCACTGGCTACTTCTGCAGGTAAATACACCACCCCAATCACAGCAACTTGTACTTCATGCCACGCGCCAGAATCTATTGGCCACGGCTTAGAAAATATGGGTGCGATTGTGAACGGTGATTATACTCAAGCCAACCAAGCGGCACAGTCAGAAACCTGTTTCTACTGCCATACCCCAACAGTTGCAGATCACACTCAAGTGAAAATGTAATTTGCCCAAGCAGGGGGAGTTCGCTCCCCCTTTCTTGAATTTTGTTGGGACAAATTGGGAAGCCTATTATGAAGAACAGTCACAAAATGAAAAATCTACTGCCGGCATTTGTCATCACAATGGCAATGTCAGCAGTTATGTCTTTATGCATCACACCAAACGCTTACGCGTCGAAGTGGGATGAAAAAATGACCCCTGAGCAAGTCGAAGCGACCTTGGATAAGAAGTTTGCCGAAGGCAACTACTCCCCTAAAGGTGCAGACTCTTGCATCATGTGCCATAAAAAATCTGAAAAAGTGATGGACCTTTTCAAAGGTGTCCACGGCGCGATTGATTCGTCAAAAAGCCCCATGGCTGGCCTGCAATGTGAGGCGTGCCACGGCCCAATGGGTCAGCACAACAAAGGCGGCAACGAGCCGATGATCACTTTTGGTAAGCAATCAACCTTAAGTGCCGATAAGCAAAACAGCGTATGTATGAGCTGTCACCAAGATGATAAACGTATGTCTTGGAATGGCGGTCACCATGACAACGCCGATGTTGCTTGTGCTTCTTGTCACCAAGTACACGTAGCTAAAGATCCTGTGTTATCTAAAAACACTGAGATGGAAGTCTGTACTAGCTGCCACACTAAGCAAAAAGCGGATATGAATAAACGCTCAAGTCATCCACTCAAATGGGCCCAAATGACCTGTAGCGACTGCCACAATCCCCATGGGAGCATGACAGATTCCGATCTTAACAAGCCTAGTGTTAATGATACCTGTTATTCCTGTCATGCCGAGAAACGCGGCCCAAAACTTTGGGAGCATGCACCCGTCACTGAGAATTGTGTCACTTGCCACAATCCTCACGGTAGTGTGAATGATGCCATGCTGAAAACCCGCGCGCCGCAGCTGTGTCAGCAATGTCATGCTAGCGATGGCCACGCCAGCAATGCTTACTTAGGTAACACTGGTTTAGGTTCTAATGTCGGTGACAATGCCTTTACGGGTGGAAGAAGCTGCTTAAATTGCCATAGTCAGGTCCATGGTTCTAACCATCCATCTGGCAAGCTATTACAGCGCTAAGGAGACGAGAAAATGAAATTTAAACTCAATTTGATCACTCTAGCGTTATTAGCCAACACTGGCTTTGCCGTAGCCGCTGATGGTTATGGTCTTGCTAATGCCAATACTGATAAAGTGAAATTATCCGCATGGAGCTGCAAAGGCTGCGTGGTTGAAACGGGCACATCTGGCACTGTGGGTGTCGGTGTCGGTTATAACAGTGAAGAGGATATTCGCTCCGCCAATGCCTTTGGGACATCCAATGAAGTCGCGGGCAAATTTGATGCCGATTTAAGCTTTAAAGGTGAAAAAGGTTACCGTGCCAGTGTTGAAGCTTATCAACTCGGTATGGATGGCGGTCGTTTAGATGTGAATGCGGGCAAACAAGGCCAGTACAACGTCAATGTAAACTATCGCCAAATTGCAACCTACGACAGCAATAGCGCCCTATCGCCCTACGCGGGTATTGGTGGCAATAACCTGACATTACCCGATAACTGGGTAACTGCTGGTTCAAGCAGCCAAATGCCATTGTTGATGGATAGCCTCAATGCCCTCGAATTATCACTTAAACGTGAACGCACGGGATTGGGATTTGAATATCAAGGCGAATCCCTGTGGAGCACCTATGTTAACTACATGCGTGAAGAAAAAACTGGCTTAAAACAAGCCTCTGGTAGCTTCTTCAACCAATCGATGATGTTAGCAGAGCCAGTGGATTACACTACTGACACCATTGAAGCGGGTGTCAAACTCAAGGGTGATCGTTGGTTCACAGCGCTCAGTTACAATGGGTCTATATTCAAAAACGAATACAACCAATTGGACTTTGATAGTGCATTCAATCCTACCTTTGGTGCCCAAACCCAAGGTACGTTGGCGCTTGATCCCGATAATCAGGCACACACAGTGTCATTGATGGGACAGTACAACGATGGCAGTAACGCCCTATCGGGTCGTATTCTTACTGGACAAATGAGCCAAGATCAGGCGTTAGTAACGGATAACTATCGTTATTCCAGCCAGCTAACAAGTGATGCGGTTGATGCAAAAGTCGATCTATTGGGCATGAACCTTAAAGTCGTTAGCAAAGTCAGCAAAGATCTTCGCTTGACCGGTAGTTACGATTATTACGACCGTGACAATAATACCCAAGTTGAAGAATGGACCCAGATCAGCATCAACAATGTCAACGGTAAGGTGGCTTATAACACGCCTTATGATAATCGTACGCAACGCTTTAAAGTCGCGGCAGATTACCGTATTAACCGCGATATTAAACTTGATGGTGGTTATGACTTCAAACGTGACCAACGTGATTATCAAGACCGTGAAACCACGGATGAAAATACCGTTTGGGCTCGTTTACGCGTCAATAGCTTCGATATGTGGGACATGTGGGTAAAAGGCAGTTACGGAAAACGTGACGGCTCACAATACCAAGCGTCTGAATGGACTTCTTCTGAAACTAACAGCCTGTTACGTAAGTACAATCTGGCTGACCGTGACAGAACCCAAGTCGAAGCGCGCATCACCCATTCGCCGCTTGAAAGCCTGACTATCGATGTCGGTGCCCGTTACGCATTGGATGATTATACCGATACTGTGATTGGCTTAACTGAGTCAAAAGACACCAGTTATGATGCCAATATCAGCTATATGATCACCGCTGACTTACTGGCAACCGCCTTCTACAACTACCAAATCATTGAGTCTGAACAGGCGGGTAGCAACAATTACAGCACCCCAACGTGGACTGGCTTTATTGAAGACAAAGTAGATGTGGTCGGTGCAGGTATTAGCTACAACAATCTGCTAGAGAACAAGTTACGCCTCGGACTGGACTACACCTATTCCAACTCCGACAGTAACACTCAAGTCAGACAAGGTATCACTGGCGACTATGGCGATTATTTTGCCAAAGTACATAACATTAACTTATATGCTCAATATCAAGCCACCGAAAAACTCGCGCTGCGCTTCGATTACAAAGTTGAGAACTATAAGGACAATGACGCCGCAAATGATATCGCCGTTGATGGCATTTGGAACGTCGTAGGTTTTGGTACTAATAACCATGACTACACCGCACAAATGCTAATGCTGAGCATGAGCTACAAGCTCTAATCTGCGTTTATTGATGGTCAAAAGCCCGCTCTGCGGGCTTTTTTATTAGAACGTGTTGACGTTTCGAGAGTAAATATTATTCGTTCTGGCAAGCTCGTGCTCGCGAAACTATACAAAAACTCACCGCACTTTAATTACAACATCTCGCTATTCCATCCCACAAAATCTTGAATAAGATCAGAATCTGGGGCAAAACTCGCACTCAAAATAAGGTATTCCTTGAGTTTACAAGCACTTTAGCGGATGTTAATTCAGCCCGTTAATTATCAGTGGATATCAGATGTCGTCCTTCACTTGTTCTTTTTGGCGTTTATCGCCTGTACCCGCCTTGATAGGCTTAAGTTTGTTCTCACCCCCTGCCATGGCATTTGATGCCAGCGGTGGCACAGCAAGCTTATTTATCATCGTCGGTCTGGGTGGATTTACCCTGATTAATAGCTTAATGCAAGGGCTGTTCTTTTTTGCGGGTCAGTATCGCAATCCCATCTTTGCCAAACGCCACGTACTAACCGCACTGATAGTACCACTGCTCGCTTTTACCTTTACCCTTTATGAACAACGCACTTGGAGCGACTTTGCACTCAATCTTGGGATGATCATTGTAGGCGTTGGGCTGATTTTATTGCCGCTGCAGTTACGCCAACTTCATCAGCCCAGCAATCAACATGCGGGCTGGCTACTGAGTCTTGGCGCCTTATTGATTCTCGGCATCAGTTATCTACTGCCGCCCTGCGCTCTATTTGCCATCATCTTGGCCCATATTGCTTTAGCCTCTCATGCCAAAAATCCCACTAAATCCTTGGGTGCTAAGCCATTGAGTTATCTTGTATTAGCCGCCTCATATGCACTCTTTGGTTATTGGCTCTATCATCTATTGAGCAAACTAGGGGCTTAACGATGACAACCGCCCCACACCCAAGTATCGAGCCCGCTTGCTCAACAGAACTCAATTTACTGCTCAAGCAAATTCGCGCCTGCCAACTGTGTCAGGCCGAGCTTCCCCTACCAGCAAAACCTATCTTCCAAGCCAGTAGCCAAGCACGGATCTTAATTGCGGGCCAAGCCCCCGGTGTAAAAACTCACCACAAGGGCATTCCCTTCGATGATGCCAGTGGCGAGCGTCTGCGCACTTGGCTTAATGTCAGCAGAGAACAATTCTATGATCCCGCCCTGTTCGCCATAGTACCGATGGGGTTTTGTTTTCCGGGAACCATTGAGCGAAACGGTAAAAAGCAAGGTGATAAGCCGCCGCGCCCAGAGTGCGCCACGACTTGGCATGAAAAGTTATTAGCCTTGATGCCACAGGTAGAGTTAGTGCTCGTCCTTGGCCAATATGCAATTGATTACCATCTGCCACGTGCTAAGGCTCGTCTTAGTACAGCATGCAGGGAGTTAACCTCACCGGACTTAACGTTATCGACGCCATTGTCGCCCCCAAAAGTCACAGTAACCCAAGCGATTGAGCAATGGTCCTTGTATTGGCCGCAATTGATGGTCATGCCTCACCCTAGCCCTCGAAACAACCTTTGGCTAAAACAGCATCCCGAATTTGAACGAGTGCTTATACCTAAGATAAGATCACGTATCGCGGCATTATTAAATGCTTAATTGAAATAGGCACAGACCATGTATCTGCTCGATTCCGCCATAGCCAAAAAAATTGTCAGTCGTACGATGAAAATCATCGGACACAATATCAATGTGATGAATGGTCAGGGGGTGATTTTAGGATCAGGCGATCCCAAACGAATGGGTTCAGTCCACGAAGGCGCATTATTAGCCATAGCGCAAAATCGCAATGTGGAATTGAGCGAAGAAGTCGCCTCCGGTCTTCATGGCGTAAAACCAGGCATCAACTTACCTTTGCATTACCAAGGACAAATTATTGGTGTGATTGGCATTACTGGCGACCCGGCAGAACTAACCCACTACGGCGAGCTGCTAAAAATGACCGCCGAGATGATTGTCGAGCAAGCCAATCAACAGGATAAATTGCAATGGGAAAACCGACAGCGTGAAGAATTTATTCTGCAACTTATCAAGGCACAAACCGATGACGATGAGCAATTGCATCGCTGGGCCAAGCAGCTCGATATTGATATCACGCTACCACGAGTGGCCGCCATTATTGAAGTGAGTGAAAAACAACCCTCCGCCATCCACAAAATGATATCGCAGGTAAACACATCAACAGATAACGAGCTAAGCGGTGGTGATGAGCGCAATCCCAGAGTCAGCGAAACCCTCAAGCAAGTATTGCATCTACTGCAAAATCCCGACCGCGGCAACCTAATTGCTATGACCTCCATGTCACAGCTGGTGATCCTAAAACCCGCTTTTCTAGATGGAAAACAATGGGATCCCGAGCTTGAAAACCAACGTATTGATAAGTTATTGCAACGATTACCTGCACAGATGGACTTAAATTTTAAAATTGCCTTGGGCCACTTTTTTCCCGTAAAAGGCGGGATTGCACGCTCCTATCAAACCGCGCAAGAAACGTTGAGCTTAGGTAAACAGCTAAACCCTGAAGGCAGAAAATATCTGTTTGAGGATTATTCCTTACAAGTGTTGCTCTCTGGGCTTAAACATGACTGGCGCGGACAAGCACTAGCAAGTCCCTATCAACAACTGACTCAAGCCGACAAAAATGGTCAGCTACGCAAAACCTTAGCGGCCTATATCACCCACTTTGGTGATGCGCAGCAATGTGCCAACGCCCTGTTTATCCACCGAAATACCTTAAGATATCGTCTAGATAAAATTCAGCAATTAACCAAAACTGATATTCAATCCTTACACGGCTTATTAAGTCTGTATCTGGGACAACTGCTTGATACTTCTGCAAGCCCAAAGTAGCGGCCTCTGTTTAACCAGACGCTCCTTTAGCCACCGAATTCAACGACTGAATATTTAACTCACGTGGCTTAAGCAATCAATGGATATCGCAATCATGTCTCAAGCTAACCTCATTTACTCCACTATTACTACACTATTGAGTAAGCAATACATTCGGTGAAAGATTTATACCGTATCTCCTGTCCTATATCTCTGGATAACTCTCTCGCGTCGACATTTCGAACGCTCGTTACAGTTCATTGAAGGAATGACAATGACCCTATTCAAACTGACTTTACTTGCCAAAGCATGCATCATCACAGGCTTAGCACTAACTTCACCCACATTAATCGCCGCTGAAAAAACCATTCCCGAACTGGTTGATGCAGTCAATGGCACGCCGGATGCGGCGAGTCGCGAAGCCGGCAAAAAAGTGAAACTGCGTAATCACACAAAAGGATTTTGCACCTCCGGCTATTTTGCGCCCAACCCAGAGTTACAAGATTCGCTAACGATTCCATTTTTTAATCAAAGCCAAATTAAGGTTACCGCTCGCTTTTCCCTTGGCGGCACCAATCCTCAAATCTCCGACAAAACCCCTGGGCGCTTTATGTCACTCAAAATTGATGGTGATAAAGAAAACCTGAACTTTGTCACCACCAATGTGCCAGTGTTCTTTGCTAGTAATCTGGATGATTTTTTTACCTTTCAGACCAAAGTGAAACAAGGTGCCGAAGGTAAACAGTGGCTTATCGATAATAAGCCCGACGCCAAAGCTTTTTTCGACTATGTAAAACAACTGCCACCCAGCCCCAGCTTTGCCAATAGTCGCTATTTTGGCGTAAACAGCTTTTTGTTTACTGACAAGCAAAATAACAGCGTTGCGGGTAAATGGATTTTTGAACCCGTCGCCGGCACAGCAGCCCTTTCTGCCAGCGAACTGGCTAATCTTGGTGATGATTTTTTAAAGGCAGAATTACTCCAGCGTATAAACACCCAGCCAGCACAATGGAACCTCTATATTCAACTGGCTGAATCGGGTGATGATATTAATAATCCAACGGTGATTTGGCCTGAGACTCGCAAGCGATTACTGGTCGGCCAAGTGGTGATTAACGGGGACCGCGATAGCGATCCCCAAGTGCAACAGTGTGATAAAGGCATTTTTAACCCACTGTTATTACCTAAGGGTATTGCCCCCTCAGCCGATCCGATACTTAATGCCAGAACGGCGGCTTATGTTGAGTCTTTTATTCGTCGTCAATAACTCTAGATATTAAACGCTACACTTTTAAGGTTGGTAAACCGCAGGTTTACCAACCCCTCGCAACAATATTTCTGCTATTACATTCGAAGTCACACGCATTATTTTGTGCACACGCACAAAATAATGGCCTGTTTATACCGTAATTCCGTCAGTTTAACCAAAGCTATTCAATTCGCAGTATTCAATAATAGGCTGACCTTAAAGCAGCCTTTATTTGAACTTGGGATCAAATAAAGACCGCGCCCTACAAAACAGCCAAAACCACTTAAGAACTTCAGCCAAGACTGAACGGGACAATCTATGAACTTAGTGCTCATCCTCATCGGCGTGATTGCATTTATTGTTATCGCGACCTCAAAATTTAAGCTCCATCCGTTTTTAACCTTAATTCTAGCCGCCTTTATTGGCGCCTTCGCCTATGGTTTACCGAGTGGCGATATTGCTAAAACCATCACCACTGGCTTTGGCAATATCCTCGGCTATATCGGTCTGGTGATCGTGCTCGGGACCATTATCGGTATCATCCTCGAAAAGAGCGGCGCCGCCATTACCATGGCAGATGTGGTGATTAAAGTCTTGGGCAAACGCTTCCCAACACTCACTATGTCGATTATCGGCTACTTAGTGTCGATTCCGGTGTTTTGTGACTCGGGATTTGTCATCTTAAACTCGCTTAAACAATCCATGGCGAACCGCATGAAGGTTTCGAGCGTGTCCATGAGCGTGGCGTTAGCGACAGGTCTTTATGCGACTCACACCTTTGTACCGCCCACACCTGGCCCTATCGCCGCAGCAGGTAACTTAGGGCTAGAGTCCAACTTGGGCCTAGTGATTGGTGTTGGTTTATTTGTTGCTGCCGTTGCCTCACTTGCGGGCATGCTATGGGCGAACCGCTTTGCAGGGGTTGAACCCGATGGCGAAGGCGCGGAAGAACTCAAAGCTCAAGCCGCTGATTTTGAATCCTTAAAACAAAGCTACGGCACACTCCCTAGCCCATTAAAGGCATTTGCACCGATTTTTGTGCCTATCCTCTTAATTTGTTTAGGTTCTATCGCTAACTTCCCTTCTGCACCACTGGGCAAAGAAGGCCTATTCAGCCTATTAGTCTTCCTCGGCCAACCCGTTAACGCCCTGCTTATCGGTCTATTCCTGTCACTGCTATTACTGAAAAGCGATAACAAGATTGCCGAGTTTAGCGAGCGTATTAGCCAAGGTTTAGTCGCCGCAGCACCGATTATTTTGATCACCGGTGCCGGTGGAGCCTTCGGCGCAGTGTTAAAAGCCACACCTATTGGTGACTTTTTAGGCAGCTCATTATCAGCACTCGGCGTTGGGATTTTCATGCCCTTTATCGTCGCCGCAGCATTAAAATCGGCTCAAGGTTCATCCACCGTTGCCTTAGTGGCAACCTCAGCCTTAGTCGCCCCAATGCTGGGCGATATCGGTCTTGGCAGCGAAATGGGCCGCGTGTTAACCGTAATGGCCATTGGTGCCGGCGCCATGACAGTCTCCCACGCTAACGACAGCTTCTTTTGGGTGGTGACTCAATTTAGCCGCATGAGCGTTAAACAAGCCTATAAAGCCCAAACTATGGCGACCCTTATCCAAGGTGTAACCTCCATGCTGGCCGTGTATGTACTAAGCTTAGTGCTGCTCTAAGCTGCTGTTATCTTGTCCTTGGGCGCAACCAAGCGCCCAAAAAGCTGTAGGATTTTGAATGAAGATAGTTATCGCCCCCGATTCCTTTAAAGAGAGCTTAAGCGCACTCGATGTGGCTAATGCGATTGAACAAGGCTTAACACAAGTGATCCCAGACTGTGAGATTGTCAAAATCCCCGTCGCCGATGGCGGCGAAGGCACGGTGCAATCTATGGTCGACGCCACTGGCGGCAGCATTGTCAATTTAGAGGTCATGGGGCCACTCGGCCATAAAGTCAAAGCCCATTACGGCATTTTAGGCCAGCAAGCCAAAGGCACGATTGCGGTGATTGAAATGGCCTCCGCCTCGGGTTTACACCATGTACCAAGGGATCAGCGTAACCCGCTGCTCACCACCAGTTATGGTACGGGCGAGCTAATTTGTGATGCGCTCAATCGCGGGATAAAACACATTATTTTAGGTTTAGGCGGCAGCGCAACCAACGATGGCGGCGCAGGTATGGCCCAAGCGCTAGATATTTTACTGCTGGATAAACAAGGCAAAACCCTAAGTGCGGGCGGCGCGGCGCTATCTCAGCTTGCCAGTATCGATATGAGCAACGCCCATCCGCTACTGAAAGAATGTACCTTTGAAGTGGCCTGCGATGTCGATAATCCGCTGTGCGGTGAGCGTGGCGCCTCGGCCATATTTGGCCCGCAAAAAGGCGCAACGCCCGAGATGGTGAGCATTTTAGACGCCGCCCTGAGTCACTATGCCGATGTGATCGCCCAAAGTGGTGTAACCGATCACCGCAATCAAGCTGGCGCGGGCGCAGCGGGCGGTATGGGCCTTGGCGTGATGGCGTTTTTAGGCGCTGAGCTTAAACCCGGTGTCGAGATTGTGATGCAAACGGTGGGATTGGCAGACAAAATTCGCGGCGCGGATCTTGTTATCACGGGCGAAGGCCGAATCGATGGCCAGACCATATTTGGCAAAACCCCGATGGGCGTCTTAAAGCAAGCGCAGCTGCAAAATATTCCGACTATCGGAATTGCCGGTTGCCTTGGCGACAATGCCAATGCCGTGCTCGAGCAAGGTATGGCGGCGATTTTCCCTATCATCCCTCACTTAAGTCCGCTGGACGATGTGCTGGCGAATGCCAAAGCGAATCTGACCAATACCGCCCGCAATATTGCCGCGGTCTTGATGCTGGGCCAGCGTTAACTTTACCTTAGTGTTACGATAGCTAACGACATACACCCAAGGCGCTATTTATAGCGCCTTTGTTTATTCTGTAACCCAAGCACTAACTCAAGTGGTGTTTTAGTGCTTGATGCCTAAAAGGCCTTGCAGTAAAGTGAGCTCCCTTTTTGGTAATCCGTAAACGGGTTTAAGCGCCATGTATTTGGTTATACTCTTAATCACCTTTGCGGTTTCACTATAAGAATTAATAGACGGCAAGCCCCATGACCCAAAAACTCCCTCGCCAAGCCATCGCATCTGAAGAAAGTCTAATGCGGATTTTCACTGTGCCCGAAGATGCGGAATCCACCTTAAGCATTATCGAGCAGAAGCTTTCCGAGGACTTAGCAGGTTTTTTGGGTGACAGTATTGCCGCGCTAGAAAAGCCGCTATCAGAGATCGAAACCGATTTTCAAGCCTTTGAAATTCCAAGCCAGCCGCGTTTTGTCTCCGACTACACCGACGAAATTATGCAAAACCTGGTGGCGCATTCGGTGCATACGGCGGCGCCGAGTTTTATCGGCCATATGACCTCGGCACTGCCCTATTTCGTGTTACCACTGTCGAAAATGATGGTGGGGCTGAATCAAAACTTGGTCAAAATCGAAACATCCAAGGCGTTTACCCCGCTTGAGCGCCAAGTGCTCGGCATGATGCACCATTTGATTTACGCTCAAGATGATGATTTTTATCGTAATTGGATGCACAGCGCCAACCATTCCCTCGGCGCATTTTGCTCCGGCGGCACTGTGGCTAACATCACCGCCCTGTGGATTGCCCGCAACCAATTACTCAAGGCCGATGGCGACTTTAAAGGCGTGACCCGCGAAGGTTTAATTAAGGCGCTGCGCCACTATGGCTTCGATGATTTAGCAATTCTGGTCTCCGAGCGCGGCCACTACTCCTTAGGTAAGGCCGTCGATCTGCTCGGTATCGGTCGCGACAATATCATCAGCATCCCAACCGATGGCAATAACAAAGTCGATGTAGCCAAAATGCGCGAAGTCGCCGCTGAACTGGCGAATAAACGCATTAAAGTCATGGCGATTGTGGGGGTGGCTGGCACTACTGAGACAGGCAATATCGACCCACTGCGCGAACTTGCCGCCTTAGCAAGTGAGCTAAACTGCCACTTCCATGTGGATGCGGCTTGGGGCGGCGCAAGCCTATTATCCAATAAATACCGTCACTTGCTCGATGGTATTGAACTCGCTGACTCAGTCACCATCGATGCCCATAAGCAAATGTATGTCCCCATGGGCGCGGGTATGGTGCTGTTTAAAAATCCTGAGTTTGCCCATGCGATTGCCCACCACGCCGAATATATTTTGCGCCGAGGCTCTAAGGATTTAGGCAGCCAAACGCTCGAAGGCTCACGCCCCGGCATGGCGATGTTAGTGCACGCCTGTCTGCAGATTATTGGCCGCGATGGTTACGAAATCCTGATCAATAACAGCCTTGAAAAAGCCCGTTATTTTGCCGAGCAAATCGACGCACATCCTAACTTTGAGCTAGTCACAGCGCCAGAGCTGTGCCTGCTCACCTATCGTTATGTACCCGCGCAGGTGCAAGCCGCCATGCAAGTGGCGATTGAACAAGGCGATAAGACCAAACTCGCTCATTTTAATGAGCTGCTCGATGGCCTAACCCAATTTATTCAAAAACACCAACGCGAACAGGGTAAATCCTTTGTCTCCCGCACCCGTATTCAACCCGCGCACTACTTTAGACAACCCACTGTGGTGTTTCGCGTGGTATTAGCTAATCCGTTGACTAGCCATGAGATCCTTAATCAAGTGCTTATCGAGCAAGGTGAAATTGCCGCATTGGATAAAGAGTTCTTAACTGCGCTATTAGCAATGGTCAATGAATAGCGAGTGATTTAGCGTAAGCGTTAAATCTCATATAAATACAGAATATTAATCAAAAACAGCCGCAAATATTTTGCGGCTGTTTTTGTTTGTAGAACTAGAATGGCGGAATGTTAGGTTAAAAATAGAAAGATGATCCAAGCACTTCTGAGCTAGTCACGGATACGCCGAATTCCATTGCTTCCGTGACACGCCGTGAAGCCATCCATGGCGGCTCTGCGATGATATCCATATCATCGAAGGTCACGTCAGTAATCGAATTAACCTGACACAGAATTATGAACAGCCTCTTAGTGAAAACTCGCCTATGTTAGGGCTAAACAATGAAGAGTTCTTTAACGATAGCGCTTTTCACTCGCAGGATACATTAAGAGGTAAACGTTTTAAGTGCTTGATATAGTTCTAATGGTTCATTAGTTCCAACCATAATTGAAACGCCTGAACGGAAGTCAATTTTAACACCTTCGAAACCGGATATATTATATATTGCTCCTTCAGATGAAATTCGCATACCCCAACCACAATACCATTTATTTTTTACCATAGACACATTGGCAACATCTGAAAGATCAAATCTATTTTTAAATAAACCAATTCCGTAGCTTAGCGTAAGCTTTTTATCTTCGATACTCACCCTCAACTTAAAGGTCATCAATAGTATGATACTCAATATTACTATTAAAATAATAAAATCGTTTTCACCTTTAAAGTCTTGCAGAAAAATCTTATTGACTATAAAAACAGACAACAATACAACGAAATAAATTATAATGAAGGGTATCCAATTTGATTATTTAAGTAACGCATCAACAATTCTCCTTTATGGCAAATTAATCTTGGCTATATTTTTAGATACGAAATCCTTAGCTAGGTATTAAAAATTTAGCCAACCATTTTATCTCATACCATAATGCACTTTCAGTTTACCTACAACCCGTATGGCATAAATTGCTTTAACCAAAATAATAAAAAACACAAGGAGGTAATAAATCCAGCTATACATTTTAAATCAAAGACATAAAAAAGCTCCAAGTCATTAAAAATAGTATATTTCAAACGTGCAACTCCCAATACAACAAATGGCCAGCGTGGAAGATGAAGGTAGCCTCACTCTTTTTCCTACTATTTCCCAGTCGATGACGATTAGGTTCTTATGCTCAAATAGCGAATACGCCAAATTCAGCAGCTTGCGTGACACGCCGTGAAGCCATCCATGGCGGCTCTCGAATACATCCATATTATTGAAGGTCATGCCCGTAATAGAATTCGCCTAAACAAATTACGGCTTAATCTGTTGTATATTGAGGACAAATACTATGATAACAGTGCTGCATTGTTCACCACTTTCCATAGGAATTATGCAGTAAAAGAGTAACTATGGGAGGATATTAAGGAGTAGGATTTCTCTCCTTGAGAGGGTTCGGCATACAAACCTCTTATTCAATGTTTAACCAAGGTATAGCCGGAGGTTCACTGCAACGCTATTAAAGTTGGGAGTCAATATTTTCACCCACTTTTTTAGTTTATATATCTCCGTTTGTATGTCATTAATGGTTACTTAACTCATTTTAAATTTTCTGTAATCCGACCAACGCTCTCTTAATGACTCAATTAGAGATAGTGCTATGAAGAAAAACACCAAGCACCAAATATTCGGCTCGTAATTAACACCTAATCCATTTACGGGATAAATTAATGGCTCGTTCGTGCTCGCAAGATCAACGGCATAAATCCATAAAGCTCCTTCACTATTTTGGCTAAAAACACCATTATACCTCTTGGTATAATAGATTACTTTTTCGGGAAAACGTAACTCATTTAATGCTCTAGATAAATTTTTGCACTTTTGCCAACCACTAAACCATACCTCTCGTTCAGGAAAGGATGTATACAAAATAATACTATCCGCCCCTGAAATTTTATTCTTACATTCAATCGAGTAAAGAATACCTTCTACTTTTACAAGTTCAGATTCATTAACACCGCTAACAAAGTATCTAAAGTGCCAAGTCAGATAGAATAAAGATATAATTAATATTAGTTGCAAAGAAATTGGTAACTGCTTCAACCAGCTCATTAATTTAGATTTTTTCGGTACCGTGGGAATAATTTTCACTGTTTATCCTTTTTCACAGAAAATCGAGCAACCCTTTTCAAAACAATAACATAATGTGCTTTCAACTTACGTTCAAGCAATTAGTTATTAAGTTAGCTCTAAGAAAAAATTTAACAAACACCCATTGTTAAATTCATGGCATGCCTTAATTGTTGATAACAGACCATCAGCCATACCAACGGCTTATTGGAATTCGAGTGTGGGTGAAACCCCATGACCTCGCGGTTGGTTTTTACACCACGACAGAGTAATCTAGCCAAAATCAACAATGGGGTGTTCTATGGACAGAAAATCATTATTGCTAGTGACACTTATCTTGCCTTTTTCGGCCAATGCCGCCGTATACCAATGTGCCGATGGGAAATATCAAGCCGATCCCTGTGATGAAAATAGCCAACCCGTGGATCTTAGCGGCGTCGGTAGCGTGGTTAAAGGCCCTGATATTGCCCATGCAAACGCTGTTACTCACTCGGATAAAAAACAAGAAATCACCGATTTTATTGATAAACAACGCATTAGCCGTGAAATCACTAAACTAGAAAACGACCGAAAACTCATTATCGACCAAAGGGATAAACGTATTGTAGCGCTGAGAAACGATAGAAGTTACGCCAATAACAATCTTGCCGGAGCGACTTGGGAGCAAAGCTTGGCACAAGAAATGTCGGCGGTGGCGCAGCAAGCAGATACGCAGGTTGCGTCTATCGATAGGCAGATAGAACAATTACGACTCAAGTTAAAGTAGAACAAACACAGCCACTCACGCTTCCCATGCCAAATACATAAGAACCAATACAAGGAATGGCGATGTACTTTATTGCGGCTTTTGGCCTATTGATGCTGTTATTCAGCCTTGTGATGATCGTCAGGCCTGCGGCGTTCGCGGATGGCATTATTGCATTTAGCGAGCAGCCCTACTTCCATATTATTGAAGTGGTTAGCCGAATTATTGCGGGTGTGATTTTTATCCAATATTGCGCCGATACCCGATTTCCACAGATCTTTTTGGCGATAGGTATTGTCTTACTCTGTGTGGGAATCGGCTTGGCATGCACGCCGCCAAGTCAGCATCGCAAATTTGCCCGATGGTCAGCCCAAGCGTTTAACAATAAATTTCGCTTAATCGGTGTTGTTTCCGTCCCACTGTCTTTGCTGCTGATTTATGCTGCTGGCATCGCCTAAAACTCAGTGACAATCCACCCAACTTCCACGACTGAAGCGCCGAGTGTAAAAGCGCAAGATTCGGGTCGAGTTGCATACCCTAGCCCTGCACTATGTCTCTATCGGCGCATATTGGCCGAGGCAATCAATGGAGACATATCTATGGCAGTGTTACAGGGAAAGGTCGCAATCATTACTGGGGCAAGTTCGGGGATTGGCTATGCCACCGCGAAACGCTTTGCCCGTGAAGGCGCAAAACTGGTGCTAGGCGCGCGCCGCGGAGCCATATTGGCCTCATTGGTAGATGAGATCATCACCCAAGGTGGTGAAGCGGTTTATCTGGCGGGCGATGTGACCGACGAGGTGTATGCCAGTAATTTAGTGGCGCTTGCCGTTGAGCACTATGGTGGATTGGATATCGCCTTTAACAATGCTGGCATTAATGGCGAATTAGGTGTGGATTCGGATGCGCTCAGCCGAGCCGAATGGGAAAACACCCTAACAACCAACCTTACCAGTGCATTTTTAGCGGCAAAATATCAATTACCACAGATGCTTAAACGTGGCGCGGGGTCGATTATTTTTACATCTTCCTTTGTTGGCTATACCATAGGTTTTCCGCAAACGGCAGCCTATGCGGCGAGTAAAGCGGGGATGATTGGCTTAACCCAATCCTTGGCCGTTGAATACGGCGCGCGCGGCATTAGGGTTAATGCGCTATTGCCTGGCGGTACAGATACCCCAATGGGACGGGAGTTTGCCAATACCCCGGAGGCCATGGCCTTTGTGAAAAACCTCCATGCCCTCAAGCGCCTCGCAGATCCCGCGGAAATTGCCCAATCGGCGCTATATCTCGCCTCCGATGCGGCCAGTTTTACCACAGGGATAGCCTTATTGGTCGATGGTGGTGTGTCCATCTGTAAAACCTAGGGAATGGATAACGATGACCCAAGATTACGAGCGAATTGCGCGTGCCATTGACTTTATTCGTCAGCATGTGGGTCATCAACCCTCACTGGCGGAGATTGCGGCGCACGTCCATTTAAGTGAATTCCATTTCCAGCGGCTCTTTAGTCGCTGGGCGGGGATCACTCCCAAGCGTTACTTGCAAGCCTTAACCCTAGAGCGGGCAAAACAGTTATTGCAGCAGCCGTCCCACTCGACCTTGAGTGCCAGTTATGAGTTAGGCCTGAGCAGTGGCTCGCGTTTATACGATCATTTTGTGCAACTTGAGGCGGTCACGCCCTTCGAATATCGACAAAAAGGCTTAGGGATCAGCATTGCCTATGGCTATCATCCTACGCCCTTCGGTTTAGCCTTTATCGCCCAAACAGCCCGGGGCATTTGCCAGTTTGATTTTGTCGATATGCTGCAAATTCAATTGCCATTAGAACGTTTGAAGCAGAGCTGGAGTCAGGCCACCATTTATGAGGACACAGCGCAAACAGCAAGCTTAATTGATCACCTCTTTAGCCAGTACTTTGCTGACACGAGTGCCAAAAAGCTTAGTTCAATAGCATCCAGCACTCAGGCTATTCACCAAGGTGAGCCGGCCCCGCTCTCACTCTGGGTAAAAGGCACTAACTTTCAGCTTAATGTGTGGCGCGCCCTACTGAATTTACCTAAGGGAGAGGTCGCCTCCTACGGCGATATTGCCAAGGCCATTGGTAAGCCTAAGGCCTCACGCGCGGTCGGTTCGGCGATTGGCGCTAATCCGGTGGCATTACTTATCCCCTGCCATCGGGTGCTACGCCAAACTGGTGAACTTGGCGGTTATCGCTGGGGTGAAACCCGTAAACATGTCATATTGGCAAGGGAAGCGGCCTATTGTGAGTAAAAGATTCACCAGCAGGTGTAACTGAGCATTCCAGTGCTTAACGGCGCTCGACTCTTAACTTAGCTCTAATTCTAACTGCGAGACGACCCAATTCTTAACCATTAAATCATCAGGGAGGCAAACATGCCGACGCATTCCCAATCCCAACTTGGACCTAACCCGAATGACAAATCCCCCTTAAAAGGATTCCCTCAGGTGGGTTTTCTGAAGAACTTTATTAGCCGTGACACTATTATCGTCGGCGATTACACCTATTATGACGACCCTGCGGGGCCAGAACGTTTCGAGTCAAACGTGCTTTATCACTTTGACTTTATTGGCGATAAGCTGATTATTGGTAAATTTTGTGCCATTGCACGGGACGTAAAATTCATTATGAATGGCGCCAATCACCAGGTATCTGGCTTTTCCACTTATCCCTTTTATATCTTCGGCAATGGCTGGGAAAAGGCGGCACCTAAGCCCGAGGATTTACCCTTTAAGGGCGACACCCGCATAGGCCATGATGTGTGGATAGGTTATAACGCCACCATTATGCCTGGAGTAAACATTGGCCACGGCGCCATTATTGCCAGCCAAGCCGTGGTCACTAAGGATGTGCCGCCCTATGCAGTGGTGGGTGGAAACCCTGCCACTATTATTAAGCTAAGATTCGAGCAAACAGTGATAGATGAGCTTGTTGCCATCGCTTGGTGGGACTGGCCGATTGAGAAAATCACTCAGCACTTAAGTGCTATCGCTGGCGCAGAACTCACTAAGTTGCAGCTGGCAGATTAAGCAAGCGACACCCACAAAACGAGTTCCAAGTGAAAAGGTGAAACCTTTGCCGATATCAAAGGAATGACTGTTGGCAGTATCGCTAGCGCTTAACTCCCGTAAACCCAATGATAAACAAGTAATCATTAATCATCCTGATTAGGATATTGGGCTAAAAAATGGACGCAAAATGATGCGTCCATTTGCAGTAATTTTAGGCGGTTAATTACGTTTAATTGGGGTCAAACCTTTATTACGACTCTCAATAGCATCGTCTAAGTCAAAGCCTGAATCGCGCCAATTTTTAGCTTCTTCTGGGGCAAATTTCTGTGCTCCCCACGCCATCGCATCCTTTAGATTAAATTCAGCCTTGTTCCAGTCAGACGCTTGCGCTGCATCAAATCCACTAAGATGCCACTTTTGAGCAACTTCAGAACTAAAACCTGCCGACTTCCAAGCAGATATTTCATCGGCGGACATTCCAGACCAATCTTTCGGCATAGAACTACAAGCAAACAACACCAAACACATCAATAAGCTAGAACTAATTTTCAACATAGCGCCTCCGCAGCGTTTTTCATTAATACGACTTACGATTACTGTTTAACCATCTTCATTAGCGATTGCCAATGATTGTAGTAACAACGATTCCCCCCTAAATATCGCTATCGATATCCCAACAGACACGACCTGATTCACTGTTATTTAAGAGGATCGATTGGTTGCTCACAGACACATCACTGCAAATGCAGCGTCGAGGAGCTCAACAACTGTCTCGACATCTTACGTATCATTTCCTCTAGCAACTACTTCATAGTGCAAATCATTGAAAATACAACAGAAATTAGCATAATGATGCTCCAACAAAACAGCAATAGCTAGCAATGAGGTTAAAGAAAAATTTTTATCTACTATACAGTTAACAGTATTAATCTGGTTACAGAATCCAATCCTCTTTAAAGAAAGTAAACCATCAATAGCACACACAGTTCAGCTAACAACCATTTAACTTTTTTGATAATGAAAAACTTAATATTCCCATTAAATATGGGATTAATGGTACTTCTCACATAGCGCCGAAAAATCACTACTTGGTTCGAGCAAAAAGTCCTTACCAACAATTGATGTCATTTCTGCTTCAGTAGTGAGTGGGTTATTAATTTTAAAAACTCGTCTATGATTAATATTACTTTTTAACAAAAATTCGCAATGCCGCCGATAAAATAATTCATCAAACTTTCCATTAGCAATTATTCGTTTAAGTCCCTCTTGTATTCTTGTGGCTAAACGCGGCTGATTTGGTGCAACATAATAATAAGTTGCAAGTGGTATATGCAGTAAAATATTATCATCAACAACGAGATCGGGATACTGTTGTTTAAACTGCTCAACCTCTTGAAAAGCCTCATTAACACCTCGTCCGAAAGTAATAAATCGCTCCATAGATAACATATTAAACAAATTATCATATTGAATACTTTCAATAACGTTAAATCCAGCATTTTGCATGGCTGCTTTACTTGACCATTGGCTACCAGAACCGGTATCTAACGCCATTAACTGCGCCAATGTATTTATATTGGCCATAATGGGTAAATTTTGTTTCTTGATAATAAATACTCTAAAACCCTGAATACCTTTACGGATTGGGATTTTTATTGGAATTAACTGTTCATCCCACTGAGAATTAGATGCTTCAGCAATAACGTTGACTGTTTTACCTTCTAATAATCCTCTAAAAATACGGTTACGACTCATGACAACATCAGAAATCTGTATTGTTCCAACACCAAAATCATTGTTTGTTGCTTCAATAATTAATGTCAACAGATCATAAGTATATTGGTATCTATGGTCATTATTTGATTCTGGAGGATTAATAATAAAAGTATCAACAGCATATGAGTTTGGTATATATGTCCATATTCCAATACAAAACAGCAAAGTGAACAGACTAAAACGCTGAAATGTCATCATATATGCTCATTACGCTATATCAAAGCTATCCTTCCCGCTAAATTTTAGCAGAAAGGATAGATCTCGTAGGTATGTACAGCACAACATTTATGCGTTTTGTGAGTCAAACCAAGCAAACATGCCCTTATAAGCCGTGCAGGGTAAAATATCCAAATACCACATTGTACATATATGCTAAACGCTGGATCTGCTGAGATGGCTTTTACGCCATTAAACATAAATTGAAAATCTATAATAACCTTACAAATCAAAGCGTTGAGTTAGTCAATATTGACTAAAACCATTGGGTTAGAACCATAGTTCCTTTGAATGGTTAACGATATAAACAATGTTTTCCTCACTCAATGAGGTATTCCATCGCTTTCTATCAACACCACCATCACCGCAAATAGTTAAGACTGGCTTTCCATCAGGCAAATATAATCCTCTAACTCCTGTCCCGGCGTCGGTTCAAAATGGCAGTTAAGCCTTAACAATCCGGTGATTCGATCGACCCGAAAGTTGCGAAAATCTTGGCGTAATTCGCACCAGGTCAGCAAGGTCCAAGTACCGCGCCAAAAATAGATGGCGAGCGGCCGCACTTCACGCTCTGTCAGGGTTTTATTCACATCTTGATAGAATAGTTTGACGTATTCACGGCGCTGGGCCGCATTACGCAGCGGATCGAGAAACTGAAACTCGTTGGAATCTAAATAAAAATCCGGCGAGAACATCAAGGATTGATAGGCTTGCAAACGCTTAGGTAGTACGGCCTCCACTTTTATCATCGCCTGACGCGCCGCACTGCCGAGCTCTTTGCCGCCCCATGTTTGCACCATGCGCATGCCGACTTGAATCGCTTCTAATTCGGCCTCGTTAAACATCAGTGGCGGCACATTCACTTCGTGGCGCAGTAGATAACCCACGCCCGCCTCCCCTTCAATGGGAATGCCGCTCAAACACAAATCCTGCACATCGCGGTACACGGTGCGGGTCGAGACTTCTAAACGATCCGCCAGCTCTTGGGCGGTCGTCAGTCGTCGATGTTTAAGAATTTGCACTATTTGAAATAGACGGTCGGCACGGCGCATGGACAGTAATCACACCTCAAATTGGCTTCGCTGCGAAAGTTTAGGGATCTTAACCGCTAAAGCTTAGCCGCCCAAGCGATAGTGCATCTGCCTGCTTTTATCGTTTAAAACTTCACAATCCCAATATAAATCTCGACTTTATCAGCACTTAGATAGACTTCAAAGTCCGTTTGGTAGCAGCGCTGGTGCGGACAATCAGGCGCACTAAAGTAACGCCAAATCTGTCCCCAAAGTTCCACCACACAGTGGGGCATTTCCCCTTGCGCACTGAACTTAAGGTAGTTTCCTTCTCGCAGCTGCAACGCAGTAAATGGGCCGGTCTCGCTGACAGACTCGACGCTTTTACCCACTAAAACCGAATAGTCTCCCGTCATATCGGATTCATAGTCGTAGTAAACCCCATACATGGGAGAATCGAGCATAGATGTCAGCTGTGAAGATTCAAAAAAAGCCTGCCATAGCGCTGCAATCTTGCCACCTTCGCCCGCCAGTTCTGCGCTATTGTTGGTGCGAGTGCCCAGCCCAAGCATAGGTTGAGCCGCCAAATAAACCAGTTCCATTGTCGTGTTCACTTTCACCATCACTTCAGGTTATTAATTAAGGCCTGTCATTTGATATCTATTGTTTTAGGTGCATAGCCAGACGCCGATAGCCAACAATATCTTATAAATATCAATGTAAAACAGAGAGCAAAAAGTCGTGCCAAAGCACGACTCTGCAAGGTTTCAATTACTGGTTTTGCGACCAGAGGCCGACCTTATTGCCTTCGCTATCCACGAACAGGGCGATATAGCCACAACCACCATCCTTGATAGGCGTCACAGGCAATAGCATAGTCACATTGGCGGCCACGAGTTTATCCACTAAAGGTTGCAATTGTGCGCTGAAATGCAAGTATACAGTGCTACCGTCCATCGACGGTTTGCTCATGCTGCATTTAACGAGGCCAATGCTTGGTGCGCCTTCATCCTCTGTTTCAATCGTGGCGTATTGCATGTCTTCCATGTCGTCACGCTTAAATTCAACCCCGAAATGTTGTTGATAAAAAGCGATGGCACGATCCATATCACTGACAGGAATTTCACCCCAAACTAACGGTGCAATTGATAACATTTTCACTTTCTCCTTGTTGAAAAATGCCAATGATTCATCACGTTATAAATGTGGATCACCAGCGGACGACAACAAGAATAAAACAAGGCTACTGACAGCATCATGTCAGTAGCCTTTGAGTGAAAGTGAATTTATTTAACGAAGGATAACAGGATTACTTAGGCAGGCTTGCCTGATGGGCTGAAATAAACGCCTCCATCGCCTTAGTCGCTCTCGCTTGCGCCGTGGCTAAGGTATCTTGCGCCGTCATTGGTTCGACCACCTCATAGTAACACTTGATTTTAGGCTCAGTGCCCGATGGCCGTACTATCACCCGCGCACCATTGGCTAAGCGATAAGTTAATACATCACTGGCGGGCAGATTGATTTTCTCAACCTTGCCATCGGCAAATCGGCGTTCTAACGCCTTGAGATCATCGTTCGACACCACGGCATGTTCACCAATCTTCAGCGGCGGATGTTCACGCAAATACGCGCCGATATTGGGCGTATCGGGTTTTAAGGCAATGCTGACTTGGGCATTGAGATGGAAACCCTGCTCGCGGTAAATCTGCTCGAGTCTATCCCAAATGGTTTGCCCTTTAGCAGCAAGTTCGGCGGTTAATTGGGCGAAGGCGACGAGAGCAGACAGGCCGTCCTTATCCCACACCATGCTACCGACGGTGTAACCCAGCGCCTCTTCGTAGGCAAACAAGAATTGATTATCAGGCTGACTCTGCGCAATCCCCACATTCATCAGCCATTTAAAACCGGTGAGCGTGGTATAACTTTCAACGCCAAAGCCTTTGGCGATTTTAGATAATAGACTGGAGGACACAATAGTCGTGCCCACCAGTCGTTGGTCTTTCGCGGCATGGCTTAACAGATAATGGCCAAAGAGCACGCCCACTTGGTCGCCTGTTAGCATTTGATACTCGCCATCATCCTTACGTACTGCAACCGCAAATCTGTCGGCATCGGGATCATTGGCGCAGGCGAGCATGGCACCATGTTTTTTCGCTTCGGCGATAACTAAGTCCATCGCGCCCTTTTCTTCCGGATTAGGGAAGTTAACCGTTGGGAAATCCCCATCAGGCTCGCGCTGCGCCGCCACCGAGTAGACTTGGGTAAAACCCGTGTCCTTAAGCACAGTTTCAGCCATTTCAGCGCCCACACCGTGCATGGCGGTATAGGCAAGGCTGACTTTTTCGGGCGCAGTGTGATTTTGCAACACATTGGCGTGCATCACGCCGCGGCGATAGGTTTCGTAATAATCGTCATTAAGCCAAATCAATTTACCGTGCTTGATGGCATCAGCCTGATCCATAAACGGAATTGCTTGGGTTGCCGCCAGCTCAATCTTAGCGGCGATACCTGAGTCATGGGGCGGGATAATCTGGGCGCCGTTTTCCCAATACACTTTGTAGCCATTGTATTGTGGCGGGTTATGGCTGGCGGTCACCACAATGCCCGCAGCGGCATTAAAATGCTTAACCCCAAAGGCCACCAGCGGCGTTGGCGCCACTTTGGCGGTGAGGCGCACTTTAATCCCCATCGCGGTGAGTACACTGGCGGTATCATGGGCGAAAGTGCGTGAATCGTGGCGGCCATCGTAACCAATCACAACCCCGCGCTCGGCGGCATCTTTAATTTGTTCGAGTAGATAGGCACCAAGCCCTGCAGACGTTTGGCGGATAACCAAGCGATTCATGCCCATAGGACCTGCGCCCACCACACCGCGTAATCCGGCGGTACCAAACTCTAACCGTCCCGCAAAACGTGCCTCGAGTTCGGCGTCATTGCCTGTGTCGATTAAGGCTTGCAGTTGTGCCTGAGTGCGGGGATCGGGGTCATTTTCGAGCCAATGCTTAACCTGTAATTGCAGATGAGTATTCATAGGAGCCTCAGTGAAAATCATTTTCAATTACCTTAGGAAAATCCATGCCGAAGAACAAGCAAATTTGCACTAATTTCACCATCAACCCATGAGTTTTGAACTTTCAAGATTATTTTTTAAGCGATTTAACCATTGATTTACAAAGTAAAATAAATACAGATCAGAGTTCCACATAAATGGACACTAACGCAGCCCTAAGTAATACAAGCGTCTTACGCTTAGTTGCTTAATAGCCCTAGAACAGTGAAGCTAAATAACCCCTAACAGAATGAAAAAACGCACTATCCATGCTTTAAGCTAGAGAGTGCGTGAGTTGTAGAGCCGTTTTGATTAGGACATGTGACGTTTCGAAATTCAATATTGCCCCTTGTAGCAGGGTTTGGTTGGCAAGCCCTTGCTTGCCAGAACGAACAAAATCTAATCTCGAAACGTCAACACGCCCTAGCCATTTACAGTTTAAAGATGTTGTCCCTCGCGTCGCGATCAATCAATTTCACAAAGGGATCGACACCGACATAGCTTGGTTTTTCATCCAACGTGAGAGTGAGCTTATTTTCGCCACTAACTAAATGATGTTTTCCAAGCAACAAAATTTGCTTTTCATCTTTTAGCTTATCTGGGTCGACACTAAATGCCCCGATATCAACCTGCATATCCAAAGGCTGCTCGGTTTCTTCACCTTTACCACTGGCAACTTTACGACTCGCGTAAATAGTTAATTCAACTTGCGTTTTGCCATTGGGCAGAACCGTTGCCACTGCATTCGTTAATCGCAAATCATAGAGCGTAATCTCATTAAAGGATTCATCAATAAACCGCGACTGAATATCATCAGCTCCCTGTTTGAGATAGTTCACCAAATCTACTGTGGTAGGGAAAGGATCATTACGGTACTGATAGCGAGTTAAGAAGGCTTTGAGATTAGCGTTTAGCTTAGCTTCACCCAACACATCCTTAATAGCCATCATCACCACAGAACCTTTTTGGTAATGAATGTATTGCTGGTTTTCACTACGCAATAACGGCTGTTCTTTTATCGGCTCTGATGAACGGCCACGCAGATAGCGATCAAGCTCATATTTCAAGAACTTGCGGATCATTTTATCGCCATACTTATGCTCTAACACCATCAGCGCCGAATACTGTGACAGACTTTCGGAGATCACCGCACTGCCCTGAACATCCGCAGCCCCCACTTGGTGTCCCCACCACTGGTGAGCGACTTCATGGGCAGTGACATAATATACAGGGTCAATATTATCCTCATTGCGTAAGTCGGTAATAAAGCCAATACGCTCGGAGTAAGGCACGGTATTCGCGAAACTTTGTGCGAAACTTCGGTATCTAGGAAACTCCATAATACGCATTTGCTTATGCTGATACGGGCCAAATGCCGCGGTGTAATAATCGATTGAATCCTTAACCGACTCCACCATCCGAGCTACGTTCCAAGGATGATCCACATGGTAATAGACCTCTACAGCAATCCCATTATGTTCAACCTTTTCAACTTGGTAACGACCGGAGATAATGGCATAGAAGTTCACCATTGGACTGTCCATTAAATAATGGAAGTACTGGCGACCATCTTGCTGCCAATGCTTTTGCAAATAACCTGGCGCGAGGGCAATTTGATCCGCACTGGTTGAAATGGTGGCTTCAAATTGAATGAAATCGCCATCTACCCCAAAAAAGTTTTGCTGATAGAAACGGCTATCCTCAAGCTTATTGGCGCGATCTTTTTCTGCCAGCCCACGTTTTTGGCGCTCATGGCGGTCCATCAACTCAAAACTGTCTTGGTAGCCAAACAGCGGTAGCAACTCAAAATTATTGATAAAAGTGCCATTTTCTACCACGGATAAATCAAAACCTGACTCGGCAACCCCGGTAGACTCACGCACCAATTCAATATTCCCCACCACCAACTGTCCTGGCTGCACAGGCGTTGAAAACGTCAGCCACGCATTGCGATAGCGGCGATCAAACTCGCCAAGGTGCGTATTCGGAATATTGATTTTTACCGTTTCAGCCTGAGTATGCTCGGGGAACTGCACTAGCATCTTTTCAATCGGCTTATCCGACTTATTTTGCCATTCAAACATCACCTTAGCGGCTATTTTGCGCTGCTCAGGGAAAATATCGACATTAGCATTAACCCGAGTGGTCACTAAAATAGGCATGCCTTGATATTGTTTGAACGTCTTTTCGTAATCAGCTTGTAAATCCGTGGTTTCATCTTGGGTAAGGTAGTGATTAAGCACCTTGGTCTGATAAAACAAATAACTGCCAGAGCCCACAAAGATCACCAGAGCCGCCGCTATAATCACCTTGCCATTGTGGCCAAGTTGATAACCTAATAATCCTAATCGGGTTTTAAGACTTTGCTGTGGCCCACGGTGGTACAATCCATAGCCTAAGACAAACAACAAGACACTAAAGGCGCCCCAATAAATCATATACAAACTATGGCTGAGTAAGCCCCAACCATAACCGTTCATATCTGAGTAACTGACGCTGGGTGATTGACCAAAGTTATACAAACTATGGCCAAAGCCCCAATTTGCCATCACAAAGGTGGTCAGGTAATAGGCGACAAACAACCCCATACCTGCGTATTTATTTGGGCTAAGAACCTGAAGGAAAAACGCTAATACTGAGGTCATCAGCAAAGGCAGCAGGTAATAAAATCCAAGGCGGATCAGATATTGGGATATTTCTAAATTGCTTTGCCCTTTAATCAGCTGAAACACTATGGTGGTGCCCATCGCGAGCATATAGAGTAAGGTCATCACAATCAGCACGGCGGCTAATTTTGAGGCCCAAAAACTCAAGTTAGACACAGGCGCACTATCAACAATGTCCCCCATGCCAGAGGTGCGTTCACGCCAGACAATTTCAGCGCTGTAATAAATCAGTACGATAACCATTAATAATCCGGTCGCACCGGCAATGTTATCCACCATATCCTGCGTTAAAGGCCAGTTAGAGGTACCGTACCATCCAAAATCATCAAACATTGGGCCGACTAAGTTGAATACAGTTAACACCCCTAGTACCAAAAAGGGGGCAGTAAACAGCACTTGCTTCACCTCAAATTTAACCCGAGTCCAAAATTGCAAGCGCGCGTTGATTTCAGTGCGAGTCGATAGTCTAGATAAAGGGACTAACTCAGGGATCTTTTCAACTTTGGTGGATTTTTTATCGCGCTTTTTCGTTAATGTGGGCTGGCGGAAAATCCCTGACAAAGCCAGTAATACGCAGGCGATCGCAAGCCACAGTGCTCGATTTTGTAGCACGAGTCCTGACAACTCGAGTAACTGGTGATTCTTCTCACTAATCGTCCAATAACGGGTCACTTCAGCGAAGGTACGCAGTGCAAAGGGGTCGAGTAATGCCGCGATAGTACGATACTGCGGTTGGCTCGCCATTTCGCCTGTCAGCGTGTAAAGCACCAACATAGCCACGGCCGTCAAATATAAGGCCATCAAAGATCGGAAACGGCTTGCCATGGCATAAAATAGGCATGAGATAAGCAGTAAACTTGGAACCGATAACTGCAAATAAGGGATCAAATAGTGGCTAAGGACAAAGGGGCCAAAGCGACTCCCGTCAACCCAAGGCATAAATGAACCTAATATCAAGCCAATTGGTACAAAGGCGAATACGGCAAGCACTACCATAAAACTGCCTAAAAAACGCCCAAATTGATAGGCGAAAGGCGATAGTGGTTTACTGTAAATCAGCTCCTCCATTAAATGCTGATGATTACGAATGGCGGTGCTACCGACAAAGTTTACAACAGCAAACATAGAGATAAGCCCCATGATGAGCAAGGTTTGGCTAATACCAAAAGGGCTATTTTTCAACACTTCACCGCCGCTACCAATTTGAATATTATTGGAGGCAACTGATAAAAAGCTCATTAAAAACAATAAAAAAGAAACAACGTAAAATGATGGCTGACGCAAATAATAACGCCACTCAAATCTCAACATAGATAACAGCATAGGGAATCTCCTTAAGCTGCCTGATGGCGATGGCTGTGCAAGGTTGAGAAATACAAATCCTCAAGCCCCGCAGCGGCTGGCGTAAACCCTTCAGGGCATGTATCAGCCATCACATTTAATACCGTTCGACCGGCAAGTAATCGTTTTGAGATGACCGGCAATACATTCTCAAGTTGTTGCGCTTCAGCCTGATCAACGGTTTTAGTCCAAATCTTCTCAGTTAACTCACTGACTAATTGCTGCGGATTTCCCTGTAATAGGATTTTTCCCGAGGCTAGCACCGCCATATTCGGGCAGAGCTCCGACACGTCCTCAACAATGTGAGTTGAGAGGATAACCACTTTTTCCTCGCCCAAACTCACTAACAAATTGTGAAAACGATTGCGCTCTTCAGGATCGAGCCCTGCGGTTGGCTCATCAACAATCAATAATTTAGGATCGCCAAGTAACGCCTGGGCAATCCCAAAACGTTGCCGCATACCGCCGGAAAAGCCACTTACCGCCTTATTTTTATGTTGATATAAGTTAGTGTGAGCCAATAAGCCCTCCACGATTTCTTTGCGTTGCTTGCTCTGATTGATGCCTTTTAACACCGCTAGGTGGTCCAATAAGTCAAAGGCGCTAATTCGCGGATAAACATTAAAATCCTGTGGTAAATAACCTAAGGTTTTACGCAATGCCTGTGGGTCCGCTAAGACATCAATACCGTCGAAAACGATGCTGCCACTGTCAGCACTTTGAAGTGCAGCAATAGTTCGCATCAAAGAGGATTTACCCGCTCCATTCGGTCCTAGTAGGCCAAACATACCCTTCGAAATAGTTAAGTTAACCCCATCGAGCGCCCTAACGCCGTTATCATAGGTTTTGGTTAAATCAGTAATTGTTAGCATGCTTCCCTCTTGCTTTTATGTTCAAAATAACGCCAAGTTATCACAAATAATTAACCAAAACAGCAGTTACTAATGTATTCATGCACTTACCGAATGACTAACTAAATAATGCAAAGAGAAACAATCAATAGAATTAAAAGCAAAGGGCCCGAAATAGGCCCTTCAATATTGAAATGACTGATAATAGTCAATGATGTAAGTTTATCCCTATAGCAAACGCTAAATACAATTCCTTACATAAATCACGTGTTAACGGGAAGGCAGCGTGCCATCAAACACGCGCACTTTAATATTCTTCTTCAGATTTTCCTGATCCTGTTGCCATTCCTGCCACTGAGTCAGACTGATACTCAACTGCAAAGAGAAATCCGTGGAGATCCATTGTGTTTGTCCCTGCGCATATTGTGGCAGTGGCACAATATTTTTAGGACCATTGAAGGATTCAGAGCATTGGAAGGACTTAAAGTACACTTGGTCGATAGCCAGATCGAGCTTACTCGGCGTCGTCATACATTGACCGCTTCCAGGCTCTTGGTAGGAAGCAAATTGGTACATAATCGCTGGGGTATTGTTGCTGCTATCGGGTACAGAAGCCGTTTGATGGCAAGATAGGCAGCTACTTAACGCATTATCCGCTGGGCCGTTTAACCTGCCATTACAACCTAGATGTCCTGCATTGGTTTTCTCATTTAATCGTCCAACCACCTCTTGAAACACCGCACTATCTTTAAGGCCTGAAACCGGATTTTGTGGAAAAGCAGCTGCACCTACGTTTACAGGAGGGGTATCATTGCCCCACATAAGCCCAAGGGGTGAAATACGATTCCACGGATTTTTTTCTTTTGCCTTAAATTGGCCATCGGCCACAAAGGTGCCATAGGCCCAGCCTACTGGCGAGCGGCTGTCACGTACTGCTATATCAAACTGTAGCAAGTAAACATCGGCGACCGAACGTGGACATTGCTCTGTTTCTTGCTGGAAGCTACAGGCACTACCATCGGCATTTTTACACTCACAAAAATCACTCGAACTGATATTGGCTTGCCATACAGGCACATTCTCTAAGAAGGGGTAATTATTGGGCGTCGCCGTGGTAAACAGCAATTTGCCAATCACACTGCCTTCATTAAAGGCAAAGTTAGCTTGGGGCATCACAGGCGCAGCAGCCCCCGTCCACACCTTAGCCAAGCTGCCAGCTGCCTGTGGGTTATAAAAGCCAACAGCCCACATGGTGGTTTTTATATCGCCTTGATCTTTCACCGCCATAGTGACGGGGGCTTCACGGGTTAATCCATGGATAAATTCGCGTCCGCTCATAGGATCGTAGGTTTGATAAGGAATATGGTACCAAGCACGTACCTTGTTATTACACAGATCCCAGTCGGTATTGACGTCACCACTGTCGATATTGCCCGCTTGGATATACTGCATAACGGCCCAAAGATAATTCCACGCTTGGGTATTCTTATCCTTTTCTGAGAGATTTTTATCGAAGGGATTGAACTTGAGCCATGGCATTTCCTGATCGGCTTTGGCTGCTGAGTAGGCATCACTTAACTGAAAAATTGGCCCCTTCCAGCCAGGATAGGCCTGATTGATGATCACTTGATTATCCCACATGCCCGTTTTGGTAAAAGCAGGGTCTTGAAAGTAACTCGGGTAAGTCCCTGTACACGTGGAGCTTGAAGCGGCTAGTGTTTGGCTGGTTTGAGTTCCAGCGGCGTGGGCATTGGCTCCCAGCAAAGCGCCAATCAATAAACTCGCAAGAGGTAGTTTCATCGCTTCATCCTTGAAAGTATTAGTCATCTTTAGTGTTTGCACCGCACCATAGCAATGCCAATTAAGCATAGACTAATTTTTCATGTCACGATTTTACCTTCCACAGAGACTAAAAAGGCCATTTAGCATGGGCTAAATGGCCTTGAGACATACCAAAGTAATTAGGCTTACTTCTGCTCGCGCGTCTTCCACAGGGAGAATAGTACCCCAGCCAGTAAGAGGCCGAAGGTGACGCCAAGGGATAAGGCCGTTGGGATTTTAAAGTCCACAATGCCTTCGTGATTAAAGTACACCAGTCCGACTTTCACGCCGATAAACACTAACACGACCGATAGCGCATACTTGAGGTACTCGAAGCGATGCACCATGGCCGCGAGGGCGAAATACAATGCCCGCAGACCTAAAATAGCAAAGATATTAGAGGTATAGACAATAAATGGATCTTGGGTAATCGCAAAAATCGCCGGGATACTGTCCACCGCAAACACCAGATCTGCGGTTTCGACTAAGATCAACGCCAAGAACAGAGGCGTTGCCCACCAGCCTTTGCTGAGTTGATGCTCCTCTCCCCTTACCCAAAACTTCTCTTGATGAAGGCTTGGCGTAAAACGCATTTTGGAGCGTAACCATTTGTAAAACTTATTATCTTGGATATCTCCATGCTCATCATCGGAAAAGAGCATCTTAACACCGGTGAAAATCAAGAACAGGCCGAATAACACCAACACGCCTTGGTATTGCGCTACCAGCGCCGCGCCTAAACCAATCATAATGGCTCGTAGCACGATAACGCCCATGATCCCCCAGAATAACACTCGGTGTTGATATAAACGGGGAATGCCTAAGCTACTGAAAATAAGCGCGATAACGAAGACGTTATCCATAGATAAGGACTTTTCAATAAGGTAACCCGTGAGATATTCCATCCCCGCAGTCGAGCCCTTATACCACCATAACCAAGCGCCGAACAACAGACCCATACAGATATAAAAGGTCGATAATTTAAGGCTCTCTGCCACGGTAATTTCGTGCTGCTCTTTGTGTAGCACACCTAAGTCGAAGGCTAACAATGCCAACACAAAGCCAAAAAACATTAACCAAACCCATATCGGGTAACCCACAAATAGCGTGGTTAAAAACTCCATAACACTCCCTAAAACCTAAAAAAATACCGAGTTTTCTCGGCTCCATCGCCATATTAGATCTTAGTACTTGGCGATACCAAAAACAGTGAAACAGGGTAAAAACCTTAAAATGTCAGATTAAAATTTGTTTAAATCCATACTTATCAGCCAAAAAAACTCGTTACACGAACCCTTATCATCAGAGTATTTATGGTACTCAGTTCAGATTTAAGCCTAGCCCTAGCACTCACGGGATCACGGAGTAAAATAATCGCGTGAGCTCATCACTCATCACGCCTTAGCCAGCACCAATCGACAGTATTTTTCGCTAAGACGATAAAAAGCGAGCTGTTTCAGCGCACTGTGTAACACTTGAGCATTAAGCGAAAATGAAAAAGTTCGCGGGCAAGCATGGCCGTTTGAAATAGCGTAAATGGCGAGTGTGATCACTCACCACAAAGGATAAAAAGGAGATTCGATGGGAAGTGAAAAACTACTCACGCCCGAGCAGACGGCGCGCGACTAATACCACAAGATGCAGTAACAACAGGCCACTAAAGGCTGAGCAGAAAAACAGTAAGGCGATGGAGTTGACCTCTCGAGGAGCGTCACTGTAGAGGTACCACCACAAAGGCCAACCGATAAGCGATAGCAGCGTCAACTGCCACATGCAGCGTTTGCAGCGGCCAATCTTTTGCCGAAAAATCGAAGTATTACAATCGTCGCAGGCCATTAACGCTTTAATCCATTAGGTTACCGTGGTGGCATAGGATATCACCCTGCCAGCCCAGTGCTAAATAAGCACTAGAGCGATGCCTTAAGTCGCTTCATCCCCTCTTCTATCGACACTAAGGCATGATAGCCAAAGTCCCGTTTTGCCGCGCTGATATCGAAATAATGGCTACAGGAAAGCTGTTTAGCGACAAAGCGCGTCATGATCGGCTCTTCTTGCTTATTCAGCAATCGATACGCAGTTTCTAACACAGCGCCCACCACATAGGCTAGGGTCTGTGGCACGCGCGCGGTCACAGGCGGCAGCCCATCACAGGCTAGGATGAGGTTCAGCATCTTGGCCATAGTGACAGGCTCATCGTTACTGACAAAATAGGCTTTCCCTTGGCACTTAGGCGAGACTTGGCAAAGCTCCACGGCCGCCAGAATATGGGCATAGGCGGCGTTATCGATATAAATGGTATCGACCAGTTTATCCTCACGCCCCACCAGCTTGAGCTTACCTAAACGACCACGGGCGAGCACCCGAGGCACCAGATGCGGATCATTGGGTCCCCAAATCAAATGCGGCCGCAGGGCGACGGTCTTTAAGGCATACGCCGATGCGGTTATCGATGCTTGATTGGCATCGAGCATCATCTTCTCTGCAATCGCCTTGGAATGAGCATAATAATTTAAAAAGCAGCTGGCGTAGGGCGTCGATTCATCAATACCCGATTCATCCTCACCCGCAAAGGTCACACTAGGGGTGCTGGTATAAACTAGTTTACTGATTTTAAGCGCTTTACAAGCGGCAATCACATTTGCGGCGCCCTTCACATTCGGGCAAAAATAACTGTCTCTGTCGCCCCAGACACCCGCTTTTGAGGCCACATGGAACACGATATCGCAGCCCTGCATCGCCTGTTTGACTTGCTCAGGATTGGCTAAATCCCCCTGTACCATAGTCACACCAAGGGCTTCAAGCTCAGGATAATGGCCACGGGCAAAACCAGTAACTTTCATCCCAGCCGCGACCAAACGTAGGCAAATGGCCTTACCCAAAAATCCGCCCGCGCCGGTCACAAAGGCATGGTTGACCTTAGCCGCCAAGGCATGAAGCGCGGCTTGCTCACGCGGATCAAAGCCTGCTTGAGCGAGGTTATCGCCACGGCCAGTTTGTGTCGCATCGGCTTGAAGAACAGCAGGATTGTCAGTCATATCGCATTCCGTGACAGTGAGTGTCATCTTAGTATTCAATTCAGTGATTAAGTGCAACAAGGCACAACTCGCGGCAAACGTGCCACGAACAAACGGTCGAAAGTTCGACCCTATTTAAGTTAAAAATGAGCTAAATTGAAATCAGCCTTTGGTTTGCGATTGCGCCCAAATGGCTAATTTTTCTCTAAATATTTTGGCATTGTGGCGCACATCCACAGGGAAATCGGGATGAATGAGAAAACGCCGAATTCCCTGAGTTTGGCTATATTGTTCGGCAATCGCCATCAACTCTTGATACAGCTGCACGCTCTTATTGCACACCAAGGATTGGTCAAGCTCGATGCAGATGAGTGGTTCAATCTCACTCACGCCATCTTGCCCCTTCACTTTAATCCCCACTAATGCCGAACGTTTCACATTCGGATGGGTATTAAAAATACGCTCACTCGGAATGGAATAGTAACGTTTAATACACTGCCCGCCTTGGGTGGCATCCACTCTATGGGCTTTGCGGCCACACATCCACAACCGGCCACTGTCGTCCAGATAGCCAAGATCGCCCATGCGATGCCTGAAGGTTTGCTGCTCGCGGTCCCAGATTTTAGCCGCCGTCGTTGCCTTTTCGCGGCGATAATAGGACTGGCTCACCATAGGGCCTGTTACCACTATTTCGCCAATTTCCCCCGCGTTAAGACGCAGGCCATTATCCCACTCAGGAATATCAGCTTCAGTGATGGCGATAATCTCGATACTCACGCCATCGATGGCGCGGCCGACACAAATCCCACCGCCATTGTCCGTGGTTTGAGTCGTGGTAAATAGCTCGTCACTGGCGATCATGCTGATGGGTAAGGATTCGGTGGCTCCGTAGGAATTGAGTACAGGCACGCCGTCACTGAGCATTTTGCTAAAACGGGCAATCGAGGCAATGGTCGCGGGCGCGCCAGCGGAAATCACGCGTTTCACACTGCTGAGTTTGTGCTGCTTTTTCGATTCGGTTTGCTCACCGGCGCGGCCTAAACGTTCAAGTAAGGCCGGATTAACAAAAATATTACTGCATTGGTACTTCTCAATGGCGGCAAATAAAAATTCAGGATTGGCCGTAATTGGTTTGCTGGCATCCATCTCAGGCACAATCGATGCCATACCGAGCGCCGGACCAAAGAGGGAGAATAGCGGGAATGTCGCCAAATCACGCTCGCCATGTGCAATTCCATAATCTTGCTTTAGCGCCTGAATTTGCGCCTCAAACATGCCGTGACTATAGACAACGCCTTTTGGCGTCCCCGTGCTGCCACTGGTAAACAGAATCGCCGCAATCTCGTCATGCCTAAGCAGCGCCATCGGGTAGTCGCCCTGTTCCGGCAATTTAACCACAGGCGACTGAGTAGCAGATGACTTAGCTGTTGATAAGAGAATCGTCGCTAAACTTGGCGCGCCCGTGAGTAAGCGCGATAGCGTGCCAGCAAGCCCGCTGGGATTGCCATCGACATTGATAAGATGCTGCACGCTGCCCTTACCCCAGCCTAATAAGCGTCTGGCGATATGGGCTTTAGGGATACCGATAAAGGCATCGGGCGCGGCTTCAATAAAACATTGCTTAAGGTTTTTAATCCCCATGCCCGGGTCAACCAGCACGGGAATAATCCCCGCCTTGAACAAGGCGAAAGTTAACGCAAAAAAATCCAGACTCGGGGTGACCATCAGCACCGCCTTCATCCCCCGCGTCAACCCATGGGCATTGAGCGCGAAGGCGATGGCATCGCTTTGTTTATCGAGGCTAATAAAGTCGAGTTCTTGGTAAGTCAGATTGGCAAGGGATTTACCCTTGCCCTGTTGCACCGCAACCGCGAGATGATGGGGTATGTGATGGGCGGCCTGCTTTAAATGCCGACAAATATTGGCATCGCTTGCTTGCTCGACGGCAGATATCCCATGGCCGAGATGCGCATCCTCCACCCTAACCATTAATGTGCGGCCTGTGGCGCTTGAGTCTCTACCTCAGGCTCGGTGACCAGCACCGTTTCAACGTGCTGCACTTCAGGCTCTTGCGTTTGCGCCTCAGCCATAAAGTGTTTGATATGGGTAATCACCTCATCGCTCGCATCTTCGAGGATATAGTGACCACAATCGGCAAATTCATGCACCTGTGCATGGGGCATATGTTCGCGCCATTTGGCTAAAAAGTGCTTATCGAACACAAAGTCCTGTAAACCCCAGCAAATCAGTGTCGGCACCTTGGCAAACTTTGGCAGACTAGCGGCAATATCCGACACCAGTTGATAGTTTCTGTCACCCGGTTTTAGCGGAATATCCTGCACAAAGCGCAGGGTCGAAATCCGATTTGCCCATGAGTTAAACGGCGCGACATAGGCCTCGCGGATGTACTTGGACATCGGCTGACGCTTTACCCCGACATAGGAGGCAATCGATGAAAAGGCATTAAAACCACGCACTAACACAGTGCCAAGCAGCGTATTGCGGCAGATCCACAGCGCCAGCGGTAAAGGCTTAGTCTCGGGTAAATGGAAGGCGCCAGTATTTAAAATCACCAGACGTTTAATTCGCTCAGGGTAACGCGCCGCGTAGCCCATGCCAATCATGCCGCCCCAGTCGTGGACGACTAAGGTAATGTTTTCGTTTACCTTTAGGCTATCGAGCAGCGCCTCTAAATCGTCAATGCGATTCTTTAAGGTGTAATCGTAACCGCTGTCATCCGGCTTATCCGACAGGCCACAACCAATATGATCGGGCACGATGCACTGGTGAGTATCCTTAAGGGCGCTCACGAGATTACGGTAATAAAAACTCCAGCTTGGATTACCGTGCACCATGACCACAGGCTCACCTTGGCCTTCATTGATGTAATGCAGCTTGTTGCCATTACGGCTGAGAAAATGACGTTTAAACGGCAACAGAGTGTCTAACATGACGCTTCCTATCTTTTGTTCTAATTGTTTTTGTATTGGCGGAAGGTTGCGGCTCATTTGCCTTAACCTAAGCCCATCGCTAAACCAATAAGCATAAAAATGCCCTAGCAAACCTTGCGCTCAAGCGTTGGCTAAGGCAGATAACAATCTTGGAAAACTACCACTTAATACCCAGCATCATGCAGTTCAAACCACTGCCGATACCTAAAAAGCTCACCTGATCCCCTGGCCGTAAAAAGCCTTGATCGTGTGCCATGGCCGCAGTGACGGGTAAAGAGACTGTGCCCATATTGCCAAGCAGTTGATATGTTGGGAATTCTTTTTCAGGTGGAATATTTAACGCACTCAAGACCTGTTTACGGTTTGAAGCGCCGACCTGATGACAGATCACTTTATCGACCTGTTCAACCAACCAATTCCGCTGCGCGAGGAAATGCTCCCACGTATGTTTCGCCAGCTCGACTCCTTCTTTGAGCAAGGTCACCGCATCGGTACGCATAAACTCACGGTAAATATTGTGCCCCACTTCCTGCAAGCCCCACTGACACAGTTGGTGGTGCTGCGGCGCAGATAAATGGGAGGCGCCAAGTAACTGATGCTTACGCACGTTCGTCAGCGGTAAACTGCCATCGGTGAGGATCACCGCCACCGCGCCTGAGCCGCCGGTTAAGGTCGCCAGCGACTGGGCAAAATTCTGCATGGTCGGATCGGCCAGCATATTATCAATGGTCACATCGACAATATCCCGCGCCGATTCGCAGGACACCACCATGCCCGCCTTAATTTGCCCAAGCTCGATGCGGTTGGCAATGTCTAAAATGCCCGATAACACCCCAAGACAGGCATTGCTGATATCGTAAATCGCCGTGTCCTTTGACACACCTAAGGCCGCCGCAATCCGGCAGGCGGTGGCGGGTTCGTGTTGGTCACGGCACACGCCGGTGTACACCACTGCACCCAGTTCGGCGACTTCTATTCCCGTTTCTGCAATCGCCTTGTGCGCCGCTTTAATCGCTCCATCGGATAATTGATGCCCTTTTGGCCACCAACGGCGTTCGGTAATACCCGTCAACGCCGCAAGTTGCCCCATAGGAATGCGAAATTTTTGATATAGAGGCGCGAGGCGAGATTCTAGCTCGCTACTGGAAACCACCACAGGTGCCAGTTCATAGGCAAGGCTATTAATAAATACGCGGGAATATTTCATGAAACTGTTTTATTCGCTCACTAAGATCACTGATCTTTTAGGTCAGTTTTTAGTTGTTATTTGTCATTAAGGCGACATTTGAACAAGAAAAGCCCGATGATTCAATAAAAAACCATCTTTCGTCTTAGACTTGTCTCACAGAGCTTATAAGCCCTTGTGCAGATCATGCCGCCTATCCGTTAATTCAAAATGAACTAATAAAGAAATACTTCATAAAAAACAAGCAAGTATGGCCTCATCATTCAAATTATTTTTCAATCGCTCGATTTTTGCGCCAAAATCAGCGCATTTCGCGGCGTCACGCTGGTTGCACAAAATTCCCTCAGGGTTACCCGATAGCCACTTTCCAGCAAAAAACAGCAGCGATCGAGAATTAACCATAGCTCCAGCGCACGGCGGAATAAATGCGCGGCCAAATCGATGCGCCGGGTTAACCTTTGTCGCTGTTTGCCAATCTCGAGCCAAGCGTCAAAATCACAATCTGCGGCTAAAATAACCGCCTTTTGCGCCGCCGCCCAATGGCAAAACTCGGCAAACTCGCCGCTCAGCTGGCTTTGCTTTATGGCGGGCAAAGGTAAATAAGCATCTATGCCACGGCAATTTCGTTGCAGCGCATCAAACCCCAGCCGCCAGGCGATTTCCTGATGTCGCAGCGCCTGTTGTTTCGGATTGGCGATCACGCTCTGTTGTAAAGGTAATTGCAAGTCATGGCGACTTAAACGCAGCGCGCTGTGTTTAGCGAGTGTCGACAAGCCTTGATATTGATTAGCTTGAATTAAATGGTAGCAACAAGGTGAAATCGCCAGTGCCGGTGTGCCCGCCGCGGCGGCCAATTGCAGTAAACGCACATGCAAATCGCCACAGGCATGCAGCGCCACCGCCTGTTGCTGAGCGCAAAAAGGATTGGTTTGATGAGCGGAATTGTCGCTAGTTTTATCGTTGATAGCGAAAGCATCGGCGCAAATAAAGCGCTGTGATAAATGCCATTTATCGGCAAAGGCTTGGCCCTCTTCACAGAGCATCGCCTGCCACTCTAGGCTTAACACATCCACACCACGTGCCTTGGCAATCAAACGGCCCAAGTGCCCTTTGCCCGCACACCACTCGAGCACGGGTAATCCCGCATCGGGCAAATGCTGCACAAAGGCAGTGATCTGCTCCCACTTACGGCCTTTTATATGGGCGCTAAAGTGAGCCATCTCGGTAAGATCAATACTAGGTGAAGTAGCTGTTTCAATATCGTCAGAGCTAATGTCAGAGCCAATATCAAAGCCTATATCTGAATCAATATCTGAACCCTGCGAAAGTTCGGCAAAGGACAATGTGAGTAAAGACAGATCCCAGTCTAAGCCTAACGCGGCAAGATCCTGCTTAAGTGCGGGAGATAAGGCATCGACTAACGCCGATTGCTCGGCATCCAAAGTATCGAGCACGGCATCATCAAGCGCCCAAAGGGTGGTTGCAAGCCTTGGGAATTGTGCCGCCCAAGGCAGTGCTTTTGCCTCAAAGGCGCGCACTTGCCACAGGGCGCGGCTCTGCTCAAGTAGCTTATCCAATTGGATAAAGTGCGCCTTGAGCCTCTCCTGACTGTCGGATATATCCCCTGCCTGCTTATGATTATCGAGCTTAATTGCCATGCTGAATTTGCTTTACTCTGATGTGTTCCATTTGACTATTTTATTGGACTTAGCCGTCAGTTTGAAAACAGTTCCGTCATTAAGCCTTTACGAATATCAAGGTGCATTTTACTCAATATCGCTGCCCAAATGGCGGCTAAAGCTGCTAGTATCGCCACAATTTTTGTCAGCCTGTTTTACTCGCTGGCATGCATGGGAGATACGCCTTCACGCAGCAACAGTTAACGCAGCGGCCTCACCCATGGAACCCGATGACGAAAACCTGTTAAGAGGAAAAGTATGATCTCCCCCTGCGTCGCCCGCTGCGGCTTAAATGATGAAGATTATTGCATGGGCTGTTTTCGCCATATCGATGAGATTGTCGCTTGGCGCGATAGCAGCGATGCAGAACATGCCGCGATTATCGCGCAACTACCCGCCCGCAAAGCCCATTTCGAAGGCGACGAAAATCAACAGGTGCTAAGCCGCGCTAAATGGCTGGAAGCCGAGGCACGACTTGCAAAAAAAGCCTGAAAATTTCAGGCCTTTTACTTTTATCGCTACTTTTTCATCATCGCCTTTAAATCGGCGAAGGGATTATAGGTCGCCGCCGCTTGCTTGGTTTCGGTGGTGCTACCGTAGCGGATCAGTTCTTCGAAGCGTGAATGCTCATTATCGTGGCAATACAGGCACAATAATTCCCAATTCGAGCCATCGGATGGGTTGTTATCGTGGTTGTGATCTCTGTGGTGAACCGTCAACTCGCTTAAGTTTTTTGAGGTAAATTCGCGGGTACAGCGACCACAGATCCAAGGATACAATTTAAGCGCCTGTTCGCGGTATCCGCCCTCACGTTTGGCGCGGTATTCCCGCTCTTGGGCTAAGACTTGATCTAACTTACTCTGGCCTGGATTTGCTGACATGCTCACACCTAACTGATGACCCCTAAAAAAGTGCCCCAAGGATAATCCGAGTTATTCCTTGGGGCAATATTGTTAGCGTCAAAAGCCTTTAGGCGACATGTCCTTGGTCAGCATTGGACAAGTGCAAATAGTGCAGGTATTTCTCGTATTGGGTGACCACATCCGCCAATAGCTGCTCTTCGGTATAGCCCATCACATCATAGTGCTGGCCGCCCTGCTCTAAGTACACTTCGGCGCGATAATACCAATTGTTGCCCTGCTCTAACTCTTCACCGACGGGATTAACGATTTCAAAGCAGCGCATCCGCACACCGTATACGAAGGGTTGATAGGCTTCGTTGCTGATCACCAATCGCACTTTGCCGTCGAGATACTCAAGGTCAGCTGTGAGACCCTTGCTCATAAATTGCTGACACACCTTAGATAACGCCGGTGTCGCGACATTATTGAGGAAGATACGCGCCTCATCTTCGGTAGGATGCGACACTAAAACTTCGATACGCTCCTCCCAGCTGATATTGGTCTTAGTGTATTGCACACTGGTGGTATGGAGCTGCACGCTGTTGATCTTAAGCCAATCGTCCTTCAGCGCCTTATACAGTCCCAAACACATCAGCAGCATCACACATAAAAATGGCATCGCACTGGCAATAGCGGCGGTTTGGAGCGCCTGTAAACCACCCGCAAGCAGCAGCACCGAGGCCACCACGCCCTGCAGTAATGCCCAAAACACCCGTTGCCAAACGGGCGCATTGTTATCGCCCCCCGAGGTCAGGTTGTCGATTACTAAGGATCCCGAGTCAGATGAGGTCACAAAAAAGGTCACCACTAAACAAATCCCAATGCCCGATAACAGATGCGGGAACGGCATATGTTCAAAAAACACAAACAGAGCCACGGGCACATTGGTATTCACCGCTTCGCTCAGGTAGGTCGCGCCTTGGTTCATAATGGCATCAATGGCCGAGTTACCAAATACCGTCATCCATAAAAAGGTCAACGCCGAAGGCACAAATAAAATGCCGACTAAGAACTCTCGTATGGTACGGCCGCGACTCACCCGCGCAATGAAGGTGCCGACAAAAGGTGACCACGAAATCCACCAGCCCCAGTAGAGTAGTGTCCAACCGCCAAGCCAATCTTCCTTATGCTGATAGGCGTACAGATTAAAGGTTTTATTAACGATATCACTCAGATAACTACCGGTATTTTGCACAAAGGCCTGCAGCAACATCACGGTTGGGCCAAGAATTAACACAATCAGCAGCAGAATAAGGGCCAAGCCTAAGTTAAGCTCACTTAAGCGCTTCACCCCTTTATCGAGCCCCGAAAATACCGACAGAGTGGCGAGCAAGGTAATGCCAATAATCAGCGACACTTGCACCGTGGTGTTATTAGGCAATTGCTCGAATAAATAGCTTAGCCCCGAGTTAACCTGCAACACTCCAAACCCTAGGGAAGTCGCGACCCCAAACATTGTCCCCAATACCGCAAAGGTATCGACGCAGTGGCCAATCGGACCATGAATACGCTCACCGATTAAGGGATAGAGTGCGCTGCGGGGTAACAAGGGCAGCTTATGCCGATAGGCAAAATAGGCCAAACTCAAGGCAACCACCCCGTAAATCGCCCACGCATGTATGCCCCAATGGAAGAACGTAATCTTCATCGCTTCTTTGGCTGCGGCCAAACTCTCAGGCGTTGCATCGGGCGGCGCCAAGTAATGCATCACGGGTTCGGCAACGCCGAAGAACATCAATCCAATCCCCATCCCCGCCGAAAACAGCATGGCAATCCAGCTCTTATAGCTATAGTCGGGCACGGCATGATCGGGGCCGAGCTTAATATCGCCAAAGCGACTGACCATGACAAAGATGATAAAAATCAGAAAAATCGCCACGCCAAGGATATATAACCAGCCCGCTTTCGCTTCTATCCACGATTGCATGGATTTGAAAAAGTGATTGGCCTCGGTCGGCCAAATAGCGCAGATCATCACCATTAAAGTGATAAAAAAGACCGACGAATAAAAAACCGGTGGATTAATACTCGACTTGATAGACATAAAACTCCCTTGTTCTAGCCAGTTCCCTATTAACATCCCTTCGATGTTGAAGAGATAGCACAATAATAGGTAACCCTAGCCTCAGCAGTATGTGGTCAGGATGAAATATGCATAAATAATCCATGACAAGGGCTCGCGGTCAGCAATACCTTGTGATGTCATACTCATGTTGAAAACGCTTCCCCACTTCCCCGTTTGCTCGACGCTTTTGCTTAATAGCAAAGGCGGCAAACAACGGCTCAATAAACCGCTAAACCGCCGCTAATGCCATTTGAGAGCATATCGCACTCTCAAAGACAGCGAACATCGACACCATGCGACCGGATCGCAGGGTTCAACCTCAATGGCGACATAATGCATATAAGCGGTTCGATATCGGTGATATCGAGAGTGAGGAATGCAAAGCGCGATTAGCGGCTAACGGTTAACGGTTAACCCGTAACAAATAACCAGTAGCAAATATCGACTCGGCCTTGCTTAAGCTCTACTGGAGTGCCTTCGAACAGAGACCACATGCTGTCGAAAACTGACTCAATAGAGACAAAGATAATGCTAAACAGCTACCGCTGAATTAGCATAAAAAATGGCGACCTATTAAGTCGCCATCGGATTGTATCACAAAAATGCCTCTATTTGACGTAAAAAACCAAAACAGCTCTATTCAGCTTTAGTTTTTACCGTTGCTGCGCCCGGCGTTTGTGAGATACCCGCCGTTAAATTAAAGCGCATAGCCTCTTCAAAAGACCAGTCGACTAAAATCAAATCTTCACGTTTGACTAGGCTAGTCACCCCCGCCATTTGGTAACTGAGTTGAAATAACACAGGCACCCAATCTCCCTCAGGCAGCGCATCGAGCAACGGCTGCGGCGGCGTATCCGTCATAATAAAGCCCACCACAAACCCGCCATTGGCCTGTTTAACCAACACGGTTTGCTGAGTATTGGGTTTGCCCTCACGGTTCATTAAGGAAGCGATATCACGAATACTGCCATAGACAGATTTAAACAGCGGAAAACGCATCAGCTGACGTTCAATCCAGCCATAGAGCCACACAATAGGACTCACCGAAAACAACAGGCCCACGGCAAACACTATGGCCACGACTAAGATAAAGCCCGCGCCGACAAAATGTTGGTTAATCCCTACCAACTCTAAAATAAAAATCCCTAAACCATCTAACGATACAAACAATGACCAAAACAACCACAGGCTTAACGCCATCGGCAGCAGGTTCATCAAACCACGGGCTAAGGTTTTCTTCATTACAATCTCATCAAATCCAATGGGATAAAAAAAGGCATAAATTATTTACGCTAAAAAGCGCGTTAAATGCTACCACAGAGTCACTTTTGCACCAGCACTTGATGTAAGGTAAGGCGCAGAGAAAACCAATAACAAACCGCTACGGCATCGAGGGAAAGAATATGCGCGTGACCCGCCTAGACCATTTAGTGTTAACTGTGAAAGATATCGAGGCCAGCGTCGACTTTTATCAACGCGTGTTAGGGATGAAAAAGTCCGTATTTGGTCAGGGCCGTATCGCATTAAGCTTTGGCGATCAAAAAATCAATCTTCACCAAGCAGGCGCCGAATTTGAACCTAAGGCAAACCTTGCTACGCCCGGCAGCGCCGATCTCTGTTTTGTGGTCAGCCACAATATCGAAGAAGTGATCAACCACTTAAACAGCCTTGAAGTTGCGATTATTGAAGGCCCAGTACTGCGCACTGGTGCCACAGGTCGCATCAACTCCGTCTATATCCGCGATCCCGATTTGAATCTATTGGAATTATCCGAATATCTTCCCGCCTGCGCGCTTGTTCTGGTCTAATCCCATCGGATACTTAATTTTGAGACAGTATGGTCAATAAATTAAGAGATCTATATGAGTGTGAAGAAATCACATAAAAGTTATCCGCAGGCATTTAAAGATGAAGCCGTCTTGATGGTGCTAGAGCAAGGTTATAGCGTTGCCGATGCGGCAAAGTCTCTTGGAGTTAGCACGAGCCTGCTTTACAACTGGAAAGAAAAACACCAAGCCCTGAAACAAGGTGTCACCTTAGAAGAGTCTGAGCGTGATGAGCTAAAACGATTACGTAAAGAAAACAAATAATTACGAATGGAGAAAGAAATTCTAAAAATGCCCAAGGGGCACGCCGAGGCCAGCGCCTTCTTTGCGAAAGAAATGAAGTAAAATTTCGTTTCATCAAACGGCAATCCAACCTGTTTCCCGTAGCACTGTTATGTCGAGTAATGAGTGTAAGTAAATCAGGTTATTACGATTGGCATTAACGCCCTGCAAACGTGATAAGCGTTGAAACACTGAAGCTTTATCGCCTTGTTCAACAGCTATTTAAGCAAAGTCGAGACAGCTTAGGGAATCGTGAAATGGTGAAGAAATTGCGCAAGGAAGGCTACCAGGTTGGTCGCTATCTCGTTCGTAAAATTATGCACCGCCTTCGACTTAAAGCAACCCCGCGACGCGCTTACAAGGTGACTACGCAGCGAAAACTCTCAGATGCAGTAGCTGATAACCTGTTAAATATGAACTTTAATCCGGTATCGGCTAATCAGGTCTGGACGGGTGACGTGACCTATTTAAAGATGGGTGAAGGCTGGATGTATTTAGCAGTGGTGATGGATTTATATTCACGCCGGATTGTGGGATGGCACATAGATAAACGCATGACCACAGATTTGATATCTAAGGCATTAATAAAAGCCTACACCTGCGACAACCAGCGCGAGGGCTGGTATTTCACAGTGACCGAGGCTCGCAATATACCAGTAAGCAATTCGGTAGGCTGCTATCGAGCTATGGTATCCGAGCCAGCATGGGTGATGTGGGGGCGTGTTCGGCAACTGCTACTGCGTTGCTCTACCTCCTGCATCCATGCAGTCGTGGGATAATGCCGTTGTTGAGCGATTCTTTGACAGCTTAAAACACGATTGGATTTTTAAAGTTAATCAACCAACAAGGGAGTTTATGAAGCAAGATGTTATTGCTTACATGAAATATTACAACTTGGAGCGGCTGCATTCTGCTAATGACGATCTGTCAGCTGTAGAGTTTGAAAATTCTCAAGTAAAAGTGTCCAGTTTGGGTTGACCAGAACAGTATGCCTGTACTGTTTAGCTTTTGTTATCGAAAATGCTTTTGAATCTCCAAATTGAAAACATTGTAAGAAGTAGCGCTGCAATCAAAGTACTTGCTAGTCTATTCATATGATTTTTACTCAAACTTGAATAGCTAACTAATTCTATTTCATTTTGTGATACGGATAAAACTTCCTTTCCTCTGACTATCAAAGATACACCATCGAGAGACTTACAGTCAATACTGTTCAAACTACTATAACGTCCTCCATTTTCAATATAAATATCATAATCATACTTTTTATTAAACCTAGAATTTATTTTGCAGTCATATCCAAACAGAACCCCTTCAATTTTTTCATTTGAAATTAAAATAGAATTAATAAATGAAAACCAAAAAAATGCCGTTATGGATATTATTAAAAATAAACCTGCAATATTTGATTTAGTCTTTAATTTCTTTAATTGCATCTTCAAGTTTTTCCGTATTCTCATTTAGTGTTGCTTGTGTAGCAGCCATATCTATCGTTGACTTAGCAAGGCTACCCAATATTTCATCACCTGTACCAGTAAACCAAATAAATCGGCCACCAATTTTAAATCAAAAACATAATGCACTTTTAGGTTACCTACAACCCGTTCTAGCTCAAATGGTTTGAACAACTAGAGCAAGGACATCCATGCCATTGCGGCATTTGTGAATCCATTGACATCAGACTGGGCGAGCATCCAAGGACTGCTTTAACAACTTCCATAACTGTCAGCTCGCCATCTGATAGGCATGACGCCTGAATGTCGTGCAATGCAGGGATGCATGAGAACAACCATTGCTCTCATTCATAATCTTAGAAACCCTACCGTATCGTTAAACAAATGCTATGTCTCACCTACCAATCAGAATCAGCAACGACTATCAAGTGCCCTCTTTAAGTTAAACATCTAAACAAAAACGCTCCGCGGATTAGGCAGAGCGTTTACGGATAAAACTATGTGATAAAAGGCGTTTAGTTCTTCATATCCTTTTCCATATCTTCGTAGGAAGTATGGCGGACGTCTTTACCTTTCACGTAGTAAATAATGTATTCGCAGATATTTTTACAACGATCGCCCACACGCTCAACCGCACGGGCTGCCCAGAGTACATCTAATACATCGGGGATTGAGCGTGGGTCTTCCATCATGTAGGTCATTAATTGGCGGATAATGCCTTCATATTCACGGTCGAGTTTAGCGTCTTCCTTGTGCAGTTCCAATGCAGACTCTGCATCCATACGGGCTAATGCATCTAAAGTGGCGTGGAGCATACGAGTCGCATGGCGGCCCATATTTTCAATACTGACTAATAAAGGCTGCTGATTATTCAATCGCTTATCTAATGCTGCCTTGGCAATACGCACACAGGCGTCACCGATACGCTCAAGATCAGCAATGGATTTTGAAATCGCAATGATCATCCGCAAGTCGCTCGCTGCGGGCTGGCGCTTGGCGATAATACGGGTACATTCTTCGTCAATCGAGACTTCCATTCCATTGACTTTATGGTCACCCATAATCACTTTTTGCGCTAATTCGGCATCTAAGGTGCTTAAGGCGTCGATGGCTTGCTCTAATTGACGCTCAACCAAGCCACCCATAGCGAGTACACGGTTACGAATATCTTCTAGCTCGGCGTTAAATTGCCCAGAGATATGTTTGTTTAAATTCATATTTTCCATTTTGCCAACCTTTTACTCAACTGTATCAACGCCTAGATGGAGTTTGCAATGCTTAACTCTGTTCTAGGCGGTGGCTTATTTCGTTAATCGCTTATCACTCACATCACCTACTGCCAAGGGCAAGGTGATTAACCGTAACGGCCGGTAATGTAATCTTCGGTCTTACGTTTTTTCGGTGTGGTGAAAATAGTGTTGGTATCGGCGTATTCCACCAATTCGCCCATATACATAAAGGCCGTTTGGTCCGATACCCGCGCCGCCTGTTGCATGTTGTGGGTAACGATAACCACTGTGTACTTAGTCTTAAGCTCGGTTATCAGCTCTTCGATGGTTAAGGTTGAAATCGGGTCGAGTGCCGAAGTGGGTTCGTCGAGCAGTAATACTTCTGGCTCAATGGCAATAGCACGGGCAATCACCAAACGTTGCTGCTGACCACCGGATAAGCCAAAGGCGTTATCGTGCAGGCGGTCTTTCACTTCATCCCAAATCGCCGCGCCGCGTAGCGAACGCTCGGCCGCTTCGTCGAGTTCACGGCGGTTGTTAATGCCCTGCAGACGCAGACCATAAACCACGTTTTCGTAAATCGACTTAGGGAATGGGTTAGGACGCTGGAACACCATACCTACGTTGCGGCGCAGTGCGGCAACGTCGATCTTTTTGTCATAAATATTTTGACCGTGCAGCAAAATCTCGCCGTCGATATGGCAGTTGTCCACCAGATCGTTCATGCGGTTAATGCAACGCAATAAGGTGGATTTACCACAACCGCTGGGGCCGATAAACGCCGTAACTTGCTTTTTGGGGATCTTCATCGACACATTGAATAGCGCTTGCTTATTGCCATAGCGCAGGTCTAAGTTGCGGATCTCCAGCGCGGTATCGTTCTGGCTCAAGTTGGCTAAGTCAAAGTTATTGGTTTTCATGGCTGTTGAATCTATAGAAATCATATTCAGTCCTAATACTTTCAGGATAATCGCTGATTAATGCTCAAGCGAACGATATTTTTCACGTAAGTGGTTACGCACACTAATCGCGGTTAAGTTCAGTGCCACAATCACTGTTACCAGCAAGAAGGAGGTGGCGTATACCAGAGGACGTGCTGCTTCAACGTTAGGACTCTGGAAGCCCACATCATAAATATGGAACCCTAAGTGCATGAATTTACGTTCTAAATGCACGAACGGGAAGTTTAAGTCCAGTGGCAATGTCGGTGCTAATTTCACTACACCCACCAACATTAACGGTGCTACCTCACCCGCAGCACGGGCCACGGCTAAAATCAGACCCGTCATGATCGCAGGGCTTGCCATCGGGATCACAATCCGCCACAGGGTTTCGGCCTTAGTCGCGCCCAGTGCCAAACTACCTTGACGCACAGCACTCGGAATACGGCTTAAGCCTTCTTCGGTCGATACAATCACCACTGGCAGGGTCAGAATCGCTAATGTCAGCGCCGACCAAATCACCCCTGGCGAACCAAAGGTCGGTGATGGTAATGCTTCGGCGTAAAACAGTTGGTCAATCGAGCCGCCCATCATGTATACGAAGAACCCTAAACCAAACACCCCGTACACAATCGATGGCACACCCGCTAAGTTGATTACCGCAATACGGATCATCTTAGTAATTGGGCCTTTTTTGGCATATTCGTGCAGGTAAATCGCGGCAATCACCCCAAATGGCGTAACAATAATGGCCATTAAGATCACCATAAATACTGTGCCGAAAATTGCAGGGAATACCCCCCCTTCAGTGTTGGCTTCGCGTGGGTCATCCAGCAGGAAACGGCCAACCCCGACAAACCATTTACCGATTTTTCCCATCAAGCCTAAGTGGTTGACGTAGGTGACATCCAGCACAGTGTCTAATTTAAGTTCCACCTCAACACCGCGCATATCGCGTACAATCACAGCGTCGCGAGCCGCTTCATCACGCAGGGCAAACAGCTGTTTTTCGAGTACTTTATAGTCTTGTTCGAGCGAATGTTTCGCCGCGGCTAACTCCTGCTTGCGACTATCGGTCAGCTCACCATCTAACTCGTAACGGCGCTCTTTTAAACGCAGTTTTTCGATGTTGTAGTTAATCGAGCCAATATCTTGTTTTTGCAGTGATAAGGCTTTGTCAGACAGTGCGACTGCGCGCTCAATATGTTCCATTAAGGAGGATTCAAGCGCATCGTTTTTAAGTTCTAAGCGTTTACCGTTTTCAATCACGGCCACTGGGTAACCGTAAAAGTTACCGTTTTTCGTCCGCTCAAGCATTGCGACATCAGCTGGCTCACTACGGCTAATAATGTCCGTCGCTAAAATCCAGCGGAAATCTAGGCCCACAAATTCACGGTTACCGGTCTTGACTAAATAACGGGTCACAAACTCACCGGGTGGCTGTTTAAACACATGGCCTGCGGCGGTTAAGCGCTCGGTCGGCACTTCTTCCCTATCGTAGATTTCACCGATTAAGGTTGACCGTACACCCGAGCTATCTTCGAGTTCCCATTGATAAATCGTCGCAGGCCAAAAAAAGCTTAATCCGCGCCATGCAATCAGCAGTAACAAACCTAATACTGCAATCAAACTGATGCTCACCGCGCCACCTGTCATCCAAATCCATGGCGAGCCTGATTTTACCCACTTACCCATTGCACAAACCTCTCAAGGTCATTGGCGAAATAGTATTTAGTATCATTATCTTATCTCCATTACAGCGAGCTATAGCGGTCACGCAGACGCTGTCTTACCACTTCGGCAATGGTGTTAAAGAAGAAGGTGAATACGAACAGTACAAAGGCTGCGAGGAACAGCACACGATAATGTGAGCTACCAATTGCCGATTCAGGCATTTCTACCGCAATGTTAGCCGCTAATGTCCGCATACCTTCAAACACGCTCCATTCCATAATGGCGGTGTTACCCGTTGCCATTAGTACGATCATAGTTTCACCCACAGCGCGGCCAAGTCCCATCATCACCGCCGAGAAAATCCCCGGACTTGCGGTGAGTAAGACCACCCGAGTCAGTGTCTGCCAAGGCGTCGCGCCCAGCGCCAAACTGCCGTTAGATAAATGGCGTGGCACAGAGAAAATCGCATCTTCGGCAATCGAGAAAATGGTTGGAATAACCGCAAAGCCCATGGCGATCCCCACCACCAGCGCGTTACGTTGGTCGAAGGTGATGCCTAATTCGTTAGTGATAAATTGGCGAGTGTTACCATCAAACAATGCCACTTCAATCATCGGGCTGATGGCAAAGGAGAACCAACCCACAAAGCAGATAACCGGGATCAGCATCAGCTCCTGATAGACTTCAGGCAAACGTTGTTTCCATTTACCGGGTAACTTGCTCCAAGAATAGGCTGAAAGCAAAATCGAGGTCGGCAGCAAGATCAGCAGCACTAAGATGCCCGGCAAGTGTTCTTCAATCAGCGGAGCTAACCAAAGTCCTGCGAGGAAACCTAAGATAACCGTCGGTAAAGCTTCCATGATTTCGATGGTTGGCTTAACAATGCCGCGCACCTTAGGCGACATAAAGTAAGCGGTATAAATCGCGCCTGCAATCGCTAATGGTACTGCAAATAACATGGCGTAAAATGCGGCCTTCATGGTGCCAAAGGCCAATGGCATTAAGCTCAGCTTAGCTTCAAAGTCATCACTGCCCGAGGTGGATTGCCACACAAATTTAGGCTCAGGGTAACCTTCGTACCACACCTTATTCCACAACGCGCTCCAAGATACCTCGGGATGAGCGTTTTCGACGTGGAAAATATTTAGCTGGTTGTTCGCCTCGACGACTAAGCCATTCGAACGTGGGCTAAACCCCATGGCTCCCGGATTTTTAAGGTCAAAGGTTTTATCAAACAGTTCACGCTCACTGGTGGTGTAAAGCAGTGATAGTTCACCTTCGGGGCTCACCACAGCAAAACTTTTACGGTAAAACTCAGAAGCCATAGAGGCAACAGGTGGTAAGCCCGAAAACTCACGAATTTCTTTATATAAACGGCCTTTTGGACCATTTACTTGGAAGTACTGGGTCACCACACCGCTGTCATAATTCACTAAAATCGAGCTAGCACCTGCGAGCAAGGCAATATTATTAACCTTAGACTTGTCCTTTTCGGCATCGATAACTTGAATTAAATCGATATTTTCAATGTCACGAATATTGTAAACAAACACCTTATTGCCCATCTGCAACATCAGTTGGCGTTGATCAGGGGTCATTAATTGGTGCGCCGCCTTTTTAGGGGCATCTGGGAGCAGTGCACTCGTCGTTGTCCACTCAATCTCTTCGGTCATCATGTTTTCTTGACCTTCAAGACGGCTTAAACGCCAAATGCCATTATTATCTTGGTAGGCAAAGGAGATTTTATCGCTACTGAAACTAAAGGCTAAATGGTTGATAGCACTACCGGATTCATCAATCGTGATCGGCGTTTCACCTGCGCTATAACGCAGTTTTGGCGTGATAAGACGTTTATTATTGGGATAGCTTAACCCAAACTCAATACCCACGATTAAGGCTTGGCCGTTACTCAAACCTAGGGCAAAACGTTGCTCACTCGGCGCGGCAATGGCGGCGCTGGTTACGCTCACACCAGCAGGTAATGGCGGGGTAAAACTGGAGAGTAAGCTGCCATCGGCAACAGTGTAGAAATCCACTTGGCCATCGGCGGCTACGCGATACATTACCTCATTTTGCTCATCAGCACCGACCATCAGGGTCGCGACTTCAGCATGTTGATAACTCACGCTTTTTACTGGAGTCACATCCGCGCTGTCGAAAATGGGTTTAATCACGTATAACAAATAGAAGAAGATCAACAATAAGGCGACAAACACCATAGTGCCGCCAATCGTGACCCCAATTTGAGCCGCTTTATCCTTAAATGCCCTGCGACTTGAACGTCCGCCTTTCAGCATACTGTGCGGCGCAGAACCAGGTTGAATGACCTGACTTTCCATTAAGAACCTCTATTATTAAAGCCTGTGAGTTTTTTCGCTAGGAATTGCGAAATGCTATGCTTACACTGTTTGAGCATAAACTGAGCAATAACAACACCCTTCATTCTAAGTGCGTTGAATTATATGACGCAAAGATGACAGTTGTGTTACACCCCGTTGTAAAACAGGTGCCTTTTACAAAAAATAGGAGTCAGTCGCCATGCTACGATATTTAATCACGCTTCAAGCACCTGATAGAAAAGGATTAGTAGAGCAAATCGCCCACGCCGTGAGTCGCCATGGCGGCAATTGGCTCGACTCAGAATTGCGCCATATCGACGGGATTTTTGCCGCCATTTTGTTACTCGAAGTACCTTCCCTGAAAATGGACGAGCTGATTGAAGCCTTAGAGTGTATCGACGGGCTCACCCTCACCTATGCTAAAACCTCAGTCGCCCTCAAACCCATTAAGCGGCTGACCTACAGTTTAGTGTCCTACGACAGACCCGGATTAGTGCTGGATATCTCCAATCGGATCACCGCGCTTGGTATCAATATCGAGCAATTTAGCAGTCAATTTGAAACCGCTGGCCATACTGGCATCGCCCTCTTTCGCGCCACCATAGGTTTAGGCTTGACCGACCTTGCTCAAGAGGAGCAACTGATGCAATCCCTCTACGCCCTCGGTGATGACTTAGTGCTGGATAAACTCAGCCGTTAGGTTTCAACACTTTTAACAAAAAACGCCGCGGGCACTGCCAGCGGCGTTTTTTTATAGAGACTTAGCTGACGTTCTGGTGCCGAGACTTAATCAAATAACGCAGCGGCACTTGAGAAATCAGCATACCGAGCAGCATCAAACCGCAGCCAACCAAGGCGCGCAGCCCTAAGCTCTCCCCAAGGAACAAAATACCGCCGATGGCCGCAAACACAGTTTCTAAACTCAAAATAATTGCCGCATGGGCAGGATGCGCATGCTTTTGCGCCAGCACCTGCAAAGTATAGGCAATACCCACTGAAATCAGCCCCGCATAGGCCAGTGAGCCCCAGGCGGCGACCACCTTATCGACTGTCGTGACCTCAATGGCCGCAGACACCAGCAGGCTTAATACGCCGCACACCAAAAATTGCATCATGGCGAGTAACACTGGCGAAATCCGCTTGGCAAAATGATCTACCGCCAAAATGTGCATCGCCCAAAACAGCGCGCCAATCAATTGCAGCATATCGCCATAACCAATATGAAAGCCGTCTTTAATACTTAAAAAATACAGCCCCACTAATGCAACGGCACACCCCAACCATGTATTTGCGCCAGTAGCATGTTTCAGCGCCAGCCCCAAAATCGGCACTAACACGATATAAAGCCCAGTGATAAAACCCGCATTGGCCGCGGTGGTGTAAAGCAGCCCCACCTGTTGCAATGAGGCGCCTGCAAACAGCAATCCGCCTACCGCAACACAGCCAATGGCAAAATCTTTGGGTGTACCGAGATGAATTTTACCTTGCCGAGCCAAGTACCACACCAGTGGAACGAGTGACAGCGTACCAATTAAAAAACGTAGCCCGTTGAATGCAAAGGGCGATAAATGCTCCATTCCTAAGGTTTGCGCGACAAAACCAAAGCCCCAAATGGCAGCGGCGAGCAGGAGTAAAAAATTGGCAGGCAAGATACTGTCTCAATGATTAAAAAGGATGACAAGATTACCGATATGCTGGACGCTTGTCCAAAATAACCTACAAGTGAATAACAAACTGACGCACTCACCACGAGTTAATTGACAGTTCATTGGCCCCCGTTAACCTCCGTACATTTAAATCAAGTTGGAGTATCAATCGAAAATTCCTATCTAAACTCGACTAGATAATCTTGTATACTGCACATCAAGCAATGACGAATGCATAAGTGCGCTGGGAAGCCTTACCCAACCCAGTGACACAATAAAAACTAGGAACACCTATGTTAGGAACGCTAAAAAAGCTGCGCGCACACTTAGATGAGGCGCAACAAGTACAGTATCAACTGGTGATAGGTGAAGAATTACTGCCACTGAATCCCTTAATTGGCAAACCGCTGACACTTACCCACACGGGTAACATCTTCTGCTGTAACTGTGGCAAAAAGACCAAAAAAAGCTATTCGCAAGGCCATTGCTTTGTGTGTATGCAAAAGCTCGCCAGCTGCGATATGTGCATTATGAAGCCCGAAACCTGCCACTTTGACCAAGGCACCTGCCGCGAGCCCGAGTGGGCACAAAGCCATTGTTTTGTGCCGCATTATGTTTATCTATCGAATACCTCAGGCATCAAAGTCGGCATCACCCGCCACACACAATTGCCCACCCGCTGGATAGACCAAGGTGCGACTCAAGGTTTACCGATTTTCAAAGTATCGACACGACAAATCTCGGGTTTAGTGGAAGTGGAATTAGCCAAGCTCATCAACGATAAAACGCACTGGCAAGCCATGTTAAAGGGCCATGCCGATGATATCGATTTGAATGCTAAGGCTGCGGAACTGATCCCACACATCGAAGCTAAACTGCATGAAATCGCTATGCAAAAAGGCGATTACAGCATCGAGCGATTGCAGGAAGACATTCAAACCATTCATTATCCGATTGAAGTTTTCCCCAAAAAAATCAGCTCACATAATTTTGATAAAGACGCCGTGGTCAGCGGAATTTTACAGGGCATCAAAGGCCAATATTTACTGTTCGATACGGGCGTGATTAATATCCGCAAATTCACCGCCTATGAAGTGAGTGTATCCTTAAGCAACTAGCTTGCGCCGCGTTGTGCTAAGGCGAAGCCCTACACAACGCGCGCTATTCTTGGCTTAGCAACGCTTGGCTTGAAAGGCAATGTACTAACCAACTTGCGCTTCCATATAGACAAGTTCCCAAATATGTCCATCGGGATCTTCGAACGCATGGCCGTACATAAACCCTTGATCTTGTGCTTGACGATAGGCTTTGCCACCATGCTGTTCAGCAAGTTTTACCAATTGGTCGACACGTTCTCGACTGTCACAGTCTAGGCAATTGAGTACCTCTGTCGTGGCATGGGCATCGGCAATCATCTTATCGGTAAAACCAGCAAAAAAAGGCTTCGCCAGCAGCATCACATAAATATTGTCCGCGATCACCACGCAAGCAGCCTGCTCATTGCTGTATTGCTCATTGATACCAAACCCTAGACCAGCATAAAAAGCCCTTGATTGTTGAACACTTTCAACCGCCAAATTAACAAAGATACTTTGTGCCATCATAATCTCCCTTTATAAGTCCCTGCGGACGTACATCCTAGTCCGGTAAAAATACCTGTCATCTGTGGATAGGTAAGTAAATAGCAAACTGAATTGTCTAGTCTATTATTGCGACATCCTAAACTCGTGTTCCAGCTAGCTCTTTAGGCGAGCATCTGACTCACCTTAAGACTTTACTGATTACTGCGCCAAAATATCCGCCCTATTGCACCGCATGGGTGGCGGGCAGCAATAGCAGCATTTCCTCGATTGAGCTATCGAAGCGGGCTTTGACTTCATCCATATCCTTAATATTGGCAAAGCCTTGGCCAAGAACTCGCCATACCATCTCATAAGGCTGACCCGCAATGCCCGTTGGCTTAAAAAAGCTAATCAGCACTGAGCCTTTATCGTATTTTTTAAGATCAACACCTTGATTCGACAGGCCCGGCACTAAGCCTGCGGCGGCAAGTATCTGCTCATCCGACATTTGTGTGCCCATGGCGATGCCGAACCCCACTTGAAAGTCCGCCAGTTGCGGGTCTTCAACCCAGCGATAACCTTTTGTCAGCAGCACTTTTTTAAGGGTGTCCTGCATATGTTGTAAGACTTGTTGCTGATCGAGCCTGCGGTCAACAAAGATCTTCTGTAGTGTGGGATGCCAACTATAGGTCATGGCACTCGGCGGTAATTGACTCAAATCCCCCGAAGTTACGACAGTAGTTCGTAGCGCTTGCGAATCATCGTTCACACTTACACAGGCGGTAAGACCTAGCAAACTCAAGCTTACAATTGTCAGTACACGTCTTATTTTTTGTGGTAAATACATGCTCTTTCCCTTATGGCAATTTTTACAGCTTAAGGATAGTTGCTATTTCTCAGACTGAAAGTCGATATTCATCATAGTGTTAAATTGCAACGTTCGGCAACCGCTGCACTTATATTGCTCAGAAACCTTAGTGTGCACCACATAGTTATGATTTGTTACTTTATAAAGCCCGTACAGCGTATAGGCGCGATTCAATTTACCCGCTAGAATGCCTCGCTCAACGTCAGTGATAGTAATACCTCGGCGCTTAAATTCGAGAGTAATATCCCTATTACAATGCCAAAAATGACAATAAATAAAAGGTGTGGAATTTATCTATGGAGTTAATACTGGCTATCGCATTGTTTGCCTTTTCATCGGGGATCACTCCTGGGCCTAACAATATTATGCTGATGACCTCAGGGGTCAACTTTGGCGTTAAACGCAGTATTCCGCATCTGATGGGGATTAGCCTCGGCTTTCCCACCATGATCCTCGCCATCGGCTTAGGCTTAAGTGCCCTATTTCAAGCCTACCCTATTATCCACCAAGTGATTAAGGTGATTGGGATCGTTTATCTCCTGTACCTGTCTTGGCTAATTGCCAACAGCAGTAGCAAGATGGAGGGCAAGAGCATCGCTAAACCCTTTAGCTTTTTGCAAGCCGCAGCATTTCAATGGGTTAACCCTAAAGGCTGGATTATGGCGGTGGGCGCGATTGCCACTTTTACCTCGGTGCAACAGGATCTCACGCCGCAAGTAGTCACCATTGCCACAGTGTTTTTATGTGTGGCCTTTCCCTGCGCCGTGGTGTGGCTTGGGTTTGGCGTGGCGCTTAAACGTATTTTGAAAAACGAGCGCCAGCAGAAGATCTTTAATATCACTATGGCCATCTTGCTTGTGGCGTCTATCATCCCTATGATCGCCCCCTAATTTTGGCCGTAAGAGTTAAGTACTAGCATGAATGAGATAGAACTGATCACTCAACAAACCGATAACTGGGTGAAAAAAGTGATCATGAAATACAATATTTGCCCCTTCGCCAGACGTGAGGTGGAGCGTGGCAGTATTCGCTATCTCGTTGTTGAACAAACCAAAGTCAAGCTAGTGCTTAAGGCCTTGATTGAAGAATGCCAATATCTAGATGCCCACCCAGAGCACGAAACCACACTGTTTGTTCTGCCGCGGGGTTTTGAGGGCTTTTACACTTACCTCGATCTCGTTGATATGGCGAATGACGCCTTATTCGACAACGACTATGAAGGCGTGTATCAGCTCGCGCATTTTCATCCCGACTATTGCTTCGAGGATGAACCCCAAGACTCGGCGGCCAATTTCACCAACCGCGCGCCCTACCCAACCCTGCATATTATTCGCGAAGCCAGTATGGAGTTAGCCCTGGCTAACTATAACGACCCTGAATCAATCCCCGAGCGCAATATTCAATTTTGTGAGCGTAAAGGTAGCGAGTTTTTTATTAAATTACTCGCCGAGTGCATGGGGAAATAGCTTAATCACGGCGGGTAACACATGTACCGCGTAACAATCAGCTGAATGTTTGCGACAACGGAATGTAATCACGATGGACTTGATTATCCCATCAGCATTAAAGCCCTTTTTTAGCGCAGAGATACCAGACTCACGCCAACTCGACATCGGTTTTGCCCTATTTGAATTTCCAAGATTTGAAGACCTCATCGATTTTCAAATGGGTTATCGCTGGCATGGTATCACCCAAGCGCGGGAGCCTACTTGGGATGATAATTGGCTAGTACTGGCAAGCTCCTATGGCGATCCCTTAATTTATCATTTAAAGGATGAACACATTCTTTTCGCTCGCCATGGCGCATGTGGTTGGAAGCCCAACCTACTTTTTACCGATTTAGCCCAAATGTCTCGCTGTTTTAATGCGTTAGCAGCACTAATCTCCGACGCAGGCGACGCTCTTTTTGATGATGACGACAATATCCAGCCAAACTATGTTGAGTTAATTAAAGCGAAGATTGTGAATCATGTAGGGCTTGAGCAAGGCAACCAGATCGTCGAGCAACTAGAAATTATGGCCTACTAACATAAGAAGTAGGCCGTAGAAATTTAAATGCTATAAATCATCACATTAAGGATATCTACGGCCTGTTTGTCATAGTCAGTAATACTCACGAATAAGATCAGTCGAACCTATAACTGAAAACGTGTTACTAATCCTTTTAGCGTAACGCCAAGGCTAGCAAGATTATCGGCGGAGCTTGCTGTTTCTGCTGCGCCATCAGCGGTTTGTTCAGCAATATCCCTCACTCTCACGATACTTTTATTAATATCTTCTGCCACCGCGCTTTGTTCTTCCGAGGCTGCAGCAATTTGATGTGTCATATCCTGAATACGGCTAACCGCAACGGCAATATCCACTAACATCTCACCGGCTTCGCGGGATAATGACACTGCGCCATCACTCAATGTTCGGCTTTTGGTCATCATTTGTACCGACTCCGATGTCCCTTTTTGCAAGTTAACAATCATATTTTCAATTTCTTCGGTAGAGGATTGTGTGCGGCTCGCAAGGCTTCGCACTTCATCGGCCACCACTGCAAATCCCCGTCCCGCCTCACCAGCCCTTGCAGCTTCAATGGCCGCATTTAGTGCGAGTAAATTAGTCTGCTGTGCGACTGATTTGATCACATCAAGGACGGCACCAATACTGTCACTTTCCGATTGTAAGCGCTCCATTGCATGTGCAGTGGTCGCTATTTCCTTGGCTAAAAGTTCGATTTGGCTAACCGCTTCGATAACTTTTTTATTACCTACCGCAGTGGTGTGATCCGCCTCTTTAGCGGCTAATGCAACATTTTCAGCACTCGTTGAGACCTCTTGTACTGTCGCAGCCATTTCATTAATCGCGGTAGCGACTTGGTCAGTTTCACTACGCTGATTTTGCATCCCGACACTATTTTGTACTGTGACCGAAGAAAGCACCTCAGCCGATGAAGCCAACTGCACCACGCTATCACCTATTTGTGCCAACATTTGCCTAAGGGTGCTATTCATTTCATCCATGGCACGCAATAGTTCTCCCATCTCATCCTGACGCTCTGAGTGAATAGTGCTACTTAAATCACCTTCGGCAATTTTTCTTGCTGTAACAAGGGTTTGTTTAAGTGGCCCAACAATTTGTCCACTGATTAACCAAGCCAGTAAGGGACCGACGACCAAGGCAACAATTAATGTACCAAGTACCACCTCCTTGGCTTGAGCATCCGCGTCTGCCCGCTGATGCTTTTGGATGTCAACTAATTCACGAATATTCACCATCAATGTTTGTGCAGCCGCGCCCATCGACTGTGTTAGGTTAGCCATATCACGGTTAACATCGACCAACGCATCAATATCTTGGTCATACAGATCCAGTATCTGTATGGCTTGCGCAGTATCTTCCCCCTTAAGAGTGGCAATAGTCTGAGATAATCTGGCAATCGCATCTTTTGCCGTTTTTAAATTAAGATCACTAGCATCATAGACATAGCCTCGAATGTGATAACGTAACATGGTCATTTGCTGGCTAACACTTAAGGCATCTTTTAATAATTCAGTATTTTGGGTCGCTTGGGCCTTGTTGGTCATTCTATCGACCAACTCCGCATAAGTGGCAACCAACTTTGCTCCCACTTGAGCACCTGTGACTTTTAATGCCTGTTTATGCTTAAACACATCACTAAACTGATTTATTGATTGATGATACCGTTCCATCGCCACTAATGATTCTTGAAGATACTGTCTATCGTAGGCATCGCTATACTCTGACAATTGTTGCTGTAAACCACTTTTTGTATTTTCAATTAAGCTCTGGAGTTCATCTAATTTTGTTAAATCGCCATTTGCGATAAATTCTAATCGCACGGCCTTGGCCGCAAGCAAGGTTTTATCGACATTGGCAATAAACTCTAACCGACGACTACTGATATCGATTGAGGTAAGTCCCCTGTATCCAGCCGCTGCTACAATAAATATCAGCAATAACAAGATCCCAAAACCAAGCCTTAACTTATTGGTTACTGTCATGTTTCCTAGCAGGCGGCGCAAACCTTCCATTTAAATACCCCGTATCAATTTTAAAGATGAGTAAACAAATCCAATGCAATTGTAATAATTTTTCCATGGCCGTTTATTGACCTAGTTAACCAATCGGTAAAATACATTATATGTATAACATTTAAATCGAGAGTATATTGTGGAAGTCAGAAGAAAGAGAAATCGTAGAGAGCAACTGCATTCGATTAAAAAGATAAATATACTTATTAAAACAATACTTTACATCATCACAACAAGACTAATGGCGACAAAATATCTGGCAGTTATTCATCATTGTCGATACTAAAAGCAATAAAGTCATCGGTCTTAGGTATCGCTTGATACACTTCAGTCTGAGTAAACAGCTGTAGGCATTCAGAAAATATCGAACGTATTTGCCCCACTATGGCTATGGCTTCCCACTCACTAAAGTCATCCTCGGGTAAGCGCTGTTGAATCGCTTGCAACTCGTCCTCTGAAAGCACATAAAGCGTCCTCACACATTGATACTCCCAGTCACCCGTATTGAACTTAAGCTATTGATAACACTCGCTGAGTTAAATATGCGGTTCATTCAATGTCATCCATTGACTGATTTACGCCTTTTAAGGTCGATTTATTTGCTAAGCAGTCCGAACGTTCATCACACAAAGAGATAACCCCACGCTCTTATCCCTAAAACACCTCACTTAAACCAACCTTTGATACTCGTCAGCAGTGAGCGACTGTAAAAATGCACACTCTTGGCTTGGCAAAATGTAGTGATAGACTCAACGCTGTTGCTATGTAAATGGTGTACCTTAATAGGCCAGCTGCCCCGCTTCAGTTGACGCTCAAGCAATTTCACATCCCGCGGATACGATTAATATCCTCTGAGTTTTTAGCGCGTAAATGGATGACAGGGCTTAAGGCGTGGTCCGACGTACTTCTAATAAAATCCAAGCGTAAAGACTCCAGCAGATAAGCTTTCACGACGGCTTTATAGTTCGACAGTAACCCTTTGATCTACCGCGAAATGGAGATACTCATGGAGCTTGATATAGCCAAATAACGAGAGCGCCCTAGGTGTTCAGCCAACTCGAGCAGCGATGACAACATCAAGCGCACTTCGTGTGCATCTAAGGATTTCGACATATTGCTGTTAGGGTTCAGCGCCATATCGCTTCCCGATTGCAGCAGCACTTGGAACAGTGTCTCGGCATCGAGCGTCATCACCCATGGTGCTCAGTGCCTTCGCTCTTCATAAATTCGATGGCCTTATCAACGGCGGTTTGAGATGTGAAAATCGGCGTAAAAGGATGATCACAGCCATCCTCGAGGGGGACATACCACTGGATGATACCGATAGCCATCGCACCTTCACCCGCCTCTGGCGCCCCAGTGCTACTCTCACTCAAGATAAAGAGTATTGGTTGGCTAAGCAGTTGATAAAACTCGGCCGGATAGAGATTGTCTTGGAGGGCCTTAACAAAACTTTGTTAGAGTGAGGTCGTCTCCTCTAAGGTGTACAACATTGACAAACTTCCTGTTATTAACCCATTAAGACCTTAACTATCAAATAGTTAAAAATGATTTTTAACCATTCGATTCATACTGACCAGATTAAATCGCCTGGGCATGGCAAAACATTGAGGGCGTCGAATATCCCACAATCGGAATAATAGCTGGCGCTTAGCCCCGTACCGAGCCTACGGAGTCGCAAACTCGGCACTCAGGAGTAACGGATTGATAAAGCTATAGACTTAATCCCCACACTTCAAAGGCATCGCGGCAAAGTTGCTCACGAAAATCCGGATGGGCGATATTAATCAAGGCCTGTGCCCGTTCACGTAGCGAGCGGCCACGAAGATTCGCCGCGCCATATTCGGTCACTATGTAATGAACATGGGCGCGGGTAGTTACCACCCCCGCCCCAGGAGATAACACGCTAGCGATGCGAGAAACCCGACCTCCAGAGGCCGTACTTGGCAGCGCAATCACAGAGCGGCCACCTTCGGACAGCCCTGCGCCGCGGATAAAGTCCATCTGGCCACCCACGCCCGAATAAATCTTAGTGCCAATGGAATCGGCACACACTTGCCCGGTGAGATCGACCTGCAGCGCCGAGTTAATCGCCATTACATTGGGGTTTTTACGGATAATAGACGTGTCGTTAACTTGCTCGATATCCATAAAGATAACCGCAGGATTATCATCCACATAGTCGTATAACTTCTGGCTACCTAATGCAAAACCTGTGACCAGTTTTCCGGGGTAAAAGCGCTTTTTACTATTATTAATCACGCCCTTTTCAACTAATTGCAAAATCCCGTCGGAAAACAATTCGGTATGCACGCCTAAGTCTTTGTGCTCGGTCAGGCAGGACAACACCGCATCGGGAATCGCGCCAATCCCCATCTGCAAACAATCACCATCGCGGACTAATTCAGCCACATTTTTCCCTATCGCCAGACTCACAGCATCGCCAGTGGCAAACGAATGAATGGGTAAACTGGCGCTTTGCTCATACACGGCGGCAAAACGGTCGATATGAATAAAACCATCGCCGTGGGTGCGGGGCATTTGTGGATTAATATGGGCAATGATTTTACCCGCCACTTGGCAGGCGGCTAAAGTGGCCTCCACCGAAATTCCTAAGGAACACATGCCATGTTTATCCGGCGGCGACACTTGGATAATCGCGGTATCGATTTTTTGCTCGCCGCTGCGGAACAGTTTAGGCACTTCAGAGAGGAAAATCGGCACATAATCGGCCTCGCCACTTTGTAATAACGGCCTTGTAGGCACCCCACCGAAAAAACAGCGATGGCGCAAATGCCCACGTAAATCGGGATGACTTAAGGATTCAGCACCTTCGGTATGTAACTGTAATAAGGTGAGATTTTCAAGGGTGAGCGCATGTTTTGCCAGCGCATCTAATAGGACTTTTGGAGTTGCGCCCATGGAATGGGTCCACAGGGTTTCGCCACTTTGGATCAGTGAAACCGCTTCGAGGGCACTTTGACACACAATCGCAGGCATACAGAATTCCTTCGCTAAGCTAAATCTCTATTCCTTTTGTGTATGATGCAACGTTGATGCGCATCGCGCTGCTCAGCCGAATAGGCCTTCACATTCACTGAGCTGATAACCTCAGGTATCGATTTACACAAATCGGTCTGCATAAATCGCGCGAAGGGACACACTAAGCCATCACATAAAAGGAACATTTTGTTAGCAGCAGTGTAAGCGAGTTCTAAAGTAACTAACATCCATTTCAACTACTTAGTCCAAATCTTTACGCATAATTTGCGTTAAATCAAAACTCGCGCCTAAAGCGTGAGTCAGCCCCTTAATCCAAACGTTTAGAAAAGCGCAGGCTTGCCACCAGCAGCCCCAAACAGGTAAAACCAATCATCCACAAGGCATCAAATTGCAAGTCACTCACCTCGGCATCCCGAAGCACAATCGCGCGGGACATACGCATAAAGTGCGTCGCGGGTAACGCCTCGGCAATCCACTGAGCCGCTACGGGCATGGCCTCGTAGGGGAACATAAAACCCGACAACAAAATCGACGGCAGCAGGATAAATACCGTCATTTGCATCGACTGTAACTGGGTTTTCGCGATGGTCGAAATCACTAGGCCTAAGGTCAAACTGGCGCAGATAAACAACATGGCCGCCAGCGCAATCGAGTCCAAACCGCCGCGAATCGGCACAGCAAACAGCAAATGCCCAGCGGTAAGAATAATCGCCAATTGCACAAAGCCGACTAACACATAAGGGGTTATTTTACCTAGCATTAGCTCAAGTGGCCTCACCGGCGTGGTGATTAAAAACTCCATATTGCCCTGCTCGCGTTCGCGCACAATCGCGGCCGAGGTAAACATCACCATGGTCATAGTCAAAATGACCCCTAAGAGGCCGGGGACGATATTCACCACAGATCGCTGCTCAGGGTTAAAATACTGCACCACCTCAAAACTGGGGGGATTGGATTTGACCGCCCTGCCCGCTATTTCATCCAGCGGCATTTGCCTTAAACTGCGAATGGTAGAGGCGACCACGGTATCCGAGCCATCCACCAACCATTGACCAACAGGCTCGGCAAAATAGGTCTGCCCCGCAAACGCTGGATGCCGCACTAAACGCTCGTCAAGATCGGCACCTAAATACAGCACGGCTTTCACTTCGCCGCGGGTGATCGCCGCTTCCGCCTCGGCAATATTCAAATAGTGATATTTAAAATCAACTGCTTGGGTCGCTTCTACCGCTTTAACTAAAGCACGGCTATAGGCTGAATCACTTAAATTAACTAAACCTGCGGGCAAATGACGCGCATCGGTATTGATAGCATAGCCAAACAGCATCAACTGCACTAAGGGGATCATCACTATCATGCCGAAGGTCATGCGATCCCGCGATAACTGTCTGAGTTCTTTGACCACCACGGCCCAAATTCTACCTAGCATCTTGAGTCTCCACTGTCGTGGCCTGACTGCCGATCGGCGGCGCCAGTTGGGCACGTCCGCCCGTACAAGTCACAAACACATCCTCAAGGCTTGGGCGCACCTCGGTCAGTGCCCGCCCAGCAACCCTTGGGCTTAACCAAGCCAGCGGATCTGCAATCGAACTTTGCACTAATACCCGTAAACGGCTGCCAATCTGCGCCGCCGATAACACGTTAGCGTCGCTTATGAGTGATTGTTTTAGTGTGCGTAAATCATCCCCCGATACTTCAATCACCCGCGCGCCCATGGCGGCCATTAATTGTTGCGGCGAGCCGTCGGCACGTTTTATCCCACGCTCTAAAATCGCGAGACCATGACAACGCTCGGCCTCATCCATATAGTGAGTCGAGACTAAAATCGTGGTGCCTTGGGCGCAGAGATCGAACAGTCGCTCCCAAAACTCACGGCGATTTTCAGGGTCCACCGCCGACGTCGGCTCATCGAGAAATAACAGCTCGGGATGATGTAAGGTTGCGGCAGCTAAGGCCAAACGCTGTTTTTGCCCGCCACTCATGGAGCCCGCCATTTGCTTCTCGCGCCCCGCCAAATCGTACAAGCTTAATAACTCGGCCAAACGCGCCTTGGTTTGGCGACGATTCAGTCCATAAATTTGCGCCACAAACTCGAGATTTTCCCGCACCGACAGGTTGTCGTAGAGGGAGAACTTTTGCGTCATATAGCCAATGCGGCGGCGCAGTTTTTCCTCGGCGCCGGGCAAGGTTTCGCCCAGCACCCGAATATCCCCCGAGGTCGGGCTAAGCAGCCCAGTCAACATCCGAATGGAGGTCGATTTACCACAGCCATTGGGGCCTAAAAATCCATAAATTGTGCCCTTAGGGATCGCTAAATCGAGATCTTCGACCGCATTGATGCCGCCAAAGGCGCGGGTCATACCACGGGTTTCGATAGCAAACTCAGAAGCCGGACTTGATGTTTCTGCCGCAGATGTCCCAGCGACGGATACCCCTGCTGAAGCCTGTTGAGCACTCATGGCAGCAGTACCTCAAGGGCCATCCCCGTGGGTAAATCCTCTCCCTCTGGCGCAATATCAATATCGGTGAGATACATCAGTCTCGCCCTATCGCGTTCATTTAAGGCATAAAAAGGAGTGTAAGCCGGTTGACTGCGAATATTACGCACAGTGCCTGCAATAGGCTGGGTGCGGCCATCGACAAGGATCTTCACTTGGCTCCCCGCCTTAACCCTATCGAGCCAAGTTGCTGGCAGATATACCCGCACATAGGGATGTTCAATTGCTAATAAACCAATAAGTTGGCTACCTGCGACCACCCTGTCGCCCACCCGCCAAGGCAAGGTATCCACCACTGCGGGTTTCGCCGCCACTAGGCTTAAATCCTTGAGGGCTTTTTGCTCCTGCGCCACGCCAGCCATGGCCGCCTCGACTGCGGCTCTGGCTTGCTCGAGTTGCTCGCTGCGGGTGCCGTTTTGCAGCAGTCTTAGGCTCTGCTCGGCTTCGGCTTGCTTGGCAAGGCTGGTATCACGCGCCGCGCGCGCAGCATCTAAATCTGCTTGACTGAGCACCTTAGTCTTAAATAACCGCTGCGTACGCTCAAAACTCTGCTGCGCCTCTTTAACACTGGCATTGGCGCCATCAAGGGCGGCGCGGGCTTTATCTATGTCTTCCGAGCGAGCCCCCGTTACGGCTTCCGCCAGCTTTGCCTTGGCTTGTTTAAGCTCGGCCTGACGCTGGCTAAGGCGCGCCTTAGCGGCGGTGCTGTCAAGCTCAAGTAATACTTCCCCCGCCTGCACTTGCTGGCCTTCGACCACATTAATTCGATTAATCAGCTCCCCAACAGGGGCGGTGAGGGTTAACCTATCGCGCTCAACCGTACCCAGCACTCGGGGGGATTCATCGCCGCAGGCCGTCAATTGCAGCAACAGCGCCGCGCCCAATAGACTCTTCACCAGCTTGCCCCATCTTTGGGGAGAAAGTCGTCGCGCCTTAACCGACATCACAGCTAACCCATTAGATACACTCATCATTCACTCCTAGGTTCACGCAAAACGCCCTGGGTAAACACCTGCATATTGTGCAGTGCCAAACGTTGTAAATCCTCGGCATTGCTACTAAACAGGCCAAACTGACGCATTAAAACCGGGGGAGCAATCAGCGGAAACACCATCAAACTGATAAAACTCAGGCGCACTAAATTGGGATCTAGCCCTTCTTTGAGTAATCCAGCATTCACTAATGCCGACTCAACCCATTGGCGCGAGAGGGACAGAATTTGCTCAAACACCGACAACATGATCCGATAGGCCTCGGTGCCATCGCCTTCCTGCAACACACGCACGATTAATCGGGGTAATCCGGGATTAGGTGCCATCACCCGATAATAGATCTGCATCAGTTCGCCAATATCATTAGGTGCTTGAGCGCAGGAGATTTCACGCAAACGCGCAATCACAGGCGCGAGGGTTTCACGCACCATCTGCTCGAATAGCCCAGCCTTAGAGCCAAAGTAATAACGGATAAGCGCCGCATCCACCTCGGCCTCACGGGCTATTTCACGGGTAGAAACAGTGGGATAACTGCGTTCACTAAAGAGCGTCACCGCAGCGGTGATCAGCCGTTGGCGCGCATCAGAGTTGCCTTTCGGGCGACCCGCAGCCATAGACAGCCCAGATTGGGCGGCAAAGGGAACCACACCTCTTGGGCGACGAGGGATAAGCGACATAAGCCTCTCCGGCAGAATTCATCTATTGATGAATATACTGAAAAGCTGCTGGAAAAGGCAGCAGTTAAATTCCTCATTTTGATTAAAATTGAGGAATTTAACCTAAAAGCTTAAGCCTAAGATATCAGAGGTTTAAAACCATTCTTAAGGCTGGTATTTATCTTTGATGAAATCCTAAGCCCCTTTGACGATAGCGCTTAAACGCTCAATAAATTGCTGCACCGCCTCAATGGAATCAAAACTAAAGGCCAATCCATAGTGGGTTTCGTTAAGGCTCTTATGTAAGCGCTTGGGAAATCGCGTCATTTCCGCGCTGTGGTAATAGTCATATTTAGCATGCACGCCTGCTAAGGTGGTAAATTCACCCGAAAATATCTCAAACGCGGGGCGAATAATCAGTTGCGGCGTTTTGCCATCCATATGCAGGTAAAAGGCTTCCTTAGTACCTGGCAACATATATTCGGTAATGCTCTTCACCGAAAAATTGCTACGGCAATTGAGTTCGGTTAAACAGCGGCTCATTTCCTGTTGTGTGATGGCCAAAGGTGCCTCCCAATAAGTGTGAAAACGCTATAGAACCAATAAAGATCCAAAACGTTAAAGTAAAAATAATTTTTGAGCCATCCCAGCCAATTCAAACGGCTAAATACGCTATACGTTTTATTAGCGTTTACTGATCAAGCAATTAGCTGTCGATTAGGTCATATTAAAACAAAGTCAAAAGATTGTCGCTATGTCATTAAATTATATAGCGAATTTTTGCTTGCCAGCCCCAAATGTTGCGACTAGGTTAATAAGCCAGAGTAAGAGTCTACCCTGTCCACCATAGCAAGGTCACTCAGCTTGTGAACTTTTACTCCCAGTGGTTTTACTGCGCAGCATTCCTTAAAACCAGCCTAAGATTGCCTTGCACCAGAGTGCAGCGATGTCAATCGACACAGACACCTGATTAATGTTCACGATTGCAATGCACTGTAAGGCCGCGCTCAATCACTAGAGATGAGAAACACCCATGAAGATAAAAAACACCTTAATGCTCTTGGGTCTGTTAGCTGTCAGCCCCGCGGTTTTTGCCGCAACAGGTATCGCCTTTGTTCACGGAACCGGAAAACAAACCAATGCGTTAGCCGACTATTGGACTTCGGAATTTGTTAACTCAGTGCGCCAAGGGATACCCGTCCCCAATAATTACACTGTCATCAACTGTGACTTCGACCAATATATGTGGGAAGAAGCCGCCGCGGGTTGCCTCGCCACTCAGCTCAATAGCTTTATTCAAGCGAAGAATATTGATGATTTAATCCTGCTCACCCACTCTAATGGCGGTAATGTGGTGCGCTGGATTTTATCAAACCCCACCTGGGACAGCCGTTATCCTGCGGTGATCAAAGCCACCTCCAGAGTCATCGCCCTCGCGCCATCGAGTGGCGGCACGCCGCTGGCCGATGCAGTCAATCAAGGCAATGTGTTCGAAACGACTCTAGGTTGGCTCTTAGGCTATGGCAGCAATGCAGTCAAACAGCAGCAAGTCGGCTGGATGGCAAACTACAACAACACTTGGCTCTATGGCACCTCGGGTCGCCCGAGTTTAGGTAAACCCTTCGAGGTGGTTGTCGGCTCGGATGTGGATTCCGCCATTTGGGACAGCGACAGCTACTGCGCTGGCTATCAATATCAGGTCGCCCTCGAAACCACCCAAAACTGGCTCGATAGCTGCTCCGACGGCTTCTTAAATTGCAGCTCCCAAAAAGCCGCAGGCACAGTCTGGTTTACCGATAAACAAAAGACCCGAGGCCAAGAACCGTTAAGCCATCAGCAGAGTCGCCGTGCCTGCTTTAACTTAGACACGCTGATCCGCAATCATATTTAAGGAGCCTAACATGCAACCTTTTACACTCCGCACCTTAAGCAAAGCGGTCAGCTTGGCCATATTAGCTAGCCTGCTCGGTGCCTGTCAGGATGAGTCACCCACGCCTGAGCCACAAAAAGAAGCCAGCCCAATGTATGCCAAGGGCTTAACCTTAGCCGCGCCGACGCAGAGCGACCTTGTCGATACTAATATCGCCTCGCCAACTCTCGCGCCGATTAATACCAGTACCGATTACGTCAGCTTTATCACTCCGCTCTATGGCGAATACCAAGCCAGTCAACCCGTGCTTGAGCAGGCAAGCCAAAGTGATGAGTATTGGCTTAATGTCACCGGCGCCGAGCTAAATGCTGGCGTGCAGCTTAACTTGAGCCAAGCGGGTAGCTTAGTGCGAATTGCGCCCCGTGGCGATGTCAGCACAGGCGCCTTAATGCATGCCGATGCCGTTGCCCCCGAGCGAGTGCAAATTCAGCGGATAGGCCAAACGCCGCAGGGGAAAAACGCCAGCCCGCAAGCCACGGAATCCTTGGTTAAATCGCTGGTGAGTGCCGACGCCTTAGCCAGCGCAGGCTTAGCCGATGACTCCAGCGCCCTGCAAATGTCTGAAAAAGCCACGGCCGGAGCATATCGCCTACAAGTCAGCCAGCCCTTGGTCGCTAAGGCCAACTATCTGGTCAACGTGAAGGAAAAAGGTTCGCCCTATCAACTAAGCATCAAGGCGCCCAGCGCAATTGCAGCCGATGCCCAAACGGTTGGGGTAAAACTCGCCTTAAGCCAAAGCGATAATCAATTTGCGCCTAAGGCCAAACTCAAACAAGCCGATGGTACAGAGCAAGCGCTGGCCATGGTGAAACAGGGGGATGAATGGCAGGCTTTAGTGCCCGCAGACTTGCCCCTCGCCAGCAGCAATGCGGGGCTGAGTGAAATCGAAGTTACAGTCCAGACTCAAGTCGATGGCCGCCCAGTGCTGCGCACGGTGAAAACCGCCTTTAAGTCCTATGTCAATTCCGCCAGCATCAAACCAGAAGTATTGACCATCTGGGATAAAGGCGTGCCAAATCAAGTCAACTTTGAGCTAACTGTCGCCGAGGCGGGACGCTTTGGTTTGAGTGGCGTGCTCACGGGCACCAATGCCGAGGGCCAAAAGGTCGCGATCATGCGCACCCAAGCGGCGACTTGGTTAACGCCTGAATCCCCCAAACTCAAGCTGATGTTTGACCCCAAACTTATCCAAGCCTCCGGTCTACAACCGCCCTTTGAACTCAACGAGCTAGAGCTGCAAGACCAAGGGCAAATGGCACGGTTAAGTTTTCAGGCCAACGCACTGGTGCTTACGCGCTAACTCAATTTAACCCATTTCTCCCTTCCCAACCGCTTTGAGTGCCCACCTTGGGCACTCTTTTTTTTCCCGTCATCCGAGTTTATGCTGCCAAGCCAAGCGTTTACCCAAGCGAAAGTGCAATTATCGCGCAATCCCACAACCCTGTGACAACACATGGGTCTCAGTACAAGATGCTGTCACAATTTCAAGATAAAATTTACATTGATTATAAAAGCTTACTTCTTTTAAATAACAAGGAGTCTAGGCATAATGCCAATGTTTTGACGCAAAACCCCATAGCAACATATGCAAATGGAATATAAAAATAACAATGGCTAACGGCACCGCGATTCCTCCGCCTTAGTCGATGCTCAAGCAATGGAAATCCTATGAGTGACAGCACATTTTTTTTTGGTGAATGGCAAGTCAATCCCAGCGCCAACAGCCTACTCCTTGGTAAACAAGTTAAACAACTTGAACCTAAGGCGATGGATGTGTTGTTATTTCTCTGCCAAAACGCCGGTGAAGTGGTCAGCAGCGACGAGATTGTCAGCCATTGCTGGCCGGGAGTCGACACGGGTGATAATCCACTGCACAAAATTATCAACCAGTTACGTCGCGCCTTAGGCGATAGTGCCACCGAATCCCGTTACATTGAGACCATTCGCAAACGCGGCTATCGCACCTTAGCCGAGGTTCGCTTTCCCGTCGGCCATGAGGCCAGCGCCACGCCACAAACCTGGCAAGGCGGCTCGCCGTTTCCGGGCCTGCAAGCCTACAGCGCCAACTATGCCGACGTATTCTTCGGCCGCAGCGAGCAAATTAGCACGCTGTTAAATCGCATTAGCCAACAAATCCAGTTTGGCCGTGCCTTCTGCTTAATTTTAGGCCCGAGTGGTAGCGGTAAATCCTCCTTAATCAATGCCGGTGTATTACCTAACCTTATGGCCGCCAATGGCTTTAATGGCGTTGGGGTTGTGGCCTACAGCAGCCTCGATTTTGCCGATGTCAGCAAGGGACAACTGCTCACCGATCTGGCCAGTGCCATGCTCGACTGGGAGCTAAACGACAGCCCAGTCTTTGAGGGAATGAGCGCCGATACGCTTGCCGCCAAGCTTGAACAAGATCCACAAAGCATTGTCGATATATGTAAACAAAGCCTTAAAAATCAGACCTATGCTACACCACGCTTTGCCTTATTTATCGATCGATTAGAAGTCTTATTATCATCGCCGCTGTTTAGCGACGCCGAGCGCAGCGCCTTTATCGAGCTATTAGAGCGCCTTGCCACTTCCCATGCGGTGTTGATTCTAAGTGCCTGTCGTAATGACTTTTATCCGTTGTTGGTCAATTACCCCAGCCTGATGGCGGGCAAGGCGCGCGGCGCCCATTTCGACTTAGCGCCGCCCACTCGCACCGAGCTGTTGCAGATGATCCGCCTGCCGGCGATTGCCGCCAATTTAACTTGGGACATTGACAGCGACACTGCCATGCCGCTCGATGAAATGCTCTGTAGCGATGCGGCCAGCAACCCAGACGCGCTGCCCATGTTGCAATACACCTTGCAGGCGCTGTATTTACAACGCAGCGACGATGACAAACTATTGGTCTCTGTATATCGCACCTTGGGCGGCATCGAAGGCGCTATCGGTAAAAATGCCGAGCAGGCCATCTCCCATTTAAGCGAGGCCGAAAAGGCCAGTCTGCCGCGGATTTTATCCCTGTTAGTCACCCTGCGTGAGGATGAAAAATCCATCACCAGCCGCACCGCCCGCTGGTCGCAGTTACAAAGCGCGGCTGAAACCGCCCTAGTGCAGGCTATGGTCGATAGCCGCTTATTTGTGTCCCATCTGCAAAATGGTGAGCCCTGTTTTAGCATCGCCCACGAAGCCCTGCTGCGCCGCTGGCCAAGGGCAACGGCGTGGATCAGCGAACATAACGACAGCCTCAGCATTAAGAGCCGACTACAGCATTTATCCCAGCGCTGGCTCAGCGAAGCCAAACACAGCGCCTATTTGCTGGCCGAGGGTAAACCCTTAAAAGAGGCCCAAAGCCTTAGGCAAAATCCCTTATTTGACTTAGACGAGCGGGAAACCGACTTTATTGCCGCCTCCAGCAAACGCGCCACTATGCTGCGCTGGACGAGGCGCATTACCGTCGCCCTGCTGTGCGTACTCACCTTAACCTCGGTCATTATGAGCGTTCGCAGTATCGAAGCCGAAAAGCTTGCCCAGCAAAAACGCCTCGCCGCCGAAGATCTGCTCGGGTTTATGGTGGGTGACTTCGCCGATAAGATGCGCGGCATCGGCCGGATGGACTTACTCGACGGCATCAGTAATAAGGCCTTGGAATATTTCACGGATTTCTCCAGCCAAGACGATGAAAAGTACTTAAGCTTCGACGCCCGCTTCCAGCATGGGCAAACCTTAGAGGCCATGGGCGAAGTCGCCTATTCACGCAATAAAATCGATGAAGCCCGCAGCGCCCTACTCGCCGCGCAGGAAAAAATGCTGCCGCTACTTAAGTTGCAGCCAGACAACTTAGCCCTGCTAAAAACCTTAGGCGCCAATGCCTTTTGGTTGGGTCAAATTGAATACGATGATAGAAAGTGGGAATCGGTCGAACCCTTTTTTGAACTGTATTTGCAATACAGTCAAAAGATGTATTCCTTAGCGCCGGATGATAAGGATGCATTGATGGAACTATCATATGCATATAACTCCCTAGGTTCGCTTTCTATGCAACGACAACAATTCGTTGAAGCAAAGAATGGATTTCAGGAGTCTCTGACATTAAAACTTAGTGCTCTAGAAACAGATCCTAGTAATACACAACTTTTATCTGATGTAGTAAATGCACGATCTTGGTTAGCCAGTTCCTTAACCTCATTAGGTGAAGTTACTTCTGCAATTAATATTCATGAAAAAATACAAACTGAACTTTCGAATGAAAAATTAGAGCAACAACCCTATCTTCTTGAAAGGCTTTCAAGTAGCTATCAGCTATCATCAACTTTGATTAATTATAAAAATGATACTAAATTAGCAGTTGAAAAGGCTAAACTTAGTTTTTTAACTATAAAAAAAGCATCAGACAAAGACTCCGAAAATAGAATAATTAAAATGCAGAAAAATTATTCATACTTAAATCTAATAAGCCTTGGATATGGTGATTTCAATCAAGATGAAAAGCTTAAACTCGAGCGCTCAATTGAACAAATAAAAATCAATAAAACAGCATCAAAAAAGGATAAAGAATTATTAGCAAAATACTATCTAGCTCTTGCAAAGCATATGGATAAAATAAAAAACTACAAAGACAGCCTAGACTTCTCTAAAAAATCAAAGGCTATCTTCATGTCCTTACAAGAAGATAGCACAAACTCTCAAGACAATATTATACCCTTTTCAGAAAGCTTATTAATAGAAGCATCCTCATTAAAAAATTTAAATGAAAACGATAATTACATTGAAGTATGTAAAGATATAAAGTCCTTACTAGCACCTTTTGTAAGTAAAAACAAAAGTCCAGGAATTACAATCCCATATATAAAATCATTGAAATGCTTAAATGATAAAAATACTGGAATAGAATTAATTGAGATTCTTACTAAATCAAAAATTAATAATCTTGAATTTTAATCAATAAAAAAGGAGTAATAAATGCAAAATGTACAAGGTCAAGCTCACTTTATCAAGGTGATTGTTAACTTAGATAATAATGAACCCGTTTTTAGCTATGTCGACACGACTGGTGAGCCGTGCCAAGGTGATGTAACAATTACAGAGGCAAGCACTATCACTTATCAATTAGTGGATAATACTGGAAAAGGATTAAAATTTGCTGGCGTTGGTTTCATCACTCCTTTTGATGAAATTATTGACGCCGTAACAATTAGTAGTGATGGACAGTTGGTACAACTTGTAGATTTGGACCACACAGCGGGTACAACAAAGTTTCAGTTTGTATTAACAAACACGACAAACACACTAATGTTATTGAGTCCTGATCCAGAAGTGGTTAACCGTCCTGAAAACTAATCTCCATTGAAAGGGACTGCTTAGCAGTCCCCTTTTCTCCCCCTTCCAGGCCGCCTCTACTTGCCACCGAGCAAAAGCGAGGAAAAGCGAGGACAGCCATGTCTTTTTGTGCTTTGTCCCCTCTTCTACTAGTCTTTAAATTATCTTCACCTTGTCTGTTTGGAGAATAAGTAGGGACAGCCATGTCTTTTTGTGCTTTGTCCCCTCTTCTACTAGTCTTTAAATTATCTTCACCTTGTCTGTTTGGAGCGAGTCATGACCTCGGCCAGAAGAATAGAATAAGTAGGGACAGCCATGTCTTTTTGTGCTTTGTCCCCTCTTCTACTAGTCTTTAAATTATCTTCACCTTGTCTGTTTGGAGCGAGTCATGACCTCGGCCAGAAGAATGCTTATCGATGCCAATACAACACCCTTCTATCATGTGATTAATCGCTGTGTCAGAAGGGCTTTTCTGTGCGGTGAGGATAAACTCACTGGCCGCAGTTATGAGCATAGACGTGGCTGGATTGTCGATAAAATCAAAGCATTATCCACCATCTTTTGTATCGACATTTGCGCCTATGCAGTGATGAACAACCATTACCATTTAGTGCTTAAAATTGATGTCGAGAAAAAAGCGAGGACAGCCATGTCTTTTTGTGCTTTGTCCCCTCTTCTACTAGTCTTTAGATTATCTTCACCTTGTCTGTTTGGAGCGAGTCATGACCTCGGCCAGAAGAATGCTTATCGATGCCAATACAACACCCTTCTATCATGTGATTAATCGCTGTGTCAGAAGGGCTTTTCTGTGCGGTGAGGATAAACTCACTGGCCGCAGTTATGAGCATAGACGTGGCTGGATTGTCGATAAAATCAAAGCATTATCCACCATCTTTTGTATCGACATTTGCGCCTATGCAGTGATGAACAACCATTACCATTTAGTGCTTAAAATTGACATCGAGAAGGCTAAATCGTTAACGCAAAAAGATATTATCAGTCGCTGGTGCCAAATCACTAAAGGCCATGCCATTGCCACTAAGTATATGAATGGTGATGCATTAATCGACGGAGAACGCATGTTACTCGATGCCTTAATTGTCGAATGGCATGAACGCTTATCCAGCATATCTTGGTTTATGCGATGCCTAAATGAAGAGATTGCCCGTAAAGCCAATCGAGAAGATGAGTGCAAAGGCGCCTTCTGGGAAGGTCGTTTTAAATCCCAAGCTTTGCTAGATGAACAAGCCTTACTAGCCTGCATGATGTACGTGGATTTAAATCCTATTCGAGCTGGCATTGCCGACTCTTTGCAATCCTCTGATTTTACATCGATTCAAGAGCGCCTGAATGCGCTTTCATCTAACAGCGTCACACCACTGTCAACCCAACCCCCTGTAGATAACACTCAGCCATTACCACATAAACCCCTCGTAAAATTTGATGGTGCAACGCATCTCCATCAGCAAACGGGCATCCCCTTTCATTTTGCCGATTATCTTGAGCTTATCGATTGGACCGGCCGCGCTATCCGCCATGATAAAAAGGGCTTTATTGATAATCAGCGACCTAAGTTACTTAATGAATTAGGCATAGCATCCGATGCCTGGTTACTTTCAGCCAAGGAGTTTCGCCGACAGTACAGTGGCATAAGCGGTCGATGGGATGCAATGTGTGCATTTAAACACAAGCAAGGTGGCAAATGGTGTCGAGGAAAATCCCATAGCCAAGCACTACATCCCGAGCAAACTAATGGACTTACATTGCATTAAATTGACCCAATAACAAGTATACGACTCAATCTTGAGGCCTCAGATTAGGGGCTATTTAACCCAAATTTTGCGAGATGTAAGCAAGCACCCAGCCAACCACGCCCTAATCGCAGACAAAACGACTCAGAAGGTAAAAAAATAAAACATTTAAAATCATATGATTATACCAGAAGGTAAGCAGAAGGTATCTTTTCTTCCACCAGAATAAAGTCATCCTCAGAAAAGCGCCTAGCGCAGATGATTAAAGTTCACGGAGAAAGATAACAATGACAAACTCACCGAAACTGGCACGCCAACAACCCGCCTTATCCATTGTCGATGAGGCTGTATTGCCCGCAACTCAGCATGCAAAGGCTGCCGAGCTACCGCTGAACTTTTTCGAGCATTCTTCCCTCGAGACCATTGAACTCTTTATTCAACATTTAACCGAGCCAGTGATCCTAGTGAATGCCAATGGCTTTATCCGTTCATGCAATCAACGTAGTGCCGAGCTGCTCGATTGCCCGCAGGCGAGTTTAAAGGGCCAAGACTGGCGCAATTTTTTGACCGAACATCATCAAGCGCGCTATGACAATCTCCTGAGCCACGATGTGCAATTAGGCACCAATTGTGGTCACCCCGTTCAGCACCCAGCGCAGGAAACCACGCTGATCTGCGCCTCTGGTAAGGCCAAAGATGTTGAATTGTCTATCTCTTATATTCCCAGCCATGAACCTGTGTTTGTGATGGTGATGCACGATTTAACTCACCATAAAGCAGAAAACCAAAAACTGCGTAAGTTGGCCGCCACCGACTCCCTCACCCAACTGGCGAACCGACGTTATTTTGATGAAATGCTGCAACAACATTGGGATGAATGCACCGCTAAACTGCGCCCTATCAGCGTAGTGATTATCGATGTGGATTATTTTAAGGTGTTTAATGATCAGTTTGGTCATATCCAAGGTGATGAATGCCTTAGAAAAATTGCCAAAGTGATCGCCACCATTGTGCCTATCGAAATCGGTCTTGCAGCCCGTTATGGCGGCGAAGAATTTGCGCTGATCCTGCCTAATCACAATGCCAAAATGGCGCTGACCATAGCGCAAAAAATTCAGCAAGGGATTAATAATATTCGCTTTACCGACCAAGGGCTCAGGGATTATGTCTCGGTAAGCGCCAGCCAAGGGATTGCCAGTGAAGTCAATGGCCAGTTCCGTACCTCACTCGCCATGGTATGCGCCGCCGATACCGCGCTTTACCGCGCCAAGGCCGATGGTCGCGATAGAATTAATACCTCGCTGTGATGATATTTGTCTGAAATAAAACCAAAGGTTTATGCATGACATAACCACAAGGATGTCACCCATGAAAACCTCAAAAAATATCTGTTTTAGCTCGAATAACTTAGTTCAAGACCTCGCTCAAGAAACATCAGAAAATACGGCTAAAGTCGTTTTATTAGGCTCGAAAACACTCGATATTTTCACTTGGCAAGCTTGGATAAAAAACCAACATGGAGGACTAGTATTTCAATATTGTTGTGAGTTTAATCATACGGGCTTTATTGTGAAGATAAATGCACTTGGCAATATTGAATCGGTTGTTAATAGCCGATTATTATCGATTGAAATGGCTTCGATGTCAGGTGATTTAAATGATGATTATTGGCATTTATTATCCATCAGCTACCAATATCATAAGCTAAAATGTTATATCGATGGCGATGAAATCGAAGTTCAACAGCAAATTATCCCTTTAACAGATAACCGTGTATTAAAGGCTATGTCCAATAACGCATTATCTTTTGAAGGAGAAATGACTAACATCAGTTTAATTGAACACTACTTAACAGACTATCAAATCCTAAATTATTATCTGCAACCTGATAGTCAGTCATCTATCACCGAAAACAATATTTATACTGCACAAGATAAACATTCCCTAAAAAACATTCATTCAAACCCACTTAACTCAACAAGGCAAGATGTGATGCTAGTTATTTTTAATGATACGAAATATAAATTCATTAAAAACAATCTAACCACAAATAATTTCAAAAAACAGCTATCTAATATTATTCCAGCCAATGATCGTTGTGCTTATATAATTGAATCAAATAATCAAAATTGGCCACACTTTATTTATCATGCTAATTATTTTTACGAAGAGGATCCCGATATTGCGTTAAATTTTGATATATTAAAATCTCTCACACCTAATCGTTCCCGTGTTCATTTGCAGCTTACCAACGAACTGACATTTGATTGCTTTATCAGTCAATCTACTTCGAGTCGATTAATCGCCGAAATTCGTATCAGTGAAAATATCGATTTTACGCTAGCCAAACATGCTCTGCGCTTTATTAAGGATTATTAAAATCCTAGGATTGAGCGTTGCTCGCTCCGACAAGCGGATGAGCACTTAAAGACTGAAGCGATCCCCGTTATAGCGTGGTTCATAAAAAGCCCCTTACCATTTGCAATACAGCGACCTTTTATCCTAAATACCTGCGTCTAAGTATGCGATATCAGGATCGTCTAATCCCAATAAAATGCTCCCCCTTCGAAACAGCTAGTTTGCACGATACCCAAAGCACAGTCGAATACCTCGCTAGCCTAGCAAGATATTTTAGGGCAAACTCAGCGTCCTTACCCGTTGGACTGTTTCTACAGTACTGGACTGTACGCTAAAGGTGACACATGAATCCACCTCCTACTTTGGCCTTGCTCTTTGCCCTATTGGCTGCCACCTTAATGGGCACGATTGGCGTATTCGCACGCTTTGCAGCTCTGCCAGCCGAACATATTACCTTTTACCGCCTGCTACTCGGCGCGCTATTTTTAATGGCCTATATGCTGTTAACGGGAAAAAGACAGCAAATTCGCCATAAACCGAGCAAACGCACCTTGATAAATGGCGCTATGCTCGCCGGATTTATGGCTTTTTATATTGAGGCCATTCAATACACTCAAATGGCAACCGTGATTATGATCATCTACCTCGCGCCTGTGGTGTCTTCGGTATTTGCGCACTTTGTGTTTAATGAAAGACTCAACCGATTCAGTATGGCAAGTGTGGTACTCGCCTTAGCAGGCTTTATATTAATGCTGCCCATCACATCGAGCCAGTCGCTATATGATTATGAAATATTGGGATATTTTTATGCATTATTGTCGTTACTGACCTATAGTGGCTTTATCTTAATCAACCGCAAACCGAGTGCCGCCTCGCCCTATCAAAGTACGCTGGTACAGTTAGGTGTTGGCGCTTTATGCCTACTTCCCTTAGTGTTAACCACACCCTTAGTACCCAGCCTGAATCAATTTGCTTGGCTGCTGGCAATTGGGTTCTTTCCGGGATTTTTAGCTATTCTGTTTGCAGTAAAAGCTCTAAATCAATTGCCATCAATCACCTACGGCACACTCTCCTATGTGGAACCTGTGGTGGTGGTCACTCTGGCGTGGTGGTTATTTAATGAAACATTAACCGCACAGCAATTGATAGGTGTGGCACTGATAATGCTGGCGGGTATAGCACAAGGTTGGTTAAGCCAATACAAAGCCCTAAAAAGCTCTGAAAATCCCTCTGTTTGCCACCATGAATAAATGAGTAAAATATAAACTAAATCTTTTTGATAGGAGCATCACTTGAAAAAACTACTCTTAATGATCAGTGCTTTGGTCCTGACAGGCTGTCTAGGAATGCCTAACTACGTCGAACCCGTTAAAGATTTTAAACTCGACCGCTATTTAGGCAAATGGTACGAGATTGCGAGGCTTGACCACTCCTTCGAGCGCGGATTAACCCAAGTTTCTGCCGAATACAGCCTTAAGCCCGATGGCGGCGTTAAAGTCATTAATCGGGGCTATTCTGCCGCCAAACAGGAATGGAAAGAAGCCGAAGGTAAAGCCTATTTTGTGAATGGAGAGAACGAAGCCTACTTAAAAGTCTCCTTTTTCGGGCCGTTTTATGGTTCGTATGTAGTCTTTGGGCTCGACCAACAAAATTATCAATACGCCTTTATCTCGGGGCCAGATACGGATTATTTATGGCTACTAGCCCGAACTCCAACCGTGTCCCCTGAGGTGATTAAGCAATTTGTCGACATGGCGAGCGCCCGCGGCTTTGACACTGACAGCTTGATTTATGTCGAACAACAAGCCGAGGCAAAACAATAACCGCTAAGCCGAGGCTAACACTCAAGGTAAACACCATAAACAAAAACGCCGCTCAATAAGCGGCGTTTTTTATCTGATCACTTAAGGCTATTTAAAACAAGTAATTAGCCTTCGATACCCTTGCTCGCGAGGAACTCATCATAGGTGCCCTTGAAGTCATTCACGCCGTTAGGAGTAATTTCAAGGATACGGTTTGCCAATGACGATACGAATGCACGGTCGTGACTCACAAACAACAAGGTGCCTTCGTATTTTTCAAGCGCATTGTTTAAGGATTCAATCGATTCCATGTCCATGTGGTTGGTCGGTTCGTCCAGCATCAGGATATTTGGCTTTTGCATAATCAGCTTGCCAAATAACATCCGGCCCTTTTCACCACCCGAGAGCACTTTTACGGACTTTTTAATGTCGTCGGCGCTAAACAGCATACGGCCTAAAATACCGCGTACCGCTTGGTCGTCATCTTCAGGTTTACGCCACTGGCTCATCCACTCAAAAAGCGTCATGTCGTTAGCAAAATCAGACTCGTGATCCTGCGCGTAATAACCGATATTGCTGTTTTCAGACCATTGGATATGGCCTTCATCCTGAGGAATATCATGGATTAATGTACGCAGCAGCGTGGTTTTACCCACACCGTTCTCACCGAGGATAGCGATACGCTCGCCTACTTCGACAATCAGGTTTAAGTTTTTAAACAGTGGCTTGTCGTAACCTTTAGCCAAATTCTCAACCACTAACGCATTACGGAACAGTTTCTTTTCCTGCTCGAAACGAATGAATGGGTTAACACGGCTCGAGGCTTTAACCTCATCCAGCTTGATCTTATCGATTTGACGGGCACGAGAAGTTGCTTGTTTTGCCTTAGAGGCGTTGGCAGAGAAGCGCGCCACGAAGGTTTGTAGCTCAGAAATTTGCGCTTTCTTCTTGGCGTTGTCAGCCAGCAGACGCTCACGGGCCTGAGTCGCTGCTTGCATATATTCGTCGTAGTTACCTGGGTAAACACGCAGTTCACCGTAGTCTAAGTCAGCCATATGGGTACAGACTGAGTTTAAGAAGTAACGGTCGTGCGAAATGATGATCATGGTGCTGTCGCGTTGGTTCAACACGTCCTGTAACCAGCGGATAGTGTCGATGTCCAAGTTGTTGGTGGGTTCGTCGAGCAGCAATACATCAGGATCCGAGAACAGAGCCTGCGCCAATAATACCCGCAGCTTTAAACCAGGGGCGATTTCAGACATTAAACCGAAATGGCTTTCAATACCGATACCTACGCCAAGTAGCAGTTCACCAGCGCGAGATTCAGCGGTGTAACCGTCCATTTCGGCAAATTCCATCTCAAGGTTTGCCACGGCAATGCCGTCTTCTTCGCTCATTTCAGGTAAAGAATAGATACGGTCACGCTCTTGCTTGACCTTCCACAGTTCACGGTGGCCCATGATAACGGTGTCAATCAGCGTGTATTCCTCGTAACCGAATTGGTTCTGGCTGAGTTTACCCAGACGCTCATTGACGTCTAAAGATACGTTACCGCTGCTCGGCTCTAGATCACCGCAAAGGATCTTCATGAAGGTTGATTTACCGCAGCCGTTCGCACCGATAAGACCGTAACGGTTACCGCCGCCGAATTTAACTGAGATGTTTTCAAACAGTGGCTTAGCGCCAAACTGCATGGTGATATTCGCTGTTGTGATCAAAATGAACTTCCAAATCGAGTAATGTTGGCCAGACTATTGGCAGTGCATATAAGCATAAACCAATTTCCACCAGCCTGAGGGGGTAAAAATAAACGTGGCACTATAGCAGTTTGGGTTAAATTATCAACTAAAAAGGCCCCGTTAGCCGCGAATGCTTAAGCGATTCTGAGCCATGTAACCCAAAGATAACTGTTTATTTAACCTGAATTTTTACAAATACAACCCAAGATAATCCTATTGGATGACAACTGAATTAACATTGCATTTTTAGCCAGACAATCCAAATACCGCCCACTGAACTGGGCGGTATTTGTAAGCCCCCGCTCACTCGCGGGCCGATAAACAATACCAATACGTTACAGTTTTTGCTGTCTTAAACGGTTCGCATTGGTGACCACAGTTAAAGAAGACAGCGCCATCGCTGCCCCGGCAATCACAGGGCTTAACAGCATCCCTGTGAGCGGATAAAGCACGCCCGCCGCCACTGGGATACCTAAACTGTTGTAGATAAAGGCCCCAAACAGGTTCTGTTTAATGTTGCTAATGGTCGCGCGGGAAAGTGCCAATAAGTTAGCAATCACTATCAGCTGATGTGACAACAGTGTCATATCCGCGCTTTCGATCGCCACCTCTGTACCCGATCCCATAGCGATCCCCACATCGGCGCTCATCAAGGCGGGCGCATCGTTGATACCGTCCCCCACCATGGCAACCACATGGCCTTGCTGCTGTAAGGCTTTAATATGCTGCTGCTTTTGTTCGGGTAACACACCCGCAATCACTTCCTCTATGCCTACTTGAGCTGCCACCGCCTGCGCCGTTTGTGGATTATCTCCAGTCAGCAGCACTACTCGAATGCCCTGTGAGCGTATTGCACTAATCGCTTCTTTCGCATCGGCTTTTATCGGGTCGGCAATGGCGATAGTGGCCACTAACTTGCCCGCCTTAGCGACATAAATCGGCGTTTTGCCCTGTTTGGCAAATTGCGCGGCGGCTTCTATCGCAAAGCCTGAGTGGTTGCCTGTCACGCCCTCCCCTGACTGCACATCAAATGCCGCCATTAAGGCTTGATTCCCCACTAAAAAGTCGGCGCCATCGACTCGCCCTTCAATGCCCTTACCCTGATGATTGGTAAAAATCTCGGTTGCGGGCAATGGAATCGAGGCTTGCTTAACATAGCTGACCATTGCGCTGGCCAGCGGATGCTCTGAATGCTGCTCAAGACTGGCGATAGCGCCAAGTAGTACGTGCTTGTCTTCATCACTAAGTGCTTGGTCATTACCTTCAATCCAATGGATATCAGTCACTTGGGGTTTACCCTGAGTCACTGTGCCGGTTTTATCCAGCACCACGCAATCAACCTTGCTGGCGCTTTGCAGTGCTTCACCATTTTTAACCAAGACGCCCATTTGAGCAGCGCGGCCAACGGATACCATGATAGACATAGGTGTCGCTAAGCCTAAGGCGCAGGGACAGGCGATGATCAGCACGCTGGTGAGCACCACAAGCGCATGACTAAGCGCGGGTTCTGGCCCAACAAGATACCAAATCGCCGCCGCGAGTAAGGCGATAACCACGACCGTTGGCACAAATACCGCCGAAATGTTATCGGCCAGACGACCAATCGGCATCTTTGAGGTTTGCGCCTCCTGCACCAGTGCGATAATTTTGGCAAGGCGCGTATCCTGCTGCCCTGCGGTCACTCGGTAGACTAAACTGCAGTTACCATTAACTGTACCCGCACTGAGATTATCCCCAACATGCTTTGGCACAGGAATAGGTTCGCCCGTTAGCATGGCCTCATCGAGTAATGACTGGCCGGACTCCACCACGCCATCGAGTGCGACCCTGTCGCCGGGGCGAAGTCTGAGTTTATCGCCTAATTTAAGCTGACTGATTTCCACCTCTTCATCGCCATTGTCGCCAATACGAATCGCGGTAGAAGATTGCAGGCCGAGTAAGCGCTGCACCGCTTCGCTAGTTTTGCCCCGAGCTTTGAGTTCGAGGGCATGGCCTAAGTTAATCAAGCCTAAGATCATCACGCTCGCCTCAAAGTACACGTGGCGAGTGTCCATTGGAAACGCACTCGGGATAAGCACCACCAGCATGGAATAGAGCCATGCCGTGCTGGTACCTAACACGATTAAGGTATCCATATTGGTAGTTTTGGCTTTAAGCGCGCGCCACATTCCCTGATAGAAATGGCGCCCGGTACCGACTAAAAGTGCTAAAGTGACTAAGCCCATAATGCCCCAGCCAAGCTGCATGCTAGGGCGATTAATCATCATTTCACCGCCCAGTAATCCCCATAACATCATAGGGATACCAACCGCGAGTGCGGCGATAGCCTGACGCATCCGCAGGCGATACTCCACCGCATCTTCGACCCGCTTTTCCTCTGCGGCCGCCTTTGCGTCCACGATCAATTGAGCGGGATAACCCGCCTTGTCCATAACAGCCAGCGCCGCATCACTGCTCATCTTGCCATCGACAGTCACTTGCTTATCGGCGAGATTGATACGGGCACTCACATTCGGTTCGGCCGCAAAGGCCTTTTCAATTTTGGCCACACATCCCGCACAATTCATGGTGGCGACATAGAGTTTTATCTGCGACATGGAAGATCCCTCACTTGAACTTAACCGCTATAGGGTTAAGATAAAGTCTCCCATCACGGGAGAGTCAAGGGTGTTTTTGTGGCAAGTATCACACTTGTCTGCACGAGTCTTTAGAACAGATAAGAACTGAGGTCAGTATGAAAATTGGTGAAGTCGCGAAGCACACAGGGTTAAGCGTCAAAAGCATACGCTATTACCACGATATCGGCCTTGTCTGTGGCGAGCGTAACGAGGCGGGATACAGGGTGTATCGCCATCGGGATATCGAGTCGCTCAAATTTGTCCACCAGTGCCGCGACTTAGGTTTTAGCCTCGAGGATTGCAAACTCCTGCTTGGCCTTCGCAATAACGATAGCCGCAACGCCGAAGATGTGAAGCAACTCACCCGCAACCATTTAGCCTATGTTGAAGAGCAAATTGGTAAATTGCAGAATCTTCGCAGCCAGTTACAACAAATGGTGAGCGAGTGCCAAGGCGGCGAACAGCCCCACTGTGCCATTATTGATAGTCTTAACCACCAGCATTAAATCCGCCATCACCCGCATTAACCCAGCCATAAAAAAGCCTGCTTGGATGCAGGCTTGTTTATGGGGTTGTCACTCATACCAAAGTGTTAGCGCTTTAGCGCAGCCACATTATCTAGCTGCAACGCTGGCAATTTACCCGCTGGTGTAAATGAAAACACTTGCCCATAAAAGGCTAACTCGGTTTCTAATCCCGCCGCTTTATGTTCTGGTGTGCGTCCATCACTTGCGTCATCGCCATAATCGATATAGGCCGTCGGCACACCTTTGGCTTTAAGGGCATCATAGATTTGCCGCGACTGCGCCGTTGGTACAATCTTGTTTCTCAAGCCTTGAAAAATCAGCAAAGGCTCATTTAAGCCATCTAAGTGATTGAGTGGCGATAACTCGCGATAGCGTTCCTTCTTCTCCGGATAGGGGCCGATAAGTTGGTCTAAATAACCCGACTCAAACTTATGGGTTCCCTTAGCGAGCTGCTCAAAATCGCTGATACCCTCATAGCTCACACCCGCTTGAAACACATCATAAAACGCTAGTGAAGACATCACAGTTAAGCCACCGGCGCTGATGCCGCGAATCGCTAACTTATTGGCGTCTACCCAGCCCTTAACCACTAAATACTTTGCGGCATTAACCGCATCCTCTACATCGCTTTCACCCCATTTGCCATAAAGGCTTTGGCGATAGGCGCGGCCAAAACCACTGCTGCCGCGAAAGTTTAAATCCAGCACCGCAAACCCGCGACTGGTCCAAAACTGGATTTCACTGCGATAGGCCAGTGAAGCCCGCGCCGTCGGCCCGCCATGTAGCATCACGATAAGCGGCGGCCTTGTGTCGTGGGGCGCCACGTAATTAGGGTTCACAGGGCTGTAAAAATAACCATAGGCCTGCTGATTTTTACCGGTAGCGAAGGCTATATTTTTCGCCCGCGAGACATAGTTGGGATCAAGATTCGCGAGCGCTGGGGCATACACAAGCTCAGTGCCACGCCCAACAACGCGATAAATACCTTTCTCTGGTGTTGCCTTAGCGCCAACAAAATAAACACCATCCTCACCCTTTACCACCTGAGTGATCTCAGCAAAATCAACGGCAAGGGATTCGGTCAATCCGGAATCTAAGTGCATACGCAGCAATGCGGCTCGATTGCCTTCAACGTAGCTCGCGATGAGAGTCGAAGCATTTTCAAAGGCATAATTATGGTTACCTAAACGCCAATCCGGCACCGCAAACTCGGCATTTTTACTCAACACAGGCTCTAGGGTTTCCCTAGGGGTGACGCGGTAAATGTTCCACCAGTTACTGAGATCGGACACCACATATAATTTACCGTCGGGGCCAAATAGTGGCTGAGTCACCGAAGAGTCCTCTGGCGTACTCACCTTGCGAATATTTTTTAATTGACCTTTGCGGTCAAGATCCCCAAGCCAGAGCACACTCTTATCCCAAGGCATATAAGGATGTTCCCAAGTGATCCACGCCAATTGGGTGTTATCGGGTGAAATAGTCGGAGAAGAAATAAAATCATGACCCGTAACAAAGGTATCGCCTTCACCAGCAAAGTTAAGATTGATAGTCACCAGGCTCGCTTTCGGTTCGCCACCCTGACGGTGATCTTCACGCACGCAAATAATCCGTGAGCCCTTAGGATATGCCACACAATCGGCATGACGGGTACCATTGGGAGTTAACGGCAATGGTGGCTGATTAGGCGCAAAACGGTAAAACAGCTGATCCTGCAATTTAGTGGCAAATAGGCTCTGACCTATGCCCAAAAACGCCGCACCGCCATACTCATGCACAGTAGATTTAACATTAAAATCTGGAGGAACCACTTCAGTGACCTTGCCAAGATCATCGAGAAGCTTGATACCAACTTTGCCTTGGGCACGTCCGCTCGATTCTGCAAAATAAATCGCATTACCTACACTTTGTAGTTCAGCAATATCATCGGTTCGTTCAAAAACCTCAGCAGCAGACAAAGGTGATTGCCAGCTGCCATAGGGTGCAACTTTAATGTCGCCGCTTTCCTTGGCAGATTGATCTTTTGTATCCGTACGCTCACACCCGCCGAGTAGCAGTAACACTGCACTTAGCAAGAATGGAAAATAGCGTCCTAACCCCATTGTGTTCCCCAAGTTTGCAAACTAAAACAAACCGTAAATATGCAAATCCCCTTAAGGGCTTATTTTTTGACTTTTTTAACAAACCATTTCAGTACGCTAGCTTGTTGTACTTGCGTCAGACCAAAGTAAATACAAATCCAAGGTGATAACAGAAAAAACCACGGGATCACGGCGACCGAACGACCACTGAAGAGAAGAAAAAAGAAGCCTCCGTAAATCACTATGACTCCTAAGGCACCGACAATCAGCATCATCCGCTTGGTAATTTTTTCCAGCCAAAGGGCTTTATCCTGCCATGACATTCAGATAATCAACTCCAATACGATAATGTCAACTCTATTTGTAAAGTTATGTAAAAAAGTAGCGTGCGATTGTTGAAGGATAGCCAGTAAATGTCAACCTCCGAACAACTCTTACCCAAGCGAACAGACTAAAAAAAGAGAGCTAACTTTAGCCAACAAAAAACCGAGCAAAAGCTCGGTTTTGTTTATTATCAATAAGATAATCTTTTATAAGCGGATACCGCCATCCACTTCAAAGACACGACCATTTACATAATCGTTTTCGATAATAAAGCGTACGGTAGAGGCTATCTCCTCCGCTTGGCCTAAACGGCCAACGGGCACAAGCTTCTCTAAACGCTCTAAGGCTTCAGGTTTCATTGCCGCTGTCATTTCGGTGGCAATCACCCCGGGTGCTACCGCCGCGCTACGGATATTGTAACGCGCCAGCTCTTTTGCCCAGCCCACAGACATCGCCGCGACACCCGCTTTAGAGGCCGCGTAGTTAGATTGTCCTACGTTACCCGCTTTAGCTAGGCTAGAAATGTTGACAATCACCCCTGCTTGACCCGACTCGATCATCGCCGCAGCCGCCTCACGGCCACAGAGGAAGGTGCCAGTGAGGTTAACATTGATCACCGATTGGAATTGGTCGAATGACATACGGTCAGTCACTTTGCCGTCTTTGGCTTTGACTAACATACCATCACGCAGGATGCCGGCGTTATTCACTAATACGTTGATTTTGCCAAAATCTTCCAATATGTAAGCAAAGCCTGCGACCACATCTTCTTCGTCGGTAATATCTAACGCATAACCTTGGACTTCTGTGGATGAGCCTAAATCGGCACAGGCGCGTTCTAACTTTTCTTGATCCACATCGATAAGTGCCAACTTAGCACCCGCCTGCGCAAAATTGTGCGCCATCGCTAAGCCTAAACCACCCGCGCCGCCAGTGATGACGACAACCTTATCTTTTAAATCCATCTGGTTATCCCTTGTTTATCTATTTTTTAAGTGGTGAAAATTGTTCAAAAATACTGGAGAAGTCTCGGCGACCATTGCCTTGTCGTGCATGATTCACATACAAGCTGCGTGCGAGTGAGCCCATGGGTGTACTCGAATTGCTCAATAATGCGGCTTCTTGGGAGAGGCCGAGATCTTTAACCATCAAATCTACCATAAAGCCGCCCTGATAGCCCTTAGAAGAAGGCACATTCTCCATCACACCCGGGCAAGGATTGTACTTCTCTAAGGTCCAGTTACCGCCGCTGCTGACCTTCATAATGTCCGACAGCACTTTAGGGTCGAGACCATGGTCAATCCCCATTTGCAACGCCTCAGAAGTACCGACCATCAGCACAGATAACAGCATGTTATTACAGATTTTAGCGACCTGACCGGCACCGGCACCGCCCGCATGGAAGATATTCTTGCCCATGGCATTGAGTACGGGTTGCGCGCGTTCGAAGGCGATATCCGAGCCACCACAGATAAAGGTCAAGGTGCCTGCTGCCGCCCCCGCCGTGCCGCCCGAGACTGGCGCATCGATAAACTCGATACCGCTCTTGGCCGCTTCGGCCGCCACCAATTGAGCGCTTTGGGCATCAATGGTCGAGCAATCAATCAGCAAGGTATCGCCAGCGACTACCTCGAGTAGGCCTTTCTCGCTGCCATTACCTAAATATAAATTTCTAACATGCTTACCCGCAGGCAGCATAGTGATCACCACATTGGCGCCTGCCGCGGCGCCGCATGCCGTGCTCGATACTAAAGCGCCTTGGTCGGCCAAGGCTTGCATGGCGGCAGGCACTAAGTCGAAGACACGTACCGTCATGCCCGCTTTTAATAAATTGGCCGCCATTGGGCCGCCCATATTACCTAAACCGATAAATGCTACTGTACTCATGCCATCACTCCTGTGTTCTGGTGTCTTTATTATTCCAGATAGTTGTTATTCCAGACAAAATGGCAGGCAAAGCACTCGCTTTACCTGCCATCGATTGGCTTAGCTTAATTGGCTTAAGGGATGTTCTTCTCCCCAAGGTGAGGTCAACATGTCCTCGATAACGCTGTTTGGCACTGATTGCACATCGGCAAATTGCCATTTGGGCTGTCTGTCTTTATCAATCAGCAGTGCCCGTACGCCTTCACAGAAATCGCCCTTAGCGCAGGTGTTCACGCTGACGGTTAATTCCCATTTAAAACATTGTGCTAGGCTGAGTTTGGTGCCGAGTTGGGTTTGGATATACGCCAAATGCCAACTGATAGGACTGCCAGCAAGCATGGTCGAGCAGGCTTTATTTAACCAGGCTTCATCAGTGCTTAAGGTTGACATACGGCTGACGATATCCGTCAAGCTGCCCGCCATCAGCCTATCGATAATCTCTTGGCTCTCGGCCAGTAAACTATCGCCTTTAGGAATATCAACTTGGTTCGACAGTTCGTTGATCATCGAGTCGAGTCGTTGATGGTTCAGCGCTGGCGTGTCGCTCCAATCTAGAGTCGCCATGGCATCGAACATCAGCTCTTTGTCGTCACGATTTAGATAATGATCGGCAAGGCCAACGTAACAGGCATCGGCGGCGTTCATTTGATAGGCCGTTAAGCCTAAAAACAGCCCCATTTTGCCCGGCATGCGGTTGAGGAAATAACTGCCGCCCACATCGGGATAAAGCCCGATGGTGACTTCAGGCATAGCGATACGAGAGGTTTCTGTCACCACTCTATGACTCGCGCCCGCCATCAGGCCGAGACCACCGCCCATCACTATGCCATCACCCCATACCAGCACAGGTTTGCCAAAGGTATGTAGTAGATAATCGAGACGATATTCTTCTTCAAAGAATACTTTAGCGACCTCAGTCACCTGTCCCTTAGCAGCAACTGAGGCGTGATATAACGCCCGCACATCGCCACCCGCACAAAACGCCTTTTCTCCGCTGCCATCGAGTACCACACAGGCGATTAACGGATCTTTTTTCCACAAATTGAGCTGCACCGTCATGGCTCGAACCATATCGAGATCCAAGGCGTTGAGGGCTTTTTCAACATTGAGCGTCACCACCCCAACTAATTTACCTGAGGCGGTGGCTAAAGTTTGAAAAACCACATTTTGTGTGGTGGACGTGTGTGCAGCCTTATCTACTAAATTTGTCATTAGCGGTTCTTCCAATCAGCTTTACGTTTTTCCAAAAACGCGTTCACGCCTTCGGCCTGATCTTCAGTATCGAACAAACCGACAAACAGTTCACGCTCTATCGGTAAGGCTTGGCTACGCGGCATTTGGCGCCCAGCTTGGATTAATGTCTTACAGGCGGTGACGCTGCTTGGGCTCTGATTCGCCACTTTGGCGGCCAGTGCAATGGCCGCATTTAAGGCCTCACCAGTTTCAACCACTTCCTCGACTAAACGCAAATTCAGCGCTTGGGCGGCATTCACCCGCTCACCGCAGAGGATCATGCGTTTTGCCCAACCTTCGCCCACTAAAGCAGTGAGGTTTTGGGTACCGCCCGCACAGGGCAGCAGGCCAACGGTCGCCTCAGGCAGCGCCATCACGGCTTGGGTTTCGGCGATACGAATATCACAGGCCAGCGCGACTTCTAAGCCGCCGCCCATGGCATAACCGTTAATGGCGGCAATCGACACGCCGCGGAACTGGCTTAAGGTTTCAAATGCTTCGCCAAAGTGTTTTGCCATGCTCGCCGCATTGCCCTTATCACCGTCGCTAAACAGTTTTAAATCGGCACCCGCGGAGAAAAACTTGTTGCCCTCGCCAGTTAACACCAGCGCGTAAATGTCCTTGTTAGCATTAAGCTCCAGCACTTTGGCCTTGAGCGCCTGCAAACTCTGGGCGGTCCAAGTATTGGCCGGCGGATTGTTCATCGTCAGAATGGCCGTGTGGCCTTCAATACGCTCAACTAAATAGTCCATCTGTTTCGGCTCCCTTATATTTCCAATCTGTTATCGCCAAATCCTACAGTCCAATTAGGGCAGCTTAAAGGATTTGTCCGGCATTTTCGTCGAGTAAACGACGGGCGATAATGAGGCGCATAATTTCGTTTGTGCCCTCTAAAATCTGGTGTACACGAACATCACGGAAGTGACGCTCTAACGGATACTCCCTGATATAACCATATCCGCCATGAATTTGCAGCGCCGCATCGCAAACTTGAAAGCCCACATCAGTAGCAAAGCGCTTCGCCATCGCACAATAGGCGGTCGCTTCTGGATCGCCACTGTCGAGTTTAAAGGCGGCCAGACGCACCATTTGACGCGCGGCCACTAATTCGGTCGCCATATCGGCAAGCTTAAATTGCAGCGCTTGGAAGGCTGCCAGCGGCTTACCGAATTGCTGACGCTCGTTCATATACTGGGTTGCACGCTCTAGAGCCGCCTGCGCCGTACCGACAGAGCAAGTAGCGATATTGATACGGCCACCGTCTAAGCCTTTCATCGCAAAGGTAAAACCTTGGCCTTCTTCACCGAGTAGGTTTGCAACCGGCACGCGCACGTTATCAAAGGTGACTAAGCGCGTCGGCTGCGCGTTCCAGCCCATTTTATCTTCAGCTTTACCGTAGATAATGCCTTCACTGTCGGCAGGAATGGCAATAGCCGAAATCCCCTTTGGCCCGGCTTGACCCGTGCGGCACATCACCACCAGCAATTCAGTTGCGCCCGCGCCCGATATAAACATTTTCGAGCCCGAAATCACATACTCATCACCATCACGTACCGCTTTGGTTTGCAGTGAAGCCGCATCCGAGCCCGCACCTGGCTCCGTTAAGCAGTAAGACGCCAGCATTTGGCCCGTGGTCAAAGGCTCTGACCAAGCTTGACGCAAAGTCTCTGTGCCCCAGGTGGTGACCATCCAAGTGGCCATATTGTGAATCGTCAGCATGGCCGTTGTGGCTGTACAGCCTTTCGATAGCTCTTCGAAAATAATCGAGGCATCTAAGCGCGACAAGCCCATGCCGCCTTCCGATTCGGGGGAATACAGGGAGCAGAAACCCAGCTCACCGGCTTTTTGGATCACATCCTTCGGGAAATGATGTTCTTCGTCCCATTTGGCGGCAAAGGGGGCGAGTTCATCCGCGGCGAACTGGCGGGCTAGATCGGCAAATTGGCGTTGGTCTTCGTTGAAATTAAAATCCATTTGGCTCTCCTATGACTCTTTGGCCATTTCTTTCGTAAATTTTTTGCGTAATGCACAGTGAATTTATCAGCAGGCTTATCATCAATGGGTGCCAATTGCGCCACATTTAGACTGAATCACCTGCTGTTTCACAATGCGTTTAAACTGTTATTTAAACCGCTTAGCGCAAGTTAATGCTCATATTTGGGCCTGCGGCCACGGCAATGTCCGACTCGAACCAGCGAGCGGTTATGGTTTTAGTTTCAGTGTAGAAACGAACCGCTTGCTTACCGTAAGCGTGTTGGTCGCCATAGAAACTGCCCTTCCAACCCGTGAATGAGAAGAAAGGTAATGGCACTGGGATAGGCACGTTAATACCGACTTGGCCAACTTCGATTTCGTGTTGATATTTACGGGCTGCGGCGCCACTTGCGGTAAAGATAGAAGTACCATTGCCGTACGGGCTGGCGTTAACGAGTTCGATGGCCTCTTCTAATGAATCGGATTCCATACAGCAGAGCACAGGGCCAAAGATTTCTTCTTTATAGATGCTCATATCGGTCGTGACCTTAGTGAACATGGTCGGTCCAACCCAGTTGCCTGACTCATAGCCCGCCACGCTAAAGTCACTGCCATCGAGTAAACACTCTGCGCCCTCTTCCTTACCTTGGGCGATAAGTTTGAGCACGCGCGCTTTAGCGGCTGGGCTGATCAGCGGGCCGTAACCGGCTTCTTTATCGTCCCATAAACCTGGACGAACCTTCGCCAGTGCTTCTTTGAGCTCTGGGATCCACTCTTTGGCCGCGCCGACAAATACCGCGACCGAAATCGCCATACAACGCTGCCCCGCCGCGCCGACAGAAGCACCAACCAAGTTGTTGATCACTTGCTGCTTATTCGCATCGGGCATGATCACGCAGTGGTTTTTCGCCCCAGCAAAGGCTTGCACGCGTTTTAAGTTATCGGTACCTGTTTTGTAGATGTATTGACCTACAGCCACAGAGCCGACGAAGGAAATAGCCTTAACCGCAGGATCAGCCAGCAGAATATCTACCGCCGTTTTATCACCATGGATCAGTTGTAACACGCCTTTTGGCGCGCCCGCTTCGACAAACAGCTCAACTAAGCGCTGCGGCGTCATTGGGTCTTGCTCAGATGGTTTAAGGATAAATGTGTTACCGCAGGCAATCGCCAGTGGGAACATCCACAGGGGGATCATCGCTGGGAAGTTAAACGGCGTGATGCCCGCACACACACCCAGAGGCTGAGTGTAACTGTAGGTATCGATAGAACGTGCGACGTTCTCAACGGTTTCGCCCATCAATAATGAAGCAATGTTGCAGGCATGTTCTGCCACTTCAATTCCGCGCCACACATCGCCCTTAGCATCTTCAAATGTTTTGCCGGTTTCTTTGGCAAGGATAGTCGCCAGTTCGTCGTGGTGTTCTTTAAGTAGGTGTTGGTAGCGCAACATGACACGGGCACGCTCAGACACTGGCACTTCTTTCCACGTCTTAAAAGCCGCCTTGGCACTGGCAATGGCCGCATGGACTTCATCGGTTGTGGCGCTATTGATAACGGCGATTGGCTCGTTATTGGCGGGATTGGTCACCACGATTTGTGATGTTCCTGTGCCTGTGGTGAATTCGCCATCGATGTAATGCTTAACTTGTGTGGTCATGTTGCAATCCTTTTCCTTGTTTAGGGTCGAGCTGGCGGTGTGATATTATGTTTATCCTCAGCGGGATGTTTGCCCTTGCCAGCTCAGTCTTGGTCTTGTTGATTTAGCAGTTATTCGCGATTAAGCCTTTGCTTAGACTTCGATAGCCATAGCGGTTGCTTCGCCGCCACCGATACAGAGTGAGGCTACGCCGCGCTTAAGCCCACGGGCTTTAAGTGCATGAATTAAGGTCACCAGCAAACGTGCGCCCGAGCAACCGATAGGATGACCTAAGGCACAGGCACCGCCATTCACGTTTACTTTTGCCATGTCTAAACCTAATTCAGAAACGGCCAGCATAGTCACCATGGCAAAGGCTTCGTTGATTTCGAACAGGTCAACCTCATCCTTAGACCAGCCGACATTGCTCAACAGTTTTGCCATCGCGCCAACGGGCGCAGTGGTAAAGAGTGATGGCTCCTGGGCATGTGTTGTGTGACCCTTAATAGTGGCAAGCACAGTTAAGCCTAACTGCTCGGCATTGGCACGCGTGGTTAACATCAGCGCCGCTGCACCATCGGAAATCGAGCTTGAGTTTGCCGCAGTAATAGTGCCGTCTTTAGCAAAGGCTGGGCGCAGTGCAGGGATTTTTTCAGGGCGGGCATTGCCTGGCTGCTCATCGGTATCGATAGTCACATCACCACGGCGATCGCTCACAGTCACAGGTACAATTTCCGCCTTGAAGGCGCCAGAAGTAATAGCCGCATTGGCTTTTTCCAGTGAGCTTAAAGCAAACGCATCCATTTGCTCGCGAGTGATACCAAATTCATCGGCGGTTTTCTGGGCGAATGTGCCCATGGCGCCGCCGGTGTAGGCATCTTCTAAACCATCGAGGAACATATGATCTAATACTTTGCCATGGCCCATACGCATGCCAGAGCGCGCTTTATCTAGCAAGTAAGGGGCTTGGCTCATGCTTTCCATACCACCCGCAACCACCAACTTAGCACTGCCCGCTTTGAGTAAATCGTGGGCAAGCATCACGGTTTTCATCCCAGAGCCACAGACTTTGTTTACGGTCGTCGCGCCAACAGACAGCGGTAAACCTGCACCTAAGGTTGCCTGACGCGCAGGTGCTTGACCCAGACCCGCTGGCAATACGCAGCCCATTAACACTTCATCGACCTTGTCAGGCGCAACTTGGGTATCGGCTAACAGGGCTTTGATGGCGGTGGCCGCTAAGCTCGGAGACGTTACGCCAGACAAACTGCCTTGAAAGCCACCCATTGGGGTGCGTTTAGCGGCAACAATAACGATCTCTTGGTTAAATTGTTCAGTACTCATGGGGACTCCAAGCTAAATGTGCCATGACGGTAACACTCGCCAGCGGCGGATAAATAGTAACAATGAAACCACTCTGACGTTTACGCGAACGTAAAGCAAGTATTCCTTGGTCTAATGTATCGATTTTATCCACGCCAGATTGTCAGTCAGAATTTACAGTCGAGAGGCCTTAACGGCATTTGAAATGGTAACGAGGAGGAAGTGACTCAATAAAAGCGCTTGCCTTGCAGCAGTAACACAAACCATACCTGCTGAGGTTGAACAGCGCAAAGACAAATGAGGTTAACAGGCGAGCAAACAGTGGCTAAGTGAATGGTAAATTTATTAGGGCGTGTTGACGTTTCGAGATTAGATTTTGTTCGTTCTGGCAAGTTCGTGCTCGCGAAACGAGGAATGATGTGTAGTTATTCTACTCAAATGACGAGCGACAAAGAGCAAGGGCTTGCCAGACGAACCCTTCGGGCAGCATTTGGCTGGCTTTTCTGCTGCGTTATCGTCCGTTTATGTAGAATAACTACACTGCACGGACTTTGCCTTGCATAAAAGCCAGCCAAATTGCTGCAAAAATAACCCTGAAACGTCAACACGCCCTAGTCAGTTCAAATAATTCAAGCAAACAGAAACAGCATAGCGAGGTGATTTGACAGGCATTGAGCTTAAGAAACCGTCAATGCCTGACAAACTAAAACAACGTCCCTACTGCGATTCCCATGGTGTCATCGCTGTCATATCACTCAGGTCGTAAGGCGTTAATTGGTAAACGTAATAGTTAAGCCAGTTGCTAACTAGCAGGCTACCATGGCTGTGCCAACGGGCAATGGCATCGGCCTTAGGATCATCGTTACGGTAATAGTTTTGTGGCACATTTGGGTTTAAGCCCTGCGCCAAATCCCGATGATATTCATCGTTTAGGGTGGATTTTTGATACTCAGGGTGACCCATGACAAACAGGTTGCGATTATTGCGACTGAGGACCAAATAGGCTCCTGCTTCCTCGGACTCTGCCAGTACTTGTAGTTTAGGATGTCGCTTAAGCTCCTCAATATCCATCTCGGCAAAGCGGGAATGCGGTGCAAAGAACTCATCATCAAATCCGCGTAGCAGCGGAAAATGCTGGCAGGTGCGGCGATGGACAAACACCCCTGAGCGCTTTTGCTCAAGAATTTTACGATTTAATCCATAGAGATGGTAAAGCCCAGCGTGAGCAGCCCAACAAAGGAAGAGCACCGAGGTAACATGCTGCTGTGACCAATCGATAATTTCACGGATATGGTCCCAATAAGTCACATCTTCAAAATCAATTTGCCCTAACGGCGCGCCAGTGATGATAAGGCCGTCGTAGTTTTTATGGCGCACATCCTCAAAATCACGGTAGAAGGTATTCATATGATCGATAGAAGTATGCTTCGACTCTTTATCGTGAATACGCAGTAAATCCACATCCACCTGCAAGGGCGTGTTGCCTAAAAGGCGTAGAAGCTGGGTTTCGGTCTCAATTTTATTGGGCATCAAGTTCAGGATCAGTACCTTCATCGGTCTGATATCCTGATTGGCGGCCCGGGTTTCGGACATTACGAAAATATTTTCAGATTCTAAAATCCCTGCTGCTGGCAGATGATCTGGAATTTTAACTGGCATACCGCGCCTCTTCTGTTCAAACAATCAAGGGTTCCGGCGCGCGTATGCCACTCAGCAAAGAGCAAACAAATTAGCGGCCGACTTTCTCAAGCAGTATCGTCATAGGCTCAGTCGAATTGAGATCGACATGATAGGCTTGAGTATTAATAAACAATAACTTATCACCGAGCATTATCCTTGCACCAATGGCATAGGTATGCCCTGCTTCAAACTGATCGCGCCCTATAGTAAAACTAAATGGCGTAGGGGTTTTAGCGCCTTGACTCTCACGCTCTGCCATCACCACAGCAGGCACATCCATCTTAGAGACATCAAGCAACTGCACAATCAACTTGGCTTCGGCAGGCAGTGCGATACGTTCGCGATACATGGCCTCACCTTTAATCTCAACAACCGCATTTGGTGTTGCACAACCTGTCATCATCGTCGTCACAGTGAGTAATACCATTGCCGCCCATTTTTGCCATGCAGATGTCAGTCCGCTAATCCTTAACCCATGTGTCATTTCATTTCTCCTAATCATACATAAAGACTTCTGGATGTCTATACGCCCAAGCTATAAATCTTGTCATGCTGGGCATATCTTCCTATGATAAGCCACCATTTCGTTGCCGAAAAATTTATGACCCAAGCAACTGCGATAATTGTGGGCGCTAGCTCACATTTAAGCCGCGAACTTGCCAAACAATTGGCCGAACAGCAAGTTGAATTAGCACTTTTTGCACAGGATGTTGAATCGCTGCGCGAGTTCGCCTCGACCTTACCTACCAAGGTACAAGTATTTTCATTGCAAATTGAACAGCCAAGCATCATCATTGAACAGCTTGAAAACGTCTGGCAAAGTCTCGGCGGCGCCCACTTAGTCTTAGTGAATACCGGACTCAATAGCTACGATCCTGAGCTGCCATGGCTACCTGAGCAGGACATTATCGATGTCAATGTGCGGGGCTTTGCCGCTATCTGCAATACCGCATTTAGATTATTTCGCGAGCAGGGTTATGGCCAGCTTGCCGCCATCAACTCGATTGCTGGTCTGCGCGGCGGCCCAAGTGTGGCTTACCATGCCTCTAAAGCCTTTGCGCAAAACTATTTAGAAGGCTTAAGCATGCATGCCCAGCGGCTTAAATTACCCATTACTATTACCGATATTCAACTTGGTTTACTGGATAAGGCCGCCATGCAGCAAAGCACGCTATGGCTTGCCCCGCTCCCGCAAGTGGCGGCGCAGATCATTAAGGCTATGCAGCAAGGTAAACGCCGCGTATATGTGACCAAGCGTTGGCGCTTAGTCGCTTGGCTAACTAAATTACTGCCTGAGTTTATCTATAATACACGCCACTGGAAGCCGAAAAAGGCTAAAAAGTAGTGTTGTTCCGTGTTTAGCTTTATTACACTGCGAAAAACAAAAAAGGAGCCTCAGGCTCCTTTTTTGTTACTTTAAAATCAGATAATTAGAAAGTATAACCCACGCTGACCATATAAACCCATGGGTTAATATCGGTATCGATAACCACTGTATCACCCGCTAATTTAAACTTCACATCGCTGCTAATTTGCGCGTACCACACAGAGGCGTTTACTAACCAGTTTTTATTCACTTGGTAGTCTAAACCCACTTGCGCCGCTAGGCCCCAAGAGGTGCTCATGCTTAAGTCAGTTAAGGCACCATTTAAATCGTTGGTGAATTCATTGTCGAAGAAGTTAGTGTAGTTCACACCAACGCCCACATAGGGACGTAATGCAGATTGGGCATCACCGAAATAATATTGAGCAACTAAAGTTGGTGGTAAATGCTTAGTTTCTGCAATTTTACCTACGCCTTTTAAAGACACATCGTGGCTAAATGGAGTCGCAGCTAATAACTCTACGCCGAAGTTATCAGTCAACATATAACCGAAGTTCAAGCCTAGTTGAGTGTTATTACTAATTTGGAATTCACCATTGCCCGCAACATCATCACTCGATTCATTTGGCGCAACAACCACAGCACCAGCACGAACAATAATATCGCCCGCTTGATGGGCAGAAACAGAAGCAGAGAAACCAGCGGCTAACAGGGTGGCAGCGATCAGTGTAGAAACAGTAGTTTTATTCATCATCATACTCCATATGTACAACATAGGTTTTTGTTTTACATTACATCCTTAACAATTGACGCTTACACTGCCAGATAAAATTATTCACCTTATTGATCTAAATCAAGATTAAGCGGCGATACTTATTTCGAGGTATAAACCATGAGATACAAGTCACGTTATCTAAACATTTATTGACAATACCGGTTCATTTTTTGTGACCAACCGCATTAATTAGCTGTCACTAATCACCTCCAGAAGAGGTAATAGGAGGAAAATTGCCAATTTCGCCATTTACATTTAATCAACATAGATTGAAATTAAAATCCGATGAAATTCGACGATATTCAGTAGAAAAAACGCGAAAGAATCCAAAAGCAGGCAAAGACAGGAATTAAGAATCGACCTAGAAGGTGCTTATTTCGGTTTACACTCACTCATCTGCGAATAAAAGAATAAGCCTCTAAACTCATCTTAACCAAATGGCTCAATAGGCTATAGCTAGTCGCGGATAATGTTTAAGCCAAGACTTTGCAGCTAACCGTTGCTGAAATAACGCTAAGGGACGCCGTGGATTGGGCGTTAGTTGTAAGGCAAATAATGAGGCTAAGCCAAAGGGGGCGATAATATGTAAGCCTTCAATGGCTGGAGCAGAAAACTTAAGCGTCTGTTCAAGCGACACACCGACAGCAGTTTCGATTTCGGGCCAATAACACATTGCATCCAGTGTCGATTGATAGGGATTGTCGAGATGCTTAAGGTGCATTCGCGCCTGATTTTTTACTGACCAAGGTAAGTCTGGCGCCAGTGTTTGTAGGTAGGCTTCTATCGCCCTATCTCGCTCAGGAAGAGTATCCAAGGGACAATAGTAAATCAGATCGATATCGTTTAGTGGGCGCAGTTTAAAATCATGCAACTTATCCCAAACCAAGTTACGGACAAACCCCGCCGCCAAGCACCACTGCGGAATATCATAAACCTGGGCACATTGCTGCGCTAATTCAAGTGCCCTTAACCGCTGTTTATCTTGGCTTAGCCATGCGCATAACAATGCATTTAATTCGGCTTCAGTCATGGCCAATATCCGCTTTAATAAGTTAGAAACACAGAAGTGACATCGACTCACGCCACTTCATCATCGATTTCATCGCACTTAATGAGCAGTTAATGATAGGTTAAACTGCATCGGCTTGGCGCTCGGGCGCCGCATCCGCAAAGGCTGGCAATAAATTACATTCAGCCCATACTCGCATAATATTGGGGTACGGCGTTAAATCCACATTAAAACGCTGCGCGTTGTACACCTGCGGCACTAAACACAAATCTGCGATAGTCACCTTATCCCCAAAGCAATATCGGCCACTATGGCGCGCCAGTTGGGTCTCAAGCGCCGCAAATCCCGTTGCTACCCAATGGTGATACCAAGCGGTTTTAGCTTCTTCGTCGACGTTCAGCTTCTGAGTTAAATACTGCAATACTCGCAGGTTATTGAGTGGATGAATTTCACAGGCGATGGTTAATGCCATGGCGCGAACATGGGCACGCTCAAGGGCTGATGCGGGTAATAGCGGTGTCTTTGGATAGAGTTCATCTAGATACTCAATAATGGCTAAAGATTGGGATAACGCATCCCCATCCTGCTCATCATCCACCACCAAAGTGGGGACTAGCTCCTGCGGGTTTAGCGCGATATAGTCCGCCTTGTGCTGCTCACCACCATCACGCACTAAATGCACCGATAACTGCTCGGCGCTCACGCCTTTAAGATTGAGGGCAATACGCACACGATAGGCGGCGCTAGAGCGCCAATAACCGTATAGTTTCATCTCACGCTGTCCTTTTGTCATGCTGAAAAAACGGGGCTAAAAGCCCCGTCGATATTATCTATCACTTTTCAAATAAAAAAGCCTTACGCCTTGTACTCAACCACTTTTTGATCGATAGCGCCAAAAATAGAGGCGCCATTATCATCGAGCATTTCGATGCGTACTGTGTCGCCAAAACGCATAAACGGTGTGCTAGCTTTGCCGTCGCTAATCACTTCAAGCATACGTTTCTCGGCCAAACAGCTTGAGCCAGCACTACGGTCATAGTTAGAAATCGTACCAGACCCGATAATGGCCCCCGCACCCAATGGACGGGTTTTGACAACATGGCTAATTAACTGGCTGAAGTTAAAGGTCATATCGACACCCGCATTCGGGCGGCCAAATAACTCACCGTTTAAGTATGTGATAAGCGGTAGGTGCACCTTTGAATCTTCCCAACGTGCGCCTAATTCATCTGGCGTAATGGCTACCGGCGAGAAGCTGCTCGAAGGTTTAGATTGGAAGAAACCAAAACCTTTGGCGAGTTCGGCCGGGATCAAATTACGCAGTGACACATCATTGACTAACATCAGCAGTTTGATGTGTTTCGCTGCATTTTCAGCACTCACGCCCATAGGTACATCATCAGTGATCACAGCGATTTCGGATTCGAAATCGATGCCCCAGTCTTCGCTCGCCAGCGGGATATCCGCCTTGGGCGCGATAAAGCTGTCAGAGCCGCCTTGGTAAAACAGCGGATCAGTCCAGAAGGTTTCTGGCATTTCTGCGCCGCGCGCCTTACGTACTAATTCCACATGGTTAACGTAGGCACTACCATCGGCCCACTGATAAGCGCGTGGTAAGGGTGATAAACATTTGGCCTCATCGAAGGCTTGCGCGTTCGGTAATTTGCCTTCGTTGAGCGCATCATACAATTCTTGTAATTGCGGTTTGAGCAATTCCCAACCATCGAGTAATTGTTGCATCGTATGGGCAATCGCTGGCACAGCCACCGTTTGAGTAAGATCGCGGCTCACTAACATTAACTGACCATCGCGGCGACCATTGTTATAACTGGCAAGTTTCATATCTGCTCCTGTGCTTCTACGGCTCGGCGTACTGCGCTTTTTATCTCGTTATAGTTAACCGACAATATCAGCTAACGCGAATTTTTTGCTGACGAGAACATAGGTGAATAAAAACCTATATTGACTCGGTATTAGGGTTTGCTGCGCGTAGAAATACCCGAAGCGACGACGGATTCCTATAGCGTGAGCAAAATCACATTTCAGCTTATTTTTTCACATTTTGTAAACTAATCATTACGTTTCCTACCCTGTTGCCGCTTGTCACTATTTCGCTGAACGATATGGTGAAAAAGTCGACAACAAAGTGGAACGATACTGTTACATCCTAAGCTTAAAGCAAGATTACTTTGGCTTGGCGATCTTATATTCCCTAAGTTTATTGGCGATAGCCGTATGAGACACGCCCAATTTCTTCGCCAATTGGCGAGTACTAGGGTAAGCAGGATACAAGCGGCGCAGTAAGCTAGCCTCAAATTGCTTCATCGCATCATCGAGATTACCTTCGAAGGCATTATCGAAATAACCAAAACCTTCGGCGTAGGATGGTAACTTAAGTTGCTCAACGGTCAGCTCGCCTGAACCATCCCACATGGATACGGCTCTGAAAACCGCATTTTTAAGCTGACGCACGTTACCCGGCCAGGCATAGGTTAAGAGATGATCGCGACATTGAGCCGAAATCCGTCTCACAGGGCTAGAAAGTTGCTGGCTGTAGTGCTCGAGGAACATCTCCGTCAGCGGAATAATATCAACTTTGCGCTCGCGCAGTGACGGAATGTGGTAGCTAAGTACATGGATGCGATAGTACAAATCTTCTCTAAACTCACCGGTTTGGCATAGCTCGGCTAAGTTTTTCTGGGTCGAGCAGATAATCCGTACATCGGCGCGGACTTCTTCGTCGCCACCGATACGTCTAAAGGTGCCATCCTGTAATAACCGCAGCAATTTAACCTGTGCCGCCTTGGACATTTCCGCCACTTCATCAAGAAATACAGTGCCGCCCTTCGCCTCTTCAAAAAAACCACGTTTAATGACTTTACCTTGGCTAACGTAGCCAAACAGTTCTTCTTCGGCGGCGCTATCGGGCAATGCCGCACAGTTAATGGCAATAAACGGCTTTTCGCGGCGCATGCTGGCATCATGGCTGGCTCTGGCCATTAATTCTTTACCGGTGCCAGTTTCGCCCGTGATCAGTAATGGCGCATCGAGCTGCGCCATGCGGCGGGCTTGTTTTAGCACTTCTTTCATCTTGTCACTGCTGGCCAATACATTTTCAAAGCCTGTGGTTTGATTTTGCAGCGCATTAAATTGTTTACCCACCCGCGCAGGCGATTTAAGCGACACCACCGCACCGACGAGGATAGTTTTCTCGTCCTCATCGGGTAAATAAATCGGTAACATTTCAGCCAGATATTCGTTTTGGCCGATATTCACCCGCGCCGCCTGCGGCAGCACTTGGCCCTCACTGAGCCAGCGGCTGAAGTTAAACCCTTGTACCCAATGGTTTAAGGATTCATCAAGCACTTCGTGTTCACCCATGCCCATATTGAGCAGCGCCGATTCGTTCACAATGCGAATACGCGCCTTCACGTCGATGGAAAACACAGAGTCTGGGAGAGTTTTAAGTAGGGTTTTTAAGGCGTAGTGTTCTTGCTCCGACGGCATAAATGACACCGTTCGTACATCGTGGACGCTCTCCACTTTGCGGATCTGCGGCATCAAGGCGCTTAAGGTTTCAAAACTGACTTCAGCAAATTGCAGGTAAAGAAAACCTTGGTTACTGGCATCAATGGCAATGAGATTAATGCCATAACGTTCTAACACGACTAAGATGTCTTTCGCTAAACCCACGCGATCTTGACAGCTAACTTCCAAGCGCATAATGACTGATATTCCCTTTTTTGATTCGAATTTTGGAATAAAACATGCGAGCTATTGTCCCTGAGGTGACCTTCGTAAGACATGCGTTTGACGAAACACGCTCAGTTTACGCAAACGTAAAGGGCTAGATAAATAGCTGGGCGTGTATACGTTAGAAGGTTACGCTCAAAGTGGCAAGCCTAGTTTACAGTGCATTTGTAACAGGAAGAAAAAATCAGCATCAAAATTGCATTAAGATGCTGATTTAAAATATTAACTTTTTAATCTAATAACTGGTCGGTCTTGGCCGCCATAATGAAGTCATTCTTATGCAGGCCCTTAATTGAGTGTGACCACCAAGTCACGGTCACCTTGCCCCACTCGGTTAAAATACCAGGATGGTGGAATTCTTCCTCGGCCAATTCCGCCAACTTATTGGTAAATGCCATTGCTAGTTTAAAGTTTTTAAACTTGTACACCCGTTCCAATTGCATGATGCCGTCACGCACTTGCACGCCCCAATCGGGGATCATGCGGATAAGCTCGGCCAATTCTTCATCGGTCACTTTCGGTGCATCGGCTTGGCAAGCTTCACATTTCATTTGGGTTAACGCGGTCATACATACTCCTATTGGCAACATCACAGGTTCAATCCGTTGCTCTTATTACGCTTTATTTAATTCGTTTATTACTTAGAGTCGGTCATTAACTTGCCTTGGCCTTGGGCGGATATTTAGGGGCAAACAAGCCGAGCTGCCGCGCCTTAGCCACATAGGCCATAATGTCCATTTTGGCGATTTCATCTAATACATCAATATGTTCAATCACATAGTAAATTGGCTGCATAATATCGATACGATAAGGCGTGCGTAGCACATCTAAAAGATCGAACGGTTTACGTTCAGGCACTTGGCTTTCCATCGCATATAAGGTTTCGCCGGGAGAACTCAAAATACCACCGCCATAAATACACAGTTCACCCTCCTGAGGCTTGAGCAAACCAAACTCGACGGTAAACCAATACAAACGTGCCAAAAATACTCGGTCTTCCTTGCTGGCATTTAAGCCTAATTGACCATACATATGCGAGAAATGGGCAAAAGATGGATTGGTCAACAAGGGGCAATGACCAAAAATCTCATGGAAAATATCTGGCTCTTGCAGGTAATCAAACTCTTCCTTACGGCGGATAAAAGTCGCGACCGGAAACTCCTTGTTAGCCAATAGCTCAAAGAATCGACCAAAGGAAATCAAGGCTGGCACGGCCGCGGTTTTCCAGCCCGTAGTGGCCTGTAGCACTTTGTCTATCTCCGCCAATTGTGGGATGCGATCCTTGGGCATCGCCAAGGCATCAAGTCCCTGCAGATACTCCTTACAGGCACGCCCAGGCAGGTTCACCGCTTGGCGAGCATACAATTGGCTCCAAATCTCATGTTCTTCCTGTGGGTAATGGATATACCCTGAATCATCTGCACTTCTCGCAACATAGGGCGCAGTGTGCGCAATTTCTTTAGTCATAAAATTCACTTCATGGCTGACACTAATGCCTCCATAGTGATCTAAGCCTCGATTTTTGTTAACTCCCTCACAGTTTATTGTTTGCGCGTCAATGTGACGTAAACGTAAAGCAAATATTACAAGTCGTTTAAAAGGCATGGGCAATATACATACAGACTCACTCAGACGGGTATCAATCCTTGACATTCAAACGTAAAAATGACGACGATAAACAGATAATATGCAGAAAAACCGACAAAATTCGGCGTTTGCAAATGGCTTTTCTGCGTAGGTCATTTACAATATTGCCCAATAATCGCCTCTCCTTAATCTGAAGGTTCGCAATGAAACAACATCAAATTCGTAAAGCCGTTATTCCTGTCGCCGGACTTGGCACTCGTATGCTTCCTGCGACCAAAGCTATCCCTAAGGAAATGCTCCCTGTTGTAGATAAGCCACTGATCCAATATGTCGTTAGTGAAGCTATTGCTGCGGGTATCAAAGAAATTGTGCTCGTAACCCACGCCAGTAAAAACTCTATCGAAAACCATTTCGACACCAGTTTTGAATTAGAAGCGCAATTAGAGCGCCGCGTAAAACGTCAATTACTCGAAGCGGTGCAATCCATTTGCCCGAAAGACGTGACGGTGATCAGCGTACGTCAATCCCAAGCTAAAGGCTTAGGTCACGCGATTTTATGCGCTAAATCCGTAGTAGGTGATGCACCTTTTGCCGTATTGCTGCCGGATGTGATTATCGATGACGCCAGTTGCGACTTAAAAACCGATAACCTTGCCGCAATGGTAAGCCTGTTTGATGAAACCCAAGTGGGTCAAATCATGGTTGAAGGCGTACCACATCATTTAGTCAATCAATATGGTATTGCCGATGTGAACGGCCACGATTTGCAGCCTGGTGAATCAGAGCCATTAGTCGAACTCGTTGAAAAACCTCCAGTTGATGAAGCGCCATCTAACTTAGCCGTTGTTGGCCGTTACGTGTTACCCGCAGCAATTTGGCCATTGCTGGCCAAAACGCCTGCGGGCGCAGGTGATGAAATCCAATTAACAGACGCCATTGCGATGTTAATGAAGCAAGAAACCGTAAACGCTTACTATATGCAAGGTAAGAGTCACGACTGCGGTAACAAACAAGGCTATATGCGCGCTAACGTAGAATACGCTCTGCGCCACAGCGAAATCGGTGAAGATTTTGCCCACTACTTAAAAACAGTTGTAAAGGGAATTAAATAATGACGATTTTAGTGACCGGCGGTGCTGGTTATATTGGCACTCATACCGTAGTGGAATTACTTAATGCGGGAAGCGAAGTGATTGTATTAGACAACCTGTCTAATTCAAGTATCGAAGCACTAAACCGTGTCGAGCGCATTACCGGTAAATCGGTCACATTCTACCAAGGCGATATTCTCAATAAGGCCTTACTACAGAAAGTCTTTAGCGACCATAACATCGATGCCGTTATCCACTTTGCTGGATTAAAGGCCGTCGGTGAGTCAGTAGCTAAGCCACTGAAATACTATGAGAATAACGTGACTGGCACCTTAATTCTTTGCCAAGTGATGGCAGAGTTTAAGGTGAAAAATCTCGTCTTTAGTTCCTCGGCAACTGTGTATGGTGATCCTGCTAGCCTGCCCATTACCGAAGATTTTCCAACGGGTGCCACTAACCCCTATGGTCAATCTAAATTGATGGTTGAGCATATTCTGGCGGATTTACACCATAGCGACCCAAGTTGGAATATCGCTCGTTTACGTTACTTCAACCCCGTTGGTGCCCATGCCAGTGGTTTGATTGGCGAAGATCCTAACGATATTCCGAATAACTTGATGCCATTTATCGCCCAAGTCGCCGTGGGTAAACGCGAGGCCCTCAGTGTGTTCGGCAATGATTACCCAACCCACGATGGAACTGGCGTTCGTGATTATATCCATGTTGTGGATTTAGCTATTGGTCACCTTAAAGCCCTTGAGAAACTCGCCACAAAACCAGGGCTTGTCACCTACAATCTAGGTACAGGCCAAGGTTACAGCGTGCTCGATATGGTTAAAGCCTTCGAGAAGGCCTGTGGTAAATCGATTGCCTATCAGATTGCACCACGCCGCCCAGGAGATATTGCCGCCTGTTATGCAAACCCAGAGCATGCTAGAACCGATTTGGGCTGGCAGGCGACCCATAGTCTTGAGGATATGGCAAATAGCAGTTGGCATTGGCAATCAACCAATCCCAATGGTTATAAAAGCTAATCATCTAAATGGCTTGTGGTAATTCCCAAGCCATTTTTCTTCTCGATTAATAAAGATTGTTATCCATTAAACACCTATGACAGAAAGCATTAATCACAGTCGCCGTAGTCTTTTTAGTCGCCGAAAGTCCTTGGCGATTAGGCCGCCTTGGGTGCGCGAGGGGGTAGAATTTACCGATATCTGTACTCGCTGCTCAGCCTGTATCACCGCCTGTGAAACTAAGATAATTTTCAAAGGGGATGGCGGCTTTCCTGAAGTCTCGTTTAAGGACAATGAATGCACTTTTTGTACTCAATGCGCCACTGTCTGTCCTGAGCAAAAGTTGTTTGATTTGACCCAAACGCCATGGCAACACATCGCGGAGATTCAAAATAACTGCTTAACCTTTCAAGGTATTTGGTGCCAAAGTTGTAAGGATGCTTGTGAGCCCCGCGCCATCAGTTTCACCCTAAGTGTAGGCAAAGCGCCTATGCCTAAAATTGATACGAGCCTATGTACGGGTTGTGGCGCCTGTGTCGCTCCGTGCCCAAATCAAGCGATTAGTATTAAGCAAGCAGAATAGCCATTGAGCGCCCTAGGCTTGTCCCTGTATTTACGTTAGTATTTCATTCCCAATGTATTAGGTTTCTCATCACCATGTTTGGCAAAAATCTCCTGTTTACCCGCAAATCGTCCCCCGCGCTCAGTTTTATTGCTAAAGGCACTAGGCTGACTGGCAATATTGAATTTGCTGGCGATGTGTTGATTGGTGGTGAAGTTCAAGGTCAAATACTGTCACAGGCGAATGTGATTGTTGAGCAAACGGGAAGTCTTCACTGCGAGGTAAAGTGTCGAGAATTAATTATTGATGGTTATTTCAAAGGCCGATTGATTTGCGAGCGCTTAGTCATCCAAGCACATGGGATTGTCGACGGTGATGTTGCTTGTACTTCAATGCAAGTCAATGAAGGCGGCCAGTTTATTGGTTTAAGGATTAAGGAAGATCACCAGACAATCCACGCACATAGCCTGCCCTCTGCAACATCGACAAACGTATTGTTATCGCAGAGTCAAAATGACTAATCCACATTTCAGCCCATAAAAGAGCGAGGGTGTGTCGACGTTTAGAGATTAAACTTTATTTGCGCCGCTAAATTCTAGCCTACGTCACGCGAGTGATGTGTCGTTGTTCTAACCAACTACGAGCGACTCTGATGAAGATGATGAGCTCGCTAGATTACTCCTCCAGCCCAAAATCGCCTAAATAAACACCATATAATCCAATGGCTAGCATTGTTAGTTAAACAATTGTTAAATTAAAGATTGAGATCACAGTTAAGCCGTACGACAACTGCTAACCTAATCCACCAACAATGCATTTTGTGCATACGGTTTGCTGCTTAATCAATGGTATCGATATGCTTAGGCAAAACTGTGTGACTGCAGACTCAGACTCATCGCAAGGCGAGACCAAATGAGCACTCAATTATTAAAACAAATCTGCGAACTTGATGTATTCACCTTACTTGTATTTAAAAGTATTTTTGATAACGGACATGCAAATAGTGCAGCTAAAGCGTTAAATGTGTCGGCTCCCAAAATTAGCCGCTGTCTCAATGCGCTACGGTTAACCTTTAATGATGAACTATTTTATCGGCGCCAACAGGGGCTCAAACCCACACCTCTTGCTGAAAGTCTGTATGTCGCTATTTGCCAATTCACCGATTCGGTTTATCACCTAGAACAATCTGCAATGCAGCTGCAAAATGCAGCGAGTCACGTTGAATTACCGCTCCATATAGCCGCAAGTAATGGATTATTAAGTTTCTTAGCACCACAGCTCAGCTCACCCGATGTGATAAGTGAATTAGGCCAAATAAGACTACACAAGTGGCAAGACAATAGTGCGGAACTGATACATGCAGGTGAATTAGGTTTTGGGATCACAATAGAGCCGACCGAATCCAAAGAGCTTAGTGTTACACGCTTAGGCTGTATTTCAAATGTCTATGTCGTTGCCTCGAAACATCATTCCCTTTGGGAAAGCCAACTTGAAATCAGCCTTGAGCACATATGCCGTTATTCATTTCTATGCATTGAACTGAAGGGCTTTAACAGCAGAATTGACCCACTAGAACTGTTCTGTCAGCGCCAAGGGCTGTTGTTACCCTCGATTGAAAGAGTCACGGATCGGGAAGAATGGTATGCCCACCTTCTCACCATGCAAAGTGTGGCATTTTGTTCGAGTATTGATATGCATACCGTAAAACATATGCCGGGATTAAAACTAGCGCCGCTTCCCATCGCAGAGTTACATCGTCTACATGAAACGATTATGCCACCACAGTATTTTCTCGTAGAAAAGCCACGAAGCCATCGACGCTACAGTCAAACACAATGCGAACTTGTCGTCAGTTCATTATTAACCGCCCTCACGCCTTTCAATACGCGAGTCAGTCAATAATCCCCAAAAGCATGGATGCTTGTGCCACTATTTACAAAAGCTTCAAATGTTAAATTTAAGTAAATACAGCGCATTCTCCCTCTGTACACTATGATTCTCAATAGTTGTTTTTGTTTTATTTTTCACTGTAAAAAAGCATTTGATAAACGTTTCATCAGTATCTTTAAGTAAAATTAATTGAAAATTAATCTCAACAAATTGTTAAAAACAAAAATAACATTCTGCAATCCACATCTCACTTTTACCGCCAGATTCTAATTTGCGAAATACTTAATTTCACATTTTAGAATTTCCATTTTGATGTGTTAAATCACTGTTCACATATCAGATACAAACTTGCAAATACCACTTTATAAGTAGATTGTTCGACCTATAGTAGAGTCACTGCACACGCAGTCTTATAGAAAGAAAAAGGGACGCGATGATGAAAAACTACAATAAATCTCTACTGGCACTAGCTCTCACTAGTGCCTTGTGTTTAACCGCCTGCGGGGACGGAGAAGACGGGCAAGATGGTGCACCCGGCACGCCCGGAACACCTGGTACCCCTGGAACACCGGGTACGCCTGGTACACCAGGGTTACCCGCTGGTTCTTTTGCTAAAACCGCAGAATCTATAACCGATCTGAAATTTACTCTTAGCCCAGCTGATATCAAAGTCACCAGCAGCGAAGGCTTCAGTGTTAAGTTCAGCTTAACCGGAAAGAGCGCAGGCAAAGATGTTCCTTTTATGGGACTCGATAAAATTGCGATCTACTCTTTAACGGCAAATGACAATACGTCAGGCACTGGTGCGCCAATTCAATGGCAAAACAATGCTACGGCAAACAAAGCGGGTAGCTCATTAACTTGTACTCTAAACGGCCTTAACGGTACTAAGAATGCTTGTAAATTAACTGAAGATACAGCAAACCCTGGTACATACACTGCCACTTGGACTTACGATGGTGCTGCACCGATCATTAATCCAAATGATAACCCTAATGCAGTACACAGAGTATTTTTACGCGCATACAATATCGCCAATAGCCAAGGCGTTGCCTTAGCAGATAAAGTACTTTCAGTACCTGTTGATTTTATCCCAGCGACCGACGAGTTAGCCGCATCAGGCAAAGACACAGTATCGAGTGCAGCATGTAAAAACTGTCACGGTGAAACTGATGGCCATATCGCTAAGATCGAAGCTCACCATAATTATCAAGACGTTAAAAACTGCGTAACTTGCCATAACCCAGATCTAGTACCCAGCGATGCACAACTTGCTGAAGGTTGGGTCTTTGATTTTGCTCCAATGATCCACCGTATCCATGCCGGTGAACATAATGCAGCGTATCTGTCTGGTGAAGCCAAAGAATACTTTGGTGAAATTGGTTTCCCATCTGACTTGAAAGAATGTAAATCCTGTCACGATGGTGCACCAAGTTATAACACCAATATCTACGCTAAGGCTTGCGTGGGTTGCCATATCAATGTCAACTTCGCAACTGGTGAAAACCACTCAGAATTTGGTTTAGCTCAAGCCGACGACACTCAATGTAAATCTTGTCACGGTAGTGGTAGCCTAACACCAGAAGCTGTTCATAGTGTTGGTAAACGCGCTGAATACGCCAACTTATTTAAAGTGGACTTTACAAGTGCAGCAGTTGTACCGTCAGCCACCTTAGGTATGAAAACATTAACCATCAAGGCTAATGTGACCATCAATGGTACACCCATTGCCGATGGAACAAGCCTTGCAACCTATAATGCGACCACTAATCCAACAGGAAAGTTAGTTGCTAACGGTTTATTGCTGGGTAATGTTGCTACCGATGGTACTGTTTATGCGTGGCGAGATGTTAAACCTACAGCTATCAGCTTAAACCTTGCAAGCGGTACGCTTTCTGGTGGTGTATTGACTTTTGTTAAAGATATTCCAGATGCACAAGCAGTTGGAACTATGTATGTCAGTTCAGAAGCTAACGTTTGTATCAAGGCTGGTGCAGTAGCAAGCTGTAATACAACAGGACTTGAATTTGGGCCAACTAACCCTATTGGCAACAGCTCTCCTGTTAAATTCTTCAGCTTAGATGGTAGCACAGTCAGCACTGCTCGTATGTCTGACCCAACTCGTATCACTGTTGAAGAAGCCAAATGTAATGCCTGTCACGGTACCTTAGACTATGTTAAAGGAACAAGACACGGTACTTACACCTTCACTCAATGTATGAACTGTCATAACGATACAACGGGTGCTTCAGGTCACAAAACGGTTGTTTACAAAGGCGCTGATGGAAGCAAAGTAGTGAATCCAGACGTCACCTTCAACAACAAAGACCTATTCACCGTTGCCCACCGTTTCCACAGTGGTAACTTTGACTCTATCACAGGCATCTTCCGTGACGATAAAGGTGAATTGCTCGGTTACCCATCACCAGAAACAGCATGTTCTGCATGTCATAAAGACGGCGCTAAACTGTTTGCAACTGACGGTGGTTTGACTTCTGAAAAACGCTCTATCAAAGTGGGTAGCTACTATATTAGCCCAGTAGCTGAATCATGCCGCAGCTGTCACGCTCACTCAGATGCAGCAGCAGTAGCTCACTTTAGAAGTAACGGTGCGATTGTAGAAGCGGATGCAGTGACTGATCCTAACCTACCAGTAGAATCATGCGCGACCTGCCATGCTGAAGGTAAAACTTATGGCATAGATAAGGTACACGCAGAGGTAGCACACTAGTACTAGTACCTTTGGGTTGCCCCCTGCACAACCCAAACTTCCTCTCTGCAACTTATTGGGGCCCCATCGGGGCCCCTTTTTTATCAGTAGTGTTAATTTGTTGTAGCATCGATTTGCGTCGAACTCTGCGCGATGCGTTGCCTTAACAGTTTAATAAATTCCCGCGGCTCACGATCTAAACTGTCATGGGGAATATAAAGATGATAGCCAAGGTGAGTGTTGAGCATCACGCAGCGATGTCCAAACATCGCCAATACGCCGCGGTATCTGTCACCATCAACCACCAAAGGGCTAAATTCAGCACCAAGATAAGTTTCTAAGGTCGCTAAATCTTCTTGCTGTGATGCGGCGGTAACCAGTAACGGCCGCTGCTCAGTCAATAATCCCGCTGCAAGCCGTAATGAAATATTATCGAGTATCGGATTTAACTGCTTTAGCTTAATACCAATATAGGAAAGCTCAATAGTATCAACACCCTGAGTCACCCTTGGAATGTCAACCCGCTGAATATTATCCCAGTTTATCGACACCTTGCCGCGGCGATGAAAATAAGTCAGCCCCTGCTCATCCATAGTCAATGTGGTGTCAGGCTCGAAAACCTTTGCAAGGCCCAATATCAATGCGATCGCACCCAAGCTGAAAAACACTAAGCCCACTGCAAATAGCTCAGGTAGTATCACAAACAAGCCAAAGCCCAACACAAAGGCACAGGCACCTACAATAGTTAAAGTCAAACCATTACGTTTAGAGAGTGGACGAACCGAGACAATATCAGACTCTAAGGCCATATTTTTATTCCTGTTTTACCCAAAGCCATAAACGGCCAATGTATTCATGTAGCGCACGTTGCGAGGCGAGTAAGTTATCCGCAGTAAAACGCCAATAAAAATCGTCTCTGGCCCTAAAATCCGTCGGCGCCGCACTTGCGGTTAATCCTTTACCACTAAAAATGGCCATCGCCCGTGGCATATGGGAGGCCGAGGTGACTAATCGCACAGGCTGATTGCCAAAGCTCTCTTTAAAATAGTGCGCTTCTTCAAGGGTGTCGCGCGCGAGCGGAAATTCAATAATACGTGACGCATCGATGCCAAGTTCAACCGCTGCCTTAGCCATCACTTCAGCGTGGGGATGTTGGGTTAGCTCGCCGCCCCAACCACTAACGACTAAACTACAATCTTGACCTAACTTAAGCTGCCGAAGCCCTTCCGTTAATCTTGCCAATGCCACAGCCGATAAGGACTGTACCGCCGTAGCACCTTCAATATCCGAGTGAGCAGAGCCCAGCACCATCACCACACAGGTATCCGCAATGGGAGTGGTATTAATGGGATATTGGGTCTCAAGCGGTTTCACGAGATAATCGACACTAAATTGACTGCTTAATAACAATAGAAGGGTAAAAGCACTGGCAATCGCCCATTTTGCTAACCGCGGTTTGCGCCAAATAAACAAAGATAGCAGCAATAACAACAGGATAAATGGAACAGGCATAATTACCTGAGAGACAACTTTCTTAATCCAAAACATGCGCTAGCGCCCAATAATCCAAAGGAGCGCAATCATAACATCAAAAGAAAGCAAAACGCATCGCCTCGGCGATGCGTTGTCACGAGTGAAAACTTAAGATTACTGGGTTATTTTTCCCATAACCAAGCGGCGCCGCGCACGCCCGAAGAACAACCATAAAGATTCTGTACAACTGGTGTTCGGCATTCGCGCCCTACAACATAATGGCTTAATAATGCAGGTAATCTTGGGTAAATAGCCTCAACATTCGACATGCCGCCACCTAACACAATCGCATCAGGATCAAGTAGATTAATCACATGAGCCAGTGAGCGCGCGAGTCTATCCATATAGCGGTCAAATGCCAATATAGCTATCTCATCTCCATCGTCGACTAAGCTCATGATCTCTGAACCAGATTTAGCGGGCACACGTTGGACGCTTGCTGCGCGACTGAGCGCCTCATTGTAATCACGAACAAAGCCAGTGCCTGAAATAAAGGTTTCGATACAATCAGGATTACCGCAAAAACAACGGGTAGTATTAAACTCCTCCTTGGTCATCCACGGCAGCGGATTATGGCCCCATTCGCCACCAATGCCATTACCACCCGCATGCACTTTACCGTTAATGGCCACACCCGCGCCGCAGCCCGTGCCAATGATCACCCCAAACACCACAGATTTACCCGCAGCAGCACCATCGACGGCTTCAGATACCGCAAAACAGTTGGCATCGTTAGCAACCCGCACTTCACGGCCGAGCAGCTCCCCTAAATGCACATCCAAGGGATGACCGTTGATCCAAGTCGAGTTGGCATTTTTGACTAATCCTGAATAGGGAGAAATGACTCCCGGGATCCCCACGCCAACAGAGCCTTTTTCACCTAAGGTCGCTTCAGCCTCATTAACTAAATCGACGATCGCGTTAAGCGTGCCCTGATAATCCCGAGGGGTATTGATACGCTTACGAAAAACCTCATTTCCTTCGTCATTTAAGGCGACGAGTTCTATTTTTGTGCCGCCTAAATCGATGCCCATGCGTATCATGAATAAGCTTCTCCGCTATTGTTCTGCCAAGGAGTCCGCGCAGACTCGCTTGTGATTGCTCGTTATTTTGCCCAGCCAGGCGCTGTGGCAATAAAATAAGGGTTTAATATGTCAGGTTTTTGATTGTAGGTTAAGGGTAAACCTGAGTCATAACACACGACTTTTCCGCCTGCGCTTTCAAGTACAGCCTGCGCTGCCGCGGTGTCCCATTCGCTGGTAGGCCCCAATCTTGGGTAGAGATCGGCCTTGCCCTCTGCCAACATACAAAACTTCAGCGAGCTGCCCACGCTTAACATTTCATGTTGACCGAAATCCTTTAAATAGTCCGCCACATCAGGACTTAAGTGCGAACGACTGCCCACCACTATCGGTACTTGTCTTGGCGTATTACCCCCCTGTAGCACTTGCTCTTGCTGCCCGTCTTGTCGCCAAGCGCCTAAGTGTTTGGCGCCAAAATAGACAGTTTTGAGTACGGGCGCATAAACCACACCAGCAATAGCCACACCTTGATGGATAAGCGCAATATTGACGGTAAACTCACCATTTCGCTTAATAAATTCCTTAGTGCCATCCAAAGGGTCAATCAGCCAATAGGTCTGCCAGTGCCGACGTTCATCCCAGGCTATATCCGCCGCTTCTTCCGACATGACGGGAATACCCGCAAATTGCTCGGTAAGCTGGGCTAAGATAACTTTGTGAGCCGCCAAATCGGCCGCCGTTACCGGGCTCTCATCATGCTTTTGCGTAACGGCAAAATCCTCTTGAGCATAAATCGCCATGATGGCGTCGCCTGCCGCATGGGCAATCTTTACCACCCGTTGTAAATCTGCCTTCGAAAAATGCGCTGCCATCGCTGTATTATCTGTCACTTAGCCACCTGTATTCGATTTGCTTTTCGGCATTATGCCATCGGCAGCAATTGATAATTAAGAACAAATTCATCATACATCGAGCAAAATCGACTAAGGCACTGACGAATTCACTCAGGCGCAAGGCTTACGCAACGAGCATAAATGCTAAATAAGTCGAGTCTAAGCCAAGCAGGATACGCTGAAAAGAGTCATTGCCTAGGCTGCATTCGTATTCACAGCCTAGAAAATAAAACAGGTTGGAGAAATAAATCAGTAGCTTGGATGAAGTGCTTCGGGCATACAACTTATCTTGTATTCAAAAGATCTGAACGTCATTCACAACCACTTATGATAGAGATAATGGCTAAAGGCCTTTTGCGGCATAATCTTCAAGCATGGCCTTAAGCTGCCACCGCCAGTCACGCCACAGCTCGGGGCAATGGGTTAATGCCATATTTTGCCCAGTTAAGCACTGGCGTACTTTATCGCTATTTAACGCGCTGTAACTGGGTCTTGATGCCAGTTTATTGCCTTTCTCAAGCGCTTTTGCCGCATAACTTAGGCTATCTATGGCGCTAATCGGCACGGCTTTATCTAATAACTTCAGTGCCAAGGCTTGGCGCTGGATTTCGAGGGAAAATTCATACCAACTGCATTGCCCCTGCCCGGCATAGTGGAATAATCCAGTTCCGCAACCGACGCTTAACGGACTCGCGATCAACTGCCAAATAAAATGTGCGAGCGCATCTACCCATGTTGGCGAACCTATTTGGTCGTTTATCACTGTGAGTGGCTGACCATCTGACGCAGTGGCCATCAACCTCAGCATGGTTTTCACAAAATTATGCCCATCGACACCGTAGAGCCATGCGGTGCGAATAACAATCGCGCGCTCAACCAAGATGCGCAGCACCGCTTGCTCTCCCGCTAGTTTACTCTGGCCATAGATAGATAAGGGCGCAGGCGTGGCGTTTTCGGTTAACCCGCCTTCAATTAAGCCACTTTCAATTAAGCCACTATGGGTTATCCCGCTCTGATTTAATGTCAGTTCAGAAGCCTTCTCAGGCTCGCCACTAAAGACATAATCGCTGGAGAGATGCACCAAACACGCGCCCGTGAGCGCACATTCGCTTGCCAATAACTCTGGCCCAAGGCTATTGACACGATAAGCCTCATCGGCCGCCATTTCCGCCCTATCGACCGCATTGTAGGCGGCGCAGTTGATCACCCACTCAGGTTTAAAGCGGGTAAAGGCAGCGGCAACACTTTGTTTATCACCGATGTCTAACTGGGCATGGCTAAGCGCGTGCACACGAAAGACACGGCCATCGAATCTATATGCCGCCTTGGCAAGCACTCGTAATAAAGCCTTAGCGAGTTGGCTATCTGCGCCAGTTAACAATACTGTTGTTGTCGATTCTGGCTCGCCATTAGGCGCATACATCGCCTTGTTATCCTTTCGCATTCTTAACGTCGGCGCCTTAAGCGATATCGTCGCTAAATAGCGGCATTAAATCGGCAACGCTTTGATGCCCCCGCTGAGTTAAGAAGTTAAGCAGTGCCATCGGCGAGCGGTTGAGCAGCTTATCCTTTGGATAATCAACCGCTTCAATAATACTTAAGGCACGGTCAAACCCGCCGAGACTAAAAGCTACATGGGAATCCGAGCCCATCACTAAGGTGGCCCCCAATTCTTTTGCCGCTTTGGCAATCGCGGTGCAGTTAGCTTCGCTGCCCTTGCGAGAGACTTCAAAGGAGGAATTATTGATTTCAAGCGCCACCCCATATTCGGCGGCAGCTGCGGCTACAGCTTCAATATCAATGGGATAAGCAGGATTACCCGGGTGGGTAATAATATCGACCTTGCCGCTTTTAATGGCGTTGATCATCGCCTCGGTATGGGTGGCCTTATCCGAGGGCGGAAATACTGGTTCATGGAACCCTGCCAACACAATATCGAGCTGCGACAGATAATCGCCAAAGTAATCGATTTCACCTTCGCGGTTTTTAATGTTCGCTTCGATGCCGCGTAAAATCCCCACGCCATCGACCATACGCGGGAGCACACGTAAATTCACAAAATGCCAAAAATGCGGTGCATCAGCCATCGCCGGGCCATGGTCGGTAGTGGCAAACAGACGGATCCCCTTTTGCTTCGCCACCGCCAAATAATCGTGGATAGTACTATAGGCATGGGAGGATGCCACGGTATGGGTATGGGTATCGACTGGGTACTGCATGGGTCACCTCTGTCTTTTAACTCGCATTTTAAAAAGAATTTTTAAACATCAATCTGTTACCGCTCTGCTTGTACAAGAGTCGCCAAGTCAACAACCACAGGCAGTGATATGCAACAATGCCTTAGTGGAATAAAGAGAGCAGTTCATCGGCGCTACCTTGCCATGCGCCACTGCCCTTACCTTCAAGAATACTATCGGCTAAACCCTGTTTATGCTGCTGCATCTCTTGGATTTTTTCTTCGACCGTTCCCTCGGCAATAAGCTTATAGACAAACACCGGATTTTCTTGGCCAATACGGTGTGCTCTGTCAGTAGCTTGCCTTTCGGCCGCAGGATTCCACCAAGGATCGTAATGAATAACCGTATCAGCAGCAGTCAAATTAAGCCCGGTTCCGCCCGCCTTTAAACTAATTAAAAACACTGGCGTATCGCCTTCTTGGAATTGATCAATCTGCCCCTGACGCAGCCGAGTTTGCCCAGTCAGTTTGCTGTAGTTGATCTCTAAGGATTGCAGCAATTCTTCAATCAAAATCAGCATGCTAGTAAATTGGCTGAAGATTAAAATTTTGCGTCCTTCCTGCACCATTTCCGGCAAGTTTTGGCTAAGCCAGTTAAGCTTGGCGTTATTTTTAACTTTTTGTGCCTGTTCGAGTTTTACTAATCGCGGATCGCAGCAGGCTTGGCGCAATTTGAGCAAGGCATCTAAAAACTCGATATGGCTGCCCGCCACGCCTTGGCTTGCAAACAATTCTCGAATTTTTTTCTCCATACTTAAGCGAATACTCTCGTACAGATTGCGTTGATCTTTCTCAAGCTCAAGGCTTTGATAAATTTCGGTTTTAGGCGGAAGCTCAGTCACTACCTCCGTCTTAGTTCGTCTGAGCACAAAGGGCGCAATGCGTTGACTCAACACTTTTGCCTGCTCGCTATCGCCGTAACGCTCAATCCGATAACGAAATGCCTTATTAAAATAAGCCGTTGTCCCAAGGAGTCCTGGCAAACAAAAATCCATTAAGGATTTGAGTTCACCTAAATGATTTTCAAGGGGCGTCCCCGTAAGGCAGAGTTTAAAAGGCGCCTGCAGCGCTTTAATCATCTGACTGACTTTAGCTTGAGCATTTTTAATCTGCTGTGCTTCATCAAGCACTATGTGCTCAAAAGGTTGTGCTTGGTAAAAATCGTTATCCCTCACCATTAACGGATAGGTAGTAACAACCACATCAAACTCACTTAACCGTGCCAAAAGCGGCCCGCGCTGTGCGCCATGGATCACCGCCAGTGTTAACGAAGGCGCAAATTTTGCCGCCTCCTTTGCCCAGTTTCCGACCAAACTGGTGGGGCAAATAATTAAACTGGGTAGATGAGGGGCTGCCGCGGATTTAAGCTGTTTTTGCTTCAACAGGAATGCCAAAGTTTGAATGGTTTTACCCAATCCCATATCGTCGGCTAAAATGCCACCTAGCTGATATTCCTTTAAAAAACATAACCAATTTAAGCCCTGTTGCTGATAGGGACGCAGCTCTGCCTGTAATTGGGTTGGCGCAGTAACCGCAACAACACCGGTAAATTGTTCTAATTTGGCAGCAAGTTGTCGCACCCGCTCACCATTGAGCAAGTTGATATCACTCTGGGCTAACTCATTGAGTAAATGTGCCCGATATTTAGGTAAGGCGATACTGTTGCCGCGATGCTGTTCAAACAGCTCTAAAATAATGCTCATCAAGGGTTTGATAACACTGGCTTTAATTTTAAGCCACTCACCATTTGGGCTTGGTAGCAATAGCTCTGCATCATCGGCGGGCTCACCATGTTGTTTAAGCCAAGTGGCCACCAGCGGCAACATGGGTAACCGCTGCCCATTGATATCCGCATGCAAAGACAGGGAAAACCAGCCCTCTTTACTGTCATCCAGCTCAACGGTTAACGGCGTGTCGACTACCTTAAGGCTAAACTCGGGCGCCAATAACACCTCAATACCTTGGGCTTGTAATCTTGGCACGTCTTCCTCGATAAAGTGCAACCACTCCTTAATCGCCTCGGGCAACACACCTAAGCGCCAGTGGCAGGCTAAACTGCTAAGATCAAATACAAAACGAGTAAATCCAAGCGTTTGCAGAGCCTCAACCGCCGTTTGCTCTTCGTCCAAAGCACGGTTAATTTGATAGGTCGTTCCGCCTTGGGTCACAAGGGTTAAGGCTTCTTTAGCTGCATTACCACTCAAAACGACATCACCGTAGATAAATGCCAAGGTCACATAGGGCTGATTGATATCAACAGCTTGAATATGTGGCGTTGTTGTCTTGAGTTGGGTCGTATTAGGTAGAGTAGCATTGGCATGAGTCGATGCCGCCGAAAGCATATTTAGGCTCAACCGAACCCGAAGTTTATCCCGTAGTTCGACAAAATTGATGGCACTTGGTAGCGGCACTGTGCGCGCTGAAAAATGTTTAATCAGTTTATGACTCACCACCTCAACCTGCGTGCGAGGCACGGGTGGCATTTGGCTTAGTAGGTGCAATTTTTCAATACTGATATCGGTGTCGATAAGACCAATTTGAAAGTAATCGAGTTCGATATAATACGCAGGCTCGGTTGGCACAAGCTCCCAATTATCTCGCTTGGGCAAAACAAGGCGCATTTGCTTGTGTTCACTATCAATATCCTGCCAAATAAACTGTGGCGTAATGGCATCGCCCGCGGTCAATGCGAGGCGACTTTCCTCCCAAAAACAACGTTCGGTCGCGAGCATTTTCTCGAGCGCAACCGCACCTAACTGCGCCTTAAGATAGAGCCGCGATGCACCATGGCGCCTCGTAGACATTATCAGATTGATGATCAGCACATCCTCGGCACCAATCCATGCAGGCATATAATATTGCACATCCGAGAGTGCAATTTTGGAACCCTTGTTATAACCGCCCTTCTTCCCAACCTTGCCGCGCCTAAGCTCGATAAACACCCCATTATCGTCCTTTGAGAGGATATACAGCACCCGATCATCGTAGAGGGACTCAACATCATTCAAACGAGGATCATCGGCATCATCGAGTAGATGTAACCATTGGGCGATGCGTTGATCCTCAACCGTTTTATCGGTGAGCAAGCTATACAGTACCGCAGCCATATGCTTGCAATGTCCCGTGGCGGGACAAGAGCAAAAACCGTTCATGATGAGCTTATGATTGACGCTGACTAAACGTATATCTTGACGATAGGGCGAGGTTTCACTACCCGCTACCGAACCTTCAATATGGCGAAAATCGGCATTGGCTTTTGCGCTTAACACCTTCCCCTGCATCACATAATCACGGGCACGCATCAAGGTCGGCGGCGTGAATAAGGACTCAATTGCCGTTTGAGTCAATTGAATGGGCTCTTGGAGGGGGAAGCGATTCATCAGCAAAACCTTGAAACTCAAAAATACCTTTACGGACAATAAACCATAATTGTCAAAGGCATTTATCAACGTGTAAGGGGGAATTGTATTGAAACCGGATGGGGAAAGCCAGAAGACGAATCACTTACGTGAGCGGGATATATCCCCGCAGACCATTCCTGCGGGGATGTGCCAACTAAAGTCACCTCAACTTAGGCTTGACGACGCTTATCAGCAATATAACGGTCAACCAATTTTTCTAAAATATCTAAGGGAACAGCGCCATTTTTAAGCAGCACATCGTGAAAATCGCGCAAATCAAATTTGTCCCCAAGAGCTTGTTTCGCCTTTTCCCGCAGTTCGAGGATCTTTATCATCCCCACCTTATAGGCTGTCGCTTGGCCAGGCATCACAATATAACGCTCAATTTCAGCGGTCACATCGCGGTCTGACATTCCGGTATTTTTTTTCATATAGTCAATGGCTTGCTCCCGCGTCCAGCGGCTATGGTGAATACCCGTATCAACAACGAGGCGCACAGCTCTAAACAATTCCGCCTGCAAGCGACCAATATTATCAAAGGGATCTTGTTGGAAACCGAGTTCCCAAGCTAAACGCTCACTATAAAGTGCCCAGCCTTCAATATAAGCGGTAAAAGGTGCCATCTTACGAATAAGTGGTTGCCCTTCAAGTTCCATTGCAACTGCAACCTGAAAATGATGTCCGGGGATCCCCTCATGGTAGGCTAAGGTACGCATGCCGTATTTAGGTGTTGCTTTGATATCAAAGAGGTTGGCATAAAAACGTCCTGGGCGGCTGCCGTCAATCGCTGGTTGCTGATAATAAGCGCCAGGAGCCGTTTTCTCTTTAAATTCAGGAATACGCACCACTTCCATTCCCGCCTTTGGACGGATACGAAATGCGTTGTCGAGTCCGGCATTGATCTCGTCGAGGATTTTTTGATAATCCACTAGGATCTGCGCTCTGCCAGCATCGGTGTCTTCATAGTAAAATTTAGGATCGGCGGCCAAGGCCTCAATCGCCACCGAAAATCCTTGGCTTGTATCGTACCCTTGTGCAGACAAGATGGTCATGATTTCACCTTGGATACGGCTCACCTCGGCCAATCCTTTAGCATGGATCTCATCGGCGGTGTAATTTGTCGTAGTAAAGAACTTCAACAGCTGTTCATAGGCGACATTCCCATTAGGCAAAGCCCAATAACCATCATCCGTGCCTGCTTTAGTCTGTAACTCAGTAAAATAATCAATGAAGAGTCGATACGCTGGCTGCACGTAAGCTTCGATATTGGTTTTTGCCGTGGCAAGCAAACGCGCCTGTTCATCACTGCTAATCTGAGTTTCTGCTAATTTGGTTTTAAAGGAGCTGTAGAGAATATTGTCTTCAACTGGCGCACTGATAAAGTCATTCATTTCAGTAAGCACCCGCTCAATCACAAACTTAGGCGGAATAATGCCCTTAGCTTCTCGAAGTTTGAGCCCTTCTAAGGTTTGTCCAAACTTAGTCTTCACCGCAATTAAGCGCGAGAGGTAATTTTCAGCATCATCAACCGAATGGATTTGATGCTGCGCCTGCATAAAGCTTGGGTAACCATTTTGCACACCAAACAACTGATTCACCGGATAGTTATGATAGCGATAGGGTTCGGCCGCGAGGGCAAAATCCGCCAGATACAATGCAATATCCTTCGAAATACGCTGATTATCATCGAGATCAGCGTCTTGGTAACTCAGTAATGTGTCTCTTAACGCACGGACTTGAGTAAAGGTTTTGTCCATGGCTTCAGGGCTATCATCGTCGAGCAGGGCGTTATGCCCCGTAATCCCAACAGATTCTAAAAATCCTAAGGATGTTAACGTCTCAGGACTTTCAAAGGCCATTTTTACGACGCTTCTATCTAAAAATGCGCGAAAGAAAAATGGCTTTTTGGCAAACCATTCATGGGCGGCAACTGCCATCAACAATAGCAATATGGCTAAAATGCCAAGCCCAATGCGTTTTAATACTGTTTTCAATATTGATGCTCCACAGGTCATTATTGTCAAAGTTCGATGGGAAAACTTCCCAATACGAAAAACAATACCACCATCACAAATAAGCAACAATTTAATAACGTAACGAAAAGTGACAAATAAATAAGCCACCTTCTAAATGTTTAGCACCACTTTTTATAGTGCGAGTAAACTTACAGGAATAATTATTTCAATCTGGCTTCAGTGACACAATCAAACACTATCCATATGAATAAAAACAATAAAAAATTATCCCCATCAAATATTCGAACTAAAAACCCCTAATAGATATGCCCTAGTTAAAAATAAAGCTATACAAAAAGTGGGAGTATGCTATTCTGCGTCCTGGCCTGTGAGTCAGACCTATTTATAAGCAATATTATGTATTTGAAAACCTTCGCTGCACCCGGTATTTGTTTGCTGTCATGAAGCTTTCCACTCATAACTTATCATCAATGTAAATAATTCTATTTCTGGCTAATTTCACGCATTGTTGCGAATTATTTTTTTGAAAATTTTGGAGACATTCATGTCTAAAACTACTGGTGTAGTAAAATGGTTTAACGAAGACAAAGGTTTTGGTTTTATTTCCCCTGATAACGGTGGCGCTGACGCATTCGTTCACTTCCGCGCAATCGTATCTGATGGCTTTAAAACCCTTGCTGAAGGTCAAAAGGTTTCTTACGAAGTCGAACAAGGCCAAAAAGGTCCTCAAGCTGCGAACGTTGTTGTTCTGTAATTAACTTCCCGCAAGGGATTAATTAACAACAAGTTTACAGACAAAATGCCGACTCAGTGTCGGCATTTTTTATTGGTGCGTTTTATCCTATTGATTGATGTTCTCATTAAACCAACTAGCCCTGCAGTAATTTCGCTTCTGCATTTTCTACTCTTCTCGGTTTGCCGACGATGAGGAGAATATCCCCCGCTCGAAATACCCAATCCGATGCAGGATGCTCAATTTCTTGACCATTACGACGTATAGCCCTCAACTCTACCCGCAGTGATTCCCAATCAATATCCGCCACTTGCTTACCAACGGCATTTGCACCGCGGTGCAGCAGCACTGCATGCAAAGATTCTAAAGTGAAATCCGTCTCTGTACCCGAGAAAAAGCCATGTAAAAATTGATAATGATTACGCCGCTCCGACTCTAACCGCTTGAGGATCCGCGCTAATGGCACTCCGCATTGATGCAAAACCTGCGAAACTAACATCAAACTTCCTTCTAAGGTTTCTGGGATGACTTGATTGGCTCCCGCCTTTTGCAATAAGTCTAACTCGCTGTCATCGCGGGTTCTGACCAAAATGTTAGCTTCAGGAGCCAGTTGCCGGCATAAGGGTAAGGCGTCTTCTAAACTGCGGGATTCGCTAAAGGTGATCACTATCATTTTGGCATGCTTAATACCAATCTGTTTGAGAATGGCCCGCTTACACACATCACCAAAGTAAATTGGCTCCCCAGCTCGACGCGCCTCAGAAACCCTTGTGGGATCAAGATCGAGCACCACATAAGGCACGGCTTCGGTCTTTAAAAAACGCGCAATGGTTTGCCCTACGCGCCCATACCCCAAAATCACCACTAAATCATGGTCGTCGCTTATCACAGGAACCACATCGTCTACATGCGCTGACTGGCGGATCCCTAATAACCACTTTGCAATATCCACACTGTGACGCACCAACCAAGGAGCGATACTCATCGATAATACCGCCACCATCACCAGCATAGTACTGGTCTCATTACTCAGTAACCCATAGCTAACGGCGAGCGCGAGTACCACAAAACTAAATTCCCCCACCTGCGCCAAGCTTAAAGCCGTGCTAATCGCAATCCTAAAGGGCTCGCCCACTAAACGTAATAATCCATGGATAATAAGTGCCTTACCAAACACAACTGCGAGCAGCACCAATAGAATTTGCCACCAAAACTGAATAACCAATCCAAAATCCAGCATCATGCCGATAGAAATAAAAAACAGCCCCATTAATAGATCGCGAAAGGGGCGAATATCCGCCTCGAGCTGACGACGATATTGACTCTCACCAAGCAGCATCCCCGCCATAAATGCCCCTAAGGCCATCGATAATCCTAACCACTGGGTAAATGCGCCCGTGACCAAGGCGACCACTAATGTTGAAAGAACAAAGAGTTCATTTGAGCGCGACCTTGCCACCTCATCAAACAGCCTGGGTAAAGCCCACTTCCCCAAAGCCATTAAGAAAAAGAAGGCGAGAATCCCCTTGAGTAACGCCCAAGCGATAGAGGCTAACATTAAGGGTTCATCACTCTGTCCGAGTAATGGCAGTAGAATCAGCAGCGGCACTACCGCTAAATCCTGAAATAACAATACACTGACAGATAATTCGCCATGACGACGCCTCAGCCAGCCCTGCTCATTGAGCAGTTTAAGCACTATGGCGGTAGATGAAAGCGCAATTGCAGCGCCGATAACGAGGGATTCAATCCAATTCAACCCACAGGCTAACGCCACTAGCATAGTCAAGACAGTGGTGACGAGCACCTGGGCACTGCCTAAACCAAACACGGTTCTGCGCATCGCCCATAAGCGGGGTACCGAAAACTCAAGCCCTAGGGTAAACATCAACAGCACTACCCCAAGCTCGGCGACAGACTGCATTTGCTGCTGAGTAAACCAATGAAAGCCACTCGGCCCACTAAGTACTCCTGTTAACAAATACGCCAAAATAGCTGGCAAACCGATACGCCTAAGTAGCGCAATCGCAACGATCGCAATGACTAACATCAGCAGAATTTGAATCAAGAAACCATGTTCCATAGACGCACTAGCTCCTGTCAAATTACTGGCATGTTAAAAATTATAACGATGAGCTTTAAGCTTAACTGAGTGACAAGTAAAGACAAATTTAATTGGCAAATATAACGGCACACATATTGCTTAACCAAGGTAACAGTTTTTATCGCCATTTCATTTGCTGGGGTAATCATAATGGACTTTGGCTTAGCGACCACGTTATATCCCGATGAATATAACTATCAAACAGAGGCATATAGCCCGACATCCGCGCCGTTGGATCTGGTGCAAGTTATCCAGCAACTGCATGCTAGTTTAGATCCGCGGACAGTCTTTGCCTGCTACGGCAAAGTGCTGGGACAACATCTGCCTATACAAGGGGTTCGACTACAATCTGAGCAATATAAATTAAGCTGGGGTAAACGTTATGGGATTAGCCTTAAACGGCAGATCATTTGCGGCGGGACACCAGTTACACTGCAGTATCAACTGTTAACGCCGCTAACGCCCTCACAGAGCATCAGCTTGCAAGAAATAGAGCCGCTTTTGTTACAACCATTGCTGAATGCCATGCAGTACCAAGAAATGTCGATGCAGGCGATGTTTGACTCCCTAACGGGTCTTGGAAATCGTCACTATTACAGCCAAAGCCTGAAAAACGCGGTGGCCAGGGCTCACAGAAAACAGGGAACGGTGTCACTTATTGTGTTGGATTTGGATAATTTTAAGCAGCTTAACGATAAGTATGGTCACAAATGCGGTGACTATATTTTGAAGGAGTTTGGTGACATTATCCGTAGCAGTATCCGTAGTACAGATCAGGCTTTCCGCATCGGCGGCGATGAGTTTGTGGTCATAGTACAAGGTAATATTCATGCAGCGGGTTTACTGTGTGAGCGTATCGTCACTGCAACCAATGCCAATACTAACTTCCATCAATTTGGCGTGAGCAGTAGCCTTGGGGCGGCTGAGGCGAGCGACACGATGGAAGCCGAACAACTCTATGAGCAGGCTGATAAAACTTTGTATCAAGCCAAAGCCTCGGGGCGTAATTGCTACAAGTTAAGCCCAGCCCAACTGTCTTAATCGAGCATGGATGCTGCTCACTGGCGATAAAGCATGGCAAATAGACTTTGCTATCCGATTGCCTGCCCATCAAACTTAAGCCCGATATCATCCCCTTGGGCACAAAATGCCTTTTCGACCCAGAGACCAAAGGCCATCACCAGCTTATCGTTGTAGAACACGAATCCTACCTCAGTACGTAACCATGGCGGCACAGCGCATTCTTGCCATAACTTTTTCAGCTCGCGTCCCTTATCGCGAAAATGCGGCTGACAGCGAAATTGCCCAGGCAAGCCATAACGTAGACTCACCACTTCATCGGCGTTAGGTAAACGCAGCCGAGGGCCTGTTGTAACCAACGCAAATGGCGCAATCTTGTCTTCAACCATTGCTGATGCTTGAGTCAATAAGGTCAGAATCTCTTGATGTAGGTCGCGCTCTGTAATGTGGGGCGCAGTAGATAGGGTTTCTCCACTATCCAGATAAAGCATCCCGGCAAAGCGGCGCAGTACACAGTCATTAATGCGGATATGGACCTTAGCATCCTCTTTAGCGTGGATTAATTGCTGCAACATTTGCTGCAACTGCACGTAGGATGGCAGTGAAAATCCTTGGGACTCAATAAAGCCCCGCAGCAGTATCCCTTGCCATTCAATCGGTTGCGATGCTAACTCCGTCAGATTGAGTACAGTTTGCTCAGTAACAGCCGCCTTGGTTAACAGCTTAGGTAAACGCTCACTGACCTCAGTTTCTACTATGGCTTGCTGCTCGGCACAAAGCTGGGCACTGCGACTGGCGGTGCTGGCGATACTTGGCCAGCGCGCTTTTAGGCGTGGGATAATCTCGAGGCGAAGAAAGTTACGATCGTACTTATCATCTTGATTACTCTCATCATCGATATGGACTAAATGTTGCGCTTTGGCAAAGGCTTCAATCATCTCGCGGCTAATATCAAGCAAAGGACGCACTTGTAAGCACTCCCCTTCGCCTGCTAATGAGAGTGACTGAATGTGCCCCATGGCCGCTAAACCCTTAGGACCTTGGCCGCGTTTAAGGGCTAACAGAATTGTCTCGAGTTGATCATCTTCATGGTGAGCGGTTAGTAAGATATCCTGCGGATTAAGATGCGCTAAAATCGCCTGATAACGCGCTTTTCGCGCTGCAGCCTCAACGCTCACCCGAGGACCAAGCTCGAGTTGCACCCGTTCTACCGTCACAGGTAAACCATACAGGGCCGCGCGTTCTTGACAATGCTTGGCCCAAGCATCGGCATTGGGGCTCAAGCCATGGTGTACATAAATCAATTGATAGCGTAAATCAGGACGCTGTTTAGCATATTCACTTAAGCCGTAGGCGAGCACTTCGGAATCGACTCCGCCACTGTAAGCGAGGACTAACTTGCTCCCCGCTTGAAAGGGTAAGCTATCTAAAAATCGCGCTATATGAACACTCAAATCCTGCGCAGCCATCCTCTTCCCCACTCAAAAACAACAGAAACCTAAGCTTGGTTCGACTTAAGACAGATATTACGATGGAAATACAATCCGCACTTTGTTCGGGCCGAGTAAACTTTCCAAGGCAAAGACCAACTCATCACTTGGGTTAACTCGCCAGGTTTCGGCCAATCTAAACTGCCCCTTGGCTTGAGCTTGGCTGTAGTTAATCAGCATTGGCACAGCGCCATTACGCCATGGACTGATTGCCTGCTCAATGCCCTCGAGCATATTTGGGGTCAGCTGCGATGCCTCTAAATCGATTTCCAATGCACTGGCAAAATGGCTACGCGCCTCACTGATATCGATGATATTGCGCGCCGTCATCCGGTTTCCACCGGCAAAATCATCAAAACTCACCTCACCTTCACAGATCAGGATCCGATCCTTTTCCAGCAGGTGATTAAACTTCTCAAAGGCTTCAGTAAACAGCATCACCTCAAGCCGAGCGCTCTTATCATCTAAGGTCAGTAAGCCCATTTTTGAGCCGCGTTTAGTGAGCATCACCCGGGTCGCCACGACGAGGCCCGCAGCCTTGACGGTTTTGCCCCGTTCGGTAGGATGCACATCCTTCAAGCGCCCTGAGGTGTAATGCTTAAGCTCTTTAAGGTATTGATTTATTGGGTGCCCCGTTAAATACAACCCTAATGTTTCGCGCTCGCCCTCAAGCCAAATTTTATCCGGCCATGGGGTACATTCCACAAACTGTTGCTTGCTATCCTCGGGATCACTATTGAGCAAACCAAACATATCATGCTGACCAATAGCCTCAGCCTTCGCATGTTGGTCTGCTGCGCTAATGGCCTCGGGTAAGGTTGCCATCATCGACGCGCGGTGCGGTCCGAGGGAATCTAACGCTCCCGCACAAATAAGCTTTTCTATAACCCGTTTATTGAGCTTTTTTAGGTCGATACGGGCACAGAAATCGAATAAATCAACAAAGGGACCATCTTTACGCGCCTCTAAAATTGACTCAACTGGCCCCTCACCCACGCCTTTGATCGCACCAATGCCGTAGACAATCCGCAGATCATCATCAACGGTAAACTTAAATAATCCCTTATTCACATCCGGCGGAATGATGGTGAGCCCCATCCGCTCGCATTCATCCACTAAGGTCACAATTTTATCGGTGTTATCCATATCGGCAGACATTACAGCCGCCATAAATTGCGATGGAAAATGGGTCTTCAACCACAGCGTTTGATAGGAAACTAACGCATAGGCCGCTGAGTGAGACTTGTTAAAACCGTAACCAGCGAACTTTTCCACAAGGTCGAAGATTTTCATCGACAGTTCGCCGTCGACACCGTTTTTAATCGCGCCCTCTTTAAAAATACTCCGCTGTTTGGCCATCTCCTCAGGCTTTTTCTTACCCATAGCACGGCGTAACATGTCAGCGCCGCCCAAGGTATAACCTGACAATACCTGTGCAATCTGCATCACCTGCTCTTGGTACAAAATAATGCCGTAGGTGGGCGAAAGCAGTTCTTTTAAGGATTCATGCTGGTATTGAGAATCGGGGTAAGACACCTCTTCACGGCCATGCTTACGCTCGATAAAGTTATCCACCATGCCCGATTGCAACGGCCCTGGGCGAAACAATGCCACCAGAGCGATCATATCTTCGAAGCAGTCGGGCTGTAGACGTTTAATTAAGTCCTTCATACCACGGGATTCGAGCTGGAATACCGCAGTGGTTTCATAACGTTGCAGCAATCTAAACGAGGCTGGGTCGTCTAGCGGAATCGCTTCAATGCGTATTGGTGGACGGCCATTTTTAACCTCCACCTTGTTGATCATCTCTAGCGCCCAATCGACGATAGTGAGCGTTCTTAACCCCAAGAAGTCGAATTTAACTAACCCTGCGGTTTCCACGTCGTTCTTATCGAACTGGGTTACCGGGTTTTTACCTTCAGCGTCGCAGTATAGCGGCGAAAAGTCGGTGATCTTGGTGGGCGCAATCACCACGCCCCCCGCGTGCTTACCCGCGTTTCGAGTGACGCCCTCAAGTTTGCGGCACATGTCGATAAGATCTTTGACATCTTCATCGGCATCGTAGGATTCCTGCAATGCAGGTTCCACTTCAAAAGCTTTAGCCAGTGTCATCCCTGGCTCGGGTGGGATAAGCTTTGAAATGCGATCGACAAAGCCATAGGGATGTCCCAGTACACGGCCGACGTCTCGGATAACCGCCTTAGCCGCCATTGTACCGAAAGTAATAATCTGCGATACCGCTTCACGGCCGTACAACTCAGCCACGTGGTCAATGACCTCGTCGCGTCGATCCATACAGAAGTCAACGTCGAAGTCGGGCATCGACACCCGTTCTGGGTTCAAAAAACGTTCGAACAGCAGGTCAAATTCGAGGGGGTCTAAGTCGGTAATCTTAAGGGCATAGGCCACAAGCGAACCCGCGCCCGAACCACGGCCAGGACCAACGGGAATCCCGTTGTCCTTACCCCACTGAATAAACTCCATCACGATCAAGAAGTAACCAGGAAAGCCCATTTGGTTAATCACTTGAAGCTCGATGTCGAGGCGCTCATCGTACTCACCGCGACGCTCGGCGCGCACCTGTGGGTCGGGGAATAAGAATGCTAAGCGCTCTTCGAGCCCCTTCTTAGAGCGATCAACCAAATAATCCTCAATCGACATATCGCCAGTGGGGAAGTTAGGTAAGAAGTATTCGTTTAAACGAATAGTGACGTTACAACGCTTAGCAATTTCAACGGTATTGGCAAGGGCTGCGGGGATGTCAGCAAACAGCTCACACATTTCCTCTTCACTGCGAAGGTACTGCTGCTCACTGTACTTTTTAGGACGGCGTGGATCGGCGAGCGTAAAACCATCGTGAATCGCGACCCGTATTTCATGGGCTTCGAAGTCCTCTGGCTTTAAAAACACCACCTGATTTGTAGCCACCACAGGAATACCCTTTTCCTGCGCTAATCCCACCGCCATGTGCAGATAACGCTCTTCATCGGGGCGTCCGGTGCGTAACAACTCAAGGAAATAACGTCCCTCAAAATGCTGCTGATAGAACTCGCATAACGACTCAACCTGAGTATTGTTGCCCTTCAGCAGCGCCTTACCCACATCCCCTTCTTTGCCCCCAGACAGCAGCAAAATGCCTTGGTTATATGTGACCAACCACTCTTGGTCAATCACTACGCGACCTTGAACATGCCCGCGTAAATAGGCTTGACTGATGATTTGGGTGAGGTTTTGATAGCCCTCATTATTCATCGCAATAATGGTTAATGCGCAAAACTCGCCATCAAAACCAGGCACTTGCATCCAAAAGTCCGCGCCGATAATCGGCTTGATCCCTGCGCCATGGCAACCGCCGTAAAACTTCACTAGACCACAGAAGTTATTTTGATCTGTTAAAGCCACCGCCGCCATCCCATGCGCTTCAACTTGAGCAAGGATTGACTTGACCTTAGCCACACCATCGGACATAGAAAAGTCACTGTGGACACGCAGATGCACAAAACGAGGATCGGACATAATTAGAATTATCTTTGAATAGCAGGTTAACAATCACTAAAAAAGCAGACTAGCAAAGTCACCGCTCTTGGGCTAGTGACTTTGCTCTCAAGCTGAAGTGAAAACACCCAATCGGTGTTAACGCTCCAGTAATGCCTTGACGGGTTTGAAACTTTTACGATATTGATCGAACACACCATGCTCGGCGATGGCGTCAAAATGCGCCTTAGTTGGATAGCCCTTATGCTTAGCAAATCCATACTGTGGATAAGCGGCATCGAGGGCATCCATCTCCCGATCGCGGGTCACTTTGGCAATAATCGAGGCTGCACTGATGCTGGCAATCAGGCCATCCCCCTTGACTATGCTATGGCTCGCCAAAGACAGCCCTTGGTGAGTAAACGCCGGACTGCGATTACCATCGACTAAAACTAACTCGGGCGCACGTGCAAGCCCTGCCACCGCGCGCTGCATGGCAAGCATAGTGGCATGCAGGATATTCAGCTCATCAATTTCCGCAGGACTTGCCCGCCCCACATGAAAGCTTAAGGCTTTTTCACAAATCTCATCGAATAATGCCTCGCGGCGCTTCTCGCTGAGCTTTTTAGAGTCATTTAAGCCCAAAATAGGTCGATTAGGATCGAGGATCACCGCAGCGGTGACGACATCGCCAACGAGTGGACCACGACCAACCTCATCGACACCAGCCACTAACACCGATGCAAAAGCCGCGATATCGGTGTCGTTCAGCGTCTTAAATACCGCCATTAGTTCATATCCTTAACATCAACCAGAGCCAAAACCGCCTCGGCCGCCTTCTGGCTGGCATTACAACGCAGCAGTTGATGCAAACGTTCAAACTCGGCTTTAATTGGTGCAAAGTCGCGGTTAAGTTCAACGCCAACCGCGGCAGCTATTTTCTCTGGCGTGCAATCATGCTGAATAAGCTCTGGTACCACATCTCGCCCCGCTAATAAATTTGGCAGCGAGAAACGATTCACCTGCATCATGCTCTTGGCAATACGATAGGTCAGTGGACTCACGCGGTACGCCACCACCATTGGGCGTTTAATCAGCATGGCCTCTAACGTCGCTGTACCCGAGGCGAGTAAAATACCATCGGCAGCGGCCATCACTTCGCGTGACTTGCCTTCCACCATGTGAATTTCTAAATCCGGCGCATAATCTTTTAACGCTTGTTCAAACTGCTCACGGCGCTGTTGATTCACTAAAGGCGTCACAAAGCGAATATCGGGAAATTGCTGCTTGATAAGTAGCGCCGCCTTCACAAAGGGCTCAGCCAATTGCTTTAGCTCACCGCCGCGCGAACCAGGTAAAATCGCGAGATATTCAGCCTCAGGATCTAACTCCAGCAATTGACGCGCACTTGCTTTATCACTCTCAAGCGGAATGTCGTCGGCTAAGGTATGACCGACAAAGGTACAAGGCACTTGATGCTTATCGTAGAAGGCTTTCTCGAAGGGCAATAATGACAGTACCATATTAGTGGCCTTGGCGATTTTAAAGATCCGCTTAGGCCGCCATGCCCACACCGAAGGACTCACATAGTGAACGGTTTTAATCCCCTGAGCCTTTAATTTAAGCTCGAGACCAATATTGAAATCCGGCGCATCAATACCGATAAAGCAATCAGGCTTAAGCTCGGTGATGGACTTAATTAACGAAGCTCGGACATGGAGCAGGCGTGGCAGACGCGATAGCACTTCAACTATCCCCATCACGGCTAATTCTTCCATCGCGAACAGGGATTCGAAGCCTAAGGCTTCCATACGAGGTCCACCAATACCAACAAAACGGGCATTGGGATGTGCTTTTTGCAGCGCGGCCATCAAACCCGCACCTAAAATATCGCCGGAGAGTTCTCCGGCGACCATTGCAAACACTAATTGAGATTTTTTGCTCATAAACCAATCATATCTGACAAGTGAATGGCACCGCAGCGATAACCTCTGCCATGGCATTTTCTAACGCAGAATGTCACGAGCAGTGCCTATGAATGGCATAGTCTAGAGTCGAAACTCTTAACGCATCATGCCGCTAACGAATAATGCCGCGACCCGAAGATTTGACAAACTCAACGAGCAACTTAACTTGCGCGTCATTTTGTGCATCTTCGGCAAGTGCCTCAACCGCTTCTTCAACCGTCAGGCTGCTACGATATAAGGTTTTATAAGCGCGGCGCACCGCTAATTGAGTTTCCTTAGAGAAACCTCGGCGCTTCATACCTTCGCTGTTTAAGCCGCGAGGTATAGCTGGTTGTCCCGCAGCCATCACAAAGGGTGGCACATCTTGTAATAATAACGAACATCCCGCAGTAAAGGCGTGGGCACCAATATGCACAAACTGGTGAACGCCAGTCATGCCACCGAGAATCGCCCAGTCACCGACATGCACATGGCCTGCGATAGACGCATTATTGGCCATAATTACGTTATTGCCGACCACACAGTCGTGAGCAATGTGCACGTAGTTCATAAACAGGTTGTTTGAACCAATACGGGTTTCGCTATTGTCTTGAACGGTTCCACGGTGAATAGTGACATGCTCACGGATAACATTGTTATCGCCAATGATAAGGCGTGTAGGCTCACCTGCGTATTTTTTATCTTGGCATTCTTCACCCACAGAGGCGAATTGAAAAATACGGTTGCCTTTACCTATCACCGTTGGCCCCTTCACCACCACGTGGGAGCTTAACCAACAATCGTCGCCAATCTCGACACCCGCGCCCACATAACTCCATGGACCTATGGTGACATTTTTACCAATTTTTGCATCGGGATGCACAAACGCTAATGTATCTATCACTGATTAATCTCTCTGCGGGCACACATGATTTCAGCGGAACAAACCACTTCACCATCCACTTTGGCCTCACCATAGAAAACGCCAATCCCGCGGCGCTCTTTAATCATTTTGACTTCAAAATGGATTTGATCACCGGGTTCGACTACACGTCTAAAACGTGCATTATCGATACCCGCAAAATAATACAACACACCAGGTGGTGGCACATCGTCACTCATGGTCTTAAAAGCAAGCAGACCAGTGGCCTGCGCCATGGCTTCTAAAATCAGCACGCCGGGCATCACAGGCTGGATCGGGAAATGCCCCTGAAAGAAGGGCTCATTAATCGTCACGTTTTTAATCGCATGGAGACTCTCACCGGGGGTGAAATCCAGTACGCGATCGATTAATAGGAATGGATATCTATGGGGCAGATACTTAAGGATCTCCGAAATATCCATAGTGTTCATTTGATTAGACACGAACCTAGTTCCTCAAAATTGCCTTAGGGCAATTACTCTGGTGTATTTAAATTTTTTTCCAACGTCTTCACGCGCTGGAACAGTTCATCCAATTGACGGAAGCGAACTGTGTTTTTACGCCACGTTTTGTTATCCATAGCAACCGTGGCTGATGAATACAAACCAGGCTCACGCATATTACCAGTAATGTTGGTCGCGCCAGAAATATGCACACCATCGGCAATGGATAAATGGCCAGCAATGGCACAATTTCCACCAATAATGCAGTACTTACCAATAGTGACACTGCCCGCAATCGTGGTACTGCCTGCGATAGCTGTATTTTCACCAATAATATCGTTATGGGCGACCTGCACTTGGTTGTCGATAATCACACCATTGTGGATTTCGGTATGGCCTAATGCACCGCGGTCAATCGTTGAATTAGCACCGATTTCGACGCGATCACCAATGCGCACACCGCCAGTTTGAGGGATCTTAACCCACTGTCCGCGCTCATTAGCGTAACCAAATCCATCAGAGCCAATAACGGCACCGGAATGAATAATACAGTCTTGGCCTAAATGGACATTGTGATACAGGGTGACATTGGCCCATAAACGGCTATTTGAGCCTATGATGGAGTCTTGTCCAATCACAGTACCCGCACCAATTTGTACATTTTCACCGAGGATAACATTGGCACCAATCACCACATTAGCACCAATTGCCACGCCTTCACCTAACTGGGCAGAAGGGTCAATTTGCGCTGAGGGATGAATACCCATCGCTGCCTTGGGCGTGGTATCTAACAACTGCGCCACACGAGCAAACCCCACATAGGGATCTTTTACAACTAACGCAGTGCCAGGATAGTCCTGCGCATCTTTAGCCGACAATAACACCGCGCTCGCTTGAGTTGACTCAAGCTGAGCACGGTATTTGCTGTTGGCTAAAAAAGAGATTTGTCCCGCTGTGGCATGTTCAAGCGTTGCAACACTGTTGATCACTAAGGTTTCATCGCCTTGGACAACGCCATCTAATATCAGGCTTAGCTCTTTTAAAGTCACACTTTTCATCAATTACTTGCCTTTGCTTAAGGCTTCAACCACTTTGCCACTGATGTCAGCATTTGGCTTAACATAAATGACTGCACCACGCTGTAAAACTAAATCGTATTTTTCTTTTTCAGCGATAGTGTTAATGGCTTTTTGAACCTTAACTAACAGTTTGTTTTGCTCTTCGCCTTGGCGACGACGTAAGTCCTCATCCAACGCCTTACCTTTCAACTGATATTCAGATTTTAGCGCTTCCATTTTACGAACCAGCTCAGTTTTTTGCGTGTCATTCATTAACGCGCCATCACGTTGCTGCTTCTCCATTAGAGAGCGCATTTCTTCTTGCATTTTCTGAACTTCAGACATGCGATCACCAAACTCTGACTTCAGAGACTGCATGATTTGCTCACGTTGAGGTAACTGCTCAAACACAGCGCCCATATCAACTACAGCAATATTTTCCGCCTGCGCAGCTAAAGGTGCACCTAATAAAGCTAACGTCACCAGGGCACGGTTTACCATCTTGTTCAAAATAGACTCCTTGTTACCTTTGTTATATTCAGCAAAACTTGCCGAGTGTATGCCTTTTAAAAAGTTTTGCCAATATTGAACGAGAAGATCTCTGTTTGATCGCCTTCGTACTCTTTAATCGGCCATGCCAAGCTGAATACCATAGGGCCCATTGGTGATAACCACTGTAAGCTTACCCCCCAAGATGCTCTTATACGCGCAGGGTCACTGTAGTCTTGTAACTTATCAAACTCTTCAGCGGGTAAGGTTTGATATTTCGCAAAGTCAAACTCGGTATCCCACACGTTACCGGCATCGAGGAAGAAGCTGGTACGTACAGAGTTGGTATAAGCCTCATCCAAGAATGGCGTCGGTACAATAAACTCTAAACTCGCAGTTGCGATAGCGTTACCACCGATTGAACGGCCAGAGCTTACCTGAATACTGTTTGGATCGCCCGGTAAACTACAACCATCGCCCGATGGATCCGGCGCACAGGGTTCACTTCCACGGAAAAGATAGAAGGAACGCGGACCTACGGAGTTAGACTTAAAGCCACGCAGTGAGGTGCTACCGCCTGAGTAATAGTTTTCCCAGAATGGAAGGATCTGGTCATTATCGTTAAATTGACCATAACCATTACCATAGCCTAAACGACCACGTGCCAAGACCACAAAACTTTGACTGCGGTTGAGAGGGAAATAGTAGTTGGTATCGAAGTCAGTCTTGAAGTACTGCAGATCTGATCCAGGTACAGTCATCTTACCGCTTAAACGCTGTGATGAACCGTCTGTTGGGAAGGTTCCTCGGTTTAAGGTACTGCGATACCAACCTAAACTCAGCTCAAAGTTATCAAAACTTAAGTCTGCATTTGGATCATCTTCACGGTAAATATTGTAGAAACGCAGCGCCTGTTCATAGGCAGAGATTTCTGAAATCGTGTTATGACGATAACCAATACCGCCGTTGATACGGTTGTATTCGTTAATCGGGAAACCAGAGTTTAGCGCTACCCCATAGGAGCTGTTTTTATAGCGTTCAAGGTTGGCTTCGTTCGCATCGAACTCGTTCCAGTAAACACTACCGCCTAAGCTCACACCATCTTTAGTCCAATACGGATCGGTGTAAGATAAGTTGACGTTTTTAGAGTACTTGTTGGTACTTAAACTCACACCCGCTTGGTTACCCGTGCCGAGGAAGTTATTTTGCTGCACGCCAAACTGTAGGCTTAGACCTGATTCAGTACCATAACCGACACCGGCGTTAAATGAGCCAGAAGGCTGCTCTTTCACCTTAACCGCTACATCGACTAAATCGTCAGTACCGGGCACTTGAATGGTCTCGGTATCGACGGTCTCGAAGAAGCCTAAACGGTTCAAACGGGCTTTAGATTGCTCAACCTGCGCAGAGTTTAACCAAGCACCTTCCATCTGACGCAGTTCGCGACGCATCACTTCATCTTTAGTGACAGTATTACCGGTAAAGTTGATGGAGCGAACATACACTCGCTTACCAGGTTTGATATTGATGTTTAAGGTCACTTCCTTGGTCTTATCATCAATTTCAGGGTAGGTTTTCACTTCAGGGTAAGCGTAACCGAAACGGCCTAAGTATTTGCTGTACATCTCTTCAGTGAAGGTCACATCACCGCCGTTGTACATATCGCCCGCCTTGATAGGCAGAATCGATTTCATCAACTCTTCACGACCCATCAGATCGCCCGTGAGGTTAACGCCTTTTACCTTGTACTTCTCACCTTCATTGACGTTTATAGTGATGTACAAGCCTTTACGGTCTGGGGTCATCGCCACTTGAGTCGAGGTAACTTCAAAGCGAATATAACCCTTGTTGTGGTAATAGGTTTTAATCGTCTCAAGGTCGGCTTGAAGCTTTTGCTTCTGATAGCGACGCTCACCAAACAGATCCCACCAAGCCACATAATCTTTCAGTTCTAACATGCCGATAAGCTCAGCATCGGTGAACTCATGATTACCGACCACGTTAATTTGGCGGATTTCGGCCGCTAAACCTTCAGTAAATTTGAACTTAAGTTCGACACGGTTACGAGGCAAATTAATCACTTGTGCTTCAACTTTAGCGCCATACTTACCCACGCCGTAGTAAAAGTCTTGCAGACCCTTTTCAATGCCTGTGAGCATAGTACGGTCTAAAGATTCGCCGACTTTAACGCCTGAGCCGTCCAGACTTTCCTGTAACTGCTCATCTTTAATGTCTTTGTTGCCTTCAAACGTCACGGCACTGATGGTTGGTCTTTCGGTGACTTTGACAATCAACACGCCGCCATCATGACTGATTGAGATATTCTCAAAGTTAGTCGATGCATATAGGCTTTTAATGGCTTGCTGAATTTTTAACTGATCTACAGTGTCGCCCACTTTCACTGGCAAGCTTAACAAGGCAGCACCCAGTGCGACTCGCTGCAAACCTTCAACTTGGATGTCGGTCACTTCAAAGGATTGGAAAGTATCCGCCAACACAGTCCCTGAAAACGACGCACCGACGAATAACATCGAGGCAAAAAGTTTATTCAATCTCATAGAGCACTTCTAATTATTAGTCTGTCCTTGCTCAGAGTCGGGCAAAATCATTGAAGAGCGCAATGCTCATCAACATCAGCAGTAATGCTGCCCCAAATCTGAATCCTATTTCCTGTACCTTTTCAGATACAGGCTTACCAGTTATTACTTCAACGAAGTAATACAGCAGGTGTCCCCCATCGAGCACAGGCAATGGCAGCAAGTTAATGATGCCTAAATTGACACTGATAAGCGCGAGGAAACCGAGAAAGTAAACCAAGCCATAGTTTGCACTATTGCCCGCACCCTGTGCGATTGAGATAGGTCCACTTAAGTTTTTCACTGACACATCGCCAGTAAATAATTTGCCAATCATCTTAAAGCTCACGACAACAAGTTGCCATGTTTTATCGGCTGCGATAGCAAAAGATTCGATTGGCCCATATTCCAGCTGTAATCGCATATTCTCAGGCCATTGTGCCTGAGCCGGGCTCACCCCAAGCACGCCGATATCTTTACCATCACTATTTTTAACACTTGCTGGTGTCACAGAGATGGCAAATTGCTCACCATTACGGCGCACGGTTAACTCCACAGGCACATTGGCAGAATGCTGAATAATGTCAACAAAAGCTTGCCAATCGGTATATTGCTGGCCATTGATAGCCACTAAGGTATCACCGACCTTCAGATCACTCTTAGCCGCGGCACTGCCTTCACTGATAAGCGCAATTTGTGGCTCAATCGCAGGGCGATACACGCCCAAGCCCAGTGCCGTGATCGGTGACTCTTTCTCAGGGTCGAAACGCCATTGACGGGTGTCTAAAGTGTAAGTACGAGTATCGGTATCAAGTCCCTGTAAACCGTTAAGGGGCGCAAGGGATAGTGTTAAACTGTCATCACCAATATGGCCAACAAGCGCCAAATTGACTTCTTCCCAATTCCGTACCGGCTGGCCTGAAATCGCCGTGACTTGCATCGGCTCAGTGACTTGGATTTGTGCCGCCGCAGTGCCAGGTGTCGTTGAGGTAATGACTGGCTTTAGCGATGGCACACCAATTAAATACATAAAATACAGTGCGATAATCGCAAAAATAAAGTTCGCAATGGGGCCAGCCGCCACAATTGCTATACGTTGCCACACGCTTTTACGGTTAAAGGCCTGATCTTTTAAGTTATCGGGGACATCTTCAACACGCTCATCGAGCATTTTGACATAGCCACCCAGCGGGATCATGGCAATAACATATTCAGTACCATCTTGACCGACTTTGCGCCAAATCGCCTTACCAAAACCAATCGAAAAACGCTCAACTTTCACACCACAGCGGCGCGCAACATAGAAATGGCCGTATTCGTGGGCAGTAATTAACAGCCCAAGTGCTACGATAAAAGAACCTAAGTTCCACAAAAAATCTAACATTCCACTCCTTACGTCATCAGTAAATCCACTCAAGCCTCGTCAACAAGAGGCCTAAGCAAATTTCGCTAGTAATTCACGGGCATATATCCGTGTTTGTGCATCGAGGGCAATGATATCTTCGATGCTGGTCATCGCCCGTTTAGGCACCGACGATAAGCAGGCTTCGTTCACCTTGGCGATATGGGTAAACCCAATCTTGCCTTGTAAAAACGCCTCCACGGCGATTTCATTGGCCGCATTGAGTACCGTAGTCGCTTCTTGCCCTTGGGCACAAGCGGCAATCGCTAAAGCCAAACAGGGGAAGCGATTAAAGTCTGGCTCACAAAAGCTTAACTGTCCGACTTTGAAAAAATCCAAAGGTTCAACACCGGAGCGAATTCTTTGCGGATAGGACATACAATGCGCAATCGGTGTACGCATATCCGGGTTGCCCATCTGCGCGATCACACTGCCATCGCGGTATTGCACCATAGAATGAATAACACTTTGCGGATGAATAACCACCTTTAGTTGATCTTTTTGGGTATTGAACAACCAGCGCGCTTCGATAAACTCCAAGCCCTTATTCATCATCGTGGCGGAGTCGACCGAGATTTTCGGACCCATTGACCAGTTTGGATGTTTGCAAGCCTGTGCTGGCGTCATTGCCGCAAGACTTGACAGCTCGGCGGTTAAAAATGGACCACCAGAACCGGTGAGCAAAATATGGGAAATACCTGACGCCGCTAAATCACAGCGCCCTAAATTAGCCTGCACTTCTTCGGGTAAGCATTGGAAAATCGCATTGTGTTCACTGTCAACCGGCAACAACGTGGCGCCAGAGAGTTTCGTTGCCTCAATAAACAGCTCGCCGGACATCACCAGCGCCTCTTTATTGGCGAGTAATACCCGCTTACCCACCTTCACCGCCGCCAGCGTCGGGACTAAACCCGCCGCGCCGACAATCGCAGCCATCACGGTATCAACCACTGAGGAAGTGACTAAGGCAATAAGCTCATCCTCGCCACTTGTGACTTGGATATTAAGCGTCGCGGGTAATTGCGTCTTGAGTGCTAATGCAGCATTAGGATCGACCATATGGGCGACCTGCGGGCGATGGGCTAAACACAGGGCGAGCATCTTGTCGACACTCGCATTTGCCACTAAAGCATACACTCGATAGGCTGAAGGGTTGGCCGAAATCACACTTAAGGTACTGGCACCAATCGAGCCTGTCGCACCCAAAATCACCATATTTTGCATAGCGTTACATCCAAAATGCAATGTAGATTAGGGTAAACACCGGCAAGGCTGCTGTCAGACTGTCGATGCGGTCGAGCACGCCGCCATGTCCAGGCAAAATCGTGCCCGAATCTTTAATGCACGCAGCGCGTTTAAACATACTCTCAGATAAATCGCCAAGGGCTGAAATCAGTGCCACAAAAATGGTCACCGCAACCACTAAGCCTAACTCCTGCTCAGGTGAAATATACATAACACCAGCAACAACAATTAGTGTAGTGACTAAACCACCGAGCAAACCCTCTAAGGTTTTAGCTGGGCTAACTGCGGGCATAAGCTTAGTTTTACCGACAGCTTTGCCCACAAAATACGCCCCAGAATCCGCAGCCCAAACGATCAACATCACCAATAATACTAGCGATGCCCCATAGTAAGGCGATATTTGCGAACTAATCGATTTAAGGGCAATCAGTGCTACAAAGCAAGGCACTAAAGTCAATTGTCCAAACATGGACTTTAGCATCGGACTCTTTTGCCACAATTTGGCACTTTTAGGATAAGTGACCACCAGCAGCAGTGACACCATCCACCACAAAGTACCTATGGTAACCACGGCAAGATAAATGGGATGAATTTGCCCCCTAAGCCAAATGGTGTCGGCGGGAACAATTAAATTAAGAGCGATCAGTAAAATACCGACCGTGCAAGTAAAACTCCATTGGGTGACATCACATTGACTATCGATGATCCTGCCCCACTCCTTAGCGGCGATCAGAAACACGGCGATCAAGGCCCAAGCAAAGTACTCAACGGGGAGTAAATAGATTGCTCCCAAAACTAATGGAATCAACCAAATTGCTGTTATTATACGTTGTTTTAGCAAAAAAAATCCCTCATGACGTTTTACAATGCGCGCATCTCATCAATTTGACTTCCGGTCAAACCAAAACGGCGCTGGCGACTGGCAAACGTGGCAATCGCTTCATGAAAAGCCTGTTCATCAAAATCAGGCCAAAGGGTGTCCAAAAACACCAACTCAGCATAGGCAGCCTGCCAGAGTACAAAATTGCTGATCCGGTAATCCCCACCCGTACGGATCATTAAATCAACTTCACTCTGATTTTGCATGCACAAATGTTCACTCAAGGCTTCTTCAGTGAACTGACTGCTGGTCATTTCGCCAGTTTCAACCTTTTCAGCTAACTTTTGCGCAGCTTGCAGTATGTCCCAACGACCGCCGTAATTGGCCGCCACATTCAATATCAATCCCGTATTGCTCGCAGTTTTCGCTTCTGCGGCACGAATTTGCTTTTGTAAACGCGCAGAAAAGCGACTGATATCGCCGATGATATTCAATTTGACCTGGTTTTTATCGAGTAACTTAATTTCCCGCTGCAATACGGTAAAAAACAGTTCCATCAATAAGCTGACTTCTTTATCGGGTCTACGCCAATTTTCGCTAGAAAACGCAAATAGCGTCAGCGATTGTATCCCTAACTGGCTGGCCGCGCTCACCGCACGTCTCACCGCTTTAACCCCAGCCTTATGCCCCATCACTCGTGGCTTGCCCTGGATTTGGGCCCAACGTCCATTACCATCCATAATAATCGCAACATGCTTAGGTAATGACTGTTTAACGAGTTCGGGTAATATCTCCGGTAAGCTTGTCTGAGCACAAGCATCCGCCTCAGTCGGCCTAGATTGCGGATCAAATTCCACTGTGGATGACATCTAATACAACCCTTTAAAATAGACAAACGCCGTGTAGTATACCCCTACACGGCGTAGCAACTCTAGCTTATAGCGCTTGAGATTAGACTTCCATCAACTCAATTTCTTTGGCCGCTAAAATCTCATCGACCTTCTTAATGTGAGCATCGGTGAACTTTTGTACTTCCTCTTCGAAGCGGCGAACATCATCTTCAGTGCATTCTTTAGCTTTTTCGAGTTTCTTCACGTCAGAAATCGCATCGCGACGTACGTTACGAATCGCCACACGACCACCTTCGGCCTCAGCACGTACTACTTTGATAAAGTCTTTACGACGCTCTTCCGTCAGTGCGGGTAATGGAATGCGTAAGGTTGCCCCCGCTGACATAGGGTTCAACCCTAAATCAGAGCTCATGATCGCTTTCTCAACCGCTTGGATTGCACTACGGTCAAATACGGTTACTGACAGAGTACGTGCATCTTCAACACCCACGTTCGCCACTTGGTTCAGTGGTGTCATAGTGCCATAGTAAGATACTTGGATTGAGTCCAGTAAGCTTGGGTGTGCACGACCAGTACGTACTTTAGCCATTTGGTTTTTGGTCGCGTCAACGCATTTACCCATGCGCTCTTGAGCATCTTTTTTAATATCTGCAATCACGTTAAATGTCCTTCTTGGTCATTGAATAACTTATTTCGCTTTGATCATTGTGCCTTCTTCTTCACCCATGACCACTCGGCGCAGGGCGCCAGGTTTATTCATGTTGAATACTAGGATTGGCATGTCATGGTCACGCGCCATAGTAAAGGCTGCTAAGTCCATTACTTTTAATTCTTTATCCAGTACTTCAGTGTACGTTAAGTCATCGTACTTCACTGCTTCTGGATTTTTCATCGGGTCGTCAGAATAAACGCCGTCAACTTTAGTGCCTTTTAGCACGACTTCTGCTTCGATTTCAATGCCGCGTAAGCAAGCAGCAGAATCGGTAGTGCAGAATGGATTACCAGTACCCGCAGCAAAAATCACCACACGGCCTGATTTTAATAAGCTGATCGCCTCAGCCCAATTGTAGTCGTCACACACCCCTTTTAATGGGATAGCCGACATCAGACGAGCATTAACATAGGCACGGTGCAGGGCATCACGCATGGCCAAGCCGTTCATAACCGTTGCCAGCATACCCATGTGATCGCCCACCACACGATTCATGCCCGCTTTTGCTAAGCCTTCACCGCGAAATAGATTACCACCACCAATGACCACACCCACCTGAATGCCTAACTCTACCAGCTCTTTGACTTCTTGAGCCATGCGATCTAACACTTTAGGATCGATGCCGAAGCCTTCGTCGCCCATCAGTGCTTCGCCACTTAATTTTAGAAGAATGCGTCTAAATGCAGGTTTTGGATTGGTGCTCATAATTTTTATATCCTGGTCATAACAAGACCGCAGCCATTGCTGCGGTCTTGGGGGTATTTAGCGTTGGCGATTAAGCCTTTTTAGAAGCAGCGATTTGAGCAGCAACTTCAGCTGCGAAATCTTCTTCTTTCTTCTCAATACCTTCACCCACTTCTAAACGAATGAAGTTAGTGACTTTCGCGCCTTTCTCTTTCAAGAATTCGCCAACAGTTTTCTTTGGTTCCATGATGTAAGCTTGACCAGTCAGAGAAATCTCACCAGTAAACTTCTTCATACGACCAACAACCATTTTCTCTGCGATTTCAGCAGGTTTGCCTTCATTCATAGAGATTTCGATTTGCAGAGCTTGTTCACGAGCGACTACGTCAGCTGGAACGTCTTCTGGGTTAACGTATTCTGGCTTAGAAGCGGCAACGTGCATTGCGAGGTGCTTCAGAGTTTCGTCATCAGCGTCACCAGTTACCACTACACCGATACGCTCACCGTGACGGTAAGAAGCTAATTTAGTGCCGTCGATGTACTCAACGCGACGAACGTTGATGTTTTCACCGATTTTAGCAACTAGCGCAACACGGGCTTCTTCAAATTGGGCTTTTAAGTCTTCTAAAGTCACTTTAGACGCTGCAGCAACGTCTAAAACAGCGTTAGCAAAACCTAAGAAGTTTGCATCTTTAGCAACGAAGTCAGTTTGGCAGTTTACTTCTAACAGTACTGCGAAACCTTCACCGTTTTTGATCAGGATAGTACCGTCAGCAGCGATGTTACCTGCTTTCTTAGCAGCTTTAGCAGCACCAGACTTACGCATGTTGTCAATTGCTAACTCCATGTCGCCGTTGGTTTCTTCTAACGCTTTTTTACAATCCATCATGCCTGCGCCAGTACGCTCGCGCAGTTCTTTAACTTGGGCAGCAGAAATTGCCATTGTTAAATCCTCTCTAAAAAATCGACTAATTTGCAGATATAAAACAGGGGCCGAATGGCCCCTGTTAACCAATCAAAATCTTGGTTAATAAGGGTGATGAAACTCATCCCGCCTTATTATTATTCGGCTTCTACGAAACCGTCTTGCTCAGCTTGAACAGCTAAATCTTGACCACGGCCAGCGTTAGCTGCTGCAGCAACAGAAGTAGTGTACAGGCGAATAGCACGCATCGCGTCGTCGTTACCAGGAACGATGTAGTTAACACCATCTGGCGCAGAGTTAGTATCAACAACTGCAACAACAGGGATACCCAGGTTGTTAGCTTCTTTAATAGCGATATGCTCGTGGTCAGCGCCGATAACGAATAATACGTCTGGCAGGCCGCCCATGTTCTTAATACCGCCTAAAGATTTTTCCAGCTTTTCAAGCTCACGAGTACGCATCAGCGCTTCTTTTTTGGTCAGCTTGTCGAAAGTACCATCTACTGATTGGCTTTCCAGTTCTTTCAGACGTTTGATTGACTGACGAACGGTTTTCCAGTTAGTCAGCATACCGCCTAACCAACGGTGATCAACATAGTACTGATCACAAGAAATAGCAGCTTCTTTGATCGCTTCGCCAGCAGCACGTTTAGTACCAACGAATAATACTTTACCTTTCTTTGAAGCAACGTTGCTGATGAAAGCCAGTGCTTCATTGAACATTGGCACAGTATGCTCAAGGTTGATGATGTGAACGCCGTTGCGAGCACCGAAAATGAATGGCTTCATTTTTGGGTTCCAGTAACGGGTTTGGTGACCGAAGTGGACACCGGCCTGGAGCATATCGCGCATTGAAACTGTAGTCATTTCTATTACCTTAAAATTTAGGGGGTTAGACCTCCACGTATCCCATGTCTTCGACCCCGCAGTTAACAGCTGAGGGCACCCCGAAGAATGTGTCGACACGTGTGTGATTTAGTATTTAGATAAATTGCCATGTATAATGGCCGCCATCTTTAGTTTTGCTATCGCCCAAAAGCAGATAAAGCTGAGCTTGGGTAATTCATCAAGACTTAAACATAACGGCGCGCTTTATACCATAAATAGCCCTAAAGCACAAATTTTTGCATTAGGTTCATCGCGCCAATAGACACTGAAGACACAAGAGAAAACGCAATGAGTATAGTCATTAAGACAGCAGAAGAAATCGAGAAAATGCGCGCGGCAGGTAAACTGGCTGCACAAGTATTAGAAATGATCGCCCCTTATGTTAAGGCGGGGGTCACCACTAATGAATTAAACGATATCTGCGCCAAATATACCGAAGAGCAAGGCGCGATTTCTGCCCCGCTCAACTACCATGGTTTTCCTAAGTCGATTTGTACTTCGTTAAACAACGTCATTTGCCACGGTATTCCGAGCGATCGCGTTCTCAAGGATGGCGATATTCTCAATATCGATATCACCGTCATTAAAGACGGTTACCACGGCGATACCTCTAAAATGTTCTTAATCGGTGAAGTCAGCCCTAAGGACAAACGTCTGTGCCGCATCGCTCAAGAAAGTCTCTATCTTGCAATCCGTAAAGTGCGTCCGGGATTAAAATTAGGTGAAATCGGCAATACTATTGAAAAATTCATCAAAGCCAGCAAAACAGGCCTTGAGAAATATTCCATCGTGCAAGATTATTGTGGCCACGGTATTGGCGCGGGTTTCCATGAAGAACCCCAAGTGATGCACTACCGTAATGGTGACAACACCATTTTACGCCCAGGTATGTGCTTTACCATTGAACCGATGATCAACGCCGGTCGCCACACCACTGTGCTAGATCGCGATGATAATTGGACGGTGACCACTTCCGATGGTAAAAACTCAGCCCAGTGGGAACACACATTATTAGTGACCGAAACCGGTGTTGAAGTGCTGACGCTGCGCGATGAGGAAGATTTTCCGCGGATCATTAATCACTAATGACAATTGTTAAACTATCCATCAGGTCATATTGGAACTTGGTGGGTAGCAAATATTTTAACGCATCCAAACAAGGGACTCGATGAATACAGCGCTGCTAGCTAAACAATCATTAATCGAACAGAATCAAACGCTTTTAGCAAGGTTCAAAGCCAAAACCCCGATTGAAGAGCTAGTGACTCAGCGCTGTCAGTTCGTCGACTCCCTTATAAAACAGGCGTGGTTACAACACTGCCTAGATCAATACCCCATCGCCCTGATTGCCGTTGGTGGCTATGGTCGCGGTGAGTTACATCCGCACTCTGATGTCGATTTGCTATTCCTCTTCGAGGGCGAGTTAGCTGCGGTAGCGAAAGCCGCGCTCAGCGAATTTATCGCCTTTTTGTGGGATGCTAGTCTTGAGATTGGTCATAGCGTCCGCACCCTTGATGATACGCTACGCCTTGGGCGAGACGACATTACCATCGCCACTAATTTGCTTGAAGCGCGCTTGCTTTCAGGGCCTGAAAGTCTGTTTGACCAGCTCTACGATGCCATTCGTCAAAGCGATTTTTGGACCTCCAGTCAGTTCTTTATCGCTAAGCGCGATGAACAAACGGCCCGCCATGCCAAGGCGAGTGCCTTCGATCTTGAGCCCAATATCAAAAGTTGCCCTGGTGGCCTTCGGGACATTCAAACCATCGCCTGGGTTGCCATGCGCCACTTTGGCGCCTCACGCTTAGAAGAACTGGTGCAATACGAATTTTTAGAACCCGCCGAATTAGAAGAGCTGCTCGAGTGTCAGCACTTTCTGTGGAAGTTGCGTTTTGCCCTGCACATGACTGTCGGGCGTGATGAAAACCGCCTGCTGTTCGATGTCCAGCGCCAAGTGGCTGAGTTGATGGGATACGAAGACGCGACCCAACTTGCTGTTGAGCAGATGATGAAACGTTACTATCGCACGGTGCGCCGCGTGATGGAACTCAACGAAATGCTGCTGCAACTATTTAAGCGGGCAACTCTTGGTCAAACGAAAGCTTTAGAAATTCAAGCGATTGACAATAACTATCAGCGCCGTGGTGCCTTTATCGAGGCCCTAAGTGACGATTTATTCGACAGCGGTGAAGAAATTGTACGTTTGTTTGTCCATGTCGCGAAAAACTCTAATATTAAAGGCATTTATGCGCCTACCCTACGCTCACTGAGGCGTGCACGCCGAGCACAGCAGCAACCCTTGCAAGAAAATCCTCAGTGCCGCCAAGCCTTTATGGAGATCTTAAAACATCCACGCGGTATTGCAGCCTTATCGCTGATGCATAAACACGGGGTGCTCTCGGCTTATTTACCTGCGTGGCGCAATATCGAGGGCCAAATGCAGTTTGACCTGTTCCACGCCTATACGGTGGATGAACACACCCACAGATTGCTCCTCAATATCGAGCGCTTCTCGCAGCCAGAACAGAAAGAAGAGTTTCCTTTAGGCTCAGTGCTTATCAATCAGTTACCGAAAAAAGGTTTGTTGGTACTCGGCGCAATTTTCCATGATATCGCCAAGGGCCGCGGCGGCGATCACAGCAAACTGGGCTCAAGCGATGCCCTCGCCTTCTGTAAACTTCATGGCTTGAACGACCACGATGGCCGCCTAGTCGCTTGGTTAGTTGAAAATCACTTAGTGATGTCGGTAACGGCCCAGCGCCGCGATATTTCCGACCCCGATGTGGTGGCCGACTTTGCCAGCAAGGTGCGCGATGCGGTGCATTTAAGTTATTTGTACTGTTTAACCGTGGCCGATATCTGCGCCACCAACGAAAAGACTTGGAATAACTGGAAAGGCTCACTGCTGCGCGACTTATATTTTTCCACCCAAAGGGTGCTCGCTCGCGGCAAAGAAAAGCCCGTTGATATTCGGGCCCGAGTACGCGAATACCAAGCCAAGGCGAAAAAAGAACTACTGCGACGCGGCATAAAAGAAAAAGATTTAGATACCCTTTGGCAACGCTTTAAGGCCGACTACTTTTTGCGCCACCAGCCCAATCAAGTCGCTTGGCATGCTGAGGCCATCCTCAAGCATAAGCAATTGGATGAGCCCTTAGTGCTCGTTTCAAAACATACGACCCGCGGCGGCACAGAGCTGTTTGTTTATTGTCAGGACAGACCTAAGTTATTTGCTACCGTAATGGCGGTGCTTGATAATAAAAACATTAACGTCCACGACGCTAACATCATGACATCAAAGGACAATTACGCTCTAGACACCTTTGTTATCCTCGAGCAAGACGGCGAGCCCGTCAGCCAACTCTCGCGCATACAAAGTATCCGTAAAGCCCTTGAAAAAGCGCTCGCCAGTGATAACCCTAAACTGCCACGCTTTAGAAAACTGTCGCGCAAGATGAAACCTTTTAATGTTCCCACTCAGGTGAGTTTCCTTGAGAGTAACCGTCATGGTACAAGTATGATGGAACTCATTGCCTTGGATACGCCGGGATTATTAGCTAAAGTGGGCGATATTTTTTATCGCTGCAACACGACGTTGCTCTCCGCCAAGATCACAACCATCGGCGAGCGAGCGGAAGACTTTTTTATTTTGCAAACCAATGATGGCTTGCAACTCAATGAAACCCAAGAGCATACGCTCAAGGAAGCCTTGATTAGCGCACTGAGCGCCATCAACTCAGAGTCAACCAATTAACCACAACGGGAGAAGTAAATGGAGGCTTTACGCCAACGTATTGAGGCCGCTTTTGAAACGCGTGCCGACATCACACCAAGCACTGTTGACGCAAGCGTGCGTAACGATGTGCAACATGTCATCAATATGCTCGACAAGGGTGAACTGCGCGTCGCTGAAAAAATCGACGGCCAATGGCATGTTCATCAATGGTTGAAAAAGGCGGTGTTACTGTCATTCCGTATTTTTGATAACGCCGTTATCGATGGCGCCGAAACCAAATATTTTGACAAAGTGCCGTTAAAGTTTGCCGAGTATGACGAGGCCCGCTTTAAAGCCGAAGCAATCCGCGTGGTGCCTTCAGCCACTGTTCGTAAAGGCTCGTTCATCGGTAAAAACACCGTATTAATGCCCTCTTACGTCAACCTTGGCGCCTACGTTGACGAAGGCACTATGGTCGATACTTGGGCGACTGTGGGCTCATGCGCGCAAATTGGTAAAAACGTACACTTATCGGGTGGTGTAGGCATTGGTGGGGTATTGGAGCCGCTGCAAGCTGGCCCGACTATTATCGAAGATAACTGCTTTATCGGCGCACGCTCTGAAATTGTCGAAGGCGTTGTGGTAGAAGAAGGCTCGGTGATATCCATGGGCGTTTATATCGGCCAAAGTACCCGTATTTATGACCGTGAAACGGGCGAAATCCACTATGGCCGCGTACCAGCTGGCTCTGTAGTCGTATCAGGTAACCTGCCCTCAGCATGTGGCAAATACAGCCTATACGCTGCGATTATCGTCAAGAAAGTGGATGCAAAAACCCGCGGCAAAGTGGGGATCAACGAACTGTTACGTATCGTCGATTAATCGTTTCGCTACATTGCGGGATAACAAAATGCCAAGCAGCCTGCTTGGCATTTTTTATCTACTGAGTTCCGTTAAATTAAACGCTCGACATCCTGGCGTAACTTATTCGCCATTGCTATTGCACGCCAGCCGATTACGCCTATTGCATGTTGCGCCTTATTCACAACCACCAAAAACTCAGAGTCAGACTCATTAAGTTGCTGCAGCGCATCTTCTGAAGTCGCCACATCACTAATTAAAGGAACAGAATGCTCCATGATTTGATGAGCTTTTTTACGCAAAAAAGCCCTATCCTGTTCTCGCTCGGCTGCACTGCCAATGAGGGGGCTGAGCCAGTAGTCCAATAATCTTTGGGTGATAACGCCAATGAGGTGATGTTCTTCATCCTGTACAACCGCCACCTTAGCATGGGCGTGAGCAAGTAGTCGTTTAATGTCGGCTAACTCATGGTCCAAAGTGACTGTCACTACCGGGTCTAGCGCGGCAGAACCGATATGATCGCTAATACTAATTTCACGGTTAATAAGTACCTCTAAACAGGTTTCAACTATATCAGGATCAAATAAGGTCCCTTTACCCGCCCGAAGCACTTCTGTCATCTTCGCCAATCCCAATGAAGGACGATAGGGTCGGTGTGATAGGATTGAATCAGCAACATCGGCAACGGCAATAATTTTAGCCTCATAGAGAATCGCTTTATCCTTTAATCCCAAGGGATAACCCGATCCATCAAGCCGCTCATGATGCTGTAATATCATTTGTTTAATCGGCCAGGGAAATTCGACATCCTCTACAATTTCCGCTCCATGTTGTGGATGAGTTTGAATTAAGGCGTATTCTTCTTTGGATAATTTTGAAGGTTTAGTCAAAATCTGTGATGGTATTGCAAGCTTTCCTATGTCATGCACCAGTGCACCAATTTTTAGCCCCTCTAAACGCTGCGGCTCAAGCCCGAGCTTTTCACCTATAAGATAGCTTAATTGGGCCACCGACTTTTGATGCCCCGCGGTATAGGCATCCTTAAGTTCTAATGCCTCGGAAATGGCGCTGATAAGCTGGGTTAACGATTGGGATAATTGCTCCTTTTGCGCCTTAATAATTTTGGACTGCCGCGATACTGCCCGTAAACTGCGGGGAAGCTCAATCGAATGCCATAAAATACTCGCAAAAGTGAGCAATGAGCGGGCATCTTGACGACTGTAGGGGTCACTTCGCCCAACGACGCAAATAATTCCCATCAACCGATTTCGAAATAAAATGGGCACCGCTAAATAGCGTTCCTCAAGCAGTAATTTATCGAATACTCCCTGAGCATTCGCGGGCCTACCTAGGCTATTTTTAATGATGGGCTTAAAGTTTTGAGCGCATTCAAGCCAGACAAGACTTTCAGTTTCAGGAGCTTGAGTCTCTTCTTCGACAATTTCTGGCAGGTCAATCTTAGATTGAGGATATTGGGTTCTGGCCGCCAAGCTAAGCAATTTCGATTTTTCGTTATGTAAAAGAATAAACCCATACCGACTACTGCTGAGTGCGACAGATTTGGCTACCGCAACCCGGAAAACATCCTCAGGTGAAGACCTAATCACTTCTTCAATATGCTGCAACCAAACATCGCTCGCTTGGATTACACGGCGATAATCTACGTGCAATTCTTTAATTTTGGGATCTTTAAAATTTATCTCAGATAAGATCAAGTACCATCCATTTTCAGGAACTGCATGCAAAGCGAAATGCACATTTGCGCCATTATTGTCCTGTAACTGGAAGCCTATATAGCCACCGCTACGATGCTCAATATCTGCACATAAATCAGTATCAAAAGCACTGAATAACTGGCAAATAGGTTTATTAATGATTTGCGCTGCTGAGCGGTTACAGCGCTCATAAAAGGCTTGGCTCATTTTCTGAACACGAAACTCTTTATCGAGTTGTGCCCAAGACAAATGCAAACCATCGGGGAGATCCATCGTTCCGACAATTAGACCGCGATTTGTTGACATCCAACCTCCATCCTTGATTAAAAATAGGAATGTAGACTCAAAAACTCATTAGGACATAAACAAAGTAAAAATCCTATTAAACATAAGGATAGCAAAGCGAATATAAGCCGCAGACTAAAACTGAAACATAAGATCCCCATCACGGTATGCGCGGGAGTATGTTGGGGATACTCAAATCAAATTTTACACCCTAAAACACTATGGTTTTATTGCCGTAAACCACCACTTGCTCATTTAACACTAATTGCAACGCCTTGCTGAGAACACTTTTTTCAACGTCTCGGCCCGCTTTGGCCATTTCGAGTGCACTGTAACTATGATCAACGGGGATCACATCCTGTTTGATAATCGGCCCTTCATCGAGGCAATTATTCACAAAATGCGCCGTCGCACCGATAATTTTCACCCCACGTTCCCAGGCTTGGCGGTAAGGAGCTGCACCAATAAAGGCTGGTAAGAAAGAGTGATGGATATTGATGATACGGTTTGGATATTCGGCAACAAAATCCGGCGTCAGCACCCGCATATACTTGGCAAGCACCAGATAGTCTGGCGCGTATTGCGACACCGCGGCCAACAACGCCTGCTCATGTTGAATTCTGTCGAGTCCTTCATGACTGACGAGATGAAAAGGAATATCAAACTTTTCAACAAGTTCTTTAAGTACATCGTGGTTGCCCACTACGGCGGCAATCTCAACATTTAAACCGCCATAATACGCTTTCATCAAGAGGTCGCCGAGACAATGTGCTTCTTTAGTGACTAAAATAACAATGCGTTTCTTACCCGCACTCACTAAGGTCATATGATTTGGAACGGGTAATACTTGACGCAGATCCTGCAATAATTGCTCGCTGTTAAAGTGCCCCTCAAGCTCAGTGCGCATAAAAAATCGTCCCTGCGCATTATCCACAAATTCACTGTTTTTGATGATGTTAAGCTGATGGTTAAAGCAAACACTGGTGATTTTGGCGATAAGCCCTTGGGCATCGGCGCAATCTGTCATCAGGATTTTACGTGCTAAGGCGGGTTGTGCGTTGGATACTACATGCTGTGACTGCAAAATCTGATCTCCTCTATGGTCCCTCACTTGAGTGTGCCATAGCCAATCCACTGATACAGCATGAAAAGCTAACTTTTTGTGTTAAAAAGTGAATTTATTGTGAGTTAACTTTATTAAACACAATAAATCAGTGATTAATTTTAATAAGCTGCAATGCTAACGCCGTGTATCTAAATAACGCTGCAACACTTTACGCAGAGTTTCAGCCTTAGTGCCATAGACCACTTGCACACCTTTCCCCATCACAATCACTCCCTTCGCGCCTAGCTGACTGAGTCGAACTTTATTAACTAACTCAGGGCTATGCACACTCAAACGTAATCGCGTTAAACAGGCATTGAGTTCAACGATGTTATCGCGACCACCTAATGCCGCAATAATTGCTCTTAAGCTCTCTTTGGAGCGATTGGCGTCATAGGATTCAAGCCGCCCTGGCGTTTTTAAATTAAATGCCAGAATACTTCCCCTAAACAAAATGTAATAAATCACCGCCGTAAGCGGCCCTAAGACTGCAAACCATCCTGTATTGCGGGACAAGGAAAATAGCAAAGTGAAGTCAACCAGTCCGTGGGAAAATACAATACTATGGTGAATATCAAGCATAATGCAGACAGAGTAAGCCAAGCCCGCCAGCATGACATGGATAAGAAACAAGATCGGCGCCACAAACATAAAGGCAAACTCAATTGGCTCAGTCACACCTGTTAACCAACTGGCTGCCGCAGCGGAAAGCATAATACCCGCCACACGATTTCGCTCCGAGGCATCAGCGCAGCGCCAAATGGCCAGTGCAGCTGCTGGTAATCCCCACATTTTAATCAGGTAGCCCCCCGCTAAATTCCCAGCTTGCGGATCACCCGCTAAATAACGCGCCACTTCACCGCGTACCACTTCTGCGTCCTGCAACTGATATTGGCCAACTTCTAAATAAAATGGTGCATTCCAAATATGATGTAGCCCTAAGGGAATGAGTAAACGCTCAAGCGCACCATAAACACCAAACGCAATTGCAGGCTTTTGGTATACAGCCCAATCAGAGACTCGCTCAATCAATAAGGAGATTGATGGCCATGCATGGGCGAGTACATAACCTAACCCCATAGCCAACGGAATGATCAATAAAGAGGCGCTACGCCGCCCTTCGAAAAAGGAAAAAATCGCTGGCAGGCGAATATATTGGCTCCAACGCACCGCAAAGCAAGTCACGCCGCCAATCAGCATGCCGCCAGCAATCCCAGTATCTAAGGTATCCATGCCAAGAACTAACTGAGTTGGCAATTGGTATAGGTCAGCTAAAGCAGCCAAGGTTGCTGTCAACACCCCATAGCCAAACACCGCGGTAAATGCAGCAATCCCTTGATCTCGACAAAAACCAATCGCCACCGCCACCGCAAACAAAATCGGCATAATCGCGAAGATCAGCTTACCCACAGCCAGCATTAATACATTAAGTACTTCAGGCATAAAGGGGATTGGGCTTACCGTCAACCCCAACATAACCCCAGCCGCGGGTAAAATGGCAATAGGGATTAACAGCGCTTGGCTTAAGCGCTGAGCAAATTTAAACCACTGCTGAGTGACCAAATGGCCTAAGCGGCGCGCTCGGATTTGACGATTTGGTTCCAGCTTTGCAGCCATTTTATCGCTTCGACCTCAGGTTCCATGGTTTCACAGGCGTCAATATCGAGACGCTCCACAACGGCTTTTGCGCCTAATTCACTCAGCAATGCATCCACTGACTTGCCTGCACCACAAAAGGTATCGTAACTTGAATCTCCCAGCGCAATAACACTGTATTTCAGCTCTGGCAAATAGGGCGCTGTTATTTGGAGATGATAAAACCAAGGCTGGATATCATCGGGTAAATCCCCCTGCCCGGTGGTTGAGGTGACAACCACTAACAGCTCATCCTGTGGTGGTGTAAATTGGCTAATTTCATTCGGTTGCCACAATCTGGCTTCATAACCAAGTTCTGTCAGCGCTTTTTCTAAGGTTTCGGCGGTAAATTGTGCGCTACCATACACAGTGCCAAAGATCAGATTAACTTTTTTCATGATATACTCCGTCCCACATGCGTAAACGCAACTCAGCTGAAGTTACTTTATTGTTATGCTTTAGGGCAAGCAACAAGGTAAAATTTTATAAATTAAATCAAGTTATTGAGCATGAGGAACTAAACTGATGCGACAGAGCAATAGGCAAAAACACCTCAAGCACCAACATAAAAGCACTCAAATTAGACGTAAACATTACTTTCATGCCGCCCAGCAAAACCTGCAAACGCCACTTAAGCCCACCACGGGATTTTCAAGCTTAGTCACCTTAATGCAACAACTAAAGCTAGCGAGTCGTTAAGCTGTTAACATCAGGGCCAACAGCAAGTAAACAGGCCACACGATCTTAGTCACGCAAATAAACACGTGGCGACCTAATACATTTCAGCTTAACCCGCAATCAATATGCTGGGTGTGGAAGATAATGCGCTATCATCCCAACCTAGGCGAGCAAAAACGGTTTCCCATTCTGGCTCAAGCTCTGTTTCAATGCTTAAGCGCTCATGGGTTATCGGGTGAGTGAAGGTTAATTTTTTCGCAATCAACCATAGTCGATTGATGTCAAAATGGGTTCTAAAAAATGCATTTTGCTTACCATCACCATGGGTGGTATCACCAATAATCGGATGACGTAAGTGCGCCATATGGCGTCTTAGTTGATGCTTGCGCCCCGTTTTAGGACTCAGTTTAACTAAAGCAAATCGACTCGTTGCATAACGTCCTGACGGATAGGGGATTTCAGCATTGAGTAGCGGTTCATATTGAGTCACCGCTTCTTGGGCTGCTTTATCTTGATTTGAGAACTTATCCGCCACTTCATCCAATTCAACCTTGAGCGCATAATCCAATACACCACTCTCGTGCATATTGCCACGCACCAACGCTAGGTACTGTTTTTCGATACTATGGTCGGCAAATTGTTCGCAAAGCGCGTTAGCCACTTCACTATTTTTGGCAAATAACAACACGCCAGAGGTCGGTCTATCTAAACGATGTACCGGAAACACATGACACCCCACCAGATCGCGTGTTAATTGCATCGCAAAAAAACGTTCACGGCGTGCCAAATAACTGCGATGTACCAGCAATCCCGCAGGTTTGTGGATAGCAACGAGATGATCGTCTTGATATAAAATGTGCAGTTCAGGCGCGGCTTCTACATCATCACTATCGGTATTCAATTGCTTACTCTCTGGCATATCTAACCAGATATCATCTTGGTTCATTTAACAATATATCCAATTCATTTAAGACACCGATTAAGGGTGCTAATGTCGCCTGCTCAGACCACACATGTTCAGCCATAGGCGCAATGGCAATTTGGCTAGGCAAGGGTTGTCCAGCATCGATCAATGCTTGCATTCGCGGGATAAAGATAAACTGCAGCCATTGTTCAAACGACATAAGATCGCAGGCAAACGGCGCAGTACTGGCCATCGCTTTATCACTTGGCGCATTGGCCGACCAAAGTCCAACACGTTGGAGCTCGTGAATAATTTGGGCTAATTTTATTTGAGTTTGGCTGTAAAGCATCAATGTAACGTCCTTTAGCTCGCGGTCAATAGAAGATAACACTCAGCGACAGGGGGCGATAAAAGTGTGGCAATCATACCATCGTGAACAACTTCCCCCTATAATGTCGCCAATTTATTGAGCCTTTTTGATTGATATAGCAGCCAAATGACTGAAATTACTACGCTTAGCCAATTTTTAACGACAGCCAAAACCCAATTCCAAGTCTATGAACTGGGTCGAAGGGTACAGCACATCGATATGTTGGCCTTCCATCAAATCGAATCTCTAGCCACACCTTATCCCTACCCTATTCAAGGCCATGCACAGTTTGCCATTGTTTTTTGGAATGAAAGCCAGCAGCATTTTATTTGGTTCCTCAAGCTTCCTTTAGATGAGCAAGGTCTACTCTCGCCTGCACCCCGTTCACAATTTATTGAAATGGTGCTCACGGCACTGGGACAAGATCCAACTCAGCCATTAACCGATGAACAGCAGGATCGCCTCGCCAATAATCCATTTAGTTTTAAACCTAGCCAAGAGAAACTAGCGTTATTCAACGCCTTAGTGCGTAAGCAATTAGGGTTAAAGGCATCAATCCAATATGAATTTGCCATGCAATACTTATCAGGCCAAATTGCTCCGAGTGAATGGCAACATATTGGCCTGCAAGGTTTGAGTGATGTTTGTGTCCGTCTCAATGAATTAGATCATGAGCAACATATCCTTGCCAGTTTTGACCATGCCGCCATTGAAGTGCAAATCGCTCTATGCCAGTGCCTCGAACATCTACAGTTGACTGAGGCTATTGCGGAGAAGATCTTTAGTAAGTTCATCAAGGCACCTAATGAGTACCAATCCTATTACATGCGAGCATTAGCATCACAGTCTGAATTAAGCCAACAAGCCTTAGCCCACTTACAGCATACAGACCAGCTTGATGCAAACGCCCTCATCAGTATTGCAGGTCGAAATTGGTCGATACTAAAGCAAGAGCTGAGTCGCAGTATTTACTTAGAAGCACTTGCACTTCAGCCGCAAGCCTTTTTTAATCAGGTCTTTGCTGATATTGTGGCTATTCCTAATTTACGCAATCACTTACTGCGTGAATTACGAAATCCCAATCGTAGTGTTCAACTATCACAAGCCATTGGTGGCTTGTTTAAGGCTGCAAGTAAATGATGTCAGATCTTCTGTTAATTATTGCGCTGATTGTCGTTGCCGCTTTCTTTTGGCAACTTCGTCAAATGGCAGAATTAAGCCGTATTTTTGCTGAAAAAGAATGCTGTAGACAAAAAGTACAACTATTGGCGATCGCAATGGAAACCGCTCGTCCTAGCCTTGGCGGCACTACCGGGATCTGTTGGAAGGCAAAGTATCTGTTCGAGTTCAGCACAGATGGTATAAATCAATATCGTGGCCATATATGGATGCTAGGTAAAAAAATTCAAAAGATTGAATGGCCTATATTCCCAGAACCCGAATGGCAAGAAGCACCGACGACGAAAGGTAAATTTGGTGGCTGTGGGAGCCAAAGTAGTTGTAGCTCGGGCAAGTGTCATTAAGTCACTGCCGTTGACCTTTGAGCTGAATTGATAACGCCAAGCCGTATTGATAACACTCAGCCATAGCGCGGCTCAACATCTGCATCATCTGTATGAATACCAAAAAGAAAGGGCGTGATCCTAAGATCACGCCCTTCTGTTCTTTGTTAAGCTATCCCGCTATTTTCGTGCTCCCTGCACCATCCATGCGTCAACTTGCATCCTGCATCATCCCTGTTCAATCCTTGATATCTCCCTGTACTCAAGTACATCCCTATTTCTTGGCGTTCCTTTTACCAAGCTTGCTCTTTCCTGAGCGGTTCCAGCATCATCCATGAAATAGGTTAAGTTGCCTCCTTTCTGCTGCACTCCTTGTGCCATCGCAATCCTGTGCAACTAGGCTATCTATCCGTGATAGTCTATCCTTCCGTGGTTCGTAACGCTTTCATCCTGAAAGTCTTTCCTTACCATTCCGTGAGTGTTAATCCATTAAACACTGTCCGGCCATCCTGACCGCTAACATCCTGTTGTCTCTCGCTCCCTCTGCAAATGAATCTTAGGATAGTCATGATGAAATTTGCGCTAGTTAAAATAAAAAGATAAACCGCAATAATAACGACATAATTAAAAGCAAAAGCTAACACACTGATTAAACTATATTTGATGGAATATGACGGTTTTTATCAGTCAAAAAACTTACAAATTACTTACATACTTGTGAGACATATCTCACAAAGAAACTGGCAATTTTAATCCTCTCAACTAATTTAGTTTGCTTGCCAAGAAAGACTCAGAACCAACCAAGCTGTAAATCGCCGCATAAAGGAGCAATAATCGACAATCTCTTTTATCCCACTACCGTTAAAATTATAAAAATGGACATTTTGACACAGAATTATGAACAGCCTCTAAGCGACGCCAAGTTCCATATACTTTGGTTAGTATCAACCTCTAGAACCAAGCAACTCAAAAGTATCATTGCGCATTGTTATCAATGTATAAGCGGGTTGATATTACAATCTTGATAAGCTGTGAACTGGGTGATTGGACGGATTTGCAATTCAATATTTATAAGATGCCTAGATACAAGCTGCAGCTTCAAAAGACAAAAAAGAAAAGGGCGTACTGTGTACGCCCCATTTATTCTCTGTAAGCCATCCTGCTTATTTGTGCTCCCTGCACCATCCATGCGTTTACGTGCATCCTACAGCATCCCTGTATCCCTAATCCTCCCTGTGTTATGGCTTAACCATAACACTCAATCCTTTGACCCGGAAATCCTATTCCGGCACCAGTCACATCCTATGACTCATTCCATAATGCATCCTGCTCAATGCCTTCCATAGACGAGTACAAGCTGTTCACCCTTATACTTATCCCTTAACTCGATACATCCTGCACCGAGTACATGCTTAATCCTTAAGCTTGTACTTTATCATCCTGAAACCTGTCGTCCTAACAAGTATTATATCCTGTATCATCCTTGACAAAGCTATCCTGCTTTTCCTTAGCCTATCCTTGGTTTATGACAGTTTTCCTACCGCCAGAGGTTCAAATCCAAGAACCTAAATTAGTTGCTTCTTGCGTCCGTTTCGCCCGTATTGCAATCCGTGCTATCCATGTGTTTTGGCGACAAATAAATTCTACGTGAATTCTGTCTTTGTTGTTCCCCCATAAGAACAACAACCCGGGAAAATCTCATTCAACCAGCAAAGTGGAATTTATAACAAATTGAAATTAAATAACTTTTAAAACTACAGATTATAAAACAATCAAAAAGAAAACATATTGTCTTACAGGCTTTGTAAGCGATCTCTCACACGCTTGTCAGCTTCTTACCGGAATATCAGATTCAATACTTTACTTTTCCCAAAAGAATTTGGACAAACATCACCCAATCCCCCATCAAGCTGTACAAAGGATATTGAAAGGTCGCAGGTCGATTACGCTCAAAGACAAAATGACCAACCCAAGCAAATCCATATCCCACAAGCGGGATCAGCATCAACAACCACCATGCGGCAGTGATAAATGCAGCCCCTAATAAAAACAATACCAGAATACTTCCAATAAAATGTAGCCGCCGACAACGACTGTCTTGATGCTGGGAGAGATAGAAAGGATAAAACTCAGCGAAAGAGCGATAACGTTTATTCATCTTGTTGGCCTGTATAAAAAAGTAATTGCCCAGCCACACCACCAATAGTCAATTCACCCAAGAAAACAAAATCATGTTGTTTAAATAAATGCATATGAGCTTCCTGCGAGGTGAATACCCCAATACCTTCAAGATTTGGCTGCTCATCGCACCAACTCACTACCGCTTGAACAAGTTGATGGCCCAGCCCTTTACCTTGCTCGTTTGGCGCTAAGGCAATAAATTGCAAAATCCCACAACGCTGGCTGGGTAACAGTTCCAAAATAATCGATTCCTTTTTCATCATAGCTTGGGTCGATTGCCACCCCGTACCCAGCAACATTTTGAGCCGCCAGTGCCAATAGCGACCTTCTCCGAGTGGCACTTCTTGGGTGACAACGCAAGCAACCCCCACTAAATGAGCACCATCGAAGAGTCCGATTAAGGCCTGCTTTTGTTGCCATAGAGTATTGAGTTCTTCGCGAATTGCGGCGCGTAATTTTTGTTCGTAGGCAAATTTATCCGCGGTGGATAACGCATTAATGAAAAAGGGATCATCATGATACGCATTGTAGATAATTGAAGCGGCCAAGCGTAAATCTTCTGCGGTGAGATAAACGGCACGATACTCATCCAAGGTTTTATTGTCCATTGTTAGAATTCCTTGATTTAGATCACACTCTTATGAGTCTTTATCAATGTATCAAGGAAACAAAAAAGTGCAAATTTTAATCATCGATTGCATTTCCTAAAGAGATGCATAACCTAGATAAAAAGCTAACCAAGGGAGAGATCGAATGGATACTACGCCAATTGATTTAAGCCATCTATTTGAACAACTGGGATTAGAGAGCCAACCCAATGCTATTGCGCAATTTATTGCGACTCACAAGCTGGCAGCACAAATACACTTAACTGAAGCGCCTTTTTGGACACAAGCGCAAAAGAGTTTTCTCACCGAAGCGTTAGAGGCTGATGCACAATGGACCGAACTGATTGAGCAGCTTGATGCTCAGTTAAGAAAGCCCTAATTTTTTAGGGCTTTCAAGTATATTTTGGGGCAGTTGGGGTTAAATCTTTTGATACGCAGTGTCGCCCCAACCGACTAAAACATGGTTACTCAACACTACAGGCGTACATTCATCCTTAGTGGTTTTACCATCGCTATGGGAGTGCTGAGTGCGATAAAAGAGGACCAACACTTCTTTGTCTGCTTGTCCTGCGCTTTGTTGTAAATAGGACTCGCTAAAGTCTGCTGCTCCCATTAGCGTCATCACTTGGTCTTTGCTCATGCCAAGGCTGAGCTTAGTCAGATTAGTGCGGTTTTTATCCTGTGTTTTTTCCCAAGATTCGCTGCTATCCCACTTAGATTCACCATCGCCGACATTGACCACACAACCGCTAAGACCTAAGCTTGCTAACCCTAAAAACGTGACCGCGATGAGTTTGCGATTAATATTTGCGTTCATATTATGACTTCCTGTGTACTTGTTATAAAAATTGTTAAAAAGCAAAATCAATGCCAAACAGCAATACATTGATTTATAAGAACTAAAATAACCACATCACAGTAAGTTAGTGAAAAACACGATATACATTAAGGAATTTCACTTATTATGAGTCCCATTGACCAAGTGTTAGCAGCAGCCTGCGCACTCGAAGCCAGCGGTAAAACACCAAGCCTTGCCCTGATAAAAAGCCGTGTCGGTAACAAAATCCCTATGCCAATATTAATCCAAGGATTACAGCAATTTAAATCGGTACCTAAAGCCGAGCGGGAACGTTTAGCGGCCCAATCACAGCCCGTGGTTGAAGAAACACATACAGCCGAAGCTTCGCCACTCACAGTCGCCACATTGGCGCAACAGTTAGCCCAGTTGCAACAAGGCATTGAACAGGCCCTCGCGTTAAAAAACAACGAGATCATGCAACTCAGAAATGAACTTATCGAGCTGAAACAACGTGTCAGTCAACTCGAATCCCAAGGAAAATCCGCTTAATGTTTGTCACCGAATTGCGCTTTGAATGCTTTGCCGATACAACCATCAGTGCGGCAGAACGTGCCATCAATCAATTACTCGAAGCCTATCGCGCTAATGGTCAAATCCTCGGCCGCGAATTTGCCGTAGCCTTTAATGAGGGCGAATTTCGAGTACGTCTACTCACGCCGGAAAAAAACAGTTTGGCCCATCGTTACCACAGCCCTTGGGTGAAAAAAGCGCTGGCGGAATTAACCGAGGCTAAACTACTGGCGCCACGTGAAAAGTTTATCGGTCAGGATATTAATTCTGAGGTCAGTAACACTGAGCCACCCAGCTGGCAGTTGCTCTACACTAGCTATGTGCATATGTGTTCCCCCCTGCGTAGTGGTGATAACTTATTGCCTATTCCGCTGTATCAAATCCCTGCGACCTTTAATGGCGATCATAAGCGAGTTATCCGCTGGCAAACCGAGTGGCAAGCCTGTGATGAGTTACAAATGGCGGCCGCCACTAAGGCAGAGTTTGCAGCGCTAGAAGAATTATCGAGCCCAAACAGTGATTTATTTAGACGAGGTTGGGACTTACGTGGCCGAATCGAATACCTTACTAAAATTCCCACTTACTATTATTTGTATCGCGTCGGAGGGCAGGATCTGCAATCTGAGCTGGCACGCCTCTGCCCGCGTTGTGGCAGCCACGACTGGAAACTCGATGAACCGCTATTAGATATGTTCCACTTTCGCTGCGAACCTTGCCGCATAGTGTCTAACTTGTCTTGGGATCATCAATAGCCTTGCCTTATTGAAGCGTAAACTCGACAGGCTAGATATGCATGTCGAGTTTACTATCTTTAGGCCTTGCTGCATTTCAACGCGCTTAACGCTTACCAATCAGGTTGTGCCACATACGTTTAAAGCTGGCAAAAATCCCAGGATGCTCGAGCGCTGGCATAGGCAATTCTTCATGTTTCACGGGCGGCGCGATACGTGGCGATAACGCCTCAATAAACGCCGCTAAACTCGGCGCCAATTGGGTAGAGGGAAGCTCGCCGGGGATTTCCACCCATACACTACCATCGGCATTATCCACCGTTAGCATCTTATCGCCCTCATCAAGCAAACCAATAAACCAGGTGGGCGGTTGCTTAAGTTTTTGCTTCATCATTAAGTGACCGATAATATTTTGCTGCAACGCGTCAAAATCCACCTCGTTCCATACCTGTAGTAATTCTCCTGTGCCCCATGGTGAATCAAATAGCACGGGCGCCGCAAAATACTCACCATAGAAGTAATTGATATCAGACCATAATTTAAGTTCAAGTGCATGCTCAACATTCGCAAAGCTGCCTACTTGTTCACGTTTAACAGGTAACCAGCTCACCGCCTCATCGGATGATTCATCAAACTCTCCTTGAATGCACAAAGATGGCTCACCTCGCGGGTAATATCGCGGTAATTCGCCTAAAGTTGATAGGTAAGACTGATGATAGTTTTGCAAAAATTTATCGAGAGCAGGCAGACAAGACACTTAAGCACAATCCAATTTCGGGTATAATGTGCGCCTATTTTGACATGGAAACAGTATTGATGACACAGAATCACGATCCCTATAGTGATGCAAAAGAACTTGCGAGCTTAACTTTAGGTAAAGCTACTGATTACCAAGCCGAGTATGATGCATCGCTGCTGCAAGGGGTTCCTCGCTCACTTAACCGTAACGCTATCAACCTGACTGCGGAGAGTTTACCTTTCCACGGAGCCGATATCTGGACGGCCTATGAGCTGTCTTGGCTAAATGCCAAGGGTAAACCTATGGTGGCTATCGCCGACATTCAGCTAAGTCATGCAAGCCAAAATCTGATCGAGTCAAAATCCTTCAAACTGTATTTAAACAGTTTTAATCAAACCAAGTTCGACAATCTCGATGCGGTGCAAAAAACCTTAGTTAAAGATCTAAGTGAATGTGCCCAAGGCGATGTTAACGTTAAGATTATTGAGCCTAAAAGTTTTGGAATTCAACGTGTCGTCGAACTGCCAGGCACTTGCATTGACGATCTGGATATTGAAGTCAGTGATTATGATTTTAATCCTGATTATCTTGAAAACAGCACAGATGAAAAACAGATTGTCGCTGAGACACTCAATTCTAATCTATTGAAATCAAACTGCTTAATTACCTCTCAACCCGATTGGGGCAGTGTGATGATCCGTTATCAAGGGCCAAAAATCGATCGCGAAAAATTACTGCGCTATTTGATTTCGTTCCGCCAACATAATGAGTTTCACGAACAATGTGTCGAGCGAATTTTTGTCGACCTAAAACATTACTGTCACTGTGCTAAGTTAACTGTATACGCCCGCTACACCCGTCGTGGCGGCTTAGACATTAACCCCTACCGCAGTGACTTTGAGCATCCGGGTGAAAGCCACAGGTTAGCCAGACAGTAATAGATACCTTCTTACAACAATAAGATAAACACGCAAAAAGCGCTGATTCACTCGCTACGAGCCTGAACCAGCGCTTTTTCATTTGTTGTCATGGTACTGGCACTAAGTAATAAGCTTCGTAACCATTGATGACTCGGGTTTTGGGTATATTTACTGCTCCACACCATATATAAATCAATTGGTCTTGTTTTTAGTGGCATAGGTAGTATTTGTAGGCCAAACATTTCAGCGTATTGACTGGCATAACGTAAAGGGGCGATACCTATCGCCTCACTTTTACCTACGGTTGCAAACATACTTAATAGAGAGGACTGTTCACTGTACATCCTGCGCCTTGGTAACACGCCTTCAGTAAACAAATCCCCCGCCGTCAAATTAAAACGCCGCAAATTTAAAAATACGTGTTTCTCCTCAAAATACTGTTGATGAGTAATGGCTCCATGAATACGAGGATGCTGCTTACTGGCAATACAGACTAAACTTTCAGTAAAGAGTAATTTGCTTGAGAGCAAAGTTTGCTGAGCGGGTTTAATATCGATCGCCACCGCAACCCGCTCAAGCAAGATATCACGATATAACTCAGCCTCCTGTGGCGGCGACTCACGAAAAATCACTTCGATATCCGCATCCAACAATAAAGCTTGCACACCTGCTTGCAGCGTTTCAATAACCGACTCATTGGCATATACATAAAAGCGCCGCTGGCTTGAGCGGGGATCAAAATGCTCAAACCCAAGTAATACGGTTTCGATATCGGCCATGGGTTGCTCAAACTTGCGATACATCTCTCGAGCTACTGCGGTTGGTTCAATTCCACGCCCAACCCGAGTAAACAGCGACTCTCCTACCCATGATCTCAATCGGCCAATGGCATTACTCACGGAAGACTGAGTTAAATCTAACTCCTGCGCCGCTTGGGTAAACGAACGTGTACGATAAACCACCATAAACACACGTAATAAGTTTAAATCTAACGGCTTTTGTGTCGGCATAGGGAAAACACTCATTCACAAGATAAATATTACAACCCAAGCTAACTCGAGTTATCTAAATATACAAGCTGGCTATACTCAAACCATCAACGACACAATCCCACTTATCGGTAGGTAAAATGATGCAAAAATCTTTGATGACAATCAGTATTCTCGCCAGCTTCTCCTTAAGCGCAGTCGCCGCTGAACACGAGCATGAACACATCAGCCTGCACTATCAAGGCAAGCCTGCTACCAAACAAACCATAGAGGTGAACAAGGCCACAGCAGCCACCCTTAACTTTGCCGATAAAAAAGCCTTTGAAGCGTTTTCGAAGAATCTTATCGCCGAACTCGATGAACCTACGGCAGCGATTTTACGGGCCGATTTCAGCTTTATTGGCGATAAAACTCCTGACACAGTTAACCCGTCACTGTATCGTCAAGCCCAGCTGAATATGGTGTCTAACGGCTTATACAAGGTCACCGACGGCATCTATCAAGTGCGCGGCACCGACTTAGCCAACTTAACCCTTATCCGCGGTAAAACAGGCTGGATCCTGTATGACGTGCTACTCACCAAAGAATCGGCAAAGTTGTCCCTTGAATTTGCGCTTAAACATTTACCAGAGGGCAATGATTTACCTGTGGTCGCGATGATTTATTCCCACAGCCATGGAGATCATTTTGGCGGTTCCCGCGCCATTAAAGACATGTTTCCAAACGTCAAAGTCTATGGTTCCCATAACATCACCAAAGAAATTGTTGACGAAAACGTCCTCGCAGGAAATGCCATGAGCCGCCGCGCCGCCTATCAATACGGCGCCACATTAGAGCGAAACGAACAAGGCATTGTCGATGCCGCACTTGCCAAAGGCTTATCCAAAGGCGAAGTCACCTATGTAAAACCCGATATCACCCTTAACAGCAAAGATAAATGGGAAACGCTGACTATCGATGGTATCGAAATGGTGTTTATGGACGCCTCGGGCACCGAAGCTGCGTCGGAAATGGCCACCTATATTCCCTCAATGAAGGCCCTATGGACGGCTGAACTCACCTACCATGGCATGCACAACATTTACACCTTACGTGGGGCAAAAGTACGGGATGCCATCAAATGGTCTAAAGATATCAATGCATTGCTAACACGCTTTGGTGATGATGCGCAGGTACTGTTTGAAGCCCACTCCGCGCCCGTGTTTGGTAATACGGATGTCAACGCCTACTTAAGAATGCAAAGGGATAACTATGGCCTAGTCCATAATCAAACCCTGCGTTTAGCCAATAATGGGGTGGGTATTCAAGATATTGGCGATGCGATTCAAACCACAATCCCCAAAGCCGTGCGCGATACTTGGTACACCAATGGTTATCACGGCACCTATAGCCACAATGCTAAAGCCGTGTACAACATGTATTTAGGCTATTTTGATATGAATCCGGCCAACTTAAACCCACTACCCACAAAGGATGAATCCGCCAAATTTGTTGAGTATATGGGCGGCGCTAACGCCGTGCTTAAACATGCCAAAACCGACTATGCCAAAGGCGAATACCGTTTTGTAGCCACCGCACTCAATAAAGTGGTGATGGCAGAACCTAATAACACTGAAGCCAGACAATTACTTGCCGATACCTATGAACAACTGGGTTATCAAGCCGAAGGCGCTGGCTGGCGCAATATTTATCTGACGGGTGCCCAAGAGTTACGCGCAGGAGTCCAGCCCGGTGCACCTAAATCAGCCTCAGCTGATATTTTAGGTGAAATGGATATCTCAACCCTGTTTGACTTTCTCGCCGTCAAAGTCGATAGCATCAAGGCCGCTGAGCTTGGGCTGTTAAGGCTTAATGTGATTAATCCTGACACTAAAGAAACGCTCTATGTAGAGCTAAGCAATGGTAATTTAAGCAATATTCAAGTTGATAAGCCGATGGAGGCTGATACCAATCTTTATATTGATAAGCGTTATATTACCGGTATTTTACTCGGTAAAACGACCCTTAAAGACTTGCTGGCTAACGGCAGTGCCAAACTGGAAGGCGATAAAACCGCTTTCGGTAAAATTATGTCAACCTTAGTCCAGTTCGATGCCAACTTTGAAATTGTCCCACTACCGCCGATTACCAAGTAGATAATTCAACGCCCTGAATATTCAGGGCGTTTTTATAGGATGAGGATGTGAAATTCACACAAGATTAGTTTGTAGAAGTCGTTGCAGCAGGAGTAGCTTTACACTCCAGTAATAACTGCTGAAAATGCGCGCCTAAATCCTGCTGGGCAAATTGCTCACTCGCCAGTGCCATTTGTTTAAGGCTTTGCATTGCTTGATCTAATCCTTGCTGCTCAATAAGGTTTTTCGCATAGGCCGCGGCATCGGCGCCCTTTTGCAGCAAGCTTGCCACTTGATCAAAACTCACCTCTTGTTCCATTAGCTTCTGTAGGTCGCCGAGTAATTCTGCCACCTTGGCCGACTCCACTAAGGCACCTTCGACATTGACTAACTTACCTAAGGGATCTTGCGTCAGTTTCTCTGTCACGCAGGCCGACACTGTGCCCGCCGCCGCACTTTGAGCCACAACATCGAGTCCGCGGCTACGAATTTGCTCAACCACTTGCTGCAGTTGCGGATCTTGAGCAAGCCATGCCTGCTCTAATTGCTGTTTTTCATCGCCACCAAAGTAGCCACAGCCACCGAGCAGCAGCAAAGTGCTAGTCGACAAAAGGCATTTGAATTTCATCATTAACAACCTTATCAGTGAGTTCTCTTACATGACTATAGCGAGCGAGGTTTAATCTAAAATGAATAATCAAGGAAGGAATAACAAACTCAGCTAAAAGAACCGTAATCTAAATTCAAAGTGACTCATTGCAAGCAAAAGCCTTATCCGCCACTGAGTACATTAGACGACTGAGCATGCCGCCAGTAATCCGGTGATACTGGTTAGCTGCATCGAAATAGTCACCCTCTCCAACCTGTCATCCTGCACTAAGCTGTCACCATCAACCAAGCTGAGCCCAAAACGATATTCCTCATCAAGTCGACCAAAATAACTCCGCCAATGTTGGGCATGGGAGCTTGTGGCATCCTGAGCAGTTTCAGGTTCAATCAGTAGCTTAATATTGGAATATAGTGGAATACGCGATGGGAGTTGAAGATAAGAACAGGGCATAGCTTGGCTCGGTGAAGCAAAGTTCTCTTGTAGCTTGAGCTCAACCCAGTGACGGGGTTCGGCAGATTGCAGCGCGCCATCATCAACCGCCAGCAAACTGTTTGGAGCTAAGTCAAAGGCAAAGGATTTCAGTGACTGTGAAAGGCCCAAACCCGTAGCCTTGATATAGGACTCCTTCAGCGCCCAAAGATCAAAAAAGCGCTGCCGCTGCGCCGCCTCGCCCTCAAGGGCTAATAAGCCTTCGGCTTCAATCGGGGAAAAATAATGATTAAGGATCGGGTAAATATTAGTGCTGGCGCGGGAGCGCTCGATATCCACTCCCAAGCCTAGACGGGGCTTCGCTGTTATAACGGCTGTGCCCTTGTCATCGTCTTGCCATAAGGCAATCAACAACCAGTCACCACTGTGGCTTAAGTTAAACTCCATGCCAGTACACAGAAACTGCTCATGGCTGAGGCCGGGTTTGCCCTTTTCACCGTATTCAAAACACCAGTCCTGCGGCGCAATCAGTCGTTGGGAGGAGTAAGGTGAAGATTCACCGCGAGATTGCAGTCCTTGGGATAAGACGCAGCGCAGCGCCGCTCGCACCAATAAGCCATTCATTTGTGCCTTGGGCGCCCGGTAACGCGCCACTTTAGCTCGCTCGTCCTCACTTAAGAGCGCCATACACGCATTCGTGCTGGCCGTATCCATTTCGGTTAATGGAATAAAAAAAAGCTCAATATTCATTAAGTTATCTCAATAACACCTGAGTTTAACGGCAGCCCTATTCTACTCAGTTCTGCTCGGCTGACGAACAATATCTGAACCTTACCAATAACCAACTGAATTTTAAAAACTATTTTTGATGAAATCGCATTTAGCTGCTTTGTTCGAAAACAATTTGATCATTAAAAAACCATTTCAAGTCCCATATGATTGTATCGAGCAAAAACCTAGGGTAATCTGCATCACCACTGTGTACTGTAAAACACACAAAAACACGGGTTTTAAGCCTCTTTTAAGCATGAGTGTTGACTCAGTTAAAATGGCAATATCATGCAGTCCCGATAGATTATGTGGGGTGAAAATAATAATGATGGGACCGCACTAACAAGTATGAGTTTTCCAAAAGTCGACACTCAAGTTTCTGATAATGCTCGTATAAAGAAATTGAGCACAGAGAAAAAGTCTCGCCATAACGCGGCAAGGCACCGTAATGCCACCACCACGCCGGAAATGCGCCACTTTATTCAGCAATCTGAATTGAGTGTCAGTCAGCTTGCCAAAATTTTAAATATTACCGAAGCCACAGTGCGTAAATGGCGTAAGCGCGAGTCAGTGAACGACAGCCCGAATACCCCACATCACCTCAATACCACCCTCACTCCAATTGAAGAATATGTGGTGGTGGGACTGAGGTATCAGCTAAAACTGCCGCTCGATAGGCTACTTAAAGCGACGCAAACCTTTATCAACCCTAATGTGTCCCGCTCGGGGTTAGCCCGCTGCCTTAAGCGTTACGGGGTATCGCGCCTCGATGAGTTTGATCAAGAACTTGTCCCTAAACAGTATTTTAATCAATTACCGATTGCCCAAGGCAGCGACGTACAAACCTATACGGTTAACTCCGAAACCTTAGCAAAAGCACTCGCACTGCCAAGCACAGATGGCGACACCGTAGTGCAAGTGGTGTCATTAACGCTGCCACCGCAATTAACCGAAGCCGAGCCTAAATCAGTGCTCCTTGGTATAGATAGCAAGACAGATTGGATTTATATCGATATTTATCAAGACAGTAACACCCAAGCGGCCAATCGCTACATCGCCTATGTGCTGAAGGATGGGCCGTTTCATCTGCGTAAATTGCTGGTGCGCAACTACCACACATTTTTAGCCCGCTTTCCTGGTGTGCAAACCCCAAAAGCCATCGCTAAATCCCTTAATAAGGCAACAGCCAGCCGCTTTGCCAGTGGAGACTCTTTATGAGCCATACCCCATCACAGCCTCAATTATCAACCGATGAAAAAGCCGATAAGAGACTGAATAAACGATTAAAAGATATGCCAATCGCCATCGTTGGCATGGCGAGTATCTTTGCGAACTCCCGCTATTTGAATAAGTTTTGGGATTTAATTTGCGACAAGATTGATGCCATCACCGACGTGCCCGAATCCCACTGGTCGATTGATGACTATTACGATGCGGATAAGTCCAAGGCCGATAAGAGCTACTGCAAACGCGGTGGGTTTATGCCTGAGGTCGACTTCAATCCGATGGAGTTTGGTCTGCCGCCTAATATTTTGGAACTCACCGACAGCTCGCAATTGCTCTCACTGGTCGTCGCCAAGGAAGTCCTACAGGATGCCAATCTGCCAGACGACTACGACCGTGACCGCATCGGCATCACCCTAGGGATTGGCGGCGGTCAAAAACTAAGCCATAGCCTCAACGCACGCCTGCAATATCCTGTGCTGAAAAAAGTATTTAAAAGCAGTGGCCTGAACGATGAAGATAGCGAACTACTGATCAAAAAATTCCAAGATCAATATGTCCACTGGGAAGAAAACTCTTTCCCCGGCTCCCTTGGCAACGTGATTGCCGGACGCATCGCCAACCGTTTCGATTTAGGTGGGATGAACTGCGTCGTCGACGCCGCCTGCGCAGGCTCGCTTGCCGCCATGCGTATGGCGCTCACCGAACTGACCGAAGGTCGCAGCGACATGATGATCACCGGCGGTGTCTGTACCGACAACTCGCCTTACATGTATATGAGTTTCTCAAAGACACCCGCCTTTACCACCAACGAGCAAATCCAACCCTTCGATATCGACTCTAAGGGCATGATGATTGGCGAAGGCATCGGCATGGTCGCCTTAAAACGCCTCGACGATGCCGAGCGCGATGGCGACCGTATCTATGCGGTAATCAAAGGCGTTGGCGCATCATCGGACGGTAAATTTAAGAGCATTTATGCGCCGCGCCCCGAAGGCCAAGCCAAGGCATTAGAGCGCGCCTATGATGACGCTGGCTTTGCGCCGCACACCGTTGGCTTGATTGAGGCCCACGGCACAGGCACAGCCGCAGGCGATGTGGCCGAATTCAATGGCTTAACCTCAGTATTATCTAAGGATAATGAGCAGTTACAGCATATCGCCTTAGGCTCAGTTAAATCTCAGGTCGGTCATACTAAGTCCACCGCGGGCACAGCGGGTGTAATTAAGGCTGCATTGGCGCTGCACCATAAAGTCTTGCCGCCAACGATTAACGTTAGTCAGCCTAACCCAAAATTAAACATTACCCACTCGCCCTTTTATCTTAATACCGAGGCGCGCCCTTGGATCCAACGCAGTGACGATACGCCGCGCCGCGCAGGGATCAGCTCCTTCGGTTTTGGGGGCACTAACTTCCATTTAGTGCTCGAAGAATATCACCCCGAGCACGCGCGCGATGACGCCTATCGCCAACGCAGCGTGGCACAAAGCTGGCTGTTTGCCGCCGCCGATAAAACCGCGCTGCTGAGCGAGTTAAAAACCGCGCTGCAGCAAGCAACTGCGGCCAAAGCAGAACTTTCTGATGCCCATTTTGTTGCCTTTGCAAAAGCCTACGCCCTGCGTGAACTAGCGCCGCAATCGGCCCGTCTTGGCTTTATCGCCAAAGACTATGCCCAGTTACAGACTCTGTTAACCCAAGCGATAGCGCAGCTAGAATCCAATAGCGCCGAGAGCTGGCAGTTACCCTCAGGGATAAGTTTTCGCGCCAAGGCCTTAGTCAATGAGCAAACCAAGGTCGCGGCCTTATTTGCCGGCCAAGGCTCGCAGTACCTGAATATGGGACTGGAAATTGCCAACAACTTCCCCGAGCTTCGCCGCCATATCCACGCCAGCGATAAAGTGTTTAGCGACCGTGGTGAGGTTGCGCTTTCAAGCGTGCTGTACCCTATCCCCGCCTTCGATGATGAATCGAGAAAAGCGCAGGAAAGTGCGTTAACCAATACCCTTTATGCCCAAAGCGCCATCGGCGCGCTTTCAATGGCGCAGTACGCCCTATTTACTCAGGCAGGTTTCGCCCCAGATATGCTCGCAGGCCATAGTTTTGGTGAACTCTCGGCTCTGTGCGCCGCTGGCGTGATCTCAATGGATGACTACATCAAGCTTGCCTTTGAACGTGGACAGGCGATGGCGCAGTCACCACAAGATGCCAACTCAAGTCGTGATGCTGGCGTCATGTATGCTGTTATTCTTAAGCAAAAACAGGATATTGAGGCTATCAACGGTTGCCTTGCGCAGTTTGAAGGCGTCAAAGTTGCCAACTACAACTCACCCACTCAGCTGGTGATTGCAGGCGCTAGTGCCGCCACCCAACAGGCGGCTAAGGCCATTAGCGAGTTAGGCTTTAAGGCGATTGCCCTACCCGTTTCCGGTGCCTTCCACACGCCATTGGTTGCCCATGCGCAAAAGCCCTTTAGCGAAGCCATTGATAAGGCTCAGTTCAACACGCCAAAGATTGCCCTGTATGCCAATGGCACTGGTCAACTACACCCTACCGATGCCAACGCCATCAAAGCGGCCTTTAAAGATCATATGTTGCAATCGGTGCACTTTAGCGAGCAGCTAGAGGCTATGTATGCCGCAGGCGCACGGGTGTTTGTCGAGTTCGGCCCGAAAAACATTCTGCAAAAGTTGGCAGAAAATACCTTAGCTGCGCAGTTAAACGAGCTTTGCCTTATCAGCATTAACCCGAATCCCAAGGGCGATAGTGACAGCCAACTGCGCAGCGCTGCGGTGCAACTGGCGGTTGCGGGGGTAACACTGGGGGAAATCGACCCTTATCAAGCCGAATTGATTGCGCCAGCAACGCCTTCAGCCATGAATATCAAGCTCAACGCGACCAACTACATCAGCCCAGCGACCCGCAACAAAATGGTCGATTCGCTGCAATCGGGCAAAATTACCAGCCAAGTGCAGTATGTGGATCGCCTCGTTGAGAAAGTGGTTGAAAAAGTCGTTGAAAAACCAGTGATTGTCGAAAAAATTCTAGAAAAGGTTGTCGAAGTGGAAAAGCCCGTGGCACAAAATAGCAATAATATTCAACAGCAAACGCCTGCACAGCCAACCAGCTTTACCACTGGACAGGCGAATCAAGATGCCCTGAGCGCCTTTTTTGCCGCCCAAACCCAGGCCGCGCAATTACATCAACAATTTTTAGCGATCCCGCAGCAATACGGCGATACCGTCAGTGCCCTGATGGCAGAGCAAGCCAAAATGGCAAGCCTTGGCATCGCCATTCCAGAGAGCCTGCAACGCTCGATGGAGCTGTTCCACCAGCATCAGGCACAAACCCTAAAGAGCCATGCTGAATTTATGCAATTGCAGACCAGCAGCAGCCAAGCGGCATTAGCCCTACTCGGCCAAATGCCTGCGCCTCAGGTTCAAGCCCCCATTCAAGCTGCACCAGTGGCAGTTACAGCGGCAACGCCTGTCGTTCCAGCACAGGCACCTGTGGTTCAAGCGTTAGCCGCAGAGCCAAAAGCGAGTGTTGCGCCTGTGAGTGAGCCCCAAGTTCAGCAACCCCAAGTAGCACACCCACAAGTGCAAACTGTGGCGACAGCAACTAACGCGCTTTCCGAGAAGTCAGTTGTGCAGCAAATCGAGCACGCTATGCTCTCTGTGGTCGCCGATAAAACGGGTTACCCCGTTGAAATGTTAGAACTTGGCATGGATATGGAAGCCGACCTTGGTATCGATTCTATTAAGCGCGTGGAAATTCTAGGCACAGTACAGGACGAATTACCCAACCTGCCAGAACTGAGCCCTGAGGATTTAGCCGAATGCCGCACCCTAGGGGAAATTGTGGCGCTGTTTAGCCAAGCGACTTCTGTAACAGCTGCAACCTCAGTTAGCCATGCGACACCAAATGCAGTACTCGCAAGTGCAGTAGCTGCAAGCGCGGCGGTTTCTCATGACGAAATTGAGCGCACTATGATGGCGGTCGTGGCCGATAAGACTGGCTATCCCGTGGAAATGCTGGAACTTGGCATGAATATGGAAGCCGATCTGGGTATCGATTCTATCAAGCGCGTGGAAATTTTAGGCACGGTACAGGACGAGTTACCCAACCTGCCAGAACTCAGCCCTGAAGATCTCGCCGAGTGTCGCACCCTAGGGGAAATCGTGGCGCTGTTTAGCCAAGCGACTCCAGTAACAGCTGCAGCCTCAGTTAGCCATGCGACACAAAATGCAGTACTCGCAAGTACAGTTGCCGCAAGTGCGGTGGTTTCTAATGATGAAATTGAACGCACTATGATGGCGGTGGTAGCCGACAAGACGGGTTATCCCGTTGAAATGCTGGAACTCAGCATGGATATGGAAGCTGACCTTGGTATCGATTCTATCAAGCGCGTGGAAATTTTAGGCACAGTACAGGACGAGTTACCCAACCTGCCAGAACTCAGCCCAGAAGATCTTGCCGAGTGCCGCACCCTAGGCGAAATTGTGGCGCTCTTTAGCCAAGCAATTCCTCTAGTATCAACAGCCGTAACAGCTGCCGCCACTGTTAGCCATGCGACACAAAGTGCAGTCGCTGCAAGTGCGGCGGTTTCAAATGATGAGATTGAACGCACTATGATGGCGGTCGTAGCCGACAAGACTGGCTATCCCGTTGAAATGCTGGAACTTAGCATGGATATGGAAGCCGACCTTGGTATCGACTCCATTAAGCGCGTGGAAATTCTAGGCACAGTACAGGACGAATTACCGAACCTGCCAGAACTGAGCCCAGAAGATCTCGCCGAGTGCCGCACCCTAGGGGAAATTGTGGCGCTTTTTAGCCAAGCAGCTCCTGTAGTATCGACAGCCGTAACAGCTGCAGCACCAGTCAGCCATGCGACACAAAATGCTGTACTCGCAAGTGCAGTAGCAGCAAGCGCGGCGGTTTCTAATGATGAAATTGAACGCACTATGATGGCGGTCGTGGCCGATAAGACCGGCTATCCCGTTGAGATGCTTGAGCTAAGCATGGATATGGAGGCCGACCTTGGGATCGATTCTATTAAGCGCGTGGAAATTCTAGGCACGGTACAAGACCAACTGCCGAACCTACCAGAACTGAGTCCTGAGGATTTAGCCGAATGTCGCACCTTAGGTGAAATTGTCGCCCTCTATGCTGGTTCGCAATCATCAAGTGAGGCGCAACAGCAAAACCATGCTGCGCCAATTCAAGAGGCAATTGCAGAAACCGTCGAGGACACCATCGACCTGCCGCCCCATAGTGAGGTGATGCTAAAAAAGTTGCCAGCGGCGGCTGAGTTAGCGCGCATCATAGCAACTAGCGATGTTCAACTGACGGCAAACAGTTACGTCGTTATCGGCGACGATGGCCACAACGCGGGTGTGATTGCCGAAAAGCTTCACGCCCAAGGGGTTAAGGTTGCGGTTGTACGCTCACCTAAAACGGTTGTGGCCAGCGCATCGCCACTCGATAGCCATATTGCCAACTTCACGCTGAAGGCGATTGATGATGAAAGCATTTGTGAGGTCATCAATCAGATTGAAGCGCTTGGCCAAATCGCTGGTTTTATTCATCTGCAGCCACAGCATAAGTCCGTTGCCGATAAAAGTGCTGGCCTAGTGCTGGCAGACGAAGCCAAAGCCTCGGTCGAGCAAGCCTTCTTGTTCGCCAAACACTTACAACCGCTGTTAACTGAGCGCGACTACTGCCGCTTTGTCACTGTTAGCCGTATCGACGGTGGTTTTGGCTATATTGGCATGGATGAGTCGGCAGGTGCCCTCATCAGTCAGAGTGAACTCAACCAAGCGGCGCTCTCTGGACTCACTAAAACCTTAAATCACGAGTGGCCAGGAGTGGTCTGCCGCGCGCTGGATATCGCGCCAAACTTGGACGCTAAAACGGTCGCCAATGCGGTAGTGCAGGAATACTACCTCCAAGATGCGCCAGTCGAAGTCGGTATTGATAGCGAGCTTGAGCGCACCACCTTAGTTGCAGGCAATGCTGTGCTTCGCCGCAGTGGCGCCTCTCTCTCGTCTGCGGACAAAATCCTCGTCACGGGCGGCGCTAAGGGTGTTACCTTCGAGTGCGCCTTAAGTTTAGCGAAACGCTGCAAGGCACATTTTATCCTCGTGGGTCGTAGCGCCCATCAGGGGATCCCCGCTTGGGCTCTGGGTAAAAATCGCAACGAACTCAAAGCCGCTGCCATCGCACATCTGCAAAGCCTGGGTGATAAACCCACACCAAAACAAGTGGATGCCTTAGTTTGGCCAGTACAAAGCAGCCTTGAAATCAGCCATGCCTTGCAAGCCTTTGAAGCGGTTGGCGCCAGCGCCGAATACTTAAGCCTGGATGTTAACGATCCTGCCGCCATTGCCAGCATTATTGCACCTATCAGCGCCCTATCGCCCATCACGGGGATTATCCACGGCGCGGGTGTACTTGCCGATAAACATATTCAAGACAAAACCTTAAGCGAACTTGAGCGGGTTTATGGCACTAAGGTGACCGGACTTAACAATCTGCTATCGGCACTGGATCTTAGCCAGTTAACGCTTATCGCCCTGTTCTCTTCGGCGGCAGGTTTTTACGGCAATACCGGCCAGAGCGACTACGCCATGTCTAACGACATTCTCAATAAGGCTGCGCTGCAACTCGCGCAGCAATTGCCACAAGCCAAGGTGATGAGCTTCGACTGGGGTCCTTGGGATGGCGGCATGGTCAATCCTGCGCTGAAAAAGATGTTTATCGACCGTGGGGTCTATGTCATTCCACTCAAAGCCGGTGCCGAGTTATTTGCCAGCCAATTATTGAGTGATACGGGAGCGCAGCTGTTGGTCGGAACCGATATGCAGGGCAATACCGCTAATACTGTTGAAGCTGCATCAGCAAAAAAGCCTGAAGCGGATCTAACCACGGCGTTAGATCCGCAGCCTATGGCCCAAACGGTGCCGCAGAGTATTCGCGTCATGCGCAGCCTCGACCCTAAACGCATGAGCTTTATTGAGGATCATTGCATCAACGGTCATGCGGTGTTGCCAACGGTATGCGCCATCGATTGGATGCGTGAGGCCGCCAAGGCCCATTTAGGTAAGGCGGTGAGTGTCAGCGATTATCGACTACTCAAGGGAATTATCTTCTATGAGGTACTACTTGCCCGCGATGCGCCTATTGAGCTCGAACTAATGCTCACGCCGCTTGCCGACGCTACACAGCAATCGACTGAGGCGTTAACCGCGCTGATAAGCTTTGAAGGTCGCCCGCAGTATCAGGCAGTGTTAGTGGCGCAGACGGATGATACGGCAGACGTGCAGCGTTTCGAGGTTGACGAGTTACATTCTCTGATGCAGGAGATGGCACAGCAACCCGCTATCGCGAACCGTGAGTCGCTCTACAGTGATGGCACACTGTTCCATGGCCCAAGACTGCAAGGTATAAGCGAAGTGCTCGCCTTTGATGATCAGCAGCTTATCGCTAAGGTAGCACTGCCAACGGTGGCCTTAGATGACTGCGGTGAGTTTGCGCCAAATCTTGAGGATAAAGGCACACAACCCTTTGCCGAAGATCTGTTATTGCAGGCCATGCTCGTGTGGGCACGCCTTAAATATCAAGCGGCAAGCTTACCCAGTGCCATTGGCGAGTTTGTGTCCTATTCGCCCTTAGGTTTTGGCGAGAAGGCGGTATTGGTGCTGGATGTGCTCAAGCATTCGTCCCGTTCACTTGAAGCCAATATTGCCCTCTACCACCAGGATGGCCGTCTAAGCTGCGAGATGAAGCGAGCAAAAGTCACGATCAGCAAGACGCTTAACCAAGCGTTTTTGGCCAATAAACCTCAGCAACAAACGATAGTGCAGGCAGCAGTCCAAAGCACGGCCGAGGTAAGTGTTAAGTGACACTCGACCCAAGCGCAAATGCCGCATTAAGCAATGCGGCACTAAACACTCCACATCCCAATACCAAGCCACTGCGAATAGCCGTATGGCTTGGTGATGGGAGGATACAGAGTGTGCTTAGCCATGCACAAACCGATGTCAGCAAGCTGCAGCAGTTGATGGCTTGTCGAATTCAGCTCAATGTGGAAGATAAGCCACTAATTAATGAGCCATCTGATGAGCCAACACTGGTCGCCTTGATCACAGAGCAACTCGCCCATATTGCGCAAAAACAACTTATTGAAATCCGCTTTGAATATCAGCAGCAAGTCCGTAGCCTGTACCTGCTCGATGGCCTGCTTGCTGCCCAGTTACACCTGCATGCCGAGGCTTATATTTCAGCATTAGCGCAAATCCAAGCTGAAACAGCTGAAGAAACAAATACTATCAATACAAATACAGTCGAGCGCTGCTTAAACAGCGCTTTTACCTTGGCGAAACGCGATTGTACTCAGGCGGTTAATGGCTACGCGGAGGTTGGCAATCTTGCCCGTCAGTTGAATGTATTATCTCAAGCGGTTGAGGCGTTAAGTCATCGCAGCCTTAAAGGCATTGAACCAATGCTTGATGCGACTAATGCAGCGCAACTGGCTGAACAGCACGCTGAAAAGCCAGTAAAAAACGCGGAGAACGGCTATTGGTTTACCAAGCCCCATCAGGCAAGGGTGTTAAGCCTAAATCTCTTGAGTAATCCCTTGGGTAATCTCTTGGATAAAGCCCCTCAAGCGAGCACCGCCCAAAGCCTTATCTTGATCCAAGGCACTCGGCTTATCCCTCAGCAATTACTCAATGCCAACAGGCTGTTTATTCCCATCAGCGGCAATACACTTGAGTCTTTAACGGTACAGTTATCACAACTGATTGATTCATTAGATTTATCGGCAAACTTTCCCGATACAGATTGGCTTTGCAGCCAAGGCCGTGATTGGTTTAAGCGCTATCAAGCAAAGGATGAATTGGCTTTAGTACTGATGGCGGACTCCCTTGAGGAGTTAATGCAAGAAGCTAAGGCGATGCGCGCTTATATTGAAAAGACGCAACAGACTCCTGCGCCAACTCCAGCCCAAACGCCAGCGACCAATCTAGTCTTTAAGACCCCGGCGGGCAGTTATTTTGCGGCCTCGCCCCTTGGTGATAAAGGCTTAACCTTTGTCTATCCAGGGGTTGGCACAGTTTATCCGAATATGTTCAGCGACTTACACGGCTATTTCCCTGAACTTTATCGCGAGCTTGAACGCGAAGGGAATTTAGCCGCCATGTTGCAGGCCGAGGCGATTTACCAAGGCGCTGCTTATGCGAAAACCGCAATTAATGTAAGCGTAAAAGATGCAGCAGAGATGAGCTTAAGTCAGCTTGCGATTAGCGGTGTTGGCGCGAGTTACCTATTTACTCAGCTGTTGACTCAAGTCTTTACTATCCAACCGCAACTCGCTCTGGGCTATTCCATGGGTGAAGCGGCCATGTGGGCAAGTTTGGATATCTGGCAAACGCCACATGCCCTGATTAACGCCACCCAAAACAGTGCCATCTTCAATCAGGAGATTTCAGGCCCACTGCTTGCGGTGCGCCGCGATTGGCAGTTGAGTGAAGATGCACCGCTAGTATGGAATAGCTTTTTAGTGCGAGCCTCTCGCGCCGAAATTAATGCCCTACTGGCTGATTTTCCACGGGTTTATCTAGCCATCGAACAGGGCGATACCTGTATTCTCGCGGGCTGCGAAGCAAGCTGCTTACAACTCCTTAAAAGGCTGAATAAGCGTGGCATTGCCAGCAATAAAGTCACCGCCATGCATACCCCGCCCTCGCAGTCACAGCACAGTGCTATCCAAGGGTTTTATACCTTGGGCTTAAAGGCGAATGCCTGTGAGACTCAGGTGCGTTTCATTAGCGCAGCGCAGCAAAGTACAGTCAGCATCGACAGCCAAAGCATTGCCAAGAGTATCGCCGACACCTTTTGTGCGCCGCTGAATTTTACCGCGCTGATTAACGCCGCGTATCAACAAGGTGCGCGCTTATTTGTTGAAGTGGGCGCCGATCGGCAAACCAGCACACTTATCGATAAAATCGGCCGCCAACTAGAGTTGGGCGCCGATGGCGTTCAAACACAGGAACAACCGATATTTGCCATGGCATGCAATGCCAAGGGCAGCGATACGATCACCAGTTTACTCAAATGCTTAGCTCAACTTATCAGCCATAGAGTGCCACTCTCCCTTGCGCCGCTAATGCCTCAATCGGCGGATAAGGCTACAGCAAAAACGATAGCGCCACATTCTGCCAGCGCATTAGGCCATTATTCAAACGTATTCCAAGAAGGAGAACCCCTTTGAGTTCTCAAATGCATGCTCACCCGACTCTGCAAGACAGCACCGCTGTGCCAAACGACCAGCGCCAAAGCTCAAAGGCGATGCCAAAGATTGCCATCGTCGGCCTTGCCGTCCAGTATCCCGATGCCGACACACCGGAGCAGTTTTGGCAAAATCTGCTGGATAAAAAAGATTCCCGCAGTCAAATCGATGCGGTCAAACTCAATGCCAATCCAGCGGATTACCAAGGTGTTCAAGGCCAAGCCGACCGTTTTTATTGCGACAAGGGCGGCTATATCCGCAACTTTCGTTTTGCCCCACAGGGTTATCAGTTGCCGCCAGCGGCCTTTGAAGGGCTCGATGAAAGCTTTTTATGGGCATTAGATTGCAGTAAAAAAGCCCTGCTGGATGCGGGTGTGGATTTAACGGCACCATTACTTGAGCGCACAGGGATTGTAATGGGCACGCTGTCGTTCCCGACCGCAAGCTCCAATGAATTGTTTTTACCGATTTACCATCAAGCGGTTGAAAAGGCATTAAAAACCAAGCTTAATCAACCCGAATTTGCCCTCGCGCCCTTCGCCAATGCGTCGATGGCGGGCACGCAACAAGCCGCCAATGGTGCCATTGCCCACACTGCGTCTAAATTGTTAAGTGATGCCCTCGGCCTTGGCGGCGCACAGCTCAGTCTCGATGCCGCCTGCGCCAGCTCTGTCTATGCCCTCAAATTAGCCTGCGATTATTTAACCACGGGCAAAGCCGATATGATGCTCGCGGGCGCCGTATCGGGCGCCGATCCCTTCTTTATCAACATGGGATTCTCGATTTTCCACGCCTATCCAGACCATGGGATTTCGGCGCCTTTCGATAGCAATAGCAAAGGCTTATTCGCAGGTGAAGGCGCTGGCGTATTAGTGCTTAAGCGTTTAGAGGATGCCGAGCGCGATGGCGATAATATTTATGCCGTGGTCAGTGGTATTGGCTTATCGAACGATGGCAAGGGCCAATTTGTCTTAAGCCCCAACAGTAAGGGCCAAGTGCAAGCCTTCGAGCGTGCCTATGCCGCCGCCAACACCCACCCGAGCAATATCGAAGTGATTGAATGCCATGCCACCGGCACGCCGCTGGGGGATAAGGTTGAGCTCACCTCGATGGAGCGTTTTTTCGAAGATAAACTCGGCGGCACTAAGGCGCCGCTGATAGGTTCGGCCAAATCCAACCTTGGGCATTTGCTCACCGCCGCCGGCATGCCTGGGATCATGAAAATGATCTTCGCCATGCGCTCAGGCCATCTACCGCCAAGTATCAATTTAACGGCGCCGATTTCATCACCTAAGGGGCTGTTTAGCGGTAATAATCTTCCCACACAGCGTCAGGCTTGGCCCGATAAAGCGGGCAACGATCGTCGCCATGCGGGGGTGTCTGTATTTGGCTTTGGTGGCTGTAATGCCCATCTGTTGTTGGAGTCCTATCAACCGACAGCGCACAGAGCCGAGAAGCAAGCCAACAAACCAGTTTATCAGCAGCAAGCATTAACCGTTATCGGCTTGGCGTCGCACTTTGGGCCTTTGGCCTCCATCAATGCGCTGGATAAGGCGCTATTAAACCAAACGGATGCCTTTATCCCGCTGCCCGCTAAGCGATGGAAAGGCTTAGATAAACACCCCGATATCCTTAATCAGTTTGGCCTAAATCGCGCGCCCAAAGGCGCCTATATCGAGCAGTTTGATTTTGATTTTCTGCGCTTTAAAGTGCCGCCCAATGAGGATGACAGGCTTATCTCCCAGCAATTGTTGTTGATCAAAGTCGCCGATGAAGCGATTCGCGATGCCAAGTTAACCGCTGGCAGCAAGGTCGCGGTGTTAGTGGCAATGGAAACCGAGCTTGAGCTGCACCAATTCCGTGGCCGCGTGAATTTGCACACCCAACTTGCGGATAGCTTAAAGAAACAAGGCGTTCACCTCTCCAATGATGAATACCTTGCCCTCGAAGCCATCGCCATGGACAGCGTGCTCGATGCCGCCAAGCTCAATCAATATACCAGCTTTATTGGCAATATTATGGCGTCGCGTATCGCCTCGCTGTGGGATTTTAACGGCCCGGCGTTTACCATTTCAGCCGCCGAGCAATCGGTCGGTCGCTGTATCGATGTGGCGCAAAACCTACTGTCCCAAGAGGCCCTCGATGGCGTAGTGATTGCCGCTGTGGATTTAAGCGGCAGTATTGAACAGGTGATATTGAAAAACGCCGAGGTCGCCGTTGATCTCGATGCCGACAGCGCGAATCCACAGTGGAAGGTGGGTGAAGGCGCGGGCGCTATCGTGCTGACCAGCCAGCAAGCGAGCAACAGTCAACAAGCGAGCAACAGTTCACAGGCAGCTTACGGCCAAATTCGTGCTCAAGCATTTGGCACACATCATCAGCTGCCTAAGCTGCTTGATTCGCTGATAACCGAAACGGCTATCGCCAATCCTTCAGTGCCAGCTGCCATTCATATGGTTGAGCAATGTATTGCCCCAGAAGAGCAACTGCCAGCGGAGCAGTTATTAGCGCAGCTTAATCTTATGGGGACGTCATGCAATCGAGTCGCCAATACCCTTGGGCATAACTTTAGCGCTGCGGGTATGGCCAGTCTTCTGAGTGCCCTGTTAAGCCTAAAGAACGGGTCTGCGGGTTCGGATAAAAACGTCGATAAGCAGGCATTAATCTCTACTCAAAGCCAAGGAGTGAGCTCACTGCTGTTGTTAAGCCAAACTGCAACGCAGGCGGCGCACCTAAAGCAGCGCCTTGCGCAAGATTTAACCTTGAGTGAGCAAAAACATTTAATCAAACCAGTGACGCTCGGTGGCCGCGATATCTATCAACATATTGTGGATACGCCACTGCCCGCACTTGCCGCCATCCAAGGCAAAATGCGCCTGTTACAGCCTGTAGCACCACAGGCGACACAAACTAAGCCCATAGTAGAAGCAGCACTTGATATCACGGCAAAAAACGCCACCCCATTTGCCACACCATTAGCAGTAGAGAGCGGTATGTCATCTAACGCACCACACCAATATTCGGCGGCGCCCTTGGCGCAGGATAGGGCGTCGCAGGATAGCGCGGCACTGTTACAAAACCAGCAATTGTTGCAAAACCAGCAGCTTGCACGCGAGGCGCACTTAGCCTTTTTACAGAGCCGTGAGCAAGGGCTCAAACTGGCCGATGCGCTGTTAAAGGCACAATTATCCCAGACAACACAAACGGGGTCTGTTACAACCCATGTTGTCACCAGCGCCAATGCCGCTCCCGCTGCGGCGCAACAAGCGGTATCCGTCCCAGAACGAAAACCAGAGTTAAAACCAGATCACGCGAATGTCGCTCCCTATACGCCACCCATTCCTGCGGCTAAGCCCTGTATTTGGAACTATCAGGATCTGGTGGAATACGCCGAGGGCGACATTGCCAAGATCTTTGGTGCCGATTACGCCATCATCGACAGCTACGCACGCCGGGTGCGTCTGCCAACTTCGGATTATCTGCTAGTCTCGCGGGTGACTAAGCTCAACGCGCAAATGAACCGCTATCAGCCGAGCACTATGACCACAGAGTACGACATTCCCGTGGATGCGCCCTTCTTGGTCGATGGCCAAATTCCGTGGGCGGTGGCAGTCGAATCGGGTCAGTGCGACTTAATGCTGATCAGCTACTTAGGTATCGATTTTGAAAACAAAGGCGAGCGCGTCTATCGCCTGCTCGACTGCACCCTCACCTTCCTTGGGGATCTGCCCCGCGGCGGTGATACCCTGCGCTACGATATCTCCATCAACCACTTTGCCCGCAATGGCGATACCCTGCTGTTTTTCTTCTCCTACGAATGCTTCGTGGGCGATAAGCTGATCCTCAAGATGGACGGCGGCTGCGCGGGATTCTTTAGCGATAAAGAACTGGCCGATGGCAAAGGGGTGATCCGCACCGAGGCCGAAATTAAGCAGCGCGAGCAAGCACAAATTGCACTGGCCAATGAATATGCCCGAAACGGCAATCAGCCACGCTTCGCGCCGCTACTTAACTGCGCGCAAACGGCCTTCAGCTATGGCCAAATCCATCGTCTACTGCGCGCCGACATTGGCGGCTGTTTCGGCGGTGAACATGCGGCCCATCAGGCGAAGTTTGGTCTCCAGCCTTCACTGTGCTTCGCCTCGGAAAAATTCCTGATGATCGAGCAAGTCAGCAAGCTCGAAGTGCATGGCGGCGCTTGGGGCTTAGGCTTGATTGAAGGTCACAAGCAATTAGCCCCCGACCATTGGTATTTCCCCTGCCATTTCAAGGGCGACCAAGTGATGGCCGGCTCCCTCATGGCCGAAGGTTGTGGCCAGTTGCTGCAATTCTTTATGTTGCATATTGGTATGCACCTTGGGGTTACTAACGGTCGTTTCCAACCCCTTGAAAACGCATCGCAAAAAGTACGCTGCCGCGGTCAAGTATTGCCACAATCTGGCACGCTCACCTATCGGATGGAAGTCACCGAAATTGGCATGAGCCCTCGCCCCTATGCCAAGGCGAATATCGATATTCTGCTCAATGGTAAAGTGGTGGTGGATTTCCAAAACCTCGGGGTGATGATTAAAGAAGAAGCGGATTGCACCCGCTATTCGCAAAGCCATTCTTCGCAGAGTAGTGATACCCAAGCAGCAAATATCGACAACCAAGCGGAACAAGCGCCGCTGATGGCGCAAATCCCAGATATGGCCGCTCCCGTCAATAAAGGCGTTGTGCCGCTTAAGCATGTAAGTGCGCCGATTGCGCCAGCAGGCTCTAAGTACGCCAACCGCGTGCCCGACAGCCTGCCGTTTACGCCTTATCATTTGTTTGAGTTTGCCACTGGCGATATTGAAAACTGCTTCGGCCCCGATTTTAGTATTTACCGTGGCTTAATCCCGCCGCGTACGCCCTGCGGCGATCTGCAACTCACCACCCGAGTGGTGGCCATTGAGGGCAAACGTGGCGAGCTGAAAAAGCCATCCTCCTGTATTGCCGAGTATGAAGTGCCCAGCAATGCTTGGTATTACGCTAAAAACAGCCACCCGAGTGTGATGCCTTACTCAGTGCTGATGGAAATCTCATTGCAGCCCAATGGCTTTATCTCGGGTTATATGGGCACGACCTTAGGCTTCCCGGGGCAGGAATTATTCTTCCGCAACCTCGACGGCAGTGGCAAGTTACTGCGCGAAGTGGATTTACGCGGTAAAACCATAGTCAACGATTCGCGCCTACTGTCCACCGTGATAGCTGGCAGCAATATCATTCAAAACTTTAGTTTCGAACTGAGCTGCGATGGCGAGCCCTTCTACCGTGGCAATGCGGTTTTCGGTTACTTTAAGGCCGATGCGCTCAAAAACCAGTTGGGTATCGACAATGGTAAAATTACCCAAGCGTGGCATCTTGAGCGCGGTATTAAAGCCGACAGCCAAATCAATCTGTTAGATAGAAATGGTCGCAGTTTTGTGGCGCCGCAGGGCAAACCACACTACCGCCTCGCGGGTGGTCAGCTGAACTTTATCGACAAGGCCGAGATTGTAAAAACTGGCGGTAAGAAGGGTCTGGGATACTTGTACGCCGAGCGCACTATTGACCCGAGCGATTGGTTCTTCCAGTTCCATTTCCATCAGGATCCTGTGATGCCAGGCTCCCTCGGCGTCGAGGCGATCATCGAATTACTGCAAACCTACGCCATAGACCAAGACCTAGGCGCAGGCTTCAATAATCCGAAATTTGGCCAGATCCTGTCAGAAATTAAATGGAAGTACCGTGGTCAAATTAATCCATTAAACAAACAGATGTCGCTGGATGTGCATATCACCAGCATTGAAGATAAAGACGGTAAACGCATCATCAAGGGCGATGCCAACCTGAGTAAGGATGGCCTGCGCATTTATGAGGTAACCGATATCGCAATCTGCATCGAAGAGGCATAGCGCTAGCGCCTAACTTGCGGCATTAGCCAAAGTTAGCTTAAACAGCACACAACAGCCGCAGTGCAAGGGAATAACCCCACTGCGGCAAACAAATTCAGGCCCCAAACACCTAAAAGTGAATAGCCCAAATGACGAATACCACACTCGATAATAACGCTCTCGATAATAACAAGCTCAGTCCTTGGCCGTGGCAGGTTGATGAAGCCGCCATCAGCTTCGATATCGATTCCCTTGGCAAAAAACTTAAAGATCTCAATCAAGCCTGTTACTTAGTTAATCATGCCGAAAAAGGCCTAGGCATTGCCCAAAGCGCCGAGGTGGTCGGTCTTGCTGAACCACAGTCCAGCAATGATTTACACAAAAGCAATGGTTTGCATCCTGTGAGTGCCTTCGCCCCCGCCCTTGGCACCCAAAGCTTGGGCGACAGTAATTTTCGCCGCGTGCATGGGGTAAAATACGCCTACTACGCGGGCGCCATGGCTAACGGTATCGCCTCGGAAGAGTTAGTTATCGCCTTAGGTCAGGCGGGCATTCTGTGCTCCTTTGGCGCGGCGGGGTTAATTCCATCGCGCGTTGAAGCCGCGATTAAACGCATTCAAACAGCATTGCCCAATGGCCCCTACGCCTTTAACCTCATTCATAGCCCGAGCGAGCCAGCGCTTGAGCGTGGCAGTGTCGAACTCTTCCTTAAACATCAAGTACGTACGGTTGAAGCCTCGGCCTTCTTGGGCTTAACACCGCAAATCGTCTATTACCGCGCAGCAGGCCTGAGTCGCGATGCCAACGGCGAGATTGTGATTGGCAACAAAGTGATAGCTAAAATCAGCCGCACCGAGGTGGCGACCAAGTTTATGGAGCCCGCCCCCGTTAAGATGCTGCAACAATTAGTGAACGAAGGGCTTATCAGCGAAGACCAAATGCTAATGGCGCAATCTGTGCCCATGGCCGATGACATTACCGCCGAAGCCGACTCTGGCGGCCACACCGACAACCGCCCTCTGGTCACGCTATTGCCGACCATTTTGGCACTCAAAGATACTATTCAAGCCAAGTACCAATACAAAACGCCGATCCGAGTGGGCGCAGGTGGTGGTATCGGCACGCCCGATGCGGCGCTGGCGACCTTCAATATGGGCGCGGCCTATATTGTCACTGGCTCAATCAACCAAGCCTGTGTTGAAGCAGGTGCCAGCGAACATACCCGTAAGTTACTCGCCACCACCGAAATGGCCGATGTGACTATGGCGCCCGCCGCCGATATGTTCGAAATGGGCGTTAAGTTACAAGTAGTTAAGCGCGGCACCCTATTCCCGATGCGCGCCAATAAACTCTACGAGATTTACACCCGCTACGACTCGATTGAGGCGATTCCGCCAGAGGAAAGACAAAAGCTTGAAGAGCAAGTGTTTCGCGCCTCATTAGATGAGATTTGGGCAGGCACTGTGGCGCACTTTAATGAGCGCGATCCTAAGCAAATTGAACGCGCGCTGGATAATCCAAAACGCAAAATGGCACTGATTTTCCGTTGGTATTTGGGTCTTTCGAGCCGCTGGTCGAATACGGGCGAAGTTGGCCGCGAAATGGATTACCAGATTTGGGCAGGCCCCGCCCTCGGCGCCTTTAATGCTTGGGCAAAAGGCAGTTATTTAGATGATTACCGCGAGCGCAATGCAGTGGATTTGGCGAAGCATTTAATGCAAGGCGCCGCCTACCAAGCACGGATTAACCTGTTGTTATCCCAAGGGATAAGTATTCCAGTCAGCCTGCAACGCTGGAAACCACTACAACGCTGCTAATTCGCTTTGCTAAACCTTATCGAGCGGGTTAAGTGAAAACTTAACCCGCTTTTTTACATTCATTTTTTGGGCTTAAAACCGATTGGAGTTCCGTTTCCGCTCTGCATTGTCACTTCAGTGGCACGCCGTAAACCCATCCTAGGGGCTCAACGGAAAAATCCATTTTTCCGATGGCCCACTCTGTCACAGAACGTAGCGCGACAATCCTCGCCTGCAAGCTATGGCGTTTAATGGAGCTAAATCGATATAAAATGAATCTATCTGTCATATCATTATGAATAACATCAAGCCTAGCTTTTTGTTAAGTGCCTAAGCTTTTTATGAATTAGAATCCTAAAAAACTTAATTACATAACCCCATATACTCATAAGTCAGATCTTGCACCTCGTTTTTATCTGTGAAGCATCCATATCCTGAATAGCCACGTATAGGCGTCCGCAAGCGACAAATTTTCCCACCGCCCTCATCTAGAACACCTGCCCAATGGCCATATATTTCATCATTAGACAGAGGAGTTTGTGTAGTGGCTTGAGTTTTGTTTAGTTCAAAAAATTGCACTAGGCATGGATCAACCTTATCCCCATAAAATCGCACTGAATTATCACTACCTGATGGTGTGAAAAGGTCACTAATTGAAACACCTCCAGCATAAGAAAGATCTGGCTCTAATTCAAAAATAAAACTTATATTTTTATTCCCTTCCCTATAATATTCACCTACATATGAAACACTAAAAGTTAGTCTATTATCTGGAGCAACACGGTAATCATTTTTGTCATAAATCACATGCACAAATATTTTTCTAGCATTACTATGATTAAAAATAATATCAACATCAGTAAGCTCTAGATTCAGCCCTGTCAGATCTTTATCCTTAAAGTCACCAACAAACTGCGTCCAAGTTAGATCCTTTAAACTTGCCTTCATTAAAGCACCAAGCTCATTTAACACTCGTTGTTTATAATCTTTTGATGTAAAAAAATCAGTTGGGAAAGATGACATACTACACTGGGCATTTTTATTATAATCAAACTTTTGATCAAACTTTGCAGATGGCGTTTTCTTATTTAAATTGCTGTTATCATATTCTCCAGCATAAGTCACAATTGATTTCGAACTAAGTTGAATGAATGAATTATCAATTTGATAAAATATGTCTAAATCATTCTTCTCACCTTGTGTTAATGGTAATGACTTTATCTCACTGCCACCCAATTTTCCCGTGGATTGGACAATAAACTTGCTTGCAATTTTTGCAGTGGGATTTACTACAATCATTTTTTCATTTTGCTTATAACAACCCTTTTCGTCTTGAGAAGCCCCTCCTTTTGATGTTGTAAAATTACAGTTATTCGAAAGAGCCTCTTTTTTCACTAAGCTAATAAAATCTGCATTGCTACAATTATGACATACGTATGCTGCAGTCTTTGAGGTTATGGAACCATATGAAAAAAAGCTGATAAGCGGAAAAATTAAAAAAACACCATGAAAAAACTTTAACATCCTCATTTACAATTTCGTCCAAACTCTATTAAAGATATAATATTGCCATGTAGCCTTAGTACATAAAATACATCATTAGTATAAAAATCACGACCACTGTGAAGATGAAAAATTATCTTTTAAAAAATAAATGTAGAATCTTTAATTCACCTACAAATTGCTCTTGCTTTAAATGACTTGAATGAGAGTTATCAGAACGCGAGACAGTATCCAAGGCAATAAATTGAGTTAATTTAATTCAAGAATGGCATGTTTCGGACGAGATAAGTCATCCCGTAGTGCTTGGGTGGTACTCAGCAGTGATAGTTTTCGAACTAACACCAATAAGTAGCTATCAGCTAAGGTGAAAATTCTGGACAGAAAATATTACTACCCATTCTAAACCAACAACATCATACCCTCTCGGACTCCTCCAAAGCCATTATGCTGTTTCTCACAATTTTCTAATGGCAACTCTTACCGAATCGCAGGTAAAAATTGCCTATCTCGCTTATATCAGCAAATACTCCCGCCAATACGACATTTAAAAATTACACTAATAATCAGTAGATTAACCAAGAATTTCAAAGTTGGCATTAAGCTCGCAATATCTCCTTTGTGAGTTTATTGCGGGATTGAGTGATAACGGTATGTAAGACGCAACTTAGCACATTCAACTTACTTCACTAGCTCTCAACAACGAACTCCACTAGCTCACTCGACGTAAACATGCAGAGTGAGAGAAGACAGAAAAACCGAAATAAGACAAAGGAGGCGGCTATGTTAGGTTGGACCTTAATGTTTCTGGTTGTGGCCATTATCGCCGGACTGTTTGGATTTACGGGGATCGCTGGCGCCGCAGCGGGGATCGCAAAGATTATTTTCTTCCTATTTATTGTATTACTTGTGATTTCCCTGCTGGTCAATGCCCTTAAGGGCAAGGCACCACGCGCTTAAATTGGATAAAAGGAGAATCAATATGAAACCTATGACCATAATTACCACTGCATTTTTAGCCTTATTATTAACCTTTGGATTGTCAGCCTGTAGCGACAACCACGCCGAGGATGCAGGCGAAAAAATCGATGAAGCCATCACTGATACCGGCAATGCAATTGAAGATGCCTGTGAAGAACTGAAAGAAGGCGTTAAAGCGAAAGATACGCGCTGCTAAAACGGATGACAGCGAGTAGTGAGTCCCACAAACGAGCCTATCAGGATAACCACAGTTCAATTGAGTACCACCGAGCCACTTTATCGCGACAGTCATTGGTTACGATAAAGTGGGTTTCCCTGAGGCTCGCCGTTTATCGATGGAGGAGATGCCAATGCTGAGTAGGATCCACATTAAGTATTTCTACCTGTTCGGAGCGCTGTTATTTGGCTATTTCGCCGTAACGGGGCACTCCCCTATCCTCACCTTTATTTGGGCATGGAGCAGCCTATCCCTCGCCCTTGTCGGCTCGGCCTATTGGTTTAATCTCGCCAGTATTTTTAGAAAACGTCAGGATGGTTCCATCCCTTGGTATATTCGTTGGGGCTTTATTCCATTTTTACTAGGATGCCGACTCTATAATCTCTGGGCGCGGCGCCGTGATAGCGTGCCTTCAATGCAAGCCATTGATAAATATCTGTACTTGGGTAGCCGCTTAAGCGCTGCCGATTTACCTAAACTAAATCGTTATGGCATTACCGCCATTTTAGATGTCACCGCCGAATTTGACGGCCTCGATGTGTCCCTGTATGAGGATCATATCGACTATCTGAATATCCCTATTCTTGACCACAGTGTGCCGACTAGCGCCCAATTAAATCAGGCGATTAACTGGTTACACCGTCAAGTACGCGCCCAAAAGCGGGTATTAATCCACTGTGCGCTCGGCCGCGGGCGATCCGTAATGGTGCTGGCCGCTTATCTTGTGTGCCGCCGCCCCGAGCTCAGCTTTGCCGAGGTGCTGCAACAGATTAAAAGCATTCGTAAAACCGCAGGGTTAAATCGCTGGCAACTTAAAGCGCTGGAGCAGATGTACACTCAAGGGGAAATCAAACTGCATAAGCGAGCCTGGATTATCGCCAATCCCGTCTCTGGCGCGGGTAAATGGCAGACCCATGGCGAACAAATTTGTACTGAACTGAAACGCTATTTTGAGGTGCAGTTAGCGCTCACCACGCCAGAGATTAGCGCCCAAACCCAAGCGAAAAAAGCCCGGCTTCAGGGCGCCGATATCATCATCGCTTGCGGGGGCGATGGCACAGTCACTGAGGTCGCTGCGGAGATTATCGACACCGATATCACCTTAGGCATTATCCCGTTAGGCACCACCAATGCCCTGTCACACGCCCTCTTTGGTTTAAGCAGTAAGCTGAATGCTGTCTCCCAAGCCCTTGATAATATTATCCAAGGCCAGACACAGACCATAGACACGGCGCGTTGCAATGAGCGACTGGTGTTGCTGCTGGTCGGCATTGGGTTTGAGCAGCAAATGATTGAGTCGGCGAGCCGCGAGCGTAAAAATGCTCTCGGCCAACTCGCCTACCTCGATGGTTTGTGGCGCGCGGTGAACACCAACACCAACCTCGAGTTGCAGCTAACTTTAGATGACCAAGCCCCAATGACAGTGCAAACCCACAGCCTAGTGGTTGCCAATGCCGCGCCTTTTACCAGCTTACTCGCCCAAGGTAAGGGCAAACCCAATATGACCGACGGCTTGTTGGATATCACTTGGTTAGATTCAAATAATGAGCCGAATGAACAGCTTATCAGTTTGGCTGAACTGGCTTTTACCGGCTGGATTAAAGAGGCCGCCAATAGCGACTCTGGAACCTCGGCCAACACAGGCAAAGTGAAACATGCCCACGCGAAAAAGGTGAAGATCAGCAGTCAGCCCCAATGCAAGTATGTGATTGATGGCGAGATTTGTGAGCCGGAGGAACTCAATATTGATATCCTGCCCGCCTCTTTGAAGGTGTTTGTGCCTTATCAAGAATCGACTGAAAATGCTATCGACCCAAAAATCACGTAAATGACACTATCGCGATGTTTATTAAGATAAAAACAGCAAGCGCAATAAGCACTCGCATAAAATTAAATTCACTCACTTTGGGGTGGGATTTTTGAGGACTATTGCTAAAATCCTGAAACTTACAGCCTATCGCTTGCGCGCATTGCTGCAAAACTTGCTGTAATTCCTGCTTGTCAGTGCTGTTAGCCAATTTCAATTGACTCCCTTTAGGCTGCTGCACTTGTAAATAGGCGAGATAGTGATCGACCGTATCTTCCGCTTGGCGGTTACGGTCGAGCTGGTGCCAATGGGTTGTTTGTAGCAGATAGAGTTGCACAGCATTAATATCTGAAAAGGCATAGGCGCGCCAACGCCACAATCCAGGCGACTTCCCATTGAATACACCTTTACCGAGCCACAATTGCTGTCGCTCGGTATCTAACCAAGATTGTTGCCGAACTAACGCTAGCGGCAGTACAGGGAACAACAGAAAAAATGCCACCCAACCAAGCACAAGCCGTAACACGGGCTCGGGTTGTAACCAGGCCGCCCTCGCACAAAGCAATCCAAGCACTAACAAGGCAACGGCAAAAAACCACAGTAGAGGTCGGTACTGGGTACTCAACGCCTTGAGATAAAGCGCACTCTTAGGAGGTTGATTAAGTGTCACTGAACTTGTTCCTTGTTCCAAAAATTATCTCACCATCTCAAATTGACCTGTGCTAGTAACAATATGAGGCATTGATAGTTTACACAATCAACACCTAACTTATTTTTAGATCCTTTCGAGTTAAACCAACGACTCACATCAATGGAAATAACCGTTGCGATATCGCTCATACTGCAACGAAAAGCTGCAACTTTGCAGTTGCAGCTAAGGTGTTATTGACCCGCAGCGGTATCCTCACCAGTCCAGAGTCGCATGATGCGATAAGGTGGTTTGGCTGTTTCAGCTTCGCCATTAAAGGCTTTTGCTTTATGCAATTGATTCACTGAAATATATAACCAGCCCGTTTCACCAAATTGCACACTATCGGGAAAATCCAGTAGTGGAGAACTGACCGCTGTTGATAGCGTACCTTTGTTATCTAACATAGATATGGCATTGTGGTTCAAATTGGTGAAGTAATGATTACCTTGTTTGGACGTTGCTGCGCCATCTGACACTGGCTTAGCTCCGACTAATTTTACAGTCGCGATAATTTTATCATTATTGCCTGTTTGTAAAGCCGCAGTCGATAACTGATACCAGTGAGTACCATTCATTGCACCATAATAGAGTGTACTTCCATCGGCAGATAAACTGATGGGATTGACCGCGACACTAGCAACCTTGCCATTAAACAATGTTGTTTTGTTATCTATGTTCATTACTGCATCCGCTTCGGCCTGCAGCGAGCTATGACCTGAAAAACGTACGGTATGACCATCGTCGATACGCACTGCTAAGAGGCCTGGGTTGGCGATATCGGCTAAATAAATCCAGCCTTTTTGTGAATCGACAACCAGATCCTGCATAAAGCTGCCTTTGGGCGCGAGTGCTTGTGGTAGGACAATTTGTTTATATAGACTGCCATCCTTAATGTTGAATCCCCAAATCCTCGTCTGACCTAATTCTAACCCCATATCTGCGGTCCAGAGGTGTCCAGCTTTGTCCTGAGCAATCCCTAATAAGGTATCAAATTGAGTCATATTGGCAGTCGAAGCTTTTTGTAAATCCATTGAAGGCCAAGCTTTGTAAGCATTGGTTTCACGATTAACTTCAATCAGTTGTAAACCTGACGGCGTATCAAGTGGATGTACCGTGGCAAAAATCCGACCTTGTGCAGTGACACTGACATTGCCAGGTCGTATTGGCAATTCAGCGACTGTTTCAAGACTTCCTACCGCTGGGGTAGCGTTTACAAAACTACTGGCAGTCAAAGAAAGCCATAATGCTGTCGTAAATAAGTGTTTCATATTCTATCTCCGCTTTTCTGTTTAAGGGCTGTAGAATAGGAGTTATTATTTACAAAAAAAATAGTGTAAAAATCGGCTCTGTTTCAATATTAATTTGATAATCAGCACTATTCCGCCGTCGGCTCACCCGCTTCGACTTGTTGCTCGTACTTGCTGAGCTTGTTGTAGAGGGTTTTTACACTGATACCAAGCTGCTCGGCGGTGTCGGTTTTATTGCCCTGACTCGTTTCAAGCGCTTGGTAAATGGCGATTTTTTCCAGCTCCTCAAGGCGCATACCTTGGGGGATCACCACATTTTCCTCCGCAGTCGTCTCTTTTTCCGCACTGGGCGTCAGCTGTAAATGCTCAGGGGTAATCTCATGGTCCGCCAGAATATAAGCGCGCTCAATAGCATGCTTTAACTCGCGCACATTCCCCGGCCAAGCGTGGGCCGCAATCGCCTCTAAACTTGAGGACGAGAACACTTTGCTCTGTTTTTCCGCCGCATTGCGATAGGCCAGAAAATGCTTCGCAAGTCCGACTATATCTTCCCCGCGCTCCCGCAATGGCGGCACTTGAATGGGGAAATGCGCTAAACGAAAGTACAAATCTTCCCGCAGTTGCCCTTGCTCAATCGCCACTAAAGGATCGCGGTTTGTCGCCGCCACAATGCGCACATTGGCCTTGAGAACCTTAGGGCTGCCGACGGGACGATATTCATTATTTTCGAGCACTCTTAATAGCTTAACTTGATGCTCGATGGGCATTTCGGTGACTTCATCGAGGAATAAGGTGCCGCCTTCGGCCTGCTCAAATACCCCTTGGTGATCGCGAGTCGCGCCGGTGAAGGCGCCTTTAATATGGCCGAAGAGTTCACTATCGACCAATTCTGGGCTCAAGGCGCCGCAGTTAATCGCAATATAGGGCTTATTCACCCGCGGGCTGGCTAAGTGAATGGTATTGGCGACCAGTTCTTTACCCGCGCCACTCTCACCGATAATCAACACATTGCTCTCGGCGGCCGACACGCGGCGGATAGTGCGGTACAAACGGTGCATAGGTAACGAGGAGCCCACCAGCAAACCATATTGGTCTAACTCGCTAGCATAGGGACGAATGCGCGTCGAGGTATTGGCAACCAGATGCTGGGCAAAATCGGCTAAGGTTTCGCACAGCAAGGACATATCGATGGGTTTACGGAAATGGTAGCCCGCGTATTTGGACAATAGTGTATCGAGGTGAGGATTCGGCAGGCCGTCGGAGAGGAAAATAAACTCCACATCCGCAATGGCGCTGGACTCGAGTAAGGCTAAGTAATCTTCACGGCTAAGACGGGGCAGCTCAATGATCGCCACATCGATACGATTGGCCTCCAGCTGACTAATCCAAGATAAATCATCGCTACTGCGTAGCTTGTTGTAGGTCTGCGCGCCCTCGAGCTTCACTAATGCCTGCTCGGTTTCGACGTCCTGTAGATGATAGAAAAGCGTTGGTCGGATCATCTTGTGCCACTCCCTGTGAATAAGGAATCACTGTATGCCAGCTGTGAAACTTTAACAATCTTAACGGTAAGAGTTGCCGACAATAGTCGGCCTACTGGCGACAATAGATAAATATCATCAGTTAAATCAAACCATTAACTTATCATTAAAAAGTGAACGAAATATGCATAGAAGCTGAATGAAACTGATATTTCCATGAAAATGTGGGCAATCCGTGTCGGCGGAGCTGCCCAAACTACCACAGGAGGTCGTTATGACGTCTAATGTTGCGCAACATCAGACCGAGCTGAGCGCCGATATTAAGCTGGTTAATGAGTTAATCGAGCTGACGCAAACCGGCGTGGATTTTTATACTCGGGCCAATACCACTGTCGATGACTACAGCCTAAAACGCATTTTTATTGCCCAAATCAACACATACCAAGGGATGTTGGCGCGATTTAGGCAACTGCTCGCCCAATCATTACAGTACATAGGCCCGCACTCGGTGCCGCCGTCGCAGACTCGGCCCTATGCCGATGTCGATGCTTTACTTATTAAACAGCAACTCGCCGATGCCCTCACAGTGCTCTGCGAGCTTGAGCGTCAGCGCCTTAACCACCTCAAACAGTTAATTAAAAAAGCCAATCACCCAAGGTTAATCAGCCAATTGGCCGAGGATATTGCTTGGCTACAAATCCATTTGGATACCTTACACCTGCGTAGCCAAGCCCTGTAAGGCAGCAATGCCAGCCAATAACGCGGCCAACTGAGCCGCGTTTTTGTTGCCTGCGATCTGGCGATTCTTAACGCCTATCTTGCTTAAGCCCAATCGCTTTATCACCCTCGGTAATATTTACATTTTGTCGGTAAAAAGCGCCGAGCTTGCTTTTGGATTAAACAGTCGAAACGAGCCGAAAACAAATATAATTATCTTAAAATCAATCAGATAAAAATATTGGCACGATTCACGCTTTAGTCCCTTCGAGATAACAACGGAGGATATCATTATGAAAAACACGACAACTTTAGCCTTAACCACCTTACTTGTCGGTTCTATCAGCTTAAATGTGACCGCCGCACAGGATTGGAAAGACGATGCCAAAGATGCTTGGCTCGATGGCAAGGCCGAAACGACTTTGTTGCTCAATACTAACCTCAACTCCTTTGACATTATGACCGACGTGAAAAACGGCCATGTGACCTTAACCGGTAAAGTGGAGAGCAGTGTCGATAAGGCGCTCGCAGCGGAGCTGATCAAAAGCTTGGACGGGGTAAAAGGGGTTGAAAACAAATTAACCGTGATGAATGAAAACGAGAGCACCAGTGAGGTAGTGAAGACCTTAACCGACTCTAAGGTCGCAACTGTGGTGAAAACCCGCCTGTTGTTCTCGACCGACGTTTCTGGCACCCAAATTAATGTAGACGTTGCCGATGGCGTAGTGACCTTACAGGGTGAAGTGGCCAGCGATGCCGAGCGTCAATTAGCCCTGACCATTGCCAAAAATACCGATGATGTGAAAAAGGTCGTCGATAAGATCAAAGTCAAAACCTCATAATGGTCTTAACATTCAGCCCTTGCTAATTCAGCTCTAGATACTCTTGATAACTCAGATGTTGGTATTAGTCACTCGGGCAAAAACCACAAAACCAGCTTCGGCTGGTTTTGTTTTATCAGCGCGATGTTATGTTAATCATGCCTTAGGCTTCCTGTTCAAAGCAGAAGCTAAATTCATAAAAATGCTGACCGTTTTCAATGCTTATCGCCATAGTGCCATATAGCCCTGTGAGTTCACCCGCGCCAGAATGGGGAACGACCTCAAGGTGTAAGCGGTTTTGTCCATCGGTCATAATGCCAAAATGTTGCAGCACAAAACTGCCCTGTCTGCCGCACAGTTTACCCACGACTTGTTCAATCGCCACATAACCAGCAGAGCCTTTTACCGCGGTCATGGCACTGAGCATTTCGCCTTGGCTGCGGGCCTCTAGCTCACCATAAAAGGTTTTATCTAAAGTCATTCTGCCCAAGTTCACACCACCCACACCTGTGGCATAGGCATTCTCGGGATTGAGCTTAACATCAAATTTGCCTGTGACTTTGGTCATTTCCATAACACGCTCCTTGTTTTAATTTTATGCTTTATGCCAAAACCTTCGCTTTCCGGCCGCTAGATGAAATAAATACCTCAGCCGCAGCTGAGGTAAAATTAACTTAGCATAAGCCCCGCTCTAAACCTAATGCAGCGCTTTGATTTCTGATTCACTGACACCGATTTTAAGGGTTTTAATTACAGTTGGCGGTGTTGTCATGGGTTGATCAGCCGCCCTCTCACGGTAAGTAACAGCTACTTTAAATGGGGATTCAAAGGGATAAACAGGTTCAATATTATCGACCTCAATACGATCGCCAATAAATACACTGCCTAAGTGCTGCACACGATTTTGGCCATAATCTAGGCTAAACAAGCCGAGATACCAGAACACACCTGAACCTTGGTTAGTCACAATAAAAGGCGCCACAAAGGGCATGGTTTGCTGCTGTGGATCATCCTGTAATGGCGCATCACTTTGGGTATCAGGCTCTAAAGCGGGGTCAAAATTAAGCGGAGTAACTCGTAAATAATCTAATAACACTCGGCCTTTAGCCTCGCCATCCTGATAATCCCCAATAGCAAACTCCGTTTGTTTAACGTTAATAAAGTGGGTTAACACTACGGCTTTGTGGCTGTCCGGTAAGCTCACTTCAAATTTATTAGCGGTATTTAAGCTAAACAGCTTAAGCATCACTTCGGAGGCATTAGCAACGGGCTTGACTTCACTGGGTACCACAGATTCAAGCGCATCTTCACTGCTTAATAATTTGGCTTCTTGGGCTTTTGCCTTAGCATCAGCCTGCGCCATGGCCTCATCGTATTGCAATACTTGGCCATCTTCCATGACCATGTAAATATCATCATTGGTCATGTTAAAGCGATAAACTCCCACGGCAAGAATACTCAGCACTAGGACTGTCGCCGCGATGGTGACTTTAACAAACATACTCATTTTCTCCCCCAATAGCCTAAGTGCTGTATCATTTGCGCTGATGGCAAAACCAGCCTTGCTGATAGCATCAAAAAATCGCTCTTTCTACAAGGCCAAAATCGCATATTTTTGCTTTAGTCAGCACAAGTTCAGCAAGTTAACCCATGCTGGCATATATATGATTCAGCCTTTTCATTAATGTTCGCAATCGGGCTATAATTCCTTGGCTTAAACGACACCAGCAGTCTTAAACAACGATCGAGTATTAAGGATTTAATTGCCAATGACCAATGCCTCTACTAGCCCATTTGCCGTGTTAAACCAAACCACGGCACACTCGTTTAATGAACAGAAAAACTTAATTAAGCGCGTCTTTAAGGGCAAACCAGTGCAATGTCCAAGCTGCAATCAAACCCTCAAAGTCATCTTGCCCGAGACCGCCAAAGCCGAGCAAGCCGCAGGCATTTTCTGCCCAAAGGGGTGTACTGATATCGAACTCGATATGGAAGCCGTGACGGGGATTTAATCGACAGCTTTCGCATTACCATGGGGTTAATTTCTCGCGAAAATAATGGCGATAATATCCCACTAAATTGCTGCCAATAAACAACATTTCCATTAAGACCGCCACTGGCGAGCCTACTAAGATATTGTGGACTAACCAAAAACTGGTGCCGACTATCATCAGTAGCCGCAAGTCTTTATCACGCTGACAAAATGCCGCACGGGTTTGAAATAGTGTACCGATACAACTGATCACACTCACAAGCCCGCTGAAGGTCAAGCTACTCATCAGTACCGCTGCCCCACTAAAACCCCACATGGCCTTTTTAGACGTGGTAAAAATACTGGTGAGGTAACGCACTGTGGCAATCCCCATCAATCCCGCCGCAGTCCATTGCGCTAACAAGCAAAAGTGGATTGAAATCAAGATCCCCGACATAAATAAGCAAGCGACAATGCGTTCGCGCGCTTTAAATTGAAACGATATCACGTCAAATACGATGGCAATGGCCACCAACAATTGCGACAGAGTAAAAGCATCCACAATAGGCTCCTTAAAAGTTCGGTATAGGCTTAGACGTCGCCCAACAACAAACGGATTTGCTTGGATTAGCAATCGCTAAGGAGCATGAAGGGAATCACTTTTAGGCGCATTAACTTAAGTTAACTGGCAGGTAATTTTACGGCGAATCTTGTAAACGCTTACGGATACGCGACAAACTAATGGCGGTAATACCAATATAATTAGCCAGTTGGGCATGGGTTAGGCGCTCAACCCAGAGGGGAAAATATTCGAGTAAATGTAAGTAACGCTGCTCTGGTGTATTGAGGAGTAAAAAGGCTTCTTTTTGTTCTTTATACAATAACTGCTGTTTAAGTAGCGCAAGTTGTACCTGTTGCATAAATGGCTCATTTAGCACGGCAAGTGGTATTTGCACTAACCTGCAAGCACCGACGGTTTCTAACTGATAGGGCGCAACATCCTGCTTTAGCCAGCTGCTATATAAGAAACAAAGCTCTCCTTCGAAGTAAAACTCCTTGCAGCGCTCACTCCCCTCTTGGGTATAGTGGCAAGCACGCACTATGCCATCCACCACAAAGTAGGCAAAGGTTTGGTACTCGCCTTGGGGTAATAAGCACTCCCCGGGCTGACATGAAAGCGCTCTTGCTTGGGTGAGCAGCGCTAAGTGATCAGGCTCTGCCCCTAAAGCGAGCAAATATTGCCAAAGGGGTTTGATTGCCTGCTCAGTTGCCTTAAGCGTATCTGGTGATAGCGTCGTCATTGCTGATTACTGGCTTTGCCATTCATATTCGACCAAGGACGCTTGGTGTGACGCATCCTTTAATCCTAAGGTCACCTTAAAGACGCGATTCGGTGGAATGATGCCGACGCCTTTTGGGGTGCCCGTCATCACAATGTCGCCATCTTCTAAACGAGTAAAGCGTTGCAACTCCGACAAAATAGTTTGCGGCGGATAGATCATTAAATCAATATCGCCTTCTTGGGTTAACACCCCATCAATACTTAAGCTAAATTGAAATTGCGCCCTCGGATCATCAATCGCAACAAAAGGGCTAAAAAGCGCTGCACCATCAAAGGCTTTGGCTTTTTCCCACGGTAATCCCTTGGCCTTAAGTTTGCTTTGTAGTTCCCGCTTAGTCAGATCCAGCCCCACGCCCACATGGCTAAAGCGCCCCTGCTGATACAAAAAACACAGCTCGGTTTCATAGTGCAGCGTCTCACCAAGGTGCTGGGTATTTAATTGAGTACTGATGGCCGAATTAGGCTTAAAAAACACCACCATATCATCGGGGATTTCATTGCCAAGCTCATGGATATGGTCAACATAATTACGCCCAATACAAAGGATTTTGCTGGGAGCAATAGCCTTATTTTCTAACATCACCGTTTTCATTAACGCTCCTTTAAAAATCAGCGGGACAACATAATTATCCAAGCCTTCTTCGTTAAGACTTTACTCTGACAACTCTCTGCTACACTTATTTTTATACCCCAATAAAAACAAGCAACTAAGTACTTGTACTACGGCGTATTCTTCCCTTGTCCACGCGATGTTATCGCCTTATTTGGCTGACATCATAGACGAAAAGGTCGATGACTCAATGTTAACACTCAGTATCAAGCAAAAAATGCTCTTAAGCTTCAGCGCAATTAGTATCCTGCTCTTAGCTGGCAATAGCTTCTTCTACTATTCGCTCTATCAAGTTCAAATCAGTTATAGCAATATCGAGACACTCGCCATACCGGTTCAGAAGCAAAGCAATAACTTACAACTTGTGCTCGTTAAAATGTCGCGCCTTGCAACTTTAGCCCATAGCCAAAATGACACCGCAGAGCTCATGCAAAGCCAAAAAGGATTCAATGAGCTAGAGCATAAATATCAAAGTATTGAAAACGAGCTGAAACAGATGGTTAGCGACCAACCCCAGATGCAAGCATCACTGAATGAAGCCCAAAAACGCTACCAAGCCTACCAGCAACAAAGCCAAGATATGTTTAGCGCTAAGCTCGCGAACGAACAAGCAAAACAACATTATCAAACACTTTTTAATCAGTTTATTGAGGCAAAAACGCAAGCAAGTAATGCAATGATCGATTTAGAAACGATCTCATTGCCCGATAATCCGGCACTTTTGGAGGAGATAATCGGAACAGGAACCCGCATTGACGATATGCTTTACACATTAACCAACACAATGTCAGAGCTAACGCATGCTCAGGATACTCATTCAATAAACTCGCATAAACAGGATATAGCCCTATTGCTTGGGAATCTAAGTACTAACTTTACCTTTTTAAAACAACAAGCTTCGGGGATAAACACCCTAGGATTGCTGGAGATTTTTGAGCAACAAGCCACCATATTCAATCGGTTACTTTCAACCCCAGGCGAGCTATATCTGGCACAACAGCAAGTGGTTGATAATCACACTCAAGCAGAACAGCATTTTAAAAATACGGAACAAGAATTTAATGCCAATACCCTTGCCTTAGATAAATTATTAGCCCTAGCTGACAGACGTTTTAGTCTGTTGCAAAACATTGCAAATGACGATATTCAACGCGGTCAAACATTGGCCATTGTACTAGCAGCCATGTTTGTGTTTATGGTCAGTTCAATATCCTTCTTTACCCTAAGGGCCATGTTAGTACCACTCACCTTGGCAAATAGTGCGCTGGCAAACATTGCAAGGGGAGACTTATCCAAGAGAATACCTAAACGTCACAACGATGAATTTGGGGTACTTATTGATAATATGAATACTCTTTGTGATGATCTGGCTAAATTATTAACCCATATCAGCAATGACGCCCACTCTTTAGATAATTCAGCCACACAAACACATCAGCAAGGTCAAGGCATCGCTAATGCAGCTACCGCACAAATTGAGCGTATCAATGGCACGAAAGCCTTAACAGAACAAATGTTTACCAGCTCTAACCTTGTTGCAGAACAAGCCAGTAGTTCGGCAACACAAATCACCCAAGCATCGAAACATAGCCAACAAGCCCAGCTTATTGCCGCCGATAATCAAGCCAAAATAGCGGAGTTAAGCACAAAGCTAAGTGATTCTGTCGCTATCATGTCGCGCCTTAGTGCACACAGTCACGATATTGGTGGGATTCTCACCACCATTAGTAGCATTGCAGAACAAACTAACCTACTCGCCCTCAATGCCGCCATCGAAGCCGCAAGGGCTGGCGAACATGGTCGAGGTTTTGCGGTCGTTGCCGATGAAGTACGCTCATTAGCCTCAAGGACACAAGCCTCAACCGCCGAAATCCAACAGATGATCTTAGCGTTACAGCAGGAAACTACCACGGCCTCAACGGCCATAAGCTCAGGGCAAACACAAGCCAACGACTGTGTGGAGCAAAGTAAAACACTACACCATGCCATAGCTCAGATTGAAGTCACACTCAGTGCCATTAATGAGATGAGTTTACAAATTACCCAAGCAGCCCACCAACAACTCGATTACAGTCGACATATTGAGTCCAGTATGGGAGAAGTCGTCTTCGCGGCAGATCAAAATGCCCATGAGGCAATGGATATGGCAAAACGCAGTGACCAAGTGACTCAGTTAGCCCACTCGCTCACCCGCTCTGTCGAACGCTTTACACTGTAGCAATAAGTGCATTGATACTTATATGGCTAAATGTATCAGAGCCGAGATAACCACATAAAAACAACAGCCATCAGTAAACTGATGGCTGCTTTTTTAGCAAACACTGGCAGAATAACAGCCTAAGCATATTCCATTAAAAACTCATCGAGTTGCTCGTTAGCAATTTCGATCTCATCGCCTTCGAACTGCGCAATATGGAACATGCCCTCGCCTTCATTCGTCACAGGAATATTACTGATCCCGATGATAATGCCATCCGTTGGCGCGCGGATCGCCACACTATCACCGCCATGCGGACTGACAATATGGGCAATAATATAGCCCTTATTAACCCGTTGACCGAGTTTGAGCTTCATATTGACTAAGCCATCGGACTCACTGCGGATCCAATAGCTGCGTATCGCACTGACACTCGCAATCTTGTTACTGACTCGCCCCTTGAGCATACCAAGGCTACGCATCACATTGAGCACGCCCTTTAGACCCGACTTAATCGCCAGTTCACTAAAGCGCAGCGCCTCGCCCGCCTCATACAAAATACAGGGAATGCCCTGCTGATTCGCATAACCACGCATCGACACGCTGCGCGCCTTAGAGTGCATAATAAGCGGTGCGCCAAAGGCATTCGCCATGGCTAACATAGTTTCATCACCGGTATCGCAACGGATTTGCGGTAAGTTATCTCTATGGATAGCCCCCGTATGTAAATCAATCACATGGGTTGCATGGACTAATAACTGAGTAGCAAACAGGTTGGCTAACCGGCTTGCCAACGCCCCTTTACTGGAGCCAGGGAAGCAACGGTTGAGATCGCGCCTATCGGGTAAATAACGGGATTGTTGAATAAAACCAAACACATTGACTATGGGCACCACAATCAGGGTGCCGGCTAAATTTTTAGGGTTAACCCGTCCAAGTAACCGCCGACAGATCTCAATACCATTGAGCTCATCGCCATGGATAGCAGCACAGACCAAGAGTGTCGGCCCAGATTTGAGGCCGTGAAAGACTTCGACATGAATATCGAGTTGGGTATCGGTATAAAGCTTGGCAGCGGGTAATTTAATCCCCATTTGCGTACCCGCAATGACTCGTTTGCCTTCAATCTCAAACGCTTCGCGTTTTTTAACCATGGTCACTCCCTGATCTGCATTGCGCTGTATGTGATAACTCTAGTATTAAGCCTTAACACGCCCAAGCTATTATTCGCCTTCAAACTGGGTTAACCAGTGTTTTAAAATTTGCTGCAATGCCACACGCTCAGCAGTCGGGACCCCCGATAATAGCGCGCTCTGACATTGGATATGTTTGGGGAGCGCAGCCTCAATCAGTGCTTTACCTGCCGAAGTGAGCGAAACATGCACGGCGCGGCGATCTTCCTTACAGTGCTCACGGGCAATCAAGCCTTTATTTTCCAGCCGGTCTAAACGACTGGTCATAGCGCCTGAACTTAACATCATGCTTTGATACAGCTGCGAAGGCGATAAAGTATAAGGCTTACCTGAGCGTCTGAGTGTCGCGAGCACATCAAACTCCCCCTGACCTAAGCCAAATTCGCCGTGGCATAAGGCGATAGCGTTTTCCATATATTTGGTCAGCCTTGCGATGCGCCCTAACACCGCCATGGGGACTAAATCCTCTGTTACCCCTTCAGCCCGCCACTGGCCGAGGATTTTATCTAATCCATCTTCAACTGAAGCCGACATTTGCTTTGCGTCGAGTAGTTGCGAGTCGTTTGCCATAGGTTTATCTCTATATAAAGATTCTTCACATACTAACCATTTTATCGCCTAATTTAATGATTTGTATATGTGGCTACTTTTAGTGGGTAGATAAGAGTAAATTCTGCATAAAAAAACCGCCCAATTTATGCAAATTGGGCGGTTTTACGTTCAAGCAAGTTTAAGCGAAATGACTTAAGACTTTTTCACAAAACAGGTCAGGATCACAATGCGAGTACCATTCACACGACCTTCGATATGCTCTGGATTGTTGGTCAACGAAATATTGCGTACTGCGGTGCCACGTTTTGCCACAAAGCTGGTACCTTTGACGTTAAGATCTTTAATGATGACCACGGTATCTCCGGCGTTAAGCACGGCACCGTTGCTGTCTAAAGTCGGTGGCGTATCATCACTGGCGGCAGCGGCTTCGGCATCACCCCAAGCGCGTAAATCATCTTCAAGATACAACATATCGAGCAGATCCTGCGCCCAGCTTTCACCGCTTAAGCGTTTTAGCATGCGATATGACATCACTTGAACCGCAGGGACTTGGCTCCACATGCTGTCGTTCAGACAACGCCAGTGGTTCATGTCCATAGTATCCGGCGCTGCGATTTGGCTGCTGCAATTTTCACAAATCATAATCTCGTTTTCATGACCATCGGAAGCCGGTAAGTCATAAATAGAGAGTTCGACGTCACTTGCGCAGAGTTCACATTTGCCGCCACAGCGAGTTAGCAATTCATTTTCAGTCATTTTTTCTGTCTACATGCGTAATAAAACGTGGATTATGCCATAAATTGGCTTTTCACGGCAGGGGGGAAGGCAAGATAACCCTATTTTTTATATGAGTTATCTATTTCTTCACCCTTGGAATTGCCATTTAATCCTTAAAATTCATAAGCTAAACTGAGTCTGATATCTCGCCCCGGCGCGGGGATGCCATCCGACAGAAATGGTGTCACTTGCTGGTTCGTCAGATTTTTTGCCATTAAGCGCACGCTGAGCCCTTTCAGTGTTTCTTGAGGCTCGTAGGCTAAATATATATTTTGTAAGAAGTAATTATCACTTCGAGACTCAGCGTTAAAGATATCACTCTGAGGCACATTATCCTGCGCATCGTACCACGTACCTTGCCAAGCAACTGAAATGTCATCAGTAATATACATACCCACACGCAGGCGAATATCCAGCGGCGCAATGTTGGCAAGGTATTCGTCCTCGCCTTGACTATCTCTGAGCGATCCCCTGTGCTCCCCCTCTAACCAAGAAACGGCTAAGTCACTGAAGAAATCCTGATAACGATATTGGGACTCGAGATCGGCGCCGTAGATGTCATAACCGTCGAGATTTGTGTAACCACTTTGAATCGCTTGATTTGGGTCGGACTTTGCACCGCGGCGCTGAGCAATATCGTCCCGTCCCAAGTTGGCAAAGAGGGTCACTTGGGTTGAAAGCGTATCTTGGGCGGCAAAAAGACTCGTTTGCTGCGTCATTAAGCCCAGTTTAAAGGCGTGCAGACGCTCCACATCGATATCTCGACTCGTGCCAGTAATGCTCGCCTTGGCGTATTGCACTGCATAGATTTCATCGACCACTGGCGCCTGTAAGCTGTAGGCGTAATCGAAATTCACTCGAGTATTCGCTGTTAACTGGTAGTCGATACCCAATCGCGGTGAAAAGCCCGAATGGTGAGTCGAACTGTAGTCGTGCCCTGCCTCGATATCGTTGTAATCGGGGGCAATGTTGGGGCGACCAATGCTGTAGATAAAGTCATACCGTAGCGAAGGAGTGATGGTCAGCTCATCCGTCACACTAATCGCATCGCGCAAATAGACTGCATAGGTATCCTGACGCCCTTCGGGCTGATAGTAAGGAGTGTACCAACCGTAGTTTTTCTCGGGATTTTTCTCATAACTTTTGTTAAAGACCATTGAATCCCTATCGAGACTGCGGAACTGCAATCCAGTGGTGATTTCATGATTACCAACAATACTTAAGTTGTTGATGTCAATGTAGTCACGCTTGTAATCCAACCAAGATTCATGGCCGAAGTTGCCGACGGAGACTGTCATCTTTTCCCACGCGATTGGCGGCCTGACCCAATGGCGTGCATTGGCAGAATGGGAAACCACAATTTGGGTATCAATTAAAGGATTACTTGGGGAATAGCGATAATTCGCCGACCAGGTATTGTCTTCATAGGTGTTGTAGGCCGTGGTGGCATAGAGCGCCAGTTCATAGGAGCCATATTTACGGATGTTATAATCAGAAATCGCGGGCATAGGACCGCGGCGATTGGCCCAAGGCTTTCGGCCTTCGTCGAGATAATGGGTCAGGCTCAACATGAGTTGATGGTCACCTTGCTCATAATCCAGTTTGCCAAGGTAATTATTTTGCTCATAACCAGAGTATTCAAATGCTTCACCATTGGCGAGCGTCACATCCCCCGCATCACGGCGGGTGACATGCAATAAACCTGAAAGTTGTTGATTCGCTCGTCCATAAACCGTTCCCGTGTAGCTTTTGGCGTCGTTATTACTGGCGTAACTGGCTTTGACTCGGGCGCCAAGGTTTTGATTGTAATTTAAAAAATCATCAGCAGATTTAGTCACAACATACATGGAGCCGCCAAAGCCGCCGTTACCTGAGCGGACATCGTGGGCCCCTTTAATCACTTCGACTCGCTTGATTAAATCGGGATCTAAGAAGAACGACCCATAGCGATACTGCTCAAATCCCACGGGGGCGTTATCGACATAAATGTTGAAATCTTCGGTTTCGCCAAATCCCCATACGTTAATGCGCTCGCCGCCACTGCGAGTACCACCATCAACATGGGCACCGGCCATATCATCGATAACTTCAGCAAATGTGGTCGCTTGCATCTCTTCAATTTGCTCCATCGAGATGATCGCCTCGCCCGGCTTAGTCATAGTGGTCGCTCGGCGGTATTGCTGGCCATGTACTTGTAATATCTCAATTGGCTCGACCTTAGGCGCTCCTAATACTTCCTTGGCATTGAGTGGCAACGCAGGCAATACCGTCAAACCCGCACAACCCATCATTATTTTCGCTATCCTGCTCTTAGGTTGATATCCCATCTCCCCATCCCCTGTTACATAGTGTAAAAAATAGGGCGGCATTATAGGCATCAAAGCTAAAGATGAGAATAATTCTCACCTAGCTTTACATGTAAATCGCAACTTGATAGTCACTACAGAGAAATGCTCGAAGAATTTGCAATATCCACGCGCATTTGTTCAACTCGCACTAACCTGTTTTGACTAACAGTCGGAATCTCAGTCTCAAGCACCTCAAAGGTTTTATGGATATGACTAAGCTCACCGCACAACCTCAAACCGAGTTGGCATTTACCGCTGCCAGCTTGGATTTTCTCAAACGGCTTTCGCTCAATAATTCCCGCGACTGGTTTAAAGCTCATCAGGATGAATATGAAGATAACGTCAGAACGCCCGCACTGCGTTTTATCGAACAAATTCAGCCTCATATTATTGCGATTTCACCAAGATTGACCGCGGTAGCCAAAAAAGTCGGTGGCAGCTTAATGCGCCCGCAGCGCGATAGCCGTTTTAGCAACGATAAGACACCCTACAAAACTAATGTGGGGATCCAATTTCGGCATTTTCAGGGTAAAGATGTGCATGCACCAGGGCTGTATTTACACATTGCCGAGGATGGATGTTTTATTGCCGCGGGTATTTGGCACCCCGAGTCGAAGGCGCTCAATGCGATTCGGACTTGTATTGATGAAAATCCCAATGGTTACAAAAAGGCGCTGCAAACCTTAATAGACCATGGATTTATGATGGATGGTGATAGCTTGACGCGCCCGCCAAAAGGATTCGATAAACACCACCCCATGCTAACCGAGCTCAAACGTAAGGACTTTATCGCGCTAAAACCCATACCCTTTGAAAGGCTCTGCCAAGCCGATGCCGCCCGCTACTGCGCCGAACAATTCGCCCACTGTAGCCAATTAATGGCCTACTTGTGCTTTGCCCTCGAGTTGGACTTTTAGTTTTTGCATCAGTTTTGCTGTTCACGAGGCCAAGCATGCGCTTGGCCTCATGCTTATCGGTTTAACCTACGCCCTATTTCACATAGACGGGCTTAAGTGGCGTCAGCGCGAGACTCTTAAGATATTCGCTTAATACCGTAAATGCATTATCCAACAGGGTGTATTCCTTCGCCTTACCTAACACTCTAATCCCTTGTAATTGAAGCACTAAAAAAGCCGCTAGCGACTCAGGCTGAACCGATTGAGATAACTCACCCTGTCGCTGACTGTAGCGTAATACACCGGTGAAGTGAGTCTGCAACTGGGCAAATAAGCGCTGGCACTCTTGCTGCACGCAGTCATCATCGAGACATTTTTCTAATACTGCATTCTGCATAAAGCAGCCATACTCTTGCTCGCGCTGCAAGGCCACAAATCGCGCTAAATAGGTCAAGATCTCATTTAATCCCGCCTGTGCATGCAGGATTTTCTCCTTCGCCCCAAAGGAATAATGGTCGAGATAAAAACGTAAACATTCACGATATAAACTCTGTTTATCACCAAAACTGTTATACAAGCTGAAGCGATTAATCCCTAAGTGTTCGACCAGATCGGCAATCGATGTCTCGGCAAATCCCTTCTGCCAAAATAACTCCATCGCCTGAATGAGCTTTTCTTGTCTATCAAAATTACAACTACGTGCCATGGTTCAAACCTAGATTGATGCCTGTATTAAACGGAGTGCTATATGGCAAAACATTCTTGACTGACCGTTTAGATATGGCGTAAATTTTATCCTAACCGATCGTTCCGTTAAAGCTCTATTTAGCCAAACTTAAAGATTAACAGAAGGAAAGAGCATGAAGCTTTATGAATTAGCCCCTACGCCAAGCGCAAGACGCGTGAGTATTTTCCTCGCCGAAAAAGGCATCGATATCCCACGTGTGAATGTTGATATTCGCGGCGGTGAAAATCTCAGCCCTGAATTTAAAGCCAAAAGCTTAAACGGACGCATCCCCCTGCTCGAACTCGACGATGGTAGCTACCTATGTGAATCCGTGGCTATTTGCCGCTATTTAGAAGAAATCTATCCCAGTGAAACGTCCTTATTTGGCAACAGCCCGCTAGAGCGTGCCCAAGTCGAAATGTGGCAGCGCATCATCGAGCTACAAGGGTTGATGGTCGGCTTTCAAGCCTTTAGAAACCTGACGGGTATTTACAAAGACAGGGAAAATTGCGTCGAAGCCTGGGGCGCAGAATCACGCCAACGGGTCATTGACTTCCTGCCGACCTTAGACCAACAATTAGCCAAATCAAGCTATGTGGCGAGCGATAACTTTACGATTGCCGATATTTCTGCATACGTTTTTATTAGCTTTATTAAAAACTTAGATATTCTAGTGGATGACACCTTGCCCCACATTCAGGCATGGTTTGCGACAGTGGCCCAGCGCCCTGCGATAGTGTCGCTTACCCCAAAAAACTAGCAGCGATGCCCTATTGGGCACCCAAGTTAAGCATTAACCAGTTAAGACTTAAGGGATAACTATGATTGATTTATATACCGCCGCGACCCCGAACGGTTTTAAAATTTCCATCGCGCTCGAAGAAATGGGTCTCGACTATCGAGTGCATAAGTTAGATTTCAATACTAACGAACAGAAGCAGCCTGAGTTTCTCGCCATTAACCCTAATGGCCGTATTCCAGCCATTATCGACCGAGATAACGAGGACTTTGTAGTGTTCGAGTCCGGCGCAATTCTTCTGTATCTGGCGGAAAAAACCGGTAAGTTCTTACCAGCCGATCCTAAAAAGCGCTCACAGGTCATTCAATGGCTCATGTTCCAAATGAGCGGTGTCGGCCCAATGATGGGTCAAGCTAACGTGTTTTACCGTTACTTCCCCGAGAAAATCCCTGCGGCTATTGAACGTTACCAAAAAGAAGGCAGACGTTTGTTTGAGGTGATGAATACCCAATTAGCCAAGCATCAGTATCTGGCCGGTGATGAGTACACCATTGCGGATATCGCGACTTGGCCTTGGGTGCGCATCCATGAATGGAGCGGTATCAATATGGAAGGACTCACTCACTTACAACGTTGGCTAGACGAGTTAGCCCTAAGACCCGCTTGCCAAAAAGGCATAGTGACACCTCCGCCCTCAGTATTGAGTGATGAAGAGCGTGCTAAACAAATCCAGAAGATGGTGACTAAGTAAGTCATCCTTTCCTCACGCGCGCATTCGTTTTTCCCATCAAGCCCCAACTCAGCATTGGGGCTTTTTTACTGCTAGTGATACGTAAAACTGCTACACTCTGCGCCACTTATTGATTTGCTTGGCCATATTCATCCCACCGGATGGATGTCACTTGGCCGAGCCACTTTTCAGGCTAACTTTATGGGCAATCCAAACGGCTTATCATCAGCAACCATGGCATCTACAGTGAATATCGAACCGCAAACCCTCGCGCAAAAACGCGGATTAAGTTATGCCAATACCATTAAGTTATTGTTCGATGAGATTTTAAATACCAAGCAACCCGCCGACCGAGTGCTCGCGAACTACTTTAGGGAACATAAAAAGCACGGCTCCAAGGATCGCAAGGTCATCCGCGAATCCTTATTTAGCCTGTTCCGTTGGTGGGGCTGGTTTAAAGCCACGGCCGATCATCAGCAGGCGGATCACTTTTTTGCAATGCTGAGCGCGAGCGCCTTAATCGAAGCCCATCCATGGCAAGATATTGCCCAAGCCTGGCATGAGCTCGCCCAATCGCCGGCTGATTATCAACAGCTTCAATCCCTTAGCGTTAATAGCTTAACGGATAAATTGGCACTGGTATGGCAGCAATTTCCCGAAGCGTCCTTCGAACTCGCGGATTTATTGCCTGAATGGTTTTGGCAGGTCTGCCCAATTGCCCCAGAGCTGCGCCCAAATCTCATCGAAGCTATGTCTAGCCGGCCACCGATTTGGGGACGTGCACAGGGAATCAACAGCCAAACAGCTGTTAAGCAACTACAAGCGCTAGAGATTGATGCGAGCCTCAGCCCCTATTTTGAAGATGCCATAAACCTTGGCACTAAGAGCATGAATCTCAATGAAATATCACTCTATAAAGAGGGCAAAATTGAGATCCAGGATTTAGCTTCGCAAGTGATAGGTCAAATTTGTGCACCAGAGCCTTGGCAACACTGGTGGGATGCCTGCAGCGGCGCAGGCGGAAAAACCCTGCAATTGCGCGCACTGATGCAAACTGCCGCAGCTAAGCAGCACAGTCCGTTTGTCGGCTCAATTGTGTCATCAGATATTCGCGCCCACGCCTTAGAAGAACTCAGCAAACGCGCCCAACGGGCAAAGTTTGACGGCATAAGCATTGCTCGCTGGCGCAGTGATGCACTGCCGGTCGACGCCAACCATTTTGACGGGGTATTAGTCGACGCACCCTGTAGCTGCACGGGCACGTGGCGCCGTAACCCAGATATGCGCTGGCTCGACAGCCTCGATGCCGTCACAGATAAAGCAGCACTGCAACTGGATATATTAAGCCGCAGCAGTAAGGCGGTAAAACGGGGCGGAAGCTTAGTCTACGCCACTTGCTCACTGTCACCGGTTGAAAATGAGCAAGTAGTTTCCGCCTTTTTACAACAACATCCCGAGTTCAACCTAGTGCCGATCCGCCACCCCTTTACCGGCGAACAAACAGAAATGTTGACCGTGTGGCCCTTCGAAGCCAACACAGATGGAATGTTTGTGGCGTGCATGCAGCGCAATCTCTAGGGCGTGTTGACGTTTCAGGGTTGTTTTTGCAGCAATTTGGCTGGATTTTATGCAAGGCAAAGTCCGTGCAGTGTAGTTATTCTACATAAACGGACGATAACGCAGCAGAAACGCCAGCAAAATGCTGCCCGAAGGGCTCGTCTGGCAAACACTTGCTCTTACTTTCTGTCATAAGAGCCGCTCGTCATTTGAGTAGAATGACTACACATCATTCCTCGTTTCGCGAGCACGTGCTTGCCAGAACGAACAAAATCTAATCTCGAAACGTCAACACGCCCTAGCACTAACTCCTTATTTTTTATAAGAACTTGGCACTCTTTCTCTGAGTGCCATTCTTTTTGCCTCCGCACAATATCAATGCGCTTTTTATCTATTCATTTAATAATCATCAAGATAAACCCTAGAGTGCGGGCTAAAATCGCCAATGCAATTCCATCGAGACGTATCACCCCTTCTTGGACAAAACTTTTCACCATCAGTGATTAAATATTTCGCTTTAGCTTAATCTCGCCTTTGGGTAAAAAGATCGAGTGCTGAGAATGGCACAGGTATTTTTGGAATTTTGACCATGTCACACTCCTATGAATTTGACGACGATGATGCGCCATGGGGCGAAAACGTCAAAGGTAAGCAAAAAAACAAACGCGTAAAACAACGTCGCAGGGATACTAAGCGCCGTTATTCTGATGATGCAGAGGTGGATTTCTATCAGCATAAATCGAAGTAACTGAACTACGACCCGTTTGCCTTAGCAAATTCGAGCTTTATAAGCAGTCAAATCCCAGCAAGTTGGAGTTAATCCAACTTGCTAGTTAATCTAAGTTTTTCCCTCTATTCATCTTTTAATTCAATTGTAAAATCAATAGGCTAATTGACCTATTTACCCTATGCTCTTTAGGGTTTACTCATGCTTTTTTGTCGACAAAAACTACCTTACACATCTTTACGGGTTTAAAGGATGATCCCATGGAAAAACAACGCCCCGATTTTATCTATCCCCCAGGCAGTATGTTAATGCACTCCCCCTTAGTATTGAATAAAGCCGATATGTACGGTTTTTTTCTCAAGGGAAAACTTGCCAACCTACAGCGCTCTATCGATAAAACGCTCAACCAAGTGGCCGGAAGTGCCATGTACTTTAAAGTGCTATCGCCCTACGTACTGACAACTTTTACTCAAATCGAGAAAGCCTATTCAGAAGACCCAACCGACAGGGCTAAAGGTTGGATCCAAGAAACCGACATCATCACTTGGGTCATGGTCGGTCGCCAAGACAATAGCAACAGCACAGCCATCAGTCATGTGTATTTTCAGCCACTGCATATTTGGGTGAATGATGCGATGGCCCTGATCAATGGCCGTGAGTTATTCGGTTATCCCAAGTATTTGTGTGAATACACTATGCCCGCGGTCGGAGAGCCATTAACCCGTCTATCCTTGGCCACAAAGAGCTTCTTACACTTTAGCCCTGACACTGAGCTTGCCATGCACCCGCTGATTGAGGTGAATTGCAATGCCAAGCCTGAGGCGCAGCTCACCACGCTAGAAGCCATAGCCCAAACCTGGCAACTCTTTAAAGAACAAACGGATTTTATTCCAGAGCTGGATAAGCTAGGTGAGGAGCAACTGTTTCATTTGCTGTTTAAGCCCGCTATCGACCAAGTGTTTTTAAAGCAGTTTCCGGACGCTTCAGGCCAAAAAGCGGTTTATCAGGCGATTACTGCATCGCCCGCTAAGGTCAACAAAGTGCACAGTGTTGCCCTGTTAGAAAATGACTCTGTCGCCACCATTTTTGATAACGCCAGCTTCCCACTCAAAGAAACCCTAGGCGTCGAGGTTGGCGAGCAGCATGTATTACTGCCCTACCATGTGAACTTTGACTTTGAAGTACCGCCGGGCGAAGTGCTGGTCGATAACTCTGAAATCAAAAAACAAAAAATTGCCATTCTCGGCGGAGGTGTCGCCGCCATGACCGCCGCCTGTTATCTCACCGACAGACTCGGTTGGCAGAACCAATATGAAATTGATGTCTATCAATTAGGCTGGCGAATCGGCGGCAAGGGCGCAAGTGGCCGCAATGCCGCGATGGGGCAGCGGATTGAAGAGCATGGCCTGCATATCTGGTTTGGTTTTTATCAAAATGCCTGCGCCTTGATGCGTAAAGCCTATGAAGAATTAAACCGCCCGCCCGAAGCACCGCTGGCCACCTTCTTCGATGCCTTTAAACCCCATAATTTTATTGTGCTACAGGAAGAAATTAATGGTCGCTCCGTTTGCTGGCCGATTACCTTTCCGACACTGCCAGGGATCCCTGGGGATGGCACCGAAACTTTAACCTTCTGGAAGGTAGTTAAGGCCGCCTTTGCTTGGATAAAAGAATGGCTAAAGGACATGGACTCCCTGCTGGAGGCCGATGAAAAAGCCATGGCGACACCGAAAAACTGGCTCGATACCAGCTGGTTTGAACGACTTAAGGATAAGTTAGAGGATTCGGTAGAAGATGCGATGGAATCCCTCGACGCCCTGGGTGACAAGCTAGAATGCCATTTTAATCAAATGATTGGCCGCGAATGCGATGAGCATGTCCACAGCGAGAGTGACGATGGTTTGGTCGAGTCCGCCGTCGATGCCCTGCACCAAAGGCTGGTTAAACGCTTTAGCGACCATTTAGACACTAACGATGATTTGCGTCATCTGTATATCGCCGTCGATTTAGGCTTAACCATCTTAAAAGGGATGTTTGTCGACGATGTGTTTGAAAAGGGCTTCGATGCCATCAACGACTACGATTACCGCGAATGGTTAATCAAACACGGTGCAAGTCAAAAATACACGGTCGACAGCGCGCCAGTACGCGGTTTTTATGATCTGGTGTTTGCCTACGAAAAAGGCAATTTTGACAAACCGAATGTCGAAGCAGGCACCATTATCCGCTCTATGCTGCGTATCGCACTGTGTTATCAAGGCGGGATTATGTGGAAAATGCAAGCTGGCATGGGAGATGTGGTCTTTACCCCCTACTATGAAGTGTTGAAACGGCGCGGGGTTAATTTCCACTTTTTCAATCGTGTCGATAATTTAGAATGTCGCAATAACAGCATTCAAGCGATTGAAATCACTGAGCAAGTTGCTCTGGCACCTTCGGTCAAAGAATATAATCCACTCGTGGATGTGAAAGGCTTAGCCTGCTGGCCAAGTACCCCCAATTACGATCAGCTCGAGCCTGAGCAAGCCGCATTGCTAAAAGCCCATGATATTAATCTTGAGCACTTCTGGAGCGATTGGGACAATCTATACGAGGCGCAATTTGGTCAGGCGCTTCCGAAAAAACGTCTGCAAAAAGGCGTGGACTTCGACAAAGTGATTTTTGGTCTGTCACTAGGTTCGGTCCCCCATGTCGCTAGCGAAGTCATGGCGCAGAGTCCGGCGCTCAAAACCTGTGTAGATAAAGTGCAGACCGTCGCGACCCAAGCCTATCAACTTTGGATGAATCAAGATCTTAATGGTATTGGCTGGCCCAATTATTCTGAGGATGGCGAGCAGCCTGTCTTATCAGGCTTTACCGAGCCTTTCGATACATGGGCATCAATGGATCAATTGCTCGATAAAGAAGACTGGCGCGACCTTGAGCCCAAAAATGCCAGTTATTTCTGCTCGGCGTTGCCCGTGGATGCCTATCCACCACGTACGGATATCGGTTTCCAACAGCGCAAAACCGCCGAAGCCAAGGCTGGCGCCATTAATCAGCTCAATATGGAAATTCATAAGCTGTGGCAACATGTTGGCGATAGTTTCCCCTGGGAATGGTTGCACGATGAACAAAACCGCCAAGGCGAAGCGCGATTCGATAGCCAATATTGGCGCGCCAATGTGGATCCTTCGGAACGTTATGTCTTGTCGGTTAAAGGCAGCTCACAATATCGGATCAACACCGATGGCACAGGTATCGACAATCTGTATATGACGGGTGACTGGATTAAAACCGGCCTCAATGCCGGTTGTGTCGAGGCCGCTACCATGGCGGGGATGCATACCGCTAAAGCCATCTGCGGTCATCCGGCCATTATCAAAGGCGAAAAAGACTTCGCCTAAATGCCAAAGGGCTGCATTGTGCAGCCCTTTCTATTTGTTTTATAAGTTGTTCTCAAGCTTAAAAGGAAGCGATCTCACCCACGCGGCTATCGGCATATTCCTGACGCCGTTTTTCCATCCTAGACTGATACAAACGACTATCTGCACAGCGCAGCCACTCATGGGGTTCGGCTACGTCGGTATTCATCGCGATGCCAAAACTAAAATGACAATCCTTTAAGCCTTCAGCGGCAACTTGCGCAGTTAATTCTCGCAAACTATTCACTAAATTTGTCACGCTACTCGCAGGCAGAATAACGACAAACTCATCGCCACTAATACGGTAGATTTTGAGTTGAGCAATATTGGTCGCTTGCAAAAACTGCACAAGTCTTTGTAGTAAACGATCCCCTTCTTGATGTCCCAAGGTATCATTTACCATCTTGAGATTGTCGACATTCAGCAGCACCAACGCCATAGGGTTAACCACCTTATTGGAAAAGGCCAATTGAGAATTCATAAACTCATCAAAGGCATAACGGTTACCGACTCGCGTTAAGCCATCAAGCCTTGCTTTTTCCCAAGCGATCCCTAACTCTTCGATATGCGCCTTACGTTCTTCAGAAAGGAGTTTAAGTTTATTAGCCAAGGCAAGGGATAACAGTAAGGCATCTACAGTGCCGCCGAGCAAAGTAGCAAATTCAGCATGCTCAATAAAATCAGGGGTGATCCCCATATTGCCCGGTAAGATAATCACCGCAGGCAACAGCAAACAACTAAAGGCCATGATGAAATAGCGCGCGGGGGCAAAGCCTTTCATCAAGCACACATTGCCACAGGTGATCGCTAGCGCAATCCACAGCATGATTAAGACTGAGGCAATAATCGCGGTATAGGGCAATAACCAAATACTAGTCGGCAAGGCTAAAACACACGCAACTAATAAGTATTGGCTCAGCCTCCATAATCGGGGCGAATAGCTAGGCAACTGTAAGAAGTGCTTGTAGAACATGATGTTAAATATCGGCAAGCTGATAAAAAACAGATGATGTAATTCAAGCTGATGGAAGTTAAATAGATGCGCTGGTAAATGGAAGGTCAGTGCCCAGCCACCAAAATAGGTCAATACATAAAGACCATAATATAAAAATGCCTTATCTAAAATTGATATGTAAATCAGTAGATTGTATAGAGCGATAAAGAGCAATCCCCCTAAACAAATCAGTATCGCCATGGCCACACGGTCGTTGGTTAACTGATGCACCTCTTCTGACGTTAAAGCCAGCTCTGGGGCGGAGGAATAATAGCGGCTACTCAGTCGAGTCACCAACCAATAATCAGTCCCAATATTCAGTTGAACCTTGCGACCGTAATCGAATAAAAATTCATAGGGTGCATAGTAACCACTGTGGGCAGTTTGCACTGAGCCATCACTACCAAGTAACCAATAATCGACCGATTCAACAATAGAATTACTGGCATCGACTACCCAACGAGTTTGACGGCTATTAACCATCACAGGAGACACCATCCAATAGTCGCCACCAGCCAGACTCACAGAGCTAGCTTCTTTGAGTCGGCTCATCCATTGAGTTACCTCATTAAAATCGGCAGGCGGGAGCTGCTTATCTTCTGCATGGAATAAATAAGGGGAGTCCAACGCAATTTCAGCGCTAAGGGCAAATGGACTAAATGTCCAAAACAGCAACAAAAAGCACCAGAAATTATGCACGTTAGTTTTGCTCATTGGTATCTTGGTTTATATACCCGCGTTTAGTTCCACGCAGAAAATCAATTTAAAGTGTTAACTTTATGACTACATTTTATTTTTTACAATTGATTAGACTAAATTAGTCGGCAATTGGGTGCCTAATGATGATATTTTAGTCGTTAACTTAAGGGACAACACCTTAGCCTCAATATCAGACGTTCACTTGGATACCTATGGCACCATTATTGATGATTTTAGCTGCACAATTATTGATTGCCAGCGGCAACCTATTGGTAAAATTACTTGAAACTAATGCGCCCGTATTTCAACTTGTGCTTTATCGCCAATTATTTGCCACGCTTTTGGTGCTTCCCTTTGTCTGGCGTTTACAGGGCAATCTCAAATTAAGTCCCTTTTACAAGGTGCATTTAAGTCGAGCGCTGTTAATCGGCTTAGGCAATGCCATCTTTATGTTGGCGGTATTGCATCTGCCCCTGGCAACAGTCACCGCGGTCATTTATACCTCACCATTATTACTGTTGTTATTGTCCGCTTTCTTTTTAAATGAGCGTATTGGTTATCGTCGCACCGTTGCGGGGATTATTGGTTTTACGGGCATTTTGCTGATAAGCCAACCGACAGAATTTAACCTCTACATTGGCTTGGCCTTTTTTGGTGCCATGACTTCGGCAACAAACAGCCTGATTTTGAAGGCATATTCAACCCATGAGCATCCCTTTTCAACACTCTTTTGGTCTAATGCCTTTGCGATGGTTTTTCTGATACCGGCAACTTGGTACGAAGGCGCCGACTTTAGTCTCCCCGTCGCACAGGTTGGCCTGACCTTAGGGCTGTTTTATATCGGTATGACCTACCTCATCATCCACGCCTATCGGCGCGCCGATGCTAGCCAAATGGCGCCAGTGGAATACACTGGCCTTATTTTTGCCGCATTGTTTGGTTGGTGGTTTTTGGATGAGCACTTAAGCATTGTAGTGTGTATTGGCATAGGACTTGTGATCTTCTCCTCCATCCTGCCAAGCTACAGTGAACTGAAAGCCAAATTGAAAAGCCGGCGAAGTTAACCTTGGCCGGCTTTAAATTCGAGGCGACACATTTAGGTCGCCAATTTACTGGTTCGATTAGAAGCGGAATTTACCGCCGATGTACGCACCATCTTCAAAGGTAAAATCACGAGCATTATCGTATTCAAAGGCAATTTTACGATAACCGACGTACAGTGCCATATTTGGGTTGATGTTGTATTGCACTTTGGAATCCAATTCATACTGACCATCGACATTACCGAAAGACAATACCGATGGCGCGTAGTAAGCGGCAGCATGTATAGAAATATTTGGCCCTAAGGCTAACGCATAACGACCACCGACAGACACAGTACTGCCATTTGGCGCATCGTCTGCCCATAACTGGCTTAACTTAGCGCCCACTTCAAAATGATGCACTCCCGCATCGTGGGTCATGTGCATTGCACCTTGAGCAATATGACCGCTATCGTCCGAATAAATATATCCTAATACTGCATTAGTATCTTTATTCACTTGCAGCTCTAACTCAGTAGAAACCACATCGTTGTTTAAGCCAAGATTAAATTCTGACGCATTCACTTGCAGCGCGGCTGCACTCAATAATAAGACACTTGCTACTCTGAATTTAGCCATAAAAACACCTCAATAATGACTGTGGGTAATAGCGCGGATCATACCGAATAAAAAAAGAAAATCTGCATATTTAGGATTTTGGTGCCGATATTTTTGAATTTAAAACCAAATAAAAACCAGCCATAAACACCAGCAAAACCTAAATAAAACATTTTTTACACATTAAGGTGCTGGTATACGATTTCCCACTAAGGTTTGCATCGTTCCTTCAATATCAATCTCATCACATAAGGTTAAGTAATACCAACCCACGGTATTCCCCGTTCCTCTAATGCTCAAATAGTTACGCCAAAAGTGAAATCCGGCCTTGAGTAAATTCACTCTGCTGGCGTTGTTTTCATCTCGAATAGTGGCAAATAACAGGGCGATTCCCTGTGCTTTAGCCACTTCAATCCGCATAAGGGTAAGCCCTTGGGCGATGCCTCGGCGGCGATATAAAGGCGAGACCACCAGATAACCGAGTTCCCCCACAGGGCCAGAACCGGCCTTAATCGCTGCGCAGCCGACTATCTCGCCTTCGAGAGTCTTCGCCAATATCACGGCGCGGGACAGAGCAAAAGCCTGATGGTCGAGGGGATGCGCGTTGTCATCGCGCAGGTCAATTAATGACGCCGCAGCCGCTAATTCGGCCGCGTTTTGACAAAGAACAAATTGAATATCGTTTTGATTCATACAAATGAGTTAAACAACCTAAATCCACTTAAAGATAAAGTATCGTCGCCATACCGAGGAAAGTGAAAAAGCCCACCACATCGGTCACAGTGGTTAAAATCACCGAGCCAGAGAGCGCCGCATCTTGGTTAAATCGCTGCAAGACCATAGGCACAATCACCCCAGCTAAAGCCGCGACCGCCATATTGATTAAAATCGCACAACCTATCACTATGCCTATGGTGCTGTCGGCAAACCACCAGCCCGATACCAGTCCAATAACAATCGCCCACAGAGTACCATTGACTAAACCAATCCCTAACTCGTTCTTCATTAACGAGAATAAGTTACCCGCAGAGATCTGCCCCATCGCCATACCGCGGATCATCAAGGTGAGCGACTGACTCCCCGCAATCCCGCCCATGGACGCCACTATCGGCATAAGTACCGCAAGTGCAACCACTTGAGATAAGACGTTTTCAAACAATCCAATGGTTGCCGAGGCCAAAAATGCGGTGAGTAAGTTAATCCCTAACCACACGGCGCGGCGCTGCGCACCTTTGATGATTGGGGCGAATAAGTCGTCGGACTCATCCATACCCGCGGTCGCCATTAATTGCGCTTCGTAATGTTCACGCACTAAGGCAGTCGCGGCCCTCAGGGTGACACGGCCAATCAGCTCCCCAGCCTCATCGATCACGGGTAACTCAATTTCGCGGCTATGTTCTATCGCCTCGGCGGCATCGAGTAGCGTCGTATCCGCAGTTAATGCACGACTGTCTTCCGATAACAGTGAAATCAGCGGCTCAGAGGGATCATGCTTGAAAATATCATAACGTCTGACCGTACCTAGGTATTTATCCGCCTCATCGACGATAAATAAGTTGTCGTTACAGTCGAGTTCAATTCGCCTGAAAAACCGCTGCGCCTGAGCCACAGTCGCCTTATCGCTGAGCACTAACATTTGATGATCGGTATAACGACCAATTTCGTTTTCCGAATATTGGTCATACAACTCGAAACGCTGCCGCTGACGCTCGCCCATCTGCGCCAAGGCGCGGTCGGTAAAACTTTCGGGGAGATAATCACTCCACTCAATCAAATCCTCAGGACTAAGCTGCGCGAATAGCAGATCCACCTCATTGTCGGGCATCTGCTTTAGGATACCCATACGCGGATCGGCACGCATTAAACTCAGCACTGTTACACGGTCACTAAACTCAACCTGTTGCCAACGCTCGTAACGCTCGTCTAAGGGTAAAGACTCCAGTGCTAATGCAATAGTACCAGGCTCTGCTTCATTTAAGATTTCACTGAACACTTCAGCCTGTTCTTCACCTTCAACTTCAGTGAGTTGCTGAACAACCTGCCCGACATCGGCCTGTGTGTTTGTTTCGTATTCGGCTTCATGTTCAGTCACATAAACGCCCTTCTGCTGAGATAAAAATTAGCGTAACTATATTGATATTGAAGAAGATTGGCAAACACACAGAATAAATTGCACACAAATTGATTGATAACAACTTAACTATTATTTATGCTAATCATCACACCTAAGGAGGTAATGATGACATCGACTATCTATAGCCACAGCGCAAACGACATTCAAGGCAATCCAACGGCACTGGCACAATATCAAGGCAAAGTAATTTTAATTGTAAATACCGCCAGTGAGTGCGGTTTTACACCACAGTACAAAGGCTTAGAGGCGCTTTATCAAAAATATAAAGCACAAGGATTTGTGGTTTTAGGCTTCCCATGCAATCAGTTTGGTGCCCAAGAAAAAGCCGATGAGAAAGGCATCCAAAGCTTTTGTGAACTCAACTTTGGCGTGAGTTTTCCCCTATTTTCAAAAATCGAGGTAAACGGTGAGCATACTCACCCTTTATATCAGTATCTTAAAAAAGCAGCGCCGGGCCTATTGGGCACAGAACGGATTAAGTGGAATTTCACTAAATTCTTAGTGAATCGTCAGGGAGAAGTGGTCGCTCGCTTTGCGCCAACCACAAAACCAGAAGACATTAGCGACAAAATAGAAACGCTTTTAAAGTAATCAGCGAGCTATCCCGTTGAAACTTTTCTATTAAATAAAAAGTTAAGTTATTTTTTATTTTCGATGGAACTTTAACCCTATAAGCCCCTCAAACATATTGAACAGCGAATGTCTTTTTCATGTTCATCATTCTCCCAGGGGCTTCTAGCGCGGCCCCCTTGACCTAGGAAGAGGTCACTAGGCAACCAATTGGTTGCCTTTTTTTATGTCTATGTTTTATTTGTAAAATAAATGTAGTCACCCACTGACTTCTATATTTAGCATGTCGGCATGGTCGAAAATAATTTCAAAAATTTTTAGCCGCAAACTGAACTTTATGAAAAGGCCTTAGTCTGACTATATGTAAGGATTAACAAATCCGCTTTAATGCACAATTGATTGCTAAATGAAAAGTTTAGCAAAGGATTAAATGGATAAAACATGCCGTTTAATTCAATGGAACAGTTTCAAGTTATTGCATAGAGTCGAATTGGTTGGTCGTTCATCATCATCTCCCTTTTGGGAAGCAATCGAATACACGCTAGCGCACTGAATTCCTTTGTCTCCTAGCTTGATTTTCTTATGGCAACCTTTGGTTGCCATTTTTTTTATCTGTTTTTACGAGTTAAACATCCTATCTAACTGCACTTGAATGGATGGGTGATAACCTGCGCGTGCGCTTGCATAAATCTGTTGTAACTCAGCATGATAACCCGCAATCTTTAACTCAGCGTAAAGCGGACGGACAAACTTGCCGCGGCCAATACGCTGTAAATAAGCGCTTAAAGCGGGCAGCACGGGATCGTAATGATTGCGGATAGCGACCCTAAACCAATCGCAGGCAATTTCGGCATTGGTCGACTCGGTTAACTTAAAGGTATCGTCCAAATCCATTAATTGCACCTGAGACAAGACTTCAGGCAATTGGGTCAAAAAGTATTGCCAGTGATGGACACGCCAGCCTTGCACCTTAAGCTCACTAGCCGCTTTGCCCTTTAGAAAGTCCTCCAAGGCGCTATCGACCTTATCTAAACTTCGCGATGTGGGCCCAACATAACCTTGAGGTAGCCCTTCGCCATAAATCCATTCCAGCAATTCGGCTTCGCTTATCTTATCGGAATAGGCTTCAACTAAAGCGACTTTGGCGTATTTGACAAACTCTTCAGTGGTAATTGCCTTAAAAGCAAAGTGCTGCACATAGGCAAACAGAAACTTATCGAATTCGGTGCGGCCAAGTCGATGCTCTAATTCATGGACGAACATCGACGCCTTATCATAGGTAAAGCGGTTAAAGGCCAGATTAGGATCGGCCTGTTGTACATTGGCGGGTAGCGTTTGCCTATGGCGCGGTAAAACGGCCATTTCTTCTTTTAGTCGACCAAATTCAATAACCCATTCTAGCTCAGCCTGCTCCTTGCCATAGACTTCCTCGACAATTCGATTGGTGAAATAGGTCGTAAAACCTTCATTTAACCAGAGATCACGCCATGTGGCATTGCTCACCAAATTGCCCGTCCACGAGTGTGCCAACTCATGGGCAACCGTTGACACAAGGCTCTTATCTCCCGCAATCAAGGTTGGAGTTAAAAAAGCTAAACGGGGATTTTCCATGCCACCAAACGGAAAGCTCGGCGGCAAGATGATCATGTCATAACGCCCCCAGGCATAGGGGCCTAATAGCGATTGCGCCACATCTAGCATATGTTCGGTATCGGCAAACTCAGTTGCTGCGGCGGCCAACATGCAAGGTTCTGTATACACGCCGCTGCGCGGGCCTATAGCTTGAAATGCCAAATCGCCTACCGCTAATGCCAGCAAATGGGTTGGGATTGGTTTCTCCATCTCAAACGTAAATATCCCTTCAAGCGGTGTATCTGGATGATTCATCGCACTCATCACTGCACGCATTCCCTTGGGCACTTGGACTTTCGCATCGAAGGTTATCCGCGCCTTTGGCGTATCCTGCAAGGGGATCCAACTGCGGGCATTAATGGGCTGAGATTGACTAAAGAGATAAGGTAACTGTTTGCCGGCCGTTTGCTCAGGCATAAGCCACTGCAACCCTTCAGCTTCTGGCGAGGTGCGATAGTGAATACAGACTCGCTCACACTTTTCAGCAGGTAGCTGGATCACCAATTTCTGCCCGAGGATTTCATTTGGCACTTCAAGCACAAACTCAAGGGGCTCTTGAGTATCAGTCGTGACCGATAAAATATGTAAATCACGGCTATCGAGCCATAACTCGCTAGTCTGTGGTTCAAAGTAGCGAAGTGACAGAATCGCTTCCCCGAGCAAAGTGCGAGTCGCAAAGTCGATTTTCAACGCGAGGGATAAGTGTGTGACCTGCACTTGGTCGCTATTGGCAAAGGAATGGTAATCCCGAGTTAAATCCCATGCTGCGGGAGCGATTGGCATTTGCTGGCTTTCTGATGACATCACTTAGCTAACCTGTGAACGGTAAATTATCTAATCATATTATCGGACGCAGATTTACCGACGCGCAATCGAATAAACTGTCCTCGCATCAGCATTTTGTAACAATGCTTGAATCCAAGTTTTGCCATAATCGACTTTAGTTAACTCATAAAAATAAAATTTACATATTTTTCAATGCATAAAGAAAAATAGTAAAAATATTTTCAAAAATTTTCTATTTTTGCTGAACTAATTTCGCGCCCTTGAGTCAGATATTATGGACCGAATCTTTGCAATGAGTTTCTTCGTTCATCATCATTCTCCTTTCGATGGTTTCTAGCGCGACCGTCCCCAGATTCCGAATTGGAATTTACAGCAACCTAATTAGGTTGCTTTTTTTTATGCCCATTTTTCAGTCGTAAGCGCCAACTAGTAATCACCTAGCATGATAACCCCATACTGACGTTGGTGGTTTAAGTCCCCAAAACAAAAAGGGCCTCCGAAGAGACCCTTAAGGTTTAGCGATTTAGCATTAGAGGCGGATGCCTAACTGTTCTAAATCTTTAGCAACGACGCTCTTAGGCAGAGTCACATAACCGTCTTTTTCTACCACTTGCTGACCTTGCTTAGACAGCACGTAACGGATGAATTCTTTTTCCATTGGTGCTAAGTCTTTGTTTGGCTGCTTGTTCACGTACACATATAAGTAACGTGATAATGGGTAAGTACCGTTAGCGGCGTTTTCTGCAGTCGCTTCGATAAACTCGTTACCTTTCTTCGCGATGGCAACGGCTTTCACACCAGCAGTTTTGTAACCGATACCTGAGTAACCGATAGCGTTCAGTGATTGAGACACTGACTGAACTACAGAAGCAGAACCTGGTTGCTCGTTTACGTTGGCCTTGAAGTCACCTTTACACAGAGCGTGCTCTTTAAAGTAACCGTAAGTACCAGATACTGAGTTACGGCCATATAACTGTACGTCTTTAGCTGACCAGTTACCGTCAAGGCCTAAATCGCCCCAACGTTGGATGTCGCTGCTACCACATTTGTGAGTAGAGGAGAAAATACCGTCAACTTGTTCGACAGTTAAGCCTTTGATTGGGTTATCTTTGTGTACGAACACCGCTAAAGCGTCAATCGCAACACGAACTGCAGTTGGCTTGTAACCGTAGTGTTTTTCGAAGGCTTCTTCTTCATTAGGCTTCATCTTGCGGCTCATTGGGCCAAATTGTGAAGTACCTTCAGTTAATGCTGGTGGCGCAGTAGAAGAACCAGCTGCTTGAATTTGGATATTTACGTTAGGGTACATCTGTTTAAATTCTTCAGCCCACAGTGTCATCATATTGGCTAAAGTATCTGAACCTACAGAGGAAAGGTTGCCCGATACCCCACTTGCTTTCTCGTAAGTTGGCAGAGATTGATCAACAGATGCCATTGCAGTGGCAGAGAATACACCAGCGGCAGTAAGAGTCATCGCGCCGACAAGCTTTTTCAGTTTCATTATGTGCTCCAGTAATAAGCTAACTAATTTGTAACTTAAGTTTCTTCAGACGCAGCCAGTATCAATCGCTACAATGACAATTCTATGTCTAAGATATGACACTTAGATGACAAAACACCTTTTTATAAAAAATCCGCCGATTCAAACCCGATAAAAAACAAAACAGGCCATAATGACCTGTTTTTAATATATAAAAAATAACGTTACATTAAATAGCAATTATTTTTTACGTTCAATCAAATGCTGCGGGATCACAAAGCTGAAAGTGCTACCCTTTCCTAATTCACTGCTGATATTAAGCTCACTGTGATGATGACTTAACGCATGTTTCACAATGGCTAAACCAAGGCCGCTGCCCCCCGTTTGCCGTGAGCGCGCGCTGTCAACTCGATAAAAACGCTCGGTTAAGCGATTGATATGCTGCGGTGCAATCCCTTCCCCAGTATCTGTCACACTGAAGAGACCGCCAGTAGCAACGCTACGCCACTGCACCGTAATCTTGCCACCAGGTTCAGTGTAACGAATCGCATTAGAAATCAGGTTAGAGCAAGCACTTCTAAGCTGTAGCTCATTGCCATGGGAATCTAATCCCGGCTCACAATGGAAACTTAACTCATATTTATCCTGCGCTAATGCTTTAGCTTCTTCCTTTAAAGCTTCCATTAGCTGCGACATGTTTACCGTGTTCTCAAGATTAATATCCACCGCATCTTCGATACGCGATAACACCAGTAATTGTTCGACCATCGACTGCATTCGCCGAGTCTGCTGCTGCATTAAGGCTAAGGGCTTAGCGTTCATCGAATCGGGTTCCGCCATGCTTTGCATCATCTCTAAATAGCCCTGCAATACAGTGAGCGGGGTTTTGAGTTCGTGTGACACATTGGCGACAAATTCTTTACGCATGCCTTCGAGTTGTCTTATCCGTGTAATATCGCGGGCAATCAACAGTAACTGCCGATCGCCATAGGCCATGATACGAATTTCGAGTAAACGCCGCTCCGATACGGGCGAAGCCAGCTCTAAGGGTTCCTTATATTCAGCCGCTTTGATATAGGCAGAAAAATCGGGATGACGAATTAAATTATCGATTCGTTGACCATTATCCTGTGGCCAAACGAATCCCAACATCAGCTGAGCTAATTTATTACACCATAAGATATTATGCTCTGAGTCGAGCACGACTGCTGCATCGGGTAAGGCTTCAGCGCCTTGACGGAAACGCCCAAGTAGAGCCGCCAATTGACCGACTCGGCGACGATTTTTACCTTGCAGGCGGTAAATACCATTAAATACGCCTTCCCAACTGCCAGTACCTTGGGGAGGCGTTAATTTTCTATCTCGCCATAACCAAAAATTAAGTCGCGCTAACTGACGGTAATGCCAGAACACTAGCCCTAGCAATCCAATGATCAGTATCCAGAGGGGTTTCCCTACCAATAAACCAATGAGCAAACAAAGCAGTAAAAATACGGCTAAGCGCGTAAACAACCGGTACCCTGAATAAGAGTCGAACATAAATAAACCCAAACATCAGGCTAAATAAGAGGAGCACAAGATAGCCGAAAAGCTAACCTGTGCCTATCTCTTATTTGGCACTAACTACGTGTTGAGAAACGATAACCCGCGCCACGAACCGTTTGAATGAGACGATCATGGCCCGACTCTTCAACCGCTTTACGTAAACGACGGATATGAACATCTACGGTTCGGTCTTCGACATATACGTTTGTGCCCCACACATTATCAAGCAGCTGTTCGCGGCTATAGACGCGTTCTGGGTGTGTCATAAAAAAGTGTAACAATCGAAATTCTGTGGGTCCCATATCGAGTACAGTATCACCAACACTCACCCTGTGACTCACGGGGTCGAGTAACAATCCTTGTACGTCAATCGTTTCTTCAAGACGGGTCGGCGCGCTACGGCGTAGCACCGCTTTGATACGTGCCACCAACTCCTTGGGTGAGAAAGGTTTAGTGATATAGTCATCGGCGCCCACTTCGAGGCCCTTAACCTTATCTTCCTCTTCTCCACGGGCGGTGAGCATAATAATGGGGATCTGACGGGTAAACTCATCCTGCTTGAGGCGTTTAGCCAATTGAATACCGCTTCCTCCAGGAAACATCCAATCCAACAAAATCAGATCGGGGTAAGGCTCCTTTAGCAGCGCAATGGCCGAATCAAAATCTTCTGCCGCAGAGGTGGTAAACCCATGCTGTTCCATTACAAAAGTCAGCATCTCGCGGATGGCTAACTCGTCTTCTACTATCAATATCCTTGCAGTCATAGGTGATTTTCTGTCAGTGAATGTCAACACGGCTATTATTAGTCATTTTTATTACAGATTTATGAATAAGTGTGCCGCACAAGCTATATAGTAGCGATAATTGTCATATTAAGTTTATATAACTGTTTGTTTATCGCAATAAAAAAGGAGGCCGAAGCCTCCTTAATTCAATCTTAATACTGAGATTAGAACTTGTGTTCTAAACCAACACCGATGTATTTATCATCATCTGTATTCGCTTCTAAAGAGCGATTGGTATAGAAAGCAAATACTTTAGTCGGCTTGCCTAAGCTGTAATCCGCACCCACTGACCATGAATCACCTAAGTCTTCCATGTCTTGATATTGTGCTTTTAATGTCACAGCATTGATATCATAAGCAGCACTTAACAGGTAGCCAGTCGCACTGTCTGCAGACACCTCAACTGGTTCGCCCGTTGTTGCATTGTATTTGTACGTTTGTTCCTGCTGCTGATACATACCACCCAACTTGATGCCAGCTAACTTGGCTTGTAAGCTAGCACGCACGATTTCATATCCAGACACATCAGAATCGTACGCAAGGGCTGCATAGACAGCGGTTTTCTTTAACTTAGCGTCACCATACATGGCGGCAGCACTGAAACCATCTTGAGCAAATTGACTTTTAACATCATTACCTTCCGCAACATAAGTGACACCAAACACGAAGTCACCAAAGGAAGGGGTTAAGTAAGTTGCCGTTTGCGCAGCACGAACTTCACCTTTAAATAATTTTGTTAAGTCGCCAGAAAGATCGTTAAATTGGTCAACATCACCTTGAGAAATCTTCAGCAAAGTATCGTTACGACCAACAGAGAACGAACCAAAGTCGCCTTTTAAACCAACAAATTGATTACGCGCAGTAAAGTTGTCGCTTGATGCATTGCCAGTATCTACTTGATACTCAACAGTATAAAAAGCAGTAAGTGAACTTGATAATTCGAAATCACCCTTCACACCAAAACGAGAAGCATTACTTTGAATAGTTGTTGTAGCGTCACCTTTCTCATCGTTTGATTGAGCGGTAACATTCAACTTACCATAAACAGTCAGTGGCTCAGCGGCATAAGCAGAAGCCAGAGTTGCAGAAGCTAGCGCAGAAGCAAGTAGAGTTTTACAAAAAACGTTCATCATTTAATCCTTTCGACGTTATGTTCGTCTTGGTTATTGGTTTGGAACGACCGAAAGTTTGCAATGAATCTGTTTCAGTTTTATTTCAATTGTGACAACTTAGGACTACCACCATAAAACCGCACCACCTACAAAAGACAAAACCCATTAACACCAAGGGTTATAGCTGAGTTTTTCTCAATGTTACATTTTGATGAATTCTGCAACCAAGGCAAAATTTAACGATTTCAGGTAGGTTTACCCCGCCGCAACTATGCCGTAAACTGCGACTTTATTTTTCCAATGAGCGCATCTTATGTGGTTTAAAAATCTTACTCTTTATCGTTTCAATAAACCTTTTTCCATCGAGACAGAAGCACTTGAAACCGCACTTGCCGATTTCACATTTTCCCCGTGCGGCAGCCAAGACATCAGCAAATTTGGGTTTTCCAATGCCTTAGGTAAACAGGGCAGCACCTTAGTGCACAGCGCCAACAATCGTCATCTAATCTGTGTCACTAAAGAAGAAAAAATTCTTCCTGGTCAAGTAATTAAAGAATCATTAGAAGAAAAAGTGGCACAAATTGAAGACGAAGAAAATCGTAAACTCGCCAAAAAAGAAAAAGATGCGCTAAAAGATGAAATCATCACTAGCCTATTGCCACGCGCTTTTTCGCGCCGCAGCCAAACACGCGCACTGATTTTACCTGAGCTAGAAATGATCCTCGTCGACAGCTCAAGCGCCACTAAGGCAGAAGAATTATTAGCCTTATTACGCAAGGCCTTAGGTAGCTTGCCAGTGATCCCATTAAGCTTTAAAGCACCGATTGAAAGCCAATTAACTGAATGGCTTAAAAATGGCAGCGCCCCCTTACCTTTTGAAATGCAAGATGAAGCTGAGCTGAAATCTGCCGCAGATGAAGGCGGCATAGTACGCTTTAAGCAGCAAGATCTAAAAGAAGACGAAGTACTTGCCCACCTAGAAACCGGCAAAGAAGTGCATAAGCTCGCCCTGCACTTTGGCCAATCGATTGCGCTATTGCTGCAATCCGATGCCAGTGTGAAACGCTTAAAATTCTCCGAAGAATTTAGAGCGGGTAATGATGAGTTGGGTAATGAAGATCCGATGGCGCGCCTCGATGCTGACTTTGCCTTAATGGGCAGTGAATTAGTCGCACTAATGCACGCCCTGGTTTCTGCATTGGGTGGCATTGAAGAGACTAAAGCTTAACGCTTAAAACGCTGATCGTATTTGGCCAAGGCTCCTTCCTAGCCAGTATTAGAAAAGTAAAAGGCGCCGCAGTTGGACTCAGTTCACTGCGGCGCCTTTTTAGTATCTATGACTGAAGTAACACATTGGTAGTGATTCGAATAAGCCAACCTAAAGCCCACTCACTCAAATCGCAAACAAGTTAACTTTTCGTCAGCAGCTCACCCTTATTATCAAACGGCCAATCGATGCCCAGCCAAGCCTTGAAGAAGGCTTTTTGCTGTTTAGTCGCCTTCACATCGCCTTTGAGCACTAGCTTGCCGCTTTGTTTCTCACCTAAGGTTAACGCCACTTGCTTGATTTTGTCGTTGTTAAATAAGGTGATTTCGACCTTATCACCCACTTTAAAGTCTTTGATGCGCTTATCAAATCCTTGAGCGGTCACCTTTAAGCCATTAATCGCGATAATCTCGTCTCCCGCCATGATACCAGCCTGCCAGGCGGGGCTATTACGCAATACTTGGGCAAGCACCAAAGAACCATATTCGCTGCTTAAGGTCATGCCAGTGAAAGGCTCAGCTTTAGCGTCTTTACCGTAGGACATCACTAATCCCGCCTGAGACAACAGGCTTGAAAACTCAAGGCTCAGTGGACTATTCACATGACTTTGCCACCATGGGCCATAGTCCTTACCCGATAAGTCCTTCAGAATTTGCTGCACATCGGCCACAGTGTACCCCTTAGGAACGCGGTAATCCTGATAGAGTTTACGATGCACGTCGCGGTATGAATGGGCAAGATTCGAGTCCGTCAGCAGAGAGAAATCCAGCGCCAGTGAGGCTAAATAACCTTCGGAGTAAATATTCACACTGTGGTTAATGGCATAATCGCCGCCCGTGCTGCTCCACTCGCCTAAACTGGCTTCGGCAACGGATTGAATTTCGCGCCCCGGTGTAAGCTCACTCTTCTCGATGCGTTTGGCGAGGTCTTCTAAAAATTCCTTAGGCGTCATTACACCTGCGCGCAGCAACAATTGCCCTTGGAAATAACTAGTTGATCCCTCGGCAATCCACAACAGTTCAGTCATATTTTCATGCTGATAATCGTAGGGAACAAGACCCGCCGGACGATAAGCTTTAACGTTCCAAGTATGAATAAACTCATGGGACGCCGTGCTAATAAAGCGCAGGTAATCCTTACGCTCACGAAAACTAAAGCGTGGTAGTTGGATAACCGTCGAGTTTAAGTGCTCGGTCGCGCCGCCCGCCCCGCTGGTGGCATGCACCATATACACATAACGATCAAAAGGATAATCATCCCAGATCGCTTTGGCTTGGCCACTCAATGCGGTTAAGTCTTTCACCACCTTATCGGCATCGTAGTTGCCTTCACCCCAAAACACTAATTCATAGTCTTTGCCATTAGCACTAAATTTTTTGTGAGTACTCACCCCTGTTTCAATGGGGGAGTCAATTAGCACATCATAATTAGGTGCAATAAAGGAATGCGCCATTTTGCCTGACGACATGCCCGAATAACTCTGCCAGTTTTCGGGCACGGTTAATTGTACTGCTACTGGGTCTTCTCGAAATTGCGGGCTATACATTAATACGCCACTGGCATCGAGATAAGCATGGCTTGAATCAATATGACGCACGCGCTGGCCTAATTCATTGGCGTAAAGTTGATAACTCACGGTTACATTGGTTGGATTATCTAAGGCAATTTTCCACTCGCCACTAGCACTGCGTTTCCATGGGAGTGGATTGCCCTTACTGTCTTTTGCCGTGAATAAACGCACGCCATCAGAGAGTGGTAACACTTGGTATTTACCCGTACGCCACACAGGAAGATTAACCGTTAACTCACCTGCTTTAGCTTCGGGAAACGTTACACTCACCTGTGCAAGATGATGTTGGGGTTGGCTTAAATCAATTTTGTAATCCACATCGGCAAATACGTTAGCCGACCCTAATACACTTAATGCCAAAATAGATAATCTATTGGGTTTCACTCTGACTTCCTTCCGTCTTCTGTTATTATGCTTCTTATATTTTTTCCAAGTATAACAAGTCGATGTAGCATCCTCATTAGGCGCTAACAAAAGCTAACAAAATAAGTTCCTTGACTTAGGGAATATAGGGCCACCTACACATGCATAAACTCATTGTTATTTTCGTGACCTTGTTAATATCTATTTCTTTTCAAACCTTGGCGGTCGATCTTGAGGCTGAAGAAATAGAATTGCGTGAAACGCCACAAAAAATGTATGACAGGCTTAATCAGTCGATTTCTTTTCCAATCACCTTTAAGAACCGTGAACAATTCGAACGAGCAGCCCAAGAACAGGGCTACAGCAGTGATGAGTTTGAGCACATACTGCAACTCCTCGCACGGTTAAATCTGGAACCCAATGTCAAAACCAAGGTGGGTTTTCAAGACGCAAACAACTTAATCGAACTTCTGGCAAGCATAGCGCAAACGCCCTTCGAGCAAGCCACCGTCGCCATGCTAAAGGGGCGCTATATCGGCCGCACCGAACAAAAATACCAAGAAGCGATCGCTTTTTATAACGAAGCACTGACACAGATCAGCGAAAGCGTTGATATTGAGTCTATGCTGCTAAAACATACCATCCATGAACATTTAGGTGGCCTGCACTTGGTTATTCGCCAAGATGTACCTGCACTAATGCATTTTCACACTTATCGCGATATTGCTTATAAGCTCAGAAACGACTACCTCATCGCGGCTGCCGAATCGAAACTAGGGCACTACTATAATAAAAATCAACAACTAACCAAATCATTGCAACATTATAGTGAAGCGATTCGACTATCAAATCGCTCCAATTATCCGTCAATGAAAACGCATCTTCAGTTACAACTCGCTAAGGTGTATCGTGATTTAAAACAATGGGATGAAGCGTTAAAAAATGCCCACGAAGCCGCAGCAGGATTTAAAAAGCTAGGGAACGATACTTATCTTTCCAGCTGTATGACAGTTATTGCCATGGTGTATGGTGAGCAAGGGGATTGGAACCGCGCCATTGATTACTACCTTAATGCTCAGCAACTCGATGCTAAACGCGGTAATTACATCGCTCAAGGGCTTAATTTCCACAATTTAGGTCAAGCTTATTCGCATCTTAATGATGATGTGAATGCACTTAAGTATTTGTTGATGGCTAATAAAATATTCACTGAAAAACAAAGCCATCATTACTTGGTCTATAACGAATTACTGATTGGTGAAATTGCTCAAGGTAAGCAAGATTGGCCGTTGATGATGGGGCATGCTGAAAACGCTTTAGTGTTGGCGACAGATTTAAATCTACCAGAGGAGCAAAAATCAGCACTGACACAAATCGCCCTTTCGGCAGAAAAACAGCAAGATCAAGCCAAAGTGATCAACACACAAAAAAAGATTATTGAGTTAAACAACTCATTAAAAGACACTGCTAAAGATCCTGGCGTCACTGCTTCAGTCCTTGCTGAACAGCAGCTCAAGTTAGAACTCAATATGATTCAAAGCAAGTTAAATGATGCCATTCAAACCGCTAAGGATACTAATCAATTCCTGGCATTTAGTGGTCTTATCATAACCTTGTTGGTGATAGCAGTTATCTTCTTACTAAATCAACGACGCAGGAGCAAACAGCAAAACGCATCGCTGCTTCAATTAAGCTTAGAAGAACCTTTTACCCATCATAAGGGATATGCTGCACTATTAAACGATCTGACGCTAAACCCGCCTAGCTCTCAAACCACTGCGCTAGCTTTAATTGAATTTCGCGACCATATATCGACTGACCTCAATCACGGCCAATATTTTGCTAATACTATGACCCGTCAGCTCACAAACCATATTAGCCATAGTCTGTTTATGCCCGTCTATGTGATCCGCCAGGGCTTATTTGCGGTCAGGTTTACTGAGGCCGTAGAACCACAGCAAGTGTTAACACAACTTCAACAGCAATTCGATAAACAAGCATTTACGCCTAGTTTCAATCTCGGCTTTATCAATTTGCCCCTGCTTGCCAAAGCGGAGATTAACATTGCCCCCAAATTGCTGTTTGAAACCGTGCAAATGGCGCTCGCTGGTGCACGAAGTTTGCCAAATGACACTTGCTATTATGTGAGTCTCAGAGCATTAGATTTTGTGCCACCGACACTGTTTGCCGACCCGCTGTTTTTGCACTTAGAGAAAGGTATTGAACGCGGCCTGATCCGAGTCGAGACGAATGCGATAAAGGAAGATATTGTATGGCCTTGCTGGGAAAATAACCAAAATCGGCATTTGTTAGAAAATATTTGATCAATATCGACAATTAATCACTATCGTACAAGCAAAGCAATTTGCACTCTACGACCATTGTTATAACATTAGAAGCATATGAGTTAAACGCTAATCTGGACAGAGGACGTCTTGCTTGTTAGCCCTGCAGAGTTAGGAAAATACTCCGGATGAAGGATTCCAACGCGACTGTTACACAACTTGCATTACTTCAACAGAAACTTCATTCGGCAAAACTTGCCCTCGATGAAGTCAATGAAGATAGAAATGCTAAGTTACAAACTTTACTCCAATTTATTGGTCATTTAAGTCTTGCCTGCAAAGGTCAAAACTTAGAATTGGATAATAAGCTTGCCAAACTTCGCCATAACTTAAATACCTTTGAGCGAGTCGATGAAGCCCTACCTGAATTGGTCGATGTTGAACGCCTATTAAAAGGCCAATACCACCACGTAATGGTACAACTTGAAGAAAGTCGCGCAGGGCTTGCACAGGTCGTCCGCCAAATTCAACGGGTTAACTCTGTACCAGAAAAGCTCAAAAAAGAAATTAACTACTTTAAGCAAGATCTCGCTAAACCGTTCCATACGGTGTGGGAGTACATTCCTAAAGTAAAACAAATTATCGGCTTCTACGACACCATCCTACAGCAACAGTTTAATGAAACTGAAAAGTTAGATGTGTTACCAAAGCACAGACAACTCGCCCATGAGTTGGCACAAATGATCTCGGAAATTGAATTCCGTAAAGATCAACGCGATCAAGTGCTTGTCATTAAAGAAATGCTAGCATCCGATATTGAAATCGATAATTTACTCGAGGCTTATCAAACGATTTTATCCCTGCTGCTCGATAATATTGCACGGGAAAAATCCGCCTCTCAGGAATTTCTCTACGCCTTAAACGATGCCTTAGCAGCAGTGCGGGAAGTCGTTAGTGAATCCTATAATCACAACCAGCGTAGTTTCCAACTTAAAACCCAGCTTAATCGTGAAATCAATTCTCGAGTCGATAATGTGGGTGAAGCCATTATCGATACCGACGATATTGTCGACCTCAAAGCACGTTTAACCGAACAGCTCAATTCGATTCGCTCCGCCCTCGCCCGCAAAGAAGCCTTAGAACAACGCGAGCAAGCCTTACTGCGTAAATCGATGGAAACCATGCGCAAAGAGCTTAACGAGCTGAGCAACGAGGCCAATACCTATAAAGAACGACTTTTCGAACAACAAAAGCTCAATCTGCTGGACAGCCTAACTCAATTACCTAACCGTGCCGCCCTAGAAGAGCGCATGGAGCTTGAGTATCGCAATTACCAACGTTATAAATCTCCGCTATGGATTGCGATTGCAGATATCGATCACTTTAAGAGCATCAATGACAGTTTTGGCCACAGTACTGGGGACAAAACCCTACAGGTCATCGCCATGGCATTAAAAAATTCTTTACGGGATACCGAGTTTGTCGCCCGCTACGGCGGTGAAGAATTTGTGCTCATTTTGCCAGATATTGACGATAACGATATCGCTCAACTTTTAAACAGAGTTAGAGAAAAAGTAAAAAATATTCCATTTAAATTTAAAAATCAGCGAATTACAGTTACAGTATCTATAGGGGCTGCACGAGTCATGGGCAATGAGCTCATACACGAAACCTTTGAGCGCGCCGATGCAGCACTCTACAAAGCAAAACATGAAAGCAGAGACAGGGTCGTGATTGACGTATAACTAAGTCAGACTATACGTCGTTTCTTATCACTCCTGTCGATACGAAGGAGTGATAAATGATAGTAAAAGTCAGCCCTAAGGGCAGCATGGATCAGCTTTCACAACTTGAAGTTGATCGCCTCAAAAAAAGCGCCAAAAGCGCCCTATATCAACTGTATCGTAACTGCTCACTCGCGGTACTCGCCGCAGGTTTAAAGACAGACAATTCTAAAGCACTATTCGAGCAATATCACGACTTCGACATCAATGTACTGCAACGTGAACGCGGGGTTAAGCTCGAGCTTATCAATCCACCGGAACAAGCCTTTGTTGATGGCCAAATTATCACTGGGATCCAAGAGCATTTATTTTCGGTGCTCAGAGATATTCTCTACATCAGCGACAAATACGACACCCTAAAACATATCAATTTAACAAATGCTAGCCACATTACTAACGTCGTGTTTGATATTTTGCGTAATGCCCGCGCCATTGCGCCCATGAAGGATCCTAATGTAGTGGTCTGCTGGGGCGGACACAGCATTAATGCCATCGAATACCAATATACCCGTGAAGTCGGTTATCAACTCGGCCTAAGGGAATTAGATATTTGCACTGGTTGCGGCCCTGGCGCAATGGAAGGCCCGATGAAGGGCGCAGCGATTGGTCACTCTAAACAACGGATTAAAAATGCCCGTTATATTGGTCTCACTGAGCCAAGTATTATCGCCGCCGAGCCGCCTAACCAAATCGTTAACGAGCTGGTGATCTTGCCCGATATCGAAAAACGCCTAGAAGCGTTTGTACGCTTAGGTCACGGCATTATCATCTTCCCCGGCGGTGCGGGTACAGCCGAAGAACTGCTGTATATACTGGGGATTTTGCTCAATAAAGAAAACCAACAAACGCCCTTCCCACTGGTATTAACTGGCCCCAGCGAAAGCGCAGATTATTTTATTAAAATTGATGAGTTTATTGCTGCTACCTTAGGGCCTGAAGCGCAGCAAAAATACCAAATCATTATTGATAATCCTGCCGAAGTCGCTCGGGTGATGAAGCAAGGCATGGAGCAAGTGAAAAACCATCGCCGTGCCACAGGAGATGCTTACCAATATCAATGGGGGCTAAAAATTGAGCCGGAATTTCAACTGCCCTTCACTCCCACCCATGAGGTAATGGCAAACTTAAATTTACATTTTCAAACCAACAAAGCGGAGCTTGCAGCCAACCTGCGCAAAGCCTTTTCGGGTATCGTAGCGGGTAATGTAAAATCCGACACCATCAAGCAAATTGAGCAATTAGGTCCCTTCCACATTAAAGGGGATCCGCATTTAATGGAGTTGATGGATAATTTGCTGGGTGCCTTTGTCGCCCAGCATAGGATGAAACTGCCGGGAAGCACTTATGTTCCCTGCTATCAAATAGTGAAGTAAAACAAAAACCGCCAATGAATAAGTTTTTAATTATTGATGGTCTCAACTTAGTCCGCCGGATTTATGCGGCGATCCCAGATGAGAACGATATGGACAGTTTAACGGAGCGTGTGAGTGTCGCCTGCACTAAACTGCTGCGCATTCACCACCCAACCCATGTCGCTATCGTCTGGGATGGGGATGAGATCTCTTGGCGTAAACAGCTCTACCCTGATTATAAAAAGGGCCGTAAACCTATGCCTGAGCCACTGGCGGCGGGCTTAACGGCATTGCAAGAACACCTTAACAGTTTACAAATCCAATCAATTTATGCCGCTGCTGAGGCCGATGATGTTATCGCCACCCTTGCAATGAAAACCGCCAAAGCCCAAGGTGAAGCCATTATTGTGTCGACGGATAAAGGTTTTAGCCAACTCAATCATCCGCGGATCAGCCAGTGGGATCACTTTAATCAGCAATATCTCAACATCGCTGAGCTTGAACAAAAACTGGGAGTCGATCGCAGCCAATTTCTCGATTTAATGGCTCTTGCGGGTGATAGCGGCAATAAAATCCCCGGTATCGCAGGTATTGGCCCTAAATCGGCCGCCGAGTTACTCCGAACCTTTAGAACCTTAGCGACACTGTTTTCCTCGTTGTCCAATCTCGGCGCCAAACAAGCGAAAAAGTTAGCAGAAGGCCGAGATATTGCACGCCTCAGTTATAAGTTAGCCCAACTACAAACCGATTTACCCTTAAACATCAACTTAAAAGATTTTCGGGTCAATAGCCCTATTCATACGCCACCCGTCGACTAGCGCCTCTTGTTAACACTAAGTTGCAATAAAGCCGTTTACCTCAGGTCATCAAAGGCGTATTTTATTCATTTGCCAAATAACACATTGGATATGCAAAGGAATTAGATTCAATGAAATCAAAAACCTCGGTTATTATTGGTAGCATATTTGCTGCCTATGTCGCCTTCGTCGCCGTAGTGGTGCTCGTATATGAGCCCACTCCAGATGAAATGGATTGGGAAGATAGGCAAGTCTATAACAGCCAGAAATTAAACGATTTAACACTCGGGCAAGATATTTCCGCCGTCAAAACCCTATTTGGTAAGGCCGATTTTACAGAGGCAAAATCCCTTAAGGATAGCCAGCTACAAGTGCTCTTTTATCGTACTCACCATGAAAAATCCGATGGCGTGACCAGCAAAGAAGAATGCACCCCGCTGATTTTTAAAGATAATAAACTCGTGGCCTGGGGCGATGATACCTATAAACAGTATCTCGAAGCCGGCACAGATATTGTTAGCCGCACCGCCAAAGAGGTCGAAAGCTCAAGCAAAAATTGATTTTGCTCTGATATCACCATCATCCCTAAGCTAAATATCCAAAGCTTATTAAGCTATCTCCCAAAATGGCATTGTAAATCAATACATTGCCATTTCTGTTACAGAACTGCTTAAAAGCGAGATAACTTTATTGTCAGGTGTGCAGGATGAATTGTCATTTTCCCCTGTGACACGCCACCCTGTTATTTCACAAGAAGCATCCATAAGGGCTCTACTAAAACCTAGATGTTTTAAAAGGTCACAGGTACAACAATGCCAATCCTAACTATCCCTCTAGCGGTTGTTCAGCTAAAAAGTAATTGCCCCAAAACAAGTCGGCTGAATCGGATATTGCGATATATGCATTGCCACTGTTTCCCCAGTGACACGCCATAAACTCATCCCTGAGGGCTCTACTAAAACATCCATGTTTTAGAAGGTCACAGGTGCAACAATGCCAATCTTAACTAACCCTCTCGCTGCTCGTTTAGCTAAAAAGCTATTGCCCCAAAGTGTGTTTCGGCTCGTTAACTCAACCGAAAATTCCCACTACTGCTGGCAAACAAATTCTTATCTATTTGCCTATGTTTGGCCTTACCAGAAATCGGCTAAGAATGTATGGGTATACAGTCGTATTTAAATTTAGGTATTTTTGTATGATTTTAAGACAAGAACAGTGCGCACTAATTCCATGCGCAATAAATAAAACGCTATAAAATCAATTGACTATAGAGGCTGAGTTTTAGTTAATAGGTTTGGAAAACGCGCATGCGCGTTTTTCCAGATGGTATATTTAATAGAATGCTGATAAGTTCTTTGCATACAGATAGTTAACTGTGCGCGTTTTCACTGGTCTAACGAGGTAAACGCGCATGCGCATGAATAAAATGTTAGGCGTGAATTCGACTCCGAGGAAGAATAAAATGGCTAATTCAAAATCTGGAAGACACGCATTTGCTTTCGAGGGAGGCGAGAAACTCACCACGATTGGCGCCACTTTTTTCGTCTCATATCTATACCATAGGCATGTTGATTCAACCCACAAAAACTGGGATTCGATCAAAACTCAGAAATCTCGTATTAGCACAATCAACAGATCCGAGAGTTACTACCGAGGTTGGTTGAGCCATATCGGCAGTATGAGTGATACCAACTTGAACAGAAACACTTTGGGTCTCGATGGAGCCACTGTGAAGAAAATGGCACTAGCCATACAAAAGGCGTTATGAGTCCAGTTGGGTTCGATGCGCCTAACAAGGCCAATCACAATCGCGCCAGCAAGCTGTCGCTGGACTCGCAACAAGTTGCTCGCCTGTGTTGGCGGCGTTAGTGGTGAATGATGAATAAAGTCCTGCTTTTTATCTTTGCTTTTATTAGCTTGCATGGGAACGCTGAGGAATCTGAGGCTCCAGAGGCTATCTGGATAGAATCAGATGATATGCTGTCTTGCACTCCACGCATGTTAAGCCGTGGCGATGTTCTTCGAGTTAATCTTAGTGGGCAACACGGAAAGGAGCTTGCTTTATATAGGCACGATGAAAACTTATGGCTATTTTTGGTAGTTGGCGCAGCGCCATCAACCATGAAGTCTTTAATGTCTTCTCAACAGTTTGAAAGTGCAAAAGAAATTGAAATAGCCCCAACCACGACTGGGTATCGCTGGGATAACAAAGGTGGTAATGAGACGATATTTTCTAAGCCAGGGAAATATACCCTCTACGTTAGTGAAAACCTGGAAAGTGAGGAAGGCGGCTATAAATGCGAGCTATTTGTGAAAAACCACTAACAAGCAAAGGCAGCATCGCACTGCGGGCTGGACGCGCTAACGCGCGCCGCTGCTTTGGTAGTTATCTCCATAGAAATTTTAATCCGAAACTCAATAATTAGAGTTGGGAATCTAACATGCTTTTGTCCCAAAGCGTGCTGAGTAAGATTATTAGATCTACAGATTACGCTAATGCTAAAAAGGCTAGCCATGGCGATTAGCGAGACGCTCGTCCGCTCCACGGATGGGGCGGTTGAGTGAATGTCATGGTTCGCCCATCAACCAGAGGTGGCATTGAAGTTACTTAGCAACGGGTCATTTAGTCTTTCTAGACCTCAATTTCTCCCTCTTCTTCTTTGCTAAAGCAGGGTAATTCGAAGGGGATAAAAGGACTATTTCAATGAGCTAGCTCGCGCCCTTATTGCCATAAAAAACGCCACCTTATGGTGGCGTTTGCTTATAGATAAACCTAAAACAGACGATTACTCATCATCGGCTTTATATTCGACATAGGCTTCGCCTTGGCTTAACCAGGCTGGCGCTGGTTTGCCTTTAAGATAATGGTCGAAGTATTCCATCATCCGAATGCTGTAATCGAGCTTATTAGGGTATTTCTTCAGATGATGTGGTTCATCTTCATATTGTAAAAACACCACATCTTTACCCGCACGGCGCATCGCTAAGTACATTTCAACACCTTGCTCCCAAGGCACTGCATCGTCTTTATCGCCAAACATGATCATCAACGGCGTTTTAATGCGATCGGCATAAAACACGGGCGAGTTCTCAATGTATTTTTGTGGCGCTGCAAATAAACTTGCACCTATGCGGCTTTGGCCTGTTTCGTATTGGAATTGGCGTGCAATGCCGGTGCCATGGCGAATACCGCTGTAGGCGCTGGTCATATTCGCCACTGGCGCACCAGCCACCGCGGCTTTGAACATCTTAGTTTGGGTGATGGCAAAAGCCGTTTGATAACCACTCCAAGAATGCCCTTGTAAACCAATGGCGTTAGCATCGGCAACGCCCATATCGATAAGCTTTTGCACACCCGAGGTCAATGTTTGTACTGAGCTGGCACCGGGATAACCAATATCGAAACGAATATCCGGCAAAAATACCGCATAACCGTTATTCACATACCAAGCGAAGTTAGGTCTATGGTTGACCTTCATTTGCGGAAAGGCATGCAGTCTGTCGGTCATCAATTCATAGTAGTACACCAGCACAGGATAACGCTCGCCCGCTTGATAGTTGGTCGGTTTTATCAACACACCATCGAGGGCTTTACCATCACCATTGATCCAATGCACTAATTCAGCTTGGCTCCAATTAAAAGCTTGGCGCTGCTTATCAAAATCGGTTTGCTTCACTGCTTGTTGTGGTGCTTGATAGCTTGCGGTGTATAAATCGGGGAAGAGATCAAATCGCTCCTTAGAAAACACCAAGGTATCGGCATCTTTACTGCGCCCAAGCACAGTTAATTTATACTCGCCTTCCATCAGGGGCTTAACGCCCGCTTCGCCAAGGGTCGCTTGATAAAAACCATCGGCCTTAGTCTTGTCGCTGTAACCATGCAGCAGCACAGTAGCGTTGTAGGCAAGCGTCGTTGGCTCATCGGGATTATCGACTAAACCTTCAACACGATATTGAATTTTTTGAGCGCGTCCCTGCCCTGCTGTTAAGGCAAAGCCCGTTTTCGATGCGGTGTTAAACTGCCACACATCGAATTTATCGTAGACGAGGAAGCCGGCATCGTCCTTAAGCCAAGGGCCAAAACCATAACCCGGCGCATTGGAGGGAGAATCATGATCTTCATCGGCAAAACTCACCTTTAAAGACTGGGTCAGATTAGTGCGGCGACCTTCGACAATATCGTATAAATACACATGACCTTGCTGATAATAGGCCACATATTTACCGTCGCCCGATAAGCTTGGCTCAGCATCACTGGGTTGTTGGGTTAACAGCGGCAACTTGCGACCCGTATTGATATCCACCAAATAATAATCTTGATAGAACCCAGCCCAAGTGATCATCTTGCGATAGGGTAAGTCAGAGCTTGCCAGCATATAACGCTTGTGCTGTGACAGGGCCACATCTGGCACCGTTTTATCGCCAAGCTGCACCACATTGTTAGAGCCTAAATGCAGCACGGCTAAATAAGTACGCTTTTGCTCTGCTTCATATTGCTTGATTTCATGGGGTTTAATCCGCGGATCTTCCCCATGCCAAACTTTAAGCTTGCGCTGGCCAGTCACAATATCTTTATCGTAAAGATCTTTTTCTTCGGCGATTTTCTTCAGGCTAAGCTGCTGGCTCACCTCAGGCACTCGGCCAAAGAAAAGTCGCTCACTGTCTAATGAAAAGTTTAAACTGGCGTAACGGTTTAACGTCCACTCTTTGGTGTTTGGCACAGGGCGAATTTTGCCCGAAGCAATATCGACTAGGCTTAACTGATAACTGCGGCCATAGGGTAATTCACTCGCATCCCCCTGAGTAAAGGCCAGCCAGCGACCATTTTTTGAAAGTGCTAGCGCGCCGATTTGTTGGGTTTGAGATTCAAATACCGTTGATTTTTTGTAGTCTTTCAAATCAATCAGTTGCAGTTGATGTTGTTTCGCCTCGATATCATTGACAGCGACAGCCAAGCGGCGACTGTCTTTATCAAACTGATAGGCGGTCACATGCTCCAGATCCACCCGCTGCGATGGCGAAGACAAATTCACTAAACTCAAACGACGGCCTTGGTCAAACTTATCGACCTTCACCTTCTCGGCTTTGGGCTTATCATCAGTGCCTTCGGTTTTCTCTTTGGTGTCTTTCTTGGCTTCTTCATCGGCTTCAAACCAAATGGCTAAATGCGCGCCATCGTCACTAAAGACAAATTCTTTTACCCGTTCAAATTTGGTTTGTATGCCCGTTTCAGTGTCGAGCAACACCATATCGGCCTTAAGCTTTTTCTTAGCTTTAGCATCGCTGGTTTCAACTTTAAGCAAACTAGGCTTAACCGCCATCGCCACATAACGGCCAGTGTGACTCACGATAGGATCTGAGCCGCCTTCAATCTGAAAGTCTTTTCCTGATTGCAGATTTTTAATTAAACCATGGCTATCGCCACGATCCGGCGCCACCTCAACCGCCAGCACCTGACCATTGTCAGCGATAACGGGCTTTTCGAGGGACTCAAAATGCATGATGTCGGTCAGGGTAAGCGGTTTAGTGCTAGTTTCAGCATGGGCATGCGGCAATATTCCGAGGGATAACAGCACTAGCGATGTGATAGGTAATAACTTCAATGTCTTCCTCTTTTATGTAGTTGTTAGACTAAAGTAGACTTTTTTAACCATTGGCTCTCCATCATCGTTATAACCCAGTATTTTTACAAGTTTTACCCAATAAAAAATCGTGATATTGCTCACTATTTCCTGTGAAGTTTGACCAAAGACGGTTAAAATAATAGGGAGAAAAAACACCAAATTCATAGTCATGTTACCCGGCTGATCCCGGGTCGGACAATTGCAGTAACGACGAACCGTGGAAGGACTTCTCCATGTCAAAAAGAACGATAACCGTAATTCCAGGTGATGGAATTGGCCCAAGTATTATTGATTCAGCCTTAAAAATTCTTGATAAAGCAGGTTGTGATTTTGAATATGAATTTGCCGATGCCGGCTTAACCGCTCTCGAGAAGCAAGGCGAACTACTTCCGCAGCGTACTTTAGAACTGATCGAAAAAAACCGCATCACCCTAAAAGGCCCGCTGACTACGCCTGTAGGCGAAGGTTTTACCTCTATCAACGTGACATTACGTAAGAAATTCGGCCTGTACGCGAACGTGCGCCCAGTGTTGTCTTTCAAAGGCACTCAAGCCCGTTATGAAAACATTGATATCATCACAGTGCGTGAAAACACCGAAGGCATGTACTCAGGCCACGGTCAAAAAGTGTCAGAAGACGGCAGCACCGCAGAAGCGACTAGTATCGTCACTCGCCAAGGCGCTGAGCAAATCGCGACCTTCGCCTACGAACTGGCCCGTAAAGAAAACCGCAAGAAAGTCACTATCGTGCACAAAGCAAACATCATGAAGTCAACTTCAGGTCTGTTCCTGAAAGTGGCCCGTGAAGTGAGCCAACGCTACCCAGACATCAAAACCGAAGAAATGATCGTCGATGCGACTTGCATGAAGTTAGTGATGAACCCAGAAAACTTCGACGTCATCGTGACCACCAACCTGTTTGGTGACATTCTGTCGGATCTGTGTGCCGGTTTAGTCGGTGGTTTAGGTATGGCACCCGGCGCCAACATTGGCCGTGATGCAGCGATTTTCGAAGCGGTTCACGGCAGCGCGCCAGATATCGCGGGTAAAAACCTCGCAAACCCAACCTCTGTGATCTTAGCCTCTATCCAAATGCTGGAATACTTAGGCATGGCTGATAAAGCCGACATGATCCGTAAAGCCGTATCGGCAGTGATTGAAGAAGGCGACCGTACGACTCGCGATTTAGGCGGCACCCACGGTACGACTGACTTCACTCAAGCGGTGCTTGACCGTCTGTCATAATCGCTTTGCGCGAAACAAAAAACGCACCTTAGGGTGCGTTTTTTATGGCTGCCATTAGGGCGTGTTGACGTTTCATGGTTATTTTTGCAGCAATCTGGCTGGCTTTTATGCAAGGCAAAGTCCGTGCAGTGTAGTTATTCTACCTAAACGGACGATAACGCAGCAGAAACGTCAGCCAAATGCTGCCCGAAGGGTTCGTCTGGCAAGCCCTTGCTCTTACTTTCTGTCATAAGAGCCGCTCGTCATTTGAGTAGAATAACTACACATCATTCCTCGTTTCGCGAGCACGTGCTTGCCTGAACGAACAAAATCTAATCTCGAAACGTCAACACGCCCTAGCAGAACAGCCAAATAAAAAGCCCCAAACATGACTTGGGGCTTCACTCACTAACAGAACGGTAAAAAACCGCAGATTAGTTCCAAGGCTGGCTAGGCTTAAGCCATAAGTGCACCGTCACTTCATCGCGGTCATGGTATAAGTGCTTACACTGCAACTGGAATTCGTTGATACCATTTTCCTTGAGGATTTCCTGCATGGTATTCAAAATCGCCATCACTTCTTTATAACGGCTCTTCATCGGCAGCTTGAGGTTGAAAATGGCTTCTTTAAACCAGCCATTGATGGCCCAAGCCTCAATCAGCTCAGCCACGCGCGCGGGTTTTTCAACCATGTCACACACTAACCAATAAATGTTTTTACGCTGTGGCTCGAAGCGGAAACCATCCTCACGGAAATGTTTCACTTGTCCGGTTTCCATCAGTTTTTCGTTCATTGGGCCATTATCGACCGCGGAGACCATCATGCCACGACGCACTAACTGATAGGTCCAGCCACCTGGGCAAGCGCCTAAGTCCACCGCATTCATGCCGCTGCGAACCCGCTCTTCCTGCGCTTCTTTAGGCACAAACTGCGCGAATGCTTCATCGAGTTTCAGGCTTGAACGACTTGGTGCATCGGCAGCCATTTTCAGGCGCGGGATCCCCATAAAATAGGGTGAGCTGTTGTTGCTGAAGGAATAACCAACGTAGGCGCGTCCTGGGCCAACAAAACACACATGAATAATCGGACGCTTAGGGTTTTCCTGCGCCAGTAAACTACCTGATTTTTTCAAATGCTGGCGCAAAGGCACAGTAAACTTACGGCAAAATGCCGACAGCTCTTTTGCTTCATTGGTATCAGGGGTTTCAACCCTCAGCTCGCCCGCTTTACTCACCTCACTGAGCGCTGCCACAATCGGGCTGACACGGTCAGACTCGGGCAAATCGGCTAGCAGTTCACTCGCGGCAAACATCTGACGAGCAAAGATCAGCGAATCTAACGACAGCTGCTTAGCCAAGGTATCGCCGCCATCATCGTCAAAACATTGGTATACCACATAGGCATCGTTATTGTTGGCCTTAACAAAGCCACCCACATTGAGCTCAGCCGCTCGCTGTTGGATTTCTGCTGCGCATTCTTTCTCATAGCCTGCACGGCAAAATAAAAATAGGTTTTTCATGGAGATCCTTAAGAAATCCAAGCCATAAACATGGCCGACTATCGATTTGGGCGCCAGTATAGCAATTTCAATACACAAAAGCCCGATTTGCTATCGGGCTTTTGTGCTATTGGCTGCGTGGACGCACGGCGCAGTAGCTGCGCCATACAAGCATTATGACTCGTTACCATCCACCACTTTATGGCGCCATACGGCCGCGGCCAGCAATAACCAACCTAAGAGGAAACAGCCGCCGCCCATCGGCGTGATAGGGCCAAACCATTTGCTGCCGACCAGCGCCAAACCGTAGAGCGAGCCAGAAAACAGCACTATACCCGCAATAAATAAATACGCCGCCCAATCGAGTAAACGTGAGGTTAACCACTGCCCCGCAAAAGCAACCACAATCAAGGCAAAGGTATGGTAGAAGTGGTATTGCACCCCAAGATTAAACACTTCAATCAACTCTGGGGGCGCCACGGCTTTTAAACCGTGGGCACCAAAAGCACCTAGCGCGACCGCAAAAAAACCGCTTACCGCGGCGAGTAACAACAATCCTTTACGCATTTTAACCTCCAAAAACCAATAGGCTTTACAACGGATGACGCCCGAGCCGTTAATCCAGACTCTGAGCACTTTACGTCATATCAAGAAGAAACATTAGCCAATAAATTTTGCTGATAAATCAACAGCCAGTGCAAGGTTAGCCGCTTCAGTCGTACCTGACGACTTTCTTGGGACAAAACTATGATCCCCATCAGCTAAGTATTCAATTTGAATATCATTGTTAAGTGGCCAAGTGGGGATTTGTATCTTGCCGCCAAACTTATCCCGCTCCCCTTGCAGCACTAACACGGGCACTTGGCAGTCGTTCAGGGGTTCCAACCTAGGCTCACCGCCCTTAAGCGGAATAAAGGGATAACCTAAACAAATAACCCTATCGATACGGCTGGCTTGTACGCTATCACAAGCAAGTAACGCCGCCATGCGTCCGCCCATGGATTTGCCCATCAAGACCACCCGCTTAACCTTAGGCTGAGCGTGCGCCACATCGAGCATCTCGCTAAAACAGGCAAGCAGCTTTGGCGCTCTATCAGGGGGGCGCTTTTTACCATCCACAGCATTGGCTTGCATATAAGGGAAGTTAAAACGCATCACTTGAAAGCCCTTGGTGACAAGACCTGCTGCCATTTGGCACATAAAGTCTGAGTCTCGATTCGCTCCCGCGCCATGGGCAAATAAAATCAAGATCTCTGAGGGTTCACCTTCTAACACATGGGCACTTAGTGCAACATTTACCAACGGATTATCCGGGCAACAACTCACTGCGTGACTCCTCGGCAAACATATCTAACATCCACTCACGAAACGCGACCACTTTACCCAGCTCGGCATGATTCTGTTGGCATACGAGGTAGTAAGCATCTTTGCTCACTAACACTTCTTGGAATGGGCATACCAATCGCCCCGCCTTAATATCGGGCCGAGCCAACACGCTATAACCTAACGCCACACCTTGACCGTGGGCAGCCGCCTGCAAGACGAGGGAAGAATGACTGAAAATTGGACCTTGGTTCACATTGATATCGGTAATACCGCATTGTCTAAACCACGCCTGCCAATCGTGGCGACTCATATCGTGTAGCAATGTATGGTGTTTTAAATCTTCCGGCTTTGACAGCGGCTTAGGGCCATTTAACAGCATGGGCGAACACACAGGAATAAGCACTTCATTGCGAAGTTTATCGGCCCGCAGCCCAGGCCAATTGCCTAAACCATAATAGATCGCGACATCAACATCGTCAGTTAAGGAACTGGCCTCTGTGTCCACCGCCTTGATCCGTACGTCAATATCAGGATTCTTTTCACTAAACTTGGACAGACGAGGCACCAGCCACTGAATCGCAAAGCTTGGCGACATGCTCACGGTCAACGAACCAATAGCACTACGTGCGAGCAGCCTATCGGTCGCATCTGCCAATTGAATAAAGATGTCCTTAATATCGAGAAAATAACTCTGGCCTTCCTCGGTTAGCAGCAGTGAACGATTTTTTCGGCGAAATAATTTTAATCCGAGAAAATCTTCCAGCGCTTTAATTTGATGACTCACCGCAGCCTGAGTCACAAACAATTCTTCAGCCGCTCGAGTAAAGCTCAAATGCCGTGCGGCGGCCTCAAATGCTTTAACCGCATTCAGTGGTGGTAAGCGTCTTGACATAGTGATCTCTATCTCAATTTTTAATTAGTTTTTCTAATCCGTATTGTTACATTTAATCGTTTGTAAAGGCCAGCGTTTTTGATTAAATTTTGCGCCAACGAAACACATGAGTTGGACAATCTCGAACGGGTGATGGGAATGTCTGACAGCAATACTTTGTCAGCCCGGAGGCGACTATGTTCAATTTAAAATCTGCTTTTGCGTTAGTGTTAGTCAGCGCACTCAGTGCCAATGTCTACGCTAATGTTATCAATGCCGAAATTATTATCGACACCAGTGATTTACAAACAAGTATCAATGCCGAACTGACGGCAACGATGGAAAAAATGCACCAAGAAGCGCTGCAAGATCCCACCTTATTGATTGCCGATGAGGTGCTACCAGCACAGCAAGTGGTCAAAACCGAGTAAATTGCACTGCTTCGCAATAACAAAAAAGCCGCATTCCAATGCGGCTTTTTTGTATTCGTAATCCCGTAGATTGCTGCATATCAAGGTCAAACCTGAGGCTTGACCTTGCATACGCTTTGCTGGCTATCGCTTAAGGGCGGTAAACCTTAACATTGTGATAACCTTGTTCAATCAGGTAAAGTGCCTGTAATTTACTCATCACGCCGCGCTCACAGTACAGCAGGTAAGTCTTTTGCTTATCGAGATCGGCAAACTGAGTCGCTAATTTGAAGAAAGGAATGCGCTTGATTTCCACGCCTTCAATCTCCAGCGGTTTATTCTCTTCTTCCTCTGGGGCGCGAATATCAATCACCACTTCATTGGTGTCGATAGCAACAACGGTCTCAGTTTCAGTGATACGGGTATTCATTTGTTCTGCTATCTCCCGGATATCAATAGCCACGGCTTGCTCTATGATACGGTCAATCAAGTCCTCAGAGAATTTGGTCTCTTCGGCCTCAACCTTAGCCAGTACCGCTTTAACAGTCGGCTTTTGTGAAATCACCCCGCAATATTCCGGCATAGACTTAGCAAAATCTTCGGTGCCGATACGACGGCATTCATTGATAATATCTTGCTTATCCATAGTGATCAGCGGACGCAAAATCAACATATCGGTGCAACGATCAATCACGTTTAAGTTGGTTAAGGTTTGGCTCGACACTTGACCCAAGCTTTCACCTGTTACAATCGCCTGAATGCCCATACGCTCGGCAATACGTGCCGCGGTGCGCATCATCATACGCTTGAGCACCACGCCCATTTGACCATTGTCGATTTTCTCTAAAATCTCGGCCACCACAGGCTCAAACGGCACGGACACAAACTTCACCTTGTGGGATTCACCATAGGTTTTCCACAAATGGTAAGCAACCTGCTTAACGCCAATCTCATGCTGCGCGCCGCCTAGGTTGAAGAAACAGTAATGGGTACGAGCGCCCTTCTTAATAAATTGGTAGCTCGACACGCCCGAGTCAAAACCGCCCGAAATTAACGACAACACATCTTCCTGCGTTGCCATTGGGAAACCGCCTAAGCCTTCGATACGCTTAGTCACCATATACAGTTTATCGCCCTCGATTTCGAGGTTAACAGTGACTTCGGGGTTCTTTAAGCGCACGCCAATCGCATCGGTAAACTGGTTTAAGCCACCACCGACATAACGCTCTACTTCAATAGAGTTAAAATCGTGATTACCAGTGCGCTTGACGCGTACACAGAAGGTTTTGCCGGCAATTTGGTCGCGATAAACGGGCAATACTTGCTGGTAGATATCATCAACTGACGTAAAGCTGTATTCATCCACTTGCACTACGTGGGCGATCCCAGGGATACAAGCTAAACGCTCACCAAAGGCCTGAGCTAATTCAGGTTTATCATTTGGCACCTTTACCCAAATACGGTCCCATTGACGTTGCACTTTAGCATCTTCATCAACTTTTTTGAGCACGTTACGGATATTGGTTTCAAGCATTTTAGTGAAGCGCATGCGTACAGGCTTACTCTTCATCATGATTTCTGGGTACAGCTTTACAATAAACTTCATGGGATTTCCGCGGGCAATTTTGGCAACAGCAAAATTGGTTAAAAGAATAATCGCCGGATTATAACAAACTCACGGCGATTGGCGCACCTGTTTCCACACTAGGGCTGCTCGTGGCGTGCGCTTACGCACAGTTGAACTTATAGTCAAAAAAGCCCAAATAAAAAAGCCGTGAGCAAGTCACGGCGTTTTTATCAAATAACTGATTTGGATTAAAAGCTATTTACCTACTTGAATTTCTTCGGATTCTTTTGCTTTACCTTGTTCAATCGCAATCTCAACTCGACGATTTCGCGCGCGATTTTCAGGCGAATCATTTAGGACAATTGGATTATTTGAGGCCATACCGACCACTTTCATCCGTTTAGGATCAAAGCCCTTGACCTGCAATAACACATCAGCCACAGCTACAGCACGTTTACTGGAGAGATCCCAGTTTGAGCTATAGAGCTCATCACTTATCTGCATATCGTCGGTATAACCCGATACGGTAATAATTCCCGGCACATCTTTGAGCAACTCACCCACCGAACGCACCACTGGTTTAAATCGCGGTTGTAGGAAACCAGAGCCTGAGGCAAATGAACCTTTTTCACGGATTCGAATAATAATCTGCTGTCCAAGTGACTCAATTTCAATCGCCCCATCGGTGATCTCTTTATTGAGCTCCTGCGCCATTTTTTTCACTTGCTGATTGATCTTATCCTGAGCTGCCGCAGCCTCTGCCTTCACCGCATCAGCGGTTTCTTGAGCAGTGGCCGTTGCTTCACCACCTCGCTGCGAACCGTTCTGTTGTTGTACCCCACCCGCACTATCATCTTCCCCCGCTTGGAAATCCAACGTGGGTTCGGTCATTTCATTGGTTTGTTGGTTGATGATCTCAATCGGCGTGGGATCGGGACGACCAGGACGAAACTCGAGGGCAATCACCGAGGTCCCCTTAGGAATATCTTTAACTTCGACTTTGTTTTGCACCCCAAATGCATACTTCATCGAACCTGCGATCTGCTTAAACTTCATCACATCCATTTCGGAGAATGACAGCAGCAACACGAAGAAACACATCAAGAGGGACATCAAATCGGCAAATGTTGCCAACCAGAGTGGTGCTCCGGGCGGTGGACAGTTGCACTTAGCCATGGGCTACTCTCCGTCCGTTGTATCGATTTTCCGCTGTTTTTCAGCAAGATAGTTCTTCAAAAAGCCTTCAATTACTCGAGGGTTTTGGCCATCTTGAATCGCCAATACCGCATCCATAATCAAGTTACGGTTTAGCATTTCCTCACCCATTCTAAGGCTTAATTTATCGGCGATAGGAATACACACCATGTTAGCCACTACCGCACCATATAGGGTAGTTAACAACGCAACCGCCATTGAAGGGCCAATCGATTTCGGGTCCGACATATTGGATAACATCGCCACCAAGCCCACTAGGGTACCAATCATCCCCATCGCGGGTCCTACGTCACCAAAAGCCCGGAAAATGGCGATGCCGTTGCGATGGCGCTCTTCGGTGAGGGCGATATCTTTTTCAAGCGCGGCACGTACCACCTCACCGTCATGACCATCCACTAACATATCGACGGCTTTTTGCATAAAACTGTTGGAAATTTGTGCTTCTTCAAGAGCAAGAAATCCACCTTTACGCGCCGCATCAGCCATCGTCACTGATTGTTCGATAAGATCTTCAGGTTTATCAATTTTAAACATAAAGGCTTTTACTGCGATTTTTACCGCACCTAAAAACTGTTTTAAATTGAATTTCATCATCACGACAAAGAAGGAGCCACCAAACACGATAAAGACGGAAGGAATGTCGATAAAAATTGCAATGCCGCCGCTGGTTACCATGGCCCAAAGGATAAAACCAAAGCTCCCGACTAGTCCAATAACTGTAGCTAAATCCACAACGGCTCCTCAATATTCTGTATAAACGACATGATACTGACTCTATTGGCAAAATAACACTAAATGTCATCCGTCAACGGTTAACACTTTGGTCTTAACCCAAGCCTTATTTTATGATGTCTTAAGATGATTATAAGCATAATGCTACTATTGTCATTTATCGGACAAGCTCTAAGCAAGTTTAGCGGCAATTTCTATTTTCTGAAAAAAATTCAGCAACAAAGCGTGCTATCGAGCAAATATCCATCGACTGAATTTGACCCTTGAGCCGCCCTGATATACCTTGTGTCCGCTCTTTCAAAGGAATTATTAACGTGGCAAAGAAACCCGAAAATCTCAGTTTTGAAGAATCCCTTGGTGAACTCGAGCGCATCGTTGCTGAGTTAGAGCAGGGCGATGTCTCTCTCGATGATGCGTTAAAACAATTTGAACGAGGCATCAATCTGGTGCGTAACAGCCAGGCAAAACTTGAACAAGCTCAGCAAAAAGTGGCCATTTTACTCAAGCAGGATGAAAATGCGCCCCTCTCTCCCTATGCCGTTGAGGGCGAATAAGCGTGTTAGTCAATGCAATAAAAGAATATCAACAACGAGTTGATAACCAATTAAAACAACGTTTTAGTACACTCGAAGATACAGCTCCTCAGTTAAAAGCCGCGATGACCCATGGCGCCCTTTTAGGAGGAAAACGCATTCGTCCCTTCTTGGTTTACAGTGTCGGGCAAATGTTTGGCGTAGCACTTGAAAAACTCGATGCCTGCGCCGCCGCGATTGAATGCATCCACGCCTATTCGTTAATCCATGACGATTTACCCGCTATGGATGATGATGCACTTCGCCGTGGTCAACCCACAGTGCATATCGCTTTCGATGAAGCCACCGCAATTCTTGCTGGGGATGCACTACAAACTTTAGCTTTTGAGATTGTGACTGAAGCCGTGCCAGGGATTACCAGCGAGCAACATATCGCTATGGTCAGAGCATTGGCAAAAGCCTCTGGTTATCGGGGGATGTGCGGCGGTCAAGCCATCGACTTAGCCTCCACCGATAAGCACATTGATCTTAAAGCATTAACTCAACTGCATAATATGAAAACAGGGGCGCTGATCAGCTGCGCCGTTGAGTTAGCCTTGATCGCCGCGAACGCGCCAAAAGATCAATATCAGACTATGATGGAATTTGCCCATGCCGTAGGACTTGCCTTCCAAGTCCAAGACGATATTCTGGACATTATTGCCACCACGGAAGAACTCGGCAAACCTCAAGGCTCAGATGCCGAGTCAAATAAGAGTACTTTTCCGCAACTACTTGGACTGCAAGGCGCAAAAGATACCGCCGCGCAACTGATCCAAGAGGCACTATCAGCGCTGGCTAAATTGCCATACAATAGCCAGTTAATTGCAGACTTCGCCCGCTATATTATTGAGCGAAGAATATAAAAAGAGACGAAGTATCTCGCTATGAGTTTGGACATTTCTCAGTTTCCGGTGTTGGCACAGGCCAACACACCTAATGAACTCCGCCAGCTTCCACAGGCCCTATTACCCCAATTGGCCGATGAGTTGCGGGAGTTCCTTCTTAAGTCCGTTGGCATGTCCAGCGGACATTTTGCCTCTGGGCTTGGCACAGTCGAGCTGACTGTTGCCCTGCATTATGTCTATAACACCCCGTTTGACCGTTTGATTTGGGATGTTGGTCACCAAGCCTATCCCCATAAAATCCTCACTGGTCGCCGTGATAGAATGCACACCATTAGGCAAAAGAACGGTTTACACCCCTTCCCTTGGCGGGAAGAAAGTGAATACGACACCTTTAGCGTAGGCCACTCAGGCACCTCCATCAGTGCCGCATTAGCCATGGCCGTTGCAGCCGAAAAAGAACAGGCAGGCCGTAAAGTGGTTGCCGTGATTGGCGATGGTGCAATGACAGGCGGCATGGTGTTCGAGGCAATGAACCACGCGGGTGATTTGCACAATGATATGCTGATGGTGCTAAACGATAATGAAATGTCGATTTCAGAAAATGTCGGCGCACTCAACAATCACTTAGCCCAATTGATGTCAGGCCGCTTCTACACCACGATTCGTGAAAGCAGCAAGAAAGTACTCAAGGGCATGCCTGTTATCAAAGAAATGGCCAAGCGCACCGAAGAACACCTCAAAGGCATGGTGGTTCCTGGCACACTGTTTGAAGAGTTAGGCTTTAACTATATCGGCCCTATCGATGGCCACGATGTCGATGCCCTAGTGGAAACCCTGCGCAATATGCGCAATCTAAAGGGGCCACAAGTGCTACACATTATGACCAAAAAAGGTCGTGGCTATGAGCCAGCAGAAAAAGATCCTATCGGTTGGCACGCCGTCCCTAAATTTGACCCATCACAGTTTAAGAAGCCAGCGACTAAGCCGGGACTACCAACCTTCTCCCAAGTGTTTGGCAAATGGTTATGTGATATCGCTGAGCAGGATGAAAAAGTCTTAGGCATTACCCCTGCCATGCGTGAAGGGTCGGGTATGGTGGAGTTCTCGCAGCGCTTCCCAAAACAATATTTTGATGCAGCCATTGCCGAGCAACATGCGGTGACCTTAGGCGCAGGGTTTGCCTGTGAGGGCTATAAACCTGTGGTCGCCATTTATTCGACTTTCTTGCAACGCGGCTATGATCAGCTTATCCACGACGTCGCATTGCAGCGTTTACCCGTACTATTTGCGATTGACCGTGGAGGTATTGTCGGTGCCGACGGCCCAACCCATCAAGGGGCGTTCGATTTAAGCTTTATGCGCTGTATTCCAAATATGGTGATTATGGCGCCATCGGATGAAAATGAATGTCGCCAGATGCTGTATACCGGGTATTGCTATGATGCAGGTCCAAGCGCGGTACGCTATCCAAGAGGTAGTGCAACAGGTGCGACTCAAGTTGAAGCCATGACGGCGCTGCCAATTGGTAAAGGGGTGATTAAGCGTTTAGGCAAACGTGTCGCGATGCTTAACTTCGGGACTACCTTAGCCGCAGCACTCACTGCCGCAGAGACTTTAGATGCGACAGTGGTCGATATGCGCTTTGTGAAACCGCTGGATGTGGATTTAGTCAAAGAGATGGCGCAAACCCACGATGTGCTCGTCACAGTGGAAGAAAACGCCATTATGGGCGGCGCTGGCTCAGGTGTGCTAGAGCTTCTGCAAAAGCTTAAAATGCCTAAACCTGTACTACAAATTGGCTTGCCCGATGAGTTTATTAAACATGGATCACCAGAAGAAGTGATCCATGACTTACAACTCGATGCCGAAGGCATGTTAGTGCAGATTAATGCCTATCTTGCCAATTAAGCTCAAGGGAGCTTGCTTCCTGTTTATGACAAAATAAGCTACTGATTAACTTACAATAAAAGTTTTAAACTAAAAAGGACTGCATCTGCAGTCCTTTTTATTGGTTTAACGTTTTATCGCTTACGCTTCAATATCAATCGAAGCAGACTCTTGGCTAGGACCACCTTGAGACACCATCACCATGGCTGGGCGCAATAAACGGCTATTCAGTTCATAGCCTTTTTGCATCACTAACATCACAGTATTGGCTGGGAATTCAGCACTTGGTTGCATACCAATCGCTTGATGTTGATCAGGGTTGAAGGCTTGTCCTTGAGGATCAATTTGTTTTACACCAAATTTCGCCACAGCGGTCAACAAACTCTTTTGTGTTAACTCAACACCTTCATAGATAGCTTTAGTGGTTTCATCCTGCGGATTAGTCCCTTGCAGCGCTCGCTCCATATTGTCTATCACTGGCAGCAATTCGTTGGCGAATTTTTCCAGAGCAAACTTATTGGCTTTCTCTACATCCATCGCAGCGCGACGACGAATGTTATCCACTTCGGCAGCTGCACGTATTACTGAATCTTTTTGCTCATCAACTTTCGCCAAAGCGTCAGCGAGTAACTGTTCCAGCTCTTCAATACGGAAATTGGCTTGGGTAAGCTCATCAATCAGACTTGCTTCTTCGGTAGAAACTTCAGACTCTACACCCTCTTGGATCAGATCCTGTTCTGCTTTAATCGACTCGTTGCTCATTTTCACTCCAGCTAAAAATGCTTTGTTTCTAAATACTCTGGGCATATTATGGGGATCAATTTTGACGTTTCAAGGCCTAAGGCCAGATCTAGCATAAATATGACCACAAAGTTCCACACCATTGGCCTAATTGGTAAGCCGCATCATCCAGGGACAAATCAAACCCTCAAACGTCTACACCACTGGCTGACGATGCAAGGTTATGAAGTCCTCGTAGAAGAGCGGGTAGCAACTGAGTTAGGCCCACAAATTGTGGCGGTTGATTTATTAGAGATTGGCGAGCGTTGTGATTTAGCGATAGTCGTTGGCGGTGATGGCAATATGCTCGGCGCCGCCAGAGTACTGGCGCGCTTCGACGTGGGCGTGATTGGTGTAAACCGCGGCAACCTTGGCTTTTTAACGGATTTACCGCCGGATGCATTCGAAGAGGCGCTCGCTAAAGTGCTCGATGGTGAGTTTGATACCGAACACCGTTTTTTACTTGAGGCAGAGGTCTATCGCCATGGACAGCTAAAAGCCAGTAATACCGCGGTAAATGAAGCGGTGCTGCATCCGGGTAAGATCGCTCACATGATTGAATTTGAGGTCTATATTGACAATCAATTCATGTACAGCCAACGCGCCGATGGCATGATAGTTTCAACTCCCACGGGGTCAACCGCCTATGCACTGTCAGCAGGTGGGGCGATTCTCACCCCCAATTTACAGGCATTAATTTTAGTCCCGATGTTTCCACACACCTTGTCATGCCGCCCTATTGTGGTCGATGCTTGCAGCACCATTAAGATGGTGGTTTCCCCTGAAAATGGCGAAAACCTTGAGGTTAGCTGTGATGGCCATGTGCATTTAGCAGTATTACCCGGCGATGAGATCATCGTGCGCCGCAGCTCTGAGCAACTTAGGCTTATCCATCCTAAAGGCCATAATTACTTCCATGTGTTGCGAAGTAAGCTCGGCTGGGGCAGTAAGTTGTTTTGAGTTTGTACGATGAGATGATGCGAAGCTTAACTCAAGCAACCTACCATAAAAAATATAGATAATGACTGACTATAGTTGTTAACAAAATGGAGTTGTGCAGCTGCATTGCTGTAAACAGCTTTATTAACCGTTATTAAATTTCAGATTAACTCATATTCCATAAGGTGACATTGCTCACACTCAATTTCCCCACCCGATAAAGTGTGAGTCAGATCACACTAAAAGTCTCAGTCTAAAAATGATATAAAATAATAAAAATCATATATTTAAAATAAATCATTAAAAACCACCGTTCCTTTTAATGAGAGTCTGAGTGACGCAGATCACACCTTAATATTGTCTTAAAAATTCATTAAGTGCCCATTAATGAAATAAATGGATCAGTTAATTGCAATACTGATCGCTAATTTAGTGAAGATCTGATTTTTTATAACTAAAAAGCATACAAGTTAAATTAATTACTGAGCATAGGAATATACAAACCACTCTTTAGGTGACATTGGTCACAGTTGAAGAAATCCTATGAGAGAAGCCTCCCGCAGCACTGTAAATTAGCATTTCATATAGCAGTCAAAATGATCTAGATCATATAAGTTCAACCCCGAATAGCGTCTAGTACACACCACAGAATGTCGTAACAGTGATTATTAGTAGTGAATACTGCTGATTTATCCACCATAAGTTCTGATATCGAAGCACCAATAAGATTCCTATAAAAAATAAGACAGACCACTTTATGTAGAGGCAAGCATGACAATACTCCAACTCCTCGCCAGCTTGACGCCAGTGCTCAGTGTAATGATCTTTCTTGTATTACTGAGAATGCCCGCGTCAAAAGCTATGCCCATTTCCATGGTAGTTACGGCCATCGCCGCCGTATTTATTTGGCAAATGGATACCACTCTATTGGCCGCATCCGTTCTTGAAGGACTGCTGTCAGCGATCACGCCATTAACCATCATCTTCGGTGCGGTATTCCTACTTAATACTCTGAAATATTCAGGTGCAATGGATACTATCCGAGCAGGCTTCACTAACATCAGTGCCGATGCCCGTGTACAGGTGATTATTATTTGTTGGTTATTCGGCGCCTTTATCGAAGGTAGTGCTGGCTTTGGTACGCCAGCCGCCATTGGCGCGCCACTGCTGGTATTACTGGGAGTACCTCCTGTTGCCGCCGCCGTAGTCGCCTTAATTGCCGACTCAGCCTGCGTATCATTTGGGGCAATTGGTTTACCCGTGCTCTTTGGGATGGAACAGGGTCTTATCCAAGGTGGTGTAAGTATGGCTGCTGAGCAGTTTGCTGCCCATGGTGGAACCTATGCGGGTTATGCTCGATATATCGTAATGCATATGATCACTATCGACTTAATCACAGGTTCATTAATTCCGCTGGTTATGGTGACTATGCTGACCGGGTTCTTTGGCCGCAATAAATCCTTTAAAGAAGGCTTAGCCATTTGGAAATTTGCGATTTTCGCAGGTCTTGCCTTTACTGTCCCCGCCTGGATTATTAACTACCTTGCAGGCCCTGAATTCCCATCGGTTATTGGTGCATTAATCGGTATGGCACTGGTGATCCCTGTTGCGCGTAAGGGCTACCTACTGCCTAAAACACCTTGGAATGATTTCGCAGAGAATGACAACCAAGAAGGTGTGAAGATCGAAGCGAAAGCCCAGTTTTCACAAATTGCCGCCTGGACACCTTATATCATCATGGCTGCGCTGTTAGTGTTATCTCGTACAGTCACACCACTGAAAGCTTGGTTATCGAGTTTCAACATTAGCTGGACAGGCCTGATGGGTACTGAGCTTAAAGCGAGCTTTGCAACCTTATACGCCCCTGGCGCCTTCTTCGTCGCAGTGTGTATTATCGGTTTCTTCCTGTTCAAAATGAAAAGTCCTGCGATTAAGCAATCCATCGGTGTTTCATGTAAGTCGATGTTGCCGACCATTATCTCATTAGGTGCTTCAGTGCCTATGGTGAAAATCTTCTTAAACTCAGGTGCTAATGGTGCTGGACTAGCCTCTATGCCAGTGGCCTTAGCCGATATGTTGGGCCATTCAATGGGCGCGGTATGGGCATGGATGGCGCCTATCGTGGGGATTTTTGGTGCCTTCCTGTCAGGTTCAGCGACGTTCTCAAACATGATGTTCTCAAGCCTGCAATACAGTGTGGCTGATAATGTTGGCATGAACCATACGCTGATATTGGCACTGCAAGGTATCGGTGCAAACGCCGGTAACATGATGTGCGTAATGAACGTGGTTGCCGCTGCAACTGTAGTAGGTATGGCGGGTAGAGAGTCGGAAATTATTCGTAAAACCATGCCTGTTGCCCTTGGCTACGCCTTACTTGCAGGCACTATCGCAACACTTTGGGGTGGCTTCTAATCCATCTTGTTCGAAGTCACGCCGAGTGACTTCGACTTTCTTCTATAAGATAAAGAGAGTGATGTTATGTCGATTAACTACAAAGAGGTCATCAATGATCTCAGAACACAATTAGGTGATCGTCCGGTGACGGATGATCCTGTCCGTCGTTTTGCTTGGTCTACCGATGCCAGCTACTTCAGAATCGTGCCCGAAGTTGTTGTCCATGCCGAGACCTTAGAACAGGTAAAACTCACCTTAGCCGTTGCCCGCAAGCATAATGCGCCCGTCACATTTAGAGCAGCAGGCACCAGTTTATCTGGCCAAGCGATTGGTGAAGGGATACTACTTATCCTTGGCCATGATGGTTTTAGAAAGATTGAAGTCAGTAGCGATGCAAAACAAATTACCTTAGGTGCCGCCGTTATTGGTTCAGACGCGAATGCTGTGCTTGCGCCACTGAATCGCAAAATCGGCCCCGATCCAGCGACAATTGCTTCGGCAAAAATTGGCGGAATTGTTGCAAACAACGCTTCAGGCATGTGCTGTGGTACTGCTCAAAACAGTTACCAAACCATCGCATCGGCAAAACTGTTGTTTGCCGATGGCACTGAACTCGATACTGGCTGTGAAAAATCTAAGGCTGAGTTTGCTAAGACCCACGGGAAATTACTGCAAGATCTGAGCGAGCTCTCCCATCTGACACGCCATAACACCGTATTGGCCGAGCGCATTCGTAAAAAGTATTCCATCAAAAATACCACTGGCTACGGTATTAACTCCTTAATCGATTTTACCGACCCATTTGACATCATTAACCACTTAATGGTCGGGATGGAAGGTACGTTAGCTTTCATTAACGAAGTCACTTACCACACTGTAAATGAGGCTAAATTTAAAGCCTCAGCCATGGCTGTATTCCATAATATGGAAGATGCTGCACGCGCCATTCCGCTGATTAATGGTGAAAGTGTTTCTGCAGCCGAACTCCTTGACTGGCCATCCATTAAAGCGGTAACCGGCAAGCCAGGCATGCCAGATTGGTTGTCGGAACTGCCTGCATTATCGGCGATTCTATTGATTGAATCCCGTGCGGATGATGCTCAAACGCTCGAACGCTATACCCAAGATGTCAGTACCAAACTGGCTGGTTTTGACTTCATCCGTCCGATGGAATTCAGTACCAATCCCGCGGTTTACGACAAGTATTGGGCGATGCGTAAAGGGCTTTTCCCCATTGTCGGTGGCGAGCGTCCAAAAGGAACCTCAGTTATCATCGAAGACGTGGCCTTTGAGCTTGAACATCTAGCCGCAGCAGCTCACGATATCACTGAGCTTTTCCATAAACATGGTTACCCTGAAGGCTGTATTTATGGCCACGCGCTAGCAGGTAACTTCCACTTCATTATTACTCCTACCTTCTCCACTCAAGCCGATATCGACCGCTTCCATGCCTTTATGGACGATATTGCCGATATGGTGATTAACAAGTACAACGGCTCAATGAAAGCTGAGCATGGCACCGGCCGCGCTGTGGCACCGTTTGTTGAAAAAGAATGGGGACAAGATGCTTACACTTTGATGAAGAGCATCAAACAACTATTTGATCCTCAGGGTATTCTAAACCCAGGCGTTATTCTTAACGATGATGCGAACGTCCACGTTAAAAATATTAAGCCCTGCCCTGTTGTCGATGATTTTGTTGATAGATGTATTGAATGTGGCTTCTGCGAAAAAACCTGCCCAACATCAGCACTTAACTTCTCGCCACGTCAACGTATCGCTACTCTGCGTGAAATCGAACGCTTAGAGCAGTCCGGTGATAAAGCTGCGGCCGCTAAAATGCGCGCCGATGCAAAATACGATGTGATTGATACCTGCGCCGCCTGTCAGCTCTGTACTATCGCCTGCCCAGTCGATAACAGCATGGGTCAGTTAGTCCGTAAACTACGTACACCTTATATCAGCACCACTGAGCAAAAAGTATTGGATTTCCAAGCCAAGCATTTTGGCGCGGTAAACCAAGTGATCAGTACGGGCTTTGATGTACTTGGGGTTATCCATAAAATCACTGGCGATGGCATTACTAATGCGCTGATGAAAACGGGTCGGCTGATTTCTAAAGAAGTGCCTTACTGGAATCCGGACTTCCCCAAAGGCGGCAAACTGCCTAAACCGTCACCCGCCAAAGCAGGCCAAGAAACCGTGGTTTACTTCCCCGCCTGTGGTGGCCGTACCTTTGGTCCAACACCTAAGGATCCCGATAATCGCACCTTGCCAGAAGTGGTTGTAACCCTACTAGAGCGCGCGGGCTATAACGTTATCACGCCAGAAAAGACCCGCGATTTATGCTGCGGCCAAATGTGGGAATCAAAGGGCGACTTTAAAAACGCCGACGCCAAACGCCAGGAGCTTATCGATGTGCTCAGCAAGATGAGCAATGGCGGCAAGATCCCAGTGTTAGTCGATGCCCTATCTTGTACTTATCGCACCCTCACGGGTAACCCAAAGGTACAAATAACGGATCTAGTTGAGTTTATGCACGACAAGCTGCTGGACAAGCTGACCATCAACAAAAAGGTCAATGTTGCTTTGCACTTAGGTTGTAGTGCTCGCAAGATGAAGTTAGAACCTAAGATGCAAGCCATTGCCAATGCTTGCTCGGCGCAAGTGCTCAAACCCGCGGGTATTGAATGTTGTGGATACGCCGGTGAAAAAGGTTTATATAAGCCAGAAATCAACGCCAGCGCCCTGCGCAATATTAAGAAGTTAATCCCAGTTGAGGTTAAAGAAGGCTATTACGCCAACCGTATGTGCGAGGTCGGTTTGACCCAACACAGTGGTATTTCCTACCGCCACTTAGCGTATCTGCTCGAAGAGTGCAGTCGCTAACACACTGACCAAACGGGGCTAAAGATAGCCCCGTTTTTCTTTAGAAGAAAACTATTCTCATTTATCGACAACTCCGCAAAGTTAACGAAATAAATCTTAAAATAAAAACCAAATTAACCATTTAAAATCATATTGTTAAAAACTTCTCATTTTTGCAAAAATCTAGTAGATCATTTACTAAATTAGGGCTACTTATTTACTTTAGATAAGCCTATATTGGATCAACTACCTTAGCATTTGTGTGGACTTTGGGGTCACAGTGCAAGGCAATGTCGTTCACTAACAAGAAAGAGAAAGCACAATGAAAATCGCCCTTTTCATCCCGTGTCTTGTTAACCAAATGATGCCAGATGTCGCAATCGCAACACTGGAATTACTGGAAAAACTCGGACACCAAGTGATTCTACCCGCAGGCCAAACTTGCTGTGGCCAACCTATGACCAACTCGGGTTGCTTCGATGCAGCACGCAGTACTACCTTGAAATTACTTAATGCTTTCAAGGGTGTGGAATGTGATGCCATTGTTTGCCCTGCTGCCTCTTGTTTAGTGGCCGCCAAAGAAAATTTCCACGAGTTTGATAGCAGCCCAGAAGCGAAAGCCGTTATCGACAAACTCTATGAACTGACCGAGTTCCTCCACGATATCGCCCCCATTCCCGCCTTTAACAAGCCTTTTGCCCATAAGATCAGCCTGCAACTGAGCTGTCACGGCATTCGTATGCTCAGCCTTGCCACGCCAAGCGAGCAAATGGGCCCGCGATTCAACAAAGTTGAAGCCGTGCTCGCCAATATCGCCGGAATCGACATTGTCTATCCAGACCGTCGCGATGAATGTTGTGGCTTTGGTGGTACTTTTGCCGTTGATGAAGGCGCCGTATCCGCCAAGATGGGTAAAGACAAGGCCCAAGCCCACGCGGCAACAGGCGCGCAATATGTGGTTGGCTTCGACCCTTCATGCCTATTACACCTCGATGGCATGATCCGCAGACAACAATTGCCAATTGAAATTCGCCACATAGCGCAAGTGCTTAACGCCGCGCTCTAGGAGACCCACTATGGCATATCAACATAATCACGAGGCAACGGGTTCACAGGTTCACGCTCATAAAGCCGATATTTTCTGCCGCGATGAAACCCGAGTTGACTGGCACTCTAAAGCCCTTTGGGTGCTGCGCGAAAAACGCGATCGCGCCGCTGGCAGCTTACCCGAATGGGAGCAACTGCGTCAGTTAGGTTCTGAAATCAAACTGCACACCTTAACCAACCTTGCACAATACCTTGAAACCTTTGAGCAAAACTGTCTTGCCAACGGCATCAAAGTGCATTGGGCTAAAGATGGTACCGAGCACAACCGTATCGTGCACGAGATCTTAGCTAGCCATAAAGTGAAGAAGTTAGTTAAGTCAAAATCTATGCTCACCGAGGAATGTCATCTCAATCCTTACTTAGAGCAGCGTGGAATTGAAGTCATCGACACCGACTTAGGTGAGCGCATTATTCAGCTCGCGAAAATGCCGCCTTCGCACATTGTGGTGCCCGCTATCCACATGAAAAAAGAAGAAGTCGGTGACCTCTTCCATGAGAAACTCGGCACTAAAGCGGGGGCAGCAGATCCCTTGTATTTAACCCGTGCCGCCCGCGCGCATTTGCGTGAAAAATTCCTCAGCGCCGATGCCGCCATGACAGGGGTAAACATGGCGATTGCCGATAAGGGCGCCGTGGTCGTTTGTACCAACGAAGGTAACGCCGATATGGGCGCTAACCTACCCAAGTTGCAGTTGCATTCAATGGGGATCGACAAAATTGTCCCCGATATCGACAGCGCCGCCGTGTTACTACGCACCCTCGCACGCAACGCAACTGGCCAACCCGTCACTACTTATAGCGCCTTCTACCGTGGACCACAGGTCGATGGAGAGATGCATGTGATCATCGTCGATAACGGCCGTACCGAGATGATGAAGGATAAAATCCTTGCCGAATCATTGAAATGTATTCGTTGCGGCGGTTGTTTAAATACTTGTCCTGTGTATCGCCGCTCCGGTGGTTACAGCTACAACTACACCATTCCCGGTCCGATTGGGATTGCGGTGGGCGCCAAGCATGACGATACCAACTCCATCGCTTGGGCTTGTACCCTGTGTGGTAGCTGTACCTATGTCTGCCCGACCAAGGTGCCGCTCGATAAGATTATTCACCACCACAGACGTCTTAAAGCCGAAGCCGGACAACTCCCCTACGGCAAAAACGGCTATATGCCATTAGTGGGTAAATTTATGGCAAGCACTACTCTGCTCAATTGCTCAATGGGCGCGGCCCGAACTGCACTGCGCATTCTGCCCGGTAGTCTGCTCAAGCCCTTTAGCGGTGCCTGGGGTAAATACCGTGAACTGCCAGTCGCCCCCAACTCCAGCTTCGAAGCTTGGTTTAAGAAACACAGGAGCCTATAAGATGTCTAGTAAGCACGAAATTCTCAATGCGCTCAAACTGTCGGCTTTAACAAACCATCCTATGCCGAGCATCGATGTCGCCCCAAGGGTTGAAGATCTGGTTGGCCAGTTTGAAACCAATCTGAAAACCGTTGCGGGTACACTTCACCGTGAAGGCGGCCTCACGGCACTGCAAGCCAAAGTGGATGAGCTTGTCGCCCAAGGCTTACAGGTTATCTCCCTCGTTGAGGGCATCACAGCAAACCGTGATGTGCCACCAACGGCTCACGAGCTCAGGGATATCGATTATGCGGTGATCCCTGGAGATATTGGTGTTGCCGAAAATGGTGCCATTTGGGTAAACAATAAGAACTTAGGCCACAGAGTAACGCCTTTTATCTGTGAAAACCTGATCTTAGCCCTGCCAGCCAATAAGATTGTGCCAAACATGCATCAAGCGGCAAAAGAAATCACGCTAGCCTCAGGTGAGTTTGGGGTGTTTATCGCCGGTCCCTCAAAAACCGCCGATATCGAACAAGCCCTCGTCGTCGGTGCTCACGGCGCCTGCAGCTCGAACGTGTACTTGCTGTAATGCCTCAAGATTTAATGTAACCAAGAAACGCAAAGGTTACGGGACAATCGAAACATGAAAGCCGACCTTTATTGGCGGCTTTCTTATTTAAAATTTAGCATAACAATATTTGAGATATTTGATTTATAAGGGTTATTCGCCTACAGGTACAGGCTTGCCATGGCATTCGCCGCCAACTCGGTGAATAGAGAAATCTAGGATTTCTAAGCTTATGAACGAGAGCCATGGTCGTTCTCACGTATCCCTGCATTGCACGACATTCAGGCGTCCTACCTATAAGATGGCGAACGGGCTGTTAAACACAGATGTAGTGCAAGTCAATCAGTGGATGTAAGGCCGCGCCGTTCTGCTCTTTGATAAGTGCCGCAGCCAAAGCAATAGCTAGTGATAAGTAAGGGATCTTTATCAAGTCGCTTTAACCAAGTGCGATAGCGCAATACTGAGGATGCCTTGCGAGTAACCTCTACGCGGCTGGTCGTATTCTCGACTATATCTATTAGGCATTTATAGTAAAGGTGAGTAAATGAACGAGGTATTACTACAAATAAAGGCGCTCACCAATAGTGATCCTTTGTTGACGGCTGTCATTGTTGGAGTATTAACATTTACGTTAATTGGACTCATAGGCTACATACTAAAAGATGTTCCCGCGAAACTGTTAAGTTGGCTCAGTAGCCTGCTATTTGTGCGGCTCACTATAGACGATAGCCATCAGGCACGCACAGAGATATTCAATAAGCTGTCCTTTTTGATCAGTAATACTACCATTCCGTTTTTTTCACGCTCTATCTCTGAGGCTGTGTACTTTGACTATGGTGTGAATTACGACGGGCGTGTCAGTGTTAAATCTATCGGCTACGGTACGCACCTGTTTAAATACGATAGTTGTTTTATGTTGGCAACCCGCACTAAGGTCGATAGTACGATGGCATACGATTCTATTACTGTAAGAGCACCATGGTGGGCAAAAGATAAACTACATAGTTTTTTAGAAGACACTCGTGGAGACATCTCTACTGAGCCGAAAGTGAATATTTTCGAAGAAACCGAATGGTGTCGCTATGGCACATTAAAATCATCGGGGTTTAGTGACTTAGTGCTAGATGAAGGGTTTAAGCAGGACTTGATGAGGGAAGTTGATAACTTCGCAAGTCGGGGAAAATCGGTTGTCAGTAAGCTAACCATACTGCTACATGGAAAAACGGGCACGGGTAAGACGGGTATCGCGAGGGCCTTAGCGGTTGAGTATCATCGCGATCTATACATATTGAATCTATCGACTGTCAATGATGCCACTATTCATAAGGCGATTAGAAAAGTAGCGCCCGGAGCGATGTTGTTAATAGAGGACTGTGATTGTGTAAAGGCTACGGTATCACGTACAGCTGAAAGCAACGTAGACAACCCACCACTCACTTTAGGTGGCGTACTCAACGCGTTAGACGGCGTCATTCCTCTTGATGACTGCCTTGTCATAATGACCACAAATCATCTCGATCATCTTGACCCTGCGTTGATACGTAAAGGTCGTGTAGATGTCAGTATTGAAGTGCCACTTATCAGTGCAAAGCAAGTTAATGAGGACTACTTTGAGCGTTTTGGCGCAGTACTGAATAGAACTGAGCCATTGTTAGGTTGTGAAGTCTATGAACTCCATCGCAGAGCGAAGTTAAGATATGGTAGTGTCCATAATTCTGTGTGATTTCAGTAAAAATCTGACTATCCATTTTAGATCAACAACATAAGCACTTTTGGTTTGTCTACAACTTATACGAGCTAAAGCTGAGACATGAAATTGAGCTAACTCATTAAAATATTGGTGTATTTAAATATTAACCCACCCAATAAAACAAATGAGCAGTGATTGGTTTAGATAAACAGGATTACAGTGAGTTGCAGGACATGACATCCCATTTTTGAGATTAGCCTGTCAATAATTGATTTTTTACTTTTTATAAGGGAACAACCCAGTGTTGTTGGGCGTTTTTATATTTGGGTTAACTAACCGCAATGCATCGTATAGTTCGCTTCGCTTATATGGATAGTTAGGGCTCAATAACACTGATGAACCATTATTCATTTTCACTAAAATAAGGCTAGCGTTTGATCCTATATCTGTGCTGTGCTCAATTTCAATAATGTCTTGCGGATTGACACTGAACGTCCATTCTTTAAAAGTAGGGTGAAATGAGCTGAACTCGGAGTTTGTCAGCTTGATATAAAATTTCGCAGGATGAGTAAGCAACCATGCTGTTAGCGATAACAGAGCAAGCTCAGAAACCACAACAATATATTTTACGTAAAATAAAAATTCGTTATAAAAAGGATCACTTTTTGGAATGAATATCAAAATAAGCCAAAGGATAACGGGCAAAAAAAGCATATTAAAAGCGAGCATTTTGGCTTGTTGTTTTCTGTTTCTTTCATAATAGAAAAAGGTGCGTTTAATATTCATATAATTAACGCCTAGATTCAGATCGAAAAGCACCGCAGTTGGTTGACGTTATCACCTGCACCTTCTGCTGGCGATAAAATTTGATTATTACAAGTCTGAGCATTCATCAAAAATCCGTATAATTGGGATTGTCTGAAACTCCATCTCCACGACTCCATCACTGAGATAATCAAACAACTGGCGATTTTAAATCAACAACATAATGTACTTTCGGTTTGCCTACAACACGCTCAGATTAAAATGGTTTATTAAACGATCGGTTGGGTAAATTACGTATATAAAAATGGCAGAGAAAAATTGTTTCTCCGCCATTTTGATGAAAAAGCTCAATCTATGTTTCTACAACAACCTGCTACATAAAGGCTTTCGTAAAGGCTTCCTTCGACTGGCGAATATAATTGCGTGCACTTTGAGCATGTTGTTCCCATACCGCCCTATCGCTTGGGTCGGTGAAGGGATTTTGCTCTGCGGCAATCGAGCGCTCAAAGCGGTCATAGAAGGTTAACATCGCTGAAGTAATTTGATTAAAACGTTCTTTAAACTCCTGAAACTCATCCATTTTTTCAGTCGTTTTAATCATGTACTGTACCAGTTCAGCATTACTATTAGAGGCAAGTAAGGCTTCGGCTTTGGCGCTGATATTGGCATTCACTTCAGCCATGATTTGCGCCCGAGTCTGCTCATCTTTACTCATCACCTTACTGTAATTTTCGGGCGTACGGGCAATGCTGGCGTGTTGCAGATAGCTACGCAGATGTTTGTCTAAATCCTTGCGGAAATTGTCTAAGTTCTTCTGCATACTGACTAAATCATTATCGAGTGCGGTCACCTGTTGCAACTCTTTTTCGATTTCAGACATAAAGCGCTCGGCCTGCTGGTAAATCTTAAGGCCGTTTTCCTCAGCAAACTTTTTATCACTGCGACTTAAGTCGCTGTTGTCATAGTTTGAGCGGTCAAAGGTGGCCGCAAGGAAGGATTTAAAAGGTTCAGCAAAGGCTGAGTAGGCGCCAGCACTCACTACATTTAAGGTGGCGGTTGCTAAGTCACCAAAGGGCTTGACCATAGAGCCTAAACGCGCCTGTTGAATCGGCGACGCAATCCGCTTAGCGTCAGTTAACACCGACCTAAAGGTGTTATAACCCAAAGGGTTAGACATTTTATTGCGCTCAGAGGTCGCCAGTACAAAGGTGATACTGGAATAAATCGCGTTCGAATACTCAAGGTATTGTCTTTGGCTTTCGAGCTGGGCGGCGTAGTTTTTCCCCAGCGTTCTAAAGGATTCAGCCTGAACCTCGTAGTTTTTGTCTTCTTTAAGTTTATCTAAAATGCCGCCGATAATTTTTTGCTCGTTTTTTTGCAGGGCAATATCTAAGCGAATTTTATCGAGGGTTAAATCATCCAAACTGATAGGACCATTAATCGCTTCAATATCGAGGCGAACATATTGACGACTCGGATCATCAATCGACACCCGATGGGCTAAATATTCATTTGTGCCAGGAGTAACATCGATAAGCGCCACATGCTGCCACTGGGCATCCAGTTTTAATACGGGCGATGTGAGCACATTAATCCGGTATTGGGTTTGGATATTTTGAGTTTTCACCCAAAACTCTAATAGACCCGCTTCCGATACAGGGTATTTACTGACAATACTGCTATTGCCTTCTGCACATAACAACGCACTCTCGCCACTATGGGGCTCAGCACCCTCAAATTGGCACCCCATGATCCAAGACCAAGGTTGTGATAAGCGGTTACCCTCAAAATCGCTAGCAAACACTAACTCATTATCCTTGGCGCTGGCGTTAACACTGGTTAACACGCCAAACAACAGCATAGAGATGACTGCAGCGGTGCGCATAAGAGCCTCTTAAAACTTAAATAACAAACGAAAAGCCAGACAAAATGGCCCAGAATTTATCCTATCCCCCCGCATTACTGTCAGTCGGTAACGGTATTTTATCGACAACACTCATACTACAGACTGAGCTCATTTTAAGCGGGGTTTAAACCAGCGAAATGTATCAGAGCCCATGCCGACACGCCAGTATTAAGTCGGTTTCAAGACTAAGATAATAACTAAACAAAAATTAGGCTTTAATCTTAAGCCGCTGCATGGCAATGAACATCCAAATGACCAATAGCGTGCTACAGGTCGCGAGCGATATCCACACACCGATCACGCCAAAAGCCCAAGCAAAACAGTAGATAATCGCAGCAATCAGTATGAGTTTTGCGCCAGTTAGAATCGATGCTTGTTTCGAACAATTAATCGCTTGGAAGAAGCTCGCCCCCACTAAAATGAGGCCTTCCATCGGCAAGCCCCAGAAATACCATCGCATGCCTTCAATCGCGACGGGCGTAAGGCTTGGGTTATCACCGGCAAACAGGTACACCAACCATTCAGGGCGGGAATAAATCAACACTAGACCGAGTGCGGCGGTGAGTAGGGTCATGCCAAAGGCAATATTGCGTGCCTGTTTAACCCTATCGAAGCGCCCTGCTCCCGCATTAAAGCTATAAATCGGCTGAGTACCGAGGGCAATCCCCTCAAAAATCAGGTAGAAAAACGCTTCGGTATAACTGACCACCCCGTATGCTGCCACATGCAAAGGGCCACCAACCCATAAAAATGCGGTGTTATGCAGAGTCAATACAATCGACAGATACAGATTCATTAAAAAGCTTGGCAAACCAACACGGGCGATGTTGATGCAGTTATCAAGCTTAAGCTTCATCTGCTCTAGGTTGATTTTGAGCTGAGTGCGCGCCCCAAAAAAATGCTGCAGGCAGAGCAAGCCAGTCACAGCCTGCGACAACATGGTAGCAATCGCCGCCCCTGCTAAACCGAAGGGAAACACCACAATAAACAGCCAATCTAAAAAGGTGTTCAGCACGCCACCTAAGATCAGCACAAAGGTCACCATGGAGGGGCGACCATCGTTACGCAGCAAGGTGGTAAATGTCATTGAGATAATAGGGAAATGACATAAGGCAAAATACCAGAACAGGTATTCATTAGCATTTTCGAGTATTTCCCCCTCAGCACCGAGGGCGATTAAAATATCTCGCGAAAAAATCCCGCCGATTAAGGCAAAAAATGCCCCCGCGAGTAAGCATAAACTAAAGGCATTACCGAGCAATTTACGCGCCTTGGCGACATTACCTTGCCCCAAGTTAATCGAGACTAAAGCTGCGCTGCCCATGCCAATCATGGCACCGACGGCGTAGAGAATCGCGCCCACGGGATAAGCCAGCATCATGCCAGCAAGCCCGGTTTCACCGAGATAATGGCCGACGAAGATACCATCTATGGTGACATACACCCCAGTCACCAGCATGGAAGCGATTGTTGGAATGGTATAGCGCCAGAAAAGCTTCGAAATCGGCTCTTGCAGCAGGCGTTGATCCGTTGCGCTATGGGAAACAGCAGTCATAACCAAATCTCACAAAAATAAAGGCAGGGTGCGCACTCAGATTGTTCTAGCGGTATTCACTTAGATAAATAGAATGATGAACAAAAATGCGGCAATGGATTGTACCTAAATTTTACTTTAATACCAAACCCGATTAGCAGGATAAATTTATAACAAAAACTAATCTACACAATATCTTACTGATGGCACACTTTTACCAACCCATCACGACAAATAAAACACTACTCAATAACAGATGTGGCGAAACTCATCATTTTTCACTACTTTTTTGGTATTTACCCCTTAATTAGGTAAAGTGTAGGTTTATATTGCCCGAAATGAGTTAATTATCGAGGCATTATTTGTCTCTGCAATTTAGCTAACCATTTAATTAATAATGAATTAGTTAAATTAAAGTCAATAACAATAATAAAGGGAAGGACATGAGTCACAATAGTCCAAATGCAGAGAATGATCTGCGCGAAGTCAAACAGTTAGGTATGTGGGCCTCCATCACTAGCCTAAGTTATATTTTTTGGTTAGTGGGCGGCATGGAGCTGGTCGAGCGAATCGCCTATTACGGCGTAAAAGCCAGTGCGGGCTTATACGCCAAAGCGCCAGAATCGGCTGGAGGTCTGGGGATCAGCCTCAGCGACTATGGCATTATTATTTCGCTCTGGGCGATTATGCAGACATTTGTACCCGTGTTTACTGGTGGGATTTCCGACCGAGTCGGCTACAAGGAAACCATTTTCGGCTCGACCGTGATTAAAATCATGGGCTACCTGACTATGGCGTTCTTCCCTACCTTTTGGGGCTTTTTATCGGGGGCACTGCTACTCGCCATCGGCACGGGTATCTTTAAACCCGGTATTCAAGGCACCTTAGTGCTCTCCACCAATCGTAATAATACCTCCATGGCTTGGGGGATATTTTACCAAGTCGTGAATATCGGTGGCTTCTTAGGCCCATTGGTTGCCGTGCATATGCGTCAACTTTCTTGGGATAATGTGTTTTATGCCTGCGCTGCGATTATCTCACTAAACTTCCTGTTTTTATTGACATATACCGAGCCAGGAAAAGCCGAGCGCCTCATCCGTAATCAACAAATTAAATCAGGTGAAGTCGAACAAGAGTCCCTATGGCGAGACGCTTGGCATGAGCTTAAAAAGCCAATTGTGTTCTATTACATGCTGGTATTTTCAGGTTTTTGGTTCTTGTTTAATGCGCTGTTTGATGTACTACCGATTCATATTTCCGAGTGGGTCGATACCAGTGTGATTGTCACTTCGCTCTTTGGTAGTGAAGGCACCAGCAACGGTATTTTACAATTCTGGCTCGGATTAAATAATGAAGGCACGAAAGTGATGCCTGAGGGCATGCTTAACCTCAACGCCGGCTTGATTATGACGAGCTGCTTTTTAATTGCCGCCCTGACCGCCAAATACCGCATAACTACTGCCATGTTGATTGGCTGTTTACTCAGTATCTTAGCCTTTGTGTTTATCGGTGCCTTCCATGCGGCTTGGTTTATTGTGCTCGCCATCGCGATGTTCTCCATCGGCGAAATGATGATTAGCCCAAAGAAAAACGAATTTATGGGTAACATAGCCCCCGAAGGTAAAAAAGCCATGTACCTTGGTTTTGTCATGCTACCTCAAGGGATTGGTTGGGGCTTAGAAGGTTATTTTGGCCCAAAACTCTATGAGATTTTTGCCTCGAAAGAATTGTTCTCACGCGACTTATTACTCGAGCGCGGCATGAGCGCAACGGATGTGAATGCCATCCCGCAAGGGGAAGCTTTTACCACCCTAGTCAGCTTTACCGGTGAAAATGCCCATGATCTGACTCAGCTGCTTTACCACAGCCACAACATTGGTATGGCTTGGTATATTATTGCGGCGATTGGCACCATTTCGGCGGTGGGTATTTATTTCTATGGTAAGTGGTTACTGACGCTGCAACGTGCGCAGAAGGCAGCGAACTAAATACCTTAACTGCGTTATCTAAGCCGCTAATCGATTCCAATTAAAAAGTGAGTGTGCATGCACTCACTTTTTATTTAACGGCCTTGATACGCGACTAAGTCATTAAATCTAGCCTTAAAAACCCGCTAACAGTTCGACCTCAAATTGTTCAGCCGATAGCGCTAATCCTAAAACGTCGCATTGTGCCTGTAACTGTGTAAGCTCCTTATCAACCGCTGATAAGGTCAAGGTATTATCATCCAGCAAATACACCTGGCGTAAACTGGTGAAGTAAAATAGCAATGTAATCAACGCATTTATATCATTATCCGCCGCAGCTGCTTTGACTTTAGCCAGCTTGCGATAAATGCGATTTTGCAGTTGCTTTAACTGCCACACATAATAAATCTCTTTAAAAAAGGGCTGAGTTTTTAGCTGATAGACAATGGCACTACAAAGTAATACCGCCAAAATCACCCCGAGTAAATTCCAGTGGAAATTTCCTGTAGGCTCACCGGGTAAAGCCTCAACGCCAAAGAGCGCAATTAATCCAGCCCCAAAGCCAAGGGAGCAAACGATCAAGGCCAACACTAAGGCCACCATAAACAGGTTCATATTGCTACGATAAAGGGATTTATCAATTTGCTGTAACTTCATGGGTTCTCTTTTAATCAAAATACGCATTGGCGGCGCAGCATAACCCAGTTTGCTTGAGCTTGCCTGAATAATATAAGTCTTCCGCCATCACACCAACCACAAAGGATACAATTTGAAACAAATATGGTTAAGAATTTATATTATAAAATTACCAATCTTTTTATTTAGTTATCTTCCGGTTATTGAGGCACGGTTATCCGCATTGATGACAGGTACGTGCAGATAGGGATCTAAATCAGTGTACAATTTGCTGATATTCAAAGTACGTAACGATTTATTTAACAAACTCCCCTTACTTGCACCACATTCCACTTGGAATGAAGCAACCATCACAGGAATGAAATGGCATTAAAGAACACCTTGCGAAGGTTAGTTTTGCTCACCCTCATTTGCTTAGTCGCCCCTATAAAAGCAGAGGAGCTCTTTGCGGTGGGGACTCGTTTTAGCCAAATTTTTGAACAAAAACCGAACGGCGAATACATCGGCTTAGGGGTAGATATACTCAATCGCTTTGCCCAGCAACAAAAAGTGACCATTCATTATCAAATAGCGCCTTGGCGCCGAGCGCAATCTATGGTTGAGCGTGGCCAAGCAGATATTTTAATTGGTCCCTATTTTTCGGAAGAACGGCAAAAGCACTTAGCCTTCTCGGCCCAACCCTTTTATCGCGATGAAATCGTTTTTTACGCCAGAGTCAATCACCCCACGCCTTGGGATGGTAGTTATGCCAGTATCCATGGATTAAGAATTGGCAAAATGCAAGGCTGGAGTTACGGCTATTTGTTTAACGAACGCACCAAAACGCTCACAATTAATGAATTTGCAGATCTCAAAAGTGGTATTGAACGCTTATCCCGTGGCGATCTCGATTTGCTTGCCACCAACATACGCAATACTCAAGCAGTGCTCGCGCAAATCAAAATTCCACAGGCAATCACCCCTATAATGCCCAGAATTGATATCCAAGATGGCTTTATGGCCTTTCCAAAAGACGTAAAATTTCAACCACTTCAACAACGTTTCGATCTATTTATGCAACATATGGTTGAGACAGGCGAATTGGCTACACTGGCAAAAGTACGTGGCGTCACCATTCCCACCTCAATGCTCACCGATTAATCCCCTTCAATTAACCAGCTAAACATTCCATTAAGGCCAGTTCAATGTGGTCCCAATCCAGCTCTTGGGTTGCAATCATTTCAAGCCGAGAATCAACACAATCATCAAGTTCAGTGACAGTCATATCCCCACTGCTCCAATTGATCCCTGCAATACCATCGCTGGTAATCATCACCGCTTTTAAACGCAGTAAAGTAGGATTTGTTTGGGTCTGGAGGGTAATAAATTGCATTAATTTATCAAAATCAAACTCTTGCATAGGTTCAAGAACCCAGCCGCAGCTAAAACAGCCCTCCCCCTGATTTTGCTTACGTACTATGCCACGCGCATCAAACTGGTAGACCTGCTCGCTTGCCTCCTCGGTAAACAGCCCCTGCAAACCCAAAGTGTCGGCAGTCTTACGCAACACACTGCGAGATTGGCTCAATGCGTTAATGCTAGCGGCTAGGTTAATGGCCGGTTTAGGTAAATCACGGTGTGGTTGCTTAAGGATCTCAAGTAATTGAGCCGATAAGCCTTGAGGCAAACTATGCTCCACCACTGGCGTATTATCGAGTTGTAAGGCATTGAGATAATGAGTTAATTCCTGAGCTAATTGCCTGCCCTGCAATGCCTCAAACTCAGGATATAAATCGGTTTTGGTCGCAACGATCACATCGGCTACTTGCAACTGCTGCACAAAATTATCATGTCCGCGGTAGCGTTCATCCATTAATTTACGGGCATCAATTAGGCATAAAGTGCTTTGAAGGCGGATAACATGTTGATAATGGGGCGCACTGAGGACTTTAATAATTTCATTAGGATGCCCAAGTCCCGTAGGTTCAATCAGCAAGCGATCAGGCTTAGCACGGGCGATCAGTTGATTGATTGCCACTTGCGTGGGTACGCCCGCCGCGCAGCACATGCAGCCCCCAGCAACTTCACGAATCTGCACCCCACTGTTGTTTGCCTCTAAGAGGCCCGCATCGATACCGACTTCACCAAATTCATTGACTAATATCGCCCAAGTTTCGCCCTCAGGTTTAGTCTTCAAAAGTTGTTTTATAAGCGTTGTTTTACCGACACCTAAAAAACCTGTGATGATATTGGTGGGAATGGCTTTGACGATCATGGACAACACTCGCAGGGTAACGGGCAACGTTTAGGGGCATTCGAGTGTAGGGATATTCTAGTTAAAGCTCAACAAAAAGCGCGCCTTGGGCGCGCTGAGTACTGCACTATTTTACTTTATTGCCGCCCTGCGGCTTACCACCAGAACGCTGAGTTTGAAATGGGCTAAATTTAGCCTTATCTTTTGAATACTTACCCTCGCGGGTAGGAGATTTTCTTGCTCTAGCTTGGCTCTCACTCGACTTTCCGGCAGCACTGACTTTGCCAATAGTGCGATCTTTTGGAGCTTTATAACTCCATTTAGTTTTAGTGGTTGCCGCGGGAGCATCGCGGTAACGTGCAGGCAGTGGCGTGCCCTCCTCGTAACCAGGCTGCACGGTGACAGGGAGTTGCTGACCAATTAAAGCTTCAATCTCAGCGAGCATTTCATCATCTGCTGGGCTGACAAATGAAATCGCTCGACCTGACAGGCCCGCACGGCCAGTGCGGCCAATACGATGGACATAATCTTCCGCTAGGAAAGGCAACTCTAGGTTTATCACTAAGGGCAGCGCCTGAATATCAAGCCCGCGGGCCGCCACATCGGTTGCCACCAACACGCGCAGTTTTCCGGCTTTAAAATCATCGAGCACACGATTACGCGCCCCTTGGGTTTTATCCCCATGAAACACGCCCGCGCTGATCCCATCGAGTGTTAACTCCTGCAATAAATGCTCAGCGCATTCCTTAGTACTGGCGAACACCAACACTTGGCGCCAATTATTGCGCCCCACCAGCTCAGATAATAACTCTGCTTTGCGGCGCTTATCGACCCGATACACTAACTGTTCTACGGTCGATGCCGTGGTATTTTCGGCAACATTTACCCATTCAGGTTGATTGAGCATCTTATGGGAGAGTTGCTTCACCGCATCGCTATAGGTGGCTGAAAACAACATCGTTTGATGTACTGGGGCAATAAGGCGCTTCACCTTTTCAATGTCGCGTACAAAGCCTAAATCGAGCATACGATCCGCTTCGTCGATCACTAAGGTCGTTACACTGGACAGGTCTAAATTGAACTGACCAATAATATCGAATAGTCGCCCTGGCGTTGCGACGAGGATATCGACGCCCTGCTCGACGCCTTTACGCTGCGGATTCATATTCGCACCGCCATAAACCGCTAAGGTTTTAAGGGGCAAAAACTGGCTATATTTTTGAATATTCGCACAAACTTGAATTGCCAACTCACGGGTTGGCGTCATCACTAAGGCGCGCAGCAAGGGTTTATCGGCAAGCTGGGCAGCAAGTTGCTCAAGCACGGGCAAGGCGAAGGAAGCGGTTTTACCTGTTCCAGTCTGAGCACAGGCCATAATATCCTTCCCCGTTAAGGCGAGAGGAATAACCTGTTGTTGCACTTGAGTGAGTTGCTGATAGCCACACTCAGTTATCGCATTCAAAATAGGTGAAGATAAGCCGAGTGTGTCAAATTTCATAGGAACTCTTAGGTGTTAGTCGGTGGAATTGCTCAATGCGCAGCAAAAAAGAGACGAATCGAAGAGATGACTTGTTGTACTCTTCAACATTATTAATTTTCTGCATCATGCCCTTAAATGGGGCCGCGGAGTCTAGCAAAATTCGCGGCGGATTTATAGGCAAAACGTCGCACGCCTGATAAACCTTTCTCGCCTAGGTGTTTATGTCAGCAAATACTTGCTGGCAAACTCACTGGCACTGACGGGTTTAGAGAATAAATAACCTTGGCCATAGTCGCAGCCTGCATTGAGCAACACCTGCCGCTGCGCCTCGGTTTCAACCCCTTCGGCGATGACTTTCATGCCCAATTTATGGGCCATCACAATGATGGCTTCACACAGGGTGTGGTCATTTTCATCCGTATCAATATGACGTGTAAATGATTGATCTATTTTCAAATAGTCGATATCGAATTTCTTCAAATAGGCCAGTGATGAATACCCGGTACCAAAGTCATCTAAGGAAACTTGCACGCCCGCATCCCGATAGGCTAACAATTTTTCGGTCACGCCCATGCTAGCATCAAGCAATAGCCCCTCGGTAATTTCCACACAAACGCCAGTACCAGTGACATCTAACTGCTGCAGTAATTCAAGCCAATTGTGTAACAGTGTGCCCTCGTCACGGAACTGTATAGGCGATTTGTTAACACTGATCTGAATTTCCACGCCCAACGTCTTGCGCCACTGGGCGCTTTGGCGTGCTGCTTGTTCAAATACCCAGTTACCGATTTCAACAATCAGCCCAGTATCTTCAGCAACGGGAATAAATTCTGCTGGCGATACAGAGCCGCGCTCCGGATGGAACCAGCGCAATAAGGCTTCTGCCTTAGTCACTTCCCCTGTCGCCATCGCTACTATCGGTTGATAATGCAGTTCAAATTCTTTATTCAGTACGGCTTGACGGAGATCGTGAATTAATCGCATGCGGTACTTAGCGTATTCCTGCATCGAAGGCGTGAAATAGTTAAAGCGGTTGCGGCCTTGATCTTTGGCCGCATACATAGCCTGATCCGCATGTTTAAGTAAACCTTCAATACTGGTCGAATCATCGGGATAAAGCGTGATACCAATACTGGCGCTAATATAAGCAGTTTCTTCACCGAGCAGATAGGGCTCGGCAATACGCCTTAAAATATGTTCGGCAACTCGCTCAATCCCCTTATGATCAGCCATAGCACTTAATACTACGGTAAACTCATCACCGCCAAGTCGCGCCACCACATCGGCATCCCGCACACAGGATTTTAAGCGACTGGCGGTTTCGATCAGTAATTGATCCCCCATGGCGTGACCTAAGGTATCGTTAACCTCTTTAAAGTAATCGAGATCGAGGAACATCAGCGCAAAGTGATTGCGATTACGGTCGGCATTCTTGATTTCGGCACTTAAATATTCGAGCAACATGCGTCGATTAGGCAGGCCAGTCAAGGTATCGTAGTTGGCTTGTTTCCAGATTAAATGTTCACTTTGTTTTTTATCGGTAATATCAGAAAAAAGCGCAACACGACGATAAGGCAAACCCTCGGCATTATTAATCGTATTAATGGTTAGCCAAATGACATACTCTTCATTATTCTTACGCCGTTGGCGCATTTCCCCCTGCCACTCGCCCTTTTCGCGAATGTCATGATTCATGCGCTGATAAAAATCGTGACCATTAAGGTCGCAATACATCATACGAATATGCTGTCCACGAATTTCAGACTCGCTATAGCCAGTGATATCGGTAAATGCGGCGTTTACGGTAATAATCACTCCGTTTTCATCGAGTACACTCATGGCTTCGGAGCTATTGTTATAGACTAACGCAGAAAGTTTTAAAGACTCTTCAATCAACTTAGCATCGGTGATATCGGTATAAGTACCGCACATTCTGAGCGCATTGTTATTGGCATCACGGCTCACCACTTTACCGGTATCTAAAATCCAGCGGATGTCGCGGTTAAGGGTTTTTAAGCGATATTCCATCTTATGTTGCGGCGTTTCGCCACGAATATGGGCCTCGATAGAATGCAATACTTTGGGCCTATCCTCAGCCACTATCGAGTCCATCCATTGGCGACTATTGGCATTGAGCATATCGATATCGCAGCCTAAAATATCGGCGCTTCGGGCATTTCGCTCGATATGGTCATTACGAATATCCCAGTCCCATACCCCAAGATCGCTACTGCTCAGTACCAACTCAAGTTGCTCACGACTGGCGAGTACCTCCATGTCAGCTAATGTTTGCGCCGTGACATCCAAAAAGCCTGCAATCACTAATAATACCTGATGATTTGCTCGCTTACAGGCCACAGTCATATGGGTGTAAACAATCGAGTTATCCTTGGCAATAAAGCGTTTATCTAATTCGTAATTATCAATTTTTCCTTCAAGCATTAGCTCAAACTTTAATAGATCAGCTTCAACATCATCGGGGTGAGTGAGCTGCTTCCAAGTCATATGCAGCAACTCATCCTCTGAGTATTTAAGCATCTGGCATAACCTTGGATTCACCTTGATCCACTTTTGATCGACGCCAGTAATGGCAATCCCAATATTGCCGACGTTAAATTGGCTGCGGAATAAAAAATCATCTTGCAGGCGAATTTGTTCGTCCCGCTCCAGCTCAAAACGGCGAGATAGCAAAAGACTTAGCAGCCAGGTAGCAAGGGGATAAATCAATAATATTGGTAAGGCGATTTTCGACAATACGGGCAATGCAAGCTGGTTAGGCAGCAGAAAAAACCATGACAACATCACTAAATGCACTAAAAAAGCAAAACCAAAGACTTCTTTACCGGAAATATTGGCAAGATAGGACTTACGATAATGCCGCCATATCACACCGATAAGACCGGAACTGATAATTACGCCAACGCCAACCCACATGGCGACACCGCCAATACTGAGTCGGTACAGCGAAGTGATAACAACGGCAATCGCCGTCGGCAAACCACCAAAAAACAGGCCCGAAACACATAACAGCACAGAGCGGGTATCAAAGATAATACCGGGTTCGTACATCCATGGGGTGCTCATAATCGCGACACCAATGCCACCGATAAATAAGCCAATCCCCAGCCGCCATAGTAAAAAATACTGCCGCTGATGCTTTTTAGGAATCGCATCGTACAAAAACACTAAGGCGAGCAGTAACGCTGCATTTTGTACTAAGGGTAAGAAAATGCTTTTATCCATGGATGTGGAAGCAACTCCAAAATGAGGAAATGGTCTATCTTACGAAAACTCTCCCCCAAAAGTGTAGCAGAATTGCTTACAAATCATGATCTAATTACATGGGGTAATTCACAAAATGTTGTAAAGTTGTTTCTGGTAATCAAGGGCGATGCTATGCCAATCGAAGCGCCGCGCTTTCGCCTTGCGTTTTAATTGCGTCCAATCACGCGTATTAAATTTATCGAGTGCTTCAGCCAGCTTTGCCAGCATAGCCTCGCCCTGGCTTTTGATATCTTCGCCATAAAACACAAAACCATCGATATTGTCCTCGACCGTATCCCTTAATCCGCCCACACCATGCACAAGGCAAGGCTGACCGCTACGCATGGCGAGCATTTGGCTAATACCACAGGGCTCAAAAGAACTCGGCATCAGGAACAAATCACCCACTTGATAAAGACACCTGGAGAGTTCCTCATGGTATCCCTGCAGAAATACAAAATGGGCATACTTAGCCGCAAGGGTTTGAAAAAACAGCCCTATCTCTGGGTCGCCGCTGCCAAGCAGCACAAATAGCGCCTTGGGCTGCGTCAGCTGCAACTGTTGCAGTAATGTCTCTAATACCGATAAGCCAGAAGGTAAAATATGGCGCAGGATCAATACTTTTTGATCGGTAAGCCGACCAACAGACGTCAACAGAAAGTTCGGGAACTCCCCCACAGAGGCTTGGCGCCACAGGGCTTGCAGCCGCGTAAAAGCAATCATATCGACGCCACTCACCTGAGTTCGCCCACCCTGCCACTGGGCTAAAGCTGACTCGATGCAACTCAGTAGCTTCGTAAAATCCGTTAATTCCATACGTTCGAGGGAGGTTTGAGCTAAAGCCTCTGGGTATTCGCAACCGTTTAAAATCCCCAGTACTCGACCTTGATCAGTTTTATGTTGCAAATCGGCCTCAAGCCCTTCTCCACCGAAAAAGCCCAACTCTGGGCGAGAGGGAAGCAACACCTCCTTCGCGTAGGTAGGTGAGACTAAATGCACCCTATCCGCCAGCCTAATCCCCATCCGCATCGGATTAATGCAATGGGGATAACGGGGGTCGATAATCTGGGCGCGTTGGCCCTCATCCAACTGGGCAAATAAGTGAGGAAACCAAGCCGCAAAGCTTGACGTATCATGGCTCAGCGGCCTAATGCCCTGCAGGGCAAGATTATGAATCGAAAACACACATTCTATGCTTTTTAACGCTTGATACTCAGGCGCCAGCGCTCGCAGCATAGCTAAACATCCCGTGTGCCAGTCATGCAGATGTAAAAGCTCAGGCATAGGCACAAGCCCTGCCACTAAGGTCTTGGCTACGCTTGCACACAACAGCGCAAACTTAGTCGCATCATCGGCAAAGGGGCGATCACTTGTGCCTTGGCTATAAATCTGCCCGGGGCTCGATTGCCAGAGCCCATGCTCGAGCAAGTAAATATTGGCGCCCAGCACCTTGGGGTGCGCCAGCCAATACAACTTAATCGGCTCCTGTCGCCCGGCAAAACTCACCTCAAACTCATGGATAAGTTTGGCTTCAAAGCCCGTTAAAAATCCGTAGCTTGGCATAATGACATCAGCTTGGATCTCAACCCCCGCCAGCGCTTGGGGCAAGTCACGGATCACATCCGCCATGCCGCCCACTTTCGCCCCTTTCAGCGCCCCATTTTCCGCCGCGACCATTAATATGCGTTTCACCTAACTTCATACTCCAACAGGGTTAATATTCAAGCTAATTAATGGGTTTACCTTACTCGTAGCCCACCGGCAGCCCTAACATATCGCGGGTGACTAAGGTAATGCCTTTCTCGGACACCCTAAAGCCTTTTGCCCTGTCATGGTCGTGGTTATAACCGATCACTGTGCCTTCGGGGATAATACAACCCCTATCGATGATGGCGTTTTTAATCTTGCAGTGGCGCAGCACCACCACATCGGGCAGCACGACTGAATCCTCAACCACGGAGTAGGAACAAACCCGCACCTCGTTAAACAATACGCTGCGGCGCACGGTCGCGCCCGAGATAATACAGCCGCCGGATATAATCGAATCCACCGCCATGCCGCGTCTATCGTCATCGTCGAACACAAACTTGGCTGGAGGCAATTGCTCCTGATAGGTCCAAATCGGCCATTTGGCATCGTAGAGGTTTAAGGCGGGCGTGGGCGATAGCAATTCCATATTGGCCTGCCAAAAAGAATCCAAGGTGCCCACATCGCGCCAGTAGGCTTGCTCATTCGGGAAGGCGCTCTTAAAGGGATAGGCAAACACTTTATGTTTTTCGATGATCGAGGGAATAATGTCTTTGCCAAAATCCCGATCGGAATTGGCGTTTTGCGCGTCTTTCTTCAACTGTTCGAACAAAAACTCAGTGTTAAACACATAGTTGCCCATCGAGGCGAGGCACTTCTCGGGATTACCTGGGGAGTGTTTAGGATGCTTGGGCTTTTCTTCAAATCCTAGGATGCGCATCTCGTCATCGACTTCCATCACCCCAAATGCGCCCGCCGCTTCGGCCACGGGCACCTCAAGGCAGGAGACTGTCATATCGGCGCCAGATTCGGCATGGGCGGCCAGTAAGCCAGCATAATCCATGCGATACACATGGTCACCCGAGAGCACCATCACGTACTTGGGCAGCTCATGGCGGATGATGTCGATATTTTGGAATACCGCATCAGCCGTGCCTTGATACCAATTCTCAGAGTAACGTTGTGAGGCGGGCAGAATTTCTACCGACTCACCTAATTCCTTTTTAAAGTGGCCCCAACCACGCATCACGTGGCGAATTAACGAGTGCGACTTATATTGGGTCACCACCCCAACGCGGCGGATCCCCGAGTTAATGCAATTCGACAGCGGAAAATCGATGATCCTAAACTTACCACCGAAATACAGCGCGGGTTTAGCACGCCAGTCGGTGAGTTCATGTAAACGCGAGCCTCGGCCACCAGCCAGAATCAATGCATAGGTTTCACGAGTTAAATTACTGATATAACGTACATTAGACATAGGCTCTACTCCCCAAATAGCACATCAGTGCCGATTGCTTCACAACCACTCTTCCCTGCCGCCCTAAGGCCGCAGGATTGCATACAACTGCGTATTCCTTCGCTCATTAACGACTCCCTTACAGTTTCCAAATTTCATCCCGATAGCCTGCAATCGTCACATCACTGGAGAAGCGACCACTGGCCGCCGTGTTGCGAATGCTCATTTGCGTCCACTTTTTCGGATCTTTATAAGCCTTAGCCGCAGCCTCTTGGGCGAGGCGATAACTATCGAAATCCGCCGCAGTCATCCACTGATCGTCCGCGCTTTCAATCGAGGCAATAATCGGGTCGAAAATTCCCGGTTCCAGTAGGTTAAAATGGCCGCTCTTGAGTAAAGCCATGACTTCGGATAAGGCGTGGGACTCGGCGATAATGCGCTGAGGTTGGTAATCACAGCGCATTTGGGCCACTTGCTCGGCGTTGAGGCCAAAGAGGAAGAAGTTATCCTCGCCTACCTCTTCGAGCATCTCGATATTGGCGCCATCTAAGGTGCCTATGGTGAGTGCCCCGTTCATCATAAACTTCATATTGCCCGTGCCAGAGGCCTCCTTACCCGCGGTGGAGATTTGTTCGGAGACATCGGTGCCGGGGCAGATTTTTTCCATCGCACTGACGTTGTAATTGGGCAGAAACGCAAAGCGCAGATAAGGCGCCACCACAGGATCGCAATTGACCATATGGGCAACATTACTGGCGAGTTTGATGATGAGCTTCGCCATAAAGTAACCGGGTGCAGCCTTGCCACCGATCAGCACGCAGCGTGGCACCAGATGCTCTGTATGCCCCTGCTGGATTTGATGGTAAAGATGAATAACATGCAGAATATTGAGTAGCTGACGCTTGTACTCGTGGATCCGCTTGACCTGCACATCAAACAGCATTGAAGGGTCAAACTCGACGCCACATTCCTTAGCAATCATCTTGGCCAGCACCGCCTTGTTGGCTTGTTTCACTTCACGCCACTTTTGAATAAAGCTGGCGTCCTGGGTTAAGGCATTGAGCGCCGTCAGTTGGCTTAAGTCCGTCACCCAACCTTTGCCTAAATGGTTGGTTAACAGTTTGGCGAGCGCGGGATTGCAGTGGGCTAACCAACGTCTTGGTGTCACCCCGTTAGTGCGATTGTTAAACTTCTCCGGCCACAGGCTATAAAAATCCTTAAACAGACCCGACTTTAACAATTGGGTATGTAATCCAGCGACACCGTTCACCGAAAAGCTGGCCACTATGGCTAAATAGGCCATGCGCACATGGGGATCGGGGCCATCTTGAATAATCGACATGCTGGCCAGTTTGGCACCATCCCCCGGCCAGTGGTGGGCAACTAAATCGAGGTATCTGGCGTTGATTTCATAGATGATTTCTAAAATACGCGGCAGCATCAATGCCATCATACGCACAGGCCAGCGCTCTAATGCCTCGGGTAGCAGCGTATGATTGGTATAAGCAATGGTTTGACTGGTGATCGACCAAGCGGCATCCCATTCGAGACCATATTCATCCACCAGCAGCCGCATTAACTCGGGAACCGCAATACTTGGGTGGGTGTCATTCAATTGCATCACATTTTTTTCAGCAAAATGAGTGAAATCATTGCCATGGTGATGTACCCAACGTTTTAAAATTGCCTGTAAGCTAGCGGAAGACAAAAAATATTGCTGACGCAGCCGCAGCTCCTTACCGTTCTCGCTGGCATCATTGGGGTAAAGCACCATAGTGATCTGCTCGGCGAGGTTTTTACGCGCCACCGCCTCTGTGTAATCCCCTTGGTTAAATTCTGCTAAGTCAAAATCATCGGTGGCTTCAGCCTTCCAAAGTCTTAAGCTATTCACGCGACCATTACGATAACCGGGGACAGGCATATCGTAGGCAACAGCGAGCACATCTTGGGTATCGACCCAAATCATGTGCCTGCGCCCTTGTTTATCGACATAGGATTCGGTGTGACCAAAGAACTTTACCGTCACATTATGGTGCGGAACACGCACCTCCCAAGGATTGCCCTCACGTAACCAGCGATCAGGGCGCTCAACCTGATAACCATCAACTATCTTTTGGGCGAACATGCCGTATTCATAACGAATGCCATAGCCAGTCACGGATAAGTCCATGCTGGCGCAACTATCGAGAAAACAAGCAGCAAGCCGCCCAAGGCCACCATTGCCTAAGCCCGCGTCATGTTCGGCCTCTTCTATCTCCTCGAGGGAAACAGAGTAATGGCTTAACGCCTCGCGGCTATCTTGCTCTAACTCTAGATTTAACAAAGCATTGCCCAGTGTCCTGCCCATTAAAAACTCGAGTGACAAATAGGCCACTTGTTTGTTGTCGTAGCAGCTATCTTTGATGCGCGTCTCACGCCAATCATCCAACATTTGCTCTTTTACGCTGAGAGCCAGCGCTTGAAATAATTCACCACGCGCCCCTTCGCCGCGGCTTAATCCATAGCGAACATGGCGAGTAAACGAAGCGGGCAAGGCATCACAGGGCTCGCAGGGTTCGGGTGCTGGTTTTTTCTTAGTTTCAACGGCTTTTGTTGAACGTTTTTTGGGAGTAACGCCGCTGGTATTTGGGCTCAGCTCACTGTTATGACTCATAGTTAATTCCTTATAAAATCAGCATGAAACAGCATAAGACTGCGATCCTGTAGCAAGTACCGCGTCGGTGAGGACTGAGCATCCAGCGGCTCAGTGGGAGTTAAAAATTGTGGGTCCGTTTGGGTATGCAGCAGGCATTGCCACGGCCCTAAACCGTCAAAAACCGGCAGGGTAAAGGCCAAAGGGTGCTCATCAGCATTAACCATCAACAGCAGTGCTTGAAGGTTGTCACCCTGAGTCTGCGGCTGAGTGGCGGTTAAATTGCCTGATAACACCACACTAAGACTGCGCCCAATGGACTCGCTCCACAGGCTTTTACTCATGGGCTCCCCTTGACGACTAAACCAATCCAGCCTCACCCCCGTTGGGGTTGAGACAGGGCTTGCCGCTTGGATTGCAGATGCCTCAGGCGACCAATTGAAGGCATTGGCCACTAGCTGCTCATGGATAAAACGTTTGGCGCACAGCAGCGGGAAGCGTTTACGCAAGGCAATGAGCTGTGAGGTGAAATTCAGCAATGAGCTATCCATGCCATCCGCTGACCAATCGAACCAATTCAAGGGGTTATCTTGGCAATAGGCGTTATTATTCCCGCCTTGGGTGCGGCCCGCCTCATCACCACTGAGTAACATAGGCACTCCTTGGGAGAGAAATAGCGTGGTCAATAGATTGCGTTGCTGGCGGGCGCGCAGCGCAAGAATGGTGGCATCCTCAGTGTCGCCCTCTACCCCATAGTGATAGCTGAAGTTCTCATGGTGGCCGTCGCGGTTTTCTTCACCGTTGGCCCAATTGTGCCGCTCGCAATAACTCACTAAATCTTTGAGGGTAAAACCATCGTGACTGGTTAAAAAGTTGATACTGGCGGCAGGAGGCCGGCCGCTATGCTCAAAGAAATCCCCCGAGCCATGAAAACGCCGCGCAAACTCGGGCAACATGCCATGATCGCCGCGCCAAAAACGCCGCATAGTGTCGCGGTATCTGTCATTCCACTCACTAAAAGCCACCGGAAAATTGCCGAGCTGATACCCACCAGGGCCAATATCCCAAGGCTCGGCAATCAGCTTCACCCGACATAACACAGGGTCTTGCAGCAGCGCATCAAAAAAACCGCTACCTGGGTCAAATCCATAGGCTTCACGGCCAAGGCAGGCGGCTAAATCGAAACGAAAACCATCGACGCCCATCACTTCGACCCAGTAACGCAGCGAATCTAACACCAACTGCAACATGCGCGGATGGTTGAGGTTTAAGGTATTACCGCAGCCAGTATCATTGATATAAAAGCGTTTATCATTTGGATGCAGGCGGTAATAACTCAGATTGTCGATACCACGAAAGCTAAAGGTCGGCCCGAGGCGACTGCCCTCGGCGCTGTGGTTATAGACCACATCGAGTATGACTTCGATACCCGCGCCATGCAGCGCATCCACCATGTTACGAAACTCAGCAATATCCTCACTCGAGAGATAACTCGGCTCAGGCGCAAAAAAGCCAATGCTGTTGTAACCCCAATAGTTAGATAGCTGTTTTTCAAGTAAAAAAGGCTCGGAGAAAAATGCCTGAACTGGCAGTAACTCGACGCAATTTACGCCGAGATTAACTAAGTAATCTATCGCGGCTTGGGAGGAGAGCCCTGCAAAGGTGCCCCGCAGCGGTGCATCTATCTCAGGGTGCAGTGCGGTAAAACCCTTTATGTGCATCTCATAGATAATGCACTGCTCAAGCGGTAGTGGCTCACGCTTACTCGAGAGAGGCCGAATAGTATGCGCCTTAGCGGCATTAAAAAGAGGGCGAGTATCGACCACTTTGCATTTGGGGACAAAAGCCGCGTTATCTAAGGTGCTGAAAGATAAGTCTTCATTAGGACTATCTATCTCATAGCCAAAGTTGGCGATATGGTGGTGATAACGCCCCACAAGCTGGCGTGCGTAAGGGTCTAATAACAACTTATGCGGATTAAATCTGTGGCCTAATTGCGGCTCGTAGGGACCATAGACACGGTAGCCATACAGCTGGCCGGCACTCAGCCCATGCACATACAAATGCCAGATTTGCTGGGTTTGCTCCGTCAAGGCGATGCGCTGAATTTCCACCTCGCCTTGGGCATCAAACAGACATAACTCCACCCCAGTGGCATGGGCCGAAAACAGGGCGAAATTCACCCCGCCATCATCGACCGTCGCCCCTAAGGGAAAAGGCTGCCCCACACTTAGGTTAAAGGCGGTTGAGCCATCAGCATTTACAGGCACAGGATTCGTCATAGGCTGGTATCTCTTGGCGCCTCTGTCGCAGGCCCGAGGATCAAGCAACCCAGAGGCGGCACAGTGATCAACGCGCTCGATGCCATACCCTGCCAAGGTAAATCTTCGGCAATCACCTTGCCCGCATTACCCTGATTACTGCCGCCATAGAGATGGCTGTCGCTATTGAGGTACTCACAGAAATCCCCGCCTTGGGGCAAGCCAATACGAAATCCTTGGTGCAGGGTTGGTGTCATATTCACCACAAACACTAAGGGCACATCACTGCCCTCGCCATAGCGAACAAAGCTAAAAATACTGTCGCGGCCATTGTCACAATCGAGCCAGCGAAAACCCTGCGAGTCATAGTCGAGCACGGATAAGGCGGGGAATTGGCGATAGAGCTGATTCAAATCCCGAAGCCAGCGCTGCACGCCTTGGTGAGGCTCGAAGGCGAGCAAATGCCAATCGAGGCTATGGTTATGGTTCCATTCGTCGCGCTGGGCGAACTCGCTGCCCATAAACAGTAGTTTTTTGCCCGGATGCCCCCACATAAAGCCGTAATAGGCCCTGAGGGTAGCGAATTTTTGCCAATCATCGCCGGGGATTTTATGCAGTAAAGAGCCCTTGCCGTGCACTACTTCATCGTGGCTTATCGACAGCATAAATTGCTCCGAATAGGCATACATCAGGCTAAAGGTCAGCTGGTTATGGTGATATTGGCGATAGATGGGATCGCGGCCCAAGTAACTTAGGCTGTCGTTCATCCAACCCATATTCCACTTAAAACCAAACCCCAGCCCGCCGCTATCCGTCGGCTTAGTCACGCCTGCAAAGGCGGTTGACTCTTCGGCTATCATGCAAATGCCGGGGAAGGCTTGATACAAGCGTTGATTCAACATTTGCAGAAAATGAATCGCCTCTAGATTCTCCCGTCCGCCATAGGCATTGGGCAGCCATTGCCCGGGTTCGCGGCTGTAGTCGAGGTACAACATGGATGACACCGCATCGAGCCTTAGGCCATCGAGGTGAAATTCCCGCAGCCAATAACAGGCATTGCTGAGCAGAAAACTGCGCACCTCACCACGGTCGTAGTTATAGATCAGCGTATCCCAATCGGGGTGCGTGCCTTTGCGCGGGTCTTCATGTTCATAGAGGCAAGTGCCATCGAAACGCACAAGGCCGTGGGGATCCTTAGGGAAATGCGCCGCGACCCAATCGAGTAACACGCCAATGTCGGCCTGATGGCAGGCATCGATAAAGGCCTTTAAGCCATTGGCATCACCAAAACGATGGGTCGGCGCGTACAGGCCAACGGGTTGATACCCCCAAGAGCCGTCGAAGGGATACTCACTGATCGGCATCAACTCGATATGGGTAAAGCCTTGCTCCTTCACATAGGGGATCAACTGCTCGATTAAGTCTTGATAATCAAAATATTGCTCACCAAACTCGCCTTTTCGGCGCCAAGAGCCTAACTGCACTTCGTAGATAGACATAGCGGCGCGATGCCAAGCCGTGGTCGCCCGTTTGTCCATCCATTGTGTATCTGCCCAAGGATGTTGGTGTTTTTTCGGCACTATGGAGGCATTGTGCGGCGCACATTCCATTTGGGTCGCCATGGGGTCGGATTTGGCGTGGCGCTCGCCATTTTGATAAATCAAATCAAACTTATAGTGCACGCCTTCGGCAACATCAGGCAGGAAAATCTCCCACAAGCCGTTGGCCAGATGCTGGCGCATCACATGGCGAGTATCGTCCCAGTGGTTAAAATCCCCCACCACAGAGACTCGTTTAGCATTGGGGGCCCATACGCAAAAATGCACGCCTTCAACGCTATCAACTTGGCGCCAGTTGGCACCTAAAAAACGATAAGCCTGTTCAGAACTTCCCTCACCGAAGAGATATAAGTCCTGACTATCGAGGAGGGAGCCAAACTGATAGGGGTCGATAATATCCAGCTCACAGAGGGGATAAGTCACCCGTAGCGCATACAAAAAGGGCTTAACCCGTCTGCCAAGCGTACCCGCAAATAGCCCCGCCTCATTGACGCGCTCAAGGCTCGCCACCTTGCGGCCATCCTTAAGACTTATCACATCAACCTTTTGGGCATTGCGTAAAAAACAGCGCACCACCAAGGCCTTGCCCTCGTTGATACTGTGCATACCAAGCAGGGAAAACACATCCGTATATTGACCGTTTAACAGCGCGACATCGCTACCGTCATAGAAGTAAGTCTGGGCTTGAGTCATCATTTGGCTTCCATTTTTAGTCAAAGGGTATCTGTATGCGCAGCCGTCTCTGGCAAATGTCTTGCCGCAGCAATGCGTTGCAAACGCTCAGCCAGCGCAGGCCTAGCTGCAGCTTCGCTTAGGCTGATGGGCAATCGCCGCTGCCAATTCGGGTACTCGAGCCAAGTGCCGGGAATATTCACCGCATGGCGATCCCCGAGCAGATCGCACCACTGCACGCTGTAAAGTGCGCTGTTGCCCGAGGCGCCAAAGGGCATCCACGCCGTTAATAAATCTTCAATATCAATCTGTTGAATATCTGTCTCCGGCAATAAGCCCTGGGAGATTAAGCACTGCGCGAGCTGGTGTTTTTCCTGCTCACGTCCGGCTAAGGCCTCACCTAATTGCTCGTCGGTATTGAGCAGTTCGAGTTGTCGCCTCAGGTGCAAATCGCTGCCCGTCCACCAGGCGACTAAGGTCGGCACATCGTGATTTGCCAGCATCATCAAACTCTGGAACTTATACTGGCTCGGCGGTTTAAAGCCCTGATGGTCTTTGCAGAAGTAGAACAACTCGTTGGAATAGATCCCCGCCTGATACAGGCGATGAATAATATCGGGCGGCACTAGGCCTAAATCCTCACCAATCACCACACAGCGGGCACGTTGACTCTCAAGGCAGAGAATCGCCAACAGGGTTTCGACGGGGTAATACACATAGGCGCCATGGCCGAGGCGCTTATCCAGTGGCCACCACCAGAGCCGCAACAGTCCCATCACATGGTCGATTCGCAGCGCACCGCAGTGGGTCATGTTGGCGCGGATAAGCTCAATAAAATGACGATATTGATGCTGTTTTAGCTTGACGGGGTCGAGGGGCGTAAGACCCCAGTTTTGTCCCTGCGGCGCGAAGGGATCTGGCGGTGCACCTATGCTGGAGTTTAAGCAGAACTGCTGCGAATTGGCTTGAACCTCAACGCCTTGCAACGCGGCGCCCACGGCCAAATCGCGGATAAGCCCTATGCCCATTCCCGCTTCTTTGGCTTTGAGTTGGCACAATTGCAGTTGATCTTCGGCCACAAACTGCAGGTACAAATAAAAGCCTTCATCCTGTGCGATGGCCCTTGGACTGCGTAGCGATTCTGCTTGGGCAAATTCCCTAAGCGGCGCCCCCTGCTCTGCCACAAAATCCTCAAAACGCTGCGCTCTGGGGGTGTTTGGCTGTAAATGGTGTTCGCAAAAGACAGCGTATAAACGTGCAAAGGCGCGGTATTTAAGTTCACTCACCTTGGGATAATCGAGCCAGTTCTCCGCATTGAGTAGGGCGATGGCTTCTTGCCATTCCTTCGCCGCAAACTCCGTCTTTAATGACTCAAATTCAGGCACGCTAGGTAAATGAATATACAGCGGATTAAGCCTTCGACGATCGCAGGGACTATAGGGACTCGGATGTTCCGGCGCGGCAATATCTAAGGCATGTAATGGATTGAGTTGAATAAAATCGGCGCCATACTCGGCCACTAAACCAATAAGTTGCTCTAAATCGCCAAAGTCGCCGATCCCCCATTGGCTTTCGCTGCGCAGGCTATACAGCTGAAGACTCACGCCCCAAGGTTTATGGCGCTTTCCTTGAGCCACAGCGCTCATCACCCCTTGATAGGCGGTTCTAGGCGCCACCATAAAAGTGCCATGGAACTCAGTCGCCTTACTTGCAGCAGAAATGCTTGCTGATGAGTTGCTTGCTGCTGAAGTGCTTGCCGATGCAAGGCCTTGCTGAGCATCTACCAGCCCAAGCAAACTGACGCTCAGGGTGTGATACCCAAGCCCCAGGCAAGATAAATCACTTAAGTTGTCTTTATTGTCAGATGTATTTGGCGCGGTGCTAACATTTTCCCATGAACGGCGAGTCTCTGAATCGATATATGGCTCACTGGTATCGTCCACATCACGGCAATAAAACTCATGGCCTAAGAGGTCAAGGCGGTATTGCAGGAACTGACACTCATTGGCAAAGGGGCTAGTGCCAAATTTCGCCAACTCCTGCGCCTGAATACGATAATCCCCGATCGGTTTTAGCGCCGAAAACGGTACCTCGAGGATAACCCTGTCCCCTTTTTCACAGGTAAAGGTGAGCAGCAGATCGCCACGGTAAGATTGAGGTAAATACAGGCAGACCCAAGGTTCGTCGACATAGCACCAATGAAACGCCGGCAACACTTGTGTCCAATGTTGTGCATCGAGCTGATACACCTGAGCGTCAAGCTCATCGCCACTGGGTAAACTCGTTAATGGTTCATCCTTTGCCTCGCAGGCCTGAGTGTTTTTCTCCTGCAACATACAGGTTAAAATCCCTTGCCTGTCAGCCTCGGGAATGCGGATGTACTTGCCAAAGCAGTCAGTAAAGTCTGCTCCCACGCCCCGCAAATACAGCAACTTATCCAGCCCCATATTTGTCGCCCCCGCGACTGCTCATCCATAGCCTTAGATAGGCAGTAACCATGCCAGCGCAAAATAACAGCATGAAGACAGATTTGTGTCAGCCAAGTGACAACAAAGAAAACTTATAAATCAGCATCTTGAATAAAATACGTGCCTTTATCACCCAAGCCTTTGCCCACCGAGCTATCTAGCAAACGCACTAGTTTGAAGCAGGGAGTGATTAAAAAAGGTGCAACGCGCTTAAATGGCGCAAGCAAAACAGCATCTTATCTTTGAGTACATTAGTGAGCTTTATCCCTTAGGTTGAATGCCTCTCTGGCACGGGGGTGATTAGATTGGCAACTAGCTGCAACACTTTGTATCAATTACATTTTTCATCTTGAAATTCCCTTCATCGCTCTGTCACTATGCGCGCACAAAACAAAAACAACACTTAATCGCAACATTTACCCATGCCCGCTTACATTATCCAAGCAGGCAGAGGCGTGGCGAACAACGCAAAAATAAGGAAATTGATATGAAAAGAATCACGGGACTTTTACTCGCCAGCAGTTTGAGCATGGTCCTCAGTGCCTGCGGCGGTGGCGAAGATGATCTCACTCCCAATATCCCCAAACCCGACCCAACTCCACCGAGCTTAAGTGCCGATGTCTGTTATTTAATGAGTACCACAAAGGGGGATTTAACCTTAGCCATCGACCTCACCCATATGCCCATCACGGGCAAGAACTTTAAACAGTATGTCGATAAGTCCTTCTATAACGGCACCTTATTCCACAGAACCATTAATAACTTTATGATCCAAGGCGGCGGTTTCACCACGGGATTACAGAGCAAGCCAACGAGCTCGCCGATTAAAAACGAGGCCGCCGTCGGCATCAGCAACAAACGAGGCACTATCGCGATGGCGCGTACCACAGTGCCAGACTCAGCGACATCACAGTTCTTTATCAATGTGTTAGATAATCCCCAGCTCGATGCTTCGGCGAGCAGCTATGGTTATGCTGTGTTTGGTAAAGTCATCGAAGGGATGGATGTGGTCGATCAGATAAGCATTGTGCCGACCAAAACCAGTAACGGTTTTAACGACACACCAGTGACTGAGATTTTGATTAATAGTGTGACAGAAACCAACTGCCCCAAAGCTTGATAAATACTCGGGGTTAAATAAAAAGCACTGATTTATCAGTGCTTTTTATTATTCTCGGCCCAAGGAGATTATTCATCCCCTTGAATTTTACCCACTAACAACATAGGTGCTGCGTCGATTTTATCGGCGTCCATCATGGCCGCAATTCGCTCCACCGATGAGAGTAGCTGACTCTGCTCCCACTCTTCAAGATTTTGATATTGCTTAATAAAGTGTTCCTGAAGTGGTTTAGGAGACGCCTCTAAAAGTGCGCGCCCCGCATCACTTAAATACAAATGGACTTTACGCTTATCGGACTCGCTGCGTTTACGGATCACTAATCCCCGCCCTTCGAGCCTATCAATAATCGTTGTCACAGTGGCTGGGCTGAGGGTGATTTCTTCGGCCACCTGCTTGGCTAAGGGAGCGCCGAGTTGGGCAATCTTCTGCATCACCATCAACTGTGGTCCCGTCAAGCCGGAATGCTTATTGAGTTGCCGCGAATGAATGTCGATAGCGCGGATCACGCGGCGCAGTGAAATCAGCAGTTGTTCATATTTTTCCATCGTACTTCACATACTCCTCATCAACTCAACGGCCGCACCTTACCAGAAACTCAACCACAACTCACCTTGGCGGGCAATTTTATCGCGTAATAATCTGAGTTTAACTAAACAAGTAAAAGCTGAAAAAACTCTTAAAAAACATAGCGTATGCAGCCCTTAATCTCTGTCATAAAAATTCATTATTTAGTTATCTAGTTCCAACTTTAGTGCGAATTTCACCTCAGGAATCTATCTAAACCGATCTAGATCACAACTTGGCTACCCCTTAATTGGTAGTTTGGTCACCAGAAAGAAACAAATTTAATATACAAGCAAATAGGTGGATATATGGCTGCTAAATTTTTTATTCCTTCCGTCAACGTATTAGGCAAAGGCGCAGTAGATGATGCTATTGGTGATATCAAAACCTTAGGCTTTAAACACGCGCTAATTGTGACGGATAAACCTTTAGTCAATATTGGTCTAGTCGGTGAAGTGGTCGAAAAACTCGGCCAAAATGGTATTACCTCAACCGTGTTTGATGGCGTACAACCTAACCCAACCGTCGGGAACGTTGAAGCAGGTCTTGCGCTGTTAAAAGCCAATCAATGCGATTTTGTGATTTCACTCGGTGGCGGCTCACCACACGATTGCGCTAAAGGTATCGCTCTTGTGGCAACCAACGGTGGCAGCATCAAAGACTACGAAGGCTTAGACCAATCCGCTAAGCCACAACTGCCATTAGTAGCCATTAACACCACCGCCGGCACCGCCAGTGAAATGACCCGTTTTTGTATCATCACTGACGAAGCTCGCCATATCAAAATGGCAATTGTCGATAAACACACCACCCCATTACTGTCTGTGAATGACCCAGAGCTGATGCTGAAAAAACCAGCAAGCCTCACTGCTGCAACGGGCATGGACGCGCTGACCCACGCGGTTGAAGCCTATGTGTCTATTGCTGCGAACCCCATTACCGATGCTTGCGCCATTAAAGCCATTGAGCTTATCCAAGGCAACTTAGTGAATGCGGTAAAACAAGGCCAAGATATTGAAGCCCGTGAGCAGATGGCCTATGCGCAATTCTTAGCGGGTATGGCCTTTAACAACGCCAGCTTAGGTTATGTGCATGCCATGGCGCACCAATTAGGCGGTTTCTACGATCTGCCCCACGGTGTGTGTAACGCCCTCTTATTACCCCATGTGCAAGAATACAACGCTAAAGTGGTACCGCATCGCTTAAAAGATATCGCCAAAGCGATGGGTGTCGATGTTGCCAATATGACGGATGAGCAAGGTGCTGCGGCTGCAATCACCGCGATTAAAGCCCTATCCGTTGCGGTAAATATTCCAGAAAACCTGACGTTACTCGGGGTTAAAGCGGAAGATATTCCAACGCTGGCTGAAAACGCCTTGAAGGATGCCTGTGGTTTCACTAACCCTAAACAGGCAACCCATGAAGAGATCTGCCAGATCTTCACGAATGCGTTATAAGTCATACAAGCTCTAACGCCTATCAGCGCGCCAATTGACAGGATGTTGTTCGGCTAGCGCAAGCTAACGACATAGAATCGGCCCAAACAAGTTCCCTTGTTTGGGCCTTTCTTTTTATGCATCAAAGACACCTTTAACACCACATGATCACAGCAAAAACCGCCGTAACGCCTTAATCTTCGGCAATTGAGATCGCGCAGATCGAAAATTCCATCAAATAGCGCAAAAACGTGATCTTGGTGGGTTACATGCTGTTACAAATCCGCTAGACTGGTTCCAGTTCGCTTTTTCCCTGCAAAAGATGAAGCCAGCTGAGAGGCCCGTTTTAAGGAACGGGCCTCTGTCCATTCAAGCCCTCATCAACCATGCACTTCCCTCATATTTTGCTAATGTTAAATAGCATACTCATCAAAACATTTTTATACCTATCATTAATTGGTGCTTTATTGCGCAGTAGTTAAGCAAAAACGAATTTGAATGCAAAACTGAGAGATAGCCCAAAGTTATTCGTTAAAAACTCATGCTAAATAACAGCTATGGCAAATAAATTAACTCGCTCATTTTTATATAAAAACACTTGTAAAAACGGTGATTTATCTAGGACGGTATCAGCGTAATTAATGATTGACCGAATTCAAAAACGATGCCTATGATGGCAGCAACATCCTCTACAGGTAGGTACGCTATGACAGCAATTACTCATGTATATAACTACACAGTTAGATGTCCGCATTACAAAGATCCCGAACATACCGCAAGTTGGTTAAACCACATTGAATTAAACCAATCGAGTGAAATTGCATTAAACCGTATCACCAAATGGCATGAACTCTCAGGCACTAAATCCTTTGAAACCAGTAAGTTTGTCGTCCGCAAAGCCGAAAATGAAGAAGCCTATTTTTCGATGCAAAGCGATAGACTTAAAAATGATGGTCATGCGCTCGTCACCTTTAAAATTTTCCTCGATACCTGTTGCGACAAGGCCGCACCAGAAGAAATTATGCAGCACCTAATCCAAGACTATCAGCAACGTTTAGCCAAGCTAGAACAGGCATAGAACACCATTCGCCGTGGGCATATAGCGTCAAATGCCCAATTATCCCAAAGGCCAAACCAACGTTTGGCCTTTTTGTTAAGTACTTTAGTCAAAGCTGCAGCAAGCAATTGTGATCTCATGCCTAGGGCGTGTTGACGTTTCAGTTTTTTGGAGCAATTTGGCTGGTGTTTATACAAGGCAAAATCCGTGCTGTGTAATCATCCGACATAAACGGAGAATAACGCAGCAGAAACGCTGCCGGAAGAGTTCGTCAGACAAGCACATGCTCTTACTTTCTGTCATTAAGAGCGCATGTCATTTGAGTAGAATAACTACGCATTATTCTTCGTTTCGCGAGCACTGGCTTGTCGGAATGAAATGTAATCTCGATACATCAATACGCCCTAGGATTTAGTTAACTGATGACGATGGTGCTCACAAGCGGCATAAAGCGTTTCAGTTCAAAGAACTCTCCCGACACAAGCAGGTGAGCCAGCGCACATTTCACACAAAAGTGACACGACACATATCACAATTTGCGATCGGCATAATCATACACTCAACCCCCATAAAAAATAAGACTAATAAAATCAATAAATAATCATTATTCCTGACTCACTTCCCAACATATGGCCTCATTGCTTGAGACATAAAGCTAAGGTTAATATTTTGTTTCACAACCTTACCCTCTGCACAATCTAACAACACAACGAATAGGAATAAGCGGCATGGCTATAGCAAACATTGTTATCGTGGGTGGTGGTGCTGGCGGGATGGAGATTGCGACAAAATTAGGCCACAAACTGGGGCGCAAAGGAAAAGCAAAGATAACGTTAATCGATTGTGCTGAAAGCCATATTTGGAAGCCACTACTGCATGAGGTTGCGACTGGCGCACTCGATGTTGGTATCGACGCTTTAAGCTATCGAAGCCATGCAGCCGCCCATGGCTATCACTTTCAACAGGGCGCTATGACGGATATCGATAGACAAAACAAACAAGTAGTGCTGTCTGCGATTTGTGATGATAAAGGTGATGTACTACTCCCATCTCGTCATATTGATTATGACTATTTAGTGGTCGCCATTGGCAGTATCGCTAATGACTTTAACATTCCAGGCGTACGTGAACATTGCCAATTTCTTGATAATACAGAGCAAGCAATGGCAATCCGCAAAATTTTGCTGAATAAGTTTCTCCGTTATGCCAGCCATAGCCTGCTGGCCGATAAAATTAAAATTGCTGTTGTAGGTGCAGGGGCCACTGGAGTAGAAATGTCTGCGGAAATGCACCATGCCGTGGATCAGTTGCGCGGATTTGGCTATAACATCGATTCACGTCTTTTGGAGGTCACCCTCATTGAAGCTGATAAACGGATTTTACCTAAAGTAGAAAAGCGCGAAATTTCAGACTCAGTGACCAAAGAATTAGCCGCGCTCGGCGTTAAGGTCATGACTGAAACACGAATTAATCAGGTGGATGAAACGGGGCTGACCACAACAGATGGGCAGATGATCCCCGCCGATTTAGTGATCTGGTCTACAGGGGTAAAGGCACCGGATTTTCTGAAGGAAATTGGTGGACTAGAAACCAACCATATTAACCAGTTGGTGGTAAAACAGAATATGCAAACCAGCCGCGATCCGCATATTTTTGCAATTGGTGACTGTGCTGCTTGCCCACAACCCAACGGTACTTTTGTTCCACCAAGGGGGCAATCTGCACGACAAATGGCACTCATGACGGCCGACAATATTATGCTACTGCTTGCAGGACAAGACGCCCGTCATCAGTATGTTTATAAAGATCTTGGGTCGCTTGTTAACTTGTCGAAGTTTCATACTGTGGGCAACTTGCTGTCATTTATCGGCGGTGGAGTGATGGTCGAAGGTAAAATCGCTCGCTTTGTTTACACTTCTCTCTATCGGCGACATTTAATTGAACTGCACGGTGTGGTAAAAGGCAGCCTTTTAATGTTTGCTAAAGGTATTAGTCGCATTATTCATCCCCATCTCAAATTGCATTAGCAAGATTATTAAGGCGTTTTGCGTAACTATTTGGTATCTTGCGAGGCAACCGTTAGTTTTCAGGATGAATAACCATGAAAAAAGCAACACTCCTCATACTGCCATTGCTACTTGTCACCACGGCCTGCGCCGATTTAAAGGATGCGGGGCGCGCTATCGGCACCACCACTAAGGATGTCACCAAAGAGATTGGTCATGCCACCCGCGACACCACCAAAGCCATTGGTCATGCTTCTAGGGATGCGGTGAAATCGGTCAAAGAAGATCTCACGAAAGACTCAGAGTGACGCCCGTGCGTCACTCTGCTTTATCGGGGCTCAATCCTTAGGCCGCATTAGCACGAATACCATGGGGAACCGGTAATCCCTGCGAATTCACATTTACAAACACCATCTTATCGATACTCACCACAGGCGCCTGCGTCATCTTATTACGTACTTGGCAACTGACCGTAATGGAGCTGTGCCCAAGGCTGACAAGCTCCAAACCAAATTCCAACACATCCCCTTGGCGCGCCGGCGTCATAAAATTGATTTCAGAAATCAGCTTAGTCACATGGCTGGTGCTTTTCATCTGGCATGCAGCAAAGATAGCCGCCTCCTCGTCAATCCAACTCAATAACTGGCCGCCAAATAGGGTATTTGCAGGATTTAAATGTTCAGGTTTGACTAAACGACGACTGTAATATTTCATGACGGTGACCTCACTGTGAATGCTAAGTTTTACGGCCAATTCACAGCATTATTTAGGCCAAGATAAATAGCCATTGAATAACAATGAGATAGCATTAAGTCTTTGTAAAACGGTTAAAAAATTGCACCAACTCGAGTCAGAGTTGCACCAGAATAATCAATTAGATAAAAAAATAGCGACTCAGAGAGTCGCCAAGCACAGGCAAGCAAAGTATTGACTGGGTGGGAAGTTAAGTCACAAGAGTTGACTTAAAAACCCGTGCAGCACATGTAGGCGAACTGCACGGGGGACAACAGCTGCAATGCAGCTAAACACAGGGTTTACGGGTACAACATCTTACGGGTAGAACCTATTCGCGATACAACAGACTTCGCTTAAAACTGCTCTTCTTCAGTCGAGCCAGTCAGCGCAGTCACTGATGAATGACCACCTTGGATAACCGTAGTCACTTGGTCGAAATAACCTGTGCCCACTTCCTGTTGATGCGCCACGAAGGTGTAACCTTTCTTCGCTGCCGCAAACTCAACTTCTTGAACTTTCTCAACATAATGCTTCATACCTTCACCACGAGCGTAGTCGTAAGCTAGGTCAAACATGTTGTACCACATGTTGTGGATACCCGCTAAAGTGATGAATTGGTACTTGTAGCCCATGTCCGATAGCGCTTGTTGGAAACGGGCAATCGTCGCGTCGTCCAAGTTTTTCTTCCAGTTGAACGAAGGTGAACAGTTGTAGGCCAGCAATTGGTCTGGGTACTGAGCATGGATTGCCTCAGCAAAGCGGCGTGCTTCTTCTAAGTCAGGCTTAGCGGTTTCACACCAAATTAAATCCGCATAAGGTGCGTAGGCTAGACCGCGAGAAATCGCTTGGTCCAGACCCGCTTTTACGCGGTAGAAACCTTCATTGGTACGCTCGCCAGTCACAAAGTCACGATCGTACGGATCGCAATCAGAGGTCAATAAATCCGCCGCGTTCGCATCGGTACGAGCGATAACTAAGGTTTCAACACCGCTTACGTCGGCAGCCAGACGTGCTGCAACCAGTTTTTGTACAGCTTCTTGGGTTGGCACTAATACTTTACCGCCCATGTGGCCGCACTTTTTCACTGACGCTAATTGGTCTTCAAAGTGCACACCGGCGGCGCCTGCGTCGATCATTGACTTCATCAACTCGAACGCATTCAGTACGCCACCAAAACCGGCTTCAGCATCTGCAATAATGGGTAGGAAATAATCGACAAAGTTTTCATCTTCCGGATTAACCCCATTGCTCCACTGAATTTGGTCAGCACGGCGGAAAGAGTTGTTAATACGTGAAACGACCGCTGGAACCGAGTTAGCTGGGTATAAAGATTGGTCTGGGTACATAGTGCCCGCTAAGTTAGCATCGGCCGCCACTTGCCAACCAGACAGATAAATCGCTTCGATACCGGCTTTGGCTTGCTGTACAGCTTGGCCGCCAGTCAGTGCACCTAACGAGTTCACATAACCTTTTTTTGCGCCACCGTTGACTAAATCCCACAGTTTAGCAGCGCCGCGTTTGGCAATGGTGTTCTCTGGAACAATTGAACCACGAAGTGCCACGACTTCTTCTGCAGTGTATGGGCGACGAACATTTTTCCAACGTGGATTCTCTGCCCAATCTTTTTTGATCGCGTCAATCTGCGCCTGACGTGAAGTCTGTGTTGCCTTAGTCATAGTGTCACTCCTTTCTGTATGATGTTGTAGCAAGTGACGCTGCCCCACCGCGTCACCCTTGCCCATTGATTTAATTGACGGTTTCACCGCCATAACGCATTCCATGGGACGCATTAAGTGTTAACGCATTTATAATTAAGCAGTTAGCATCTCGTAACCGGGTAAGGTTAAGAAGTCGACCAACTCATCCGAAGTGGTAATATCCTCAAGCAATACCGCCGCTTGGGTAAATTTGCCGTGGGTGAATCTGTCACTGCCCACTTCTTTTTTCACGTTTGCTAACTCTTCCACCAGCATGTCTTTAAACAATTGTTTCGTGACGGGTTTGCCGTTGGAGAGTGACTTACCATGTTGGATCCATTGCCAAATCGAGGCGCGGGAGATTTCAGCGGTTGCCGCATCTTCCATTAATCCATAAATCGGCACACAACCGTTGCCACTGATCCACGCTTCAAGGTATTGCAGTGCAATACGAATATTCAGGCGCATCCCTTGCTCAGTGCGCTCACCATCACAGGGTTTTAATAACTCTGCGGCGAGGATCGGTGCATCCACATCACGGGTGATATGCAATTGATTTTGATGATCTTGGCCTATGTATTCGTTAAAGATCCCCATTGCCGTGTCCGCAAGACCAGGGTGAGCGACCCAAGTACCATCGTGACCATTGCGAGCCTCAAGCTCTTTGTCCTTACGCACCCGTTGCAACACGGTTTCGTTCTGAGCGGGATCCTTCGCTGGAATAAAGGCCGCCATACCGCCCATCGCCAGTGCGCCGCGTTTATGGCAGGTTTTGATCAGCAGTCTTGAATAGGCACTTAAGAAAGGCGTATCCATAGTCACCGCTTGGCGGTCAGGTAACACGCGGTCGCTATGGCGCTTTAATGTTTTGATATAACTAAAGATATAGTCCCAACGACCACAGTTTAGTGCGACGATGTTTGAACGTAATTCATAGAGAATTTCGTCCATTTCAAACACCGCAGGCAGCGTCTCAATCAAACAGGTACATTTGATTGTGCCAGGCTGCAGGCAGAATCTTTCCTCAACAAAAGCAAACACTTTTGCCCACCAACGCGCTTCGATATGGCTCTCGAGTTTAGGAATATAGAAGTAAGGACCACTGCCCTTCGCCAGCAATTGGCGATAGTTATGGTAAAAGTACATTGCAAAATCGAATAACGCGCCGGGAATGGACTGCTGGTTAAATTCAACGTGCTTCTCTTTTAAGTGCAGGCCACGCACACGGCAGATTAATACCGCAGGATTTGGGCCTAACTTGTAGTGTTTACCGGTTTCAGGCGCTGTGTATTCAATTTCACCACGCACGGCATCACGCAGGTTAATCTGACCTTCCACTACTTTTTGCCAGCTCGGTGCTAAGGAGTCTTCAAAATCCGCCATAAACACTTTGGCATTAGCATTAAGTGCATTGATCACCATCTTACGTTCAACGGGACCGGTGATTTCGACACGGCGGTCAAGCAGGTCGTTCGGAATACCGCGGATCTTCCATGCGCCGTCACGAATAGCCCGAGTCTCAGGTAAAAAGTCTGGCAAAGCCCCTTTATCGATACGCGTCTGTCTGTCTTTACGTTTGGCGAGTAAGGTGGGCACTTCAGCCGCAAATTCACGGCAAAGTGACTCAAGCAACGCCAGCGCACCTTCGGTAAAAATCACTTCTTGGCCAGGGATAGTATTTCCCACTATGGTCAGCGTGCCATTCGCAGTGGTCTTATTCTGTGCCGAATTCAATTGCTGCTCACTTAAAGTTTGTTCCGTCATCTTCTCACCCTCCCAAGAGGCAAAACTCTTGCTCGTTTACGACTCATTACCAGTAAAGACATGGGTAACATGTACAAACATTCACCGCAAAACATTCAAATGTTCGTTTAGAACCAAAACTTACAGACAAACATTTGTATTTGCAACTATCCAAAAGTGTCATGACAGCTAAAAAATTTGACCAAAAACCGTGACAAAATTGGTCTGACCAAAGTAACTTTTAAAATATAAACATATGATTTAAAATTACTTTACATTAAAGCGATAATTACTATTTTGGTAGTGGTGAAATTTGTCTGACAACTTTACCACTTTAAGCGCGTTGTAATTTTATACGTAATTAAATTACATAATGAAAATTAATATATACACCACTTTTACCTTATTCGACCTAAGTAGAAAACAGACAGCGTTTTGAACTCCACCTTAAGGAAAGCGAGTAAAACCAATAAAAATAACCAGTTAACAAAATTGAAACACTGCAAAAGTTTAAACACTCGTTTAAATATTACGTTTACGTAAACAGTCACTAGAATAGGATGAGAGTGATAGGGATCACGGGTTATGTTTCTCGATCAAAAAGCCGAGTCGATGTGGTTAACCCAAAAAATAAATCACTTTTTTATAAAAAAAATGAAACAAATTAGAAATCTGACTAAGAGTTGCTTCAAGTTGCGCGCCTAGTGGCGGCAAAACTCACCACAGGATTAATCCACAAACCGTTAATCATACGTAAAGATGACAAACATTTAACTCCCAAGACCTATCAATCAAAGGTTGCAATGGTTATGAAAATCATTATCATTCGCGACCATTCTGTTTGGGGGAACTTTATATGTCAGTATCACAACCTATATTTCGTTTATCACTTATTGCACTCGCCTGCCTCAGTGCTTTACCACATACCGCTTTTGCCGATGACACACCCTCTGCTCGCGATCAAAACATCGAACGCATAACGGTCTACGGCAGACAAAACTCCGTAGTGAAAAACTCTGGGCTTGCGACTAAGTCAGATATGTCCTTGATGGAAACCCCTGCGGCGGTAGTTATCGTTGACCAAGAGCTGATTAACAGCCAAGGAGTCGACAATCTTCAAGACTTAATTCGTAACATCAGCGGGGTGACTCAAGCAGGCAATAACTATGGCATTGGGGATAACTTGGTGATTCGCGGCCTCGGTGCAAACTACACCTATGACGGCATGTATGGCGGAGCTGGCCTTGGTAACACCTTTAACCCCACTCGCTCTTTAACCAATGTGGAATCCGTTGAGGTCTTAAAAGGCCCAGCAACAGGACTCTACGGCATGGGCAGCGCGGGCGGTGTGATCAACCTGATTGAAAAGAAACCGCAATTTGAGTCCAAGCACAAATTCACCACTGAAGTTGGCCAGTGGGATACCTACTCGCTCGCCATCGATAGCACGGGTGGAATTACCGATGATCTTGCTTATCGTTTAGTCGCCAAAACCGCCCGCAGTGAAGGCTACCGTGATTTAGGCGCCGACCGTGATGAAGTGTTCGGCTCACTCAAGTGGGTATTAAGTGATAGCCAAGATCTGATGCTATCCGGCGCGTATATCAAAGACGCCATTGCCGTTGACTCCATCGGCCATCCAATTCGCATCTACAATGCCGATTCAGTCGGCGGCAAAACAGCGAGCGAAGTCACTTGGCAAGATTTGATAAACGATCCTAAAGGGCTGGGCATACAACTGACTGACGAGCAGCGTCAGCAATTGGCGGCATCACTCGCCAGTGGTGATGGCTTAACTCCCTATTCGTTCGGTGACGCGGGATTAATTTCTCCCATGGCAAAAGATAATGAAGGTGAAGAGTTAAGGTTCAAGCTGACCCACAATATCTACTTTACCGATAATCTGTTCCTCAACCAGCAGTTGCAATATCGCGACTACACCACAGGTTTTGCCCGTCAAACAGGGGCTTACAACTATGTGTACTGGAATAACAAAGGCAAGATAAACGCCGATCCCCGCGCGCCACTGGTTGAAAATGGCGTGCTCTATCCCTTTGCCGCCAGACGTCAGGAATACCGCCAACTCGATGCCGAAGAAACCTCATGGCAGTATTTTGCCGATCTACGTTACGACTTCCAAATCGGCAATATCGACAACGAATTACTGGTGAACGCTAACTACGAAGACCGCGATATTCGCCTCGAGCAATTCTCAATTTACGATGCAGATCAAGTCATTAAAAACAAACAAGGTGAAGTGATTTACCGTGGTTCGCTACCCTATATTTACGATATCCGTAATCCAAACTGGGGAACGGGTAAATTTGCCGACTACGATCCGCTCAAAACCGCCAACTACAACAAAAAAGTCAGCGCTTGGGGCTTAGGCGTGCAACATGTGGGTTATTTAGGTTATGGCTTTACCACCCGTGTTGGCGTGGCCTTTAACGAAATCAAACAGAGCTATGAGCACCTAGGTGTGGATGAGCGCTACAGCGCAAGTCAAGCGAGCCCGACCCCTGAGGAAGATAGTAAAGATAACGGTGTGACCTACAACTTGGGCTTAACTTATATGCCCATTGATGATTTATCGTTTTTCGTTAATCACTCAAAGGGCCGCACCGCCTATAGCATCTTAGGCTCAATTACGGGGGAAAATACCGACCGCGAAGACTCAGAATCCGTCAGTAACGATCTCGGCATGCGCTTTAAAGCCTTTGACGATCAGATGCTAGCATCACTGGTGTTCTTTAAAAGCTCACGCACTAATGTGCCTTACAACAACCCAGACTATAACGCTGGCGTGTCTGGTGCCGAGGTGCCCGTGTACTTTTACGATGGCAGCGAAGATACCAAAGGAGTCGAGTTAGATCTTAATGCCCACCTAAATTATAACTGGCGCATCAACCTTAACGGCATGTATCAAGACGCTAGGGATAAACAAAACCCGAATGACAAAGCCAACTACGACAGCCGTCAAAAAGGTGTGCCCTATGTGACCGCCAGCGCTTGGGTAACCTATGGTGCAGACTGGTTTGCCTTAACAAGCCCTATTGAGCTGAGTTTAGGCGCCAAGTATGTGGATGATAGAAGCACGCACTCAAGCTCATTTGGCATCCCAGATGGTTATGTGCCGAGCTACACCTTAGTGGATTCTGCCATCAGCTACGCCACCGACTCTTGGAAGTTACAATTGAATATCAACAACCTATTCAATAAAGACTATTACAGCAAGGCGATGTTCCTCGGCGGTATGCCAGGCGAAGAGCGTAATGTGAAGCTGCAATATAGCTACAGCTTCTAAGCGTTTTCCTTAAGCCCATAAACAACAAGAGAGCCCATCGGCTCTCTTGTTATTTTAGCTGGCAGACTTAACTGACGTTTTCCCGGTCGCCACGCATCAGCGACTCCAACTCAGCTTTCCCTTTATTGGATAAATCAATCAGCTTGGCTAAATCATGTTGATGGGCAGCACTGGCAATAACCAGCTTTTTATCGTGCTCGGCAAAAATCTTCACCCTTTCATTGGCCTGCACCTGCGATAAACCTAAGCCCTGCAAAATCTTCTCACTGGCGGATAAGGCCGAACCAAAGGTTTCACGGAACACATCGGTCACCCCAAGGCTCATTAATCGATAGGCGTGGTTACGGTCACGTGCCCGAGCGACAATATTGATATGGGGGAAATGGGTTTTCACCTGCTGGGCAATTTCAATCGAATCCTCAACATTATCAACGGCCAGCAGCAACAGGCGCGAGCGTGCAATCCCCGCAGACATCAACATATCTAAGCGTCTTGCATCACCAAAATAGACCTCACCACCGTATTTGCGGATCACATCCACATGGCTGGCATCCTTATCTAAGGCCACAAACGGAATGCCCGATGACGCTAAAATCCGCCCAGTGATCTGCCCTACCCGCCCAAATCCGGCGATCACCACCTCAGATTCAGTCACATTAATGGTATCGGGCAAACGTGTATCCACCACCTTAGGTTTAGTGGCTCTAAAAAGCGTGAAAATCATCGGCGTGACGGCCATGGATAAACCGATGGCGAGCACTAAGATTTGCGCGATTTTATCATCCACTATGCTGGATAATTGCGCCTGCGATAACAGCACAAAGGCAAACTCACCGCCCTCAGCCAAGATAAGCCCAAGTGCAATACTCGGACGCCATGTATGGTGTCGTAAACGGCCAAGCAGCATCAGCACTAGGGTCTTAATCAGTAACATGCCCAGCAAAATTGCGAGGATAAGTAAGGGATCGGTTAAAAACAGCTTGAGATCCATACTCATGCCGACCGCCATAAAAAACAGCCCAAGCAGTAAGCCCTTAAAAGGCTCGATATCGGTTTCGAGCTGATGTCGGTAGCTGGAGTTCGCCAGCATAATTCCGGCTAAAAACGCCCCCATACCCGCCGATAGCCCCAGCCACTCCATCAATTCGGCGCTGCCCATGACAAGCAATAGTGCAAAGGCCGTTAACACCTCACGAACCCCGCTGCTGGCAACGAGTTTAAGTACCCGCGGTAACAGGTATTTTCCCACCAACACAAAGCCCACTAAGGCCACACAGGTCCAATACCAAGGCACCGCATGATGCTCAATCTGGGCCGAATTAGGCGCAAGATAAGCGGTTAATAGCAACATGGGGATCACGGCGAGATCTTGCATTAACAACACCCCAAAGGCATCGCGGCCAAGCGGAGTAGTCAGTAATCGATGTTCGCTCATCAACTGCACCGCAAAAGCCGTCGATGACAAGGATAACGCCGCGCCAACCACTAATGCTGCCTCAATGGATAAGCCAAATCCCCAAGCTAAACCGCCAATTGCCGCCCAAGAAAGGAGTAACTGACCACTGCCGAGACCAAAGATGGCGCTGCGCAGCTCCCATAACTTGCTCGGATTGAGTTCAAGCCCGAGCACAAACAACATGAGTACCACGCCAAGCTCGGCAAAATGCAGCACGGCGGCGGGATCAGACACCAGCGCCATGCCGCCAGGCCCTAAAATCACCCCAGCAGCGAGATAAGACAGAATCGGTCCTGCGCCAAAACGTTTGCCCAAGGGTACAAAAATCACCGCGGCCAATAAAAATAACAGTACAGAAGTGAGCAGACTCGACTCTTCCATTAGGGCTCCACAACGTTAACGAAAGGCAAAAATAGGGGTATGGCCTTAAGCGAAAAAAGCTTCGGCTACCGCTGGCAATCATACTCTAGTTAGGCAGGAAAAAGTGTGAAAAATTGGCCTAAAAATCATCGAGAAAATGCAAGAAATAAGCGAAAAAGCGAAAGAAGAAAACCGCGTTACATTAACCTAAACAGTCAGTTACACAGACAATACAACTCTACCCCCTACGGTCTTACCAACTGGCTGGTAATATTGGTGGCGCGTTTATCGGAGGCTAAAGCGTCCTCATAACAGAATACACTGTTACGACCATTGGATTTTGCGGCATACAGTGCCATATCGGCACGGTGCAGCAGAGGATCTAAGCTTAAGTCTTCTGTTGTCATACCGCTGACCCCAAAGCTCGCGGTGATAGTAAATTTATGCCCCGACAGATGCGTATCAATGGCTTCGATTCGGCTTCGGCATTGTTCGGCAACTTCCATTCCCTTTTCCTCATTGGCATAGGGCAAAAACAACGCAAATTCTTCGCCGCCAATCCGGGCAAACACATCACCATTGCGCACATGGGGTTTTAATACTTCCACGACTTTTTTCAGCGCCCAGTCACCCGTACCATGGCCGTAGGAATCATTAATCCGTTTAAAATGATCTAAGTCGAATAAAATCACGCAAAAATCGCCCCCTCGGGCAGCGGCTTGCACAAACAGATTTTCGCCAAGATCTTGCCCTGCACCACGGTTAAGCACGCCCGTCAGCGCATCCATTCTGGCCATGCGCATCAAACGCCGTTTTTGCAAATTGCCCACGACTAACAAAATCGCAAGGAAAAACAGCCCGCCAACTAATATGGTGATAAACATCAGCATATTCGTGTATTCCCGCTCTTTTACCATTTGCTGGGCGATGTAAAGTTCACGCTCTTTATTCAGCAAGTTGATTTCACGCGCCTGCTCATCGGCATTAAACTTAGCCGCCTGATAAGCAAGGGTTTTCATCCTCGACTCATCAAAAATCAGTTGATTATAATGTTGCTCTTTTCTGGAGTATTCATAGGCTTGTTCAAATTGCTGTTTTTGAGCATAAATCTTAGCAAGTACACGTGATGCACCGTGCTTAAGCTCTGTATTGCTAGAATCATCCACAAGATTCATAACATATTGAGCATGTAACTCAGCTTTCGTAGAATCTTGCAACAACAAATAAGCTTCACTTAGCAACTCATGTACGCTATTAATCTCCAGCTCAAAATTAAATGATTCATACCCCTTTAGAGAATCTAATAAGTAAGAGATAGCAAGCTGTGGCTCATTCAATCTAAGACTCGATTCTCCCATACCTTTTAATGCAATATTCGCAATTAGTGGGTAACCACTGGATTCACAATAACTACGAGTAGACTTAAATTCATCAAATGCTTGCGAATAAGACTTTAACTCTAACTGATGAACGGATAAATATAGTTTAGATATACAAACATCTTTAACATCACTTGGAGAGGCGAGAGCAAGCGCTTTAGCTGCATATTTAGCAACCTCTTCAGTGACCCCCATCGCAGTATATAAACTAGCCAAACGCAAATATGAAGCGCGCTTAAGGTTAATATCATCAATTCGGTCAATTAGCCCAAGACTCTTTCCCATCACTTTAAATGCATCATTGAAATGATGCAGAGCAATATAGGCTGTTGCCTCATAACTATATGCAGAAAATAACATTTCCGAGTCTTTGAGTAAGGCTTCTGCTTGGCCCAACAACTCAATAGCAGTTTGATATTGTCCTGAATAAATAGAAGCTGCACCTTTAAAGAGCAAAACTCGTCCCTGCTGTAAGCGAGACATAGAACCAAATTCAGATTCAATTGTTTTAATTAGGTTTATAGCAGCAGGTAAGTCAGAATGTTGTAATGTTTCAATCTTAGTTAGCGTTTCATCATAATTTGTAGTTGAAGCAATCAAGGGCATACAAAGTATGCTCAAGATTGCCAAAATGAAAACACTAAAAAACTTCAATTAATCACCATTACCATGTGAAATAACAAGGTAAGATTGATAGCTACTATCACCACTTAATGTTTTGAGCTTTTCCATATCACCAGTCATTACAGCATTAATTTCTACATCAGTTAACCCATGGGCACGCATCACTGCCTCTGGATTCTGTTTATAGTCTTCCATTAACAGCGCATCTTGACTGAGTTGGGTAAAAAAATCCGATAATGCAGACATGCTTATTCCTTTATTAGCTTAAATAATAGCGACTCTAGAAAGACTTAACTTTGAGTCAACAGAACTTATAACATTTTCGTGGTATTCAGAACGGTTACCATGGTTAACTAACACGAAGAATTGATAATCTCCATCTCCGTTCAGACTTTTGAGTTTTTTCATATCCCCCGTCATGACAGCAGTAATTTCATCAATACTTAAACCATAAGCAAGCATTACCACCTGTGGATTCTGCTTATAATCTTCCATTAACTGCGCATCTTGGCCTAACTGGGTAAAAAAATCCGATAATGCAAACATGTTTTCTCCTTATTGTTAATAATGACTCAGTATCACACTTCAATTTAGCCCAAATCTTCGGGACCGATCCCTAACTTAGCCAAAATAGCATAGTTGTACTCCAGCTTTTTTGCTGGCGGAATTAACAACGTACTAATCGGCGTTAAGTGTGCTTGGGGTAAATTCGCTAAAGGTAAACGCTCGATACGCGGGGCTTGGATTGGCAAATTGGCCGCTTCGTAGATGACCACCTCATGGTCGAGGGGATACCATTGATTTAACTGCTCCACGAGGATCTGCAACCTATCACTCGAGGTATGAAATTGGGTTAGGGTATGTTCGCCCGCAATCGCGATTTGCCAGAGTAATAAGTGGGTGGTGGGATCTGGCACATGGTTGAAAAACATAAACTGGCTAGCTTCAAAGCTTTGATGCCCGGAGTTGCCAGGGTCAATCCCTAAGTCGGCCCACAGGCAAGCTTCGGCCGAAATCCCCGGCTCCATCTTGGCTGAAAACCCTTCTGCCTTGGCACGAGTGATAGCCATATGGGATACACAGGCAAACACGCCCGGATGACCATAGAGTGCACACACGGTTTTTTTACCCGCTCTCACCGCATCTAGAATGGCATTGACCATTTGTTCGTAGGTGTCTCGGCGATTTTTAACTTCACCATTTTGCGCATAAAACTGCTGCAAATTGATGATATTGGGGTTGAGCTTCGTCAGCCAACGCTGCGAAAAACCGTCGGGTAAGAGTGAAAATACAATATCGGCATGTTCAATATAGCTGCGGCTTAATACGCTAATTTGCCCCGCGAGCTGTAACCCCGTACCCACACAAACGAGTGATCCCAATGGTCTCTCCTAAAAAGGCGATCTCGGCGGATTAATACATAAATTCAAGCGCTGAAATAACGCTCTCTAAAACCAATATCATCGCTAAGATCATCAACACAAAAAACTTTCACAACTCTACTCACATTTAGCTAACAATGCCACAGCACAATACTGCATTTGGTAAAATTTTCTGACCTAATTACCGCCCTACACGGTACATATAAAATAAAAAGCGATACAGGTAACAATCACCGTAAATCAGCGCCCATTATAAAAATCTTCACACACAGCGAACTAAAGCCAACCGCTTAGGTCGAAAACTCACACAATTGCAATGATAAGCGCCGTAACGCCCAATTACCCTTGTCATAGGGGGGAGTGCTTGGGTATGATGGCCGCCAGATTTTCAGAAGTAGCGCATACAATGATCAATAAAAAGCAAAGTCTTACCCTGCTGAGTGCCATTGCGCTCTCAGTTTCGCTCAGTGCCTGTAGCGTGTTTGATTGGCTGATCTATAAGCCCGATATTCCGCAAGGCAACTACATGGAACCGCAACAGGTTGAAAAGTTGCGTATCGACATGACCAAAGAGCAGGCCGAATACATTCTTGGTCGCCCAGTATTGCGCGACAGCTTTGCCGATGACACTTGGTATTATGTGTACCACTATAAGAGTGGCCGTGATGCGAGCATTACCCACAAAGAACTGATCCTGCACTTTACTGGCAACAAATTAAGCTTAGTGAAGGGCGACTATGAATTAAGCCCAGAGTTTAATACGCCGCTTGAGCAAAGTAAGTTGCCGATGGTAAACACCGCAGAATCTGCGCCGCAGGTGCCAGCACAGCGCCCTGACGAAAAGCCATTAGTGAAAGAAAATCAAACCGAAGCGCAAGTTCAAAAGCCAATCAAGTAAGTACACTGGTTTAACACTTGCCTTAAAAACAAAAAGCGCCCATGGCGCTTTTTTTGTGTGCTGGTGTTGCAGACAGATTAAGACACCCGTCCACCGGTCACTTTATTGGCACGACCTTCATCCTTGGCCTTATCGGCACGGCGACGGCGCACATCCTTAGGATCGGCAATCAACGGGCGATAAATCTCCACTCGCTGCCCAGGTAAAATCTCTTGGTCATGCTTAATCACATTGCTAAACACCCCAAGCTTTACCGTTTCTAAATCAATCTCAGGGAAAAAACTCACCATATTGCTCTGACGCACTATGTCAATCGCGCTCGTGCCGGGCAATACGCTAACCGAAATCACCTTCTGCTGAGTCGGCAGCGCATAAATAACATCGACGACGAACTTATCTGCTTCATTTGTCACTGTAAATTACCTTAGCGCGGCTGGTAAATGCCGTCACCATTGACACCATAAGATCATTAAACACTTTACCAAAAGCCATATCGACCAATGAGCTGGAAAACTCGAAATTTAAATCGAACTCCACCTTACAGGCATCTTCAGTCAACTCGGTAAAACGCCACTGGCCGAATAAGTGTTTAAAAGGCCCATTTTCAAGTCTTAACTCGATACTCTTTCCCGGCACCACCTGATTGCGCGTAGTAAAGGTCTTACGGATCCCCGCCTTACTCACATCGACCGAGGCCACCATGGTTTTACCATCAAACTCAAGCACTTTACCGCCAACACAACCGGGTAAAAACTCTTTGTACGACTCAACATCATTGACTAAATCATACATTTGCATCGCACTAAAACGAACTAACACACTTCGAGAAATCTGCGGCATAGGGCTTGGCACTCTCAATCTAAGGAAACACGCTGTCTCAAGTGAACTCCGCGCGCCCTAATCTCTAGGGAAGCTAACAAAATTGGTTTGGATTCTACCACGATACTTAAAAAACGCACCCCTCACACATCCCTCTGATGACACAGCAAAAACCGTATAAAAAACCAGCAACAAACTAATGAGGGCTTGAAATAGCTCAAATAAACCCTTATATCCATTTCAAATTGATTCACCGTGCGTATAATGGCGCCACTATGGTAAAGAAAAACTCAAAAAAAGCCGCGCCTGCGACAATCGCACGTAATAAGCGCGCAACCTTCGAATACCGTTTCGAAGAAAAAATGGAAGCCGGCCTGTCCCTCATGGGATGGGAAGTGAAGTCTATCCGCATGGGCAAAGTGAACCTATCGGACTGCTACGTCTTCTTAAAAAATGGCGAAGCCTTTATGCACGGCTGTACCATTATTCCGCTCAATACCGCCTCCACTCATGTGGTGTGCGACCCGATTAGACTGAAGAAATTGCTCTTAAGTCGTAAAGAGTTAGACAAATTAGCCGGTCTTGTTGAGCGCCAAGGCTACTCGATTATCCCTATCTCCATGTACTGGCGTAAAGGGGCTTGGGTCAAAGTGGAAATCGGCCTAGGTAAAGGTAAAAAAGACCACGACAAGCGTGAAGATACTAAAGCGCGCGAATGGGAAGTGGAAAAAGCCCGCGTAATGAAAAAGGAAAAAACGCGCGGATAATGAACAAACGATTGAACTTGCAGCAAATGATACTAGGTTATCTTTACGCTACGAGTTACAATCAACTTTCTTGGGGGCGATTCTGGATTCGACAGGATTCACGAAACCCTGGGAGCATGCCGAGGGGCGGTTGGCCTCGTTAAAAGCCGCAAAGTTATAGTTGCAAACGACGATAACTACGCTCTAGCCGCTTAATGCCGCTAGCCATCTACCACACGCTTCGCACATGGGCAGTGGATTTGATGGTCATCTCACATCGTGCTAGCGAGGGAACCCTGTCCGGGGGTGAACCGCGAAACAGTACCGGACTCACCGTTTGGGATCCTGTCTTTCGGAGTTCAAACGGTTAAACAATAGAAAGACTAAGCATGTAGCGCCTTGGATGTAGGTTTTCTGGACGCGGGTTCAAGTCCCGCCGCCTCCACCAAATATAAGAACGAAGACGTCTCAGGACGTCTTTTTTCTTGCCTTGAATAACACAGAATCAATAACTTACGGTACATTAACGTCTAATTACGTCCAACTACAGCTTTGATTTTTGGGTACACCTGAGGGCACACGGCCTTGACTTCGAAAATACAGTGTACCCATCATGACCATTGTCACTACTCGCCTAACAGATAAAGAAATCAAAACGGCAAAACCAAGGGATAAATAATGCGACCTATTTGATCGTAACCACAAAGAAACCAAGGTTAACGATTGTTAATAATAAACATCCAATAAGCCAGCCCACATCTAAAAACCACTAAAAACCTGCCTTAGATCACTAAAAAAACAAAAGAAAATCATTCTCAAAAATCATCCAATACATTGAAAGTAATAAAATTAAAAAAATAAAACCAGAAGAAGAAACTGAAATAGTTAATTTATTGTATTAAAGTTGTTTTGATTAAACCCAAACATTCACTAAGACTAATTATATTTTGATCACACTTCAACAATCCTAGATTTCTAATATAGAGAAGAAGTTGAAATTAATTAATCACTAAAATAAATTAATTTAAAATTAATAATAACCAGATATGTGAATTAATTAATATAAAGTTATCACCAGCTAAGATTCAGTTACTCTAATAAAGATAAAACTCTTTCAATATAATAAATAAAAACTAATTTAGCTAAATAGCATTAACGCACTAAATTTATGCACTCACTCGCCAGCCATCTGACTAAAACCCTATGCCTCCACATATAGCGTGACCAAAGTCACTTATCGCAACAAGAAACATTACATCTACATCACCAAACATTAGTATCTGTGACGTTGCGTATGCAATACCGTTTATTAACATACTATAACTACATGGACCTACCTCCCTATGACTTGGACCCAAACATATACGCCACTTGGTAGCTTGTGGCTAACTGCAATAGTCGCCTTACTACCTATTGTATTTTTCTTTTTAGCTTTGACGGTGTTAAAACTCAAAGGTTATATTGCCGGAGCTTTAACTTTATTGATTGCCCTAGCGGTTGCAATAATCACTTATAAAATGCCTGTCACGATGGCAGTTGCATCTGCGATATATGGTTTTAGTTATGGTCTCTGGCCTATAGCTTGGATCATTATTACCGCGGTATTTTTATATAAAATCACCGTTAAAACAGGCCAATTCGAGATTATACGTTCCTCTGTCATTTCAGTGACAGAAGATCAACGTTTACAGATGCTATTAGTTGGTTTCTCATTTGGAGCCTTCCTTGAGGGAGCGGCGGGTTTTGGTGCTCCCGTGGCTATTACTGCGGCATTATTAGTCGGGCTTGGATTCAATCCATTGTACGCAGCAGGACTTTGCTTAATCGCGAATACAGCGCCAGTAGCCTTTGGCGCGATGGGAATTCCTATCATTGTCGCAGGTCAGGTTTCATCACTTGATCCATTCCATATTGGACAACTCGCTGGCCGTCAACTGCCAATATTATCGATAATAGTGCCATTCTGGCTTATTGCGATGATGGACGGTATTAGGGGAATTCGTCAAACATGGCCCGCTACATTAGTGGCAGGCGTTTCATTTGCAGTTACACAATTTTTTACCTCAAACTTTATCGGTCCTGAATTACCCGATATTACTTCTGCTTTAGTCAGCCTAGTTTGTTTGACATTATTTTTAAAAGTATGGCAACCAAAAGAAATTTTCACTTTTTCAGGAATGAAGCAAAGAGCTATTACGCCAAAATCTACGTTTTCTAATAGTCAGATATTTAAAGCTTGGTCTCCATTTATTATTCTTACCACGATTGTAACCCTGTGGAGTTTAAAAGATGTACAACTCGCACTAAGTTTTGCCACTATCAGTATCGAAGTGCCTTACTTGCATAATTTAGTGATAAAAACAGCCCCGATTGTGACTAAAGAAACCCCCTATGCCGCAATATATAAACTCAATATATTAAGCGCAGTAGGAACCGCCATTCTATTAGCCGCAATAATTTCAATTTTTATTCTTAAAATGTCAGTAAGTAATGCACTTAAATCATTTAAAGAAACATTAATTGAATTAAAATTCCCTATATTATCCATAGGCTTAGTATTAGCATTCGCTTTTGTAGCAAACTACTCAGGTCTATCTTCAACCTTAGCGTTAGTACTGGCAGGCACTGGAGTGGCTTTCCCATTCTTTTCACCATTCTTAGGTTGGCTAGGGGTATTTTTAACCGGTTCAGACACCTCATCAAATGCTCTTTTTGGTGCGCTGCAAGCCAACACTGCAAACCAAATTGGTGTAACACCGGAGTTATTAGTCGCCGCAAATACGACTGGTGGGGTAACAGGAAAAATGATTTCGCCACAATCTATTGCGGTTGCCTGTGCTGCTACAGGGTTAGCAGGTAAAGAATCTGATCTTTTCCGCTTTACTCTAAAGCACAGTCTATTTTTCTGTACTTTTATTGGTTTACTCACAGTGATCCAAGCATACATAATACCTTGGACACTCGTGTTTTTTACTAAGTAAACTTTTCCTATCAAAAATATCAAAATGCCGAGTGAATTATCACTCGGCATTTTTTATATTTACGATAAAAATAGTTGGCTGTGCTTATATCAATGACTTTATTTAAATGGATGATATACACTGCACATATATTTACGTTGTCATGCTAATAGCTCAAGATGCCCGAATGAGTTGCGCCTTATTTTGATTAAGGTAAGACCAAACCACACCTAGGAATACCAGATCCTTGAGAATAAAGAACTCGGTAACGGGTACACCATCAACCAACTTCCATACCGAGGGTAAGGTTAACAGGAAGCTCAGCGTCATGACAAAAGTGATGAGTGCACTCAAACTCGCCCAGTAACCAACACGTGGGCGCCAAATTCCTATCACCAGCCCTATTGCTGTGACTATCTCAACCACACCAATTAAGTTAGATACTCCCTGTTCAGATAAAATGCTATAGAGCCAGTTCATCAAAGGATGACTTGCAACGAGAGGACGAATTGCTGCCGCTTCGGTTGGCGTAAACTTAAATATGCCAATCCAGAGGAGTGTCAGTACCACACCGCCAAGAGCAAGCAAAAAACCTTTATCATATTGTTTCATAAATGCTCCTTGGCTAAGGACGCAAAGGAACTATTGGGAAATCAATTTCTGTTGCAGCCAAATGATTTCCATAGTTGGTCAGGGTGTTGACTACAACTTGGCCGAGTACTTCGAGCATTAATTCATCATCAACGCCAGCGTGACGAACATTAGCAAGTTGTTCATCGGTGAGCACTCCACGTTGATGAACTAACGCGGTCGCCAGTTGCAGCAAAGCATTATCGAGAGGAGACTCTGCATTTCCTTGACGCGCAGACTTTATCGCATCAACTGATAGGCCGGCCTTACTCGCTAACAATGTATGTGCAGATAGGCAATATTGGCACTCATTACTTTGGCCAATTGCCAACGCGAGTAATTCACGCTGAGTCGTCGTTAACCGCCCCTTACCTAGTGCGTCAGCAAAAGCCAAAAATCCATTAAATAACACTGGCGAGTGAGCTAACGTGGCATATAGGTTAGGTACCATACCAAGGTTACGCTGCATTGCCGCAAAGCTTGGTGCAACAGTTGAAGAAGGTTGAGAAACAGGTTTAATACGACTCATAGTCATGCTCCAATTTAATTGTGTAAGTTACGGTTGATAGCTTACAGCCCACAATGATACGATTTATCGCAAATAGTCCTTAATTAAACGCCTATCGTCTCAAAATGGATCCTCTCTCAATTCTATTGGCTCATACAGCGCCACGTGCTTCGATGTTTTTCGCTGGTAACTTATGCCAAACCTCGCTTAGCCAAGATTATCCTGAAGGGGGCCATCTACACTTGCTTAACGCGGGTGCGATGACGCTTTATCAGGAATTTGATGAACCACGATTGTTAACAGAACCTTGCCTAATCCTTTTTCCTCGGGGGCTTAAACACAGCATGGAACCCGTTGATGCTGAAGGATGTGATCTCGTCTGTGCGAGCGTTTCATTTGGACAAGGAAACCAATCCCCAATACAAATGGCACTCCCCAATGTATTAGTGCTACCGCTGAGTGAACAGCCAGAATTAAAACCGCTAGTCACCCTACTTTTTTCAGAGGCATTTGCGAATCAATATGGCCAAGCCCCCATTATCACTCGCTTGTTGGAGACCGTATTTATCTTATTGTTGCGTTACATCGTTGATAATGGCCACACTCAACAAGGCATATTGGCTGGATTATCTGATCCACGACTAGCGCGTGCGATTGGCGTGATGCATAAGCGTTATGAGGAAAAATGGACAGTAGCAACACTCGCGAAAGAAGCGGGCATGTCTCGCTCACGTTTTGCGGCCCATTTTCAGCTGTTGACGGGATTATCGCCACTTGAGTATCTGACTCAGTGGCGAATGATGATGGCATGCCAACAATTATTGGCTGGGGAACCTATTGCTCAGGTTGCACTGAGTGGTGGATACAGTGGCAGTGCAACCTTTGCACGCGCATTCGAACGAGAATTTGGAATGCCACCAGGACGCTGGCTTAAAGCACATCGTTAGCGCTGATGTGCATTAACTCATCCTTGAGCTAATACGTTCAGTTCACCTCAAATCCCCCAAGATGGGTTTTGGGCGATTACCGTTCTGCTATTGACCGACATCTACCCCTTTTTGATAGTGATACACGGATGAAGCTTCACCATTGAAGTAATACACTAATTGACCGTGTAATTGATTATCAACGTACTCCTCGCTTCGCTCCAAGCTGCCATCTTCGTTAAAGCTGTAACTTTTACCTTGCAAGCGGCCTTTATCATCATATTGCATCAGCCCTAATAAATGGCCATTTGCCGAAAACGCTTGCCAGCGACCAACTTCGTGGCCCGCACGGTACTGCCCGTGCCAGAGCTTAACCTGGTTATAGCTACTGTCATCAACCAGCCATTTACCTTCACGTTGACCGTTCACATACTGGCCTTGAGCCTGCAATTGTTTATCAAAGCCACGCTGTAAATACGCACCATGTAATTTTTCGTTTTGATAAAATGCTTGCAGCATTAGCGTGCCATCGGCGGCGATTTCGGTTTGTTCACCGTTAAGCTGGCCTTGTTGATTAAACTGCTCATTACGGGTCATATCAGCGTTTTTTGTCACCCACTTACCGACCTTTACACCGAAATGATATTGCCCGGTGACAAATCCACCGTCTAAGGCATTATCTTCGCGATATGCACCGTGCATTTTACCTTTGCTGTAGTTTATCCGTCGGACATAACCATTCCAGCCATCCCCAATATACAAACCGTCATGCAGTCCCTTGAGTTGTTCTTCCCGTTCAATCAACTCACCGGTTGCATTAAAACGCTGACGCAGACTCCAGTCCTTTACAGTATCACGCTGATATTGAGCGGTTAATGCTCCAGTTGCATCGAAGCGTTTTTCCGTAGTTACCTGGCCTTTGGCAAGATACTGTGTGTCAGTTTGGCTTGTTACTTTGCCTGCATCATCGTAGCTAATATTTTGAATTTCGCGGCCATCCTTATCATACAATTGTTGCGCTGCTAACCGCCCTTGTGGATCAAAACGCTGCTGTATCCCTACCTGCTTATCATGCTGATAATGTTTAATTTCCTGTAACACATCTGCCGCTTGGTACACCAACACTTCGCCATGTATTTTGCCGTTAAGATAAAACTCTTTGGTGAATAACCAACCTTCCTTCGTCCAATACAGTCGCTCACCTTCTCTTTTTCCCGCCACCATATTCACGGTTTGCTCCGGCTGCCCATTGTTATGGAAGCTTTCATAAAGCCCTTCCATACCGTTAGCGCCATAGGTTACCCGTGTTTGCAGCTGGCCATTGTCAAAATAACTTTGCGCTAATCCAGATTCCACACCATTCACATAATGTTGATGGTCGCGTAATTGACCATTGGTATGGTAACTTTTCTGCTCTCCATGTAACTGGCCATTCAGGTAGTGGTACTCTCCCGAGAGTTTTCCATCTTCCCAGTAATGCAAATGTGTTCCCTGATAACGCCCTTGTGCATCGCTACTGCCCTTGCGAGACAGTTGACCGTCGGGGTAGAAGAACTCGAAATCACCAACGATATAACTCTCCGCTAAATTGGGACTGTTAACGCGGCCCTTAAAAACCGGTTTATCCGTCTCCAGATAAAATAGCTGCACTGGCCACTCGCCATTTTGCGCTGTTGCCGCTTGCTGCTGATAATAGATGGCTTCACCCGGCACATCGCTAAGGCGCCATTGTTCGTCGAGTAAGATCCGCTCCGCAGACAAATTAAATGACATAAAGAGCACTGATAATATTAATAAAACTCTCATATTCGGCTCCTTAAGGTAATGCTGGGAAGGTGGTAATCCACTGCTTATTCACTGGATCGCCGCTGATGGTCAGATATTCTATCGCGGCAGCTCGCCCTGCCAGCACAAACCAGCGCTCCTCACGTAATACTTGCAGCAACGGGCGCTGATAAAAATCACTGCCATCACCTTGAATAGCTGGAGCTAACGCTACATTCTGCGCATTTAAAAAACGATAACGGCGCATAAAGTCGGCCACCGTTTGAGTAGTATCTAAATTGGGCAGTTGGGTGATATCAATCAGCCAACCTTGTTTAGGTTGATAGGTAAGTGCTTGCCATTGAGGAGTACCAGTGCAGGCTAAAGTGCTGGCCACACGGATACCATAAAAGTTGCGACGGATGCCATCGGCACTCGTCAGTTGATACTGTACAGACTTATCGAGCTGCTCCACTAAGCTGTTTTCAGATTTTATAGATGTCCATTGCAACGTGTGACCATCGACTTGTGGCGCATCCACCACGCTCAAACGACACACCGCGGCTTGCTCGGAGGTTAACTGTAAACCAACGCCGTATTTGGCCAGCATTTGTGGTTCGAGTAATGCGGGATCATCGGGGATTGGGGGTTGCGGTTGCTCATCGTAATGCGCATACATGTCATCACGGTAAAGCGTTGTCTCATACACTGGGGGATAGTTGGTATTTTGCGTGTAATCGTTCATCGGAATAAAACGAACATTTTTAGTCAATTCGCGACTATCCGCGGCAGTATTAACATAAATGGTGAGCGTCGGCGGCTTAGCAGGAAAGCTAAACAGGGTGGTGGATTGATATTGCTCCGATGAGACTAACGCCAACATATTCAGCTCAGCAGGGGTTAACCAATCCGGCCCTGTCGTAGTCGGGGTTTGGTACTTCAGCATAGCGCCTTCAGCCCCGTCAAATCGGCCAGTCAACCAAGATGTATTGGTCGCATCCTGCGATGTCAGCAGATAAGTGAAGGGTTTATCGGCAACGGGGATCAGCTCTAGTTGTAAATCTTGATACTGCAAGGTCACCGTTTTGCTTGGATCTGGCGTCAAGGTCAGTTTGACCAGTTTCGCCCCTTGATAATGGGCTTTAGCACGAAACTCAGCTACCTGATCAAACAGTGTCGAGGGCTCGTTCCAGCCGATAAGCAAATGTTGCTCAAGGGAACGATAAAAACCATCCTTTTCAGGATAACTGTAACCACCGACCTTAAATAGTTGTATTGGCAGCACGCGACCATCGGCACTGTGGGCGGTGATATCGGTTAAGTGAAAATCACCAGAGGCTTTTAAACCTGAAACATCATGCTGATAAGCAAGGCTTAGTTGGTCATCACTTAGGTCAAAGTAACCCGCATCAAGCGCAAATACCGCCTCTTCCGCTAAGGTTTTATTCGCATCTTCTAGCACTAATTCAGGTTGTTTTGGGTACTCTGTTGGCGGGAAATCGTAATCAAAACCCACTCGTTGCGATAGGTCACCCAGCTTTCGCTCACTGGGCACCATTATCACATTGCTGCGCATCACGCCTTTAAAGCCATAACGCTCAAATGGCGCTTCAGCGACTAAAGCCATCTGCACTAGCCAACCTCGCTCACGCTCTAGCATCAGTTGGCCGTAAATGTTGGCTTGGGCACCGTCACTTTGCACTTGAGCCAGTACATGTGTCTCTGTGACTTTTAACACGGTAAGCTTGGCATTAGCATGGCCTTGATAGGCTGGAAGCGCAACGATAGCGCCCTCTTTAGCGGGTATGCTGTTAAGAAAGACCGATGAACTAAATAGCTTTTTAAGCTCCTGCTCCAGTTCAAGCCCCCGCTCAGCCAACTGCGCTTGCCATACAGGCTTGTTGAGTGCGCTAAATGCTTTAACGCTGCCATCGTCTAAATTTAATGTAAATTCAAAACCCTGTGAAAAAATAGCGTGCATTTCAGGGGTCCGATCAGCCCGTTCGCCACTACTCACGCCACTCCCTTGACCATCACGCATTTTCATATAATCGACATGCACTTCAAACCGACTATTTGTGCCCGTATCGAGAACCTTATAACGCAATAATTGATGGGATGTGGTATTCACTGTTTCGGTACGACTATCCGTATCAACTGTAATCTTGGTGGAGCTATACACTTGATATGCACGCTCTTCACCTTTTTTAGGATTAAACTCCACATCAGCATCCCCAAAAGAGCAGGCCGATAATAGAAAACAGCTCACTACGCTAACCAAATACTTCATGGTTATTCCTTGTAACTAAATAATTAAACGCCGCATTATGCCCGTTCATGGAACATAAAGAAAATTATTAGGTTATTTTTTACTTATATAGTAGTCATTAGCATAGTATTTTTTCTATGCAGGCTTAACGGCTATTTGGCGTGTCGCTTAATACTATATCTTTCGAGGGCTGAAGAAGGAGGGAATATTAAAGAATTAGAAAAGCACCGAACTCAAAATATCACTAAATAGTGGTTTAAAGCAAAAAATACTGCCAGCGCAACAAAGTAAACATCATGTTGCAAAACTAACAACTAGGCTAAATAATTATCACCTTGCTAAATACAGTACATAACTTAGCAAGGTGATAAACTATTGATAAATTTTAGAAGTCGTAACGCATACCAAGGCTGACAATAGTATCGTCAAAATCATCATACTGCTTTACATCAAACTGACCGATTTCAGTATGTAGACGTGTTGATTTACTCAATTTATATTCAGCACCAATCGCCCATTGGGAGATTTCTGGCACCTCATCAATCAAGGTGTTTTTACTGGCATAAACACGGTTAGCGATTAATCCAGTACCGGAGTTATCAAATCCATATTGGGCCTTTAATGATAATTGGCCTAATTGATATTTGGCACTAACAATAACACCGTCACCTTCACGCTGTTGCCAATCGATTTTATCGGTATTCACCAATTTTGAATGTTGTAGCATTGTCGCAAACTGCCATTTATCCCACTTATATTGGACAACACCACGGTAAGCTTCAATATCTTCCACACCATCACTGTAGGCAACAGCAGCGTACACATCGCCCGTTTTAAAGAACTTATCACCATAGGTAACCGCTAACTGGTAATTGCCATTATCACGGCGGTTATCATTATTAGTGTAATGATTGTCCTCCAATAAATAGCTCACACCTAATTGCAACTTATTCCAATGGGCGGATTTGTATTCAAAGGAGTCCCCCCAACGCTTATCACCGGCAAATAAACGGTCATGTTTTAAGGAGTAATTGTCCATTGCATCAGACATCCCCTTAGCCATTTTAAATACCGGATCAATCCGTCCAACCGCTAAGGCACCATAAGTGCTGTGCTTCACACCAATAAATGTTGGGCGTGCTGAGAATGGTTTATCGCCACTATCTTGGCTCTCACCATTTACGCCAACCTCAATTTGGTAAAACAGTGAGGTGCTGTCGGTTAATTGGCTAGCGCCTCTAATACCGATGCGCGTAAAGTTATTTTCTAATACGGTGCCGCTTTTATTTTTATGCGTCGCACTGCCGCTATCGGAATTGGTTACCGAATAATCGATACGACCATAAAACTTATGTTCATCGGCAACGGTCTGTGTAGCACATAGCGCCAAGGTAAGCATCGAAATAGCAAATGATTTATTCATCATGTTAGGTATCCAATATTACTGAGCAGGTAAGGCATGTTCATTAATCACGCCATCGGCACGCATTTGCTTGTACAACACATCAGCGAGTCGCAGATAGTTGTCCCAGGCATCTGAACGCTTAGTAAAGCCGGTTTGAGCGTAACTACCAGTATCACCTGCCGCAGGTAAATCATTAATATTGAACAGCGAACCACCCTCTTTCAGATGCGAAGATAAGGCATCAATCATCACGTTAAATCCGATACGCGCGGGTTCAACATAATTAATCGAGTCATATTTGGATTGGCGATAAAATGCTTTCAATGAGGCGTCTTGGATATCTTTCTTCTCGTCAGCAAAGATTTCATCGTAATGGGCATGGGTAATTTTGTGGCTATTTTTATCAACCACTAACCGCAACATCGCGGTAACGCCTGTCCAGCGACCTTTTTCATCGAGCAATTTTTCGGCTTGCTGATAAAAAAGCGCATCACTCGCTCCTGCTTGAATCCGACTATGGATCTTAGCTGTCAAGGGGATCATCGATTGCTGAATGCTGTTTGAGGCGCCAGCAACAATATCAATACCTTTATATTTTAATCGGTTAGGCTCGCTGAGCTGGTTGCCTAACTTAGGATCGTAGTGAGGATTTAACTCAAAGGTAAGCTGGTCTTTTTCCATCATTAGCTTTTCCATGGTTAATGCGGATTGTACCCATGCGGTGCCTTTCTTTTTGCCCATAGAGAAATTGTATTCAGACATACGCTTAGGCACATTTTGGTAAAGGCGAGTGTAGTAATTCGGACGACCACTTTCATTAAACTCGGCCAGGATCACATCCTGAAGGTTGTTTGAATCCACTACCACCAACATGCTACCCATATGCCCTTGACGGAAACGGGCTTCTTCAAAGTAGTAATCACCTTTCACTAAGCCTAAACGCGGTTGGATAGACCATTTCAGTTTAAAATCATCATCCCCTGTTTGGCTGCGAGCACCCACGCTTTGATATTCAGGCTTACTGCCATCTACACGAGGTAAATCATTGATTGCTTTTAAAATACCATTGGATGAGTAGGTTGCGCCTGAGATGGCATCAATCCCCTCATGACCATTACGGCTCACAATCTCGGGTAGCAAACGCTCAGCATTAAGGTACAGTGACTCGGTTTCTTTATGTGACAGAGTTTTTACCTGAGTGATATTCCCCTGCTCAACCTTAACTTCAAGGGTGATGTCGCTCTTTTTACCCTTACCACTGACATGATGGACGCCATCAATATATTTCCCCTGCGGTGCAGTATTAGCACAACCTGCTAAGGCAAATGTTGCGAATGCAACCGCACTAACCAGCAAACTTTTTTTAAAATGTAATTCAGTTTTCATCATATAACGCTCTTCAACTAATGAACTTGCCGCCAGCATAGACCTCGGAAAGAATTCGACAATTGCGGATAACCGCAATATGCCAACCTCAATTCAAAATAGTTGAGTTAGCTAACACTTTGCTGATTGATTACTGTCATCAACTGAAATTCATGCTACTAATTTAATCGTCATCAAGATGGGGGATGTATGAAATATTTATTATCTTTTACTGTATTAATTTATCTCTTTTTTACGCCAACAATGGTAAATGCGACTTTTTCACCATTCGACTGCAATACCAATGCAACATTTAATTATGAGCACGGGAAAGGCAGTATGAATACGTTAAAATATTTTGGCACATCTATTACCATTGATATTTACGAAGCGGATAAAGACAAATCCTATTTAGCATTATGCCATGCACTTAATGTGGTGCAGGAATATCATTATTTAGCATCAAACTTTAGCACTTACCCTGGCTACACCAATATCCAGACTATCAATAACAATCCTGAACAATTACACCATATCGATGCAAAACTCACCGAATTATTAGCAACCAGTATTGAATGGCATGGCATTACCCAAGGCCGATTTAACGTTGCCTTAGCCCCCGTGTTAGAAGTTTGGCGAAGCTATCGAAAACGTTGCCAACAGGGCGGCACATGCGAACTACCCAGTGATATCGAGTTAGCCAACGCGGCAAAACACATTGATATAAAACAGATAAAACTCGATGTGAACAATAATACCATTCAAATGAAACCAGGAATGAAACTGGATTTAGGTGGTATAGCCAAAGGTTGGATGGTTGAAAAAGTATATGACCAATTAAGAGCCGATAATATTACTGCCTTTATGATTAATGCCGGTGGAAATATTCGCCATTTTGGCACCCACCCAGATGGCCGCCAATTTATTACAGCAATCGAAAATCCATTAATCCGCAAATATCAACTAGAACATAAAGATAATATCGAGATTAATAGCGGCAATATTTACCATGAAATCATTCAAGGTGAAGATATTACCATTGTATCCAGTGGTAATTATTTAAACTATTACACTGTAGATGGTCAAGAATATCATCACATTATTGATCCAACGACACTCTATCCGAAAAATGAAGGTATCTCAGTATCGGTTATTATGAAGAATAAACCCATTCTTGCTGATGTGATTTCAACCAGTTTGTTTTTATTACCGATGCCTGAAGCGCAAGCCTTAATAAAGCGTATTGGCGATATTGAAGCGGTATGGTTTCTGGATGAACAAGGCACCAAAATCGCCACCCCACAATTTGAACAATATCGCGCTAAACTCACCCCTTAGGCTAATGTGTGAAGCGGCTCAATATATCAGCAATCACTAATAGGCATAATATGGCCACTATTTTTGGCCATCAGCTCAGCATCGCGCAGCCTATTTTACAGCGATGCTGTAACGTCTTGTTGTCTTAACCACTAAATGAAATCGCCCAGCCAGGTTTAAATCATGTATCAATTCTTCACTCGATTAATGTTTATCCTGGCCCTTTTTATCGGCTTTAAGCTGCCAGCCATTGCCGCCGATAGCCATACAAGTGATCCGGTGCGAATAGGCATAATGGCGTTTAATGAACCCGATGAAGTCATGGCCAATTGGCAACCTACTGCTGATTGGCTGAGCCAGCAGTTGCATCGTCCGGTACAACTCACGCCATTAACGCCAACTCAATTAGATGAAGCACTCGCTAAGCAACGTATCGACTTTTTAATTGGCAATGCCCTCACCACGGTCGCATTTAAAAAAAACTATGGTACCAGTCACTTACTCACCCTAGTCCATAACCGCGTGCATTCACCAGAGCAGAGCATCGGCTCTGCCATCGTCACGCGAATTGACAACAACCTGAGCCAATGGGCACAACTTAAAGATGAAAAGTTAGTATCAAGCGACCCACAAGCCTTTGGCGGATTTCAAATTTTTGCAGCGACGATGGCAACCAAAGGCATCAATGCCTACCGCGATATTCCCCAGCTGCGCTTTATTGGTTTTCCACAGCAAAAACTATTGCAAATGCTGTTATCGGGTGAGGCTGATGTTGCGATATTACCTAGCTGCGTATTGGAAAATGCACAAGAGCGAGGACTCATTCCAGCGAATAAATTAAAAGTGGTCCTTAAGCAACCGCATCCTGATTTTGCCTGCGAAGTATCCACCCAGTTGTATCCCGGCTATGCCTTAACCAAATTAGGCCATACAGATCATAAACTTGCTACCCAAGTGGTCACCAGCCTGTTGCAAATACCCCCAGAGAGCCAAGCGGCGGTGCAAGGAAGATATCAATATTGGTCAGCCCCCGTGGACGATAGCCCGGTATTTGAACTGTTAAAACAATTAGAGCAATGGCCATTTGTCACTAACTGGCAGCGATTACTGCACAATGCCTTACCTTGGGGTGCAAGCTTCATTTTTGCTTTGTTACTCGGCTATATTCATCACTTAAGGGTTAAACGTTTAGTGGTCAAACGCACCCAAGCCCTATCTGCCGAAATAACCCATCATCAGCACACCCAAAAAATCTTACTCGAGCAACAACAACAGTTTTACCGCGCCCAACGGGTACTGCTGACTGGCGAAATGGCCTCAGGCATTGCCCACGAGCTAAAACAACCCCTGGCCGGTATTCGCTATCTCACCCAAGGCTGTTTATATCGGCTAGATAACACCCAAGCCGAACTTACTACCGCACTCAATAAGGTCATAAATCAAGTCGATAGAGCCCAAACCACGATCCATCGTCTGCGCACATTTTGCCAACAAACCAGTGATTACCAGCCCTGTGATTTACGCGCCGTGATAGAAGAAACCTTAACCTTGATGCAACCTGAATTTCAGCGGCTCAAACTCAGCCCTAAAGTCAACTTACAAACCTTACCCGTATTTGCCGATGCCAGTTTGATCCAGCAAGTGCTGGTGAATTTATTACGCAATGCCCTAGATGCCATGGAAAACAGCCCCCATAAGTCATTGATTATCGACACAGGTACCACAAGCGAAAGCGTCTATATTCATATCACTGACTCGGGTTGCGGCCTGAGTGATAACGCCCTCGAACGCTTATTCTTTCCCTTTGAAACATCCAAACCCCAAGGGCTTGGCCTAGGCATGGTTATCTGCAAACGCATTATTGAGGAACACAAAGGCAAAATTGAAGCACAACATGCCGCGCCGGGGTTAACGGTAAAAGTCACCCTACCACTCAACCAGCCATCAGCTTAAGAGAGCTCAAATGACACCACTTTACCTTGTAGATGATGATCAAGATGTACTGGATTCGTTAAGCTGGATGCTTGAAGGAATGGGGCTTAACTGCAAAGGCTTTAACGCTGCGGATACGTTTTTAAAAAGTGTTGATATCAAGCAACCCGCCGTACTTTTGCTCGACATCAAAATGCCAGGTATGGATGGCGTGGCACTGCTAAGCCATTTAAATCAAGCGCAAAGTGTAATCAGCATCATCATGCTCACCGGTCACGGCACCATTGCCATGGCCGTAGACTGCATCCAACAGGGCGCACTCAATTTTCTTGAAAAACCGGTTGATGGTGAGAAGCTATTTCAGCTTTTAACCCAAGCCCAGCAACATACTGAGCAAAAATGGCATCAACAAAATTTGCAATCAGACATTGCCAATCGACTCGCCACCCTCAGCCAGCGTGAAACGCAGGTAATGGAGGGTATTCTGGCAGGGAAAATGAACAAAGTCATTGCGGCGGAGCTGGATATCGCGCAGCGAACCATTGAGTTACACAGGCAAAAAGTCATGCAAAAAATGCAGGTGAGTAACGCCGCCGAGCTTGCTTGGTTACTGGCAAATCATAAACAGTAACACATCAAGCCCATGATTTAATAAACCTAATCTTTAGTAGTAGTGAGACAAAACTCGCTCACTGCGAGTGAAATAAAACCCGAATTGCAGGACGCCCTAACCACACTGACGAGTACAGGGAGATAATGCCTTGGTGTCGGTATTTGATAGCGCACTACAGGCCGCGCAGGTCATATGGTCACGATAATGTTGGTCAAAAAACTTGATGGTTCTGGCCTCTAACGAATCAAACAGCGCAAAGGTTAAAGGCGTTTTCCAATCGTATCGCGCCATCAGGTTTGCCAAATGTCGATAACAGGTTTCACGGCGATCAGATAAAAACTCAGGCGCAATCAATTGACTTTCAAATTGTGTCAGAGCTCCCGTTAGATAAAAGGTAATTCCTTGAACTAATTCTTTTATTTGTAATGGAGTGGCGACTAATTCACCATTCTCAACCGCTAAATGTAATGAGTCTGTAAACCAACTCCAAAAAGCATTAATACGTTTTTTAAAACGTTCAACTTTTTCATCACTCGCCAATTTCCAAACCATGGTATTTACCGACACCGAACGCAGCGTAAAAAAGCTACTACTGCGCTTAATGGTTTCAAAAGTAAATAATATCGGTAAAAGCACTTTCTCTTGTGCAGTTAACTCTGGATTCTTATGGATAAATATCGGTAAGTGATTTGATGTTGCACTTCTTAAAAATAAACAAACCAACACATCTTCTTTACGTTCAAAAAACTTATATAAAGTACCTGTAGAACATCCAACCTCGTGTGCCAGCTGTGAAAACTTAAATGATACAATACCTTGTGATTCAATCAGCCTTTCAGCCGCATCCAATATTTGATTACAACGTAAAATAGAGAGTGAATCAGATGGACATTTCATTCATTTATTCCAACATACGTAAAAAGTACATTATGTGTTGCTAACAAATAATATTTATAGACAGTAAAGAGTTAATCGGGATAAAGGTCACATCCAAACCTCTTAAATACCAACCTTTGTGAGTTACCTCAAACTTACATTTTATCAACAGCATACTTTCATAGATTAAATTATCTTCATCTCGTTCGTTATTAAAGCAATCTACTTCAAAGAAAAGATATTCACGAGATAACTCACGAATAAAATTGTCACTGAAAAAAAGTCGTGACTCACTTCTCCTTAGGCGCGGTTCATAACCTCTATCTTGCTGATAACTGACATAGAGGGTTAACAAAAAATGCATGATAGAAGAAGTTTTTTAAAGCTAGGTGCAGGCGCAGCGGTCGGTGGTATCGCAGCGGCACTACCAAGTGCAGCATCAGCCACTGAATGCGCCTCAAACATTAAATGGGATGAAACTCGCGATGTGATTGTCGTGGGTTCAGGTTTTGCGGGTCTGTCATCCGCACTAAATGCTAAGCGTCAAGGTCTAGGCTCGATACTGGTATTAGAAAAAATGCAGGTGATCGGGGGCAACTCTGCGATCAACGGTGGCTGGTTAGCTATCCCTAAAAACCCAATTCAATTAGCTCAAGGGATCAACGATGACTCACCCGAAGAGCTAGTGAAGGATCAAATCATTTCTGGCCGCGGTATGCAAAATACCGACATGCTGCGACAAATTGCCAATCGCGCCCTCGATGCCTACCAATTGTGTATCGACACTGGTGTCAAATTCCGCGAAGGCTTTAACCAACAAGTGGGTGGCCACAATAAAGCACGTGCTATCCGCACTCAGCACGGTGTCGGTGGCGATATCACCACTAAACTGTACGAAGCAGGTAAAAAAGAAGGCGTTGAATACCGTCTACAACACTATGTTGAAGACTTCATCATGGATGGCCAAGAGATTGTTGGCTTGAAAGTGCGTCAAAATTATCGCTTTCCGGATCTCAAAACCGGTAAAACGATCTACATCAAAGCCAATAAGGCCGTTATCCTTGCCCACGGTGGTTTCTCACGTAACTTAGCACTACGTGAGCTGGTCGACCCTGCATTAGATAAAACCTTAGATTGTACCAATGCCCTCGGCGCAACAGGCGAAGTCACGCTAACAGCCATGGCACACGGTGCTTTCCCGGTTCATATGAGCTTTATTCAAACAGGTCACTGGGGCTCGCCCGATGAAGGCGGCTTTGGCTGGTCAAATGCTCTGCTCTCGATTGGTTTCCATAAAGGAATTTCAGTCAATGTGTTAGACGGTAAGCGTTTTATGAATGAACGCGCCGATAGAAAAACCTGCTCCGATGCCATTATGAAAAACCGTCATCCAGATGGCTCACCCGCCTATCCCGTGGTGTTTTTTAACCATGACGATCATGTTGGTGCAGAAGAAGTGACCCGCGCAGTGCGTGACCAAATCGCTTGGAAAGTCGATAGCCTTGAGCAATTAGCTAAGCAATTCAATATTCCAGTTGCACAGCTCAAACAAACCGTTGCCGAGTACAACAAACAAGTGCCCCAGCGCATTGACCCTTTATTTGGCCGCATGATGGATACGGCAGTTGAGCTTAAAGCGCCGTTTATTGTGTCGCGTATTTGGCCAAAAGTGCACTACTGCATGGGCGGCTTAAAAACCGATTTAGGTGCGCGAGTCATACACAGCCAGTCACTGACCTCCATCAAAAAGCTCTATGCCGTCGGCGAAGCGACAGGCGGAACTCACGGTGGAACCCGTTTAAGTTCAACAGCTTGTCTAGAGTGCTTAACGATGGGAATTATCGTTGCTGAAACCATCAAATCTGACATGCAGGCCTAAATCATGATGAAAACATTACTACTCACACTCGTTGTTGCAACTCTGTTCACTGGCGCAGCCAATGCAGGAGACCTCGTCAAGATGAAAGGCAGCACCCAAGGCAGAACCAACCACGAATTTATCTACCAAGATGGTTGTAAAGGGTGTCACCAAGGTTCGGGTAAACAAAATGCCACCGATGCGGCCTGCGTTGAATGTCATGGCGAAATTACCAGTATTGCGGTGGATGAGTCCAAGCTTGCCATCCCTGAAGCCCATCCACACAAATCACTGCACTACAACCAAGGTGCCAGCTGCTTAGCCTGTCACAGCGAGCATGAGAAAAAGGCGCCAGTGTGCGCTGAATGCCACCGAACTTGGTTCAAAGAAATGTAATTTAATTTTTATAATACAAAAACTTAAGAAAGGTAATGATGATGAAAAAATCCACCCGGTTTATGTTGTCCATGGTGGCAACCGCTATCGCACTATCTCAAACTAACGCCTTTGCCGCAGAGCAAGAAGATGGCATCAATGTTGGCGGCGCCGTGCGCGTTAACTATGGCTATCGCGATTATGATGAAAAATCGAAGGATAAAGGCGGCGACTTTAACTTCGACATGGCCGCGATTAAATTTGATGGTAAAAAAGGCGATTTCGGTTTAGCGGCGGAATACCGTTTTACCTCAGGCACTAACTACATCAAGTATGGTTATGGCTACTACAACATTGATCCAGACTGGCAACTGCAATTTGGTATCAACAAAGTGCCCTTTGGTAACCGCGAGTTTATCTCTAACAGTTGGTGGTTTGGTCTGCCTTACTATTTAGGCTTTGAAGATGACCATGACATCGGCTTAAAAGCGACCTATGAGAAAAACGGCTGGCACACGGATTTAGCGTTTTATAAAAATGCCGAATACGGCCCAACCGAAAACAAGCGTTATTCAACTGACTTGTATACCGGCACCATCAATGGCACTGAATACAACAACGAAGAAACCAACCAACTCAACGTGCGCCAAACCTACACCGCCGAATACGAAGGTGGCGCAACCACTTTTGGTGGCTCAGTACAGGTCGGCCAAATCTACAACAGCAAAACCGGTAATAATGGCGACCGCTATGCCGTCGCACTGCATGTAGACAGCAGCTACAACGGCTGGAACCTACAAATGCAAGCCATGCAGTATGAATACAATGCTGCAGATGCTATCGACGACAACAAAATTGGCGTATCGGTGGTGAGCTGGCAGTACGAAATCGCCTCAAAAGGCCAAGCCTATAACATCAACATTGCCAAAACGGTTAACACAGATTGGGGCAGCATTAAGTTTTATAACGACTTTGGTTTAATGACGCCTGATGTTGATGACGATAGCTACGACAACAGCATGCAAAACGTCACCGGTATGGCGATTTCTGCTGGCCCAACTTACACCATGATTGACTTTGTCATGGGTAAAAACATGACCTTCTCGACCGCCAATAACGACCACGTTGGCCTACCAGAAGTCGGTAACGATTGGGATAAACGTATCAACATCAACTTTGGTTACTACTTCTAATATTTGCGCAGTTTAGGACGTCCCTCCTCCCTGCCGTTTTAGACTGCTATACCTTTTTTTGCCCTATTCGTTAGGGCTTTTTTATGTTTTTTTCTTATAGAGTGAACGATGAAACTACAATATTTACCTACACTTGCTGTTTATTTTATCTGTTCATCCTCACTATATGCCGCCGATGTGCAATTAGGCGGCTTTATTAAGGCCAACACTCGCTTTGTTGAAGGAAATCTAGCCTTTCAAGACAGTTGGACAGGTGGAGGCAAGGTTGTCGAGCACAGCAAACGCACCCAATTTGGCGCCCAAGAAAGCCGCTTTAATTTGACACTTAACACCGATGAGGCCAAAGCCTTTGCCGAAATCGATTTTGTTGGCTCCAGCCAAGGAAATCCGATTATCTCTAACTCCTACAGTCCACGGCTTAGGCATGCCTATATCAGTTATCAAGGCATCACCGCCGGGCAAACCTGGTCAACCTTAGTCAATACCAGTACCTTTGCCGAAACAGCCGATTTAGGTGGGCCATTAGTTGGACAAGCCATGGTAAGACAAGCACTTATCCGCTATAGCACCGAACAATGGCAATTCGCCCTCGAAAATCCCTACACCTACGGCACCCAAGCCCAAACGGATGGACTAACCAGCGTTACAGCAGCCAAACCAAACTGGATTGATACCAGCCATGACTACATCCCAGATATGATTGCCCGCTACAACCAATCCGGCGAGTGGGGCAATGTGTCTATCTCAGGCTTAGTGCGTTATTTAGATCCAGCGGGCACATCGAAATGGGCTGGCGGGCTCTCCCTTGCTGCCAAACTCTTTACCTTTGGCCAAGATGATCTGCGCCTACAATTGCACTACGGCCACCTAGGTCGTTATGTCGGCACCGACGCTGCGCGCGATATTATTGAAGGAGAATTAGAAACCTCGACATCAGCCATGTTTGCCTACAGGCACTTTTGGACTGACTACACCCGCTCGACACTCTTTTTTGGTCATACTCGCACAGAGAGAGAACAAACGGATCGCAGCCACGTTGGTGTGAATTTGTTTACCAATTTAACCCAAGCACTCACCCTAGGTATTGAAGTGGGCCGCTATCAAATTGAAGATAACAACAGCTCAGCCCATCCCTATGCGCAGCAGGGAATGGCCAACTATGCCCAGCTCAGCATGCAATTGCAGCTGTAAAGCGGCTCGGACGGTAAGATTATTCGCGAGTAGAGTCACGAATAAGTTTGCCACTCAAAATATGCCGTGATCCAATTCACCTTTACCATCAACTAATCACTTTATTGTTAGTCACGTAACAACATAACCAACACAATATCGCCACTAAGCGATGTAAAAATAGGATTGGAATGATGAAATTAAAAATGCTTTTTGGATTAGCCGCACTAACATCTACAGCGGTTATGGCTCAAGGCCCACAATGTAACCATGCGCAACTGCCCTATCAACAAATGACACCAGTGCCGTACGACAGCACACCCTATGTGCCGCAAAACACCATGCCAGAGCAGTGCAGTAACCCAGAAATCGAGGCCTACATTGCCGATTGGGAAGCAGGCAAAATCGACTTTAACACCATCAAACCCAATGACAGCATTGCTGCAGACCAACGTTTTTGTAAAACCTTGGATGACCACGGTAACGTACTCGAAGCCAAAAACTGCGATCCTAAAAACTCACCAGTGGGTTATATCTGGAAAGAACTCTCAGACAGCCCAATGGTTATCGGTATCACCAATGGTTTGAAATCAGACCATGAGCCACATTTCCACGGTCAACCAGAGTGTTACTACGTGGTCAACGGCACCAGTAAAACACTGGCGAACAATAAATTTGAGACCTTAGCAAAAGGTCAGTACTTCTATATTCCTGGTGCCCATATTCACAACACCCCAATCCTCAATAAAGAAGGTTTAGGTGTATTTTACTGGTATCCAAACAACGCCCACTTTGATGGATTTAAATACTACTGGCGTAAAGATGTGAAAAACCTACGCGTGGCCGAAGAAGCCTTCGACCGTGTAGATGCCATCCGCAAACGCGACTTAGATTTAGGCCCATACGGCACCAACGAAGCCTTCTTCAAAAAATGATTTAAAAATTAGTCAAAAATGATTTAAAAAACTGAAGTAAAACGCTTCAAAAAAGGGGTTAACACTCACCTGTTAACCCCTTGCCATTCCCCGCCAGCGCGAGACTTAACAACTCACCCTTTCAAACTCAGGCTGAACATCGTACTTTCTAACACATTGAACAATAAAGACTAAAAAGCTACTATCGACAGGCTGATAAGGAGTCTTTATGTCCATCGATTTTTATAACCAAAACGCCAGCTCGTTTTATGCCTCGACGGTAGAAGTCGATTCTTCTTCCCTGCTTGAACAGTTTATCCCTTACTTACCGACAACTGGCAGCGTGCTTGATGCGGGTTGCGGCTCAGGTAGAGACAGTAAACGATTGATTGAACTTGGTTTTCACGTTGATGCCTTTGATGCCAGTGCAGCTCTTGCCACGCTCGCGCAGCAGTTGCTCGGCAAGCCTGTTAGGGTTGCCACCTTTATGCAGTTCACTTCGACTCAGCAATATGACGGTATTTGGGCCTGTGCCTCGCTGCTGCATGTCGCAAAAGCTTCACTACCAGATACCTTCACGCATCTTGCCAGTATGTTGAAATCTGGCGGTGCATTTTACTGTTCATTCAAATATGGACAGGGTGAAGTCGAACGTGATGGCCGCAGCTTTACCCACTGTGATGAAGCACTCTTAGCCGAGCTATTAACTGGTTCGCCACTTGTGATTGATAAAGTCTGGCTAACAACCGATTTACGCGTAGGACGTGAAAACGAACAGTGGCTCAATGCAGTACTCCTTAAGCGGTAAACCATGATAGAACAACAAACCTCACTCCACTCAGGCAAAAAACTGTCCTACGGCGGTGCAAACGATCCCTTGCTACCAAGGCTGATCCAAGCCATTAATCACGCCAGTGAAATCGAAATTTCCGTCTCGTTTATCCAACCCTCAGGTCTCGATTTACTGTTTGATCCGCTGCTCGATGCCTTACAAAGTGGTGCCAGCTTAAAACTGCTAACGTCGGATTATCTCTGTATCAGCCATCCTGTTGCCCTGCGCCGTTTGATGCTACTGGCCGAACGTGGTGCCCAGTGCAAAATATTTGTGTGCGGCCAGCAAAGCTTTCATATGAAGTCGTACATTTTTATCCGTAGCGAGCAGGAAGAAATCATCGAAGGTTGCGCATGGATAGGCTCCAATAACATCAGTAAAACCGCGTTATTACACAGCCATGAATGGGCCTTACGCCATGATTTTGAACCGCCACTCACCTCACCCGCGGCGCTTGAGTTTGCCCATATCCGTAAGCAGTTTGACGCAATTTTTAACCACAATCAGAGTCAGTCGCTGACCCATGCGTGGATCGATAGTTACCTTAGTCGCTACCAGCACACTAAGCAGCAACGAGGTATTGCCGCCGTTAGTCTTTACGAAGAACAAGAACATATCGAGCCGCCCACGCCCAATACCGTACAAATGGAGGCATTAGCGGCACTGAAGGCGAGCCGTGAACAAGGTTTCACCAGAGGATTAGTAGTGCTGGCAACCGGCATGGGTAAAACTTGGTTGGCGGCATTTGATGCCCTGCAAACTGAGGCCAAAAAGGTGCTGTTTGTTGCCCACCGAGAAGAGATCCTTATTCAAGCGGAAAAGACCTTTAATCAATTGGTGCCTGAAGCAAAAACAGGTTCGTATAATGGCTTGAATCAAGATGAAAAGGCGGACTATCTGTTTGCATCGGTAGCCACCCTTGGCAAGCAACAGCATCTACAGCGCTTTGCTGCCGATCATTTCGATTATATTGTGGTGGACGAATTCCATCACGCGGCAGCTAAAAGTTACCGCCAACTGCTGGCCTACTTTCGTCCCCAATTTCTCCTTGGTTTAACCGCCACACCAGAGCGTTCGGATCAAGCGGATATCCTTAGCTTATGTGATAACAACCTCGTGTTTGAACGCAATCTAGTGCATGGCATTGATGGGAAATTACTGGTGCCGTTTGATTATCACGGCATTTACGATCAAGCGGTCAATTATCAAGACATCCCTTGGCGAAACGGCAAGTTTGATCCCGACGCTTTGGATAATGCCCTTGCCACCCAACGCCGCGCAGCCCATGTTCTACATCATTGGCAACACAGTAAGCAAAGTCGCACCTTAGCCTTTTGTGTCTCCAAAAAACATGCTGACTTTATGGCGAAGTATTTCACCAGCAAAGGCATTAACGCCATCGCCGTTTACAGCGACTCAAAAGTGCGCCGAAATGAAGCGCTAAAACGCTTAGAACAAGGGCGTATCGAAGTTATTTTCTCCGTCGATTTATTTAATGAAGGCACGGATCTGCCAGCGATTGATACCATTTTGATGATCCGTCCAACCGAGTCAAAAATTCTGTTTTTACAGCAGTTAGGTCGAGGATTGCGTCTTAGCCATCAAACCCAAAAGCAAAAACTGGTTGTGCTTGATTTTATTGGTAATCACGAGTCATTTTTAAATCGGCCGACAACGCTATACAACCTTGGCAGTCTGCGGGAAGTATTAAAAAATCTCAATCAAGTCAACGCGCTGCCCAAAGGTTGCCATGTCAATTTTGATCTTGAACTGATTGAATTTTGGCAAAACTTAGTTAAACAGTTGCGCTTTTCTGTGCAAGAAGAATATCAACAACTTGCGAACCAGTTAGCCCATCGTCCCACCGCCAGCGAGTTTTACCATCACGGGGTTGAGATGAATAAAGTGCGTCAACAAGCACAAAGCTGGTTCCACCTCGTGGCCAGCCAAGAGGCTGAACCGCGCTTCACGGACATGGTGGCGCATTATGGTGATTTTTTGCTGCATGGAGTTGAAACCACCACCATGACAAAATCCTTCAAAGCCATTTTGCTCGAAGCCCTGCTCGAACTCGATGGTTTACGCAATCCGCCCACGCTTGCGGCACTTGCCGAGCGTAGCCATGCCGTATTTTGTCGCCGACCCGATTTAATGGCGCAGGAATTAACGCAGGCAGCCAAACAATTTAAGGCTCAGGATAAAGGCTGGCTAACTTATTGGAAAGACAATCCAATTAAGGCTTTTACAAAGGCCAACAGTAAAACTCCGCCGTGGTTTCAAATAGGCGCTAAGCAGCGTTTTGTGGCCACATTTGTAATAGATGAAGCAGATATCGAACTGCTGCATGACTGGGTACAAGAGCTAGTCGATTTGCGTTTAGCGCAATATGTACAGCGCCCGCAGCAAAAAGCCACGGCGAACAAGAGCAATGCCAGCACTAACAACACCAGAAATACCAACACGACAGCAAAACCACTGGCGCAGGTGTTACCTTTTGAGTCAACTCCAACTACCGAAGGAACATTGCTGCCCTTCTATCCTGAACTGAAAATCGCCTGTGGCCACTTTAAGCACGGTTCAGCGCAAAATGCCGAGCAATATTGTGTCCCTGAAGGCCATGGTTTACTTGATCCGAAACGGCACTTTGTTGCCCCCGCATCGGGCAATTCGATGAATGGGGGTAAAAATCCAATTCAAGATGGCGATTTATTGCTGCTGGAATGGGTTACGCCAGAAAGTGCAGGGTCGATCTCAAACCTGACCATGGCGATTGAAACCCAAGACGATACGGGTGATAACCAGTATTTGCTCCGCGTTGTTAGAAAAACAGCACCGAATCAATATGAGCTACACGCCCAAAATCCAGCCTATCAAACAATGTTAGCCACGGACTCAATGAAAACCTTTGCGCGCTTAAAAACCGTTCTGGAAAGCCAAGATTAGCCTGTACTAACGATTCACTCGAACGGCTAAAAGCTTCTCAACTCTGCTTTTCAACCTTGTTGATGCTGCCTTTATATCCGGTGGCATCAACAGCTTTTAGCAGATTGTCGAGGTTATAATCCTCAGCAACTGTCACTACCGCTTGCTCAGTTTTCAAATTAGCTTTGGCCTTAATCACGCCATCGGTTTTGCGCAGGGCTTGATTGACGACGGTGACGCACAATGGGCAAGTCATGCCTTTAACATCGAGTGTGACCAACAGATTGTCTGCCCAAGTGAAGGACGTAAATCCCAATGATGTGATGACCAATAGGGTCGATAGTGTGGTTAATCGTGTGGAAAATCCTGTGATACGTGATAGTGGCTTCATTCAAACACCTCAAGCAACCAAGGTAAAACAAAGGGATACAGCTGAAAGGCCAACACAATCGGCACGCTAAGCCAGTAGATGAGCAACATTTGTCCTCGGCTAAACTTGCCGGTACAAAGCGGTTTTTTGGCAAAGTACAAACGCCAAAACCCAAACAAGATAAGCCCTGTTGACAGGCTCAACATGGGTACTTGTAACCAACCTAAACTCGATAACCCCGACAGCCCCGCCGCAGAGACGCCAAACACTAAATAGATTAAGGGCGCAATACAACAAAGGCTGGAGGCGATCGCCGCAATCACTGCGGCGGTCATGGTGGCTAACAGCTGTTTAACGCTGTTCGCTTGACTGGTAGTCATAGGCAAATACTTTTGGCTCATAGTAATTGACAGGGTCGCCATCCACTTCAGCGTAAGGGTAACCAAAATTGTTGAGTGGAGTCTGCTCTGCGGCGGGGAATAAGTCAAAGTCACGGCCATAGTTAAAGCCTACCCAATTCATTTCCCAGTTACCAAATAGGTAGTCATTCACCGCTTGCACTGCAGGGTCGTTATGTTCTTTATTCTCGGTGAGGCGCATTTTAGTCACATCCGCAGGATCGGCGGGTAACCAGCCATAACCAGCAAGGTAGAACATGGCACGGCAATGTTGGCCACCAGTGACATCGGCAACCCCTTTGTCATCAGCACTGCCAAAGGCTTTTTTAGAGTATTTCCCCATCTTGATCGCTTGGCCTAAACGAATTCCAAACATCTCACGGGCGGGCACACCCACTGCGCGCATCAGCGCCACAAACACTGAGTTGATATCAGTACATTTTCCACCGAGTTTGCCACTTTCAAGAATCGCGGCCACATCACCATTACCGCAACCTATCACACTGTTATCACGGTACATATTGGCACTCACCCAGTTATAAATGAGTTGTGCTTGTTTGAGTGGTTCGGTCTCTTTACCCACAATCTTATCGGCGGTCTGCTTCACGATACCGTCCACTGGCATATGCTTGGTTGGCTTAAGGTAGATAGCGACTTCAGCAGGATACTCAGGTTTTACTGGCGCGCGATAATGGCTTAACTCGCCGCTTTTAAGGGGTTCCCAATCTTGGGTTTCTATCACTAATTCTAATGTTAAGGTCATTTTACCTTTAGCATCGGGCCAAGTCGCAAACAGGGTTTTGGCGCCATAATGGTTATTAGCACTGATATAAGCATCTTGATAAGTGCCGCTAAAGTTAAGTTTTTCAACCTGTTGAAAGGCCGTGTTTTCGGGTAGCGGCACCCATAACTTCACCACACCGGATGAGCCTTCTGGCGCGACTAATTGATAGGTATTGGTTAAGGTAAAACGGCGACGGCCGCAGGCTTTATCGACCATTGAACTGGCTTGGGTCGACGCCGCCAACACTGGCATCACGGTTCCCGCTGCCGACAAAATCGCTGCACCTTTCAAAAAATCACGCCTTTGCATTAGACATTCCTTATATGGATAAGTATTAGAAAAAAAGAGACCACTAAAGTACTTGATAGCGATTATAGAAAGTCCCATCTGCACCTCAATAGTGTCGTGGATAGGAATGGGATCGATGTACCAAAAACCCCTTAAAGAGCACATAAATGCAAGAATAGTTAAGATAAGTGGGACATTTTGTCGCAAAGGTATTGAGTTTAGCGGTCGATCAATTCAGTACTCTTAAAAACGTTGTCACACATTACTTATCCATGTTTGGCTCGACAGCCTCTTAACTGATGCATGGTCAAAATGACTAAACACCAAATAAATCAAAATCAAAGTAAAAAAGCCCTGAAGCTCTGCCGGAAAATGAAACTTAGACGTAATTGTTGCAAAATTGTTCCAAAAATAATGGTAAAAAACCACATTCATTCTAGGCTTAAAAATGCACATACCTTACAAAGTAGGTTTATCTATGAAACATAAACTGTTATTCAGTCTCTGTTCTCTCTTACTTGCCACCAGTGCCCAAGCCGAAGTGAATATTTCAGGTTTTGCCTCAGTGGTTGCGGGTAGAGTAATAGATGGCACTGGCGTTGCAGAGTTTGACCTTGGTCCAACCTTCCTAGCTGATTATCCACTCGTGGGCGCATACGATGAAGATATCAGCTTTAAACCCGACACACTTTTTGGTATTCAATTTTCAGCCGATTTACTTGAAGGATTATCCGCCACTGCTCAGGTGGTTTCCCGAGGTGCCGATGACTTTTCAGCCGATTTTGAGTGGGCCTATTTATCCTACGAATTAAATGAACACTGGACGGTACAAGGCGGTAAAAAAAGACTGCCACTCTATTATTACAGTGACTTTTTCGACGTGGGATATGCTTATCCTTGGATCCGTCCACCAGCAGATAACTACACATGGCAAGTCTTTAACTACACGGGTGTTAGCGCGTTATATAACTATTTAATGGGTGAATGGACTATGTCAGGACAGGTCTATTACGGCAGTGAAGATAGTGACCCCAATAAATTACTTTCTGATTTCTTCTTCCTAGAGAACACCCGTGAAGTTTGGAAAGATATTGGCGGCATCGTAGTACAATTTAACCGTGATTGGTTAGATATTCGTTTAACCCATATGCAATATACCAATGAACGTTATATTGGCGGCGTACAACAAGAATGGAACGGCAATAAACAAAGAACAGGCAAATTTTACGGCCTATCTGTAAATATTGACTATAACAATTTCTTATTTTTATCTGAGCTGAATCGCTTAGATCTCGATGGTAGTAATCTAGATACTTATCTGGTCACATTGGGATACCGCATTAATTCAGTTATGCCTTTCGTCTCGTATTCTGACTTTGATGATGGTGAAGGTGGGGAAGTTCATCACACTACATCTGCGGGAATTCGCTGGGATTTCCATCCCTCAGCAGCCTTTAAAATTCAATACGATGATGTAAAAGATGAAGGCGGCCCAGGCATGAAGGTCGCCGGAGACTCGCAATCCATCAGCCTCGGCGTTGACTTGGTATTTTAGGAGAGAGACATGAAAAAATTACTTTGCTCAATCCTACTTAGCTTAGTATCAATGCCCATTTGGGCTGGCGTGGTGGTAATTGTTCATCCGAGCAATGACGATACTATTGATCAAAAAGCAATAGAAAACATTTATCTAGGAAAAACAAAAACCTTTCCTAACGGTGCTTCAGCTGTTCCAGTGAATTTGGACAGTGCCGTACCATTAAGGGAAACCTTTGACTCAAAAGTCTTAGGTAAATCATCGAGTCAACTCAAATCCTATTGGTCACAAAAAGTATTTACCGGTAAAGGAACACCGCCCAAAGAAGTCACTAGTGGGGCAGAAATGATTAAACTTGTTTCTTCAAACCCCAATATTATTGGCTATATTGATAGTAGTGAGGCCAATGATTCGGTCAAAGTGGTTGCCGAATTTTAAGTTGGTGTGCCGGAGTATACTCCGGCACCTTTTGGGGGCTGATAATGAATTTTTTTAACAACGTTTCTATTTTTAAAAAAGTTGGCGCAATTTTTATTTTAGCTGTCGTTATATTCACATTAAATTTAAGCATTAGTGTTATTTCAATTAATAAAAATCGCGCAACGCTTAATTATATGGAGCAACAAGTTTATCAAAGAGTAGAGTTAGCCAATCAAAACGTATTTTTTGTGCAACGACTCGATGAACTTTATACCCAATCGGTTTCCTTTGCAGATGAAGATTTATTGACCAACGCGGAAAATATGTACGAGTCAGTTCGTAAGAATCTACTACAGCTTGATAGCGTTGATCCCTCGCAGGCAAATCAGTTAAACGGCTTATCTAATAAACTCACCCGCTACAATGACATGACGCTAAAGCTAGCTAAAGGCATGCTGGCTGGGACTATCGATATGGCAAATATTGGCCAAATCAGCCAAGAAAAGTCCCAAGCCTTTGAAGCGGTTCTCAATGAGGTACAAGCCTACAAACAGAGTAAAATCATTGAGTTTAAACAAGCGATCAAAGAAGCCGCTGACAGATCAGAGCAAAGCCTGTGGCTAACAGTGTCCTCTGGTATTGCATTACTTATCGTGATGTTTATTGTGACCATTGCAATTGCTCGCTCGATTAGCTCCGCCGCCCATAGCGTTGCCCGCTCGCTTGAAGAACTCGCTGATGGCAAAGGGGATTTAAATCATCAACTCACTGTTTCTGGCACTGATGAGTTAGGCCAAGTCTCCAGCAACTTCAATCGTTTTCTAAGATTACTTGCCGATTCCATCCTCCAAGTAGTGAACGTAACAGACCCGCTGTTAGAGAGTTCACATTCGTTAAAACAGCGGATGGAAGATGCGACTAAAGCGACTCAGCAACAGAGCCAAGATGCGAGTACAGTGCAAGTTTCAATGGAGGATATGCGTCATTCCGTGATTGAAATATCGCAAAATGCTCGACAAGCCGCCAGTGCCGCCCAAGTTGCCGAAAAAGAAGCCATGCAAGGCATGAATGTGGTGCAACGAACCATAGATATCTCCCAAGATCTCAACAAAGGAATCCAAGTTGCTTCAAATTCTATCAATGAGTTAGCTAGAGATACTGAAAATGTCACCTCAATTTTAAATGTGATTACCTCGATTGCAGAACAAACCAATCTGTTAGCGCTAAACGCCGCGATTGAGGCCGCACGTGCGGGTGAACAAGGCCGAGGTTTCGCGGTCGTCGCCGATGAGGTGCGCGCCCTAGCCTCTAAAACCGCCGATGCAACTACTGAAATCCGTCAAGTATTACAAAATCTTAAAACCGCCGCGGTTTCTTCCGTCAATACCATGAATGCCGCCTTAACCAAATCCTCAGAAAATGAAACCAATGCGAAAAATACTGGCCTCGCCTTAAAATCAATCCAAGAGCAAATCGTCAGTATTAATGGAATGAACACGAATATTGCTTCTGCAACCGAAGAACAAGCTTCTGTCGCCTCTCTCGTTGTGAATAATGTGGTTAGTATGAATGCTTCCTTTGACGAAACCTTACAGATTTTGTCACAGGTGCGAAATGTGTCAGAAGGCTTAGTCGATTTTGCCGATGAACTGAAGAATGCGACTTCGCAGTTTAAGCTTTAGCTTGATTCACACACCTTCAAACAAGCTTTGAGGGTGTGCTCATTTCTCGGGCGTATGGGATGTTTGGAGATTAAATGTTGTTCGTTATGGCAAGATCGTGCTCGTGAAACAAGGAATAACGCCTAGTTATTCTACTTCAATGTCGAGCAGCTCTTATGACAAAAAGTAAGAGTAAGCGTTTGCCAGAAGACCCCAAGCTCAGATAAATATATATCAAACAGCTTATTGCAATGATAACTACGTTCAATGGACTTGCAATAAGCTCACGATTACCGCGTAAACTCACCTTGTAGTATTCAACTAAATTTGGCAACAGTTTTAGAATCTAGCCAAAATCTTCGCTCGGATTCATTTGGGCTTAATCCTATTAATCCTATTAATCCTATTAATCCTATTAACCAGAGTTAAAGCTAACAAGGGTATTACCGAGTCATAAAACCGCTATCTAATGCAAATTCATTTGAGTCAAAGCCAAGTTGAGTGTTTCCAATAGCAGCCATCACAAAACATAACAATCTGATATAGCTAAATAAAAAACACAAAAACTTTCTAAGGATACAAAAATATTTGCAATAACGATTGCTCTATCGCCAAAAAATGCAAATAATGTTGCAAATTTAGACTTTGGTGATTCAATCATGAAAAGCATTATTCACGCAGAACACGCGCCTCTGGCCATTGGCCCTTATTCCCACGGCACTCGCTATAACAACCTTATTTTTACCTCAGGACAACTGCCAGTATGCAAAGACAAAGGTGGCGTGGTTGATGGCGGCATCAGCGAGCAATCGGTGCAATGCCTTGAGAATCTAAAATACGTGCTCGAAGCTGGCGGCGGCAGCATTGAAACCGTACTTAAAACCACTTGTTACTTAAGCGAAATCAGTGATTTTGCCGCTTTTAACGACGTTTATAAAACCTATTTTAAAACCGACTGCCCAGCGCGCAGCTGTTTTGCGGTGAAGGATCTCCCACTGGGTGTCAAAGTGGAAATCGAAGCCATCGCCCACGTTAACGATTAAGCATCTGTAAGGTTGTAGCCCGATGAAACCCCAATGGCAGCAGTATATTCACATCATCAACCAAGTTGTTAAACCTGCTTTAGGCTGCACAGAGCCGATTGCCGCAGCTTACGCGGCGGCGGTTGCACGCACATTGTTGACTGGTGATCCAGACGCAATTGCAGTGCAGGTCTCTGATAATCTGTATAAAAACTCAATGGGCGTCTATGTGCCTGGAACAGGTAAAATAGGTCTTGCAATTGCCGCCGCCGCTGGCGCACTTGCTGGCAATGCCGATGCGGGCTTAGAAGTCCTTGCCAGCGTCACCCCAGAGCAAGTGGCGCAAGCACAAACCCTTATTGATGCGGGTAAAGTAAAAGTCGAGCGTACCGCGACCGATGAATTTATCTATTGCTGTGTGACATTAACCGCGGGTGAACAAGAGGCCATGGTAAAAATCTGCGGCGGCCATACTTTAATAGCCGAAAAGCGCCTAAATGGTGAGTTAGTATTTACCGCCGATAACGCCCAAGCCAAGGCTACAGGCTCAATCTGCGACGGCGTCGATATCAATATTGAATCGATTTACCACTTCGCTCAAGAAGTCCCCTTCGAAGAAATCCAATTTATCCTTAAAGCCTCTGAGTTAAATAGCAAATTATCCGATGAAGGTATGTCCAAACCCTATGGATTAGAAGTCGGCCGCACCATGAAAAACGGTATTGCCGCGGGGATTATTGGCGAAGACCTACTCAATAAAATTGTGATGCTAACTGCGGCAGCTTCCGATGCGCGTATGGGCGGCGCTAATCTGCCCGCCATGAGCAATTTAGGCAGTGGTAACCAAGGGATTGCGGCCACGATTCCGGTAGTGATCACCGCTCAGTGTTATAAAGTCAGTGAAGAAAAACTGGCGCGCGCACTCATCATGAGCCACTTAGGGGCGATTTATATTAAGTCACACTACCCGCCATTATCGGCATTTTGTGGCAATACGGTCACCAGCGCCGCCGCCTCTATGGCGATGGTGTATTTAGCAGGCGGCAGTTTCGAGCAATCCTGCTTTGCGATTCAAAACGTTATCAGCGACAGCTCGGGTATGGTCTGTGATGGTGCGAAAGCCTCCTGCGCTATGAAGGTCAGTACCTCATCGAGTGCGGCGGTGCGCTCCTTCTTAATGGCGCTCAACAGCCAAAACGTTTCTGGGCAAGGCATCATTGCCAAAGATGTTGAGAAGACCATTAAGAACATTGGCAGAATGGTCCTTAATGGTATGTCATCGACGGATGTCACCATTATTAACATCATGTCAGAGTAAGATGGTTATTCCTGATAGGCTTCTGAATAAAGGCTAACATGATGAAATTACATGACTTAACCCAAAGCGATCTGGATATACTCAAGTCGATCGAAAATATCGTCGATGGGATTGCCGCCATGTATGGCCAGCATACAGAGGTAGTGCTGCACAGCTTAGATGCTAAGCATCCTTCGGTGGTTAAAATTGCCAATGGTCATATAACCGGGCGAGAAGTTGGCGCGCCGATTACCAATCTTGCGATACAAAAACTAAAATCGGGACAAGATATTTCTAACGCTTACCTGACAAAATGTGCCAACGGTAAAACACTCCGATCAACCACCACCATTATCCGCAATAGCAAAGATCAACCGATTGGATTGCTCTGTATCAACACGGATATGGATGCCCCATTGCAATCAGTCCTGCGCACTATGATGCCAGAACAACTGTTTAGCAATGAGCAGACCCATTCACCCGAAGTATTCGCACGCAATATTGATGAGGCGCTACATAGTGCGATTGACAGTGTGAATCACGAAGTTCGTGCTAACGCTGCGATTTCACCTTCACAAAAAAGTCGCGAAATCGTCAATCAACTCCATGAATTAGGGATTTTTGAACTCAAGGATAGCGCCCAAGTCGCGGCGACTCGATTGGGGATTTCAGTGCATTCCATTTACCGCTATTTGCGTGAAATCAAAGCCAATCAAGCTGAAAACGACAAAGCCTCAGCCTAAAATAAAGGGCTAAGATCTAATAACCTTAGCCCTTGCGTTTTAGTATTTTGCGCTCGTTATTGCGAGGCTTGTCCGCTCAAGCCCATCATATTCCATGCCTGTACCGTGCCATCGGCCATTAACGCAATGGCATCAAACAAATTGCTTCGAATCTCACGCATTTGACTCAAATCAACGGCTTGCTTATCTAACGTCATCGCAGGCTCTTCACCCATCCATACAGCAATAGAACCATCTTGGCGTTTAACCGTAAACCCAAAGCCTGTCGGGAAAATATCCGATGCTTGAGTGATTTGAGTTTTAGGTCCAGAGTGACCATCAACCACAGTGCCATCCTGTTTTAAAAAGGCAAACTCCCGCTCATAGGTCACCACCTTGTCCACCTGCGGGATTTCTTGATAACGTGGTTGATGCTGTCCCAAGTCCCAACCTTCCCAAGCAACGGCCGTATTATCCCGACGTAGCGCGACAAATCCCTCATCAAAGGGATAAACCTTATCAATGTTTTGCAACTTTTCCTGTATGACTGACGTATCGGCACCATTGAATTTACTGCCCCATACGTACAGTTGACGACTGATGGTTAGAGCGGCAAACGCACCACGATTTGCATAAATATCGATTACTTTATTGGCGCGACTTGTGGTAGATAAACGCGCTGGAAACGCGGCATGATACTCAGTCAATTCGCCCTCACCCCACGAATATACGCTGCCATCCGCCAGCAGTGCCGCGAACCCATGATCGGTGTTAACAACTTTCACGGCAGGCGCTAATTGGCTAAGTTTAGCTAATTGTTCACGGCCTTTTTGCTCATCGCTGAGCCCGCCCCAAGACACTAATTTCCCTGTCGCTGTCCTCGCGGTAAAGGCATTATCATTAGCATAGAGCAAATCGACATGGGTAAGTTCAGAGGCTACGTGACGACTATCGCCGCCATAATCGGCGCCCCCCCAAGTGACTACAGTTCCATCTTGCTTTAAGGCAGCAAAGGCACCTTTGTTAATCAACACTGTGTCAATATTGGTCATAGCAGGCGCGGCATATTGCCCCGAGATCAGTTCGGCAGGCGTTGAATCCAAGTTAGACCAACTCACTACACTGCCATCTTGTTTGATGGCCGCATACAGCACCTCTCCCAACACAAAAGAACGAACACCTGTCAGCACTTGCTTCATCGCCATTCCCCAAGGAATAAGCTTTCCGTCATGGGTTAAGGCCGCAAAACCACAGCTATCCTCTGCCGCATATAGGTGTTTTACATTGACTAGAGGCTCGGCGGCATTATTGATATCGCCGCCACAGTCAGGCTCGCCCCATGCCACCACAGTGCCATCTTGCTTGAGCGCCGCAAATGCACTGAGATTACTGTAGATTTGACTCACTTGGGCTAACTGAGCGGGCATCGGGATTTTGGGCGAATCGTCAACAAGCTCAAGGTTGTTCGGGGTGGAAGTGACAACATTATTCATGGCGGTTGATGGCCGATGAGCTAAGATCGTGTCAGAAATTTGCTGCTTTAATTCAGGTGATATTTCAGAATCTTGTTTATCAATGAGCAAGTTAACTACATGACCTAAGGCAAAAATTGCTAGCGCCACACCAACCCAGGGAACCTGTTTTTTTTCCACAACTATATCCTTATCGTAACGACAAACTCTCACTGAGTTTAAACGGATGCACAACATCGATGGCTGAGCACTCACTATAATTGGGCGATTGTAACTAAAGAACGAGCAAAATGACATTGCCCTAAAGTCGAGATATTCCATCGCCCTTAAAACAGAAAAGCAGCGATATTCGCTGCTTTTATTCAACATCATCCACAGAATTAGCTAATCCCGTTTACCAACCTTTTCTAAGCCCCACACTAAAGCAATCGCCGCTAACATGCACACAATAGCAAACAAGAGTTGTGAGGGCTGGCCAGTCACTTGCTCAAAATTAAGTGGCGAAATATTTTGTTCCAGCAAAGGCACTTGCTCGCCATGGGAGTTGGTCTGCCAGGTTAAGGTTTGTTTCCAAGGCCAAATTTTGCCTAAGGTACCAAGCATCAATCCGGTTAAAAACACGATAGTAGCATCATGGTATTTACGTAGCAGCGCCGACAATAAATGGCTAAATGTCAGTAACCCCATTACGGCCCCCACAGCAAAACACGCTAGAATATCCAGTTGAATATTTTTCGCCGCTGCGAGTACTACAGGATATAAACCAAGCAATAATAAGATAAAACTGCCCGAAATCCCGGGTAACACCATGGCACAAATCGCAATCGCACCGCCAAAGAAGATATTTAAGTAACTGGCTTCCACCGACACAGGATTAAGCACAGTAATTGCCCAAGCAGCTAACACGCCGAGCACGAATAAACCTAAGCGTGCCAGCGTAAAGCCGCTCACCTGCTTGAGCATATGCACCACAGAAATAATGATTAAGCCAAAGAAGAATGACCAAATCGGAATGGGATGCGCCACCAGCAACCACGAAATCAGCTTAGCGAAGCTAAAAATACTGGTCAGGATCCCCGCCAATAAACTCACTAAAAATCCGCCATTGATATGTATAAAAGCGCCTTTTAGCCCCTGCGACTTAATCACACCCCAAAGGGATGGATTGATGCGCTTAACGCTTTCAAGCAAGGTATCAAGAATGCCAGTAATGAAGGCGATGGTGCCGCCCGAAACCCCTGGCACCACATCGGCGGCGCCCATGGCCATGCCCTTAAAATAGGTCAGCAAATATTTCAATGTAAGTCCTTGTTGCTAAATCAATATGTGGTGTCATTGATGACAAATTTGTCGTGATTATACGGTGTTAGCCTAAAAACAGCGAAATGAAGTTTACTTAATTCAGCCGACTGGCAATTATTGTTACCTCAATGTTACACTCATCCGACCAGAAAAAGATAACCGCGCCACTAAGACCTAACATCATCATTGGCCAAAGATTATCCCCCTTAGTTTGCACTCCGATGAAGGATAAACATGAGTACTCACGAAGAAACCCGTACCAAACCGAACAAGGTGCTTGCGCTTTACCACAAGACCCAAGGTTTACCCTTTGGCCAAAAAATCTTCTCAATGATGGTGTCACGTATGGCGCCTTATTTTGGCACCATCAAACCACTGATCACTGAATTGCGCCTTAACTACTGTTCATGTTTAATAAAAAAACGTCATGCTGTTCATAACCATATAAAAACGGTGCACGTGATTGCAATTTGTAATGGCCTAGAAATGGCAATGGGCGTGATGGCCGAAGCCTCAATACCCGCCCATTTACGCTGGATCCCTAAGGGCATGAGTGTGGATTACACCGCCAAAGCGGGCAGCGATATTTTGTGTGTGGCTGAAGTCACGCCAGAGCAATGGGCCCCCGGCGATATGCTGGTGCCCGTAACCGCCTACGACACTCAAGGCGTCGTGGTCGTGAAGGGGCATATCAAATTATGGATTTCAGAAAAGCCGCAAAAATAAGTTAACGCCACCGAGCCAAGGTTAATCGTCAAGCAAGATAACAAGTTAAGTTGTCTTGCCCAAACCTTACGGACTGCTATGCTAAGCAAAACAATCTAACAGGGGGACAACATGGATGAATTTTTACAGGCCGCCATTGATGAAGCCAAACAAGGATTAGCCGAAGGCGGTATCCCCATTGGCTCAGTATTAGTGATTGACGGTAAAATTGTCGCCCGCGGGCATAATAAACGCGTGCAGCAAGGCAGCGCCGTGTTACACGCTGAGATGGATTGCCTCGAAAACGCTGGCAGATTGACCGCCGCCGATTATCAAAAGGCCACGCTCTATTCCACCCTCTCCCCCTGCGATATGTGCAGTGGCGCAATTTTACTCTACGGCATCCCTAAGGTAGTGGTCGGTGAAAATGTCACTTTTCAAGGGCCGGAAGCCTATGTACAGTCCCGCGGAGTCGACGTGACAGTGGTGGACAACCCCGAGTGTAAACAACTGATGCGCGATTTTATCGCCGCCAAGCCACAGCTATGGAACGAAGATATTGGTGAATAGCAACGCTGTTTGTAGCACTTATCGAATGGTCCAGCAGTGATATGCCTTAAGCACCAGTTCGGTGAAGGCCTTGTACCATAAAATTGAACGGAGCTGAGCTCCGACTCGGTTTACCCCATTTCGTGTAGAGAAAGGATGCCTACTATCAAACCTATCACTCAAGCTGCTAAAGATCCTTGGGCAAATCCCTCAAAGGCGAATCACACTCACGATCACTCGATCCCAAGTACTCGCAATGCCAACCTCGATGCGATTCGGGGCTTAGCCGTCTTGGGGATATTTTTTATGAATATCTATTTTATGGGGATAAGTTTTTATGGCTATGCGCCCCATCAAATCCCCTTACTTTCAGACCAAATCCTCCAAAGCGTTAGCAATTTCTTTATTGAAGGGCGCTTTATCAGCCTATTTTCTATCCTTTTTGGTGTTGGGCTTTATATTCAATTTCAGCGATTTAGCAACAAGGGCTTGGCCGCTTATTCGCTGCTAAGCTCACGCTTGAAATGGTTAATTGTCTTTGGCCTGCTCCACGGCATTATTATCTGGCCCGGTGATATTTTACTGACCTATGGGATCAGTGGATTTTTAGCACTTTGTTACCGTGATGCCAGCATCACTGAGTTGAAACGTAAGGCCAATATTTTTATTTTCATTGCCTTAGTGATGATCAGCTTAATAGCGCTTAGCGGCAGTGACGAACTGTTTACCCGCGAATCAGTGCTTTTTGCCGAGCAATACAGCGCTTGGACATCGAGTTACCCCAACCAACTGCTGCTGCATTTAATTCAAGTTGGCTATATGGCGCTCGTGATCCCTTTTACCTTAATGTGGTTTACGGCAGGCTTAATGTTGCTGGGGATGGCACTCTATCAACAGGGCATCTTTGAACAGGGTTTTGACCGTAACACCTTACTCAAACTCGCTTTAGCCACCTTAGTGTTATCCTCCATGGATACCCTATTAGGCTTAACCAAAAACCCCATACTGGTGATGTTTTCAGACATTCTAGTCATGCTGAGTGCTATCCCGATGGCGCTGATTTATATCCATATAGTGGTTTATATCTGCCAAAACCGCTCGACCGTGCTAAAGCCACTGCAAAATGTCGGCAAACTCGCCTTTAGCCTTTATATTCTGCAATCTATCGTTGGCGTATTTATCTTTCGCCACTTTGCCCCTGAGTTACTGTTAACCCTCAATAGAGGCGGTTATATGGCAATAGCCTTGGGTTATTCGCTACTGCAATTGCTGCTTGCGAGTGTATATTTACGCTACTTTAAGCAAGGGCCGCTCGAAAAACTCTGGCGCCACCTCGCCTTTAAATCCATTCGTCCCTAGCACCAGAACAAATGAACAACAAAAAAACGACTCACACCCGCTCGCCCCGCGCCTCAAAGCCGAGAGTGATTCACAGCAAGGCGAGTTCGATGCCATTGTTATTAGCACTGGCCTTTCTCGCCATGCTAATTAGTGCGGCTTGGTGGCATATGCTGCCAGTCGCGATTGCTGGTTTATATCTGGCGCTGAGTGTATGCACTTTTATCACCTACACCGTTGATAAATCAGCCGCTAAAAGAGGTAAATGGCGCACCAAAGAAAGTACTTTGCACCTGATGTCGCTGATGGGCGGCTGGCCCGGCGCACTGTTTGCCCAGCACCTTCTACGCCATAAATCAGTAAAAACGGCCTTTCGTAAACTGTTTTGGCTAACGGTAGTAACCAACTTGGCCTTGCTGGGTTATGGGCTCCAAACCGGAGTGATGGATAGATTGATTTAAAGCGCGCATCTCCAATCAACCTGAATCCCCAATCAATCTGAAGATACGAATGTCAGCATGCCTACAAGTTGTAGAGCCCTTAGGGACGCTAATTCAAGGCTCATACATAACAAAATGTCGGCCACATTTGGAATTAACACAATACGGAAGTCGCAATGAAAAAATTAGCCCCGTTAACTGTTACTTCTTTTAACGGGGAAATTTATAGCTATATCAGTACTTAAAACCAGCTTAGGGCGATACTGATAATGACTCCTGTGATAATCAACTGCATTAAACAGAATCCCATGATATCCCGCGCCTTTAATCCGGCGATGGCCAGCACAGGCAGAGCCCAGAAAGGCTGAATAAGATTGGTCCACGCATCACCCCAAGCTACGGCCATAGCAACACGTGCCACATCGGCGCCCAAGGCTTCGGCGGCTGGCAACATAATCGGCGCCTGCACCGCCCATTGTCCGCCCCCCGAAGGCACAAAAATGTTCACAATGCCTGCGCTGATAAAGCTCCAAAATGGCAGGCTTTCAGCGCTGGCAATGGCTACAAATCCTTCGGAGATACTTTGGGCTAAACCCGATTGCATCATCACCGCCATAATGCCTGCGTAGAAGGGGAACTGAATCACAATGCCCGCACCGCCTTTAATCGCTTCGTTAAGACTCAGCAATAAACTGCGTGGCGTTTGATGCAGCACTATGGCAAGGAACAAAAATAAAAAGTTAACTAAATTAAGGTTTAAGCTGCCGCCCTGCACTGCAAAGTAATAGCCTAAGTAAACGAGTCCCGCGCCGCCGACACTCCAACCGAGCAAGCGACTGTTTTCTAATTTATCCGCAGGGCGAGTCGTATTGGCCGTTAACTGCGCCGCTTTATCGTCTGCGCCTCCATCCTCAAGCGCCTTAGGGTCGATATAGATGCTGTCTTTTTCTTCTGGCAACATAAAACGGTTTACCAGTGGCATAACCACAAACAAAATCAGTACTAACAGCAAGTTAAAACTGGCAAAAATGGTCTCACTGGTAGAGATAATGCCAATTTGTGATTCTGAGAAATGCCCCGCAGTGGCAATGGTTAACGGAATAGACCCCGCCAAGCCGCCGTGCCAAACCACAAAACCAGAGTAAGCACTAGCAACCAATAAACGATAATCCACTCTCACTTTACGGGCCAACGCTTTGGCAAATAACGCGCCGACTACCAAACCAAAGCCCCAGTTAATCCAACTGGCAGCCAGAGAAACCAGCGTCACTAAGATAATCGCCTGCGGCGCAGACTTAGCCAAGCCGGCGATGGCATCGAGCAATTTTTTTATCGGTGGTGAGCTGGCGAGCATAAATCCCGCCACCAGCACTAACAGCATCTGCATTGAAAAACTCAGTAGTGCCCAAAAGCCATCGCCCCAGTAACTGATGACGTCCATGGGTGTTTTTTGCTCGGCGACCACGGCCGAAATCATCACGACTAGCGTGAGGAGTAAGACAAAAATATAGGGATCGGGTAAATAACGGTCGACAAGCTTGACCAACGGTTTTGCGGCTTTGGTTAACATAGGACTATCCTTGTTTATTCTTCTTATCTGTTTTTATTGAGTTTTTATAGAGTCTAATACCACAGGTTAAGCGATATCTAAAGCTGGATAAAGTCTTCGGATGCTTTTAAAGCGTGAGAAAATGTAACGCGAATCATCCACGGCTACGCGCACGAACATCGCTAGCCTCTCACGCTAAAAAACTGATAACATAGCCAAAATTGACTAAGGTGTTCCTTAAAATGAAAATGTTACTTGCCGTTGTTGTGATTGCTGGGGTGATTTTTTACTTCTTTACCTCGATGAATAACCAAAAAGCGGCCCAAGAAAATATCCGTTTAGGTAATGAATTTTTAGCACAAAATAAAACCAAAGAAGGTGTGAAAACCACCGCCTCAGGTTTGCAATATCAAGTGTTAAATCAAGGCTCAGGCACAGTTCATCCCAAGGCGAGCGATACAGTGACCGTTCATTACCATGGCACTTTGATCGACGGTACCGTATTTGATAGCTCGGTCGAGCGCGGTGAGCCCATTGCCTTCCCGTTGGATCGGGTGATTAAAGGTTGGACCGAAGGCGTGCAACTGATGGTCGAAGGCGATAAGTATCGCTTCTTTATTCCAAGTGAGCTTGCCTACGGCAATCGTAGCACAGGCAAAATTGGCGGTGGTTCGGTACTGATTTTTGATGTTGAACTGTTGAAGATAAATTAATTTCTGCATTAAAAACAAAGCCCCGCATTGCAGGGCTTTGTTTTTTCTATCTCCGTTTTTTACGAATCTGCCTTATCCGAAAAATCCCTTGCCAAGATCACTGATAAACCACGGCAAACTAAGGTTTCCATATCATCGACGCGATTAATCTTCATTTCGGCTAATGGCGCACTCAAGGCCATGCGTCTTAAACTATCCAGACATCCTTTATAGTAAGGCGCACTGTTCATCATGCCGCCCGCTAACCAGATCCGATTAGGATTAAAGAGATTTACCGCCCATGCGAGTCCCATACCAAGATAAGTACCTGCACGGTATACATCATCGGCAGTAGAAATCTTCCGACTACGAATAGAATCACCACTGGCAAGCTGCTCTAAAGTGAACTCCCCCGATTCTGTCATCACTCGGCAATGCCCTAACTCACCAGCGACGCCAGTTGCGCCGGTGTACGCTTTGCCGTTAAAGGCAATCGACATACCGATACCGGTGCCACACATGACTAACAACTCACAGGCATATTTTTCATCACAGGTTGCCTGCATGCCCGCATCGATATCATTGCAGATAAACTTAAGCTGACCTTGGGTTTTCAAGGTATCAAAACTCAACCCATTTAAACCGGGCAAGGATTTACAAGATACCAAACGATTCTGTTGTACAAGCCCTGGTACAGCGATCGCTAAATGGTAATGCTGTAAATCATAATCCCGTTCCAACGCCGCGATTTGATTATTTAAGTCTTCAATTTTAAAGCCTTCACCCGTGGGGATTTTATATTGTTCTGTATGCCCCTTGAGTTGAAGTTCGAACAGGGCTTTGCTACCGCCCACGTCTATTGTTAATGTTTGCATCGCCAACTCCACTGATACATGTGCTCCCCTCTGACCCCGAGCGGAGATGGCGAATGTTAGCATAATGGGTCAATATTAGCGATTGAATAAAACTTAAGTAGCTAATTTGTAAGAATTAGTCATGATTCCAGAGTGATTAAGATAGCAATTCAATTTGATTATTAGCGAGAGATCACAGCCATTTTCATCACAAAATGTTGCCTAAAAACAAAATTGTATACAAAATCCTTTATTCCATACCTTGCAACTTTGTTGCTGAGCTTGCGATAATCGCTGTCAATTTGCATCCTTTTCGCCAGCATTACCCATGATAATTTGGCAGCCTACCTTTGTAGCCCATGCCATCAATTTGGAGCCCCTATGTCGTTACCTTCGTCGTCACAACCATTGCAATCAAATAAGATTGCCAACCGTCTTGTCGCCATTCGTAGCGAGCTAGCAAACGCCAACCTAGACGCCTTCATTATTCCGCGCGCCGATGAGTATTTAGGCGAATATGTGCCAGAGCACAATGAGCGTCTTTATTGGGCGACGGATTTTACCGGTTCAGCCGGCATGGCCATTGTCCTAAAAGACAAAGCCGCCATTTTTACCGATGGTCGTTATACGGTACAAGTGCGTTTACAGGTCGATGCAAACCTCTTTAGCTATGAAAGCCTGACAGACACTCCGCAAATCGAATGGTTATGCGACACGTTACCCGCAGATTCACGTGTCGGATTTGATGCCCGTTTACACACCTTAGCCTGGTTTGAAAACGCCAAAGCGACGTTAGCGAAAGCCCAAATTGAACTGGTTGCCGTCGAACAGAATCCGATTGATAAGCACTGGCAAAATCGACCTGCACCGTCGAGCGCAGCTATCACCTTATTTAGTAATGAAAGTGCGGGTAAGACCAGCCTGCAAAAACGGACCGAGATTGGCGCACTAGTCAAAAAAGCCGGCGCCGATGTTGCGCTGATTGCCGCTTTAGATTCTTTCTGCTGGCTGCTTAATATCCGTGGTAATGATGTTCCTCGCCTCCCTGTCGTGCTCGGCTGCGCCCTGCTCCATGCCAATGGTGATATGCAGCTGTTTACCGATTTGAGCAAACTCCCCGAAGGCATTGAGGAACACGTTGGAGCGGGTGTGAGCTTTAACAGTGAAGCTTCACTTGCCGATACCTTGGCAAGCTTACAGAGTGTGAAACTGCTGGCCGATCCCAACTCTGCTAACGCTTGGGCGCAAAATCTTGCCCGCGATGCTGGCGCCAAATTGATTGCTGGTATCGACCCAGTCTCTCTGCCTAAAGCCCAAAAAAATGCCGCCGAATTAGCGGGCATGCGTGCCAGCCATATCCGTGATGGTGTAGCAGTGAGCCGTTTTCTTGCATGGCTCGATGCCGAAGTCGTGGCTAATCGTCTGCACGATGAAGCCACTCTTGCCGACAAGTTAGAAAGTTTCCGCCTCGAAGATCCCAAGTATCGCGAGCCAAGCTTCGACACTATCTCCGCCGCTGGTGCCAATGCGGCCATGTGTCACTATAACCATAACAATGGCACGCCTGCGATGATGACGATGAACAGCATCTACTTAGTGGATTCTGGCGCTCAATATCTGGACGGCACCACGGACGTCACCCGCACCATCGCCATTGGCGAAGTAAGTGATGAACAGAAAAAGATGGTGACACTGGTACTTAAAGGCCATATCGCCTTAGATCAAGCCCGCTACCCTAAAGGCACGACAGGCCAACAACTCGATGCTTTTGCCCGCCAATATCTGTGGCAACATGGCTTTGATTACGACCACGGCACAGGCCATGGCGTCGGTCATTTCCTGAGTGTGCATGAAGGTCCACAGCGCATCGGTAAAAATCTTAATGCTATCGCCTTAATGCCTGGCATGGTGTTATCAAATGAGCCAGGTTATTACCGCGCCGACAGTTTTGGCATTCGCCTCGAAAATCTAGTGGTAGTGCAGCATTGCGAAGCCTTAAAGGGTGCCGAGCGTGAAATGTATGAATTCGATGCCCTAACGCTGATCCCCATGGATGCCCGCCTTATCGATAAGCGCCTGTTAACACAAGGCGAAATCGACTGGTTTAATGCTTACCATCAGAAAGTGTTTAAAACTTTGTCGCCATTAATGTCAGGCAGTGAGCTTGAGTGGCTGACAAAAGCAACACAATCTATCTAACCCCCACAGGTAAATCTCATTAAATAAGCCCAAGACGATTGTCTTGGGCTTATTGTTTTCGCCTAATAAAATCACACCATCTTAGGCTGCGCTACAGTCGACTGGGGATCATCCAGCAACGAAGCTTTTGAAAGCACCTCAAACTCGGTATGAATTTGCATAAAACAATCGACTAACACAGGATCAAAATGTTTGGCTCGGCCCTCAAGAATCATGGCTTTGGCATCTTCATGACTAAAAGGACGCTTATAGCAGCGTGGGGATGTTAACGCATCATAAACATCGACTAGAGCGACAATTCTTGCGGATAAGGGAATATTTTCTTCTTTTAATCCAAGTGGATAACCACTACCATCCCATTTTTCGTGGTGTCCAGAGGCAATATCTCTACCCATTTTGATAAAGGTGCATTGGGGAGCATACTCTAACAAACTGGCCAGAACCTGCCCCCCAATAACGGGATGCGCCTTAATTTGTTCAAACTCATCTGGAGTTAACCGGCCTGGTTTTAGCAAAATCGCATCGGCAATGCCAACTTTGCCTATGTCATGCAAAATTGCCGATAAGCTAATATCTTGGATAAAGTCTTCATCTAATTCTGGAGGCGAATTGTCAGCCAACATCCGCTGGGCAGCGAGCATTTTAGAGTATTGCCGCATTCTCAATAAGTGCGCTCCGGTTTCATTATCTCGATATTCAGCAAGCTTAGCTAAACCCAGTACAGTCGCTTGTCGAGAAGCTAGTGTAGAATCGAGGGAGGAAGTTAACTTGCCTAAGAGATAGGCGATAGTCAGAGTTACCATAGCATTGGTTACGAGGAAATTGATTGAAACAACAACCCAAATGCCAGTGCTATATCCTTGAGTGACGGGCCAAATCAGCCACTCATAATGATACGCCACCCCAATCAAAATTAAGCTCACACCATTTAAAACTTGGGCGTATATGCTCGCCTTAGTGCCTAAAAAAATGTTACTCAGCGGAGGGAAAATAAATAGCCAGAAAAATCCAGCGCCTGACGGCCCTATCGCAATAAGAAATCCAACACCAATGGCATAGGCAAGCAAACATCCTAAACTAAATCTAAGCCGATCAGAAAAATGAGGATAAAAAAGCAATAAGACTAATAAGAAATATGCAAAGGTATCAAAAATCGCCATGCCCCATAAATCGGCAGCAATACAAAGATAAACACTGGTGAAATACACAGGCACACACAGGATCGCAAGAAACCCAAATAACCGTTTAAAAATCACTCGGCGCCAATGAGTTAAACCTGATGTATAACGAGCAAAGTCACTCGGCAGTGCTCTTGCCATAAAAATCCCTTTGCAATCAAGTACTACCTTTGGATGATTTAAAGCCTAAGTTCACAATTTATCGACCTAGGTCTCGCAATTTTATTTAACAAGATAATGACTTGCACAAAACCAATTAAATGCGGACTAAAACCCATAATGCTTAAAAATGTGTTCACATTACGACTGCCTGCTGACATTTATGAAATTAAATTTGGCTCCTTCTGCCAAGCTAGCGCTCGCCGAAATAAGGAATGAAGTGTCATTCTTTTATTCAAATAACGAACGGTTCTTAAGACTGAGTAAGCGTAAATGCTTGCCATAAAACCCATTTAGGCAGCATTTATTTATCTTAGCGCCCTTTTATGCAAAAGCACTGCATCTACGGACTTTACCTTGCACAAATGCCATTAAATTCGCCCAAATAATCCTTAAACATCAACACGCCTAACAAGTTTAGTCAAAGACGCCAAGAATGGTTGCCATATATTGAGGATTCTCCCGAATAACTTCATCTCACATGAAGGTGAATATGACATAAATTTGGCTACAAGACAGGATAAACACTCGTTTAAATAGCAATAAAAAACTAATATTTTTAAAAAGTTATAAAAAGAAAAATACATTACTTTTCTTATGGGTAATGCTAAAAACCACTCTCCAATATCCACACAAAAATGATACCATTATCACATAATTAGCCGACCCCCATGAGAGTCGGCACAAGCTTTAGCATTACATTTACCCTAATCATAATATCGGCCCAGAATGGACACACGAAATGAGCCAGAGTAACCCTAGTCACAATAAAATCAGTAACAACCATCATCACGCACAAGAGATCCGCCTCACTCCTCAAGACGAATTGATATCCACCACAGATACCCGCGGGATTATTACTTATGTTAATCAACGATTTGCCGAAGTATCAGGATACAGTGCCGAAGAATTAATTGGGCATCAGCATAACAAAGTACGTCATCCCGATATGCCTAGTGCCGCTTTTAAAGAGATGTGGCAAAAACTAAAATCCGGCCAATCTTGGCGTGGCATAGTTAAAAATCGCTGTAAAAATGGCGATTTTTATTGGGTTGATGCCTTTGTTTCTCCCGTGTTTGAGAATGGCACAATTGTTGGTTATCAGTCGGTTCGTCTGCAACCGCAGGCAGCCTATGTCACTAGAGCAACAGCTATTTACCGCAGGTTATTGGACAATAAATCCATTACTAAGCCACTTAGTTTAATGCAAAAACGTGTTGTCTCTGCTGTAGTTGCATCGACAGGATTATTAATTGCGGGTTACCTTTGGGGTTGGGGAGTGATTATCGCTGGCGCGATTTTAATGGGCCTTAACTTAGCTATCTTCTACGATGAAGCCTTTCGTATTCCGGCCAAGTTGATTGATATGCAAACAAAATACGATTCTATAAGTCGCTACATCTACTCGGGAGCTGACACCTCATCGATTCTCGATTTTCAATTGATTTTATTACAAGCCAAGATGAATGGCGTACTCGGCCGCACTCAAGATCAAGCCAATCAATTGCATGCGATAGCCGATCAACTTGTGGTTACCACTGAACAAACCTATGCCAGCCTAGATCAAGAGAAAAACCAGCTCGAGCAACTGGCAAGTGCAATGGAAGAAATGAGTTCGACGATTACCGAAGTTGCTCAAAACACTCAACGAACCTCAACCAGCATTAATACCGCCTATGATCTCTGCCTAAAAAGCAGCGCGAATATGAAGGCTAATACCCAAAAGGTCGAACAGCTGGCTAAATCCGTCGCCGATGCCGCGAATAATGCCAATCTGCTTAATCAAGAAGCTGAACGAGTTGCCAGTGCCATGGGTGAGATTGATTCTATTGCTGAGCAAACTAACCTGCTTGCCCTCAATGCCGCCATTGAAGCCGCGAGAGCCGGTGAACAAGGACGCGGCTTTGCGGTGGTGGCCGATGAAGTGCGCGCCTTGTCGAGCCGCACTCAGTTATCGACCAACAGTATTTCGCAGAGTGTCGATAAGATGTTCAGCATGTTAAATGCGTGGGCAAAAGAAATGGAGCAAAGCCGCCAACATGCAGAGCAATGCGCTAACGACATTCAAACCTCCGCCAAAAACGTCAACACCATTTACCAAGAAGTCAGCGAGATCCACACCTTTGCACAGCAAAATGCGGTGGCCGCCGATCAGCAGCGCCAAGTGGTGCATGAAATCACCAACAATATTCATTTCATCACCCAAAGCAGCAGTGAAAACCTCGCGGCAACGCATCAGATTGGTGATGCCGCCAATCATTTAAAACACAGCGCTGAAAAAGCACTTGGCCTACGCCGCGCCTTTGGCTAGCTGTAATGCCGCGCGATTGTCGACACACAATAGCGCGGCATCCTTTATCCAAGCCAATCCACGCCTTAAGTTAATCCTCTGATTATCAGCAAAACAGCAGCAATATCGTTATAAACGGCCAAAGGGTTAAAAAGTACAGGTTTTAACCGAAAATTTTGCTATACTCCGCGCCCGCCATTTTTCTGACCGCTAAGCGTTAGAAAGGCACAAACAAGTGCGTTAACGTTCGCCCATGGCAGAATACTTTGCTGTAAAAGTGTCTGTAATAGGGTAAGGCGCTTGAATGATTGAATGAGTGAATGACAGGAATCCAAAATGAGATTTGAATCTTTTAGTTTTTGCCCCGAGATTTTACGCGCTATCTCAGATTGCGGTTATCAAAAAATGACACCGATTCAGCAGCAAGCGATCCCAGCCATCCGCCGCGGCCAAGATGTGCTCGCCAGCGCGCAAACCGGCACAGGTAAAACCGCCGCCTTCGCACTGCCGATACTACAAAAAATGGTTGAAAACCCAAGTGAAACCTTAAAATCTAACACGCGGGTATTAATCCTCACTCCGACTCGCGAACTTGCCGCCCAAGTAGCAGAAAACGTTGAAGCCTACAGCAAGTATTTAAATTTCAGCGTATTAACGATCTACGGTGGCGTAAAAGTTGAGACTCAAGCGCAAAAGTTAAAACGCGGTGCCGATATTATTGTCGCGACCCCTGGCCGTTTACTTGAGCACCTTACCGCCTGTAACTTAAGTCTGTCCAGCGTTGACTTTTTAGTGCTCGATGAAGCCGATCGCATGCTGGATATGGGCTTTAGTGCCGACATTCAAAAAATTCTTCAAGCGGTCAATAAGAAGCGTCAAAACCTACTGTTTTCAGCCACCTTCTACAGCGCAGTGAAAAAACTGGCTAACGAGATGATGGTCAAACCCCAAGTGATCAGCGCCGATAAACAAAACACCACCGCAGATACCGTTAGCCAAGTGGTGTATCCGGTAGAGCAGCGTCGTAAACGCGAGCTATTATCGGAGTTGATTGGTAAGAAAAACTGGCAACAAGTGTTAGTGTTTACCGCGACCCGCGATGCAGCGGATACTCTGGTTAAAGAATTAAATTTAGATGGTATTCCCTCTGAAGTCGTCCACGGTGAAAAAGCCCAAGGTAGCCGTCGCCGTGCGCTGCGCGAATTTGTATCCGGTAAAGTACGTGTGCTAGTGGCGACCGAAGTGGCCGCCCGCGGTTTAGATATTCCCAGCCTTGAGTATGTGGTCAACTTCGACTTACCCTTCCTTGCCGAAGACTATGTTCACCGTATCGGCCGAACAGGTCGTGCAGGTAAAAGTGGCGTGGCGATTTCATTTGTGAGCCGTGAAGAAGAGCGCACCCTAGCGGATATTGAAAAGCTAATCGGCCAAAAAATTCGCCGCATTACCGTTCCAGGATATGAGGTCGGTAGCCGTGAGTTGTTGTTAAAACAGCTGCAAACCCGTCGCAGTTTTGCCAAAAAACAACAGCGACTCGACAACGTCAGCGAGCAGATCATCGCCGAAAAAAGCATGCAGGGCCGCCGCGTGAAAATGAAAGTTGGTCAAGCCCCAAGCAAAGGCAAAAAACTCAAATAATGTTGTGTTGATAACTATCTTAACGCGCTAATTTAATACACTAATAATAATGTTAAAGCGTCCTTAAACGGACGCTTTTTTATTACCATTTAAAACCTATCTGACTCAGAGTGATTTGCGGACATCTTGTTCTTATTGCAATATCCGAGTGATAGCACTGATTAACAAACCCAATAAATAACGACAAATACTGCAATAAATTTCGCATCTCGCCGTTCTTATTTCTACGTTTACTACCCATGCTCAGTCCACCCAAGCACACAGGCTAATAACGGTTTACCGTTAACAGCAGAATATTTAATTGAAACAAAAACTAATGACAAGGAGATATGCTCTAATGCAGTCCACACTACAGCGCTTTTTACTGACCATAAGCCTACTGCTCGGCAGTTTTAGCACGCTCGCTCAACCTATCGCCAAAGATGAATATTCGGTTAGCCCACTACTCAATGGCGAGCAAATCCCCGCAATCACTTTGCAAGACATGAATGGCCAAAATGTTGATTTAGCCAAATTAACGGCACAAAAACCAACGATTTTCTTCTTTTACCGTGGCGGCTGGTGCCCGTTTTGCAACAACCAAATGGGACAATTAAAAGCGATCGAGCCAAAACTCATTGAAATGGGTTTTCAATTAGTGGGTATATCACCCGATACTCCAGCACTGTTAAAAGCCTCGGCGGCGAAAAATGAGCTGAAATACTTATTACTTTCAGATGAAAAAATGCTTGCATCGCAAGCCTTTGGGCTTGCCTTTTATACCAGCAAGCAAGTTACTGAGACTTACCTGAGCCGCTTAAAACTGGATAATCCACTTTGGACAACGCCCGAAGGCGATAAAAGATTAGTCCTGCCAGTACCGGCAATTTATATTGCTGATACTCAAGGATTAATCCATTTCCAATATGTGAATCCCAACTACAAGGTGAGACCTGCGCCTAAGTTGATTCTGACGGCGGCTAGCCTCGTCGGTGCGCCATAATAATCCATATCCCACCCAAGCAGCCGCTAAGAATCGTTATCGATTTAGCGACTGCTTTGCTAAACTAGCTCCGCCGCAATAAATATCGCCCCAATTTAATCAGATCAATCCCTTTAGCCCGCGGCGGAGCCACAATGAATTCTCAAACCTATAATCAAGCCATACTCGAACTCGCACTGGCGGGGCTTACCGATTTAACCACTTCAGCTCAAGCCAAAAAAGCCCAACGCACACCCGCACAGGAAAGCCATTTTTTATGCAACTGGATGGTTGAGGCCCTGAAGGAAAAACGCTTTTCAAAATTGGTTGCCGAGGATCTGACCACGTGGATCCGTATGGCTCGCAGCCAAGGTGCTGGCGCCGAACTTAAGCGGTTATTGGAAAGAATTGTTCATCAATATCAGAGCGTTGAAAACTCGCACGTGGAGTTAGGTACGGCGTTAAACGCTATGATTGCCGAGTTGACTGAGCGCGAGTGGTTAGTGTTTACCGATACAGAAATTAATACGAAACTGAAGCTAGACGGCGATGGCCAATCGAGCTTAGTCATTGATGTAAAAGAATTTACCCAGCATATTCAAGATAATCAGCTCATCAAACCCATCAACTTATATGTCCGTGCCGATGAGCAACAGTTGACTCAAATCGCCCTCTCCCATGGTTTGCTGATAAGCCAGGGCAATAAGAAAACGAGTCTTATCAAACACCATAAGACCTATCGAATTTATCCTCACAATCAGCAACCTGCATTGTGCCAACTGTTGGCTTAACGGCTGAAAACTGCTTGAATAGGTAAACTGCGCCACAGATAACCATTTTTTCACAACGAAAGAATACAATGTAGCGTAGTAACCACTAAGCTCGATCAACCAAGGAGTGAAGGACTCGATGGGTAAAGGAAGTATTCTCTATCGTTGCCTCGTTAAAGGCGTTTTATTACTGATTTTGTTTGCCCCTCAGTCCTATGCAGAACAACTCAAGTACAACATTACTGGCTCATATTCTTGGTATCCGTATTTTATTGCCAATCAACCCGATGCTCCGGGAATAATTTCTGAATTAATTCCGCAGATTTTATCCTTAGCGAATATTGAGGGAGAAAATCTGTCCTTGCCGCCCAAACGGACGAACAACGCCCTTGAAACGGGTCAACTAGATTTTGATGTGGTTAGCCCCAGTTGGTTTGAAAACCAAGATTTTGGTCCCTTATTCGTGAAATCCGATCCCATCATGCCTATCACTGAGTACGTAGTGACCAGACCCGAAGATGTTGAATCATTCAAAGAAATCACTGGAATTAAAGGCAAGCAAATCGGTACCGTCAGGGGATATTTGTACCATGACGACAAGGAGTTTATCCGTGTCGATTTTACCTCTGAACAAGAGTTGATTAAGGCATTAGATAAACACCGCATCACGGCCATTATCTCGGGTAACTATCCCGCCTTATATTGGTCAAACAAGCTTAAGATCCCCGTTGGATTAGCCGCGGTGCATTCTGATGGCCTACTGGTGCTAAGGCTACGGAAAGAGCATGCTGCTCTACTACCTGCGCTCAATCACGCGATAGCGCAGCTAAAAGCCAATGGAAAAGTAGAGCAGATTATCCAAAAATATACCCAAGCCTTCGCAAGCTAAATCGATAAAAGCTCATGTTTCCAAGTACTCACAAGAAAATGGCTCTGCAATAACGCGGCAAGTATGCAGCAACTTTAGTCTTTTCAAATCGCAAAGATGCAATGGATATTCAAGAGGATTTCGCGTTTAGTGCAACCTTAGGTTTTAACACCAAACGCTGCCCCTGATTAAGATGGGTTGTGCAGGCGACCCGCAATAAAGAAGCAAAGTTAGCCACTTCTCCGTGGCGAGTTAACACCTCTCGGTAAATACGGGTTAAAAATACCGCGACACTCAGCTCGGCATCTTCGGCAATCTCTTCAATAATCTGCCAAAAAATCGCCTCGAGGCGCACGCTCGTCACCACACCATCGATGCGAATGGAGCGGGTTTTGAGTTCAAACAGTTCAGGTTCGGCACCGGAATAGATTTCACACACAATATTACTCCCCAAGCAGCTATTGCGCTTTGCTCCAGCCATTGCGCCTTGCTTAAGTCCCCAGCGAATACTCAACTTAAGCCTCTACCCGAACTGTTATGCCATAAATTACACAGGATGAGTATCGTTAATTCAATAACTTGTTAAACTGCGCCAACCATGCAGGATGCGCTGGCCATGCGGGCGCGGTAACTAATTTGCCATCGGTAATTGCCGCAGTGACTTCAATATCACAATATTCAGCGCCAGCTTGTTTCACCTCGGGCGCGCAAGCGGGATAGGCTGACACTTTTTTACCGCGAACCACATTTGCCGCCGTGAGTAACTGCGCGCCATGGCAAATAGCCGCAATCGGTTTATCTTGGGCGGCAAATTCTGCCACGAGGGCAATCACCGCAGGGTTTAGGCGTAAATACTCTGGCGCCCTACCACCTGGAAGCAACAGCGCATCAAAATCACTCGCGTTCGAACCAGCAAAATTGCCATTTAAGGCAAATAAGTGTCCTGGTTTTTCGGTATAGGTTTGGTCGCCTTCAAAGTCATGAATTGCCGTTTTAATGGTTTGCCCCGCCACTTTATCGGGACAAACAACCGTGACACTGTGACCCACCATTTGCAGGGCTTGGAACGGTACCATTAACTCGTAATCTTCAACAAAATCACCGGCGATAATCAAAATATTGGCCATGAGAAACTCCTTTTATTCGATAAGGGAAAACGCAACAGCGGATTTCACTCTACTCCGACCATTAAATTTAGGGTAATAGTGGAATACTACAAATAGATACAGCCGTTTCAGGCATAAAAAAGCGCCCGTAGGCGCTTTAGTCTTTGGTGATTGACCACTCTTAATTATTTATCTTTGGTTCAATCATGGCCTGTTGCTGACTATAACCATTCAGCCCTGTGTTGGCCGATTTCACCACATTTAAGGCCTCGGTCGTCAGTGCATTATTGCCATTGAGCAGATCGTTCAAAGTGCCAGAATCCGCCTGGACTAAGCCTAATTCACGTAGCATGGCATCGACAACTGGCGCATTGGCGCGATAGTTTAAGGCTGCGCTAGTCACTTGTTCAGCGATACCACCTTGGTTGATGGCGGAACCATCACCACCCGTGGCAAATTGATGACCAACACCATAACCTTGAAGAATTTTAATACCTTCGATGTTTTCCAATGGTTTAACCGCTTGGGCAACAATTTCTGGCAAGGCTTTTAAGATCGCAAGGGATTTTTGCAGCGCAATCTGCTCATCACGCAGCACGTTTTCGGCTTCGTACAGAGCTTGTTTACCAGCCGCTTCAACGGCATAGACTTTTTCATCCGCCTCGGCTTGCAGTTTTTTCGCATCGGCACTGGCACGCGCTTCAATCAAAATCGCACTCGATCTGTCTTCCGCGGCACGTTTCTCGGCTTCAGCTTGCACTGTCACGCCAACAGCATCGCGCTCAGCTTCCTTACGGGCATCAATCACTTCAATTTCTTTGCGACGATTAGCCTCCGCCACTTGGCGCGCTGTAATTACCGCTTCTTCTTTTTCAACTTTCAATTTTTCCGCTTCTGCTGCGCGGGCACGGGCGGCCGACTCTTCTTCCGATTTAGCGGCTACCGCGATGTGTTTTTCCTGCTCGGCGACTTCGATATCACGTTGCTGTTGAATACGCGCCTGTTCGATAGATTTACGTTTTTCAATCTCGCGGGTTTCAATATCTTTGGTCTTTTCAATTTCCGCGGTTTCGATAGCACGTTCTTTGGCAATTTCGGCTTCACGTTCTTCACGCGCCTTGTTTTCTTTTTGCTTAATAATTTCAGCTTTTTGCTCTGCGCGCTTAAATTCGAGTGACTGTTGCTGGATAAGACGTGCTTCTTCTTCCGACTTTTCAATCTCCAGCGATTCTTTTTCAGCCTCTAAGTTACGCTGCTCAATCTTAATGCGGTTTTCCTGCTGAATATCGTTGGTTTCTTTACGCTTTTCTTCAATGATTTTAGCTAGACGCGCGCGACCTTCTGCGTCGAATGCGTTGTTTTCATTGAAAAACTGCAAGTCGGTTTGGTCAAATCCCGTCAAGGAAACTGATTCAAGTTCTAAACCGTTTTTCTCTAAATCGTTCGCAACGTTGTTCTGCACCCGTTGTACAAAATCGGCTCGCTGCTCATGCATCTCAGTCATGGTCATTTCAGCCGCAACGGCACGCAACACGTCAACAAACTTAGATTCCATCAGCTTTTTCAGCTCTTCCACCCGCGTGGTACGGGTACCTAAGGTTTGTGCCGCCATCGAAATGCCATCAGCATTGGGTGCCACACGCAAATAAAAGTCTGCTTTAACATCAACCCGCATACGATCTTTGGTGATCAGTGCATCTTTTTGAGTTTTTTCCACTTCGATACGCAGGGTATTCATGTTCACTGCAATGGTTTCATGCAGCACGGGCAAGACGATTGCGCCACCGTCTTTAATGATTTTTTCACCACCAAAACCAGTACGCACAAAGGCCATTTCCTTCGTTGCCCGTTTGTATAACTTGGCGAAAATCAGACCAATCACAATCAGGCCAATCAATACCATTGCGGCAACCAACAACACAAAATTGCTCGAACTGGTGACTTCGTTTAACACATCCATTTGCTTTCCTTCTTCGTTAATAGCTTTGGAAAATTAATTATCAAAGCGAGTCGCAGACCAGACTCTTCCCTCTCTTTTAAGCAGCACCACTTGAGTACCACTAGCAAACTCGATACCTGAAGTTTCAGGCTCGACTAATACATAATGTTTTTGTTGATGTTTATCGCGAACAACCGCTTCCGATGGCATGCCTTTAATGGCGCAGCCTAAGGTGATAGTGCCGACATAACCGCTTAAGTCATCAAGGGAGATGGCGGTAGATTCATTTTTGGGGAGCAAATCGGCCAGTACTCGGCCAAGATAGCGACAAGACAATGCACTGCCAACTACGGCGATAGGTAAGGTAAATAGTTGCGGCAGCAAGGTAGCCGAGACTATTAAGCTAATGTAATTAACGAGATAGCCTGCAATGGCAAAACTGGTTAGTGCCAGCACAAACCAGATAAGTAGCGGCAAACGATTGAGGCAAAGCCAGCCAGCAATCCCTGTGAGTCCGCTACCACCAATATCAGCATCATACTCAACATCAGCAGGCACCCACTGGTCTAAGGCGCTCATCATACTTAATCCTATGACGAGTGATAAGGCTTCAAAAACACCAAGGACAAGCACACAGGCGAAGGCAATAGTGTAAGGTAGGTTAGGCTGTTCAACTAAAAACGCCCACATAGTCATCTCCTTGAACGATACAGCAGTCCATTTACTTCACTGTAATTATCAACTTACGAGTGACAGCATAGCAAGGCAAGCTTAGTTTCCAAACAAATATTTATCCTAAAGCAGATTTGAATAACTCCCCATTACGCCATAATGGCGTGAGCCGTTATGGTCAATAATGTTCACGTCCTCCCTTTAGGGGTCTAGTGTGCTTTTGACTGCATGATATTATCATGCTGTTATTGTTATTTTTCGTGCTAATAGATAACGACTGCACCTTAAGATTGAGTCTATGGATACCGCTATGAACACCAAACAACCTACGCCAAGTTACGATAAACTTACGGCGCATTTCCAGAAAATTTCACATTTTGAACATTTTAGTGCGCTAGGTGATTGGGATCAGGCAGCAATGATGCCCTTGGGCGGCGGCAGTGAGCGTGGCGATGCCATAGCCGAACTCGCATTGCATATCCATACCCTTAAAACGTCCCCTCACCTTGCTGAAAATCTCGCTCTTGCCGCGCAAGAAGCGCTTACCTCAGAACAACACGCCAACCTAAGGGAAATGCAATATCAGTATCAACAGGCGACTCTAGTGCCTGGTGAGCTGGTTCAAGCCAAAACCAAGATGGCCTATCAGTGTGAAAATGCCTGGCGTGAGCAACGTAAAAACAATGATTGGCAAGGCTTTAAACCTAATCTTAAGGCGATAATCGCCCTTGCGAGGGAAGAAGCTTTAATCCGCGCCCAAGCGCAAAATATTTCCCCCTATGATGCCCTGCTCGATAAATTTGAGCCTGGCATGACTACCGCAAAGCTTGAGCAAACCTTTGGTAATTTAAAAACTTGGCTCCCCACGCTCATCCAAAATGTACTCGAAAAACAAGCCGATGAGCCAACACTTAAGCTTAACGGCCCCTTCGATATCAAGGCGCAGCAAGCCCTTGGCCTCGATGTGATGGCCTATTTAGGGTTTGATTTTAACCATGGCAGGCTCGATATCAGTAGCCACCCATTCTGTGGCGGTGTACCGAGTGATGTGCGCATTACGACGCGCTATAACCAAGCCGATTTTAGTAGTGCTATCATGGGCATAGTGCATGAAACTGGCCACGCCCGTTATGAACAGGGTTTACCGAAACAATGGCGCGGTCAACCCGCAGGACTGGCTCGTTCCATGGGCGTCCATGAGAGCCAAAGCTTATTTTGTGAAATGCAGCTCGGTGCCAATCCCGCGTTTTTACGGCAATTGCAGCCACTGATTAAACAGCACTTAGGCTGTGAGTTCAGCACCCAAGACTTGGCAAGACACTACACCCGCGTCAATCCAGGGCTTATCCGCGTCGATGCCGATGAAGTCACCTATCCTTGCCATATTTTATTGCGCTTTGAGGCCGAAAAAGCCTTTATCGACGGTAGCTTGAGTGTGGATGATCTACCCGACTTTTGGTCAAGCCAGATGCAACAACTGTTCAGGATCAATACCGATGGAAACTATCGCGATGGGTGTATGCAGGATATCCATTGGGCAGTCGGTGAACTTGGCTATTTCCCTAGCTATACCCTAGGCGCCATGTATGCTGCTCAGTGCCGTTTTGCAATGGAGCGAAGTTTAGGCCCTATTGAAAACCTTATCGATAACGGTCAGTTATCCCAAGTATTTGACTGGCTTGGCAAGCATATTTGGTCCAAAGGCTCATTACTGACAACGGATGAACTCATCATTCAAGCCACGGGCGAGCCGTTAAACAGTCAATATCTGGCTAAGCATTTAACTCAACGCTATTTGGGCTAAATGCAGTAGCGCTAGGTCATAAAGCGTTGGCAATAACACTCTAGCGCTTAGACTTGGCGCAATCGCATCACTATCGGAGTTTCAAAGCTTTTGCTGCGATTTGGGTATATAATCTCGGACTTATTTATTCAAACTGTTTTGACGGAAAAAGGTCGACCATGTTACTGCGTGCAATCACCCCAGAGGATTGGGATGCTATTTTACAGATCCAGGAAGAATGTTACTCCCAACTGGATCCTGAACCCCTGCATGTATTGCAAAGCAAGTGGCACGTCTCACCTCAATCCTGTTTTGTGTTTGAGGTAAATGAGGCTGTGGTGGGCTATTGTCTCGCTCATCCTTGGACCACCAATATGCCTCCCGCACTTTATGAGCCAATCACCCATTTACCTAAGGCCGATACTTTGTATCTGCACGATATTGCGATATCGGCAAAGGCTCAAGGTTTAGGCGCTGGGTCTAAAGCCTTAATGCGTCTAAAGCAGCTTGCCGATCGCTTTAACTTGAGCTCCCTCTCCTTAGTGGCAGTGCAAGGCGCTGATAGCTATTGGCGCAAAATGGGCTTTAAACCTAAAGCCATAGAGAAATGCCTTGGTAGCTACACTGATGATGCCATGTACATGATTTATAAACTTAATCATCGAGAAGAATGATGAATCCAACCCTGACGACTATCGGTTTACTCTGTCTTAGCAATATTTTTATGACCTTTGCTTGGTACGGACATTTAAAGTCCTTAGGCTCAAAGCCTTGGATTATCGCTGCCTTGGTCAGTTGGGGCATCGCCCTGTTTGAATACCTACTGCAAGTGCCGGCTAACCGTATCGGCTACACAGTGATGAATGTCGGACAATTAAAAATCCTACAGGAAGTCATTACCTTAAGCTTGTTTGTGCCCTTCGCCTACTTCTACATGAAGGAACCACTCAAACTCGATTATCTCTGGGCAGGTCTGTGCATCCTCGGTGCGGTGTATTTTATTTTTAGAAGCGAATTTAATTAATTTCAGAACTATTTCGAGACCATTTCAGGAGATATCCATGGCGCGTCAAGTGACTTACACCTTCAAAGGTGAGACGAAAACCATTGCCTTTAGTTATGCTAAACACCACGATTTATACGAGGCCGTAGCGGAGGCCGAAGGTATAGACTTAACCAAGTTTCTGGCGATGGAGCAACAAATTGCCATGACCTCACGCAAAGGCGCCAAGGCTGAAAAAGATTATCGCAAAGTCGAATTTGCTCGCTTTGGGTTTAGCAATATCCACTTTGTACGTGATGAAGAACCAGAAGCTTAAACCTTATCGTCATTTATCCATTTAGAATTAGGATCGCCGATGTTAAATGCTGAACATGCTAACTTTCCCCGCGCCGGATTCTTTCGCCGCCTAGGGGCAATGATCTATGACCTACTGCTAGCGGTAGCCGTATATATGTTTTCGGGCGCTATTGGCTTTGGTATTTTTTTTGGACTCACAGCCTCTGGCCTCGTTAGCATGAATGGCTTCGAGCATGTGTCCGACGCCCTCAATGGCACACCGATTTACCATGGGATTTATCAACTTTGGTTAGCGCTCTGCGTAGGTACTTTTTATGCGCTATTTTGGAGTAAAGGTGGCCAAACCCTCGGAATGCGCGCTTGGCGCCTTAAGATCCAACATCCCAATGGCCAAAACTTAAGCCTTATCACCGCCTATGCACGCATCGTCTGGTCATTACTCGGCATTGGTAATCTGTGGGTACTGATCAACGACGATAAACTCGCACTGCAGGATATGATGACCCGTTCTGAAGTAGTCGTGTTATCCAAAGAAGCTAACCAAATGCGTAATTGGCATGGCGCTTAAATTTAGCTTTTAGTCGCTTATAAAATTGTCCCAATAAAAAACGACGCCATTGCGTCGTTTTTTATTACCCGCGTTTATCACCGCCGGATAAAGTAAAAGGCAATACCCGTAAATAGTAGACTTGGCGCCATCGCCCCGACATACGCAGGTAGTTCATAAACAATACTCATGGGGCCAAATATCTCATTACTGATATAGAAACTAAATCCAGCAACCACCCCGAGTAACACCCGCGCCCCCATAGTCACTGTCCGCAACGGTCCAAATACAAAAGATAACGCCACCAGCATCATCACCCCTACGGTAACAGGCTGCATTACCTTGCGCCAAAGGGCTAATTCGTAACGACTTGGGTCTTGGCTATTGCTATTAAGATACTCTAAGTATCCCATTAAGCCGCGTATCGATAAGGCCTCAGGCTTAACCGATACCACACTGAGCTTGTCAGGCGTTAAACTTGAGCGCCAAATATCTTCATCTAAATGCTCAAGTTTCACTTCGTCATAGCTTAAATCGGTACGCTTAACATCCGAGAGATGCCAGCTGTCTTTACTGAACAATGCACTTTTAGCATGCACTACATTGGTGAGTTTTAACTCACTGTTAAACTTATATAAAGTGATATTGTTGAGCTTATCGATATCCGCAACTTCACCAATATTCACGAACAAATCACCATCTTTTGCCCAAATACCTCGGTGAGATTTAATCAAACTGCCACCGGAGAGTTTGATGGCCTGAAGTTCATTAGCCTTTTGCTCCGCAATTGGGGCGCCCCACTCACCCAATGCCATGACCATCAGCATCAGCGGCACGGCGGTTTTCATCGCCGATAGCGTGATCTGCAAACGCGACATGCCCGATGCTTGCATGACGACAAGCTCCGAATTAGAGGCTAACATCCCCATACCGATCAAGGCACCTAACAGCACAGCCATCGGGAAAAACATTTCAATATCGCGGGGCACAAGGAATAGCACATAAATCCCCGCATCCATCATAGTGTAAGTGCCGCGGCCCACTAAGCGCAGTTGGTCCACCCACTTAATAATGCCCGACAAACCTGTCAGCACCAGTAAACATAACGCCGAGGTGCTTAATAAAACTCGGGCGATATAAAGGTCTAAAATCTTCATGCAGCCACCTTTTTACGCGCCATTGCCGCTGATAAACGGGCAAATAGGGGCCTGTCTTTACCGAGCAGTAAAATCCCCATAATCAGTGCCGACAAATGGATCCACCACATGCCTAAATACTGTGGAATAACGCCATCTTGGAGCGCTTTACGACCCGCAACCATCAGACCAAAATAACCTAGGTACAAGAGAACAGCGGGGAGCATTTTGGCGAACTTGCCTTGTCGCACATTGACCCGAGCCAAAGGCACTGCAATTAAGGTCATAATAGGAATCGCCAACGGAATTGCTAGACGCCAATGAAACTCAGCCACGGCTTCAGAACCTTCCACTTTCATCAAGTCTGCCAGCGGTAAAGCTGAAAGTTTACGGCGACGTTCATCAACCTGTTGTTCTTTGATTTGCATCTTATAGCCACCAAATTCAATCATTTGGTAGTCTTTTTGTTGTGGGCTGCCCTGATAACGCACCCCATCATTGAGTTGTAACTGCTGTGAGCCATTTTGATCTTCATTAACGCGTCCCCCCTTGGCAACAACGACGTTAGTCAAGCCAATTTCGTCATTTGGATCGGGGAGTTGGGCCACGAATACTTTTTCAAGCTCATTATCCTTGCCAATGCGTTCGACAAACAGTACCGCACGGCCATTGGGGCTGGCCTGAAAACGCCCTTGCACGAGCGCGGCAAGGCCTGCTTCAGATTGTGCTTTCTCCAGCACTTGGTTTTGTTGCTCCTCCGCCCAAGGCGCAACATAAAGGGATAAATATCCAGTAAACAACATGTTAATAACGGCGAGGATCAAAGTTACTCGAGTAACATACCATTCACTCACACCAACACCGTGCAGAATGACCATTTCATTCTCGGCATACATGCGACCATGGGCCATTAATATCCCAAGGAATAAGCTTAAAGGTAAAACCAGAACAACCAGATAGGGTAAATTAAGGCCTATCAAGGTGGCGATGAGAGAAGCGGGAAATTCACCGTCTGAGGCGTCGGCTAATATGCGCACGAAATGCTGGCTAATAAAAATAGTTAACAGTACAAAAAGTACCGCAATTTGCGCCTTTAAAACTTCTCGAATAAGGTATCTAAATACAATCACAGGTAGGATCCGGTCTCTAAACTTATCTTTTTGCTGGTAACAGACTAACTTTCATGTAAACTGTTTACTTTTGGTAGTTTTCTGACCAACTTCAGGGGTTCCTGGCTTACATTAAATGTCACGGCTTTTTCACAAAAACGTGACTCAAGTGCCGAGAATAAATCACCTTTGGAGTAATAACTTAGGCCCTTTTCGGGACAAGCAGACATTATCCAATAAATATAAAAATTTGTCTTTAAGAATCTAGGAGTGCTCATGGAGTTTAGCGTAAAGAGCGGTAGCCCCGAAAAACAACGCTCAGCCTGCATCGTTGTCGGTGTTTATGAACCCCGCCGTCTATCCGGTATCGCCGAGCAATTAGACAAGATTAGCGAAGGTTATATCAGTAATCTACTGCGTCGCGGCGATTTAGAAGGTAAGCCTGGGCAGATGTTATTACTGCACCACGTTCCTAATGTATTGAGTGAACGAGTGCTGTTAGTCGGTTGCGGCAAAGAACGAGAACTAGACGAGCGCCAGTACAAACAGATCATCACTAAAACCATCAACACCTTAAATGAAACCGGTTCAATGGAAGCGGTATGCTTCTTAACCGAGTTACACGTTAAAGGTCGCGATACCTATTGGAAAGTTCGCCAAGCGGTCGAAACCACCAATAGTAGTTTATACAGCTTTGATGCGCTCAAAACCCGTAAAGGTGAGACCCGTCGTCCGCTGCGTAAATTAGTATTTAATGTGCCAACACGTCGCGAATTAACCTTAGGTGAACGCGCGATTGAGCACGGCATGGCCGTTTCTGCTGGTATGCATTTATGCCGCGATGTGGCTAACATGCCGCCAAATATCTGTAATCCAGCCTATTTAGCCTCTCAAGCTCGCCAATTGGCCGAAGTCCACGAAAATCTACATGTATCAACTGTAGGTGAAGAGCAAATGGCGAAACTCGGCATGAACTCTTACCTTGCCGTAGGTCGTGCCAGCGCCAATGAATCCATTATGACAGTGATGGAATACAAGGGTGCCGTCGACAGCACGGAAAAACCTATCGTATTGATTGGTAAAGGCTTGACTTTCGATTCAGGCGGTATTTCATTAAAACCGGGCGAAGCCATGGATGAAATGAAATACGACATGGGTGGCGCTGCTGGTGTGATCGGCACCATGAAAGCCATTTGTGAGATGAAGCTACCTATCAACGTCGTCGGTATTCTCGCAGGTTGTGAAAACATGCCATCGGGCAATGCTTACCGTCCAGGTGACATTTTAACCACCATGTCAGGGCAAACTGTTGAAGTTCTGAACACCGACGCCGAAGGCCGTCTAGTATTGTGTGATGTGTTAACCTATGTTGAACGTTTCGATCCTGAATTAGTGATTGACACTGCTACGCTTACTGGCGCCTGCGTGATTGCCTTAGGTAAACATGCATCGGGTCTATTCTCATCACATAATCCACTTGCGCACGAGCTACTCAACGCAGGTGAGCAAAGTGGTGACCGCGCATGGCGTATGCCACTGTGGGATGAGTACCAAGATATGCTCGATAGCCCATTTGCGGATATGACCAACTTAGGTGGTCGTCCAGCGGGCGCGATTACTGCGGCTTGTTTCCTCTCGCGTTTCGCGAAAAAGTACAACTGGGCTCACCTAGATGTTGCAGGTACGGCGTGGAACAGCGGTGCCAATAAAGGTTCAACCGGCCGCCCAGTACCGATTTTGACTCAGTTCCTGATCAACCGTGCTGGCGTCGAATTAGGCGAATAATCCCTAACAAGACCAAAAGGCGAAGAAACATTTCTTCGCCTTTTTTATGCCGCAAAGAAAGCGAAATGCCACTGAGACTAATACGATTAACTATCTGTTCATTCAATTTGATTGCGTGAGAAGAGTTAACAACAACCTAGATGTGAAAGAATACTGCTATTGAATATTTTTTGATTGACAGCCACGCCCTCGCCCTTTAGTTTTAGTCCCTATGAAAACAAATACCTTAGCGTTTTTTACTTTCTTTTTTACACCCCCACTCTAGGAGGCGGATTTACTGTGTAAAAACGAAAGTAAAAATCCAAAGCCTCCCACTGGGAGGCTTTTTCGTCTTAAACGCTTGAAAATCCGGCGGCAAATGAGGTCAGAATGCAAAAACCACAGCCTTTAAATCACACTCGAGAGCAAATAACCCAGCTCGACAATGAGCTTCTCTCGTTACTCGCCGAACGTCGCCGCTTAAGTCTTGAAGTGGCCCGCAGTAAAGAAGTGGATGTGAGACCCATTCGTGACACCCAAAGAGAAAAAGAACTGCTGGCAAGATTAGTGACAGCAGGGCGAGAAAAAGGCTTAGATGCGCATTATGTTATCTCGCTGTATCAAAGCATTATCGAAGACTCGGTACTGAATCAACAGGCTTATCTTCACGGCCGCGCTAACCCTGAAACGCAAAAACAACAGTATTGCATTGCCTACCTCGGTGCGCGTGGCTCGTATTCCTACCTTGCGGCCTCGCGCTATTGCCAACGTCGTCAGGTCGAGATGCTCGATTTAGGCTGCCAAAGTTTCGATGAAATTGTCCAAGCAGTTGAATCAGGTCACGCCGACTATGGCTTTTTACCGATTGAAAATACCTCATCGGGTTCAATCAACGAAGTGTATGACGTACTGCAACATACCAGTCTGTCCATCGTGGACGAAACCACCATTGAAGTAAGCCATTGCCTATTGGGCAAACCGGGCAGCAAACTGAGCGATATCAAAACTGTTTATGCTCACCCACAGCCAATCAGTCAGTGCAGCCGCTATCTTAGCCAGCACAAAGGCTTAAGGCTGGAATATTGCTCAAGTAGCGCCGAAGCCATGGAGAAGGTCAACCAGTCTACCGACAATAGCGCCGCTGCGATTGGTAGCACAGAAGGTGGCGCGCTGTACCAACTCGAGTCAATTGAGTCTGGCCTTGCCAATCAAAAGATTAACCAAAGCCGCTTTATTGTTGTGGCACGAAAAGCCGTAGCCGTACCCGAGCAATTGCCCGCAAAAACCACCCTGATTATGGCCACAGGCCAAAAGGCGGGTGCGTTGGTTGAAGCCCTATTGGTGCTCAAGGCGCATCAACTGAATATGAGCAAACTCGAATCTCGCCCTATTCCTGGCACACCGTGGGAAGAAATGTTCTATCTGGATATTGATGCCAATATTTCCAGCGAAGCCATGCAGCAAGGGCTCAAACAGCTCGAGAGGATCACGCGGTTTATCAAAGTATTAGGGTGTTACCCTTGCGAAACCGTAAAACCGACACAACTCAGCAATAGCCAATTGTTGATTGAACCTAATACCTCTAAAGCCGAAGTATTCAGTGAAGTAAGCACTAAGTCATCTCCCTATCGTTACACTAAGGCTTATAAGGCGCAGGCGAGTGAAATTCACTGCGGCCCCTTTACCATTGGCGCAGGCCATCTTGGTGCTATTGCCAAGATGACTCTGAGCAAAAGCCTGCTGTTAGAGTCGTCACCAACCGTCTTATCCGCCTTTGAGCGCAGAGTGAAACAGCTAAAACAAGCGGGTTTCCAAGCGGTGATTTTAGACGGATGCCACTCGCTCGCCTCAGCAGAAGCCATCATCCCTAAGCTGCGCCAAACCCTGCATCAGTATGATTTGCTTTGTGTTATTGCCATCGAACAGGCGACGGATATGCCGTTGGCGACAGGCCATGCGGATATGTTGTTCTTAACGGGTAAACAAATGTTTAATCAGGCCTTGCTGACTCAGGCAGGCACCCTGCCGATTCCGCTATTCCTCGAACGTAACGATATGGCAAGTTATGAGGAGTTTATGGCGGCAACGGAGACGATTTTAAGCCAAGGTAACCAACAGCTTATCCTATGTGACTCGGGCATTCGTACCTATAACAATGCCAACTTACCCACTTTGGATTTAGCAAGCCTGATCCAAATCAAGGCCAACAGTCATCTCCCTATAGTGATTAATCCTTGTTATGCCATCAGCGAAGATGCGCTGCTACTGCAAACTCAAGGGATTAAACAGCTCAAAGCCGATGGTCTAGTGCTGAATTGCTCCCTCGAAGAAGATAAAGCACATGACACACTGGCGCTGATGGCCGAGGTCGTCAGGGAGTTATATCGCTAATTTGCGCGAATAACGATACCAAAGAACATACAGCCACGAATATCGTGGCTGTATTGTTTAGAACTTAGGATTTATAGCTGCTGATTTAGAGCTGTGGATTTAGAGCTTAAGGTTTTCCCCCTCAAGGTAAAACCCAGCAGATCTAAGTCCGCTCAGGCGCAATCTGGCTATTGGTATCTGTTGCCACCGCATTACTGCGGCGAATTAACCCCGTCATACTCGAGCCCTGCACTAGGATTGAAAACACCACCACGGCATAGGTCATCACGAGCAGTAGCTCACGCAGCTCGACACCGCTTTGTGAATCGACAATAACGCCTTCTGGTAAACTCATCGCCATGGCCAAGGCCAGCCCCCCCCTGAGCCCGCCCCAAATGAGTATCGACTCGGCATAGGGATTGTAAGACTTCACCAACCTAAATCCGATATAGGGCAAAAATACACTCACCGCCCGCGCCGTTAAAACCAGTGGAATAGCCACTAACATAAACCACCATAATGGCGCCTTAAAGGTGACGAGCAGGAGTAATAATCCGAGCAGAAGGAACAACAACGCATTAAAGAAGGATTCAATCAGCGACCAAAAAGTGTAGAGTTTCACGCGCTCATGGCGCACAAAATACTTAGGCACGCTGTAGTTACCGATAATCATCCCTGCACTGACCATCGCCAGCGGCCCCGATACCCCTAACACTTCGGCTATGACATAACCCGCCGTCGGGATCAGCAAAGTGACCAGCATTAATTGGGTTTCTTCCTCACAGTAACGAAAGAAATGGTGCAATAATACGCCGAGCACGGCGCCATAAACGACGCCCCCGAGTGCCTCTTGGACAAACAATAGCGAGATTTGCGAAAAGGTCAGCGGCTCAGTTGAAAAAGCCAGATGGGAGATGGCCACAAAAATCACCAGCCCTATACCATCGTTAAAGAGCGACTCCCCTTCTACCTGAATAGCAATATCTTCGGGCCGCCCATCTTCTTCAGAATGGCTAACACGGCAATAGGATCTGTCGGTGAAATCAAGGCGCCAAAGAGCAAACAATGGCTTAAGGCCAAGGGTAATCCCAGCATGGGCGCGATGTAATAAAGCAAACCACCGACGATAAAAGTCGAGAGTAAGGTACTGACAAAGGCAAGAATGAGAATTTCCCATTTCTGATGCCTTAAGATTTTTAAGCGGATCTGCAATGCCCCGGCAAACAACAGAAATCCTAACATGCCATTGAGCAATAGCGCCTGAAAGTCGAGCTTCTCCAGCCCCGCCACAAAGTAACCATAAACATGGCCACCAAGCGCTTTACCGCCCAGTAATAGCAACAGGCTCATTCCCAAGGCTAATGCGGTAATGGCGACGGTTTCTTGCAGCTTATGCAAACGCGAGGATGCCACAGACGTGACTAAAGCTAACGCACAGAGAATACAGAGAATTTGATAACTCGTCATAAGAGTCTCTAATCACCCTAAGATGAAGAGACTCTAGCACAAGTTTTAGACTTCTAAACCATCCAACAGGCTTAACCAGCCTTTAATTATCCGATGGCAAAACCAAATGATACCAAAGAGACAAATCGAAAGACTGAGCCAAGTGATGGGCAGGCAATAGCCCAACACTAACAGGCCAAGAAATATCACATTGGAGTGACGTTGCCAGCGTAGATGTGATGCCAGCAAGGCATTACCTTGCGTATGTCGTTGAGACAAGTTGATAAATAGACTCAACAACACCGGCAGCAGTAACAGCGGGAAGCCTGACATTAAGGCGTAAAGCAAATGGCCTAAGCTGCGATCTTCAATTTTTGCGGCATATGTGGTTGTCGTTGTCATTGAGAGACTCCAGCCAGACGATGGGACAGGGCGTTACTCCGCCCTCGTCTTTAACCTTACGTTCTCGCAGACATAATCGCAACTAAGGCGCAAAAATATTTCCGCGCGAGAGTTTTTAAACCACCAATGTAATGAATCGACCAATGCCCTTCGCAGGCAAATATCAGGTTAAAGACAGGGTCACATCCGATTTGAGTTTAGTCGAGCAAGCTAACACATATCCGGCTTCGATTTCGGTAGGTGTTAAGGTCATGCTACTTGAGGACTCGGTCTCCCCTTCGAGCACTTGGCATTTGCACGCACCGCATACGCCCGAACGGCAGGCCGCAATGATCGGCAAGCCTTCGGCTTCAATCCCTTCAAGCAAGGTTTGCTCGGCCATTAAAGCCCGCTTTTTATCGCCTATGGACAATATAAAACTGTTACTGCCACTCACAGGAGCCTCAGTCTGCATTTCTGCCTGTTTTACGCGGCTTTGCGCCTCTTTCACCGCTGTGGCAAAACTCTCGTGATACAACTGAGTCATATCGAAGTTAAGCTCAGCAAGAATCGTTTTGACCGCCTGCATATAAGGCTCAGGTCCGCACAAAAACACAGTTCGTTCGGCAAAATCAGGGACTAAAGCTCGAAGATTATCAGCACTTAAACGGCCGATATCATGCAATACCGCCTCGGGATGCCAAGCAGTGTCAGCAGTGACATCCTCCACAATATAACGCAGCTTAAAATCTCGATGGCGCGTAGCCATGGTCTCTAATGACGTTTTAAAAATAATATCGGCCTGGGTGCGAGCGCTATGTACAAAAGCAATGTCGGCATTCATTTGGCTATCGGTTAAATAACGCGACATAGAATACATGGGCGTGATCCCACAGCCTGCACTCAAAAATAGGTATTTTTTGGCAGGAATATCAAACAGATTAAACTGCCCAGTTGGCGGTAAGACGCGTACCGTTTGCCCCGGCTGTAAATGATCAATCAAGTAATTCGACACCAGTCCGCCATTGACTCGCTTAATGGTTAATATTAAGGAATAAGGTCTCGAAGGGGTTGAGGACAAGGTGTAACTGCGGCAAGCCTGCTCACCGTTGATGTCTAGCACTAAGGTCATAAATTGCCCCGGCTTATAATCAAACTTCATCGGCTCACCGGCTTGAAAGCGAAAACTCACCACATCAGCGGTTTCGTTCCAACGTTCCACACACACTAACTGACTGAAACTGTCTTGACGCGCAGGCGTGGAGGATAAAGTGATATCGGGTAGGGTATTGATATTCATAATCTTTGTATCCATAACACTGCGGCCTTATCGTCAAGCCGCAGTGATTCTATGCTATCAATCGACCTAGGCTACGTTTAGCATGGTCTTAAGATCGGCTTCCACTGTGGTGGTGTTACGCAGGCCAAATTTTTCTTCCAAAATTTTGGCGAGATTAGCGGTTAAAAATGCCGGCGGCGTTGGGCCGGTACGGATATTTTTCACCCCAAGTGACAATAGCGTCAGCAGCACGACAATGGCTTTTTGCTCAAACCATGAAAGCACGAGATTCAATGGTAATTCATTGATATCGCATTCAAAGATTTGTGATAGCGCAATAGCCAACTGAATAGCCGAATAGGCATCGTTACATTGGCCAATGTCGAGTAAGCGCGGAATACCGTTGATATCGCCAAATTCCAACTTGTTGAATTTGTACTTACCACAACCTAAAGTCAGGATGACGGAATCCTTTGGCGCCGATTTCGCTAAATCGGTGAAATAACTCCGCTCCGACTTATCACCATCACAACCACCGACTAAGAAGAAGTGTTTGATAGAACCGTTTTTGACGTTTTCCACCACAGTCGGCGCAGCGGCCATTAAGGCATTACGGGCAAAACCTATGGTGATATTGTGTGGAATTTCATCGTATTGGAAGCCATCGAGTGCGAGCGCCTTGTCGATCACAACTGAAAAATCATCCCCAATCACATGAGTCACACCAGGCCAACCGACGATACTGCGGGTAAAGATACGGTCGCTGTATTGGCCCACATTCGGATCGATAATACAGTTTGAGGTCATCACTACGGCGCCGGGGAAATTAGCGAATTCTTTTTGCTGGTTCTGCCATGCACTGCCGTAGTTACCCACTAAATGGGCATATTTTTTAAAGGCGGGATACGCAAGCGCAGGCAGCATTTCGCCATGGGTATAAACATTAATGCCTTTGCCCGCCGTTTGCTTGAGGATAAGCTCTAAGTCCTTCATATCATGGCCAGAAACCAGAATCGCTTTGCCTTTAACGGGTTTAGTGTTGACGACAGTCGGTTCAGGATGACCGAAGGCTTCGGTCTCGCCCGCATCGAGCATGGCCATGATACGGTAGTTCAGCTGACCAATATCCATGGCTGTAGTGAACAGTTTATCGGCATCAACACTCGGCTCACCGAGAAACGCCATGATCTCATGGAAGCGACCAGCAATCTCAGTATCGGTTTTACCTAATACACGGGCGTGCTCCATGTAAGCCGCAGCCCCTTTAAGTCCATATAAGCACAGTAGTCTCAGCCCAAGGATATCTTCGTGGATCTCATTTTTATCTTTATTGAGTAAGGCGACTGGTGCTTGAGACAACATTTCGGGCTTGCTGGTACCCAGTACAAATTGCGCCACAGGAGGGAGGGATTCAGCCCGTTTACCCGCAGTTTCACACGCCGCTTCATAGGCATTCTTTAAACTTTCACGGTACTCACTGGCCTGCTTGGCATAGGCGATGATGCGCTCATCATCGAAGTTGACGTTGGTTAAGGTCGAGAAAAAAGCTTTAGGAACAAAGGTATCCACCTCAGGGTTAATGACGCCCAGTTCACGCGCCTTAGTCGCATACACTGAAACTCCCTGCAGCATGTAGATTAACAAATCTTGCAGATCCGAGGTCGCGGCCAATTTGCCACACATGCCTTGGGCATAGCTACAACCGTTGCCAGCTGGGGTACGAATAGTTTGCTCACACTGAATACAAAACATGGATAGACTCCTAATTTAAATTCATGCTTTATTTTTGCATGTTTAAAATAAGTCTACCGAAACCGTAAATAAGCGATAGCCTTTTCTTGGTTCGAATGCGAAATCTTAGAGAGAGATCACCTTCAGCAATTGCTAATTAACAGGGTGAAATCAGCCTGAAAAACCTAAAAAAATGCCCATCAAAGATGGGCATTTTTATGGCTAACTCATTCATTATCAGTTTGTTTTCATATCACTGACCGATTGCAGCATCATGCGGCTTTCACGCTGAAACTGCGGAGCAAAATCACCAAACCATTTTGCAACCGTTTGGAACTGGCTGATAAACGCGTCCCTATCGCCCCGTTTCAGTAGCTCTAATGCTTCGCGGTAGTTATCCAAATAATCGCCAATCGCATGCTGGCTATCCTGCTGGGCAAAAATAATATCGGCATAGAGCTCAGGGCTTTGGGCAAACAAACGCCCTACCATGGCGAGCTCTAAGCGATAGATAGGTGAACTAAATTGCAGCAGGGTTTCAATATCTGCTTCTTCTTTGCAAAGGTTTAAGCCATACACAAAGGTTGAGAAGTGGCGCATCGCCTGTACCAACTGCATCGCATTATCGTGGCGTTCAGGCTCGGCTTCGACAATTCGTGCGCCCCAAATCGTAATTTGCTCGAGTAACCATTGGTATTTATCCGCTTCGCGTCCATGACACACTACCACAACCTGCTTAGCTAAACTGCCGACATCGGGGCCAAACATAGGATGAAAGCCAACAACGGGTCCCTTGTGGGCAGCTAACATGGCATTCATCGGTTCAGTCTTGATGGAGGTTAAGTCAGCTAAAATACAGTCCTGTGGTAATTGGGTTAGTTTTGCACGGATAAGGTCGCAGGTGATGGCGATAGGCACAGTTACCAGTACCAATCCGGCATCGGCAAATAAAGTTTCCGCTTGCTGCCAGTCGTCTTTATCCAACACTTTGACCTGATAACCCGAGAGCGACAGCATTTGTTGGAACAGTCCACCAAGCTGACCCTTACCACCAACAATCACGACTGAACCGAGATCGTTTTTCACTTGCTTAAAGCCGACATCCTTCTCGTTGAGATAGGACTCACGCATCAAGCGGCGCAAAATATCTTCAATAAGTTGCGGCGCAATGCCCATGGTTTTGGCTTCTTCGCGGCGTTTTGCCAACATTGCCGCTTCACGTTGCGGCGCATAAATTGGCAGGCCTGCAGCGTGCTTAACCGTGCCCACCTGCGCGACTAAATCTAAGCGTTTACGCAGTAAATGCAGCAATTGCTGGTCGACGCCGTCGATAAGGCCGCGAAGGTGTTCTAATTCAGTTGTGGTTTTTTCGTTCATCTTATCAGTCCACTACACACCTAAAATAAGGTGTTTAAACATTCGGCTCTTAAGATTGACTCTTAAGCATTGGCCACTTTGAGCATATCGAAACGCGTTGCTAATACCGAAGATAACTTCGATGCGCCCGCACGTAAAACGCTTTCGGTTTTTTCCCAATTAATACAGGAGTCTGTCACAGAAACTCCGTAGGCCAATTCGCTTAATGGTTTATCACAACTTTGATTACCTTCGTTTAAATGACTTTCTAGCATTACGCCAATAATGGACTTATTGCCGTTGTAGATCTGGGCAAATACATCTTCACACACAGGGACTTGCCTGGTGTAATCCTTAGAGGAATTACCGTGGCTGCAATCGATAATAAGGCGCGCATTGAGTTTGGCTTTATGTAGCTGCGCTTCACATTCGGCTACACTGGCCGCATCGTAGTTTGGTGTTACGCCGCCGCGCAGGATCACATGCCCATCGGGGTTTCCCGCCGTTTGCAACAGAGCGACTTGACCCTGTTGGTTAATTCCCATAAATCTGTGGCTGCTGGCCGCCGATTTAAGGGCATTAATTGCCACATCGAGCTTTCCATCTGTACCATTTTTAAAGCCAACGGGCATAGACAAACCCGACGCCATTTCCCTGTGGGTTTGCGATTCAGTCGTACGAGCACCAATGGCCGACCAAGTCACTAGCTCCGAAATATATTGCGGACTGATAGGATCGAGCGCTTCGGTGGCAACGGGTAGCTCAAGCTCTGCAAGCCAAATCATCAGCTCGCGCGCCATCTTTAAGCCTTTTTCGACATCGAAGGATTCATCCATATCGGGGTCGTTAATCATCCCCTTCCAACCCACTGTGGTACGTGGCTTCTCAAAGTAGACTCGCATTAAGATGTAGAACTCATCGCTGAGTTCATCGTGTAACTTTTTAAGCTTTAAAGCGTATTCCTTGGCGGCATCGATATCATGGATAGAACAAGGTCCGGTGACGATAAGCACGCGGTTATCGCGCTTATGGACAATATCCGCCACGGTTTTGCGTGCATTGAGGATGTAACGATACGCGTGCTCAGAGAGTGGCAGGGCCGCTTTTAGCTCCTGCGGTGTAATAAGAACTTTCTCTGAACTGATGTGTACGTTATTGATCGTATCCTGTTGCATGCTTACCACCTAAAACTGAAGTCATATCCCCATGTGAGCAGGAATCTGGATCTCAAACTGCTGCGGGGAAGAATAAATAGCCGAGGCCACCATGTAACACTGTAACGCTACACCATTACAGCGAGCGACCAATATGCCTATTTATTGGCAGAAGATCAAGGAAGAATTTAACAAAATCGGCAGTTAACTCGAAACGCACTCGAAATGGCTAAATAGATAAACGTCAGACAACAAAAAACCGCCACGAGGGCGGTTTTCTGTGCGAACACTACGTCTTGTTTTCTGTAGCGGGTACTATTACTTAGTAGCCAGCTTTTCACGGATACGTGCAGATTTACCTGAACGATCACGTAAGTAGTACAGTTTGGCGCGACGAACGCGGCCACGACGCTTAACTTCAATGCTAGCGATCAGAGGGCTGTGCGTTTGGAATGCACGCTCAACACCTTCGCCATTAGAGATTTTACGTACTGTGAATGCAGAGTGCAGACCACGGTTACGCTTAGCAATTACAACGCCTTCGAAAGCCTGTAAACGCTCTTTATCACCTTCTTTAACACGAACCTGAACTACTACTGTATCACCAGCACCAAACGCAGGTACGTCTTGTTTCATTTGCTCATCGTTGAGCATTTTAATGATGTTGTTCATAACTTACTCCGTTCTAGAATTAACTGAGCTACGACTAAGCATTCTTGTCCATTGCTTCAACGAACTGCGCTAAAAGAGTCGATTGTTCGTCAGTCAGAGCTAGATTTTCAAATAATTCTGGCCGTCTTAGAAAAGTCCTACCAAGGCTTTGCTGCAAACGCCAGAGTCTAATTTGTTCGTGGTTGCCACTTAGCAGTACTGCGGGTACATCGAGTCCATCTAAGCTTTCAGGGCGCGTGTAATGAGGACAGTCCAGTAAACCGTCGGAGAAAGAATCTTGCTCCGCCGAAGCTTGTTTTCCTAGCACGCCAGGAACCAATCTTGATACTGCATCTATCAAGGTCATTGCGGGTAATTCGCCGCCCGAAAGCACGTAATCCCCAACCGACCATTCTTCATCCACTTCCGTTTGAATGATGCGCTCATCAATACCTTCGTATCGACCACACACCAGAATCAACCGGGATGATTCAGCCAACTCAGTGACGCCTTGCTGATCCAGCTTGCGTCCTTGAGGTGACAAGTAAATCACCTTTGCCTCTTCGCCTGCCGCCGCTTTCGCAGCATGAATGGCATCGCGTAAGGGTTGCACCATCATCAACATACCGGGACCACCGCCGTAAGGCCTGTCATCTACCGTACTGTGTCTATCATGGGTGAAATCGCGAGGATTCCACGTGTGCAACTCAAGCAGACCGTTCTTCACGGCACGACCCGTAACCCCAAAGTCTGTTACGGCACGAAACATTTCTGGGAACAGGGTTATTACCCCTAACCACATATGTTGTACCTCGACTTAAAAGTCAGGATCCCAATCCACTAAAATCTGTTTACCTTGGACATCCACCTTTAAGATGAATTGCCCTGGGACAAAGGGAAGCATACGTTCCACTTTGCCGAAGCTATCTTTCGCGTTGGCTTTCACTAAGAGCACGTCGTTCGAACCGGTTTCCACGATTTGATCGACAACACCCATGTTATAGCCATTGGTATTAATCACTTCACAACCGATGAGGTCACGCCAATAGAACTCGTCTTCTGGCAATGCGTTCATCTGCTCTGGCAGGATCCCAATTTCGCAATTGGTGAGCATTTGTGCTCGCTCCCGCGTGGTGACACCTTCAAGCTCGGCGACAACCGCCTTGCCTTGGTAACGCCACTGAATGACTTTTACTTCACGCCATTCACCATTTTCTTTAATGAGCCAAGGTGAATAGTCAAAGATACCTTCAACAGAATCGGTATAGGCGGTGATTTTCAGCCAACCTTTAATGCCATGACAGGAGCCTAATTTCCCCAGTACGACTGGCTGTTGGTTACTGCTCATCAATCTATACCTTAACGCTATTAAGCAGCTGCTTTAGCGTCTTTGATCAATTTTGCTACGCGATCAGTTGTCGCAGCGCCGTTCGCAACCCAGTGCTCAACGCGAGCTAGGTCTAAACGTAAAGTTTCTTCTTGGCCACGAGCCAATGGGTTGAAGAAACCAACACGCTCAATGAAACGACCGTCACGAGCGTTACGGCTGTCAGCAACAACGATGTTGTAAAATGGACGCTTTTTAGCGCCACCACGAGCTAAACGAATGGTAACCATGCGTTTTCAATCCTCTAATGATTTGCTTGAAGCAAAAATAAAAACTGGAACCCCGTGTTCGCGAAGAGTCCCAGATAGAAAGCCGGAAGATTTTACCTGACTTTTCAACGAATGCAACCCAATCTGGCGATTATTAAACCTGCCTTAGGATTGCCCGCCTCATTCCAAATACAATCAACCAACTGATAAGACATCAACTTTGATGAAAATCGTTGAGATTAGCGCCCAGGAAATTTCATTCCGCCAGGCATCATACCGCGCATTCCACGCATCATCTTCTGCATGCCGCCCTTAGCCGACATTTTTTTCATCATTTTTTGCATTTGGGTAAACTGTTTCAATAAACGGTTTACATCTTGAATCTCAGTCCCCGAACCCGCAGCAATACGACGCTTACGTGAGCCCTTGATTAAATCAGGGTTTTTACGCTCTTTCGCCGTCATTGAGTTAATGATGGCTTCCATTTGGCGGGTCATTTTACCATCTTGGATTTGCGCTAAAGCATCCGGCGGCAACTGACCAACACCGGGCAGCTTTTCAATCATGCTCATCATACCGCCCATGTTTTTCATTTGCTGCAGCTGTTCACGGAAGTCTTCGAGATCGAAACTACCGCCCTGCTTCACTTTGGAAGCCAGCTTCATCGCCTTTTCTTTATCGACGCCACGCTCCACTTCTTCGATAAGCGATAATACGTCGCCCATACCGAGAATACGTGAGGCGATACGGTCTGGATGGAAAGGTTCTAAGGCATCGGTCTTTTCACCCACACCCAAAAATTTAATTGGCTTGCCTGTGATATGGCGAATCGATAATGCCGCACCGCCGCGTGCATCACCATCAACCTTAGTTAAAATCACACCAGTGAGCGGCAGCGCTTCGTTAAAGGCTTTGGCCGTGTTTGCCGCGTCTTGACCCGTCATGGCATCGACCACAAACAGTGTCTCAATCGGCTTAACCGCCGCGTGCAGTGCCTTGATCTCATCCATCATGGCTTCATCGACGTGCAGACGACCCGCGGTGTCGAGAATTACTACATCGATAAATTTAAGTTTAGCGTGGGCAATGGCCGCCTTAGCGATATCGATTGGCTTTTGGCTCACGTCCGATGGGAAGAACTCCACATCGACTTCGGTCGCTAAGGTCTCAAGCTGTTTAATCGCCGCTGGACGATAAACGTCAGCACTGACGACTAATACCGATTTTTTATGGCGCGTACGCAGCAGCTTACCCAGTTTGGCAACGCTGGTTGTTTTACCCGCACCTTGAAGCCCCGCCATCATCACCACGGCTGGCGGCTGAGTGGCTAAATCCAGAGCTTGGTTTGCCTCGCCCATGGATTTTTCAAGTTCACTTTGAACAATCTTAATAAAGGCTTGGCCAGGGCTTAGGCTTTTCGCCACTTCTTGGCCAACGGCACGTTCTTTTACATTGTTAACGAATTCACGCACCACAGGCAGGGCAACATCGGCCTCCAGCAGCGCCATACGCACTTCGCGCAGGGTTTCCTTAACGTTTTCTTCGGTTAAGCGACCACGGCCACTGATATTTTTCAGCGTGCGTGACAGTCTGTCGGTTAGATTCTCAAACATCGTCCTGCTCTATACCTTTAAGGATCTCGATTAATGGGCAGTATTATAACCATGCGTGCGTATTATGCTACTGCTACGCCCCGGTTGCGTTAACTTAGGCATTTAATCTGCTACCACACTTATTTTGCGACTTGACGGCGACTATTTACACCTAACAATAAGAATCTGCTAAATTTTGCAACTTATGTCACTGCCCATTTGCCGATAGCTCATGCTATTCTAGGCAAAATATTGATCTGTATGCCCAGTTAAAACTCAAACAATCTGAAAATACGAGTTTCAAGTAGTTTGGGGATATAAGGCACCTTTAACAACACAAATAGGTTAATTACCCATGGTCATTTTTTCTGCCTCAGCCATGTTTTTTTATTGCATCGCATTGGTATTAGTGACAAGCCGGCTCTTCCATCCTGAAGGCCCTAATCGTAAAGCCGTTGCAGGTATCGCAGCGATTGCGGTGATTCTACACGCAGCCGCCCTCTCACAAGCGATATTTACCCCTGACGGACAAAACTTCAGCCTCACTAATGTGATCTCGTTAGTGAACTGGATCATCGCCTTCACCTTTACCGTGATGATGTTTAGGCTAAAAGTGATTGTGGTTGTGCCCGTGGTTTATGCCTGTTCCGTGCTCTCTGTAGCCCTGCTCTGGTTATTGCCGCCTAAGTTTATTACTCACTTTGAATTGTATCCTGAGGTCTTAGCCCACGTTGTGCTCTCTCTCATGGCATACAGCGCCCTGATGATCGCCGCCCTGTACGCGATTCAACTGGCGATGATCCAAAACAAGCTCAAAAAGAAACAACTCATGTTAAGCCCTAGCATTCCACCACTGATGACGGTAGAAAAGCAGCTCTATCATCTTGTTATTATTGGGGTCATTTTACTGAGCTTATCCCTAGCCACAGGCTTTATCTTCCTCGATGACATGTTTGCCGATGGCAAAGGCCATAAGGCGATTTTGTCAATTATCGCTTGGTTCGTGTATATCGCTATGCTGTGGCAGCAGTATTGGGTTGGCTGTAAAATTCGCACCGCAGTCATTTACACTTTAACTGGTGCAACCTTGTTATCCTTAGCTTATTTTGGCGCTCGCATTGTCAAAGAATTAATTCTTAGTTAATAATTTCAAGTCAGCTTAGGTGCTTACTCGCTAAGCTGACTTGACACCCCGTTTATTTCTCGGTATCAACTTAACCCTATCGGCCTAATTGGAGCCTATTTTTGGACGCTATATCGACAAGCGCACTCCTCATTTTCTTATTGGTGCTTATCCTTTTCTCTGCCTATTTTTCAGGTTCTGAAACCGCCATGATGACTCTTAATCGCTATCGATTAAGGCATCTCGCCTCAAATGGTCACAAAGGCGCCATTCGTGCCCTCAAGTTACTTGAACGTCCAGACCGCTTAATTGGCTTGATTTTGATTGGTAACAACCTCGTTAATATTCTCGCTTCAGCCATCGCCACGATTATCGGAATGCGTTTGTGGGGCGATTTAGGGGTCGCGATTGCAACAGGGGTACTGACATTGGTCGTGCTCGTCTTTGGTGAAGTCACACCTAAAACCATTGCCGCACTCAATCCTGAACGTATCGCCTTTCCATCAAGCTATTTACTTATCGCCCTATCGAAAGTATTTTCCTATGTCGTCACTAGCGTCAATTTCATCACCACAGGCATACTGCGCTTAGTGGGGATAAAGTCTATCAACAGCAGCGATGCATTAAGCAAGGAAGAACTTCGCACAGTCGTTCATGAAGCTGGCGCATTGATCCCCCAACGCCACCAAGAAATGTTGTTATCGATCCTAGACTTAGAAAAAGTCACTGTTGAAGATATCATGGTGCCACGCTCGGATATCTATGCAATTAACGTCAATGATGACTTTAAGTATATCAATCGCCAAGTGATCCAAAGCCCACATACTCGCGTGTTGGTTTACCGCGATACCATTGACGATGCTGTCGGCTTTATTCATCTGCGTGATGCGCTGCGCTTGCAATCAAAAGAGCAGTTCAGTAAATCCTCATTGCTGCGCGCCGTCAAAGAGCTCTACTTTATTCCTGAAGGCACACCACTCAATGTGCAATTAGCCAATTTTCAGCACAACAAAGAACGTATTGGCCTCGTCGTAGATGAATACGGTGACATCCAAGGACTGGTAACACTCGAAGATATCCTCGAAGAAATTGTCGGTGACTTCACCACTTCAATGTTACCAACCGCGAGTGAAGAGATTAACCAACAACAGGATGGCAGTTATTTGATTGATGCTAGTATCACCATCCGAGACTTGAACAAAGAGATGAAATGGAATTTTCCAACCGATGGTCCTAAAACCCTCAATGGCCTGATTTTAGAGTATTTGGAGGACATCCCCTCCGAAAACACGAGCCTACGCCTTGCAGGCTACCCGCTAGAAGTCATTGAAGTCGCTGACAATATGGTCAAAACAGTGCGAATTATCCCACAGCATTATCAACCACCCCGCTAACTTTACTACACATAAAAAAATAGGCCGAATCCAAATGGAATTCAGCCTATTTCCCTCTCACCCAAGAGATTATTTAACGCTTTTGCGTCTTCAGCCGCGCTTCGAGTGCACGGCGTTTCTCAATCGCAATAGGTGTAATTTGGGCATCTAAATCTTTTTCTAGCCCCAGGATAAAATACACTTCGGCCATTAAGAAAAACGGGCCAATTAACAGTTGGTTTAAATCATCAATAAAGGCAGGCTTTGCCTTCTCGTATTGATGGCCAATCAGCTGAAAAACCCAACCGACGATAAATACCGATATAGCCAACCAGAAGGCGTTGGGAGAGGAGGCCACTAACTCTGTTGAATACAAGACGGGGGCGATAAACAGGGCCAGACCAATCGCTAACTTTACATGCAAACGAAAATAATAAACCAGCACGCCAGCTCCTAAAATCACACCTAAACTCACATCGCCAGCACTACCAAGTGGAATACGGATTGTCGCTAATAATAGAAAAGCAGACCATATAATTAATGGGATACCAATAAAATGAGTTCGAATATTGCGCGGATTTAAATGCACACTTTTATAGGTTGATAACTGCTCTACGGCGGATTTCATCATGGGCTCCTTTTGCTGTGTCCCTGCAAATTAGTTTATAGATAAAACTTTTGACCTAACCTAGCCCAAAAATGCCAAACTGAACAGTAAAAAGTAACAAAAATGTTGCCGAGTGTTTTGAGTAATAAAAAGGGAGCTTAAAGCTCCCTTTTTCGTACAAGGTAAGAGACTAGCGAGACTCGAGGATCACTGTCGCAATGGCATAGGATTTTTCATCTGCGATTGAAATGTGCCCAATCACACCATTGAGCAAAGCTAAACGTTGCAGCGCCCCTTCAGTAAAGTTAATCGTTGGAGCACCATCAGTCGTATTGCCAATGTGGATATGCTGAAAAGATACGCCACGACCAATCCCCGTCCCCAAAGCTTTAGCGGCGGCTTCTTTGGCGGCAAAGCGTTTAGCTAAATAGCGGCTCGGTTGGCTATGCTGTTGATAGATATCGAACTCAGCCTCTGTCAGTACGCGTTTAGCCAGCTTATCGCCGGAACGCGCCACATGGGCCGTGATACGCTCGATTTCAACTATGTCAGTGCCAAGCCCAACGATTGCCATTATTCGCCTCGACGACCTTCTAACATCAGTGCTTTCATATCTTTAACCGCTGTCGCTAAGCCATCAATGGCCGCTCGCGCAACAATGGCATGGCCAATATTGAGTTCATACAGCTCAGGGATTGCCGCAATCGGTTTAACATTGTGATAATGCAACCCGTGGCCAGCATTCACTACCAACCCTTTGCCGTGAGCGTATTTTGCCATTTCGCTGATACGCGCAAGCTCTTTGGCCTCATCCTCAGCTGTTTTGGCATCGGCATAGCAACCGGTATGGATTTCGATAAGTGGCGCGCCAGAGGCGACTGCGGCATCGATTTGCGTCTTATCGGCATCGATAAACAGTGACACTTGAATACCATTGGCGGCTAAGCGGCTTACCGCAGCAGTGATTTTATCTAATTGACCAGCCACATCTAAACCGCCTTCAGTCGTCACTTCTTGGCGTTTTTCAGGGACTAAACAAACGTAGGTTGGTTTGACTTCGCAGGCGATGTTGAGCATTTCTTCAGTCACGGCACACTCAAAGTTCATCCGCGTCTTTAAGGTTTTTGCCAGCAGATACACATCGCGGTCGATAATATGGCGTCTGTCTTCCCGTAAATGAATGGTGATACCGTCGGCACCCGCATGCTCGGCAACCGCCGCCGCATGGACAGGATCGGGATAACTGGTGCCGCGAGCCTGACGCAGGGTCGCAATATGGTCGATATTAACACCCAATAAGATACGGCTCATCGGGAACTCCTTTATGTTGTTAAGGCGAGAATTAACGCTGATTTGCGCCCTATTGTACTGGGACAGACTGTAAAAAACAGGAGCTAGGGCTAATTATTCCCATTCATCTTTGGTGCTGTCGCTTGCATAAACAACTGCCGACTCACCAGTGGCTTGTTTCCGAGCAATGGTTGCAGCATAGACCGCATCAGTCGTTTAGCTGCTAAAAACTGCTCTTGCAACAGCTCATTATCGTTAAGTGCGGTTAACATCGCACCTTGATAGGTGTGCTTTGCTCGGCTGTTTAACACAAATTGAAACCCGAGTTCAGGCACAAGCTGATAGTAATGTTCAGGGATCAGCGGCTCGCCTTGTGTATCGCGGATAAGGGATGGCATAGCCCCGAGTTCCCGCAAAAGCGCCAGTTCAAGGTAACGCAGTTTCGACTCACAAAACTGCGCCGCAAGCCCTACTAAGGCTTGGTGGTAGATGAGAAATAACGCCTCGGCATTATGGTGAACAGACAGGGTTCGCATCAGCAACTCATTGATATACATGCCGGCATACAGGCTATAACCCGATAAAGGCACGGCTGGCGCGGCCGCTTCAATTTGGCTGATGTTTTTGAGTTCTGATTTACCGCTAAATTCAAAAATCAGCGGCTGAAAGGGCTGGAGGATACTTTTGATGGAGCGTTTACCGCTCCCGACACGCGCGACGGCATCGACACGCCCAATCCCGTCGACCAAGAGATTCACCAGCGCGCTAGACTCCCGATAGGGGCGATGATGCAAAACATAACCCCGTTTCATCAATCTGCGCGCTCGTTCATGGTCAGGCTAGGCCTATCATCAGTAACAATTAATCGTCACCGTAACCTAAGCTTCGCAGGGCGCGTTCATCATCGGCCCAACCGGATTTAACCTTCACCCACACCTCGAGGAACACTTTGTTATCAAACAAAGTTTCCATATCAAGGCGCGCTTGTGTAGCGATGGTACGGATGCGCTCACCTTTGCTACCAATCACCATCCGCTTTTGGCCTTCTCGCTCGACGAGGATCAGGGCGTTAATTTGGTAAACCCCATTTTCCATCATCTTAAACTGCTCGATTTCAACCGTCGCATCGTAGGGCAATTCATCACCTAAAAAGCGCATCAGTTTTTCGCGGACAATTTCAGAGGCCATAAAACGCTGCGAACGGTCGGTCACATAATCTTCGGGGAAGAAGAATGGATTCTCGGGCAGAGACTCTGCCGCCATCTCTAAAATACGTTTAACGTTGGTGCCCTTACTGGCAGAAATCGGCAGGATCTCATCGAAGGGATACTTCTTGGCCACTTCTTCCAAATAAGGGAAAAGGGCTTCTTTGTCTTTTATATTATCGACTTTGTTGATGGCTAAAACAGTTTTACGCTCTTCACCGCCGCGGCGAAGTTTGCTTAACACCATCTCATCATCGGCGGTCCATGTCATACCATCGACCACAAAAATCACCATAGACACATCGGCAAGCGAGCTCGCCGCCGCGCGGTTCATTAAACGATTAATCGCACGCTGCTCTTCAATATGCAGACCGGGTGTGTCGATAAACACGATTTGGCGCGGACCATCGGTATGGATACCCATGATGCGATGACGCGTCGTTTGCGGCTTTTTCGAGGTAATACTGATCTTTTGCCCAAGCAAACGGTTCAGCAGGGTCGATTTCCCCACGTTAGGCCGGCCAATAATAGCCACCATGCCACAGTAGGTCACATCATAGTGAACAGACGGCGCTGCTGCGCTCGCTGCATTCATCCTTGCCAGTAATTCGTCTAAGCTCGGCTCATTGCTCGCGTTAGCGGCATCGACAGCTGGCAAGTCTGTTTTTTTGGTCATTTCTTCAGTAACTCCAATACTTGAGCCGCGGCAATCTGCTCGGCTTTGCGGCGTGAGCTCGCAACGCCAATCACGCTTTCGCTCAAGTCATCTATACGACATTCAACGGTGAATGTTTGATCGTGGGCATCGCCTTCTATGTTGATTACTTGGTAATCGGGTAGCGGCTTCTTTAACCCTTGTAAATATTCTTGCAGTAAGGTTTTAGCGTCTTTTTGATTCACACCGGGTTGAATCTCGGCCAAACGCTCGGCATACCATTTAAGCAACAGCTCACGGCACACTTCGAGGTCCGAATCTAAGTAAATCGCACCAATAATCGCCTCAACCGCATCGGCCAGAATCGACTCGCGTCGAAAACCGCCACTCTTTAATTCGCCAGGACCGAGAAATAAATAATCCCCAAGTTTAAAGGCTTGAGCAATCAAGGTCAGCGTATCGCCACGCACTAAAGTGGCGCGCATCCGGCTTAAATCGCCCTCAGTCGCCTTAGGAAACTGATGATATAAGGCATCCGAAATGACTATCGATAAAATCGAATCACCTAAAAATTCTAAACGCTCATTGTGCTTATTTGCCGCACTTCTATGAGTCAACGCTTGGGTTAGAAGGTCAATATTCTTAAACTCATAGCCCAATGTACGACACAAACGCGGCAAATTTTTAATCGGTTCCATACTAGTGAATTCCACCTACACGTTCAAAGCGCACACCGCTTGGTACCCAGGTTGGCAGGAAGTCGGCTTTTGAACGGTCAAACTCAAAACTGATCCAGATAGCCACCGCTTTACCGACAAGATTTTCTTCAGGGACAAAGCCCCAGAAACGGCTGTCGGTACTGTTATCGCGGTTATCACCCATCGCAAAGTAATGGCCTTCGGGAACAAGAAATTCACCCGCGGGTAAATTGCCATCACGCTTGAAATAACCCAACATATCAGGACGGCTTGGATTAATTAAAATATCGTGTGCCACTTCACCGAGTTGCTCTTTATAACGCAGTAAAGGCACACCATCTTGGCTGTAATCACCACGGCTGATTTCGGTACGCGCCACCAGTTCTGGCTCAGGGCAATTAGTTTGCTCCGCGCCACAGGCCTTTTGGATCATCAACTGCTTGTTACGGTAGATAATCCGATCGCCCGGTAAACCTACAACACGCTTAATGTAATCAACCTGAGGATTCTCTGGGTACTTAAAGACAATCACATCACCACGTTTGGGCTCGCCCGTTTCAATCAGTTTAGTGCGCCATACGGGATCTTTTAGGCCATAACTAAACTTTTCAACCAGAATAAAATCGCCCACTAATAGCGTTGGCATCATTGAACCCGATGGAATTTGAAATGGCTCATAAATAAACGAGCGCAGGATCAGCACAAAGGCAATCACCGGGAAGATAGAGTGCGCAGTCTCAACCACAGTGGGTTCACGGATAATATTGTATTCGGCTTCCTCAGTTAAATTGGCCTGAGAAGCCTTGGCCAAGGCTAAGCTTTCACGGCGTTTAGGCGCAAATACCAGCACATCGACTAACCAGATCACCCCTGAAATCAGAGTGACTAGCACTAAAATAATGGAAAAATAGGCTGCCATTACGTATTGAACTCCTGCCTTGAAATGTAAAGATCTAAACTCAGCGACTATTGTATTTCGACTCGCGAACTTTAGTTAACTTACCGCATTTATAAAAAAACACCACAAAACATACGATAAGCTAAGTAAAGCGCCGCAAACTGCGGCGCAATAATAGCTAAATTGTGTTATCTCGAGTGTTACTCGTTTAGCTTAAGTACCGCTAAGAACGCCTCTTGCGGCACCTCAACGTTACCCACTTGTTTCATCCGTTTTTTACCCTCTTTTTGTTTATTTAAGAGTTTCTTCTTACGGGAAACGTCACCACCATAACACTTAGCTGTTACGTCTTTGCGTAACGCTTTTACGGTAGAACGGGCAATAATCTGGCTACCGACCGCGGCTTGAATCGCGATATCAAACATCTGCCGCGGGATAAGCTCTTTCATCTTCTCAACCAACGCCAAACCACGGTGACGAATATTCGAACGGTGAATAATCATCGCCAGCGCATCCACGCGGTCGCCGTTGATCAGAATATCTAAGCGCACCATGTCCGCCGGATCGAAGCGGATAAAGTTGTACTCTAATGACGCATAACCACGGCTAGTTGATTTTAAGCGGTCAAAGAAGTCCATCACCACTTCCGCCATTGGCAGATGGTAAGTCACGGCCACTTGATTACCATGGTAAACCATATTCACTTGAGTACCGCGTTTTTCGATACACAGCGTAATTACGTTACCTAAGTATTCTTTTGGTACCAGAATATTGGCTTCAACAATCGGTTCACGCATCTCTTCGATGTTGTTAATTGCAGGTAAATCTGCTGGATTATCAACATAGATAGTCTCACCACTGGTCATCAACACTTCATAGACTACCGTAGGTGCGGTCGTGATGAGGTCAAGATCGTATTCGCGCTCTAAACGTTCTTGAATGATTTCCATGTGGAGCAGGCCTAAATAACCAATACGGAAACCAAAGCCTAACGCAGATGAACTTTCAGGCTCAAAGAACAATGAGGCATCGTTCAGGCTGAGTTTGTTCAGTGCATCACGGAAGTTTTCATATTCATCGGTAGAAATCGGGAACACACCAGCATAAACCTGAGGCTTCACTTTTTTAAAGCCGGGTAATGGCTTATCGGCACCATTTTTAGCTAGTGTTAAGGTATCACCCACTGGCGCACCGTGAATTTCTTTAATACCTGCGATAACGAAACCTACTTCACCGGTTTTTAGCTCGGTTTTATCGGTTTGTTTTGGCGTGAAAATACCGACACGATCTGCGGTATGGTTTTGCCCTGTAGACATCACCTTGAACTTATCACCCTTCTTGAGCACGCCATGTTTAATACGCACTAAAGAAACAACGCCTAAGTAGCTGTCAAACCACGAGTCAATAATGAGGGCTTGCAACGGCGCATCTGGATTGCCTTCTGGCGGTGGAATTTGCTCGACGATAACCTCTAATACATCATCAATACCCACACCAGTTTTTGCAGAACAACGCACCGCGTTCATCGCATCAATACCGACGATGTCTTCAATCTCGGCGGCAACACGCTCAGGATCAGCCTGAGGTAAGTCGATTTTGTTCAGGATAGGTACCACGTCCAGATTCATATCCAGCGCAGTGTAACAGTTTGCCAGAGTTTGAGCTTCAACGCCTTGACCAGCATCCACCACAAGCAGCGCACCCTCACAGGCGGCTAATGAACGAGATACTTCATAGGAAAAGTCGACGTGACCAGGGGTGTCAATAAAGTTGAGTTGGTAGGTTTCGCCATTTTTGGCTGTATATTCCAACGTAACGCTCTGCGCCTTAATGGTAATACCGCGCTCACGTTCTAAATCCATAGAATCAAGAACTTGTGCATCCATTTCACGGTCGCTTAAACCGCCACAAACCTGAATAAGACGATCTGACAGCGTCGATTTACCATGGTCGATATGGGCAATAATTGAGAAGTTTCTAATGTGTTTCATTATGCTGCTATGACTAATACTGAAAAATGGATACGGTTCAAAGGTGGGAAATTGTACCTGATTGCGGATTCAATACCAATCAGATTCACTCATAGTTGTCTTTATGTCGAAAAATGCCGCCCTCAGCAAAAGTTTATTGTCTAATTGAAATCAATAACAACATGAAATCAAACAGATAATTTATCTAAACTGATCCCTGTGCCTAAATAAGCTAAAATCACAGGTTGCGAATCTACTTCAAGCTGTTTTGCCTTACGTTTTCCAAAGAACCAAGCGGCTAACGCGCCTAAAGCAGCAAAGCCTATCGCACAGAGATCCGAATTGATTACTAACAAACTAGCAAAAAACTGCCCTAATAATCCACCCGCAAATAAGCCGAAGAGTGGCGTCAAATAAACCAAGGCAGCCGCTTTCAAGATGACACTCTCAGGTAGCCCCAGCTTTAGCAGTTCACCAACCTCACAGGCACGTTCACTCTGAATAGAGAATTGCTGTGTCTTTGCAGAAAAAGCCTGTGCAACAGCAGACGTCCCGCAGGACTCACTGCTACTGCAACTCTTGCAGGTGCTTTTAAGCTCGACCTCAACGGTGAGCCAACCTTGATTATCACAGGCGACAACCCGCGCCACTTCTTCCATCATGATGAACCGCTCTATTTTAACATCAAACTTTTCGCGATACGGGCTAAGGTCTCAGTTGGCACTTTACCCACAGCCACCACTTCAGCATTACCGACTTTTTCTGATACTAAAGATAAGCCATTACGCGTAATTAACTCTTCAGGCAATGGCGTTGCTCCAGCCCGAGCAACATAAATAGAAATATTGGCTAAGCCATCAGTCAAGGCAATATATTCAACCGCCTCGTGGCTACCAATCAAACGGTGATGATCACGCACTACTACGCTAAATCCAGCGGGGAGCCAAGAAAACTGCCAATTTTGTCCATCTTGACGTTCAGCCTGATCGATCACAGCAGGCCATTCTTGCTTGTAGGCTTCCTGTAGAATCGATGGTGGCTCGCTAAATTCAATTAATTCAATCACCATTAGTTGTTCAAGCAATTGCTTATCTTGAGTCAACATGTCATATCTGAGTGGCAAATAGGTGTCCATATCTAACCAGATTTGGAAACCATATCGGTATTCATCATTAGGCAACAAGCGGATCATTTGCCCTGGACGCCCAGCAATGCGAGTGCGGCCACCTAATACAAATTGATAACCCACTTCTAAATCGCTCATTTTTGATGAGAAAGCCGCAGGCCACACGCCCTGAATATGATTAGAGATGATACTGTATGCGGGTTGGTCATGTTCGATAAAGGTGACTCTATTGCCCACTCTTACCGCATTTTTGGGAGGACCGTTGAGGTACTCAAGAAACGCAACTTCTTGATTATTCACCTTACCGTGAAGATAAACCAAAGGCCGAATATGGTCGGCCTGAAGTTGTATAATCGATGCTTTAAATTCTTTCTCTTTTAAAGCCTGACTCATTTTCTCAAGCCAGACTTTGGCAGGCATATCTTCCTGCGCCACAGCAGGAAATACCAAGGCTAACAAAGCTAACAGGATTAGACGCAAGCTAACTCCTTACTACTGATTGACAGGAACGGGAATAACCTCGCTATTGTCTTCTACAACGGCCCCCGTATTCAATCGTTGTTGTAACATATGATCCTGTATATACGTATTAATTCGGCGACGTTGCTCGTTCATTTGGTCATTAGTGTAGCTCTGATTTTGTTGAACAGGCCCCGTCTGTAAGCTCACTGGCGACGCACTACCCATCAGAGGACGAGTAACAAGCACAGGTGATGGCGACGCGGCATCATCATCGCTTTGATTAACGTTTTGCACGCCGACAATCGCAAACATTGCCACGGTCGCAGCAATGGCATACTGACCAAACTGCTTAAATAGTGGCACTACGCGGTTTTTATCCGTTGTAACTTGTTCAGTAACGCCTATCGGAGCCTTGGCTTGGGGCGAGACAATGGCAGGCTCAAGCTCAATTGCAGCAGCAATACTTGCACTAAGGTCTAACGCCATAGTCTGGGGTAATTCACCCCGCATAGCATCACCTATCAAATGATAGTTACGCCATTTATTATGTGAATGCGTATCGGCAGCAAGTTCTGCCATCGTCTGCACATCTGTCTCTCCATCGACAGCGGCTGATACCCATTCTTGACCTAATTTATCCATTGTTCACCTGTCTAAATTTAAGGGTTTCTTAAAATAAGAATTTAGGCTTCCAGCAAAGGCTGAAGCTTTTTATCAATTGCCTCACGGGCACGGAAGATTCGAGATCTTACCGTTCCAACAGGGCAATCCATGATGATGGCGATATCTTCGTAACTCATCCCATCGAGTTCACGCAATGAAATCGCCATACGTAATTCTTCAGGCAATGTTTCTAATGTTTCGAAAACCACTTTCTTGATTTCATCCGATAACATTAGTCGCTCTGGGGAGGCAAACTCCTTTAGCGCATCACTACCTTCATAATATTCGGCATCCTCGGCATCGACATCATTTGCAGGCGCTCTGCGCCCCTGTGATACGAGGTAATTCTTAGCCGTATTAACGGCTATGCGGTACAACCAGGTATAAAACGCACTTTCACCACGAAAGTTTGGCAAAGCTCGATAAGCTTTAATAAACGCTTCCTGTGCTACATCAGCAACGTCGGCTTGGTTACGCACGTAGCGTGAAATCAAGCTAATCACTTTACTCTGATATTTAAGCACTAACAGGTTAAAAGCGTTTTTATCTCCCCGTTGTACGCGCTCAACTAATTGTTGATCACTTATTTGTCCACTCATCCGAGCCGACTTCTCCCAAATCTAAAATGCTGATTTCTCAGTCGCTCGAATCATATTCACTTATGTAGACTCGCGTGCTTTGAAAAAGTTCTAAGAATTATACAAAAAAAGTAAGGTTAAAAGGAAAGTACCCATAATTCGTCAGTTGGTTTACCATAGATGGTACTCTCAGTCATAGCATGATACCCGATGAAACAAGTAGTTGAACACCAATCTGACATATTAGTCATAGGTAGCGGTGCCGCAGGTCTGACACTAGCTTTGCATCTTGCTGAAAAAGCAAACGTAATTCTGCTTTCAAAAGGCCCTCTCTCGGAAGGGTCGACATACTACGCGCAGGGCGGTATCGCCTCCGTCTTCGATGAAAGTGATACTATCGAATCCCATGTAGCCGATACATTAGTCGCTGGTGCTGGTTTGTGCGATAAAGAGGTGGTGACTTTTACCGCCGAAAACGCCAAGAGTGCAATGCAATGGCTAATCGAATGTGGCGTGGCTTTCGATAAAGAAGAAGCCACGGGGAACAATGCTAAAGATGCCCCTTATCACCTTACCCGCGAAGGCGGCCATAGCCATAGACGCATTCTACATGCTGCGGATGCAACGGGCAAAGAGGTGCAGACAACACTGCAAGAACGCGCCCTAGCCCATCCAAATATTCAAGTTTTAGAACGCTATAACGCCATCGACCTTATCACCACCCGCAAATTAAATCGCCCCGGTAATCGCGTGTTAGGTGCCTATGTGTGGAACCGAAATGCCGAGCAAGTTGAAACCATCAAGGCTAAGTTTGTCGCTTTAGCCACTGGCGGTAGTTCTAAGGTTTACCAATATACTTCAAATCCCGATGTGGCTAGTGGTGATGGTATTGCGATGGCATGGCGTGCAGGTTGCCGCGTTGCCAACATGGAATTCAATCAATTTCATCCAACCTGCTTATACCACGCTGATGCCCGTAACTTTTTACTTACCGAAGCTCTACGTGGTGAAGGTGCCTATTTGCGTCGCCCTGATGGCAGCCGCTTTATGCCAGACTTTGATGAACGTGCAGAGTTAGCTCCCCGTGACATTGTTGCCCGCGCTATTGACTATGAGATGAAACGTCTCGGTGCCGATTGCGTGTATCTGGATATCAGCCATAAAGATGCTGACTTTGTAATGAAGCATTTCCCGACGATTTACAGTCGCTGCTTAGAACTCGGTATTGATATTACAAAGGACGCTATTCCGGTCGTCCCGGCAGCCCACTATACCTGTGGTGGGGTGATGACAGACTTACATGGTCAAACCGATCTCAATGGTCTCTATGCCATTGGTGAAGTCGCTTATACAGGCTTGCATGGCGCCAACCGCTTGGCAAGTAACTCGCTGCTTGAGTGCTTGGTATTTGCGCGGGCAGCCTCCCAAGATATTGAGAGTCAACTGCATAAAATCCCCTTACCAGGCCCAATTCCCGCATGGGATGAAAGTAAAGTTTCTAATTCTGATGAAGAAGTCGTTATCGCCCACAACTGGCACGAACTGCGCCTGTTTATGTGGGACTATGTGGGTATCGTACGCTCAGATAAACGCTTAGAGCGCGCACTGCGCCGCTGCTTGATGTTGCAGCAGGAAATCCAAGAGTATTACAGCAACTTCAGAGTCAGTAATAACCTGCTTGAACTGCGTAACTTAGTGCAAGTGGCGGAACTCATTATTCGCTGCGCGATGGAACGTAAAGAAAGTCGAGGGCTGCACTATAATATTGACCATCCTGAAAAGTCAGCTTCTCCACTACCGACCATTTTGCAACCTGAAAAATAAGCGGATAGCTTAACTTAAACGCTTTTAACGGGCTAAATCTTAACAAGGATTTAGCCCGTTTGTTATTTAGACGGTGTGAAAGTCGCATCACTCACAGTTCAGATTCAGATTCAGATTTAGATTAAATTGGTTCGTGTTGGCTCACCGCCTGAGTTTTAACTTTAAGTAATAGTCGGCACAAGTGGCGATAATCTGTATCATTAAACATATCCGCCCATAGAGGTAAGAGATGCAACTTATTTGCAGATTGATAGTAAACCAAGCAGATAAACGGCGTTACCCAAGTTCTTTGCAATACGTGAAACGCCTCTCCCGTTGATAGCCAGCCTTCTCCTTGACCATTAAGCTCAAAACGGCAATGCCATTTCCTCAGTTGCCATAACTGAGAGCACAAGAATCCCAATATTAAGACGGCGAATATAGCCCTCAGTCCATGTAGTACTGCGGTATCCGTTTCTGGCCAGAGAAGTAAAGAAGTGCTACAGACACAAACAAATACGACCAACGAGAGACGTTGGTCAAAGGAGGCTTTTACACTAAAACTATGGCGCAGCTCGGCCACGGACTTGCACTACCATGCGGGCAAGCTCAGGATCAGGGCAAACTTCATGACCCATAAACCATGCAAATAATTCAGGATCTTCACACTCGAGCAAACGAATAAACAGGGCTTTATCTTCATCAGACAAATCCTGATAAACATTCTCAACGAAGGGCTGGAACAAAACGTCTAATTCGAGCATTCCGCGGCGACATGCCCAACGGACCCGTGCAATGTTCATTAACTCCAAGTTAATCTCTCCCAAAACAAAATTCGCCTTAGTCTACCAGTTCAATCCATGAAGTGTCGATGCAAGCGTTGTTGAAACACAAGTTTAATACTGCTTAACTTGAGTATCTAATCCGGCAAATAAATCACTAAAATCCGTTTCTAGGAGGCGTTTAACCGCAGGATGCTGGATCATCCGTTCGGCAAACATAACGTGATACTCTTCTTTCACATCTAAGGTTTCACCGAGTAAATGCATGCCATGGGAAATCACTTCTTGGGGATAAATCGATGGCATGACAAAGATACCGCGCTTAAGGTAACCAAAAGCCTTCATCATGGCCGCATCATCAAACTCACCTAAAATACTCACGTTAAGATTTTGCTCATCAAACCAACGATATAGTTGCTGACCGAGCGAAGTTCTACGACCGGGGATCAATAGCGGCCCTTGCTCTAAACAGGCAGGAAAATCCGCACTGTAAGCTTCGGCAGAAAAGAAACTCACACCACACTCACCCAGTTTTTTCGATAGAATTTCGGGATATTTAAGTGACTCGCCCGCACAGTCTGAAAGGATCATATCGAGTTTATGCTCGCGTAAGCGAGACATTAAGCTTTCATGGGTCGCCTCATAACAGGCAAGGTGCATAGAGCCATCATTAGGAACAACCGAGAGCAACACTCTACTTGATAAGGCTTTCGATAAAGCATCAGCAATCCCAACCTCAAATAGAATAGCGTCATCTTTTTGATAGTTAAGTAAATCGAGCATCTCATAACTGAGAGAAAACATTCTATCGGCATAACGAAAGACGAGCTCTCCGAGCTCTGTCGCTTCTAGATTTCTGCCGACACGTTTAAATAAGCTACCGTTTAGCCTGTCTTCTAAGGCGCGGATTTGCCCAGTAATCGTTTGTGGAGCTAAATAAAGGGCTTCTGCAGCTTTTGCCACAGAGCCCTTTTTCTTAATCATCCAAAAATAGTAAAGATGGTTGTAATTGAGATGGAGCATCGCCAATGAGCTTCCTATTAGGGATGCCACAGCATCTATGCTGTGGCATATCGGGTAGCAATGACCCAGCTTAACAAATAATGAGTCAATATCGCTATTTTAAACGCTGGCAATCCAATAAGTTAACAACGATTCCTTGAAGTTGCTCTAAATCTGCGGCAGTACCAGTGCTAACCGCTTCAGTCACCCCAGAGACTAAACTGTCACGATCAGGAATTCGACTAGCACAATAAGTACGGTTTGCTTCTTGGAAACGTTTACCGCCACGGTATTTTAATGCTCTAGACTCGTAACCATTGGTTTCAAGCCTCGCGCCTAATGCCTCAGGTTTAAACATTAATGCCCCATCAACTATCCCCTCAAGATAGCTTTGGCAGGTTTGTGATGCGACATCTTTGTTGCAGGCATCAATTTGCGAAGCCATGGCACTTGAAGATAATGCTAACAATGCAGCAACTCCCACTAATTTCATATTTATCATAGTTATACTCCTTTTTTTGGTAACACTTTTGATAACCAGAAATACCCGATCAAGGCTGCGAGAATTGAGCCAATCAAGGTGCCAAGGCGTGCTAAATCGCCGAACATAGGGTCTGCCTGCTCAAATGCCAACGAAGCAATAAACATCGACATGGTAAAACCAATCCCGCACATCGCCGCCACGGGTGCGATCTGTTTCCAACCGATACCATCAGGCAACTGTGCCAACTTAAGCTTGACAGCAACAAAGCTAAACAGCATCACCCCTATCGGTTTACCTAACATTAATCCCAACGCAATCCCTACTGGCACTGGGGAAATAAGCGTATCTAAGCTCATGTTTCCTAAAGCGACTCCGGCATTAGCAAAGGCAAATACAGGCAGGATCAGGAAGGTGCTCCATGGGTGTAAACTATGCTCTAAATGCTCAGAAGGCGAACTACCATCTTTTGCCCGAAGAGGAATACAGAAGGCAATAATGACACCCGCTAATGTGGCATGAACACCTGACTTGAGCACTGCAACCCATAGGATAAGCCCTAATACGCCATAGGGTGCTAATGAAGTCACTCCTTTACGGTTTAAAGCAACTAAACCAACAATCGCAATACTGGCAATGATTAAACTAATGGTTGATAAATCTGTACTGTAGAAGAGGGCGATAATCACAATAACGCCTAAATCATCAATAATGGCTAATGCCAGCAGAAAGACCTTTAAAGCAACGGGTACGCGGCTACCTAGCAACGCCATGATCCCCAAAGCAAAAGCAATATCCGTCGCTGCAGGAATTGCCCAACCCGCTTGAGTGATAGGATCACCATAGTTAAATAAAAGATAAATTCCCGCAGGCACTAACATGCCACCAATGGCAGCAAAAGTTGGCAGAGAAGCCTGTGCCACACTCGATAATGCGCCTTCGAGTAGCTCGCGCTTAACTTCTAAACCAATCAGCAAGAAAAACAGCGCCATTAGACCGTCGTTAATCCACAGCAACAATGGCTTATGCAGATCGAGTGCACCGACACGCACCTGTACTTCAGTACCGAGAAAACCTTGATAGAGTCCCGCGAGAGGAGAATTGGCCATCAACATGGCAAAGGCAACGGCAATCAATAAAAGGATGCCGCCTGCAGACTCTTGGCTTAAAAAATTTCTAATCGCTTTTTCCATCTTGCACTCCCAAAAATCATAATAGATTGAGTGTAGACGAAGAAAATGAACAAGTATAATCGTTAGTTTCGACAAAACACCTCGGCTATTCCGAGGTGTTGGTCGATTAATTCGCCATTAAACGGCAACAGGCGCTTTAATATGTGGATGTGGATCGTAGTGGGTCAGTTCGAAGTCTTCGAATTGATAATCGAAAATAGAAGCAGGTTTACGCAAAAATGTCATGGTGGGTAAAGGTCTTGGCTCACGGGTCAACTGCAACGCAGTTTGCTCCATATGGTTGGAGTATAAATGTGTATCGCCACCCGTCCAAACAAAGTCACCTAAGGCTAAATCACATTGTTGCGCAACCATCATCGTCAGCAACGCATAGCTGGCGATATTGAATGGTAAACCTAAAAATACATCACAACTGCGTTGGTACAACTGGCAGGATAATTTGCCGTCGGCGACATAAAACTGGAAAAACGCGTGGCATGGCGCCAGTGCCATTTTATCCAGCTCGCCCACGTTCCATGCAGAGACAATCAAACGGCGCGAGTCGGGTTGCGATTTAATTTGCGCAATGACCTGCGAAATTTGATCGATAGCCTCACCACCTTGGGTCGGCCAACTGCGCCACTGTGCACCGTAAACAGGGCCTAAATCGCCGTTTTCATCGGCCCATTCGTCCCAAATACTGACCTTATTGTCACGCAGATAAGCAATATTGGTCTCCCCTTTCAGGAACCACAATAGCTCATGGATAATCGAACGCATATGGCACTTTTTCGTTGTGACTAAAGGAAAACCCTTACTCAAATCGAAACGCATTTGATAGCCAAACACCGAGCGAGTCCCCGTACCTGTACGGTCTGATTTATCCACACCTTCGGCTAAAATGTGTTTCATCAAGTCTAAATACTGCTGCATTACTGCTTACCCTCTGGACGAAGAATTAAATATAAACCGAAGAGGATCATCGGCACTGAGAGGATCTGCCCCATTGTCATAAAGCCCCAATAGAGGCCTAACTGTGCATCAGGTTGCCTTACCGTTTCGACAATCACGCGGAAAATACCGTAGCCTAGTAAGAACATACCCGATACTGCGCCGACTTTCTTAGTACGTTTACTGAACCAATAAAGGAGCAAGAATAATGCAACACCTTCAAGAGCAAATTGATAGAGCTGTGAGGGATGGCGTGGTTCTGGTCCACCGCTTGGGAACACCATAGCCCAAGGCACATCAGTCACGCGGCCCCATAACTCACCATTAATAAAGTTACCGATACGGCCGGCCCCAAGACCAATAGGCACCACGGGCGCCACCATATCCGCCACGGCAAAGAAGGTACGCTTTTGCTTCCAAGTGATATAAATCATGGCGGTAATCACCCCAATCAAACCACCGTGAAAGGACATGCCGCCTTCTGAAATTTTAAATAAATACATTGGACTAGCGAGAAAATAATCAAAATGATAGAAGAGCACATAGCCAATACGACCGCCTAATATCACCCCTAGGAAGCCATAAAACAGTAAATCGGAAACCTGCTCTCTCGTCCATAAACCATTGGAACGGTCAGCCTGACGATTGAGTAACCACATCGCCGCCACAAAACCCACTAAGTAAGTAAATCCATACCAACGCAGCGCAGGTTCAAAGGTTTGTCCAAAAATATCAAAGGGACCAAACTTCACGATCACAGGATCGATATTGGGAAAATTCAATGCCATAACTTATCCATCAACAGCCTCAAATTGAGGGCTAAAAACTAAAAATCAGCTCAGAATTAATTTGAGACCGACACAAAGGAGTAAAAGTGCAAATATTTTTTTAAGGACTGGGGTGGGCCAAGTGCTTGCAGCCTTCACACCAACCGGAGCCATTAAAATTGAGGTTATGATTAAGCCAAATAACGCCGGTAAATAGATATAGCCTAAGGTACCATAGGGCAATTCAGGGGCATTCATGCCCGCAATAATATAGCCGAAACTGCCAGAAAGAGAGATTAAAAAGCCCATCGCAGCAGAAAAACCCACGGCTTGACGCATCTGTAAACCATAAAAAGTCAAAAATGGCACTATCAGTATACCGCCACCTATACCTGTCAAACCGGCCAAAACCGCAATCAAAGCCGATACAACAAAAAGCACGACTGAATTAGGTAATTGGCGATTTGATTCGGCTTTTACGGGATAAGCCATTTGAATTGTCATTAAAATCACAAAGATGGCAAAACCTTTCTGTAAAGCATCAGCAGGAATACGCTCAGCAATAAAACCTGAAGCCAGCGCGCCTATAATCAGGCCCGGTAACATTGATTTGAACAATTCCCAAGGCACATTACCGCGCTTATGGTGGGCACGTGCCGATGAAATAGAGGTAAGAATAATGGCGGCTAGCGAAGTGGCAATCGCAATATGAGGTAGCTGCGTAGAGCTAATACCGACCGATGGCAAAATATAAAGCAATGCAGGCACGACAATCAAGCCGCCGCCGATACCTAATAATCCTGCCATAAAACCGACAAACGCACCTAACGCCAAGCAAATAAAGAACACCAACAACAAACTATCCACACGAATACCTACAGCGTGATTAAGTGAAGCCTTAGCTTAAAGCAAAAGGCACGATTAGTTAATTAAGAATTGTGGCTAATCCTTGCTGAGTAAAATATTCTTTAACCAGCTCACGCACTTGGAAACCGTTAGATAGGCTTAACGCCTGCGCGAGTAACTGTGCTAAATCATCACCAGAGACTCGGCGCAGCAGATAGTTAATTCGCGCTAAACTGCCTTGGTTCATACTCAATTGGTTGTATCCCATCGCCACAAGCAAGATCGCGCCCATGGGCTCGCCAGCCAACTCACCACAGATACTGATATCAAGATGATGATATTCACAATCTATTCTTGCCTGATGTAAGGCCCGCAAAATCCCCGGATGATAACTGTCAAATAATGAACTGACCCTCGGGTTATTGCGATCGACTGCGAGTAAATATTGGGTTAAATCGTTACTCCCAACTGACACAAAATCCACTCTCTTTGCCACTTCATCTAACTGATATAGCATTGCAGGCACTTCGAGCATTATGCCAATACGCGGCATTTCGATATTGCTGTTGACATCATTTTTGAGTTCAATATAAGCCTGCTCTAAGTAGGCTAACGCTTGATCGATTTCATCTAAATTACTGACCATGGGTAACAAAATGCTTAACTGCTTGCCTTCTGCGCCAGCCTGTAACATGGCCCTTAACTGCACAAGAAACAGCTCAGGGTGATCCAGTGATAGTCGAATACCACGCCAACCGAGGAAAGGATTGTCTTCTTTAATAGGGAAATACGGCAAAGGCTTATCGCCGCCAACGTCTAAGGTTCTCATTACTACAGGGCGACCCGAAGCCGCTGAGAGTACCTGTTGATAAACCTTTACCTGCTCGGATTCACTCGGAAAACGCTGCTGCAACATAAAGGGGATTTCAGTGCGATATAACCCAATACCATCTGCCCCTTCGGCAATTTCCGAGGCGACACCACTGAGTAATCCCGCATTGAGATAGAGTCTAATTCGCGTACCATCAAGCATCACAGAAGGCAGCGCTAGCTCCTGTGCGTATTGGCGCTGCAACGCTTTTTGCGCCGAAATCAAACTGCGGTATTCGCTAACAATTGCAGGCGATGGCGACACCATAAGCTGCCCACGGCTGGCATTGACGACTAACAGCTTTTGATCAATATCAGCGGAAAGCAACTGTTCAACGCCTGTAATCGCAGGTACACCAAGCGCCCGCGCTAAAATCGCCGCATGGGAGTTAACGCCACCGAGCTCGGTCACAATCCCGGCTAATTTTTGCCGAGGAAATTCAGCCAACATTGTAGCATCGGCTTCTTTCGTCACTAAAATTACAGGTTTATCAGGTTCATGCTCTAATCGCTCAGGCTCAATCAATTGCCTTAGCACCTTTTGCCCCAAATCGCGGATATCACTCGCCCGCTCCTTGAGATAAGGATCTTCCATCGCCAAAAACTGCTGAATATAACGCAACGAAACCCGGCTCACCGCCGATTCAGCCTCCCAGCCCTGCTGTACTTCACGGGTATATTCACCACCGAGGCTGGCATCATCGAGTAGTAACTGTAAGGCATTGAATATTGAGGCGACCTCCTCATCCTGTTCTCGGTCGAAACGCTGAGATAGCGCACCAATCGCCTCTTTACAACGCCCCATTGCCGCGACTAAACGGCTGGATTCAAGGGCAATGTCCTCGCAGCGCACATCGGGCTGTTCGAGGGAAATCTCCCCACCGAGCACTAACGCGTGTGCAATAGCGATCCCACTGGATGCAGATGTCCCTTGGAATAAAATCTGTTGATGGAGTGAACTGACCTGCGCCTTTTGTTTTAATCCTCGGATCGCCATCGCAAGCTGCGCAGCCAAGGTCATTAAAAAGGCTTCTTCGCCTTCACTAAATTGCCGTGCACTAGCTTGCTGCACCACAATCACACCCACAACCGCTTTTTGATAAATAATAGGGACAGCTAAAAAGGCACGGTATTCTTCTTCTGCAACCTCAGGAAAGAGCTTAAAGCGCGGATGTAAACGTGCATCGGCTAAATTCACCGCCTCCTCACGCTCGGCAGCTAAGCCCACCAAGCCCTGAGTTAAAGGCATGCGCACTCGACCGACAGCACTCTTTTCGAGACCATCGGTTGCGGATAAAACGAGTTCTTGCTGCTCTAGGATATAGACCGAGCAACATTGGGTTTCCATCGCAGACTTGGTCGATGAAACTAGGACTTCTAATGCGGTTTCTAAGCTGTGGGCAGAAGCCACAGCTTGGGTAATATCCCTGAGCGTATTTAACACTGTTTTCAATCCTCTTTTGAAAATCAGCCCGTTGTCTTTTGTCTTACCCGCTTCCTCGGTATTTCCTGGGTTTGGAATGACAATGCCGTTACCGCAAATTCTTTCATGACCTTACGATAAACATCACGCTTAAATGAGACAACCTGCCGCACCGGATACCAATAACTTACCCAGCGCCAATCGTCAAACTCAGGGTGGCCTGAAGAACTTAAATTAATCGCACTATCTTGGCTTTTGAGTTGTAACAGAAACCACTTTTGCTTTTGGCCAATACACACAGGCTTACTGTCCTGTCTCACTAAGCGTTTAGGTAAACGGTATCTTAGCCAAGAGCGCGTCGAGGTTAATATAGTGACATGCTCGGGTTTTAAGCCAACTTCCTCATACAATTCACGGTACATAGCCTCTTCGGCCGATTCACCATCATCTACACCGCCTTGGGGAAACTGCCATGAGTGTTGTCCAAACCGTCTGGCCCACATGACTTGGCCATATCTGTTACAAATTATTATGCCCACATTTGCGCGAAAGCCGTCGCTATCAATCACATGGACTCCAAATAAGGATAAATTTTAATAAAGCGATTGTTTCACAAAGCCCGTCTCTCAGCAAACCTCTATTTTCAGCTTATCTTTGGATAAATAGTTTCAACTTACTACTTTATCAACAACTCATCGACTTAATCTAAGGGGATATCCACATTTTCTGTGGATATCTCTGTTTGAAACTAGGGTAAACTAGGTATATCGTTCAAAAAACAACAAATAGAATATACATCACAACGCATACCACATCAAAAAAATAACCTATAAATCATCAAGATAAACCTTAATAATTTACAAGATATCTATCAAAATACACAAACGCTCACTTTTTAACCTAAAATAAATTCTATTATTTAATTAGAGTAATCCTTAAATGTTATACACAGAGCACACCCAAAATTACCCACATTCCTATTTAAAATGCCACTTAATACCATTGACTCAAAGATTTTATTCAGTTAAAGGCACACGCATTGTGAGTTATCCATAATATCTGTGGATAAATATGTGAGAAACGCAAGGGAAAGCCGAGAGTAACTTTGAACACTTTAACTGACCTCTGCCGTAAACCAGATAAAAACAATATAAATCAAATGCTTAAACACAAAAACCTAGCAGTGTACTTATTCTTTTTTTAATGCTCATTTTTTGACCTTGGTTGCTAAGCAGTTATTTTCCAGTAAAATTCGCCTATGAAACCTATTATTCCCCCTCAAAATCTGAGCGAATTGCTCGAACGCGCTAATATGATGGCCGGCGTATCTTTGGCGCAAATTGCTGCCCATCGCGGCATTCATGTCCCCGACAATCTGAAACGCGATAAAGGTTGGGTAGGACAACTCATTGAAATGGAATTAGGTGCGATAGCAGGTTCGAAACCCGAGCAAGATTTTCTTCACCTCGGAGTAGAGCTAAAAACTATCCCCATTGATCATCAGGGCAAACCACTAGAAACCACCTATGTGTGTGTTGCACCGCTGACCAATATAGAAGGATTAACTTGGCAAGACAGCTTAGTGTGTCACAAGTTACAACGAGTACTGTGGGTACCAGTAGAGGGGGAGCGACATATCCCTGTGGGTGAACGCAGAGTTGGCACACCGATACTGTGGCAGCCCGATCTACAAGAGCAAGCATTACTGCAACAGGATTGGGAAGAAATCATGGAGCTGATTGCTCTTGGTAAAGTCGAAAATCTCACCGCTAGGCACGGTGAAGTTCTCCAATTACGCCCTAAAGCCGCTAATAGTAAGGCATTGACTCAAAGTATTGCCGAGGATGGCAGCCTCAAAATGACCAATCCTCGCGGTTTTTATCTCAAGACCGCCTTTACAGCAATGATATTAAATAAAGTGTTTGGTTAAATTTTCGTAGCTATATAGCGTTGTATTGATCCAGATCACAAATATCACTGGCACTCTAGTGATGATTTTCTATAAACTACGGCATCCTGAAATATATGGCCGTATTCGGATACAAAACCCGTTGTGAGAACTCGTAGACAAGCGAAAAAACTTCTTTTTGCGATATTAGCTTGGGCGATAGCCATGGCTGCATTCGTGTTTTTTCGATATGCCCAATCACCAGAACTGCCGCAATGGGCTGTAGGTTCGGCTGATCTCGCGACACTCGCTGTCTATATGGGGATTATTTTTGGCAGCTTACACTGGATGTCCAATCTGATAGCTGATTTTAGCGCTATCAATCGCCTACCTTATATCTTCTCAGTCATTTTTAAAGGATTGTTCCTGTTATTGGGTGCGACAACCTTAGCTTATATGACCCAATTTCTAAATATGTGGGCCATTGAAAATCACATGTCGACCCTTAGACAAATGCTTACGGCGCATATTCTCTATAGTCCCTCATTCCAAGCCTTAATTGTTTATTTAGTCGTTGTACGAGTGAGCTTAGCCTTTGTTGAGCAGATGGGGCTTTTAGTTGGGCCACGTATTTTACTCAATATTGGTTTAGGCAAATACCATAAGCCAAGATACGAACAGCGTTTATTTCTTTACTTAGATATGGTCGCCTCAACAACTCATGCTGAATCTCTTGGCGATTATCGCTTTAGTCGCCTAATCCAAGATAGTTTTAGCTTACTTTCAGATACTGTGAGTAATAACGAAGCTGAAATCTACCGCTATATGGGTGATGCCGTATTAATCCATTGGCCCTTAGAGGAAGGTGTTGTGCACGACCGCTGCATGAATATCTATTTTGAATTTAGCCAGCAATTAAATTGGCAGAGACGTTACTTTGAAGAACACTATGGTTTTGTGCCTAAATTTAAAGCGGCGGCTCACTGTGGGCAAGTCGTTGCTGCAGTTGTTGGTGTTCAAAAACAAGAAATTAGCTTCTTTAGTGATGTGCTAAATACGTTAGCGAGACTGCAGGATCAATGTAATCCCTTAGGACAGCGTATGTTGATCTCTGGCGCCTTAGCGGGACGACTCGATAATCCTAACAGTGAGTATCGTTTGACTAATCTGGGCCCAATTAAATTAAAAGGGAAACAACACTCGATTGAAGTGTTTGGTGTTTCCCCTTTATAAACCTCACCAAAAGCAAAAATACTCAGTGATTATGCGGTTTCGTTAGCTAACAATTTTTGGATCAATAAACCTAGCGTACGGAAAGTTAAAATTCGGCTGGTTGTTTGTCGCCATACTAAACCGATATCGCGATATGGCGCTTCACCTGGCGGAGTCATTACCACCAGATCGGTATCATTCAAAATCCCTGCATCAATCGCCATTTGCGGTAAGAACGTTGTGCCCAGTTTGCTATTTACCATTTGTACTAAGGTATGCAGACTCGTGGCAGCAAAAGGATTGACTTTAGCACTGTCGCCCAACTGACAAGCAGTAATGGCATGGCCAGTAATACAATGCTCGCTCTGCAACAGAAAAATACTCTCATCAGGTAATGTCTGATAATCGATCGGCTGATGAATTCCCCCCACTAAATCTTTGTGGATAACCATCTTAAAGGGATCAATACCTACCTTCATGCTGTGGTAGCCACTGGTATCAACGGGTAGAGCAAGAATGAGTATATCTAACTCCCCTTTACCCAACGCATCGAGTAAGCGCTCTGTTGTATCCTCTTTGAGTAATAGGCTCATCGCGGGATAAGCGTGTTGGCACTGTTTGACAACGCGGCTGAGTAAAAATGGAGCAATGGTAGGAATACAACCTAAGCGGATATCCCCCGTCATAGGCTCACCTTGGTTTTTAACCAATTCAACCAAATCATCTACATCCGTGAGGATTTTGCGAGAACGTTGCACTACTTCCTCACCAATAGCGGTGAACATAAAAGACTTGTGATCCCGTTCAATTAACTGGTGGCCAAGCTGTTCTTCAAGATTCTGAATGCCGCTTGACAGAGTCGATTGGCTGACAAAACACACCTTAGCGGCGCGATTAAAATTCTGCTCTTGATGAAGATTCACCAAGTAATATAGATTCTTAAGGCTAGGTAAATTTTTCATTTTATCGATTGCCACTACGGTTATGAATTAATAAATTTAATCAACTCTAGCATAAGTTATCAACTAAAACGCGGCTAAATTACTCAATAGTGTGAGCAAAATCGATTTTCAATCAAGGTAAAACGCATGAGGCGACTCAGAATACAGGAGGGAAAAGCAAAAGAGGGGATAAAACGAGAAGGAAGAAGTTATCGAGGTGCAACCTTTACGCCGCACCTCGCAAACCAAACTAGGCTTTAGCCTGTAAGAATTGCTTTAATTGCTGCAGATCGGCACTCGCAAATTCAACAATTTGCGCGACCCAAGTTGCATGTTCAACTTCCCAACGCGCTTCTTCGCCATGCTGCAGTAATTGGGCAATTTGCTGAATACGTTTTAAGCCAACTGAACCCGCTGCACCTTTAAATTTGTGGGCCTCTGAACATAAAGTGTCCTTGTCAGCAGCTTCGTTAGCCTTTACTAGATTCCCAACATATTCAGGCATTAATTGCTCAAATAACACCACGCTCTTTAGCAAAGTACCGGCACCAATCGCGCTGCAATACTGTTCTAACGTATTGAGATCTAGAATTGTCTCTAATTCAACTGTGGCCATCTAGGCCTCCCTTAAGTAGTCCAATGCTTAAAACAAATTTATGACATGATACCCACTAAAATTGTCAGCGCAACTTATAGCAGCATTTGTGGTCAAAAGATGTTTTTATTAACAAAAAATCAACTATATCAAATACTATTAGCGATAAAAAATTACCAAATGAATCCATTCAGCAAATATGGACATTATGGTCGCGCTAATGCCGCCCCTTGTCCACCCTTACTCGCAAGATCCTCAACAATCGCCACTAAGCCATTCCAACGATAACCACACCAATCGGGTGCCAGCAGTATCGGTTTTTTCGCATAGGCGGTCACCCGATGAAATATCACCTCTTTCGGTGTATGCCGAACCAGTTCGCCGACACAAGCCGCATACTCCTCAATACTGAGCAAAGGTAAGCGCCCTGTGCGCCAAGCTTTTGCCATAGTACTGCCCTCAACCACATGTAATGGATGCAGCTTTAAACCATCTACGCCCTGCGTCAGCACGGCCTGAAGGGTCGCCATGTAATCGAGACGAGTTTCACCGGGTAAACCTAAGATAAGGTGAGTACACACCTTTAAACCGCGGCTTCTCGCCCGCAAAACGGTATCGCAATAACAGGCAAAATCATGGCCACGATTAATCTTGTGTAGCGTCTTGTCGTTGGCGGTTTGTAGCCCAAGCTCCAACCACACATCAACGCCTTTTTGCTGGTAACTTGCTAGTAAATCTAACACATTATCTGGCACACAGTCAGGACGAGTGCCAACACACAGGCCCACAATCTCACTGTCTTTGACCGCCTCATCGTATTTAGCCATCAACACTTGATACTCATCATAAGTGCTCGTATAAGCCTGAAAATAAGCGATAAACTTATCCGCATTCAGCTTGGGTTTCGCCTCTTTATAACGGGCTTTCCCTTGTTCTAGCTGCTCACTGATGCTAAGTGTTTCCGTTTGCTGATAACTAAAGGACGCCACGTTGCAAAAGGTACAACCACCACGTCCAAGCGTGCCGTCACGGTTAGGACAAGTGAATTTGGCATCTATGGTGAGCTTGCGTAATCGCTCACCGTATTTAGCCTTACAAACAGCACCAAATGTGTTTACGTATGCATCGAGCCCCATTAGCTCGCCTGCCATATTTCATGTCGTTTCATTAAAAATAACCAAGATAAAATCACAAGAAAGAAGAAATAATGATGTGTGTATAGACGAAAAAACTCATGATAAACAAAGCGAGCACACTTTTCTTGGCGGTAAATCAAACTCTCATAATATTCACCATATCCAAGCTAAAAACCTGAGCCGCCCCTCACAGTGCCTTTACATTCTGTGATAGCACTCACAACCAAACAGAATAACAATTCACTTATTTCATATTTTTATACAAACACTGTATTTGCAATAAAAATCACTATTTCTAAATCAAAAACAATCCGCGTCAATGTTACATTTTGGTAACTTACAAGTTTTTCATTTTTTAAAATTCTTTTTATTCATAATGTTATACGGCACTTTAATCAGTTAACGTTAACGTCAAGCAATTATGTTTTGTGTATGAAACATGAATTAATACCCATATTTTATGCAAAATTTTGGTTTGACCTTTAGTTAATCTCAGGATAATTTGGGTGGTTCGGGTGCATATCTATAGAAAGTCTTTACATTTCTCCCGAGTAGTAATTTCGTTGAGGTCAAGGGAGGTTTTTGTATGAGCTTATATCATCCCAGTTTTGAGCGGGACAATTGTGGGTTTGGCTTGATTGCACAAATGGATGGCGAAGCCAGTCATCGTATCGTGCGCACAGCTATCCATGGCCTTGATCGCATGAAACACCGTGGCGGTATCGCCTCTGATGGTCGAACTGGGGACGGCTGTGGTTTATTGATGCAGCTACCATTGCAATTCTTTGAGGCCGTAGCCGCAGAAAATGACTGGCACTTGAGCCGCAAATTCGCTGTAGGCATGTTGTTTTTAAGCCAAGATGAGGAATTAGCCGACCAAGCTAAATTCATCCTCGAACGCGAACTGGAGCGTGAAACATTAAGTATCGCTGGTTGGCGTAAAGTCCCTATCAATCCAGAGGTATTGGGTGAGATTGGTAAATCGAGCCTACCGCAAATCTATCAAGTGCTGATTAACGCCCCCATTGGTTGGCGTGAGAAAGACCTTGAGCGACGTCTCTACATGGCTCGCCGCCGTTTAGAGCAACAAATTACTGACGATAAAGACTTTTATGTCGCAAGTCTTTCTGGCCAAGTCATCGTCTACAAAGGCTTGATGATGCCAGCCGACCTGCCCGCATTCTATCCCGACCTTGCCGACATCCGTTTGAAGAGCTCCATTTGTCTATTCCATCAACGCTTTTCAACCAATACGTCACCTAAATGGCCACTCGCTCAACCCTTCAGGTATCTTGCCCATAACGGCGAGATCAATACGATTACCGGTAACCGTCAATGGGCCCGTGCCCGTGCCTATAAATTTAATTCGCCGCTGCTGCCTGACTTACAGCAGGCAGCGCCGTTTGTGAATGAAACGGGTTCAGACTCTTCCTCCCTCGACAATATGCTCGAGATGCTGCTCTCTGGCGGGATGGACTTATACCGCGCCATGCGTTTGCTGATCCCGCCAGCATGGCAAAGTAACCCTGAGATGGATGACGAGCTAAAAGCCTTCTATGACTTTAACTCCATGCATATGGAGCCATGGGATGGTCCAGCGGGTATCGTAATGACCAACGGTCGCCACGCCGCTTGCGCGGTCGATCGTAACGGTCTGCGCCCATCTCGTTATGTGATCACCAAAGATCGTATCTTAACCCTCGCCTCAGAAGTCGGCATTTGGGACTACGCCGCCGATGAAGTGATTGAAAAAGGCCGTGTCGGCCCAGGCGAGCTGTTAGTGTTAGATACATTAAATGGCCGTCTATATCAGTCATTCGAAATCGATAACGATCTTAAGCGTCGCCACCCCTACAAAGAATGGATGGCGAAAAACAGTCGTACTTTAATTCCTGCCGAGCAGCTAACGACAGAGCAACATGGCGCCAGTGAATTAAGTCCTGAGCAACTACTGCAATACCAAAAGCAATTTGGTTACACCCGCGAAGAACTTGAACAAGTGATTTGGGTGCTGGCAAAACAAGGCGAAGAAGCGACAGGCTCCATGGGCGATGATACACCAATGGCCGTATTGTCGAAAAAGTCACGCTCGCTCTATGACTATTTCAGGCAAAAATTCGCTCAAGTCACTAACCCGCCTATCGATCCATTGCGTGAAAAGCACGTGATGTCTCTGGCGACCTGCATTGGCCGCGAACAAAACCTCTTCAACGAAACGACTGGCCATGCCTATCGAGTGATGTTCAACTCACCGATCTTATTATTCAGTGATTTCAATCAATTACTCGGATTAGATAGCACTTACTATCGCGCCAATATCGTCGATTTAAACTACGATCCGAAAGAAGGCTTAGAACAGGCGATTCGCCGCATCACCTCGGAAGCCGAGCGTTTAGCCCGAAGTGGCACTACGCTGCTGATTTTATCCGACCGTGCGATTGATAAATCGGCGCAGGTAATCCCAGCGGCCATGGCAGTCGGCGCAGTACAACAAATGCTGGTGAGTAAGAGCCTACGCTGCGATACCAACATCATTGTTGAGACCGCCTCGGCGCGAGATCCGCACCACTTTGCAGTGCTACTCGGCTTTGGCGCCACGGCGATTTATCCCTATTTAGTGTATGAATCAATCTCAGATCTGGCTAAACGTCATGGACTGACCGACACCACGGCATTGATGCTCAACTTCCGTTACGGCATCGAGAAGGGTCTACGTAAGATCATGTCGAAGATGGGGATCAGCACCGTCGGCTCCTACCGTTGTAGCCAGCAGTTTGAAGCCATTGGTATCGCCAGTGATGTGATTGAACTGTGCTTTAAAGGTGTGGTGAGCCGTATAGAAGGCGCAAGCTTTGAGGATATCGCCAACGATCAAGCACTACTGCACAAGGCCGCTTACCGCGCCCATGTGCCACTGCCACAAGGCGGTTTACTCAAATACGTAGATGGCGGTGAGTACCACTGCTTCAACCCAGATGTGGTCAACACGCTGCAGGCATCCTTAATTGACAAGAATTTTGCGACCTATAAGAAGTTTGCCGAATTAGTCGATAACCGTCCAGTTGCCACCCTAAGGGATTTGATTGGCATTAAGGCTGACCAAGCCGCAATTGAACTGGATAAGGTCGAAGCTGCTAGTAACTTGTTCCCACGTTTTGACAGTGCGGCCATGAGTATCGGTGCCTTAAGCCCCGAGGCTCATGAAGCATTAGCCATTGCAATGAACCGTTTAGGTGGCCGCTCTAACTCGGGTGAAGGTGGTGAGGATGCTCGCCGCTTTAACACCGAACGTAACTCGGCAATTAAACAAATTGCCTCGGCACGTTTTGGCGTAACCGCCCATTACCTAGTCAATGCCGATGTGTTGCAGATTAAAGTGGCCCAGGGTGCAAAACCCGGTGAAGGCGGCCAATTGCCAGGCCATAAGGTGAGTGTGGAAATTGCAGGGCTGCGCCACGCGCGTCCCGGTGTAACACTAATTTCACCACCACCACACCATGATATTTACTCTATCGAAGACTTAGCCCAGCTGATTTTCGATTTAAAACAAATCAATACCAAGGCACTGATCTCCGTGAAGTTAGTGTCTGAGCCAGGTGTCGGCACGATCGCCACCGGTGTGGCAAAAGCCTACGCCGATATGATCACTATTTCTGGCTACGATGGCGGCACGGGCGCGAGCCCTATCACCTCGGTGAAATACGCCGGCAGCCCATGGGAACTCGGCCTTGCCGAAGTGCACCAATCTCTGGTGGAAAATGGCCTACGCCATAAGATCCGCTTGCAGGTCGATGGCGGCCTAAAAACCGGAACCGACGTCATCAAGGCGGCCTTACTCGGCGCCGAGAGCTTTGGCTTCGGGACTGTGCCTATGATTGCCTTAGGTTGTAAATACTTGCGTATTTGCCACCTGAACAACTGCGCTACCGGTGTCGCAACTCAGGACAAAAAACTGCGCGATAACCACTACCACGGCTTACCAGAGCGAGTGATGACTTACTTTGAGTTTGTCGCCGAGGAAGTGCGCGAGTGGATGGCAACCCTAGGGGTCAGCAAGTTCGAAGACTTAGTGGGCCGCAGTGAGTGGCTACATACCTTAGAAGGCCAGACCGATAAACAACGCGGACTCGATTTAGCGCCGATCCTGTATCAGCCGAAGGTCAGAGCCAGCACCTCGCGCACCTGGCAGGAAACCAATCCACCAGCAGATTTAGGCTTACTCAACCAACATTTGCTCAACGAGTGCCAGAGTGCGGTCGATAAGGGCGAGTGTTTCGATGCCGCTTACAGTATCAACAACACTGACCGCTCAGTGGGCGCACGCCTATCGGGCTATATCGCGACCACCCTTGGTGTTAAAGGCACTAAGTCACCGATAAAACTCAGCTTTAACGGCAGCGCCGGCCAAAGCTTTGGGGTATGGAACAGCCTCGGCCTTGAACTCAAGCTCTGCGGTGATGCCAACGACTACGTTGGTAAAGGCATGTCGGGCGGCAAGATTGTGATTTATCCACCGCTAGGGAGTCCATTCCAGAGCGAGCGCAGCGCGATTGTCGGTAACACTTGTCTGTATGGCGCGACTGGCGGACGCTTCTTCGCCGCGGGTCAAGCGGGTGAACGCTTCGCGGTACGTAACTCGGGCGCCATTGCCGTAGTTGAAGGCTTAGGCGATAACGGCTGCGAATACATGACCAGCGGTATCGTTGTCGTGCTCGGTAAAACTGGGGTCAACTTCGGCGCAGGGATGACGGGCGGCTTTGCTTATGTCTTCGACCAATTTGGCCGCTTTAACCGCCGCGTGAATAACGAGCTTGTCGATACCCAAAAACTCGAGTCACCTATCCATCAACAGCATTTGAAAGGCTTGATTGAAGAGCATGTGGCCGAAACCGGCAGTGAGCACGCGAAGATGATCTTAAGCGACTTCGCCAACTGGTTAGATTGCTTTGTTTTAGTGAAACCGAAAAATATCGCCGTTGCAGATCTGCTCAAATTAGAGCAATCGAGCCCGGAACTAGCAGTTAAAGCGGGGTAATAGCAGATGAGTAACGATTTTCAATTTATTGAAGTGGGTCGCAAAGACCCAACTAAACACCCTGCAGCAAAGCGTTCGACTCAGTTTATTGAGATTTATCAGCCCTTTGCTCAAGCTCAGGTGACTGAACAGGCGGACCGTTGCCTCGATTGCGGCAACCCTTATTGTGAGTGGAAATGCCCGCTGCACAACTATATTCCCAACTGGCTGAAACTGGCGCAGCAAGGGCGGATCATGGAAGCGGCGGATTTAGTCCATGAGACCAATACCCTACCCGAGATCTGCGGCCGCGTCTGCCCACAGGACAGACTCTGTGAAGGGGCTTGTACCCTAAACGCCGACTTTGGCGCCGTGACTATCGGTAATGTGGAGAAATATATTACTGATACCGCCATTGCCCAAGGCTGGCGTCCGGATATGAGCAAGGTCACGCCACGCAAGGAAAAGGTCGCGATTGTGGGCGCTGGCCCTGCTGGTTTAGGCTGCGCCGATATTCTTGCCCGTAATGGGGTTAAGGCTGTGGTGTTTGATAAGTATCCCCAGATTGGTGGCCTGCTGACCTACGGTATTCCCGCCTTTAAACTGGATAAAGCCGTGATGGCAACTCGCCGCACAGTGTTAGAAGGCATGGGCATCGAGTTCAAACTGGGCGTCACTGTGGGTAAGGATGTTGCCTTTAACCAACTGCTTGAGGAATACGATGCCGTCTTCCTCGGAATGGGAACCTACACCGCCATGAAAGCGGGCCTTGAGGGCGAAGATGCCCAAGGTGTGTACCAAGCCCTACCCTACTTGATAGGTAACACTCATCACCTGATGGGCAGCAGTAATCCAGACACCCCTTACCTCAACCTTGCCGGTAAACGTGTGGTGGTCTTAGGTGGTGGTGATACCGCCATGGACTGTGTTCGCACCGCCGTGCGCCAAGGGGCCAGCAGTGTGATTTGTGCCTATCGCCGTGATGAAGCCAACATGCCGGGTTCACGCCGCGAAGTGCAAAACGCCCGTGAAGAGGGAGTGAACTTCCTGTTTAACCGTCAACCCGTGGCGATTAAAACCCAGGACGGTAAAGTGGTGGGTGTGGAATGCGTTGAAACTCAAATGGGTAAAGCCGATGCGAGTGGCCGTCAACGTGCCGAAGCAATTGAAGGCAGCGAGCAGTTACTCGACGCCGATGCGGTGATTATCGCTTTCGGTTTCCAACCTAGCCCTGCGCCTTGGTTTGCCGATTATGGCATTGAACTCGACCAATGGGGCCGAGTAAAAGCCAGTAAACAGGCCGATAACCCATTCCAAACCACCAATCCAAAGGTATTTGCTGGCGGCGATATGGTCCGTGGCTCGGATCTGGTTGTGACCGCAATTGCCGAAGGACGTGATGCCGCGCAAGGTATTCTTAACTACTTAGATTAATTGTTTTTTGTTGTACCGCTGTACCAGTGAGTCTCGGACTCGTACCCACGAGTCCACCATTTGCTTGTGAATTTTGGCGCACCTTAGGGTGCGCATTTTTTTACCTTCCGCGCGTTTTATCCCACCCCAATCAAGCAATCGCAATCCCACAATAACGTCAAAGCATAACTGTGGTATATTAGCCACCATTCTGTTATCCCACTCTTTTAGTGGCATCACACATTCAGTTGAATCAAAAGGGTCTCCCATGAAAATTGGTATTATTGGCGCAATGGAGCCAGAAGTTGCCCATCTTATTGCGGCTATGACAAACGCCTCATCGCAAACGATTGCAGGTATTGAATTTATCGCTGGCACCTTAGCGGGCAAAGACGTTGTAGTGACGCGCTCTGGTATTGGTAAAGTCGCCGCCAGTATCGCTACCACACTGCTGATTGAAAAATACGCCCCCGATGCGGTAATCAACACAGGTTCTGCGGGTGGTTTTGTCGATTCACTGTCGATTGGCGATATCGTGATTTCATCCGAAGTGCGCCACCACGATGTAGATGTGACCGCATTTGGTTATGAAATTGGCCAAATGGCGCAGCAACCTGCGGCGTTTATTCCGACGCCATACTTAGTCGAAGCGGCCAATAAGGCCATCACACAATTAGGCGAAGTGAAAGCCATTGAAGGCTTAATCTGTACTGGCGATAGCTTTATTTGCGACCCAGTTCGCACCAAAACCATGTTGGAACACTTCCCAACGATGGCGGCCTGTGAGATGGAAGGCGCGGCAATTGCCCAAGTATGTCACCAGTTTGGCGTGCCATTCGTGGTGATCCGCTCGCTCTCTGACAACGCCAACAACGACTCACCGGTCGACTTCGATTCTTACATTGTGAAGGCAGGCTACCATTCAGCATTGATGGTGATGTTGCTGCTTGAGCAATTAGATCCAAACTCAGTAAAGTAATTGACTAAAGCATGATTGCGGAAAGTACCTGATGCACAGTTCTTTTTATCAACAACTTGTCGAAATTGATGGCGCTTTGTTTGAAGGCTTCTTGGTACTTTTCTTTGCTTTATTGCTGGCGCGTTTAGCGCCATTGCCAAGGGAAATGCAGCCGCTGATTTGGTTTAGTCACTTAGCTAAACAACTCGCCGCTAAAGTAAACCGCTCTGAGCGCTCACCAAGCCAGCAAGCAACGGCTGGCTTTTTGGCCATGCTGCTCTTAGTGTTTCCTTTTTGGGCGATTATTACCTTTTTGCTCGAGCTCGCGGCTTTCCCTTGGTTTTTTGAGTTTTTAGTACTCTATCTGTGTTTGAGTGATGCAGGCTTTAGCCAAGTCGCCGACGAAATCGCTAAGGCATTAAAACGCGAGGATAATGCCAGCGCAAAAAAGCTATTACAGCCGTGGGTTGTCCGTGATACGGATAACCTATCGGAAGTGGGCTTAACCAAAGCGACGATTGAAAAATTGGCTACAGCGCCAATTTACGGTACGGCTTCGACTATCTTCTTCTTTGCGATCGCGGGTGCGCCTATGGTGCTGGCGGTCAGAATGATTAAACAACTCGAGCTCAGCTGGCCACCTATACAACCTAAATATCAGCATTTTTGCAGTACTGTGAATATTATCTCAACGGTACTACTGGCAATACCCGCTTGGTTATGGAGCCTGTCTATTGCGATTCAGGGTGGCCCTAAAGCCTTGGCATTGCTGTTTCGCACCTCTAAAAATCATCCCGCCCTACGGGGTTATGTGATGAGTGTGTCCTTAGTGGCGAATATTTTACGGATTGAATTAGGCGGACCGCAGAAGTTTTCGGGGCAACGCATTGATGTAGCAAAGATAGTCTATGGCCCACAGCCGCACCATGAGAGTATTACCCCCGCAGTAAAACTCACCTCACGCGCCTGCGCAATTTGGTTTAGTTTTATCACGCTTCTTCCCTTCCTTTGGGCGGGTTTACGCTGGCTACAAACCCTGTGATATGATGCCTCTCATCTTAACATTAGGTTAAAGGCTGACTATCTTGTTCGAAAACATGCATGTCTCATTAACAACTCCTGCGTTGTTATTTCCGGCAATTTCTTTGCTATTACTTGCTTATACCAACCGATTCTTTGCACTGGCAGCATTGATCCGTCAGTTAAGTAACGGCGACAAACCCGTGCATCAGGATCAGATTAAAAACTTAAGTCAGCGGATCAGGATTATTCGCCGCATGCAGGAAGCTGGTGTATCAAGTTTTGCCCTGTGTGTGCTCTGTATGATTTTTATTTATATCGGTTTTAACAAGACTGGCTCCATCATCTTTGGTGCCAGCTTGTTACTCCTACTTTATTCACTGATTTTATCTGTCATTGAAATTCGTATTTCTGTGGATGCGCTGAATATCCATATCAAAGAGATGAGTAAATGAACCATTGGATTTACTTCTTCGATTTATGTGGCACGGCAGTATTTGCCCTGTCTGGCGCCTTAGCTGCAGGACGTCATCGCATGGACCCCTTTGGGGTGATAGTGCTCGCATCGGTCACTGCTATAGGTGGTGGCAGTATCCGTGATGCGCTGATTGGCGCCACACCCGTGTTTTGGATCCGCGACCCGAACTACATCATAGTCATACTCGCCACTGTCCTAGCTTGTTTGCTGTTAGTACGCCGACCACGCAAGATGCCGGAGTATACGCTCCCCGTAGCTGATGCCTTAGGTTTAGCCCTGTTCACTGTGATTGGTGCAGAAAAAGCCCTCAATATGGGGCTAAGTGGCATGATTGCCGTCGTGATGGGCTTGATCACAGGCGTTGGAGGAGGCATTATTCGAGACTTACTGTGCCGACAAATCCCTATGGTGTTGCGCACAGAAATCTATGCCACGGCCTCAATTATCGGCGGTATTGGTTATACCGTAAGCTTAGCCTTGGGTATGGGCGAAAAAACGGCACTGTTTTTAGCCATGACCAGTGCATTAATGATCCGCCTATGCGCCATCAAATGGCATTTGTCGTTACCCGCCTTTGATCTCAAAACCAAGAGGGAATAGTTTGCGAATATTGTGTCTTTTAGTCTGCCTTATGTTTATTCCAGCGCTGTTTCCTGTGTCTGTACATGCAAACTCAGGGGAAATGCCTGCGGAACAACAGTTAGCCATCAAATATATGAACGCGCTCACTGAACACGACTATAAAACACTCGGCAAATTCTATAACCGCGATAGTATTTTCTTCGATAAAACTGCCAATCGTAAATACACGGGTGGTCGTTTTATTATCGACTTTTTCGAGCGCGCCCATGAGGGAGTGCTCGAATATGATTTTAATATCGAGCATATGTATAACGCGGGCTCATTAGTGGTGATGATTGGTAACTATCACTTTAAGGGGCCTGGGGAGCAATTTGGTAAGCCCGGCAAAATCATTGATGTCGCTATCCCTGGCGTGACTAGCCTTAAACTTGATATGCGCAACCATAGAATCGCAGAGCATGTGGATCTGATTGACTATCAGACCATGTCAGACCAATTAGCGATGCAGTAGTCACAAAATTTCGCTTTTATTGAAACTTGAGCCCTAAAAATGAGTCGAAATCTACAATGAGTCATGCGACCGAACCATGGCGCTGAATGCCTAATTCGTTCGTTTAGTTTCAATGAGGTTTGTATGAAGTTTTTTGGACTGATAGCCCTGCTCGCCCTAAATGCTTTGATACTCGTGCCCAACGCACAAGCGCAGCAGCCGATTATTGTTTCCTATGCGGTGCAACCTGTAAGCCATTTCAATCAACAACTGCGTGTTGCCCAAGCACAACATCAAGCTTGGAGTGAAGATCCCAAAACCATAAGTAACCAATACGCGGGGCAAAAGTTCACCCTAGTTCGGACCCAGCCGACAAAGTATGGAATATTGACCTATCAAGTGAGTGAAATATCTAAACAACATCCACAAATGCTGTTGATTTTATCACTCAAAAAAGATGCCCAACGCTGGCAGGTCGATTCAGCTCAACTAGCTTGGAAGTGTCGTGATGGCCAGCATTTTGGCACCGACAGATGTAATATTGGTGAACATGAGGCCAGTACGGCACCTTAAGCCTGCATCTCACATGTAGCCAGCACCAGATAAAATGCAGATATAAAAAGAGCGCCCTTAGGCGCTTTTTTTACTGCTTGGTAAGTACTTATTAACCGTTTAAGCACTCACTGGCTGTAGTCACATGGTGACATCCGATTCAGCTTAAACCAGAGTCACTTTCGCAAACTTACGCTTACCGACTTGGAATACGGCAACCGTGCCAGCGCTTAAGGTCATACGGCTATCGTCAACCTTCTCGCCATCCATCTTCACCGCGCCTTGCTTGATCATACGCATCGCATCGGAAGTCGAACCGACTAAGTCGGCATCTTTAAGTAAGTTAGCAATCGCTAAGCCTTCACCCGCCGCTAGTTCAACCTCTGGGATATCATCAGGGATAGCACCCTTTTGGAAACGGTCAATAAAGGCTTGATGGGCACTTTCAGCAGCGACTTCGTCGTGGAAGCGCGCGATGATTTCCTTCGCAAGCGCAATCTTGGTATCACGAGGGTTAGCACCGTTGGCGATATCTTGTTTGAACTGTTCAATCTCGGCCAAAGGACGGAATGACAGCAGCTCAAAGTAACGCCACATTAATTCGTCAGAAATCGACATGATCTTGCCGAACATTTCATTGGCGGGCTCACTCACACCAATGTAGTTGTGCGCCGATTTAGACATTTTCTTCACACCATCTAAACCTTCAAGCAGTGGCATCATAATCACAGCTTGTGGTTTTTGGCCTTCGGCTTTCTGTAACTCACGACCCATTAATAGGTTGAACTTCTGGTCAGTCCCCCCTAATTCAACGTCGGCCTTGAGAGCTACAGAGTCATATCCTTGCAGTAGCGGATACATAAATTCGTGGATAGCGATTGATTGACCCGATGCATAACGCTTCTTAAAGTCATCACGTTCCATCATACGAGCAACGGTTTGCTGCGAGGCTAAACGGATCATACCGGCCGCGCCCAATGGCTCTAACCAACTCGAGTTGAACTCGATACGGGTTTTTGCTGGGTCAAGAATTTTATAGACCTGCTCTTTATAGGTCTCGGCATTGGCTAACACTTGCTCACGAGTCAGTGGTGGACGAGTGCTGTTTTTACCACTTGGATCACCCACCATACCGGTAAAGTCACCAATTAAGAAAATGACCTCATGACCTAACTCTTGGAATAATCTTAACTTATTTAAAATTACTGTGTGTCCAAGATGGATATCCGGTGCAGTAGGATCTGCGCCTAACTTGATACGAAGTGGACGTCCTTCTTTGAGTTTTTCCAGCAGATCCGATTCGAGTAGGATCTCGTCGGTACCACGTCTAATTTCTGCTAATACTTGGTCTAAATCAGCCATCTCGGCGGGGACTCCTAAGGCCATAGTCATAAAATGAGGAGACTTATGTTACTTGTTAGCCACCACAATTGAAAGTGTGTACACTAACGGGATTATTCAAGCCTTAGGTTATCGGTATCGGCGTCAATGGGAAAGGTTATAACGTTATTTAAATTGTTGCCTAAAAAGCATCAAATTCTCCTCAGCATTCTTTCTGTTATCACAATGATAACCTTGCTCTTTCCATCTGAAGAAGCCCAAGCTTCAAGACAAACTCAAGGTATTGCAGATCATCAAGTCAACACCCGTTACGATGTGCCCTTAGCCTTTCGCTCACCAGGGCGTCCAGAAGGCATTGAAGGACAAACACAGGATGAGGCAAATCAAGCCACAGCATTGTCTTCAGTAGACGCGTTAGCTGCGGGTAATCATTCAGCCCCCGAAACCCTAGAGAGCGCCCACCATAGGGATGTTGAGCATTTTAATGTTAAGAATGGCGATACTTTAGCCGCCGTTTTTGAGCGAGCAGGACTCACCAGCAAAGATGTATATGAAATCACTCAGTTACCGCTCGCCAAGCAGAATCTATTAAAAATCATTCCTGGCGAAGAAATTGTGATCTCTAAGGACGTCAATGGTGATTTAACCGAAGTGCGCTACCGTGTTGATGCGATATCAACCTTAGTGATCACTAAAGATCACGACAGGTATTTTGAAAAAATCACCGAAAAAGACATTGAAATTCGCACTCAATTCACCAGCGCGAAAATTAAGAGTAACTTCTGGAACGCTGCTGTAGATGCGGGTTTAAATGCTAACCAAATTATGCAACTCTCGACCGTGTTTGGCTGGGATATCGACTTTGCCTTAGATTTACGCGAGGGCGATAGCTTCGCCATTATCTATGAGCAAGAGTATGCCGAAGGCGAGTTTTTACGTAATGGCAATATCTTAGCTGCGGAGTTTATTAACCAAGATGAGCGCTACACTGCAGTGCGCTACACCGACGGTAACTACTATTCCGAAAATGGAACAAGTATGCGTAAGGCATTCTTACGCTCACCGGTTGACTTTAAATATGTCAGTTCAAACTTTAATCCTAGACGCCTGCATCCAGTGACAGGACAAGTTAAAGCTCATCGTGGTGTTGACTATGTTGCCGCAATTGGCACCCCCATTAAAGCGGCAGGCAATGGACGAGTTATCGAATCCGGCTACAATCAATTTAATGGTAACTATGTGTTCATTAAGCACAACGATACCTACACGACCAAGTATTTACATTTGACCAAGCGTAATGTCAGCAAAGGGGCTAGCGTTAAGCAGGGGCAAATTATTGGCACATTGGGCAAAACAGGACGCGTCACGGGTGCTCACCTACACTATGAATTTATCGTCAATGGGGTGCACCGCAATCCAAGAACAGTGGATTTGCCCAAGGCCGAATCAATCGCCCGTAAAGAAAAATCTCAATTCGATACTATCAGCAAACAGTTGATGGCAAGCATTTCACAGAACAAGCAAACCCAATTGGCGATGCAATAACGACGGATGGATCCCATCAAATGAACAAGGCTTATTATATTGGACTGATGTCAGGCACCAGTATGGATGGTGTCGATGCTGTGCTAGTCGACTTTGCGGGCGAACAGCCGCAGCTGATTGCAACGCATACCGAGGCGATCCCGAGCCATTTGCTCAAAGGATTACAACGCCTGTGTCTGCCAGGCAATGATGAAATCAACCGACTTGGCCGCCTAGACCGCAGTGTTGGCAAATTATTTGCTCTTGCAGTCAATAACTTGCTCGCCAAAGCCCTGATAGCCAAAGAAGACATCATAGCCATTGGTAGCCATGGCCAAACTGTGCGCCATATGCCAAATCTTGAGGTAGGTTTTACCCTGCAGATTGGCGATCCCAACACCATAGCAACCGAAACGGGCATAGATGTGATTGCCGATTTTCGCCGCAAAGACATCGCCTTAGGCGGCCAAGGCGCGCCATTAGTGCCCGCTTTTCACCAGCAAACCTTTGCCCAAGTCGGAAAAAAACGCATCATCCTCAATATTGGTGGTATTGCCAATATCACCTATCTGCCTGGTAATAGCGATGAAGTCTTAGGTTTTGATACTGGGCCGGGCAACACCTTAATTGATGCCTGGATTCAGCAAGTAAAGAATGAACCCTATGACAAAAATGGTACTTGGGCAGCATCGGGTAAAACCGATCAACAGCTACTCGCGCAATTGTTGTCGCACCCTTATTTCTCCCTTGCTTATCCAAAGAGTACTGGGCGAGAACTATTTAATCAGGCCTGGTTAGAGCAGCAATTATCGGCGTTTAATCAATTAGATGAAGAAGATATTCAATCGACACTGCTCGATTTAACCTGTCACAGTATTGCCCGCGACATCCTTAAACTCGCCAAAACAGGGGAATTATTTGTCTGTGGTGGTGGTGCTTTCAATGGCGAGCTAATGCAGCGTTTAGCAGAGTTACTGCCGAATTATCATATCGATACCACCTCAGCACTCGGAGTCGATCCTAAATGGGCCGAAGGCATCGCCTTTGCATGGCTTGCGATGCGCCATCACTTAGGCCTGCCAGCCAATCTACCCGCCGTCACTGGCGCCTCCCGCGAAGCCGTTTTGGGTGGACGTTTTAGCGCTAAGTAACATTAATGGACACAAATGCTCTCGAGTATTTGTGTCCTGATGATTCTCTTCTTCTATCGACTAAATCACTTTTAATAAAGCCAATTCAAAAACACTGCCAACAACCAATATCCCCTCACATTAAAGTTATCTTTGTCTTTGATATTAATCTAAATACTTAAAACCCATCTATGCTTGATCACAGTTGTGTCATACAAACTTGCTAAAGTGGTTGTTAACTAAGCCGTAAACACGCAAAGCCAGGTTGTGATGGTCTATAGAGATCCGAACAATCTGCAGACATAACACTTCAATTAAGGGAATGGTTATTTATCTAGCTACACTTAACCAGCAAGATAAACAATGGTTTATGCAATGGCGTCAAAAAGCCATACCGACATAAATCGACTGAATAGGAAATCAATCAATGAATATGTCACAAAAAATGGCGGCAGAATTTTTGGGCACTCTGTGGCTTGTTCTCGGCGGCTGCGGCAGCGCAGTGCTGGCAGCAGCTTTTCCTGAGGTGGGGATAGGCTTACTCGGAGTGTCACTCGCCTTTGGCTTAACCGTTCTCACTATGGCCTTCGCGATTGGTCATATCTCAGGTTGCCACCTCAACCCGGCGGTATCATTTGGACTCTGGGCTGGCGGACGTTTTCCAGCATCGGAACTGTTGCCTTATATCATTGCCCAAGTAGCGGGCGGTATTGTCGGTGCAGGCGTATTGTATTTAATCGCCTCAGGGCAAGAAGGTTTTAGTCTCGCGGCAGGTTTTGCTTCTAATGGCTTTGGTGAACATTCTCCAGGCGGCTATAGCATGATGTCGGTAATGATCAGCGAAATTGTAATGACCTTATTTTTTCTACTCGTCATTTTAGGCTCAACCGATGAACGAGCGCCTAAAGGCTTTGCCCCGATCGCTATTGGTTTATGCTTAACCCTAATCCACCTCATCAGTATTCCTGTATCTAACACCTCAGTAAATCCTGCCCGCAGCACAGGCCCAGCGCTATTTGTTGGTGATTGGGCCGTATCACAATTATGGCTATTTTGGGCAGCTCCGATCATTGGTGCCATTTTAGCGGGCGTTATCTACCGTTATTTCAACGCTGCCAAGTAATCCCTCTATGCCAACAGCGCTTTGGCTGCGCTGTTGTGCTTTTTCAAACTCCGCTCTAATGTTACCATCTTGGCAACTGGTGAGTTTTGCTGTGCCCACGTTTTTACTTTTGTGGCACGACAGGCTTCGCCCTATTCACGCATAAGAGATATTTTCATGAGCAAGACTGTTAAAACCTTTGCAGAAGCCGCTGGCATGACTCCAGAAGCGCGTTACGACTACCTTGTTGAACAAATCAAGCAACATAAAGTGTTATGGACGCTTCAAGATCAAGATGGTTGCGTAATGCTAACCACTGAAGATGAAGACTGTATCCCAATGTGGCCAACCGAAGAAGCGGCTGAGTCTTGGGCAGTCGATGATTGGAGCGACTGCCAAACCTTAGCGATTCCCTATGATGAATGGCATGAACGATGGGTACCAGGCATGGAAGATGACGATCTGTTCGTTGCCGTATTCCCTGTACAGGACGACTTAGGTGTTGTGATCCCACCCTATGAATTAGATCAACGTTTAGTCACTAAACAAAGCCACTAATCCACAAGGGCAAACCACAATGTCGCTGAGCGAGCAAGAATCCTCTTTGGCAACGCAGGCTACGCCACACTTGGCAAAAGCCCGTTTACCTAAACGCTTAATTGCTTTGCTGCTACTTTACGTCGCAGCATCGGTAAGCGGTTTAATCGCCAAACAAGGGGTACTTTTCTGCCTGTTAACCCTATTGATGGTGCTCGGGATTATAGGTCGCCAAAAGGCTGGGCTAATTATGCTAAGAGGTTATACCTTAGTGCAGTTAGCATTAGTGAGTATGCTACCAGTACTGTTATACGATCCTGACAACCTCGTCGCAGGACCAACCACAGTGCACCTTGGCCAGTGGCAGGGAAAACTACCTGACTATGTGATTTTTACTGTGTTGATTGTCTTATCTTTATTGCAGGTTTGGATCGCATTCGATAAGGACGTTAAAGCTTGGTTTAAGCCCAAGTTAAACCTCAATATTATGAACTAACGGCCTATACCAACGCAGCTCAGTAGATCATTACCAATAAAAAAGCCGTCTTGTCGACTAATGCCGTTCACTTAAGAGTGAACGGCATTTTTCTTTGGTCTAACCGGAAACTTGTTTTTGCTCATTTTAAGGACTCGTGGATATGCCCTTTCCCGTTTACCATCCAGCTTAAATTGCCGTGTATTTCGTTCTATATCCAATACGTCTCTCGGGACATTCCCCGGTGTTTGTGATGACAGTTGTGTCAACTTGAAGATGATATAACTCGCCGCATCCCGAAAACTCAGTTGATTGGGATGGACCGATGGCAAGCTTTTAGCCATCAGCAACATCTTATATCTAATGAGATTATAGGCCAGTAGCACGCCCCATAACTCTTGAGTCACCAGCTCCGGTAGTTGACTGCGAAGCGTAAAACGACTCTCCAACAGATGTTGTTTCATCTCTCTATAGCCCAGTTCAATTTCCCATCGATGGGCATATAAGTCGACGATGTCTTCGCTGGGGTAACGCATCGGGTCTGTCAACGAGGTCAAAATGGCGACTGACTTACCTTTCACTATCTTAGTGAGTAAACGCGCTTCAAGGGTATCTGGGAGCTGCGGCCATTTCTTTCTGGCTTGAGGTGTCGTGGTGAGTTTCACCCACTGGTCATGTTTCCCCAGCGTTCGCACCACCTCATATTGAGTGCCTTTCTTCAATGGCAACAACCAGTGGCTATCAGGTTGCGCTTGCTGCCAAGCGTGCAGCAGGCCGAGCGAGTAAAATCCTCGGTCAAATAGGGTTAGGCTGTGATTAGGAATGCTAGGAATGAGCTGGGACGCTAAGTTCATTTCATTTTCGGCAACCGAATCAAAGGCGCTGTTGACCAATAAATGGCTGCTTAATTCCATCAAGCAAACCATGCGAATTTGCGGATAAGCCGCTTCGCCTGAAGCGTTGGCGGTTCGCGCAAAGGCGGCTTGATTTTGGACACTATCGGGTGTCCGCCACACGACACCGTCAACACCATACAAGTTAAGACCGCACCAATGAGGATGTTCAGCTCTCGCGTGCCAGGTATTGGCGCTGCGGCTAAATACTTCTCTAATAACCTCACTACCCAATCGTTTACGCGCCTGAGTCACGGCGCTGCGTGCAACATAATCAATCTCTTGCGGCAAAACAATGTCGAGTTTGTTGATGAGTGACCGAACAGACTCTCCTCGGAACAAAGCCATTCCGATAACGGCCCAAATCATCGCGTCCATCGGCAATTTACGCCGTCTTAACGTCGCAACGCCCTGAGAGTCTAGGCAAGATTGAATTAACTCAGGTTCTAACACATCAGCTAAGCAGGTGAATTCGGTTAGGCGGGTAATATGAGTACGGGCGAGTGCTTCTGAGAGTTGCATAAAAAATCCGATGACATGAGGTCATCGGATTTTGATCTTTTCAGCGAGATCGTCAAGCGATCTGTCTTAACTGATCGGCATTAGTCTTGTCGACGGCTTTTTTATTTTCTATATCAGCTAACTACATTTGTAACACAAGCTTATACAGAGAAACTTGCACCACAGCCACAGGTGGTTGTGGCATTAGGGTTCTTCACAAAGAAACGCGAACCTTCGAGACCTGAAGTGTAATCCACTTCACCGCCAACGAGGTATTGTAAGCTCATGGGATCGACGACCAATTGGACGCCTTGTTTCTCAACAGTGAAGTCGCCTTCATTGACCTTTTCATCAAAGGTAAAGCCGTACTGAAATCCAGAACAACCACCGCCAGTAACATACACGCGTAGCTTAAGTGCAGGATTTTGCTCTTCTTCCAACAAGCCTTTTACCTTAGCGGCTGCCGCATCGGTAAATTTAATTGGCATTGTTGCGTCAGCTTGATCAGTCATTACTACCTCTTACATCAGTTTTCTGGGGCAAATTATCCGTTACCTGACTATTTTGTTCAAGTATTACCCGCGGTTCTTTTTCACCCTGTAATAATTCAGGGACACTATAGACATGTTCTGTCTGCGAATTTTTAGTCCAGCGGCTCGAAGGCACCACCACTTTCACTTTGACTTGCACCACATTAAAGCCAGCTGGCACAGTAACTTTGGTATCTATGACCTGAAAATAGCGAAAATCAAATTCAAGCTTAGAACCCGTGAGTTTGTTCACACTTAACTCAACAGATTTACCATCTTGCACACCAATAAGCGTGATTTCGGTGCGGCCTTGAATCGCCTGCTTACGTTTTTGCAGCTGAGTCAAAATCAGTTTGAAATTATATTCATCAACCAAGGCCCCTAGCGTCATTTCTAGGCCATGGATAGCCACACCTTCAGCGTTGTCATCTGGTGACATAATGCTGCGATAAAAGGCTAATTCGTGCTCTAGCTCTTTTTGTTTTTTCATCTGCTGTGCAAACATATCTTGCATTTGCGCATTGGCTTCGCGTTCGACAGATAGCTCTAAATTGCGGGTAGCGAGTTCCTGGGTTTGCAACTCAAGTTCAGCGGTAACACGTTGCAATTTCCCCCCACCAATGTGCTTCACGACAGCTTCATCACTATTTAATACAATAAAGCTCACCCAAGCGCCCAATAAAAATGCTACAAAAACTAATAGCAATAAATACTTGGTCGATGGACGATACTTTAAATCCATGACTTGCAGCCGGTCTAGCCAACGATGATAATTTGGCATTAGGTAACAGCCCCTTATATAAAATACAATCAACTCAAGAACGAGTTCGATACAATACAACTCAGGCCAATGCAGTGCAATTAACGATAAATAAAGCCGCGATTCAAGACGCTATAAGCACAGCTAAAAAGTACTTAACTAACGAGCTACGTGATCATTTATCTCAAGCCAAGATCAGTGCGCAGCTGTGCTTACTGGCCTTGTTATTCGCCATCTTCGCCTCCTGCGTGATCCTGTTGTTTCGACTCTTACTCCAGTGGGCAAACCATTACACCCAAATCGAGACGCAGGATTTTACGGGTAACATCACCGACTGGCGAGCATTGTTGCCACTTTTTGGCGCCTTGTTGATCTGGATTGTCGCCAAACTCGGCTCTAAACGTTACAAGCGCATGGGGATTGCCTATGTATTACATAGGGTTAAATTGCATTACGGCAAAATCCCCTTGCAATCTGCCGCAGGGCAATTTTTTCAGGCCTTGTTTGCCTTAGGGACTAATTTTTCGGTGGGCCGTGAAGGCCCCGCCATTCACCTTGGCGCCGTAAGTGCCAGTGTTCTAGCCGAAAAATTTAATCTTCCCGACAATAGTGTGCGAATTATGTGCGCCAGCGGCATTGCAGCTGGGATTGCCGCCACCTTTAACGCGCCGCTAGCAGCAGTGATTTTTGTACTCGAAGTGATCGTGCGCGAGTACAAAGTGCATTACTTCTTCCCGATTATGCTATCCGCCATTTGCGGCGCGGTTTCCAGCCAGCTGGTGTTTGGCAATGTGCATGAGTTTGATCGTATTCAAGTAATCCATATTCCATTGGATCACTATCCGATTTTAGCCCTTGGCGGTATTGCACTAGGCTGCGCCGCCGCCTTTTTTAATTACGCCCTCATTAAAGTCACTGCTACGGGGCAAAACTGGCCACTGATTTATCGGCTCTTGCTGGCGGGCGGTATCACTACGCTGATTGGATTAATCTTGCCCCAAGCCCTCGGTACCGGAGATTTAGCGATCAGTGAAGCCATTAGCGAGCATCCCAGTTTATTGCTGTTAATCGCCCTGCTTGCCGCAAAGATTATCGCCACCATTGCGGCGATAGGGCTTGGGATCCCGGGCGGATTGATTGGCCCGCTCTACGGCATCGGCGCCTTAATCGGTGCCATCTTAGCCTTAGTCAGTGCGATGTTATTCCCTTCGATTGCGCCTTACGTTGGCCTCTATACAGTGATAGGCATGACTGCCATGATGGGCGTTTGCCTAAGTGCGCCGCTCGCTGCATTAGTCGCGCTGCTCGAAATGACCAACGATGCCAGTATTATTCTGCCCGCGATGTTTGTCACAGCTCCCGCATTTTTGATTGCCTATCAAGGTTTTAAAACTAACTCGATCTTCTTCAAACAGTTAGAAATTATGGGCTTAGGCTATAAAGTGGCCCCCGTGAATCTGGCGCTACAGAAAAAAGGCGTACGCGCCCTGATGGATAAGCGCTTCGTTATCGTTAACAACAACGATGAGCTACTGCTCGAGGTGTTAAAACGCGCCGAAGGTCGCCCTGTGTTAGTACGTAATGCCGATGGAGTAATAGAAATGCTCAGCCTTGAGATGCAATCCTTTGATGACAACATCACCCTCTCACGCCATCCCATGCAGGGACTAAGTGATACCAAAACCTTAGATGAGGTCTATTCAATACTGTCACCCAAGCGCAGCGGTGAAGTCTTTATCTATCAAGACACGCCAGATAACGTGGTAGGGGTGATTAGTTGGTCGAACCTACAGCAAGAAATTCGCTCAGGCCAAGTCTAAGCCAAGTCACAGACTAAACAGTCAACCAAGAGTGGATTGGATTCACAAAATCCTGTTGTTTCACGGTAAAAATACACTACAGAGGCAAGGGTGCTATTTCGCTGCCTTGGTGCATCTGTTACAATCGCGCCTCAGCCACCCTACATAACATTAGGGCTACGAGCGCAATATCTGCACTTGAACGCCCCCTAGCAATTGGAAAACAGGCTGATGAACCAGTTCGAAGGATCCCACATCCTCTCCGTAAACCAGTTAGATCTTGATTCAATCCAAACTATTTTTAATGTCGCCCACCGCATGATGCCCTATGCACTTCGTGAGAAGCGCACAAAAGTGCTCGAAGGCGCCATTTTAGGTAACCTGTTTTTCGAGCCAAGTACCCGTACCCGCGTCAGTTTTGGCTGTGCCTTTAACTTACTCGGCGGCCATGTGCGTGAAACCACTGGTATGGCCTCTTCGTCCTTATCTAAGGGTGAATCCCTGTACGATACCGCCCGCGTACTCTCAACCTATTCCGATGTGATTGCGATGCGCCACCCAGACTCATACTCTGTCAAAGAGTTTGCCGAAGGTAGCCGCGTCCCCGTAATCAATGGCGGTGATGGTTCGAACGAGCACCCAACCCAAGCATTGCTCGATTTGTTTACCATTCAAAAAGAGTTAGGTCATGCTGGCCGCGGTATCGATGGCATGCATATCGCTATGGTCGGTGATTTAAAGTTTGGCCGCACCGTGCATTCATTGTCGCGCTTGCTGTGCATGTATAAGAACATCAGCTTCACACTGATTTCACCAGCTGAATTAGCTATGCCTGATTATGTGATCTCAGACATTGAAAATGCTGGCCATAGCATCAAAATAACAGACCAGCTTGAAGGCCATTTAGATAAAGCAGATATTCTTTATCTGACCCGCATTCAAGAAGAGCGCTTCCCATCCCAGGAAGAAGCAAACAAATACCGCGGTAAATTCCGTTTGAATCGCAGTATTTACACCCAACATTGCAAATCTAACACTGTGATCATGCACCCGCTGCCACGGGATTCGCGTGCGCAAGCTAATGAGTTAGATAATGATTTAAACAGCCATCCTAATCTCGCTATCTTCAGACAGGCGGACAATGGACTGTTAATTCGTATGGCACTGTTTGCATTGACACTCGGGGTTGACTCACAACTCGAAAAATATGAGTGTCCTGTTAATTGGTATTCACGTAAAGCCGATCGCTAATCGGCTACATACTTTAAGGACTTAACATGACCCGTTCCGAAGCGCTATTTGAACAGGCTAAAAAAACCATCCCCGGCGGTGTTAACTCTCCGGTTCGTGCATTTAACGGTGTAGGTGGCTCACCCCTGTTTATTGAAAAAGCTGATGGCGCTTATATTTACGATGCCGATGGTAAAGCTTATATCGACTATGTCGGCTCTTGGGGCCCGATGATCCTCGGCCACAACCATCCGAAGATCCGTGAAGCCGTATTGGCTGCGGTACATAATGGTCTGTCTTTTGGCGCGCCGACCGAACTTGAAGTACAAATGGCTGAGAAAGTGATCGCCATGGTACCTTCTATCGAGCAAGTCCGTATGGTGAGCTCAGGTACTGAAGCGACCATGAGTGCAATTCGCTTAGCGCGCGGTTTTACTAATCGTGACAAGATCTTAAAATTTGAAGGTTGCTACCATGGTCACGCTGACTGTCTATTAGTTAAAGCAGGTTCCGGTGCATTAACCTTAGGCCAACCCAGCTCACCTGGCATTCCTGAAGATTTCGCAAAGCACACCTTAACTGCTGTGTATAACGATCTGGATTCTGTTCGTTCGCTGTTCGAGCAATATCCAACTGAGATTTCTTGTATCATTATCGAGCCCGTTGCTGGCAACATGAACTGCATTCCACCTATCCCAGGCTTCCTCGAAGGTCTGCGTAGCCTGTGTGATGAGTTTGGTGCGCTGCTGATTATCGACGAAGTGATGACAGGTTTCCGTGTATCAAGAAGTGGCGCTCAAGGTCACTATGGCGTTACACCAGACTTAACCACACTCGGTAAAGTCATCGGTGGCGGTATGCCTGTAGGTGCATTTGGTGGCCGTAAAGATGTGATGCAGTTTATCGCACCAACTGGCCCTGTATACCAAGCAGGCACGCTTTCAGGTAATCCCATTGCGATGTCAGCGGGTCTAGCACAAATGGAAGCGCTGTGTGAAGAAGGTCTGTACGAAGCGCTGAGCGCTAAAACCAAGCGCATCGCCGAAGGCTTTAAAGCGGCGGCTGATAAGCACGGCATCCCAATGGCGATCAACTATGTTGGCGGTATGTTCGGCTTCTTCTTCACTGAGCAAGAGCAGATCACTCGCTTCGACCAAGTGACTAAGTGCAATATTGAGCACTTCCGCACTTTCTACCATGGCATGTTAGATGAAGGCGTTTACTTAGCACCGAGTGCTTATGAAGCTGGCTTCCTGTCGATGGCCCATGGAGAAGAAGAATTGCGCCTCACGCTTGAAGCGGCTGATCGCGTATTAGCTCGCATGAAAGCGGCAATGTAAGCGAGCGCTTAAAATATCAAGGGACGCATTAGCGTCCCTTTTTCTTACTTAGCTTTTGAAAGTAATATTGTGCAAATCTTAGCCCAATCAATAGCTATCGGACTTTTTTGAACCTAAGGCCGACTTAAAGATAATCGCTGCGACTAAGGCTTGTAGAGTTAACGTGATGTGATCAATCACTAAGCTAGGATTGTGGAATATACCCAAAGCAAGTAATTGTTTACCACTGTAGATCAGCCAAACCAAAGAGCCTAAGAGTAAGAGACTCCGGAGTACAAAGTTCATTTTGCATCATCCTCAAAATACAACATCCAGTGTCCTAACGATAAAAGAGGCACAAGATACCGCTCACTTTCTGTTCGGTCAATATTTCGACGTGGCCATATCTGTGACTCACTCAGCACATTCCGTACAATTGTCGGTAATAAACTCAAATCCAGCATCTAATTTGAACCATTGAATTTTCAATCAGAATTTTCTCTCTAAAGAAAAATTAATTGCAGGATCGATAGAATAACGGCTTAGACTTTAATCGTAGATCTTACTTTACACTCAATAACCAACCCGAAACAAACAACATAAAAAACCAACAAAAAACCACAAGACAGTATTTAAAACTAAAAACACACCCAAACAACTGAGATGTACATCACAAAGCAACGCAAAACTGAGTTACAGCTAACAGTTGCGTTATTCGCGCCATTATGTTCTGATCCGCACGCGTTAACACGGCAAACTTAATTAAGCCTTGATAATGCCACTCAATAGCTCGCCTTTGGCCTGCCACGACATTAAAACAGCAGTTGGAATTGCAGTTATGCTATATACCTTTCTGATCATACTGGCACTGCTTGCATTGCTCAGTATTATTTTTGAAGAAGTAACCCACCTTAATAAAGCAAAAACCACCTTATTCTTTGGCTGTATTTCATGGGTAGCACTATTCATGGCTGCTGGAGATCCTAGCCATGAGAAGTTAGTTGCTCATCAACTCAATGAAAACTTGCTTGAAATTGCCACCTTGTGGCTATTTTTAATGTCGACAATGACCTTTGTTGCCTATCTTAACGCCAAAGGTATGATTCAAATCATGGTGCAGAAGCTCTTTCCACAAAAGGTTTCTGTTCGGTTATTGATGATACAAGTCGCATTATTCTCGCTAATTCTGTCCGCCTTTTGTGATAACGTCACTGCTACATTGGTTTCTTTGGGTTTGTTAACCACCTTTAAACTCGATAAACAAATGCGTCGCAGAATGGCGGTGTTGATTATTTTCGCAGTGAACTCAGGTGGTGTAGCATTGATAACTGGTGACGTCACCACGCTGATGATCTTCCTCGCGGGTCACGTGCATATCTCCGAACTGTTAATGCTGTTCATCCCATCAGCCGTGAGTGTCGTTTTACTGGCAACGCTCTTTTCGCTAAAAGCTGAAGGTATCGTCTCAACAACCCCAATTAAACATAGTTATCAAACGGTTGATCTACTGATTGCCCTCGTGTTCTTCTGCACGATTTTAATGACCATGTTACTCAACATTTTGTTTGGCATCCCTCCAGTACTGACCTTCTTAACCGGTCTGTCCATCATGTTCCTGATTGGTCATACAACGCGCAGCGATAAAGAAGAAATCAAGATCCTTGAATATATCCGCCAAGTTGAATATGACACTTTGTTATTCTTCTTAGGGATTTTATTGCTAGTTGGCATGCTTAAAGAAATCGGCACCTTAGATATGCTGACCGAGGCCTATGCCCTATTTAATCCAAATATCTCAAACTTTGTCACAGGCATGGGTTCAGCTCTTATCGATAACGTGCCACTCACTGCTGCCCTATTAAAAGCAGAGCCAGTACTCAACACTCCAGAATGGTTAGGCTTAACCTATAGCGTGGGTGTCGGTGGTTCATTATTAGTGATTGGTTCAGCCGCGGGTATCGTGGCCATGAGCAAAGTAAAAGAGCTCACTTTTGTAAGCTACTTGAAATATGTACCTGCACTATTCCTATGCTACTGTGTTGGCTATGGCTTAACTTTATTCCTCGCATATAACTTCTTTGCTTAATTTAAAACGATAAACAAAAGGCGCCAACAGGCGCCTTTTGTCTTAAGAGAATGCCTTACATCGCCGGAACCCTAAACTGTGTTCCTTGAATGTCTAAAACGACATCCCGCGGACGAATGGCAATGATCTTTAACTTACCACCAATCATATCGCCTTCCTGTAACTCGGCACCGTCAACGTTTAACCAACGCTGACTCGCATCCGTCGAATAAACATGGGCAACAATATTAAATTCCGGTACTTGTAGTTGTAATCCCGCAGGCAGTTGCCCGTATTTAGGAATATCGCCATTTTCCGTTTTAGGGATAGGATCAAGCTTAGGCTCTGTCACAGGCGTTTTAGCCGCTTTGACATATTCCACCTCTTTCAGTGCATCTTGGAAGGTCGCGACCAATTCATCATCTTGACGACTCTGCGCCGTATCCAAGCCAACATCCGTCGCCGCAGCATTAACTTGTTGACGCAGCGCCTCAAGTGTTGCTAACCCTTGACGATTAGCATTCGCCCCCAACATTATTGGTTCAGGATCGGCAAGCTCTTGCGCCACCTCCCCATTTTCGGCAGATGATGGCTGGGCGCGAGTTGTTTCATCTAAGGCCGCTGACGTCGCAAGATAGTCATCATAACTAGGATCAGCATTTGAGGAGGTATTTGTAGCGACAACCTGTGACGAATCTACGCTCGGATAAGCTTGGGCGCTTAAAGGCACATCATTTAATACCTGCTCCCTGGGCAAAGCGACTTTCCCAGCTAATCGAAATCCTGCGGCGTTCCCCTGAGTAACAGTATCTTCCTGTGTGGCAACCGTAGTGGCTGCACTTACTGGGTCATTTAAGGATGCGGTCCGGTTAGCCTGACTCGTTGAGACAGAGCTATCAGAACCTGTATTTGAAGCATGCTGAGTTATCACTGTGCCCGTTTGAAGATCACTTCTATTATCATCATTAGCCTTCAAGGGCATCATTGAATTGACCTGTTGCCAATGCGCAACGCCCCATGCCACACCGATACCAAGAGTAATCGCAACGGCAAGCAGCGACAATTTTGCAGCAGGGAAAGAAGCCTTGCGCGGCGCAGGATAACTTGCCCTCGGCGTTAATACCGCATCGGGTAAAGGTGAAGCTTGCTGTTGTTTATTACGGGTTACCGCGTCGAGTAAAATGGACATTAACTCTGGGCTCCATTATCGGTTAGGCGCGGCCCTTGATCACTTAAGTACAAATTCAGTCTCACTAACGTTTGATTGCCTGCAATACCGTCAGCCTTCAACCCATGTTGGCTTTGAAAGGCTTTAAGATCATTCTCCAACTTAAGATCAAATTGGCTGACTCGGCGTGAAGGTCGTTTAGCCACATGGGCAAGCGCATTCTCCAGCCACTGTAATTGCCCAGGGCTCGATTTTTGGCTAATTTCCAGCATAGGTAAATTTGGGGCCTGCCAGAGAATTTCAAAGGTGCCGCTAAAGTGTTGATTGAACCAAGCTCTATCAACCCAAAGCTGCTGCTCGCCCAATTGCATCAATAGCTGATCACCATCAACTGCAATGACTGCACCATAAAAATCTTGTTGATTATCATCCACTAAATATACAACAGCAGGATAATTTAGCCGCGTAATCGACATCCAATTTCCCTGCTGTTGATAACATGACAGCCCCTGCTCCCGTGCAGACTGACAGGCAGTGAGGCCTTTAAATGGGACTTTACCCCACACATTAAAAAGACCTGCAAAGGCGGTATCAATACTTCGACTTTGTTTGATAGCCTCCTGTAATACCCGCAGACTTGGATCAGCCGCCACAACAGTAGTTTGCACTTGAGTGAGTGCTGGTACAGTATTATTTACTGGCGTTTGGCTTTGCTGAACAGAATTGTCAGCTACAACTGTTTGTTTGGCGTGGATCACAGGCTCGGTCGTCACATTGGCAACCGCGAGTTTATCCGTAAACAACCAATAGGATACTCCAAAAGCTAATACCAATGCGGCGGCGATAGCACTTGGCCACAGATACTTATGCTGCTGCGGTTCTTCCTCCCCTAATACTTCAGCAGCCGCTTGTCTCACCATATGGTGATCAATGGGCACCTTAGATTGAGCATACCCAGCCATAAGGGCTCGCTCGCACAATAAGTTGATGAGACGAGGAATACCACCACTGTATTTATGCAGTACCTTAATGGCTTTTCGCGTAAATAAAGGTTCAAAACGACCAGCAACCTGCAAACGATGCAATACGTAAAGGGCAATTTCATCTTCATTTAGCGGCAATAAATGATAACGAGCAGTGATCCGCTGGGCTAATTGCCGCAGTTCTTGTCGTTTGAGTAGCAGCTGCAGTTCAGGTTGGCCAATCAAAATGACTTGCAGCAGTTTTTTCGTATCAGTCTCAAGGTTAGTCAACAACCTTAATTGCTCTAACACTTCAGCACGTAAATGCTGTGCCTCATCGATAATTAGAACGGTATTACGGCCCTTCTCATGATTGGCGAGTAAAAAACGGCTCAGATGGTCAGTGAGCTGTTTAAGGGTTGGGTTTTCACCATAGCTAATCTTCAATTCATCACAGAGTGTAGCGAGTAATTCCAACTCCGTAAGCGAAGGATTTAAGATAAACGCCGTATCGGTATGATCGGGTAATTGCCCAAGCAAACAACGAGATACTGTTGTCTTCCCTGTGCCGACCTCTCCCGTTAGTAACACAAAGCCACCCGTCTCACCCAACCCGTAGGTTAAATGGGCTAAGGCTTCTCTGTGTCTGTCACTCAAGAATAAATAATGTGGATTGGGTGCAATCGAAAAAGGGTTATCACTGAGTCCATAAAAGGCCTTGTACATACCACCAATCATCCTAAGCTAAAAATAACGCCCCACGTTAAAACGTCCAAAGGATATTGTCAAAGCATCAGCAACATGGATGTGACATTCTAATAAATATCTACACTCTAGTTCGCCTTGCAATGGCATCATCATGATAAGCTATGCCTATGGCACACTCGCTAGAATAATCCTGTGAAAATTTACTTAGTTGGCGGCGCTGTACGAGACAGCCTGCTAAACCTTCCAATAAAAGATAAAGATTATATGGTTGTCGGCGCCACTCCTGAGCAAATGCAGCAATTGGGCTATCGACAAGTGGGTAAAGACTTCCCGGTCTTTTTACACCCTAAAACCCAGCAAGAATATGCGTTAGCGCGTACGGAGCGTAAAGTGGGTTTGGGTTATGGTGGTTTTAGCTGTTATGCCAGTCCCGATGTTACCCTAGAGCAAGATTTGCTAAGACGCGATCTCACCATTAACGCGATTGCCCAAGATGAAGAAGGCAATTTGTATGATCCCTATAATGGTGTCGCGGACATACAGGCACGGCAACTGCGGCATGTGTCAACAGCCTTTGCAGAAGATCCTTTAAGGGTGTTACGAGTGGCACGCTTTGCTGCACGTTTTCATAGTTTAGGTTTCAAGATTGCCACAGAAACCATGTCCTTGATGCAGCATATGAGCCAAACCGAGGAGTTAACGGCGCTTACGCCTGAGCGCGTTTGGCAAGAAGTCGATAAAAGTCTCGGCGGCCCCAATCCAGAGATTTTTTTCCAAGTGCTGCGTCAATGCGGTGCATTGAAAATCCTATTCCCCGAAATTGATGCACTTTTTGGCATCCCACAACCGGAAAAGTGGCACCCTGAGATAGATACAGGTCTGCACACTCTGATGGTGTTAACACAGGCAACATTACTGACTCAAGACAAAGCGGTACGCTTTGCAGCCTTAGTGCACGATCTGGGTAAGGCATTAAGCCCCAAAGAACACTGGCCTAAACACCATGGCCATGGACAAAAAGGATTACCCGTCATTAAAAAACTGTGTGAACGGTTACGAGTCCCTAACGAGTATCGCGACCTCGCTCTATTGGTTAGTGATCAGCACCAAAACGTGCACCAAGCATTTGAATTAAGAGCCGAGACAATTGTTAAAGTCTTCGATAAAGCCGATTTTTGGCGTAAACCAGAACGACTAAATCAACTCTTATTGGCTTGTATCGCCGATATGCGAGGACGCACAGGCTTCGAGCATCAAGCCTACCCGCAAAGTGACTACCTTAATGCGTGTTTTTTAGCCGCTAATAATGTGGATATAAAAGCCATCATCGCAGCAGGATTTCAGGGAGGACAGATAAAACAAGCGCTCAATTTGAGGCGGATTGATAACGTCGAGCAAGTGAAACTCAACTGGCCACACCAACAAGCCAAACTGACGCCATAAAATTGTAATTTTTTTGTAAACACATAAACACTTTCTAGTAAATGGGACACCATTTTTCGATGAGAAATGACGATATAACCGGGAAAAAACGCTTTTAAAAAAAAATTTATATGTCTATAGTGGTTAAACGCATTAATATTCGTAGCAAATTAAAATAGCTATGTCATAATTAGGCAGTTTCGATTACCAAGTGACGAAACATTCAAATCCAACCTATTTTAAGGGATTTTTTACAATGAACAAAAAAGTACTGATGATTGCTGGTTTAGCAATGACTGCCCTACTAGGTGGTTGTGCAAACACTACTGCTCTGGAAGAAAGCGTTGCAACTCTGGGCAACAAAGTTGATCAATTGTCAGCTGATGTTGGCTCTCTGAAATCAGAGCAAAGCAAACTGTCTGCAGACGTTAAAGATGCTAAAGCAGCAGCTATGGACGCACAAGCAGAAGCTAAACGCGCTAACGACCGTCTAGACAACGTTGCTTCTCGTTACAAGAAGTAATGATAGGTAATTAACCTGTAATTCATCAGGTTAAGATCAAAGGCTTGAGAGAGATGAAAGCGAATAGCACATCGATCCAAGCCTTTTTTTATGGTTGATTGTCAGCTTTCACAAGCTAATTCCGTAATAAGCCAAGCTGTGTTGAATAACTGAAATTTAGCTAATGCTTATTAGCTTCACAAACCAAACTCTCAGCTTGACATCAAGATAAACTCTTATCGAAAGAAAACGACTTTCCAGTATTAATCATTCTTAAACTGGTATATCCATCGTAAAATCGATTTTTCACTTTTCATAATCCTCTCCCCTGTTCTCACTAAAAACGTTATTTTTATTAAATCTCTTAACGGGTATTTTAATGAAAGTACAACAGCGCAAACTCAAGCAATTTGCGAGACAAAAGCAGTTAAAAGGTTATATCTGTAATGAACGACGGCTGAATAAATACAAACTTCAAGGCATGCAGTCTTGGGTTAACATGAAAGCAACATAAAAGCTCGATTATTATCATGCACTTGCATTATTCACCCTACAGAAGCATCAAGAAATAGAATACCTAAGCTTATGAATAGGTTAAAAAACACCCAATACGATTATTTATTTTAGCGAGTTAAGATCTGATTAAAGACTTTTGTGCTAAGACTAAAATAAAGTCAATTTCTAGATTATTGAATACTTGAGTCCTAATAAGATGTTTGACTTTATCCGATGCACGCCACGCATAAGGTGTCATATCAAGCAATACCAAAACTTGTTCACCTGTTATCGATAAACTAAATTGCACTCGCTGCTGCTCTTTTACGATTAACCCAGTAGGTAAATTTATTTGGACTGATTTTTCAATGAGTTCTGGATAAATGAGTGTCTTGAGTTGCCATAAATGCCGAGCACCTGGGATCACCTGCAACATAAGCCCTTGCTCTTTAAGCACGCGGACGCATTCTTTTCCCTTCAACGGCTTATCGACAACAGTAATAAAATCGAAGCAATTATCTGCAAAGGGTAACGCTTTGGATGTACTGAGATAGAGCGATGCTGGCGTTTGCGCTTTAGCTGCAGCAAAAATAGTATTTTCTGCATCCGAAACGCCACTGTAGTGGACGTTCATCCCATTTGTCAGCCTTGACAGCAACGAAGATAACGCACGTAAATAAAAGCCCTCAGCACACTCGTAGTCCAACAAACAATCATCAGCCTGTAAATGCGCAGCAATCATCTCACCCATTTTGTCGATTAAAGGCGTAAAAATCCCCGACTCGAGTAAGAAACGTTTAGCTCTGACCTGTTGACGACTATCCCCCGTCGGCTTTTGACGAGCAGGCTTGGTGAACACCCAATATCCAGCTTCATTCTTATCAAAGTGGTGCTTATTGGCACAATAAAAACCTTGGGACGCCTGATGTTGCATCAGTGACAAACTACATGTAGGACATTGATATTGAAGGCTCATAAACAACTCCAAATACGAAAATTCATGCCTAAAAACACAAAAATCGGGTACTTGACCCGATTTTTTGGCAAAAGAGCGAGTGCATTATAAGAAGATAAATCCACACAACACAGCACCAAGGGCAAGACGATAAATAACGAAAGGCGTCATACCCATGCGGCTAATGATTTTCAAGAAATAATGTATACACAGATAAGCCGCAGCGAAAGAAATCACAGTGCCTAGTGTAAGCGCTTGATAGTCAATGGGAAGCGGGCTTTCAGCCAAATCTTTACCCACTAAAATAGCCGCGCCTAAGCTGACAGGTACAGACATCAAGAACGAGAAACGCGCAGCAGCATCGCGGCTAAGACCTAACATCAGCGCGGCGGTCATCGTCGCACCTGAGCGAGATGTCCCCGGGATTAACGCCAGCGCCTGAGCAAAACCAATTAATAATGCCTTGCGCCACCCCGTTTGATAAACCGTCAAATCACGGCGTGACATCTTATCCGCCCACCAAAGCAGCAAACCAAAGACCACTGTTGTCACAGCAATAACGCCGGCATTGCGTAAATGGGTTTCGATAAAGTCTTTGGCCATAAAACCAAAAAATACCGCAGGTAAAGTAGCAAGAATAATCCACCATGCCAGTTTGCTATCGTCAGAATGCTGACCTTTAACCATGCTGGCAATCCACGCCTTAAACATAGCCCAAAGTTCATGCCTAAAATAAATCACTACGGCAAACAATGAACCTGTATTCACGGCAACATCGAAGGATAACCCTTGATCTTCCCAGCCTAAAAGCTGTGCAGGTAGGATAAGGTGCGCCGAACTTGAAATGGGGAGGAACTCTGTTAATCCTTGAATTAACGCTAAAATAATTACCTGAAATGTATCCATGACAATCCTATCAATCAATTAAAAAGTCAGTCCAAAAGGCCATTCAAAGGCCACCGGCCAAAGCTTTTGTGACGTTTTATCATATTCATCCCACATTGCGGCATAGGTTTTTAGCTGCAATGGGTGAATCAAATTGGGGGCGATTTCCGCTAAAGGCCAAAGCACAAAAGCATTACTGACAATTTCGGCGCGGGGCAGTACCACTGGGGTCTGACAAACGACATCATCGTAAAGCAATAGGTCAATATCTAAGGTTCTTGGACTAAACTTTTTGGCCCCCACCAACCGGCCGTGATTTTGCTCGATTTGCTTAAACTGCGCAACTACCTCAGCAATATTCAGACTCGTTTGTGCACAGACCACCATGTTTAAAAAGTTGGTACCATTAAATCCAACCGCTTCACTCTCGTACATTGAGGAGAGTTGCAGCGGGCCAAAGTATTCCCGTAAGGACAGCAAGCCCGCCTTAAGGTAGCGAGTGGGTTCTATATTACTACCTAAACTAATGTATATACGTGCCATACGAATGTCCGAACCGTCCAAACCGAAAACCCGAATCTAAAGATTCAATTAACGTGAGCGCTCAATCTCAACCCCAACAGAAGCGGCTGAAGGGACAGCACCTGGCTTCATCACCACCACTTTTACCCAACTCACCTTAAACTCGGTCAGCAAACACTGGGCAACCCGCTCGGCAACCGTCTCAATCAACTCAATGGGCTTTTCGGTAATGAGCTGAGTCAGGCGATTCGATACCGTCTCATAGCAGAGCGCGTATTGATAATCGTCTGTTACCGCTGCGGCCTTATTATCCCAAGCTATATCCAGATCTAAAAATAAGCTTTGGTGAATTTTCTTTTCCCATTCATAGACGCCAATCACAGTATCAATACGTAATTGTCGAATAAGCACTTTATCCATATTAATTCCTACTCACTCATACCAATGAGGTCTGATAAGCTAAACGCCATAGAGTCTGTATAATCCACCGTTCAATTGAACGACTAATTTACTTTCTACTCGGGCCAATCCGAAGTAGGATAACGCCCAAAAGGATTTGTTCGTTCAGAAACTATCGCAACCTGATAAGTTGCGTAATCGCCATCGCTTATGACTGAATGCTTGCCAAGTGGCCGTTAAATTGTGGCGCGATAATACCTTAAAACGTGTAAGGAAACCAATGTGAGTCAATTAACACTGACACTTTTGATGATTGTGGCCGCCTATTTAGCCGGTTCTGTCTCAAGTGCTGTGCTAGTGTGTAGGATAAGAGGCCTTCCCGACCCAAGAACGCAGGGATCGGGCAACCCCGGAGCAACCAATGTGCTGCGCATTGGCGGCGCAAGTTCGGCTGCCATGGTGTTATTTTTCGACATGCTGAAGGGTGCTCTACCAACGTATCTTGCCTATTTAATGGGAATTGACGCCATTTCCCTCGGCCTTATCGCAATCGCCGCCTGTCTTGGCCATATCTATCCGATCTTTTTTGGTTTTAAGGGTGGCAAAGGTGTTGCAACAGCGTTTGGAGCCATGGCACCAATTGGTGATGACTTGGCCATCTGTTTGATGGCATCTTGGGTCGTCTTAGTCTTGATTAGCCGCTACTCTTCCCTTGCTGCCATTATTACCGCATTGCTTGCACCACTTTATACTTGGTGGCTTGACGATAGGTTTACCATTCCAGTTGCGATGCTCTCGACCCTGATAATCATTCGCCATAAAGAAAATATTCAGCGACTTCTCAAAGGGGAAGAATCTAAGGTATCACGTAAAAAGCGTCCTCCTCCGCCCTAAGCCATTTGAGCATTATCATACATAAATAAAAACAGTGCTTAATGCACTGTTTTTATTTAGATTAACTCGCAGAATATCAAGTAACAGGCGGCAAGGTATCGAGCGGCCATCGCGGTTGACCTTTTACTGCTAAGTCTTCCTGCTGCCCTGCCTTCAAACGCTGTAATCCAGCAAAGGCAATCATGGCGCCATTATCAGTACAAAATTCACCACGAGGATAATAAACGCGACCACCAATAGAGGTCATCATCTCAGCCAAGGTTTCGCGTAAGCGGGTGTTGGCACTCACGCCACCAGCAATCACTAAACGGTTATAACCGGTCTGTTTTAAGGCGCGGCGACATTTAATCGCTAAGGTATCTACAACCGCTTCTTCAAAAGCTCGGGCGATGTTGGCGCGGGTTTGCTCATCATCAGGTTCAGCGGCAATGGTATTGGCGGTAAAGGTTTTAAGGCCAGAGAAACTAAAATCAAGCCCAGGTCTGTCTGTCATTGGACGCGGGAACTGATAACCAGCAGGCTCGCCTTTGGCGGCAAGTTTGGCTAAACGAGGCCCCCCAGGATAATCCAGCCCCATCAACTTGGCCGTTTTATCGAAAGCTTCACCGGCAGCGTCATCCACCGACTCTCCTAAGACTTGATAAAGGCCGATACCATCAACCTTCACTAACATAGAGTGGCCGCCAGACACTAACAGTGCAACAAAAGGAAACTCCGGAGCATCTTCCTCAAGCATAGGTGCCAGTAAATGCCCTTCCATATGATGAACACCGATGGCGGGCTTGTTCCATGCAAAGGCTAGCGAGCGACCAACACAGGCGCCCACTAATAAAGCCCCAATTAATCCAGGGCCTTTGGTATAAGCGATACCGTCGATGTCGGCAATGTCGGTATTGGCGTTTTTCAACGCTTGGCGGATCAGCGGGACAATTTTGCGCACATGGTCGCGGGAGGCCAGTTCAGGCACCACGCCACCATAATCCGCATGCAACTTAACCTGACTATATAAAGCATGGGAAAGTAACCCCTGCTTATCGTCATAAACGGCAATACCTGTCTCGTCACAGGATGTCTCAATACCTAGAACCCGCATGGTGCCTCAAATCAAAACGTTTAAAGGGCGCTAATTCTACCTGTATGATGACAATTACTCCAGCCGACAATCACGTTATTCCCCCCCCAAAACCAAGCAGGAATGATTAGGGCTTTACAAGCCTAGTGGTCTCGGTATAAAATTCCGCACCATTTTAAATACACTTGGTTCAAGTCATTGAACCAGACAACCTACACCTAAGGGGTGATGGCGTATGCCAATTATTAAAGTACGTGAAAACGAACCATTCGACGTAGCTCTGCGTCGTTTCAAGCGCTCTTGTGAAAAAGCTGGTATTTTAGCCGACGTGCGTGCTCGTGAATTCTACGAGAAGCCAACTACTGCTCGTAAGCGCGCAAAAGCAGCTGCAGTTAAACGTTTAGCTAAAAAGCTTTCTCGCGAAAACGCACGTCGCGTACGTTTATACTAATCTCTTATGAGCCTAATTGATCAGCTAAAAGACCATATGAAACAGGCCATGATCGCCAAAGAGAAGGCGAGATTGAGCACTATTCGTATGGCACTTGCAGCCATCAAACAGATTGAAGTGGATACCCGCGAAACTCTGAATGATGAGCAGGTTATAGCTGTCTTAACCAAAATGGTGAAACAACGTCGCGATTCGATTGCTCAATATGAAGCAGCGGGTCGTAGCGAGTTGGCCGCAGCAGAAGCAGAAGAGATTCAAGTTATTGAAGCTTTCCTGCCCACTCCCCTCTCTGAGGCGGAAATTGCCGCGTTCATCGATGCTGCTATTGCTGAAATAGGCGCATCCTCCATGGCGGATATGGGCAAAGTAATGGGAGCATTAAAACCTAAAGTTCAAGGACGTGCAGACATGGGCGCTATCGGCGCTATGATCCGTGCAAAATTGCAATAATTAGCGTTTCAATGTATGAACAAGCCGTGCCTATGCGCGGCTTGTTTGTTTAAATTCGCGCAAGGCGAGATTTTAAGCACTCAATGGCAATACCTCGTGATTTTATCAATGAGCTAATCGCTCGCACCGACATCGTCGAACTTATCGACCGCAAGGTGCCCTTGAAAAAGGCGGGTAAAAACTACTCGGCCTGTTGTCCTTTTCATAGTGAAAAATCACCTTCGTTTACCGTTAGCCGCGATAAACAGTTTTATCATTGCTTTGGCTGCGGAGCCCACGGCAACGCCATCGATTTTGTGATGGAGTACGACAGACTCGATTTTATCGATGCTATTGAAGATCTTGCCGGACAACTGGGCTTAGAAGTCCCAAGGGAACAAGGCACGGGTAAACGCCAAGACGATGGCCTAAGCCGTGATCTCTACCAATTAATGGAAGAAGCCAGTCGCTTTTTTCAAACCCAGTTAAGACAACACCAAGACAAACAAAAAGTCATCGACTACCTCGCCTATCGCGGATTATCCGATGATATTGTTGAGCATTTTGGGATTGGTTTTGCACCCGACGGTTGGGATGGCTTATTAAGCCGCTACCGACACAGTCAAGATGCACAGGATAAACTCCTGACCGCTGGCATGCTGATCAGCAATGACAGCGGTAAAAGATACGATAGATTCCGTGACCGCCTGATGTTTCCCATTCGCGACCGCCGCGGTCGTGTGATTGGATTTGGTGGCAGAGTATTGGGAGATGGCACACCCAAGTACTTGAATTCGCCAGAAACGCCCATATTTCATAAGGGCAATGAACTCTACGGCCTATACGAGCTAAAGCAACGTCATCGTGATCCAGACAAAATACTGATTGTCGAAGGCTATATGGACGTCGTTGCCCTAGCCCAATATGGTGTCGATTATGCGGTTGCATCGCTTGGCACCTCGACGACAGCTGAACAATTTCAATTGTTGCTGCGTAGTGCTAAAGAAGTCATTTGCTGCTACGACGGCGATAGAGCCGGTAATGAGGCCGCCTGGCGCGCCTTAGAAACTGCCTTGCCCCTGTTAAAACCCGGGGATAAAGTACGTTTTATGTTTTTATCGCAATCTGAAGATCCAGATTCAATGGTTCGCAAGATTGGTAAAGACGCATTCGAGCAACTGATGGACAGTGCTATCAGCCTGCCCGAATTTTTGTTTGATACATTAACGACGAAATACGGTACCGATAAAGGTAATTTAGCCAAACAAGCCTTTGGCCTAATTGAAAAAATTCAAGACACTGTGCTGCAAAACCTCCTACTTGAGAGCTTAGCTCACAAGTTAGGTATGAACAGCTCAGACGATATGAAGAAAAAACTGGGTTTTAGTGTCAAACAAACTAAGCCCACAGCATCAACGGGACTCAAAGGACGCGGTACACCATTGCGACTTGCCATCGCCTTGTTAGTACAGCATCCCGAGCTGGGACTGGGGTTATCTCCGCAACCAGCATTAAACCATCTGCAAATGCCAGGCATCGACTTGCTGCCATTGCTGTTGGCGTTAACTCGAGAGCATAAGTTAAACAGCGCACAACTACTTGAGCAATTCAGAGACAGCCCCCACAGCGGGACGCTGCATAAATTAGCCCAATGGGACCATCAAGTGGCGGAAGAAAACTTGCTCGAAAAGTTTAAACAGACCCTGGTTTGGTTGAACAATCAATATATTGAACAACGATATCAGGAATTGAGTCTAAAACAGACCCATACTAAGGAAGAAAAGATCCAGCTGCAGAAGCTGATCTCAGTCATGAAAGGACTAAACTGAGGCAAAAATGTTCTCATTCAGTATCCCAGTGACTAGCACAGGTAAGTGCACATGGCTATAATTGACGATTTGCGCGGCACTTAGCACGAGCTAACTGTCCGTCGTTGTAACAGTTTCCCAACTTGGATGATATCTATGGATCATACTCCGCAGTCGCAACTCAAGCTGTTGCTTGCCAAAGGTAAAGAGCAAGGTTACTTAACCTATGCAGAAGTGAACGATCACTTACCTGCAGACATGGTCGATTCTGACCAGATCGAAGATATTATCCAGATGATAAATGACATGGGTATTCGGGTATTCGAAGAGGCTCCCGATGCCGATGACATGATGATGTCGGAAGACAACACAGACGAAGATGCAGCAGAAGAAGCAGCCGCCGCCCTTGCCACGGTAGAAAGTGAGCTTGGCCGCACCACGGATCCTGTGCGTATGTACATGCGCGAAATGGGTACCGTTGAACTGCTGACCCGTGAAGGCGAAATCGTTATCGCCAAACGCATCGAAGAAGGCATTAACACAGTTCAAAGCTCAGTAGCCGAATACCCACAAGCGATCGCCATGATCCTTGAGCAATACGACCAGTATGAAGCCGATGAACTGCGCCTGTCTGATATTATCTCTGGATTTGTTAACCCTGACGAAGAAGACTTAGGCCCAACCGCTACTCACATCGGTTCTGAATTATCAGAAGAAGATCTTGAAGATGAAGATGATGAGGAAGACGAGGAAGACGAAGACGGTGATGCCGACGGCGATGATGATGGTAATAAAGGTCCCGATCCTGAAGAGGCTCGTGAACGCTTTAGCCAGTTAAGAACCGCCTACGAAAACGCGCTCAAAATCATCGAAGCCAAAGGCCGTGAACATCCAGAATCGATCAAAGCACTGTTTGAGATCGGTGAGATTTTTAAAGAGTTCCGCCTAGTACCTAAGCAATTTGACCGCTTAGTGAAAAGTATGCGTTCGATGATGGACCGTGTTCGCGTGCAAGAGCGTCTCCTGATGAAGCTTTGCGTCGAACAAGCCAAAATGCCAAAGAAAAACTTTGTTAAGTTCTTCACTGGTAACGAAACCAACCTCGATTGGTTTAATGCAGAAAAAAACTCAAACAAACCTTATGCCGAAGGCTTAAGAATGGTTGAGGATGACGTGCAGCGCTGCCGTAGCAAACTGGCCGCCATCGAAGAAGAAACAGGCTTAGTTATTGCCGCGATTAAAGATATTAACCGCCGCATGTCAATCGGTGAGGCTAAAGCTCGTCGTGCGAAGAAAGAAATGGTTGAGGCAAACTTACGTCTGGTAATTTCTATCGCTAAGAAATACACCAACCGCGGTCTGCAATTCTTGGACTTAATCCAAGAAGGTAACATCGGTCTGATGAAGGCTGTTGATAAATTTGAATATCGCCGTGGTTACAAGTTCTCGACCTATGCGACTTGGTGGATCCGTCAGGCAATCACCCGCTCAATCGCGGACCAAGCCCGTACGATCCGTATTCCAGTACACATGATCGAAACCATCAACAAGCTGAACCGTATCTCTCGCCAAATGCTACAGGAAATGGGCCGCGAACCCTCACCTGAAGAATTGGCAGAGCGAATGATGATGCCGGAAGACAAAATCCGTAAGGTACTGAAAATCGCTAAAGAACCGATCTCCATGGAAACCCCAATCGGTGACGATGAAGATTCACATTTAGGCGATTTTATCGAGGATACCACCCTCGAATTACCTCTGGACAGCGCCACCAGCGAAAGCTTGAAGAGCGCTACCCATGAGGTATTAGCAGGTCTAACAGCCCGTGAAGCCAAAGTACTGCGCATGCGTTTTGGTATCGACATGAACACTGACCACACGCTAGAAGAAGTGGGCAAACAATTTGACGTAACCCGTGAACGTATCCGTCAAATTGAAGCAAAAGCGCTGCGTAAACTGCGTCACCCTTCACGCTCAGAAATCTTAAAGTCCTTCTTAGACGAATAGATAGACGAATAGATAAGTGTCAAATATTAAGCCTAAGCCCCGCACTGCGGGGCTTTTTTTCGCCATCATTCAGTTAACGAGTAACAAACCAGCACAATATACAGCTCACCCCCTTTCAAAATCAGAGAGTTAAATTACCTTGCACCATGAATCGCACGGCAAAAAACCTTTGCAGAAACAACTGTTGATTAACAGATAACCAATTGAATCAATTCGGTGAATTTCATCGAAAAACACGGGTGACAAGCGCAAACAAGCTTAGTATACTGCCACTCGCTTTAGGTGATGACGATTGCCTTTAGTAGGCCCCTTAGCTCAGTTGGTTAGAGCACACGACTCATAATCGTTAGGTCCACGGTTCAAGTCCGTGAGGGGCCACCACAAAATTCAACAAAAAAGCCCATTTAATAATGGGCTTTTTTGTTTCTGCAATCTGTCGACACTCACTCATACCAACGCGACTCATTCCCGATAACTAACTCAAACGCGATTTCGATTTCCCCTTTAGGTAATGGCCCAATTAAAGCAAAAACAAAGGCGCTAACTGATAACCACGTTAGCGCCTTGATAAGGTTAGAAAACCTGTCAGACCTTAAATAGCAGGAGGCTGACCATCTGGTTAGGTTTTTAACTTACCTAATTGCTGATGTTGTTGTTTCACCAGCTCGGCGAGAACGACGCTGCTTTGCTGTGCTTCGCCTGCAAGACGAGCGAGTTCAGAGGCTGAGTCGGATATGCCAGTAATATTTCGATTAACCTCTTCAGTAACGGCACTTTGCTCCTCTGCCGCCGCAGCAATATGGGTCACTTGCGCTGAAATCTCCTCAATCTGGCTAACCATAGAATTAAGGGAGGTAAGCGCTTGCTCCGTTTGCGAAACGGCCATTTGTGCACGCTCAGCACCTTTATCAATAATCCCCGATGCACTAAGAACCTCTTTTTGGAGCGCATCAATCAGCACGCTAATATCGTCAGTGGAGCTTTGGGTTTTGGAGGCAAGTGCCCTTACTTCATCGGCAACCACCGCAAAACCCCGTCCTTGCTCACCTGCGCGAGCAGCCTCAATAGCCGCATTTAAAGCGAGTAAGTTTGTTTGCGCGGCAATGGAGCTAATCACTTCGAGGATACGGCTAATATTAGTGCTACTTTCAGCCACTTTACTGACGGCGACTTTAGCCTGCATAGACTCTTGCGACATAGTAGTCACATAATCCATCGCTTTAGTCAGACTCTCTTCACTGAGACGCACATTGCGTGACATAGCCTCCGTTTCGGCAGCGGTTTGTTCAGAAGCTTTGGCAACCTCAAGGGCTGTAGCACTCATTTCATTAACCGCAGTCACAACACTCTCAATCTCACCATATTGACGATGTACGCTATCGCGGGTTAATTCTGCAATTTTTGCAGAGGATAAACTTTCCTCCTGTGTCCGCCCTGCCAACGCTTTAAGCTCGGAGATTAAATCTTTGAGTTTATTGATAAAGGAATTAAATCCTTTACCCAGAGCGATAAGTTCTGCGTGTGAATCGACTTCAATCGATTGTGTTAAGTCGCCATCGGCACTGGCTAAATTTTCAACGCGTCCCTGAATGACTTTGAGCGGTGCAATCACGCTGCGGATCACTATGCTGATGGTAACAACCGCTAGAATGGAAACCGCTAGGCCAACAATCAATAAGATGCTGCCAAGTGATGTTGCCATTTCGTCCATTTTTTCATTTAGTTGAATCGAACTCTTGAGTGCCATTGATTTAGGGACTTGAATCGCAAGTGACCACTCTGCGTTGGCAAGGGGAATATTAATCGGATAGGCGACGATAATTTCATCGTCATTTGCCATGTAACCGCCATTTTTATGCAATCCAACAATTTGTGTTGCCAATTTGGGGTCAATAGACTCGGCTAATGGACGCGCCTTTTTACTGTAGTGGCTTGCGGCAACCACTAAACCACGGGTACTGAGCAAAGTCACTTTAGCTTGGCCGTCATAAAGGCTTTTAGACAGTTTATCAATTAACACTTGGAATACTGGTAGGTTGAGATCCACCCCAACCACACCAATAAATTGTTTATGCTTAAGTACAGGAACCGTTAACGACGTCATTAACGCTGTATTGCCAGGGGTGATTTCGTAGAGATAAGGTTCCATTAAACAAGGCTTTAAGGTCTCCTTTGCACATAAAAACCATTCAGCATCTCGTATACCAAATTCGTTGAGAGTTGTTTTATATTTTTCTGATGAATCATCAACTTGGTTATGTTCAACTGTACCATCATCATTGCGAGTGTAATACACCTCCAATGCCCCAGATGAAGCAACACTATGGCTGACATTAACATTTAAAAATTCACTGTCGAGTCCATCATACCCATTAGCTTCGAACTGGGCATACATTGACGAGATTTGCGTATTTTTCTTTAACACCGCAGCCACAGCGAGTTCTAAACGATCACGCTTGAGTGGCAATTCTTCTGACGTGCTTTCAAGTATGCCTGAAAAGGAATAAGGGATCCGGTAAGCTTCGTTGATAAAACCTGCGACCATTTCGCCATATTCACCCGCTCGCGCTTCAAGCTTATCGTGGGTCTCCATTTGCAATGTTTCTTGAACCTGATAGGAAAGTTCAGCATTTTGATCCGAGAGGGTCCACCATAGACTGATGGAGAGAATAGCCACTATTGAGAGAAATAAGGCGGAAGTGATCCACAACAACTTAGTACTGATGGACAAATGCTTCATCGAGTAAACTCCAAATATAAGGTCAAGAGCCTAATTATTTTGATCTAGTTCATTTTTATTTTTGCTGACTAATTTAAAAAATAGCACTCTGCGTCGGGATTACCAGTCTTTAAGATAGTGAATTGTTAACTATAAGTAAAACTTTTCACCGACAGATTTAGGGCCAATTGCGACCTTTATCCCAATAGGTGGCAATTTGATATTTATCCCAAATCGATGAACGCAAATATGACCAAACTCACAAACCACAAAGATTAGCGAGCCACACTTTTTTACAAAAATTAATTCCAGATTAAAAACACCCATTTCATTTGTAACAAAGTCTATTCTTTGGCGTTGTGGCATTGGTTTGCGCAGGCTATCGCCTTATACTCTTGGCCTTAAACACAAAACAACAATAACGGAAGCAAGCTTTATGACTCTTGGTACCAATCAGGTAAGCAAGACACATTCGTTTATGACTGTGTCACTTATCGAATTATGGGAACGTTTTGGTTATTACGGCATGCAAGCGCTGATCGTGTACTTTATGGTGCAGCGTCTTGGCTTTGATGACTCCCGTGCAAACTTAGTTTGGAGTGCCTGTGCGGCGCTGATTTACGTGTCGCCAGCCATCGGCGGTTGGGTTGGGGATAAAATTCTCGGCACCAAACGCACTATGTTGCTCGGTGCGGGGATTTTATCGGTAGGTTATGCATTGATGACGGTGCCGACCGAAAACACTTGGTTTATGTTCTCCGCTCTTGGGGTGATTGTGGTCGGTAACGGTCTATTTAAACCCAATGCCGGTAACTTAGTCCGTAAGATTTACGAAGGTGATGACTCTAAGATCGACAGCGCCTTTACCATCTACTACATGGCGGTAAACGTAGGTTCAACTTTCTCTATGCTGTTAACGCCTTGGATTAAGGACTATGTTAACGCGCAATATGGTAACGAATTTGGCTGGCATGCCGCTTTTGCCGTGTGCTGTGTGGGCCTAATCGTCGGCTTAGGTAACTATGCCCTGATGTATAAGAGCCTCGCCAACTATGGTTCAGAGCCTGATACTCGCCCCGTCAACAAAAAGAACCTTGCGATCGTATTGGTATTAGCGGCACTTTCCGTTGTTGGTTCGGCCATTATTCTTGAATATGAAGATGTTGCCCGAGTATTCGTGTATGCCGCGGGTGTGGCAGTATTAGGGATTTTCTTCCACTTAATTCGTACCAGTGAGCCAAGTGAGCGGGCCGGCCTTATCGCAGCGCTAATCCTCACAGTGCAGACGGTATTCTTCTTTATCTTCTATCAACAAATGTCGACTTCGCTGGCCCTGTTTGCGCTGCGTAACGTCGATTGGGATTTCCAAGTCTTTGGTACCCATTTGTGGACTTGGTCTCCTGCACAGTTCCAAGCACTGAACCCAATCTGGATCATGGTGTTAAGCCCTGTTTTGGCTTGGAGTTATTCATGGGCAGGTCGTAATAATAAAGACTTTTCGATTGCCGCTAAGTTTGCCTTAGGTTTTGCGGTTGTCGCGATTGGCTTCTTTATCTACGGATTTGCAGGTCAATTTGCCGTTGAGGGTAAAACCTCTTCTTGGGTAATGATCTGGGGTTATGCCTCTTACTCACTCGGCGAACTGCTGGTGAGTGGTCTTGGTTTAGCCATGATCGCCCGCTACGTACCGGCTCGTATGGGCGGCTTTATGATGGGCGCGTATTTCGTGGCATCGGGGATTTCCCAGTACTTGGGCGGCGTTGTGGCTAACTTTGCCAGCGTGCCACAGGACTTAGTCGACCCACTGCAAACTCTGCCAGTTTATACCAATCTATTCAATAAATTAGGTATTGCAGCCGTAGTTTGTACTTTTATCGCCTTAGCCGTATTACCACTGATGCGCCGTTTGACCGAAAGTCATCACGCCCATAACAGTATTGAAGATAACGCGGCGGCCTCACTACGTGATGTGAAAGCCGAGCAATAATCCTTCACTCGCATAAGTCATATGTGAGCAATAAAAACTGCCGACAAGCCCCGCTTGCGGCAGTTTTTTTATACCTTTAGGTTACTGCTCATCACCAAACAATCTGAACTTTCTATGCTGATTTTTCATGCATCGGCTTGGGATAAGGCTTTCACCCCTGTTTGCAAAACTAAGATGTTCGGTTCCAATTTTAACTCAGTGTTAAGCTAAAGCCTTGAGCTTGTTTATCGTTGATACGTCACCATATCCTAGGGTAAGACTCAATCAGCACTGACAGAACAATCGCTTTAGCGCCCACCACATTCATCCGTGGGAGACAAATAAAGCCGTTGCTACAGGGCTGACACACGCAAAGAGGCGCTTAATTTATGGCTACATCATCCACATCAACATCATCTGTCATCCCATCGCAGGCTGTGCCCGCGGCTAAATCTCCCCTGGCGGAGATTCCCTTTTCACTGTTAGAACTCGCCCCCGTACGTCAAGGTGCCAGCATCGGAGAAACGCTACGCGCCAGCCTGCAATACGCTAAGGTGGCCGATGACTTAGGCTTTAATCGTTTCTGGTTTGCCGAGCACCACAATATGCCCGGTATCGCCAGCGCCGCGACATCGGTATTAATTGGCTATATTGCCGAGAATACTAAACGCATTCGCGTCGGCGCGGGTGGGATTATGCTGCCCAACCATGCGCCCCTAGTGGTTGCCGAGCAGTTTGGTACGCTCGAGAGTCTTTATCCTGGGCGTATCGATTTAGGGCTTGGCCGCGCCCCAGGGAGCGATCAAATCACTAGTCGCGCCCTTAACCGCGATATGAGCCGCGCGGAGCAATTTCCCGCCGAGGTGAGCGAGTTACAAACCTTACTCGGCGACTACAATGGCCATCATCCCGTCAGAGCGATTCCCGGCGAAGGCACCCATGTGCCTATATGGCTACTTGGCTCTAGCCTGTTTAGCGCCCAGCTTGCAGCACAGCGCGGCTTACCCTATGTCTTTGCAGGGCATTTTGCACCAAGGTTCCTCTACGATGCGATTGAGATTTACCGCCGCGACTTTAAGCCATCTAAGGTGTTGGATAAGCCCTATGTCATGCTTGGCCTGCCGCTTATCGCCACCGAGACAGACGCCGAAGCCGAATACTTGAGTACCACCTCCAAGCAACGAGTGCTTGCGCTAATCCGTGGTGAGGCGCTTTGGTTAAAACCGCCAGTGGAGAGCATGGATGGCTTGTGGAGCGAGCAGGAAAAAACCTATGTCGATAACTTCTTAGGCTTATCCGTCACCGGTGGCCCCACCACCATTAAGCACCGCTTAGAGATGATAGTGAAAGAACTAGGTGTCGATGAGTTTATCTTTACCAACGATTTGTATGATCAGGACAAACGTGAGCGTGCACTGCAAATCCTGATGGAAATGAAAGGAAATTAAGCGTTAAACCACGCCATAAAAAATCCCGCCTAAGCGTAATGCCGTTCACTTAAGAGTGAACGGCATTTTTCTTTGGTCTAACCGGAAACTTGTTTTTGCTCATTTTAAGGACTCGTGGATATGCCCTTTCCCGTTTACCATCCAGCTTAAATTGCCGTGCATTTCGTTCTATATCCAATACGTCTCTCGGGACATTCCCCGGTGTTTGTGATGACAGTTGTGTCAACTTGAAGATGATATAACTCGCCGCATCCCGAAAACTCAGTTGATTGGGATGGACCGATGGCAAGCTTTTAGCCATCAGCAACATCTTATATCTAATGAGATTATAGGCCAGTAGCACGCCCCATAACTCTTGAGTCACCAGCTCCGGTAGTTGACTGCGGAGCGTAAAACGGCTCTCCAGTAGATGTTGTTTCATCTCTCTATAGCCCAGTTCGATTTCCCATCTATGGGCATATAAGTCGACGATGTCTTCGCTGGGGTAACGCATCGGGTCTGTCAACGAGGTCAAAATGGCGACTGACTTACCTTTCACTATCTTAGTGAGTAAACGCGCTTCAAGGGTATCTGGGAGCTGCGGCCATTTCTTTCTGGCTTGAGGTGTCGTGGTGAGTTTCACCCACTGGTCATGTTTCCCCAGCGTTCGCACTACTTCATATTGAGTGCCTTTCTTCAGTGGCAACAACCAGTGGCTATCAGGTTGCGCTTGCTGCCAAGCGTGCAGCAGGCCGAGCGAGTAAAATCCTCGGTCAAATAGGGTTAGGCTGTGATTGGGAATGCTAGGAATGAGCTGGGACGCTAAGTTCATTTCATTTTCGGCAACCGAATCAAAGGCGCTGTTGACCAATAAATGGCTGCTTAATTCCATCAAGCAAACCATGCGAATTTGCGGATAAGCCGCTTCGCCTAAAGCGTTGGCGGTTCGTCCAAAGGCGGCTTGATTTTGAACACTATCGGGTGTCCGCCACACGACACCATCAACACCATACAAGTTAAGACCGCACCAATGAGGATGTTCAGCTCTCGCGTGCCAGGTATTGGCGCTGCGGCTAAATACTTCTCTAATAACCTCACTGCCCAATCGTTTACGCGCCTGAGTCACGGCGCTGCGTGCAACATAATCAATCTCTTGCGGCAAAACAATGTCGAGTTTGTTGATGAGTGACCGAACAGACTCCCCTCGGAACAAAGCCATTCCGATAACGGCCCAAATCATCGCGTCCATCGGCAATTTACGCCGTCTTAACGTCGCAACGCCCTGAGAGTCTAGGCAAGATTGAATTAACTCAGGTTCTAACACATCAGCTAAGCAGGTGAATTCGGTTAGGCGGGTAATATGAGTACGGGCGAGTGCTTCTGAGAGTTGCATAAAAAATCCGATGACATGAGGTCATCGGATTTTGATCTTTTCAGCGAGATCGTCAAGCGATCTGTCTTAACTGATCGGCATTACGCCTAAGCGGGATTTTTTATCTCTGTTAACCTTTTAACACGGCATCGAAGCAGGCTTTAAGAATGCCCAGCCCCGCTCCAAGCTGCTCGTCTGGCACTGTCAATGGCACCAAAATCCGCAGCACGTTTCCGTAGGTGCCGCAGGAGAGGAGAATCAATCCTCGGTTTCTTGCTTCGGCTAAGATTTGAGCACAGTACTGAGGTGCAGGTTTGCCATCTTCCATTAATTCAATGGCGATCATCGCCCCGAGACCACGCACATCGGCAATTTGTGGATGTTCGACTTGCATGGTATTTAACGCCGACTTAATCCGCTCGCCAATCGCATTGGCACGCTCAAGCAGCTTTTCCTCTTCAAACACCTCAAGTACGGCGAGCGCCGCCGCACAGGCCAGTGGGTTACCGCCGTAGGTGCCGCCAAGGCCACCGGGACCAATAGCATCCATGACTTCAGCTTTACCCGTAATACCTGAGAGTGGGAAGCCACCAGCAATGGATTTAGCAAAGGTTGTGATATCGGCGCTCACGCCCATTTGCTCCATCGCGAAGAAGGTCCCCGTGCGACCCGCCCCCGTTTGCACTTCATCGGCAATCAACATAATGCCTTCACGGTCGCACAGTGCGCGTAAACGTTGCATAAAGGCTGGCGAAGCGGCATAAAACCCGCCTTCGCCCTGCACAGGTTCGAGAATAATTGCGGCAATATCGCTCGGCTCGGCATCATTTTTAAAGATACGTTCGATAGAGGCCATCGCATCATCATCGGACACGCCGTGTAGCGCACAGGGAAACTCAGCGCGGAACACATTCGCCGACATTAACCCCATGCCTTTACTGTAAGGCGCGATCTTTCCCGTTAACGCCAGTGCCGCCATAGTGCGACCATGATAACCCGAGGTAAAGGCAATCACGCCCGCCCGCTTAGTGTATGCTCGAGCAACTTTAACTGCATTTTCAACCGCTTCTGAGCCGCTGGTGAATAAGGCCGTCTTCTTGGCAAAATCCCCCGGCACTAACTGATTAAGTTTTTCACAGACTTGAATATAGCTTTCATAACCCAGCACCATAAAACAGGTGTGGGAGAAGTCCTCAAGCTGCGCCGCAACAGCCGCCTTAACCTTAGGATGTAAATGCCCAGTGTTGAGCACAGCAATACCACCGGCAAAGTCGATAAACTCTCGACCTTCAACATCCCACACACTCGCGTTTTCAGCGCGGGCAGTAAAAATTGGGTGAATTTGACCCACTCCACCAGCTACAGCGGCTTGGCGACGTGCCATCAATGAATCATTAGTTGTGCTCATTTTGTGTTCCTTACTTGCATTCCCAACTTGCTGAAGTCGCATTGCCTGTCAAGCGTCAGTCACTTAAACAGACATACAGATATATTTGATTTCTAAATATTCTTCGATACCGAACTTAGAGCCTTCTCGGCCGAGCCCTGAGGATTTCATTCCGCCAAACGGCGCGACTTCGGTGGAGATCAACCCAGTGTTGACGCCTACCATGCCGTATTCCAATGCCTCGGCCACTTTCCACACTAAGGAGATATCACGGCCATAAAAATAAGCCGCTAACCCAAACTCGGTATCATTAGCTTGCTTAATCACATCGTCCACATCGGTAAACTTAAACAACGGCGCCAATGGGCCAAAGGTTTCTTCACGGGCCACGCGCATACTGCTATCGACATGCGTCAGTACCGTGGGCTCGAAGAAGTTGCCACCTAAGCTATGGGGCTTGCCGCCCGCAACCACCGTCGCCCCTTTGCTGAGCGCATCCTCAAGATGGCTCTGGACTTTTTCGACCGCCGCGCGATTGATAAGCGGTCCTGTAGTGACGCCTTCAGTAATCCCCTCGCCCACCTTTAATTTACCCACGGCAATGCTGAGCTTGCGAGCAAATTCATCATACACGCCCGCCTGAACATAAATGCGGTTAGCGCAGACACAGGTTTGCCCCGCATTGCGATACTTAGCGATCATGGCGCCTTCAACCGCCGCATCGATATTGGCATCGTCGAATACGATAAATGGCGCGTTACCGCCTAATTCTAAAGACAATTTCTTCAGCGTCGGCGCGCATTGCTCCATCAACTTAATACCCACTTGGGTCGAGCCGGTGAAAGACAACTTACGCACGACTGGGTTACTGCACATCTCATTACCAATGCCGATAGCATCACCGGTGATCACGCTGAACACTCCAGCGGGGATCCCGGCGCGCTCGGCAAGCACGGCTAAGGCTAACGCGGTAAAAGGCGTTTGCGGCGCAGGTTTCACCACCATAGTACAACCCGCAGCCAGTGCTGGCGCGGCTTTACGGGTGATCATCGCCGCAGGAAAGTTCCACGGTGTAATGGCCGCGGTCACGCCCACAGGCTGCTTGATCACCATGATGCGTTTATCGCCCTGATGCCCAGGAATCGTATCGCCATAGACGCGTTTCGCCTCTTCGGCGAACCATTCGATAAAGGAGGCGGCGTAGGTGACTTCACCCTTCGCTTCGGCAAGGGGTTTGCCCTGCTCAGTGGTCATCATTAGCGCTAAGTCATCACTGTTTTCATTGAGCAATTCAAACCAGCGACGCAGCTTGGCACCACGCTCTTTTGCGGTAAGTGCTCGCCATGCAGGCAATGCCGCTTCGGCTGCCGCTATCGCCGCTTGCGTTTCGACTTGCCCCATCACAGGGACACTGGCGATCACCGCGCCCGTCGCGGGATTAGCGATAGCGACAGTTTCTTTTGAGTGCGCATCGCACCACTGACCATTGATATAACATTGCTGACGCAGCAGACTCGGGTCTTTTAACAACACAGGAAATTCCTCTCGCGGCGAGGTAATGCCTTACCTCGTATAAAAATTTATATAAATTAGATACCTAATTTATCTCTTAGACTGTAATACCATGCCCCCAGCGCACTAAAAGGCACACGTAAGGCGTGTCCGCCGGGGAAGGGATAATGGGGCAGCGCCGCAAAAGCATCGAAACGTGTGGCTTGGCCATTGAGCATTTCGGCAATTAACTTGCCTGCCAAGTGGGTATAAGTGACGCCATGGCCACTACAACCCTGTGAATAATAAATATTTTTACCAATACGGCCGACCTGTGGTAGACGCGATAAGGTCAATAAAAAGTTACCCGTCCAAGCATAATCAACCTTAACCCCTTTTAACTGTGGGAAAGTTTTGAGCATATTCGGAATAATCAGGGATTCAATATCCGCAGGATCGCGGGCACCATACACTACACCACCGCCGTAGATCAGGCGCTTGTCACCAGACAGCCTAAAATAATCAAGCAGATAGTTACAATCTTCGACACAGTAGTCTTGGGGCAACAGACTTGCAGCCAGCTCTTCATCCAAAGGCTCTGTGGTGATCACTTGTGTACCGCAAGGCATAGACTTGGCTTGTAATTCTGGCATAAGTTTACCGAGGTAAGCGTTACCTGCCACCACCACAAACTTGGCTTTTACACTACCCTTAGCGGTGTGTACGACAGGAGTATCGCCTTCATCGACCCGCAGCACCGCTGAGTCTTCAAAAATCTTGCCGCCGAGGGATTCTACTGCACGGGCTTCACCCAAGGCTAAATTCAGAGGGTGAATATGGCCGCCGCTCTTGTCCAACATACCGCCGACATAGCGCTCAGTATTTACCACAGTTCGAATGCCGTTTGCATCGAGCATCTCAAGCTTGCCAACATGGCCATGGCTTTCCCATAACTGCTTTTGATGGCGTAAATGTCCCATCTGCTTTTCGTTCATCGCCGCAAATACGCCGCCATCTTTTAGATCGCAGTCAATGTTGTACTTAGCAATACGGTCACGGATGATGCGTCCGCCCTCGAAGGCCATTTGACCAAAGAGCTTGGCTTGTTCTTTGCCAACGGTTTTTTCAATGGTATCAATGTCACGGCTATAGCTGTTGACGATTTGTCCGCCATTACGCCCCGAGGCTCCCCAACCAATTCGCGCCGCTTCGAGCACCACCACACTAAAACCCGATTCGAGTAAATGCAGTGCGGCAGACAGGCCTGTATACCCCGCACCAATCACACAAACATCGGCTTCAATCGATTCCTGTAAACGCGCGCGCTCAACCTTATCGTTGGCCGATGCCGCATAATATGATCCAGTGTGAGGTATGGCTGACATGATGTTCCCTTGATTTTTATGTTCATTATTTTAAACAACTATCACATCCTACACCTTCAAATCGGGAAACACTAGCCATAAAAGCACAATAATTTACACAATGTTTGATATTTCAAACAAGGTGTCCTTTATGTGTTAAACAGATTTGAAAATTGAGTGTAGAGGTACAGATAAGAAGACTTGGCGGGAAGAGAGAAGGATGGCCTTTGGTATCAAGGCCATCCTTTTCGCGAGATATTTCGACTCAGTGCTTGCTCACTCTGCTCTTGAATCTCAGCACTTGAATTCCCGCTTATTTGTGTATGTTAGTACACGTTAGTTAAGCGGCATACGCTCACGTTTTTCGGCGCGTCTTGCCATATACCACGACAGGAAAGCGATTAATGACACGCATAGAATGATAAGTGTTGCCAAGGCGTTGATCTTAGGCGATACCCCCAAGCGCACCGAGGAGAACACCACCATAGGTAAGGTCGTCGCACCGGGGCCTGAGGCAAAGCTTGCAATCACTAAGTCATCGAGTGACAGACTAAAGGATAACAACCACCCCGCCACTAATGCCGGCGAAATCATAGGCACAGTGATCAGGAAGAAGGTCTTAAGCGGCGTTGCACCAAGATCCATTGCTGCCTCTTCGATTGACATGTCTAACTCACGCAATCTTGAAGACACCACCACAGCCACATAGGCCGCACAGAAGGTCGAATGGGCAATCCATACTGTCACCATGCCGCGCTCTTTCGGCCAACCTAAAAGATCTGCCAAATGCACAAATAGCAGCAGTAATGACAAACCCGTGATGACCTCGGGCATAACCAAGGGCGCTGTGATCATATTTGACAAGGTGAGCTTGGCCCATGAACGCTTAAACCGCGTCATCACAAAGGCAGCCATAGTGCCGATAATCACCGCCATAGTGGAGCTGTAAAACGCAATTCTTAGGCTGGTCCATACGGCATCGAGGATCTGCTGATCGGCAAATAGCTCGCCGTACCACTTAGGTGAAAAACCGCCCCACACTGTCACAAGCTTGGATTCGTTAAAAGAATAGATCACTAGAATCAGCATTGGCGCGTATAAAAAGAACAACCCAAACCACAGCATTACAGAAGAAAAACTCAGCTTTTTCATAGGTCTTTCTCCAAACTACGTGCTTGATAGCGATGGAATAAGGTAATAGGAATAATCAGTAGTGCCAGCATCACAATAGCCAGTGATGAGGCCATAGGCCAATCACGGTTATTGAAGAATTCCTGCCACAACACTTTACCTATCATTAACGAATCTGGACCGCCGAGCAGTTCAGGGATCACAAACTCGCCTACTGCCGGAATAAATACCAACATCGATCCAGCAATCACCCCACTTTTGGATAAAGGAAAAGTAATTTTCCAGAAAGTGTTAATCCGGCTTGATCCTAAATCCGAAGCAGCCTCAATTAAACTCATATCTAACTTCACTAAGGTCGCATACAGAGGCAAGATCATAAAGGGCAAATAGGCATAGATAATCCCGATATAGACGGCGATATTGGTGTTCAAGATTTGCAATGGCTCAGAAATGACTCCTAACCACATCAATGTGTTATTGATAATCCCCGTGTTACTTAAGATCCCCATCCAGGCATAAACGCGGATTAAGAACGAGGTCCAGGAAGGTAGCATCACCAATAACAACAGCACGGTTTGCAACCTTGCTGGCGCACGGGCAATGGCATAGGCCATAGGATAACCAATGATCAAACAGCCAATGGTTGAAATGAGCGCCATTTTTAATGAGCTGAGATACGCAGTGTAATACAGCGAATCATCTAGCAACATCAAATAGTTACCCAAATGCAGGAAGATATTTAGTACATCATCTGCATATTGAAAAGTCGCCTCATAGGGCGGAATTGAAATTGCCGCCGTAGAGAAACTAATTTTAAGGACAATGGCAAAGGGCAAAGCGAAGAACAGCAATAGCCAAGTATAAGGTAGACTTATCGTCCAGAAGCGTCCTTTAAGCCATTTAAGTTTGGACTTTATCTTCATGATCTTAACACCACGCCACTGGTGTCCTCCCAACTGATAAACACTTCATCATCCCAGGTTGCATGGTCGGCGCGGCGTTCACGGTTTGTCATACTGCATTGCACAATCTGACCATTTTCAAGGCGAATGTAGTACACCGAGATCCCACCTAAATAGGCAATATCATGCACTATGCCCTTAGCCCAGTTGTATTCACCTTCAGGTTGTTCACGGCTGATAATGGTTTTCTCAGGGCGGACAGCGAGCCATACGTGTTTTTCTTCAACACTGGTGGTTACCCCGTAACCCACATAGAAAGGCTGTACTAAATCATTGGGTTTTATGATGAGGTGGTCGACTTCGTCCACTTCAATCTCACCGCCAAAGAGGTTCACTGAACCGATAAATTCGGCAATCATGCGACTATTTGGACTCTCGTAGATATCCATAGGAGAGCCGGTTTGAGCTATCCAACCATCACTCATAATCGAGATCCGGCCCGCCATGGTCATGGCCTCTTCCTGATCATGGGTCACCATCACACAGGTCACACCAACACGTTCTAGGATTTCAACCACTTCTAACTGCATCTGAGTACGCAGTTTTTTATCTAGCGCCCCCATGGGCTCGTCAAGCAATAATAATTTCGGACGTTTTGCCAAAGATCGAGCAAGGGCGACCCGTTGGCGCTGACCACCAGAAAGCTGATGCGGTTTACGTTTCCCGTATTGCTCCATATGTACCAACTTGAGCATTTCCTGTACGCGTTGCTCAATTTCAGCTTTCGGTAATTTGTCTTGCTTTAAACCAAAGGCGATATTTTGTGCCACTGTCATATGGGGAAATAGCGCATAGGATTGAAACATCATATTGATCGGACGTTCATAAGGCGGTAGATCGGTAATATCTTCACCATCGAGAAAAATCCGCCCAGAGGTCGGTCTTTCAAACCCCGCGAGCATACGCAACAAGGTAGACTTACCCGAGCCTGAGCCTCCAAGTAAGGCAAAAATTTCGCCTTTATTGATCGTCAATGATACGTCGTCAACTGCACGCACATCATCAAACAGCTTACTGACCCGCTCAATCTTAAGCAGGACTTTTTCTTGCGTCTTTGTAGTGGGTTTATTGGTGACGCCCGAGGTGCTTGCCATAGTACTTCTCCACCCGAGTATTGATGTGATAACACATTCAACACTTGAGATTTACACAATGAATTAATGAATAGAGATTTAATCTTGCAGACTTAATGTCCAAAGGAGCTGCCATTGTCTTGTTTATCAAAAGGGGCAAGCTGTGCTTGCCCCATGTCGATTATTGGCCAGATTTCACTTTGGTCCAGACGCGAGTTAATACACGTTGGATTTTCAATGGACGAATTTCGCCAATATACAATTTATCTAATACTTCTTTTGGTGGATAAATCGCTGGGTCATTGCGAATCGCTTCATCGACTAAGGGCTGCGCAGGATCGTTAGGATTTGCGTAAGCCACATAGTTAGAGATAGGTGCAATCACCTCAGGGCGAAGTAAGTAGTTGATAAGCTTGTGAGCATTTTCCACGTTAGTGGCGTCTGCTGGGATGGCTAACATATCAAACCACAGGTTGGCGCCTTCTTTAGGAATAGAGTAACCAATCTTATTGCCATTACCCGCTTCATCGGCGCGGGCAGCAGCTTGGAACACATCACCAGAGAAACCATAAGCCACGCAAATATCACCATTGGCGAGATCAGAGATATAACGTGATGAATGGAAATACGTCACATAGGGACGAATCTTTTCGAGTAACTCACCGGCTTTTTCGTAATCTTCGGCCTTAGTACTGTTAGGATCGAGCCCAAGATAAATCATCGCCTGTGGCACCATATCATCGGCCGAATCTAACATGGCAAAGCCACATTTAGAGATTTTTTCAGCATATTTTGGGTTAAAGATCAGCTCCATAGAATTTAATGGTGCATCTTCACCCACAGCCGCTTTCACTTTATTGATGTTGTAACCAATACCATTCGTTCCCCACAGATAAGGGACTGCATATTGATTACCTGGATCGGCCTTCTCTAACAGCTTCATCAGGTCAGCATTGAGGTTTTTAAAATTGGTGAGTTTAGAGCGGTCTAGTGGCTTGAATGCACCGGCCTTAATCTGTTTAGCGAGGAAATGGTTGGATGGGACAACGATGTCATAGCCGCTGCGACCAGATAATAACTTAGCTTCGACAACTTCGTTGCTATCAAACACATCGTAAATCACCCGAATCCCAGTTTCCTTTTTGAAGTTTTCTAAGGTGTCTTCTGCAATATAATCAGACCAATTATATACACGCACAACTTCTTCAGCTTGAGCAGCTACGCTGGCAAGTGATCCTGCGGTTACTAGCGCCAAAGTCGTCATCTTATTAAATAGCTTCATGCTTTCTCCTTTCTCGGGTAGCAGAATTGCCTTTAACAATTCTGAAATTGTGTCACCGACCATCTGCTCGGTTATTGTTGTTATTCTCGACCAATGCTACACCTTAAAAACCGCATCGGCAGTCTCTACAGCACCATAATGCCTTCATCTCTAGGTCGCTGCAATGAATGGGATTATCAGATTTCATGCCAAATTTATCTATATCTATATTTGCATTAACAAGCATAAAAATAGACTAGTTATCGTAACACCCTACATCTTGTAATATTAAGACAAATGCCTCAAGCCCCTAGGGAAACCGCTGCAACCATCTTACAAAGTTATTAACTAACAGCCAGTTAAAACCAAACTTACAGGTTCAACTTTATGTATTTACTCTTAGGACCCAAGCACCGCATACAGAAACACTAAATGAATGAGCACTCAAAAGAGCAGATAAATCTTCCCTTTATCCAAAGTAAGCACTTAAGGTTAAAAGCACTCTGCACCAAAGTTAAGCAAGCAACCCAAAATGGTGCAGAGAGTTTTTAATCACTGTTTGAATGTTCTCATTGTCAGGCGTTAGAATCCGTTAACAACATGACAATATTGAACAAAAACAGTGCAACCTATGTAAAACATTTTATACACTGAGTAATAAAAATTCTCGCTCCCACGAACTCACCACTCTGCGGAAATTTTCAAGCTCGGCCTGTTTGACGGCCACAAAGCCCGTGGTAAAGGACTCACCTAAATATTCCTTACAGGCATCACTTTCTTCCATCGCGGCTAACGCCTCTTCCAAGGTTAATGGTAAGCAGTGTGGGTTATTGCTCCGGCTTTCATTGGATTTACCTTGAACGGGTGTGGAGGGTTTGAGTCCCTCGACCATACCGATATAACCACAGAGTAAACTCGCAGCAATGGCTAAGTAGCAGTTAGCATCCGCACCAGGAATGCGGTTTTCAATACGACGATTTTGAGGTGAAGATTCCGGAATACGTAAACCACAGGTCCTATTTTCAACACCCCATTCCAAGTTAACGGGCGCAGAGGTTCCCGGTAAGAATCGACGGAACGAGTTAGCATTTGGCGCCATCAAAGGTAGGAGTTCAGGGATAAATTTCTGTAGCCCTGCGATATAGCTCAAAAACAACGCACTTTGTGTACCATCTTCGTTGGTAAATATATTTTTACCCGTTTCTTTGTTAATCACACTTTGATGAATATGCATAGCACTACCCGGCTCATCGGTTACGGGTTTTGCCATAAAGGTAGCGCAAACATTATGCTTTAATGCCGCTTCACGTAGAGTGCGCTTAAACACAAACACCTGATCCGCTAGTGATAACGGGTTGCCGTGACTGAAGTTAATCTCCATCTGTGCTGGGCCATCTTCATGGATAAGCGTATCAATATCTAAACCCTGAATTTCGCACCAGTCATACATGTCTTCAAACAGAGGATCGTATTCGTTGGCGGCATCAATTGAAAAAGACTGACGCCCCGCTTCCGGTCTGCCAGAGCGGCCAATAGGCGGCTTGAGGGGTAAATCGTGATCATCGCTGCGGCTGGTCAGGTAAAACTCCATCTCAGGTGCAATAACAGGCTCCCAGCCTTTTTCATCATAAAGAGACAGCACTTTTTTCAAGACGTTACGAGGTGATAATTCGATAGGATTGCCCATTCTGTCGTAACAATCGTGGATCACCTGTGCCGTAGCTTCAATCGTCCAAGGCAGCATAAATACTGCATTTTCATCGGGAACGCAGACAAAATCGATATCGGCATCATCGAGCAAACTGTAATAGATATCATCGTCGACAAAGTCACCGGTGACGGTTTGCAGCAACACGCTTTCGGGTAAGCGCATACCTTTTTCATCGAGAAATTTATCTACTGGGGCAATTTTGCCACGGGCGATACCAGTCATATCGCTGATAACACATTCGACTTCTGTGATTTTTCGTTCTTTTAAAAAAGCGATTAGCTTATTCATTTTATTTCACTCGAGTTGTAGCCCTACGACGACACGCATCGCCAAAGGCATTGAATATTGAGAGGTAAAATGGGTTTTCACTTACTTTCCATTCAGGATGCCATTGCACACCGAGGGCAAATTCAGTGGCATCTATCACGGAGAAAGCCTCCACAAGACCATCAGGAGCACAAGCTTCTGGCCGCAACCCCATCCCAAGGCGCTCCACGCCTTGAGTATGCACAGAGTTAACCTCTGCAGAGTTACGGCCCCAAGCCTCGTAAATGACCCCCCCAGGCTCCACAGTAATACTGTGGGATGGCCCATATTGCACCTCTAACGAGGCCTCTTTATCTTCTCTATGTTCAATAAAACCGCCCACTTCGTGTAACTTCTGGTGCAGACTGCCACCAAAAGCCACGTTCATTTCCTGAAAACCGCGACAAATCCCAAGCACGGGGACTCCCGCAGCAATGGCAGCTCGAATAAGTGGTAGTGTCGTAGCGTCACGCTTAGGATCGTGGTGAGTACCCGCTTCACTCGGTACCCCCGCATAAAGGTGTGGCTCAACGTTAGAGGGCGAACCCGTAAACAGAATACCGTCAAGTCTTGCCAGAATGGCTTCGATAGGTTGGTCCGCGCCTAAGGATGGGATCACAAGTGGCCACCCCTTAGCACCATTTACCACACCTAATAGGTATTTTTCGCCAACAATATTAAAAGGGTGTGAACCCAATCGTTGGTTACACGCAATAACACCAATAAGGGGTAACAGGGTAGACATAACTCACCTTCCAAGCATTTATTCACGAGTACAATGAACAAGTTAATTTTTAATGTTCATTTTTTCACACAGTACACCGAAATTTAACCTCAGGCAAGAGGTTAAACACTTGTTAATGACAGTTTGATTTAAATGCGTAATTTTTAGTTTTAATACAGAAACTTAAACTAACAATCTTTGTTCTTTGATGATAAAACAACCACCAGCAGTATTGTCAGGATGAAAATTAGCCAAAGATAAAGACTGAAAACCTAAGTTCATTTGAAAAATATTATTTACACTTTGAATGATATATTACAATCCAAAGCCGGACTAATATGGTGAGTAACTGGTGGGTTCTCAAAGAGAACGCTACCCTAGGCAATCTAGGACAGCGTTACGCAATTAGAAATTAGCAGGGGTTGTAGCACTGATCAGCCGACAAGGCTCATCGAAGGGATTGCGAAATCGATGGGGTAGCTCACTATTAAAGTAATAGCTATCACCCGCTTCTAAGATATATACCTCGTCGCCAACGGTAAGCTCGAACTTACCTTCAATCACCATGGCAGCTTCTTCACCTTCGTGTTTCAGCATTTCCTCGCCCGTATCCGAACCCGGTGGATAGGTTTCACTCATCACCGACATGGCACGATTGGGAAAATCACGACCAATCAATTTGAATTCTAATGGCCCAGTACCTATGTTGAGGAGTTCATCGGAGCGATATACCACTTTTTGCTCACACTCAATTGAAGCTTCAATTGAGAAAAAATCGACTAAAGACATAGGGATACCCGACAATACTTTTTTCAAAGAACTGACGGATGGGCTAACACTGTTTTTTTCGATCATTGAAATCGTACTGTTAGTCACACCAGCACGCTTAGCCAACTCGCGTTGGGATAAGCCTTTCATTTTTCGAACAGTTCTGAGACTGGCTCCAATATCCAAATTTCACATCTCCCCAAAGGATCGGTCGCCCCGATAGATGAAGAACGGTTGTTCAGGATAAACACCATCCCAAACACATTTTAGCCCTAAAAGCGTGAGTTTAATCGCTTACGTTGTATTCTAGCTAAAAAGTGTGTTAAATAAAACGAACACTTTAAAGCAGTATCACAAAAGTGTGATGAGTATACTGAGACAAGCCCAATTTACAATAAAAACAATTTTTTGGAGCCCTAATGGCCACTAAACCTCCAGTGCACAGTGAACAATACCCTCACTCTTATTATCTTGATACTGCTAAAGAAATTTACGATCACCCTCAACTTGAAGGCAGCATAACGGCAGATGTTTGTATTGTGGGTGGCGGCTTTAGCGGCATTAACACAGCGATTGAGCTAAGACAGCGAGGCTTAAGTGTGGTGTTGCTTGAGGCAAAACGAATTGGCTGGGGCGCTTCAGGACGCAATGGCGGCGAGCTGATCCGAGGTATTGGCCATGACCCAGCGCAATTTATAAACGAAATTGGACAAGAAGGTGTTAGTGCGATCCAGCAAATGGGCTTTGAAGCCGTGGAGATCGTCAGAAATCGGATACAGACCCATGATATCGATTGTGACTTACAAATGGGCTATTGCGATCTTGCAGTGAAGCCTCGACATATGATTGAGCTTCAAGACGAATTCGACAGTCTTAAAAGCCTAGGATATCAGCATGAAATAAAGCTGCTGACCCAATCCCAACTCAGTGAAGTTATCGGCTCAGAATTTTACCAAGGTGCCCTAGTGGATATGGGAAGTGGCCATTTACATCCACTTAACTTGGCCTTGGGCGAGGCTCGTGTTGCCCGTGAATTAGGTGCGCAATTATTTGAATACAGCGCCGCAGAAAAGATTATTTCAGGCAATAAACCGCGAGTATTAACGGCAAAAGGCGAAGTGACTTGCCAATATCTCGTACTCGCAGGCAACGCCTATATTGGCCATAAATTGAATAGCTACATCGGCGGTAAGGTGCTTCCTGCGGGGAGTTATCTACTTACAACTGAACCACTCACAGAAGCGCAATGCCAAAGCCTTATCCCGCAAAACATGGCATTTGCAGATATGCGAATTGCACTAGATTACTTCCACTTATCAGCAGATAGACGCTTACTGTTTGGTGGACTTTGTACTTATTCAGGCAAAGACCCAAAGGATATAGAGGCAGCGCTTAGGCCCAATCTTGAAAAGGTATTCCCACAATTAAAAGGCGTACGCATCGATTACGAATGGGGCGGCATGATAGGCATTGGCGCCAACCGTATGCCGCAAATTGGTCGCCTACCCGATGCGAGTAATATTTTTTACGCCCAAGCCTATGCAGGTCATGGCGTAAATGCCACCCACATGGCAGCAAAACTCCTAGCCGAAGCCATTTGTCAGCAAGCAGGATATTTTGATGTATTCGCCAAGATTAAGCATATGACCTTCCCTGGCGGCCCCACATTACGCTCGCCTATGCTGGCTGCGGGTATGCTGTACCACAGGTTTAAGGACTTATTCTAAGGTTTGCTCTGTCGTTGGATAAACGCGCAAGTATCCAACGACCTATAGGGCGCGGGTTAATTTAATCCGCCTACGCCGCCTTGCCCACAGAATAAAAGGCAGTGAACCAAGATAATGCACGATTAACGCCACCAACACGCCAAAACCGATACCACTGGCGGTTAACGGGATGCCAGGCTTAAAGTTAACAATAGTCTGCTCTAAATATTCAAAACGAGCGGGATTGAACATATAGGCGGTTTTCTCGAAGAGATTGCCCTGCTCAAAAGTCTGCATTCCCTGTTGAAGTGTTTGCAGCAGAGCCAACGTCTGGCGCTTTTGCTCGGCATCCGCCCTAACGCTAGGCTCTTCATTTTGCAAATGGCGGGCGATCATGGTTTCCACATCGCTGAAGTGATACGCCTTAGCCGTGGCCTTATAGCCCTCAACTTGCCATTGAGTCGAAGTATAGAGCCCCGCCAAAAATTGCTGATAATGATCGGCTAATTGGGGGAGTTGCAGCGCCATCACTAAGATAAAGCCAAAGATCAATTTATCGAACAATCTGGTTATCATGACAAACTCCTTGATAAGTCAAAGGACATATCACAGTCAATTGATTGCGGCAAGGTTAGCATTCCGAAGGACAGCACTCCACCTAATATCGTTTAACGCTCGATGGGTAAATCGTTGCGACTGCCCCAATCAGCCCAAGAACCATCGTAAAGTACAGCATCAGTATGCCCCGAAGCGACCGAGGCTAAGATTAAAATACAGGCGGTAATACCCGAGCCACAGCTAAAAATCCTTAACGGTTTATCGCTAACAAGCCCTTGAAACAGCTTAACCAATTCGGCCACATCTTTGATTTTGAAGCCATTGAGCACGTCACCAAAGGGGAGATTGACCGAATGGGGAATATGCCCGCTGCGCACTCCGGGTCGCGGCTCACTCACTTGGCCTAAAAAGCGCGCCGATCCCCGTGCATCAATAATTGCACTATCGCTATCATCAAGCTTGGCTAACACAGCCTCAGCATCCATCACCTTCGCAGGCTGATATTCCAGTACAGCAGTCAGTTTCTCACTATCGCTTGCGCCATAATCTATCCCTTCTTCCTGGTAGCGAGATGAGGTGACTCTGTCTTCAGCCATCCATTGAGGTAAGCCACCATCGAGCACATACACACGGTGAAATCCCATTACTTTGAAAATCCACCAAGCGCGCGGAGATGAATAAATACCTTGATTATCATAGATAACAACCATGCTGTTCCGGCTAATACCAAGCTTGGCAATTCCTTCTACAAACTGTTCAAATTTGGGTAAGGCATGGGTTTGAGAAGACGTTTTATCGCAAAAATCCTCTTCCACATCAAAGCGCCTCGAGCGAGGAATACATACAGGCTCTGAATAGACAATCGGCTCTTTGCCCAAAACCACGGCCATACTGGCGTCGAGTAACACTAAATCAGGCGAGGTAAGATGCGCTTCGAGCCATTGAGTACTGACGAGAGGATATTCCATTGGTTGTCCTTATTGTTGTTTTATTGATTCAAATTCAACACCCCATCGCGATTATCTTGCATTAATGGCGTATTGAAGTTTCGGGGTATTTTGACAGCAATTTAACCTGAAAACGCCCCCTAAATACTTTCAAAATGATTTAGGCTTTGTGGTGATTCACCTCCACTAAACCAGCTATTTTCTACAGGTGCAACAAGCATTTTTCGATAACCTTGATACTTAACGGCCTATAATCGCTGAATCAAAACTAAGCCAATACATTGAATAACAATATAAAAAAACACGCTCAACTTGAGGTTTTGAAAGGCTAAACCGAGATAGCGTCAGATAAATCATCATATCTTTAACCCTAGCACACCAGCTAGCCATCTTCGCCTTCACGACTTCTAGTCTAATAGGTACCATTTACTCGTTATCAGTAGGTAAAGTGAGGCTCACAATTCTCCATGCACAGCTCAAAATAATTGGCCTCATAATAAAGACTTATGCTATAAGTTACCCCATTAGGAATAGGCTAATATGGACATAAAATGCGTGTTTGCGGTGAGACCAAGGCTAAAATTGAGCAGCGACGTTTTTCGACACTGTTTTTTTTACTGAGTACCTCACTATTATTGTTATTCTTAGTCAGCCATCAAGCTAAAGCTCAAGAAAGTCAAAATGTTATACAAAACTCCTCATCTCAGACTGTTACCTTAGCAGCCGAAGACAGTTGGCCCCCATTTGCAAACCAGTTTGGCCAAGGCATTTCTCATCGACTGATCGAAGCCGCATTTAAACAAGCTCACATTGAGGTCAATAGTCTTGTTGTGCCCTACAGCCGAGCCTTGATGATGGCCGAAAAAGGGGCTGTCGATGGAGTATTTAATGTCACCAGAGAAGCCAGCACAGAGCAACGTTTCGTCTTTGGGGATATGCCATTATTTGTCGCAACAGCCTCATTCTATCAACGAAAGCAACGTTCTTTACTTGCTGAAAACAAATGGCAAATACCAAAAGGCAGCAATGTTGGAGTAATAAAAAGCTATGAATATGGGGACGAATTTCCTGAATTAGTCAAACAACGTCAATTGAACATCGTCACGGTCGCCACCCAACAGCAACTTATCAATTTACTGCTGATTGGCCGAATCGATGCGGCTGTTATGTTTGATCTTGTCGCACAAGAAAACCTGCAAAAAATGGGTGTAAGCGATGAAGTCATCGCCGCCTTTGACAACCACAGCAGTCAGATTTATTTAGCGTTCTCGAAGGAAAACCCTAAAGCTGCGTTATTGGCTAAAGCCCTCGATCAAGGCTTATCCATGCTGAAAGAAAATGGCCAATATCAGCAATTGTTGAGTGCTAATTAATTACCTAATCCAGCCTTGAAGTTAGCTCCCCACACTCTGTCCTTGAATGCGGATAATCTCTTGATTGACCCACTGCAATAACTGTTTAATGGCTTTAGATAAAATCTGATTTTGGCGCACAATATAGCCTAGGCTTGTACTTGGAAAATCCGGCAGTGGTGTCACCTTACTCTTTAAGTTTGTCTTAGTGTAAATGGAAAACTCAGGCACAATAGCCACCCCAAAACCAGCCTCAGCCCAATCGATTTGAGCATCAACACTGCCGACTTCCATAATCCGATAGCGAGGCAAATTTAAGCTAGGTAAGGCGGGATCAAGCAGCTCGCGGGTACGGGTATCGTGCCCAAGTAAAATCAAGGTAGGTTGCTCCGCTAATGGCATATCATCACGCCCTTGACTCTGCTGCCATAGCGCTAAATTATTCCCAAGTGCGCACCATTTGATTTGCTGCAACTCAGTAAAATGTAGCGGCTGACTTTCCTTTTGAGCGATAACAAAACCTAAATCCGCCTCGGCATTGGTGACCAGTTCCGAGGCTTGAAACGAAGTCGTATTAAGCAGGGAAAAATCAATCCCGGGGAATTCCGCTTTAAACAATTGAAAAGGCTGAATTAACAACAAGCGAGAAATGATGTCGCTAGCCGCTATGGTTAAGGTACCTTGGCTAAGATCGTTGATGGCATTGAGATCCGCCTGACACACTTGCAACTCCATCAAGGTCTTCTGGCTGCTCTCGAGCAAACGGAACCCCGCCTGAGTTAACCTAAACGGATTACGTTCAATCAACTTCACCCGCGTGTTCTGCTCAAGTTGTTTGATATGCAGGCTGACATTGGGCTGTGTCATATGCAGCGCCGCAGCTGCTTTACCAAAGTGTTTACACTCAGCCAATGTCACAAAGGTTTTTAGCCAATGAAGTTCGAGCATTGCTTTTATCTCCATCCATCATTCCCAATTGCGTCATGATATATGACTTTCTTATCGATGCGATAACTATAATTAATTTCTCTTATTCGATGACGGGGTCTAGCATAACCGCTTAATTCCTGTGGAGATGATGTTATGCCGTCTATCGTAGTTGTGGGTGCAAATTGGGGTGATGAAGGCAAAGGCCGCATCGTAGATTATTTAGCCGCTGATGCTGCTGCGAGTGTTCGCTTTCAAGGCGGTAACAACGCAGGCCATACAGTCGTAAACGACTATGGCACCTTTAAATTACACCAATTACCTAGCGGTATTTTCAATCTAAACTGCGTTGCAGTACTTGGTCCTGGCATGGTGATCAGCCCTGAAAAACTCAGTGTTGAAATCGCCGAAGTCGAAGCGGCTGGCATTGAAGTTAAGTTATGCATTTCTGACCGCGCAACCCTTTGCTTACCTATCCACGCACTGGAAGATACCTTAGAAGAACAACGCTTAGGCGATCTGGCCTACGGTTCAACCCGTCAAGGTATCGCTCCCGCCTATGGCGATCGTGTGATGAAAAAAGGCATTCTGGTTGGTTGGTTAAAGCAACCCGAAGTACTGCAAGAGCGCATTCAATTTATGCTTGATTGGAAGCTACCACAGTTAAAGGCGCTCTATCCAAGCTGTGACTTCTCCCAAACTGCCGCCGAAATGACTCAGTGGTTATTAGATGTCACCGCGCCATGGCGTCCCTTTATCTGTAACGTGACAGAGCCATTAAAAGCGCTGCAAAAACAAGATGCTAACTTACTGTTTGAAGCGCAATTAGGCGCAGGTCGTGACTTAATTTACGGTGAATATCCGTACACAACCTCTTCTAACGTAACAGCGGCTTTCGCAGGTCTAGGCAGTGGCTTACCCGCACTGCGCCCAGAGCGCATCATTGCCGTAGCCAAAGCCTTTAGCTCATCTGTCGGTACGGGTACTTTAGTTACCGCGATGGAAGAGCAGGATGACTTCCGTAAAAACGCCAACGAGTTTGGTGCGACTACGGGTCGTCCACGTGATATGGGTTACTTCGATGCCGTTGCGACTCGTAATGGTGTTGAGCTGCAAGCAGCAACTGAAATCGCCCTGACCAAGATTGACTGCCTGACAGGCATGAAAGATCTCAAGATTTGTGTTGCCTACGACGGTGAGCACACTGAGAACCCAATTTGGCCACAAACGGCTGCATTAAGCCCAGTGTATGAGCAAATGGAAAGCTGGAGTGAAGACATCACCACTTGCCGTACCTTCGAAAGTCTGCCAAAGGCTGCACAACATTATGTTGAACGCATCGAAGCCCTCATGGGCGTGCGCGTCAGCATGGTGTCAGTTGGACCTGAGCGCGATCAAATGATCATTCGCTAACGCATCGATTACCCTACAAAAAAGCCATATTCGTTTCGGCGAATATGGCTTTTTACTTTTGCTTTTTATACTCATCCCCCATTCCAATGGGACTGAGCGACTCTCTTGGGTTTTGTTTCACAAAATAAACCGCTAGACTGCGCTCAAATGAATAATCCTATATCGATGATTTTATGCCGCAATTTAGCCCGACTTATTCTTTTCCTGTGCAAATTTACTACGAAGATACCGACTTTTCTGGTGTGGTGTATCACCCGAACTTTTTGAAATACTTCGAGCGTGCCCGTGAGCATGTGATTGGCGCCGAGCGTTTACGCGAGCTCTGGCAACAGCAACAATTAGGTTTCGCCGTGTATCGCAGTGATATGTTGTGCCACGAAGGCGTGGAATTTGCCGACATCATCGATATCCGCACTAAGTTCTACTTTGAGAGTAAATACCGCACTGTATGGCAGCAGGAAATTTGGCGACCCAACGGCAAAAAACCTGCGGTCACGGCCACCATTGAAATGGTCTGTATGAATCAGACGCGGCAACTCGCGCCGATGCCAGCCGAGTTAATCACTCAATTAAGCTTAGGAATGTGACCCCATATTGACGCAAAGCATTTTGGGTGCAGGACGGAGTCGATGCCAGTGCATCTCAAGCTCTACTGCCCGCATTGGCTTGGCGTAGCATATGCCTTGAATCCGATCGACGCCCATCTTGACTAAGAAATTAAGCACCTCTTGGGTTTCGACGCCTTCGACCGTTACCTCATAACCGAGTTTTTTAGCAATATTAATGCTGGCCTCAAGGATATATTCAGAGGGTTCGTTCGGTTTCAGATCCTCAAGAAATGCTTTATCAATCTTCACTTCGTTTGCAGGTAAATGTTTTAAATAAGCGAGGGAAGAATGACCTGTACCAAAATCATCGATGGCGAGTTTTACCCCAAGGCTGCGGATTTGCGCTAAGGTATCAACGGCTTTATTTAAATCTGCCATCAAAGTACTCTCAGTAATTTCAATCATTAAGCATTCTGGCGGTAACTGGTAATGCTTTAGGCGCGCATCGATTTCATGGGGTAAGGTTTCACTATCGAGATCGCGAGTCGATAAATTCAACGCAACACAAACAGAAATCCCCGCTAATCGCCATTTTACCTGCTGCTGGAGCACTTGTTCTAAGGCCCAATGGCTAACGAGATCGATCATACCCGCGCATTCGGCAAGTGGGATAAATTCCCCAGGAGAAACCAATCCTAGCTCTTCATGTTCCCAGCGGATTAATGCCTCGACCTGAGTGCATCCCCCTGAGGTAACATCCTGCTTAGGTTGGTAAACCATGTATAAATGATTGCGTTGTAAACCATTAGGCAAGCTATCAATAATCTTTAATTCTCGCAGCTGGCGAATATCGTCATTCTCACTGTAACAGGCAATTTCGATTCGAGTTGAACGGGCTTTTTTGAGTGCCAAATCGAGTCTTCTGAGCATATTACTCACGTCTGCATGGTGCTGCGCTAATTGCAAACAGCCAATTTGTAGGCGCACACTGACTGGCGTATCCTTAATTTTAAAGGGTACCTGCAAGCGCCCACGTAAATGCAGCAACGACTCCTGCGACAAACTCTGCTCGTAATAGAGAAAAAACTCATCACCATTTAAGCGGGCAATCAGTTTCGGTTTTAGGCTTAAGCCAGTTAACCGCTCGGCAAACTGTTTTAGCAAAATATCGCCAAACACAAACCCAAAAAGATCGTTCACATAGCGAAAACGATAAATATCAATAAGGACTAAAGTACCTTGTGTGATAGGCATTAACGAAGCCAGTGCGCGTTTAAGCCCAACACGATTATTTAAGCCTGTCAGCTTATCTTTGCCCATCCCCGCGGGTAACGCGGCTAACATCTCATTTAAGGAATGATACAGGGACGCATACTCTTGCGGCACATCTGCAATGTTAAGTGGGCTTCGGTCCGTCTTTTGCTTTTCAAGTTGAGGGCATAACTGTGCTAAGAATTGCTGCTGTTGGCGCAATGCTTGGGATCTTGTGCGTAAAAGAAACAGCACGGCGATCAAAACAATAACCAACGCTAAACTGATAAACTCCAGAATAACCATATCTAGGCCTCAATCTTACAGCGTAAGCTAATGACCAATATTTCCTCACCATAGGACAAGATTAATTTCCTTCTAAGCCCTAGGATTACTGGTAACTTTCTTTGATTGAATGGAATTTATCCATAAATTCATCACTTGCTAAGTCATTCGCCGAGACGGGCAATCCACGGCTAACAAACACATCCATCCGCTGCTCAAAATCAGCTCCTGCGCGTAACTCACCAGTGTAGAATGCCGCGGCGCGAATAAAATCTAAGTAGGTAACATGGTCGGGTAAATAGGGCAAATCAGCCCATCGCTCAACTACTTCCATCACCTCAGGGGCAAAATCCCAACTTTTTAACACGGCACGACCTAAAGGGCCTTGCATTTTACGTACTAAAGAACGCAATTGCTCAATACTGGTAAATAACTCAGGATGGGCCTCCGCCTCAGTGAGCACAGGCAAAGCACCGATATTATGGACTAAACCTGCAAGGGTTAAAGTGTCTAAATTTAACTGGCTAGGACGACGCTTATTGTACATCTGCAATATGGCACAAGCCGCGGCCGTCACATCGATAGAAGTACGCCAAACCTCATCCATCACTTCCCACACCATTTCATTGGTGGAAATAAATAGCTGCTCCATCGCCACTGATGTCGCAATACTCTTAATTTGGATTAAGCCAATACGGGAGACTGCGCTATTAATACTCTCGGCGGGAATCCCACGACTATACAAGGCACTGTTGGCCACTTTAATAATACGCGCCGAAATGGCCGCATCTTGACCGATCACCTCTGCCACTTGCTTAAGACTTGCATCTGAGCGGCTCACCACTTCTTGCACCCGCATGGCGACTTCAGGCAAGGTTGGCAATACTAAGGCATCATCTTTTAATTTTTTAAGTAATCCGACTAACAGTAGATGTTCAGTAGACATCTTCGCTCCCATCAATCTGCAAACATAAAGCGGTAATAGTTGGAGTATATCAGTTGACGATCATTTGATGGGCAGAAAAAAGCATCAGACGTTAATTATTTGTATGACGCTGTTATCAATTTAGTCTCACGACAAAACATTTTACGCTTTGATATCTCAGATTAAGTTAAAGGTGAAAATCAATGGAAACACACAAATGGATTCATGGTCTCGCACGATCGTCAGAGTAAGAATGGTAGGTATATTCGTAAAACGCGAACTATACCTAATCTTAGACGTAGCAATTTGCATAAGCCTACTTTGATTGTGTAAAATGCCGCCCCCGCGCATTGCGCCTCCATCTACCAACCAATTCGAGAGTCATTATGTTTAAACCAGAGTTGTTATCTCCCGCTGGGACGCTGAAAAACATGCGTTACGCCTTTGCCTATGGTGCAGATGCCGTATATGCCGGTCAGCCGAGATACAGCCTAAGGGTACGTAATAACGACTTTAAGATGGAAAACCTCGCAACGGGTATCGAAGAAGCCCATGCGCTGGGTAAAAAGCTTTATGTGGTGAGTAACATTGCTCCCCACAACGCCAAGCTCAAAACCTATATCAAAGATATGGAGCCAGTAGTGGCGATGAAGCCCGATGCGCTGATCATGTCAGATCCTGGCCTTATCATGATGGTGCGTGAGGCTTTCCCTGAGCAGGTGGTGCATTTATCGGTGCAAGCGAATGCCATTAACTGGGCGTCGGTCAAATTCTGGCAAACCCAAGGCATTAAACGGGTGATTTTATCCCGTGAATTATCCTTAGATGAAATCGAAGAAATCCGCCAACGCTGCCCCGACATAGAGTTAGAAGTTTTTGTACACGGCGCCCTGTGTATGGCCTACTCTGGCCGTTGTTTGCTGTCGGGTTACATCAATAAGCGCGATCCAAACCAAGGCACTTGCACTAACGCCTGCCGTTGGAAATACGATGTGCATGAAGCGCAGCAAACCGACTCGGGGGATATCATTGCTCTGTCGCCACAAGCTAATGCGGTGCAAATCGAGACGCCAACCTTAGGCGCGGGTCCTGCGACCGACCAAATATTCCTGCTGCAAGAAGCCAATCGCCCCGGTGAATATATGCCAGCGTTTGAAGATGAGCATGGCACTTATATCATGAACTCTAAGGACCTGCGCGCAATCCAACACGTTGAGCGTTTGGCGAAAATGGGCATCGACTCGCTGAAGATCGAAGGCCGTACTAAGTCTTTCTACTATGTGGCCCGTACCGCCCAGCTATACCGTCAGGCCATCGACGATGCCGCCTCAGGCAAGAGCTTTGATCGCAGCTTGATGAATCAACTCGAAGGCTTAGCGCACCGCGGCTACACCGAAGGTTTCTTACGTCGCCATGTGCATGATGAATACCAAAACTACGACTATGGTTACTCGGTCAGCGATACCCAACAATTTGTGGGTGAATTAACCGGTAAACGCAATCTGGCAGGCCTTGCCGAAATCGAAGTGAAGAACAAATTCTCTGTCGGTGATAGTGTTGAATTAATGACGCCGCAGGGCAATATCAGCCTTACTATCGAACAACTCGAAAACCGCAAAGCCGAAGCGGTTGAAGCGGGATTAGGTTCGGGCCATACCGTTTACTTGCCCGTGCCGAAAGAGGTTGATCTGAACCACGGCATTTTACTGCGTAACCTGCCTCAAGGTCAGGATACCCGTAACCCACACGAAGCAGGCTAAGGCATGGCATTACTGATCGACGACAGCTGCATCAATTGCGACATGTGTGAACCTGAATGCCCAAATCAGGCCATCACCATGGGGGAAGAAATCTATGAAATCGACCCAGACCGCTGCACCGAATGCGTAGGCCACTACGATAAGCCGACCTGCGTCTCCGTCTGTCCGATTGATTGTATTGACCCAGACCCTAACCGCGTCGAGTCCCACGACGAGCTGTTGGTCAAATTTGCCATTCTCACGCAAAAAATTTGAGTGAGCGTCAGCCGTTTAAACTTAACCAAAAGCCCCGCAATGTCAGCGGGGCTTTGTTTATCGGTTGATTACAACCACGTTCGCATCAGCTTAAGCTTGGGGATTTAGCTAAAATCACCGTCGGTTTTGCCTCAAGCTGCAAACGCACAATGGCATCGGCCAGCTTTTTAACGCTTAAGCGGATCGGCGCAGGTAAGCTGGCAAATTCGATACTGAGCAGCAGATTTTTCACCTCAAGCCCTAACTCGGTATCGCCCTCGATGCTGAGTTTACGTTGGAAAAACAACGTGTCTGGGTCTTCTTTCGCCGCCGCAACTAACAATAATTCCGCAGACTTGGCACTAAATGTCACTTGGGCATCGGTCAGTTCACGCACCTGCCAACGGCCATCGAAACTCACTTCAAAATGCAGATTTAGATCTTCAACTCGAATCGCAACCCACTTACCTGCCAAAAAATCTAACTCGCCATCTTCAGCCTGCGACGCCAGCAGCTGTGTTAGTAGTTGGCTTAGCACCTTAGCCTTGAGGCTAAAGGGCACTTTAGAGAGTGGCAAACGGATCAGTTTTGGGGTGAGTTCTAACAATTGTTTAGCAAGATTAGCTGAAAAAACAGCGGACATAAGCAGTTACCTAAGGATAAAAAACACTATATCTCCCAGTTTACCGAGATTTTATGATCTTAAACCTGTTTTAAATCAATTCACCGCCATTCAATCTTCCCTACACTCTGCCCCTGTTATTTTATCGGGAGCACCATTATGGAGTTGTTGTGTCCAGCAGGAAACCTGGCCTCGCTAAAGTCGGCGCTGCAGGCCGGAGCCGATGCTGTCTACCTTGGGTTAAAGGATGATACCAATGCACGTTCATTCGCGGGCTTAAACTTCACCCCTGCAAAATTACAGGAAGCCGCCGAGCTCACCCATCAGCGGGGCAAGAAAATCTTCCTCACCTTAAATACCTTTCCTAAGCCAAATGAAGAGCACCGCTGGTATCAAGCCATCGACTTAGCGGCCAGTATTGGCGTTGATGCCTTAATCGTTGCCGATCTGTCGCTGCTCGACTATGCCCACAGGCAATATCCGCATATTCCGCTGCATTTATCGGTACAGGCCAGCGCCACCAACTTGGGCGCACTGAGCTTTTATAAAGAGGCTTTTAATATCGCGCGGGTGGTATTACCCAGAGTGCTGTCGATGAAACAAGTACGTGACCTCGCCAAGGTCAGCCCAGTCGATTTAGAGGTCTTTGCCTTTGGCAGCCTGTGCATTATGGCCGAAGGCCGCTGCCACTTATCCTCCTATGTTACCGGTCAATCGCCAAACACTGGTGGCTCTTGCTCGCCAGCGAAACACGTGCGCTGGCAGGAACAGGGCCAAGACAGGCTGACTCGCCTCAACGAGGTCTTAATTGATAAATCAGGGCTCGATGAACAAATGGGCTATCCTGTGGTCTGTAAGGGCCGTTATCTCACCCAAGACGATGATAAACCGCAATATCTGCTCGAGTCTCCCACCAGCTTAAATACCCTTAGCTTGCTGCCTGAGCTTGCCAAGGCGGGCATAGTGTCACTCAAGATTGAGGGGCGTCAGCGCAGCCCTGCCTATGTAGAACAGGTGACCAAGGTTTGGCGTCAAGCGATTGATACTTATCTTAATAATCCAGATAAATTCCAGACTCAGGCCCATTGGGAGCAAGCCCTCGCGAAAGTATCCGAAGGCCAAATTACCACCTTAGGCGCCTACGAGCGTGACTGGCAATAGCCCTAGCGATAACCACAAAGAAGAAACGATTATGAAAATTTCCCTCGGCCCACTGCTCTATTGCTGGGAAAAACAACAGGTCATCGACTTTTACCAGCAGGTGGCCAATAGTCAGATCCCGTTAGTTTATTTGGGTGAAGCCGTTTGTAGCCGTCGACGCGAACTCAAGTTTGGCGACTATCTCGAACTGGCCAAAATGCTTAAATCTGCGGGTAAAGAGGTGGTGCTGTCAACGCTCGCCCTTATCGAAGCGCCCTCTGAATACACTGAGCTTAAACGTCAAGTCGACAATGGCGAGTTTAGCATTGAGGCCAACGACATGGCGGCCGTGTATCTCGCCAAGGAGCACAAGCTGCCCTTTGTCTGCGGCGCCAGCATCAATAACTACAACCGCGCCAGTTTAGATATTTTGCAGCGCTTTGGCATGCAGCGCTTTGTGATGCCGGTAGAACTATCTAAGACTTGGCTTAGCCAAGTGGTCGCGCACAGGCCCGCATTCGAAGTTGAAGTGCTCGGCCATGGCTACTTGCCGCTCGCCCACTCGGCGCGTTGCTTTACCGCTAGGCATCGACATTTGTCGAAGGACAGCTGCGAAACCGTTTGCCGCCAATACAGCAAGGGTTTACTAGCACAAACCCAAGAAGCTCAGCCTTTGCTGAGGTTAAATGGCATTCAAACCCAGTCGGCCAGCTGTGTCGATTTACGCAGTGAAATCAATGAAATGATAAAGGTTGGCGTAGATGTGTTTCGGGTTTCGCCCAGCAGCGTAGCCTGTATCACCAAGGCCGATACGCTGGTCGAGGCATTAACTAGCGAGGCAACGGACGCTCAGTTTCCTCTTAGCGATGAGCACTGTAACGGTTACTGGTTTGGCGAAGCAGGGCTAAAATCCTTCGTCAGATAAAAGACATAGCCTACTTCACTCAAGCGTTTGCTCCTGGGTGAATGTGGGGATACATGATGGTGGCGTTAATAGCAGCGCCACCGTCCAACTTAATAGACTCCCAAGCCCAATCCATTCCAGCAATGCAGGCCACCATAAATCGGGCCTTGGCAATTGCAGTACCATTTCTTGATAGAAAGGTCTGTCTCCTTCCGTTAAGCCCAGTGCTAACAGCGGCACATAGAGAAAAGTCATCATACTGAGCAATACCAACAGCGCTAATAATATCGTCAAGCGCTGACAGTGCTGCGAGCCGAATCCCACCCATAGTAAATAACAAATTGCACTTAAGCTGCCAAAGTAGAAAAACCATTTAAGTGCGAGGATATGCAAGTGATACACATTGACCGGAAATAGCCCAACACAGGCCAAGGCTAAAAACGTCAGTGCTAGAGCGCAAAAGAAAGGATACCCCCAAAACCCGTTTACAGTCTGTAGGGAGGAAAGACAATAAAAAACAACGCTTAAACTGCCAAAAAATAAACCGCCATTGAGCACCACGGCAAAGCTAGAATGGCCATAGGTTCCCAATTCACTCAGTGTATGATTTAAAAAATTGAAGGAGCGTGTTTCAGAGTAATCAAATCCGAATACCGCCACACAGATCCCCAGCATCAATCCAAAAATACCAAGGAAACCAAACTTAGTGGCAAGTGCCGAGCCCCTTGTTGCCATATTCATTTTTATAACAGTCATGGATAATTTAGCCAAACCAAAGTAGTACTAACTTACATGGAATTACAAAGAATTAAAGCGGCCCCCATCCTCTTTAGCGTAATATTTTATTTCATCACTATTCGCGATTTTTTAGTCATCGCAAAAACACTCGGCATTTAGTCATTTTTCAATAAAATATATGCAAATCCAAAGTTAAAAATGAATAAATAATCACAATAAATTCAATTATCGCTGTATCATCCCAAAAGGTTACCCCATCATTGTCACCAGTGTTAGTTCGCTCACATTAAGTTAGCAACAACTGAAGCCCCGATACGATTCATGGACAAAAAAGCATCTAAAAGTGTAATTAGTGAAGATCCATTGAGAAAATTTTGAACAAAATATCACAAAAAAACCAATAACCCCAAGAGCAAAACAACTCAATAAACAATTCGCAACACCATTCTATAATTATTTGATTAAATTAAAATAAACCGCATCAAAACGCTATTTTACGCCCAATTCATTCATTAGAAATCGCCCAAATAACTATGCTATTTTGCTGCTTATCTCAAACAAATTTCCGAATCGTTTTACATAGCGGCGCTAAGCGAGTAATCTTCCCCCTTCTCGATTTTGAGTTGAATTAAAATGCACCTCACCCCAGCAAAGAATGCGGTTTTGAGAGAGCATTTATTCAAGTTTATTTGTGCGACTCGTACTTTAAGGTGTACACCATTGGCTACTGAACATAAAAACCGCAACATTAAGACGATACTCACCTTTATCGTCCCTTCGCTGATCGGTCTGCTGCTGTTTATGACCCCTATCAGCTATAACGATGCGATAACGATTCCCATCGCAATCATCTCTAAAGCACTGCAAAGCGTGTTAAGCGATGTATTAACCTTAATCGTGACTGTGATTGTTGTCGCCATGGCCTTGGCTTCGTTGCTGACAAAGTTACTCAAACCTAAGTTTGTGCTGAACAATCACTTCCTCAATGGGTTACTCAACATCAGCCCGCTCTGGCTTGCGACGCGCGTCGTCGGCGCCGTCTTTATCGTACTGACCTACTTTGGCATTGGCCCTGAAGCCATTAACTCTTCAAGCACTGGCGCCTTAGTACTGAACGACCTGTTACCCGTACTCTTCTCGGTGTTTATCTTCGCCGGTATGTTACTGCCGCTGCTGTTAAACTTCGGTCTATTAGAGCTATTTGGCACCCTGCTGACCAAGGTAATGCGCCCCGTGTTTAACCTGCCAGGTCGCAGCGCCATCGACTGTATGGCCTCTTGGTTAGGTGATGGAAGCGTTGGTATTTTGTTGACTAGCAAGCAATACGAAGCGCGTTTTTACACCCAAAGGGAAGCCGCGGTTATCGGTACCACCTTCTCGGCGGTGTCAATTACCTTCAGCTTAGTGGTGATCTCTCAGGTGAAGTTAGAGCAAATGTTTGTGCCCTTCTACCTAACCGTATGTTTAGCGGGTTTTGCGGCGGCCGTGATTGTGCCTAAGCTGCCACCACTGTCGTGGAAAAAAGATAACTATATCGACGATACGCCACGTCAACCCGACGATGAGATGATCCCCGCAGGACACGGCGCACTCTCTTGGGGCTTTGATAAAGCACTCGAGAAAGCTGCCAGTGCTGGTGGTGTCAAAGCCGTTCTAAATGAAGGGATTAAAAACGTTATCGATATGGTATTTGGCATTATCCCAGTGGTAATGGCCATTGGTACCACCGCGCTGATCATCGCCGAGCATACGCCTATCTTCAATTACTTAGGTATGCCATTCATTCCGTTATTGGAACTGCTGCATATCCCAGAAGCCACCGAAGCCTCTAAAACTATCGTTGTTGGCTTTGCCGATATGTTTATCCCGTCGATTTTAGCCAGCTCTATCGAATCGGATATGACCCGCTTTGTGATTGCCGCGTTATCCGTAACCCAGCTAATTTACATGAGTGAAGTGGGCGCACTGCTGATTGGCAGTAAGATCCCAGTGAATTTTGTTGAGCTTTTTGTCGTGTTCGTACTGCGCACCTTAGTGACTCTGCCAGTAATTGCCGGCGTGGCTCACTTGCTGTTCTAAGCGCAACATCACCTTAAATATCAAGGGGAGTCAGATTAACTGACTCCCCTTTTTTGTACTCACTTATACACTCAACTCATACACGAACAGACAGTTTTGATTACTTCGTTGAGTGTGGGTTAGTCGTACAAACTCCACTCGCCACCATATAACTCAGTTTTACAGGAAGTCATTTAGAATTTCTGGATACTACTGCTGAAGGATAAAGTTTGGCCGTTTAATTCTTTAAGTGCTGGCTTTTGGTGAACCATGGCATTCTCTCACCGACACGCAGCAAGTCCATCCGTGGATGCTCGACCGCCGTCTGATGTGAATGGATTCACGAATGCCGCGATGGCATGGATGCCAAAAAGCGGCCATGGGGCGGACGGTCGTCTCGCAAACCTCCATGGCTCACCTATTTAGCGTTGGCGTAATCTGTAAGTTTTAAAAAGAAATACGCAGCATGTTTTGGGACAGTTTCCTAGTTGAAGCCTTAACTCTAACTCGTCAGTTTCGGATAAAAATTTCTATGGATTAACGCCAAGTACTATAGCAGTTTGTAAGTTGCGTGTTACTGCGCCTTGTTTGCCTTTAGTCGTGATAGAAAGCCTCAGACACATAGAAATCGCAGAAAGATTTGATATCTTCCTTATTGTCGGACTCGATAGCTCTGGCTCGCAGTTTATAGCCACGCACAATTCGGCTGTTGTTTTCAATGGCGAACTGAATCATCAAATCATTGCTGCTTAAATCAAGCTTCTCTAATTCAGATTTAGCTGACTCCGCATTACTTTCAGTGAAAAAACTTTCCTTCATTTGCATATCTGGCTCAATAAGCAATTCTCTATGTTCGCACAGCAATTTCTCTTCAGTTGCTTCCGCATGAAGAGAGAACAAGATGGCTATGACAGCTAAAAACTTCATCACAGCTCCCTAGGCATAACGTTCGGTTCAACCGCAGTTTGTAAGCGCGAAGCGCTGTAGCGGCGTTGCAACCGCTTGTTATGGGTGGTGAATCTCATTTTCCCTGACCTCAATGTCCCCATTTTTTTCTGTTTCTACAACGTAAGGCGGGTTAGGCTCAAACTTAATTACAGATACAACAGACCCACATAGACCGGCGTGGCGTCCAAATGCAACCACGACATAGTCATTCATTAAAAATTTCACACCTGCAATCTGTTCGCCACCAAGCCATCTATTATGAAGATCACGTGCTACGTTCATGTATTACTCCATAACGCTAAGCACAGTTGCAAAATATTTGGCACTATATTTTGTCAATTGATGCGCATTGTTATAAATCAGTATGACGCGAAAGGTTAAGAAACTCTTCACCAACTTTATCGGAATACTGTTTAGCAATTTCCATAATGACAATACTATCTATGGATGGATTAAGTAGAAGTAAAGTACATGTTACCTGCATTAAACTAATTGCCGTTGTGTGTGCAGGGTCTACCATACCTGAATTACTTTGGCCAACAACAAGTATATCTTCTTTACATTCAGCAAGAGCTAATCGATTTCGCAAACCTTTAGAACCAGCGTGGATATTTTGACTTGCCCATTTATAGTAAGGCCTCATATGGTCTAAGCCAACATCCTTTTCGATTGAGCCAAAACCAACACGTTTAATCTCAGGGAATAAATATGCTGCCCAGCCATAATGACCTGCATAACTTTTTCCATATTTATTAACGATATCGTCATAAGCTCGTTTTATGTTTTCTAGATCGGTGGCTTTCGGACCTTTAGCTTGAAGTCTATCTTCATATTTATGGTGCTCATTCATTCCATCATAAGAATCGACTATATCGTGGAAATAAAAGCGTTCTGCACACTCTTGCCCGTGTTTAAAAATAAACATTGCTGTTGCACTAAGCTCGTGCAAAGCTCTCCAACGTGAATGAGCAGCATCAGAAAAACCATTTTTCAATAGACACAAAATTTCATTTGCAATATGACAAGATCTAGCATGATGGCGTACTAATAAATCAAAAACTAAATCATCTTTTTTAACAGCTTGAGCACGATATTCCGAATTGATGTTTTCTCCTGCTTCGGTACAAATTGCAACATGAGTCTCCAACAAATCAAATCCAGATTGCCACCGTTGAATATTTCTCTTAACAAATGAATCATATTCGTCTCGTCGATTTGAAAGCATTTCAGTTTTTGAATTTGCTAATGAGTTAGAAATAATCTTTGTAAACTCAGGAATTTGTTCTGATATTATTTTTTCAATATCGAGTTCTTCGACTTTTTCTGGATTTGCAGCTATTAAATCTTCAATTAACTTATCAAACTGATCTTGAATAACTCTCATAACCCTCCCTGATTTATAACATTTTATTCGTGCGCATGCGCGTTTACCTTGTTAAGACCAGTGAATACGCGCACAGTTAACTATCTGTATGTAATGAACTTATCAGCATTATGCTAAATACACCATCGGGAAAAACGCGCATGCGCGTTTTTCCAAACCTATTAACTAAAATTCAGTTACTATATTCACCTGATTTTATAGAGTTTTATTTATTGCGGATGGAATTAGTGCGCACTGATTTTGTCTTAAAATCATACCAAAATACCTAAATTTAAATACGACTGTATACCCATACATTGTTAGCCGATTTCTGGTAAGGCCAAACATAGGCAAATAGATAAGAATATGTATGGCAGCAGGTGTGGGAATTTTCGGTTGAGCTAACGAGCCGAAACACGGAATGGGGCATAAGCTTTTTAGATGAAGGAACCGCTAGAGGGATAGTTAAGATTGGCATTGTTGCAACAGTGACCGTTGGCGGCATGGATGCCGCCGTCGAGCCCTCAGGGATGAGTTTATGGCGTGTCACTGGGGAGACAATGACAATTCATCCTACACGCCTGACGACAAACTTATCTCGTTTTGGGGCAAAAATGAGTTAACTCAATCTATCGACAGTCATTGCACCCAGAACGGAATCTTGATGGGTTAATTAACTCCAGCCTAATCCACTCTGTTGTCATCTGCATGTCACTTAAGCTTCATCATTCAGTCAAAGCCCGTCACTAATCTCTAAGGCAGTCAACAGCCGCATAGGGTGAATATGAGATGACTGGAGCTAATTACAGGGGACTTGATCGCACGCTTATCGACGCACTTAAGACTCCCCGCAACGCTTCCCGTAACACTCCTTCCAACTCTTCCGACAATGCTCCATCCAGTGTTTACGACACTTCTTTCTCAACCCCACATATTGCCAACGCCAGCAACGCCGCAAATAACCAAACCATCACAGTCAACGCCCTCTGGCTATCGGATATCCATCTCGGTTGTAAGGATTGCAAAGCCGACTATCTGTTAAACCTATTAAATACCGTGCGTTGCCAGCACTTGTATCTGGTCGGCGATGTTGTGGATTTATGGGCGCTCAAACGCCGCCTGCACTGGCCCGAGAGCCACAATAAGGTATTGCAAAAGCTGATTGAACTGGCACAAAACGGCACTCAGGTGATGTATCTGCCGGGTAACCACGATGAGTTAATCAAGCCCTATGCAGAGCTTACGCTACTAAACATCAAGATTGCTCGCCAACATATTCATCAGGGGATTGGCGGCCACAAACTATTAATGCTGCATGGCGATCAGTTCGATGCCGATGTTTGCGTTGGCCGCTTCTACGCCATCTTGGGCGATCACCTCTACGACTTGTTGCTGTTTCTCAACCGCAACCTCCATCGCCTGCGTGAGCGTTTAGGTTACCCGTATTGGTCACTTGCCAGCTATATGAAATCACGCGTTGGCAAGGCGCAGATGGCTATAGCCCGTTTTCGCCAAGCCGTGGTGAATTATGCCCAGCACTATGATGTGGATGGCGTGATCTGCGGCCATATCCACCAGCCAGAGCTATCGATTCACGCTCGAGATAACCAATACAGTACGCCGGATAAACGCCAGATAGTCTATGCCAATGATGGTGACTGGGTAGAAAACTGTAGCCTGATCACCGAAACCTTAAACGGGGAATTACAGCTCTGCCGCTGGAATGAGCAACACTTAAACCTCGATATTCTGAGCAGTATTGTGCTGGCGAAAACGCCGCCCAAAGCGCCCATTCGAATGCCTACTCAAGCCTCAAAACCTATTCCCCCAACGGCCACAAACAGCCCCAAACAAACAGAAATCCAACCAAGGGATGTCGCCTAATCATGAATCAATTAACTCCTCATACCCCAAACACTGAATCATTAAGTCCTAACACATTAAGCGCCAACGCTTTAACTCAGAGCACGGCCAGCGGATCAGCAGCCATGCTAATGCCTACCTTAAAAGCCAGTACGATGATCTTTACCGTCGATAATGTGGTGGAGCAAAACCTGCCCGCCATCAAGGACAAACCTTGGTTAGCCAAGCCGACTAAGGCCATGCTGCGCTACCTGTTGAATGAAAAACAATGTAACGAGATAGCCAATCAATTTGCCTATCTCCAAGGGGTCGATTTTGTCGAGCAAGTGCTCGCAAGCTTCGATTTTAGCTTTACCGTGCCCGCCAACGAGGTCGAAAATATTCCCTGCGAGGGCCGCGTGGTGATCTTCGCCAATCATCCGATTGGCTCCCTCGATGCCCTCGCCCTGATTAAACTCATCAGCGAAATTCGTCCCGATATCAAGGTTGTAGCGAACGAGCTCCTGATGGCGCTCGAGCCTTTGCATTCGATCCTGCTACCAGTGCGCAATATGACGGGCGGCACGCCGAAACAGCACCTCGAAAAAATCCATCAGCATCTGCGCAATGAAGGCGCGGTACTGATTTTCCCGTCGGGGGAAGTCTCTCGCCTGCGTCCGAGCGGCGTGCGCGATACCCTGTGGCACTCGGGCTTTTTAAAGATGGCGATTTCCTGTAATGCACCGCTGCTGCCAATCTTTTTGGATGCCAAAAACTCGGCCACCTTCTACGGCGCTTCGATGATTTACAAACCCTTAGCTACATTGCTACTGGTCAAGGAGATGTTTAAACAGGCCAAGCGCAATATGCCTATTCGCATCGGCGAGCTTATCCCGAATGAAGCCGTGCGCTCAATGGATTTCCCGCTAAAGACCAAGATAAAACTGCTTAAAAATCATCTGTATCGCATTGGTAAAGATAAAGACCCGCTGTTTATTACCCAAAGCGCCATCGCCCACCCTGAGTCGCGCCGAGAGTTGCAGGCCGCGCTGCAACAATGTGAACTCCTCGGTGAAACCCAAGATAACAAGCTGATTTATTTGTATCAGCATCAGGACAGCAACCCCATCATGCGCGAAATTGGCCGCCTGCGGGAAATTGCCTTTCGCGCCGTCGGCGAAGGCACGGGCAAGCGCCGCGATATCGATAAATACGATTCCTACTACCAACATCTGGTGCTGTGGGATAAAGAACAGTTTGAAATTGTCGGCGCCTATCGTTTCGCCAGCGGCGAGCAAGTGCTAAATCGCTACGGCGACAACGCCCTCTACAGCCAATCCCTGTTCCAATATGCCGACAGCTTTATGCCCTACGTCAAACAAGGCTTAGAACTTGGCCGCAGTTTTGTGCAGCCCAAATATTGGGGCAAACGCAGTCTCGACTACCTCTGGTTTGGCATTGGCGCCTTCCTCGCTAAACACCCAGAATATCGCTACCTGTTTGGCCCTGTTTCCATCAGTAATCAACTGCCTGGCAGCGCGCGGGAGATGCTAGTGCATTTCTACTCCAAGGAGTTTGCGCCAGCAGAGCAGCTCGCGGTATCCATGTCGCCCTTTGGACTATCCAAGCAGCGCAAATTGCAGTTGGATGAAATCTATTCGGGCGAGGATTACCAAAGCCACTTTAAGCAGCTAAAACAAATGCTGGCGAGTATGGGCGCCGCGGTGCCAACCCTGTACAAGCAGTATGGCGAACTGTGTAAGCAGGATGGGGTGAAGTTTCTCGCCTTTGGTATCGATGCCGATTTTGGCGACTGTGTCGATGGCTTAGTCTTGGTCGATACCCATAAACTGAAAGGGAAAAAGTACCAACGTTATATCGGCGCCCATTTACCCGAAGACTTACGCAATCCTTTGATGGCTGAAGATGGATCCGACGAGCAGGATTAAGCATAATCCTGTTTAAGGTATTGGCTAAATAAACATCGGTCTGTTATAAGTATCTGTAATACAGTGCATTAAGGATACACATCCTTGTAAGGGTTTATCATGCCGATCATTATCGCAGATATTATGCGCACCCGAGTCGTCACGGTCGAAATGGACGATCGTTTAACCGTGGCGAAGGAGATTTTCGAGCAGGCAAACTTCCACCATCTGCTGGTGGTGGATGAATATAAACTCGAAGGCGTACTGTCAGAGCGCGACTTGCTGCGTGCTATCAGTCCGAATCTGGGCAGCAGCGCCGAAACCTCGAAAGATCTCGAAACCCTGCAAAAACGCGTCCATCAAGTAATGACCCGCAATCCGGTGACCGTAGCGCCACATGTGTCGCTCGATGTCGCCAGCCGTACCTTGCTGGAACACAATATTGGTTGTTTACCCGTACTGGAAAACGGCGATCTGGTGGGGATAGTGACTTGGAAGGATTTACTGCGAGCCTATTGTGAACACAATGAGGTGAATGAAAGCGAGTGCTAATGGCACTCGCTTTCGACTTTATAAACTAGATCGCCCAGCCGCCCATATAGAAGGCCACAAGGCCCAGCGTAATGGCGAGCACGCCTAACTTAAGCTGACGGATTTCACCGCTAAAAATGCGGCCAACCACTAAGGTCACAAAGCCAAGCATAATACCCGTCACAATGTTACAGCTGAGGATGATGAATACGGCGCAGGTTAACCCCGCCATCGCATCGACCTTGTCATTAAAGTCCAGCTTAGTCACATTGCTGAGCATCAACAGCCCCACATACATCAGCGCAGGCGCCGTAGCATAGGCCGGCACCAAATAGCTGAGCGGCGCTAAAAACACCATTAGCAGGAATAATCCGCCCACTATGGTCGCGGTTAAACCCGTCTTACCGCCCGCCGCCGTACCCGCTGCCGATTCGATATACACGGCCGCAGGTGCGCCGCCAACGATACCCGCAAACATGCTGCTGACAGAATCCGAAGTTAATGCCTTGCCACCGCCAACGATATTATCGTCTTTATCCAGCAGATTAGCTTGACCCGCTACCGCGCGGATGGTGCCGGTGGCATCAAAAATCGCCGTCATCACCAGTGCGAGTACAATCGGTAATACCACAGGATTCAAGGCGCCCATAATATCCATTTGGCCAATCAGCGAGTGCTCAGAGGTAAAATCAGGCACGGCGAATAAACCTTGGAATTTCACGCTTGGATCAAACACTAAACCGAACAGGGATAGGCCGATAATCACCAGTAAAATCCCGCCGGGCACGCCGCGACGCTCTAAACCAATCGTCGCAGCTAAACCTAGGACGGTCGCGATAACGGGCAGGCTGTTAATGTCGCCTAACTTCACGGGCAGACCCGCGTCATTGGCCACAATCAACTGCACACTGTTAGTGGCAATTAAGAGTAAAAACAAGCCAATACCGATACCTGTACCATGGGCAATGCCCTTGGGTAGGTTAGCCAGCACCCATTGACGCACACCCGTAACGCTCACGATGGTAAAAATCACGCCCATCCAAAAGATGGCGCCTAAGGTGACAGGGATACTCATGCCCTGACCTAACACCAAGCCGAAGGCGGTAAAGGCGGTGAGTGAAATCGCACAACCAATGGCCATGGGCAGATTCGCCCAGAGTCCCATCAGCAGCGAGCCAAAGGAGGCAATTAAACAGGTAGCGACGAACACGGCACCAGGGTCGAATCCCGCTTTACCTAACATATTGGGTACCACAATCACTGAGTACACCATAGCGAGGAAGGTGGTTAACCCTGCAATCACTTCTTGGCGAACTGTGCTACCACGTTGTTGAATTGAAAAAAAACGGTTCAGAAATGAACCAGAGGGTACGGCTGTTGAACTCAATTGCTCAGACATATCTTGTTATACCTTGTGATCTCTTAAAATAGGGTCGATACCAATTGGCTTAACCATTGGCGACGCTGGCTGCGGCAGATTAGAGCCCCAAATCCAATGACTTGGGTGAGAGATCCACATCATTCTCCTACATCGGGAAAAATCCATGATCTGCAAGCAGTGACGCTTTGCATCGTTAAAATGGCTTTAACGAGACAAACGCAGCCTTTGTTGGGCGCGGATAATACTGTAAACGCCGCCAGATAGCTAAGACCTCGCCAGCACTTCAGTAAATAATTAGCCAAAAAAGTCAAAATCAGTGTTTAAAAAAACACCTAAACTGCATATCAAACTGCCGATAGCGATCACAGAAATAAGATTAACGCTCTGTCAGTAAAACAAAAAGTCATCGGCTTTTTAAAATTTTCATAATTTTTCATATATTGTCAAAGCCCATTCATCCCAACAGGCAAGTCCATTCACATCTCCCCTTTATAGTGCTCCCATCAAAAATCGCTTTCGAACGGAGCTCTTCCCAATGACAAAGCCCACTATGCAAACATCGGATAAGTCCTCACGCAGCAATGAGTTAAAGGCGCTGGGATTCATCATTTTCATACTCTTTCCCGCACTGACTGTCGCGGGGATCAGTCTCTACGGTTTCATCATTTGGATGATCCAAGCCTTCGGCGGCGTTGTCGGCCACTAATTCACTGATATTTTGAGGACGCTATTATGAAGTGGTTAACCAACCTCTGGCGCACACTAAACAAACCCACAAAAGCTCTCACCTTAGGCGCTGTCAGCATCAGTGCTTTTATCATGGGCATTATCTTCTGGGGCGGATTTAACACCGCACTGGAAGCCACCAATACCGAAGCCTTCTGTATTAGCTGCCACAGTATGGAAAGCAAGCCTTACCAAGAGTTACAGGAAACTGTGCATTGGTCGAATCACTCAGGCGTGCGCGCTACCTGCCCCGACTGTCACGTGCCCCACAACTGGAGCCGTAAGATTGCCCGTAAGATGGAAGCTTCCCACGATGTTTGGGGCTGGTTATTCAACACGGTCAACACCCCTGAAAAATTTGAAGCTAAGCGCCTCGAAATGGCGAGCCGCGAATGGAAACGTTTCGATCGCGACAATTCTCTGGCCTGTAAGAACTGCCATAACTACAACTCGATGAAGTGGGAAAGCATGTCACCACTGGCGCAAAAACAGATGAAACGCGCCGCCGAAATCGACCAAAGCTGTATCGATTGCCACAAAGGCATTGCCCACCATTTACCTGAAATGGGCACGGCCCGCGCACCCGAACTCATCGCCGAAGTGGGCGCTGGCGTCAGCTCTGTCGAAACCAACCAAACCTACTACAGCGCCCTGACTAAGCCACTGTTTTTTAGTGAAAAAGGTGATGTTGAAGCCGGTACCTTAAACGTCGCGACTAAAGTCAAAGTGCTCGAAACTAAAGGTAAGCGCATCAAAATTGCTATCGATGGCTGGCGTAAGAAAATCGGCGCAGGCCGCGTGATCTACATGGATTTTGGCGTAAACATTCTGTCGGCGCAGTTAAGTAAAGATGCAGCAGAAACCGAAGGTGTTATCCAAACCTTTGAGGAGAAAGAAGACCCAATGACAGGCCTGAAATGGCAACGGGTTGAAGCCCAAATCTGGACCGATAAAGATTACTTGCTCACCGAGCTACAACCACTCTGGGGCTATGCCCGCGATACCTTCCGCTCAAGCTGTAGTGTGTGCCACACCCAACCAGATGAAGCGCATTTCGATGCCAATACCTGGCCAGGCATGTTCCAAGGCATGTTGGCCTTCGTGAATATGGACCAAGACACTCAAGCGCTGGTGCAGAAATATCTGCAGGAACATTCGTCAACCTTCGTGAAAAAAGAGCACTAATTCGGGAGTAATACCATGAACAGAAGAGACTTTTTAAAAGGCTTAGCCTCAACCTCTTTCGTTGCTTTAGGTGGCAGCTCAGTGTTAGCGCCCTTAAACGCGCTGGCCAGCACGGGCTTAAATGAAGACGAATGGCTGACCACGGGCTCACACTTCGGCGCCTTTAAAATCAAACGTAAAAACGGTGTGATTGCCGAGGTCAAAGCCTTCGATTTAGATAAATATCCAACGGATATGATTAACGGTATCCGCGGTATGGTCTATAACCCATCCCGCGTGCGTTACCCTATGGTTCGTTTAGACTTTTTACTAAAAGGCCATAAGAGCAATACTCAGCAACGGGGAGATTTCCGCTTCGTTCGCGTGACCTGGGATAAAGCATTAAAGCTGTTTAAACACTCACTCGATGAAATCCAAACCAAGTATGGTCCATCGGGCTTACACGCGGGGCAAACCGGCTGGCGCGCAACCGGGCAACTGCATTCCAGCACCAGCCATATGCAGCGGGCGGTGGGAATGCACGGCAACTATGTGAAGAAAATCGGTGACTACTCCACCGGTGCCGGCCAAACCATTCTGCCCTATGTGTTAGGTTCAACCGAAGTGTATGCCCAAGGCACCTCTTGGCCGCTGATTTTAGAAAACAGCAACACTATTGTGCTGTGGTCGAACGATCCTTACAAAAACCTGCAAGTGGGTTGGAACGCCGAAACCCATGAGGCCTTCGCTTACCTCGCGCAGTTAAAAGAGAAGGTCAAACAGGGCAAGATCCGCGTGATCAGTATCGACCCTGTGGTCACCAAAACTCAGGCTTACCTTGGCTGTGAACAGTTGTATGTAAACCCACAGACTGACGTGACGCTGATGCTGGCCATCGCCCATGAGATGATCACCCAAAAACTTTACGATGATAAATTTATCCAAGGCTATAGCTTAGGCTTCGAAGAGTTTGTGCCTTACGTAATGGGCACTAAAGACGGTATCGCCAAAACCCCAGAGTGGGCAGCGCCAATCTGCGGGGTTGAGCCACACATCATTCGCGATCTGGCGAAAACCTTAGTGAAGGGCCGCACCCAAATCATGATGGGTTGGTGTATTCAGCGCCAACAACACGGTGAGCAACCTTACTGGATGGCCGCGGTCCTCGCGACCATGATAGGCCAAATTGGTTTGCCCGGCGGCGGCATCAGCTATGGTCACCACTACTCTAGCATTGGTGTGCCTGCAACAAACGCAGCGGCGCCCGGCGCCTTCCCACGTAACTTAGACGAGAACCAAAAACCCCTGTTCGACAGCACTGACTTTAAAGGCGCGAGCAGCACCATTCCCGTCGCCCGTTGGATTGATGCGATCCTCGAACCCGGCAAAACCATTGATGCCAACGGTTCGAAAGTAGTGTATCCCGATATTAAGATGATGATTTTCTCGGGTAATAACCCATGGAATCACCATCAAGACCGTAACCGCATGAAGCAAGCCTTCCAAAAGCTTGAATGCGTGGTCACTATCGATGTGAACTGGACGGCGACTTGCCGCTTCTCCGACATTGTGCTGCCCGCCTGCACCACCTATGAGCGCAACGATATCGACGTGTACGGCGCCTATGCTAATCGCGGTATTTTGGCGATGCAGAAGATGGTGGAGCCGCTATTTGAGAGCTTATCAGACTTTGAAATCTTCACTCGCTTTGCCGCGCTGATGGGTAAAGAGAAAGAATACACCCGCAATATGAGCGAGATGGAGTGGATTGAAACCCTCTATAACGAGTGTAAAGCCGCGAACGCGGGTAAGTATGAGATGCCAGATTTTGCCACCTTCTGGAAGCAAGGTTATGTGCACTTTGGTGATGGCGAGCTGTGGACACGCCACGCCGACTTTAGAAACGATCCTGAAATCAACCCACTAGGCACGCCTTCTGGCTTGATTGAAATCTTCAGCCGTAAGATTGAACAGTTCGGTTATGACGACTGCCAAGGCCACCCAATTTGGATGGAAAAAGCCGAGCGTAGCCATGGTGGCCCGGGTTCAGACAAATATCCTGTGTGGCTACAATCTTGCCATCCGGATAAACGTCTGCACTCACAGATGTGTGAATCGAAGGAATACCGCGAAACTTACACAGTCAACGGCCGCGAACCCATCTACATCAGCCCTGTGGATGCCAAAGCGCGCGGCATTAAAGATGGCGATATAGTGCGCGTCTTTAACGACCGTGGCCAACTGTTAGCAGGCGCCGTGGTATCGGAACGCTTCCCTAAAGGCGTTGTGCGAATTCATGAAGGCGCATGGTATGGCCCAGTGGGTAAAGATGGCAGCGTCGAAGGCGGAGCCGAAATCGGTGCCCTGTGTAGCTACGGTGACCCAAATACTCTGACCTTAGACATTGGCACCTCTAAGTTAGCTCAAGCCTGCTCAGCCTATACTTGTCTGGTCGAGTTTGAGAAATACCAAGGCAAAGTCCCTAAGGTCAGCTCCTTCGATGGCCCTATCGAAGTCGAAATCTAACCGAGCCCACAAGGCTATGCGCCTAGTTAACTAGGTGCATGCCACTGTTAATCTTGAGGAACATGCGATGAGCAACGTCGATATCAATCATGCCAGAGCCTTAGTGTATCAGCTGCTGTCTTCTCTGTTTGCCCGTGAAATTGATGAGCAGCGCCTTAAGCAACTCACCAGTGAGCAAGCGCAGCAATTCTGGACACAACTGGGCTATGCGCCCGAGTTTAGTGCGCCAGTGGCCAGCATACAGAAGGTGCTAAATGGCTTAACGAGCGATGAAGCCTTGCTCGAACTTGCCGCCGATTATTGCGGTTTATTCCTCGTAGGCACGAAGCACAGTGCCTCGCCCTATGCCAGCCTGTACTTGAGTCGCGAGGAAGAACCCTTGCTCTTTGGGCAGCAGCATCAACAAATGAGCGAGTTTTTACACCAGAGCAAGCTGCAAGTGCAGAGTCACTTCCCTGAGCCTGCCGATCACTTAGCCGTGATCCTCGCCTATATGGGACACTTAACTTGTCACAGTGAAGATGCCGCCCAGTTAAACTTCCTCAATGCTTGTATCGACTCATGGTTAGCCAAGTTTGTCGCCAAGGTCGTTGAGTGCGATAGCAAGCACAGCAATGGCTTTTACAGCGCCCTCGCCACACTCACCTTAGCTTGGGTGCAGCAAGATAAACAGCAGTTAGAACAGGGAATGCATTAATCGCCATAAGCATAAAGCCCGATTAGCGTTACACCTGAGTCGCGTTAAACCTGAGTCGCATTAAGACTCAAAGTAATAACTCATGTCTCGTCCTGGAATAAGTTAACGAAATGCGGCTCCCATGGGAGCCGCTTTTTTATCACTCGATTTGCATAGATTAGGCAAAATACATGCAGTTAAAGACGACTCACTAATAGAGTTAACGTCTTGTCGCGAATCCTTTGCTGCTAATCCAGTGTTGCGAGCCACTGCTCAAGCGCTGTTATCGACGCCTGCCAGCAAACGGTTAATTCAGTCACTGCCTTACTATCCAATACATTTTCCCCTGTGGTGTTTAGTGCTTTCTCCCACTGCTGACAGCACTGAGTCAGTGCTTTTAGCCCCATGCTGGCACTGCTACCCTTAAGCGCGTGCAATAGTTTTGCGCCCTCGCTGATATGCGCCACAGAGCTTAGCGCCGAGAGTTGCTCCATTTGCTCAGTACTGGATGTTCGATAGAGCGCTAACATATCACTCACGGCTTTCACACCTAAGACCTCAAGATCTTGCTGTAACTGGTTAAGATCTAACAAGGTTTCAGCTTGATGGTTATGGCAGGCCGGCTCAGCCTTATTCACCGATTGAAGCGATTGTGCCGAGTGCGGCGATGACTCACTTAGTGAAGCTGGTAGTGAAGCTGGCACACGCGCAACACCTAACCATTCTGTCAGGGTTTGCAGGCTCAAGGGTTTAGTTAACACAGTATCAAACCCAGCCTCCCGATAGAGGCTAAGATCCTCCGTCTGCATCTGCGCGGTAAAGGCGGCGAACTTCACACTCTCATTAACAACGTCATTGGTCAGTAATGCCTTTAGCTGTGGTAATAATGCTAGCCCTGAACCATCACTCAGTTGGATATCGAGCATCACAGCATCGAATGCCTTATCCGTTCTCAAACACTCCAGCGCCTGCTGGCAACTGACGGCCAAGCTGGAACTGTGGCCTAAATGCGCCAAAAATCCTTGCGCGACCATGGCATTGACCTTGTTGTCTTCGATCACTAACACCCGCTGGGGATTAACCCGTTTTTGAACCTCAGTTTGCGTATCGAATGCCTTATCACACGGGGTAAAGCTCAGCTCAAAACCAAACTCGCTGCCCTTGCCTGGCTCGCTCTTGACCCAAATGCCCGGCCCCTCGGTATCCATCAGTTCAACTAACTGTTTGCAGATGGCAAGCCCCAAACCAGTCCCACGGCTGCGCCCCTGATTAGGCAATACGCAGTAAGGCATAAATAATTGCTCGCGCACCTCGGGCGCAATCCCCACGCCGGTATCGGCCACCACAAAGGCTAACTTATCGCCTCGAACGCTGACATTGAGACTCACGCCGCCTTCGGGGGTGAATTTAATGCCGTTACCAATCAAGTTAAACAGTACCTGCCTCAGCTTAGGGCCATCAATCTGGATACACGCGGGTAACTGGGGACGATTAAGTCTTAGACTCAATCCCGCCAAATTGGCGCCCGCTACCATGATCGCTAGGACTTCATCGAGCAAGGCGTTGATATCCGTAGGCCTAGGCTCATTGGTTAAATTGCCCTGCTCGAGGCGGGAGAAATCGAGAATATCGCTCAGCACGGTTTGCAGCAGCGTGCCGCTGTATTGCGACAGCGCGAGCATCTGTTGCTGCGCGGGCGGTAACTGGCTATGGCCGAGCAAGGTAAGCGTACCGAGTAAGCCGTTGAGCGGGGTGCGAATTTCATGGCTCATGGTCGCTAGGAATTGGGATTTTGCCTGACTCGCCTCCTCGGCAACGATTCTTGCCTTAGCATGGCCTTTGGCCTCCGCATCAAGGCGCAGGTTAGCTTCGGCCAATTCCTGTGTGCGCGTGGCCACGGTTTGTTCAAGGGCCTTTTTATGCTCGGTCAGCTCATCGGCGACCAGACGTAAATCCGCCTGCAATTTCAGGTTGTGGGCTGTTTTTCGCTTAAATGCCTCGATGGCATTGGCCATGGCGGTCAACTCATCGTCGCCGTGGGCATCGAGGCTCACATTGGTGTCCCCTAAACTTAAGCGCGACATAGCCTCGGTCGCCTGATTTAACCTCAAGGCAATGCCGCGATAGATCACCCGATAAACCACGACTGCTATGATAACCAACATTAATATGCCCGTGCCCCACAACCCCAAGCGGGCGTAAGACAACTGCATTAAATAATCACTACGCGCCAACTCCGCCCGCTGTTGCTGTTGATTAAGCGCACTGTCCACCCGCGTATTGAGGCTATAGAGTTTTTCCGCTAACTCCTGCTGCTGCCGCTGTTGGCGCTGCAGGCTTTGGCTTAGTTCTCGCTGTAATTTAATGATTTTTGGGGTATGGAGAAGAATAGCCAGCTCCGCCTTTAGCGCATTGAGCCTGCCGGGGTCGCGGATAAGCTCAGTCACTGTGGTGAGCGCCATTAAATCGATACCCACCTCTGCCGTTGGCGCCTCAGTGGTCGCCAGCTCGATAGCCGTCCCTTGTTTTGGATGATCTGGATGATTCTGTGCCATGGGGTGCGATGGAGCAGTGCTGGCAAAGGTGGCCAATAAACGGGGAACACTCAATTGCAGTTCGGACTGTAATTCGGATGCCTCAAATAACTGACTGAGCAGCGCAATTTGATGCACTAACTTGAGCGCTCGGTTGAGCTGCTCCTGCACATCTAACTCTCGCTCAATCACATCATCGAGTAATTGGCCACTGCGTTTATCTCCCGCTATATCCGGATAGGCTTGGCTGAGTTTTGCCAAAATCGCCGAGTCGACAACCGCCAATTCGGATTGCAATAACTCAGAGGCGCGGCCTGCGGCAACCGATAATTCGCGGGCCCTAAGCTGTAACTCATCGCCTAAGGTAATGCGCTGGCCCACGCTCTTACCCAATAAGGTTAATTGCTCGATGATTTGCCCAGCTAATACGGATAGATGATTATCTTCGTTCACGTCCAGTGTTAGTAACACTTTGATGCTATTTAACATTGTAGCGCTTTCAAGGCTGAGCTTACGGCCGATAAATTCCCGCTGCCGCTCGTCCTCAACTTGACCTAACTGGGTCACGCCATCGGATAAGGCATTAGAGGCCTGCACTAATTGGCGCGCGGCTTGAGAGGCGGGTAAGGATTCTTCATACAGATAACTGTCGGCCTGCTTGAGCCAATGCAAACTCAGGCTACCTAAGCTAACCAGTAGCAACAGCAATACCCCAAGCACACCGAAGGCGAGCATGAGTCTGCCAGTTAAACTACTTCGCGATAAAGATAAAGGCGCCACACTTGTTCCTTCTGTTACAATGCCTTCGAAATGTTCACTGTGGATGATACGAGACAATGGGAAAATTTTGGCAAGCTTTGCTCACACTCACCACTTTTGGCCTGTTATGTTTATCGCCTGCCAATGCCAACAGCCAAACTTGGCCATTAGAGCAACGCCATCCCTTTAATGCCAAAATTCAGCAGTCGCAGGCGCTTGATTATCATCCTCTCACTAAAGCCCAACAAGCTTGGCGTCTATGTGTCCTCGTCCCTCACCTGAAGGACGCTTATTGGATTGGCATCGATTATGGCCTAATCCAACATGCCAAATTCCTTGGCGTATCTTTAGATCTGTTCGAAGCGGGCAGCTACTACCATCAGGATAAGCAACTCAAACAGTTACGCACCTGCATGAGCGGTGACTACGACGCAATTTTACTCGGCGCAGTGAGCCCCAATCTGCTCGAACAGTTTTCCGAGCCGCTAACCAAACCCGTGCTCGCCCTGGTGAATAAACTCAATTCAGACCAAGTGCAGACCCATATCGGCGTTAACTGGTATCAAATGGGGCTAAGTGCGGGCCATTTTATTAAAGCGGATGCCAAGGCACATACGCCAACCCAGCCGACCACCTTGGCCCTCTTAGCCGGCCCTGAAAACCTCGGCGGCACCGATTTAGTCGAGCAAGGGATTCGTCATGCGCTTGAAGGGAGCAATGTTAGCATCAGTGCGATTCAGCACGCCGATAACAATCGCAATCTCTACCGCGATCAACTACAGATACTGCTAAAAGCCCAGCAGCCTAACTATATTCTAGGTAGTGCGGTGGCGATAGAAGCCGCCGTTAGCACTCTCAAACAAAAACAGCTGACGCAAGATATCAAGCTGGTGAGCAGTTACTTATCCCCCGCGATTCTGCGCGGCTTGATGCGGCAAAAAGTGGTCTACAGCAATGATGATCTGGTCGTGTTGCAGGGCAAACTCGCCATCGATGTTACGGTAAAACAGCTCGAAGGCGCCGCACCTTTTGGCGATATAGGTCCAGCTATCGTTGAGCGCACCACCTCAAAAAATACCCTGTCGGCACTTGGCTTTAGCCTTGCAGAAGCGGATTTTTATCCCTTGTATCAAGTGCGCCCTTGAGCGCTTAACACAAGATCTAAGTTAGAGATCAGTCATCCACCTTAGCGGCAAATAAATACCCCTCACCATGGACAGTGACAAAGAGCTCGGGATTGAGCTTATTACGTAGACGGCGGATAATGACATCTATGGTTCTGTCATTCACATCATGATTGCGATGACTGGTTTGCTGCATTAAGCGCTCGCGGGAAAGTACCTGCTGCGGATGCAAAGCAAAGGCGGTTAATAACTCAAATTCGGCCTTAGTGAGCTTGATAAGCTCCTCCCCTTGCCGCAGCTTACGACTATTTAATTCAAGCTGATAGCCTTCAAAACTTATCAAATCATCGGGCTGTGATAATTCCTGCACCAGCGCCTGTTCGGCTTGTTTTACCAAAGAAATCCGCCAAAGCAGATTTTTTACCCTCACCAATAGTTCCCGCAGTTCGAAGGGCTTAGTCACATAATCATCGGCGCCCATCTCCAGGCCAACGATTTTATCAATCGATTCATCACGGCCAGAGACTAAGATAATCCCCACATGGGAGCGGCTGCGTAACTCGCGGGTTAAACTTAAGCCATCGACCCCAGGCAGGTTAATATCTAACATAATTAAATCGATATGTTGACGATTAAACTCGTACCACATTTGCTCGCCATCGGCAGCCTCAATCACACGATAACCTTCCTTTTCAAAGTATCCCTTCAATCGCGCACGAATAACCGCTTCATCATCGACAACGAGCACACTATAGGCCATGTTCTACTTCTCTTATTTTGCTTAACTGAATTATTCATACTTTTTCATATTTGCATATGAAGGAAAGGTAAAATATGCGATCTGCGTTGCTTTATTGCACAAAAAACTGCCGAGCTTTTACACTCTCCTCAATATGACATATGCTTAGGCATATTGATTGGTGTGGGCGCTAACAAACTATGAAAGATAAAGAATTAGTGATTGATGAAAGACGACATTTTTCACGGATCCTCTTTGCCGCAAGTGCGTCAATACACCAAGGTGAAAAGCAATGGCAAACCTCAATATTGGATCTCAGCCTAAATGGTGCTTTAGTGGAAGAACCCGCAGGATTTAGCCATTCAGATGAGCCTATCATCCTTAACTTTACTCTGCAGGGCTCCGATATTGAGCTGCAAATGGAAACTGAGTTGGTGCATCAACGTAATCACCAACTTGGGCTTAAATGTAACATTATCGATGTCGACAGCATCAGCCACCTCAAACGCATCGTTGAGCTTAACTTAGGCGATGCCTCAATTCTGAACCGTGAATTGGCGCTCTTTGTCGAAAAACATCATTCCGCCGATTAAACACCACGGATAGTGATTGGGTGGTACGGGCTTGACTCCCGAGTAAAAACAAACAGCGCTTAAGGCGCTGTTTGTTTTTTAGATTAGATTGCTTCAAGGGCTTCTGATAGCTTGGAAACGCCCACCACTTCCATTCCCACTGGCGGTTTTTTCGGCACGTTCGCTCGAGGTACTATTGCTCGTTTAAAACCATGCTTAGCGGCTTCGACTAAACGTTCTTGCCCATTTGGCACAGGTCGAATTTCGCCAGATAAGCCCACTTCACCAAACACCACTAAATCACTCGGTAAAATATCGCCACGAAAACTCGATACCATAGCCAGTAGCAGGGTTAAGTCGGCACTGGTTTCGGTTACTTTAACCCCGCCGACCACGTTCACAAACACGTCCTGATCCGACATTTGTAAGCCACCGTGGCGATGCATCACCGCAAGCAACATGGCCAAACGGTTTGCATCCATCCCCACTGCCACGCGGCGCGGATTGGACATGGCAGAATTATCCACAAGCACTTGCAGTTCAACCAGTAACGGGCGCGTACCTTCCCACACCACCATAACCAAGGAGCCCGAGGATTCTTCCTCGCCGCGGGAGAGGAAAATTGCTGATGGATTAGCCACTTCCTTCAGGCCACGTTCCGTCATGGCAAATACGCCCAGCTCGTTGATCGCCCCGAAGCGGTTCTTGTGGGAGCGCAAAGTGCGATAACGACTGTCGCTATCCCCTTCAAACATCACCGAGCAATCGATACAGTGCTCGAGCACTTTTGGCCCGGCGAGGCTGCCATCTTTGGTGACATGACCCACCATAATAACAGCAATGCCATTTTGCTTGGCGAAACGGGTTAGATAGGAGGCTGATTCACGTACCTGCGACACGCTGCCGGGACTCGACGCTACATCGCTCATATGCATAACTTGAATAGAGTCGACAACGATGACTTTTGGCGATTCTTTCAGGGCGACTTCGCATATCAGCTCCACACTGGTTTCGGATAACATCCTCAGTTTATTAGTTGGCAAGCCAAGACGATGGGCCCGCATCGCCACCTGCTGGAGCGATTCTTCCCCAGTAACATAAAGCGCGGGCATTTGCTCGGCTAAATGACATAGGGTCTGAAGCAGCAAAGTACTCTTACCAGCTCCGGGATGACCGCCAATCAAAATCGCCGAGCCAGGCACGATGCCGCCTCCAAGTACCCGGTCGAGTTCACCAAAGTGGCTCACTATACGTGGCAAGGCATTGAGATCAATTTGGTCTAAGGTTTTGACTTCGCTACTGCCTGCACCAGCGTAACCGGCAAACTGAGTCCCCCGTCCGGGCGAGGCGGCACCTAAACGCACTTCAGTTATCGTATTCCACTCGTGACAAGCACTGCATTGCCCTTGCCAACGGGGAAAATCCTGTCCACACTCATTGCACACGTACGCGGTTTTATTCTTTGCCATAACTTATTAAAATCTGTATAAAATCAATTTAAGTAACTGTGAATACTGCCGACATTAGACTAACACAGCACGCATAAAATCAGCATTAGAAAAGACCACTACATGAGTTTAGATAACCATAGTGCACTCATAGAACAACTCAAGCCGCTGCTCATGGAACCTAACTTCCAGGAGATTTTCCAGCAGCTGACTGTCGATGAAAACAATTCCACCCGTTTTTTATTAAAAATGGAGTTGAATCGTTTAGCTTCGCCCTGCACGCGGATTATTGACCTTAGGGATAAGTCAGAGTTGCCCTGTAGTGAAGTCATGCTGGGTCAGCAGCGCCATTTTCTCGATGAGCCAGCTAAACATAGCCTGCAAGAGGCCATGTCCTTATACCGTAACAAATACACTTTAGGTGTATATGAATACGTCATCGCCGCCCATCAACTTCGGCGACAAAAACTACGCCAGGTGACACAACAAAGCGATACCGTCGAACTCGAACCCTTTATGGTGCCAGGCGTTGTACTCGGCAGTTATTTTAATCGCACTGAAGAGCGGATGAATTACAGTATCCGCATTGCCGTTTCCCAACCTGGCAGACCTGAAATGCCGGGGATCACCGTTGATTTATCCATTGGTGGTGCGCGCATTCGCTTGGCGGCGAATCATCCTTTTGACCTCGATAAACCGCTAAAGGTAAAGCTTCTCGAGCTAAGTGAAGAATATTATTACCCCGATCTACAACTTGGAGTCGATTACCACATTGTTGATAGCCAAACTAATGGTGAATTTATTTGGTTAAGATTGAAGCGTATTGGTGGCACTGATGCGCTAGGCGAAATGCTGGGCAATTTGATTCGAGGCTATAAACTCCGTTATAAACTCGATGTTAATGACGTATTAGTAACCGCATCCGGCCTTGGATTCGAGCGTCATTATCTGCCGCATTTGCCACATTTACCGTTATTTTTGAATCAACAAACCCAATCAATTAGCCATATGCTGCTGAGTCGAGATAATCAGCAGATAGTGCATTATTTTCAAGATGAGAACGATATCAGCCAGTTACCAGCAATGCTGACATCAGCACGGCTTTCTGCGCTACTTAGCCATCCCGAAAATCCTGACTATGGGTTATTTTTTACGTTTACCTACAACGCCCAAGGCTGCTTGTATTTTTATTCGGCAACCTTAGCCGAATTAAAAGTTAAGGGCTTGGTATCATTGTTTTTAGGTTTTGCTTCAACCAAACCAAGCTGGCGTATTTTTAAACTGGTTCCAGATAAAATTTACCATGCTAAAGGCTATCGCCGAGCGACCTTGCCAGGGGATGAAGCTAAATACAGCCCACTGGTGGAGCAACAATTAGCCCAGTTCAGCCATATGCTACAACTTATCGATCTGACCAACGAGGATGAAAGAGCGACCTATAAAGCCTGGCAAGACGATAGTAATGCGAATGCGCTAAAAGCTTTCGGCCAGCAACGGCTCAGCACCCACCAAATCAAACCGATTGCAATGCAATTTAGTGAGCGGCGGCAGGAAGCACGCTTCGCCTTTAAAACCTTAGTCAATGTCTCGCAGGGAGGCCTAAAAGCAACAGGAATCACCTTAGATATCTCAGGTCGTGGCATGCAGCTCACACTCGACAATCCCACGGCGTTTGTAACTAATAAACCCTTAATGATCAGTTTACCTAAACTGCAAACCATTGCCGGCAAAACTCAACTCGAGAATTTACCCTACCGCTTAGTTCGAACCCGTAAGAATGGCGTCACGTTACATTTAGCCGCTGTCATGGGCCATACGCCCCATGTCGGTGTCGAGTTTTTAAACAAATTAATCGCCCACAATAAAGAAAAGCTAGAACAACTCACTGAAAATAATAGTGAAGCAAACGAGCTTGCTGATGGACTTAAAAATATCCTATTACGCGAACTCCATTCTGTGCCCTACTTCGTTGAAAAAACGACTAAATCAGCACAAGTGGCTTGCTTAGGCGTCAGTACTGAACATGATGAAATTAGTGATATTTTTGCCGCGGGTTCTTCAGATACGTTGCAATATAACCTCGCTCCGCTGCTCAAGGATGGTTTTTTTAAACGGGATATTCTCGAGCCCATCCGCCAAATGAAACCCCAGCAGGATATGGATTTTATTGAAGTCTTTATTCAACTGACGCGTCAGTCTCGCGGCCGATTCCATTTAAAATGTATACCCGCTATTGAAGTCGGTGATGCTCAAGCTAAAGTCGCATTTATCACCCAAAGTAAATTGGCCGGACGTTTTATGGCGCTACGAATTTATCGAGGTGCCACCGAAAAACCGGATATGGGGTATCTGCGCCGCGAATTGGAATATATCAATATCCATGCAAATCACAGGGCAAAACAACTTGAAGATCAGCTCTGGCGTATTATCGGTGTAGGTGAATTGCTGGATATCACCCAAGAGGTGGAATTAAGATATCCAGTGTTACATAAACAGGCCTAACTTATTCCTCGTCTTTTAATACCGCGAGTTCAAAGCCTAAATACCAATCCCGGATCAGCGGAAAATGGTCACTCATCGCATTCAGATGAGTCAGCATATCCGCATGGCCATAGTCGTGTTTAAAGCCGTTCGCCTTTGAGAGCAAAGTGAATTTCACTTGGCGAAAGCCACACTCAGAGATCATATCGGCGACATCTTCAGGATGCCCAAGCACAGTATCGTTTTGCCCCGCTATAAACCAAGCGACGGGCCAGTTGGCTACCTTCGCCGCCTTAGCATAATCAAAACCGTCATCGTGATCGCGCCACTCACCTCGCACCCAATCGATACTTTGATTCAATGATGCCCGACTCTCGTTATCCATACCTACACGCAGTTTATCGGCGGCGAGATATCCCTGCCCAACCGCTAAACTTGGGGCAAGGCGATTCCAAAACACATCGACCATCAACCATTTTTTGAAAGATTTGACGCGAATAGTGCGTTTACTGCCGAAGGTGAGTAGTGAACGCACACTTTGCTGCAGTTCAGGGTAACGCGCTAAGGCGCTCGCCATCAACACGCCACCCCAGGAATGGGCGCACCAATGCACACGTGAGGGGGATATTTTCCCCTGTTCCTGACAGGCCTGATTATGAATATTCAAAATATACTGCTGTACTAATGGCAATTGCTCACGGATCACCTCACCTTGTCCTAAGGTAAAATCTCGACTGATTTTTGGTAAACTTAATCCTCGTCCAGCGGTATCGAGCACATAAACCACAAAACCCGCCTTAGCAAGAAAACATCCCAAACCACGACCGCTTTGGCTGTAAAAAACCCGGCCATTTGACATAGCGCCATGCAACATCAGGATCGGCGGTTTAGAAAAATCAGCAGTAATTGGCAACAACTGGCGCAGGTGTAACTGTCCATCCCGATAAGGAAGATAGAGGGAGGTTTGTGAAAATGTTTGAGCAGAATGCTCATCTGGAGTTGAAGTCAAAGTCAGTCACTGGTAGTCCATTAATGAACACTAAACTACCAGTTAAGCCTCAAAAAACAAGAGTCATTACTCTAATGTCACCACATAATCGACTGAGACACTTATTTAAAACTGCAATAGATAAGGCAATACTCTAAGGTCCAAACTACGGATCCGAGCATCTGCTGCGGCGGCAAGTTTGGGCTTGGCATGGAAGGCAATCCCAAAGTCAGCCGCCTGCACCATAGGAATATCGTTAGCACCATCACCTATCGCCACACGTTGCCCCACTGGGATTTGCCATTCTTGGCTACAACGGTTGACCACATCGGCCTTAAACTGGGCATCGACGACTTTTCCGGTGACGGCTCCCGCCAGCTGACCGTCAGTTATGACTAATTCATTGGCAAAGGCCGCATCTAAATTCAGCAGCTGTTTTAAGTGACCAACAAACGGCGTGAAGCCTCCTGAAGCCACAACGAGGCGCCAATGATGCGACTTAAGCTCGGTCAACATGGCCTCAAGACCCGGCATCAATGGCAAAGTGTCACACAAGGTTTGAATAATCTTGGCATCGGCGCCCTGAAGCTGGGCAACCCTTTGGCGCAGACTCTGCTCAAAATCGAGCTCCCCCTGCATCGCGCGCTCAGTGATCGCCGCCACTTGCTCGCCGACCCCAGCCATCGCGGCAAGTTCATCGATACATTCAATTTGGATCGCGGTAGAATCCATGTCCATCACCAGTAAACCGGGCTCGCTCAGTTTAGGTAATGGGCCGTGAATTAAATGTAACTCCACCTGAGATGGACAGGTTGCTAACAATTCAGCACTGGGTTCTACAGGCAGCGCTAATTCGACGCAATGCAGTGCCACTTGACGACGAATAGGTGCGATGGAGAGCGTGGTTAATTTGAGACTTTCAGCCAGAGAAACAATCCAAGTCGCAAGAGAGTCTTCAAGACTTAAATCTTCGTAAATCAGACGCATAGCAAATACACTCAGGGATGGCCGCGTAGACGATTCCTGATAAGCCTCGAAACTGAGCCCCTGATATTCAAAACGAGGTAAAGGGTTAGCTGCTAACCATACAAACAGCGGATTTTGGTTCAAGCTTTCCATAGGACTCGTGTTCTCCAGCTATCGGGCTCACGCAGAATCAATTATGATTAGGCAAGCGCTCTCATTATTAAGGGTCAAAGTGTTATATCTTAAAGGGCTAAAGAAAAGCCATAAAATCAGTAGACTGCTCCAAATCGCCATCGCCTTGACCTTGATGGTCGGCTTAGTGCAATTGTGGCAAACAAGCCTACTACAAGGTCAGCTGCTTCTAAAGTCCCAAACGCAAAAGATGGCCAGATTACTGGTGCAGCAAACGGCCTATAGCGCGGCGCCCGCCCTACAATTACAAAATGATGAGCAACTCCAGTGGCTCGCCAGCGCCCTAGTTGAAGATCCTAAGGTGATGTCAGCTGCAATATTTAGCGATCAAGGAATACGCTTAGCCTTTGCTCAAAGCCTGACTAAAGATGCCTTAGATCCCGAATCAGAAGAAATGAGTCTGCTACTGAGCAAATATCCGCCCTATGTTGAACCCGTGACTCAGGATGGCAAGAATTTAGGTTATGTCGAGGTTAGGCTCGATACCAAACTATTTTTTAATGAAATCAAAGAAGCGCATAACCTAAATATGGAGCAACAACAAATCATGCTGCTTGTTGCCGGCCTTATCGGCATGTTGCTATCCCGCGCCTTATCTTTTAAGCGCGCCGATTTTGACCGTCGCCGCACCCGCGCCAAATTGCGTAAAAACCCTAAAAAGAATAAAGCCATAAAAAACCCTGAAGCGGCTGAGGAATCGAAGCCTGCGGGTCATCAGGATGAGCAGTTGGATGAAGTCATCGCGAGTGATACAGAGGCCGCTCAAAAGCCGACAGAAAATAAAGAAACCGAAGAAAATAAACAAACTACAGATACTTTGCCTTTAGAAAAAATCACAGAAAACGCTAAAGTGCCGGATGAAAACAGTAATCAAGCCAGTATTCAGCCTAAAGTGAAGAAGGCCAAAGCCATTACAGAAACAAAAACTGAGTCTGAGCAAACGCCAGAGCAACTGTCTGATCTGAAAACTGAGTTAAAACCAGAGATAGCTCCTGAGATGGGAGCAAAGGATGAATCATCATCCAACACTATGCCTCAGTCTAAAACGCAGTCGACGCAAGCTGTTACGTCGGCCACAGAGCCACAAACCTCAGTGTCCACACCGAATAAACCTAAGGTTAAATCGGTCCGCCGCGTGAAGACCAATACCTCGAAATCCTCCGCGGAGAAAGTCCCTGTTCAACCGAGCGATTTAGACACAGACTCAACGGGTTAACTGAAGCGTCTCAGGTCAAACTGAGGCATCTTTGATCTGCGCCGCATTACAGGATTTTATCCATCGAACATTTGGCAGCACGGTTTAGCAGGCTAATCTAAAAGAAGACAGGGTAATAAAAAAGGGTTCGCAATGCGAACCCTTTTCTTATAACGAAATTAGCGACACATTACAGCGTAATTGCAGCGTCTAATGTCATCACGATCATATCGTTGAACGTGGTTTGACGCTCATCAGAAGTGGTTTTTTCGCCAGTACGGATATGGTCAGATACCGTTACCACACACAGTGCACGGGCACCGAATTCATGGGCAACACCGTATAAACCAGCAGCTTCCATTTCTACGCCTAACACGCCCATTTTTTCCATCACGTCAAACATTTGTGGATCAGGAGTGTAGAACAGGTCGGCAGAGAAAACGTTACCAACACGGATCTTAGTGCCTTTCACTTTGGCAGATTCGATCACGGCATTCATCAGCTCGTAGTTCGCGATAGCCGCGAAATCTTGGCCTTTAAAACGTAAGCGGTTAACTTGCGAATCAGTACAAGCACCCATGCCGATGATCACATCGCGCACTTTAACGTCAGTGCTGATCGCGCCACAAGTACCCACGCGGATCAGGTTCTTAACGCCGTAGTCTTTAATTAATTCAGTTGCATAGATTGAGCATGAAGGAATACCCATGCCTGAACCCATAACAGAAATACGTTTACCTTTGTAAGTACCAGTAAAACCTAGCATGTTTCGAACGTCAGTCACTTGCTCAACATTTTCTAAGAATGTTTCAGCAATATATTTTGCACGTAATGGATCGCCTGGAAACAGAACCGTCTCAGCGAATGCGCCCTCTACAGCATTAATGTGTGGTGTTGCCATCGAAATAACCCCTGTTTATTTTATTAAGACTTAAGTCTTTGTTTACTGACGGCCCAATGCTGGCCGCCAAATCGAGATCTTGCACGTTTACTTAGATAAACGACTCACCGTATTCCATCGGCTCAAGCTTGAAGTAGCTAGCGATAGATTGGCCGATATCGGCGAAACTGTTACGGCGACCGAGTGAGCCGGCTTTCAGTCCTGCGCCATAAGCCAATACAGGCACATATTCACGAGTATGGTCCGTACCTTGCCATGTTGGGTCGCAACCATGGTCAGCGGTGAGGATTAACAGATCGTCCTCATCCAGCAGCGCCAGCATTTCAGGTAAACGCGAGTCGAAATACTCCAGCCCTTTCGCATAACCTGCTACATCACGGCGGTGGCCATAGTGGGAGTCAAAATCAACAAAGTTAGTGAATACGATAGTATTTTCACCCGCTGATTTCACTTCGGCTAACGTTGCATCAAATAACGCTTCTAAACCGTTTGCCTTCACCTTTTTGGTGATGCCACAGTAAGCGTAAATGTCGGCAATCTTACCCACACTCACCACTTCACCACCGGCGGCTTTTAACTTATCTAACACTGTCTTCGCTGGCGGCTCGAGGGAGTAATCCTTACGGTTACCAGTACGAGCAAAGTCGCTTGGGCCAGTACCATCGAATGGACGCGCAATCACGCGGCCAATGTTATAAGGTTCTAACTCTTCACGAGCGATTTCGCAAAGACGATATAAATTTTCTAAGCCAAATGTGCCTTCATGGCAGGCAATCTGGAATACAGAATCTGCCGAGGTGTAAAAAATTGGCTTGCCAGAGCGCATATGCTCTTCGCCTAATTCTTCCAGAATAGTAGTACCAGAAGCATGGCAGTTACCTAAAAAGCCATCGAGTCCCGCACGGGCCAAAATCTTATCGGTCAGCTCTTTAGGGAATGAGTTTTGGTGCTCGCTAAAATAGCCCCATTCGAATAATACGGGTACTCCCGCCATTTCCCAGTGACCGCTCGGAGTATCTTTACCCGAACTTAATTCCTGAGCGTGGCCATAGGCACCAATCAGCTCAACATTGTCCGCAAAGCCTGGTGCAAACGCCCCAGTACTCTCCATCGCGGCATGGGCTAACCCTAAACGGGCCAAGTTTGGCAGAGCTAATGGGCCTTTACGACCAGTATCCGCTTTACCTTCGGCGCAGGCTTTGGCGATATGGCCAAATGTGTCAGAACCTAGATCCCCAAACTTGGCGGCGTCACCAGCAGCGCCCACGCCAAAGGAATCCAACATCATTATAACTGTACGTTTCATAATTCTTCCTTAAAGATCCGAAGCTCGAATATAAGCATAGATCTCAGGTGTTTTTTCTGGAGCGACTTCATCGATATGAATCGCTTTTTTCACCGCTTCTTCTGCCTGCGCAAAGGCTTCTTCAGATTGCGCGTGGATCACAGCAATCGGCGTAGAAGCATCAATTTTATCGCCAAGGGCACAGACTTGCGTCAAACCAACACTGTAGTCGAGTGCATCACCAGGTTTGCGACGACCACCACCTAAGGTAACCACGGCTAAACCGAGTTCGCGGGTATCCATGCTGTAGGCATAACCTTGGGTATCCGCAAAGACAGGGCGAATAATTTGCGATTGCGGTAAGTACTTACTGTAGTTTTCGACAAAATCGACGGGGCCACCGAGGCCTGAAACCATCTTGCCAAAGATCTCGGCAGCACGGCCATTATCGAGTACACGGTTTAACTTGGCACGGGCATCCGCTTCATCAGTCGCTAAGCCACCAAGGAGTAACATCTCGGCGCAAAGACCCATAGTCACAGCGTACAGACGAGGATTACGGTAAGCACCGGTTAAGAAGTCGATGGCTTCTTTCACTTCAACCGCATTACCCGCACATGAGGCTAATACTTGGTTCATGTCGGTGAGTAAGGCCGTCGTTTTAGTACCTGCGCCATTGGCTACCGCTGCAATGCTGCGAGCAAGCTCTTCAGAGGCTTCGTAAGTTGGCATAAATGCGCCGCTACCGACTTTAACGTCCATCGCCAATGCATCGAGACTACAAGCTAATTTCTTAGAGAGAATAGAGGCGGTAATGAGGGAGATGGATTCGACGGTCGCAGTGTTGTCACGGATGGAGTAGAAACGTTTATCGGCGGGGACCAGATCGCCAGTTTGGCCAATAATCGCCACACCAACGTCTTTAACCACTTTGCGGAACAATTCACTCGAAGGTTCGGTTTGATAACCGGGAATAGCGTCGAACTTATCGAGCGTACCGCCTGTATGTCCGAGTCCGCGACCCGAAATCATCGGCACATAACCACCGCAGGCAGCGGCCATAGGGCCGAGCATAAGACTAATCACATCACCGACACCACCTGTACTGTGTTTATCGATGACTGGGCCATTAAGGCCAAGTGATTGCCAATTGAGTACAGTGCCAGAATCGCGCATTGCCGTAGTCAAAGCGATTCTTTCATCCATATTCATGTCATTAAAATACACTGCCATGCCTAATGCGGCGATCTGACCTTCCGACACTGCATTAGTGGTTATGCCCTTAACGAAGAACTGGATCTCTTCGGCACTTAAGGCTAACCCATTGCGTTTCTTACGTATAATTTCTTGAGCTAGAAACATGATACTGCCTCCAAGCTAAATACTAATACAACATATCCGTTATTTAGCTTTGCAATGAAACATCAAAACTGTAGCAATATTACAATTACATGCTATCGAAGTTTTGATGTTTCCAACTAGATTTAGGTCACACTTAATTAGTTTCGATATACGATTTTGGTATTAATCGAGATGCAATGTTCGATTAATAGCCTTGAGTCGGCTTAGGCGCATCGGCTAATTCTAACGTGTGTAACAAGCTATTGAGTAAGCTTGAAGCACCAAATCTAAAGGTACGTGGAGAGACCCAATCCGCACCAAGAATACGCTCAGCCACACCTAAAAACTCTGCAGCTTGAGCAGCATCACGTACGCCGCCAGCAGGCTTAAAGCCTACTTTGGTGTTCTTCTCACTGATCACAGTCAGCATGATTTCAGCCGCTTCAAGGGTTGCGTTGACAGGCACTTTACCGGTAGACGTCTTAATAAAATCAGCTCCGGCATCGATAGACAGTTCAGAGGCGCGGCGAATAAGCGCAGGATCGGCTAATACACCCGATTCAATGATGACTTTCAGCAATACTTCGCCACAGGCTTCTTTACAGGCTTTGACTAACTCATAGCCGACTGTTTCGTTGCCTTCCATCAGCGCGCGGTATGGAAATACCACATCCACTTCATCGGCGCCATAGGCAACCGCTGCACGGGTTTCTAATACCGCAATAGCGATATCGTCGTTACCGTGTGGGAAGTTGGTTACTGTCGCGATTTGAATGTCTTCGGCGCCCAATTCATCGAGGGTCTTACGTGCGATAGGAATGAAGCGAGGATAGATACAGATGGCAGCAGTATTACCCGCTGGCGTCACAGCTTTGTGACACAGGTCGATCACCTTCTGATCGGTATCGTCATCATTTAAGGTGGTTAAATCCATAAGTTCGATGGCGCGTTGTGCTGCTTTTTTTAAATCAGTCATAATAGCTCTCCAAAAGAAAAAACAAATAAATAGAAATCAGTCGCTTATAAGCAACGCTTAGAGGTGGCATTATTTTGATTATTTTTATATGGCCGGGCCTTCAGGCGATGCCGAGTAATTTGTGTAGGGCAAATTACATATTTATTAGGTATTCAATCTTGCCTATACATAACTAGGCATCCTGACACTTAAATTGACTATAAGTGATCACGACTTGAATCCTTGAAGACCGGAAGAGAGGAGACGAATAATGTCTTGTTCCTACTTTTCCGCGAAAAATCCGTTTTAGCGCGAGAAAAACACAAACCTTTATATAAACGCACTGCTCAAATTATAAATGGGTTTAGATAAAGATTCATGACACATAAAAGATGGAGCCGCCATCGCGGCTCCAACGGCTCTTACAAGAAATTAAAACTTGTAAGTAGCAGACAGGTAGTGTGACCAACCTGTTGATTCTAGAGCCAGTGCACCAGCACCGTCTTCTAACAGGTAAACGTCTTTGAAGCCTTTCAGGCCATAGCCCAGAGCGTAACGATCTGAGTGCCAGTATAGACCGAAGAAGATGTTACCACCGTTAGAGGTTTTTGGTACGAAAGCAGTCTTGTCTTCGTCAGCACCGAATTGGTAATCGATATAACCTTGGAATGACAGGAAGCTCTTGTTGTCGAAGAAGTAGAAAGGCTTGAACCAGTTAGCAGAGAATTGGTAACCGTTCCACTCTTTAGCGTTCATGTCGTAGAAACCGTACAGGTTCATACCTGTTTTGCCTAACCAAGGCACGTTTACGTCAGCACCAACACCCCAGAAAGTAGAGTTAACGCCTTCACCGTTCAGACCATCCCAGTTGAACAGAGTAGAGAAGTAAACTTCTTGTACTGGGCCGAAAGATAAATCTTTACCCGTTAATGCATCGATAGAAACACGTGGAGCAAATTTCATGAACAGTTTACTAGTGCCAGAACCTGGGTTCTTGTCACCGTTGCTGCTTGATTGGTTTGCTAAGTTGAATACGTCAACATAACCATAGAGATCGAATACACCAGAACGGCCGCCGAACTCCATTTCTAAGTAGTTGTGTTGGTCGCCAGTAGCTGGGTTATCAGGCTTTTCGCCGATAGAGTACATAGCGTTGAACTGCATCCACTTGTAGTCAGAACCGTGAAGGTCAGTACGGTCTGCAGCAAATGCGTTGCCAGAGATTGCTGCTACTGCTGTAGCGGCTAAAGCTAAAGTTTTAACGTTTTTCATCATCAACCCCATTATTTTGGTTGCTACCGTCTAGGGTAGCGTTCTTTTTGTGGCGCTCGCATTTTACCTCGATTAAAAAAAATCTCAATAATCTTGCGTAAAATCACGAACACAAAATTCTTAATTGTGAACAAAGTCGCGACTTATTGTTTACGACTAATTAACTTAACCGTACGTCACGACCGTAAGACAGCATCACAGCTAAAGTTTAGTTGTAATCTGACCTATACAATCGGAGAAACTATTCACTACAGGAATCACTACTGGAAAATGGTTGAATTAACTTAGGTCCTGCCCTGCATGGTCAGGACCTAGTTAGTGGGGAATCTCTCCCCAACGTTTCTGTGCTTAGATAGCTAAGAACAGACCCGCAATTGTTGCACTCATTAAGTTAGCTAACGAGCCTGCGATAACCGCACGAATACCCATTTTAGCTAAATCGTGACGACGGTTAGGAGCCATAGCACCTAAACCACCCAACAGAATCGCGATAGAAGACAAGTTCGCAAAACCACACAGTGCAAACGAAACAATCGCTTTGGTTCTGTCGGTCATAGCTAAACCAGTTTCAGCCACAACCATACCGCCATCAGCGATGTCTTTTAAGTATGGAGCAAAGTTCAGGTAAGCTACGAATTCGTTAACAATGATCTTTTGACCAATGAAAGAACCAGCAACTAATGCTTCATTCCAAGGCACACCGATAAGGAATGCTAAAGGCATGAACACATAGCCAAGGATCAGTTCCAGTGTTAAACCTTCAACACCAAACCAACCACCTACACCACCGATGATGCCGTTGATCATAGCGATCAAGCCAACGAAGGCTAACAACATTGCACCTACGTTCAGCGCTAAATGCATACCAGATGAAGCACCCGCAGCAGCAGCGTCTAATACGTTAGCTGGCTTATCAGGATCTTCTGGTAATTCATCCATGTCGTTTTTAGCAACTTCAGTTTCTGGGTGCATCAGTTTAGCCATTAATAGACCACCTGGTGCCGCCATGAATGACGCAGCAACTAAGTACTCAATAGGCACGCCCATTTGCGCGTAACCAGCCAGTACTGAACCTGCAATAGAAGCTAAACCACCCACCATGATCGCAAACAGTTCTGATTGAGTCATAGTAGGAATGAATGGACGAACAACTAACGGCGCTTCAGTTTGACCAACGAAGATGTTAGCAGTCGCAGACATAGATTCAGTACGGCTTGTGCCTAATGCTTTTTGCAGACCACCACCGATGATACGGATGATCCACTGCATTACGCCTAAATAGTACAGAACGGCGATTAGAGAAGAGAAGAACACAATAACTGGCAACACGTTTACCGCGAAGATAAAGCCAAGTTTGAAGTTAGCTAAATCACCGAACAGGAAACCGATACCGTTTTGTGCATAACCGATAACGCTAGATACGGCGTCAGATACACCTTTCAGGATATCTTTACCGACAGGAACGTACAGTACAAAACCACCGAAGGCAGCTTGGATGGCTAATGCCCCACCCACAGTACGCAAGTTAATTGCTTTTTTGTTATTCGATAGGAGGAAACCTATCGCAAGTAGGACGACCACCCCTACTAAGCTCATCAATATATTCATTAACCATCACCCTATTGTTAACACTTTTTAATTATGTTGTTAATCAACCTATTTCCGAGTCAGATTATACCCGAGAGAAAGTCGAAAATCGTCGTTTTGATCAAAATTTTGGAGTTTAATTTCAATCGCTTAGAGCAAAATGCTATTGCGACATACACCTGTTTAACCAAAAACAACTAAAGGTCAAACAGTTGCATTGCATTCGACACCAAGTGTTCTGATATTAGAACACTAGATTTTTTTTGCAAAGTTGCAATTTTGTCTATAAAAAGTACAGCATTAGCGGGTTGATTGCGTTTTTCGGTAACATTTAGCGGAGTCATGGCAGGAGAATCAGTCTCAAGTAGGAAACTTTCTAAGGGCAATTCACTGACAGTTTTGAGCAGTTTTTTCGCATTCGGATTCATCACTAAACCACCAATGCCTAGTTTAAAACCTAGCTTAGTGTATTCGAGTGCAATATCAGGACTGCCAGAAAAGGCGTGTATTACGCCCGCTTTTGGGAGTTTATGGCGCTTTAAATGGAATAGCACCTCTTGATGTGCCTTTACCGCATGGACGATAACGGGCAAATTCTGCTCATAAGCAAGCGCCAACTGAGCGTCAAAAAATGCTAACTGGTTGCTCCAATTGTCAGCATAAAGTTTGTCTAACCCACACTCACCAATGGCAACAAAACGGGGACATTCTCGTAACTGAGCAACCTGTAATGTTAATTCTGTGATGGCCTTATCAACATCTTCCGGGCAAAACCAAGGGTGGATCCCTAAGGCAAAATAACACTGGTATTGCTCAGCAATGGCCAATTGTTTAGTCCAGTGTTGTGGTGATACTCCTGGGATAATCAGATTATCGATGCCCGCATGATGCATACGCTGTATGACTTGATCGCGGTCACTATCAAACTCGACAAAATCGAGGTGCGCGTGAGTATCTAGCATCATCAATCTGTCACTCCGTTTTTGTGTCTCCATTCGATGATTGCGCTTTTATTTGACAATCAGCTTTAGTTCGAATTAGTGGCGGATCTTCTAATCTTGGCATGCAACAACGGCGATTCTCGGGCGTGAGTCCCATCTTGTCGCACCAACGGATATAAGCCTGCCACGCGCGAGTTATCCAACTTATCATCAGTCACCCCACAAATTTTAGATACAAAAAAGGCGGTGAATCACCGCCTTCAACCCTAGAGCTACTTACCTGTTAGTGTTCGCGCGTTTTAGCGAACTCGATATCAGGGTATCTTTCCATTGAAAGATTTAAGTTAACCATAGTTGGCGCAATGTAAGTTAAGTTATCACCACCGTCGAGCGCCAAGTTTTGGCTACACTTGCGGCGGAACTCTTCTAGCTTACGCTCATCTTTACAATAAACCCAGCGCGCAGTTGAAACGCTAATACCTTCGTAAATTGCCTCAACGTTGTACTCGCTCTTTAAGCGGCCGACAACCACTTCAAACTGCAGCACACCCACAGCACCAACGATTAGATCGTTGGTGTCTAAGGGACGAAACACCTGCACAGCCCCTTCTTCAGATAGCTGAACTAAGCCCTTAAGTAATTGCTTTTGCTTGAGCGGATCGCGCAGACGAATACGGCGGAACATTTCAGGCGCAAAGTTAGGTACACCGGTAAAGCGGAACTTTTCACCTTGAGTGAACGTATCGCCGATACGAATGGTTCCGTGGTTATGTAAACCAATAATATCACCAGGATACGCCACTTCAGCGCGCTCACGGTCGCCCGCCATAAAGGTCAACGCATCGCTGACGTTAACATCTTTGCCGATGCGCACATGGTGCATCTTCATGCCTTGCTCATAGCGACCAGAGCAAACACGCATAAAGGCAACGCGGTCACGGTGCTTAGGATCCATGTTTGCTTGAATTTTAAACACAAAACCGGTGAATTTTTCTTCGTCAGGCATGATCATCCGCACATCGCTTTCACGAGGTAGCGGTTTAGGCGCCCATTCCACAATACCATCGAGGATATGGTCAACACCGAAGTTACCTAATGCGGTACCGAAGAACACTGGCGTAAGCTCACCCTTTAAGAAGGCTTGATGATCAAACTCGTTTGATGCTCCGCGAACCAGTTCCATTTCATCACGCAGATCAGCGGCATAGCTACCAATCGCTTTATCCAGATCAGGGTTATCGATACCTTCAATCACACGGCGCTCTTGAATCGTGTGTCCCAAACCGCTTTGGTATAGCACCACTTCATCGCGCAGAATATGGTAAACACCCTTAAATTCTTTACCGCTGCCAATAGGCCAAGTAATAGGCGCACAGGCGATATTAAGTACGTTCTCGACCTCATCCATCAGTTCGATAGGATCGCGAATATCACGGTCGAGTTTGTTCATAAAAGTCACGATAGGTGTATCGCGCAGACGGGTCACTTCCATCAATTTGATGGTACGATCTTCAACACCCTTTGCCGAGTCGATAACCATCAAGCAAGAGTCGACCGCCGTTAAGGTGCGGTAAGTATCTTCCGAGAAGTCTTCGTGGCCAGGGGTGTCGAGTAGGTTAACGAGCGCGCCACCATAGGGAAACTGCATGACAGACGTTGTAATTGAAATACCACGGTCTTTTTCCATTTCCATCCAGTCAGACTTAGCGTGCTGACCCGACTTTTTGCCCTTAACGGTACCCGCTTTTTGCAGCGCGTTTCCGAATAACAGCACTTTTTCGGTAATGGTGGTTTTACCCGCGTCGGGGTGCGATATAATCGCGAAGGTGCGACGTTTATCGACCTCTACTTTATTGTCTGACATTTAACCTATGCACTCGTATCGCTAAAAAAGGCGCAAATTATAGCGCCTCAGTGCGTGCTTGGCTAGGCAAAGCCCAAGATGAGCCTCGGGCGATAAGACTTATTTTGTGCCTTCGAGCAACCCTTTGACCTTTGCCAGCTCAATTCGCGCATATCTGTGCTCAACAAAGTCATAAATATTAGTTGCAAGGGCGAGACGGAAATAATTTGCAGCCTCTTGATATTGCTTATTGGCAATAGCCATTTTGGCAAGATAGAAATAAGCTTCACATAAACGTTCAGCATATTCTTTAGGATGAGTGAGGCCTAACTTGGCATCGGCAAATACCTGTTCACGACTCTTAACGCCCAAATAATAATCAACAATAACGGTTGACCATGCATCCGCTTCAAGCCCCTTACGGTGTTCCTGTAGCTGGCGTTTAGCCTCAACGGCATCATCCTTTGATTGGATCAAATACAACCATAATGCTCGGTAACCATCTTTATTATCGGCAGCATAGAAGGATTGCATATCTTTTAAGGCAAGATCGTTACGGTCACCATAATAAAGCGCGATACCACGATTCAAGTAGGCATAATCATAGTTTGGCGATAACTCTAATACGCCATCAAACGCCTCATAGGCACTATCGTATTCCCCCTCTTGGGTATAATAAATACCAAGGAAATTATAGGCATCGGCTAAGTCTGGTTGCAATTTTAGCGCTTGCATAAAATCAATGCGCGCCATTAAACGCAAGCCCACGCTGTCGTAAATTACCCCACGATCGTAATGGAAACGAGCGCGCTGCTCGTTGGTCAATTCAACAGCTGATAAAATCTCATTGAGCTTGGCAAGGGTCACCTCGACTTTATAATCAGTCATCACCGGGGCGATAACCAATTTACCTTCAACGTCATTTTGGTTGTCTAAGGGGGATTGAGTGGTCGCACATCCAGCCAACATCAAGCTGGCACCCGCCAGCACAGCAACAACAGCGGTTCTAATTTTAAGACTCATCCATTTCTACCTTTTTAGATTCCCAACTCACGCAGAAGAATGTTCATGATAGCAATCCCACAACTGGACTGCTATTGAGGAATAGCATTAAACACAACTTTATTAAACCCAAACAAACAAAAAGGAGATCAATTGATCTCCTTTTAGTCACGTCACGTCGAAACTGACACCGATAATGTCTGTTTAGACCATTATTCAGCAGCTGGCTCTTTAGTCTGTGCTTCTTTGATTGACAGTCTTACACGGCCTTGACGATCCACTTCCATCACTTTAACGGTGACTTCTTGGTTAAGTTCAAGGTGGTCAGAGACGTTAGCAACACGCTCATCGCTGATTTGCGAAATGTGCACTAAACCATCTTTACCTGGCAGAATGTTAACGAAGGCACCGAAGTCAACAATACGGATAACTTTACCGTTGTAGATACGACCCACTTCAACTTCTGAAGTGATTTCTTCGATACGACGGATAGCTTCTTTGGTGGCTTCACCATTAGAAGAAGCAATTCTAACTGTACCGTCATCTTCAAGCTCGATAGTAGTGCCGGTTTCTTCAGTCAGTGCACGAATTACCGCGCCGCCTTTACCGATAACATCACGGATCTTCTCTGGGTTGATCTTGATAGTTGTGATACGTGGAGCATGGTCAGAGATATCATCACGGTGCGAACCAATCGCTTGATCCATCACGTTTAGGATATGTACACGTGCGCCGTAGGCTTGTTGCAGTGCAATTTCCATGATTTCTTTGGTAATACCTTCGATCTTGATATCCATCTGCAGTGCAGTCACACCGTCACGGGTACCGGCTACTTTGAAGTCCATGTCACCTAAGTGGTCTTCATCACCTAAGATGTCAGACAGAACCACAAAGTCATCACCTTCTTTCACTAGACCCATAGCGATACCCGCTACAGAAGTCTTGATAGGTACACCCGCATCCATCAGCGCAAGAGAAGTACCACAGACTGATGCCATAGAGCTTGAACCGTTAGATTCAGTGATTTCAGAAACCACACGTACACTGTATGGGAACTCTTCAGCAGAAGGCATTACTGCGTTGATACCGCGCCATGCTAACTTGCCGTGGCCGATTTCACGACGCTTAGGTGAACCCACCATACCTGTCTCACCAACAGAATAAGGAGGGAAGTTGTAGTGCAGCATGAAGCGGCTAGTACGCTCGCCCATAATGCTATCAATCTTCTGTGCGTCACGCTCAGTACCTAAAGTACAAGTCACCAGAGCTTGGGTTTCGCCACGGGTAAACAGAGCACTCCCGTGGGTACGTGGTAATACGCCTGCCAATACGCTTAATGCACGAATCATATCTGGCTCACGACCATCGATACGCGGCTCACCACGGATGATGCGACCACGAACGACTTTCTTCTCTAAGCTACCGAGCAGACCATCAACTTCACGTAAATCAATATTAGGATTGCTTGCTAATAACGCTTCTTTCGTTGCAGCTTTAACAACAGCAACTTGAGCATAACGATCTTGCTTTACTTGGATTTTATACGCATCGCCTAAACCCGCTTCAGCAAGCGCTTTGATTTGAGCAACCAGCGTTTCATCTTGCACTGGAGCTGTCCAATTCCAAGCAGGTTTACCGGCTTCTGCTTTGAATTCAGCAATCGCTTTGATAACCACTTGTTGTTGGTCGTGACCATAAACTACTGAGCCTAACATCACTTCTTCTGGTAAGGCTTGAGCTTCTGACTCAACCATCAATACCGCGCTCTCAGTACCTGCAACAACCAAGTTTAGTTGGCTGCTTTCTAACTGAGTCACTGTTGGGTTCAGTACGTATTCGCCATTGATGTAACCCACACGCGCCGCACCTAATGGACCGCTGAATGGAATACCCGAAATGGCAAGCGCAGCCGAAGTACCAATCATCGAAATAATATCTGGCTCGATTTGTGGATCGACAGATACCACAGTGATGATAACTTGAACTTCGTTGGTGAAACCATTAGGGAAAAGAGGACGAATTGGACGGTCGATCAGGCGAGCGATTAATGTCTCATCTTCTGAAGGACGGCCTTCACGCTTAAAGAAACCACCAGGAATTTTACCCGCTGCATAGCTCTTTTCTTGATAGTTAACAGTCAGAGGAAAGAAGTCACGGCCTGCATCGGCTTCTTTTTTACCTACAACAGTGACTAACACTGTCGTGTCACCCATACTCGCTAACACGGCTGCATCAGCTTGACGCGCTATAACGCCTGTTTCCAGGGTGACTGTATGTTGACCATACTCAAAACTCTTTACAATTGGATTCACGTGACCCATTCCTTAATTAATGACCTTGAATTACGCGCGTAAGTATACTGCAATTATGAACCATAGATAAAGAGCAGATAATGATGACAAACGGCTATCTTTTCACTAAAGTGGTTAAATCAACAAAGAGTTATGCTCTACAGTGATATAGGCAATCTCCTCTGGTGAAAAATAACAATTAAAAGGAAGATCTGAATGACGGGTCGTTTTAAATCCCTAACTTGGAAACAGACTAACCTCGTCGTTTTTACTGCGTTATTTTTTGCTATCGCTATTTTTATTGTTGAAATTGCCCTTGTGGTGGTATCCACCAAACATCAACTCACGACCACTCAACAGGAATTACTCGATTCGGTAGAACAACCTTCTGCTAACGCCGTTTGGGCACTGGATGATAATCTCGCTAGACAAACCCTAGAAGGTGCAATAAAAGTTGAGCATGTCGGCTCTGCAGTCATCGAACTCGATGATGGTTCCATGTTTGTGTCTGTGAGTAATAATCAGAAAACTAGCTCACAAACTTTTATAACCCTCAGTAATAAACTGTTTGATGATCTTAAAGAAATTTCACGCCCACTGTATCGTCCCTTCTATTTCGAAGGCACTCAAAAACAACAGCTTATTGGCACATTGACCATTTTCTATGACACCCAGGAACTGACTAATACCCTCTTTAGCCAACTCAGGTTTAGTTTTTTTGCAACCTTAGCCCGTGCACTTTTGCTCACCTTGGTATTATCTGTCGTCTTCCACCGCTTCTTAACCCAGCCGATAGCCCGGATAAGTGAAGCAATAGATAAAATCACACCCGATTCGCCCGACGAAAACCTGCTCCCCATGTCCAATGCCCATAAGGATGATGAATTGGGACTGGTAACGTCGAAATTTAATCAGATCTTAATTCAATTTAGTCAAACTCAGTCAAAACTTCGAAAAATGGCAACACGAGATCCACTCACCGGATTGCCTAATCGTACTTTACTGCTCGAAACAATTGCCGTCACAATCCAACGCTCTAGAGTGCACAAACGTAGCTTTGCCCTGATGTTTATCGACCTAGATCGCTTTAAAAATATTAATGACTCCCTAGGACACGCCCTTGGCGATCAATTCCTCGCCCGTATCGCTCGCATCCTCGAACGTGTAGTGGGTGATAAAGGCACAGTATCTCGCCTAGGCGGTGATGAATTCGTTATTTTAGCCGACTCAGTTCACTCTCCTGACCAAGCTGCTGACTTTGTCGATAAACTCTTAGTGCAACTCAATGTCCCCATCCAATTAAATGAACATGCGATTCATCCTGCGGCTTCTATCGGAATATCTATCTATCCTGAGGATGGAAATAGCGCCGAAGATCTTATCCGCCATGCCGATATTGCGATGTACAGTGCAAAAGCGGCAGGTTCTAATCAATGGGCTTTCTTCAAACAGCAAATGACAGAACGAGCTGCGGTTAGACTACGGACAGAAGCATCACTACATGATGCACTGAAAAATAATGAATTTCTACTCTACTTCCAGCCTAAGCTTGATCTACAAACAGGTAAAATTACCGGATGTGAAGCCTTAATCCGTTGGCAAAAAGATGGCCGCTTAATTAGTCCCATATCCTTTATTCCGGTGGCAGAGGAAACCGGCATTATTATCCCTATCGGTCGCTGGGTGATAGAGCAGAGTTGCCGAGTACTGCGGGAGTGGCAGAAGAAATATAACTATGCCATTCCTATCGCAATTAACGTCGCCTCACAACAATTTGCCGACGCAAGCTTAGTCTCTGATATCAAACAAATGGCGCTACGATACCAAATTCAACCAGAGTTATTAGAAATAGAGATTACTGAAACCTCATTAATGAATGATATAGAACTTGCTATCAACAAATTAGAACAACTTAAATCGGCAGGATTTGGTATCGCGGTAGATGATTTTGGTACTGGTTATTCCTCCCTATCCTACTTACGCCATCTGCCAATCACCACCATGAAAATTGATCGCTGCTTTGTTTCCGATCTTCCCAAGGATAGTGCAATTGCATCAACAATCTTGATGTTAGGTAAGCAATTAAACCTAACTATTGTGGCTGAAGGGATTGAGAACGAGCTGCAACTCGATTGGCTTAAGAGTAATGAGTGCCAGATAGGTCAAGGCTTTTACTTTAGCCAACCTTTACCACAGGCTGAATTTGAGACGCTATATATTGCCAGTCAAACAGCAACCATTAGTAAGATTGATGGATTACGTGGTGCCTAATGTACTGAGGATATAGTTCAACATACTGAATTTTAGGCAATAAAAAAGGAGGCTAAGCCTCCTTTTTTACGTTAATCGACGAGAGATTAACGACGTAAACCTAACTTTTGGATCAGCTCATTGTAACGTGTAGCTTCGGTACGCTTCAGGTAAGCTAATAACTTACGACGAGCGCTAACCATACGTAACAGACCACGACGTGAGTGGTGATCGTGAATGTGCTCTTTGAAGTGATCTTGCAAATGGTTGATTTGAGCAGTTAACAGCGCAACTTGAACTTCAGTTGAACCAGTGTCGTTTGCGCCACGGCCAAATTCAGCCAGGATTTTTGCTTTCGCTTCAGTACTTAGTGACATGTGTCTCTCCAAATATAAAATGTGAATCCCTAGCCGATCACTAACTCAGCCAGAGGGCGCGCTATTCTACCCATAATCTTTGGCATGCGCAATAAAAGCGGTGGAATAATATCCGAGCAAATCCATTAAGATGCTTTAGGTTCGTCGTGAATAACGACTAAACGCTTCGGGGCCAGTAAGCCATCATCATTCATCTCACCGATACCAACAAAACGACGTGCAGTCCCTAAGGTAATCCGTACCAGCTTATTTGCTTCTAAGTTCGCGACTCGCACCGCTTGACCTTGCATTAAGTAAGCTGCACTGGCATCAGGGACATTGACCTCAGGAAAATCGGCAACCGCCGTATCCATAGGTAACAGTAACGAATCCAGCAAACTGCTTGGATCAAGTTGTTGTTCCTGTGCTTTAGCGACTAAGGCTTCTAGCTGCTCAAGAGTGACCATTTTATCGTAGGGATAATGTGCAACTTGAGTACGGCGCAGCATGATCACATGGGCACCACAACCGAGCATTTCGCCTAAATCGTCAATAATAGTGCGAATATAAGTGCCCTTAGAGCAATGAATATCTAAGGTAAGCTCATCACCTTCAAGACCGATGAAGTTCAGTTCAAAGACAGTGATTGGACGCGCCTCACGCGGCACTTCAATCCCCTCACGGGCATACTTATACAAGGGTTGGCCTTGATATTTGAGCGCTGAATACATGGATGGCACTTGCAAAGTATCGCCACGGAAATGTTCTAAGGCAGACATTAACTGCGCCTCTGTAAACTCGAGCGGGCGTGTTTGTACGACTTCGCCGTCTGAGTCACTGGTATCAGTACGTTGCCCTAGTTTTGCCGTGACCAGATAACGCTTATCCGAATCGAGCAAATGCTGGGAAAACTTAGTCGCTTCACCTAAACAGATTGGCAGCATGCCCGTCGCCAGTGGATCGAGCGCCCCCGTATGCCCCGCTTTGTTGGCATTAAAAAAGCGCTTTACTCGCTGTAATGCAAAGTTGGAGCTCATGCCAGTGGCCTTGTCCAACAATACAATACCGTCAATAAAGCGGCCCTTTGAACGTCTTGCCATTACGCTTTACCTTCGGTGTCATCGCTCTCGTCAATGTCATTATCAACAACATCATCTTCAGCGCTACTAAACTGTTGTTGTTTGGCTTTATCGCTGTTGATGACTTGGCTGACAAGATTAGACATACGCATGCCTTCAACCAATGAGCTGTCGTAAACAAAGCGAATTTCTGGCATCACGCGCAATTTCATGCGGCCTGCCACTAAGGTGCGAATATAAGGAGCGGCAGCAATCAGCGCGTTCAGCTTTTCTTGCACAACTTCTTTGTCTTCTTCAAAGAAGGTGACAAAGACTTTGGCGTAACTTAAATCGCGAGAAACATCAACGTCATTGACGGTCACAAAACCAATACGGGGATCTTTCATGTCGCGTTGTAGGACAACAGCCAGCTCTTGCTGTAACTGCTGGCCTATACGACGTGTACGACTGAATTCTTTTGCCATAATAGAGTTACCATAATAGCTAATGTCATTAAATTGAAAGGGCGGCTAATGCCGCCCTCTTTATCGTTACAGTGTACGTGCCACTTCGACGGTTTCGAATACTTCGATTTGGTCACCCACGCGGACATCGTTGTAGTTCTTAACACCGATACCACATTCCATGCCATTGCGAACTTCGTTAACGTCATCTTTAAAGCGACGTAATGATTCGAGTTCACCTTCGAAGATCACCACGTTATCACGCAGAACGCGAATTGGTGCGCTACGCTTGATGGTGCCTTCAGTCACCATACAACCAGCGATTGCGCCCAGTTTTGGTGATTTGAACACGTCACGAACTTCAGCCAGACCGATAATCTGTTGTTTGAACTCAGGTGACAGCATACCTGTCATCGCCGCTTTCACTTCATCAATCAGATTATAGATAACGCTGTAGTAACGTAAGTCAACACTTTCGTTTTCGATAGTCTTACGCGCTTGCGCATCGGCACGCACGTTAAAGCCAACCATAATCGCGTTAGAAGCCGCAGCTAAGGTCGCGTCGGTTTCAGTCAGTGCACCTACACCACGAGCGATGATGTTTACTTTCACTTCGTCGGTAGACAGACCCATTAAGGAGTCGGTAATCGCTTCGAGTGAACCTTGAACGTCTGCCTTCAGAACGATGTTCAGTTCTTTTACTTCGCCTTCGGTCATGTTCGCGAACATGTTTTCCAGCTTAGACTTCTGCTGACGCGCTAATTTCACATCACGGAACTTGCCTTGACGGTACAGCGCGACTTCACGGGCTTTACGCTCGTCACGCACAACGGTTGCTTCATCACCGGCTGATGGCACACCTGACAGACCTAAAATCTCAACAGGGATTGATGGGCCAGCTTCAGTGATTGAACGGCCGTTCTCGTCTTTCATCGCACGGATTTTACCGTACTCTAAACCACATAGAACGATGTCACCTTGGCGCAGTGTACCTTCTTGAACCAGAATCGTTGCTACAGGGCCGCGACCTTTATCCAGTTGAGACTCAATAACCACACCAGCAGCCATACCATCACGAACAGCTTTGAGTTCAAGCACTTCAGCTTGGAGTAAGATACCCTCAAGCAAATCATCAACGCCTTCACCCGTCTTAGCAGATACGAAGGCAAACATGTTGTCTCCGCCCCATTCTTCAGACATCACGCCGTGCTGAGACAATTCGCTCTTCACGCGGTCGATATCGGCTTCTGGCTTGTCCATCTTGTTAACTGCAACAATTAATGGCACGTTACCCGCTTTAGCATGTTGAATCGCTTCAATGGTTTGCGGCATAACACCGTCATCGGCAGCCACAACGAGTACAACGATATCCGTCGCCTTAGCACCACGAGCACGCATTGCGGTAAACGCAGCGTGACCAGGGGTATCTAAGAAAGTGATCATGCCGTTTTCGGTCTCAACATGGTATGCACCAATATGCTGAGTAATACCACCGGCCTCACCCGCTGCCACTTTCGCGCGGCGGATATAGTCAAGGAGCGATGTTTTACCGTGGTCAACGTGACCCATAATGGTTACAACAGGTGCACGAGGCTCAAGCTTCACGCCGCCTTCTTCGTCACGCTCAGAAAGTACTTGTTGTTCTAATTCGTTTTCACGAATAAGTACCACTTTATGACCCATTTCTTCAGCAACTAACTGGGCGGTTTCTTGATCTAACACTTGGTTGATCGTAACCATTGAGCCCATCTTCATCATTTGCTTGATGATTTCAGTCGCTTTAACTGCCATTAAGTGAGCAAGTTCTGCCACTGTAACTGTTTCACCGATACGCACATCACGGTTAACGGCTGCAACTGGCTTATTGAAGCCATGAGCCATTGATTCTGGCGCTGTGCTGCGGTTACGCATGTGTTTTTCGCGACCATCGCGAGCATCTTTACCACCACGTTTGGTTTTGGCGGTATTTTTGTTACGCGCACGGCGGCCACGTTTTTCTTCATCCATATCAGACGAATCTTCGGCAGCACGAGCCACTTTAGAGGTAGTGATATGGTGATCGCTATAGCGCTCAGCTTCTAAACGTTGACGCTCTTCTTCGGCCCAACGCTTAGAGTTTTCTTCTGCTAACAGACGCGCTTTTTCTGCCGCTTTGGCGGCTTCTTCGTCTTGTTTACGTTTAGTCGCAGCTTCTTGTACTGCTTTTAAACGTTCAGCTTCCAAACGAGCTGCTTCTGCTTCTGGTGACATATCTTTAGCTACTTTCACTTCCGCTGCTGCTTTCGCTTTTGCTTTCGCTTCAGCTTCTGCCTTCGCTTTCGCCTCTGCTTCCACTTTAGCCTTAGCTTCGGCTTCTGCCTTCGCTTTCGCTTCAGCTTCTGCTTTGGCCTTCGCTTCGGCTTCTGCTTTGGCTTTAGCCTCTTCTTCCGCTTTAAGCACTGCGTCACTCACATCACGTTTAACAAAAGTACGGGTTTTACGCACTTCAACTTTAACGTCTTTAGATTGACCACCATTACCGGCCACACTCAGGGTCGATACGGTTTTACGTTGCAGCGTCATTTTAGTCGGCGCATTATCGGCGCCATGTTGCTTCTTCAGATAATCCAGTAACTGCTGCTTCTCAGCTTCAGACACGTTATCAGTGTGGCCTTTCTTAATTCCGGCCTGAGAGAATTGCTCAATCAGACGTTCAACACTTTTACCCACTTCCGTGGCCAATTTCTCTACGGTAGTATCTGCCATCAGTTAAATCCCCCTGTTGATCGACTTATGCTTCTTCGCCAAACCAACAGATGTTGCGGGCAGCCATGATCAGCTCACCTGCTTTTTCTTCTGTCAATTCTTCAATTTCGATCAAATCATCAATGCCTTGTTCAGCCAAGTCTTCTAGAGTCACGATACCTTTGCTCGCTAAAACATAGGCTAAGTGTCTTTCAACACCTTCAAGTGCTAATAACTCTTCACTTGGCTCCACACCATCTAGTGCTTCTTCGGATGCGAGCGCTCGAGTTGAGATCGCAGCCTTAGCACGTTCACGTAATGCTTCGACGAGATCCTCATCAAAGCCATCAATTGCCAATAATTCTGACACAGGTACATAAGCCACTTCTTCGAGCGAAGTAAAACCTTCATCAGCCAGTACTTGTGCAAAATCTTCATCTACATCCAGAGATTTCATGAATAAGCTCTTCACCTTAGCGCTTTCGGCTTGGTGTTTTTTATTCATGTCTTCCACTGTCATCACGTTCAGTTCCCAGCCTGTTAACTGAGTCGCTAAACGCACGTTTTGACCATTGCGACCAATGGCCTGAGCTAAACTTTCCGCTTCAACAGCGATATCCATTGAGTGGTTGTCTTCATCAACGATGATAGAAGCCACATCAGCTGGCGCCATGGCGTTGATCACATATTGTGCTGGATTGTCATCCCACAATACGATATCAACACGCTCACCACCGAGTTCATTCGATACCGCTTGCACACGTGCACCACGCATACCAACGCAAGCACCGATTGGGTCGATACGACGATCGTTCGATTTCACTGCGATCTTAGCGCGAGCACCAGGGTCACGCGCCGCGCCCATCACTTCGATCAGTTCATCGGCAATTTCCGGCACTTCAACACGGAACAGCTCAATCAGCATGTCAGGCTTAGTGCGAGTTAAAAATAACTGCGCACCACGCGCTTCAGGACGAACAGAGTAAAGCAGTGCACGAACACGGTCACCAGGACGGAAAGATTCGCGTGAAATCAAGTCTTCACGGAACAATACGCCATCAGCGTTGTTACCTAAGTCAACTACCACGCTTTCACGGGTCGCTTTTTTCACCACACCAGTGATCAGCTCGCCTTCTTTATCTTGGAACTGTTCAACCACTTGTGCACGCTCTGCTTCACGCACTTTTTGTACGATCACTTGCTTAGCGGTTTGAGTAGTAATACGGTCGAAGGCAACAGATTCGATCTGATCTTCGATGTAATCCCCTGGTTGGATTTCTGGGTTTTCAAAACGCGCAGCTTCCAAGGTGATTTCGCGATATGGGTTTTCTAACGCAACACCGTTATCGTCGATAACCATCCAGCGGCGGAAAGTTTCATAGGCGCCGGTTTTACGGTCGATAGAAACACGAACGTCGATATCGCCTTCGTATTTTTTCTTGGTCGCAGTTGCCAGCGCAGTTTCTAGCGCTTCAAAAATTTTCTCGCGTGGAACGGCCTTTTCATTTGAAACCGCCTCAGCGACTAGCAGAATCTCTTTATTCATTTCGTCTTGCCTCGTTCACCTTGAAACCATCAAAACTTAGCGATGATGTTGCCTTTACGGATATTATCCAAGGCGACAACCAGCTCTTTACCATTCACATTGAGTGACAGCATTTGGCCGTCAACCTGTGTAATGGCGCCTTTTAAATTACGACTGCCCGCGACAGGCATTGTCAGTTGAAGCTTGACATCCTCACCGACGTAGGCCGCATATTGTTCAGCATTAAACAGCGGTCTATCTACACCGGGTGAAGAAACCTCTAAGGTATATTCGGTCGAAATAGGGTCTTCAACATCGAGTACAGCGCTGACTTGGCGACTTACGTTGGCACAATCTTCGATATTGATACCATTCTCACCATCAATGAACACGCGCAGGATTGAATGTTTACCCGCTTGTACATATTCAATGCCCCAAAGTTGGAAGCCTAATGCCTCCACAGGCACTTTGAGCATGTCTGCCAGTCTGGATTCTAATGTTGCCAAAATTGACCCCCGGAAAAAACAAAAAAGGGCTTAATAGCCCTAGTAAAGCGTCGTATTGGATACGACAAATTTAAAAGTCCAGATAACAAAAAACCCCGTAATAACGAGGTTTTTAGCTTTAAGAACCTGTAAACCATAACGAATTTAAATCTTATTCGTTACTAGGAGCTGGTTGCGGGGGCCGGATTTGAACCGACGACCTTCGGGTTATGAGCCCGACGAGCTACCAAGCTGCTCCACCCCGCGTCAACTGTGTGCAAGTATATTGACTATCGTCTTTGCTTGCAATAACTAAGTCAGCACTTACTTCGTCTCACTTAGCTATATTATGGTGCCGAGAGCGGGACTTGAACCCGCACGTCCGTTAGGACACAGCCACCTCAAGGCTGCGCGTCTACCAATTTCACCACCTCGGCGACACCTTTTACTAGTCAGGAATTTTCGTTTCTGACTTTTCGGTTGCTTGATCAACTGGTTGAGTCACCTGTTCATCAGAACCTAAATTTTTCCATGCATCTTCATTTTTTGCGTGGTTTGCACTTAAGTTGCCAATCAGCAGACTTAACGTGAAAAACGCAATGGCCAGAATCGCCGTTGTACGTGTCAGGAAGTTACCTGAACCGCTTGAACCAAATAAGGTACCTGATGCACCGGCGCCAAACGAGGCCCCCATGTCAGCTCCTTTGCCTTGCTGGATTAAGATCAGGCCAATTAAACCTAACGCAACCAGCAAGTAAACAACCACTAAAACTTCATACATATTATGCGCTCATCGCTATGGTACACAGACTTAAAAACTCGGTAGAGTTTAAACTGGCACCGCCAATCAGTCCACCATCAACATCAGGTTGGGCAAATAAATCTGCCGCATTACTTGGTGTCACACTGCCACCGTACAAAATCCTGATATTCTCTCCGATAAACGGAGACACTTCAGAGAGACGCTTGCGTATAAACGCATGTACTTCTTGTGCCTGCTCTGGTGTCGCGCTCTTACCAGTCCCTACAGCCCATAACGGCTCGTAAGCGATAATGGCGTTATCAAAAGCCATAGTGCCATTTTTCTGGATCACTATATCCAACTCTTCCGCAATCACCTCGAAGGTACGTCTTGCTTCACGTGCTGGACCCGACTCACCCACACATAAAATGGGGGTTAAACCGTGCTTTTGTGCAGCGGCGAATTTCTCCGCTACGATATTACTCGTCTCTCCGTACATACGGCGACGTTCTGAATGTCCGATAATGACATATCGACATCCGCAATCTTTAAGCATCTGGCCCGAAACTTCTCCGGTATAAGCGCCAAAGTCATGTTGACTTAAATTCTGAGCGCCCATCCTAACAAGTGAACCGTCTAACGCTTCCTTGTTTGCTTCTAGCAGTTGCCTTACGCTTTCTAGATAGATAGAAGGCGGGCATAAAACCACTTCAGCTGAATCATTTTGGAGCTTTGAGGCAAATTTTTTGAACAACTCTTGGGCTAATGCCGCACTGCCGTTCATCTTCCAATTGCCAGCTACCATAGGACGTCTGAGTGCCATCACTGTCTCCTCTGAAAGCGGCGTGAATAATAGCGAACCACTTATTAAGTTACAATAGCTAAATTCGAAATTTTTCAGATATTAGGTTGGAATGCTTACTTTTTACACGACAAACCCTATTCTTGCTCATTAATGCAGCTAACACCTTCATTTTTAATCGGTATCAGCTGCACTCAACGAAAGATTAACTTGATTAGCTCGCCGATTTTACCGCATCTGCAATTAAATTGGCGTGCGCTAACACTGTATTGTGATCATCGCCTTCAACCATCACACGAATTAACGGTTCAGTACCGGATTTACGTAGCAATACGCGACCTCGGGCACCTAGTTGTGACTCAACCTGAGCCTGAGCAGCTTTAACTTTATCTGAACTTAATGGGTCGTGTTCGCCCTCAAAACGCACATTCACTAACACCTGTGGCAGCATTTCCATCGGGGCTGTGAGCTGCTCAAGTGTGGCATTTTGTCGACGCATTGCCGCAAGCACTAAGATACCCGCCACGATACCATCACCCGTCGTACCATGGTCAAGGTTAAGGATATGACCCGAGTTTTCACCGCCGATGCGCCAATCGAGTTCTTTCAATAACTCCATCACATAACGGTCACCCACTTTAGAGCGGGCAAAGGGAATATCTAAGGCTTGCAAGGCTAAATCGAGGCCTAGGTTAGACATTAACGTCCCAACCACACCTCCGCGTAACACACCACGAGCCTTGGCATCACAGGCAAGGATATAAAGAATTTGATCGCCATCGATCACCTCACCTTTGCTATTGACCATCATAATTCGGTCACCATCGCCATCGAGCGCAATCCCTAAATCGGCACTTTCGGCCAAAACAGTTTCACAAATCTTTGCCATGGACGTTGCGCCAACTTTGTCATTGATATTGACTCCGTTTGGTTTATCACCAATGGCAATCACTTCGGCGCCTAACTCGCGAAATACCGCTGGTGCGATGTGATAAGTTGCACCATGGGCACAATCGACGACAATTTTTAACCCTGTTAATGTGTGATCTGCAGGGAAATTACCTTTGCAGTATTCGATGTAACGGCCGCGTGCATCTTCAATTCGTGACACTTTGCCCAACAGATGTGATTCAACACACTCTAAGGGCTTTTCTAATTCGGCTTCGATTTCAAGCTCAAGATTATCATCAAGCTTACTGCCATCAGTTGAGAAAAACTTAATGCCGTTATCATAGTAAGGGTTGTGGGAAGCACTAATTACCACACCTGCTTCGGCGCGAAAAGTACGAGTCAAATAAGCCACCGCCGGCGTTGGCATGGGCCCCATCAGCATCACATTCAAACCTGCTGCCGAAAGGCCTGCTTCTAAGGCAGACTCAAACATATACCCCGAGATACGGGTATCTTTACCAATAATTACTTTCTTGGTGCCGCTACGGGATAACACCCGTCCAGCAGCCCAACCCAACTTTAATGCCAGCTCGGGTGTCATCTGGCCTGAACCTACCTTGCCACGAATACCATCGGTTCCAAAAAATTTACGTTCGCTCATATCGCCCCACAAACTTCAATGTGTCCCTTCGATTGGGATCATAATATTAATGAAATACTTAACAAAAATAGCCTCTATAGATATGCCTGTGTCGCTTGTAACACTTTCAGCATATCGACAGTTTCAGGGACATCATGGACACGAATAATATGTGCCCCTTTCTGGGCCGCTATCATGGCGCCAGCAAGGCTCCCAGCTAAGCGCTCAGAGGTCGGCCTAGCAAGGAGGTTTCCTATCATGCTCTTACGGGATAAACCTATCAATATTGGCAGTTCAAACTGCGCAAAACGCTCTAACTTTGCTAGCAGTTCATAGTTATGTTCTAAGGTTTTACCAAAGCCAAAACCTGGGTCGATTAACAACCGTTCCCGCGGGATCCCAGCCTCCAAACAGGCTTGAATACGCTCATTGAGGAATTTAAAGACATCGGCAACAACGTCGTGATATTCGGGCGCCGATTGCATAGTACGCGGCGCGCCCTGCATGTGCATCAAACAAATGGGCACATTCAACTGCGCCGCAGTCTTTAGTGCCCCAGGCTCCAATAACGCCCGAACATCGTTGATCAAGTGCGCGCCAGCATTTACCGCCTGTCGCATCACATCTGGTTTACTGGTATCCACCGAAATCCACACATCATGGTGTTTCGCGACATATTCTACCAGAGGGATCACCCGTGCGAGTTCATCCTCAACACTCACATCGGCCGCCCCAGGCCTTGTCGACTCGCCACCGATATCGATGATGAGCGCTCCTTGAGCAACCATTTCATTGGCATGCTGGCACGCCAGTTCAAAAGAAGAAAACTTTCCACCGTCGGAAAAGGAATCGGGAGTAACATTCAGAATGCCCATGACTACGGGCGAAGCTAAGGATAAGCGTTTGGTTCCAGCAATTAATTCAAACACGCATTGACTCCATTTGGGACAGCTTGCTAGCGCGTTTCATCCGTATTCTGCGCAGTTCACTCATGTGACTGATTTATATTGAATGACAGCGCAGTCAATTTTCTAGCAAGATAAAACAAGAAAACCCCTTAACGGGGTTCTCTTTCAATTAACAAACGTTATTTAGCGGGTGACTCATCGGCATCTTTCAGCTCTGACTCAACAGGCGCTGACTTAACCACTTCGTCGACTTTAACCGCAGGTTCACCTTTGCCATTGCCTTTGTCATTTGAACCATTGTCATCTGCTTGCCAATCAGCAGGCTGACGCACTTCACGACGGTTCATCAAATCGTCAATTTGCAGTGAATCAATGGTTTCATACTTCATCAGCGCGTCTTTCATCGAATGCAGAATATCAATGTTATCCAGCAGAATTTGCTTGGCACGGCCGTAGTTTTTGTCGATAAAGGCCTTCACTTCAGCATCGATAAGCGTCGCAGTCTCATCGGACATCGCCTTGGCTTTACCCATGCTACGCCCTAAGAATACTTCACCTTCTTCCTCGGCATAGAGTAATGGACCAAGCTTGTCGGAGAAGCCCCATTGGGTCACCATATTACGGGCAATCGATGTCGCGTATTTAATGTCTTGCGAAGCGCCTGTAGACACTTTTTCGCTACCGTAGATCAACTCTTCGGCTAAACGACCACCGTAGGCAACCGAAATCTGGCTTTCTAACTTACGACGGCTTTGGCTAATCGCATCGGCCTCAGGTAAGAAGAAGGTCACGCCGAGTGCACGACCACGTGGAATAATGGTGACCTTGTGCACAGGGTCATGCTCTGGCACTAAACAGCCCACAATCGCGTGGCCCGCTTCGTGGTATGCCGTCATTTCTTTTTCGGCTTCCGACATCACCATAGAGCGGCGCTCAGCACCCATCATGATCTTGTCTTTTGCACGCTCGAATTCTTCCATACCGACCACACGGCGGTTACCGCGCGCCGCAAACAGTGCAGCCTCGTTAACTAAGTTGGCTAAATCGGCACCGGAGAAACCTGGCGTACCACGGGCAATCACGCTCGCTTTAACATCTTCAGAAAGTGGCACTTTACGCATATGCACTTTAAGAATTTGCTCACGACCGCGAACATCTGGCAAGCCAACAACAACTTGACGGTCGAAACGACCTGGACGCAGCAGCGCAGAGTCCAATACGTCAGGGCGGTTGGTCGCCGCAATCACGATAATCCCTTCGTTACCTTCGAAGCCGTCCATCTCAACCAGCATTTGGTTAAGGGTTTGCTCACGCTCATCATGACCACCACCTAAGCCTGCGCCACGTTGGCGACCTACGGCATCGATTTCGTCGATGAAGATGATACAAGGGGCTGATTTCTTCGCTTGTTCGAACATGTCACGCACACGAGATGCACCGACACCGACGAACATTTCTACGAAGTCAGAACCTGAAATGGTAAAGAAAGGCACCTTTGACTCACCCGCAATCGCTTTAGCAAGTAAGGTTTTACCTGTACCTGGTGGGCCAACCATGAGCACTCCCGTTGGAATACGGCCACCCAGTTTTTGGAATTTGGTTGGATCACGCAGGTAATCGACCAGCTCTTTCACTTCTTCTTTGGCTTCATCACAGCCAGCAACGTCAGCAAAAGTGGTCTTGATTTGGTCTTCGCTCATCAGCTTGGCTTTGCTCTTGCCAAAGGACATAGCGCCTTTGCCACCGCCGCCCTGCATCTGGCGCATAAAGAAAATCCATACCCCAATCAGCAGCAACATCGGGAACCAAGAAATAAAAATCTGGGTTAAGAACCCCGATTCTTCGGCTTCTTGGCCTTTCATGGTGATGCCTTTACGGTCAAGATCATTAATTAAATCTTGGTCATACAGTGGCATGATGGTCGTGAATTTTTCGCCAGTACGCTTAGAACCTTCGATAGTACGTTGGTCACTTTTCACTTCAACGCTGGCGACTTGTCCATCACGAACATTGTCTAGGAAAGTAGAATAATCCATCTTCTGCGATGACGAAGAAGAGGGGGAGTAACCCTGAAACACTGACATCAGCACAACGGCGATGACAACCCAGAGTATTAGATTTTTTGCCATGTCACTCAAATTACTAGACCTCATAAAGTCTTGCGATGATTAACGCTAGGGTACTACAACTTGTACCCTGTCGCCACAAGATAGACCTCACGGGAGCGTGCCCGCGACGAGTCCGGTTTACGTGTTTTTACGACTTTGAATGCCTCTTTAACCGCCTTCATATATTCGTCAAACCCCTCCCCCTGAAAGACTTTGACAGCAAAACTGCCGTTAGGTGCCAAAACTTGATGACACATATCTAACGCCAACTCGACTAAATACATGGCGCGCGGCTGATCGACACCATCTGAACCACTCATGTTGGGCGCCATATCAGACAATACAACGTCAACCTTATCTGCACCGACTCGAGTTAGCAATGCTTCGAGCACTTTCTCTTCACGAAAGTCCCCTTGCAAGAAATCCACGCCGACGATGGGATCCATAGGTAAAATATCACAGGCGATGACTTTACCTTTGTCTCCAGCTAGCTTAACAGCAACCTGTGACCAACCACCAGGAGCGGCCCCTAAGTCAACAACCGTCATACCTGGGCGGATCAATTGATCCTTTTGCTGAAGCTCTTCAAGCTTAAACGCAGCGCGAGAACGCAATCCCCGTTTCTGTGCTAGTTTGACATAATGATCATCAAAGTGTTCCAGCATCCAGCGATTGGAACTGGCCGTACGTTTTTTACCTGACATTTAAAATCCGCAACAATTGAGAGTTACACAAAGGCTATATAAGGGTAGAATAGCGGTTTTTCAACAGTAACTCAGCAAAAGTTGGTAGAAATGAACTTAACAACCAAACAAAAACAGCATTTAAAAGGTCTGGCGCATAATTTAAAGCCAGTGGTGCTGCTTGGTGCCAATGGATTGACTGAAGGTGTACTCGCTGAAATTGAAAGCGCACTCGCTTATCATGAATTGATTAAAGTGAAAGTAGCCTCTGCCGACAGAGAGCTAAAAAATGCCATCGTTGATGCCATAGTACGTGAAACTCAATCTGCAAAAGTGCAACTTATTGGTCATATTCTGGTGATTTATCGTCAATCACCAGAAATGAAAATTGCTTTGCCAAGAGCGAAATAATTTTCCAGCCTTAAACAAAACGGCCACTCAAATGAGTGGCCGTTTTGTTTTAACGTCTACGGTGTATCGCTAATGGGTTTAACTTGATAGTGCTCAGGGGCTAAGCCGAGAAACTCTGGCAAGGAGGTCCCGACTGATATCGAGGAGAACGTGCCGGTCAAAATGCCGATAAACATGGCTATCGAGAATCCTTCTAGCGGCCCACCGCCCATTATCCATAGTGCTCCAACCGTCATCAGAGTGGTCCCCGAGGTCACCATAGTGCGCGAAAATGTCGCGACAATCGCTTGGTTGTTAATCTCCTGAATCGCAAGTTTGGGTTTTGCAATCAATAACTCACGAATACGATCGGCAATAATGATTGAGTCATTCAGTGAGTAGCCAAGGATAGCCAGCACCGCCGCAAGCACAGTTAGATTAAATTCCATCTGTGTCAGCGCAAAAAACGCGAGTACAAAAATGACGTCGTGTACTAACGCAAATAACGCACCAGAGGCGAGGCGCCATTCAAAGCGGTAACTCAAATAGCCTAAGATAGCTAACATAGCGACTAATAACGCGAGCCCCCCCTGCTCTGCCAGCTCTTTACCCACCTGCGGGCCGACAATACTGGTATTTAGCACTTGCACTTCGCCCAGTGGCGCTAAGGTTTGCGCAATATCCACATTGCTTTGTGCAGTGTCGGCATAACGCAATACCCAGCGCCCAGGCTCACTCGCAGATATCACAGTCACTTCTTGCTGATAAGCTGCATTCAGTAATGGCTGCAATTCGCTAGTGGTGATTCTTTTATCAAGTTGTACTTCGGTTACCACCCCGCCAGTAAAATCTAAGCCCCAATTAAAACCCTTCACGCCGATGATAGTAAGTGAGGCCAGCATTAAAAAGATCGAGATAGCGCTCGAAATATAGCGCCATTTAGTCAGATTAATATTCTTCATTTTTATACCCTCACATGACGGCGCGCATCACGCCCATAAACAAGGTTAATCAAGGCTCTTGAAGCAAAAATACCGGTAAACATACTGGTCAGAAGACCTAAGCCTAAGGTCAAGGCAAAACCTTGGATCGGACCATTACCGATGGAATAGAGCACAACTGCGGTGATCATCGTAGTGAAGTTGGCGTCGAAAATGGTTGAAAATGCACTATCAAAACCAGTATCGATGGCAAGGGCAAAGCTTCGTCCTTCCTTTAACTTATCTTTTATCCGTTCGAATATCAGCACGTTAGTATCGACCGCCATGCCGACAGTCAATACTAGACCTGCAATACCTGGTAAGGTCAGTACTGCACCAGGAATAAGCGCTAGTAGGCCAAACAGGATCACCATATTAGAAATCAGTGCCACGTTTGCCACCCAACCGAGGCGGCGATACCAGAGCGCCATAAATAGCAGCGTAATCCCCATACCTAAACCGAGTGCGGCAAAGCCGTTTTCAATATTTTCAACACCAAGTGTTGGGCCAATAGTGCGTTCTTCAACGATTGTCACAGGCGCTGTCATTGAACCTGCACGTAGCAGCAGCGCTAATTGTTGCGCTTCTTGATAGGTCCCTGCACCAGTGATACGGAAACGATCACCTAGTTGGGATTGAATGGTCGCGACGCTAATGATCTGTTGTGTTTGCTTAGCTTTGCCCTGCTCATCCCGGCTATATTCGCTATAGGATGTTGCCATCGGCTTACCGATATTGGCGCGGGAAAACTCCGACATCTTCTGCCCGCCAATACGGTCGAGGTGAATGTTCACTTCGGCCATGCCCATTTCACCAATATTGGCACGGGCATCGACAATATGATCGCCACCTAATACGGGCGTGCGTGCCACATAAACGGGATTACCAGATTTATCCTTCAGCACCTGCGCGTTCACTGAACCCGATTCTTTAACCTCAAAAAAGGCGAGGCTTGCGGTCGCGCCTATTACGTTTTTAGCGGCTGCTGGGTCTTGTACACCAGGCAGCTCGATGCGGATACGGTGTTCACCCTGACGCTGCACTAGAGCCTCAGTGATCCCCAACTCTTCAATACGGCTACGCATGATTTGTAGGTTTTGCTGCACCGTTAAATTACGTAACTTAATTTGCTCATCTTGAGCAAGCTTTACCACTAAGCCATTATCCCCATTGGTTAATTGCCATGTTGGATAGCTTTGCTGGATAAACTGACGTATGGCAGCACGGGCGTTATTGTCTGATGCTGAAGCATCCGTTAATGCAATCGCTATTTGTAATCCGGCATCATCGCGCGTGTTGTCAATACGCACACTGGCGCCACGGATTTGCTGTTCGCGTAAAAATTGTCTTAAGGATTCGACTAGGGCATCTGCTTGGGCTTGGTAGACAGGTTGCACATCCACATCCAGCAAAAATTGCACCCCGCCGCGTAAATCGAGCCCGAGCTTAATCGGTTCAAACCCCATATTTTGCAGCCAACTCGGCGCAGCACTCACCAATGCCAGCGTGAGTTCTTTCGGCTGAGTCACCATAGATGACACTAAGGTCTTCACCAAGGTTTGCTCGCTGTCATCATTGAGCACGATAAGGGTTTGCCCGTCTTCTGAACTATTGGCGTTGCCATGTTGGGCATGCTTAACTTCGATACGCTTCACCTCAACGCCCTGCGCTTTTAATTTATCCCGCAGTTCAATAGGGGTTAAGTTAAGCCCCGCTTTAGCGCCCACTTGCACGGCGGCGTCTTCACCATACCAAGTCGGTAAAGCGCTAAATAACATCACAATAATCGTGACGATTAGCACAACGTATTTCCAAGCTGAATAATGATTTAGCAGCTTTTTACTCTGAATTTTATCCATAGATATCACTCGCATAGTTTTGCACGCTCGGATAGTAATCAGTGGCGTATTAACGCCTTCAAACATGAACGAACAATCACTGTATGTACGGTGAAACCTGTAAACACGAATTCAACAAAGAGTACGCTAAACGCAGCAAACTCAGTGGTGATAACCGATTCAAATCCGTCTAAACCGAATGCGTTTAATCCAGTGCAATTCAGTCGTATCTGCGGCAGTCATTCCGCAGGCTTTGACGCTAGGTTATCAGGTACAGGTTTCGGATGACAAAATGCAAAGTTAATCAAAGGCATCCTTAACGACCTATGGTTCAGATAACAAACTCAAACGGTATTATCGTTATGGATAAGCCTTGCTAACTTGCTACAAGGAGCGGTGAATTAAGCGGCTTGCTGACTAAAGCGATATTGGAGGTTGGAGACTTTCCAGCCGGAGATCCGCGCGGGTGAAGATTCGGCTAAGAGGGTCCAATCCGGGCGAGCATCGAGGCGAATATTTTCCCCTAATGCGGGCGCAGGATCGGGTTCGAACTCAAAGGCCAACAGGTAAACAGGCTTCACCTCACGCATATCATGCTGAACAAGATTGATAAAGCGCTGGGAGTTAACCGGGGCAAAATTAAAATCGTCAGAATGACTAACGAATTCAGGCTCGGAACAATCGGAGGCTTGCACCTTATCAGAGGCAATGCAAACCGCTTGACTCTCGTCCGCAGTCGATTGTTCAGTTGAATGGCGCGATGTCGTATTTTCTTGCGCTGTGATTGACGGCGTATCCGCAGTCAGCACAGTTGTCACTACTGTTTTAGGCGCAAAATGCTGAGCGATTAAGCTGCGCGGCGCATAGCCACTCGTATGGGCGATCAAAATGATCGACACACAGAGTAACATTATTCCTTGGCGCCAAAACTTAATCAAACTCAGATCCTAAAAGGTGCACGCAGCAATTTACGCGAAAAATGTTTACAGGAAAAACAACGCTTTCTTGAATAGCTTTATTAAAAACATAGAAAGTTCCAAACATGCAGCTTAAGTAACTGCCAACTCAGAGGCAAATTAAACTTTATCCATCTTGCTAAGTTTGCACTGCAAAGAGACTTATTGCGCAACGTGTTAAGTATCAAAAAGACATAAAAAAGCCGCTAAAAGCGGCTTTCAATGGTAAATAACCTGATGATGTAAAGGCTTAGATATATTGCACCGAAATAATTTCGTAGTCGGTCAAACCACCGGGGGTCGTGATAGACACTTCATCCCCTTCATTTTTACCCACTAATCCTCGGGCGATCGGAGAGTTGACTGAAATCAGGTTTTCTTTGATGTTGGCTTCATCGTCACCTACGATTCGGTAGGTAACTTCAGCATCGGTATCGAGATTTAAGATAGTCACAGTCGCGCCAAAAATAATACGACCGTTGTTCACCATCTTAGTCACATCGATGATCTGCGCGTTAGAAAGTTTGCCTTCAATATCACGGATACGCGCTTCACAAATACCTTGCTCTTCACGGGCTGCGTGGTATTCAGCGTTTTCCTTCAGATCGCCTAATTCTCTCGCTGAGGCAATCGCTTCAGTGATTTTAGGGCGACGTTCAAACTTGAGCATATCTAACTCTTTACGCAGCTGTTCTGCACCGACAACTGTCATAGGAACCTTAGTCATAACTTCTTTCGTCTCCTTTAAACAAAAGCAACCCGTGCCGACGCTAAGGTCAACACAGTAAAATCAGGGTGGAATTGCGCTATTCTAATCGTTATGCGCGTGGGATGCATCAAGAACTGTGCACCTTTGCAGCTTACTGAAGCTAGCGCCCAGATGCTAGTAGTAAAGAATGATAGTGCGATCTTAATTACGGCAAGAGCTAAAAACAAAAATGCCCACAAACTAAGTTTGTGGGCATTAATCACTTTAGTAATAAAGTTTTAGCTTATTCAAGCCCTGCTTCGAAGGTCAAAAAGATTTCGCTTACCGTCTTATCGGCAAGGGATTTATCTGGGCTTGGACGTTCGATAGAGGCATGTAATAAATAACGGCCAGCGGCAGGTAACGTCATCGCCACTTTACCTTCTTTATCAGAGGTTAAGCTAATTTCCTCTGGCTTGTTACGGTATAGGCTACCGTCCTTCATAATGGCTACGCTGACGCCTTCAACGGGCTTTCCATCATAAACAAATTGCAGTGTTGCAGGTTCATTCTCAACAATATCAGCAGGATGCGTGATAGGTACTAATTCTAAGTATTCACCTTTAGGTGCCAGTACCTTATCGGTTGGTTTATTGCGAGTCACATAGGTTTCAACCCTAGCAACGGTTAATGAGCCTTTAAGATCATAGGCATCCTTTGGCATGACAGCTGCGGTCGCTTTTTTATCAAGACGACTACGCACTACCTCTTCTTTTCCTTTGACTTTGTAAACCGAAAAATACCGAGGCGTAACTTCTTTCTCGAACTTATAGGTGCCGTCTTGTAATAGCTGCACATCGAAAACCGATTTACGGCCGCCAGTGTAGCTCGAACTTGGTGAACTCGCCTTGCCATCGGGTAAATACACTTTCACATCGCTAGCCGTAACAGGCTTATCAACCATAAACACTTGGTTACTAGCGGAAACATCAGAAGTAATCCAAACTGCCTCATTACTTTCTGCCGACACATTGTAGTGGCTAGGTAGAATCCAGCGGTCATGGCTGCTGGCAAATGGGCTGATGCACAGTGCGCTAACTAAGGCAACAAAACGTAATTTCATCTTCATATCCTTTTCGTTAAATACTAGGCTTAGCGAGTCATGCCGCTTAAGCGAATATCAATAACGCCTGTTTCAGTGGTGGCGGGTAATTGGGCGGTAAAATCCCCCGCCGATAAATCAAAGTTTTGTCTGACCAAATCACGGCCACCATGCTCACGCACCACTTCGATAAACACCGTGTAGGAGGCAGGAACAAGAGGTTTACCTGCATCATCTTTTAAGTCCCAATCAATTTTGTAGTGGCCAGCAGGACGTGTTGCTGAGGCGATACCATCGACAAAGCTCATATCCTCACGTCCGGCTTTACGCCACCAACGACGAATATCCTTGAGCCATTTATGGCCTTCATCCCATACCCATAGGCTTATGGTTTTAACGGTTTGGCCCTTGGCATCCTCAACCCATACAGCCACATAGGGTCTGTGATACTGGCCCTCGGTAATTTCTGGCAAGGTTAAATCCACGGTCATTTTCGGTGCGGCCAATACCGCAGAACTCACAAACAACGCACCGATAGCGGTGGTGCGAATAAGATGACGCATCATCAATCGGCTCTCCCTATGGAACAAAATAAACATAAACAAGTGCGCAGCCAGAGCTGACGATCACCATATAAAACAACGATTTTTTTAATCTCTTGGTTTGAGGTAACAGTAAATAAGCACCCGTGAGTGAGAACAAAATAATCAACAGCGCACAAAGATCGAGTACCCAAGCCCAGACACTTCCAGTATTACGGCCCTTGTGCAGATCATTTAGCACTGCGACAACGCCATAATCTAAGGTCTCGACATAGGCTTTGCCGTCGAGCAGATCGAGGGTGACTGTGCGATAGGTACCAGGCCCCTTACTCACTAGGCTGATTTCATCCTCATCGATATCGGCAGTGGTAATATCCATATCCCATTGACTTTTAAGCCAATGCCCAGCAGCTAAACGCCACTCGGGCTCCTGCGACGCAGCGGGAATTAAATAACTGGGAATATCAAACTGCTCGCGCAGTGGCTCTTGATCCGCAGACGAAAACCAATTGGGGTGATTTAAGGTGATCCCCGTAATCGCGAAAAATAGCATTAACAAAAGCAACGCCATTGAGACGTAGACATGGATAATGCGTGCGTAGGAAAGAGATGATTTACTGACTTTAAATTTCAACGACTGACTCTCAAAAAAGGTATTTCAGGGATTGCTGCCTAAAATCGCCAAAACACAGCAGAACTTAGTGCCTGTATGAAATAAAATTAATGGCCTGATAGTAAATGATATTTATTATCAAAAAGCACCAAGTTTACAATCTTTACACACTCAATACGGTAGCGTTAGATAAAAGCAGAGCTGGTATAACTTGAAGGGAGACAAACTCTCGAATAAAGAGACTTTGCAACATTTAGAGAATTAAAATTAATTCATATAGATAAAAAGCAACATTTGGACTTAAAATCACACTTAAAATTTACCCTCTTCCCCCTCTCGTTTACAGAATCACAATCGGCTACAATCCGCCGCCGGCGACTTGCTGGTACTTCCAAAGGAAATATCATCTTGGGTACAACTCTGCTCAAAAAAATGCGTTGCCTTAACATTATTTGGCTCGCATTAATGCTAAACGCCTGTGTTGCTCCACTGCTGTTAATGTCGCCTCAAGGCCAACTGATGTGGGCACTGCTAAAACCCCTCGTAGGATTAAATCCTAATGATGTCGGGCTATTCGAACAGCCTCTCATTAAAGATCGTATGAAGTCGCTACTCGGTGATAACTATGAGACCACAGTATCTCTGTTAAAAACTGCCGACAAAATTCAACAGGAAGGCCCCTTATTTTATATGGTGTCGACTTATACTCCCGTGCCTGAAATGGCCGAAAAAGCCGGATTTGTATGGAATTCGGAAACCAACCAAATGGCAGTGATGTTATTAACGGGTGGCTCGCCAAAAATTATCTCTGAGCAGTTTACCAATCAAGCAGAGAAACTCGTTCCAAGCTGGCCAAAAGAACTGGCTGACTATACGGATCCGCAAAAACTGCAGCAAAAGGCCATAGAAGCTGGCACGGAAAAACTGCAAGAACAAATCCCAGCAGCTGCGCCCCTAAAAGCGGTTGCCACAGGCGATGTAAAAGCTACACAGGAAACGGTGCTTGAAAAAGCGGTGAACGAAGTCGCAGCTCCCACAGCAGTTAAAGAAGTAAAACCCGTACAATAACCACTACTCAACGCTCGGCGAGCTTTTTAGTCGCATCTCACTTTTATCGGTGTTAGCCACAGTGTTTATTGAACACTGTGGCTTTTTTTATCTCTATAAACACCAATCTAAGCCAATTAAGCGCATCTTAGCCATTAGTCATTCTCATATCGCCAAAACACTCAGCAATGCCATAACACACTAACAATGGAGAAGTAGATTGAAAACTAGCGAAGTAACCAGAGGATGATTCGACAAGCATATACAAACGACAGAAAGCAAAAAGCCCGTCAAAGGACGGGCTTTTTAACTATGGCTGGGGTACTAGGATTCGAACCTAGGTATGCCGGGATCAAAACCCGGTGCCTTACCGCTTGGCGATACCCCAATTAACTTGTTTTAACCGTAAAGGTTGCATTTTGATGGTACGGGAAGAGAGACTTGAACTCTCACACCTCGCGGCACCAGAACCTAAATCTGGCGTGTCTACCAATTTCACCATTCCCGCATCAAAATGTACCAGATTCACTCATACAAGCATCTGTGGATTTTTACCAGATAAACCAATTGATTTACTTGGATTTAAATATGGTAGCAATGGCGGGACTTGAACCTGCGACCCCAGCATTATGAGTGCTGTGCTCTAACCAGCTGAGCTACATTGCCATGGCTGGGGTACTAGGATTCGAACCTAGGTATGCCGGGATCAAAACCCGGTGCCTTACCGCTTGGCGATACCCCAAAAACTGAGAAACATGAAATGATGGCTGGGGTACTAGGATTCGAACCTAGGTATGCCGGGATCAAAACCCGGTGCCTTACCGCTTGGCGATACCCCAACTAAAACTTGTTTCATCACCCGCTAACGCAGATGTTTAAAATAATGGTACGGGAAGAGAGACTTGAACTCTCACACCTTGCGGCACCAGAACCTAAATCTGGCGTGTCTACCAATTTCACCATTCCCGCACAGTTTCAATTTTACATCCTGAAGTGATGCTAGCAAAAACTAGTATAACGAAATGGTAGCAATGGCGGGACTTGAACCTGCGACCCCAGCATTATGAGTGCTGTGCTCTAACCAGCTGAGCTACATTGCCACTTCGTTATTGCGCGCCCCTCGTAGCGAGGAACGGGGCGTATTATGCTTATTCGAGGTATCGAGGTCAACAGCTTTTTTTCGCTATTTTCCTTGATACAAACCGTTCGGCTATTACTTCACCAAACTGAGCAACAGATACACTAAATCAGCCTCTGTTGCCCGTATTTTGCCTAACTTTCTACAGCTTAGCCCAATAATGGCTAACTTATACGTTAAACAGGAAGTGCATCACATCGCCATCTTGAACGATATAAGTCTTGCCTTCTACACGTAATTTACCCGCTTCTTTGGCGCCCGCTTCACCTTTATAGGCAATAAAGTCGTCAAATGCCACCACTTGTGCACGAATAAACCCACGTTCGAAGTCGGTATGGATAACGCCCGCCGCCTGTGGTGCAGTCGCGCCTACAGAAACCGTCCAAGCACGCACTTCTTTTACGCCAGCAGTGAAGTAAGTTTGCAGGTTTAATAACTGATAACCCGCACGGATTACGCGATCCAACCCAGGCTCTTCTAACCCAAGGTCTGCCATAAACTCATCGCGTTCTTCAACATCCATTTCAGCCAATTCTGATTCAATTGCAGCGCACACTGAAACCACAATGGCGTTTTCTTTTTCAGCAATGGCACGCACTGCATCTAAGTGTGGGTTATTGTCGAAACCATCTTCAGCCACGTTGGCAATGTACATGGTTGGCTTTAAGGTTAAGAAATTTAAGTAAGCAACGGCTTCTAATTCTTCCTTAGAAAGATCCATCGAGCGCAGCATTTTGGCTTCATCGAGCACTGGACGCATTTTCTCAAGGACTTCAACCTCAAACTTAGCGTCTTTATCGCCACCCTTAGCACGTTTTTGCTGACGAATAACGGCGCGCTCTAGGCTATCTAAGTCGGCAAGCGCCAACTCGGTATTGATCACTTCGATGTCGCGAGCAGGATCCACTTTGTTTGCAACGTGAACGATGTTGTCATCGTCAAAACAACGTACCACATGACCAATAGCATCAGTTTCACGGATGTTAGCAAGGAACTTGTTCCCTAAACCTTCACCTTTAGAAGCACCTGCAACTAGGCCTGCGATATCCACGAACTCCATGGTGGTTGGCAGTATACGTTGAGGATTAACAATTGCCGCCAGCGCATCTAAACGAGGATCCGGCACAGGCACTACACCAGTGTTTGGCTCAATGGTACAAAACGGGAAGTTTGCCGCTTCGATGCCAGCCTTAGTTAACGCATTAAAAAGCGTTGATTTACCTACGTTAGGAAGACCAACAATGCCGCATTTAAAACCCATATTCTTACCTTTCTCTCGATGATTGGCTGGCAAGTCACACTCACCAGCAAGTTTTAGTCGCACTGCCCCTTGGCAGCACATTGATAAATCGTCTTGACGTTTGAATAGCGACCTATAACAAAGCGCCTACCCAAACATTACTCCGCTTTAAAGGAGTGTAATCGAGTCATGGCTTTCACCATGTCCTCTTTAAATAAAATTTCAGTTGAGCGCACGGCTTCGTCTACGGCAGCATTGATCAGCTCTTGCTCTTTCGCGGGAGCCTTACCCAATACGTAGCCACTGACTTTATTTTTATCGCCGGGATGACCAATCCCAATCCGTAAACGATAGAAGTTTTTATCATTCGCTAATTTGGCAATAATGTCTTTTAAGCCGTTATGACCACCATGGCCGCCACCGAGTTTAAATTTAGCCACGCCCGGTGGCATATCCAGCTCATCGTGGGCCACCAGAATTTCTTCAGGTGTAATACGAAAGAAATTAGCTAAAGCACCTACGGCTTTACCACTTAAGTTCATATACGTAGTCGGTATGAGTAAACGCACATCTTTACCGTGTAATACGGCTCTGGCTGTCAGGCCAAAATACTTGCTATCGGCGACTAAGCTCACACCACAAATACGGGCTAATTCTTCCACATACCAAGCACCCGCATTATGGCGAGTCTGGGCATATTCAGCGCCCGGATTGGCAAGGCCTACGATTAATTTAATTTCGCTCATGACACTCACTAATGGCACTCAATACTGGGTTAATTGGTCGATGGCAAAGCACACAGGTCGACCATATTGAGCTAATAATGCCGCTTATACTCGTTAAAAACGCGGCATTTTAGCACTCAATGCGTAAGTCAACAAATGCCGAGTGAGCAAGTGCTCACAACGAGGAACTAATTGAGCCCCATCGCGTACTTAAGTACAGTTTGTTTGATGGGAGAATTGATATTGGCCAATTTTAATGCGCCATTGCGAAGTAATTTAAGCGGCAAAATATCATTACTAAAGCTAGCGTAAAACACATCCATGGTGGTCATCATCAGCTGATTATCAAGGTAACGTTTTGCTTGATATTGGCTTAACACCTCGGTTGACCACCATGGTTTATCCTCAGTTAATGCCGTCTTGATGGCTGTCAACAAAGCTCCAACATCTTTAAATCCAAGGTTAACCCCTTGACCAGCAAGCGGATTAATGGTGTGCGCTGCATCCCCTAAAATCACCACATTTGGCTTAAAATAAGCCTGAGCATGCCGGCGCATGAGCGCAAAGCTGCCCTTTGCCTCAACCGTAAAATCACTGTCTAAACGAGATGGAAAATGCTGGCGAATTTGGTCGGCCAACTGTTTATTGTTCAGTTGCATTAACTGTTTGATGCGATTGGCATCATCATACCAAACTAACGAGGCATGATTACCGGGTAAAGGTAACAAGGAACGTGGGCCGCTAGGTGTAAATTGCTGCCAAGTCACATCTTGTTGACCTTGGGCGGTTTGGATATTAATCAGCATGGCCGATTGAGCATAGTCCCAACCCGAAATCCCAATGCCCGCCCATTGGCGTACTTGAGAATTCGCACCGTCAGCGCCAACCAACAGCTTAGCCTCGAGTGAATAACCAGATTGTAAGTGCACGCTTACCGTATCAACACCACGCGCAAAGTAGGCAACGCGCTCAGGGCAAAAGAGTTGAATATTTTCCCATTGCTGCATTTGCTCCCACAGGGCGAGCTGCACTAAACGGTTTTCAACGATATGGCCTAAATGGCTAGCGCCGATTTGTGAACTATGGAATTGAGTAATACAGCCATCAAGCTCCCAAGTCTCTAAGCCGAGATAAGGCACATTACGCATCTTAAGTAAGCTGTCTAATGCGCCTAACTGCTCAAGTAAATGTTCAGAGGCAACGCTTATTGCCGAAACGCGTACATCTAATGCCTGCTCTGGAGAATAAGCCTCGGGCGTAAAGGACTCAACTACAGCAACGTTAAGTCCTTGCTGTGCAAGACCAATCGCCGTTGCCGCACCCACCATGCCGCCACCGACTAAAACCACATCAAAGGATTGCGTCTCTGATGTTATCGGTGCAGATTGCTGTGTTTGGCTCATTGTTCGGCTCATCTTAATTACCACTCATATTGTTGTTTAGACTTGTCAAATGCACCTTGTCACACCATCGCCATTCGCAACAGCTGCGCTGTAAATAATGCATAGGCTGCCACACCAACCATGTAAACGTTACCGTCAGTTACCGCAACAGGCTCGATTATGCCCTATATCATGACACCACGGAAATGTTGAACGTATTTCGACTCTAAATCCGTGAAGACATTGGCATTTGCTCCAGCAATAGCTTGTTGCCAATGGCAAATGTCGCACTAAGTCACCAAGAATAAATCACCTAAAACCCATCAATAGCGATAAACCTAGCTTCTTTGTGGGTATCATAATCCGATAGGATTAGCGAGTAAAAATGTGGACAACGCTGGTCAGCAGCCACAACTGCGGGTAAAATGTCGCGCTATTTTGACTGGGCGGTCCGTTGGTCTTTTACAAGGCAACGACGGCTCGGGACTCTTTTTACAGGGCAGCGTAGGGCAACACAACTGATGAGCAAAAAACTCCATATTAAAACTTGGGGCTGTCAAATGAATGAGTACGACTCATCTAAGATGGCGGATCTTTTAGGCGAATACCAAGGTTACACCTTAACTGAAGAAGCAGAAGAAGCAGATATTCTGCTGCTGAACACTTGTTCTATCCGTGAAAAAGCACAGGAAAAAGTGTTCCATCAGTTAGGTCGTTGGAAAACACTCAAAGATAAAAATCCTGACCTGATTATTGGTGTGGGTGGCTGTGTTGCATCTCAAGAAGGTAAAGCGATTAAAGACCGAGCTCATTGTGTTGACATCATCTTTGGACCACAGACGCTTCACCGTCTACCGGAGATGATCGAACAAGTACGCCGCGGCGATAAAGCTGTGATCGACGTGAGTTTTCCTGAGATCGAAAAATTTGACCGTCTTCCCGAACCACGCGCCGAAGGCCCAACGGCGTTTGTGTCAATTATGGAAGGTTGTAGCAAATACTGTTCATTCTGCGTGGTACCTTATACTCGTGGTGAAGAAGTCAGCCGCCCATCGGACGACATCATTCTTGAAATTGCCCAACTGGCAGAACAAGGTGTGCGCGAAGTCAATCTGCTCGGTCAAAACGTCAATGCTTACCGTGGCGCAACCCACGATGGCGGGATCTGTACCTTTGCCGAGCTATTACGCTATGTTGCCGCTATCGACGGCATCGACCGTATTCGCTTCACCACCAGTCACCCGATTGAATTTACCCAGGATATCATCGACGTTTACGAAGATACGCCTGAATTAGTGAGTTTCTTGCACTTACCCGTGCAGTCAGGTTCTGACCGCATTCTCACCGCAATGAAGCGTGGCCATATGGCGATTGAGTACAAATCTATCATCCGCCGTCTGCGTAAAGCCCGCCCTGATATCCAAATCAGCTCCGACTTTATTATTGGTTTCCCTGGCGAAACGAAAGAAGACTTCGCGGACACCATGAAGCTGATTGATGATGTAGGTTTTGACCACAGCTTTAGCTTTATCTACAGTGCGCGCCCAGGCACGCCAGCGGCAGATTTACCCGATGACGTTGATATGGAAGAGAAAAAACAACGTCTGGCCATTCTACAAGACCGCATCACTCAACAGGCCATGCGTTACAGCCGCCATATGATGGGTACAGTGCAACGCATTCTGGTTGAAGGCCCCTCGGTGAAAAACCCGATGGAACTGCGCGGTCGCACCGAAAACAACCGTGTGGTGAACTTTGAAGGCTTACCAAAACACATTGGTACCTTTGTGGATGTCGAGATTGTCGACGTTTACACTAACTCACTACGCGGTAAATTTATCCGCGGTGAAGATGAAATGGATCTGCGCCGTAACCTGCGCCCATCGGATATTCTGGCGAAGCATAAGCAAGATGATGAACTGGGCGTAACTCAATTTAAACCTTAAGGGTTTAAATCTTCGGTTCGTGCACCTATATAAAGAGGGCGACAGTGTCGCCCTCTTATTTTATGGCCATAACAACTGCCTGCTATTAGTGATTTTCCGTTAGCAATTATGATAGATGGCTCGTAAACTGAGATTATCTTCTGAATAGAGGCTGCGATAGTTGACTGACATCGCACTTAGCTTTTCACTCGGCACTTTGCTTGGTATTTGATAATTTGCTTGTTATTTGACAATAGGAGTACTGTTTGTCCAGTAAATTAACCACTATGAATCTGTATCTCGAACCCGCAGAAACCCGCCGTTTGGCTTCACTGTGCGGTCCCTTCGATGACAATATCAAACAGATTGAGCGTCGCGTTGGCGTTGAGATAGTCCGTAAGAACAACCATTTCCAAATTACCGGATTACCACGTCACTGTTTAAGTGCCAATAACTTACTTAAGCAGCTCTATATCGAAACTCAAACGGTCAAAGGCAGCACGCCGGATCTCGACCCTGAACAAGTGCATTTGGCCATTCAAGAAGCCATTGCCCTAGAGCAAGACGACAGCGGTGACGATAAAGCCTTATTTATCAAAACCCGCCGTGGCGTGATAAAACCGCGTAACCCCAACCAAAGCACCTATGTGGCCAACATTGTGCGCCATGATATAACCTTTGGTATTGGTCCTGCGGGAACGGGTAAAACCTATTTAGCCGTTGCCGCCGCGGTTGATGCACTAGAGCGTCAAGAAGTGCGCCGTATTCTGCTCACCCGCCCTGCGGTTGAAGCGGGTGAAAAACTCGGCTTCTTACCGGGCGATTTAAGCCAGAAGGTCGACCCCTATCTGCGCCCACTTTATGATGCCTTGTTTGAAATGCTCGGCTTTGAAAAGGTCGAGCGCTTAATCGAGAAAAACGTTATCGAAGTAGCGCCTTTGGCCTACATGCGCGGCCGCACCTTAAACGATGCCTTTATTATTCTCGATGAGAGCCAAAACACCACGGTTGAACAGATGAAAATGTTCTTAACCCGTATTGGCTTTAACTCACGCGCAGTCATTACTGGTGACATCACCCAAACCGACTTACCCAAACATGTTAAGTCAGGTCTGCGCCACGCCATTGAAGTATTAAGCCAAGTGGAAGAAATCAGCTTCAACTTCTTCGTGTCTCAAGACGTAGTGCGTCATCCTGTGGTTGCTCGCATTGTCGAAGCCTATGAAGCTTTTGATCGTAAAGAGCAGGCATTAAAGGCCGAAAAAGAGCGCCGCGACAATCAACAAGCGCACCCACAAACACAACAGGAAGTTATAAAGCATGAGTCTTGATTTAGCCTTAGATGTGCAATACGCCACGGCGAGTGACTATCTTCCTAGTGAAGAACAATTTGCCCTCTGGGTAAAAACCGCCATTGGTAATAGCATGGAACAGGCGGAGCTGACGATCCGCATCGTCGATGCCCGTGAAAGCCAAATGCTAAACAGCACTTACAGAGGGAAAGACAAGCCCACTAATGTGTTGTCGTTTCCCTTTGAAGCACCGCCAGAAATTGAACTTCCGCTGCTTGGAGATCTTGTCATTTGTGCCGCAGTCGTTGAAAATGAAGCGCGTGAACAAGATAAAACCCTAGAAGCCCATTGGGCACACATGGTTGTACATGGTTGCCTGCATCTGCTAGGTTATGATCACATTGAAGACGAAGAAGCCGAAGAGATGGAGTCATTAGAGACTCAACTCATTGAAAGCTTAGGTTTTACTGACCCATATAAGGAACAATAATTAACTGAGATACTCTCTATCAAGGTTAATGAGAAAACTATGAGTGACGATATCCCCCCGAGTACGAGCGCCCAAAAGAAAAGCTGGTTTGACAGAGTAAGTCAGTTATTTCAGGGCGAACCTCAAAATCGCGAAGACTTAGTTGATGTAATTGATGGCGCAGAACAGCGCGAACTGATATCAGAAGACACCCGCGAAATGATTAAAGGTGTATTGGAAGTTTCCGATATGCGTGTTCGGGACATTATGATCCCACGAGCTCAAATTGTCGCGATTCAAATCGACAATACCGTTGAAGAGTTGCTCGCAACTGTTATCGGTTCAGGCCATTCTCGCTTCCCTGTGGTTAACGAAGACAAAGACCATATCGAAGGCATTTTACTGGCTAAAGATTTGATCCCTTATGGTTTCTCAAACAGTGAAGAACCCTTTTCCCTTGAGCGCGTGATCCGCCCAGCGGTTGTTGTGCCAGAGAGTAAACGCGTCGATGTGTTACTCAAAGAATTCCGCTCCCAGCGTTACCATATGGCGATTGTCGTCGATGAATACGGTGGCGTCTCCGGTCTGGTAACTATTGAAGATATTCTCGAAGAAATCGTCGGTGAGATTGAAGATGAATTCGATCACGATAGCCCTGAAGACACCGAAATCCGTAAAGTCGGCAATACTGTCTATATGGTGAAGGCGCTTACGCCTATCGAAGATTTTAACGAAGAATTCAACACCCATTTCAGCGATGAAGAGTTTGATACCGTTGGTGGCTTGGTGTCCCATGCCTTTGGCCACTTGCCGGAGCGCAATGAGAGCATCATGATCGAAGGTATTGAATTTAAAGTTATCAACGCCGATACCCGACGTTTAATCCAACTCAGAGTAAAACTCCCCGATCCCAATATCGGTGAAGACGTAGAATAACCCTCTGCGTAAGAATAACTCTCCTTGTAAGAAGAATGATCCGTGCTAACTAACATTCGGGCTTTTGCCCAACAAAAGTCTCGATTGAGTGCGTTACGCCTCGTACTGGCGTTTATTTTAGGCGCCAGTACAGCGCTTTCCTTTGCCCCTTATTCCTTCTGGATCATCTATCCTATCGCCATGGCGTTAGCCCTTTGGCAGAGTGAATCCTTAAGCCCTAAAGCGAGCTTTTTCCATTGGTTAAGTTTTGGTTTTGGCTGTTTTGCCGTTGGTATCAGTTGGGTGCATGTCAGTATGGATACCTTTGGCGGGCTGCCACTACCCGCCTCTGTCGCATTAATGGCCTTACTGGCCCTCTATTTAGCGCTTTATCCGGCCTTAACGGGTCTCGGTTTAGCGTGGTTGACTCGCACTAATACTCCCTCGCTATCGCGTAACCTGCTCTTCTTCCCCGCACTTTGGGTCTTAACCGAATGGGCCAGAGGCTGGGTTTTGACAGGTTTCCCTTGGATTTGGGCCGGCTATTCCCAAACTGAAGGCCCATTAAAGGAATTGGCGAGTATCATTGGCGCCTTAGGATTAAGTTTCATTATCGCCATGGTTGCGGGCGCATTGGCCTTGTGTTTTAGCAAGCGCTACAAAAGTCTGTTGATTTTACTGCCCATCATCACAGCCGCGACTTGGGTCGCGCCTAAGCTTTCACAAATTAAGCCGACAGGCGAGTCGGTCAAGGTCGCGCTTGTGCAAGGCAATATTCCGCAAAGTATGAAATGGGAACCCGATGCACTCTGGCCGACCCTGTTGAAATACATGGATTTGTCCCGTGAACACTTTGATGCTGACATTATCGTCTGGCCAGAAGCAGCGATCCCAGCGCCAGAATCTATGGTGCAAGACTTTTTGGATAATGCCAATAAAGTGGCCAACCTTAACCACACCTCTATCATTACTGGCATTATCAGTCGTCAACATGACGATTTTTATAATTCACTGATTGTATTAGGTAACCATAATCTGAAACAGCAAGATAGCCCAGATTATGAGAGCGATGGCAGCAACCAGTTTAAAAAGCACCATCTGTTGCCAATTGGTGAGTTTGTGCCCTTAGAAGCACTGCTACGGCCGATTGCGCCTTTCTTTAATCTGCCCATGTCCTCTTTTGCGCGTGGCGATTATCAACAACCGAACTTGAGCGCGGTAGGCCATAAAATTGCGCCGGCAATTTGTTATGAAATAGCCTTCCCTGAACAATTGCGTGACAGCGTTAATCTCGGGACGGATCTGCTGTTAACCGTCTCCAACGATGCTTGGTTTGGCACCTCAAATGGTCCATTACAGCATATGGAAATTGCTCAAATGCGCGCCATTGAGTTAGGTCGTCCTCTGGTACGCGCCACCAATAATGGTGTAACCGCCGTTGTCGATGAGCATGGCAATATCATAGCTTCTCTGCCGCAATTTGAAACGGGTGTATTGCGAGCCACAATTCCACTGGTTACAGGCCAAACTTGGTTTGCTAAAATCGGCCAAACACCACTGTTAGCCTTATGTGGAGCTCTGCTGTTACTCGGTTTTATCCGTCGTCAAAAGCAGCAACAGAATTTGAAATGATTAATCAGAAACGCACTCAAGGTTTTACCTTAATCGAACTCGTGGTCGTTATCATAGTGCTCGGGATTTTAGCGGTTATCGCCGCGCCGAAATTTATCGGCCTGAGCAAAGAGGCGCGGGAAAAAAGTCTGCTGCAACTCCATGCCAGTGTAAAAGCAGCAAATACCTTAGCCTATTCCAAGACCCAAATGCCCAGCTTACAGAGTCAAGCCGTCGCAGGCCGTGATGATATTATTGACATCGACCTTAATGGTGATGGTGTGGCAGAAACCCGCCTCAAGTGGGGTTATCTGGACAATACCGATATCGAAAAATGGATAGAGAAAGATGATAAACTCGTCATTCAATATCAAGGTATTGATATTACATATATTGGCTACGACTTGGATGCTAATACCTTAGTCAACGATGACCAATGTTATTTCCGCTATACCCAAGCAGCCGATGCCAACACACCACCGCTTTACGATATCAATGTCCAAGGCTGTTGATGGCTAATAAAAAACGACGCTAAGCGTCGTTTTTTATTTCTGGCGCATCCACAAGACTAAGGCGTTAACGCCTCACGGGTAAACTCTTCATGGTCACACTCGGGGCAATCGGGGATCACGCCTGGAAACTCAATACTCATTTCATGGCCGCAGTTAGTGCACACCATCACCCCTTGGCTAACAATATCGCCACTCTGGTAATAGCCGTGGTGTTTAAAGTCTTGAGCCAACTCATGCCACTCCACTTGGCTGCGGTCAGTGATTTCACTTAACCAATGCCATAGAGTATTTTCTAGGGTGATCACCGTTGGGCTGTGACTTAAGCTATCGGCGTTTTGCTCACGCAAAAAGCTGGCAATATCACGCTTTAAGAATTGCTCCACTAAGGCGAGCTCATCTTCCCCCGCTTGTTCTTTGAGGCGTAAAAACTCTTTCCCTTGAGTGACAGACTTAAATAAATTCTTTGCAGTCAGCGAGTTATCTTCCGCAAATTGCGCTTTCACTTCGTTAATTAAGGCTTGATACAGTCCTAGTAGCGCACTACTTCTATCATTCATAACCAATACTCCTTCATAGAACCTTTTTAATGCATCGCTTCTAGTTTATTCTATGCAGATCTTATTCGCGTCGATATGGCGTTAGATCAAATAAATAGGCGGCACTGCCGGAAATAGCGTGATGCAAGAGCAATATAATCCCTCAGAAATTGAAGCCTTAGTGCAAAAGCACTGGCACGACAACAAAACCTTTGAAGTTATTGAAGATGCAAACAAAGAAAAGTTTTATTGCCTTTCGATGTTTCCGTACCCTTCAGGTCGACTCCACATGGGACACGTTCGCAACTATACCATAGGCGATGTGGTTGCCCGCTTCCAGCGTCTTCAAGGCAAAAACGTGCTACAACCTATCGGTTGGGACTCTTTCGGTTTGCCTGCAGAAAACGCCGCAATCAACAACAAAACGGCACCAGCACCATGGACTTATCAAAATATTGAGTACATGAAAAACCAGCTAAAATTGCTGGGTTTTGGCTATGACTGGAGCCGTGAAATCGCCACTTGTACCCCAGAATATTACCGCTGGGAACAATGGTTCTTCACTAAACTGTACGAAAAAGGCTTAGTTTACAAGAAGACAGCTTCTGTAAACTGGTGCCCTAATGATGAAACTGTACTGGCAAACGAGCAGGTACAAGACGGTTGCTGCTGGCGTTGTGATACCCCTGTAGAACAAAAAGAAATTCCACAGTGGTTCATTAAGATCACCGCCTACGCCGAAGAACTGTTAAACGATATCGACACCTTAGACGGTTGGCCTGAGCAAGTTAAGACCATGCAGCGCAACTGGATTGGTCGCAGCGAAGGCGTGGAGATGACCTTTGGTGTGGCAGGTAGCGATAAGTCATTCGATATCTACACTACCCGCCCCGATACCCTGATGGGCGTAACCTATGTAGCGATTGCTGCCGGTCATCCATTAGCAGAATTAGCGGCACAAACTAACCCTGAGCTGGCTGCCTTTATCGATGAGTGCAAAAACAGCACCACGTCAGAAGCCGATTTAGCCACCATGGAAAAACGTGGCGTCGCGACAGGTCTATACGCTATTCACCCCATCACTGGCAAGCAAGTGCCCATTTGGGCGGCTAACTTCGTACTGATGAACTATGGCACCGGCGCTGTGATGTCAGTTCCTGGTCACGACCAACGCGATTACGAATTTGCGAAAAAGTACAATCTGCCAATCGAAGCGGTTATCAAACCTGTTGACGGCGAGTTAGACATCAGCGAAGCGGCTTACACCGAAAAAGGCGTGCTGTTTAACTCTGGCGAGTTCGACGGTTTAGACTTTGACGGCGCCTTCAATGCCATCGCTGACAAGTTAGTGGCAGAAGGTAAAGGCAAACGCCAAGTAAACTACCGTCTGCGTGACTGGGGTGTATCACGTCAACGTTACTGGGGTGCACCAATTCCTATGGTGACCTTAGCCGACGGCACTGTTATCCCAACACCTGAAGATCAACTGCCGGTGATCCTGCCAGAAGATGTGGTGATGGACGGGATCCAAAGCCCAATCAAGGCCGATAAAGAATGGGCGAAAACCCAAGTTAACGGCCAAGACGCGCTGCGCGAGACTGATACCTTTGATACCTTTATGGAATCTTCATGGTATTACGCCCGTTATTGCAGCCCAAAGGCTGATCAAATGTTAGATCCAACCAAGGCTAACTACTGGTTGCCAGTGGATCAGTACATTGGTGGTATCGAACACGCCTGTATGCACTTGTTATATTTCCGCTTCTTCCACAAGTTGCTGCGTGACGCGGGCCTAGTAAACACTAACGAGCCAGCAAAACAACTGCTGACCCAAGGCATGGTTCTGGCCGATGCCTACTACTACACCAACGATAAAGGTGCCCGTGTATGGGTGTCTCCGCTGGATGTAGTCACTACCGAAAAAGACGACAAGGGCCGAGTGACTAAAGCTATCGATAAAGACGGCAACGAACTGGTTTACACCGGTATGTGCAAAATGTCTAAGTCGAAAAACAACGGTATCGACCCACAGGTAATGGTCGAAAAATACGGTGCCGACACTGTGCGTCTGTTTATGATGTTCGCCTCACCACCAGAATTAACGCTGGAATGGCAAGAGTCTGGCGTTGAAGGCGCGCACCGCTTTATCAAACGTCTGTGGAAACTGGCCAGCGAATATGTGGCGCAGGATAACAGCGAAGCCTTAGACGTCAGCAAATTAACAAGCGAGCAAAAAGCACTGCGCCGTGAAGTGCACAAGACTATCGCGAAGGTGACCGATGATATCGGCCGTCGTCAGATGTTCAATACTGCGGTTGCCGCCGTAATGGAACTGATGAACCATCTGCAAAAAGCGCCACAAACCACAGGTCAAGACCGAGCTATTATCGGCGAAGCCTTAACTGCGGTAGTGCGTTTACTGTACCCCATCATCCCACACGTGAGCTTCACCCTGTGGAATGAGCTGGGCAACACCAACAGCATCGAAGACAGCCAATGGCCTGTTGTGGATGAATCTGCTCTGGTTGAAGACAGTAAACTCATCGTGGTACAAGTGAACGGTAAAGTGCGTGCTAAGATCACTGTCGCTGCCGATGCTGACCAAGCGTCTGTTGAAGCACTGGGTATGGCGGACGAGCAAGTCATCAAGTACTTAGATGGCGTTACCGTGCGTAAAGTGATCTATGTACCCGGTAAACTGCTCAGCATCGTTGCCAACTAACATCGTTGATGTGATAAACAGATGCTGTCCACACGACAAACAGGAAACCGCGAAAACTTATGCTAATTAAACGCTTAGCTTTCGCAATCATGGCGCTGGTCATTATGACCAGCGCAGGTTGCGGTTTTAAGCTTCAACGTAGCTACCAAATCCCCGAGCAGCTCAATCAACTCAGTTTGAGCAGCTCGGATGAATACAGCGAACTCACCCGTTTGGTGCGTGAGCGGTTACGTTTGAACAACGTCAAGATTGTCGATGCTGCCAATGATGTGCCAGTGTTAAGGCTTATCACCGACTCCTTAGAGCGTTCGACCCTGTCACTTTACCCTACGGGCAATGTGGCCGAGTATGAGCTTATCTATTTCGTCGAGTTTGCTGTGTCCTTGCCGGGCAAAGAGGCACAACCTTTCAAGATTGAAATTCGCCGCGATTACTTAGACGATCCTCGCACCGCACTGGCTAAAAGCCGTGAGATGGAACTGTTAGTCAAAGAAATGCGTATTCAAGCGGCCGATAGGATTTTGCAATCCCTGGCCAGCACAGAGGTGAATTAATGCAGGGTCCAAATTAATGTGGCACTGCAATAAAATGTGGAGAGTGGTTTAAATGCGTGTTTATCCTGATCAACTCTCCCGCCATCTCAATCCGCTTCACGCTTGTTACCTGATTTTTGGTGATGATCCTTGGTTGCTCGAAACCTCCAAGGATCAGATCCGCCAAGCAGCCAAACGCCAAGGGTTTGAAGAGCGCGTTCAGTTAATTCAAGAAACAGGCTTTAACTGGGGTGACTTGATCCAGGAATGGCAGTCCATGAGCCTGTTTTCTAGCCGGCGCATCATTGAGCTAACACTCCCCAACGCAAAACCCGGTGCAGATGGTTCGGCGGCGCTACAAGCGTTACTGCAAACGCCAAATCCTGATGTGTTGCTGATCCTCGAAGGCCCAAAACTCGCCAGCGAGCAAACCAACAGTAAATGGTTCAAAACCTTGGATAGTTTAGGGATTTATTTGCCTTGCACTACGCCAGAGGGCGACCAATTTAGACGTTGGCTCGACTCACGCATTGCGCACTTTAAGCTGAATTTACAACCCGATGCGCGCGCTATGCTTTACACACTCTACGAAGGGAATTTACTCGCCGCCGATCAGGCCATGCAGTTGCTACAACTGTTAAGTCCAAGCCAGCCTATCGGTGCTGACGAGTTAAGCCATTACTTTGAAGATCAGTCCCGCTTTACCGTGTTTCAGCTCACGGATGCACTGCTGAATAATCGCCAAGACAGTGCTCAGCATATGCTGGCCCAGCTCAACGGTGAGGGTACGGCCATGCCCATTTTACTCTGGGCCTTGTTTAAAGAGCTGCAGTTGCTGCTCAGCCTCAAGAGTGAACAGGCCCAAGGCGCGCCCTTAAATAGCCTCTTTGGTAAATATCGAATTTGGGATAAGCGTAAACCGCTGTACCAAACCGCGTTGCAGCGCTTAAGCCTCACCCAAATCGAACATATGCTAGCCTTTGCGTCCAAGCTGGAATTGAACTTAAAGCAATTAGGCCATGAAGATTGGACAGGGCTCAGCCACCTGTGCTTATTATTCGATCCCAAGGCCCACGGCCATTTGGCCCATATCAGCTTAGATTAAGGCACTGACTGAATGCGTATCGGTATTTTAGGCGGCACCTTTGACCCCATACATTACGGCCATATTCGCCCCGCGATGGAAGTCAAAGCCAGTCTCAAGCTGGATAAAATCCTGCTGATGCCCAACCATATTCCGCCGCACAAAAACACTACCCACTCGACTACAGCGCAGCGACTCGAAATGGTCGCGCAGGTATGTGAGGCATTAACAGGTTTCGAGCTATGTGATCTCGAAGCTAAACGCGACAGCCCATCCTACACCGTTGTCACCCTTCAGCAGTTAACTCGACTTTATCCCAATGACGAACTGTTTTTTATCATGGGAATGGATTCGTTTATTCACCTGCAAAGCTGGCATCAATGGCAGCAATTGTTTGAATTAGCCAATATCGTAGTATGTCAGCGCCCGGGCTGGCATTTAGCCGAAGGGCACCCGATGCTGCATGAGTTAAACGTACGCCACGCGTCGCTTGAAGCGTTAAGTCACTCAAGTGAACCACAACATGGGCGCATCTTTACCGTTGATATCAGCCCACAGGATATTTCGTCCACCCAAATTCGCTCACAACTGGCCATGGGAGAAATTCCACAGGACGCCCTCCTGCCCGTCACTTTAAATTACATTCAAAAACAACGGCTTTATTTTTCTTAGGCCGAAAATCAAGCGCTAATAGTACAAACTCAGCCGCTAAGATCGCTAAGAGAATGTATTCCCCCGCTTAAGACTGATATACTAGCGCGCTATTTAAAATGAATGAGGTACATCAGCGTGCAGAGCGCCGAATTAAAACAGTTTGTTGTCGATAAAATCGACGATTTAAAAGCCCGTGACGTCGTGGTTATCGATGTCAGCAACCAATCTAACATCACCGACTACATGGTGATTTGTTCTGGTACATCTAAAACTCACGTTAAAGCGATCGCCGAAAATCTCGTCATCGAAGCGAAAGCCGCAGGCATTCCACCTATCGGTATCGAAGGCCGCGACAGCAGCGAATGGGTATTGGTGGATATGGGCAACGTGATCCTGCATGTTATGCAAGATCAAACCCGTGATTTCTACCAGCTTGAAAAACTCTGGTCAGAAAAGCAAGCCTAATGAAGTTGCAACTTATCGCAGTGGGGACACGGATGCCCGATTGGGTTACCCGCGGTTTTGAAGAGTATCAACGCCGCTTTCCTCGGGATATGGCGCTGGAACTTATCGAAATCCCTGCTGGTAAACGCGGAAAAAATGCTGACATCGCACGTATCCTGCAAAAGGAAGGCGAGCAAATGTTAGCGGCGATTCCTAAGGGCAATCACATTGTTACCTTAGATCTTCCCGGCAAAAACTGGACTACGCCAGAATTAGCGACAGCCATGAATAAATGGCAACTCGATGGTCGTGATGTGAGCTTACTGGTCGGCGGCCCCGAAGGCTTAGCGCCCGCCTGTAAGGAAGCCGCCCATCAGAGTTGGTGCCTGTCGGCATTGACCCTGCCCCATCCTCTGGTACGGATTGTGGTTGCCGAAAGCTTATACCGCGCGTGGAGCGTGAACACTAATCACCCTTATCACAGAGAATAGCGGGATCTTGATGTTAACGAGTGTCAACCACCCGGATGGGATCAGCTGGAGATAGCCTAAGTGTCGCCAAAAAAGCGGATAACCATGCACGACCACGCCGCCGAGGCGTCACTGTTTAAGCGTCGTGCGCTGTTCACTTTTGTTTGTGTTGTCGCCCTCCTTAGTGTGTTGGTGACCAATCTTTATCATCTTCAGGTTGAATCCTATAAAGATTATGAAACGCGCTCTAATGATAACCGCATTCGTGTCGTGCCTATCGCCCCAAGCCGTGGCTTGATTTACGACAGAAACGGCGTGTTACTCGCCGAGAACCAACCCTTTTATTCTCTCGACTTGGTGCCGGAGAAAATTGCCAATATGTCCGAGACCTTGGACGAATTAGGCAAGTTAATCGAAATCACTCCAGATGAGCGTGAAACCTTTACCGAAGCGCTAAAGTTTCACCGCCGCTTTAAGCCCTTAACCCTTAAAAATCAGTTGACCGAAGAACAGGTCGCCATTTTTAGCGTTAACCAACATCGCTTTCCTGGGATCTCCGTTGAGGCGGGTTTAAAACGTAACTACCCCTATGCGAGCCAGCTCACCCATGTGCTGGGCTATGTAGGTAAAATCAACACTCGAGATCGCGCTCAATTGGAGCGTAACGATCAGTGGAAAAACTATGCAGCCACCAAGGATATTGGTAAGCAAGGCATTGAAAAATATTATGAATCACTCCTTCACGGTACACCTGGTCATCTCGAAGAAGAAGTAAACAACCGCGGCCGAACTATCCGTACGCTTAAAATTGTACCGCCGGAGCCGGGGCAAGATATTTACTTAACTCTCGATTTACAATTACAGCAAAAAGCCGTGGAACTACTCCAAGGTCATAAAGGCTCAATCGTTGCTATCGATCCAAGGGATGGCGGGATTTTAGCTTTAGTGTCGAGCCCAAGTTACGATCCCAACCAGTTCGTGCAAGGGATTAACAGCAAGGATTACAGTGATTTATTGAACGACAAATCACGTCCGCTGATTAACCGCGCTACCCAAGGCCAATATGCGCCAGCATCAACGATTAAACCCATTATTGCCCTACTGGGACTTGATGAAAAAGCCGTGACCGAACACACCCGTATTTGGGACCCTGGGTTTTGGCAAATCCCAGGGGTTGAGCGTAAATATCGCGACTGGAAACGCTGGGGGCATGGCTGGGTTAACGTCTATAGTGCTATCGTGGAATCCTGCGATACCTACTTCTATGAATTAGCTTATAAAATCGGTGTTGATCCCATCGCCCGTTTTATGGAGCAATTCGGCTTTGGCCAAAATACTGGCGTCGATATTTTTGAAGAGTCGGCGGGTAATATGCCGTCGAAGGAATGGAAACGCTTAAAATACAATCAAGCTTGGTACATAGGTGACACCATTTCAGTCGGTATCGGTCAAGGTTACTGGACCGCAACCCCGTTACAACTGGCCAATGCTACCGCTATTCTCGCCAATAAGGGCCGCCGTTTTCCGCCTCACTTATTAAGATCGATTAAAGATAATACGGCCAAAATTGACTCGCCGATTAACGAGTTACCACCAATTGAGCTTAAAAATCCGCGCAACTGGAATATCATTAACGAAGCCATGCGCCAAACCGCCCATAAGTCTCGCTTCACTGACGCAAGCTATACCGCCGCGATGAAAACCGGTACGGCGCAGGTGATTGGCGTGGCCGAAAACACGAAATACGATGCTAACAAGATTGCCGAGCATTTCCGCGATAATGCCCTCGTCGTCGCCTACGCGCCCTTTGAAGATCCTAAAATCGTCCTGGCTGTAGTAATGGAAAACGCCGGCTGGGGTGGCGCAAACGCAGGCCCCGTCGCTCGCGCTATGCTCGATGAATATATGCTCAGAGACACTTGGAAACCAACGCCATGAGTGCCCATCAACGTCAAAATATCTGGCAACGATTACATATCGACCTGCCCCTGTTGCTCGGCCTATTGGCTGTAATGGGCTTTGGCCTATTTGTTATCTATTCCGCCAGTGGTGAAGATCTTGGCATGATGGAACGCCAACTGTTTAGGATGTTTTTATCCCTAGGCATCATGTTTACCATGGCACAAATTAATCCTGAAGCGCTAAAACGCTGGGCATTACCCATTTACCTCGCAGGCATTGTGTTACTGCTTGGGGTGCATTTTTTTGGGGAGATTAACAAAGGGGCACAACGCTGGTTGAACCTAGGCTTTATGGAGTTTCAACCATCTGAACTGATTAAGCTCGCATTCCCTATTACTATGGCTTGGTATATCAGTAAATTCCCACTACCGCCCAAAAAACGCTATCTAGCGGGCGCAGGTGTCATTCTGCTGATCCCCACATTATTAATTGCGAAACAACCCGATCTCGGCACTTCTATTTTAGTTGCGGCATCAGGTATTTTCGTACTGTTTTTATCGGGTATGAGCTGGGTGATTGTGGGCGGTTTTATTGCCGCCGTGTTGGCATTTTTGCCTATTCTCTGGTACTTCCTAATGCACGATTACCAAAGAACCCGCGTCTTGACCCTACTCGATCCAGAACAAGATCCCCTCGGTGCGGGTTACCACATTATCCAATCGAAAATTGCTATTGGCTCAGGTGGCCTCTGGGGTAAAGGTTGGCTCGATGGCACTCAATCCCAATTAGAATTTATCCCCGAACGTCACACCGACTTTATCTTTGCGGTGATCGGTGAAGAATTTGGTCTGATAGGTAGCATTATCCTGCTCCTGATGTATCTCTACATCATCGGACGCGGTTTAGTCATTGCCTCTCGGGCGCAAACCAGCTTTGCCAGACTCCTTGCCGGCAGTATCACATTGACTTTCTTCGTTTATGTTTTTGTGAATATTGGTATGGTTTCAGGTATCCTGCCTGTGGTGGGTGTACCATTACCCCTTGTCAGTTATGGTGGCACATCGATGCTGACATTAATGACAGGGTTTGGCATTCTTATGAGCATTCATACCCATAGACGTTTTGTAGATAGATAATTTTTAGGGACTTCTTAATGCCTATTCTTCGAGCTTGTTTGGCTCCACTGGCAATGCTTTGCCTCAGTTCATACCTTATTGGCTGTTCAACCGCTAACGAGTCCGCGACAACACAGCCAAGTGCCGCCGTGACCACACAGGCTCCCACACCGGTATTAACCGAGGCACCAGTATTACCTGAGGCCTTAAAGGCTGAGTTTATCAAAACCCAAATGGCACAAGGCTTTACCCAAGCCGAAGTCGAAAATTTCTTGGCCAAAGCCAACTACAACCAAGCCGTTATCGATGCGATTTCGCGTCCTTGGGAAGCGAAACCTTGGCATCAGTATTATCCGATTTTCTTAACCGAAAAACGCCTCAACGCGGGTCTGGCCTTCTGGAAAAAACACGAGGCGACGATTGCCAAAGCCGCCACTAAGTACCAAGTCGAACCACAAATTATTGTGGCTATTATTGGTATCGAAACTTTCTATGGCCAGTACACGGGTAATTATCCGGTTATCGACGCACTCTATACCTTAGGATTTTATTACGAGCCAAGAGCCACCTTCTTCCGCAAGGAATTTGGTGAGTTGATGAGGCTGGTAAAAGAAGAACACTTAGATATCAATAGCCTCAAAGGCTCATACGCTGGCGCCATGGGCTTTGGTCAGTTTATTCCTTCAAGTTACCGCCACTATGCTGTGGATTTTGATGGCAGCGGCAACCGTGATTTACTCCAGAGTCCAGAGGACGCCATTGGCAGTGTTGCCAATTACTTCCATGAACATGGCTGGCAATTGCATGCCCCCGTTGCTTTACCCTTAGTGAATAGCAGTGCCAATGCACCTAAAGCCAAAGTGTGGGCAGGCGAGAAGTTACAATACAAGGTCTCTGATATTCTCTCCCCGAGCTTATCGCTAGCCAACGCCCGCGATTTAGATGCCTCGCAAAAAGCCATGCTTATCGAGCTAGAACAAGTGGGAAGTAAAGATTACTGGTTAGGGCTCAATAACTTTTATGTAATCACCCGTTATAACCGTAGCCCCTTGTATTCCATGGCTGTTTATCAATTTAGCCAACAACTGAAGCAACAACATGACGCTAAAAAATAATCTTTTATCGCTTTTGATGCTCGGCTGCTGTTTTGCGCTCGCGGCCTGCTCGAGTTCTAACTCTGGCTCAGCCAGCGTGAAGAATAAGAATATGGATCCCAATAAGGGCCGCTACGCGCTTAAAAACGATAAGATGCCCCTTAATCCACCCAATGTAGATCATGTACCGAATGCGACCCCCAAATATGAACCCTATAGCCGCCGCGGTAACAAACCCTATACGGTTTATGGTGAGTCCTATACGGTATTAGACTCGGGGGAAGGCTTTTCCGAAATGGGTCGCGCCTCATGGTACGGCGAAAAATTCCACGGTTATGAGACATCCAATGGTGAACCCTACGATATGTTCGGCATGTCTGGAGCCCATAAGACCCTCCCCCTACCAAGCTACGCTCGCGTCACTAACTTAGATAACAATAAGCAGGTGATTATTCGCATTAATGATCGCGGTCCGTTCCACTCTGACCGGATTTTAGACTTATCCTATGCCGCCGCCTATAAGCTTGGTATGCTAGGCACAGGCACGGCACGCATAAAACTGGATGTCATCTATATTGGCAATAAAACCGCAACCCAATCGGCAATAGCCAATATTCAATCCTCAGGAAACCACTATATACAGTTAGTGGCTTCGAAGGATAAACAGCGACTCCATAAAATCGCGAAGGATCTGGAGAAGAAATATCAGGTAAAGACTCGTGTACAACCGGCAAACAATATGTTTAGACTACAGCTCGGTCCGATTGGTCAAACGGAGCTTGCCGACCGATTACTCATTAAAGTGAAACAAGATGGCTATCCCGAAGGCTATATGGTTTTGGAATAGTGAACACTCACATTATGGAGTCAATTTAGCTTAAAAATGCCGCAGATGAAGGAACCTTCACTGAAAACCTTTGTCGAAGGGTGGTATACTCGCGAAACTATTTTGCCTTTTCTTTCAATACAACCAAAAAGACGTGCTAAGTTAATGATGAATTTTGTAAAAAGTCCCATTAAGACATTGCTGCTAATTTCGAGTGTTTCTCTTCCTGTTTATGCTGCGCAGCCGATTGTTACCCCTGATGCACCAACCGTGGCCGCCAAAGCTTACATCTTGATGGATTATAATTCAGGCCAAATCATTGCCGAAGAAAATGCATACGAGAGTTTAAACCCCGCCAGCTTAACGAAGATGATGACCAGCTATGTGATTGGTCAGGAAATTAAAGCCGGTAACGTATCTCCCGATGATGATGTCACCATCAGTAAAAATGCTTGGTCGAAGAACTTCTCTGACTCATCGAAAATGTTTATCGAAGTGGGTAAAACCGTAAAAGTTTCTGACTTAAACCGCGGCATCATCATTCAATCCGGTAACGATGCTTGTGTCGCGATGGCCGAACATATTGCGGGTACTGAAGGCGCCTTTGTTGACATGATGAACTCGTGGGCAAAGCAGCTTGGTATGCGTGATAGCTACTTTGAAAACTCCCATGGCCTAGATTCAGAGAACCATAAAACGACGGCCTATGATATGGCACTTTTAGGTGCAGCACTCATTCGTGACGTGCCTGAAGAATACCGTGTCTACAGCGAAAAATACTATACTTTCAACGGTATCAAACAATATAACCGTAATGGTCTGCTGTGGGATAACAGCATGAATGTGGATGGTATCAAAACTGGCCACACTTCTGGAGCAGGTTATAACTTAGTCGCTTCTGCAACTAAGGACGGTATGCGTTTGATTTCAGTGGTATTAGGTACTCAAAGTGAAGCCGCTCGTAAAGCCGAAAGTAAAAAACTGCTGACCTATGGTTTCCGCTTCTTCGAAACAGTGACCCCTTACAAGGCCGGCGACAGCTTCGTGACGCAAAAAATTTGGTACGGTGATAAGAGTACCGTCGATTTAGGTGTCGCTACAGATGCACCAGTTACCGTCAGCCGTGGCCGTGCAAAAGACTTAAAAGCCAACTTCGAACTGACTAAGCCACTGGACGCACCACTGAAAAAAGGCGAAACAGTGGGACGCTTATACTTCCAGTTAGATGGCAAAGATATTGCGCAATTCCCGCTAGTCACCTTACAAGAAGTCAACGAAGGCAGCTGGTTCAGCAAATTAGTTGATTACTTTAAGCAACTGTTTTCTGGTTGGTTTAGCTAATCCGGCTCACAAAACTCAGCCACCTTCGGGTGGCTGAGTTGTTTTTGGGGGAGTATCACCCTTGAATCGGGTATAATCGCCACCATATAGTTCCTATTAAAATGGTTATTGAGCACGACTATGTTAAACACAAAATTTGATGAACTCATGGAGTTTCCCTGCGCCTTCCCATTCAAAGTGGTTGGCGATGCCCACGAAACCTTAACGGATAGAGTGGTTGCGGTAGTGCAAAAACACGCTCCAGGTGATTATTCACCAACAGTTAAAGCCTCGAGCAAAGGGAGCTACTATTCAGTCACTATCCGTGTCACTGTGACCAGCAAAGATCATATCGAAATACTGTACACTGAGCTTGCCGGTATCGAAGGCGTTCGCCGCGTACTATAAGTATTCCTCAAGGCTATAAAATGTGATCTATCTTACATTTATGGCCAAGAGGCGTATAATAGCGCCACTCAATTATAGGGGAGAGGTTGCCCTTGCAAGACACCACTTTGCATATTCGGCATCTGGGACAGCAGGATTATGAGTCTGTGTGGCATGCAATGCAGCATTACACCGACACTCGCAACAGCGACAGTCCAGACGAACTGTGGATCGTTGAACATCCACCCGTATTTACCCAAGGCCAAGCCGGTAAAAGCGAACATATTTTGAATCCGGGCGATATTCCCGTGATCCAAGTGGATCGTGGTGGTCAAGTCACTTACCACGGACCAGGACAATTAGTTGTCTACCCTCTCCTCGATATTAAACGCAGTAAAGTGGGTGTCCGCCAGCTTGTTACCCATATCGAGCAAAGCATTATCGATATGCTTGCAAAGTACGCTATCACTGCCTACGCCAAGGCCGATGCACCGGGGGTGTATGTGGATGAGCGCAAAATTGCCTCTTTAGGTCTAAGGATCCGTAAAGGCTGTTCATTCCATGGCTTAGCACTGAATGTGGATATGGATTTGGCACCATTTCGACGCATTAATCCCTGTGGTTATGCAGGGCTTGAGATGGTGCAATGTAAAGAACTTGGCGGCCCACAAACCGTGATTGAAGCAGGCGAGCAACTCATTATTACCTTTAGCCAACTACTGGGCTACCAACATCTAGTTCATCATCAAGGATTAGCAGCGTCATGAATAGGCCTGAACGTTTACAACCCGGAGTCAAATTAAGAGATGCCGATAAAGTCTCGCGCATTCCGGTTAAAATCGTGCCCTCTGAGCGCGAAACCATGTTACGCAAACCCGATTGGTTAAGGGTTAAACTGCCCGCGTCTAACCAACGCATTCTCGATATTAAGCAAGCGTTACGCGCTAACGGCCTGCACTCGGTCTGTGAAGAAGCTTCTTGTCCTAACTTGGCAGAATGTTTTAACCACGGCACTGCGACCTTTATGATTTTGGGCGCAATTTGTACTCGCCGCTGCCCATTCTGCGACGTGGCCCATGGTCGTCCACTTAAGCCCGATGCGGAAGAGCCTGTTAAATTGGCGCAAACCATCCGTGATATGAAGCTGAAATACGTGGTAATCACCTCGGTTGACCGCGATGATTTGCGTGATGGCGGTGCCCAGCACTTTGCCGACTGTATCCGTGAGATCCGTAAGCTCAATCCCGAGATTAAGATTGAGATCTTAGTGCCCGATTTCCGTGGCCGTATCGACGCCGCCCTCGACATTCTGTCGACCGAGCCGCCTGATGTGTTCAACCACAACCTAGAAACTGCGCCTATGCATTATCGCAAAGCGCGTCCAGGTGCGAACTATCAATGGTCACTCGACCTACTGAAGCGCTTTAAAGAGCGTCATCCCAATGTGCCGACAAAATCGGGACTGATGATGGGGCTAGGTGAAACCAACGAAGAAATCGCCCAAGTACTGCGCGACTTACGTGAGCACAAGGTTGAAATGTTGACCTTAGGCCAATATCTGCAACCGTCTAAGTTCCATCTGCCGGTTGAGCGTTACGTCTCACCAGCCGAGTTTGATGAGCTTAAAGCCCTTGCCGATGAGCTAGGCTTTACCCATGCTGCTTGTGGTCCATTAGTGCGTTCAAGCTACCATGCAGACTTGCAAGCTCAAGGTAAAGAAGTGAAGTAACCTTCGCTTTATTAGCCCCATAAAAAACAGCGCTAATGCGCTGTTTTTTTATATCTACTTTTAAAACCTTAAACCGTTTCGATTAAGGCTAAATCCATCAAAATCGCATCTTCTTTGCCCTCTGCCAAAGGATAATAGCCTTTGCGACGACCGGTTTCGACAAAGCCTAGCTTCTGATAGAGTGCGCGCGCGGCAAGATTTGATTCGCGAACCTCCAGCATCAGCACCACGGCCTTGGCAGCCTTAGCGCAGTCGACAACCGCAGTGAGTAGCAGATGCCCATATCCTCGCCCTTGTTGTTCTGGCGGCAAACAAATATCTAGCAGCGTTGCCTCATCGACAATCTGCTGCACAATCGCGAAACCGAGCAACTCATCACGTTGCATTAACCCAATAACGCGGTACAAGTGGCCAAAACAATCGGCAAGGTTATTCTCACTCATAGGATGGGAATGGGCACTCGCTTCAATGCGCGCCATTTGACTCACATCGGTTGGCGTCAGAAGCACGATTTGCAATGATTCGTTAAGGGTATTAAGGACTTGATGACTCACGGGAAAATCCAAATTAAAAGGTAACTCACGATAATGTGTACTGGGCACGACTAGGCCGTTAATTGCTGCTCACGCCACTGGCAAATCTGCGCCCACAAGGCACGCTTTGCCTCACTGCGTGACAGCAAGTCCGAAAGGGGATCCGATACTAACCAAGCCACTCTGGGCCTAACCCTGTGGCGGCGTAAATCCCAAACTATGGTTTTGCCCTTATGTGGCTCAGTATTGAACTCACAGTCATCCTTACTGATCCCAATTAAGCCAAGGACAGTATCAATCAGTGGTTCAGCGGCAGACGACATATCATCAACATCCCAAACCACTTGATAAGGTAGCACTTTAGTATCGCGAAGCTGCCAAGGAGTTATCTCCATTGCGGCTAAATAGGCAGATTTATTCATGGGGTTATTGGGGTTTCATTAGGCACTGACACCGCATAAGGATACCAGCTAAATGGGCCGAATGTTATTGCCAAGATACGGTTCATGACTCAAGCCAAACGTTTGCTTACGCTTTAATCTGTAAAATCGATTTTATGAATCTATTTTAACCGCTTTAGATGTTTAGCTTATTTGATAAGCTATCTCCATTGAGTAGGACAATAGGAGGAATTTCCATGATTAACATCGGCATCAACCAAGCTCATAGAGAAGAAATCGCCGCAGGGTTAAATCAGTTATTGGCCGACAGCTACAGCCTTTACCTTAAGACCCACAGCTTTCACTGGAACGTTACAGGCCCCATGTTCACTAGCTTGCACTTATTGTTTGAACAGCAATATACCGAGCTTGCCTTAGCGGTCGATTTAATCGCCGAGCGGGTACGAGCATTAGGCGCAAGGGCATTAGGTTCCTATTCGGACTATGCCAAGTTGACCGAAATCCGTGAAGATCAAGGTGTCACTAAAGCTGAAACCATGATCCGTGAACTGTTAAGCGACCAAGAAGTAGTGATTAGAAATGCCCGTGCGCTCTATCCCTTGGTTAGCCAAGCCAACGACGAGGCCACAGCGGATTTACTCACCCAGCGCATTCAACTCCATGAGAAAAATGCGTGGATGTTACGTAGCTTGTTAAGCGAATAACCCTTTCATCATCCCCAAACCAAATGGCCGAGCAGTCACGCGCTCGGCCATTTTTATTGGGCATTGTTTTAGGGTAAAGCTAATTTAGAGATACTTAAGCCAAGCCTGCTGACTCTGTCCTTTGTAACGGCTAAACCAGCACACGGGATAATAGAGCAAAGGAATTAAGACTAAGCTTATCAGCCATACCCACCCCATATGCGCTACGCCAAACAGCTCACCATGGTTGGCGCCAAATATCCCTTTAGCCAGCGAATACAGCAACAGCAGCACATATAAGTGCAAGATATAGAAGAACATAGGTACAGAGCCAAACACTGCTAACCTCTGCCCCATCCAACCTAATACTCTGCCTGTAGCAAAATAGCGCTCAAACACCACTAAGCCGTAGAACATCCCGCACAAGGTCACCAACAAAAAACTCAGTGATGGCGGATACTTAGTTAGATTAAATACCGACATTAAGGTTTGACCTAGGGTATCGCCAAACTGCCAAGGCAGCGTCTCGCCGTAGAGATTGAATCCACGCAGCAAGCCAAACAGCAGAGCGCAACCAAGCCCTAGCAGTATTAATTTTTGCTGACGCAGCCCCGCATCACTCCCTCGGCCAAATAAGGGGCCAGCCACATAGCCCAATAAAATCACGCCAATCCATGGTAGCGCTGGGTAACTTATCTTCAACTTAAGCTCGCCCTCGGCAATCAAATAACCTCGGTCATGCAGTATCGTCCACAGACTATAGCCCCACTCGTCTGGCTTAAAATGAATAGGCGACAATAGGTTATGGCCAAAGATAATCAATAGCCCGAGTAATGCCATCCACAACCTTGGTAGATTGATGAGTGCCGCCAAGGCCAACATGCTCAGCCCTATTACCCAAATCACCTGCAACCACAGGGTGTGATAATTGCCCATCCATGAAAAATTAATCACCAGCACCTCGAGGGCGATTAAGAATAGCCCGCGCTTGATTAAAAACTCGCGTGCAGAGCGCGGCTCGCCATAGCCACGATTGGCGTAAAGCCAGACCGAGACTCCAGTTAAAAAAACGAACACAGGCGCACAAAAGTGCGCCGCAAAACGGCTGACAAACAGCGCCCAGTTTGTTGTGCTTAAATCCATTGGGTCGCTCACCTGCATATGCAGGAAAAACCGCTCCCGCACATGGTCGAGCAACATAATCAGCATCACTAAGCCGCGCATCATGTCGATGCTATTGATTCGCTGACGCCCTTGCAGTAGCGGCGCCATCTGTTCACCCCCCGCTGTCACTGTGGTATTAGAACTCATAGCTGACACTCACTTTAACGTTACGAGGCTCACCCGGCACGGCCCACAGCGCCGAATAACTGCTGGCGATATAGTGCTCATCCAGCAGGTTATCGACATTGAGCGCGAGACTGAGGTTTTCGCCTAGTCGAGTAGTGAAGAACATTCCAAGTAACTGATAACTCGGTAATTGAAAACTTGGATCGGCCGAATCGCCCAAGCGTGAGTCCACATATCGCCAACTCAACCCTAAATGACCGTCGATAGAAAGATCATTTAAGTCCTGTTTGAGAATGATACTGCCCGTGTGTTTTGGCACATTGACCAGCGGACTCCCCGCTGGAATTAACACGCCCCAATCCAGATTCAGGCTGTCGTTCGCCGTGCGGGTATTCAGGTAGGCATAGGACAAAGTCGCTTGTAAGCTCTCGGTCAACTCGGCCGCAATATCCAATTCAATCCCAGTGCTTTTGGCTTCACCAAGGGTCGCCGAAAAGCCGACATTAACGGGATCTGAGGTCAAGATATTGCTCTTTTGCGCATCAAACCAAGCCACACTGCCATTGACGGGTAGCTCAAACCAAGTGCTGTTGAACTTAACCCCCAACTCGACGGATTTGCTCTCCTCTGGCTCGAAGGGATTACCCGCATAATCAGTGCCTGAAAGCGGTAAAAAGCCTTCCGAATAGGAGCCGTAAACACTTAACGCCTCAGACCATTGATACACTAATCCGACTTTCGGGCTGACCCTGTGATCGCTTTGATCCGACAGACTCGCGTTCACCTGCTCTGCGATTTCTTGGGAATAACGGTCAAACCTTAACCCTAAATGCAGTTTCCAGTGCTCGGTTAACTCCAATTGATCCTGTAAATAGGCACCCCAAGCATCTTGAGTCTCTCGGTTTTCATACAGCAGACTGACCTCGGGCTGCGCCGCGCCATACTGAGGCGCAAAGATATCGATGGCATAGGCGCCCTTCTGGCCTCGATAACGGTAGAGTCCCGTTTTCAGTCGATAATGATAGGCATCCGTTCCGAGCAATAGATTGTGTCTTATACTGCCAGTATCAAACTGACCGCTGAGTTCGGCCCGCACAGAATGGTCTTCAGAAGCGTAATCTCGATAGCGATGCTGCCGCGTCAGAGTACGTCCATCGTCATATAAGGATTGACGCCCCTTAGCTAATTCAGCATCCGATGAGTAGCCATTTAAACTCGAATCGCGATAGTTATAACCCGCAGTAAGCGACCAATCATCGCTCAACTCATACTCATAGGTAAGCTGATGTCCAGTCGCATCCACCTTAGTTGGCCCATCGTTGGGCTCGCCCAAGTAACGCGAACGGGGCACGGTATTAAAGTCGTTATTGAGCACCACAACGCCACGGTCAAATAACTGTTCTTGCTTAAGATATTCAACCTCATACAGGAGCGATGACTTATCCGATAGCTGCCAGCGCAGCGATGGTGTGACGATCTTTTTATCGCTAAACACATGATCGCGAAAACTATCATGCTCCTGCCAAGCGCCATTGATCCTGAAGGCCAAGGTATCGGTCAGCCCCGAAGTAAAATCCCCTTCTAACCGATATTGATCAAAACTCCCCGCGGAGGCTTTTAAATAGCCCTGCGCCTCGTACTGCGGCTTTTTAGTCACAATATTCACAGTACCGCCGGGCTCCGAGCGTCCATAAAGCGCCGAGCCCGGGCCTTTGAGGATTTCCACATAGGCCACGTTCGATAGGTCTCTATGGCCGCTAAAGCCTCGGCCACCATTAAAACCATTGATTAAATAGCCCGATGGCATGTTTTCATTCCCAGGAAAGCCCCGTAACGAAAAACTATCCCACAGCCCACCACCGTTGTTTTGCCGCGCGACACTGGCGGAATAATCCAATAAGTCTTGAAAACGCGTCAGCCCAGTATCTTTAATCAGTTGCTCATCCAGCACAGTAATCGCTTGAGGCAACTCAGTCGCCGGCACATTGCCGCGGTAGGCCTGACGATAATGAATACTTAAACGCTCGATATCATCGTCATTAAGTCCAGCGGAATCAGTTGGCACAACCTCGGCGGCCAATAGGGGAACACTTGCATCCAACGCCAATAACGCCACGCCCAGCACTAATGCCGAGCGCTTGTGGCTCACATAAACAGCCATTTTCACTCCAAAAATAAACAGCATCGGGCACCTTAGTTAAGCCAAGGTGCTCGAAAAATAAGAGAAATAGATAAAAAGCAGGAGTTAGGCTGTTAGCGGCGGTGCGCGGCTATGGAAGTGGCGCCTAAATGGCGTCTTAAAGGAAATAACATCAAACTCAACCGAGATAACCCCCTGTTGAGCAACTTGAAAATCTAACGGAGAGTATGAGAGGGCATGCTGCAATTGGTGCTGATGCAAACACAGCGCGCAGTGGGCCTTGGCATCATCATTAAGGTGGGAAACACTGTGCACCGCAAACGCAACAGACAGCAACACTAAGATGGCGGCAAGCCATAGTGCTAATCTGCGCCTTGTTTGCATCACAGAACTCAAACCATACCTCCTCAAACCAAAGGGCTTGCGATTGTATGTTAGACACTACGAAAGTTGCAAATACCTTTACTTAACAAATGTAAGCAAATGCGGTGAGAAAATTTATCGCGCGCAAAATAAAACGGCTCGCATATTTCTATGCAAGCCGTTGTTTTATTTGGCAGGGGTGGCAGGACTCGAACCCGCAACCATCGGTTTTGGAGACCGCTGTTCTACCAATTGGAACTACACCCCTGTTGACGTGGGCATTATGCTAAAAGCACTCTCAAAGGTAAAGGACTTTTTATGACAAACTTAATTAACTGAGGAATTTTCAAACAAGTTTGCCATCTACTGTTGATTTAATTGGCATAAAGCTGAAAAAGTCGTCATGTAAGCTCAGTGCAGAGCGTTAAAAAACCGTTGGCAACGGCGTAAACGGTGAAACCTGATGCTCTGTCTATGGCCCAGAAACTCACAAAAGAGTCGTGAAAACGACTTAAAGGATAAATTTAAGCGCAGTACATCCCATACACTAGCGACTAAATTCCCTCGCTAATGGTTAATCATCAAGGGTTGAGATAAAAATCCGCCGCAAATCATTATCCCAAAGCTGGATAATTTTGCGGGTCTTATCCTTATTCCAAAAACACTTGCCAAACAGGATAAGCCCTGCACCCTCTAAATCTCGTTTATCTTCGATATTAAAGCGCTTAAACAGTTTGGTTTTGACGGCCTCAATTGGAATGCCTATGTCTTTACTGTCGGCAGGATTGAGCCAAGATAACGTCGGGTCGCTATGGGAGATAGTGCCCCAGTACATATGGGGTTTATTATCCGTCGGATCCGCATCGGCAAAATTCACAAACAAATTCTTCGCCCGCCAGCGGTACTTTCGCTGATCATCGGTGTAAACCCAAAGATCCGAAGCCGCCAAATCTGAACCGCGCAGCAGGCTATGGAGTAACTTTTCTAGCCCTTGGCTCGGAGTTCGCTTTGCCGTGATGGCTATTTCTGGCTTATCGGCCGCTACCTGATAGTCAGCTTTTGGCTCCTGTACTGACTCTAATTGCTCGGTATCATTTTCAATTTCACTTTTGGTTACAACTTCTTGCTCTTGGGGAGCGTTGATTTTGTGCGCTGAGTTAGAGGGTCTCTTATTACTGGGATTAAGCGAAAAATCGATTACCAAAGCATCGGCGTCGAGCAATTGTTGCTGCACTTCGAAGGCATCTTGTTCTTCACGGGACTTTTGCGCCGACGGATTAAATTCGATGCAATCTAACTCATGGTAACGGGAGCCAAAACAGGCGGCCTTACCATCCTTAGATGCTTTACGAAAATAGGCTTTGCCGTAGCAGGCGGGGCAATATAAATGCTGGCGCAAACGCTCAATCTCAGCCTCGGGTAACTGCTGAAACTTGAACACACTGTAGGTGACACCAGCCTGAGCATGAGGATTGAGTCGTAATGGTGACGAAGCCTGCTCTGCCGCAGCCTCGGTTGTGAGTACACAAATCGCATCCAACATCTCTTGCTCCCTAATCCTTATCTTCGCGACCTTATCTCAAGTCTTAAGCTGGATGAAAATAGCTCGCGAGTCGTGCAGCTAAACTCGGCGGCAATAAGGGTTTATTAGCGACTGTCGTTTTGCCATAAAAACCTTGCAGCTTGTCGATTAACTGCCAAAAACATTGGTTCGCTGCCAATGCATCGAGGGCGGCGTACTGAACTTGCGCTTGAGATAAAGGCACCTGTTGCCAATTCGAGAGAGTCATTTTTTTAGGTTTATCGATGCGTTTATGCAGTAATGCCGCCACCAATTGCCGCGTGCCCATCTCCTTTCCAGCCCCGAGCTGCGCCATCGCCCAATTCAAATCGAGTCGAGGGGAGACCTGAATATCCCAATCCCGTTTCAGTGCTTGGCCATCGCCCCTTAATCCAATCCCCACTTTGAGGATCTGCTCATTTTCGAGTAAAGGTTTAAGCTCGGCGAGCCTCTCACCCAATACCGCCCGCTGAAATAAATAACAGGTATCGGAGGTCGCCAATTGCACTAAGCTCAAGGGATGTTGAACACCCGGCTCAAAGCTTGCCCGCGTTTCGGTATCAAACCCCAGCACAGATTCACTGCTAAGTTGTTGTAAGGCGGCGGTAAGCTTATCGAGCGAGACTAATTCCACCCGTATTTCAACACGCATGTCGTCCCGCATATCCACCAGCGACAGTGGCGTAAGATTAGCCAGGTCGGCATCCGTTAAGCGCGTGGTTAAGGCAAGCTTTTGTTGAAACCATGCAAACTTGAGTTGCGAATCGCCTGCCGATAAATCCCCCGCTTGGAGCTCGGTTAACTCCGCCAGATAGTTGCTGCCCGCCGCATCCATCGCCGCCAGCAGTTTGTCGGCATGTTCGCCTAATTCCTCACGCAGCCAAGCCAACTTATTGGGGGAAAGGCAATAACGCATTAATTGCATAATTCGTCCTTGAGCGCTGAAATAATCGCGGCGAGCACCTTTGCACTCGCACAGCTCGGATTAGCTGACGCTATAATCGCCAGCAATAAAAGGATGAAAACGGATCAGCTACGCAGCTTTTGGAATCCGGTCATCACCAATACCGCTAGGGCGCCCGCCGCAATACCAAAGAGCGCATTAAGCACACTCGGCGTCAGTAAACCAAGCATGGGGCCGACTAGGGCAAAGGTTTCCACAAATTGCTCGGCATGGTGAATTTGCTCGCCGACCCAATGTAAACCATGGGTCAGAATGCCGCCCCCCACCATAAACATGGCGGCGGTCCCGATAATGGTTAGGCTCTTCATCAACACGGGGGCCGCGCTGAGTAAACCAAAACCCAACTTACGATTAAAGCGAGTAAAGCTCGACTCGCCCTGACGTTGGCTCAGATACAGACCCGCATCGTCCATTTTGACAATCGCTGCCACCAAACCATAAACGCCTATGGTCATCACGATACCGATAACGGCGAGGGTAAAAAATTGCGTTGAGAGCGACTTATCCGCGACTATGCCTAAAGTGATGGCGATAATTTCTGCCGACAACACAAAGTCGGTGCGAATTGCGCCCTTCACTTTTTCCTTCTCATAGGCCGCAAGATCGCTTATCTCGGGTAAGTCAGATTCAGCCTGCTCCGCGTGTTTGTCTTTGCGGTGGCTATAGCTGTGGTGTAATTTCTCAAAGCCTTCAAAACATAAAAACAAGCCGCCGAACATCAATAAGGGGGTCACAGCCCAAGGAATAAAGGCGCTGATCAACATGGCTGCGGGCACTAAAATCAATTTATTGCGAAACGAGCCTAAAGCGACCGCCCAGACCACAGGTAATTCGCGGTCGGCACTCACGCCCGTGACTTGCTGGGCGTTTAAGGCCAAATCGTCCCCTAACACCCCAGCGGTTTTCTTGGCCGCGACCTTACTCATCACTGCCACATCATCCAAAATAGATGCAATATCGTCGAGTAAGGTTAATAAACTTGCCCCTGCCATACACACTCCCTTAAACCAATGTTTTATTTTGCCGATTCTGCTTTGGCAATAGTAACTTAGTTAGATTAAGCCCGCATAGAGCATTGTCTCTATCCAGATGTACTTTATCTTAAAGCACTGCCCTTTATACACAGATTAAATCAGTGCGGGCTGTAAGCAAGATCACAGCCATAGTGCAATAGCACCACACTATTTGGCGGAAAAGAGTATACTAAGCCCAGAATTTTTTACTCATTTGCCATTACAGGATGTCAACATGACTCAAGATGAAATGAAAAAAGCCGCAGGCTGGGCTGCACTCAAATACGTTGAGAAGGACAGCATTGTGGGTGTAGGCACAGGCTCAACCGTTAACCACTTTATCGATGCTTTGGCGACCATGAAGGCCGATATTGAAGGTGCGGTATCAAGCTCAGAAGCCTCTACCCAAAAGATGAAAGCCCTTGGCATCCCAGTTTATGACTTAAACAGCGTCGATAAATTATCTGTCTATGTTGATGGTGCCGATGAAATCAACGGCCATATGGACATGATCAAAGGCGGCGGCGCGGCATTAACCCGCGAGAAAATCGTTGCGGCTGTGGCTGAAAAGTTTATCTGTATCGTGGATAACACTAAACAAGTGGATATTTTGGGTGAATTCCCGCTGCCCGTTGAAGTGATCCCAATGGCGCGCTCTTACGTGGCCCGTGAACTGGTCAAACTCGGCGGCGACCCAGTGTACCGTGAAGGCGTTGTCACGGATAACGGCAACGTGATCCTCGACGTTTACAACCTTAAGATCATCAATCCTAAGGAATTAGAAGATAAGATCAACGCCATCGTCGGCGTAGTAACCAATGGCCTGTTCGCAAAACGCGGCGCCGATGTGTTACTGGTTGGCACCCCTGAAGGCGTGAAAACCTTTACCGCTTAAGGGCTGATTGAGTCGAAAGACCAAGACTCCCATGCGAGAAACAAAAATGCCGCTGCAACTGCACCGGCATTTTTTTATAACGTTGACACAATCAAACGATTACCACACTCGAGCCACTAAGCCCTTAAGGTAAAATCCTTCGGGGAAGGCACTACCAATCGGATGATCACTCGCTTGGCTTAAACGTTCAATAAATTGGATCTCACGTTTGGCATCCAGTGCCGCATCGGCAACGATTTTTTGGAACAGATCCGCAGGCATTAATCCCGAGCAAGAGAAGGTCAGCAGCACCCCGCCCGGATTTAATAATTGCAGCGCAATCATATTGATATCTTTATAGCCACGACAGGCACCGTTGAGCTGCGACTTATTGTCGGCAAACTTTGGCGGGTCAAGTACGATCACATCGAAGGTTTTACCCTCATCACGGTACTGACGTAACAGCTTAAACACATCGGCTTCGTTGTAATGCACATTATCATCACTTAAGCCATTGACTCGCATATTCAAACGCGCAGTATCGAGGGCAAGTGATGATACATCGACGTTCTCAATGCTGGCCGCGCCCGCCTTAGCAGCGTACAGCCCAAAGGTGCCGGTGTAGCAAAAACAGTTCAGAACCGATTTGCCCTTCACAAAACGGGCGGCGATGGCGCGGTTATCGCGCTGGTCGAGGTAGAAACCGGTTTTATGACCCTTAGTCACATCAACGGCGATTTTGATACCGTTTTCTTCAATAATGACGGGCATTTCAGGCAGCGTGCCATGGAGTAAACCCATGGTAGAGGCTAAGCCTTCTTTCTTACGGGAATCGACGTCTGAGCGCTCATAAATCGCGCAATCGGGGTACAGCTCGGCGAGCACATCGACAATAGTGTCACGCCATACATCGGCGCCCATGCTCAGTAATTGGCACACCAATACATTGGCGTATTTATCAATGGTAATACCGGGCAAACCATCGGACTCGGCGGCAATTAAACGGTAACCGGTTAAGCCTTGCTCACGAATAAGATCATCGCGTCCCGCTTGGGCACGCAGAATACGGCGCTTAAAAAACTCACGGTCAATTTCTTCTTCGCGATCAAAAGTCCAAATCCGCACTTGGATTTGAGACTCAGGAGACCAGGCACCACGACCCAACCAATGACCATCGTGGGCAACCACATCGACTGTCTGCCCCGGTTCAGGCTTACCTTTAACGTTGTGGATCCCGTTGGAAAAGACCCAAGGATGACGACGCTCAAGGGACTTTTCGCGACCGGGTTTAAGTTTGATTCTGATAGCCATAGTACCGCCTTTGATAATTGTACCGCCTGTGTGTTGTACCACCGTAATCAATAGTACCGCTCGAACACTAGGCGCCGCCCTCTAAAAATGGAAGCGGATAATATACCTAATAGGGTTCAAGTGCGAGCCATCTATCCAAAACATCAGCTCTCCATTCCCATGGTCTGCGATCATACTCTAGTTTCGCGGGTAAAACCCTGAGCCGAGGGCGTGTTAACGCTTCAAGATGAGATATTGTTCTTGATGGCATCCTAGCCAGCTATTTTTACCTGCTAACGCCGCAGCGCCAACTCTACCCATACCGGTGCATGGTCGGTACTGTAAGCATCGCGCTCATATTCGGGCCTGACTAAGTGTCTATCGCAGGTTTGATAATCCACCACCTGAGCCAAACTGCGACTATCACTGGCATCAAACTCATTGGAAAGCAAAATATAATCGAGTACCGAACCTTTAGGGCCGTAGTAATGGGTTGCAGCTCGATGCTCCCGAGAATGGACTAGGTTATCGGGCATATTCGCCGCAATAAATAACTCGTAAGCATCTTGCAGTCGATATTGGGCAAACACAGCCGAACGTGCAGTATCAGACAAATGCCCAAGTCCCGCGGCCTTGATATCATTGCTGTGAAGATGCTCGCCTTGGAGCGTTAATGCATCCAACGCCCCCATGGACAAACTATCGTTAAAATCACCCATCAGGATCACCGGATATCTTATGCTTTGCCGCCGCGCGAGAATAGCATGGAACAACAATGCCGCCTCTGCGCCCCGCTGCATGGTCGATGCCCAGCGACCTAGGGCTTGCTCAGTTAATAACTTAGTCTCAGAGTGCAACGCAAGCGTAGGTGGCGCACTTAAGGTTAAGCCTAAGGGATGTGGCTCTAACGCGAGTCCCGGGCGCTTAGATTTAAAATGCACCACATAGCAATCACAAGCGCCAATTTGCGGTATATCCACCGTCGCCCGCAGCACTTTACGACTAAAGGTAAATTGGCTCGATAACCCCATCGCTGCCACTAAATGTGCATCGGGTTCAATCGCATGCACCTCAAGGATAGGAAAGCGCGACGCTAGCGCAACCACAGGGCTTTGATAAATGTAATCACTGACCAAAGTGGCGCTATCAACTATGGCAAAATGTGTTAACCCTTGCTGCGCCGCAAGTTGTTTTAATGGCTCAGGGCTAAACACTTCCTGAAACCCGACAATATCCGGATGATATTGGTTTAAAAGCTCGCCAAACCACTGACACTTCTTTTGCCATTGGCCATGGCTATAGATATTTTCAAAATCGTAAAAGGCTAAAGGTGGTTCAATAAAATTAAATAGATTGATAGTCGCAATACGAATATTCGAGTGGCAGTTTTCAGCCAAAATGGACTGCTGTTGGGAAGCAAATGTCACAGGTGATTCCTCTTTAGCCAAACCGTTGTGCTAATTAAACCCGGTTTTTAACTGATTGCGATAAATCGATTTTATCATTAAATACATCCATTAACTGGCGCAGAACAACAGCAATTAATAAATATCAAATCTTATAAAAATACAGTCCGACACACCAAGGCAACCTGCTGAACACCTAAATGCAACACAGCAAAAACCTAAAACAAAAATTAACGCAAGAATAAAAGCAAAATTGAAACATAAACATAGGTAATTGCCTATTGGGTTGACTTTCATTGTCAGCGGTTTAGAATCTAGCCGATTTTACCATTAGGAGACCCACTGTGGGCACACACATAAGCGACAGTAGATGCCCTGTCCAAAAGACAGGATTTAACGCCTAGCACTAGCCCGCAATATTTGCTGCTACCTGCTAAGCAGGGTAGTAGCGTGACACATCTCACCCCACTCCCGTACATTCAATTTCAGACCTTAATATTAGCCAGTCATGCTAGCGTTAACGCTCGCCTATTGGTTTTTTCCGGCATTCAGCCGGAGAATAAGTGCTGCCTATTGAATACATCTTCACGCCTATTTTGCCCCAGTTGGCTCCCCACACTCAGGGAGTTAAACCATGGCGTACACAAACAAGCCATTCACCTTTGCTTTTCAGTCTTGGGCATTTTTTGGGCTATGCATTAGCGTCGCAACAAATGCCTCTCAACTCGATGTGGATGATCCCAGCATCGCCGAACACTGCGAGTTACAGCTAGGTTGGCAACAGCCGAGATCCGATCATAGCGCAAAACAGATAAATGGCAGTGGCACCTGCAACACAGGTCAATGGGAATGGCACTTAGGCATTGAACAACAAAGCAACAATGCTATCAATGAGCAGCAAACCGAGCTGGGGTTCAAATTGCCATTAAATGCAGACTATGCCCCTTGGCAAAGTGTTCTGGCTGTTAATTTGCAAAAAAATCATCAAGGCAGCCACCCTCTAACAACGCAAATTGTGGGGATTTTGGGATATGACTTGCCAGCTCAGAATTTACGCCTCTATAGCAACCTAGGTATCGATCAGTATGGCGCTCAATCGCCCCAGCTTATTGCAGGAGTTGCTATCGCCTTCGAATACGACACTGAGCAGCAATGGATAGCCGAATTTTATCGCCATGAGTCCCATGAACGAGCCTACAAACTCGCATATCAATATTTACTTAAAAGACAGTTACAACTTCAACTAAGCCTAGGCAACAGCCTAAAAGGAAACACACAACAGCTGGGTGCTGACTTTACCTTTTTCTTTAATTAATAGATCGTTGGGAGAATGAACTATGAACATGAACATGAACAACAACCAAAAAAATACTAAGCAAATCGTCGTAGCTATCCAAAATATTTTAGAGCAGCGCGATACAGCAGGCATTACGGCTTTAGCGAAAGAGCGTCACCCCGCAGATATTGCCGCTGTAGTTGGTAGCTTTACTCAGCCACAGCAATTACGGTTTTTGCAACTTGCGCCCGCCAAAATTGCGGCGGATTTATTTCGTTATTTACGTGATGAATTACAAACAGAATTAGTGCAGCAGTTAGATAAAACCACGCTGTCATCGCTGTTGCTCACTATGGCAGCGGACGAGCGCGCCGATCTTTATAACTTGCTCGAACCTGAACAACAGAAACGACTATTGCCCGTGTTAGCACAGGCAAAACGAGAGGATATGCGCACTTTAGCCGCCTACGACAAAACCAAAGTCGGTGCAGCGATGACATCGGATTACACTCTGCTCAATAGCCGTCATACCGCCGCCCAGGCGATTGAAATGCTGCGCACAGAAACCGCCGATAAAGAGACGATTTATCAAGCCTATGTGGTCGATATGTTAGGCCGTTTAATTGGAACGGTATCACTTAGACAATTACTTTTAGCGCAGCCAGAAGAGCGAGTGGTCGACTTTATGAAACACAACCCCATCGCCTTAGATGCCAACGCTCAATGCCAAGAAGCGGTGCAGATGATCGCCCATTATGATCTGCTAGCTTTGCCCATCATCAATGGCAAGGGACAGTTAGTCGGTATTGTCACCTATGACGATGCGATGGACATTGCCAGTTCACAGGTTGATGTTGAATTTACTAAAACTGCGGCCATCGGCAATATTGATCACAATTTAAAGACCGCCAGCATAAGCTTGCTCTATCGTAAACGAGTCGTTTGGTTGGTCATTTTGGTATTTGGTAATATTTTCTCTGGCGCTGGCATCGCCTTTTTTGAAGATACCATTGCCAGTTATGTTTCTTTGGTGTTCTTTCTTCCACTGCTCATCGATAGCGGCGGTAATGCGGGTTCGCAATCAGCCACCTTAATGGTGCGAGCCTTAGCCACTGGCGAAGTGATACTCAAGGATTGGCTCTCATTGCTGGGGCGTGAATTAGGGGTAGCAGGATTACTCGGTGCCAGCATGGCCTTGGCAGTATCGCTACTTGGGTTTTGGCGCGGTGGTCCAGAAATCGCCTTGGTCGTTGCATTAACCATGCAGATCGTAGTGATCATTGGCAGCCTGATTGGCATGTCACTGCCCTTTTTACTCAGCAAGTTAAAAATGGATCCAGCTTCAGCCAGCGCACCACTTATCACCTCAATCGCCGATATCATTGGTGTGCTCGTTTACTTTAGTATTGCTACAATGATTTTAGATTTACCTGCGGCTTAAAAGAGTTACAGCGCTTTTGCTGACATGCCGATGAAAGGCAGACCAAAGCGTTAACACTCAAACTAGCAAGCTCAATTAAGGTTGAATCGCAATTTGTAGAAATACAGTACGAGATATTCACTTGTTACCCAAAATGGACTTGGGCAATTTATTTGCTCAAGTTCATAAATTCATTGTTATTCAATAAAAAAGTAAGATTATGGCATTGATATACGTTAATATTTTCTTACCACACTTTCCTACTTACCCTAATACCGCAGGGATTGCACCTTAGACGTTATTAATTCAGTGGCCATAACAATATCAATAAAAGTTTAGAGGTTTTTATGTGGTTTAATTCAAGACTCAAAGCAGAAAACGAAGTGCTGAAGCAAAAGCTCATTGATCAACAAGATAGATACGAAGTTGAAATCGAAGAGCTAAAAAATATGGCCCGCGAAAATGAAGCCATGCAACAACAGTCCCGCCAAAATACCGATCATTATAGTGCAGTGATTGCCTGCCAAAATCAGGGCGGCGAGATGTTAAATGCAGTGAGAGATGGCCTTGCCAGCAGTGCAGAGCTACTCACTGAAGAAAAAGAAGCACTGTCCGAATTAGATAAAATTTTTGATCAAACGCGGGTAGCCATTATTAATTTAGGTAATAGAGCAACCTATATAAATGAACAAGCCACCAGCAGCATGACTGCTGTAACCGAGCTCGATAGTACCACTTCTTCTATTAACCAGTTTGTTGCCGCCATTCAAGGGATCTCTGAGCAAACCAACCTACTCGCCCTCAACGCAGCAATTGAAGCCGCCCGAGCGGGCGAAGCTGGACGAGGTTTTGCGGTAGTTGCCGATGAAGTCAGACAATTAGCCAGTAAAGCTCACGAAGCGAGCAGCCAAATCGAAAAACTAGTAAAACAGATTGTTACACAAGCCTCTAATATTAAAGAGATTGTCCATAATAACCAAAACAGCGCTCTTGATGTTGCCTCATCTTCAACACAAATAGGGCAAGTCGTTGAAGATGTACTGCAACGTTCTAATAAAATGCAGCAGGTAATTCATAATGCCGCGACAGCCTCATTCTTAAATACCACTAAACTCGACCACGCCGTTTGGAAGAGTAATGTGTATCAACTTATTGAAAAGAATCAACACAGCCATGGTGTGAACTCCCATACTGAATGCCGTTTAGGCCAATGGTATTTTAAAGGCTTTGGTGCTGAAAATTATCAACATTTGAGTAACTTTAAGGCCTTGGATGCTCCCCACAAAGCGGTGCACGATGCAGGTAAAGCAGCTCTCACGGCAAGGCAACAGGGCAATTTACCCGAAATGGTTAGGCAACTACGTTTAATGGAAGACTCAAGTATGCGGGTCGTCAATTGTCTCGATAATCTACTACGTGATGTTTATCGCCAGTAACAGCAATATATACCCATGAATAGCGCGCTTTTTAAGTGACCTATTCATGGGTCATCAATCAGCAACCTCACTCATCTAAAGCTCACTAAAACTGATATAGCGCATCGGCAGCCTCCTTTGCACAACAAGGAGGCAACTCTATCTTGCCTCAATGACCAATATGATTTATCGATAATTTTCTAACCCAAGAGTACAGATCACAAAATAACCCTAAAGTGGCTTGCGAGCTTAAGAGTTGTCATCTTTAATTCAATATGAGCACGCCGTGAGACTCGCATATAACATTCTAATTCCTAGGGTTATTAATGACATTTTTTACCCATTTAGTGCGCGTTATGCTTCTCTGCGTTATCCCGCACACAGCTCAGGCCACACTCAATATTTATACAGAAGAATGGGCTCCGATTAGCTTTTCGGTTGATGGCCAACCCGATGGATTAGCTGTACAAGTCGTGCAAGAAATCCAAAAACGTATCGATAACCAAGATCCGATCAAAATTGTGCCCTGGGCTCGCGGCTGGAAAATTATCACCGAACAACCCAACACGGTGTTATTCACAATGACACGTACCGCAGAGCGGGAGCGTATGTTTAGTTTGATAGGTCCTGTCGCGGTTGGCACAACAAACTTTTATGCTCTAAAAAGTAGCAAGCTTAACATTGACTCAATTGAAGGTGCTAAGCAGGCAAAAGCAATTGGGGTGTATCGTTCCTCTGTCGAAGAACAATTATTAATGGATCATGGGTTTACAAATCTCGCCCCCTCATCGACACCACTACTAAGCGCAAAGCAGTTAATGAAGCAGCGAATCGATCTATGGTGCAACGCTAATCTCACGGCGCCAAGTATTCTTGCAGAAGCCGGAGCCAGTATTGATGATGTAAAATCCCTCTACACCATCAGCGCGAATCATCTGTACATTGCATTTTCTCAAGGCACACCAACGGAGGAAGTTGATAAATGGAAAGAGGCACTAGTCAGCATCAAGGCCGATGGCACCTTTGCACAAATTTATCACCGCTGGCTGCCCAATGATGCGCCGCCAATGGAAACGGAGCGCATTGGGCAATAAATCTTTTACCCCTTAAAAACAAAGGCCGGATAACTCAGTTATCCGGCCTTTTGATTGCAGAGGCTTATGGCTTATTTAGCCAATACGCGCTGATGCAGCTCTTGCACTGACGTCACGTTAGTGCGATCGTCCGCAGCGTGTGCCATACAAGTGGCGAATGCGGCGTTCATGGTCGTGGTGTAGTTCACTTTGTAACGCAGTGCACCACGACGTAATTGACGAGAGTCTTCAATCGCTTGACGGCCTTCGGTGGTGTTCACAATGTAGGTGTACTCACCGTTCTTGATGCGGTCAAGAATGTGTGGACGGCCTTCGTGTACCTTATTCACTAAGCGTGGGTTGATACCCGCTTCACCTAGGATAACCGCTGTACCGTGGGTGGCATCGATTTGATAACCCAGCTCAATCAACTTAGCGGCTAAGTCGGCAACACGTTTCTTATCGCTGTTACGCACAGACAAGAGTGCACGACCAGACTTAGGCACTTCTGAAGTCGCACCTAACTGCGCCTTAGCATAGGCCTCGGCGAAGGTATCGCCCACGCCCATCACCTCACCCGTTGAGCGCATTTCTGGGCCTAACAGTGGGTCAACGCCAGGGAACTTGTTAAATGGCAGTACCACTTCTTTCACTGAGTAGAAAGGTGGGATGACTTCTTGAGTGAAGTTTTGTGCTTTTAAGCTTTGACCTGCCATCACACGGGCGGCAATCTTAGCTAACGGCACACCAGTGGCTTTCGACACAAATGGCACGGTACGCGCTGCACGTGGGTTAACTTCAATCATGTAGATTTCGTTATTCTTCACGGCAAACTGCACGTTCATCAGACCGACAACACCCAGCTCCATCGCCAACTTGCCGACTTGTACGCGCATGCGATCTTGGATTTCTTGGCTTAGGGTGTAAGGAGGCAGCGAACAACCTGAGTCACCTGAGTGAACACCCGCTTGCTCGATATGCTCCATAATCGCGCCGATAACCACAGTTTCACCGTCACAGACTGCGTCGATATCCACTTCGATAGCATCGTCTAGGAAGTGGTCTAACAGTACTGGTGATGCGTTAGATACGCTTACCGCTTCGTTGAAGTAGCGCAGTAAATCCTGTTGGTCGTAAACAATTTCCATCGCGCGGCCGCCCAGTACGTAGGATGGACGCACCACCAGCGGATAACCGATACGCTCGGCGGCAATTACCGCACCTTCTACCGTGGTGACGGTATCGTTTTCAGGCTGCTTCATTTCCAGGCGTTGAATCGCTTGCTGGAAACGCTCACGGTCTTCTGCACGGTCAATCGCATCAGGGCTAGTACCAATAATCGGCACACCCGCCGCCTCAAGGGCGCGAGCCAGTTTCAGCGGAGTTTGACCACCGTACTGCACGATAACGCCCTTTGGCTTCTCGATACGGACGATTTCTAACACATCTTCTAGAGTAACAGGCTCGAAGTACAGACGATCTGAAGTGTCGTAGTCGGTAGAAACGGTTTCAGGGTTACAGTTCACCATGATGGTTTCATAACCGTCTTCACGCAGTGCTAATGCCGCGTGCACACAGCAGTAATCGAATTCAATACCTTGACCGATACGGTTTGGACCACCACCTAACACCATGATTTTGTCACGGTTAGATGGGTTAGCTTCACACTCTTCCTCATAGGTTGAGTACATATAAGCGGTGTCAGTGGCAAATTCAGCCGCACAGGTATCTACGCGCTTGTAAACTGGGTGGATGTCGAAACGGTCACGCAGTTTACGGACTTCAGTCTCATTTACGCCAAGGACCGCCGCCAGGCGCGCATCGGCAAAACCTTTACGCTTAAGCTTACGCAGCAGTTCTTCGTTAAGACCGGCTAAACCGCCTTCGGCCACTTGGCTTTCCAGCTTAATCAGCTCTTCAATCTGGACTAAGAACCATGGGTCGATGTTGGTTAAACGGAAGATTTCATCCAAGGTTAAACCCGCACGCATCGCATCGGCAATGTACCAAATACGGTCACAGCCAGGCTCTTTTAGCTCGAGGCGGATACGGGCTAACGCATCAGGCTTAGACATGTCAGTAATCGGGTCTAAACCGTGACGGCTTACTTCTAAACCGCGCAGGGCTTTTTGAAGTGACTCTTGGAAAGTACGGCCAATCGCCATTACTTCACCTACAGACTTCATCTGAGTAGTTAAGCGGTCGTTAGAACCAGCGAACTTTTCAAAGTTAAAGCGAGGTACTTTAGTCACAACATAGTCAATTGCAGGCTCGAACGACGCTGGCGTTCGGCCGCCAGTAATATCGTTCATCAGCTCATCGAGGGTGAACCCCACCGCTAACTTGGCGGCAATTTTTGCAATCGGGAAGCCGGTCGCTTTTGATGCCAATGCCGATGAACGCGATACCCGTGGGTTCATCTCGATGATCACCATACGGCCATCTTTCGGGTTGATACCAAACTGTACGTTCGAACCGCCCGTTTCAACACCAATCTCACGTAGTACGGCCATAGAGGCATTACGCATGATTTGGTATTCTTTGTCAGTCAGAGTTTGCGCGGGTGCTACTGTGATTGAGTCGCCAGTATGCACTCCCATGGGGTCGAAGTTTTCGATAGAGCAGACGATGATACAGTTGTCGTTACGGTCACGAACCACTTCCATCTCGTATTCTTTCCAACCGATTAAGCTCTCGTCGATGAGTAGCTCTTTGGTTGGCGATAAATCGAGACCCTGGGAACAGATTTCTTCGAACTCTTCCTTGTTATAGGCGATACCACCGCCCGAACCACCCATAGTGAATGATGGACGGATAATACAAGGAAAACCCACTTGTTCAAGAACGCCATAGGCTTCTTCCATGCTGTGGGCGATGCCCGCGCGTGGACATTCTAAGCCAATGCTCTTCATGGCTTTGTCGAAGCGGCTACGGTCTTCAGCTTTATCAATCGCGTCGGCAGTAGCGCCGATCATTTCAACGTTAAATTCAGCCAGCACGCCTTTAGCTTCAAGCTCAAGAGCACAGTTTAGAGCGGTTTGACCGCCCATGGTTGGCAGAATCGCATCAGGACGTTCTTTGGCGATAATGTTACGTACTACTTCCCATTGGATTGGCTCGATGTAAGTGGCATCGGCCATTTCGGGGTCGGTCATAATGGTGGCAGGGTTAGAGTTCACCAGAATGACGCGATAACCTTCTTCACGCAGGGCTTTACAGGCTTGAGCGCCTGAATAGTCAAACTCACATGCCTGACCAATGACAATCGGGCCTGCACCTAGGATAAGAATACTCTTTATATCTGTACGTTTTGGCATTGCTTCTCTCTTCTCCTAGCTTGCGTATTACTTAGCGTTCTGACTTTTCGTTACAAGACGATAGTGTTCAATAAGCTCGATAAAGTGATCGAACAGTGGAGCCGCATCGTTCGGACCAGGGCTCGCTTCAGGATGACCTTGGAAGCTGAACGCAGGTTTGTCCGTCAGATGGATACCTTGCAGTGAACCATCGAACAGTGACTTGTGGGTCACTTTGATATTGGCAGGTAATGTGGCTTCATCGGCAGCAAAACCGTGGTTTTGGCTGGTGATCATCACGTTACCTTTTTCGATATTGCTCACTGGGTGGTTAGCACCATGGTGACCAAACTTCATCTTTAAGGTTTTCGCGCCTGATGCCAATGCCAGTAATTGGTGACCTAAACAGATACCGAAAATCGGCGTATCGGTTTTCAGGATTTGTTGAATCGCTTCAATCGCGTAGTCGCATGGCTCTGGGTCGCCAGGGCCGTTAGAGAGGAACACACCGTCTGGGTTCATCGCTAACACGTCAGCAGCGGGTGTTTTTGCAGGAACAACCGTCACATCACAGCCACGGTCAACCAACATACGCAGGATGTTTTGCTTAACGCCGTAGTCGTAGGCAACCACTTTGTATTTAAGCGCTTCTGCTGGAGTATCTTCAGGCAAACCGCCCACTAAACGCCAGCTACCTTTACGCCATGGGTAGGCTTTGTCAGTCGTGACTTCTTTCGCTAAATCCATGCCCTTTAAACCAGGGAAGGCTTTAGCAGCTGCAAGCGCTTTGGCTTCATCCAAGTCAGCACCCGCCATGATGCAACCCGCTTGGGCACCTTTTTCACGGAGGATTCGAGTTAATTTACGAGTATCGATATCTGCGATGCCAACAACATTGTTTGCTTTGAGATAATCGCTAAGGGTTTGTTGATTACGGAAACTACTTGCTATGAGCGGAAGATCGCGAATGATTAAACCACAAGCATGAACCCCATTGGATTCGACATCTTCATTATTGGTACCAGTATTACCAATGTGGGGGTAGGTTAAAGTTACTATCTGGCGTGAATAAGAGGGATCAGTTAAAATTTCTTGGTATCCCGTCATCGAAGTGTTAAAAACAACTTCACCAACTGAGAGACCATCGGCACCTATTGCTGTGCCAGTGAATACGGTTCCATCTTCGAGTACGAGTAAGGCAGACTTTGTCAACGCGACCTCCATAAAGAGCCAAGCCACTGAAATATAATGTTTTTATGTTATGTTAAGATACCAATTTCCGCTGATTTACGAAATTTTGACAAATTCCAGCGAGTTTACAGGATAAACTCAAACTCGTCTATACATTGGTATCTGAGTGCAAAAAAAAACGCCAAATGGCGTTTTTTAATTTTAATGTAAACCTAATACCTGCTGCATATCATACAGACCCGGTTTCTGCTCCACCAACCAATGAGCGGCACGCATAGCGCCGTTGGCAAAGGTCATACGGCTGGAGGCTTTATGGGTGATCTCTAAACGTTCACCAATATCGGCAAACATGGCGGTATGCTCGCCCACTAAGTCGCCTGCGCGCACAGTCGCAAAACCGATGGTTTCACGGTCGCGCTCGCCAGTGATCCCTTCGCGGCCATAGACAGCGCATTTTTCAAGATCACGACCTAAGGTCTTGGCAATCACTTCACCCATTTTTAGTGCAGTGCCAGATGGCGCATCTTTCTTATATCTGTGGTGACCTTCGATAATCTCGATATCAGTGTAATCGCCCATGACCTCAGCGGCCAACTCAAGCAATTTCCACATCAGATTGACACCCACAGACATATTCGGCGCCATCACCACCGGCGTTTGCTCGGCAAAGGCATTGATTTGTTCTTTTTGAGCATGATTGAAACCGGTAGTGCCGATCACCATGGCTTTCTTATGGCGTACGCACCAATCTAAATGGACAATACTGGCCTCTGGCGCAGTAAAATCAATCAGCACATCAAAGTCATCGGTCGCATAGTCAAGCGAATCCATGATAATGACATTTAACTTACCCACACCGACAAGCTCGCCCGCATCCACGCCAATTAAGCTTGAACCTGAACGCTCAATCGCCGCGCCTAAGCGAATGTGCTCTTGACGATAAGCCGATTCAATAAGAGTCCGTCCCATGCGTCCACCCGCACCGACAATTGCAACTCTCACTTGTCCACTCATTTCAATCTCCTCAATCTTTTTTGTCTTCCATACAAAAACGCCTAAGACTGGCTTAGGCGTTTCAATCACATTAGACGATGTCTAATAACTCGACTTCAAACACTAAGGTTGAGTATGGAGGAATAGAAGCACCCGCACCACGCTCACCGTAAGCTAAGTGATGTGGAACGAATAATTTTAACTTGGTGCCTACTGGCATCAGTTGCAGTGCTTCAGTCCAGCCAGCGATAACGCCAGATACAGGGAATTCAGCTGGTTGACCACGAACAACAGAGCTGTCGAACACGTCACCATTGATGAAAGAACCATGGTAGTGAGTACGAACAGTATCTTCGTAGGTTGGTTTTGCACCGCTACCTTGAACTAATACTTCGTATTGCAGACCAGAGTCAGTCACGATCACGCCTGCACGCTTAGCGTTTTCCACTAAAAACGCTTCGCCTTCAGCAGAAGCCGCAGCAGCTGCTTGCTCTTGAGCCGCTTGAATGCGACGGCTGATCTCAGTGAATGCAACTTGCATATCTTGCATAGATACAGCGCTTTCAACGCCAGCAAACGCATCGGCTAAGCCTGCTTGAACGGCAGCAATATCTACACCGTCAAAAGAATTGGCAGCCAGTTGCTCGCCCATTTGACGACCAACACCATAGCTTGCTTGCTGTTCAACAGTACTGAATTTATCAGACATAATTAACGACTCTCAATGTTCAATGGAATTTTGCGCGCCAGTTTACCATAGTTCCACGCCCTATGCTGATAAACTGACTGCTTATTTAACTTTGGCGGCGATTTTACGTAACCGATGCGTATTTATCCAGCAATAGAGCCTAATTGCGGCAAGATAAGGCCTGCATCTAAACGATCGCCACGCTCTGAATGACTATTTAGGCAACACGCATTGGTTTTTGATATTCGCCTTTGCGCTCTGATACAAAGGCTGCATTTGCCCCTGTAATTGCTCGAGTTGGGCGATGCGGTTGCTGTTGGATGGATGCGTTGATAACAGCTCTGGCCCTTGGCTACCACCCGCTTTCGACATATTGTGCCACAGCACCACACTCTGGGCAGGGTCAAACCCTGCCCGCGCCATCAGCTCCAGCCCCATGACATCCGCCTCACTCTCCTGAGCGCGGCCAAAGGGTAAAATCACCCCGACCTGCGCACCAAGCCCCAAAGCAGACATATATAAGTCACGGTTTGAGACGCCGCTCGCGCCAAGGGCGGCATCGGCGATTTGCATCCCCATCCCCGTCATCTGCGCCCGTGAGACCTGTTCATTACCATGCTGCGCTAATACGTGGGCCACTTCATGGCCTAACACGGTCGCGAGTTGATCCGGCGTGCTCGCGACTTTTAATAATCCGGTATACACGCCAATGTGTCCGCCAGGCAGCGCAAAAGCGTTAACTTGCTCGGAGTTGAATAACACGACATCCCACTTCTGGCTTTGATCGGGCAGCACAGCAGTCACCCGATTCGCCACGCAATTTACGTACTGGGTGAGTTTTTTATTGCTGCTAATCTTTTGCTGCTTTTTCATTTCTTCAAAAGAAGCATCCCCCATTTGCTGCATTTGCGATGCCGAATACAGTAAGGTTTGGCCACGCCCCGTGGGCGATTTAGTGGTCGCGCAGCCCGATAATCCTAACGTGAGTCCAACCGCCACTAAGGCGAGTGTTATTGATTTCATAGGGAACTCCTTAATCCGAACGAGGCTGAAGCTAGCAGACTCAACTAATCATGATTAAGATTTTACTGAGATAGCAAGCAGAAGCCAAACGAGATTCAGAATCTTGTCTGGTAGCACGAGTGAGCCTAGCGCCATTAACGTGCAATATATTCTTCCCTTAACATGGCATAGAGATACTCATCGCCCCATGCGCCCTTAAAGAAGATGTTTTTCACATAATGGGCTTCGCGCCGAAAGCCGAGTTTTTCGAGTAATCTACAGCAGGCAAGATTGTCTACATCGGTTATCGCAATAACACGATGCTTATTTAATTCCACAAAGAGATAACCCAGCAATGCGCTGACGGCCTCAAACGCAACCTGCTGGCCTTGATACTCAGGCGCAATCGTAAAGCCGATTTCCATTTGCTGCTCATCGATAAAATGCAGCGCCAAATCGCCCACTAAGGTGGCAGGCGTTGCAAGCGATCCCTCAGAGACAATCGCCAATTGAAACCAAGTGTCTGCCGCGCCAAATTGCGCGTAATCCATGTTCTCGAATAACGAGACAGCATCGCTATAAGAGTAATCCGTCCAGCTTTGATATTTGGCGACCTTAGGCTCGGCTCGATAGGCGGTAAAAGCTTCAAGATCCGCTCGCTGAAATGCTCGAAGCGTAAAACGTTGGGTGGTTAAACCATGAGTTACCATGTGGTAAAGTGCGTTACCTATCGCCAATGTCGACGCCATGCCTGTTCCTATAAATGTAGTAATCCACGTTCCGAGGTTAACTATATAGTTTACCCAGCGGAAACAGGTAAACAGCCGCCAATAAGTGCTAGCAGTTTATGGATAGCAGCGCGGGCTTACACTCAACGCTTACCTTTAAATGCCTTGACGCTGTGCTTATTAAGACTGCGACGATTCGCCTGTTTATCCCGAGGTGGGCGCTTAGGCGCAACGTTATGCTCAGCACCATCCTCTCTGGATCTTTCGCTCTGTTTATCGGTCACCGGAAAGTCCGCCAATGATGCTAACGGTAACTCACGCGCCGTCAAGTTGCGGATCGCGGTTAAGCTTGGCATCTCACCATGGCACACCAAAGAGATAGCGAGCCCTTTGGCGCCCGCCCTTGCGGTGCGGCCAATACGGTGCACATATACAGGCGCACTGGTGGGTAAATCTAAATTGATCATCACTGGTAAGGCATCAACATGAATCCCTCGGGCCATTAAATCCGTCGCCACCACCACTTGAATACGATTGGCTTTAAAGTCGGCCAAGGTTTGGCTGCGCACGGTTTGATCTTTTTCACCGTGCAGTGCAGCAGCATTTATCCCCGCCTTAACGAGTCGTTTCGCTATCGCATCCGCATCATCGCGGGCACTGATAAACACTAGCACTTGCGGCCATTGATATTGTTTGAGTAACGCAATCAATGCCTGCGCCTTACTGCCCTTATTGACTAAATACAGTCGCTCTTCTATTTCGGCTGCGACAGCATTGCGTGTACTGGCCTCAACCCGCAGGGGATCATTGCTCAGCAATTTACCCGCCAAGGAATCCAACGCCTCTGGCAAGGTGGCTGAAAACAGTAAGGTTTGCTTACGCTTAGGCATCATAGCCATCAGCTTTTGCACATCAGGCCAAAATCCCATTTCCAGTAAGCGGTCGGCTTCGTCTAGCACTAGATATTTTATCGAGTCGAGACTGATATAGGACTGCGTGCATAAATCCAATAAGCGCCCAGGGGTTGCCACCACAAGCTGCGGATTAGCGGCAAGTTCGGCTAATTGCTCTTCCTGCGCGATGCCGCCACAGAGGAGCTGAATATTCAAAGAAGACGATAACTTACTCGCCAGCGCGTGCAGCGCCTCGCTCACCTGCTGCGCTAACTCACGCGTTGGCACCAACACTAATGCCAGTGGATTAGCCGCAGGCACGGATTTAGCCATTATTTGCGCAGCAATTTGTTGCCAGAGGATTTGCAGCAAAGGTAAACCGAAAGCCAAGGTTTTACCGCTACCGGTTTGCGACAGCGCTAACACATCTCGCCCCGCAAGAATCGCCGGAATCGCTAATTGCTGTACCCGTGTCGGATGCTTGAGCGCGGTAGGCAATACTGAACATAACGCCACATTGACGCCAAGCTCGGCAAAGGTTAACGACTCTGGGTAAGACTCTGTGGAAGGAAAAGGCTTAGGAATGGTCATCGCAACACCAATAAAAACATGGGAGCGAAAGTTTACGCAGAGTTGGCTGTTAATACCAATGTTGTTTCGGCTTTGACTAAAGCCTTGGGATAGTTTTCGACGGTATATTTAGGTATTCACGTTAGGCCACTAAGAAGCCTTAAGTTTTAAATTTGTTTAAATATCTGAGCCAAAAACAAAATCAAAGTCAAAATCAAAGTCGTGGGGCTTCACCCCACACCCGACCAAGAGGGGATCAACAGCAATTCCCTCTTGGATCTCCCTTGCCGCCCCTAGCGAAGTTACATGCATTGGTTACTAGCCTTGGTCTTATGGATAAATGGCTATCGCTTCCGATGGTACATCCTGAACCCCGAAAGCTAGCCGGTCATCCATGACCGGACTCACGCAATTTATTCCAACGCCCCGCGGCAACTTCGCAGGGGAAGGTGAACTCCTGAATTTGCAGTGTTAGCAGTTAGTCTCAAAAGAAATCTGCCCGTCCTTTCTTTTAATGAGGGCTATTCAGCTCTGCCGATAAAATCATGCAGTATAGGCCCTAGCTCTTGATCTTCAATGATGCACCAACTTATAAATGCACTATAAGGAGAAGAAGCTTTAAGAAGCAGCTTAATGCGTTCTAGAGCCATTGTTTTTTCATCTTCTAATGCAACTGGGTCATAGTATTTGTTTAGCTGGTCTAAAAGTAAGTTGTACTGAGTAAAAACTTTTTTTCTCAAAAACGTTCCTGAGATTTCTTTATTTGGAGTATGTTCACTATTAAAAACCCTTGCTAAGAGTTCAGCTGTCAGCTGGGTCTTGCCATCGTTATTCTGTGCCTCAATGATTAGCTTTTTCGCGAATGGTGTTGATGGTGGTAGATGCTTTATAGCCCGAACGACATCAATATCCTCATTACAGCAATCAAGAAGATGATCATACTTAGCAAGTTTAATGTTATTACATCTTCCACACGAAAAATACAAATTAGTCCAGTCAAACTTTAAACTTTGATCACCTTCATGCGGAATAAAGTGCTCAACATTTATGTCCTGAGGCTCACATGTTTCACAGATATAGCATTTTTTATGGAATACCTTGTTCAGAGCATCCCAAACATCTTTAGAATCATACTTAGTTCTAGCTGCCAGTGATGCTGGAGTAGGTTCATTTCTTACAACGTTGAACATATGACTACCCCTTTACTTTATTAATTGCCAGCTTTGCTGAATTTACAAAGTAAAGCGACTCAGAATCTAATGACTCTTTATCTTGAGGAAGTTGCGCTAAAATATTCTGAACTGAAATGACATCAATAGGTTTTCTATCCAATAATTTGGCTAAAGCTTCAATGTTTTTCTGAAGTAAATTAGAAACAGGTAGTACGCCAAATAACCCTTCTAATACAGCTTCGTATGAATACATTGATAAATCTTCAACTTGTTTAAGCTTAGACAAATCATAAATGACAGCATTATCAACAGAAGACACTACAAACGGAGAATGCGTAGTAACGATAAATTGTACTTTCGGAAATGCTTTTGTGAGAAATGCTAATATTTTCTTTTGGATTGAAACATGAAGATGAGCATCTATTTCGTCAATTAACACTATTCCGACTAGCTCATATGGGTCTATAGAACGTAAAGTAACCTTGGTAATCAAATCAGCATAAATTGCCATGATTGAAGAAAACCCAGACGATAGGTTTTGGAATGTGAATGGCACTTTATTTGGTTGATGAATCTCGAAAGACAATGAGTCAGATTGGAATACTAATTTTAGATTTTCATCTTCAAAAAGGTTCTTTAAGTCAGCCTCTAACTTTATAAACCACTTTTCAATACGTGTTGCTTCTTCTGGATCATTGTTGATTTTTTTGGATTCTGAAAAAGCTTGGTTAGCAATACTTGTAACTAAGAATTCCTCAAATATAGAAGAACTCGTTTTTTGTTGATGTAGATTTGTTACTGTGCTTTTATCCTTCTGTTTGAGGCTATCCAGAGAGGAAACAGAAGATGGTTTAAGAATGTCAGATTTTCTACTTGCTTCAAACGAAAGGAGGACTGCATGGAAATCCTTGTATTTTAATATTATATCCTCGAGTTCAGATACGGTAACAGGCGGACACTTAAGTTCATCTATTTTCTGTTTAACAGTTTCGAGGTGTCTTAGATAAGCATCATAGCTTTGATCTGCCTGTCCCACGCTCCTTATGAGGCTCTCATAATTTATTTGCTGTGCCTCTAGACTCACTAAAGTTGAGTTATCTCTTTTTACTATTCGGTCATTCAATTTTTCAAAAACATATCGTAATAACTGTGTTTTTCCACAACCATTACCACCAGTTAAGATCAATGTTTTTCCATCGACGTTAATATCCACTTCTTTATCAGAGTATGGAATTTTGGTTTTAATTTTAGTTAAATAGCCAGACATAATGTTACCTCAAATGATATAGGCTCGATTGTATAGTATTTACCCTGAGAAAAATCGGACAGGCATAACTTTTATGCCTGAACAATTTACAGATTACAATTAGAGTCTAAGGAATACACCATCCCCTCGGAGTTGCCGCGGGGCGAATAGGCAAATTGCGTGAGTCTCGCCATGGATGGCGAGCTAGCTTTCGCAGGTGCAGGGGCGAATGAAAATCGGTGATTTTCGCGCTTATGAGCGAGAGGCTGGGACTGCCGAACTGGAGGGCTTTACATGGATGTAAAGTGGAGCCTTCGGAAGCGATAGCAAATTTGGCTATGAGCACAAGGGGCTTTCAACTCCGTTGGGGACGCCGAGGGATTTCCAAAAGGGGAACAGGCGCTTTTCCCCTTTTGGTCGGGTGTGGGGTGAAGCCCCACGACTTTGACTCACCTCGGCCGCAAGGCCGCCTTTCCCAACAAAAAACAGATATAAAAAAGCCCCGCTAGTGTTAAACACTGCGAGGCTTTATTTATCTAGTGCGCAGCTAACTAACATAACAGCAGCGCCAGCAAACCTAATTAGCTATTTAGGTCTTGGAAGAACTTCTTCACGCCATCGAAAAAGCCCTCAGCCTTTGGGCTATGCTTCTTTGATTCGCCGGTTAAGGTCGCTTCAAACTCGCGCAGTAATTCTTTCTGACGCTCGTTGAGGTTGACTGGCGTTTCCATCACAACTTTGCAGAGCAGGTCGCCCACGGCATGGCTGCGAACCGATTTAACCCCTTTGCCACGCAGACGGAACATACGGCCCGTTTGAGTTTCGGCAGGGATCTTGAGGCTGACTTTACCGTCCAGTGTTGGGACTTCAATCTCGCCGCCGAGCGCCGCTTTGCTGAATGAAATCGGCACTTCGCAGTAGAGGTTGTTGCCATCGCGAACAAAGATGGCATGTTCACGCACACTGACCTGAACGTATAAATCGCCCGCTGGGGCGCCAAACTCGCCCGCTTCACCTTCGCCCGCTAAACGAATACGGTCGCCAGTGTCGACACCTGCTGGGATCTTAACTGACAGTGTCTTCGTTTTTTCGACACGGCCATCGCCATGGCACTTAGTGCAAGGGTCTTTAATGATCTTGCCGCGACCATGGCAGGTTGGACATGGCTGTTGCACGGTAAAGAAACCTTGGCGCATTTGCACTTGGCCTTGACCATGACAGGTTGTACAGGTGGTCGCCGACGTGCCTTTTTTCGCACCGCTGCCATCACACACATCACAGCTGGCTAAGGTTGGAATACGCAGTTCTTTGGTGAGACCTTTTACAGCTTCTTCCAGTGATAACTCTAGGTTGTAACGTAAATCTGAGCCGCGGGCTGCTTGGCGTTGACCGCCACGACGTCCACCGCCGAAAATATCGCCAAAGACATCACCGAAAATATCACCGAAATCGCCCGCGCCGCCGTAGCCACCACCACCGCCGCGATTGGGATCCACACCCGCATGACCAAATTGGTCATAGGCCGCTTTTTTGTTGGCATCGGTAAGGATTTCGTAGGCTTCTTTAACTTCTTTAAAGCTCGCCTCGGCAGCTTTATCGCCAGGGTTGCGGTCGGGGTGAAACTTCATTGCCAAACGCTTGTAAGCTTTTTTAATTTCACGTTCGCTGGCGTCACGACCAACGCCTAATACTTCGTAATAATCTCGCTTTGACATAATCTCATGCTTCTCAGCTTAAGTTGAACGAACGGGCGTTAGGGTTTCCCCGTAACGCCCGCCTAGAAATTAACTATTTGAAATCAATCAATTTGATTGAAAGCAAATGTTATTTCTTGTCGTCTTTCACTTCTTCAAATTCAGCATCGACAACGTCATCGGCAGTCGCGTTAGACTGTTTAGCAGCACCTTCTTGTGCGCCGCCTTGAGTTTGAGCTTTAGCCTGAGCGATTTCCATCAGCTTAGCAGACGCTTCAATCAGCGCTTGAGTCGCTTTTTCAATGGCTTCTTTGTCGTTGCCTTTTACAGCAGTTTCAACCGCGCTCATTGCCGCTTCAATCTTAGCTTTGTCTTCGCTTGGCAGTGCATCGCCCGCTTCTTCAACTTGTTTCTTAGTTGCGTGAACTAAGCCGTCAGCTTGGTTGCGAGATTGCACTAACTCTTCAAACTTCTTGTCTTCTTCAGCGTGTGCTTCAGCGTCACGTACCATTTGCGCCACTTCTTCTTCGCTTAAGCCAGAAGAAGCTTTGATGGTGATGTTTTGTTTCTTACCAGTTTTCTTATCGGTGGCAGAAACATGCAGAATACCGTCAGCGTCGATATCGAACATCACTTCGATTTGTGGCATGCCACGTGGTGCTGGCTCAATACCGTCTAAGTTAAATTGACCTAATGACTTGTTAGCGCTCGCTTGCTTACGCTCACCTTGCAGTACGTGAATGGTTACTGCACTTTGGTTGTCATCGGCTGTTGAGAACACTTGCTGTGCCTTAGTCGGAATAGTAGTGTTTTTCTCAATCAGCTTGGTCATTACGCTGCCCATGGTTTCGATACCCAGAGACAGTGGTGTTACGTCTAACAGCAGAACGTCTTTCACGTCGCCTGACAGTACGCCCGCTTGAATCGCAGCACCTACGGCTACGGCTTCGTCTGGGTTTACGTCTTTACGAGGTTCTTTACCGAAGAAGTTAGTCACTGCTTCTTGAACTTTAGGCATACGGGTTTGACCGCCCACTAAAATCACTTCGTTAATGTCTGATACTGATAAGTCAGCGTCAGCCAGTGCCACTTTTAATGGCTCTAAAGTACGAATGATTAAATCTTCAACCAGTGACTCTAACTTAGCACGGGTGATTTTCACCACTAAGTGCTTAGGACCTGTTGCATCTGCAGTGATGTATGGCAGGTTCACTTCTGTTTGGTTGGTGCTTGAAAGCTCAATCTTCGCCTTTTCAGCCGCTTCTTTCAGACGTTGCATTGCTAATGGATCTTTACGCAGATCTAAGCCTTGCTCTTTCTTGAATTCGTCAGCTAAGTAGTTGATTAAACGGTTGTCAAAGTCTTCACCACCTAAGTGAGTGTCACCGTTAGTCGCTAATACTTCGAAGGTTTGGTCGCCGTCGTTGCTGTCGATTTCGATGATAGAGATATCGAATGTACCACCACCTAAGTCGTACACTGCAACGATGTTGTCGCCTTGCTTCTTGTCGATACCGTAGGCCAGTGCTGCAGCCGTTGGTTCGTTGATAATACGTTTAACTTCAAGACCTGCGATGCGGCCCGCATCTTTAGTGGCTTGACGTTGTGAATCGTTAAAGTATGCAGGAACGGTGATTACCGCTTCTGTCACTTCTTCACCTAAGAAGTCTTCTGCTGTTTTCTTCATCTTTTTCAAGATTTCAGCAGAAACTTGTGGTGGAGCCATTTTGTTGCCACGTGATTCAACCCAAGCATCACCATTGTCGGCTTGGATAATTTTGAATGGCATGATGTTCACGTCACGTTGAACTTCGTCATCTTTGAAGCGACGACCGATCAAACGCTTGATCGCGAAGAATGTGTTATTTGGGTTAGTTACAGCTTGGCGTTTTGCTGGCTGACCCACGATGGTCTCATCATCGGTGTAAGCGATGATAGACGGAGTTGTGCGATCGCCTTCAGCATTCTCTAATACGCGTGCTTTGCCACCATCGAGGACAGCTACACAAGAGTTTGTTGTGCCTAAGTCGATACCAATAATTTTACCCATGAGGTCCTCCGAAAAATTTCTGTCAAACTAAATTAATAAGTTGGTTTTGATATGGGGCCGGACGCATTTTTTTCAAGTCCACTGTTGGCCACCTTCTCAGCCTTAACACCTATATTGGGACAGGGAATTTAATTACAAGGGCCATACAAAAAATTTTCTGATTTATCTTTTCGAAAAACTCAGCTGTATAAAATATTCAAAACGGTAAAATCCGCTTGCATATCAACAATAGCTGTTATTCAATCTGCGCACATTGAGTGGCGGTTTAAGTGCATAAGGTAAGAGTGTGAAATCTTCAAATTTGGCGTATGTGTACGGCATGGGTGCGGTATTCCTCTGGTCGACGGTGGCAACCGCCTTTAAGATTGCCCTCGGATTTTATAGCCCGTTGCAACTGGTGTTTGTGGCGGTACTCACCTCTATCGTCGCCCTTGGCGCCATTCTCGCTTGGCAAAAAAAGCTACCGCTACTTAAAGCGCAGCTGTTGCGTCGCCCGACTTTTTATCTGATCACTGGGCTGATTAATCCCTTTCTTTATTATGTGGTGCTGTTTAAAGCCTATTCACTGTTACCCGCCCAGCAGGCGCTCTCACTTAATTACACGTGGGCGGTATTGCTACCGCTGTTAGCTGCGCCACTGCTGAAACAACATTTGCGTAAGAGCGATATGATTGCGGCACTGATTGCCTACTCTGGGGTATTTATTATTGCCACCGGCGGCGATATCAGCGGTTTTCGCTTCGATAGCCCCCTTGGCATTGGGCTGGCGCTGACTAGCACCCTGCTCTGGTGCCTATATTGGATTGTGAACACCAAAGATCAAGGCGACCCCGTCGTCAGCCTACTGTTGAGCTTTTTAATCGGTTTACCCTTTATTACCATCACGCTGTTACTTACCGATGCGATCCCTAGCTTTAGCATTAAAGCCGTGATGGCGGGGATGTATGTCGGCTTATTTGAAATGGGGATTACCTTTGTACTCTGGTTAATGGCGCTTAAAACCGCGACTCGCACGGCCAATATCAGTACCTTAGTGTTTTTATCGCCGGTGATGTCGATTGGTTTTATCGCTTGGATTTTACAAGAGACCATCGCGACAGCAACCTACATTGGCCTAGGTTTTATTTTAAGCGGCATGATGTTGCAGCAATTATTCCCGCGCTATCTGGAGCGCAAAACCAAACTCAATACCAAACTTGCGGACTAAGCAACAGATAAGGTGCCTTACTCGGGTATAGATAATTTATGCCCGAGCTAACATTTTAAACGCCAATAAAGAGCTACTATGGCGGACTTTTATTGCCCCAGAAATTGACGCAAGGAGTAAAGCATGACACCTGCCGTACAAATGGCAAAGAAAGCCAAAATCCCCTTTGAAATCTTAGAATACAGCCACGACCCACACTGCGCCGCCTACGGCGAAGAAGCCGCCAATGTGTTAGGCCTCGCTCCCGCGCAGGTATTTAAAACCTTACTGGTCGCGACCGATAAAGCGCATCCGCCGCTTGCGGTTGCGCTCGTTCCGGTTGATCATCAACTCAATTTAAAAGCCGTAGCCAAATGTTTAGGCCAGAAAAAACTGCAAATGGCCGATGCGGATTTAGCGCAAAAGTCTTCCGGCTATTTGGTTGGAGGGATCAGCCCGTTAGCGCAAAAGAAGCAACTGCCAACGCTGATTGATGAAACTGCGAAGCAATTTGACAAAATCTATGTCAGTGCTGGTCGCCGTGGGCTTGAGATATGTCTCGCAGCAAATGACTTAGCGAAGTTGTGCCGCGGATCATTTGCCGATATTAAAACCCTATAACTTAAACTCGGCCTAGAAAATTCTTTTACACGCTATCCATAAAACCATTGAAAAGCCTCCCTTAACCGTCTATAAATTAAACAATCGGTTAAGTGACTAAGGATAGTCATATGGAAAAATCAACCCATTGGAATCAAGAAGATGGCATAACCCCTATCGGTTGGGTTGCCATGCTGGTGTGTATCGCCCTTTTTATCTACGAGCATTTTTGGGGGAATGGTTTTACCACCATGGTGGTGATGCTCTATTGCAGCTTTTTACTTCCGTCGGTATTACTGACTCGCAAAGTGCAAGAGAAGTATTTTCTCTATACCTTGGAATATATCCGGCCCTTTCGAAAATTCACCACAGTGATGTCAATCGCTTTTGTATGTTTATGGCTGATTGCCACCTATACCCCACTTATCCACTAAGATAAAGATTTACCACTAAAAAGCCGCTTTTCAGCGGCTTTTTAGTGTACCAATCAGGCTATGAACGACTCGTATAATCGCCCCACGCTAACCACTTATAGGTGGTTAGCGCCTCAAGCCCCATTGGACCACGGGCATGGAGCTTTTGCGTACTTACAGCCACCTCGGCACCTAGGCCAAATTGGCCGCCATCGGTAAAGCGGGTACTGGCATTTACATACACAGCTGCCGAATTCACCTCATTCATAAAATACGTTGCAGCATGGATATCATCGGTCAGAATCGCCTCCGAGTGCCCACTAGAATAGGTACGGATATGGGCAATTGCTGCATCAATATCATTCACTACTTTAATGCCTAAGGTCAAAGATAACCATTCAGTCGCAAAACTTTGCTCCGTTGCAGGGGAAATATCAAAACCCAACCCATCGAGCAGAGCATAGCTTTGTTCACACACCGAAAAACGCACACCTAAACGATGTAAATACTCGGCAATTTGTGGCACAAAGCGCTCGGCAACGGCGTTATCCACCAGCAAGGTATCCAGAGCGTTGCATACCGTTGGACGCTGCACTTTTGCGTTAGCAATGACCTCGAGGGCCCGCTCAAGATCGGCATGTTTATCGACATACAAATGGCAGATCCCAATGCCACCTAAAATCACCGGAATTGTCGCTTGCTCGGCGCAAAGGCGCTGTAAGGCTTGCCCGCCACGGGGAACAATCATATCGACATATTGGTCGAGCTTGAGTAGCCCTGTGACTAAGGCCCTATCGGAAGAATCAATCAATTGCACCGCATCGACAGGCAACCCTTGGCTTGCAATCGCGCCACGGATCACTTCACTAATCAGTTTGTTAGATTCAAGAGTCTCTTTTCCGCCGCGCAAAATCACCGCATTACCAGTTTTAAGTGCCAATACCGCAATATCGACCGTCACATTCGGCCGCGCCTCATAGATAACCCCAATCACGCCCAGCGGTACGCGGCGGCGCGTGAGCCTTAACCCATTGTCCAACACTCGGCTGCCAAACTCTTCGCCAACGGGATCGGCAAGACGCACCACATCACCAATATCACCGATAATCCCCGCCAGACGCGACTCGTTAAGCAACAATCTATCGATCATCGCATCATTCAAGCCTTCAGCCTTAGCGGCTGCAACATCTTTGGCGTTAGCCGCAAGAATCGCCAGAGTGTTCTGCGTCAGGGCCTCGGCAATCGCCTCGAGTAAATCCGCTTTCTGTGCGGCGCTAAGATTCGCTAAGGCATAGCTGGCTTGCTTAGCCTGACTGCCCAGTTGTTGTAAATATTGCGCTTGATTAGTTTGACTCAAAACAGACCTCGCTTATAAGACGACCATGTCGTTGCGGTGCACTATTGCGTCACCATAATCGTAACCGAGCACAGACTCGATTTCGTCGGAATGTTTACCCGCAATTAACCCTAAGGCCTCACCACAATAGCGGGTGATGCCTCTGGCAATGATTTTGCCTTTTTGGTCAACCAATTGCAGGGTTGCACCACGTTCAAATTCCCCTCTAACGCCAATAATCCCCTTAGAGAGCAGACTGCGACCTTTTTCGGTCACGGCTTTCACCGCGCCCGCATCGAGCACCAGAGAACCTTGGGCGGCGGGTCCCGCTAAAATCCACTGTTTACGGCTCTCTAACGGATTTTCGATCGCACTAAAATGGGTGCCAATGGATTCTTTAGCGACCACCTTTTTAATCACATCAGGATGATGGCCCGAGGCAATGACCACTTCAATCCCCGCACGACGAGCAATATCCGCAGCTTCAAGCTTAGTCGACATCCCCCCGGTGCCTAACCCCGAGACCGAACCACCCGCTAACAGGCGCAAACTGTCATCAATTTTCTCAACCTGCGAAATCAGTTTGGCATTGGGATTGGTGCGTGGATCGGCATCGAATAAGCCCTTTTGATCCGTCAACAAAATCAACAGATCAGCATCACACAGCAATGCTGCGCGCGCTGACAAGTTGTCGTTGTCACCCACTTTGATTTCGTTAGTTGCAACCGCATCATTTTCATTGATGATGGGGATAATATTGTGTGCCAGCAAGGCATTAAGCGTATCGCGGGCATTCAAATAGCGCTCTCTATCGTGTAGGTCTGCACGGGTCAGCAGCAATTGCCCCACATGCAAACCGTAGATGCTAAAGAGTTGCGCCCAAGCGAGAATAAGCTGACTCTGCCCGACAGCAGCTAATAACTGTTTGTTAGCCATAGTGTCGGGCAATACCGGGTATTGGAGATGTTCGCGTCCTGCGGCAATTGCCCCAGAAGTACATAATACGACTTCGACCCCTGATCTCATCAGTGCGGCCATTTGACGAGCAAGCTCAACCATATGCGCTTTATCTAGCTGTTTACTGCCAGAAGTCAGCACACTCGTCCCCAACTTCACCACCACGCGGCGATACGCTATCTCACTTAAGTTCATTATTCATTTGTAGAAAATAACCGGACAATCCTTATACCTAATCCGCTAGATAATTGGTAGTCAGAGGGCAGGATGCGGGTAGAAATTTTCAATTCTGCTTGGGATCGCGCATTAAAAAGGGCCATCGATTAGATGACCCTCAAAAATATCCCTTAAACGGCAACTCGTTCTAAGTATCAGCCGTAAATAAATTTCGCAATAAACATCGCCGCGAGCACAAGCACACCGATATTTAAATCGCTAAACCGACCCGTTAACAGCTTGATGGCCGCATAGGAAATAATTCCCAGTGCAATCCCCGTCGCAATCGAGAAGGTCAGCGGCATCAGGATACACACCACGACTACAGGCGCAGCCTCAGTTAAGTCTTCCCATTCAACGTGAACCAACCCTGACATCATCAGAATAGCCACATAGAACAGCGTACCTGCCGTGGCATAGGCGGGGATCATCCCTGCTAAAGGCGATAAAAATAATGCCAAGATAAACAGCAAACCAACCACGACCGCCGTTAAGCCAGTTCGACCACCCGCACTCACCCCAGCAGTGCTTTCAATATAACTGGTGGTGGTAGAAGTCCCCAAAGCTGCTCCCGCAATCGTCGCTAAACTGTCAGCGGTTAAGGCACGATTTAATCGAGGTAAACGGCCTTTTTCATCGAGAAAACCACCACGCTGAGCAACCGCAACTAAGGTGCCTGAAGTATCAAATAAATCCACAAATAAGAAGGCAAACACCACTGAGAGCATAGTTACTTCAAACACTTGGGATAAATCCATCGCTATAAACGTGGGCGCAATTGAAGGCGGCATAGAGACGATGCCGTTGTAATGTACATCGCCAAACACCAATCCAAGCCCAGTAATGATCAGGATACTTAAAATCACCGCTGACTTCATGCCACGCTGCACCATAGCAATAATCAGGAAGAAGCCTAATACCGCCATCACCGCCGGAAACGCAGTAATATCGCCCATGGTCACTAATGTTGCAGGGCTTGCCACCACAATACCTGCACTCTTAAGGCCGATCAGCGCTAAGAACAGACCAATACCCGCAGCAATACCAATACGCAGCGACATAGGAATACTGTTAACAATCCACTCGCGAATACGCACTAAAGATAGGATCAGAAAGCAGATCCCCGATAAGAAAACCGCACCGAGTGCCGTTTCCCAGCTGTAGCCCATCTCACCCACCACTGTGTAGGTAAAAAAGGCATTGAGTCCCATACCTGGGGCGAGCGCGATAGGATAATTCGCCATCAGCCCCATCACGATACAACCTACGGCCGCAGCTAGACAGGTAGCCACAAACACGGCGCCATGATCCATACCCGCATCGGCTAACATCATGGGATTCACAAAAATGATGTAGGCCATCGTCATAAATGTTGTCAAACCTGCTATCGCTTCCTGCTTGAGGCTCGTTTGATTTTGTTTCAGTTTGAACAGCTTTTCTAACATGGAACTGGGTTCCTTTTATTTTTAAGTAGGTAGGGTCTAAAAATGTAAACACTATGTAGCGGTGTTTTTCGCAGGGGATTATAGGGAGTTTGTGCTGGTCAGGCCAGAAAATTGATGGAGATTTTATTGATAGAAATCGCTAAACAGAACAAAAAACCACCGCACTTAATTTACATTAAAGTTCACTGTAAATAGGGGTTAGCATACCAGTCTTAATCTAGGAAAATTCAAACGTCGTTCAGGATTAACAGCGTATTGTTTTTAAAGTGAAATAATCACAAAACAGTACAATGGTTTTCCCATACAGGCATATTAGGCTGCATCTGCGCAGCCAATGGGATTTAAGTCGATAGCAAAAAGCCGGTGCCCTTAAGGGCACCGGCTTTTTGAGTTCAACGGGGAAAATGCTTAAAAGCGATAGTTAAAGCTGACGGTAAAGTTGCGTGGAGCACCGTAGTGATACGCACTGTAAGCTAAGCCAGACGCTGTCATATAGGCATAGTATTTCTCATCCAACAGATTCTCTAGGTTAAACTGCAAATCCATGTCTTCAGCCAGATCGTAGCGCGCCATTAGATTCACTAAGGAATAGCCACCCTGTTTGATTGTTGTACCACCACCCTCTGAGTAACTGTCACTTTGCCAATTCACCCCACCACCTATGGTTAACTCAGGCAATAAGTCCACAAATTGATAGGTGGTAAACAGTTTAAATTGCTTCTGCGGACTGGTAGTTGCGACTCGCTTACCCTCTGCATCTTCGGCATTAAATTGCGAGTAACCCGCAGAGATATTCCAGCCATCGGCAGGCTCACCAACGACTTCTAACTCAAAACCCTTACTCTTAGTGCCTTGTGCAGCCTCATAGTAATTCACGGGTTGACCACCGATAACAATCGTTCCGGCTAAGGTTGCCAAGTTATCTTGGTCAATTTGGAACAAGGCCACTGTGGTATGTAAGCGATCGTCAAGATAGGAACTCTTCAAACCTAATTCGTAGGCTTTGCCCTCTAATGGGTCTAAGTATTCTTGATTGGCATCGAAATAATTCTGCGGATTAAAAATCTCGGTATAACTGGCGTAAATCCGGTGCTCTTTATTGATATCGTATAAAGCGCCAACATAGGGCACAAACACGCCATCATCACCAAAGTTAGTATCGGTACCATAGCTCACGCCTTCACGGTTCCAGCTTGAAATACGTCCACCGGCAATCAGTTTAAAATCATCGGTAATGGTCAAGCGGGTCGCCGCGTAGAAACCTTTTTGCTCGGTATCCATATTCAGTTGACGGTTCGCATTGCTCGACCATTCAGGCTCAGCAAACTGATTTTGTTGCCATTCGTAGAAGTTATCGACCACTTGTGAGTCCCAACCCGTCATATTGTCACGGATAGGCTCATAGGTATCAGCGTAGGATTTTTGCTTACTATACAAAGCGCCCGTCACAAACTCATGGGTTTGACCAAAGAGGTCATAGTCGCCCTTAAGCTGCACATCAAAGTTATTCGAGTTACTTTCACCATGGCTGTGATAACGCTGGCCACTAAGCCCCGCACCCGTGTCTTTATCGAGTAAACCCGACATGTAAATCATCTTAGTGGTGGTTTCATATTCCATGCGGTTGTAGTTAGCCACCACTTGCCAGCCATTGCTAAAGTAATGATTTAGGTTAGCAAAGTAGTTAATGTTTTTAGTTTCCCAGCGGCTCCAATCGGCGGCTGTAGTGGTCGATGTATCCCAATCTGTGGCAGAACCATCGCTAAAGACGGCGGGCAATGCGCCCCACATCGCCCCCTTCGGATCGTTGTGGTTATAGCTACCACCGACACGCAGTAAAGTGTTGGCGGTGATATCGCTATCGACAACACCATAGAGAATGGTTTTACGGTCTTGATACAGATCTTGATAGGAATCGCTATTCACATACTTAGCGACCAAACGGCCACGCACACTGCCGTCTTCATTCAGACCATTAGACACATCCGCAGTGACTTGTTTTTTATCCCAACTTCCAGTGGCGACATCCACATAACCTTTAAGATCAGAACTGTCAGCATGCTTACGCACTAAGTTAATCGAGGCAGAAGGATCGCCAGCGCCGGTTAATAATCCGGTAGCACCACGAACGACTTCAACGCGCTCGTAGATAGACACATCTGATACCGTTTCACCAGCATCGCCGCCTAAACTCCAAGATAAAGGCACGCCATCAATTTGATAATTTTGCACGGTAAAACCGCGGGCCGAAAAACCGTTACGCACGTTATCAGTTTTTGAGGAAGACAAACCCACAGTGTTATTGACTACATCGACCACAGTATTTAACGCCTGATCTTCAATTCGATCCGCCGTCATGATGCTGACCGACTGAGGCGTTTCCCGCAGCGAGAGTCCGAGACCTGTCGCGGTATCAATATTGCGATTCACAGTGTATTTACCCATCACTGTGATTTTTTCGATATTTTGATCTTGTGCCTCTGTTTTAGAAGAGGTTTGTTCTTCGGCCATCAATGCCAAAGGATTCAAGGCTAGTGTGACCGCAGCCGCCAGAGGAAGTAGATTAAAACGCATAGTCGTTCAGCAAGTTTCGTCAAGGTGCGCATACGGTAACACCATTGAGAACGATTTGCATTTGTATTTTATGTGACAAATGTAACAAATTCATCATTCTTAAGTCGTACAAAAAGATGAATAGATTAATGACAAGGTTTTATGTTTTAAAAACAACTAATTAAATTAACTATTGCGAAGAGTACTCATCGCAAGATGGCCGCAAAAAATTTTACGTTTATGGGAAGGAATGAGAGGCATTGCGTCATAACGACAGAAAAAGCTTAAAAAAAAGCCTGCTCAATGAGCAGGCAAGACATGTTTCAAGCGTCCCTTTCGGGGAAGTACATTACCGCGCTAGCGGGAAAAACCTGGCATACCCATGCAAAAACACCGATATGCTACTTGAGTCTAAACACGCCCAAAAAGGCGATACAAAGGTTGATGGATGATGGAAACTAGATTTAAAGGGATAGTTAGCCCTTAAAGCTCATAGCGAATAAACCGCCACGCAAAACATCAGTGTTAAACCAAGTATTTTGCCAATAAAAATGGTTGTTGCCTGTATAAGACATAGTCAATTACTCCTAAGTAAAGTTGAGATTAAGTACTCTAGTAAAGCTTGGCTCGGTTCCTTGGAACTAGAGATTCTCAAATCCGTTGAGACGACTTGTCACTCGGGTCCTTGGAGAAGGGTATCCATCCTGGATAGACTAGAGGGGAAAGGCTTAATGCCCTGTCCACGAAAACTATTATATGTTTCCGTAGTTTTATTACAAGCTTTTTTTGTATTTATTTTGATTAAGGCTTTTTAATGTAATTAAATTACACAAACTATCAAAAATATTGGCGACCTGCATCACATAAAAACAGAAATAATCCTGTAACCACCTAATAAATAAGATATTACAGAATTATTTCTATTTGTTACGTTATTTCGTTAACGATTGATCAGATATTGATACAAACTAACCAAGGGGCTGGCAGTGGGTTTACCGTAGAGCGGATCGCCCTCTGTGGCACTGCCCGCAATATCTAAGTGTGTGTAAGCTAAAGGAATAGCGGCATTAACACCGTGTTCAAACAGACCTGACGCCTTAAGTAGAAAGGCTGCAGGATATTGATGCCCGCGGGCAGTTACTGAAGACGGCGCATTGTTTGAAGATAAAATATCAGCCGCCCCAGACACTTCGCGGATCTTGGCAAAATCCTCACGGCGTAATGTGGAAACCTCAAAGGGTTCGCCCCAGTGGCTCGCTTGTGACGCAAGTGTCTGCGCGCACAGTGCACCACTGGCGACCGCGTTTTCAACCGCTGCGGGATAATTACCATAGCAGCGCACCACATGTCCCGTGAGCGTCGCAACCGAAAACAGCTCAGGCTTAACAGCCGTTACCGCTTTAATACGCAGATGACTGAGCAAATCAGCCAGCACTAAACGACCTTCAGCGTCGGTATTACCAATGCGTACCCGCACGCCCGCATGGCTGGTGATAATTTCATCGGTGACAAACGCTTCGCTGCCAATGCTATTACGCACTAAACCCAGTTCGGCAATCACCCGGATCCCTTTAGGCTTAAGCATAGACAAGGTTTTAAATAACCCAGCCACAGCAGAGGCGCCGCCTTTATCGCGGCTCATGCCGGCCATTGCGCCGCCGACTTTCAGATCGGCACCGCCCGTATCGTAGACCACGCCTTTGCCAGCAAATAAGAAGGTACGAGTAATCTCACCTTCGGGCAGATATTCGAGTTTCACCACCCGCGGTTGATGACGGCCAACCGCAAAGGAAGAACGCGCCACCGCACTTAATAGTGGATAATCCCGTTCAAGGATATCCCGATCTTCCACCACTGCGGTTTTAATCACACTGTCTTTAAAGGCTTGCAAACAATATTCGGCAAAGGCCTTCGCCGACATACGCTCAGGTTCAGTACCACATAAATCCCGCGCTAATATGCGGCCCGCTTCTAATGCGTTGAGCAAATGACTCTTTTCAGATGATAACGACAATAAACCTATCGCTTCAAAGGCCGGCATTAAGCCTGTCGCCTCACGTAACTCTAAGGTTTGCCATAATTCTTGACCACAGGCCAACGCCGCGACTTCGGTCGCAAAACCAAACTTAGGGGTTGCTGAAGGAACAACATAAAGCAGCGGACGCTTAGCACCCGCGTCTTTGGCAATAGCAATCGCAACTCTTGCCGCATCGCCATAAATACGCACATCGGCATAATCATCAGTCACTTGAGTGACGGGCGCTATGATTAAACGGCCACCGGCTAAACCCGGTGCAAATAGTAACGTCGGGCTCTTACCAACCCGCTTATCGACCTTAGCACCGTGCTCGGCCAACAAACTGATCTCATCAATTCCGATAGAAACGAGATCCGGTGTGACCACCACAACCGCATCCCAACCTTCGCCATCAAAAATGGCATTTTCTGCTTGTACATCAATAAAGTTAACTTGAAACATGACCCATCCTTTTTCATTATTGTGCCAGCATTATTCCCGCTATAACGCTTAATTACCAATCAAAAAATCGCTTTGCCACTATCGAAAATACAGAGGGTGGCAACTTTCGCTGCCACAAACGCACACGGAGTTATCGAGATGATTAATCGCCCGAGCAGAATGTGTTAGGATTAGCCCAAATTTGCCCCATACCCACAAGACCTGATGAGGGACCTTCTGTGACAGCGTTAAGTCAGTTATACCCACAGCCTTTATGGCAATGGTTCGAACAAATCTGTGCGATTCCCCACCCATCCAAATATGAACAAGCACTCAGCCAACACATCCAAGCCTGGGCTAAGAGCAAACAACTCGATGTAGTAGAAGATGCCGTCGGCAATTTAATCATTCGCAAACCCGCAACTGCGGGAATGGAAGATCGTAAAGTCGTTGTGATCCAAGCCCATATCGATATGGTGCCGCAAAAAAATGCCGACAAAGTGCATGACTTTACCAAAGATCCTATCGAAGCCTATGTTGACGGTGACTGGGTAAAAGCCAAAGGCACAACCTTAGGCGCCGACAATGGCATTGGTATGGCATCGGCCTTAGCGATTTTAGGCTCAGATGACATCAAACACGGTCCACTCGAAGTACTGCTCACCATTGACGAAGAAGCGGGCATGACAGGCGCCTTTGGACTACAAGCAGGTATGCTCGATGCTGAAATTTTGATCAACACAGACTCAGAGCAAGAAGGTGAGATCTACATGGGCTGCGCTGGCGGCGTCGATGCTCAGATCACTTTGCCTATGGTATGGCAAGCGTCGGAGCAAAGTTATGCATCATTTAGCCTGCATTTATCGGGCTTAAAAGGTGGTCACTCTGGGGTCAACATCCATTTGGGTCGGGGTAACGCCAACAAGATTTTAGCGCGCTTCCTGTTCGAAAATGCCGATGAATTAGCCCTAGAGTTAACCCAATTTACCGGTGGTTCACTGCGTAATGCTATCCCACGCGAAGCCAATATCAGCTTTATGTTACCTGCTGAAAATGTCGATGCACTGAATGAAAAAGTACGTGCTTTTGAAGCCTTAGTCCGCGCCGAACTGGCCATTGCCGACCCAGACATGCGCTTAGTGTTGAGCGAAATCCCAACGCCAAAACGCGTGATGAGTGAAAACAGCCAAAATACCCTTATCGACTTATTGCATGTTTGCCCTAACGGGGTAATGCGCATGAGTGATGAAGTAACTGGCGTAACCGAAACCTCACTCAACGTTGGTGTGATCAGCACTAACGATGAAGAAGTCAGCATTCTTTGCTTAATTCGCTCGCTCATCGATTCTGGCCGTAGCCAAGTTGAAGGCATGCTTACTGCGTTAACCAACTTAGCGGGTGCAGATATTGAACTTAGCGGCGCTTACCCGGGTTGGAAGCCAGACAACACTTCGCCGGTGATGGCAATTGTGCGTGAAACCTATGAGTCAATCTACAACAAAGAACCCGTTATCATGGTGATCCACGCTGGCCTTGAATGTGGTCTGTTTAAAAAGCCCTATCCAGAAATGGACATGGTGTCGATTGGCCCGACCATCCGTTATCCGCACGGCCCGGATGAAATGGTCAATATCACCACCGTAGGTCAGTACTGGGATCTACTATTAGCCGTGCTAGAGCGCATTCCTGCTAAGGCCTAAGTAAACTCTCCTCAGACTCAACCGCGCATAGTATGCGCGGTTTTTTTATTTCTTTTCCGTTAGAAATAAAGTGTTAATTCCCATCAACAATTTCGATTCTCTACTATAGTTGTTTAGCAACTCCATAAAACTAGTAGCATTTAGCTACACCGTTATAAACTTGCTCGCTTAAGGAAAGAGATCATGAAACTAGGAAAAATTGTTTCTGCAGCCCTATTGGTTTTCATCAGTCACATGAGTTTTGCCGAAGAAGTGCCGCAAGAAGTCATAGATTTAACAAACACCTTAATGCCATTAGGAAGAGAGCCTGTACTTGTTACAGCAGTAAAAGCACAAAATACTCAGGGAAAAAGTTTAGATTCCATCAAAGAACTCGACCAAAAGTGGATAGCCACTGAAGGTATCGATCCCTTTATGTCATCATTGATGAGTAATGATGCAGCCAAATTCTTAACAACCTTCGAAGCAAGTAAGCCTTATTACCAAGAAATTTTCCTAATGGATAATCAAGGGGCTAACGTCGCTATGACAGCTAAAACCTCTGACTATTGGCAGGGTGATGAAGATAAGTGGCAAAAATCCTTCGCAAATGGAAAAGGGGACAAACATATTGGCCCCGTTAAATTTGATACCAGCTCACAAGCCTATTTAGTGCAAATATCTATCCCTGTTATGGATGGTGACACTGCCATTGGCGCAATAACGATAGGGATTAACCTTGATGAATTTGGCAAGTAAGTACTAACGGCAACATTGATTTTAATACGCTACTCATCCTAGCTGATCTCAAGGAAATCATATATGCGTTGGTATAAGGATCTATCAATAAACCAAAAACTTATCTACCCGAGTCTACTACTTGCTGGGATCGTTATTTTTGCATCTTTCACAGGGATTGTGGGCCTAAAAGCACTAAAACAAAGTGCAGATAAACTGGCATTAGAATATTTACCTAGCCAATCCCTGCTGCTACAAGCGGATAAAGAGTTATACCAAGCGCAAGTGGCAGAAAGAAGTCTAATGTTTGTTAATGTTGGAACAGACTCCTACAACCAACTTTTGAAGCAACACAACCAAAGTATTGAGCTAGTCAACCAACACTTAACACATTTTGCCAAGGTAACAACAAGCCAGCAGGCTCTAAATCAACTCACAGAGTTAACCCAAACCTTTAATGAATGGCAAAAAATAACCAATGAAATTAGTAATCAACGCACTAACAATGGCCGAAATGGTCGCACCACAGCAATAGATTTAAGCTTTGGTCAAGGTGCAACCCTCTTTGATAAGCTCCATGTACATATCAGTCATCTGACCGATGAGCTAAATAGCCATACAAAGGGTGCCGTAGAACAAGTTGAAGCTGATGCCCTAGAAGGACAAAAACTACAACTTGTCGCCCTTGCAATCAGCATTATTATTTGCGCCATCTATGTCATAGCATTACCTAAATTAATTAGTCGGCCACTCGCTGTTTTATTGGCGAAAATTCATGATATTACCGATGGTGATGGAGACTTAAGAGCAAGGATTAACTTAACCTCCAAGGATGAGCTTGGAGACTTAGCCCGTGCCTTTAATCATTTCCTAGACAATCTGCATAGTATTATTTCGCAGTTTAAAGACTCGACCGCCAGGCTTACGCTATCAGCACAAGGGCTTGCCCACGCCAGCGAAATGGCCAAGCAAACCTTAAGGACACAGGAAGAAACGACTCGGAAAGTGGCTGATGCAAGCGACCATATTGCAGCCTCTGTGCAAGAGGTTTCAAGCAGCGCTAACCATGCAGCAGAGGCGGCTAAACAGGCTGACAACTTTACCGCCACAGGCCAAGAAAAAGTACAAAACACCATAGCTGTTATCCGACAACTCGCCCAAGATGTTAGCCAAGCAGAAAACCAAATTAACAAGCTAGAGCTCGAAGGGCAGCACATAGGAAAAGTACTTGAAGTGATTCAAGCTATCGCCGAACAAACCAATTTACTTGCCCTAAATGCTGCTATTGAAGCCGCTCGTGCAGGAGAACAAGGCCGAGGTTTTGCCGTCGTGGCCGATGAAGTGCGCTCACTCGCCTCCAAAACCCATCAATCAACAGAGGAAATAAAACTGATGATAGCGAATGTCCAAAATGGCACTCAAAGTGCCGTTGCAGCAATCAATATCGGTAATCAAAAAGCGATTGCTAGTGTGGAGGCCGCCAGCAATGCTGGAGAAGCTTTGGCTCATATTGCGGAAATGGTGAGCGAAATCAGCGAAATGAATAATCAAATCGCGCTTGCCGCGAAAGCACAGTCAATAATGGAAAACGAAAGCCATCACAATATTCAGCATATTGCAGAGCAATCAGAAGAGAGTCGACATACAACAGACGAAATCCATGCTGCAAGTATCCAACTTTCAACCATGGCGAATGAACTAACAGCCTTAGTCAGCCGCTTTAAGTTATAGCGATTGATAACGTGTAAGGGATGAGATTGATTAAATTGATAACGCGAGTTGGGTTTGCAATGGATCAACCTTCGCAATCGGTGATTTATCAGTAAGTCCCACAGCCACGCCGAGTAGCCGAATCCCCCTCCCTTCTTGCCTTGTCATTGCCAGGGATAATAATTCGTAAAACATCATCACAGACACATCATTACTGCGATGTTCAATGGTTGTTTGTTTAAAGTCACTGAATTTAAGCTTCACCACCTGCTTATGGATTTGTCGATCCTTGGCACTACGACTTAGGCGAGTTGATAACTCTTGTATTAATCCAGGCATCACTTGCTGGCACTGCTCGAGGGTATAAATATCCTGCGCCAACGTAGTTTCAACGCCGACAGATTTACGCTCGCGACTCACTGATAACCCACGCTCATCAATCCCATGGGATCTTTCAATTAATACGGCACCAAATTTGCCAAAACGAGTAATAAGGTCTTGTTTTGGATAAGTTTGTATATCTCCGCAAGTATTTAACCCCAAAGAGGAAAGTTTTTCTGCGGTGACTTTCCCCACACCGGGGATCTTACGTAGGGATAAGGTTTTAATGAACTCAGGAACCTTGTCGGGCGAAATAACATACAAACCATTAGGTTTATTTAAGTCAGAGGCCACCTTGGCGAGGAATTTAACAGGAGCAACGCCAGCCGAAGCAGTAAGCCCTGTTTCGGCCAAAATATCATGGCGAATCGCTTCAGCAATCAGAGTTGCAGAGCCCTTAAACAGCTTGCAATCGCTAACATCTAAGTAGGCTTCATCGAGGGAGAGGGGTTCAATCAATTCAGTGTATCGAGAGAAGATAGCGCGAATTTGTTGCGATATATCCTTATAGACCTGCATTCGACCGGGGACAAGAATTAAGTCTGGGCACAGTTTAAGCGCATAAGCCGTTGCCATAGCGGAGCGCACACCAAATCGGCGCGCTTCGTAATTACAGGTGCTGATAACCCCTCGCCGCTCACGGCTCCCACCAACGGCTAACGGTTTACCACGGTATTCGGGAAAGTCTCGCATTTCCACCGCAGCAAAGTAGCAATCCATATCAACATGAATGATTTTTCGCACTAAAGGTTCCTCCAACACCCAAAATACTGTATATAAAAACAGTAATCAAGTATCTAGGACATATTTACGCAGTCGCGAAGTTCACCTATCGACTCAAGTATCCTTATCCAAGTATAACATTCCCAAAAAAACCAAAGGAGCGCTAAGGCTCCTTTGGTTTTAAAACAACAGCGTTTAAATTTTAAATTGACCAATATTACGTGTCAGTTCTCGAGTTGCTTGCTCAAATCCTTGTAGACTTTGGGAGAGATCTTGGCTTGACAATAGGGATTGATCGGATAAACCACGCACGCTCACCACGTTTTGCGCCACTTCATCGGCAACCACTGCCTGCTGGCCTATCGCCACAGTAATTTCCACCGTTTGCTGCTGGATAGACGTAATCGCACTGGCGATGTCGCTGAGGGCTTGCTCGACTTGCGTGGTTAAGTCTTGCCCTACTCTTGCCTGCTCAACCCCTGATTCCATCACTTGTTCAGCCTGAAGCGCACTTTGTTGCAGGGTTTGGATAATGCCTTGAATATTGGCGGTAGAATCTTGGGTACGCAAAGCCAGCGTGCGCACTTCGTCAGCAACAACGGCGAAGCCTCGACCTTGATCACCCGCCCGCGCCGCCTCGATGGCCGCGTTCAATGCCAGCAAGTTAGTTTGGTCGGCAATATTGCGGATCACGCTCAAGACTTCACCAATTTGTTCTGAGCTGCTTCGTAGCCGCTTAATCACATTAGCCGCTTCGATGACTTGAACCGATAATGCCTTCATCCCTTCGGTCGCACGGGACACGATTTGCGTACCGTCAAGGGCCTGAGTCTGTGCCTTTTCGGCAAAATCATTTGCGCGTTGAGCACTTATCGCCATTTCTTGGCTAGTCTGCGCCATTTGAGTTGCTGCCGTGGCGACAGAATCGATTTGTTGTTTTTGCGATGACACCGACGAGACAGCTAAATCACACACTTGGCGCGCATCCATCACTCCAGTGCCGACCTCTTGGGTTAAGCTACGGGTATGCAGTAACATTTGCTGCACCTTTTCAGCAAAACGATTGAAGGCATCACCCAACTTGCCTAACTCATCTTCGCGCTCCATCAAAATACGTTGGGATAAATCACTGTCACCTTCGGCAATATCTTCCATGGCATCGAGTAATTTGCTGAGCTGGCGTCTAAAGGGTAATAACATCAACCAAACAGTAATCCCCACTAACAGCATGATCCCTAATGCAACAAAACAGGCATTCCAAAAGGCTTTGGTAACAGGCGCTTCAATTACTTCATGGGGCAACATAAAGGCTAAGTGCCATTTCTGCTTAGGATAATCACCGCCTACAGTCACAAAGGTCACTCGCTGTGATACGCCATTAAAACTGACCTCGGCAAACCCCTGAGGCTCGCGCTGCATTTGTTGCATTAATGCTGTAAAACCGGAGGTATCTTTAAATTGGCTATCAACCTGATTAGCAAGTGAGCCCGGCGGGAATTTATCCGAGAATCCAGGGAAATACACAAGCTTACCTTCATCCGTCATCAGGAAGGCTTGGCCATAGTTGCGGTATTTAATCGGTGCTAACAGGTTTTTACCAATGGTATCGATCAGAATATCCATACCACCAATGCCAATAAGTTCGCCATTAGCACTATAGACTGGGGTTTTAACCGTTGCAGAAATAGAACCATCGTTGGCATCGACCGCAGGATCGCCCACAAACAGGCCACGTTGATCAATCGCCTCCTGCCACCAAGGACGCTTATTGGTGTAATAATCAGGATCGCCATCGAAACGGCCATTAAGGTCAAAATACTCAAAGGTGTTTGCCGAACCAAAGAATACTGATTTCACATCGCTATCACGGTCGGAAAACGAGCGAAAATAACGAATAATATCTTGATATTGCTGATCCTGCGCCAGATTACTGCCTCGGGCATGATACTGACTAAACCAGTTGATAAGCCCAGGCTCGGCAAATACCGAGTGGATTACTTGCCCCTTGGCAACAAAGTAACCACCAATCTCATTCGCCTTGAGAGCCACAAGTGCCGAAATGTCGGCATCCACCTGCTTACGTGTATTATTACTTTCTTTATTCACGAGCAAAGCGGCAACTAAAGTAAGCAGTACAGCGAGGGCACCGACGATAGTTACCACTAACTGCAAACTTAGAGAACGTTTTATATACCTCATTCATCTTCCCGTCTGGTTAACCAACCACTTAACATAAAAGCCTGCAAAAACAGACTCACACGGTAACAATTTTTACCCGCCAACAACAGCCAATATGATGAGAAAAAACGTAAACAAGTATTTGTAAAGAATAGACATTAATGAAATAACAGGAATCGCTAAACAATCCACCTCAAACAGAACATCTCATTACTACAGCGAATTTTTACAGAGTGTTAGACTAAATACTCAAAATCCCAAAACAAAGGCCAGTCATAAAATGACTGGCCTTTGTGCTTGAGCCGCGCAATCGGATATTGTTACATCTTAGTTTGCAGATAATTCGCTAAACCAATGCGGTCAATTAAACCGAGCTGTTTCTCTAACCAATACATATGGTCGGATTCGGTATCATCGAGTAGCACTTCTAAGATCTCACGGGTTTGATAATCTTTTTTCTGCTCACACAACGCAATGACTTTACGTAAATCATCGGCCACCTTGTATTCATAGGCGAGATCGTTACGCAGCATCTCTTCAACATTTGAACCGATGTTGAGCGCTTCCCGCGCGGCCACATTTGGCACGCCTTCAAGGAATAAAATACGCTGTACTAATTTGGCCGCATGGCCTTTTTCATCATCCGACTCGTGGGCAATACGCTCATAGAGTTCGTTTAGTCCCCAGTCTTCGTACATATGGGCATGCACAAAATACTGATCCATCGCCGATAACTCTCCGGTTAGGAGTCGATTTAACGCATCGATGACGTCTTTATCACCTTTCATATTCAGCTCCTATGACTCACTAATTTGCGATTGAAGATAGTTTTGAATGCCAGTTAAGCTAATCAGCTCCTGCTGTGACTCGAGCCAATCTAAATGCTCTTCTTCATCTTCAAGAATATCTTCGAGCAGATCGCGACTGACATAATCCTGCTCAACTTCGCAGAGTGTAATGGCATCCCGCAACAGCGAGAGTTGTTCCTGCACCATGGCTAAATCGCAATCGAGCATCTCTTGAGTGTGTTCGCCAATACGCAGTTTTTCGAGCTGTTGTAGATTCGGTAATCCCTCTAAAAATAATACCCGCTCAATAAGCTTATCGGCGTGTTTCATATCTTGGATGGATTTCTTGTATTCGACGTGGTTTAGCTTCTCCAGCCCCCAATGCTTGAACATTCTGGCGTGGAGAAAATATTGATTAATGGCCGTTAACTCACAGGTAAGCACCCGATTGAGTTGTCCCACCACTTTTGGATGACCTTTCATAAGTTACGATCCTTGATATGAGTGAAAGATTGATCTAAATCAAGCTTCTAGCCTAGTACAGTTTTCAAGCTAACTCAAATTTTCTTTATTTTTCACAAACTTAAAGATAAAAAGCATTCTCATTATCGCTTAGATTAGCCTGCTATCCTCCTCATAAATCAAGGATTAATTTTAACGATGCTAAATTTGAGGCAAAAAAATAGCCTCCAGAGGAGGCTATTTTAGTTGAAGCGGATAATTAAATGATCCGGTCTTTGGTTAACTTCGCTCGGCGCGCTTCTTCAGCGGCCATACGACGCTTACGCTTGTCGCAGGGATCATCACAATCGCAGGCTTTTTCAATCCCTAATACACCTAAACCGCCACAGCTTCCTTCAACGGCTTTGCGCTTGATGAGATAACCTATCGACATAAGCAAAAAGAACAGTAATAAAATCACAAATGCCGCGATAAAAGTGCTCATGTTAACTCCAACTACTTAAGGAAAGGCTTGAAGGCGTCACTGTAGTAGACTTTAAATCCTTCGCCTTGCTTTTCTATTAGCATTATCGCCAAGTGTTCTTTCTTGGCAAGCTCCAATGACGCTTCTGTGCCTAAAACCATCATCGCCGTCGCAAAACCATCGGCCGTCATACATTCTTTATGCAAAACGGTCACAGATGCTAACTTATGATTGATAGGCAAACCGGTACGCGGATCGATTATATGGGTAAAACGTTGACCTTCTTCCTCATAATAATTGCGGTAATCCCCCGACGTCGCCATGGCCATAGTGCCCGGTTCTATCACCTGCTGTACCGCCATGCCCTCATCGGTCGGCTTCTCTATGGCGACACGCCACGAACTGCCATCGCCTTTGGTGCCTTTAATGCTCAGCTCGCCACCAATTTCAACTAAGTAACCCGTTGCGTGATATTTATCTAAAATAGTAGCCACTTTATCAACGCCAAAGCCCTTGGCGATAGATGACAAATCCACGTACAAATGGGCGTTATGCTTGCTTAAGCGATTGCCTTCGATAGAAAGCTCACTGATACCCGTTTTAGCCTTAGCTGCATCAATCTCGGCTTGAGTCGGCACTTTGGTTGGGCGCTTATCGGGGCCAAATCCCCATAAGTTCACCAGCGGCCCTAAGGTAATGTCTAAGGCTTTGTCTGTCACGTGATACAAACGCATGCCTTCTTTAACCACTTTGACAGTATCCGGCGACACTTCGACACTTTGCTCAAGCGGTAACTGGTTGAAACGGGACAATTCTGAATTAGGTCGATAGGTCGACATCTGGTTATTGACTTGCTCTAGGGCTAAGTCAATTTCGGCCTGCAATAGCTGGGCCGTGGGCATTTGCTCATTAGGAACCACTTTAATATGGTAAGTCGTGCCCATTGTGCTGCCCGCAAGGGAGATAACCTCATCCTGTTTGCTACAGGCTGAAATAAAAAAGGCTAGACCTACAAGGACCAGCCAGTTCACTGAATGCTTTAACACTGAGGTTTTTAACACGGGGGTTTTTAACGCTAGGGTTTTAAACATAGTGACTAACAACTCTTTTGGATGCCCTTTAATGCAAAAGTTGCAGATGAGAGCTTTACTCCACATCTGCAACTCTTCTCACCTTGGGCTAATTCACATTAGCCGCCGAAGTCATCCAACAGGATGTTTTCGTCTTCGACACCAAGATTTTTCAACATACCGATCACGGCCGCGTTCATCATTGGAGGTCCACACATGTAGAACTCACAATCTTCAGGCGCTTCATGGTCTTTCAGGTAGTTTTCATACAATACGTTATGGATGAAACCTGTGTAACCATCCCAGTTATCCTCAGGTTGAGGATCGGACAGGGCCACATGCCATACGAAGTTGTCGTTTTCAGCCGCTAAGCCGTCAAAGTCTTCTACGTAGAACATTTCACGCTTAGAACGTGCACCGTACCAGAAGCTCATCTTACGCTTAGACTTCAGACGCTTCAGTTGGTCGAAAATGTGTGAACGCATTGGTGCCATACCCGCACCACCACCGATAAACACCATTTCTGCATCGGTATCTTTCGCGAAGAATTCACCGAATGGACCAGAAATAGTCACTTTATCGCCAGCCTTTAGGCTCCAAATGTAAGATGACATCTTACCGCATGGTAAGCTCAAGTTACGTGGAGGTGGCGTTGCGATACGCACGTTCAACATGATGATGCCGAACTCTTCTGGGTAGTTAGCCATTGAGTAAGCACGGATCGTTTCTTCGTCAACTTTAGATTCAAGATTGAAGAAACCAAAGTGCTCCCAGTCACCACGGTATTTTGCTGGTACGTCGAAATCAGCATATTTAACATGGTGTGCTGGCGCTTCGATCTGGATGTAACCACCCGCACGGAACGGAACAGATTCACCATCAGGAATTTGCAGCTTCAGTTCTTTAATGAAGGTCGCCTTGTTATCGTTAGAGATAACAGTACATTCCCACTTCTTGATACCGAAGATTTCTTCGTCAAGCTCGATTTCCATGTCGTTCTTAACGTTCACCTGGCAAGACAGACGACAACCTTTACGGGCGTCACCCTTGCTGATGTGGTCCAATTCTGTTGGCAGAATATCACCGCCGCCTGACTTAACCACGACGCGACATTGGCCACAAGAACCACCGCCACCACAGGCGCTCGATACGAAGATACCGTTGTTCGCCAGCACGCCTAATAGCTTGCCACCAGCACCGGTTGTAATCGCTTTTTCAGGATCGTCGTTGATGCCGATCGTGATGTCACCGCTAGACACTAGCTTAGATTTAGCAAATAAAATCACTAACACTAAGACGAGGACGATAGCAGTAAACATACTCACACCGAGGTAAACCTCAAGCGGAGTAGATTTAAAAATACCAAGAATATCCATTAACTTATCCTTAGAAGGTCCAATTCAAGAAGCCGTTTGGTGTCTCTTACAGAGACACACCAGAAAACGACATGAAACCTAAGGCCATTAAACCAGCGGTGATAAAGGTAATACCTAAACCACGCAGGCCATTGGGCACATCGGCATACTTCAGCTTCTCACGGATACCGGCCATCAATACGATAGCTAATGCCCAACCTACTCCAGAGCCGAAACCAAACACCACACTTTCGCCCAGTTTGTAGTCACGCTCAACCATGAATGATACCGCACCGAAAATCGCACAGTTCACAGTGATCAGAGGTAAAAAGATACCTAACGCGTTGTACAAAGGAGGAAAGTACTTATCCAGTGCCATTTCCAGAATTTGAACTAAAGCCGCAATCACACCGATAAAGGTAATGAATTTCAAGAAGCTTAAGTCAGCTTCAGGTGCACCAGCCCAAGCCAGTGCGCCAGGCGCTAACAGCCCTTGGTAAATAACTTGGTTAGCAGGAACAGAGATAGTTAACACTACAACTACCGCAATCCCTAGGCCCATCGCGGTAGTCACTTTCTTTGATACCGCTAAGAAAGTACACATACCTAAGAAGAAGGCCAGTGCCATGTTTTCAATGAAAACAGAGCGAATTAACAGGCTAATATAATGTTCCATCTCAATTACCCTTTTGCTTCAACTTGCTCTGGCTTATAGGTACGAATAATCCAAATCAGCATACCGATTAGGAAGAACGCACTTGGCGGCAGTAATAGCAAACCATTTGGTTGATACCAACCACCATCAGAGATCTTGTGCAGGATTTCAACACCGAACAGAGAACCGTTACCAAACAGTTCACGCACGAAGCCAACGGCTAACAGAATCGCACCGTAACCTAAACCGTTACCGATACCATCCATAAAGCTCATCATTGGTGGTGTTTTCATCGCATAGGCTTCAGCGCGTCCCATTACGATACAGTTCGTAATGATAAGACCCACGAATACCGATAACTGCTTAGAAATCTGATAAGCATAAGCCTGCAGCAATTGGTCAACCACAATTACCAGAGAGGCAATAATGGTCATCTGCACGATAATACGTACGCTACTAGGAATATGATTACGGATCATTGAGATAAACAGGTTCGAAAACGCTGTTACCGCAGTTAATGCCAACGCCATTACCAGTGCAGTTTCGAGCTTGCTCGTTACCGCTAACGCACTACATACACCAAGGACTTGTAATGCAATCGGGTTGTTGTTGACGATAGGTCCAGTCAGAACCTGTTTCAGTTCTTTAGCGTCAGACATTAGCTGAGACCTCCATTGCGTGCTTTTTCAATGAAACTCGCAAAACCTTCTTTACCTAACCAGAACGTCAGAGAGTGTTGAACACCGTTACTGGTCAGAGTCGCGCCGGATAATGCATCTACACCGTATTCAGTGCTAGCAACAGCGGGGTTTTTGGTTACGCTGATCGCAATATTACCTTGCGCATCAAATAACTTTTTACCATGCCATTTCGCTTTCCACTGAGCGTTTTGGACTTCACCACCCAGACCAGGGGTTTCGCCTTGCTCGTAGTAAACTAAGCTTTGAATCGTGTTCAGATCAGCATCTAACGCGAGGAAAGCATACATAGTCGACCACAGGCCATAACCATGGATAGGCAGGATCACACTGGTTAACTTACCTTGATCGTCGCGAACCAGATAAACCACTGCATCTTCTGAAACACGCTTAACTGAAGCGATATCGTTTTCAGGTACAAATGAGGTTTTCACATCGCGAGACGCTTTGCGTTGATCAAATGTATTGGCGTCAACACCTTCAACCCAATCACCGGTTTTTAAGTTAACTAACTTAGCTTCGATATGCTTACCGTAAGTTTCCAAAATTTGCGCTTTGGTCACTTTACCGGCTTTAGTGTCAATCAGACCCGCAGCTTCCAGAATGTACTTTTGCTTATCAAGCAGTTTATTTTCTGCTTGAGTTGGGCGCAGTAATACTGCCGCAGTCGACACAAATATCGCACAAATTAGACATAAGCCAACGACGATAAATAGCGTTCTTCCGAACGAATCTCTATTACTAGCCACGAGCAATCCTCCGCTTGATATTTGCCTGAACCACGAAGTGGTCGAACAATGGCGCGAACAAGTTAGCAAACAGAATCGCTAACATCATGCCTTCTGGGAACGCAGGGTTAATCACGCGGATAAACACAGCCATTGCACCAATCAAGATACCGTATGCCCATTTAGCTTGGTTAGTGAATGACGCAGACACTGGGTCAGTCGCCATAAACATCATGCCAAAGGCAAAACCACCCAACACTAAGTGCCAGTACCAAGGCATTGCAAACATTGGGTTAGTGTCGCTACCGACAACGTTAAGCAGTGTAGAAATGGCAATCATACCCACCATTACACCGCCCACGATGCGCCATGATGCGATACGGGTATAGATGATGACCAAACCACCTAAAAGAATCGCTAGCGTAGACACTTCACCGACAGAACCTGGAATGAAACCGAAGAACGCATCCCACCAGTTTTGGTTGAAGGCATAATCCAAATTGCCCGCAGCAGCTTGACTCAGTGCAGTCGCACCAGAGTAACCGTCAGCCACAACCCATGTAGTGTCACCAGACATGTTCAATGGGTAAGCGAAGAACAGGAATGCACGACCGGCCAGCGCTGGGTTTAAGAAGTTACGCCCTGTACCACCGAACACTTCCTTAGCCACAACCACACCGAAGGTGATACCTAGTGCCACCATCCATAATGGAATAGTTGCTGGCAAAGTTAAGGCGAACAGGATAGAGGTAACGAAGAAACCCTCGTTAACTTCATGACCGCGGATAGAGGCAAACAACACTTCCCAAATACCACCGACAGCAAACGTCACCGCGTAGATAGGTAGGAAGAAACAGGCGCCATACCACATTAATGCAGGCCAACCAGAGTTTGCTGTCAGTTCAGTACCGAACATGCCAAACAAGCTCACTTGCCATACATCTGGGGTCGCAAAACCCGCAATTAATGCGAGTTGTGCTTGTAAACCTACGTTGTACATACCGACGAACATCGCGGGAAATGCACAGGCCCAAACCGTAATCATCATACGTTTTAGGTCAAGGTTATCGCGAACATGGGTTTTTCCCTTATTCACTTTACCTGGCGTATAAAAAATGGTGTATGCCGCTTCGAAGAGGGCATAAAACTTTTCGTATTTACCGCCTTTCTCGAAGTCGGGTTCAATACGTTCGAAAAAATCTTTCAAGCTCATTAGCCTTCCCTCTCGATCGTATCTAAACAGTCACGCAGATATGAACCGTAGTCATATTTGCCTGGACATACGAACGTACACAGTGCGAGATCTTCTTCATCTAACTCTAACGCGCCTAGGGTAGCCGCACCGTCAAAGTCACCCGAAATCAGGTCACGCAGTAACATTGTAGGAAGAATATCCAGAGGCATTACACGCTCAAAGTTACCGATTGGCACCATTGCACGGTCCGAGCCACCAGTGCTCGTTGTCATATTGAACAAACGAGAAGAGCTTAAGTGACCAAGGAATGCGCGAGTGATAGAGAACTTGTTGGCGCCAGGCAATACCCAACCCAAAAATTCTTTTTCAGTACCTTCTTCAAGCAGACTGACCTGCATATGGTAACGGCCTAAATATCCTTGAGGACCAACTGCAGTACGGCCATTCAGCACAGAGCCTGAAATGAAACGCACGTTACCATCTAAGGTTTCGCCAGCAGTCAACTCAGTCATGCTTGCACCTAAAACAGTGCGAACCAAACGTGGCTTAGCTGCTTTAGGACCGGCAATTGCAACCACACGTTCGGTATTCAGTTGACCCGTCGTAAATAGCTGACCAATGGCTATTACATCTTGGTAACCGACATGCCAAACAGTACGTTTTGCAGAAGCTGGAAGTAGGAAATGGATATGAGTACCAACAAGACCTGCAGGGTGAACACCGGCAAATTCTTCAACTTGGGCATTAGCAGCAGGAATATCGGCGCCAGGCGCTTTGCAAAGGTAAACTTTACCTTCGGTAAGTCTTGCTAAGACTTTAAGACCATTAGCAAAATCTTCTTTATGCTCGCGGATCACCACTACGGGATCGGCAGCATGGGGTTGCGTATCAATGGCGGTTACAAATATACCCGCAGCAGAAGAATCTACGGCTGGCACTTTGCTGAAAGGACGAGTACGCAATGCAGTCCATAAACCTGACTCAATCAGGTTGTCACGGACAAGTTGCGAGTCAAGCGTATCAAGAGCAGTGGCGTCATACTTAGCAAAGGAAACGCTTTCGTTACCTTCCACTTGAATAACAACAGACTGCAGCACACGCTGGGCGCCCCGGTTAATGTCTAATATAGTACCACTGGCTAAAGCCGTATATTTTACGCCAGGATTTTTCTTATCTTCGAAAATCACCTGACCTTTTTGTACTTTATCGCCCACTTTGATCTTCATCGTTGGACGTAAGCCAATATACTCTTCACCCAAAGTAGCTACATGTTTAATGGCTGGGCCATTATGGATAACTTGCTCTGGTCCGCCTGCTATAGGCAGTTCCAATCCTTTCTTAATTGTAATCATATCCACAAGCACTACGTTTTGAAGGAAAGACAATGCGCCGCGTTCCTGCTAAATACGTAGGTTTTAAACAAAACCTACTGCATTGAGCTAGCGCAGATTTATCACAGAAATGCGATCGCAATCACGCTGGTCGCGCGCATTTTACCCCAATTGCCGTGCCATCGCCACGAAAATTATAGGTGTTTTCAAACCTAAAATAAGGATTTAAAAGAATCATGCACTACAGCGTTCACCTTCCGACCGAGTGAGGGCTCAGAAAGAGAGAGTATTACGGTCACTAAATACTATAACATTAATTTTAAAAGAATTAATTTAGCAAAAGGTCGATATATCAAGATAACCAGAAATATAAATACCTTTTCGCTTTCTTGCTGAACAATCGTCAAACAAGATTTAACTCAGTTTAGAAACGCCATTGATAGCCCAAATAGCTGATCCGTCCATTTTCTACTCGAATTCCGCTATTTGATGCTGAGATTACCAAGGACTCATCAAGTAGATTTTCGACCCGAACATACAATCGATGGTGCTTATCAATATCGTAATTAGCCGCTATATCGGCACGCCATTGACCGTCAACACGCTGCAACTCACTACCATACTGACTGAAATCACGCTCAGATTGATAAGCAGCGACAAGGTTTAATTGATATTGAGCGTATTCAATCCCCGCGCTCAATTGCAATTGATGCTCGGGTAACCAAGCCAGTTTGTCGCCCTCCAGGACGCAGCCTTGGATATCTGTGCAGGTGCTCGTCTGATATTCAGCGCTAAGATACTGATAACTTAAGCCTAAGGGCAATTCAAATTCACCCAGCATCCACTGATAACCTAGGCCAAGTTCAATCCCATAGCTGAGCACATCAGGAATATTCTCTTGGGTGAGTAGACGAGTATCAACACACATGGAATAGCTATCACAATCAACATGCAGATTATCAAATTCTTGCACATAGGCGCGCAAATCGGCCTTAATCCCCTCGCTCGCATATTGGGCGCTAACTTGATAATGGAGTGACTCCTGTGCTTCCTGAGTAAGATTGCCTGCACTCGCGGCGGCCCACGCTCGGCGGATATCAGTACTAAAGCGCCAATCGCCAGCGTCATACAGTACACCAAATTGTGGCATCCAATCGCTATCGGAAAAGTCAGCCTCATCAAGCCCAGCAAAGACTAAGCTAAGCTCACGATTGACACTGACATGCTCGTAAGTAAGGCCTAACTTAATTTGCATACCTTGCCAACGCCATAAAGAGTCGATTGCCGACGTCAGCGCAGTGGTATCATCGGTGTAGGCTAACACCGCATTAGACTCATCACGCACTATACTTCTGTCCGCTTGCCACAAAGCCGTTTGATCACCGAAACGCATTTCGGCTTTATCGGTATGATAACGAGCACTGTAGGTAATTTGATGCTCTCCATATTGGTTTATCGCCTGAGTCTGAGCACCAAACGCACTGTAATCATTATCTTGTACCAACATATTGATATCGGCACCATTAACACTGGGATTTCGGTCAAAGGCGGCAATGTCGTAAAGCGTTCCCAAGCCAATATTTTGCCCATTAAACGCGCCAAGCTGATCCAGTTGTTGTGAATAGGATTGATAGTAAAAGTCGCTAATCACTCGACTGTCACCCAAATCCACTTGATGTGATAACTGGTATTTATGCTGTCTCCCTTGGTGGTTATCTTGTGCTGTAGCGGAATATAGCTGTAATGGATCTTGCTGCCAGTCGGCAGCCGTTATCCCAAGCAATGAGCGATAACTATCGTCATCGATAAATTGATAGGTAAATTCAGTTTGCTGTGGACTGCGAGCACCAAGCAAGCTCGTGGCGTTGACCTTAAATAAGATATCCGTTTTTTTTCTGTCAGCATCACTGCCGTTTAAAAAATTCGCATCGCCTTGCTGTTTTAAATAATTGGCGGCAAATAAGGCTCCGTATTCTTTTTGCTTAACGCCCCAACGCAGGCCAGCATTTACATCGGAATCTGTTGTCCCCTCAATTTGAACACTGCCGGATTGCGGGCGCTCAATAATGTTAAGGCTTTGATAATCCACAACCCCAAACGCTCCCTGACCACCAACAGCCATATTGGCCAGTGGTGTAGTCGTCACACTTTGCTGTAATAAAAGATGGGGTAAGAGTTGCAGTTGAGGGGCTGAGTAAGGCGCAGGTGAGAAATACACCCGATCTTGCATTACAGCGACACCTTGGCTGGCAGAACGCATACTGATATTGGCGGAATTGCCACTATGGTCGGCTCGAAGCAAGGTTAAGCTATTAAGATTACTTAATTGCATCGCATCATCGCTGGAATGGTACTGATCATTGAGCTTGGCTAAATCGAGCGTTTGAGAATAAAGGGGATTTGCATTGAGTGAGTTAGCGTAAATACAGGAAACCGCCAGCGCGGTCAGCGACATGACAAAATAGCGACTTGGCATACCAAGCTCCCAAAATTTTTGTTAGCGTACGGCGTTTGTTGTTATTTTGTAAAATAGCGGAATTAGTTCGAAAAAAAAAGCGACTAATGTCGCTTTCTTGACGCTTTCTTGACGCTTTCGCATTAAGCCCATATTTGCGGCTTAGAGTTTACCTAAAATCTCATCACTGAGTTTTAAATCATCGTTGCGGTTAACACTCACACCAGCAGCGATAATATTGCGTGCAATTTCCTGTGCTTGCTCCAAAGAGTGCATCTCGTAGGTACCGCATTGATATTCGTTCAGCTCAGGAATTTCAGATTGTTCAACGACTTTCAGCACATCTTCCATAGAAGCAAGCCAAGCATCCGCCACTTGATGTTCAGTGGGCACACCAATCAGGCTCATATAAAACCCCGTGCGACAGCCCATTGGCGAAATATCAATAATTTCCACATCATTGCCATTTAGATGGTCACGCATAAAGCCTGCAAATAAATGTTCCAAAGTGTGAATACCACGCTCGCTAAGGATATCTTTATTCGGCGCGCAAAAACGTAGATCAAATACTGTGATCGCATCACCTTTGGGGGTAGTCATATGTTTGGCGACACGCACAGCAGGTGCATTCATTCGAGTATGGTCAACAGTAAAGCTATCAAGTAATGGCATAGGGATCTCCAAATTATCAGGGCGATACAACGCCACTGTCGCTATCTATTTATATGAGTGCAAGCATAACACCAAACAGTAACAAGTTAACGCAAGATGAAATCATCTCATATCAGTAAGGTGCTAATATGAACATTTTGGGTAAATAGCCATCATTAATGCTGTCGTTGTTGGCTGTAGGCATCTTCAGAAATCTTATGGTATTCACGCACGCCTTGCTCATAAGCATGATAAGCCCTATAGACTTTGTCCATCATGGGATCTTGTTGCGCCTGCTCTGCAATCACCTGTTGTGAGATCCGTTCAAGTTCAGTTAACACAGCAGACGGAAACGCCTTAAGCTCTACCCCTTCCTCTTTTACGAGAGTTTCAAGTGCACTGACATTACGCGTGGTGTATTCATCCAACATATCTTGATTAATGGCACGCGCAGCCGTCTTAACGATGGCTTGCAAATCTTTAGGCAGATTCTCAAAAGCGTCCTTGTTAATTAAAAACTCCATATTGGAACCTGGTTCATGCCAACCGGGATAGTAATAATATTTAGCCACTTTATGTAAGCCAAAGGCGAGATCATTCACAGGCCCAACCCACTCAGCCGCATCGATTGAACCAGTTTGCAGAGCACCATAGAGTTCTCTTCCTGGCATATTGACGGGCACAGCACCGACACGTTTGAGCACCTCACCGCCTAAGCCTGGCATGCGGATCTTCAATCCTTTAAAGTCAGCTATCGTATTAATGGGTTTATTAAACCAACCACCCATTTGCATTCCCGTATTACCACCAGCCAGAGGGATAATGCCAAAGGGACGATAGACTTCCTCCCACAGCGCCATACCACCACCATAATGTAACCAGCCGTTCATCTCTTGTGCTGTCATCCCAAAGGGAATTGAAGAAAAAAACTGGGAGGCGGGGGCTTTGCCCTTCCAATAATAGGAGGCTGCATGCGCCATCTGGATTTTACCTTGGCTAACGCCATCGAATACCGCAAAGGCAGGCATTAATTCTCCCGCGCCGTAGACGCTAATGTGCAATCGGCCGTGGGACATCTCATCGACAAGCGTGGCAAAACGCTCAGGGGCCATGCCTAACCCAGGAAAATTTTTTGGCCAAGAAGTGGCTAAACGCCATTCAATCACCTCTTTAAAAGGAGGCCCTTCAGCAACGGAAATAGACTCCGCATGTTGAGATGAGGGATTACAGCCAGTCACGCCAAAAAACAATACCGCTAATAACAGCCCCCCCAAATAACGCATCACGCACTCCCCGCAACAAAAACTGTTAACCACATGAAAAATAGCACTCTTTTTGTAGAAAATAGGCGCTTAACTCGATAAATAGAACATATTGTTAACACAGAATATTCGACAGGGGAACCTAAGAATGAGACCAATTTGACTTAAAACAAAAAGCCACTTTAATAAAGTGGCTTTTTGTTTTAAGCATGACCCGTCCTAAATAGCGTTAATTAGCCGCGACAATTGGGGGTTTTAGGCACCTCGACGTTCGTCGCCCATTCACTTTGAGTAAAGGTATGAATAGATAGCGCGTGGACACCATTAGCTAACTCATCGGCTAAACAGTTGTTCACTAAGCGATGACGGGCAAGCAAACGGAGCCCTTCAAATTCATCGCTGACCACCACAACTTTAAAGTGAGTCTCTGAATTAGGAGGTACATGATGACGATGACTTTCGTTAAGCACTTCTAAATAGGTTGGTGAGAAGCTCTCAGTTAACTTCTGATTGATGGTCTCAGCCACTGTGCTCTGCACTTGGGTATTGGACATATTCAACTCTCAATATGGGTAAATCCAGTGGCCGCAGAGTACTGCTTCAAGTATAAAAGATCAAATTTCAGCGCCCGTTTTGCAACTTAAAACCTAACAAATCCGACAACATTTTGAATTCAATAACCTTTCAATTATCCATGATAATTAACGATAAGTTGCCTAAATGTGTAGTTCCAACGAGGCTCTGTGATCTTTAGGCGCTTAGGTACACTGTGCAACCAGTCACGTTGCATAGGCCAGTGCATAATTAATAAATCACCACTATGTAAACTAATCGTGTATTTAAGCTTGCTATGTTTATGTTTAATCACAAAATCACGAGTCGCACCTAAGCTGATGGAGGCAATATCGCTGCCGTGGGCAATTTCAGGTTCATCATCACTATGGGCCCCCATACAATCTTGGCCGTCGGCGTAACGGTTAACTAACACCCCATTACTGCCAAGGCTGAAATCTCGCTGCAATTTATCGCGTAATTTTTGCAGATACTGAGGCCAAGGCAAGGCGCGAATAAACAGCCCCGAATACATATAGTCACATCCCAAATCGCCATACCAAACCTGCTGGCGAGGGATCGAATGGTATCGTCCAAACACTTGAATTTGCGGGCGAGTAAGTGGATATGATTGCGCCTCATTAATCAACGCATTTTGCTGCGCCTTACCTAGATAATCCCGCACTAAGGTGATAGGTGGTTCGAGTTGTCCAATATCGAGGCTTTCGATGGCAAGCACATCATCAGGTGTATCCAAAGGATAATCCTCAAATTCGAATCCTAATTCAGCTTGTTTCATACCCCCACCTTATTCACAGTTCGCCCTTTCGACAATCAGCCTAACGCCAATGATAGTAGTGTTTTACTTAGGTTTGCGCAGCGTTGCGAGTCAACAGTGTATCCAGCCTCAGTCTGAGGATTCAAATTTGACCAGTAAACTTGGCTGCCATGGTACGGCATCAAAGACATACTTCAAGGTATACAAACTAAGGCAAACATCGCAAGCGGCCATGAAATCTGCGATAATCAGCGCCTTATTTTTATTGGCACAACACAACATGACGACACAATTTTCAGTAGCAGGAATAGAACTCGAACTATTTCGCTATCCCGCATCGCAGGAATCGAATCTTCAAGCGTGGGATGCCGCAGACGAGCATTTAATCAATAGTTTGATTGAAGGTGAACAACCAGCTGTGCCAACGGCCATTATTAACGATAGTTTTGGCGCCTTAAGTTGCGCCCTCTCGCGTATCAATCCCAACTGGCCGCTTCGCGTTGAAACCGATGCCAGAACCAGTTTGTTAGGTGCAGAGCAAAATCATCATCACAATCAGTTGCCGATGGATAACCTGCAATGGTTTACCAGTCGCGACACCTTGCCTAAAGATGTCGCCTTAGTGTTGATGAAATTACCGAAGAATCTCACCTACTTTGCCCACCAGCTCATGCGCCTGTCACAGGTATTACCCGCTGGCTGTCGCGTCTTAGTTGGCGCAAAAGCCAAATCAATCAACGCGAGTTTACTGGCATTATTTGCTAAACACTTGGGGCCAGCGAGCGCCAGCCTTGCTTGGAAGAAAACCCGCGTGATCACTTGTATTAGTGATGGTAAGCCAAGAACACTGCCAAATGAAATCATTTGGAATATTCCAGAGTTTAACCTGAAAATCAGCAATTTAAGCAACGTATTTGCCGCCAACAAGCTCGATATTGGCGCACGAATTATGCTCGACAATCTACCCCAAGGAGAGTTTAAAACGGTTGTCGACCTTGGCTGTGGTAATGGCGTGCTCGGGCTTCGTGCCGCCCAATTATATCCCAATGCCGATATCCATTTTATCGATGACTCCGAAATGGCTGTTGCCTCGGCAAACGCCAATTGGACAACCAATCAACTCCCCCAAGGTAAGGGACATTTTCATTGGGATGATTGCATGAGCCACTTTCCCGATGATATAGAGCCTGATTTAGTGCTGTGTAATCCGCCCTTCCATCAGGGCGAAGCCATTACCGATCATATTGCTTGGCAAATGTTTTTAGATGCCCGTCGTCGGTTAAAAAATGGTGGGATTTTACATATAGTGGGCAATCGTCACTTGGCTTACCATGTGAAATTACAACGCTTATTTAAAAACTGCACCACCGTTGCCTCAAATGGCAAATTTGTCATCCTGCAAGCCCAAAAATAGTCCTTTCTACACCGCGAAACTGGCGCTAGCGATTAGCGCTGTTTTCGCAAAATTAGCTCAGATGCTCATCATCAGAATGTTCTGAACAGCTGCTTTTAACTAGCCGCCGCCCTAAGTTGTCAGTACAATCCGCGAAAGCAAATACATAAAACTAAACGACTTAGACTTTTATGTACCTGATTTATATGGATAGCGTATTTAGGATACTGATATGCCGTTAAAGGATGACGTAGAGCAACTCAAGGCAGAATTGACGCAATTAACGTTGCAGCACCTCGCGCAGCAATCTTCACTTGACCGCCAACTAGCTGAGTTCTCAGCCAAACTTGATACCTTAAGCTTAAAGCTTGAACAGCAAAATTATGGCTCCACTCCAACGAGCAGCATAACTGAGCTAGCCGCTGCCGAGTCATCCCCGATTGCGATCACAACAGATACCCACGCAATAGCGAGCCATGCCACTCTGCAGTCCGAAACGGTTTCACATCCTATTGAGTCACAAGCCCCAGCCACGTCACCTTGGCAGGATGATCCATGGCAGCGCCAAACTAACCCGCGCTCTCGCGAGCAACATGATTCGCCACAAGCGACTGATATCGAGCTGATAAAGCAAACTCGGGTAGAACTAGGTGTTCAAGCAACAAGCCAAGTTGAAGCCCAAGTAGAAGCCTTTTTATCGCAAGGCGTTGCCGCAATAATGGCTCCCTTTGTGGCCATAAAAGAACAGCTAAAAGGCTTCTATCAACATTATCAAGCGAAGGGCTTGGGGCCAGTGTTTTTAATGACCGTGGCCGGCATTATTACTCTCACCCTAGGTTTTGGTTATCTGCTGCAATATTCCATTAATCACTGGTTTTCTGAACTCGGTAAAGCATTACTCGGCTTTGGCTGTGCAAATGCGATTATCGCTGGCGGCATTTTTATCCGTCAAAAACGCCAAGGTATGACCGACTTTGGCTCGGGAATCGTTGGATTAGGGCTGATCTTAAACTACCTGTGCGCTTATTTTATTGGCCCCTATTTTGAGATTATTCCCAACGGCGCCAGCTTTATTCTATTGCTATTGATTACCTTAGCGGGCTATGGCCTTTCAATGCGCCTCGATGCCAAAGTCATTGCGGTCATCGCCTTAATTGGTGGCTCAACGGCACCAATGATGCTGTTATCCCAAAGCTATGCGCCGCTGCTATATATTCCCTTCTTACTGCTGATTGGTACTGGGGCATTAGCACAAAACCGCAAATTGCAGTGGCCATTACTGCTTGAAATGACCGCCTTATTACATATCGCTTGTATTGAAGCCTTCAGCTATTTTGTCGATTTACCACTCCAGCAATGGCACGGCGAAGCTGTGCTGGCCGTTGTGAGTCTTAACGCGCTCTTTTATCTCTATGGGTTAGCTGGGCTTATCGTTAACTCATCGACAACATCACTAAGCCATAGGGTATTGGCACTGCCGATTGCGTTATTGGCTTTTGTGATCTTTGAACTGACACAATTTACTGAGTTTGCAGGGGAAATATTTGTCGCTAACGCACTAGTCTGCGTAGGGCTATACCTCAAACTTAACAATCGGCTCGCTAAATCCCAATCTAGCCTCTTGCTAGTGTTTGGCGGAAGCTTTGCCGCCTTTGCGGCACTTTATCTGGTAAGCCATGATTTCTTAGGATTAGTATTGCTACTCGAGGCAATATTACTGTTGTGGATTGGGCTCAACGAAAAACTGATTTCAGTGCGCGCCGAAGCCTATGTCTTGCTAGTGATGGGGCTGGCGCTCAATGCCTACAGCCTACTCTCGGGCTTGACCTTACTCGAACTCGGCGGCTTATCGCCAGTGGGTGCCCTTGGCTTCCCCCTTATCGCATTAGCCTTAAGTGCTGGCGGATTGTTATTTACAATCAATCAATTAAAAACTAATGAATCAACTCTCTCCACCTTAGAAGGACAACTCTGTTATCTGCTAAAAGAAACCCTCAGCGGGTTTTATGTCGCGACGCTATTGATTACAGCTTATCTTGTTAGCAGTGATTACTACCTCGCCATTGTGCCACTCCTTAGCCTGTTACTCTTATATTTAAGTAGCAAAGACAAACTGGTGGTCAGTGAGTTTGCCGCCTGGCTATTGCTGCTACCATTGTTGTTTGCTGTAATCGAAGGCGTTACCCTCTCCGGCAGCATGAGTTTTAGTGCACAACCACTTATAGCCAAACTAGCACGGATTGAATTGTTCGCCGCCCTATTATTGGGTCATTATTGGTATCGTAGATACTATCCAGAATCCTTATTCGCTCAGGCCGCTAAACAGATACAAATCGGCTGTTATCTTCTTTTACCACTGCTTTTATTACCTAAAGTCATCCGCAGTTATTGGGAGTTTACCGCAGCCGCATTCTGGCTTAGCAGCCTATTCAGCCTTGGACTTGCCTATGTGGTTAGACACAAAGCCCTTGAGATTGAAACTAAAATTCTGACCTGGCTTGCCATACTCACCACAGCGAGCTTATGTCTGATTGAAATCTGGCAAGGGCTTATTGCGCTGCTGATTGGCATGCTTGTTATGGGATTTGTACTCATTCGTTATCGCACTCTCCCCGACAGATGGCGTCTGCTATTGACCCTTCAATGGCAACTGAGTCCCTATTACTTTGCACTACCGTTGGCCGTACTTGTGTATGGATTAAATCGCACTGATGTGGTGGCTTGGTCGATGACGGCTTTAGCGCTCAGTGGCTACTTTGCACTATTACTCCAAAGAGGAGCTAACCATACGGGCCAAAAGACCAGCTTATTCGGTCACATTGCCTGTGAAATCCAAGCCGCAGTGCGCTCAAGCTACAGTCTTGCCTACGGTCTTTGCCTTGGCCTAGCGCTGCTGCCTATCCTGCTGCATTTTGAGATATCGTTGAGAGTAGATTTGAATAATGCGTTACTGATCCTCTGCGAATTTACCGCCTTAGCATTGCTTGCCACGCTGATATTACGCCACGGCGTTGCTATCCGTTTACATCGACGCTTCTTACCGCTGCAATGGTTAAAATGGGGTTGGCATGGATTACTTGCGCTCAGCTATCTCACCTGGAGTTATGTATTTGATAACATGATTGCCGCGCCGCTCAGTGCGATTTTATTAGTGGTGCATGGCAGTGTATTGATGTTTATCAGCTTAAAACCCCAACATGCAGATATGATCCGCCTCGCCGCAGGGCTCTTTACCTTAGCCACGCTCAAGGTGTTATTACTGGATATGGCGTCCTTCGAACTGGTGCAAAAAGTGATCGCCTTTATGTTAATTGGAGTCATTTTACTGAGCGTATCTTACTTCTATCAAAAAGCGCGTAACCGCCTTCAAGAAGCAAATGAGTAAGAGACGTTTATCCTTCAAACGCAAAAGGCCGCTTCTGCTAGCGGCCTTTTTCAAACACACACGATGATATGACAAACTTTACATCAAAGCTTTTTCCAGCGCCTGCGAAACATCGGCGATAATATCGTCGATATGTTCAATGCCGACGGAAATACGAATGAGATCTTCAGACACCCCAGCTCTAGCAAGTTCATTCGCATCGAGTTGTCTGTGAGTAGTGCTGGCAGGATGACAAGCTAACGATTTCGCATCACCAATGTTCACTAAGCGCAAAACCATCTTCAGGGCATCAATAAACTTACCTCCCGCGATTTTACCTTCCTCCGGCGTTGCCGCTTTAATGCCGAAACTAATGATCCCTGAGGCTTTACCGCCAGTGATCTTTTCACAATTCTCACGGTAAGGACTGCTCGGCAGAGCACCATAATTTACCCAGCTAACGGAAGGATGCAGTATCAAGTATTCGGCCAATGCCAACGCATTTGAGCAATGGCGCTCCATTCTAAGGCTTAAGGTTTCAAGCCCCTGCAACAGTAAAAAAGCACTGTGGGGTGAAAGTGCCGCCCCCGTATTACGCAGCGGCACCACACGGCAACGTCCGATAAAGGCCGCAGGGCCAAAGGCTTCGGTGTAGACCACGCCGTGGTAGGAAGGATCGGCCTGATTTAGCAAGGAAAAACGTTCTTTATTCGCCACCCAATCGAATTTACCCGAATCAATAATCACACCGCCAATGGTTGTACCATGGCCGCCAATGTATTTAGTGAGGGAATGAATAACGATATCGGCACCATGCTCAAATGGGCGACATAGGACTGGCGTGGCGACAGTGTTATCGACAATTAAAGGCACGCCATGTTTATGGGCAATCTCGGCTAAACGTTTAAGATCGACAATATTACCGGCGGGGTTACCGATAGACTCACAAAATAACGCCTTGGTTTTGGCATCGATTAAAGCTTCAAGTCCTTCAAAATCATCAAAGGCCGCCATCCGCACTTCAACTCCTTGGCGCGGCAGCGTATGGGCAAACAGATTGTAAGTACCGCCATAAAGCTGGCTGGTACTGACGATATTATCACCAACCTGAGTTAGAGCTTGAATCGCATAGGTAATAGCCGCCATGCCAGACGCCACAGCAAGCGCACCGATCCCGCCTTCAATGGCGGCAAGACGCTGCTCAAGTACGCTGGTCGTTGGATTCATAATCCGAGTATAAATATTCCCAGCAACTTTTAAGTCAAATAAATCAGCACCATGCTGGGTATCATCGAAGGTATAGGACGTCGTTTGATAAATAGGTACCGCAGCAGCTTTAGTCGTTGCCTCAGACTCATATCCGTGGTGTAACGCCAGTGATTCAAGTTTCATTTTTGCTTCCTTCCCCTGAAAAATTCCCAACCATTGCGCCTAAGCCAACACAAACATTGGGGGCACTTTGCGAAAATAGACACTAAAACCGCACAAGATTTGTGCACTGCACCCAAGCTACCAGATGGCCATCTAGAAGTCTAAACATTTTTATACATAGTGCTTTAAAATTTAACAGCTGCAATTAAAGAACAAGTATTTTGAGTAAAATAAGTTTCACCCAGTTATCCGTTATTATATTGCTATTAATATGACAATCATTTTCATGCTTGCTTTATTTTTTTAGTTGGCCTATGGTATGGACAGTTTATTAGTCATTAATCATTAACTCTGTTAGATGATTAATTTAATCTTAAAATTATATGGAGATGTAGCCCGTGTTAAAAAATGCATTTTCATTACTCAGACTTAAGTCAGCTTGGTTAATGCTGAATACACTTGATTATTTATCCCGCGCGGCACGCCTGTCTCTTAAATTCCCAGTTTAAGCCGAGTGCTACTCGCACTCGGCATCTGATTACCCACATTTCAATTTATTGCTCCTATTTTTATGCTGGGGCTTAGCTGTTATCTAGCTCATATTTGGGGTAGCTATGTTTTATTCTTTTTTTAGTAATCTATTTCAGTCTTTTATGTTGAAAACAGAAACCTATTACTTGCAAAACAGTTTTAATGCCTCATTACGCCCCACCGCACTGGCGGCGGTGATAGCAAAGCTCGATCAACTTAAAAGTGAAGAAACCCTAGATAAAGTGACCGTTGGGCGTGAAGTGTTCCTCGTTAATCAACAGGATCAGCAGGAGTATCGTATAGAACTGGTATACCCACCTAGACACAAACCAAGAGCGGGTCGCTACTCTGTCATTTCCGATTTAGGTGTGAGCTTACTGGGCCGAACCAAAGGCGAATATGCTGAGGTCAATATTTTAGGTAAGCCCGTGCTGTTTATGGTGAAGGATATTTCACTTAGCAAGAGACAACCTAAAAATTAACGGAAAAAAATAACAACTTTAGAATAAAGCATGTTCAAATTTCAGTGGCAACATGCTTTTAGGTCGCTATTTGCGGCGGCATCTAGCACAGGCATAAAAATATATTGGAGGATACGATTTTGAAGTTATTTACTGGCCGCGAAATAAATTAATAGCAGAGAGCTAACACTTACTCCTCTTAAAAACTTACTAAGTATGGCAGCGCTTATGTAGAAACCATAAAGAGGTCAAAGTGTTTTATCTCGCTCAGAATGCTTTAAATTATTCAAATTTATCGATAGATTAATTTGAACTAACTGTCGGTGAGAATGCGGCGCTACACTCGATAGTTTGACTTTACTTAATCTCATTTTAGTTAGGAGTATTTTCCATGAGTAAAGAAAAAGCGAAAAAACCGCCGATGAAAACCTTAAAAGAGAAGCGACAGGATAAGCGGAATCGCCAAAAAGCCTCCGATTAATGCCTGTTATAAAAATCCCTTAAATCCTCTCTTTTGTGACATAGGGTGCGGCAATAGCCGCGCCCTATTTTTATGCGAGCTGGCGGCGATATTGCTCGGGTGAGTATTGAGCATATTTTTTAAACATCACAATATAGGGTGAAGTTTGGTTATAGCCCAATGTCAGGGCAACTTCTTTGATTGATAAGCCTTCACGTAGCAATTGCAACGAATAAATAAACTTATGTCGCTGACGCAATTCAGTAAAACTCATTCCAAGGCGGTCTTGGCAACGCCGAGCGAGTGTGCGTTCTGTGGTATGTAATTCACTCGCCCAGCTTTTAAGACTTATTTGACTGGCTGGCTCAAGTTCAAGTTGCTGCAAAATAGGTTGCAACAGTTTATCGGTACTCGAAGACAAAAATTGTGGCTGCGCCTGACCTAAGATTAACTGGTCAATTAACACCTCAACCAAACGTTTATCCGCATCCGTTTGTGCAACACGCACCTGCCGCTGGCGGAGATCGTTCACTATTGCCTGCGCTATCGGCGTCACCGCAAGTAAACAAGTTTCATCAGGAAAAACCTGCGACCGACTGGCAACAATATTCAATGAGCAATAATGGATACTGCGGCGGGTGTAACTCTCATGCTCTACGCCTGCAGGCACCCAAATCGCATATTGGGATGGCGACAAAAATCGTTGTCCAGCCGCATGCAACTCCATAATGCCACCACTGATCAGCTGTAATTGCCCCCAAATGTGGCTATGTTTTGGTGTAATGGTATTGGGCAGAAAGGCTTCATAGTTGAAGAAAATATCTGCCACTGGCGCTTGCTCAGAATTAAGTGGATGGTAAACAGGGTGCATCGTACTCCTAAAACTCGACTTTACATCCAATCAAAACATCGATTGATGCGGTGGTTGTCTATCGAGGAACTGACATTGTCTTTTAAGCAATATTTATATCATAAAAGACCAGCAATAATAGCGACTATCTATGACAGCACGTTTGCCACTTGGCATCGGCTCGTTTCCCCCAATGAAGACTGACCTATGTTGTATTTATTTCCACTACTCGCCGTAATGATTTGGGCGGGTAACGCCATTGTTAACAAACTTTCCTTTGGAATTATCGCCCCTGAAGCCATTGCCTTTTATCGCTGGTTTTTTGCCATGCTTGTGCTTACCCCTTTTATGCTCAAACCCGTCTTGAAAAAACGTAGAACAATCATTCCTCTACTACCGAAATTAGCGACCTTAGCCGCCTTAGGAATGGTATTAAACCAAAGCCTTGCCTATTTTGCCGCCGCGACGACAACCGCCACCAATATGGCATTAATCAACTCGTTAGTACCTATGATAAGCCTGTTTTTAGCGGTACCTTTACTCAAGCAAAGGCTCTCGCCATTAGTTTTTGCTGGCAGCCTAATCTCACTGCTGGGCTTAGTGTTTATGCTAAGCCACGGGGATATGGCTAATCTGGCGATAGGGGTTACTGAGGGGGATTTATTATTACTTATCAGTGCGTTTGTGTACGCCCTTTATGGGGTACTGCTAAAACGCTGGCAGCTACCGATATCGACGTGGGAGTCAGTGTATATTCAGGGCATTATCGCCGTGTTGATGTTAACTCCGCTGCTGTTTAGTGCGCCAAGCGTCACGATTAGCAGCCAAGCTACACCACTTATTGTGTACGCCGCCCTTGGTGCATCACTCATCGCCCCTTGGGCGTGGATTAATGGCATTAGCAAATTGGGCGCCGAACGCACCAGTATTTTCTTCAATCTAATGCCAATTCTGGCGGCTATATTTGCGGCGATAATCTTAAATGAGACCTTAGCCGTTTATCACTACCTTGGCGGTTCAATGGTTATCTTGGGGGTAATGTTAGTGCAGATAAAGCCCAAACCTAAAATATCAGCCCTAAGCGCCTGTGCTGATTAAATCGACTCAATAGCCCCATATCAGTGGGGCTTTCCTACGATGATTCTCCTTAATTGTCTGTTGTTACTGCAAACCACAAAATAGCGACTAAGCTATTTAATAAGCAATTTTGTCAGTACGTTATGGAGTACCCTATGTTTAATAGTATTCGAGTAAAGTTTTCGCTGATGTTTGCCATTATGGCGACCGCCTTGATCGTTATGGCAATTACTGATGCTATGCAAAGCCGCTCAACTCTTAAGCAAATGCAGGAGTTTAGTCAGTTATTTAATCCTGCGATTTCAGCCATTCTCAACGCTGACCGCGATCTCTACCAAGCACAGCTAAGTGAAGAAGTGTTACTCAGATCCGATCTGGGTAGTGACAGCCGTAAAAGCGAAATAGATAACTGGCAAGAGAATGTCGATCAGGCCCGCGATCGAATGGGGGAGTTTAAAAAACTCTTGCAGGATCATGCCCAAGTATTGCAATCCACCAATGGCTTTGAAGCACAGTTTTCGCTCTGGTATCAAGCCTCATCTGACGTGATAAATGCAGTAAAAAATAGTCAGTTTGACCTAGCAAGACAACTACACGAAAGCAAATCCAAAAAAGAGTTTAAAGCCCTAAGAAACATCTACAATACCGCAGGTGAAGCCGCCGACAATCGCGTTAAAGAACTGGATTTACAAGCCACCGAGCAGGCTACAGCCCAAACTCAAATGTCAGTTACGATCGCTACGCTTGTCGCTATTGTCGCCCTCGTGATTGCCTACTTTGGCCCTAAGATTATTGTCAACGCGATTCAAGACATTACTAATAGAATTAATGACATAGTCGATGGTGATGGCAACTTAACCCAACGAATTCCTATCACTCGCCAAGATGAAATTGGCGAACTGGCCAATGCTTTTAACTTGTTCGTTGCCCAGCTGCAACAGATGGTAATCGCCATTATCAGCCAAACCAAAGATGTGAGCCATACTGTTGAAAACCTAGCGACTAAATCAGCTACTACCATAGGGATCAGCCACGAGCAGGAACAATTTGTCGACACCATAGTTACAGCCGTAAATGAAATGAGTGCCGCGGTAAGGGAAGTGGCCAGCAACGCCCTGCATACTGCTACCGAAATCACTAAGGTCAATGATCAGACTATTGAGGGGAAAAAAATCCTGACGCAATCGGTGCATCATATTCAGCAATTGTCTGAATCGGTTAAAAATGCAGTCGCTGTTATCGAAAAGCTCTCCGTCAACTCCGCTAACATTGCCTCGGTACTGGATGTGATCCGCTCAATTGCGGAGCAAACTAATCTGCTCGCTCTTAATGCTGCCATTGAGGCTGCTCGTGCTGGTGAACAAGGGCGTGGTTTTGCGGTGGTCGCCGATGAAGTACGTACTCTGGCGAGTCGTACCGAAACGTCGACTCAAGATATTCAGAGCATGATCGAAGAATTGCAGCGGGGCGTTAATGATGCGGTGAAGAGTATTGAATCAGGCGCCAGCCTCACCCATTCGACGGTTACCCTTGCCAGTCAGACACAAGATGCCTTAGATCAGATCCTAAATTCCACTTCTAAAGTCAGTGAGATGTCGACTCAAACCGCGACCGCAACAGAAGAACAAACCCACGTCACTGAGGAAATCAATCGTAACTTGACTGAACTGTCTGATAAAACAAGATATTGCAATATAGTGATCCAAGAAACACAGCAAATAGTGGTCAATACCCGAGCCATTTGTAGCAATCTACAAAAAGAAGTCTCGCGCTTTAAAGTCGCTTAAAGAGAGGCATTTGAGATACTGGCCAAGCCCAAAAGGATTGGCCTGTTTTCATTTAAAACAATGGCTTGAAGAGAATAATCCGATAGGTACATCAAACTGCGGCACGTCAACCACACCGCCTTAGTACCGAGCATGTTTAAATATAACGGTTAACAGACTAACTGGCCACCGAGCTGATTAATTTTATCTTTTGCAGCTTTAGCTGAAAGATAACCTGCCACCTTGGTTAGTGCATCTGCACGCCATGCGAAAGGCGCTTGAACGCTAACAACACGCTCATTAGACGCATCAAAGCTCATCATATCGACATTACCTGTCGGCAGTAATAATGCTGGACAACCTAGGCTCAATTGCTGCGAAACTCGTGAGCTTGCCAGAGCCATATTGCGGATTGTTATCTTCTGGCTTAATCCATTTGAGCCTCGACAAAGCACATCCAAGGAGGCAGAACCAAATACTCGCAAGTCCCCTCCCGCATTGACCCAACCACCAGAAACCCCTGCACGACGTAACTCACTTACTGCCATATCAACCGCATACCCCTTGGCGATACCGTCAAAAGTAACAATTAATGGCCGAGCTAACCGCGCTTGGTTCCCTTTAATTTCAATATCTTGCCAATCGCCCTGCAAAAGTAGCGGCATACCAAGGTAGCAAGGTAACGCCCCGCGAGACATCATTTCACCACCAATGGTGCAATTAAATAAGTTGTCGCTAGCTTTACCAAACCACTTGGCTAATTTAAATACCCTTAGACTATCTTGGCTTAGGGTGACCCAATTGCCAGGCTGACGGTTTAGAAGATTTAACTCACTATCTTGCTGATGAAAACTTAATAAACGTCCAATTTGTGCAATGCGAGAAAAAGCCGCAGTAATCGCAGCTTGAATGGCTTGCTCATCGAGTGTTGGTTGGCTGGGTTCTTCAACTACCGATTCGACTGCAATTTCAATTAACGTGCCCAGTAATGGCTTAGCTCTTCGTATCACGATGCTGCTGGCTATGTGAGGTGTGGATGAAGGATCACCGTTTTACCGCATCTGGTTACTAACAGCAAGAGTGGCCTTAGTATGTTATGCGAAAAGATACCCGCAAAATTAAAATGTTAAAAACTAACATAACTCCTCACACTCTCAGCACGTAGTACTTTGTCAAAAACAACAGAAAACCCAATAACACCGAATCGTACACCAACTTAAGATCCACTAAACTGTATCAGCGGTGGAGGAAGAAATAGCCCTCTATTGCTATATTACTGAGTAATTCACATTTAGCATTGGCTAACAACAACCAGTAAATCATTAACAGAATAGTTTTAATATACTGTTTATTAAGATAAAAAATTAAGACTAACCACGATTTAAACCTCTTTTTAACGAACAGATCACAACGGAAGTAGAAACATCTAGACGTCTAGATTGACAGTAAATTGGCAATCCAATATGCTTGGCACCAAGTTGCTAGGATATGATGCCAAGGCGACATAGATTTAGAGCGAGTTTGACTGCCAAGGAGCACGCAGACAATCCGCCGAGTAAAAGAGAAATTACATTGAGTCAATCAACCCAAACCACTGCACCGAGTAACACAGCATCATTTGTTGCCCTGTTACCCTTATTCGTTTTTTTAAGTCTGTTTATTGGCGCAGGGGTCTATTTCCAAAGCCAAGGTGTGGACTTTGCTTTCTATCAATTACCGAGTGTGATTGCTATTCTGCCGGCCATTATTCTGGCTTTGGTGTTATCAAAGCAAAAATTAAATCAAGCCATTGATACCTTTATTGGTGGAATTGGCCATAGCAATATTATTGCCATGTGTTTAATTTACTTGCTGGCTGGCGGCTTTGCGGCGGTAGCGAAAGCCACTGGCGGTGTCGATGCAACCGTAGCCTTAGGTTTATCTCTTATTCCCTCAAACCTATTACTGCCAGGCTTTTTTGTGATTGCCGCCTTTATTGCAACGGCCATGGGTACCTCTATGGGCACGATCGCCGCCGTGGCACCTATAGCCTTAGGCGTTGCCGATCAGGCACAAATTGATTATGCCCTGATGGCCGGCGCCGTGATGTCTGGCGCACTGTTTGGTGATAACCTCTCAATTATTTCGGATACCACGATTGCGGCCACTCGAACTCAAGGCTGTGATATGAAAGATAAATTCCGCGAGAACCTGATTTTTGCTATCCCAGCTTCACTGCTGACCTTTGTTGCCTTTGTCATCGCAGGACAAGGACAAGCCGATCTAGCCGCTCAAGAAATTGACTTTATTAAGGTGATTCCTTACCTGACGATTCTAGTATTAGCAGTTGCTGGACTAAACGTATTTGTCGTCTTAACCTTAGGCATACTGCTTGCGGGTGCCACTGGTTTGCTGACGATGGACTATGGCGTAATCCAATTTGGTAAGGATATCTACGCGGGCTTTAGCAATATGCAGGAAATTTTTATCCTGTCGATGTTAGTCGGTGGTTTAGCCGCGCTGATGCAGCAACAAGGTGGTTTAGCCTTTGTGAGCAAACAGATTGAAAAGCTCATCACCCGTTTCTCAAAAGCCCAAGGCGAAGCCTCATGCCGCGCGGCCGAATTAGGGATGGCGGGAATTGTAGCCGTGACCAATAGCTGCGTTGCTAACAATACGGTATCGATTGTTGTCACTGGTGACATTGCGAAAGATCTCGCAGAAAAACACGGCGTAACACCTAAACGAGCTGCCAGTGTACTCGATATTTTTGCCTGTATTATCCAAGGGTTAATACCCTATGGTGCACAAGCGCTGTTAATCGCCTCGACATTTAGCATCACACCGCTAGCAGCCGTGTCCCATGCATGGTATTGCATGATCCTCGCAGCAGTAGCCATTGCAATTGTCATTTTCCGTAAACGCCACTGATGTAGTTAAGTATCACAAGGTTTATTGAAAGCAACACAAAACAAAGGGAGCCACTTGACTGGCTCCCTTTGTTTTAAAGGTTAAATGCAGCGCTATTTAGAATACTTGCCTTCATGAAGGGATTCAGGCAAGTTACACCCGATTATTCAACCTTGCCCCTTAACCCACACCACTATTCATTAAAAGCCAAATGAATCCAAGACAGCGTGAACCCAGTTTTTACGATTTACATCGCCTAATCACTTGGTTGATTGTGGGAGCCGCACTGCTCAGTGCGATAGGAGTGATGGTTGCTCTGTATGGACAATACCAAACCATGGGCGTTAGCGCCCTATTTATCCGCGCCGATTTTTTAGGGGACTATACCCACTCGCCCCTTGCCTATGTGTTTAATTTAGGATTATTGGCCGCAGGGATTTGCATGCTGATCTCTATGGCTGGGCTGTACTTACTCAAGCTCGATAGCTTTAGCCAATATATTGCACTCACAGGAGTTTGGGTTGGCACTTCGGTGATTTTGATGGGCATTTTTCCGATTAACTTTTTAACCATGCATAGACTGGTTTCCACTAGCTATCTCTTAAGCACGCTAACCTTGCATGCCTTAGTGATTATTGCCGGAGTCGTTCCTAAACTTATCTGCCCAAGACCCTTGTTTTACTTGAGTTTATTAAGTTTTATCAGTGCTATTAGCCTGAGTTTACAACTGGATTGGAGCCAACTGGATTTTCCGCCCTGTGATATAGACAATCACTTCTGTTTGGTTAGTACCAATATGTGGCTGCAAACGAACCTCAATATTATTTGGTGCTTAAGCCTTGCGTTTGCGATGCGTCGTTTATCCAAAATCCTGTATTATCGCGCCCAAGTCCATCACCCGTTTTAACTTAATCATTTATGCGTCTAGCTAAATACCTTGCCCAATGTGGCATCAGTTCACGCCGAGAAGCCTGCCGTTTAATTGAGGCAGGACGCATTACGCGAAATGGTAAGATTGCCACACATCACGACCCAGTCCAGCTCGATGCAGATGGTCAATGCCTTGATAGTATTTGCTTGGATGCAAAGCCTGTATTAGGCAGCGAAACTCCTACCTATTGGCTATTCAATAAGGCCGTAGGTACAGATTGCCGTTTACTCAAAGACGATAAATCCAGCTTGATCCACTTACTGCCACCAACACCAAGACTCTACCCCGTCGGCAGATTAGATAAGGATTCCCGCGGATTATTGCTGCTCACTAACGATGGCGAACTCACCCACAAACTGATGCACCCCAGTTTTGCCCACAGTAAAACCTATCATGTGCAGCTAGAGAGGGCCTTCACCGATGAGTTTATTAAGCTAATGGCCAGCGGCGTAAAGTACAAAGAGGTAGATACTCTCCCCTGTAAAGTTCGTAGGCTTAGTGAAGATAAATTTGAAATAGTGCTGATCCAAGGCTTAAATCGGCAAATTCGGCGGATGTCCAGCGCCTTAGGTTATAAGGTTATCGATTTACAGCGAGTGGCCTTAATGACACTCAGCCTTGAAACAGTAAGCGAAGATAATTGTACAGAAAGCAAAGCAGCAACAAACACTCTACCAGAGGGAGAAATGCGACCGCTAACACCCACTGAAATTACAACGCTAAAAGCCGCACTAGCGATATAGTCAGATGAGGTGTGGTAACGAATCTCAGACCAATGTGACGTTACGCCCCATAAACCATTTATTCAGCTAAAAGATTTTACACTGAGCAGCGCTAACTAGGTAACCTGAGCTCGGGATAAGTAGAGCCGCTGAATAGGCATCTTTTCGGGCCTCTGTGCGTTGCTCTGTCTAACCATAGCTCGCTATCGTGTACGACTGAGCGCCTTGATATGCGCAAAAATCTGCGTACTCAGTCAGAAAGAAAATATTTTTATTTTCAAACAAATCACTTATGGCATTGATTTAGTTTGTTAAATTTAGATTTTTCTCGACACTCGTTACCCCGAGTTCAGGTAAGGTAAATTATTATGCTTTCAACATGTGAATGGTTTATTGTGAATTTGGGTGATGCGCTTATATCACAATCAACATTAAGCGCACATCAATATCACCTAACCAAAGTTTATCAACAAGCTGGTAGCCCTGAGAATCTGCTGGCAGTATTTAAACATGAATCCCAAGATCTCCATTGCCACATAAAGCTATTTCTTACTTCGGAATTTCAAGAATTAGCAATGTTAGATGGCGCCGTCAGATGCGTGAAACCTAATTTTAGCGGTACTAGCTATTTGGCGGGCAATCCAAGTTATATGCTCAAAAAATAGTGAACAACTACACATAGAGGCTATACAGCACCCGTATTGCCAGCAGAATCAATACCACACCAGAAAGTTTATCAATCAAGCCCGCTTTTTCCCGCAACTTAGGCAATACACTCGAATGGGACAACACTAACGCAATTAAGGTGTACCAGAGCCCATCAACTACCAGTGGTGTTAGTACGATAAGTGCTTGACCTGTAAAACTATCTGCAACCATCACAAATTGGCTAAACAGCGCTAAAAAGAACAGCATAATCTTAGGATTGAACAGGGAAATCGCGATACCATCGCGCGCCGCCGTGAGCGTATCCGTCGCCTCCCCCGCCGTAAGTTTTGCCTGCATGCCACCGTTTGAGCGTAATGCTTGGAGCCCCATCCATGCCAGATAGAGCGCGCCTAAAATCGCTATCCCATTAAAAACCAAAGGCGCATTTTTCAGCATTACCGCAAGACCAAGTAGCGTGACTAGCGCATAGACCCCTATGCCAATCGAGTGTGCCCAAGCACACACAATCCCTTTCCCGCGACCACCGCCTAAGGTATGACGCACGACCATCGCCAAACTCGGCCCAGGGGACATAGCGCCCAAGCAACAAATCGCCAATAGTCCCAACCAAGTACTAAAGCTCATTTTCAACCCTTTAAAGCATAAAAAGGCCCTCAAAAGGGCCTTCACAGGAGTGGCAGTTTAACACTGGCCTAGCAATACGGTCACTCTCATTTCACCCCGTTGGGATGATAAAAAGCGCGAATATCTTGCACCAGTTGCGCAAGCGATGCAGGCTCTACATACATCATATGACCCGCCTTGTAGTAATGCATAGTGACGCGGCTATTATCAATACCGTTATCGGCAAAGGTATTTTCAGTCGCAAAGAAGGGCGTTGCGAAATCAAAATATCCGTTACCGACAAAAATACGCAAGTCTTTATTCTCGCGCTGCGCCTGTCCTAAATAGGGTGCCACATTCACATAATGCATTTGTTTACCGCTAATATTCCAGTTCCAGCCACGGTTAACATCGGTGGAAAGTACGTTGAAGGGGCGTGATAATTTAACCCCTAAATCCTCATACAGATATTGATGGATAGCCGCTGTATAAGCACCATCAATACCATATCCTGACGGGTCGTTATCGGTCGAGTCACCGCCACTGTCGTAATCTTTGCCAGTATAGCGACTGTCTAACCGCCCGATGGTCAAATCCTGATCCCTGAGCAATTCCTTGGTATAGCGACTCGCACTCACCCGTAAATTTACTCTGTCGAGGTAGGACTCACTCAAGCCCGTAAATCGCGCCAACTGTTTGCGTACGGTCTGATAATCACTTTGCGCTAAACGGCTCCCCTGTAATAGGGCTAAGGCGTAATCCTTAATAGCGAATTGACGCGCCTGTTCGACAAACGCTTCGAGCCCCAAGTCCTTATCGGCATCACTGACTTTGTTATGATAAAACGCAGTCGCCGCCATGGTCGGTAAAAAACCAATGTAGGGTTGGTTGTTACCCGGTTGATAGCGAGCGTGACTAAAGTCGAGAATCGATGAAATCAGCATCACGCCATTGACAGAGATATCGGTCCAGCCGCCTTGAAGTTCATCCACTAATGCCGCGGCTCGCGTCGTACCATAGCTTTCACCGGCAAGGTATTTGGGCGAATTCCAACGCTTATGTTCAATCAACCAACGGCGGATAAACTCGGCAATGGATTGGGCATCTTCTTTTACGCCCCAAAAATCGGCGCCTTTCTTCTCACCCAGGGCGCGGCTAAAACCGGTACCCACAGGATCGATAAACACTAAGTCAGATTCATCGAGTAATGAGTAATCGTTTGCTTCAATCCGATAAGGTGCCGCACCATCATCTTTGGCATCACTGGGCACAATCACGCGTTTGGGCCCAAAGAGTCCCATGTGCAGCCACAGCGAGGCTGAACTTGGGCCACCGTTAAAAATAAACGTGACTGGGCGTTTACTGCTGTCCTGCACATCATCCCTTAAATAAGTAATAGAAAAGATACTGGCCTGAGGCTCCCCCTTATCATCCTCTAAAATGGTCTCACCACTAATGGCTTGATAACTGATCTTCTGATTTTGAATCGTCATTTTATGCTTAGTGGTCACCACCTCTGGCACTAACTTATCCACTTTGGCTTCGCCTTTTTGAGCAGGCTCGGCATGGCCGACCATGGACACAGTAAATAACAAGGGCAGCAACATACTTGCCCATGTTAGCCCTGCGGGCGTTGACTTTTTATTTAGCACTCGCATCAATTATCCTTCTCTTCTGTAGTCATTATTTTGTGGTCTTTTTATTAGTGCACCAGCTTACAAAGACTGTGCACTCGGCGCAAAAGCACAATTGCAACCGAATGCGTCAAAGGTTTAATCGGCTTTTAAAGCGTAAATTCACGCAGATTTAAGCTGTTAGCCGCTAAGATAGATTGGATTATCGAAAACTCATGTAGGCATCTATGGGCACTATCACTCTTATCAGTCTGGTCATTCTCGCATTACTTGTGGGCGCGATTGGCCTGTTAATCTGGCAACGCAGCAAAGGTAAACGCATTCCACTGGCGGTAATTTTTGTGTTGGGATTTTTCGCCGTCGGCCTAGGCGGAATTATCGGTTTTGTACATAAAGGCGAAGATTATCAAGCCTATCAAAAGTTGCAGTGGCACACGCTGGCCCCTGAAAAAATCGCGCCACTGGTCGCCGATGGCTACACAGTGTTTGTGGATATCACCTCAGACTGGTGCAGCATTTGCCAAACTAACAAGGCGGAAGTCACCCATAGGGAGCAAGTGGTGAATGCGCTGATGGCCGACAAGGTTATTTTGATGCAGGGAAATTGGAGTGAAGCCGATTCCACCATTGCGGGTTATATGAAGCATGAAGGCGTACCAGGCACACCTTACAATAAGGTTTATGGCCCAAGGGCGCCTAACGGCATAGTGCTGCCTTCAACACTCACCATAGAGGCCGTACTTAATGGCTTAGCCCAGGCTAAAGCCTTGTAATCTATTTTGCTTATTTGGCTTAATCTTCAAAAATGGAGTATTGAGAGCGCAGTAAAGAATCCACCTTCTGAAGAAGGTGGCTTTGTTTTAACCCCCTAAAAGGGGGCCTTTATTCAAGAGCAAGTTGACCCTGCTCTTGCCGCTCTACTTTCTCTTGATGCCTAACGTATCTACGGATTATTTCCTCGTTAATTCCAATCGAATCGACGAAGTATCCTCTCTGCCAAAAATGATTTCCCCAAAGTTTATTCTTACGTAGGTAAGGAAATTTACTGAATATTTTCAAAGCTATCTTACCTTTTAACGCCCCCATTAAATTCGATATAGATATCTTCGGAGGTACCTTCACCACTAAATGAACATGGTCAACTTGAACATTTAGCTCCATGACTATGCATCCCATTTGATGGCAATAAACCTGAATGCATCGATAAACCTCTTTTCCGACATTACCTTTCAATATCCGAAAGCGGTACTTTGGTGTCCAGACTATATGATATTGACATCGCCAGAACACATGCGATGCTTGCTCGTATCTACTCATGTTATTTGCCTCTTTTGACTTCGCTAAAAATCAAAGATGCATTTAACATGGGTAGGTATACAGGCAAAGCCTCAAATGATGATAACCACCTACTGAAGTAGGTGGTTTTGGGCTAAAAATAAAAAAGGCTGCATCGCAGCCTTTTTGCACACTTCAAATCAGTAGAAAGCAATTTTCCGGAAAGGTGGGCAGAAAATCACTCCGTACTCTCAACAGCCGTCTAACCCCAAAACACTATAAAAATAGTTTTATAACTAGCGAGTTACTTAAATAAATATCTTAGCGAAGTAATGCATATTCCCATATAAGGGTAAGCGTACTGGTCTATTTCAACCTTGCCAATAATATTTATGAAACATTTTTATAACAATCTGGCAATTTAAGCCAGCACTAAATAAAACTTTCTATTGATTAAAATATAAGCTTTTTATTATCAATAAGTTAATGGTCAGACCTCTAAGCTAGCCTCTAAACCATTCTATTCAAACATGACAAAGCAACTCACGATATATCGCGACACGACTCAAGGGGTTATACTCTAGGCACTCATTCGTATTAAGGAATCAACGGAATGACATCAACACAGCCCGCCGCAATGCCCTTGGATAAACATTTTCTGCCAGAGAATCAGTTACTGCTCAATGCCGTGGGTGAAGGCATTTATGGGTTTGATTTAAATGGTAATGCTGTCTTTATCAATCCCGCCGCCGAGCGCATGACGGGCTGGAAGAATGAAGAGTTACTCGGCAAAAATATCCATAATTGCCATCATCATAGCCATGCGGATGGCAGTCATTATCCCCAAGAAGATTGCCCCATCTACAACACCTTGAAGGATGGGATAGCAAGGGAAATTACCCACGATGTGTTTTGGCGTAAGGATGGCAGCAGCTTTCCAGTGCATTACAGCTCTACGCCAGTCTATCGGGACAACAAGCTTATCGGCGTAGTCGCGATATTTCGCGACATCAGTATTCAAAAACAAACCGAGCAGTCGCTACGCCAAGCTTTAGCACAGGTTCAAGCTCTGTCGGAACAACTGGCCAGCGAGAATCATTATCTCCAAGCCGAGTTAGCCGATAAGACCGGCGATGTGGATATTTCGGGCAGTAGCGCGGTGATCCGCCATATGATCCAGCAACTGCATATGGTGGCCAATACCGACAGTACCGTATTGATTTGTGGCGAGAATGGCACAGGCAAAGAGCTGGTTGCCCGCAACTTACATCAACTGAGTCGCCGCAAAGATAAGCCCATGATCAGCGTTAACTGCGCGGCATTTTCAGCCTCACTGTTAGAGAGTGAGTTGTTTGGCCATGAGAAAGGCGCCTTTACGGGTGCGACTCAACAGCGCAAGGGCCGCTTCGAACTCGCCCATCAAGGCACCCTGTTTCTCGATGAGGTGGCCGAATTAAGTTTGGAGGCGCAATCTAAGTTACTGCGAGTGATCCAAGAGCAATCCTTTGAGCGACTCGGCGGCAGCGAAACCATCAAGGTCGATATTCGATTAGTCGCCGCCAGTCATCATGATTTACTCAAACGCGTTGAACAGGGCTTATTTCGAATGGATCTCTATTACCGCTTGAATGTCTTCCCAATCCAAGTGCCACCGCTCAGGGCGAGACTGGAGGATATGCCCGAGCTTGTCAGCCATATACTGCACTCCCTTAACCGTAAGCTGGGTAAAAAAATCCGAGGGGTAAGTCAAAAAGGCCTAAAAAAATTAATGGCCTACAGCTGGCCTGGTAATGTACGCGAATTGCAGAATATCCTTGAGCGTGAGGCTATATTATCTCAAACGGATATTTTACATATCCATGCCATGCCCACGAATCACCTACAGACTCAAACCGCGGCTTCACCATTACAAACCTTGGCCGAGGCAGAAGCACAGCATATTGAGCAAACATTAAAACTGCTGAACTGGCGTATTTCGGGCGCAAACGGCGCAGCCAGTGTACTCGGCGTCCCGCCAAGTACCCTCAGATCGCGAATGAAGAAGCTCGGGATTACACGTCAAATCACTAATGATGAATAGTCTCAAAAACGCGATATATCGCCAATTGACGATATATCGCGACACACATAAAAACCAATCTAATTTAAATCAATAAATATCAAATAGTTAAATGCAAATTATTTTGGCCTAACGCTTGCTATAGGGAGCCGAATCTTATTTAAGCCGTTAGGACAGCATATGCCCAAGAGTGACACCCAACACAGAGAGAACGCCAAACATCCCTCTGCCGAGCAATTTATCCCGGTAAAAAATATCCAGGCGGAAGATAAGCCTGCACACAAAAGCAGTGGCCAGATTCATTTCCGAGAGCAGAAAGGCTATTTTCAGCGTCTCAGAACCACAATGAATAGCCTGTTAGTACTGCTGTTTTTTGCACTGCCGTTTATTTCATTTGATGGTCGGCAAGCGATACTGCTGGATGTGAGTCAGCAACAATTCTTCTTTTTTGGCCTCACGCTCTGGCCACAGGATTTCACCTTACTCGCTTGGGTGTTTATTGCCGCGGCTTTTGGCCTCTTTTTTATAACCGTGTTTTGGGGACGGGTCTGGTGCGGCTATCTTTGCCCACAAACCGCGTGGACCTTTATGTTTGTCTGGCTCGAAAGCCAAATTGAGGGTAACAGCAATAAACGCAAGTTGCTCGATAAGGCGCCATGGTCTGCGAGTAAACTCAGTAAAAGAACGCTCAAACACAGCCTGTGGGGATTAGCCGCCTTGATTACTGGCTGTGGATTTATCAGTTACTTCATCCCATCCCGTGAACTCTACTTGGATATTTTTACCGGCAACGCCGGCTTTTGGACAACCTGCTGGGTATGGTTTTTCGCGATTTGCACTTACTTAAACGCTGGCTGGATGCGCGAGCAAATGTGCTTACACTGCTGTCCCTATGCGCGTTTTCAGGCCGTGATGTTCGATGCCAACACCAAAACCGTGACCTATGATGCCGCACGCGGCGAAGCCCGCGGACCCCGTAAACGCAAGCAACAAACCGAACTCGGTGATTGTGTTGACTGTAATTTATGTGTTGAGGTCTGTCCAACGGGGATTGATATTCGCCAAGGCCTTCAATACGAGTGCATTAACTGCGGCGCCTGTGTCGATGCCTGTAATGAAACCATGCAAAAATTCGACTACAAACAAAACCTTATTAGCTATGTTAGCGAGAATGAATTAAAAGGTGTCGCCCATTCCAATTTGCGCTCGCCACGCTTTTTAGGTTACGGCGCTGCCGTTGTTATTATGTTGGTTGTGATAGGTTTAGATCTCTCCAGTCGCAGTGAGATTCAGCTTAACGTCATTCGCGACAGACAGAGTCTGTACCGCGAAACCGCCGATAATAAAGTTGAAAATACCTACCAGCTGAAGATCCGTAACAAGACTCAACAAACCAAGCAATACCAACTCGCGGTCAACAGCGAAATGCCATTCAGCTTAATTGCCGACCCGGTAATCACCCTCGCGGCGGGTGAACAAGCAGATTACCCCGTGACAGTGTTAGCCGATAAGGATGCTATCCCTGCGGGACGCAAACTTATCGAATTCTCGGTAACCGATGTCAGCGAACCCAAACAAAGCGTCAGCCAAGAAACCGGCTTCTTTAGCCCTTAATTCATAGCCTCAATGCTCCCATTTAGCCGTAGACAACCAATAAGACGCCATCGATTGAGCGTCTTATTGGTTTTTAAAATGGCCACACCAACACCATATTAAGCGCCCTTTCTTTCCCCCAATTCACCTACCAATTGCTATAAAAATGCCCCTAAAACATCAACACACCCTAATATACCCAAGTTAATAAAGACTTAACTCTACTCCGCCCATATAGAGTAAAAACACTATTTTTAACATAAAGATAGTAGCAATCTTTGGATAGAATTATTTGGCGATAAACATTGACCTTATAGGTTGAATCCTTCTAATCTAAACACTCGTTTGATTTTAAAATAATAATAACGACTAAACCGATTTGAGGTAGTTAGGCATGGCATACGATCAAGAGTCACAACTCGAACTTGGCAAATACTCTTCACTCATAGACTTAATCGAACGCACTAGCCAACGCTTTGGCGATAAAACCGCATATGCTTGCTTAGGTAAAAGCAGTAGCTTCAATGAGATAGAACGTGATTCACGCTATTTTGCTGCTTATTTACAAAATAACACTAACCTAAAACCTGGCGATCGGATCGCGATTCAATTACCCAACATTACCCAATTTGTCATCGCTGCCTATGGCGCACTAAGAGCAGGCCTGATTCTCGTCAACACAAACCCGCTTTATACTGAACGTGAGCTTATCCATCAGTTTAATGACTCGGGTGCAAAAGCTTTAGTGGTGCTATCCGATTTACTGCCAACATTGGCCAAAGTGGTTGCAACCACACCGATAGAACTGGTGATTTCAACTCATCCGTTAGATCTTATCGATCCGCAAGTTCAGCCCAAAACGGGGCTTAAAAATGTCGAATTCTGCCAAGTGCTAAAGCAAGGTGCAGAGCTACCGTTTACGCGCTTTGTGCCCGCCTTAGGCGATTTAGCCGCGCTGCAATATACTGGTGGTACAACGGGTCTTTCTAAGGGCGCAATGCTGACCCACGGCAATATGCTCGCCAATGCGGCGCAAGTAAAATCCCGCATCGGCAGTGTTATCACCGAAGGGGAAGATATTTTTGTCGCACCACTACCGATTTACCATATCTACGCCTTTATGGTGAACTTGGTGCTGTATTTTGAATGTGGTGGTTGCTCGGTATTAATCCCAAATCCCCGTGATATTAATGGCTTAATCAAGACGCTGGCGAAATACCCCTTTACCGGTTTTGCAGGGCTTAACACCTTATTTGTCGCCCTGTGCCATCAACCCGAATTTAAGGCGCTAGATTTTAGCCATTTAAAAATCACTATTTCAGGTGGCACAGCGCTGACCGCTGCCGCAGCCAATCTATGGCAGCAAACCACAGGCAATACCATCAGTGAAGGTTATGGCTTATCCGAGACCTCGCCAGTGATCTCGCTCAATGCACCGGGATATCAAAAGATTGGCACTATCGGTAAGCCCGTTCTCGGCACTGAGGTCAAACTGTTAGACGAAAACGGTAATGAAGTCGCGCAAGGGGAAGCCGGTGAGCTCGCCGCCCGTGGCTCACAGGTGATGCTAGGTTATTGGAATAATCCCCAAGAAACGGCTAATGTGATGACGGCTGATGGTTTCTTTAAAACGGGGGATATTGCGATTCTGAACGAGGAAGGCTTCCATCAAATCGTTGATCGCAAAAAGGATATGATTATTGTCTCTGGCTTTAACGTCTATCCTAATGAAGTCGAAAACGTGCTTGCTAGCCACCCAAATATCATCGAATGCGCCGTAGTTGGCGTAAAGGATGAGCACTCTGGAGAAGCAGTCAAAGCCTGTATCGTGCTCAAGGATGACAGCCAAGACCCTGAACTGATGAAAACCACCATCATCAACTTCTGCCGCGAGCAACTCACTGCCTACAAACTGCCTAAGTTAATTGAATTTATGCCGCAGCTACCTAAGAGTACTGTGGGTAAGATTCTGCGTAGAGAACTCAAAAATCAGCCTTAAAAACCATTAAGTAATTTGAACGGCTTTAAATCTAATAAAACCCCAGAGCAACACTCTGGGGTTTTATTTGAGCCTCTTTACCCAATCCAAGTCTTACTCGCTCAATGGGTTAACCTCATCCGTTAGCAGCTGCAAACTGGCAAACTCGCGATATAGATCATTGGTTTGCATTAGAGTTTGATGCTTACCACTGGCAACAATTCGCCCCTTATCAAACACAATAATTCGATCGGCATTAATTACGGTTGCAAGCCGATGGGCGATGATCAGCGTAGTTTTACCCGCCATTAACTCATCAAGCGCCAGCTTCACTTTTTGCTCACTCAAGGCATCGAGTGCACTGGTGGCCTCATCGAGTAATAGGATGGGTCTGTCGGCTAAAATGGCCCTCGCAATAGCAATCCGTTGTTTTTGCCCGCCAGATAAGCGCACACCGCGCTCACCCAAATAGGTTTGATAACCTTCATTAAATTCACTGATAAACTCATGGGCACGGGCCGCAATACAGGCATCAATCACTTCCTGCTCGCTGGCATCAACGCGGCCATAGCGCACATTTTCCAGCACACTGGTGGCAAAAATCACTGAGTCCTGCGGCACCAGCGCAAACTGCGCCCGCAAATCCTGTGGTGAAAGCGCAGCAATATCAATCCCATCCAATAAGATACTGCCCGATGAAGGCACATAAAACCGCTGTAATAACTGAAATAGCGTGCTCTTGCCGGCACCACTCGGGCCGACCAAAGCCACCCGCTCGCCAGCATTTATTACAAGGTCTAAGTCGCTGAGCACTAACTGAGTTTGCTCGGGATAATGGAAGTTAAGTTGTTGCAGTTGCAACTCGCCGCGTACTTTATCTGGCAGAGTTTTAGGCACCAGTGGCGCCGGAATATCGACCTCAGTTTCGGCTAATTCGATTAAGCGTTCTGCGGCGCCCGAGGCGCGTTGGATTTCCCCGACCACTTCACTAATGGTCGCAACCGCGCCTGCCACCATGACCGCATAAAACATAAAGGCTGAGAGTTCGCCGCCCGTCATCTTACCTGACATCACATCGTGGGCGCCGACCCAAGTCACTAGCGCAATGGCAGCAATACTGAGGAACATCACTGAAGAAATCAGCAGCGCGCGGTAACGAATGCGGCCGCTGGCGGCGGTCATCACATCTTCGACACGGCCATTGAACAGGCTGCGGTCCTTATCCTCATGGCCATAGGCCTGCACAGTGTGGATTTCATGCAAGGTTTCATCCACATAGGCACCGAGATCCGCCACCCTATCTTGGCTTTCGCGCGCTAAGGTTCGCACTTTTCGGCCAAAGAAACCGACAGGCCCCAACACCAAAGGCACGGCCAGTAACACGAGCAGTGTCATCTTCACGCTGGTGATCCCCATCATCGCCAGCCCACCAATAACCGTCACGCCGGAGCGTAGTGCCATAGAGAGACTCGAACCGACAACGGTTTGCAGTAAGGTTGAATCGGCGGTAAAACGTGAAATCACCTCACCAGTGCGCACCTTGGCATAAAATGCCGGAGATAATTTAAGTAATTGATTATAAACTGCAAGCCGAATATCGGCACTGACACGCTCCCCAAGCCATGTCATCAGATAAAAACGGCAAAACACCGCAGTGCCACTCACTGCGGTGATCAGCAACACCAATAGAATAATTTCATTCAGCCGCTGGGCGTTATCCTTAATAAAACCTTCGTCCACCATCAGCCGCACGCCTTGGCCGAGGGATAACCAGGCCAAAGAACCGATCAATAAAAATACAATCGCCGCGACAACTCGCAAACGATAGGGCTTAAGAAATTGCCAAATCCATGGCAATACTGCCCGTTGGCGAACCGAGGTGTGTGAAGATTGTTGAGACACAATGGACTCCAATAATGGTCGAAGAGGTGGAATGCTCGAATCGGTGGGCTCTATGAGCGGTTTGTTCACTCTTGTTATCCTTCGGCTTTATTTGTCATTCAACTTAGCACAAATGACAATGAACTGAGCACACAAGAAAGCGCACACGATAACCAAAGTGATGCTAGCAAAGCAAAAATTCAAGGCTAAGAATATAAAAGCCAAAAATAAACCCGCATTGATAGCGGGTTTATGATTGCGCCTTGAGTAGGGCAAGATCAAAGTACAGAAGTGTAAAACACAGATATCTAAGCTACCTGCATATCTTCAGGCGTTTTTGGGGTGCCATGGTGACCATCACGCTTCCAGTTCACATCGAGTAATTCACTGCCTGTAAGAGTAAAGGCTTGGCCAAAGCCTTTGACATACAATCCTTGATGGGGCGCTAACTTGTACAGGTTAAAGTCCGTCAGCGCTGCCAAATTATCCGACATGTCGCCAAAACGTTTAGATAACAGGCTGACTCCTTTGCTAAACGAGGGCGTATCACGTGCAACCGCTTGAGCCATGGCATCAAAGGTTAATCGTTTGCGGGCGAATACAGATTTGGCTTCGACTTCATCCTCCACCAGCATCACAGACACTTTAGTAGACTGTTTAAGATTATGGCCGTGGCGCGCTAAGTCACTCACCAAGATATAAAAACCATCGTCTGCTAAGGCAAATGGCGCGTAACTGGCATTAGGTTGACCATCGGTATCGACGGTGGCGAGTTGTAAGGTTTTACGTTGCTGTTTAAAGACCTCTATTTCAGGTAACAGTTTGTCCCTTAAACGCTGTTCTTGCTCGGAAATGTCAGGCTTCATATTGGTTTCCTCAATAAATTACGTTCATCAATGTTAATCAGCAAAGGTAGCGGCCAGCGCTTTAAAACGGCGCACTTGCTCGGGAAAAAGCACTCTTTGCTTGTCACGTCCTAAATAAACTTTAAATACCACTTCACCCTGAGGTCCAAAAAAGTTAATGGAATGGCTCTCGCTGCCCCTAAAAGGTCTGCTGATCAAGGCTATCGCCCGCATGCCATCCAATTTAAGATGGCCATGTAAGCCATCCCCTTTGCTGTAGAGGTTGTAGTAACCATGGGCAAATTTTCCTTGGGGAAAATCGCCTTTAAATTCAAATACACTGCCCGAAAGCATCACTATGGTGGTTAACGAACCCCACTCGGGTAAGCTTTGTAGTAACTCGTCCATATGGGCCAAAGGTAAAAACACTCGCTGCGCTTTAGGTAAGGCGGTAACCACCTCAAGCTCGGCAATCCCTAACTCACTGGCCAATTGTGCAGGCATTAAATCTGGTTGAGTTTCAAATCGTTGCCGCAACATTTGCTGGGTTTCAGCATTTGAATCTCGGCGACTCAGCACGTTATCCGTGTTTTCAATGTCGACTGTTTGGGTCATTCCGAAAATCCTCTATCCCAAGGTTTAGAACATGTAGCGTGCAGACAGCTTCATATTACGGCCAGGCTGATACAAGGTTTGCCATGCCTGCAGATACTTCTCATCACCAATGTTTTCAATGGCAAAATCAACTCTCAGGCCCGACATCACGCCCATCGCGGGCTCCCATGCAAGGTAAACATCCCAAAGGGTGTATTCATCATACTTAGCAACACTGTAACCTTTGGGTGTATTCGTTTGGCTGGCAACATAGGTCACTCGCGTGCCTAGCTTCATATCGCCTTCCATAATCCCTTGGGATAAGTCGACATTAAACTTATTGGCTGGCATCCCTTCGATATAATCGCCAGTATTACGGTCTTCTCCGCGGGTTTGACCATAATTCATCGCTAAACGCGTTTGTCCGATGCGATAACGACCGCTGAGCTCAAAGCCCGTTAATTGAGCGTCTTCCACATTGTTCCACGAGGTTGTTTGCTCGAGTCCTGGTATCCCCCGATATGGATTAGAGACTTGCTGAACAATAAAATCGTCTACATCGTTACGGAAGATGTTTAAAGTAATCGCTAATTCATCATCACCAGCTAAGTCATTGAAGCGAAGGTCAGCTTTAAGCTCTTTATTACGCGCCACTTCAGACTTTAGGTCAGGATTTGTCGCAAAGGTGTTACATAACCCTTTGGGTAAAAAACCCGGTATTGGCGGAATGCAGTAATGGGTACCGCTAGAGAACATTTCCTCCACCGTCGGCGCTCGGAAGGCCTGATCATAGCGCGCACTTAACGTCAGCCATGGCTGCATTTGCCAACTTAATCCAAGTGAAGGAGATAGCTCAGTATCATCAGCAGATGCATTAAGGTTATGACTCTCGTTTTTAAAACTGTCATAACGCAAAGCTGCATCGAGGTTTACCGTTTGTGTCAGTTGCACATCCGCCCGAGTAAAAGCTCCCCATACCGTTGTTTCGCCATTTATATCCTCAGGACGCTGCCCAACCTGTCCCTTATCGTCTCTAACGGTTTTAAGGGTATCGCGATAGCCATCCACACCGTAGGTCAACTTAGTGTTACCGAGTTGAGAACTATTGTTCAAATTAACGCCAACGGTGCGGTATTCAGTGCTATCTAATTGGCCTTTAGTGACGCGGTCTTCATCGTAATCTGTGCTATTCCAATAAACCTGCACATGAGTATCCAAATAAGGATTATTGGCTGGCGCTAAGCTGTAATTGAGGGTGATATTTTGATCGTCCGTTTTGCGGCGCACTAAAGGCACTGAGCTACTCACTGCCGCAGAAGGATTACTTGGCACCAATTCATTAATCTTGTTAACTCTTGCCGATAACGCTAAGCGTGAGGCTTTATCAGCCTGCCAGCCGAATTTAGCCAGTCCACTGCTTCCTGAAGAAGCGCTGTTGACTAAGGTTTCATCATTGCCGGTATTAATATTGTTGGAATCAACATAACTGCCATTGAGCAACCAATCGACTGTTGCTTGCTGGCCATAGACTGCGGCGCTGGTTTTAGTGCGGTCGCCATTGGTGTCATAGCCTTGTTTGACATAACCACCAAAGGTTTCATTTGGCGCTAAAAAATCCTGAGCAGACTTAGTATTTTGTGCAACAACACCGCCGAGGGCACCACTGCCCCACAAACTACTGGCAGGGCCTCGGATCACCTCGATAGATTTAAGTAGTTCAGGGTCCATAAAATAGGAACCGCGATGGCCCGAACTAGTATTTTGCCTTGCACCATCGATCGTTTGTAAAACACGATCACCGCTTAAACCACGAATTTCGACGCCCTGAGAGGTCGCTCTTGGGCCATTTGTTAAGTTAATATTCGCTTCGTTTTTTAATACTTCGGCAACCGATGAAGCCTGTGAAACGTTAAGCTGCTCTTCTGCGACAACAGCCACACTTCGACTGGTTTCAGACACTTTCTCACTCAAACGCGTCGCACTCACTAACACTTCATCAAATTCAGTTTCGACAACCCCCTGTTCAGCACTCTTCTGCACCGCAGTGGGTTTGACGCCTTCTTCAGCCGCTAACGCAAAACTTAGCGCCGTACTACTTAGTGCCATCGCAACGGCGATCACTAACGGCTTTTTGTTCATATTATCTTCCTCAAATTATTAATTTTATTAATCAATTAGTATCTAAAAAGACCCGTAACAGTCATTCGCCTACCTTGGCATTTTGCTAGTTTTTTGAGCATTCACTTTAGCAATTGCAGGCACTCTAACTGAGAATATAAATTTGATCAAATGGAAATCATTATCATTTGCGATCTTATTTATATTTATGTATCTTAATTAGCAATGATTGATGAGTGAATGCTTTTGGAATTGGAAGGTTTGCCGTGACACCGAAACGATATTTAGCTTTTGGCGCATTAACTGTTGCGATTCAAACGGGGGTTATAGCTTCGCAACCTACGCCTGCTCAGCTAAAAATAATCAATTCACCGACCATTCAGGGTGAATCACATCAACGCGTTACCTTAAACCCTGTTACCTTAAACTTTGCTAAGCCTCAAATGGCTGCAACATCGGATACTGCTGGTAACACTGTAAACAAAACCCATCACGCATCATTGGTACACACTGTTACTGCACCATCGACACAAGCTGCTCAACCAAAGCTGACAACATCTACACCTAAAAAAAACGTTCAAAGTAAGACTGAGCAAAAACAAAGTATTACTGCATCAATTGATAAAAAAACCATCGCGCAGCCAAAGTCTAAACAGTCGCAGGAGCATCACTACACCGCCAACACTGACAATCTAAAATCCACAGAAAAAATGGCGCCACACGCCGAGTTAGTGCCAACTAAAACCACTCCAAGTATCGATGAGCAGCCGCATTCAATTGATAGCAATATGGCACCTCATCAAACCGTGGTTGAACTCGCATCCCCCACTTTTGCCAGTCAACCTCCCCAACCAACATATCCGCGCATGGCGCGCAAAAAAGGCTTGGAAGGAACCGCAACAATTGAAGTGATGTTTAACGAATTTGGACAACAACTCGCCCTCACGTTAGTCAAAAGCTCTGGTGTCAGCCTGCTGGACCAAGCGGCACTAGAGGCGGTAGAGACTTGGCAGTTTGAGGCGCCAAGCCCAAAACTGGCGAGCCATTACAAGGTTAGGGTACCAATTCGCTTCGCCTTAAATTGATCCTGTGGCGATGCAATGCTTAACCACGCTAATCCTATTGCAACGAATTTGGCTGAATGCTTGATAACAGATCTAACTATAGAGACTCACCGCTTATGACTGACTTTTCTACCCTACATGGCCAGCTCGGTTCACTCACCTGGCCTTTGCTGATATGTGCATTCCTTGCCTTGATGATTTGCCTTGAGCGTAGCGCACTGTTTTTACAACAATCCGTAGCGTCAATCTCCCCAAAAAAACAAGCTTGGGTTAAAGAGCTACGCCACTCTGATGCCAAACCGACAAGCGAAAACATTCAAGCTTTACTCTCTAAAACCAGCCATCAGCAGGATTTACTGGCGCGTGGCGCAACAGTGCTGTTAGCGCAAGCACATCAACCCAAACCACTCAGGGAAGAATTACTCAGTCTATGGCTGAATAAACAACAAAGGGAGCTGCAAGCGGGCCTTAAGATTTTGCAAGTGATAGGGATTATTAGTCCGTTACTGGGGTTACTCGGTACGGTACTTGGGTTAATTGACATGTTTGCCCAACTTGGCCAGTCCCAAGTGCCAGTCACTCCTGCGCAACTCAGTGCGGGGCTTGGTCTGGCGATGAATACTACCGCAGCAGGTCTTATCATTGCGGTGCCGACCATTACCGCCGCCCATTTATTTGGGATCTGGGCGCATAGCCAATGCTTAAAAGCGAGCCATGTGCTGAATCAAATTAACTTATGGTTATCCGGTGTAGACAAGCTACCACTTGAGCAGGACTTATATCAGGCATTCGCTCTAGGAAATCAGGCTAATCAAACACCTAATACTCCACACGCCGCATCTCTTGAGTCTCAGCCATGATAAGCACTCACCACACGTCGTTACCCCAAGCAGCGATCAGTGCCTTAGAGCCACTGCCCAGCGTCGATCTTACGGCATTGATTGATATTATTTTTATTGTTTTAGTGTTTCTGTTACTCACCGCAAATAGCCGTTTGCTGAGCTTACCTGTTGATGTACCTCAAAGCCCAAGCAACGCCATTACTGCACTCGAGCATAAGCAATCGATAGCCATCAATATTATGGCGACTTCCCCCTACTGGGCGATTAATGGCGAAAAATTTGCTGATTTAACCGCATTTAGTTCAGCCTTTGAAGCGCTGTTAACGGCTCAACCACAGGCCACCGTCATTATTGCTGCCGATAAGGCCGCGCCAGTTGAACCGCTAATGCAGCTACTGGCACTTTTGCAGGGCAACGCCATTAATCAAACCCAAATTTTGATGAAACATTAACCCTAAACCTTAACTCAATCGTGTTTTAACCCGTTTACCCTGCAAGGTTGATAACACCTCGACCTTGCTTTTAGATGGATCAGGAGTTTACCCATGTTGTTTCAAGCTGTGCGTTATCGATTTAATAAACTCAGTCAACCGACCGATAGCAATGTATTCAATAAATGGTTGTGTCTACTCCCCGCAGTCATAGCACTCTTTTCATTTAATGCTTGGAGTGCAACTCAGGACATAAAGTTGGTGAGCGCGGGGGCGGGTGTCACCGAGTTAGTGCTGGCGTTAGGGGCGGCCGATGAGTTAGTGGCTGTCGATGCCACCAGCTATGTGCCTGAACAATTAAGCTCAGTCGCTAAACTGGGCTACCACCGCATGCTTTCCGCTGAAGGCATTATGGCACTCAGCCCTACACTAGTTGTGGGGTCCGACGTAATGGGCCCAGAAACCACCCTAAACGTACTAAAACAAGCCAATATCAAGGTAGTGCAATTACCCTCAAGCGCCGATGAGCAACAATTAATGAGCAATATCGATACGCTAGCACAATCGCTTAATCGAACAGACAAAGCGGCCCCGCTAAAGCAGGAGTTGCATCAAAGGCTAGATAAATTAAATAAGCAAAAACAACAACTCAGCCAACATAATGCTCAGCCAAAAATCCTCTTTATGTTATTACAGGAAGGACGAGGAGCCCGAGTCGGTGGCAAAGGTACCGCTGCCGATACCATTATTGCGCTATCGGGCGCAAAGAATATTGCAGACTTTGAAGGCTACAAGACATTGTCCCAAGAGGGCATTCTCGCCTTACAACCGGATGTGATTTTACTGTCTAACCGCAGCGAAAAAACTGACTCGCAAACCAACACTCAAACAACCCAGGCTCTATTAAAGGAGATGCCGCTGCTAGCGCATACTCCCGCAGGCCAAAATGGTCATATCCAAACCCTTGCCCCGCAAGCTTTACTGGGAGGTTTAGGTATTAGCGCCATTGGTGCTGCCGAAACGCTTGCAGATACCCTACTCACTCAAGGTAAAACGGCGGGGAAATAACCATGTTACAGTATCGCTGGCTTTGGCCCACAATGATGATGCTCCTCATCCTGAGCAGTATACTCTCGGTGAGTGTAGGTCCTGTAAGCATTAGTCTTATGGACTCCCTCAGTGCGGTATTTAATTGGGCAACCCAGCAAAGCATTGGCAATCTTGCACCCCACGAGCAACTGGTGGTAAGTAACGTGCGCCTACCAAGGACCTTGTTAGCCCTTACGGTAGGCGCGATCCTTGCTCAATGTGGCGCTGTGATGCAGGGATTATTCCGTAATCCACTGGCAGACCCAGGTATTATCGGGGTGTCATCGGGAGCCGCATTAGGTGCGGCCATCTGTATCGTGTTATTTCCCGACGTGGGATCTTTTATGATTTCCCTTGGCGCCTTTCTCTGTGGGTTAGCCACAACCCTGATCGTTTATCGTCTGGCGAGTAACGGTTTAGGCACATCTGTGGTGTTATTGCTGCTTTCCGGCGTGGCAATTGCAGCGCTAGCAGGAGCGGGCATAGGCGTACTGACTTATCTCGCTAATGATATGGCATTACGTGACTTAACCCTTTGGCAAATGGGCAGTATTGCGGGAGCTCAATGGCAGTATGTCGGCCTATGTTTACTGGTATTACTGCTGCTGAGTTGGCGGTTTCAGCGTGATGCCATGGCACTTAATGCCCTGCTACTGGGTGAAGCTGAAGCCAGACATTTAGGGATTGATGTCGACCGTCTTAAGTTAAGACTCATCCTACTCTGTGCATTAGGCGTAGGCGTGAGTGTGGCCGCAACAGGGATTATCGGTTTTATTGGCTTAGTGGTACCCCATTTAGTGCGTATGTTGTTGGGGCCAGATCATAAACGACTTTTACCCATGAGCGCCCTCTTGGGCGCTGCGCTTTTAGCCTTAGCTGACATAGGTGCGCGGGCATTTTTACCCCCCGCCGAATTACCCGTCGGCTTAGTCACAGCACTTATCGGTGCACCTTTCTTTATCTTTTTACTCCTGCAACAACGCAGCAAATTAATCTAAACGAGAACTTCATGGCTATGAGCTTATCGGCTGCGCCCGTCGCTAAACAACATTTTGAACGTACCCAATTAACCGTGGATAGGCTCAGCTACGCTATCGGCGATAAGGCGGTGTTGAACAACATTCGCGTGCAATTTCAACCGGGCAGTGTCACCGCACTTTTAGGGCCTAATGGGGCAGGCAAATCCACACTGTTAAAGGCACTGTGCCAAGAGATCCACACTGCGCAAGGCAGCATCAAGCTTGGCCACTGCCAACTGGTGGATTGGCCAAGGGCTGAACTGGCAAAATCCCTCGCCGTTCTGCCTCAACATGCCAGCTTAACCTTCCCCTTTACCGTTGATGAAGTGGTTGCAATGGGGCTTTATCCCTTAACCTTGAGTCAAAAAGAAGGCCAGCAGTTAGTCACAAAATGGCTTGCCGAAGTGGGTGTATTGCATTTAGCCCGACGCAGTTACCCCACGCTTTCAGGGGGAGAAAAACAAAGGGTGCAACTGGCGAGGGTGTTAACGCAGTTAAGCCAATCCCCCTTCCCGCCGATTTTACTGTTAGATGAGCCTACCTCGGCACTGGATCTGGCGCAGCAACACAAAGTATTAGCGCTAGCAAAAAATCTCGCCCACAAGCACGCCTACACTGTGATTGTGGTACTGCACGACCTCAATCAGGCAGCCCGTTACAGCGACAGAGTTATCGTCCTCAAACAGGGGGAAATCGTCAGTGAAGGTACACCTAACGATGCATTATCGATTGATATAATTCGCCAAGTATGGGATTACGAACCTGAGTTTATTTCTGCCCCACAGCGTGGTTACCCACTGATTTTTTAATGCAAAATTGACTTCACTAGCGCCTTTAGCGGCACAGTTGTGGGTATAATCGCTGCAATAGACACCTAAAGTCACAGTGTGAACAGATGAAAACCACTATCTCAACCGAAACCCAGCAAGATGCCTTAGCCATGGCGAAGGCCACTCAAAAACCAGGACAAACCAAAGAACAAACTAAACTGATTGCCCAGGGGATTGAAAAGGGCATTGCCGAATATAAAAAACTGCAAAAAGCTAAAGCTCGCGAGCGGGATAAACAGAGAAAGCAACAGTTAAGGGCAAAAAACCAACAAGTAAGCGCGGCTGGCGAGATGGATGATGGCGAAGATTTTTCGCTGCAACAGACTCAATTTACTCCTATTGCTTGGGCTGCCATCGCCCTGTTGGTCCTTAGCTGGCTGGGTTTTGGGGCATATATCTTCCTTTAACAGATGAGATTCGCGCGTATCGTATCCAAGTAGCCAGTCAGCTCCTGTGGTAGAAACTCTTGTGCAATTAGCGCCTTAGTGTCGATATTGCCAGCCCTTAGCTGGACTCGCCCCGTATCGGGCAAAAAGGCCAACTCAAGCCAGTTGGCTCTATCGGGGTAGCTATCGAGAGTTAGGCAAAGCGCGTTATCCCGCTCAATAGCAGACTGACAATCCCAGCATTGGCCGATAAGATCGAGCAGCACTTGCCCGCTTTTCATATCGGTTAATCTGGGCGCGTACACCCAATGGGACATGCGCATTTCGTGGGGAATCATCTCAAGCTTAACGCGGCCCTGTAGGAAAAACTGTTCGGTTAACATCATCGGATCAGCAAAATAGTTATCGTGTATGAATAAATCGTGTATGAATAAAAATGACTCAGCAATGGCCTGATTAACTCTCTGGTTTACTGATTAACTCTCTGGTTTATAAGTAGATTAACTCATTAAGCCTTCTAATCGATTCGCAAGCCGCTTGGCTAAGCCTTTTTGCCAAGCCGCACTCTTGGGCTGGCTGTAGAGCCTATCTTCCCATGCAAAAATCTTGTTCATGCCATGATAAGCAAGCCACGGTAAAGGTTCAGGTTCCCAAGGCGTTAATACTTGCTGAACGGGGGCATTAAACGCCCAAGGCATAGTAGTAAGCGGCGTATCACGCGCTAAGATCAAGTCCACCAGCGTGCGGGCAAAAAGATTGGCAGCCCCAACACCTTCGCCGCCGTAACCACCAATAAGCCCCAATCCTACATTTTTATCGTAAATAGCGTGGGGCGCAAACTGCCGTGCTAAGGCTAAGGTACCGCCCCAACCATGAGTAATTTGCACATCCGCCAATTGCGGAAATAACGCCAACAATAGCTGATAGCGAAAGCCAAATTCCCCTTTAAAAGCCGATTGACGATGGCTAGCGGGAGATTGGGCATTAAAGCACTCGGGATTAAATCCAAATTCAGTCCGCACTTTAGCGCCAAATCCGTAGCCGCCACGGGCGCCAAATATCAAACGGTTATCAGGACTTCGCTGACCATAGGTAACGATGCGGCTAGCATCACTAAAGGTCGCGCGATTAGCTAAACCAATGTCCTGCCACATTTCATTCGTTAACGGCTCAGTGGCGATCAGTAAACTCTGAACTGGTAAGGTAAATCGTCCCAATTCACCCAATTGGCGAAGATAGCCTTCAACGGCGGGCACCACAATCGCCGCACGAACATTTCCTTGTGGCGTCTGTAATTGGGTTTGCGCATCACCAAGATGCGCCATGTGATTTACTGGGGTGTGCTCGTAGATCTTCACCCCTAAACTTTGCACCAGATCAGCCAAACCACAGACGAGTTTCGCCGGATGTATTCGCGCACAATGGGGCGTAAAAAGCGCCGCTTGGCCGTAGGCCATGGAGACTTGTTTATCGAGTTCAGTTTTATCTAGCCAACGAATATCTTCTTCACCAAAGCCATCTGCGCGCCACTGCGCTAATTCGGTTTGAATATTGGCTAATTGCTCAGGATAACGCGCGGCTACCCGTAAATTGCCGCCATGGTGTAAATCACAGTCGATATGATACTTGGCGCAAACTGCCGCAACTTCAGCAATAGTTTGTTGGATCAAGGCTTTTGCTATTAAGCGCGACTCACCTTGAAGCTGATTAAGATAGGCTACATCGCCACTAAAACCGCCCATCAACCAACCGCCATTTCGCCCCGAAGCGCCTTGGCCAATGGTATCAGCCTCAAGAATCACCACGGATAAATTGGGCTGGTATTGCTTAAGATAATAGGCCGTCCATAGTCCTGAATAGCCCGCGCCAATAATGGCGATGTCTGCGGCAATATCATGTTGTAGCGCAGGTAAAATAGTTCTTTGACTTAATTTAACTTCGGTATCAAACCAAAATCCGCGCTCTTTCACGCCACGGATTCACTTAATGGACTGATACCGATAATTGAGGCAATTTCCTCGAAATGTGTATCAACCCACGCACTGCTAATTGGCCCCCAGGTCAAAATGCGATAATAACCTGCATTGTTTCGACTGCCATCTTGCACAAATTCGACGCGAATACCGATATCTTCAAACGCGGCGATAGCATCCTGCAATGTCCGCCTCGGCATTCCAGTCAACTTATTGAGTGATAACAAGTTATGCCGATCATCGTCCATTAAATGCGCTAAATATAGCTTACGTAAAAACGCCTTATGTTGTTTCGATATTGACTGAGTAGCAGATTCGAGGGGCATAAAAAATCAATCCAAATATTGACCAAGTGAATATAAAACTACTTGATATTCAGTGAATAAGAAATAGCCTCCATTCAAATTATTCGAGCAAATTGACCCGTTTGACATCTGTTCCCACAGATACATTTTCGCATTTGCTTGTATAAGCTCTCCATCACTGTTATTTGTAAAAAAGATTAATCAATGGGAGAGCCAACGATGGGCCAAATGATGACCGCACAGCAAGTGCTACATTTCTGGTTTGAGGAAATTTCACCTCAATCTTGGTGGATAAAAGACCCAACATTTGATGCACAAATCCAATCTCGCTTTGAAGACCTATTAAAACAAGCCAAGCGCGGTGAGCTTGCGCATTGGCGCGTGACACCTCAAGGTCGTTTAGCCGAAATCATCGTACTGGATCAATTCTCGCGAAATATCTATCGCGACACGCCAGCAGCGTTTGAGGCTGACACTATTGCGCTGGTCCTTGCCCAAGAGGCTGTTGCACTCCAAATTGATAAGGAGCTTTCTCCCAAACAAGTACCCTTTTTGTTTATGCCTTTTATGCATAGCGAATCCCCAGTCATCCATCAAGTTGCTGTAAAATTGTTCAATCGAGAGGCTGCAATCGCTAATCTCGAATTTGAACTAAAACACAAGGCTATTATCGACAGATTCGGTCGTTATCCTCATAGAAACAAAATATTAGCTAGAGAGTCGACAGCAGAAGAAATCGCTTTTTTACGCCAGCCGAACTCGTCATTTTGAATATAAACAAGCTTTATTCAGATAAAAATAACTGTGGCTGTAGATTAACAAACTACACTTACAATGATATGTCAGGGGACAACTCTGGGCATCATGAGATGGCCAATGGTGCGAAAGGTAACAGTGCGTGATGAAACAAACTAACCATATTTCCTGCGTCTCTAGAATGACCTGTGTTCGCTACCCATTGCTAGCAGTAATTGCATTATTGTATCCCCAATTAATCCAAGCGGCGGAACTGAAAATTGGCGTGAGTCTCTCCATTCCTCCCTATGTCATCCAAGAATCTGATAGCGGCCTAGAACTCGATTTGCTGTATCAAGCACTTGCAGTCAAAGGGCATACCGCCAATATTGAATATTTGCCTTTAGCACGCACTTTCCATGAACTTAGGGAGGGTAAACTAGACGGCATAATCAACGTAAAAGAAGGCATGATCGAAAACGTTTTCTACTCTAATGTGGCGATTCGTTATCAAAATTGCGCAATCAGCCTAGAGAAAAATAACTTTTCGATTAATAGCATTAAAGACTTAACGGATAAAAAAGTCGTTTCCTTTCAACGTGCAGCAAGCTTCTTAGGTGATGAATTTGCTCAAATGACTAAAGCTAATCCTAGTTACCAAGAACAAGCTCGGCAAATACAGCAGGTTTACATGTTGATGAAACACAGGGCTGATGTAGTGGTTATGGATAAGAACATTTTCACGTACTATCTTAGACAGGCATTTATTGAGGGAAAACTCACCGAAGTAGAGAGTAAACAGGTGGCGGTATGTCATCGCATTTTTCCACCGACTGAGTATAAATTTGCGTTTTTAAGCGAGCAAATCCGTGACGACTTTAACCTTGGGTTAAAACAAATTACCGAAGATGGGACACTGATCGCCTTACAAGAAAAATATCGGCAACTCATGTCCCTAGAGAATGAAGCTGAAGCCTCAAATACCATTGTGGATCAATCAAAACTCAAGCAAGATCCTTTATAAGTTAACTACTTAACTACTTAACTACTTAACTACTAATACTGGGCATTTCGCCAATCTAACAACATCTTGACTCACATGATGCTTTAAAAAATCCACTAAGCCGCTGCTGCCATGGCTTGCAATCACAATCATACCCGCATCGGCTGACTCAGCTAAAATCTCTTCGCTCGCATCACCATGACGAACAATACATTTAACCTTTAGTCCAACCGCTAATCCCTGCTGCATTTGCAGCTGTAGACTCTGCATTTTTGTCTCCACAAACTCGGCTAACTGTTGCTCAAGTGTCGCGGGAGTATCTACCGCAATACCATAACAATGGGCACTTCTTGCAGGGCTGACAACATGCAGCAAACGGATATCTACGTGATATAGATTAGCCATTTCAACCGCATAATTAAGCGCATGGGCGGCAGTTGCCGAAAAATCCGTAGGGCATAACACTTCTTGAGTACGCATAATTTTATCCATCACTTAGGTTGTTGCGCCCCATATTAGGGCAAATGGCATTGCTTATAATCTGTATTTTATCGCAGTAACTCAGGACAAACAGCTAGGCCGTAAAATTAATTATGCTTTAGCAATCAAAAACAAAGGGCGCCTTAGCGCCCTGTTATCTACCCAATATAGACTATTTCACTACCAATACAGGGCATGCCGCGCCATTGGCAACAGCTTCGGCAACATTCGTATGTAAAAAGTGCGAAATTCCGGTTCGTCCATGGCTAGCAATCACCACCATACCAACGTCCTTACTATTCGCCTCCTCGAGGATTTGATCGACGGGATCGCCTCGGCGAATAAGTGTTGTAATCGGTAATTCGGTCTTGAGTCCCTCGAGTAACGCCTGCATTTTAGTTGCTGCGGCCTCCTCCATGCTTTTAGCGAGTTCCTCGGGCGTGATCGCTAGGATCATGTAGTTCTCGTCACCGATTGGTTGCTCTACAACATGTAAAATCTTTAGCCCAACATGGTATAAATTTGCCATTTCGATGGCATAACGTAGCGCATGGGCCGCAGTTTCCGAAAAATCTGTGGGCCAGAGTATTTGACCTGAACGCATAATCTATTCTCCTTAATGGCTAGTCATCGCTAAGTTCATCTTTGAGCCAAGTAATGGCATCCAGTTTATCGACAAAAAACTTAACCTCGGCCGGAGTGAACCAGTTTGCCAGCTTTGCCATCACCTCCTGTAACGTCGTTTTACCGACTATGGCAATCCGCTCAAAGTGACGAACATGCTTAACCCCTAGTTTTAGATCGTCCCAAGCGGCTTGAAGTTCCCAACCTTCGAGCTCAGTCACATCGACTAAGGCATAAATATCGGGATCTTTTACCCCTGCTAACGCGGCCTCGAGCACGGGCACCATCACCTCATAATCTTGATGAGTTAAGGTACCAATGGCTTTAAAGGCGACAAAAAAATCATCCTCACCATAACGCTCAATGCCAACAGAAATTCCATGCTTTAACAAAGTCATACTCACTCCTTGTCTAACAAATGTCCTGTTAAGTGTAAAAGCTAAGTCTCTATCAGGCCGTGATCTTGCTCATAAATGCATCAGTATGCTTGCGCAAAATCACGCTAACCGCTAGGATAAACCGACTAATCAGTCGGTTTGTGTATTTAGCAACAAACGGCTTTATTTTATTAAGACTTGCACTCAAGGGATCACGATGAACATGGCAACAGACCCAGCAAAAATCTCGCCACTTACCGAGTTACTCCAACGCCAACGTGCAAGTTACTTGGCAGCACCGAATCCCGATTACGCTATCCGTAAAGAACGCTTAACCCGCCTTAAGGCCGTCTTGCTGAAATTCCAACAGCCGCTCGTCGAGGCGCTGTCACAGGACTATGGCCACAGATCGGTCGACGACAGCTTGATTTCCGACATTATGCCCGTGGTCAACAACATCAATTACAGCTTGAAAAACCTAAAGAAATGGCTCAAGCCAAGCCGCCGTCATGCGGGCATCTTACTCGCCCCCGCCCAAGTGAAAGTGCATTATCAGCCGCTCGGGGTGATTGGGATAATCGTGCCTTGGAACTTCCCCGTCATGCTCTCCATCGGCCCCTTAGTTACTGCCATCGCCGCAGGCAACCATGCCATGCTCAAACTGTCGGAATTCACCCCCGCGACCAACAGCGTCATCAAGCAATTGCTTGCCGAAGTGTTTGAAGAATCCCATGTTGCCGTGGTCGAAGGGGAAGCCGATGTCGCGGCGCAGTTTTCAGCCCTGCCCTTCGATCATCTGCTGTTCACTGGTTCAACCACCGTCGGTCGCCATGTGATGCGCGCCGCCGCCAATAATCTCACACCTGTGACTCTCGAGCTGGGCGGTAAGTCGCCAGTGATTATCGCCCCCGATATGCCACTTGAGATAGCAGTAGAACGAATGATTTATGGTAAGTGTTTGAATGCTGGACAAATCTGTGTAGCACCTGACTATGTGCTTTGCCCTAAGACGAAAGTGGCAGAGTTTATCCAAGCCTATCAGACGAAATTCCAGGCCATGTACGGCGCAATTAGTCACAACAAAGATTACGGCAGCATCATTAATGCCCGTCAGTTTGATCGCTTGATGACAGTACTCGAAGATGCCAAGGCTAAAGGCGCTAAGGTCATCTCCGCCTCGAATGACGTGATTGATAGCCAGCATCGAAAACTCGCGACTCAGCTCATTACCGACACCACTGAAGATATGCTATTGATGCGAGAAGAAATCTTCGGCCCACTACTGCCTGTGATTGGTTACGATAGCTTAGATGAAGCCATTAGCTACGTGAACCATCGCGCCCGCCCCTTAGCCCTGTATGTGATGAGCTTTGATGAAGCGAGCCAACAAAAAATCCTCAAACAAACCCATTCCGGCGGTGTATGCATCAACGAAACCGTGTTCCATGTGGCGGCCGATGATGCCCCCTTTGGCGGAATCGGTCCATCGGGTATGGGGCATTACCACGGCAAGGAAGGATTCCTGACCTTTAGCCACGCCAAAACCGTACTTAGTCGAGGTCGCTTCAACACGGGTAAGTTTGTCCATCCTCCCTATGGCACTTTTATCCAACGCATGTTGATGAAGCTGTTTTTACGCTAATACAAGCGCTTAGGAGTGGTTATGCCGAGCTTATTACCAACAGATACAGACACTAAACCCATAACGGATAAACGTCAGGCCATTTTGAACACCGCCTTGCACTTATTTGTCGACCAAGGGTTTCATGGCACCTCGACCGCATCGATCGCCAAACAGGCGGGCGTCGCCACGGGCACCCTGTTCCATCATTTTCCGACTAAGGAAGCACTGATGGAAAGCCTTTTTCTTACCATCAAGCAAGAATTCGCCGATGCCTTGTTATTAAAGGTCGGCGAGGGGCAAGATCTAAAACACAATGCCGAAACTCTCTGGCAGAGTGCGATCGATTGGTCGATTGAAAATCCAGTCAAACAGTTGTTTTTTCAGCAGTATTCTATGTCACCGCAGATCGCTCTGCATATTCGCGAGCAGGCGATGAACAGTATCTTAGGGTTTATCGCGCAATTGATAAAACAAGGACAACTGATGGGATTGATTGCACACTATCCCGTTGATTTAATGCTTGAAAACTGTCACGGGCAATACTTGGCCGCCACGCGCTTTTTTATCGATAATCCAGAATTAGGCAAAGATAAACATTATCGAGATGCCAGCTTTGCGCTATTTTGGAAGGCATTACAGGCCGATTAATTAAACAAAAAAACGAGCCAGATACGTATCTGGCTCGGTGCTTATTATCGCAAAAGGAATTAGCCTTGGCTCAACTCCTGCTGTTTTTCAGCGGGCTGTGCCACTTGTGCCTGACTCCAATAGCCTTGCTTAATGCCCTTATCGATCAACTCGGCGACCGCGAGTTCGATAGCCTGCAACACGCAAAATTGCACTGGTTCGTTAGTCGTAAAACCGACTTCGGCTTCGGCCAAACGATTCAAACTGGTATAACGGAACAGGCCTGCACGCATTTCCTGTGAAAGTACCCTTTTACTTGTAGATACAGACATCATCACTTTGCCTGTGTGAACATCAACAGCACGCAGATAGATAGTGACTAAATCCTCACGGTACATTTCCGAGGCGCCGATACCATAATATTCAACCCCTGTACCGCCTGTACTGGTGTTAGTCTCGTAACTGATAATGCCGCCTTCTAATAGCAATCTCGCCGTCGATAACACGGGGATATCATCGCCCTTTGAGCCATTTTGTTTATTGCTGATTTTGCGCTCAGTTAATAAATTTTGTAGGCCTTCACGTTCAACGGGCGTAAACCATTTAGAGTCGATCAAGGTTTGCATCAGCATCGATGTCGCCCCTTGTGTGACCGCCGTGGAGAAGGAACTCACGTTAGCCTGAGGCTTATACTGGCCTGTTTGGTCGCGAAACGAATAGACAGCTACCGGAATAGGAAACTTAGGCCCAGGCTGACTCTGTAGTTCCTTCATCACCTCACTCATCGGATTAACTTGAGCAGGAGTTATATTTAAGTCAGGCTTTGGGATCAAGCTACAGGCGGACATACTCAGCAGCATAGAAGCGATAAGGATGGAACGTGCCATTAGTTTCCGCCTCCAAAAGTTGGCATTTCAATCACAGTCACTTCACCGGTTTCAATGTTAGTGATGGTCAACATCACCCCGGTACCAGTAGAAGCGACTTCGATACGAAAATCGCCCGTATCGTACACCCCATCGGTGATCTCACCATCGGCAACGCCGCGGGTGATGGAGTTAATGATGTTACGTTCCAATGATTCCTTAAAACGAGTAACAAAGTCCTTCTCAGTAGAGCTGGCTTTATTATCGTTTTGAGCCTGCGCTTTATTGAGTAAAAAGGAGCCATTCGCTGGATTGCCCCCAAAGCTTGGGTTGACGGGGGTATAGATTAATTCGGTTGCTTGGCTAGTGTGAGCTATGCAAAGCACAGCAAGAGAAAGTAACGTCCTGAATGTCATTATTGTTATCCTACAAATCGTCCGATGTTCCTGAAAAATCACCCGTAATCGCATTAGCCCTGACTTGAGCTAAGTAATCAATCGTCAACAAAATGGCCTGCTCTGCGCTCTCCTTAATCGGGTTCGCCCGACGACCAAAGTGTGTGGTGTAAATACGAGTTCCATTCACTTCTAAGGTTAAAACGGTTCCGGCCTGCGGAAACACCGTCTCATACAAGGTCACGTTAAACCCTTGAGTAAACGGCAATTCGCGCCAATAACTTGAATAGTAAAACCCAAAATCCTTACCAAAACGCGTTAAGGTTCTATCTATCACAAGCCCACTGATTTCAATATCATCATCGGCTAACGCGCCGGGAGCGCTTATAAACAAGAATGGACACAAAATACTGAACAACAACCGCTGAATTAACGATTTCACAGGTCCCTCCTTACCTACAATGCTCAAACCTTCAGATACAGCGATAGCGTAAAATGCACACTTTGCCATGTTGTGCATGTAACATTTAACGCTTATTTTTATTAAAGGAAGGTTAACAGGATTGAAGAATGCTAGTCATTAGACTGAGACCTAAATTAGCCCAAAAAGCTAAGGTAAAAACCGCAAAATAGCCCATTTGGGTAATACATTAGAATGAGCAAGAAAACTCTTGATACACTCTCAAACGCAGATTATTGCGGTAACCAGAGTTGTACTGACAGCCCACCATCGGTGCGATTATGCATACTAATGCTGCCTTCATGGGCCTCAATAATTTCGCGGCAAAGTGGTAAGCCTAAGCCAGTACCTGATTGCTTGGTTGAGTAAAAAGGCAATAGGGCTTGCTCTAACACTTCCTCGGACATGCCACTACCACGATCCTCAATCTTGATAATAAAGCCAGCGCCATCAACCAGCGTTTGAAAGCGAATGGTAAGCGTGACCTCATCGGGATCGGAACCTGATTCATGGGCATTTTTCAGCAGGTTTAGCAGAACTTGCTCCATTTGCCCTTGATCGAAATAGCCCATTTCAGCGGGTAATTCATTGGCTAAAGTAAAAGGATAATGCTGGGTTAAATGTTCGATAAGCTGCTGCCACGCGACTTGACGTCGCTGCGGTAAAGGCAGTTTAGCAAAGCGAGCATAATTGAAAATAAACTGACTCAGGTGATTCGTGCGACTCTCGATAGTGTCGAATATCAGTTTAAGCTTTGGATTATCGAGATCTTTCGTCAGTAAACGCCCCGAATTCACCATAGAAGCAATGGGCGCGACAGAATTATTTAGCTCATGGCTGATAATACGGATCACCTTCTTCCACACCGCCACTTCCTGACGATTAAGCTCTCGGGTCATCTGCTTAAGCAAGATTAAATTATGCTGTTGGTTATTCAGCAAAAATTGGCCGCGACTCAGATACCAAGTCTCAGTATCATCCTCACCCATAGTAAATAAGCCGCTCTTTTCCTGCTTAAGCGCCAAGGCAAGCGCTTCGGGTAAGTCTTGCAGCAACTCGTCGAGGCTCAAGCCTTCCATTTTGCCTTTGATATTGAAAAGATGTCGCGCCGCATCGTTGGCATACATGAGTTTTTGATGGTCGTTAAACAGCAGCATCACGTTAGGTGAGCTTTGAATCACTTTATCCAGCAGCAATTCGCGCTGATAAATATACTGCCGCTCCTGGCGCAGCTTAGCTGCCGAATCATTAAATAGCTCAGCCAATGCCTTAAGCTGGCCCTCACCATTTGCCGGAATGCTGACGCTAAAGTCATTGTCGTTAAAGTTGAGTAAGCCAACCTCTAAGGCATTGAGGCTACGAGCTAAATGGCGGGTAAACCAAGCCACACCTAAGGCGCAAATACCACAGGTAAACAATAATATGAATAACCATTCGGTGATTGGTAGCCCTTGATCTGTCCCTTGCGCTAACGTCAACTTAGGCAGTGAGATAGGTTCTGCTGGTGGGGCCGTGGGCGGCACATCAGGATGGGCAGAAGGGCTAAAAAGCCCCTCTTTAAGCTGCTCGAGTTTAAAAAGCTTAATTTGCAATTGTTCTTGCTTGAGCTGCTCTAACTTTTGCAGCTCATGCTTAATCTGCTCGGCCCTTAAACGCTCCTGTAATGGCAACGTTTGTTGTAATTTCTCGTTATTTTTAATTGCCGCTTCGACGTTTTCTTGAAGCTTATCTACATCGATGGGCGGTATATTAATTGCGGGGAGCTTGATGGGAGCTGGCACTTCAACTGACGAGATAGACGGGCGATAGCTCACAGCACCTAAGGTCAATAGCACTCCTAAGGCGCAACAAACAGTTGAATAAATGATTAATCTTGTTCGCAGTTGCACCTAAAACTCCACCTAAGACTCAATGTTTATAGAGCTATGACTATTTTTCTAGACCAAACTTATCCATGCGGCGATACAGGGCTTGCCTACTTAGGCCAAGGGATTTGGCTACTCGCGCAATCACGCCCTTGTGCTGTCTTAAGGCCATTTCAATCTGCTCACGGCTAACATCCATAGTGTCGCTGGAATCCAGTTGAGCAGACACGTCTTGATTAGCAACTTTTATCTGTGATTCAATCGGGGTAACTTCGGTTATGGTTCGCCCAAACGTCATCGTATTTATCGTGTGAGTGTTGTTAACATTGACTGGCGGTAAACCAAAATCAACTTCGGTTAACACTCGACTTTGCGCCAATAGCGCCGCACGTTTACAGGCATTTTCTAGCTCGCGCACATTACCCGGCCAACGATGCTGTAATAGCGCCTGTTGGGCGGGTTTACTCAAATTAAAACCCTCACCGACAAAATGTTTCACTAAGGGCAAAATATCGTCAATACGCTGATTCAGTGGCGGTAAGGCCAATTCAATCACATTTAAGCGATAGAATAAGTCCTCACGGAAACGTCCCTCGGCAATATCTTGGGCAAGATCGGCATTGGTCGCACTGATCACCCTCACCTTCACTTTTAGGGTTTTATGGCTGCCTAAACGTTCAAACTCCCCGGTTTGTAATACCCGCAATAATTTCACTTGGCCCGAGAGCGGTAAATTACCTATTTCATCTAAAAACAAAGTGCCGCCATCGGCCGCTTCAAAGCGACCAATGCGCGCCTTGTTAGCCCCCGTAAACGCCCCCGCCTCGGCACCAAAGAGTTCGGCTTCGAGCAACTCCATTGGCAAAGCCCCCACATTCACCTTAATAAAGGGTTTGTTTTTTAAGGGAGAATTGGCATGGATAATATCGGCAAGCTTATCTTTACCGGCACCGTTAGGCCCTGTGATCAATACAGATACATCGGAGCGTGCCAGTTGTAAGGCTAAGTCAATACAACGCTGCATCGCACCACTACCAAAAACAATCCCGCACAGATCCGCATCGGCAATCGCGACTTGGCGTTGTGAATTAACTCGCTCGAGCCGATGATTTGTACGTGCAAGCTTATAGAGAGCAATTAAATTCGTAATGCTGTTTAGTAACTTAGCATCATCCCACGGTTTGCCCATGTAATCAGCGGCGCCGGCTTTAACCAACTCAACAGCGGTTTCGAGCTGAGTCCAAGCCGTCATTAAAATGATCGGCAAATCCGGCTGCCTATCACGCAATGCATAAAACAACTGCCGCCCTTCTTCCCCAGAGGTGGTATCGCGGGTGAAGTTCATATCTTGGATAACAAGATCAATATCATGGGTCGCGATCAGACCAAGGGCATCATCTGGTGTATGGCAAGTTAACACCTGATAACCATTGATCTCCAGCATTAAGCCTAAGGCCTGGCAGATGGCGTGGTTATCGTCGACAATCAGAATTGTGTCCATGTGGCAAAGTATGTCCCGAGTAAAACTATTAACCTTAAAGTAACAAAAAGTGCAATAACATCCTACTGTTATCGCACTTTATGCCGCTCAGCTTATGTTACACAGTACGCGTCGCTGTCGCCGGAGATATCTTGGCAGCTTTACGTGCAGGTAAGTACACCGCAAGGGTGGTCACCACAAATAATCCAACAACGGTGAATAATGGATAGGAAAGCGCCAGCATAGGTAAGCTATACAGGCTCATCAATTGCTGGCCTAACTGAATCGCTAACAGCACACCCAAAGTGCCACCTAACAGACATAGCAGATAGTTTTCCACTAGGAAGTAGCTGATAATATCGCGCTTTTTAGCACCTAACGCACGGCGAGTGCCAATCTGCTTAGTGCGACGCTGGATATTGAACATCACCATCCCTGTCACCCCAAGTGAGGTAATCAACAACAGCAATACCACCATCATGGTCAGTACGGTTGCCATTAATTCATGGTCACGATATGCCTCGATACGGCGCTCGCTCATGGTTGTAAAGCCTTCGACTACCCGGCTAGGATATTCTTTATGCAGGGCTTCGGGGATGACCTCTTTTAAGCGCTCAATATCAGCTGGCTTAGCTCTTACTAAATAACGTTTATAGTCAGCGGGATAATTCACCGACAATACGGAACTAAACTCAAGGTTACTATTATCAACCCATGCCGTTTGTAAGCGCTCCAGCACTCCAATCACCACAAAGTGCTGTGTGCCCATATATACGCTCTTGCCAAGCGCTGATTCATTCGGCCACACCTTATCGACAAAGGCTTTAGTGACTATCATCTTGCCCCCATCTTCCAGCAACTCTGTGGTGATTTCCTGGGGATAGAAGTTACGTCCCTCGACTAACTTCAGCCCTAAGGAGTCGATAAAATGCTCATCACTCATATACATGCCGGTATTGGGCGTAGATTTAGCGCGCTCCTCAGGCCCCAGCGTAAAGTTACTCGACCAACCACCACCGCTAAGGGGAGCCATTGAGGTGGGCGCAACATCAATCACCCCAGGAATAGCCCGCAGGAGTTCCAAATCCCGTTTATCCTGCGCAACTAAATCTGTCGATTTATCAAAATGATAAATACTGAAATCGAAGACTTCACTTTCAACAATTCCCGACTCACGGGCCATTAAATTCAGGCGCTCGGCGATAATAAAGCTAGCATTTGCCACGATAGCCACAGATAAAATGATCTGTAACAACAGTAACAAGGGGCCGCTTTTACTGCGTAATAAACTGCTTAAAATAGGTTTGATATGTAACATATTGCCCCCGATTATTGGCTCTTGAGATAAACACTTGGGTTAGTGGTACACACACGCCACGCAGGATAAATACCCGCCACAATCGCTGCAAAAATGGCAATAACAGGCGCAATGAGCCACATGCTGGCATCGAGATGAGTAATCGAAGCCTCAAGTTGAAACTTCTTTGTGAGCAACGCAAGTGAGCCCCAGGCCCAAGCCAAGCCGAGTAAACCGCCGAATAATCCCATCAAAGACACTTCCACCATATGCTGGGCAAAGATCTGCCCTTGGCTAGCGCCGATGGCGCGGCGCACGCCAATTTCGGGAGCTCGACGTAAAAACTTCGACAGCAACAGACCTAACATATTGACTAAACAGACAATCAAGAAGAGTACACTGAGGCCCACCAGCACCTTGTTATCCTCTGGCACCACTTTATTAATGGCTAACCATTGGTCAACATCGGACAACTGCACATCGGCCTTAGGTGAGCCAAAGCGGCCTAATTTCTTTTGTTGTTCAATATATTGGCGTACCCACTGACGGTACTCTGCCACTTGCTCAGGCGTATCCAGTTGCACCCAAAACTGCGTCCAATGCTTTTCGGAGGTTAAACGCTGTGCATAGTTGTTGATGCTTTCATAGTTCCAGCCGTTGGTATTCCCCCAACTACCATATTCCTCAATCGGCGCTAAGCTGTAGGGCACAAACAAGGTATCCACATTGCCAAAAGCGCCATTGTTAAGATCGTAATAGTTTGGACTCGGCGCCCAAGGCTTGAGCACTCCAACCACTTGATAGGGCTTAGCGTTGAAATAAATCGTCTTGCCGACACTATTTTGGCCCGCAAACAGCGTCTTATTCAGCTCATCGGTGAGAACCACTTCGTAGCGAGCATCTTTATCGACGCTGTCATCCCATGCCTGACCGTATTGAAACTCAAGTCCAAACAGTGGGAAAAAGTCGTTATTGGTCACCCTAACCCGAGATTGCAGTACAGGTAAAAAAGCCGGATCTTCGGTTTGCACCGCGCCACCAGTGCGAAACATGGGGGTTTGCAGGCTCGGAATATCACTCTTAAGTAAGTTCATCCCGTCTTGATAGGTGATCTGTTGATCGAAGCGATCCCAAGCATCTGGACCTTGGCTCCACAGCTGTACCGCAAACAATTGGCTGGACTTCTCCCCCGCAGGGTTAGTGGACATCATTTTGTAAATGTTAAGAGTGGTAATCGTGATGCCTATGCCGATGGAAATCGCCATGATCATCAATGCCGACAACATGGGCGTTTTTTTAATGCTACGCCAAGCTAAATCTAAGTAATAGAAGAACATAACCGCTCCTAGCCTTGGGCGTTAGCAACCAGTTTATCGACACTGCCGTGGCTTGCACTGCGGGCCACATTGGGTTGATACATGGTAAAGTCGCAGACTTGTCCATCGACAATTTGAATATTGCGCTGGGCACGGCGAGCCAGTTCAGGATCGTGGGTCACCATGATGATGGTGGTGCCAGATTGGTTAATATTCTCTAATAATTCCATCACTTGGCGGGCCATTAAGCTGTCGAGGTTACCCGTGGGTTCGTCGGCGAGCAGAAAACGGGGTTCCCCCGCTAAAGCACGGGCAATCGCTACCCTTTGCTGTTGACCGCCGGATAATTGAGTCGGCAAATGCTTCATCCGCGCACCTAAGCCCACTTGCTCTAATGCTTGCTCCACACGGCGTTTACGCTCCTTGGCACTAAAACCACGGTAGCGCAGCGGTACTTCAATGTTTTCCGCGAGGTTAAGATCGGGGATTAAGTTAAAGCCTTGGAAGATAAAGCCAATCTTCTCATTGCGTACGGCGGCACTCTTGTTATCACTGAGGTTGGAGACATTAATCCCATCTAAAAAATAATCCCCATGGGTGAAGCCTTCGAGCAAGCCAGCAATATTTAAGAAGGTGGTTTTGCCTGAACCCGAAGGGCCTGTGACCGCCACAAACTCGCCCTCGTTTACCTCAAGGTTGAAATCCCGCAGTGCGTGGGTTTCTACTAAGTCCGTTTTAAAAACTTTACTGATATTCTTCATTGATAACATTTTAATTTCCTTAATTAATTTTTATCTTTGCGCGTAAACGGCTAATAAAACGCGCGGGACTTCAATGTAACTTGAGCATGTAGAAGACAAAGCAGATAAAGCTACTTATCAGCCCACAAAAGCACCCATAATGAACTCACTCAACTTACCGAACAGCCCATTTAGGCAAGAGAATATCAAGCTCACACTTTCCATCGAGACATCACCAATCTGGCGCACTTCGTCTAAGGGATTGGTCCATTCCAAAATATTTAAGCCAAGGAAAAACCAACTATTAGCCTCTCCAATCCCCAGCTCTACCGCCACAACTAACAGGGCCAAAGCGAATACGCCAAACAGCTTGGAGGACATCAACACACTGATATCAACATTTTTATGACTCATTATTGGCTCCTATTTACTTATCGCCGCAGTATTTTTAACCATGGCAATTTCCAATCCATCAACTTGATTAATAAGTTTTTTCAACCAAATAACATCAATGCATCTTAACCTGTTCGGCATGATTGAAGGGCTCAACACTCGAGATCACCCATTCGTCACCCGCTTTACCGCCTTCAATCACTTCCACCTGGCTCATACTGGTGCTACCCAGTTTAATCTGGCGGCGGGTAGCGATATCGCCTTCGACTTGATAAGCCTCCTCCCCGCCACCGCTGGTCATAAAGGCACCACGTTTGACCATCAACACATTTTCCCGATGTTCGAGTAGCACTCGGGCAGAAATGCGTTGGTTTTGGCGCAGCTTAAGGCTTTCGCTCTGGGCAAATTGCACTCTTGCGGTCACTTCACGGTTACGCACTTCGGGAGAAATCGAGGATAACTTGCCCATGAGTTTGACTTCGCCAAAGCTCAGCTCAACCTCCATGCCAAGTCCAAGTTCATCGGCGTAAGACTCTGGCACCGCAAGCTCGGCCTCATAGGCACTTAAATCGACCACAGTCAGAATCGGTTGATTGGCACTCAAACGCGTTTTTTGCTCTGTCAGCCAGTTGCCAATAATGCCGCCAACCGGCGCTTTAATATTTAAGGCTTCAACTTGGCGCTCTAATTCACCTACCGCTAACTGCTGGCGTTCAACTTCAAGCGCTTTATTCTTTACTTCAAAGGTCAAGGTATCCTTAGTTAATGCAGCATCTTGCAACGCATGCTCAAATTTCAGTTTGGCTTTATGCAGATCATCTTTGCCCTTTTCATAGTCAATCTGCCCAATCAGCTGACTTTGAATAAGCTGCTCACCACGGCGACGTTCACGCTCGGCCGCCTCGAGATCGACCTTGGCCATATCTAAGGTTTGGTTGACTTGTAATTGGTTGCGTCTGGCGTCCAGCTTGGCACGCTCAAGGGCGCCCTCCAAACCCGCTAATAAGGATTTCGCCTGTTCTAATTGATTGGTCAGTCTTGGACTATCTAGCTTGGCTACCACATCGCCTTTATTAACTGTATCGCCAGGATTGCTCAGTAGCGTCACTGCCCCTTCTTCAGTGCTGTAGAGGATCGGTGCATTGGCCGCGACGATTTTACCTGTAGTCGCGATATCCCGAGTCAGCGTACCTACATATAAAGTCGCAGTGGTTAACTCACTACGGCTAATGGATTTGCTCACATTATCGCTACTGAAACTGGCCCACACTAAGGCGCTCACTAATAAGGTGCAGCCGCCAATAATCAAGGGCACCTTGAGACGTTTAGCGTTTGATGGCGCAAGGAGAGTATCTTGGCCGCTGGTATCTTTAATCATGGCGTTTCTCGCTTCCCTGTCGGAGGGCTGGATATGCCCATCGCTACGGACACTATTAAAAATCGATATCCAGTAATAGCAACGCCTATGCCAATTCCATTAAAGCATTTATTTTCATTGTGTTAGATAAGATTCAAGATAAAAGTGTCCGCGGACACCACAGTTGAGAACTAAAAGTGTCCGTCTAAATTTCGCAAAAGTGTCCGCTCGATATGAGAAAAGGCGGCTTGTAGGTGTACGGTACTCAGCAAAGAACAAGCTGGCAGTCGCTCAACATGCGCTAACACTTTTATTCGCCAAATGACGGAGTTTCCCTTTACAGCTAAAACCTTGCCACATAAGATCCTGCCACCCTCGCAGCAGACATATCCAATAAGATGAATCGCCCTATGAAAACACTCACTATTACGCGTCCTGACGACTGGCATATTCACCTAAGAGATGGCGCCCAATTAACAGATACGGTTCGCGATATCAGCCGCTATATGGGCCGCGCTATCGTCATGCCTAACCTGGTTCCTCCCGCCATCGATACCGAAACCGCCTTGGCTTATTACGATCGTATCAAGGCGCAAGTGCCCGCAGGCTCGCAATTCGAACCCTTAATGGTGTTGTATCTCACCGACAAAACCAGCCCAGAGGAAATCCGTAAAGCTAAAGCCTCGGGCAAAATCGTTGCCGCTAAGCTCTATCCCGCGGGCGCGACCACCAACTCGGATTCTGGCGTCACCGATTTGAAGAACATCTACCCCGCCCTCGAAGCGATGCAAGAAGTGGGCATGTTGTTCCTCGTGCATGGTGAAGTGACTGATTCATCGATTGATATTTTCGACCGCGAGCGCGTGTTTATTGAGAATATCCTCAGCAAGATCGTGGCCGATTTCCCGAAGCTTAAAATCGTTCTCGAGCATATCACCACTAAGGATGCGGTCGATTTTGTCACTCAAGCCTCTGACAACGTGGCCGCCACAATCACCGCGCACCATTTACTTTATAACCGCAACCATATGTTGGCTGGCGGTATTCGTCCGCACTTCTATTGCCTGCCGATTTTAAAGCGCAATACCCACCAGCAAGCGCTGTTAGGCGCCGCAGCCAGTGGCAATAAAAAGTTCTTCCTCGGTACCGACTCGGCGCCACACGCAAAAGATCGTAAAGAAGCCGCCTGTGGCTGCGCGGGTTCTTATACTGCCCATGCCGCCATTGAGCTGTACGCCGAAGCCTTTGAATCAGTCAATGCACTGGATAAATTAGAAGCCTTTGCCAGCTTCAATGGCCCAGATTTTTACAATCTGCCGCGCAACAGCGATACCATCACCCTAGTGAAAAAATCTTGGGATGTGCCAGTCAGTTACCCACTTGGCGACAACAATGTCGTGCCTATCCGCGCTGGTGAACAAATTGATTGGCAGGTTGAATAAACAGGCCTTTTGATGCGATAAACGGTGAGCCTAACGTTTATCGAGCTCGAAACCGTTAAGAGTCGCCTTAGGGCGACTTTTTTATAACCAACACGTAATACCATAATCTATTATCTTTTAAGAGAAAAAGTATGTATACACGGAAGTTACTAACGCTATTGTCCTCAAGCCTATTACTTACCACTACACTGCCACTCAGCACGTTTGCCGCCAATGAACTCACAGGCGTTTGGCAGGGACAACTGGGTAAAAGCAAGATCAGAGTCTGCTTTAACCAATATGGCACCGGCAGTTATTACTATCAAAAATACCTCACCCCAATTCGACTCGAGCTGCAAGACGGCATCTGGAAAGAAGAAAACAACACCGGAAACTGGCAGTTTGATACCGCAACACCACAAACACTGAGTGGCCAGTGGTTTAAAGACAGCGCCAGCAAGTCACTGCCAATACAACTTGAGCGGCAAATCAGCCCGGATAATCAGGATGACTGCAGCGCCGATGCCTACAATCTGCCGCTTGAAACCAAACCTTCACTGAGCCGCGGAAAATGGCAACGCTTTCAGACTATTGAATACCGTCCGCTGACCTTTGGCACTGATGTTGGTATCGAATTTAACGGCCCACAAAAAGGCATTTCGGCAATTAATCACTGGCTTGAGAGAAAGCTCACCGGTGATGCGCAGCTGGCACAAACCTTTGAGACTCGCCGCAGAATGTTGGCTCAAATGGGCAGCTTTGTGACTGACGAAACCTTTGCAGAACCCATTTTCCTTAATCAGCATTGGCTTACTGTGCGCTTGTATCGCTGGGCAGCGGGTTATGGTGCCAATGGGATCAGCCAAGAGTTTGTTAGCTTCTCCCTCGCCGATGGCAAACCTTTCCATCCGTGGCAGTGGTTTATCGAAAATGAACAGCCTCAAGCGATGCCTGAGAGTATGAGTTTTCCGTTACCACAAGCACTTAAGCAAAAGCTGTTTGCCGATATTCCGCCAAGCGCAGAATGCCCCACCTCCGACGGCTCTGGCTATTATCAACTGACTCTTGAGGCAACTGGAATGAAGTTTTGGGAAATGCCCCGTGGTGACGGCTGCGAGCAGGAGTTTACCTTAACCCCTCAAGAAGCCATGCCCTTTGCCACTCAATGGGGTAAAACACAACTTAAACTATTGGAATAAATTACGTATTACAAAACTACGGTATTGGGAAAGTAGGCTGTAATGGTGATAAATATGATGACACCAAACGCGCTTTCCCATCCAACACAGCAACGCATTTCAAACTTACCCGTTTCAGTAAGGGATCATCCTTGAGCAATTTAACCGTAAACAGCGTGACACCCGAAGCCTTAGTGCAAGCCCAGTTAGTTGCCTATAACCAACACGACCTTGCAAGCTTTGTGGCACTCTTTAGCGACAACGTTTGTATTTACCGTCCACCCGCCACAGAGCCCGTTATTCGGGGTAAAGCCGCATTTCGCGATTTCTATCAAAATGAGCGCTTTAACTTGCCGCATTTACATGCCGAAATCCTCAATCGTATGGTCGTTGGCAATAAGGTCGTGGATCACGAACGGATCAGCGGCATACACGACGAGCCTTTTGAAGTGATGGTGGCATTTGAGGTAATCGATGGACTAATCCAAAATATGTGGAGTTTTGCGACTAGCTGATGGGTTATCGGGCTTTACTTGATGCAAGATTGAACCGCTATATTCACTCCGCATCTTCCGAGTAAGGCATTGCCTGAACAGCATCGTATCTCAATACGTCAACATGCCCGAGTAGAAAATGGCTAAAGACCCACTACACTTAACCATCTAAATTCGCCATAAACAAGGCACACTTCAATAGCAACGAGGGAACACATGAACGCTAAAATCATCTTCACAGCCAGTATTGCACTATTGCTATCCGCAAATAGCCACGCCATTAACGATGAGTATCGCAAGTTACTTGAGCGTTCAGGCTGTACCCAAGTGTCTGAAATGCAAGGGTGCGATATCCACAAAACCAAAGAAGAAAATGCCAAAGCAATGGCTTCCCCCAAAGCAGCTGCTGACGCCATCATTCCCAATGCCCAACAATGGATAGCAACAGCCAGCTCAGGAGCAACGGTTGCAAATATTCAAATCGATGATAAACATCAGGTTTGGGTTAACGGTAAACACGTAAAATCCAGTCAAAGTGGTGGAGCCATCAAATTCAAAGACGGTATGGTGGAATTCACCATTTATCCCGATGCCAGCTCGAATAAAGAGAGTATGTGGATTGATAACGATGCAGGATCAAAAGGCCCGATTACGGCCAAGTAACGCCTAGTAACAACCTACACTTGCCATCCCGCAAAAATAGGGGCTTACGCTTACAGCAGATAAAGTTCGCTAGCATACGGGATGAGCCCTTTAATACCATGGTCGTTTTGAAAGTATCGAATGGGCTCATTCAAGCGAGACTGCCTTTACAGCCAACAGAAGGCATTTCATATCCCTGAACCTCAAAACGCCCTTTACAGCATGAATCAATCACGGGCTTCTAACATTGGTCTATGATGCTTACACAGGCCCGTTAACCCTATTAGGATTAACTTTACTAGAATGGTTAACCTACCAATGTTTATCAGAAAAGTGTTACACCTATCCCAGATTTACTTTCGACAACTCATTTTAACGTGAAATCAACGGATTCTGTGAGATGGATGACTGTCCCTTGGCCGCAAAATGCCTTAGGGTTAGTAGCAATTGCCAAAAGGGTAAAGCCAAGCGCCCTTTTTCTTTAACCATTTTGCCTAACAACAGGAATTGCTGATGTCTGATAACCAAAATGCCTTTTACGCCCGCGCCACTGAGTTGATTAAGCTCGCTAACCAGCAAAACCAAAACACTGAAATCCAAACCGGTGAAGTCAGTGCTTCCTTTATGTGGGCCCTCGCCCGCTACAACGCTTGGTTTGGCTCCACCAGCTTTGAAAACAAAGAGCAAATGCAGGCCAAAAAACAAGAAATGATGGACTACTACATGGAGCGTTATAAAGAAATGCTCGACGCCAATCTCGAGGACTATATCGAAAACTTCGACCACTACCGCGCAACGCAAAAGTAATCGTTTATGCAACGCCCGATAGCCTAAGGTTATCAGGGCGTCTAATTTTTAGCTTAAGTGGTGATGACTCTCATTCCTCAACACTTAGCTAATCGTTATCCAATATTGATTAATTCTCGTCACGACAAGCCAGTATTTGCGACCGAATGTCTGCCTTAAGCACTAACATCTTGCTGTCAGTTGAATACTAACAGAAATATTAACATAGGCTCTTTTTAGCTACTCATGTTGGTTTTAATCCATAAATAAGCAACATAAATAACCACCGAAGTATATCCAGCCGATATCACTAGATTACATTTCCAAAGAGTTAACCAAAAAGATCCTCTGAAATAAGTACGCTTTCTGACCTCATGATTAAACAATGCAATTGAAGAAAATATCAACATCAGTGCGGAGCATCCCAGCATAGGTAACAACAGAAACATGATACCCAAACCTGCCGCTCCTAAAGATGCGTTAGATGTTTCATTACCAATGGGGGCGAGCATCATAAAGCCCAAAGCTATCCCTGCTATTGTAAGTATCAATCCCAAAAGTTGGAGTGTTCTCATCATCGTCCTTAAGATTAAATCCGCACATACTAGGACTATGTATGCAAAGAACGCCAACAACATCCTATCTACGCTCTCTTTGACAATCCCTAATTTATATCGTCGTCTCTACGATTGTTAAATCTACAAAATGGCGCTTGTAACAGTGTGTAAGCGGAGCAACTAAACCCAATCTCACTTTAAACATGAATTATTAGTGGGTTCTTGTGAGCAAATGCAACGGCATATCATCATCTAAATAGGCCTCATCTGCCAGATAGAGCTTATTAGTACGGATCATCTTCTGGATCATCTCAACATAGGCGTAGCCGCGCTCTGAATATCGATCCAAGGTACCAGCAAGTGCAACACCCGTAATTGTTTGATTGGCTTGCCTTGATTTGGCACGAAGCTGACGCATTTTGTGGTAAGCACTATGGGTATTTAAATTCAATAAGTATCCTTCAACGGAGGCTAAGGGAGTCTCAAATCGCGCCAGCCCATACTGCCCCATCCCCTGGCGCTTTTGCTTAGGCTCCATACCATTACCATTAAAATCCCACTGACCAAACAAGGCATTCCCCTCAAGTGTAAAGCGCGATGTCCCCCAACCACTTTCCTTTGCCGCCTGGGCCAATACTAGAGATGGAGGCAAAATATCTACCCGTTCAAGCAGGGCTTGCCTGTGGGACGGTGATAACGACAGTATTGGATTACTGATAACTTTGTACTTAATCGCTAAAGCGACCAAACCAGTGTCGTTGAGGGGCGCAGAGATTACCTGTTGCCGTTCTTGTAACACTTTTTCATTCGCTAATAATACTAAGGGGGTCATCAATCTAAAAAACACCATCTTCTTTTGCTTCACAGGCAATTGCTCTGATACCGACCGCCATCCTTTACCTACGGCATCAAAGGTTAATCTCGGAACCGATTTATTCCCCCCATGGAAATTTTCAGCAGTGTAATTAAGGGATTCAAAAAAGAGCATCAAATCATCAATGGAGTGAATACTTACAGTGACAGGTTGAAGTTCTGCCTGCTGCACGGACCGTTGTTCACGCTCTGGTTGAAATATAATGCCGCCAATACGATGTTCACCTTGAGTATCTTGATTATTCACTTGGGTATAGGAAGGCTGAATTAAGGCTGACAATCCCATAATAGGTGGTTTTGTTGACTGACAATTTGCAAGCGGATAGCAAGTCTTTTCAGTTGTAAACGCCGTAGACAAGAGCTGATTAAACACCAATTTGTTGTCGGTCATTTCTGCTGCGGCGAATAGAGGTGAAGGCATAGAAATTAGGAATAGCATAAGCATTGCTAAGGGCAGTTTACAGTTTATCAACATGGAATCTCTCTGGAGAAAAACAATCGCAGTCCAACTAGCCAAAACACAGGGCGCGAAAGATAACAATAAAATCCTGACAATTTGCTTAATAGCTAGGCAACTAGGTTTGTAATACTGACTTGACTACGGAAATATCGCATGTGTCGAGCAGTTGAGGCGGCTTTTGATAAAATGACCCGCGAGCATGCCATGTTCGCTCAGTGAACTCCATCGTAAAAATGGGAACATGTAGAGATGCAAACGCGATAGACTATCGGCTTCACTACATAAGTCATCTTAGCGATCAGAAGACTGGTTGAAATGTTTAAGAATCAAGACTGAATAAAACTAAGTATTTCGGCTTGCACATATAAAAATACTTCGCACAACTTATTATTTTTAATAAATCGAAAATAGTATGGTTACATTGAAAGGCACCAATAAATAATGACCATTTTATAGATCGACATATTGATTATGAATTGTAAGAAATTCAGACTTATTATTGAGCACAGCCATGACACACTTAGGATCAAACTGTTGACCCGCATTATCCTCAAGATAAGCAAATGCATCCTCAAATGACCATGCCTCTTTGTATGGTCGTTTGCTTGTTAAAGCATCAAGAACATCAGCAACAGTGACTATTCTTGCTTCTAACGGAATATCCTCTCCTTTTAATCCCTCAGGGTATCCCTTACCATCGAAACGTTCATGATGGTAGTTGATAATATTCTTTAACATCTCCGTATGGTGTATCCCATTGAGACTAAACTCATTAATCATCAAATTAATCATCTCTCGACCTTTAATGGTATGAGTTTTCATCACCTCAAATTCTTCAGTGGTTAATTTCCCTGGCTTCAATAGTATTGCATCTGGCACGGCGATTTTACCTATATCATGTAACTCAGAAAATAGATAAATAAACTCAACTTCCTCATCACTTAATTCTAACTCTTTTGCGACTGTTTTAGCGATGATGCGCGAATATGAAGACATTCGGTGTAAATGATTTGCCGTTTCTTCATCACGATAACGACCAAAGGCTCTGGCAGTAATAAGCGCCCCATTAAATGTCTGAATAGAAAGAAATTCTACTGCAATGATACCTGCTAGGATTTGTGCATATGCGGAAAGTTCAGCACGTATTGCATCATCAAAATAACTACTCTCTTTAGAGTTACAAAATAAAAAACCAACAAAACGATCATTAAAATACAATGGTTCGGTATAACTAGATTCGTAGCCCGCCTCAAGCACTTTTCGACTATGTTCAGAACTATATATAAGTTGAGTACATAAATTATCTAATACCCTAGCTTGGCGGCTTTCCACTATATGTTGGAGAGAAGGTGTTTCGCTCAATTTTGCCTCATATAAACTCAACGGTGGCTTACCATCTGTACTATGCACAAAGGTTTTAATTTTATCTGTATGTTGATCATATATAGCAATTGCGATTCTAGTTAATTTGTCAAAATTTTTACGGAGTCGTGCATGAACATAATGCACACGTTCATTTATTGTCCTGTCCATGATTCACTCCGCAATTAAATCTCAACAATTACAATACAAACATATTCGTTAGCGATAAAAACAACTGTTTTTTATCGCTAACCAAATGTTTGACTTAAATTTTTAAGTTGATTTGCTCTATTCAATAAATTTTTACTCGTCGCACTAACGCCTTCAACTTTCATACTATTGTCATGGGATATTGATGAAATAAGATTAATATTTTTATTAATATCTTCAATCACGGCTTGTTGTTCAGTTGCAGCTGAAGATATTTGGCTGGAAAAAGCAGATACTTTATCTATTTCAACCGTAATATGATTTAAATATTCCGCTCCAATCCGAGTACTCGAGAGACAGGTATTGGTTCGACCAACATTCTGATGCATTAACTCTTTCCATTCCGCTAATGTGTGCTGAATATGCCCAATACTCGTTTGGATCTGTTCAGTCGCTTTATGAGTACGAGTAGATAGATTACGCACTTCATCCGCAACCACGGCAAAACCCCGTCCTTGCTCCCCTGCGCGAGCCGCTTCAATGGCAGCGTTAAGCGCTAACAAATTCGTTTGATTAGCAATGCCCTGAATTTCCGACATGATAGTGTCAATTCGTTCTGATTCACTCGATAGGGCTACCGCAGACTCAAAAGCTTGTTCTGCTTGACTTGCAAGTGAAGCCACTTCGGTTTCCACCGTTTTAAGTTGTTGACTGGTCACAACACAGTGATGCCGAGCTTCTTCAATCTGCTGATTACTCGCTTGAATATTACGGTTAATCTCTTCTGCGGCGGATGCCATTTGAGTCACAGCCGTAGCCACCTGCTGGATCTGGGAGTCCTGGGAGGAGATATCATCACTTGTAGTCGACATTGAGGTGCTAATCTGATCAGCAATCGATTTTAGCGACAGCGTTGCATCATCGACTCTGCCTAATACAGTACGAATCCGTGCCTGCCCAAGCTTTATATGAAAATCTGCAATACTATGGGGCGCATCGCCAGAAAAAATGAGTCGGCTAATGCTATCGTAGTCGTTTTCTAAACGCTGTAAGTATCTCGGTGTCAAAAATAATTGCTGCCGATTCAGCATAATAAGCATGAATAGGGGCAAAATAACTAATAGTGATTGGGGCAAAGTTAGCAACCAAACACTACAAAGAATGGGGACTGCTAATAAAAGCAAACTCAGCAGATGAGTTGACATTAACTTACTGCCCCAAAATACATGTTTCTTGTTTTCATGTGCTCTAAGCTCTTTGTACATCGCATTAGCTCGAGCCTTATGTTCAGGTGTGGGGCAACAGCGGACAGATTGATAGCCGGAGACCCGCCCATTGTCATAGATAGGAGTAACATAGGCATCTACCCAATAATAACTGCCATCTTTACAACGGTTTTTGACCATACCGCGCCATGGTTTGCCCTGCTTTAAATGCTTCCATAAATCCGCAAAAGCTGCTTTTGGCATATCAGGATGCCGGACAATATTGTGGTGCTGACCCACCATTTCATCCAGTTGATATCCTGCAACTTGGCAAAACCCAGGGTTGGCGTAGGTTATAACGCCATTTAGATCGGTGGTCGAAACTAACTGCAGGTCTTCAGAAAAGGTAACTTCATTATCTTTAGTTATAACATCCTTGTGCGCCATATTAACTTCCCTGATTCATGGTTGGGTCAGTATAAAAGTATAGTTACCTTTCCATTTAATGCACTTTTATGAAACTTAGTACGTTAAATAAACTAACTGCTATGACTCAAGCAGAGTAAATATAAGAAGTAAACATCAAGGATCAGCGGCATTGCCATCGATAAAGAAGATTTGGAAGTAAAGAGGGGCAAGTATTTATATTTGCCCCTCTAGGGCGTGTTGACGTTTCAGGGTTATTTTTGCAGCCAAATGTCGTTGCGTGAGCACGTACTTGCCAGAACGAACAAAATCTAATCTCGAAATGTCAACACGCCCTAATTATCACCATGACTGAGATAGCTCATACTGATGCGCAGCAAGAACCAAGGTGATACATATAGGTTATTGAGTAGGTCTCGCCATTAATGAGCGCATGTGTTAGTTGTTTGGCACTCTATAGCAGCCTGCTGTTTCAGCTGCTGAGCGTATTGCTCCGCCGCCGCTTTAGCCTTGCGCGCTTCCACTTTATGTTGCACATCCTCAGCTAACGCCTTATCAAAAGTCTCCATACCAAAATACTCGGAAACATCCTGATAAATAAACCAAGCACCAGCGGCAACTAGGCCATAGGTTAGTAGACGTAACATTGTATTTAAACCTCAAAAATAGTATCAACAATTGCAATATAGCTGAGGTTTTTCATAAAGAAAACTGTCAATATAATGGCTTAAACTTGCCAAATAACCGCCATTAATCAACAAGATAGGGAACAACAAAAACCTTTAATTACATTGATTTAGCTATTTCGAGACAAAATAAAGCCTTATAAGTCAAAATAGACATCAAAGTCTTTAAAACATTCGAATAGTTGACATCAAATATTCGAGTGACAATAAATCATGTTCTGCTTAATTAACGCCAAAAAATCGACGATAAATTCATCAATATTAATTTTTGACGCAAAAAGTTAATTCTGTGCTCTAGGACCTATTATACCAATCACATTAAATATCTAATCAGTTCAGAGCCTCACGGGCATCTCAATCCAAGGCGCATTGACGCAGAAATGGTTATTCCCTTTTAAGTCAATGTAACACGCTAGTGAGATGCCTGTGAGGCTCCCGAAGGGCGGGGTTGAATGGCTGAAAGTAAGAGCAAGAGCTTGCTCAACATCCCATAGAGTAGCGTTTAACTATTGTTTTTGATGCGTTTTCGTACATTTATGTCGAAATCTATTATCAAGCACTAGATCGGTATGACGATACGTATTTCACCCTTATTGATTGAAGCGCCAATAAGTTAAAGGTATTGATTAATAATTGGGACTAAATCCTCAACCCCATAGGCAATGTGATCTGGTTGGTGAGTCCAATCTTGTGGCTGGGAACCGCTGTAAGCCGCTGCAATCGAAATGACTTGAGCTTGATCACCTAATGCCAGTTGCAAACTTCGCGCAAATTGTGTGTCAGCTTCATGATCACCGATATAAATCAGTTGCTGACGTTGTTTATGCCCATAAATCGCCTCTAAACATTTCATGCCTCCCATAGGGTGGGGCTTTTGATATTGGCTAGGAACATCATCATAACCGACAACGGCTTTAAACTGGTTGTGAATCCCATTCTTACTCAAGATTGAACGAATATTATGTTGAGCGTTTTGAGAACAAATACCATGGGGAAGTTGAGAAAACTGAGTGACAACCTGTTTAATTCCATCAAATAACATAACGGGGGTTTGGTTATTCAGTTGATGTTCTGCCCACATTGAACCAGCAAGCAACATTTCATCATGGGTTAACCCATAGTACTCGAGATATAATTCCTGCCAATTTTTAGCACTATGGTTTGCCTGATGATAAAGCGCCTCAGTCTGCAAATATAGGGGAAGATTATCCCCAGTTAAATGGGGCGCTACAATCTCTAATATCGACTTAGTGATTGCCATATTTTTGGGTACAGAATTGACGAGAGTGCCGTCATAATCCCACAAAATAGCGTCTAACTTCATTACGTTATCCTATTATCTAATACCTTAAACTCACTATTTAGCTTTGCTCGACGCACTGCTGCTAGCTATGGTGAGACAGAGCAACGCACAGAGGCCCGAAAAGATGCCCTGTCAGCGTCTCTACTTATCCAGAGTCAGATTACTTAGCAAACCACAAACTTAATGGTTGCTCCTAGCTAGCACAATCTACTGAAATACCTATCAGTTATAACAACACATAATATTCTCAGATGAGATTTTTCCGTTCAGCTGAGCTTGCAAACGCCTTAATAACAAAATGACAGCTGAAACGTCTGCGCCTCTTAAAACGCTTGGAAGAAGATCCCAAAAGCACTAAAAATCGCCACAAACCAAGATAGAGACCGTAATGTGCCTTTATTCAGTAGATACAAGATCTGATACGCCACCCGCGCGACAATATGCACAACCGCCAACCACTCAGCCGTCGGCGTCACTTTGCCTGTAGCAATAACCGTCAGCACTGCCAAACCAAAAATGAGCAGGGACTCGAAGGCATTTTGATGCCCAGCGAGAGCCCGCGCACCAAATCCAGTTAATTGTGCCTGTTGCGTGCGCGGATGATGATTATCATAACCGCCGGCTTTGGCCATTGCCCATGCAACGGGGCCCTTGGCCAAATACGGCAATAGCATAGCGATAAACAAACAAGTCAGTAATGTATGCATGGAACTTCCTTATTATTTTGATGATAAATATCAATAAAACAGTACATTGCATTAAATTGAATAATACGTGATAAGCGATTAACGTGCTTTATCCAAGGCATCACAGACCGCCTTCACACCGAGTAATGCCCTAGGTGTTGCGCGGTGCAATAGATCAGCATTTAATTGATAAATATGCTGGTTTTTAACCGCGGGGATTTCGGTCCACTTGCTCCAATCTATCCCTTTGACATTGCCTTCCTCTTCGCTCTGTAAAATCACCTCGGGCAAGGTCAGTAACACATTCTCTAAACTCACCTGCGGGTAATCACTCGCCGCATCATAAAAAACGTTTTTGCCATGACACACACCGATAATCTGCTGGATCCAACTGTTTTTGGCGACTGTCATTAAGGGCGTGGACCATAGCTGATAAAACACTTTTGGCTCGGATTTAGCGGCGTTCTCGCTGCGTAATCGCAGCAGCTCACTGCGATAATCCGCCGCCACTCGACTCGCCTGCTCAGTGCGTCCCGTCAGCTTACCTAATTCCTCAATTTCTTTGGCGACATCCTCAAGCATCTTTGGGGAGCTGCTATAGAGTTTAAAGCCTAAGTTTTTGAGTTGATTGATATCCTCGGCTTTATTGCCCGTATCCCACACCACAATCAGATCGGGATTAAGCTCTAATACCCGCTCAATCTGGATCCCATAGTAACCACCGATACTGGGGATTTTTTTCGCCGCTTCGGGATAATCAGCATAATCGGTCGCGGCCACAATCGACTCCCCCGCGCCGATGGCGTAGAGCATTTCAACCGCATGGGGCGAAAGCGCAATAATACGTTGTGCAGGCTCGGCCATCGCCACTGCGGGTAACAGCGCAAAGCTCAGGCCGAGGGCAATAAAGCGTCGGATTAACATGATATTCCTTATGATTTAATCGATGAATTCTTCTGGCCAGCCGTACTGTTCCAGGTAGGTCAGCAGGTTTTTAGGCCGATATTTAGGGTCTTGATCCCAGCGCGTTTTCACCGAGCGATGCAGCAACACGGGCGCGACCTTAGGGTCAATTGGGCGCAAATAGGATTGCTTAATTCGGTAAAAGCTGCGGCGCGAGTCGTGTAAGGTTGCTAAGGGATTGGGGTGTAAACTCGCCGCTAGGTGTGGCTCTAAGCTCAAATTAAATCGCTCAGCCTCTGCCATCATCCACGCGAGCGCATTATCCGACAATAGCGAGCCATCCTTATCCGGCTGATAACTGCCGCCAATATTGCTATGGGCGCCGGCAAACCAGACCTGTTGCATATCCATATTGTCGCGCAGTTGCCAAATCGTGGGTTCAAAGTCGCTGCGGTGTTCGTCTATTGCCAAGGCATGACGGGCAACCCGCACATTACGGCCAATCTTAGTGTCGTAAAACTCGTCTTTATCTTCGAATAAGCCGAGGAACGAAATCGGGATCCCCATGGCGCCCACCGTATCCCACACGCCGACAAACTTAATCTCCCGCGATTCGTGGCAGTGCTTTTGTCTAAATTCAACGGATTTATCGCCGCTTGGGGCAAAGGGTGCACTGCTTTTTTTATAGTGGTCAAAGGCTTGCTGGATAAGCCGAGCATCGGGGCGCTTAAGAATGCCGCAATTATTAATAAGGCCACACAAACAGCGCACTGTGTAGGCGCCACGGCTAAAGCCAAAGAGGTAAATCTCATCGCCGGGGGAGTAGTTTTGCACTAAGTAGCGGTAACCATCCATGATGTTTTTATGTAGTCCACGCCCCGTCGCACCGCCGATCACTTCATCGTAATAGGAACCAACGCCCCAGTCGTAAAACACCTGCTGGGGTTTTCCATCGGCCGCCATCGGGCTGATAGCCCGCGCCAGACGTAGCACATTGGTGGGAAAATCCACCTTAAGGTCTTTCTCTGGCCGATTCCAAGTACCGTCGGCACAAATCACAATACGTTTATTCATCGCATCATCCTTGAGGCACTGATGCCCAATCTCGATGGTAAAAAGCTGTCGATACAGACGCTAACGGGTTTTACCAAGGGATCACCGCCTAGATAGCCTTGTTTACGGGCGATGTAAGACGGAAAAACTGACCTTGCTTTACATGCTCACGTAGCAGCAAAAAACCTATACTGACATAAAACCCTCAGCTAACAAATTGGAACAATAAAATGCAGCGACAGTTTGCATGTGCAACCTTCATACGAAAGCAAGATTAATGCAGCCTTTAACAAGGTATTGGACAAAAGCGATTAATCTTTTTATCTATTTATGGGGTTTATTGTCATTGTTTCCCCAGTGACTCGCCGTGAATATATCCCTATAGGCTCGACGGCGACATCCATGTCGCCAACGGTCACTGGTGCCCCAATGCCAATTTTAACTACCCATTTGCGATATGTACGTTAAAAGCAAAGGGACATTTTCGAGTTAAAGCCTTAACTCTAACGAGTCTGTTTTAGATAAAATATCTATGGAGATAACGCCTCACTTAGGGGCACAAATACGCAGGCTAAAATACGGAGCGAAGCGAAGGGAGCCTGCGTGTTTGTGTCCCAACGAGCGCCAGCGAGTGACTACAGTGGTTTGTTATGTGAAAATTGCTCAAAAGAGTTTATACAGAATGCCTCTACATAGGTTTTCTTATTTTCTTTGAGGAAACCGTAGTGAACGCATGTATACGCGTCCATTGAGTTTGGTTTATAGGCGAAAAATACCTCTGGTTCTTGATCTTCAATCAGAGCGTCACTGGACGATGCTGTTAATTCATTTCCCGAGAAATCGGTCGTTCCAAACTGCACCCGCATTGCTGTCAAACCATTCTTAAGCTTTAAGGGAAATTTCGCTAGACCGTACCTAAAGCCTTCATTGTCGACGTCTTCTAAATGTATAAACCACCCCAGGTCGTTGAAGTTTGAAGAATTGACTTCAGTAATAGGGAGTGGAACATCCGCAGCCACATTGAATGCAGTCAAAAATAGAATAAATGCAAAATTCTTCATCGTTTTCACATAACATTTTATTAGTGCGCATGCGCGTTTACCTCGTTTGACCAGTGAAAACGCGCACAGTTAACTATCTGTATGCAAAGAACTTATCAGCTTTCTGCCAAATACACCATCTGGAAAAACGCCCATGCGCGTTTTCCAAACCTATTAACTAAAATTCAGTTACTATATTCACCTGATTTTATAGAGTTTTATTTATTTCGAATGGAATTAGTGCGCACTGATTTTGTCTAAAAATCATACCAAAAACCTAAATTTAAATACGACTGTATACCCATACATTGTTAGCCAATTTCTGGTAAGGCTAAACATAGATAACTAGATGAGAATTTGTATGGCTACAGGTTTAGGAATTTTCGCTTTATGGTTATAGCGACACACGCTCTGCTTAATAATCAAACCCCGGCTGCGCTTTAATGCCCGCTTCGAAGGCATGTTTAATGGGCTGCACTTCGCTAACCGTATCCGCCAGTTCGATAATCGCGCGGTGGCAAGCACGGCCAGTGATAATCACATGCTGCATGGGTGGACGATTTTTAAGTGCAGTCAGCACTCGCTCCACATCAAGATAGTGATAACTCACCATATAGGTCAGCTCATCGAGCATCACGCAATCAATGCTCTCGTCTTGTAGTAAAGCTTCGGCGGCTTCCCAAGCAACAAGAGCGGCTGCAGTGTCCTTTTCTCTGTCTTGGGTTTCCCAGGTAAAGCCGGTGCCCATTACATGAAAAGTCACGCCTGCACCTTCAAGCAGATTACGCTCGCCACATTCCCATGTGCCCTTGATAAATTGCACTACCGCCGCTTTTTTGCCATGGCCCACCGCGCGGGCAACCGTGCCAAAACCTGAGGTCGACTTGCCTTTGCCATTGCCCGTTAGGACTAACAAAATGCCCTTTTCATCCTGAGCGGCAGCAATTTTTGCATCAACTCCCGCCTTTAGTTTTTGCTGACGCGCCTTATGGCGTTCAGCCTTGATTTGCGCTTGCTCATTGTCAAGCTGTTTTTCGTTCTCTGTTGTCATGATCTTCTGTTCTTCCTACTGCTAATTCTTATGCATTTATAATGGACGCAAGTTTTTGTATATCGAGGTGCTCGGCTAATACATCGGCCAAACGATCCAGCTGTTGTTCGCGAATTTCATTGATATCAATCGCTTGAGCATTTTCTAACCCCGCCCAGTTAAGGACGAACTGGCAGGCCTCAGGGCTGTCGAATAGCCCATGTAAATAGCTACCGAGCACTTGCCCGTCGTCACTTAAACAGCCATCGGCAAAGGGGTTAGCCTGCTGGCTATTCTCAGTTTTCAGCCATAGTGGGGCAGAGTTTACCGCGGTACTTAGGTCAAGGAATTGGGACTCACCGCAGTGGATCTCATAGCCCTTCACTTCCACTTGTTGCCCTTGCAGCGCTAAATGGCCTGTGACCCTACGTAGCTGTTTTTCAGCTTTAAATTCGGTGGTAATGGGTAAATATCCCAGCCCTTGGCTCACACCGTACGTGTCTTCAATCCCCATGGGATCGGCAATGCTTTCACCCAGCATTTGATAGCCGCCGCAAATCCCCAGCAGCTTACCGCCGTAGCGTAGATGCTTGGCAATTTGTTTGTCCCAACCTTGCTCGCGCAAAAAAGCCAAGTCCGATCGGACATTCTTGCTGCCGGGTAAAATCAGCAGATCGGCCACAATATCCTGCGTCTGAGCTGAGGCCTGAGTTTGGAGCGACACATAATCAAAATCGATATCGGGATGCAGTCTAAGCGGATCAACATCCGTATGATTACTGGTGCGGGGATACACTAATACCCGCACCTTAAAATGGCTTTTTGCCTGCTTAGTGGGCGATTCGATAAGCGAATCCTCGGCGTCTAAATGCAAATCATGCAAATAGGGCAACACCCCCAACACGGGCTTTTGCGTATGTGCCTCGAGCCAATCGAGACCAGACTGTAGCAGGCTGATATCGCCGCGGAAACGATTGATCACAAAGCCTTTTACCCTAGCTTGCTCGGAGGGCGACAGCAGCGCTAAAGTGCCCACCAAATGGGCAAACACCCCGCCTTTATCGATATCGGCAATGATGATCACTGGGCAGTCGACCGCCTCGGCAAAGCCCATATTGGCGATATCACCTTCGCGCAGATTGATTTCCGCCGGGCTTCCCGCCCCTTCTACCACAATCGTTTGGTATTGCAGCCCTAAACGGGCAAAGGATTCCAGCACGGCATTTAGCGCCATAGCTTTATAATCCTTAGATTTTTCACCGAAAAAGGCCGAGGCCTCTAAGGTGGTTAAGGCTTTGCCGTGCACAATAATTTGCGCCCCCGTGTCTGAACTTGGCTTAAGCAGGATGGGGTTAAAATCCGTGTGCGGCGCGAGAAAACAAGCTGCGGCTTGCAGCGCCTGCGCGCGGCCAATCTCGCCGCCATCAATAGTGACGGCGCTATTTAGCGCCATATTCTGTGGTTTAAAAGGCGCGACCTTCACGCCCTGCCTGGCGAGCAATCGACATATTCCCGCCACCAGCGTACTTTTGCCCGCATCAGAGGTGGTGCCCTGCACCATTAATACTTTGGCGCCTTGGGACGGTGTTTGAGGCAAACTAGCGGTTGACGTTTGATTGGTTGCAGTGGGATCAGCAACGTTATGTGAATGCATGGGCAAGGACATCACTCAATAGATGAAATAAGATAAAAGGCGCTTCTTTTTATACGAACTAAACGCGAAAGCGGCTCAAAATAACATTCACAACTTGATTTAAATGCACCAGCTCATTTAAGTGCGCTAACTCGATTTAAGCGTCAGCGGTAAACCCGCCACCACTAAGGTCACATTATCCGCAACCGCAGCAACATCTTGGTTTAACCAGCCAGCTTCATCCACAAATTGGCGACTCAGTTCCCCCAAGGGCACAATGCCTGAGCCTACTTCATTACTGATTAAAATCACCACACCTTCAAGTGTATTTAACGCACTGACAAAATCCGTTTTTGCCTGCCGCCAGTGGGCTAACACATCGTGTTGAGATGATGTCGCAACCGCTAGGGCAAAATCTGATTCGGTCGAGGCTGGCTCAGCCTGTGGCTGGACTGCAAGTAATTGATTAGTTAACCAAAGCGTTAAGCAATCCACCATAATCACCCGCCCCGGCTTAGCTAAATGCTTAAGCTTGGCGGTTAATGTCAAGGGTTCTTCAATCAACTGCCAGTCGATATCGTCCTTGGCTCGGCCATCTTGATGTAAACGGATCCGACTGGCCATTTCAGCATCGAGTGCCTGCGCAGTTGCGACGTAGCAGGCATCGAATCCTAAAGCCGTATACTGGCGTACTAAGGTTTCACCGTAACGGCTCTTACCGCTACGAGCGCCGCCCAGCACTAAATGGATCACAGAATGCTACCTACAACGAGCAGCACGAAGTAACACACAATTTCACAAATTTGCTGCGCAGCGCCTAAGGTATCGCCGGTGTAACCACCAATTTGACGTCTAAAGATCACCACGATCAAACGGCGCAATCCGATCATAATCAACAACAGCGACAGTGCAGCAATCCCCTTTAACACCAACAGCACTAACACACCACTGGCGATCAAAATAAACAGTTCATTAATGCCTTGGTGCTGCGCTAACGGCTTAGATTTACTGGACTCATCGTCGCGCACATATTTTTCGGTGAAAATAAGGCTCGCGGCCACGACTCGACTCACAGTGTGGGCGACAATCATCGCCGAACCTGCAACCACAGGGTCATAAAGCGCTAATTCCACCAATAATTGCCATTTAAGCATCAAGACAATAATCAAGGCCAAGGCACCATAACTACCAAGGCGCGAATCCTTCATAATGCGCAGCTTGTCTTCAGCCGTCCAACCGCCACCAAACCCATCGAAGGTATCGGCTAACCCATCTTCGTGGAAACCGCCCGTTAACAGTACGCCCGTTAACATCGACAGCAATACCGACACCCCAGCGGGTAACCAATTTTGGGTCAGCCAAAAAACGATGGCGCTTAATAGTCCCACCAGTAAACCCACTAAGCCAAAGTAACGGCTGGCTTTATTGAGTTTATCTGCATCGACTTCGACCCATTTGGGCATAGGAATACGGGTAAAATAGCCCATGGCCACAAAAAATAAATCTATCTCTTTGTGCCAGCTTTCGCGTTCTGACATAAAGCATCCTTAGTGAATACACACTTGCTGCAGGGTTTAAAGTTAAAACGATTGGCTAAACGTTATTATTTTAAATAAGTTAGCAGGCACATCATACAACAGCCTCAATCCCTGCATCACTAAAACTCGCCATTTGATTGTAAAAATTTACTGCGGCTTGAATTAACGGCAATGCTAAGGCCGCACCCGTACCTTCACCTAATCTAAGCCCCAAAGATAACAAGGGTTTAGCTTGCAAATATTCCAACATACGTTGATGGCCTTGCTCCTCGGAGCAATGGGCGAAAATCAGATAATCCCGTACATTAGCATTGATCGTCACCGCCACTAATGCGGCGGCTGTCGCAATAAAACCATCCACAACCACCAACATCTTGCGCTCAGCAGCAGCCAGCATGGCACCAGTCATTTGCACAATTTCAAACCCGCCAAGACAAGCAAGCACTTGTTTTGGCCCACTAAGCGCACTTTGATGCGATAGCAACGCCAGTTCTACCAAGGTTAACTTACGCGCTAAAGTGTCGCTATTAATACCTGTACCGCGCCCCACACAGTCAGCTACATCTAATTGCATAATCGCCGCCATAATTGCCGCGGCAGAGGACGTGTTGCCAATACCCATTTCACCAAACGCAACCAGATTACAGCCTGCTTGATGGTGACGCTCAATAAGCTCCTGCGCCATATCAAAGCCCTTATCCACACTCGTTAAAGGCATGGCGGGTTCCAAATGAATAGCAGCAGTACCCGCGCCAAGACGTTGATCGATAATCCCTTCTAGCCCCTCAACGGGTGTCAAAATACCGCAATCGATCACTTCAAGCGTAAAACCTAATTGGCGACAAAACACATTAATGGCCGCGCCGCCGTGGGCAAAGTTTTGCACCATTTGGTGGGTAACTTCACTTGGGGCAATCGAAACCCCTTCAGCGGCAATGCCGTGATCCCCTGCAAACACCAACATGGTCGGTTTGACTATCTGCAATTGTTGTGGCCCTTGAATGCGAGCAATTTGTAATGCTAAGGATTCGAGTTGTCCCAAGGCACCTGGCGGCTTGGTTTTAAGATCGATTTTTTGTTGAATAACCTGATCCTGCGCTTTACTCACAGGCTCGATTTGAAATGACAGGCTTGATTGAGACATTCACACTCCAGTGGCAATTTCGAATCCACTCATGGATTCGCTGCTCATAACTCATTCGAAAACAGATTCAAAGATAATAACTACGACGCATCCGGCCGCGATTTGCCATACGCACTAAGTACTAATTTGGGCAAGAATAGTACATTCAGCTAGTTCGACAACTTTCGCCGACGCAAAATCAGCAAAAAGAAGAAGCTACCAATCGCGGCGGTGATAATCCCTACGGGTAATTCCTGATTGCCAAGCAAACATCGGGCGAGCACATCAATCCACACCATAAACAAGCCGCCCACTAACGCGGTGAGCAAAATGGGCTGACGCCCGGGAAATAACAAGCGCACCGTATGGGGGATCATTAATCCAACAAAACCTATGCCACCACAAGTCGCCACTAAAACAGCGGTAATTAGTGAGCAGAGCAATAACATATTGAGGCGTAATTTAGGTACATTCACCCCTAAGGTGTGGGCCGTTTCATCCCCCGCCTGCAGGGCCATAATCTGCCGCTTCCAACCGAGGATGATAAAAAAACTCACCAATACAACGATGGATGGCAAAATTAAGAGCGGCCAACTGGCCTTAGCAAAACTGCCCAAACTCCAAAAAAGCACTGATGCCGTGGCCTGCGGGCTGGCAAAATACAACAGCAGGCTGGTTAATGCGCCAAACATAAACGATGTTGCCACCCCAGAGAGCAGCATGCGCTCAACTTGGCTGTTGAGCCCTAGCCCTGACAAGGCGAGAACAATAAGAACGGATAAACTGGCACCAATAAAAGCGCCGAAAGGCAAACTAAACCACAGGAGCCCAGCAAACATTCCCGAGCCACTAAAAATCCCCGAATTGGCAATAACGCCAGCATTACCGAATAGACCAGAGCCAGTAAACAAGGTCAGCATCACCACAGCGCCAAAGGAGGCACCTGAACTGATGCCAAATAAATAAGGGTCAGCAAGCGGATTGCGCGTTACGGTTTGCAGCACACTGCCCGCTAAAGACAGCCCCGCCCCCGCCACAAACGCGAGCAATATCCGTGGCAACCTTAATTCCATCACAATCCGCTCCGTCATCGAGGCGGCAGTTGACGCATCGTCGTTGGCGAAAAATTGATTGAATAATTTAATAAACACATGCAGCACATCTAAAAAGCTGATATTTGCCGCGCCAAAACTGGCGGCCGCAATCGGGGTCAGCAGGGCAAAACCCACCAAGCCAAGAATCAGCCATTGCTGGCGGGTTAATGGCGTTAAAATATGGGTTAAAAGATTCATCATTATCAGCTTAAACGTGTCAATCATGGCGTGTTTATCTCCCCGTTGATGTTATGGGGAGCGGATACAACCACATCATCCGTCGGTGATTTTTGATAACCATAAAAGTAATTAATTAAAGGATTGGCATGTTGTGGATGGGGCATCACTTGGGCGCAAACACCAAAAACTTGGGCAATGCGCTCCTCTGTTAATACCTCACTCGGCGTGCCCATGGCGCTCACTTGCCCCTTATCCAGTAGCAGCAAACTATCACACAGGGCACTTGCTAAATTCAGATCATGAATAGAGGCAATGACACTAATGCCAAGGCTTCGAACCAACTCCAAAATTTGTATTTGATAGCGCACATCGAGGTGGTTTGTGGGTTCATCTAAAATCAGTAACTGAGGTTGTTGCACGATAGCGCGGGCAATCAGTGCCCGTTGTTTCTCGCCGCCGGAGAGCCGCTCATATTGCTGATAGCGCTTATGGCTAAGACCTACCTTTTCAACCGCCTTGATAATTTTTTCACTATCACCGCTGGAATTAGTATCGAACATCCCTTTGTGGGGCGTGAGCCCCATAGCAACGAGTTGCTCTGTGGTCATATCAAAATAGTGCGGCGTATCCTGCTGCACCACAGCTACTTTGCAGGCAAATGCCTTGGGCGAAAGCTCGTTAATGTCCTGCGAAAACAAACTGATTTGCCCCAGAGTTGGGCGAATAAAACGATATATACAACGCAGTAAACTGGATTTACCCGCACCGTTAGGGCCGATTAATCCCAGCATTTCACCGCGTTGTAGGGCAAAGTTAATCCCTGAAAGAATGGTTTTGCCTTCGATGGTCCAACTTAATTGGCTGACATTGAGTGCCACATTAGCTAGCACCGCCGAAGATTGCACATCTGTTGACGTGGAAGGCTTCATTAAAAGCAGCTCCCACAGGCATATTTTGTACCCAAACCCAGTAGCACCATGGGCCACAGGGCGAAACGTATCAATATCATTTTCTGCTCCCTCGAGTCACCCGCTCGAGAACTAAGGCTGCACGCAGCGAAAACAGAAATAGGCAGGTCTCCTGACTTGTAGCAAAGAAGGTTCTAGGTTCTAGATTCTAAATTCTAGATTCTAGGCACTTCTTTTAACTACTCACAGTTGCGGGTACAGTTCGGGCCGGCTGACGGGCAGCACCCCGATTCCCTATTATGTTTGGGTTGATCCGGCGTTTATAACGACTATTGCCTTAAGCGAATAGCACAGGATAAAGCGAAATTCCCAACACCTATTTCTGCGACATTTAAACTTAGCGAACACAATGCGCTATCTGGCTCAAACGTCAGGGAAAAGCATTATCCTATATCTTGCTCATTAGGCAATGCAGTTTAAATCAGAAAATGTTCATCATCCCATTTAGCATGAGATTTCAAACTCAATCACCATGGCCCGATGGCCAGTCTAAGCGCCAGTATCGAGTCCCATGTTTATCTTCGAGTACATTAATCCTCACCACCGCGGCAACCGGTAAAGTAAGTTGACTGTAAAATCCTACCGTTCTCACCGCCCCCAACGCTCTTGCCATTAAATGACGGATCACCCCGCCGTGGGTCAGAACCCAAATATTGGCTGTGGGTACATTGGCATTACACTCGCCGTGGGCCTGTCCATCATCCAACGCCAGCAGGGCAAACTCTTTATTGAGGATCTGCTCTATTGCGCTATCGATACGAGCCTCGAAACTTGCCATCGTTTCACCATTGGGCGGCGATACGGCCCAAGGATCTTGCCAATAGGCCGCCATGCGCTCGCCATCCTGTTGATATAACTCATCGAGCAAGCGACCATCCCAATCGCCAAAATCCATTTCCTGTAGATCCTCCAGCAGGTTGACCTCAAGCGACGAAGGCGTTGGCGCAGCTAAATGTGAACTCTCAGACAAGCTGGAATGCGGCTCCAGCGCCAACACCTTGGCAAATTCAGCGCAGCGCCTTGAGGTAGAGCTGTAAATACCGTGGCACACAGTCGCCTGCGCCGCCACAGTAGCCAACATCTGCCGCCAGCCCTTCTCGCTCAGTGGAACATCGACTCTGCCACGTAAAATCGCCCCGCCCTCGCATTCCCCATGGCGTAACAGTAATAAGCGAACTTGTTTCATATATGCCTTTTAAAAATCTTAGGACCTAGATTCTAGATTCTCGCTCCTAATGACTTTCACCTTGCCCTGACAATCCGATGTCGCGTATTATGGACGTCTATACGTATAAATGTCCAAACCATAACGAACGACATTCAATAATAAAATGCAATTTACCGCAGAATTGCATATTTTTGGACTCAACTTAGCTGTAGTAAAGGTAATCATTTATGGCGATATCTCTCCATCGAGCCAGCCAAACACTGGCTGACATTCGCAACCAGTTGTCAAAGCGCATTCTGATTTTAGACGGCGCCATGGGCACTATGATCCAAGGCTACAAGCTAGAAGAAGCCGATTACCGTGGCGAGCGTTTCAAGGATTGGCATACCGACGTTAAGGGCAATAACGATCTTTTAGTGCTCACACAGCCACACATCATCAAACAAATTCACACCGACTACCTATTAGCCGGTGCCGATATTATTGAAACCAACACTTTCAACGCCACCACTATCGCCATGGCCGACTACGATATGCAGTCGCTGTCCGCCGACATTAACCGCGAAGGTGCGCGCCTCGCCCGTGAGGCCTGTGATGAAATCGAGCAAGCCACGGGTAAACCACGTTATGTCGCCGGTGTGTTAGGACCCACTAACCGCACTTGCTCTATCAGCCCTGATGTGAACGACCCTGGCTATCGTAATATCCACTTTGATGAGTTAGTGACCGCTTATTGCGAATCGACCCGCGCGCTGATTGAAGGCGGCGCCGATATCATTATGGTCGAGACCATTTTCGATACTTTGAACGCCAAAGCCGCGCTATTTGCCATCGAAACCGTGTTCGATGAACTCTTTGGGCAAAATTCGCCAGCGCGTTTGCCAGTGATGATCTCAGGCACTATTACCGATGCCTCGGGCCGAACCCTGACCGGACAAACCACCGAAGCCTTTTATAACTCCCTTCGCCATATCAAGCCCTTATCTATCGGTCTTAACTGCGCCCTTGGGCCAAAAGAGCTGCGTCCCTACGTTGAAGAACTGTCACGCATCGCCGAATGTTATGTCTCGGCGCACCCTAACGCGGGTCTACCAAACGAGTTTGGCGGTTACGACGAAACCCCAAAAGACATGGCCAGCGTTATCCAAGAATGGGCCCGTGAAGGCATGCTCAACATTATCGGCGGCTGCTGTGGTAGCACGCCCGAGCATATTAAGGTCATTCGCGAAGCCGTGGAACCGTTTGCACCACGGGTACTACCCGAGATCCCCGTCGCCTGCCGTTTATCGGGTTTGGAACCGCTCACTATCGATGCCCAAACCCTATTTGTAAACGTAGGTGAACGCACCAACGTTACAGGTTCGGCCAAGTTTTTAAAGCTGATCAAAGAAGGCAAGTTCGAGCAGGCGCTCGATGTCGCCCGTGAACAGGTGGAAAGCGGCGCGCAAATCATCGACATCAACATGGACGAAGGCATGCTCGATGGCGTAGAGGTGATGCATAAGTTCTTAAATCTTATCGCCTCTGAGCCGGATATCAGCCGCGTGCCGATTATGATCGACTCCTCGAAGTGGGAGGTGATTGAAGCGGGCCTCAAATGTATTCAAGGCAAGGGCATTGTTAACTCTATCTCCTTAAAAGAAGGCGAAGAGAAGTTTATCGAGCAGGCAACCCTCGTTAAACGCTACGGCGCGGCTGCCATTATTATGGCGTTCGACGAGCAAGGCCAAGCCGATACGAAGGCACGCAAAGTCGAGATCTGTACCCGCGCCTACCGCGTGCTGGTCGATAAGGTGGGTTTCCCGCCCGAAGATATTATCTTCGACCCGAATATCTTCGCCATTGCCACGGGTATCGATGAGCACGATAACTATGCTGTCGATTTTATTGATGCCATTAAAGAAATTAAGGCCACCCTGCCCCACGCGATGATTTCAGGCGGGGTGTCGAACGTGTCGTTCTCGTTCCGCGGTAACAACCCAGTGCGTGAGGCGATTCACGCGGTATTTCTGTACCACGCGATTAAAGTCGGCATGGATATGGGGATTGTCAACGCGGGCCAGTTAGCGATTTTTGACGATATCGACCCAGAGCTTAAAGTACGGGTCGAGAACGTGGTGCTCAACCTGCCTTGCCCGGTTGAGGGTTCGAGCAATACCGAGCAATTGCTTGAGATTGCTGAAAAATTCCGTGGCGATGGCTCAAGTGCCGCCAAAAAAGAAGATTTAGAATGGCGCTCATGGCCAGTTAATCAACGTCTCGCCCATGCGCTGGTGAAAGGCATCACCGAATTTATCGACGAAGATACTGAAGCGGCTCGCCAAGCTGCCTCCCGTCCGCTGGATGTGATTGAAGGCCCGCTAATGGACGGTATGAATATCGTCGGCGACCTGTTTGGCTCGGGTAAAATGTTCCTGCCACAGGTGGTCAAATCCGCGCGGGTGATGAAAAAGGCCGTGGCCTACCTCAATCCCTTTATTGAAAAGGAAAAAGTTGCAGGCCAATCTAACGGTAAGATTTTGATGGTGACCGTAAAAGGCGATGTGCACGATATCGGCAAGAATATTGTCGGCGTGGTGCTCGCCTGTAACGGTTTTGAAGTGTTCGATTTAGGCGTGATGGTGTCGGTAGAGCGCATTCTTGAGGCGGTTAAAGAGCACAATATCGATATTATCGGCATGTCTGGGCTTATCACCCCAAGCCTCGATGAGATGGTGCACAATGTGAAAACCTTCCACCGTGAAGGCCTCACCATTCCAGCGATTATCGGCGGCGCAACCTGCTCGAAAATCCATACCGCAGTGAAGATTGCGCCCCATTATCCCCATGGCGCGATTTACATTGCCGACGCCTCGCGCGCCGTGCCTATGGTCAGCAAGCTAGTCAGCAATGAAACTCGCCAAGCGACTATCGATGAGACCTACGCCGAATACGAAGAGATGCGCGTTAAGCGTTTATCGCAAACCAAGCGTAAAGAAATCGTCTCGCTGGAGGCTGCCCGCGAAAACCGCTGCCAGCACGACTGGGCAAACTACACCCCATTCAAGCCCAATGTGCTGGGTCGCCAAGTATTTGAAGACTATCCATTAACCGATTTAGTTGACCGTATCGACTGGACGCCGTTCTTCCGCGCCTGGGAGCTGCACGGCCATTACCCCGAGATCTTAACCGACAAAGTAGTGGGCGTTGAGGCGCAGAAACTGTTCGCCGATGGTCAGGCGATGCTTAAAAAAATCATCGATGAAAAATGGCTCACCGCCAAGGGCGTGATTGGGCTATTCCCCGCCAATACCGTCGGCTTCGATGATATTGAGCTCTATACCGACGAGACTCGCACCGAAGTCGAAATGACCACCCATCACCTGCGGATGCAGCTTGAGCGTGTGGGTAACGATAACTTCTGTCTGGCCGACTTTGTGGCGCCCAAAGACAGCGGCGTTGCCGACTATATGGGTGGCTTTGCCGTGACCGCTGGCCATGGTATCGATGAGCATATCGCCCGCTTTGAGGCGAACCACGATGACTACAATGCCATTATGCTCAAGTGTTTAGCCGACCGTTTAGCCGAAGCCTTTGCCGAGCGGATGCACGAGCGCGTACGTAAAGAGTTTTGGGGTTATGCCGCCGATGAGCAGCTCGATAACGAGGCGTTAATTCGTGAGAAATACAAGGGCATTCGCCCTGCACCGGGTTACCCCGCTTGCCCGGATCACACCGAAAAAGGCCTGCTGTGGGAACTATTAAAGCCGAATGAAACCATCGACTTAAATATTACCGAAAGCTACGCCATGTTCCCCACCGCCGCAGTATCGGGCTGGTATTTTGCCCACCCGAAATCCCGCTACTTCGGCGTGACCAATATTGGCCGCGATCAGGTGGAGGATTACGCTAAGCGTAAGGGGATGACTGTTGCAGAGACGGAGAAGTGGCTAGCGCCAGTGTTGGATTATGATCCCGAGTAATCGGGATTTAGATTACGCTAACGCGGTTTGAGATCTAAGATCGGTCTTGCGACCGAAAAGGTCGTGGGGCTTCACCCCACACCCGATGTTGCTGGTTCGTTTTGCATTGCGAACTAGCAACAATATCGCTGTAAGGTGATGATGTAACTCATTGCCTGCCGCAGGCTTTAGCACTGTTACCCCAGTGACACGCCATAAATACATCCCTGTAGGCTCTACTAAAACATCCATGTTTTAGAAGGTCACTGGTGCAACAGTGCCCTATCTGGTGTACCCATCAGTTTCAGCATATATTTTGTGGGCTAATTAATAAAAAATTAGCCACAAAAAGAGTGGCTTCGTACTAATTCGAAAATCACCGATTTTCATTCGCCCCTTCCCCGAAAGCTACGCAGAAGTCCTGTCTGCGTCACGCTCTATCCTTTATAATAAAAAGTCTTCAACGCCCTTCAGCAACTTCGCAGGGGATGGGTGTACTTCTGCTACTTTTGTGTTGCCTCTAGCCATGCAAAGCAAGCCGAGTAATCTTTACTACCAATTTTAGAATTTAACAATGGGTGGCTCATTAAAACTTCCATTAAATCTTCACCGTAAATTACCTCTTATGGTCAACAGTACAACATCTTTTTTATTAATTTGACGATTAAGTTTACTTAAGACTGATTGCTGAGTCTCTGGCGTCCAAAAAATCTTTAAACTTTCTCTTGCTCGTGTAATAGCTGTATAAAAAATACTGTGAGTAATGTCATCTTCATTAGCATCTGTAATAACTATTTTTACAGAGTCATATTCTAAACCTTGAGCCTTATGTATCGATACTGCATAAGCAACTTGAAATGGTACTATCATATTCAAGTCATCATCGTCGTTGTCACTAGCTTCATATCCATAGTCATATACAGAAAAACGAACGACAGAGTCCCTAATCCAAGTCAACTCTGTACCAATAACATCAAAAGAAGTTAATGGCCTATCCAAAATAACTTGAAACTGTATCTCACCTTTACTATAAAAAATGTCATCTATCCAACCTTTCAAGTTATTATATACAACTTTTTTAAAACGTTCTGAGTCTGAAAATAAAATAGGATCTCCTACTTTATATGTAGTATCTTTCCAAACAACTGATTTACCGACATTACTAGCCTGAAGAAAAAGATTTATATTATTTATACCATATAGCCCATCATAGTTTAAACATAAAATTATTTCATCCTTCCCTAATGGTTCGAATAAAGAACTATTCAAAACAGATGAATACTGATTTCTAGCAATAACTTCTGCAATATCATCATCAATATTCCTAACTTTATTCCAAAAACCTAAAAGCGATTTATTTTTTGTTCTAAATGGTGTCGTTAGTTCAAAAACTGAAGTCTGTGGAATAAATGACGGTATAACACTAAACCAATTACCAAATTCTATTGACTCGATCTGAAAAACATCACCGACTAGCAATAGCAACTTGTATTTTGTATTTTCAATGACATTTAAGAAATCAGAATTACTAACAGTACTACATTCGTCAATTATCAACAAATCATACTCTATATTTTCTCTACCCTTATAACTATGACTTCTAATCGTTCTAAATATCGAATTTTGATGAGCTGAAACTTTACGTTTAAGATTATCTATAGCTGGATTTGTATGAGCTAAAAATAGCTTGCTGTTACTCCCAAAATAGTTTGCAACATGATCAACCATTGTAGATTTTCCTGTACCAGCAGCACCATATATAACAGCAACTTTTGAGCACTCAAACAATCCTTTAAGCGCAGCAAGTTTTACCTCATCATCTATTATTCTTGAACTATCTTTTACCCAGCGTTCCACAGCATTTGAATAACCTAGAATTCCAGAGCTTGAATATTCCATCAGGTTATTTATAATTGACAATGTATCTTTTTCATAACCATTTATAAATGCATGCTCATTTTCAATGAGCATCTCTCTATTTTCATAATGTTTGCTATAAATCTTTTTATTATAGTTATTTTTTAAAAACTCAATATTTTTAAACTCATTTAAATCGGACAATGGAGTGTATAAGATAGAATGTCTTTCGACATTATTCTTTATTTTCCTGATCAATAACTCATGCTCTCTTCCTACTTGCTCGATGCTTTCGACAAGATCCCAATATTTGGGATTATGCCCTGCCAATGATGTACAGTATGGCATTGTGTCAAAAGGAATACATGAAAAGCTAACATTCAAACCAGTTAATAAATGGCACTTATTAAAACCATACTGAGACTTTAATATCTGATTATTCATTCTCAGCATCAGATAAAGCAAAACTCTTGTACCGGGATTATTTTTACCAGAAAAAAATCGTACATAGTCTAACATACTGAATATCTGAGAAGTTGTTGACAGTGAGGAAATACAATAACTTTTTATTTCTTGATAATCATATTCATCCATTTTTATCAAATCTAAAAGATTAGTTGAATTTTGTGTCAACCAACGCATTAAATTATAATACTCAGGAGAATTTGACCTAACTTTCAGTTCACGACCAATTAGATAACCATAATTATTGAACTCACAAGGTCTAATTGAAACCTCCCACCCTCTAATTATTGTGATTGGCATATTATTACCAAGCACGTTAATAGTCTCACGCTGCAGAGTTAACATGGCTGCATATTTCTCAGTCATATCAATATTAGTAAATGCAATTAACCTATCAAACTTATTTACCTTATTAACAGCCCTTAAGAAAATAACTTCATAATAAACTTCGCCACCTAAGAAAAAAGGTTTTATTTTATGTATATAATATCTACCAATTGAAACATTATTTGAATCCCTTTGATAAGCACTTTTAACTTTTCCTGCTATCATTTCATGATAAGCGGTTAACGACGGGTCTAAATCTACAGGAAACAACTCAAGATTATCAAGTATAATAAAATTATATTTTTTGTATATCAATGATTTTATTCTGTAAAGATATTCATAATACTTGAGCATGAGCCTTTCTGAATTATCACCATCCAATGTGTAGTGTGATGCACTAATTTGCAATAACTTATGAAATCTACCTATAAAATTTAGCTCTGACTTACTCTTTACAAACTTGATTGCTGGATCTATTGCGGGATATTGAAATTCTGCAGAAAGTGAACCTTGATGAAATAGAACACTAACTCCTTCGATAAGATTTCTGAGCTGTGACAATAAATTTTGAGATAACAAATCTCGATTATTTGTATAAGATGATATATTCCTACAAATTAAATTATCAACATTCTGAATTTGATACATCACAGTAGTCATGAAATTCCCCAAATGAATCTTGTTAGATAATAGAAAAATCAAATCGAAGACAAAAATCAGGCCACCCAAGATAAAACAAGAATATCAACCAGGTTCAATTAACATTCATCAAAAGATAGTACTGATACATTTTTATGCTTTAGCAATCGACCAATAACACCTGAGCCGAAGGAATACACCATCCCCTCGGAGTTGCCTCAGGGTATTTGCGTTCGTTGCATGAGCAAGGCATGGTCGTTCTCGTGCATCTGATCCATAGGGAAATGGAAAATGTCAGTATTATGTATGGAACATCATTGACCATGCACTTCACGACATTCAGGCATCCTGCCTATCACATGCCGAGATAGCGTCAGTCGAATCAGGGACGAGCGTCTGACGCGATAGCATTAGAACGCTTAATGCCCAAGGAGCTTTCAACTCCGTTAGGGGAGTCTTGGCTGATGTGAAAACAATAGGCAAGGAGGATAGGACGAACAATCCTCCATGTTCGACTCTTTATCAAAAATAAATGGAGAAGCTCCCTTTTCCCCTGCTAAGATGACAGTTCGCAACACACTTAACCAAGCGTTTAAATATGCTTTAAACGCCTAAAAAACAATGTAATTAATAAGATAAATAATGAATAATTAACAGCTCCGCCGCCGGATGACTTCTCTGGTTCACCAGTATCATTAACGATAAATGTCACATCAAACGTCAATTGTGCGCCCAACGGATCAGTTGCGGTGACCGTCATCAAGTATTGACCTTTAGTCTTAACTGCACCGTGGAATATTCCATCCTCTCTTGCCATTAATCCACTCGGTACATTCTTATATGTATAAGTCACTGGCTCTCTATCAGGATCAATGACAATTCCAGGAAGTCCACCGTAATATTCTTGATCTTTCTGAAGATACTGAATACCAATCTCCGCAGTTAAAATAGGAGCATCGTTAACATTAGTCGGTGTAATATAAAAGATCTCTGTAGATAATGGAGGAATATTCACTCTCACTTGAATGGGACTGGCTGGTGTTGGATCAATTAAATTTTTTGAGGCAAACATATCTTCATTAGAAAAAGTCCCACGAATATATTCACCATCCCAAATCAATCTTTCATGTATATATTCAGTTTGAAAACCGGTAACCACAAGGTTGTTTCCATTTAGAAAATGCTTCTTAATATTTATCGCCAAAGGAACATCTTGAACAGCTGGAACAGAGCCTTTAGGTAAACCACCTTTATATATAAGAGGATTAGGGTTAGAGAGGGTAAACGTTGTAATATTAGGTGACATTAAGTTAACGAAAAAACCTTTCTTGTCATCAGTGAGTTGAAACCAACCATCTGCAATAGCATACACCTGGGAAGACTTATAAAAATACTTTTCTTCATCATCAAACACATAAGAATGTCTTCCAGAGCGTTCAATAAAATAATTTTCACTCTTTAAATAAATAGCTTCTTTGGGATAACTAACACTATTCTTCATTTTAGATAGAAAAAACTTATTATCTTCTGATGAGTATTTATAATTCAACAACATATCACTACCCACAATAAGTTCTTTCCCATCATTAATTGTATATATAGCTTCAACACCACTAAATCTAGATGAATCAACTCTTTCTGGGATAACTATTTCTTGAAAAACCACAAAGTCATTAATATCAGACTGCCATTTCAAAGCATATAACTTAGGCTCTACCTTCGTTTCATTAATCCCCACCCTTTCTGGAGAGAAGATGACTTCATCACGCCCCTCTAATCGATATAGCTTGTAGGTACTATTTGATATGAGCGATTTATCAGCTAAGATTTTTTTACGTTCACAAGAATCTATCACACCATTTATACTTAACTTACAAACACTATAATCGTAACTGGTTTTTCCTGTATGAGTATCATCATAATTAGGGTGTAAAGCAATAATGGTATCTTTATTTACAAATTTAACCTGTTCTACATATGAACTAGATCGCCCTGAACCGGATGAAAACTCTACCTCTTGAGACAATGACAACTCACTGCCATCAAGAGTAAATCTAACTAATTTTCTAACTCCATCATAATTTGAATCATATAAGGCGTAATAGTTTTTATTATATTCACCTATAGGTTCCACATTAATATAACCAACGAGATCTGATGCTATACCAAAACTGGCGGAGCTAATATAATCCACTCCATTATTATCAACATTATACTTCCATAAATAAATTCTTTTATCAGCAGAAAATTCATCACCAGCAGTACCAGATATTAATATTTCTTTTTTAGCCTCAGAGAAAGCCACCTTTAAGGATGATTTAGGCAGGTTATTTTCATACGTCTTATCAATTGAATAAGGGCTTTCAACCGCTATAGCTGATACTGAAAAAAAAGATAAAATCACTAATATACTTCTATACATACAGACACCTCACCCAACATCAGTATAATTATTAGTTAATCAACATACTCACGTAAAAATCATCAATTCCAACGGATAAAATCAAAAAGATCGGACAGGCACTTTTTATGCTTTAACAATCGACCAATAACACCTGAGCCGAAGGAATACACCATCCCCTCGGAGTTGCCGCAGGGCATTTGCGTTCGTTGCGTGAGCGAGGCATGGATGCCGAGATAGCGTCAGTCGAATCAGGGACGAGCGTCTGACGCGATAGCATAAGAACGCTTAATGCCCAAGGGGCTTTCAACTCCGTTAGGGGGCGGCAAGGGAGATCCAAGAGGGAATTGCTGTTGATCCCCTCTTGGTCGGGTGTGGGTTGAAGACCCACGACCTTGATTCACCTCGGCCGAAAGGCCGCTAAATAACCAGTTCACTACTTTGTGAACCGACAAAAATCTTTCCATGGCTACCGCACTTAGCCAACACCCATTAGCCAAGGGATTGCACTGCTGTAATGCTTTTATAGGGCCTAGGTTCTAGCACCTAGAGTCTTATCGCATATTGTTCAGGAGGTGTTCTTGCGAAATAAAGATACATCTTCCTGATGCAAGTGAACTGAATCGAGGTCACGATTAAGTTTCATCCTTGTTAAAAACCTAAGATAACGTTGTGTTTAACATCTGTCTACCACTTTCACATTACAAATTAGATAGTTAAGTGATGACTTAAGTTTATTTGAATGGATGCAGGTTTACTCAAGCCCACAAAAAACCAAGGGGCCCGTGGGCCCCTGGTTGATAGCGTATAAAAGTGCCTTATGCCGTAGCTAACAAAGGCTGATTTTTCGTTTTACGCAGATGATAAGCAGTGAAGAGCACAAACCACAGGGCGCTTACGGCGAATCCAGCTAAGGTTGAATGCATAATCCCCATGGCCAAATAGCCTAAAGTGGCGCCAAAGGCGATGGCTAAGGCATAGGGTAGCTGGGTCATCACATGGTCAATATGGTGGCAACCTGCCCCCGTGGCCGACAAAATACTGGTGCTGGAAATCGGCGAGCTATGATCGCCAAACACTGAACCCGCAAGCACTGCGGCAAGCATTGGCAGCATTAACCCGATATCGCTGGCAGCGGCCATGTCGCCGGCCAGTGGCAACATAATACCAAAGGTGCCCCAACTGGTTCCGGTGGCAAATGCCATGGCGCAGGACAACACAAACACCACCGCAGGCAACACTTCCATTGGCAAATTACCGTTGGCGAGGGAGGCCAGATATTTGCCTGTCTCAACATCGCGAACAACCGCACCAATCGCCCAGGCAAATAGCAAGATATTGATCGCAGGTAGCATGGCCATCACGCCTTGCGGGGCGGCTTTAAGCCAGTTTTTAGCACCCAATTTTAACCGCAGCGCAAGCAGAATTGACACCGCCAAGCTGCACAGTGCGCCATACACTAGCGAGGAGCCCACATTGGTGTTTTCAAAGGAGCCAAGTACGCTAAATGGCAGCCCTTTTTCATCCAATACTGCCGCACCAGAGGAAATCATAAAATACACGGTCGCGCCGGTGAGGGTTAGGATCGGCAATACCATATCGATCATGCCACCGTTACTTTCTTCAGGGCTTTCCATATCTAAGCCGATTGGACGAGGCTTAGACGGATCCCAAAGCTTCCCCTCCAGCGCCCATGCTTCATGTTTACGCATCGGGCCGATATCCATTTGAAAGATAATCACCACCAGCACCATCAACAGGGTAAACACGGCATACAGATTCATCGGGATCATCTCAACAAAGGCTGAGATTGGGCTTTGCTCACTAATGCCGTGGGCGGCCATAATGCCACCGATAAGCGCGATAATATATGCGCCCCAAGAGGAGATGGGCATCAATACGCACACGGGCGCAGCGGTAGAATCTAAAAGATAAGCCAGTTTGGCGCGGGAGATTTGAAAGCGATCGGTCACCGGACGGCAAATAGCGCCAACCGACAAACTATGAAAAAAGTCGTCAATAAAAAACGCAAACACCATCACGCCAGTTAAGCCTTTTGCGCCGCGACGGGTCTTAGCGCGCTTAGCCGCCCACTCGGCAAAGGCGCGGGTTGCGCCAGAAACCGTCATCAGACTAATGAGTCCACCAAGCAACAACATAAACAGCAACATATTGATATTATCGCGATTAAGTGCGCCATCGACCCAAAAAATCTTCAGCACGGTATTGAACATATAGTGCAGTGAATCAAGGGGAGAAAACTGATTGAGTAACAAACTGCCGGCCACAATCCCTACGCCAAGGGATAACAGTACGCGACGTGTGATGATCGCCAAGGCGACGGCTAACAAAGGGGGAAGTACTGACCAACCTGAGTCAGCAAAATGACTAATGTCCATGATCTCTTTTCACCAAAAAACGGGTGGAGATCTACCGAGAGGATAAAGAAACAAAACCTATAGGGAGGTATTACTCCTCAGCCCCTTCAGGTAGCGCTCCATAGTGGATGACTATGGCAGTCTTGCACCTATTTGATGCAAAACCAGCAGCTCGGTTTGATGACCTGGCTACTTCGGCGCTGACTCCTTTCCTTGTACATCTGCGGCATCACCCTCCGCACAAGTAGTCATAGGCAGCGCGCCTCTACTTAAAGGTATTCGAGCGGGCATTCTAGCGAGATGGGAACCGATAGCAAGTATTTTGATCCCACTCGCGTATAAAACAACGAATCACCTACAAGTTGGCAACGCAAGAAACATCAGCCCATCAAGCGTTGCAATAGCGCCAAATGGACTTATACGAGTAAATGTTTACCAAAAAAATCCAAAGTTCTTGTCCATGCGAGCTCAGCCGTTTGCTCATCATAACGGGCGGTGGAATCGTTATGGAAACCATGATTCACATTCGGGTAAAGATAAGCGACGTAATCGGCTTTATTAGCCTTTAGCTGGGCTTCATACTCGGCCCATGTATCGTTAATCCGTTGATCTAAAGCGGCAAATTGCAACATCAACGGACCTTTCACGCGGCTGCGCAGCTCAGTTGCTGCGGGCGTGCCATAAAAAGGCACGCCTACCGCTAGCTCATCGGGAATGGTGGCGGCGAGCATATTGACGATATAGCCACCAAAGCAGAAACCGACGGCGCCGAGTTTGCCACTACTCTGCGGGTGCGACCTTAAAAAGCGCGCGGCGGCGATAAAATCCTGCTCGATTTTGGATCTATCGAGGCTCGCTTGCATAGCACGGCCCGCATCATCATTACCAGGATATCCACCAAGGCTGTAAAGCGCATCGGGGGCAAAGGCGATATAACCCTTGGCCGCTAAGCGGCGAGCAACATCTTCGATATAGGGATTTAAGCCTCGGTTCTCATGTACCACTAACACCACGGCGGCTTTTTTAGTGGGGTCTAAGATCTTAGGATCGCCCGCCTTTTGGCCTGGGATCAGCAACGCGTTTGGCAAGACTAAATAACCGCGACCTTCACCATAACCATCGGGGGATGGAAACTTCACATAACTGGCTTGAATGCTGGGATCGTTAAAGGAGACTTGCTCGGCTAAGGCGTAATTAGGCATTAGTGCGCCCGTCAGCGTGGTCATGGTAAAACCCAGTGCCACAAGGCCCGCAAGGCGAGCCATAAACTCACGGCGGTCGATAATGCCGTGGGCATATTCGTCATACCAGTCAAAGGCTTCCTGAGGAATGACAGGGAAAGGTGGTGTGGTTAGTTCTGGCTTATGATCTGGGCTCATCGTTCTTTCTCCATTAAACAAGCTAACCACTGGTTTATATTCCCTAGCTTGTGAGTTATCTAGCGGCCTTACCAAGAGTAAAGGATGAGAGCTTGTCAGGGCAATTAGCTTTATGCCGCACCTTTAATAATTCTCCACTCATCAATAGCCAATTTATGGTTGATCATGCGCCCAAATTGGCGTGAGCTTTTTATTCCCTAGGGGCATTTTTGTGTATAATGTCGCCAAACAACATATTAATTTCATTACATTTCAATAACATAAGTTACCAATGGAGTTCAAATGGCTATAGGGATATGCAGGGTACTTTGTACCACTGTCACGCTCACGCTTGGGTTAACGGCTTGCGATAATAGCGTTTCTTCCTCGTCGGCGGGCATCCCCTCTGAGCGCGAGTATCAGATTATTTCCACCATAAGCCTTAACGATGGTTTCGAAACCCGTAAAGTGTTACAGGCAAGAATGCTGCTGGATTACCAATTACAGGATGCAGAGGGTAAAGCGGCCAGGGTAACCACGCCATTAACCCATAACGCCCGCTTTTTTATCCAACCTAATCTGCTACAAATTAGCGATTATGGTATGCCAATTCCGGTGAGTAATATCGACCCTAGAGCCTCATCCAATGAAATCGTTCAATTGGTTAAAGATGGCTTTAAGGTGGAATTTAACAATGGTGAAGTCCGCCAATTAACCCCCATTGCCAAGATTGATCAAAAGGATATCAAGGAGTTATTTGAGCGCTGGCAGAATCTTAATAACTTGTTTAAACAAGCCCCAACCTTGCCTGTGGCGCTTGAGCCTCGCGTGGGATTTAGCACTAGCGCGCCCATGGATGCGCGCTTAACTTGGACGGTTGAGCAGGTCAGCGAAGATAAGTTAGTCGCCGTATTACAAGGTGAACAAGGCAAGTATAAGGCCTTTGGCAAGTTCGAAGTGAACCGCAAAACCGGTTGGTTAGAGAGCATGGCGTTTTTTCAACGGGAAGAGCGTCAAGGGAGTACCTTCACCCACCGTACCGTGATGGCGCCTAAGGATAGACCCTATATCATGAGCACGCTTTGGCATGCCGATGATAGATTTGATGCTGAGCGCGATAGTGATGATAGGCAAAAGGAGTTGTACCGCATTAGCGAGGTACCGCAGCAATATCGCCCTAATGACGAGGCATTTATTAAATCCTTATTACCTGAGCAACAAGGTATTTTAGATAATGTTGGCCCTTGGGGCACTGATACCCCTGAAGATTTGCAATTGCACTTTGTGCACAATTTGAGTCCACAATATGTGGCCGCCGATGTACGTTATGAAGACTTAACCGCCTATGATGCTAACGGCAAAGCGATTGACATTCACTTCTGGCAACATGGCAAAGGTTGGGCGAGGAATTACAATCCCTCGATTGAGTCTTCAACCGATATTATTGCTACAGGTTGGGATAACACCGCGAATAAACTCAAGCAGATAGACCATATTAATGCCAAGCTGACACTTATCCCACAAACGAATAATATCGTCGAAAAGTCGTGGGATGAACTGGTAGCAAAACCCTACACCTTTGGCGATGCCAGCCTAACAATCCAAGTGCTCGATGCCGAGGAAAAGCTGTTTAAAGTCATCTCAAGGCAGAGTGAGGTTCAAAGTATTAATATGCCTTTTCAACAGTTTAAAGGCATGATAGCTGAGGGCCGTCGTGAAGGTAATTATCCCTCTTGGCTAACGGCGACGGAAAAGGAGCTGCTAGAACAATTGATTGGGGTCGATGACAGCCATCACCTCACCAGCAATTCGCTATTACTCAAACTCGATGAGATCCCCAAAACCGTGGTGTTAATCGAGCAACAACCCCAACCGGAGTTGGCTCAAACCAAGACGATTCGCTTTGTACAATTTACCGAGTACAACAAAAATCTGGCGAATCCTCCCACCGAATTTGGTAATGCTAGCCTAGGCAGCTTCAGTAATCCGGCTCTCGATAGCGCGAAAAATGAGGTCAATACGATCCAAGGCATAAAACCTGTGACTGATAATGGGCATAATCTGTATATTCCCATGTCCGCTGCTTTGGCAACCGCCTGTAAACCTGAAATAGAACAAGGATTTAATGAGGGTAAAAACCCAGTCACTTGGCAGTTTGCTCCCAATGGCCCAAACGGTGCCGCCTATATTTTGATGACTCCGGATCGTGTACGGCAGTTTTTCTACGATAAACAGATCAAGGGCAAGATCCGCTGCCAAGGTGATATCCATTGGCAGCCTTTAGAACTACCCGCCACTAACCGCCCTTGGTTAATCGATTTACAGTCTTGGCTTACGCAAACCGGATATGGCAATGAGCCGAGTAGCGATCTTAACAATTACTTTAAGGTCGAAGATGCCCAAGGTAAGCCATTAACCATTCGACTCCCCGAAAATACTGAGCAGCGAATTAACGAAGTGCTGGTCGACGGTCGCTATTTAAGTGTTATAGGCGCCGCGGCTAAGGTGAGTTATATGACTATCTCCCAAGATGCCGTCGATATTCCCTATGAATTCACCTTTAAACCTTTGCCTTAAGGAGCGGTTATGCGTCCATTTACTGTAAAACTGCTCCTAGGAGCACTCGTACTTATCAGTACCCATGCCAATGCGGAAAAAGTGTTACTCGATGCCCACTGGAATGTCATCAAGGATGAAAAACAGGCTCTGTACTATTTTGAGCAACCCGTTGATCTGACTGATGGCTACTATAAGGTCGAGGTTTACTACAAAGAAAAAAATAGGCTTTTCTGCTCAACGGCCATCGCCGATAAAAATATTGGTAAGGCACTCACTAGCGAGCAATTTCGCGGACCTTATCAATGTCACTTTGACGATGGAACTCCCTACGAACAGGGCTTTCGTAACGCGCAAGGTCAGCTCGATGGCGTCATCAAAAAGTACATTGCCACTGGCCAATTATATACTGAGTCACACTATGAAAATGGTGTGAAACAAGGCCTAGAAACGGGTTATTGGAATGGCGGCAATATCCGCTACAAAACCACCTTTAAAGATGGCCAAGAAGTCGGCATCAGCGAACATTTTGGCCCAGAAGGTGAAGTCACCGCCAAAATCTGCCATGACCCTACCTGTGTGAGCCAATATTTTAATCTAGGCAAACTCAACCGAGAGGAACATAAGGTTGATGGGCTACTGCAAGGCACTGAGACCACTTGGGGGCTGAATGGACAAGTCATCTCCACCCAAGAGTGGTTTAAGGATAAAAAACACGGCGACTATTTTGCCTATTTTGACAATGGTAAGGTAAAGCAACACTTTCAATATCAACAGAATTATAAGGTTGGTGAGCAGCTCACTTACTTTGAAAATGGTCAACTTAAATTAAAGGAAGTGACCAACGATAAGGGCGATGTCATCCAGTCCATCGAATACGATGACAAGGGTGTGATTAAACGTACCGCCGACAGCAAATACCAAGGTAATCGCTGGGTTTATCGCAAACAGCAGCGCTATCGCGACGGCCAATTGATTGAGACTCAAGAAGAGGACAAACTCAAAAACTGGTCGCTTTCCGAAACCTTTAAAAAAGGTTTGTTAATCGAGCGCCAGGAACGACTCAATAAGCAATTGAATGGCTTACAGATCAAATCCTTCGACTACAACGATGTCATCACCCTCTCCCGCGAATATTATCAGGCGGGTAAGCGTGAAGGCGCCTATGAGACGGTGAAAATTGAGCCAGCCACAGGCAAAAGTCAGCTAGTAGAGCAAGGTCAATATGCCAAGGATAAACAAGCAGGCACTTGGAAGAAATTTCAGGACGACGCCACCCTCACCTATAGCCACGATGATAATGGTGAGCTCCACGGTGAATACCTCAACAAGACCAACTCTGGCCAATTGCTTGAGTCCATGCACTTTAAACATGGCAAACCCGATGGATTAGTCCAGCGTTACGCCAGTAACGGCCAAGTGTATGAAAAAGGCGAATACCGTAATGACCTGCGCCAAGGTGATTGGATATTCACCGATAACGAATTCCAATATCGCCCAAGGCCGAATCCTGAAAGACGCTCTTGGCATGGCCGTTTTGAGCAGGGTAAACAAGTCGGCCATTGGGAACTGCGCTCAACCGAAGACTATGTGCTCGAAATTGCCAACTATGACGACCAAGGTAAGTTACACGGTAAGCAATACGAATTCGATGAACATGGCTGGATACGGGTGATGAATCATTACAATCATGGCCAGTTTTTAAATCAGGAAACACCGCCGCCAGCCTTATCGGTTGAAGATAACGTCTTTCCCTTTTATTAATAGCCTGTGGCGGTAAGCTGTTTAGCTTAACGCCATTCGCGTACACTGACGTGCTGTACACTCGACCAAAGTGCACAGCATCAACATTATGTAAACGTTAGGATTCTTATACTGGCTGCTATTAAGCGGCCCTAAGACCCAGAGCAAAGGATCAGCATGTACAACACGCCATTTCGCTTTATTAGCCTCGGCATTGCCGGAACCAGTCTAGTTTGTGCCTATGCACAGGCGGCGCAAAACCTCTCCTCCATGATGGTCGAAATCCGTCAGCAGGACGGCATACCCAGCTATTACAATCTCGCCACAGGCATGCCCTTAAATGGTGATATCGCCATTGTCCGCGATAACCAAGGTTATACCTTAGGGCAATTTTCGCAGGGAATACCGAATGGGAAATGGCAGGTATTTCATAGTAATAACAGTAGAATCGTCGAAGGTAACTATCAACTGGGTTACCAAGATGGCACCTGGCGACTGTTCGATTTAGATGGCACCCTAACCGAGGAGCAACAATTTGCCAAAGGTGTCCCCGTTGGCGAATGGAAGGAATTTAGTGCCGCAGGCAACGTTACCCAAAGCACCCTCTATAAAAATGGTCAAAAGTCCCAAGTTAAGCGCTTCTTCCCCAGCGGTAAATTGCAGGCGCAAGAAAGCTATCTTGATAACCTACGCCATGGCAAATGGGAAAGCTTTTATGAAAACGGCACCCTATCCCAGAGCCAAACCTACGCCAACAACCAACTCACTGGCCCCTATCTTGAACAAAACTCCGAAGGCCAGATTGTGGTTAATGGGCGTTTTGATGCCGACGGTCGCCGCCAAGGGTTATGGGAAACCTTTTTCGACGACGGTACCAAAGCCAGTGCCAGCCAATTTAATCTCGACAAACTCGAGGGGGAAGAGCGCACCTTTTATCCCAGTGGCGAACTGGCAAGCCTGTGCCACTATCAAGCGGGGCTTCGCCATGGTAAATGTCAACAATTCAATGAATTGGGTAAACTCCAAGTGGAGGAGCAATACCTCAACGATGTGTTAGAGGGGCGTCAGCAGTATTTTAACCTTGAGGGCGTACTGACCAGCGACTTGAACTATAAGCAGGATATGCTCGCAGGCACGCAAAAGTATTTCCACGCCAATGGCCAACTTAAAGAACTGCGTACCTATCAGGACTCGCAATTAGCCGATAATGGCCAATATCCGTTGCATGGACCTTCTGAGCGCTATGATACGGACGGTAATCTTATCGAAAAAAGCAGCTACAACATGGGCTTAAAGGATGGATTATTTGAGCGCTATAACGGCGGTAAACTGCAAACCGCAGAGGTATGGAAGCTAGGTCAACGGGACGGAGAATTTCGCCGTTACCACACCAATGGGCAGCTCCGCAGCTTAGATGTTTATTTGGATGGTAAACTCACCGGCCGCTCCGAATCCTACTATGAAGATGGCACACTCAATGAGCGAGGCGAGCGTATCGAAGGCGCTTGGGTTGGTAAATACGAATCCTTTTACGACAATGGCAAACCCAGAGAACTCGCCCACTACGCCCGCATAAAACCCAATAACAGCAATAGCTATCCCCTCGATGGCCACTTTAGTCGCTGGTATTACAATGGCGATCTCAATGAGGAAGGTGATTACCAAAACGGCGTTAAAGAGGGGCTGTGGATCCAATATCAGCAGGGGCAAAAACAAAAAGAGCAGACCTTTGTTAACGGTAAACTCAATGGCAATTACGCCGAATATTACCAAGGTCGACGCCGCGTCACCGGCCAATACGAGGATAATCAAAAAACGGGTCTCTGGATTGATTACCGCTATGAAGCCAAAGATCCAACCTATGGCGCAATCCCCGAGGGCAATATCAGCCAGAAAACCCATTGGAAGGACAATAAACGTAACGGCACAAGCGAGTACTACAGCTTTAAGCAAGTGGTTTATCGTTTAGAAACCTATGATAACAATGATAAAACGGGCACCTATGCCGAGTATTATCCTAACAATGGCCAGCTCAAACTGAGCGGCACTATGGATAAAGGTCAGCAAACAGGACTGTGGGAAAGCTGGTATGAGGATGGCATTTTAGCCGCCAGCAGCGAGTTTTTAGATAACCAACAACATGGCACTAGCAAAGAATATTACAGCAATGGCCAGCTCAAACTCGAAGCCCAATACACAAAAGGCGAGCTAGACGGCGAGCGCAGGGAATACCACCAAAATGGCAAGCCCAAACTCAGCGAAACTTGGTTAAAAGGCCAGAAGGAAGGCAATGCCAGCTATTATCACGCCAACGGTAAACTCGCCGAACAAGGCACTTATCTTAAGGATCGCAGGGAAGGTTTATGGCAACAGTTTTGGCCCAATGGCGAAAAACGCAGTGAAGGCAGCTATATCGCCGATCGCCAAGCGGGAGATTGGCATCATTACGATCAGCTCGGCAAGTTGATTAATACCGAGCACCATGGCTAATAAATTGCGTTAGCTTGCCTGCAGTTTGCCTAGTTTGTGACTCGCAAAATCGGCTAAGCAAAAGGTATTAATCGATAACTGGGGTTTTGAATAAAAAAGCGATCTCGCTCAAAATTTTATGCCTAACCCCAAATCTAAAAGAATATTCATGCAAAGTGTGCCATAACCAATGTCTATACTAACGGCCTTTTTCCGCTTTGGATCAACTGCCTATGAAGACATTTATCAAAGACGAATTTGCCCTGCTACTCGGAATACTCACATTAGTATTCTTCAAGACTGGCGGTGATAGTTTGCTCGCCGATGGCACGGCTCTCTCAACCTATATTCCCGTTTCACTTGCCCTACTCGGAGTGGTAACTTGGGCGATTTTCTCCGTGGTGCGTCACTCGGATGCGCTTGCCATCAAGCTCGGCGACCCTTACGGTACCTTGATTTTAACCCTGTCGGTAATTTCGCTCGAAGTGGTGATGATTTCTTCGGTGATGTTAACGGGCGAGCCAAATCCAGTGATGGCAAGGGATACCATGTTTGCCGTAGTCATGATTATTACCAATGGCTTAGTTGGTTTCACTCTGCTACTTGGTGGCTGGCGCTATCACACTCAGCACTTTAATTTAGATGGGGTGAAATCCTATTTAGTGGCGATTATTCCCCTCGCCCTGCTCTGTTTAGTGCTACCTAACTTTACCGAGGGCGGCACCATTGGCAGCATGTCCAAGCCCATGTCTTGGATGCTCATCATCATCTCGATTTTGCTCTATGGCATCTTTTTGGTGATCCAAACTAAGAGCCATAGCCACTTCTTTGTCGATGCCGACCACGAGGACCACGAAGAGCATCACGGCATACTGCGCAGTAATATCTACCACACTATGCTGTTGATTGGTTATTTGCTGGTGGTGATTCTGCTCGCCAAAACCCTTGCTATGCCCATTAATTACAGCGTGGCCTCTCTCGGGGCGCCGCCAGCACTGGGCGGCTTTATTGTCGCCTGTTTGATCTTATCTCCAGAGGCGGTAGGTGGCTTTAAGGCTGCACTCAATAATCAACTGCAACGGGCGATGAACCTCTATTTTGGTTCAGTGCTCGCCACCATAGCTCTCACCGTGCCCGCAGTATTGATTGTCGGAAGTGTGATAAATCAAGAGGTACACTTAGGCCTTTCTGCGGCGGATATGGTGCTTTTAGCCACCAGTTTAATGGTCTGCAAAGTCAGTTTTAGCAGCGGTAGAACCAATGCTCTCCATGGTGCGACCCATATAGTGCTGTTTATTGTGTACCTTTTCCTGATGTTTGAGCACGCCTAAATACCGCTTACATTTAATAGTAAAACCCATTAGCCGAGGATTTACCTCGGCTTTTTATTGGCCTGCGGTTGCATCTTATTTGGCCGTAGCAGGCTCCCAAGCAATAATCCACAGCCCAAACCGCCAAGATGCGCGGCATTATCCACGCCGCCAAAGAGCCCCATCACAAGACTTGCAGTAACAAATAGGGTCAGATTCAGAGCAAGTGGCATATTGTCCGCCAAGGGCAATAAGCCCAACCAAATCCACATGATCAACACCCCAAATAATCCCATAATGGCGCCCGAGGCACCGATACTGAACGTCGCCTCATACCAGCTAATACTGGCAATGCTCGCCACTAAACCACAACATAAATAGACCCCGAGTAAACGCCATTTACCCAGCAGCGGCTCCAAAAACATCCCCGCAAAAAACAGTCCGTATAAGTTAAAAACCAAATGCATCAAGCCGCCATGTAAAAACACATTGCAGATCAACCGCCAAACTTGTTGATCCAAAACCAACTGGCGAAGGTTTGCGCCCCAATCGAGCAACAGACTGTTTGGAAAGGCGATAAAGTGCTGGCAGGCAAAAGCCATCAACATAAATATCAAGGCGTTGATATAAAGTAAGATTGGTGTGATAACAAAACCCTGCCGAGGTTTAAATTCAGCCAAAAAGCTATAAAGCTCTGCCTTAGGTTTTTCTATACTTAGCTGCGCCACCAAAGCCTTAGACGCCTGTGTCTCATCCAGCTTTAGCATCAAGCTCATCAGTAACCACACAATGGCCGCAAAGCTTAACCAGGCGATAATCCACGCTAATTTATGGCCATTACGCGCCTCGAAGGGCTTATTCACTGGCATCAAGACGGTTTGATAACCATCGAAATACACTGAGCTTTTTTGAGCAGCGGTCAGTAGCTGAGTGTAGCGGGTCGACGGGCCGATACGGTCAAGATAGACAAAGTCTTCAGGCTTAAAGGCATTAAAATCCTGCTGGCTCTGATGAATAAACTCTTGAAATAGCGCTTCTTTCTGCTGCGGTTCGAGTCTATTACTGATCGTTTTCTCATAAACTTTGCCATACCATGCCAAGGCTTTAGCACCAACCAACCAACTCTCGTTACGTTTAGCAAATATCGGCATCGCAATATACAGGCTCATACGCAGCTCACTATTACCCTTGCCAATCGGCTCAATATTGCGCTGCACTCCTATATGTTTTTTATCGATATAAAACTGATTTAATTGGTAATACTTGGTTTGCGGCTGGTGTAATAGTGCATTGATGGACTCGAGTTGAGTCAACTTGCCCGTTGCGCTATTAAGGTATTCCTGCGCCACGATAGTGGGCACGGCTAGCAACAGCACGGCAATCACAAAATAGATAAAACGGCTATTACTCTTGGTAAAGCGGAATAACTTAAGCCGAGGTCTTAAGTAGAAAAACAGCAAGGGCCAAGGCAATATCAGCGGCAGCCAGAAATTGATAATCGATTCGTCAATGCTCAGCAGTTGGAACTCGATAATCAACAACCAATGGAGCAAGCTGTAGCCTGAGACAAATATCAGGCAGAGCAGTATAAAGGGCACATAGATCAACTGGAGTTTTTTTAAGACTAACGCCACACGCATATCATCCTTGAGAGAAAAAACCTGCCAATAATACGGTGTATCGCCACGCAACGCACCCTCTACGGGGTGATTAATTGACTTTTAGTTAAGCCTATCAATCATCTACAACACAAGTGCTAGAAAAATGACAATAAAAAGGCCAGAACGATTCTGGCCTAAAAACGGTCAACATACCCTGTGACGGGACATGGATAAGCAGGAAACGCCTGCCTTAGGTCTCGCTGACCTTAGCAAATTGCTGCTGATTGCGCTGCTTCTTATATTGCTTAGCATCCGCGGGGATCGGAGTGACTTTGCCTGTTTCTAACCAAGTACGTAAACGGTTAGCATCGGCCATATGGGTATACTTACCATAGGCATCGAGCACAACAAAGGCCACTTGGCGTTTGGCCATTTCGGTACGCATCACTAAGCAGTGCCCTGCTTCATTGGTAAAGCCCGTTTTAGTGAGATGGATATTCCAGTTATCTTTATAAACCAAGCGATTGGTATTTCTAAAATCGAGGCTGTACTTTGGTTTGCCAAAGGTTACGGTTTTCTTTTCGGTCGAGCTTAACTGACCTAACATGGGATAGCCTTCGCTAGCCTTTAGTAACACCACCAAATCCCGCGCGCTCGAGACGTTCTTCTCTGACAATCCAGTCGGCTCTACATAGCGAGTGTTTTTCATCCCTAGGGCTTTCGCCTTAGCATTCATCGCTTTAATAAAAGCTTTATGGCCACCGGGATAATGGTGGGCAAGACTTGCGGCGGCACGGTTTTCAGATGACATTAATGTCAGCAATAACATTTCTTTACGGCTAATTTCACTGCCAATACGCACCCGCGAATATACGCCGCGCATTTCCTTAGTATCATTGATATTGATAGTAAGCTTTTCATCCATAGGTAACTTAGCATCTAAGGTCACCATCGCGGTCATTAGCTTAGTCACGGAGGCAATGGGCCTTACGGCATCGGGATTACTGGAATAGAGAATTTCATTAGTTTTAAGATCAACGACTAATGCACTATTAGCTGCCACCTCCTGCTTAGCAGGGGCTTTTTTAGCAGAAGTTGCTTTAGTGGCGGTGCTTTTTGTAGTGACAGAGGCCGAATCGGCTGAATGCGCTGTCGCGGCAACAGTTAAACTGCTGCATACCAAGATAAAACTACCAAGCAGAGAAGGGATCTTCATGTAGAATTCACTGAGTCGTTAATAAGTCGAATGTGCTACGGCACAGGGTTGAGGCTAAGTATAAGAGGTATATGCCGAAAGGAATAGAACTGAACACGACTTTTATCAGCAATATCAGCACTTTTTACACTCACTTTATGAGAAAAATCTTAATTTTGAGCCAACAAACACATCAGAGTAAAAGTGCCTATTAACAAACAATCGTAAATCGGCAATCATAAAAGCTAAAAAAAATTTAATATTCAGAATGATAAACCAAATACATTTGGATTATCGAGATTATTAATCATCTATTCATTGATGTGCAGACGAGCCGCCATTTCGATAAAAGCCTTAGCAAAGGATCCGAATGGAAGATAGAGCTCCCTTTCTTAATTTCCTCAAGCTCTATAGCCATAACATTAATGAGTTTAAAACACCTCAATAGTGAAAAATGAAATATTGCCAACGAAGCTCATCACAAAAACCAACAGCTAGCGCAACAAAATCACACTTTAAATGACAAACAGATAGCGGGCCGATACAAGTTAAGCTATATTGCGCAACATCAAGGATAGTAGGTTTAGCTTACTGATTAAATAGCACTTTTTACTAATCATTTGCCATATGAAATCACGTAGGCTTGTGTCAGGATGATGTTTTTTCTGTTCATCCCCCGCACACCCCCTTTCCTTGAAAACAGGAGTTAATACCGAGCTAATCAGTATTAATGGATATAGAGAGCCGACTCCACAGGCTTGTTATCATTTTTAAATTAGGGATTGATGATGTTAAAAAAACTACTTACCCCCATGTTAGCTGTTTGCCTATTTCTGACTGGTTGTGCTTCAGTGCCGATGGCATCACAGGAAGAAGATGCCAAATTAAAAACATTCCAAAAACCGGCTGACAATAAAAGCGGTATCTATGTTTACCGTAATAGCTTTGCTGGACAAGCACTAAAGAAAAATATCTACATTAACGGCAATCTAATTGGTGAGTCAGCAAACAAAGTTTATTTTTACAAAGAAGTTGATCCCGGTGAGCAAAAGTTATCGACCGAATCTGAATTCAGCGAAAATGATTTAACAGTGAAAACAGAAGGGGGTAAAAACTACTTCTTCGAGCAATATATCAAGATGGGTGTATTTGTGGGTGGTGCAGGACTAAAAGCCGTCTCAGATACCGAAGGCATGAAAAACGTTCAAGAATGTAAACTAGCAAAATAGTTATTGCTCACTTTTACATTACATCCATAAAAAAACCAGCCAAATGGCTGGTTTTTTATATTCATCCAATGCCATTGGGTCGCAGGTTTTATCTGCAACCCAATACCGCACTTAGGCTTGTGGGCGCATTGCAGGGAATAGGATCACGTCACGGATAGTGTGAGTGTTAGTAAATAACATCACTAAACGGTCGATACCGATACCTTGACCTGCTGTTGGTGGTAAACCGTGTTCCAGTGCAGTGATGTAGTCTGCATCGTAGAACATGGCTTCGTCGTCACCCGCGTCTTTGGCGTCAACCTGCGCTTTAAAGCGGCTATCTTGATCTTCAGCATCGTTTAACTCGCTGAAACCGTTAGCGACTTCACGGCCACCGATGAAGAATTCAAAACGGTCGGTGATGAAGTGATTGTCATCGTTACGACGTGCCAGTGGCGAAATGTCCGCTGGGTAGCCTGTGATGAAAGTCGGTTGCATTAGCTGCCATTCAGCAGTTTCACCGAAGATTTCTTCTAATAACTGACCACAGGTCCAGAACTTCTCGATCTTGATGCCTAGGCTGATCGCCAGTTCACGCATGAATTCAAGATCTTTCACTTGCTCGTAGGTCATGGCTTGGATAGTCGCGTTGTCAGGATTGTATTTCTGAATCGCTTCTAACATGCTTAAACGGGCATATGGGCCACCGAAATCAACAGTGTGCTCGCCATATGGCATTTGCGCGCTACCTAACAGTTCAATCGCGATTGAGCTTAACAGTTCTTCGGTTAAGTCCATCAGATCTTTGTAGTCTGCATAGGCCATATAGAATTCCATCATAGTGAATTCTGGGTTATGGCGTGGCGACAGACCTTCGTTACGGAAGTTACGGTTGATTTCGAACACGCGCTCAAAACCACCGACCACTAAGCGCTTGAGGTATAACTCTGGCGCGATACGCAGGTACATTGGCATGTCCAACGCATTGTGGTGAGTGATAAATGGACGGGCTGAAGCGCCGCCTGGGATCACGTGCATCATTGGGGTTTCAACTTCCATGAACTCTTTTTTGATCATGAAGTTACGGATAGCTGCAACCACTTTAGAACGCATAACGAAGGCTTGACGAGATTCTTCGTTAACGATTAAGTCCACATAACGTTGGCGGTAACGGGTTTCTTGGTCGGTCAGGCCGTGGAATTTTTCTGGCAGAGGACGCAGTGCTTTAGTCAGCAGTTGATACTCTTCCATGTTCACGTACAGATCGCCTTTACCAGACAAGTGCAACTGACCGGTTACGCCGATGATGTCACCGATATCCAAACCTTGGTAACGGTCTTTCAGATCCGCTTGAACGCCCTTTTCAGCGTAAGCTTGGATACGACCAGACACGTCTTGGATCACCAGGAATGGGCCACGTTTTGCCATGATACGGCCAGCGATGCTGGTTTTAAAACCTAAGGCTTCGAGTTCTTCCTTAGTGTTTTGACCGTATTTTTCCTGCAACTCAGCCGCTTTGTGGGTGCGACGGAAAGTATTAGGGTGAGCATTAGCGCTGCAGTTCGGGCGAATACTGTCTAGCTTGGCACGACGCTCGGCAATCAGTTTGTTTTCATCTTGTACTTGTTCAGTCATCTTATTTCTCGTCTATACCTTTGAATTAATTACAGCCCTGATTTCAAACTGGCTTCGATAAACTTGTCCAGATCGCCATCGAGTACCGCTTGGGTATTGCGCGTCTCCACGCTAGTGCGTAAGTCTTTAATACGGGAATCATCCAATACATAAGAACGAATTTGACTGCCCCAACCGATGTCAGATTTGGCATCTTCGGCGGCTTGCTTTTCAGCATTTTGCTTATGCATTTCTAATTCGAACAGTTTGGCTTTTAACTGTTTCATCGCCGAATCTTTGTTCTTGTGCTGTGAACGGTCGTTCTGGCACTGCACTACCGTGTTGGTCGGTAAGTGGGTAATACGTACCGCAGATTCGGTTCGGTTAACGTGCTGACCACCAGCACCCGAGGCGCGGTATACGTCGATACGTAAGTCAGCAGGGTTGATATCGATGGTGATATCGTCATCAATCTCAGGGTAAACGAATACCGAGCAGAAAGACGTGTGGCGACGACCCGATGAGTCAAATGGTGATTTACGCACTAAGCGGTGCACGCCAGTTTCGGTACGTAACCAACCAAAGGCATATTCACCGGTAAACTTAATGGTCGCGCCTTTAATACCAGCCACGTCACCGTCGGTCACTTCCATCAGCTCAGGACTAAATCCGTGGGCTTCACCCCAACGCAGATACATACGCAGTACCATGTTGGCCCAATCTTGCGCTTCTGTACCACCACTGCCCGACTGAATGTCTAAGTAACAGTTTGAGGCGTCCTGTGGACCAGAGAACATACGGCGGAATTCGAGTTCGGCCAAACGGCTCTCTAAATAATCCAGCTCTTTGGTGGTTTCATTGAAGGTGTCTTCGTCTTCTTCTTCGATGGCAAGCTCAAGTAGACCTTCAACGTCTTCTAGACCTGAGTCCATATCATCGATAGTTTTTACGACGGCTTCGAGGCTGGCGCGCTCTTTACCTAGGGCTTGAGCACGTTCAGGCTCGTTCCACACCTCAGAACTTTCAAGTTCACGGCTGACTTCTTCTAGACGCTCATGCTTAGCATCGTAGTCAAAGATACCCCCTAAGAAGCTGCGTACGCTCGGCAAGCTCCTTAATTTTGAATTTTACTGGATTAACTTCAAACATGGATTTTTAACTTCGCTTATTTTTGCCGTTTTTAATGGGTTTCCCATCAAAGCAGGCGGCGCTTAACGGTAATTGCAACCGCGCATTTTAACCTAACAACGCTGGTAAACCTAGGGCGTGATAGCGTTTCACTGCGATTTTATCAGCATAAAAAGCACCGTTAGGGTCAGCAGATTAACAGACAAAGCCGAGTTAAGACTGTGATCTTACATGAAATTGCCAGCTTGACGCCCCGATTCAATTAAAAATTAAGTTTACTAAACAGTGATAATCACTAAAAACTGCATAGGATTAAACAAGATACAGATAAAACACATATAAAATGCTGAGATAATCACAGTATTCCACCAATAAACTTTCATCAGCGCACAGTCTGACGCCTGTTTGTGATGACAGCAGCAATTTAGCATCAAACTTCCCTCGACCATAAGCGTCTTCTAAAGCGCTCTAGTTATACTCAAATCCACCTTAAGCCTGCCATGCAGCAAGCACCCTACAAATATAAAAGGCCATGGGATGATAGAACTTCGAATCGATAATCAGATAGTCTCGGCCGAGCCGAGCGATAACCTATTACACGCAGCCCGTAAGGCGGGTATTGCTATTCCCAGCCTGTGCGATCCCACTGACGCCTCACGGCAATTGGACACGCAAGCCCATGCCGAAAAGCAGGACTGTAACCTCTGTCTGGTGCAAATCGAAAATAGCGATGCCAGTCTACGCTGCGTTAAAGCCTGTGAAACCCCAGCTCAAACAGGCATGAAGGTCATCACCCAATCGGCGTTTTTAACCAAACAGCGCCAAGCGGCACTGAACACCATCTTGAGTGATCACTTTGCCGATTGTGAAGCGCCCTGCCAACAGGCCTGCCCTGCGGGGGTCGATGTACAAAGTTATCTCAACCACATTGCCCAAGGTGACCACACCCAAGCGATTAAAGTCATTAAAGACACTCTGCCACTGCCGCTGTCGATTGGCCGTGTCTGCCCCGCGTTTTGCGAAACCGAATGCCGCCGCGGCCTCGTCGACGACCCTATTGCCATCCGCCAACTTAAGCGCCACGCTGCCGATTTAGATTTAGCCGATGACGAGCACGGCAATAGCTATCAACCGCCACGCCTCGCAGACACGGGTAAGAAAATTGCCATTATAGGCGCAGGCCCTGCGGGCTTAAGTGCGGGTTATTATCTTTCGAATCAAGGGCATAATGTCGAGATATTTGAAGCCATGCCCAAGGCGGGCGGTTGGCTGCGCTACGGTATTCCCGAATACCGTTTACCCAAGGCGATTCTCGATAAAGAAATCGAGCTGCTGTGTCGTAATGGTTTAATCATTCATACCCAGACTCGACTCGGCCATGAGGTTCACTTAGCCCAGTTGGTCACCGACTTCGATGCGGTGTGCCTTGCGATCGGCGCCCAAAAAGCGGTGCCAATGAATTATAAAGGCTCGGAGCTGGCGGGCTGTTATCTTGGAGTAGATTTTCTTAAGGCTCATTGCCTCGATAAGCAACTGAAGTTGGGTAAAAAAGTCGCAGTCATCGGCGGCGGCAATACCGCCATCGATTGTGCTCGTACAGCGGTACGTGAAGGCTGCGATGTTACCTTAATCTACCGCCGTACCCGCGCCGAAATGCCCGCCGAAGCCTACGAAGTACACGAGGCCGAAGTTGAAGGAGTAAAATTCCACTTCTTAACCAATCCCATTGAAAATCATAGTGATGCCAATGGACATGTACAGTCGGTTACCTTCAGCAAAATGGCGCTCGGCGAAGCTGATGCTTCAGGCAGACGCGCCCCCGTGGACACAGGGGAAACCTTTACCGAAGCCTTCGACACTGTTATCGCCGCCGTCTCGCAGGCACCAGACCTGAGCTTTATGCAAGATCCCATGGGGCAACTCAGCCATGGCGAGCTGGCACTCAGTCGCTGGAACACCCTCATTGGTTGTGAGCAAACCATGTCATCGGGTGTGGAAAAACTGTTTGTGATGGGCGATGCCCGCCGCGGCCCAGCCACCGCGGTTGCCGCCATTGGTGATGGCCGCAAAGCGGCAAAAGCCATTGATAAAATGCTTCAAATTGGCCTTAGCTGTGATTTACATGCCCACGATTTTAACTCGGTAAAAACCATTCCGAGCGCCCTTAAGCAAGCAAAAACAACATCAGAAGCCGCACCAACGCTTTATCCCCATACGCCACGTCAGCCCCGCTTGAAAATGCCCGAATTAACAGCACTACAACGGCTGCTGAATTACAGTGAAGTCGAATTGGGCTTTCCCACAGATGCCGCTATGCAAGAGGCGGCGCGTTGCCTTGAGTGCGCCTGCCAGGCCAATACCGACTGTAAACTAAGGGATTACGCTACGGATTACGGTGTTGAGAGCAAAAGCTTATCCACTGAAAATGCACGGCATTTCAGCGTAGATAAGAGTTCACCCTTTATTCAATTCGATGCTAACCGTTGCATTAGCTGCGGCAAATGCGTTGATGTGTGCCAGCAGCAGAGCGGCCACTGCGCCATCCAATTTACCGAAGATTCCTATCAGGCGCTGCCACAGGAAATCAGTCAAAGCCTCGTGCGCCGCGCGCCGAGAGTTGGCTTTAGCGCGAGCATGGCCGATAGTCGCTGTGTACAATGTGGCAACTGCGTGCAGGTGTGTCCCACTGGCGCACTGGTCGATGCGCGGGACAAACGCCAAGGCGATAAAACAGCACTTAAAACCGCCTCGACGATTTGTACTTACTGCGGTGTAGGCTGTCGTCTGGATCTTAAAATTGACCCTAACACCAGTCGCATTCGCCATATCGAAGGCAATAAAGACTCGGTTGTTAACCAAGGCATGTTATGTGTTAAAGGGCGTTTTGGTTTCGATTTTATTCACAGCGACAAACGCCTCACGACACCATTAATACGTAAAAATGGCGAACTACAACCTTGTAGTTGGCCCGAAGCCATCGCCTATGTGGCGAAACGCTTAACCGAGATAAAACAGCAAGATGGCAGCAACGCGATCGCTAGTCTCGCCTCTGCCAAAGCGACTAACGAAGATAACTTTGTGCTGCAAAAGTTTGTCCGCAGCGTTCTTGGTACCAATAATATCGATCACTGCGCCCGCCTATGCCACTCATCGACGGTAACGGGCTTACAGCAGAGTATTGGTAGTGGCGCGATGACCAATGATATTCCAAGTATTAAGGACTCGGATGTTATCTTTATCATCGGTTCAGACACCACCTGCGCCCATCCGATTATTGCCTCAAAAATCCAGCAGGCGGTAATGCAGCACGGCGCACGATTAATCGTGGCCGATCCTAAACGCGTAGGCATAGCAGAAAAGGCCGAACTCTATGTTGCCCACAGACCGGGCACGGATGTGATGCTATTAAACGCCATTATGGCGGAAATTATTCGCCACGATTGGCAAGATAAAGCCTATATAGCCGAGCGTACTGAAGGGATCGAGGGCCTCTATGCGGAATTAGCGAAGGAGGATTACTCCCTCGAAAACGCCGCCCTAATCACAGGTGTTAAAGCTGAGGATATCGCCCGCATCGCGCGTACCATAGGCACTGCACAAAAAACGGCAGTTTACTACGCCATGGGCATCACTCAGCATACGACAGGCCACGATAACGTCACCGCCATTTCTAACCTGCAACTACTCTGCGGCAATATCGGAGTATCAGGGGCGGGTATCAATCCGCTACGCGGCCAGAGTAATGTGCAAGGGGCTTGTGATATGGGTGCATTACCCAACTACTTCACAGGCTATCAAAAGGTCACGGATATTCATGCCAGAATGCGCTTCGAAAACCACTGGCAAACGCCGTTATCGGGGGAAATTGGCGTCACGGCAACCCACATGATGCACGACATTGCCGAGGGCAAAATCAAAGCCTTATATGTGATGGGTGAAAATCCAGTGCTGAGCGATCCCGATCAAGCTCATGTGCTTAATGCACTGAGTCAAATCGAGTTTCTGGTAGTGCAGGATATCTTTTTAACCGAGACGGCCGAGCTTGCCCATGTGGTCTTGCCCGCCGCCGCTTTTGTAGAAAAATGCGGTCACTTTACCAATACTGAGCGCCGGGTGCAGCGACTCGAGCAAGCGCTTGCCTCACCGGGGGAAGCCTTACCCGATTGGCAGATCGTACAAGCGCTGGCTAATGCCATGGGCGCAAACTGGGATTACAAAGATGAAGAGGCTATTTGGACTGAAATCAATGTATTAACACCCCAGTATCGCGGTATTCGTTGGGAAAGATTAACCACAAGTGCAGAGGGTAAAGTGCCTCAGGGTATTCAATGGCCCTGTCCGGATGAAAATCATCCGGGAACACCGATTATGCACCAGAGTCAATTCACCCGCGGTTTAGGCTTATTTACGCCCGTCAGTTATCGTCTTCCCGCCGAAATGCCCTGCAACGAGTACCCACTGACGCTATCAACGGGGCGGCTCTTAGAACAATTCCACACAGGTACACTCACCCGTAAAACACCGGGACTGGATTTACTCGGCGCACCTAAAGTGATGATTTCAGTCTATGATGCCGAGCAACTCGGGATAAATAATGGCGACAAAATTAGCCTTATCACCCGCCGCGGCGAGATTGAGATAGATGCCTTTGTGACTAAACGCGCCCAAGCCGGTGTACTGTTCTTGCCGTTCCATTTTGTCGAAGCCGCAGCGAACAAACTCACCATCAATGCCTTAGATCCCGTGGCTTATATCCCTGAATATAAGGTTTGCGCAGTAAGAGTTGAAAAGGTGACTAAGCGGGTTATCGAACCAGCCTAAACAGATATTTGGGGATACGACTCAATAAATGGATATAAAAAACGGGAGATGTTATCTCCCGTTTTATTTTATAACTCAATAATTAATCAGTATTAAATTTTAAACTGCCCAACTAACTTGCCAAGATTGGTCCCTTCCTGCGACACAGTCTGACTCACCCTTGCCGCATCTTCACTGGAATGCAGCAGCTCATTCACGATTTCTTGGATAGCATAAACGTTACGGTTAATTTCCTCGGTCACAGAGCTTTGCTCAGTCGCCGCGGTGGCAATTTGGGTACTCATATCGTTAATTGCCGTTACCGCCGAGGTAACCGAACCTAAGCTTTCAGAAATAGCACGGGAAGATTCAACGGAGCGCACACAACTCTGCTGACTCTCGTCCATGGTTTTCACCGCCTGCGAGACCAGCTTATGCAGCTCAGATAGCATTTCATTAATTTCTAAGGTACTTGCCTGAGTTCGGCTGGCTAAGTTACGTACCTCATCGGCTACCACGGCAAAACCCCGTCCCTGTTCACCGGCTCGGGCGGCTTCAATGGCTGCGTTAAGAGCGAGCAAATTGGTTTGCTCGGCAATGCCACCAATCACCGACAATACGCTGTTAATCTTCTGCGATTGTTCACTCAACGATTTGATACTGCCCGCGGCATTATTGATTTGCGCCATCAATCCAGCAATTTCTTCTAATGATGCATCGACACAGCGCTGAGCGTTAGCTACATCACCTGTCGCCGCTTGAGTAGCTTCGGCCACTTGGGTGGTGTTTTGCGCGACTTCACTCGCGGTAGATGACATTTCAGTAATCGCGGTAACGACTTGGTCAGTCTCATTGTTGTGACTGAGCAGTTGGTGTGACATCACTTTCGTTTGGTCATGAATCGCATTGGCAGCCATTTTGACTTTGGCGGTCGCATTCGCCACATCACCGATAATGTTTTGTAGCTTATCGACAAACAAGTTAAAGGCTTGACCTAATTGAGCAATCTCGTCTTCACCTTTAACCATTAAGCGCTTAGTTAAATCCCCTTCACCCTTAGCAATATCATTAAGATTATCAGCCATATTTTTGATCGGCACGACCATTCGATGGGCGGCGACCATAATGATAAACGCCGTAATCCCGGTTAACACAATGGCGATTAGGAGGATCATAAACGATTTCTCAGCCATCTGTTCAGTCACAGTTTGACGATAATCTTCAACTACGGCTTCAATATCATCAATATAAGCGCCAGTTCCTAACATCCAGTCTGTACCTGGAACCATCATCACGTAGCTTATCTTCTCAATTTGCTCATTGGTATTAGGCTTCTGATAATAGTAAGAAAAGTTACCATCACCCCGTTTCGCCGCATCCAGCAAACCAACAATAATCTTGGTGCCGCGCGGGTCGGTCATATCGATTTTGTTTTGACCTTCTAAATTAGGTAATAAAGCATGGAATATATTTTTACCTTGAGAATCATACATAAAGAAGTAACCCGCACTGCCAAAACGAATATCTCGCAATGCTTGATTCACATTACCTTGCTCCTTTAAGGACAATTGGTATTGCACAATTCCCGCGGCAATTTCGGTCGCTTCTTTAATTTGTTGTTTACGTTCGCCCACTAATTTTGTTCTAAAGGTCACAACCTCTTCCGCGAGAGATTCCTGTTCGACATAGTAGGAAACGGTCATTAATACTAATAAGGTCAAGATGAGGGGAAACAAAGATAACAGCAGTAATTTATTACGCAGGCTTAAATTCGACATGCTTGCTTACTCCAGAGTGATGTAATTTATATTTTTTATATGGTCGAAGTATAGCCAAAAAGGTGCATCCACTTAGCGCTTGGGTTAACAAAATTTTCTATAGAGGATAAAAATTATACTCAACTGATTTTAAGCTAATAATATCAGTCCTATGCCACATAGGCTAAAACCTAAGACCAGTAACAACATCTGCGGTTTAAAGAGTTTTAATGCACCAAAACCAAACAAGACAACAGCCATATCCACCGCAGATAACACCCCTTGGGTAAATACAGGTTGGTACAGCGCAGCCGCCAATAATCCCACCACACAGGCATTTATGCCCGAGAGCATGCCGGCAATCTTGGGCCTTGCGGCAATCGCATGCCAACTTTTTAAGCCCACCAGCATCAATAAAAATCCCGGTAAGAATATTGCTACAGTTGCGATGGCCGCACCGACAAAGGGATTGTCTAGCATCATCTCGGCACCAAGGAAGGTGGCAAAGGTAAACATAGGCCCAGGCACGGCTTGTGCAAAGGCGTATCCGGTGAGAAAACGATCGCCGCTCATCGTATCACCCACAGCGGTTTCAAGCAGTGGCAGCACCACATGGCCGCCACCAAAGACTAAACTCCCGACACGAAAAAACTCACCAAAAATCCCGGCTTCAATCCCCAGATTTAAGGCAAAAAAACTCGCCACAAATAAGACAAAGAATAATCCTAAGCTCAGGTAATTTAACCTAATCGGTTCATTTTTACTGGACTCGGTCTCAGTCGCACTCAGGAATGACATACCTAAAATGGCAGCAAGCAACAGTAAGGTGATTTGTGTCCATAAGAAAGGCAGAATGAGTATCGCAGCGGCACTACCGAGCATGAGTAAACGCGCCGTTTGCCGTTGACAAAATTGCTTAAACATCGCCAATACCGCATCTGCGACAACCACGACGGCCAGCAGTTTTAAGCCATGCACTATGCCTTGCATGTACTCGTTACCTAACCAGGCGGCAGTCGTCACAGCGAGTAAATACATCAGCACGAAGGAAGGCAAGGTAAATCCAGCAAAGGCGGCTATCGCCCCTAAAAGCCCACCACGATGATAACCAATGGCAAACCCCACCTGACTCGATCCCGGCCCCGGCATAAATTGGCTTAATGCTACAAAACTGGCATAACGTTTATCATCAAGCCAGGCGAGTTCGTTGACAAAGGTCTGGCGAAAATAACCAATATGCGCCGCTGGCCCACCAAAGCTCATCAGACCAAGAGAAAAAAAACGTAAGAATATCTGTAGCATAAACTTTGCCCTTCGACGCATAAAGTGAACAAGATTATGTCACTAAAAAGACAGTTTAATGAAAGCTAAATCAGCAAGACACAAAAATACTCAACCAAAGGTAAAATGAGCAAAATTCCTTTTTATCGACTTCTAAATTGACTATAGCGATCTACTACTCAGGAGATCATTCATTTAGATCGCTTAATCTTTTACCAACATGGCTAAGACTTCGAAATGATCCGAATGGGGAAAGAGATCGAACAACTGCACCTTAGTTAACCGATAGCCACGGATATGAGCGAGATCTTTAGCAAGGGTTTTGGGATTACAACTGGAATACAACATCGCCCTAGGGGCAAATTCACTTAAGGCGTGACACAGGGACTCACCAATCCCACGACGCGGCGGATTAACAATAATCAAATCGGGCTTTGTTTGCGCCGCATCACCCTTGGCAAAATCGGTGGAGTCGAGCGCCATAAACTGCACGTTATTCAGCCCCATCATTTGCGCCGACATCTTCGCGCAAGCAATTGCCTCGGCTTCGATTTCAATCCCAGTTAATGGGATATCTTTGGAGGCACAGTGCAAACCAAAACCGCCCACACCACAAAATAAGTCCCAAAGGGAAGCTGGCGCAAAGTCAGCGACCCACTCACGGGCGGTTTGATACAACTTTGCCGCCACCTGCGGGTTGGTTTGAAAAAAGCTCTTGGGACGAATAAACAAAGGCACATCGTTAAAGCGCTCTTCGAGGCGAGTATTTTCGGTCAGGAAAATCTCCTCCTCACCCTCCAAGATGGCCATATGAATAGGCTGCAAATTGACTGAAACGACTTTGATCTGCGGATATTCGGCCAGCAACGCGGGTAATTCCCGTTCAATACGGGCAATGGCATCGGATGAGCGCAGCACAAAACGCAGCATATATTCGCCGCGCACTTGGCTGCGCGTCAGTAGGATAAATTTAAGCTCGCCCTTGGCCTTATCGACACGGTAAGGCGGAATACCTGCCTGCTGCACAAAACGCTCTAAACGGTGAAGTAAGGCTTGCATATCAGCAGGATACAAGAGGCAGTCACAGAGACTCACCGCCTCACCGCTTGGACTGACAATCCCCAGTACAGGCGCATGAGCCGCGCCCAGCACCACCATTTTCGCCTTGTTACGAAAACCTTGGTCTTCACCCACTACGGGCGGCAAAAATTGGGTATGAGTATGCTCAACAAATGGGGCTAACAATTGCTGTAATTCTTGGGTTTTCGCCGCTAATTGCATCGACATAGGGAGCTTAATATGACGACAGGATTGGCATTGGCCTTGTTCAAAATACCCACATTGCACTAATGTACTCACAGCATCGTACCCACAGCAGTTCCCGTCTATCTTATCTATTGAGATGGCGAGTGAAATTGAGATAACAACTGAAGCATAACAAATACCGTAACGGCCTCAGTTAAAAAGCGCCACACTTTAGCGTTTTTATGCCGAAAGATCATCTTCAACCACAGCATCACGCCCAATGTTAGACAGAATTAAGTTAATCTGAGGCTGTCTACATCGGCGATTGGTGGACGTTTTCCTAACTTTTGTTCAATCCATTCAATTACTTCAGCAGAAGTGCTTCTAAAGGTCGTGAGTTTGCCACCATATAAACTCAGCAGCCTTGGATGCGAAACTGAGGTTTGCATTAAGGTATCCCGAGGCCGCTCAAAAGCGGAACTAGCCTGTTTAGGTAGCACTCGCACGCCGCAATAGGTTTGCACTATCTTAGCCTTAAGCTCCTCAATCGATGGGGAAAGTGGAAAGTAATGACGATAAATACCTAAGAGGTAATGAGTTTCAGATTCCGTTACTTGGGGAGGGGTATCGATGGATGTCAGCACTGTTTCAGTGGTGCCAATGAGCATTTGTCCATACCAAGGCATCACAAAAATCACCCGCTTATCGAAGCAGGATTCTAAATATAAAATCCCCTCTGGTGCAGGCAAGTCGAGCAATAAATGCGCTCCCTGCACCCAATCGATTTCAACACCCGCAAGAGGCGGCTCAACGTTAGCTAATACCTGATTAACCCAAGGGCCAGCGGCGTTTATCACGAGCTTGGCATCAATTTGTTGTACTTGGCCGCAATGGCGAAAGCTAAGCTCAATATGCTCCCGTAAATGATTGAGCTGCAAAAACTCTGCCTCGGCATAGATATGCGCGCCAAGTGCTTGAGCGCTTCGCGCCACTGCTTGAGTGAGTAATTTATCGTCGGTTTGTGCATCCCAGTATTGGAATACCGCTTTTAACCCAGTGAGTTTAAGCCCGTTAAAACGATGCCAATGCACCGCGGGAATAGAGACAAAACGCCCAAGCGGGTCAAATTCACTCAACAATGCATATAAACTCAGCCCAGCACGTATCGTCAACGGATTGCGTTGACTGTCCTGATAGACGGGAATGTAGAAAGGAACGGGTTTGACTAAGCTAGGCGCCAGATCCAGTAAATTACGCCGTTCAAGCAGTGACTTACGCACGAGATTAACTTGCCCACTCTCAAGGTAACGTAGGCCACCGTGGATAAGCTTACTGGAATTGGCTGAGGTTTGGCCGCCAATCTCACCTTTTTCAATAAGTAAAGTTGAATACCCTGCCGCTGCGGCATATTGGGCAATGCCGACACCGCTGATGCCACCACCGATAATAGCAATATCGAATGAACTCATAGAGGTTTTATCCATCCTGATGTGCTTCTGGCTAACGTATCCCAATTATTTCGAACAGAGATACCTAATCTACACTGTGCAACTGTGCCAATGCTTTATCACACATGGCTTTTAGCGCTTTAAGATCATCAATTTCAGCCCCAATTTTACAGCGCATTAAATGCGGGATCTCACTAGCCTGTCGCTTTAACGCCTGACCAGCAGAAGTTAAACTGAGTACCCGAACTCTTTCATCCTGTTCGCTACGACCGCGACTCACTAATCCCTTCGACTCTAAACGTTTAAGTAACGGCGTCAATGTACCCGAATCGAGGAACAATTTATCTCCTAAGGTCTTCACGCTAATCCCCTGCTCCTGCCACAACACTAGCATGACCAAATATTGGGGATAGGTTAAATCTAGCTTATCAAGCATAGGACGATAGGCACGCACCATGGCATTTGCTGCACTGTATAGAGAAAAACAAACTTGATTCTCTAGGCATAACACATTGTCTGTATTGGTGGTTTCAGACATTTCTAACGCCTTTTCCATTGAAGTTAACTCAGAGCTTGGCATAGTCATTCCAAAAAACTTAAATATATTGCGCACAATATACTTGCATTCACACTAAAGATCGAACTATAGTTTATCACAATTAAATTGCACGCAACTTAAATTAACCATTTAAACACTGAGGATCTAAACATGAAAACATTGTATGAAACCCGAGCAACCGCCAGAGCAGGTCGTCAAGGCCAAGTCAGTACCGATGATGGGTTACTCGATGTAGCACTCGCCTATCCAAAAGCAATGGGCGGAAGTGGATTAGCAACTAACCCTGAGCAACTGTTTGCAGCAGGTTATGCGGCTTGTTTCTCTAATGCGGTTCTGCACGTTGCCAAAATCGGCAAAGTGGCCATTACTGAAGCGCCTGTCAGTGCTGTGGTTGGCATTGGTGCCAATGATGCGGGAGGTTTTGCCTTAACTGTCGCCCTAGAAGTCAATCTTGACCTGCCGCAAGCTGAAGCCGAAGCCTTAGTACAACATGCCCATCAAGTGTGTCCATATTCTAACGCTACACGTAATAATATCGATGTAAAACTGAGTGTTAATGGTACAGCGTTAAACTAAGCGCTTAACCATAGACTGAAAGCACCTTGGGGTGCTTTTCAGTTATTCGCAGCTTATTTCCCCAACAGTAAACCTGCCTCACTTCCCAAAAACCAGTTAATCGCGAGTTAACTAACATTTCTTAATGCTTAATTTAATCAAAAGGATTGAATTCAGTAGAGTAATAGTCAGAAATCCATTTAAAACACATCTTGTCCACAATTGTGGAGGCACTATGACTAAATACTTAACCCAATTCGCTCTGCTATGCTCTCTCGCATTAGCAATGCTCAGTGCACCTAGTTGGGCCGACACCCCAAATACTTCCGATCAAACGTGGCATTACGTCAACGCCCAAGGTGAGCTTAAGATTAAACTCTACTTTTTTTGGTCGAAAACCTGTCCACACTGCGCACAAGCTCACCCTTTTATTGATTCACTACCGCAAAAATATCCGTGGATAGAACTTGAATCCCATATGGTTTCGGCACCTGGCGTACAGGATATTTGGCAAAATATTGCCGCCAAAACCGCCACAGAAGCCCGCTCAGTTCCTTATATGGCGAGCTGCGAAAAAGCCATTATCGGTTATTCCAGCGAAGCGGTTACTGGCGAGTTCCTCGTTAATCGTTTGAAGAATTGTTACTTATCCTTAGGTGGTCAGCTAAGCGAAGCGGATATGCCAACAAAGGGAGCTGCGTCAACTGCACCGACCAATAGTGAACCTCTGTTTGGCACTTGCGGAACCGACTCAGGTGAAGGCACCTGCGATGCAACTAGCTTGGCAAGTACCGACCAAGCTGAAGTACAACCCGTTGAATTACCACTTGTCGGAGTGGTCACTCCCGAGACGATGTCACTCCCGCTGCTGACCTTAGTACTTGCTGGCGTCGATGCCTTTAACCCTTGCGCCTTCTTCGTATTGCTGTTTTTACTGTCGATTATGGTTAATGCGAAGAGCCGTAGCCGTATGCTGTTAGTCGGCGGTATCTTCGTGTTCTTCTCTGGCTTTATTTATTTCCTGTTTATGACGGCATGGCTGAATATCTTCAAACTGCTAGGAGCAGGTAGTGATGGTGGAATGATCATCTTAGCGGCCGGGGTCTTAGCCTTGCTCGCAGGCACCATTAACGTAAAAGACTACTTCTTTACTAAAGGAGAAGTCACCCTCTCAATGTCAGCTGAAAACCGTACGAGCCTGATCAAACGCATGGGGAAACTCTCTAATTCCAGTAGTTTAGGCGCCTTAATTCTGGGATCGACTGTACTGGCGATTTTAGCCAATGCCTACGAACTGCTCTGCACCGCAGGCTTCCCAATGATTTATACCAGCGTACTATCCATGCATAACCTGCCTGAGATTGAGCGCTATATGTATCTGGTTTTATACAACATTGTCTATGTGATCCCGCTGGCAATTATTGTGATTGTATTTAGTGCGACCTTAGGCAAACGTAAACTGACCGAAAAAGAAGGCCAAGCACTCAAGCTGATGTCGGGTGTGATGATGTTTGGTATGGGGGTTGCGCTAGTGATTGATCCCACTGCGCTACAGAGTGTTGGGCTGGCACTGGGGTTAATCCTAGGCTCTTTAGGGCTCACCTTCATCATAGTGCTAAGTCGCAAGTTACTGACGGCAAAAGCCAACAAGGCAGTATAAGCATTAACGCTCGGCTTTGGATTGGCAAACTTGGGATAACGGACTAAAGTAAAACCTGAGCTTGCCGATACAAAGACTCAGCTTACAATTGAGGTTAGTTATGTCTATTTCACTGAACACCCAAGCTATCACGCCCAACTTAGAAAACGGTGCCGTTGGCGTTAAAGTGGCGCAGTTAGCCAAAGAGCAGCAAAAGGCAGAAGGTCAAATTGCCGTTGATTTAATTAACGCTGCAACACCTCAACCCGTGGGAAATACCGGCCACAATATCAACACTACGGCCTAATCCTAGCTCAATGTGTAACCAAAAAACGCCCCGAAGTTCGGGGCGTTTTTATTTACAATTTTTAATGCACTGATGCTGAGGGGAACCAATCAAGCTTAAGAAAAGGCATTACCATTCACATGCATAATAGTGAAAGTCCACACAACAAAGGCCAGAGGAATATGCACCAAGGCATAAAAACATTGGTCGAGTCGACTCATCCCTTTGGCAAGCCAAATCAAATATAAATGCAACCCAATAACAGCTGGAAACAAGGTAAACAGTGGATACAAGGCAAAAGGGCTAGCATCGGCTAACAAGCTGTGGCTTAACAGGGCCCACGCCACCATTAGCGCCGTGGTTATTGGTGGCATGGCAACACGATACTGCTCTGGATACGGAAACATCCTTGGCCTCTTACACTTATTTAATACTTATGGTGGCAGTTGACCCCAAATGGGATCACTGGAGCGGTTTTCGCGCGATCAACTGCGCCTTAGCACTTTCAATACCCGTAACAGCATCGCTTAACCGCCCTTCAAAGTAATGCAAAGGTTGCCAGTTAGCAAATACGGATTGTAGTTCGTGTTCTTTGAGTAAAAAATCGGGATTGCGAGGGCGGCCAATTTCCGCCTGTTGCCACGTAAAAGTCTCATAGACAATGAGTCCACCGTGCTTAAGGCTAGCGGCAATTTGCGGGAACAGTGGCCGATGTAAGTAATTAAAGACTAGCACTATATCAAAAGTGTCTTGGGGTAACAGAGGGGCGCTGCCATCTTCTAAATTCCACTGCCATTGATGTGCTTTGTCGTGTGTTAGCTTGACCAATGTACTCAAATCCTGGTCGATAAAGGTCACTTCACAGCTTTGATTCAGAAACCACAATCCATTTCGCCCAGAGCCACAGGCTAAATCCAATACCTTAAGCCCTGCAAGCTCGAGCCATTGAAACTGAGTAATTAAGCTCGAAGCTGTGCAGAGTGTAGCGTGTGTCATCCCTTTATCTCTTTTTTAGTGTCTATCTGTTTGCGATGCACTATCGAATAGTGTCTGAGTCCAGACGGGCCATGAGAGACTATCACAGATAAAAATAACACCAAGATAAACAACTCTGGCTTGTAATTGGCAAGGGGGATAAACAGACAAAGCAAACCTAATTTTCCAAGGGTTAACACACCCTTAAGTTGAATTAACCAACGCCAATCCCGCATAATTTCCCACAACATTAATATGCTGCCGGTGCTCATGGCGAGATACCAATAATTTAACCAAAGGGATTTATCAATGTTTAATAATATCCCTCCACCCGCACCTGCAATGCCTAATATATGTAAAGCCCTTAAGGCTGTTTTACTAAGTCGCTGTACCCAAAAACGTTTTTCAGAAATCTGCTGCCTAGGCATAAATTTAACCCCTCAACACCACTTAAATAACATTTTGGAAAAATATAATATATTTATTCAAAAAACACTGGTGGAATTTAATTATTTATAGAATACTCACATTATAAATTCTCGCACATTCACGACCAAGAGCAAAATCAAAAATAAGCCATTAAAATCAAAGCCATAACAACAAAAAGCTGACTATACCCACGCTAAAAAACAATTATTAAATTATAATTAAGCCCACCAAAATATGTTAACTCACGCAAGTTATACCGTATTCTCTAAGTGATTAACTTCAATTTCAGTAATATTTTCAGCCATATTGCACATTTCAATTATGTAATTCTCACTGTAACAATCGTTATGTGACCTAAGTACGCATATACCTCTTTAGATAGTGGTAACTTTGTTCATGGAGAATACTCTAAAAGCGCGTGAGCCACGTAAAATATAAATATCACGCCATGATGAATAACCCTTATTAAGTAGATGAAATGTACGGCGGAGGAACAATTATGTTCACAAGAAAGATTCAAAAAACAGCACTAGCCATGCTGATCTCTGGTGCAATGGCTGGCACAGCCTATGCTGCACCAGAAGTACTAGCCGATTTTCACGGTGAAATGGGTGGCTGCGATAGCTGCCACGTATCAGACAAAGGTGGCGTAACCAACGACAACCTGACTCATGAAAATGGCCAATGTGTTAGCTGCCACGGTGATCTAAAAGAACTGGCTGCTGCAGCGCCAAAAGATAAAGTTTCTCCGCACAAATCTCACTTAATCGGTGAAATCGCTTGTACCAGCTGCCACAAAGGCCACGAAAAATCAGTAACCTACTGTGATGCTTGCCATAGCTTCGGCTTTGATATGCCATTTGGCGGCAAGTGGGAACGTAAGTTTGTTCCTGTTGATGCAGACAAAGCGGCTCAAGATAAAGCCATTGCCGCAGGCGTGAAAGAAACAACTGACGTTGTCGTTATCGGCTCTGGTGGTGCAGGTCTTGCTGCTGCCGTTTCAGCCCGTGACGCTGGCGCAAAAGTGATCCTGTTAGAAAAAGAACCTATCCCAGGTGGTAACACTAAACTGGCTGCTGGTGGTATGAACGCCGCAGAAACTAAGCCACAAGCTAAGTTAGGTATCCAAGATAAGAAACAAATCATGATCGACGACACCATGAAAGGTGGTCGTAACATTAACGATCCTGAATTAGTGAAAGTCCTGGCCAACAACTCTTCAGACTCTATTGATTGGTTAACCTCTATGGGTGCCGACATGACTGACGTAGGCCGTATGGGTGGCGCAAGCGTTAACCGTAGCCACCGCCCAACGGGTGGTGCAGGTGTTGGTGCTCACGTTGCACAAGTACTGTGGGACAACGCCATTAAACGTGGTACTGATATTCGTTTAAACAGCCGTGTTGTACGTATCCTTGAGGATGCGAGCGGTAAAGTGACCGGCGTTCTAGTGAAAGGTGAATACACTGGTTACTATGTAATCAAAGCCGATGCGGTAGTCATTGCTGCTGGTGGTTTCGCGAAAAACAACGACCGCGTTGCTAAGTACGATCCTAAATTAAAAGGCTTTAAAGCAACTAACCACCCAGGTGCTACCGGTGACGGCTTAGACGTCGCTCTGCAAGCTGGCGCAGCAACACGTGACTTAGAATACATCCAAGCTCACCCAACTTACTCACCAGCCGGCGGTGTGATGATCACCGAAGCCGTACGTGGTAACGGTGCGATCGTGGTTAACCGTGATGGTGACCGCTTCATGAACGAAATCACTACCCGTGACAAAGCATCTGCTGCGATCCTGAAACAAAAAGGTGAAAGTGCTTACCTCGTATTCGATGACTCTATCCGTAAGAGCTTGAAAGCCATCGAAGGTTATGTTCACTTGAACATCGTTAAAGAAGGTAAAACCATCGAAGAGTTAGCGAAACAACTCGATATACCAGCAGCTGAACTGGCAAAAACAGTGACTGCTTATAATGGTTTCGTGAAATCAGGTAAAGATACTCAATTCGAACGTCCTGATTTACCACGTGAGTTAGTTGTCGCACCTTTCTATGCCTTAGAAATCGCGCCAGCGGTTCACCACACTATGGGCGGTATCGTGATTGATACTAAAGCCGAAGTGAAGAGTGAAAAAACTGGTAAACCTATTGAAGGTTTATACGCTGCGGGCGAAGTCACTGGTGGTGTGCATGGTGCTAACCGCTTAGGTGGTAACGCTATCTCTGATATCGTGACCTATGGCCGTATCGCAGGTGCATCAGCCGCTAAATTCGCGAAAGATCACTAATATCAATTCTTTCTAGGTTAATGGACTAACCTTAGGCTCACATAGCACGACCATGAGAGCCAAGCTTGAACACTCAAGCTTATCGACACAAGCGAGCCGTCAGGGGCTCGCTTTTTTTATGCTTTTTTGAGCAATTGATGACTAAGCTCACTCTTTTTACGGGGTAAATTCATCACCAGAGGACAAATGTCGCCGAGTCACATACACTCAGTGCCAGTAACAATGTAACCCTTAGGTGATTGAAATGAGAATTGGATTTTTTAGCGCAAAACATTATGACATGCAGCATTTTAACCGTACTAATGCCGCATTTGGTGCGCAAATTGAGTATTTCGATTATCGTCTCTGCATGCAAACGGTAAAGCTTGCCGAAGGTTTTGAGGTGGTATGCGCCTTTGTTAACGACTCTCTCTGTGAAGAAGTGTTGGTCGAACTCGCTAACGGCGGCACAAAAATCATCGCCATGCGCTGTGCAGGCTTTAACAATGTCGATTTAGTCGCCGCAAAACGTTTAGGTATGCAAGTGGTCAACGTGCCCGCCTATTCCCCCGAATCCGTAGCCGAGCACACGGTCGCCTTAATGCTGACCCTAAACCGCAAAATCCACAAAGCCTACCAACGCACCCGTGATGCTAACTTTTCACTCGAGGGGTTAGTCGGCTTTAACATGTTTGGCAAAACTGTTGGTGTAATTGGTACTGGTAAGATTGGGGTCGCCACCATTAAGGTATTGCTCGGTTTTGGCTGTAAAGTGATTGCCTTTGACCCCTACCCAAATCCTGCGGTAGAAGCGCTCAATGTGGAATATTTAGATCTCGATACCATTTACGCCACCAGCGATATTATCAGCCTGCATTGCCCATTAACCGCCGATAACCACCATCTGCTGAATAAAGAAAGTTTTGCCAAGATGAAACCCGGCGTCATGGTGATCAACACTAGCCGCGGCGGTCTGCTCAATGCCTTCGATGCGATGGAAGCCTTAAAGCTCGGCCAAATTGGCTCCTTAGGGTTAGATGTGTATGAAAACGAAAAAGAACTGTTTTTCGAGGATAAGTCGAACCAAATCATTCAGGACGATGTTTTCCGTCGCTTATCCGCCTGTCACAACGTGATTTTTACCGGTCACCAAGCCTTCCTTACCGAAGAAGCATTGGGCGCGATCGCCAACACAACGCTGAGCAATGTGAAAGCCGTGCTCGCGGGCGGACGCTGTGGTAATGAACTGTTTTAACTGACAGATTAATACCTGACTGCTAAAGTGAGGCTTCAACGTTTGAAGCCTCACAGAGAGAATCTCAATATGTTAGTCACTCAGGAAACTCAGGATATCTCCACGCCTTCAGGGCTAATGCGTACTTACCTCTACCGCCCAGATGCCACCGGGCAATTCCCCTGTATCATTTTTTACTCTGAGATATTTCAGCAAACCGCGCCCATCGCCCGCACCGCAACAATACTCGCAGGCCATGGTTTTGTGGTGTTAGTGCCAGAGGTATTTCACGAGCTTAATCCGATAGGCACAGTGCTGGCCTACGATGAGATGGGTAAAGACAAAGGCAATGCCGATAAATTTGCCAAGCCCTTAGAGCAGCACGACAGCGACACCCAAGCCCTTATCGATTTTGCCCGTCAGCAGAGTTATTGCACCGGAAAAGTCGGCAGTATGGGCGTGTGTATTGGCGGCCACTTAGCCTACCGCGCAGCACTCAATCCCGAGATTTTGGGCGCGTTTTGCCTCTATCCCACCGACATACATTCCAATACCCTACCCTGTGCCTATGGCAATGACTCGCTGAGTCGCACAGGCGATATTCAAGGGGAATTAGTGTTAGTGTTTGGTAAGCAAGATCCCCATGTATCGCCCGAGGGGCGGGTATTGATCCACCAACAGTTGATGGCTAAAAACCGCAACTTCAGTTGGCTTGAGGTGAATGCTCAGCATGCCTTTATGCGTGATGAGGGCGAGCGCTACGATCCCGCGCTAGCACTGCAGATGTATCAGCAAGCTGTGGCGTTTTTCCAGAGGGTACTGCGATAATATTGTTATTATCCAACCCATAAATCTAAACCATTTTATGGGTTGGATAATTCAAAAGCTTAAGCAGCAGGTGTTGCTGGCGCATGTAAACGGCTTTGGCTATAAGCAACAAGTTCTTGGTTACTCACTCGCGTGATAAAAGCACCATCGAGGAAAAAGTCCACATCTTCGCCAACTTTACGGCCCGATAATAACTGGGTGCTACCGTCTTCGTAGGCTAACGTCATAGTGACCGTATGCTCATCGGGGTAGGCAATTTGCGCTTGAGTCAGCTTCACTGGCGCAGATCTAAGCTCATCACTCACGTGTGGATTAATCTTAAAAATCGCCTCAACTGGCATATCAACCACAGCGGGTGATTTATCGGTAATCGGATTCTTGCCAGTCCAAAACTCAATGGTATTAAAGATGAACAGATCGCCTGTCGCCGCGATGCCATACACTGGGCTTAACAGCATAAACAAGCCTGCACGACCATAACGGTTATCCACCGCACTTAAATTTCCCTTAGTCACCATTTGACTTAAACCCATTTGTCCCATACAACCGGTTAACTGGGTCGCGAGTAGCGTGCCAATCGTCACAGCTAAAAGTTTAGATTTCATTAAATTAGATCCATTAGGTAAAAACAAAAGCGCGGATTCTACGGATTCGTGGGCACTAAACCGTGCAACAGGGCACAATCTAAGGTAAACAAATGGAGGGAAATGTAATCAATAACACTGATTTTGTTATATAAAACAGATTAAGCAACGAAAGCTAACGCCAAGATAATAAAACTAAGTGCTTGCGAGTGCGCCGACAACAGTTTGCTAATAAATGTACAGTGATGGCGCACATACAGGAGAATGATTACTCGAGGTCGAGTTTCTTTTTGCCATCCTGCAACGCTTGACGCTCGGCAAGCGGTGACTGATCGGCCAGCTTTAACACCGCCTTCTGCAGCATCAAGTTGTTGGGATAGGTGATAGTATCGCCATTATCCCTGAGGATAAGTACATGAAACAGCGCGATTTCAATAATCACTCCACTGATATCTTCATCCTTATCCACCACCCGAATACGTTCACCAATCCGATACGGGAACACGAAAAAAATCAGCACACCAGCCGTTAAGTTGCTCAAGATCGACCATTGAGCGACTAAGGCGACACCCATCACCGCAAACGCGGAGGAAACAAACAGCGACACATCTTGATAACCTAATCCAAGTGACACCGCCATTAACGACAAAGTGATAAAAAACATCACATAGGAAATAAACCGCGTGACCAGGCTGGTACGGGCCGCACTCACCTGCTTCATTAATGAGAGTTTTTTCACCCATTGAGTTAATGCTCGCTGCAAAAAGATAAACACCACAAGATAAATACAGGCAAGCAGGATTTGATTTGTCATAATAGCCACTTAAAAAACGAAACCAGCTGAATTCTAACTTTTTTATACCTGCACGCAAATCAGCTCAACGCAAATAGAGTAATAATGACCATGGCCGACGCAATTTTGTTACACGAAACTCACGATACATTCGGGCCTATCCGCGTGCTCGACTATGGTGATTCGCGCGTGCTCTCCTTCGGTGACAACGATGAACAAAGCAAAATCCTAAAAACCGCTCCCCATATTCCACAGCATACCTATGTACAGGGCATGATGCTGGTTCTGTTATTTTGTAAACCCAAAAGTGCGATAGTATTGGGTCTGGGTGGCGGTGCACTTATCCATGTGCTGCGCCGATTTGACGCAGCCATCAAGCTAACCGCAGTAGAGCTTCGTCCCACGGTTATCGAACTGGCCAAGCGTTACTTCCAACTCCCAATAGGTAAAAAGCTGAATGTTATCAATGATGATGCCCTCGTCTTTATGGCATCGGCCGAGCATAAAAAAGTCGATGTGATTTTTGCTGATATCTACAGCGCCAAAGGAGTTAACACCGGGCAACTCTCGGCGACCTTCCTTGAGCAATGTACTCAACGGATTAAACCCGATGGCTATTTAGTGCTGAACTGCTGGAAGGAACATAGCCAAAATCGGGAGTTACTCGCCGATTTGCAGCACCATTTTGCCCACGTACATGCCTGCCTCACCAGTGGCGGAAACTGGGTGATTTTTGCTAGCCAAATACCGCAATCACTTGGCGCCAGCGCACTTAAGAGCCAAGCCCAAAGCCTGTCACAGCAATTGGATTTTGCCCTTGAGCGTTCACTAACACGTTTTGGCCCTTGGATTTAAGATTAATCTCAGTCAAATGGCGTAAATTAGTTAACCCTAAGACTCAGCTTTGCTATGCTTCTCACTCTCCACAGATATGAGTTGTCACCATGAAAAATAAGAATAAATTTTTGTTAAGCGTTATGGCTCTGGCGTGCCTTAACTCTCTCAATGCTAACGCCGAAACCTTTAGTTTTGACACTCGTAATTCACTTAATTCAGATACCTTAGTACTGTTCCAAAGTACTGATTCAACAACCTATAGTCTCGATTTTTTGCCCCAGTCGACTCAGGATCAACTCAATCTTGCGGTAGCTGATAATAGTTTTTCGGGTAAACGCGGAGAAATTTTAGAGATTTTAGTCCCGAGCGAAATCGACGCAAAACGAGTATTACTGGTTGGGATTGGCGATGCTAAAACCCTAACACCTGGTGAAATCAATACCTTAGGTGGCAACATTGCCGCCAAACTTGAAACCGTGCCACAAGCCACGGTACGCGTGCTGACCCAAGGCCTCAGTAACGCACCTCTCTTTGGTTCAGAGCTCGCCCACGGCATTGAGCTGCGCAGCTACCGCTACACTCAATTTAAAACCAGCAATCGCGCCGAGAAGAACTATCAAATCGGCGTTGATGACTTAAGCAAAAACCAAAAACATCATAAGAATCTGCAAGCTATCGAAGCAGGTGTGTTTTTAGCTCGCGATCTTACCAATGCCCCAGCGGGAAATATGTATCCCGAAAGCTTTGCTAACGAGGCGCGTAAACTCAAAGCCCTCGGCGTAAAAGTCACAGTACTCGAAGCCAAAGATATTGAACGCTTAAATCTTGGAGCCTTAGCGGCCGTAGGTAAAGGCAGTGAGCGCCCACCTAAGCTGGTTGTCGCCCACTGGCCCGGCAGCAAAGAAGCACCTATCGCCCTCGTCGGTAAAGGTATTACTTTCGACTCTGGCGGTTACAACATTAAAGCAACAGGCACTTCCATCGCGCGGATGAAGTCCGATATGGCGGGCGCGGCAACTGTACTCGGTACAGTCAAGGCGATGGCGATTCAAAAGGCGCCAGTTAACCTTGTCGCCATTATGCCCATGGCTGAAAACATGGTATCGGGCCATGCGATGATCCCAGGCGATGTGATTAAAACCGCCCAAGGCCTTACGGTTGAAGTGCTCAACACCGATGCCGAAGGCCGTTTAGTGCTCGCCGATGGTCTCTGGTATGCCCGTGAAAACTACCGCCCATCGGTCATCATTGATGTTGCCACCCTTACAGGCTCAAAAGTCAGTGCGCTAGGCACCGTTTATGCGGGGTTATTTACCGATTCAGAGCCGCTAGTGCAGCAACTCACCTTTGCGGGTCAACAGGTGGGTGAAAAAGTCTGGCGCTTGCCGTTAGATCAAGCCTACGACGACGAGCTAAAATCCACCATCGCCGACTTAAAGAATACCGGTAAAGAAGGCAGCGCGGGAGCATCAGCAGCCGCCATGTTCCTCAAACGCTTTGCGGGTGAGCAACCTTGGGCTCACCTCGATATCGCTGGTAATGCCTTAACTGCCACCGATACCGCCGTTGTGCCCGCAGGTGCCACAGGCTATGGTGTGCGCCTGCTCAGCACGTGGTTAACTCAGCCTAAGGCGCAAAACTAGAACCTAGAACCTAGAACCTAGAACCTAGAACCTAGAACCTAGAACTTCAGTAGCTTGTTGCAACCGTTTTTATGTTTAAAGGGATATCGTCGATATCCCTTTTTTATTACCCTTCCCTAACGCTACATAACCAAATTAAACAATCGATTAGCCGCTAAGACACGCCAGTGCTGAAAAATCGATTAATCCATCATATCAAACCCAATAAATTCGATAAAATCGATTAGGATGATAGTTTTTATCCGTTATATTTATCGTCGTTAGGTCAGTAATATACTTCTCATCGACGGGGGAACAAGCTAATGCCCGTCACTAAATTCACCATAATCAACTAAATGGAAGCATAAAATGACTCAATCAATTATCAACAGCACCATCAAACCATTCAAAGCCACTGCTTACCACAATGGTGAGTTCGTGCCTGTAACAGAACAAGATCTGTTAGGTAAATGGTCAGTTGTATTCTTCTATCCAGCAGACTTCACTTTCGTTTGCCCAACTGAATTAGGCGACATGGCGGATCACTACGCTAAGTTACAATCAATGGGCGTTGAAGTTTACTCAGTATCGACTGACACTCACTTCACTCACAAAGCATGGCACGATACTTCTGACACTATTAAGAAGATCAACTTCCCAATGCTGGCAGACCCTACTGGTGTGATCAGCCGTAACTTCGGTGTGATGATCGAAGAAGAAGGTTTAGCACTACGTGGTACCTTCGTGATCAACCCAGAAGGCCAAGTGAAAGTTGCTGAAATCCATGACTTAGGTATCGGCCGTAGCGCTCAAGAACTGGTTCGTAAGATCCAAGCGGCTCAATACGTTGCGACTCACGATGGTGAAGTTTGCCCAGCTAAATGGCAACCAGGTGACGAAACCCTAGCACCATCTTTAGACCTCGTTGGCAAAATCTAATCTCGCCTAAAGGTCAACCCCGCCAATCTGACTCCCCCCTGCATGAGTCAGATTGGCACCCCTCGCGTTTTTCAATATTTTTCAATTTTTACGCTGATTTGGAGTCATCATGTTAGATGCGAATTTAAAAAATCAACTGCAAACCTATCTGCAAAACCTCAAGAGACCAGTTGAACTTGTCGTGTCAGCAGATGAAAGCAAGAAGTCTCAAGAATTAAAAAGCTTAGCCAATGACATCGTTAGCCTTTCAACGTTCGTGAGCCTTAAAGAAGCTCAAGGCCAACGCACGCCAGCGATGACAGTGGTAAACCCAGAACTCAATACTCAGATTAGCTTTGCTGGTCTGCCTATGGGTCACGAATTTACTTCACTCGTGTTAGCCCTGCTGCACACGGGTGGACACCCAATCAAACTCAGCGACGACATCATTGAGCAGATCCGTAATCTGCCCGGCAAATATGAGTTTGAAACCTATGTGTCACTCACCTGCCAAAACTGCCCTGATGTGATTCAGGCGCTGAATATGATGGCCGCGATCAACCCGAACATCACCAACGTGATGATCGACGGCGCCCTGTTCCAAGATGAAGTGGCGAACCGTAACATTATGGCCGTACCTTCTGTGTACTTAAACGGCGAAGTGTTTGCCGCGGGTCGTATCAGCATTGGTGAGATTTTAAATAAACTCGATACTGGCGCGGCAAGCCGTAAAGCGGAAGAACTTAGCCAAAAAGCCCCATACGAAGTCTTAGTCGTTGGCGGCGGCCCTGCTGGCGCTGCGGCAGCAATTTACGCTGCCCGTAAAGGTCTACGTACTGGAGTGGTGGCCGATAAATTCGGTGGCCAAGTCGCAGAAACCGTTGGTATCGAAAACTTTATATCGGTTAAAGCGACTGAAGGTCCAAAACTAGTGGCAAACCTTGAAGCACATGTGCGTGACTACGAAGTCGATATCATGGATAACCAAAAAGCCGTTAAACTGGCGAGCGATGGTTTATTCGAACTCGAACTGGCAAGCGGCGCGAAACTGCGCAGCCGTACCATACTACTGGCAACCGGTGCCCGCTGGCGCGAAATGAACGTCCCCGGCGAGAAAGAATACCGCGGTAAAGGCGTAGCCTACTGCCCACACTGTGACGGCCCATTATTTAAAGGCAAACGTGTAGCGGTTATCGGTGGCGGTAACTCAGGTATCGAAGCGGCCATCGACTTAGCCAACATCGTTGAGCATGTCACAGTACTCGAGTTCGACAGCAAACTGCGCGCCGATGATGTGCTGCAACGTAAAGCGGCCTCTATGGGTAATATCAAAATCATTACTCAGGCGATGACCACAGAAGTGACAGGCGATGGTACTCGGGTGAATGGCCTAAACTACACCGACCGTGCAACGGGTGAAAGCCACCATATCGCGCTGGCAGGGATCTTCGTACAAATCGGTTTAGTGCCAAACGCTGAATGGTTAAAAGGCACTGTGGATTTGACTCCTCGCGGCGAAATCATTGTCGATGAGCGCGGCCAAACCTCTGTACCAGGCGTATTTGCCGCAGGTGACGTGACTAACTCACCTTACAAGCAAATCATCATCGCCATGGGTAGCGGTGCCAATGCCTCACTGGGTGCATTTGATTACTTAATTCGCCATAGCGATGACAGTACCGAAACCAAAACCACAGCGACTAAAGCGGCTTAATCTTTAATAATTAACCGCCCAATAAAATAGCCAGCTTACGCTGGCTATTTTATTGATAAGGATTCTCAAACCGAATTTGCATTAGTGTTTCAGGATGATCCACAGCGCCAAAACCAAATTGCGCATAAAGTCCATGGGCATCGCGGGTGGCGAGCATTATGCGTCTTAATCCTTGCAGATCAGGATGTTCCATAATTGCTGCCATCATCATCTTACTTAACCCTAAGCCGCGGTGGGATTCGAGGACAAACACATCGGCAAGGTAGGCAAAGGTGGCTTTATCGGTAATCAGTCGCGCAAAAGCAAGCTGTTGATTATCCTTATCAAATACTCCAAAACATAAACTGTTGCTAAGCGCCTTTTGCAGCAGCGCAGCAGGCATGCCCTGCGCCCAATAACTGTTGGAAATAAAACCATGGATAACATCAAAATCCATTTCCGATAGCTCACTGCTGACTCGATATTCCATTTGTCGCTCCAATATAGCGTTAAATACCGTTTAATCTAGGTATGTTTTGCACTCATAAATATCATCAATACCATGCCTAATAACACCACTTTTGCTAATGAATACATGGCTCCAGCAAAGGAACCACCACCGTGATAGCTAAAAGCAAGATGGCGATTGATCTCAAATCGAAAGGACTTAGCCAAGTGGCGATAAGCAAGAAAATAAAATAATGAGGCCGCGGGCCAAATGCCAATAATCAAGGTTTGGCCCTGAGCCTTTGTAGTCAAAACCGCCGAAATCCAGGGAATACAAAGGCAAACCGCATATATCCAAGCAAAACGCTTAAGTAACTGACGAATCTTTTTGTCTGATAATGACTTCAATCTAAAATTCCTTTTCACCTCTATTTACCCGCTATCAGCGCGGATCACATTGGCTCGATTTGCTCGACCATCAACTGTAGGGTGAAATTACCGCGATATTCGTTCACATCGAGCTTATAGACAATGCGCGCATGCTGAATTGTCGCATCGGGCCAAGTGTGCAAATCCACATTAAAGGCAATCGCGTCTAGCATCACAGTGCCGCATGGGGTTTCAAGCACTAATTTAAGGTGGCGCTCCCCCACAATCCGCTGCTGGATGATCTTAAAATAACCATCAAATAACGGCTCTTCGAAGGATTGCCCCCAAGGCCCTGCATTGCGAAGCAACTGGGCAATTTCAAGCGTTAACTCGGTTGGGGTTAACTCGCCATCGGACCAAAGCTCGCCCGTTAGCTGCTCAGGCTTTAACAGTTCACGAACTGCATCATCGTAGGCTTTGGCAAAGGTTGCAAAGCCACCGGACTTTAAGGTTAAACCTGCCGCCATCGCATGGCCGCCAAATTTACAAATCAGCCCAGGATGGCGGGAGTTAACTAACTCAAGCAGATCGCGCATATGCAAACCTTTGATGGAGCGCGCCGAACCTTTAATTTCGCCATTACCCGCGTCGGCAAAGGCGATAACGGGTCTGTGGTATTTATCTTTAATTCGCGAGGCCAGAATACCAATAACCCCTTGGTGCCAATCCTCTTGAAAAAGGGCGATACCCCATGGGAGCTGTTCTTCATTAAGCTTTAGATATTCAAGACTTTTCAGCGCCTCTTGCTGCATCCCCACCTCAAGCTCGCGTCGCTCTTGGTTGAGGCTATCGAGCTCTGCCGCCATCCGCCTTGCATACATGATGTCTTCGCACAGCAGGGTTTCGACCCCGAGCGCCATTTCATCCAGCCTGCCGGCGGCATTGAGCCTTGGCCCTACGGCAAAGCCAAAGTCCGAGGCGACAATCCGAGCTGGATTACGTTTTGCGACTTCAAGTAGAGCAGTAATGCCCACACGGCAACGGCCACTGCGTACCCGCTGCAATCCCGCCTCGACCAGAATACGATTGTTGGCATCGAGCGATACCACGTCGGCCACAGTGCCAAGGGCGACAATATCCAGCAGAGTGCCAAGGTTAGGCTCGGCAATACCGCGAGCTTGATACCAGTGACGAGCGCGCAGTTCTGCCCTAAGCGCCGTCATCAGATAAAAGGCGACCCCGACGCCAGCGATGGATTTACTGGCAAACTGACAACCGGGCTGATTGGGATTCACTATGGCATCGGCCGCCGGTAACTCATGGCCGGGTAAGTGATGGTCGGTGATCACCACCTGCATGCCAAAGGCCTTGGCGGCAGCTACGCCTTCAATGGAGGAAATACCGTTATCAACAGTAATAAGTAATTCTGCCTGTTTGGTTGCCGCCACGGCGACAATCTCAGGACTCAGGCCATAACCGTAGTCAAAGCGATTGGGGATCAGATAATCGACTTTACTCGCGCCCATCATTCGTAGCGCGAGGATACACACACTTGTCGAAGTGGCGCCATCGGCATCAAAATCGCCAACGATCAGAATCGACTGATCAAGCTGCATCGCATCGGCAATCAACTTGGCGGCGTGATCTAAGCCCTTCATGGTATCGGGCCTTAACAAGCCCTTAAGTACCAGTTCGCATTCGGCGGACATGACTCCACGGCGAGCATAGAGCTGTCTTAACAGCGGCGGAAGGTGAGCGGGTAAATGGCTATCATCAACGGTTGGACGACGGATTATTTTATGGATCAAGGGAACAAACTCTTAAACAATCATGGGGCTAAGATAACAAAAAGGTGAGCTTTAGGCTCACCTTTAATGGGATAAGTTTAGCCGAATTGCGACTATTGGCGCGCTTCTAAAGTACGTAATAAATCCGCAGGTGGTTGATATCCTGGGATCATATTGCCATCTTCTAACACGATAGCAGGCGTGCCGTTAACACCAAAGCTGGTACCTAATTCATATTGTTCGGCGATTTTAGCATCACAGGTCGCGGCAGAGACTTTTTTACCCGCCTTGGCTTCTGTCATGGCTTTTAATGGATCCTTAGCACACCAAATGGCCTGCATTTCATCGGCATTGGCAGATGGCACACCCGCACGTGGGAAGGCTAAGTAACGTACGGTAATACCCAACTTGTTATACTCAGCCATTTGGCTATGTAACTTGCGGCAATAACCACAGCTCACATCAGTAAACACAGTTACAACGTGTTTTTCATCTTTCGCTTTATACACCAACATATGATCTTCAAGCGGTTTCATCATCGCCAAACGTGGGCCTGCAAGTGCCGCTTCTGTCAGGTTTTTCATCCCTTTATCAAGATCGTATAAATTACCGTGGAACATTTTTGAGCCATCACGGCTGATATAGAGCACGCCGCGATTAGTCATCGCTTGATATAAACCTTCGATGGGCGAATCCTGCATTGAAATCACTTCAACATCTAACATTTCACTGAGTTTTTGCTTAATCGCAGCAGTGTCTGGAGTGGTCGCCGTTGCGGCGCTGGCCAGAGGCGCAACAACAAGCGCGAAAACTAAAGATAATGCTCGGGTCAACTTCATGGGGACTTCCTATTAAGTAAATCGCTACTGCGACATATGGGTCAGGTTAATAGACCCTGTATGGGGGCAAAAAGTTACAGACAAGCCAAATAGAATGCAAATTTATACTGTAACTAAATTCAACCATTCACGGTTTTGTGATCCACAAAGCCTATCCCCGTGGATGATGCTGCTGATGTAACTCTTGTAATCTCGCTCGGGCCACATGGGTATAGATTTGAGTTGTCGATAAGTCACTGTGACCTAAAAGTAATTGTACAACCCTAAGATCGGCGCCATGGTTGAGTAAATGGGTGGCGAAGGCATGACGCAAGGTATGGGGTGAAAGTTCAGTTTCAATTCCAGCTCGGCTCGCGTAGAGCTTAATACGATGCCAAAAGGTTTGCCGCGTCATCATCTGCGAGCGCTTTGAAGGGAACACCACGTCAGATTGAACATAGCCTAAGAGTTCATGCCGCGCCGAAGTTAAATAATGTTCTACGGCGGTTATTGCTACCTCACCCATTGGCACTAAACGCTCTTTACCGCCCTTCCCCACAATCCGCACTAAGCCTTGGCGAAGGCTCATCTGCTCCATGGTTAATCCCACCAGCTCGCTCACCCGCAGTCCGGTGGCATATAACAACTCAAGCATAGCTTTATCACGGCATTCAACGGGGTCGTCCACATTGGGCTCAGCCAGTAACCTATCAACCTGTGACTCGCTTAGAGAATCAGGTAAATGCCGACTTAACTTAGGCGATTCAATCAGTGCCATGGGATCGCCTGCAATCTGTTTGGTCTGCAATAAATATGTGTAAAAACGCCGTAAACTACTCAGCAAACGTGCACTACTAGTGCGGGCAAATTGTTGCTCGACCCGATAAGCTAAGTAAGCACGAACGTCAGCTTGACCCACATCGCACAAACCCAATCCTTGGCTTTGCAGATAGCGATCAAAATGGCGTAAATCGGTGCGATAGGCACTCAAGGTATTATCACTTAAGCCCTTACTAGACCAAAGATCATCAAGAAATGCATCAATAAGCGGATCACACTGATAGGTTTTAGCCACGAAAACTCCATAAAAAACGGCGTATGGTAGATACGCCGTTGATATTAACTTAATTTCTCCGCGACTGGCAGTCGCCTTTATTTAGGCGGCAGTGACTGCTTTTGCACCGCCACCGCGAATCATTAAACACAGCACAATGACAACTAAGGTTGGCAATAACCACGCCATTCCCTCTTCATACAGCGGTAGGAGAGACAGGGTGGGAGACATACCACTGACCAGATCGATAAAGCTTTGCGCCGCTTCAGTCACGCCTTTACCGTCTTCACCCGTGAGGCTTTTTGCGGCAACCTTCATACCGTCAAAGATGCCAAACAGGAGTGCCACAGACAGGGTCGCACGGTGAGCAAACTGCGGACGAGGGAAATATTCAGTTAAAAAGGTTACCGCGACCAGTGCAATAGCCACAGGGTAAACCGTCATTAATACCGGAATACTGATATTAATCAGTTGTGACAGCCCAACGTTCGCAATCACAGCACAGATAGCGCTTAATATAATCACCAGAAAACGATAAGACAGCTTTGGCATTAGCTCATTGAAAAACTCAGAGCATGCACTCACTAATCCCACCGCCGTAGTTAAACAGGCTAGCGTTACCACTGCCGATAACAACACAGTGCCTAAATTGCCAAACTCACGGGTCACATAGTTAGTTAAAATTTCACCGCCATTTTTAGCACCTGCGGCAATATCACCCGCCGTGGCACCTAAAAAGAACAATGACACATAAACAAAGGCAAGACCCGCTGCGGCAATAAAGGCAGCGCGAATAAGGTACTTAGTCTGTGCGCTAGGCTGCTCGATGCCCTTTTTACGCAGCAGATCGATAATCAACATACCGAACATCAAAGATGCCAAAGTATCCATAGTGTTATAGCCTTCAAGGATACCTTTAGTCAGCGGATGGTTCTTGTAATCACCTACGGCCGCACCAACATCAGAAGCGGGTAAAAACACCACAGACAAGGCTAAACCTACTAGTAATAACAATAGGATAGGGGTTAATACTTTACCGACGCTGTCGAGTAATTTCCCGGGGAACAATGCCAGCAGCATAGTCACAGTAAAGAAGCACAAGGTATAAATTAGTTGCGACAGATTAAGCGATAAACTGCCAAGCATAATGGTTGCTGTGGTGTTATCAATAAAGGGCTTAGCACCGATTTCATAGGCCACTAGACCGGTACGCGGCGCAGCAAATGCAGGCCCGATGATGATATAAATCGCAATGGCTAATGCCGTTGCCGCAAACACAGGCAACATCGCCATAACCTTACCTTGAGCCTTAGCAACAGCAATGAGCCCGACCAAAGGTAAACCTACGGCAGTGATGAGAAACCCTAGCATTGCAAGGAGCATGTTCTCCCCAGCTAACATCCCCGCAAAGGGAGGAAAAATTAAGTTACCCGCCCCCAAAAAAAACGCGAAGGTCATAAAACCTAAGCCTAATGTATCCCCAATACTCATCTGATTGTCTTGCACGGAAAGCCCCATCTTGTCTTATTGTTTTTAATAAACTTAAGTGATTATGTGTCGATTAGCCATAGCTAAAACAAAGCCCATCCGGAGTGCAAATCTATGTTTACACAATTCCGTGGTAAATATGTGCGATATCTGCTGAGTTTATAAACAAAAATGAACTAAAAATTGGCTTCATTGCCGATTTATTCACCTAAAAACCCGTTCACCTATCCGTTAATCATAAAATTGATTAAAAATGGGGGCGAAACTAATATCAGAATTCAAAAATCAATACAACAGGTAAGATAGTTTTTATCGAAAAAAGCGTTCCAATGCTAATTAACTGCTAACAATGAGTTACCAAGGTAATAAATTAAACCGCCAATTAAGTGAACTTAGACTCAAAACAGCACAAAAATACAAAAACGCGATCTCATAGGAAGAATAGAGCGATTAGGGCATGTTGGCGTTTCAGGACGAATCTTTAAACATCAATGCGCCCGACTCATAACCATAAAAATCTTAGCGAAAGCACAACTCGCCCTTTAAAATAGCCACGATCTTAAATCGCATTCCCTTATTCATCGGATAAATGAGTTTTCATGGCTTTTACCTTTAAACAATTCCACATTGATGATCTTAATTGTGGCATGCCCGTTAGCACCGACGGCGTGATATTAGGCGCATGGGCACCGCTTGCTCAGGCAAAACACATTCTAGATATAGGGGCCGGAAGTGGATTATTGAGTTTAATGGCGGCGCAGCGAAGCCTTGGGCAGATCACCGCGGTGGAGCTTGAGGAAAAAGCCGCCGCCGCATGCCAATTCAATATGGTGCAAAGTCCTTGGGCGGACAGGCTCAGTATTATCCATAGCGATATTCAAGACTTTTGCCAGCAAACTCAGTATTACGGATATTTTGACCATATCATCTGCAACCCGCCTTACTTCGAACATGGCCCCAAGGCGAACGACCAGCATAGAGCGATGGCGCGCCATACCGATACATTAGGATTTGAGCCATTGCTAAAAGCAATCTCCCAATGCTTATCACCTGAGGGTTCTGCAAGTCTTATATTGCCGATTCAAAGTCTTATACGCTTTAAAGTCTGCCTAAATCAGTTCGCACTTTATCTCAGGCAAGAGGTACAGGTTAAAAGTGTGGAGAATAAAGCCGCCAATCGCATTTTGCTGTTATTGACTAAAACACAGGGGAGCCAGTGCCTACAAACCATATTCACCATCCGTGGATTAGAGGGAAGTTACACGAATCAAATGGTCGAACTGACAAAGGATTTCTATCTTAAGCTATAGGCATGCTAGTTAGGCACCTGATAAACCAATGGCTACTTATCTATCCATTTATTTTTAATTTCAATCACTTTATCTAAATTTTCGGTAAATAACTGCACTAATTCAGGGTCAAAATGGGAGCCACTCTGTTCATGAAGATACGCCATCGTTTCTGCAATCGACCAAGCTTCTTTGTAAGGACGTTTGCTAGTGAGCGCATCAAACACATCAGCAAGGGCAACGATGCGCCCCTCAAGCGGGATGTCTTTTCCCTTTAGGCCATTTGGATAACCCGTACCATCCCATTTTTCGTGATGGGTAAGTGCCACTGATTTTGCTAACCGTAACAACTCAGAATCGGCTTCACCGATAATTTCAGCACCGATATGGGGGTGAGTTTTCATAATAGCAAACTCGTCTTTGGTGAGTTTAGCAGGCTTAAGCATAATGCTATCGGGAATACCAATCTTACCAATATCATGCATAGGTGCTGCATGTAATAAGTCATCCGCCTGTGCCTCACTAAGACCATAGGCCAACGCCAAGATTTGAGCATAGTGGCTCATGCGCATTACATGGGTGCCGGTTTCGTTGTCCTTATATTCGGCGGCGCGACCTAAGCGTTGAATAACTTGCAGACGTGTTCGACGTAATTCATCTGCCTGCACAAGGGAGAGATGGGTTTTAACGCGAGCCTTAACTATGGTTGGTGACACAGGTTTGACTATGTAATCAACGCCACCTACATCAAAACCTGCCGCCTCATCATGCTCGTCGTTAAGCGCAGTCACAAAGATCACTGGAATCGGCAGGGTTTCAGGCATGCTTTTAAGTGCTTGGCATACTTCTAAACCCGTCATATCAGGCATCATGATGTCGAGTAAAATTAAAGCCGGCAGCTCAACCTTGGCAAGATGCAATGCTTCTTCACCACTTTTAGCAAAAATCAAACGATAGTCTTGATGCAATATTTGTTTCAAAACCCGCAAATTAACTGGCTCATCGTCTACCAGTAATAAGGTCTTCTTATCGTCAGTCGCAATCTGCATAGCTATTCCTTATGTGAGCTAATGACAAGCCGCAACTTAACTAATTCAGTATGGGCAATATCAAAATCAAAATTATCGAGGGCATCAACAATGGTGTTTACCATGGGTTGATGGACCGATAGATTTTCAATGGCGGTTAAATCAGCTTCTTCAAAGGAGTGGTGTTGTACTGCCGCAATTAAAGCATCAATATGCGGTAAAGCTTGGTTTGGATCAGTCTGAGGAGTAGATATCTGCACGTCTTTATAGTGAGCGAGTTGCTGCACATAACGAGTGATCTGCACTATGGTTGATTCAAGTTCATTGAATAACTGCTGTCTAGCCACTAAAACCTGTGGCTCTGAGTCAGCCATTTGCTCTAATGCCGCAAACAAGGCCATGCAACGGAATAAGCCTAAATTGCCAGAAATGCCTTTTAATCCATGACCTTGCTGGACAATCGCATCCCGATCCGATTGGTTAATTGCCTGCTCAAGCTGCCGAGACTTTTCGGGCCATTGAGCGATAAACTTTTCTAATTCTTGGATAAACTTTGCTTTACTTCCCCAGAGTTGTATCCCTCTTTGCTCATCGATGATGGCATTGAGATCGGGCTCATTTTTATTGAATGACTGTGTGGACAGTTCAAGGTTTAATACGCGGGCGATTTCGACATTTAATAAATAAAAATCAATGGGTTTATTAGCAAAACCATCCATTCCTACTTGTTGTGTCTCGAGTTTATCCTGCTCAAGCACACTCGCTGTTAACGCAATCATCGGCATGTAGGTTAACCCGGATTCAAGCTCCTGTTGGCGTCTACGCCTTGCTGCGGTTAAGCCATCCATTACTGGCATCTGTAAGTCAATTAAGGTGATATCAATATCATGCCTTTGCATTCGTAATAGAGCCTGCTCACCATCACGGGCAGTAATCACTCGATGTCCATGTCGAGTTAAATATACTGAAAGCAGATCAATATTTTGTTGAATATCATCAACTACCAGTATTGTTAATGGAGGCAGTGACACCTTGTCATAACTCGGTAGAGTCAAGTTTTCAACACTTTGAATGAGAGGAATTGTAAATCGGAAGGTACTGCCCAAACCTAAGCGGCTTTCAACCTCAATATGCCCGCCCATTAACTCTACTAATTGTTTGCTGATAGTAGTACCTAAGCCAGTACCACCGTATTTACGGCTCATAGAGGCATCCGCCTGGGAAAAGGCATCAAACACTCGCTCAAGCTGCTCTGGCGACATGCCAATCCCAGTATCGATAACTTCAAATGTCACTTGATTGTCTAACGGAGAGAAAACTCTTACGGTCACTTTTCCTTCAGCGGTGAATTTAACAGCATTACCTATTAAGTTGAGCAGCACTTGGCGTATCCGCTCAGGCGACCCCATAAAGTGGGTTCCCATCGTTGGCGCGATATCCACTTCCAGTAATAAATGCTGCTTTTGGGCCTGTAACCACAAGGTTGAGATCACAGTGTCGATTTCAGCCGTTAAAGAGAAAACCCGAGTTTCAAGTTCCAGCTTGCCTTTGTCGAGTTTGGCACTGTCTAAAACATCATTGAGTAAATGCAATAATGATTTGGCCGAACGATTAATGGTTGATAATTGCTTTTGTTGCTCATAATCCAAGGATGACTCTAACAAAATATCGCTAAAACCTATGATGGCATTCATTGGGGTACGGATCTCATGGCTCATATTGGCCAAGAAGGCTGAGCGAGCGGCGGCAGCTTGTTCCGCAGTATTCTTCGCGGCCACCAGATCCTGCTCCATTACCTTACGTTCAGTAATATCCATGATAAAACCATCAATCCACCCGTCTGGATTTTGCTCATCAAAAATATAATTTCCATGCTCAAACAGCCAACGCACCTCACCATCGGCACGGATAATACGGTATTCCATTGAAAAGGTTGGTGGCTGTGCTTGTGCGTAAATAGTATCGACATCATCGGGATAATAAAGCGAAGAGAATAAACGTTTAGCGTTAGGAAGCTCAAAATCTGAAGCTGGGTATCCCGTGATATTAAATACCGCATCGCTGATGTAAACCATGGGCCAGCCTTGAGTATTCATACAGCGATAGGCCACCCCGGGGATATTACTGATCAACGATCTCAGCTTTGCCTCATTATTTTTCAGCTCTTGCTCCATCTCATTTCGCTGGCTGAGATCGGAAATAAAACCGACAAAGTAATGGGATTTGCCTTGCATCATATGCCCAATACCGAGGCGGACGGGCACTAAATGGCCATTTTTATGCTGCGCCAGCACCTCTCGCCCCGTACCAATAATCTGTGCCTCACGGGTTTTAACATATTGAGCGATATAACTATCATGCTGGGGGCGAATGGAGGCAGGCACAATTTTTTTGACATTGCTACCAAGTAACTCTGTCGAGGGCCACCCCAAGATACGCGTCACCGCTTGGTTTACGCTAACGATAATACCTTGACCATCGATGGTGATAATGCCATCCACTGCGGTATCCATCATAGCCAGCATTCGATCTTCGTTTGATTTAGCGAGTAAAGACAGATCTTTATATTTAAAGATCACATTCACAATCAGCACTAAGCAGATAATGACGACGGTAATAATCGATACCCCGAGCGCAAGATAAAACGAAATTTCAGACGTTTGTTCGCTAAGCTCTAGTCCAGCGGGTTTAACAAAACGCGCCGCCGCCATACCCGTGTAATGCATACCTGCAATAGCCAATCCCATCACGATACTGGCAATAAAATTACTCGTAATAGTGCTCATGCTGGATGAGATAAACTGATTCAGTCCGGTACGAACCCAAAGTGCAATAATGGCTAAAATCACCGCAACGATAATCGACAGAGCAAATATTAGAGGGTCGTAACGCAATAATGGCGCCATATCCATGGCAGCCATCCCCACATAATGCATTACCCCAATACCGACACCCACTAAAACACCGCCAATCAATACTTGGGGAAACCGAATACGTGGTTGAGATAGTAGGCTAAGCGCCACCCACGAGGCCGCAATACTGGGTAACACCGATAAGGCAGTAAGACCAAACTGATAAGAAACTGGAGTGCATAAATTAAAGGCCAGCATGCCAATAAAATGCATTGACCATACGCCCCCACCGAGGACAAGACTGCCAGTGAATAACATAATTTGCTGTCGCGATTTAGATTGGGTTCGTGCAGCTTGTGTCGCAACTTGAAACGCCATAAAGGCAGAAAAAATAGCAATAAAAATAGAAATAGTGACCAATAAAGGGTCGTAATAAACATTGAGTAACAGGCTATCTTGAGATGAAGTAAAAAAAGATGATAACCAATTAAAAATCATAATATTCAAGCCCATATTAGATAAATAGAATCACGCCGAAATGTTTTGCCAATTCAAGTAGGGCTAACGCTTAGGGGCCATAAAATGATGAGTATGGTCTATAAATGGCATCGATTTATTGCTTAAACGCCAAACCACGCGGATACAATCCATCCAACACTCTGAATAAACGCCAGACATTTGTTACAAAAATCACTTTTATCTTATACAAGTTTTACCAATTGTCTGCCTCAAAATGCGACAAATCACATTATCACTGCGAATTTATCTGTGGGGTTCAGAGTAAAAGAGGCCTTTCTATCAACTCCGTCACCGAAAAGCGAAGCCATTGGGATTAAGTTATTTAAGTTAACAGGCATAAGCTTTATAATGCTGGGCTATTATTCGTCGAGACGCTGCGCATGCAATTTGAAGATTTCCAGCTTGACCCTAGCTTATTAGAGTCACTTAAAGCCATGGGGCACAATACGCCCACCACAATCCAACAAGAAACGTTGCCGCATGCTTTAGAGCAACGGGATATTTTGGCGCGCGCCCCGACGGGTACAGGTAAAACCGCCAGTTTCTTATTACCCGCGCTACAACATCTAATCGACTTCCCGCGTCGTTACTCGGGTCAAGCGCGTGTATTAATTCTTACCCCAACCCGTGAATTGGCGAGCCAAATTCACCGCTATGCCTGCCATTTAGCCACAGACCAAGGGCTAAATATTGCCATTATCACGGGTGGAGTGCCCTATGCACCTCAAGAAGAAGCGCTAAAGGGCAATATCGATATTCTGGTCGCGACACCGGGTCGCCTGATGGAATATTTAGATAAAGGTAAATTCAGTGCAGAATCCGTCGACATACTGATCATCGATGAAGCTGACCGTATGCTCGATATGGGATTCTCAGCCGTGGTAAAAGCCATTGCACTCGAAGCCCAAGGCCGCAAGCAGAATATGCTGTTTTCAGCCACCCTTGAAGGCAGTGGTGTTATCCGCTTTGCCCGCGAAGTGCTTAATGATCCTATCGAAATCGATGTTGATGCACCGCGCAAAGAGAAAGCCAAGATCCACCAATGGATCCATCTCGCCGATGATAAAGACCATAAATTTGCCCTGCTTTGCCATTTGTTAAAACAGGAAGAAGTAAAACGCGCCATCGTATTCGTGAAGACTCGCGATGTGGTCTCTAGCCTCGAAGGTCAGTTACTCCAAGCCGGCATCCCTTGTGCTTTTATGCGCGGAGATATGGAACAGAAGAAACGTTTCCAAGCCTTAAGTCGTTTTACTAAGGGCGAAGTGAATGTATTGCTGGCGACCGATGTGGCTGCCCGCGGTATCGATATTGATGATATCACCCACGTGATTAACTTCGATATGCCACGTTCAGCCGATACCTACATCCACCGTATTGGTCGTACTGGCCGCGCGGGTGCCAAAGGTACGGCAATTTCTCTGGCTGAGGCCCATGATATGCGCATCGTTGGTAAGATTGAGCGTTATATTGAGCAACCCCTTAAACGCCGAATCATTGAGGAATTACGTCCTAAGCACAAAGAGGCGCGAGTTCCATCCAAGAAAAAGGCAAAATTAAAAGCCAAAGAAGCGGCGAAAAAAACCAGCAAAAAAGAAGCGGCAAAAAAAGCTAGCAAAATTGCCCGCAAAAAACAGTCCTAGGTTTTCTAATCTTGGAATAAGCTGATACTTACTTCCGCCTAAAAGCCGCAAAATTGCGGCTTTTTTTATGCTCATTGACCTAGCAAATATTTTTGTACGGGGTGGAACCCTATATGACAAAAAACACTCTACTCCTACGCAATTGTATCCTCAGCAAACTAAACCGACGCGGTAACAGGACACAAACTCGATAGCATCATCTTTAGACACATTTTATTTACAAAAATAAATTTATTGCGCAGCCTGACTCTGATACTTTAGGCGCATTAAGCGATTTAGCACGGATGTAACAATCATATGATCAAAACCTTACTAAGGAGATTATCTCCTTTTTTTATCTTACTGCTCTTTATTGTTGGCGCTGGTTTGCTGATGAAAACCAAGGAGACACCTGAGCAGAAACCCGAAGAAATGCCGATCCCGATAGTGGATGTCACCCGGGTTGAGCAACAAACGGTTTCGCTTAACTTACCCTCCTACGGTGTTGTCACGCCCAAATATAAAACGCAACTGGTGACTGAAGTCCAAGGGCGGATGCTGACGATTTCACCTCAATTTGTTGCCGGTGGCATAGTGAAAAAAGGCGACCAACTTGCCCAGATCGAACCTTCAGATTATGAAGCCGACTTAATGCAAGCCGAAGCGACATTGGCTCAAGCAACCGCAGCACTCAATGAGGAAATCGCCCGCGGCGAAGTTGCCAAAATTGAGTTTAAGGGTTACGACAAAGGATTGCCGCCTGAACTCGGTTTGCGCATACCTCAATTGAAAAAAGAACAAGCTAACGTTAAATATGCGCAGGCGGCTTTAGCTCGCGCCCAGCGTAACTTAGAACGTACCGTTATTCGTGCGCCCTTTGATGGCATTATCAAGGCAAGAAATGTCGACTTAGGACAATACGTTACCCTAGGTACAAATCTTGGTGAACTGTATGACACCCGCATTGCGGAAATTCGCCTACCTATCTCTAACGATGATTTGGCCTATTTGGAATCCGTCGATAATCCCGATACCCAAGTCACCTTGAGCGCCTCATTGGCAGGCAAGGAAAATACCTGGATAGGCAATATCATCCGCAGCGAAGGGGTGATTGATGCCGATAACCGCATGGTTTACCTCGTCGCCGAGATAAAAGATCCTTACCTGCGAGAGCACAAAACCCAAGGCAGTTTACCACTGAAATACGGCAGTTTTGTCAACGCCGTGATTAAGGGCCGCACCGTCGATGGCATAGTCAAACTACCTCGCCATGTGGTACGCAATGAGCATGTCGCCTTGATTAACAATAACAATATCGTCGAAATGCGCCATGTGAATGTCGTGCGTAGCGATCTTGAAAACGTATTTATCAAGGACAGCTTAAAAACCGGTGAGCGGGTTGCTATCACTCACTTTAATAACATGGCCAATGGCCAATTAGTCAAAGTGATAGGCGAAGAAACAAAACCAGTGCAGACGCCTAAGGAAGATGCTCCTGAGTCGAGTCTTGCGGCCACTGGAGTAAAATAATGGATACGCAAAAAGGGATCTTAGCTTGGTTTGCCCGTAATAGCGTGGCAGCTAACCTGTTAATGTGGGCACTGCTGATTGGCGGGATGTTTAGCACAGTGCTGATCAATAAAGAGGTATTTCCCTCTTTCAACCTGAATTTATTGAGTATTACCGTTGCTTACCCAGGTGCTGCGCCACAGGAAATCGAAGAAGGCATCAACATCAAGATTGAAGAAGCCATTCAAGATATCAACGGCATTAAAAAAGTCACCTCGGTTGCCAGTGAAGGTGTTGGCTCAATCACGGTAGAAGTGGAAGACGACTACGACGTCCAAATCGTACTCGATGAAGCCAAGTTACGACTGGATGCGATTTCCACCTTCCCGGTGAACATCGAAAAACCACAAATCTTTAAAATCGAGCCCGAAAACAACGTGATTTGGGTGTCGGTGTACGGAGATATGTCACTGCACGATATGAAGGAGCTAGCCAAATCGGTGCGTGATGATTTGACCCAGCTCCCCGCCGTAACCCGTGCTAAAGTCACGGGAGTTCGCGACTATGAAATCGGTATCGAAGTCTCGGAAGATAAGCTGCGGGAATACGGCTTAACTTTCTCACAAGTCGCAACGGCGGTACAAAACTCCTCCATCGACTTACCAGGCGGCTCGATACGCGCCGAAGATGGCGACATTCTGCTGCGCACTAAAGGTCAAGCCTATACGGGCGATGATTTTGCCAATATCGTTGTCACTACCCGTGCCGACGGTAGCCGGGTGATGTTACCGCAAGTTGCCACCATTAAGGACGATTTTGAAGAGCGTCTAGAGTACACCCGTTTTAACGGCAAACCCGCCGCGATTATCGAAGTCACCAGCGTCAACGATCAAAATGCCCTCGATATTGCTCAGCAGGTAAAAGACTACGTCGAGAAACGTCGTGCAACCCTACCTGCGAATGCTCAATTGGATACTTGGGGCGACTTAACTCACTACCTCAAGGGCCGTTTAAACATGATGATGTCGAACATGTTTTATGGCGCACTGTTAGTGTTTGTGATTTTGGCGTTGTTCCTCGATCTTAAACTCGCTTTCTGGGTGATGATGGGCATCCCCGTGTGCTTCCTCGGTACAATGCTGATCATGCCGCTTGAACCTTTCTCCATGACCATCAACATGCTGACACTGTTTGCCTTTATTTTGGTCTTGGGGATAGTGGTCGATGACGCAATTGTTATAGGGGAAAGCGCTTACAGTGAGGTCGAACGCCACGGACATTCGATTGACAATGTGATCCGCGGTGCGCAAAAGGTCGCCATGCCCGCCACCTTTGGGGTATTAACCACCATCGCCGCCTTTATCCCTATGCTAATGGTCTCAGGTCCGATGGGAATTATTTGGAAATCCATCGGCATGATCGTCATCATGTGCCTGGCATTTTCACTGGTTGAATCTAAATTTATTCTCCCAGCACACTTGGCCCATATGAAGTTTAAAAAGCCAGGGGAACCTACGGGTTTCTTTGGGCGCTTTAAAGAAAAATTTAACAATCGTGTTCAACACTTTATTCACCACAGTTACCGCAACTTCCTCGAGCGCTGTATCCAGCATCGCTATAACGTAGTAGCAGTCTTTATAGGTGTGCTGATTTTGTCTGTCGCTTTAGTGGCAAGCGGGAAAGTGCGCTGGGTGTTCTTCCCTGATATTCCTTCCGACTTTATCCAAGTTCAATTAGAAATGGATGAGGGAAGCTCAGAACAAAACACCCTTAAAGTGGTACAGGAGATTGAAGAAGCCCTGTACAAAATGAACGCCAAAATGGAGAAAGATAACGGCAGCGAAGTAGTGAAACACAGCTTTATCAACATGAGCTCGCGCACCTCTGCCTTTATTTTTGCCGAACTAACTAAGGGTGAAGATCGGAATGTCGACGGTGAAACCATTGCTACCGAGTGGCGTGAACAATTGCCCGAGTTATTGTCAGTCAAGAAACTCGACTTTAACGCTAGAGGTAACGGTGGCGGCGGTGGTGGCGATATTTCTTTTAGATTAACCTCAAGCGATTTAGAAGAATTATCAGCTGCGGCTCGCGAACTTAAGCAAAAGCTAGCGACCTACGAGGGAGTGTATGATATCGCCGATAACTTTTCCTCGGGCAGCCATGAGATCCGTTTAAAAATCCGCCCCGAGGCGGAAGCATTAGGTTTAACCTTATCCGATTTAGCACGCCAAGTCCGTTACGGCTTCTACGGTTATGAAGCACAACGTATTTTACGTAATAAAGAAGAAATCAAAGTCATGGTTCGCTATCCCTTAGAACAGCGCCGTACAGTTGGCTATCTGGAGAATATGTTGATCCGAACGCCGCAAGGTAAGTCGGTACCTTTCTCCACCGTTGCTGAAGTCGAAAAGGGTGAATCTTATGCGTCTATTACCCGTGTCGATGGTAAACGAGCGATAACCATTAACGCTAATGCGAATAAAAACAAGGTTGAACCTTCTAAAGTCGTTAATGAAATCCAGAAAGATTACTTGCCGCAACTTCAGGCAAAATATCCTAAGATTCAAACGGCTCTCGATGGTGGCAGTTTGGATGAACAGAATGCCATGGTCGGATTGATACAAGGTTTCTTCTTTGCACTGTTTACCATTTATGCCTTGATGGCTGTGCCGCTTAAATCCTACAGCCAGCCACTGATCATTATGTCAGTGATCCCTTTTGGGATTATCGGCGCCCTGTTTGGGCATTTGATCCAAGGGCTTGCCATGAGTGTGTTGAGTCTTTGTGGTATCGTTGCACTTGCAGGGGTCGTGGTGAACGATTCGCTGATCTTAGTTGACTTTGTTAACCGAGCTCGTGAACAAGGTCAATCGGTGAGGCAAGCAGCGGTCGATTCAGGATGTTATCGTTTTAGGGCGATTATCTTGACCTCATTGACCACCTTTGTCGGTCTAGTGCCTATTATTCTTGAGCGCAGCTTACAGGCGCAGATAGTGATCCCCATGGCGACCTCACTCGCCTTCGGTATTCTATTCTCGACTGTGGTGACCTTAATCCTAGTGCCGCTACTGTATATCATACTTGATGATGCAAAGCGCGTTGGTAGCCGCTTCTACCATTGGTGGTGGCGTCCGAAAAAAACACAGGATACTCCATTGCATATCAACGAGAGCCACAGTATCTCCTTGGATGCCATACATGAGTCAGACTATAAGCGGGATTAGTTATCGTCTGTAATCTATGAGAATCCCATAAAAAGAGAGCTTAGGCTCTCTTTTGCTTTTGCAGTGCGTCATTCTAAAACGCGTAGTGCGATCTAAGTGGCAGTTATCCCTGTGGGCATTGGTTACACTCACCTTAAGTTATCGCTTAGACCCAAATAAAGTCGTTGTATGCCAAACTCACACACTGCTAGAGCCAAACCTGAACCGCTCATCGCCACTGAGACCTTAGCCAATGGCCATACTACCGCAGAAGTCTGTACCAATGAGACCTGCGCAACCGAAACCCTGGTCTACGACATTCGTAAAAGCCGTTATCTCAACATCACTGGCCGCTGTACTCTGCGTTGTATCTTTTGTCCGAAACACAATGGCAGCAAGCAAATCCATGAATATCAATTGGCACTAACCCACCAGCCCAAACCGGAGGAAATTATCCCGCTGTTAGGCAATGTGGAAGACTTTGAGGAATATGTGTTTTGTGGCTATGGCGAGCCGACCATGAATCTTCCAACGCTGCTTGCCGTCGCCAAGGAAATTAAACGTCGTGGCGGTCGAGTTAGGGTCAATACCGATGGATTGGGTAATCTTGTGCATCGACGTAACATCCTGCCCGAACTGGCTGAATGTGTTGATGGCTTATCTATCTCACTCAATGCCGATAATGAGGCGGCCTATAACCAACATTGCCGACCTAAACTTGCAGACTCCTATGCCGCGGTAAATGCCTTTATCGCCCTCGCACCCCACTATATTGAGCGAGTGCAAGTCTCAGCGATTGAAGGATTAGATGGAGTAGATATCGACCTTTGCCGTGAGCAAGTGCTCGCAACTGGCTGCGAGTTTAAACACAGAGTACTCGGCACACTCGGCTAGCAAGCTCCTTGACTCTCCACTAGATTGAATCTCTTGCTCGGGATAACGCCATCACCGAGCAACTTGCCACTGTCGTAACATTTCATTCGTGTTAACATAGCCAAATTAACAGATCATCAACTCAAAATCGGCCCATGCTGAAGAACAAATCAAGCCTACATCCACTCGCACCATTACTTTCATTGACCCAAGGGCTGCATTGGTCTCACCAACGCCTGTTGGCTGTTGCGAGTCAGTTATCGATGCTTGTGATAGGTATGATCATTTTAACTAATTTAATCATTACCTTAGGTGAGCGTAGGTTACAGGAAGAATGGGCAACTCAAAGATATAGCGAATTACAAACGATAGGCACGCTGATCACAGATAAGGTTGCCTTTCAGCAGTTTCGCACTCAGTTGTTCGCCAAGGATGAACTACTCAATCAATATCTTAAAAATCCAACTCCTGCAGCAGAGCAAAAATTACAGGCAAGTTGGCAAGAACTCGTTGAGCATATTCCCGAACTACTAGGGATTGCCCTCTTCGACCCTCAGGGAAATTATAAATTTGCAACACCGGCTAACTTTAGTCAGGATGCACTTCCGGCGACCCTTCTTGGTTCTAGCCGTAATTTAGGTGGAAAAGAAGTGTTCACCTCACCTTTAGAGTTTGTGCCACTCAATGGCATGCTCGAACCCTACATGTATCAAATGACTTGGTTAGAAAAACCCGATCAAAGCTCTTTAGGTTATCTCGTAACCTACAATTCAATGGTACAGATGTTAGAGGCGATAAAACCTGCTTTCTCAAGCAATAAATCCCCCATGTTAGTACTGGATACCCAAGGATTACTCTATGCAGGGGTAAGCGATCTTGCACCGTTAACCCATATTCCTGATACCTTAGGCGCGAGTTTACGCCAAAGTTATCCGGCACTATGGCGCGAAATGTCGATGAGCAACTTTGGCCAGTTTCACGGTGAAGATGCGACGTTTGTTTACCTTAAAGTTGAACTCACTAACCAACCCGAGCTGCGCCGGGAATATTTTTTACTCTCTTATATCCGTAACGACGATATTGCCTCAAAGTTTTCGCAGTGGCAGAACATCGTTATCGTCGCATCTTTAGTTCTGACGTTACTGGCCGCTTGGGTCATTCTACTTAGCCACATGTATCGGTTACAGTATCGCTCGCGCCAATACAGCATTGACGTTGCAAACTCACTGTTTAACAGTGAAATAGGCTTTATATTAGCCAATGAACAGGCGCGCATTATCAGTGCCAACCCTAAAGCGGCCGAAGCGACTCGAGTTCCCCAAGATGAACTAACTGATCGAAGTCTGCAACGAGCCTTAAATCTCGATGATCTAACGCACACGCAAATCCTCGAACAAGTGCACCGATTGGGAGAATGGTCTGGTCACTTGTCGCTCGACAATGAAGCGGGTTCAACACTAAGAGTCAACGTACGACAAGCCCCGCGATTAGGGCGAGGTTTACCCCATATGTTGATCACGCTTGAAGATATCAGCGCCATTATTAACAGTCAGAACCAAGCATTCTTAAGTGAGCTGCTGTGTGATACCACGGTGGCGACCGCACTGACGGATGCCAATGGTAAGTTGATAAAAATTAACCCAGTATTTGATCAGCTCATGCAACTCAACGGCGATCTGAATCATGATTTAGCGTCATTGCTGTCTAACGATTTAGGTAATCAATGGCAACGGATCACTGCCCAAATCAGCATGCAAGGCCAATGGCAAGGCCAGATCCTTTGCTCACCCAATCTACGTCACTCAAATTGTTTACAGGCCACCCTCAAGGGACATGTCGCGACTGACGGTGAGATTGATTACATCATCTGTACCTTAGAACAAGCTATCGATGGCCAACGTGGCGCAGAACCCCGCAGTTTTGTGCCACATCGCAGCACGATTTTGCAGCACCTGTCAGATTTAGAACGCTATTTTGCTTCACTTTCGCCCCAAAGCCGCAACCACTCGAGTCTACTCGTGATGGACATTAATCCAGAGGGATTACTGAGCCACATGAGCGATATCGATCAACTCGAAAATCGCCAGCAAGAAGTGGAAATTCAGCTATTACTTGAGATACCAACCCACTATCAAATACTCCATTGGCAACTGGGTAAGCTGTTGTTATTACTTCCAGATACTGATGCAACAGCGGCACATCACTTTGCCCTTAATACCATAGAAAAACTTAACAGCAACGGTTTAGGTGAAGGGATCAGCATCGGCATAGCTAGCTATCAAGAAGGACAAAGTCTGGAGCAATACCTCAGCAATGCCGAGGTTGCACTCAAACGGGCAAAACAGAATAACGACCAGAATATCGGCCAGGCTTTTACTCGCCATCCGTCTTAACGGGCGGATTAAAAGAATCTGGCAGTTGGCTTTGGGTGATTTCGATAATAGCAGAGCGGTTCATCGTGATTTTATAGCGAGCATATTCCGGCTCTTCACGGCCATCACGTAGCACTAAAATCAGATTAACCTGGTAACGACGCTCGACCGACTCATGGCTGATTTTGCCCTCAAGCTCCTTGTAAATCTTGGCTTTGCCCCGCTCTAAGTAGCGGGCAAACGGCACAAAACTAAAGTTGACTTGCTCTTGAATTGTTGAATAGCCGGCCTGAAACTCGCCTTGGTTTACCCGAGTCGCAATTTTGTAATGGAGGATCTCGGCATCGACTTTGTTCTGGCTATGTCGGTGTTTTAGGATTTCGTTTACCTTTTCGGGTAAATCCTGTGGCCGCATAAACTCCAACCACACCAATTGTTTAGCAATAACAGCCTGGCTAGTGGTATCCCTTAAGATACGGCTCCACCGCGGCCGACCACGCTGGATAAAGCGCCAAAGAGCATTACGCACATCGTCCTTAAAGATTTCCCTAAATCCGTATATCACCGCTAAGGTCAATACGAGGGCAATAGTAAAACCGCTAAAAACGCCCTGCGCTTCAATAATCAGCGCCGACACCACCAACATCACTAATGCCGTGGCAAGCCCCGTTGTGAACTTTTTAAGGCCGATCCCCAGCGGTTTTAACTCTTCTTTAAGTACGACCCCTTGCTGAATCAAACGCCGTAATAACAGCATCTTATTCGAAATTCGATTAGGATCTTGTTTTGTCTGTGCCGAGTTATAGTTATTGGCATCACGATAGGCTGATTCATTTCGACAAAGAGTCAGCACTCGCTCTTGAATGTCGGAAAAGTCACTGGTACGGGTAGCGTGGGCTAATACTTTTAGCAGTTGCTGCTCACAAAACCAAGACAGATAGTTATCCGCATTTTCAAAATAGGATTTCCATTTAGCATCGCCTGGTTCATTACGGCGAAACTTTTTTAGCAATTGGGTTATCTGTTCACACAACTCATCGAGCGCGAGATAAAAATGCTCAACATCAGCAATCCGATTGAGTTCTTTGACATCGTTTTCAACCGCTACCGCAAATTGGTAGGCAAACAAGTTTAAGTACAGCCTAAACTCTTCCACAGTGCGGCGATTCATACTGGCAAAACGGCCTTGTACGAGCGGTAAATGCAAACCTTCGGAATAGTAAGAACGGCGGCCAACAATGGCGCTATGATAATATTCTTCTTCGTTTAAGGTGTGCGCACCTATGCCCATTTCCTTAGGTAAAAAGAAATAGAGGTCAAGCTGACGATTATCGCCCTTTTCCATCTGGTGGCTGAACTTAATCGACAGGGATTCTTCTTGTTTGACACGTATCTTAAACACAAAAACCTTAATGATTGGAGCCAAAGAGTCAGCATTAACACCATCGAAAATACAATCTAAACCGAAAGCGCGCTAAATTCACTGATTAAATTCGGCTATTGACGATTCGACAACCACAAACCGTATTACTGGGCTGAAACAATACCACGGCGTAGTCTTGGTCTGGGTCACTATCAAGCACCTCAATGCTAAGGTTATGTCTGCCTGACTCACTAAAATGTAAGCTACTAATATAAGACAGATACTTCATATGCTCTGGCCAATGTTTTTTATCGACCTCCTCAGATTCTGTCTTGGTCTTAACCGACACGTTGTAGGCCATACGATTGAGCTCCATATTTTGCACTTCGCCCTGCATCAGAATGGTGCCTGCACTGGAGCCATCGAGGTTAAAATATCGATAATTAATCTGTGCATTGCCCGCGGAGATCAGCACATCGACTAAAAGATAGTATTTACCATCTTCAACCCGTTGAGCATGACGGTCAAAAAGTTCGGAGCTGCAATTGAGGATTACCGCCTTATTTGAGACTGATTGCAGATAAATCACCCCGCAAGCCACAATCAGCGCAGTGAGAATCGTGAGATTTATCGTCCACTTTAGCCACTTAGCCACAGATCCCAATCTCCTGTAGCCACTGTGCATCAATAAACTCTTTAGGGCGTCTAAAATCACTTATCTTTAAGTTTCGAATAACGGACTGCCCGAGCTTATGGCCGCGCAAAGTAATGTTAAGCACTTGTTTATCATGTGAAAGAGAAGAATAAACCTCGGACCAATCACTCTGTCCGCAGCGGCTTAGTCCCTGACCCAATCGATCGCCTAACTCAAACAATAAGGTATTGTTCGTTTTAGAATTAGCGTAAAGGTGCAAGCGAATATGTTGTCCTGATGCCAAAGGAAGTTCTGTCGATAACAAGGGTTCAGTCGGCACACTATGATCAATTCGGCTAAGATAAAAACCCGAAATCGCCAGCATAAAACCAAAAACCAGTAGCGCACTCCACCAAGGTAGTGACTGTAATCGAGGATAATGAAAGCTTTTTAACCGCTGCCCTTGGGTATTGTGTAGCAAATAACCTTGGCCTTTGACGGTTTCAATCAGCCCTTCATACTGCGGACCAAGAAAAGAGCGGATCATAAATACTGCGCGAGCGAGTGAAGTATCTGTTAGCGGTGGGTGCTCACCATCACCAGTCTTAAGCTCATGCTTTGAGACCAGTTTACCTTGATGTTCAACCAATAAGGTCAACACCTGTAACTCAGCACGAGGAAGGTGCCAAGATTCATTCCGAGCTTGTTCGACGAGCAAACCACGCTCTTTGTCAAACCAACAGCTCCCCACTTGCATAAATAAAACCCCAAGCCTATAAAATCATGGAATTAAGTCTATGCAAGGCTTCTAATGATTACTGTGATCCTGTTAACCCAAGGCGGCAAATAATTACATTTCGTGAGATAAGCCGCAGGTTGGGTGTATAAAATAAAAATCTGCTTTAGTTCACAGATGTAAATGGTATTTGCAAACAATAACGTTGGCTGATAAATGCTTACAAATTTACATAAATATCACAAATAATGTGTGTCAGCACAAATTACAATCTAAAAAAACGAATTATTACCCAAAATTCAACCTTATAAAGCAATTAAAAATTCAACGACACCTTCTTCACTAATAAGGGAAATATCCTCTCTGGCAAATCACATTATTTATCTTTTAGCTCCCTAGAATGGCTTTCATCAAACCAGTTTTCTGATTGATAAATAAAAGCAATTACTAAAGAGGAATTTATGATGAGCATTAATCGACGCCAAGCATTAACTCGTATTATCGGTATCAGCACAGCGGCAGCGGGCGCAACATTAATGGGTACGTCAGCCTTTGCGGCGACCAATGCCGACGGTCAATATCAATTAGCGCTCGGCGAAAAACTCAAATACGCACCACTAGATCCCATGGCAACCGCCAAACTCGCCTACGAGACTGGTGGTGGCTGTATGCACCAAGTCTTTCACTCTGTCGTCACTATGCTAGCGCAATCTAATAGTGCCGATGCTGATAAGTTTAAAACTATCCCAACCGCGCTTGCCGGTTATGGTTTTGCAGGGGTCACAGGCCAAGGCACCTTATGTGGAAACCTCAACGCTATCGGTATGTTAGTCAATATCTTAGATGATATTAATGGTCAGAACAGCGCAGTGATTGCTAACACATTCCGTTATTATGAAAATACAACGCTACCTTTATCTTCCCCTGAATTTATTGCAGGCATAGGCTCAACCGCAGAAAAAACGGCTCTGGTTGGTAGTTCATCAAAAGCCATGAGCGTATTGTGCCACTCTTCTATTAGTAACTGGTCTAGGGCATCAGGCCTACCCTTTGCTAAAAAAGGTGAACGCTGTTATCGCCTATCAGCTTCCATGGCGTATTACCTGGTCGAACTGCTAAACCGTGCCCATCAAGGAGAGAATATCGGTGCCTTACCAGGTAGCAAACCTTCACTTGAGGCTCAGGATTGCCAAGTTTGTCATGGCAGCACTGGAACATTAGGCTCGGCAGCAAGCGTTAAAACGGATATGGAATGTACCACTTGCCACACTGGACATTTTAATTAAGGAGGCAGTGATGAAATACCCATTACTTGCGTTAACCCTAGCTTCGTTTGCCCTTGCTGGCTGTGGTAGTGACGATAACAAGTCAGAGGAAATCACACCTCCGCCACCACCTCCGCCCGTCGAAAAAACCGTGAGTATTGACGAGGCGACGCAAATTAATCTGGCAGTAAAGCAATTTGATCCCAATACTGGCACGTTGTTATTTACATTGGCTGATGCGTCACAAGCTGCAATCACTGCGGCTAAAAACTACGATATTTACTATTTTGGCTTTCCTGACAAGAATAAATCGTCGTCAAATGCTAAAGCATGGAAACGTTGGCATGTCACTCAAAGCTATCGTTGCCAAAGCAAAGGTGAATGCAGCGGTAAATTAACCGAGGTAAAAAATGGTCAATATCAGTTTGAAATAGCAGGACTTGATTGGCAGCAACAGGACCCAAGTGGCGCCGTGGCGCAAATTAAAGTCGCGATTCAAATTTATGGTACCAAAGCCAATAATGAACTGACCTTAGTTCCAGTCGTTCCGTTGTAATCCTTTTCATCGACTCCTAATCAAATAGGCATCCACCTCTAGGTTTGGGTGCCTATTTTGTTATTAGCGACTACTACACGCCCATAAATTACCACTGGGCATAAATTTAATCAGGGTATAATCATCAATACGATTAATATCCACAATCTGCATATTAAAGCTCATAGTTCCCAGCGCGATTAATGCAGCCCTTGAGCGCTGCACATCTTCTCGAATCGGCTCAGGGAGCTCTGTTTGCAGCAGATCCATTTTGATATTCGCTTGAGCTAAATCAAATTGATAGGTCATAGTGCCAATGTCAAAATGTTTAACCTCACCAGAATAGTTGATGGACGCAAGCTCCTTATTATCAATGCCATAACTATAATCTAAAGTGGCCTTTTGCCCCTGCACTTGGACCGAAAGCGATAAAGAATGGCGCAATAATGACGAAGATGCATCGGAAAATGGTGGCTGGAATAACTGAGCATGACAATCTAAGTGTAAACTTTTATGGCTAACACTCTGCCCATATCCATATAGCAGCCCCCCCAATCCGAGCATAATGATTAACAGGAGTTGCCATGGTTTTAAACGGCTTAACGAGAAAATGCTGGATGCCATCTTAGCTACATATCCCCGCAAGTGTTAACCAATCAGGTTGCGATGTATCACTCATAAAATTGTCAGACATTAATTTTATCGTCTGAAACTTAAGCCCATTCTCACGGTTATCCCGTAAAATAAAGCTGATTAACTTGCGATCAATAGAAATATTCGCCGCCACAGATTGCCAAGGAAACACGGCACACGCTTCAATTTGCCCCATCATTTGTTCGACGAGGGACTTCATCTCCGTACAATAGTATTGCCCAGTGTAGAACTTAACCTCTGACGCCAAACCATTTGGCTTCTGGATCTGCTGGCTATAATTTGGTGCAATTTGCGTTGGATGGCTAATATGCGCCCCAATCCCACATAGGGCTATCAGGGTCACAAGTATGATAAGTGCGAACTGTAGCGGATTGATTTGATATGTTGGGGAGTCAAGCAGCTTATGATTAATCGACACTGATGAAGGATATAAAATAAACCCCTCACCCCGTACCGTATCGAGTAAAGAATATGGCTTTTTTCCTAATATAGAACGCAACCGCTTGATAACATCATCGAGAGTATCATCACACCGACGGGCACCCTTAACATAGGATGACAATAACTGCGTTAATTCAAAGCGGGAAACCACCTTCCCTCGATGCTTAGCCAATACACTCAGTACTTGATATTCATCGCTACTCAGTATCCAGCGACAACCAGAGGCATCGACTAACAAATGTTCTTGGGCATCAAACCAACAATCACCAATTTGCATCTCGGCTCCTAGCATTACTTAACTTGAAGCCGAGTATACAATTTGAACTTTAATAACGCAGTAATCCGAGGACATCTACTCCCATCAGATGAATAATCTGTGAATTACATCAATAAAAAATTTAATGCTAAAAACAAACAAAGATACATTATGTTTCATTTGTTTTTAGAACATTGCAGCATTGAGCCACATATGTACTAAAATACTCGCCACATATCCCAACGCAATGACAGGAGTCCAACGTAAGTGTGATCCGAAGGTGTAAATCCCCCTTGCCTGACCCATTAATGCTACCCCAGCCGCACTGCCGATGGACAATAAACTGCCACCCACCCCTGCGGTTAACGTCACCAGTAACCACTGACCTAAGGCCATATCTGGATTCATAGTCAACACCGCAAACATCACCGGAATATTATCCACGACTGAAGACAACAAACCGATGGCTACGTTGGCAAAGGTCGCATCCCAATGGGAATACAAGGCCTCAGAAACGAGACTTAAATACCCCATAAAACCAAGACCACCTACGCATAACACTACCCCGTAGAAAAACAGCAATGTATCCCACTCAGCACGGGAGATCCGATTAAACACATCGAACGGCACGACACTACCTAACTGTTGAAGACGCTGTTTATCCTGACGTAACTCCGCCTTTGCCCGTTCACGAGCAACGGAGCGATCAAAGGTTTTACGCAGGTAATAACCAAAGAATTGCAAGAAGCCAAGACCTGTCATCATCCCCAGCACCGGTGGCATACCAAGGAAAGAGTGAGCACATACTGCAGTAGCAATCGTCAGTAGGAAGAGCGCCACAATACGTTTAGCGCCAGGTTTAGTGTAAACCTGCTCTTTTTCAGGCTCAGGGATATAATGCGGAATAAATATACTCATAATTGCCGCTGGCACGACAAAGTTGACTAATGCAGGAATAAATAGATGGAAAAAATCGGCAAAGTGCACTAACCCTTTTTGCCATACCATCAGGGTCGTGATATCACCAAATGGACTAAATGCGCCGCCCGCATTGGCCGCCACCACGATATTGATACAAGCGAGGGTAATAAATTTTCGCTGTCCCGCGCCAACTTTCATGACCACAGCGCACATTAATAATGCGGTGGTTAAATTATCAGCCACGGGCGAAATAAAGAAAGCCATAAAGCCTGTCAACCAAAAAACGGTTCGTAAGCTAAAACCACGTCCCACTAACCAACCGCGAATGGCATCGAATAAATTACGTTCTTCCATGGCATTGATATAGGTCATCGCCACCAATAGGAAGAGTAATAACTCGGCATATTCCAATAAATTATGCTTAAAGGCTGCTTCAGAGACCTCTGACATGCCATTTTGCACATACACAAAACCTATCATGCCCCAAATAATGCCAGCTGCGACCAATACGGGTTTGGATTTACGCAGGTGCAGCGCCTCTTCGGCCATCACCAAAATATAGGCAAACACGAAGACGCATACGGCAATATACCCCACTGATGCAGCGGTTAAATCGAGCCGTTCTGTTCCTTCGGTCATTGCCCAAACTGCTGGTGAGAATCCGCTCAATATTGCAACACAGAATAGGCTAAATAATGCCATTCCACTGTTTCTAAACCACCGCTGTAATTTCATCTAAATTCATCTCTGCAAGGGAAATCAGTTCGCAAATTACCATAGCTCGGGTTCTGTAAATTTTGATAAAACGCAACTTTCTATGCATTTCCCGATAACCAAAGGCACTTAGAACATTAATTTTTGTATAACTACAGACGAAACTAATAAAGATTTAACTAACTTTGTTTCAAGTTAGTCTAAAAACAGCCAATAAAAAAGCACCTCTCGGTGCTTTTATGTTGATATCAATCACATTGATTAGAACGAATAGAGCAAGGTCATGTTGGTTTCGGTATCGGTGCTCTTTTTATTGTCCAGCGGCTCGCTGTTATAACGCACGATAATGGCAAACTTCATTGCCAAGGCGCCAATAATATTCGCAGTGAGTGAGGTTTCCGACCGCGCATCTAATTTATCACCATAGTCGGCGACAAAACGCTGTTGGAATTTTGAGGTTTCTGTGATTTCAGTTTCGAAGTTAATCACACCGTGGGCAACCACACTGTCATTGGAATCTGTGCCTTCTAACAGAGCTTGCTCTGAATCGAGGCGTTGATAGATATAACCGGGACCGATTTCAACATCTAAGAAAGTCTTGCTGGTGTCATAGAGTCTATGACCATAACCCGTTGCGCCAGATACTGTGTAGTCATAACCGGTAAAAGGATCAACTTCGTAGTTAGCGTTAGCAAATAGATAGCTGCGGTCAGTCATCTTATAGTTGCCTTGTGCCCCCGCTAAATAGCGCTTAGCCGTGACCTCGCCAGTATCCTCTTTATATAAACCTTCTAAAAGATATTGGTTTTCCCAATCACCTAATTCGTGTTTGAAGTTTAAGCGACCTTTGTAAGATGAGGTATCTGTGTTGCCTGTGGTTAAGGTTGCACCTAGCTCGGCTTCGCCCGCGAATGTTTTATCGCCTTTAACAAAATCGGCTCCTGCATTCGCCATAAATGGCGCCGTCATCAATAGTGCAGCGGTCAGTACTTTCTTCATATTTATCCGTTCCTGTTCCGTTTAATCCCCTAAAAATCTGCGCAATACTAACATTTACGATTGAAAAATAAAAATTCATCGATTTTTCTATTAAAGCCAAGGCATCAATAAATCCCTTAAGTATCACCAAATCCACATAAGCAGTTTAAAAATATGTCATGGAATGTCCATCATCATTAAACCTTAACAGAATAAGCAAAATCATATGTTTTTATCGAAACTTGAGGTCTAAAAACAACGCCACTATTATTTGCAGCTCTCTTGATATTAATACCAATTACTCATTAGATTTAAGGAGATACGCTGAGCACTGCCACCGTCCATTTTGCTCAAGGACTTGATAACGCAAGCCCTGATATTGCCACTCCAAGGGTAACATTGACGTACCACTGTTTAGCTTCAGATAAGTTTGCGCATTCGCCCCCGAAAAGGTATCGACCCAAATCAGTCGATTTAACCAAGTGCAGGCTTTTTCTAACTGCTCTCGGCTTTGAGCCGTGACGGTGATCTTCTGCCACTCTTTATCGTTCAATTGCACTTGCAGCATAATCTCTGCCGTTTCATCCTCAAAATACACAGGCACAGGTAACAAATGCTTGGCTCTGTCCTCTAAAAGATGACGCTGTTCGACCACACGGCCTTGGCGTAATGCTTGCCAATGCGCTTGTTCCGCACTGCGACCAATTAGTAAGGGATGCGATAACACGCTGGCACATTCGCTTTCTTGCCAACTGCATTGGCTAAAGTAGTAGCGGGCTTTGTCTAAGTCGCGCTCGGTATTGAGGTAATACACGCCAAGGTTATATTGAATATCGCTATCGTAGGGGTCAAGCTTAGCGGATAACTGCCAATAACGGCCGCCTAAGCCTTTATCTTGCTTCACTAACCCGTTGTAATAAAGCGTACCGAGATTAAGGTAAAGCAAGGCACTTTCGTTGTCAGGAAGACAGCTTAAATACTGAGCCTCGGCTTGTTGATATTGCTGACGCTGCTCATAACTCGCACCTAAATTAACACACGCATCGGCACTGCCCTTGGCTATTGCGCGGCGATACCACAGTTCACTCTCTGCTAACTGACCAAGCTGCGCATAGCTGTATCCCAACTGATAGAGCAAACTTTGCTGACTGAACTCGTTCAGTTTATCTACATCCGCATAGGCTCGATTAAACCATTCAATCGCTAACGGGTAATGCTGCGCCTGCGCACTGTAACTGCCGAGCAAATACGCTTGATATTCCACTGGATGGCGCTCAAATAACGCAATATCCAAGCTAGCACCCTGTTGTTGCAATAAGCTAAGAGCCTGCTTAAATGTAGGCGTATTTCTATCGAGCACAGACGGAAAAACAGCTTCTGTCTGTACGGCTGGCAAGGGATCTTCCGTGGCTTTTACGGCATAGGTAAATCCATATAAGCCCACAAGCAGGAGCAAGCCAAACCTTAATTCCTGCCAAAGTGCATTACACCTCTTTATCACACCGAAAATCCTTATCCATAAGAAACTTTATTGACCCATATTATATGACAGCATGACTAAACAGAATAAAATTGCACTGCAATTTCACCAAAGTATTATTTTCACTTAGAGGGAGTGTATACTAGGGCGGATTTCATTTAATCTCATCCCCTCATATAACCTTTTCAAGGTTAAGCCATCTTCATCATTATAAAAGACAAAAATATTAATACTATCATTCGCTAGAGAGTTTTTGATATGCACACTATCACCACCATCAAGTGAAAAACCAATCTCATACAAAGAAATGTAAATATCATTTAAATATTTATTAATCACATGAGACATCAATTCAACATCATTAAACTTCAGCTCAGGTTGTATATAATTAAAATAATCCTTTGTTGCTTTAGCCTGCTCAGACAATAAATCCTTGTCATCAATTTTCATTTTAAAAAGTTTAATAAGTGCTTTATTAAAAAGATTGTCAATATCATTATCCGTTACCTGTGAGTAATCAAAAACAAAAGAACCTTCAACCCGTTCTACGCCTCTAGGTTTTAGCTTAAATCTCGCCTCCACATTGGTCAATTTATTACCATCACGAGTGAAATCAAGAACAGCTTCAACGTCACCTCTAAACATAATTTCTTTTGATACAGAATAATTATAATAAGCTTCAAACTTAAGCTGATCACTTCCTATCCCAGTGATCGCTACACGCTCCAATTCCAACTTTGCATTATTATAGTTAAACTCAAATTTAGAAAATTTTATCAAATCGCCATCCCGCCCCGCCCCAACATACTCCATATTAATACGGTATTGTTTAAGTTGCTCTTTGATAGTTGACAAATATGAATTTATCTCCCTTACTTTAACCCACCCATGCTCATCATCAACATATACAAGGTAATTAACAAAAGAAAGTCCTGCTGCATATATCAACAGCACGGCCAAAGCAATTCTTTTAAATATATTAAACATCTTTTTATCCATATTTCAGTACCATCGTTTATATTTAATTACCGTCAACAAGCATGGTATAGGCAATGCCATTAATTAAAGTTCCGTTCAAGTTCATACCATCTAACAATCTCTTTTATACAAGGCCAACAATATAAATAAGCGATGAAAAACCTAACGCTGCCAATCACTTTGTTCATATAACTGCCATAGTGTTAGGCAAGGCGCTTTACCTTGATAACAGCGCAAACGATGTTGATTTTTGGCAGAAATTGGCACTGGCGGTGATTCACGCGTCTTCTGTTGTAAGTAGGCTAGGCTGCGCTGCATGATGGCTTTATCGCCAGGGTAGTAATCAATATCGTCGATTTGCTGCAACTGCGCTTCGGCGTACGCCACGGCCTCGGTTTTATCTAAACCAAACAGCGTAATAAAGCCCAAATACTCATCAATATGCGCAATGATGTTGTCTTGCCATATGCGGGCATCGAGCAGTTCAAATCGGATCACCTGCGGCCACACCTTGGCGGCACTTTGCACATCACCGCGCGCAAGGTATTGATCGATTTGATGCTCTAACAACAAAGCAAAAAAGTCATCAATGACAATGCCTTTGCCACCACCATTGTCGGTAAGGTAAATCGGCACAGCCGAGAGGGAGTCATCATTCTTGACCCGCTTCGCCCATTGCAAGCAGTGATTATCACTTGGCCAATCTGCCCACGGCCACCAAGGCTGGCTCGCTTTTAGCTGATGATCCAATTGCTGAAACTGTTCAAACTGTTTTGCCATACGGTTTTTCAGCCAAGCACTGAAGGTGATGCTTTGCTCAGCAGTACTGCGTTGCAATAGCGTTTGCAACTCGTCACGTAAAAAAGGCCGATCCTGCTTAAAACGAAAGCGTTCGTTCAGCAGTGCAAGGCGACTTTTAAGATAGTCCTGCTGTGAAAATTCATTTTGATTTTGCAGCACTTCTTGCAATAGCTGATTATCGTAAGCGAGATAAGGCAAGGGCCAATAGGCTTCACCTTGGCACAGTGCCAGCGCATACTGTTTCTGCGCCCGAGGGATGAGGCGGGCGTACTCGCCCTCTTCAAGGTTTAAATAATAAGGCACAGGCATGGGAGATAGTGGATCACTATCCCCCACTATTACCGCACCACGCTCTGACTTGCTCAGCGCGTAAACCACAGCGCCAAGCAGCAATACGCCAAGTAACACCAATCCAAGCTGTATTGTTAGTTTCACTCGCTGCATCCGCACCTACTCGGCCTTTTTAGCCCCTAAAATGCGCTACCAAGACGCACTGCCAAAAACCAATTACTGTCCGGCTCGCACCAAACGGACGTGGCGGCCCTCGCCCCGATTGGAGCCGTATGCACCACCATTGTTAAAACCGACATAACCACTGTCGAAGTAAACTCCCCACGCGTAGCCACTGTGGTCGGTATTGGGCGAAGATGACCAGAAGAAACCTACTATAGGCGTGTTTGGAAAGGCATTAATATTAATTTTGGGATTACTAAATTCATTGCCATGGCAACTCCCATCAGTATCAGCAACAAACTTACCATTGGGGCGTGCTGAGGGTGCTCGACCTGCCGAGCATTGCACCAGAGTATCTAACTCATCGACAGTGGGTACCCGCCAGTCGCTGTGGCCTGCATAGCTAAAACTCATTGCAGTTTTCAACGCATCATTCCAATCCATCTCCATGGCCAAACCTGCGCAGGTGCTGCCTGTCCATTGCTGTCCAAGGCTGCAACGCATCCAGGTAAGGTTGGTTTTGGCATCGGTAATGGTGCCATCGCCGTTATCACGATAGCGCCCATCAATAAGGGCTTTAGCTGGGGCGCTGGCAGGCTTGGGGGCAGTATTATTAGCATATTGTGCTTGGCATGCCTCAGTGATCGCTTTTACGGCGGCATCATGGGTTATACCCTGCAATTTTTCGGCTAAACAACTGACATAATCACTGGCCTGCGCCGGTTTTGATAAACACAAAAAACCGCACAGAGATATGAAAAATAATACGGTAAGGGTTCGTTGACTACTCATAAGCGATCCTTGTTATTAATTAGGTTTTGGCTAACTTTTAGCAGGTGAAATAATCCGCAATATCTACCACCAGCAATGCCAAGTCGTTTGGGTATAACGGCTAAGCGAAAACACTCCATAAATCCCACCAAAGGTCAGTGATGGCAGCAACGGCAACCATGCCCTAAACGCCCAGCGCCACTGGGTTGGGCTAAAACCCAGATAATGCGGTGAGTTTTGAGGCTGCGTGAGTAGCTGCGCTAAGGTTATCGCTTTAGTCACAGCAACCACCACTCGGCTTTAGCGACAGGAAATAGGGGCAAGATGCCAAAAGCCCATCAGTTTGCGGCTCGCACCAAACGGACGTGGCGGTGGTTGCCCTTATTGCTGCTGTCGACGTAACCATAGTAGAAGTCGACGAGCCACGCGCTGAAACTAGAGCTGGCATCGGGCGAAGACGACCAATACCAGCTTGATGACGACGTATTGGGAAATTGTTGGTTATTAATCGCAGGACCATGGCAGCGGTATTCAACAATTGAGGCAAGCTCATTTTTATTCGGTAAGCGCCAATCACTGAATCCTGCCAAGGTATTTTGCGCGCCGGCCGCTAAGGCCTGTTTCCAAGTGAAGTTAGTGGCCTCGCCAGTGCAATTAACGCCATCCCAGCTTTGTCCAAGGCTACAGCGCTGCCAGATAAGCCCGGTGGTATGGTGGGTAACAGAACCATCACCGTTATCAGTAAAATCCGCGCTTGGCGTAGTGGCGGTGATAGCCGTGTTTTCGCTACCAGCACATAAGCTGCTGGCTTGAATTTGACCACTGGCCAGTAAGCAGGCCGCCGCAGTAACAACAGTGGGTAGCAGTTTGCGCTTACGCATAAGCGTGTTCCTCTTGTGGTTGAACAGAAAAATAGTCATCGTCAGTGCCTGCAGTCAACCAAAGCTATGAAATGCGTGCAGCTCTTTGGCGAGCTGGATTTGCATTTTGATGTCATCAATTAACTCAGCCACCTGTTGCACCATCTTAATTTGGCTGTTACGCCGTGAAAAAGCGCGATGCAACGCTTGGCCAATGCGCATCGCGGTTTCTCGCAAATGCTGACCAATGGTGTATTTGTGGTAGCGGCTAAAGCCACGCACCGCTTGTTCAATTTCTAACAACAGCCGATTGGCACTGCGCCAGATAGGTAACTGAGCCAGATAACGCATCACCTCTCCTTATTTTCCAAAAGCCCATTACTGTCCGGATCGCACCAAACGGACGTGGAAGCCGTAGCTCTTATTGCCGTAGTAGTGGACGCGACCATCGTAGAAGTAGACGCCCCACGCCTTGCGACTATAGCTGGCATAGGGCGAAGACGACCAATACCAACTGTATTGCGGTGTATATGGAAAATAATTTTGGTCTATTGCAGGTTCAACACGCCCATTATGGATAATGCTGAGTAACTCATTTACCGACGGCAATCGCCAATCGCTGGCACCGCACAAACCTTCGGCATTCACCGCATTAAGAAAGGCTTGAGTATCACAAGCGCTACCTTGGCAGGTGCCGCCGTTTTGTGTGCCGGCATCCCCCCCATTGGTATTGTTATCGGGGTTATACCAGCTGTAGGTATGGCTGGCATCACGCAGGCCGCCGCTGCCCGCGGGTTGTTTGACTTCCCAAATTAAACCTGTGTGGTTATCGCGCACGCAGCTCCATTCGCTGGCGCTTTCGGGTAATGGGTTACCGCTGTTATCGAGCTTGGTAAAGTCAAAGCCTGCCGCGCCACCACCCACTTTTTGCAACTGGCCGCTGCGCGCAAGCGCATCGCGGCCATGCTCGGCATCTTGGCCCTCATAACCTTGTACAGGGCAATCCAAGTAGTTATTGCTACCATCGGCGCACCAGTCGATGCCAGTATCATTAAGTTTGCCGGTGGGCTGGGCCACTCTGCGGGTAACGAGCTGCACTTGATTACTTAAGGGGCTTTCTTTATGTGCGCCTTGGGTGGTGGCCACCATAAAATACGCAGTATCGGCCGTTAACCCAGTAAAGCGGTACTCAACTGCGCCTTTTACCGATGTGCGCCTTGCACCTTTTAAACTGGCGTAGTTGGCAATATCGTTTAAGTCGGTAAAGCTTTCTTCGGCGAGATACAGATTGACTGCGCTGCTCTGTTCAATATTGCGCCAATCGAGGGTAATGCTGGCGCTGCCATCGGTTTCAATTTGATAACGCGGTTGCTCAAGCATTGGCGTACGTAGCCGCTCACCCACCGCAACCGATTGGCTGACCGTGGTTTCAATCCCCGCTTGGGTGACAACGGTTAAGGTAACGGTAAAGCTACCTTCGGCGTAAACATGTTCGACCAAGGTTGAACTGGTTTCTAACACCGCTGAGCCATCACCAAAGTCCCAACGATAGGTGACAATCGGATCAAGATTGGACTGCACTATTTGAGAGACATCAAACCCAATCACATAGCCACCGTTATCGACGGGCATTTGCACTGTGCCAAAACCAACATTGCTTACGGCTGGCACAAAACTAATTTTGTGAGTAATCGCGTTAGTGGAGTGGCCATCAATTAGAACCAATACGGGTTTATCGCCCTCACGATAAATATGTTGGTAGCTGATCAGCGCCTGAGCATCACTTAGCTCGGGTTTTAACTTGAGGCTATTTGCTAATTTATCGTTGTCTTCATAAATGGTTGCACCTGACTTAGTGCCATTAAACCAAGTATTAGCATACCAATCGCCAGCGCCACATCTTGTATCGTAGGCGTCAGCCATTGATGTATTGGCTATTTGGTAATCGACATATTTCAAGTCGTTTAATAGGGTGCGAGTACATAAAAAGCGGCTGGCATAGCCACGCTGATTGGTGTCAATAATCTTGGCTTCATAGAGAGATTGAGGCGGCACATTACCACTCATTAACCAAGGTGAACGAGTGGTATCGAACATATTTGGGCGTGAGAGTGCAACCTCAATATCCAACTGCTCAAGGTGTTCTAAAGCAATAACCGTATCTTTAATCACATTGGTATTACTGAGTTGCTTAACTAATTCACGCGCGCCATTATTTGCCACACGATAGATATCCACACGGCTTTGCATTGCTCCCAGCGGGTTTAATTTGCCGTCGACCAAAGCAACTGACATTTTGCCCGGTGCCCAAGCTAAATCCCAAAGAAAAGGCAATAGCTTGTTGGCAATGCTGTTACCAATGGAGACCCCTTGGCTAAGTTTGCCAGTGACATGATAAATATGTGCTCGGCCATCACTTCCCGTCATGCGTTGCAGTGCGTATTTAGCTAATATGGTTGCACCGTCGGCCCCGTCAAAAACTTGCTCCGCCATTTCGGCGCTGGCTTCTACGCCAAGCTCAAAAATCGTGCTGATCATTTTTTGCGGTTCGGCTTTAAGATCTTGATAAATATCGCTCGAATTTAGTACTAACGAGGAAAGCAAAATCACGACTCGCGCTTGGTTTAGGTCCTTAATTTGAGCTTCAAGGGATGTAATATTCTCCTTTTGCCCCTTTGCTTGCGCGATCATTAATTGTTGCCGTAATCCCTTTTGATAAGCGGCTAATGCTTGCCCGAGTGGCTCCATAATATATTTAGCAATAATGATTTCTGCCGTCTTTGGATCAGCACCTTTGAGGCTTTCGGTGAATTTTTTAGCGCCAAATTTGATTAACTCATCATAGGAATCACCTGACACTTTACCTGCATCAATGTCGGCTTTTAATAATCGCTGGTATTGCTGCTTTAAGGTGCCTTTTATTGGTGAGTCCTCATCCACCTCCCCGGTAATAACTTGCAGTTTTTCGAGTCCCGTGAAAATGATTTCACTGTCGTGTAGGGTATATTCCAGCCAAGGGTAATCGGCCGCATTAATATTAGCATCATCAACAAAGTTGCTAAGGATATCCCGTGAAAGTTTTACATAGTCAATAAAATCAGCGTATTTATTCCAAAACTTTTGATCTCTTGCATTTCTGACATAATCGGCAAAATGGGCAAACCTATCCAATGATTGTTGAAACTGGTTGCGTTTTTTAGCTGTAGATATTGGCCCCCCAGTGACGGTATTGGCGGCAATATCAACAACCACTAACGTATTTAATGCCAATAGCGCGACCATATCGGCAAAGTCTTCTCCTTCCATGCTTTCATTATCATTATACTCATTCACCAAGCCCACTAAACTAATGCCTTTGAGGGTCAGCTCAGCATTTTGCCAACCGTTAGCCGTTGGCAGTACCTTAGGTAATTCAAGCTCAGTGCTTTCGTATTTCCGCTGCGGCAGCTTTAACTCAACCTTAGGGAAAAAACCATCGAGTTCAAGATCGGCAACATCAAAGTCGATACGTTGACTAGAAGCACTCACTAAATGACGCCCCGTTTGGTATTCGGTTTTAGGATCGTAACCGCGCAATAAATAATAGGTGAGGTAACCGCTATTAACGGTCAATTTGCCTGTATCATCTAAGGTGAAATTAATATTGTCATTTAAACGGTACTGCGTTTGCGCTTGTGCACTTCCCATTGCCATGGTGATGGCAAACATACCGATACTGGCCGCGACTTTGAGTTTAAACCCTTTCATCCTTATTCTCCCGCCACCAATAAACCATCAACATTTAAAGAACTGGCAATGCGCTCAGAAATGATCGCCGCCACTGCGCTACAGCTTCTATCCATTGGGCAAGGATTACCGTTTTGTAACTGCTCGCTAAGCTCACTCACTAATTGCGGGAAGGTTTGATGCGCGCGTATACGGCGGTTGAGTTCAGCTCGGTCGGTAAAATCAACACCGTAAAAATGGTTGCTGCTTAAAACAAATACCACTGCGCTGCTTTCTACCGTCACCTCAGTGGTTGGTTGATTGGCGAGTTTTAGCCCTAGCATTAAAGGCTCGCCAGTGTGATCAATTAGCGTTAACAATTGATTTTTCTCGGGTAACGTGGCGATACTTGCTTCGGCTAGGTTTTTATCGAGGGATTTGGCGTAGGCATCGTTTACTAAAAACAAGGGTTGTTGCTGTTGCTCAGGGCTTAAGGCTTGAGTACCTATCTGTACATTGGTGAAATTTGCCGCTAATGCAAAATGGGCTTTTATGCTGCAATCAGCCGAGCCACTTTGGATAACATAGGTATTCTCCTTTAAGGTGCCATCGCAGCCACTCACTGTATCGACTCGATAACCTGGATTAGGCGTAAGGGTAAAAGATGCGCTTTGACCATGGTTTACCAGTTGGCTTTCAGGCGAAATAATCCCTCCCTCACTCGCACTGGCGGTAACGGTATAAGCAACAGGGGTAAAGCTAGCGTTAACCGTACAAGCACTCGTCACTGGTGAGCTGGTATAGGTATTGCCGCTTAAGTTGCCCTCACATCCCGTCACATTGGCGATGATAAAACCCGTTTGTGGGGTGAGAGTAAATTGCCCTTGCTGACCATACTCTAGTTGCAATTGCGTCGGAATAATCTGGCCGTTGCCCGTGATCTTTGTATCTATTTGATAGCGATTACGCGTAAAAGTGGGGGTAATTTGGCAACTTTGCTGCACATTTTTAACCTGGTAAATATCGCCTTGTCGCTCACCATCACAGCCAGTGATCTGGTCAATGGAATAGCCAGGATTGGCGCTAATCACAAAGCTGGCTGAACCGCCTTTGTTGAGTTCAAGCTGTACGGGCAGTATCGAGCCGCCCTCTGAGGCGACCGAACTGATAGTGACCCGAGTAACGCCACCACCATTATCCGGTTGCTCTGGTGAAGGATTAGCCCCTGCGTCATCTCCGCCACAGCCAGAAAGTACGCCACTGAACATGGCAAACAAGGCTATTGAAAATGCCTGTGTAATTGGTTTTTTCGCTCGAATCACGGTTATTCCCTTTTCTGCTTTATCTGTTATTGCCAAGCCAAAGTCCACCAAGTGCTATCGTGATACTCAACAGCCCATTGACATTGAGTATTGAAATAGCGGTCTCTCGCGATAACAGATTAACGACTGAAAAATAAAGAACTTGTATGTGAACTCAGCGGGGGATTGAACGCAATCACCTTGGCGTATTAGTCCGAATAGTTGGCGTAAAAGTGCGAATAAATAATGCGGTTTAGGTGTCAACCTTTTGTTTTATGCTTATTTCTTTCTTGTATTGATGACGTTAAGATAGGCGCGCATTTGTAGAAAAATGGATACTGAGCGGATATGCGTCAGTTAGCCGCGTGTGATTGATGTATGGGTTACGGCGTATTGAGAAGGCGTTAGCATGTTTGCTGATTTTACGGTTTTCAGTTGGGTATTGTTCGTTATCTCCGCGCTATGCCTCATCCTTGCCGGGGCAACACTTAAAATCCGTTATCAAGCGGTCACGATTTGGTTTATTGGGCTGCTGCTGGCTTACGCGATTCAAGCCTTTGGTTATGCTTTTGAACTGACAAGCCATGAGCTAGATTCAATTAAATTTTGGCTCAATATTGAATTTGTAGGTGCCTGCTTTATTCCTACCTGTGTAGTCTTGTTTGCGGTGAGTTATCAGACCCGAACCTCGCCACCTTTATGGTTAGTGAGCAGTTTACTTTCGATCAGTGCCATAGTGCTATTAGGCCAATTAACCAATGATTTGCATGGCCTAGGCTTTAATATTGTCGGGCTAGAAAAAGTGGATAACATCACTGTCACGACCAATCATTTAGGATGGCTGTACTTAGCTTATTCGCTCTATATTCATTTGGCCGTTATCGTGAGTGTGATTATTTTTATCCGCTGCATGCAAAATACACATCCGGTGTTAAGGCCACAGATTTTACTCATTCTGGTCGGCATTACCCTAACTTGGCTGAACTATATTTGGACTCTTTTTGGCAATACCCCCTACGGCCTTGATATAGGTACTTTTGGTTTTATCTTTTGTACTATCGCCTTTGCGATAAGTGTGTTTCGTTATGACTTAATTAAACTCACCCCCATTGCACGGGATCAAATATTTCACCAAGTTGAACAAGGTTATATCGTGATAGATGAACAATCGCGCTTAATTGACTATAACCCAAAGGCAAAAGTCTTCTTGCCAGCACTATCGACGGGGAAAATAGGTCAGCCATTAAGTAGTTTTATTGACCCATCGCTGGTGGCTGATAACCAAACTAAGGTAATCAGATTAAACGATGGTAAAAGAGTCCAAGTACAGCGTTCACTAATGGGAAAAAACGCCGCAATGGCGATTGGCAGTGTGATTATGCTGTCCGATGTCACCGAAAAAGAGCAACTGCTCGAAGAAATGGAAAGAATCGCCAATACCGACTCATTAACGGGCTGCCATAACCGCCATGCATTACATTGCCGACTTAAACAACAAATTATTGAAAGTCGCCACCAGTTAACGCCGCTTTCTATTGTTGTATTGGATATTGTCGGCTTTCGTAAAGTGAATGAAGTTCACGGCTATACTGTTGGCGATATGCGCCTAAAACAGCTAAGCCATATCCTCAGTCATCACTTACCCAGTGATGCCATATTAACTCGTTATATTGGCGATATTTTTATTATTATTTTACCCCGCTATTGGTTAGAGGATGCCAATCAACTCGCGCTGCAACTAGCAGATAAAGCCAAACAACTGACCTCACTTGCTATCAGCACTTTTTGTGTTCAACACCTCTCTGAAGAAAGCGATCGACAAGTTATTGATCGCCTCTTAGGTGAAGCCATGCAATTAAAAAAACTTAAGCCAAGTTTGGCGGTTTAGTACTGGCATCCTTTTTAAATTGGCTGGGCGTTACCCCATATTCCGCTCTAAAGACGCGGCCAAAGTAATTTTGACTGGTAAAACCTGCATAGTAGGCCGCTTCTTTAACGCTGTGCCCTGCGACTAAAGCATCCTTAGCGATTTGTAATTGGGTTTGCTTTAAATATTGAGAATATGACAAGCCAAATACGCTTTGTACCCGCCGCTGCAATGAGCGGCTACTGGTATGAAACTGCTGAGCAACAAACTCAACCGTCAATTCCTGTGTGGTAATGTGCTGATCAATCACCCATCTTAAACGTTTAGCGAATTGTTCATCAAGGCTTTCTGTTGTGCTTAGCACAGGTGCAGAAGAGGGTTCTTGCACAGAATTTGTGGCTAAGGAAAGCGATAACATTTGCTGCTGCACAAGGCGCCTATTTTCAATTAAAGCATTTAACCTCACCACCAATAATGCGGGATCGCTGTTTTTGCTGACATAATCATCAGCATAACACTGCCATGCCTGTAAGCGCTGCTGCGGATCATCAACCGCAGTTAACATCACAAACGGAATAGCGGCATATTCAGGCTGATGTTTGAGTGTTGATAACCAACTGGCCGCATCGCCATCACTTAACTGGGTATCACACAGGATTAATTCTGCGCCCTGTTCATCTAACTCATATTGCGCTCCTTGCCATGTTTGGCAAAGAGTGAGCCGAAAATCCGCCGCTAAGTGGTAATAAAGCCAATCCATAAACTCTGGTTCGCTCTCGACGATCAATATTTTAGCTTTGGTCTCATCGGCAATATGGTGCTTTAGATATCTGAAATCCGGCGTAAATAGCGGTAATTCATAGACAGTCGCTGGTAGGTTAAGCGTATATTTAGCAATTGATTGAGCGCTGTGTAGGCAACAGAGTATCCCTCCATTTTCTTCCACCCGCTTTTTTAACAACAGATAACTTGCATCGGCACATTCTTCCCGCGTAGCCTCGACGTTACCCGTTAAGGTTAAGCGAAGCCCTTGCTGTGACTCTATCTCAAGTACATAGCCAGCTAAGCCTGTCGATTGTCTGACGTCCTGACAAAACTTATTAAAGACTTTTTCTAACAGTTCGAGATGGGTTTGAACAAGCAGATCGGGGATTTCACCGATATGAATGGGTAAAGGTTGTTGGCTTTTTGCCTTTTCGAAACTTAACTGATTTTTTAGCCAAGGTTGCAACAAAAATGGTGAGGATAACATCTGGCGAGATGACTCATTCCACTGCTTTGTACTCTCGAGTAACTGATTGATTCGCAGCAATAGTACATTCATCTCATCAGTATGGGTCTGAGTGTTGGCAATATAGGGTGCTAACCAAGTGACATTTTTTGTTATTTCAGTAAATAGCTGACTAAAGGTGCGCTGTTCACATTCACGTTGTTGCCTAAGCGATTGTATTATTTGATTAGCCTGAGTAAGTTCAGTCTGAAATGACTTCACCTTTGCTTGGTAAGTTATCGTGAGTTTGACTAGATAAACACAAAAAACCAAGATGCTTAACAGCAACAGAAACCCAAAAAATGAGGACAACAGTACTTCTCCAGACATTCCATTCAACAAATCGATAATTTAGCTCGGTTATTGTGAAGATTTTTCGACTATTGGCAATCCAATTGACTCGATCAAAACCACATAACTCCACCAAAGATACTTAACATACAAAACAAAAAGCCAACATAAGTATCAGAAAAAAAACGCATTCAAGTTATAATAAAAAGTAGCTAACTTATTAAAGTAAAATAAAAAAGCCCGCTAATCAGCGGGCTTTGAAAAGTGATTTAAAGCTTACAGATTGATCTTAGGATCTAAGGCACCTGATTGATACGCTTTGTACATTGCTTGTAAAGACAAAGGCTTAATCTTAGAAGCTTGACCCGCACAACCAAAGGCTTCGTAGCGAACAGTACAGATGTCTGCCATCGCTTCCATAGAGGCTTTCAGGAACTTACGTGGGTCGAACTCGCTTGGGTGTTCGGCCAAGTATTTACGTACCGCACCAGTAGACGCTAAGCGCAGGTCGGTATCGATGTTCACTTTACGCACACCATGTTTGATACCTTCAACGATTTCTTCTAATGGCACGCCGTAAGTTTCAGGAATTTGACCACCGTATTGGTTGATGATCTTAAGCCATTCTTGCGGCACAGAAGATGAACCGTGCATTACTAAGTGAGTGTTAGGAATGCGGGCATGGATTTCTTTGATGCGGTCGATACGCAGTACATCACCCGTTGGTTTACGGCTGAACTTGTATGCACCGTGGCTGGTACCAATTGCAATCGCAAGCGCGTCAACATGGGTATCAGCAACGAAGCGTGCCGCTTCTTCTGGGCTGGTCAGCAGTTGATCGTGGCTTAATACGCCTTCAGCGCCCACACCGTCTTCTTCACCGGCAGTACCGGTTTCTAAGCTGCCTAAACAACCGATTTCGCCCTCAACAGACACACCACAAGCGTGGGCGAATGCTACGGTTCTGCGAGTTACATCAACGTTGTACTCGTAAGAAGCAGGGGTTTTACCATCGGCCATTAATGAGCCGTCCATCATTACTGATGACATACCTAATTGGATAGAACGCTGACAAATATCAGGGTCAGTACCATGGTCTTGGTGGATACAGACAGGGATATCGGGATACTGCTCAAGTGCAGCCGTCATCAGATATTTTAAGAATTGTGGACGCGCATATTTACGCGCACCCGCAGAGGCTTGCACGATAACAGGGCTGTCGGTGGCTTCTGCGGCCTGCATGATGGCGCGCATTTGCTCAAGGTTGTTTACGTTGAACGCTGGCACACCGTATCCATGTTCTGCCGCGTGATCGAGTAGTTGTCGTAGGGAAATTAACGCCATTTTTTTAACTCCAATAATAGGGTGACTTCACATTAACGCTGGGTCACCGAGGTCGCTATCGTTTGGATGGATTTTTATGCTCAATCGCTCTAGTGATGTGTAAATCCCTTTAGAGAAGGAGCGGTTTTTTTATAATTTTTTATCATTTTTTGTGCTGTCGCGGCGCAGTGCCGCGACAGCGCAATACCTAACTCAATGTTAGGCACCGCGTTTTTTCAACATAGCTACAGCGGGTAACTCTTTGCCTTCGAGGAACTCGAGGAAAGCACCACCACCAGTAGAGATGTAAGAGACTTTATCGGCGATACCGTATTTATCGACCGCCGCTAAGGTGTCACCACCGCCAGCGATAGAGAAGGCTTTAGAATCAGCGATTGCTTGCGCGATACGCTTAGTGCCTTCACCGAATTGGTCGAATTCGAACACTCCCACTGGGCCGTTCCATACGATAGTACCAGCAGACTCAATGATTTTCGCTAACGCTTCGGCGCTGTCGGGGCCAATGTCGAAAATCATGTCGCTATCGCCAACATCACTCACTGCTTTTAAGGTCGCAGCAGCCGTTGGACTAAACTCACCCGCCACAACCACATCGGTAGGCACAGGAATGTCGCCACCGCGACTTTGGGCGTTCGCCACTAAGCGCTTAGCTTCATCAATTAAATCCGCTTCGTATAAGGATTTACCCACGTTGTGGCCCGCCGCAGCGATAAAGGTGTTGGCGATACCACCGCCAACCACTAATTGATCCACAATACCGGATAAACTTTCTAGTACAGTCAGCTTAGTTGACACTTTAGAGCCGCCAACGATGGCCACTAATGGGCGCGCTGGATTATCTAACGCCTTACCTAAAGCATCTAACTCTTGTGCCAATAATGGGCCAGCACAGGCGATTGGCGCATATAAACCAACGCCATTGGTCGAGGCTTCTGCTCGGTGAGCCGTGCCGAAAGCATCCATCACATACACATCACATAACGCTGCCATCTTCTTAGAGAGTGCTTCGTCGTTTTTCTTCTCGCCTTTGTTAAAGCGAACGTTTTCAAACACAACCACTTCGCCTACTGCCACTTCAACGCCGTCTAAATAGTCGGTCGCTAAGCGCACAGGGCAAGACAGAGCTTTGGCCAAGTAATCGACCACAGGTTGCATGGAGAATTCACTGTTGTACTCACCTTCGGTTGGACGACCTAAGTGAGACATCACCATTACCGCCGCACCTTTAGCAAGGGCTAACTCGATAGTGGGGAGTGAGGCACGCAGACGTGCATCACTGGTGACGACGCCGTTGCTGACAGGCACATTGAGATCTTCACGAATAAGCACTCGCTTACCTTGGAGATCTAAATCTGACATATTGATAATTGCCATGATAACGCTTCCTTTTATAATCAAAAAACAAACTGGTTTTTCATCAATCGGTTAGTGTAGATGGCGATTCGGCACTCGACATCCCGTCGAATTGGCCACTACGCTTTAACCCATTGGTATCAATTCTTATCTTCAGCTTTGTTTAGCTGCAATCATCGCCAAACTGGTATCTAACATGCGATTGGCAAAGCCCCACTCGTTATCGCACCACAGCAACAGTTTAACCAACTGCCCTGCGCTCACCCGAGTCTGGGTGCCATCAACAATACTGGAGCGCGGATCATGGTTAAAATCACAGGATACCAGCGGCTCGTCAGTATAGCCTAAGATGCCGTTAAATCGTCCATTGGCGGCCAATTCTAACACTTGATTGACGGTCGCAATATCCACTGTTTTATCTAATGTTACCGAAAGATCGATAGCGGTAACGTTAATCGTCGGCACGCGCACCGAAATCGCCTCAAATTTGTCCTTCATGTGCGGCAAAATCCGCTCAATACCGCGGGCAAGTTTAGTATCAACAGGGATAATTGACTGACCCGCAGCTCGGGTGCGGCGTAAGTCATCATGATAGGCATCAATCACTTGCTGATCGTTCATCGCAGAATGAATGGTGGTAATCGCGCCACTTTTCACGCCAAAGTGTTTATCCAGTACATCAATCACAGGCACGATACAGTTGGTGGTACAAGAAGCATTGGAGACCACGGTATGCTCGGCGCGCAGTAAGTCTTGATTCACACCGTAAACGATTGTGCCGTCGACATCGGCCGATGAAGGATGACTGATTAAGACTTGTTTGGCACCCGCGTGGATATGGGCTTCGCAGCTTTGGCGATCTAAAATGGCACCTGTCGCTTCATAGACGATATCGATGTCCATCTCGCACCAAGGTAGCTTGGCTGGATCAGGTTCATGGAGAATTTTGATGGCGTCATCGCCGATCAGCATCTGATCATCGACTAATTTGACTCTGGGCTGAAATCGACCGTGGGTAGTATCATACTGGGTCAAATGGACAATGGCTTCAGGCTTAGCCAACTCATTGATTGCGACAATTTGGATTTGCTGGCGTTTTCCGGACTCATATAAAGCACGAAGGATTGAGCGGCCAATACGACCATAACCATTGATTGCGACTCGGATCATTGAGGTCTTTATTTCCTCTTAACAATACTGCATATACAAAAACGGCCTGCAAACGATTGCAGGCCGCATTATACAGATTAACCTTTCAAAAGTTTAACCTTTTGTCGGTAATCCCATCACCTAAACAATTAGCCTAGTGATTTTGCAGCGTTCAGCACATTTTCAACGGTGAAACCGAAGTGCTTCAGCAGCACGTTGCCTGGCGCAGACTCACCAAAAGTAGTCATGCCCACAACTGTGCCTTCAAAACCAACATACTTGTACCAGAAGTCAGTATGTGCCGCTTCGATAGCAATACGTTTAGTCACGGCTTTTGGCAGTACAGATTCTTTGTAAGCAGCATCTTGCTTATCAAACTCAGTGTTTGATGGCATAGATACCACGCGAACTTGTTTGCCTTGTTCAGTCAGGGCCGCAGCAGCTTCTACCGCCAATTGCACTTCACTACCAGTCGCAATCAGGATGTACTCAGGCGTACCTGCACAGTCTTGCAGTACGTAAGCGCCTTTTGCCACATTGGCTAATTGCTCAGCAGTACGTGCTTGAGCCTTCAGGTTTTGACGGCTGAAGATAAGTGATGTTGGAGCATGGCGACGTTCGATAGCCGCTTTCCACGCGACTGCGGTTTCAGCCGCGTCACATGGGCGCCATACCGCCATGTTTGGCGTCATACGCAGGTTAGCTAATTGCTCAACGGGTTGGTGAGTTGGGCCGTCTTCACCTTGACCGATAGAGTCATGGGTGTAAACGAAGATGTTTTGAATTCCCATCAGTGCAGACATACGTACAGCGTTGCGTGCGTATTCCATGAACATCATGAAAGTCGCGCCGTAGTTGATAAAACCACCGTGCAGAGACACACCGTTCATGATGCCGCTCATACCGAATTCACGCACACCGTAGTACACGTAGTTACCCGCTGGATCGTCTTGAATCCCTTTAGAACCTGCCCACAAGGTGAGGTTAGAACCCGCTAAGTCTGCTGAACCGCCTAACAGTTCAGGCAGCATAGCGCCAAAGGCTGCAATCGCGTTTTGTGACGCTTTACGGCTCGCAATACCTTCGCCTTTGGCTTGGCATTCTTGGATAAAGGCTTGTGCTTTGGCTTCGAAATCGGCTGGTAATTCACCTTTCAGTACACGGCGCTCGTATTCGGCAGCCAGTTCTGGGTAAGCTTTCGCGTAAGCGGCAAACTTATCGTTCCATGCCGCTTCACGGGCTGCTCCCACTTCTTTAGCATCCCAACCAGCGTATACATCGGCAGGGATTTCGAATGGCGCATGTGGCCAGCCTAAGAATTCACGGGCCGCGGCGATTTCCGCATCACCTAATGGCGCGCCGTGGCAATCGTGGCTGCCAGATTTGTTTGGCGAACCAAAACCGATAATGGTTTTGCAGCAGATCATGGTTGGCTTGTCGGTGACCGCTTTAGCCGCTTCGATAGCAGCGCGAATCGCATCGCTATCGTGACCATCAACGTTAGCAATCACATGCCAGCCGTATGATTCGAAACGTTTTGGCGTGTCATCGGTAAACCAGCCTTCAACATGGCCATCGATAGAGATGCCGTTGTCATCCCAAAATGCGATCAGTTTGCCTAAACCTAAGGTACCAGCCAGAGAACACGCTTCGTGGGAAATACCTTCCATCAAGCAGCCATCGCCGAGGAAGCAGTAAGTGTAGTGGTCAACAATCTCGTGACCTTCACGGTTAAACTGTGCCGCTAAGGTTTTTTCTGCAATCGCCATACCCACAGCGTTGCTGATCCCCGCACCTAATGGACCCGTGGTGGTTTCAACACCTGGGGTGTAACCATATTCTGGGTGACCTGGGGTTTTAGAATGTAACTGACGGAATTGCTTCAGTTCATCCATTGGCAGATCGTAGCCAGTGAGGTGTAATAAAGAGTAGATCAGCATAGAGCCGTGACCGTTAGAGAGGATAAAGCGGTCTCTATCTACCCATTTCGGATTGTTCGGGTTGTGCTTAAGGAAATCATTCCACAGCACTTCAGCAATATCTGCCATGCCCATTGGGGCGCCTGGGTGGCCTGAGTTTGCTTTTTGAACTGCATCCATACTTAACGCACGGATTGCGTTGGCGAGTACTTTACGGGAAGACATGCTCTCTCCTGCTTAATTTGTGGGGTCTAGCGGGCAATTTGGACGCATATTTTCCCCTACATAGCGAAGCGACGCAAACGAAAATTCATCACAATCTCGCCTTACCATCGCCAATAGAACTTTTTGCGATAAAAAATGGCTTAAGGATGAACTATTCAAGCCAATGATTCGTAGTTTAAGTCGCTATGACAATACTCTGTACAATTTCCCCCAAAGCTCGTCTGGGTGGAAAAGAGGAAATGCCGCCGCGTATCCTTAACGGAATCAGATGGATTTTAAACACTTTTAATTAATTATTTTCAATCAGTTAAATGACTAACATGCTTTTTAGTTCAAATTTTAAAGCTGAGATTTACCTCACTAAGTACAGAAATATTTAGCTTTGGGGGTGTCATGGCGATGAAATTCCACTAAAATAGCCGTCTAGATGTAGATGCTTCTACACGTTTGATTGCTAACAACGAGATTTTCCTACTATGGCAAAGCACTTGTTTACTTCTGAGTCGGTCTCAGAAGGTCATCCCGATAAAATTGCAGATCAGATTTCTGATGCTGTGCTAGACGCGATTCTGGCCCAAGATCCTAAAGCACGTGTTGCGTGCGAAACGTATGTCAAAACTGGCATGGTATTAGTAGGTGGCGAAGTGACCACCTCTGCCTGGGTTGATATTGAAGAGCTGACCCGTAAAACGGTTCGTGAAATTGGTTATATCCATTCAGATATGGGCTTCGATGCCGATTCTTGCGCCGTATTAAATGCGATTGGCAAACAGTCTCCAGACATCAATCAAGGTGTTGACCGCGCCGATCCAAAAGAGCAAGGTGCCGGCGACCAAGGTCTAATGTTTGGTTATGCCAGCAACGAAACTGACATTCTGATGCCAGCGCCAATCACCTATGCCCACGCATTAGTGAAGCGTCAATCAGAAGTGCGTAAAAACGGCACTCTGCCATGGTTACGCCCAGATGCAAAAAGCCAAGTCACCTTCGCCTACGAAGACAACAAGATTGTTGGTATCGATGCGATTGTACTGTCTACCCAACACAGCCCTGATATCGCCCAAGCGGATTTGATTGAAGGCGTGATGGAAACCATCATCAAACCAGTTTTGCCAGCACAATGGCTGAGCAAGGACACTAAATACTTCATTAACCCAACTGGCCGTTTCGTTATCGGTGGTCCAATGGGTGACTGTGGTTTAACCGGTCGTAAGATCATCGTGGATACCTACGGTGGTATGGCGCGTCACGGTGGTGGTGCATTCTCTGGTAAAGACCCATCAAAAGTTGACCGTAGTGCGGCCTATGCTGCCCGTTACGTTGCGAAAAACATCGTAGCTGCGGGTCTGGCTGACCGTTGTGAGATCCAAGTGTCTTACGCTATCGGTGTGGCTGAACCAACGTCTATCAGCGTTGAGACCTTCGGTACAGGTAAAGTGTCTGAAGAAGTCTTAATCAAGTTAGTCCGTCAACACTTCGACCTGCGTCCATACGGCCTGACTGAGATGTTGAACTTAGCTCGTCCAATTTACCAAGCGACAGCCGCTTATGGTCACTTTGGCCGCAGCGAGTTCCCATGGGAAGCGACGGATAAAGCTGACGCACTGCGAGCAGATGCAGGTCTATAATCTGCATTAAGCTTTCGATTGTAAAAAAACCGCCTAAGGGCGGTTTTTTTACTCTATTTTCAAGCTGCTACGTCTCGCGTTTCAAACCATGCCGCGACCATCGCGCTTACACATCAGATAAACATCTGACGCTGGGCCAATTACTCCGTAAAACTAGGCTCACTATGCACTCCATGGTAACAATTTTTACCCGATCGTTTAGCAACATATAACGCGGCATCAGCGGCAGTAAGCAACTGAGTTTCTGACTCGCCAAGATTGGCATAGAGCGTTGCGACACCAATACTGGCGCTCAATCGAATATCACCCTGAATAACTAAATCTAACGCTTTAATCGCCCGACAAATCTCTCCTGCAATATGCAGCGCATTTTCTCTATCAGTATTCCCAAGGATTAACGCAAACTCGTCTCCCCCAAACCGACAAGGTAGGTCAGCAGGGCGCTGACAAAAAGACTTTAATATCCGTCCCACCCTCTGCAGTGAATCGTCTCCCGCCTGATGACCAAGATGATCATTACAGGTTTTAAAGTTATCCAAATCCAGCATAATAAGGGAAAGCGGTGTCTGTTCTCGCTGACTTCGACGCCACTCATTGTGCAAAAAACGACTAAATAAGCGTCGATTGGCTAATCCCGTTAATGGATCATGCTCCGAAAGATCTGCGATTTCTAACTCTAGCAACTTACGCTCAGTAATATTGACATGGGAAATGGCATAAAACTCCGGCTCGAGCCCTTTAACAGCGACGACTCGCATCATAAAATATCGAAATATATCAGTACTATGGCAGGGATATTCCAAATAAAAACGTTCTTGCTCATGCTGAATAACTCGGCGAATACCTTCTAATGCAATTAGTGCAAGCGGTTCGTCAGAACCTGCACACACATTTATATAATTTGTACCAATCCAATTATGCCCCTTAGGCATACCATTTTGTTCAGCAAACCGGTTCCATGAAAGATTGGTAAATTGTATGACACCAGTACTATCAATTACCGAAATTTGATCCTCCAGAGAATCTAGAAGAGCAGCCAGAAATTTGGCATGTTCGATAAAATGCGATCCATCACACCAATCATCATCCATCATGGCAGTGTCCATCCAGCACTAAACAATACAAATTTTGATAAATAAGTAGGTTAAGTAAAGCAGCCAAATCCCAATACGCCAAGAATAAATACTCAAAAAGAGGTAGTAAATAACTTAATGCTAATAAACAAACGAGCAAATTATTATCAAGAACACTGAGTAACTAAGTTTGCCATTATTAGGGCGTGTTGACGTTTCCACTTTTCTAACAATTAGCGGGATGTTATACAGTGCAACATGCGTGACGTATCGTAATCTCTCGTTTGGCGAAATAAGAAACACAAAGCCACTGCAGAATTTATTATTCTAAGGAATATCAGAATTGTTTATGTTTTAGCAGTGGTCAAAATGGGCGTTTTGCATACACAGCAGATTTATCTGCGCAGCGGATAACAGTGCACACTCTTGTTCGCCAATTATCCTTGCACCTTGAACGACCTCAGGCGTTAAACATACTATAGCCGCACTGTAAGCATTGGTGCGGCCGCAATCGAGCCAACAATCTTCAATCTGTAACCAATAATGGGGGCGACTATCGTCGCAATCGACTTCAAATCCTCGGGCCTCACATTGCTGCAAGGCACACTCGGATAATAATACGCGCAGGTTGTCCCACGCCGATAAACTTGTCTGGGCATAGTTAGTCAACAAGATATTGACCAAGGATTTACTCACCATTTATCTCCAACCAAAAGGCTTTAGCATCGGGTCCTGGCATTGCCTTGGCATATAACCAACCTTGCACATAAGCAACACCAGCTTCTTTTACAAACTCGGCTTCAACACGGGTTTCAACACCCTCAGCTGTTAAGCTAAAACCTAAACTACTACAAAGTTTGCAAATTTGCAGATATAAAGTACGACCTTTAGGCTCACTGGCATTGGCGAGAATACTGCGATCTAGCTTAATACCATCAACATTGATTCGACTCAGTAGACTTAAACTCGAAAACCCAGTACCAAAATCATCCAACCAAAAACGGAAACCACACAGCTTAAGCTGTTTGATACTGCTATCAATGCGGCTTAGATCCAACATGAATGCCGATTCTAACATCTCAATTTCGACCTGATGAGCAACACTACCTAATCTATCATTCATAATCGCTAATAATTGACTATCGGTGATGTTATTGGGGTCAATATTGATACTGACCTTAGGAAAAAAGCCCTCTAATGCCCAACGAGCAAGATCTTCTGCAACGGTATTAATTACAAAACGATCAATAATGTGGGAATAGCCCGCACGTTGAAACGCATCAATAAAATAAGGGCCTTTTAAGGCCCCATACTCATCCCGAAGACGAATAAGAGCCTCAAATCCAACCACTTTACCATCAATTAAAGCAATCTTAGGTTGATAGTGAAGCTGCAATTCACCGGCTAACACCTCTTTGATGGTTTTCTCTAAATTAATTTCAGCCTTTAAAGACTCTGACTGTTTTTTTAGATAATGTGTTTCATTCATCAGCTCAATATCTGCTTGAAATTGAATCCTTTTGATAAGCTCACGATCGAACTCATAGTGTTCACTCATTAAAGAAAATCGCTGTACAAATGGTAGATAAATCAACACACCGATAGCTATCAAAAAGCATTGAAATATTACAGCACTAAAATGCCCACTCGCCATATAAGCATTAATAAATGGAGGTGTTATCCAAGGAAAGCTATGAGCATCAAATTCTAGAATACCTATACTGATGGCGCTATAGGCCAATATAAAATTAACTATGGGTGAGAGTATAAATGGCAATAATAATCTAGGGTTAAAAATAATAGGTAAACCATAAATCAATATTTCATTGATATTGAAAAATGCAAAGGGTGTTGCAATCTTAGCAATATGGCGTGTTGCACTGTCTTTAGAACTAATGAAAATAGCAATAATGAGCGATAAAGTCGCCCCGCTGCCACCGTAAAGAATAAACAAATCCATAAATTGACTAGCGGTTAGATTAGGTACAACCTCAGTCAAGCCATTATCGACACCTATTAACAGTAGATATGCATTATCACCGTGCACTCCGAAGCTCCAGAGCACATGGGTTAATAAAATACGGATAAACAATTGGATCCCAATACTCGCGGTTTGCAAAGTATCAATTAGTGGCGAAAAAAACCAGCTAAGTAAGGCAGATGCTTCAGTAACAAGCATCAATATAACCATAAAACAAATAACTACTGGCAAAAAAATATTCAGATGCTGTTTTAAATATCGACTCAATGCTTTTCCTTTTACTAAGTCTAGCCATCGCCAAGTAACCAATATGCGCAATAGATATGCCGTTAAAATCGGTAATAAAACCACCCGAGGATCACCTAAAACCACATCAACATAATCAATGCTAAGTACTTCCTCTGTGGTTGGCACATGCAAAGCCAGTAAGATGCTAAAGGAGATTGAGCACACAACAATCGCTGAAAGCTGAAGATATTTGGCAAAATGGAAGGAAAGAGAAATAAGCGCAAGCAACGGAAATATCTTTGCAAGCTGCACTGAAAAAAATGTTAAGCCATAAAAAAATGCCGTTGTTTGCCATTCCGGGATCCAACTACTTAATAACGCTATAACCAGTGATAGTAGTGAGTTAACAAGAATAAATGGCAGTAACGCGATAAAGGACTCACGTACAGAGATAAGAAAACTTCTGTCCAGAAAATTTCGAAGTTCAAACATGATATCAGGGTTATTATTGACAACTATTTAATAAAACATAGTCGATCAATCTTTTAGGACACAATCAACCTAAAAAATACTGATTTTTGAAAGCAGAACAACGTAACATATGGCGGGAAAACGAGTTAACGATGAGCGAGTGCATATGAGCGAATATCAACACTCATAATATAATAATCCCTATCAGAAAAAGTAAAAAAATCTGCAACTTGCATTTTAGCTTTACGAGTATGCGCCGCCAAAGAACGCTCATTTTCATCAGCTATAAACGTCACCAGATAAGTAAAACTAGGCGCAACTTCTCGGTAAATGCGAGTAACAAGTGCCTCAAAAACGCCTTGGCCACGATATGCTTTATCAACCCAGATAGGACCGTATTGGCAGCTGTTTTGCACCGTTAATTGAGGACCATCGCCATTGATTCGATTCAATCTTTTCAACAAATTGCGATAAATTGGCCAGGTCTCAAAAAACGACCAACGTCCCGCAATCACATAACCTATAATGCGTCCGTTAATTTCAGCGACCACAATCCAATGCTTATCAATTAGCTGAGTTAATTCATTACGATTAAATGCTTGCCCTTCCAAATTGACACCATTAGACATTAACTCATCATTGAGATGCTGGCGCTCTAACGCGGCCAATATATCAACATCTTGTTTAGTTGCTAATCGCGTTTGCATCAGAGGTATGTCCAAGTTGAGCTTATCGCTAGATTTTAAGCGCGTCAGTATACTTAAATAAATACTAAAGACTTTATCTTTTAGGAAAAAATTTGCTAATAACGCTATTGTTTCCCACACTTATTGAATTGTAGGTCATTCACTCGCCATTTTATGCTGCCAGAGACTATCAATCCCCAAATCAGTGTGCTTGACAACGATCTACTTCAAGTCAATTTAGGTCGTTGGATGCAACAATGCGAATTAATAAAAAGTTACTACAGCGCTACCCACGTGTTTGTATTACAGATAACGCAATCGGGTTTTGAAGTGATCGTCAGCTCCGTTAGCGAAACGCCGCTTTTTACTTCTGGCACGCTTTTTCCAAATAACTTCCCGCTCTTTGAAGCATTAAAAAATAGCAACATAGACGGAGATTATCTCAATTTAAGCCGCTTTATGCTCGATGAACTTCCAAGAGATTTTGACGGAATTCAATACATTCTGTCCCGCCCCATTGCATGGCCTGATGGCAGTCAATTTGGTTCACTATGCGTGTTAAATCCCCATATGGCCGATCCTTTAAGCAACAGCGCCATGCTTGAACCTTTCCAAATCCTGCTTCAGCAGGAATTATCCCTGTTATGTCAAAACCATAGAATCGAATCGCTATCAATGCGCGATCAAGAGACCGGCATGCTCAACCATTACGGCTTTATGATGATGGCTCCTAGGCAACTCAATCTTGGACGACGCTTTGGCGCCCATGCAGGGATTCTTTTCTTCGAATTGATTGAAGCTGACTCGCCGGAAAAACGCTTAGAAGAGAAACATCACAGGCTCCTCGGTAATTTGGTTCAAGATACCATCCGCACAGCCGATGTAGCAGCCCATTTCAGCGCGACTCAGTTTGTGGTGTTAGCCTTTGTCGATAGCGAACGCGATATATTGCACATTATGAAGCGGGTCGAAAAACAATTAGAACAGCAAAATCATCACCTTAAACTCGATTCCAGTTACAGTTTCTTTACCCCTGAATCGACGGCTAAGTTAGCGCCCATGATGGAAGATGCTCGCTGTAAACTAAAATCTATGTTGCAAGATCCAACACAATCGAGCAGTAATCAGGCAAAAGGGATCAATGCCGAGCTTTATAACAACCCCGCTGCAGACTCGGCCGAGTTGTAAAAGTCGCAAACGCTATTATTACTTTGGCAACTCATCCTGACGCTTCGCCCATTGGATAAATAACACCACAGGATAAGGTGACATCAACACTAAGCCTAAGCCAATTAAGCTTGCGATCAATAACATCCCACTGATTTCTAGACTCCATTGAGTCAACATATAAAACCCAAGTCCACAAACTAACATCAAAACCCCTAACCAATGTAAAAACTTCAACAAATTCATAGTGCTTTTAATGCTATCTTGCATATAAACCTCTTTTTATCTCTCGCTAAACTTGTACACTATTGCCATGAATATCGAAAAAGGAACTGAGACAATGTTAAAACAAACATTTCTATTAAGCGCATTACTTTTTGGCTTAACGGCTTGTCAGAGTACTGACGTCGCCCATCAAGACACTGTGTCATTACAGGGAAGCTGGCATATTGAAGCAGTCCAAGGACAACCGACTGTTGATTACAGCCCAGCTCAAATCACCTTCGATGCAGAAGGTAAGCTTTCAGGCAATAACAGCTGCAATAACTTTTTTGGCCAATATAACCAGCAAGGACAGGAGTTGAAAATCATCCCTGGTGGCAGCACCATGAAAGCCTGTGTCGATTCATTGATGCAGCAAGAGCATAAAGTCATGCAAGCACTACCACTGGTCGCTAAAGCCAAATTAGTGCAAGGACGTCTGACATTACTCAGCAGCGACGATAAACCTGTTTTAGTGTTAACCCAACTGAAATAAAAGTGTATCGATAATAAAAAACCGCCGATTGGCGGTTTTTTATTCGAATCAAATCTTAACTCGATCGATTAACTCTTAGTCGCAGCACTTTCGTTTGCGGCATTTTGCTCTGCAATCACGGCGCTTTGCACCATATCAGCATTGTAATGCTCAACGTCAAGCTCATCTTCTGATTTGGCAATTACGGTCGTCGCCACTAAGTCACCAGAGACGTTCACAACAGTTCGCGCCATATCCAAAATGCGGTCAATCCCCGCAATCAAGGCTACACCTTCTAAGGGTAAGCCCACAGTCGAGAGCACTAGAGTCAACATCACTAAGCCTGCGCCCGGTACCCCCGCGGTGCCGATTGAGGCTAACGTCGCGGTTAAAATAATCGTTAGATAGTCGACCCAAGTTAAATCAATCCCAAAGGCCTGCGCCACAAACAGCGCGGTCACGCCTTGGTATAGGGCTGTACCATCCATATTGATGGTGGTGCCTAAGGGCAATACAAAACTGGAGATCTTCTTGTTTACCCCAAGATATTCGCTCGCACATTTCATACTTGCAGGTAAAGTGCCTGCCGAACTTGAGGTGGTAAATGCCACCGCCATCGCATTGCTGATCCCCTTAAAAAAATGCAACGGATTAAGCTTGGCAAATAGGCGCAGCACTATGCTGTAGAAACCTAACACATGGATAATACAGCCAATATAAACGGCAATAATGACTTTAATCAGTGGCCATAGCATGTCGATGCCATACTCACCCGCAACCCATGCCATTAGACCAAACACACCATAGGGCGCAAGCTTCATCACCATATCGGTCAACTTGTACATGGCCTCGGCAAGGCTCTCAAACACCTTAATCGCAGGTTTGCCATGGTCGCCAATCAATACCAATGCAATCCCAAGTGCCACGGCAAACACAATGACTTGTAGGATCTGGCCACTCGCCAATGCAGCGACGGGGTTGGTGGGCACTATATCAATCAGCGTTTGCATCACCGAGGGTACTTCTTTGGCCGTACTTACCGCCTCGTGTTGCAACAAAGGAACACCCGCACCAGGTTGAATCACATAGCCCACCACTAAGCCTAGGCTTATCGCAATCGCCGTCGTACAGAGATAAAACGCAAAGGATTTAAAACCAATCCGGCCCATTTTGGCGGTATCTTCCATTGAGGTGACACCAACAATCAAGGAACAAAAGACTAAAGGCACAATCAGCATTTTGATGGTATTAACAAACAGCGTGCCAATAGGTTTTAGGTAGGAAGCCTGCTCGCCTAAAGTGACCCCCACCAGAATCCCGAGCACCATACCAACGAAAATTTGTAGCCACAGGGGCACTGACATCCAAGCAGACCAGATCCGGCCTAAGGCTGATGACCTTTGTTTTGACATGTTTATAACCTTGAATTTGAAATGATGATAGGGCGAAGCCTTATCCTTGGCGGGACTAACCTTCAATTAGCCAGCCGCCGAGTCTACCATAAGCAATAAAACTTTAAGGATGATCTATATCACGTTGATATCAACCGCGGCAAAATCCAGCTAAAGCATGGCTTAGGCTTCGAATTGCGCCGTATTGTCTGACGGAGCAAAACGTTGACGATACAACGATGCAGGCGGCTGCTCGCACTCGATAAGGTAGCTCCAATAGTCATCATCGAAACCGCTAAAGAGTGACTGATTTTCCCCCTGAGATTTGAGGATCAAATACCACCAAACCAGCCCCCATAAGCCAAAGGTAACTAAAGTTAGCATAAAGTGCATCCCATGGTTAACTTGAAGATCTTTATGAGCATCATAAGGTTGTAAGAATATTGGTTTAAACCGACGAGTTGATTTAACGAATCCCATAATCGCGCCACTTCTGCTAGTGAAAACCTTATTCAAGCCTAGCAGATTAGACTTTAGTCGTACAAAATTTAGCCGCAATTAAAGGGCAATAGGGATCTGTGCTCACTCGTTCTGATGGGGGGTTCCGTGCTACAGTGTATGCCTAACTCATCCCGATACATCAGCGTCATCCCAAACACAAGAGCGGTAAATACCATTAACCGCCGAGGAGTTGTTAAATGTTGATCCGTAAAGCTAAAGTGCAAGATCTTAGCGCCCTAGTCCAATTTAATCAGGCAATGGCGCAAGAGACTGAAGGTCTTGCCTTAGATGAAACCACGCTTATCAAAGGCGTCAATACCCTACTTAGTCATCCCGAAAAAGGCTTTTACCTGGTGGCTGAAATCGAAGGAGAAATTGTCGGCTCGCTGATGGTGACCTTCGAGTGGAGTGACTGGCGCGCCAAAGATTACTACTGGATCCAGAGCGTATATATTCGCCCGCAAAATCGCCGTCAGGGGATTTATGGCAGACTCTATGCTGAGGTAAAACAATTAGCCGAGGCCAATGGTGGCGCCGCCAGTTTCCGTTTATATGTCGAGCAGGAAAACCTCGCAGCCCAGCAAACCTACCAAGCCTTAGGGATGAAGCAAAGTTACTATCTAATGTACGAAGAAAAGTAATAAAAAAGGATCGAGCAATGCTCGATCCTTTCATTTAAACCGCTTATATATCTCAGTCTTAACTGAGTAGACCAAATAGAATCGCCGTCATCGCCAGTAAACCCGCAATAACCACAAACACATTGCTGATACGGTGACGATAAGCTTTTAGCGCCGGCACTTTATACACCGCATACATTGGCATTAAGTACAAAATCGCCGCAATCACTGGGCCGCCTAGCGCCTCAATCATTCCCAGAATACTTGGGTTTTTAATCGCAACGCCCCAAATGGTGGCAAACATAAACACGAGGATAAACTTGTTCAGTTTATTGTCACAGACTTGCTTATTGCTTGAGCGTAATTGCTTAACAATAATGCCCTTCATACCTTCAGTTGCGCCCATATAGTGACCAAAGAAGGAAGAAACAATCGCGATAAAGGCAATGAAAGGCCCGAAATAACTGACAAAACCGCTATCATGCACGTTTGCTAAATAGGACAAAATCGGCAGGTTCTTTGCCTTCGCTTCGGCCAATTGTTCAGGCGACAATGACAACACGCAGGAGAACACAAATAGCATCACAAAGCCGACTAACATCATCGACGTATTACGCAGGATCACATCGGCCTTACGTGCGGCATTGCCGCCATGGTCGCGCTTAAGGGAAACCGAAAATTGCGAAATCGCCGGAGAATGGTTAAAGGCAAACACCAGTACAGGGATGGTTAGCCATACTGTGCCTAAAAAGGCGCCGGTTTCAGGCACAACTTGCAGTGCATCCATTTTCCATTCAGGAATAAGATACAAAGACATAAAGGCCAAAATCCCTACCAGCGGATACACCAGCAGTTGAGTCACTTTCAACATAAATTGCTCACCGGCTACCATCACGGCCATCATGCCGAAAATCAAGATACCAGAAAGCAGAAAACGCGGCGGTGATGCCATGCCCAATTGGTTGACGATAAAACTATCAACAGTATTAGTGATCCCCACGCCATAGATCAGCACAATCGGATAGATCGCTAAAAAATAGAGCAGCGTAATCGCCTTGCCCGCGCCAATCCCAAAGTGTTCTTCAACCACTTGGGTAATGTCACTGCCAGGAATGCTCGACGAACAAACAAAGCGTGAAAGACCACGGTGGGCCAAATAGGTCATAGGTCCGATGATGATGGCCATCAAGACTAAGGGCCAAAAACCACCCATACCCGCATTGATAGGTAGAAAGAGAATGCCCGCCCCCACAGCGGTACCAAATAAACTCAGCATCCAAGTAGTATCTTGGCGCGTCCAAGGTAAGCGTCTTGTTGTGCTTTCTTGCGTGCTTTGAGGTGTTTCTAAAACACTGATCGCATCTTTTTGCATAGTAAAATTACCTTACGGTGAAACCGCATAAAAAATTCGGCGTAAGGATAGCGAAAAAGCTTAAGCAAAAGTTGATCTAAAACCATTTTAAGTAATGGAATTTCAAATAAAGCTGGGATTGAGATCTAGATCTATGAATTTATGTAATAAATTTTCAATGGCGCATCAAAGTGATCACAATTAATCACCAAGAAAGTACAGTAAATTTACCCTTAAGCCTAAATGGCGACATTACTCTGCCGTCGATAAAAGCCACAAAAACGCGCTAAGTCACAAAAAACTGATAAATAAGACTAGATTCAAACAACCACTATAGAAACTTGAACTAGATCACTAGCGACATTGTTAAATTTTTACATTTTGTAACGTTGAACAACCTATAAAAAGCCCACCCAATAAAAAGGCCCACCTAAGTGGGCCAATGAATCACCACCCGACTAGCGCAGCATTATTGGGCTTTTTGCAGCACCAACTCAGTCGTTGAGACTACGGCTGGCGCAATATCAGCTTCCTTAAACAGTAAAGGACGGAAACTCTTACTGCTGGAATACAGATTGCTTTGGTCGGTAAACGAAGGCGACAGTATATTGCTCGACTCAGAATAAGTGAGTATGCCGCGCGCAACAGGGCCCTCATCGGTAAAGCTCACCGCCATCATCCAACTTGAACCATAACGTATTTGATATCCCTTCGCCGTTAAGCCAGAACCCATGGCTTTGCCTGTAACGACGTCCATCAGAGGCGCATATTTATGTTGTGGAATTAACGTATCGTCGCCTGATAAGCTAGTTGAAAACACGTTAAAACCACCCTCAGCGTTGTGACTCCCTGGCCAAGGTAGACGCGCTCCGCTGGCAGTGCCATCGGGAAGAGACTTCTCGACAAACTGCACATCACCTAGCGGTGCATCTAAAGCAAAACCTGAGGCTTCTAAATTCAGCGCCGCATGAGCAAGCGCCACTAATGCACTGCCGTCAGTAGCCAGTGTATTCGGAGTGGTCGCCGCATTCGCGGGATCAAATCCCTTGGTCAGCATCGTCTTTTGATTAAATTGATGGGCAAATTCGCGCAGTAAGGCGCCGCCTTTGCTGTCATTATCTTGCTTACCATTCCAGGCTTTTAACGCCGCACAAGCTGAGGTGAGATCTTTTGATAAACTGGCAGACACTACCACAGGCGTACTGCCTTGTGCCTCACATTGGGCAATTAATGCCGGCAAGACCAGTTCAGCCAAGTAACTACGATTTGATAATACGGCGGCCTCCAACTCTTGGAGATTGAACTTACCATCGCTGCCTGCCGCATCCTGCATTAGCGTTAATCCCATACGGGTACGCAGCGATAATTGCCCTGCTTCTGGGCCATACATAGGCGAGAAGTAGGTCAGGGGCTCATTCAAGTTTGTTGACCAGAAGGAGTCATTGGAGTTTTGCACAAAGTCACTACGCTCCAGCTTAGGCGCACGTTCATAGGGCGTGGGGCCACTAAAGCTAAACAAGGAAGTATTACCCGGCAAAATAGTAAAGCCGGCTTTCTCTTTTGCCGCCTTAATATCGGGCGAAGTCTTTAACAGCACAACGGCAGACTCGGACAAACCGGGTACTGTCGAGTCGTCGATATAGAAGGCATTGCCCTCTTTATCGGCATACATAGTGTTGTTGAAAATAACCCCGTCGTAATCTTTAAAGGCTTGTTGAAATTCATCTTTATTGGTCGCTAAGTTCATGGCGAGCCAGTGATCGACAGGATCCATTGTCGCCATATTGGCATCTTGGATCATAAAGGCACTGCCATCATCCCAACCAAAAGGCGCAAGCGTAGGTGGCGCCTCAACCATAGGGCCTTTGGCCGTGGTGTAAATATCCTTTTCAGCCACTAACATGCCCGCAGGACCGGCGTTCACTATGATAGAAACCGTCTCTTTATTGATCGGCATGGGCTTACCATCAAACAGATATTGCAATCTATCGCCCGAGACCAACTCAAGGTTGTACATCACAAAATGCTCAGCGGTTGAGAAGGTATGAGTCCAAGCTAAGTCTTTGTTAAAACCTATATTAATCGGGCCAGGCATCCCCACCAGCGAGCCACCCATCATATCTAAATGCCCAGGGATGGTAATATGGGATTGCCAAAAACGCAGGTTACCCGTGTGCGGGAAATGCGGGTTGCCCAGCACCATACCGCGACCATTTTCGGTCTTATCTTTACCCAGTCCCCAGCCGTTAGAGCCTAAATCCCGAGGATTGGTTTCTGGCGTGGTAATACGGGCAGCACGGGCTATCAATTTAGACTGCATATCGCTAACAAACGCGGTCTGCTCTTGGCTCGGCGCAGGCCCCACGATACGTGGCATATATTCCTGCGCATCCCCAGGATTAGCGTAGAAAATCAAATCGAGGAAGTTAGCCGCACCAGGTAACAATGCAATGGAAAACAAATAAGTGACCACATCTTCAGGCACGATAGGTTTTACCCAAGGTTGGCCGCCACAGAAAGGTTCTGCTGTTTGTTTGCCCGCCTCCACATCCGCAAGATACTGGTTATAACCCGCGGTAAAACCTTGGATCAATGCACGAGAGCGTTCACTAAACTGCGGCCACTTAGCTTCGGCTTGCTCACGGATTTTTAAGGCTTTGTAGGCAAAATCGGAGATTAAGTTGCCATTATCTTCGGCGGTAGGTAGCCCTGTGGTGAAATCTATCGACGCATGGGGGCCAAAGTACATAGAGCGCTGGGAATTCGCCTTAATGAAACCATCGGCGAGCACGCAGAGGTTGTCCTGCGCTTGCGCGTAACCGCTACCAAAACCGAGGCTTTCTAAATTGTCGGCTTGGATATGGGGTACGCCGTAGGTGGTTCGTCGGATATTGGCTTTGAGTAAGCCATTAGGGGCAAAGGTTTGCAGTTGGGTTTCAGGTTCGGTAGGTGGAGTACTATCTTCGCTATCGTTACAGCCTGTGAGCATCACCCCGCAGGCCATCCCCATCGCGATCATGAGTTTGTTGAATTTCATTATTATTATCTCTTAATTTTGGTTCCTTCAATGACATCGCTTTACTGCTTAAATCAGCTAACTTACTGAAGGAGCAATAATGGCATGTCGCTTCCTGATGCTCGGCTATGGCTATTTGCTCCCCAAACATTTGCTTTTACTGAGCTCTTTTTACTGAGTCATAGCAATGAATATGGCAGAATAGAAAACCCATAGGCGAGACACCTCCGACCATTTAAGCAATGATCCATATGAGCGTCCACTTTAAAAATCAAAATAAATAACTTATATGCAACAAAATATTATCAAGGTAATCGTTGGGTCGAAAAACCCCGTCAAAGTGAATGCTGCGACCAATGCGATGAAGCTGCTGTTTCCTGAATCCCAGATTGAAACCCTCAGCATGGACGCACCTTCTGGCGTCCCCGCCCAGCCCATGACAGATAGCGATACCCGCCAAGGTGCAGTGAATCGCGTTAACTATTGCCAACGGCATACCGAAGCTGATTATTATTTTGCGATGGAAGGCGGCGTCGACCATTTCGAGTTTGGCCCAGCAACCTTTGCCTATATTGCGATTGCTCACCAGCAACGCTTAAGCATTGGCCGTGGCGCTCAGTTACCGCTGCCGATGCAGGTCTATCAAGCACTTGAAGCGGGTGAAGAGTTGGGTCATGTGATGGATAGACTGTTTAATACTGTCAATATCAAACAAAAAGGTGGCGCAATAGGCCTGCTCACCCACGGCCACGCTACTCGTGAAAGCAATTATACCCAAGCGATCATTCTCGCGATGGCGCCGTTTTTAAATCCCGAGATTTACCCATAAATTTGTTAATAAAATATTGCAAAACAACGCAAAGCCCGCTAATTTAGTTGTAACTTGCAACTAAATTATGCGATATAAGCCTAGCTAGCCCACCGGCTTGCAATACTCGTCAGGCTCAACGTTGCATAACGTAAAGGCGTTTAATTAAACTATGGCAAATGATTTAGACTCATCTAGCCAACTTCGGCAGCTCTCTCGCTATATGGTGAGGCATCTAGGCATGCTTAACGCAGCAGTCGGTGATTTACCTCTCTCCCCCGTGCAAGCCCATGCTTTGCTTGAGATCGGTAATCAACCGCAAACCATTAAAGATCTCGCCTGCAAACTAAGTATTGATAAATCCAATGCTAGCCGAGCAATAAAGCACTTAATCGATAAGCATCTCGCCCAGAGCCAAATGCATCCAAAGGATAATCGCTGCCTTGTCGTACAACTGACGAGCGCGGGTAAAAAGCTACTCGCAAAACTCGATAACCAACAAAATCAGCTGTTTCAAGAAATCTTAGCGCAACTCACCTCTGATCAAATTCACCATATTGAGCAAGCCCTCATGCAGTACAACCAAGCAATAGATAAAGCCAAACAACAGTCAGGCTGCATAATTCGTGCAGCCTCAGCCGCCGATGATGCCGCCATAGCCCAAGTTATCCGCGATGTATCTGCCGAATATGGTTTAACCGCAGATAAAGGCTATAGCGTGGCTGACCCGACCTTAGATTGTCTAAGCCAGATTTATTCGCAAGCGGGTGCTCAATATTGGGTTGTTGAATATGAAGGTAGAGTCGTTGGTGGTGCAGGCATTGCCCCACTTGCCAATAATGCAGGCATTTGTGAACTACAAAAAATGTACTTTATGCCTGAAATCCGCGGTAAAGGCTTAGCTAAACGTTTAGCACTACTCGCTCTCGACTTTGCCCGTCAAACGGGTTACCAAAGCTGCTACTTAGAAACGACTGCGATATTAAAAGAAGCACTCAAGCTCTATGAACACTTAGGCTTTTACCCTCTGAGCGCACCACTAGGAAATACCGGCCACCATGCCTGTGAGATCCCGATGTTATTACCATTGCAACCTAAATAATTCCATTTAGCAGACCACGGATGGTCTGCCAACCGAGTAAATCCCCGCTATATTCTTCGCTAAACATCCTGCCTGATAATAAGCGGCAATCAATGCCAACCAACACAGTTAATCACTTATTCAACTAAAATCAGTCTTTAATTCTCCTTATTAGCATAGAGTTTTAGTGGCTAACCATATTAAAATACACATAAAATCATTCAGTTAAATGATGTTTATTTGAAATGATTTTGCTGCATTATTGTTAAAGCATTAAATAGGGAAGCCCATGCTAAATTGGATTTTTGGTGATAATAATCTCACCCTGCGGGAAATATGTGTTAATAACGAGCTGTCTACAGCCAAGAAAATTCAAAAAATTAATAAGTACCTCGCCAATGGCGGTGATATTAATTTTATTGATCCCGATATTTCCCCCTGTAATGTGTTAGTCCCCCTCTCCCGCAGCCCAGAGTCCGACCTCGAACTGGTAGATTATTTAATCAACAAGGGCGCACAAATTGAATGCAATGGCTTTAGTGCCCTGCACGCAGCAATTGAGTTTAATAATCCTGAGTTGGTAAAGCTCTACCTCAAGGCTGGTGCTAATCTTTACTATCAAAATCAATTTAATAACTGCTGGTTAAACTACTTATTTCATCCAAATCCTCAGTATATCTACCAAGACAGTCAGCGGATTATCATGCTCGATCACTTGCTTGAACTGGGGCTGGATATCAATCATTCAGTGAGTTTTTGGACCAATGGCGAGTTAAATCATCCCTTAGAAATCCTTTATGCTGAGCGCAGTAAAGATGTCTTTTTACATATCATTAATAAAGATCTTTATTTGGACATTGGCCAATTAAGCCTGATTGAAGAGATTATTTTTTCCAGCGACTATTGGGGAGTTGAAGCCTTCGCGCCATTAGTAAAACGCTATCCTGAGTTTAAAAAGTCCCGTTATATTATGGCCAACGATAGCAGCTTTTGGGACGACGCCAATTTACTCGAACTCTGTGTCTATGCTAAATCACAACAATACACTGAATATCTGCTAGATCATTATCCGCAGATCAAAGCCGACTCCCACGCTAAAAGTTTGCTCTACGCGGCATTGACCTCAGAATTTGACCTCAGAATTATCGAAAAATTGATTAAGGCGACCGTCGATATCAATCGCATCTATAGGATGACACCGCCTGACGCCGACCATTCCCCCGTGCTCAACCAATTTATTAATAACGCCCAATTTACCGATGTGAATCAACGGGAATATATCTATCAAGCACTAGAGCTGTTGCTCAAATATGGCGCGGATCCCAATTCTGTATTTATGAATGCGGGTAAACCCTACGAAATGTTGGCCTGGTCGAACTTGCGACTATTGGTTTATCCAATGGTCGAGAAGAAAACCTTTCTGCCGGAGTTTCTCGACCTCTTCATAAAATATGGTATGGATATCAATAAAAAATTTGGTGCAGTGGATGAACCAAGCTTGCTGACTATCTGCCAACGTGGTTCGGGTAAGGAAGATCAAGCCACACTTATCCAAGTGATGGAATATCTGCTCACCAAGGGACTCGATTTAAGCCTTACCAATATCTACAACACTAACTACGTGTCCGCTGCGGCCATCGCCTGTCGAACCCAAGTACTTGAATGGCTGATTAACCAAGGCGGGGATATTTTTACCCATTGCGGCCATGATAATTCGCCTATTCTGCACAAGGCGATTTCGACCTACTGGTGGGATCAAATCACTGGCCCGATGCGGCGTAATACTGTGGAACTATTACTACGCCACGGAGCAAAAATTGAAGAATACTCAGTAGATGAACAATTTACACCACTGATGTGTGCCTGCTATTACGGCGCACAATCCTGCGTTGAAGTGTTACTCGAACATGGCGCCATCCCCAATGCCATCAATGCCGAAGACACCACCCCCGCCCTTTGCGCCGTGATGGGCGGCAGTTCTATTGAGTTTCCTCGCTTTGAGTCAACGGCGGTGCGGATCTTAAGACTGTTACAGCAATATGGCGCTGACTTAACCGTAACTAATAGTGTCGGTAATAGCCCGCTGAGCGTGACTATGGAGCAGGAATATAAAGAGATTTTCGAAGTACTACTGCAAATCGTCCCCTACAGTGAGTCACAACTTGAGCAAGCCCTGAGCAAAGCCCAGCCACAAAGTTATTTCCAACGTCGGCTATTACAGAAGCTAGGGCGTGAAATACCACCAGCACTCACAGTTATCGACCATCACGTAGCGAAGCCAGAAGTCGCATCGCTTACGCTTGAATGTGGCACAACCCATGTGGAGGCACCAAAACCTGCACATACTCATAAAGCCAGATTAGAGGTCAGTGATGCGGCGGTGGATAGAAGCCAAATTCCGACGCTATTTGATCTCAAAAACAAAGTGCTGCATTTCTTTAAGCCGATAGCCAGCGATCCAAGCATCACGGCTCAACAGTTAAACTCGGTTAAAGAACAGGTTGAACTATTGATTGAAAAGCTCGACAACTTTAGCTTTTTCCGCAATCAAGCGACAAAGGCCGAATTTGAAGAAGGAGTTCAGGACTATCTCGATGAAATGGTTGATGAAATCAACAAGGTTATCGGAGATGATAATCCCGCACTTACCGAAGCCTTAGTCGATTCTGTTTGGACAATTTTGCAATACTTTAGAGTAGAGATTGAAATCGAAACTGCGCTAAGAAAGCGCTTTTGGTAACAGTTAGCACATTAGTAACCAACTAGACCCAGTATAAAGCCCCTACTTTGGGGCTTTATACTTTCGAGTTTAAGCCTAACCGCGCATCAGCAGACTTAGCCGTCTATTCGCCAACATAATGGCGAAAGCTAAGGCTTAAACATCAGAGGCTTAAACATCAGAGGCTTAAACATTAGATGCTTTAGCAAGCAGCAACTGACTACGAATAATTTGGCGGATCTGATTATGCAGTTCAAATACTCGAGCGCGATCATTAAGATTTAGCGATAGATTTTCCAGCATCACCAAATCCAAATTAAATTCAGGATAATGCAGCGTCATCGACATATAACCGGTTAAATAACCCGTATGACTGTATTCGACGAGGCCATCGTCCTTATTGATCCTTATTCCATAACCATAACGCATATTCGGCCACAAAAATGGCAACTCGATATACGCAGTGGTCATCCGCTGATAACTCTCAGGACTCAACAACTTGCCAGCATGTAATTGCTGCTGAAAGTCGGCATAAGTGGCCGCCGAGGCAATTAATCCACCAGCGGGCAATAACGCTTCATCAATTACCAGCTCAGCAGGTGCAATCACTTCGCTTTCCTGTAAACCAACGGCGAGTGAAGGCACTTTGCTGTGAATAGCCGCAAGACTACCCAGCTCTGCACTCAAACCATTAAGCTGGTATCGCGTTGCAAACTGCGCCACTTGCTCGGCAAAGGATTGGTGATTAACCTTCTCAAGCACTTGCCCAAGCAGTGAATAACCAAAGTTGGAGTATTCAAATTGGCTACCAGGCTCGAATCGATTGGTCTTACCCAGTTTATCGACACCCGATGCATGCGTCAGCAGTTGATGCAGCGTAATCCGCTCATCATATCGACCGGGATTTAAAGCGTTTGCACTTGAATTTGTGCCCGCCACAACGGCTTTTAATGCCTTGTTATCTCCCTTCGCATCACTAAAAAGGTAATGATTAAGCGTTTGAGTTAAATCGAGTTTCCCCGCATCAACCGCCTGTAATATCAAGGTTGCAGTGATTTGTTTAGAGAGCGATGCCATCACAAAGCGCGAATCTTTACTAATACCTTCACCCTTTTGCAATTCAAACAGCGGCTTGCCCCGCTCAAGCAGGATAACACTGCCACTCAATGGCTGCGGCGAATCCTTGATCGCGGCTTGGATTAAGCTCTTAATCTCCGCAGTCTTTGAGACAGAGGATGCGGTTTGGCTTTCAAGCTTAACAGACTGACCGCCTTGCGCGCTTTCCGACATAATCGCAGCTTCAAGCGACTCGCCAACACTATTGGCACTTGGGAATAATAACAACCCCGATAGCAGGGAGCCGATAACACTCAAACGCATGGGTTATCCTTAACTTAATTAGCAAATACTGCCTGATTAGAAAGCGGCCAGCTTATCACAGTAGGAATGTTAAATTTTGGATAAATTGCTATCGCTTCCAAAGGAGGTGAACTTCTGCTAGCTTTCGCGCGGTCTGCTCGCAATGCACTACACCGAATGATGCCTAACATCACTTTTAGAAAATTTAACAATGGGTGGCTTGTTAAATTGTTTGCCAACGGTCACTGGTGCAACAATTCCATCCCTAACGAGCCCTTTTATTGTTCATTTAGCTAAAAAGCTATTGCCCCAAAACGCATTAGAGATGTGATCTTAGGCTAACTTAGGCATTGCAATATTGACTTAATTTTACTGTTCCTACAGAGTGCATAGGAAATCTGTGGCGATTCACAGTTCCCCCAACTTAGCGGACCTTTTGTTTTAAATTCCAACAGAAAAATTAATTTCTTGTACTTTAAAACTGAAGAAATTAGCTTATGTTTTTGATTTAAAATGGATAGTTTGACTTAATACTAGATGTTGGCTTAACTAAGGGCAGTTTTGTGATACTTAGGTTTTTGATGATTGCTACACTTGTGTTTTCCTTCAATGCAAACGCAAAAAATTGTATTAAAGGGCAGCCTTGTGGAAACTCTTGTATTTCTTGGGACAAAGTCTGTCATATAAATACTCCAAAATATTTTGGCAGTAATATAAGTTCGCCAAGTGCAGCGAACCTGACTGAAAACATTAATCCTCTGAAAAACGAAATGCAAGTACATGCAGAAATGAATTGCATGGTCAGTTGGCAAGCTATACTCGATAGGTTTCTCTTTAATAAACAAGAGGAAGAAGTAATTAATGACGTAATCAATAGGTCGGTTGCAATCGCGAAATCTAAGTCTATTGTAATGTCAGAACAACAAATAGTTGAGATTAGAGAATCGTATAAGCAGTCTTTAAAAACAACCGAAACGCTCACCAATGATTTATTATCTTTGAGAAAAGATCCTGAGAGCTTTAGACAGATTTATTTTCCATTATGTGTACGTCAAATTATTGAAATGGTAGAAGTTAACAAGTAAGCTAACACACAGGCTTTGTCGCCTATATCCTATTTTAGCCCGCGTATTACAGACGCTTATTGTAGCGCTACCCCATACAAATATTAATCTGAAACATACCAATTAGAGCATCTGTTCCAGCACAGTTCTGTCCCCAAACGAGCAACATATCTGCTTTAAAATAAACAGGCGACACCGATGTTAAACAGGTGAGCCACGGTGATTAGCGAGACGACCGTCCGCCCCATGGACGGGGCGGTCGAGCATCCAAGGATAGGACTTGCTGCGTGTCGGTGAGTCAATGCCATGGCGAGCCTATTCACATTGACTAATGTTAACAGCCACTTTTGCCACGTCTTTAAAGCAATCTCAATCACTATTCGCTTGAGGGGAAACCGAAAGCAGATTATGTTGTTGATTTAAAATGGCAGATAGAATTATTGGTTGCCGTTTTCAATGGCTAAGGCGTGTAGTAACTGAAATGGATAACTTTGACTATAAATTGGGTACGTTAAACGGGATACTCACAGGGCTATCCTATGTAAACAATAAAGCGAATCACGGCTATACGTTTGAAATCATTAAAATTGATGCATCAAAACCATTAGAGATTGCAACGGAAAATTATCTTAAGGGTTTTTATAAGGATGCCACGGTTAGCTTTAGTGAAGTCATAGACTGGCGTAGTGAGATCAATGCAGCACTTCATGATTGGCTTTTTTTCTATCTCCTACCTACAACACAGGGCGGTTGCGGCTCAGCTTTTGCTTCTCTTAAGGATGTCGATAACGCCTTTTCAATGTCCATAAAAAGCTTTAGAGACGAATTTATCAAACAGATAAGTGATCAACTTGATGCGTTGGTAGAGGTTAAAAGGGTTTTAGCTGTTTCATTGATAACGGATGAATGGTACGAGATGGAATGGGTTGATTTTGCTATCGAGGGCAGGAAAGGAGTTGTATTGCTTCACTTGGGCGTTTCTGATTGATCTCCTTTAAATTTGCTTCACAGGATCAGGTTAAATATCCCTATGAACACTGAACTTATCCATGCAGTTAAAGCCAAGGATACACTTGCGGTTAAGCGCATTATTGCTAATGGCGCTGATCTTGAAGGCGTTGATAAGAATGGGATGACGGCACTGTTGCATGCCTGTGAGCTACAGTCTTTTGAACTGCTCAAACTATTAGTGGATGCAGGTGCCGATGTGAATCATCCAAATGCGCTGGGGTATCGTCCGCTCGATATTGCTTACTGGCAAGGAGAGTTTCGCATGGGATGCTATACCACTGAAAGTCAGCGTATGGTGAGCTATTTAAGCCGCCATGGCGGTAAATCCTTTAGCTAGATATCAAAGCCAACTAAAAGCCCTATAAACAAAAATCGCGTTAGACACAGCTATACTAGCTCTGCCTAACGCGATTTTCTATTCCACTTACCACTTACCGCTTAATCACCAAAGTCATCGAGCAGGATATTTTCAGGCTCGACCCCTAGGCTTTCAAGCATACGGATCACCGAGGAGTTCATGATTGGAGGGCCACACATGTAGTACTCGCAATCCTCTGGTGCCTTATGATGTTTAAGGTAATTTTCGTAAATCACATTATGGATAAAGCCAGTGTAACCCGTCCAGTTATCCTCTGGTAACGGCTCCGACAGCGCCACATGCCAAAGAAAGTTGTCATTCTCAGCCGCTAATGCATCGAAATCGTGTTGGTAAAACACCTCACGGGTCGAACGGGCACCGTACCAAAAACTCATCTTACGCTTGGTCTTTTTACTCTTTAGCTGATCGAAAATATGTGAGCGCATCGGTGCCATGCCCGCACCACCGCCGATAAATACCATTTCTGCATCGGTATCCTTCACAAAGAACTCACCGAATGGGCCAGAAATAGTCACCTTATCCCCCGCCTTGAGGTTAAAGATATAAGAAGACATCTTACCCGGTGGCACATTGGCCGATGGTGGCGTGGCAATCCGCACGTTAAGCATAATGCGGCCCTTTTCATCGGGATAGTTCGCCATTGAATAGGCGCGCAGCACATCTTCATTAACGGTGGAGACTAAGTCGAACAGACCGTATTTTTCCCAATCGTCGCGGTACTTAGCCGGAATATCAAAGTCGGCGTATTTCACCACATGGGCAGGCGCTTCAATTTGGATATAGCCACCCGCCTTAAAGCGCACGTCTTCACCTTCGGGCAGTTTTAGCAGTAACTCTTTGATAAAGGTGGCCTTGTTATCGTTTGAGATCACCTCACATTGCCACTTCTTCACGCCAAAGATTTCTTCTTCTAGCTCAAGTTCCATATCGGTCTTCACCGCCACTTGGCAGGCGAGACGACAGCCTTCTTTGGCTTCTTTTTTAGTGATATGCCCTTGTTCTGTTGGCAGAATATCACCACCGCCCGATTTGACTTTCACTCGGCACTGGCCGCAGGTACCGCCGCCGCCACAGGCTGAGGGAATAAAAATATTCTTACTCGCCAAGGCGCCAAGCAGTTTGTCGCCTGCGGCAACTTTAATGCTTTTCTCGGCGTCGTCGTTAATCCCGATAGTGATCTCACCGGTAGTCACTAATTTCTTTTTGGCGATAAGGATTACTATCACCAGTAGGCACACCACTAGGGTGAACATGCCTATGCCTATTGCCATTTCCATTCGATAACCCTTTTTCTAAACAGAATGCGGTTTCACTTTCTCAGCCACGCGCTACAGCGAGATCCCCGAGAAAGACATAAAGCCAAGTGCCATCAACCCTGTGGTAATAAAGGTGATACCAATCCCCTGTAAGCCTTCGGGAATCGCATGGAACTTCATCCGCTCACGCAGCCCTGCCAGCATCACAATCGCCAACGCCCAACCTGTGCCCGAACCCATGGCAAACACCGCCGATTCGGCAAAGTTGTAATCACGGTTAGCCATAAAAATCACCCCGGCAAAAATCGCGCAGTTTACGGTGAGCAGTGGCAGGAAGATCCCGAGGGAGTCATACAGGCTTGGAATGTATTTATCTAAAAACATTTCAAGGATTTGCACTAAGGCCGCAATCACACCAATAAAGGTGATCAGTTGCAGGTAACTTAAGTCGATGCCAGGCATGCCCGCCCAAGCCAATGCGCCCGGTGCTAGTACCTTCGCATAGATCAGTTGGTTTAAGGGCACGGCTAAGGTCATCACCACGATAACCGCAACGCCTAAGCCGAAAGCGGTCGACACCTTTTTAGACACGGCTAAAAAGGTACACATACCGAGGAAGAACGACAGCGCCATGTTGTCTAAGAAAGTGGCCTGTATAAACAGATTAATATAGTGTTCCATATCCGCTCCTTAACCGCGTTTACGCTGGATCACGTTAATGGTCCAGATCAGCAGGCCAATCAGGAAGAAGGCGCTTGGGGGCAACTTAAACATCTCGTTAGGTAAGTACCAGCCGCCGTTTTCAACCGTAATCAACACGCTATGGCCAAACAGATTGCCCGTGCCTAATAGCTCACGCACAAAGGCCACACTGATCAGCACCAAGCCATAACCCGCCGCGTTACCCACGGCATCGACCACAGCTAAGTGCGGTGGATACTTCATCGCAAAGGCTTCTGCGCGGCCCATGATGATACAGTTAGTGATAATTAACCCAACGAATACAGACAGTTGCTTAGAAAGCTCATAAGCCACATCCTGCAATACCATGTCGACAATAATCACCAAGGAAGCAATCACCGTCATCTGGGCAATAATCCGCACACTGTTAGGGATAAAGTTGCGAATGGCGGAGATGATAAGGTTAGAGAACACCAGTACGAAGGTCACCGCCAGTGTCATCACCACGGCCGTCTGCATGGAGTTACTCACCGCCAGCGCCGAACATACGCCCAGCACTTGCATCGCCACTGGGTTATTGGCAAATACAGGGCCTGCTAGCATGTCCCGCATGGATAAACTGTTGCTCATTTTGCACCTCCCAACTCACCTTGCTCAGCCGATGCCTTTAATTGGTTGAAGAAGGTTTGGAAACCCTCGACGCCAAACCAAAACTCCATTGCGCGCTGTACGCCACGGCCTGTCATGGTCGCGCCACTCACAGCATCAACACCGTGGATATCACCCTCTTTGGCGCCGCCTTTCACGAGGCGCATCGCAAACTTGCCTTTTTCATCAAAGAGTTGTTTACCCTTCCACAGGGATAACCAATGTGGGTCAGTCACAAAGTCACCGATACCTGGGGTTTCACCGTGCTCGTAAACCACCATGCCTTTAATAGTATTAAAGTCAGGCTCGACGGCCACGTAACCGTAGATCATCGACCATAGCCCTTTACCGTAGAAAGGCACTACGACGCTGGTTAATTTGCCGCTATCATCGAACACCTTAAACACGCGGGCATCGTTGGCGCGGGTCTTGATTTTGGCGATATCCTTTTTAGGGGCGCTTGAGGTTTCAGGGTTAATCGCCGCCATGCGCTCGTCAAAGTCGAGTACATTGGCATCAGAGTCCACTTTGCCTGTGTCAAGATTAATCAATAATGGCTTAACGGATTTAGCAAAAATCTCTCTAAACTCATTACCTTGGCCAATATTCACATCGGCCGCCATCAACACATAACGTTGTAACTCATCGCGTTTTTTTGCGAGCTTACGCTCTTTCAACACGCCTGCGGTACCGGTGATCATAAAGGAGCACAAAAGGCAGAGCGTGATGGTGAAGATCATGGTCCCCACCACAGTATCTTTCTTAAATACCATGACGTTTTACTCTCCGTTTGATGTTGGCACGGGCCACCAGATAATCGAACAGCGGCGCCCACAGGTTGGCGAACAGGATGGCTAACATCACGCCTTCTGGCATTTTGGGGTTAGCCACACGGATAAGGATTGTCATAAAACCAATCAGCGCTCCGTAGGCAAACTTGCCTTGGCGGGTATAAGAGGTCGTGACTGGATCGGTCGCCATAAACATCATCGCGATAGCAAAACCACCAGTGACTAAATGCCATGTCCAAGGCATTGCCATCATCTGGTTAGTGCTTGAACCGATCACATTGAACAAGGTTGCAGTGGCAATCATGCCCAGCATCACACCCACCACAATACGCCAGTCGGCTAAACGGGTGATAAGCAGTAATAGCCCACCGAGCAGCACAGCGAGCGTGCTGGTTTCACCAATCGCGCCCACGGTAAAACCGAAGAAATTATTCCACCAGTTAGGATCGCTAAAGGCACTGTACCAAGCGTAATCGGCAAATTGCAGCTTACCGGCAGCGGCTTGCGCTAGGGCTGTCGCGCCAGAAAAACCATCCACGGCAACCAGTTGCTTAACGGTCGTGACTTCTGAGGGATAGGCAAAATAGATAAAGGCCAAGCCAGCTAATGCGGGGTTAAGGAAGTTATATCCCATGCCACCAAACAGCTCTTTGGCAATTACCACCCCAAAGCTAATCCCCATTACCACCAGCCAAAGCGGAATCGAAACAGGTAAAATCAGCGTAAATAACAAGGCTGTGACGAAGAAGCCTTCGTGCAGCTCTTGGCGACGCACCTTGGCAAACACCACTTCCCAAAACAGGCCTGTCAGCAATGCCGTTAAGTAAATCGGCAGATAAAAACTTAAGCCGTAGAGGAATAAACCAATCACGCCCGTCTCGGCACTTAAGCCACCGCTTAGAGCGTTAAACAGCGCGAGTTTCCAGGTTTCTGGCGTCGTTAAGCCGCTTGCTAGTGCGAGCTGTGCCTGTAAGCCTACGTTATATAAGCCAAATAAAATGGCAGGCAATAAACAAAGGCCCACTAAGGTCATGGTACGTTTTACGTCAATGGCGTCACGTACGTGCACTTGTCCCTTAGTGCTGCGACCACTGGCGATCACCAATGAGCGCACAAAGCCCTTCATCGATTTACCCGTGGCGTAGTAGTCGTCCTGTAAATCAGGTTTTTTAGGTTGTGTCGTCATTAACCTTCCCTCTCGATAACATCTAGACAAGCACGTAGCTCTTTACCGAAGTCATACTTGCCAGGGCACACAAAGGTACACAGGGCCAAATCTTCTTCATCTAACTCCAATGCGCCTAACGCCTGCGCCTCATCGGTATCTCGCACCACTAAGTCACGCACTAGCAGAGTGGGTAAAATATCTAATGGCATTACGCGATCGAGCTGACCAAAGGCCATCATGGCGCGCTGAGAGCCGCCCTGATGGGTGGTAAATTCGAAGGATTTAGTCAGGCCAAATAAACGGGAGGTTACCGCACGGGTGATAGAGAATTTGTCCGAACCGCCACGCACCCAAGGCAATACTTGGTGCTGCGCATCTTCGGCAAGAACCGATACCTGGTTGTGGAAGCGGCCTAAAAAGTCATGTACGCCTTGGGCGGTATGGCCCGATAACACTGAGCCTGACACCACACGGTTATTACCGGGTTTAATCTCATCGGCCACTAAGGCGCTCAGCTCTGCCCCTAACTGAGTGCGCAGTAAACGTGGATTAAGCACACTTGGACCACCTAAAGCCACCACGCGGTCGGTATAAAGTTCACCCGTTTGGAACAGCTTGCCGTAGGCGATCACATCTTGATAGCCGATGTGCCATACCTGACGCTCAATGCTCACGGGCAAGGTAAAGTGAATATGAGTTCCGGCTAATCCGGCTGGATGCACGCCAGCAAAACGGCGCACTTCAACCTTTGGTAAATCAGTACCGACTAAGGCTTCGCCCTTATCTTGGCAAAGGTAAACCTTGCCCTCAGTTAAATGACTCAGTACCGCTAAGCCTGCCTTAAAGGCATCGCGCTGCTCGGCAATAATCAACCTAGGATCGGCGGCGAGTGGATTGGTATCCATAGCCGTCACGAAAATACCTGCGGGTTTGCTATCTAACGCGGGAACACGGGAGAAAGGACGGGTACGCAGCGCAGTCCACAGACCACTGTTAACCAATTGCGCCTGAACCACCTCGGCAGAAAGTGTCTGTAAATCGGTGTGGATATCGAAACGGATCTGCTCATCGGCGTCTAAGCCATTGCAGCGGATCACCACGGATTGTAAGACTCGACGCTCGCCACGGTTAATCGCCACAATCTCGCCACTGGCGGGAGCGGTAAACAGTACGCCTTTTGTTTTTTTATCTTCAAACAAAGGTTGGCCTTTTTTGACCTTATCGCCGACTTCCACCAACATCGTCGGTTTTAAGCCAACATACTCCTCCCCCAACAGGGCCACTTGGGATGGCCTATTACCGGGTTCGATGATCGGCCTAGGCTCACCCGAAATCGGCAAGTCGAGGCCTTTTTTGATCGTTATAACTTGGTTTGAAAAATCTGCCATCACAAATATCAACCATGAAAATTTTTAGATAAATTTAGGGTAGATGTTTGTTAACAGATAATCCGATAGTGGCGTCACATTCCGCCGCAATTTCGTAAGTAATATACGTAAAATTGCATTATTTTGTGATGAAGATCGAGTCATATTCTGAACAAAAACTTCAAATGTAGTTTTATAACAAATAATTAATAATTACGTCATAACTGTTTTAGAAATAACTTAACCACCTAAAAACAGACAAAAATCCCCCTCTTAGACCCCGAATCGGGGCAAAGGCACAAAACCCAGAGTCAGTGGCGAGTTAGTGCACAATATGTCGCAATAAACCTAGCAAAATCCCCACAAGGCATTGGTTATTTTTAACCCACTAACATTCTTAGCGCCGCATTAACCTTTGCTTTACAGCAAAAGCTTGATAGCCTCGAACTAAGATAGTTTCCGTAGGAGAAATAGATGGAATACAGACGCATACCGCATTCTAATCTCGAGGTGAGCAAAATCTGTTTAGGCACCATGACTTGGGGCGAGCAAAATACCCAAGCCGAGGCCTTTGCACAGCTAGACTACGCCATAGGCAGTGGCATCAACTTTATTGATACTGCGGAAATGTACCCTGTGCCGCCAAAGCCGGAAACCCAAGGCGAAACCGAGCGCATTTTGGGTCAATATATCAAGGCCCGTGGCAATCGTGATGACTTAGTGATCGCCACTAAGATTGCCGCACCGGGTGGCAAGAGTGACTATATTCGCAAGAATATGGCGCTAGACTGGAACAACATTCACCAAGCGGTCGATGCCTCACTCGAACGCCTGCAAATCGATACTATCGATCTCTACCAAGTGCATTGGCCTGACCGCAATACCAACTTCTTCGGGGAATTATTTTACGACGAGCAAGAGATTGAGCAGCAAACGCCAATCCTCGAAACCCTTGAAGCCCTCGCCGAAGTCATTCGCCAAGGCAAAGTGCGCTATATCGGCGTGTCGAACGAGACCCCTTGGGGACTGATGAAGTATCTGCAACTGGCGGAAAAACACGGCCTGCCGCGCATTGTGACAGTGCAAAACCCCTATAACCTACTCAACCGCAGCTTTGAGGTAGGCATGAGTGAAATCAGCCACCGCGAAGAGTTGCCACTGCTGGCCTACTCGCCCTTGGCCTTTGGTGCCCTGAGCGGCAAATATTGCAATAACCAATGGCCAGAAGGTGCGCGCTTAACCCTGTTTAAACGCTTCGCCCGTTATACTGGTTCGCAAATGGCACTCGATGCCACAGCGGCCTACGTAGACTTAGCCCGCGAGTTTAATCTATCCCCCGCGCAAATGGCGCTAGCCTTTGTTAATTCACGTAAATTTGTTGGCTCAAACATTATTGGTGCCACAGATTTATACCAGCTAAAAGAGAATATCGACAGCTTAAAAGTCAGCCTATCGCCCGAGTTACTCGTACGACTAAACCAACTATCCGATCAATTTAGATTACCTTGCCCTTAGTCGATAAGCGGGTTAAATAATGGAACGATGGCATCAAGTAAATACACCTGATGCCATTGATTTAATAGCAATAAACTCTAAGCCGTTATGCATTCCTTTTCTCGCTGTACCTATCTGGATATAGCTTAATTGAAACCTTATTCCTCTCTCACTGACGCTGCGTCATTAACCTCCCAAGCCACACCCTCAACGCAATCCCCAATCCTAGGTTACATTCGGATACAAAGTCCTTTTAAGAACTGAAATATAGTGCTCGCACTACCACTCGACAGAAATTTTAAGGATAGAAAATGAAGAAACTTTGCTTTGTTATCACAAGTGTTTTGATGTCTAGCCATGCTTTTGCAGAAAGCAATACTTACATTCGTAACGGTAATGTTTATAGCCATCAAAATCAGTTTTTTGCAGGAGTTGGTGTCGCAACTGGCAGCAAGTTTTACAAAGGACAAGATCACCAAACGGGTGCCTACCTCAATGGAGGCTACCACGGTGAAGACTTCAACGCCGATCTGTCCGGAATTAACTATCGCTTTTTAGGAACAAATGATAGTGCTATCAATTTCAGCGTATTTGCGGTTGCTAACCCAGGGTTTGATGCCGATGATGCCGATATTTTAACTGGCATGAAGGATCGCAAATTCAGCGGTGATGTAGGGCTAAACGCCGACATTCATTTAGGTGTAGGTACACTCTCAACCAAATTCCAACACGATGTGACAAATGTTTATAATGGTTTTCAGGCTGATATCACCTATTACCATCCCATTAATCTTGGCTTTGGGGATCTCGTGCCTTATGCCGGTGTACATTACTTTAGTAAAGACTTTGCCAACTACTACACAGGTGTTAACTCATCCGAAGCAACCGCGCAGCGCCCTGCATATCAGGCAGACGGTACCTTCGCCTATAAACTGGGTTACAGCTTAGTTATTCCAATCACTAAGCATTTAGACATTACCCAGGCTACAGGTTATTCGTACTTAGGTACCAATATGGCTGACTCGCCACTCATTGATAGCAGTAATCAGTGGGCGGCAACCTTAGGTGTGAGCTATAGCTTCTAAGTAATCTGACGAGACAAGATCATGATATCTATTAATAAAACGTTTTTATGCGCAGGATTAGCTCTGATGCTTTCAGCTTGTGCCACTTCCTATGATACTGAAAAGCAATTTTGGTCTTTCGGTAAGGGATTTGAAACCGTGCAAATAGCGCCCGATGGCTGGCAGATAAGCTTTGTTGGCAATACCAACACTGACCGTGCATTAGCTCGTAAATACGTTATGCGTAAGTCGGCAGAGTTATGTAAGCAAGCGGGTTATCGCTACTTCACGTTTACTCACGAGCAAACAGATCGTGACGCCGTAGGCCAGTTTGGTGTAGGTGCAACCGCGAGTAAGGATATCCTGTGGGGAACATCGACAATGAATCAGGAGACCTCTGTCATGGTCGAAGTCACAGGTTTACAAAGCAAGCCTGAAAATCCCCGTTCACGTATCTACGAAACGGATTACATACTGAATAATGTCGATGTAAACAGTTAATTGCCCATCCAAAGTGCATCAGCTCATGCTGGTGCACTTTAATCCCCATTATCCCCTATGCCCCCATACGCACACCCTGCTAAGGCATCGATCCTAAAGCGTAAACGTTAATGACATGCGAGCACCACCAAGCTTAGCAGAGCGCCCAATGCTTAATGGCGTGCCCATCCAACAGCCAATTCTAACGACAATCGCTAACCCCATACCATGACCTGCATTACCACGGCTATGCTGACCACGCACAAAAGGTTTAATCACTTGCAAAGACTCATGTTCATCAATCCCCGGACCATCATCTTCAACATGTAACCAAGTTGCGCCCTGCTCTACATCCAAGCTCAGCCGGATCGTCGATTTACCAAAACGCAGTGCATTACTGAGTAAATTATTAACCTGCATGGACAAGTAGTTAGGATCTGTTTTGACAACAAGTGGTGTGCAATAGGTAACCAATTCAACCGAAAAACCGGGGTATTCTTGGCCTTGGTATGTGGCAAGCAACCACGTATTTAGCTCAATCGACTGCCAATCGGGCTCGATATTCGCCTCATCGAGACGGGCATAACTCAGCAATGTCATCACCAAGTCTTCCATCGTGTCCAAATCGCGGTTCAAGCGCTGGAAATACTTGACTCTAAGCTGCTCGCTTTGGGTTTCTTCCAATGCCTCAATACCGAATCTGAGCCGCGCAATCGGGGTTTTTAAATCGTGAGAAACGGCTCGACTGAGCAATTTGTTGTCATCAATCAACTGCTGAATGCGATCAGCCATGCGGTTGAATTCGTTTTCAATATTGCCTATATAAGAGGTTTTTTGGACTGGAATTCGCTGTTGTAAATCCCCCATGCCAAACGCTTGAGTCACTTTACTAAGATTAACTAGCTGACGGATTAAAGGAGATACCCACACCAACAAAATCACCACCAAACCACCATAAAAAAGCATGGTGTATAGCTTATTCAAGTCAAAGCTGACATCCGTCGGCGTAACAATATCGGTATTGATGTTCAATACTTGCCCTGTTTTAGGCAGTAAATAATGCAAGGAGATGCCGTCATCGGACTCGAGCAGAAGTGATTTTCCCGCATAAAACTCTGCTTTAAGGGCTGAGGGTAAGACGAAATCGGCTTCACTCACTAAAGACAGTTGCTCTGAATTTAGCTGGTTCCAATTTTCTATGACGCGATGCTGACTGGCACTGTCTTCATCTAGGGTTTTAGCCAACGTGCCGCCTAGCAGCTTTAATGCTGCGAGCTGAGTGGCTGGGATTTGCGTGTCATTATCAGGATCCAAAAAGCTGGCAAACTCACTTATCGACCATCCTAAGCTTGCAATAGAAACCAACACGACCAATACCAGAGAAGTGATTAATTTCTTCATCACTCCAGCTCAGCCTCGTCGCGGCAAAAAAGGTATCCCTTGCCACGGATGGTTTTCACTTTGTAGGGCAGGCTTGAAGCTTCCTGCAATTTTTTGCGTAAACGGGATATACGAATATCCACCGAACGATCCAAGCCATCGTATTCAAAGCCTCGCAACTCAGCGACTAACTCATTGCGACTGACAATCGTGCCCGCCTTGAGTGCCAGCAGCCACAATACATCGAACTCATTAGCGTTTAAATCCAGCAGCTGCTTATCAATAGTGACCGTTTTTGCCGTTGCATTAAGCAACATAGAATCAAACACTAACTGTTGTTTTTGTTCTTCATCCCCCACGCGACGTAATAGGGCTTTTATCCGCGCTAACAACACCTGCGGCCGGATCGGTTTAGTGAGATAATCATCAGCCCCGGCATCTAACCCGCGGATCTCATCGCCGTCCTCAATACACGCCGTCATAAATAAAATCGGCCCAGAGTAAAATGCCCTCGCCTCCTTACACACATCGAAACCATTCTTAACGGGCATCATCACATCGAGTAATACTAAGTCCGGTGTTTCTTCAGCAATCATCTCTAAGGCAAAATCACCTTGGCTGGCGACCGTTACCCCATAGCCATGATCCAGTAAATAATCACTGATCCACTCTGCCAGCGAGATATCGTCTTCAACCACTAAAATGTGCTTTTCAGCTGACATATTAGAATAACCTCCAACCTGACTGGCTCTGCTTAGGGGCCTTATAAACCCATGTGACCACCACTTTGACTTGAGCGAGCGCTTGCACGTCATCATTGCGGATCAGAGTGAAAGTCGCCGTTTTATCCCCTTCAAAACTATATTGGTATTCCTGCAACCTGTTACCACTCCAGCAGGTTAGCTGTTGCTGGCGATCCGTGAGGATAAGGCAATACTCGCCACTCGCGGGTGTCTGCCAGCGAAATAAGACATCTTGATAGCAGGTTTGCCCTTTATGTAGTGCAATACAACGCTCGGGAGTGGCAGTAAACATCACCGAATCGTCCTGACTCCAAGCAAAAAAAGGCGCATTCAGTAACACAAGCCATAGAAAGAATCGCTTCATGCTTTCTCCCTAAAACACATAGCTGATAGAGGCATTAAAGTACGATGCATAGCTAGCTTGATTAAAGGGACTGTCGGTTACCTCTTGGGACAACAGGTTGAAGCGATACATAGCTCGAAAGACAACATTCTCACTGATAGGATAGGCAACGCCTAGCTCCATACCATAGCTAAAAGAACTACTCGGACGATATTCGGGAAATTGCTCAGTAGCCTCTTCTTTACTGATACCAAAAAGATAGCGATTTAAGGTGGCAGAAGAATAGCCAACGCTCCCCAATACGTGAAAATTCCAGTTACGAACCTGCCAAGATTTACCCAATCTGGCAGTACTCTGAATACCTTGATCATCATAATAATCAGACACTAATCTGTACTGAAAAACGTAGTTATCACCCCAATAACGCGTGGCACGAAACCCTGCGCCAATGTAGAGAGAATCCTCTGAGAGTAAATAAGCATTGCGACCCGCTTCATCGAGCGTGCTGGGGTCCACATCTGACGGACGAGCCCATGACCCCTGTAAGTTCGCCAGTAACAGTTCTAAGGACCAATCCTCAGAACTCCAAAGATTAACTCCAAGATTCACACCATCCTGAGATTGGTGAATCATCTCAATAAACAACCCTTTATACTGATACATGCCACTGACCAACAGTGACAGCTGCGCAGTACCGCCTTCTGCTTGTCGGACATCAACTTGATTGACCCCATAAACACTCATACCCAGCTCAAAATCACCTCCGTCATCGAAGCGATTTGCGCCGCCATTCACGCTACTAGCAATATCTGATGCGGCAACGGTACCGGGAAGAATGCTCAGTATTAATATAAGAAGCCAATGAATATGCATGCCCATTTAATTCACATTTTTAATCGTTATTTTGCGCTACATATTACAACAGTTTGTTAGAAAGTGTGGGGTTTAGGGATATTTGGGTAACCATTTGACTGATTTTTTAGGTAACAAAAAGTACGTCTAATCCCCTTATTTTGCATAAGCTGGCTAAACCGCACTGCAAGCTAAGCCTATGCGGCCCTGAGGAATATAGTGCAACTCATTGAACTGTTTTTCTTTCATTAAATCCTTTGTACGCATATCGATACATTACCCGACCAGCTTGCTACCATAGCTTATACGATTGGGCTCAACATCAAGGAACAAAGATGAAACAGACTATTGTCCATATCGCACTCGTAGTAAGAGACTACGATGAGGCGATTGATTTTTATGTTAATAAACTCAAATTTGAATTGATTGAAGACAGTTATCAACCCGAGCAAGATAAACGCTGGGTTGTGGTTGCGCCGCCTAATTCCCATGGTACCGCCCTACTATTAGCCAAAGCCTCCAAACCTGAGCAGGAATCATTTATCGGTAATCAAGCCGGAGGACGGGTGTTTTTATTCTTAAATACCGATGATTTTTGGCGCGATTATGAGCATATGCGGTCAATAGGCATTCACTTTATTCGCGATCCACAAGTGCAAGATTACGGCACTGTAGCCGTATTTGAAGATCTCTATGGCAACCGCTGGGATTTATTGCAGCTCAGCCCTCATCACCCCATGGCGAAAAGATGTCAGTAACTATGTGATTGAATAAAAAGTAAATCAGCCTTTCCCTCATTTAGCAATCATACTCTGCATCGACACCGATGCAGTAATGGCAAGTGTCGCTAGTTACGACCAAGCACTCGGATTATGACAAGGCACTATCAAGTTAGATGCGCAAAAAACAAAAAGCGAAGCCATTTGGCTTCGCTTTTCCCCAGAAACTAGCTGAGACTAAGTTACCAAAATTTCCACCATGGCTTTTCACGCTGCAAAGGCATAGGAGCTTGAGTCTCTTTAGTCGCCGGAGTCTCAGGCATTGGCACCCAAGAAGAGGTATCGACACCTTTAATCCCCATATCCAAAGAGGAGGAATTTCGACACCTGTATCTGTCACTCAAATAAGGGTTAGCATATAATTCAACTAAACCGTATGGCACTAAATTTTTATCATAAAAGGAGAGTTCAGCAATACCTGAAAATGATTCCGCCGTTCGGGTAAAACATTGATTAAAGGTAATGGCGTCCTCATCCGGATCATTTAAGAAAAATACCTCTAAAGGATGCATTGAAAGGTAGGGATATTTTAAGTCTTGTAGATCACTAACGGCTTTGGCCCAATATTCTTCTGCGATTGCTTCATGTCCACAAAACTCAACAAACAAGTGCTTGCTAGCAATAATATTTGCTAAGGCTCTTTCTTTGGTTGTACAAGGAGCCATAAATTTAAATACACCGGGCTCATCTTCATCACTGGTGTAATTGTATTCAGCAGGTTGGAGATCCGCTGCCTCAAAACAAAAAAACCAAGCCGCAGGAATTTGATTACTACCAGTAGCAACAACATCGTAAGGTTCTGCTTTTTCGATTAAAGTTTCGATACAACCACTCATTAACTCAGAGTTAATTAGGTAAGCATTATTTGCCATTTATTATTTCCATAATACAAAATATTTTATCATCAGCTGAAAATCAGCTTATTTATAAAGCAAAGAAAATTATTAAATTTACAGAATGAAAGACTTATAAAACCATTCAATTAATCACTTTTAATTTGTATTTATAATATGCCAAGACATTGATTGAAAATAGTATTCAGAACTCACATTTATGAACTATAAAAAGTAAAAAGCGAAGCCATTTGGCTTCGCTTTTTGTTCACTTAATAGCAGTTTATTTCATCAACCACGCGCGGTAAGACTTACCCTTAATGCGGCCGCTGGTGATCTTGCTCAGTGCCTTGTTAGCCACTTTACGGTTTACCGCCACATAAGCGCGGTAGTCGGTCACGAGGATTTTACCCACCTGCGTACCCTCAATGCCATTATCACCCGTCAGGGCGCCAAGAATATCACCAGGGCGAAGTTTCTCTTTTTTACCGCCATCGATTTGCAGAGTGATCATGGTTGGCGCATTGGGCGCACTGCCAAGCAAGCTTAATGATGGCAGTGATTCACTGGTAATTTCTCGATCTAAGTACTCTTCTAGTAAGGCAATCTTGTAACCGTCTTGATCGTTATAAAAGGTATAAGCAGCGCCTTTACTGCCCGCACGGCCAGTACGGCCGATACGGTGAATGTGCACTTCGGTATCGTAGGCCACATGGTAGTTAAATACGGCATCTAGCGCATCAATATCTAAACCACGGGCGGCCACGTCGGTAGCCACCAGCACGCATGCGCTCTTGTTAGCAAATTGCAGCAGGGTTTCGTCCCTATCACGCTGTTCTAAATCGCCGTGCAAGGCCAAAACACTAAAGCCTAAATCCTCGAGTTCGTCGGCCACTTTTTGCGTTTCACGTTTGGTATTACAAAACACCACGGCGCTTTCTGGCTTATGTTCTAACAGTAATAATTGCAGCGCTTGCATGCGCGACTTATCGTCATCTAACTGATAAAAATGCTGTTCGATGGTATTTTTTTCATGGGTAACCGCGGCCTTAACCATCACAGGGTTATACATGATTTGTTTAGCAATCGATTGAATTTGCTCAGGGAATGTTGCACTAAACAGCAGCGTTTGGCGCTCGCGTGGTGACTGTTCAATAATCGCATCGAGCTGTGGTTGGAACCCCATTTCGAGCATGCGATCAGCTTCATCAAGCACTAACATATTCAGATGACTTAAATCTAAACGATTGCGGTCTAAGTGATCGACAATCCGCCCCGGTGTTCCCACAATAATATGGGCACCATGCTCTAAAGAGCCAATTTGTGGCCCCATTGGCACACCACCACACAGAGTTAATACTTTCACGTTGTGTATACCGCGGGCCAGAGTACGGATCTCCTGCGCCACTTGGTCGGCTAACTCGCGGGTTGGGCATAGCACTAAGGTTTGAATGCGAAAACGCTTAACGTCTAATTTATTTAGTAAACCTAGACCAAAGGCCGCCGTTTTACCTGACCCCGTTTTACCCTGACCTATAACATCCTCACCCGCTAAAATGGCTGGCAAGCTTTGCGCCTGAATGGGCGTCATCTCGTTGTAGCCCATAGAAGAAAGGTTCTCAAGCAGTTCGGTTTTTAGCTTAAGGGTCGAGAAAGCCAGTGATGGAGTAGGCTTAGTATCTGAATTGCTCAAGGCGAATATCCTGTGGTGGGTAACGAAGCGGCTGCTAGGTTACTAAAATTGTGTTACTTATCGATTAAACGGGTTTATCAAGATTCAGGTTTACGTAGGGCAAGAATTCAATTCTGCGCTCGCTCAACCCAAAAGTACCGCTATTGTAGCAACAACGGGCAGCTTTTACCTCAAGTCCTTAAACTCAAGTCCTTAAACAATCGAAATCGCCTGCGTAAACTGCAATAAAAAAGCCCTGCAAGGATACAGGGCTTTGGTTTTGATCAGCACGGCAGACTTAACAGATTAAGCGATTTGGCCAAAACGCCCTTCTTGATAATCGCGAATCGCCTGCTGAATTTCCGCTTGGGTGTTCATCACAAAGGGGCCCATCTGCACAATTTTTTCGCGAATCGGTTTACCCACAAACAGTAACATGCTCGCACCGCGTTCATCGGCCTTAAGCTGCAATGGCGTTTGGCTATCGAGCACTAAAAACTGGCCTTGATTGAATGACCACTGTGAGCCTTCGCCCTTACTCAAGCCACCTTGGTAAATATAGAGGGCGGCAAACTCATGCTTGGATAAATCGAGCAGCGCTTCACCATTGGCGTTAATCATCAAGTCGGCAATCGCCGCTTCGCCCGCTAATCCTTGGATGGTAGCACTGATGGCGCTCTTACCCGCAAAAGCCCAATCACCCGCCAAGGCTTTAAGGGTTGCGCCTGTGTCATTAGTGGTTTCAACGCTTGGGATTGAAGCCGTATCCTGATACGTCGCGGGGCGCAGTTTATCTTTCGCGGGCATATTGACCCAAATTTGGAAGCCATGCAGACCATTGAGTGCATCGGCCAGCGGCATTTCAGAATGCACCACCCCATAGCCGGTGCTCATCCACTGCACATCGCCAGCACGAATCGCTTTGACGTTACCCATTTGATCTCTATGCTCAAATCCGCCCTTACGGATATAGGTAAAGGTCTCCATCCCACGGTGCGGATGCGGTGGAAAGCCACCAATAAAATCCTGTTTATCATCGGATTTAATCTCATCCATCATCAAAAACGGGTCAAAATGGGTAGTGATAAAGTCCGCCACACGGCGAATATTCACCCCGTCGCCATCCATCGCAGGTTTAGCAGAAAACTGACCTAAAACTTTCATTTTATGCTCCTAACTCATAAGGCATTAGCCTGTGCACTCGCTATCTTTTGGCTCCCAAAATGACAGGGTGAAACTGTGGCAATGCTGATGGTGGCAGAATAACAAGGAAATTTGCAAAAGAATAACGCGAAATCACGGTCTAAACATTCGAGAAAATGGAACGGTAGGTTGCTGATACCCACTCATACAAGCTTGCCATGATGTTTACTCACCAACACGGTGAATAGAAACCTAGGTTTTCTGAGATTATGAACGAGAACCATGGATGGCGAACTGGACTTTAAACACAGATGTTGTTCAAGTCCATCCGAGGATGTAGGGCTGTCCCGTCTGATGTGAATGGATTCACCAATACCGCGGTGGCATGGATGCCAAAGAGCGGCCATGGGGCGGACGGTCGTCTCCTAATCACCATGACTCACCTTTTTGGCATTAACGTAACCTGTAGATTTAAAAGCGTTACGCAGCATGCTTTGGGACATTTTCGGGTTAACGCTGAGCTAAGTGGACAAATAAGAGCAACAAGGTGCGTAAATTTGGTTCACCTACCGCAGCCTGTTAGGCATTTTGAGTTTTTCTAAATACTTTTTATCAATCAAATGAAACCGCTCTGCCACCTCAGTCCCCTTCATTTAGCAGTCTCTTAACCACGAGGGTTTGTGATCAAGAGGAAGCCTTCGGGTAATGCCGTTTATTTAAGATTGAACGTCATTTTCTTTGGTCTAACCGGAAACTTGTTTTTGCTCATAATCGAGGTAATACCAATCTAAGGGACCCGCAACTCTGACGTAGGCTTCTTCCACAAGTTGTTGCGCCTAGCTCCGGCTTAATCCCCGCGGCTTGCTCAGCTCCTGCGGCACCAGACTCTGCCAAAAATGGTTATCAAAGTGCAAATCGAGCAGGGTGCCATCCATATCGAGCAGTACAGTATCAATCTTCTTCCAGTCAAACATGTGAGGTACTGTGTGGTTGCTATTTGTCCAACAAACAGTAGTGAATATGTTCCGCAGAAAAAATATGTTTAAAATGTTTCTCATTTGTTTTGCACCACCCTCATTTGGTAGCTATTTTGTTTATTTCTGGTTATGTTTGCAGCTAAAAATAGGTAGGTCGAAATAATTATACCGAGAATTAAATACAATTTTGGATAACTGTCCTAGATTGTGTGGGTAAGAGACCCATTTATCCACATGAATTTTTTATCCAGATTATAGTTAAGTTTCATAGTCGGTTCTTTTGACATTTCTATAAATAATGATTTTAGAGAGCAAGGGATTGAATGGCCACTCAATTACATTTTATTTCAGGATTACCACGCTCAGGGTCAACACTGCTTGCGGGTATATTAAGACAAAACCCGCGATTCCATGCGTCTATGAGTAGTCCTGTCGCGGGCTTAGTTAATGGTGCTCTTGAACAAATGGGGGCAGGTGGCGAGTTCTATTCATTTTTTGATGAACATAAACGCAAAACTATTTGCAAAGCATTAATTGAAGCTTACTACTCAGATAAGTCTCATCCGGTGATTTTTGACACCAACCGTCAATGGACTGCTCGTATACATCAATTGGTGGAGCTGGTTGATGATTTTAAAGTGATTTGTTGTGTACGTAATCCAGCCTGGATTATGGATAGTTTTGAAAAGATCTATCGTAAAAATCCTTTTGACTATAGCCGAATGTTTAATGCAGCAACTCGCCAAACAGTATATAGCCGCTGTGAGTCGTTAATCGGAGCCGGTGGTGTAGTGGGGGGCGCTTGGACAGCACTAAAGGAAGCATACTATGGTGAGTTTTCTGATCACTTACTTTTAGTGGACTATGATCTACTGACTCAGCATCCTGCGCGCACTGTTGAATTAATATATAAATTTATTGACGAGCCATTATTTGAACATGATTTTAATGATGTTGATTACAAAGAAAGTGAGTTCGACCAACAACTGGGTGTAAAAGATTTGCATACAGTGAAAAAGAAAGTGGAGTTTAAATCACGACGTAGCATTTTGCCGCCTGATTTATTTGTAAAGTACCAAGAAATGGACTTCTGGCTGGATACTACTGGCACTGCAGCCAATATTATTGCCAGTAAAAAGTCGACAGCAACTCCAGTAAAAAACTAAGGAATGTACAGTAATATGGCAAACAAAATTGTTACTGGGTTGTCTTCTCTGTTATTGCCCTTTGGATTATATGGCGCGCCTATTCACCTTTCTTCTGGTTATTCACGCTCGTATCTTTCGGCTACGACTCAAGGAAACTTGCTTCCAGTAAGCACAGTTGCATCTTCAAAGGTATTACGCGGATTAGCTCCAGAAAATGCTAGCGAATTGAATATAGTTAGTGCTTACCCTATTAGAGAGTTGGTAATAATAGATTCAGCTGTACCGGATAAACAAATTTTTTACCGAGATCTTAAACCTGGGATTGATATTGTTGAAATCGATTCTAGCCAATCTGGCATTCGTCAGTTAGAAGATATTCTCTCTAAATATCAAAATCTTGCAGCAGTTCACATTGTCTCCCATGCACAAGCGGGTGAGTTTTTACTTGGCAATTCTCATATTAATGTCGATAACCTCAAGAGTGAATCGGAAATCTTCGCGGCATTAAATGGCGCTGTGCGCGACGGCGGTGACTTGCTGTTGTACGGTTGTGATTTGGCAGCGAATGAAGAAGGTGAAGAATTACTGGATATTATCCAGCACAACACGCATCTGGATGTCGCTGCATCCGATGATTTAACCGGTAATCTGGCGCAGGGCGCTGATTGGAATTTGGAGATCCAGCGCGGCACTATCGACACAGAATTGGCGTTCTCTGAAAAAGCCTTAAAAGATTTTTCGGCGGTACTGGCGACTTACACCCTCTCTAACTTCACAATGAATTACGGTGTCAACCAACACTGTCCTGATGATTCACCTTCCTTCACCTACAATTACCAGTCCCTCACTAAAGACAGTTATATTGTCTGTGGCTTTATGGGGAACAATAGTACTGGTGGCACCACCGTGCATATTTCCAATTACTATGGCAACAAGACAGATGCATTTCTGAGCCCGAATGGCAGTGCTACTAACAATCAAACGCTTTCTGGTACCAATGCCTTTGAGGTTCGCAGAAACAATGGCAATTTCCAGCTTTCCAGCGTGGTTGCGGCCGAATCCTTTGGCGGTACAAATGTATTTACCAGCGTCAAAGTGGTGGGTTACGTTTGGGGTGGCGGCACAGTAGAATCCACGCCAATCACCAGCGATACAACGGCAGTGAATACCTTTACCTTCTCCGGCGCCAGCATGTCAGCATTTGCGGGAGTCAACCTCACCAGGTTCCGCTTGGTATTTGTGAATCAGCCTAATTCTCACATTGGTTATCTGAACCTGCAAAGTTTTGATGCCACTCAGGATGTCACTCCACCTACTGTGACTTCGGTCAACTCCAGTACAGCGAATGGCACCTACAAAGCGGGCGATGTGATTAGTATCCAAGTTAGTTTCAGTGAGCCAGTCAATGTGACTGCGACCCCGCAGTTGACACTGGAAACCGGCGCGACTGATCGGGTTGTCAGTTATTCGAGTGGCAGCGGCAGCAGCACACTGACCTTTAACTATACGGTTCAGGCAGGCGACAACACATTTGATTTGGATTACCTGTCAAGCAATGCCCTGACGGTCAATCTTGCGGGCATCAGGGATGGCGCATCGAATAATGCAGTTTTGACCCTACCAAGTCCTGGTAGTGCAAATTCACTGGGCGCCAACAAAAATATTATCATTGATGGTGTGGCACCCACGGTTTCATCGGTGACTGCAAGCACCGCTAACGGTACCTACAAAGTTGGTGATGTTATTGATGTCCAGGTCAATTTCAGCGAAGTGGTGAATGTCACTGGTACGCCACAACTGACTCTGGAAACTGGCACAACGGATCGCACCATTAATTATGCGAGTGGTAGTGGCTCCAGCAGCTTGACCTTCAGCTACACTGTTCAGGCGGGCGACAATAGCAGCGATTTGGACTATGTATCAACCAATTCGCTGGCGTTGAACGGCGGCAGTATTCGCGATGCGGCTACGAATAATGCGACCCTTACACTGGCTTCACCCGGAGCGGCTAATTCATTAGGCGCTAACAAAGCGTTGGTGGTGGATGGCGTCGTGCCCTTTGTAACCAGTACTGCCCCTGTTGGCGGCGCGGTTTCAACGGATCCCAACGTGGATTTCAGCGTGAATTTCAGTGAGTCTGTCAGTAATATTTCCACTGACGATTTCGCTTTGGGAACTACGGGTGGTGCAACAGGCACGATTGCAAGTGTATCTGCTAGTTCGGGCTCCAGTGTGACAGTGACGGTGAGTGGTATTACTGGCAATGGTACGATAAAGCTCAACCTGAACGGCTCCACCAATATTTCTGATGCGGCAGGCAATGCTGGCCCAGCAGCTTATACCAGTGGCACGAGCCATACGGTAGCCATTCCAACGGCACCGGATGCACCAGCGATAGGCACTGCAACGGCAGGCGTTGGACAGGCCACAGTCGCCTTTACTGCACCAGTCAATAACGGTGGCTCGGCAATTACTGGTTATACCGTGACTTCCAATCCCGGCGGTATTACCGCAGGTGGTAATGGATTTACAACGTCTCCGATAACGGTAACGGGCCTTACGAATGGCACGGCTTATACTTTTACAGTGACGGCAACTAATGCCATTGGAACAAGCATTGTTTCTGGTGCTTCCAATTCAGTGGTGCCCAAAGCTAATCAAACAATTACTTTCAATAATCCCGGTGCACAGAACTTTGGTACCAGTCCGACCCTAAGTGCGACCTCTAGCTCGGGCTTGACGGTCAGCTTCTCATCTTCAACGACGGGGATCTGTACCATCACCTCTGGAGGTGCGTTGACCTTTGTTAACTCTGGCTCATGTACTATCGATGCCGACCAGGTCGGGAATGCGGCCACCAATGCTGCAACGACGGTAAGCCAAAGCTTTACCGTTAATGCTGTTGTCCCCAGTGCTCCAACGATTGGCTCCGCAACGGCCGGGGATACTCAAGCATCGGTTAGCTTTACAGCCCCCGTTAGCACTGGTGGTGCACCGATCCTTGCCGGAGGCTACACTGTCACCGCTAGCCCCGGTGGTGCAACGGGTACTGGATCTGGTTCGCCGATTACAGTGACAGGGTTGACTAACGGAGTGGCCTACACTTTTACTGTCACAGCGACTAACTCCGCAGGTACTGGTGCTGCGTCTGCAGCATCCAATTCAGTCACACCCGCATCGCCTCAGACTATTACTTTTGCTAACCCTGGGGCGCAGAATTTTGGAACGTCGCCCAACTTGTCTGCCAACTCAACATCAGGCTTAGCCGTCAGCTTTAGCTCATCTACCACAGGGGTATGTACGGTTAGCGGTTCAACCCTGACTTTTGTCACTGCAGGTACTTGTACCATCAACGCTGAGCAGGCTGGTAATTCGTCCTATCTGGCCGCCGCCACGGTCAGCCGAACATTTACAGTAAATGCTGTTGTACCGAGTGCGCCAACAATTGGCACAGCAACGGCCAGTGACATGCAAGCAAACGTATCCTTTATTGCCCCGGTTAACACGGGTGGAACCTCCCTAACAGGATATACCGTGAGCGTCAGCCCGCCTGATGTTGCCCCAGTTGATGGTGCCAGTTCGCCGATTTTAGTGACAGGCTTGACTAATGGACAGGCCTATACCTTTACGGTAACGGCAAATAACTCTGCTGGCACAGGCGCTGCATCAGCTGCATCAAATAGCGTGACGCCCGCAGCAAGCCAATCCATTACTTTCACTAATCCGGGATCGCAAAACTTTGGTACTTCACCGACTTTGACTGCAACGTCCGATTCAGGTTTGGCGCCAACCTTTACCTCATCCACTCCGAGTGTCTGTACCATCACCAGTGGGGGCTTATTGAGCTTTGTCACTGTAGGCACTTGTACCATCAACGCAGACCAGGTGGGCAATGCGAGTTATTTGGCGGCGACCCAAGTGAGTCGTTCATTCAGTGTCAATGCCGTTGTACCCGGCGCGCCAACAATCGGCACTGCCACTGCGGGGAATGCTCAAGCAACGGTGAGTTTTAGTGCTCCGGCATTCACTGGTGGTGATGCCATTACGGGCTATTCCTTAGTATCGACTCCAGGCGGTATTACGGCATCGGGCACTTCTTCACCCATCACGATAATGGGATTAACCAATGGGACTTCCTATTCATTTACGGTTGCAGCTATAAACTCAGCCGGAACCAGTAGCGCCTCCACGGCGAGTAATACAGTGAAGCCTAATGGTGCTCCCGTTATCAGTTCGACGGCGTTAACCAGTGCCACCCAAGATGCGGCCTATAGCTACACCTTGGTAGCGACGGATAGCGACGTGGGCGACAGTCTCACCTTAAGCGCCGTGACACTGCCAAGCTGGCTGAGCTTTAATGCAGCCACGGGCGTACTGAGTGGTACCCCAGCTAATGCTAACGTAGGCAGTCATGCCGTGGTACTACGCGCCACCGATGTGGATGGTTTAACCGCAGAGCAAAGCTTCAGCATTGTGGTGGCAAACGTCAACGATGCACCGACCATCAGTTCAACGGCGTTAACCAGTGCCAACCAAGATGCAGCCTATAGCTACACCTTGGTGGCGACCGACAGCGATGTGGGCGACAGTGTCACCTTAAGCGCAGTCACTCTGCCGAGTTGGCTGAGCTTTAATGTAGCCAGTGGCGTGTTAAGCGGTACCCCAACTAATGCTAATGTCGGCAGTCATGCCGTGGTGCTACGCGCTACGGATGTGGATGGCTTAACCGCAGACCAGAGCTTTACGATTGCAGTGGCAAACATCAACGATGCACCGACCATTAGTTCAACGGCGTTAACCAGTGCTACCCAAAATGCGGCCTATAGCTACACCTTGATAGCAACGGACAGCGATGTGGGCGACAGTCTCACCTTAAGTACCGTGACACTGCCAAGCTGGCTGAGCTTTAATGCAGCCACGGGCGTGCTGAGTGGTACCCCAACTAATGCTAACGTGGGCAGTCATGCCGTGGTGCTTCGCGCTACGGATGTGGATGGTCTGACGATTGACCAGAGCTTCAGCATTGTGGTGGCAAACGTTAATGATGCACCGACCATTAGTTCAACGGCGTTAACCAGTGCCACTCAAGATGCGGCCTATAGCTACACCTTGGTAGCAACGGACAGCGATGTGGGCGACAGTCTCACCTTAAGCGCAGTCACACTGCCAAGCTGGCTGAGCTTTAATGCAGCCACGGGCGTGCTGAGTGGTACCCCAACTAATGCCAATGTCGGCAGTCATGCTGTGGTGCTACGCGCCACCGATGTGGATGGCTTAACCGCAGAGCAAAGCTTCAGCATTGTGGTGGCGAACGTCAACGATGCACCGACCATTAGTTCGACGGCGTTAACCAGTGCTACCCAAGATGCAGCCTATAGCTACACCTTGGTGGCGACCGACAGCGATGTGGGCGACAGTGTCACCTTAAGCGCGGTTACACTGCCAAGCTGGCTGAGCTTTAATGCAGCCAGTGGCGTGTTAAGTGGCACCCCAACTAACACCAATGTCGGCAGCCATGCCGTGGTGCTTCGCGCTACGGATGTCGATGGCTTAACCGCAGAGCAGAGCTTTAGCATTGTGGTGGCAAACGTCAACGATGCACCGACCATCAGTTCAATGGCGTTAACCAGCGCCACCCAAGATGCGGCCTATAGCTACACCTTGGTGGCGACCGACAGCGATGTGGGCGACAGTCTCACCTTAAGCGCAGTCACTCTGCCAAGCTGGCTGAGCTTTAATGCAGCCACAGGCGTGTTAAGTGGCACCCCAACTAACACCAATGTCGGCAGTCATGCCGTGGTACTACGCGCCACCGATGTGGATGGCTTAACCGCAGAGCAAAGCTTCAGCATTGTGGTGGCAAACGTTAATGATGCACCTGTCGCTACCAATCAGACAGTGACGCTAGAGGAAGACAGTTCGGTGATGATCACGCTTGCGGGTGAGGATGCCGACAATGATCCTCTGACCTATGAGATCAGTGCCCAACCTGCCTCTGGTACCTTAGAGCAGCACGGTAGTGTCTGGCTCTACACGCCTGAGAAGGATTTTAATGGTACTGACTCTATTGGCTTTATCGCTAAAGATGCAGAGCTGAGCTCAGAGCCTGCCACAGTCACCGTGACGGTTACGCCAGTGAACGACGATCCTCAAGCTATCGATGACAGCTATACCTTAACCAGTACTGCAAATGACACCTATTCGTTAGCTGTGTTGGCAAACGATGTGGATGTTGATGGTGACACCTTAAGCATTGATGGTGCTGCTGCGGATATTGGCAGTGTACAAATCACTGCTGATGGACTCAGCTTTACCGCGCCCGAGGCTTATGTGGGGCCAGTTGCACTACGTTATACCATTAGCGATGGCAACAAAGGCCGAGCAACCGCCAAAGTGAATCTGCTGATTGAAGGCGCTGATTCAGCGAGTCAACCCGTGATCACCCTCCCTGATGATGTGGAAGTGAATGCGACAGGCCTGTTTACGCGGGTGAAACTCGGTTTTGCCAAGGCGGTTGACCGTAATGGCCATCCATTACCCGTGTCGCTGGTGAATAAGAGCTTATTCTTCGCTCCTGGCAACTACTTAGCCTATTGGCAGGCTATAGACAGCGAGGGCAATAAGGCGATTAAAGCGCAGAAGGTCAAAGTCAATCCATTGATTTCGCTGAGCAAAGATCAAGTTATTGCAGAAGGGAATCAAGTGACCGTGAGTGTTCACCTCAACGGAGAGGCACCAAGCTATCCGCTGAGTATTCCTTACACAGTGTCAGGAACGGCAGACAGCAGCGACCATGATTTGGTTGATGGCGTAGTGGAGATAGCCTCAGGACAAATGGCAGAAATCCACTTTACTACCTTGAACGATGGTGTGAGTGAAGGGAATGAAGAGGTACTAATCAGCCTTGACCCAAGCCTGAATCTTGGTAGTAAGCAGCAGACCCAAGTGGTGATTACCGAAGCCAATATTGCACCACAGGTTAGTTTGGCGGTGACTCAAGCTGGCCAGCAACAAGTCATTGTCGCGCAAAATGGCGGCGATGTGCATATTCGTGCCACCGCCTCCGATGCCAATGAGCAAGATACATTGACGCTGACGTGGGCTAGCGGCGCGTTAAGCTTGCAAGCGGATGCGACGGGGATGATGTTCTCTCCAGCCGCGGTAACGCCGGGGATTTATCCCGTGAGCTTAACAGCGACCGATGATGGTTCGCCTATGCTGTCGAGTACCGAAACAGTGTACATCGTAGTGCGTCCAAGTTTAGCCGCATTGACGAGTGCCGATACGGATGGCGATTTAATCCCTGATGTTCAAGAAGGCTATAGCGATAGCGATAGTGATGGCATCCCAGATTATTTGGATGCGAACAATGACTGTAATGTGATGCCTGAAGGTGAATTGCAGCCAGTGTACTTCTTGGCCGAAGGGCAAGCGGGCGTCTGTTTACGTTTGGGAAATATTGCCCTAAGCCGTGGACAGAGCGGTGTGCAACTACAGCCTGAAGCCGTGGCTGAAGATGCTTTAGCTGCCAATGTGGGTGGTATTTTCGACTTTATCGCGACGGGTCTGCCACAACAGGGCCAAAGCTATAGCTTGGTATTGCCACAACGCTCGCCCGTTCCAGCGAATGCCGTCTACCGCAAGTTTAATGCGCAAGCGGGCTGGCGAGACTTTGTGATTGATGCAAACAACACTGTTGCCAGTACTGAGGGTGAACGTGGTTTCTGCCCGCCACCCGGGGATAGCCGTTGGACGCCGGGATTAACCGAAGGCCATTGGTGTGTGCAGTTGACTATCGAAGACGGTGGCCCTAACGATGATGATGGTGTGGCTAACCGTACTATCGTCGACCCAAGTGGCGTCGCGGTGATGCTCAATGGTAACCACTTGCCTGTCGCCAATCCCGACTCGGCAGCAATTGCTTGGAACCAAAGTATCGATGTCAATGTGCTCGCCAACGATACGGATAGCGATGGCGATAGTTTGAGCGTCACGCAAGTGATTAGTGAGTTTGGCACAGTCACCGTGCTGGCCAATCAGCAGCTCAGCTACACACCGGCGGCAGACTTTATCGGCACCGATGTGTTGGTGTATAGCATTACTGATGGCAAAGGCGGTACGGCAAGTAGTGAGCTGACGATCGTGGTGAATGGTAACACTGCACCTGTGACTGTCGATGACAGCGCCGCTACCGATGACCGTACCAGCTTGCTTATCGATGTGCTGAGTAATGACACCGATGTGGATGGTAATACGTTAACCTTGTTAAGTGCGACGGCTCAACAGGGCACTGTGGCTATCGAAGCCAATAAACTGCGCTATATCCCTAAAACAGGATTCGATGGTGTGGATACCGTGACCTATAGGATTAGCGATGGCCAAGGTGGTGAAGCGACGGGGCAGGTGCTTATCACAGTGAAAGCCTATCAAGAGGTCATTATCGATAATAAGTCAGGAGGAGGCAGTATGACCTTATGGGCGTTGGCATTTATCTTGGCATGCGCGATATTGCGTCGCCGAGAATTACAGCGATTGGCCTTAGGCTGCCTGTTATTGCTCAGTGTGACGCAACAGGCACAGGCAACCGACTGGTATGTTGAGGGTTTTATCGGCCAAGCGCAGGCCGATAAAACACTGCCTGAGTTGAATACCCAAGTCGGAGAGGGACAACTCCTCAACGTCGATGACTCGGATACCGCATTTGGGGTGAGTCTAGGTTATCAATGGACGCCGATTGTGGCGTTGGAACTGGGCTATGCCGATTTTGGTGAAGGAACAGCGAGGATTAAGGGCGCGACGTTAACGCCAGCGCAATACCATGAGTTGGTGAAAACTGTCACCCCAGTGCTTGCCGATGGGGTTATGTTGGGCTTGAGATTTACCTTGCTGCAGCATCAAGGTTGGCGCTTTGAAGTGCCTGTAGGCTTGTTCCATTGGCAAGCGGATATTAGTAGTACCATGGGCAATACCACGATAACGACCGATTTAGACGGCACAGATTGGTATGCGGGAGTGCGTTTCAGTTACCAATTTAGTGATGCTTGGTCTATGGGTTTAGGTTATCAATACATTGATATTGAACCGAATGACCTATTGAGCTATCAACTCAATCTGCGTTATCAGTTTTAGATGATATTGACATCAAAAGGGGCTTAGCCCCTTTTTTGTTTCCAGCCCTAAACCACCTACTTCAGTAGGCAGTCTCTTGATCACAAGACCTGTTTAAGAGACCGAGCGAGTTCGTAACCCTCAAGGATGGCTTGCAATTTGAGCCATCCTTTCCTGAGCGTCTTAACTAACGCTCATCCATTTTTTTACTGTCTTTCCAACTGCCAAGACCAGTGAAAACGCGCACGAGTAAAGGATCAAAATCGTTCTAGATCCTGATGTTTTGAATACGACAGTATGCTTATCCAACTTTTTGATAGGGGATAGAGAATCACATAACATGGTGTGTAACAATGAAATTTTTTAGGTCAGAAAGTTCGTTACTGCTCCATCGGCAAATTTTTAACTCGTTTTGGGGCAAAAACATTTTATAAAAGGCTGCGTATTGATGAGATTGCTGCCATTTAGCGTGATTCTTAATTGCTTGGTATAAGGCTGTATTACTCTCACACAGTAGCAAACAGCAGCAAATGGCGAAATCTTGTATCAGGCTTTTGTTAGCATAAAAAACGGGATTGGCATATTAAGGCCCATCCCGTTTTTATGACTCTACACTTTGCCGTTATAAGGGGCTAAATCTCTAGCAAGATAAATCCCTAAGATTAAGCTAAGTCTATATTTGTCAGTTTAACGCTTATTGACTCAGTTTTGGTGTGCGCGGCGGAATAATGCGCCTGTTACCTGTTGACTCAAATGCACCGGCAAATTTAAGCAGGTTATTGTCGTCATAGGCGCGGCCCGCGAAGGTCAAACCCACTGGCATGCCAATATCGGCCATCACCCCCATAGGCACAGTCACAGTCGGTACGCCTAAGTGGCGAATCGCTAAGTTACCATTTGCCACCCAAACCCCGTTACTCCACGCAATATCGGCTGAGGCCGGATTCACATGGGCATCGGCGGGGCCCACATCGGCCACCGTTGGGAACAGCACGGCATCAAGCTTTAGCCAGTCCATCCAATCTTCAAGATCCAGCTTACGGGTCTTTTCTAAACCACGCAGACCATCGGGAATACTGTCGATCTGATCGAAGGATTTAAGGCCACGCTTAGCCATGTTGACATACTCTTCCATGCCTGCCGCTAAGTCACCTTCACGATTTGGCAAGGTGCCAAGATCATGGGGGAATATCAAATGCCCCACCACATCTTCAAGCTTGTTGAGTTTAGGATCATTGTTAGCACGCAGGAATTCATCGAACGCCCAACCTGAGAGTTCCCATAATTCATCATGGAGGAATTGCGGCGTGACTATGCCACGGTTAAACACGGTCGGCGCGCCGGGGCGGTCGCCTTCACAATTTGAAACCAACGGAAAATCGACTTCAATCACTTCGGCGCCAGCGGCTTCCAAGACTTTACGCGCGGCTTCCCACAGATCGATCACCGATTGGCGGGTATGGATCCGTTGACCCGTTGGGCCGCCAATACCCGGATTTTCGCTGGTGCCAGCCAATTCATCTTTATTGATGTACATGCGCGGCACACCAAAACGCTTACCCTTAAGCGTATCGGCGCTAGCCGCCAGCGCTAGATAGGATTCTGGGCGAACTGTCGATGCTTTAGGGATTTTAACCCAAGGTTGTAGACGCCAGAGATCGCCACGGGTGATTGGGTCATCGGCCACAATCACATCGAGCACTTCGAGCATATCCGCCATTGTGCGGGTATAGGGCACAACCACATCCATGGTCGGGGTTAGCGGCCAGTTACCACGCACGGAAATCACGCCGCGAGACGGCGTATAGGCGCATAAACCATTATTGGACGCAGGGCCACGACCGCTCGACCAAGTTTCTTCGGCAAGACCGAAAGCAGAATAACTTGCCGCCGTGCCCGTGCCCGCCCCATTGGAAGACCCCGAAGCAAAGGGTGCAGTAAGATAATCAGCATTGTATGGGCTTTCAGCGCGGCCATAGTGACCACGCTGCATACCGCCATTAGCCATGGGAGGCATATTGGTTTTGCCTAGGCAAATGGCACCCGCGGCACGTAGGCGCTCGACGGCAAAGGCATCGTACTGAGCCACTAAATCTTTAAATGCTGGGCTGCCAGACGCCGCCGTCAGTCCCTTCACCAAATAGCTGTCCTTAGCGGTGTAAGGAATACCATCGAGCTGGCTTAAGGTTTCACCTCGAGCGCGGCGCGCATCTGAGGCTTCAGCTTCTTTCAGCGCCTCGGGGTTGTGCACCACTAACGCATTGAGCTTAGTTTTTGTCGCGGGGCCGTCATACGCTTCAACCCGCGCGAGATACGATTTCACCAACTCCACTGCGGTGGTACGGCCAGATTCGAGCGCAGCACGCAGCTCGGCAATAGAAACTTCAGTGACTTCAAACATCTTACGCCCTCCCGTAGAAAGCCAATTGTGGTGTATTAACAGTGACATCAATCGTCATGCTGTTCTCCTTGGGTTACTTTCCAGCAGGGATTTGCTGAGTAATACAATGGATATTGCCGCCACCTAATAAAATCTCACGGGCGGGCACCCCCACAATCTCATGCTCAGGGAAAATTTCTTGCAGTTTTTGGGCTGCGATATCATCGGTTGCTGGGTCAAGCAGTGGGAATACGATGCGATGATTGGTGATTAAAAAGTTCACGTAAGAACCCGCTAAACGCTCACCTGCCGTACGTGGCACACCAGTGCCTTCAGTTACACCTTTTGATTCTTCTTCGCTGCAATACAGCGGCCCTGGTTGTGGCAACAGATGGATTTTTAACTTACGGCCTTTGGCATCCACGGTATTTTGCAGCACTTCGAGCGCGGCTTTTGAACGTGGATATTGTGGATCCGATTCATCATCAGTCCAGTGCAGAATAACCTCACCAGGACGGGCAAAACAGCACATATTATCGATATGACCATCGGTCTCATCCATATAAACGCCATCTTGTAACCAGATAAACTGCTTAACATTCAAATAGTCACGCAGTAAGTCTTCAATCTGTTCTTTTGTCAGCTCAGGGTTACGGTTGGCGTTGAGTAAACATTCGGCACTCGTCATACAGGTGCCTTCACCATCGACATGGATGGAGCCACCTTCGAGGATCAGCGGCGCGCGATAACGGGCAAAACCATGCTGTGCAAGCATTTGCTGCGCGACTTGCTCGTCCTTATCCCATGGAAAGTACAAACCACCGTTATGGCCGCCCCAAGCATTAAAACCCCAGTCAACACCGCGGCATTCGCCCTCGGCATTAACGACCACAGTTGGCCCTGTATCGCGAGCCCAGCAATCGTTACTGTCCATTTCAACCAAGGTAACATGGGATGGCATTACCGTTTTGGCTTCGGCTAAAAAGGCTTTAGGGACACCCATATACACTGGCGTTGCCGCGCCAATCGCATCGGCCACCTTAGCGAAAGTCGCCTGAGCATACGCACCCGCAGCGCGCCAGTTATCAGGACGATAGGGCCAAATCATCCACACAGCTTGCTGCGCCGCCCATTCGGCGGGCATATAAAAACCATCTTGTGATGGCTTAGTCTTTAACGGCGTGACATCCACATTCACGTTTGTCATGAGTTTTGTCTCCAGTAATGCTGAAATCGATAAGGGTGTACGCCCCTAAAATAGGACGACAGAATACAGTTATATCAGCCCCACAACGATGCAAGGGCCATTGGCAGCGGTGAATAAAATCTCTTACATACTTTGCCAGCACGTGTTTGGCGCTTCATAAAGATGAGCCTAGTCGGGTTTAAACACCCCAATGACGGCGCCCGTGGCTTTTTCGGTCACTTTGATATCGGTTTGCTGCTCACGATAATCACAGTCAGTACATTCTACGGTTTCGATACCGTTTTCTTTAAACAGCAAAATGCTGTCTTTCGCGCCGCACTTAGGGCATTTTGCGCCAGCAACAAAGCGTTTTTTTATTTTAGTGGTCATGATACAAACCTATAAATGGCTACGCGCCCAGCGATAAGCGAATCATCGGCGTTAAGGCGAAAATGTGGCGCTATTTTGCCATACTGCCCAGCTATTGCCAGTCCTTGAATAAACTTGTGCAGCCATACTCCCTGACCACGCGGTAGATCGCTATCGCACTAGGCCATAAAAAGTCGAAGAAATACGCAGCAACTCGGCCTAAGTTGTGGTTTGCCATGAGCTTGTACGTTATCATCACAACCCTTACTCATTCATGATATGACCAAGTTGTAGTTAATGATCAGCATCAACCAAGCACAATTAATCCGTGGTAGCAAAACCCTGCTCGACGAAGCCTCTCTGACCATCTATCCCGGCCATAAGGTCGGCCTAGTGGGCGCCAACGGCACGGGTAAATCCTCACTGCTGGCATTAATTATGGGTCACCTGAGCTTAGATAAAGGCGAGTTTAGTATGCCTTCGGGTTGGCAGATTGCCAGCGTCGCCCAGGAAACCCCTGCGCTCGATATGTCTGCACTTGAATATGTGCTTGATGGCGATAAAGAATATCGCCAGCTTGAGGCTGAACTGCACATTGCACAGGAACATAATGATGGCCATGCCATTGCGACCTTGCACGGTAAAATCGATGCCATTGGCGGTTATGCTATTCGCGCCCGCGCCGGAGCCCTGCTTGCAGGTTTAGGCTTTAGCGAAGCCGAGCAAAATAACCCAGTGAAAAGCTTTTCGGGCGGTTGGCGGATGCGCCTCAACTTAGCCCAAGCACTGCTATGCCGCTCGGACTTACTGCTGCTCGACGAACCGACCAACCACTTAGACTTAGATACCATGTACTGGCTCGAAGGTTGGATTAAGTCCTATCAAGGCACGCTGATTTTAATCAGCCACGATAGGGATTTTATCGATGAAATCGTTGATGAAATCGTCCATGTCGAAAATCAAAAACTCAACTTCTACAAAGGCAACTACAGTGCCTTTGAACGCATCCGCGCTGAACGTATGGCACAGCAACAGGTCGCCTTTGAGCGCCAACAAAAAGAACAGGCGCATATGCAGTCTTTTGTTGACCGCTTCCGCTACAAGGCCAGTAAAGCCAAGCAAGCGCAGAGCCGCTTAAAGGCGCTGGAGCGGATGACTGAGCTGTTACCATCTCAAGCAGATAGCCCGTTTTATATGGAGTTTCGCCCGCCTGAAGCCCTGCCCAATCCGCTGATTAAGATGGAGCAAGTGGCTGTTGGCTATGGCGATAAGCAAATCCTCAGCAAAGTGCATTTAAACTTAGTGCCTGGAGCGCGCATTGGGTTGCTCGGCCGTAACGGTGCGGGTAAATCAACCCTAATCAAGCTGTTATCGGGCCAGTTATCACCGATGACCGGATTGTATGAGCCCAATCCTGGCCTCAATATCGGTTACTTTGCCCAGCATCAAATCGAATTTTTACGCTTAGACGATACGCCGCTGCAACATTTAGTGCGCCTTGCGCCCAATGCCCGCGAGCAGGAATTGCGTAACTTCCTCGGTGGTTTTGGCTTTAATGGCGATATGGCACTCTCGCCAGTGCGCCCCTTCTCGGGTGGCGAAAAAGCCCGTTTAGTGTTGGCATTATTGGTATGGCAACGGCCCAATCTGTTGCTGCTTGACGAACCAACCAACCATTTAGATTTAGAGATGCGCCATGCGCTCACTATGGCATTGCAAACCTTTGAAGGTGCAATGGTGATTGTATCGCACGACCGCCATTTATTGCGCTTAACCTGTAGCGACTACTATTTGGTTGACCAAGGTGAAGTACAAGCCTTTGATGGCGATCTTGACGATTACCACCAATGGTTGCTCGACGCCGCAAAAGCCGCCAGTGCCAACCAAACGGCCAACAGCGATGACACCAAACCCGCTGTCGATAAGAAGCAGCAAAAGCGCTTAGAGGCTGAGCTACGCCAAAAAGTGTCGCCCCTTAAACGGAAACAAGCCAAGTTAGAAATTGATCAACAAAAACTCAGTGAGCGCCTTGCCGAGTTAGAACACCTGCTCGCCGATGGCGAATTATATGATCAAGACAATAAAGCCAAGCTCACCTCGGTACTGAATGAACGCACCAGCTTGACACAGACGCTAGAAGAAAGTGAAATGCAATGGCTTGAGCTACAAGAAGAAATTGATGCAATAGAACTTGAGTTAATGGGCCAATAACCGGTCTGCTGGCGCCTAATTGACAAGGAAGCCGTATGTCGAATGTAACCCCGCTAGACAGCCAAATTTGGCATTGGTGTGATATGAGCTATGGGCAAAATAAAGTGCTTTGCCTTGAGCTTCAGGATAATTGTCAGGTGAATGTGAATCTATTACTGCTAGCGCAGTATTTAGATCTCACCAGTGATGTGGCGGGACCTCGGGAATATTCAACCGAGCAATGGCAACAACTCGTCAATGCAGTATGGGAATGGGATGAAAAGTTTCTCACACCCTATCGCCGTCTCCGTCGTCTCGCCAAAGCCAGCCTGAATGCAGCAGAATATCAGCAAATGCTCGATGTTGAGTTGATGATGGAACGCAAGGCGCAGCGCACCATTTTACATGCCGTCAATGATTTATCGCCTAGCGGTCAACAAACCAATCTCGTGAGTTACCTCGCGCTATTTGGTTTATCCGCTGCGGATGTTATTGCGCTAGATCTTATCGCACCTTAACTGGCCTCACGCACAGCTTACTTAACCTGAACTCGGGATAACGAGTGTCGGAAAAATCTAAATTTAACAATCAAAATCAATGCTATAAATGATTTTTTTGAAAAGAAGAATCTTTTTTCTGACTGAATGCGCAGATTTTTGCGCATATCAAGGCGCTCTGTCGTATGCCATAGCGAGCTATGGTTAGACAGAGCAACGCAGAGAGGCCCGAAAAGATGCCTATTCAGCGGCTCTACTTATCCCGAGCTCAGGTTTACTTAGTGCGAGCTTGAGGATAACGCTGGCAGTTATCCTCAATGTTAAGCCAGCTCAGCTGCTGCTCAGTATAAATATGGTAATTAGGCTGCACTGAATTTGGATCATCTAAGCTGGCGATCGTTAGGGTGAGATAGTCGGGATACTCAGTGTGCCTAAAGGTCAGTGAGCAGCCACATTGGGCGCAAAATCCGCGTCTTACAAAATCTGATGAGGCAAACTCAGTGACGTTGCCCTTAAGCCATGTCACCTGCGACACCTTAAAATCCATCCAAGCACCAAAGGCTGCCCCAATACTCTTTTGGCACATGCAGCAGTGACAATAATCCGCATCGAAGGGCTTGCCCTCAATCCGATAACGAATCGCTCCGCATAAACAGCCACCCTGTTGCAAGATCTTAGACATATCCATTAACCCTCATCAAACAGAGCAAAAACCTAATACATTAAGTTACCTTGATTATCTTGTGTAACTGGCCAGTCAAGACAGCTCATTACGCATCAATTTCTTGCTGCAATTTTTCCAGCTCATCCAAAATATGCAGAAATTTTTGGCCAAACTCCGTCACTTGATATTCGACCCGCGGTGGTAATTCGTTATAAATGACCTTATCTAAAATGCCAAATTCAATGTTCTTTTTTAAACATTGATTCAATACCTTAGTGGAGAGTCCCTCGACTGAGCGCACCATTTCTCCAGGCCTTTGGATCCCATTGGCCAACAACTGATAAACCGTTAATGACCATTTGCAACCATAAATCGTCTCGACCATTCGGGCTGAGCGCTCAGGCGGCGATTTGCGAGAAATAATTTTTTCATTGTTATTCATAAAGATGTACCAAAAAGTACCTGCCTAACCAATTTGTACTTACTGTTCAGATAGTTATTGAGTTCATAAGATTACCACCTTGATAATACATAGGAGTAGCAAATGCAATTTAATACCTCAAATCTGGCCATTATTATTGGCGGTAGCAGCGGCATCGGTTTTGAAACCGCTAAACAACTGGTCAAGCAAGGCGTATCAGTGCTTATCGTGGGTAATCAACAAGAAAAACTCACTGATGCCGTCGCTGCGCTCAAACAGGAAAATACAACCCCCGAGTTACAGGTCGAGGGATTTCAAGCCAACCTTTACCAAGCGGCGGATCTTAATCGACTCATTACACACATCAACCAACTCGAGCATAAGGTCGGCTATCTCGTCAATGCGGCGGGGTATTTCAATCCCAAATCCTTTATTGACCACACTGAAGCCGATTACGAACTGTATATGGGGTTAAATAAAGCGCTGTTCAGGATTACCCAAGCCGTGACCCACAAGATGATCGATGCGGGCGGTGGTAGTATAGTGAACATAGGGTCGATGTGGGCAAAACAAGCGGTTAAAGCCACGCCTTCGTCGGCGTATTCGATGGCCAAAGCCGGGTTACACGCATTAACCCAACACTTAGCGATGGAACTGGCGGACAAGCATATTCGCGTCAATGCGGTTTCACCTGCGGTGGTCAATACACCAATCTATAACGCTTTTATTCCAAAGGAAGAGCTAGACCAAGTGCTTGCAAGCTTTGATGCTTTTCATCCAATAGGACGAGTCGGCACTCCTGCCGATGTGGCAAATAGCGTGTGCTTTTTGTTATCCAATGACACCAGCTGGGTAACAGGTGCAATTTGGGATGTTGATGGCGGCGTGATGGCAGGACGCAACTAAATTCGCGAGTTAATGCACTGCGAGCGACACATAACTAATCATTAGAAAAGGTTAAATCGGGTCTAACACTATGCTTAATATGAACTTTAGTGAACGTATCGTTATTGATACTGAGCAGCAACCTTGGTTGCCAAGCCCTGCTCAAGGGGTGTGGCGTAAACCACTGGAGCGGGAGGCTAAGGAATCAGGGCACACCACCAGCATAGTGAAATATGACGCGGGCTCGCAGTTTACGACCCACCAGCATCCGCAGGGCGAAGAAATCCTTGTGCTCGAAGGGGTATTTTCCGATGAAAACGGTGATTATCCCGCGGGCAGTTATCTTCGCCATCCCCCCGGGAGCCAACATGCTCCTTTTAGCCAAACAGGTTGCGTGATTTTCGTAAAACTTAACCAATTCGATCCGCGGGATCTCGAACTGATCAGAATGAATACTCAGCAGACACTATGGTTACCGGGTATTGGTGGCTTACAAGTGATGCCGTTACACGAGTTCGAGCACCAACATACCGCATTAGTGAAATGGCCTAAGGGAGAAAAATTTCAACCCCATCGGCATTTTGGTGGCGAAGAAATCTTAGTGTTATCGGGCAAGTTTCAAGATGAACTTGGCGAATATCCGCGCCACACATGGATACGCAGCCCACATATGAGCGGCCACTTTCCTTTTGTCGCAGAGGAAACCATTATCTTAGTAAAAACAGGCCATTTGCCCATTAGCGCCATGTAACGCTAGCAGACGACTCATTAGGCTTAGACCGCATAAGTGTTAGCGACTGACTTATGCGGCCGAGGAAATATCAGCCTTTGCCATCGGTGAGCTTTTGCGCCAGCGCGGTGGCATTGCGCGCGGTAATACCATAAATCGACAACTGTGGGTTTGCACCTAAGCTAGTCGGGAAGATAGAACCGTCCATCACCGACAGATTATCCAAATAATGTGACTGCCCATAGCTATTGACCATAGAGAGCTTTTCATCTTCGCCGAATGGACAGCCACCCATCACATGGGCCGAGGCCACTACCGTCTTTAGCGGCGCTAAGTCCATTTGGGCTATGCTCTCTTTCGCTTCCTTCCATGACGACAAATAGGGCATACCATCGCTGATAGGCAGCACTTTTAATGCACCTGCCGAAAATTGCAATTCGGCCATGCTGGCGTAGGCTCGCCGCGCTGCCCGCCAAAAAGCGTCGGTTAATGGATAATCTAACGTAAAGCCTGTTGGGGTTAAATGCACTTGCCCGCCTTGACTATCGGGATGATAACCGTCGCGAACCAAGGCGATAGTCACCTGCAACTGATTAAACTGCGCCATCAACTCAGCATGGCTTAATCCATAACCTATGGTCTTAGAGGCGATCAAAATCGGATGCACTGGCGGCACTTCGAGCTTGTAACCTAACTCGCCATCTGCGCCATTTTTCCAAACAAACTCATCGGAATAGATAGATTGAGGTGCGCCGCTGTGGGCATTAATCGCATCGGCAAATACGCCGCCAGAAAGCACAGTGGGATGTAAAAAGGTTCGTTTGCCCAATAACTGGTAGGGATCGGGCACCTCAGAGCGCATCATTAAGGTCGGCGTGTGGATAGCGCCAGCGCTCAAAATATAGTGTTTGGCTTTAAACAGCAGCTCAACCGCAGTCGGCCTTAAATTAACGTCGAGCGCCTGTGCCTTGAGGGCAAAGACTTGGCCATTATGATGTTCAATCTTAACGACTTTGGCACGGCTAATCAGCTGTGCGCCTTTCTCTAATGCACTCGGAATTGTCGTGACTAGCATCGACTGTTTGGCATTGACTGGGCAGCCCATCCCGCAATAGCCAGTATTCCAGCAGCCCGCCACATTGCGTTTAATGACGGTATAATCCCAACCTAGATTGATACAGCCTTGCTTGAGTGCACCGTTATTGCGGTTAGGTTCATAATTCCATTCGTGGATATTGAGCCGCTGCTCCATCTGCTCGAACCAAGGCGCGAGGGTTTCAGGATCGAGTCCGGCTACCGATTTATGCTGTGCCCAAAAGGCTAAGGCTTCCTTTGGTGTACGAATGGAGGTGGTCCAATTGATGGTCGTCGAGCCCCCCACGGCGCGACCTTGGAAAATACCAATCGCTTTATCGGCGGTTTTCATCGCCGCCGCCTGTTGATACAAATTCGGGTAAGCAACCCGCTCCTCCATATTAAAATCGCTGGAGGATTTAAGCGGCCCCGCTTCAATCATGATCACACTGAGCCCAGCTTGGGTGAGGATCTCTGCCGCTACGCCGCCGCCTGCGCCCGTGCCCACAATCACCACATCGGCTTCAAATTGTTGGTTTTCTTGCAGCTGACTGGCATCGGTATGTAACCAACCGGAATTTAAGCCTGTCACTATGGGATCTATGATTGCCACTTGGAACACTCCATCTTCACATTATTGTTATTATTAGAAATTCGACCTATTTGAACAACTCAGGCTTGGCGTAGTGGAGTCGGCTCCAATGCTCAGGACAAGCGTAATAACTGGCCATCACTAATTCTCGCAGGCCTAAATAAGCCGTTTGCAATAACGCAAAGTAGCTGTGGCGCCAAGTCTCGAGCATTTGGGTCAACTCGGCGGGAGAGCGCATTAACAGTGGCGTCATGCTTGAGGTAAGTAGCAATAATCCAAGGCGATTCTCGAGCATATCGAGTAGTTCAAATAACTCGGACTGCTGTTCATCTGGCAACACAGCGATCGATTGATTAATGGCATCTAAGGTGCGATTTTGCGCCGCCACCTTATGGGTTGCCACATCAGGCAAAGCCCCATCAAGCATCACAGGCAACAGCACACTGAATAGTAAGCGGTAGTCTTTCCCCTCGCCTTCATCGGATAGACTAAATTCGGGAGAATAAAGATTCACCCCTAGGGCTATCGCCGCCGTACCAGCAAACGCGCCCAGTAAAAAGGTTCGTCTATTCATCAATGTCTCCCCAAGACGCTTAGTGTTAAATTACTGTGCTACAATGACCGCGAACCTAAATTAAACACACGTTTTAATTTTCAGCAATAGTTGATGCCAAGATAAGATCCCATGCCAAACGCTTTTACACCGCCTTGGTGGGCCAAAAGTCCCCATGTACAAACCATTTTGCCCGTATTCACTAAAGTGGCCAAACCTGTGCTTAAGCGACAGCGACTCGAGCTTCCCGATGGCGATTTTATCGATTTAGATTGGCAAGCTAGGCCAGAAATCGGTAAACCCATTGTGGTTATCATTCATGGATTAGAGGGTAGTGCCCAGTCCCATTATGCCAGACGCATTCTGCAAGCCTGTAAAGAACAAGAGTTAGCCGCCGTGGTTCACCATCATAGAAGCTGCTCAGGTGAAGCCAATCGTCTCGCCCGCAGTTACCACAGTGGCGACACCGACGATTTGCAGTTTAGCCTAAGCCAGCTGCAACAAACCTATCCGCAATCACCTTTATTGGCAGTAGGTTACAGCTTAGGCGGCAATGTATTGACCAAATATCAAGGCGAATATCAAGAGCACAGCCTGTTGAGTCGCGCTGTAGTCGTGTCGGCGCCGCTGCAATTATCGGCCTGTGCAAAACGCTTAGAGAATGGTTTTTCAAAGGTGTATCAAAGCCATTTAATCAAGCAGTTACAATATAAGGTCAATCAAAAGCTTAATGATCCAGAGCTTGCTGGCACTATGACCTTGACCCCAATCCAAGTTGCTAATCTCAATACTTTTTATGACTTTGACGATAAAGTCACCGCCCCGCTCCATGGATTTTTAGGTGTAGAAGATTACTATACCCGCGCCAGCGGCTTACCCTTTGTTAGCCGAATCACTAAGCCTACGCTAATTATGCATGCCAAGGACGATCCCTTTATGACGGATGAGGTCATCCCGCATCCCAGCCAGCTTTCCGAACATGTGGAATATGAGTTACATGCCCATGGCGGCCATGTTGGTTTTATCGAAGGCGGCACGCCATGGAAGCCACGCTATTATTTAGAGCGGCGCATTTTAGACTTTTTACTCGCCAATGATGCTTCATCGGCACCTTAAGGAACCCGAATGCTTATCCCCTACGATGCCTTACTCCAACTCCCCAAAGAGACCTTAGTCAATTTGATCCGCGAATATTTGTTAGGGCAAGTGGAAGATGGAAGTTTTACTAGCCTAGATGAGCAAGAACTATCAGGCGCAATAGTGCAATGCCAACAAGCACTTAAACAAGGTAAACTTGTCTTAGAATACAGTGAAGAGGATGAGTCCTTTGCCATTCGTCACGCTGACCAAGTGGCCAAACGGCAAGATTGACCATTAGTATCCCTGTGCCGTATAAATAGCTTATACGGTTTATCGCTCCCACTGAGCGGCTCTTTATGGTGCCTAGGTAGAAAACATGTCAGCAAAACATCCAATTATTGCAGTTACAGGCTCATCTGGGGCAGGAACCACCACCACAACCACCGCCTTTAGTCATATTTTTCGCCAACTTGGAATCAATGCCGCCTTTGTAGAAGGGGATAGTTTTCATCACTATACCCGCGCAGAGATGGAAGTGATGATCCGTAAATCCCAAGCCGAGAATCGTAACCTGAGCTATTTTGGCCCCGAGGCCAATAACTTTGCCCGCCTAGAACAATGCTTTCGCGATTATGGCGCCACTGGCCAAGGTGAAACCCGCAGCTACTTACACACCTTTGACGAAGCCGTGCCATTTAACCAAATGCCCGGCACCTTCACCCAATGGCGGCCACTGCCTGAAAACACCGATATGTTGTATTACGAAGGCTTACATGGCGGTGTGGTCACGGGTGATGCCAATGTGGCCCAGCATGTGGATTTGCTGATCGGCATGGTGCCTATCGTCAACTTAGAGTGGATCCAAAAGATCATTCGCGATACTTCGGAGCGTGGCCATAGCCGCGAAAAAGTCATGGGCTCGATTGTCCGCAGTATGGACGATTATATTAAGCATATGACGCCGCAATTTTCGCGCACCCATATCAACTTCCAACGGGTGCCGACGGTAGATACCTCTAACCCCTTTAGCGCCAAAGATATTCCAAGCCTAGATGAAAGCTTTGTAGTGATCCGTTTTCGCGGCATCAACAACGTCGACTTCCCCTATTATTTGAGCATGATCCAAGGCTCCTTTATGTCACGGGTTAACACCTTGGTGGTGCCGGGTGGCAAAATGTCCCTCGCAATGGAGCTGATCCTTACACCGCTGATTAAAGATTTGATGGAAAAACGCCAACAGCTTAATAGTCCGCAGGCGAACTGAGATAGTGTTAACGTTTGACTAAAGGCTAATGAAATAAAGCCTTTTTGAGCAATAGATTAAGTTTGATTTAAGCCATTGAAGTTAATCTTATTGGCATCGGGATTTCAGGCGAAAGAACGATAGTTGGCATACTCTTGGGAGTTAATTCCCCCATCTTGATCTGTTGATTCCCTTGAGTATGTCAGCACCGCTGAACCAAATAGGTTCTAGGTTCTAGGTTCTAGGTTCTAGGTTCTAGGTTCTAGGTTCTAGGTTCTAGGTTCTAGGTTCTAGCAGCCAAGCGCTCTCGCAGTTGCAAAGCAACGCCCTAGATTCTAGCAACAGCGTTTTTTTGCAGCGTCCTAGCAAACCAGATTTTTATACATCACCATACATTCCAAGGCGATACCGCGGGGTGAGAAATAGATAGATTCTTCCTCAAAACCTTCACCGCCGAAACCGTAGTGGCGATAAAACCCCACGGCATTGAGGGTAGATTCTAATCGCAATTGGGCGATGCCTAAGTTAAAGGCTTTTGTTTCAATAAATTGCAGTAACGACTTGCCGACACCTAAGCCCATCGCCTCGGGAGCAACGAACAGCGCCTCGACCTGAGCATAGGGTTCATCCAGCATGATGGTACCAACCAAAGTGCCTTCTTGAGTTTCATCATCAAGGATTTCAGCCACATAAAAATGTGCGCCCACCATACGACGAAAAGATTCGGTCAATTCGCCCTGCATCCAAATCTGCAAGTCATCTTGAGCATAAAATCCGGCGCAGCCTTTATTAATCGCCGCATTGCGAATGTCCCAGCAAGCCTTAGCATCTAATTGCGTTGCTTTACGTATCCTTAGCATAGTCATCCCGATAAATAGCCCTAGCCCTAGCTGTGGCCATAACCATAGCCAACCGCTAATACGCTGAATCATAAAATAAACATATAAAGACTCATACTGCCCACGCTTTAATTTTATGCAATAAAAAACCGCCCGAAGGCGGTTTTAATACAATAAGAAGCTTTACTTGCAAGCTTAGCCGCAAAAGCAAACTCAGTCGCGAAAGCAAACTTAGCCTTTAATCAGCTCGCTGATGGTCAGCACACCATGGGTGGTCGCGCCAGCGCCCCATAGTGCAGAAGCAGAATCTTCGAAGGCGGCCGCTAAATCCACGTGTAGCCACTTGGCTTCTGGCGAAACGAAACGCCATAAGAAACCTGCGGCATTCGAGGCACCGCCCGCACCACCACCTTTCACTGGGCGGCTGTTTGCCGTGTCAGCATAGGCCGATGGACACATGTCTTTATGCCAAGGATCCAGTGGCAATGGCCATACACGCTCGGCTACTGTCGAAGCCTTTTGCTGCGCCAGTTGTAACACTTCTGTCTGTGGCGAGAAAATCGCGTTGTAGTTAGAGCCCACCGCCATCACAGCTGCGCCAGTTAAGGTTGCCGCATCGATAATAAAAGGAGCACCCGTCGCAGAAGCCGCTTGTAGACCATCGGCCAATACTAAGCGCCCTTCGGCATCGGTGTTAACCACTTCAACTGTGACGCCATTTTTGTAGGTGAGGATATCGCCCAGTTTGTAGGCACGGCCGCTGATCAGGTTTTCAGCGCAGCAGAGGAATAACTTAACGCGTTTGTTCAGGCCCGATTTAATCGCCAAACCTAAAGCGGCAGTAACAGTGGCGGCGCCGCCCATATCGCACTTCATGCCCAGCATGCCTTCAGAAGCTTTAATGCTGTAACCGCCGGAGTCGAAGGTAATCCCTTTACCGACCAAGGCAACAGATACTGGGGCATCGGCTGACAGCGGGTTAAAGTCTAGCTCTAACATTGCAGGTGGGCGCTCACTGCCGCGACCTACAGCATGAATACCAATCCATTGCTCTGCTAATAATGCTTCACCTTCAATAATACGGTAACTGACCTTGGCACCACCGAGTTCGGCTAACCATTTGGCCGCTTGCTGCGCCAGTTTCACAGGAGACAGATTTTCAGGAGTCTCATTGATCAGTTGACGGGCAAATGTCGCCACGTCTAAGCGACGTTGTAACTCGGCTTGTACTTCGGCATCGCCGCACCATTGGATTTTGTAACCCGGTTTAGCGGTGGCAAAGCCTTGAGCGAAGACCCATTGGCTATTCAGATCCCAAAGAGATCCCACTAAGGCAACAGTGCTAATCCCTTGATTGCGTAACTTACGCGCCGCCATTTGAATTTGGCGCAGCTCATCACCGCCACCTAAGTGGATTAATGCGCCTTCGGCATTGAAGGTCACATCGGCTTTGCCCCAATGGGCGGCGGGGGTCTCTTTGGTTAACTCTACTCTCATCACTTCAGTCACTTTAAGTTCACTCATGAGGGGTCCTTATTTTAATTTGTTCTTGCGCTTATACCCATGCAAGTTGAGGTGAGACGTCCTGCATCCTCAGGCTTTTGGGGTACACACAATACAACGGGGTTGGCGGCAGTTTACTGCCAGTGGCCCAGGACTGAAAGCCATCGGCCTAAGTTACCGAGGTAAAATCTGTAAACATTTGCGAAATTTGTTAGTCTTTGGCGCCAGAATCAACTAGCGACAGGGATCACATGCACTTTACTCCAGCACTGAAATCGGGAAAGCTACTTAAGCGCTACAAACGCTTTCTCGCCGATATTCAACTCGAAGACGGCAGTGAAATCACCCTGCATTGCCCCAATACTGGCTCAATGCGCAACTGCCTGTTCCCCGGTGAAACTGTGTGGTTTTCCACCTCCAGCAACCCTAAGCGCAAATATGCCAACACATGGGAGTTAATGACTACACCAGCAGGTGGCCTTATTGGCATTCATTCGGGCAATGCCAACGCCCTAGTCGAGGAGGCGCTTAATAAAGGTGTCATCACCGAACTCGCAGGCTATGACAGCTTAAGCCGCGAAGTGAAGTACGGCGATGAAAATAGCCGTATCGATATCTTGCTTGAGGCTGCTCAAAAACCCGCCTGTTATATAGAAGTCAAAAGTTGTACTTTGCTCGAGGATGGCCAAGGTTATTTCCCCGATGCTGTGAGTCTTCGCGGCCAAAAACATCTACGGGAATTAATGCACATGGCCAGCCTTGGGCATAGAGCCGTCTTGCTATTTGTGGTGCAACATACTGACATTATGAGTGTGGCACCAGCGGCACACATTGACCCTGAGTATTCTAACCTATTGAAAAAAGCTATTTTATCAGGTGTAGAAGTACTAGCGTATCGCTGCGAAATATCCCCCGATGAGATACATCTGGCCCAATCATGCCCAGTCCGAGTATGATGTTAAGATTGAGTAAAATACTTTTTCATTTCAATTAGCGAAGGCAGTCAAAAAATTCTGTCAAGGTGAAACGAAAAATTTGCCTCGTTGTAAAGATTCTGATATAGATAGCGGCCGTTCTTAAGGACGCCCTACAAACGCAAATGATGACAGGAGATGCGTTATGCCTGAAGGCACCAAAAAACTTGGCGTACTCGCTATCGCAGGTGTAAGTCCCTACCAGGAAAAACCCGGTGAGGAGTATATGAACGCTAAGCAACTGGGTCACTTCAAGATCATTCTTGAAGCTTGGCGCAATCAGTTGCGTGAGGAGGTCGACCGTACTCTGAGTCATATGCAGGATGAAGCAGCAAACTTTCCCGATCCTGTGGACCGTGCAGCGCAGGAAGAAGAGTTCAGTCTCGAATTACGTGCGCGTGACAGAGAACGTAAACTGATCAAGAAGATCGAAAAAACTCTCCAGAAAATCGAAGAAGACGATTTTGGCTTCTGCGATTCTTGCGGTATCGAAATCGGCATTCGCCGTCTCGAAGCGCGTCCAACAGCCGATCAGTGTATCGACTGTAAAACGCTTGCAGAGATCAAAGAGAAGCAAATGGCGGGTTAATCGGCCATCCTAGGCGGGGAGTTCCCCGCCTACTTGTTTGTGCATCTTGCATAAACATCCTCTCGTTTCACTTCGCTTTTTTTGTTAGTATCCCCCTAAAATACAGCCACTTTGACTGGTTATTCCTGCAAATTCCTATGATGGCGACTCACTCTTGCAACACTTCCGCTTTACATCCTTATGTTGGCCGTTTTGCGCCTTCGCCCTCAGGAGCATTGCATTTTGGCTCGCTAGTCGCCGCCCTTGGTAGTTATCTGCGGGCGCGCTCAGAGGGAGGAAAGTGGTTAATACGCGTTGAGGATATTGATCCACCTAGGGAAGTTGCTGGCGCCGCCGATGATATTTTACGCACCTTAGAGGCTTATGGTTTCGAATGGGACGATGCGGTGCTGTACCAGAGTGCGCGCACCGAGGCCTATCAGGCCAAACTCGATGAGTTACTCGCTGAGGATAACGCCTACTTCTGCCAATGCAGCCGCAAACAAATTCAAGCCATGGGTGGAATTTATGATGGCCGCTGCCATCGGTTAGCCACGCCACATCACAGTGGTGCGATTCGGCTAGTTAATCGCGCTCAAGTGGCCGAGTTTACCGATAACCTGATGGGAAAAGTGATTGTAGATCGAGCCTTTGCTGCTGAAGATTTTATTATCAAACGTAGTGATGGACTTTATGCCTATCAACTCGCCGTAGTGCTGGATGACGCCTACCAAGGCATTACCGAGGTGGTGCGGGGCTACGATTTAATCGAAGCCAGTTGTCGCCAATTAAGCCTATATCAAACCTTTGGTCTAACCGCGCCGCAGTGGTTGCACTTACCGCTCGCCAGTTTAAGTCCGGGTTTTAAGCTGTCAAAACAAAATCACGCGCAGGCTATCGATAAACAGCATCCGCAAGCGAGTCTCAATGCAGCCCTCGCCTTTTTGGGTCAAGCACCAGTAGAGCTCACAACTGCGCCGCAAATGCTGGCCCAGGCAGTGGCCCAGTTTGAACTGACGGCAATCCCTAAACAGCGGGAAATCCTGATCGCCCCTTAAAGCCTGACGGGCAAGTTCTCGACCTAAAAGCATCATGTTATCAGCGCTAAGTCGTGGCATAGCTCAAAAATCGCGATATACCCATCGGGACGCAATTGGTATATCATAGCCGCCAGATTTTTAATCACATAACAGATACATTCCGAGGTGTCCCATTTTTCGCCGTATTAGCCAATTCTGCAAGCAGCTATTTGAAGACGCGCCTAAAACGACCGCTCCAACTCCAGCTCAGATTGAACCCCAAACGCCCGAACTCACATCTGGCGGCTTAAGCTTGGCGATCGTGCCTCGGGATGCGCACACCATTTCCCGAAAGCAAATCAGTGAAAATGCGCTTAAGGTACTATATCGACTGAATAAAGCTGGTTTCCAAGCCTATTTAGTCGGTGGGGGTGTACGGGATTTGCTCCTTGGGCTTGAACCGAAAGATTTTGACGTAGTTACCAATGCAACGCCGGAAGAAATCAAAAAACTGTTCCGCAATTGCCGTGTTGTTGGTCGTCGATTCCGCCTCGCCCATATTGTATTTGGCCGCGATGTCATTGAGGTGGCAACTTTCCGTGGCCACCACGGTGAAAGCAACGAAAAAATATCTAAAGCTAATGCCGAAGGACGTTTACTTAGGGATAACGTATATGGAGAAATCGATGAAGACGCCGAGCGCCGCGATTTTACCGTCAACGCCCTTTACTACGATATTAGCGACTACTCTATCCGCAGCTATGGCGGTGGCATGGAAGATCTTAAAGCCGGCACCTTAAGGCTGATTGGCGATCCCGAAACCCGTTACCGCGAAGATCCAGTGCGAATGCTCAGAGCCGTGCGTTTTGCCACTAAGCTCAGCATGACAATTGATGAAGTAACTGCTAAACCAATCAAACAGTTAGCACCACTGCTCAAAGATATTCCTGCCGCCCGCATGTATGAAGAAGTGCTCAAACTCTTCTTCGCCGGCAAAGCCATGGCAAACTTTGAGATGATGCAGGAATATAAACTGTTTGCGCCCTTATTTCCTCAGGTTGACGCCCTATTAAAAGAAGCGCCTAAAGGTCCGGCAATGAAGATGGTGCAAGCCATCATGAAGAGTACGGATGATCGTGTTAATGAAGATAAGCCCGTCACGCCATCGTTTTTCTATGCGGCGATTCTCTGGTATCCACTGCGCCAACGCGCCGAAGATATTGCTGTTGAAAGTGGCCTTACTTTATATGATGCCTTTTTCGCCGCCATGGGCGATGTGATGGAGCAGCAATGCCAAACCATTAGTATTCCTCGCCGTTTTAGCACACCAGCCAAGGATATCTGGCAACTACAACTTCGCTTTGAGCGCAGCCAAGGCACGCGCGCCTTTAAACTGTTAGAGCATCCGAAGTTTAGAGCGGCATACGACTTACTGTTACTGCGTGGCGAAGTCGAAGGGGGCAATCTGGCCAAGAGTGCAGCCTGGTGGCAACAGTTTGTTGAAGCGGATGAAACCGAGCGTTTGGCGATTGCCCGCAGCGGTAATAAAGCCTCGAGCAGCCGTAATCGCAATTCACCTCAGCGTCGCCGTCGCCGCCCAAGTGCAGCCAAAGCCGAAGAATAATGACTCAAGTGTTTGTCGCCCTTGGAGCGAATCTTGAAGATCCCCAAGCACAGCTGGACAATGCCGTAGCGGCCTTGTCCACCTTGGCTGAAAATCAAAGTCTTAGGGTATCTCCCTATTACCGTTCAACGCCAATGGGTGAGGTTGTGCAACCTGACTATATTAATGCTGTCGCAGGCTTTGAAACTCAGCTGCCCCCGCTGGCCTTATTAGATGCACTGCAACACATTGAAAATACGCAAGGCCGTGTACGCCAAGAGCGTTGGGGGCCCAGAACATTAGATCTAGACTTACTCTTGTATGGCGACGCCATTATCGATGAGCCCAGACTCAAAGTGCCGCACTACGGCATGAAAGAACGTAGCTTTGTGCTAGTTCCTTTAGCTGCCATTGCGCCCGATCTCGTGTTGCCCTGTAAAACGCCGCTACACAGCCTTATCAGTGAAAAATTCTTGGCCGAGTTACAACTACTGGGCAATGATCATTGAAGTCAGCCCCCAGTTAGCTTATAACACCACTTCCATTTGGTTTGAAGATCACCCATATGTCTAAAGTTACTAGCTCAACCCTGTTGAAATACAAACAGGAAGGTAGAAAATTCACCGCTCTGACAGCCTATGATGCCAGCTTTGCCAGCGCGTTCGACGGCGAAGGCATCGATGTGCTACTGGTCGGCGATTCTTTGGGAATGGTTCTGCAAGGCCACGATGATACGCTGCCCGTCACGACAGCCGAAATCGCCTATCACACTCGTTGTGTGCGTCGCGGTATCGAGCGATCACTGCTGATCGCAGACATGCCGTTTATGAGTTACGCCACGCCAGAACAAGCCATGGAAAACGCCACCGCACTAATGCAGGCGGGTGCCAATATGGTCAAGCTGGAAGGCGGTCACTGGTTACTCGAAACGGTTACTAAACTGACCGAGCGCGGTATTCCTGTCTGCGCCCACTTGGGCCTCACCCCGCAATCGGTACACGTTTTTGGCGGTTTTAAAGTGCAGGGCCGCGATGCTGAAAATGCCCAGCGCATTCTCGATGAAGCTAAGGCCTTAGAGGCGGCAGGCGCGCAGCTGTTAGTGGTTGAATGTATTCCAGCATCGCTTGCTACCGCCATTACTCAAGCATTAACTATCCCTGTAATTGGCATTGGCGCGGGCGCCAGCACCGATGGTCAGATTCTGGTGATGCACGACGTGCTTGGTATTTCGAGTGGTTATATTCCACGTTTTTCAAAGAACTACCTCAAGCAAACGGGCGAAATCCGCTCGGCGGTTCGCGCTTATATTGAAGAAGTGGCCAATGGCACCTTCCCGAGTGCAGATCACACGTTCAACTAAGAGTGCTAGCACTCATAAAGCTAAATTGTGCTAAGCACACAGACTACTCATTTTAGGTTTTAGCAAGGTAAGAGTTAATGATCACTAGCGCCCATATCGATGATATTCGTACTCAAGTGCGAGCATGGCGTGCCAAGGGCGAGACTGTCGCCTTTGTGCCGACCATGGGCAATCTCCATCAGGGACACATCACCTTAGTGAAAGAAGCGGCGAAAAAATGCGATCATGTAGTCGTGTCTATCTTCGTCAATCCCATGCAGTTTGGGCAAAATGAAGATCTCGATGCCTACCCGCGCACCTTAGAGGCCGATAGCCAAGCCTTAACCGCAGCGGGCGCCGAGCTCTTGTTTACCCCAACACCGGCGATTATTTACCCCAAAGGGTTAGCGCAGCAAACCTATGTTGAAGTCCCAGGGATCTCCGATGTGCTCTGCGGTGCCAGTCGTCCCGGCCACTTCCGTGGCGTCGCGACCATCGTTTGTAAACTGTTCAACATAGTGCAGCCCGATGTCGCGTTTTTTGGCAACAAGGATTATCAACAACTGTTAGTGATCCGCACTATGGTTGAGGATTTGTCGCTGCCGATTGAAATAATTGGCATTGATACCATTCGTGAAGCCTCGGGTTTAGCCATGAGTTCACGCAATGGCTACCTGACGGCGGAAGAAAAAGCCGCAGCGCCCGCGCTGAAAAAGGCCATCGATACCATGGCACAAGGGATCAAGCAAGGCGTGAGTATCGAACAAGTCACCGCAGAAGCCAAAGCGAGCCTTATCGCCGCAGGCTTTACACCGGATTATTTAGAAGTTCGCCATGCCACCACGCTGGCCCATGCGGAAGCTACGGACCAAGCCCTGGTGATTTTGGCGGCCGCTTACTTAGGTAAAGCGCGTCTTATTGATAATCTGCGCTTTGATCGCTAAACATCTATTTAAGATTTGAGAAAAGGAGCTTAGGCTCCTTTTTTATTACCTCAGAACGCTGGTATTGCTGGCGTTCCAGTGAAGCGTCAAATAAATTCCAGTGTCAAAAAACTGGTTTTATTCTTTCACTTACGCCATAGTACTCACCAATGTTAACGTTAAGTAACATATGTTTATACTACATGGATTTATAACTGCTAAAGTTTAAAGGGAGATAAGTGAGACAACTCCATTTAACTCTAGCTTAATACCCATTGTGATAACTTCATTCATTGCGTATACAAAGGATTTGTCGTCGAATGGCAAGACTCATAGTGACTCTTATTTGTATGCTTTTGCCTCTCACGGCGCTCGCAAATACCGTCTATAAATGTCGCAAAGGCGATAAAGTCATCTTTAGCCAAATCGCCTGTCCGCAGGAATACAGTCAGCATAAAATTGAATATCAGTTGGGTATTAGCAACGAAATTGATTCGGATAAACGTGAAACCAAAGTAGACCCATTGCAAGCTTTGTTAAATAATCACTCCTTACCCCCAAAGAAACTGCTGCAATTACTCGACGGTGAAATCTATAGCCTAAAACAAGAGAATAGCTATTTTGAAATCCTAAGGGCCAGTGAATTACAGAAACTAGAACGGCAGCGATATTGGCAAAATAAAGACAAAAGTGATCCCGATTATTTAAAGCAACTGAGCAAGATTAATGATCATTTTGATAAACTCACCACAATCAATAGCCAACTTATACAGCAATTATCGGATAGAAAAACCCAAATAAATGCCGATGTAGAACACGAAGAACCCCAAAAAAATGACACGCATTAGTTGAGCATTAAACGTAAATGGTAACTACCGACTAAACAGCTAGTTTAGGGGTTGAAAGCAAAAAGGCGACCTTTCGGTCGCCTTCATTTTTAAGGACTAAATTAGAATTGTGCTACTACTGGTGCAGAACATAAGGTTCCAGTGGTTTCACATACTTGGTAAGTCACACTTGATGCAGACGTAGTGAAGCGATCACGATAGTTGCCATCGTTCTCAGTTGTCACCACTAACTGACCGTCACGGTATAGAGCAATACTTTCGCCTAATGCACTATCCCATTCAATATCTACCATAGCGCTACCACGGCGTGATACCAATGCGCGAGTGACGGATGCGTTGATACTATGCTCATAAACTTGAACTTCCATGGTCACAGTATTGCTGTGTTCCATTGAGTCAGTCACAGTGAGGGCCACAGTGTAAGTACCTGCCGCAGCAAATACATGGCTAGGGTTCATTTCAGTTGAAGTTGAACCATCACCAAAATCCCAGCTGTAGCTCACGATATCATCGTTCGCATCGGTACTGGTGTTAGTAAAGGCGACACTTAAACCTTCAACTGCATACTCGAAGCCCGCCACTGGTGCCGCTGGAGATGCTTCGCCTAAGCCGCTGATCACTAAGCCCCAGTTATTAAGAGTACCAGTGTCAGCCGCTGCATTGTCATCTACTGATAATGACCAAGTACCCCGTGCGTTTTCACCATCAAACGCGCTTAAGTCCCAGCTCTTAACAATGTTGTCAGCGCTGCCGCCATCACGGTTATGTAGAACCACTTCAGTACCTGCTGGTGAAGTTAACACAACGCGTAAGTCACCAATCCAAGTGTGGCTGATATTGACATCGGCGGTCACGCCAAAAATCTGCACATCATCAGTAACTTCAATCGTGCTCACAATACCACTAGCATTGTTATCAGGGATAGCAACAGCATTCTCATTGCCATAGGTAAAGTCATTTAATCCTTGAGGGAACACATTCAGTGAAACGACTTTAGCCTTTTCAATGGTGCCATCGGTACCTGTTACTGTAATGCTGTAATCACCCCAAACTGTTTGCGCCGTTGTCGCAACATCTAAGGTAAATGAACCACCAGCTGAAACAGTTGAGGCTGATAAGGACACACCTTCTAGCGCTGGAGAAACCGAGACAGAAAGAGCTACATCGCCTTCCCATCCTGCAACGCTACCAACACTAAAGTTATAACTTGCAGTGCTGCCCGCTTCGACAGATTGTGATACTGGCGATACGGTAAACTTGTAGCTAGGAGATGGGTTAGCCTGCTCGAGTGCGTTAGCCACATTGAGGCGAGTACCAGCCACGGTTTTACCCGTTAAATCTGAATTAGCATCACCTGATGCCATCAGTAAGGATTTCATTTCTACTGGTGAGAGATCTGGATTTAATGACCACACCAGGGCTGCGGCGCCCGTGACATGTGGAGTTGCCATAGAGGTACCAGAATACGTCGCGTAACCACCACCTGGAACAGTAGAGAGAATCGCGGAGCCTGGTGCTCCCATATCGACGCTAGTTAAACCCCATTGTGAGAAGTCTGACATACGGTCATTACGATCCGTACTTGCAATCGAGAGGACAACGTCAGAATCGTAGCTTGAGGGATAATGTGGGCTCGCATCGTTATCGACCGCGTCATTACCCGCTGCTGCAACGAATAAAATGCCTGCTTCACCACCCGCTTCAATCGCATCTTTTAAGGCTTGGCTAAAGCTACCGCCGCCCCAAGAGTTGTTGGTGGCTTTGATATCCACACCATGGTTAACCTTCAGATCCGTAAAGTAATCTAAACATGCAATAGCGCCAGCTGTAGAACCATAACCATCGGCATCAAGGAACTGACAGGCGGCAATTTTAACGTCCCAGTTCACCCCAACGACACCCACACCATTGTTGCCTTTAGCACCAATAGTGCCTGATACGTGAGTACCGTGACCATTACCATCCATTGGGTTACCGTTATCATTTACCGCACTGTAACCGTGAATATCATCGATCACGCCGTTACCATCATCATCAATACCATTACCTGGAATTTCGCCAGCGTTAACCCACATGTTGGCTTGCAAATCTGGGTGATTGTAATCAACCCCAGTATCGATAACCCCAATCACCACATCCGAGCTACCCGTGGTGATTTCCCAAGCCTCTGGCGCGTCGATATCTGCATCGGCACTACCGCCATTTTGGCCAGTGTTGTTCATTCCCCACAGGCTAGCAAAGCTTGGGTCATCGGGTGTGCCTATCGCCTTAAGAATGTAGTTGGGTTCTGCATATTTTACCGCTGGATGACGACTAATCACCTTTATCGCATCTTCAATATTAGCGCCTTTACGCAGGGCTAAACGGGCAAGTTTACCATTGAGTAAATGCTGGAATTTATCGTCTACGCCATCAGCATTTGCATCGGTTAAGGTGCCGCGAATTAAACGCTGTGCTGCTGCACGTTCGGCTTTAGTCACATTATCTTTGTACACCACAAGGATGGCGTCTTTTTCATAGACTGGTGCATCTTTTGCCATTGCAGGCACCGCTGACAACGTCATCGCCCCTGCAATTGCTAACGCCAATGGTGAGAGTTTTATTGACATACTTAAGCTTCCTATAGTCCTTTACGTTGAAATTCTGGAACGGCAATTACGCAGCCACCATTCAAAGTGAGATGGATAAAAACGACGAATTTCCAGCATGTTTGCATGCAAATTGTTGCCATAATGTTTCAATTTAAAAAAGACGCTGCACGCTAAATACAACTTAACTACTAGACCAACTCGGTGAGGTAAATACCGCCTAAACGCAGGGTTTTATCGACAAAAAACAAGATATTCATGGAATTAACAAAAGTTAATCTGGTTAGCATTTAAATTACACCTCAAAAATAAATACCCTTTTGGCCAATTGTCTCTAAGCACTATGGCTCGTACCTTGATGCCTGAGTTGGAAGGAGTCTGTGCTCTGACCAAAACACCAATACATGCAAGGAGTCACTTGTGCCAAATCCATTAACACGCTTTTTGGTACTGCTGCTCTTGATATGTAGTTGCCTGACATCATCCCATGCGGCAGATGTCAGTGAATTGCCCGTCACACTGCAGGCGCTAATTGAGCGTTCAGGGCGCGATAATCTTATCGACCTAGTGCAGCAAGGCACGGCAAACCAAGGGATCGTGTTTCAATCAGGGAACGATAACAGCGCCTATGTGACGCAAGCGGGTAACGATAACGTATCGCTTGTGACACAGATTGGAACCAATAATGAAGTCCAACTACGACAAGTCGGCACTAAAAATATGGCTTCGATTACCCAGATTGGTAATGACAACCTGGTGCAATTGAACCAGCTAGGAAGCGGCAATTTTTCGATTCAACAGATTGCGGACGGTGCCGCAATCTCAATAACTCAGTATTAAACAGGGAGAGTCACATGAAATCACAAGCAAAAATGTCATTGATTGCATTAGCCATTACTGCGGGATTAAGTGGTAATGCGCTAGCAGCAAGCACAGTCAACGAAATCAGCGTTGAGCAAACAGGCCAAGGTCAAGATACCTTAGTCGCTCAAACTGGTGTCATTAACGCAGCAGCAGTAACCCAAACGGGTAACGACCAAGTTGCCACCGTATTACAAGACGGTGTGTGGCATGAAGCACAAGTCAACTCAACTGGCGATGCTAACAAAGTGACTGTTAGCCAACAAACAGATTGGCACGTAGCCTCTGTTGATGTGGAAGGCAATAATAACGAAGTTGAAGTGACTCAAGACGGCTTCTTCAACCAAAGCAGCAACGATGTCGTGGGCAACGACAACCTTGTTTCAGTTAGCCAATTAGGTGAGCTGAACGAAAGCTATGTTGAAATCACTGGCACAGAAAACAGTGCATTTGTTGAGCAAGAAGGTGATGAAAACCTTGCCGTATTCCGTGTTCAAGGCGACAACAACGACGGTGATATCAAACAATACGGTAACAGCAACCAAGCGGGTCTAATTGCACTCGATCTGACTGCCAACGTGGGTAACAACAACGACGTATCAGTTGAACAAATTGGTAACAATAACTTTGGTGCAGCCAAAGGCATCGCTGGTAACGACAACAGTGTTGATATCTACCAAAAAGGTGATAACCACACTGGCTTTGTTTACGCCTTAGCCGGTAGCGAAAACGATATCAGCATGAAGCAAGAAGGCAGCAATAACATTGCTTACCTCTCTATGACTACGGGTGATGATAACACTATCGACATCGCTCAAGATGGTGATAGCAACACAGTTGGTGATTCTTTAGTTGCTGATATTCAAGGTGATGATAACGATATTGCCATCAAGCAAAAAGGTGACAGCAACGGTGCAGAGTTCCAAGTATGGGGCGATAGCAACGACGTAGACTTAAAACAACGTGGTGATGCTAACTTCGCAACCTTTGGCGCTTACGGTACTGACAACGACTTCGACTTATCCTCTAAAGGTGATAACAACGAGCTGGTTGCCTTCGCAACAGGTGAAGACAACAGCATCGAAATCAGTCAAGAAGGTGATGCGAACTTCGCTTATGTGGATGCCGTGGGTAGCGACAACGAAGTGGATGTTGAGCAAGATGGTGATCAAAACGAGACCATCATTAGCGTAACAGGTAACAACGCCGATGTAACTGCACTGCAACACCGTGGCGATCTGAACCTTATCGATTTAATCATCGAAGGTGATGAAAACTCAGCAGAAATCACTCAAGCGGGTAACGGCAACTGGGTCGGTGGTGATAGCGGTAGTTCATTTGCTGCCAACTCATTTGGCGTGAGTGGTGACAACAACAGCCTAATGATCTCCCAAACAGGTAATGACAACTTAGTATTAGGCTCACAAGCGGGTAACAACAACAGCATCAGCGTAACCCAAAATGGTGATATGAACGTTGCGACTGTTGTGCAATACTAATCTTTAAATATGAGTCGCCTTCAAGTTGAAGGCGACTAAATAAAAACGGGAACATTGATAATGTTCCCGTTTTTATTTGCCTATCACACGCAAAAGTACATCACTATTCGTCTTATCGTTTGGGTATCACAAACAAAGGCTTAACTACAAAACTCAAAATGGGTTTGATAGGTCTGAGCCCACCTTAATAACTCGACACGATTTCGTGACTGGGTTTTACGGAAAATCGATGAAATATGCGCCTTTACCGTGTGCTCACTGATGCAAAGACGATGGGCAATTTCCTTATTTCTCGCGCCGCAGGAAACGAATTGAATGATGGTTCTTTCTCTAGAGGTAAGAGCTTGCAGCATGGCCACAGTGTCGGCAGGCATATCATGTTGTCCATCCAACTTTTGCACCACGCGACGAAACATCTTACTGAGCAAAGTTCTATCGTACCAAAGCTCATCGGCAACCATTTTACGCAATCCGGTCAACATCAAATCCATACGCTGGTCAGTAAACAGTAGTCCGCGTATGCCAAGCAGCATAGCTGACTCTTGATCTAAGGAATTGCGCTCAACTTGATACAGAGCCACAGGAATATGGGGGACAAGACGAGATGCCAGCAAAGGGATCCCTTTATTGTCTAAGGCCGCACCTTTCTGGGCGATTAAACAAAAGCTGCGATGCCCTTTGTCTAAATCCAACTCTAACTCTGAGGCATGTTTAACGATCCGTGTTTTCAATCCGATAGATTCAGCAAGTATCGCTAGATGACAAGGCGCCGCCACTTGATGTAAAAATACTAACTCATTGATAGTACCCAATTTACTCTTCTCCCTGAAAAGTATTTCATTATCTTTTTATCCGGCTTAATGAAATCTGCCTAAATCTCAGCATACATCTCATTAACATAGCCCATTTTGACTAGTTACCGTATGAATGCCATCACCCAAATGTACTAATAACCTCTATTTATATGTAGTAAATTCGACTAAGTCCCTAAATAGTATTTAATTGCTAGCAATTAATACTAAATGAGATGGAGATCACATTCATCTTTATACCTTAGTCTATGAAAACATCAATCGAAAGTTTAAACAAAAAATTAACACCTTAAGATGACATTTTTGGGAATAACAATCCCCTTTGAATCTAATTCAAAGGGGATTGGATGTTCTCAGACTACGATTAGGCTTGAGTCAGGAGTTTAGTGATTTGCTTATCCTGCACACGGGATAAACTGAGTAGCGCCACGATGGCCCCAATTAAGGCTAAAAACATATCCGATTGGGTATCCCACACGTAACCTTGTGTACCTAAGAATGCCTCAGCACCTTCGCCCGTTGCAGCGGCCACCCACCACTCAATAAGCTCATAAAAGGCACTAAACGCGAGCACAAAACAAGTGACCAAAAAAGCGCACCAAGCGCCGGGTTTGACGGCTTGATTGCGTAACATAATCTCACGGGCCAACATGGCAGGAATAAAGCCTTGAGCGAAATGCCCGACCTTGTCGTAATTGTTACGTTCACTACCCATCCATTGGGCAATGGTGTCAAATAATGGCACTTCAGCATAGGTATAGTGCGCACCGACAAACAGCACACAGCAATGTACAAGTACTAAAAAATACACTATTGGGGTTAGCTCAAAGCGTTTGCGGGTAAAAAATAATAGCGGAACCGCCACTAATGCAGGTAAAGCTTCAAGCCACCAAGTGAAAGTATCAGCAGGTTTTATCGCCGACCAGACTAATACTGAGAGGTAAATACCGCACCAAGCGATTTTATTATTCAATGTTTCTTCCTCTTATGCGATATTGTTCTAATTTTAGAATATTAACTTTAGCCATCTAGCCCTCCACAGTGAGCAAAAAAAGTGCTACTTTGATGAGCCAAGGTTGTCAGCATAACATACAAGAACCACTTCAATTAATTAGAGGGTACCCATATCATGGCGAAACATTCGCTTGACAAGGATAAGATCAAAATCCTGTTGTTGGAAGGCGTCCACCAATCTGCGGTAGATGTGTTTGAACGCGCGGGATACACCAACATTGAGTATCACAAAGCCTCGTTAGGTGATGAAGCCCTGCATGAATCCATCAAAGATGCTCATTTTGTTGGTATTCGTTCCCGTACCCAACTCACCGCCGATGTATTAAAACGTGCCGAAAAATTAATTGCGATTGGTTGTTTCTGTATCGGCACTAACCAAGTGGATTTAGCGACCGCCGAATTACTCGGTATCCCCGTTTTTAACGCACCATTCTCTAATACTCGCAGCGTGGCTGAACTGGTATTAGGCGAAATCATCATGCTGATGCGCGGTATTCCTGAACGTAACGCTATCGCCCATCGTGGTGGTTGGATGAAAACTGCCGCAGGCAGTTACGAAGTCCGTGGCAAAACTTTAGGCGTGATAGGCTATGGCCATATTGGAACTCAGCTGGGGATCCTGGCAGAAACCTTAGGCATGCGTGTGGTGTTCTTCGATATTGAAGACAAATTGCCATTGGGTAATGCCCAGCAAATCCATTCAATGGAGCAATTGCTGGCACAGTCCGATGTAGTAAGCTTGCACGTGCCTGAAACGCCGCAAACCAAAGACATGATAAGTACTGCCGAATTCGCCGCTATGCGTAAAGGCAGCATCTTTATCAACGCTTCCCGCGGTACTGTGGTCGATATCGATGCGCTCACGGTGGCACTCAAAGAGCGTCACCTTGCAGGCGCGGCGATTGACGTTTTCCCCATTGAGCCACAATCGAATGATGATGAATTTATCAGCCCATTACGCGGTTTAGATAATGTGCTACTTACGCCACATGTGGGTGGTAGCACCGCCGAAGCACAGGAAAATATCGGTATCGAAGTGGCAGGCAAATTAGCCAAATACTCAGATAACGGTTCAACCGTATCTGCGGTTAACTTCCCAGAGGTGTCTCTGCCAATGCACAAAGGCACCTCTCGCCTACTGCATATCCACCAAAACCGTCCAGGTGTGCTGATCAAAATCAACAAAGCCTTCTCTGAAAAAGGCATTAACATTGCCGCTCAGTATCTGCAAACCACGGCAGAAATCGGTTATGTGGTAATGGAAGTCGACACTCACCAAGCAGAAGAAGCCTTGGTTGAGCTTAAAGCCATTGAAGGCACACTGCGTACTCGCGTGTTGTTCTAAAGCCTAAACCGCTTAGGTTTACCCCCATCTAAGGCGCACATTTCATTTAAGATATGTGCGCCTTATGCTTTTGAGGCCAGAGGAATTCCGCTACAATCAAGCCTCTTGCATCGCCTTCATTTTCAGGATCTCGCTATGACTATTGCAGTTTCGACACCCAATTGGGATCTGGACGCCTCCACGCCTCCACTTATGCTCGCCAACTTATCCCACCTAGGCCTTATCAAAGTGGTTGGCGAACAGGGCCGCAGTTTTATCCATGGCCAAGTGACCACAGATATCAGCTCACTTGAAGCCAACCAATGGCGCTGGGGCGCACATTGTGATCCTAAGGGAAAGATGCTGGCTAGCTTCCGCACCTTTGCCATCCGAGATGCGCTGTTGATGTTGATGCCAAAGGACACTATTGCAGTGGATCTGCCACAACTGCAAAAATATGCGGTATTTAGTAAGGCGACCCTGACCAATGCCTCTGATGAGTGGACATTACTCGGTGTGGCGGGTGAACAGGCTAAACAATTTGTCAGCCAACACTACGGTGAAGTCACTCAGGAACTCACTCTCATCGAGCATGGCGCCATTTTAAAAGATGCGGATCGATTTATATTGGTTCTACAACCACAAGCCGCAAGCGCCCTCATTGCCGAGCATACCGTATTTGATGCCAGTGCTTGGCAAGCATTAGAAATTGCTGCGGGTTACCCCAATCTAGCGCCAAGCCATGCTAATCAGTACGTACCGCAGATGTGTAACCTACAGGCTATTAACGGCATTAGCTTTAACAAAGGCTGCTACATGGGTCAAGAAACTGTGGCGCGGATGAAATACCGTGGTGGTAACAAGCGTGCGCTCTATATTCTTCAAGGCACCACTTCCTTAAATATCAATTTGGAAACGGGTATCGAGATAGAATTGGAAGACGGTTATCGCAAGGGTGGACAAATCATTGAATTTGTTCAACGTGGTAATCAAGTGCTGCTCAGCGCAGTGCTCGCCAACGATACCGAGAGTGATGCCAAATTGCGTTTCGCTGATGACGAGCAATCTAGCTTACGTATTCAAGCATTGCCCTACTCGCTCGAAGACTAGTTTCTCGCTGATAAGCGGATCGTATTGAAAAAGGCGCTCTAGGCGCCTTTTGCTTTTAATGCTCGAAATAAGTATCTCGAATCGCCACCACCTCGGGCAAGATTTGCTTAAATTCGGCCACCAGCTTAGGGTCAAAATGTTGCCCTGCTTGACTTTCGAGTAACTCGACAGTGGCTTCAATGGTCCAAGGCTCCTTGTAAGGACGGCGCGAAGTCAGCGCGTCAAAGACGTCCGCTATCGCCACAATCCGACCTTCAATCGGAATATTTTCCCCCGACAAACCATTAGGATAACCCGAACCATCCCATTTCTCGTGGTGGGTTAAGGCGATACGCCGCGCCATTTGCAGCAGTGGGTCGCCATGCTCACCAATGATCTCAGCACCAATGGCGGCATGTTGCTGCATGATTTTCCACTCTTCGGCATCGAGCTTACCCGGCTTTTTCAGTACCGCATCGGGCGTGCCGATTTTGCCAATGTCATGCATAGGCGCCGCGTTATACAACAACTCACAGAAAGTACTCGGTAAACCGAGTTTGATAGCGAGCAGCCGCGCATAATGGCTCATACGCACAACGTGCAGACCCGTTTCGTTGTCTTTGTATTCGGCGGCGCGACCTAAACGGCGAATGATTTCAAAGCGGGTTTCTTCTAACTCTTGGGTACGTTCTTTAACTTGTTGCTCTAGCAAGCGTTTTTGATCGTACAGCGCGAGATGAGTTTTGACTCGCGCCTTCACCACGGGAGCGCTGACTGGTTTGGTAATGTAGTCAACCGCACCTAAGGCAAAGCCCTGTGCTTCATCGGCAACCTCAGATAATGCCGTCACAAAAATCACAGGGATGTGGCAAGTTAAGGGCTCCTGTTTAAGCTGCTTACAGACTTCATAACCATTCATGCCGGGCATCATGACATCGAGTAAAATTAAATCAGGCAGTGTTTTGGCTACAAGGGCTAGCGCCCTTGGTCCATCAATCGCGACTTTGACCTTATAGTCATCACCGAGTATGCCCACCAAAATATCGATATTTTCTGGAGTATCATCGACGACTAATATTGTTGCCTTATCCATCAACACATTCACCTTTCCAGTGGCTTTATCAATGATCAACACTGCGCATAATTGACCGTTTTACTTTAAGTCTACAAGTACTTCATCAATCAACTCGACGGCCTCATCGAATTGATATTGATTAATCATCGTTAGCGCTGGACTCAACTGCTGCCATAACTGAGCACTCACTTGCGGTTTAAGTGCATCCATTTGGGCGACTGCATCGGAATCCGCTTCTTCTAAACTTTGGCGTAATCGCGTTAAGGCCTCAATGAGGGCTTCTGGTGGTAAATGCTCCGCCGTCGGCCCACTAGATTCTTCAAACTCAGGTTTAACTTTTTCAATTGCTTGGCAAATCGATGCCACTAACGTTTGGATTTGGTCCAACTCCGCTTGGAACTCAGTATTTTCACTTAAGTGAAGTTCCAATTGCCGAGCCAATTCCGCAAGCGTTGTGGAACTTAAATTGCCCGCAAGTCCCTTAAGCGTATGGGCCATTCGCACCGCATCCTCACGTTTATTGCTGGCAACGGCCTTGTTGATTTGCTCGACAACATTACGTTGGCTAGTAACAAAACGATCAAAGATCCTTTGGTAAAGGCGCGTGGAGTTTTGCACTAGCTGCAAGCCTCTATCAATATCAAGCTCGGGGTGTTCAGGCCATTTCACGACAGAATCAACATCAATATTCACAGGCTTGGGTGAATCATTAATAAGCTCTTGAGCCGGTAACGGTGCGCCTAAATATTTTAGGAGGGTTTGATACAGTAAGTTAACCTCTATCGGCTTGGCGATATGATCATTCATTCCCGCTCTTAAACACATTTCCTTGTCGCCAGCCATGGCATTGGCGGTCATTGCTATCACAGGTAATTGTGCTAACTCAGGCCTTTGTCTCAGTGCTTTTGTTGCCTGATAACCATCCATCACTGGCATTTGACAATCCATCAATACCAAATCAAAACTCTGTTGAGCTAACTTATCCAACGCAATTTGGCCGTTGGTGGCAATGGATAAAATAATCCCCACTTGCTCTAAAAATTCGGTCGCCACCTCAAGGTTCATTTCGTTATCTTCGACTAACAGAATACGCTTACCTTTAAGGGGCAATAATAACTCAGGCGCAATACTGTCTTGATGACGCCTGACGGGTAGGAACCCTGCGCGACCAAGTGCGTTCATAATGCCATCAAGCAATCTTGATGCGCTGATAGGTTTGCTGATGTAGCCCGCTAACCCAAGTTGCTCGATTTGGGTCAAGAAATCTTGATTCGCATGGGCTGATACCATCAAGATACGCGGCGCTTTTTTTGCCCGTTGCAGGATTTGTTTTGCGGTTTCGAGCCCATCAAGATGTGGCATTTTCCAATCAATCAATGCCACAGCATAATCCTGCTGACTGCACCGCATCACCGCCTCGTCGCCAGAACGCACGGTATCCACTTGAAAGCCCATGCTCTCTAGAGTGGTTCGCATAATGTCCCTTGCGGTGGCATTGTCGTCGACAACTAATACTGGCATACCTTCAAGCTCTTGACCTACGATGAGCTTTTGTCCACTGGAGATGCGCAATTTAACGGTAAAAAAGAAAGTACTGCCATGGCCTTGCTGGCTTTCGACCCCGATACTTCCCCCCATTAATTCGACCAGTTGTTTACAAATCGCCAGCCCTAATCCTGTACCACCATATTTACGGGTAGTAGACGTGTCTGCTTGCGTAAACGACTTAGACAGTTTGGCTTGTTGTTCATGGGTTAACCCAATGCCACTGTCACGCACACTACAACGTAATATGACATCATCGTTTTGCTGCTCGACCAAGCTGAGGGACAGTAATACCTCTCCTCTTTCGGTAAATTTGATCGCATTATTCATTAGGTTGATCAGCACTTGCCCCAACCGCAACGGATCGCCAAGCAGATAACGTGGAACATTGGGTGCGACAGCAAACAGCAATTCAATCTGCTTTTGAGCCGCCCTTTCGGAGAAGATATCGCTCAAATCTTCAAGCATGGTATCGAGTTGAAAAGGCACATTTTCGATATCAAGCTTGCCAGCTTCAATCTTAGAAAAATCAAGGATATCGTTAATGATTGATAATAAAGATTGCGATGCGCGCTCAATTTTTTCGAGATAATTTTTCTGTTTTTTGTCTAGATCAGTCTGTAAGCAAAGTTGCGACATCCCGATAATGGCATTCATTGGCGTGCGGATTTCATGGGACATATTCGCGAGGAAGTCGCCTTTTGCCTTACTGGCGGCATCAGCCTCTTCCTTGGCAACAAGCAATTGTTCTGAAAGCAGTTTTAACTCAGTCATATCGACCATGCTTACCACAGCTGACTCAAATTGGTTCTGGCTGTCCAATAAGCTTGAAACGTTAACTGTCATCCATAAATGCTCACCGGAGGGACGAATAAAGCTTCTTTCCCCTCGATAGTGATCAACTTTACCTTCTACAAGTTCCTTAAACTGCGCTTTTGCAACTTCTTTATCCTGTGCACTCAAGACATCAAAAATCGGCGTACTACGTAATTCATTACGGCTCAGCCCCATATCCTCACAGAATTGATCATTACAATCGAGGATAAGTCCTTTGATATCGACATTCACGATACCAATGGTTGCCCCATCAAATAAGGCCTTAAAGTGCGCCTCACTGACCGCAAGTTCTTCTTCAATAGACTTGCGTTCAGTCACATCCATCACATAGCCATTCCAGATAATGGCGCCATCATCGGCATAATGACCACTGGCTCCGGCTTCCATCCAGCGAATGCCACCATTAGGATGACGATAGCGGAACTCGCGGATCCAGCTTAATTTATCGTCACTCATTCCCTCAAGCGCGCGTATAACTTCTGGTCGTTCCTCATCAAAAATCCGCTCAGCAATAATATTAAAGTTACTGAGTAAATCTTCGCGGTGTAAGCCCAACATGTGAAATGCTGCGCCAGAAAGGAAGGTAAAACGGCGATCGCTAGGAGAAACCCAGCGCAATTGATACACAGTACAAGGAATAGACTCAGTGATATTAGTTAATTGCAGCCTTGAGGCTTCAAGCTCGACGATGGCTAACTTACTCTTGGTTATATCGTCAATACTGCCGTCAAACCATAGGGGAAAACCCTCTTCGGTATAACTCGCCTTGCCCTTTTCATGCACCCAACGGATGCTGCCGTCACGGTGGCGAATACGATATTCCACCTCAAAGGTTTCCTGCTGCGCGAGGGCTCTATCAATATGCTGATGACACAGCTCGCGATCTTCTTCCAAAATCAATGAAGCAAAGCTGCGTTGACGATTCTCAATAAACTGGCTCGCGGCATAACCGGTAATATCGGCAATATTGTCACTGACATATTCCATCACCCACTCCTCGCCGATGCGAGTGCGGTAGACAGCCCCTGGAATATTGGTCACCAAACCACGGAAGCGAACTTCACTATCACGGATTTTTTGTTCAACCGCTATTTTTTGGGTCATATCACGGATCGATGCAGCCACTTGGCGACGACCATCGAAATCACTCGGTAAAATACTTAAGGCGATTTCGGCAACAAACTCATCCCCATCAGACTTAAGCGCCCGCACATGGCGTGCATTTGCCATCGGCCTATCACGTCCCTCACGTAGAAACTGTAATCTTTCTTTGGCATGGGGACTCCTTAAATCTTCGGGTAGCAAAGCTTCAATTTGTAATCCCAACATAGCTTTTGCGTCATAACCAAACAGCTGCTGACAGCGACTATTGCTAAATACTATTTGGCCACTTTGATCGACAATCAACATGGCCTCAGGTGCGGCCTCAAGTACAGCGCTAGACCAAGCAGCGGCGGAAAATTGCTCTGTCACATCGGTAAATAGCATCTCCACCGACATTAACTCGCCAGTATCTGACACTAAAGGCTGCATAAAAACATCGAGCCGCCTTGACTGGCCTTTTGAATCGATGAGTTCAACTTGATGTGAAGGGACGTTCTGCCCTTTGAGTGCCAGATCGGTGTATTCCCAGTTTTTCTCATTAAGGGGGTTGGCCGAAAACAATCTTTGATATTTGCGCTTAAGTAATTCGGGCGGTATGCCCAATACTTTGGTCACCCCTTCACTGACCTGTGCAAGTTGTCCGTCAGGATCAAGTGAGCAATAAAAGGATTTATCGCTCATACCGTCGATCAAGCGAGCGAAGCGGTTACCGCGGGAATCTAAAATAGCTTGCTCACGCTGAGCAAGCAGATCTGCCATTTTGTTAAAGGTTTCACTTAAGGTCACTATCTCGCTAATCGCACCTTTAGGGATAACCAACTGCTGTGTTTTACCTTGACCGAAAGCCAAAATGCCGGATTCAAGGGTTTCCAGTGGACGAGTTAACCGTTTAGCGGCGATATAGCAGGTCAATAACAGCAGTAAGGTTAATAAACTTAAGTTGAGGACAACTGAGGAAATATCGTCCAGTAGCGAGGTAAATAACTCCTGCTGTGGCACCATAACAACCACGTGCCATTTTAACTTTGCCACTTCTGCAATGCTGGCAAGATAAACTGTACCAGTATCATCAACAAAACTGGCTTGCCCAGTCAGCCCATCTTCCAGCAAAGCGCCAAAGGCATTATTTTTGTGATTTCCTTTATCCAGCCATTCCGAAACTGATGTGGCTAAAACCTTTTCTTTATCCCCATGAAAGATAAGCCGACCTTGCTCATCTAATATCATCAGCCGATTAGGGGCTATCCCTAGTTGCTCAGGTAATCTATCTAAAGCCAAATCAACGGTTGTAACCCCAAAATAATTCGGCTGCACTCCAAAAGGAACCGCATAAGTAATCATTAAAGTATTACCAGCACCCTCGTCGAAATAGGCTTTTGACCAATAACCTTCGACCTTATTGATGGCTTGCGTCCACCAATCCCAAGTCCCATCGGTATAATCGTACCCCTCGGCGCCAATATCTAAATAATGGAAACTATTACCACTGCGGTATACATAGGGAGAAAAAAGTTTTTTATTGAGAAAAGTGCCCGGTTTAAAGGCAACGGCAGAACCATAAAAATCGGGGTTACGTTCGAGGCGATTAGTTAAGACTTTTTGCAGCTTATCAGAATCGTTAATATCATTCTTGTCAGCCAAAAAACCAATAAAATCAGCAAGCCCTTGAGTATTTGTTTGAGCGTGTTCGAGTAATAATTGCAATCGAGAGGCTGAATGTGCCGACTGTTGAGCTAAATGATCGTAAAGCCGCTTTTCAAGGGAAAGATAATTAAACCATGAAGTAATCCCATAAACGGCCGCCATGATAAGAATCAAAGGCAGCGCAATATGGGATAAAATTTTGCTGCGGAAAGTACGAAGTTTACTTTTATCCATGGCGTCGCCTCAAAGCCCCCGTTTTAAGTCCCCCCCTTTTTGGGGTAGCTCTTATAAAGTAAACGAAGAACGCTGTGGCGACAATCTCAAAGTTAAAATAATGTGAACTAATATATTGTTTTCACAACATTAATAAACAGGGTTTAGCGTACGGTTAGTGAATGTTCTAACAAAATAGCTTTGAGTTTCAGCAATGATAATGTGCCGTAATCCAATAATCGCAATCAAATTAGGTATGGCCATTAAGCCGTTTACCGTATCAGCCAGTAACCAAATCACATCCAACTTGATAAAAGCCCCACCAGCAATCAGGCCTAAAAACAAGATTTGATAGGCACGCAGCCCGCGCTCGCCAACTAAGTAGTACCAGCAACGTTCACCATAGTAATGCCAGCCTAAAATGGTCGTAAACGCAAAGCAGACCAAGGCGATAGTGACTAAATACTGGCCGATGGCAGCCGATCCGCCTAAGCTAAACGCCGCACTGGTCATGGCCGCGCCCGCAGTGTCACCGCTCCATACCCCAGTGATGATAAGCACTAATCCCGTCATAGTGCAGATGATAATAGTATCGAAAAAGGTGCCAGTCATACTCACTAAGCCCTGCTCGACGGGCTCATTGGTTTTTGCCGCAGCCGCAGCAATGGGCGCACTACCTAAACCTGACTCATTAGAAAATACCCCGCGGGCAATCCCCATTTGAATCGCTTGCGCTACGGTCACCCCTAAAAATCCCCCCGCAGCCGATACTGGCGTAAAAGCCGACTCCACCACTAATTGCAACGCGGGTAGAATGGCATCGGCAAAAACCACTAAAATCCACACACAGGCCAACACATAACCAATTGACATCGCCGGTACTAACTTTTGCGCCACGTTGGAGATACGTTTGACGCCACCTAAGGTGACAGCCGCCACCAGTAGGGTTAGCACCAGCGCAGTCGCCCATGTTGGTACATCAAAGGCGATAGTTAAGGCATCACTTATCGCATTCACTTGAGCAAAAGTCCCAATGCCGAAAAATGCAACCCCCACGCCAAACAGCGCAAATAACTTCGCCATCCAACGCAAACCGAGGCCACGCTCTATGTAATACATCGGGCCACCGGCAATCTGTCCACGCGCATCGGTAGTGCGGTATTTTACCGCCAACATACACTCGGCATACTTAGTCGCCATGCCAAAAAAGGCGGCAAGCCACATCCAAAATAACGCACCAGGGCCGCCCATCTTAATCGCCGTTGCGACCCCAACAATATTGCCCGTACCTATGGTTGCAGACAATGCAGTACAAAGCGCGGCGAAGGACGATAGATCACCATGCCCCTTAGCGGGTTTGAACAATAGGCTAAGCGCCATTGGCAGACGAAATACTTGGATAAGCTTTAGTCGCGCAGTGAGATAAATCCCTGTGCCAACTAACAAACAAAGTGTGATAGGACCCCAGACAATACCGTTTAGGCTGCTGAGTAAGGCTTCAAAACTCATGATATTCCTCAATTATTAAACAACTAAATTAATAAAGGAGGAGGAAAAGAAATGGCTGTGACACATCGCTGCCAGCCTAAAGAAATACCATCTTCCCAGCCAATAACGGCAGGAAAATAGTCCACAAAGACAAACGACAGGGACTGTGCAGTCATCCTCTCCTCTGTCCTTTTGCCTGAGCGTTTCGCGTCGCTTAAAACACTGCGACACTTTCGCCTTCGGCGCCACCTATTATTGCAAGTTAATGCAATCGGTAGTCTCTCCAGAGGCTCGTCCAGTAACAGTCCACGCCTTACGGCACCTGAAAGAGTGCTTTGTTTATGGAATGCTTCCAACAACAAAGTTGCCTCGTCGGTGTGGGGTTAATTCCCCACTCTCCTGCTACCTTCATCCGAACGGATTGTTAAAACGATAGCCAGCTATCGTTTTAACAGGGCGCACAGCATGCAACAAACACCACAATAGCTCAAGCCCATTTGCTCACAGAAATGAGAGCCAAGCCGTTAATCGCAGAAAATTCAAACAGACTCAATCCTAAGTCTTAATCGATGTGAATTGATCTAACTTGCCTAAATATCGGTATCTATAGGATTGTAAAATGCTTTATCTTTAGCCTAATGCCTAGGTTGGCTAAATCCCAATTGGAAGAGATAGATGAAAGAAGTCGCCAAGCTTATCCAAGTAAGTAAAAGTTTTCGCGACGGCGAGCAGCGCCACACTGTACTGCAAGCGGTCGATTTAACTTTGCATCAAGGGGAGACTATCGCACTCACCGGCCCAAGTGGCAGCGGCAAAAGCACTTTACTGAATCTGATTGCGGGCTTTGAAACGGCAGACAGTGGCCAGATAGTGCTGAATCATCAATCCACCACCAAGTGGCAAGATAAGCAATGGAGTGAGTTTAGGCGTACCCATTTAGGCGTGGTATTCCAGCAATTTAATTTACTCACTCCGCTGAATGTTAAAAATAATATCGGCTTTTCCCTGCACCTTAACGGTGATAGCTGGAATCCTTGGTGCGATTATTTGGTAGAAAAGCTCGGGTTAGCGGCATTGTTAAACCGGCAGGTTGAAGCGCTTTCCGGCGGACAACAACAACGGGTCGCGATAGCCAGGGCATTAGCCCACAATCCGAGTTTACTGCTGGCCGACGAACCCACGGGTAACTTAGATGACGAATCTGGTAAACAGGTGATGTCACTGCTATGCGAACTCGCCAAAGAGAGCCAAACCAGCATTTTGATGGTCACCCACAGCGAAGAGTGCGCCGCCTTTATGAACAAACGCTGGCATCTGTCCCACGCCGCAGTGTCGATCTCCGGCTAGCATGATGAATAACACACAGCTAGAACATAAAGCCAATCCATACCACCACTTAAGCAAGAGTGGACAATGGCTGCGTATCACTTGGGTACTCAAGGTATTTTTAGCCCATTATCGCCACGCGCCATTGCAGGCTGGGGCGATTTTACTCGGAATCGCCCTCGCCGTGACGCTGCTCATCGGGGTAAAAGCCACCAACGATAATGCGATTCGTAGCTATAGCGAAGCCACAGAGCTATTAAGTCAGCGGGCCGATGTACTGCTGACCTCACCCGTTGGCCAAGATAATCTCGATGAATCGGTGTATTTCAGTTTAAGGCAGGCTGGGATTAGCCAAAGTCTTGCGGTAGTCAGTGGCAGAGTTGCTGGCCAAAACGGCCAGTATTGGCAAATTGAAGGCAGCGATATTGTCGCGGCATTGACTGCCACATTAACCTCAAAAAACGCTTCACCGTCCTCAAATAATAAGGCAACGGCTAATTCTACTGTCTCCATGGGAGATCTGCCCCTTGCCGACCTAATAAGCGGTGAGCCCGTGGTGGTGATGAGTGACAGTCTAGCCAGCAAAATCGCGCCCAATGGCCAGCTCAGCCTAGCCCAATCCATAACACCATCGACCCTAAAAGTGATCCGTGTCGATGATAGTTGGGGACTTGGCAGCGCCATCTTGACCGATATTTCCCTCGCCCAAAACTTACTTGGCATGCAGGGCAAACTCAGTTATATCGCCCTATTTAGCGATAGGGATAAACTAGTCGCGTTAAAACAACGGCTCGACACCTTAGGTATCACCCCAGATCTCGCCAGCTACAGTCAGCAAGATCAAGGGCAAGCCTTAATGGCGCTTACCCGCAGTTTTCATTTAAATCTCAATGCAATGAGTATGTTAGCCTTTGTAGTTGGGCTATTTATTGCCTATAACGGCGTGCGTTACAGCCTGATGAAACGCCAACGTCTGCTGATTCAACTGCTGCAACAGGGGCTAGAACGACTCGACGTGATGCTTGCCCTGCTCGCCGAATTACTATTTTTGGTTATCTTAGGCTCGGTAATCGGGTTTATCTTAGGTTTACAACTCAGCCATTGGCTACAACCTATGGTTGCTATGACGCTAGAGCAACTCTATGGTGCTCACTTGCTGCCGGGCATTTGGCAATGGCATTGGTTAGCACAGGCGATCGCGCTCACCTTAGTGGCAGCGCTTGCTGCTTGCATGCCCTTGTATTTTGATCTTACGCGCCAATCCCTTGCCCAAGGCGCTAACCGTTATCAGCAAACTAAGGCCCACAACCAAACCCACCAGCGGCAATTTATCTTAGCCTGTGGGTTACTCGTACTCGCGGCGATACTGTTTCCCTTCAGCCAAAGTTACAACACCAGTTTGATATTACTAGGTATAGTGACGGTCGCGATTCCTCTGCTGTTGCCCCAAGTATTGCATTGGGGAGTAAGCTTACTGCTCCCCTTCACTCGCCCAGGGCTTAAGCACTATTTGCTCGCCGAAACCCGCGAGCTTATCGCGCCACTTTCCCTTGCGATGATGGCCATTTTGCTGGCATTAAGCGCAAATGTGGCGATGAATACCCTAGTGGGCAGCTTTGAGCAAACCCTAAGAAGTTGGTTAGAAACCCGCTTACATGCCGATTTATACCTACGCCCCAGTGCTAACCGTATGGCTGATGTACGGGATAAATTAAGCCAAGATCCTCGTGTCAGCGGCTTATATCAACAATGGCAAGTCGATGGCGAGATATCGACCCAAGGTCCAACAGCTCAAACGATCCCTGTGAATATTATCAGCCGTGATGATGAATCGATAAAGTACACAAGTACACTCAAAGACAGTTTACCTGACCTATGGCAACACTATTTTGGCGGACAATTTGTCTTGGTGAGTGAGCCAATGGCGATTAAGTATCAGTTGATGCTGGGCGATAAAGTCACTTTAAACGTGCTCGATAAAACCACCAATAACCAAGTGGTTATCGCAGGTATTTATTACGACCATGGTAATACCCGCAATGAGCTCATCATTAGCCATCAACTGTGGCAACAGGCACAACTGCCACTGTTACCCATCAGCCTTGCGGCCAGTTTTCATCCTCTGGAACAAGCTGATAAACCCTCCTCATCGGTGCTAACACAACCAATACCCACGAACGGCAAGCGCAGTGAGGCCGAACTGGATGAACTGCAAATGCAGCTCGCCACAGAGCTAGAGTTGGCTCAGGCGCAAATTTATAGCCAAGCCAATATAAAGGCCCAAGCCATTGCCATGTTTAAACGCACTTTTTCAATCACGTTAGTGCTCAATAGTTTAACCTTGCTGGTGGCCGCCATTGGGCTATTTAGCGCCTGCTTAATGTTAACCCAAGCACGGCAAGCGCCACTGGCACGGCTTTATTCTCTAGGGGTGAGTCGCAGCAAACTACGTACTATGGTATTTAGCCAAATGCTACTGGTTGTAGTAATCACTTGCCTGATTGCGATGCCTACGGGCGCTCTGCTGGGGTATTTATTAATCGATAAAATCACCCTGCAAGCCTTTGGTTGGACCATCCAAATGATCTGGGACTGGTTTGCTTATACCAAAGCCATCCTCATCGCACTGGTGACTTGTACCTTAGCCGTGCTCTTACCGCTTTACTGGCAAACCCGCAGACCGCTAATAGCCAGTTTGCAGCAGGAAACCCTATGAACAGTCGTCCATATACCATTACCCAATTGAAAGTGAATGGTTTACTCACAATGAACTGGCTTAAGTGCCGTACAAACGCACGCTTAATCAGTCAACTCATCATCGGTGGATTACTCTTTTTCACGATAAGCGGCTGCGATAATGCGCCCGCGAGCGTTTCAGAATCCAAATCCATGGGAGCTTTGCTAGGGCAAACAAAAGAAGGCGAAACAACCTCAACGCAACAAGCCTTTGCAAAGGTGACACCTGAGCATCAGTTTCACTTTCCCCAAGATCATCTTGCCCACAACGGCTTTCGGCAAGAATGGTGGTATCTCACCGCTAACTTAACCACCGAAAAAGGTGAGCAACTTGGCGCCCAATGGACCCAATTTAGGGTGGCACTAAGACCTCAATATACAGAATCGCAAAATGCGCAACCGACTACCCTTAAGTCCTCTTGGGCAACTGAACAACTCTATTTTGCCCATAGCGCACTGACCTCTAGCGCAGCACATCTGGCCCATGAGAAATGGTCTCGCGGTCATCCAAAGCTTGCCGGCGTCAATGCCAATCCCTATCAAATTCATCTCGATAACTGGCAATGGCAGAGTGAATCGAGCGCGTTATTTCCGGCAATCTTAAGGGTTGAGACCGCAGACTTTAGTTACGCGCTAACGCTGACTAGCCAAGCACCGCTGCAATATCAAGGTGATAATGGCTATAGCATTAAAAACCGCGAGGGTAACGTCGCCTCCTACTATTACAGTCAACCTTTTATCACTATTAGCGGTGAGATCACCCGATATATCAACATCAATGGCCAAGCCGAGAGTCGGGTAGAGAAAGTCACAGGCAAAGGCTGGCTAGACAGAGAATGGAGCTCACAATTTTTAACTAAAAGCCAGCAGGGTTGGGATTGGTTTGCCCTGCGCCTCAATGATGGTTCGGCGCTAATGCTCTTTCAGTTAAGGGAGCAATCCACCGATAAATCTCAAACTCCATTAGCCTTTTACAGCGCCAGACGAATGTTTGCCGATGGCACAGGCCGTAATATCAACTCCCGAGACACGCCAGATGGAATAAAAATGACGCCGCTGGAATGGCAAACCACCCGCACCGGCAAATACCCTGTAAGCTGGCAAGTCCAAATCCCGAGTGAGCAAATCGATATCCGTATCTCGCCGTTAAATCCCAATAGCGCCATGGCGTTATCCACCTCCTATTGGGAAGGCCCAATCAAACTTAGCGGTAGCCACACTGGCATGGGTTATATGGAGCTGACGGGATATTAATCCACTTATAGTGATGTTTGACTGCCGGATCTTTCGCTAATCTAACCAATCTCGCCATTCCCTCTCCAAAGAGATAGCGATTGTTTAAATTTCAAACTGAGAGTTAGATCACGCGCAAAACTTTGATCCCGATCGACTATCCCCTGCAATACCTCTTGTGAGGTATACCCACATTTTTTATCAGGTCTAGACTCGCAGTTATCCACATTCAGTTGTACAGATGTTTATGCAAAGCAGCTGAGTGCATCTCAAGATAAAGGTCACCGCTATGAGTCAGGAATACCATGTCACCAGCCTCGTGGTACATGCAGCCCCTAATGCCTTGCAACAGGTTGAAGCCGATATTGCCGCGCTAAAAGGCTGCGATATCCACGCCATTTCACCCGAAGGCAAGTTGGTTATTACCCTCGAAGGGAATACCCAAAAAGCCATTCTCGACAATGTTGAAGCCATCAATGGCCTGTCCGGTGTGTTATCCGCCAGTTTGATTTACCACCAAGTAGAACCCCTAGAACAAGAACTGTTAGAAAAAGAGAGTGAGGAAACACTATGAGCATTAGCCGCCGCGAGTTTCTCAAGGCTAACGCAGCGGTTGCCGCTGCGACGGCCGTTGGCGTCACGCTTCCCGTGAAAATGGTTGAAGCCGCCGAGTCAGATAACATCAAGTGGGACAAAGCCCCCTGCCGTTTTTGCGGTGTGGGTTGTAGCGTATTAGTCGGTACTAAAGCGGGTAAAGTGGTTGCCACCAAAGGCGATCCAGAAAGCCCAGTTAACCGTGGTTTGAACTGTATTAAAGGCTACTTCCTGTCGAAAATCATGTACGGCAAGGACAGATTAACCACGCCATTACTACGCATGAAAGACGGCAAATACCACAAAGAAGGCGAGTTTACCCCAGTAAGTTGGGATGTTGCCTTCGATACTATGGCCGCTAAGTGGAAACACAGCATCGCCACTAAAGGCCCAACCTCAGTCGGTATGTTCGGTTCTGGTCAGTGGACGATTTGGGAAGGTTACGCTGCATCTAAACTGCATAAAGCTGGATTCTTAACCAACAACATCGACCCTAACGCCCGCCACTGTATGGCCTCAGCGGTCGTTGGGTTTATGCGTACCTTCGGTATTGATGAACCGATGGGCTGTTACGACGACTTAGAAGCCGCCGATCACTTTGTGCTCTGGGGCGCCAACATGGCCGAGATGCATCCGATCCTGTGGGCACGTTTATCTGATCGCCGTTTAAGCAGTAAAGACTGTCGCGTGCATGTACTATCCACCTTCGAGAACCGTAGCTTCGATCTTGCGGATAACCCGATGGTTTTCCATCCGCAATCAGATCTGGTGATCCTCAACTATATCGCCAACTACATCATTCAAAACAAAGCGGTAAATACTGACTTTGTGACTAAACACACTAAGTTTGCCCTCGGTGTAGATGATATCGGCTATGGCCTGCGTCCAGATCATCCGTTAGAGAAGAAAGCCAAAAATCCTGGCAATGGTAAATCTAGCCCTATTAGCTTCGAAGAATACGCTAAGTTCGTCAGCACTTATACGCTGGAATACGCAGCAAAAATGAGTGGTGTAGAGCCTGAAAAATTAGAAACCTTAGCCAAGGCCTATGCCGATCCTAAAGTGAAGGTTATGAGCCTGTGGACCATGGGGATTAACCAACACGTTCGTGGAGTGTGGGCAAACAACATGCTCTATAACATTCACTTACTGACGGGCAAAATCGCTACACCTGGCAACAGCCCATTCTCACTGACAGGCCAACCTTCAGCCTGTGGTACCGCCCGTGAAGTCGGCACCTTTGCCCATCGCCTCCCCGCAGATATGGTGGTGGATAACGATAAGCATCGCGCGATCACCGAAAAAATGTGGCAAGTGCCTGAAGGCACGATTCCACCTAAACCTGGCTACCATGCCGTACTGCAAAGCCGGATGCTCAAAGACGGTAAGCTAAACTGTTATTGGACTATGTGTACCAATAACATGCAAGCCGGCCCGAATATCAATGATGAAATTTACCCGGGATTCCGTAATCCAGAGAACTTTATCGTGGTATCCGATCCTTACCCAACCGTCACCGCCATGGCAGCAGACCTTATTCTACCGACCGCCATGTGGGTCGAGAAAGAAGGCGCCTACGGTAACGCCGAGCGCCGCACCCATATGTGGCATCAACAGGTTAAAGCGCCTGAGGGAGCTAAATCGGATCTGTGGCAATTAGTCGAGTTTTCAAAACGCTTTAAAGTGTCTGAAGTGTGGCCCGCAGAGCTTATCGCTAAAAAGCCTGAATACGCTGACAAGACCCTTTATGAAGTACTGTTTGCCAATGGTGTCATCAACAAGTTCCCGACTACCGATTGTAAGGGCGACCTAAACGACGAAAGTGAACACTTTGGCTTCTATCTACAAAAAGGCATCTTCGAAGAATACGCCGCCTTCGGTCGCGGCCATGGCCATGACTTAGCCGACTTTGACCGTTACCACGAAACCCGCGGTCTACGCTGGCCAGTGGTTGAGGGGAAAGAAACCCTGCGCCGCTTCGTTGAAGGTAGCGATCCTTATGTTAAGGCAGGTGAAGGCTTTAAGTTCTACGGTAAACCCGATGGTAAAGCGGTAATTTTCGCCCTGCCTTACGAACCAGCAGCGGAAGAGCCTAACTCAGAATACGATCTGTGGATGTCTACCGGCCGTGTGCTCGAACACTGGCATACAGGTTCGATGACCGCCCGTGTACCTGAGCTCTATCGCGCCTATCCTGATGCACAAATCTTTATGCATCCTGAAGACGCGAAGGCCCGAGGTCTGCAACGTGGTGATGAAGTGATCGTGGCATCTCCCCGTGGTGAGGTCAAAACCCGTGTCGAAACCAAAGGCCGAAACAAACCGCCACGCGGCGTGGTGTTTATGCCCTTCTTCGATGCGCGTCAGTTAGTCAACAAGTTGATTCTGGATGCAACCGATCCACTGTCAAAAGAAACTGACTTTAAGAAGTGCCCAGTAAAAGTGATGAAGGCCTAAGCCCTCATTTGATAGCGATATGCGTATTTGAAAGCGATTAAGGAGTCTAAGGTGAGTCAGCAAGTGAAGAGTCCATTCACAGTCAAACAAGTCAACCGTCGCCAGTTTTTGGCCACGACGGCTAAGGCTGGCTGTGTGATGGGGCTTGTGGGATTAGGCTTGACGGCCACGGCAAAAAGCCAAGGTCAACTCGCCTCCCAAGCTTGCAGACCGCCGGGCGCCCTTGAAGAAAGCGATTTTCTCTCGGCCTGCGTGCGCTGCGGTTTGTGTGTTGAGGCTTGCCCTTACGACACGCTAACACTGGCACGTTGGTTCGATGGCGCCGCCACTGGCACGCCATTCTTTACCGCAAGACGCATTCCCTGCGAAATGTGTGAGGATATTCCCTGCATCAAAGCCTGCCCATCGGGCGCGCTTGATCCTCAACTTGAGCACATTAGCGATGCCAAAATGGGTGTTGCGGTACTGATCGATGAGAAAAATTGCCTTAACTTTAAGGGATTACGCTGTGATGTCTGTTATCGGGTTTGTCCGTTAATCGACAACGCCATCACCTTAGAACGCCAACGCAATCAACATAGCGATCACCACGCCATGTTTTTACCCACAGTCAACAGCGATACCTGTACGGGTTGTGGCAAATGCGAGCACGCCTGCGTGCTCGATACCGCCGCCATAAAAGTCTTACCGACGGCATTAGCACTCGGTAAGGCAGCGGAGCATGACACTTATCTCAACACTGAGGAAACCACCTTAGAGATGTTGAATAAGGGGCTGACGTTATGAGCAATGAGTCTATGAGTAACAAGTCTATAAGTCACAAGACAATGAACTCAAAAGCCCGCATGCAAGGCGAGCATGCCGCAGCCATTGCAGAACTCGGTTGGTTTGGCGCACACAAATATTTGCTACTACGCCGTACTGTGCAACTAGGCCTTTTGAGCTTATTCGCAATGGGGCCATTACTGGGAATTTGGCTATTTAAGGGTAATTTATCGGCCAGTTTACTGCTCGATAGCATTCCCTTTGCCGATCCGCTAGTGAGCTTACAAATGCTCATTAGCGGGCATATTCCCGAGCTTAGCCTACTGATAGGTGCAGCCTTGGTCATACTGTTTTATGCCCTCGCCGGTGGCCGGGTGTTTTGCAGTTGGGTGTGTCCAGTCAATCTGGTAACTGACTCCGCAAGCTGGCTCAGACGTAAACTAAACCTCCCTCGCACCAGCGAGTTACCGCGTAATTTACGTTATTACCTGCTGGCTCTCGTGCTGTTATTGCCACTGCTCACGGGCAACTTGATTTGGGAATGGATTAATCCCGTCCCCTTAGTCTATCGCGCCGTGCTATTTGGCAGTCTCAGTGGTTTATGGATCTTAGCGGCAATATTTCTGCTGGATCTATTTATCGCCGAGCGCGCTTGGTGTGGTCACCTGTGCCCAACGGGCGCCCTATTTGGCTTAATCGGCAAATGGAGCCCCATTAAGATCGTCGCCAGCAAAGTTAGCGCCTGTGATAACTGCATGGACTGCTTTGCTGTTTGCCCCGAGCGCCAAGTATTAAAGCCCGCGTTAAAAGGGCAAAACCCGGTGATCACTAGCCCAGACTGCACCCAATGCGGCCGCTGTATCGATGTCTGCGCAAAGCGCGTATTTCGCTATCAAACACGTTTTACGGCCACTCAGGCTCAACTTAGTTCAGGCGATTCGACCGATTGTCACTCGCCATCAACCACTTCACCAATTCGTCACCACATTGCCCCCAAGGCGGAGAATGACCAATGAAAAAAATACTCACCTTAGCCGCGATTGTATTAGCCATCGGCGGCTGCTCAGGCCAACAAGCAGACTCTCAAGCAACACCAGTCAATATCAAATCCCTCGCCGGCGATAGCGCGGTGACCGATATTCGCCCCGCTGATGCTATGCCCGTTTACCCAGCTCGCGGTAAGGCGTTGGAACGCAGTTTTACTGACCAACCGCCACTCATCCCCCATAAGGATGATTACAAAATCACCTTAGATAAGAATGGCTGTTTAACTTGCCATAGCTGGGATAAAGCCCCACGGATGAAAGCCACACCAGTGGCGAAATCCCACGTTATCGACGATAAGGGCACGCTCAATGGCCATAATTATTTCTGCACCCAGTGCCATGTTGCACAAGCAGAAAACAAAGCGCCTTTAGTTGATAATAAGTTCTCAACTCAGTAAAACAATCCTCCCCTGCCCGCACCAAAGCCACCGTTCATCCAGTGGCTTTTTATTATCCATAACAGAATTAGAGATAAACTTAAAAACTCAGTGGGGGAGATGTTGGACGAACTGAAAAATAAGCAGACGGGACAATAGATAAAATGCGGAAAAGTAAAAACCCAGCCTAGGCTGGGTTAACTTGTTGTTTTGCTTTATGCAAATCACCCGCCGGAGCCGTTACTCTTGTTTGCGCTGCCTTTGCTGTTTGCACATTCTTTGTTTCAGGCATCGCCGCCTGCCACAAAGCACCTACCCATAAACTTGACGTTGACTTCATGACCAAATCTCCTGTTCTGTTAACAAGTTCAAAGTAATACTTAGACCATCATCAGTAAAATGAATTAACGCCATACAATGGATTCCATTTGAGCATGAACATTCCAATCAAGACCTTACAATGTTTTCTGATCTTAGTTGAAACGGAAAACTTCACCCGTGCAGCACAAAAATGCTTTATCACTCAACCAACGCTTAGCAAAATCATCCAAAGGCTTGAAGAAAGCGTAGGAGAAACCCTGCTGATCCGTAACAATCAAAAGGTGGAGCTAACCCAAGCAGGGCAGCTGTTTGAACACAGTGCGCGGGAGATCCTCGGACAATGGCATAGATTGCAGGAGGATATGAGTAACTTAAGCGGCCTAAAATCGGGGCGGCTTAGACTCGGTGTCTGCCCCATGATGAGTAGCTTAATTATTGGATTACTGACGAGCTATCGTAAGCGTTATCCTGGGGTTGAACTACAAATGTATGAATACGGGGGGTTTGGCTGCGAGCAGGCACTGCTAAATAACAGTTTAGATATTGCCTTTACTGCGTTACCCACAACCCATGAGACTGAGCTAGTCAACCAACCGCTGACAAAATATCCTCTGTTAGCTTGCCTGCCTGATGGGCACCCGCTTGCGGCTAAGTCATATCTCAACTGGCAAGATTTTGAAGCTTATCCGTTTATTCTCTATAACGAGGACTTCTCACTTGCCAAATTGATAACTCGCCTCAGCCGTAAGGCTGGCGTGCAATTAAATATCGCCTTTCGCAGTGGTCAATGGGACTTTCTTGCAACCATGGTTGAAGCCGACATGGGACTGGCCATATTACCCGAACCTATTTGCCAAAAACTCAGTCACAGCAAACTAGTCTTTAGACCGATGCAACCGGCATTAACTTGGGATTTAGCCCTGATTTGGCGGCAGAACTTACCGTTAACTCCCGCGGCAAATGCTCTACTGGAATTAAGTAAACAAAAAGCGTGAATGCTGACTCGTCAACCTATCGTCAACCAGTGCATCGCCCATAAAAAAACCGCTGCTAGCCTAGGCTTAGCAGCGGTTTCTATTTAGAGGAAGTTAAGAATTACTTCTTAGCTTCAGCAGCTTTACGCTCTTTAACTTGCTCAACAACTTTTTCCGCAACACTGTTTGGACATGGGCTGTAGTGTGAGAACTCCATAGAGAACTGACCACGGCCTGAAGTCATTGTACGCAGAGTACCGATGTAACCGAACATTTCTGATAACGGTACGTCAGCCTTAACGCGAACACCAGTTACACCAGCAACTTGGTCTTTGATCATACCGCGGCGACGGTTTAAGTCACCGATCACGTCACCCACGTTGTCTTCTGGGCTGAACACGTCAACTTTCATGATTGGCTCAAGTAGTTGTGGTTTAGCTTTAGCCATAGATTGACGGAATGCCGCTTTAGCAGCGATTTCGAACGCGATAGCTGAAGAGTCAACTGCGTGGTAAGCACCGTCAGTCAGTTCAAACTCAACGTCTAACACTGGGAAGCCAGCGATAGTACCGGTGTTCATCATGCTCGCGAAGCCTTTTTCAACTGCTGGCCAGTATTCCTTAGGAACGTTACCACCAACAACTGAAGACTTGAACACGAAGCCAGAGTTTGGCTCACCTGGGCGAATGATGTATTCGATCTTACCGAATTGACCAGAACCACCAGATTGTTTCTTGTGGGTGTATTGGTCTTCAACCATTTGAGTAATGGTTTCACGGTAGGCCACTTGTGGCTCACCTACGATCAGCTCAACACCATAAGTACGCTTCAGGATGTCTACTTTAATATCTAAGTGCAGTTCACCCATACCTTTAAGGATGGTTTCGCCTGAATCTTCGTCAGTTTCTACGCGGAATGATGGATCTTCTGCGATCATCTTACCGATAGCGATAGCCATCTTCTCGCTGCCGCCTTTATCTTTTGGCGCTACTGCGATAGAGATAACTGGCTCTGGGAACACCATGGCTTCCAGAGTACATGGGTGCTTAACATCACACAGTGTGTGACCAGTTTGTACGTTCTTCATACCCACGATTGCGATAATGTCACCAGCTTCAGCTGATTCAATTTCGATACGATCGTTAGCATACATTTCGCACATACGGCCGATACGCTCAGTCTTACCAGTTGCACTGTTAAGAATGGTATCGCCTTTCTTCAGACGGCCAGCATAAATACGTACGAAAGTCAGGGCACCGAAACGGTCATCCATGATCTTGAACGCTAATGCTTTTAATGACTCATCAGCAGAAACGATAGCGTATTCGCCAGTTTCGTTACCTTCTTCGTCAGTTAAAGGTTGTGGATCAACTTCATCTGGCGCTGGCAGATAATCAACAACAGCATCCAGAACCAGTTGCATACCTTTGTTTTTGAAGGCTGAACCACAGAATGTTGGGAAGAATGCCATAGTACGAGTACCCTTACGGATACAACGTTTCAGGTCTTCAACAGATGGCTCTTCGCCTTCCATGTAAGCTTCTAGCAGATCGTCATCTTGCTCAACAGCAGTTTCGATCAGCATTTCACGGTATTCTTCAACTAAGTCAACCATGTCCGCTGGAACATCTTTAACTTCGAAGTTTTCTGGAATACCAGAATCGTCCCATACGTAGGCTTTACGAGTTAGCAGGTCAACAACACCACAGAACTCATCTTCAATACCGATTGGCAGAACCATAACCAGTGGGTTAGCAGCTAAAACGTCTTTAGTTTGCTTAACAACACGTAAGAAGTCAGCACCCATACGGTCTAACTTGTTTACGAAGATGATACGAGCAACTTCAGATTCGTTCGCATAGCGCCAGTTAGTTTCTGATTGAGGCTCAACACCACCAGAACCACAGAATACAGCGATACCGCCGTCAAGAACCTTCAGAGAACGGTAAACTTCAACAGTGAAGTCAACGTGCCCAGGGGTGTCAATAACGTTGAAACGGTGATCTTTCCAGAAGCAGCTTACTGCCGCTGACTGAATGGTAATACCGCGCTCAGCTTCCTGAACCATGAAGTCAGTTGTTGATTCACCATCGTGAACTTCACCGATTTTATGGATTTTACCGGTTAGCTTAAGAATACGCTCGGTGGTCGTGGTTTTACCCGCGTCAACGTGAGCGAAGATACCAATGTTTCTGTATTTGGATAATTCGGTCATGATTCAACTTTAATGATTAGTTTAAGAAGTAGACGGAGTATGCGACAAACCACCGACACACCGCACATCAGATTATTTTAGGCGCATATTGTAAATTGGAACCCCGCTATGCGCAAATGGCTCTTGCAATTTTTCACGATAAAGTCGCGGAAAAAATTAAAAAAAAATAAGAAAAATGCATTAAAACAATTAAATAAAAAAATTTAGCTCAGTTTTCAAACAATTAGTAAAAAGCCTAAAAATAAGCGTTTTTTTACCGATATTGCAGATTTCTCATACTTTAAGGACTCACAAATGGCAAAAGACCAGCCCAATGCAACCTCAATACAAACTTCAACTCAGGTTAAAACTCGGTTTAACCTAAAAGTTGATTAGCATAAATGTGAAATTGATCGAGTAAAGTGGCAATGGGCTTAGCAATGCATCTAATTTCGCAAACTAAGCATTGGATTCATCAATACAAATCTGATTTCTGCCCAAGGCTTTCGCTTGATACAATGCTTTATCTGCTCGTTCAAAGCAGGACTGCATTGGTTCATTACTCGCTAATTTGGCAATCCCAAAACTACAGGTGAGCCGCACATCACCACTAAAGCGATAATCCTTAATCGCCGCAGCAATCCGCTGGCACAATGAGTTAACTAAAGTAATTGAAGTCTGATGGCAAAGGATCACGAACTCTTCACCTCCCCAACGGGCAACAACATCTGATTCACGCACACAATGCTGCAACACTGTAGACAGCTCCATCAAAATATTATCTCCGACGGCATGACCTAAGGTGTCATTAATCTCTTTAAAGAAATCGATATCTAACATGACAAGACAGATGGTACTTTCTGTTGCGGTCTCAGAACGATGCTCATGCACAAACTGGCGGTTAAAGTAATGGCGATTATAGAGTTTGGTGAGCGGATCATGGGTAGATAAAAACTCGAGTTCAGTATTGGTTTGTTCTAATTGCCGACGAAGGGCTTCAAGCTGTGTATTTTTATCGGTTAAGCGTCGATTATAGCGACTGATAAAATAAGTCCGAGTCGCAAGTAAGAATATCACCAGCAGAGTGCCTGCAATCACTTGATAGATAAGCCAATAGTTAGTCTCATCGATAACAGTAATATTGTTCCACTTCTGGTAAATCCTAATTCGCTCAAGCTCATCAACATCATCAAGTACTTGATTAAGTATCGGCAGCAGTGCTTCATGGCCTAAACTCACTCCCATGCGTAGTTCATCTTCTGGCCCGCCCCACCCCGCAATTTTAAGATGGTTAAAACCTGTCTGCTGAATATAAGCATTCACCGAAAACATTGACCCAACAAATAAATCAGCGCGCTTATCGAGCACAGCCTCGAGTCCCGCTGGTTCACTGGCCACTTCGATGATTTTGACTCTAGCGTAATATTGCTGAATATACTCAGCGAGACGATAGCCTTTAGGCACGGCTAATGTTCGTGAGCCTATGTTTTCAAATCCTTGTAAAAATGGCTGTTCTTTTAGCGAAACCAACACATTTGGCGAGTGAAAATACACATGGCTAAAATGTAAAAATTGCTCTCGGGTAGCGGTTTTGTTCAACATTGGAGTTAAATCACAGCGCCCAGTTTGTAAAAAATTAAGGGTTTCAGACCAAGATGTTGTGGGAACAAGAATGAATTTAAGGGGAGAATGGGACTCAATGTAACGAATATAGTCCGATGAGACCCCTACATGTTTTCCCTCTCGAATCGCTTCATAGGGCAACCAGTCGGGATCAACACAGTAACGGACTAACTGCCTACTGCTAGCATCGTCATCAGCGGTTTTGAGATAGCGCGAAGCCAAACGCTCTGCACTCACAGTTAAGGGTGAGCATAAACAGAACAATAAAAACCAAAATCGACAACCCATGTCGCTTCTCAAATACATTCGTAATTCGCTGACGTAGATAAAAAGTGTATACATGATATTAAGATAATACCAATTCGCTCATCCTAAGCAGAAAAATGCACCGAACCTGAGAAACGTAATCTTGTTACCGATAAAAAAATACCCGCCAAATTGACGGGTATTTCGTTTACTTAATCTATTTTTACAAGATTAATCTTCAACTGGTGACACAACAAAGAGTAGGTCACCTTGCGATACTTGCTGACCATTGCTGTTCAGAATACGCTCGATGCGGTACTTCTTATCCTCAGGATAGAGCACGGCGCCTTGGCGGTTAAAGCCAGCCAAGTTAACCTGCGAGAACATCTTCATTGCTTCAGTCAAGGCAAGGGTTTGCTCAACGGTTACAATATCACCTTCTTTAACGAAATCAGGTTCGCCTGGCGCTGGAGAGGTATAGAAGATACCTGCGCCTTGGGCTAATACTTTAAGCTCGTTACTTTCACCCACACGCAGCGACTCAGTATCCACACCTACGGTTTCAGCAGCGGCTTCCATTTCAGCAATCAGTGCTGGAATGTCTAGCTCAGCCATAAAGCGTGGCAGATAGTTAGTGTCGTATACACCTTCTTTGAAGGTGCCATCGCTTAGGATTAACTTCAGCAATGGAATGTTAGTCGCGATACCTTTGAGCACTACGCTGTCGAGGTAAGCATGTAGCTTCGCAATAACGTCTTCACGGTTTTCACCGCGCATAATCACCTGGGCGATTAAGCTATCGTAATAAGGCGAAACTTCTTTGCCTGGTGCAGCAATCGAGATGATTTCTACATCTGGATGATCAGGGAATACACATTCGGTGATCTTGCCAGGGTTTGGAACCAGTTGCAGGATGCCGTGGCTGTCGAGTGCGGCTTTCTCAGCCGTGACACGCACTTCCATCGCATAACCGATTTCTTTCGGCTCTAAATGCTCGATTGAACGACCCGCAGCAATATCAAACTGCGCGCTCACGATATCAATACCAGAAGTCGCTTCAGTTACTGGATGCTCAACCTGCAGACGAGTGTTCATCTCCATGAAGTACACTTCGTTCGCATCTAAGTTATAGATGAACTCAACTGTACCTGCGCCCATGTAATCGGTCGCATCACCTAAAGCACGGGTGTAATCCAGCACTTGTTTCTTCAGTTCTTCTGGCAGCATAGTTGAGCCAGATTCTTCGACCACTTTCTGGTTGTTACGTTGAACCGAACAGTCACGTAAACCCAGCACCTTAGCGTTGCCGAACTTGTCACGCAGTAACTGCACTTCGATATGACGCAGTGAGGTGACATATTTCTCTAAGTACAAGTCACCGTTACCAAAGGCCGCAGCTGCTTCGGTAGAGGTTTTTTGGAATAAACCAATCATATCCTCAGGACGTTTAACGACCTGGATACCTTTACCGCCACCACCTTGTACCGCTTTGAGCAGCACAGGGTAACCAATTTCATTGGCCACGTTCACCGCTTGCTCAGCGTTCGTCAGAATACCGTGTGAACCTGGTACTACTGGTACGTTTTGGCTTTGTGAAGTCTTAATCGCGTTCGACTTGTTACCCATAGTCGTCATTGAATGCACGCTCGGACCAACGAAGTTAACCCCATTGTTCACACACAATGCCGCAAATTGTGGGCTTTCAGACAGGAAGCCGATACCTGGGTGCAGTGCGTCAACTTGCTCGTATTCGGCAACTTTCAACACTGAGTAAGCGTTCAGATAACTTTCGTCAGAGGTGTTACCCCCTAAGCAGACTAACTTGTCTGAATCTTTCAGCATATCCGCTGGTACGGCGGTCATGTCAGGATCTGACGCCACTAATACCACATTGATATCGTTATCGTGAGCCTTACGGATCAACTTAACAGCGGTACAACCACGGGCATGAACCAATACTTTGTTAATTGGTTTCATTAACTTACGTGGATCGTTTTGAACAATCACTTCTTCCTCAACAGGCGCTTCAACAACCAGTGTTGATAGGGCGTTGATGATCACGTCATTGATCTTCGCCGTTGGCATTGGCATCAGAGGATCGATGCTCGCCAATTGGTTATCTAAGGTTTCGCTGAATGGGTTGTGGACTAAGCCCGCCATTGCACCTGGTACTTTCGACAAGTAGTTAGACAGTGTCGAAGTCGAAGGTAAGTAAGCTGGAACCACCATTTGACCCGCGAATGGCATGTTAGTACCAGACAGGTAATAGGTTTGCACTAATGGGTGAGTCACGAAACTCGCCTGTGCACCACCGGTACAGTCACCAAAACCAAACATCAGTACTGGCAATTCGTTGTCACGGATAAAACGAGTGATACGGTCGTTCACAACAGCCATTGAGAACAGTGCCGCCGCGCCTTCTTTGGTTTGCATACCGCCTGAGCTGATAAAGCAAACAACAGGTAGCTTACGCTTAGCACACTCGATCAGCAGCGCAGAGAATTTCTCGGCACTCGCCATATCGAAGGCACCCGCTTGGAATGCTGTGTTAGATACCGCCAGACCCACACGGACTTTTTGTCCCTTTTCTTTAAAGTCAGCAATACCAGTGATCAGGCCGCAAGGACGAATACCTTTATCTAACGCATCTTCAATGGATAAACGGAAACCAGGGAAGTTGAGCAAGTTAGCCGACATTTTGTCGCCATTGATTTCGTCGAAATTAGTGAAAAATTGCTTAATCACATTTTCCCACGTCATCTTGCCGGTACGTTTTTCGTCACGTAATACTTTTTGGATCAGTAAGTCCTGATAACCCATGGTCAAGCGGTTCCAGAAGTCCTTACGACGACCGATACGCACAGGGTTAATCGCGCCAGTGTACTTGCTGTGGTCGCTTTCACTGTCGAAGTATTCAGGCAATAAACGTTCGAAGAAGTAAGTCAGGATAACGAATAAACTGTCGTTAAGTTGTGGGAAGCCCACACTCTTCCACTGCTCTACACGCACCAAGAGATCGGCACGGTTAGATTGGCTCATAAAGTACTTAAGCCACTTGTAGAATTTAGCCTTGTCGTTTGCGGTATCCTGAGTTGACAGCGCATGGTCAATCGACTTGTGCAGTAGATTGTTCACAGAGTTGCGTGACAGACTCTTAGACATCATGGCTTCTTTCGCGATAGACGCTAAGCTACCCACAACGTTGTCGTAAAGTGAGTTAAAAATCAGGATGTTATGGCATTGCCAAATAAAGTCTTCACGCAGCTCATCGTTTACAACGACATCGAGCACAGTCAATTGATTAAGCTCAGGCCATTTTGCTTGAGTTACAGACTTAGGCAGATTTTCAAGATGCTGAATTAAGCCCTTAAAGTTGTTTGCCGCGTTGCTCTTCCAACGGTGATATAAAGACCAACCGATGTTAAATAACAGTGCCTTACGAGCTTTTTTATAGTTTTCTTTTGGTTCACCCAAAATAAAACGTGTCAGCATATTACGTTCGGTTGAAATTTCATCGCGCTTAGCAATAAAGTTCGCCCACAATTTGTTCAGATCTTCATCGTAAACCAGCTTATCTGGGCTAGATAGCCAAGCTTGGAATACACGATCTTGCTCTTGCTGGATACGCGCTAACAAGTCACCTTCAGGCACGCTAACACGTGACAAACGTCCGTATTGCTCCTGAGAGATTGAATGAATACGGCTACGCAGCGTTAAATAACGCAGGTAACGGTAAGCGCTACCAAACAAGTTGTGGTGGTTGGTTGGGCTCGTTGCCACAGCCAATTCAGCGTTTAACTCTAATGCCATCAAGTTTTTAGATGGGTTAAGGAAACGCGCTAAACTGCGGTCATAGTGCTCACGTAAATCCTTAGATTCACGTACAAAGTTCACTGCTGCGCGCTCAACCGCTTCGATACTACTGATAATCGCGCGGCGTAAATTGTGCTGACGCTCGTCACGGTCACCTGGAGAAAAATCGATAATGCCATCGATACAACCGGCGGTGTAAAGCTCTTCTGGAGACACGCCCACAGACTTAGCACATTCCTGCCATGACAGGTTGTACTTACGGGCGATACTTTGTAGACCTTGAGGTTGAATGGTGTTGAAAATACCATCGCGCAGCGATAACAAAATGTTCGCCGCCGCTAAAGGAATCGCGCCACCCGAGTAACCCGCTCCGATAACGATACCAACTGTCGGTACGTCAACGTTGGCACTCTCGGCAATCGCCTTAGAAATAGAATGTGCTTGGTTTTGGCTGTTGGCCACTTCGCCTGCATCGGCCCCAGGGGTATCGATTAAATAGACGATTGGCATAGACAATTCGGCAAAATGACGAATCGCTTTACAGGCGGCATAGTGATGCTCAGGCATCCATGCACCGTTAGCCGTTGTGCGCTCTTGAGCAATAAAGCCGATACGACGAGTGCGTGAACCGAAATTCAACTCGACCTCAGCACTGTAGAAAGAGCCCAAGTGAGTTTCGGTAATCAAGCGCCCCTTTAGGTCCGCAATGATACGTTTAGCACCAGGACGACCTTTGTCTTGGGTCGGTTGGATCACTTTTGCGACGTAACCGTCAACATCTAACGATGCCAAGTCTTTTAAATTTGCCTGAATGGCATCTTCATTTAAAAGACCTTTAATTTCTTCTGATAAGCTCTGTTTACTGTGTTTAGGAAACAGAGAAAAATCCTTTGCCAAATGCTCGGCCTGTAAAAAAAGCGGATCGGGCGTTTGGGCTTGAGTCATGTGTTTGGGCTGATTATTGCTGGTCATCAAAAGATCCTCTGCTTTAGCCTCTGAAAATTTTTAGCCAATAAATATAACTTTGTTATCCCGCCAAATGCCATTAAACTGCATAAGACGCTATGTTCCAAATATGAGACAGTGGGAAAAACATGCCAGATTTAAACGGTATGATGCTATTTGCAGCCGTAGTGAGAGCAAAGGGATTCTCCCAAGCTGCACGTGAAACCGGCCACCCAAAATCCACCATAAGTCGCAAAATCGCGCAGCTTGAAGAACAACTAGGCGTGCGATTGTTACAACGCGACACCCGTAACCTGAGTCTTACCCAAGTCGGGGCACTCTTTTATCAACACTGTGATTCCATTCGCAATGAGGTGGAAGCGGCCAAGGCTGTTATCGAGAGTACCCATGATGATGTATCAGGATCATTACGGATAGCCATTCCGGTCTCTTTTAGCCAAGAATTAATTGCTAACCTCTGTAGCGGATTCATGCGTTTATATCCCAATGTGGAATTAGATGTCCAGTTTACCGACAACGATATCGGTTTGGTGGGTGAAGGATATGACATAGCTATCAAATATGGACCACTGCAATCCTCTGATCTTGTTGCAAGATTACTGTTCGAGCGTCAACCAATTCTGGTAGCAAGCCCTGGCTATTTAAAAGCACGCGGCACCCCCGCAACACCTAAGGAGCTGAGCGACCATAGTGGTATTCTGCTAGGGACATCCCGCTCAGCACCCATATGGCCCTTAGGCAAAGGTGCTCGCAAAACCATGGTAAACTTTCAGCGTAAAGTCAGGGTCAATAGCCCGATAATGGTTAAGCAGTTAGCCCTCGATGACTTTGGGATTGCAATGCTATCAAACTCCGCCTGCAAAACCGAACTCGCCAACGGCCAGCTAGTGCCAATCTTACAGGAATGGCCGATTGAACCCTTTAAGGTCTACGGGGTGTATTCGAGCCGCAGACAATTAGCCACCAATATCAGCGCCTTCTTGGACTTTTTCGTCAAACGCTTTAGCAGCCAAGAAAGCCTACAATCCTTGATGGGCTAGGCACTTTATCGCAGCGGCATTCACCTTTACTGACATCGCCATTCCTTTATACACATCCCAATGTTGAGTGACCATGACCATTTAGATAACAAAAAAGCCTAGCAAATTGGCTAGGCTTTTTACGTTTAGGAATGTGATGCTAATGCTCAGGCTAAAAGTTAACGCGCGGAGCTTAAGTCGATTTGGCCTAACCGATTAAGTATGAGCCATTAACTACAAGTGCATCGAGCATCAGCATTTTGTCCATATATATTTACAGCTTATATGACGGCTATTTCACACAAATACGCGCTAACCACTTCTAGGGAATAATTTTTTCCTGTTTGAGCACTTCTTTTGTGATGGCTTGGCGCAGCCCTAAACCATCCGATGTGGGCATATCCATATTCATCGCAAAAAACCACACATTATCATCAAGTTCAACCCAACCGACCCACCAGCCAATCTTAGGTTCGATTCTAGTCGAGTATCCCGTTTTAGCCCGAATAATATAGTCGCCATTGGCTTCGGTCAGCATGGCTTGTTTAACGATACGCTGGCTGCGCTCCGATACGTGTAACTTATTGTGATACAGCTTTCTTAAAAAGCTGATTTGCTCAGTGGCCGAAATTCGAATACCACCGTCGAGCCAGAAACTGTCTACATTGCCCGAAATGTCCTCATTACCATAATCGAAAGCATGTAGCATCTTGCTCATACGTGCCTCGCCAATTTGGCGGGCAAATTCTTGATAAACAGGCACAACTGAATATTTCATCGCGGTGATTAGATTATGATCGCGATTCCAAGTGGCGATATCGCGCGTCTGTCCATCCCACTTAAAGACTTGGTGTTCATCCTTAACCACGCCCAAATCGAGGGCGATCAAGCTATTGGGAATTTTAAAGGTAGATGCGGGTAAAAATGCTTGGTTCGCCCGTTTAAGATTATTGGTAAATCCTTGCTGCTTATTCTCATTCCAGAGCACAACTACGCCCTGTGATTTATGTTCAGTAAAGTGAGCATTCCAACTTTTGTTTTCTTGCCATTCCTTTGCTACCGCAGGCATTCCGATAATCGATGCCACCAAAAACACAGCCGATAAGGCTAATACACGCATAACGTCCCCTTGCTTAATGCAATATATCCATACAAATTAAGTGCTAAGCTTATCATTCTCTGCCCTCTCATTCCCTAGCAAACTGCTGACCAATTGTGGCAACAATCAGGCACAAGCTTTACAAGATTTAACTATTAGCTATCCCAACTAAACGCCAGTCCAAAATCATAGCAACTCGTCAGTATCGATCTGATATGCAAAATAGGAATAAGATCCTCGAATCACTATAGGTAAACTCTTATACTCAAAACAATCATTGTGGCTTTTTGGCATAAGTTTCATTATTTCTAAGATGAAGTAAGCCTGAACGCCCTAGAAACATCGTCTATTTCCAGCAAAATAAGTGATTAAAATAAAAAGGAAACGCCAATGTTAAAGCCCTGCCTCGCTTTTATCCTCGCTAGCACAGTGGCGCAAACCGCTGGTGCCGTACAACTCCTCGGCGATGTGGAAGTGTCTCGCATTCCTACCGCTGAAAAAGTCATGGCTGAAGTGGTAAACCGTTATCAAGCATTGGATGAAGGCTTAGCGAATCAATTATCCGCACAGAAAAATGAACGCGACGCTACCCAACTTGCCGCGCGCCAAGGACATAGATTATGGCAACAGGCCGTGCGTGATGTGCAGTCTGGACACTTTGATGACAGATCCCTGTATTGGGCGCGACTGTCAATGTTAAATAGCCTTAAAAACAACAGTGCTAACTTTAAAATGGCTGATTGGCAGCAACAGATTTTAGCCAGCGCCGTAGAGAAGGCATCGCGAGGCTTCAGTGATATCCAATACGATGACGATGTCCAAATTAAAATCTTCCTCACAGGCTTCGACCCCTTCTTCCTCGACAAAGATATCAGTCAGAGCAATCCTTCGGGCTTAGTGGCCCTCGCCCTCGATGGTTTTAAATTTGATATCAATGGCAAAAAGGCCCAAATCGAAACCGCCATGATCCCAGTTCGCTTCGAGGATTTCGACCAAGGTATTATCGAATCCTTACTCAGCCCCATTTATCGCGACCCTAAAACCCAGTTTGTCTTTACCGTCAGCATGGGGCGCAGCGACTTTGATATTGAACGCTTCCCAGGCCGTAACCGTAGTGCAGCAGCGCCCGATAACCAAAATCTATACACAGGCGCAAGCAAAACCGCGCCTGTCGCCCCCAAACTCAACGGTAAAGACTTTATCGGCCCTGAATTTGTTGAGTTTTCATTGCCCGTCGCCGCCATGCAGGTCAAAGACGGCCAATGGAAAGTCAACGATAACCATACTGTGACCACCCTAGCTCGCGGCGAATTTAATGCCAGCTCCCTAAGTGAGCTGCAAAATGAAACCTCGGTCGAAGGCTCTGGTGGTGGGTATCTCTCTAATGAGATTTCTTATCGCGCCATTGTGTTACAGCAAAAGTTCAATAGCCGCGCTAAGGTGGGCCATATCCACACCCCGAGGGTAAAAGGCTACGACAACCCCACCGAACAAGCCATTGTCGAGCAAGTGCGTACTATGGTGATGCAGGCCGCGGCGAGCCTATAACCGCCGCAATACTGGCATTGTCAGCAAGCGTTGGTTATGATGCGAACGCTTGCTTTATGCGCCTTATCGGGTCGCATCATTGTATCCATCTGACACACCTAGCCACATTTGATGCTTGCAAAATAAGAGTTAACGCCTAAGTCTATGTTTAACCCGAGATCCCTACTCAATAGCCTGCGCCGTAAAGCTATCTCATCCACGAGTATCACTACGCCGACTGCGACCAAGATGGCGAAAACCAACATGCCACAACGCCAGCCAAAGCCACTGACACCAGTGCAGCAGCAAATCCTTACGCGTATCGAAGACTGTTATCAGCAGGCAGAAATCTACTTTAAGCGTCCATTTGCGCGGCCGTTGACTCAATTTACCCTGCGGGGCAGGAGTGCGGGCACAGCCCATTTACAACAGAATCGACTACGCTTTAACCCCGTATTACTCAGGGAAAACAGCGAAGCCTTTTTAGCCGAAGTGGTACCCCACGAAATCAGCCACTTACTCTGCTTTCAACTCTTTGGCAAAACCAAGCCCCATGGCCGCGAGTGGCAATCCATCATGCTCAAGCTGTTTAAAGTGAGCCCCAATACCACCCACAGTTTCGATACTCAGTCGGTTAAAGGGAAAGACTTTGAGTACCGCTGCGCCTGCGGTCCGGTTCGGTTGAGTATCCGTCGTCATAATAAAGTGCTGCGTGGCGAAACCCGTTATCTGTGTAAACGCTGCCATACCCACCTCACCTTTACCCAAGCAGCCGAATAATCCGCAATACACAAAATCCTCCGCCAAAAGTACGAGCGATTTGCATAAGGCGCGGTATTTCCCTTACCATTCAGTCATAAAAGACGAGCCACAGGCTCGCGTAGTACAGATCACTTTTTGGGATAAATATTGAACAACACCAAGATAGCCTTAAGGTCTCGGCAAGCCTTGCTGTGCCTATTCAGTTGGCTGGCGATTTCGGCCTCGGTCCATGCCTCTCCTTCGCACCCCAATAGTTTTAGTCAAGCCAAGGTATTGTCCCAATCCTTATATCAAGGCAGCCGTCAGGGCACGTTACCCGCGGTCAGTTTTTATTGTGGCTGTGATATCCAAATAAAGGGCAAATCCTGGAAGCCCGATCTCAACAGCTGCGGCTATCAAGTGCGTAAACAAGAGACCCGCGCCAACCGTATCGAGTGGGAGCATATCGTCCCAGCATGGGAATTTGGTCACCAATTACAATGTTGGCAAAAGGGCGGCCGTAAAAACTGCGCCGATAACAGTAAAGAATTCAATAAAATGGAAGCGGACATGCACAATCTGGTGCCCGCAATAGGTGAAGTGAACGGCGATCGCAGCAACTTCCGTTTTAGCCAATGGAACGGTAAGGCCGACCAATATGGTCAATGCACTATGGTCATCGACTTTAAGAATCGCCAAGCCCAGCCGCCCGCCAATGCCCGTGGCAAGATTGCCCGTACTTACCTGTATATGCAGCAAACCTATGGCCTTAAAATCGCCTCGCAGCAATTAAAATTGTTCAAAGCATGGGATAAAAGCTATCCAGTTGATACTATTGAATGCAAACGCGATAACGCCATAGCGCAGATCCAAGGTAATCATAATCCCTTTGTGCAGAATGCCTGTAATGCGCCGCCACTGCGCCAACAATTAGCCGAATAAGGTCGACAATGAGAGTTCCAAGAATTTATCAACCTCAACCATTAGCCGTAAATCAACAGCTGAATTTAGATGAGGATGGCGCAGCCCATATTGGCAAAGTGCTACGCATGGGCAGTGGCGAACACATTAGCCTGTTTAATGGCGATGGTCATGATTATCTTGCCGAAATTGTCGATTCGGGTAAAAAGTCGGTCACGGTAAAAGTGCTGTCCTGCGAGGCCAATCCCTCGGAGTCGCCCCTCAACCTGCATTTAGGCCAAGTGATTTCCCGCGGCGATCGGATGGAGTTCACCATTCAAAAATCCGTTGAGCTAGGGGTGAATACTATTACGCCACTGTTTTCTGACCGCTGCGGCGTCAAGCTCAATGGTGAGCGTCTCGAAAAGAAAATTCAGCAATGGCAAAAGATTGTGATCAGCGCCTGTGAACAATCTGGTCGTAGCCAAGTGCCCATCGTTCGCCCCGCCATGGAATTACAGCAATGGTGCAGCGAACCGACCAGCGCACTCAAACTCAACTTGCATCCAAGGGCAGCGCACGGTATCAATGGCTTAGATTTATCCCATACCCGCGTACGCCTACTGATCGGTCCCGAAGGGGGATTATCGGCGGAAGAAATCGCTATGACGGAAACCTATCAGTTTACCGACGTGTTACTCGGCCCCCGAGTGCTGCGCACTGAAACCGCCTCACTCACGGCGATTACCGCGCTGCAACTTAGATTCGGTGATTTAGGTTAAAGGTTAACCGCTAACTAGCGAATTGATTACTGGCTAATCCATAAATGCTTTTTGCCTGCGACGGCAACCAATAAGGAACAGATTAATGATAAAACTCGGCATAGTGATGGACCCCATCTGTGAGATCAACATTAAGAAAGACTCCAGTTTTGCCATGCTGATGGCGGCGCAGGAAAGGGGTTACCAGCTGTTTTATATGGAAATGGCCGACCTTGCTATGGTCAACGGCGTAGCCATGGGCAATATGCGTCCATTAAAAGTCATCAACGATGCCAATAAATGGTTTGAACTGGGCGATGCCCAAGACACGCCGCTGAGCGATCTGAACGTGGTGTTAATGCGTAAAGACCCGCCGTTCGATACCGAATATATCTATGCCACTTACATGTTAGAGCGCGCCGAAGAACAAGGTGTATTAATCGTCAACAAGCCACAAAGCTTGCGCGATGCCAACGAAAAACTATTCACCGCATGGTTTAGCGAATTTACTCCAGAGACCATTGTGACTCGCGATGCCAACCGGATCCGCGCGTTCCACCAAGCCAAGGGCGATATTATCCTCAAGCCACTAGATGGCATGGGCGGCACCTCGATTTTCCGCGTCAAGCAGGACGACCCTAACCTTGGGGTGATCATCGAAACCTTAACCCAATACGGCAACCAATACGCCATGGCGCAGGCCTTTATTCCTGAAATCACCAAGGGCGACAAGCGCATTCTGGTGGTGGATGGTGAGCCCGTGCCCTACGCCTTGGCGCGGATTCCGAAAAAAGGCGAAACCCGCGGTAACTTGGCCGCAGGCGGCAGCGGTGTTGCCCAACCGTTATCTGACTCAGATTGGAAAATCGCGCGCGCCATTGGCCCAGAGCTTAAAAAACGCGGGCTGATTTTTGTGGGTCTGGATGTGATTGGTGACAAGCTGACCGAGATTAACGTCACTAGCCCAACCTGTATCCGTGAAATCCAAGCGGCATTTGATGTGGACATTACTGGCATGCTGTTCGATGCCATCGAAGCCCGTCTCGCCCAGTAAGCTTGTACACCTACAAGATAATAATATTCATTGAAGGCGCCTTAAGAGCGCCTACGACTTCTAGGGATCTGATATGAGTTTCACCAAAGCGCCACTGTTACTGCTTGGTATGAGTTTATGGCTCTCAAGCCCCGTATTTGCAGCGGAAGCTGGGGCGAATGAGACGGGCCCAGCCAAGGCGCCATCACGCCCCAAAAATATTGTGATTATGATTGGCGACGGCATGGGGCCTTCCTATACCAGTGCCTATCGCTATTACAAGGACAATCCAGATACCGAAGAAGTCGAACAAACCGTCTTTGACCGTTTATTGGTTGGCATGGCAAGCACGTATCCAGCCAGTGTCAGTGGTTATGTGACCGACTCGGCCGCCGCCGCAACCGCCCTCGCGACAGGAGTCAAATCCTATAACGGCGCCATCTCGGTTGATACCCAAAAACAGCCACTGCCCACCATTCTTGAAAAAGCCAAATCCTTAGGCTTGAGCACTGGGGTTGCCGTTACCTCACAAATTAACCATGCCACACCAGCAGCATTTTTATCCCATAACGAAAGCCGTAAAAATTACGATGCACTGGCATTAAGTTATCTAGACACCAACGCCGATGTGTTTTTAGGTGGTGGGCAAAAGTACTTTCCACCCGAGCTGTTGGCCCAATTTACCGCCAAGGGCTATCAACATATTACCCGCTTTGATGATCTGGCCAGCATTACCCAGCCTAAGGTCTTAGGTTTGTTTGCCGAAGTACAACTGCCTTGGGCCATAGATGAAAAAGATGCTAAAAAACTCAGCACCTTGACCCAAAAAGCCCTCAGTTTACTGTCGCAAAATGATCAAGGCTTTGTACTGCTGGTCGAAGGTAGCCTTATCGACTGGGCGGGACATAACAATGATATCGCCGCCGCTATGGGCGAAATGGATGAGTTTGCCAACACCATTGAAGTCGTTGAACAATTTGTGCGGCAAAATCCCGATACCTTAATGGTGATCACCGCCGACCATAATACCGGTGGTTTATCGATTGGTGTCGATGGAAACTACAACTGGAATCCTGAGATCCTGCGCAATATTTCCGCCAGTTCAGATACCTTAGCGCAAGCCGCTATCGGTGGCGAAACCTGGCAAGCCGACTTATCCCGTGGTTTAGGGTTTGAATTAACGGAAGAAGAACTGGCTAAACTCAATGTAGCCAGAATGCAGGGCTTAGAAACCATGGCAATGGCTATTCGTCATGTGATTGATAAACGTACCGATACGGGTTGGACAACGGACGGACACACAGGCACCGATGTGCAAGTGTTTGCCGCAGGTCCCGCAGCAGGGCTGTTTAACGGTCATCAGGACAATACAGATATCGCCAATAAGATTTTTAGCCTGTTACCTAAGCCTAAAAAGCCAAAAGCCCCCGCACCTGTATCAACTCCAGCTCCAGCACCAGTGCAGCCACAGGGCTAATTTGCTGCGATTAGCTAAAAATAAGCCAAGCGAATATCGCGCCAGCTAACAGATAAAAGGCAACCGTGTTAACACAGTTGCCTTTTTTATTGGCTTTCAGTCCGCACCGTTCGAGTGAGCGCTGTTTTGCCGCATCCCTTAAGTCGGCGGCATGCAGGCTGGCTCGCAGCCGAATAAGGGGTATAATGCCCGCACTTATTTTTTACGGTAGCCATGCAGTGTTAACGAATCCATCGCAAGTCATTATCCGCAATCAGGAAACCCTGAGCCAACATAAAGTCTTAGTGCTAAACCATGAGGCAGACTCTCTGCCCAAAGCACTGCTCGATGTCGCCCAGTCCGTCGATGCCCTCGCCTTGGATTATCACCATTACCTGCATTTAGCGCCGCAGGCTAATGGCAAACTGCGTTGCTATTTTGGCCATCAACTGCCCCACCAGGATAAGTACGACACTGTGATTGTGTACTTTCCTAAGGCTAAGCCGTTAGCGCCCTATTTGTTTAATCTGGCCGCTCAGCATTTAGTGGCCGATGGCCAGCTCTTAGTCGTGGGAGAAAACAAAGGCGGGGTAAAATCCTTAGTCAAACTGCTGCCGAAATACTTTGCCACTGGCGTTAAACTCGATAACGCGCGTCATTGCCTACTCTTTGGCAGCAGCCTAATCGATACCGCGCCCGAGATTAAACTCAGCAATTGGACCAGCCAGTATCAACTCGCCACCCCGCAGGGCAATATCACCATCTGTAACTTAGTCGGTGTGTTCAGTGAAAAGCATTTAGACCAAGGCACAGAGCTATTGCTGTCGCATCTGCCAACGCTTTCAGGTCGAGTACTGGATTTTGGCTGCGGCGCTGGTGTGATTGCCGCGGCGCTGCTAAAGGCGCAGCCGACACTGTCGCTAGAATGTATTGATATCAATGCTATGGCGCTAGCCTCCTGCGAACTTACGCTGGCAGCAAACGGCATGAAGGCCAAGGTCTATCCCTCCGATGGACTGGCGCAAACCAGTGGAAAATTCGACGGTATTATCTCCAACCCCCCGTTCCACGATGGCCTTGCCAGCACGACCAGCATTGCCCAACGCTTTGTCGCCGATAGCGCCAAGCAATTACAATCTAAAGGGATTTGGCAAATCGTCGCTAACCGCCACTTGCCCTATTCAGACACCATCGCCGCCGAGTTCGGCCAATTAACCGTGCCAGCAGAGAACAACAAGTACAAACTCTATTCCTTCCAACAGGCCTAATCTTTCGCCCCGCTCAATTGTGAGTGGGGCTAACTTAATTTGACTCTATGCTGCACCAAGGAATAAAGACTCGTTAAGAATTACGAAGATAACGCCGCCCCTATCAAATACGCGCATTTGAAATCAAAAATACCCCCACAAACAAGTTAACGCTGCCATCTCTCAAATAGCATTTATTACCATTGAACTTTTCATCTAACTAAAAAGCCAATGCTCCATTCCGCGCTTCGGCTCGTTAGCTCAATCGAAAATTCCCACTCCTGCTGCGATACAAATTCTTATCTATTTGCCTATGTTTGGCCCTGCCATAAATTGACTAACAATATATGAGTTACAGTCATATTTAAATTTAGGTATTTTTGAATGATTTGAAGACAATATCAGTGCGCATCAACTCCATTTGCAACAAATAAAACGCTATAAAATCAATTAACTATAGTAGTTGGCTTTTAGTTAATAGGTTTGAAAAACGCACATGCGCGTTTTTCCAGATGGATTACTTATATGAAAAGCGGCAGAAAGCTGATAAGTTCTTTGCATACAGATAGTTAACCGTGCGCGTTTTCACTGGTTCAACTAGGTAAACGCGCATGCGCATGAATAAAATGTTATGCATCAAGGAAGTCTCCACCCAAATGAAAAAAGTAATAGCGTGGCTTTTTTTTAGTGTTCTTGTTGCCATGTTATTTTTTCCTTTGGGCATGTATACGTATACGATTAACCTCGTAGAGAAAATGCCAGAGAAGTCCAATATTGGGTTAAGCCAAGCGCAAGCCATTGAGTTATGGAAATCAAAAGAGAAATGTTCCCCAGATCAATGCGCATCAATTACACCTTACTGGATATACAGTTGGATATTCACAGCATTAGTAAATGACCTTGTAACGCCTGTAAATACAGATTCGCTAAATGACCGCTTATCCATAATGAGCTCTCAAATAGCGCTTCAGCATTTAAGGGAGGGAAATTTTAAAGGCAAGGGTATGCTCTGGTGGCATTTAACACATTTGAATCTATGCATATGGCTTCAGAGGAATTGGAGCGCATATGAAATCGCATCAAAATATACTTCAAACAATGCATAACAAATTGCTATTGTCTGCTCGTTTCACTCGCGGGACGCGCCGTGCGCGCCCCAAAGCAAAGCGTTAGGAGTCAATTTGAAAGTCCATCATATAGTTGAAGACCTCAAAAGAGCATTCGAGATGAATGAAGAGTTTAAATCTTTTGCTGTAGGTTTTGCCGAGTATACCGAAGATAAAGACGGGACAATTTATCTTAAGGATGTCGAGGCTATTGACTGGGATGAGGACGAAGAGTTCTTTTTGATACCATCAGGGATTGCAAAACACTATGAACTTCAGGCCAAAAATTATACTGCACTCGGCCTTTACGAAGAGTTAGTATCTTTACCTGATATTCATGAATACGTCGTATTTGCTCGCTCTAAAACAAAGATTGCAAAGGACGGTTCGGTTGCATCAATTAACTCGCCTACGTGGGCAACAAATTATTTAACCAAAGACAAAATCATATATTTTCAGCATGGTGACAGCCTAGACTCCTAACAAACGCAGTCACATTCGGCCACTTCGTGGCCTAGACCTCAACCGCTGCACTGGTTTCGGCCTGTGCTGCGGGCGTTATACACCAAGGAAGAATCGTGCATAAAATCAGAAAATGTTTACTTGCTTGTACCATATTGATTTCAACAGTAATTAGCGCAGCTACTGCGCTTAGCCTTGATAAAAAAATGATCGATGCTATTAACGATCATATTTCTAATGCTTCAAGTCGTTGTGATTTTGAGGAATCAACAAAATACTATTTTGGAAAGACTAAATTCTTTAATTACAGCGTTGTTGATGGCAAAGAGATTGTTCAAGAGCAAAGTTACGATGAAGCAATGTCTGTTTTTAAGGACGCGATGGATGCATGCTATGTCACTCTTGCTAAAGAAAAAACAATATCCGAGGTCATTGAAATAGCTCAAACTGGGCAAGATGCAGTTTTCACATCTGAAGCGTTTCATTACTTAAAATCGACTGATGGAAGACTTTTTGAAAGTCATAATAAAGGCAAAGTTATTTTCAGTGTTGTTGATGGCGAGGTTAAGATAATGGAATCTCATTACTTTGGGTTAGCCTTTCAAGAAATTGAGAAGTTGCCATAAGTGTATAGCCTTAAACATCGCGGCCTGCGGCAGCTGGACTCGCAACAAGTTGCTCGCCGTTTAGGCGATAGTTAACTGTACTAGGAAACTCCATGAAGTTTTTTGTAACTATTTCAGCGGTTTTATTTTATGGGAATGCGTTTGCTTGTTCGTTTGACAGACCGTTTATTGATTTTGAACACACCAATGAAGGCAATACCATTCCCCAAAAACCATCGTTCTCAGTGAAGTCTATTTCACGTGGAGAGAGCGGTAGTGCTGGTTCCTGTGCTGATGCAGGAGTGCTTACTTTAGTTACAACCTCTGCCGAGAAAGACACTGGCTTTATATTTGCCATTGAAGAAGACCAATTTGAAGACCAACTTTTTTATCCTGAACCGATGATTTTAGAGAGCGACCACACCGGTTCAGATGAATACTTTTTTATATGGAATGATGGCCGTACTACCGAGCAAGAGCCTATAGACATAACCGTTAAAATAGTCGCAGTCTCCAAAGACGGAGGCCGAAGCGAGCCACAATATTTAAAAGTAACTCACAATGGTGTGAAAAAGCCTTGGTGGCAATTGTGGTAGGTACATGCGGCCTGCGGCCGCAGCGACGCTCACCAAGGTTCGCGCGCGGGCGCGCATAGTTAACCTCTAGAGCAAGTATGAAGCACATTATGAGTAAAAATATCGGCATTGAAGAATTTAAAAAGAGATTCTCAGAAATCAGAGAATCCTTTTTGGATTCTTTAACAGCAGCTAGCGAAGGTTATAAGAATGTAAGATACCTTGCTTGTGATGAAAATGGGGCACCGATTAACTGGGTGTGGGACGATGAAACCTTCAGCCATAACAAGGAAGAAGGCTCGCTTGAAGAGGCGATTCAATTTGCCAATAACATGATAGATAGCGGCATGTGTTTCTCCTTCATGGGGTGTTTATCTGGCTCCGGTGAGCTTGAAGTTTGGCTGACCACTTTTGAATCCCCCATAGAAAAGCCGACATGGCCAAGCAATAAAGAACCCAGATTTGAGCTGACTCATGGGGGTGTAACACAAGAATAGAGTAGAGGTAATCAAATGTTAAATCATAGAATTTTGAATCCTGACCCTACGATTTAATCCTAACCCCACAAATTGAAGCAAAGCACCTAGCTTACTTTTGCCCCTAAGTTAGGCTATTCGAAGATTTTATGCGCCGCCCCGTCTGGAAAGAAACCTTATCCCCTAAAGAACACCACAATAAAGTCGTGAACCGCAGCCGAACAGTTGCAGCTATCTAGATAAGATTTTCATCATTTTGTGAACAGTATCAAATGCAGTAAACGCTAAATTATCAAGAATTTTGTCCAGTCAACCTCTCCCCTAACATACCCGACAGCATTGTAAAGTTTATTTTTTGTTAAGCTAAAAAAACTTTCCCAATCAACACCCGTGCTGAGATTTTGAAAAAAACCAGAGATTACACTAGATTAACTATCGTTAATCAAATAAAAAATCTATTGATAAATCAACCAATAGACCATGACAACAAAAACACAACATTTACATTTTTTCGCGCCGAAAAGGCTTCTTTGCGCAAAGTTTCTACTGTTATACTCGCGTTAGCCGATAAAACAATAATAAAACAAACGAGTAAGGAAGCGCTCTATGTTGGCCCCTGAACTCCTCGAGTTAAGCAGTGACAAAAGCAAGGCGGAATTACGCCTGATCCCCAAAGAGCATGGCCCCATCACCCGTGATGATGTGATGCGCCTGTTATCGCTCCCAGAGTTTTGCTCACTGTATCCACTTGATCAGGCCATCGATAAAGTGGTGGCGCAAACCAACTCTCTGTATCATCAAGAAGATGGTAAATTTGAACTGTTTTCCGTACTGGCTGAACGCCGAGATGGTAGTGTTAAGATTGAAATCAGCCCAGATAAAATGCTCGCCACCATGACCCTAACCGCCCCTTGTGGAGGTAAAGCGGTCGACTTACCTGAAATTCTTACTGAACTTAAAAAAAATAATGTTTGCATGGGCTTAAGCAAACTTAAAATCCAAACCTTGCTGCAAAAAATCACCAAGCTCAAACCCGGCGATAGCTGTCAAAGTGAAATCGCCCAAGGCAAGCACCCTGTAAACGGCCAAAATGCCGTGCTAGAGCGTAAGGTTTCGCTGGCCCGTGAGCGCTTACTCCAGCCGCAGGAGCGCGAAGATGGTACTGTGGATATGCGTAATCTTGGCTCCATGATAATGGTCAAGCCTAACGATATTTTGATGATCAAACACCCAGGGACCGAAGGCTCTCCCGGTTATAACATTAAAGGAGAAGTCCTTAAGCAAAAGCCTGGCAAGGATCTGCCTTTACTCGCAGGAACAGGTACCAGCATCCATCCGAATGATCCCAACAAACTCATCGCCACTGTAGCAGGGCAACCCGTTGAAACCCGCACAGGCATGAATGTTGATGATGTTTTACAGCTAAAAGATGTCGATATCAGCACGGGTCATGTCACCTTTAAAGGCAGTATTTTAATCACAGGTGATGTACACGAAGGCATGATAGTGAAAAGCTCCGGTGATATTACTGTGATGGGCTTTGTCGATTCTGCGACCCTTGAGGCAGAAGGCGATATTACCGTTAGTAAAGGCGTTATTGGTCGGCAAATTCGCGTCAATGAGTTTTCGACTAACCTCACTGCTCAAGGGCAAATCAGCGCCCAGTTTGTGCAATATTCCCAATTAACTGCAAAGGGGAATATTCTGATCACTAAGCAATTACTTCATAGTAATACCAAAACAGCAGGAACCCTGACGATAAGTGACACTAGCGGTCGCCGCGGCGATTTAACTGGTGGCGTCGCCCATGCCGAAAAAGGACTCATTGCCGTTGCCATTGGCGCCACTGCGGGGACAAAAACAGAAGTCTTTTGTGCAATGGAGCAAGGCGAGCTCAAGCAAAACCTCAAACAGCTGGAGGAAAGTGTCCAATCAATGGTGATAGCCACCCTCGATATTGAAGCTCGCCTAAAAAGACTTCCCCCAAAATCCGAATGGCAAAATGATCCAGTAATGATTGAGCAGATTAAGATGATGCTCGATGAGAAGAACCGGATTTTAAACGAGCGCACCCGTGAAGAGCTCGAATTTGATAGCCTAAAACAGGAAGTGGAAAGTTATTTCGATAAGTATCACATCGATGTGATTAAGCATGTATTCCTCAATGTCGAATTTCATATTGGCCAAGCTAATCATAGAACTACCCGCGAACATGGCACTTGCTCCATCACCAATCTTAATCAAGAGATTAACTTTGATTACAATGCCAAACCTAAAGCACAAGCGGCAGCCAGTTAAATAACGTTCAAAGCGTTTTACTAAGGGCGCACATGTCATTCAACGTGGCGCGCCCCTTAGGGCTGCTGCTTCAATCATAACCCCCTCATTGTTATCCACGAGTGAATCCTCACCCAAGAACATTTCAATGGCTTTCTTCTTTGACCTAGTCGGTGGCATACTGCCTACGATTCCCCACGTAAACGCCAGCGTTGGGGGATAAGGATAAATGTGATAGGTTGAAGTAGAACATGGCCCCAGGAATACACATGACTCAAGTAAAAATGGCTGATATTCAATGGCCTGCAGTAGTTAAGCTGACTCAAAATGATGAACTCCTTTATCTTGGCCATCAACGTGATTGGTTAGAACTCGCCTGCCTTTACCAGCATCAATTTATCGATACGGACCTGTTACTCGACAGCTTAGGTAACCAATATTTGATCCGCGCCACCCCAACCACTATTCATGAAGATCCTATTGGTGAGCTACCTAACCTGCTAAAACAAGAGCACAAATTGCCCCTCACCGATTTTATTAAATGGGTACAAAAACATGCCAATGCCGTAGGCCAATGCTGTGTGGCCAAATTAGCGTTTACAACATTCGCCCAAGGGATGGAAATCGTCCATAGCTTAGATGACTAAGCAGAAGCAAAGTAAAATCTGATAGGATTCACAGTCTTCGACGAGATGATCCAAAAAGCTAATATCCTCAACCACATTTAGCAGGCATAATTTATCACGAACGGCCCAGCCCGTTATGTCCAAAGCAATTGGTCTGCATACTTTGCCTTAAAGTGCCAAATCAACGCTGGACATCATTCGGATACACCAACAAACGGAACCTAAATTGGAACTACTTAAGATTGACTGCTTAGGCAAATCACTGCGTTTGGAAGGCTCCCTCGCAGGTTGGCAACAACTCTTTTGGGACAATACCTTAGTCTCACAAAAAGCCGCTTCAGTGGATAATGGCGGTCTCAAAGTCCATGAATTTGAACTCACTCAACAGCATAGCCAATTGGCCAGCGAGCATGGCGAAGCGCAAGTTCTTGAGCATAAAATCCTTGTGCGGCTTGAAACTGATGTGGTTTGGCAGCCCTTTAGATTCGACTATCGACTGCTTATTGATGAAGAAGTGATTGCCCAAGGCACTCGTACCGAAAAAGATATCGAACGCCAAACCCCTGAAATCCCAGTGACTACACCACAAAAATTTAGCTTTGTTGGTTTAGCGTCCCTTGGATTTAAGCTACTCAAAAGCGCTAAGGTCATCAAAGTGGTACTCGCGGGCGCGAGTGTGGCGGCCTACTCTTGGTTGTTTTCATTCCAATTTGCCTTGGCACTTATCGCCTGTTTGGTATTCCACGAGTACGGCCATATTCGCGCGATGAAGTATTTTGGGATGAAAACCAAAGGAATTTACCTCATCCCCTTTATGGGGGGACTCGCCCTCAGCGATGAAAAGATTAACACCCGCTGGCAGGATGTGGTCATCTCGATTATGGGGCCAACCTTCGGCCTATTGATGTCGGTAGGCTCACTTATCGCTTACCACATGACGGACAATGTCTTCTTTGCAGGGCTAGCAGCTTTTAACGCGCTACTTAACCTGTTTAATTTATTGCCAATTTTACCCCTCGATGGTGGCCATATTTTAAAAAGCATTAGCTTCTCGATGAACAGCATTATGGGGTTAATTGCCTGTGTGATTGGCGCCGCCTTTGGGGTGTATATCAGCTACACCTTAGGCTTGGCCTTGCTCGGTTTCTTGCTACTTATCGGCAGCTTAGAAATTGTATTTGAATGGCGCACTCGTCATCAAAGCCACCTGTTGCCGCTGGACAGATATGGGCAGATATTCTCAACCATTTGGTACTTAGTGACCGTTGCCGCCCTCGTTGGGATTATCTGGCACTTAGCGGGCACGGGCGATGATATGTTAAGCCTGCCACTCCAGATCCTGCGCAGCTAAACGCAATCGTCTGATCCACATAATAAAAAACCGCGATTGCTTAAGGCATCGCGGTTTTTATTTATCTAATAATTCAATTAATTATCCGCTAATGGCGGCGCAATATCGCTCCCTCCTAAGGCTTGATAAAGCGTCGCTTGAGCCGTTAATTGGTTATAGCGATTCTCCAGCAATGCGGCCTCAGCGCTGCGGCGATTCTCCTGCGCATCAATCCAATTTTGAATGCCAATAGCGCCATGGCGATATTGGCTCTCATAAATCGCTTCGGCCTGGGCGGCGGCGCTAAATTGCTGCTCAAGCTTCTCACCTTGGTAGGCGTATTGCTGCTTGGCCGAGATAGCGTTATCCACATCTTTAAAAGCGCTGTAGAGGGTTTTACGGTAATTCACAATCGCCGTTTGGTAGTCGATATCTGCAAGATCATTGTTGATTTGCATTTGATTCCATTGCAAAAAGGGCAGCACTAAACCCGCACCTAAACTCCCCACGGGATTGCGCAACAGCTCTTTTAGCTCGGAGGTCGACTCACCCACGCTGCCAGTCAAACTCAAGCTTGGGAAGTAACTGGCGTAGGTCGCATCCTTACTGGCCAGCGCCGAGCGCAATTGGTACAAAGCCGCCTTCACATCGGGACGACGGCCGACCAATTCGGCGGGAATGCTGACGCCAACCTCAGGCACCGCACCGTCCGGCAATTGCTTGATCTCAACCGCCACTTGCCCCGGGGCGCGATTGAGTAAGATCGCTAGGGCATTTTCGGCTTCAGCTAACTGTTGCAGCAATTGACTGTGGGAAGCCTCTTGCCCCGCTAAACTGCGTTGGGATTCGAGCACATTCAGCTCAGTCACGGCGCCCGAGGCATATTGGCGCTGGGTTAATGCCAGTGTTTGTCGACTATGTTCAATACTCTTATTGCTTAGTTCAATCCGCTGATGCAGATAGCCAATCTGCCAATAGAGGGATGCCGTCGTCGCGACTAGACTCTGCGCCGTGCTCTCCCTATCTTCGAGACTTGCCAGCGCCGTCCATTGGGCTTGGTCGATATTGGCCGACACTTTACCCCAGAGATCTACCTCATAGCTTACCGACAGGTTAGCCTGAAATGTCTTGCTCGAACTGCCGCCCTCCAGCGGTTTATTCACAGACGCGGTATTATTGGAGCTGAGCTGTGGATACAAATCATCCCGCGCTAACCCCGCCTGTAAACGCGCCTTTTGCAAGGTTAAGGTGGCGAGCGTCAGGTCATTATTGCTGCTAAGCACTTGGCTAATCAGCTGATTTAATTCGGGTTGATTAAACTTCTGCCACCAAGGGTCGAGGCTCACTTGACCATTCACTTGGGTGTGCTGCCACTGCTCTGGCACTTGTAATGCTGGCGGCTCAAAGTCGGAGCGCATCAGCGCGCCGCAGCCAGACAACAGCGCAATGCTGATGGCAATCACGCTGAACTTAAGCGTTCTTAATTTGTTTTGATGCGTTAACACTTTATTATTCATTGAGTTACTCTCTAGCCAGGGCATCAACAGGATCTAAACGCGCCGCATTGCGAGCGGGGAGGAAGCCAAACAACACCCCGATTAAGGTGGAGCAGGCGAAGGCGGCAACAATAGAAGTCGTCGAATAAATCATCTGGAAACTGCCTCCCGCTTGGGCAAACACCACGCCAATCAAATAGGCCAAGGCCACCCCAAGCGCGCCGCCGCACAGACAAACCAACACGGCCTCAATTAAAAACTGCCGCAGAATATCACTCTGGCGCGCCCCAACCGCCATGCGCACGCCAATCTCGCGGGTGCGTTCGGTCACTGACACCAACATGATATTCATTACCCCAATGCCGCCCACCACGAGGGAAATCACCGCAATAGCCGAGATTAATAGTGTCATGGTCGCGGTAGTTTTCTCGATATTCTGGCGAATGGTATCCGTGTTAATGGTAAAGAAATCTTGGGTGCCATGGCGCATCTTCAGCAGGCTAATAATGCCCTGCTCCGCCGCATTGCTCGGTACGGATTCATCGAGCCTAACAGTTATGCCATCAAGGTATTTCTTGCCCACCATTCGGCCTGATACCGTGGTATAAGGCACCCACACATTGAGAGCATCACTATTACCAAAGGCACTTTCCTTAGGCTGAGTGACACCAATAATCCGCACCGGCAAATCCCCGAGGAAGATGACTTCCCCGATGGCAGAGCCCATGACGCCGCTACTGTTAGGGAACAGCTGTTTACGGGTGTTCTCGTCGATCACCGCATCTTGGGCTAACGCATTAACACTGTCATCGTCCCAAAACTGCCCTTGGGCGAGCTCATAGCCTCTAACCCGGAAGAACTCTGGACCCACGCCATTCACAGTCGCCGTCACCGCCTTATTGCCATAACGCACAGTCGCACTCGAACCAATGCTCGGGGTGACGCTATCGACATAGGGTAAGTTTTTCAGTGCATTAGCATCGCTTGCAGTCAAAGTTCGTACCTTTGCCGAGCGCCTATCGCCAAAGCCTGAGCCGGGGCGAATGTCTATGGTATTGGTGCCCATTGAACTAATGCTCTTTAAGATTTCCCGCTGCGAGCCTTCACCCAGCGCCACCACAGACACGACTGAAGCGATACCGATAATAATGCCGAGCATAGTTAAAAAGGTGCGCAATCTATGGGTCGACATCGCCAGCAGCGCCATTTTCAGGGCTTCGGCATATCTGTCCCATGCCGCCACGCGGGCGCGCACCTTCGTCTTGGCGGGGATCACTTCAGTCTTAGGCGCAGCCGCAACGTTTGAGGCGGGATTAGGCTCATCGCTGATAATCACCCCGTCCTTAATCTCAATAATACGGTCGGCATGCTGCGCCACATGCATATCGTGGGTGACGATGATAATGGTGTGGCCTTCGCGGTGCAGTTCCTGTAATAACCGCATCATTTCTTCGCCGCTGTGACTATCTAAAGCGCCCGTCGGTTCGTCGGCAAGGATCACATCACCGCCATTCATCAGCGCCCGCGCCACACTCACCCTCTGCTGCTGGCCGCCACTGAGCTGATTCGGCTTATGATCGAGACGCTCACCTAAACCCAAGCGCGACAATAAGTGCTCAGCGCGCTGTCTACGTTCAAGGCGATCTTTACCCGCATACACGGCGGGCACTTCGACGTTACCGACGGCATTAAGATCGCCAAGCAAATGATATCGCTGAAAAATAAAGCCAAAATGCTCGCGCCTCAGCTTTGCCAGTTCATCCACATCCATCTGCGAGGTATCTTGGCCATCGATAAAGTACGCGCCCTTTGAGGGTTTATCTAAACAGCCCAAAATATTCATCAGGGTCGACTTGCCCGAACCCGAGGCACCGACAATCGCCACCATCTCACCCCGGGCGATGGAAAGATTAACATCTTTGAGTACAGTCAGTTGTTGCTCACCCGCCTGAAAACTGCGGTAGCAAGCTGAGACTTCCAGTAATGGCTTACTCACGCTTAAAACCTCATTGGTGGGCCACGGAACTTCATGGTCGAACCGTCGGCGGGCATTCCGAGCACCACTTGGTCGCCTTCGTTCAGACCAGACAGGATTTCGGCATTGATTTTGTTATTAATACCGACACTCACATCCACATATTGCACTTGGTTATTCACCAGCACAGGCACTTGATACTGCGGCCCACGGGATTTGCGTTCGCTTGCCGATGCCGCTTTGTCCCGCGGTTTAGCTCGCAGCACCTGTGATGGCACTAACAGCGCATCATCGGCTTTGGCGAGCACAATCGAGATCTGCGCCGTCATGCCAATGCGCAGGGTACGGTCGGGGTTTTCGACATCGAATAAGCCGTGGTAGTAGATGGCGTCCGAATCGCTGGAACTCATATTGCTATCGTCACCATCCATGGAGGTGGGGCCAGGCTCAATCGCCCTTAAAGTGCCGCGATAGGGATGGTTAGGTCTGCCAAGAATAGTGAAATACACTGGCTGTCCTGGGCGCACATTGACGATATCGGCTTCGGAGATCTGCGCCTTGACCGTCATGGTATCGAGCTGTGCCATCTCGACTATGGTTGGTGTGGTTTGATTGGCGTTAACGGTTTGACCCACTTCGACCGCAGAGTAAACGACGGTGCCATCCATAGGCGCAGTGATCTTGGTATAACCTAAATCGATTCTGGCACTGTCGACATTAATTTCAGCCTGTTGTTTTTGCGCTTCTAACTGCTCAAGCTCGGCTTGATACACCGTGAGCGTGGCTTCGGCGGCTTCAAAGTCTGCGCGGGAGCTGGCCTTATCGGCGAGCATTTGCTGCTGACGGGTATATTCGAGTTTTGCCTGACGTATTTGCGCCTGCTTAGCACGATACTGGGCATTGATGTTTTTAAGGGATGCCAGCGCATTTTGCAGGTTGTTTTGCTGGGCAAGGCTATCGATTTGCGCGATAAGATCGCCTTTTTTCACCTCTTGTCCTAGCTCCACAGGCAAACTCAGAATTTGCCCCGAGACTTGCGCGCCCACACTCACCAGCTTGGAGGCCTGCAACATGCCGTTGGCGAGCACCGAGTTTTCAATGTCGCCGCGTCTAACGGGTTCAGTCACATAGCTTGGAGCCGCCTCGGGTTTATGTAGCAGAAAATAAGCGCCGCCCCCGAGGAGGATGAGGCCGCTTAGGATCAATATCAATTTACGCTTTGAGGATTTTTTCATCTGAATCTAGGTGTCCATCAATGCCAATGGGCGCAAGCGTGTATCTTGCGGGAAGAAAAATAGTGCTGTCAGTATATAGAGTTAGCTAAGCGCAGTAGACGAAGGAAGTGTCGATATCAGGTAAAGATTTGCAAATATCTGTGTAGAAGTTTGCGTCCTAGACCTTTAAATATACGGATAAAACGTTGAACCATATAAATCCGTGTTACTTGAGATTGTCTGCATACCTCAAACTAAAGGGTCATGGCGTGAAACGCTGATTTTTATAAGCAAAGGTCTGTTCAAACAACCAATAGCAAAACAGGGATACCTTAGGTATCCCTGTTGTTTACGTAAAGCAGTTTTGGCATTTATTACTCAGATATCACAAACACTTAGCCAAGGCGGCGACGCAGTTCGCGGGTCGCATCGACCATGTTCTTCAGCGCGGGTTCTACCTCAGCCCAAGTGCGTGTCTTAAGGCCGCAGTCGGGGTTAACCCACAGTTGGCGCACTGGCACTTTTTGCGCCGCTTTTTCAATAAGGTGCACCATGGCCTCAACACTTGGCGTATTTGGCGAGTGGATATCGTAAACGCCTGGGCCAATTTCATTTGGATATTCAAAATCTTCAAAGGCGTTGAGCAGTTCCATGCGTGAACGCGAAGTCTCGATGGTGATAACGTCCGCATCCATGGCGGCAATCGCGGCAATCGTGTCATTAAACTCGCTGTAACACATATGGGTATGGATTTGGGTTTCATCCACCACACCCGCCGCACTCAGTTTAAAGGCATTGACCGCCCAATCTAAGTAAACTTGCCACTCGCTTTGCTTTAATGGCAAACCTTCGCGGAAGGCTGGCTCATCAATTTGAATAATGCCAATACCTGCATTTTGTAAATCCACCACTTCATCACGAATTGCCAGCGCCAATTGGGTGGCAATGGTATCGCGGCTGATATCTTCACGGGCAAACGACCAATGTAGAATCGTCACCGGGCCCGTTAACATACCTTTGACAGGTTTGTCCGTCAGGCTTTGGGCAAATACAGCCCAATCAACCGTCATGGCTTTCGGGCGACTCACATCACCATAAATCAATGGCGGCTTAACGCAGCGAGAACCATAACTCTGTACCCAACCATTTTTGGTAAAGCCCACGCCTTCGAGCTGCTCGCCGAAGTATTCCACCATGTCGTTACGCTCGGCCTCACCGTGTACCAGCACATCGATACCGAGTTTAAGCTGGCGGTCGATGGTATCGCGGGTCACTTGTTGTAATTGCTCAGTATATTGAGCATCGCTTAGCTCACCCTTGCGCCAGCGGCTACGTAGTCCACGGATTGCTGGTGTTTGTGGGAATGAGCCAATCGTGGTTGTGGGCAGCAATGGCAAACGATACTTGCGCTGCTGCACCGCTTGGCGCTCAGTAAATTCGCTCACACGTTCATAGTCGGCTGGGGTCAGCGCATTCACACGGGCGATCACTTTAGCATCCGCCGCCTGTGCCTTAGCCTCACGGCGTGCCAAACAGGTGTTAACTATCTCTTTGGCCGCGACAGACTCAGGGGCCTGCAACAATTGGCGCACATTCGCCAGTTCCAGCAGCTTTTGCTTAGCAAACGCAAGCTGCTGACGTAGCGCCGGCGCGAGCGTTGTCTCTACCTCTAAATCCACAGGGCTGTGCAGCAATGAACAGGAGGTGCCAATCCATAAACGCTGGCCTAAGTCTCGGGCAACACCGCCGATACGCTCAACAATCAGGTCAACCTCCGCCGCCCACACGTTACGGCCATTAACTACGCCAACTGACAGAATTTGATCTGATCTTAAGGCATTAGCAAACAAAGCCAATTGTTCAGGGGCGGTCACTAAATCGAGGTGCAGACCCGCCACCGGCAGCGCAGAAACCAAAGCCTGATGATGGCTAATACTGCCATAGTAACTGGTGAGTAAAATCTTCACTTGAGCCGTTTTAAGCGCTTGATAAGCCTCGCTAATCGCTGCTTGCCAATCGGCGGCTAATTCGAGTGCCAGAATCGGCTCTTCAAGTTGCACCCAAGTCACGCCCTGCGCGGCAAAACGCGCAAGAATGTCGGCATAAGCCTTTACTAGATTGGGCAATAAACTCAGCTTATCGAAATCCTGACCTACGGTTTTTGCCAGATACAAGTAACTCACAGGGCCTAACAACACAGGCTTGGCTTGATAACCTAAGGACTGCGCCTCGGCCACTTCATCAAAAAACTGCTCATAAGCGATAGAGAACACTTGGTCTTGCTTAAGCTCTGGCACTAAGTAGTGATAGTTAGTGTTGAAATACTTAGTCATTTCCGAAGCTGGCGCATCGGCCCCCGTTGGTGCGCGGCCACGGGCAACGCGAAATAAGGTATCAAGATCGATTGCGCCCTCGCCACGGTGGCGATCGGGAATAGCGTTTAAGGTCGCACTCAGGGTTAACACTTGATCGTAAAAGGCAAAATCTCCTACAGGTACTTGCTCTATCCCTGCGGCCACTTGCCATTGCCAATGGGTGCGACGCAACTCCTTAGCCACCTCATGCAGCTCGGCTTGAGTGCTCTCACCACGCCAGTATTTTTCAAGGGCAAACTTTAATTCACGACGACGCCCGATACGGGGAAAACCTAGACTGTTTAATTGCATACCATATCTTCCTTTATTTGAGATAAGCCATATTCGGCACTTGCACCCAGCTGATGGTGTTTTCTTGGCAACTTTTCGCATTTAAGCCTAGATAAATCACAATGGGCGTCTGGACGTCTAGAAGTTTATTGTGATAGTCTCTATGCCAGCAACCGAATTGATTTCAAGCACAACATGAGCGAAATTCACTTGGAGTGATCATGATCGAACTAAGACATCTGCGAACCTTAATGGCCCTGAAGGAAAGTGGCAGCTTGGCGGGCGCAGCCAAAAAACGTTTTGTCACTCAATCGGCTCTCTCCCATCAAATTAAGGAATTAGAGCAACGAATTAACTCGCCCATTTTTGTGCGTAAGAGCAAACCGCTCTCCTTTACTCAGGAAGGTGCACGCCTGCTGCACCTCGCCGAAGAGATCCTGCCTAAGGTGTTAGAGACGGAAACCGATCTCAAAAATGGGCTGGAAACTGAAACCAATCAGCTCAGAGTTGGCATTGAATGCCACAGCTGTTTTCGCTGGTTAATGCCAGTGATGGAACAATTTAGGCAAGATCATCCCCAAGCCGAGTTAGATCTGTCGAGCCGTCATCTATTCGACTCGCTCAATGCCCTAGAAATGGGCGAACTCGATATAGTGCTGACCTCAGATCCCGTGCCAGGTCACTCGCTCGCCTATCAGCATTTGTTTGATTTTGAAGTGAAGTTAGTGGTTGCTAAGGATCATCCTTTAGCGAAAGAAGCCTATGTTACGCCCAAGCAATTGGCGCGCTTGCCGATAATCAGTTATCCGGTGCCACTTGCGCGTTTAGATATTTACCGCCACTTTTTAGAGCCCGCGGGCATAGAAGCCGGCGAGCAAAAAACCTGTGATTTGACCATGATGTTATTGCAGCGCATCGCCTGTAAGGACGGTATCGCCGCCCTACCCAATTGGTCTATCAATGAGGGACATGGATTGAGCCTCGCCTCAGTCAAACTGGGTCAAGAAGGCTTAAAGCGCCCGCTATTTGGCGCCTATCGCCGCCACAGCGCGAACTCGGCCTTAGTGCAAAACTGGCTGCAACTAGTAGCAAGCGAAGGCTTAGCCCGCCAGCAAAAAACCAATTAAGCGTTGAAATGTTTAACAAAAAAGCCTGCTATTGCCTGTCTCTCATACACAAATCCCTGAACAATGCTCAGGGATTTTTTTTGAACTCATTCCCCGCATTGTGATCAGATCGTCTAGGGCTAAATATTCGAGGCGATTATGATGAAGATGATGGATCCAGAGCAGTGGGCGCAATGTCAATTTGGGCACGCAAACCTCAACGACCCAAGACGTACACAAAGACTTGTTTCACTGGCTACCTCAATTACCCAACAACCCGGAGTTGCCGTGTCCAAACTTCCCTTATCCCCCGCTGAGATGGAAGGGGCCTACCGATTTATCCGCAATGAGAATATTCAAGCCAGTGATATTGCTGAAGCGGGTTTTCAAGCCACCGCGCAGCAAGCTCGAGAGCATGACATCTTGTTAGCACTAGAGGATACCACCTCGCTGACTTACAAGCATGACAGTGTCAGGGAGGAGTTAGGTCATACCAATCAAGGGGATAAAAACCGTGCCATTCTGGCGCATTCTATCTTGCTGTTTTCACCGCAAAGCCAGCAAGTCGTTGGGCTGATTGAGCAACAGCGTTGGACGCGGGATATCACTAAGCGCGGGCAACGCCGCCAACATGCTACTCGCCCTTACGAGGAAAAAGAGAGCTACAAATGGGAACAAGCCTCCGCCAATATGTCTGCCCGTTTAGGCGAGCATATCAACAAGGTGATTTCCGTCTGTGACCGTGAGGCTGATTTGTTTGAATATCTGACCTATAAAACCCAGCACCAACAGCGCTTTGTCGTCCGCTCGATGCAGAGCCGATGCATTCAAGAGCATGCACACAAACTCTATGACTACTCGAACACATTACCGCTTGCAGCGACGAAATCTCTCCTCATTCCTCAGAAAGGCGGAAGGAAAGCCCGGGCGGTGACGCTGGAAATGAGATATGCCCGAGTGACCCTCAAAGCCCCAGCCAACAAACGCACTCAGGCAGATATCCCTCTGTATTACGTCAGTGTCGTAGAGCAAAGTCATCGTGAAGAAAAACTGGCATGGCACTTACTCACCTCAGAACCTATCACATGCTCGAAGGAGGCACTGGAGGTTGTAGGCTATTACGAGCGCCGTTGGTTGATTGAAGATTACCACAAGGTATGGAAAAGCAGTGGCACCGCGGTGGAAGAGCTGAGAATGCAGTGCCGTGAGAATCTGGAGCGTATGAGTGTGATACTGGCTTTTATCGCCACACGCTTACTCCAGCTTCGCTTTATGAAGGTATCCAAAGCGGAAGTGGCAGCACAATGTTGTGAAACGCTATTGGGTCAGAAAGCGTGGAAATTACTTTGGCTGAAAATGGAGGGACGTCCGTTACCTCAACAGGCACCCGATATGCAGTGGGCGTACGAGCGTCTGGCCAGATTAGGGGGTTGGAAAGATACCAAGCGGACAGGTCGAGCTTGTGTAGAGGTATTGTGGGAAGGATGGTTTAGGTTACAAACCATCCTTGAGGGTTACGAATTGGCCATGTCTCTCAATCACGAAGACTTGTGATCAAGAGACAGGCTATTGCAGGCTTTGTTTTTATGAGCGGTGCTTAGAGCGGATTAAGCAATAAACCACGCATTGACAATACTCGGCGCAGAATTAACCCGGGGGAATTTTGATTACGGGTCTGGCGCAGATTGTGGGCGATCATAAACTCTTGGCGCAGATCTTGGTCAAGATCTAAGGCTTCAAAGGCTTCGATGGTTAAAGTTTGTTGCTGATTATCGATCAAAGACTTAATCACACTTAGCGGGAAAGATTGCTCAGAGCTGGCATTCAAATAAGCAAATGCGGTTAAGGCAATAATCTGGCCGAACACACTAAACAGCGCCAAGGTTTGCACCTCATCGGGGTCGATATCGACATCCGGCATATCAACTAAGCTGTCAACCGCATCAGTTGCTATATTTTCCGTGAGTTTCCAATAACCTTGCACCAACTTCTTATAGGGTTGAGGCAATTCATCGAGGCGTTCTTTCAAATAAAATGTAAAGGCGTAACGGTAAATATTAACTTGGCCCAAACGAATTAAGGCATCTTTTAAAGAGCGAGACTTAGGGCTAACCACACCAGAAGCTTGCGCCGAATTACTGCGCATCAACATATGGGCCGCTAACGCGGGATCACTCGAAATAATATCGATCACATTACGAATATCGCCTTCGGCAAGAATGGCCTTTTTCAGTGGAATTAAGATCCCACGGCGGCCAATGACTTGCTCTTCATTCGCTATGATGGCTCTCACTTGAGTAAAAACCTGTTGCTCAAGATCTGTCATAGGACACTTTACACCTGTTAATTAGCTATAAGATGATTCGAATACCGCTCACATCATACCCAAACTACAAAGAATTTCAGCACTAAGTCGTAGAATAATTGCGTTAACCCTAAAGATGATGTGCTTTATAGTATAAGCAACGACTTAGCCTATATTACACCCGTAAAAATGATTTTTCTCTGCACCCAACAACAGAAATAACAAAGCCAGACAGAGTCTGGCTTAAAAAGGTACTAAGTCACTTAATTATTAGGGTTCAGCTTAGAAACGGTAGCCGACAGTAAAGCGAATATCACGGCCTCGGCCTGAGTAATAGCCGTCATAGGTTCCACCAGCATAATAACCAGCACTGACATAGTCCTTATCGAACAGGTTATCGATACGCAGGCTCGCAAGCCAAGCATCACGGCTATAGTTCAGGGCAAGATTACCGAGCACATAGCTAGCAAGTTTATCGCCTTGGTTAGCATTATCGCCTTCGACGAAACGATCGCCCGTGTAAATAGCCTCTGCAAACAATTGAATATGCTCAGCAACATCCATGCTGACATAACCGCGCCCGGAGTGCTTAGCCACCCAAGACAATTGCTTGCCATCATTCAATCCATCGGTAAATTCGGCATCGATATAGTTGTACTCAAGCCCTAATTGCAATGCTTGAGTCACCTGCCAATCCCAATCGGCACTCGCACCATAACGGCGTGAGGCATCGGCATTGACGTTTGCACCTTGAAAACTGCCACCAACGGGTTTTTCTGCACTCGGGTCGAAGACAATTTCATCTTCTAAATCGAGGCGGTATAGGCTCACTCGTAAAGTTTGGCTGGCAACAGTCCAATCCCAACCCGCTTCATAGGAGCGACCTGTCTGCGGCTTTAAGCCAAACACATCTTTCGGGGTGTAAGCTTGCTCATCGACCTTGGCGAAACGGAAGTTCTCATCGCCACGCAGGTAGAATCTGTGCTCGGCGCTCGGGCGGTAATTTAAACCAAACTCAAATGCAGTGGCATCTTCATCTAAATCGATACCATTTGGATAGACATTGCCATCGACTAGATCGTCGGTCACCCGCGCATAACGTCCGCCTACCACATAACTTAAGGTATGGCTTAATGGCACTGTGGCTTGCAGGTAAGCACTTTGCATGTCCTGCACGTTCCTACGAGCCATAGAATCAAACTCTGCCTTACCGCGGCTGATATCCAAACCAGTCACTAGGTTTAGCTCACCTTGACGGGTACTGTAGTTGGCGAGCGCCTTAGGGCTAAACATCAGCAGTGAGCGAGTATTATGGCTCTGGTCCCAATTGAGTGAGCTGACTAAGGTATCGCTGTAATCTAAATCCGCCGCTAATGCCCAGTTTTGATTAAGCTGATGCTGATAGCCCGTACGCGCAGCAGTGGTCATTTCATGGGAATATTGCTTATCGTTCCCAGAGTAACGTGGATTGTCTTTAAATTGATCTTTAGTCAATGCCCCTGGATTTTCGCGGTCATCATCGTAGTAGCTGGTTTCAACAAAGAACGAATCAGTCGCCGTTTTATATTGAATGCGGCCAAGGATAGAACCCGTGTCATTGGCGTTATGCTGACGATAGTTGTCACCTTGGTTGTAGCTTCCGGTCAAGAAATAGCGCCAATCCTTGTTGATTGCGCCAGACACATCGCCGCGACCTTCATAGGTATTAAAGCTACCGCCGGATAATTGCACGCTGCCACCCGTATTTTCAGGCGACTTAGTCACAATATTGATCACACCACCCACGGCTTGATCGCCATAGAGCACGCCCGCACTGCCGGATAAAATCTCGATGCGTTCAACCTGATTTAAGGGAATTGCATTCAGGCTAGGCGCAGCAATATCAATGTTATTCAGACGGCGACCATCGAGCAAAATCAAGGTGTTGTTTACCGCTGTGCTGGCGCTAAAACCGCGCATCGCAAAGCTAGTACCAATATTGTTATCCGAAATTTGAATACCGCTCTGACCACGTAAGACGTCAGTCAAATTAGTCGCGCCACTCATTTCAATCGACGCGGCATCAATCACATTCACATTAGCGGCAATATTTAACGGGGTCTTATCAGCACGGCCAATCACCACGATATGCTCATCGACGTTGGCGGCATGAGTTTCATCAGCAGCCACAGCGGGCGCGATAATTGATACACTGCAAAGGCTGCCAATCAGCAGCGCAATTTTGGTTGGATGTGTTCCCATTTTACCTTTAACTCCTACAAGGAAAACGGGGCATTAGCGCCACGATACCGTTGATTCAGTAGAAAACACTGATAGTCACTATCGCATTTTGAGATCTGCCCACCGAAATCTCAAAAACACCTTTAGGGCCGGTCTCCGGACTTAGGCTATATCCATCTCAACTTGAGATGAACGCGAAACTGACCTTTACACACTCGATTTCAGTGTTCATCGTGAACGCCTATCAAATGCGGTCGCCTCTCACCTTTTACCGTTGCGGGGGCAGTGCCAGAATTTCACTGGCTTCCCGATTATCTCGCGACTTCATCATCGCAAGCACCACAGAAGGTTGACTCAAAATTAGGTTCAAAGGGCGTCAAACCTGTTAACGCCCAACAAGGCTCAGAATATTAAAGACCTAAGCGCGCGCATTATAGACGTCTATACGGATGAAAGTCCATTAATCTCAGATTGGCGAGAAAGCTCAGATGAGTTAGAAAACGCCATCCCAGTTTTTTGCCGCTGGTTGGGGTCTGTCTTTACTTAAAATCGCCTGACGCTGCTCAGGGGTTTCGCATTGGGCAACCGGGCTTAAATCCAACGGCTTAATCACTAACGAGTCAGCAGGTTGCACAGGCGACTTGTCGAACATGGGCAAATTCATCGACCAAGAGACCAGCTCCCCCTTGTCGCTAATGCCAACATAACCGTCATTTGCGCCATCTAACCACGTGAGGCGCGGAATACGTGCCATTAACTTTTCCACATTATCACGGTTAGCGCGATATCCAACGGGCACCACTTTGCCATCGGGACGAGTAAACACAAAGGAAGATGGTCCTTGCGTAATAACACTGCCTTCCTGCCAATATTTATCAAGAATCTCTTGGGCATAGTGAAACCCAAACATATACGCGTAGTCAGTGTCGTCGGCCACAATTTGCGGCACCGTCTTATCCCGCAGTAATAAAAAACCTGAGCCGACGCTGATAATCTCCTTCACGCCTGTAATGTCGGTTTTTTTAATCCAATCGACGCCACAGTTAATGCCATCGCCCCAAAAATGCGCATCCCCCGTAGGACTTAACACCGCAAATGCGCAATTGTTTGCCGTCATACTCGCCACGTCTTTTAAGGCACTGCGGATAGGATAAGTATCACTGCGCCAGCCCCAACTCACTACTGAGCCGTCCTTTTTCAAGGCGGCATAGGTGTGTTGAAAATATTCGATCTTCGCCACATCCGTAAGCTGAGGGAGCAACTTTTTCATATTGGTCGACTCTTCAACCTGGCCCCAAATCACTGCACTACCCTGTTTTTTGAGGGCGACAAAACTGCGTCCCTTAGCAAAGATATCAATGACATCAACTAATTGATCCTGCACATGCAAGCTATTACCACCGTAAGGGCCATAACCCCAAGTGTGTACCTTGCCTGTGGCATCTAGCGCGGCAATGGCCTCTTGGTTGGCGAATAATTTAGTAATATTAGTCATGCGGTTTTGTAGGGCTTTGTCGAGGCGATATTTCCCCGCATTGCCCCAGAACACCACAGTGCCATCTTGACGTAACGCGGCAAACCCATCTTTAATCGAGACGATTTGCTTAACTTGCTTAAGCTGCTCAGTCACCTCGCGGCTATCGCCACCAGCATAGCTATCACCCCAAGTGATCACCTCACCGGATTGTGTTAACGCCGCAAAGGCCGAACTATTGGTGACCACAGTCTCGACAGCGGGTAAATCACAGGGAATATGGTGGTACTGTGGGCTCGGATTTTCCTTAAATTGGAGTAGTTTACCGTTATCAAACTGCAATAAGGCTTCCTTATCATTTTCGAATACGGTTACGGGTTTCGGCTGACTACAAGCCGTTAATTGCAGGGCGATTAAGGCTGCTACCAATGCCAAAGGGCGAGGAATTGAATAAGACTGCATAACTTATTTCCTTGTCGTTGCTGAAAACGTGAGTTGTTGAATATGTTGCGCTACGTTATCCGATAATGACTCGATTATCGGCCTCAATGCGCGCTGAAAACCATGACTCGTATCTAACCGAGATAATAGTGCTTGTGTATGTTTATCAATCACCTGTGCGCTATCGAGGCTGAGTGTTTGCAGCGCCATTGTCTGGCCAAACGCCGCCAAGATCCGCGCTTGCACGGGGCTAACCGTTTGCTCCACCGCACTATGGGTATTATCGAGTACCCATCTAACTAACCAAAGTAAATATTCGATGCGGGCAGCAAGGTCGACACAGCATTGTTTTTCATCCTCCAAGCCAAAACTGAGCTCTTTGGCATAACAAAGTGCCTCCAATGCCTTGAGCTTTTCTGCCGATAATGTCAGTGCCAAAGGGAGCTGATAAGTGCGAGTTATCAGTACAAAGGTTGCCAAGGTTCTTACCGATAAAGCTTGATTGCTACGGGCTAACATCGCGAGTGCCAAGTCGTGAAACCCTAAGGAACTCAAGCGATAAAAGCTAATCATCACAATGGTTTCATCTATCGGTTCTAACTGTTTTTTGCTTGGCACAGATTGCATTTGGGCAAATAAGGCAACAAAACGCGGGTATAACTCACGGCAATGGCCGATATGATCGGCTGCTTCCCATACCAGAATATTTGCGGCGGGGTGGCACCTGTAGGTTTCAAGCAGATTGATAATCCCAGCGTAATCCTGTTGCTGCCCTAAACGCTTGAGTTTTGGCAGATAACGACACTCGACCCAACGAATTCTTAATAAATTCAAGCAGAAATAACCGACAAACAAGCCAAATAATAAGCCTGCGACGCCAAAGCCAACGTCCAGTTTGGCGCGTTCGCGGGTTAATTCAAGATTGGCGCTCGCCCGTGTTGGTGCATCAGGCAAGTAGCTCACAGCACTTTGCGCATAGTTGGGCACTAATGCCCCCGGCGTATCATCCTGCGGCGAGACTAATTGATAAGTTGCACGGCAATCCACACCATCGAGATCCCAATGACGAATTTCCTCGCCCTCGGCGGTGTGATACTCCACCAAACACACCAATCTTTGGCGAGAGATGCCGTTCGAACCTCGTTCACTCCGATACTCAGTGTCAATCACCCGACCAGTGGCGACAGCACCACGTTCTTCAAGTTGATTGACCAACGACCACTTTTGCACGCCTTCCCACAGAAATAAGGCGGCAAAACTAAAAAGCAGCAGAGGGATACAGATTAAGAGTATTTCTAACCACCCCAAAAAACGAGTGGAGATACTCGAGGTTAATTGACTAGGATTCACCAACACGCCAGAACGTCCTTATCATTCCATGATATTTAAGGCATTGAATATCTATCTTTATTGTGCCTAAAGCGGGCGCTATTGTAGCAGCTTATGAAGATAAATCAGAAAATGCTCACAGTTTATTGTAAAGACACTATGAGACTCACTGTCTTCAAGCTTTAGCGTGCTATTCTAAGCCTCCATTGCGCTGTTTAAAGGAGTAACAGTATGACTCGTCCTATTATTCTGGATTGCGATCCTGGCCATGATGACGCCATTGCGCTCATTTTAGCCCTCGCCCATCCAGAGCTCGTTCCACTCGCCGTCACCACCAGCGCGGGTAACCAAACCCCCGATAAAACGCTTAATAACGCCCTGCGGATCTTAACCTTATTAAATCGCAGTGATATTCCGGTCGCGGGCGGTGCGGTTAAACCCTTAAGCCGTGAGTTAATCATTGCCGATAATGTCCACGGCGAAACCGGACTTGACGGCCCAGTATTACCAGAACCCAGCTTTACGCCACAAAGCATCAATGCCGTTGAGTTGATGGCGCAGCAGCTGCGTCAAAGTGATAAGCCCGTGACATTGGTTCCCACAGGGCCACTTACCAATATCGCGCTATTACTTGCAAGCCACGCCGAGTTACACGCCAAGATCGAACGCATTGTATTGATGGGTGGTGCAGCGGGTGTCGGCAATTGGACACCTGCCGCCGAGTTTAATATTTTTGTCGACCCAGAAGCCGCCGATATCGTGTTTAAATCCGGCATTCCCATTACCATGTGCGGCCTCGATGTAACACATCAAGCACAGATCATGGATGAAGATATCGAACGTATTCGTGCGATTCCCAACCCTGTGGCTAAATGTGTCGCCGAGTTACTGGATTTCTTTATGATTTATCATAGGGATCCAAAATGGGGATTTGTGGGTGCGCCGCTGCACGATCCCTGCACTATTGCTTGGCTACTCAAACCTGAACTGTTTGATGCCCAAGACTGTCGAGTAGAGATTGAAACCCAGAGCGAATTAACGCTGGGGATGACGGTAGTCGACCGCTATCAGCTTACGGCTAAACCTGCGAATGCCACAGTACTGTTTGGACTCGACAGACAAGGCTTTGTTGACTTGTTAGTTGACAGCTTAGCGGCCTACACTCCAACGTATCTCAACCGCAGATGACACTAAGGTGAACCTTCCATGAGCCATATTCTTGTTATCGGCAGTGCCAACGCCGATCATGTCATGAATTTTGAGTATTTGCCCGCTCCCGGACAAACCCTAAAAAGCCGAAGTTATCGGCTAGAACATGGTGGCAAGGGCGCAAATCAGGCCGTCGCTTGCGCTCGCCTGTGTCTGCCCGATTCTCGTGTGGATTTTATTTGCTATGTAGGCCAAGACGGTATCGGTAATGAAATGCGCAATAGTTGGCTCAAGGACGGTATACAAGCTGATGGCATCACTCAAGTTGCCAATATGAGTACAGGTACAGCGATGATTTTTATCGCTGAAAATGGCGAAAACACGATTGGGATTGCCGCTGGGGCTAATGCCCACCTCAGCCCTGCCGAGTTAGAAAAACATTACGCCCTGTTTGCCAATGCGCAATACCTACTGATCCAACTCGAAACACCCACTGAGACGGTGAGTAATGCACTGCAAATGGCCAAACGTCTTGGTATCACCACTGTGCTTAATCCTGCGCCAGCGGCCACTCAGGAGCTGGACTACCTCAAATGGGTCGACATTATTACTCCCAATGAAACCGAGGCCGAAGCCTTAACGGGTATAGAGGTCAAGCATGAGGAAGATGCCAAACTCGCCGCCCAATGGCTACATCAACAGGGGATTGCGACGGTAGTGATCACCTTAGGCAGCAAAGGTGCATTTATCAGTAGCGCAGGCTTTACCGGGCTAATTCCGGCACTTGAAGTACAAGCCATAGATACAGTCGCCGCTGGTGATACCTTCAACGGTGCACTGGTTGTCGGCTTAAGTGAAGGTATGTCGATTGCCGCCGCCGTCGGCTTTGCCAATGCGGCATCGGCGATTACGGTTACCCGTGAAGGCGCACAACGCGCCATTCCCTACCGCAACGAAGTGCCGCGTTAATGCCTGATGAGTGCGGCAAATTGTCGCACTCAATCTCTTTCAATCAAAAGTTGTATATACATAATTTACATACCGAATTCATTCCCATTTAATGAATTCAACCTATGCTGAGCAGCGCATACTCGAGTCAAACGGCTCGATCCACCTTGTTCAGAATAAGGAAGTACCAGATGAAAGCGAAAAGCACCACTTTCCGTAACATGACTAGCGCAAGCCTACTCGGTCTAGGATTATTCGTCGCCAGCCAAGCGAGTGCTAACGAATGTGAACTCAAGATTGCTGCGACTGACGCAATGCAATTTGACACTAAAGAGCTATCTGTTCCTGCTACCTGTAAAGAAGTCACACTGACCCTAACGCACACTGGTACCCTGCCCAAAGCCGCTATGGGCCACAACTGGGTATTAACTAAAGCCGCAGATATGTCTGCCGTTGCGACCGATGGAATGAGTGCTGGTGCCGATGCAGCTTATGTTAAAGCCGGTGATACCCGTGTTATTGCTCACACTGCGTTAGTGGGTGGCGGTGAATCTACTTCGATAAAATTTAGTACTGCGGGCATGAGCCCAACTGAAGCTTACCAATTCTTTTGCAGCTTCCCAGGTCACTGGGCGATTATGCAAGGTAGCTTTAAAATTCAAGGATAATTCCATTGCCTAACAGCTACTTAGGGGAACACCTTAAGATGGCATAACAAAAAGCGGACCTTGGGTCCGCTTTTTGTTGAATGCAGATTGGCTCACAAGCCAGCTTGCCTTCGAGACTTTTGTTCCGAGATTTCTTCTGCGATTTATTCTTCGCCGAACTCGTCTTCATCATCAAAATCATCGGCGTCAGTTGCCGCTTCCGCTGCTAATGCAGCCGCTAATTTAGCCTTAGCTTGTTTCTCTGAGCGACGCTTATTACGCTCAACCAGTGTGCCTAAAAACACTTGCAGCTCGGCTTGACCCCAAGCTTGTGCCTCGGCCTCAGTCGCAAAACCATCATGGCTTTTCGACACAACCGTCTTAGTCGACGTCATACGACGAGTGATTTCCGTCTTCCAACCATTTTCAGCTTGAGTGACGCGAAAATCGTATTTTTTACCCTTGCTCATTCTGCTCTATTTCCTAAATGATGCTTGCCACGTTTGTCTTATCAAGCGATACAAACGCCATCATAAAACAAAAGGAGCGCAGTTTACTTGATTTCGGCACAGAAAGATCGCTTGCGAGAAAATTTTCATGCTTAGCACTTTCAAATAGCCGTAATAATCCCAAAAGTAACGCGACATGCTAGATGATTTTTCGCCCTAATCTTAGTCCTAAGCTCAGTATCAAGCTAGCGTAAAAGCGGCGGGCAAACGGTAACTTTTCTTGTTTTGATCATAAAACTGAACATATTTAGTCATCTAGCCATTTTAGAGTGTGAGGTGAATCCATTCACAAAAACTCAATCTAGGAAAGATGATGAAAACCTCTCCAATAACACGCTACATGCTATTTGCCACAACAGCTCTGCTTGCTGGCTGCAACAGTGATACTAAAGATAACGAGACCACAGCACCCACCACTCAAATGGTTGCGGCCCAAGTGGGTGAGCGGCCGCTGTTTCTGGTGCGCCAGATGCAAGACAGCAGCTTAAAGACCCGCTTAGCCCAGTGCGAAACCGATCATTTCTACCGTAGTGATTTTTCCATCGGTCATCGCGGCGCGGCGATGCAGTTTCCTGAACACACCAAAGAATCCTACCAAGCGGCTATTGATTCCGGCGCGGGTATCGTCGAGTGTGATGTGACCTTTACCGCCGATAAAGCCTTAGTCTGCCGCCACTCTCAGTGCGATCTCGCCAGCACGACCAATATTTTGGCCATTCCCGAACTTGCCAATAAATGCTCTGTGCCTTTTACGCCCGCCGATCCGTCCAATGGCATTGCCGCCACAGCAACCTGCTGTACCAGTGATATCACCCTTGCCGAGTTTAAAACCTTAAAGGGTAAGATGGAGGGCGAGAATCCCAAGGCCACCACTGTCGAGGAGTTTATGAATGGTACGCCTAAGTGGCGCACGGATTTATATGCTGGCAATGGCACCCTAATGACCCACGCCGAAAGCATTGAGATGTTTAAAAAAGCTGGTGTAAAAATGACGCCCGAGCTAAAAGCCGCGAGCGTAGCTATGCCCTTCGATGGTTTTACTCAGCAGCAGTACGCCCAGAAAATGCTCGATGAATATACAGCAGCAGGCGTCGATGCCTCACAGGTTTTTCCTCAATCCTTTATTTTGGATGACATTAAATATTGGGTCGCCAACGCGCCTGAATTTGCTAAACAGGCAGTATTTCTCGATGACAGGTACGATTATAACAACGCCTTCGATCCGCAAAATCCAGCGACTTGGTCACCCTCAATGGCGGATTTAAAGACCCAAGGCGTCGAAATTATCGCGCCGCCACTCTGGGTTTTAGTCGCCTTAGATGCGGATAAAAAAATCATTCCATCGGAATACGCTAAGGCTGCGAAAGCCTCGGGACTTAAGATCACCACATGGTCGCTGGAACGTTCTGGTTTATTAAAAAATGGTGGCGGCTTTTATTATCAAAGTATTACCGATGCCATTGATAATGAGGGCGATACCTACGAACTACTCGATGTGTTAGCTAAAGATGTGGGCGTGATTGGCGTGTTTTCGGACTGGCCAGCGACTGTGACTTACTATGCCAACTGCATGGATTTATAGGCCAAAACAATAGGCGCTATTTCAAAACCGAGAAACAAAAAAGCGTTAGCAAAAACTGCTAACGCTTTTTATTAACAGATTCTTTTTACTTAAAAAGATGCTGAATATTTTTTAAATCGCCCTTACCTTCGGCAATTTCTTCCGGCGTTAAACCCGTCACTTCATGTGGGAACACTAACCAGTCTTCAGAGGCATGGATATAGTAATCAGGCTTTAAAGGCACAGCGGTATTCTTTGGCTTGTAATAAGGGCAAGCGATACGAATGTCCTGCGGCATGTTTAAACGCATCAGTTGGCTTAACTTTTCCTTCAGCGCATGGATACTGCGGCCAGAGTCAAACACATCGTCCACAATCAGTAAGCTATCGCTAGCATTGGCATTTTCAACAATGTAATGCAGACCATGTACTTTGATTTCTTTGCTTTGCTTGTCGGTACCAATACCGTAGTAAGACGAGGTACGCACAGCGATATGGTCGGTTTCAACCTTCTTAAAGTCGAAAAACTCTTGTACCGCGATCCCGATTGGAGCACCGCCACGCCAAATACCCACGATAAACTGCGGACGGAATCCACTCTCATAAACCTGTGAAGCTAATAGAAATGAATCTTCGAGCAGTTGCTGTGCGGTAACGAAATATTTTTCTGACATGACACCGATCCCCATCTTAATTATTGATTTTAGGCGGCAAAGCGTAGCTTTTTACCTAGTAAGGTCTGTTCGGCGTCCAAAACACGAGAACAGCATTCTCTTTATAAGAGTCCTAGCAAGTGTAGGCAGCCGCCGAATTTTGGGAGCGAATTTTATACCAAAAAAAACCACCGTGCTGCAGTAATAGTAATAAGTTGTAGATTAACTGCGGTTTATTTTGCATTTTTAGGACAGAACTAACAAAAACGCGCAAAAAAAAGGCCACCCAAAGGTGGCCAACAAGGAACGAGCACAAGCTCAGCGCAAAGGATGGAGCTTAAGTTTGGCGCTTAAGTTAGCTCACTGGGTTGATAATATGTTCACCGACCTTAGTCATGGCGCTGTAGCTACGGCTGGTCGACTCTTCAAACTCCTTCGCCAGAATCGTGCTGACATAATGCCAGTCGCTACGCACCGCTTCCTTAGTGAAGGTTAAGGTCATAAAACCGCGATCTTTGAGGTTGGTGTATTTCAGATCCGGCACCAACTCGACAATTGCCGCCTCGGTTGCGGGGATCTGCTCCACAGGCAGATTTAAATAGTATTCCAATCCAGGGGATGATACTGAGCTTGTGGCAAACTCCACCCCAACACTATTACCGTTAACGTCTTTAAGCTCATTCGCCCACGCGTTATGGGTGTCACCGGCGATCACCACTAGGTTGTGATTTTTCGATTTAGCCGTGCCTAAAATCACTTCTCTTTCATAGGCATAACCGTCCCATGCATCCAAATTATAAGGAATAGATGGCAGTTGCAGCAGGGCAATCACCTCTGGCGTTAACAAAGCTTGGTTGGCCTGTAAATACTGTAATTCTGCCGCCGTTAAGGTTGGATCATTTGCCGCTGCGCGGGCCGCTAACTTCGCCAGCGCACCAAGCATGGCGTATTGTGGAATGCTCATTTGCTGGGTGGCAATCGCGGCAGGTAGAGACATTTTGCCCATGAGGATCTGCTGACCCAACACCTGCCAAGTACCCGTGGCTTGCAATAAGGTGCCCTGTAACCAGAGTAATTGGGTTAAACCCAACATGGTGCGAGAGGTCGATGTCACATCGGCGCGGAAACGCTCGCCATCGAAGGCGCCCGTGCTGGCATCCATATAGTCGGCATAGTCGAGCTGCTTATCACGGGCTAACACACGCGTATCGAGCATATGTAAGTCGACTAGATTACCGTAACTAAAGCTACGGTAAATCTCCTCATGGTTACCCTCACGCCATGGGCGAATCGGCAGCCATTCAAAATAAGCCTGCAACGCCGCTTCTTTGCGTGCCGCAAAAGTTCCTTCGCCTTCGTTATGATTCTCAGCGCCATCACGCCAAGTATCGTTTGCTACTTCGTGGTCGTCCCATACCGTAATAAAAGGCACTTTAGCATGCAGTTTTTGCAGGCTGGCATCGGTATGGTATTGGGCGTAACGGGTACGATAATCGCTAAGTGTTAGTAGCTCATTGGCGGGTAACACTTCACGGCCAAGCTCTGCCGCATGTTCGCTGGCATAACCACCACGGGCATATTCGTAAATATAATCCCCAAGATGCACCACGGCATCGAGGTCATCCTGCGCCGCTGCCAGTTCATACACGTTAAAATAACCCGCAGGAAAGTTAGCGCAGGACATCACGGCTAACTTGACTGAACTCACCTCTCCCTCGGGTAAAGTGCGGGTTTTGCCCACGACAGAGGTTTTATCAGCCGTCATAAAGCGGTAGAAATAGGTTTGTCCCGCACGTAAACCACGGGCATCAACTTTAACGGTGTAATCACGATTAGCATTAGTGACCATCTCCCCCGTGGTCACTAATTGGGAGAACGCTGCATCACTGGCGACTTGCCAGCTGACTTTAACATCCCCCGCAGAATCCGGCGTCACGCGGGTCCAAAGGATCACCGCATCCTGCGCGGGGTCACCACTGGCAACCCCATGTAAAAACTGTGCGGGCACAGAGTTATCATCATTACTGTCACTACACCCCATTAGGCCGTAGGAAATCACTGCGGCACCAATACCTTTGGCTGACATGGCTAAAAAATCACGACGAGTCACGGTTCGTTTCATTATTATTATTCCTTTCTAAGATGAGGGTTCACTGGTATGAGGTCTAATGAGGCCCCGATTGTGAGACATCACTGTTACACATTTGTGACATCTTTGTCAGCCTTTTATGATTTCTTTTAATTCATAGCCTTATACTGAATAGCGTACTTTATTTGTACAATACTGGCATAAGGCGCAATGAAGCTGCTAACATCGAATAAGAGGCAAATCGCTCAGATTTTGGCTCATGCTGAGTCAAACCAGAGCATTGTTAAAAAAGGAATTTAGGATGAAAGTCAGCGATATTATGAGCACAGAGGTCATCTGCATCAGCGATGGTGCGAGCCTTAAAGATGCCCACCATTTAATGCAAACCCGCAGCGTGCGCCATTTACCTGTTATTTCTGAAACCGACGGCACCTTAGTCGGTATTCTTACCCACAAAAAGATGATCGCCAGCGTATTGTCTATGTTGAATAAATACGGCCAAGGCGCGCTCGATCGCAAAGAACGCTATACCCCCATAGCGACTGTGATGGACAAAGACTGCCAGCAGTTAACTGCGGATGAACCCTTAACCGTGGTGGTAGAATACTTTATCGATAATAAACTCGGTTGCTTACCCGTAGTCGATAACGATAAGAAAGTATTGGGGATTGTGACTTCTTCTGACTTTATCAAGCTGTGCCGTACCCTGCTGCAACAGCAAGCTTAACGCCTAAGACTCTCCAATTCCTCGCCAGCTCTCGCAGAGCTGGCGAGTGCGGTTATTTCAACATTCCTAAGGAAGCACGTGGCCAAGTTATTAACCCAAGAACAATTTATTCGCGCCTATGAATGCGCCGAATTAGGCTGTATTGCCAATCAGCAACAACTCGCCAAATTGCTTGCCGATCCCGATTATGACGCTTTACATGAATACAGCGCCTACTTTGGCAAAGCGGCGCCACAAATCACCTGTATCAGTGACTTACAAAGTATGGAGGAATTGCATTTTGTCGCGGGCAACTTGAATTGGGATGACCATGATCCCGATATGATCAGAGCGATTATCGAACATCCACTCTGCGATGCAGGTACCGCCTTATTACTCTACTGGTACGGACAAGGCTTTTATTACTCCACACCGGAGACGCTCGACACTCCATTTGGACAGCTATTTACAGATACCACCGAGCGTTTTGTTAAGCGCGGCTATGCCAGTTATAAAATCCATTTTGACCCGATTAAAGAATGTTTTATGCCCTCATTAGAGGATGTGTTGACGCGAGGTTACCAAATTCCCGGTGCGCTTTTTGCCTCCTACAGCACAATGGAAATCGAAACCGATGCAGGGCACCCAAGGTATCTGCAATTTAAAAATGAACTGCTGAAATCGGGCAAATGGGGCAACCAATAAGGGTTGACCTTTTATTATCAGAACGATTTAAGCTGAGGTTGCTGGCGGAATACGCGTAAAACGCTGCCAGCGACCCGAGCGCCAACGGTGTACCATAATCAAGCCTCGCACCCACTCGTCGGCCGCAACGGCAAGCCAAGCGGCAAGTACGCCATAACCTAAATGCAGCCCAAAGAACCAAGCTAACAGTACGCCAATGCCCCACATGCTAAACAGGCCCACGCGCACCGGAAACGCCACATCCCCCGCGCCTTTTAATGCCGAAATAATCACCAGATTGAAGACTCGGCCGGTTTCCAGCGCGATAGAGCCCAATAGCAGAAGTGCAGTAAGTTCAATCACTTCAGGATTTTCACTCAACCAACCCACAATGGTAAAACGCTGCCAATAAAAGGTTAACACTATGGCAAGGGAGACTATAAAGCCTACTAAGCAATACTTTTGCACCCGCACAGTGATCTCATCAAACCATTGTTTACCGACGTAGTAACCGGTTTGGATTTGCGCCGCCTGCCCCAATGCCACCGAAAAACAGTAAATAAAGCGACTGATATTCAAGCCATAGGTATAAGCCGTTAACGATAAGGTGCCCATCTGGCTGATAAAATAGATGATGGTCATCTGCGCCACATTGTAGGACAGCATTTCGCCCGCATTAAGCAAACCAATGCGCATAACGCTCCAATAGGTGCTGCGCGGCAATAACTTAAGTCGTTGCATTGGTAGCGGAATACGCTTACTGCGGATCACCGCCCGCATAATCAAGGCACCGATCATCTGGCTGGTCACAGTCGAAATCGCCACCCCAGTTACCCCATAAACTGGCAAACCAAAGGGAGAATAGAGGGCAATATAGTTACCGAGCACATTCATCAATCCCGTGCTCAATGTGACCAACATAGCCGAGCGGGTAAAACCGTAACTACGTAAGATGGCGGCAAAGGCAATGTTCATCACCAGCCCGATACTTAAACTGCCGCAGATCAGCAGATAATCGTAACCATAGCCCGCAACCTTAGGCTCTAGCGCAAATAAACCGATAATGCCGTGGGCACTGAAAAACATCGCAGCGCCCATCACCACTGCTAAACCTAAACTTAAGGCCACGCTGGCGACACCAATATCGGTCGCCTGTTGGGTTCGCCCCGCACCGTTATTTTGGCTGATCAGAATGCTAGCGCCCGTGCTGACCATCATGGACATCACCATCATAAAAAACATCAATTGGGTGGTGAGTCCGACCGCCGCAACCGCATTATCGGAATAATGGCTCAGCATAAAAATATCGCTGATCCCGAGTAAGGATTGCAGCAAGGTTTCGATAAAAATCGGCCAAGTGAGGGCGACAATGCCCATGCGTTGTTGCAGGGTTTTAGCTGATGTGGCCACGTCCAATCCTTACCGCTGGAAGACAAGTGAAATAGCAATAACACGCCAAGGCTGGCGAGCGGTAATTTTCTTACATTTTTAGATTGTGCTCAATCCTTCATCAAACCTAAAACCTGCCCCTGCAACCGTATTCATTGGGCGAAGCTCAATACATAGGAGTCGCAATACATCAGCAATGACAAATCAATAAGCGTTAATCAATAACTGCTAATCAACTGAAATAGATGGCGTTAATTGCAAATCACCCATGACACACTACCCTTTTCTAGATTGAGTCGATACACTTTGCCGACCACAAGGGGCGATAAACGCTCACCGAATATATTCAGGGAAACTGCACATGAGCCAACGCTATTTAGAAGACGGAATTAAACAATTAGTGAGCGAGTTTATCGCCGCAGGTTGCCCTTCGGTGCGCGAGCAAAGCCTTGAGGAGCGTCGCCAAGGTTATATTGCCAGCACAGTATTGGCGGGCGAGCCGGAGGCTGTGTTTGAAGTTAAAACCTTATCCCTTGAGGGTATAGAATTAACCCTGTTTAAGCCCTCGGCGGATAACAATTTACCCGTGGTCATTTACTATCACGGTGGTTGTTTTGTCAGCGGTGGCATCGCTACTCATAATCAGCAACTGCGTAAAATTGCCAATGATTCCGGCGCATTAGTGGTGGCGGTTAGCTATCGTCTCGCCCCTGAGCATGTGTACCCCGCTGCCCATGACGATGCCTTCAATGCGGCCAATCTCGTACAGCATCATTGCCAGCAATGGGGCGGTGACAACACTAATATCACCTTGATGGGCGACAGTGCCGGCGGCCATTTAGCCTTAGTCACTTGCCTGCGGTTAAAAGCCAAAGGGCAATGGTTGCCTAAAAAACAAGTGCTTATCTATCCGATGTTGGATGCGACCGCCAAAAGCCAGAGTTATATCGACAATGGCGACAAGTACATTATCACCCGCGACACACTGCTCACAGGCTTTGATATGTACCTCGACTGGCATCCCAGAACCGACGTTGAAGCCAGCCCACTGCGTAGCCAGGATTTAGCAGGTTTACCCGAAACCCACATTATTACCGCCGAGTTCGATCCACTGTTAGATGAGGGCGAGCAGCTATTCCGTAACCTATTAGATGCAGGCGTCGATGCCCATTGCCGCCGCTATTTAGGGGTGATCCACGGCTTCTTCCAACTCGCTGGCGTCAGCCAATCGGCACGGGATGCCATGGTGCAAGTAACCCACATTATTCGTGGTTAATCCTTACTAAGCCGCATGTATAGATAAAAGACATGCGGCGATTAAATCCATTCAACGAATAACCTATTGCATGATAACGCAATGATCTAACGGCGCTATTTCGACTCTGGTCGACTCAATTTTTGGATCACTTCTTTATGCTGCGGATACATCGCCAGCAAAGCTTCTTGGCTAAACAACTCAAAGTCATCGAAGGTAAAACCGGGTGATACCATACAACCCACCAGCGAGAATCCATCTTGATTCATGGCCGAACCAAAAATACAGCCCTTAGGCACCAAAAACTGTGGCCTTTCACCCGCGGCTAAATCGAGCCCTAACTGCGCCGTGGTCAGCTCGCCCTCGGGGGAAATCATATAAATTGTCAGCGATTGCCCCGCATGGAAATACCACATCTCATCCGCCGTGAGTCGATGAAAATGCGACACTTCACCCGTTCGCAGTAAGAAATAAATACTGCTCCACAGCTGACGACTCGGATCGAAGGCCGAATCGGAGCGATAAGACGAACGGTAATATCCGCCTTCTACATGCTGCTCAAGCGCTAAATACTGAATAAAATCATCTGCCGTGTGCATGGCATTTCCTCGTTTTAAATGTTAATGCGCCAAAGTTTACACTCTCACCTAAATGGGATTAACCCTAATTGTTTGCAGATCGAGGATTTGACCACAAAAACCACCTAAACTGATAAAGCTAGTCGACTATTCATCATATTGTTAACAATGCTGAACCCAAGTTTAAGGTTTGAATATCCACAAAAAAAAGCTAAATTCAAAACCAAATGACTGCCAATAATGACATTTGCAGTAGCAAGGATAATGAACACATAAAATGTGTCAGGGAGTAGATTTGATGATCAATGTTGAGCAAATCGCTTTAGTGCTGGACGCCCTACCCGATCCAGCGTTTATCCTTTCCCAAAGTGGTCGTTATATTGCGGTGTTTGGCGGTAAAGATGATCGTTATTACCATGATGGTAGTGGATTAGTCGGCCTATATATCAGTGACGTATTACACGAAGAAAAAGCCAATTATTACCTCAGCATTATTGAACAAGCATTAATCAGCCGTAAATTGCAGATTGAAGAATATGAGCTCAGTAAAAAGGATGTCAAAGGCTTATCCGATCAAGGTCCATCCGAACCCATCTGGTTTGAGGGACGCGTTCAAGCGCTGGATTTTCTTGTTGATAACGAACCTGTCGTCCTTTGGGTTGCAAGTAATATGTCCAAACGCCATCAGCTTGAAGTCCAGCTACGGCAATTAAGCGATACAGACCAACTCACAGGACTATTTAACCGTCGCCGATTAGAGCGTGACTTAAACCTCCTATTCGATACCTATAGTCGCTACCATGTGCCTGCCTCCATCTTAATGCTGGATCTCGATCATCTAAAACAGATCAATGATCAGCTTGGCCACCATGCGGGCGACAATGTCATTGTGACCGTCGCCGATACCTGCAAGCAGCAATTCCGCAAAACCGACAGTGCCTACCGTTTTGGTGGGGATGAGTTTGTCATCGCCCTACCCGGCGTTGAATACGATCAAGCCATAGTGTTTGCAGAATTTCTCTGCGATTGCTGCTTCAAAGCACTACAAAAACACGCCGTAAAAGGGCTCTTCGCCACCGTCAGTATTGGTGTCGCCACCATAGAGGCGAGCGATAAATCCTATGAAGACACCCTAAAACGCGCCGATGCCGCGCTCTACCAAGCCAAGCGGGATGGCAAAAACCGCGTTATCGCCAATAGTGCTTAAGGCTGTATATCCGTGGCAAACGGCCATTAAAAAAGCGAACCTAGGTTCGCTTTTCTACACATCAACTTCTTAGCTATAGCTATTAGTTCGCCGCTTTGGCCTTGCGGGCGGCGTGCAGTTTTTTATAGCTTTCGATTAAGCGTAAATGCGGCTCAATTCCTTCGAGTTGCATGCTGGTCTTAGTTAAACCGCTAAAGCGGATTTTACCTGTGACGCTGCCAACCACTTGTTCCATGACTTCCGCGCCAAACATGCGGGTAAAGTTATGGCTAAAGTCTTCGAGTTCAAGGTCTTCATCCAGCGTCACTTCCAGTACCGCGCTCATGGCTTGGAAGAACAGATTGCGCTTCACAGTATTGTCGTTAAATTGCAAAAACTCACCGACTAATTCCAGCGCCTCTTCATGCGCGCCAAGTGCAAGATAAATAAGGATTTTAAGCTCGATAATCGTCGACTTGCCCCAGACGGTGTTTTCATCGAAGACGATACCAATCAGAGTACGAATATCGGTGTAGTTATCCAGCTGACTTTCTTCTAAGCGATTCACAAGATTAACCAATTGCTTAGTGCTTAAGGAATGCAGATTCAGAATATCTTCACGGTAATCCAGCGCTTTGTTGGTGTTATCCCAAATCAGGTCTTCAACTGGATAAACTTCTGAGTAATCAGGCACTAAAATACGGCAAGCCGATGCGCCTAACTGGGTAAATTCGGCGACATACACCTCTTTACCGAGATCTTCTAAAATGCCAAATAAGCGGTCCGCTTCCTCTTCGTTAGTGCCGGAGAAATCCCATTCGCAGAACTCATAGTCATGCTTGCTGCTAAAGAAGCGCCAGGAGATCACGCCCGTTGAGTCGATAAAGTGTTCGACAAAGTTTTCTGGCTCGCTCACCGCCATGCTATTAAAGGTCGGTTTTGGCACATCGTTTAAGCCTTCAAAACTGCGACCTTGGAGTAATTCGGTCAGGCTGCGCTCCAATGCCACTTCAAAGCTTGGGTGGGCGCCGAAGGAGGCAAATACCCCGCCGGTTTTCGGGTTCATCAGCGTCACGCACATCACCGGGAATTGGCCGCCTAGTGAGGCGTCTTTCACCACCACAGGGAAGCCTTGTTCTTCTAAACCCTTAATGCCCGCAAGAATACTTGGGTATTTTTCTAACACCGACATAGGCACGTCTGGCAGGACGATTTCTTGCTCGATAATTTGGCGTTTCACCGCGCGCTCGAAGATCTCGGAGAGACACTGCACTTCGGCTTCTTTCAGGTTATTACCCGCGCTCATGCCGTTGCTTAAGAACAGGTTTTCAATCAGGTTTGATGGAAAGTACACCGTCTCGCCATCAGATTTACGGGTATAAGGAATCGCACAAATACCACGTTCACGATTACCCGAGTTAGTGTCGATAAGATGCGAGCCACACAGCTCCTCATCTGGATTGTAAATCTCTAGGCAATAGTCATCTAACAGGCCTGCTGGCAGGGCGTCATCTTCCTCGAGGGCAAACCATTTTTCATTCGGGTAATGCACAAACTCGCTACTCGCGATCTCAACCCCAAAGAATTGATCGTTATAGAAGAAGTTATTGTTTAAACGCTCAATAAATTCACCGAGGGCCGAGCACAGCGCGCTCTCTTTGGTTGCGCCTTTACCATTGGTAAAACACATGGGCGATGCGGCATCGCGGATATGCAGTGACCACACATTGGGCACAATGTTGCGCCATGAGGAGATCTCAATCTTCATCCCCAAATCGGCGAGCATCGCCGTCATATTGGCAATGGTCTGCTCCAGCGGCAAGTCTTTGCCCAAAATATAGGTGCTGCTCTCACCCGCGGGATGACCCATCAACATGGCATTGGCGTCGGCATCGAGGTTTTCAACGGTTTCGATTCTAAACTCTGGGCCAGTCTGCACTACTTTTTTTACTGTGCAGCGGTCGATAGAGCGCAAAATTCCTTCGCGATCTTTATCCGAAATATCATCGGGCAATTCGACATTGATCTGGAAAATCTGGTTATAGCGATCTTCTGGGTCGACAATATTGTTTTGCGACAGGCGGATATTGTCCGTCGGAATATCGCGGGATTTACAATATACCTTCACAAAGTAGGCCGCACACAGCGCCGAAGAAGCTAAGAAGTAGTCGAAAGGGCTCGGCGCCGAGCCATCGCCCTTATAACGAATGGGCTGATCGGCCGTTACCGTAAAATCGTCGAACTTGGCTTCGAGTCTCAGGTTGTCGAGAAAATTAACTTTGATTTCCATTAGAATTTTTCCACTCAATATGCTCAAACGCGGTAATCGTATCCGTTACCGCACAGCATTGCCCTTGGGCGCTATCGTCTGGGGGGAATTATCGGTGTTTTTCGACCATTAGTCTTGGGTTAATTATGTTAAAAAACACCAGCGGGAGTTTATGCCTTGAGCAACAAGCAAAAAGTGGGATTTATTGCGACATTCACTGAGGTTTCGCTAAGGTTACTCAGAACTGCCTTGCTTATCCGCTTCGCGTTTCACCAGTAAAAAAGTGAGATACATCTTGGTCGGCAGGGATAACGCCATGCCAACGGCAACGCATACGGCGCTGATAATAATCCCCTTAACACCCATGGCTTCGACACTTTCATTAAAGTTATGCAGATAAATGCCAAGCGCAATCAGGCACAGCCCGATGCTAATACAGATTTTTAAGAGGGTGATCAGCCTAGCATCCGTCATGGTTTACGCCGCCATTCATAAAATTTGGCTAATATAGTGACCGCTTTAACAGGCGCCTGTGTTGATGCAAATCAAAGGCGGCTCACTCCCACAAGCAAAGCGCTAGAGTTCGGCCTCGAAGCGGGCAAGGCGCGCCTCGCTGATGCTGCATTGGGTCTGCTGCATAAGCTCACCTAAGGTAATGGCGGGATTTTCGTTAATCAGGCGGATTAATTTCGCACTCAATGGTTCAAGCTTATCGGCGTGTTGCAGTAAGGCGGTATCGATCTTTTTGATCATAAAGGCAAATTCGGCAACCTCGCCCTCAACTTTTAACTCGGCACAGCAGCTTTGAATAGCGATAGCCTGCCCTGTGATACTCCAATTACGGGAGCGGCGCACCCGCTTTAGCTCGCAGCCGTGCTTTAGCGCCATTGCCTGCGCCCGCTTTGCCGCCTCGCGGCCGATGCGATGGATAAGGGATGGCAAGGGAATACTAATATCATCATGCATGGCAAGTTAACTATCGGGCCTTGGGTCGAATGTGGGTGAATAACGGAGCGCGGCTATAAGTTGTAAGCGCGTGCCTTAAGCACTAAGCACTAAGCCTTAAGATGCCTTTAGCGCGAAACCTATAGCCAACGCCGCCAGAGTTTACCTTGCAGGGCGTGCGAACAAAAGACGATACAGGCAGATGCTACAACTCACGCTGAGTGCCACTCGCCCAAGATAGCGGCTTAGGCGTCACAGACTGACAACAACAGTCCTTGAGCAAGGCGGCGGGATTGCCTACAATAACGCACTTTTTGTTCACTACAGATAATGACCATGACTGACACAACTTCACAACCCGCATTACCGGATCGTCTTTCGGTTAACCCACGCAGCCCACACCATGTGGCCGCGATTTTCGAACACGATGTAGGTATTCGCGTAAACGGTAAAGAACGTTTCGATGTCGAAGAATACTGCATCAGCGAAGGCTGGGTTAAAGTACCAAGTAAATCCTTAGACCGTCGCGGTCAACCTCTGCTGTTAACCATCAAAGGCACAGTAGAAGCATTTTACCGTTAAGCAGCCACTGCTAACGGAAAATAACAACGGCCAATTCAATTGGCCGTTTTTATTTGCCCTGTACAACCCCAAAACGCCCACCAATACCTCTCCCCAAATATTCACAAGTTGTTATTTAAAATAAGCTTTTGTGATAAAACCCATTGATTAAACCGTATCGTGCAGGTTAAAGTGTGGCCACTTAGGGAAATGCAGAGCCACACTCGAAAACCCATATCGAGCACGCTATTTAGGGATGAAGCAGCCACTCAGTTATCCGCCTCCCCCCTCTTAAAGCCACCTCTGTCACCCCGTAAAATCAGTACATGCTAAGCAAGTGTACCGAATGGAATTAACGCTAATCGCTTTTGCTGCAAGGACGTAAATGGCTTATTTTTCGAATAATATTGTATCGGTAGTGATCATCCTCTCCAGCATGTTTGTCACAATTGGAGTGATGTATGTGTTACGCAAATACCGTGATGCCACCGTCACCCTGCCCGTTGATCGCGAGCAACTCACCCGCATTCCCGCCTATGGCTTACAACAGCAAATCCAAGATCTGCAATTAGATTTAATCGGCAGCATGATGATGGGGCTGATGATAGTGTGTTTCCCCTTTGCAGTAAGCAGTATTCAAGCCCACATTGCCATCGGGAAATTCCCTTGGGTTTACGCCCTAACAGGTTTAATGGGATTAACTTATTGCAGCTTTAAAACGTGGAAAAACTTTTCCAAACTCACCAAATTACGCCTAGGGCATACGGCCGAAATCGCCACCGCCAATGAACTAATCGGCCTACAAGCCTTGGGTTATCAAGTGTTTCACGATGTACAAGCCGACGGCTTTAATATCGACCACCTCGTTATCGGCAAAAATGGTGTATTCGCGATTGAAACCAAAGGCCGCCATAAGCGCAATAAAGACCTACGCCAAACCAATGGCAATGGCGGAGGCTCTGGCTCTAGTTCTGGTAAGAAAGGCTATGAAGTATTTTACAAAGACGGGTGCTTAAACTTCCCCTCGTGGACAGAAACCAAACCAATCGAACAAGCGCAGCGCCAAGCTCAATGGGTCAGCCAATGGTTAACCAAAGCCACAGGCTCCCCCGTCGCCGCCACCCCAGCCCTAGTATTCCCCGGCTGGTATGTCACAAGCCAATCAAAACCACCGTTCCCGATCCTTAACCACAAACAATTAGTCGGAACGATCCCGAAACTGAAAACCCAAGATCTTACCCAGCAACAAGTAGACACCATCATCTACCAAGTCGCCCAAAGATGCCTAAGTAAAAGCGAGGTAGGGAAGATATAGGAAATGAAAATATTGATACTCTCATTATTAAATGCCATACAAATGAACGTATGAATTTTAAGAAACTATTAAAATAAAAACAACTCTATAAAATTAAAGTAGAAAACTATGGAACAAATAAATTTAAAAAAATTACTTGTCAATGTTTATAAAAACAAACCATCAGCAGCACTAGGGAAATTAGACTCAAAGACGAGAAATAGAATAAGAGCAATTTATTCATTAAATGAAAATGAGTCAGTAAAAATCATAAACAAACTTAGAAAAGAACTATCTCCGATAAAAATTTATGATATAGAAAATGCTATTACTGCTATTCATAACGAATCAGATATTTTACCTAATGTATTTCCATGCGAACCACAGACTGATGAGAACTATGTAAGACTAGAAAGACTAGAAATAGAAAAGCAAATATCACTAATAAATATTAAAATTAAGAATAATAAAGAAAAAATATTAAACTTATTGTTTGACGCAAAAACTTTAAACGACCTAATTGTTAATAAAAAATTTAATGAAGCAACGAATGTAGTAAAAGAAATTATAAGAAATTATGGTTTTAGCCACTATATCTTAAGAAAAGCAACCCTACTAAAAGAGCTAAACAATAATATTCAAGACAGCTACCTTGTTGACATATTAAACAACTCAACTTCCAAATCAAAAGTAATTACTGCGTCTCTAATGCATTGCTTTCAAGAAGAGCAAGATTATTTGGGAATTAAACGATCAATTATGTACCTTACAAACAAAGGTAATCAAAATCAATTTACAAGAGATATATCTAGAATACCATTTCATCCTCATGCAAAAAACATAGAAGATTTAGAGGAGATGCTGCAAAGCAATCTTCAGTCTTCAATCATTGATGCAATAACAATATTAAAAATAAACAAAAATTTAATCAAAAATAGTTTAACAAAAGATATAATTGATATATTTGATTTATTAGAAAAAGCATCACCAAACATAGACGATATAGTTGAACTCTACAGTGAACATGATGAATCTGATAGAGAATTCTTATTTCTAAAACAATCATCTGCATGGCTAGAAAGCAACGAAATAATAGAATTCAGATTTTTAATAGATCATTTTTATGATTCACCAGAATCTGAATACTTTGAGTTAAATGAAGATGTTATAAAAAGATCAAGTAAAACTATAAACTGCCATAACTCTAAAGATTTAGCATACAAAACCGAAATATTAAAATCAAAATCAAACAAACTAAAAAATATAACTTTTAAAGGATACGTACTGAGAACGGCCATCTTTAACTTTTTAGTTTATACTAAAAACTCTGAATTCTCAATAAAGGAAAATGATCTTTACCCTATGATGACCAAGACAAACTCTTTAGATAGAACTATTCATGTTCAATCAATGAAGTTAATTTTACCCATGCTGACATCACTAGAAGCAAAACTTATTTTAAGGCTATTAATTGCAAAAAAGAGCAAAAGTGAGCTTGAACAAATGGCATTAAAAAGTCTAATGGAAAAAATATTATTAAGAGATTATGACAGTGATTTAGTTAAATTCGTAGACAGCGTATCAAAGAAATCTGAAGCGATTGCATTTTACTTATATGAAACATGCAATGAAGACTTTATAGCAAGAATGACAAGGGTAACAGACTCAGTAAGAAAAATTACAGAGACAAGAGCCAACCTACACAATTGGAGAGGAAAATATTCAGGTGAAAAAATATATTTAGACAGAGCCAGAAATTTAATAATTGATAATCAAATAAACAAAATAAGAGGTGAAATAGATGACAATAGAATTTACGTAGACACTACTCGATTTACAGAATGGTATAATGACAATGCTTATTCTCAAATATCATCCACAATGCTAATACTAGAGCATAGTAGTGATTTAGACCAAGTTGATAACCCACAACTAATGGAATTAATTGATAAATGTTTTTATGAATTTTGTACAAATAGTTTTTTTGGTATTGCCTCATATCTAGGCAGAAGGATTAGACATGGCACATTTCGGGGCCATCTATACTCAGAAGTGATTAATAAAATCCAAAAGAAACATGATCAAATATTAAATAAAAACCAAATATGTATAAATTGGAGTGAATGGAAAAGTGAATATGAAAAACAGGTAACATCAATTATCACAGAAAGATTACACATTAATAGCCCTAAAATGAAAAATGGATTTTTGACTCCTAATCTAAAAGATCCAAGGAAAAATGTAATAGCTATTAAATGCATTTCCAGCCTAATTGATAACTATAAAAAAAATGGAAACTTATATGGATGTGAAAGTATTATCATTGACGCATGCTGGAGATTTGCTGAAGTTGACTTAAAGACTTTCAACTCATTTATGATTAGTCAAAAAAACAACCTTATAAACAGGCAAAAAATTTCAAATTTTAACAGTCAAGGTTTAAACTCAAAAGAGCAAAGTTTAATATTAGGATTTGAAAGGGATTTACAAAGCAGTATATCTGAAAAATTAACAACTTTATGTGGTTGGTTCAAAAAGCCGCAAAGCGTTTCTCCTAAAGCCTCAGTCAGTCTACTATACAAAGCTGTAGTATCGGAAGTACAACAAAGCTATGAACAATTTAACCCAGATACAGACTTTGATGAAAAAACTGATATTGAATTATATGGCGGTGTATACCATATATTCTATGACGCCCTATACATAATCATATTTAATGCTGCCAAGCATGGTAAGTTAAATGGAAAAATTTCAAGGAAATTTACTATTGAGGAGTCAAATCAGGATAAAAAAGTTTATTTTGAAATTATGTCTGAGATTTCAGATGTAGATGATGATGAATACGTTTCCGAGCGATTAAAAATTCAACCTGATGATGATTTAAATAATGCTCAACTGATAGAGAACCGCAGTGGAATTAAAAAGCTCCATAATCTTAAACTAATTGATAAGAACTTCAATATAGAGATAATCGAATGTAAAAATAGAATAGTTAAAACTGCATTTTCTTACAAACTAGGATACTAGAATGAATGTACTTATTATTGAAGATGATGATTATAAGAAAGAGAACATCAGCAAGTTTATAAGGAAAAAATTTAATAACAATAATATATCTATAAGCGTTGCAGTTAGCTTATCTGAAGCGATCAACGCTATTGACAACTCTAATTTTGATTTAATTTTTGTTGATATGGCAATACCAAGTCACAAGGCAGAACCTGGTGAAGGTACAGCGATATCATTCTTAACAGGGGGAATAGATGTTTTAATAGAACTGAGTGAAACTGAAAGAAAAGATAAATGTATAGTAATAACTCAACATCCTAGTATTGAAATATCTGGCGAGCACTATCCACTAGACATCGCACCATTAAAGTTCAAGGAACTTCTTGACTGTGACGTATTAGCATGCATTCACTACATTGAAGATGATTCAAGTTGGAAAAAAGAATTACGGAAGGTTATTTAAATAATGAACGTTTTAATTTTAGAAGATAATAATGAAAAACATTTTCAAATTGAAAATGCATTAAAAATAGAAATTAGTGAATGCAATGTAAAGAGAAGCACTACATTAGCCAAATTTGTTACTGATGCATCCAGCAAAAAATATGACTTAATTATTACTGATTTAATTGTTCCTCTTACCGATGCCAATGAAGAACCAATTGATGCCACTGCACAAATAATTGAAACAATTAGAGGCAATTTAGAATCACCTAATTTTTCCACACCAGTGATTGCAATCACATCCTTTGATGATATAGCATCAGATAATTTTGAAAAATATAACAGACTTGATATAAATATTATAAAACACAATAAAGACTCAGATGAATGGGAAAGAGCATTTTTATTTAAAGCAAAAAAATCAATTCCTCAAAAAAAATATGATTTCATAATTTTTTGTGCACTACAAAAGGAAGCAGATGCATTCAATCAGTTAGATTGTATTATCGGGAAAAAATTTATTATAAATGGTATTGACTGCACTCCAATAAAGATAGATGAGCACTTTGGTATAATCATCGTGCCACCTAGAATGGGATTAGTTAATGCGGCAATAACATGTACAAAGGCTATAGACTCATTTAGTCCCAAATTAATATGTATGAGCGGAATTTGTGCAGGAATTGATGGAAAGGCAAACATTTACGATGTAATAATATCAGAAATGTGCTTTCAGCATGATTCAGGAAAATGGTCATCAGATGGATTTATATCTGAACCTTACTCTGTTCAAATACATCACAAAACAAGTCAAACAATTAAGCAAATAATCTCTGATAATGATTTTACTCAAAAAATCAAAGAGGGTGTTATATTAAACCGCAGTGAATATCCTGATAATATTGAAAACCTCCAATTCAATGTAATTCTATCCCCCACTTCAAGCGGCAGCTCAGTTATAGCATCTGAAGAAGCACTCAATACGGTAATTGAACAACATCGGAAAATGACAGCATTTGAGATGGAATCTTATGCATTGTACGAAGCAGCACGTCAGTCAACGATACAACCGAAATATTTTAGTGCTAAATCTGTCGTCGATAATGGAAATCACTTAAAAGGTGATAATTTTCACAGAGTTGCATGTATTTTATCAGCTAAAACTGTGTTCGAAATTGTTAAGAGAGGATTTTCTACACTGTAGATATCAAGCAACAAAAAAATGTTGCCACCCAATATAAATCAACAAGATAGAACAATGGTCACCCACTATTGTGTAAAAAACTGAAAAACAGAAAAACAGAACAGGCATAACTCTTCACTCAACAGTTACACCAGAACTGGCATTGTTGCACCAGTGTTCTTCTAAAACAGGATGTTTTAGTAGAGCCTACAAGGATGACTAATGTTTACATCATGGGCGGCGTGTCACTAGTGTAGCTAATATAAGAGAATGCAAAAGCCTGCGGCAGGCAATAGAAAAGCGACCTTTCGGTCGCTTTTTAATGCTTCAAATTCAGATGAAGCTAACTATTCCATAATTGCGTTGCTGGCGAAGCTAATGCAAGGCGGATTGAAAGCTTTCGCGCGGAGTTGACTCCTGTCAATGAGCACGAAAGCTGAGATTCAACGCCGCAGTAGCGAGCCTAAGCAGCAATTATCCTTATTCATAGTCTGATAACGGCACACACGCACAGAACAAATTCCTGTCGCCGTACACATCATCAATACGGTTCACGGTTGGCCAGAACTTGTTAGTACGCACTGCGGCACTTGGGAACACGGCCACTTCACGGCTGTATGGGCGTGAATCGAACGCTGGGTCCATAATATCGGCCATAGTGTGTGGCGCGTTGTGCAGCGGGTTGTTGTCCGCTGGCCACTCGCCCGCTTCAACCTTAGCGATTTCGGCGCGGATGGACACCATAGCATCGATAAAGCGGTCCAGTTCAACCTTAGACTCAGATTCGGTTGGCTCAATCATCAGCGTGCCCGCTACTGGGAAGCTCATGGTTGGCGCGTGGAAACCGTAGTCGTTCAGACGCTTAGCGATATCCATTTCGGTCACGCCAGAGGCTTCTTTGATTGGACGCAGGTCGATAATACATTCGTGCGCGACGCGATCGTTACGGCCACGGAACAGTACTGGGTAGTGTTCAGACAGCTTCTTCATCACGTAGTTAGCGTTTAACAGCGCGGTTTGAGTCGACTTTTTCAGGCCGTTTGAACCGAGCAGCTTAATGTACATCCAGCTGATTGGCAGAATGCCAGCACTGCCGTATGGCGCAGCCGATACCGCACCGTTGTTATCGCTTTCGCGGCCTGGTTTCACCACTACGTGACCGGCGACGAACGGCGCTAAGTGCGCTTTCACGCCGATTGGGCCCATACCTGGACCACCGCCGCCGTGTGGAATCGCGAAGGTTTTGTGCAGGTTAAGGTGCGATACGTCGGCACCGATAAAGCCTGGTGAGGTTAAGCCAACTTGGGCGTTCATGTTGGCGCCGTCCAAGTACACTTGACCACCGTGCTGGTGCACAATGTTGCAGATTTCGCGGATAGATTCTTCGTACACACCGTGGGTCGATGGGTAAGTGATCATGATACATGACAGGTTTTCTGCCACTTCAGCCGCTTTGGCCTTCAGATCTTCTAAATCCACGTTACCTTGCTTATCACAGGCAGTCACAACCACTTGCATACCGGCTAATTGCGCCGATGCTGGGTTAGTACCGTGGGCAGATTGTGGGATTAAGCAGATGTTTCTGTGGGCCTGCCCGCGAGACTCGTGGTATTTACGAATCGCTAACAGACCTGCGTATTCACCCTGTGCGCCAGAGTTAGGTTGGATACACACGGCATCGTAACCTGTGACATTCACTAACCATGAAGACAGTTCTTCAATCAGTTGAGTGTAACCTTTGGCTTGATCCAGTGGGCAGAATGGGTGCATGTTGGCAAATTCTGGCCAGCTGACTGGGATCATTTCAACCGCAGCATTTAACTTCATGGTGCATGAACCCAATGAAATCATTGAGTAGTTCAGTGCTAAGTCTTTGCTTTCGAGACGTTTGATATAACGCATCATCTCGGTTTCGCTTTGGTAGCGATTGAAGGTTGGGTGGCTCAGGATGGCATCTTGACGCACTAAAGAGGCAGGAATCGATTGGCTACCTTGCGCCACGATTTGCGCATCTAATGCGGCAACGTCTAAGCCATGGCCAGCACCTAAAATCACATCGAACAGCGCTTCGATATCGCTGCGGATAGTGGTTTCATCTAAGCTCACGCCGACGATGCCGTCAGCATCGAAACGCAGGTTCATTTCAGCAGCCAGCGCGCGTGCATTGACTGCTGCAACGTCTAAGCCTTTGATGCTGATGGTATCGAACCAAGTGTTGTTCACTAAGCTCACGCCTTTAGCTTGTAAGCCCGCGGCTAAGATATCAGCAAAGCGGTTGATGCGTGATGCGATGGTTTTCAGGCCCTGTGGGCCGTGGAATACGGCGTAGAAAGACGCCATGTTAGCTAACAGAATTTGCGCGGTACAAATGTTTGAGTTGGCTTTTTCGCGGCGGATATGCTGCTCGCGAGTTTGCATCGCCATACGCAGTGCGCGGTTACCACGGGTGTCCTTTGACACACCGATGATACGGCCAGGCATAGAGCGTTTGTGCTCGTCACGGGCCACGAAGAAGGCTGCGTGTGGACCACCAAAGCCCATCGGCACACCGAAACGCTGCGCGCTACCGAAGACCACGTCAGCGCCCATGGCACCCGGTGACTTGAGTAACACTAATGCCATGATGTCGGCAGCAACAGTCACAATCACGTTTTTCGCGCGTAATTCGGCGAATAAGTCGGTGAAGTCAGTGATTTGACCGAAACGGTTTGAATACTGGAACAAAGCACCAAACAGCTCGTGGTTTACCGCTTCATGGGCAGGACCTACCACCACTTCAAAACCAAAACACTCAGCGCGAGTTTTTACGACGTCTAAGGTTTGTGGAAATACGTCATCGGCTACGAAGAAGATGTTGGCTTTTTTGGCTTTAGACACACGCTTAGCCAGCGCCATCGCTTCGGCGGCGGCAGTCGCTTCGTCCAGCAGTGAAGCAGAGGCTAAATCTAAACCGGTTAAATCCATCGACACTTGTTGGAAGTTTAGAATCGCTTCTAAACGGCCTTGGGCGATCTCTGGTTGATAGGGTGTGTACGCCGTGTACCAACCTGGATTTTCTAAGACGTTACGTAAAATCACATTAGGTACTTGGGTACCGTAGTAACCCATACCAATGTAGCTTTTGAAGACTTGGTTTTGTTTGGCTAAACCACGAATGTAGGCCAAACCTTCGGCTTCGCCGCAGGAATCACCAATGCTCAACTCTTGGCTTAAACGGATCGACTCAGGCACGATTTGCGCGGTCAGATCGTCCAAAGACTCAGCACCAACGTAGTTCAACATTTCTTGTTGTTGGCTGCTATCTGGGCCGATATGGCGACGTAAGAATAAATCGTGCTGTTCTAACTGAGTGAGGGTTTGCTTGGTCATGATAAACCTTGTTCCAGATTTGCCGTCGCTCAGGACTGTAGGGTACTGATAAACGGGCTATTGTTATGTCAAACTTGCGCTAAAACAAACGAAGCCCCTGAGGGCTTCGTTAGCGTCGACGATTATTCTTCGTCGATTACAGCTTGGTAACCTTCTGCATCGAGCAGAGCGTCAACTTCTGATTCATCAGAAGGCATAACGCGGAAGAACCAGCCTTCGCCGTAAGCGTCGCTGTTTACCAGCTCTGGAGAATCTTCCAGTGCTTCGTTGACGGCAATCACTTCACCAGAGATTGGCGCGTAGATGTCTGAAGCCGCTTTCACTGATTCCGCCACTGCACAGTCGTCGCCCGCCGTGACAGTGTCACCCACTTCTGGCAGCTCAACGAAAACCATGTCACCTAACAGCTCTTGAGCGTGCTCAGTGATACCCACAGTGTAGCTACCGTCTTCTTCCTTGCGGATCCATTCGTGTGAAGAGGCGTATTTCAGTTCTGTCGGAATATTGCTCATTGTTCTTGTTCCTTGTTCCGTTTTTTTAAAATGCTTGTTTACCGTTGCGCACAAAGTTTGGCGCTACTACTCTAACAGCCACGCGCTTTTTACGCATCTCGACTTCCGCCGTATCCCCAATTGAACTAGGAACACGCGCCATCGCAATAGAATAGCCCAATGTAGGTGAGAAAGTACCGCTAGTGATCACGCCTTGCTGCTCAACACCCGCTGCATCGGTGAAAAATACTGGCATATCATGGCGTAACACGCCTTTTTCTTCCATCACTAGACCGACTAATTTGTCGGTTCCCGCATCGCGCAGGGCTTCAAGCGCCTTACGACCGATAAAGTCACGGTCGGTTGGCTCCCATGCGATGGTCCAGCCCATGTTGGCGGCCAGCGGATTGATGGTTTCGTCCATATCTAAGCCGTAGAGGTTCATACCGGCTTCGAGACGTAATGTATCGCGAGCGCCTAAACCACAGGGTTTAACGCCTTGATCTAACAGAGCTTGCCACAGGGCTTCGGCTTCCGCTTCTGGCACGATGATCTCGTAGCCCGCTTCACCTGTGTAACCTGTGGTCGCAATAAACAGAGAACCCGCTTGCTTACCGAAGAAAGGCTTCATGCCTTCAATCGCAGCATTTTGCTCGCTACTGAATACGGCGGCGGCTTTGGCCTTAGCGTTAGGACCTTGAACGGCGATCATCGCCAGCTCAGGACGCTCGGTCACTGTGACATCAAAACCTTGGGATTGTTTGGCGATCCACGCTAAGTCTTTTTCGCGGGTCGCGCTGTTAACAACAACACGGTAGAAAGTGTCGGTGAGGTAGTAAGTGATTAGGTCGTCGATGATGCCGGCATTGTCATCTAACATGCCGCCGTATAAGGCTTTACCAGGCACTTTAAGTTTGGCCACATCGTTGGCGAGCAACTTACGGAGGAATGCACAAGCGTCGGTTCCGGTCACATCAACCACAGTCATGTGGGACACGTCGAACATACCTGCGTCTTGACGCACGGCGTGGTGTTCTTCGATTTGTGAACCATAGTTGAGGGGCATATCCCAACCGTGGAAGTCGACCATCTTAGCGTTTGATTCTAAGTGCTTGTTAAACAGAACAGTTTTATTAGCCATTGTTATCCCTTTTTTGCGGCCTTCTTCAGGTCTCTGCCTAGCGTAGGGTGATACAAATCCGGCTAAATATCTGGCTAATCGGCATTTCACTTCCACGATGCATCAATTTGAAAGGGGTTCTTTCGGTCTCAATGCGTCTGTCACTGCAACGCCTGATTCGCTCTGAATTAATCAGATATTTATCGTGATTGGTATAAGTACTAGGGTCTAAAATGCGGCGAAATTATACCTTGCGTCACAAATTTGTATACAGGAGATTTTTCTAATCCGAAGCCAGTGTCATTAGATTTTCTCATCTTCAACATGTAATTTTTTTACATGCGAAAGCGAGATTTGCGCAGCTTGCCACCAATATGCTGATATTAGCAGCAATTCTGATCACATTAGCGCAACCGAGGCTAGCGACATAACTTGGGTAGCGACGACTTATTACCCATGGCCTGTTGCATGAACACTGTTTTCAGCCCAGCGACATTATCGACGAGGTTGAGTCCCAGATCGCGAATGGCTTTTTTAACTGGGTTTGAACCCTCGAACAGGCGCTTAAAGCCTTCCATCGCCGCAATCATCTCCATCGCATCCGCCTTGCGCCAACGCTCTAGGGCGCGCAGCTCGGCATAATCACCGATATCCTTACCCGCTTGCTGTAATTCGCTGATGACTTCGATAATGCTGGCGGCATCGAGGAAGCCGAGGTTTACCCCTTGGCCCGCTAATGGATGAATGGTGTGGGCAGCGTCCCCCGCGAGCACTAAACGGTGGCGGGCAAAATGGCGGGCGTAGCGCATCCGCAGTGGGAAGGCTTGGCGCTCGCTCTCAAGCTTGCAAATGCCGAGGCGGCCATCGAAGGCGGCGGTGACATTGCGCTCAAATTGCACTTTGTCCATTGCCAGTAATTCAGTGGCGCGCTCTGGCGGCACTGACCAGACGATGGAGCAGAGGTTGTCTTCATATAACGGCAAGAAGGCCAGCGGGCCGTCCTGCAAAAACACTTGGCGAGCGGTGGCAAGGTGCGGCATCTCGCTGCGAATGGTCGCAACGATCGCATGGTGACCATAATCCCAGAAGGTTAACGGGATCTTACATTGTTCGCGCACCCAAGAATTGGCGCCATCGGCGGCAATCACAAGTGCGGCGCTCACACTTTCTATTTCAGCACCATTGGCGAGAGTCAACCAAGCTTCACGCTCGCCAAAGGCGATACGCTCTAAGCGTTGGTTTTCGATATGGGTGATATTGTCAAATTCACTGGCACGCTTGGCGAGGGCAAAGCTGATGGCATCATTTTCGATAATCGCGCCAAGGCTCGCTTCACTGATGCTACTGGCATCGAAGGCGATTTTGCCAAAACCGTCTTTATCCCATACCGCCATTTTTTGATAGGGCGTCGCGCGGCTGGCATCGACATAGTGCCAAGCGCCGAGGTGCTCCAGCAAACGTTGGCTCGCCTTGTTGATGGCACTGACACGCAACCTTGGCTCACCGCTCACGGCTTCTGTGTGGCCCGCATCGATAACGACAACATTAAGATCGGCCTGTGCCAATCCTATCGCGGTGGCGAGTCCCACCATGCCGCCACCCACAATGGCAATGTCATAGGCTTGTGAACTTAACATGGGTACATCCTTTTCGCGTTGCGATACCAGTAATGATTATTTCCAGCCCATCGCTTTTTGAGCGACGGGGGTTTTCAGTGGCGGGAACCAAGACAACAGCCGCAATCCCAGATTACGCCCAAGGGCCAAGGGCCAGTATTGGTTAGAGAAGCCACGGACTAAAAATTCAATATTGCGAATAGTGCTGTTTCTATCCGCCTCACGGGCCTGCAAATAGCCATGGGTGACGGCGACACCACCGATATCCTCACCCTGCGCCAGCGCTAGTTGCAGCACATCGAGCAGACTGACGACATCCCGAAGGCCCAAGTTAAATCCCTGCCCCGCAATCGGGTGTAGTGTCTGCGCCGCATTACCAATAAATACGCATCTATGGTGAATCGGCCTTGGCATGTAGGACAGGTTTAACGGATAAGCATGGCGCTCGCTGACATCGATAAACTGGCCGGCGCGATAGCCAAAGGCTTGCTGCAACTCAGCTAAAAACTCAGCTTTAGGCGCGGTGAGCATCCCTTGCGCGCGGTGATTATCGAGTGCCCAGACGAGGGACAAACGCGGTAGACCTTGGCTATCTGCCATCGGCAATAACGCCAGTGGGCCAGTCTCGGTAAATCGTTCGTAGGCCCAGTGCTGATGCGGCTTATCGGTTTGTAGATTGGCGATAATCGCAGTTTGTTCAAACGCCACTTGGGTAATGGGCAGATTAAAACTGCTACGTACCTTAGACTGCAAGCCATCGGCGGCGACCACCAGCTTGGCGCAAATCCGCTCGCCGGAATCCAGCACCAACGTGTGGCTGTCGATATCGGGAATTAACGCTGACAGTTTGGCTGGGCAATAGAGCTTAACCTGAGTTTTGTTAAGCTCGCTAAACAGCACTTGGCCGACCCTTTCCAGCTCGACCACTTGCCCCAGCGCATCTAAATGGAACTGACTAGCGTTGAGTTCCGTCATGCCAAAGTGGCCGCGATCGGACACATGGATATCTTTAATCGCCGTGCCTAAATGCGCCAATTTCGGCCATAAACCTAAACGGGATAACTCGAAGATGGAACCATGGGCAATGGCGATAGAACGGGCGTCAAAACCGGGATGATTGTTATCGGGAAGATGCGCCTCGATTAAGGCAATTGATAACGGTTTTTCAGTACCAGACAAACGAGCCAAAGCTAACGCGAGGGTCGCACCCGCCATGGCGCCACCGACAATGGCAATATCGACATTTTGAACTGAATTATCCATGTGCTCTGCTACCGTCATGGGGTTCTCATTCAAGCTATGGCATGGCTAAAAGCGTTTCGCCATCAGGATGTTAGATTTGAAAAACAATAAAAGGCGGAATCGCTCCGCCTTTCTCTTTTAGGGATTAATGGATCACCGCGGCATCGTCACTCTCTTCGTGGCTCGGCTCTGGGCCAAACTCGGAGTAACACAAAATCGCAGCAATGCGCACAAATTCCAGCAATTCAATATAGGCGGTTTCCGACTCTTCATCGTCGGTCACATCGAATTCCACTTGGGCGATATCGGCCAGATCTTTAATCACTTCACGCACTTCGGCGGAGGCTTTATTGAGCTTAGGCTGGATAATCGCAATGCCCGTTAAAAAGCTTTGCGTCCAAAGCGATAGCGCCTCAACTCTGTGACTGAGGGATTCTTCCTCTTCGGGAAGCAATGGCATAAAACCAAAATCAAAGTCACTCAAACGGGCAACCGAGTCTTGGAACAACTCACACACCAATTGGTGTAAAGGTGCGGGCAAAGGCTGACCATCGTTCATCAGGTCAAATAACGGTTTAATCCACAAATCACCGGTTTGCTCTACACCACCGCAGATTAAACCCACAAGAGCACCGTGAACTTCCACGGGATGCTGACCAATTTCAGCCGCATCGAGGGCTATTTTTAAGCTTTCGATACGTAACGAAGGAGGGGTCGCCATATCAGATTCCAATCAGAATTTTCCAGCAGCAATGCTAGCAGAGTTAAAGACTTGAACCAACTCTGATCCGGCATTCTTAGGGTTGAAGATAAAAATTCCGGCAACTGCTCACACAAGCAGCAAACAAAACGGCGAATGTGCAATCCATCAGCGGCTTACCTTGCACTTTTAATATCAGCCCTATATAGTCCGCCCTATCGATGCCAACGAAAGGATCATCTTCGAATGAGTAACAGTGCAGTTGAAATCACCCTGCTGGGGCGCACCTACTCTATCGCCTGTCCGAAAGGTCAGGAAGATGCCCTACGTATTGTGGCTCAAGGGGTTGAGCAGCAACTCACCACCCTAAAAAATCGCACTAATAGCTTAAGCCGCGAAGAAATTGCCATTATGGCGGCGCTGAATATTGGCCACGAGTTGTACCAAGAAAAGCAAAAGAATAAGCATTATATGAAACAAATGGATGACCGCATCAGCCTGTTGCAGTCAACCTTGGAAAACGCCTTAGTTGAGCGTTCAACCAAATAGTTTTAGACTGTGCACTCGGTGCCAAGCACCATCTATCTGAGAAGAGTTGCACAGTGAATGGCTAACTGGCCTATACTTTTTTAAGCCAAACGATTAGCGATTCAATACCGTTTTTGCTCCCTGGGATGCAGGCCAACTGGTAATGTCCCTGTGCCGATAATTTTGATCTCAGGGTGAATGCTTTACTGACATTGAGCATGCTCGGCTCGTACCGAGAAGCCTTAGGAGGTAATCATTTACCCGCCTTGAACCTACGGTTCAAGGGCTACACCGGTAGCGGCATTCTGGGGAGCATCTTATTTATGTCTATCACTTCACCTGTCTCGAACTCTTCGGCCTCAACAGTCAAGGGGCCACATGGCACTCAGCCTGAAATTGACGCCAAGTCACTAAGTATAAATCTAAGCCCAACTCTCAGCCGCGCCGAAGTACGCAAACAAATCCGTTTAGCCCGCCGCTCGCTTTCGACAGAGGTGCAAACCGAGGCAAGCCTTGCCGCATGTCAGCGAATGCTCGAAAAGCTCAGCGCGCTGAAGGCACAGCATGTCGCGCTTTACCTCACCCACGATGGCGAACTGGCAACCGCTCCGCTTATCGAAGCGCTTTGGCAACAGCGGATTCAAACCTATTTGCCACGGCTGCACCCCTTTAATGCTGGGCAATTATTGTTTTTGCATTACCACGACGACTCGGTAATGCTACCGAATCAATTCGGTATTTTAGAGCCACGGCTAGATGTGCGTAACGTTATGCCGATTGAGCGACTCGATGTGGTGATCACCCCGCTCGTTGCCTTTGATATTCAAGGTAATCGTATGGGCATGGGCGGCGGCTATTACGACAGAACGCTAGCTAATTGGCACAGCAAAGGCAAACCACTGCCCATGGGGTATGCCCATGATTGCCAACAAGTACCGAGCCTGCCATGCGAACATTGGGATGTGCCCTTGCCCGCTATCATCACCCCAAGTCGAGTATGGGAGTTTTGAATAAAGAAGGTGCTAGGTGCTAGATAACTAGATTCTAGGACCTAGAACCTAAAATCTAGATTCTTTTTTACCTTAAATGCCGCCCACCATCGACATTGTGGCTACGCCCAGTGACATAGCGGCTCGCCAATAGATAATCCACCAAGGCGATAATCTCTTGATTTCCAGCTTCTTTGGGCAAAATGGCCTTGGCTAAGGTCTTTTGCCGATAGGCTTCATCATCACTTGGATTAAAAAGGATCATCGCCGGAGCAATCGCATTCACTTTGACCTCGGGCGCTAATTTAGCCGCAAAAGATAAGGTTAAATTATCTAGTGCTGCTTTACTGGCCGCATAAGCCATGTGCTTGGCACTGCCCTTTTCGGCCACATAGTCAGTGAAATGGATAATATCGCTGGCGCCAATCTCGCCCTCGGCTCCCGCTTGTAGCTGCGGGGCTAACGCCAAGTTCATTTGATAGGGTACGCTCACATGCACCTGCATCATGCGCTGCATCACCTCACGGGGGGCAAGGCTTGGGCTGTTGTCTGGCAGCCAGTCAGAGGCATTATGGATAATGGCGCGGATTTTGGGGTATTGGCTCAATTGCTCAATCAGGGTTTGGAGCTGCGCATTATCGTAAAAATCGCATTGGATTAAGGTCGTGCCCAAAGACTGCAACTCATCAATGCTGGGATAATGGCTGCGGTAAGTGCCAATCACCTTGTGCCCTTGGGCGAGCAAGTGTTTCGCGAGGGCGTAACCAATACGTTTACCCACGCCAGTGATAATAATGGGAGCTGTCATATCCATCCTGTTATTTGCCAAGCACTGATTAAAAGCAAACGCATTTGGCAGATTGTTAATCGCACAATCACGTAATCACACAATCACGTCACTCATCGCAATAGCTTAATGCCTCTAGCCAAGAGTGTATAACAATTAAAACCGTAAACATGTCGATCTAAATGCCTGACAACTGCGTATACTCAGGGACACACAGTAAGAGGTAGACCTAATGGAACTGCGGATTTTTTACGATGGCAATTGCCCATTATGTAGCGCCGAAATGCGCCAACTCAAAGCGCGCGATCCCCACGACAGAATTGAACTGGTGGATCTTAATGCTGACAATTTCAGCTCAAGATTCAGCTATATCGATAAAGACTACGCCAATACCATTCTCCATGGCGAAACCGCCTCCGGCCAAGTGCTGCTCGGGCTCGATGTCACTTGCAAAGCATGGGCGCTCACAGGCACTCGCCCTTGGGTACAAGTGCTACGCTTACCGCTTATCAAACCTATTGCGGATTGGTGCTACCTGAGATTCGCCAAGCACAGATACCGTATTTCCTATCTACTGACGGGTAAAGCTCGCTGTGACAGCCAATGCCAACTGCCTAAATAGCGAGACTCAAGATTAAGAACCCCTGTTTAGAGAACAAAGTTTAAAGCATAAAAAAACGGAGCCATTCGGCTCCGTTTTCTCATAATTCAGAAGAATTACTTAACGAAATCAACGCCTAGTTTGATATCGCCTTTCAGCGTATCTAACATAGAATCACGGGCGTTAGCTTCGAATGCGCTCACTTCACCGTAAGGCAGTACTTTTTCGATACCGTTTTTGCCTAACAATACTGGTTGAGCGAAGAATTCAGCGTGCTCGCTGCCGCCGTCAACGTAAGCACATTCAACGATGTTAGCTTCGCCTTGCAGACCACGAACCAGAGACATACCGAAACGGCATGCCGCTTGACCCATAGAGAGCGTCGCGCTGCCGCCACCGGCTTTAGCTTCAACCACTTCAGTACCCGCGTTTTGAATACGTTTAGTTAAAGAAGCTACTTCTTCATCAGAGAAAGTCACTCCTTCAACTTGAGACAGTAATGGCAGAATAGTCACGCCACTGTGGCCACCGATCACGTTGATTTTAACGTCAGCAACGTTTAAGCCTTTTAATTCAGCGATGAAAGTCTCAGAACGGATAACGTCCAGAGTGGTCACGCCGAATAAACGGTTCTTATCGTAAACACCTGCTTTTTTCAGCACTTCAGCAGCAATAGCAACTGTAGTGTTTACTGGGTTAGTGATAATACCCACGAGCGCTTTAGGGCAAGTAACAGCCACTTTCTCGATCAGGTTGCGAACGATACCTGCGTTGATATTGAACAGATCTGAACGATCCATACCAGGCTTACGTGCAACACCAGCAGAGATAAGCACAACGTCAGCACCCACGAGGGCAGGCGTTGGATCTTCACCAGCAAAACCTTTAATTTCAACCGCAGTTGGGATATGACTCAAGTCAACCGCAACACCCGGAGTTACCGGTGCGATATCGTATAGAGACAGTTGAGAACCCGCAGGTAATTGAGTTTTTAACAGTAGGGCAAGAGCCTGGCCGATACCACCAGCAGCACCAAGTACAGCAACTTTCATAGTTATCTCCGTTATTTCTCGGATATTGTGACATGGATCTAATTTGCGTTGGCGTCACATTACTGGAATGTCACGCTAATTTCAATTATCCCTTAGTCGTTGATTCAAAGATTTACTAAAACAGCGCGTTGCAATGTTGAATATTTACTCTAGTTCAACAAATACATTTATAAATGAATTAGCATAAATTGAGTTAATTGCATTTTTATTCAGTCATTGTGGTTATTTGTTGACAGTTTAACCAAAACTATTCAGAATAAGCCTGTTTTTTTGAATAAAGAATAAGACTATGCAAACGACCAAGAATCAGGATGACCTTGTTAGAATTTTTAAGGCGATTTTAAAAGAGGAGCGCTTTGGCTCCCAGAGTGAAATCGTCACCGCCTTGCAAGCAGAAGGCTTTACTAATATAAACCAATCTAAAGTGTCTCGTATGCTCAGCAAGTTCGGTGCCGTGCGCACTCGCAACGCTAAGCAGGAGATGGTTTATTGCTTACCTGCCGAATTAGGCGTGCCCACTGCGGGCAGCCCGTTAAAGAATTTAGTACTCGATGTTGACCATAACCAAGCGATGATTGTTGTCCGCACTAGCCCAGGCGCCGCACAATTAATTGCTCGTTTGTTAGACTCCATCGGTAAACCTGAAGGGATTTTGGGAACCATTGCGGGTGACGATACGATCTTTATTTGTCCATCTAGCATTCAAGATATCGCCGATACCTTGGAAACCATCAAATCTTTATTCAACTACGCAGAATAAAAAAACAGGTCAGCTTGCTGACCTGTTCTATTTCCACTGTACGCTTTTCAGTCCAGGATTACCCTAATTTCAGGGCTTGTGTCCCACTTACGTTACAGTATTTAGCCGAATCTCCTCAGCTTTAGTAAGCCACACTGATCCTTTGATTGGGATGCGCCGCTTTTTCTGCTTCATCGAGCATGGCTTTGGCGTAATCACTCACCGAAATCCGGCTACGGCCATTTGCATCGGTAAAGAAACTATCGCCACCTAAACGGTAAGAGCCTTCGCTTGCACCAGGGTAGATCTCTGCCGCTGGGCTGACAAAAGTCCAGTTAACAGTGGTGTTGGCGGCGCGAAATGCCTTTAATGCTTCACCTTGAGCCAGAGCTTCATCCTTATAGGCAGACGGGAAATCTGGGCTTGAAACCAAAGTTACTCCCGGTGCCACTTCTAGACTACCTGCCCCACCGACCCACAATAAACGTGGCACTTTAGCCTGTGGCAATACGGCTAATAGATTATTAACTGTTTTCGCCACTAAGCCGTGATTCTGCTCGGCGCGGCCGCCCACTGAAGCAATTAACACATCCACGCCTGCAAAGGTTTCAGCGGTTAATGGCTGAATCAGGTCAACACTACGCACTTCTGCCGCCGTTTCACCAAGCTTGCTTGGGTCACGCACTAAGGCAACGACGTCATGACCACGGCTTAAGGCTTCATTTAAAATGGTTCCGCCAATCCAACCCGATGCACCTAATACTGCAATTTTCATTTGATAAGTCTCACTGCTGATTTAAATTGAGACCAGTTTACTTGCGATACTTAGCGTGATAAATATCGATAAATGAGCAGGATTGTTTCAGATTGAGATACTAATTGGTGTAATTATATATGGATAAAATCGCCGCTATGCGTAGCTTTATCGAAGTGGCTAACTGTGGCAGCTTTACTAAGGCCGCAGAACACCTCGATCTCAGTCGTTTACAGGTTTCTCGCCATATTCAAGAAATTGAGCAGTGGCTCAGTTTACGCCTGCTACACCGCACCACCCGCAGCGTTAGCCTCACTCTACAGGGTGAAGAAGCCCTGCAATATTGTCAGCGGGTGCTGAGTGAAGTCGCCGCAATGGAAAGCCGCGCCCATAGTCATAACACTGAATTAGTCGGCAGCATTCGTATTGCCACACCCGTCGGACTTGGGCAGCACAGACTGTTTGATGTGGTCGATCGCTTTATAAAATTGCACCCTAAGGTCAATATTCAGCTGTTAATGTCGGATAGTTTTGCTCAATTAGTGGATGAGCGGGTGGACGTGGCACTGCGCTATACCGAGCAGCCCGATGAGAATTTGATTGCCCGTAAATTGATGAGCATAGATGCTGTGCTGTGCGCCGCGCCCAGTTACTTGGCTCAAGCCGAGCCGTTAACCGTCTCTAACGATCTGATCAGCCATAATTGCCTTATCCATAGTTCGCAGCAACATTGGCAGCTACTCAAGGAGCAACAGAGTGAGCTGATTAAACCTATGGGGAATCTGATGGCCAATGAAATGGGAGTGCTGGTTAGCGCCGCATTGCGTGGGCATGGCATTGCCTACTTGCCCTGTGACTTAGCTAATCAATATCTGGCCAGCGGTCAACTGCAAGAAGTGCTCCCCGAATACACGGCACCTGGGCAAACCCTTTGGGCCGTGTACTTATCTCGCAGCTACCAACAAGCGCTAGTGCGCGCCTTTATCGATTTTACCGCTCAGCAATGGCAGCTCGATATCAATAAGTGGACAGCGGCGAGCTAAGCCCACAAACAAAAACGCACTGAGGTTTTAAGGCTCAGTGCGTTTAGTCGCGATTTGCTAAGGGTTAATTATCGAATTGCATCAAAAAATCTAAGCTTGGGGCGAAGAAAGAAGAACCCGTCAATGCGCTGGTGAAGTGCATCAAGTGGTCGTGATTACCCGCACCATCGCCAAACACCATGCTATGGAGCATCTTCTCGAAGTGATCCGGCGTGCGGCAGGTTGAAATAAACATCAAACCTTGTTCTTTGAGCGAGCCGTAAGGCATGCTCTGGCGCAAAATCTCGATGGACTTGCCGTTTTCATCCTTGAGGTTTACCCGCTTGATATGGCTGGTTAATGGCTTATCTTCCGACTCGTATTCGATGTTGTCTTGCTTGGTACGACCGATAATATCTTCTTGCTTTTTAAGCGGTAATCTATGCCACTTACTCAAGTTGTGGGCGTACTTTTGTACGTGAATATAGCTGCCGCCCTTAAATTCAGGATCTTCATCCCCAACCAAGGCGACCTCTTGGCGATGACGCCCTTTCGGGTTTTCGGTGCCATCGACAAAGCCTGTTAAGTCGCGACTATCCATAAATCTAAAGCCGCGTTCCTCTTCGACTAACTCGACTAAGTCTTCGAACATTTGGCTGATTTCGTTGGCAACTAAATGCAAAATGTCGTAACGATCGCAACGAAGATGCACAAACAGGTCGTATTCGATCGCAGGCGCCTCGCGGTTACCCGCCTGCATCGCCGGGAAAGGCTTAAGCATTTCGGGGCGAGCATCGGGATAGAGACTGTCCCAATAGTTGGCGCCTATGGCCACAAAACCATTGAATGCACTGTCGGAATACTGATCCGTCAACTCATAAATATACTGCGCAACGTTGGCAATACAGGGACGCAATTGCGATTCAACGTTATCGTTGTCGCTCGCATTAAACATCAAATAGACGCTATGTAAGTTTCCCTCTGCACACACACCCAACTGTTCACGCGGCATATTTTGAATATCCATCTGGTTATCACCCTGTTGTCGATTCATTTTCGGCAATATTATCCGCAACTTTACCTGAAAATGACATTAAGTAACGCACAGTTTGTCCGTCTTTGTGATGTAAAGGCCTTTTGAGGCTGAAATATAAAAATTGACGAGGCCATTACGCCTCGTCAATTTTGTCTATTCTGCATTCGCTTCAGTAGAGCAAAACGAGTGATGCGTTAATATCCTGCGGCATAACCATCCTTTCGGCTTTCTGATGCACCGCGGTAAACGCCCGTTTCTGCATTAAAGCCAATGGCTTGATAGCCACCGAAATCACCGAGAACATCGCGAAGCACATGGCCTTTCTTCATCAGCTCACGGCGAGTTTCAACGGGGAAGCCTGATTCAAGGCTCACATAGCCACCGTCATTCATTATCTCCCCCGTAGGCTCAGTCGAACCTGAGTGTAAAATTCTGGGGGCATCACCCGCTTCTTGCAAGTTCATTTTAAAATCAATCAGATTGATAATAATCTGCGCATGCATTTGCGGCTGTGTTGCGCCGCCCATCACCCCAAAACTGAGCCAAGGTTTACCGTCTTTGGTCACAAAGGCGGGAATAATGGTATGGAAGGGCCGCTTACCCGGCGCATAGGTGTTAAATCGACCTTCGGTGAGATCGAACATCTGCCCGCGATCTTGCAGCACAAAGCCGAGATCCGGCGGCGTCATACCTGAGCCCATGCCGCGGTAGTTACTCTGGATCAGCGACACCATGTTGCCGTCTTTATCCGCGGTAGTGAGGTACACAGTATCCCCATGTTGCAGCGCAGGATTGCCCGCATCGACACTCTTAGCCGCCTTGTTTAAATCAATTAACTTGGCGCGATCGTAATTATACTGCTGCGAGATCAACTCTTTTACAGGCACCTTGTTAAAGGCCATATCGGCATAAAATTTCGCGCGATCGGCAAAGGCGAGTTTTTTGGCCTCTACAAATAAGTGCACATATTCGGGACTATTAAAGCCCATGGCGGCGACATCGAAGGGTTCCATGGTCTTTAAGATCTGTAGCGCGGCAATCCCCTGCCCATTTGGCGGCAACTCCCACACATCGTAACCACGGTAGTTGACCGATACGGGTTCAATCCAGTCACTGGTATGGCTGGCTAAGTCTTCATAACTTAAATAGCCACCTTGAGCCTTGATGTATTTATCAATACTTTTGGCAATGTCACCCTTGTAGAAGGCATCGCGGCCGCCTTTAGCAATTTTCTCATAGGTGTTTGCCAGTGCAGGATTTTTGAAGATTTCGCCCACCGCAGGCATTTTGCCATTAGGCATATAGGTTTCTTTAAAACCGGGGAATTGAGCGAGCTTTTTACTGCTGCCCTCAAGGTAATAGGAAATCAACTCGGAGACAGGGAAACCTTCGCGGGCATAACGAATCGCTGGCGCTAAATTATCGGCCATCGGCAGCTTGCCAAATTTATCGTGCAGTTCGTACCAACCATCCACGGCCCCAGGTACCGATACGGGTAGCGGCCCTAATGGCGGTAAATAGTCTAATCCGAGTGATTTAAGCTTCTCTAGCGTTAAGGATTTGGGGCTGCGACCGGAGGCATTAAGGCCATACAGTTTTTTATCTTTCGCGCTCCAAACAATGGCAAATAAATCACCACCGATACCTGAACCAGTCGGCTCGACTAAGCCCAGCATGGCATTAGCTGCAATGGCCGCATCGACGGCGCTACCGCCCTGCTTTAATACATCAATCGCGACCTGTGTCGCCAGCGGTTGACTGGTGGCCGCCATTCCTTGGGTAGCATACACTTCTGAGCGCGTCGCAAAGGCTTTACCTGTGATCCTATCCATGGCCAACACTCCCGAGGACGACATTGCTGTCGCCACTGTGACTAAGGTACAAATTGATTTTATTGTTTTTATCATAATTCCTCCAAGGCTGGAGGAATTAAGGTAACAAGGAAGGTTGAAAATATCAGCAAACGAGACATTTTTTGCTCAAGTTAAACGTAAGCAAAAATGTCACCGTCTTTGCGCAACTGACGGATTGCGATGACGCCACAGCACTTAAACTAAGATTCGAATAACACGAGAGAATGCGGCTCAGTGCTTAAACCCACTCGTTGGCCGACATTGAACTGCATGATTTGACTACGCACTTCGACATAATAAGCGTGGGATGCCGCCTCCACTTTCACCCAATAATGGCAAAATGCGCCGAGGAAGCGCCGCTCGGTAATCGTCCCAACGCCTGCATCATCAGCACTGAGCGCCAATTGCTGTGGCCGCAAAAACACTTGGCCATTAAAGGCATTAGACTTTGACAAGGGCGTGAGGCTTCGCAGCTCACCAATGGGAGTGACAACACGGTGGCCATCAACAACCTCGGCGGGTAAATAGTTACCACTGCCGAGAAAATCAGCCACATAGCGGCTATTTGGTGCGGCATATAAGTCTTCCGCTCGGCCATGTTGTACTATCACACCTTGATTAAAAATGGCCAAGGTATCGGCAAACACAAAGGCCTCATCTTTGCTATGGGTAACAAAAACCGCACTAACATTACGCTGCTTTAGAATGCTGCGGATCTCCGCCATCATGCTGTGGCGCACCTGTGCATCGATATTCGAAAATGGCTCATCGAGTAACAGTAATTGCGGCTCATAGGCTAATGCGCGGGCAATCGACACCCGCTGCTGCTGACCACCTGACAACTCATGGGGATAACGCTTGGCTAAGCCTTCAAGTTTTACCAGGGCGAGCATGTCATCTAACCGCGCCTTGCGCTGCGCTGGCGTTAATTTTGCCACACCAAAGAGAATATTCTCGGCGACGGTCAAATGCGGGAACAAAGCATAGTCTTGGAAAATCATCCCTATGCCCCGTTGCTCACTCGGCACAAATTGCCCTTCGCCGCTGACCGTCTTGCCATTGATTTGGATCTCACCTTGGCTAATCGCCTGCAATCCTGCCACTGCCCTCAGCAAGGTGGTTTTGCCGCAGCCACTTGGGCCGAGCAGCGCAAGAATTTCCCCCTGTGCCAGGGTCAAATCTAAGCCTTTGAGTATCTGTTGGCCCTGATAATCACTATGGACTTGATGAAGATTGAGCGTACTGGTCATCGGCTATCTTGCTCCAAAGAACGGTTTAAATAAATCAGCGGGACCAAGCCCACGAGCACAATCACAATGGCAGGCAAGGCGCCATGTTCAAGCTTTTCGTCTGAGACAAACTGGAAGACATAGGTGGCGAGATTCTCAAAACCTATGGGACGCAGCAACAATGCCGCCGGTAATTCTTTCATGCTTTCGATAAATACCAACAACGCCCCAGCAAATAAGCCTTTGGTGAGTAGCGGTAAATGCACTCTTTGGAGCAAACGTCGAGGGCTTTGCCCAAGAGTTAGACTCACCATGTCTAATGAGGGCGAGATGCGTTTATAGCTAGTCTCAACACTGCCAATCGCAATGGCCACAAAGCGCACACAAAAAGCAAAAACCAGCGCAACCGTACTGCCAGTGAGCAAGAGCCCAGGGCCTGCCATCCCCAACCAATCGGCGACGTCGTTAATCGCAAAGTCCAGCAGGGTTAATGGCACCAATACACCAATGGCAAGTACCGTTCCGGGTAAAGCATAGCCAGTTGAAGCCAAGCGCGATGGCAATGCATCACTCGTCCTTGGGCTCACACGGCGAATAAACATCAATATCAATGCAATCGCGCAGCACACTAGGCTAGTAATGAGCGCGAGGCTCAAACTATTCACGCTCAATTGCCAGAAAATCGAATCCCAGCTCTGCTCAAAATAACCGATAGCGTAGGAGAGTAAAATGCCGCTTGGCAGCACAAAGGCCAGCAGTAACAAGGTGATGCAATAACCGAGGGCAAACAGGGTTTGCATCGGTGAGAGCCGATATAAATCGCTCACTTGAATGCGGGACTGTTTTTGGAATAACTGCTGCTTACGGCGAGCAAAACGCTCAACGCCAATCAAGCTAAACACCACCAGCAGGATAATGGCCGAGAGCTTTGCCGCGGCGGTTAAATTGCCATAGCCCAACCAAGTGTCATATACGGCTGTCGTTAAGGTTGGCACGGCAAAATAGTTAACCGTTGCAAAATCCGCTGCGGTTTCCATCGCCACTAATGCCACACCCACGGCCAAAGCGGGCCTTGCCATCGGCAAAGATAAGCGCCAAAAACTCTGCCACGGCGAGCAGCCCATGATCCTTGATGCATGCGCCAAGCTTAAGGATTGCTCCATAAACGCGGTACGCGCTAACAGATAAATATAGGGAAATAACACCAGCGATAACACACACGCAGCGCCACCTAAGGTGCGAATATCAGGGAAAAAGTAATCCTGCGGAGAGCTCCAACCAAAGAGCGCGCGCAAACTCCTTTGTACTGGGCCGGCGTAATCAAATAAATCCGTATACACGTAGGCAACAATGTAGGCTGGCATGGCCAAAGGCAATAACAAAGCCCATTGCAAATACCGTCTACAGACAAATTCACAGCGCGCCATTAACCAAGCGCAGGGCAACGCCAGCAACAGTGAGCCAATACTCACCCACAGAATCAACCATAAGCTATTAGTAATGTATGTCGGTAATACAGTAGAAAGTAGATGACCAAAAACGGCCTCATCGGGCTGAGCCGCTTGAAGAAATAACGCAACGAGGGGTAACACCAGTAGCACAGCTATGGCATAACCAGTAAGCGACCAGCTTCTGGCTAATCCTAAAATCATGTGGCTCCTTTAAACAAGTGCGCCAATTAATGGCGCACTTATCGATTTAACTGCCTAACTAGAGGTCAAACTGCACTTCATCTAACAATTTCACTGCTGCTTGGTGATATTCGGCCAGCTTGAAAATCGGCAACTTATCAGATTTAAACTCGCCCCAAGAGGCCACTAAGGTTGAAGGTGCAACATCGGCTTTTACTGGATATTCCATATTCACTTCGGCATAGGCTTTTTGCGCCACATCGCCAGAGAGGAATTCCATCAACTTGATAGCATTGTCTTTATTCGGCGCGTGGCGAGTAAGCACCATACCAGAAACGTTGACATGGGCACCGCGGTCAGCCTGATTCGGGAAATTAATCACAACAGCTTCAGCCCAGCTCTTTTGCTCCGGATCTTGCAGCATATTGCCATAGTAGTAGCTGTTACCAATCGCGATATCACATAGGCCTTCTTTTACCGCTTGAACCTGTCCGCGATCGTTACCTTGAGGCTTGCGGGCTAAGTTAGTTTTCACGCCCTGTAGCCACGTTTTCGTGTCCGCCTCACCGTGATGAGCAATCATCGAAGCCACCAAGGCGATGTTGTAAGGATGCTTACCGCTGCGAGTACAAATCTTACCTTTGTATTTAGGATCGGCGAGTTCTTCATAACTAATCGCTTGTGGGCCTAAGCGATCTTTTGCCGTATAGAGGTTACGAACACGCATCGTCAAGGCATACCATTGCCCATCCGGATCGCGGTATTGCGCAGGAATATTGCTATTGAGCTGCTCACTTTTCACGGGAGAAGTCAGATCTTTTTCGACTAATTCGACCAAACGAGAAAAATCTGAAGTTAACACTAGATCGGCGGGCGATAAGCGACCTTCACGGGCGATACGTTCGGCAATCCCGTCTTTGGCAAACACCACATTCACGCCAATGCCTGTTTCTTCAGTAAAGCGCTTCAAGATGGGCTCAACCAAAAATGCTTGACGATAGGAATAAACCGTTAATTTTTCATCCGCATGTGCAGACTGTGCAACCGATATTAACCCAATTAAAGCGGCACAAGTTACCCATTTCATTCGCGATTTCTCCTCAAAATGATGACGTCAAACGTGAGTCGTTCTTAGATTAAAAATGATAATAGTTATCAGTTTCGCAAGAGTAATTGATCGACTTGAGGAGAGCAATAGTTAGTATAACTTTTTGTTTTTAATGAAATTAAGATATAAAAAGGCGAATTATCTCAAACCAAACTAAACTGAATCTTAATTTTTAAAAATAGTTGGGAGGTATTATGTTTAGCATGCTACTACTCTTCATTACTATTCTTGGACTAGTGATATTTATGACCTACCAAAATAGTCAAAAGCAGCACAAGTCGTTTGCCAAAACCACGAGTTCGGCAAAACAAGCAAAGCACGGAACGACGATATTGAATGCCTTCCACTGCGTGAGTATTGAAAACGAAGCTAATTGCTGCAAACAGGTCGATGCAATTAAAGGAAAACGCTTCCTGTCAAAAGAAGCGCCTGAAATTCCAATGAAAGGCTGCACCCAAAGCCAATGTCAGTGCCACTATAAACACTATGACGATAGGCGCCAAGCTGGTAACGATCGCCGAGTTGACTACGGCATGACTAAAGAGCTCTTCGGCGCATTTGGTGAACATAATCGCCGAGATAAGCCTAAAGGCCGGCGCTTAACCGACCATTGACAATATTTATTGTGGGCGAGTATCTACAAACGCAGGTAAATCACGCATTTCGCTAAACCAGATCGCAGTCGCTGGAGCAACTTTACGCCAATCGAGTTCAGGGTGTCTGAAATCCATATAATCCAACAAACAGATTAACGCTAACTGTGGTGCTTGTATGGTTGCTTGAGTAATCACGCTCTGATGCTCCATCTGCATCAACCCACGCAGCAGAGCCTGCTCAAAACGTGATGTCCAAAAAGCTGATCTCACCCCCTCATCTTCACGCATTTGCTCTTGGCGCAACTTCACCGCGCTATCAATTAATCCCTTGATCATCGAGTACTGGCACTGCAATACCCAGTTATAAGGTTGACCGCCAAACATTTCCTGTGAACCTAATTCTGCGTCCAGATAACGCATAATCACTTCGCTATCGAAAATAGGCACGCCATCATTCGTGATCAGGCAAGGAATTTGACCTAACGGATTTACATCAAGCAACTGTGCCGTATTTTCCATTGGATTAACGAGGACTTCTTCAATATCTTTAATCCCTAAATAACTGATTAAGCTACGAACACAGCGAGCATAGGGTGACGCAAGGGAGCAGAGCAACTTCATCAAAAAATCCTTCTAAATGACAACTATAAAGCAACGAATACTTTGGTAACGGATACTAAACACTCGCATTATTACCAATATTTTTCTACGGTAATTTGCCCAGGAGCACGGCGTAAATTTTTCGAGAGCCCCTTATCAAGCAATGCCGCTTGGGCGCCACTAATCATCCCAGGATTACCGCAAATCATCACCTGGGAATCCGCCGCACTTAAGGTTAATCCGACTTTTCGCTCGATTTCACCCGAGACTAAGCCATCGGGGATACGACATTGCAATGCGTCATCAAGCTTTTCACGGGTCACAGTTAAACACAGGATAAACTGATCTGGATATTGCATCGAATAAGCCTTTAGTTTATCGAGGTAGGCTAAATCTTTAGCTTCGCGCACGCCATAGACAAGTACGATCTTCTCAAAACGCTGCCAAGGTTCGGCGGTATCCAGCATGGATAAGAATGGCCCGATGGCCGTACCTGTGGCTAAAAACCATAAATGCCGACCTTGTAATTCTCCCTTTGGGATCTCATCTAAGGTCATAAAACCCGTTGCCGTTGGAGTGATGTCTATTTCATCACCGATGGTAAGATTCTGTAATTGTGGGGATAACTGGCCATCCTCTACAGCAACAGCCAAAATCTCGGCATTGGGTTTATCGGGAGAATTAACAAGGGAATAAGCTCTAGCGATACGCTTATCATCTTGCAGTTGACTGAGTTTAATAAATTGACCGGGAATAAAGGGAGCTAACTCGGCCGCTATCCGCAGTGAAAATAACTTGTCGTTCCAATCAATACGTTCAATAACGCGTCCCCTAGTCCACATAACTCGCCCTCAAGCAAAACGTTAAATAGGCTCCTAGCATAGACGGTTATTCACACAACAAAAACCCCTTATCGTAAGGGGCTTAAGAGTTAAGATATGCAAGATTAAATTAAGTGTTAGTTGCTTGAGTCTCATTTGATTTTTTATTAAAACTGTCCCTAAAGGCCTGTAATCCTTCTTGGACAAGCCCATAGGTTTTATCCACACCATCGGCAATGTCGCCCTGCAGCACTTTAAGACCAGATAAAATATCCCTCGCCTCTTTAAAGCCATTATCGATAGCGCCACCAATGATGGTCATAAAGCTGTCGAGCTGTTCGTCAAAACTCATATTCGAATTTTGCTGCTGATGAACACTAAAAAATTGCGTCGCGAAACTCACAATACGATCGGCAGTGGCCTCGGGGGATGTATCGACACCGTTATCATAGGCGGTTTGAATCGCGTTCTCGCCCATAGAAGGGGCTAACTCTTTGTTTATCGCTTCGATTGCTGCGCGATAAAGCAAAGTCATAGATTGATCACCCGACTTTAGGCTTACATCTTCCTGCGCAGATAGAATCGCTTGATTCATTAACTGCTTACTGGTTTGCTGCGCCGTCTGTTTAGAGGTGGCATCCACATTTTTCGTCTTATCACTATTTGCCGCGTTTTCAGCATATTTACTGTGGGTCGAAGAAGTACTCTGTACCTGTGCAGGGTTATTGATTTCCATGATGCTAGTCCACTCAACTTGGGGAGACTTAATTATCGACCAAAATTTGAGCAACTTTAGCAATTTTATAAATTGCAGTACCATTCATACTTAATGCGATGATACAAATAGAGAATAGGTTTGTTTATTCAATACCATCCTAACCCCACTCTTGCACACGCCCATAAAATAAGGATATAAGGCATGGCAACCGCCCAGTATGTACATGGTTTTTTGCGGCATAATCGAAGAATCGGTTTCAATTCAGGAACGCTAATACAATCATTACTGATAAGTCTGCTATTCTTCGCCAGCATTGGACTTAGTCCGATCAATCAAGCTATTGCCGATAATCGATTAATCATTATCGTAAGACATGCAGAAAAAGCTGATGAGCCCGCAGGCGATCCTCCCCTTTCAGCCAGTGGCAATATACGTGCTCAGGCGCTTATCAGCGCCTTAAAACGTACCCCCATTTCACAGCTGATTGCGACCCAATATCAAAGGACTCAGCAAACCTTATTACCGATTTCAACGGAGCGGCATTTACCGATTACTGTGCTCGAGGCAAAAAAACCTCTCGAAACCCATATCCAACATATTGTGGAACAAGTACATGCGGTTAAAGGTAACAGCTTAATTGCAGGGCACTCCAACACCGTGCCACTTATCATCAAGGCTCTCGGTGGCCCTGAAATTACCAACATCAGTGAAGATGATTACAGCCAGTTGTTTTTACTTTCCATTAATGATGGACAACCTGCCAGCTTGATCTCCACCCGCTACGGCAATGAATAGAGGATAACAAGATGCACGAATTGAATTGGTTTATGTGGGGACTAGATCTCTTATCTGGGCTGTTTTTAATCATTATCGGTTTTGGCGCTCTAGCCATTGTCTACATGTACTTTGCTGACAAATTGCAAACCAAACAGGCAGTACGCCATAACTATCCTGTGATTGGTCGTTTTAGATATTTATTTGAGAAACAAGGTGAATTTTTCAGACAATACTTTTTTGCCCAGGACAGGGAAGAACTCCCCTTTAACCGCGCAGAACGAAGCTGGGTATATAGAGCGGCTAAAAATGTCGATAGAACGATAGCATTTGGCTCGACCCGGCCCTTGGACACGACTGGTACGATTATGTTTATGAATACCGCCTTTCCGACCCAAGATGAGGACATTACACCCATTCATCCGCTGACTATTGGCGCCGATTGCCGCGAACCTTACACCACTAATACCATTTGCCACATCTCTGCCATGAGCTTTGGCGCCCTGTCCCGCCCCGCTATCACCGCCTTATCCCATGGTGCGGCGCAGGCAGGTTGTTGGTTAAATACAGGTGAAGGCGGTTTAAGCCCTTATCATTTAAAGGGCGGCTGTGATTTAGTCTTTCAAATCGGCACCGCCAAATATGGCGTTCGTAACGAGCACGGCCATTTAGACGATAACAAACTCAAAACAATTGCGGCGCACCCTCAAGTCAAAATGTTTGAAATCAAAATGAGTCAAGGCGCAAAACCCGGTAAAGGTGGCATCCTACCTGGCGTAAAAGTGACAGAGGAAATCGCCCATATTCGCGGTATTCCACAGGGACAAGATTCCATCAGTCCCAACGGTCATATCGAGTTTAAAAATGTTGGCGATATTCTGGATATGACTGCCAGAGTGCGCGAAGTCACGGGTAAACCCACAGGAATAAAAGCCGTACTCGGCGACGTAACATGGCTTGAGGATTTTTGCGATGAAATTGAACGTCGTGGAGAAGCATCTGCTCCAGACTTTTTTACCTTAGATAGCGCCGATGGTGGAACAGGTGCCGCGCCGCAACCTTTAATGGATTGTGTTGGCCTACCGCTAAAAGAAAGTCTACCTATTTTGGTTAATGTATTGATTCAACGTGGATTGCGTAAACGTATCAAAGTGATCGCCTCTGGTAAACTCATCGTCCCTTCACGGGTCGCTTGGGCGCTCGCCTTAGGCGCTGACTTTATCGCCTCAGCCCGTGGGAATATGTTCGCCTTAGGCTGTATTCAAGCATTGCAATGCAACAAGGATACTTGTCCCACTGGAATTACCACACACAATAAAAAACTTCAGCAAGGACTTGATCCAAAAGACAAATCTAACCGAGTTGCCAATTATAACCATAATCTACACCACGACTTGGCGCTAATAGCCCATGCATGTGGGGTAACAGAACCAAGGCAGCTCAAACCTTCCCATGTGCGGATTGTACTTGAAAGTGGCTTGTCGGTTTCACTGGATAAATATTATTCCCATATCAATCAATAATTAATAAATTTCCAGTGCATAACATACGACTTTCATCTAAAGTTAATTCAGCAATAACTAATTTGAATGTGTATCACAAAAGGAGTAAAATCCGTGATACACGCATTGAATTAAACCATTTTATATTTATTGTTAAGGAAACACTGTGAAATCTAGCTTTGTAAGCCAAATGTCTGACAGCAAAACTGCCAGCACAAGCTGTAAGAGCTGTAATCGCTTAACAGAGATCGAAGGCGAGCTGTTGTGTTTTCGTGAAGGTCAAGTCATTCGTCTGAAACGAATTGACGACTCGACCAATAAATTCAATCTGCTGTGTGAAGGTTGGAAGGCTGGAAAACCCAAGGGGATATAATTTTATATATCCTATTATTTCTCTCGTGATTCTGCTTAACAAACACCATGAATATCAGCGTTATATTCATTCGTTCCACGAATAATCCCAGCCAGTCCCATATCTAGATTCAGTTTGGCCAGCGTTAACCGTCTTGTTGTCACTTTCAGACCTGCATTGAGCTCAGCATGAATTCGTTGTAGCGAATCATAATCTACACCGCGCTTTTGAAGCGTTGCCATAATCGCAAACCAGTCTGTGCTGACTTTCTCTTCTCTGCCTTCAATATTGACTCTTAATGCCATATTTTCCATGCCAAGCACCTCTTATGATTATTTGCTTGGATTCGAGTATAGAGAGCCTTAGCTGAATAAAAACTGAATTGTCGCAACGCTATTAGACTTACAGCAAACGCTTTTGATAATTACACCAAGAGCTGTTGTTGCTCATTTTGTATCCGCCACAACTTAGCGTAAAGGCCGTCCTGGGCTAATAATGCTGTATGATGTCCCTGCTCAACAATTTCGCCTTTGCTTAAAACAACAATCTGATCAGCATCAACAATAGTCGATAATCGATGTGCAACCACTAAGCTGGTGTGTCCTTTGGCCACCTCGCGAAGGGCCGTTAAAATAGCCTGTTCGGAGCGACTATCGAGGGATGAAGTCGCCTCATCAAATACTAACACTGGCGATCCTTTTAAGATCGCGCGAGCAATCGCAACTCGTTGTTTCTCGCCACCTGAAAGTTTTAATCCCCGCTCACCCACTTTGGTATCCCAACCCTGTGAAAGTGAAGCAATAAAATCTTCTAAATGAGCGAGTTTAATAGCATCGCGCACTTCATCATCACTCGCATCAGGGCGACCATAACGAATGTTCTCAACTAAAGAATCATTAAATAACACTGTATCTTGTGGCACTATCGCAATCGCTCTGCGAAGCGCATCTTGTGTTAACAGGCGAATGTCGTGTCCATCAATCAAAATACGTCCTTGCTCTACATCGTAAAAGCGGAACAATAGTTTGATTAATGTGGATTTTCCCGCACCGCTATCCCCAACCACAGCGACCTTTTTACCCGCTGCAACTTTAAAACTAACATTACGCAGTATGGGTCTGTCATCATAGTTAAAACTGACCTGCTCAAAACTGAGCTCGCCACGGGAAGGGTGAAAATCTAATGCATCGGGTTTATCTATAATACTAGGGTGTTTATCCAGCAAACTGAACATCCGCTCGATATTGGCTAAAGCGCCACGGATCTCACGGTAGACAAATCCCAAGAAGTTTAGCGGCATAAAGAGCTGCATCATAAAAGCATTGATCAGCACAAAGTCACCTATGGTCATTTCATTGTTGGTCACTTTATAAGCCGCTAACGCCATCATCGCCGTCATCGCTAAGGCAATAATCAGCGCCTGCCCGCCGTTGAGGGCAAAAAGCGATAAACGATTCTTACGCTTAGCGACTTCCCATTGTTCTAGAGCCTGATCGTATCTATCAGATTCATATTTCTCGTTATTAAAATACTTCACGGTTTCATAATTCAGCAGGCTGTCGATAGCGCGGGTATTAGAGAGGGAGTCGGCCTTGGCGGCATCGCGCACATATTCGGTACGCCACTCGGTAGCAATGACCGAAAACCAAATGTAGGCCATCACGGAGGTAAAGGTGATAGCGGCAAAGGCAAGTCCATAATTAAAAAAGAAAATGCCAATGACCATGGCAATTTCTAACAGCGTCGGCACTATGTTAAACACCATAAAACGCATCAAAAAGCTCACGCCACTGGTGCCACGTTCAATGTCTCGCGATAAACCGCCCGTGCGTCGCTCTAGGTGAAAATCCAAATCGAGTCGATGTAGGTGATCAAACACCGCAAGGCCTAAACGCCGAATAGCCCGCTCTGTTACTCGACCAAATAAGGTATCGCGAATTTCCCCTGTAATGGCAGTTAACAGTCGTACTGCGCCATAGGCCAATACTAAGCCGATAGGCACACTCAAGGCCTGCGCTGTTTTATTAACATCTAAAGTATCGACTATATCTTTGAGAATAAACGGCAAACCGACACTAGCAAGCTTAGCAACAATAAGGCAAGACATAGCCAATGCCACCCGCCCCTTATATTCAAGCAAATAGGGCCAGAGCAATTTAATCACATGCCAATTGAGCTTATCGATGGGACCTTCAAAGTACAGTGTTGGACGCATATATCTAAACCTTTGCCTAAGTCGGTCAATTGTAACAGCATGGCGAATAATAAAGTGAATCAAAGGATAAAGTTTTAATAAAATCAATCAGATTTTTCTGACAGACAAACCACTTATCACTTGGCACAATTACCACTTATACCAGCTGCCGGTACTGAAGTAATGAGACGTCTTTAATTAGATATCCGCATAGAAGTGCCTCGATATAAAAATGTCACACTAACGACTTACCCTAGGAGAAATCACTAAGGGCTTATTAACGATAAGAAATGCCATAGTTGCAAGGTTTTATCCGAATAATGAACGCTAAAATAGGCTGCGATAACATGGATTGGAGTGTTGATTATTTTGTCGGTTTTACCCAAAATGCCCCATGGACTTAAGTTCACTAGCAGCAGGATTTGCAAACCTCTGGCCGCAGCGGCGAGTGAAGCAATATGCTCTGTACTCGTTTTGCGATAACACTAAGATAACTCAAATAAATCAAGATCGAAGGATGTTTTATGTTGGATTCAGCCAAAGTTCAATACCCGCCGTTACCACTGATCCAAACTTGGGTGTGGATGATGATCGAGTCAGGGAATCCAGAAATTCAGGACAAAGGCCGAAATAACCTGATTGCCGCTTTTGGTAGCTTAGCCAAAGCGAACGAATATTTAGCCGAAATGAGCAAAAAATAATAAAAATAAAGGCGCTGGGATAGCGCCTTTGTTTTTGATCTTTAAGCGTATTAATCGCGCTGACGACGCTCAATTACACTCTGATTTAACACCGCTAACAAACGTTCCGTATCTTCCCAGCCAATACAGGCATCGGTGACACTCTGACCATAACATAAGGCTTGACCTTCGATCAGATCTTGGCGTCCCTCGACTAAGTGACTTTCAACCATCACACCGAAAATTGCCTTATTACCCGCCGCTATTTGCTCAGCAACCTCGTTCGCAACCTGCATTTGACGTTGATATTGTTTACTGCTGTTGGCGTGGCTAAAGTCGATCATGATGTTGTCGACTAGCTTAGCCTTTTTCAACTGCTCGCTGATTTGCGCCACATGGCCTGCGCTATAATTTGGCTCACGGCCGCCACGCAAAATGATATGACAATCAGGATTACCTTTGGTCGACACAATCGCCGAATGGCCAAATTTAGTTACCGATAAAAAGTGGTGCGGCGCATTCGCGGCGCCAATGGCATCAATCGCCACCTTAATCGTGCCGTCGGTACCATTTTTAAAGCCTACTGGACAAGATAACCCCGAGGCCAACTCGCGATGTACTTGTGATTCCGTAGTGCGAGCACCAATAGCGCCCCAACACATCATATCCGCCACATACTGCGGGGTAATCATATCGAGAAACTCACCCGCGGTCGGCATGCCAGAGTCATTCAAATCGACCAAGAGTTTACGCGCGGTACGCAAACCATCGTTCAGTTTGAAGCTGTTATCCATATAAGGATCGTTGATGAGCCCCTTCCAACCCACTGTGGTACGCGGCTTTTCAAAATAAACACGCATCACCACTTCGAGCTGATCTTGATAACGTTCTCTGAGCGCAACCAGTCGCTGGCCATATTCCAATGCAGCTTTAGGATCATGAATAGAGCAAGGGCCAATAACGACTAACAAACGATCATCTTGACGAGCGAGAATGTTATGGATGCTTTGGCGGGCGTTAAACACAGTTGCAGCAGCGTTTTCGGAAGCAGGAAATCGTTCAAGAATCGCAATCGGTGGAAGTAACTCTTTGACTTCATTAATGCGAACGTCATCATTTTGGTAATACATAATTTACTGCTCCAACTCTCGTGTTTAGGCTATTTTTATCGCTGCAATAGGGATCTCGACTGCAATACTGAATTCAATTTATCCAGTCTGCGCCGCTAATGCAACCAAGTTGTCTCCATTTCAAAAAATCAGCTATAACATCTTGTTTTAACATATTTTTAAAAAATACAAATCCAAATATTTCAATGTGATATGCAAACTAAAGCCAAGCAAGTGTTGGGGTTGGAAGCAAGCGGTGATGAAAGCGGAAATAAAAAACCTCCTTTATCAGGTATTAAGCACAAACAAAGGAGGTTGAGTTAAGAATTTAGTGTTGCTGCATGGCCTGTAACTTGGCCTGATAACGATGCTTATCGGTGGCTTCGCGGCTAAGTGCCACCGCCTTTTCCATATTCTGTTTAGCGCGTTTTTCATCACCCAGCGCCCAATAGGTGCGTGACAGACCAAAGAAAAACTCATGGCGATAATCGGCCTTATCAACCGCCCTTTGATACCAAGCGAGCGCCTCACGGTATTGATGCTCATCGTAGGCCTGCTCGCCCATATCATAGTAGTAATAAGGGTTACGAATGCGCGCTAATTCAAGCACTTTATGGATCTGTGCCCACTCATCTAAACGCCCCTGTTCACCTAAGATCACCGCTAAGTTATAGAGGGTCGTCATATCGCTAGCATCAAACTTAAGGGCGTAGCGATAAACTTGCTCTGCACGTTGCTCATCGCCCTTGTGGCGATAAATCACGGCTAAGGTGTTGAGTGCAGAGATAAAGTGTCCAGATTTTAAGCCCGCTTTAATCAGCGCATAGGCGCGGTCTAAATCGCCTTCGACTAAAGATTCGGCGGCCATATTGTTGTAAAACATAGTCGTTAAGGTCTGGCGATTGATTTGCACTTTGTTGTAGCCTCGCAGGGCGCGCTCGGGCATAAAGTCGACCAAAATGGCATGGGTCGACACATAAACCGCATGCACGCTTGAAGCGGGTAGCAAGCGCAGATTGACATGGCCATTGATCAGATAAAACTCGCCCTGTTTGTCCCATACGGGTTCAATCGCAATATCCTGAAACTCAGTGCCAATCTTAAAAATATCCGCTAGCGCCGATGTCATCACCACCAACGACATGCAATTCCCCGCACGCTGGGCGTAGGTTTCGCTGGCGGTTTGAGTCAGATTATCTTGATAGTGAAAGTCGCTGTGGCCACCATCTTGGTTAGCATTGATATAACTGGCTAACCATTCGTGCACCGCGACGGGATTTTTCGTCGAGAAGCTATAGCGATCGTAGGCACGCCGGACATCAGCTACAACAGAGGGCGGAAGACTAAAAATATCCTCGACGCGAGGAATATTATTAACCGGTGTAAACAACGAATCGGCAAACAGGGCATCTATCTCATTATCACTAGGTTTGGGAGCTGTCGAGCTGCAACCCCATAATAGTAAAATTAATAATGAGCAGAATATACCGCTAGAGATGGTGCGCAGTTGTATCATGATACGTCCCCCAGACCATAAGGCTCCTATTTGAGCTTATTACACTTGGCCAAAAAGACGTCATTAAATGGTTACAAAAAATAACGACCTGTCGCATAGGATTGCGGCAGTTTGAGAGTTAACGCTGCGCCGGAGGGTCAACCTTGATATACACATCCTGCTGCTGATAACGGTAAGGACGATAGTTATCTTGGCCACAGCGAAAGTAACGGTATGGCTGCATCTGCACGATACACCCAAGGGGCAAGGCTTGCAGAATTTGAATTTGCTCCTGTCTTCTCAAAGACTCCTGCCATTCATAATCTTTCAGGACTTGGTCGCGAACAGCAAAAGCATCGAAAGGCTTATCCGAGCGAGTCACCACAACTTGCCCCGCAAAAGTGGGCAAGGCTAAGAGAGCACTCAGCATCATCCCGAGCAAACAGGTACGTCTAAGTGGTGCGGTGAGATCCGAGATTAAGCGCATCGTTAGCTCCTTGTTGCGGTGCAAGTAGAATCGAAGACCCATAAAAAAAGCAGAGCACTTGGCTCTGCTTTACTATCCTCTTATCCCTTAGAGGCATCAAGTGTATCAGCGCGAGTTAGCCCGCACTTTTTACAGTTACAAACTCTGGGTAAGCATCGATACCACAGTCAGATGCATCCATACCGTTATATTCTTCTTCCTCAGAAACACGGATACCCATGGTCATCTTCAGTACAAACCACACCGCAAACGACGCGCTAAATACCCATGCGAAGATAATCGCTGCACCCGTTAATTGCGCCGTGATAGTAGCGTCGGCATTTGATAACGGCACACACATTAAACCGAGGAAACCCGCTACGCCGTGTACAGAGATTGCGCCGACTGGGTCATCAATCTTAATTCTGTCCAAACCGACGATAGAGAACACCACTAAGCCACCGGCAACAAGGCCAATCACACCCGCCATCAGCAGTGAAGGCGACAGCGGATCGGCGGTAATTGCCACTAAGCCCGCCAGAATACCGTTGAGGATCATGGTCAAATCTGCTTTACCCCAAATCATTTTGCACACAACGAGGGCAGAAATAGCACCAAAAGCAGCCGCGGTGTTGGTGTTTACGAAAACTTTAGCGACAGAGCTAGCGTTGGCCGCATCTGAGACCATTAATTGTGAGCCACCGTTGAAACCAAACCAGCCCATCCACAGAATAAACATCCCTAAGGTCGCCATTGGCAGGTTAGAGCCTGGGATTGGGTTGACTTGGCCGTTAGGGCCATATTTGCCCTTACGAGCACCGAGCAGTAACACCCCAGCGATAGCCGCCGCAGCACCTGTCATGTGCACAATCCCGCTACCTGCAAAGTCAACAAAGCCCAAGCTAGAGATAAAGCCTTTACCCCAAGTCCAGTAGCCTTCAACAGGATAGATAATGCCTGTCATCACCACGGAGAAGAACAGGAAAGCCCATAACTTCATCCGTTCAGCGACGGCGCCAGAGACAATCGACATCGCCGTTGCTACAAACACTACTTGGAAGAAGAAGTCAGATTCCAAGGCATGGTTAGCATCGCTAGCTTGTGAGCCAATCAGCGTACCGAGTGAAGGCAAACAGCCACCTTCAGCATTGTCGACATACATAATGTTGTAGCCAACCAATAGGTACATCACACAGGCAATCGCATATAACACCACGTTTTTAGTTAAAATTTCGGTGGTATTTTTAGAGCGTACTAGGCCAGCTTCGAGCATGGCAAAACCCGCTGCCATCCACATAACTAAGGCGCCAGAAATCAAAAAATAAAAGGTGTCGAGTGCAAAGCGCAGTTCAGAGACTGTCACGCCTAATTTTGTTAGTTCTTCCATCTTCCGCCCCCTATAGCGCTTCAGTGTCGAGTTCACCCGTACGAATACGGATGGCATGTTCTAAGTCGATAACGAAAATCTTGCCGTCACCAATTTTTCCCGTATGAGCCGCAGTGGTAATCGCCTCAATCAGCATGTCGAGATTTTCTGCTTTAGTGGCAATTTCTAGTTTTACTTTTGGCAAAAAATCCACCTGATACTCAGCGCCACGGTACAACTCTGTGTGCCCCTTTTGACGGCCAAAACCTTTAACCTCGGTCACCGTCATCCCCTCAATACCAATTCCGGCGATAGCTTCACGGACATCATCCAATTTAAATGGCTTGATGATAGCGCTGACTAGTTTCATCCTGACCTCCAAAAAAACGCGATTGTTATTAACTTGTAGCCAAGATAATTCAATCATTAGGCCAGAATTTTAATCAATTGATTTAAAAGAAATAATAAAGAATACACTTGAATTAACCGATTAAAAATGCACCAGACTTGTGCAAGCGTTGGAGCAGCGCACTCTTTTAGTGAGCAATTTAAGTGCACGGCATATTCGACTTTTGCCCTATTGGTGAGGCTGCTCAATTAGGGTTTACTAACAGTGCAAAAAACAAACAATTCACAAAATAAGCAGAGCAATCGCTAAACGATGCCTTTATTCCACCCGCGCAGAAGGAATACCCGATGTTAAAACCCGAAGAATGTGTACTCGTTATCGTCGATGTGCAGGGAAAGCTCGCTCAGATTATGGACAACTCAGCCAAGCTTCATCAGCAGTTGAGTACACTCATCCAAGGCGCGCAGCTGTTTGAAATTCCTATCCTTTGGCTCGAACAATTACCCGCCAAACTAGGCTCGACCACTGAAGAGTTAAAAATCTTACTCGAAAAAACGGGCTCGCCCATTGCCAAGCAACACTTTAGTGGTTGGTATTGTGATGAATTTGCTAATGCGTTAACCCAAACTCGGCGGAAACAGGTGTTGCTCGCGGGGATAGAAACCCATGTTTGCGTATACCAGACTTGCCGTGATCTGCTCGATCAGCACTACTCAGTGCATGTCGTCGCCGATGCCGTTTCTTCCCGCAGCGTTGACAATAAACAACTGGGCATTCAAATGATGACCGCCAAGGGAGCCACGCTGACCAATGTGGAGTCACTGTTATTTGAACTGCAACACGAGGCCCAAGGCGACCGATTTAAGGCGCTGATTAAGTTGATTAAATAAGGCTGATTAAATGAGACGAGAAGAGAGCTTATTCAAGCTCTCTTTAGTATTCAAAATGCGGCGACACAAACGGCATAGTTGGCACTATTGGCATAACTGCGAGAACTATAGCCGCTAGGGGCGACCGAGATAATGCCGGCCACGAATTGGGTCTCATTGACAGTGCTAGACCAAGAGTCAATCGTCGAACTCCACTGCGCACGTTGATAGGCTGCGCGACTCTCGCCGTACCCATAGAGAGTGTTTAACTCCTGCTCTGTTGGCCTGCGCCAATTGTCTTTACCTGCAAACTCGAGTGAAGCCAATTTTTGGCACCAGCGGTCAAACTGACCGTTAACACCAATCTTGGCCTCATTGCCCTTGGCCGCTTCGGTGCCGGGTAAGATAACGCCCTTACCGTCTTGACGAAACTGCGCATATTCTCCTTGGCTTGGGCCAAACACAAATTCCTCCTTTACATAAAATGTCATCGCATAGGAATCGCCACTGTTGTCGGCATCATCTTGTTTTAAGTAACCCAAGGCGTTCATCACCGCGATAGAAGGCGAACTGCTAAACCATTTAGTTTGGCGATCACTTTTATCGTAAAGTGCTTTTATTTTTAAGCAGTTAGTTGATGCCAGAGTGCGGTCGTTATTGTCTAGGCCGCCATCAAAGCTAGTATCGATTGGCGTACCTTCGACATGGCCGCACAGGGGAATTTGCTCTTTTTGGCGACATTCAGTGAGTAAAAACAACAGCACTATGGCAGTGCCGAAAACGACGATTTTGGCGGGATTAATCATCACAACAAACCTAAATCCGGTGTTGATAAAAGACAGCTACAGGCAACCTCGATGGCATTCGCATCAGGGAATTGCCTTAAGCGAATGACCAATAAAGCTATAGCGCCTTAATCACAGGCTCCTGTACCAGCAATTGATCGTTTTTGTAGACATAAAGTCTACCCACAGGACTCTCTTCGGCGCTGAGCACTATCACATCGCAAACATAGAGATAGGGACCACTTTTAAACTGGAAGGAATGATTACCGCCAGTACCCTCGCGCACCAATTGACCCTTTTTGAGGACTAAATCAGGTTTCTCGCTCAGGGATTTACCCTTTGCCCAAGCGGCATAACGGTATTGGTTATTATCGATGGCATCGACACGTATGGTAAATCGCGCGGTTTCCCACGCGAGTACTGGGCTAGCAAATTCGCGCACACTCTCGTGTAGCATCGATTTTTGCTGCGCGATTAGCTCGTCTCTTAATTTGGCTTCCTCTGGGCTTTGATAATTAATGCCCGAGATTTTGCCATCAAAGTCCAACCAGACACTGCCGTGATCGAGCATAATGCCGCGCCAGCCCATAGTCTCCCAGTTGTTCTCTGTGGTCGAATTGGCAATTTGACTCAGCAACTTGCTATCAAAGACTTGCTGGAATCTCGTCAGCATTTGCTGTGGATTTTGTATATCGGGGAGCGGATATTCCCGCTTGAGAGGATAAGCAATCTGCTTGGCAATCGCCTGACGATCACCCACCTTGGCCGCATCAATCAAAGCTTGCACCTGCGGCACATATTCCGCTTCTAGTGCGGCCAAAGCCTGTGGTGCGAGGCTTAGACTCCCCAGCAGCAAGCCTGCAAAAAGCCCTAAGCGCGAAAGTCGATGAATAGCTGAATATGTTCGAGAAGACAGAGCATGAGGCATGGCTTATTCCTTTAAAGTCAAAAACATCCAAATTAAGACTTGGCAAGGATAGCATAGCTAAGGTGGGATAAACATAAACAATCCCATCCAAGCCTATGTGTTAAAAGCCGAATCACAGCCTCGCTCAGTTCTCATTAAGCCAACAGCAAACTAGACACTATCGCCACTGCGACCGACATAAAGATCACCCCAATCACCCCATCGATGATAGGCGTCAGTCGTTGCAGCTTTTGCTGCACCTTGGCCTTAGAGAGCATCAGCGCCAGAAAGCCAAACCAGAGCAGTGACAAGACAAATAACAACAACGCTGCGGCGAATTTAGTCACGGGCGTCACGCTGGGAGTGATCAGGGCAGAGAATAAGGTTAAGAAAAACACTAAAGCTTTAGGATTCAATAAATTGGTATAAAGCCCCCGCATAAAACCCTGTTTAGCTGACAAAGCGTTGACCGCACCCGCCATTGACATATCAGCGCTGTTTTCTGATGTCGTTGTGAATCCAGAAGGATCGGCGCCCTCACCGTTCAATAGGGTTTTGGGTTTACTGAAAAAATCCACCGCGGCCTTTAGTGCGCCAAATCCCATCCACGCCAAATACGAAGCGCCCAGCAATTGCACTAAGAGATACAAGGTATGGGAGCTTTTAATCACTAAACTAACGCCGGTTAAACTCAAAATGGTATGGGCTAAAATCGCCGCCGATATCCCGACCGCCGTGGCGATTGCGGTGTTTCGCGGCTGTGAGGTGGCAATCTTCACCATAATGGCAAAATCCGGCCCGGGGCTGACTAAGGCAACACAATGAATAACGGCTAAAGTGACTAACAGGGATACATCCATCAATACGGCTCCGCAAAACAAGAAAAACAGAAAGTCCAGTATGACTAAATCGCCAGAGCTTGCATTGTAATAAATTGCACGCCGCTAATTTACCGAGACAAATTAAAGCATGCGCCGCTGGAATTGGGCGGGAGAGAGTAAAAAAGCCTGCTTAAACGCCTTATTTAGATGACTCTGATCGAAAAAGCCTAACTGCTGCGCCACATCTACCACCAGTGCGCCATCGGTTAAGGACTTTTTCGCTAACTCTAATCGCACCCGCTTAACGTAGGCATGGGGCGTCATCCCCGTTGCCTGTTTAAACTGCCTTAAAAATTGAAACTTACTCAGGTTGACCTCATTGGCTAGACCTTCAAGCTGAGTGTTTTGCCAAGGTTCATCGTGGATTTTCTGTTTGATTCGATTTAACTGCTGCCATGATAGCCCCCTATCCTGCTCAAGTTTAAGCACTCCTGCCGGATGGCGCGTTAATAATAGCTGCATAAAATTCAGCAGATGGGACTCGGCCGCAAGCTCAGAACATTGAACTTGGATAAGCAAATCATGCAACTGGATAAAGTACTGATATAACGCGGGGTCATCCACCATAGGTGCATTAAAAAAATGGGCCTTCAGCCCTAACTCTAGGCTGATACCATTCATATATTCCACGGGGATCGACATCACCTTAACCCGATAACCTTCGGCGTCGCGGCTTTGTCCATCATGGGTTTCATCGGGATTGAGGGTCGATAGCCCATGTTGTCCTAGCTGATAATGACAGCCCTTATTGATAAATTGCTGTACCCCTTGAGTCACCACACCTAAGTGATAATCCAGATGCACGTGTTTATCAAAACTGAAATGGGTAAATTCCGCCTGACTCAGTTCAATGCCCGAGAGACTGGGATGGCGCCAGTAATTGATATTTTCAACGGGAGTCACACGGCTCATAGGGCCTTAATCTCACAGGGCAAACATAACTTTAGATACTACCCATTCTAGCCGCCGAGCCCTTGGTCGGAATAGTAAATTATTGCAGCGCCCTCCCCAAAAATGCCAAACGCCCAAATGCGGCGTGTTGTGAGTTCCAAATGGCGAATGACTGCCGTGGCCGCTTTGTGCCTCAATGGCATGGCCTTCGCTATTATAGAAGCCAATGTGACCGTGTTCGATAACGCTTTAAACCACAAAGCAAAGTAATTGTGTTAGTTCAATAAAGTAGTTGTTTTAGTTCAATGTTAGTTATATCAGCGGGTAATGCCAGTGAGATCACATGGTATAACGGCTCACGATCGTGTTTGATGTTTAACGCCCTAAAGTCCCCTTGCGCTAAGTGACAGAGCACTTTCAACGGAGAAATAACGCAAATACTCGCCATTGGGAGCCTATTGTTCAAAGGTGGTGTTATCCCTTTAAATAACTCTGAGTAGTGTCATCTGCCAGCGTTGCCCCTTATTAGCATTGTTCACTTGGTATTGGGCTGTTAAGTGGCTTGCCTTAAGCGTTGCACATTGTGCATTCACCTCGTTGGTAGAAGAAGCGGTAAAGGGAGTGGCTAATGCCGTGATTAAACTTCAGGAGATAACGGCAGCGATCCGTTTAATATTCATCACCAATTTTAGTATTGAGTGATTGAGGGTATTCCCTTAAAGGGCGCCTACAGCTTCAATGTCAAACATGGCTAACTATCTTGATTTTAAAAATATTTTATTTGAGCTAGATGTCGAAATGATGATGTTAAACAGAATAGAAACGCTAAGTTTATCCTAGGTGCGGAACAAACTTAGCGTATCGGTTGGCGCTAGCAATGGTCACTCAAGAATGGTCACTCAAGTTAGAAACGATAACTGACACTCACCCGCACCATACGCGGCTCAACAGGATGATAATGCAAGTCTTCCACGCCTTCAGCTGGCTCACCCGCTAGACGAGACTCGTAGAAATAATCGATATCGTGGTCTTTGCTATCAAATATATTCAATAGCTCCAGCTTAGTATCGAAGCCCGATAACTGATAACCCAGGGCAAGGTTAACTAAGGTGGTGTCATCGGCTTTATGCTCATCAAAACTATCGAGAATTCGCTCACCTAAATATCTCAGCCTGACACTGGTATACCAACCATCGCCATCGGGACGGTAGGTAATACCCGCACTGCCAACAAAGGGCACGGCACCATCGACATATTTGCCTTCATCGAGTTCATTTTCGGTAAAACGGGCACGAGTCCAGGCCAGTTCCATATCTAAGCTCACATCATCGTTAAGCCAATAATAGGCCGTGATTTCAGCGCCGTAACGCTCAGAGGCGCGGCTTGGTTCGGTATTGCCCGCATCGCCAACGAAGAGTAGTTCAGAGTCGAGTTCCAAATACCAAAGCGCGGCAGAGAAGTTAATAAAGTCGCGATCATAGTATTTGACCCCAAACTCGCCACCATTGGATCGCACTAACAAATCGACCTTTTCAACCGGATCGCCCGTGACTGGGTCGACCTTAATGGTTGCGCCGCGGGCATCGTTAGAATGCAATCCTTGCCCCGCATTCATATAGAGTTCCAGATTATCGTTCACTAGGTAGGAAGCGCCCGCCTTTAAGCTCAACATACCATCGGAAGCATCGCCGCTGTTGAGGGGATTATCACTATCGACCTGCACATCGAAATAGTCGTATCTCAAGCCTAAATTCAAACGCCATTGGTCAGCAGGCAACCACTCCAGCTTGCCAAACAATCCCGTAGAGAGTTCCTGCACTTCATCGAGTCTCACAGTGCTGAGGCGTTCCCGTGCTTTGGTGTTATATAAACCCACGGCACCAATATCGTCGTAGCGCACATCGGCACCTAGACTGTAATTGATTTGTGTCCCCGCCAGACTCATTTGCCAGTCGCGTTTAATATCGCCGCCCCAAATGGTGCGCTCATCGACCTGCTCAAATTCATCGCCATTGATGGGATCGTTTAAGAAGTAGGTAAAGTTTGAAAACAGATCCATGGTCGAGCGAATGGCATAGGCATTGGCCTGCCAATTGCCTGCATCATAATTCGCCGAAATGCTGTAACGACTGGCCTCACCGCCCACATCGGTGTCGAGTGAACCGTAAAAATCAATCAGCCCAGACTCCACCGCCCGCGCCGGAATTTGATCCGCCGAATTCCAGCTATTGTCGTAGGCCATCATAGTGAGGCTAAAGTCCCCGCCATTAAGCTTAGTAAGATAGCGACCTACCACATTGATCTTGCTGACATCCTCCTTAATATCACTCCAAGGACCATCGTAAGCCTGTAATTCTGTTCCTAAAATAAATCGGCCGACCTCGGTCTTCATATCCTGAGTCGCCACCAGCCGTTGATAACCGTATTCCCCTAAGGTCACCCCAACTTGGCGATAAGCGAGTTCATCGGCGAGCAGAATTTGCGCCGCACCCGCGCCAGAAAAGTCTGCCACTTCAGGATAATAAGCTCCTTTGGCATAACGTATTTCCCCTAACAGCTCGGGGATTAAAAAGTTAAGATCCGTATACCCTTGCCCATGCCCGTGAGTCCGCATATTGACAGGCATACCTTCGACGCGAGTATTAAAATCTGTGCCATGGTCTAAGTTAAAACCGCGTAGAAAATACTGATTCGCCTTACCCGAACCACTGTGCTGAGTGACTATCATCCCGGGGACAAACTCAAGGATCTCCCCCGTGCGCAGCAGCGGGCGACTCTCGATCTCCGCCGCCCCCACAATCCCTTCAGACGCCGAAGTACTATGGCCTAAGGTATTAATTTGCCTGCCACGCACTTCTAAACGCTCGATTTTATCCAGATCATCGGCCAGTGCTGTGGCCGATAAGCCGCAAAGTGGCAATAAACATACGCCGGTTAAATAGGCTTTAGCTGACCGTGTTTTTAAAATGTGTTGTTTTAGTTTCATTGAGTGTTTCCCTAGTCAACGAGTTGATGACGCGGATTTAACACTGACTTCACAGCACAAAAGCGGATCTAGCTCAAACTCCAGTGAGAGAAAAATCGCCAACAACATTTATCTATCAAATTTATGTGCTGAGTCGCACGCTTTTATCGACAAAAGGACAATTTGTCCGCCACCAGATCACATTTTATTGCCGATATTGAGGTTTTTCACCGTTCGAAGAACAAGGGAGAATAAAGCTAAGCCAGTGAATTAGGATGGCTATACTCTATATAACCAGAGCTCACTATGCGTACGACAGAGTGCCTTGATATGCGCAAAAATCTGCGCATTCAGTGAGAACAATTTTCTTTTCAAAATAATCATTTATAGCATTGATTTAATTTGTTGAGTTTAGATTTTTCGACACTCGTTACCCCGAGTTCAGGTTATATAGTCAATATTAAAGGGAGTGAGTATGCCGTTTAGGAACCTTGCGGGTATATCCAATATATTAATTGGAATCGTCTTTTGCTTAAGCGCCCAAGCGAGTGAAACCACACCTTCGCCAACAGCGGCGACTGTAACGGATAAACCCATATTTACTATGGCGTTTTATGAGGATCCAGAGCATAGCTTTTACTTTAAATGGGCCGAACTCATTTACAGCCATGCCTTAGACCAACTGGGTTATCAATTTAGTTATGAACTCGTACCCGCAATTCGAGCCAGCAAAATGCTGGCGTCGGGTAAAGTCGATGGCGAACCCGGTAGAGTGTTCAACTATGGCGATAAAGTACAACATGTGATTAGGGTTGAAGAACCCATTATCGAAACACATTTAATCGCCTTTAGTAATAATCCGAATATCAAGCTTGCTGATTGGCAATCACTAACCACAGCAGACTATAAGGTTGAATATTATCGAGGCATATTGCGGGTTGAACAAATCCTTACAGCGCTTATACCAGAAGCGCGGCTTAGCGAATCATCTTCACCCATTAACTCATTTCGAAAATTACTTCACGGCCGGATAGATATCTACATCGATTCAGAAATAAGTTCACAACTCCTTCAGCAAACTCCTGAGTTTAAAGACGGCCTAATAAAACCGATAGCGACATTAGAGGCAATCACAAGCTATGGGTATTTAAACGAGCGCCATAGCCAACTGGCTATAAACCTTGCTGCACAACTCAAAAAAATGAAGCAGCAAGGTTTATTTGAACTGTACAAGCAACAAGCGCAAGCAAGTATTAGCAGTAAGCAAAACAAATAATCCCTCACCACGAATCACGCCACCATTTAAGCCTCTAGCTTGCAGTTAACTTTCGCCACCTCAACAGATCACGGATACATTCATAACTGGGGAATAATGCGGTAATCAACAGGACATGACTTAACCATTTATCTAACTGTTCCACTGTAAAAAGACCATTTAAGTCAGATCCTTGAACCTGTAACAATGGCGAGTTAAACGCCAGAAAAACAAGCAATAACGCATAGGCTAGATTCATCCCCATATTCGTTAGCAATAATGTTGCCGTCCACACCTGACGGCGCAGTTGCCAAAGACTATTGAAAATAGACAGCAAGATAATGGGGCTAAACCATTGCAGCAATTGCTGTACATTAACACTGAAGATAACTGAACGTGCCGCCAGTTGCTCGGCGCTCATCCAGACACTATTCCAAATTACCAAGAGTAAAAAAAGATAAGTCGCTAGATCGAAAAACACATCACTAAAGCGGATTTGCTGCCAAGAAGGCACCACTTTGGGCAGTTGTTGCGGTTGCCAGTCTTTACTACAGCCAGCGGAAATTGATTTTCCCTGAATTGAAAAACTCCAAAATGACAACACAATTACGGTAAATGCAAAGCAAGCATCACCGATAAAGCCGTGGACAATATGCAGCAGAAATCCTAATAAACTCCCTTCACTCGCACCAAGCCATTGGGTCGCCCCACCAATCACCTGCAATACAAATAAGACGCCCAGCACCATATACAAGGTGTACTTAAGCAAAGAGATATCTTCATTAGCCACTATGGGGCTTGGTGGCACAAATTGCCAGGCGACCTGTGCCGGATGTCCCATTTGCTTTAACACTGCGGCGATTTGTGATTCCGACAGCTCACCTTGTTCAGCAAGGGCATCCAATTGATCACAGATATTGGCTTTGAGTTCACGACTAATTTCCTGACGTTTATCTTCGGGCAATTCCCGTTGCACAGCGGCAATATAACGGTCAACTAATTCCATATCAGTTTTCCTCTGTATTCTCATCGGTAACCTGCCCTAGCAAAAATGCCAAGGCACCATTAAGTTGCTGCCATTCCTCGGTTAGTTGGCTAAGTAGCTCAGCCCCCGATGATGACAATTGATAGTAACGGCGTTCGCGCCCTTCAGCCTGTCGCCACTCACTGTCTAACAATCCCTGCTCGGCTAAACGGCGCACTAGGGGATAAAGCGTCCCCTCATCAATATCGATACCGCCGTCCTGCAACTGTTTGCGAAGCGAATAACCATAATGGGGTTGTTTTAACAATCCCAATACCGCCAACACTAATACGCCACGGCGTAACTCGAGTCGCATTTTGACTAGCTGTGAACTTGTCATACTCAATTCCTATTGATTAACACTGTGCCGTACATACTATGTGGCACACAGCAAATACTATGTGACACACAGTAATATGGCAAGTTTTTCGCGCAAAATTTAGTCAAAACGGTTTAGTGACTTGTTTTTCAAATCAAATAAACCACAAGGTACTGAGGCCATCGCCCGCACAAAGCAAAGAGCATCAATCGCGATGCCACCCAGATACAAATTGCCAAAAGGCTGTAACTTGAGTAACTTAGCTGGCAGCCTTTTATGCAAGTAAATCCAGTTAGGCGCAGAATCAACTCATAAGGAAACTATCAATGCTCATGGAGAGAGGCGTAGTAGTACGCTGGAACGATGAAAAGGGATTTGGTTTTATTCAGCCTGATAAATGTGGTGATCGCGATGTGTTTATCCATATCTCAGTACTTAAGAAGATGGCGCGAAAACCGAAAGTCGGCGATAGCATTTTATACCAAACAGAAGTCCAGAATGACGGCAAAATTAAAGCTGTAATCGCTTCAATAGAGGGCGTTGCGGTACTGGCAGCAACCCCCACATCAACAGCCGCAAGCCGAACGCCGCAGGTCAATCGAGGCAACAAAAGCGCCAATACTAAGAAAACCCAGTCATCACTCAACCGTTTGATTTCAACATTATTGTTCGTTGCCCTAGCGGGATTTGGCTATAAGGCATTTCAACAAAGGCAAGAAACTATTATTGAGGAAAAACCAGCCACTTATTCTGAAGTACAGCCACAAAGAACAGTCGAACCTCAATTTCACTGTGAAGCAGGTAAAACCCATTGCAGCCATATGCACTCCTGTGCTGAAGCGACCTTTTACATTCAAAATTGTCCCAACACGCAAATGGATGGTGATGGCGATGGTATTCCCTGTGAAAGCCAATGGTGCAGCTCATCCATGTTGTAACGAGGTAAAACAAAAATGATAAATAAGCTTTCACATTGGATCGATAAACTCAGCGGAACACAAATAGCAGGACTAATCGTATTCGGCATTATCATACTGACGGTGGGTCTATTTTTCGTAGGCTCATTTATCGGCAGCAGTGCCGTAAAATGGGGATTAATTCCGTGATACTCTGCCTGTAAAACCCCAAATTCGATAGGATTGTCCATGCCGACTGCCGCTATCCACACCCTTGAAACACCTGAGCAACTGGATGCCATACTAAAGCAAAATCCAGCGGTATTACTCTTATTCAGTGCGCCAAGTTGTGGCGTGTGTCAGGTACTAAAACCGCAAATCGCCGCTATGCTAGCCAAGGATTTTCCCCAAATGCAGCTAGTCTATATCGACTGTGAAACTCACCTAGAGCTTGCCGCGAGATACCAGGTTTTTAGTCTACCCGTAGTGGAAACAATATTTTATGGCAAAAGCTTTGCGCGCTTTTCGAAAGTGTTCTCCCTTGGCGATCTCAAAGAGGCAATTGCCCGCCCCTATGAATTACTGAATGCAGAATAACTGTCACCAAATAATAAAGAATCATACTGAAAAGGCAGCGCTCATATCTGTGTACAGACTTTTCTAAAACATTTATGCCCCATTCCGTGTTTCGGTTCGTTAGCTCAACCGAAAATTCCCACACTTGCTACCATACAAATTCTTATCTATTTGCCTATGTTTGGCCTCCCCTAAAGTTGGATCCCCTAAAGTTGGACACCCAACCCCTAAAGTTGGACACCCAGCCTTAATAGCGCGGTAGCTAACCTCCGACTATGCTTTGGTTAAGCATTGAACAAGGAGGTTTGTATGCCGCGCCCTCGCAGAACTCAGATAAGTCTTGAAGACACGCCCTATTACCATTGCTGTAGCCGCGTGGTGCGGCGGGCATTTTTATGTGGTGATGACAGTTACTCGGGTAAAAATTATGACCATCGTCGAGGTTGGGTAGAATCGCTAATGTTTGAACTTGAAGCTGTTTTTGCTATTGATATCGCAGCCTTTGCCGTGATGTCTAATCATCTGCATCTGGTGTTGCGAGTCGATATCGAGACGGCAAATCGTTGGACTGACCGCGAAGTGCTTGAGCAGTGGCATAAGTTGTTTAAAGGCGATGAGTTAACGCAAAAATTCGCTAAAGGTGAGTTAGTCGAAGCCCATCAGGTCAACCGATTAAAGCACTCAATCGCCCTTTATCGTAGTCGTTTGTGTGATATCTCATGGTTTATGCGCTGCCTTAACGAACCAATAGCAAGGCAAGCAAATCAAGAGGATAACTGTACAGGTCGTTTCTGGGAGGGGCGATTTAAATCGCAAGCCCTACTCGATGAAGCTGCGGTATTAGCCTGTATGACCTATGTTGATTTGAATCCGATTCGAGCGCAACTTGCTGATACACTAGAACAATCCGACCATACCAGTATCCAACTACGTATTCGGGCCGCATTAAAAGGTGAGCAGCCGAGTAATCTATTACCGTTTATTGGTAACGAGTGTGACAACCAACCCAATGGCATTGCGTTTTCCTTAACCGATTACCTTCAATTGGTGGAAGATACAGGCCGAATCATTCGCAATGATAAACGTGGAAGCATCAGTGAAAATAGTGGTAAGTTACTGACCAGATTAAATATCCCCCATGACAATTGGCTCAAATTGACTACCGAGTTTGGTAAGCTATTTCATGGTCCAGTAGGCACATTACAAGAACTGACTCATTACTGCGAACACTTAGAAAAGCGACGACGGCACTTTGTCGCAAGCTGCCAGCACTTTTACAGTGACTGACAACTGCTTATATCCCTTCGACAACAATCATTGCCTAAAACTTCCCAAGCACTATGGGATGACTTACCTCGTCTGAAATAAACCATTTTTTAATGAATTAGCTCAATTTATTACCTCAGATGCTATCCCTGTGACTTTTGATGGTTCTTTTTTGAACAATATTAACTTTTACAAGTTGTAGGTAAACGGGAAGTGCATTATGTTGTTGATTCAAAATGGGTGGCTCGATTTATTTTCTGACACGAACTATGACACATGATATGGATTATCGGTTAACAGATATTGATACGAGTGGTAAACAAGACCTCCATTTTGAATATGATGTTGCTAATAACATTGACAGTATCACCAATGGTCAAAATACCAGCTATAGCCAAACACTAGGATATGATGATGCATATCGTCTCGAAAGCGTAACGAGCTCGGCTGACAATCAATTTATGACCTACGATGACGTTGGCAATCGTAAGACTCACAGCGTTAATAACCTCAATCATAGCTCTCAATACTCATCTATCAGTAATCGACTAAATCAGTATCTGCCGAATGGTGTGGCTAAGAGTATTGGCCATGATGCAAACGGGAACATTATATCTGACAGTAGCCGTGGTAATACTTATACCTATGATGCATTCGAACAACTTATTAAGCTCACTAAAAATGGGATAGATACTCGCTACGGATATAATGCAATTGGTCAGCGAGCTTATAAGGCCAACGGCAGCAGCACCGAACGTTATGTCTATTCTACAGCAGGATTATTGCTTGCCGAACCAAACAGTGCCCAAGAGTATATTTATTATGGCGGTCAGCCTGTAGGCTATGTCAAAAGCAATCAGCTGTATTATGTCCACAATGATCAATTAGGTAGGCCAGAGTTACTGACCAATACCAGTCAAGCTGTTGTCTGGAAAGCTAACCTGAAAGCCTTTGACCGGACAGTACTAACCAGTAGTATTAGTGAGTTCAACATAGGCTTCCCTGGACAATATTTCGATATGGAATCCAGTTTATACTACAACATGTTTAGGTATTACGATCCTCAACTGGGTAGGTATATTCAAAGCGACCCGATTGGTTTGGCGGGGGGCTCTAATACTTATACTTATGCAGAAAATAACTCTATTGCATTAACTGACCCTACAGGGCTATTTGTTCCAGGGTTTCATAATCGATGGACAAATGAAGCAATGGGAATGTTGGGATGCAGTTGTGGAAGTTTAGGAAGTGATGTTGCAGGAGTTGATTTCAGGCCGGGCAGTCAAATGCCTGAAAATTCTTATACACACCACATGAGAGACGGTAAAGTTGATCAACCTATTCAAGACGCAACAGAACTGTATAACGAATTAATAAGCAAGGGGCTAACCAGTTGTAATAAAGATGACTTGGCGGCAGGAATACATGCATTGCAAGATAGTTTTTCCCCTGCTCATAGAGATATGCAACCTTGGAATGGAATGAATTACTTGAACCCAGCAGTTTGGGCTCATGGAGTTCAAGATTCCGTTGCTTCAATTACAACTTCCAATGCTGTACGGGCTGCTACGGCGTCTTACATAAAGTCTTCTGCTTGGTTTAAATTAGGAGGATGTGGATGCTAAAAATATACATTTATATGCTTATTTTTGCTTTTATCTCTGGTTGTTCATCAGCCACAATAACTAGTACACAACATGAATGTGCAGGATATCTTAATAATAAATTGATAAATTTTAATGTAATAGATTATTATGATAATAATAGTTTCAATGAAAATTATAAGTGGGATTACTCAGGGATTAGTCTTGCATCTGTGAAAGAAAAGTATTCTCCATTAAGTAAAATGCTCAGTAATGGTAGGCTTTCTGTATCTTTTAAGGTGCAGAGTGACTCTAAAAATTGGGCAGTTACTACTTTGGAAATCATAAATTATGGAAAAGTTTTAAATAAAACATTTCATGGCATGATTTTGGGCTTAAATGAAATAAATGATGAAATGTTTTTGATTATTGAAGGAGTGAAATCTAAGTCATTTAGATTTGATCATTTTATTGGAGAGGTAGTGGTTCCATCCCATACACCACCGTTGACGAATATAAAGCTCTCATTGGTTAATGTAAATGGAGAAATTATTTGCTCCTCTACAGTTGCAAATGATTTAATTTATCCCAAAGTAGAGACAAATATCTATCATTATTAAAATAACAAAATATCGGCAAATATCGGCAAATATCGGGGATATCGGGGGGATATCGGAGGGATATCGGGGACAGCCATATCTTTTTGTGTTTTTCAGCACCTTCAACTAGGCTTTAAATTATCCTGATTTTGTCTGTGTGGAGTTTGCGATGACTTCGGCCAGAAGACAGCTAATTGATGCTAATGCAACGCCCTTCTATCATGTGATAAATCGCTGTGTCAGAAGGGCTTTTTTGTGCGGTGAGGATAAGTTATCTGGGCGTAGTTACGAGCATCGGCGTGGCTGGATTGTTGATAAAATTAAGGCATTATCTGCGATATTTTGTATCGATATTTGTGCTTATGCGGTGATGAGTAACCATTACCACTTAGTGCTTAAAATAGATGTCGATAAGGCCAAATCCTTAACGCAAAAAGACATTATCAGCCGTTGGTGCCAAATTACTAAAGGTCATGCAATTGCTACTAAGTATATGAATGGTGATGCGTTAATCGACGCTGAACGCATGTTGCTCGATGGCTTAATTACCGAATGGCATGAGCGATTGAGTAGTATTTCCTGGTTTATGCGCTGTTTAAACGAAGAAATTGCCCGTAAAGCCAATCGAGAAGATGAGTGTAAAGGCGCCTTTTGGGAAGGTCGTTTTAAATCGCAAGCGCTGTTAGATGAGCAAGCACTACTGGCCTGTATGATGTATGTCGATTTAAATCCCATTCGAGCAGGTATTGCTGACTCTTTGCAATCCTCTGATTTTACATCGATTCAGGAGCGAATTAACTCGCTAGATTCACCCAATCGCCCATTAGCTATCCCAACGCCACAAACTGACTCCGCAACCAATCAATCTCATATTCCCCACAAGTCTCTCGTCCAATTCGATGGCGCAGCACACCTGAATGCGCAAACGGGTATTCCCTTTCACTTTGCCGATTACCTCGAACTGATTGATTGGACAGGCCGCGCCATTCGCCTTGATAAGAAAGGCTATATCGATAACCAGAGACCTAAGCTGCTCCATGAATTAGGTATTGCGCCCGATGCGTGGCTCACATCAGCCAAAGAGTTTCGTCGTCAATACAGTGGCATAAGTGGTCGATGGGATAGCATGTGTGCATTTAAAAAGCAGCATAACAGCGGAAAATGGTGTAAAGGTAAAGCCTCAAGCCAAGCGTTACATCCTTAAGTTGCTCACGACTCAGCGTTTAGGATTATTTTTTTATCCGAAATGGAGGTAATTTCGCGCAAAACATAGCACGCTTTTTGTCCCTTTGCTTTTTACGTACATATCGCAAATGGGTAGTTAAAATTGGCATTGGGTCTACAGTGACCGTTGGCGACGGCGACATGGCAGCTCATTCACATCCATGTGATCGCTGCATTAGTACATCCTGTACCGCAGATGTCGCCGTCGAGCCTATAGGGATACTTCATTTTAAATAAAGAGGCGGCGTGTCACTTTGGAAACAATGACAATAAACTCCATAAATAGATAAAAGATTAATCGCTTTTGTTCCGAAGTGAGCTACAACGAGTATGATACTTTAATACTCAGTTGTAGCTTGGTTTGGACTTGGTAGTAGCAATTAGTATGAATCTTTATTTTGGGTCATGTTTAATCTAAAACGGTACTCGCAGGGGTAATTGATTGTTTAGTATCAAACTTTATTCCGCTCCGACAATAACGCCATGACTATTTTGATAATCTAAAACCACTGTATGCGATGGGTTTAGCTAAGGTTAAGCTTGGCTGCGCTTGAGTCAAGTTCAACAAGGTTTGAGTTGTCTTTGCCTTACCGCCGCAGCCACAACTTCCTTTAGCACCACAGCAACCGCCCTTGGCTAAATGTTTAAGGGATGCACGCCCCTGTGATGCCTCGGTTAAGCGCAAATTCACCTCTTTACTCTGGGCGAGCAGCGTGGCAATCGATAATTGATTATCCCCTCGGCTCACACTGATCCCTGCATCGAGCAGCTTACCAAGCATACGCTCACCAATATGTTGCACCACCACAATGCTGGTGTGCTGGGCGCGAATGGCGTCTAACAAGGCTTTTTTATCTTGGCAATTGCCACCAAGGGCGGGGTTCGGGATAGAAAGTAAAAGCTCATGATTTTCATCATAAAAATGGACTTGCTGCGCCTTTGTAAAATGGCTGGCAAGCCGTCCACGGCTAATCGGTAGGGCGATAATCATATTGGGTCCTTATCATTTGGAGTCGGTAATTTCAGCACCAGCCCTTGGGTGATGGCGGTCGCCACTTTTTGGCGAGCACTGGCGAGCAGATAACCAAAGGTTTGCCGCGAGATCCCCATTTGCGCTGCGGCCTCAAGCTGGCTTAAACGCTGCACATCACCAAGCTCCAAGGCTTCAAACTCGTCGGCAGCTAAAAGGATTTGGGATAAGTTAGCCGCTGGTATGCCATTAGGTTTAAACAGGCTACAGGGCACACAACTCGATAATTGGCGGCACTTTTTGGGTCTGGGCATCTATGATTGCACCTCAGGGGCAAATGTTAGAAAGCAATCGAGTCTTGACGCTCCCTTTAAATAGTTTTTGGCGTACGCCAAAAACTATTATGGTCATTTACCACTTTTAAACCGAGGCTGTTATCACAGTTTTACTCACCATGATGATAAGGTTAGGTTCGATAGCTAAGTCGAGTTACACATAGGCCCCCTCACTAATCTCGACCGAATACCCTTCTTCCTGCTTGATAAAATCGACAAAGTTTTTAATGGCTGGCAAGGCATCTTCCCTATGATGGGAGACATACAGCAATTGGCTAAGATGGTGCTCGGCAATCATATTCAGCGCCCGCATCACCAAAGTGCGATTGATAAAGTCGAGCCCTTGGTAGGGTTCATCCAAAATCAACAATAACGGCTGTTTAATCAAGGCTCTGCCTATAAGCAATAGTCGCTGCTGGCCGTAATCCAATTGCTTAAAACCCGTACTGGCAAACTCACTCATATGCAGTATCGCTAGCCATTCCTTCGCCAAATCGACCTGAGGTTTAGTGGGTTTATGGTACAGGCCGATAGAATCGTAAAAACCCGATAACAAGACATCGAGCGCCGAGCAACTCACTCGGTATTGCAAATGCAAGGCCGATGACACTATTCCAATCCGTTGTTTTATTTGCCAAATACTCTCACCACTGCCTCGTGGACGCCCAAAGAGGGTGATATCGTTACTGTAGCATTGGGGATGATCGCCCAAAATCAGCCCGAGTAAGGTACTCTTACCGCAACCATTTGGCCCCCGCACTTGCCAATGTTGGCCCGCATTAATCCGCCAATTCACATCTTTAAAAATCAAGCCGCTAACATATTCCACCTTGCCATTTTTAATCTCAACTAAGGGATCAAAGGCTTCGGCATTGTGGCGTTGGCGTTCCATTAACGCCAATAACTCGGCACTGCGGCTGGCGGAAAGTGCATTTAAGTGTGCCATCACAGGATGACTATGCCATTGCTCAATCGACATAGGTGCACTGAGTTGATGCACATGCTGACCCGATTTGAGCATATCGCTATTAAACAGTGCCACATGGCTAATACAGGGTGGTAACTCTTCTTGGCGGGAGGTGATAATAAGCAACTGAGTATATTCGGCAATTTCAACTAACAGCCGTGATAGGCTGAGTTGATGCTCGCTATCCAACCCAGCGTAGGGGTCATCTAAAATCAATAACTCAGGTTCAGTTGCCAGTGCCCTCGCTAACATCACCCGCCGGGTTTCACCAGTCGATAACTGTCTAAATCCTCTTTGCGCTAAGTGTTCGAGTTCCACTTTTTGTAAAAAGGCGCTCAAGCGTTCAGTATGCAGACAAGATTCCAGCACTAAGGCCTCGACCGTTGAACCATAGTCGAGTTCATCCTTTGCTAGCTCACGTTCAAGTAATGCCTGTTGTAAACCGAGTGACACCCAACCAATTCGCGACGGTAATCCAGATATCTCGCCTTCATCAGGCTGTATATCACCCGCTAATATTCGCCCAAGGAGTGAGCCGCTATAACTGTCGGTCGCAAAAATAGCCCAATGTTGCATCGGCATTAACTGCCAATCTTCAACGACTAGCAGCTCATTGCCACGACCGTAGCGCAACCCTTTTACAACAAGCGTTTTATCCCAGTACGTAGCACTATTCCCCATCCCACTTCCTTAGGTATTCAACCCGATTAACATTGACTCGACTGAATATGCGTAAAATTTATCATGGCATTGATATTACTGAGTAAATAAGCAGAATGGAATGCCAGCCAGCAATCGCTCAAACACTGATTACCCACAAAAATAACAAGCCCACCCGACGAAAACGCGCGGATGGGCTTGAGGTTAACCACTCACTTTAGATATCGAAGCGATCAGCGTTCATGACTTTATTCCACGCTTTCACAAAGTCTTGCACGAATCTGTCTTGGCCATCTTGTGCACCATACACTTCAGCCACGGCGCGCAGTTCAGAGTGAGAGCCGAAGATAAGATCGACTGGGGTTGCTGTCCACTTAAGCTTACCGCTCTTACGGTCTTGTCCTTCGTAAATGCCCTCTTGTTTGGCCGACTTGCTCCACTTAGTCGACATGTCGAGTAAGTTAACGAAGAAGTCATTGCTCAGCACACCTGGCTTATCGGTAAATACACCGTGTTTAACGCCAGCACTATTGGCATCCAACGCACGCAAACCACCCACCAGCACCGTCATTTCGGGCACGGTCAGGTTAAGCATATTGGCGCGCTCAATCAGCATCTCAGCGGGAGAAAGACTGCTGTCTTTTGAGTAATAGTTACGGAAACCATCGGCCGCAGGTTCAAGCACAGCAAATGAGTTCACATCGGTTTGTGCTTGTGTCGCGTCCATTCGCCCTGGGGTAAATGGCACCGAAACCGTCACTCCCGCCTCTTTCGCGGCTTTCTCAACCGCGACGCTACCACCCAGCACAATCACATCCGCTAAGGAGACTTTTTTGCCGCCCTTGAGCGAACCATTAAAGTCTTTTTGGACTTTCTCAAGCTTAGCCAATACTTTAGCTAACTCTTTTGGATTGTTGGCCTGCCAGTTCATCATAGGCTCTAAACGAATGCGCGCGCCATTTGCCCCGCCACGCATATCGGTGCCACGGAAGCTACTGGCAGATGCCCAAGCTGTTCTCACCAATTCTGGCACCGTTAACCCTGAAGCTAATATCTTATTGCCTAAGGCTTTAATATCAGCGTTATCAATAAGCGGATGGTCAAGGGCTGGAATAGGATCTTGCCAAATCAGCGTTTCTGCTGGCACATCGGCGCCTAAATATCTTGCTTTTGGTCCCATATCGCGGTGAGTTAACTTAAACCACGCCTTAGCGAAGGCTAGTTCAAACTCCTTAGGATTTTTAAGGAAACGCGTGGTGATCTCGCGATAAATAGGATCTTCCTTCAACGCGATATCACTGGTGAACATAATCGGCGCGTGGCGCTTATCCGGTAAATGGGCATCAGGCACCAGATTTGCCGCCTTATCATCGGCTGGCGTCCATTGGATATGGCCCGCTGGACTCTTGGTTTGTACCCAATCGAAGGTATACAGCCAAGTTAAATATTCCATGGTCCATTTAGTTGGGTTGGATGACCAAGCCCCTTCCAGACCACTGGTAACAGTGTCTTCAGAGTGCCCTTTACCACATTTGTTTTTCCAACCGAGACCTTGCTCTTCAATCCCTGCTGCGGCCGGATCGGCCCCCACGCATTTTGCGGGATCGTGCGCGCCATGCGCCTTACCAAAGGTGTGACCACCGGCGATTAAGGCAACGGTTTCTTCATCATTCATCGCCATACGACCAAAGGTATCGCGGATTTCTTTTGCCGAAGCTAAGGGATCTGGCACTCCGTTCGGGCCTTCTGGGTTAACGTAAATTAAGCCCATTTGGGTCGCGCCCATGGGTTTAGCTAACTCGCCCTTTTCGTTGCGTCTTTTGCTATCGAGCCAAGCTTTTTCCGAACCCCAATTGACCATTTCGGCTTCCCAGTCGTCTTCACGACCACCCGCAAAACCAAAGGTTTTAAAGCCCATCGACTCTAATGCCACGTTACCCGTTAGCACCATCAAGTCGCCCCAAGACAGCTTGCTGCCGTATTTTTGCTTGATAGGCCACAACAGGCGGCGCGCCTTATCTAAACTCACGTTATCTGGCCAGCTATTTAAGGGTTCAAAGCGTTGTTGGCCACCCGCAGCACCACCGCGGCCATCAAAAATCCGGTATACGCCCGCGCTATGCCACGCCATACGAATAAAGAAAGGTCCATAGTGACCATAATCAGCGGGCCACCAGTCTTGAGACTCGGTCATCAAGGCTTTGATATCTTTTTTTACCGCATCGAGATCTAAGGTTTTAAAGGCTTCGGCATAGTGATAATCACTGCCATAGGGATTGGATTCAATCGCATTTTGACGTAATGGACTGAGATTTAATTTTTCAGGCCACCAAAATTGATTACCTGTGACTTGCTCTTGCGCAGTGACCGTTCCCGCCCCCAATGCGAGAGACATAGCCAAAGTTAACGCCGATAGCGTAGGAAGGGTGTTTATTTTCATGATAGTTACCTAGTTTCGTCCTGTTCGGCCCATTGATTTGTATTAACAATGGGCCATCCGCTTGCTGTTTAACGGCATACAGCAATCCTTATCGTTGTGTTACTCCAAGGCAAAATTGTCATATGCCGTTAACACAACCGAGATTGCAGTCTAATAACAGGTTTCTAACTATTTGAAACGATTAATATCGATGGTTGGAATCGCGAAAATAGATTAACAATGGTTAATTTATGAAAGCATTAAGAAAGTTGCCGCTTACCGAAATTCATACTGTATTACCCCTAGTACTAAACTTATAGGTAATGACTATGGTATAAAATTGTTCATCCAACAGGTTTAGCTATCTGTGCTAGCATAGCAGCCGTTTTCCGTTAACCTTGATAAGGTATTGCAATGAATCCGATTATTGCCATCTTAAAAGAACACAATGTCACAGATGCAAAAATTAACGAGCTTTTTCAAGCGTTAACCGATAATCCCCTGATGGCGATGGGCATTATTGGTCAGCTCGGCATTCCACCAGAAAAACTGCAACAACTGATGGCACTGGTAATGCAAAATCCCGCCCTGATTAAAGAAGCGGTACTCGAGCTGGGCTTAGATTTTGCTAAGGTTGAAGCCGCTAAAGCGCAGCTACAAAAGTAATTTATCCCAGCCAATCGGTTTATAAAGGCAAAGCAGCATTGGCTTTGCCTTTATCTTCAAATCGTTATCTCTACCCTTTGACACTGCTACACAAAGATATAAAAACCTTATCGCCCCTCGCGGACAATATTTGCTAGAGTGTGGTAACACGCCATCAATAGCTCAAAGTGATTGAAAGGAATCAAGATGCGCCAACCTATTCGCCTATTTGCACTACTTCTGCCCGTACTGTTGTTGGGTTGTCAAAAGCAAACTCAAGCGCAACATGCGCAGGGTATGGACAAACCCGCCACGCAAAGCCCCTCACAAACAAGCACGGCTCAAGCAAGTACAGCAGAGGTTAATCCGGTCGATATGGATAAGCGCGAGGATGAGCGACTTCAGGCGACTGACGACAAAGTTGTTAACAAGCCAAGTATTTCACCTAAAGGAGAAGGTATGATGCTGCAAGGCACTGTAAGATATCTCAATTTAGAAGGGGGTTTTTGGGGAGTTATCGCCGACAACGGCCAAAAAATATTGCCTAAAAATCTGCCGCAGGAATACCGCAAAGACGGTATACGCTTAAGTTTCAGCGCCCAAGAAATCACCGGCATGATGACGATTCAGCAGTGGGGCAAACTATCAAACTTGAGTGATATCACTGTCATCGGCCAAGTTGAGAGTCAATCGGCCGATCCGCGGCTATAACCGCGGCATCAAGGTCTTAGGATAAGACTCAGATCACTAGGGCGTGATATCCAAGTTTGTCAGCAACTTAAGCCTGCTCAGCTTGCCATTCTTCAATCACTTCCTTTGCCGCTCTAAAGGCTTCAATGCCCGATGGCATACCGCAATAAACGGTTGAATGTAAGAGTACTTCTTGTATTTCTGCAACTGTGCAACCATTACGCAAGGCACCGCGAACATGACCTTTTAACTCAGTCGGCGCTTTTAGTGCTGCTAAAATTGCGATTGTGATTAAACTGCGGGTTTGCAGCGGTAATCCCTCGCGGGACCACACTTCCCCCCAACAATTGGCAGTCACTAACGCCTGTAATGGCTGGGTAAAATCCGTTGCGCTGCTAAGGGCCTTATCGACAAAACTGTCCCCCATCACAGCGCGTCGCACCTTAAGCCCTTTTTCATATTTCTCATCGTTCATCTGACAATCCTTTTACTCTACACTCTGACAAGGTTAACTGGCTCAATAGATAATTCCCTTTAAAAACATCATTCACAGGCTTTGCATCGATCACATTATGACAATTAAAACCTGACCTCAAGGTAAATTCCATATAAGCTATCGCGCATATTCAAGGTAAGAACAATTCTCATTTATAAAAAGGTGATTGATGAAACCATTGCCGCTCAGTCTATGTGCCCTTGCCGTCGCAAGTGCATTGCCCGCTTGGGCAGACGAACAATCTAAACCACTTATTCAAGAAGTAATTGTGGTATCAGGTTCCCGTATGGAACAAAAAATTGAACAGGTGGCAGGATCTATTTTGGTGATAGATGAACAAGCCATCGAACGTAATATGAGCAATGATTTTGGTAGCCTGTTCCGTAACGAATCGGCTGTCGATATCAAGGGCGGCGCGGGCAAACCGACCTCAGTGACCATTCGCGGCATCGGCGGCAACCGAGTCATGATGGTAAAAGATGGCGTACGGGTAAATAACCAGTATGCTTCGCCGTTAGGCCCTGGTGCTGAAGGCACAGGCCGTGGTTTAACCGAAGTGCAAAGTCTTAAGCAAATTGAAGTAGTTAAAGCCGCAGCATCCACTATGTACGGCTCAGACGCCCTCGGTGGCGTAGTCGTGATGCGCACCAAAGATGCCAGCGACTACCTGCGGGGCGAAGATTATTATGTGTCGCTCAATGCGGGTTACACAGGTATCAATAACGAATACTCCGGCGGTTTTACCAGCGCAGCGGCCTATAGCGATTTTGAGAATTTGCTCACCTATCAGCATCGCAAAGGCGAAGAGTTACCTAACTACTTTGATACTCAGCCTGAAAGCGATCTGTTACAGGACAGCCTGCTCTTCAAGAGCAAATACCGCTTTAATGAGCACACCACGGTGCAGCTCACCCTCGACTATCTAGAGCAAACGCTAGAACGCTGGGAAGATAAACTTAATCGTGCCCAAGTGCCGCAGCAACGGATTGATACCGATCGCGATACCCAAGTGATCAACGGCGCCCTGCAATTGCGCTCCGATAAAGCCACGTATTTACACGATGATTTGACCGTTACCGCCTATTTTGGCCAAACGGAGCAACTCGAACATCGCGATTACTTTGATTTACTCAAACTAGATCGCCCACTTACCGAATATCGCGACTATAAATTTAAAGATCAACGGCTTGGATTAACCAGTACCTTTAGTAAATACCTAGGCGCAGAGGGATACGGCCATCAGCTCACCTACGGTATGGACTATGAATGGTCCAAAATGATGCGCCATCGCAACAACAATATCGCTAGCAGCGGCGGTGATTGGCAAACCGAAACCCCCTTTACCTTTGCCGATACCGATAGCAACCGTTTAGGGCTATTTTTGCAGGACGATATCACCCTGTTAAATGGTGATTTAAACCTGATTGGCGGCCTACGTTATGACTATTTCCGTAACAGCCCCGACCAACAACAAGCGATGGAAGCTGGTAAAGATCCCGCCGACTTTGCGGTAATGAGCGACACCTTTTGGTCGCCTAAACTAGGCCTCGTTTATAAACTTACCGACAAAGTGAGTGCCTACGCCCAATATGCCTATGGCTATAAAATGCCTACGCCCGATCAAAAATGGGGTGAGTTAGAAGTCGATGGTGGCTCGATGACCGATGTGATCATTCAAGCCAACTATGACTTAAAGTCTGAGCAATCCCACACCTGGGAACTGGGTATCCGCGGCAATCATGCAGATACTCAATATGAACTCACCACCTTCTACACCCACGCGGTCGACTTTATTGACTGGCAATATGTCAGCTTTAAACCGCCAGTGTTTGGTCCGGTGATGCAGCCCATGGAGTTCAAATACCAGTACTTCAACCGCGATCAAGTGACCCTCTACGGCGCAGAGGCCCAAGCCAACCATTGGCTGACAGATTCTATCGAGCTATGGGGCAATATCGCTTATACCCATGGAACCGATGAAAACGGTCAATACCTTAACAGCGTTAGCCCGCTAAAAGGCAACCTAGGGGTGAATTGGTATAGCGATATTGGTGGAATGGAAACCGATATTGGCGCAGTGATCCGCTGGGCAGATAAGATGGATCGCACCCACGATATCAACCTGACCATCGATGATATTTGCGTGATGGGCCAATGTATTCCTAAAGAAAGCTTTAACGAAGTCTACAACACCGCCGGTTACGCCGTGTTTGACTTAACCATGGGCCTGCACGTTACCGACAATCTGCATCTGCGTGCTGGGGTGTATAACCTGTTTGATAAGGAATATGTTGACTACGCCGATGTGGCTGGCCAATCCGTGTTCTTACTCAATAGCACCATGAACTTACAAAAGGACGATTTCACCCAACCTGGGCGTTATTTCAACCTGAGTGTGAATTATCAGTTTTAATTCAAGCTGTTGTACTTGCTAAACATTCCCCGGTGTTTACCGGGGAATGTTTAGCAATCTCTCTGAGCCATACACTCAATCAAAATCGCTGCTTCATCCCCTGATTTGTAATCAAGCGCTCGCAACAACAATGACTCATTTTATCGCGTATGCAGGATTGCGGTGTTATCGAGCTGGCCATTGGCATCAACCCGCACCAGTACTGAATGGTCTTTGGATAATTTAACAAACTTTATCTGTTCTGCTTCCGGTTGTTGCCAGTTAAGGATAAAGAGCGAAGCGTTTTCATCCTGCTCAAAGCCGCGCTCGGTATTCAATTCACCAAATGTTACAAGGCCATCAACGGTCATACGATAGCGGTTGCCTTGACCAATTATTTCCAGCGTGACGGGCTTAGCATCGATGACGCCACGGTATACCACGCCATCAAATTTATCGTAGACGGTATTATTCGCGCGGTGCTCACACTGTCCTGAATGTTGTTCAGAGCCGCTGACAGGCTGACAGTGATTAGCTTCGCTCACCTCTGGCGCTTGCTGGGCATATCCCCATGCTGGCAATAACACCAGAACGCCAATAAGAGATGCTATTTTTCTGCGATTTATCAATGCCATTACCATCAACGCCACTCCAATCAAAGCCATTACTATCAACGCTATTCCCAGCAATGTAGTCGCTATAAGCCGATGACCATGATGCTAACCGCTTAACTTACTCTTGTCAGCAAGCAAACGGCTAGCCGCACTATTTTGCACTGAGGTTGGGGATCTCTTGCTGACTATAAAACAGCGCCACATCCTGTAATTGCTCGGCAGTCAACGCACTGACCTGTGATTGCATTAACGGATCGAGGCGTAAGCCCGCTTTGAAATCGACTAACTGCTTATTCAGGTAAGCCGGTTTTTGCCACCTTAAATTGGGGAATTGCTTAGCCATGGCGATCATCGCCAGCCCATGGCATGACTCACATTGAGCCGTGGCCAGTGCCTTACCTCGCTCGATATCGGCTTGATAACCTTCGGCATAAACCGCTGTGGATAAGCCGCACAGGACAAGCAAACTGACGATAAACGTTTTCATTGAGATCCCTTAGCGGCAGGTTTAGCTGGCGGTGGTAACTGGCTTGCGTCAAGGGGCAAACGCCTAAAGAGGGTCATATCCATTTCAGCCTGACCATAATAGCTACTGAGGTAGCTCAACGTCGGCTCCCACGTATCCGACAAATCCCATAAGCCTTGAGTATCCACCATCCACTGCAAGGTTTCTTTCCAAAAGGCTTTATCACCGCGATTTTGGGTAACAATCATACTGGTGTGACAGGCATTACATTGATAATTAACCAACTCCCAACCGGGCGCCATAATAAGGCCCGATTGAGGGTCCACGGGATACTCGGTGGCAAACGACGCCCCAGTGAAAAGCAGCCCACACATGATCAGCTTATTGACATGCGCTCTCATCACACCACCCTGACGGCAATACGGTGGCAACCATTAAACATATATCCCTTTGGGTTCCATTGTGGCTGTACAACCGGTTGGCTATCACCTTCGCTATCGGTCGCTTTGGCCCAGATTTCGTAATAGCCCTGTGTTGGCAGCTGCAACTCAATGCTCCATTGCTGCCATGCGGTGGCGTTTTTCGGTTTTTGTAGCTCCGCGACAAACCAACGGGTGCCATAATCGTAACTCACTTCCACCTTCACCACTTCGCGCACGCCCGCCCACGCATGGCCCGCAACCGTCAGTTTTTGCCCTTGAGCGAGTTCAGTGCCGGATTGCGGTTGAGTGATCAAAGACTTCACGATCATTTCTTCAATAATTCGATAGTCTTTTTCAGCAACCGTCTCGCCGGGTGCAATGGGATATTTTGGCACTTGATACGCTGGCGCTTCCATTTTATGTCCGTCGTGGACTTTATTACGCACACTGATCCCCGTTGCCGCTTTTTGCGAAACCGAGCCTGGCCGGCCACCAAATACGATACGTAGGGGATAACCATGCAGGTAAGGAATATCCTCACCATTCATCGACCATGCGATTAGCCCAAGCTCTTCGAGCGCCGCCTTGATAGGAACACCGCGGGAAATCGCCTCACCTTTTCCGCTCAAATGCAAATCAGCCCCGTGGTGGCCGGTGTAAACCGCATCGGCTTTAACACCACAATCCTTAAGCACATCGCTCACCAACACCCCTGTCCACTCAGAACAAAATACCGCCGAGTTATTCCACTGATTGCCCTTAGTGCTCGGGAAAAAGCCAGCGCGACTATTACCGCCACATTCAATCAATAGCTGTAAGGTGTGATGTTTAAAGCGGCGCTTTAACTCATCAATGGTGTAGCTTTTAGGGGTGATGACCGACTCGCCATCCACGTTAAAAGTCCAGGTTTTAGCATCCAGCGTTTTAAAGTCAGGCACTATGCCATTCCAGCGGATAAACGAAACATCGGCAGGCGTCACCGCAGGCGCAAGCATATGCTCTGGCGGATACGCATTTAGCGGATTAGTGTTTAATACTTTGAAATAACTCGGTAAGTCCTCAGCCTTAGTCCAGGTTAATGCCGAAATATCCAAAGCACTCACCCCAGCAGGCAGCTTATCGGCAAATACCCACTTAACCGGCAGCGCGGATAACACCGACGTCGCTACCGCACCTTTTATAAAAACTCGACGATTAAGATCCATGTTATTTATCCTTTCCGAGGTAAAAGTATTCCGCCATCTGCTGCATATCCGCCTCACTCAATAACTGAGCGACTTTAGTCATAGTGGGATCTTGGCGCGTGCCAGCCTTAAAGGCTCGAAGCTGCTTCAACAGATAATCCGAGTTTTGCCATCCGATATTCGGAATATGTTCAAAACGGCTCATGCCAGACTCGCCATGGCAGGCCTTGCACATATTCAATAATTTATTGCTCTCATCGGCGTGGGTGACCGCCGGCAACAAAAGCATCAGCACACCCGCCGAATAAATCACTCGCAGCAACATCCGTTATTCTCTTCAGTTAGTGTTCATCACGACGACTGTCATTGAACTTAGCCATTCAGATAACATTAAGTTACATCAATGCTTATCGAGGTTTACATTCAATACAATTGAGTCAAAAGCTCAAGAGAAGTGACTTGTATTAGCAAGCAGTAAAATTTCAAGCCATTGATTAGAAAAGGGAGATGGTTTGTGGCCTTATGGCCAAGGGGAGTTAACGTCGTGGGGCTTCAACCCCTGATTTTTTAATAAAGAGTCGACCAAGGAGGACTGCTCGTCCTATCAAAAACGTCCATGTTAAACTACCAGCTCGATATCCCTATCTCGCGCTCAAAACGGCCGTTGGCCTTCGCCCTTGGATGCTCCAAAACGCCCCTAACGGAGTAAGCGTTCTTATGCTATCGCGTCAGACACTCGTGAACTTCTGTCACTTTGGTGTTGTCTGCGATTTACTGAAAAACAAATGAATGTTCCATTTTGGGCTAATGCAAAACTAGCAGAGTGATTCCTTCTATATCTTTAGAAAATTAACAATCGGGGTTCGTTTAAAATCCAAGAGATAACTTTTCCTTGGCAACAGGTCACTATTGCCGCTGTTCATCATATGCTGTACGCTAAGTTAAATTTTGATTAATAAACAATGCTTAAGATGTTACTTAATCAATGCCTATTTAGTGTTAACGATAAATTCGTTGACTAAAATGGCGATAAAATGAGTCAGGGAAGATCCGCGCGACAAAGCGAACAAGGCAAGGACAAGCATTCTACACCTCTCCTTAAAGATGCTCCCCCTCAGTACCAATTGTGATTCAGTTTAAGGTTTCACCAACCACAAGCTGATAGCTTTATTATTGTTTTTATTAAAATTTATCATCTATGTGCTTTCTGGTAGCAAGTGCCATGGGCGGTAGCGTGCTTATGAATGAGTAAAACAACCACATTCGTTGGAACCCACATGCAGAATAAAGAAAAAATTGCGGTGTTTATTGATGCCGATAATGCGCCTACCAAGATGAGAAAATTTAATAACGGGTCGCTAATTAGACCTTTTTAACATTATAAATATACCTACTCTACTTTAGGAAAAAAATTCAATAAATCTCGCACGGATATTAGATATGACGACTTCTACAAAAATTAAATATTTTTTTCTCAAAACACTTATTAAATTATATAACAAATAACTTGATGGAATATACCATGTTAAAAATAGTAAAGTTGAATGACGGTTTGGAAGTGGAAATTGAGATAAATGAAAAACAAGCAAGAGAAATATCCTCAACTAAAATAGTTGACAGTTCTATTCAAGAGATCCAAGAAATTTTGTCAAGAGTAATAAAACCTATATCCAACACATATAAGGAATTGAACAAAGAAGTCAATATAAGCGAGACAAAAGTTACTTTAGGTGTAAAGTTGGGTATTGAAGGTAATTTCTTTATTGCAAAAAGCTCAACTGAAGCGCATTTACAAATAGAAATAACGTTGAGGTAGTCAGATGCAGAATTCCGTATTAAGAATTTCAAATCAGAGTGAAAATACATTAGGCACTGGATTTGTCATAAAAACAAATGACTCTGGCTCTTACATTGCCACTTGCGGGCATGTCATAAAAAACTGTGGAGAATCAATCTTAGTTGATGGTTTAAAACCAAGAATAATATCAAACACATATTCAGAAGGATTAGATTTAGCGATTCTATTCGTAGAAGGGTTAAATAGAAAAGCATTTGAAATTTCATTAAAAAAACCAAAGCTTGTTAAAGTTATCGGTTATTCAAGGCTACTAGACGATTGCAAAAAAGAAACTATAAACAATATAATAACTAAACATGATATTGAAATTACCACACAAGAATCAAAAATTATAAGATCAATTAAACTGTACCCAAATGAAAGTATATGCGAAGGATACAGTGGTTCTCCAGTTATTTGCGAAGAAAGTAATGGTGTTGTAGGAATAATTAACTTACAGGTTGGCGAAGATGAAAACTATGCTATAAGCTCTAGCCATTTACAAGAATTGTTTGACACCCCTATTGTTATTAATGATGAAAAAAATATTCAAAAAAAATCAGCATTAAATCAAATCTAACTGATTTACAAAAAGCTTTAATTAATCAACAATTAAAAAATAACCTTGAAAATGCATTAAGCTCTTTTACTACATTAAAAAATATTTGGGTAACACCAATCTTACATACTGAACCGGAGGATAATACTGCAGGTCAATGTAGCACTAGAGTTGATATTCTAGATATTATAAAAAGACCTAGATCAGTTATTATTAAGGCCAGACAGCAATATGGAGCAACATCTCTAGCTCACTATCTAATTAAATCTGCATGGGATCAAGAAACCCCGTCATATTGGCTTTATCTTGATTCAAGCAAATTAAAACCTCATCGAAAAGAAATTCATAGAATTGTAGAGAAATCACTAACACTATATGGATTAAATATTGATGATGTGGAATGTATTGTATTAGATGAATTTTCTACTTCACTAAAATGCGCAAGTAGTATTCTTGATGAGATTAGTTCTTTATTTTATGATAAAGCACTTCTAGTTATGTATTCAGAAATTGATAATCCTCTTTTATCTGAATCAATAAATCTACCTAGATCATTTGAAGAATTTCATCTTTGGGCTCTAGATCGTAAAGGAATAAGACAGCTAGTAAATAGCTACAATAAAGAAATATACTTTGATGAAGAAAATAGAGTTCTCAACAAAGTTGTCTCTGACTTAGATGCTTTAAACATCCCAAGAACACCACAAAACTGTTTAACTATTTTGAAAATTTCTGAAATTGGTTTTGATGATAGCCCTGTTAATCGGACTGAAATGATCCGACGTGTTCTTTATCTTTTATTTAATATTGACGATATACCTCACTACAAAACTAGACCAGACTTAAAAGACACCGAATTTACACTAGGTTACTTTTGCGAACAAATAATTAGAAACAAACAAGTTTACTTTACTAGAGATGGATTTATCCGTGATCTAAATAGTTTTTGCGAAAAAAATCAAATAGAGTTAGATGTTCATATAATTTTCGACGTATTGTATGCCAATAACATTATTGTAATGAGAGGGAATGAATTTTGTTTCAAGTTTACTTACTGGATATTTTATTTTGCATCACATCGAATGCTTCAAAACCCTGAGTTTTCAGAGTATATATTGGAAAACTTTAATTATGTTCACTATCCAGAACTGATTGAGTTTTACACAGGAATCGATAGAAGAAGAGATGATGCACTTAAAGTAATTATTAATGACATTCACAAAATTAGAATAATTGTAGAAAACAAATGCAATTTACCTGAAGGCTTCAATATTTATGACTTTGCAAAATGGCAACCGACTAATGAACAATTAAAGTTAATGCAGGATGAAGTTTCAAACAATGTTGTAGGATCAAACCTGCCTGACACAGTAAAAGATGAATATGCCGACAGAACTTATGATAGATCTAAACCTTTGAAGCAAAGTTTTCATACTATTCTAGAAGAGTATTCGTTACTGCGTTTGATGCAAGGCGCATCAGCTGCTGCTGTCGCATTAAGAAATAGCGATTATTCTTGTTTAGAATTACGACAAAAACTTCTAGATGAAGTTTTAAACAGCTGGAAATTACTCACGAATGTTCTTGTTGCTTTAGCACCTATATTAGCTCAGCATGGATATGCTGATGTTGAAGGAGCATTTTTTACTTTAAGTGATGATTTTAAAGGTGAGCCAGAAAAAAAACTTAATCAAATTGTTCATGCATTACCATCAAACGTACATGGATGGTATGTTGATAAGTTATTTTCTCAAAAGATGGGGCCATTAATTAAAAATAGATTAGAAATAGAAACAAACAATCTAGTTAGACACTATTTAAATCTAATTTTAATATCAAAAAGACCAAAAGACTGGGAAACAATAATAGAACAAAGCATAATCAGTGAAGATAAGAATTCATACTACTTACTGAATATACTTAGATGTTTAAAGTCAGAATATAAATATGGCTTTACCTCTCAAAAAAATGTTAATTTATTAGCAACATTCATAAAAATGGCAATAGCAAAACATCAACTAGGAATTAAAAAACCAACAGTAAAAAGACTTAATCAGATCCCAGACAATATATTACCTGAGAGGCATATATAGCGCAAAGATGGGACATATATGGTCACCTCGGGGTTAGCAAGGTCAATGTCCTATTTTGTTCAAATTCGAAAAAAAGGACAGGCATAACTCTTTTGAGTTTAACGAAAGATGGGACAGTCTAACCGAAAGATGGGACATCCATAACTCTTTTGGGTTTAACAGCCAACGCCAAGGCTACAGGAGTTCACCCTCCCCTCGGAGTTGCCGCAGGGCATTTGTGTTCGTTGCGTGAGCAAGGCATGGATGCCGAGATAGCGTCAGTCGAATCAGGGACGAGCGTCTGACGCGATAGCATAAGAACGCTTAATACCCAAGGGGTTTTCAACTCCGCTAGGGACGCCGAGGGATTTCCAAAAGGGGAACAGGCGCTTTTCCCCTTTTGGTCGGGTGTGGGGTGAAGCCCCACGACTTTGATTTAACTTTTATTTCTGCTTGGATTAACCAATCTAAAGCGCAGCACAAAATTCAAAAAGAAAAGATGGGACATCAAAGAAAAGATGGGACATCTATAACTCTTTTTACAATCACTTACCCACAATGAAGGTGATAAGAATGTTATATCCAATTGCAATTGAGACTGGCGACAGTAAACACGCTTACGGAGTGGTGTTTCCAGATATACCTAACTGTTTTTCGGCAGGCGATACTTTAGAAGAGGCGTTATCAAACGCAAAGGAAGCCGTTGAAATGTACTTAGAAGAATTGGCCGAGCGTGAGGAGTTACCACCAAAGGCTAGTGATCTGGCTACCTTGCAAAAGAATAAAGAATACCAAGGCTGGGCTTGGGCGATCATCGACGTTGACTTGGAGCCCTACTTAGGCAAGGCCGTCAGAAAAAAAGGACAGGCATAACTCTTTTGGGTTTAACGAAAGATGGGACAGTCTAACCGAAAGATGGGACATCCATAACTCTTTTGGGTTTAACAGCCAACGCCAAGGCTACAGAAGTTCACCCTCCCCTCGGAGTTGCCAAAGATAGGACATCCATAACTCTTTTGAGTTTAACAGCCGACGCCAAGGCTAAAGAAGTTCTCCCTCCAACGAAATTACCGCTGTGTCATAAGCTGTAGCTAGAGCTACACTTCCACATCCCTGACCTCGTCAACAAAACCAAGGTAACGTTCACATCTCGCTAGTAACTGGGTTTTGTAATGCGCCACAAATGATGCTTCATCTTCATCAAGGGGCGGGAGCATTAAAATCACCTCCGCTATTGCCTGCGGTATTCTTCGCGCCATTCTCGTTAAGTTACTGATTAATAAGTTTCTTGGTAAACCCAAGCCATCCATAAACGCGGCTAATTGATAGGCGTAAATGCTATTTGGCTCAAATTCGTCATCAATAGCCATCGCAAGCTGTTGTTCAAAATCCTCATACATAGCCACGTTGACCAAATCGTACCAAGGCGTTGGCTCCATTCCGCTTGGCGTCATAAAAAATGAGTAGTTTTTACCGTGTGCATCGGCATTGCCGGTCAGTAAATTGAATAGCGTCCATTGCAACATGTCTTGCTTAGCAGCCACGGGATTACCGCATTTTTCAGCAAGACTAAATAGCCTGTTAAAACTTACCCCTTCACGAATATCTTTAACATCGCGCCCCGTACCGAAATTACGTTCATATTTTTTGCTTACACTAAAACCAAGTGCTTGGCAGCTATCGACAATATGCCTTCTTAACACTCTTTGCTCGCTTGGTATATAACGTCTGTCAAAGCGTTCAACACAAAGGGCTTTGTAACTGCCAAAATGAACAATATCGACATTCGCCACATTCATTCCAATCACTTTGGCTAAACGCATCGTTATAAATTCATTGATCACTAAATGATGATATTTTTCGAATTTAACTATGTGGGTCGATGACAGCGTACCTTCGGCAAAGGCAAATTCTTTCCCGTTATAAAACAGGTTTAATTTAGGTTGAACACCCGCTACCGATAGTCGAGGTTTGCCGTCCCAAATTTCCATCGGCCACATTGTGGGATCTTCAATGCGTTGAATAACTTCTTCAGCCTTAATTGGCCGCAATTGTGTTTCAGGCAGTAAAGCCCCTTTAGGAACGAAAGCGATGGCACCTGCGGTATCGAGACCAATGGCGCGGATCAAGGCAAAGGTATTCCCCTTAGAGACGCCAAGCGATTCAATCAGATAATCTAATCCTTTGTTTTCTGGCAATAAGTTGACCAAAAACATTGATATTTGATTGCTCGTTCCTGTGCCATCTAAAGGAATCGTTGGGGATAGTGGAAATCCACTTTGCTGCCAGTCTTTGGTGTAATGCACGGCAAAGGTGTCGGTCGTCGCATCAAAGGATAATTCCCCGATAATTGAATCACCGAGGTGCATCTCTAGCGTAAGCGTTTTAGCTGTACTCATGGGTTAATACCAGCCGTTAGTTTCGGTGTCGCTGGTTTGAACCGAAACGATATCAATCCCCAGACCATCAAGGATTTTGAATACGGTTGAGATATAAACATCCTCACCCTTTTCAACTCGGATCAGCGTTTTTTTGGTTACGCCGCACAGCATGGCCGCCACATCTTGGGTAAGAGCAGCACTTTTCCTTCGTTCTTTAATTAACAAGCCGAGGGATTGTTGATTTAGCGGTGATGCCATTATCGTCTCCAAAAGTGTAACTTCATACACCTTAGCCTTAATAACAGTCTCATTCAATCAAAAAGTGTATATAAGTACACTTTTTGATTGTTGATAATGACAAGCCAACCAAAAGTGTACAATGTTACACTTTAAAAGCAATTTTTAGTGCTTAAACCCCAAAAAGTGTAGGTAAGTACACCTAGCTTGAAAAACGCCGCTTCCCCAAGTTACCAGAGCAAAAAAACAAAACCCCGACTCAGTTACTCGAGTCGGGGTTTTCATTTTTCTCTTACGAGAAGTTGGGTTTTAAGCGATTAAGCTAAAGACCGCAGATGCTTTTGCTAATCTAGCGCAGGAAAAATCGTTTTAGAGCAAGGCTTTTTGTTGCGACGTGTAGTGTTTTTCTACACGAGTAACAAAGTAACGCAGCTATAAACGATTTTAACCAGCTAGGATCACATCATGCCGCCCATACCGCCCATACCACCCATGCCGCCCATATCTGGCGCATCAGCTTTTGGCAGTTCAGCTACCATTGCTTCGGTGGTGATCATTAGGCCTGCGATAGACGCTGCGAATTGCAGTGCGCTACGGGTTACTTTAGTTGGGTCAAGAATACCCATTTCTAACATGTCACCGTAGGTGTCGTTGCCCGCGTTGTAACCGTAGTTACCGCTGCCGTTTTTAACGTTGTTCGCCACAACTGAGGCTTCTTCACCTGCGTTGGTCGCGATTTGACGTAGTGGCGCTTCCATTGCACGTAGGGCAATAACCACACCGTGTTTTTGGTCTTCGTTAGCTACTTCAACGTCAGCAATCTTAGAAGCTACACGTACCAGAGCAACACCGCCGCCAGGTACCACACCTTCTTCAACCGCAGCACGAGTTGCGTGCAGTGCGTCTTCTACGCGAGCTTTTTTCTCTTTCATTTCAACTTCGGTCGCTGCACCGACTTTAATTACCGCAACACCGCCAGCTAATTTAGCCATACGCTCTTGCAGTTTTTCTTTGTCGTAGTCTGAAGTTGATTCTTCGATTTGTTGCTTGATTTGGCTTACGCGCGCTTCGATTTGCGCTTGTTCACCGTTACCATCGATGATGGTGGTGTTGTCTTTAGTGATCACAACACGCTTAGCAGTACCTAAATCTTCTAGGGTTGCTTTTTCAAGCTCTAGGCCGATTTCTTCAGCGATAACAGTACCGCCAGTTAAAATCGCTACGTCTTGCAGCATGGCTTTACGACGGTCACCAAAGCCTGGGGCTTTAACCGCTGCCACTTTCACGATACCGCGCATGTTGTTGACAACTAGCGTAGCTAAGGCTTCACCTTCAACGTCTTCGGCAACGATCAGTAATGGCTTACCGGTTTTTGCCAGACCTTCAAGGATAGGTAACAGTTCGCGGATGTTAGAGATTTTCTTGTCTACTAACAGTACGAATGGGTGATCTAATTCAACGCTGCCGGTTTCTGGCTTGTTGATGAAGTATGGAGACAGGTAACCACGGTCGAACTGCATACCTTCTACTACGTCCAGTTCGTTTTCCAGTGCTTGACCTTCTTCAACGGTGATCACGCCTTCTTTACCGACTTTTTCCATTGCTGTGGCAATGATTTGGCCGATTGACTCGTCAGAGTTTGCAGAGATAGTACCAACTTGAGCGATCGCTTTTGAGTCAGCGCAATCTTGAGAAAGGTTTTTCAGTTCAGCAACGGCGGCAATCACGGCTTTATCGATACCGCGCTTTAAGTCCATTGGGTTCATACCCGCTGCAACGGCTTTTAAGCCTTCAGTGACAATGGCTTGTGCCAGAACAGTTGCAGTAGTGGTACCATCACCGGCGGCGTCGTTGGCTTTAGAAGCAACTTCTTTCACCATTTGCGCGCCCATGTTTTCGAATTTGTCTTCTAATTCGATTTCTTTTGCAACAGACACACCGTCTTTAGTGATCAGTGGTGAGCCAAAGCTCTTGTCTAATACCACGTTACGGCCTTTAGGGCCTAAGGTCACTTTAACTGCGTTCGCGAGAATGTTTACACCAGCCAGCATTTTTACGCGTGCGTCGTTACCAAATACAACTTCTTTAGCTGCCATATTGAATATCCTTTACATTTTTAATGATTAATTGGAATGTCGAATTGATGTCGTGGATTAACCTACGATGGCCATCAGGTCAGCTTCCGACAGGATCAAGACTTCTTGACCGTCGATTTTTTCTTTCTTAACACCGTAACCTTCATTGAAGATCACTACATCACCCACTTTCACATCCAGAGGTCTTACAGTGCCGTTTTCTAAAATACGGCCATTACCTACTGCAAGGACTTCCCCGCGAGTCGATTTTTCGGCGGCGCTGCCTGTTAATACAATGCCACCCGCAGAAGTTGATTCAACTTCTAAACGCTTAACGATTACGCGGTCATGTAATGGACGAATATTCATCTATGAACTCTCCTAATGATTTAATGCCCAACAATCGAGGCGATTTTGTGATGAAAAAGAGGAGGCATTTCCGCCTTCCCCTTTGATGTGTGTGATATGGGGTTAACCCCTGCCAGATCCAAGTGCCTTTACAAAAAAAAATTCAAATTTTTGATGTCGGTTTTTTCAAGCGGGCACAATCCTGCTAGAATCTCGCCTCCGCTCGCAAACAAGGCACTATTTTCCCCATGAAAGACAGACACGGGCTGCTTAGCGCGCCAATTGGTCGTGTACTGCTCAACATGAGCCTCCCTAACTTGATTGGCATTATGACCATTCTAGGTTTTAGCCTCGCTGACACTTTTTTTATCAGCCAATTAGGGACAGAGCCTTTAGCTGCAATCAGTTTTACCTTTCCGGTAACGTTAATTATTTCCAGCATTGCTATTGGGATTGGTGCAGGCGTTTCTACTAACCTTGGCAGGCTGATTGGCTCGGGTAATGCGCCACGTGCCAAGGTGTTTTTGCACGATGCGCTGCTGCTGACCTTTATCCTTATCGCCAGTTTATCCGCCCTTGGCAGTATTTTTATCGAGCCACTGTTTAGTTTACTTGGCGCCAATGAAACCAGCTTGCCACTCATTCATGACTATATGATGTATTGGTATGTGGGCGCGCCGCTGTTGGTGTTATTGATGGTGGGCAACCAAGGCTTACGCTCCACGGGCGACACTCGCTCACCAGCGATGATTATGATGCTGGCGGCGCTGATTAACTTAATCCTCGATCCTTTGCTTATCTTCGGTATTGGGCCTTTTCCCCGTTTAGAGATCCAAGGCGCAGCGATTGCAACCCTGTTCTCATGGCTTGTCGCGTTGTCGCTCTCGGGGTATTTGCTGATCATCAAGCGGCGAATGCTTGAGCGGGCGGTATTTGATATCGATAGAATGCGTGCCAACTGGAGTAAACTTGCCCATATTGCCCAGCCTGCGGCCTTGATGAATTTAATCAATCCGCTCGCCAATGCGGTGATTATGGCGATGCTGGCCCATATCGATCACAGCGCGGTGGCAGCGTTTGGTGCGGGCACACGCTTAGAATCGGTGCTGTTGATTGTGGTGATGGCATTATCATCGAGTCTCATGCCGTTTATTGCGCAAAATCTCGGTGCTGGCCAACCCCAAAGGGCGAAGCAGGCTTTGCTGCTATCGCTTAAATTTATCTTTGTATTCCAAACCTTACTTTATATTCCGCTGGCGTTTTTGGCCCAGCCACTCGCGAATTTATTTAGTACCGATCCGCAGGTGCTAGAGTGGTTAAGTTTTTATATTCTGGTGCTACCCTGCGCCTACGGCCCGCTGGGAATTGTGATTATCTTTGCCACGGCGCTTAATGCGTACCATAGGCCGATGAGTTCGTTAGTGATTAACCTGTGCCGCTTAGTGCTATTGATGCTGCCACTGGCGGCGCTGGGATCTTATATTGATGGCGTAAAAGGCTTATTACTCGCGCTCCCCATCACCAACCTCTTGATGGGGATTGCCTGTTATTACTTAGCGCAGCGGATTTGCGAGCCGACCAAGGTCACGACCGCCGACGCTATTTAGGCTGTGCTTTTTAGGCTAAAACGCACATCATTGGGTGGGAAGGGCTCCTCCGATGCCTTACAAACTCGGCGCACACTTTGCGTGCTGAGATTAGTTGGTACACCTTTCGGCGCCAGTTCTTTAATAATAAAGTCGATAAAGCGTCTGCTGGCCAAGCTTACATAACGCCTTGATGGGTAGGCCAAATAGTATTCGCCAGGATGGGACTCTATCTCAGGTAACAGGGTAATTAGCTGCCCTGAAGCCACAAAATCAGCCACAACTTCCGCAGGCGCATACACAATGCCGCGCCCTTGCAGAGCAAACTCTACCGCGACCTCGACACTGTTGGAGCAGAAATTCCCCCGAACCCGAACTTCCTGTTCTGCACCAATCCATAACTCATTAAAGATCTTGCCATTTGAGAGCCTAAATAAAGCCACATTATGGGACTCAATCTCCTGTGGAGTCTGCGGCATACCATGTTGCACTAGGTATTGGGGACTGGCATAAAAACGCAAATCCGTGGTGAATATCGGCCGCACCACTAAATCTAAGGTATCTAATGCGGGTTCGACCACAAAGGCTACATCGAGATTATTCTTCACCATATCAACAGATTCTGCGCTACTAATCACTTCAACCGTGAGCTTGGGATGCAGATCCATAAAACGAAAAATGGCTTGCATCAACACATTCATACTGTGGATAGGAAACATTTGAATGCGGAGATGGCCACTGATCTCAGCATCTTCGTTAATCATCTCAAACAGAGTTTCATCGAGCTGCGCCAAGATATTCTGTGAACGTTGGTAAAAATGGCTTCCAGCCGAGGTCAGCGTCATCGAGCGGCTCTGTCGGTGGAATAGCTTGATATTCAGCTCATCTTCCAATGCCTGTAAACGCCGACTCACGGTCGATTTTGGTAAGTTAAGCAAATCCGCCGCTTCAATCAAACTGCCGGTTTCAGCGATTCGGTGAAATAACGCGAGGTCCTCTGTCTTCATTTTTAACTTAATATCAATCTCATTATGTGGGATTGATAATCCCAAAGTATCCCGTTTATTGCAACAACTTTAGCTGATATCTTCGCGCCCCTGAAATGCTGATAAATTGTTATTGAGGACTCTCCACCATGAAAGCTTATCGACTTATTCCCTTGGCGGCGTTATTGCCAGCCCTGCTTACAGCCTGCACGCCAGCGGAAAGCTCGGTACAGGCGAGTGTCATCAGACCCGTAAAACTGTTTGAGGTTGCCAAACTCGAGGGCGGAGATTTTAGAACCTTCCCCGCGCGGGTGAGCGCCAATAGTCGTGCAGAATTGTCCTTTCGCATTTCTGGGCAACTTACAGAGTTGGCGCTGGTAGAGGGGCAAAGTGTTAACCAAGGTAGCCTATTGGCTAAACTGGACGACAGGGATGCCTATAACAATTTAATGACCCGCGAAGCAGACCATGAACTGTTAGCGGCGGATTTTCAGCGTAAAACTGAACTCCTAAAGCGTAAATTAATCTCCCAAGCCGAGTTTGATAGCGCCCAAGCACAGCTTAAATCGGCCAAAGCCGCCTTAGCTGCCGCCCGTGACCAGTTAAGTTATACCAAGCTTATCGCCCCTTTTAGTGGCACTGTGGCCAAACGTTTAGTGGATAACCACCAAATTGTGCAGGCTAATCAAGGAATATTAACCCTACAAAACAACCATTTGCTCGATGTAAGTATCCAAGTACCCGAGTCGATGGCCGCGGGTTTAAACACTTATATCCAGCAGCAAAAGTTTGTCGCTAAAGTGCGTTTTAGTGCATTAGCAGGCATGGAGTTTGATGCGAAATTCAAGGAGTACTCCACCCAAGTCACGCCCGGCACTCAGGCCTATGAAGTGGTGTTTTCCCTACCACAACCCAAGGATATTCAATTACTTCCAGGGATGAGTGCTGAATTAACCCTGGCCTTAATGAAAAGCCCAGACCAAGCAGCATCGGCCATAGTGCCAGTCACCGCTATCGATAAACGCGATCAGGATGGCCGAGTCCAAGTGTGGGTCTATCAAACGCAATCGGGCGAAGTGAAACCCGCTGCTGTCACCTTAGGCCGAGTCACCAGTGAAGGGGTTGAAGTGCTTGGCGGTATTAATAATGGCGATTTAATTGTCAGTGCAGGTGTATCCCAATTATCCGACGGGATGAAAGTCAAACCACTACGCTGGCAGCGCGGAGTTTAATCCATGAATATTGCTGAGTATTCAATCCGCCACAAAGTCATCAGTTGGATGTTTGTATTACTGCTACTCGTGGGCGGTAGTGTGAGCTTTACCGGTCTTGGGCAGTTAGAGTTTCCCGAATTTACCATTAAAGAAGCCCTAGTGATCACCGCCTATCCGGGTGCATCGCCAGAGCAAGTGGAAGAAGAAGTCACCCTTCCCCTCGAAGATGCCTTACAGCAGCTCGATGCGGTTAAGCACGTAACCTCCATTAACAGTGCGGGTTTGTCGCAGATCCAAATTGAGGTCAAAGAAACCTATGACAAAACGAGCCTGCCGCAGGTGTGGGATGAAGTACGTCGTAAGGTCAACGACACCGCAGGACAACTGCCTCCCGGTACTAGCACGCCCAAAGTCTATGACGACTTTGGCGATGTGTACGGCATTTTGTTTAATCTCTCAGGGCCTGACTATAGCAACCGCGAATTAAGCAATTATGCCGATTATTTGCGCCGCGAACTGGTACTGGTGCCTGGGGTCAAAAAGGTTTCAGTTGCGGGCAGCGTAACTGAGCAGGTTGTGATTGAAATATCACAACAAAAACTCTCGGCACTGGGGTTAGATCAAAGCTATATCCACGGCCTGATTAACAATCAAAACGTGGTCTCCAACGCGGGCAGTTTAGTGGTGGGCGATAATCGTATTCGCATCCATCCCACCGGAGAATTTAGCAGTGTGCAGGATCTCGCGCGTCTGATCGTCAGCCCGCCCGGCAGCACTGAGCTTATCTATCTTGGCGATATTGCCCATATAGAAAAAGATTATGATGAAACCCCTGACGTGCTCTATCACAACCGTGGCGAAGCCGCCCTCTCCCTTGGGATTTCCTTTTCAAGTGGCGTTAACGTGGTTGAAGTGGGTAAAAGCGTTAGCGAGCGCCTTGCCGAACTGGAGTCACAGCGCCCAATAGGGATGAGCTTAGACACGGTTTATAACCAAAGTTTGGCGGTGGATGACACAGTAAATGGCTTTTTGATCAATCTATTAGAATCGATTGCCATCGTTATTGCCGTACTCTTGCTGTTTATGGGTTTACGCTCAGGCTTATTGATGGGGGTCATCTTACTGTTGACCATTCTCGGTACTTTTATCGTGATGAAAGTGCTGGGCATTGAGCTGCAACTGATCTCCCTCGGCGCGCTGATTATTGCTTTGGGCATGTTGGTCGATAACGCCATTGTCGTTACCGAAGGCATTTTGATTGGTCTGCGTCGTGGCAAGACTCGCCTTGAAGCCGCCAAACAAATTGTGTCGCAAACTCAGTGGCCACTGCTTGGCGCCACCGTTATTGCGATTATCGCGTTTGCACCGATTGGCTTATCGCAAAATGCCGCGGGGGAGTTTTGTCGCTCACTGTTCCAAGTGTTGATGATTTCCTTATTTATCAGTTGGATTACCGCGATCACCCTGACGCCTTTCTTCTGCCATTTGCTGTTTAAAGATGCCCCCGCAGATGAGGAAGAGCAGGACCCATACAAAGGCTGGTTTTTTAGCATATACCGCGCGAGCTTAACCTTTGCCCTACGTTTTAGAATCGCCAGCATTTTATTAGTCGGTGCCATGCTCGTTAGCGCAGTGATTGGCTTTGGTCATATCAAGAATGTGTTCTTCCCAGCATCTAATACGCCTATCTTTTTTGTCGATATTTGGATGCCAGAAGGTACAGATATTAAAGGCACTGAACGCTTTACCGCCGATATTGAGCAGCAGTTACTCAAGCAAGCCGAGGAACAACATAGTGGCTTAAAACACTTAACAACGGTCATTGGCCAAGGTGCGCAGCGGTTTGTGTTGCCCTATCAACCCGAAAAGGGCTATCCCGCCTATGCGCAGCTCATTATTGAAATGGCAGATTTAGCCTCCTTAAAAGTCTATATGCCAGAGCTAGAAACCTTTTTAAATCAGAGATTCCCTCAGGCACAGTTCAGATTAAAAAATATGGAAAACGGCCCTTCTCCCGCCGCGAAGATTGAGGCTCGCTTCTACGGTGATGATCCCGAAGTACTGCGTGCTCTAGGCGCTCAAGCCGAAGCCATCTTCCATGCGGAGCCGAGTATGGACGGTATTCGCCATGACTGGCGCAACCAAGTGACTTTAATTCGTCCGCAATTAGAAAATGCTCAAGCAAGGGAAACGGGGATCAGTAAACAGGATCTGGATAACGCACTGTTAGTTAACTTTAGCGGCAAACAGATTGGCCTGTACCGTGAAACCAGCCATTTACTCCCCATCGTTGCTCGCGCACCCGCCGAGGAGCGTTTACAGGCGGACAGCCTGTGGAAACTGCAAATTTGGAGTAGCGAGCACAGCACCTTTGTGCCAGCAACGCAAGTTGTAAGCAGCTTCGATACTCAATGGGAAAACCCCTTAGTAAAACGTCGCGATCGGATGCGGATGTTAGCCGTTTTAGCCGACCCTAAACTGGGTAGCGATGAAACCGCCGACTCAGTATTACGTAAAGTCAAAGCTAAGGTCGAAGCTATCAGCTTGCCTGCGGGTTACCACTTAGAATGGGGTGGCGAGTATGAAACGGCGGGCGAAGCCCAAACTGCGGTATTTAGTTCAATTCCACTGGGTTACTTAGCGATGTTTTTAATCACAGTGTTCCTGTTTAACTCGGTACGCCAGCCGTTAGTGATTTGGTTTACCGTGCCATTGGCCTTGATTGGGGTATCGGCGGGATTATTGATTTTCGACGCGCCCTTTAGCTTTATGGCGCTGCTGGGACTACTGAGTCTATCGGGCATGGTGATTAAAAACGGTATTGTATTGGTTGACCAGATAAACCTCGAACTCAGTGAAGGCAAAGCCGCCTATTTAGCTTTAATCGATTCCTGTGTCAGCCGCGTTCGCCCTGTGATGATGGCGGCGATCACGACCATGCTCGGGATGATACCTCTGATCCCCGACGCCTTTTTCGGCTCCATGGCGATCACTATCATCTTTGGTTTAGGTTTTGCGTCGCTGCTGACCCTTATCGTGCTGCCAGTGATGTACAGCTTGGCCTTTAACATCAAACCGAATGCAGTGGCGAGCGAGAAACACTAGCCCGCCACTCCCCCTAAACGCTTCCCGGCGTGGCCGATCGATGCTGCTTATCAGCATCGATTGGCCTTTTCATATTGGGATGTCGAAGAATAGCGGCTAACCCCGATAACTTGAGGCTTTACACAGAGGAAAGAAAGTCGAGCTGAAAAGCGGATTACGCCTTTGGATCTTTGGGTTGCTCGTCTTTATCCACCAATTGATGGCTTTCAGGACGTTTATCGCTAGGGTCGGCCTTATGTTCAAAGTCGCCTTCGTACACATTGCCATCGGCATGTTTATTTTGCTCAAAGGGAGGTTGCTCGAAAGGATTTGTTTGTGAGCCAGAATGAGAGCCAAAGGGACCCGCACCAAAACCGCCGTGCATACCGCCTTGTAAACCCGACACCACTCGCAGTTGCATACGTTTAAACACTAAGGCTGCTATCGGACGACGGGTTAAAGGAGTGAGCAACAATAAACCAATAAAATCAGTCACAAATCCAGGAATAACCAACAATACCCCTGCCATGGCTAGCATCATACCTTCGACAATTTCTTGCCCTGGCGCCTCACCTCGCGCGAGTTTTTGCTGCACTTGCATTAGAGTACTTAATCCTTGACTGCGTACTAAAGATACGCCCAATACAGCGGTAAATAATACAAGGCCAATAGTGGTCCAAGTACCCAGCACTTCACCCACACGGATTAACACTGATAGCTCAACAACTGGGATCAGCACAAATAATAAAAATAGGATTAAAAACATACCGACCTCAGATTTATCTTGCTCGTTTGAAAACTAAATGGGGGCAATCCGGTCTTAATTCAAGTCATTAGGGCGCAGACTGCGCTAAAGCGGTGAAACTTCTGATAGTTAGCTCACTCTTTCGTTAAGCCGTTAATGTATGAGACCATAAAAACACGTAAAGTAGCTTAGCCTAATAGGCTTAAGCGAAGTTTAAGATTGTTAGGGGACGATACCCACACTATGCAACCTCAGTATTTAATGGTCAGCACTAGCTGTCCAGACGACGTTCATGCCAATCGCATCGCCCATGCGTTAGTGGAAGCGCGTATCGCGGCTTGTGTGCATATTTCAGCACCCATCCGCTCGGTCTATACGTGGGAAGGAAAAATCTGTGAAGAGCAAGAAATTAGCTTACACATTAAATGTTTACAAACACGCTATCCAGAGTTAGAACAGCTTGTGCTTAAACTTCACCCTTATCAAGTGCCTGAAATTATTGCCGTACCCGTGACTCACGGGCTACCAGCCTACTTAGATTGGATAAAAGATAACACTCAGCCATGAAAAAACTACTTAGCCTTACCTTTACTGCATTATTGCTTCTCGCGCCTCTCACTCTAAGTGGCAATGCTTTTGCGAATAACTTTGGTTTTCTAAAAAGCGAACCTGAGTTAATGCCTGTTGATCAAGCCTTTGCCTTTGATTTTAAGCAGGAAGGCAATAAGGTTACCCTTAATTGGGTGATTGCCGACGGCTACTACATGTACCGCGATAAACTCAAATTTAGTGTCAATGGCGCTGAATTAGGCACCATTGACCTACCAAAAGGCAAACCTCATAACGATGAGTATTTTGGTGAACAAGAGGTTTACTACACCTATATCGACATTCCCGTTGGCCTAAAGCAAGCGGATGAAAACAGCACCTTAAGCGTCACCTTTATGGGCTGCGCCGAGGGTAAACTCTGTTATCCACCAACCAAGCGCGATGTCAGCTTAAAAGCGGTAGCAGCTAATGATGGGCAAATCGCCTCTAGCGCAGACAGCGGCGAAAATACCAAGCCTGCCGCCACTGACACAGATGCCAAAGCAAGCAGCGCCCCTGCTAAGCCGATTACTCAGCAGGATAGCCTAAGCCAGATGTTGTCTAACGACAGTTTACTCTGGACCTTAGTGATCTTCTTCGGCTTAGGGATTGGCTTAGCGCTCACCCCTTGCGTATTCCCCATGTATCCGATTTTATCGGGCATTATTGTTGGTCAAGGGCAAAAACTGTCGACCGCCAAAGCCTTCACCCTGTCGATGGCCTATGTGCAAGGTATGGCAATCACCTACTCGATTTTAGGTTTAGTCGTCGCGTCGGCGGGGATGAAATACCAAGCGGCGCTGCAACATCCCGCGGTGCTCGTGGTATTAGCCATCCTGTTCTTTGTACTCAGTTTATCCATGTTTGGCTTGTACGATCTCAAACTGCCTTCAAGCTGGCAGGAGAAGATGAACTCCATTTCAAATAATCAAAAGGGCGGCAATCTGATTGGCGTGTTTTTGATGGGGGTAATCTCAGGATTGGTCGCCTCACCTTGCACCACGGCTCCACTTTCTGGCGCCTTAGTCTATGTGGCGCAAACCGGGGATTTATTACAAGGCTTCCTCGCGCTGTATGTGCTGAGTATGGGCATGGGCGTACCACTACTTATCATCGGCACCTCGGGTGGTAAGTTACTGCCTCGCGCGGGCGCTTGGATGAATATCATTAAAACCGTGTTTGGCTTCCTGCTGATTGCGGTATCGATTGTGATGCTTGGCCGTATTTGGACGGGCGTGGTTTCCGATGTGCTTTGGTCGCTTTGGGGCATTAGCTTCACCGGTTACCTGATGCACCAAAATAAGCTCAGCGCCTTTAACTGGAAACAAACCGTACGCTCAGTGCTACTCACCTTAACCCTGCTGGCAAGCTTCTCCTATGGCTTCCAAGCCGTGATGGGTCACTTTGGCTTTAGCCACAGTCCGGTTGCGACTGCGACAACGACTGAGCAAGCCCATGGCTTTAAACGGATAAAATCCATTGAAGATTTGGACCGCGAAATTGCCGCTGCCACGGCAGTTGGTAAGCCTGTGATGCTGGATCTCTACGCTGACTGGTGTGTGGCTTGTAAAGAGTTTGAAGCCATTACCTTTAAAGACGCCGAAGTATTAGCGCGAATGAACAAAATCGTGCTGCTGCAAGCGGATGTGACTAAGAGTGATGCTGTGGATGTCGCTCTGCTTGAAAAATACAATGTCCTCGGTTTACCGACATTATTGATGTTTAACGAGCAAGGTGAACAGCGAGAAGATTTAAGGGTAACCGGCTTTATGGGTCCCAAGGAGTTTGCAGCTCATTTAGATCACTTGGTGAAATAATCTCGACTAAACGCTAACACTCCTCTGCGGCGTTTTAGCGTAAAATCAACAAAAAGCGGACTTTTTTCATTAAAAGTCCGCTTTTTTATCGCGCTGTCATCGATTTCTTATACAATCCTTGTTTATCGTGGACTTTTTAGATTGGAGCATTATGGAACCAGCTATCCTCATTATCACCCTTATTTGCGGCATGCTCGTTAGCCGTATAGGACTGCCCCCACTCATCGGCTACTTAGTGGCGGGCTTTGTACTCTTTGTATTAGGTATTGAAAAAGAAAGCCTGCCACTGCTGCAAGAACTCGCCAATTTAGGGGTTACGCTACTGCTGTTTGCGATTGGTTTAAAACTCGATATTCGTAGCCTATTTAAGGCTGAAGTGTGGGCGGGGTCGAGTGTGCATTTGATGCTATCGATCCTAGTATTCGTCCCTATTCTCAAAATATTAGGGTTATTAGGATTATCTCAACTTACCAGTTTAGGGATTGAGCAGTTAACCTTACTGGCATTTGCGTTAAGCTTCTCCAGTACTGTTTTTGCGGTAAAGGTCTTAGAAGATAAAGGGGATATGCAATCCCTGTATGGCCGTGTTGCTATTGGTATTCTGATTATGCAGGATATTTTTGCCGTACTCTTTTTAACCATTTCTAAGGGCGATGTGCCTTCGGTGTGGGCATTTGCGTTATTGTTATTACCTCTGGCAAAACCACTGATTTATAAAGCCTTTGACCGTGTTGGCCACGGTGAATTATTAGTGCTTTTTGGATTAGTAATGGCACTGGTTGTCGGCGCTTGGTTATTTGAATCCGTTGGCTTAAAACCGGATCTCGGCGCATTAGTTATTGGTATTTTGCTCGCGGGACATAAAAAAGCCTCTGAGCTGGCTAAATCATTGTTTTATTTTAAAGAACTCTTTCTTGTCGCCTTCTTCTTAACCATTGGTCTCAATGGCTTACCCACGATTTCGGATATCGTGCTGGCTACATTATTAGTACTGTTAGTACCGCTAAAAATCCTATTGTTTGTCTATATTCTTACTCGCTTTAAATTACGTTCGCGCACCTCGATGTTAGGTTCCTTTAACCTAGGTAACTTCTCCGAGTTTGGTCTGATCGTCGCTGCGGTTGCCACCAGCAAAGGCTGGCTACCGTCACAATGGTTGGTGATTATTGCCGTGGCCTTAAGCTTTAGCTTTTTATTAGCAGCGCCGCTCAATGCTACAGTCGGAAATATTTATCAACGCTTCCAACAGCGACTCGTTAGGTTAGAAAAACGCCCATTGCACCCAGAAGATCGCCCCATTGCCATTGGTAATCCACGCTTTTTAATCCTAGGGATGGGGCGTATTGGTAGTGGAGCCTACGATGAACTGCGTGCCCGGTTCGACGGTGAGATCCTCGGGATTGAGCATAAGCAAGACTTGGTCGATTTACACCGCGCTAAAGGCCGTAATGTTGTGCAAGGGGACGCTTCCGATACCGACTTTTGGGAGAAGCTTGATAAAGCGCCCAATCTTGAATTAGTGCTGCTAGCAATGCCGCATCATGCGGGAAATCTCTTCGCCGTTGAGCAACTTAAAAAGCTGAATTATCAAGGTAAACTAAGTGCAATCGTACAATATGGTGAGGATGCTGCATCACTCAGAAGTTCTGGTGTGCATAGCGTTTACAACCTATACGAAGCGGCGGGTGCGGGTTTTGTCGACCATGTAGTTCATGAGTTATTACCAGACTCTGAAACGAAGGCAGTTGCCGAGCTAGACGATGACACCAAACAACATTCTGCCGCAGTTTAAGGCGTGTTTACGTTTGTTATCATGAATAAAACTCATCCTATTTAGGCTAAAAATGACTCAGGAAAGGGATTAACCTGAGTCATTACCTCACCCGATAAAACCTATCAAAACCACTAAAAATCAATCACCTTAACTCACTTACACACGCTCAAACATTGCGGCGTTTTTGACTATCGGTTTTCTCTGACAAGCTTATCGTCAATGCCATAGAAAATCTCAGTTACATCGCCGACTTAGTCGTGATATAAATCGAAGACAAGAACGAAATTAGCCCAGCTTTTTTGGAAGTCTTCTCAGCATGTCGAACCCTGCGCAGCGCGCCACCAAGTTATTTGTCCAAACCTTTGGCACTAAAGCCGATGATTTATATCAAGCCCCAGGTCGAGTAAATCTGATCGGCGAATACACGGATTACAACGACGGCTTTGTTTTGCCTGCCGCCATTAATTTTCATACGGTGATTGCCGTTAAACGCCGTGAAGACAACAAGTTTCGCGCCGTTGCTGATGCCTTTCCTGGGCAAATTAAAGAATGGACCTTCGGCAAAGAAACCGAAATCCATCCCGAGGACGGTTGGGTAAATTATTTAAAAGGGCTCACCGCGGCGATGGCCAACACAGGGCTCATTGCCAAGGGCTTAGATTTAGCCGTGGTAGGCGATGTACCGCTCGCAGCTGGATTATCTTCCTCTGGCGCCTTGGTCGTCGCCTTTGGTACAGCGATTAGTGACAGCAGCCAATTGCATCTCTCACCGATGGCAGTGGCACAATTAGCGCAACGTGGCGAATATCGGTACGTCGCATCGGCTTGCAGCATTATGGATCACATGGTTTGCGCGATGGGCGAGCCGGATCATGCCCTGCTCATCGACTGCCTTGACCTTGATAGCGAAGCGATTGCAATCCCTGAAAACCTCAGCCTCATTATCATTGATGCCCATATTGAGAAACAACGATTAGCGGCGATTAGCCAGCAGCGACGTGAGGAATGCGCTCAAGCTGCCGAATTTTTTGGTTTAGACGCTCTGCGCCATCTTGAACTGCGTCAGCTTGAAAGTGCCAAGGATAAATTGGATGAAACCCTTTATCGCCGCGCCAAACACGTAGTCACCGAGAATAAACGCACTCAGAGTGCTGCTCGGGCACTAGAGCAAAATAATATTTCTAAATTCAGCCTATTAATGGCTCAGTCTCATCAATCACTGCGAGATGATTTTGAGGTAACACTGCCTGAATTTGACACTTTGGTGGATATTGTTAGCCAAGTGATTGGCGAACGCGGTGGCATACGCATGACCGATGGCTGCGTGGTCGCGCTCGTCGACCATGAGCTTACCGATGCGGTAGTTTCTGCGGTCGAACAGACATTTTTCGAGCAAACAGGGATAGATGCAACCGTTTATCTCTGTTCAGCGAGTGCTGGCGCAGGGCGAATAGACAGCTAAACACTTAATCGCACCAGCTAACTCCGCCACTAATACCATACGAATTCAACCATGAATTGTGTGGTATTTGTCATTTTTAAGAAGAAAAATCAAACGGTTAAATAATCTACGGTAGGCGTTTTGACATTGAGGGAAACTAAATGGTGCGTTTCAGTGTATTAGATCCTTGGACCGATCCCCGCGGCGGCGAAATTGAACGCGTGCGGATAGACAATGGCATCATCGCCTTGGAAGTGCTCAGTTTAGGCGGCATTATTCGCGCGCTTTGGACACCCGATAAACAGGGCGAGCGCGCCAATATCGTTCTAGGCTGCGACAGTGCCGAAGATTACCTGACTCAAAATGCCCACCTTGGCGCCATTGCAGGCCGCTTTGCCAATCGTATCGCCCTTGGCAAGCTGCAATATCAGGGGCAAACCTATCAACTGGATATCAATCAGGCTAGCAACTGCTTACATGGTGGCCGCGAAGGTTTTAACAGAAAGAACTGGCACTTAGGCCCGCTTCCCGATGGAGTAAGATTAACCTTAGTGAGTCCAGATGGCGATATGGGCTTCCCCGGTAATTGCACGGTGCAATTAGACTATCGCCTTGCCGCCAATAATCTCTATGTAGAAATGCTGGCCTCCGTGGATAAATCTTGTCCGGTGAGCCTGACGCAGCACAGCTATTTTAATCTGGATGGTACGAGCAATAATTATCAGCACCAGATGCAAATCGATGCGACACGCTATTTGACGATGAATGAAGTCGGCATCCCGACAGGAATTGCTGAGGTTAAAGATAGTATTTTCGATTTAACTCAAAGTGTTACCCTTGGCGAAAAACTTCACGCTCCCGAACTAACAAGCACCCAAGGTTATGATCATTGCTATCTGATGGATAACCCCGATGGTTCACTACGCCGCTTTGGTTGTTTAAGCAGTCCTGTCAGCGGCCGCGCCATGACGGTATTTACCAATCAGCCTGGCGTACAACTCTACTGCGCTAACTTTTTAGCGGGAACCGTGGGACGAAACCAACAAAGTTTGCACCAATATCAGGGCGTGTGTATTGAACCGCAAAAGCTGCCTGACTCGCCCAATCAACCGCAATTGGGTGATGATGCCTGGTTAGTACCAGGGAAAATCTATCATCATATTAGTCGATATCAATTTGATATTGTTGACTAAAGTTGAAATGAGCATCTGTAGGAATTAAAAAGAAAGGCTGGTAAGGAATAAAGTCGTTTCATTCCTTACCTTTATCCAATGTTGCCGAAGCAAATTGGATATTAATCGTCGAAATCATCGCCCCAATCTTCATCGAAATCAGCACCAATTGCATCGGTTTCGATTTCAGGCTCAACCTCAGGTTTAGCCTTACGTACTGGGCCAGAATCCTTAACGTTGTTCAGATCAATACGAGCTTGATGCTTGCTCATAAATTGAGCGCGAGCCGCTTTCCATGCACCACTAAACTTAGCCTCAGCAGCTTTTAATGCGGCCTCATCTAAGTCGTATAGGTTCACTTTTACTATGTCTTCTACATACTCAACAATGGCATCACGGTCGGTATTGTAGAGGTAAATTCGTCCAGGGGAAGCCTCTGGCAGCTGGTTGTCGTGGACGACAATCGCATTGCCCTTCGATGTTCTCAGCTCACCATACCAAACCTGTTTCTTTGCTGTGTTATACATATATGCCAATACCCTTAAATCAACACATACACTATGAGTTTTTTAGTCTGAATAAGCGAAGCGACGCTTGCTTTGATCCACGAATAGCGCCGGAAAGTCTCTGACGTTTTCAACTGGGTATTTTTACAGAATATTTTCGATAATCAATGCCTCAAACCATGAAATTTTCACTTATTACGCATTAATTTCGGCCAAAGTCTCTAAAAAAATTTGTCACTAACGACTTTAGTCTAAAAAAACATCACATCAAGTTTTAATTATGCACCTATAACCATTAAATTATTGAAGCGATAAGAGGTTACAGCTTGTAGCTGAGTTAATTCAAAATGTTAATACCACTTTGCCCCTATGTTCGCCCGACTGCATTAATCTATGGGCCTTTGGCGCATCGTTCAATGGGTACGTTGCAAAAATATGTGGCACGATTTGCTGGCTATCAAGTAATGGCCAAACACGTTCGTGTAATTGCCTTGCGATTTCAGCTTTGGCTTCAACCGTTTGTGGTCTTAGGGTTGAACCTGTCCAGACAATTCGCTTAGCCATCAGCTGGAGAATATTAACCTCAGCTTTAGGACTACGTTGAGTTGAAACCGACACCATACGTCCATCCAACGCGAGTGCTTGCAAATTGAGGTTAATAAAATCGCCACCCGCGATATCAAATACCACATTAACGCCTTTACCCTGCGTAAAGCTCATGATTTCTTCGACAAAATTCTGAGTGTTGTAATTGACGACAAGATGGGCACCTAATCCTGAGCAATAGTCGCGCTTTTCATCCTGCCCTGTAGTCGCAATCACTTGCGCACCAAGACGATTCGCCAGCGCAATCGCCGTACTGCCAATGCCACCAGAGCCACCGTGTATCAAAACGGTTTCGCCAGCCTTTAGTCCGGCGCGCATAAACAAGTTACCCCAAACGGTAAAAAAGGTTTCAGGTAACGCGGCCGCTTGCACCATCGAAAATCCCTTTGGAATCGGCAAACAATGAGCTGCATAGGTCAAGGTGTATTCGCCATAACCGCCACCAGGGACTAAAGCACAAACCTTATCCCCCAGTTGCCATTGAGTCACGCCTTCACCTATGGCGCAAATTTCACCAGCCACTTCAAGCCCTAAAATTAACGATGCTCCGGGTGGCGGCGGATAGGCTCCAGCCCTTTGCTTGAGATCCGGCCCATTCACCCCAGCCGCACTTACTCGAATAAGAACTTGTCCGGCCCCGACAACCGGTAAGGGTGAACGGGAAAGTTGCATTACCTCAGGTGCACCGGGCTGTTCAATATGTATATGGACATAATCTTTTGGTAAATCTGACATAGCTAACTCCTTGTACAACTTTGGGATTTCGGCTTATCGCTGCAAACATAGCGGCATCATACTCAGGTTAAAACATATTAACCCAAACAATGTTGGAATGAACCTTGTTGACCGTTAGCGAGGTAACAAAAGGACCCCAGCAACTTGAATGAAACGATGCCACATTAAAACAATTGCCGTCTACATTACCAATCTTTATTAACCGCACGATAATTCAATAAAAAACACAATAAAAACATAACGATAAAAACAATGTGAAAAACTTGTAAATTTTTATCGATTTATATTGGATATTTTATGCAATTTATTTCATGATATTTCGGCGCTAACTGAATTAGACAAGCATTAAATTCAGTTGGACCAATGAGGTCCGAGGTTAATTGCTGTAATACATCGGATAACGCCCAAGGAAGATCTGCTTTGCAGATAAAATAACGATGGAAACACCATGAAACAGACGCTACTTTTCGCGGCTATTAGCTTAGCCATTACAACACCTTCGTTCGCCCATAACCATTTAGTATCAGACCAACACGCTGCAATCCCCAGTAAGTTAGCACCAATAGCTTCGCCGTCAGCGCCACTCAATTTTGATGCCAGCCATCGGCCGTTATTACCCAGTAACAGCTTGATAGCCTCCCCTAACGAGCCGACACACTCTGAGTACCTCGATGCACATTCTGCACAACAGCAGGCGTTGATCGAGAACTCTCCGAGATCAAAAGTCAGCCGCTTTGCCGCCAATGCCGACTGTAGTAACTTTGTTGGTAAATCGGGCCAAGCCCTGTTAGATGAGCTAACGCAGTCCACGCCACAGTGTGTCGGTAAGCTATTTAATCTCAAGGGAAGTGACGCAAGCAGCGTATTTAGTGAAGCGAATGTATCCACAGTTGCTAATGCGATTGCGGCCAAGGCGCCCCAATACACTGGCGTGGATAACCAAGGCATTGAGTCACATATTTACTTTGTGCGCGCCGCGCTTTATGTGCAGTTTTACAATCCTAGCGACGTACCCGCCTACAGCAGTGCGGTGAAAAACAATTTAAAATCAGCGCTTAATGCTCTCTTTACCAATAACGCCATTTGGACACTCTCCGATGCCAATGCCAGCGTGCTCAAAGAAGCACTGATCCTGATTGATTCGGCTGAACTGGGGGCAGATTTTAACTTTGTCACCCTCAAAGTGCTTAATGACTACAACAGCACATGGCAAGCCAGCTTTGCACTGAATGCGGCCGCCAATACAGTGTTTACCACCTTATTCCGCGCCCAGTGGAATCCTGACATGCAGGCACTGTTTGCCCGAGATCATGCCATTTTGGATGCGCTCAACCAGTTCCAACTTAACCATAGGGACTTACTCGGCACCAATGCTGAATATGTTTTAGTCAATGCTGTTAGAGAGTTATCTAGACTTTACTACATTGATGCCATGCGCCCTAAAGTCACCCAATTGGTCAAAAATATCTTAAATAGCACCAGCAAAAATGATCCCAGTAAAGTGCTGTGGTTTGCAGCTGCCGAGATGGCAGATTACTACGATCGCAGCAACTGCAATGCTTATCAGATCTGTGGTTTCAAGGCGCAATTAGCCGCCGATAGCTTACCGTTCAATTGGAAATGCTCCGACAGCCTCAAGATCCGCGCCCAAGATCTTTACCAAGATCAAGCCAAATGGGCATGCGGAGTATTAAGTCAGCAAGAAAGCCATTTCCACACGATACTCGAAACGGGAATGCAGGCGGTCGCACAGGATAACAATGATGATTTAGAGCTGGTAATTTTTGGCAGCTCGTCAGAATATCAATCCCTTGCCAACAGCATTTTTGGGATCAATACCAACAATGGCGGCATGTATTTAGAAGGCTCTCCCGCAGGACTTAAAAACCAAGCGCGCTTTATAGCCTATGAGGCCGAATGGCGTCGCCCAGATTTTCATGTGTGGAACTTACAGCATGAATACGTGCATTACCTTGATGGTCGCTACAACCTGTTTGGCGACTTCAGCCGCAGCGTATCCGCCAACACAATTTGGTGGATTGAAGGATTAGCGGAATATATTTCATACCGAGATGCCAACCCCGCTGCCATCGCAATGGGGGAAACGGGCGAGTATATGCTCTCAACCATCTTTAAAAACACCTATGACTCCGGCCAAGACCGCATCTACCGTTGGGGTTACCTCGCCGTACGCTTTATGTTTGAAAACCACCGCGATGATGTTCGCCAGATCCTAACCTTCCTACGCAATAACCAATATGCTGAATATCAAGCATTTATGGATTCCATTGGCACCCGTTATGACAACGAATGGCGCGGCTGGCTCACCAGCGGTTTAAGCACTACCAACAATGGTATTGTCGATAAAGGCCCAAGTGATGAACAGGCTAATGCCAGTGGTCGCGAAGGCAACTGGGCAGGCCCCGCGGGCACCATCAGCAAGGATTACTCGCCCTGCCAAGTCAGTAACGAAGCATACCGCTATAGCGAGTCAGCCAGCCTCAGTCTTGAGGTACCTATGGAGTGTATTGACGCCAAACAAGGCCGAGCCAGCTTTAGCTTTGCCAACACTGACCGCTCGGCTCAGGATATTTGGATCAAAATTGGCGGTGGTTGGGGTGATGCCGATATTTATTACGATTCAAGGGGATGGGCAAGTGCTGAAAAAAATCAGGGCTATGGCATCGGCAACGGTAATTACCAAGTGATCAAAGTGAGCCTAAACCCCAATGAACTTTGGCACTATATCACCCTAGAAGGCGATTTTGGTGGTGTTGATATGCTAGTGAGTACCACTGAGTTAGTTGCCGATACCGATCCCGATTTAGGTGATGGCGGCGATACTGGTGGTGAAGTACCCAGCAATTGCGGCGCCGCAACCATCAATTACGGCAAGCTAACCCTCGGAAAAGATGAATGCCTTAGCGGTGGCCGTAATAGCTTTTATTTCTGGGTCGATGCTGACAACAGCCAATTTAGTGTCAGCACAACCGGGGGAACAGGCGATGCCAATATTTACTTTAATGCCAATACTTGGGCAAGTGCGAGCAATGCCCAAGCCAGCAGTGTAAATCAAGGCAACAAAGAGTCCTTTAGCTTTACGGCAAACCGTGGCTGGCGATATATCACTGTTGATACCACGAGTGAATTTAGTGGCGTGAGCTTCAACCTTAAAGCCGGTGGTGGCAGTAGCGTTCCTAATCAAATTGCCAATGCCTGTGCGACTAAATCCCCAGTGAGCTATACCCAACTCACGCCGGGTGATGCCGTCTGCAGCGCCAATGGCCGTAATGACTATTACCTTTGGATTCCTGAAGGGACAAGCCAACTAGAAGTACGCTCGGCCCACGGAACTGGAGATGTCAGCCTTTACTCGGGTCGCAGCTGGGCCAATGCCCAGCAATATGAAGCCGCTTCAACAAATGCTGGCAGCACTACGGAGCAAATCAAGGTCAATAATCCCAGTGCTGGCTGGTATTACATTACGCTCCAAAGTGAAGGCCAAAGTACAGGTGTGGCCCTTCAAGTAGATTTACGTTAATCAGCCGTGCTATTGCGGTATAAGCTAAAAGCAAAAATCCCTGCTAGGCAGGGATTTTTATTATTTCAATCGGTTAGCACACTAAGGCAGCTTTAGCTTTAGCTCTAGCTTTAGCCTTGCCTCAAACTCACACTCTGCGTGGTCGATTGCTTAGTAAACCAGCCATTGTAAACCGCGATTAAAAGTAGAAATTAATCTGACACAGAATGATGAATAGTCTCAGCAGCACGATTAAGGATGGGTGACCAGATTTGCTCTGTCGATCACTCAAAACTCATAACGATTAAGCTAACGGGTGAGCAAAAGCGTAGCTTTTGCGAGTCCAGCAAATGAAGTGAGCGACAGTTGAGCGCATTGTTAGGCCTCCGTTGGCACATTTGTTATTGATTCTATTTTGATATCTCCGTCAAATAGCTCTGCAATATATGCTGAAATGCTGTCTGAAAACTCATCTATTAGAGCAAGGCCATCAGAGTCAAAGTCATTGTCGGCTTGAAGTATGAGCCGCTCTCCGTCCCAAGTGCAGGTGACATTGCTGTGCCACGGATGGTGCTCCACGAATTCTGTGGTGATATCAATAGCTGCCTCAGCGCCGGAAGATTTAGGAACTCCATAACAGGCTAAGATGAATCTATACATGAAGGCCTAACGTCTTAGTATTTATGCGCTGCGCTGTTTGCGGGGCATAAATCGCTTGTTGGACTTGGCCTCTGCCACATCCATGTCAATTGGTATAAATGATGCTATAGGAATTTATTTTTTTGCGGTAGCGTTTTTTATACAGTTTGATGAGTAATCACTTGATATCGCTTTAGCTTTTTTATTCTGTCACGCTCAATTTCGACTGATTGTTGACCTTGGTTGGCAGCATTTGGGGCCCACATTCAACCTGACACTCACACCTTATCCCTTCATAGGTTTAACCCCAGAAAGCAGGCTACTTTTTTGCTGTCGGTTACGCAGCATCGTCTTGAGGGGATGGTTATCCTGACAGAGATATTGGCTGATTTTGGGGCAAAAACGCGTTAGCTATTTACTCTAAGTCGTTGACTTTAGCTTTAGACTTTTATGGATAACACCCACACTTTGGGGTAAGAATATGGGCCATAATCGCCAAGCCGCCCCATATTTTATCCCTGCGTTCGAAGGGAGCGACTAGATCGGATTATTAGCTTTTCGCTGGTCCCAAATAATCAAACAAGCGCTTCCTTTGCTCTTTATTTAACGCGTAGTAACTAAACTCTATATGTTCGCCGTTAGCCTCTAATAGCTGTATTTGCTTTGGATACTGCGAGGTAACTTTATAGCCACAATATGAGGCTTTATCTATCTTCTGGACTTCACCATAGGTCGAAACAAGAATGTTCTGGTCGTCTATTGTGATTGAAAATGAATCAACTTTTGAATTCCCAGTGTTGAAGAGGAGTAACCATAGGGGAATGAGAATATTCACAGCCAGAAAAACAATAAACATCAGCAAAAAAGTATATCGATCTGTGTCTGAACCAACGATGGTGAGTAACCCTAATTGTGGGAGGAGTAGTGTTAACGCAGTCTTATAGAGCCTGTCGAGAATGCTCTGCAAATTTGTTTGTTTTAAATCCATTTATACATACCAGAAGCTAGCGCCTTATTCGTGCATATGCGCGTTTATCTCGTGAGAACACAGGAAACGCGCACTGTGAACTATTTTTGAAAATAAGCGTTTAGATTGGTGTTGAGATGCAGCTTAATGCGTCGATAGGTCAGCTTATTTACTCAATCAACGCAACCTGATTAAGTGCGATACAGCACCTTAACCACATGCCAGCCAAACTTGGTTTTAACGAGATGTGGCACCAGTAGCTCACCGGAAAAAGCGACTTTATCGAACTGCGGCACCATTTGCCCACGCTTAAACTCACCGAGATCGCCGCCCTTTTTCGCTGAGGGACATGAGGAATAACGTTTCGCTAAGGCGCCAAAATTAGCACCGTTATTCAATTGCTTAATAATATCTTCCGCCTGCTCTTTGTGTTTAACAAGGATATGCACTGCGGCTGCGGTTTTAAACATCTTGCACTCTCTTTATCAAAAACAGCGGTGCAATTAAGTTGCACCGCCGTTATATCTTTGCCTATGAAAAATAAGTATTACTGACCCAAAATCTTCTGCCACCACTGCAACGGCTCGCCGCAGTTTTTAGCTGGATTATAAGTGCCTCTCAGGGCGGGTAATGCCTCAGTATTACTGCATCCCGCTTCCTTGGCTTCACCCGTATCTCGGTCAAAATAGCCTTGGATCACACCCGATGGCGGAATAGAACGCAGCCCAATGGGTGGACGCTCCTTCAAGAAGGCTTGGTATACCGCCATCGCACCGCTGCTACCATAAAGAGTGGTTTTACCATTATCGTCGCGACCGACCCAAATCGCAGCCACGTTACGCTCATCAAAACCGGCGAACCAAGAATCACGGCTATCGTTACTGGTACCAGTTTTACCCGCCAGCGCCACACCGGGGAAGGCATTGCCTAAGCGCGTTGCCGTACCCGAGCGCACCACTTGCTGCATGGCATATTGCACCAAAAAGTCGGTATCTGGCGTAATCGCTTGCTCTTTGGCTGAACGCGTTACGGGTAAAGGCTGATTATCACTATCGAGCACGGCGGTGACTGTGGTGAGTTTACGGTAAGCGCCGCTATCGGCGAGGGTTTGATAAACCTGCGCCACCATTAAGGGCGAGCCATTCACCGCGCCCAGTAGCATCGATGGATATTCGTTTAGCGGTTCTTCCCAACCCGATTTGGCCAGCGTAGTTGCCACCGCATCGACCCCAACGGCAATACCGAGGTTGACCGTCGGCACGTTCATCGATTTTTTCAGCGCCGTTAACAAGGAAACTTGGCCGCTAAAGGTCTTATCAAAGTTCTGCGGTGACCAGGTTTTGCCTTGCTCATTCTTTAGGGTAATCGGCTGATCTTTAAGTGGCGTGGCCAAAGTAAATTGACTATTTGGTGCCAAAGCGGTGGCGTACACAAATGGCTTGATAAGCGAGCCAATCGGTCTGCGGATCTCCACTGCGCGGTTATAACCGTCAAAGCCCGGCGTTTTATCACCCACCATAGCCGCGATACCGCCAGTGTATTTGTCGGTGACCACCATACCAATCTGCAACGACTTATTGCCCTTATCTAAGCTCTTAAAGGTTTGAGTCACGGCAATTTCGGCGGCCTCCTGCGCCATTGGATCGAGTGTGGTATAAATCTTCACCCCAGATTGTTTTAATAACGCATCGCCGTAGCGCTCATTAACCTCTTGTTTAACCAAGGCATAAAACGCAGGTAATTTTTGATGCACAGGCTTATTGGCATTACGCAAACCTAAGGGCGACTCCACCGCCACCTTGTATTGCGCGGTAGTCAGCTCGCCCGACTCCATCAATAACCGCAGCACTAAATCGCGGCGCTCTAAGCTGCGCTCTGGGTAGCGCCATGGGTTGTAGTAAGATGGCCCCTTAATCGCCGCCACTAAAAAGGCTTGCTGCGCCGTGGTTAACTCACCGATGGGACGACCAAAATAGAATTGCGAAGCCAGCCCCATACCATGCACGGCACGGGATTTATCTTGCCCCATATACACTTCGTTGAGATAAGCCTCGAGAATTTCTTCCTTGCTGTAACGAAAATCAATAATTACCGCCATTAAGGCTTCGCGAACCTTACGCAACAATGAGCGCTCGCTTGAAAGAAAGAAGTTTTTCGCCAACTGCTGGGTCAGTGTCGAACCGCCCTGCACGGTACGCCCTGCGCTGATATTTACAAAAGCAGCACGCAGAATCGCGAAGGGGTTCACCCCGTGGTGCTCGTAAAAACTGCGGTCTTCCACCAGCAATAGTGCCTGCACAATATGTTTGGGCATATCTTCGGTAGAGACAAAGAGCCTGTCTTCGCCATCGCCGGTGATCATGCGGTCAAGTAAAACGGGTTCTAAATGGAATACCGCTAACTGGCGCTTATCCTCCATTCGGGCAATAGAGCTGACGCCTTCGCTATCGAAGGTGATCATCACTCGCTGTTCTGGCTGATCGCCTTCGGGATGTAAAAAGGGTCGACGCCATAATTCGATTTTGGTGCTCGATGCCGAAAACTCGCCTACCTCGCGGGGGTTCGCCACTTTGCGATAGCCAAGTAGTTTTAACTCGGCCATCAACTGTGGATGACTCACCGCTGCTCCTGGGTATAAGGCCATGGAACGGCTAAAAACTTGTGCAGGTAAATGCCATTTTTGCCCTTCAAACTTACGGGCGATAATTTGGTCGAGGTAAATACCGTAGAAGGTCACAACGGCGAGGCCGATTAAGGCGAGCTTCCAGGTGAGCGACCAAATTTGCCCAAATAGGCCACGGCTTCGCTTCGCTTTACGTTGGGCTGGCGCTTTTTTTGTCGTATGAGTTGTCATATCTACTTCATCATTTATGCGTTAACGGCATCAGTCACAGGCACAACACAAGGTTGTAAATCAAAGCAGTCTAAAGGCTATGACTGAGATAAACCTAAGGTTTTCTTCTTGGTATATTTTGTCGGTAGCGTATTGGCAGGGTCGTCCGGCCACAGGTGTTTAGGGTAACGCCCACGCATTTCTTTTTTCACTTCAACATAGGGCCCTTGCCAAAAACTGGCGAGATCTGCCGTCAGTGCCAAAGGGCGCTGCGCCGGAGACAGCAACTCCATCGTCACCTTCAGCTTACCTTGGGCTAGTAGCGGGCTGTCAGCCATACCAAAGGTTTCCTGCAAGCGAACCCGCAGTAAGGCGCGACCCGAAGTCTCGTAAACTATGGGCGCGAAAGTGCCCGTGGCTAAAGGCCATGAGGTCGGCAACAGTGAATCAAGCGCCTGCTGCTGCGACCAACTCAATTGATTCATCACTAAACTAAAGCAATCGAGTTTTTGTAATTGCGGCAGATTATTCACATTTTCAAGGTAAGGCGCCAGCCATGTTTCAAGGTTTGCCAGCAGCGCGGCATCGCTCATATCCGGCCAATCAGCATTCGGATCTAACTCACGCGCTAAATGCAATCGCGCTTGAAACTGCGCTAAGTTAGCGTTCCAATTAAGAATTTGTAAGCCTTGCTGACGGATATAACTCACTAATGCCGCCACAATTTGGCCGCGATTCGGATTAGGGATAGCCTCTGATTTCAATAAAATCTGCCCGACTTTTGCTTGCCGCTCAGCAACAGCGCGACCTTTGGTTTCATCCCAACCGCACAGCTCATGAGTATCAACCAAGTCGACCAACTCATGCTCAAATAGGCTCGGTTGTAACGGACAAGCTAAATAGATCCGCCCAGCATTTTTACCTTCGGTTTCTTGAAAATCAGCCACCACCAGCCAAGGCGTTTGCGCTAAGGCATCTTCGGCGTTGAGCACCACACCCGTTCCATTGGCCAATTGATAACCCTCAACGCCACGGGATTTGGCAATGCGGTCGGGATACGCCAGCGCCAACAGCAAACCAACATCCTGATGATGGGCATGGGAAGCGATGGCCACTAAATCGGCCTGAGAGAATTGCTTATCTAGCGCCAGCTTTTTAAGCCATTGCTTGGCCTGCTGCCCCGCACTGCCTTGGGTGGCAAAATGCAAGTAATTCATGATATCTGCGCCTTTGCGTGGCAATCCCCGCGCCTCTAAAATGCCCGCGAGCAGGCAGGCCAAGGCCGCAAGTTCTGTAGAATGGGATTTAGCAGCTAATAACATGTGCGCGAGGCGCGGATGACAGCCCAGCTCATAGGCGGCTTTACCATGCTGAGTGAGTTTGTTTTGCCCATCGACCACACCTAAGTGCTGCAGCAGTTGCCACGCCAGCGCTTCGTTCACGCTCGGCGGCGCTGTCAATAACAGCAAATCGCTGAAGGATTTTGCGCCCCAATAGGCACAGTCATGGGCCATTGAGACTAAGTCGGCTTGGCTGATTTCGGGCTCATCGGCTTTGAGCAGACGTTGATGCTCTTCTTGGCCCCATAATCGAATACACACGCCCGCCGCTAAACGGCCAGCGCGACCAGCACGTTGGGTTGCCGAAGCTTGGCTAATACGTTTAAGGCTTAAGCGCGTGACCCCAGTTTTAGGGTTAAAACTCGCTTGGCGTTTATAGCCACTATCGATAACCAGCCCAATGCCTTCAATGGTGAGGCTCGACTCGGCAACGTTGGTGGAGAGCACTATTTTGCGCCTGCCACTATCGTCTGCCTTAATCGCCCTATCCTGTTCCTGCGCAGACAACTCGCCATAAAGCGGACAAATTGCCACACGGTTGCTATCGAGGCGCTCCGCCAAATACTGCGCCACCCTGAGGATTTCCGCCTTACCGGGTAAAAACACCAGTATATCCTGCGGGCCACTATCCGTTATTGAGGTAGCACTATCGAGCACGGTGCGACTCAAATGATCGAGCCAATGCTGCTGGCCCGCGACAGCACGGTAGATGATTTCAACCGGAAAACTGCGCCCTTCACTCTTGAGCAGGGCTGCGTTTGGCATTAACTCACTGAGCGCAAGGCCAGATAAGGTTGCCGACATGGCGAGGATTTTTAAGTCATCCCGCAGTGAGCTTTGCACTTCGAGAGCGAGGGCTAAACCAAGATCTGTGGTCAAATGCCGCTCGTGGATCTCATCGAAAATGATCATATCGATCCCGGTCAATTCAGGATCTTGCTGGATCATTCGGGTTAATATCCCTTCGGTAACGATCTCAAGCCGAGTCTCACCACTGACCTTTGACTCACCGCGCACCCTAAAACCGACCTCTTGCCCTACCGCCTGTTGCCGACAACTGGCAATAAATTGCGCCACACTGCGGGCGGCCACACGTCGAGGTTCCAGCATTAAAATCCGCCCAGAAACCTCAGCCCAATCCAAGATAGCTAAAGGCAAGGCGGTGGATTTACCCGCGCCTGTGGGTGCCTCGAGGATCACTTGGGCATGCGTTGCAAAGGCATCACGCAGGGATGGCAGTAAGGAATGAATAGGTAGATTGTTCAATGCAACAGTATCAACAGGGAAAAATAATGTGGCAGTTTAACATAGGCCTTAGGCAGTGTCCCTCCCGCAGCCTCTGCTTTGATATGTCGCAGTTTGGCATTGGCTTGCTAAAAATAGCATCGCCCCGACAGCAAGGCTCTCGGGGCGATGCTAGCACAAATAAGCCGAGTTAGAACTGATAGGTCAGCTTAGCCCAGAGATTACGCCCCGGCTCATTAACCCTAAACATGGCTTCGCTGCCAGGCAGATCATTACCCGTACCGGCCTTACTCACATGCTCGGCGTAGGTTGCATCAAACAGGTTTTCGACACCGAAGATAAAGGATAAATCCTTGCTGTATGACCAAGAAGCATTGAGTGCCAAGGTACCAAAGCCACTACTTGGGCCTAAGTCTTGGCCCACAATATTGCCGTGACCTAAGGTATAACGATCCTGCGATGCAACCAACCGCCACTGCGCCGCCATTGTCCAAGCTTGCCATTGATAATTAACAATTAATCTTGCCTCTAACGGCGATATTTGCCCAAGTGCGACCTTGTCGGTATCGTTTTCACCATGGGTATAACTTAAGGTAAGTTGAGTCGACCATTGCTCATTAAGCGCATAGTCTAGGCTTGCTTCGCCACCGAATAAGCTGGCATCGATATTACGCGCCACCGTGGTGTTGCTGGTCGAATCAATCAAAATATAGTCATTAATCTCACCGTAAAAGAGTGACACTGACGCTTCAACCGGACCTTGGTAAATCCAGCCTATATCAAATTGATTGGTCGTTTCTGCCTTAAGATCAAAGGCTTTTTGTGCGGGATTATCGGCGCTAGCCTTCATGATCTCCCAATAGTCTGGCACGCGTTGCGCCGAGCCAAATCCAGCATAGTATTGATGAGCATCGAGTTGATATTCATAACGCACATAACCGCTGTAGAGGGTATCCTCCCGCTCACCCTGTTGGGCGATTAACAATTCGCCATCCCAGCGATCGACCCTTAATCCAGCGTGCAAGCTACTATTACCTGAACCTTGGTTATCAAAGCCGTAACGGGATTCGGCAAACAGCGCGTAGTTTTTATAGCGCATATCTTCCTTAAACGGCTTATTAAGCAAGTCGTCTAAACCAACATCTCCCATTGCCATGCTGCGGCCATCATGCGCGCTAGACATATAATCCAGCCCTAGTGTTAATTCGAGGCCATCGAGCGGGGTTAAATCAAACCAAAGATGACCACCGTCGGTCATTCGGCGCACATTCGAGCCAGAATTCACCCCTTCATCAAATCGGTCCATAATATGGTCGTTCTTATTGCTAAAGGCTTGTAACTCGACTGCGGCCAACCAACTCGACTCAAACTCATGTTGTATGAGCACCGCCGCATCACGGTTATCAATTTGGCGAGCCTTATTTAATCTGTCGGCATACTCTGCCTCACCGCTCGACTCACCGTAAGCTAACTCCACAACGGTACGCTCAGTAGGTGTCCAACCTAGGGCAAGATTGGCGTTTTGGCGGTCATAACTGGATTGCACCTTATTGCCATTGCCGTCCTGATAATGATCACTACTCGATTGATTAATATCAAAATCAAGGTAGTAATTCTTATCACCAGCACTCAACTCCACCATGGCATCTCGTCTATCGAAACTGCCACCCGTCGCACTGGCACGCCCTTCAAGATCCGCTTGATTAAAGCGATGACGATTTTTCTCAAACAGAATAGTGCCCGCGGTGCCGACGGGGCCATATTTCACCGTCTGCGGGCCTTTAATAACCGTTATCTGATCGTAAGTTTCGGGATAAATATAATTGGTTGGCGGATCCATACGTCCACCACAGGCACCATATACATGCTGGCCATCATCAACGATGTTTAAGCGCGAACCACCCAACCCACGAAACATCGGATCGCCGCCAGAGCCGCCTTTACGGGTGATATTAAATCCCGGAATCGTGCGTAAAAACCCTGAGCCATCATAGGCGGGTAATGGCAATCGATTTTGTTTGGGATCACTCACTAAGTGTACTGGCTGACGCATCACATCAGCGGTAACCAGCAGATAATCTTTACATTTTTGGTCATCACCACAGTCGGTCGCCTCTGTAGACCAGCCCAACTGAGGCAAAGTGGAGCCTAAAATACTCGCTAAAATTAGCGCTAATTTGATCGGTTGATATGGCACAAATTTCCCCTACATATTGTTTTTAATGATTTTTGTGGGGGATTGTTATGGCTGGTGATATAAGTGCAATCAAAACTCGGCTTGGCGCGACAATCTGTCGCAGCCTAAGTTGCATGGGCTCACATTAAGGTAAATATTGATAAATGAGTCACTTACAAATTAAGAATTGCAGAAGTATAAAAACTCACTTGAAGGAGAACCGCCGTTACAGCAGCCAAGGCTCGGCCAATCCAGAGGTTAATGTTAGCAATGGCGCGGGTTTATTAATCGCATAACCTTGAGCATAATCCACTCCTAAGCTCTTTAATTTTAAACCAATTTCTGTCGATTCAACAAACTCAGCTACCACATCAAATCCCATATCTTGTCCGAGCTGACAAATGGCTTTGATGATTGCTTGATCCGCATCATCGTCACACAGGTTGATAACAAACTGACCATCGATTTTGACGTAATCCACATTTAAACGTTTGAGATAAGTGAAACTTGAAAATCCCGCACCAAAGTCATCCAGTGCGAGCTGGCAATTTAATGGCCTAAGCACTTCAATCAATTTAGTTGCTTGATCTAATTGGCTTACGGCGGCGGTTTCGGTTATCTCAATGCAGAGTTTATCCACCAACTCAGGTTCAGTCATTAGCCGCATTTCAAGCCAATTCATAAACTCGCTATCACCCAAAGACGTCGCCGAAAGGTTGACGGATACCAGCCCCAATTGCTGCCAAATCGCTAAATGGCTACTCCCCCACTTCAGTAGATTATCAATGACCCACAAGTCGACTTTGGCGGCCAAGTTATAACGCTCAGCGGCAGGTAGGAAAATTGCTGGCGAAACAATGTTGCCATTGGGCTGCACCATACGGAGCAGCACTTCTAAATGTAATCCTGGCTCTTCGCAATTTAGTGGTGCAATACTTTGAAAATAAAGCTCAAATTGATTTAACGCGAGGGCACTAACAATATCTACCGAGGCCATCATTTCAGTGTAAAGACGAGTCATTTTAGGATCTTTAGCACTGTATAAATGCCAGCCATTTCGCCCCTTATCTTTGGCGAGTCGACAGGCCGCATCAGCATGACTCATCACGGTATAAATATCAGAGGCCGACCTGTCGAACTTAGCTATCCCCATACTGACGCTAACATTGTGGCAGCGGTTTTCCCAGATAAATTCGTGGGTTGCTAACTGAGTACAAATCCGCTTAGCAATATGCTGCGCCGAATCTACATTGCAGTAATGCATTAAAATACCGAACTCATCACCACCAAGCCGAGCAACGATATCGCCCTTGCGCACCAGTTGTTTAAGCCGCAATGTTAACTGGCACAGTAACTTATCCCCCGCTTGATGACCGCTAACATTGTTGATCACTTGAAATTGATCGACATCGATAAAGGCAACACAGGTTGGCATATCATCTTTGCTATGCAGCAAATTATCGAGTAATGCCTCAAAGTGCAGCCGATTGGGCAATCCGGTAAGAGCATCATAGTTAGCATGAAAAGAGAGCTCATCGGCCAGCCGATACTTTTCACTCACATCTTCGGCAATCATAACCAGGGTGTCCTTATCACCGTGGATCTGACTAAAACTGAGCCTTAACCACTCTAATTGATGCAGCGATTTAAGCGGCAATTCGCACCAAGCTTGTCCTAATACGCCTTCACGCACCATATGCAACGTATCGGAGAGCATCGCGTGCTCTTCATCGCGCACCATACTGAATAAATCGTATCCATGCTGCACTGGCAAGGTTTGCAGCGCCACTTTGTTCAGCATCGTCAGTTGATTTTGTTTATCGAGCAAAGCACAAGCCAAGGGCAATTGATTAAAGACTTCGCGATATTTGTTTTCACTCGCTAACATATCATGGGCGATACGGGTCAGCTCCATCGCCGAACCAATCATCACAGCCGCATGTTGAAACTCCTGAATAAACTCCTCGGTCCACTCACAGCATTCGGAGCAATTTACCGCCCCAAGGGCAATACGGGTTTCTCCAAATACGACGGGGGGTAACACCAGTAGACTTTTGACATCCCAATCCCGTAACAATGCCCGCTCCGCCTGAGCTTCTGGCGGTAATGTATTCACATCGGGTAGATTCAGCAGCTTGGGGTTTCTCACAAGGGAGCGAAAAAAAGGCATACGCGCGAGCGGCCAAACACGAGTCTGCTGGCCCTGGCTAAATTGCGGTTTTAAATACAAATTACGGGTGCGTAAATGGTCGAGGGATAAACTCCCCGTTAGCACAAACACCCCATCACAGTGCAACTGAAGTGTAATCGCCTCTAATGCTCTATCAACATTTTGCTCTAGGGTTTCTAGCGGCGTTTCGCTAAAAATCGTCACTAATGCCTGTTGGAGTGAATTTGCTAAACCATCTGACATGAAAAGGGATTTCCTTACCTACAATTCCATTTAAGGTATTATTGCTACACTTCCCAGAAACAAATTCAAGTCATCGAAAGCCGATGATGAATAATGACCACGGGCCTTTCTGTATTACCAAACAAAAGCATAGCTTATGTTTGGCATTTGAGCAGGTAGCGGAGATAAAGAGTGTTACAACGACTATTTCTTGGATTCGCCCTTAATGAGACTCAACGCATGCCACTGCTGCAATTGCAGCAATGCTTAGCACAACAGTTAACGCCCCATGCAAAACCCGTAAGCAAAGCGAATTTTCATCTCACCCTCGCTTTTTTAGGCTTAGCCCATCAGTCTCAAAAGACGCAACTGCTCGAAGCCGTTGATAAACTGCATCGGCCACGATTTACTGTACAACTGGATAAGCTCGCCGTTTGGCCCAAGGCACAGGTATGTTGTTTAAAGGGAGATAGGGTTAGCCCGGCGTTGGCGTTACTGGCATCACAGGCGCAAGATTTAGCGCAGCAGTTGCAATTGCATCAGAGCGAACATCCATTTCGACCGCATATCAGCTTGTTTAGAAAAGCCAAGTCTTTGAGCACCTTTGATAACGAACTTCTCCTCAAAGATCTAGCGAATACACCGATAACTGAACTAACGCTCGCTCCCGAACAGCTTCATTTGTACCTTTCGTCAAGCGGTAATCGTGGGGTGGAATATCACATCTTACATTCTTGGCCGCTCGAACAGCCTGAATCCGCCCAATAAATAAAACGCCAGAAACAATCAGCCCGAGCATAGCCCGGGCTGATAAAGATAATAAAACACTAACGGGTTTAATCGAGCAAACGCAGTGTCTCACGGTAGGCGCGTTTCTGCTCATAGCTATGTAAACGCTGCTTAAATTCATCGGTTTTAGTCGCTTCAGCCGTCATCTTCAAAGCTGCAATCGCTTTTTGCTGCGTCGAAACGGCAGCGCCAAAATCGCCCACTTCCGCATAGGCCGCGGCCAAGTTGTCGAGATTAGTGGGATCGTTTTCGTTGACCTTAAGGAGCTGTAGAGATAACTGAAGCGCTTTATTGCCATCACGGTATTCGGCCTCAGGGCAAGTTGCGAGAATCCAAGCCACATTGCCAAGGGCAATATCATCGCCAACACGGGAAAATTGCTCTACCGCTTTGCCGCAATTGCGCTTAACGCCATCACCACCCGAAGCGTAAATAAAGCCTAAACGAAACTGTGCCCAACGATTACCACGCTCGCCCATATCCTTATACCAACGCTCGGCTACAGCTAAGTCTCGTTTAATCAATTGGCCTTCAAAAGAGAGATCCGCCAAAGTTTGCTGCGCCTTTTCGTGTTGTTGCTCGGCGGCGAGAGTTATCCAGTGCAGCCCTGATGGCACTTCTTGCTGCACATAACGTCCAGAGAGAAACATCAGTCCCAGTAAAAATTGCGCATCGGCATCACCTTGCTCCGCCTGAACTTGAATATGCACAAATTTACTCGCCGCAATTTCATTTGCGGGCTGCGGGATAGAAAATGCGTATGCAGCAGAACTTAATCCAACGGATAAAGTCAATCCTGCACCGAAAACCCATTGTCTGTATTTCACGTGGTAACCTCTTCGAAAAACAACCGCGTCCCCAAGTTAGCCAGAATTAACCCCATAAGTCGAGTCTAAATAGGTTCAATTGACCTTAAATAAAGGGAAAAATCACCGCTGATTTTTAAATTGCTCTACTCACCATGTCAGGCCACTAAGGTTTACGATTGTTTTACTCACAAAAAACCCTTAAAAGCCTTTATAAGATGTGATTAACTCTACAGAGTTAAGTGAATCCAGTGAGTTTGACACCGATTTAGTTGACTAATATCACTAAAGTAGCAAAATAAGCTCTAATTTTAGTTGGTTAATTGCATTTATTCACTCATTCTAAACTAAGATGTCCATCAAGTTTTTATGGGTGTAATTGACGTAAAATGCTTATTTAGAATATTCTTACTTTCGTTTTAATCAATCGAGGAACATCGACATGGCTCTGATTGGTAAGCCAAAACCGGACCCAACTTTGGAATGGTTTTTATCACACTGTCACATTCATAAGTATCCCGCTAAAAGCACCTTGATCCATGCTGGTGAAGACTCAGATACCCTTTATTACATCGTAAAAGGTTCTGTTGCGGTATTGATTAAAGATGAAGAAGGTAAGGAAATGATCCTATCTTATCTTAATCAAGGCGACTTTATCGGTGAGTTAGGATTGTTCGAAGAACAAGCTGAACGTACTGCCTGGGTTCGTGCAAAACAAGCATGTGAAATTGCTGAAATCTCTTACAAGAAGTTCAAGCAATTAATCCAAGTTAACCCCGAAATTCTGATGAAGCTTTCGGCTCAAATGGCATACCGCCTACAGAGCACTAGCCAGAAAGTCGGTAATTTAGCATTCCTCGATGTGGCAGGCCGTATTGCCCAAACATTGTTGCATTTAGCAAAACAACCTGATGCCATGACTCATCCAGACGGCATGCAAATTAAGATCACTCGCCAAGAAATTGGTCAGATCGTTGGTTGTTCCCGCGAAACTGTGGGTCGTATCTTAAAGATGCTTGAAGAACAAAATCTCATTCAAGCACACGGTAAAACCATTGTGGTATATGGCACCCGTTAAGTTAGACTTCAGCTTGATTTAAGCCTGTTTCATTAAAGTGGCCTAGCATAAAATCTAGGCCATTTTTTATTGGGGAGCATAAATGAAACGGCTGTTATTTATCTGTTTTTTCAGTCTGTTTACGCTGGTGCATCCAACAATAATTAACGCCGAACCGATTGAATTAGAACATTATCAAGCCAAGGCTTTAGTCAACTCTGGGCAAATTCTATCACTCAATGGCACCCTAGCCGTGGTCAATCAATTCTGCCACGGTGAACTAATTGACGCACATCTCTATCAAGAAGATCATAAATGGCGCTATGATTTGCAAATCAAAGTGCAACGCGGCCAAATAGTGAATCTGAGTATTGATGCCACCAACGGTCAACTTGAACACTCCACCGCACTACCGAGCGAATGTCGAAAACATGAAACTGCTACTCGTTGAAGATAATCCAATGTTGGTCTCCGAACTGGAGAAACAACTCAAACAGGCTGGCTACGTTACCGATATTACTGACAAAGCGGTTGAAGCCGATTACCTCGTTAAAGAAACCCAATACGATTGCGTGATCTTAGATATTGGTCTCCCCGATGGCAATGGGCTGGAATTACTCGAAGGCTGGCGTAATCAAGGCATTAGCACACCGGTTATTATGTTAACCGCCCGCAGCCAATGGCATGAAAAGGTCGAAGGTTTCAATGCCGGTGCCGATGATTATTTAGGAAAACCCTTCCACGCACAGGAGCTATTAGCGCGTATCCAAGCGCTTATTCATCGCGCCCATGGCCGTTTAAATAATTCCAGCAAACAGTTGAGCTATGGCGGCGTCACCTTAGATGAAGCCGAACAAACCGTCAGCGTTGGCGAGCATTTATATGAATTGACAGCCATGGAATTCCGACTGTTAAAAATCTTCCTCATGTCGCCTAAGAAGCTGTTATCTAAGGCTCAACTGACGGACAAGCTCTATCAGTTTGACGACGAGAAAGAGAGTAATGTGGTTGAAGTTTACGTGACTCATCTGCGCAAAAAACTCGGTAAAACTGCGATAGAAACCCGCCGCGGTCAAGGTTATATCTTCCACGGCGTGACTGCATGATCTCGATTCGCACTAAGCTCAGTTTATGGTTAACGGGCTTATTGGTATTAGGCACAGTAGTTGGACTCGTCTTATTTGAGTCCATGCTGCGCCAAGCGTTTCACGACTCGATTATCAATCGCTTAGAAGAAGATTTAGAACACATTATGCTGGCAACCCATTTCAATAATGGGGAAATCCACATCGATCAGAGCCAACTGTCGAGCTTCTACCGCCCCGCCTATTCGGGGCGTTATTTCCAGCTAAACCTGCCCAATGAAGTGATCCGCTCTCGCTCCCTGTGGGATATGCAGCTCGATATCGAACCTTTAGCGCCAAACCAGACCCGTGTCTGGCAGGCAAAGGGACCTAAAAATAATGATATGCAGTTGTTATCTCTTGGATTAAATTCCAGCAGTGCCAATGTGACCGCTACGCTCACTGTCGCACAAGATTTGAGTATTGGTAGACGGGTATTTAGTGAAGTCTACGGCACTAAGCTTGGGGTTAACCTCGCCATGTTAGTGGCCATGATTGCGGGTATATTCCTGATCCTGCGCCAATCCTTTAAACCCGTAAAACAGATCCAACATGCACTGTCACGCCTACAAGAAGGTGAGATTAACGCTTTAGAGCTGAATAACATTCCGCCCGAAGTGCAACCGCTGGCGAAGACCTACAACGAGTTATTGGAATACACCGCCAAGCAAATTGAGCGTAGCCGCAATAACTTAGGCAACTTAAGCCATGGGCTAAAAACCCCTCTGGCGGTGATGCAGCAACAGGTTGAAGCCTTGGGGCTTAAAGATCCCGATACCGCCATGGCGCTACAACAACAGCTCGACGCTATCCATAAAATGGTCGAACGTAAACTTGCTGCGGCGCGGATCACCGGTGATATGTTACCTGCCGCCCAGTTAGTGGTACCGAGGGATCTTCACAGCCTCGCCAATACCCTCAACAAAGTGCATAGAAGTAAAAACATCAACTGCGACTTTGAGCTTGATCCTAGTATCCAGCGCCTGCCCATCCATAGGGAAGATGGTATGGAGCTCTTAGGGAATCTGCTCGATAACGCCTTTAAATGGGCGGGCAGCCAAGTCACGGTAAAACTGTGGAAGGAACAAAGCAAACTCTGCCTTAGCATAGATGATGATGGCCCTGGCGTTGCCGATGACGAACTCGATAAACTCACCCAAAGGGGCACGCGCCTCGATGAATCTGTTATGGGCCATGGCCTAGGGTTATCGATAGTGAAAGAAATTGCCGAGCAATATGGCATTGAGCTTAAGTTTAAGCACAGCAGCCACTTATCTGGTCTCAGCATTGAACTAGTCTTTGGCTAACGAGTGCTTAGCTAAGAGTGCTTAGCGAACAAATGTTAAGCTATGTGCTCTAAGTGCTACCAATAAAAACGCCATCGAACGATGGCGTTTTTGTTTGAGATGAGTCAGCAACCGCCTAATTCATTAGGCCTTTTTCGCGTTGGTGCTCTCAAAAATCTTATCGGCTGATGCGGCCACGAAACCCGTGTACAGCTCACCATTCGCCTTGGGATAACGCAGGGCAAATTCATAGAAGCAGCTTGGGATCTCAACCGTTGTATCGCTAAATTCTACGGCGATTTTATCGGCCATGGTCGATGATTGCTCTAGTAACACCTCTGCTGAACCTTTGATCTCGCCACCTGAACTATTCAGCACAAAGCCCGCTTGCTTAAGCGCATCGTTCACCGACTCTAATGTCTCGAAGCCCTCGAGGTGATTGATAGAGACTGTAAAATGGTTGGCACGGTAGCCAAAAGCCGCAACCCAAGCCGCATATTCGCTCTCTTCGAGCAGCGTCTCATAGGTCTTAGCATCCAGTGACCAATGGCGACCCGAATAAATAAAGTTATCCGCTTTAGTCGCCTCTTCATCCACTTGGGCAATCAAACCTTGGATGGTGCTTTGTAGTGATGGGCTAAATTCTTCCACCAATAACTCAGAAATAAACACCTTTGGCTGAGTCGCATCTGGGTGCTCAAAATGCTTAGCCACCAGTTTTTTCTGTTCAAACTTATAATCACCACAAGCCACATAACCTAGAGAGGTAAAGTGCTCGGCCAATACGGCTAAATTCACCTTAGCGATGTTAAAAGTACGCAGGGCGATATGGTCGTTGATGATTGGTTTACCGTGTCCGAGTAGCTCGTGCACCTTGGCCGCAGATGGGGTCATTTGAATATAGTCTTGCCAGAGAGCGGCAAATAACGCATTGATATCTGTGTGCATAAAAAACTCCTTTTATTGTGCTGCGACTATAGTGCGTATTGTTTTGCCGCTCGCACTCAATGTAACGACCCTAGCCACTTGCTGCACAACGGCGCTCAGTAGCAGCCCAAGTAACGTTACTGCTTGCTATGAAAAAGGAAGAACCTAGGTTCTTCCTCAATGATTTCACTCTAAACTTAATCCTGGGCTTAAACTTGCGGGTAAGCTCACCGCATCCGCCTCAACGGAGGCAACAGGGTAAGCACAATAGTCGGCGGCATAAAATGCACTCGCCCTGTGGTTACCCGAAGCGCCTACGCCGCCAAAGGGGGCTGCGCCAGAAGCACCAGTGATCTGCTTGTTCCAATTCACAATACCCGCACGAATGCGGGCGAGGAAATACTCATAATCATCACGGCTATCGGCCAAGATACCCGCAGACAAACCATAACGGGTTTGGTTAGCCAGCTTAATCGCTTGGTCAAAATCACTGTAGCGCACTAATTGCAGCAATGGTCCAAAGTATTCCTCATCGGGTAACTCGCTTACCGCAGTCACATCGATAAGCCCGGGTGAGACTAAGCCTGTTCCAGCTTGCAGGTGCGTCAGTTCAACCAGTGACACACCGCCTAATTTCTGCAAGTTAGCCTGCGCCGCGACCATACCTTTCGCTGCGCCTTCGGAAATCATTGAGCCCATAAATGGCTGTGGCTGCGCGTTCCAAGGACCGACTTTAATCTGCTTCACCGCTTCAACCAGCTTGGCTACTAAGGCATCGCCCTGCTCGCCTTGCTCAACATAGAGCCTGCGGGCGCAGGTGCAACGTTGGCCAGACGAAATATAAGCCGATTGCAGAATATCGTGCACAGCGGCTTTGATATCGGCCACGCCTTTAATAATCAGCGGGTTATTACCGCCCATTTCTAAGGCGAGGATCTTACCTGGATGACCCGCATATTGCTGGTGTAACAGGTGACCGGTGCGAGAACTGCCAGTAAAGAACAGCCCGTCGAGCTGTGGGTGTGACGCCAGCGCCTTACCCGTATCCACTTCACCTTGGACCAAGTTAAGAACACCCGCGGGCAGACCCGCCTTTTCCCACAGAGAGACCATTAACTCGGCCACTTTAGGCGTCAATTCAGAGGGCTTAAACACCACGGTATTGCCCGCAAGCAACGCTGGCACTATATGACCATTGGGTAAATGCCCAGGGAAGTTATAGGGTCCAAACACAGCAACAACACCGTGAGGCTTATGGCGTAGCACGGCGCGCCCTGCTGGCGTGTCATTGGCTTCAGTGCCGGTGCGCTTGTTATAAGCCGTTGCCGACAGGCCAATCTTACCAATCATGGCAGCAACTTCTGTCGCCGTTTCCCACTGGGGTTTACCGGTTTCCTGAGCGATCGTTTCGGCTAATTCGGCTTTGTTCGCTTCGAGTTGGCTACGATAAGCTTCAACTATCTTTAGACGCGCATCAAAACCTAACATAAACCAATCGAACTGAGCTTCACGGGCGGCATCGACGGCAGCGTTGACTTGATCGGCTGTCGCCGTTTGGCCGCGCCAAATAATTTCGCCATTTGCTGGGTTGCTAGAGGTCACATCATGACCCTTGCCAGCGTGCCACTGGCCTTTAATAAAATGTGTCATTTGCTATTCCTACATTGCCAAAATACGGATTTGATCGCCTTTTGCGAGTAACAAACCTTCGGCGAGTTCTGGGCTAATTACCACCTGCTCTGCTTTATCATCAACGCAGAGATAAGCTGCGGTCGCTCTGTAATTGGCTAATTGAGTGTTAGAGACAATAAATTGCTTATCGGATTCAGGCATATCACCAATTTCGACCGTCAGTAGACGGCTTTCACGCACAGCACGAATATCGGTTAAACGGCACTCGACCGTTGGGCCACCATCGAAAATATCCACATAACCGCGGCATCTAAAACCTTCGGCCTGCAGCAAGCTTAGAGCCGGACGCGTATTAGTGTGTACTTCGCCGATCACTTTTTGCGCTTCTTCTGGCAGCAGGCAAACATACACAGGGTTACGGGGCATCATCTCCGCCATAAAGGCTTTTTTACCTAAGCCAGACAGGTAGTCAGCTTGAATAAAATCAATGCCTAAAAAGTTTTTTTGCAACCAACCATAGAAGGGAGAATGACCATCTGCATCACTTACGCCACGCATTTCAGCAATCACAGTTTCGCCAAAGCGTTTGGCATGCTGCGCCAAAAACAGAAAACGGCTGCGGGATAACATGCGGCCATTATTCCCCTTACGATAAGGCTCCCGTAAAAACAGGGTACAAAGCTCAGCGGCGCCAGTGTAATCGTGACAAAGAGTTAAGGTTTCCACCTCGTTGCGAACTTCAATTTGCTCAGAATGGTACACCTCAGTTCCGAGGCGATAGTGGTAGAAGGCATCCTCCATACCGACTGCGGCTTCAATCGCGCAGGTGCCGACCACTTCACGGGTCGCGGTATCCTCGAGCACCATTAAGTAGCCTTCATCAAAGGGCTTATCGACAACTTTGGCAAAAGAGGCTTCAGCACGGGCAATTTTATGCCGAAGCAAATCGGCATTGACTGGCAATGAGGTAAAGCCATGACCAGACTCTTCGGCAATTTGGTATAGAGATTCAAAGTCGCCAGCCCGAATAGGACGTATGATTAACATCTTAGTGTCTCCTCACTTAAGCTTGCAGTGCACCAATGCGCCTATCTTCAAAAGACAGGAATGATATCTGCAAGAATTCCCTGACAAAAAAGGAGTGCGAATAAAATTCAGCACTCCTTTGGTCCTTAGGCAGCGGCGATGCTCGCCACGGCACGTTCAAAACGTGCCAGACCTTCTGCAATATCTGCCTCAGGGATCACCAGTGAAGGTGCAAAACGAACTACGTTGGCCCCCGCCATCAGGCTCATTAAGCCTTCAGCAACAGATGCCACTAAAAAGTCACGTGAACGACCTTGATATTGTTCATTAAGAACCGCCCCTAACAGTAAGCCTTTACCGCGAACTTCAGAGAAAACGTGATATTTTTCATTAATTTTGTTCAAGCCGTCGCGTAATAATTGCTCGCGATGTTTCACACCATTCAAAACTTCTGGCGTGTTAACCACATCTAATACCGCGTTGCCGATAGCACAAGCTAATGGATTACCACCATAGGTTGAACCGTGAGTCCCCACTTTTAGGTGCTCAGCAATTTCCGCAGTAGTCAGCATAGCTGCAATAGGGAAACCACCGCCAAGTGCTTTAGCCGTGGTAAGAATATCCGGCACTATGTCGGTGCCCATGTAAGCATAAAGTTCACCCGTACGGCCAACACCAGTTTGTACTTCGTCGAAAATCACCAGTGCATTGTGTTTATTAGCCAGTTCACGCACCGCTTTGAGGAACGCAGGATCAGCATTAATAATACCGCCCTCACCTTGCAGCGGCTCTAGCATGATGGCGCAGGTTTTATCCGATACGGCCGCTTCTAATGCCGCAACATCGTTATAAGGTAAGTGGGTGATGCTTTGCGGTTTTGGACCAAAACCATCGGAATAGGCCGCTTGACCACCAACGCTCACAGTGAAAAAAGTACGACCGTGGAAGGCTTTATCGAAGGCGATGATTTCATCTTTCTCTACGCCGTATTTTTCTAAAGCATAACGACGGGCTAATTTCAGTGCCGCTTCGTTGGCTTCGGCGCCAGAGTTGGCAAAATAGACACGCTCAGCAAAAGTGCTATTGACTAACTTAGTGGCCAGCTCGAGTGCAGGCTCGTTGGTCATGACGTTAGACAGATGCCATAATTTTTCGCCTTGGGTTTTTAAGGCATTCACTAAGGCAGGATGACAGTGACCTAAGCAATTTACCGCGATACCGCCAGCAAAATCGATAAATTCGTTACCCTCTTGATCCCATACACGGCTGCCTTCGCCACGTACAGGGATCACGGCAGCAGGCGCATAGTTAGGCACCATAACCGCATCAAACTGGGCACGATTCAACTTCATATCAACGCTCATTCTTCTTCATCCTTTGTTTAAATGTAACGGCATCGGGAGCCGTCTGAGTCCCCAACGTATCTTTATCTTGAGTTAGTGATACAGGGTATGCTTGTGTCTATTAATAGCCATTATTAGCGAAATTGTGATCAAAATACCAGTTTTTCACAAACAACATTCACCATGCTTAAGGCCAAAGTGCATAAAGATTGCAGTTTAAGAACTATACAAGCGTTTACGCCAGAGGCATTTAGCATATTTAGTCAGAAAAAAAGTTATTTACCTCTATTTTTGCTAGCTATTCACCGAATATGAATAACTACACAATTTTAACGAATCAGCTGTGAAAGCACAAAATCCGCAATTTGTTCCCTCGCCTCAAGCGCTTCGGGCAACAGATGGAACAGGGGAAAAACATGGGGCATGTTGTGATAAAAACGCGATTCTACCGCGCCACCACTGGCCTTAACTTGCATAACCAGTCGTTCTGAGTCCTGTAAAAGCAACTCACGCGTACCGGCAATCACTAAGAGTGGTGGCAAGTCTGCCAAGTTCCCCTGTAAAGGTGAAACCCGTTCTGACATAGGATTCGCCCCAACAAGATACGCCCCGCGCAGCCGCAATAGCGACTCAATGGTAAAGAACGGATCATCCGCGCCTAAAATCAGCTCGGTATCGCCGGTAATCGCTAAATCCAGCGCGGGTGACAACAACACACAGGCTTTAGGCATGGGCAGATGGCGCTTTTTAAGTTCGAGCAACAGACTTAAGGCTAAATTACCGCCGGCAGAATCGCCCATCAGCACTAGGTTATCGCTCCCTTTCAACTCAATTAAGTGCAGGTATGCCTCGAGTACATCGTCACAGGGCGCGGGATACGGATGCTCCGGCGCTAAACGATAATCAGGGATAAACGTATCGAGGCGACAACGTTCGCTGATATCGGCCACCAGTCTTGCGTGGGCATGGGGAGTTTTAAAACAGAATCCGCCGCCACGAATGTAAAATAGATTGCCCAAACGCGGCGTGTCATTGAGCAGCACGTAATGCAGTAGTGTGGAATGTTGTAAGGGAATTGAGGCCGTAACGAGCTTTTCAGGCCATGGCAACCAGCGCTTATCCAGCTCTAATAAACGTTGCCGTACTTGGCTTAGGGGAAGTTTGGCTTTACCTCGGCTGATCGATGGCCGTGCCACATAGGATAAAATAGTATTTAATACAGAAGCTTGCCAGCTTGGCATTTCCCGTCCTCCACATCAGTGCCGCAATAGGACACCGATGGGAACGGCGTGCAGATCACAGCAGATCCAACTTCCGATAATTCTGTGCTTTTAGGCGCAGCACTTCCTGTTCGCTCAGCTCGTAATAATCGAACATTAAGCGTTTTTCCTGCGGCTCGATTTGGCGCATCTCCTCGAGCAACAGCACCTTAGCATAACAATTCGCCCGTGCCACTATGGCGGCTGGCATAGAGAGTTCGCGGTAAGTTAAGGTTTGGTCTAGTTCCTTTAACAACAGGGTTAAGGGGCTATGCTCAAATTTCAGTAACTCTAATAGCTGCCAATTGAGTTTGTGCCCGTGAGCCAGCACTTGCTCAAATACTGCCTTGGCCGGAAACTCAGTGGCAATCACCGCATCATACACTTCTTTATCGCGACTCGAGCTGGCCTCACGGATCCAATTGCCCCAAGTTTTATCAAATAAACGCGCACTCAAGCTAAGCACAACCGAGGTGCCTAACTGATTCATTAATGCACCACTATAAACTAAGGCTGAGTCAGTATTATGAAGCTGCGCTAACGCATTCGCTGCTATTCCGCTGACGATGCTGTAGCGCCACAGCTTACGGGTGGTCCAGAGTAACTTAGCGTTGCCACTGGGCAGCCAATTACGTAGGCAAAAATAAGGAATAATGGTGCGCAGATTTTCGATGCCAATGTAATTCATCACTAATTTGATATCAGTAACGCGCACATCTGAACTTTGTGGACGCCGTGCCCGAAATGCCGGGCTATTGACCATATTGGTTAAATCGCGGCATAACCAGCTCAAATTACTGATTAAAGGTCTTAACCGCGTCGCATCTAGGTTTTTGGCCAGCAACAGCTCGAGCAACAGGATCTGTGACTCGTTAATCTCCGACTTAGCCAGCACTAACTCTGGGGATGCCAGTTGATGCTCAATGGCATTATTGACTGTTTCGGTGAGTTGATTTGAGATGGCCTCAAAGACTTCGCGGGCCTGAATTTGTTTGAGTAGCCGCGACAGAATCGCCTCTCGCTCGACATCGAGCTTATTGGCATCGGCTTCAAGCTCTCGGTCTAAATCATCCAATAAGGTAGGACCGGCCTTTTGCTTACCGAGAATAAGTTGCTGATAGAGCCTATGTTCTATCTCTATAATTTTGCCGGGTCTAACGCCGCCCGCTACCGATATCGCCACAGTTTATCTTTCCTCTCTCGCCCGTGCTAAGTGGCGCGCATACGCTAAAATCGTTAAAAACATGACAATTTCAGCATATAGGTTAAATCTTGGCAATAAGCAAACCGCTTACTATTTTACAGTCCAGATTGGATTCACAGACGCTGAAATCCACACAACAAAAAGGCCTCATATTGAGGCCTTAATACTTTCGCGAAATTTACTTAAGCTCTTGTTCAAACAGCTTATAAATACGGCGATATTCGTCCAACCAACTCGATGGCTGACGGAAACCATGGGGCTCAACCGGATAAATTGCGGTTTCGAACATAGGTTTTTCCAGCTCGATAAGGTGCTGCACCATACGCACGCTATCTTGGAAGAACACGTTGTCATCCATCACGCCACTCATGATCAGTAATGGCTTAGTCAAACCTTGGGCATGCTCGATAGGCGAGCTACGCTCGTAGGCGATAGGATCAACATCCGGTGTGTTTAAAATGTTGGAGGTGTATGGCGCGTTGTAATGTGCCCAATCCGCCACAGGGCGCAGTGCTGCGCCTGCTTGGAATAATTCAGGCTCAGTAAATAAGGACATAAAGGTTAAGAAACCGCCGTAGGATCCGCCATAAGTACCAACCCGCTTAATATCCACGTTGGCATTTTGTCCCATCCAAGTCACACCGTCTTTTAAGTCTTCAACTTCTGGGTGACCCATGTTGCGATAAATCGCCGTGCGCCAGTCGCGGCCATAGCCTTTAGAACCACGGTAATCCATGTCCATCACCACATAACCCTGCTGGGTCAGTAGGTTGTGGAACATAAACTCACGGAAGTAACCACTGAAACCGTAATCGGCATTCTGTAGGTAGCCCGCACCATGGTTAAAGATAACCGCGGGATATTTTTCGGCGCGCGATTTATCAAAGCCCTGGGGCAAATAAACCCGCGCATACACTTGGCCAGCGCCATGGTTAGAAGGAACGGCTACCACTTCGGGCGCTTGCCATGGATATTGCTTAAAGGCATCGCTGGTATAGGAAGTCAGTTGTTTTAACTCACCGCTAATCGGCTGAACATACAGCTCATTCGGCGCTGTACGGCGAGATGCATTCAGCAGCAACTTAGTGCCATCGGGACTTAAGCTGTAATCTAAGTTACCGTCCCACTGGGTTAATTGCTCATTTTTGCCCGAGGCAATATTCACACGGTGAACATTGTAAATACCAGGGTGGCTTTGGTTGGCCTTGTAGTAGATGTAGTTTGCGTCGGGCGACAGGGTGATGTCACTTACCACAAACTTACCTTGAGTCAAAGCGCGGGGCTTTTCGCCACGGGGTTTGATATAAAGCTGGGAATAACCTGTCTCTTCAGAGAGATAATACAGGGTGTCCGTACCTGGTAACCAGCCAAATTGGTTATAGTCGTAGTTCACCCAGGCATCATCATGGAGGCGATGCTCGGTGATAAACTTGCCCTTTGCCAGATCGACACTGGCAATCCAGCGGTCTTTGTTATCGGTCGCTTCGACCATCACCGCCAGTTTGTCCTCAGACTCATGCCATTGAATCGCGCTTTGAGTCCAGCCCCAATCCTGCATCAGCTGGATTTTACGAGGTGCCTTAGTACTTTGATACGACTCACCTTTTGCCTTGGCGTTTTCAGTCTTCACCTTAGCTAAAACGTCCTCATCGAAGCCTGTTAGGCCTTCGATAGTCACATCAATCTGTTTATGCTCATTTAGATCGAGCACCACAAAGCGTTGCCCCGGAGGCGTATCTTCTGCAACACGGGCGCGGACTGGCACAGGATCGATATAGCCTTCGCTACCGAGGTAGTTTGGCATGATGTCGTGTTCACTGCTGCCGGTGTAATTTTTATCGGTTAAGGCCACAAACAGATAGCGACCGTCTGGCGACAAACTCAGCTCAGACACCACCTCGGCATCACCTAAATACCAAGTGTTGGCGGCGAGGGTCGGATCGCTCTTTTGCAATTCGTTCTTAAATTGTTCTTTGGCTTTGGCATTTTCTTGCTGCAACGCCACATATTGAATGAGTCTGTGCTGCTGCTTGGCTAAGTAGCTGCTCGGCTCTTTCACCCCCTCGGGCGCTTTCGCCATTTTGATTTCAGCCAACTGCTCCACTAATCCACTGTCTTGATGGATTTGGAACACATTATCCCCTTGCCAATAGGCGATATCGCCATTGTTGAGGTAACGCAGTCCACTGATCGCCGTGCGCTGGCGGGTAAGCTGGGTGATTTTGCCAGAGCTTAAATGCTTAACAAAAATATTGCCTTGATAGAGATACGCTTTGTTGGCCTTAGCACTGTCTAACACACCAAACTGTTGGTCCGCCGCGTGTAGTTTATCGATGGCCAGTTCAACGGCGCGGCTGTCATTAATACCCTGCTGATAGTAATTCCGTAGCGGCGATGCGCTAGGTTGGCGGGCAAAGAAAACGCTCTGACTGTCATCGCTCCAGTAGGCTTCCTTAGCGAAAATCCCCATCCAATCGGGGTTCGCCATAATTTGATTCAGCGTAAGCGGTTGTGAAACTTGGGGAGGCTGAGCTAAAGGGACTTGATAAGCCTGTGGTGTGGTCGCGGGAGTTGCCGTTTCGGTTGAGGTGGCGGCGCAACTCGTCAATACCGCAACGGCTAACGCACTTAAACCCAAATTTCGCATTACGCTGTTCATTTGTCCTTCCTTTTATTGTTATCGCAGCCCTAGTTACACTTTGGAGCTAACTCCATGAGTACGTGAGCAGGCATCGTTTTGCGGCAGTTATATCACACTTGAGCGACATATTTGCTTAAATGAAGGAGAAATCTTGTAACAAAGAGTAGAGCAAAATCGATTTTTTGGATTCAACCTAAGCCGATTGAGATAAGAAATTTGCCAACAATTCATGCCCTTGCTCGGTGAGAATCGACTCGGGGTGAAATTGCACACCAAAGAGCGGCAACTCTTTATGACTCATCGCCATAATTTCGCGTCCATGGTTCGGGTCATCAAACCAAGCATCCAGCACAAAACCGTCAGGTATGGTATCAACCAGTAAGGAATGGTAGCGAGTTACCGTTAATGGCTGATTTAACCCTTTAAACAGGCGCTCACCAGTATGGGTAATCTCGCTAATTTTACCGTGCATCACCCGCTGTGCTCGCACAACTTTGGCCCCAAACACCTGCGCCATGGCTTGATGTCCTAAGCACACGCCAAGGATCGGTAAACGAGTAGCAAAATGCTCAATGGCTGCCAAGGAAATCCCCGCTTCGTTGGGTGAGCAAGGGCCAGGAGAGATGACTAAATGACTCGGCGATAACACCTCGATTTCCGCTAAGCTGATTTCATCATTGCGTTTAACCACGATCTCTTGCCCTAACTGCTGAAAATACTGCACTAAGTTAAAGGTAAAAGAGTCGTAATTGTCGATCATTAGCAACATACAAAATCCATTGGCTCAAATGGGAAGTCGATGCACTCCACGGCTGAAATGCGGCGCAAATGCTACCACAGCACCAGCTTGGGATTAAGCATTAAAAAAACAAAAAGCCAGTCGATTGACTGGCTTTCCATAGTATAGATCAGAGCACAAGTAACTTATTTGACTAAGGTTAAATGGCTACGACGCTTAGGCGGTTCATCCGTTGGTTCGGTTGGCTTGTCTTTTGTCTCAATGATAGACAAGGCCGATTCGGCTTCCTCTTCGACTAAGTACGCATCTTCAATATCGAAGACAGTCCCAGCGCCATTTTCACGAGCGTAAATGGCCACAATCGAAGCCATTGGCAATAATACCTGCTGAGGTACACCACCAAAACGCGCATTGAACTCCACAAATTCATTACCAATTTGCAAATTGCCCACTGCACCAGCCGCGATATTTAATACAATCTGGCCATCCTTCACATATTGCTGCGGTACTTGAGTGCCTTTGACAAAGGCATCAACCACAACGTGAGGTGTTAATTGGTTATCCATCAACCAATCGTAGTAAGCCCTGAGTAAATAAGGACGATTTGGAGTCAACGCTTTCATTACATACCCATGCGCATTTCGCGTTCAGCTTCAGTCAACGAAGCTTTAAAAGATTCACGCTCAAAAATACGTGTCATGTAAGCTTTGATGTCTTTTGCTACGCGGCTGTCTAACTCAATACCCAATACAGGCAAACGCCATAATAATGGGCCGAGGTAACAATCCGCTAAACCAAATTCTTCACTCATAAAGTAAGGCATTTCAGCAAATACTGGCGCGATTGACAGTAAACTTTCAGTCAACTCTTTACGAGCAGCCTCTGCGCGGTCACCTTTACGAATACGTGCGACGAGTGAGTACCAATCAGTATCGATACGATGCATCATCAAGCGGCTTTGACCACGAGATACAGGGTAAACAGGCATCAAGGGTGGATGAGGGAAACGCTCATCCAAGTATTCCATAATGATGCGTGACTCATAGAGTACGAGCTCACGATCTAATAAAGTAGGTACTGAGTTATAAGGATTTACTTCGAGTAAATCCTCAGGCATTTCATTAGGGTCGACCTGTAAAACATCAACAGTAACCCCTTTCTCAGCTAACACGATACGGACTTGATGGCTATAAAGATCATCAGCACCTGAAAACAGTGTCATGACAGAGCGTTTGTTGGCAGCAACAGCCATTGATACCCTCCAGAGTCGAAATAAAACAAAAGTAAACGAGGGGCAAAGCCCCCCGTTTACACTATGCGCATACTATATTTTACCCGTTATTGGTGCCTAGTGTACATCTTTCCAATACTCTTTCTTCAAGAGGTAGGCCACAATAAAGAATATAAACAGGAATCCGAGCACCCACCAACCTAAAGCTTGACGCTCTAACTTAACAGGTTCAGCTGAATAAACTAAGAAACCAGTGATATCACGTACCGCTTGGTCATACTCTTCAGCATTTAACTTACCACCAGAAACCACAATTGTACCATCTTCTTGCTTAACAGGCGTGCCTTGCAGTTCTTCAAGAACATGTGGCATACCCACAGAAGGGAATACAGTGTTGTTTACGCCAAATGGGCGGCTTGGATCTTTGTAGAAGCCTTTGAGGTATGAATACACCCAATCTTCGCCACGAACACGTGCGACTAAGGTTAAGTCTGGTGGTGTTGCACCGAACCACTTAGCCGCATCTTTATGTGGAATTGCGTTTTGCATCAGCTCACCGATTTTGGCATCGGTAAACATGTACTTGCTACGCATATCATCGGCAGAAATACCGAGATCATTCGCCACACGCTCATAGCGTTGATACTGAGTGCTGTGACAACCAGAGCAATAGTGTTGGAACATGTCCAGACCACGCTCTAAAGAAGCCTTATCATGCAGATCAACATTGGCTTTTTCTAAATGTACATTGTGTCCACTCGCGGCCATTGCCAGCGTCGGGATCAATGTAACTAATGCAATCAGTAATTTTTTCATTAGTGTGTCAACCTCGCTGGAACAGGCTTAGTTTTCTCATTTTTGCTGTATAACCACAGTAATAAGAAGTAGCCGAAATACGTCACAGTGAAGATACGTGCAACAATAGTCAGCTCTGGTGTTGCAGGTACAGCGCCTAAATAACCTAAGACGATGAACGATACAGCGAACTGAGCGATGTTCAACTTGTGCAGCGTGCTGCGGTAGCGAATTGACTTCACTTTACAACGGTCTAACCAAGGCAATACGAACAGTACTGCAATCGACAGCCCCATCATTACAACACCGCCCAATTTGTCGGGAACAGCACGTAAGATGGCGTAGAAAGGTGTAAAGTACCATACTGGTGCAATGTGCTCCGGTGTCTTCATTGGGTTAGCCGCTTCAAAGTTTGGCTTCTCAAGGAAGTAACCACCGCCTTCAGGGATGAAGAACAGTACGTAACAGAACACGATCAGGAAGCCTGCAACGCCCATAATATCTTTAACTGTGTAGTATGGGTGGAATGGAATGCCATCAACTGGCCAGCCATTCTCGTCTTTGTTCTTCTTGATTTCGATACCGTCTGGGTTGTTTGAACCCACTTCGTGCAGAGCGATTAAGTGTAAGAACACTAAAACCACTAACACTAATGGCAGTGCGATAACGTGCAGAGCAAAGAAACGGTTCAGTGTGGCGCCAGAGATCACGTAGTCACCACGGATCCATAGAGTTAAGTCATCACCGATAACAGGGATAGCACCGAACAGAGAAATAATTACCTGCGCCCCCCAGTAAGACATTTGTCCCCATGGCAACAAGTAACCCATAAAGGCTTCAGCCATCAGCACGAGGAAAATCAACATACCGAATAGCCACAGCAGTTCTCTAGGCTTTTGATATGAACCGTAAATCAGACCACGGAACATATGTAAGTAGATCACCACAAAGAACGCAGACGCACCCGTTGAGTGCATATAACGCAATAACCAGCCGTACTCTACGTCACGCATGATGTATTCAACAGAGGCGAAAGCACCTTCTGCTGTGGGTACATAGTTCATCGTTAACCAGATACCCGTCAGTAATTGGTTAACCAATACCAACATCGCTAGCGAACCGAAGAAGTACCAAAAGTTAAAGTTAGTTGGCGTAGCATACTGACCCACATGGCGATTATACGTCGCCGTCATTGGGATCCGAGCATCAATCCAATTAATTAAATTCTTAACCATTACGCCACTCCTTTATCTACACCGATGATAACAGTGCCATCATCAACATATTGATGTGGAGGGATAACTAGGTTCAATGGAGCTGGAACGCCTTGGAACACGCGGCCCGCCATATCGAACTTAGAACCATGACATGGGCAGAAGAAACCAGAAGTCACACCTTGAACTTGCTCAGCAAATGAATCTGGCAAATAAGTGGGTGAACATCCTAGGTGGGTACAAATACCGACAGCAATAAAATACTCTGGCTTGATTGAGCGCAGAGGATTTGTTGCATATTCAGGCTGCTGCATTTCAGCAGAAGCTGGATCTCTTAACTTATCGTCGTGTGTTGGCAGTTCATTGATCACAGCTTCAGTGCGACGAACAACCCATACAGGTTTTCCTCGCCATTCAACACGGATCAGCTGACCTGGCTCTACTTTACTGATATTTACTTCGACCGGTGCACCTGCAGCTTTCGCTTTGGCACTCGGATTCCATGACTTGATGAAAGGAACCGCTACAGCGACGGCACCAGCACCACCTACTACGGCGGTTGCGGCTGTCAGGAATCTGCGACGTCCGGTATCGACTGGCGCATTGCTCATCCACTTATCTCCCAGAGGGTGTTGGAATTTTTATATTTCAAAGACTTTTTGCCTCTTAGTTATCACCATGGGCAAAAATCGAAGTTTGAAGCGGGGCTCATTATAGCTAAAAATTAGAAGCAGATCATAGTGAAAACACGCAAGTAAGTTAGGGAGATTGCGAGTTTTTTAAAAAAAGGGCAAAAAAAGTACAGCTGTTAAGCAATTTTAATCGTTTTGAACTGTTTTTTGAGCATATTGACTGTGTGATAGGCATAAACAATGCATTGCTAATGTATTTTTAGCGCTCACTTTGTCACTTACTGTTTTCATTTAGGATAAAAAAAATGGGCCCCAGTGATTGGGGCCCATTCTGAACGATTTAGCATCGCTTATTTCTTAGTAGCACTACTCTTCATGTATTTGAAGAATTCGCTATCTGGCTCTAACACCATAACGTCTGAACTTCCGGAGAAGCTCGCACGATAAGCATCTAAACTACGCAAAAAGCTAAAAAATTCAGGATCTTTGTTATAAGCATCCGAATAAATTTTTGCAGCTAATGCATCACCTTCACCACGAATGGTTAAGGCTTTACGCTCTGCTTCCGCAATTTTAACAGTAACATTGGCATCAATCGTAGCGCGAATAATTTCAGATTGCTCTTTACCTTGAGCACGGTGCTCTTTAGCCACCGCTTGACGCTCAGCGCGCATACGTTGGTAAATACTGTTACTCACGTTTGCGGGTAGGTTGATCTGCTTAACACGCACGTCAACAACTTCAATACCTAAATCTTTAGCACTCTCAGCAGCATTCGCTAACGCGTTATTTTGTAACTCATCACGCTGCCCAGAAACGATCTCTTTGATCGTACGACGACCAAACTCGGTACGTAAATCGTTGTTGATCTTACGTTGCAGCAAGGTCTCAGCATTCGATTTAATCCCTCCATTAGTAGAGAGGTAGTATTTTTCGAAATCAAAAATACGCCACTTCACATAGGAGTCGACCATTAAGTCTTTTTTCTCAGAGGTGACGAAACGATCTGCAGCACCATCTAAGGTTTGGATACGTGCATCAAGCAACTTCACTTTATCGATCACAGGTACTTTAAAGTGTAAACCTGGGCCGAAAACACGTGTTACTTGTTTGCCATCAACTTTATCTTTAACGATTTCGCCAAAGCGCGCCACAATCGCACGTTCGCCTTCGTTAACCACCATCACAGATGACAAACCAATGCCTAATATAACGGCGATCAGAACAATACTTAATCTACCCATGAATTACTCCCTCCCCTGGCGAGCACGTTCCTCGCGAGATGGGCGTTCACTCAAAGGCTCACCAATGCGTGTCGTTGAAATAGATGAAGAATTGACATTCTGTTGAGGTTTAGGCTCAACGTCTGGCATAGTCGCAGGCTTCTCTTTCATTAACTTGTCTAGTGGCAGATACATTAAATTGCCGTTGTTTTTAGCATCGATAATGACTTTGTTAGTGTCAGTCATCACCTGTTGCATTGCATCGAGATACAAACGCTTACGGGTCACTTCAGGTGCAGCTTGGTACTCAGGTAACAGCAACTCGAAACGAGCCACTTTACCGCGCGCCTCTAAAATTTCACGTTCTTTATAAGCATTAGCTTGTTGCGCCATGCGCTCGACTTCACCACGTGCTTTCGGTTCAATCTCACGTGCATAGGCTTCAGCCTCACGAATAAAGCGTTGTTCGTCTTCTTGCGCTGAAATGGCATCGTCGAATGCATCTTTCACTTCTTCAGGCGGACGCGCTGGCAAGAAGTTAACGTCAACAATAGCCAAACCCAACTTGTACGGCTCAAGAATGCGTTCTAATTCTTTCCAAGTATCGCGACGAATAGCATCACGGCCTGTGGTCAGAATATCGTCCATCTTGTTGTGACCAATGACATAGCGCAGCGCACTGTCAGTGGCTTCACGTAAACTGGCATTGGCGTCTACAGCACTAAAAAGATAGGCATACGCATCTGAAATACGATATTGCACGTCTAGCTCAACCTTCACGACGTTTTCATCAGAAGTTAGCATGCTGCCAGATGATGGCACAGAGCGAACTGATTGCACGTCAACAGGATAAATTTCATCGATAAACGTTGGTTTCCAGTGAAGACCCGGTCCCACCTCACCATTATGTTGACCAAAACGCAACGCTACGCCACGCTCGGCTTCTTTAATGGTGTACAAACCCGAAAGTCCCCAAACAACAAAAGCGATGGCAAGAATGATGATTAAGCTAAAGGAACTAAAGTTTTGGCCAGAAGAGCCATTACCTTTGCCGCCAAAGCGTTTTGAAAGATTACGAAAAACCTCATCAAGGTCCGGTGGTCCTTTGTCGTTACCACCTTTATTTCCCCAAGGATCATTACCCTTGTTACCGGGCTCGTTCCAAGCCATTTAGCACTCCATAAGTGGATGAAATAAATTAGATTATTAACAAACAGCCTTTTCTATCGACGCATCGTAGATAAAGGTTTCTAACTCACCCTGACTCTGTTTAGCTAATCGGCGCCAATCGGCATCCGATAAACGAACAGACAAAATACAGTTCCCCAGATCGTCGTACTCTTTCTGCTGTATCGCATCCAGTCGATAAAACTGGCCAAGATAATGTCCAGCAGTTGCCGGAATCTTAAGTGTAAACTCATGAATAACTTCACCAATTAACTCAGTGATCGCCTTCAAGAGCAGATCAAACCCCAAACGCTTTTGTGCCGAAACCCAGACTCGTACAGGCTTACCGCGTTCATCATATTCGATACGCGGCGTAACATCTTCAAGCAAGTCAATTTTATTGCAAACAATCAATTGCATCACTTTATCAGCATCGATATCTTTAAGCACTGATTGCACTTGCTCAAAATTATCCGCCATATTTTCATCTGCACAATCAACAATATGCAGTAACAAATCTGCTTGACGCGTCTCTTGTAATGTTGCTTTAAATGCAGCAACGAGATCATGTGGCAAATGACGAATAAAACCTACAGTGTCCGCTAAAATTACGGCACCGTCGGGTAGATCTAACTTTCTCAATGTAGGGTCAAGAGTCGCAAATAGCTGGTCAGCTGCATAAACATCAGATGAGGTTAAGGCATTAAACAGCGTCGACTTGCCCGCGTTGGTATAACCCACTAATGAGACGGTTGGCATGTCACTACGCTTACGGGCGCGGCGACTCTGCTCACGTTGTTTATCAACACGCTCTAAGCGTTTGTTGATATTTTTAATGCGCCCCCGAAGCAAGCGTCTATCTGTTTCGAGCTGGGTTTCCCCTGGGCCACGTAAACCAATACCCCCCTTTTGGCGCTCAAGGTGAGTCCAACCACGCACTAGGCGAGTCGACATGTGGCGCAATTGCGCTAGCTCCACCTGCAGCTTACCTTCATGAGTCCGAGCTCTTTGGGCGAAAATATCTAAGATCAGTGATGTCCTGTCCAATACTCGGCACTGGCATACCTGTTCAAGATTTCGCTCCTGAGCTGGACTCAAGGCGTGATTGAAAATAACCACATTAGCCTCGGTGGCTGCCACTAAGGCGGCTAACTCCTCGGCTTTACCAGAACCAATAAAAAACTTACGGTCTGGTGAGCGTCGAGTTCCAGTAATGACCCCGACTGAGCGCGCTCCAGCTGATTCGACTAATAGCTGTAACTCCACTAAGTCTTCTCGGCGTTCCTCATCGGAAAAGTCGATATGGACAAGAACCGCTGTTTCTCCCGCCTCATAACGATCAAACAAGAAGCAAACTCCTTAACTAAACTTTATTCGCCACTTGGCATATCGTCTTGCGCGCCATAACCGCCCTGGGCATTTTGATGGCCAGCAACGTTAAATGGACGAGCAGGAACCACAGTAGAAATAGCGTGTTTGTAAACCATTTGGCTCACTGTGTTTTTCAACAGAATGACAAACTGATCAAACGACTCTACCTGTCCTTGGAGTTTAATGCCGTTTACCAAGTAAATAGATACAGGAACGCGCTCGCGGCGTAGTGCGTTCAAAAATGGGTCTTGTAAAGATTGCCCCTTAGCCATTTTATTATTTCCTTTTTAATTTATATAAAAATAAATCGATATCAGTGAAGTTTTTTGTTTAGTTTTAGTATTATACAGCAAGGGCTAATAAGCTAGCGGCATTGACGCATAAGTGTAACTAAATTCCCCTCAGCACCACTTTCCAGCCAATTCAACTCTGGCCAACTACGCAACCATGTTAATTGACGCTTAGCTAATTGCCTAGTAGCGGCAACGGCTTTTTCGACCATAGTATCATAGTCAAATTCACCATCGAGATATTGCCAACATTGTCGATATCCCACGCAACGCATTGAGGGTAAATCTAAATGCAAGTCACCTCTCGCTTTAAGCTGGACGACTTCATCAATAAAGCCTTGCTCTAACATTATGCGAAAACGCTGCCCGATTAACGCATGCAACACTTTACGCTCTCGCGGTGCAATGGCAAATTGCACCACATCATAGGGTAAAGGAGCCGACTTGGTCATGGTTAACTCAGTCAAACTCTTACCGCTTATTCTATAGACTTCTAACGCTCTTGAAAGCCTTTGTGGATCATTAGGATGAATTCTTTCTGCAGAGACGGGATCTATCTCCCTCAATTGCTCGTGCAGCGCTTCCCATCCGTTTGTATCCGCCTCGGCTTGAATATCGGCGCGAATAGCCTCATCAGCACTGGGTAGCGGCGATAATCCCTCTAATAGCGCCTTAAAATACATCATGGTTCCGCCCACTAATAAAGGGGTCTTGCCCATGCTGATAATTTGTTCAATCTCGCGCAGCGCATCGGCTCTAAAATCGGCAGCCGAATAACTTTCACTCGGATCGCGAATATCAATCAAACGATGCGGACCTCGTGCTAATTCATCGGCAGAGGGCTTAGCACTGCCGATATCCATGCCGCGATAGATTAATGCTGAATCAACCGAGATAATTTCGCAATTATGCTTTTCGGCTAATTCGAGAGCTAAAGCCGTTTTTCCTGACGCCGTTGGCCCCATCAAAAAAACCACTTTAGGCTGTAATTCTTTATTCAATTGCTTGCTCTTCTAGCCACGATTGCCAAGGTAAGGATACTGCTTTACTGGCAATTTTCTGCCTTTTATCTTCCGTTAACTGACAATAAGCGGCCCAAATATCGGGTGCCGAGATAAATCCAGTTAGGCTTTGCTCTGCCAGCCATAACGCTAATGCATTGGGTGCTGGCGCTTCAAAACGTAGCGATTGTAACCACTCAGGAATGACCTTCGCTAACTGACAGTCCCTCAGATATGGGGGCACTTTTTTAATAATCAACTGCTGGTAACGAATTGTTAGCTCTAAACCAAGTTGACGGATAAGTGTTGCATGCTCTTCGAGTAACGCTGCCCAATCAGGATCAGCGCCAACCGATACTGGCATCAATAAAGGCTGCCCAATCAACCCTGTCGCCAGTTTTATTTCAATCTCATGGCTACGGACTGCTAATGCTGCAGACTCAATACGTAATAAACTTAATTTTGGCCCATCACTAAATACCCAAAATTGTCCATCGAGTATCGATGGCATAGGTAAAACAGCTTGATAAGCCTTGTCCTGTACGCTGTAAGATGGGGTCTGCAGTAATGCACCATAACTGGCAATCGCTGTCTTAGAAGGCAGCTCAGCTCTTGCACGGCTTTCTCCAGCCGAACTACTGCGTGACTCCCTAGGTACCGCCATGCTTCCATAGACATTGCTCTGCACCATAGTCCCCGCCCGTACGGTGGCAATATCTCGAGCACGAGACTCACCAACAGGCGTATCGACTTGACTCCCTAGATAATTTTCAGGTTGAGGAGTATTAGTCCAAGCTAAGTTAGCTTTCGGAGATTGCAGCTCGAAGGCAGTATGTTCGGACTTGGATTCTGAAACATCATCCTCCACTTGGGGCGAACCCAGCTCGAAAGGACGTTCAAAACTAAGCTCTCCGGCTTCTTCTAACGCCGATTGCAGTGCCTGCAAAATATAATCATGCACATAACGGCTTTGATGGAATCGCACTTCATGTTTTGCTGGATGCACGTTCACATCCACCTGATGAGGATCGATATCCAGCATCAGCACATAGCCGGGTTGTTCTACTTCGGCCTTTTGTGCAAATGCTTGACGCACCGCATGATTAACTAAACGATCGCGCACTAGACGGCCATTAACATAAAAGTAATGAGTATCGGTCTGCACGGTTGACCAAGGCGATTGCAGATAACCACTTAAACGTAAATCATCGTGTTGACATTCGATTCTAAGTGCTTGATCGGCAAACGGCCGGCCCGCAACCTGGGTCAGTCGTTGTAAATATTGTGACTCATTCATCGCCGGGCGATAATTGCGCACGGTTTTACCATTGTGTGTCAGGGTAAAATGGATATCCCCCCGCACCAAAGCAATTCGCTTTAACCATTCATCAATATGGGTAAATTCGGTTTTGTCACTTTTTAAAAAGCGTCGACGCGCCGGAGTATTAAAAAATAGATCAACGACTTCAATGGTTGAACCCACCGGATGCGCCGCAGGCATGACTTTAACAGCCATATCGACGCCTTCAGCGTAAGCTCGCCACGCTTCGGTTTGCTCAGCAGTGCGCGACGTTAAGGTTAAACGGGAGACGGAGCTGATACTTGCTAAAGCCTCACCGCGAAAGCCAAAGCTGAGGATAGCTTCAAGATCGTCAAGGGAATGCAGTTTCGAGGTGGCATGGCGCGACAACGCCAAGGCTAATTCATCCTTTGGGATCCCCGAACCATTGTCACGGATCTTAATCAGCTTACTGCCGCCCTTATCGATTTCGATATCGATACGGGTTGCGCCAGCATCTAAGCTGTTCTCAACGAGTTCTTTCACCACCGAGGCAGGTCTTTCGACAACTTCGCCAGCGGCGATTTGGTTCGCCAATTGCGGTGGAAGGATCTGGATCCCCATAGACTTCATCCTATTTAGCTCTCAGGAATCACGAGTGTCTGCCCAAGCTGTACCACATCAGTCTTCATGCCATTAGCACGTATAATGCTAGCCATCGGGACTTTATAGCGCTGGGCAATAGCAGAAAGCGACTCCCCCCGACTCACCTTATGCTTAATATTTCCCGCAGATTTTGTACTTGATGGCGCCGTTGAACTTCCATGATTGCGCTTGGCCAATAAGGTATCAGCAGGTGGGTTGTTTTGGAAATAACGATTAACGCCCTTGTAAATCGCAGTGGCAATGCTCTCTTGATGACGGTTGCTGCTCAGCAAACGTTCTTCTTTCGGATTCGAGATAAAGCCCGTTTCCACCAAGATTGACGGAATATCAGGAGACTTTAACACTGCAAAACTGGCTGATTCAGGACGATTCTTATGCAGCTCCGTCACTGCACCTAAATCTTTTAAAATATCCCCAGCAACCGAGTGACCAATGGCCATAGAGCTGTTCATAGACATGTCGAGTAAGGTCATAGCAAGATACTGTTCATTATCAGTATTTTGAATAATTTCCCCAGCACCACCCAGCAACTCTGAGTGTTTCTCTTTTTGTTCTAACCAACGACCAATTTCACTGTTTGCACGGCGCATCGACAATACCCACACAGATGCACCTCGTGGATTGGGTGATGTAAAAGCATCCGCATGAATAGAGATCAGCAAATCTGCCTTACTGTTACGAGCAAGTTCAGAGCGTTTATTCAAATTCACAAAGTAATCACCAGTGCGGATCATCACTGCACGCATTCCAGGTGTGTCGTTAATTTTGCTCGATAACCGTTTTGCAATTTCGAACACGACTTTTTTCTCATAAAGACCGGATGGTCCAATCGAGCCGGGATCATCACCACCATGCCCAGCATCAATCGCGATAACAATATCGCGGGAAGATGGCACACTTTGATTCACGGATTTTTTAACTGAAGTTGAACTCGTGACTGACGGCGAAGCCGTCACAGTTTTATCCTCTAGGTCAACCACAAGCCGATTACCATAAGGTGCCGTCACGGGTAACGAAAATAAGTTCGCATTTAAGGGTTTAACCAAATCAATAACCAGACGTAAATCGCCTTTCGTCGGAGATTTGCTGACTCGTATGCCTTTGACTAACTTACTGTTGTTATCGATATTTTTCAGGCTCAGTTTAGTTGATGCCTTTTTTAGATCGACCACTAAACGATGAGGACCATCGAGGGAAAAATAACTGTAATTGGGCACCTCACTCAAATCGAACACAATTCGTGTCGACTCGGGTGCGGCCCAAATACGCACACCTTCGAGCTGGTTGGCCGCGTGGGCTGCAACAGCAAAAAACGCGCATAAAAAAAGAATAATTCTTTGAAAGTAATACTTATTTCTAGTCATCTTTGTTTTTATTTTATCGCGGCTAATAGCGTTTTACCTGATTCGGTTAAGGCTCGAATATGGATTTCACGTCCTTGGTTAAAATATTTTAAATGTAGGTGGATATCTGCATCGGGTAACAACCCTTCACCTTTGTCAGGCCATTCTACGATACAGAGGCTGCTCTGGGTAAAGTAATCACGGATCCCCATAAACTCTAACTCTTCGGGATCGTTTAAACGATACAAATCAAAATGATAAACTTCGACACCGTCGAGCTCATAAGGTTCAACTAAAGTGTAAGTTGGGCTTTTGACTGCACCTTTATGTCCTAATCCTTGAATCAAACCGCGGCTCAGAGTGGTTTTACCCGCCCCCAAATCCCCCGTTAAATACAGAGTCAAAGGCGCTTGAATATGGCGAGCCAATTTTTGCCCAACCGCAATAGTCTCGTCTTCATTATGTAATTGAAAGGTTAACTCTGTCTCTGTCATGTCCGCTTATATCACTGCCGTTATCGATTAAGGAGGCAATTTAAGCGCGGCAGTCCACCCGCGCTTAAATTTTACAGCGCCTAGAGTAAATCACTATTTACTAATTGGCGAATAAAAGGCATCAAATCGCTGGCTAACATGCCCCGTTCACCTTGAACCGCAGCAAGGTCCGCCGCACAACCATGAACGACAACGCCAACGACTGTCGCCTGCATGTTATCCATACCTTGAGCCATAAGGGCGCCTATAATACCAGATAACACATCACCGCACCCACCACTCGCAAGACCTGGATTACCAACTGGCGCCACGACCATCTGTTTTCCATCAAAAATGATGGTTCCAGCCCCTTTAAGCAGCACAACTCCGCCGTATTTTTGCTGCAAAGCACGCACGGCTGCGAATCGATCATGCTCAATATCAGCGACACTGCATCCCAACAGTCTTGCGGCCTCTCCCGGATGAGGCGTGAGTACCCAGTTAGTTTGCCTGCGCGGTTCTTGACTGAGTAAATTCAATGCGTCGGCATCGAGTACACAGGGTTTATCGCTTAACCCCGCGGCTTTAAACAAGTTATAACCCCAATCGTGTTTACCTAACCCAGGGCCAAGCACAACCACCTGTGCCCAACCAAGGCGCAGATACACCTCCATATCGACTAGCTCACAACCCCAAAACATTAACTCAGGTCGAGATACATTTACGGTAAGTTGGTGCTCAGGCCGACTGATCACTGTGACTAATCCAGCCCCCGCACGCAAACAAGCTTCACTGGCAAGCCGAATAGCTCCAGCCATGCCAAAGTCACCACCAATCAGGGTCACTTTACCCGATTGACCTTTGTGGCTATCCCTTGCTCTGGCGGCAAAATAGCTTTTTAGGATTTCACCACCCACTCGAGTCGCGCTTTCACCATTAAAAAAGGGAGTTAATCCCAGATCGGCAAAAGCAAGATGACCGCAGTGATGTCTTGCCTTACTGGTGAGTAGGCCTTGTTTTAAACCGCCAAAGCATAAAGTCGCATCCGCCATCACTGCGACTTGAGCGACAACACCGGTATCGGCCAAGATCCCCGAGGGGAGATCCAAACTAAGCACCCAAGCATTACTCTGATTAATGGCATGGATAAGCGCAGCAACCTGTTCTCGCACCGCGCCCTGAACGCCAGTCCCCAGCAATCCGTCGATAAGGATTGGCGCCTGTAAGATCGCATCAATATTAGGAGAATCGACTATCCCACCTTGATTAAGGTAACCCGAAAGCGCTTGTTCAAATTCTGGCGTACCCTTGGTCTTTAGTAAAAAAACGTGAACCTTATGTCCAGCTTCTAGAGCTAGACGAGCACAAACGAGGGCATCGGCACCGTTATTACCATTACCTGCGAGTACCAATAATGGCATAGCCCCAAGCTTAGGCTGGCGCACTATCTGCTCTGTAAAATAGTTAAACGCTGCGCATCCAGCACGTTCAACTAATTGATACAACGTAGCTTCCCCTTCTGAAACTGCGAGCAGTTCCGCCGCTCGCACCTGCTCTTGCGTATATAGCGCTGTGGGTAAACTCGATAAATCTTGTGCCATAGAGGATCTCCTGCGCGACAAAATAACAAAAGGGTGACTCATCTAATCGACCATAGCTATGGATGAACACTAAACAGTTAATGGTCAAATCAACTAATGAGATCAAGAAAGTAGCAAAAAGCTTCGAGAAAAGTTATGACGTAAATCAGATGCCATGCAAAAAGCAGTGAATGTGGACAACACTTATCATCCAAAAACAACAAAGCCAGCATTTAGCTGGCTTTGTTTACACGAACACGGATGAGGAACCGATAGGTTAAATATCGTCCATCCGGATAGTGCTGTGAACTAATCGTTGCTGTTGAGTTTTCTCAACTCGAATTAAGCCTTCTAATGCCGCACGCGCATCTTCAGCGGTGGTTGAGTTGACGGTTTTTTCCAATAAACCAATCAAACGATTTTCTAGGTCGAGATGTAAATTCAACACATCATCTTCGTTCATATTGGCGGGTAACATGGTATCTTGGCAACGCTTAGTAAAATCTTCAAACACAAAGTCTTTATACCAAGTATCGAGTACCCTCGCTGGCGCCTCATCCATATAATCACGCAATTTTTCAGCGACATGCTTTTGATGAGATTCAAAATACTCCAGCATCATCTTTACTCGAGCGGAGTCAGCATGATTGTTCAGTCGGCCATAGAGTTGCGCCATATCTAAGCGGCAGTTCGCCACATACTCAAGTAAATCACGTAATTGTTGAATACGCATATAATGCACTCCAGTGTTAAGCCAACTACTTGGCGCTATTAACTTTGTCTGGATTCATTATGTAAGTAAAAGCGTTACGAATATTTGAACAAGGTCATAATTTAACTTTCGCAACGCCATCTAATTTAGGAAATCTTGAAGAAACAAGGTGCAGATCACGCATTAACCTTGCTGTTTTATTTTTTACAAAATAGAAAACATCATCGACAACAGCCGCAGGGCAGGTAAATCCTGCAACACTTAACCACATTAGTATTAAAAATAACCACGAAAACAAAGGTTAATAAATTGCAGCGATGAACGTGCTCAAAAAATGCTTGGAATAATCAACAACGGAACAGACATGTTAAGTGTACAGAAAAGTAAAATAGCGCTATGTCAATTGCGATAACTTAGTTTGATATGATGAAGATTTTATGGGGAGACTGACGAGAAAAATTGGAGCGACATATCGGGTTCGAACCGATGACCTATACCTTGGCAAGGTATCGCTCTACCAACTGAGCTAATGTCGCATTTACATTTTAAGACTGTAACCGTCTGAAATTGGAGCGACATATCGGGTTCGAACCGATGACCTATACCTTGGCAAGGTATCGCTCTACCAACTGAGCTAATGTCGCATAATTTTGTATTTAATGACTTGGTGAATCACTAAATTTGTATTTGGAGCGACATATCGGGTTCGAACCGATGACCTATACCTTGGCAAGGTATCGCTCTACCAACTGAGCTAATGTCGCATATCCTGCATTTAATGACTTGGTAAATCACTAAATTTGTAATTTGGAGCGACATATCGGGTTCGAACCGATGACCTATACCTTGGCAAGGTATCGCTCTACCAACTGAGCTAATGTCGCCTTTAATTATTTGACGAGACAATCATGCCCGCATCAAAAAGTTGAGGCCGCATTATATGAAAAATTTATGCGGCTGCAACCCCTTCTTGCAGATTTATCTGCTGATCGGTCAAATTTTAAATACTTTGCTGCGGTAATACTGTAATTCAGCGATCGACTCTTGGATATCTTGCAGCGCTTGATGAGTGTTTTGCTTTTTGAAACCGGCCATAGTTTCAGGGCTCCAACGCTTCACTAGCTCCTTAACCGTGCTTACGTCTAGATTGCGATAATGGAAGTAGTCCTCCAGTTCACGCATATAACGATTTAAGAAGCGACGGTCCTGACCCACGCTGTTACCACACATAGGCGAGGCGCCCTTAGGTACGTATTGCGCTAAAAATGCGATGGTTTGTGCAACAGCCTGCGCTTCGTTCACTTGGCTGGCACGCACTCTATCGATGAGGCCCGATTCACCGTGGTGTTTTTGATTCCAATCATCCATGGCCGCCAGTACTTCATCCGATTGATGAATAGCAATCACTGGCCCCTGACCGATAATATTGAGTTCTTGGTCTGTTACTAAGGTAGCAATTTCAATGACCCTATCGACATCGGGTTCTAACCCAGTCATTTCGAGATCGATCCAAATGAGATTATTTGCGTCTGCCGCCATAATTGCGCCTTATCATGTCAGTTAGCCTAAATTCAGGCTTTTTTATTCAAGAGCGTGTATCATACTGCTTTTTTCAAACACAAAATATCACCTAATTGACGAAGACAAACCAGTGAGTAAAAAGAAACCCCTAAGCCAAGGCCAATTACGCCGTATGCGCGCCAATCACGAGAAACGCCTCAATCGTGACAATGGTGATAAAAATGCGCCTGAGTTACAGGATAGCTCACTCGGCCCAGAACAAAGCGGAACCGTGATCTCCCGCTTTGGTCAACATGCCGATATTGAAACCGAAGATGGCCAGATTGTGCGCTGCAACATTCGCCGCACCATTAGCAGTTTAGTGACTGGCGATAAAGTGATCGTACGCTTAGCTATTGAAAGCCAAGCAAATAGTGGTATAGCTGGCATTGTGGAAGCAGTGCATCCAAGACGCTCTTCCCTCTCGCGCCCCGATTTATACGATGGCGTGAAAATTATCGCCTCGAATATCGACCAAATTTTGATTGTGTCTTCCGTATTACCTAGCTTTACCACCCAGATTATTGACCGCTATTTAGTGGCAGCTGAAGACACGGATATTCCGCCGATCATTATTTTGAACAAAATCGATCTGTTAACGCCGGAAGAAGCACCCACCATCGAAGCTGCCTTAAAGCGCTACGAAGCCATTGGATATCCAGTATATAAGGTCAGCAGTAAGTTAGGCGAAGGCTTAGATACCATTAAAGCCCTGCTGAAAGATAAAGTGAGCGTATTTGCTGGCCAGTCTGGTGTGGGTAAATCCTCTCTGGTCAATGCCTTACTGCCCGAAGCCGAGCTACTGGTAGGCGATGTCTCCGACAACTCTGGGCTTGGACAACACACCACGACCACCGCTAAGTTACTGCATTTACCGAGTGGTGGTGATTTAATCGACTCCCCCGGCGTGCGCGAATTTGCCCTCTGGCACTTACCCGCCCAACGTGTCGGTTGGTGCTTTATCGAATTTCGTGACTTTTTAGGTGGCTGTAAATTCCGCGATTGTAAGCACGGCGATGACCCAGGCTGCGCCTTAAAAGCCGCAGTCGAAGCGGGTAAGATTAGTGAAGATCGCTTTAATAACTACCATCGTATTATCGCAAGCCTTGATGAGCAGCGTCACGCTCGGCAATTTCGCGCCCAAAGCGATGAATAACGAGTACAACAAAGCCATCACAACGAATAGAATTAACGCAAAACAAGTCTCAACCTAAGTTGAGCAACATAAAGGAAAGGAACACAAATTGGATAAAGTTAAAATTGCGCTGCAGTACATGCTGCCAAAGCACCTGTTATCTCGCTTAGTCGGTAAACTTGCCGCTTCCGAAGCTGGCGCATTAACGACTGCCGCGATTAAATGGTTTATCAAGCAATATAAAATCGATATGAGCGAAGCAGCTCAGAGCGAACCAGAGGCTTATAAAAGCTTCAACGACTTTTTTACCCGTGCACTTAAGCCTGGTATTCGCCCAATTAATACTGCGGCCAACATCATGGTGCACCCCGTTGATGGCGCCGTCAGCCAACTAGGCCCCATCAAGGATGGGCGTATTTTCCAAGCCAAGGGCCATCACTATTCTTCGCTCACTCTGCTTGGCGACCAAGCCGAAGATGCCAAACGCTTCGAAGGTGGTGATTTTGCGACAATTTATCTGGCTCCTAAGGATTATCACCGCATCCATATGCCGATTAAAGGCACGCTGTCGAAGATGACCTATGTGCCAGGTGAGCTGTTTTCCGTTAACCCGCTGACGGCGCGCCATGTGCCAGGCCTATTTGCTCGCAACGAACGTGTTGTGGCAATTTTTGAAACCGAGCTTGGCCCACTGGCTATGGTATTAGTGGGTGCAACTATTGTGGCGAGCATCGAAACCGTTTGGGCAGGCACTATTACGCCGCCAACCGGTAAGCAAGTATTCACTTGGGAATATCCAACGGTAGGCCCTGACGCGATTACCTTAGAGAAAGGCGAAGAAATGGGTCGCTTCAAGCTTGGCAGTACCGTCGTCATGCTGTTTGCCAAAGATGCTATCGATACCTTCGCCGAAGGCGTTGAACCCGAAGCCGTGACCCGTATGGGTCAAGCCTTTGCTAATCTGAAAAATCAGGCGTCAGCCGACTAACTACGGCGACCCAATTGAGCCAGACCAGTAAACCTTCGGGATTAATCGAATTACACTTAGCTGTGCTGATGTTTGGCGGCACAGCGTTGTTTTCAAAGTTAATCCCCTTAAGCGCACTCGATATTACCTTCCTAAGATGTGTAGTCGCAGCCTTTGTCTTGGCATTGCTCATCAAATTCCGCGGTAAATACTTAAGCCTTGCCAGCAAACAGGATTATCTGGTTGCTATCGGCTTAGGAGTGATAGTCAGCTTACACTGGGTCACCTACTTTGCCGCGATGCAACTCTCATCGGTCGCCATCGGCATGATCGCCTTCTTCACCTATCCAGTGATGACGGTGATTGCCGAGCCATTATTAACGGGCAATAAAATCAAGCTGATGGATATTATCAGCGGCATTTTCGTGCTGATAGGTGTTGTACTGCTGATCCCCGAAGCCAATCTTGGCAACGACACGACTCTAGGAATTACAATCGGTATTCTGTCGGCAATGTTATTTACCGCCCGTAACCTACTGCAAAAACGCTATTTTTCCCAGTATAGTGGCCCCCACGCCATGTTTTATCAAACCTTAGTGGCGGCGGTGTTTCTTATGCCTTGGCATCAAACAGAGCTGCAAAGCATCTCCCTCGAAACCTGGGGCTTGATAGCACTGCTCGGGGTCGTGTTTACTGCCGCGCCCCATGCGCTGTTCACCTCGGCATTGCGCCAATTAAGTGCTAAAACAGTAGGGCTAGTCTCCTGCCTTCAACCCTTTTATGGGGCCATGTTGGCTTTGCTGATTTTAGGTGAAGCACTGAATGTAAATACTTTGATAGGCGGAACCATCATAGTCGCCACCGCCATCTTTGAAACCCATCAATCCCACCAGTCACAACGGCGAAAAAAGAACATTTGAAACATACCAATCTTGGCCCAAGTTGGCTAAGATGAGTGCGTCTTTCGCCTCTAATTGCTTTTGCCTATATGCCACGTATTTTATTGTTCGTTATTGCTTTTTTGTCTTTTTCTCTCCATGCCAATTCGCCCTTGCAGTTGGACAAGCGCCTTGGCCTAAACAACCAAAATCAGCAACAAAATATTAGCATTGACGATCAAATTGTTGAGCTTAAAAACAACATTGACAGACTGGCGGCCAATGCGAGCAGTTTTCAGCAGGCGCAACTGGATTTTGAAAAAAATAAAAAGGTCATCGATCAGGGCTTAAAAGAGGCCACTAAGCCATTAAAGCTGGATAAAGGAACAGATCTTAACCAGCAAGCCTCGATGGCTTATTTACGCCTATCTGAGTTAAAAGAGAGCGAGGCGGCTCTCGGCAATCAAGTCAACGAACTACTACAGCGGCATAATCTACTGCCTTCCGTCATTGCCAATGCAAGACAAAATGTGCTGCAAAATAAAAAAACGGAATTGGCGCCTATCGATACGCCTGCGGGTGAATTACAACAAATACAGCGGATTTTCTTCGAACAGAGCCTAGCCACACATGAGGCCGAGCTTGCCAGTAGCCAAAAGCGTATCGAACTTACCCAGCTACAGTTACAGTTAGTTCGCCAGCAATTGAGCCAGCAAGAAGCCTTTATTGAAACTATCAATAAGGCGATCAACAAGCAGCGCCAACAACAAACCGATGCCACGCTGGCCAAGAATTTAGTTGATACCACTAAAGTCATCGATCCGATTACACGCAATATCGCCGATACCAATCAAATCTACGGCCAAAAACTGCAAACCTTAACCTTGCAAATCAATAACGTGGTAGAGCAGCAAGAACAGGCTGAGCTCCAATATCAATCCCAAGCCAAGCAACTCGCTAATATCCAAGAGCAAATTACTTGGGTCAAAATGAACTCCGCCTTTGGCGAACGCTTTTTGCAGATGTTGCAATCGCTGCCCAAACCGCCAAACCATGAAAAACTACAAACTCTTATCGCCGATGCGCGTCTCGACAGGTATCACCTCGAGCAACAGCAGGCGCTCAACGAACAAGAACTCGAACAAGCCAATCTCTATAATGAGGGGCAGATTAAGTTGCTGCGCTCACAGCAAGCATTGCTGACTCAGCTAATGCAGAGTTATGACCAGTATTTGAGTGAACTAGGCAAGCTTAAAGTGAATTATCAGCAGCTTAGCCAACAGCACCTGACGCTAAAAAACACCCTAAACGAACATCTATTTTGGGTGCCTAATGCCGCGAGCATTAACAAACTCTGGCTCACCGATATTCAACGTAGCGCCCTATGGCTAATCCAACAGGCACAATGGGGACAACTGAGCAAAGCTTGGCAGGAGCAAAACGACTATTGGTCATGGTGGATCATTCTGCTAGTGCTCTGTTTAGTGGTTCAAGATTTAATAAAACCTAAATTCAATCGATTACTCGGCAACTATGCAACCTATGTGGGTAATGTGACTCAGGATAAATTTATTTATACCTTCAAATCCTTAGTCCTTAGCCTAGGTTATGCCTTAATCAAACCGCTACCCATAGTGGCAGCAGGATGGATTTTCTATCAATCAGACCGTAACTTTGTGCAAGCGGTCGGCATGGGAATTTTAGCAATAGGATTGGTTTACCTATTGTATCGATTGATTTTTATTCTTGCGCTAGATAAAGGCGTATTGGTAGGTCACTTCAAACGCCCCTCAAAACTGATTCAGGCAGGCCAGCTCAGGCTCAAACACTTTGTATTTGTCGCCAGTCCCTTGCTTGGCATTATGGGCTTTACCGAAATACTCGATGCCTCGCTTATCCGCAACAGCATTGGCCGCGGCGCATTTATCTGTTTTTGTGTGGTGTTATTCTTGTTATACAAGGATATTTTGCTATTAAGCCGGCAAAATAGCGTTGCTCAAAAAGAGGGGAAGAACAAACGGCTGATCCAAAAAATGCTCTGGGCATTGTTGATCGCTGTTCCCCTACTGAGCGCTGGGCTCGCCTTTAGGGGCTACTACTTCACAGCATTCCAAATGCTGTTGCAGTTGCAGCTATCAATCATATTAGGATTAAGCTTTTTACTGCTCTATCAATTAATTAAACGTTGGATGTTGATTGAGCGCCGCCGCATTGCCTTCGACCGCGCGAAAGCGAAACGGGCTGAGCGTTTAGCCCAACGGGAAAAGGGCGAAACACACCATAGCTCCAATGATGGCTTAGATACCTACGAAGAACCCGTAGTCGACCTCGAAACCATTTCGAGTCAGTCCCTTGGATTGGTGCGTTCCTTATTGCTACTGGCGTTTTTAGCCAGCTTGATTGGCCTGTGGACGCAAACCCATACGGCGCTATTTTCCTTCTTGGATGGCATCACCCTCTGGACCACCAATACCAGCGTCAATGGTGTCGAGCAGCAGCTCCCCATCACCATGAAATCGCTGTTATTCGGCTTAATCATCGTTGGCTTCTCGCTGATGATTGCGACCAATTTACCCGGTTTGCTTGAGCTGATGATCCTACAGCGTCTCGACCTGACACCGGGCACTGGCTTTGCCATCACCACAGTAAGTCGTTACTTAGTGGTGTTTTTAGGCCTGTTGATTGGTTTTTCGAATCTAGGGATGGAATGGTCAAAACTGCAATGGCTGATTGCCGCGCTGTCACTGGGTCTCGGTTTTGGTTTGCAGGAGATTTTTGCTAACTTTATCTCGGGCCTGATTATTCTGTTTGAGAAACCAGTGCGTATTGGCGATACAGTGACAATCCGCGACTTAACGGGAACCGTGAGTAAAATCCAGATCCGCGCCACCACTATTATCGACTGGGACAGAAAGGAAATTATCATTCCTAACAAGGCCTTTATTACCGAACAATTGATTAACTGGTCGCTGTCAGATCCTATTACCCGTGTCATTGTTTATGTGTCGGTTGCCCGCGACTCGGATCCTGCCAAAGTGGAAGCAACGCTTTATCAAGCTGTTCAAGAATGTGAAAATGCGCTGCCTAATCCAGAGCCAGAAGTGTGGTTTGCGGGCTTTGGTAAACATACTCAAGACTATGAAGTACGAGCCTATGCAAAAGATATGTCAGCACGCTGGCCACTACGCCACGATCTGCACAAACGTATTACCCGTAAGCTTAAAGAAAACAACTTAGAACTCGCCTATCCGCAAATGGAAATCCATCTTAAAAATGGCCAAACTCGCGATCAGGTCGGCATTATCCGCAGTTAATAGGAAAAATCACATGCTTATTTTTGCTCACCGTGGTGCCAGCGGTTATGTGGCGGAAAACACCTTAGCCGCCATGGCCAAAGCGATTGAATTAGGTGCCAAAGCCATTGAGTTGGATGTGCACAATGTCGAAGGTGAGTTAGTCGTATTTCATGACCGCAGGCTCGACAATAAAAGCTCAGGCCAAGGCATTATCCATTTAGTAAATAAGGGCTACCTAGAGCAAGTCACAGTTAAAGGCGAACCCATCCCCACGCTTTGGCAAGTGCTCGAACTAGTCGCTGGTCGCGCCACGGTAAACATTGAACTTAAAGGCGTAAATACAGTAACGCCACTCCTCGAACTTTATCCAAAAGCCATCACCGAGCTAGGGTTCAGTACCGAGCAATTACTGATTTCCTCCTTTAATCATCCTTATTTACAGCAAGTTAAACAGGCTCTGCCACAGGCATTAGTGGCGCCCTTGCTCGCCAGTATTCCCCTCGATGGCGCAGCGGTCGTAAGCGAGCTAAACGCATATTCTTTGCATTTAGATGTGAGTTTTATCAGCCAAGCTCTAGTGGATGACGCCCACCAAAGAGGCGCTAAGGTGTATGTTTACACCGTCGATCACCGCGATGATATTCATGCACTTAAGCAGCTTGGTGTCGATGGCATCTTCAGCAATTACCCCGACCGTGCGATGCAGGCGCTAGCACACCCGACCAATACAGACTATCGCGGTTATTTCGAATAACCGCATTTCACGGACTTAACGCCTTAAGCTTGGCTATTTCGCTGTGCCCAATAGCCGATAAAAATAAACATGGCGACGATCAGCAAAAACATCCAATGGGATGGCATGGCAACGATTTGCCTTGCCACCCAAGGCGTGGCTTTAACGATCAATAGGCCATAACCAAAGGCATTCACAATGATAAAAACCAAGGTTCGCAGGATAAAAGAGTGACCAACTAAATGCCGTCTGATGATGCGATTCATATCGGCTGAAAACACTAAAATCAAACACACCACCATGGCCGTGGCGATATCGAAGGACCAAGGACGCAACATATTTCCTAAATGGCCAATAATGGCGACTAACTGATCAAACATAAGACTCAACCTAAATAGCTCTGCAAAAATTAAAACAAGACAGCAGCATATTGAAAAATAAAGACAATCAAGCATAAAGGGAGACGACATGGGGCACAAGTTACTCTTACTCACTAAGGCGAATGAACAATATCGCCAGCTCATTGAGGCGCAGCAGTTACCCGACCTTGAGTTGCTTGATGATAATCCCACCAATATTACAGAGGCCGATATCTGGCTTGCCGAGCCCAAACTTGCCGCGCCGCTAGTGCCCCATGCTAAAGAGCTAAAATGGTTGCAATCCAGTTTTGCGGGCATTGATGCCCTGATGGGGCCAAGGGCAAGAAAGGATTATCAACTTACCAACATCAAAGGGATTTTCGGCCCCTTGATGAGTGAGTATTTGTTTGGTTATCTGCTCGCCCACGTGCGAGGACACCATTTCTACCAAGCGCAACAGCGGCAAAAAATTTGGCAAGTGCAAAATGCTACGCGCAGCAGCTTGCAAGGGATGCGATTATTACTCTTAGGCACAGGTTCCATCGCCCAGCACGTGGCCAAGACCGCTAAACAGTTCGGCATGCATGTTACTGGGATAAACCGCAGCGGCCGTGAGATCGAGGGCTTTGATGTAATGTTGCCGCTTTCACAGCTCGCACAATGCTTAAGCCACAGCGATGTGGTCACTAACTTACTGCCAAGTACACCAGAAACGCGCCAGCTTCTGAATGAGTCAATGCTCGCTAAGCTGAAAGCCGATGCTATTTTGGTAAATGTTGGCCGCGGTGATGTACTCGATCTCGATGCCCTCAATGCCCAGCTGATTGCCCAACCTGCGCAGCAAGCCATTCTCGATGTGTTCATGCAGGAGCCACTCCCTGCAACGCATCCGATTTGGGAGAGGCCAAACGTCATTATCACGCCCCATATCTCAGCGCCGAGTCAACCTGAGCAAATCGTTCGTATTTTTAGCGACAACTATCGCCGCTACATCGCAGCAGAGCCCTTGCAAAATCAGGTCGATTTTACTCAGGGCTATTAATCGAGGCTCAATCCCTACGGCAGAAAAGAAAAGGCAATCAAAGATTGATTGCCTTTTGATTCAAACTTTTGGATAGCGACGATACTAAACTTTAAAACTGCGTTTTAAAAACTGCCCAACCAACACGGTATGGGAATCCATTTCGCTAATCACTTCATCATTGAGGTCAACCATTTCACAGCCAAGTTGGTGGCTGGAATGGGTAAACTGTGACACATTAACCACGCTTCGGTTCATCTCATTCGCCACACTCGATTGCTCTTCCACCGCACTGGCAATATGGTGATTCATATCGGTAATGGTCACTATGGCCTCACGTATGGTACGCAGCGCCGCACCCGCTAAATCCGCTGTGGTAATACATTCGGAGGCAGCTTCAACCCCTTCATGCATACTTTGCACAGCTTTATTTGTCCCCTGCTGCAACAGATTAATCATACTGTGGATTTCCTTTGTTGCATCATGGGTACGTTTCGCTAACGCCCGCACCTCATCGGCAACAACCGCAAAACCACGTCCTTGCTCCCCTGCCCGCGCAGCTTCAATGGCGGCATTTAATGCCAATAGGTTTGTTTGCTCTGCAATGCTTTGAATGACATCCAGCACCCTACCAATATCTTTACTATGCCCTTCTAATTCGCTGATTACTTTTGAGGTTTCGTGCAACTGTTGCGCCATGGCCTGAATAGATTGAATCGTACTCAGCACAGTTTTATCGCCGTTGATTGTTTGCTCTGATGCCATCTGCGAAGCGCTCGCCGCATCGGCACAGTTAGAAGACATATCACCAAGGGTTGCTGTCATTTGCTGCATTGCAGTTGCTACTTGCTCGATCTCAGAAAGCTGTGACTGGCTTGTATTTTGAATTTCTTCGCCTTTTGCCGCTGATACTTTGGCTTCTTGAGTCACCTTATCGCAGGAATCACGGGCACGACCTAGCACAGATTTTAACTCTGAGTTTTGCATTTGCAGTGCAAGCTCTATCGCGCCAACATCATCGGATTGTCCAGTGTAGATATATGCCATTAAAGGGTTATCGTAGATTTTCTTCGCCTTAGCGACCAAAGCCCGATACCGACCTAAAATCAAATTACCGCCAATAAACAGCACTAAGGCACTGATGGCTAGCGCCATAAATCCCACCACTCCCACTTGCAGCGCCAAATACAGCATGGGCAACAAAGCCGCAAACACTAAAAGCGCCAACTTAGTTGGCATATCCAAGATTCGCTTCAATGCGTTAACATGGCCGCTTTTATTTAACTCGGCGTAGGCCGCCTCTGCTCTGTTGATCTGTTCGCGGCTGGGTTTAGTCCGTACCGACTGAAACTCGGCCACCTGGCCATTAATAACAATGGGAGATACATAAGCATCAACCCAATAATGGTCACCATTGGCACAGCGGTTTTTAACAATGCCTTTCCAAGGTTCACCTTTACGGATAGTTTTCCAGAGGTCTTCAAACGCTTGAGGGGGCATATCGGGGTGACGCACCATATTGTGGGGTTGCCCCAACATCTCATTGAGGGTATATCCCGCTACAGTGCAAAAGGATTGATTGGCGTAGGTTATATGACTCTGAGTGTCAGTGGTCGACAGTAAAATCCAATCCGCTGGATAGTCATATTCACGTTGTGTTACAGGCAAATTTTTTCTCATGATAACCCTTGGATCTATTATGAATTTATTATTCAGTCATCCATGAGCTATCCTTCCCTGATACCAATTCAATCATCCATTTTGATCTAAACACTCAGCCTTGGTTCACGCTCTTTGAGATTAGCTCAAAAAATGTGCTAAAGGTAACAAAATAGAAAATTGACAAAACAAGACCACCAACAATATTGCATTTGATAAGCGTTTTCATTTAGAATTAGCCCAACTTATGTTGGAGTTCCAAAAATGTACGTTTGTCTTTGTCACGCCATCACAGATACTCAGATCAAAAACGCAGTAAGCCAAGGCGATACAAGTCTTGCTGACGTTAAAAAGCGTTTAGGCGTTGCCGATCAATGCGGCAAATGCGCAAGAATGGCCGTACAAATCATCCAAAACCAACTCGAAATCGAGCCTAATTACTACGAAGTCGCTTAACTTAGAATCTTCAACCCCTTTAAGCAAAACATCATTTTTGTGTTAACTGCTATTCCTAATCGCTAACATCCACATCGTTTTGAGATATTGCACAATATCAAGCTTAAAAACAGATATTGCCGCACATCCCCTTAATGGGACATCCCACTCAGTCAACAGCACAAATGCTGTCGCTCAATGGGATTCACTCTGTTTATCGGCGTTTTAATAAATACGCAGCTTCATTCAACCAAGGGACTTCTTTCTTAACAAACCTCGGGTTGTCCGCAAGCACGTCCTGACAATCCAAGAGCTGGATTTCAAAATCGTCACTTAAATGTGTTTCTACCCAAGTTGGCGACACAGCAAAAGGTGGCCCACTTAAAGCGTCCTGCGGGTAGTCTAAGGTCACCAATAGCCCAACACTGCCCGAAGGCAATAACTGCGCTAATTGCTTGGCATATTGCGCCCGCATACTCTCGGGCCAGGCAATCAAGGCTGCGCGATCATAAAAACCACTCACCTTAGCGGTAATAGACTGAGGTAAGGTGAAGATATCGCCTTGATACAAACTTATCTGTTCGGTTTGGTAATGCTGATGTTCGCCCTCTGCACTTTGCTGCATTGGCAATTGGTTATCGCTAAAAAACTGTTGAACAGCGAGTTCATTCAACTCACAACCAATCACTTGATGCCCCTGCTCGGCTAAAAAACACATATCCAAAGACTTACCACACAGGGGAACAAAAACCTTGGCATCGGCGGGAAGCGCCAATTGATGCCAATACGTGACGAGGAAAGGATTAACGTCTTGTTGATGAAAACCAATCTGTTGTTGCTGCCACTTCTCGTGCCAAAAACCAGGTTCCATAGGTATATCTCAAAAGGCTAAAGTTATCCTTACTCTAATGGCATTTACGAGTGGATGCAAAATCTCAAATACGGCAAGTTAATCATAGCGATGGATATAGTTAATGATTAAGACAATGCTTCTTGCACCCGGCGTAACCAAGCACAGTTATCACATTGGCATTGGCGACGGGAAAGATGGTGTGGGCTGAGTGAAGAATCAATAAAGTCGACGGCAATAAGCAATTGCTGCTTAAGCTCGGAGATGGATTTTTGTTCGACGGCCACCAGCTCATCATTCTGGTTCATCCAGATACACTCCATACCTTGGTGGCATGTTAGACACTGCTCATCGCTATCATTAAAAAATACCGCATGCGGACAATGAGTCACTTCCATTGACTGTAAAATTCGCTTACGCGGAAACTCTAATAACTCGATCAATAAAGCCTTATCTGGGGCGGGCATATGCCCTCCTTAAATCCACTTTGTCCACGGGAAATTTAACAAAAATATATCCCAATCCAATGTGCTTAAGATTACCTAGACTCTATACGATTTAACTTGATATAAATCAAAGTCAGCGACGAAATGATGGGATAGGTGAGCCGCAAACAGTGCGCATTTTATCCTCTTAAAATAAATCTCCGCTCCTATTTGCTTAACATACCCGCTTGCTGTTTAAATAACCCAAACAAGGAGCCTCGCATTGCAAACACCCCAACTACAACATTTTTACATTTCCGAAGAGCAATCGATTTATTTGCTCAAGGCTAACGATGCCCGCAAGCACAAGGCGTGGATCCGTTTATGTAAACAACAGTTAAGTAAGTTGGGTTATCGAGAGATTGAATTTATCGGTAAGGGGGCTTATGGCTTTGTGTTTGCGGGAATTAATCAGGCCGACGAAGCCCATGTATTTAAATTCTCAAGAATTAATCTGCCGCAGCATATTCAAGACCGCTTAGAGGAAGAAGCCTTTATGCTGTCCTTGCTTAAACACCCCAATATTCCGGGGGCGATCAAATTTGAGCGGATCGGCAAACAAGGGATTTTAGTGATGGAGCGGGCTAAGGGCGAAGATTTAGAGCAGCTTTGCCGCCGCTTAGGCGCCTTACCTCCCGCAATGGTAATGAGTATCGCCCGCCAGTTAGCCGATATTCTCTACTATCTGCGCACTGGTAAACCCTTAGTACATGGCGATATTAAACCCTCTAATCTTGTTTATGATATTGAAAGCCAACACTTATCCTTAATCGACTGGGGCTCAGCCGTATTTGCACAACGAGATGAATATAACAAGGCCGTCGAAGACAATGTGATGACACTGATGTCGAGCGATCAGCAACACACCAATGCTCGCATGGGAGATGTGTATTTTATTGGAGAAGAACAGCTAAACGGCGCACTCTCCAGCCCGCGTTTCGACGAGCAAGGCGTGGCGGCGACCTTGTATGCCTTGGCCTCTGGACAAGCCAGTCGGTTCGGTGCGCAGGTGATCCCGCCCACCAGCATTGGCTTACCGATGGAATTAGCGCGCACCTTGGAAGGCATGCTCAGTAGTGATGCCGTGCAGCGCAATCTAGCGGGAGATTATTTTCTCAAAAGCATGCGCCACAGCCATAGATTGCACTTACCTGAATTGCCAAAAGCTGAGCTGATGGGGGACATCCCCGTCTGGGTCCAATCCCGTGAAAAAGATGTCGAAACAGTCAGTTACAGTTCGCGTAAATCATTCTTAAAAGAACATAATGCTTACGATCCCATCGCCAAGATGGACGATATTCAACTCGAAAAATACTATCGGAACTTCTTAGCTGGCATGGGCGACACCGAAAAAGGCTTTATCGCCGCCGTGGGTCGTCTAGGCCAATATCCGATCGTGGGCGGACTAGCGATTCATTGGCAAGAAACCGGCGTGTTTATTGATTCTAATCTTGCCATTTACGATGCCAAACAAAAAAGCGCGCTCATCATAGCCGTTAATAATATGGTGACCCTCGCACGGGGAATTAAACGGATCGGCGTCTTTAAGGCCTGCTTTTTTAACGCCAGAGATACGCTACATATCGAGCGTGAAAACATTCACGAACCTTTTGTCGCCAGTGCCGATTTACAACTGCCCTTTGAAGTGGGTGATGTGCCAACCCTCGAGGATAAATCGCGGCTGCATTCTTACTTTGAAGATGGTAAAGATCCGGATGAAAACCTTGAACTACCGAACGAAATCATGGAGGAATTGGCGAGGATCAACCAAATCCACCATACAGGTTGCATTATTTTTGAAGCCCTACCGAACCACTTAAAGATCCACAGTTACTTAAAGTTGCTCAACCCGCGTAAACAGGCGGCGTTTCGCGCCAGCCTCGACCGCATTTTGCATTATGTCGGTAAAATTCAAGGTCATGGCGTTTCCGGCTTTATGAAACTGCCCTATAAAAATACCCGTCGCTTTACCCATATTGAACGTAAGCCCGAGTATTTTTATCCTAAAAATCCAAAAGAAATAGGCGCTTAACGATTCTCTTCGTTAGCGCCTATTATGCTGATAGCCCAAGCAAGACTAGATAGGTGAGCCTGGCGGTAAAGTTAAGGGCTTAGGGATAAGTTTTTTATTAGCATCCAAGAGCCCCGCACTAAGGCCCTGCTCCAAACCGTTATAGTGGGCAGCCACTTTAGCATTGGCTCGGTTAGCTTTGGCTTTGAGCTGCTTTATCACAAATTGAGCACGTTCAAAGAGCGCAGCCTTAACCTCTGGCGCAGTTTGCGGATCATGGTAGGTCGACAAGAGTTCATCGATCACCACCGCATTAACGCGCATCCACACACCTTCAACTAAGCCAAGCTTATCTTCCTGATATAACGTCGCGGCAAATAACTTATTCAGTAGGGTCTCAACCGAGAGTTGCTCATTATCGGCCATCGCCGCTTGGCTCACACGATTTAAGCGTTTTGGCATGAGCAGTAAGCTTACAGTGTGGCGAGCAGACACTTCTGCCATGCCAAGGGGATCGCTCGCCACCCCAAGCCCCGATTCAAACGACTCCCGCGTTGGCAGATAATTGCCCGCTTTAGGGACTAAAATGTCTAACAATGTTTGTGGGACCGTTAGACTTGCTGCATCTAAGGTGCTTAACAACGCATCGAGACCCGACAATTGTAATGGCGGTGCAATATAGCTCCAGCGACCGCCCTCACCGATAGACAAATAGTGATAGTCGGTGCCGCCAATAAATTTTGCGACAGCCTCGATTTGGTAACGATTGAGTAGATAGATAGGTACAAAAGCATCGACCAATTCACCAAGCGGCTCGCCCGGCAATAAGGCCGCTCGACTGAAACCTTCAATCGCCTTGGCACGAATGCGATTTAGCTCCAATAGTTGAGCGATTGGATCATCACCACTGTCCCACAAACTTGCATAGGCATGACTGGCATCCTTTTGGCGAGAGTCGGCTTCACCGATGTAACGCAGTCCCTTACGCGCGACCTCGGCCAACAACTGATTTTGCAGCGCCAACTGGGCAGTCACATCGCCTTCATCGCTATAACCGTAGGCTATGGCAAAGTTATCCCACGGCCCGACACCAACGCCATAAGGTGCTGAAATATCAATATCATTGCCTTTCAGCTGGATCTTGGGATGGGGGTAATCCATCACAGAGGCATCCTGATTGGTTGAGGCGGCAAAGTTATGATCTAACCCTAAGGTATGGCCGACCTCATGGGCAGCAAGTTGCCGAATACGCGCTAAAGCCAGCTCATTAGCGGCCTTCTCTGCCGCCGCTCTATCCTGCCAGCCTGCGGTTAATCCTTTGGCAATCAAATAATCTTGGCGTACCCGTAAGCTCCCTAAGGTCACTTGGCCTTTGATGATTTCGCCAGTACGCGGATCGGTGAGCGCTGCGCCATAGGACCAGCCTCGCGTCGCACGGTGGACCCACTGGATCATGTTATAACGGATATCCTGCGGATCGGCATCGGGCGGCAACAGTTCAACCTTAAAACCGTTGATAAACCCCGCTTGGGTGAAGGCCGTTTCCCACCAGCGTGCGCCATCGAGCAGTGCCGAGCGAATAGGCTCAGGCACACCTGGGTCGAGGTAATAGGTGATAGGTTTAACCACCTCACTAGGCGCAGGGCCTGGGTTCACCTTTTGCAGGCGGTGGCGCAAAATAAACCGCTGCACCAGAGGCTCAGAAAAATCCGTCGCATAGTCGCGGTACTCATCGGATAGATAGCCGCTCATCGGATGATAGGCGCGAACTTGATAGCCTTCGCCTGGCAATTCAACAAAAGAATAACGCATCCGTACTGACATAAAGGTGCCATCGGGCGTGACCTTAGCGACTTGCTCGCCAGCAACATCGCCCTTAAAGGTCAATTGCACATCTACATCGCTATTGTTTTCAAAGGATTTAACTCCTGCGGGCAAAATCGCCGAGCGGGTTAAGTCGAGACGATAATTGCCCTGTCCCGTCTGTTGCAGCACATGTGAGACACCATGCAGATCATTAAGCACTAGCTCGCTAATCGCTACCATATCTGGCTTACCGTCGAGCAATTTTCCCTGCCACAATACCGAATCGGCAAAGGCTTCCTCTACTGCTCGTTTTTCGGCGGCATCTTGGGTATTGGCGCGATACTGGGTGTTCAGTTGCTTAAGCTGGATGTAGGGACCTTGACGTTCAAACTGCACCATGCGGGTTTGACCTAACTGGCCACGATCTAAGCCGATATCGTTAGAGCCAACCCCTTCAGGTAAGCTAGTCACCAAGAGAAAGGGCTGATTGAGGCGACTCACCTCAAGGTATAACTCCCCTTCGCTCGGTTCATAGTAAAAATTGAGAAATCCCTTGGCTACTTGGCTTTGTTTAACAATTTTAGTGCTCGGCAGAGTAGCGGCAACGCTAAGGGCTGGCAAACCTAAGAGCAGGATGGCGAGGGCTAGGCTATGGGGTTTCATCTTTCCTCCTGAACTGGCTGTCTACGTGGTCACGCTATGAAACTAACCACGCGGGGCCATCACTGGCCCCGGGCGAACAATTAATGGTGATTATGTTTGTGCTTAATCCAATGGGTTAAGGTTTCAAATAATTCGGATAGCACGATAGGCTTAGTAATATGGGCATTCATCCCTGCGGCGAGACTCTTTTCCCGATCTCCAGACATCGCATGGGCTGTCATGGCGATAATCGGTAAGGCATCAGCGCTGTAACGTTCACGCAGTGCCCGCGCCGCCGTTAAACCATCCATTACTGGCATTTGAATATCCATTAATACCGCATCAAAGGGCCGCGAGTCGATAATATCCAACGCAATTTGGCCATTTCCTGCGACGACGACTTCGTAACCCGCACTCTTTAACAGCTCTGTCGCGACCTGTTGGTTGATAAAGTTATCTTCAACCAAGAGCACTAAACCTGTGTGCTCACCTTCTTCGACAGCCACTTCAGCAATAGGCTGTGCGACATTGAGCCTTGGCTCGTCGGCAAAGGCGGCAATAATCTCATCGAACAAGCTCGAGGCCTTAAAGGGCTTTTGCAACACAGCAAACACATTGGCACTATCGACTTCAAGTTGCAAAGGTTCAGCCGCATAGGCCGTCATCATAATAATGATTGGCCGTTTCGCGATCCGACCTTCGGCCACCATGGTATCGATGGCGCTAATCACATCACTGCCATCCATTTCTGGCATCATCCAATCGAGCAACAATAAATCGATAGGATCACGCGACAACTTGTACAGCGCCTCGGCGCCGCTCGCGGCAGTATCCACCTCAAAGTGGAAATCGCGCATCAACGCTGAGTAAATTTGCAGTGCCGTTGGGTTATCATCCACCACAAGTGTACGTAAATTATTGAGTTTTTCAGGCACGACTAAGGGCTCGACTTTAGCTTCTTCGGCAATTTCAAAACTGATGGTAAAGCTAAAGGTACTGCCGACGCCTAACTCACTCTGCACTTGCATCTTGCCACCCATCATGGAGACCAAATGCTTACTGATCGATAAACCTAAGCCTGTGCCGCCGTATTTACGGGTCGTCGAGCCATCGGCTTGGGCAAAGGCATCGAATAACTTTTCCTGCTGATCTTTACTGATCCCAATACCGGTATCCCGCACCCAGAATTTTAAGGTAATCCGGTGATCACGCTCGCCGACATCTTCACATCCCAGTTCAATCTCGCCGGATTGGGTAAACTTCACCGCGTTCGACAACAAATTGATCAGCACTTGGCCTAGACGCAGTGGATCGCCCTTAAGAATGAGCCCTGCCGTCACTGGCGCATACAGCAATAATTCAACGCCTTGTTCCTGCGCCTTAAGCGCGTTGAGATCGAGGGCATGATCGAGCACTTTATCCAGCGGAAACGGCACCCGCTCCAACTCTAACTTACCGGCCTCAATCTTAGAGAAGTCGAGAATATCGTTAATAATTCGCAGTAACGACTGCGCCGAGAAACCGGCTTTTTCGAGGTAATCCTTCTGCTGCGCCGTCAGCGAGGTACGCTGCGCCAACTGCAACATACCGATAATAGCGTTCATTGGCGTGCGGATTTCATGGCTCATATTCGCCAAAAATTCACTCTTGTACAGGTTGGCCAATTCCGCATCCTGCTTCGCCTCCAACAGCGCCACTTCGTTACTCTTATGACGCGTGATGTCCTTATGGGTACCGACCATACGCTTAGGCTGACCATCGGTGGTAAATTCCACTACCCGTCCACGGGAAAGCACCCAGTGATAACTACCATTTTTACCTAAAATCCTAAACTCGATCTCATACGCATCGACGGGATTTTGCAGATACTGATTACGATATTCTTCGACCCGAATTCTATCGTCGGGGTGTGTTAGCTGGTCGATAGCCGACACTAACGCTGGGAATTCATTGGGTTTATACCCCAGCATCGAATAATAGGATGGGTTGCAAATAATATGTTCCGAATCCAGATACCAGTCCCATAGACCATCCTCTACCGCATCCATCGCTAAATGGTAACGCTCCTCCGACAGACGTAACTGTTCGGCGGACTCGTACTCACGCGTGACATCGCGCCACACGGCAATTAAGCCTTGCAGCTCACCACGGCGGTTATAGAAAGGCAGTTTCAGGGTGTCGAGCAACACAGGTTTGCCCGCTAACTCGACCTTCTCTTGATAACGCAGCGGCGTGCGATCTTTTAGGATCTGCTCATCCTCGGCACGAATACGAATGCCCATCTCTGGCGAGGTTAAATCCTCCGACGACAGACCGATCATCTCACTTTCGGTGTAACCCAACATCCGCTCGGCGGCCTTGTTACAGCCGAGGTAATTGCCCTCTTTATCTTTAAAGACAATGGCTTCTGGGATGGAGTCGAGTAAGGATCGCAATAACGCATATTCACGTTCGCGGCGCTCGGTAGCATCTTTTAACCGCTCAGTACGACGCGCGACCAGTTTATCGAGTCGTTTATTTTGCTCGGCCAGATGGTGAGTATATTGCTTGTTTTCCTCAAAAATGCGGCTGACCAATAGGAACCAAGGCTCCCAACCAGGGGTGATTTTTTCCGGCGGTTTACGCGGTTCTTGGGAGCAGCCCTCTAAGTGGGATAACAGCCGCGATGCAGGGCTCACAAAAGAGCGGCGCGTTTGCCAGTGCACTATGGTCACCAGCACCGACAGAGCGATGACCACAAGGATAAAGGTCAGTTGCAGTTTTTCGACCGAATCTTGGAACAGATCGTCTTCATTTTGCAGATACAACAAGCGCCAAGGCGCATTATGCAGCGCAACCGAGTGGATATAGTAACCGTTACGAATAATGCCTTCGTGGGCGTCGAATAATTCAGACTCAGGCAACGAATGCAGCTCAGAAGGAATGCGCTGGCTGATGTGATACACCCGATTGATATCAGAGCCATCAAAATCACTGTGGGATAAAATATTATTCTGCTGATCGAGCAGGATCACAGTCCCCGGCATTTTGAAGTACACCCGAATTTGCCGCGCCAATGAGGCTAAGGTCATATCGAGGTTTATCGAGCCCATAAACTCATCGTCGAGATAAACGGGCACACCTAAGGTGGTCAATAAGCCTTTACCTGTGGAGTCGACGTAGGCCTCACTCCAAAACACGCTGCGTTGCGGGTTCATCGCTGGCGTCGCGTATTGGAATTGTTTTTTATTGAGCAACTCGTCTCTAAAACGTTGATCATCATTGGTCCAAGGGAAGTAGGACATCATCCGCTGGCGCGATAAATAATAAATCGCCGAGGCTTTAGGTGCCGCTTCTTTGGCGACAGGGAAAGACAGCGACAACTCGAACAGCATTTCAAGCTCTTGGTAGAACTTATCACTGCGACCATCCAGGGAGCCTGCACCTGTGATCCGTCCCATGTTGGTAAAGGGTTTACCGCCCTTGGCGTAGTTAGGCTCTAAGGTAAAATACTGACCACTCTCGTTAAATTTGCCGTATTGGGGTAAACGATCCTTACGCACTAGCTCACCTAAACGTAGGTGATCCACGGCCACATCCCGCAGACTCTTGACCGCGCGGATGCTCGACTCCAACAGCAAGTCAATTTGCAATACGTGGCGCTCGACCTGCTCTTCGCGCTGCTCCATTTGCTGGGTTTTCTGGCGATCGAAAAACATCCACGCCGTCAGCAACGACAGGACAATCACGCCGATATAGGTATAAAAAACGGCGCGGTTATAGTTCTTTTGGATCGGCGATTTTAATTGGAGATCCGGCTCACTCGATTTCATCCACTACCCTTGATTGCAGCGCTTGATTTTAGCCATCGGTGGCAAAAGTGACTGAGTACATTTATGGCTTCATATATTAGCAGGAAGAAACCCCGAGTCGCATCAAATAATTGCCGTACGAAGGCTGTCAAAGTCTATGATTAGTTGCTTGAAAAATCATAGAAATGCGTAAAAACAAAGGTCCCACGAGTGAGACCTTTTGTAACAATAAAGTAAATAACTAGAGATGTTCTTCGGCGTATTCGGCCAAGCGTGAACGCACCACCCCATTCAAGTACAGGTTGGCACTGCCTTCAAAGTCTTTAAAGCGTTCGACTATGTAGGTTAATCCCGAGGTCACTGCGGTGAGATAATTCGAATCGATCTGCGCTAAGTTACCGCAACAAATCAATTTTGTGCCTTCTCCCATCCGAGTGATCATGGTTTTGATCTGCGACGCCGTCAGGTTTTGACATTCATCCAAGAGCACGATGGAGTTTTGGATAGAGCGGCCGCGCATAAAGTTGATCGACTTAAATTGGATATTCGCCTTCTCCATGATGTAGTTCAAACTGCCGGTCGGATTCACATCATTCTTATGTAGCACTTCTAAGGTATCGGTAATCGCCGCGAGCCATGGCATCATCTTTTCTTCTTCGGTGCCGGGTAAAAAACCTATCGATTCGGCAATTTCTGGCGTATTACGAGTCACAATCACCTTATCGTAGCGATTGCGCTCAACTACCAGTTCAAGCGCAGCCGCCATTGCCAGTAAGGTTTTACCGCAACCCGCTGGCCCCGTTAAGATCACCAGATCAATATCGGGATCGAGCAAGGCTTGCAGCGCCATGCCTTGATAAACATTCTTAGGTTTAACGCCCCACGCCTCGAGGTTTTTTAAGCGCTCGCGGCCCAGATCTAAAATATGCAGATGGGTATCGCTACGCTCGGTGACGCGGCCACAAAAATCAGATTCGGTATCAATCAGATACTGGTTAATGTAGAAGGGTTCGTTGTCTAAATCTTTCAGCGGGACTTCATGAATCGTATGCCGACCGTGGCGCTCGGTGGACACTTTGTTTAAATGCTCCCAAAAATTACCTTCGAACTGATAAAAGCCCTTGCTGAGGAAACGAATATCGTCGATCAGCTGGTCGGTTCGATAATCCTCAACCAATTGAATACCTGCGCCCTTGGCCTTAAGACGCATATTGATATCTTTAGTGACGAGTACCACAGTGCGTGGATGGTGAAGATTTTGTAGATGTAGTGCGGTATTGATAATGCGGTTATCGTTGCCATCCCCCGGCAGGGCACCTAAGGTAAAATCGACAAGATGGTCAGGGAAAATAGACAGCGCCCCTATCGCATCGGCATGCCCTTCTCGACTCGGCAAAGGGACACCATTAATGATTTGTTCCGGTGTTGTATCACCGCCTAGGGTATCTTCCAGCGCCCGTATGGCGACCCTAGCATCCCGACTCACATCACTCTTTCGATCTTTAATCTGGTCTAGCTCTTCTAGCACTGTCATCGGAATGACCACATCGTGCTCTTTAAACGAATAGATCGCCAAAGGTTCATGTAGTAACACATTGGTATCCAGTACAAACAACTTTCTGTCGTCTTGTTCCATGGCGCCTCCAGAGTGCTCGATTATTTTATGTTATATCTCGTTCCCAGTGAGTGGATATGGCTCCTTTGCTGATTGGCGTTAGGTTAAGAATGATCTTTAAGTTCAAGCCTCTACCGTATAAAGATAGCTAGCGGCTTACACTAATATTGGCACCATTCTCAATGAATGCCAACCAAATCATCAGAGACTCGAAAGCAGTGTAGGTCCCTCGATATGACAGAAGCATGACAAAACCTCGAGCTGCAACAGAGAATTTTCTTCACTGTTCAATTTGTAATCTGCTGTGTGGAGAATTAGTCTCTAACGGTTGAGAGGGCGATTCAAATATCCCTAGTATTGATATAACATACGCGCCCTTTGTTAGAGTCCGCCCAGAGATGAGAATTTAAGATGCCGTTTGCCTTAGGACAACGTTGGATAAGTGATACCGAGTCAGAGCTTGGTTTAGGAACAGTCGTACAAGTTGAAGGCCGCATGGTCACAGTGTTATTCCCTGCGACTGGTGAGAACCGTATGTTCTCGCGTAACGAAGCCCCGCTGACCCGCGTCATATACAACCCTGGCGATACGGTTGAAAGCCATGAAGGCTGGAGCCTCTCGGTCGAAGAACTCACCGAAAAAGACGGCCTCGTCGTCTACCACGGAATCCACAGCGAAACAGGTGAGAAAACCAGCCTGCGTGAGACCCTGTTAAACCACAACATTCGTTTTAACAAACCGCAGGATCGCCTGTTTGCGGGTCAGATTGACCGCCTCGATCGTTTCGGCATTCGTTACCAATGCCAGTTACTGCGCAATCAACTGGCGACCTCTGATTTACTCGGCCTACAAGGGCCACGCGTCGGTCTTATCCCCCATCAAATGTGGATCGCCCATGAAGTGGGTCGCCGTTATGCGCCGCGGGTGTTACTGGCCGACGAAGTGGGTTTAGGTAAAACCATCGAAGCAGGGCTAATTATCCACCAACAACTGCTGACAGGCCGTGCCGAGCGGGTATTGATTATTGTGCCGGATACCCTGCGCCATCAGTGGTTAGTGGAAATGCTGCGCCGCTTTAACTTGCGCTTCTCGGTGTTTGATGAGGACCGTTGCGTTGAAGCCTTTGCCGACCACGACAACCCTTTCTATACCGAACAGTTAGTGATTTGTTCACTCGAATTACTGCGCAAAAAGAAACGTCTCGATCAAGCACTCGATGCCGATTGGGATCTGTTAGTGGTTGATGAAGCGCACCATTTAGAGTGGACAGAAGACGCCCCAAGCCGCGCCTACCAAGTGGTTGAAGCCTTAAGCGAAGTCGTACCGGGCGTATTATTACTGACCGCAACACCGGATCAACTCGGTCACGAGAGCCATTTTGCGCGCTTGCGCCTACTCGACCCAGATCGTTTCTATGACTACGACGCCTTCCTTGCTGAAGAAAACAGCTACAAAGATGTCGCCATCGCCGCCGAAGCTTTAGCGGGCGAAAGCAAATTATCCGATACCGCTATCAACAGCTTAACCGAATTACTCAGCGAAAAAGACATAGCGCCGAGCATTCGGTTAATTCAAGCCGAAGGCATCGACAGCGAATTGCAACAAGCTGCCCGCAGCGAATTACTGCAAGAACTGCTTGATCGCCACGGCACTGGCCGCGTGCTTTACCGCAACAGCCGCGCCTCGGTAAAAGGTTTTCCGAAACGTATTTTCAACGCCTATCCCCATGCGATGCCTGAGCAGTATCTTACCGCTGCACGCGTGAATGAGATGATGGGCGGTCGTAAAACCTTAGAAGCGAAAGCGGCACAAGCCTTAAGCCCTGAAAAACTCTATCAAGAATTTGAAGACAACAGCGCCAGTTGGTGGAAATTCGATCCTCGCGTGGATTGGTTAATCGAGTTTTTAAAGTCGCACCGCAGCAAGAAAGTGCTGATTATCGCCAGTGGCGCCGATACCGCCCTGAGCTTAGAAGAAGCCCTGCGTACCCGTGAAGGCATTCAAGCGACCGTATTCCACGAAGGCATGTCGATCATCGAGCGCGATAAAGCGGGTGCTTACTTTGCCCAAGAAGACGGCGGCGCTCAGGCGTTAATCTGTTCAGAAATTGGTTCTGAAGGTCGTAACTTCCAGTTTGCCAGCCACTTAGTGTTGTTCGATCTGCCATTAAACCCAGATTTATTGGAGCAACGTATCGGCCGTTTGGACCGTATTGGTCAAAAGAACGATATCCAAATTCACTTGCCTTATCTGCAAGATACGGCGCAGGAGCGTTTACTCCAATGGTATCACCAAGGTCTAAATGCCTTCGAGCTTACCTGCCCTGGCGGCCATATACTTTTCAGTGAATTTGCCGAAGAATTGTTAAATGTTCTTGTAGGCGGTGATGAAGACGAGCTGACCAATCTGCTCAATCACACCCAAAGCCGTTACAAAGAACTGAAACACGCCATGGAGCAAGGCCGTGATAAACTGCTGGAAATCAACTCCCATGGTGGCGATAAAGCCAAGGCGATTGTCGAGCGTTTAGCCCAAAGCGATCAAGATACTAAACTGATTGGCTCAGTGATCCGCTTGTGGGACATTATCGGTGTCGACCAGGAAGATAAAGGCGAAAACTCGATTATCCTGCGTCCAAGCGAACATATGATGTTCCCGACTTATCCCGGCCTGCATGAGGATGGCGTTACCGTCACCTTCGACCGTGATACTGCACTCTCCCGTGATGATATTGCCTTGATCACCCAAGAGCATCCACTGGTGCAAACCGGCCTCGACTTGATCACCAGCTCGGATACCGGTACTACAAGTGTTGCGATATTAAAAAACAAGGCATTACCTGCGGGCACTCTGTTTTTAGAACTGATTTATATGGCAGATGCCTCGGCGCCTAAATCGAGCCAGCTCTATCGTTATCTACCGCCTACGCCTATCCGTATTCTGCTGGATAAAAATGGCAACGATCTGTCAGCCAAGGTCGATTACACCAGTTTTGACAAACAGTTAAGCGCAGTAAACCGTCATATTGGTAGCAAGTTAGTCACTGCATCACAGCCAATTCTGCATCCGTTATTTGCTAAAGGCGAAGAGTATGCCCAAGTGGCCGTCAATGAGTTAGTAGCTCAAGCGCGCGAGAAGATGACCAGCCAACTCACAGGCGAACTCGAACGTTTAGAGTCCCTCAAAGCGGTCAACCCCAATATCCGTGAGGAAGAATTAGAATACCTACGCAACCAAATGCGGGAGCTGACCACTTACCTCGATGCGAGTCAGTTGCAGCTTGATGCGATTCGTATGGTGCTAGTTAGCCATGTTTAATCTTGATTGGCATTAAACTGAGCCTGATCCGGCTCGCTTAAGCTAAAACACAAACGCCCAGCCAATTGCTGGGCGTTATTATTTTCTCTGTTGTATAAACATTTTTTTCGCATAAGCCTGTCCAGGCGCCGCACTGCGCGGTCGCCGTCACGACCTTAAGCAAAAATTGCTTCTGCTACGCAGCTTAAGGTTATACTCTAGCTAATTGAATTTATAAGACTACACAGGTGGTTATCAATTCTATGGCGCGTATCATTCCCTCGGTATTGAGCCTCACCTTAGCTCTCGCCAGTGCGAGCTTACTCGCCGCCGATCCCAGTAACCAAACTCCCGAGCCTAGCGCCGAAGCCGCTCAGTCTAATCCCAACAAACCGACGCCCGCTAAAAGAGCGAGCAGCTATTTACCCGCCAATGAGATCAAACAAATCACCATTGATGACCAACCACTTGAACTCTTAGTCCGCTCGTGGGAAGGCCGAAAAAAACTCGGTGCAGCCATTATTTTACCCGCCACTAATGGCACCGCCGATGCGCCCGGATTAATGGCCTTTGTCCGACGTAATATCAATGCTGCCGGCTGGGCGAGCTTAAGCCTCACGCCGCCAACAGAACCACCAGCGCCCAATTTTGCCACCCCAGCAACTGAAGTCGCGACTGCGGGGTCAGCGCAATTAACCGCGCCTTCCAATAAACCAAGTCAAAAGGTAAAGCCGGAAGACAGTAATAAGCATCTCCTTGAGCAAGAAGACTTTCTCATTAAAAGCATGTCACAGCTCGACAGCGTTGGTAGCGATTATCCTGGTAAACGAGTGCTGATCACCGCCGATCAAAGTGCAGGATTATTGATAAGCCTATTAAGCCAAAAGAAAATTGCCGATCCAGATGTATTGATTGTCATCAATCCCTACAGTGAAGACGAAACGCGAAACCAAGCCATAGCCGAGAAGCTCGCTAAACTCACGATGCCGATACTCGATATTCAATCACCCGATGGTCACCCCGCCTCATTAGAAACGGCTGAACAACGTAAAACGCTGGCAGTGACCTTAGCGGCACCCAATTATCGGCAGACAACGCTGGCATTGAATCTGGATAATGAAAGCGCTTGGCAGAATTGTTTAACGGCCATTAGAGGATTCGCCGCCCGAATGAGCGGCACCTATTGAAATTTTAATCCCCCTGATTTTACGAGCACGGCTTGCTAGAACAAAATAAAGCTCGACACATCAACGCAGCCTCAGCATTGAGGAAGTCTTTACCATGGCTTTCTCGCTAAGGGCATCAACCAAGTTACCAGCCAGACTGGCGATCCTTGTAAGGTTTAGTGGGATCTTTTAACTGACGAACCGCAGCGATAGTACGATTTTTGCCAAGCAGCAATCTCACTTGACTCCATGACTCGCGGCATAGCAACGCACGGACCGAAGCAGTCCAGCTGCGGTTAATACTCAGCTTAATTGCCGCAGCCGCATCGGGGGAGGTATTGAGGAGTTCTTCCGCCAATTGTTGCGCGCTTAACATTGGGTTATCACTTAACTGAGTCACTAAACCTAAGGTGTTAGCCTCTTCGCCAGAGAGCACTTTTGCCGTGAGACTGAGTAACATCGCTTGATCCTTTGGCATAATTTGCCGCAATGCCACTAGGCCTGCCATATCGGGCACCAGCCCCCATTTGGCCTCCATAATGGATAACTTACTGTCAGGGCTTGCAATCCTAAAATCCGCACCTAAAGCGATTTGCATTCCTCCACCATAACAGCAGCCTTCCAATACCGCGATAACGGGTACAGGTAAACGCTGCCAGCCAAAGGATACTCTTTGGGCTAGGTTGGCATTGCCTGGCAACCCTTTAAACAGCAATTTAACTGCTTGCATCGGCGCCGACATCACGCTTTTGACATCCAAGCCAGAACTAAAATTACCTCCTGCGCCAGATAAAATTACTAGCCGAATACGCGGATCTGATTTAATCCTTTTGATGGTTTTATCGAGTTCGCTAAACATCAAATAATTAATTGCATTGAACTTTTCTGGACGATTAAGCACAACATTTGCGATGCCATTCTCAACCGTAACTTGCACACAACGCTCACCCATGAAATATCCTGCTACTGGTCAGTCCAGACCAAATGTTAACATGTTTGGCATGATTAACCAAAACATGTAACATAAGGCCGAATTTTGACTTTAGTCAAAATATTGTCAGTCACCGTTAAGTATTAGTGTGCGATTATGTTAGGCTGCAATCTAAAACCTAACAAATTCTGATTTATGAAGCTGTTAGAATAAATTTACGATGCTGTTCAGCCCATGCCAGCGTCTAATTTGAACAAAATGCATCTCTAGCAACTCCGCTTACCTACAGCATGTATACCTGTGCATGATAGGGGATCGATACTGTAGACATCTGTTGATGGATTAAGCATATAGATGGTCGCAAAATCGAGGTATTTTTTGCGATAAATAACGAAGTTAACTTAGCTAACCACAATTTTAATCGCACTATGCCTTTAGAATTTAATGGCAAGATAAATAAAATTAGCTAATTAAATCTATGAGTTATATATAGATGATGTAAATCAAACTTGCCCGAAGCACATAATTCGTCACTCAAACATGAAGAATTAGTGTTATCTTCAATAAATGGGCAAATAAGGATCTGTAGTCAGCATGACAATCTCTGTACTCATCTGTGACGATTCCGCTATGGCGCGTAAACAAATGGCTCGCACCCTTCCCAAAGAATGGGATGTCGAGATTACCTACGCGACCAATGGTGCCGAAGGGTTAGATGCCATTCGCGCAGGTAAAGGCGAAGTGGTCTTCCTCGATCTCAATATGCCCGTAATGGATGGTTATGAAGTACTACAAACCGTTCAACAAAACGATCTCCCCGCCCTTATCATTGTGGTCTCGGGTGACATACAAATTAAAGCTCATGAACGTGTTAAAGCTCTAGGTGCATTGGACTTTATCCAAAAACCCGTCAGTGCTGATGCCATCAGTAATATCCTCCAAGAGTACGGCATTCTTACCCTAACGCAGAAAGATCAGGTGGAAGACACGCCGATGATCAAAGTCGATATGCGTGATGCCTGCCAAGAGATCGCTAACGTTGCCATGGGCCGTGCAGCCGATTTGCTCGCCAAATTACTCGACGTATTTGTTCTATTACCTATCCCCAATGTGAACGTGCTCGAAGTCAGCGAACTGACCATGGCTCTGAAAGCAACAGAAGAAAGCTCAACTGTTTCAGCACTTTGCCAAGGATTTATTGGAGCAGGAGTTGCGGGTGAAGCACTGTTGTTATTCCATGATTCAAGCTTTAAAGATATGGCCAAGCTCATGGGGGTTGCAAATCCTGAGGATAAGAATACCGAGATTGAAGTACTGATCGACACTGGAAACGTATTGATTGGTGCATTCCTGAATGGGATCTCAGAACAACTCGATATGAAATTCAGCCAAGCCCATCCTGTGGTGTTGGGCCGTCACTGTACAGTGAATGATCTTATCCATGATAATTCGGAAAAATGGCACAGAACATTAGCGATGGAAATCAACTATCGTATTGAAAATCATAATATTCAATGCGACTTACTGTTGCTCTTTACCGAAGACTCTATTCCGACACTGAGCTACAAACTCGGTTATTTACTCGATTAATCAGTTGGACTTTACCTTATGTCAAACGATCAAAGCGCAATGAACGAACTCCATTGGCTAATCGATATGGTACAAACCATAGAAGTGGGTCTCGTGGTATTAGATCGCGATTATAATATCCAACTGTGGAACGGCTTTATGGAAAACCATAGTGGCGTTTCACCCAATTCTATTAAAGGTCAAAACCTGTTTAGCCGCTTCCCAGATTTGCCAGCTACTTGGCTAAAGCAAAAAATGGAATCGGTTTTTATGCTTAAAAATCGAGCATTTATTAGTTGGGAACAAAGACCTTACGTGTTTCAGTTTAAAAACTATCGCCCAATTACTGGGCGCGCCGATTTTATGTACCAGAACGTGACTTTGCTGCCTCTCGCTTCATTAACCGGCAAAATTACCCATATCAGTGTGATTATTTATGATGTCACCGATATCGCCGTGAATAAGTTGCAGATCAAGGCCGCCAACGAACAGTTAGAGCGTCTCAGTCAAACCGATGGATTAACGCAACTGCATAATCGCCGCCATTGGCAACTATGCTTGGAACACGAGTACGATCTCTATGCCCGCTATTCCGGTGTAGCAAGCTTGGTGATGATTGATATTGATCATTTCAAAAATATCAATGACACCTACGGCCACCTTGCAGGTGACAAGGTTATTCAACATATCGCCCATCTTCTGAGTCATTCATTGCGGGAAACCGACTGTGTCGGTCGCTATGGCGGTGAAGAGTTTGCGGTAGTCATGCCCAATACCAGTGGCACCGATGCCCTCAACTTTACCGAGCGTTTGAGGGAAAAGATCGCTGAATCCACCGTAGTGTATGAGGGGCTGAAGATTAAAGTGACTGTCAGCCTTGGCGTATGTGAAATAGGCAAACATATTACGAGCAGTTCAAGTTGGATTTCCTGCTCAGACAAAGCGCTTTACGAGGCCAAACAGAAAGGCCGAAATTGTAGCGTCCTACATGCAGCACCAATTTCCACTTAATTAGGCTTAATAAAGCAAAAGCCCATCATTGATGGGCTTTTGCTTTATAAGAATTATGACAACGTATTAATGTGGAAAACCATCGTCCTGTTCGTCATCTTCTTCTTCGTCTTCATCTTCTTCATCGCCAACAAAGTAAGTGCCCCAACCGTCATAATCCACTTTTTGCTTGGCTGCGAGTTGCAATAACTGTTCGGTCGCTTTGTCTAATAATGGAATTTCTAACTTGTGATAAGCAACAGCGTCAAAACAGAAAATCACCGAACCATCTTCCAATTCCATTTCTTCGGCATCATTGACTTCAAATCCAAGTTTGAATGCATCAACCGCAGCCTTTTCTAAGCGCTCAAAATTGCTCGATGAAAAATGGTGCTCAATGGTGTATTCAGCATCAGGCTCTGAGCCATCGTCGAGCAAGGCTTGCACTATGTCACGATTCTCGGCGAATTGGGCTTTTAACTGACTTTCAATAGACATGGACTTGTCTCCGTTAAGATAAAACTGGCTCAAATTGGCGTTATTATACGTCATCAGCCGAGATAGTTTTACCCATTAATGTTGCCGCTTCGCGATTTATCTCGTTAAATTTTGCCGACATAATCTCGTGCACCTGTGCCGAAAAGGCTTTGGCATCAGCTTTATCCAAACCTTCAGTCGGGATTGGCGCCATCATCTCAATAATCACCACACCATTATCCCAACGGTTCAAATCAATATGGCTTTGGCATGACGTCAACACGGGTACGACTGGCACACCAGCCGCAATCGCAGTGTGGAAAGCTCCCGCTTTGAAGGGCAACAGTCCGCGCCCCCGTGAACGCGTACCCTCAGGGAAAATCCACACGGAAAGACGATTCTGCTTAATTTTTTCCGCCGTTTTCGCCATGGTATCAAAAGCACTATTGCGATTTTTTCTATCGATCAGAATATTACCTGACAGCCAATAGATCTGGCCAAACAAGGGGATCCACACTAAGCTGTTTTTCCCTAAGCTCACAGTGCCTTTAGGTACGGCTTTAGTATGTGTAAATAAATCGAAGTTATTTTGATGATTTCCAAGAAATATATAGGGGCCATCCTGCACTTCCTTAGGCCGACGTACTATGACTTTAAGCCCTAAAATCGGCGCTGCGGATGAAAAGATCTTGGCGAACATATGTACATTGTCACGGTGACGAGGTCGTAATAGGCAAACCAAACCACCAAAAATAAATGCAAGTAACAATGACAACGCCAACAACACAGATCTGACAATTAATAGCACGACATACTCCAAGGGTGAAAGTGGCGACAGTATAGCCACCCAGCCCTAGGGACTCAATATAATGTTTACATCTGTTAGCTGAGTTGCTAACAATCAAACAAAAGCCCATCGTTGCTCGCGCAATAAGCGTATCGATGGGCTTTTAAATCAATATCAACGCCTAACACTCAGCATAAAACCTAGCGTTAGATCTGACTCACTGTAGCCATTTTGCTTAAGCCTACACGAAATACCAGTGCACTGACTGCCAAGGTTGCGACAATCGCCGCCCCACTCGGTAAATCCATGGTTGCCGATAATACCAGACCAAGTAAGTAACCCATAAGGCCGACCAGATAGGCGTAAAACAAGCCGTTTTTACCTTGGTATTTATTCAAAGCAAGTGCAGGTAAAATCAAGGTACTAAACACTAAATAGACGCCCACCAGCTCAACCGACAACGTAATAACTAGGGCAAACAGGAGATAGAATCCGGCACCATTTAATATTTGTGGGCGCCAAAAAATCAACGCCAACACCCCAGCATAAACCACTGCTGGTAACACTAATTGCGACCAACTCACCCAAAGGATCTGGCCCGACATCAATTGTTTTAGCAGCTCTGCACCATGGGGATCGTTCGCCAGCAATAGCATAGCAGCCACGGCCGATAGCACATAAAAACAACCGATCATGGCTTCTAACTCACCCGCCATTCGCTTAGATAACCAAGCGATAAATCCCGCCCCCGCAAGGGCGAACAAGGCCGGCATCCACACATTAGAAAATGGCATGTCTTCTAACCTGTGGTCCATGTGGGCGACAATTGCTCCCAACGCGGCGACTTGCGCAATGGCTAAATCGATAAAGATAATCCCACGCTTAAGCACTTGTTTACCAAGTACAATGTGCGTTGAGAGCACTAAGATCCCCGCCGCCAGTGCGGGCAGCAGGATCGACATCAGTTCCAGATCCAACATAGGCTTATTTCACCCCGTTTAAGAGGGCTATCGCGCTGTCGTAGAGGCTGAAGAGATCTTGACTCGCATCGTTGCCACCTACCGACATTGGCAACATAAGCACAGGTAGATTCGCTTTTTCACCCAACCACTTAGCACCACGTTCGTCCTGATAGGACGCCACAACCACCGCAAGAATATCACCCTGCTCGGCACGGCTGAGCAGGCTTGCTAAATGGCCACTGGTCGGCGCTAGACCGGGTTTAGGTTCAAGATCAGCGGCTTGTTCAATCCCCAACCAGTTGAACAGATATCTAAAACTGGTGTGATAGGCGATGACCTTTTTACCCTTTAACGGTTTGGCTTGCTCTTCCCAACGAGGGATCGCCGCCTGCCAACGAGCGCTAAAGTCCGCTAAGGCCTTTTGATAATTAGCCGCTTCACTCGGATCAAGTTGGCTCATCTTAGCGCTGAGCGCATTCGCGACGCTAAGCAAACGATGCGGATCGAAGTGGATATGCGGATTTCCCTGAGCATGCACGTCGCCCATACTGCGATCCACACTCGCTAACTTATCTAAGGTATCGATTTGATCGGCGGCGAAAAATAGCCCTTGATCGGTAGAGCGAACCTTAGCGTTGGCTGACTTCATTTGCAGCATCGGCAGCCAACCGACTTCTAAATCGGCACCTGCACAGACCACCAGATCCGCTTGACGCATTTTAGCAATCAAACTCGGGCGCGCCTGCACTTGATGCGGATCCTGTAAGGCCGTGGTTGCCGAATAAATGCTGGCGTTAGGCGCCAACTCTTTTGCCAATGCGGCATATTCAGGTTCACAGGCAAACACATTCAGCTCTGCGTGGGCAAAGCCTGAACAAGCGAAAGACAGGGCCGCTGCGGCCGCTTTAACAAAATTAGAATTGATGCGCACCGTGAGCCCCCAGAGACATAATGTATTGAATAGTGAAAACATTGTCGTCTTCGATTCCATCGAAGTTAGTTCCCTTCTGATTGGTGTACTGGAAACGTACCGTCGAGAAATGGCTCGAATGCCACGCTAGACTCACCTCAGATTCCTTTAACTTCTGGCCATGAAAATGCTCGCCATGGAGCTCTTGGGTATCCACCTCGCCGTAACGCACACCCGCAGACCAGCTAGGAGTGAACTGATACACACTGCTCAGATACCAACCTTGATGATAGTCCTTGCTCGGTGCATCTTCGGGATGAAGATCGGTAGGCACAAAGTCAGTCACGCGGTAATACTCACCACTTAACGTCAGGTTTTGGTATTTATAGTTACCATTTGGTGCCCATTTATACACAAAATCAGCACCATAGGTGTTTTTACCTGTGTAAGATGCCGCATGGCTGTGGTCATGACCTTCCTCAGCGGTTTCGTCTTCGTGCGCATCCCCTTCTTCATGGGCTGTGACTTGACCATTTTCGTTACGTAAGTAACTCAATCCCGCCTGCCATGAACTGTTATCCCCTATATCGCCACCGATTTTTGAATATAAGGTGTACACACCGACATTTTTAAACTCACGTTCGCCATGTTCATCGGCGGCACGCATGCTGTCGCCCTTGAACGCTTCAGCGCCAATGGTCCAATACAGATCAGTTGGAGCAACAAAGTTTAAGCGCACGCCATCATCGAAATAGTGGCCGCCGAAAAATGCACGGTAAGCAATCGGGCGGTCGGTGAATGAATCGGTATGTAAATGCTGGTTATTTAGATAACCGATATCCGACAGGAAACGTCCGCCACGGATGGAAAAACCCGCAGGCATTGCCATGGTTTGGATAAAGGCTTCTTCAAGATTAAGCTCGGTTTCACCATCATGCATCTCAACGACGGCGGTCACTTTGCCGTAGAACATGTCGTCAATATTGGCACTCATCGCCAACTCAGTTTCACCTAAACCAAATCCTTCGGCGGTTTCTGCCAATGGGCGTTCAGCCGTTTGATAATAGCCATTTAGCACCGCACTGATCGCTGGATTGGTTAAACTTGAGTCAGCGGCAAATAACGTCGGCGAAGCAAATGCGCACGCCAAGGCCACCAAAGAAATTCGGTTGTTAAAAACAGTCATGATATCTCCAAAATACAACTAGCACTCGATGACTAAGTTAAGTCATCAAGAAATACAATAAGTTAAAATATTAAAGTTGATTTAATGGAGAACAGGCGGCGCACGGCTTAGGTAAACACTGACGTGTTCGAAGAAGGTAACGGGTAAGACAAACTCACAAACATCAAATCGCTGTATCGCTAAATTTAACGTCTGCGGAGCTGTGAACAGAATTTTATTTAGCTGATGTTGATGGAAGCAGAGCGTACAGTGCGTCTTCGCCCCATCATCAAGGTGAGTCACACTATGGGCTGAGGCAACAAAAGACAGCAGTATCAATACGGCGGCAAGCCATATCGAAATTGTGCGTCTTAAGTGACTATCTAGTCTCACTCAGTCGTCCCCATAGTAAAAAGTGGCACAAGTTTAAGTCAGGCCGCTAGTAAGTTGCAATAAGGTAATGGTCAAGCAATGCGTTACAAGATATTTACCATTGCAACTGATGGCGCCTTAAAAAGAGCACATTATTGGCAAAAAGAGTTATTTAAGATTAGCTTAAGTCAGTGAATCTATTATGTGCCCAGTGTTATACAGGCTAAATATTTAATTCTATTCAACCCAGCAAAAGGCAACCAAAATGCTAGCATTCTTTCGTGAAAACTTAGGATTAATCTTAGGGATAGTGATTTTCGGCGCAGTCATTTTGGGCGGGATTTATTACGTAGAACACTCATTAGAGAGTCAAGAACAGGTTATTCAATAACAGGTTCACCCTGTAAAACAATGTCGAGCCTCAGTGGTAGGCCCCTAAACGGCTCGACAGGGTTAAACCAGTGTCATCCCATCTCTAGCGATATTTTTGCCGTTGATCGCTATCGTCTTGCTTCTCTGGCGCCTCAATCGTTTGCAGTTGATCCATAAAATGGCTCACCAGCAGCAACATCACACAGAAGATCATCACAGGGATCAAAAAATGCCGCGTCGAGGCATCGAAGTAACTGTATAAGCCCGTCAGGGCACTCGCATAAAAACCAAACAATTTTAACTTCAATAAGTTAGGACTATGACCAAGCCACGCTGAACAATGGGGACATTGGACTTGGGCGTGAAAGCCCTTTCCGCGCTGCTGGGTAATTTGGGCAATTTTAATCGACTGATGACAATGGGAGCACAGCATGTAAAGTACATTCCTAACTATGGGGCGTTAAGTTTATCAGATCCTTATCCCATTCAGTCTAACTAATTAGCGTCGAGGTTTCAGAGCTTCATTCTATGGCCTAAAGCTGTAAACTGGCGCACAAATTTTAAACATTGTTAGTCTATTATGCTGTTGATATTTTACAGGGTTTAGCTCGACACCTATCATATACCTACCTCTTTTTGTGGAAGATAACGTCTATGCGCCGCTCGCTAATATTGATACTTGCCCTAAGCTTTCCGCTACTGATGAGTGCCAAGGTATTCGCTGCAGATCCAGACCCCATTACGACCAGCCCAAGCGCTTCGGCATCAAACGAAACCCAAATTGAATTAACCACACTTCAGACCGCCATTAAAGAGGACATTGCGCGCTTAGCTCAATACCAAGGGGAATTACGCACTATTGTTGAATATCGTATTCAAAATAAGACCTTACAGTTACGCAATAAGATTAAAGCACTCTTAGATGATAATACTTACGATAAAACTTTTATGCTGGCTCTAATCCAAGAGCAATTGCAGTTTAATCTGAAAATTAACGACTACTTTAATGATCTCATCACCAAGTTGGCTCAAAAACTTGGCACGGCGGATGATGAGGCCACCTTACTCGAGATCTCCAAACGTGAACTCGACAAAGACAATAACTACAAGCAACGGCTTGAGACCTTAAACTGGCTAACCCAAATTGGCCAAGATGTAACAGCTGAAAAAACACAGCTCACCCAACTCCTGCTTAACCGCGCCGATAACTTCGACAGCTTTGTCACTTACACCCAACAACAGTTACAAAATGCGGTAAATGACGCCACCAATGCAGGGAAAGACGTTACCGCAGCGCAAACCAGTCGCGTGATACAACTAAAAGAACGTTTAGCACAAAACAGCCAGAGCCTCAGCATCAATATCGAGTTACTGGATGCACTAGGGCAAAATACCGCCTTGCTGAAAAAGACCTTGTTTAGTATTTCAGGTGATATTACGCAGGACGTATTAAACATTGATGTGGCATCGAGCTTAATAGAGCAATGGCTAAATACTGCGAAGGATCAAGCCATTAATCATGGACCAACATTGGTCTTTAAGTTATTTATCTTCTCTCTGATCCTGTTTGTCGCTGGCCTTGTAGGCAAACTGGTGAAAAAAATAGTCAGTAATACCGTTAGCAACTCTAAGTTGAATTTCAGCAAGTTACTACAAGACTTCTTTACCTCACTCTCGGGCAAGGCAGTATTTACTATCGGCGTACTGATTGCTTTATCCCAGCTTGGTATCGAATTAGGTCCCTTACTGGCTGGCTTTGGTATCGCGGGTGTGATCATCGGTTTTGCCCTGCAAGATACTCTATCCAACTTCGCTTCAGGCATGATGATTTTGATCTATCGTCCGTATGATGTCGGCGATTTGATTAATGCGGCTGGCGTATCGGGGCGCGTTAGCCATATGAGCCTAGTCTCTACTACCATTAAAACATTAGATAACCAGAGACTTATCATTCCCAACAATAAGATTTGGGGGGATACCATCAACAATATTACCGCCGAGCACCAGCGCCGAGTCGATATGACATTTGGCATCGGCTATGGCGATAGTATTGAGCAGGCCGAAGCGGTACTAAAATCGATTGTTGAGGCGCATCCGAAAGTGCAAAAAGTACCTGCACCACTGATTAAGTTGCACGTATTAGGAGAATCCTCGGTCGACTTTATCGTCCGCCCCTGGGCAAAACCAGAAGACTATTGGGATGTATATTGGGATATCACCCGTGAGGTGAAAATGCGCTTCGATGCTGAGGGTATCAGCATTCCTTTCCCACAGCGCGATGTGCATATTTACCAAACCAGTAAATAGTCTTTCGTCAAAGTGAATTCTTAACAAAAGGCGCAATCTTTGATTGCGCCTTTTCATCTTTACATTCAAATGGCTAACAAACTAACCTAATCCAGTAATCTCACCATCAGCGGTGATATCTATCTTTAAATAACCAGGGGTTAACCCAAGCCCAGGCATGGTCATCACATTACCTACCAATGCTGTTATAAACCCAGCCCCCGCATGCAGAACCAATTCACGCACGGGTACCATAAAGCCTTGAGGGACACCTTTAAGCTGAGGATCGTGGCTAATGGATAAGGGTGTTTTCGCCATGCAAACAGGTAAATGCCCATAACCAAGCGAGTTGAACTCCTGTAATTGCAGCTTAGCCGCATCGGATAAGCTCACCCCAGCGGCGCCATAACCCACTTCAGCTAAGGTCGATAATTTAGCTTCTAAGTCCATATCATCAGGATATAACAACCGAAACTCGCTTGGCTGCTCACAGGCACGGATTACGGTTTGTGCGAGGCTAATGGCTCCCATTTCACCTTGGCTAAAGGCCTCGCTAAGTTCGCAACCAAATGCCGCGGTAGCACTTACAGCCTCAATTAACCAGTTAAGCTCGGCGTCCGTATCGGTGGCAAAGCGATTAATCGCCACCACAACGGGAATACCGTAACGCGCTACATTGTTGATATGCCAGTTTAAGTTGGCAAAACCCGCCTCGAGACGGACTTGGTCTGGTGCATTAATATCCGCATCGGACGTTAGGCCACTATTGGCCTTAAGTGCTTTCAAAGTGGTCACTAATACCGCGGCGCTAGGGGTTAATCCCGACTGACGCGCCTTGATATTACAGAACTTTTCAAAGCCCATATCGGAACCAAACCCACCTTCGGTCACCACAAAATCGGCTAACTTTAACGCAATATCATCGGCAATCACCGATGAGTTGCCATGGGCGATATTGGCAAAGGGGCCCGCATGAATTAAACAAGGAGCACCGTTTAAGGTCTGCATTAAAGTGGGCTTTACCGCCTCTGCCATGATCGCCGTCATCGCACCTGCGACACCAAGATCTTCCGCGTTAATGGTTTCCCCTTGACGATTAAGGGCTAGCACTAACTTACCTATACGTGCGCGCATATCCGCCATATTGCCGCTCAGCGCCAGAATCGCCATTAACTCTGAAGCGGCAGTAATATCAAATCTTGAATGATAAGCGGGACCGTTGTTTTCACCCAATCCCACCTCAATTTCCCGCAAGCAACGGTCGTTATGATCAACCACCCTGTGCCAACGAATACCCTTAGGATCAATATCTAAATACCTTAATCCCGATTGACGCTCATATTCCGCCTGCCCCAAACGCGTCTCATGGTAAAGCCGAGAAGCAATCGCCGCCGCACCAAGATTATGTGCGCTACTCACAGCATGAATGTCACCTGTTAGGTGCAAATTCAGCTCCTGCATGGGCACCACTTGGGCGTAACCACCGCCTGCGGCGCCACCTTTCACCCCAAATACAGGCCCCATACTGGGCTGGCGGATACAGGCACAGACTTTGTTGCCGAGCACCTTGAGCGATTGCGTTAAACCAATAGTCGTCACGGTTTTGCCTTCACCATGGGGCGTTGGCGTCACTGCGGTCACAATAATCAGCTTCCCCTTTGGTTGCCCGGCTAAGCGCTGCTGTACTTGTGGCTCCACCTTAGCTTTGGTATGACCAAATAGCTGCATCTCTTCGGGCAACAACCCAAACTCTGCACCAAGTTGTGCGATATCTTTTAGATGCGCGCGGCGCGAAATCTCCATATCGGTTAGCATGGGTAATATTTTCCTCTGGAACTTTGGTATACAAACTTTTATAGGAAATGAGTATACGGAACAAAAGCGTGCAAACAGTTTGTATCAGCCACCGCTGATTGAATATGGCGGATAGTAGGTGATTAGCTTTAAGATATATAGCCATCGAAAGGGTTAATGAGCGATTCCTTAATCTGCATCAAATAAATCGACCAAGGCCCTTCACCCTACAAAATACAGATTCCCAAAAGAGAAACAACATGAACGGATCCCCTTTTACTTTTTCAGAGTTTGTTGCCGGCTTTTGGCGAATGCACAGTTGGCAAATGTCACCCGCCGAGCGACTTAACCTGATAGAACAATATTTAGACCTAGGTGTGACCACTATGGACCACGCCGATATTTACGGCCAATACCAGTGCGAAACCCTGTTCGGCGAAGCATTAGCGCTAAAACCAGCATTAAGACAGCAGATGCAATTAGTGAGCAAATGCGGCATAAAACCCGCCTTCAATTGCCGTCCCGAGCGCTACGTGAACCATTACGACACCTCCAAAGCGCATATTATTGCCAGCGTGGAGCAGTCACTAAAGTCGCTTAAAACCGATTATTTAGATCTGCTGCTGATCCACAGACCCGATCCTTTAATGGACGCCGATCTAGTGGCCGATGCCTTTGCTGACTTAAAACAAGCTGGGAAAGTGCAACATTTTGGGGTATCTAACTTCACCAATGCGCAGTTTTCATTATTGCAGTCGAGATTAACTGAACCCTTAGTCACTAATCAGCTGGAGATCTCTCCGCTAATGATGGCGAGTTTACACGATGGCAGTCTCGATTTATGTCAGGAGCGGCGCATTCGGCCGATGGCTTGGTCCTGTTTAGGCGGCGGAAAAATCTTTGACAATAGCCATCCACAGGCCATTCGCTTGCAACAAACCTTAGCTGTCATCGCCGATGAGATTGGCGCCCAAGATATCAGCCAAGTGATTTATGCTTGGGTGCGGATGTTACCGAGTCGACCCGTACCGATTATTGGCAGTGGTAATATCGCGAGGATAAAAACCGCGGTGACAGCGCAGACGCTCACATTAGACCGGCAGCAATGGTTTAGTATCTGGCAAGCATCAACCGGACACAGCGTGCCTTAACCCCCGCAAATCCCCCTCAAACAACACCAACAATAACGGCGCACTCGGCGCCGTTATCTTGATCCTGCTTAAAGTTGTACTTCACCACTGAGGTGCGGTCTGCGACCTTTACTGTCTCGCAGCTCAAACACCCACTTGTCTGGCGACTTTTCGTAACCAAATCCCACTTCAGCGGGCATCAGTAACGGCAGCTTAAAGGCAACATCGACCACAAAGGGGCGCTCACCAATCTCAGGCATCAATTCCGCTAAGCAGCGCGCCTTAGACCACATACCATGGGCCAGCACTCGGTCAAAACCAAAACGTTTCGACAGCACGGGATGCAGGTGGATCAGGTTATAGTCACCCGACGCTTTGGCATAACGACGACCTAAATCTTCACTTAACTCCCATGATTGAGGCGAGTCCCAAGCCATTTCAAGTGCCTTTGGTGGACGGACGCGACGACCGGCAGTCTCTATGCGATAGAGGTAAGTCGATAGCGATTCCCACACCAATTCTTCGCCCACAAAGGCCTTAGAAACAAACTCAAACTCTAAGCCCGAATCAGTTTCACGGCTGGTTGTTAGCGCGCATTCCAGGGAAAACACGTCATCGACCGTGGTAGGGCGATAGACTTGAATACGGTTCTTTAAATGGATCATCCCAAGTAACGGGAAGGTAATGCCATCATGGGTAAAAATCACCGCGTGCAGGCGAAATGCCATCACATAAAGGTAGGTGGGAGGTAATATTTTACCGTCGAAATCAAAACCACACACTTGCGCATATTGGCTGACTTTTGCCTCGGACACCTTCACATTGGGCGCGCTCACCTTGATATAAGGCAGCGGCTGTTGATCCCAACCGGGTTTACGGCCAAAGAAAATCTTGCGATAAAGAGAAAACAGCGACGGCATCGCGTTCAATTCAACACAATATGCATTATTCAAGTCTGAGTACCTTTTAATTAACTATCCCTATGCACGGATAGCCAGCAATACCCCCGGACAGATGCATAACATCTGGAAAATCAAAAAATCACGAGTGTAAAACAGGCAAAACAGTGTCTTAAAAGGGCTGATGCTGACTCTCCGAATGGACAGCCATAGAGTCAGGTTTATCGAAAACGGCATGATTATACCCTAGAGGATCGAGTTCTGGGTATCCCTAAGTAAAGTAGGATTTTTTACTACCTTTAAAATCAAAAAGTTACACTCAACCCCTAAAGCAACAATCATCGCAGCTACAGGAAAAGTGCGAAAATATGCCGCCTGTGCGACACTATCGCCCCCAGTCTTTAACTTAGTTAACCCGTGCAAGATAAGAATTTCGATAAACTCGCGCAAAAATTCGCGAAGAATATTTATGGCACGCCTAAAGGTGAAATCCGTGCTGCCGTGCTATGGCGCGATCTTGCTCCTGCATTAGCGCAATTTGGCGATAAAAAATTACGAATTTTAGATGCCGGCGGCGGTTTTGGTTACTTCAGCCAAAAGCTAGCACGCCTCGGACATGAAGTCGTACTGTGCGATATTTCCGCCGAAATGCTCGCCCAAGCGAAAGAGCAAATCGATGCCAGCGACACGCCATTGGCCATCAGCTTAGTACATTCGCCCATTCAAGCCTTATCGATTGCTGAACATGGCATGTTCGATCTTATCCTTTGTCATGCCGTGGTTGAATGGCTAGTCGATGCCAAGACCACCATGGAAGGCTTATTGACCATGCTTAAGCCCAATGGGCTGTTTTCGCTGATGTTTTATAATAAAGAAGCGATGCGATTCCATGCGCTCGTGTCGGGTAATTTCGACTATGTGGCCGCCGATCTAAAAGTGAAGAAGAAGGTACGCCTCACGCCAACGCACCCGCTTTATATCCATGATGTTAAACAATGGTTTGCCGAATGGCACATGACCCTGCAGCGTGAGTCGGGCGTGCGAGTCATTCACGATTATTTGAAAAAACAGCAAGCTGCGGATTTTGACTATCAAAAACTGCTGGCGATGGAGCTCGAATATTCGCAACGCGAGCCCTATATTTCGCTCGGTCGTTATGTGCATTTTTTAGGGCAAAGCGCTGCAACGTCCCAAGCATCTGAGTAATATCGCGAAATAATATAGGACGCCTTGGCGTCCTATATTATTAAATCACCCGATGATTTGCTCCTAACTCAGTGCACCAAGTGCGTTAAAACTCAGAGTCACAAGCACAATCACTGTCAAATCACTAAATATCAGTATGATAAGTCACATTGCTCACGCCAACAGGCGGTTACTTTCGCGCCCTTCTGCTTAAGGAGTTGCACCACACTCTTATCGCCAACCACATGGCCCGCTCCCACCACCACAAATAAAGGCTCGCTAGCAGTTACTGAACCTATCAATCTTATTATCCCATCAGCCATGACTTTATTACGCTGCCAGAGAATTTTATCCAGCATCTGTGTATCACCCTCGCCACCCAGTTGCTCCTGCATTAGCGTATCCAGCGCGGCTTCATCACCACTGCGCCATGCATCAACCAGTGAGAGCAGCTCAGCATCCGGCGCATCAATAGCTTCACGTACCATTGCCCACTGGATTTGACTATCAAAGGAGGCAAGTAATTGAAACTGAGACTCAGCCGTCTCTAACTCATAAACGGGCTTATCCCCGCGCCCAAGCAACTGCATGTCGACACCATAATCGGTGCTAAAACCTAAGCCATTGTAGCGTAATAGATTAAGTTGAGATGCCTGTAGCCAAGGCGCGAAAGCTTGAATTGACTGACATAAACTCGCTTTATCCCCACAATATTGGTTCATTGTAGTGACTGTTTGTTTATCTCTACTTTGCCAATCAAGCCCTTGCGCTGAATTTGCCATACCGTATTTTTGCAATAAGGCGCGGCTATCAACCTTATTCATATCGATTTCGACAACAAGTCCTTTGGATTTGGCGAACGCCGCCTCAACTTGTGCAGGCATAGGATAAAAATCAGCACGACCAATATGAATAGAGCCCAGCAGATAAGCAGATTTCCCCTGCCATTGCACACGATAAAATGGCGGCTTATCTGTCGATGCAGCCCAAGTTATCCCACTTGCAAACAGCGTAACACTTAAGAGTACGAGTAATAGTCGCCACCGACTTGTTGCCATATCCTTTGCCCCTTATAATTCCTGCAAATTTTGCAATGAGACGCTGTTATGCCACACACTAAGGTTATAGAGCAACTGAAAGAAAATCTTCAAATCGCCTATCGCCAAGCCATCGATGCCGACGCTAAGTTAGATGAATTGAAAAAAGCTGGCCATGGAAAATTCACGAGTATCTTTACAGCCGAACAAGGGTTTATGGTTTCAAGCAATCGCTTTTTGCCATACGTGCAAGAACTGGTCGATGACTTAACTAAATTGCAGCAACACACTAGCCTTGACCCCGTCGCACTCGAAACCTTAGTGCGTCAACTGGCCGCGCTGCTGCAAACGCTGCACGCCTTTAAAAAGCAAAGTTAATTCCATTTCCACGAGTGGATTTTCAGCCGCACAAATTGTCATCATTTTGTCATTTCTAAGTCATAGACTCCGCAAACATTGTTGCGGGGGCAGAAGTAATGACGAGTTTAGATCTAGCACAAGAGCTTGATAAGATAATTGCGAAGGGGGCAATCAGCCCCCTATTTCAGCCCATTTTCAATATATTGGAACATAAGATCCACGGCTTTGAGGCGCTCAGTCGTGGGCCAGAACACAGCCCACTTTATTCACCCGTTCCCCTCTTTAAAACCGCTGAACATCAAGGCAAGTTGAGTGAGTTAGAAACCTTATGCCGCCGTATTGCGCTGGAGCAATTTAAGCTACGTCAGTTTCAAGGGCGCTTGTTTATCAATATTTCCCCAAAAGCCCTGCTCGATCCGGCTCACCCTAAAGGTATGACGCTGCAACTGTTGCAACAGCTCGGGATTTCACCCTCACAAGTGGTAATTGAGCTGTCGGAGCAATATCCCGCCGATGACATTGATTTACTCAAATCTTGCCTGAATCACTATCGTAGCCAAGGATTTATGACGGCTATTGATGATTTAGGTGCAGGCTATTCGGGTTTACGGCTGTGGTCAGAGTTATCCCCCGACTATGTAAAAATCGATCGGCACTTTATCCACCAAATTGATTCGACCCCAGTTAAACAAGAGTTTGTGCGCTCGATTGTCGAACTCTGTCAAAGCCTTACTTGTAAAGTGATTGCCGAAGGAATTGAAACCCAAGAAGAACTAGCCGTACTTAAGCAGCTAGGAATTGTTTATTGCCAAGGTTATTTGCTTGGACGTCCAGAGGCACAACCAAGTCGCGCAATGAAAGCGACCTTAGTCCCTAACAATACCCAAATTCAGCCAAGATATAGCGAATCCGCTGAAAGCCTCTGTACCAGTGCAATAACAGTGGTGCCGACACTCAAGCTGAAGCACCTAAGCGACACCTTTAGCGCCCAACCCACCTTACAAGCCGTCGTTGTGGCGCAAGATCAACTGCCGCTGGGGATTATTAGCCGAGCAACTCTGCTCGAACTTTTCAGTACCCCCTATGGTCGGGCGCTTCATGAAAATCATGCGGTTAGCGAGGTGATGGATCACCAAGTGCTACAAATTGAAGCTAACGAACCGCTCTCCATTGTGAGTCAGTTATTGACCTCGGAGAGCGCCAATACCGTCGCCCAGCAATTTATTATTCTGCGCCGTGGCAAGTTGCTCGGCATTGGCCACACCAAAGATTTGCTCCAGCGGATCACCGAGCACAGGATCAAAATGGCAAGACATGCCAATCCCTTAACGGATTTACCCGGTAATGTGCCGATCCAAGAAGAACTAAAACGTCTCAGAACTCAACAAAAGCCTTTCTACTTGGCCTATTTTGACCTGTGTCAGTTCAAGCCTTACAACGATATTTACGGCTTTTGCCGCGGCGATGAGGTGATCTGCGAGGTCGCCAATCTATTAGTGAAATACAAGACGGACAACTGCTTTATCGGCCATGTGGGCGGCGATGACTTTGTGGTGATCAGTACCTGTAATCAACTAATCGACCGTTGCCAACGGATATTGACGGATTTTGAAACCAATAAACCTCTCTTCTATAGTGCCGAGCATTGGCAAGCCCAAGAGATGCTAGCAGATGACAGGCAAGGACAAGCTTGTTATCACAAGTTGATCAGCCTATGCGTTGGCGTACTCACACCAGCCCATACCTTTAACTGCAATGAACACAGCCTATCGACCTTAAGTGCCAAGGCAAAAAAACAGGCAAAATCAGCAAGTAACGGATTTTGCCTGTTAGAAGAACGAGAAGAGACTCTTCAAGCCTTGAGTGCTTAGATGGGACTAATGCCTACAACTTAGGCGCAACGGTTTTTTTCAACCAATCGCTGAGCATTTTTGTTTCATACATAAATGGCTTATCATTCACTGACTGAATGCCGGACATAAAGCCCATGTCGGAGAGTTTTTCATCCCCCGCGATGATCACTTTGTCATTTTCAAGTACTTGATAACTAAAGGTTATACGGGGTGGGTAAAGATCTTTTATCACCCGTAAATCATCAGCTGTCGCCCCAAAGGTTGGACGCATATCGCCCGCTAAGTCGACATCAGTAACTGTCATCTCCAACTTTTGGTTCGGTTTTAAGACTTTTACGGCTTCTTTATTGATATTGGTGGTTAAGGTATCGAATAAACGCTTTTCATAACGGGACTGAATTTCGCCCGAAGATTTAATATCACGAAAATCTTTTGGATTTTGCCAAACAATCTTCACCACTCCGTCTTCAGTCACAGGGTCAGTTTTCGCCTCATCGGCGGCCCACACACTACTGCAACTCAACACACCGGCGAGTAATAGGAACTGGACTTTCATATTTGCCTCCTAGGCCTAATAGTTTCTGCGTTATACCGTACAAAATCTAACCTGAACTCGAGCTTAATGCAAAACGCTCCCCTTAACAGCACATAATCAGTAAGCTTTTGTATAAATTAGTAAATATGATAGAAAATTTCAGATGATATCGTATCTTTTTGTATCCAATACCCAATAAGGGATAAAGTTATTAATTTGTGACTTTTTAACGCGCATATTACCTAAAAAAGTATTATCCTTCGCACACTGTTTTATGACCTCTAATTAAAAATGAAATTCCCCGTTGTACCTGTATTTGTATTGATCCTACTTTCCTGTTTTGCCAGCGCGATTTGGTTTATCTCCTCAGGGGAGAAAGACACGCGCCCAGAAACTTGGTCATCTTTTATTTATACCCATGGTTATGATTCAGGTAAGTATAAAAAAACTGATAATTTCAATAGCTATGAGGCCTGTCGAGACTTTGCCAAAGAGCAATCATCTTTTTACGATAACGTGCCTTGGGAATGCGGTCTAAAATGTGGTTTTGACTCCCGTAAACAGGGATTTCAATGCCAAGAGATGCGTAACGAGCAGTAAGGTTATGGTTCAGCCAAGGTTCAAGATATCCCAGGTAAGCTTAATTTCTAAGCAATACCTTTGGTTTTGTTGGTCATGGATGCACGATGAAAGCCAAACGACGATTTAAAAACCAACCGAGTTCTGGTGATTTTAATTTGGAGTTTATCTATGAAGCTAAAAACGGCCCCCATACGCCATGCAGTGATAACAAAGTTTACCTTATGCACTCTGCTCACACTCAGCACACTGATCAGTTTATCCAGCCATGCTGCGACACTGACGGCCGAACAGCAACAAGCAGTAAAATCGCACTTCGATAAACTGGCTCAGTCACAGCAAGTTGCAGAGCAACGCCTGACTGAGCAGCTCGATCAAGAATTTACCCGCCAATTAGCACAGGAGGAGCATCAGTTCATGCGCCAAACGTGTACCCAATACGGCATGACCTTCGACGTTACCAGTAACGCATGTTTGCGCTCTTAGGGCGAATTAAAACGGAAAACGCGCACTAAGCTCAGGATATTGCTGTCTTAAGTCTTTGGGTTTAGTGCTAAATTTTTTGCCTACGGGAGTCGCTTTACCCGAAGGCATAAAAGGCAACTCTTTACCCGTTCGGTCTTCGTATAATTGCCCTGCAATAAGATCGTAATCTTCAATAAAGGGATAGGCATAACCATCCTTTTCTGGCCATGCAGTTAACTTCGCTAACGAATCAGGCTGGGCAATCACGGCCTCATAACGGGCTTGTCCAAGTGAAATCAGAAACGCGCGAAATTCGGCAAAGGCATAATCAGAATCACACCCCGTAATGATATAAGCCGCCCCCCAAACCGACCATAAATAACTTCGGCGCATCTGTTGACCAAACAGCTTATCAAAGACTTTTAGCTCTTCATCACTCAGTTTACTCAGTTTCAGCTTTAATGCCTCAACCAAAGACTCTTGGGATTGCGCTGGTTCACTGCGGGTCACTAAGTCCCAAAATTCTACTTCTGTCATCACTTAACCTAATGTTTAATACCCAAGCAAAGGCGTATTCTACATGATAATACGGTTATGCTGGACTCAGTTCTGGGCTTTTCCTACACTTGCTCCACTTCACATTAGCCAGTAACCCTAACTTTATGCCTAAACGCCTAATCCTATTGATAACCCTTTATACTCTGTTTGCCATTGTTGCCCTGCTACGTGCGGTTGCCACGGGTTCATTCGATCTCTTTAGCTTAGGTGTATTGCCCGTGTTGTTTGGCATACTGACACAAGCACCTTGGTCTAGCTTAGTGCTGAAAATTTATATTGGATTACAAACCTTAGGCCTGTCAGCACTTGGGGTTACTGCCATTATCGCCTATCAGATTACACCTCAAGACGTTAAAGTGGTGGTAGAGGGTCATAACATCCCGATGTTACCGCTGGTGCTGTCTATCATTGCCCTGCTATTAGTACAGTATTGGATCGCATTTTCACGGGTAACCCGTGATTATTTAACTGCAAAATTGAAAGCTTGATTTAATGTGTTGCGAAGCAGTTATTTCTCGCCTAAGTTAACGCCTTTCTAAAAAAGCCCAATAGCTTGTGACTATGACTCATTTATCGCCTAACGAATTATCGATGCTTATTATTGAGCCATCGGAAACCCAGCGCCGCATTATCATCAAGCGCTTACAGCAAGAAGGCATTGTTAGCATCGAAAATGCTGCCAATATTGAAGAGGCTAAAGGACTCATTGCTCGACACAAACCCGATCTCATTGCCAGTGCAATGCATTTTGAAGATGGAACAGCGACCGAGTTTTTGAACTACCTGCGCAGTAAAAGTGAATATAAAGATATTCAATTTATGCTGATCTCAAGTGAATGTCGCCGTGAACAATTGGAGATTTTCCGCCAGTCTGGCGTAGTCGCGATTCTGCCAAAACCTTTTAATGCCGAACACTTAGGCAAGGCGCTAAATGCGACCATCGATTTGCTCAGCCACGATGAACTCGACTTAAGCCACTTCGATGTGCACGATGTACGCGTGCTTGTGGTTGATGACAGTCGCATGGCACGTAATGTGATCAAGCGAACTATTGGTAATTTGGGGATAAAACTGATTACCGAAGCAGAAGATGGTGCGCAAGCCATTGAGTTAATGCGTCATAATATGTTTGATTTAATTATCACTGATTACAATATGCCCAGCGTTGATGGACTGGCATTAACGCAATTTATCCGTAATGAAAGTCAACAATCCCACGTGCCTATTTTAATGGTCTCGTCTGAGGCTAACGATACACATTTAAGTAATGTATCTCAGGCAGGGGTGAATGCCCTGTGCGACAAGCCCTTCGAACCCAAATTAGTTAAGCAACTCTTATATCAGTTGCTCGAAGAATAAAACCTAAGTCACGAATGGCGCAAATACCCTCCAATTTTGTTACTTCGATGACACAAGCCCGCAGCAAAGGGCTTTCCAACGCTTTAACCTTGTGGCATGTTAGGCTCGCTGACTTACATAAATCTACGGAAAGAAGAGACAATAAAAATGAACAAAACTGAACTTATCGCCAAAATTGCAGAAAATGCCGATATCACCAAAGCTGAAGCAGCACGAGCATTGAAATCTTTCGAAGCGGCGATTACTGAATCAATGAAAAACGGTGACAAAATCTCTATCGTCGGATTTGGCTCCTTTGAAACAGCGACTCGTGCAGCTCGTACTGGTCGTAACCCACAAACGGGCAAAGAAATCCAAATTGCGGAAGCGACTGTACCTAAGTTTAAAGCGGGTAAAACCCTGCGTGATAGTGTGAACTAATTCGGCTCAACATTTTATTGTGAAAACGCCTCCAAAGTGAGGCGTTTTTTTTACCCTCACGAAAGCATAAAGATGATTTTTTGCACAAACACAGTGCGTCCACCGCTCCATTTTTGAGCACTTCAAAACATTTAATTAACATAAATTATGTAACCAATTGTTTTTAAAGATGTTCAAATAATGGCATGTGATTAGCAATTCCCTTATCAGAAAAAACCATGATGCACCAATGCCGCCGTATTTAAGTGGCATGAGTGAATCGATAAATAAGTCAATCGAGGGGATGAGTATGAGAAAATCACTGTACAGGGTTTTGGCATTATCGACGGGATTATTACTAACCACTAACGTCTTTGCGGCGGTATCCGGCAATATTGGCGGCACATCAAACTATCTATGGCGCGGAGTGACTCAAACCAATGATGCGGTCGCGATCCAAGGCGGTCTTGACTACAGTCATGACTCAGGATTTTATGCGGGTACGTGGGCATCAAATGTCGATTTTGGCAATGACACTAGCTACGAGTTAGACCTCTATGCTGGTTACGGTGGCAATATCACCGACGATCTCAGCTATGATTTTGGCTATCTCTATTATGCCTACCCCGATGCCGAAGGCAGCATCGATTTTGGTGAGCTCCACGGGGCTATTACCTGGAAGTGGGTTGAACTCAGTTATTCCCACGTGATCAATGCGGGTGATGACGTAGCGGCGGAACCACTCGATAACAAAGATATGAGTTATCTTGCCGCCACAGCATCTTTCCCTTTAACCGAGAAACTTAGCCTGTCATTCCACTATGGCTACTCCACGGGCGATGTGGTTGAAGCTTGGTTTGGTGAGGATAACTATGCCGATTACAACGTAACACTTAGTGCAGATACCAGCATGGGCACAGTCTCTTTTATGGTATCAGATACTGATCTGGCTGATGACGATGCTAAAATCGCTTTAGGTTACTCCTATAGCTTTGATTTATAAAATAAAGAACTAAGAAACACGCCGCGTTAATCGCGGCGTATTTTATTAAGCGATCACCGCCCGATTCGACTTACGTGCTAACACCATTTTCTCAATATATTCCACAATAGGATCAGTTACCGAAATACCCGTAGTTTGCTCAATACCTTCGATACCGGGAGCTGAGTTCACCTCAAGGATCAACGGGCCACGATTCGAACGTAAAATATCCACGCCTGCAACGACTAATCCCATCGCTTTAACAGCGGCAACGGCCATCTTGCGCTCTTCTGGCGTAATTTTCACTTTTTCACCACAGCCGCCTAAGTGTAAGTTAGAACGAAAATCGCCCTCTGGCCCCTGACGCTTCATCGAGGCCACCACTTTATCACCCACCACAAAACAGCGAATATCACTGCCGTTGGACTCTTGAATATACTCTTGCACCAAAATATTGGCTTTGAGCCCTAAAAAGGCTTCAATCACGCTCTCAGCGGCGGTTTTCGTTTCCGCTAATACCACCCCAATCCCCTGCGTACCTTCGAGTAACTTGATCACTAAAGGAGCACCGCCCACCATATTAATGAGATCAGGAATATCATTGGGTTTATTGGCAAATCCAGTGATAGGCATACCAATGCCTTTGCGTGAAAGTAATTGCAGAGCACGTAACTTATCCCGCGAGCGTGCTATCGAAATTGAATCGTTGGCGGCAAATACACCCATCATTTCAAACTGGCGCACCACTGCGCAGCCATAAAAGGTCACACTGGCATGAATACGCGGAATAATGGCATCAAACCCTGTTAATTCTTCTCCCTGATAATGAATGCTAGGTTTAACGGAATTAATATTCATGTAGCAATTCAAGGTATTAATCACCACAGCCTCATGACCACGGCTTTCACAGGCGGCCACTAAACGTCGGGTGGAATACAATTCTGGAAACTGAGATAAAATACCGATTTTCATTACTAAATGACCAAATTAAACACAGTGATTGAAGCTCTGAGCACATTGCATCAGAAAGGGGCGCTGATATTTGTCTATTGCTCAGTGTAAAGCAAGAAAATATTCCTCACCAGACGAAAACCTAAGCCTTAGTCAAACGTAAGATAATCTTCACAATTTAGTGACTAACGGTGTAATGAACCTTGCTTCAAATTCGCTTGCGTCTAGAGGACGAGAAAAGAAGTATCCCTGTAATAGATTGCAGTGTCTTACTGTACAAAACTCCGCTTGCTCGATGGTTTCAATTCCCTCGGCAACAGAGGTGACGTTAAAGCCATAGGCAAAGTTAAGCAACGCTGTGAGTAAACGAGTGTCCTTTTCGTCCTTATCGTAAGAAGCAATAAAACTTTTATCGATTTTTAACACGCTGATGGGGAACAACTTTATATGTTCAAGGGATGAAAATCCGGTACCAAAATCGTCCAACGCAAATCGCACTCCAAGTTGGGCTATTTTATCGAGGATCTTGGCATGTTCATGGGGTTCTTCAATCAAACAGTTTTCAGTAATTTCCAACTCAAGTGCACTGGGCGCTAGCCCTGTCACGTTAAGAACATGGGCGATTTTCTCATATAAGTTGATATGCCCAATTTGAGATGCAGATAAGTTCACTGCAATGGTAAAACGATGCCCTGTTGGAGCTAATTGACTCAGCCAATATTGGGCCTGTCGGCAGGCTTCATACAATACCCAGTCACCGATTTCTTCCATCAACCCAATTTCTTCCGCTATGGGCAAAAATTGGTCCGGAGAAATCAAACCATCTTCGGGATGCAGCCAACGAATTAACGCCTCCATTCCCACCATATGGTGTGTTTGCGCGTCAACTTGCACCTGATAATAAACCTTAAACTGATTCTGCCTTAAGGCCATTTTTAAGCTGGACTCGATATGATTGCGGTAGCGGACTTCTTTATCTAGCGCCTCGGAATAAAACTGGATCTGATTGCGTCCCATTTTCTTAGCACGATACATGGCGATATCGGCGCATTTCATTAACTCAGAGCTATCAGAGGCGGCTTCATTATAAAATGCCACGCCAATACTGGCGCCAATCATCACATCGTTATCTCCAAGGCAAAACACTTCTTCAAAAGCTTTAAGTAGACGGTTAGCCACTATCATGGGGAAATATTTGTAGTCATTGTCAGTCACTAACACCACAAATTCATCCCCGCCTAAACGAGCAATGACGTCACCATCCCGTAACACGGCGCTGAGTCTCGATGCGACTTTCACCAACAAAATATCACCCGTTTGGTGACCTAACGTGTCATTAATCGCTTTAAAATCATCAAGATCAAGTAAAATCACGGCTAAAAAATCATTACTGCGTTTTGCTCTTGCAATGGCGCGATTTAAACACAGCTCAAATCCATAACGATTCATCAATTTGGTGAGTGAATCGTGCTCCGCCAGTTCTTTCAGTTTCTGATGGCTATTTCGTAGGGCAAGTGCCATTGAGGCGCGCTGTTTAGCGTAACGAATTGAACGACTCAGGATTCTTGAGTTAACTTCATCTTTAAGTAAGAAATCTTGGGCACCTAACTCAATACAACGCTGAGCGAGTTTTTCATCTTCGTAACGGCTCAACATCACCACCACAGTTTGATCTTGAGTCATAGAATTGAGCTTGATAAGCACTTCTAAGCCATTAGCATCGGGCAATAGGTAATCGAGTAGAATCCCGTCAAAATGACGCTCCAAGGCAAGATTCAATCCATCAAAAGCACAGTTTGCCTCAACCACATTAAAAGCTAACTTGGACTGTCGTAGCGCTCGAATAATAGCGGTTCTATCAACTTCATCATCATCGATAAGTAGTAAATCCATATACACATCCTATACGCTTGGAAGCTCAACGATGCGCCAGTAGCCTTCCAACATATTAAAAATATTGTGGAAACCATCTTTAATATCTGTTTTAACCATGTAACCAGCCACATGGTGACGGTAGGCTCTCATCCGATCTTCATCGGTACTAGAAGTCGTCAGCATAAACACAACGGAAGAAGACAACGTCGGATCAGAACGAATATGTTCAAGAAATTCAAAACCATTCATTCTGGGCATATTGAGATCGAGCAAGATCAAGTATGACCCCTTAATAGCGTTGGTATGCGTCAGAATTGTAAGTGCTTCAAGCCCATCCCTCGCTCGCACAAGAGGATTAAGCAAACGCAGTTGCTTCATCGCCCTCTGCACCGCCATATAATCCACATCATCATCATCAACTAACAGAATGGTCACTTGTTTATAGTCATGGCTATTACTCATACCGCCTCCTTGTTGACTATGTGCATCGGCCAGCTAAACCTAAAGCAACAACCTCGCCCCGCTGATTCAAGTAGAATTTCTCCCCCTAGACTTTCAACCGTCTTTTTGACAAGCGACAATCCCAAACCGCTTCCCTCGACTTCGTCTCTTGGTCTAAGAGTTTGAAACATTTCAAATACTTTCTGGTGAAACGGGGCAGAAATTCCAGGTCCATCATCAATCACGCTAAACCAGTAATAGTAGCCTTTTGTTTCACATTGCACCTTAAGTACACCAGCACCTCTATCATGGTGTTTAATGGCATTGCTAATTAAATTCCGAACGACTAGTTCTAAGAGCGTTTTAACCGTTTTAAATCGTGGAAAATTACCTTCGATGACCAATTCAAATCCCTGAGGCGGAGCGACCAAAGCGAACATATCTTCGACCAGTTGTCGACAATCGGTGTCAACCATTTCAATATCAACACGCCCAATGCGTGAAAACGTTAACAACCCGTCGAGTAATAACACCATTCTCTGGATACGATTCTGAATTAAGCCTAAGTATTTTTGGACATTTTCATTGGTGTTATCAGCAAGATCTTCACTTAACCAATGGGTTAGTTGCTCAATGCCTCTGAGGGGCGACTTCAAGTCATGGGAAGCAATATAGGCAAATCTATCTAGCTCTTGATTAATACGCTCCAACTCTGTCGTATGCTCGATACGCTGCGCTTCAATCCGCTTACGTTCAGAAATATTATTGATCGTCGTTAAAATGTAGATTCCATTACTAAAGTGAATAGGAGTTAATCCGACCTCGATCGCCAAACGTGTACCATCTTTGCAGCAACCAAACAGATCATCCCGCATCGACATATTCTTCGCGATGGGATGAAGCAGGTAATGAGATAGATGTTTTTTATGAATTTCCATAAGCGATTCAGGTAGTAACATATTAATTGAACGTCCAAGTAACTCCTCCCTCGTATAACCAAAAAGCCTTTCGGCATGGGTATTGACTAAGGTAATCGCGCCTGTTTTATCAACCATAAACAGTGCACTCGGAGAAGCCTCGATGACTAGACGAAAGCGTTTTTCATTGGCAATTAATTCGGCGGTTAACATTGACTCTTGGTAACGGTTACGAGCCATACTGATCACTGCATAAAGTAAGGCAAGAATAAAGGCGCAGCCAATCACTTGCAGCCACATACTTTGGGTTTGCTCTGCAATTGAAATAAAGCGCGACTCAGAAGAAACATCTATTCGCCAAACTTGCCCTTCCATGTTTTCTAGTTTTGATTGATAAAAAACATCCTTCGGAGAGGGAAGCGCTTTGTGGGAACTAAACATTAAACTGGCATGATTTGCCTCTGAACCATCATAAATGGCAAGTTTTAGACCGGAAAAACGTTTTCCCATAATGCCCTGCATTAAATTATCCATCCGAAAAGGTGCGTAAACCACACCTATCGCTTGCTGTAGACGTTCCGCTTCTGTCACGGGTTGACCATGATAAAAAGGAACATACATCAATACACCTGCCTGAGAATTATCGGGCGTTTCCTGCACTAAGGTAACTTTGCCAGACACCTTAACTTGTCCCGAAGCAATAGCGTTTAGAATTGCAGTGCGACGAGTTGATTCGGAACACATGTCAAAACCAAATGCCCGTTGATTTCGCCAGTCGAATGGTTCTAAATATTTGATAACACAGTAAAGCTCTCTATTACCTGTGGGTGTGACGCGAAAATCAGTAAATCCCTCCTGTTGGACTTGCTGTGTAAACTCATCCAAGGATGTTGGCATCACTAGTTGAGCAAAACCTAAACCTTGAATCCCTGGGTAATAATCGGATAAACGCGCATTAGCGACATAAATTTGCCATTCACTGCGAGTGACGCCGTTGGAGGACAAAAAAAGCCCTACTCCACCACGTAAAACTTGCTCATAGGCCATCATTCTTCGGGTAACAGCTTCGGACAACTCCTGAACATGATTATTAAACCGCTCTTCGCCTCGATCTCTTAAATATTCCTCTAAAACAAACCAAGAAATACCCATAAAAGTCAGCGCGGCAAATAACATCAGCCAACTTGAACGAATCACACTAACGAAAAAACTTTTTGGAGGGCCGAAAGATTCAGGAAAACGGTCCGTGTCCATATTAGCTTCCCTAGCAAAGTTACATTTGAGTGTCTTCCCCAAGTGTTGTTCGATTTTTATGCAAATTCAAGTTTATCCGACTATTTAAGTAGGACTTAACATCAATATAAAAAGAAAGTGTTATGCGCTAAATCACAAAATTCAGCAAAAACTTAAATAGCCTTAATTCCCCTAAAAATCCAGTAATGCCATAGGAGTAACACACTGTCGTATGGGAAAAAAAATTTGCATTTATGAGTAAAATTTTTTGCTTTTCTGCCACACTCTTTTTAGATAGAAAGGCGTTAGGAACAACATGAGGAATTCGTTATGGCTCATATTACTGAAGTCGTGCCCAACGATACTGAAATTGAGGCAATGACCACCCCTAGAAATAGCAAAGCAGCAGAGGCAATGCAGCACAAGCGTGAAATCAAGAAACGCTTAGAAGATTATCTCGAACGTGCCGAATTACGACGCGCATTAGGAGATGATGACTTTTTCTAAACTTCCTACTCCCATAAGGCATTATGGTCGTTTAAGTTCACGACTGTTATCCAAACCTTCACCCAGCTCCTTGGGGCTGGGTGCAAACGTTAACACTGATTTACCAAGCCGACTTTTCCTCATTTTATAAACCTGTGTCAGCCTAGTTTTATCAGCTACCGTTAAATCGGCACCACCAACGCATGCACTGCTGCATCGTTTCTCAAATAGCACAATGCAGCCATAATCATCTCATATAGACTTTATAAACTTTTAGCATAAGCTAATTAGTCTTAGTCTCATTGGGATAAAACAATATTTAACAGTTACTTGCATAAAAAATCTTCGCCATTTTCAGGCTAAAACAATTCATATTGCACCAAAATGATTCACTAAATCGATAGCAGATAAGATACTTAATCGACAAGATTTAATTGTTCTGGGTAAGAAACCTATAAAAACAACGACTTTACCGCTATGATTGAACTAATTTTAGCGCCTAAGTAGCAACAGGATTTCGGGAATGTCAGAGTCATTAGCCCAGTACCAAGAAGATTTACGTCGCTTTTCCGATGAGCTGATCCGCATTCAAACCCCGATCAAGATTTTAGACGCCATCAAATGGCCACGGGAAATGGAGGAGCGTTTTCTTTCTAGTAAAGGCACGGTTCTGCCAGCAATTACACAGGATTTTTATCAAAAAATTGCTCTGCCCTTCGATCCCGTAAAAACACAGGCTGAATTACTTTCTCTCAAACAAGACATTCATCGACGTTTAGGCAAAAAAGACAAGCTGGGCAAGATATTAGTCGCTAACGTAGACCAGTATCGTCTGGTGGTCGATATGCTGGGTCATCGAGGGACCCCTGTCTTTGGTCAGCTTAGCCAAGAGCTCTACGGCAGCGCCAGCCACAGATTACATGGCGATCGCCACACTCTACGTCAATTGGGCGATAAACTCAGTTATATCTTCTCATTGCCCGCAGCGCGGCATATGAATAAGCATCACCCTAAAATCATCAGTGCCCCCGAAGCCGTGAATGTGCTGAGCCAGCGATTGGAAAAATACTTCCATAGCGATGATATGCGGGTGCGTTTGAGTGACGGGATTGTGTCTGACGCCGCGGTGGGGGGCGATACGGTCAAACTCAATAGTAAGGCCATGTTCAGCGAGTCAGATCTCAATGTGTACGAAGTTCATGAAGGGTGGGTGCATGTGGGCACCACCCTGAATGGTCGGGCTCAACCCCATGCTACTTGGCTCAGCGTCGGCTCTCCCCGCGTAGCTGCCACCCAAGAAGGGCTTGCTGTATTACTCGAAATGCTCACCCTAAGCTCAAACCCAGGCCGTGCCCGCCGTATTAGCGACCGTGTCGCAGCGGTAGATATGGCGGAAAATGGGGCCAACTTTATTGAAGTATTTAACTATTTTAGAGAGTTAAATCTTAGCGCTAAGGATAGTTATCGAGTCACACAAAGGGTGTTTCGTGGCGGTATGGTCGAAGGCGGCAGCTTTTTTACCAAAGATATTTCCTATGTGCGTGGTTATGTCGAGAACATCAACTTTATCCGCAGCGCCATCACATCGGGTTTACCCGAACTTATCCCTATGCTGTTTTTGGGCAAACTCGCCATTGAGGATATTCCCGTTCTCTATCAAGCCTGCCAAGAAGGCATCATTACGCCACCAAAATATTTACCGCCCATGTTCGACAACTTCAGCGGTTTGTATGCTTGGTTTGGTTTCGCCTCAGGATTGGCAGGAATCGATTTGAAAGGAGTGCAACGTCATTTCACTCGCCTATTTAAAGATGTGCCCAGTATCGACCCAAGCCTCGAGTTACTCGACGACACTGAATTTGATAACAACTCAGACTAACGCAGTAGTTTGCCCACAACCTCTTTAGGTAGTGGGCTTAAGCTTAAGCCGTTATCCACATCAGTTTGGGTAAAGCGTTCAAATCCAACTTATCGCCACGGGTGGCAATAGCCAGTGCTTTAGGTTTGGTTTTAGGCTCTTGATTCATGGCTGCCACTAACCCCTGCTGGGCTTCGGCTTCGCCATGCACTAGCAATAAAGGTGGTTGATCTTCAAAGTGCCGATACCAACGTAGCAACTCTGCCTGATCCGCATGGGCGGATAAGCCTCCGATGGTATGTAACTTGGCGGCAACTTTGACGCTATTACCATGGATAGTGAGCTCCTCCGCGCCATCGACCAAGGCTCGTCCAGGCGTGCCAAGCGCTTGGAAACCACAGATAATCACATCACATTCTGGCCGCCACAGATTATGTTCCAAATGACTACGGATACGGCCACCATTACACATGCCGCTACCCGCAATAATGATCAAGCCCTGATGCACATCGTTTAATGCGATAGACTCTTCAGTAGTTTGAATAAATTCGACATTCGATAATAAGGGATGTTGCCCCGGATGCTGGCGAGTAAAACGCTTAAAATCATCATCCATTAACGGATAGTTATTAACATATACCCGTGTTGCCTCAATCGCCATTGGACTATCGAGGCAGACTTTCCAGCGAGATAAATCCCAATCTTTAGCATATAAATGAAATAGATATAAAAGCTCCTGCGCTCGCCCTACTGAGAAGGCTGGCAAAAGAATATTACCGCGGCTCTCGGTGACTGCCTTAGCAAAAATCGCCTTTAATTCGGCCAGAGTATCAGTCCAGCTTCGGTGGAAACGATCGCCGTAGGTGCTTTCCATTAACACTAAATCTGCGGTGTCGACTAAGGTGGGATTACGTAATATCGGCATACCCGCCCGGCCAAGATCACCACTAAAGACGATTTTCTTCTGGGACTTACCTTCGCCTAACCATAACTCGACTAAGGCAGAACCTAAAATATGCCCCGCATCTGAGAGGCAAATATCCACATGGGGAATAACCTGAGTCACTTGGCCGTATTCCAGCGGCACAAATTGACTAATAGCCTGTTCGGCATCTTCGACGGTGAACAGTGGCTCTAGGGGTTCAAGATCATGTTTAGCGCGCTTTTTATTGATTCTTTCGGTGTCGCGCACCTGCAGCATCGCCGCATCTTTAAGCATGATCGCGCACAGCTCTGCTGTGGCTTTATGGGTATAGATTGGCCCATCAAAACCCGCTTTGACTAAGAGTGGTAAACGCCCTGAATGGTCGATATGAGCATGGCTGAGCACAACCGCGGAAATAGACTCAGGATCGAAGGTGAAGGGCTCATGGTTACGCAATTCATCCGCTTTACCACCTTGGATTAAACCACAATCGAGTAATAAGCGTTCATGATCGACCGAGAGCAAATGGCATGAGCCGGTCACTTCCTCTGTCGCCCCTAAAAACTGCAGTGTCATCCGCATGGTGTGCCTCCAACGTGATTACCTCGTATAAAGCTAGACTATGCCCTTATTCCTAAAACAAAAAGCAATAATTAGTCGCATGCGAGCAATGTCAACTTTTGCCGTAACACTCAAGCATCAATAACCTAATAGCGGGTACAACTCACCTTGGCGCACGGTTTTATCGGCATTGATTAAGGTGCCATCACGCTGCCATTGAGCGAGTTGATCTTGAATGATGGGTTGCACTTCTTTTGCCGTCATCCCTGCGTTAATCTGGCGACTGTAGAGTAATTTCAGCAAAATATAATCGAGCCCAGTGAGTAAGTCCTGCGGGGTTTTATCGTTAAAGATGGATGGAAATACTTTTTCAGAATCATTGGGTAACCCAAGTACTTGAGTGATTTCTTCGACGATACAAGCCACTAACTTACCGTGCATTTTTGCCTGATCCACAGGAATAATTACCCAGGCGCGCTCAATCTCATTCTGAGAGTTGAGGGCAAATTTACCCATACAAACAGAGCCATGAATATTACTGGCTGCACTCGCGCCCATGAGGCGCATCACCTCATCGGCCCATTGGGATTGGCGGGTAAAGACTAAATGTAAATTAGCCTCTTCGAGCTTATCTACCTGCAAAATACTGTGACCCGTGATTTGCGCGAGATGACTTAGATGCATCTGCACCAATTGCGCATGCAGTATATTGTCGCCAACTTGGTGCTCAACAAAGACGCGCACGGGTTTTTGCCATTTTCGTACTCGGTGCTTATCTTTATCGTATTCATTTTTAAGGGCTATCTCATCGAAAGCTTGGGTGATGTAGGCTGGATTTTTCCAATCTCGAATGGATGTTGAAGCGAGATTGGGTATGTCGGCCTCTTTGGGACTTAACGTCGGGGAAACCGATGCGCAGAGTGGCGCAACAAAGGCTGCAAGTAGCGAAACAATACAGGCTAAGCCAATCGAACTCTTCCCCTTGAAGTGCTTTCGCCAGATTAACATGTTGTTATTCCTTCGATTGTCGAGGCAACTTAATAGAAATCAAGGCCGTAGTCGCGATAAAGGCTGTCGACATCCATAAGCAGGCCACCAGCCCATGACTCTGATACACCCAGCCAGAAAGCACGGTTCCCACCAAACGCCCCATAGCGTTGGCCATATAATAAAATCCAACATCGAGGGATACCGCCTCTTCGCTGGCATAACTCACAATCAAATAACTGTGCAGCGACGAGTTCACCGCAAACAGAGCACCAAATAGCATTAAGCCCAGCAACAAACTGGCTTCAGGGTAAAAACTGAACTGTATCGCGCTAGCAATCAATGCTGGGATAAAGGCCAAGATACTGGCCCAAATTAACGCGCTGCGACCATCGGGTACAGCACCGACGGCTAAGCTTTGGTGTTGGTGATTCCCAGTGATCTTAGGCGCCAAGGTTTGTACTATACCGTAGCCGATAACCCACACAGCTAAAAAGCCGCCCACCGCCCAATGATCCCAGCCAAATTTACTCGCTAGATACACAGGCAGCGCCACCACAAACCACACATCCCTGGCGGCAAACAGGAATAATCGAGCCGCCGAGAGAATGTTCACACTGCGACTCTTAGAGAAAATCTCCGTAAATTTAGGCTTATTCTTGGCTTTACCTAAATCCTTCTTCAGCATCACTAAGCTCAGTAGCCATACGAGTCCGAGCATACTCGCCATAGTGGCGATCGCCAGCTCAAATCCAAGTAAGGCAAGCAAAACACCTCCGAGGAAAAATCCCGCGCCCTTGAGGGCATTTTTAGAACCCGTTAACAAGGCTACCCACTTATAAAGCTTGCCTTGCTCGCCTTTTGGTACTAGCAGTTTGATCGCGCTTTTAGCACTCATCTTATTGAGATCTTTAGCAACTCCAGAAAGCGCCTGCGCCGCCATCACCCAAGGCACGCCCGCGAGCCACAGCGGTAAACTGGCGGCAGGTACCAATAACATTCCTAATGCCAACACCTGCATGCTAAGACCTAGGTTCATGGTGCGATTTAACCCTAAACGCGCACCGAGATAGCCGCCCACCAGATTGGTTACGACGCCAAAAATCTCATAGAACAAGAACAACATCGCAATCGCGAATGGCGTATAACCGAGATCGTGAAAATGCAGCACCACCAACATCCGCAGCGCGCCGTCGGTTAAGGTAAAACTCCAATAATTGAAGGTGATCAGCAAATATTGCCGCACGGCGGCGGGCAATTGCATCAGTTGTTCAAATAGCTTGGCAGCAGGCACTATGCTCTCCTAACGTGGCACATCAAGCTGACCGACTAAACGGGCAAGTTCGGCGGTGCGATTGGCGTAGCCCCACTCATTGTCGTACCACACGTAGAGTTTTAGCTGAGTACCATTCACCACCATGGTCGAGAGCGCATCGACAATGCTCGAACGGGGATCGGTTTTGTAATCCACCGACACCAGCGGCCGCTCTTCATAGCCTAAAATCCCCTTAAGCTCCCCCTCAGCGGCGGTTTGTAGCAGCGCATTCACTTCTTCTTCGGTCACGCTGCGTTCAAGCTCAAATACACAATCGGTTAGAGAGGCATTGGCGAGCGGCACCCGCACGGCGTGGCCATTTAGCTTGCCCTTAAGCTCGGGGAAAATATGGGTAATCGCCGTCGCGCTGCCAGTAGTGGTGGGGATTAAACTCAAGCCACAGGCGCGGGCGCGGCGTAAATCCTTGTGGGGCGCATCGAGAATGGTTTGGGTGTTAGTAATATCGTGGATCGTAGTCATAGAACCGTGCTTGATGCCGATCTGCTCGTGGATCACTTTAACCACAGGCGCAAGGCAGTTGGTGGTACAAGATGCCGCGGTCACAATCGGATGAATAGCCGGATCGTACAACTGGTTATTCACACCCATCACCACATTTAACACTCCTTCCTCTTTGACTGGCGCAGTGACTACAACCCGTTTAACACCTTGATCTAAATAGGCTTGTAATAAGGCTTTGGTTTTCATCACCCCAGAGGCTTCAATCACTACATCGCATCCAGACCAATCGGTCTCGGCAATCGTTTTATTACGTGTGGTGCGAATGCTTTTATCTTGAATGTGGATCTGATCATTACTCGCCGTCACGGGATGACACCAGCGGCCATGGACAGAATCAAACTCAAGCAAATGAGCTAAGATGGCCGCATCCCCCGCCGGATCGTTAATCTGCACAAACTCCACCTCATCCCATTCCCATGCTGCACGCAGGGCTAAACGCCCCATACGTCCGAAGCCATTAATGCCAATTTTGATTGCCATGCTGATATTCCAATATGTTGATTTAAAATTTTATATTGTTAATTTTTAATATGTTATGAGTATTGCGGACTTTTTACTTAAGCGATTACATCGCCATTGCCAACCCTATTGGATGACAATGGCGCATCTTGTTAACGACGATTATTGCTAGGCCAAAAGCAAGTCTTGCTCAATGATAATGGCTACTAATTTACTCCCTTAGCCATCCTTCAATTTCATCTCGGGTCGGTACTGAGCCGCTGTGGATTAACTCACCATCGATCACAACCGCTGGGGTTTTCATTACGTTAAATTTCAATAGGGTTTGCGGATCGGCATCCTTTTTCACAATCACATCTATGCCCATTTCTTCAGATATATCCGCAATCATTTCAGCGGTTTTACTACATTTAGCGCAACCACTACCTAATACTTTGACTTGTTTCATGTTATTTCCTTAAAGATACGGTGCTGCAAAATTAAACATCCAACCTACTAACGTAAATGCCGTTAATAGCACAATCAACAGCAGCGCCAACAGGCGCCACTGCATAACTTGTTTGAGTAAAATAAATTCGGGGAAACTGGCTGCCACAGTGCTCATACAAAATGCTAGCGTAGTGCCAATTGGCAGACCGTTTGCTAGCAAGCTTTCCATGACAGGAATAATGCCTGTCGCATTCGAATAAAGGGGAATGCCGATTAATACAGCCGCGGGCACTGACCACCATTGACCTTGGCCTAAGTGGGTTTCAACCCAACCCTCAGGTACAAAACCGTGCAGGGCAGCGCCAAGACCTACGCCGATAATGACCCACTTCCAGACGCGGCCAAAAATATCAATAGCCTCAGCTTTGGCAAATTGATGACGTTCAGAAAAAGAGAGGGTTCGCTGAGTCGTTGAAACAGCATTTGATGCTGTCATCTGACGCCCACGGACGAGGGCTTCGGCGGCGAAGGATTGCAACCAACGCTCAGCCTTCATCGCATCTAGCAATAATCCGCCGAGCATACCCACTGCCATCCCCACAGCCACATAGAGCAAGGTAAATTTCCAACCGAGTAAACTCATTAGTAATAGGACAGCGACTTCATTGATCAAAGGTGAAGTGATCAAAAAGGCCATAGTAATCCCAAGGGGGATGCCCGCCGAGGTAAAACCTAAAAAGACGGGGATACTCGAGCAAGAACAAAAAGGCGTGATAGCGCCAAAAATCGACCCCAGCAAATAACCCACGCCCTTATTCTTGCCCGCTAAATAATTGCGGACTCGCTCAACATCTAAGGACGCCCGCAGCAGGGCGATCACATAAATCATCACCACCAGCAATACGAAAATTTTACTGACATCTTCAACAAAAAAATGCACTGCGTCGCCCAAGGCCAAACACGCATCGAGGCCAAACACGCCAAACACTAGCCAAGTCGCAAAATCAGTAAATATTTGGAACATATCGCTCCTTAAAACAATGCAGACCTACACCCTGCGATTTATTAAGATTGAAACCAGTGCCGAGTACGATTCGCAAAATACACCAGCGACAACATCACAGGCACCTCAACTAATACCCCAACCACAGTCGCGAGAGCCGCTCCCGAGTGCAGACCAAATAATGAAATAGCCACAGCGACCGCCAGCTCAAAAAAGTTAGAAGAGCCAATCATGCTCGCTGGTGCCGCAATCGCATGGGTAAGTTTTAGTTTTAAGGCAAGCCAATAGGCCAAGATAAAAATGCCATAGCTTTGAATAATCAAAGGGATAGCTATGAGTAGAATATTCTGTGGTTGACTCACAATGGTCTTCGCTTGAAAACCAAATAACAGCACAACCGTCGCGAGTAGCCCAATCACAGACCAAGGTTTGAGTTTAGCCAGTAACTGCGGCACAGCACTCGTATCATGGCTCGTCTCAAGGCGTTTTCGAGTCGCAACACCCGCAATCAAAGGCAATAACACATAGAGGACAACCGAAAGTAACAGAGTTTCCCATGGCACTTGAATATCGCTCACACCGAGTAATAATGCCGAGAGTGGCGCAAATAAAAACACCATAATGATATCGTTAACAGAGACTTGCACTAGCGTATAGTTCGGGTCACCTTTCGTCAGTTGACTCCACACAAACACCATTGCAGTACAAGGCGCCACACCGAGTAATATCATTCCCGCGATATATTCACTGGCGGTTTGTGGATCAACCCAGTCGGCAAATAGCAACTTGAAAAATAACCAGCCTAACAATGCCATAGTAAAAGGTTTAACGAGCCAGTTGATGAAAAGCGTTAACATCAATCCCTTCGGCGCTTTGCCAACATCTTTCACCGCAGAAAAATCAATCTGCACCATCATGGGATAAATCATTACCCAGATAAACAGGGCGATGACTAAATTAACATGGGCATATTCAAGCGCGGCTACAGCAGCAAATAGACCGGGGACAACATTCCCCAACACAACCCCAGCAATAATGCTCAGCCCGACCCAAACACTTAAATAACGCTCAAAAATTCCCATATAAACCTCTTAATCGACTAACGGGTGGGCAAGTACAATTTGCTGTAATGCTGCCGATAAAACCCTAGGCTCGGCCTTTAAATCAACACGCTGCAAAGCACCTATCCGTCCCTCTAACAATCTGATTATTTTAAAAAATAAGACATCTTGATCTTCAACGTTCAGCTGGCTTGGATCGGGTAATCCCCAGTGCAATTTCGGGGTATTTCCTAGCCATAAAGGGCAAGTCTCGCCCGCTGCACTATCACAAACTGTGATAACCAGATCCGGCGAGAAGTCAGCTAACGCCTCCCAACTTTTACTGTGAAGTCCTGCGGTTGAATACCCATGTTGCTGAAGATGTTTCAGGGTCATAGGATGGACCTTGCCCGACGGAGCGCTGCCAGCACTCATAAAAGTCAGTGGCAACCCCAATGCCAGTTGCCGAGCAATAGCCTCCGCTAAAATGCTCCGACAAGCATTATGTGTGCACAAAAAAAGCACGTTAAAATCGGGGGTTAGCTCCACATATTGTTCTATAGCCGCCATGACAAACTCCAATCCAGTACGTTTCAAAAGCTATATTAACAACACGCTTTTGCTCGCTCAGGCCGCCCACCCATTTGACAGAGATTACGCAGGTTCTCCTGCAAAAAGATGTCGTTATCATCACAGGTTTGGGCAAGTACCTGCTGGCACCAAGGCGCGATCTCAGTATTAATCCGATAAAACACCCATTGTCCTTGACGTCGATCGACTAACAGCCGGGCTTTTTTTAACTGAGCCAAGTGGCGCGAAACCTTGGGCTGACTTTCAGACAGCGCAGCCATCAGTTCACACACGCATAATTCCCCTTCCCGCTGGATCAGCAGCAGACATTTCAACCGAGTTTCATCGGCAAGCGCCTTAAAAAATGCGACAGGTTGCATGGTTTAGTCCAAAGGTAGATAAAATTACATATGGAATTTAATATATATGAAAAAACATATATGTATAGTTATTTTTGTAGAAACCACTCACTGGCTTAATAAAACAAACCTAAAAATAAATACCTTAACCGTTGAAGATGATGATGTAGGTACGAAAATAACCCATTGGAAAGGCCATTAAAAAATGGTTACTCAGGCATAAAGTCGTGAAACCCGACCAAAAGAAATGCCAGTTAGCATTAACTGGCATTTTCGATTTGCAATACTTTATATCAAGTTAATGCTGATAAGGTTCTAGGGAGTAACCAAATCAAACCTTGGGTGACAACTTACACATAAATTTTCTGACTTTTGGTGTACGTGGTGGCACTTAGCACAATCCGTCTCGGTAGCAAAGTGACGGTTGTTATGGGGGTTAGTCGGTTTCAGGTTTTCAGTTTTTAGCGCCAGCTTTTCAGTGTTATGGCATTGCACACACTTAAGCATAGGCACAGCTTGACGCTCTCCTGTTCCATGGCAACTGTTACATTTAATCCCTTTTGCAGCATGGGTTTGATCGAGTAGAACATTGTCTTTTGCTATCGCACTTGCTGCGAAAATGCCCAAGACAAGAGCCAAAATAATTGTGAGATTTTTCATTTTTAAATTCCATCATTCATGTCACTGGATGCCAACTAAAAGCAGCCGCTATTGATAATTTGGCGTTTAAAGTTTCGCGACGTATTTGCCCGCTAAGTAGCCAAAGGTGTAGCAACGTCCCAGAGACAGACCGAATACTGTTAATGGGTAATCAACACCACCATAGAAGCCCGCACCCAAGTTGCCGACAATAAACAGGCCAGGAATTTCTTTACCATCCGCATCCAGTACTTGATGATTTTCGTTCACCAGAATTCCTGAACATAAGGTTGAAATTCTCATACGACGATGAATGCCGTAAAACGGCGGTTTAAGCACTGGAACCATTTTGCTGGCTGGTTTACCAAAATCTTCGTCTTTACCTTTTTTGCACAATTCGTTGTAACGATTCACGCTTGCAACAAAGGTTTTGGGATCACATTCTAGCTTCACAGCTAATTCTTCTAAGGTGTTGGCGGCGTAGGTATTGGTCAAAGAAGGGAATACACCTTTTTTCTCGCCGGGCACTTCAGGCATATAAACCTTAAGCTCCTCTGGTGAATAAAGATGACCAGGCCAATCCTTCGCTTGTGTCATGTAATCCGAATCAAATACCTGGGAGTAATGTCCCGCGTTATACTCATCTTTCAGGTAGTTATTCATTAATGACATTTCAACTGTTTCATTAACGAAGCGTTCGCCTTTACGGTTAACGGCTAAGAAAGGCATATCGCACATTGAAGCAGGGCCCGCGTCGAAGTCATGCAACATTTTGGTATGACCAACAGGTTCAATAACCCCACCGGCCCAATACGCCATAGCAAAACCATCACCGGTACGGTCCATTTGTTTGCGTTCAAAGTTTTTCAAATCTGGAATAAAGAAATCACACATGGCCTTGTTATTTTGGTAATCACCAGAAGACAGAATGACCCCTTTCTTCGCCATGTATTTGTGGTACTTACCATCACGAGTTTGAGCAATAACACCGATCACTTTGCCTGATTCGTCTTGGATCAGTTGTTGTGCAGGAGTGTTAAAGAAGAATTTTACACCTGCCTTTTCCGCTGTTTTTGCCAGTGCACGAATACCATCACCGGTTGTGTAGGGTTTAGGGCCACAGAATGAGGTCACAAAATTTAAACGATCAGATTGGTCCGCAATACCACGAATACCATGTTGTACCTTGGTACCCTGATCGACCACTTGGCCACCACTTTGTTTCATTCGATCAATCACCCAAGTGACTGCTTCACCGGAGTTGTAAGCCCATTGTCTTAATAAACCAGGATGCGAGCGGTGAGCATTATCAGCCATCAAACGGCTTACTAACGCCTCAATAGCCGCTTTATCACTGTTTTTCAGATCGATACCAGCACCAGTGTTTCCCTGTGAAACAGGAATGGCTTGTTTTTGTAAACAGGCAACTGTGGCGCCATTTTCTCTGGCAGATAATGCAGCTGGAACACCAGAAGCTCCGGCACCAACAACAACAACGTCAAAGGTTTGAGTCGTTGCGATATCTTTATCTGCGATCGGTTTAGGTTTAGGTAAAAAACTTAAGGCAGCACCGCCAATCTCGGCACATTCAGCGCCGACTTGCAGTGGTGCAGCACTGGCAGACCCCATTCCTAAAGAGGCAAAAGCTAAACCACCACTGCCCATTGCCGCCCGAGTCAGAAAACTTCTTCGAGAGATCCCGTTTTGAAGCACACTCGCTGTGTATTGATCAATTTCTTTCGATTTATTACTCATTTGATACTCCTTTGCCCTCATTGCGAGTGGTATTGCACTCACAATGGTGCTGGGTCTATTCGTGCCCAGATTTTTTACGTGTATTTAGAAGCTAAAAACCGCTGCGTTGACTTAAGAACACCCAATCAATCGACAATTAAATGTATGACATATGACAATACATAAAAAGAGGTATTAGCAACATCTTTGCAGTACTTCACAAAATATTTAATTTATGGAAAAACTAACCTTATTTAATAAGCAACTTCAGACTATTTTCAAACTCACCATTTAATAGATAAATACTCTAATTTTAATTATCTAATTAAAAAGTAATTTAAAATTCATTTCACAAGAAAAAATAGGTATACCCAAAACAATGGTATACCCTTAAAAAGTTGCAGGGGAGCAGTTTTCAGTACTAATGACCTAAAGTAAATTTATAGTTAATATAGAACCGAACATCATTGAAATTCTCACCTTGATCAAAATCAATAGTGGCATAACGAGCTTTTAACCCTAAACCGGAAAGTGCTCCAGAGAATTTATAACTAATTGAATAGTTCATTTCGCTAAAATCACTACCAGCATTTTCTGGTACATCATATTGACCATAATATGCATAGGCCTCTAATCCATTAAGGCCCAGTTTCTCAAAATCATAGGCTAGTTTTAATGCATTGACTTCTTCATCAGCACGCGCAGATTGATATACCTGTTGAATAACCACTTTTTCATCTCCCCATGGAGTGAGCACAGTGTCATCACCAGTTTTAGCATATAGATAAGTGACATCAGCACCAGCAAACTTGGCACCGAGATGGAAACCATATTGATATGTGTCTAGTGGGCCGCCAGTTTCATCACCCGTTGCTTTCTGAGTTAAGTAAGATGGAGTGAGATAAAAATTAACCGCACTGATGTCAGTGGAAAATTTTACTTTTGCATAGGTTTGATTAAAAACATCTTCCATGCGGTAATGCCAAAGATTAACCTCGGTTTTGACCGCTTCGAAAGGTAACTGATATTTAGCACCCAGAGCATAAACAGGGTTATCTGCCACCTCAGTAATCACACCCGCTCTGGCTAGCTCACTTTGTACAGCTTCTTTAACCGATATGAAGCTGTTATCAGACCATCCCATTGAGTCCGTAATATACAATGCGGAAAGAGTGAGATTATTTACGCTATTATTTTCAACAGAAAAACCACGAAAGGTTCTTGGAATGGCTCTAATATCGTGAGGATTCATCATCGGAGTTCTTAATTCTTGAGCCCCAAGTTTAAATTTAGTATTCCACCAATCACCTTGAATAAAATATTCTTGTAATCGATTGACACTATCATGGTCGCCATTTTCATCTCGAGCAACCAAACCATAAACACTATCAGAGTCATTAGTCCAAATAGGATTAGCAGAGGCAAAGCTAGTACCAAAACTAATTCCGTTAACTTTAGCAGTATTATAATAAAACAGCCCACCTAATGACGTATCATGTTTTTTATTCGTTGCGCCATCATAATCACGCGTAAAATCAAATAACCGCAATTCTCCTTTAACGGTTCCATCGCTAAACATTTTATCAATCGTTGTATCTGCGAACGCAGATACAGAAAGAGCAGACAGCACAAAAAAAGATAGGCTTTTCATTTTCATCATCATCTTCCTGTTATTAGTTGACATGTTTGCCATGCCTATACTGGTTAAGAAACAGACTCCAAACCACTTTGGAGAAATGTATGACGTATAACCTTACTTAACAATGAAGACTGAGCAAATATGAGAAACTAGTTGCGAAATTTATAGAGATGTTACTTCGATCAACAAAAATGAATGTTTTTTAATCACTAATATAGGAAATGCGAGAGTACATTTTCTGCCTCAAAAGTACTTTTATGTTAAGATGGCGGAACTAAGCATATTGAGGGCAAACTAGTGCATAACTTCAAGCCAATTAAGCAGATAAAAGCATCTAGTGAAGTTGGACAACAGCTAAAAAATGCTATTTTAGGTGGCGATTATAAAGCTGGTGATAAACTACCATCCGAACGCGAACTCATAGAATTATTCCAAGTGAGTCGAACCGTTGTCAGGGAAGCCATTAAGAGCCTTGAAGCGAGCGGCTTGGTAGAAATTCGCCAAGGTGCAACGGGTGGTGCATTTGTTAAACATCTGACATTTGAGCGTTTAAGTGATGCCTGCCATGACATGTTTATGATGGGAAAGTTATCACTCCCCGAATTATGCCAAGCGCGCATTTTGATTGAGCCTCAAGTCACCAGAATGGCAGCTAAAAATTGCACACCAGCACAAGCAATTGCGCTGCATGAAGCATTGCGACATGAAAATGACTCGTACGCATATCCCGAGACTGTCGCTTTACGCTCTGAAGTGCATTATTTATTAGCAGAAATGTCAGGCAACCGTTTCTTAGAGGCAATTGTAAAATCACTATTGATTTTACTTAAAAATCAAACAATAAAGTTTGAGCCACCAACGGATGAAATCCATCCCTTGGGCTTACACGATATTATCGTTCAAGCCGTTATCGAAAAAGATGAAGCCAAAGCCGAAGCCGCCATGTTGGCACATTTAGAAGACTTTAATCGTCGTTTGAAAGAAATCGAATTAAGGTATATCAAGCGGCAAAATAACGCTTAGTACTGCCCGCGATAAATTTTGGCATTACAGTTTGATAAGCCGACTTACTGTAATGCCAAATTCTTCCATTACAACTCTTGACGACTGATTGAATCAACTCAATATCAGTATTATCTAATAAGTTAAGCTCAGTTCTCTACACCATACTCTTAAACACCAACCAAGCAAAAAACTAACCAATTAATTTTTAATAAATAAAGCTGATTGATGCGTCAGGTTTTGCCATTTCCTTTGAGCGATTAACCGCGGCATTACACCTTTAAATAAAAACACCCGATGGGGTTCATCAGGTGTTTTAGGAGTCAATCAGTAGCTGCTGATGGCAAACCAGGCCGTCGCACAAATTTGATCTAATTGATTGCAGATTTAGCTGAATTGAGCATGCTTATAACCCAAAGCTTCAGGATGTTATTTTTTGCAACGTCCAATATTGGAGCCAATAGATGCAACTTTGTCACACTCCTTGGCAGCTTTCTTTTCAGCAGTATTTGTAACTTTCGAGTTAGAGTTAGTATCAGCATTTGTCGATGCACAACCGCTCAAACCGAGAAATACGAGGGGAATAAGGCTCAGTGTCCATGTTTTTAGCATTGTATACATCCGTGAGTTAATTGGTTTTTAACATTTTGTTGCGGTATTGAATAGCGAAGACTGTAAGCTAACCAATAAAATCTCCTGATACAATGCTATAAACTGCAAAGACAATGTAAATTAATACATTCTACTGACGACATAAGGTTTATTAAGCGATAACACGGTAAAACACTTAGACGATGACCTGATGATAGGTTTCGACTTGGAACGACTCAACCAACTCAGGCATCACTTGGTGGAAATAATGTTGAATAGCCTCTTTAGCGCAGTGCTGATCGAAGGCAGTAATATCAACAAACTTCTCCACAAAGGTCACGCGGCGCGGTTCATCACGGCTGACGTTGAGCTCATACCGAATACAACCGGCTTCACGGCGTGTATCGGGGATCAGCGAGGCGAGCGCCGCAATCAAGGCCTCGGTTTTGCCTTCTTTGGCTAAAAAGCTCGCGACGCAAACGAGTTGTTGTTGATTGATTTTATAGTCCGCAACAGTAGTCATTTGATTTCCTTAATAAGAGTAAATTCAGCTAGTTAAAATCAGATTACTTAGGCTGGTAACGCATGTCGATATGAGGAATGCCATCTTCCAAATACATTTCAGAACAGATGTTAAACCCGAGTTTTTGGTAGAAGTTTTTCAGATAATCCTGAGCACCAATTTGGATCCCCGCCTTGGGCCAAGTACTTAGTGCAGATTCGATCGCCCGCTGCATCAACGGCATTGCCAATCCTTTACCTCGTCCAGCAGATGACACCACCACTCGGCCAATACTGGCCTCGGGATAACTCAGCCCCGGAGGCAAAATACGGGCATAGGTGAGTAACTCGCCCGCAGGCGATAGGCCGATTAAATGCTGAGTTTCAGGGTGTCTATCTTTATCATCAAGCTCTGGATAAGCACAGGCCTGCTCGACCACAAACACATCGACTCGCAGTTTAAGGATTTCATATAAGGTATTGGCAGTTAATTGATTAAATTTAAGAATTTGCCACTCAACTGAATCTTGTATCGACATAAAAAGGCTCTGCGTACAACAGGAAAAGAGCTCGAGTCTATCACAGCTCAGCGCATAAAAAAGCGCCTTAATTCTGGGGGGAATTAAGACGCAAGGGTTACGCATTGCGAAAACTGACTTAGTGTTATTCGATCACCGCATCGTGGGCGACTGGGCCTTGTGGTTTACGGATAAGCAGCACAGCCACCACGGCAATTAATAACAGGGCCCCCATAATCAAAAACACATCGTTATAGGCTTGAATATAGGCCTGCTGACTCATGGTTTGCCCTAACAATGCCTTGGCCTGCATAGAGGCGGTATAGGGATCCGAGCCACCCTGTTGCAACATACTGGCACTCTGATTCAAATAGTCCTGCGCCTGCGTGCTGACCGCTGGCAAAGATTCCTTCACATGGGCCAAATGGCTGCGAGCCAAGTTATCGGTTAAAGTCGCCACCAAGGCGATACCAAAGGCGCCACCTAAGTTACGCATCACGTTCAGCACGGTCGAAGCCGAAGGATTCTCATGGGGCTTTAAATGGGCCGTAGCTAACATACCAATGGGCACTAAGATAAAGGGCTGGCCTAAGGCGCGCACCACTTGGGAGGCTATCATCTGCTGCCCAGCGTAATCTGCGGTCATTTGGCTATTCATGTAATAACTTAGGGCAAACATAAAAAAGCCGAAGGCGGCTAAGTAACGCCCGTCGAAACGTTGCATTAAACGTGGCACTAAGGGCAAAACTAACAACTGCGGGAAGCCCATCCACATAATCACCTCACCAATTTCCAGTGGTGTGTAATCATGCACTTGAGACAAATAAAGTGGGATCAAATAGATCGCGCCAAAGAGCGCCATCCCCAGTAAAAAATACGCCACGGTTGAAAGCACAAAATCACGTTTACCGAGTAAGCGTAAATTCACTAAAGGATCTTTACGGTTGAGTTGGATCCACACAAACAGCACTAAATTCACGGCGGCAATGATGGCGAGATTGCGGATCAAATCCGAGCCAAACCAATCCTTACGGTTTCCCTCCTCAAGCACCACCTCGAGGCAACCCATGCCCAGCGCCATGGTGACAATGCCCGCTAAATCGGCATTTTTCAGCTTGTCCCATACCACAGGGCGTTTTTCGAGACCATAGGCCAACATCGCCATTACCAGCAATCCGGGCGGCACGTTGATATAAAACAGGTAATGCCAACTAAAATGCTCAGTTAACCAACCACCTAAGGTTGGGCCAATCGAGGGTGCAAATGTCGCAGTCACCCCGAATAACGCCATCCCCACGGCACGTTTATTCTCAGGTAAAAATTCTAAGATCAACCGAAAGGCCAGCGGGATCAACGCGCCACCAAAGAAGCCCTGCAACGCCCGAAAGGCGATCATGGCCTCGAGGTTCCACGAAATCGAACACAGGATAGAAGCAAAGATAAAGGCTGCGGTGGTCCACAGCAGATAACGCCTGACCGAGAGCCCAGTGCTTAACCAGCCCGAGAGCGGAATCGCAATCATCTCGGCAACCAGATAAGCCGTTGAAATCCAACTGCCTTCCTCAAGCGTTGCCCCAAGGCTGCCTTGAATCTCTTTCATCGAGGCATTGGTGATTTGAATATCGAGGATCGCCATAAAGGCGCCAATCAAACCACCAAAAACGGCAATCCACGAACGGCGACTACCACGCTCATATTCGCTCGGCGTAGCCCCAGCGGCGATAGCCTCAGGTGCAGCAGCAATTGTGCTCATGTTAACGACCTACTTAGCGACCGACGTTTGCAGCAATAGCTGTCGTCGGATGCGACGCAGTATCGACCTTCACCACCGCACTTAACCCGGGGACCACTCGCGCCTCTTCTTCTGAGAGATCTAAACGGATCCGCACTGGAATACGCTGCACGATTTTGGTGAAGTTACCCGTGGCATTTTCGGCGGGCAGCAGACTAAATTTGGCTCCGGACGCCGGCGACAGACTATCGATTACACCTGTAAAGGTTTTGTCGGGAAACGCATCGAGACTGACCTGCACCGACTGCCCGGGTTGCATATGTTGGATTTGGGTTTCTTTAAAGTTCGCCGAGATCCACACAGCCCCATCCGGAACCAAACTAAAGAGTGCTTGGCCGGGCTGCACATACTGCCCCACCATAGCGCCGCGTTTACCAATCACCCCAGAGAAGGGCGCGGTCACACGGGTATCATTGAGCTGAATGTTAGCTAGCTCCAATGCCGCATTCGACTGCTCAACCACAGAGCTGGCTTGATTAAGCTGAGCATTAAACACAGCAAGCTCACGTTCTTTAGCCACTAACAGCGCCTTGGCTTCATCGAGGCGCGCAGCAGCAGAATCAAAACCCGCCTGTAATTGGTCGACATCGTCCTGTGAGCTGTAATTGCTGACTTTTAACTTTTTCGCTCGGCTTAATTGTTGCTCGGCACGAATTTTATCAGCCTGCGCCGCCACCACACCCGCACTCGCTTGGCTGATCAGCGCATGTTGCAGATCCACCTTAGCGGCTAAGGTTTGTAGATCTGCTTTGGCACTGGCAAGTGCAGCCTCGGCTTGGCTGACTTTGGCGCTAAACTGGTTATCTTCAAGTTGCGCCAATAACTCGCCCTTACGCACATGCTGGTTATCGGTCACATCGGATAACACCACATAACCTGGCACTTTTACGCTCACATGGGAGATATCGGCCTCAACATAAGCATTATCAGTGGTTTCGATAAAACGTACTTGCGTCCACCAGTAATAGCCGCCACCCGCAGCGGCGGCGAGTAATAGTGGAACGGCGATAATGAGCTTACTTTTGGACATGAATGACTCCTTGATTAGTGAGTACTAGTGTACTACTGTCTCATCAAGTTTATTAGGTAGTTAAAAATCAACCCACTGTTTCACAGGTGTAACAATCATGGATCTCAATCGGGTGCAAATATTTGCTCAAGTGGTAGAGCAAGGTAGTTTTACCGGGGCAGCTAAAGCCCTCGGACTCACTAAGGCAACAGTCAGTCGCAAAATTGCCGAACTAGAAGCCGATACGGGTACTCAGCTATTATTCCGAACGACTCGCGCACTCAAACTCACAGAAGCGGGTTCAAGTTATTACAATCGAATCAATAAGATCTTAAGTGATCTTCAAAGCGCCGAAAATCAGCTCAGTGCCCACCAGCAATTAATCAAAGGTAACCTAAGAATCGTATGCCCTATTGAATTAGGTCAACTGTTTCTTGGGCCGATCTTCGCCCAGTTTTTAACCCTTTATCCCGATATCACCATAGAAGCCGAGCTCACTAACCGTAAAGTGGATGTGATAGAAGAAGGTGTGGATCTGCTATTCCAAATCGCTGACTCGAGTGATACCCGCCTACAAAGTTATTCCTTAGTTAACGCCTATAAATCCTTAATGGCCAGCCCTAAATATTTGGCCGAACATGGCACGCCAAAAGTGCCACAGGATTTGGCTAAACATAAAGCGATTCGTTTACAGTCGGCCCATATTGAAGGGGCATGGAAGCTATTTGATGGTAAAACTTGGGTAGTCATTGAGCCCGTCACGCAATTGACAGTGAATAATGTCACCATTGCCCGCGAAGCTGCCATTGCAGGGCTTGGCATTACGGCCGTGCCGTCGATTATTGCCCAAGAGGCGATAGAGAAAGGCTATTTAGTGCGACTCCTTGACGATTATCCTATGGTGCAAACCAAGGTGGTACTCAGCTATCCCAAGCGAGCCTATCTGCCGCGCAAATACCGCGTTTTTATCGAGTTTATCTACGCCTCTTTGTTTAAACGCTGGGGGTCACAGGTATTAGAAGTGCCAGAATTTATCGGTCAGCAAAAATAGACCCATTCACACAGAAATTAACAACTGTAACCTTGAGAGTGTGAAATCTGCCAGTGCAGGATAAATCCTTAATCTCAGAATTGCCTTAATCCTTAAGCCCCTATAAGCTTGGCAAGGTAACAGGCAGCAAAAGACCCTAAGGTTTTCCTGATACAGTTAATACAATAAAATTTAACATTTAATCATATTTTCGGAGGAAACCTAATGAGCTTACTTAAAGAGTTCAAGGCTTTTGCATCCCGTGGCAATGTAATCGATATGGCGGTGGGTATTATCATCGGTGCCGCTTTTGGCAAGATAGTCTCATCCTTTGTGGCCGATATCATTATGCCGCCGATTGGGATCATTTTAGGGGGGGTGAATTTTAGTGATCTGAGCGTTGTGCTCCTCGCTGCCCAAGGTGATGCGCCAGCTGTTGTCATCGCTTACGGTAAATTTATCCAAACCGTTATCGACTTTACCATTATCGCCTTCGCGATTTTTATGGGCTTAAAAGCCATTAACAGCCTAAAACGCAAACAGGAAGAAGCGCCGAAAGCGCCACCTGCACCGACCAAAGATCAAGAGCTGTTATCAGAGATCCGCGATCTGCTTAAAGCGCAGCAAGAAAAATAAGCTAACGCCTTTTTATTTGATTGATTGCAATAAAAAACCCATCGACTTCGATGGGTTTTGTTTTTGTTCAAGCGCTTAGCTTACTCGGGCACATCGTGCACTGTTTCGCTATAGTCTTGCACTACTTCGGCAACGCGGATGCGATAAGAGTTAAATAAGCAAGGCACAATGCCAGATTGCTCAGCAATGCTGTGGGCCATTTGATTACGCCATTGAGTAATAGAGGCCATGTTATCCCAAAACGATAAGCTCAGCACCTTGCCATCGTCGGTTAAGCTCTGAAACCGTTCAATTGAAATCAGCCCCTGACGCCCTTCTAAATATTGGCGCATCTCAGCTGCCACGTGCAGATATTCTTCCTTGCCTTCTTTCGTGGGCACGACTTCAAAAATGACTGCGATCATAATGCTCTCCAGAGATAGTAATCCTTAATACCAGAGCTAAGCCTAGCCTAGATCGCGCACTATAGCTCACTGATTTTTAACTTTAACATTGAGCCTTGCCACAAAATGAGGCCAAGGCTCAACATCCCACTAGGCGGGCGACTTATCGTGGCGATATAACCAACGATACAGGGTCGGTAACACCAATAACGTCAGTGCCGTAGAGCTAAACAGCCCGCCGATAATCACCACCGCCAGCGGCTTTTGGATTTCACTGCCCACACCCGATGACACTAAGATGGGGATCAAGCCCAAGGCCGAGGTCAAGGCCGTCATCAGCACGGGGCGTAAACGGCCAACCGTGCCTTCGTAAACCGAGTCATAGAGCGACTCGCCGCTCTGCCTGCGTTGGTTTATCGAATCCACTAATACCACTCCGTTGAGCACCGCCACCCCAAACAGCGTGATAAAGCCAATGGAGCTTGGCACCGATAGATAAGTACCACTAACAAACAGCGCCACAATACCGCCGATGAGTGCTAGCGGCACGTTCGCCATAATCAGTAATACCTGCTTAACCGCGCCGAAGGAGAAGTACAACAGCAAGGCAATCAAGGCGATTGAGACTGGCACTACCAACATCAGCTTTTGCTGTGCCCGCTGCTGATTTTCATACTGACCACCCACAATCACAGTATATCCAGCAGGTAGATCGGCCTTTGGCACCAGCGCGTAAATATCGTTTACCACAGAGCCCATGTCTCGCCCCGCCACGTTCGCTTGCACCACCACGCGGCGCTGCACATCGTCACGGCGAATATTCGGCGGCGCCATTTCCACTGCAACGCTGGCCACTTCGCCTAAGCGCACAATTGCGCCATTGGTGCCACTCAAGAGCAAATCCTTAATCACATCTGGACTGCTGCGAAACTCGGCGGCAAGGCGTAAATTAATGTCGTATCTGGCGTTACCGTCGATGACTTGGCCAGCGCTGGCGCCACCAATACCTTGACTGACGAGTGTCATCACCTGATCAACACTGATGCCATAACGGGCAAGCTGCGAACGGTCAGGCCGCACTACCAGCTGCGCCTCACCACTCACCTGTTCGAGGGACACATCCACAGCGCCGGGGATTTTCGCCACCAGATCGGTCAGCACTTGGCCTTTTTCAGATAAAACTTCTAAATCGGGGCCAAAGAGTTTAATCGCTAACTGCGCCTTAACCCCCGAAAGCAGCTCATCGACCCGAGTCGCAATCGGTTGTGAGAAGGTGAGTAGCAGCCCAGGGAAGACACTGAGCTTTTCCTCCATCAGCCGTTGCAACTCCAAACGCGAACTGGCCGATTGCCATTCTTCTATTGGTTTTAGGCCGATATAGACTTCAATATTGCTGACAGGCTCAGGATCGCCGCCTAATTCGGGCGCACCGATTCGGCTTAAGGCATACTCCACCTCGGGGAATTCCAGCAGCAAAGCCTCAAGCTTAGGTGCGACATCCAAAGATGTGCCAAGGCTGGCGGTGGGTGCTAACGTTACCCTCAGGTTAATCGTGCCTTCCTCTAACTCGGGCACAAACTCGGTGCCGAGTCTGGGCAGCAATGCCATGCTCATGACAAACATCAGTGCCGCACTGAGTACCACCATTTTAGGACGCGCTAGCGTTGCACTGAGCAGTTTGCGATATGCGCTATCCAGCGGCCTTAAGATCACACTTTCTTTCAGCACAACTCCACGTTTAAACAGATATACCGCTAAAGCTGGCACCGCGATTAATGCCACCAGCAAGGCGGAAATCATCGCCAAAATAATGCTGACGGCCATAGGTTGGAACAGCTTGCCCTCAACCCCTTCCAGCGCAAATAGCGGCGCAAACACCACAATGATAATCGCCGTCGCGAAGAAGATAGGACTGCACACTTCTTTCGCCGCCAGCATAATGCGCACGGCCATATTCCCCTGATGTTCGTCATCATCAGCGTTAACACCACCATCCTCATCACCATGGTACGGGTCAGTTTCACCATCGGCACGCGCCCTTGCCTCAGCTAAATGACGGCGATCCGGTTGGGTTAAATGTTTGAAAATATTCTCAACCATCACCACTGAGCCATCGACCAACATACCAATGGCAACCGCTAACCCACCGAGGGACATCAAGTTGGCTGAAAGGCCATAGTAGGACATCACCATCAGCGCCAAACCGATGGACACAGGGATAGACAGCAACACCAACAGGGTGGCGCGGATATTCACAAGGAACAGCGCCAAGATAACCACAATAAACACAAAAGCCATCAGCAGCGCATCGCGCACTGTGGTAACGGCTTTATCCACTAAGTCTGCTTGGTCGTAAAACACCTCAAAGGACACGCCCTTGGGCAACGCCTGCTCAATCAGATTAATCCGCGCATCGATATCATCAATCGTCGCCTTAGTGTTAGCGCCCATCCGTTTAAGCACTACGCCCGCGACCACTTCGCCCAAGGCTTGCGCCTGCCCCGCCTCATCACGGCGCGTCATAGTCACTGCGCCTACGCGGATCTCACTACCAAAATCGACCTTAGCAATGTCGCCCACTCGCACAGGCGTGCCACGTACTTCAGTGAGTGGCATTTGAGCAATCGAGGCAAGCCCTGCCTCTCCGGCGGGCAACATGCCATAACCCCGCACCACTAATTGCTCTTGGCCTTGGTCCATAAACCAGCCACCAGCGTTGCGGTTATTGCTCTCGAGCGCCTCACTCACTTGCGCCATCGACAAGCCATAAGCACGCAACTTATTAGGGTCGACCTGCACTTGATATTGACGAACTTCGCCGCCAAAAGATAACACATCGGTCACGCCGCCAACGGGCATCAAGATAAGTTTGACGAGGTAGTCGTTAAGACTACGCAGCTCGGCGGCATTGATGCCTGCACTTGGATCTGCCCGCAAAATATATTGATAAATCTGCCCCAATCCAGAGGTGTTAGGGCCAATTTCTGGCACACCCACCCCGCTTGGGATCATCTCCCGCGCCGCCTGTAACTGCTCAAACACTTGCTGTCGGGCAAAGTAAATATCCGTGCCCTCAGCAAAGACGACCGTCACAATGGACAAGCCTGTGCGCGATAACGAACGCACTTCAGTCACCGCTGGCAAAGCATACATGGCCGATTCGACCGGATAACTGATGAGTTTTTCTACCTCTTCGGCGGCCAAGCCCTCGGCCTCGGTATTGATGGTCACCTGTACGTTGGTGACATCGGGAAAGGCATCGAGATTCAACTTGGGCAACATGGCCACACTGGCAGCGACCGCCGCAAGCAGCGCCAACACCACTAATAGCCGATTTTTAATCGCGGCTTCGATTGCTTTTTGCAACATAAGAATTCCTTAAGCGAGAATCATAGGCACAGTGATAGGCATCGCGATTAGTGGGCATGAATATCAAAACCAGCTTTCGCCTGCTCCGATGCCAAGAAAAATGCCCCTGCAACTACCACCTTTAATTGTGCCTGCCGTGCTTTATCCAGCTCACTGCCGCGCACTAAACTCAAGCCGCGCTGACGCTGCACCAGCTCCACCTCAATGGCTTCAAAACCATCCTCATCCTGAATAAAAATCTGCCAATCGCCATCACTGCTTCGGGTTAACGCTGCATCGGGTAATACAATTCCCGATGAAATACCTGACCCGCTACTCGCCGCTGCCATGTTTTGAGAGGCATCGGCAAAGTACAGCTCGGCAAATTGCCCAGCGTGCAACACATGATCAGGATTAGGCATACTGACTAACACTTGCTCAGTACGTGTCACGCTATCCAGCTCGTGGGAGCGGCCGATAATCTTACCTGCTAAGGTTTTATCTCCCACCTGAATCAGCGCTGGGGCCCCCACCTTCACATTGACTGCCTGCGCAGGCGTTAGCTGAGCTTCCACCCAAAGGTGCGACTCATCGGTCAACTGCATTAATGGCGTGCCTGCGCTAAACACTTGCCCCAGCATGGCGATATCTTGCTGCACACGCCCGTCGATAGGCGCCAACAGTTGATAGCTACCGATAGCTTCAGGGCTCGACTCTAAGGTACGAATTTGCTCAGGGGTCATTTTTATCGCCTCTAAAATCGCCCGTTTCAGTTCGGCATCGACTTGAGCCTGCATCCGCCGACTGACGCTAACCGCACCTTCACTCATGCGCTTGACTCGACTCCATTCAGCAGCGGCATTAATGTAGTCCGCCTGTGCCTGCGCAACGGCTGCGCCACCCAAGGTAAGTAAAGGCTCACCCTTTTTCACCTCTTGGCCTGGTACCACATGACGCGCTTGTACGCGAACATCGAGCTGTGGCGCTAAGGTCGCGGTTCTATCACGATCAACCACTAAAGAAGCCGTTGCTCGAACATCGAGGTTTAAATTGGCAAGACTTAAGCTATCGCTGCTCAAGGGTAACAGGCGAATTCCCGCCAGCTCCAACTGTGCCGGCGTAAAGGTTAATGCTTGCTCACCATGGTCATCCGGTGCTTGCTCGGCAGCAGTACTCTTCGCTGCGTTGTTAACTTGTTTTTCGCCAGCATGATCATGGCCGTCACCAGCAAATGCTGACGTTGGCGTAATCACGGTTAACGAGGTAAGCATCAGTGCCAACGCTAAACGTGATGGCGTAAACACCGATATGAAACCTGCGGCAGACACATTGGCGAAAGAGTGAAAAACAGATTTAGGAAAAGTTGAATTCATTAGTGTGACCTCACGATTGACTTGGCTGGCACGGCGTTAGTGGGAGAAGTGGCTGTTAACGAATCGATAAAGGGCAGCAGTTGACCGCTGTCCCCCATCCAGGTTAACCAGCTCTGATAAATCGCCGTTTCGAGGTTTAAACCGACCAAATAACTGGCCGCAAGTTGTCGCCGACTCTGTAAATACTCACTGGTGCTCACATCGCCCGAGCGCCACTGTTCACTTAAGGATTTAGCGGCTTTACTCCCCGAGGCTGCGACTCGCTCACGCCAATCTTGGTAACGCGCCAGTAAACGGGGTAAGGCATTGTTAAATTGCGCCTGTTTAGCAGTAAGTACTCGCTCACGGGCTAAGTAGGACTGCTCTGCGATAGCGATGCCCTTATCTGCAACCGACTGTAACTCACTGTAGTTATTACGAACCTGCAGGGGGATAGCCACACCGACGCCAAACTTGTTGTCAGAGCCTTCCCGTTCGAGACCAAGGTTGATGGTGGGATCCGCCGCTGTATCAGCCTTAACCTTCATGGCATTGGCCTTGGCCAATAACACCTGCTGATGGGCACTGGTCAATGCGGGTAATTCCGCTTTCGGGGCAATCATCGACACAAATTGGCCAATGTCAGAGATGAACTCCCTAAACTTGAGCTTATCAACCCCAAGTAACTCAATCACTTTACCTTCGGCGACTAAGGCCGCTTGTTCGGCCAGCGCATAGTCGGCGGTATTGCTTGCCAGTTCGAGTTTAAGCAGTTGCAACTCAACATCAGACAAATCTCCCGCGGCAAAGCGCTGCTCGGCAATATTGAGCTGTGCCTGAGTAAATCTTAATTGCTGCTCTGCAAAAGTAAGCGCCTTGTGGCTTTGCGACTGCTCGGCCAGCGCTAATAGACGCTCGGCCAACATCTGACTGCGTTCTAACTGTATATCCGCTAACAGGATCTGCGCCTCAAGCTGGGCAAGGCGGGTTGCTACGCCACGCTTATCGCCCCAATCGATGGTTTGGCTCAGCCCTAGGCTGTAGGTATCTGTGTCGGCGTTTTGATAATTGAGTCCAAGTTCAGGGTTATAGACGGCGCGATCCGCCGCGGCAATCACCAGCTCAGCCTGTTGCTGCCGAGCAATTTGCGCCTGCACCTCTGGCAACTGATTAATTTGCTTGAGTAACTCTGGCAACCACTGATTCAGCGAGGTTTGAGTTTCTTGGGTTAATAGTTCGCCTTGCGCTACTGCATCTAACTCTTTGACGTCTAGGCTTGAGCTTGCTGCAACAGCGTAATTCACCTGTCCACCAACGAGCACTAGCGTACTCAACAGGCCAAACAAGGTCTGGGCGATAATGTTTTTCTTCATCGCAATTCCTAACAATATCTAAATAGGATTGGCCCTACGCCATCGACGTGCGGATACCAATCGAATGCTCCCCAGAGGCAAAATGTCGAATAAGCTCAAAACGCTAGCGCGAGCCAAACACGTTCGAGGTTAATAAAACCTTTGCTTTGGGGATAAATTAAGGGCTTATTGCGGCGCGCCCGAACAATAGATACGCAACCAGAAATAAGCAGATATTGAGGGTTAAGCGATGGGTGGGCGGTACTTAGGTAATTGATCTGGAGGGAAATAGGCTAAATCCGTTGGCACATAGGCCGCCTCAAAGGCTGTAAGCGTTTGGCTGTCGGAATAGGAGAGTAAAGCAACATGACCGCCATGGCATTGGCAATCAAGGCAAAGGTCAAAGTTTTGAATTTCAGTGGTTTGCACTAAATGTGAGTGGCTACTAGCACTGGTAGTCGATACGCCCGCATTGAATGCGGCTTCACCAAACTGCTCGGTGCTGAATCCGGGAGTCTGCTCATTGGGGCACACACAATCCACACATTGAGCTAAGGTGGTCACAGGGGCACTAAATTGTAGGTGGGGATGATTCTCGGCTTCTTCAACGCCATTGCCCGCATGTAACTGATGGGCACCCAAATTCGCGCCCGCAAATTGCAGCACGATAATGGCTATCAGTAGGGTCACCATTCGGCTAAAGAATGGCTTAGCGGTCGAAATCAAATATCACCTTTGGACGATTTAGTCATAATTCAGCAATAGCTTGTGCAAACTTAAGACAGGGATTTTAAGCATAAGTTCACAGCTTGCAAGGATTAATCTGTCAAGCTGTGACACTATTCGCTTGAAAAACTTACTTAAACACGCAGTGTTTGGCGTAATCGGCCGCTTCGTTCGCCGTCCAATCACCTTTAGGTTTTTCCTTCATTTGCTTACACCAAGCATCACTACCTACCTCTGGCGCACAGGCACTTAAGCCTGCGGTAAAGGCCAACACTAGGGCGATAGCGCCTAATTTAGCGGTCGGTTTGGCAGTCATAGTTTTCAACAAAGACATAGTTAATTCCCTATAAGTTATACCCACCATGGGTCATTAAAAAGTTGAACGTTTAGCGATCCACGCAATGGCTTTGGCTTTCTGCTCCAAGGGGAACCAAGCCACTTCGCCCTGCATAAAGGGGCCGAGTAAGCGCACAGCATTACCCACCCAATCTGGGCCGCCAACAAATACTAAGGCTTCAAAATTAGGGAGTTGGACTTCGCCGCTACCCGTTAGCGACTCAAATTCCCAACCTTCGAGTAAGACGTCCGCCTCGATATACAGGCAAACTTGTCCCCAATCCTTGCGGTAACTCTTAATGGCCGGCTGTAAACGGGTACGATAATCGGTTGAAGAGAGTCGACCACTGGCGAAAAGACTGATAACACCCTTAGCAATATCGGGGATTTGGCATAACATAAAGGCACTCCGAAACGAGAACACTATTTTGCGAACGGGCAACCACGCCTGCCCTGCAAGAATGCGCCCGATGATAACAAATCTATTGAAAAGCCATAAGCAGTTATTGCTCGCTTCTCAAAGCAATTGGACAAAACCCTAAGTCTGCCATGATAAAAATCTCAAACCGTGTGGAACTTCCGGAAAATGAAATCGAGTGGCAATTTATCCGCTCAAGCGGCGCTGGCGGGCAGAATGTCAATAAAGTCTCCACCGCCGCCCAATTGATTTTTGATATCAGAAACTCGTCATTACCCGAGTTTTATCAGCAGCGCCTGCTGCAAAAAGCCGATCATCGGATTACCGCCAGCGGCAAAATTATTATCAAATGTCAGGCGAGCCGCAGCCAAGAGGCGAATCGGCAAACCGCATTGGAACAATTTATCGCCCTAGTTGCCAGCGTAGCCGAAGTGCCCAAAAAACGCATTCCCACCCGTGCGACCAAAAGCAGCCAAACCAAACGCTTAGACACCAAAAAACAACGTGGTGCCACTAAGGCTATGCGCCAGATTAAGTTGGATTAACCCAGCTTGCACAGTAACGACATTCATAATGCAAAATCCGCCCGAACAGGTTAAGTTAATGGCATTCAACCCGTTAAGGCATGTCGTAAAAGGAAAGCGTAATGAATCATAAAGTTCTGCTCATCAATGGCCCCAATTTGAATCTCCTTGGCCGCCGCGAACCCAGTGTTTACGGTCATCAAACCTTAGCCAATATCGTTGCCATTTTGAGTGAACAAGCTCAAGCAGCAGGTGTTGAACTTGAGCATATTCAATCGAATGCCGAATTTGAACTGATCAACGCGATCCATGCTACCGATGCGCAGATGATTATTATCAACCCCGCAGCCTTTACCCATACCAGCGTGGCCCTGCGTGACGCACTGCTTGGGGTAGATATTCCTTTTTATGAAGTGCACTTATCTAATGTCCATGCCCGCGAACCTTTCCGCCACCACTCCTATTTGTCCGATAAGGCCATTGGGGTGATTTGTGGTTTCGGTGCCCAAGGCTATGAGTTTGCCCTCACGGCGGCGATTAAAAGATTAAAGGCATAAACGCGATTAGCGTCAGCACAGGGAGCCACAAGCCATGGCCGTTGACCTTCGGAAGATCAAAAAACTGATTGAATTAGTGCAGGAATCTGGGATTGCAGAACTGGCGATTACCGAAGGGGAAGAGTCTATTCGCATCACCCGCTACGGCCCACATACAGTAAGCACACTCGAAGGCGCGCATAATCCTCCGCCTTCCACTGCATCGAGCCCAAAGCCTGCCAAAACCCGTGACGCCTTACCTGTGATTGAAGGTTTTGTGCAAGTATCGCCCATGGTGGGCACCTTCCATACCTCGCAAGGCCAAACCGAGGCGCCCTTGGTGCGCATCGGTCAACGGGTGGCTCGCGGCGACACGCTTTGCATTATCGAAGCCATGCGAATGCAAAATCCCATCGAGGCCGAGCGTGACGGTATAGTCGGCGCTATTTGGGTGAAAGACGGAGATGAGGTCGCCTTCGACCAGCCGCTGTTCACTCTGATCGAAACTTAGACTTCGAAATAGAATTTAGAGGTAAAGATGATACTGATTACTGGCGCAAGCAGTGGCTTAGGCGCAGCATTAGCCGCCCTGTATGCCAAGGATAACCAAGCACTTACACTGACGGGACGCGATGCCAACCGTCTTCATACCGTGGCCAATGCCCTCAGCCCATTTTCGAATCAAAGCATTAGCGCCATCAGTGCCAATTTAGCAGACGAAGCGAGTGTCGAAGCGCTATTCGATGGCCTTACCGATGCCCCCGACACGGTTATCCACTGCGCTGGCAGTGGTTACTTTGGCGCACTGGAAACCCAAGGCGCGAGTGAGATCCAAGCGCTGCTGAATAACAATGTCACTTCAACCATTCTGTTGGTACGTGAATTGGTGAAACGCTATAAGCAGCAAGCGGTTAAGGTGGTGATCGTTATGTCCACCGCCGCCCTCGCCGCCAAAGCGGGTGAATCGACCTACTGCGCCGCCAAGTGGGCGGTGCGGGGCTTTATCGAATCGGTACGTTTGGAGCTCAAGCAAAGTCCAATGAAGTTGATTGCGGTTTATCCCGGCGGTATGGATACCGGCTTTTGGCCAAGCAGTGGTAAGAGTCTAGATACCTCAAGCTTTATGTCCGCCGATGAGGCCGCAGGCATGCTAAAACAAGCGCTACTCGCTACTGAGCACGGTTATATCGCCGATATCACCATACAAAGAGGTTAAGAAGTTTACTTAAAAGCGGCGCAGAGATGGATCTGCGCCGTCATGGTCGGCTTAATCAATACAGTTTGCAGTACAAAGATTATCAGCGCGGCGGCTCTCCCTGTGGGTTAACCACCACATGACTAAACCACCGAGGGATAAAAGTGCTGCGGCATAGCCAGTCGCGGCGATGCCTTGGCCTGATAAGATCACTAAGCTGCCAACCCAAGGGCCAATGGCATTAGCAAGGTTAAAGGCACATTGTACTAAAGCGCCCGTCATGGCTTGCCCATCGGGAGCCACATCCATTAATCGCGCCTGCACTATGGTTGCCAGACCAATCCCCGAACCCACAAAGAATACAATTGGCATTAATGCCCAGTAAGATCCCGTCAAACTTGGATACAGCGCCAATACTAAGGTGCTTAACACCAGCGACCAAAATGCCGCCGCCAGCGCCGACTTATCTGCCGCCCAGCCACAGACTAAAGTGCCTAAGGTGGCGCCAATCCCAAAGACTGCCATCATCACCGGGATTTTAAAGGGCTCGACCTGGGTAACTTGGATCAAGGTCTCGGCCAGATAGGTATACACACAGAAAATCCCACCAAAACCGATAGCCGCAATGCCGAGCGTGAGCCAAACTTCACGGTTCTTCAGGGTTTGCAGCTCTTTTTTCGGACTGGCATTTTGCGGTACGGCGACATTCGGGGCGAGAAAATACAGCATCACGGCAGTAACGGTGGCAATAATCGCCACTATGCCGATACCAGAGCGCCAACCGACGGTTTGCCCCATCCAAGTCGCGAAGGGCACGCCAACGATAGTGGCTAAGGTTAAGCCGATAATCACCCGAGAAACCGCTCGAGCCTTCATCTCCGGGGGCACTAAGGATGCCGCCAGTAACATAGCGACACCAAAATATGCACCATGGGGCAAGCCACTTAAAAAGCGGAAAAAGACTAACCAATTCAAGCTGGGCGCCAAGGCACTTAAACCATTGGCAACCGCCATCATGGCGGCCAAGGCGATTAACAGGGTGCGCCGCTTAATCCTCACCCCTAGCACCATAATGATGGGCGATCCCACCACCACCCCAAGGGCATAGGCACTGATGGCATAACTCACATGGGCGACATCGACACTTAAATCGCTGGCGATATAAGGCACTAAGGTCATGGCGGCAAATTCTGTGGTGCCTAGGGCAAAAGTGCCTAATGCCAAGGCTAACAACACCCAAAGCGCGCTGCTTTGAGCCTGAGGCGGTGGTTGAACTGCTTGCAAACGATTTCTCCGCGATTCTATAAAACGACAACTGGCTAAGAAAAAAATAGGAGCCCACTTGGGGCTCCAGTTATAGAAGCGTTGATAAAAATGGATTACTTAACTAACTGTTCTTGATAGGTTTGGCTATTCCAATCGAAGGCGTAAAGCGTACCTTGCCACTCATATAAGGTTCGGCCATCCTGTTGCACTATTCTAGCATTGCTCGGCAGACTCGATACACTGCGTGCCGCCCGCGCACGGGGAACTGTGGCAGTTGGCTCCGCTGAGACTGTTGAAGCTCTCGCCGTCGAGGCCGTAGACATTACAGTTGCGCTATTGGTTGGCATATTCGACACCATCCGACCTTCGCTCGGCGAATATTGCATGCTGGTGGTAACACGCACAGGCGCAGAAATGGCCACTGGCGTATCATCATAGCCCGTCGGGATCGACAAACCGATGCCCGAATAAGGCGAATGCCAGTAACGCTCGCGATTCCAACGCCAGTCGTCATTCCATATCCCATCATTCCAGCCATAGCCAAGGTTCCAGCCCGTCGCTAAGCCAACTCCTAAACCCAATCCCCAAGGATAATAGGGACGGTAATATGGGCGATAGTAACGATGGCTATCACTATGTTTATGATGCTTTTTATAGTGATTATCTTGGCGCCCATAACTCTCGCTATAGCGATCATTTGTGCCTCGATCCCCCGCAATCGCCCAATCTGGCGCGGCAAGACCACCGATCAACAAGGCGCCGAGTAAAGACAAAGCCAAGCCTGTTTTATGCCAAGGCTCCGCGTGCTTACTTAAGCAAACCAATTGATGTTTAAGGCATTTATCTTTAGCAAGGAATGAATAGAATCTCATATAAACCTCGATATACCGGGCGTTGGTCAAATAAACACCGACCTAGGACAAGTATTTTACGCTTCCAAAGCTGGAAGATCACTGAATAGGTTAACCCTAAAACAGAAAAATGCTATAGTGCGCGCCACACGGATTTCCACTGCAGAGGCTATTTCCACATGAGTTTTAAGGATTTACGCAGCTTTATTGATCATCTGGAAGCCAATGGCGAACTCAAACGCATTAGCTACCCCGTTGATCCTCATTTAGAAATGACAGAGATCGCCGATCGCGTTCTGCGTGCCAAAGGCCCTGCACTTCTGTTCGAAAATCCAACCAATCATTCCATGCCAGTGCTGGCCAACCTCTTTGGTACTCCAAAACGTGTCGCCATGGCGCTGGGTAAAGACGACCCGTTAGCGCTGCGCGAAGTCGGTGAGCTATTAGCGTTTTTAAAAGAACCCGAGCCACCACGCGGTTTTAAAGACGCGATTTCAAAAATCCCTATGTTCAAGCAAGCCTTGAATATGCCACCCAAGACGGTGCGTAATCCCGCTTGTCAGCAAGTGGTAAAAACTGGCGATGAAGTCGATTTAACCCAGTTACCGATTCAGCATTGTTGGCCGGGTGATGTCGCGCCGCTGGTCACTTGGGGCTTAACCATTACTAAAGGCCCGCGTAAGAATCGCCAAAATCTTGGGATCTATCGCCAGCAATTGCTCGGCAAGAATAAACTCATTATGCGCTGGCTATCCCACCGTGGTGGCGCGCTTGATTTTGCTGATTTTAAAGAGCAATTCCCCGGTGAGCGTTACCCTGTAGTTGTAGCCTTAGGCTCAGATCCAGTGACTATTTTAGGCGCGGTAACCCCAGTACCTGATGCGATGAGCGAATACGCCTTTGCAGGATTGCTGCGCGGTGAACGCACCGAAGTCTGCAAAGCCTTAAGCTGTGATTTAGAAGTGCCCGCCAGCAGCGAGATTATCCTCGAAGGCTATATCGATCCCAACGAAATGGCCGAAGAAGGCCCCTACGGCGACCACACGGGTTACTACAACGAGACGGATAAATTCCCCGTCTTTACCGTGACCCATATTACTCACCGTAAAGATCCGATTTACCACAGCACCTACACTGGCCGTCCACCGGATGAACCCGCCATGTTAGGCGTGGCACTCAACGAAGTGTTTGTGCCGATTTTGCGTAAGCAATATCCTGAAATTATTGATTTTTATCTGCCTCCTGAAGGTTGTTCTTACCGGATGGCAGTGATCTCGATTCGCAAACAATACCCCGGCCATGCGAAACGGGTGATGATGGGCGCTTGGTCCTTCCTGCGCCAATTTATGTACACCAAGTTTATTGTGGTGGTCGACGACGATGTAAATTGCCGCGACTGGAACGATGTGATTTGGGCCATTACCACCCGTATGGACCCTAAGCGCGACACCGTGATGATCGATAACACCCCTATCGATTACCTCGACTTTGCCTCCCCAGTAGCGGGCTTAGGCTCAAAAATGGGCCTCGATGCCACCAACAAGTGGGAAGGCGAAACCACCCGCGAATGGGGTACGCCGATTGTGATGGACCCTAAGGTTAAGCAAAAGATCGACTCAATCTGGGATGAGTTAGGCATAGACGACAGCCCGACCCTATAATTCAGCTTAAGCACGACGTACCCACTTAAGCCAAGAGAATTGGCCGCGAATGGCCCTAATGCGACACCTCTAACAAAATAAAAAGGTGCAAAGGAAGTTTGATGAAAACCATACGTTGTAAGATAGAGAAAGTAACCCCCTTTAACGACGCCGTATATCAGGTGTGGTTAAAGCCTGACACCCCCTTTGAATTTCAAGCGGGACAATACCTGTGTGTTGTGATTGGTGAAAAAGATAAACGTCCCTTCTCTATCGCGTCCGCCCCTAATGCCGAAGTGATTGAGCTTCATATTGGTGCGGCCGTCAGCGAAAGTTATCCAATGCAAGTAGTTGAAAGATTGCGTAATAACACGCATATCGACATCGAAGCGCCAGGTGGCGACGCTCACCTACGCCACGACAGCCTGCGCCCACGTTTATTGATCGCCGGTGGCACAGGCTTCTCTTACATCAAGAGTATTGTCGAGCAACAAATCGCCCTCGGCCAACAGGTCGAAACAACCTTGTATTGGGGTTGCCGCACCCAAGATGCGATGTACTACGAAAGCATCGCCCGCGCATGGCACGACGCTCACCCTTGGTTGCATTTTGTGCCCGTTATTGAAGAGGCCCCAGCTAACTGGCAGGGGAAAACCGCTAACCTGCTCGCGCAAATCAAACAGGATTTTATTAGCCTCAATGGCTATGACATCTATATCGCAGGTCGTTTCGATATGGTCGGTGCCGCCCGCGAAATCTTCCGCGAAATGGGAGTAGACGAAGCCCATCTCTATGGCGATGCCTTCGCGTTTATCAAATAACGCATTGATTGATTAGCTTGGCAGGTTAACCTGCCAATATAGACTCAAACAATAAACCCCAGTTTTCACTGGGGTTTTGTTTTATAACCGGATGCGTAAAGGCTAAGTATTTTAGCCAACCTTAAACAGATTTTTGTGCTTATTTGCCCAAGTTGTCAGCTAACTGTTTAGCGCGACTGGCAGCCCACTGGTCGATCATCTTTTCCAGCTCGCTTGCACTAATTGGGGTATCTTTTTGGGTAGTGTCTTCACTCTCGCGAGCATCTAAAACTCGCACTAATAACTTACCGCTTTGTGAGTCAAGCAATTGCGACATGCTGCCAACCTTGAGCAAGTAAGGCTCCATACCTATTGCCTCTTTTGTCACATCAATGGCAATCTTCGCCGGTAATAAATCGCGTAATTTAAGCTCTGGTCGAGTCAAATCGAAATTTGTCACCGCCGCTTGAACTCTAATCACGCCAGGGCCCGACTCTGTCGCAATCTTGACTCCATTTTTCGTCAATTCATTTTTAAACTTCGTATGATAATAACGGCCAATCTCATTCTGCTCATTAGCCGTTAATAGATACCACTGGCCATTCTCTTGACGAATAAATTGTAATGGATCGAGCAACACTTGATTGTACTGGCGCAGATCTACACCCTGCTCCTTATAAATACGCTGATTGGGATTAGTTTCACTCGTTTTGAACGCATCAAAGGGCACAACTTGAAACCCACTCATCGCCCTTTCCTTTACCGAGCATCCTCCCATCCCCAGTAAGACCGTCGCCATGGCAATCATTACCACTTTTTTCATATTTGCTCCTGCACTGATTAATAATTTGTTTTTAGGATGAACACCGCGATAAGCGGGCCTTCTCCTAAGTAGTATTCCAACCAACAGCCTTCCACAGTGGACACGACAAGGCAGCCCGTAACGACGACTCAAACAGTGACAACAGAACTCACTTTATTAAACGGGTTCAGCACTTTATCTTACTGATAGAATAGTAATAACCTAGATTTTGGCGATTAGAAAGTCAGGGGATTATTTATCTGTAAATAAGGTATGTGCCATAGCGCTAACACAACATCAAAGATATAAAAAAACCAGCAAAAACACACAAATCAACATTTTGTCAAAAATAATTACAAGCATGCACGGTTTTAGCCGCAATTTAGTTTTTCGAAAATGAATGCAAACATCAGGGCTACAGAATTGCCACTTTCCAAACTTCTTTTATGAATAAAAGTCCTTGATCTTCACGCTAATGGGTCAACTAGCACCTGCGCTTACGACTTTTCGATTCCATTAAAAGATGCAGCCAACTCTTGAAGCTCACCCGTTTCATGCAGCCACAAATACACAGCGTCCAAAATCCGGCCTGATTCTTTAATAAAAACCATTTGATCGCCTAACCCATTGCCCGCAATCGCGACCGCATTATCGGGGAAATGGTGAAACCCTTTGCACGACTCAGTTTCATAAAGGATATGATTGCAAGTACGGGAAATTCGTTTTCTATCAGAAGTATCTTTAATCGGATACAACTCCCAATCATCTTCTGCTGTAACGGCTTCGCCACCATTATCCAATTTCATCGCTTCACGGTACTCACGAGGCAGTGTCGCCCCCAACTCTTGTTCCGTTAGCGCTAACTGTTCTTCCGATAAATCAAAAGGCACCAACCTCTCCTTAGAAAATTAAAAAGGTTATTTCTTTAATCAAAGCACAAATCAAAGTCGTGGGGGTTTAATCCATCTAAAACCAATTTTTATATAAAAATATAGTAACCATTTTGCACTCTAGAAAGTTTCAACATTGTAATGCTGAAAAAACTTTTTAATTATAGGTTTATAAATATAGCTTTCCATTTCAGTCTTATTAGTACTTTTTATGTAAAAAATGTTGCTATCATTAGATTCATTATTTAATATCCCATAACATTGCTCATGTGACATATATATAGAAATCAAATATACTCTTTTCATTTGCTCAGCTATTTCTGTTGGAGCTAACAAGTACAGTTCCAATTTACCGAGCAGCCTACCCATATAAACAGGAGAAAGTGAAACCTCTATTTTTTGTCCATAAAAAACAAAATAAGATAAATTTGCATTTCCGATTTCATGCTTAACAAGCCAACTTGCAAATCCTTTGCAAAATAAATTGCAAACATCTAATGTTTTCTTATGACCATTTACCGCTTCACTGAAAGATATGGAGTTCATTTACAAGTCCTTTTCCTTAAAACACAACTAGGAACATAAAAATAATTACAAACCACTGTGTATAACAACTTTTAAAAAGTATCCCCAAAAGTATTGACTATCCAATTATTCTTTAACTTTTTTCTACTTCTTTTTCTCGGGAGACATACCAACACTGTAGCAAAGAAAAAATGTAGTCATTATTCCTATGCTTGTTATGATTTATTGATGCCGAGATTTAGTTCATATCCTTTCTTGTACTCAAAATGCAAAGCACTTGTGATATTTTTTAGATATGAATATATGCACGCTGCTTTATTAATAATTGCTTTATCTGCTGAAACTAATGCATTGCAGTAAGAAGCCATGCCGATATGTTGGCTATCAGACATAATGTTCTTGATTTTTTCTCGCTTAGCTAATCCCTTGTCAGGACTTATACCAATCATATTAAGAACTATATGTGCACTTGAGATTGCGCCATGTTGAGTGTGCTCCACACCCTCAACTCCAGAAATTTTCTCAAACCCAAAAAACTGGTCCTTTGTTATGTTATGCATTGATGGAGATATTAGATCCCAAACTTTATCTATTGCAAAATTAGATTGCTCAATTTTTTTTCGAGCTTCGCTTGTGATGCCGAAGGCTTGCCTTGTTTTATCTATTGGCATTCGCTCTTTAAGATGCTTCTCGATCGAATCCTTCAAGTCGCACGAAACAACAGAAGCTTTTCCAATTATCTGTTGACGCCGATCATCGTCGACAATGCTTGTAATTCTTTCTATTTCTTCCAGCATTTTGTCTGGCGTTTCTCTAAGCTCTTTGAAGTTATCCGCCCCAAAAGCTCGTATGATATGCTCGACCAAATGGTCAGCCACATATTCATACCCAGCTATTGCATCTAAGTGCAGATCGTATCTCGTAAAAGGATCAATGTAGTCGCGAAGGACAATATTGCCTACAGAGTGGAATTTTTCATTTAAAACATCACTAATCTCTACGGCTCTTAGTAAACGCATCCCCTCAAGAGCGTCGGTATTCCCATTCCTATGTATTTCATCTAAATGAACGTGAGAATAAACCCAAATAAACCGCTCAGGTTGATGGATAGATATATCTCCGCATGCCAAGTACCTGTATACGTTCATGTCCGCGTATATTATCGGATTGTCCGACACTAAATATGAATTCATTCCCGTTCGCTCAATCCACTAGCCAGTGGACACAACATTTGTATCCTGTACATGCACATAATCTCACCTTAGAATTGGGTAAATTACTCATAACCCGCTGATTTAAAATTTTTTACACAATAGCAAAAATCATTCTGGGTAGAAAGTGAGCATGTGCATGATCTTTGATTGTTTTATTTTTCGTATTTGTTATAACCAATCAAATATTAAGACTAGATATAACCAATTGAACTGACAGCAGTCACCTCCCCTGCAAAGTTGCTGAAGGGCGTTGAAGACACTTTATTTAAAGGATTGCACGGATGCATCGCTAGCTTTCGGACTATCTGTTTAACACAAAGGGGGATGTACCATCGAAAGCGTTAGCGATTTTCGAATAAGCACGAAACCACTAACCAATGCATGTAACTTCACTAGGGTGAGTGCTGCAACGCAGCTATACGAACGAGAGCCATGGACGGCGAACTGGCAGTTAAACATGGACGTTGTTCGGCGAGGACTCTTGTTAACGAAGGGGCAAGAGGGAATTGCTGTTGCTCCCTCCTTGGTCGACTCTTTATAAAAAATCAGGGGGTGAAGCCCCACGACGTTGATTTAGCTTTTAATTACTAATGTATAAACCTTTAACACCACAACCATAAACCAACTCGGGGTTAAACACCCACAGCCCTGCGGCACCTGAGCAACCCTTACACCTGTGGTCTATGCAAATCAAACCTTAATTCTTCAGAGATCCCATAGTAGGCGGATGGGCCGCCGGCGCGCAGCACGGGTTCGGCGAGGGCGGTTTGATACACACCTTCACTATTGAGCAAATGCTTGGCGATATGTACGGCAACCACTTCACCTAAGACTAGCCAAGTATCAATCTTGTCGCCATTGGCAGCAGTTAATTGAATACATTGAGAAAGCTTACACTCAAAGTTTACTGGGCTTTCGGCCACCAGCTCGGCTTGAACGATAGTGCCAGCCTTTGGGGTGAGTCCGGCAAAGGCAAACTCGTCCTCCCCACGGGGTAACATGGCGGAAGTTTGATTCATTTTCTCGGCGAGGCTGCGGGTAGTGAGATTCCACACAAATTCGCCGGTGTCGACGATATTAGCAACACTGTCCTTCCAGCCTGTGCTGGCAAAGCCGATGATAGGTGGTTGGTAGTTGAAACAATTGAAAAAACTATAGGGCGCGAGATTGCGTTGTCCCTGTGCATTGCGGGAGGAGATCCAACCTATGGGCCTGGGGGCTATAATGGCATTTAAGGGATCGTGCGATAACCCATGTCCCTTACTCGGCTCGTAAAAATAGCGTTCTGTAGTCATCTTCTTCCCTTATCGATTTGTGCCCAGTAAAGCTTAGCATTCACGCATGTCATTCATCTTAACCCGTGAACAGGTCGAATAAACACCCCAAATAAACAGTAAATTCAACTTGTTCAGACTATTCTGCTAGAGTGTTGCAGATTAGGCATGGATAAAGCTCATCAATCGGGCAAAGGAGTGGATATGAATCCGATAAATGCAGTCTGGAAACGCTGGCTATTGGCCCTAGTGTTAGCGGTCACGGGTTGTGCCAGCGTCGCCCAAGTGGATTTTGATAACCTTTACGGTAAAAGCTCGCCGCAGACGCGGGCCGATAATCAGCCAATCCAAAGTGAACTCACAGCACAAACAAAGGCTTATCATTCTGCCGTTGAACCTATCATCAACGGTCGCTGCGTGGTTTGCCATGCTTGTTACGATGCGCCATGTCAGCTTAAAATGACTTCCAGTGAGGGCATTGAACGGGGCGCGAACAAGGAAAAAGTCTATCAGGGCACCCGCTTGATGGCGGCAACGCCGAATCGGTTATTTGTCGATGCCCACACACCTGAAGCATGGCGCGAACGCGGTTTTTATCCCGTGCTCAATGAGCGCGCTCAGACCCCACAGGTCAATACTCAGGCCTCAGTACTGGCGCGGATGCTAACGCTAAAACAGGCTCATCCCCTGCCGGACACTAAACTGCTCGATAAAAGTTTCGACTTTAGCCTCGATCGGGTTCAGCAATGCGCCAGCATTGAGGAAATGGACAAATACGAGCAATACCAACCGCTTGCGGGCATGCCCTACGGCTTGCCTGCGCTCAATCAGCAGGAACATAAGGTATTAATGCAATGGCTCGAACAGGGCGCTGTGTTGCCAACGCCAGCTGCGCTTAGCGCCGAGTTCAACGACGAAATCGCTCGCTGGGAGCAGTTTTTAAACGCCGATAGCCTCAAGGCGCAACTGAGCGCCCGTTATATTTACGAGCACTTGTTTGCCTTCCACCTGTATTTTGAGTCGTTAACCGCGGCCAATGCCCCTGCGATTTACTTTGAGTTAGTGCGCTCACGCACACCGCCGGGCAAACCGATTGATCTGATTGCTAGCCGCCGCCCCTTCGACGATCCGCAAGTTTCGCGGGTGTATTACCGCTTTCAGCCCTATCGCGCCACGATCGTCGATAAAACCCATATTCCCTACGCCTTAAATAACACTGTTCTGCAAAACTGGCAGCAGTGGTTTATCGATGCCCAATACCAAGTCAGCTCGCTGCCCAGCTATAAACCGAGCGTGGCGGCCAATCCCTTCGAGGCCTTTATTCAACTGCCCGCAGGCTCGCGTTATCGCTTTATGCTCACCCGCGCCCAAGACACCATTATGGGCTTTATCAAGGGGCCGGTTTGCCGTGGTCAGGTCGCCCTCAATGTGATCAACGATAGATTTTGGGTTTACTTTGTCACCCCAGAATATATGGACGATAGCGACTTTACCGACTTCTATCAGGGCCAAATCGAGAACCTACGCATGCCCGCCGAGGAAGAAAGCACCGCCCTTGCCGTGACCTGGGTGAAATACGCCGCCAAACAGGGCGATTATATGCGAGCGAGAAATCAGTTTTTAAATCAAAAGTTTAAAAATGGCCGACACCTCACTATCGATGGTTTATGGGACGGAGAAGGCAGTAATGATAATGCCAGCCTGACGGTGTTTAGGCATTTCGATAATGCCACTGTGGTCAAAGGGTTAGTGGGAGAATCCCCCAAAACGGCTTGGGTGATCGACTATGCCCTGCTAGAGCGTATTCACTACCTCTTGGTCGCAGGTTTCGATGTGTATGGCAACTATGGCCACCAGCTGCTCACCCGCCTGTATATGGATTTTTTACGCATGGAGGGCGAATCTAACTTCTTGACCTTGTTGCCCCAAGAGGAGCGCCGTAAGCAGTTTAAGGATTGGTATCAAGATGCTGGCACCCAGCTAACCGCCTTTATCGCGGGGGATATTAATACCTTCAATCAACCCACGGGCGTGCTCTACTACACGGACGACCTTAAGGCCGAACTCTACCAAAAACTGGCCGCTAAGGTCGGCAAGGTTCAGCCCCAACGCTATCAAATCGCACTCAGTCAGTTACAACCCAATAGCAAGGCATTGTTGCAGGCGCTAGGCAGAGTCAAAGGTACGCAAGCGACTCTTTTGCCCGAGCTGACGATGATTATGATTGAGCCTGAAAAAACGGGCAAAGCGGAAATCTTTACCTTAGTGCGTAACAGTGCCCATCGGAATATTTCGAGCCTATTCAATGAGGAAAGCAATCGCGAGCCCGCTAAGGATGATGTCACGCTAGTGCGCGGGCTTTTGGGCAGTTATCCCGAAGCCTTCTGGCATATTAAGGAGCAGGACTTAGCCAAAGTCGTAGCTAAGGTCGAAGGCATGCAAACCGAAAAAGACTACGAGGCGTTATTGGATTTGGCGGCGGTGCGCCGTACCGATCCGCGTTTTTGGGCCTTTAGTGACAAACTCAACCAAGCCTTTTTCGACAGTCATCCGATTGAAAGCGGTTGGCTGGACTACAATCGACTGCAAAATCGCTAACAAAAAAGGAACCCTAGGGTTCCCTTTGTTTTTAGCACCTTAAACTTACCAGATCTTCACACGTTCCTCTGGCGCTAAGTACAGCTTGTCGCCGGGTTTCACATCGAATGCGGTGTACCAAGCGTCTAAGTTACGCACGGTCAGCGCGCGGTACATGCCAGGGGCATGACCATCGGTCGCCACGCGGGCACGCAGGGCTTCGTCACGCATCTTAGTCGCCCAGGTTTGCGCGAAGCCGATAAAGAAGCGTTGGTCGCCAGTAAAGCCATCGATAACCGGCGCAGGCTTACCGTTAAGCGAGGCATGGTAGGCATCGAGCGCAGCCGCTAAGCCCGCCACGTCGGCAATGTTCTCACCTAAGGTCAGCTTGCCGTTTACATGCAGATCTGGGAATGGCGCATAGCTATCAAACTGTTTCGCCAATGCCTCACCCTGCTTAGCAAACTGAGCAAAGTCCGCTGGTGTCCACCAGTTACGCATAGCGCCAGTCGAGTCGAACGCCGCACCATTGTTATCGAAGCTATGGCTGATCTCATGGCCAATCACAGCGCCAATCGCACCATAGTTATAGGCAGCATCGGCATTAGCATCGAAGAATGGCGGCTGTAAAATCCCCGCTGGGAAGTTAAGCGCGTTCTGCACTGGCAGGTTAACCGCGTTAACCACTTGCGGCGTCATCCACCACTCGCCCTTGTCCATTGGTTTGCCGATTTTGGCGAGTTGATGGGCATATTCCACCTTTTCACCATTGATGGCATTGGCGTAGGCATTGGTTGGCGATACGGCATAGGCATCGTAATTGCGCCACTTATCGGGGTAACCCACGCCAACGGCGATGGTCGCGACCTTAGCTAAAGCTTCCTTCTTAGTTGAAGGGTCCATCCACTCGAGTTTTTCGACCCGCTTACCAAAGGCACTGACGATGTTATCCACCATAGTGCTAACTTCGGCCTTGGCCGAGGCCGGGAAATAATGCTCGGCGTAGGCGCGGCCCACGGCATCACCTAGGTATTCATCCAAGGCACTCAAGGCGCGTTTATCACGGCTACGCTGCTCAGGGGTACCCGACAACTTAGTGCCGTTAAAGGCAAAAGAGGCGTTATCGATAGCCGATGGCAATACATCGGCGTGGCTGTTGATATGGTGGAACACCAACCAGTCTTTCCACGCATCCAGCGGTTCAGAGGCCACCAGCGCCGAGAGGTTGGTAATAGCACTAGCGTGATAGGCGGCAAATCTGTCTTGCTTGCCAAGCTGGGCGGCATCTAAAAACGCTGTCCAGTCGATACCCGGGGCTTTAGCGTCAAAGTCGGCGCGGCTCCACACACCCGATGCCTTAGTGAAATCTTCACTGTCTTCACGGCTGGCGTGGGCGCTAGCGATCTTGTGTTCAAGAGCAAAAATACGATCTGCACGGCTAGCAGCATCGCTAATACCCGCATCGGTCAGCAGGGTTTCGATATAAGCGCGGTAAGCGGTGCGGATCTCGACCATTTTAGGATCGTCCGACAGATAGTATTCGCGCTCGGGTAAACCTAAACCGCCTTGGAGAAAATAAGGTAATACTTCACCCGGAGTCGCCAGACCTTGGGTGACGAAAATACCGAAGAGGTTTTCGGTGAAAAAGTCGGTGGCATTGAGCGGGTCCACATCGGCGCGCAGGTTAGCACCAAGCGCCGCCGATAAGGCTTGTTTATCCGCAATGGCTTGATAACGGGCTAAATCGGCTTCCATTGGCTTCATGCCCGCCGCATCGATTGCCGCAGTGTTAGTGTACGCCTTGTAGAAATCGGCAATGCGCGCATCATCGCTGCCAGCGGCGTGTTCGGCCTTGACTAAGTCGGCGATCAGGCTGGTCTTATGCTTTTCCGTCTCTTGGAAAGCCACTAAAAAGGCGCCCGTGCTTGAGCGATCGGCGGGGATCTCAGTGGTTTTCATCCATTCGCCATTGGCGTAGGTATAAAAGTCATCACCGGGTTTCACCTTGGGCGACATGGCCGCGAGGTTAATGCCAATCGGCATGGCGGGTTGGCTAGCAGCAGGTGCTGCGCTGGTTTGTACTTTTGCAGCATTGTCGCTGGCGGCAGCAGCGGTTTCCTTGGTGTTATCACCACAGGCAGTTAATCCCGTCAGTACTGTTGTTGACAGTAATAAGGCGGGGATCAGGCGGTCCGACATAAGAGACTCCTTCCGTTGTTATTCTTGTATTTTTGGTATTTTGGCTAATCTAGATGCTTGCTAGCATGGTCTGGCAGTGTAACTGGCGATATGGTGGGATGTAAAAGAAACTCACACTTTATGATAGAAAGTTAATGCAAAGTCTTTAATACACGCTTTTGAGCGACGAGCCCAAAACAAAACAGCCGATGACTATCGGCTGTTTTAATAACATGCGAAGTTAGAGTTTGACTTGGGTGTACTGAGTCCACGCCAGCAGTTGTCCCATTTGCGGGACGATCCAAACGGCTGTGTCCTTATTTTGATAAACCCGATAATAGAACAGATCTTCATCGCGAATATCGTGCTTACGAATCGCGCGGTAAAACTGCATTGCCGAGTGGCTCACTTCATCGGGTTTGGTCAGCTCTTTTTGTGATACTTTGACATGAAAAACATCCACATTGAGATCACCTATCTGGGTTTGATATTGCTCAAAATCGCCCCGAATGGTGTACTTAATCGGTGTGGTTAAACAGTCCTGATCGGTAATGCATGAGGTGGAGTAAAACTTGCCTCGGCTTTGCCCCTCGTACACCAGCGACATGCTGAGATCCGTGCGAACCAGTAACTCACCAGCCACCGGAAAATAAATATCCGCATGGTAGTTATGCTCCAGTAGCTCCCCAACCCCTTTATCATCAACAGGTAAGACTACGCGGTTGTAGCGGATCCGCTCTTCCATCTTTTTACTAAGTGGAATAAATTCCGCCATACTCAGGCCAGCGGGTTTAGCATCAATCGAAGTGATATTGATGATGCCTTTGCCAGTACAATCCTTGGCATCTAACGCAGGGCATATTGCCATCGAATAGTTTTTACCATCCGTTGACGCAAAGGCACTGAAATAAGGTAAGCCATCGATATGATTGCCTTCTGGGGCTAAATGTTTTTGCCACCACGAGGGGTGTAAATGCTCTTCATCATCGATATACAACACCTGCGCCGTACCTAAGGTGCCACCAATATTCAGGCTGATATATTTATCGGCATTCCATTTCGCGACATGCTTCACCACAGCATGGTGATCGCTCCAGTACCAGATCAAGGTGAGGATCATCCCCAGCATGACGATACCAGCAACCTTAGTCCAAGCAGAGACACCCACAATCGCATCGCGGATAGCATCAGCATCGTTAATCGCCAACATTTTTACATGGGACTGTTCTGAGACATGCAATTGATAACCGCGGCGCGCCACAGTTTTGAGCTGTACCTCGGTATAAGGCTCTAATTTTTTACGTAATGTGCTGATGCATTGGGTCAAAGAGGTTGGTGCGACCACGCGATTTGGCCAGCCTACTTGTAGCAATTCTTCCTTGGTAAAAATGGCATTCGGCGATGACAGCAGCAACACGAGTACGGCGGCCTCTGAAAAAGTCAGGCCGATCTCGGTTCCATGAACATGGTCAACCAGCAGCTTGGCCTGTTCATCTAGCATGAGGTATGAAGTAATTTTATGCATGTTAAGCGCCCAAAACTAAGCCAAAACAATAGACTATGATTGCGCTAACAACGGGCAAACACAGTGAAACTCAGTTTCACCCGAGAGCAACCGTGACTTGTGGCTACCAAATCAAGATGGCTTATTTTACCTTTTAACAACATAAAATACTGTGACTCTACACTCAGTTTACCTATTGTTTTTTAAGCGTAAATTTAAACTAATGCAGGGGTATCTAAACTTCTTGGCGATTAAAAATAACGCAACAAACCAGTAGCAAAACAGTCAACCAGCACACAAATACACCATACATTAAGGGCAAGCCCATACCCATTTGGGAAATTAGGGCGAGAGTACTCTTTGCCGATAAGGTATCGGCAGGGTTTGCGAGTAAGTTTAAAGCCCGGAAAAGATCGGTAGGATTGATTAAAATCAATAGGTTAAATAGTTGACGATTGAGTACTTCAGCCATACTGACGAGGGCTGTTAATAGTACCAAATCGTAGACCAACACCAACACAAACCAGAGCAGCAGTAATACACCTAAGGCTTTGGCTTTTTCGCGCACACACAGGCTCACGCAGTAACCTAAGAGTACAAACACTAAGGACAATAAAATTCCGCTACCCATCAGATGAATAAAGCCAATCACTAAGGCCAGCCGTGCGTGTTCGGCTCCAAGGACAAGCAGCAACAAGGCCGTTAAGCCAAATCCCAATAAACAGGCAGTGGCCATCACATAGGCGTGGCCGAGTAATTTGCCACAAACCAAATGCCAACGGGCTAAGGGGTAAGTCAGCAACAACAGCAAGGTGCCCGATTCCCGCTCACCAACAAAGCTATCGTAGCTAAGTAAAATGGCACCCAAAGGTAAAATAAACACCGCGAGCGTGACTAAACCAGAAAAAATTTGCGCGCTCTCAAATACCACTAAACTGCCCGATACTGCGCTGCCCATAAAACTCACACACAGCGAAAGAATCAATAACATACCCGCCATAAGCCATAACCAACGGTTACGCAGATTGTCTTTAAATTCTTTTACCGCAACGGCTTGAATCAATGTCAGCGCCATAGGAGGACGAAAACTCGACAAGCCTTGCTGCTGATCTAACTGACAGATTTGGCTCATGCCACTAACTCCGAATTAAGGTTTTCTGTACCAGCAAAGGTGTTGCAACTGGACGCGCTCTGGGGCTGAAGATTCGCCATATAACAATGGAAAATATCCTGTAAACTCGGCGGCACAATAGAAAACTCATGGATCTTCAGGGAGTGTAATTGCTGTATCACCTTGGCTTTTAGCGCATCAGGCACCCTTAAGCACACTCGGTCTGAGGCTGAGGGTTCTAACAGTGAGGCGAACAACGCTTGGCTTAGCAACTGCTGATATTGCAGCGGCGTAAAGTGATGCAATTCAATCAGGCTGGGTAGCGAGGTTGCAGCCCTAAGACTGAGCAAATTCCCTGAGGCAAGCATCTGGCCTTGGCCTAAAATCAGCGCGCTATCCATTTGATCTTGCACTAAACCTAACTCGTGGGTACTGATAATGATCGCGCAGCCTTGGGCCTTAAGTTGCGCCATTTTTTGATACAAAAAGGCCGATGCCAGCGGGTCGAGCCCGACTGTCGGTTCGTCCAACAACAGCACTTTAGGGTCAGCAAGCACCGCCTGCGCTAAGCCTAAACGTTGGCGCATCCCCTTGGAAAAGGTGCGCAGCCGTTTATCCTTAGCCGCCATCAGACCAAACTCTTCCAGTAAAAGGTTGACTCGCACAGGTGCAACGCCCTTAAGCTTGGCAAAGTAACTTAAGAGTTCATGCGCCGTCATATTGTCATAAAAGCTTACATTTTCAGGCAAATACCCTAAAGATAAACTCGCATTGACCCGCTTGGCTTGTACCTCTTGCCCCTGCACAAATAACTGGCCCGCGCTTGGGGATACCAAGCCTAAAATCATTTTGATCAGCGTAGATTTACCGGCACCATTATGGCCTAGCAGCGCTAAGGTTTGGCCTGTAAACACCTCAAAATTAAGATCTTTTACCGCTTCAAATTCGGCATAGCGCTTGCTCAATCCCACGGCCTTAACAGCCACTTGCCCTTGGGCGGCAGTTTGCTTTGTCATTAATGTCAGTGCCTGTAGATTGATGGCGTTGTTGGTAAAATGGCTCATATTCCATCTCCCTCTGTGGTCAGTCGCATTAAGGGGAAACTATCACTCACACCGCTGACACTCGTTGGCTGAAACTGCCGCTCTACCCAACGCAGCAGCAATACCACTGGGCTTTCCATCAGTAGTTTCGCCTCGGGATAGAGCCAAAATAGCTTGTCTAAATTGTCGTTAGGTCTGTGGGTAACATCCCCCACTCCGTCGCCATTAGCATCCCAGCCGCGGTATTCAGACCAATAATTGCCCTGCCCCTGATAACTCCACTCCAGCTGCGCTTCGCCGACGTACTTAACTTGGGTCTGATTGGCTAAAATACGATTATGCCAAAGGCGGTTTGCTTCACCGCCCATCGCCATGCTGATCCCAGTATCACTGTGACTAAATTCATTATCTTGAATGCGATTATTCTGCGCGGCGTAGATAAAAATGCCCTTGCCTTCGTTACCGAGTTCTACCGAACCTTGGGGATGCTTCACGTCTGTGGCGATATTCGCCTGAATATGAGAGTCGTTGGTGATATTGAGCAGAATGCCAAAGTCCCGCGCTTGGCTGACGCGATTATGGTGCAGGTAGATTTGTTGTGAATTCATCAATGCGTAGCCGCCGTCGACACTAATCGCTTGATTGTTTGAGGCTTCATCACCTCGGGTATACATGTAGTGAATGCCGTATTGAAGCTTAGCGAATTGATTATGGTGAATGTTGCTGTCCGTCACCGACTCGAGATATACCCCATCACGGACAAAGATAACATGATTTTGTTGCACATCGGGCGCGGTCACATGCTTAAGGAAAATCCCATCGCCTCGGTCTAATACATAGATAGCGCCATTGCCACTGATGCTATTTTCAAGAATACGGGGCGCAGCAAGTTGTTCGCCATAAATCCCAAAGCCATCCCCCACCAGCCGATTGCCCTTAACAAGCGCCTCGTCTGCCCCGGGCTGCAATAAAATGCCTGCATCATGGTAATAAAGATCCCGCCCCCAATGGCGAATATTGAGTCCTTCGACAATCACTTTGGGTGCAGTAATGGTGAGGGCGCTGCCTTGGCGTAGGGCATCGAGGGTCGCGCCCGCTTCGGCCTTAATATGAATGGAGCGGGTGACACTGAAATTACCTTCATACACTGCGGTATCAAGTACGAGTGTGTCACCATCCTGCGCCTGCGCTAATGCTTGGGTTAAAGAGGCGGAATCTTTAACCCTTAACTCCTGCGTCACACCGATAAAGGATAAGGTGCAGAGCCAACAGAGGAGCAATAAACGCAGCATGATCAATCGCCTACTTATCGCCAGCGAGTAATTCGAGAGTGATATCTTCAAAGGTTAATACGCGTCCACCGTATTCCTTTGCAAAGGCTTCGGCGGCGGCTTTAGTGCTAAAAGGTGCGACTGCTGGCCCCATCACGGCTTTTTTACTAGTGCCGTAAACATAAAATGCGCTGGCGGCATCGATAAAGGCGCCATCATCAGGCTGTTCCCAATCGGTTGTCGCGGCGTCATGCACCATCATGTAAGCAATTTGTCTTTTATTTTCAGGCTGTAAGGCAAAGTTAAACATATCGCGGCTAGAGCAAAACTTAGGCACCATCTTCTCGGCCTTAAGGTGTACTTGACCCTTTGGTCCAGGGTATTTAGTGATCACCATACCGCATAGGTGGCAACGATCATGCTCGTGGATCATCTCGGCTTTGTGTTGGTGATCGGTCGCTTCACTCTTATTGCAGCCTAATAACAAAGGAGCGAGTAGTAACAACCCAAAGAACTTTTTCATGCTGTTAATCCTTTGAAAAATATCAACGCCTCGCCAAGGCACCTTGCAGGGACAGACCTCTTGCGACGAGGGTTGATAAAAAAATGGTTCATCAAAGGCCGAGGCCTTAGTACATCGTTAAATCGCGTAGTTTTGGCCCGCTAACAGGATAAAGAGTCGTAGACACATCATCCCCACTACCGCACACATTCCCGACATATAAAACGCTTTGGCCGAATGGCTAAAATGTTTACCCGTCGCAAAGTTCAGTAGCAGTGGCGCGGCAAAGCCGATACCCACAACACCAATCCAGAATACGCTTGCCCACACACCTTCATGGAAGGCGGCAAAAGCAAATTGACCACCGGCATTACCCGTTAATAGTGCTGTCGCGATCATGAAAATAAACATGGCTTCGGCGAACATAATGGGCCACTCAGCGCCGTGCAGAATCTTCATTTCGCCGCTGTGCAGGGGTTCTTTAAATAACCACACCGCCAGCATTTTGGCTGAAGCGCCACCCGCGGATAGACCCGAGGCAATAAACAGCGCAGGGAGTACCGAGGTGTTGATCAGCGGGAAGCGGATCAACGCAGAAATCAAGAAGCCTGTGTAAGCACACACTGATAACGCCAGCACTAACGCGAGCGCTTCCATTGGGCGTCTAAAGCCTTTTAACTTGGCAATAATCGGCGCTAAAAACTTCAATTGTGGGATGGCCATCAGCTCTTTTTCGAGGGCTAAAAGTGCTACCACTGCCACTAACGGGATATATACCGACAGCGCAATAACACCAATCGACATCACAGAATTTAAGTTATAAAACACCAAAATTCGCCAGAAGAATAAGGGGTTAGTCAAGTCGAGTACCAGACATAACATCCCTAAGCTAATGGTCACAAAGGACAGCAAGGTCGCGGCTTTTAAGAAGGCGGTATTTTCAACCTGGCCTAGGTAAAAACGCAGCGCCAGCGCAATGGTTAACGCCCCGCCCGAAATCCCCGCGAAAAATAAATACACTGCAATCGGCCAAGGCCAAGCAACGCCTTGGGATAAGCCGAGGGTAAATTCCATACTGGTATCCATATTTACACTCCCAGTTTGACGATTGGTATGTAACGTAAGCTCGGCTCAGTACCAAACTGCGGCTTAATCCGCACTGAGTCTTTTACCGCTAATAACTTACTCACATAGGACTGAGGATCATTGGCATCACCAAAGATCAGCGCGTCGTACTTACAACTCTGCACGCAGGCGGGTAACTCGCCCTTAGACAGCTTGCTATGCAAACAGAAGTCACAGTTATCCGCCACATCCGTCTCTTTGTTGATGTAACGAGCGTTGTAAGGGCAAGCACCAATACAGTACTTACAACCCGCACATTTGCTCGCATCCATAGTCACGATGCCCGTTTTCGCGTCGCGGTGCGCCGCGCCCGTTGGACAAACCGTGACACAGGGGGCGTTTTTACACTGCTGGCAGGAAACTCGCACAAACTTACGCTCACAGTCGCAACTCATCTTGCCGCAGTGAGGGCAAGCTTGACCTTCAACACGACCACTTTGCTGCTCAAGGATCACCCGAGAAACACCCGCGGGTAAGTTGTTTGCTTGGTTACAGGCGGTTTTACAATCACCACAACCGACACATTTATTTTGGTCAAACACCATGACGTAATGGGACTTATGGGCGCTGTCAGCATCTTCTTTGACCGAACAACCCGCTAAAGGTGTTAACATCAAAGAGCACATGCCAGCGCTTTTAAGGAACCTCCGTCTCTCTATATTTTCACTCACAACATCCTCCATCTATCGGTTTTATACCGACGTTTTTATTTATATCGTTATCGTTCCTACATGCCTGAAAATGGCTAGCGACTTGATTAATATCCACTTTCATTCAATTTGCTTTGGGCCTTGCCAATGGCGTTTAAAATGGCCTCACGATTAATCTCTGCCGTTGGCTGTGACAGTAGTGTCTGCCAATGGTCTATCGCCTCTTGGTAACGCCCATGAAGATACGCATCGGTGGCCTGTAACATGCGGGTCTGCGGCTCAAAGGGCGCAAACGCCAAGATCTGTGCAATCAGCGCTTGGGTTTGCGGCGTCATTTGGCGACCATCGCGGTAATAGAGTGCATTCGCTTTAGCACCGAGCACCTCGGCATCCTCTCCCACCAACGCAAGCAACTTGTCCAAGGTCTGCACCGCATCGCTATATAAACCACCCGCGCTATAGGCCTGGGCAAGTGACATCAATGCCAGCGGGTTTTGTGGTTGATCGTCCACCAGGCGAACGGCTTTGGTGATATCGGCTGCCACTAAGTAGTCAATATGTTCATTGACTATGCCCTTATCCCAATCCTGATAACGCCCCGTTTGGCTGTAGATAGCGAGCGTCATAGCAAGCAATACACCACTGCACAGCACTGGCAACCCAGGGGAGACTAAAGGCAGCCCCGCAACGGTTTGCTGTTGATTTAAGCGTGCGTGTTGCCAAAATATCCAAGCAACAAACCCGCTTAATAGGAGTGCGATAGTGAACCCTAAACTTGCCATATCTAACCTCTTTGCTTGCCGCTCCAAGCTTATGACTGAGCGAACAAAACCGAACGCTCAGTCCCCGATGTTTGCTCTTAGTGGGCAGGCATCATGCCCATCATGCGGGCTTCTTTTTTCTCACTTGGCTTTTCGATATTTTTCAGTTCGATTTCAAAGATCAAGGTAGATTGCGGTGGAATTTCACCCACAAATTCATTGCCATAGGCTAAGTTTGCTGGGATAACAAAGCGGTATTTAGAGCCCATAGGCATCAGTTTTAAGCCTTCTTCCCAACCAGGGATTACCGTCATTAAGGCAAAACGCGTAGGGTCTTTGCGGCCAACGGTATTTTCAAATTCAGTACCATCGATAAGCTTGCCAACGTATTCAACGGTGACCACGTCCTCAGGATTAGGTTTGTTACCGGTTCCTTGGGTTAACACTTCATATTGCAGGCCGGATTCGGTCACAATCACGCCAGCTTTCTTTTTGTTTTCAGCAAGAAAGGCTTCACCCGCCTTGGTATTTTCAGCAGCTAATTTTTCAGCGTTGGCTTTTCTCACTTGATTTAATTCTTCGGCGCGTTGATTGAGATACGTCACCACTTCTTCATCGGTTAATTGCTGTTGTTTTTTCAGCGCGTCCACAAAACCTTGAACCACTAAGTCCACATTCACTTCTGCGCCCAGTTCCACTTGGTTATAAACCTGGCCAGAAATATAGTTACCGACAGAGGCACCGATACTGTAAGACGCTTTATCTGCATCGGTTTTAAGGCTTGGGGCGGCAAAGCTCGCCATAGACACAAACAGTGCGGCGCAGGTCGCCACTGTGATGGTTTTTGGGATAAAAGACGTTGGCATAGATGTTTTCATTTTATGTTCTCTACAATTTAGCCCTGGGGCTTGGTGCGTTAGCCGAAAACGTATGGACATTGCCCATAACCGATTAATATATTTATTTGATTACTAGGGTTTTTCTGTTGCTCTTCCAGACATGCGCCAACCGAAAATGCCATCGGCCATATGGCGTACACCGGTATAACCTAGCTTCATGGTTTCCCGTGCAGCCATGTTGCTGGCGGTACAAAGGCGGTTAGCGCAATAAAACACCATCACCGCATCTTTATTCTTTGGAAGTAACTCTCTCCAATTTTGAACATTGAAAAAAACCGCCCCGGGGATAAAACCTTCCGCCCAGATTTCCAGCGTGTTTACGTCGAAAAAATAAACCCCTTGCTTACCGACTAAGGTCTCTGCTTCCCGCATGGAAATAGGATTCAACTGAATTTCGTTATAGGGTGCTTCAGAAATATCAGAACCGCCCCCTGCAATGGCTGGAAGGCTGATGCCACCCAAGCTCAGTGCCATTAAGCCGCCTATCAGGCTTTGTCGGATCACGTTATTCATTATTTGGCCTCGTATATTCCCCGGCACGGATGTGCCGGGGACAAGTTAGACTCGAGTCGAACTAGATTTTCTGTGCGCTCAGACCTTTACCATCGATAATGGCTTGGGCTTGAGTGACATAGGTTAAGGCTGCATCGAGACGTTTCAGTGAGTAAGTTGGGCCGTGCGCACCCCATGAGCCGTCAGCCTTGATCAGGCGAACAACATCTTGGGCTTTGTCGGTCAACATCAGCACTTGAGTCTTGTCTTCTACCGACAGCTTGGTGACTTCTAACAGCTTATCGATACGGGCAAGGGCTTGCTCTACTTGGGCAAAAGTTTCTTTAACTGGTTTTTGCCACTTTTGAACTTCGCCGTAAATTTCCATCTGGTCTTCAAAGTGCAGACCCACTTCAAGTTCAGATTGGAACTGGCTGTGACAACCTTTGTTTTCCACTACATCGTGGTCTGAAGCCGAAGTACGAGCACAGGTCCACATCAAGTCGAGGTAGTTGTAGCCGTTTTCATCTTTCGCCACAGTCCAACCTTTGGTCGTCGCATCGCGAGACTTACCTTCTGGTGGGTTAAGGGTCTTACGCAGTGGATCGACATCAATCTTCCACATGTGTGACTTACGAACGTTGTCGAAGCCCGCCATATCTGGGAATTGGATCGCAGTGAAGTTTTCACAGCTTCCCATGTTTGGCATGTGACAGCTTTGGCAAGTTTGGTTGCTGTGGGTGTTAGTGTTCTTAGCAATCTCGGCTTGAGCCGTATGACACTCAGTACACTCTTTGATGATTTTTGGTTTAGTAATGCCTGACTTCCAATCACCATCGGTCACTTCGTGAGGATCGTGACAGGTTGAACAACGCATACCTTTGTCATAGTGAGCAGAGGCAAACATTTGTGAACCTTCAGTACCGCAAGATGGGCAAGAAGATTTCATCTTCACGTTGAAGGCATATTCCAGCTTCTCTTTACCCTGTGGCGTTTCAGCTAACTCTTCAACAAAGTTGAAGCGTTGGTGACAACGTTCACAGTTAGATGGCATACCGCCACCAATACCGCCGTCTAAGTGGCCGCCTGCGCCATGACACTCTTCACAGGTAATCCCTTTAGAAATCGTGTGTTTTTGCAGCTCTTTCGGGTTACCTAAAGCAGCGAAGAATTCATCTTTCGTTTGGAAGTCAAACTTGAAGCTATGGCACATTTCGCAATAGGAGCTAGCAGGTTGGAATAGGAATTCCTTCTCATACTTAGCACCGTATGAACTCATGCCCCATTGGTGTGAACCGCTGGTACCAAAATCTTCCATTTTGACGGGGAAACTTGGAATAGCTTTGTTAATTTTTGCAGCCATTTCAGGAGTTAACCACTCAGCCCAACCGCGGGAGAATTGGTTACCACCAGCGACCATAGTACCAGTGCCATCTTTCAACAGACCGTCTTTCACATGGTAAGTACCGCGCACTAGGTAGGCGTCGATAAAACCATATTTAGTACGTGGCGTACCCACAGTCGCGTAGATAGCGTCTGGCGTAATACCCGATGGCAGAATCGTGGTATCTTTGGTGGTATACATGGTTTTTTTCAGGTCGTTATCGACTTCTGGATGTTCGCCAGGGAAGCGAATCGTCTTAGAGTGACGTGAACGTCTCCATTTTTCGTATTGCGGGCCATGACACTCACCGCATTTTTCTGGGCCCACAAACTTGTTCGGGAAATCTAAAATCGATTTTGCCCCTAAACGGTATTGCAGTGCTTTTGGACGCTGACCATCATTATAAGAACTATAACGTACAGCGGTGCCATCGGTTGAGTTCACTTCTTTACTGTGTTTACTGTAAGCAACACTGTCACCACCGTGTAAATATTCTTCACCACGATCACTGACTTTATAAGTGCCTTTTAAACGACCTTCTGCGTCATATTTAAAAACTGGGTGATTTTCAAATAGAAAATCAAACAATTCTTGCTCTTGAACAATATAATCCTGCAGTGTTTTAACACCACGGGATTTCTCCATTAAATTTTCATTTAAATTGGGGTTAGCCAAGATATCTTGAGTATAGTGAGTTTGTTGTTTATTACCCACACCAGGGACCACTTTACCATCCGATTTAGCATCGGATGCGATTGTGGTAGCGCTTACGGCAGAACCTAAACAAAACAGCACGCCTAAGGCTGTTTTGGTTTTCCATCGCTTCATCATTCACTCCTAATTTATCATTAGTTTTATATTTTCCACTGAACCTAACTGTTCACTGAACGACATAAACAATTGACCAGTGACGGCATAATGAATGAGAGAAAAAGCAAAAAATCTGCGCTAGAGCACATTAAATTTTGATTCAGAAATCAATAGAGATAAAAATCAAAAAATACATACAAATCATAAATTTGATAAAATTTTATTAGTGATTTTTTAGATTTTAAATCTGTTTTTTTAGATCTAAAAAAACCTAAAAACAGCTTTGAATTTTCAAAAATAACCAAAGCCACAAATGACGATTTTAATACCGAGACAGATCACATTCCTTCCGTTAAAACTCAGTTACCCTGCAAGCCAATCGTGGAATGGGTAAAGACTTCACATCTAACTTACCTAGATAAAAACAAATAAGTCTGTACCGATTAACCGCTAAAAAAATAACCTCCATTAATTTCAGTATTAATGTAAATCGATAACTAATGCCATGCAGGAAATATCAATGATAAATATGATTCCAGAAATAGGGCACATATTGCTAATCATGAGTACTGTTTTTGCATTATTGTCGGCAACGAATCATTTAATTGGTAGTTACCGGAATAATTTTTACCTAATCCACTTTGGCAATAAATTATTTTACGCACTATTTATTACCTTATTTGCCGCACTGTGTAGCTTAATATTTAGCTTTATTAGCGATGATTTTTCAGTCGCCTATGTTGCCAACCATTCTAATAGTCAACTCGCTCTGGGCTATAAAATTGCGGCCGTGTGGGGCAGCCATGAAGGCTCAATGTTATTTTGGGTATTCGCCATTGCCCTGTGGGGCGCAGTGATCAATTGGCGCCAAGCAACGAATAAGGTTAATCTCGATAGTGCCAGTTTACAGGCTGATAAGGCTTACTTTGGTCAAGTCCTCGCAATTTTGGCCTTAGTGATCCTCGGCTTTAATTTGTTTTTACTCTTCACCTCCAATCCCTTTGCCCGCTTGCTACCAAATATTCCAGTCGAAGGGCGCGACCTTAACCCCATATTGCAGGACATAGGCTTAATACTGCATCCACCTATGCTGTTTTTGGGTTATGTCGGGCTAACGGTTTGCTTTGCCGCAGCGCTAGCATCGTTACTGGGAGGAAAGTTACCGACTCGCCACCTCGAATACATGCGCCCTTGGGTGCTATTGGCGTGGATTTTCCTCACAGGGGGCAATGCCTTTGGTTCTTGGTGGGCTTATAACGAACTGGGCTGGGGCGGTTGGTGGTTTTGGGATCCCGTTGAAAACGCGTCATTTATTCCTTGGCTGGTTGCTACAGCGCTGGTGCATTCTTTAGTGCTCACCCGAAAAACACAGGGCTTTACCCTTACCACACTGTTTTTATGTTTATTAGCATTCTCCCTCAGTTTGTTAGGCAGCTTTTTGGTGCGTTCCGGTATCGTGCAATCGGTACATGCCTTTGCTGCTGACCCAACCAGAGGTATGTCAATCCTATGTTTATTAGTGCTTTTTGTTGGTGCGGCCCTATTTATTTTTGCGATAAAAGCCTCCGCACTGAGACGAGAAGTCACCCATGCTCTATTAAGCAAAGAGGCCTTATTACTGCTTGGGGTGATCGTGCTGGTAGTCGCGGCTTTTTCCGTACTACTTGGCACCTTTTATCCCCTGATATATGAGCTGTTAAACCTAGGTACTTTGTCGGTGGGCGCACCTTATTTTAATGCGATTTTTGTCCCATTGACCTTTATCGCTGTCGTCTTAATGGGCCTCGCCCCGCTACTCAATTGGGGACAATCCACCCACAAACCACTCAAGGTATTGGCTGTCCCCACTGTAGCCATTGCCATTATTGCAACAGTGCTGGGTTATCAAACTAAAGGCGATGGCGCATTATTCCTCGTTCTTGGCAGTGCCAGCGCGTTATTTTTATTGTTATGCCTTGGTTTGAGTCTAAAGATGATACTCAAGCCACCACGCGGCGCTCCAGAACACTTATCCACAGCACGACCAATCCAGCCGTCAGCATCAAAGCGCGCAAGGGTCGCCATGATGCTCGGACACTTCGGGGTTGTAGTGACGATTATCGGCGCAACATCGGTGTCTTTTTTCGAGCAGGAAGCCCTGCTACGAATGGGGCCAGGCCAAGGTAAACCGTTAGCGGATTATGTGCTGGTGTATGAGAGTACCGAGCAAGTTGAGAGCCAAAGTTTTACTGCTATTCAGGCCAATATCAGTGTACGCGATGCCAAGCAGGACGATCGAGTACTGGGCTATATCCAACCACAAAGACAAACCTTTAAAAGCAATGGTATGGAGATGTCCCACGCGGGCATCGACCACGGTTTTTGGCGCGATATTTACGTCTCAATGGGACTGCAACTGAGCGACACTGAGTACCTGATCCGCATTAGCTATAAACCATTAGCGACTTGGATTTGGCTAGGCGCCATGTTGATGATGCTCGCAGGAGCAATCGCAGCGTGGCCCGTCAGACAAGTTCGCCATGTTGAACACACAGAAGCACTGAGGGCAGCAGGTACCCCTCAGCTAGGGAGACTGTAACCCCATGAATCCATTATTTCGCTCCCCCTATTTGAGTTTATTGTTTTGGTTGTTGTCACTCATCCTCTGTTTTGGCGGGACAACCTTTCTCGCTACAGCACAGGAAAGCTCGGATATGGGCACATCCTATCAGCAACAGGCAATAGCGATCAGCAAAGTACTGCGCTGCCCGATGGCGACCAACCAAACCTTATTCGAGTCGCAGGCACCTATCGCCCATGAGCTCAAAGGGCAAATTTTTTCGCTGCTTGAACAAGGCTATAAACGGGATGAGATCCTCGATTTTATGGTGCAGCGCTACGGTGAAAAAATCCGTTATCAGCCGGAATTAAAACCCTCAACACTGGCGCTTTGGCTAGGCCCACTGGCGTTATTAATCATAGGGTTAGGCTTAGGTCTTACCCTGATAAAACGCAAGTCACCTTCCGCTAACAACGCGACTCGCTCAGTTTGAATATAAGGATAACCCCATGAAATCATCCACAGCCAAGCTCACCCTCCTTTGCACTTCATTGCTGCTGAGCTGCGTCGTGCAGGCCCATTCTCTGCAAAACAAACTCTATGACACTGGCGAAGCAATTCCAAAACCACGAGTCATGACGGGTTTTATTGAGATGCAACATGCCCGCGGGATACCCGAAGTGCCTTTTATGGATGAAGCAGGACAAGCACAAAGCCTCAAACAACATCAAGGTAAGCTTACGCTAGTAAACCTCTGGGCAACCTGGTGTGTCCCTTGTTTAAGGGAAATCCCCGAGCTGCAAAAACTACAACAGCAATTTGCCGATAAAAAAATCGCTATTGTGCCAATTTCAATTGATGAAGAGATAAAAGAAGTACGCCCGTTTCTTAATCAGCATGGTTTTAATCAATACAGCACTTGGCTCGACCCCAACAAAAATATCGAGCAGATCATTCCTGCCAATGTGGTTCCTGCGACTTATTTATTTGATGCAAAAGGTAATCTTGTTGGGTTTGTTCGTGGCTATTTAGATTGGTCTGACAAAGAGGTTGCCCCTTATTTGGATAAGCTGATCGCCAAATACGCGCAATAAGCCGTTAACCCAGCGGTCAATGACGAGGTCTTTAGTGACTTAGTCCGTGCCTGTTAATCAAATCTCCATTCGGTGTCCACCCTAATCTTTGCCGAAACCCGCTGCTCCCCGATTTGGCAGCGGGTATTTTTTACTTCAAGGCCAGCACACTTTGTATTCTGCGCCACCTTTCTTTAGAATTGCCGCAGTTATCCATAAATCGATTTCACCAATCTATTTGTAAAACCTATTGATAAAATCTAAGGCACTCCGATGAAACTCAGCTGTTTAACTCAACCTATTTATGACCACTTGTATCGTGATATCAGTGAGTTTCGCAGTACCTTCGACCTCGCAGTCAACGATGCCAGCTCATTGGATGATAAGGCTGACACCTTACATACTTCGCTGATTATTGAAGAGTTAACTGAACTTGCCGAAGCCGATAGCCGTATCGAACAAGCCGATGCCATTGTCGATTCAGTGTATGTGTTGATGGGGCGTTTAGTGCACTTAGGCGCCGATCACATGCATGACAAATTAGAAATCAGCTACCTTATCGACTTGCTGCTGTGTGTCGCCAAAAACCGTGAAATTGACTTTATCGCCTGCTGGGACGAAGTCCATTCGAGCAATATGAGCAAAGTGTGCCGCAACGAGCAAGAGCTAGCCGAAACCATTGCTTTTTATGCCGAGCAAGGCGTTGACATCGTCGGCAGTAAAAAGGGCGAATTTATCATCGCCAAATGCGCTAAAGATGTAGAAATGGCCGGTAAAGTCGTGCGCCAAGGCAAGGTATTAAAGTCGGTGTACTATCGCCCAGCGGATTTAACTCAGTTAGTAAAAGCGTAAAACCGCAAACCTAGGCTGCACAGCATGCAGCCTAGGCATCTTCCCTTAGTCCGACGTGTCTTGCTCAGCATCCTTTCGGTATTCCAAAATATCCCCCGGCTGACAGGCTAAGTATTCACAGATACTCGCCAAGGTATCAAAACGCACCCCTTTGACTTTGCCCCGCTTAAGCAAGGACAAGTTCGCCTCGGTAATGCCTACTGCCTTGGCAAGCTCTTTAGAACTAACCTTTCGCATCGCCATCATGACGTCTAAATTAACGATAATATTCAAGATCACACAAACTCTTTGTTTTCCGCCTCATAATCGCGGGCGGCTTTAAGCAAATACACGATAAGCAACATCAATAAAATCGTGGTGATATTGCCAAAATCAAGCACTAATTCGATGCGACCATCCTCAAAAAATGACTGATGATAATAGCCTATGCCTAAGTTTTGTAGCATTTCAAACACTAAAGCGGCTGCTTTCAGCCATACGAGCCACAAGTAACATTTCATACTCTCATCACTGAAAAATAACCCCCGTTGATAGCAGGATAAGAGCCGTTGTAGCCAATAAACACCGACTAAAAATGAGATAAATAATGGGGTTAGCATGACGAGCAACAGGTTTCGGTTAGCGTTCGGCAAGTTCCACAGTTCGAGGAACTGGGAATTACTGGTATTGAAGCGGATTTCATCATAGGCCCAATAGCTATAAAGCAGATGGGCGATAATCGCCACAGCAGACAAGAGCACCAGCCAGCGACAAAAGCCACTGATTTTTATTAATTTTTTAAAATTTTGATTCATCCACTCACCCAAACATCATCCCAAGCCGTTCATAGCGAACGAACACCAGTATAATCCTTCGACAAAAAATATTACAAAGAAATATAATTTTATTGTTTTACGATAATTAATTTTCGTATTAGCATAATGTCAATTTTCCTAAACTAAGGTTACGACAATGCAAAAATTTCCTTTTACGAGTCAGTTATGCAGTGCTGCCATTGCCGCCGCACTGCTGCTGACGGGTTGCACTACGGCGGATGTTCGCAACGAGCAACCTCAAGTTGCCGCGACACAGCAAACCGAGGCGCCGCTCATTCCTATCGAAAACTTCTTCAATCAGCAAAGCATTCGCCATCTAAAAATGTCCGACGATGGCAAGTGGCTTGCCTTTGTGAAGGAGTACCAAGGAGCCAGCAATATCTTCCTGATGGCCGATAAGGCCGACCTTGCCAGTGCCACACCACTGACCAAATCGGTAGAACCCATCCGCGCCTTCGAATGGTCCGCCAAGGGTAATGACTTATTCTTTATGAAGGACAAAGGCGGTAACGAAAATACGCAAATTTATAAGCTGAGTTTTGAGGAAAAAGCCGGCAAGATCACCGCCAAAGAGCAGCGCTTAATACATAAGGACGATGTGCAATATAGCGTGCTCGAGCAGGTAAAAGACAATCCCGATTTGTTGGTTGTTCAAGCCAACCACGACGATTCGAGCCGCATGGATATTTATCTGCTCAATATCAACGACGGCAAGTTAACCCCTATCTTGAAGAACGAGCAGAGCTTTACTCAGGTGAAGTTTAACAAGCAGGGTCAACCTGTGATTGCCAGCAGCAGTAATCTCGATAACACCAATGCCTTGTATGTGCTGATCGACGGTAAGTGGCGCAAGATCATTCAAAGTGCCAAGGGCGAGAGCATCGATATTCTTAAAGTGAACGATGATAAGAAGCTCGCCTATATCAGCGCCAATATCGGCGATCGCGATAAGCAAGAATTGCTGAAAGTCGATCTGATGACGGGTAAATATGAAACCATTCACAGGGATCCCGACAACGAGGCCGACGTATTTGGGGTACAGTTTAGCGATGCGGGTGAGCCCTTAGCGGTTGGTTACTACGGTGGACGTTTACGGGTTTATCCCTTAGATGCCGAGTTTGCCCGCCACTGGGATGTGATAAATCGTCATTTTAATCAAGATGTTGAAATCACAATTGGCGAGATGAACGAGAAAACCCATCTGTGGCAAATTCATGTCGCCAGCGACAGAGCCGCAGGCGCGGACTATCAATACAATGCCGCCACTGGGGATATCCATCTGTTAGTCGACATTCCGGCCAGCATTCCTGCGGAGCAACTCTCGCCACGCCAATCTATCGTGTATACCGCGCGGGATGGGGTGAAAATCCAGGCTTATTTAACGCTACCGAAAGGTAAACAGACTCAGCTACCGACCATTATCCTGCCCCATGGCGGCCCTTGGGCACGGAATTTTTGGACACTCGACTCGGGTTATTTCCACGCGATTGCCCAGTTCTATGCCAACCGTGGTTATGCCGTGTTGCAACCTAACTTCCGCGCCTCGACGGGTTTCGGTAAGAAATTCTTAAACCTAGGCAACCGTAACTGGGGCATTGGCAGCATGCAGCACGATCTCACCGATGGTGCCAATTACTTAGTCGAACAAGGTATTGCCGATAAACAACGTTTAGGGATCTTCGGCGCCTCCTACGGTGGTTATGCGGCGCTGTCTGGCGCGACCTTTACACCTGACTTGTACCATGCTGTGATCGCCTATGTAGGGCCATCGAGCCTAGTGACACTGATGAATTCCTTCCCCGACTACTGGCGTCCCTATTTAGGCCAATGGTTTGAGTCGGTTGGCGACCCGCAAATTGCCGAGCAGAAGCAAGATATGGAAAATCGCTCACCAATTAACTATGTCGATAATATCAAGGCGCCATTGATGCTGATCCAAGGGGCAAACGATCCACGCGTCACGCAAATTGAGTCGGATAATATCGCCAAGAAGATGTATCAAAAGTCTTTACCCGTTAAGTACGTACTGGCAAAAGACGAAGGACATGGCTTTAGTAAACGTGCCAACAAGCTAGCCTCGATTGTCGCCACCGAACAGTTTTTTGCTGAGCATTTAGGTGGGCGTGTCGACACCAATGTGAATCCTGAAATTCTAAAACACTTAGACAGCTTGAACGTCGACATCAGTAAGCTCTAAACTTTTGCCGCCTTTACCAGGGAAGGGAAAGGCGGCAAACTAGCCTAGATTTTATATATAAGCTCACCTTCAGCTCTCAAGATCATGCCGGATAACGAGCAAAAAACCGTAACAATCTATACTTAAAGATGTAATATTTCAGTTGGTTAGGGATAAAGAATGAATCCAGCAAAGGTTGTCAGAACCCAAGTAAAACAATTAACGGATTTACCGAATATTGGTAAAGCGAGCGCGGCGGATCTACGTCTGCTCGGCATAGAGACGCCAATGCAATTGCTTGGGAGAAATCCCTATGAAATGTATCAAACCCTGTGTGACAAAACGGGGCAAAGACACGATCCCTGTATGCTCGATGTGTTTATTTCGATTACCCGCTTTATGGCGGGCGACGATCCTCAACCTTGGTGGTTTTATACCGAGGAGCGCAAACAAGCACTCACTCATCCTTAATTTGAATGACCGTGTTCCTGCGGTGATTCAAGGGATTCAGTTACAACCGAACTATCAGGATCATCCCTTAACCATTCGCGCCAGATAGCGACTAACAGCGCCATCAACACGGGGCCGACAAACAGACCCACAAAGCCCATGGTTTTCACTCCACCAATCAAGCCGAAAAAAGTCGGTAAGAAAGGCAGCTTAATAGGCCCACCAACCAGATTAGGGCGCAGGGTTTTATCGACGATAAACAGCTCGATACTGCCCCAGAGGAATAACCCTACCCCAGCGGTCATATCGCCAGTGCCGACTAAATAAAGTGAGATCAGGGTAAACATGGTTGGCGCGCCGCCGGGCACTAAGGCCATAAAAGCAGTCAACACCCCAAAGGCCACAGCCGAAGGCACGCCAGCAATCCAGTAGGCAATCCCCAGCACTATGCCTTCACCGATGGCGATAAGCGTCATGCCGATAACGGTTGAACTTACCGTCGCGGGCACCACACGGGAAAAGCGATACCAGCGGGCGGGTAGAATACGCTCACCGACAATATCAATCTGCTTCGCCACCGACGCGCCATCTTTATATAAGAAAAACAAGGTGATCAGCATAAACAACAAGGTCAGCAGCAAGCCTAAAGTATTCCAGCCCAATTGCAGCACCCAACGGGAAATGCCTGTCAAATTTTGTCCGCTAATTGCACTGACTATCTTGCCCAGTTCATGGGGTTCACCGATAAACTGTTGCCATTGCTGGGTAAACCACGCACCAACCCAAGGTAAATCCTTAATCCAAAGGGGAACGGGCGCGCCATGCTGGTTAGCATACACCAACCATTCAGCCCATATCCTAATCTCTTGTAAAGCATAGGAAAAAACAAATATCAGCGGTGTAATTAGCCCGACAATAATCAAAACTAACGCGATAGTGGCAGACAGCGCCGAGCGACCACCGCATTTAACCAATAATTTTTGATACAGCGGCCAACTGGAGAAGCAGACGATCAGGGCGGCCAAGGCGGGAACTAAAAAATCGATAAAAAAGAAAACACCAGCACACAGCAATAAAATCAATAGGGTACGACCCACCGCAGCATTACTGATAATCTGTGCCATCCACATACTCCCACAATAGAATCCAACAACAAGGTGGAAAACTCGGCAGAGTGCCAAGCAACAACCAGCCTTTGGGTCTTCCCCATTTTGTTAGCCAGTTTATTGCGCAGTGCTTTCCATGGGCAACGACATTTAACAAAAGCGTGAGTAGTGTATCAGTGGTGCTTGCATCCCCAAAGGTATTCAAATATCTCGAAGGCCGAATGGCTGAAAATCCTTATGGCGCGGCCTTGAGCCTTGGAAGTAAACAGTAGATGCAGGCTTTGCACCTGTAACTATTTATTGGATATTAAACCCAAAGCCTAAAGCCAATTGCCGTGTCAGCTCGGCTGCGGGAATCGTTCGGCAACCTCTGGCATTTTGCCCGCACCACAGCGGGCTAAAATCGCCACATCCTTGTCGCTCCGCCGCCGTCCTTAAGCCTGCAACCGCTGAGGATGCCAAGGGGAAATCCGGTACAGCCTCATTCATCGGCCCCATTTCAGCCATAAAGCGGTTTACTATGCCGCGCGCAGGTCGACCAGAAAATAAATTAGTCAGCGCTGTATGCTGCGCGGCATCGCTTTGCAGCACCTCACGATGGATTGCACTGGTATTGCACTCAGGGCAGAGCAAATAGACCGTCCCCACTTGCACGGCCGAAGCGCCCATCGTCATGGCTGCGCGCACTGTGGCTACATCGACAATGCCACCTGCGGCAATCACCGGAATATCCACCGCCGCAATCACCTGCGGTAATAGACTAAAAGTGCCGAGCTGCTCGGTTAAATCCTCGGATAAAAAGTGCCCTCGGTGCCCACCCGCCTCAAGGCCTTGGGCAATAATCGCATCGGCGCCGTGGGCCTCAAGCCAGAGTGCTTCCTCGACGGTTGTCGCCGTAGAGATAACTTTCGAGCCCCATGATTTGATTTCCAGCAGCAATTCTTCATCGGGCAAACCAAAGTGAAAACTCACCACCTCGGGCTTAAATTTGGCTAACACCTCGGCCTGTGACTTGCTGTAGGGTGTACGCTGGGCGCCAGCAGGCTGCACACTTGAGTCGAGATTAAATTCCGAAAAATAGGGGGCTAACTGTTCGAGCCAAGCTGCTTGCTTGGCCGCCTGTGGCAGAGGCTCGCTATGGCAAAAGAAGTTCACATTGATAGGTTTAGTCGTGTTAGCTCGAATTTCAGTTAACTCAGCTTCAAGCGCCTCGAGGGATAACATGGCGCAAGGTAATGAACCTAAACCACCCGCCTCAGACACGGCGATAGCAAGCGTACTGCCTTGCACTCCAGCCATAGGCGCTTGAATAATCGGAAATTCAATCCCAAATAATCGTGTAAGTCGACACGGCATACTTCACCTCCTTTGAACTTAATCCTGCTGTCACTCACTCCGCAGCAGTTACTCACTCCGAGACCGCCAGCTTAAACAACGATTACCACCAAACTGAGTGGCATTTATCACAATCTACCAGAAAACTGCACGCAACTTATAGTATTTGCCAAATATTGAAAAATCGGTAAATTGGCTTAGATCATAAAATGTCATGCGTTAAGGGATATTTAAGTCTAATTAAAAGTAAAAATAATATCGGCATAATTTAAATTACATTTGTATCATAATGCAAAACACTTATTGACCTTATTCAAATAAAACCCGTGATATCAGCCGCACTAAGCGATAAAAAAACTATTTAGGTTACATTAAATACTTTATGATTCGCCCCCATTTTTTGGAGGCCATATGTTAATAAAATCTAGTCTATTTTCGACGTTCAATATTAATCGAATAATTATCTGCTTACTCTTGATGTTTACCACATCCGTTGCCTATGCAAAAAAAGATGATAATGACGATGAAATCACCCTTGGCCGCACCATATTACTCGGCATTGGCGATCATCCAGCCACCATACCTTTGATCATTTGCCGACAGGCAAAATATATCAAAATCAAAGCAGAAAGAGATGTGAGTATCGATCGCGTTGTCGTCACCTATGGGGATGATAAAACCCGCACCATCAAATTTGATACCGATATCGACAAACACGAACACTCGGAATGGAAATCATTAGGCGCCCGCCGCTGTGTTAAAAAAATTGAAGTATATGGAAACTCAGATCGTAGTAAAGCTGGGATAAAAGTATTAGGACGTAAATAACTTAAGTCATCAACAATAAGTATTAATCAGCTAATAATATTCTTTGAGCTAGCCGATTTTTATTAATAGTCTGAATATGAGTCATAAATAAATGAATTTTCGCACAATATTAATGTTATTACTCGGCCTTAATGTAACAGCGTGTGTTACCTTTCCTACTAAGGAATCGGCACATGTCAAAATATTATGGGAAAACTCCGTAGCTATTGAAAACTGTACTTATAAAGGCACAGTGATTGGTTCGCAGGGGCATTTCTATGATTATTGGCTGCACAGTGATAGGGATATGGTGTGGGGTACACTCAACGAGATGCGCATCAAAAGCCATGCGCTCGGCGCCGATACTGTTTATCTCTATCAACCGCTTAAGTTTTTAGGCTCTGTGACTATGATGGGAAATGCTTACCAATGCTCTGACATCCAAAGTTCAGCCAGTCAGTATCCGCAAATTGATGCGACGCAGGATACCACTTCGAGTCAGTGAGTCGCGGCTTGAGCTAATTTTTGAGCGGCTATCAGGCGACACGCCTGATAGCACTCATTCAAACGGTGAGGAAAACTAAAACAGGTAATCGGCACCTAAACCAACAAACAGTGCTAATCCAGCCCAGTTATTGTTAAGAAAGGCTTTAAAACAAGGAGCTCTTTCACGGCCAAAAATCAACATCTGTTGGTAAGTGCTAAAACCAACAAAGGTAAGCAGTCCTAGACCATAAAGCAGGCCACGGTCGGCACTCCAACCCGCGGCGATAAAACACAGCAGTGCAGCCAGTTGAAATAATCCAATGATTTGACGGTCATATTGGCCAAAAAGAATGGCGGTTGATTTGATACCGACTTTTAAATCATCATCCCTATCGACCATGGCGTACATGGTGTCGTAGGCCACAGTCCAAAACCAATTCGCCGCAAATAACCACCAGGCTTCGATGGGCACTTCACCGGTTTGCGCCGCATAGGCCATGGGGATAGACCAGCTCCATACCACACCCAAAAACATCTGCGGCATGTTTGTTACCCGCTTAGTAAAGGGGTAAATAATGGTGAGGATAATGCCTACAACGGATAATTTAACCACTAAGCCATTGAGCAGTAAGACTAAACCAAAAGCGGCTAAACCTAAGATCACAAACAGTAATAACGCTTCTTTGGTGCTGATTTCGCCGCTGGCGAGAGGGCGGGATTTGGTACGTTCAACATGGGAGTCGAGATCGCGATCGGCATAGTCGTTAATAATGCAGCCACAGGCACGCATAATCACCACACCAATAATGAAGATAATGAGTACCTTAAGATCGGGCATACCACCTGCTGCTAGCACCAGCGCCATCAAACACGGCCAGAGTAATAACAAGGTGCCGATAGGACGGTCGAGTCGAGTCAGGCGGGAATACACGTCCCACTTCTGCTTTAGATTCATTAACTAACTACTCCCAAACCTAATTTTTTATCTCGGTTGCTAGGGTAAACATCATATACCCTAGCCCCCTTTTAAGCGAATTTGCATAGGCTGAAACTGTCACAAAATCATGACATTCATACCAATCAACGCGCCTCTAAGCGCGCGTAAGCGACCACCAGCCATTTGCTGCCAAAATCACTAAAATTCACCTGTACCCGCGCCTGTGCGCCACTGCCTTCAAAGTTAGTCACTTTGCCGTCACCAAACTTTGGATGATGCACTCTTTGGCCGACGCTAAAGCCAGTATCGTTGGCGACCGCCGACTTTTGCGCACTGAAGCGATTATTAGCCATCGGTGTCGACACCTGCGCCTTTAAGCGAATTTCGTCCACATATTGCGGCGGGATTTCCTTAATAAAACGCGATGGACGGGCGTAATCTTCACGGCCATAAATACGGCGGGACTCGGCATAGGTGATATAGAGTTTTTCCATCGCGCGGGTCATGCCCACGTAACAGAGGCGGCGTTCCTCATCGAGTCTGTCGCCCTCTTCGAGCGCCATCTTACTCGGGAAGATCCCCTCCTCGACACCCGCCATAAACACCATAGTAAACTCCAGCCCCTTGGCCGAGTGCAGTGTCATCAGCTGTACTGCATCGGTAAAGGCGTCGGCCTGACCTTCGCCCGCCTCTAGGGCCGCGTGGGATAAGAAGGCGTTAAGCTCGCCCATATCCTCGAGTTCCTCTGGCATTTCGAAGGTGCGCGCGGCGGTGACGAGTTCCTCTAAGTTTTCGATACGAGCGTGGGCCTTTTCGCCCTTTTCCGCTTCGTACATGGCTTTGAGGCCAGAGGCTTGGATCACTGTGTCCGTCATCCGGTACAGCGCCATATCCTGGGTTTCTTCCTGTAGGGTGACGATAAGATCCATAAAACCACGCACCGCTGAGGCTGCGCGGCCCGCAAGCACTTTTTCATCCAGCAGCCGTAAACAAGCCTGCCACAGGGTGAGTTCCTGCTGACGCGCGGTCGAACGCAGAATATCTAAGGTGCGATCGCCAATGCCACGGGGCGGCGTATTAACCACTCGCTCGAAGGCGGCATCGTCATTTTTATTGCTAATAAGCCGCATATAACCCATAGCGTCTTTAATCTCTTGGCGTTCGAAGAAGCGCAGGCCACCGTAAATACGATAAGCTAAGCCTTTGTGTAATAAGGCTTCTTCGAGCACGCGCGACTGGGCGTTTGAACGATATAAAATCGCGCAGTCACTTAAATTGCCGCCTTTTTCGTACCAATCATTGATACGGCCGACAATAAAGCGCGCCTCATCCATTTCGTTAAAGGCGCAGTAGAGGGAAATCGGCTCACCATCGGCTTCGTCGGTCCACAGCTCTTTACCTAAGCGCTCGGGGTTATTGGCAATAAGGGCGTTCGACGCCTTCAAAATATTGCCCTTGGAGCGATAATTTTGTTCGAGGCGAATCGTGGTCGCCGTCGGGAAATCCTTCAGGAAGCGGTGCAGGTTTTCAACCTGAGCGCCACGCCAACCGTAAATCGATTGGTCGTCATCACCGACTATCATGACATTAGCCGTTTGGCCGGCCAGCACGCGGATCCAGGCATATTGAATGGCGTTGGTATCTTGGAACTCGTCCACCAGAATATGCTTAAAACGCTCTTGATAATGTGCCAGCAAATGCGGCTTATTGAGCCAAAGCTCGTGGGCACGCAGCAGGATTTCGGCAAAGTCGACAAGACCTGCGCGATCGCAAGACTCTTGATAAACCTGATAAATCTTCAGCAGGTTTTGCTCAATCGGAAAACCACCCGCATCGATATGCTTAGGCCGCAATCCTTGGTCTTTTTTACCATTGATATAACCCTGCGCCTGACGGGGAGGATATTGTTTTTCATCCAGATTCAAACTTTTCAGGATGCGTTTCAGCAAACGCAGCTGATCGTCTGAATCAAGAATTTGGAAGCTCTGCGGTAATCCCGCATCTTGGAAGTGAGTGCGTAATAAACGATGCGCTAGCCCGTGGAAGGTGCCAATCCACATCCGCCCCATATTGGTGCCAGCGACTTTTTCAACCCGCTCACGCATCTCGGCCGCAGCTTTATTGGTAAACGTCACGGCTAAAATCGAGTAAGGACTCTGCTGTTCAACCTGCATTAACCACGCGATACGGTGGGTTAACACCCGCGTTTTACCACTGCCCGCCCCCGCAAGCACTAACATGCTAGATTGCGGTGCCGCGACAGCCTCGCGCTGTTTATCATTCAGGCCGTCTAGTAAAGAAGATACGTCCATTCTCGCCTCCAAAAAATCGAGGGGGCATTATAACAGAAGAAATCCCACCTGCGCGCCTGATCCACAAGACAAGAGGCATAAGCCAAGAAGCACGAGACAGTAGCCATAAGATGATCGGTATGGAACAGTCCATTCTTAAGCACTGTCATTGCCGCAATGCTTGTGAGCGGGAATCCAGCTTGTATTTGTTTTGGGTTGGAATTAAACAAAGACACAGCGGTATTAATTACTCATAGAAAGGGTGTTCATCATTCTGTTTCAACGATTAAGCACTGTCATTCCAGTGACACGCCATTAACTCATCCCTGAGGGCTCGACGACGGCATCTGATGTAAAAGGATTTACGAATGTCGCGATCACATGGATGTGAAAGAGCGACCATGTCACGGACGGTCACTCCCATGTCAGCGCTTAATCTTGCCAACCCCTACAGTAATCTGAACCCCTTCTTACAAGCATGCACTCTGAAAATTTAACAATGGGTGACTTGTTAATTACTAATTCCTATCGAATATTTATCGCTTTACATCAGAGGCATAGCGAATGTAGCATGATATAAATCAATGCCTTGTACCTATTCTCATACATCGCTTAATACAAATCTCGCCCCTTATGAGGTGTACTTTAGAAAACAAATGTTCGCCGTATGACTCAGATTGCTCACTGGAAAATTAATTTATTTATCCAATTAATGGGATCCAGCTCTTCTGAAATTGATTCAACAACGCGAGTTAAAGCTTGTATCTTACTTGTCTTTCTTACATATATAGGACGTTGTAGATGGCTTTATTTTATAGATTTAAGATATTGGATTTTCAATTGGATGGCAAAAAATATGAATTTTGCGAATCTGACACCGTTGTAGCATATGTGCCACACAAGAAAAAACTTAACATTTCAATAGCCTACCTAACTGGCATCTTAAAGCCAGGTTTTTTCTTTTCATCAAAAGAAAAGCTCGTCATCGGCCTTAGTTTAGACCATCATCAGTATACAATTGAATTACTTGTTAAAGGCGATGAGCAGACGACGCAGATTAAGAATATGGGGGGCGGAGCCCTTGTGGGTGCAGTTGTCGCGGGGCCTTTTGGTGCAGCAGCAGGAGCATACTTTGCGTCAAAAATTAAGGAGTGCCCATGTATAATTAAAATAACCGAACCTAACTTAATAATTAAGTGTTTAGCGCCAACTGGCTTTATAAAAGAAAATCATAAAATTGAATTTTTGAAAGACTAGATTGGAGCATTCAGATTTTTTCAATAAGTTTATTAGGACACCCACTGTTAAATTTTAAAACAATGGAGTGTTAGTGATCTATTTTAAATACTAAAAAACAACACAAAAACTACAGAAGTTCACCTTCCCCTGCGAAGTTGCTGAAGGGCGTTGAAAAAATCGCGTGAGCGAGGCACGGATGCCTCGCTAGCTTTCGGGGTACAGGATGTACCATCGGAAGCGTTAGCGATTTTCGAATAAGCACGAAGCCACTAACCAAAGCATGTAACTTCGCTAGGGACGTCTTGGAGCATCCAAGGAGGATAGGACGAGCAGTCCTCCTTGGTCGGGTGTGGGGTGAAGCCCCACGACTTTGACTTTGACTTTGATTTTGATTTTGATTTTGATTTAGGTTTTATTTTTATTAAATAAATCAAACAAGATTAGGGCTGCCCCCCTCCAACAAGCAGAAACTGGAGATCCGCAACTCTTCAATGCTTTAAGTCCCAAAACAACTCAACAGTCAGTGGAATACACCATCCCTCGGAATTGCAGCATGGATAATTGAGCAATTGGTGAGTCTTCACATATATGGCAAGCTAGCTTTCGGCTATAAAACTAAAACAGTTTAGGGAACAGTGTCATATATAAACTGGCATAAGATCCTAACAAACTCGCACCACGCGTTTGCTTTAAACATTAGATTACTGAGGCTCTATGGAAGATAAATTTGCCCGCATAGAAATTGATGGATGGGAACTCAATGATGGGGAGGCCATTCATCATCAGCATTCAGACACTTTCTGGATTCCTTCCTTTGAGGCAAGGAACAACCTTGAAACAGGACAATTGGTTAAGCTCATCTTCCAGATAGTTACTGAAGATGACGCTGGCGTGGAAGAGATAAATGTAGAACGTATGTGGGTCATCGTTAAAGGCCGCATCGATAACATTTATAGAGGGCAACTTGATAATGACCCATACTGCACGGAAGAAATAAGATCTGGTATGGAAGTATGGTTTCAGCCAAAGCACGTAATAGATATTTACGAATAGCAGTAATCTAACAATGCGCCCCTGACCGCTAATTTGATCATCTTTATCAAAAATGATTAAGATTGCTTTTGTTAAGTTCGGAGGTATGGGAGTTTATCAAGACAGTCTTTGTTAAATTTTACAGCGCAAGCGCGAACTAAACCATTTGATTTTATTAATAAAAAGCAAGAGACAGTCTAACTAAATGATTTTACATGGGTGAAAATCTAGGCTTAAAAGGTACATTGCTTAAAAATCTAATCGCGCAAACCTAAGCCGATTCACTCCAAGTTTACTGATAAAGCCTTAAAACTTTGCACTCACGACAGCACCGTTAAAATTAAGGCAATCTTTAACTCTTTGCTGCTGAACCGCGCTAAGCGTGTCGATATCATGGAAGGCAAACTCTGAGTGTTCATGACTTAAGCGAATCATCACATCGACAGATGCAAACTCACAACGAAAGATAAAAGCTTGGGATTGATAGGCGCTGTGATAATAAACGCCGCTAAGATAGTGAATGTTCACCTCTAATCCCAATTCCTCTTGGCATTCGCGCAGCAGCGCTTCGTGAATGGTCTCTCCAAGCTCTAAGGCGCCGCCGGGTAAACCCCAAGCAAAATTGCCATAGTTCGCTTTGAGCAGCAGCACTTGCCCTAACTCATTGGTAATCACTGCATGACTACTGAGCCGAAACCTATCTTCAAATGCCATCTATCCATCCTACGTTGGCGCGATTACCAGCTCGCTATTTGCTATTTGCTATTTGCTATTTGCTATTTGCTATTTGCTATTTGCTATTTGCTATTTGCTATTTGCTATTAAAAGTATCGCAGCTAGCGAGCTTGCCGGAGGCAAAGCCGATATTAAACCATTTCACTCTGTCCGCGGAGCTTCCATGGGTAAAGGCTTCGGGTTGCACCGCGCGACCCGCCATTTTTTGCAAGCGATCATCACCCACGGCACTGGCCGCGGCAATGCCTTCTTCTACATCGCCAGGCTCAAGCAAATTGAGCTGTCTATCGACATAATGCCCCCACACGCCAGCGTAACAGTCGGCTTGCAATTCGAGGGCGACACTCAGTTGATTGGCCTGCGCCTTGCCTGCGGCTTGCTGCGCCTGACGCACTTTAGTGCTGGTGCCGAGTAGGTTCTGTACATGGTGACCGACCTCGTGGGCGATAACATAGGCAAAGGCGAAATCCCCCGGCGCCCCGAGTTTTTTCAGCTCCTCGAGAAAACTCAAGTCGATATACACTTTGCCGTCAGCGGGGCAATAGAAAGGCCCCGATTGCGCCTGCCCCAAACCGCATCCGGTTGAGGTCATGTTGCGATAAAGCACTAGCTTAGGTTCGATATATCGCCCTTGTAGCAATTGATTCCAAACGGTTTCAGTCGTGCCGAGGATCGCCGCCACAAACTGGGCATTTTCATCTTGAGCCGCGGTATTACTGGCCGATTGTGACTGACTAAACCCCGCTTGATTACTCGGTTCGAGGGATAATCCGCCGGTAAAGTATTGAAACGCAAAATATAACCCGCCCAGCAGCAATACCACTCGACCGATTTTAGTTTGCAGCAGAAAAGGCAATAACCTAAGCAAGAGCGCACTGGGCACGCCCGCCGACGCCATCTGTTGGTCCCGTCTATCTTCGATATTGGAGCTGCGATCACTGTCACGCCAACGCATTAGATTTCCTCGGCTATGGGTATGCAATAGACATTTCAGTTTAGCCGTTATTTGGGATCATTCTGCTCAGTAGGAGCCGCTTTTAACGAGCGCAAAAACAGCCCTAGCCCACCAAAGGCTAACACTAAAATCACGATCAAATCGAAGGCCGACATGGCTTTAAAGTGAAACTGAATCGAGCTGATCACGCCTACAATTAAGGCGACTAAGGAGCCTAAGGTAAGCAGCCAACCGAGCTTAGTCTTGGCATCAAAAAACACCATCACTATCCCGAGGATAAACGGCAGCATCACCATACCTGTGGTGATCGATAATCCCTGTCCAAAGGCATTCATGCGGTAGAGGCCGTAACCTAGCCCAAAACTGGAACTTACCTGTATCGCATTGAATAACAGATAGAATCCTGCACACATCATGGCAAGTCCAATAAAAAACTGGCCAATACCGCCCGGTGTTCCTCCCGCTCCCTTCATACCAATCCTTTCTATTGACGTTGTTGAATCGCCCGATCCACAGCTTGTTTAAGCTGTTGTTCCTCTTCAGCCTTTTTGGCCTTTTCATGGGCAGTTAACTGCTTATCCGCCTCATCCACGCAGCGCTGTTTATCTAGCATGGGTTCATAGGGGTCGACATCCGTCCGGGCGGAACAGGCTAGCTCAGCACAGCCAGAGGTCAATAATAATGTGGACAAGACTAACATAATCAATGGGGTTTTCATCTTCGGCTCCGCAACAAATGCTACAAAATAACTACACTTAGCCAAACTAACATTGCCAAGCTTTACTTGAGCTGTATCGATTATGTGCTCAACGATATTGACACAGATCCACGAAAGGCAAACACTGAGTGATGTTTTTTTATCCACCCATGACCAACTCCCCCTTGGTTCACCTTGGGGCGTTAATTAAGACAAGGACTGCGCTTGAATACTCTACTCTTAGGTAAAGGTGAGCAACAGGTTCACTTAAATCTTAAATATGCCAACCGCCACGGACTGATCGCTGGCGCTACAGGTACAGGCAAAACCGTTTCGCTGATGACGCTAGCCGAAGGCTTTTCCCGCCAAGGTGTACCCGTCTTTCTTACTGATATCAAAGGCGATATTTCAGGACTCGGTGTCGCAGGCACACCAAACGATAAGCTATTGAAGCGGGCGGCAGAAATCGGGATAGTAGATTATCAAACCGAGGCAAACCCCGTCGTTTGCTGGGATCTCGCGGGAGAGCAAGGGCACCCCTTACGCACAACTGTGAGTAAAATGGGGCCGACCTTACTCGGGCGCATTCTCGAGCTAAACGACACCCAAAGCAGCATTTTAGACATAGTGTTTCAACTGGCTGACGACCAAGGTTTATTGTTACTCGACCTCGACGATTTGCGCGCCATGCTCAACTTAGTGGCCGATGAGCGCAAAGACATCTCAGCCAAATATGGGCTTATCAGCGCCCAGTCCCTTGCCGCCATTCAACGCTCAGTGCTTGGTTTAGCGCGCGATGGGGGTAACGACTTTTTCGGTGAACCTGCACTTCAACTCGAAGACTTGATGCGCACTAACTTGCAAGGGCGCGGCATTATCAACCTGTTAGCCGCCAATAAACTCATCTTGACCCCTAACCTCTATTCCAGCTTCTTACTCTGGCTGCTATCAGAACTCTTTGAAAATTTACCCGAAGTCGGCGATCTCGATAAACCTAAATTAGTCTTCTTTATTGATGAGGCACACCTATTATTTGAGGGCTGCCCAGCAAGTTTGCTTAAACGCATAGAGCAAATTATGCGGCTTATCCGCTCCAAGGGCGTCGGGGTATATTTCTGCTCGCAATTTCCCGACGACATTCCCAATGAAATTCTCGGTCAACTCGGCAATCGCATTCAGCATGCCCTCAGGGCGTATACCCCAAGGGATCAAAAAGCCGTTAAAACCGCAGCCGAAACCTTCGTATCGAATCCTAAATTGATGGTCAGCGAGGTAATTTCACAACTCGCCGTGGGCGAAGCCTTAGTGTCAACCCTTGCCGAGAAAGGTGTGCCGACTATGGTTGAGCGCATCTTAATAGCACCACCACGCTGCCGGATGGGGCCAGCCACGACCGAGGAGTTAACCGCTATCCGTCATCAGAGTCCGATTGGTGGTAAGTACGATACCTTAATCAACCGAGAGTCCGCCTACGAGCGACTCAATCAACGGCACGCCGAAGCGGCCAATGGCGCCACTAGCTCGAAAACGGCGAATACGCCCTCTACCCAAGAGGCTGAACAGGGCTGGCTTAGCGAACTGATTTTTGGCAATAAACGCCGCCAAGGGTTGGCCGAAACCTTGTCTAAACAAGCGGCAAGAACCGTTGGTAATCAACTCGGGAAACAAATTTTACGCGGATTACTCGGCGGTATACTGGGAAAATCGACTCGCAGGTAAGGTAATGAAATGTGTAAATACCGTGTTCTGAACCGCATATTTTATATACAGATTAGCACTAGCATTAGCGTGAATTATTCTAAGCAGCGAGTGGATCTTCCTTAGGATTTCGGTGATAAGATTATTTTGCGAGTACAGCTCAGAGAGGCAAACAAATTCAAATAAATTACCAATCGTTTTAAATAGTTGTGATTTAAAAATGGTGTAATTCGAGTTTAAACGTTTCGCTTTAATCAGGACATCATGGAACGGGTTTTATGCAAATGGCTTACATGATTAGCCTGATGAACAACCACTGAAAGTACATGGAGTTAACTATGAGTAAAGAGCAAAAAAATCGCAAAGAGGCCAAGAAAAAGCCGTTAATGTCGATCAAGGAAAAACGCGCTGCAAAGCACGCCAAAAACGCGACTAAAGGCCTCCTCGATAACGTTAAGTAATATTGTGACACCTTAGGGTGCGCTTCCAATATCTTGATTAAGGGTTAACTACGGTTAGCCCTTTTTATTAGCCCGTTTTTTATTCTCACCAACTTAACGATAATTTATTCCGCAAACACAAAAACGCTAACATACTGATTTTTTAAATATTAATAAGCTAGAACGCCTTTATTTAGGACCTCACCTAGACTAAAGCAATATCTACAATGCTTGAGTCTTTTGCTATGGTTTTCTTCACCCAAATCCACACATTCTGAATGCAACACACTTGCCGATATGTTCCAAGATGCAGATGTAATCTACGCATTATCGACTCATGGTTACCCCGATTAACTCGGCACATTAGCCGTAAAAACTCACTGTCTAGCTTGTATCGAAAGGCGTGTTAAAGCTTGTATTTTGAACAGTTTTGGGTATATAAGGTCTGATACTAAAATAAATAATCAATGGTATATATTGTTCTTACCCTATATAACACAATAAAAAATAAGGATATTTAAGCATGAAAATCAACAAACGTTTTATCGCCGTGGGCGCCGCTTTAACCCTCTCACTCAGTGCAGCCACGATGGCGGCCGCACCAGCCTTTATCAATATTCTGACCGGTGGTACCAGTGGTGTGTATTACCCGATTGGTGTGGCACTGTCGCAACTTTATGGTACAGGTATTGAAGGCGCGAAGACCTCAGTACAAGCCACAAAAGCCTCGGTTGAAAACCTCAACTTGCTGCAAGCCGGTCGTGGTGAGCTGGCCTTAGCCTTAGGTGATTCAGTGGCTGCGGCCTATCAAGGCGATGCCGATGCAGGCTTTAAAAAACCGTTAGATAAAGTGCGTGTACTCGCAGCCGCTTACCCTAACTATATTCAAATAGTGGCGAGTAAAGAATCTGGCATTAAAACCTTAGCTGATTTAAAAGGTAAACGTATTTCTGTCGGTGCACCTAAGTCGGGTACTGAACTCAATGCTCGCGCCATCTTCAAAGCGGCTGGTTTAAGCTATGAGGATATGGGCAAGGTTGAGTTTTTACCTTACGCCGAATCCGTTGAGCTGATTAAAAACCGTCAGTTAGATGCAACCTTACAGTCCTCGGGCTTAGGGATGGCGGCGATCCGTGATTTAGCTGCGACGATGCCAATCAACTTTGTTGAAGTCCCCGAAGATGTGATCCTCAAAATTAATAATCCTGCCTATCAGCATGGAGTCATCCCCGCATCGACCTACGAAGGTCAAACTGCTGATGTCTCAACGGTTGCGATTCAAAACCTATTTGTCACTCAAGCGGGAGTGTCGGACGATTTAGCCTATCAGATGACCAAACTGATGTTTGAACATTTAGATCGTCTCGGTAATGCGCACTCAGCGGCAAAAGCGATTCAATTAGACAAAGCGACCAAAAATCTGCCAGCGCCGCTGCACCCAGGTGCGGAGCGTTATTTCAAAGAAGTTGGCGCACTCTAAGGGTGTAACCTCAATCTGAGCGACCCTTTTCCAACTAAGCACTTGGGTGATTCCCCAAGTGCTGCGTCGCCCTCTGTTGTCTAATGCTGTGAGGCATAAATATGAGCGATTCCGAACAAGGCCTAGGTGCAAGCACCAGTGACTGGCCCAAAGCGCTGTTTTATACGGCACTTATTTTCTCGATTTTTCAAATCATTACCGCCGCATTTCACCCCGTATCGACTCAAGTGCTGCGGGCAACCCACGTTGGTTTTTTACTTTTAGTGGTTTTTTTAAGTTATCCCGCCGTGGGCAAGTCTCGCCCTTGGCAACCCTTAGCTTGGCTGCTTGGCCTTGCGGGCATGGCAACGGCCGCCTATCAATGGATTTTTGAGGCCGATCTGATCCAACGTTCGGGTGAATTAACCGATGCCGATATGGTCATGGGTATTATTTTGATTGTATTAGTGTTTGAGGCCGCGCGGCGGGTGATGGGTTGGGCATTACCAATCATTTGCTGTATTTTCTTAGCCTATGGCTTATTCGGCCAATACCTCCCCGGCGACTTAATGCACCGCGGCTATGGCGTTGATCAAATAATCAACCAGTTATCCTATGGCACCGAGGGGTTTTATGGCACTCCAACTTATGTGTCGGCCACTTATATCTTCCTGTTTATTTTGTTTGGTGCCTTTTTAGAACAAGCAGGCATGATCCGTTTGTTTACCGATTTTGCGATGGGCTTATTCGGCCATAAACTGGGTGGCCCGGCCAAAGTCGCCGTGGTTTCCTCGGCGATGATGGGGACAATCACAGGATCGGGCGTCGCCAACGTGGTGACCACTGGACAATTTACCATTCCACTGATGAAACGCTTTGGTTACCGTCCCGCCTTTGCCGGTGGTGTTGAAGCCACCTCCAGTATGGGTAGCCAAATCATGCCGCCGATTATGGGCGCAGTTGCCTTTATCATGGCCGAAACCATTAACGTGCCGTTTATTGAAATAGCCAAAGCGGCCTTACTGCCAGCGTTACTGTATTTTTGCTCCGTTTTTTGGATGGTGCATTTAGAAGCCAAACGCGCCAATCTTTGTGGCTTGCCCAAAGATCAGTGTCCCGATCCTTGGGCGGCGGTTAAAGCGCGTTGGTATCTGCTTATTCCGTTGTTTATTTTGGTTTATTTACTGTTTTCTGGCAGAACACCGCTGTTCTCGGGCATGGTCGGTTTAGCGCTGACCTCAATAGTGATCTTAGGCTCAGCCATTGTGCTGCGCCTGCCTTCTAATGCCCTGCGTTTTGCCTTTTGGATTGCCCTTGGCGTGCTGTGCGCGGGCTTCTTCCAGATGGGGATTGGCGTGGTATTTGGAGTCATTGCCATACTCGTGGCCATCTGTTGGTTTATCAAGGGCGGTAAAGATACTCTGACCATTTGCTTACATGCATTAGTCGAAGGTGCGCGCCATGCCGTACCAGTTGGGATTGCGTGCGCCTTAGTGGGAGTGATCATCGGTATTGTCTCGCTCACGGGAATAGCCTCCACTTTTGCCAGCTATATTCTCGCTGTCGGGCAGGATAACCTGTTCTTATCCTTAGTATTAACCATGCTCACTTGTCTGGTATTAGGCATGGGAATACCCACCATCCCTAACTATATTATTACCAGCTCAATTGCCGCACCGGCGTTACTGGATTTAGGCGTGCCGCTGATCGTCTCCCATATGTTTGTGTTTTACTTTGGAATTATGGCTGACTTAACGCCACCCGTTGCCTTAGCCTGTTTTGCGGCCGCGCCGATTGCAAAGGAGTCGGGGCTTAAGATCAGTTTGTGGGCGATTCGTATTGCTATCGCAGGCTTTGTGATCCCCTTTATGGCGGTTTATGACCCCGCACTAATGCTGCAAAGCGATAGCTGGTTAGCCACTATTTATGTGCTGATCAAAGTCACTGTCGCGATTGGGATTTGGGGAGTGGTCTTTACCGGCTACCTGCTGCAAAAACTCTATTGGTGGGAACGGGTTATCGGCTTCCTCGCTGGAGCCAGTTTGATCCTTGCCACCCCGCTCAGTGATGAAATTGGCTTTGGACTGGCGCTACTGTTTATCGTGCAGCACAGCCTCAGAGCCCGCAAACTGAAACGTCTTGCCGAGCAGGGGTAATGTTTTGGAATTTTATGCGAAGGTAAGGCAATAACATGCTAGGTCTATGTTTAGGCCTAGCTGGCACACTGTGGGCACAGGTGCCCACAGAGCAGTTCACCCTCGCGTGGAACCACAGCATCGAAAAAATCCGCTGGGAAGAAGATTATCAGCTCACACCGCAAGGCTTAGTGTTAGTTGAAGCCAGAGTGAAAGGCACAGGTGCGGGTATGGAAATCCCTGATGATGCGGTGTTTAACAATGGAAGTTGGCATTATCAGCCTAAGCTGCCCGTGCTGCCCAAATTACGCTTAGGTCGCATCCCCGAAGCGGGAGATTTTGAGCTGTGTTTCGCCAACGCCACTGGTAAAGTGCAATGCCAAGCCATGAGTCATTGGCTTGGCCCTCCAAATAAGCAAGATGCCGCTGTTGAGGTATGGAGTTGTGAGCAGTGAAATATCACTTTATAGAGGCGCGCAAGCAAGGCGCGATGCTGCCCATTAGCGCTCAATAATGCTCTTAACGAGAGAAGCTGTAGCCGTTTTTCCCTTGATGTTTAATGCGATACATGGCGGCGTCTGCACGTTCGCAACTTTCAGCAAAACTATCACCATCACTAAAAATATCAATGCCGATGCTCAGTCCAATCGCCACTTCATGACCTTCAAGTAAAAAAACCTGTCGATAAACATCAAGCAAGGATTGTGCAAGCATGCTTAATGATTCAATTTCGGTGGATGGCAGTATGATCACAAACTCATCACCACCTAACCGTGCGATCTTCGCTTGCTCCCCCGAATGAGCGACCAAAGAATCTGCAACGTGCACTAACAAATTGTCGCCAAATTTATGGCCGTAACGGTCATTTAAGGCTTTAAAACCATCAAGATCGATAAAAAATAACGCACCACTCATGCCGGGCTGCAAGCACTCATCGAAGGCCTTGGCTATAGCTTGGCGATTCATCAGGTTGGTAAGTGGGTCGCTATGGGCGAGTAGCGCTAAATCGAGTTCATAACGCTTTTCTTGGGTGATATCGATATGGCTGCCCATCATCCGCAGCGGTGTACCATCAAGTAAACGTTCTACAATGCGGCCACGATCCGACACCCAAGTAACGCTGCCATCTTTATGCAGCATTCGGTGCACGGCCTGGTAATAATCGGCCTTACCATTCACATGATCTTCAAAGGCTTTGATTACCCAGTCTTTATCTTCTGGGTGTAATTTGCTTTTCCAGATATCAACATGGGCTGCTAACTCATCGGGGCTAAAACCGAGCATTTCGCCCCAGCGCATATTGAAAATGGTTAAATTCCCACTTGGAATATGCTGTTCCCATAAGCACAAACCATTGCCATCAAGGGCGGCAAATAGTTTCTCTTCGGCACGACGATTCAACGCCGTTAATTGAGCGTTTTCACGTTTAAGCTGTGCAATTTCGGCCTGAAGTTGCTTAATCTGTTCTGCTGCCGTATCCGATGCCACAGAAAAATCTCTTTCCTTAACGTGGGGAAACCTCGTCCAGTGTAAAACAAACAATGCCGAAGTGACATAGTGAGGAGGACGAGAAGACCCTAGGTCATACTCGCCCTATCGAGCTTACACAGACTTTTACTATCTTGTCATACTTAGTCGCGAGTCAGCACTTCAAGCAATTCGATTTCAAAAGTAAGATCAGAATTGGGTTTGATATGAGCCCCAACTTGGCGCTCGCCGTAGGCTAAATGAGCTGGCACCAATAACTTGCGTTTGCCGCCCACTTTCATCCCCATAATCCCTTGGTCCCAACCTTTAATCACTCGGCCAGTCCCAATCACACATTGAAATGCCTGACCACGGTCATAGGAGGAATCGAACTGCGTACCATCTTGCAAAAAACCGCGGTATTGGGTAGTGATCAACGCGCCTTTTACGGCCTCTTTTCCATCACCGACAACCAGATCGATTATTTCTAATTCAGTCATTTAATTAATCTCTTACTCTTCACTTAACACAGTGATTTATCAAAGTGTCTATTCTAACATCGGCACTCCTACTTGTCGGCGTGCCGTGGGGATTTTGTGGCTTATACCAATCTTGCTTGATCCTATCCTCCTTTAAATTCCACTTATTCAACCCCATATCTAGATCATCCCCGAGCTTAGGAGCCAGATTATGATTATCGCTTGCCCCCACTGTGACACCTTAAACCGCGTGCCCCAAGAGCGGTTAACTGAGCAGCCGACCTGCGGCAAATGCAAACAGAATCTGTTTGCGGCGGCTCCGATTGAACTCACAAGTGCCAATTTTATCAATCATGCCCATAAATCAGAGTTGCCCTTAGTTGTTGATTTTTGGGCCAGCTGGTGCGGTCCCTGTAAGAGTTTTGCGCCTATTTTTTCTGAGGCCGCAAAAGTATGGGAGCCAAGATTCCGCTTCGGTAAAATCAATACTGAAGAACAACAAGCCCTTGCGGCTCAATTTAATATTCGCTCCATTCCCACCTTAATGATTTTCAAGCAGGGACAACTCCTCGCGCAGCAAGCTGGTGCCTTACCTAAGCCAGCGTTCGATCAATGGTTAAAACGTTATAGTTAATGTGTCCTTCGCCCATAAAAATACCCAGCTAAGCTGGGTATTTTTATTTGGATGAATCAGAGGCGATTACACTTCCCAGAAGGTGTGGGCAATAATGCCTAGCACTATCATGCTGAGGAAGTTAACTATCATGCCCACTCGCACCATTTCCGACTGCTTGATATGGCCAGAGCCATAAACAATGGCGTTAGGCGGCGTCGCCACTGGCAACATAAAGGCGCAGGATGCGGCAATACCAATTAGCACGGATAGCATGACGGGGGATACCCCCAATGCTTCGGCAATGGCCGCAAATACAGGCACTAACAGCGCCGCACTCGCGGTATTACTGGCAAATTCGGTTAGCATTACCACAAAGGCGATCACCGCAAACACAAACAGCGACATGTGGGTGCTGCCAAAAATATCCGTCATCCAGTGCGCGAGGAACACACTGGTACCGGTAGTTTTGAGCACGGCACTCAAGGTCAAACCGCCACCGAATAAAATCAATACGCCCCAGTCAGTGGTCGATTCAATCTTCTTCCAACCAACTAAACCGAGCCCCGCCAGTAATACCACAGCACCGAGTGCAACGACGGTATCAAACTGAGTTATTCCGCCAAGTGCTTTTGCCAACGGCACACTGAAAATCCAGCAACATACGGTCGCAAGGAAAATAACCAGCGTCAGTTTTCCTTGGAACGTGAGCTTTTGATCTTCAAGTGCAAGCTCGCATTTAGCCGACAAGTCTGGCTTAAAGTACCAATAGAGCGCAATGAGCATCATAGGGAGCATTAAGATCACGGTTGGAATGCCAAATTTTAGCCAATCGCTAAAACTTAACCCCACCTGCGCTGCGGCAATCGCATTGGGCGGACTGCCCACTAAAGTGCCAATGCCGCCGATATTAGCGGAATAGGCAATCCCCAATAATAGGAACACATAGGTACTGTGATAGGTTTTACGATCTAATTGCTGCAAAATTCCCAGTGCCAGTGGCAGCATCATAGCCGTGGTTGCGGTATTACTGATCCACATCGACAGCAGCGCAGTTACCCCAAACAACATTAAGCAGGCAATACTCAGCTTGCCTTTAGAGGCCAGCAGTAATTTTTGCGCGATTAAGGTATCAATCTTTTGATTGTGCAATGCAGCTGCAAGCACAAAACCACCGAAAAACAGATAGATAATTGGATTGGCAAAGTTACTCATGGCCTCTTTGGTTTCAAATACCCCAAAGAATACCGCCAAAATAGGCACTAAAATCGCAGTAATACTGATATGAATCGCTTCGGTTAACCACAGAATGGCTGCAAAGACTAAAATCGCAAGCCCCGTATTCACTCCCTGCTCAAAGGGTAATCCGTAATACAGTGCAAATAGCAGCACAATATCCGCCATTAAGACCAGCATATTTTTCTTTTCAAGCCCAGTATTGGCGGGCGAATGATTAGGAGGAACCGACGTTGATTGCGTTAAGGACATGGTGACTACTACCTTCATACCATTATTTTTTCTAGCAAATTTAGGGCATAGGTCACACTAGTAAAAGCAGTTTATTTTGTACTTTAGCTACATAGCAACAACAAAATGCTAAGACTTAAAACGCAAAAAACCCATTTTCGCGATAAAAACCACCTATTTTTGATCTTAAGTGATGAACAAAACTTTCAAACGGATAAAAATACTGCAAAAGCTTGATAAAGCTGTAACTAAATAAATATTTAAAACTGTGACAAAGATCAAATCACAGCGTAATTCAAAGTGATAAAAGCCTTAATTTAATATTAATTTTTAACAATATAAAATGCTAATTAATTGCATAACATCCAGATAATCATCCCACTGACTTTTCATCGCTAATAACAAAGCTTATGAGCACTAGAGCGTGTTAATATTTCGAGATTAGATTTTGTTCGTTCTGATAAGTAAGTGATCACCAAACAACGCGTTGAATGTTGCTTTTTCACCCAAACCAATAACATTTAAACTTCAATATCTATATGAATAATAAACACAAATATTATTCACCATCTCAGTCAATCTAACTCACTTTACCCCGTCAGCAATCCAGCCTAGAGTCGCGACCGTAATCGTGCCTTCTGTTTATTTTTTTACCTGTTTTGGTACCGCTTGTGGAAAATACGCTGTTAGCTCAACCCAATCAAAAGCCAGGGCTTTTTGTTCCAGTGGCAGGACTTAGTCTATTTGCTTTAGCGTCAGGCTACTTGATGAGTTTGATCCCACTCTCACTCACTTACTTTGATTTGAGCCTTGATCTTGCTCCTTGGCTGGCGAGTATTTTCTACCTTGGCTTATTACTGGGCGCACCTTGTATTGCACCGATTGTCAGCCGCATAGGGCACAGTAAGGCCTTTATTTTGTTCTTAAATATCTTACTGTGCAGCGTTGTGGTGATGGTTTTGCTGCCACAGAGCAGTGTTTGGTTAGCAGCACGCTTGATTGCCGGCATCGCCGTGGCGGGGATTTTTGTGGTAGTTGAATCCTGGTTACTGATGGCCGATACCCAAAAACAACGGGCAAAACGTTTAGGTTTATATATGACCGCCCTCTACGGTGGCACCGCCATTGGGCAACTCGCCGTAGATTATTTAGGTACCACGGGTAATTTACCCTACTTGGTGGTAATAGGTTTGCTGGCCGCCGCCAGTTTACCTGCACTGTTGGTTAAACGTGGCCAACCACAGTCCAGTGAACAACACGCTATTGCCCTTTCCGACCTAAAAACCTTAAGTAAACCCGCCGTGGTCGGTTGTTTAGTCTCGGGATTATTACTAGGTCCCATCTACGGCTTATTGCCTGTGTATGTGTCGCGAGACATGGGTTTTGCCCAGCAAACCGGGCAATTTATGGCGCTAATTATCTTGGGCGGCATGATAGTCCAGCCCTTAGTCAGCTATTTATCTCCCCGCATTCAAAAGAGTGTGTTGATGACCGCCTTTTGCTTAGTGGGTGCCGCGGCGCTGTTGTTACTGATGCAAACATCGCTTGTGGGATTATGGTTGGGTTTTGTGTTACTCGGCGCCTGCGCCTTTGCTCTCTATCCCATCGCCATCAGTCTGGCGTGCGATCATTTACCCAGCAGCCAAATCGTGTCCGCCACTCAGATTATGTTGCTCAGCTATTCTGTGGGTTCGGTTATTGGTCCGGTTGCCGCCAGTCGTTTCGATGATGTAGAACATGGCTTACCACTGTATTTAGCCGCAAGTTTTTTAGTCACGGCTTGCTACCTCAGTGCGCACTTACTGGCCCGAAGTAAAGCTCGCCTACCCACAGCGAAGGCTTAGTCCAGAGCCGTTAATGTTAAGTCTCTCCCCCCCTGTGAATAACAATGGGCGCCGATAACGGCGCCCATTGCTATTACGATGTTTGCTGGGTTAATTCTGCCACGGGCACTGTGGCGGGAATGGCCCAGATACTGTCCTGCGGCCCATTAAGCACCCGATAGCGAGTAAGTCTGTAACCATAAAAGAACACTCCACTAAAGGCTAACGCCACCAGATCGACGCCTAACGTTGCCGCAGAATAAGGCGCCCATAAACCTAAACTTGGCACGATTAACGCAACTAAAGACGTGATTGGCATCGCCAATGTAGCCAAGCCGCACAAAGGCAAAATCAGCAGCGCCGCCTTGGCTGCACCACGCCAAAAGGCGTAAATCACCAGCAAGCCAAACACCAGATAATACAGCCACAAATAGACGTGGTTAATATTACTCACATGCGCGTAAAACCATTTACCCAGCAACATACTTATCGTTAAGGCGGCAACGGAGCCTAAGCAAATCCCCACTGTGGCACTGGCCATTAAACGGCAAGCACGGGTTTGTTCACTGGCCTGCTTTTTACGGCGTTTTTCCAGCCACAGCAAGTTGCCACTGTAAAATAAAAAAGCGCCGCTCAAACCTAAGAAGAAATACACCCAGCGCCCGAGATCGCCCCCATAACTGCCAAAGTGTAATCCAAAGAATACCGCAACGGTTCTGGCCCAAATCCCCTTATCACTTTGGTCAATCGTGCTATTGGATACCTTGAGGCTATAGGGATGCAGATATAAATAATCAGTGACAGGCCCACGCATAAAACCATTGGGGTTATATAAGCCTAGGCGCAAGGTTGCACGGGGATTATCCAAGTTCATAAAGGTCATTTCATTCACTTGATAATCGGGGGCGATTTGCTGCACCTTTGCTAACACAGTGGTGACCTTTGGCAAATCGGCAAGTGTATAGGGCGTTCTGTCAGGCGCGGGCTGGACAAACAGCGGTTTTTCACCATAAACCACCTGCTTAAGCCCATCGTAAAGCTGATCATGGAAGGCAAACACTATTACGGTAAGGCTAATCACTAAATGAAATGGCAGACTGGTAATACCGACTAAATTATGGGCATCGAGCCAAAAACGACTCTCGCCCTTATCTTTACGCAGCGCGAAAAAGCTTTTGGTTAAGGTGGGCAATAAAAATATCACCCCAGAAACCAGCGCCAAAAAGTATAAAACGGCGGCTACCCCCAACACATAGACACCTGCCTGATCGTGACCGACTTCGCCGGCAATCCCTGCGGTGCGATGTAATTGGTCAATCAGCTCAGCCAACTCACTGGGCATACTTAACTGTGTCAGTAGCTGCCCATTGTCATCAAGGCTGGCATGCCAAAGCTGGTGACTCATGCTGAGTTCACGCTCAGAGCCCTGCTGATACCAGGTCATCGGCGATTGATGTTCATCATTTAAGTGCAAACTAAAACCGGTTTTGGCCTTATCATCCTGCGCTAACACTTGCGCGACTAAATCATCCAGTTTGTCAGCGGGCACTTGAGGCAAAGTTAGGGCTGGCGGCATTGACCAAGCGTCAATCGCCCCCTTAAACATGGTGAGCGAACCAGCATAAAAGCCGATAAACAATACGATTCCGGCGATGATACCAGTCCAAATATGGATAGACTGATACACCCGTAACACATCACTGCGAACTTTCATCCTTGTCACCTAAAGGTATATAACACTATATAAGTCAAAATGTTAAATAGGCCCAAGTAGCCGATTGCCCTGAGTCCGGTTTTAAACAGAAAGCTAAAACTTAAGATCAATAACCAGATAGGCGTTATCAGCCACATGTTGAACTGCACTTTAGTATCGGCATCGATACCGCCTGGGCCAAACCAGGCAAATAACCCCACCAATCCAAGCGCTAAGGTAAATCCTAAAATCAATCCCGCCAGTGATTTAGTCCACCAGTCAGGTTGTAATTTGTCCTGTTCAGCTAAACGTGCCATGAGTTATTTACGCCCCAAAAGTGAGACAAAAGGCACTAACCCCGTCAATAACATCAACAGGGCTAACCAAATAAAAATCGCGGCGCTAAGGGTAAAGAGACTGAGCCAACCGAGTAAACTGGCAAAGGCAAAAGCATAGGCGAGTAACCGCCAAGGCCGCTTAGGAAGGGAGCTTGCAAATAGTTTTTGCTGCTTATTCGTCACATAAAATAACAAGCAGGCCAACAGCGTCGCTAACACAGATATAAGTTGCAACACGGGATGTTTTCCTCTCACCACAAAGCGTTAGCATTCGAGTCCATTTGCCTATGCTCGGTGTATATCCTATAAAAAGATAAACGCATGAAAGCAATGGAAGAATTTGAATCTCAGGACTCTAGCCATGGTGAGAATAATTCGCAATAAGATTTACAGTGTAAGGATGAGTTGTGATATTACTGTCACATATTGATAAGCTAGATACCCGATTGTTGCCAGCCGTTAACCATTAAGATACATTTTGCAGCAACCGTTTCGTCTCGATATAAATAATCATCAACACGATCCGCGCTCACTCCAACCCCATCTCGACGACCCTAGCAAAGGAAGCTAAATGATAAAAAATGAACTCAACCTGCCAAGTTCCTTTGGCCTGTCTAAAATCATTCCTTTAGTGATTTTACTGATCCTCTTTATCTCACTCTTTGGTAGTTGGTACACGGTTGACCAAGGTGAACGCGGGGTGATTCTACGTAACGGTAAGATCATTGGTACAGCAGAGCCGGGACTTGGGTTTAAACTGCCCATGTTTGACACCGTAGTAAAAATCTCAACCCAAACCCACACGACTAGCTACAGTTCACTACAAGCCTATAGCCGTGACCAACAACCCGCGACACTTAACGCTTCAGTCACCTTTAGCGTACCGCCGGATCGGGTCGAAGAAGTCTATGCCAACTTCAAAAGTATCGATGCCATGGTGGCGCGCTTACTCGACCGCCAAGTGCCAACGCAAGTTGAAAACATTTTTGGTAAATACACCGCAATTTCAGTAGTACAGGAGCGGATCAAATTTGGTATCGATGTGACCAATGCCATCACCCAATCGGTGAAAGGGCCAATCGAGATCACCTCGGTACAGATTGAAAATATCGATTTCTCCAACGCTTATGAGAAATCTGTTGAAGACAGGATGCGCGCAGAGGTTGAAGTACAGACCCAACTGCAAAACCTAGAGAAAGAAAGAGTCAGCGCCCAAATCGCCGTGACCCAAGCGCAAGCGGAAGCAGACTCACAACTCGCCCGCGCGAAGGCTGAGGCCGAAAGTATTAGGATTAAAGGGGATGCTGAAGCCTCTGCGATTAAGAGCCGCGCCGAGGCTCTGGCACAAAATCAAAACCTTGTCGAACTGACCAAGGCCGAGAAATGGGATGGAAAACTACCAACCACAGTCTTACCAACGGGCACTCTGCCCTTTATCGATGCTAAGAAGTCGAACTAACAAACGACTAAGCATCGCAAGTAAGCTATTTGCCACTAGCGATACGCATTAGGCTTTACCATAAAAATCCCCAGTCATTGCTGGGGATTTTTATTTAGCGTTAGCGCTATGAACAGCAATCGCTGCGGCGTAACCAGCTTCTTGGGATCTTCTCAAACACCACTTTCGCCATCAACAACGCCAGTACTATGCCCGAGGTGGCCACTAACCAACTTGGTAGCATTTGGTGTTCATGACCAATCTGTGGCATTACCTCAAAGCCAAAGTTCGCCACTAGATAGTTCACTAAGGCACCAGCTATTAAGGCAACACCTAACACACCGCCAAGATAGCCATAGAGCGCACGCTTACCCAGCTCCTTAGTCACTACACCTAAAGTAGCGATATTGGTTGCAGGACCTGCCATCATAAACACCAGCACGGCGCCGGGGGACACGCCAGCGAGTAACAAGCCCGCGGCAATCGGCGTCGAAGCCGTTGCGCAGATATACATAGGCACAGACACTAGCACCATCACCAGCATGGCCAGCAACCCATCGCCCCACTTAGCCAAAAAGTCAGCAGGAACATAGGTTTGTACTAATGCTGCGAAGAATAAACCCACCAGCAGCCAGAGGGTAGTATCACGCACCAGATCCGTCGCCGCATATTTAAGCCCAATACCAATACGTGCAATCACAGATTCAGACTTCAACTCAGTCGCCATATCCTGAGTCGACGCACAGCAGCTCTCGCCTTCGGCTTGATGGCTCTCAGCCGTTTTCGCGCTTGAGCTACCACAACAAGCGCCCTTCTTCACTACGACTATTTTTTCAGGCGCGGCAGTTTGAGTGCCACAGCATGAACCAGCATTTTCAACCTTGACCGCACTGACTTTAGCCGCATTAACCATACCGACAGTGCCCATACTTGAGCCACTAACTGCCATTAGACTAGGCTTAGCCATAGGTGTCATTTTGATTTTCGGTTCGGTTGATGGCGCTTTCGCGTTATCACTGCCGCAACAGGAAGATTTGACCGGCGTAATTGCAGGCGCCTTAGTCGAGGCGCAGCAGCGTTTTACCGCTTCGGCTTTTACCACTGTCTCTGTCGACGGGGATTTTGAGGCGCAGCATGAAGCGACAGGCGCAGCGCTAGCTAATGCCTTGTCTGACTGAGTCTTGTCTAACTGAGCCGTGTCTGACAGGGTCTCGGCCTTAACCGCAGGTTTGCCATCATCATCACGTCCCACCAGTAAGCCCGCAACAATGGCACTGGTGATCGCCGCAATTGGGCGCACTATTGCCATAAAAGGGCCGAGTAACACGTAGGAAACCGTTACTGAGTCAACCCCAGTTTCAGGAGTGGAGACTAAAAAGGAGGTGGTTGCCGCTTTCGATGCCCCAGAGCGGCGCAGCCCCACGGCAGCGGGGATCACACCGCAGGAACACAGAGGTAAAGGCGCGCCCAATAACGCTGCCTTGACCACAGTTTTAAAGCCATGTCCGCCGAGCTGCTTTTGCATCCAGGCCATAGGCACGAATACTTTAAGTAAACCCGCCAGAATCAAGCCAAGCAGCAGCCAAGGGGCGGAATCTAAAAACAGATCGATAAAATTCTTCAGTAACATAATTAATTCCCTGACTTATCTGGGGTTGTAGCACTGTGGGCTGCACCATGATCATGCTCAACGCATACTCGTTCGGTACTCGACTCTAACGCCTCTAAAATCGAGCAATGTTCGGCGCTACGAGGCCCGCCGCAGCAGGCATCCGACAAGCTCTGCAAACTGGTTTGAAAATGCAGTAACTCGGCAATCTTCGCCTGTACCTGCGCCAGCTTCAGGTCCACCATGCCCTTTACATCGGCACAGGCCCAATTGGATTTATCAAGATCGATAGACAACAGCTCACTGATTTCACTCAAGGTAAAACCCACGGCCTTCGCCCGCAGAATAAAACGCAGCCTAGCCGCGTCGGCATCGGTATAGACCCGATAGCCAGAGTCGGTACGGCTCGAAGGCGAAAGTAGACCGTGTTTCTCATAGAATCTGAGGGTATCGGCCTTCACCTCGCATAAATCGGCTAACTCACCAATTCGGTACATAGTTAATCCTTTGCAGTTTTACTCGAATCTTCTCAAGCAACACTGACAATCAATATGATGGAGCGAGTATAAACCTTAGAGCCTACTCCAAGGTCAAGGGCTATTTTCAAATTTACACTTCACCCCAAAATCATTCCACTTTGTTCTGATATCAATATTGTGAAATCGCGCAGAAAAAACACCCGTAAATCCCGTTTTACGGTAGAATACGCGCGCCTGACGTTGGGACAAAAAATATAAGTAGGACCAAGGGGCTTTTGGAAAGCAGAACCGATTGAAGTTGTTCTGTTTTCCGAAAGATCCTTGAAACTAAAATAACTGGACCCTGTACCCAAATGACTGTTGCAAATAATGCCAGACCCATTCGTCGCGCGCTGTTAAGCGTTTCAGATAAAACCGGAATTCTCGAATTCGCCAAAGCATTACACGCCCAAGGCGTTGAACTGCTGTCAACGGGCGGCACCGCTCGCTTGTTGGCGGATAACGGCGTGCCTGTTATCGAAGTATCTGACTATACAGGACACCCTGAGATCATGGATGGTCGCGTTAAGACCCTGCATCCTAAAGTGCATGGCGGCATTTTGGCGCGTCGCGGTCTTGATGAAAATGTCATGGCTGCCAACAATATCAATGCAATCGATCTGGTTGCGGTTAACCTCTACCCTTTTGCCGATACCGTTGCTAAAGCCGGTTGCACCTTAGATGATGCGATTGAAAACATCGACATCGGTGGCCCGACTATGGTGCGCGCTGCGGCGAAAAACCATAAAGACGTGACTATCGTGGTAAATGCGGCCGACTATAATCGCGTATTAGCCGAAATGGCCGCCAACAATGGCAGCACGACTCACGCAACCCGTTTCGATTTAGCGATTGCCGCCTTCGAACACACTGCGGGTTACGATGGCATGATCGCCAACTACTTCGGCACTATGGTTCCAGCGCATAGCACTGATGAGTGCTTCGAAGACTCAAAGTTCCCACGCACCTTCAACACCCAATTAGTGAAGAAGCAAGATCTGCGTTACGGTGAAAACAGCCACCAAACTGCTGCCTTCTATGTTGACACTAAGATCGACGAAGCCTCAGTCGCAACTGCCGTTCAACTGCAAGGTAAGGCACTGTCTTACAACAATATCGCCGATACCGATGCCGCCCTTGAGTGTGTGAAAGAGTTCAGCGAGCCAGCCTGCGTTATCGTTAAACACGCTAACCCATGTGGTGTTGCACTGGGTAAAGACTTACTCGATGCTTACAACCGTGCCTACCAAACTGACCCAACGTCAGCCTTTGGTGGCATTATCGCCTTCAACGGCGAGTTAGATGCAGCAACCGCTAGCGCTATCGTTGAGCGTCAATTCGTTGAAGTGATTATTGCGCCAGTCGTGAGCCAAGGCGCCCGCGATGTAGTGGCCAAGAAAACCAACGTGCGTCTGTTAGAGTGCGGTCAATGGGATACTAAGACCAAGACCTTAGACTATAAGCGCGTAAACGGTGGTCTACTGGTGCAAGACCGCGACCAAGGCATGGTTGGTTTAGATGACATTAAAGTCGTGACTAAACGTCAACCGACCGAGAGCGAGCTGAAGGACTTAATGTTCTGCTGGAAAGTGGCTAAGTTTGTTAAATCTAACGCGATTGTTTACGCTAAAGACGGCATGACTATCGGTGTCGGTGCCGGCCAAATGAGCCGCGTCTACAGCGCTAAGATTGCGGGTATCAAGGCTGCCGATGAAGGCTTAGAAGTGGTTAACTCTGTGATGGCGTCCGATGCCTTCTTCCCATTCCGCGACGGTATCGATGCCGCAGCGGCTGCGGGCATTAGCTGTATCATCCAACCGGGTGGCTCAATGCGCGATGCTGAAATCATCGCAGCTGCCGACGAGCACGGCATGGCCATGGTAATGACGGGCATGCGCCACTTCCGTCACTAATGCCACCTACAGCCAGCACGCCATGTGCTGGCTGTTTCGTTTATCGCACTCTGTAGCGCTAAGAATCTAACCACAAGAATTTAAAACTCAAAGGGATGACTTAACATGAAAGTATTAGTTATTGGTGGCGGCGGCCGCGAACATGCCCTAGCTTGGAAAGCGGCACAATCCCCACAGGTAGAGCTGGTTTATGTTGCACCGGGTAACGCGGGCACAGCCCTCGAGCCAAAGCTTGAAAACTTAAATATCAGTGCAACTGACATTCCTACCCTGCTCGATTTTGCTCAAACCAATCAGATCGAACTCACCATCGTTGGCCCGGAAGCGCCACTGGTATTAGGCGTGGTCGATGCCTTTAACGCTGCGGGTTTACCTATTTTCGGCCCAACGAAGGCGGCAGCTCAGCTCGAAGGTTCAAAAGCCTTCACTAAGGACTTTTTAGCGCGCCACAATATCCCAACCGCCGGTTATAAAAACTGTACCGAAATCCAAGACGCTAAAGCCTTCGTGCGTGAACTGACGGGCAAGACAGGCTATCCAGTAGTGATCAAGGCCGACGGTTTAGCCGCAGGTAAAGGCGTTATTATCGCCCAAGACCAAGCCGAAGCTGATGCTGCGATTGATGATATGCTCGCGGGCAACAAGTTTGGTAATGCCGGCTCACGCGTGGTCATCGAAGAGTTCTTAAAAGGTGAAGAAGCCAGCTTTATCGTGATGGTCGATGGCAAAAATATCCTTGCCATGGCGACCAGCCAAGACCATAAAGCTCGCGATAATGCCGATCACGGTCCAAACACTGGCGGCATGGGCGCTTACTCCCCTGCGCCCGTTGTAACCCAAAGCGTACACGATTGGACGATTGCTAATGTTATCCGCCCAACAGTTGATGGCATGGCGGCTGAAGGCAATGTTTACACTGGCTTCCTGTATGCAGGTCTAATGATCGCACCAGACGGTAGCGCCAAGGTACTGGAATACAACTGCCGCTTTGGCGATCCAGAAACCCAACCTATTATGATGCGCTTAAAATCAGATCTGGTTGAACTCTGTTTAGCAGCAACCCGCGGCGAGCTGGATAAAGTTACCGCCGAGTACGACGAGCGCGCCGCAGTCGGTGTCGTATTAGCCGCTGGCGGTTACCCTGATGACTACCGCAAAGGCGATGTGATTGACGGCCTAAGCCTAGGTAATCACGATGCCAAGGTCTTCCACGCCGGTACTGAAATGAAAGGCGGACATGTAGTCACTAATGGCGGCCGCGTGTTATGCGCTACAGCCTTAGGAAACACAGTGACCGAAGCACAAAAAGCCGCTTATCAATTGGTTGATGAAATCCATTGGGATGATGTGTATTTCCGTACCGATATTGGCTATCGCGCCATTGCCCGTGAACAACAGAGCTAAGGGTTAATCCCACTAAAAATACCGGCGTAATGCCGGTATTTTTATGCCTTAAATTTGACGATCGTCAAATTTAAGATAATGATTTATATAAATTTTATTAATATATCATCTACTTTAGCCCGTATTATTCCGCTACAATGCTGCATAATTGTTAATTCCAAAAATAATAAGGACTCCCTATGGAGATTAGACTTATATCTACCGCCATCGCATTACTGATTGGCGGTTGCGGGGGCGGCTCTGAGGATGCGAGCACCACCACACCACCCGTTCAGCCACCGACTATCACCCAATATACCGCCAGTGCAAGTCTGGTAGCGGGCGGCAAACTCACTCCCGCAAGCCAAAAAGTCGATTCGGGCAAAAGAGCCAGCTTTAGTGTTCAAGCGGACGCGGGCTTTGTACTAGAAAATATTAGTGGCTGTGGCGGTTCATTAGCCGAGTTAACTTATACCACAGCGGCGATGTCGGCGGATTGCACGATTACTCCAGCCTTTATCAGCAATGCTGAAAATGCCATTCGGCATCAAGATCATACCCTTGCCAGCGCCATTGAGCTGATTGACTTCAGCACTGCTGAACTGGCCAGAATTGATACCGTGCGTAAAGCACAAATCACCCAGCTCTATCAAGGTGTAGGTAGCAGCATTAGCTGGCATCCGACCCACGACTCCATTACCTTTTCGAGCTTTATGCCGGAAAACACTTTTACCCTACTACCATCAAATGTGGATGGCAGTGGCGCCAGTGCCGTTCGCGGCCTAGTGATGGCGGGCGAGCAACAGGGACAACGCTATGCCGCTATGGGTGGCAACTTATTTAGCGTCAACACTTCTGCGCAGACAGATATACTGTTGAAAAATCTCATCTCGTGGTTGACTAAAGGTGGCGATCAACAGGATGGCCTGAGCATTGTCACGGCCCAAATGCCTAGCAGCGCAGACAGTTGGTATTTCCCCCATAACGAAGGGATCCGCACCTGGCTAAGCAAGTACTATCCCGATGCTCACAGTATCAATACCGCCAATAGCTGCGACTACAGCGCCCTCGCCAGCTGTATCGATACCTTAAAACCCGATTTAATCGTTATCAGCGATATTGACCGCGACAACCTAGGTTACGCGGGCATTCAAGCGGCGATAGCCAAAGCTAAGACTGCGGGTATTCCCCTGCTACTCTCAAATTATCGACGCGAACAAAGCCCTATGCTCTCTACCCTTTACCTTGAAATGGGGCTATCGACTGCGGGCAACTATTGGTCGAAACTCAACGCCGACAATCTGAGTGTAAGCACCATTCTGGCTGAAGATAAAGCCCTTGAAGATGTTAAGAAACTACTGGCAAATCTGCGGGAGCAGCGCTTTGACACGCTGGTATTAAATGACTGCACAGGCAATTATTTGAGCTGTAATAGCAGCGCCTTTGTTGAGGCCTTTAAAGCGGGTGCCGACTGGTATCGCAGCAGCGCTGAAACCTTAGATATCAATGGCATTGATGTGTTTAGTCGCACTAACTTCCCACTGATAAAGGCCGGTTTACTGCTCGCCGATAAATACCGTAGTGAAATTGATTATCCCATCGCCTACAGCGAGTTCACCCAATGGCAGCAAGCACTATTTGCCGATTGGACAGTGAGCTACGCCCGCGCCCATAACCTTGCCCAAGCCGATTTAGGGGAATATGTCACCGACAGAGCCAATCTAAGTAAAGGCACTAATGCTCACTACGCTTATCCGGCCACAGTATCAGAGCGCAAAACCATTAGCGTACCTTATACGGGTCAATGGACCAGCTCAGGCTGGTACGCCTTACCGGGACAAACCATCACGCTCAGTCGTTTGGATAGCACCAATGCCAACGTCGAAATTAAGCTAAATTATCATAGACGCAATACCAACCGCGCCTATGAACAAAAGGTTTATCGCGCGCCGCTTGAGTTAGCACAGCAACGAATTAAGCTCGCAAAGGGGCAAAGCATCGAGTTTTCAACCCCCTATGGCGGCCCGATTTATTTCTATATCAGTGGCGGCGAAGGCGCGCTCAGTGTCGATATGCAAGCAAAAAATGTGGCTAAGCACCCAAGTATCATGGATTTTTCTAATCCTGCTGAAATCACGGCCTTCAATGACAAAATTCAAAACACTGAGCTGCCCCATGTGGATCTGCGCACCGATGGCGCTGAACAGCATTTACGCCGCGACCGTTTTATGAATGCCATTGGCGGTAAGATCCCCGATGTTACCGCCTTGCTCAAAAGCATCGTCGAGGACCATATCAATAGTGTTTACACCTTAGCAGGACTTAAGATCCAAGGTAAAAGCTTAAGTGAGTCGTTACCCGCCGAGGTGCTATCAAGCTGTCAGGCACTGTTTGGGCAAGATTGTATCGATGTTAATCTGCACACTCGCACGATTATCCAACACGCTAACTATGACCAGAATGCCCAATGTGGATCGGGTTGCAGTGGCAATCCTTGGGATGCCGCTTGGAATATTTCACCCACGGGTTGGGGAGATAACCATGAACTTGGCCATAATCTGCAAACCAACCGCCTCAATGTGCAATATGCCACTGCCGCCAATAGCGATAATTGGACAGGTTATGGCAGCCGTGCAGGAGAAAACTCTAACAACATCTTCCCCTATGTGGTGCTATGGAAGACCCATTATTTGCGTGATGGTAATACCAACACCATCAATGATGGTCATATGAATCACAAAGATCTCTTTTATGTGTTTATGTCCGATGCCATAGGCACTAAGGATACCAGTGGCAAACGTGTAGTCTTTGGCGCTAACTGTAAAGTGTTAGATATCGGCGAAGACCGATATACCGCACCTTGGGCAAGTAATGATTATGCGGTACATAATGGCTATCGCATGGGGTTTTATATCCAAATGGCCCTCAAGGCCCATGGCATGACGCTAAGTGATGGCACAACCTTAAGTAATGGCTTTAATCTCTTTACCTTGCTGTATCAGCACAGCCGTATTTTCGGTAAATACGCTAATAACGCCAGCGATTGGGAGGCAAACCGCAGTAAACTCGGTTTTGACTTGTTCCCCTTCGATGGCCATAGCGTCTACGGTGGTAAAACGGTCAGAGATATTCCTGGCAATGACTTTATGTTGGTTTCCTTAAGCAAACTCACAGGCAAAGATTGGCGCAGCCATTTCGATATGCTAGGACTGCGTTACTCTAGTCTTGCAGCCATGCAAGTCACAGCAAACGCCAGCCTTGGCACGGTACCAATGGGTATGTATGAGCTCGAAACTGATTTACCACCCGCTAATATGAGCCAAGGCTTAACCTTTATCCCACTGTCACTGAGCGATAGCAGCACACTTTGGAAAGGCACAGGCTCACCTAGCCAATGCGCGAAACCTTAATACTCTAGACATTAAAGCACTAGACGTTAAGACACTGAAAATTAAGTGCAATAAAAAATAAACCTCGCAAATGCGAGGTTTATTTTTGCCTAAAAGCGTGACCTAGCGCACACAAGTTGCGAAGTGGATAGCGCACTATTTGACCTCAATAATGATATCCAATAATAAATCAGGGGTTTTCTATGGGTTATTCAATCAAAGACATTATTTATCAAGGCGAAAAGTCCGGCGTGCATAATTGGCAAACACTGTCGGGACAGAATTTTTACTGGCATCCTGACTGGCTTCATATTGCCGAGGATCTCACTGGCCATAAGGCAACAGCCAACATCCAAGCTGATGGTGATAAAGCAACTCAAAATGAAGCTGAACAAGCCATCGTTAAACACCTCAATAAAAGCTAATGGCCTGAAGCAATTGCTTTACGGGCTATTTTATCGATTAAGCCCGGTGCAATCAGCTTAAGCCAACGTCCGAGCCGGCCGCGAAGAGAAGTGATAAGCTGCCGGCTTCGGGTTGCTATCACGGGTAGCATCATGTCGGCACATTGCTCTGCGGAAATAATTTTAGCTTCCTGCATTGGCGATTTACCGAGTGGCTTACCCGCACCATCTAAGGCTCGCTTATGGATTTGCGAGACGACAAAATCAGGGCAAATCACCGTCACGGCCACATTATCGTCAGCAAGCTCAATCCGTAGCGAATCAAAAAAACCGATAACAGCATGCTTAGACGCCGCATAACCACTACGAGTTGGTACGCCTGTTAACCCAGCCACCGAAGCCACCACCACTACCTGACCTTGGCTCGACTTTAAATAGGGTAAGGCGGCATGGGTCAAATAGGCAGGGCCTAAGTAATTAACGCGCATGATATCTTCAAGAACCGCTAGTTGGGTTAACTCATCAAAACGCGACCACATCGTCATGCCCGCATTATTAACCAAAATATCGAGACGGCCATAATGGGCAATCGTGGCTTGAATTAAGTCTTCACACTGGGAGGCACTGCTAACATCAGCGGCAAAAACAAAGGGAGTAGGACCATAGTTAGCAATTTCGAGGGCAAGTGAGGCAAGACGCGTTTCGTTGCGAGCACTCAATACAAGTTGGCATCCTACCCGCGCCATGGCAATCGCCAGCGCACGACCAATACCTTCAGAAGCCCCTGTAATAATAACCACTTTACCCGTCAGTCCATCCATAACCATATCCTTGTTACTAATATGTTAACTTCGGTTAAGGGTAAATTGGCATAATCACCTAAAAAGCGCAATCCCCTATGCGCGTTGCGCTAAGCTCATCTCAAACTGCTCACAATAACTTGCTAGAGGTTGCGGCCGTCCTATCGCATAACCTTGAGCATAGTTGATACCAATCGCTTGCAATCTATCGATAATCTCTTGGTTTTCTACAAATTCGGCGACCGTCTCAATTCCCATTACTCGGCAAACGTCTTGAATAGATTTCACGATGGCATAGTCCTTGGCATTGACGGCCAGGTTTTTAACAAAGCAGCCGTCGATTTTGACGTAGTCCACGGGCAGTTCGCGTAAATAGCCGTAGGAAGCAAAGCCACTGCCAAAATCATCCAATGCAAAGGAAAAACCGAGTTTGCGCAATTGCCTGAGCATTTCCATGCCGCGGTGACGGTTTTGAATCGCAGTCGTTTCGGTAATTTCAAAGCAAACGCATTGGCTAGGAATATCAAAAATCTGCTGCTGCTTAGCAATATATTCCACCATGCCTTCGGCGCCGAGACTATTGCCCGAAAGGTTGATTGAAATGCAGTGATCCGGCCAAAGCTGCGAATTTAGCGACAGCCATAAAAAGGCTTTACGTATCACTTCTTTATCAATTTCAGGCATCAGCTTAAAACGCTCTGCGGCAGCAATAAACTGGGCTGGCGCCAAAATGCGACCACAAGGCTCTTGGATCCTGAGCAGAATCTCCATCCGTTGGCGTTTAGAACTCGCACCTAATCCTCGGATGGGCTGGTAGTAGAGCAGGAGTTCATTTTCCTCAATCGCTTGGGCAATACGCATCGCCCATTTAGGCGCATTACGCTGATAGGTCAGTTCTTTATCTTTATCATCATAAATATGAATTTGATTGGCGCCCTTAGCTTTAGCGGCAATACAAGCGATATCCGCATCCTTGAGTAACTCCTGCGCATTGATATAGGGCGCACGCCCAAAGGCAACACCAATACTTAAGCCGACTTTGTAGTTGCAATTTTTATCGTGTAACACTTGCAACGATACCTGGGCAATAATGTGCTTTAGCAACTGCACCACGGCTAACGCAGAGCGATCGCAGATCACCAGTCCGAACTCATCCCCACCTAAGCGAGCGAATAACTCCTGAGGCCCAAGACATGATTGGATTGCCTTAGCGACCATGGCCAGCATGCGATCACCTGCAGTATGGCCACAACTATCATTGATCAACTTAAACTGCTCTAAATCCAAATAACATACCGCAAGGCTCCTCGTTTGACCGGCGAACTCGGGCAGTTGTTCTTCAAACGCTTGGCGATTAAGTAACCCGGTAATACCATCAAAATTTGCGCGTTTTTGTAGCTGGTGCTTAAGGCGTTCTTCTTGGGTGATATCCCGCAGTACTACTACAGTACCAACAATCTCTTTTTCATGATTAAGCACGTTACTAATGCTACGTTCAATAATCCGTGGCGTTGTGGTTAGCAGTTTGATTTTAGCGACTTGAGGTGTCGTTTCGCCAAGGCGAATACAGTGAAATACCGCTTGATTTAACTGCTCTCCCACCTTTAATAAACTGGCAAGACTCTCACCAACAGCATCACAACTGGCCACATCAAGCAGTGTTTCAGCCTTTGGATTCATGTAAATGACGTTTGCATCGATGTCGGTCAAGATAACGGCTTCAGCAATCGACTCTAAGGTTATTTTACCGCGCTCTTTCTGCTGATAAATCCTCGCGAGTAAGCTGTTTACGCGATTCGCCAATACAGATAACTCTTCATTACCCTCGCTGATCACAGGCCTATATACACTCGCCATAGGATCAACGAGCGCTAATTGCTGCATCAAGCTATTAAGGGGCTGTAACAGGCCTGAACGCAACCAAACATAACCCAAGGCGACAATGAATACCCCCAGCAATATCACCGCAAGCGACACCCAGTCGAGACTAAGCTTTACATCTCGAAAAGGATCATCAGAAAATTCAACCTGAAGATAGATTGGTTGTTGACTAATGAGACTCGGCAGCGCAACCGAACTTGGATGTAAGGTATTATGTGTTATTACAGCATTAGACATGCTGATCCGCGCGACAAGGGAGGTTTGGGCGTATTCCAGTAGATCGCGCTCAGTAAGTTGCCGCACTAACAGCACATACTCACCCAAATGTGAAGTGACCGCAGTGACGACATATCCTTTATCGCCAATTAAATAGGCGCTGGCAAACTCAGGCTTAGCCTGCGTCGTTATCGCCTTGGCGATTTCCTGCCGATTCACATCAGCTATTGATTGCTCATTTTGAAAAACACTCTGCAAATTTCCATCTCGCAGAATAAACCAACTTAAATTGGCAGACATGGAGCTCTCAAGCCACGAAGACTCGAGGGATTTTAACTGCTCGCTATCGAGATGAGCTAATGGGGAGGCATAAATATTAGTGAGAACCCCTAACCGATCGACATCGATGCGGAACTGCTGCTGAATATTCGCTAGCTCGCGCTGTACATTATCCTGACGTAACAATTCGACCCTATGGTCAAACCAAACCCCGAGGCAATAGGAGACAAGCACAACGGCTGGTAAACAGAACCCTGCAATAAATACCAATATTTTGTTGCCTATGCGCATCTTTTACCACGGCTTACGTAATTAAATTAACAAACGGCTTTATTTAGTCCCTTATAGCGCCATGCAACATATCTCATTTGCAAATAGTATTAAATATCACTTTGCTTTATCCGTTGCTAAAGTAGGCAATAGCATGCATTTAATTGCTTTAAACGCCTTTGATTTAACGCAGCTATTCGATAAAAAGTTTTAAAAAGTTAGATGGTAACCGAGCTCCAATGCACTAACACCGCGGAGACATACGCTATAAAGCACGCGATTAATTAATGCACTCGCTAAACCACAAGTTAATACCCAATTAACAACACCCAAGTGGAAGTTTCTGACGCTGTAATAAACGCCATAAAAAACGGACCCTCAGGTCCGTTTGTTATTTAGTGCAGCTTATTTATGGTACTGCTTAGATTGAGCGTGAACCGCCTTAATAAAGGCACCTGCATGCTCTGGGTCCACATGCTGGTGAATACCATGGCCTAAATTAAACACATGGCCTGTACCTTCACCGTAGCCAGCCAGAATTTGAGCCACTTCTTCTTCGATACGTGGGATTGGTGCATATAACATGGATGGATCCATGTTGCCTTGCAGAGCAACTTTATGACCAACACGGCGACGGGCGTCAGCAATATCGACAGTCCAATCTAAACCTAAAGCATCACAGCCCGTTTCAGCCATCGCTTCTAACCATAAACCACCGCCCTTAGTGAATAAGGTCACTGGCACTTGGCGGCCATCAGCAAAGCGAGTTAAGCCATCAACAATTTTCTGCATATAACGCAGTGAGAACTCACGGTAAGCAGTGTGCGATAACGCGCCGCCCCAAGAGTCGAAAATCATTAAAGATTGCGCACCATTAGCCACCTGTGCGTTTAAATATAAGGTCACTGAATCTGCAAGCTTATCAAGCAACATATGCAATGCAGCAGGCTCGGCGTAGGCCATTTTCTTAATTTTTTCGAAGGTTTTGCTCGAACCGCCTTCAACCATGTAAGTGGCTAGAGTCCAAGGAGAACCAGAGAAGCCGATTAATGGCACTTGGCCATTCAGTTCACGACGAATCGTGCTAACGGCCTTCATCACATAACCCAGCTCATCTTCTGGGTCTGGGATTGATAATTTTTTGATGGCATCGATAGTATCTGTTGGGCGCTCAAAACGTGGGCCTTCACCCGCCTCAAAATACAGACCTAATCCCATTGCATCGGGAACAGTCAAAATGTCGGAAAACAGAATCGCCGCATCCAGCTCATAACGACGCAGCGGTTGTAGTGTCACTTCACAGGCCAATTCATGGTTTTTACATAAAGACATGAAATCACCCGCTTGAGCGCGAGTCGCTTTATATTCAGGAAGGTAGCGGCCTGCTTGACGCATCATCCAAACCGGAGTCATATCGACAGGCTGTTTTAATAGGGCGCGTAAATAACGATCATTCTTTAATTCTGCCATTTGGCTTGATTCCTAGACTTTTATTGAGATCCGCTGGGTCGGTAGTTTAGCATTTACGCGAATAATGTAACCAATATGAGATAATTTATGTGAGCTATTCCCCATCATTGCTGTCCATTTAAGCAGTTATCCTCAAAATGCTAGCCAGATAACATACTGTTTATTAATCGAACTCAAAGTCACAGTCAGACAGAAAAAAGTTGCACCAGTTCCCCGCCTTTGGTATAAAAAGTCTGCGCTAGCAAGAACAATCAAGAAGCTCGTCGCATCGAGCCTGCTATATACATTACTCGCCCAACGATAGGTTTCTATCGTTGGGCTTTTTATTTCCACATTTTTTTATACAAAACAGCTGGTTTGTCCATTTACCAATTATCGCAAATCCCGATAAAAAGGGTTGATCGAAGAGCTATTTCTCCCCTACATTAGAGTTATGTCCTAGCACTTAAATGGAATGCATCATGCTGAGAGAACTCGAAAAAGCAGAACAAAAGTGGGGCGGTTCAAATAAGCTTATAGATCAATGGCTAGAAAATCGTCGCAAACTCTTGGTGCATTATTGCCAAATTGCTGGGCTACCGCCCTACACTAATGCGGAAAAATCGCTTCCCTCTTTTGAGAACGTAAAGTCATTTTGTGATTTATTAGTGGATTACGTTTCTGAAGGTCATTTCGAAGTGTATGACCAAGTGATTAACGCCTGCGAAAAATTTGGCGCCCCTTGCAAAGCGGCTATTCAACAGGTTTTGCCTAAGATCACCCCAACGACCAACGCAGCGCTAGACTTTAACGATAAGTATGCTGAAACGCAGGACGATCAAGTGATGTATCAGCTCGATAAAGATCTTTCCGAACTGGCGCATACCATGGAAACGCGTTTCGAGTTAGAGGATAAACTCCTCGAAGTGCTGCACAGCAAATACTCAGAGCACGCCCAGCAAGCTTAATGCGGCATGATAAGCCACGCTAAACACTGCGCTAAAGAGATGCCTGACCGATAAATAATCAATTTATCCTCTATCTTTCGTTAAGTTGCTATGTGATTGTTTGCGCATTAACAGTACAGCAAAGCATTCAATAGAAACAAAAAAGCCAGCTTTCGCTGGCTTTTTCATTATTATATCAATCGATTATACAGCTGATTGAAAGATCACTTGTGATGCTTTCTTAGTGTAAGAATCGATTTGATCGAAGTTCAAGTAACGGTAAGTGTCAGCTGCAGTTGCGTCTAACTCTTTCGCGTATTCTTGGTATTCTTCAACCGTAGGCAGACGACCTAACAGTGCTGCCACTGCCGCTAATTCCGCAGACGCTAAGTATACGTTAGCACCTGTACCTAAACGGTTCGGGAAGTTACGGGTAGAAGTCGATACTACAGTTGCACCTTCAGCCACACGTGCTTGGTTACCCATACACAGTGAACAGCCTGGGATCTCGATACGCGCACCAACGCGACCGAAAATACCGTAGTAGCCTTCCTCGGTCAGTTGGTCTTTGTCCATCTTAGTCGGTGGTGCAATCCAAAGACGTGTTGGTAGCGTCTTAGCGAACTTGTCTAACATCTTACCGGTCGCACGGAAGTGACCGATGTTAGTCATACAAGAACCCACGAACACTTCGTCAATCTTAGTTTGCGCAACAGATGACAATAACACGGCATCGTCTGGATCGTTTGGCGCACACAGGATTGGCTCTTTGATCTCGTTCAGATCGATTTCGATCACTGCAGCGTACTCAGCATCCTTGTCAGCACTCATCAGCTCAGGATTCGCTAACCACTCTTCCATGCCTTTGATACGACGCTCTATCGTGCGACGGTCACCGTAACCTTCAGCGATCATCCACTTCAGCATAGTGATGTTCGAGTTCAGATACTCAATGATTGGCTCTTTGTCTAACTTGATAGTACAACCCGCTGCAGAGCGTTCTGCTGAGGCGTCAGACAGTTCGAATGCCTGTTCTACTTTCAGGGTTTCTAAGCCTTCGATTTCCAGTACGCGACCAGAGAAGATGTTGATCTTACCTTTCTTCTCAACAGTCAGCAGACCCATTTCAATCGCTTTTAATGGGATAGCATGTACTAGATCACGTAGGGTGATACCAGGTTGCATCTTACCCTTGAAGCGTACTAATACTGACTCTGGCATGTCCAGAGGCATCACACCGGTCGCAGCAGCGAAGGCAACAAGACCAGAACCCGCTGGGAATGAAATACCGATTGGGAAACGCGTATGTGAGTCACCACCAGTACCAACTGTGTCTGGTAATAACATACGGTTTAACCATGAGTGAATAACACCGTCACCTGGGCGCAGCGACACACCACCACGGTTCATAATGAAGTCTGGCAGTGTGTGGTGCGTGTTAACGTCAACCGGTTTTGGATAAGCGGCAGTGTGGCAGAATGACTGCATAGTCAAATCGGCACTGAAGCCTAAACAAGCTAAGTCTTTCAGCTCGTCACGGGTCATAGGACCGGTAGTGTCCTGTGAACCTACAGAAGTCATCTTAGGTTCGCAGTATTGGCCTGGGCGCACGCCAGCAACGCCACAGGCTTTACCGACCATCTTCTGTGCAAGGGTATAACCTTTGCCATTATCAGCGATGTCTTGAGGACGTACGAATACGTCAGAGGCTGGTAAACCTAATACCGCACGTGCTTTGTCAGTTAAACCACGACCGATGATCAGTGGAATACGACCACCTGCACGCACTTCGTCTAACAGTACGTCGGTTTTCAGGCTGAACTCAGAAATCACTTCATCTGAGCCATGACGCTTTACAACACCAGCGTATGGGTAAATGTCGATCACATCGCCCATTTCCATTTTGCTGACGTCGAGTTCGATTGGTAGTGCGCCCGCATCTTCCATAGTGTTGAAGAAAATCGGCGCAATCTTGCCACCTAAGCAGAAACCACCAGCACGTTTGTTAGGTACGAATGGGATATCATCGCCCATGAACCACAGTACTGAGTTAGTCGCAGATTTACGTGATGAACCAGTACCTACAACGTCACCCACGTAAACTAATGGGAAACCTTTGGTTTTCAGTTCTTCTAATTTCTTGATTGGACCTACGCTGCCAGGTACATCAGGCTCGATACCATCACGCGCGTTTTTCAGCATAGCTAAGGCGTGCAATGGGATATCTGGACGTGACCAAGCATCGGGTGCTGGTGACAGGTCGTCGGTGTTGGTTTCACCTGAGACTTTGAATACGGTAAGGGTGACTTTGTCCGCTAATTTTGGACGGCTTAAGTACCAGTCTGCATTTGCCCAAGCTTCAACCACTTGTTTAGCATAGGCATTACCCGCTTCCATTTTCTCAACCACATCGTGGAAAGAATCAAACATCAGCAGCGTGTGAGATAAGGCTTTAGCAGCTAAAGGCGCCAGAGCGGGGTTATCTAACTGAGCGATCAGCGGCTCGATGTTATAGCCACCTTGCATAGTACCTAATAACTCAGTCGCACGTTCGGCAGATAGTATGGGTGAAGTTGCAGTGCCTTTAGCAACCGCATCTAAGAAAGCGGCTTTTACATAGGCGGCTTCGTCAACACCGGGGGGAATTCGATTTTCGAGCAGGTCAAGAATAACAGCTTCTTCACCAGCGGGGGGATTTTGAACCAATTTAACCAGTTCAGCCACTTGATGTGCATCTAATGGCTTAGGGACTACGCCCTCTGCAGCACGTTCTGCGACGTGTTTACGATATGCTTCTAGCACGGCAACATTCCTCTTTGTTTGGCGCTCTAACAACGAAACTGCACGTCTTCTCAATTGAAGCTGACAGTCCGACATGATCGACCCGTATTTCCGGCCAGCAGTATACTACAGCTTTGCAAAAGTATGAATCAGGTCACACTCGGCAAAAGACGAAATAAGGGCTAAATCCGGAGGTGCAACTCAACTTACGGCAACAATAAAACAATGGAAATTAGACAATAGTTTGAAAACAGATAAAAAACCATAATCTACAAATAGTTAACATACGTTCATCAATTTAAAATCGAACGATTATTTTTTTGGACATCAATTCCTTTCCACCAAAAATATTTCTCAACTTTGTGTGTTTAGGCTTTGAAGATGACGGGCTTAAACTTACACTCAAGCTTGAATGACCCATTTCCCATCCCTTGGAGTAGTAATGACATCCCTCAGTATTCAAGCCGTTATTTTTGATATGGATGGCGTGTTAATTGATTCAGAACCCCTTTGGCAAAGGGTTGAATATGAAGTGTTATCGGCGCTTGGCGTGCCAGTCACTATCGAAACAATTCAACAAACCACGGGGTTACGTATCGATCAATGTGTCGATTATTGGTATCACAAAGCGCCTTGGGCCGATTACGATAATGCCAAGGTCAGCAACGCCATAGTTGACAAAGTTGCTGAAGAAATTCGGCAATCCGGTGAGCCGATGTCTGGCGTTCAACAAGCAATGGCATACTGCCAGGCCAAAGGCTTAAAGGTAGGCTTAGCCACCTCTTCACCAACAGCTCTGATTGATGCTGTGCTAACAAGGCTTAAGCTTAAGGGCCAATTTATGGCGGTAGAATCTGCTGAAGCGCTTACCTATGGCAAACCCCATCCAGAGGTTTACTTAAATTGCGCAGCGGCCTTAGGGGTTGACCCGCGATATTGCCTCGCGATTGAAGACTCTTTTAATGGTCTGATCGCTGCCCGCGCCGCCAATATGCAAACCGTTGCGATTCCTGCGCCAGAACAACGCGGTGAAGCAAAATGGATCATAGCCCATCATCAATTAGAGAGTTTATTGGAGCTTGATAAGGTGTTCTAAATAAAGTCACCGAATCAATTTGAGAAAGGTTAATCACTGCTAGGATACACCGATGAAGTATTATGTGTTGTTAATACTGTGGGCGGCGAGTTTGCCAGCCTTAGCGACAGATTCTATGCGCTGTAAGCAATTCGTCATCAACGTAGGCGATCCCTTAGACGCAGTGTTAGAAAAGTGCGGACCGCCAAACGAAGCCAAAGAATATAGCCAACCCGCCAATTATCGAAACTCCGCGGGTGATATCGTGATTGATCCAAGCAAGTTGCCGATAGAATATGCTGAGTGGACCTATGATTTTGGCCCGACACGATTGATGCGGCGGGTTTATGCAACCGATCAAAAAATCGAAAAAATTGAAACCTTAGGATATGGGCATTAATCCTAACCCAAGTAAAAAGCCAGACAGATGTCTGGCTTTTTCGTTTTCATCCTATGGATTACCAGATTTTTACGCGCTCTTCTGGTTTTAAATACATCTTGTCGGTCTCTTTCAGCTCAAAGGCTTTATAGAAAGCTTCAATATTGCGCGGCGTCCCCATCGCGCGGTAGTGGCTAGGTGAATGTGGATCCGTCAGTAAACGACGACCTAACTCTTCATCACGGTAATTACGACGCCATACCTGTGACCAACCGACGAAGAAACGCTGCTCGCCCGTTAAGCCATCGAGCACGGGAGCAGGTTTACCGTTTAAGCTCATCATATAGGCGCGAGCAGCTACTGTTAACCCACCTAAGTCACCGATGTTTTCGCCTAAGGTTAAATCACCGTTCACAAACTTACCGGGCAACGCTTCATAGCCAGAATACTGCGCCGACAGTTGCTTACCGCGTTTTTGGAACTCTTCACGGTCTTTATCAGACCACCAATCACGCAGGTTGCCGTCGCCATCGTACTTAGCACCTTGGTCGTCGAAACCATGGCTGATTTCGTGGCCAATTACCGCACCGATACCACCGTAGTTAACCGCATCATCGGCTTCCATATTGAAGAATGGCGGTTGCAGAATCGCCGCAGGGAATACGATTTCATTGCCAACAGGGCTGTAATAAGCGTTCACCGTTTGTGGTGTCATATGCCACTCGGTACGATCGATTGGCTTACCTAACTTGTTGATCATGTCTTGATATTCGAAGTTGGCATAACGCATATAGTTACCCACCAGCTCATCAGGCTTGATCTCTAACGCTGTGTAGTCTTTCCACTTGTCTGGATAACCAATCTTGTAGGTAAACTTAGACAGTTTTTCTTGAGCCGCGACTTTCGTTTCAGGCGTCATCCACTCGAGTTCGTTGATGCTGACTTCAAAAGCTTTGATCAAGTTTTTGATCATGGTTTCCATGCGGGCTTTTGCTTCTGGTTTGAAATATTGCTTAACGTACTCCTCACCGACTAACTCACCAATCACTTGGTCGGCGCCATCTACCGCCTTTTTCCAACGTGGTTGTTGTTCTTCAATACCCATTAAGGTTTTGCCTTTAAAGGCAAAGTTAAGGTCAACGAAGTTTTTGCTTAACAGCTCAGCATAGCTATCCACTAAGTGGAACGTTAAGTAATCCTGCCAAGCTGAAACGGGGAAGGCATCAAAATTAGCGCCTAACTTTTCTAAGTATGATGGCTGACGCACGATGACTTCAGTCACTTTATCGCCAAGGCCCGCACTGGTCGCAAAGGCATTGATATCAAACTTGCCAGTGAGTTTTTGCAGCTCGGCACGGCTCAGTTTGTTGTAAGACTTGTTAGCATCGCGAGATTCAACGCGGCTCCACTGGCTCTTAGCGATCATCATCTCGATGTCGGCTACGTTTTTCGCGGCACGTTTTGCATTTTTATAGCCTGCTTCAGTCAGAATATCAGTCACATATTTCGCCATTGCTTGGCGATTAGCGACAAACTTAGCGTCATCTTTTAAGTAGTAATCGCGGTCTGGCAAGGTTAAGCCCGACTGGCTTAAATACACTGCATATTGGGTAGAATTTTTCGCGTCGTTATTAACGTAGAAACCAAAGGGAATACCTGAACCGCTGGTGAGTAATTTCCCCATCACCGCGGGTAATTCACTGTGATTTTTCACTGCAGAGATGTCCGCCAGTAATGGATTTAATGGGGTTACACCTAAGGATTCGAGCAAATCGGTATTCATAAAGCTGGCGTTAAAGTCACCGATTTTTTGATTATTAGAGCCAGGAGCAGCATCTTTTTGCGCTGCGGCGGCATCGATGATTTTTTTCAACGCATCTTGGCTTTGATCGTACAGCACAGAGAATGCACCGTAGTTAGACTTGTCGGCAGGGATAGGCGTATTCGCTAACCATTTACCGTTCACGCTGTAATAAAAATCGTCTTGATGGCGAACTGAGGCATCAAAGTTTTGTAATTCAATGCCAGAAACCGCGGCGACTTCAGTTTTAGGCTCGCTGCTGCAAGCGGCTAAACCTAGGCTCAGGGCAATCCCCAGCGCCAGTGTGCTAATCTTCTTCATTGTTTTCCCCAGCTTCCGTTGAGAGTGTTGTTATTTTTTCCTGCAAAACCTTAGCATTTTGCCTAGTTTGGCTGTAGCAAGATTTTGTAAAAGGTTATGACACTTAGTGATATTTGCGCAAACCAGTATAAACGCGATTTTTAGATTATGCGGGAATAGTGTTCAGCAGGAAAAACGAAGGGCATAACCTTAGTTATGCCCTTCGATCGATTTAGAAGGCTTTACCGACAAATAAATACAAGGATTTATCACCCATATCTGTAATACCAAAGCCCAGTGCTGCCGGCCCCATAGAAGTATCTGTACCTATGTAAAGGCTAGAAGCATAGATAAGGTCTGAGAGGGATACCTCTGAGCGTTCATACCATACATTTCCCGCCTCTAAACTTAGCCCTAAATAGAGTGGGTAATCTCTCATACCTAATAAGGCATCTCGGCCCAGATCATACTGATAGACAAAGGCGCCAAAGAGCTTATGCGCCCCTGTGAGCGAGTCCTTGTGATAACCAGAAAGGTTTAAGAAACCGCCCAAATCGGACAAGTGTAACGTATTAAGTCCGTCATTATTATTTGTCGCAAGCGACGCTTTACCCACAAAGGCATGATTGCCAACGCTGAGCGCGCCTTTCCAATCGGCTTCAACCTGAACACTAAATTCGTTTTTATTGTTATCAACGACATCGTCAAAATCTTCATTACGCACATACACATTTAAGGTGATGCGGTTACCCGAAGTCGGGAAACTAATACTGTCTAAGCTGTCATAACCAACCCTCAAGTAAGCACCGTAGGAGTTAAAATCAAAATCCTTCAGCAACCAGGCATCATTGACGATAACGCCTTTCTCCCCCACTAAACCAAATTCAATAAACCCTTGCAAGACATAGTTATAACCAATTCCTAATTCAATAGTGTGGGTTTTCTTGTCAAAGACAAAAACACGGTTATTGTTATCGTAGAGATCCCAATTATGAACATCGAATTGATATCGGGCTCGACTATAAAACTCTTGATCTCTATCTAGCGGTTGATAAAACTCGGTTGCAAATAGCTTTTCGAATCCAAGCTTAACTTCGTTTCGCCACTCTCCGCCATTAAAGGTTAAGTCTGTCATGGTATAAGCCATATCAAAGCTGATGGCTGAATCAGAGCTAAAATCGTCCTCCCAATTAAAGCCTAGTTGGAAGTAATTTGGTCCCCAAGATTTAGCTCGGGTGGTCACCGTCAGCACTCGACCTTCTTCAGACTCGACAAACTCGGCATCCACGCGCTCAAACTTATTGAGGGAATAGATGCGTTTTAAGGCATCGTTCAATTCATCTTTAGTAATATTCTGACCAGGTTTAAGTTCTAGGGTTTCTTTTAATAAATTAAGGCTAACTTTTGAGTGGTTATCAAACACAATTTCCTTGATAGGATGAGCGATATCCGCCATGACAGTCTTACCCTTGGCCCTTTTACTCTCAACATAGGCGGCATATTGTTCTTCGCTAACGCTCATCTTTTGCAATTTAACTAACTGGCTGGTCGCCGCTTCTTTGCCGAGGGTTAACGCTAAAGGCATGATGGTAAAATCGGTTGTGCTTAGGGCATCGATCGCAGGACGGATCAACACATCATTATCAGTCAATAATTGCTTTTGTTTTTCAGTACTGGCGTTAGTCAAGAAGTTAGATAACTGATCGAGCACCGCAATCGTGCTGTCGAGCTTGTCTTTGGTCACCAGTGGCGAACCGATATCCACGGCAATCACTATATCGGCGCCCATAGCCTTAACTACGTCCACGGGCATGTTGTTGGCAATCCCACCGTCGACTAACAACTTGCCATCAATCTGTGTCGGCTGCAGCGCCCCTGGTACAGTTGCAGATGCCTGCATGGCTTTGACTAAGCTGCCGTGGTCGATGACGACGGGTAAACTGGTTTCTAAATCCGTTGCCACCGCTCGATAGGGAATGGCCAACGCATCAAAATCACCAAATTGCTGCACCAGATCCGTGGACTGGCGTAATAGCTGCGACATGGTTTGCCCGCGCAGCAAGCCACTCGGCGCCCGGACTTCGCCCTCGGTATAACCGATATTAAGCGGAATATTGTAACGATCGCGTAACTGTTTATCGCGGTAACTCAAGACGTTACGCGGAATGGTATCCGAATAACCACTATCCCAATCAACCCCCATCATGATGGTTTCGACTTCACTTGCACTGTATCCCAAGGCATACATACCCGCGACATAAGCGCCGATACTCGTACCTGCAATATAGTCCACAGGAATATGATGTTCTTCTAAAATTTTAAGTACACCAACATGGGCGGCGCCTTTAGCACCTCCACCGCTTAACACTAATCCTATTTTTGGCCGTTCAGCCGCACATAAGGGAGTCAGCAACACACATAAAAAGAGAGAAGCTACTATTCGGCGCATCATAATGAGTACTTTTATAGGATACAAAATTTCGAGTTAATATTAGCAAATTTATCTATTTAACCATCAGTCATATTTTATCTGAACCGATGAGTTGAAAATTTGCCATTAATGATCGCGTTATTTCATTTACGTTTAAACACAAGTGCTGTAAACAGATAATTCAACATAAAACCCCAACTTGAGCCGAGGCTAAAAATGCGCAATTAAGCACACATAAATTGCAGATTAAGATTGCAATGAGTCAAGCGGAGACTGTAACTGAAGATATTTTTCAAAATCACTGACAGACATTGGTTTAGCAAAGTAATAGCCCTGAACAATATAACAGCCACGGCTAAAAAGCTGCTCTAACTGCTCAACGGTTTCGACCCCTTCTGCTACTACGGTTAATTTTAAGTTACGAGCCAATTCAATAATACTACTCACAATAGCCTGATCGGCAGAATTAGAGGCGATATCGATCAAAAATGAACGGTCAATTTTGAGTGTATTCACCTCAAAATTGCGTAAATAAGCTAAAGAGGAATATCCGGTGCCAAAGTCGTCAATCGCGACTTCAATGCCAAGCTCGTCAAGCTGCATTAAGTGGGCTTTAGCCACCTGCAACTCTTTCATTAACACCCCTTCGGTAATTTCTAAGCATAAAGATGAAGCGGGCATACGGGTGGCATCGAGAATTTTCTTCACGCCATCGATAAAGTCTGGTTGACGGAAATGCACAGCTGAAATATTGACCGACAATTTAAATGGCTCAGCGGTTTGCATTGCCCATTTGGCCCCATCCGAACACGCGCGGCGTAAAACCCAGCGATCAATATCAACAACCAAACCACAAGCTTCGGCAACTTTAATAAAAATATCGGGTCGCACAAAACCATCGACGGGATGTCGCCAACGAATGAGTGCTTCCATGCCAATAAATTTATCCCCCTGCAAAATATCAATTTGTGGTTGATAATACAGTTCAAATTCTTGCCGCTCTATCGCTTTACGTAAATCAGCCTCCAAACGTAAATGGTATAACGCTTGGGCATTGCGCTCTGATGAATAATATTTGAAGTTACCACGACCTTCTTCCTTGGCATGATACATGGCCAGATCCGCATTTTTTATGAAGGCTTCTGGCTGCATTGCATCATCGGGCCAAATACTGATCCCAATGCTGGTTGAAATATAAAACTCGCGGCCAAACAACCTAAATGGCGCGACGATTTGTGCCAACAACTGTTCTGCTAAGTGGTTAATATCACTTAACTCTTTAACATTTTTCAACAAAATAACAAATTCATCGCCACCAAAACGGCAGAGTAAATGGTCACTTCCGATACAGGATTGTAATCGATTAGATGCTTCAACTAAGAGTGCATCGCCCATACTGTGGCCATAGGAATCATTGACATGCTTAAATCTATCTAGGTCAAGAAACAGCAATGCTAACTTTTCACCACTTTGCTCAGCCGCTTGAATAGATTGCATCAAACGATTGGCGAATAACGAACGGTTAGGGAGTCCTGTTAATACATCGTAATTTGCCAGACGTCTAAGGTCGGCCTCGGTGCGTTTCCGCTCAGTGATATCTGAAAATACCACTACATAGTGAATGGCATTTTCATTCAGTGACTGCATCACCGATACGTTAAGCCATACGGGATAAACTAGGCCGTTTTGTCCGACTAACTCACGCTCACCCGTCCATGAGCTATCCTGACCAAGTAACTGGGCAACTTCCGTAGATAACCCGTCCTTCATTTGCACAAATTGCGAAAATGATAGGCCGACTAAGCTCTGTTGTTCTGAGCCTATAATGTGCTGTGCGGCATGATTGGCAACACGAATATTTTCATCTACGTCTAAAATAAGTACACCTTCTGATGTATTTTCAAACGCTTGGGCTAAAAGACTGACTTCATCTTCAAGCTGCCGCTGCAAGGTTATATCACTATAAATACCCGCTACCCGCTCAATAACTTGGGTTTGTTTATTACGAGCCACAGGACGCCCGCGCACCCTCAACCAGCCCCAGTTACCATCGCGACGATGATATCGATATTCGGCTTCAAACCGATCAACCTCTCCTGCAAGCATACTATTCCATTGCACCAGTACTTTTTCCCGATCCAAAGGATGTACGGGAAGTGATTCAAGAGTAAGTACAATTTCGTTGGCATGACTTCCCAAGACATAACCGCGGTTATCGAGATAAAAACATTGGCTATCCCTATGCCATTCCCAAAGATCAGAGTCGCTACCACGTAACGATTGCCTGAGACGATCATCACTCTCGGTTAGCGCTTGATTCATCGCCATAAAGGTGCGAACCTGACGCTGTCGATACCACGCTAAACTCAGTGCAATAATCGAAAACACTAATAATAATAAACCTTTAAACCCTTGAGTCAGCCACCAGTGCTGCTCAACATAGAAGGGAAAAGTAAAGGGCTTATCTGACCAGATTCCATTGACTTGGCTTAACACCTCAAGTAGATATTCTCCCGCTGCTAAGCCTGCGAGGTTTACCTGCGACTCACCTTGGAGCAGCACGTAGTTATCTTCCTCCCCTTGATATCTGAGTCGATATTTAAATTGTATTGGCGAATCATCAAGATAATCGAGGTTAGTGATCTGCAGGCTTACCATATTGGCGTCAGGCTTAATCACCATCAACGGTTTGGGTAACAACGAGACTTGGGTATTGTTGTCGTAATAAACCGATACCGACTCCAACATCACATGATCATCGGCAATACGGTTGACCATCTTGTCCACATCAAGGTTCATCACCCCTTCAGGAGTACCAATATACAGACCTGAAACGGCAGAATAGAAATAGGCGCCTTCATTCATTTCATTAGAAATTAGGCCATCAAGTTGGTTAAACATTGAGATTTGCCCTGTCGCTCTATCTTGACGAATTAGCGAATCAGCACAGGCAACGACATTGGCATTGGTTGTTTTTTGGATAAAAAATACTGAACTACAATTTACTTGCCATTGTGAACTTAACGAAACCAGTTTACCGCTGTGGAGATTTAATTCGAATAAGCCCCTTTCATAGGAGCCAAACCACATCACACCGGGAGATATTTCTTCAATATGGCTAATTGAGGGCACAGAGTTTAAGCCACTGAACAATTGTCTTTGATCGTGAAAAAGATTTTGCTCGTCAATATAACCAAATACCTTTCGTCCACCTATCCATAATTTACCGTCAGAGGCTCGATATAAAGTACGAATGGTTGGCCGCTTAAGCTCTGGCGAATTCCCAGTTGCCCCATCAAAGTTAAATGGCTGCGGCTCAAACAGTCCTTGCTCCCAAAAATACAGCCCCGTACCCGTTGCAATCCAAAACCGTCCTTTGAGTTTCGGATCGGCATAAGTGCCATAGATGAGTTTATTTTTAAATGCTTCACCACCATGCGTCCACTGGGCAAAACTGATCCCTTTTAAGGTCAACTTATCCACGACAAACAAACCACTCGTGGTCGAAACTAATAAATAGTGGTCAATAAAGCGACTGATCTCGTAAACACTCTCGTGCGGCTTTAATCCCTCAATATCTACGGTAATTGCTTTTTGAGTGTTTCGCCCGACAAAGCTGACATTTGACGCCCCAAACCATAATCCTTCATCACTCGCAAACACCGACCACACCATAGCGTCAGATAATTGGTGTGGCGGTTCGCCAGTATAAGTATCAAGAATGAAATCCGGTTGCGAGGCCAGTAAGGCTAAACCATCTCCAGAGCCCCCAACCCACATCAAACCTGATTTATCAAACAATATCGCCTTTAATGTTTCCATATTGGCTTGAGTTTTAAGCTCTTGTTGATAATTTTCAATCTGATGGGTATCTGGAGACCACTTTAATAAACCTGCCCGACTCGAAAACCAAATCTCACCATTATGGCCTTCAGCCATAGCAGTGCTCCAATCGGGTAATTCAGGAACAGGGAAAATCTGTAAGTTTTTTGGTTCTAATCGGTAAATCCCTCGACTCGTTGCAATCCAAATACGCTGTTTTGAATCCTCAAGCATATCCAGAATACTGCCCATAGGTTCAGTCCATTGGTAATCAACAACTTTTTCCCCGGCACTGTTAAGGAGTAACAATTGAAATTGACCCGCAACAAGAAACTGACCATCAGGCATGCTCAATAACTTGCGCCAGGGTAGATCGCGATTAACGGGTAACTGACTCACTAAAGTTAAGGTCAAGGTTGAGGGGGATAAGTCGTAAATCTGGCCGTTATCAATCAACAAGCGCCATTCTTGGGCATTTTTACGAGCAGCAGAAATTAACACTCCACCAGGGAAATGAGGGAATAAATTAGGTGACCCCATCTGGGTAAATTGATTTTTTGCGATGTCATAAAGATAGGTTGCGGCATTGGTACTGACTAACAGCATATCGCGATCGATATTGACAACTGTTGTCAAAAACTCATCAGCAAGGCGTAACTCAGAACCCGTTTTATCAATTCGCCTCACTTTAGAATTACTAACCCGATATAAACCTTGCTCGGTTGCAGCCCATATAAAACCATGGTCATCGAGTGTGAGCGCGCGAATACTGGTCGCTTCAAGTCCGTCCCTGTCGGAAAAAACCCGTTGTACAAAACTACCCGCCCAAGCCGAATGAAGACCTGAACAAAAAACCAATATTGATGCCAAAAGGAAGTGGATTATTATTTTTTTCATTTGACGACTTACTTAACACCATAGTTTTACTGTAGCAGTTCAACAGTCTGAATACACCCGCACATTCACATTAACTTTACATTTTTACTTAGGCAATAAAAAAGCGCCCTAAAGGCGCTTTTACGAATATAAGTTTCAACTTATTTCAGGACGAGACAAAGGTTAAATTACTTTTTCTTTGCCTTTGGGTTTGGCAGGTCAGTAATAGAACCTTCGTAGATTTCAGCCGCTAGACCCACTGACTCGTGCAGCGTTGGGTGAGCGTGGATAGTTAATGCTAAATCTTCAGCATCACAACCCATTTCGATTGCTAGGCCGATTTCGCCTAACAGTTCGCCACCGTTCACACCCACGATAGCACCACCGATTACGCGGTGAGTGTCTTTATCGAAAATCAGCTTAGTCATACCTTCGCTGCAATCTGAAGCGATTGCACGGCCAGATGCAGCCCATGGGAAAGTCGCTGTTTCGTAAGCAATACCTTGCTCTTTCGCTTCTTTCTCAGTCAGACCAACCCAGGCCACTTCAGGGTCTGTGTAAGCGATTGATGGGATGACTTTTGGATCGAAGTAGTGCTTCATGCCAGCGATAACTTCGGCCGCTACGTGGCCTTCGTGCACGCCTTTGTGAGCGAGCATTGGTTGACCAACGATGTCACCGATAGCGTAGATGTGCGGTACGTTAGTACGTAATTGTTTGTCTACGTTGATGAAACCACGCTCATCAATCTTAACGCCCGCTTTTTCAGCGTCGATCAGCTTGCCATTTGGTGTACGGCCGATAGCCACTAATACTGCATCGTAACGTACTGGCTCAGTTGGCGCGCTCTTACCTTCCATCGAAACGTAGATACCGTCTTCACGGGCTTCAACCGCAGTCACTTTAGTTTCGAGGATCAGGTTGAATTTCTTCTTGATTTGCTTAGTGAATACGCGAACAACGTCTTTGTCAGCCGCAGGGATCACTTGGTCGAACATTTCAACCACGTCGATTTCACTGCCCAGAGAAGAGTAAACCGTACCCATTTCTAAACCGATAATACCGCCGCCCATTACCAGCAGTTTGCCAGGCACTTCTTTCAGTTCTAATGCGTCAGTCGAATCCCAAATACGTGGGTCTTCATGGGGAATGAATGGCAGTTTGATTGGGCGAGAACCCGCAGCGATGATCGCTTGGTCAAACTTAACAACGGTCACAGTGCCGTCTTCAGCAGTCACTTCTAAGCTGTTAGGGCCTGTAAATTTACCGAAGCCATTAACAACGTTTACTTTACGCATTTTAGACATGCCGCCTAAGCCACCAGTCAACTGGCTGATCACTTTTTGCTTGAAGCTGCGTAACTTGTCTAAATCGATGGTTGGCTCGCCGAACACCACACCGTGTGCAGCAACGGCTTTGGCTTCTTCGATGACTTTAGCAACGTGTAACAGGGCTTTAGATGGGATACAACCCACGTTCAAACACACACCACCTAAAGTGCTAAAACGTTCAACGATAACGGTTTCCAGACCTAAGTCAGCCGCACGGAAGGCAGCAGAATATCCCGCAGGACCTGCACCTAATACCACTACCTGAGTTTTGATTTCGTTACTCATGTTTTCCTCTAATTCTCATTCAATCCGTTGGAGGGGAGTAATCCTGCCAACCGAAAATGCGCCAGCGCGTAAGGTGGGCGCATTTTAACCTGTGTTTGATACTGATCACAATAAACAAAAGGCCACTCAAGATGAGCAGCCTTATTTGTTTACAGAATCAAAGTACGAATATCGGACAGAATTCCTGACAGGGTCACGCTAAAGCGTGCAGCCATTGCACCATCGATCACGCGGTGATCGTAGGATAGCGACAGTGGCAACATCAATTTAGGCTCGAACTCTTTACCATTCCACTTAGGCTTAATTTCAGATTTAGACACACCTAAAATCGCCACGTCTGGGTAGTTAACGATTGGGGTAAATGCAGTACCACCAATGCCACCTAGGCTTGAAATAGTGAAGCAGCTGCCCTGCATATCAGCAGATTTGAGCTTACCATCGCGAGCACGGATAGAAATATCGGCCAGCTCACGAGATAACTCGATAATGCCTTTCTTATCCACGTCACGCACCACTGGCACAACCAAACCGTTTGGCGTATCAACCGCCACACCGATGTGGTAGTACTTCTTCTGGATCAGTGATTCACCGTCGCTGCTTAAGCTTGAGTTGAACACAGGGAACTGTTGTAGCGTTTTCGCCACAGCTTTCATCATAAAGACCAGCGGAGTGATCTTATAATCGGCTTTCTTCTTCGCCGCTGCGTCGTTCTGCTGCTTACGGAACTCTTCCATTTCAGTGATATCAGCTTCATCGAACTGAGTCACGTGGGGAATAGTTACCCAGTTGCGGTGCAGGTTTGGACCAGAGATTTTCTGGATACGGCTTAATGGAATTTCTTCTACTTCACCAAACTTGCTGAAATCCACTTTCGGTGCGGCAATCACTTGCAAACCACCACCGCTACCTGCTGCAACGGAAGTTGCTGCTGTCGCCTTAGGACGAGACAGTTCGTATTTCACATACGCCTGAACGTCTTCCTTCATGATGCGACCTTTACGGCCAGAACCCGTCACTTGAGTAAGATCCACACCAAATTCACGGGCCAAACGGCGAACCGCAGGAGACGCATGAACCGCACCAGTAGACACAGGCGCACCTGCACTTGGGTGATGTGGAACTGGTGGACGGCTAGGGGCGGCTGCAACAGGCGCTGGTGCCACTTCTTGGGCGACTGGTGCAGGTGCGGCGGCTTGAGGTGCAGGAGCTGCACCGGCAGTCACAGTTTCAATCGTCGCAATCACGCTACCTTGCGAAACCTTGTCACCCACTTTAACAGTCAAAGACAGCAGTTTACCGGCGAATGGCGCAGGCACTTCCATGGTCGCTTTATCGGTTTCTAACGTGATCAAACCTTGGTCGGCGGTGATCATATCACCCACAGACACTAGCACTTCGATCACATCGACATTGCTGGCATCACCAATATCTGGCACTTGGATTTCTTTAACGGCAACCACTGGTGCAGCAGCTACTGGAGCAACAGCCGCCGCAGGTGCAGCTTGAGCGACAGGAGCTGACGCTGCTGGCGCGCTTGCTTGTGGAGCCGTGGCAGCAGGAGCTGCGCCACCCACTTCGAGCATGATCACTAATGAGCCTTGGGAAACCTTGTCACCCACAGCCACTTTCACTTCTTTTACCACACCCGCGAATGGCGATGGTACGTCCATGGTCGCTTTGTCGGTTTCAAGCGTGATAAGGCCAGCGTCAACCTCAATCTTATCGCCAGCGGCGACTAAGACTTCAATAACAGACACATCGGTGTCACCACCGATATCCGGCACAGTGACTTCAACCACTTGGGTTGCGCCCGTCGCTGTCGCGGCAGCCACAGGGGCTGGAGCCGCTTGTACTGGAGCAGGTGCTGCTGGAGCTGGCGCAGAAGCGGCAGCTTGAGCAACTGGCGCAGCAGCTTGAGCGGATGCGCCCGCTGCTTGCATCATCGCAATTAAGGTACCTTCGCTGACTTTGTCACCGACGGCCACTTTCAATTCGGCTAACACACCCGCGAAAGGCGCAGGAATGTCCATGGTCGCCTTGTCGCTTTCAACGGTCAGAATCGACTCTTCCGCTGCTAAGGTATCGCCCACAGAAGCACAGATTTCGATAACTTGTACTTCATCGCCGCCGATATCAGGAACAAAAACTTCTTTTAATTCAGCCATTTTTATTGCCTCTTACGCGTACTGTGGATTGATCTTGTCAGCGTCGATGCCGTATTCCTTGATGGCATTCGCTAACACATCAACAGGCAGCTCTTTACGATCAACCAGTGACTTCAGTGCCGCGATAACGATGAACTTAGCGTCCACTTCGAAGTGGTGACGCAGGTTGTCACGGCTGTCTGAACGACCGAAACCGTCAGTACCTAACACTTTGTAATCGGTTGGCATAAATGCACGTAACTGCTCGCCGTAGATCTTCATGTAGTCAGTTGCTGCGATTGCAGGCGCATCACTGGAGATCACTTGGCTGATATACGCTTGTTTTGGCGTTTGCGTTGGGTGCAGCATGTTCCAACGTTCTGCCGCTTGACCATCGCGAGTCAGTTCGTTGAAGCTGGTCACGCTAAATACGTCGGCAGTGATACCAAAGTCTTTCGCCAGCGCTTGCGCCGCTTTACGGGTTTGCTCAAGAATGGTGCCACAGCTCAGTAACTGCACTTTGCCTTTACCAGAACCACTAACCGTTTCCAGCTTGTAGATACCTTTAACGATACCTTCCTCGGCACCTTCTGGCATTTCAGGCTGAATATAGTTTTCGTTCATTGTGGTCAGGTAGTAGAAGATATCTTCTTGTTTTTCGCCGTACATACGACGGATACCATCTTGAACGATAACGGCAATTTCATAACCATAAGTTGGATCGTAGGTAATACAGTTAGGAATAGTGTTAGCCAGTACGTGACTGTGACCATCCTGATGCTGTAAACCTTCACCGTTCAGTGTTGTACGGCCTGAAGTACCACCGACTAAGAAGCCACGTGCACGCATATCACCCGCAGCCCATGCCATGTCGCCAATACGTTGGAAACCGAACATTGAGTAGTAGATGTAGAATGGGATCATCGGTGTATCGTTGACTGAGTAGCTGGTCGCAGCCGCTACCCAAGATGACATTGCACCCAGTTCGTTAATACCTTCCTGCAGCACCTGACCGGTTTTATCTTCACGATAGTAAGCCACTTGGTCAGAGTCTTGCGGTACGTATTTTTGGCCTTCGTGAGCATAAATACCCACTTGGCGGAACAGACCTTCCATACCGAAAGTACGCGCTTCGTCAGGGATAATTGGCACAATGTTTTTGCCAATTTTCTTGTCTTTTAACAGCGCAGTCAGTACGCGAACAAACGCCATGGTCGATGAAATTTCACGGCCATTTGAGCCTGCTAAGATCGAATCGAAAATCTTCAGTGATGGCACTTCCAACTCTTCGCTGAACTTCTCACGACGTTGTGGCACGCTACCATGCAGCGCGGCACGACGGCTCATCATGTACTTCACTTCTTCCGAATCTGGACCTGGGTGGTAGAACGGCAGATCTTCTAATTGATCGTCAGGGATCGGGATATTGAAACGATCGCGGAAGTAACGGATAGACTCGATACCCATTTTCTTCACGTTGTGGGCGATGTTCTTACCTTCACCCGCATCACCGAGGCCGTAACCTTTAACGGTTTTCGCTAGGATCACCGTTGGGCGACCTTTAGTCTTACGCGCATGGTCTAATGCCGCGTACACTTTAACTGGGTCATGACCACCACGGTTTAAGCGCCAAATGTCATCATCTGACATGTTCGCTACCATTTCGGCGGTTTCTGGGTATTTGCCGAAGAAGTGTTCGCGAGTATAAGCGCCACCTTTGGCTTTACAGTTTTGGTATTCACCGTCAACGGTTTCTTCCATTAACTGCAATAACTTACCGCTGGTATCACGGGCCAATAATGGATCCCAGTAACGACCCCAAATCACTTTCACGACTTCCCAGCCAGCGCCGCGGAATTCACCTTCCAGTTCTTGGATGATCTTACCGTTACCGCGTACTGGGCCGTCCAGACGTTGCAGGTTACAGTTGATGATAAAGACTAAGTTATCTAATTCTTCACGGGCAGCTAAACCAATCGCACCTAAGGCTTCTGGCTCGTCACACTCACCGTCACCTAAGAAGCAGTAAACGGTTTGCTCAGAACAATCTTTCAGACCACGGTCAGTCAGATATTTCAGGAAGCGGGCCTGATAAATCGCTTGGATAGGACCTAAGCCCATAGAAACTGTTGGGAATTGCCAGTAGTCAGGCATCAACTTAGGGTGCGGATAAGAAGACAGGCCTTTGCCATCCACTTCTTGACGGAAGTTCGCCAGTTGATCTTCCGTTAAACGACCTTCCAAGAATGAACGCGCATAGATACCTGGGGCAATATGACCTTGGAAATACACTAAGTCGCCGCCGTCTTTCTCGTTTGGCGCACGGAAGAAGTGGTTGAAGCACACGTCATAAATGGTTGCGCTCGACGCGAAACTCGAAATATGGCCGCCTAACTCTAAATCTTTCTTAGAACCACGTAGCACCATAGCTAAGGCGTTCCAACGGATGATGGCGCGAATGCGACGTTCCATCTCTTGGTTGCCAGGCATGTGCGGCTCTTGACCCGCTGGAATGGTATTCAAATAGGCCGTGGTCGCAGTGTAAGGCAAGTGTGTGCCATTGCGACGGGCTTTATCGATCAGTTTCTCTAATAAGAAATGGGCGCGTTCAGGGCCTTCCTGTTCTAATACAGCTTGCAGGGCATCAACCCATTCCTGAGTCTCTAACGGATCTAAGTCTTGTAGCATATCTTCAGACATGACACTGTCCTTCTCTATATACATGATAATGAATGGTGTTTGCGGCATATTCCGCTTTAGCGAGTGCTAAAGTCGGGAACTTAAGCGCCACTCTTTAAACGGCGCAAACTTCGCTGCAACCGGCTATCTTCTTCCCGCACAGATAACATCACCTCTTCGATGTAACTTAAATGTTCATTCGAGGCTTCTCTAGCGGCTTCAGGATCACGACGAACGATAGCAGCGAGCAGAGCACGTCTGTGATCGTTAGCCATAGTGGAAGCTTCTTCGCGGCGGCTTAAAAGCTCCAGGTTTTGCGCCACATTCTTATGCAGCACAGGGGTTAAACTGAGTACGAGATGCAACATAGCCACATTGTGTGACGCTTCAGCAACGGCGCGATAGAAGCGCACAATGGCAGCAGCTTGTTGTTCGATATTGGTGGCGGCTTCCACCTCAAGGATCATCCGCTTGATATTTTGCATATCGGCGTCTGTGCCACGCAGGGCGGCAAAATAGGCCATCATGCCTTCGGTCGCATGACGAAACTCCAGCAAGTCGTATTGGCTTTCTGGATCGGCTGTCATTAATTCAACGATAGGATCGGCAAGACTCTGCCAGAGTTGCTCTTTGACATAAGTACCGCCGCCTTGACGGCGCATTAATAGCCCTTTCGCCTCAAGTTTTTGAATCGCTTCACGCAATGAGGGACGAGATACTTCGAACTGGATGGCCAGTTCACGCTCCGGTGGTAATTTCTGGCCCGGCTGTAAACTGCCTTCGAGGATCATTTGCTCGAGTTGCGCCATGATCACATCAGAAATTTTTGGCTGATTAATTTTACTATAGGCCATTTGGCGCTCAGCTCCGTTGTAAATTGGTCTTACCAATTTTTATGAGTGAGCGCACTTTATCAAATCACACTTTTGATGTCCAGATTGAAAATCAACCTTAAAAGGTGATCTCACTCAAAACCGCTCACGATGAGAGAGCATAGCCTAAAAAACTCATCATGGGGTCAGACCATTAAACCACAGCAAGAGCAAGTGCTAGCGGCTAGGTTCTGGAGCACTGCAAAAAGTACCGCTGCTAGAAAAAGCAGAACGGGCTGCGTCCTTATAGATTCTAGATTTTAGGCTCTAGGTGCTAGGTGCTAGATTCTAGAGCCACGAAGTGGCGTCCTAGAGCAGCGCTTTTTGCTGCGTCCAAGCAGCGAAGCGTCCTAGATTTTAGAAGCCGCGCTGCGTCCTTCTTATTAACTCACCAACCCAAAAATAGTCAGCAGTGATAACACAGCAACCATCAGCGTAAAGTTGCGTTTGCTTAATACTAACAATGCTAAGGTCGACTGCACACAAACAGGCGCGCTAGACATCTCGGGCAAAGGCTGGGCAGCGAGTGCCGTTTCAGTGACCACTTGCCTAGCACTGGCATTGATATTTAACGCATTATTGCGCCACGCCGCGAGCCCTTCACTAAACTGACCACTGAGCGCATAGCCAAAGGAAAACACTCGGCTTGGGAGCCAATCAAACGCAAACATAATATCTTCAATCAGCGGTAAATTAAGTGACTTACGTATATTTTCCTCCGCATAAAATCGCGCAGTGCAATATAACACTGCCCCCACAGGTCCAAGAAAAATAAGGCATAATGCCACTGCACCGTAGTAACGATAGTTAATCCAAGCAACGCTCTGCCCGACCTTGGCACCTAAATCTTTTTCCGAAACCGCCTCCAAACACTCACTGCAATCTAATTCAGCGGCATAGTGATAACAGGCCTGCACATCGGAGCGACACGCCGCCTGCATATATTTTTTAAAGGTATCGCGCTGTTTTTGATGATTAAAACAAATAATCGCCACCAGCACCCATAGCGCGAGACTTGATACTCCCCAAAACATACCCGACGCAATCCAACCCAACAGATAAACCACACCCGCGGGCAATATCAAAGCCAGCAACATATTAGTATTATTAAGCGATGCTTTATCGCCAAAAAAGCTGGATTGGTAAGATTGCAGTACACGATCACACTGCCAAGAGGCGGGAAGAAACTTTAGTCGCTCCACAAGAATGGCGACCAGTAATGAAAATAATGCCATCGATAGTACTCCTTGTAAAAAAGCAGGACTGACTAGAAAAAGCAGAGCGGGCTTCGCCCATCTAGGTTCTAGAACCACGAAGTGGCGTCCTAGAGCAGTGCTTTTTGCTGCGTCCTAGCAGCGAAGCGTCCTAGATTCTAGAAGCAGCATCCTTGTTTGCCTTCAACGCAGCGCCGTTAAATACTTTTCCCAGTCAAAGCTTGGGCCAGGGTCAGTTTTACGCATTGGCGCAATATCACAATGCCCAACAATCCGCTCGACACTCAAGCTAGGGTATTGTGCAAACAAGGCTTGAGTCAATTCAACAAGTTGTTGATATTGTGCGGCAGTATAGGGCTTAGTATCCGTCCCTTCGAGCTCAATGCCAATGGAAAAATCATTACAATTTTCCCTTTCACCATAACGGGACACGCCAGCGTGCCAAGCTCTATCTTCACAACTCACATACTGCACACATTCACCATCGCGGCGAATTAAAAAATGTGCTGATACCTTAAGCCCCGCTAAATCGGCGAAAGTTTCATCGGCACTGGTATCTAAACAGCCTTGAAATAATTGATCGATGTAAGGTAAACCAAAACATCCCGCGGGCAGGCTGATATTGTGGATCACCAACAGACTAATCTCCCCAAAGGGGCGTTGATTAAAATGTGGCGATTCGCAGCGCCGCGCCGCGCGATACCAACCAAACTCAAAACTCATGTTTACTCCTTAAAAACGGAACGTCGCTACGCGACTGCTAGTAAAGCAGAGCGGGCTTCGCCCTTCTAGGCGCTAGATTTTAGATTCTAGAAGGAGCAAAGCGACGCTCTAGCACCTAGCGGCGCAGCCATGATAATCTTAAGCCCAAATGCAAGCAGGCAGACGATTGACCCATGTTAACCCATGCCCACTCGCCCGACGTATAAAAGCAAGGACTCCGATCATGCTAGAAAACGATATTCGCCACGCCGTAAAAACCGCGCTCAATGAAGATCTTGGCGGCACTGAAATCAACGAGCATACCAAAACCATTGCCTACGGTGACATTACTGCCGAACTGATTCCGGCAGATAAATATGCCGAAGCGACCTTAATTACCCGCGAAGAAGGAGTTTTTTGTGGCAAAGCCTGGGCAGAACAAGTCTTTAATCAATTAGGTGGCGAAGTCGCGCTGCATTGGCATGTCGATGATGGCGATCTTGTGTTACCCAATCAAGTCTTGTGTGAATTATCCGGCCCCGCTCGCGCCTTATTGACTGGCGAACGCACCGCGATGAACTTTATCCAAACCTTATCCGGTGTCGCCACCCTCACCAAGCACTATGTAGACAAACTTGCAGGCACCCACACACAGCTGCTCGATACCCGTAAAACCATTCCAGGACTGCGCACCGCCCAAAAATATGCTGTCACCTGCGGCGGCGGTAAAAACCACCGTATCGGTCTATTTGATGCCTTTTTAATTAAAGAAAACCACATTATGGCCTGTGGTGGCATACGCCAAGCCGTAGATGCAGCGCGCAGTTTACACCCCAATAAACCCGTTGAAGTCGAAGTCGAGTCCTTAGCCGAACTGGCATTAGCACTGGATTCTGGCGCAGATATTATCATGTTAGATAACTTCGATATCACTATGATGGTCGAAGCGGTTGAACTGAATGCCAAAAGCCAAGCTAAAGGCAAAGGTGCAAAACTTGAAGTCTCAGGCAATGTCACCTTAGACACCTTGGCAGAATTTGCCAAAACGGGGGTGGATTATATTTCCGTTGGCGCCCTCACCAAGCATGTTCGCGCCTTAGATCTATCAATGCGACTGAAAGGTTAAAAAGAAGGTTCTAGGTTATAGGCTCTAGGGACTAGTTCCTAGGGCCTAGCTCGTAGCTCCTACATTCTAGATTCTAGAACGAGCTTGCGAGCGCCCTAGCAGTTGCGCAGCAACGTCCTAGATCCTAGCTTCCTGCCCTTTACAGCATAAACCCACTAAATAGCCTAACAAAACACAGGTATAATGCGCGCCGATGTTTTGACGTTGTTTTAAATGCGTCAACTTAACTAACATTGTCAAACGTTTGTTAGAACGCAATACGTTTTAGCGTCAAGTTTTTAGACAAAATAATCATTTAATTAATACTTTATGCGTAAAAGTTGTTTCATTTTACTTAACTTTGTACTAACTTTTACCTAGGCGAGATGGCCGTTTCGGCCTTCCTTATCAAAATTAGCTCAAAGTGAATTGTCGCTAGCCAAAAAACCAGCAATTCATGTCAAGCAATCAAGATAAGCAGCCGAAACGAACACAATCGATAAACAACAATTTGCATTATATTTGGAGCAAAAAATGAAAGGTATCAAGATGAACAAGCAAGCTCAGGGTTTTACCTTGATCGAATTAATGATTGTAGTAGCCATTATCGGTATTTTGGCCGCTGTGGCGTTACCAGCATATAAAGACTATGTCACGTCAGCCCAAGGCGGAGCTGCAATGAAAGGCATTAGTGCCTTTGCCCAAAAAATTCAAACCTGTAATACAACGGGAGTTGGCTGTACTGGTATACAAGCTGAAGTAGCAAAAAACAAAAAAATGACCGCTTTATCAGCAGAACCAGCTCAAGGTGCTACTGTTAGTTTGGTTTGGACAGAACCAAAATGTACTCTTACTGCCGCGTTTGATGGTAATGGTGGTGTAACATATACAATGACTAGCAGTAGTGATCTTTCTCTATGCCAAAAAGGCGCTGGTATCGGCAGCTAATATCACAAATCTTTCTAAAGCCCCTTTTCGGGGCTTTTTTATTTTTATCAATTAATTATCCCGGTTAACCATAATCTTGGATACATTTGCTGATTTAGCGCGGTATCACCTAGGCTTGCGATTAATAGTGCACCACAGGTTATCACGGCTGCCATTAATACCACTTTCCAAGGTAATGCTATCACTCGCAGTTGATAGTGGCGGCAATTAAGTGCCAATAATGCCACCAATAATGCTTGGGATAATGGCATTACAATTACCCCATCAAACATGGCATATATCCATATTGCACACAGGGCAAATACCAACACAATATCGGTTGTGTCCGTATCTATACCTATATGTGAGCCTGTGTCGAGGCTACATTGTGAGTTTTTAGCTAAATGCTCACTCGGTTTTTCCCCTAATAAGGTAAGCCGCTTTAATATTGACCATAATATTATCAGCGACCAACTCGCCAGCAAGATAAACGCAACCACACCAAACTCATATAAAAACTGCATGAGGGCATTATGTGAGTGAGCATTAGGTAAAGGTCTTGCTTCTGCCCATGCAAAACTCATTGGCCCGTAACCTAAGCCAATACGTTCAGGGATCGCCTGCAAAATATAAATCCACATATCAATGCGGCCAGAGCTATTGGTTCTTAATTGCCAAATTGGGCTATCAAAAATAAACAGTGGAATAATAATAATCAGCGCTAGCCATAAAAGCGTGCCAAAAACTACAGCCTTCAGCATTGGGCGAATAAATGCTTGACCTAAGTTGGCGGGCAAAAAGCGATACACCACAACAGCCGCTAAAACTATTGCCAACAATGCGCCGCGAGCCTCTGATTGCAGCAGGATTAACCACTGCACACTAAAAGCCAACATAGCTGTCCGTTTATATTTTTTAAGTGGTTCGATATAAAAAGACAAACACAACAACGGTAGCAGCATAACTTGCAATTGATTGAAAAACCTTACATTCATAAAGCCTGCCACTAAAGAATGCACATCTGGCCGATTAGCATCGAGCGCATGAAAAAACAGCAGCAAAAAAAACTTAACCGCAATACAAATCGAGAAAAATAACGCAAATCCAAAAAAATATTGCAGCGTCAGATTTCTGCCAATGTCAGTTATGAGTACACCTAAGATATAAAACAAACAGAGCAGCAAAAAAAAGTTGGCTAATTCAAGTAATGACCAAAATGGATGCTGGCTAAAAATGGTTGATATAAAACCAAGTATAAATAGGCTTACCACCACCCAAAGTGTAAAAGGCGAGGGGGCGATCATCGGAATACTCGATCGCAACAAAAGGCCAACCGCTGAACACACGATAAATATAATTACTAGGATTCGCTTAAGATCGTAAGCGTTATCCACCCCCAGATATCCTGTGATATAACCTGATAATACCGAGCCAAGTAAAAATAGCGCGAAGAAAGTGAGCAGGATAATCCGGCTAAAAATCGGAGTTGATTGCAATATCTGTTTCCTTAATTGAGCATTCCATCACGTATTTATCCCCCGACATTGGCGTTAAAGTGCATCACCAAATCACCGATTATTTACGCGTTCTAGTCAAGTAAATCGAAGTGACTTTATTATAAGGCATTGTTATTTATCGACCATTAACCCACAGTACAGTTTATGGTAAAATATAGCCGCTTTTGAAAGCTGAACATAAATTCGCATCCTTATGATGATACTCATTTTTTTGTGATTATTTGAGCTTTTTTATATATGACAAATAACCATTTTGCCGCTATGATGGAAAAACTAATGGAGATAGGAGTTTTTCATGCCATCCGCTGGCCTTCACCTGGGATTATCCACCCTTTTCATCCGTAAAGGTCTGCTTAATGAAGAGCAGATGGCGAGTGCCATCACCAAATCCCGCCAAAATAAACAAACCTTAGTCACCACCTTAGTGCAGACTAAGCTCGTGTCGGCCCGCAGTATTGCAGAGCTTTGCTATGAGGAATATGGCACCCCGCTCCTGGATTTAGCCGAATTTGATGTTAACGCCATCCCTGAAGAGTTTCTTAATAAAAAACTGATTGAAAAACACCGCTGCTTGCCGCTTTTTAAACGTGGTAATCGCCTGTATATCGCCACCTCCGACCCAACCAATATTGCCGCCCTTGAGGAATTCCAATTTAGTGCTGGCCTACATGCCGAAGCGATTTTGGTGGAAGAAGATAAGCTCGCTAAGGCCCTTGAAAAGGTACTAGAAGAAGATATTACCGGCCTTGATTTAAGCGGCATGGATGAAGCAGCGCTTGCTGGTATCGAAATTACCGATACCGATAAACGCAATGAAGACAATGCAGGTGAATCCAGTGACGATGCCCCTATCGTCATTTATATCAATAAGATATTAACCGATGCTATTCGTAAGGGCGCTTCAGACTTACATTTTGAGCCCTATGAAAAACGCTATCGTATCCGTTTTCGTATCGATGGTATTTTGCATGAAGTCTCCGAGCCGCCAATCAGCCTAGCCGGACGACTCTCAGCGCGCTTAAAGGTAATGTCAAAGCTGGATATTGCCGAGCGTCGCGTCCCCCAGGATGGCCGGATTAAAATGAAGCTATCCCGCACTAAGTCTATCGACTTTCGGGTAAGTACCCTGCCGACTCTGTGGGGCGAAAAAATTGTAATGCGGATATTGGATTCTTCTTCCGCACAGCTCGGTATCGAAAAACTCGGTTACGAACCCGATCAAGAAAAGCTCTACCTTGAGATGCTAGCCAAACCCCAAGGCATGATATTAGTGACAGGCCCAACGGGTTCGGGTAAAACCGTTTCGCTCTATACAGGCTTAAATATCCTCAATACCGCCGAGCGTAATATTTCCACCGCCGAAGACCCGGTGGAAATTAACCTTGAGGGGGTAAACCAAGTCCATATTAATTTAAAAGCAGGTTTAACCTTCGCCTCAGCACTACGTTCGTTTTTGCGCCAAGACCCCGATGTGGTGATGGTCGGGGAAATCCGTGACCTTGAAACCGCCGAAATTGCCATTAAAGCCGCACAAACAGGCCACTTGGTTCTATCAACCCTGCATACTAACTCGGCGGCAGAAACACTCACCCGTTTAATTAATATGGGCGTCCCCGGCTATAATATCGCCAGTTCAGTCAATTTAATTATTGCTCAGCGACTTGCACGGCGACTTTGCCCAGAATGCAAACAACCCGAACAGATACCTGAACATGAGCTACAACGTTTAGGCTTTAGTGATGCACAAATCGCCCAAGGGTTTATCACCTATAAACCCGTGGGTTGTGAGCATTGTTCTGGTGGCTATAAAGGACGGGTAGGTATTTACGAAGTGATGAAGATGTCAGATGAAATTGCCCGTACTATTATGGAAGGGGGCAATTCATTGCAAATTGCTGCTCAAGCCAAGGCCCAAGGGATGCGCGACCTGCGGCAATCAGGGCTACTAAAAGTGCTTCAAGGTGTAACCAGTATTGCCGAAGTGAATCGGGTAACCAGTTTTTAATAGCGGGACGGACTGCGCCCTTCTAGGAGCTAAGCTCTAGATGCTAGAGCGAGCATGTGAGCGTTCTAACAGTTGTGCAGCAACGTCCTTCTTAGCTTTACAACCAACAGGGATAATTTATGGCTACGGCAACCACAGTAAAAAAGCCTCGCCCAAAAAAGATTGAGCAAAAAAGCCAACCTAAAATTTATACCTTTGAATGGAAAGGTGTTAACCGCGACGGCCAAAAAACCAGTGGCGAACTGAGGGGGGCCTCTGCTGCTGAGGTTCGTAGCAAGTTAAAATCTCAAGGGGTAAATCCTAAAACCGTTCGCAAACAATCGGCCGCCTTATTTAAATTAGGCGATGCCAAAATTACCCCTATGGATATTGCTATGGTGACTCGGCAAATTGCCACCATGCTTGCCGCTGGGGTGCCATTAGTGACTACCATTGAATTACTGGGTCGCGGCCATGAAAAAGCAAAAATGCGTGAGCTGTTAGCGACAATTCTATCGGAGATCCAGTCAGGTATTCCGTTATCTGATGCTTTGCGTCCCCACCGACGTTACTTTGATGATCTTTATGTCGATTTAGTGGCGGCGGGTGAACATTCAGGCTCACTCGATGTAGTGTTTGATCGTATTGCGACCTACCGTGAAAAATCTGAAGCATTAAAATCTAAGATTAAAAAAGCCATGTTTTATCCGGCAGCAGTAGTAATAGTCGCTATTTTAGTAACGGCACTATTATTACTGTTTGTGGTGCCACAATTTGAAGATATTTTTAAGGGCTTTGGCGCCGAGTTACCTGCATTTACCCAATTGGTTTTGCATATCTCCCGCGGCCTACAATCCTCTTGGTATATCTTTTTGGGTGCCATAGTGGCTGGCGTATTTTTATTTGTGAGGGCTCATAGGAACTCGCAAATCGTGAGAGACAGAGTTGACGAAGTCATCTTAAAAATTCCAGCTATTGGTCCCATTCTACACAAAGGCGCTATGGCGCGTTTTGCCCGTACCTTAGCCACCACCTTTGCCGCTGGTGTCCCCTTAATCGACGGCTTAGAATCAGCCGCAGGGGCATCGGGCAATGCGGTATACCGTAAAGCCATCTTAAAAATCCGCCAGGAAGTGATGGCCGGGATGCAAATGAACGTGGCAATGCGAACCACAGGGCTGTTCCCCGATATGCTGATCCAAATGGTGATGATTGGCGAAGAATCAGGCTCTCTTGATAATATGCTTAATAAAGTTTCAACTATCTATGAGATGCAAGTTGACGATGCCGTTGATGGTTTATCCAGCCTAATTGAACCTATCATGATGGTGGTCATTGGTACTGTTGTTGGTGGCCTTATTGTCGCTATGTATTTACCCATCTTCCAAATGGGTAAGGTGGTTGGTGGCTAGAACGTTGCAAAAAGCACAGCAGCCAGAAAAAGCAAAACGGGCTACGCCCTTATGGATTCTAGGTTCTAGCAATAGCGCAGCGACGCCTGAGCAGCGAAGCGTCCTAGAGGCCTAAAATCCGTTTTACATTGAACAATATAATTAAGTAAGAATAATGACTGAATTTTTCACTTTATTGGGTCACACTTTTGACCAAGCACCATGGCTTTTTATCTGCTTAAGTTTTGTGTTTGCCGCAACTTTTGGCAGTTTTTTAAATGTGGTTATCCATCGTTTTCCGGTGATGATGAAGCGCGAATGGCAACAGGAATGTAATCAGTATCTGCAGGAATATCATGCAGATGTAGTCAAACAAGTCGGTTTAGAAAAGCTTAACAAGCCTATAGATAACTATCCTGAAAAATACAATCTAGTGGTACCAGGTTCTGCCTGCCCTAAATGCAAAACCGCCATCCAGCCTTGGCATAATTTACCCATTTTAGGTTGGTTAATGTTGAGGGGAAAATGCGCTGCCTGTCATGCCCCCATTTCCTCACGCTATCCGATTATTGAGCTAATAACAGGGTTACTCGTTGCAACACTCGCCTGGCATTTTGGCCCCAGCGGGCAATTTATATTTGCTGCAATACTCACTTTTGTGTTGATTGCGCTCACCGGAATCGATCTGGATGAAATGCTGCTTCCCGACCAGATGACACTTCCCCTGCTATGGTTAGGACTACTCATTAACCTCAACCATACCTTTACCAATCCAACCGATGCGATTATTGGTGCCACTGTAGGCTATTTAAGTTTATGGTCGATTTTTTGGCTATTTAAGCTGTTAACCGGTAAAGAAGGTATGGGCTATGGTGACTTTAAACTGCTTGCCGTATTTGGGGCTTGGCTTGGTTGGCAAATGTTGCCACTGGTGATTTTACTTTCATCCTTAGTGGGTGCCCTCGTTGGCATCACGCTGATCGTGACCAAACGTAATCAACTGGCAAATCCGATTCCCTTTGGTCCTTACATTGCCGCCGCAGGTTGGATCGCCCTAATATGGGGTCAACCTATTGTGGATTGGTATTTAAGTACGTTATAGAACTGGCTTCGGCCTTATAGATTCTAGGCTTTAGGTTCTAGAAGGAGCGCAGCGACGCCCTAGTAGGACGAAGTCCGCTCTAGGTCCTAGCAGCGTAGCGTCCTTCATCGCTTTTAAGAGAGTTTTATGTCCAAATTTGTTGTCGGTTTAACGGGCGGGATTGGCAGTGGTAAAACGACCGTGGCGAATCTGTTTGCGGCAGAAGGTGTTTGCCTAGTCGATGCCGATGTCGTTGCCCGAGAAGTCGTCGCACCAGGCACCTACGGATTAAACGCCATTATTGACCATTTTGGGACAGAAATCTTAACGGCCTCGGGTGAGGTTGACCGCGCAAAACTTAGGCAACGAGTGTTTAGCGATGAACAAGCGCGTCAGTGGTTAAATCAACTGCTGCACCCCATGATCCGCCAAGAAATGCTTTTGCAAGTCAAAAATGCCACCTCAGACTATGTAATTATGGTTGTACCCTTGCTATTTGAGAACGGGTTAGATAGGTTAGTCAATCGGACTTTAGTGGTGGATATTTCGCCAGAATTACAAATAAGCCGTACCGTAAAGCGGGACAATGTCGATGCAACTCAAGTAAATAACATCATTGAGAGCCAGTGTAGCCGCAGTGAAAAACTCGCTAGAGCCGATGACATTATTGATAATCAGGGAGAGATATCAACGCTAAAACAAGAGGTGCAAGCATTGCATCAGCGCTATTTACAATTATCTGGTAATCACAACGCCCATGACTGACTTAGTTTATGAACAGCCTTTAAATGAGAAGATCCGCAGCTACTTGCGGCTCGAATACCTCAACAAGCAGCTCTGTAATAACCTAAATCACGACCACCAGCATAGATGTTTCTACCCTCTGTTTTCCCTGTGCGAGCTCTCGGAGCGCTGCGACTACCGCAATGAAGTCCTCAAAGATATCGAGCGAAATCTACTGCAACTGAGCAAATGGCAAGAACTCGAGCATGTCGATAGCGAACAAATCCGCTTTTATATTCAAGCCTTAACCCAAGCCAGAGAGCCATTACAACGCCCCGAACGCTGTGGGAGCCAGCTAAAGCAAGACAGATTCTTATCTGCACTCAGACAACGCTTTGGTATGCCAGGTGCCTGCTGTAACTTCGACCTTCCCCAACTGCATTTTTGGCTCGCCAAACCCTGGGAAGAAAGACGCCAGGATTATCAAGCTTGGATAAGTCATTTCGATCCCCTACTCACACCCATCACGCTTTTGCTTCAACTGACCCGCAGTACCGCTGATTTCGATAATGCCACCGCTCATGCCGGTTTTTATCAAGGGGATAGCACTCAAGCCCTGTCATTAGTTCGAGTCAAAGTCGATGCTTCCCACGGTTGTTATCCCACGATCAGTGGCCATAAAAATCGTTATGCCATTCATTTTGTACAATTCGATCAACAACGCCACTCTGACCGTAGCATCGAATTCTTACTAGCGACCTGCGCGTGAAGCCTTTACACTAACGCCATTGATAACCGTTATTCGTTATTCGTTATTCGTTATTCAGCAGTAAATCAAGAGATCCCCATTATGCCGTTAACCGTCAACTGCCCAATTTGTAAAACCCCAGTACAATGGAGCCCTCAGTCAGAGTTCAAACCTTTTTGCAGTGAGCGCTGTAAGATGATCGATCTCGGTGATTGGGCATCTGAGAAACACGCCATTCCAGTCAAATCTGAGTTTGATGTCGACGCTTTAGACGAACTTGGTTACGACGAAGAAAGCTTCTTTAAAGAATAAGCCTCATACAACTCCGTATATTTACCAACGACCAGAACCGACGAGTCTCGGATTGTTGTTCATACAGTGATAAGTAGAAATTTATGACAAAACGTATTCATGTTGCCGTGGGCATTATTCTTAATACTGACGGACAAATCCTACTCGCCAAGCGCCCAGAGCATTTACATCAAGGCGGCAAATGGGAATTTCCCGGTGGAAAAGTGGAGCAAAACGAAACCGTTACCCAAGCCTTAATTCGTGAGTTAAAAGAAGAAGTGGCGCTTAACGTCCATTCGAGCGAACCTTTTATGGCCTTAAGCTACGACTACCCAGATAAACAGGTACTACTCGATATTCACACTGTGAGTGACTTTACGGGCGAGGCGCAAGGGCTTGAAGGCCAACAAATCGTCTGGGTCGATAAGCACGAGCTCACCCATTACGACTTCCCTGATGCTAATAAACCTATCCTCGCCAAGCTATTAGCACAAAACTAATCACATCTTTTTATGGGTAACAGCCAGATTTACATTAGCGATACGTGATCTGGCTTGCAGCAAATTCATTCACAACTTTTACAAAACGTAAATTAGTGCTTGAATGCAAATTCATTATTCTTCTTCGATTTTGAGGGCATATCATGCACAATAACGTTAAAGCATTACTCGCCATGACCGCGTTATTTTTTAGTTGCCAAGTACTAGCAAATGGCGGCTGTGGCTTTGAAGAGCAAAAACAGGGCTTGATTGCCACCTGCAGCGAGGAGAAACAAGAAGTGATTTTAACCGGTGTAGTTGAAGCGCAACATTTAGTAAAAGATCTCAATGAGTTTGCTGAGGGCTACAAAAGCTACCAAGTCGATACCGACGCCTTAGCACCACTCAAAAAAGTCACAGAACCAACAGAAATCGTCGTGATTATTGGTACTTGGTGCCCAGACTGTCATCGCGAAACGCCACGTTTTATCCGCATTATCGAAGAAGTGGCAAACCCCAATATTAAAGTGACTTATATTGGTGTCGATCGAAGCAAGCAAGACCCTGAAGGACTGGCGGCAAAATACGAATTCAAACGTATTCCTACCTTTATCGTGCAACAACAAGGTAAAGAAATTGGCCGCATTGTTGAACGCCCAACCGTTTCGCTCGAAAAAGATTTAGCCGAAATCTTAAAGTAACCCAATCCATTAAAAGATAAAGGCCGTCAAGTGTGCACTTGACGGCCTTTATCTTTTTTAAATGGGCTTGAGAGTTAAATCGCTTCTTCTAAAATCCGCTGCGCCAGCATCACTAACACACCCTCACGCAATGCTCCACCTGATAGCGCCAACTGCTCAATTCCTAAGAGTTCAAAGAGCGCAAGTAAAATCGCCACCCCTGCGGCAAATGTCGGCGCACGTTCGGCGCTTAAGCCGATAATTCCCTCAAGACTCACATCTTCCTCGGCGAGGATTTCCGCTTTCAGCTGTGTCAGCACAGCCAAAGTGATGATTTCAGACTGCTTACGGTGCATTAGCACTTCGACCACAGATTGCACTGCGCCAGAAGCCCCCACTACACAGTGCCATCCTAAGTCTTTTAGCCTTTGCCTATGTTCACCTAAGACTGCTAGCACTTCCTGTTTAGCATCGTCAAAATCGAGCTCTTGCAACGGCGCGTTGTTGAAGAAACGGCGGTTAAAGGTCACGCTGCCCATAGGCAAGCTAGTCTTAAACTGAACCTGATGACCATCCCCGATAATAAATTCGGTACTTGCTCCGCCAATATCAATCACTAAGCGTCGACCTTGGCCACAGGTTGTTGCCACCATACCTTGATAAATCAGCTCAGCTTCACGCATGCCCGAAATAATCTCAATCGGGTGACCGAGAAGGGGAATTGCCCTCTGGTTAAACTCGTCGGCGTTATTGATAGTACGCAGTGTTGCTGTGGCAATCACAGCAACATGATTAGGATGGACTTTATGTAGTGCTAACATTTGGGCAAACATGGCGAGGCAATCTAAACCTCGTTGCATCACTTCCTGTGATAAATAACCGTCTTCGCCAATCCCTTCGGCTAACCTTACTTTACGTTTGTACTTAGCAATAATATGTGGCTGACCACCTTTTGTTTTAGCGATCAGCATATTAAAACTGTTAGAGCCTAAAGTAATGGCAGCATAAGCGGGTGTTGGCATTTACGGCTGTCTACGCGTCCTGTCATGGCGAGGTGGACGACCACCACTACGATGTGCACCTTGAGTACGACTCACCCCAGAGCGCTCACGTAAATTACGAGCTCCCGCTGGATGTTTACGATGAATCTTAGCTGGCTGTGGAATATCATCCAGTAACGCATCACGGTCATAATTACTCACTGGGATTGAGTGATTAATATAAGTCTCAATCGCTGGTAAGTTTAGTGCGTATTCTTCACAGGCAAAACTAACTGATACCCCTTTGTTACCCGCTCGCCCAGTACGACCAATACGGTGGACGTAATCTTCACAATCATCAGGTAAATCATAATTGTAAACATGGGAAACATCGGAGATATGCAGGCCGCGTGCAGCCACGTCAGTCGCAACCAAGATATCTAATTGACCTTGCGTAAATTGCTCTAGGATTCGAATACGTTTCTTCTGTGGTACATCCCCAGTGAGCAAACCCACACGGTGACCATCACCCTCAAGCCAAGCCCATAAGTTCTCACAGCTATGCTTAGTGTTTGAAAAAACAATGGCTTTCTCAGGCCAATCTTCTTCAATCAGCGTTAGCAATAAACGCATCTTATCTTCTTGGGAAGGATAGAAAATTTCTTCTTTGATATTCTTTGAGGTTTTTTCTTCGGGGGCAATTTCGACTTTCACCGGATCATTCATATGATCATAAGCCAACTCTTGCACCTTCATCGAAAGCGTCGCTGAAAACAACATGTTCAGGCGCTGATCGGCATTAGGCATGCGTCGGAATAAGAAACGAATATCCTTGATAAAACCGAGGTCGAACATACGATCGGCTTCATCTAACACCACGGCTTGAATCGCATTTAAGCTAATAATGCCCTGACGCACATAATCGATAATCCGTCCGGTTGTACCGATTAAGATGTCAACACCTTGGTCAAGCACTTTACGTTGGACGTCATAACTCTCACCACCATAAACAATCCCCACCTTTAAGCGAGTATGTTTCGCGAGTAAAATCGCGTCCTTAGCAATTTGAATGGCTAATTCACGGGTGGGCGCCATGATAATGGCACGCGGTTGATTTAATTGACGTCCTTCAGGAACAGGGGTCGACAATAAATGGTTAAATGTGGCAACCAAAAACGCCATTGTCTTGCCAGTGCCCGTCTGAGCTTGGCCAGCGATATCTTTTGATTGAAGTAATACGGGTAATGATAACGCCTGAATCGGCGTACAAAATTCAAAGCCGTTCTCGGCAAGGGCCTGTTTAACCTCAGGATGCAGAGGTAAGTCGGCAAATTTTTGATTTGATAAATGTGTTTGGCTCATAGCGCAAGCATACCATTTGGGGTTGCAATAAGATACTCGATCGTTTGAAATAGCCACATTGTAAAAGGTAACTTGAAAAGCTATTTTTCAGCCCCAATATACATGGTAAGCCATTAACAAACCAGCAATGGCAACCAAACTGGAGAACATCATGAGCGATAAAATTATATACCTGAGCGACGACAGCTTCGAAAACGACGTATTAAAGGCCGATTTACCAGTATTGGTAGACTTTTGGGCTGAATGGTGTGGTCCATGTAAAATGATCGCGCCAATCCTTGACGACGTTGCCGAAGAGTATGCCGGTCGCGTAACTATCGCTAAATTAAACGTTGACCAGAACAACGTTTCTCCAGCGAAATACGGCGTTCGCGGCATTCCAACATTGCTGTTATTCAAAAACGGTGAGTTGGCAGCGACCAAAGTTGGCGCGCTCTCTAAAACTCAGTTAAAAGAGTTTATCGACGCACAAATCTAATTTGTTGTCGTTATGAGTGACCTCCGGCACAAGCTGAAATTAAATTGTGCCGGAATGCCCCTAAATTTCTGGACGCCCCGCTTTGTTAGTGCTACTTTAATAACCAGATTCTTTCTAACTAAACCACTTCTCGCTCGTCAATCACTATCCTGAATCACAAACTTTACTGATTGATCGCGGTAAGCTTTGTCGCGTAACACAAGATCCCCAACATGAACTTAACTGAATTAAAAGACACGCCGATATCCGACCTAGTTTCGCTAGCCGAAAACATGAAACTCGAAAATATGGCCCGTGCTCGCAAGCAGGACATTATTTTCTCCATCCTTAAAGCCCACGCCAAAAGTGGCGAAGACATTTTCGGTGGCGGTGTATTAGAGATACTCCAAGACGGATTCGGTTTCTTACGAAGTGCAGATGGATCTTACTTAGCTGGCCCTGATGATATTTACGTGTCACCAAGCCAAATTCGCCGTTTCAACATGCGAACGGGTGACACCATTTTTGGTAAGATTCGCCCACCAAAAGAAGGTGAACGTTATTTTGCCCTGTTAAAAGTTAACGAAGTTAACTTTGATAAACCTGAAAACTCTCGCAATAAAATCCTCTTTGAAAACTTAACCCCACTCCACGCAGAAGAACGTATGCGTATGGAGCGTGGTAATGGCTCAACTGAAGACATCACTGCCCGTATTCTGGATTTATGCTCACCTATCGGTAAAGGTCAACGTGGTCTGATCGTTGCGCCACCAAAAGCGGGTAAAACGCTATTACTGCAAAACATTGCGCAATCCATTACCTACAACAACCCTGAAGTGGTATTGATGGTTCTGCTGATCGATGAACGCCCAGAAGAAGTAACCGAGATGCAACGCCTCGTTAAAGGTGAGGTTATTGCATCTACCTTCGACGAACCAGCAAGCCGTCACGTACAAGTGGCTGAAATGGTTATTGAAAAGGCTAAACGTTTAGTCGAACACAAAAAAGACGTGGTGATTCTGCTCGACTCTATCACCCGTTTGGCGCGTGCTTACAACACTGTAATCCCTTCATCAGGCAAAGTGTTAACCGGTGGTGTGGACGCCAACGCCCTGCATCGTCCAAAACGCTTCTTCGGTGCAGCACGTAACATCGAACACGGCGGCAGCTTAACCATTATCGCGACTGCGTTAGTCGATACAGGTTCTAAGATGGACGAAGTGATTTACGAAGAGTTTAAAGGTACTGGTAACCAAGAGCTGCATCTGTCACGCAAAGCCGCTGAAAAACGCGTCTTCCCTGCGATTGACTTTAACCGCAGTGGTACTCGTCGTGAAGAGAAGCTGACAAATCCAGACGAACTGCAAAAAATGTGGATCCTGCGTAAGATCCTCAATCCAATGGATGAAGTCAGTGCAATGGAATTCCTCATTGATAAGCTGGCGATGACTAAGACTAACGAAGAATTCTTCACCGCGATGAAACGCGCAAAGTCTTAAGCCATATAAGATTGTATGAATAATAAGGCCGCTCACTGAGCGGCCTTTTTTACGTTTTACACATGGTGATGGATTGCAAAGCCGCGGGTGCGGCTCACTCGATTCAAGTGACTTAATCAAGCACAGGTAAATAACTGAGTACTAACTGATCTCGGCTTAGTTGCCCATCAATTATCTCACCTACTGTACCGTTGTTTAACTTGATGGCAAGCGTGGCCTCGCCGACCTGCGCCTTAAAGGTTTCCATTTCTTTAATTCGGTTGATCAGCGCCAATGCTAAAGTGTTTTCTGCGGTCGCAGCATACACACGGCCATTTACTGTCACTTCCGCTTGTGTGGCTAATGCAGGGCCGGCTAGATGAATACCGACGTATTCACGCCATACTCTGGCTTTTTGCTCGCCTTGATAATCACTGTCAACCGATGCAAGCACCACTTGGCGTAATATCATCTGCAATAAATTGCTCTTACCTTTTGGTTGGCCGTTAACAGTATCAAATTGGAAGTAACGTGAAACTGAACGATCGTAATTAGGTAATGGCTCAATACTTTGTTGGGCAAAATCAGTGTAATAAGGCAGATAGCTATCGAGCTTACCACTCACGCCACAGCTTTCGGTAAAGAGCGGTGCATTACCACGAGTCAGCCCAGGGCCTTCACCCATGGTCATCTTACACAACATGTCTTGGAACACTGGACCCACATTCGGTAAATCAACCAATGCTTTGTAACCACGACTCGATGTGCTGCGGGGCGTTGTACGTGATACTAAGGCTCGCACGGCTAACAATTTATCAGGCCATACACCTAACACGTCGCGCTCATTCACATACGGATGGTTAGGTGAGGATGCAGGCGTTTTAATACCATTGAGTAAGCGGCCCGAAAAGCTAACATCAGCCGTTAATAAATCCTGAAATTGAGGATTTATTTGCGATTTAATGATCAACTCTTTCAAGGCTTCTGGGGAATCAGAGAACTGACTGATCACCTCACCCGGCTCAAATTGCGCCTTCATATCGCCGCTTTTAAAACGATATTGCTCAAGTACCTTAGCAAAATTGTACTGCTGTCTTAACGCTACGCTGCCATCAGCTTGCTTGTATGTGACGTCCAATGTGGCGTCGTTTTCTCCCACTAGCTTAAGGAAGAAGTCGGCCGACTGATTCATCGCCCGCTGATTCGCACAATACCAAGCCTCGCTACCTGCCGCAGCCAGTCGGTCGCACTCACCAGCAAAAAAGTTTTCTGATAGACCAAATAATTGCTCTAAAAAGCTCACATCTTCAATGAATTGACGTATCTCATCAAACTGAACTTTACGATTGATGGTGTAACTTAGACTATGATCCTCAAACAAAGATTGACGATTATGGCGTAGGTTCATGGTCTCGTAGCTATCAAAATACTTATCGATATAGAACTGGTTAATATCATCTAAGTTTTTACCCGCATCACCACGATTACAGTTGCTGTTAAGGGACACATGTTCATCTGTGCAATAAGAATACTGACGTAGGCTATTGTTTTGCTCAATATTGTAAAGCGCGCCAAATCGGGTATCCCCGTTAACAATGCCTTTGGCAAGTTCGTCGCGACGCTTAGCATCTTCCGCTTTGAGCGATACAAATTCGTTAGCCTTTGTTTCCACTTCGCGGGCATAGCCAAAACGTAACGCCGCTAAGTCATAGGGTTCAAACGTGGTTGCAAACCGATTCACGTTGTAGTCCATTTGGCTCGAAAACTCGGCATTAACAGTAATATCTGGGTAACCTGCATCGCTAAAGGCGGCTTTTAACTCCGTCAATTGTGCTTGGTTAAAGGTATTGTCGTGGTCGCGACTCCCAGCAAAGTTATGTCTTAAGCCAAAGGTATGCCCTAATTCATGGGTCAAGGTGCCGGCAAATGCTTGTGCAGCAAGGGCTGTAGTTAATGAGTCTTGTAAACTTATCGGCAAATCTTCAAATGCCGCTAATTTACCGCCCACTTTGCCATCAACCCACATTTCGGCTTTTTTCCAATCAATTTCATGACCTTTGATACCGCGAGGTAATTCACGATTACTACCACCTGTAGCAAACACGGTATCCACATGCATCATTGAATTTTCAGACCAAAACGCTTGTGTTTTTTCATCAAAATCCGCCAAAGCATCGAGACTATTATCCTTAGGCGTTAATAACATTGATTTGGGTGCTGCAATAAGCTGCTGAGTCGGTTGTTCAAATGCAGCCGTCTCAACTGGCACAGTATCAACGCTGACATCTGGCTTGTTCAAATTCGACACATAAGGCTCGCCCGTTAACGATGTGACTGAATTCGCGTCCAATTTGCCTCTGTTATAATCTAAACGCACTTGGCGATAGTAACGTACTGCGCCTTGTTTTAGATTCGAGCTGTATTGATTGACTCGCGCACTCACAATTTCGCCTGTAAGCGGGTTTGCCGCGGATGGGCCATAACCCGCCAAACCATTATCCAGCGGTTCATCAAATAAAGTGATGTTGCTATAGCGCAGGTCGCCATGGCGTTTATCGTGGGCTTGCTCAAGTTTTATCTGTGGGAAACCCGTTTTATACAACTTGTTTTGAATATTAATTGCCGTCACGGACTCGATAGCAGCATCCAAAAAGGGTTTATTTTTCGCATCGTAGAAATTATTACTCAAGTAATAAGTCAGTTCCGATTTGGCCGGATTGAAGCGATTCATGTAGGTACGCACATACCCGTCAACGCCCTCTGAATCAGTCGCATCACGGTAAGTATGGGAAGAGGTAAAGAAACCAAATGCGCCCTTTTCATTTTCGGCATAGGGAATCGCTTGATAGTCTTTACTGGCTAACTGATCCACTGCCACAATCGAAATAAACTCAGTGGTCGTAAAGGATAGATTGTCGAGATTGCCACCGTAAAATTGGTTAAAGCAACTTGGTGAAGCTTGATAGGTATGCTCAATTTCAAAGTTAACCACGCCCTTGGCCAAATCCATCTCATAGCCTTTTTGGCCTTGAGTATTTACTAGTCGTGGGGCCTCTGTTTCAGTCACACATTCACCAAAGGTAAATATGTCATTAATGCCCAACTCGGCAATTTTAGCTTTGGCAAAATCGGGGACAAAGTAGCGCTTATCCTGCCATGTTAAATTAGCATCGGTGTTAACTTGCTCTACGTTAATACACTCACGCCATTTATCTTCGGTACATTTAAAGTCGATATATTCGCCAGGAATGGTTAACACTGGCGCTTGGTTATATTCATTAGAATAACGGCTGTCATGGCCTAATCCGATATTATCTCGGTCAATTTGACGTACTTGGATACCATTCTCCGTTTTATGCAAGGTTACCAACTTAGGATCACCTTGGGTAAAACCTCGCACCTCGGCGGCATAACGCGGAGCTTTACCCACGCTGCGAATGTAGAGATATTGCCGCTCAGTTGCTTTATCGATGTCGGCAGTGGTGACTTGCTTCTCATCTTTGGGGAGTTCTTTATAAGGCTCATCACCGGCACCACACCCCACAAGGGTCAGTGCGCTGGTTATCGCCAGACATACCATGGACTTCTTCATAGATTCCTCTTAACTACTGTTTTTATAGATATTTAGTAACTGACAAATAAAAGGTTGAACTCTTTTTGTCATAAATCTCAAATCCCTGAGATGTCCCCACTTCTGGGTTATAGAAACGACCACTATTGTTATGACCAACAGCCAACACCCAGTCAGGCTTAAACGACCAACCGAGTTCTTGGGCAAAGGTAAATTGATCATCGAGTCGACGACCGTAATAGTTTTTGGAGACTCGATAACGACCACTCACATCCAAATACCAATTAGCCGTAATTTGCCAATAAGCATCGAGTAATCCATCGAGTTGTTGTTCAACTAACACGCGCTCACCAGCGGTTTTGTATTGGTAAGCGTTGTAGCGATAGCGCGGTGAAAAATAAAAACTTAGGTTATCTAGCGGGCTCCAAAATAAGTACGCAGCAATACGCGGTGCATATTGCAACCTATCCAATTTTGATTCGCGCTCTGCGGGCAAATACACACCTAAACTGCCTTTGAATGAGACGGTATCGCTTAAGGCATACAGTGGTGTGCGGTATTCCAGCAAAGGGTCATAAAAACTGGACTCTTTGCCATGCAATGTTTGCTTTTCGCCCCCAAGGGTAAACAGCACATTGCCCCAATTTGCCTTGTAATCGATCCGGCTATCGATGTTATAGGCTTGATAGGCGTAATAACTATCCGAGTCATAAATGTTTCGGGTAAACCCAACATTAACGTAGCCAGACCATTTTGCAGCTTGTGCATCCGTGGCTAACTCAAATTCATTGACAGCCAATACTTGGCCGACAAATGAAAAACTCGCCAGCATCACCTGCAAGCAGAAAAGCACAGACCATTTATTTCGTCGACGAGAAATCGACGAATAATATTGATTATTCGTTGGTTGCATAATAAAACCTTGATTTATATTTTTATGAAAATATTGATAGTGAGCATGCGCTCTGTATAGCGCTAGGATGTACTTGCTTGAATAGACTTTATCCAATTAAGTAAAATGGAATAATAATGTTCCAAATTAAGAATGTAACTACGCAGAAAAATAGCTGAAATGAAATAAATAACACCAAATAAAACAAAAAAAGACAGTCCAATAAATATGCTTTCAAAATTAGTTTCACAAAACCAATTCCAAAGTGTAACGCTATATTCATTCTGTACGATTGTCGATTTATGGCCCACAAACTCACTCTGCGCCACAAGTGTCGAAGCCATTAAAAAATCATTCTTTTCAAAAGAATAAATTTCATTTTTAGCAGAAACACTTAGCGATAAGCTCAACCATAATATTCCGATCACCAGTAATCCACCGACTATTGGATGAAGATGTTTCGGTATTTTTGAGTAATTTTTTGTGGCTAATTTAGTTAACATTTTCAGTCAATACGTCATACTATAAATAATCTCCACTGTGACCCACAGTTAAAGATACAAAACGATACATTTATCGCATCATACGCACGAAAAAAAATGCTTTTCAACTCAAGCCAGCGACAACTCATATGCAATTAAAATAAATATGAGTTAGATCAGAAAAAATTAGCGACATTAAACATAAACAACACAATTCATAACAGAAAAAACCGCCATAAAAAACAATTTAAAAACAGATTAAAAACAATAAATAACAACATGCAGTGCGATTATTTACATATGCCACCATAATGCAAATAGCTTAACGGTAGTTTGGGATAATATGATGAGCAGACAGTTGAGTTTGCAATTCTTTACAACGGCGACGTAACATTTCGCGAAGCAGTAACACCACGGGTGTGACATGTTCGCGTCCTGGGCACACTAAGTATAAATTGACCGACTCGCCGCGATATTCTGGTAACAAGGGCACTAAACGCCCAGCCATAATATCCTCTGCCAAATCTAAGCTCGACTTAAACACTAACCCCTTTCCTGCTACCGCCCAGCGGCGCGCAATTTCAGCATCATTCGCACTACGATTCCCCGTGACGCGAACTTTACATTCCTGGCCATCACGCTCAAATTGCCATTGATCGTGAGTTCTCTCATCTAACTTATAAAACAAGCAATTATGTTGTGTTAGCTGCTCTAAGGTTTCGGGTTGACCAAATTTAGCAAGATAGTCCGGCGATGCACATAACACTCTGTCGGCACTGCAAATCGGAAAGGCAACTTGATTAGAATCCTGCGGCTTACCATAACGCACCGCCACATCAATTTTATCGTGGTAAAAACTGCTGATATTGTCGCCTAAATGCAGACGCACTTGCAGCTGTGGAAAATCCAAGAGAAAGTCATCGAGCCAAGGGACAAATAAGTTTCGCCCAAAGTCAGATGAAACCGACAGGCTTAAGGTGCCAGAGACCTTACCTTTATCGCTGGCAATCGCCTGCTCTCCAAGGGCGAGATCACTTAAGGCGCGGCGGCAATGGATCAGGTAACGCTCCCCTTGAGCGGTTAATCTAAGGCTGCGAGTCGTGCGCACAAACAAACTCGTATCAAGCTGTTTTTCAAGACGTTTAATCGCTGCGCTCGCTGAAGCAGCAGAGAGGTCCATTTCGGCCGCTGCGGCCGAAATGCTGCCGCAATCGGCAACGCGAACAAATAAGGCGAGATCATTAAGCAACATGATTATCAAATTTCCTTTGAAAAAATTACAAACTTTACCCCGTTTATCTAAAGGTTAATATTTCACACAATGGTGCTCAATGACAAGTGACAGACATGAGTCGCCAGTGAGGAATGATTATGAGAGCCGTAGGTTACCAAACAGCAGGCGCAGTCAATGCGCATAATGCATTAGAAAATATAACATTAGCCAAACCAACTCCAACGGGTTTTGATTTGTTAGTCGAGGTTAAGGCCATATCGGTTAACCCCGTTGATACCAAGATCCGCGCATCAAGCTCAGCGCCTGCTGGGGAGTATAAAATCCTCGGTTGGGATGCAGTTGGAGTTGTTAAAGCCGTGGGTGACAAGGTGAGTCTGTTTAAAGTAGGTGATGAGGTCTGGTACGCCGGCGATATCAGCCGCAGCGGTAGCTATGCCGAATATCAGTTAGTTGATGAGCGCATTGTGGGCCATAAACCGCAAACCTTAACTTATGCCCAGGCTGCGGCGCTCCCCTTAACGAGTATCACGGCTTGGGAATTGCTGTTTGACCGTTTAGGTCTACCGCAGGACAGCTCAGCCACGGATGCACGCATTCTGATTATCGGTGCCGCTGGCGGTGTGGGTTCGATTATCACTCAACTGGCGGTCAAATTGACTGGAGCAGAGGTTATCGGTACCGCATCACGGCCAGAATCAGCAACTTGGGTGCAAACCTTAGGTGCCGATGCAGTGATTAATCACAATAAATCCCTCTCGGAAGAGCTGGCTAAGCTCGATATTGCCGATGTCACCCATGTGATTAGCCTGACCCAAACCGATAAGCACTTTGACGAAATTGTAAAAGTGCTCAAACCACAAGGAAAACTGGCACTGATTGATGATCCGGTAGCCCCGTTAGATGTGATGAAGCTTAAGCGTAAAAGCCTGTCGCTGCATTGGGAGCTCATGTTTACCCGCAGCCTGTATCAAACCGAGGATATGATTGCCCAGCACCATCTACTCAATCGCATTGCAGAGCTTATCGATACCGGCAAAGTAAAAAGCACCTTTGGTGAGCATTACGGCACGATTAATGCGCAAAACTTGCTAAAGGCCCATGCACAAATTGAGTCGGGCAAAGCGATTGGTAAAATTGTGCTTGAGGGATTTAGCCAATGAAAATCACGGTTTTTGCGCAAATCCAAGCGCATTCAGGCCAGAGTGATTCACTCTTTAAAGTCCTCAAACAACTGGTAAGTGACACCCACACCGAGGCAGGTTGTTTGGAGTATACGCTGCATTATTCTTTAGATAATGCTAATCAGTTTTGGATGTATGAAGTGTGGCAATCCCAAGCAGCACTGGATGCGCATATGGCAAGCCCACACTTTAATACCTTTGTCGCCACCTCCGAGCTGTTAGTAGAGAAAGTCGAGATCCATAAGTGTTATGCTTGCTAGCATCACCAACAAGAAAGCGCCAAATTTGGCGCTTTCTATTTTTAAATCAACTGCGTAAATAAAGCTAAACCAACGTCATCGCCATTTTTCGGCGTAGATAAGCAATCTGTTGCATATGGGGCAAATCCTTCGGACAGTTGTCTTGGCAGCCAAGCAAGGTCATACACCCAAACACCCCATCTTGATTACCGATCACATGGTAAAAATCCTCCGCAGTGCGGGCATCACGGCTATCGAGTTCAAAGCGGGCAATTTTCATCATGCCAACTGCACCGACAAAGGTCTCGCGCATTTGCTTGGTCGCGCAGGCTGATACGCAAACGCCACACTCGACGCAGCGCTCCAACTCATACAGGCGAGCAGCTTCTTCAGGAGCCATAGGATCTTCGAGGCGATGGATGCTGATATCATTCGCCTTAGGATGTAACCATAGCTTTAACCGCTCAGCGAGTTCACGCATAAATTTACCTGTGTTAACCGATAAATCACCGATCAATTCAAAGCCAGGTAACGGCATCAGGGTAATCTCACCCTTGGGATATTTGGCGGTTAAGGTGCGGCAAGCTAATGTCGGAAAACCATTGATCACCATGGCACAACTGCCACAAATCCCTGCCCGACAGACAAAGTCAAACTGCAACGACGTATCTTGCTCTTCTCTCAGCTTATTGAGGGCAATAAATACTGTCATCCCCGGCGTTTCGGTGAGCTGGTAACGCACCATTTTCGGCTTATCGTTTGGCTCCTGTGGATCATAACGAAAAATATTAAAGGTTAACTGGCGACCTTGGGTCATTATGATTTTTCTCCTAACGCATTGGCAGAGGGTTTTTGTAAGGTATCACTTAAACGTTCATTTTTAGCTTGCAGGCTGGGCGGCAGCTCGAAAGGCATCAGCGCCGCTTGGCGTTGATAGCGATCGGCATCCTCCCCAAGCCCTGCCAAAATTTCAGCAATTTGTTGCTCACGTTTTGCGGTATCGGGGTGAGCAATCGCATTGTCGATACCATAACCCCGGTATCCCGGTGGCAGTTCCATCTTCATCACGTCTAGCGGCTCGTAGCTCAATACGGGTTCCAACGCATTGGCATCAGGCCAACTGGCGAGGGTGCGATTAAGCCAATCGCGGTCATTACGCTGCGGATAATCCTCACGGGCATGGGCACCGCGGCTTTCGGTGCGAGCGGCAGCGCCGCAAGCAACGGTCAGCGCTACCTTGAGCATGCGCTTCACCCTTAGAGCTTCTACCAGCTCTGGGTTGGCGTGGCGTTTTTTACACTTAATACCGAGTTTGCGTGAACGTTCAAGCAGGGCTTTTAGCTCTGTCACTGCTTTATCGAGTTCAGGGCCATTACGGAAAATCCCCACGTAATCCATCATAATTCGCTGCATTGCGTGCTTAAGTTCGAAGGGGTTTTCTTGACCATCGCCATCGACTAAGGTGTCGATCTCAGTCTGTACTTGCCGCATAAATTTTTCGGCAAGCTGGGTATTGATTTCAAGGCTATTATTCTCACAAAAATCAGCGACATATTTACCAATAATCATACCGCCCACCACGGTTTCAGCGAGCGAGTTACCGCCCAAGCGGTTAAAGCCATGCATATCCCAACAGGCGGCTTCGCCCACACTGAATAAGCCCTTAAGCTGCGGACTTTCACCAGTTGCTTTGGTGCGAATGCCACCCATGGAGTAATGCTGAGTCGGACGCACGGGTATCCAATCCTTTGCGGGATCGATACCAAGGAAGTTCTCACAAATTTCTTGCACTTCACGCAGGTTGGTTTCGATATGTTTGCGCCCAAGCAGGGTGATATCGAGCCATAAATGTGGACCATAGGGACTATCGACGCCCTTACCTTTACGCATGTGTTCAGTCATACGGCGAGACACTACATCCCGCGATGCCAGTTCTTTTTTCTCTGGCTCATAGTCCGGCATAAAACGATAACCGTCTTTATCCCGCAATAAACCACCATCACCACGGCAACCCTCTGTGGTTAAAATCCCCACGGGCACAATTGCTGTGGGATGGAACTGCACCGCTTCCATATTGCCAAGGGTCGCGACCCCAGTTTCGAGTGCCAGCGCCTGACCTATACCCTCACAGATAATCGCATTGGTTGAGACTTCGTAAATACGGCCATAGCCACCAGTGGCAATCGTGGTCGATTTCGCGACATAGGCACGCAACTCGCCCGTGATTAAACAGCGGGCAATCACCCCGTGACAACGCTCTCCATCGTGGATAATCGCCAGCGCTTCGACGCGCTCATGGACCGGAATATCCATCGAAATGGCTTTGTTATCCATGGCATAAAGTAAAGAGTGGCCAGTACCGTCGGCGGTATAGCAGGTGCGCCATTTTTTGGTGCCACCAAAGTCGCGGGCATTAATTAACCCATGGGCTTCTTCGGCTTCCTGTAGAGTAACTTTTTGTGCGTTAACAATGACTTCCCGTGGACCAGCACTAACACGTGACCAAGGCACCCCCCAGTTGGCTAACTCACGTACTGCCTTTGGCGCACAGTGGGCAAACATTCTCGCGACCTCTTGATCGCAGCCCCAGTCCGAACCTTTCACAGTGTCTTGAAAGTGCACATCTTCATCATCACCCATGCCTTTAACTGCGTTGCCAAGGCTTGCCTGCATTCCCCCCTGCGCTGCGGCGGAGTGAGAACGTTTGGCAGGAATAAGCGATAGCACTAAGGTATCCAGCCCACGCTCTTTAGAGGCAATGGCTACCCTTAGCCCTGCCAATCCGGCACCAACCACTAATGAATCGGTATAAATCAGTTTCACGCCTGCTCCTTAACGGGTACTGCTGTTATTGTTTTAGGACAACACTCTTTTGTTATATTTCGCTCAACTCGCATGGGGTAAAAATGCCAATAAAGAGGCAATCCCTACAGTGACAAACGCGATACTCACAATAGTTTTAATCTTACGTAAACGGCTGCGACTATTAAGATCACGCGCCGCGCCCCACTTCAGTGCTACGCGGTAAATCCCGATGGCCGCATGTAACTCAACCGTCAGCAATAGCGGCAAATACACCATCCATACACCTTGGTTCCAAATCCGCTCAGCGCTGCCCTGCGGACCTATGGTTTCAGGCGCCGAGCCGATAAGCCACAGATGCACCGGCAGCAATAAAAGGATCACCACACCCGTAATGGCTTGCCAACGCCAGAGGCGAGTATCGCTATGATTAATCACTTGCATCTGCTGTTGCAGCGCCCTTTGCTGACGCAAACTCATCGGTAGCTTCTGCAATGCCACTAGCACATGCACTAACGCTAAAGCGCCGATACCGATGGCAATACAAGTCACCACCCAGGGATAGCCATGACCATCACTAGAGAGAAAACTTAGCTCCATAGTGCGCGCCACCCAGTTCATAGCATCGCCACCCAACAAAATGGACGACACCAACACTAAGTGACTCCATAAAAACACCGCCAAAATGACACCCGACACACTCTGGCTTAAATCCAGCCACGCACTCCATTTTTTTATACTTAGTTTGATTGCCATTGCTTTCGCCTCGCGCCACAGGCTCTATTGAGCCAAGCTCATTAAGTGATCTTTAAAAATTAATATCGCTCACAAATCCAACAACAAACCTGAGTTAGATCAACTAGGAGGCGAATAATTAATCGAATGCTTAACTATTAGCGATAGAACCAATAAAAACGAGTGGCAGCGACACAAAATCCTGCTGCGAATTATCTCAGTGCAATGCGCGCAGCAGGGTTGGCATTCAAATTACTGGGGCACATAGGGCTGCACAGGAACAGTCAACTCGCTGCCGATCAACATATAAGTAACTAAGCTAGCGCTACCTAGGCACAACAAATAGATAATCAATACCTTAGCGAGTTTACGTAAGCCGGAGCGTTGAGTGGTAATGCCCCACTTAACTGCCACACGGTACAAACCAATCATGGCGTGGATCACCACTGCGGGCAGCAATAAGGCATAAAGCAGCCAAGCATTATCGTGATAAACACGCTCGGCGGATAAATGTGGGCCAATCTCAGGATTTAAGATCATGGTAAACAGATGTACAGGCACCAGGAAAAACAGAATAAAGCCAGTAATGAGCTGCCAAAACCATGCATGGGTATCACGGTGATTAATGCCACCTAAATGCGAGCGCAATGCCCGCCACTGACCCAGTTGTGCCGGAAACCGCCTAAGCGCAACTGCGGCATGCAATATCACCACTAACAGCATAAAAACCGAGAAGACTTTAGTAACCATCGGAAAGCCATGGCCTGTACTACTAAACATACCGCCCTCAAGCAGTTGTACTACTTGGTAAAATGCCTCTTTGCCCAGCAAAATGCTCGACTCGAAGTGCATATGCAACAACAGGAAGCATCCCAACATAATGCCTGTCGCGCTCTGTAATCGATCAGCCTTAGCCGACCAAGGGTGACCTATCCCCAGTGTTTTCACCCTAGTGTGAACGCGCGTTACGCTTATCATCTTGCTTTTACCTTTGATGGTTTGTTGACACCTCTTTGCAAACTACACCATAGCAGTAACAAAATACCCGGCTGAGCGTCACAGATTTAAAGCGTGAGGTAACTCACGGGAGCAGCGTCAACTCTTAGAAGGCGATCACAAAAATCAAGTAAAAAACCAAACAAAGGTAAAACCAATTAACCATTATATTTCATATGTTTATACTAAAAATCGAAACGACCGGTTCGCATTTTCGCACAAAAAGGATGACTGACTAACTCTTTGTCGGCGTAGAATAAAATCCATTTATCACTCGCCAATCCCCTGCTGCACAGCAACTCATTTATCTAATTGAACAATGCGAAATTGCCACCGAATTCTGCAATTTAGCGCGGTTTGGGTATACAATAGCGTGATATTTTTTAACCCTAGCCACAGGATTTAACCCATGCCTTGGATCCAACTCCGCATTAACACTAACAGTGATGATGCAGAAACCATCAGCGACTTACTCATGGAAGAAGGCGCAGTCTCCATTACCTTTGAAGATGGTAAAGACACCCCGATTTTTGAACCTAAACTGGGTGAAACCCCGCTGTGGCGTGATACCGTGGTTGTCGCGCTATTCGAAGCCGATACCGATCTAACCCCAAGCATTGAGATGCTGAAAACCCTGCCGTTTTTAGGTGAACACTTCAGCCATAAAATCGAGCAGATTGAAGACAAAGATTGGGTCCGCGAATGGATGGATAACTACCACCCAATCCAATTCGGTAAACGCCTGTGGATTTGCCCAAGCTGGCGTGAAGTACCCGATCCAAGCGCAGTCAACGTGATCTTAGATCCGGGTCTGGCCTTCGGCACAGGCACTCACCCCACGACAGCACTGTGTTTAGAGTGGTTAGACAGCTTAGATCTAAGCAACGAAGAAGTGATCGACTTTGGCTGTGGCTCAGGCATTCTTGCCGTTGCCGCCCTAAAACTGGGCGCGAAAAAAGTCACCGGTATCGACATCGACTATCAAGCCATTGACGCCTCAAAAGCCAATGCCGAGCGTAACGATGTCGCCGACCAACTCGAGCTTTACCTGCCTGAAGATCAACCCGCCGATCTTAAGGCCGATGTATTAGTTGCCAATATTCTCGCAGGCCCACTGCGCGAACTTGCCCCCCTTATCGCCGACCGAGTCAAAACAGGCGGTAAATTAGCTCTCTCTGGACTCCTAAAAGAGCAAGCGCAAGAAATCTCTGACTTTTATAGCCAATGGTTCGACATGGACGAAGCGGCTCACAAAGAAGATTGGAGCCGCTTGACAGGTACGCGCAAATAACGCTAAAGGGTGGCGCAACATGCGCCACCACTGGCTTAGGCTTATTTTGTCGATGACTTCTCAAGGCTAAAAAGTCAAGAAAAAAAATTGCTCCTAGGTCATTTATTGACCTTTTCACGGCCAATAAAAAGGGCTACTATAGCGCCCCTTTGAAGAGCTAAGGTGAAACAGTAAATGCAGATTGGACCCTATCAACTGAAGAATCAGCTGATCGTGGCACCAATGGCAGGTGTCACCGATCAAGCTTTCCGTAATCTCTGTCTTCGTTATGGTGCAGCCTTAGCGGTGTCGGAGATGCTTTCATCCAATCCTGAGGTTTGGGATACGGATAAAAGCCGCCAGCGTATGACACATTCTGGTGAGGAAGGTATTCGCTCAGTGCAAATTGCAGGTGCAGATCCAGAGTTAATGGCGCAGGCCGCCCAGTTCAACGTTGAACAAGGCGCCCATATCATTGATATCAACATGGGATGCCCTGCAAAAAAAGTGAATAAAAAGCTGGCTGGCTCAGCCTTAATGCAAAATCCGCCCCTCGTAAAAGACATTTTACAAGCCGTGGTAGCTGCAGTAGATGTGCCCGTTACGTTAAAAATTCGCACAGGCTGGGAGCCTGAACACAGGAACGGTGTTCAAATCGCCCAGATTGCCGAGGATTGTGGCATCGCCTCGCTGGCCGTTCATGGCCGCACGAGACAATGCATGTACAAAGGCGACGCCGAGTACGACACCATTAAAGCAATTAAACAGAATGTCTCGATTCCTGTTGTCGCAAACGGGGATATCGACAGTCCGGAGAAAGCCCGCTTTGTGCTGGATTACACCGGTGTCGATGCTCTGATGATAGGACGGGGTGCTCAAGGACGACCTTGGATTTTCAGAGAAATCCAGCACTACTTGGAGACGGGTAATAAGCTAGCGCCCATTGAGGTGGTAGAACAGCGTCAAGTGATGCTGGAACACCTCACCAAACTTTATGATTTATATGGTGAATATAAGGGTATCCGCTTCGCCAGAAAACATATCGGATGGTACCTAGACCAGGAGGATCAGCGCCAGTTTCGGGCTGACTTTAATCAGCTGGAAACCGCTGCAGAACAGTATTCCCGCGTGGAATATTATTTTGATGAATTAGTAAAGAATTAATAAAGAGCAGAATAGAATGTTTGATCAGACAACTAACACAGAAGTTCACCAGCTTACCGTTGGCAAAATCGAAACCGCAAACGGCACTATCAAGCCCCAGTTATTACGTGACGCAGTTAAGCGTGCCGTAACTAACTTCTTCGCACAGTTGGACGGTCAGGAAGCACAAGAAGTGTATGAAATGGTGCTAAGTGAAGTTGAAGCACCTCTGCTTGACATCATCATGCAACACACTCGCGGCAACCAAACCCGCGCAGCAAACATGCTAGGTATCAACCGCGGTACTCTGCGTAAGAAATTAAAGAAGTATGGCATGAACTAATCTTTTAGATTAAGTGATTGTTAGAAAAGGGGTTAACCTGCAAAGGTTAACCCCTTTTCGCATTATGTGTACGGCAATATGTACCCCAAATGTTTTCTTAAAGCCCCAGTATCTGTTGTAGCTCTTGATGGGAGTTCACTTGATAATGTGGGGTGATCCCCGCTGGCGCAGCATGGCCATGGACGTTGTACCAACAAGTATGAATACCGGCATTGATACCACCTTGGATATCGGAATGCAGGTTATCACCGACCATTAATACTTGCTCACGCGCTGGCCGCCCCATTAACTCAAGCGCATGCTCAAAAATACCCACATCGGGTTTGGCGATGCCGACTTTTTCTGAAATCACTAAAATATCAAAATGATGCTGCAAGCCTGTTCGCTGTAAGCGCACCGTCTGCAACTCAGTAAAGCCATTAGTGATAATCCCCAGTTTAGCCTTACCTTGCAATGCCGAGAGCAATTCGCGCGCACCAGGCAATGGCGCACAAATCTCAGCCATGGCGGCTAAAAATGCACTGTTTAAGATTTGTGGCGATACATTAAGCTTTGCTGCCCAAGGCTCAAAACGAATAGTTTGCAGCTCGGCGGCGCTGATCTTGCCATCCTGATAAGCAACCCAAAGCGGTTTATTAACCCTTTGGTATTCCTCAAAGTCGGCCTGAGTAAACTCAACACCAAAGCCAGCAAACATCAACTTTAGTCCTTCAAAGGCATCAAAATAAAATAGCGTTTCATCGGCGTCGAAAAGCACCCAAGCATAGGGCGTGGCTGAGGAATAGGTTTGATTTGAGGACAAAATAACACTCCTAACAAAAGATAAAATGTAACTAATCACTGAAGCTCTAAAAATTTTAAAAATTGCCACCACTGGCAGTATAGGGAAGCCGCTAGCACCATAGCAAATTAACGCATCGCCAAACTCAACTCGGGATCATGCAGTCGGCCTCATCCAACATGACATCGAACGCGCAAAACAGGCGCAAGATTCTATTTATGGGAACACCGTTTTTGTTGCAAAATAGTCTACTATCTTTATCCATAACGGATAATACCGTGATAATGCAACCTATTATTGAACATAACTCAACAGTAAACGCGCCCTATCTGGTTTATCTCTTGGCCCGCTTAATTGAAGACTGATTACATCGAATCGAAATGCAGTAACCAACCTCGCCTCAACAGAATAGGACGCACATGGAACATTTTTCTGCTCTACCCATTTTTGTCACTGTGGTCGAATGCGGTAGTTTTTCTGCGGCGGGACAAAAGCTTGGACTGAGCAAATCAGCCATCAGCAAACGAATCACACAGTTGGAGCAACACTTAGGGATTCAACTATTACAACGCACCACCCGCAGCTTAAGCCTAACCGACGCTGGCGCGCGCTATTTCGAGTACATTCGCCCGGCGGTACAGCTCACCCAAGAAGGATTGGATGCCATCTCTGAATTGCAGCAAACCCCTAAAGGGAATTTGCGGATTTCAGTACCTATGGTGTTTGGACGCAGATATATTGCGCCATTAATAGCTGAATTTTTAAGGCGTTACCCCGATATCCAACTACAAATGCAGATGGATGACAAGACCACAGATTTAATCGCAGGCGGCTTTGATTTAGCCATTCGTATCGGCGAACTACCCGACTCCAGCCTTATCGCCCGTAAAATTGCCCCTTGTTTGAGCGTGATTTGCGCGTCCCCCGCGTATCTAGCGCAGCACGGTTTACCCATGACTCCTAGCGCGTTAACTCAGCACAACTGCTTGTTTTACAGTTACTTTCAAGATGGTGTGGAATGGAGTTTCCACAGTCCCGATGGCGTGCAACGTGTTCAACCCAAAGGAAACTATCAGGTGAATAATAGTGATGCTATCCACCAAGCCTGCCTCGATGGCCTCGGTATCGCCAACCTACCACGTTTTATTGTTGAGCCGGATCTGCAAACCGGATATTTACAGGCGTTACTTACAGACTATCCGCTACCCGAACATGGCATTTACGCCGTGTACCCACAGCGAAAATACCTCCCAACCAAAGTGACGGTTTTGATTGAGTTTTTGATGGAGAAATTGGCGAGTGGCAAGTTTGGATAAATTTCAAAGTGATTGAACAATTTTGAGTAGTTGGTCTAACTGATTGAAAATCAGCCACTCTCAATGCTACATTAAAGGGCGATTTAATAACCAAGGATGGAGAATGAACCAAGAATCACTTTTTGAAGATTTACCTGAAGTAGACTCAGGTAAATATGAAGCAAGCATGTTATCCAATCAGAAATTTTGTGATCAAGTTGAACAATCCCTTGTAGCGCTAGGCTTTTGTGAAGCACAAGGTGTTCCATCTCAAAACGAGTTCCTTAAAAATGTGCCTTATACAGATATGTATGGTGGAATTCGAAAGGCAGCCTTCTTAGTACAACATCAAACACTAGGAGCAGTCCGAATTGAAGCTCACAAGCAAGAGCAAAGCGGCTCTGTCGATCAAAAATTTCCTTTTTTCCTAGAGTCTCTCCGCCTCGCACCAGAGCAAAATTTAGTCATTTTACTCGGTGGGAAAGGCTATAAACAAAAAGCTTTTGACTGGATAAAAACTGCTGCAAGTAATATTCAAGACAAACAAATCAAAGTCTTTAGTGACCTTGATGAATTTATTAATTTTTTCGTTTCAAAATAACCAAAAGGGTCGAACAATTTCGACCCTTGCTTTTATTAAATCACTCCAATCCCACAATTTATCAAGTACTTATAGGTATGATCATAAAACTTGGGATCTCGAGTCTCATCTGATTTATCGCCTTTAGGAACAAATATCACCATGCCCTGACGAGCCCGGGTCAACAATACGCGATAAGCATTTTCAAGATATCTCTTACGTACAGCTTTATGCCGCATTTCCCATTTAGTTCCTCTAAATTCCCAATGCTCAAACACTTGGCCGTTGAAACGATAATCAGCATCCCAAGCAACGACACACCAGTCTAGCTCTAATCCTTGTACGTCAAACTCGGTGGCTACATCCTCTAAAAACTCAGCAGAACGAATATCTTCAACTCCACTTAAAAACCACTTTGCAGGATCTATCTCATTTTTAACGAAAATCCCTTCAGCTTTAAGCCTAATGCCGTTAGAAGAAGCAAGTACTCCCATAGATTCATTAGCTCTTCTGTGCTGCCGAACCCAAGATTTAGCCTTAGCTAAATCGCGAGTGACTTTGATTGGGTAGACATGCTCTAGATCTTTATAAATGCTAACAGCAAGCCCGCATTGCCCAGCTACCAAGTAATGAATAAAACTGGACAACTTTTCAGCACGGAAAGATCGCATGGATGTGGCAAGATGTAAGTTAGGTAAGACATTCGCCCTTGGAACCGCATTCAGATCTACCCCTAGCGAAACATACTCACCTGACAATAAAGCCGTGGAAAAATAGACATCCCAATCTAAGAACTTGGCCTTAAGCGCATCCAACCAACCAGCTAGTCCTGCCTCACCTTTATTAATCTCCTGTCCACCACCAACTAGCGCAATAATAAACGCCCAGTCTTGACGACGGTCCATTACTTCGATGAGAAATTCAGGCTCTGATTTATCAAAGTCGACAATACCTCGCTTACGACGCATAAAATCGCTTGCCTGCTCTTTATCCCACGCCCGTTGAGCCTCATCAAATATGGCCACTTTTTCAGGCGGCACGCCACCATGCAAATATTCATCCCTAAAGCGATGGATATTTTGAATAAATGATTCAGTCTCCTTTCTAGTTGCACTGATAGAATCACCAGTTCTAGAAGATCGATCCCTAGCTAAGGCTTCCTGTAATACCGCCACCAAGGGGCCATTACCACTGAGGAAAACAGAATACTCATTCTCTTCCCTGTTTGCGTGAATACTCGCAATATTAAGCCCTACAAGGGTTTTACCCGCCCCCGGAACGCCGGTAACGAAACAAATTATTTTTCGCTTATTGATACGAGCATTGTGAATCAACTGAAGTAATTGCAGGCTCGTTTGCCCAAGATTTTGAGTATCCGCTTCACTACGAGCAATATCTTCAACATTGTGCGACGCATACAGAGCTTGTGCCGCTTCGATAATGGTTGGCGTCGGCAAATAACCAGAATCAGCCCACAAATTTGGATCAAAAGTAGGTTGATTCAACTGTTCAGCAATTAGGCGCATTCTTGAAAACAATTCATCGGGAGAAATGCACAAGGTCGAAGCAACATTATCGCTTGCGAATATTGGATCTTTCGATTGGCTGGGCGCTTTTGTGGCGACCAGCAGAGGAATTAGATATTTATCATGACTACCGCGATGAAAGTTCTTTAAATCTAAGGCATATCCATGAGCCTGCCTCATATCGGCAGCGGTAAATACTGTTGCGCCAACTTTAAACTCTACTACAAAAACAATCCCTTTAAATATCATCACGACATCGGCACGTCGCCCCATTCGTGGGATCATAAACTCAATGAAAATATGCCCTTCTCGCTCAACACTCTCGGCCAAGGATCGTTTGAGAATTTCAATTTCAGTCAACCAAGCGCGAGTTTGTGAATGCAATAAATGCTGTGTATGGAAACGTGATATCTGCCCGGTAATCACATCGGGCTCTGCTGATAGAAAATCTTTAAAACTCGCAGAATAAAATGCTCGTTGAGTCATCATGCGTCCTCAACGGTAAAATCTAGAAGTTGTTTCGCGGGAATATCTAAGGCTTTTGCGAGCTTGAATATATTAATCAAACTCACATTACGCTGACCACGTTCAATGCCGCTGACATAGGTTCTGTCCATGTCCGCTTTTAATGCGAGCTGCTCCTGCGAAAACGATCTCTCAAGTCGCAAACTTTTTAGATGAGTACCAAATGAGGTAAGCAAATGATCTTCCATGAATAATCCTGCTAAGAGTTTTCATGATGATCTTTACTTGTGGACAATACGTCTACGGACTATGAGTCACATTCAATCTAGCACATAATGATTTGGGCATAAGGTCACGCAGGGTAATCACTAACAAAATGCAAAATGATTATTGGCGCTGAATCCATCTACCTCACACTCGGCAATAAGTACCTCGTACTTCGGCCGCCGGCGTCGGCTTTTACTAAAAAGCCTTGCTCGACCATTTGCGCAAGGTGACGGGTGGCGGTGGCACGGCTCACCTTAGCGACCTTTTGATACTGGCCACTATTCATCCCTAATTCAAAATCGCCATCTAACATCCGATTGAGCACTTTGGCTTGCTCCTGACTCAATAGGGATTGATCGAGATTTTGCCAATACTGCGTTTTCCGCAGAGTCTTGTTCACATCAGCCATCGCATTGAGTAAGCAATCATTGAGGGTTTCAAAAAACCATACTAACCAAGGAGTAATATCGACATCACCCCTTTTGGTAGACTCTAAAATGTCATAGTAGGCTTGGCGACGGGCCAGAATACTGACCGACATAGCGTAAAAACGAATTGAGCGTTTTTCCGCTTGCGCCAAAGCAAAATCGGTCAATAAACGCGTGATGCGCCCATTACCGTCATCAAGCGGATGCAGAGTCACAAACCAAAGGTGAGTTATCGCCGCACGGATAAGCGGATCTAAGCCCGGATCTTGCCTTGATGCATTAAACCATTCAATAAACTGTGAGAGTTCAGCGTCCAAAGTCGCTCGAGAGGGGGCCTCAAAATGCACCGTTGTTTTATCAATCCGGCCTGAGACAACTTGCATAGGCGTATCGCCACGTAGCACTCCACCAATAACGGGGTTAAAGAGCGTATAACCTTGGGGAAATAACTGTTTATGCCAACCTAATATCCGCTCAAGGGTTAACTCTGTATCTAAATTCTTTAAGGCATCGAGCATAATGTCAGCCAAACCATCGGTTTGCGCTGTGGTCGGATACGGTTTGCCTTCGGACACGCCGAGTTTTTTAGCCAAGGATGAGCGCACCGAAGCCGCATTGAGCTTTTCACCTTCAATGGCACTGGAGTGGATAATGTTAGCGAGTAAGGTGTCGAGTGCCGCCGCTGAGGTTAACAGGCTGTCGTCGTGAGTTAGCATTTGCTTGCCGAGCAGTTGGCCCTGATTGAAATATACCTGACGCAGCAAGGCATCAATGCTGCTGGTATTCCAATGAAACTTAGGCCAATCAGCTTGCTGCCAAATCCACATATCCTACCCCACGAGTCAAATAACAAGCCTATTCTACTCACACAATGAGGCGATTAACAAACATATTCGCCTCAAAAAATGAGGCAAATAATACAAGTAATCGCCTCACCTTGCCCAAATGCTTCTAGCATAAAGGAATTTATCCTGTTGATTACCGCGACAAAGCAATACCGACGCAACGCTAGCTTTGCGCTGCCAAAACCTGTGCACTGCGATATACTGCCAACGTTGATAAAACGCTAATGTTAAACCCCAATTTACCTACCCATCGCGACCACGCTGACAAGAATGCCGAGCCAAATCCATGCCTGATAACGCAACTATTGCCACCCTTCCCGATTCTCAAGGGCATAACCATAGTGAAGATGTGCAGCTCAATCAGCCACAGTGCGATTCGACTAAACCCAATGACATCAGGCCAAATTTACTCGAGCCAAGTGCAATTAAGCCGAATGCAACCAAGCCAAGTGCAACCAAGCCGAGTGCAATCGAGCCAAATGCGATTAAGCATGAGTCGGTTGTTGCCGAGCAAAAACAGAAGGTTATTTTTATCGGCTTGCCCCGCACGGGGACGACGAGCGTAAGCGTGGCGCTATTGGAGCAAGGTTTAAAAGTGGCACATATGGCGTTTACTAAAGCAGCCTTTATGCAGGCTGATGCGATTTCCGATGCGCCTTGTTTTAGCGATTTCAAGCAGTTAGATAAACTCTTCCCCGAGGCCAAGTTTGTCTATATTGACCGAGAGTTAGACTCTTGGGTGCCGTCGATGCAGATGTTACTCAGCCGAATGCTGCCACATTTGGATGCCAAAACTGGCCGATTCCACCCAATCATGAAGCGCAGCTTTCGCCATAGCTTTGGCGTAGGTATAGTCGAAAATCCGCAGGATGAACAACATCTTATCGATTGTTATCAACGTCATAAAGCTGAGGTGGTTAACTACTTTTCGGGCAGACACGACTTACTCAGTATCGATGTGAGCCAACAAGGTGCCCTCGGTCAGCTATTGGCTTTTATGGGCCTAGCCGCTAGCGAAAATCAGCAGAACTTTCCTAAGCTCAATGTCGGCCGCAATGTGGCCAGTTGGGATGAATATAAACACCCGAATAAGATCAGCGCCAATGCCTCGGGGCCTGAAAAACGTAAGTTTTTTGATTATAAAATCTAGGAGCTAGATTCTAGATTCTAGGTTAATCATTATTTTTCCGACGCTTGACCACAGTTAACCAGTCGAGACTCACGCCCGAGATTGCATTAAAACCGCGGATACGGAAGATAAGTTGCAGTAACTGCGGCCGAGGCCTGACTTTGGGTTCGACCGAGCGCGGAATAAACCACAGTGTCACGAATGCGCGCAGTATGGTCGACACCAAAAACACCACAAAAATCGGGCTACTGAGCCAGCTATTCCAACCCGACCAGACTAAAAAGTCCGCCGCATGGGAGGCAATCGTGCCACCAACCATCGCCCCCACAAATACGAATCCTGCACTGAGTGACGCTTGCAACGCTGCATAGGTCGCAAAGTCACTACGAAAGGGACGAATATCATAAAGGTAATTGGCGGTACTTAAGGTAAAGCCGCTCCACGCCAGCCCAGAAAATGCCTGAATAAGGAGAATATACAGATAGTTATCGGAAAACAGCCATAGCAATGGCAAGCTTGGGATCAGGCAGCTGGTAATAATCATCACCAAACGATTGCCGAATTGATCGCTAAATCGCCCCCAAAACTTTAGCGTCACAAATTGAGTCGCTATCGAGGCCACACTCGCGAGCACAAATTCGATGTAGCTAAAGTGCAGGTCTTCTAGCATATACACAGCGAAAAACGGCGCCGATATGGCGACCATCGCCTGCATACTGGCCACAAACAAGCTGTACTGGCGAAAGGTTTTATCCTTCCATGCGCCGCGAAAATTGCGAATGGTTTGGATAAACACGCCGCGCTGCTTGGCTTCGCGCGGATCAGGATCGTGCATTTGCAGTAATAACCAAGCCGAGACAAAACGCCCCATAGCGGCAATCGAAAACAGCAGCGTAAAACCCAACCACGCCATTTGCTGCGAATCGGTCAAGGTCAGAATGCCACCGCCAATAAAGAACACGCTTAAGGATGCGCCCATGGTTAAGCGGGTACGCGCCGCGAAAAAGGCGCCACGGCGACGTTCAGGCACGATCGACCCCATCCACGCGCGCCAATGGGGTTGGATAAGATTAATAAAACCGTGATACCCCACGGCGAGCGCGATAAATATCCACACTGCGTGATCGGGGCGAAAGGCCGCCAACGCGCCCATCGCCAATACCACAACAGCTTGCAAAGCTGCGCAGCAAACGATAAACCCGCGACGGGAAAAATGGCTCGCTAACCAGACAGAAACTAACTGCGACATCGCCCCAAAGAGCTGCGGTAAACCAGTAACAAAGCCCATTTGCGCAAGACTAGCACCGAGAAAAATCGCGTAAGCATTGAAAAAGTTATCACTCGTCGCCGTCATCATCGACGAGGCAACGGCTTCCTGCTGCGAACGACGCAGAGTACATCTTAACCAGAGATTTCTGGCGCTACGGCGCGCACAAGTTAATGCAGTGGGTACTTCGTGGTTGCCCATTCCAAGCCAAATCCATATGAGACTGAGGGTTTTTAATGGGGCAATTATGTCGTATATAAGCAAAAAACAAAACGCCCCATTCGGGGCGTTTGCTAACAGAAAGCAGACTAGAAACAGGCTTTAAGTTCAGCCTCTTGGTCGAGCAGGCTTTGATACAAGGTAAACTGGTTCGCCGCTCTATCCAGATTATGACCCTCACGGTGCACGTGGAAATACACGTCGCCATTGAGATAATCCGTTAAAAAACGCACGCCGATCATCAGGCAAATGACTCGCGCCCCAAGCCAAAGGCTGCGTTTTTCGACCTCAGTTAATACCTCGGAGAGCTCACTTAAATAGCCACGGCAAATGGCGGCAAAGATCGACTGGCGCACTTTAACATTTTCAAGGGCAGTAGAATCTTCTTCCTCGGGCGAACAGAAAGTACGCACCATATCGCCAAAGTCATACATTAGATGACCTTTCATGCAGGTGTCTAAATCGATAATCGCCATGCTCGACATGTCGCGCTTATCAAACAGCATATTGTTGATTTTAGTGTCGTTATGGCAGATCCGCAGCGGTAACTGCGGCGAGATTTCAGCTAGTTCATCCAATAAACTTTGCTGCGACAGCGCGTAATCAACCCATTGACGGCACGACTCTAAGCGTTTGGCTTTATCCTGCTGCACCGCTTGGCGCAGCATTTCCATCCGTCCTGGCAAGTGATGAAACTGCGGGATCACATCTTCAAGCTCGGTGGCGTCAAAATCACTTAATGCACAGGCAAAGTGACCAAAAGCCTTGGCGGCCATTTCAGCTTGCGCTTCAGACTTCACCACTTCGATACTTAAACTATGGGGTAAATAACTGATCGCACGCCAAAATCCCTGCTCACCTAAGTCGATAGCAAGTTCACCCTCTTGGGTAAGACAAGGGCTAACCACTTGCAGACCATATTGCTGCTGCAATGCCTTGGCGCATAAATGATGGCTGATCTTATCGGCATTACTCACCAGCGCCTGCGGCGTCTTAAACACTTGGGTGTTAATACGTTGCAGCACCAATTCACCCGTAGGCCAACGCACTAATAAGGTGTCGTTAATATGACCATTCCCTAACGCTGAGATTTTTGCCTCGTCGGCTTCAATTCCAAAATGAGGCAACACTGACTGCCTAATGAGTTTTATCACCCAATAACTCCATTAATTTTTGCTTTACCCAGACAGTATCCTGCGGATAGGTCACACCGAGCCAAGGTTCGCTGGCCACATCAACATAAACGGGCACACCTTGCTCAATTGCCGCCTGAACCACTGCGGGCAAATAGCATTCCGATTTCGGCAACTGGCCCTGTTGTTCAATAAATGCGGTTAATTGCTGTTTAATAACATTAAATATGCTTGGCGAGAAGCCCCAACAGGTCATGGACACCAGCGACTGTAGAGGAAGCTTTGCCAATCCATTTGGTCCTTCGCCCACAAAACCATCTTCTTGTGCTTGAATATTTAACCACTCGGCGACCGAGCGTAGTTGCCCATGCTCAACTTGGCATAAGCCACGGTTTACTCCACCATGCTCAGATAACGTTAGCTCGATAGGATAAGCCACCATCATCCAATCCTTAGGTCTGGCGGTTAATCCCTTCGCGAGTGAGGCAAAGGCGCTGTCACCGTAAAAATCATCGGCGTTGATCACCGCCATTGGCCCTGTTACCCAATCGCGGGCACACCAGAGCGCATGCGCTGTCCCCCAAGGCTTTAAACGATGGCTAAAATCAGCAAGCTTTGCGTCTTGTGGCAAATCACTTAATGACTGGTAGCAAAAGTGATATTCAAAGTTTGCGGGTAAAAACTGCGTCAATATCCCGGAGAGCTCCGCCTCAAGCTCAGGGCGGATCACTAATACGGCGCGCTGAAATCCACTGCGAATAGCCGATAAAATAGATAACACCAACATGGGTTCGCCAGCAGGCCCAAGGGAGGCTAACTGCTTATCGCCGCCAAAACGACTACCAAGGCCCGCCGCCATAATGACTAAGGTCAAATCTGTATTCATGTGGGATTGAGTTTTCAGTTCGTATTAAAGAAATTTTCCCGAACCTCGCCGTCATCGGCTATGCGAGCGCATGCAACACAAGATCGGAGAAAAAGAGGAGCAAAAGTGTAATCTACCCCTCTAATCCTGACTAGCATTTAAGCTTATTTTTATCTATTTAACGGGCTAAATAAGTTCCAAAGGCACGATTTGGCTCTAAAACCGCTTGGCTGCCTTTGAGGCTGAACTTATAACCACACAAACCAATGCTGCCACGGCGGGCTAAATCGGTAATGATATTAGCGGTATCAAGCGGCGTGAAACGCGCTTCAGTGGCAGAGTCGGCAAGCAAATCCACAGTGATAGTGCGATACTCAGTGCCATTATTAAACACTAATGCACTACAACTCTTATCACCCTTCGCCGTAGCAATAGACCACAGGTTTTGCGGCTTGTCGCGTTCACCCAACCAACGAATAATTAATACATCTTGCTCTAACGCCACCGAAAAACCGTCGGGCAGATCTAAGGTCACACGATCGCTTGCTGCAATAGGTGCTGAAGGCACCGCTGGCACAACCGACTCGTCTACCTGCGACTCATCAGAACTAGGCCATAATCCCCATACCAGCAAGACTAACAACACAGCGCCCGCACCGCCGCCGACAGGCAACCAGTAACGGCGCTCCAGCTTAGGTAATTTAGGCAACTTAACATAACGACGATAAGGGGCAAAAAACTCCGCAACGCCCCTAAACAATTCGGTCATAGAACCGGATTCTTTAGCTTCGGCGCGGCGACGACGCACTTCTTCAGCATGCTCGGTGTCATTAAAAACATCGGCATTGTCATCGGGATCAAAGCGCCACACCGGCTCATCACTGTGCTCAGCAGGATCGAGCGGCGCACGCTTAAATTCTTCTCCCTGCAAATCCACTTGAGCTAAATCTACCTCGGCGAGGTCGATTCGCGTTTGCTCTACTCGGCTCGGATTAGCGGGACGAAAATCGGCATGCCCCTCAATTACAGCATCAGGCACCACAAAATCCGCTGGATTGGCAGTCATCTTGGTTAAGGCATCAAAGCGCAGCTCATCTTGGCGCAAAACCTCAAGTTCTGGCTCAGCAACAGCAGACGAAATAGTTGGCTCTGTCTGGGAATAAGCTTCTGCCGGAGTCGCAACAGGAATATTTGCTGATACATCAGGCACCGCATTTTGCGCAGCAGCCGCCTTTGGCGTGATCACAGGTTCAACTCGGCGACGGGGGATCGCCTGCGAGATAGGCGCATCGAGTGCTGGTCCATAATAACCAAAACGGTAATCCACTATAGTTGGCGACTTCAAACGGGTTCCCCAAAAAGTCGCGCCAGCCCCCAACACTAACCCTAATATCGCCAATACTGGTGGCGCAGCCACAATATACAGCGCCAGTAAAATCAGCAGCGGCAACATAAACACCACCACTAAAGCCTTAGGCTTGGCCGCATCATTTAAACGACGCAGCGCCGTGAGGGCAAGTAAAGGCAGGCCTACTAACGCTAAAAGATACATGAGAAAGTTCGCCCCAAATGCGGCGACAGCCAGTGATATGCCTAAATAGACACCAACACTGATAACAACAAAGCGGGGGCGGGAATCACGCCCGTGAAGGCAGAAAAGAGATTTTAACAGCACGACCCTTCCTTTATAGTGAAATAATTCAAGCGCACACGACCTTCTATGTCGTATAAGCATGAGCGTAACGAATTTAGCCGCACTTGTCAGTGCAATAAAGACGCTAGATAAGCAAAAATGCTGATTATATCCATCTAAAGCTAAATCAGGCTTAATTCTCAGGCTCAGCAAGGCTTAGGGACGCAGAGATTTTCAGTATCCGATCTTTGAGTCACAGTAAACCGTAAAAATGCACCAACGTCAGCGTTAACTGTCGCAAAACATAAATAGACAACAATTGCTGGCTAACAAGCCCTAGCGTTTTTAAGGTCAAAATCTGTATAATACTCGGCTTTCTGGGCCCTTCTTGCGTTAACCAACTGGATATTTAGCTCATGACCGCACGCGGAAATTTATTTATTGTGTCAGCGCCAAGTGGTGCGGGTAAATCCTCGCTAATTTCGGCATTGTTAAAAGACAAACCTGCCGATATGCAGGTTTCAGTATCGCACACCACCCGCGCGCCGCGCCCAGGTGAAGTTGATGGTCAACACTACCATTTTGTTAATGTTGAAGAATTTAAAGCACTGATCGCGCAAAATGCCTTTTTTGAGTGGGCTGAAGTGTTCGGTAACTACTATGGCACGTCGCGCCACGTGATTGAGCACACTTTGACTCAAGGTATCGATGTCTTCCTCGATATCGACTGGCAAGGTGCCCAGCAGGTTAAAGCCTTAATGCCTGAGGCCGTTGGCGTGTTTATTCTACCGCCCTCAAGGGATGAGCTAGAACGACGTCTCACAGGCCGTGGCCAAGACAGTGCTGATGTGATCGCCAGCCGTATGGCACAGGCGGTTTCTGAAATGTCGCACTATAAAGAATATGATTTTATTATCGTCAATGACGATTTTGACACAGCACTGGCGGATCTGCGGGCGATCATTCGCAGCCAACGCTTAACGGGTGCTAGTCAGATCCACGCGCAAAATGATATGCTTAACGATCTGTTGGCAGGCTAACTGCCTTAGTGTACAATTTTGCGTCATTTTTTCCCCTAGATAAACTGGAGTTTCAACACATGGCTCGCGTAACTGTAGAAGACGCCGTAGAACAAATCGGCAACCGTTTTGATATGATCCTGGTTGCGGCGCGTCGTGCTCGCCAAATCGCCGTGCAGGGTAAAGACCCTATGGTTGAAGAGATGAACGACAAGCCAACGGTTATCGCCCTGCGTGAAATCGAACTAGGTTTAGTGAATGCTCACACTTTAGATGCTGATGAGCGTCAATCAGTGCGTGAGCGTGAAGCAGCTGAAATCGCAGCTGTTGCCGCCATCGCTGAAGGTCGTTCACTATAAGTCTAATTGAGTCACACCTGTTTGGGTAAAGGAGAGCTGCCACTTGTATCTGTTTGAAGGTCTAAAGGAGTCTGCTTCCGGTTACTTAGAACCCGAACAGGTAGAATTGCTCAAGCAGGCGTACCAAGTTGCGCGCGATGCCCATGAAGGGCAAATGCGCACTAGCGGCGAACCTTATATTACCCATCCGGTTGCGGTCGCCCGCATCCTCGCCGAAATGCGTCTCGACCATGAGACGCTGATGGCGGCATTGCTGCATGACACCATCGAAGATACCTATGTCACCAAAGAAGATTTAGCCGAGCGATTTGGCGAATCGGTGGCTGAATTGGTTGAAGGGGTGTCTAAGCTCGACAAGCTGAAGTTTCGCGATAAGAAAGAAGCTCAAGCAGAAAACTTTCGCAAAATGATGATGGCGATGACGCAGGATATCCGCGTTATTCTCATCAAGCTTGCCGACCGCACTCACAATATGCGCACCTTAGGCGCGCTGCGTCCTGACAAACGCCGTCGTATTGCCCGCGAAACCTTAGAGATTTACGCCCCCATTGCCAACCGACTCGGTATTCACAATATCAAGACTGAGTTAGAGGATTTAGGTTTTCAAGCCTACTATCCCATGCGCTATCGGGTACTAAGGGAAGTGGTAAAAGCGGCTAGAGGCAACCGTAAAGAGCTCATTCAAGGTATTGAGGCCGCGGTACTCACCCGCCTAAACGATGCGGGCATTAAAGGCAAAGTTAAAGGCCGCGAGAAAAACCTCTACTCCATCTATAACAAGATGCAGAGCAAGGAACTGCAGTTCCAAGAGGTGATGGATATCTACGCTTTTCGCGTCATCGTCGACTCCATCGATACTTGCTACCGCGTGCTCGGTGCCATGCACGGTTTGTATAAACCGCGTCCGGGTCGCTTTAAAGATTATATCGCTATCCCCAAAGCCAACGGCTATCAGTCGCTACATACCTCGTTATTCGGTCCCCACGGCGTGCCCGTTGAGATCCAAATTCGTACCGAAGATATGGATCAAATGGCTGACAAAGGGGTTGCGGCCCACTGGGCTTACAAAGGCGGCGCCGATGGCCAAGGCACCACCACGCAAGTGCGTGCCCGCAAGTGGATGCAAAGCTTGCTGGAATTACAACAGAGCGCCAGCACCTCCTTCGAATTCGTGGAGAACGTCAAAACCGAACTCTTCCCCGAAGAGATTTATGTGTTTACCCCCGAAGGTCGCATTTTAGAATTACCGGTTAACGCCACCGCCGTCGACTTTGCCTATGAAGTCCACACCGATGTGGGTAATACCTGTGTCGGCGCCCGCGTTAACCGCCAAGCTTATCCGTTAAGCCAGCCATTAATCTCCGGCCAAACTGTTGAGATCATTACCGCTAAAGGCGCGCGTCCGAATGCCGCTTGGCTTAACTTTGTGGTCACAGGTAAAGCCCGCGCCAAAATCCGCCAAGTGCTCAAGAGCCTAAAAGCAGACGATGCCATTGCCCTTGGCCGCCGTTTGCTTAACCATGCGCTGGGTAAAACCAAGCTTGATAGCATCCCTGCCGAGCAGATTGATAAAGTCGTACGCGATACCAAGCACGCCAATTTAAATTCCTTACTCGCCGACATCGGCCTTGGCAATGCCATGAGCATAGTCATCGCCCAACGTTTGATTGGCGATAATTTAGACAACCAAGAGAGCCGCGACTCTCACCTGATGCCAATCCGCGGCGCCGAAGGCATGTTAGTGACCTTCGCCAACTGCTGCCGCCCCATCCCTGGTGATGCGGTGATTGCCCACGTGAGCCAAGGTAAAGGCTTAGTCGTCCACATGGAAAACTGCGCTAACATTCGCGGTTACCAAGGCGAGCCAGATAAATACATTCCCGTACAGTGGGACAATGTCGAAGGCGTCGAGTATCAAGCCAATCTGCGGGTGGAAATTGTTAACCACCAAGGCGCGCTGGCGAAGATCACCTCGATTATCGCCGCCGAGGGCTCGAACATTCACAACCTTAGCACCGAAGAGCGCGATGGCCGCGTTTACTTGATTAACCTGCGAATTTCGGTGAAGGACAGGATCCATTTAGCTAACGTGATGCGCCGTATCAGGGTACTGCCCGAGGTGTTGCGTACATCCCGTAATCGTTGATCATTATTTTAGAGAGAGCGTCATGGCAGAAAAAATCATTATCGCGACCGAAAACGCCCCAGCGGCAATTGGCACTTATTCTCAAGCGGTTAAAGTCGGCAACACAGTATATTTATCCGGCCAAATCCCACTGGTGCCAAGCACAATGCAGATCGTGAGCGATGATTTTGAGGCGCAAGTCGTGCAAGTGTTTGAAAACTTAACCGCCGTTTGTACCGCAGCCGGCGGCACGATCAACGATATCGTTAAACTCAATATCTTCCTGACGGACTTAAGCCACTTCGCCAAAGTGAATGAAATCATGAGCCGTTACTTCAGCCAACCTTACCCAGCTCGCGCCGCTATCGGTGTGAAGCAGCTGCCTAAGGATGCACAAGTCGAAATGGACGGCGTGATGGAGCTGTAAGCTTCCACCGATATGAAAGGCGCTTAGGCGCCTTTTTTATTGCCTAATGCGCCCGCGGCTCCTGCTCTGACCTGTGATTAAGTTCATTTTCATTTCATACTCGCCCATTAGGCTGTTTTGCAGATTTAGTGATTTTACAATCTTGCAAACTATTTGCGCGGCCTCACAAAACTCGCCATACTGGGCACCTATGTTGGGGTGAAAATAACAATAAAGAACAGGGAATTGCCTATGGATAAAGCGATTAAGACGCCAATTGAAATGCTGGCGCACTGGGCGAATACGCGTGGGGATGAGATTTATTTGCGCCAGCCAATAAAGGGACAATACCTTGATTTCACTTGGAATGAAGTACAAGAAAAAGTCCAACAACTCGCTGGCGCGTTGCGTCATTTAGGCTTAGAGCCGGGCGATAAGATTGCCGTTCTGTCTAAAAACTGTGCCGAATGGTTTATCACCGACCTCGCCCTGATGCACGGCGGCTATATCAGCGTTCCTATTTATCCGACTGCGAATCCAGATACCATTCGCTATGTATTGCAGCATAGTGGGGCTAAAGCGATTGTCCTCGGTAAGCTCGATCATTGGGCCGATCAAGAAGCCGGTGTCGGCGGCGAATTGCTGCGTCTCGCCATGCCCTACGACACCATGCCAGCTCAATATCAATGGGAACAATTGCTCAATATGGGCAACCCATTGATTGAAGCGCCATTACCCGAACCCGATCAGATAATGACGCTGATTTATACCTCGGGCTCAACGGGTCAACCTAAAGGTGCGATTCAAACCTATGCTAGCTATGGTTGGACTTGCCAAGCGGTGGTGCGCGATCTACGTACAGATGGTAAAGATAGATTATTGTCCTACTTACCGTTAGCCCATATTACCGAGCGCGTGGCGATTGAAGGCTCATCCTTTTATTCCGGCAGCACTGTCGCCTTCGTCGAAAGCTTAGACTCCTTCGTTGCCGATGTGCAGCGTGCTAAACCGACAGTGTTTTTCTCGGTTCCGCGGCTGTGGAGCCTGTTCCAGAAGAACATTATCGACAAGATTGGTGTTGGCAAACTCAATCTATTACTAAAAATCCCACTGATTAGCAGCCTAGTAAAACACAAGATCCACAAAGGGTTAGGACTCAACCATTGCCGCTTACTCGGCTCTGGCTCGGCGCCTATTCCGCCCTCGCTGATTCACTGGTACCACAGCATTGGCTTGGATATCTGCGAAGCCTGGGGGATGACGGAAAACTGTGCTTACTCCATCATCAACTACCCTTTCGATGCGCGTAAAATCGGCACTGTGGGTAAGCCAGTACAAGATTGCCAAATCCGCCAAGGTGAAGATGGCGAGCTACTCATTAAGAGCCCAGGACTAATGACCGCCTATTATCTGCAACCTGAAGCCACCGCGGCGGCCTTCGATGTTGATGGTTTCTTCCATACCGGCGATCTCTGCGCCATTGATACCGATGGTTGTGTGACGATAACTGGCCGCGTGAAAGACAACTTTAAAACCGCTAAAGGCAAATACGTGGCACCAGTGCCCATTGAGCGCAAGCTTGCACAAGATCCTCATGTGGAGCTGATTTGTGTTATTGGCTCTGGTTTGCCGCACCCTGTAGCCCTAGTGCAACTCTCTGAGGGAGCTAACCTACAAGCCCGTGAAGAAGTACGCGCTTCCCTTAAAGCGACACTCGATAGTGTGAATCCACATTTAGAATCCCACGAACATGTGGATGCCATTGTGGTGGTGAGTGAACCTTGGACCATTGAAAACGATGTATTAACCCCCACACTGAAGATCAAGCGCCACGTGCTTGAGAAAGCCTTTAGTGAAAGGGTGGACGGGATCCGTGGTGCTCAAGTACGCTGGGAAAATGAGTTAGTCACAAAATAACGTCAAAACGCACCGTTATGATTAAAGCACGCTCTTCGGCGTGCTTTTTTATGACATATTCTGTCAAAGCAAATTAAAAACACGTATCATGTACGCCTATCAGCGTAAGGTGATACACCTTAAATTAATTCACTCAATCAGGTTTAACAGAGTCCAAAATGCTTATTGCACTTTCAATTATCGGCGGCTTTATTATTTTAACCTTAGGCGCAGAGGCCTTAGTCCGTGGCGCAAGCTCCATTGCACTTCGTCTTGGGATTACGCCGCTGGTGATCGGCTTAACGATTGTGGCTTTCGGTACCAGCGCACCAGAGCTTGCGGTAAGCGTAAAGTCAGCCTTGGCAGGCAATAGCGGCATTGCACTGGGTAACGTGATTGGCTCTAACATCGCCAACATTGGCTTAATTTTGGCAATTACTGCGCTTATTCGCCCGATCCAAGTTCAATCGCAGATGGTAAGACGGGATATTCCACTGATGATCCTCGCTTCTATGCTGTTTTGGGGATTATTGCTAGATGGCGAACTCAGCCTGATTGACGGCATCATTTTATTATCACTCCTTGTCGGCTACTTGGTTTTCAGCTATTTCAGCGCCAAAAATACTACTGATGCCGATGGTGAAGTGATTGAAGAAGGTCCTAAAAATCCATTGCTTTCAATCGCGTTTATTATTGTCGGCATCGGAATGTTAGTCGGCGGTGGTATTTTATTTGTGAATGGCGCTGTTGATTTAGCCAAAGTGTTTGGTGTCAGTGAAGTCATTATCGGCCTGACTATTGTCGCTATTGGTACCAGTATGCCAGAGCTAGTGACCTCGGTTTTAGCGGCACTCAAAGGCGAAAGCGATATTGCTATTGGTAATATCGTTGGGTCAAATATATTTAATATATTAGGTATTCTTGGCGTGACCGCCGTCGTTTACCCTGTATCTGGGCTTGGTTTCCAACCCTTAGACTTTATTGTCATGCTGGCGTTAGCCGTAATCATTTTACCCTTTGCTTGGTCTGGCCTACGAATTGGTCGCCGCGAAGGTGCAACTCTGCTTATCGCTTACTTAGGCTACATGGTTTACCTAGTCAACCAAGCCAGCAGCCAAGCGGTAGTCTAACGATTTACGCGTTCACCTTAGCTTACTAAAACACCGGAGCCACTCCGGTGTTTTGCTATGTAGCCATTAAAGAATGACATTTGTCATGCCTAATTGATGACCTTTGTGCCTGCAATCGTGTCGAGGGATTTCTGATAATGAAGCCGTACCCAAGCAATGGGCAATCTCTTCAATAAGGAAATACCATGAAAACACTTTTACTGCTATCAAGCCTTACCCTCGCCTGCGTGCCAGCGTTCGCGGCTTCGAACTCTAGCCCCAATATCGCTGAGGTAGACAAAGCGGCTAACACACTAAATATTGATAAATTGCAACAGCTCAGCACTGCCACTCAAGATTACGAGGCGGCTTATGCCAACTATCGTTTAGCCATCAGCGCCAATGTGATGGGACAAAAAACAATTGCAGATAATGCCTTAGCCTCGGCTCAAGCGAGCTTAGAAACCTTAATCAACAGTCAAGCCGATGCCGAATCCCTAGCACTATTATCATCCGTGTATGGTATGCAAATCGCCTTAGATAACAGCAAAGGCGCTGAGCTTGGGATCAAATCCGCTAACGCCATTGCTCAGGCCGAACAGCTGGCACCGCTTAATCCGCGGGTCGCATTAGTGAAAGCAATCGCCGCCTATAATACGCCAGCGATGTTTGGAGGCAGCATGCAAGTTGCCAAGACACTCGCCAGCAATGCGATTGAGCGATTTAATCAACCTTGCGAGAAAATTTGCTGGGGTGAGGCAGAGGCTTACACTTGGCGCGGACTCGCAAAACAGGAGTTAGGTGACGCCCAAGGGGCTATCGAAGATTGGCAACAGGCGCTGCAAGTGGAAAAAGATTATGGTTGGGCTAAGTTTTTACTTCAACAAAATCAGCAAATAAGTGCAAAATAACCCCAGAAAAGGCAAAAGGATTGGCTAATGCTTACGGCCAATCCTACTCTCAGCAGCAAAATGGATCTTAGGCGAAGCGATATGACAAATAACCCCCTACAATTGGAACGAAAGCTCGCATGGGTGTATTTAATAAACCTCGCGTTTTATCTGATACCGCTGTTTATTACGCCTTATCCTAGCTGGCAAATTATCTTAATTTTAGCCGTGCTGGTTCCCTTTATTTACTGCTATTTTTGGACCTACCGCTGTAATTTCCGCAGCGCCCATCGGCCTATTATCGGCATGTTAGTACTTGCTATAGCCATTACCCCTATTAATCCCGGGTCCATCTCACTCTTTACCTTTGCCAGTTTCTTTATTGGTTTCTTTTATTCCTTTAGAGTTAGCTTGTTATGCTGGCTCGGGATACTAGTTACACTGTTCTTGCTCAACTACGTTAGTCAATTCAATAGCTACTATTTTCCAATGTACGGCTCAGCCTTAGTATTAGGGGTTGGTATGCTCGGTAAAGCAGAGCGAAGACGTTACCAGCATAGATTGAAGGAGCGACAAAGCGCCAAAGAGATCAGCACCTTAGCCACTATGGTTGAACGGGAGCGTATCGCCAGAGACTTGCACGATATTATGGGGCACAGTTTGTCATCGATTGCTCTAAAGGCTGAATTGGCCGAAAAACTACTGGCGAAACAAGAATATCAACTTGCAACGACTCAACTACAAGAGCTAGGACAAATTGCGCGGGAAAGCTTGAGCCAAATAAGGCATACCGTCTCAGACTATAAACACAAAGGCTTAGCAAGTTGCATCACCCAGCTATGTCATTCACTCAGGGACAAAGGCATCTACGTAGAGTTAATCGGTGAATTACCAAAACTACCCGCCAGAACAGAAAGCCAACTTGTGCTGATTTTAACTGAACTCGTGAATAATATTTTGCGCCACAGCAACGCCAGCCAATGCAGCATTCAATTTAGTGAGCAGGCAAATACCCTTAATGTCGAGGTTAAAGATAATGCCTTAGCAAGACCTTTTATCGAAGGAAATGGGCTCACAGGTATCCGTGAACGTCTCGATAGCCTCGGAGGTCATTTACGCTATAATCTTGAGCAGGGATACGCCTTTACCGTCAGTCTACCTTTGCAGGGAGCAACAGATTAATGAAGATTCTATTGGCGGAAGATCAAGCCATGGTGCGCGGCGCGCTCGCAGCACTGCTAACTCTCGCTGGCGGTTTTACCATAACTCAAGCCAGCAATGGCGATGAAGCATTAAGCCTCCTCAAACAGCAGCATTTTGATCTATTACTCACGGATATTGAAATGCCGGGACGAACAGGTTTGGAGCTAGCCGCTTGGCTAAAGGAGCAACATAGCCAAACCAAAGTGGTGGTGATCACAACTTTTGGCCGCGCGGGTTACATTAAACGCGCTATCGAAGCGGGTGTCGGTGGATTTTTGCTAAAAGATGCGCCCTCAGAAACCCTCGTCAGTTCGATTCAACAAGTGATGGCAGGTAAACGCGTCATCGATCCTGAGCTGGCAATGATGGCAATTGGCGATGTCGATCCCCTCAATGATAAAGAACGCCGCGCCCTTCGGTTTGCCAGCGAAGGCAAATCCACCGCCGAAATTGCCGAGATGCTGTTTATTGCCGAAGGCACGGTACGTAACTATTTATCCGAAGCCATTGCCAAACTCAATGCAAGCAACCGAATCGATGCCGCCCGCATTGCCAAACAAAAAGGCTGGTTATAGCTCAGCTAGTTGTCATAAATGCAGTAAATGCGCTCGAATTTTCCCGATACGAGATCGTCTCGGTGGATAATAAAATTCAACCGCATAGAGTGCTCACTGTAGATGACTTTGAGCAGCACCAGATAATCTTCGGCATTACCACCTAACTCTGCCGCGGCGTGGAGTTCGGGGGCTTTATAGCGGCTATCTCCATAATCATTAATGCTGGCGATACTATCGTAATACGGCAGTGGCTGCTCGGGGACGAGCAATGCCTGCAAGTTAGATGACTGCCACTCGGTATTAGCCCATTGCGATTGAGTGAGAATCTGGCCGGGAATTAACCCCTGCTCATTCAATTGTATCAGCTCATAGCCCTTGAGCTGATCTTGCCACTCTGGTACAAATTCATCATCCACAACCTCTATGGCCTCCAGCACCATCGCTTGTTGCGGTTCTGGTAGCGCTTGTAAATGTGCCTTGGCTAACTTTAATAAATGCGGGTTGTCACTATTAATCATGTCAGGGGCAATCATCTTAATGCTGGCAATCCCCTGAAGTTGATAAGCCGCCTCATACTCATAGTTTGCACATACCGCATCGTCGAACTTAAGTTCGGCAATCGCTTTCCCAGAGTTCAGTTGCTGATCTTCAGTGACATAATAAACATGGCCGCGAAGCATTTCCGAGAATCGCCAGCGCTCCAAAAAGAACAACAATCGCCCTTCTCGGGGCAAATAAGATTGCAACGCCTTCAGTTCGTTACAATTGATTTGTGCGATAAATTGCATCGGCACACGGAAGGCCTGCGCCGCCTCGTCCCAATCCCAATCTTGCGACCACCCATAATGCTCCTCGATATACTCACGAGTGTGGTCGAATTCCTCAGCGTAAGCATCCAACATCTCCTCCCTTCCGACCAAAGTCACCGGATAATCCATGCCTACAGGCAAATCCGGCAATCCACCCAGTCGGCTGTTACCTAACTGGCTATAGTCTTCGCTTGCACTGGGATAGAGATCGACACTACTGCGAATAAACGCCGAGAGCACGTTGGCAAGATGTGGGTCTTTAAACTGCGCCAGCTTTTGCTCTAGCTGCTGCTGACGAATGGGGGTATTTTCTGCTAATAACATATCCATATTGACCTCACGACTCCAATGTTTGCTTTTTATCATTTCTATCAACTATTTGCTATCGCTAAGCAGGTCAAATTGCCGATGCTATCACGCTAACGCTAAAGCCTGAGTCAACAGCTTGCGGCGCAGGCGGACAGCGATCCTGTGAATTGAAAACCCTTAGGCGAATTACTGCTACACTCAAATTCAGCGCAAAAAGGTCAACAAAAGGATTTGTTTATGGCGATAGCCTGCGTACATACCCGAGCCAGTTGTGGAGTTGAAGCACCCGAAGTCACGGTTGAAGTCCATCTCAGTAATGGCCTGCCGGCTTTTAACCTGGTGGGTTTGCCAGAAGCCTCTGTCAAAGAAGCCCGCGAGCGGGTACGCAGCGCCTTGATCAATGCGGGGTTCGAGTTTCCGATGCGGCGAATAACCGTCAACCTCGCCCCTGCAGATTTACCCAAGCAAGGTGGCCGTTACGATTTACCTATCGCCATCGGCATTTTGGCTGCTTCAGAGCAAATCCCCCACACAAGCCTTAAGGATACCGAATTTGTCGGCGAACTTGCCCTCTCAGGGCAAATCCGCCACTGCCAAGGATTACTACCAGCAATCATTGCGGCTAAACGCCATAATAATCAGTTAATTCTGCCACTCGATAATCGCCACGATGCCGAGTTAGTTGGCTATCCTAAGGTCTACTTTGGCTCCCATTTGCAAAGTTTAGCGGCGTTTCTCCATGGACAAGCGCCACTTCCCATGTTGGAGCAGCAGCTCGAGTGGATCTCGGATGAGCCGGCGCAGTCCACGCCTTGCCTTAGCGAGGTGATAGGCCAATACCAAGCTAAACAAGCGCTTGAGATCGCCGCTGCAGGCAACCATAACCTATTAATGCTAGGCCCGCCGGGTACTGGCAAAACAATGTTAGCCAGCCGCATGATGGCGCTATTACCTGCACTCAATTATGAAGAAGCCTTAGAAGTGGCTGCAATTCATTCCGTCGCGGGCATCAATATCAAACCTGAGGACTTTCTTAAGCGACCATTTCGCGCGCCGCACCATACTTGCTCCTCAATTTCCTTAGTCGGAGGTGGCAGTATTCCTAAGCCTGGCGAAATTTCATTAGCCCATCGCGGAGTATTATTTCTGGATGAAGTCGCTGAATTTCCAAGAAAAGTGCTCGACTGTTTGCGTGAACCGATGGAAACAGGTGAAGTGGTGATCTCCCGCGCGGCGGCAAAACTGACCTTTTTAAGCCGCTTTCAATTGATCGCCGCCATGAACCCCAGCCCGAGCGGCGATATCGACGGCCCCAATCGAGCGACACCCGATCAAATCCAGCGCTATCTCGCCAGACTCTCTGGCCCGTTTATAGATAGATTTGATCTCACCATCGAAGTCCCCAAACTCCCCGCAGGCACCCTAACGCAACAGGCGGCACAAGGCGAAACCAGCCATCAAATCGCCAAACGAGTAAAATGCGCCCGCGATATTCAACTCGCCAGAGCGGGCGTGCTTAACAGCGAACTATCAGGCAAACAACTTAAGCAATTTAGTGGTATCAATGATGCTGACCTAGTTTTTTTAGAACAGAGTGTCGTTAAACTAGGATTATCCGTGCGCAGCTTTCATCGTATTCAACGGGTTGCCCGCACCATTGCCGACCTTGAGCAGGCCCCCAATACCGAAAGACGCCACCTCGCCCAAGCCTTAGGATATCGGGCTATGGATAAATTATTGGCCCGTTTATCCCAACAGTATTGAGACTCGAAATATTAACAAATGCCCCGACCAGCCGCCCTAAGATTGAGCCAAACGCCGACACCGAGTAACATAGGCCTCCAATTTTTATCAGGGGGCGCCAATGGGGACGTTGTTTTCACAATTAAAAGGCTGCATAGCTTTCTTAGGTTATGTCGTGAATACGCTGTTTTGGGTTGTACCCATTGTTCTGGGCAGCTTCATTAAACTTATTCCTTTGCCTGTGCTGAGAACGGCGACGAGCTATTTTCTCGACTTTTGCGCCAGCGCTTGGATAAGCGTCAATGGGGTGATTGAACGTGTGCTGCACCCAGTGCAAATTGAGCTCTCGGGCGATAGCCAATTTTCTACCAAAGAATGGTATATGGTGATCGCTAATCATCAGTCTTGGGTCGATATTTTGATCCTGCAGCGCGTATTTAATCGCCGAATCCCGTTTTTGAAATTCTTCCTGAAACAAGAACTGATTTATGTGCCCGTGTTAGGGCTAGCATGGTGGGCATTAGATTTTCCTTTTATGCGCCGCTATAGCACAGCACAACTTAAAAAGAACCCAAAACTCAAGGGCAAAGATATCGAGATCACCCGTAAAGCCTGCGCAAAGTTTAAGACTAAGCCAGTGAGTGTGATGAACTTTGTCGAAGGAACACGCTTTACCAAGGCCAAACATAAAAAACAAAACTCACCGTTCCAACATCTGTTAAAACCTAAAGCGGGCGGCATGGCCTTTGCGCTATCCGCCATGGGAGAACAGATCCACAAGCTAGTCGATGTAACGATTTACTATCCAGATAGCGTTCCAAGCTATTGGGACTACCTGACAGGCAAGCTGCCAAAGGTTAAAGTACACATAACAGTGAAGGATATTTCGCCGGATATGCGTGGCGATTATATGAATGATCGCGAGTTTAAAATTAGCTTCCAAGAACAATTGAATGAGCTTTGGCTCGCTAAAGATCAAGTGATCAGCCAATTGGCTGGGCAAGCGGACCAAGAAGTAAGGTAAAACCTCTATGTTGAATTTTCTCCCCGGCCCAGTGCTGTTTATTCTCAGTCTGAGCCTGCTGATCATTAACACCGCCCTTTGGGGAACCTTGGTTTGCCTTGGTGGTTTAGTGAAAATGTTGATGCCAGCTCAAGGCGCACGCAATGCAGTGACCGGACTGATGAATCGTTTTATGTGGGCATGGGCAACCTGCAATGGTGGCATTTTGTATTTGATTGCCAAAATCGAGTGGGATGTTGAAGGACTTGAAGGGCTCAATAAAAACAGCTGGTACTTGCTAATCAGTAACCACCTCAGTGGCTTTGATATTGCCGCGCAGACTTACCTGCTGCGTAACCATATCCCCATGTTGAAATTCTTCCTCAAAAAAGAGCTGATCTATGTCCCTATTATGGGCCTAGGTTGCTGGGCGCTCGACATGCCTTTTATGGACAGAACCAGCCCGGCAAAACTCAAGAAAAATCCAAAACTTAAGGGTAAAGATTTAGCCACCACTCGCCGAGCCTGTGAAAAGTTTAAAAATATGCCCACATCAATTATCAACTACGTTGAGGGCAGCCGCTTTACCGAAGATAAACGCCAGCGCCAAGATTCGCCTTACCGTCATTTGCTTCGGCCTAAAGCGGGTGGTATTGCCTTTACACTTTCCGCCATGGGTGAGCAATTTACCAACCTACTAGATGTGACGGTAGTGTATCCCGATGCGCCAGACGATGTGTTATTTGGCGTAATGAACGGCAAAGTACGCAAGATTATTGTACGGGTGCGAGCCTTGCCAGTACCGCAGGTCGACGCTACTCGCTACTTTTCAGAATCGGAATATCGGGTCGAGTTTCAGCGTTGGTTAAACCAAGTTTGGGCGGAAAAAGATGATCAAATTGCTGCACTCTTGCAGCAACATCAGCAGCTAACAGATAGTGCCACCAGCACCCACACACAGCTTCACTAATACAGATTAACGAATACAGCTTCACTAACGTAAGTGAGTCGATAGCGGGTTAGGCTTACCTAGCCCGCTTATTCCACTTCTAGCTGTGCCAGCCTCATTGCCGCTTCTGCTAATTCCGTTTCATTAAACACACTCATACCTGCCGCCAGCAGAAGTTCGGCCGTCATTCCCCGCCCTGCAATTAAATGCTTACTGAAACTGCCATCATAAATGTGCTGATTGCCGCAGGAAGGACTACGCGCCTTTAAAATCGCTATCTTAATGCCTTGCTCCTGAGCCAAAGCAAGCGCCTTTTGTGCTCCCAACCTAAAAGCCGCTGTGACATCTTCACCCTGCGCTGTTAGCACTAGATCGCCAACACGCTCGGCCGCAGGCCTTGGTGTGGGTAATCCGCCCGCGCATTCAGGACAAAACGCCACTATCCGCCCTTCTCGCTGCCATCGCTGCATCCACTCGTCTTGCAGCAGATTATGACCGCCGTCATAACGTACCGCCTGCCCAAGCAAACAACTGCTAATGAGGATTTTCTCCATCTTGCCCCTCTATACCTTCACCCTGTGAGTGCCGACCAATACTTCCTCTGCATTGTACTCAATAAGTCGCAATGGGGTAAAAGCTGTGCTTGATCGCACCATCTGACATCACTCAACACCAAAATTGTCGACAATTACCAATTAAATAATAGAGAAGATAAAATTATCAAAATCAAAGAAAAGACAAAATAACCAACAAATACAGCAATTAAAACTTAAACCGGCAGAAGTATAGACTTACGTCTAAGTAAACATATTGTTGACAATGGCATTTAACGGGACTATTTTTTACCCATTGTCGACAATCCAGCAATCAACGAGTGATGCGCAGTATGTTGAAGCAAGAGACCATATTCCCCATAGATGACACCCAAAGCTCAGTGGCCCATGCCTCGACGAGCCCAACGAATAAGGTGAAATCCCTCGCCAGCGAAAAATCGTCGACCACTTTAGCCGATCAAATTTTGGTGCAAATACAAACCAGCATCATCAAAGGTGAACTGCCTGCAGGCAGTAAGATCAACGAGCAAGCCCTCGCCGAAAAATATGGCATCAGCCGAGGCCCGACCCGTGAAGCGCTGCAAACCTTAGAAAGACAACGTCTCGTAGTCCGTGCGCCCCATGTCGGTGCCCGTGTCGCTCAACTCACAGTGAGCGAGTTAAACGATTTATATCAATTACGTAGCGTACTCGAAGGCATGGCCTGCGAACTTGCCGCCAGCCGTATTACCCCAGAACAATTAGCCAAGTTAGAAGACTTACTCGCGGTGCAAGAAACCGCGCTGGCCAATGGCGATACCTATTTCCAAGAGGAAGGCGATGTCGACTTCCACTATCAAATCATCCAAGCCAGCGGCAATAAACATCTGCAAGAAACCTTAATTGGCGGGCTTTATCATCTGCTGCGGATGTATCGCTATCAGTGCACCAATAAGAACCGCCCAGTAAAAGCCATTGCCGAACACAGACGCATAGTCGAAGCCATTGCCCAGCGTGATGGTGAACTCGCTAGCCTGTTGATGCGTCGCCATATTGAGCAAGGCCGTAAAAATACCGAATTACGCTTGATTGAATTACAAGCTAACGCCGCCGCGAAAGAAACCTTAGCCAATATCAGCTAAGTCGCAGCCCATAAGCATCGAATACTGATCATTCAGTACTTTTTAATTGGATAAGGACAAGACCATGACCCAAAGCGCAGGATTACGTTTTCGCCAAGCTCTTGCTAACTCAAAACCCTTACAAATCGTTGGCACCACCAATGCGTATTTCGCCTTGATGGCGGAACAAACCGGTTTCCAAGCCCTGTATCTGTCGGGCGCAGGCGTAGCGAACGCCTCCTACGGTTTGCCGGATTTAGGCATGACCTCGATGAACGATGTGCTAATCGATGCAGGTCGTATCACCTCGGCAACTCAACTGCCACTGCTGGTCGATATCGACACAGGTTGGGGCGGCGCCTTCAACATCGCCCGCACCATTAAAGAGTTTGAGAAAATCGGTGTAGCTGCCGTGCACATGGAAGACCAAGTGTCACAAAAGCGTTGTGGCCACAGACCCAACAAAGCGGTCGTCAGTACCGAGGAAATGGTTGACCGTATCAAGGCCGCCGTCGATGCCCGCACTGATCCTAACTTTGTGATCATGGCGCGTACCGATGCGGTTGCCGTTGAAGGTTTAGAAGCGGGTATCGAACGTGCAAAAGCCTATATCGCCGCGGGTGCCGATATGATTTTCGCCGAAGCCTTAACTGAGCTCGACCAATACCGTCACTTCAAGGCCCAAGTTAACGCACCAATTCTGGCGAACATGACCGAATTTGGCCAAACCCAATTGTTCAACAAAGAAGAACTCGCCGAAGCGGGTGCCGACATGGTGCTTTACCCACTCGGCACTTTCCGCGCCGCTAACCAAGCCGCACTGAAAGTGATGCAAGCGCTGATGAATGATGGTCATCAACGCAATGTCTTAGACACTATGCAGACCCGTACGGATTTGTATAAGTACTTGGGCTACCACGCCTTTGAAGACAAGTTAGATCAATTATTTAGCCAAGAAAAGTAAAAGATAAGTACAGACCATGGACGTCAGTAGAAGCTTAGGCTTCGCATTGTTACTGATACCCAGATGCGCGAGCCGTGACCTCAAATAACGGCTCATGCATCACCGATATGCTGCAACCCTACATAAAGCTAAAACTCTGTATTTAGTCAACATTTATGCAACTTTAACCAAAAAGGTAGACGGCTAATATTGAGCCTGTCTGCAATAACCATAGCGTTAACGGAAGGGAAGAATTATGTCAGACGCAAAAAAATTAAGTGGTGCTGGATTACGTGGCCAGAGCGCGGGTGAGACTGCACTAAGTACTGTAGGTGTATCGGGTAGCGGCCTGACCTACCGCGGTTACGATGTAAAAGATCTGGCCGAAAACGCCACCTTCGAAGAGGTCGCCTACCTGATCCTTTACGGTGAACTGCCCACCACCGTACAACTCGAGGCCTATAAGACCAAACTTAAGGGCATGCGCGGCCTGCCACAGGCATTAAAAGAAGTATTAGAGCGCATTCCTGCCGACGCCCATCCAATGGATGTGATGCGTACCGGTTGTTCTATGTTGGGTAACCTCGAAGCCGAGCACAACTTTAGCGAGCAAAGCCAAATTGCTGACCGTTTACTGGCGGCCTTCCCATCGATCATTTGCTACTGGTATCGCTTTAGCCACGATGGCGTACGCATCGACACCGAAACCACCGATGAGCAAATCGGTGCTCACTTCCTGCACCTGCTGCACGGCAAAGCTCCATCGGCGCTGCACGCTAAGGTAATGGACGTTTCGTTAATTCTGTATGCAGAGCATGAGTTTAACGCTTCAACCTTTACCGCCCGTGTGTGTGCATCGACCCTGTCGGACATGCATTCTTGCGTAACTGGCGCAATCGGTTCACTACGTGGCCCACTGCATGGCGGCGCCAACGAAGCGGCGATGGAACTCATTCAAGATATGAAAGACGAAGCCGATGCCCGCGATGTGCTCATGGGTAAACTCGAGCGCAAAGAAAAGATTATGGGCTTTGGTCACGCCATCTACCGAGATTCAGATCCTCGTAACGCCATCATCAAAGAATGGTCAGAAAAACTGGCCGCAGATTATGGCGATGATCGCCTCTACCGCGTATCGGTCGCCTGTGAAGCCCTGATGTGGGAACAGAAAAAACTCTTCTGTAACGCCGACTTCTTCCATGCCAGTGCTTACCACTTCATGGGCATTCCAACCAAGCTATTTACCCCAATCTTCGTTTGTTCACGGGTAACGGGTTGGGCAGCACATGTGATGGAGCAGCGTTCAAACAACCGCATTATTCGTCCAAGTGCCGACTATGTGGGTGTATCACCACGCAAAGTGGTACCCATTGCCAACCGTTAAGCAAAACTGACCACACTTAGCGCGAGACTTCACTCAAGGTGCGTCTCGCGCCGACTTCATTTTCCGAAATGGATGATGTTATGAGCACTGTTATGAACACCCAATATCGCAAGCCTTTACCCGGCACAGCACTCGACTATTTCGATACCCGCGAAGCCATTGAAGCCATTGCCCCCGGCGCCTATGCGAAATTGCCTTACACCTCGCGCGTGTTAGCGGAAAACTTAGTGCGTCGCTGCGAGCCAGAAGCACTCACAGACTCGCTAAAACAAATTATTGAATCAAAACAGGAACTGGATTTCCCATGGTTCCCAGCCCGCGTGGTGTGCCACGATATTTTAGGCCAAACCGCGCTGGTAGACCTTGCAGGTCTGCGTGATGCAATTGCCGCTAAGGGTGGCGATCCTGCCCAGGTTAACCCTGTGGTTCCAACTCAGCTGATTGTTGACCACTCACTGGCAGTGGAATTCGGTGGTTTCGATAAAGATGCCTTCGCCAAAAACCGCGCCATCGAAGACAGACGCAACGAAGACAGATTTCACTTTATCAACTGGACGCAAAAAGCCTTTAAAAACATCGATGTGATCCCGCAGGGTAACGGCATCATGCACCAAATCAACCTGGAGCGTATGTCACCCGTGGTGCATGCCCGTGATGGCGTGGCATTCCCCGATACCTTAGTGGGCACCGACAGTCACACGCCACACGTGGATGCGCTGGGCGTTATCGCTATCGGTGTGGGTGGACTTGAGGCCGAAAGCGTGATGCTGGGCCGCGCCTCATACATGCGTCTACCCGACATTATCGGCGTTGAGCTCACAGGCAAACCTCAGCCGGGCATCACCGCTACCGATATAGTTTTAGCCTTGACCGAATTCCTGCGTAAGGAAAAAGTGGTTTCTTCTTACCTTGAGTTCTTCGGCGAAGGCGCAGAGGCTTTAACACTTGGCGATCGCGCGACTATCTCTAACATGACGCCAGAATTTGGCGCAACCGCCGCCATGTTCTATATCGACCAACAGACGCTGGACTACTTAACCCTGACGGGTCGTAGCGACGAGCAAGTGAAGCTGGTTGAAACCTATGCCAAGACCACAGGTTTGTGGAGCGATGATCTCAAGCAGGCCGAGTACCCACGCACCCTGCATTTTGATCTATCATCGGTAGTGCGTACCATTGCTGGCCCATCGAATCCCCATGCTCGCGTTCCGACTTCAGAGTTGGCCGCGCGCGGCATCAGCGGCGTGGTTGAAAACGAGCCAGGCCTCATGCCAGATGGTGCAGTGATTATTGCGGCCATCACTAGCTGCACCAACACCAGTAACCCACGCAACGTAATTGCGGCGGGCCTGCTGGCACGTAACGCCAATGCCAAAGGCTTAAGCCGTAAACCTTGGGTGAAAACCTCACTCGCCCCCGGCTCTAAGGCGGTACAACTCTATTTAGAAGAAGCCAACTTGCTGCCAGAGCTAGAGTCATTAGGCTTCGGTATTGTCGGTTTTGCCTGCACCACCTGTAACGGTATGAGCGGCGCACTCGACCCAGTAATTCAGCAGGAAGTGATCGACCGCGATCTTTACGCCACCGCCGTATTATCCGGTAACCGTAACTTCGACGGCCGTATTCACCCTTACGCTAAGCAGGCTTTCCTTGCATCACCGCCATTAGTCGTCGCCTATGCAATCGCAGGTACCATCCGCTTCGATATCGAGAAGGATGTACTCGGCCAAGATAAAGACGGTAATCCAGTTCGCCTTATCGATATTTGGCCAACGGATGCCGAAATCGATGCCGTGATTGCAGCAAGCGTGAAGCCAGAGCAATTCCGTAAGGTCTACGAGCCGATGTTCGACCTGAGCGTCGACTATGGCGATAAAGTCAGCCCACTGTACGACTGGCGTCCACAATCGACCTATATCCGCCGCCCTCCTTACTGGGAAGGCGCACTAGCGGGCGAGCGCACCCTCAAGGGCATGCGCCCACTGGCGGTATTAGGCGACAACATCACCACTGACCATTTATCGCCATCGAACGCGATTATGATGGACAGCGCGGCGGGCGAATACCTACATAAAATGGGCCTGCCAGAGGAAGACTTTAACTCCTACGCGACCCACAGGGGCGACCACTTAACGGCCCAGCGCGCGACCTTCGCCAACCCTAAACTCAAAAACGAGATGGCAATTGTCGATGGCAAGGTGAAGCAAGGCTCACTGGCGCGTATCGAGCCAGAAGGCCAAGTGACCCGCATGTGGGAAGCCATTGAAACCTATATGGATCGCAAACAACCGCTGATTATTATCGCTGGTGCCGACTATGGTCAGGGTTCATCCCGTGACTGGGCGGCCAAGGGCGTGCGCTTAGCGGGTGTAGAGGCGATTGTAGCTGAAGGCTTTGAGCGTATTCACCGCACAAACTTAGTCGGTATGGGCGTGTTGCCACTGGAGTTCAAAGCGGGCGAGAATCGCGCCACCTACGGCATCGATGGCACCGAGGTGTTTGATGTTGTTGGTGATATCGCGCCACGTGCAGATCTCACCGTTATCATCACCCGTAAAAACGGTGAGCGTGTCGAAGTGCCTGTGACCTGTCGTTTAGATACCGCTGAAGAAGTGTCTATCTACTCTGCTGGCGGCGTACTGCAACGGTTTGCGCAGGATTTTTTAGAGTCAAATCTAAAGTAAGATTCGCGCTAAAAGGCGGCAATGCCGACAAGCTTGCCGCCTATATCGACACGAACCTTTTCGCTATTCCCCTTGGAGTTAATAGCATGAGTAATAAACTTTTCCCGCCCCAGATTAAAGTGGCTGCAACCTATATGCGTGGTGGCACTAGCAAAGGGGTATTTTTCCGTCTGCAAGATTTACCCGAAGCAGCCCAAGTACCCGGCCCTGACCGTGATGCACTACTGCTGCGCGTCATTGGCAGTCCCGACCCCTATGGTAAACAGATTGATGGTATGGGCGGCGCAACTTCCAGCACCAGCAAGACGGTTATTCTGTCTAAAAGCAGCCAAGTCGACCACGATGTTGACTATCTGTTTGGCCAAGTGTCTATCGACAAACCCTTTGTGGATTGGAGCGGTAATTGCGGCAACTTGACCGCCGCCGTCGGCGCCTTTGCCATCAGCAATGGGCTGATTGATGCTGCGCGCATCCCGCAACACGGTATCTGCACCGTGCGTATTTGGCAGGCCAATATTGCAAAAACCATTATTGCCCATGTGCCGATTACCGATGGCATGGTGCAAGAGACAGGCGATTTTGAGCTCGATGGCGTGACCTTCCCCGCCGCCGAAGTGCAGATCGAATTTATGAACCCCGCCGCTGACGAAGACGGCGATGGTGGCAGCATGTTCCCAACGGGTAATTTAGTGGATGTACTCGAAGTACCTAGTATTGGCAGCTTTAATGCCACCATGATTAACGCGGGTATTCCAACCATCTTTATCAATGCCGAGGACTTAGGTTACTCGGGCACTGAACTGCAAGACGATATCAACAGCGATAATGCCGCTCTTGCCAAGTTTGAGACCATCCGTGCTTATGGCGCCGTACGTATGGGACTTATCACACATATTGATGAGGCCGCATCACGCCAACACACGCCAAAGGTAGCGTTTGTGGCTAAGCCCAAAAGCTATGTGTCATCCAGCGGCAAAGCGGTGGCAGCGGAGGAGATCGATCTTCTGGTACGTGCCCTATCCATGGGCAAATTGCACCATGCGATGATGGGCACGGCCGCCGTAGCGATTGGTACCGCGGCGGCGATTCCCGGCACTTTAGTGAATCTCGCGGCTGGTGGTGGCGAGAAGGAAGCGGTTCGCTTTGGCCATCCTTCAGGCACCCTTCGCGTCGGCGCACAGGCCATGCAACAAAATGGCGAATGGACAGTGACTAAAGCCATTATGAGCCGCAGCGCCCGAGTGCTGATGGAGGGTTTTGTCCGCGTGCCCACCGTATAAACCCTAACAACTGATTCGCATCTCCAAGTTGATTGATATCACCCTATCAATAGAGTTCAACCAAAGGCCTTGCTTCTCCCCCTTCCGGCAAGGTCTTTTTTTATTTATCTTCCCTGCGAGCTGCAATATGTTGGCATTCGGTAAAAAATGCTAAACTTGCGTTGGTCACAGCTGATATTGATAAAAACACCTTACGCTATATAAATCTGTGAATAAATTAACCATTATTTTAATTTTAAAACTGAGATCGCGTCAGTCTCATTCTTAACGCGACATTCCTAAAGTAACGTGAATAATACCTCCCCAAATTGGGGAAAAAGTAGGGAATGATAGGGGTAGCTTTGAGTCAACCAATCCTTAGACTAATCGTTAGCGTGCTCTGCATTCTCAGTTTTGTTGCGGTGCTTCCCGCAGGCTTGGCATTACCGCTTAATGCGGCAAACACACAGCTTAAATTTGAGCATATCCGCAGTGAAGAAGGGTTAAACCAAAACACAATCACCAGCCTATTTATGGACAGTGCTGGCATGCTGTGGATTGGCACTCAAGATGGACTCCATAGCTATAACGGTTACAACTTCAATCTTTTTATCCACTCCCCTAATGATCCTCAAAGCATTTCAGAAAGTTATATCTCGGATATTATCCAAGATGCCCAAGGTTATCTTTGGGTAGGCACTTTTAGCCAAGGTATAAATCGGCTCAATTTAAAAACAGGCACCTTTGAACGCATTGGCATAGAACAGGGTCTCACCGATCCCAGGGTCACTAAACTCAATATTGTCGGCAATACGCTGTGGATTGGCACTCAAAGTGGCTTGTTTTCTTTTTCCACAAGAACAAAACGCTTAACCCAAGTTTCACTAGGAACCAGCGCTGAACCCTACATCACCAGTCTTGCCAATGTTGATAACACCTATTTACTCGCAGGAACCAGGGATAATGGTACCTTTGCTGTAAGTGCAAATACGATTACGCGGCTGAATGTGCCGCAGGATGTGATTGCTTATCAGATTAAAGCCAATTCAAGTCGAGCAATTAGCTTAGCGCTTGGTAATCAGCTCTGGCACTATGATCTGACCACTCAACAAGGGACTATCATCTGGCAAGCAGAAAATAATGTTCCCTATATCAAAGATTTTGTTCAAACATCCCAAGGACAATTCTGGGTCGTCGGACCTGAAGCTGGTTTAATACAATTAGAAAGAGAGGCGGATCAATTCGTTGCCACTTATCATAAATTTGATCCCAAACGCACCAACAGTATCAGTGAAAACAATATCTTATCCCTGCTAGAAGATCCTTTTGGCAATCTATGGCTCGGCGCGAGTTATTCTGGATTGAATAAGATCAACACTCGCCGTCAATATTTTCAGCATCTGTTTGAATATACGACCGAATTACCTCAACAGAGCAATAATGTCCGTAGCCTTTACCGCAGCCAAGATCAGGCACTGTGGATAGGAACAGAAGGCGCGGGCCTTAAGCGGTTAGCACGAAATAGTAAAACATATGAAAACTACAGCACTTTTTTTGCCAAGGCATTAGGGTTAGGGACTCAATACTTAAACCTCACTCTGCGCTCGATTATTCAAGATAAGCAAGGCGTCCTCTGGTTTGCCAGTAACTACGGACTAGGGCGTCTGGCTCCAAACGGTGAATTTAGCCTACTCAATGTTGCAGATAGCAAAGACACCTCAGCAGAAGCGAACTATATCCGCAGTCTAGAGTTAGATGATCAAAATAGGCTCTGGGTAGCGACATCCCATGCGCTATATCGGAAATCCACTGTAAATGATGAATTTACGCCTGTTTCGCTAACAGGCATTGAAAATTTTCATCCTACACAAAACCTGTTACTCACCCTTAGGGTCAATAATAATATTCTGTGGATTGGTTCGCTCAATGGACTAGTAAAATTAGATATGCAAACAGGGCATGGCGACGTTTTTTACCATGACCCCCATGACAAAAACAGCATTATCAATAACCGCATTAGGGATATCTTAGTCGCAAGTAATGGTGATGTTTGGTTTGCGACCCACGGTGGCATTAGTCGGCTATCGTATCAAACCTTATTGCCCATTTTTAGTGATTATACCCGTGAACAAGGTCTACCCAGCGATACGATTTACGCTCTGCTGGAGGACGATGAGCATCATATTTGGTTCAGTAGCAATGCCGGTATTGGAAAATTAAACCCTACCAATAACAAAATTATTAATTTCAACGAACAGGAAGGCTTACAGGCACTGGAATTTAACGGTGGTGTAAAACTTAAAGACAGTGATGGCGATCTCTGGTTTGGCGGAATTAATGGCATCAATCGCTTTAACCCTAAAATCCTACCTGACAAAAGGGGTGAAGCGAAGGTAGCACTCACCGCATATAAAATTGCCGGCCAAAAACAGACGATTTTGGATCTGAGTCATCCGCCGAAAATCGTAATGAACTACGCAGATCAATTAGTGAGCTTTGAAATCACCTCACTGGATTTTAGCTATACAGGAAAAAATCGCTTTAGTTATTTCCTCGAAGGATTTGATAACCATTGGCACGATTTACCGACAGGCAATGAAATCACCTTCACTAATATCGATCCAGGCAACTACGTGCTCCATGTGCGCCACTCACTTGAATACAACCGTCAAGGTGACTATACGCTATTGGTCGATTTAACCGTCAATGCACCTTTTTATCGCACCGAATTGGCCTATGCGCTTTATATTCTACTGACACTGACTCTACTGATATGGATAGTAAAATGGCGCAAACAAAAACGTCGCCAACAACAAGAGTTTGAAACTAGCATTCGTGCATCTGAAGAACGGCTTAAACTGGCGCTTTGGGCTTCGGGCGACGGAATGTGGGACTGGAATATCCAAGAACAACAGGTTTACCGAACGCATACAGATATACCTGTCCCTCAATGGAACCGTCACCATCTACTGCACGACAATGCTCATCCTGAAGATAGGGAAAGATTTAGGCACGAGTTAGCCGAACACCTACAAGGACGCACTCCCTTCTTTGAAGTGGAATACCGCATTGAGCATTCGCCCAACAAATGGGTTTGGATCCTTGAGCGGGGTAAAGTTGTTGAAGCTAATGGGCAGGACCATCCCATTCGTATGACGGGCACAACTCGGGATATTACCTCGCGCAAGCTGATCGAAAACGAACTGGTACTCTCCTCACAAGTGCTAAATAGCATGAATGAAGCCGTCGTGGTGGCAGGATTAGACTATCGAATCCGTTCGGTAAACCCTGCTTTTAGCAATATCACTGGTTATTCAGAGCGGCAGATTAGTGATAAATACTTAATTCACTTAGCCTACAGTAGAAAACAACGGGATCTGTTTAATAGCATTGAACAGCAACTACTACGCCATAAACATTGGGCGGGAGAAATTTGGATCCGCAATAAGGCCCGTAGAGCAATTTTGGTGTGGCTCGAGATAAATCAAGTAATTGACGTAAAAGGTGAAACTAGCCACTTTGTGGCGGTATTTACTGATATTACCGAACGTAAAAAGGCCGAGGAAGATTTACGTTTCCTCGCTAGCTTTGACACGCTCACAGGGCTGCCTAATCGAACCTTATTCCAAGACAGGCTTAATCACGCGATATCTCAAGCACATAGATCGAATAATATTGTCGCCCTACTGTTTTTAGACCTCGACCGTTTTAAGCACATTAACGACTCTATGGGGCACCACATTGGCGATCTATTACTCAAAGCAGTGGCACATAGGCTGCAAAATGCCGTCCGCGAAGGAGATACCGTAGCCCGCTTGGGTGGTGATGAATTTACTATTATTCTAGAAGGTGTGGCGAAAACTAAAGCAGCGACGTTAATTTCGGAAAAAGTGCTCAAAGCCTTTCAAGCGCCCTTCTTATTAGAGGACAAATCCCTCACTATCTCCACTTCGATAGGTATCAGTCTCTATCCTAATGATGCTGTAGATGTGGATTCGTTAATTAAATTTGCCGATACCGCCATGTACCATGCTAAGGCTCTCGGGCGAAATAACTTTCAGTTTTACACCAATAAACTCAATGAGATGGCGACTCGCCATATGCTGCTCGAAACGGGGTTAAAACAGGCCATCTCACGCAATGAGTTAAGCTTGGTGTATCAACCTAAGTTTTGCCTACGCAATGGCTCTCTGACAGGGCTTGAAGCACTACTGCGCTGGCAGCATTCAGAATTAGGCCCCATTTCTCCCGCCGAGTTTATTCCCCTCGCGGAAGAAACAGGCATGATCAATCAAATAGGCCATTGGGTGATTAACCACGCTTGCCAACAACTGGCCGAATGGAATGAGTTAGGTTTTAGCGATATCACCATGGCCGTTAACTTGTCAGCTAGACAGTTAAAGGCCGATATTATCTCAACCATTGAAGTAGCCCTTGCGGTATCAGGACTTCCCGCCCAGGCTCTTGAGTTGGAGCTAACTGAATCGATGATCATGGGCAACCCACAGGAGTCAGTTAATATCCTCTCAAAACTCAAAGCATTAGGCTTAACCATCGCTGTCGACGATTTCGGTACTGGCTATTCAAGCTTGAGTTACCTTAAACGTTTCCCTATCGATACCTTAAAAATTGACCGCGAGTTTGTGCGCGACATAACCAATGACCCCGATGATGCGGCCATTACCAGCGCGATTATTGCTCTCGCCCACAGCCTAGAGTTAAATGTGGTGGCAGAAGGAGTTGAAACTCAAGAACAACTTAACTTCTTGGCGCTGCAAGGCTGTGATCAAGTCCAAGGCTTTCTGCTGAGTAAACCGCTGAGCGCCAAAGATTGCCAAACACTTTTAATACAACAGATACAAAAGCGGCAAGACGCAAAAGAATAAGGCTCCATCATGGAGCCTTATCATATTGATTTAGAAACTATTAAGGTGCAATACGCTCAACGCGTCTCACCCAGCCATCAGGGCCTTGAATATGGCCTTTCTGGATATCGGTATACAGCTTGTAGATGCGTTGAATATGCTCACCGACTTCACCGTTGCCCACAGTCACCACTCGGCCATCTTCAAAAATATAGGAACCGACAGCAGACACTACGGCAGCCGTCCCAAAACCACCCGCTTCGATAATCTCACCGGATTCGATATCGGCGATAAACTTATCCAGCATGACCGTCTCTTGGCGCACTTCGCATCCTAGCAATTCACCCAGCTCCATAATAGATTGCGAGGTAATCGATTTTAAAATGGTATCAGTGAAGGTTGGGATGATCACTGTGCCGTCTTTCAGAATGTGGAAGTGGTTCATCGCGCCCGCTTCTTCAATCTGTTGGTTGTTCGCATCTAAATACAGCACCTGTGATGCACCAAACTGTGCGGCAGCTTTACCCGCACGCAATGAGGCAGCATAGTTACCCGCTGCTTTAGAAGCGCCAGTACCACCCGATACGGCGCGATGGTAAGTCTTGCTGATCAGTAGACGAATGCCTTTATTCACACCCGCCGCGTAGTAAGCACCACTTGGGCTTAACACCACGCAGAATGTGTAGCGCGAACTTGGGCTTACAGACAGACGGTCTTCGGTCGCAAAAATAAAGGGGCGAATGTATAAACAGGCACCTTCTTGCATCGGGAACCAAAGACGGTCTACGTCGATCAAGGCGTTGATCGCATCGATTTGCATCTGCTCATCAATATTAGGAATACAGACAATATCCGCAGAGCGATTCATACGCTCGGCGTTTTTGTTGATGCGGAACGTGTAAATTTCGCCATCTTCATGCATAAAGGCCTTGGCGCCTTCGAAGATTGACTGACCATAATGCAGGGCCATCGCACCCGGCGCCATTTCAAACGGGCCATAGGGCACAATACGAGGATCGCGCCACTCACCATCGCGATAATCCATTAAAAACATATGATCGGTTCTGAGGCTACCGAAGCCCACATTTCCTTCGGGCTTGAATTGCTCAGTACGGCGTTCGGACGCAGGTTTTAAATCGTATTTTATTTCCATCGCATACCACCTTGATTACTGAACAAGCAGACTAGGTAGCGACAGGAATAAAGTCAATAGGTGAGATTCATCTAAAAGTCTTAGCCGATAAAATAACCTAGCAAAAATGTCTTATTAGCTTGCCGTAATCTTGAATAGGTTGATTCTACTTCCCTTATTGACTTTGGATTTCCCCCTGCTTCGCCTCAAGCCAACCACCGACGGCTTGTATGGGCTCTTCATTTAGCGTTAACCACACCACCCAAGCTAACTGCGGCGCCTTCTGCGCCGTAGCCGGAATGCTATTGAGGTATTGCTCAAAATACAGTGCTGAATCTGATGCAGCAAACTCCGTCGCACGGACACTCACAGGGATTGATTGCATGCTAAATACAACAAAGTCATGGGTTAACTGCTTATGGCGATTCTCACCGCGTTTAATTTCACTAGTTAACCCTGAGCCGACGAGTGCTAACTGTAAACGTGCTTGACTCAGATCTTTATGCTGCCCCCAAGGTTGCTGTGGCACAAAACTCGCCTCAAGCTGCTGGTTGGCGATACGCACTTTAAGCACACCCACCTCAGGTTGAGGCACGGCAAAAATCTCGGTTAATTCACCCGAAAACCAGCCACGCCACTCCTTAGCATTAATCAGAAACTGTGGCGTATACACTTGCCGTGTATGCTTTTGGTTTAAATGTTGATATTGGCGCTCACTAAATGCTTTTTGACCAAAAATATCCCGCCAACCAAGGTAATCCCAATAGGTCACATGAAAGGCTAGCGGAAAATATTTCTGCCATAAATCGGTCTTATTAAACTGCCCAGATAACCAAGCTTCGGCGGGCGGACAACTACTGCATCCCTGCGAGGTGTAAAGTTCGATAATATAAGGACGGGTCACGGCACTCTGCGCTTGAAATGGGGCCAATGTCTGAGCAAATACAGGTTGCCACCACTGCAACCACAAAAGACCAACGAGTAAGATGCATTTCATATTCAATCCTCCTATCACTGAGTGATGAGACCTTGAATTGCACCTAAATCATTCAACTGAGAAGAAAGATGATGTCTGACTATAAAATGATCCCCTGTGCCCATTATGACTACCTTGAGCTGGCTTGCCTTCGGAGCTATTGGCTCAAGATTGAGTTACAGGACGGCAGCCAGTGCCAAGCACGGGCAATTACGACTCAGACCCATGCAGATAAGACTGAATGGCTGGTCGTTGAACATCAAGCGGGCCAGCAAATACTGCGGCTAGATAGCATTATCGCCATCACGCCCACGGATCCCCCAGCTAGTTTTGGCCGTGTTATGATTGCGAGCCAATAACAAAGGAGCAAAAATAAATGGCAAGGATGATTCTGCTGTTGGAATTAGGCGATTGGACTGGTGGTCACCACGGCCAATCCCCCTACTTGGTGGAGTTTGATAGCAAGCGACTCGATTCCCCCTTTGACGTTAGCGAAGGTTGGGGACACGGATTGGGCGGCAGCCGTTATTCGTTGGCACGGTTTGTTGAAACTGAACATTATACTCAACTCAAGCTCCACGCATCTTGGGCTGCGGCCATCATAGCGCAAGATTTACCAACACTGGATATTGAAGCCATCTCCCAAGGCTTGCAGGCACATTATGCCTCGCACAGCCCAAATATTCCGGCAAATCTGGCTCGCTATTTCTAACTGAAGATCTTGTTCTAATTGAAAATCGCGTTGTTGCGACGGATATGGCACCAGAATCTCTGGCAGCAATTACCTGATGACGAATAAAGCCAAGTATTAACTTGGCTTTACGACCGACTTAGCTGTCGATCGCGGTTTACGCCTTGGCTACAGCCGCAATCACAGAGACTTCAACCAAATATTCGGGCTCGGCAATCGCCGCCTGTACACAGGCACGGGCAGGCGCATGACCTTGTGGTACCCAAGCGTCCCAAACGGCATTCATGGCATCGTAGTCATTCATATCCTTTAGATAGATAGTGGCTGACAACAAGTGCTCACGGGAACTGCCCGCCTGCGCTAACAGGGTATCAACTTCCTCTAGCATAGTCGTCGTTTGTTCGGTGATGTTTTGATACTTATCCTTCGCCACTTGGCCACATAAGTACACTGTGCCTTGGTGGATCACTATGCTGCTCATACGTGTACCAACATCTAAACGGGTAATGCTCATAGGGATAATCTCTTCAATCAAATGGTTAATTCTGCGGTTATGTTATCCCGAAAGACTCAGTTTGTCTGCGAACGAGCGCCCACCCAGGGTGGATAAAAGCGCGTCATGAGCATGAGCAAACCTAGCGCCGTAAATATCACGCCACACCATACAAACACTGTTGCCACGGATAAATTGACTAACTGAAATCCCACTAATGCCGCAACAGCAGCAATTAATGCGAAGGGCAGTTGAGTCACCACATGGTCATGGGGTAAACAGCCTGAGCTCGTCGCGCTCAGCACGCTGGTATCGGAAATTGGCGAGCAGTGATCGCCAAACACCGAGCCTGCCATCACCGCACTTAATACAGGTAACAGCAAGCTGGCATCCATGTTATGGGCGATTTCTCCGCCGATGGGGATCATAATCGCAAAGGTTCCCCAGCTTGAACCTGTGGCAAAGGCCATGATAGCGCAAAGCAGGAACATCCCCGCCACCAGCAAACTGGGGGATAAATACCATTTTGCCCAATCGGCCAATAAACTCGCCACGCCCAGATCTTGGATTACAGCACCTATCATCCAAGTGCAGAGTAAAATCGCGATAGCAAAGGCGATCATCCGAACCCCATGGGCTAAATCGCCCAGCAGTTTCCCAATGCTTCGGCCCGTCAGCAGCAACAACACTAGAGTCACTAACGTCGATAACAAACACGCATCACGCATCGCAGCGCCAATATCAGCTTTGGCTAACCAGGCCGAAATATCCCATGACGGCACTTGCTGCGCGCCAGACCAGAGAGTTAAACCGACAGAGGCGCACAGTAAGGTCAGCATCGGAATGGACAACAGCCAAGGATTCCCTTGGGTGCTAGGCGATACAATTTCAACATGATCAGCATCCAACGGCTCAGCTCCCAACGCAGCCCTCTCCACAGGATGAAATCCGACACCAAACCAGGCCACAATCAACGACAAACCTAAAGTCGTAATCGCATAAAAATTGGATAAGGCCACCTCGATAAAGGCTTCAAGGGCTGAAACGGGTAAAAAGCTGAGTCCAGCCAGTAGCGCCATCACATAGGGCCCCCAGCTAGAAAAAGGCAATAAGGAACAAAGCGGCGACGCATTAGAGTCTACTAAATAAGCCAGTTGCGTCTGACGAATACCATAACGCTGGCTCAACGGTTGGCACACATGGCCCACGGCAAGGCAGCTAAAAATACCATCAATAAACACTAACCAACCCAGCAATACGACACCAATACGCGCTTGTCGGCCCGTACGAATACGCTGATATAACCAATCACCGAACTGCCCTACCGCACCACTTCGGGCAAGTAGCTGCGTCATGCTACCCAGTAATAACATGGCCATTAGCACGTTTAAATGCCACCATTGCCATGCATCTTGGCTATAAAACTGCTTAACGCCTATCTCCACAAGATAACTTAAGCTTTGCAGTATATTGAAGTGGGCAATAATCAAGGCGCCCGAGAGGATACCAACACCTAGGGCAACTAAGGTACGTCGCAACCATAGGGCTAACACTAAGGTTAATAACAGGGGAATTATGGCGAGCAGGCTTGATGTCATGGGCCATTCCGATAATAAATAAAACCAAGAATACTAACGAGTTAATAACAAATGCAAAAAAACTTAAATTAGCACTCCGTTATCGGGTATTTTTTAGCCAAACGGCAAAGACTGCTATTCCTTATGCTCTTGGCACTGCTAGAATCACAGTCCCATCCAGAAACTATAGGACTCTCCAGATGAGCCTTGAATTACTGTCCAAACTGGAAACCAAGATCCAGGCTACACTCGAAACTATCGAGCTTCTAAAAATGGAGCTAGAGGAAGAGAAGCAAAAGACGTCAACCTTGAGTGAGCAAAACCAACAATTAAGTGAGCAAAACCAACAATTGCAGCAAGAACTGAGTTCTTGGAACGAGAAAGTTACCGGACTTGTTGGCTTGCTCAATAGTGAAATCTAAGCTGTTTTAGTTTGATGATTCTGCGCTTCAATCAATTCGTTCAGCTCTAAGATAGCCTGCTTTACTTTTGGCAGGCTTTTTCTCGGTAATAAAAATCTTCCTTTTTCAAATTCCAATCGACCTAAGTCTTTTACCCATATCACGCCAGTGAGAAAAATACGCGCATGCTTAACAATAAGCTTAGGTGCGTAGACAGGGAAAACTCTCATATAACCCCCTACAGGCATTTTTGTTGTTATTGACCACAGTCATTTGACAGAAAGATGTCCAATTGAGTTTCATCGATAAAGAATTATTTTCAAAACTTACAATAAATACAAAATAACAAATTGATTTAATTTATAAAAATAAAACAATGATAAATACAAATCAAAACGTCAATATTTTGACTATTGACATTATTTTGACGCTTATCTAAAATCATCCGTGTTACTCAGGGTAAAAATGAGCCATATGGCTCAAGTCCGTACTCTCCATTATCGGAAGTACGGTTTTTTTTTGCCTAAATCCTAATACGCATTCTCCGCAAAACTGGTTCAACGTATTCTGGACAATTTGATGCGGCCAATAAAAAAGGAGCGCTCGGCTCCTTTTGTTTTATTTATTCATTATCAATTATTTAGATTGCAATCAGATGACTAAATCAACGCAATCCTAAGATAATTACTTTCTCGCTAAGTAATAAGCAATGTCTAATAGCTCGTCATAGGACTTAATCGCACCCGTTTCAACACGGTATTTGCCATTCACCACTATCGCAGGCACGCCAGAAAGTTTCGCGTTTTCAGTATCGCGCTTCATTTTCGCCATTTGGGCTTTGACCATAAATGAATCTGCTGCGGCATCAAAAGCTTTACCATCAACGCCATTAGCCACAAATAAGGCACGCACATCGTCACGGCTAGTAAAGTGTTGTTTCTTGTCATGGATGGCAGCAAATAAAGCCGCATCGATTTTTTCATCGACATTGAGTTGATGAGCAACCGCAAAAGCGCGTGACATCTCTACGCCCATTTCTTTGCCGATAAAATCAACGTGGGCTTGGTTAAATTCAACACCTGCTGGCTTTTCAGCCAAAATTTTAGGCACAACCGTTTTCGAAAAGTTGTAGCAATGCGGGCAATAGAAAGAGAAAAACTCGGTGATTTCAGGTTTAGCTGTCGCGGGACCATCATTAATCACAGTGTAATGTACGCCTTCTTTGTATTCCGCTGCCGAAACCGCTAATGGAGCCAATAACAGCGCTGCCGCCATAAGTAATGCTTTTTTCATGAATTTTCCTTAAATCAATTATCTAAAATAGCTGGAGCCTAACATATTTCATTTTTTGAGTGTAACTCAAGCTGAGAGTTCAATCCGTTAGGCAAGAGAGCCACGTAAATCCCACCCTGTTCACACATTTAATAAGGGATCAAACTTAGCGGTGGTTCATTAAGTGCCGCGAGTTGCTCCTTAAATGCCAAAATCTGCTGCTCCCAATACTTTTCATCCCCAAACCATGGGAAATGCATAGGGAAAGCCGGATCTTGCCAACGCCTGCCAATCCAAGCGTTATAGTGCACCATCCGTAATGCGCGTAGGGGTTCAATCAACGCCAGTTGCCGCGTATCGAATTCACAAAATTCCTCATAGGCTTCGAGCAATATCTCGAGTTGCAGTTGCTGCTGCGCCCTATCCCCCGTTAACATCATCCATAAATCTTGAATGGCAGGCCCCATACGGGCATCGTCTAAATCCACAAAACCCGGCCCATCGGGTGTCCAAAGAATATTCCCTGGGTGTAGATCGCCATGCAAGCGAATCGGTTTGAAACATTGCTGCGACCAAACGGTGTTGACCTTCGCCAGCACTTGTTCGACCACGGTGAAAAAGGCGGCCCGTAGAGAAGTCGGCACTAATTCTGATTGTTTCAACCACGCCAAAGGCTCATCGCCTAAGATTTGCGGATTGAGCGGTTCGCGGGCATGAAAAACCGACTGCGCGCCGTACTGATGTATACGACCGATAAAACGGCCAACAAATTCCAACTGTTCTAAATTATCGACCTCAAAGGCTCGACCACCGATGGAAGGAAACAGTGCAAACCGAAAACCTTGGAAATGGTGCAAGGTACGCCCTTGCACTAAGGCTGGCACCGCCATCGGGATTTCCTGCTCGGCAAGCGCGAGGGCAAAATCGTGCTCCTCTTGAATTTGCGCATTGGTCCAACGATTTGGACGATAAAACTTCACTACATAGCGCCGCCCTTCATCACTGCGAAATTGATACACGCGGTTTTCGTAGCTATTGAGTGCAAGTAGGCCCGTTTCAGGGTAAATGCCAAGACTTTCGATAGCATCTAAAATCAAATCCGGTGTTAGAGCTTGAAAAGCAAAGGCCGCTCCCGAATCAGCATTATCGATAGCACTTTGGTGTTGATTTAACGTATCTAGGCTCATTGGAACTCTCTCATTAAATGGTGGCGCGCTCATAAGTGGCGGCTTAACAGCGTGGCAAGGTATTCTAGCACCTCAACATCAGCCTCACGCTCCACACTCAGCCAACAGATATTGCCGTAAAACTCATAATTGAGCCAAAGTGGTGTACCTTCAAACTCCAATAACCATTGATGACGATCGGCTCCCCATTGACGCTCGCGCACGCGGCAATCTAAAGCATGGGCTAACGGCTCGGCAAAGGCCTCGAAATGATCAAAATCGATATCACCGCTCACACTTAAGCTTAACGCGGCGCTATCTAACTGAATGGCGTTTAATTTCATCTTTACTTCCATCAACTACTGCACGACATAATCAGCCCTTGCCCCCAATCCGGAGGACGCTTGGCCAGATCGTCATGCTCAGCTTGCTCGCTAAACGGTTGACGCAACACTTGGTGCAAACGCTGTAGCGGCGCAAGATCCCCTTCTTCAACGGCGATAATCGCTTCTTGGGCCAAATAGTTGCGCAAAATATACTTGGGATTGATGTTATTACGCGCCTGCTGCCACGCCTCAACATCAGTAACCTTACCGAGCCGCACCTGATAGGCCTGATACCAAGTATCGAACTCGTTGAGATCAATAAAATCATCCCGCAAAGGCGAGTGCACACTGCTAGGATCAAGCTGACCAAATCGACGCCAAGTGTGGCTGTAATCCAGCTGATTTTTCTCCATCAACACGGTAAAGCGGCCAATGAGTTCTAAGTCCTGTTGATCCTGCTCGGCTGTCGAATCCGCTCGCTCAGCGAGCCCTAACTTAGCGCGCATCAGCATCAAATAATGCTGCACTAGAGCATGTTGATATTGATTCAAAGCGGCAATTAAATCATCTGACGGGATAACAGGCGTCAACGCCTGCGCTAAACGTTGCAGGTTCCACAGCCCAATGCCGGGCTGCTGCCCAAAAGCATAACGCCCCTCTGGATCGGAATGATTACAAATAAAGTCTTCTTGGAAGGTATCGAGAAAGGCAAACGGGCCAAAATCGAAACTATCACCAAGAATCGACATATTATCGGTGTTCATCACCCCGTGGGCAAAACCGATAGCCTGCCAATGGGCGATCATCTTGGCGGTATCTTGCACCACCTGTAAAAACCAAGCTTTATAACCCGCCAGATCGCAGCTCAAATGCGGATAATGCTGCTTCAAGGTAAAGTTGAGCAATTGCGTCAGCTTATCGGCTTGACCACGCTCGCTATGGCAGAAAAATTCGAAATGACCGAAACGGATATGGCTGCGCGCCAAACGCACAGTAATGGCTGCGGTTTCTTGGCTCTCGCGCCAAACGTGCATATCAGAGCCGATCACCGCCAAGGCACGGGTCGTTGGCACACCTAAATGGTGCAATGCCTCAGAAACGAGAAACTCCCGCACCGCAGAGCGCATTACGGCTCTGCCATCACCATGGCGAGAATAAGGGGTCGGTCCGCCGCCTTTGAGTGCCACATCCCATGCGCCATTAGGGCCGATTGCTTCACCGAGGATAATCGAGCGCCCATCGCCTAATCTAGGGGTGTAGCCACCAAACTGGTGCCCGCTATAAACCTGCGCATAATAGCTTGCACCTTCAACAGCCGCGTTACCCGATAAGCCCTGTAATAACTCATCTGTTGGCTGACTTAAGCCAATTAATGACGCGGCATCGTCACTCCAAGCGAGCCAATGGGGGTTACTAATACCCTGCGGATAGACTTGGGAATAAAACTCAGGCAATTGGGTGAAAAAATCCTGTTTGAACTTCATCAATACATTCCCTATTGAGTGAGCAGCTTGCACACCAGCACGGACTTATCGTTCAACTCACACTGCTGGCCACATTGATATACGCCAGCGCCACTGGCCTCGAAGCCACTCATACCTGACCCCGTTAAACGCTGTAATCCATGGGCTTTCCGCTGGCATTGTTCGAGAGTGTCGTAATAACCATTGATATCATCAGGTTGTAACGGCGTCGTTGGCAGCGAGATCGCCTTGGGATAATAAAATAGCGTCCATTCCGGGGTTTTAGTGCAACCTGTCAGCCCAAGGCCCAAGCTGGCAAATAAGACAACCAAGGATAATTTCATTTTGACGATTTGATTCAAGAAACTCGCAACACACTTCATAAAAATAGCTCATAAAAAAAGCGAACCTTAGTTCGCCTTTTGCGCGGTAAGTCTCCGGATTCTACACGGCTTTTAGCCGTTAAATAACCGCTTTTAGGTTATGGGCATTTGAGGCGCTAGAATTAACCAGTTTATGCCAGAGTCTTTAACCTTACGCCATGACAACAGAGTCATTCTTACTATCACTTTTATGCAGTTGCAGCTTTTGCCTGCGCCTTCTCAATACGGCTGATCCGGCCTTCGAATCCAGTGACAGTACCGTCGGTTAAGCCAAGTGAGACAGCCTGCTGACATAGCGCGATAGCTTCGTTAAAGGCTTGAGTATCATTTAATAATGTTGCAAGTTGCATAAAGCCTGTGGTTTTAAGCTCAACCTGTTTGGGCTTGGTGGCATTCGCTCGATGGAATAATGCCGGATAAAGCTCACACAGTGCTGCACCATAGGCTAAATAGTCAGTCGATTTTCGCTGCTTATAACACTCTGCAATCACATCCTGTAACGCGTTATAGCGCGCAAGTTCGGTCTCTGCACTTTGATAACCTTCGAACGCACGCTGCAATGTCACATTCGCCCATGAGCCTGGTGATGCAAGGCCTTCGGCCTCGGAGGATACAGGTTTAATTTCAGCCTCTTTCTCAATATTTGCGGAGGCGTCGGCCAAAATAATCACAGGGTCTTCATTGGGCACAGCGGGAATATCGACATCGATAATATCTTCACTTATTGCAACGATTTCGGCGCGGCTAGGCTGATGCTCCTCTTCCCTTGGCATTAATTCAATCTCAGGCGCTTTCATAGTAGCAGAAGCGTCTTCAGGCGTATTATTCACTGGAGGAGTAACTTCGGGCGTAGATTCAGCCACTTCTGGGAAAGAATTAGTATCCTTTGTCATTTCAGTTGTTTTTTTTGCCATCATTGCCTCTTGCTCTTCCTTCGCCAAGCGCTGGGCACGACGAAATAAAAACACTCCGATAACGATCAGTATTAAAACGACAATGACCTTCATTCTTCTTCACCTTTTATGGCTGCTTCCTGTTAGAAGCTATTGCAGTTGGCTTGCCAGAACGACTCAGTAGTCTGCGACTGACAAGGAGTTTTGTCCAAAAGTTGAGCAGTGATTAACCGCTATTAAAGTCCATAGTGTCTGGGTAAATCAAGTATTTATGCCGTTTTATCCGATCTTGCACGCAAATCGATATAAGCAATTCGGCTAGACTGCTAAGGTTTATGACCGTTTGCAAAAAATTAAGGAAAGCCTAATGCAAAAAATTCTTATTGTTGCCCACGCAAGCCCATACGGCACAGAAAAACTGTTTAACAGCCTGCGCATTGCTTTAGCCCTCAAGGATCAAACCGAGCAAGATGTTGATCTCAAAATCTTTTTAATGTCAGATGCGGTATTTGGGGCACTCAAACAGCAGACAACGCCTGATTTAAGCTATAACTTGCAGCAAATGTTTGAGATCCTTAGTGCTCAGCAAGTCCCGATTTTACTGTGTAAAACCTGCGCTCAAGCGCGGGGAGTGAATACGGATATGCTGCTCGAAGGCGCTGAAATTGGCACCTTACAGGATCTCACCCGCTGGACTCTGGCCGCCGATAAGGTAATGCACATTTAAAGTCTTATTTTGTGCGCATCTTCATAAATTGACACTTACGTTTTGAACAAGCCAGTGCCGCTGCTTATGATGGGATTATCCGAGTAACAGACTAAGGTATTCCCATGGACTCAGCGGCCCTACTCACAGGCAAACTGCGCTACGAGCATCAAACCATTAGCGCGATGGCGAAGATCTATTGCAAAGCTAAGCACCAAGGCCAAACGGCATCCGGCCTGTGTGAAGAATGTTTAGCACTGCTAGAGTATGCAGCCATTCGCCTCGACCGTTGTCCCTATGGGCAAGATAAGCCCACGTGCAATAAGTGCCCTGTGCATTGCTACAAGCCCGCCCAAAAGGCGCAGGTCAAAGAGATCATGATTTTCGCGGGGCCGAGAATGCTGTTACCGCATCCCATTCGCGCAATCAAACACTTACTGGCCGAGCGTCATCCCGTACCTGCGTCAGTCCCCGAAGCCGCATCTAATCGTCATCAACGCATCGCCATTTCACAGAAAAATACCTAGGAATGCTTTTTCGCCTCGAATTTCCCTGATATAACAGGTCGTCGAGGTGACAAAATGAACGAATTTAATACATTTTTTGCTCAAGCCTATTGGTGGTTATCCCTATTTGGTGGCTTACATTGCCTCGCGTTAGCTATTTATATTCGTTACTTTTATCATTCGGACAATAATCAAAAGCTATTGGCGGCTTTTCTAAGTCTCATCGCACTGTATTTTCTGACGGGAATGCTTAACCGTGATAACACGCCAATTCCTATCCACATATTATTTAATTTGCTTGCCCCGATTTATTTTTTACTCATGCCACTGCTTTACCTCTATTGCAAACGCAGTTTAGAGCAACATACTGAGCCTATTGGTTTTTCATGGCATTATTGGCCGGCGATTATCACACTACTGCTTGCAGTTATAGATATTACTTTGCGGCTCAACTTACATAAAAACGCCATTTGGTTTCAGGCTGAATTCTTTAATAATCCGCTGACGATCGATTTCAGCCACTGGAGTTTAGCAATGCCGTTGTTGCTGTTTACTCAAACAGCAGCCTATTTTGTCGCTCTGTGGCATCTACTTAAACAATATAAAGTCAGTCAACCGCCATTGAGCGATGCACCACAGGACACCTTGAAACTCATCCGTTTCCGCTGGTTATTTGGCCTAACCTTAGCGATGTTATTTAACTGGCTACTGCGTGTTTTTGTGGTTGTACTGCCTTTTTATCTAGGCGACTCGCTTTCAGCCTTATCCCACGCCTTGCCCCGATTAAGCTTACTATTAAGTTTCTACTTACTTGCCGCCTATGGTCTAAAGCAGATCACTCGCACAGCGTATTTGAAAGGCCATTTATCAGTGCCTAAGCCCAAAGTTGAATCTTCATCTTCAGGAGTACTCACCCCAGAGGAGTTTGAATTTATTCAACAACTGCAGCAAGAATCGAACGATAGCAAGGAAAAATCGACCACCACGCCCAATCCACCTCAGAACTAAACCATCGCTTAGCAATCAAAACTGGCAACATGTCTTATTGAAAAACTGAATCCGAGCTGACATTAACGCAGCTTTAGGCTGTCATTTGTGACAACAAAGGGTAGTCTGATGGAACCAAGACTTAAGGAGGAACGCCATGAAATCAATTTTATCTTTTGTTGTCGCATCGACCTGCTTGATTGCCAGCTTACTGACACCAGTTGCGCAAGCAGATGATAGTTACACTGAGGCTTTAAAAAATTTTCACCAAGCCAAGGAAACCCGCAAATTTTTTGATACCGCCTATGGCTACGCCCTCTTTCCAACAGTTGGCAAAGGTGGGATTGGTATTGGCGCCGCCTACGGCAAAGGTCGGGTTTTTCAAGCGGGGCAATATATGGGAGACTCCAGCCTCACCCAGCTATCTATTGGATTTCAATTAGGTGGACAAGCCTATAGTGAGATCATCTTCTTTAAAGATGCCAAATCCTACAATGAGTTCACCAGTGGCAGTTTTGAGTTTGATGCCCAAGCCTCCGCCGTTGCCATTAATATGGGTGCTAACGCCAAAGCGGGCACCACAGGCAACTCGGCAGGTGCTGGTCAAGCCGGTGGTAATCAATCGGCTACCGCAGCCTATATCAATGGCATGGCAGTCTTTACCGTTGCCAAGGGTGGATTAATGTTTGAAGCCGCACTGGCGGGACAATCTTTTACCTTCGAGCCTAGGGGTAACTAAGATTACAAGACCGCTTTAAGAAAACCTCTGAACTCGAAAAGCTCAGAGGTTTTGTTTTAATTACGCTTTAACCTACTCATGTCCCCAAGGAACTGGCGGTAAAGGCTGCGGTTGGGTTAGATCAAAATCCACTTGAAAATGACGAGCTTCCCGAGTGAGTAAATAACTGAAGGTGTTTGGCGTAACTTCTATATGCCACACATTGGTGACAGACTGGGTTAGGCCATTTTGCATAAAGTTATCAATCGATGCCTGATCGATGGGAAATGATTGCTTTTGACTGGTTCCCATACTGGCGGTATCACCACCATACATAGTGACTTTATCTTCAGTCCCATCTTGATGGCGGTGATCGTGCTTTAGCCTTAACCCCTGATCCGTTTTAGTGATCACCCAAGTACGGGAGTGGTCGTCTCCCACATGGAATGGGATTTTCAGCTCAGTATCGCTGCACTCTCGCACATGCATCACTAATGACTTATCACGAAAAGCCGCATCGGCGCTGTCCTTTGAGACGACTTTACCCGCAAACGCTTTACCGCAATGGGCGGCTAATTGATTGAAGAAAGCCTCTTGTTCTACGGCAAGTACAGGTTTGGGAGTCGCATTGGCAAATACTGGCGTTGCCATCCATAGGCCGACAATTCCAAGACGTGCTAAGGTGATAGTTTGCATTATGTTTTCCATGGGAAATTCAATGCAAAACACGCTAACACAGGGGAATAAATTTAAACTTAATTCCCCTGTGCTTGTGAAGGATTACCAACCGATGTAAAGACGAGAACGGTTACCTAAACGTTTTTTGATAAAGCGCGCCGTGATAATACTGCCCACCATCAGGAAGAGAAAAATCGCGGCCGAGAACAGAATACTCGTGATAGCAGACCCTGGCGGGAAACGGAAACGGAATATCGTTGCAGTGGTATTAAACAACATATCGAACAGCGGATGGATAAAGAAAATCGCAAAACTCATTTCGGCGATTTCGATAAGCCAAGGTAAGCGACTACGTTTTGACAACCAATCACAGAAGTTAAGCACCAACACACACAGGCTCAGTTTTTGGATAAACTGCCAGTCGATGCCGTTATATTCAAACGGTGCTTTATGATAGTTACCCACATGCTGCACTATATAACTCTGTTCAACCAAGCTCACGACAAGGAAAATCCCTGCTAGCGCACTTAAAATAGAACCATAGCGCGACACAAGATGTTCATCTTGTGAATATAAAATACCAATCAAATAGAAAGGCATAAAATAAACGACTGAATGAATAAAGTTAACGTTGCCTATGGGTCTGTGGAGCAAAATTGCCACCACACAACTCAGTACAAATAGCGTCCAACGCATTTGCTGTGAGCAGCGAATAAACCATAAAAATACTGGCGACAATAAAAACACTGCCATGATAAAAGGGATATACCAATGCGGGTACAAGATGTAACCATTTCGTACGGTATAAAAAATACTGAGCAACAACTGTTCAAGTGGCTGATGCTCCATAAAAATCCAGCGCAAACTCAAGCAGAATAAGCCAACAGCAGAAACCACTAAGAAAGGATAAAGCACATTTTGTACTTTATTCTTCATGAACTTACCGTAATCGAAGTCCTTATAAAAAATCCGATGGAAAAAATAACCAGAGATAAACACGAACAGCGCCGTGCCACCTCTGAGTAAATTTTCCAGCAATAACGGAAACCCTTCCTCAGAGTTGTAAATACTATGCCCAAGCACGATAAAAATAATCGCAATGCCACGCATGTAGGTAAATTCGAGCTGATTTTTTCTCATATTAATTCATCGCACAGTAGAGGGTTCTTCCCTCAACAACACTTGCAGAAACCCTTATTGTTCCGTGGATTTCCGGCTCATTAAACACCAGATACTGACCTTCGCGTTGGAAGGTAAACCCCAAAGGTAACAGAGTTGCGGCTTCAATGCCCTCACAATAATTTTGCAAAGGCACATCCAACAAGGGGCTACCACTGACATTTAAGTTACTAAATTGCACACTCATCCCTAAATAAGCCTGAGTCATTTCCTCTTGATAAGGCACAACATAAAACCCGGAACGAACTTCCCCCACATCCATAAAACTACTGCTATCGCTTACGCTCGGCATGACCAATAGTGGCACCTTGGGGTCCTGCACATCTCGCAATAGCTGAGCCAATTTTTGATCAGTCGACGGATAGTAAGCCAGCATATCTTGCAGACGTTTCTTCTGTGCACTATTTTGCCCAACCGGTGGAGTAATCGGCTTAATGCAACCCAGTAGTAAATCCACAGGCAACATGCCCGACATCACTGACTCTTTCCACACATAGGCATCTTGGGTGCTATCTAACAGTATTCCCGCAAGTGCGCCGATATTCTCAGCTTCGGCCGTCCAACCGCCAAGCATTTGCTGCTGTTGATAATAATCCTGCACATATTGCAGCAGTATCTGTTGATAACCGAGATAGGTTTGGTTTTGGCTCAGGAAGCGCGCGCCCGCAATCAACTCAACGTATTTTGCACTGCCTTCGACTAAATCACTCACATAACTGACTTTATCTTCGTTAGGCGCCGTTTGACGCCATGCCTGCAACCAGTAAGCAGCATGGCCTAAGTACAATGCTTGTTGCTCGGGCTGTTTTAAGGCTGACATGAGCGAGTTGAATAACTGAAGACGGTAATAGCGCGCATCAAAATTAAGCGGGTAGACCTCCCCTTCATAGCGGCGAGCGTCCTCTAATACACGCCACTCGGATTGAGCGTAAAAATGAAACGCCTCATGCACACTATTGCCAGCCCAAATCACGAAAGGCAAATCGGCAGTTTTTGTCGTACTATCAAATTGAATCGTGGGAGACTCGAGCTGGATCAACACACCAGCCAACCCTTGATACTGAGGAAAACCAAAATTAACTGATAGACCAGAGTGAAGGTTAACTGACTCTAACACACTGTTGTCTTTAATAATCTCACCACCGGGCTGACGTAACCAAACACTGCCCGCATAGCTGAAGAGGTGGACTTTATCGTCGAGACGAAATCCCGGCCACAGAGTTTCACTCTGACGACTAGTTTGAGCCATAAAATCGAGGTACAGACGAGCGAGTTGTTCTGGCGAGGCCTTATCGGCGAACACGGGAGTGGCGGCAGAGACTCCTATCAACCACAGGATCACCACCATAATATTTTTCATTTATTTGCCTAAACACACACAATGGGTTCACAAAACAGCGCTAGCATATAGCGCAATTGCGTAATAGTGAAACGTTTAACAGAAAATTTTTTTACCCTCAAAAAACTAAGCCAACTCATCTTCATTAACCACTAATAAAATCATATTTTTAAGGTTTAATGCTCAGAGATATCAGGATTTAGGCGTTGTCGGCTCATCGCCAAACCACAACGCTAACTTAGCCGCAGCCAGTGATTTAACCTCATCATCAATATAAAGCGTTACCATAGTCAACGCCGCCGCTAACGCCCCTAAATCATCAGTAAAACCGACTAACGGCGTTAAATCGGGAATCGCATCTAAAGGCGAGATAAAATACGCCAAGGCCCCAAAAATTACCGACTTGGCCCACGTAGGTGTATTAGGCTTTTGCGCAGCATAGTAAAGCCACAAAGCACGCTCAACCACCTCACGCCCAGCCTGGCGACCAAACATTTTGATTTTGTTCCAAAAACCAGTTTCAGTGAATTGCTCTTCTGCCATAAATACCTCCTGTTAAGTGAGCCCTAAATGCGATACGAATACTGCAACTCATAGCGACTTTTCTAAATTAGCAAACCTCTAGCATTAAGGATAAGTAACCACACTTTTGCTTAAGAATAAAGCAAGCATTCGTTCTGAAATCACGCTTTTATATCGATGGTTATTTAGCCTAACCCATCCTCCTACGACACACCAATAGACAACACAAGTACGAATGTCACAATTTTTTATCTCGACATATCTTTCAACTTTATTCCTGAACTCATTCACACATTCACTAATAAAACCCAGAAAAATTAAATTTCACCATCAGAAATAAGGTTATTTCAATCACTTAAAAACAGGATGAAACTCATAAATAACAGAATTAACCAGAACATAATGCCATATTAATCTTGGCAACAAGCCTACAAAGAGCTCATAGTGATATGAAAATAAAGCCAAGAACTTACCAAAATGAAAATAGATAATCTTAATTACCTTCAGCTTAGAGTATTACTTTCCGTTTATAAAAATGGTCAAGCCAATATAGCCGCCACAGAACTTGGTCTATCAAACTGTAACGTCACGCGTACATTAAATGCACTACGCGATATATTCATGGACTCACTATTCATTCGTAAATCACATGGATTAATTCCAACTAAAAAGTTAGAAGAGCTCATTCCGCACGCCAAGTATCTTGTTGAACAATATCAACTACTCGAACGTCAACATTCTGTTTTCACTCCAAGTGAATCTGGTGGCCATTTTGTAATACGCGCCTATGACGAGTTTGTTTATGCTGTTCATAAAGTGATCTCAAACTATATTCAACCTGAAGCACCCAATATTAGATTCGATGTCCGTAGCTTAAGTCACGATTGCAACAATGAGTTAATAACAGGTGATATTGATTTTGTTGTTGTGTACGAAGGCTTCGATGATAGTCGACTCAATAATGAAATCTTCTCCGAAACTGGAGATATCTACATCTTAGCCAATCATAACCACCCCATTCTTGAGGGTGAAATGTCATTGGAACAACTATCAAACTATCCACTGTTAGAGATTGATAACTATAACGATCTCAGTTGTCCGCTATTGGTTAATCTTTGTCGTGACAATGGATTACAAATGGATGTGGCGGGTTATACCGACAGTGTAGCAACCGCCATGCAACTACTCGCTCAATCTAACAGCATCACGTTAAGTTGTAATCAATTTACTCGTCAATTTGTCGACATGATTCCCTCGGTTAATTATCGAAGATTAACAGATGAAATGATTAACGATATTAAAGAAATCCGCAGTGAACAAAGAGCAGTTGGAAATTACATTCTCTATGGAAATATAAATAACTCACCAGCATTCAACTGGGTTAAATCAAAACTCGTTTATGGATTAGAGAGAGAATGGCGATTAGCCTCAGCTAATTAAGAGATAAGTCACACGTCAATAAAGAGGTAGTTAATGGAGTTCACACTTTTTTGCATCACGGCATTTGCCGCTTATCTGGTGTTAAAAAAACCAGAAAAAGAGTCGCTCGCAGACAAATTATTATTTGGTTGCATTGGGTTAAGTTTCTTCATTTGGATAATGATGTCTTGGGGCATTTTACTTCCTATCGGCAATTACTAAAGGGCTACCATGAAAGAGCATTTATTTAACAAGCTAGCTTCATTTGCTTCTATTATTATCATGGCATTACCCGTTGGTATTGCTTGTTTTATTTTCGGATTTATTTATTTAGATAACCCTTGTGCTTTCTGCTGGCAAGAACGTACAGCCATGATCTTAGTGGCGCTAACAGCCCTCTATATCGTTCGCTTTGGCCTAAAACCTAAATATATCGCCGCGTTAGTTTGGCTTGGAATATATGGTGCCTTTATGGCCTCAGTTCATACCTCGATCAATTTAGGCAGTGATATTGGCCAAGGTTTTTCACTGAAAATCATGGGCGCTCATACCTACACTTGGGCGTTATTCGTGTTTGTCGTCGTGCTTATTGTGGTGGCATTACTCATGCTCACACTTGGCAATAAGTTCCCGAATAACGGCTACGGCAAGCAACCACTCGATACGCTTCCTAAGGTTGCCTGTGGGATATTCCTAGTCGTGATCAGTGGCAATATTGTCCAAGCCTTTACGCAAACGGGCCCCCTTCCCTTCGTAGGTCAAGATAGCCCTGGCCGAGTCTCTTTTAATCCTCAATACATGAGTTGGGAACTCGACCACTGGCCAACTTATGCACCTAATGCTCGCGGTGCTTACGCCATTGATAATCCAGATATTGAGACTTGGCAACCAACAGAACCGCTATTTGCTAAGGCTCCTAGAGCGAAATTAGTCGCTGAACAAGTACTCCCATTGGAGATAAGTGGACGTGTGACTGCCATTGACTATCAAGCTGACGCAGAGATTTATGCCCTAACGACAACAAATAATTGGGTCTATATCCTTGATAAGAAAATGCAAATTCTCAGTAAAGCGCAGATTGACGGCATGTATATGCTGCATATTGAAACGCTTCATGGGGTTGCCTTTACTTCCGCCAACAGCTTGCTGGTGATGGGCTTCAATAAAGCTTGGGCGGAATTAACGCTCGATCCAACACAAAACTGGGAAATGAACTATCGCCGCTTCAACCAAAGTAGCGATGGCATAGGTGAAACCGCTCGCGGCCAGTTCAGCACGGTACGCGCTAAAACCAGCTACAGCTTGGCATTGGGTTACAGCAGCACACTCGCACAATTTGTCACGGTTACGACCCGCGATGCACTCAACGAACACTTAGTGTTATCACGCTTTGACCGCACAGATATGACGCTCTCTGCCGAATCAAATTTACAAGGACTCCCTGCACTACCTCAAGTAACAGGCATCAGCGTTCAAGGCGAGCAAGCTTGGATCCTCAACAATGACGGCAGCGAGGTACTTAAGCTCAATCTGCTTACTGGCGAAGTAACACCTATGGCCAAACTGGCTGGCACGAACAATCCGCAAGGACTGTTAGTACAGGATGGCAAACTGTTGACCATCAGCCTGATCAATGGGCAAAACCAACTGCAAATCTATGTGATGTAAGTAATTTCGCCCTGGGATTCTCTCGGGGCATGCCGGTTCCCCGGCGATATAAAAGGCACAAAGCCAATAATCAAAACGAACCTAAGGTTCAAATCATGGTGGGTGATGACGATGAAAATCGATAGACGCACGTTTTTACAAGGAGCTGCAGCAAGCGCTGTGCTGTCCTCCCTGTCAGGCTTAACCCCCGGCATAGCACATGCCAAGCAACAAGGCGCCAATACAGGTCTATTGGCAAAACGAAATGGAGATGTTGTTTATCATAGTTGTTTACGCAACTGTGCAGCCCGATGTTTACTTAAGTTTAGAGTGCAAGATGGTCGCATGACCTATGTATCCGGGGCAGAAGAACAAGCTAAAACAGGTTTAGCGCCCTGCTTGAAAGGTCAAAGCTACGTCCAGTATACCTATGCCGCCGACCGGATCTTACATCCAATGGAGCGTGTTGGTAACAAAGGCGAAGGTAAATGGCGCCGTATTAGTTGGGATGAAGCCTACAGTAAAATATCTAGTCGTTTCAAACAGATCATTGCAGAGCACGGTTCAGAGGCCATTCTTCCCTATAGCTATTCTGGTAATTATGGCGCCATTGGTATGTCCGCTTCCGGTGAGCGTTTCTGGAACCGTATCGGCTCCTCTATTCTTGAACGTAAAGTCTGTACCTATGCCGCCTATGATGGGCTCGAATCCTTGTATGGCACCTTCCTCGGCCCAGATCCTGAGGATATCTTACTCAGCGATGTGTACCTCACCTGGGGACATGATGAAGTTGTTTCTAACACTATTGCTATCAAACTCATTAACCAAGCCCGTGACCGCGGCACCAAGCTGTTAGCCGTCAATCCACAGCGAACCCCTTTATGTTCACAGGCAGATATTTACCTACAACCTCGCCCTAGCACAGATGTGCAACTCTGCGCGGGCATAATGAAATATCTTGTAGAGAAAGATCTTGTCGATCATAAGTTTATCGCAGAGCAAACCATTGGCTACGACGCCCTATTGCAACGCTTGAACGAGATCAGTTACGACGAAATAGAGAAGATCACAGGGGTTCCTCGGGCAAAAATGTTTGAATTTGCCAAGGTGCTAGGCGAAAACGAAAAAACCATGTTGCGTATGGGCTATGGTTTCCAACGTAACTTTAACGGTGCCCGCATGTCCCGCGCTGTGGCTATGTTGCTCGCCGTTACAGGGAACTTTGGTAAGCGTGGTAACGGGTTAATCTACGATAACGTTCATGCAGGTGGCGGACTGAATCAGTATCAAGCGAGCGGTAAATATATGCGCTCCAATCCTGATGCGCAGCGGATTAATATGACGGAGCTTGCCAAGGCGCTTCATCCAACACATCCCACCAGCCATGACAAACCGAGTAAACCGATTCACGGCATGATTATCTATAACGGTAACCCTGTCGTTGTGGCACCGGATACCAATGCCGTTATCGAAGGGATGAAACGGGAAGATCTGTTTGTGGTCGGCCATGACATGGTCATGACGGACTCACTGCAATACTGCGATATTATCCTGCCTGCGGCCAGCCAATTTGAAACCGATGATATCGTCGGTGACTACCATGGCTACTATGTGCAGGTCTGCCAGAAAGTGATTGAACCTTTGGGAGAATCCAAGTGTAACTGGACCTTCTTCCGTGAATTAGGCCAAGCCATGGGATTTGAAGACCCCGCCTTCAAAGCCAGTAATGATGACATCATTCGCGAGCTGTTAACGACCGATTCGCCTTACTATAAAGGCGTCAGTTACGAGCGGTTGATGAAGGAAAAATACATCAAGTTAGACATTCCCCAGCCTGTACTCGCCGATGGTAAATACGATACGCCAAGTGGCAAGATTGAATTTAGTTCTCAGCTCATGGCCGATGCAGGTTTTCACCCTGTACTCGATTGGGGTTTACCCGAAGATGAGATGGAAGCCAAAGAAAAAGCACTTCCCTTCCGCCTACTCTCATCAGGTGTTCCACAGCGGGTCAATAGCTCCTTCTACAATGTAAAATACATTCGTGCCATTCCCGCCTACTACGTAAAAATCAATCCTGAAGATGCAAAAACCTACGGCATCAAAAACAACGACAGAGTTCAACTCAGTAATCACCGCGGTGAGGCCAAGTTTGTCGCCATGATAACCACTGGCGTACCTCAAGGGACCTTGATGAGCCCTAAATGTAATTGGCTCAGACTCAATCCTAACGGCACTGAGGGTTGCACTAACTCATTGACGACAGACAGATTGACCGACATGGGTGGTTGCTCTGCCTACCATTCAACCCGCGTGTCTTTGGCTAAAGCCTGATGGAGAACCCCATGGAAAATAAACATCAACTCGGATTCGTCTTCAGACAAGAAAACTGTGTAGGCTGCCAAGCCTGCACCATTGCCTGCCAAATCCACAATGAACTCCCAGAAGACGTACGCTTTCGTAAAGTCGACAGATACGAAGTGCCGCGCGATGACGGTGCAATAGACGTATGGCTAAGCCACTCCTGTATGCACTGTGGTAATCCAGCCTGCTTAATTGCTTGCCCTGCCCAAGCATATACAGTACGCAGTGACGGGCTCGTCGTACTCAACCGCGACAAGTGCACAGGTTGTGGCCTGTGTGTCAGTGCCTGCCCTTACGATGCCGTCGTCATGCTTAAAACTGATGGTAAAGCCGCTAAATGCAATATGTGCATTGAACTGATCGACCAAGGTCTTAAGCCAGCGTGCGTCGATGGCTGCCCCGTAAAATGTCTCGATACCGACCGTATCAATCAGCTACTCGCTCAAAAACCTTCAGTCTCTAAGCAAGGGATTGGTTACGGTAACTGCGTCACCAAACCTAACATGGTCATTGTTAAGGAGCGGCTATGACATCAACGGATTTTGGTCCAGTAGCGGCAGGTTATCAGGCGTTCAAGGGAATGTTGTTCACCCCTTCGTCTCCCGAGACCCTGCAACTGCTGATCACTTGGTTAGAGCATAACCAGCAATATCCCATGCTATTGCAGGAGGCTCGTAAATGGTTGACTGAGCCGATAGAGCTCGAATGTGACTATAACCGCATGTGTATAGGACCGACACGCTTGTTAGTGCCCCCCTATGAGTCTGTGTATCGCGATGGGGGAAGGCAACTCAACACCGACAACACCAGCACTGTGGCCAAGTTTTACCAAAAACTAGGCCTAGTAATAGATAACAAACTCAATGAACCTGCTGATTATATTGGCAATGAAATGGAGTTTCTCTTCTGTGCCGAAGCCCTACGCCATCACCATAGCAATACCAACCCCACAGTAGCCAATGAGTTGAACCAGATGGCACAGTGTTTTTTACAACAACATCTCGGTACTTGGTTTGAATATTTCACAGACGGAATGTCACGCCATGCTCAGCTCAAGTTTTGGGACTGCTATGCCAAGGCGCTAGCCGACTTTTTGGCGAACAGATTAAATATTGCAGGGGCCCATGCCCCATCTGAAAAGCCTCGACTCGATGCTTAAGGATATAATATGAAAAGATTAATCACTGTTATCACTAGTCTTACTGCTGGCATTTACAGCTTACCGCTACTGGCGAGCGAAACGTTAATGCCCCAACCTCAACAATGGCAACCCATACAGGAAATCGCCGTTCAAGGGGATATTCCTGAACTTCGTGGAATGCCACTACAGCCTGAGTTTCCTGCGCCCTTGGCCCAAGTCAATCAAGGCTATCTCGAAACGCTCGCTCCTGCGACTTGGTGGGCCGATCTACTGACCTACAGTTTCTTTGGGATGTTTTTCGTCTTAGCCCTGTTTGTTTTAATCAATGGCAAGGCAAAACTGACTCAAGGTTTCTCTGGCCATAAAGTCAACCGTTGGAGTGGAATGGATATATTGTTCCACTGGATAGGCGCAATCGCTTGTCTTCTGCTGATCGGCACCGGACTGGCGATGATCGCAGGCCGTTTTTGGTTAGAGCCGAATATGGGAGCAGAACGTTGGATCGGTTTTATCGGTAGCTCTGTAGCCATTCATAACCTTATGGCCTTTCCCTTTATATTAGGTTGGTTAGTAATGGTGGTGAAATGGGCCAACAAACAACTCCCTGAAGCCTGCGACTTAGGTTGGTTTAAGGCGCTCGGCGGCTACCTCAACTTCGGCTCGTTCAAAGGTCAGCACCCTGATGCAGGCTTTGCTAACGCAGGCGAAAAACTCTGGTTCTGGTGTTTTGCCCTGTTTGGCGCTCTGATGATTGGCTCCGGTGTGGTCTTGATGTTCCCAAGCTTGGTCGCAACCAAAGATGGCGCCAATCTCGCCTTAATCCTGCATCTCGTGAGCGCTTTCGTGCTAGGGGCATTTACCGTCGTACATATCTATATGGCAACAGTGATTTCTGAAGGCGGTATGGAATGCATGCTCACAGGGAAATGCGATGAGAACTGGGCTAAGCAACACCACAATCTCTGGTTCCAGAAGTTACCTAAAAGCAAGTAAAAGCTGACGACTCGGGGTCACTGCAACTCCAAGTGAGTCAATAACGCCAGTATCCCCCCATTCGGGGGGAATCACCCACACCCATGTCCGCGATCTTTAAGGTCAGGGCTAGTTGCATCTTAAAAAACCGTTACACCCTAAAATAAGGGGAAATTATGAATAAAACCTCACTACTGCTACTCGGTCTCACGCTGCCTTTTGCCACTATGGCCGCAGAAAATCGTGATTGGGAACAACTCGATCGCCGCCTACAACACTTAGAACAGCAACAAACAACTCAACTGCAAAATACCGAACTTAGCCTCTACGGCTCACTGAGACCGACGCTGGTCTACAGCGATAGTCGTTTGAGCGACGATTGGGATGTTGGAGATGCGCTCTCACGTATAGGGATTAAAGGTAAAACTGAATTCGCTCCCGGCTGGGCATTACTGGCACAGGGGGAATGGAAAATAAACCTGAACGGTGATGGTAGCTTTGGTGATGCACGCTTAGCTTTTGCGGGCGTAAGCTCTCCTTGGGGACAATTCACTCTCGGCCGTCAACGCCCCGTACAATATAGCCTAGTCGCCGAATATACTGACATCTTCAATAATGCCAACTCGCCTTTCGCCTACAATCAGGAGAGTCCTTTCTTTACGGATAATCTCGCGCTCTATCAAACAAAAATCGGCTATTTTACCCTTATGGGTTCCGCGCAATTTAAGAGCGAAGAGGCCAACAGTGGTGCCGATATGCTGAACGCAGGGCTTGGCTTCGATTGGCAGCAGTTGCACCTAGGCCTAAGTTACCTAGAGCAGGATACTTTCGAGTCCAATCTTAATACTGGCAAAGAAAATACTACTGGCTTTGCAATGGCTTATAGCTTTACCAATGGTGTCTATCTTGCCATTGCCTATCAATATAAGGACTACCAACTCAATCAAGGCGAAGACAGAGAGGGCTATAGCCTCGATAGTGCACTCGCCCTGCCACTCGGCCAGGACTATAAGCTTAAGCTGGGTTACTTTCGATTCGACGATGGGATAAACGACTCAAGCAGTCTTAACTATCAAGGCGTTAATACCACAATAGAGTGGAATCCCAGCGCCAATGTGCGCCTACATGCAGAATACTTATATCAAGACAATGACAACCGAGATACAGATAACAGTATCGCTATCGGGGTTCGCTACGACTTCGATTTAAACTGGAAAGGTTAACCAAAACCCAGCCAAGGATGGCACTCCACTCAACTGCGCAGATTGCTCATAAGGTACGGCGATATGCGGCGGGTGTTAGGCCGAAAGTTTGTTTGAAGCGTGCCGAAAATTTTTCTGCTGACAAGTACCCGCAAGACAATGCGACTTGTAAAACTGAATCGCTAGAGCTTTGCAATAGTGCTAAACCCTGGCACAAGCGCACTTCGGCGAGCAACTGCCTAAAGCTAGTGTCTTCCTGCGCCAGTTTACGTCTTAAACTGGCACTGCTCATATGCAACTTGTCGGCGATTTCCTCTTGCTGCCATGGGGCAGAAGGATGTTGACTCAGTATTGCCAATACGGCTTGAGTGACACTCGATTGCTTATGCCCATAAAGCCAATTCACACTACTTTGCTGCGGCAAACTTAACAATAATGCGGCTAAATAATGCATCTGCACCGATGTGGGCAGCGCCAAGGTCAGGCTATGCAGTAACGCATTCCAGGCAAAATCGACCGAGCGTGAGATCGTTTGTGTAGGCTTTGGCATCATCCTATCGGTTGCCGCCAGCGTAACGCCTGAGGGCAACTCATAGGGCAAGACGAGTTGCACCGCTCGGTAACGTCCGCTCATTGGCCGATTGACGAAACTGATATGGCTTCCAGCGGGTAACAATAATAGCTGTTCCGCATTCACGGCGAGGGTATCATCTTGCCAAAGCAACGACTTTTCCCCTTGGATCACGCGAATAATCGAGGGCTGATGCACAGGCACCCGTGAGAGAGACTGCGCCTGTTTCGAGTCGTATTCAAACATGCGGATCATACATCAGCCCTGTAATATCAGCGGTGATACACTGCGGTCAGCTTAGCGTGCCCTAAAGCTTGTGCATTGAGCATAAAGCCTAACAGCGCGGGTGAGGCATCCTTAGGTAACTCTAATGGCGACGGTAGCGCCCACACTGTAAATTCATATCGGTGCATGCCATGCCCCTGCGGTGGACAGGCGCCACCAAAGTCGGTGGTGCCAAAATCGTTCTTTAGCGCAATCGCCCCTTTAGGTAATGCATTGGCTTTAGAACCCGCACCTTGCGCTAATTGCTGTTGATCGCCACCAATATTATAAACTGCCCAATGCCACCAGCCGCTGCCCGTCGGTGCATCGGGATCATACGCCGTCACCGCATAGGCTTTCGTGCCTTCAGGGGCATCGCGCCAAGCAAGTTGGGGCGAAATATTTGCGCCTGTACAGCCAAACCCATTAAAAACAAATTGATTAGATAATTGCTGACCTTCACTAATATCTTTGCTCGATAAGGTCATGGCCTGCACCGACCCTAATACTGCGGTAAATAATCCAATTCCGACTATCCACTTATGTAAATGCTTCATCACAATCTCCAATTGATACGTAACACCGCTAATTTACGTCAGTCTTAAGTGGCAAACCTGCCTCAAAACGCCAATTTTCTTCCCTAAATGCTCAAAATTGAGAAAAAGTGTCGACTTTTTGTCATATTTAAGCACTCAAGTGATTTTGTAAAGACTTAATCTGCATTTTTATGCAGGGATGGCGTACTCTATAAATTACCAAGCAAATTAATACTGTAGTTTGCGCGTAATTAGATATTTATTATTTATAAATTTATGCATTTTTAATTTTAAAAATAAACTGACAATATTTACTTTCGTTATTTAGATAATGATACTTAAGGATGATTGACTGTAATTACACAGATAAAACTTATTGCAATAAATAATTACAGTTAATTAAAAATAAGACACCGATCATATTTTTATTGGCAACACCTAGATAAACTCCATGCCGTAATAAAACGAATTAATAATTTTCTCGAATTTCATAATGGAGTTGTATATGAAGAGGAAATCTAAAATCATGGCACATATCCGACGTACTAGACATATCATGATGCCTAGCCAACGTGATTACTTCGACCATTCATTTATCTTCCTTCGCTAATCTTCGCGTAGGTAGTAGACCAATTAACAGGTCTAAAGTGGTATTGCCCTCGTAAGCGCATACACTTATCGTACTGTTTTTTTCAGGTTTATTATCTCGCACCTAAATCAAAGCATTCTTTTGCTCGTGCAGTAACGCTGCGGCTAAGTCATTCATTTTGAATAAATCTATCTATTTATTCTTGGACGACTTATAGCTTCATCATATCTGCACACGTAATAGCCATATCTAATTTAATACCATTAATATTTTTAATTAGGTATAGGCCAAGTTGTATCCAAAACTTTTTAAAGTAAAAGGGAAATTAACGATGAAATCATTAAAAGTTGCCGCCAGCTTATCTGTTAGATCATGTTTTGAAATAGACAGAGAAGTTGTCAATGTATTAACCACAGATTTTTGCGATGTGGGCGCGGCTGTAGTTTCTGTTGATGATGTTAAAAATGGTATTGTTGAAAAAATTAAAAATACCGGATTAAAACTGCCAATTTTCGTATCCGTTTGCTGTGAAGAAACCTTCCCAGATGATATTTGCTCCTCGATTACCGGGGTATTTGAACTCTGCGGTAACAATACCGATTTCTATGGAAAACAGGTCGAAACCGCCGTCCAAAAATATGAGCAAGCCCTACTACCACCTTTCTTTGGCACACTGAAAAAATACGTGGAAATGGGTAACTCTACCTTTGCTTGCCCAGGACATCAGGGTGGTCAATTTTTCCGTAAACATCCTGTGGGTCGTCAATTTTTCGATTTCTTTGGCGAAACCATTTTCCGCTCAGATATGTGTAATGCCGACGTTAAACTCGGCGATCTGTTAATCCACGAAGGTGCGCCGCTGGATGCACAAAAATACGCGGCGAAGGTATTTAACGCCGATAAAACCTACTTTGTGCTTAACGGCACTTCTTCTTCAAACAAAGTGGCGACCAACGCACTGCTGGCGAAGGGTGACTTGGTATTATTCGACCGTAACAACCATAAATCCAACCACCATGGCGCGTTAATTCAAGCGGGCGCAACACCGATTTATTTGGAAACCGCCCGTAACCCCTTCGGTTTTATTGGCGGTATCGACGCCCACTGTTTCCAAGAGTCTTATTTAAGGGAGCAGATCCGCGCCGTTGCGCCTGAGCGTGCCGATGAACAACGTCCATTCCGTTTAGCCATTATCCAGCTGGGCACCTACGATGGCACTATCTACAACGCTCGCCAAGTGGTTGATCGTATAGGTCATCTATGTGATTACATCCTGTTTGACTCGGCTTGGGTTGGCTATGAACAGTTTATTCCTATGATGAACGACTGCTCGCCACTGCTGCTGGAACTGACACCTGACGATCCCGGTATTATCGTGACTCAGTCAGTGCACAAACAGCAGGCTGGGTTCTCACAAACCTCGCAAATTCACAAAAAAGATAAACATATCAAAGGCCAAGCCAGATACTGCAACCATAAACGCTTCAACAACGCCTTTATGATGCACGCTTCTACCAGCCCCTTCTATCCGCTGTTTGCCGCATTGGATGTGAACGCTAAGATGCACGAAGGCGCCAGCGGCCGTTATCTGTGGCGTGAAGCGGTCAAAGCCGGTATTGAAGCGCGTAAGTTACTGCTTAAAAAATGTAAATATATCAAGCCATTTATCCCAAGTATGATCGAGGGGCGCCCATGGCAGGATTATCAAACTGAACAAATGGCCGATGATTTACGTTTCTTCGAGTTTGAACCCGGACAAAAATGGCACTCCTTCGAGGGCTATGAAAAAGGCCAATATTTCGTTGATCCTTGTAAATTCCTATTAACTACGCCAGGTATTGATGCCGAAACCGGTAAATATACTGAGTTTGGTATTCCCGCGACGATTTTGGCTAACTTCTTACGTGAAAATAATATTATTCCCGAGAAATGCGACTTAAATTCGATTTTATTCTTGATGACACCTGCGGAAGATATGGCAAAAATGCAGCACTTAGTGTCGCAAATATCTCGCTTCGAGAAATTAGTCGATGAAGATGCGCCATTATCGGAAGTATTGCCAAACGTCTATAACGCCAATAAAGCTCGTTATAAAGACTATACCATTCGTCAACTCTGCCAAGAAATGCACAACCTTTATGTAAGCCATGACGTAAAACAATTGCAAAAAGAAATGTTCCGTCATGCTCACTTCCCAACAAAAGTAATGGACCCACAGGAAGCTAACCTCGAGTTTATTCGCGGCAATGTTGAATTAGTGCCACTGTCACAAATCGAAGGGCGAATTGCCGCAGAAGGCGCCCTGCCATATCCACCAGGGGTGTTATGTATGGTGCCAGGTGAAATATGGGGTGGCGCAGTACAACGTTATTTCCTAGCCCTTGAAGAAGGCATCAATTTATTACCCGGATTCTCTCCAGAATTACAAGGTGTTTATCTCGAAAGCACCCCAGACGGAAAAATCCAAGCCTTAGGTTATGTATTAAATAAATAATTGAATCTGACTGTAGAGTTAATTAACCCCGCTCTACAGTCAATTTCAACCTTCTATAATGAATTATATTATTAGGTCATTATTATGAGTAAATCAGAAAATAAAATTGGCGTTGTCCAATTAACGATTATCACCATAGTTAATATGATGGGCTCTGGGATTATCATGCTGCCCACCCAATTAGCCCAAGTCGGTACTATCTCTGTGCTTTCTTGGCTTGTGACCGCCGCAGGCTCAACCGCGCTGGCCTTTGCGTTTGCAAAATGCGGGATGTTCAGTAAAAAAACTGGTGGTATGGGCGGTTATGCCGAATATGCCTTTGGCCGCAGCGGTAACTTTATGGCGAACTACACCTATGCGGTTTCGCTACTTATCGCTAACGTCGCCATCGCTATCTCCGCCGTGGGTTATGCCGCGGTGCTGCTCGAAGTGAACTTAAGCCCAATGGCTATCTGTCTTGCCACCATTGGCGTGCTTTGGTTAGCCACTGTCGCAAACTTTGGTGGTGCTCGCATTACAGGCCGCGTGAGCAGCGTGACCGTGTGGGGGATTATTCTGCCAGTGATTGGCGTGTCGTTAGTCGGTTGGTTCTGGTTCGACATCGACCTCTATAAAGGCGCATGGAACCCACATGATATGCCGTTCTTCAAAGCCTTAGGCGGTTCTATCGCGATGACCTTATGGGCATTCCTTGGCTTAGAATCGGCTTGTGCTAACTCAGAGGCCGTTGATAACCCAGAGAAAAACGTTCCTATCGCCGTAATGGGCGGTACCTTAGGTGCAGCGCTTATCTATATCGTTTCAACCAACGTGATTGCCGGTATTGTGCCTAACGCCGACCTTGCTAACTCAAACGCACCTTTCGGTCTAGCCTTCGCGCAAATGTTTAACCCTGTGGTCGGTAAAATCGTGATGGCCTGCGCCATTATCTCCTGTACTGGCTCACTGCTGGGTTGGCAGTTCACTATCGCACAGGTATTCAAAGCCTCTGCCGATGAAGGCTTCTTCCCTAAAATATTCTCTAAAGTCAGTAAAGCCGATGCACCGATTTGGGGTATGACCATCATCGTCTCTATCCAAACTCTGCTGTCTCTGATGACTATCAGCCCATCACTGAGCAAACAGTTTGAAGCCCTAGTTAACCTCGCCGTGGTGACTAACATTGTGCCTTACATCCTGTCGATGGCGGCCCTAGGTGTAATGCAAAAACAACTCAAAGTACCAGCGAACAAGGCCCGCGTTGCCAACGTGATTGCGGTTATCGGCGCCCTGTATAGCTTCTACGCCCTCTATAGCTCTGGTGAAACCGCAGTGATGTTAGGCGCTATCGCGACCTTCTTCGGTTGGACCATCTACGGGGTGATTTCCAATAAAACACCAACCGCCGAGATCAAAGCAGCGTGAGCACGTCTCCCCTGCGATTCTCACTCTTTACTAGATAAGAAACATACAACCAATCCGTCTTCAGGGACCTTAAGCCACAGTGCCTAAGGTCCCCAGACAAAACTTGCCTATTTTCGGTGGAACTATGAAAAAAACATGCATCGCTCTAATGTTACCTATGCTGTTGGCCGCCACCAGCAGCCAAGCGGTTGAACTCTATAACGATCAAAAAAACTCATTAGATTTAAGTGGTTGGTTAGGCTTCGCGGCACTCAATGACAGCCACGATACCTCAGTAATTGATGACTCCTCCCGAGTACGATTTAGCTTTGAACGCAGCGAGAGAAATGGCTGGACCGCCTTTGCCACCACGGAATGGGGCATCAACATGGTGTCCAGCGATGACAGTTTAGTGATGCAAGGTGGCAAACTGGCCGCCGAAAAAACCGAAGACTTCCTCTATAACCGTTTAGGTTATGTCGGGATGTCGCACAATGAATGGGGTAGCCTCAGTTTTGGTAAGCAATGGGGCGCTTACTACGATATTGCAGGCACGACGGATTTACCGAACGTGTTCGCCGGATATAGCGTCGGCGCCTACGCCTTTAGCGATGGCGGGCTAACAGGAACTGGCCGTGCCGACTCCGCGTTTATCTACCGCAATAGCTTTGGCCCAGTGCAAATTGCCCTGCAATACGCCGCCAAAACCAATGGTGAGGTCACCTTAAAAAATGATGACGGCAGCGAAATGACCAACTCAGAGCTTAATTTCGACAGCAGTTACGGTGCCAGCCTGACCTACTCACTCACCGATAAATTTAAACTGCTCGCCGGCTTTAACCGTGGCGACTTTGAAGGTCACTTAGGAAACACTCAAGTCGATGAAACCAACGAAATCGTCGGTATCGGCGCCATGTATGGGGATTACTATCACTACGCCGATAACCGCGAAGCCAGCGGTCTCTACGTCGGCTTTAACGCCCATCAGAGTAAGAACAATGAACTGGTCGGCGGCGAACTCTACGACGCTACTGGCGCTGAGCTGATGACGGCCTATCAATTCGATAATGGCTTTGTGCCTATGATTGTCCTCAGCTATTTGGACTTAGACACAGATGCCAGCACGCCCATCCAAGGCAAATGGACCCGCCAATTCGCCATGCTTGGCCTGCACTACCGTTACAGTAACGACACTGTGATGTTTGCCGAAATGAAGTTAGATTTCAGCAACATGGATGATCCAGCACTCGAAGCGCAGGAAGATAATGGCTTTGCGGTAGGGATTAACTACTTCTTTTAGGAATGGAAAGTCTTCATCAGGCTCTCCCGTACATTGAGGGATAGTGGCTCACGTTCCTCATATCCGTGGGCCCATTTGAGACTGAGGTGCGGCGCACGTTCCGTCTACAAACGCTCGCCACACACTCATTGGATGGTACCGCTGGTTTACCATCACCTCTGCGCCACTCCAAATAGGTTTACTGGAGTGGCTTTTTTTCGCCGTTACTTAGCGTGCTGACGGCCTGAAGAGGCTTTGTTTCCGCGACCATGGTGGCCCGCCTTACCCTGCTCTGATTTTCCCTTAAAGCCCGACTGACCAAAAGGTGCCTTAGCTCCCGGACGGCTGCTCTTAGGCTGCTGACCTTGCGTTGCATTCGCCCCAGACTTAGGTCCCTTAGGCTTGCTTGCACTCGGTTTGCCCTTGGCGTCGCCTTTACCCTTACGCTCATCGAACTGATTGCCCGAGAAGCGCGTCAGGGCTTTTTGCCCTTGGTTAGCATCCTTCATCCATTTCTGGCCACGTTCGTTGCGCCCTTCTGGTGGAACGAGGTGATTCGGACTGTTACCAATCAAATCTTCACGTCCCATGGCAATCAAGCCTTCGCGGATGATAGGCCAACCCGCTGGATCATGGTAACGCAGCAGCGCCTTATGCAGGCGACGTTGGCGGCCCTTCTTCGGCACAGGTACTACTTCACTGGTGTGCTTCACGTTTTTCAGCGAGTTCAACTCAGTGTGATAAATGGTCGTCGCGTTTGCCATTGGCGATGGATAGAAGTTTTGCACTTGGTCGAGCTTAAACTTACGCTCCTTCAACCAGAGCGCGAGGTTGAGCATATCCTCGTCGGTCGTGCCCGGATGCGCCGAAATAAAATAAGGGATCAGGAACTGTTCTTTACCCGCTTCCTTAGAATACTTGTCGAACAGCTCTTTAAACTTATCGTAGGCGCCCATGCCGGGTTTCATCATCTTGCTGAGCGGCCCTTCTTCGGTATGCTCAGGGGCGATTTTCAAATAGCCGCCCACATGGTGCTGGACCAACTCTTTGACATAGGCCGGATCTTCAATCGCTAAGTCGTAACGCACGCCCGAAGCAATCAAGATTTTCTTAATGCCGGGCACGGCGCGAGCGGCGCGGTACAAGTCGATAGTGTGTTTATGATCTGTGCCTAAATGGCCGCAAATCGATGGATACACACAGGATAAACGGCGACAGGTTTTCTCCGCTTTTTCGCTGGTACAGCCGAGGCGATACATGTTGGCGGTGGGGCCGCCTAAGTCGGAAATCACCCCAGTAAAACCGGGAACTTTATCCTGAATATCTTTGATTTCTTTAATAATCGATTCTTGCGAACGGCTCTGGATAATCCGGCCTTCATGCTCGGTAATCGAGCAGAATGAACAGCCACCAAAGCAACCGCGCATGATGTTGATCGAGGTTTTGATCATGTCATAGGCGGGGATTTTGTCCTTACCGTAGGCAGGATGCGGCACCCGTTGATAGGGTAAATCGAATACGGCATCCATCTCGTCGGTATTGAGCGGCCAAGCCGGTGGGTTCACCCACACACCACGGTCACCATGGGGCTGGAACAGCGCTCGCGCACAACCCGGGTTTTGCTCTTGGTGCAAAATCCGCGAGGCATGGGCGTATAAGTATTTGTCCTCAGAGACCTTTTCAAAGGCTGGCAGCAGCACATAGGTTTTATCCCAAGGCTTAGGGCGTGGCGGCTGCACACTGATGGGTTTTGGCGCATCGTTATCGAAAATTTTAACATCCGATGGGCCAGATAAATTGGCACAGCCCACATCGTCGGCGCCATAGGGGTTCGGGATAGGATCGATCTTATGCAGTTGATCTATCTTGCGAGAATCCATCCCACGCCACTCGGGCATAGGCTCTTTACGGATAACGGCAGTACCGCGCACATCCTGAATATCCCCAATGGCTTCACCCGCGGCTAAACGACGCGCCACTTCAGCCAGCGGACGCTCGGCGTTGCCGTACATCAAGATGTCGGCCTTGGCATCGAAAATCACGCTGCGACGAACTTTGTCCGACCAATAATCGTAGTGCGCGATACGGCGCAGGCTCGCCTCGATGCCGCCAATAATCACTGGCACATCTTTAAAGGCTTCTTTACAACGTTGGGTATAAACAGTCACAGCGCGGTCGGGGCGCTTACCACCCACATCGCCAGGAGTATAAGCATCATCACTGCGGATACGACGGTCGGCGGTGTAACGGTTGATCATCGAATCCATATTGCCGGCGGTGACACCAAAAAACAGATTCGGGCGACCAAGCTGCATAAAGGCATCTTTGCTCGACCAATCGGGCTGAGAAATAATCCCGACACGGTAGCCTTGGGCTTCTAACATCCGGCCAATGACCGCCATGCCAAAGCTTGGATGGTCCACATAGGCATCACCAGTGACAATAATAATGTCACAGCTGTCCCAGCCTAATTTCTCCATCTCCTTGCGAGACATAGGTAAGAAAGGCGCGGTGCCGAATGACTCGGCCCAATACTTGGGATGGCTAAACAGTGTGGATTCAACTTGCATCGATTTTGACCCAAAAGCGTAATGTCAAACAAAGGTGCAGGCAAAAAACAGGCCGCACCGATTTAGGGACGCGGAGTATAGCAGGCAAACAGGGATAAGTGCGATTAAAAAAACAGCAGCCGAGGTGTTTTTCGGGGTATTTGCACCAATGTGCTCAATACCCCTAAAGTGGCTAGGGATATGGCTTAGACGGCCATTACCCTATCTCAGCCATTACAGACTTTGGGCAAAATGCACTAAGTTGACTAAGGCTAGGCTGATAGTCACTAACCAAGTGAGCAACACGCCCCAAAAACGACCGAAATGATAACCGCCTTTACCCTGAGTTAACCCTATCGCATGGAGTAAGCGCGCCACAATCCACAGGGTACCAAAACAATGCAAATAGAAATGCGCTAAGCCACCCGCCTCGGCCACCAGCATTAAAATCAATACGATGGGTGCATTCTCAATCAGATTCGCATGTACTCTGCCCGCCAGTACCAAGGCATGATGACCACCATCGCCGATACCGATTTTTTGGCTTCGTCTTAATTTCACCACTCGATAAGCCAGCGCTATTATCAACAACCCAGTCAAGCTGGCGTAAAACCCTGTTACCATCAACGGCATAACGATTCCCTTTTGATTAACATCACCGCGGTATAGACCGCAAAAATTCAGCAATTTATTTGTATTAAGCTTAAAAGCCATTAACCTTTTAGCGACAAGATAGGTTAATATGCGCGCGTGATCTCTTACAACTTTTTATACAGTGAATAGCCCGATTGGATAACGAACAGTTTCTCGAAAAGCGTAAATTTATCATTAAGCTAGGCAAGGCTTTACATAAGTTTGGCACACCCGCTTACCGTCTTGAAACCCATTTGCAAACTGTATCACGGACGCTCGGAATCGAAGGTTATTTTTTAATCTCGCCGACCTCGATGACCTTCGTATTACAACACGATACTGATCAAGAATATAACCATGTTGCGCGGGTTAAACCCGGCGAATTGGATTTAGGCTCCCTCGCCCGCACCGATGAACTGGTAGATGAACTCACCTCGGGCAAACGCACACTCACCGAAGCCTTAGACAGGCTAGAGGAAATTGCCAACAAACCCAACCCCTACGGCCCAGCATTAACCTGTTTCTCCTTTGGCACCTCGGCGGCCGCCTTTGCCATGTTGATGGGCACGGGTTGGAACGATGTCTTTTGGTCAGGCTTGTTAGGCTTGCTTGTCTATGGCTTTGTGTACCGCGCCGAGCGTTCGACGCGCATGGCAGAAGTCTTAGAGCCCTTCGCGACTATTGTTTGCGCCATTGCCGCCTGCGCCATTGCCCGCATCGACCCTAATATTAATATTCCGGTGGTGATCCTCTCCTCGATCATCATCTTTATTCCCGGTTTAGCCTTAACCTTGGGGCTTGCTGAGCTGGCGGCACGCGATTTGATTTCGGGCACAGCGCGGATCATGGACGCCAGTATGCTGTTGTTTAAGCTATATTTTGGTGCAGTTTTGGGGATGGCAATTGGTAAAGCCTTCTTCGGTGAGGCCATTTATATCGAACCGGAAGGATTGCCTCGCTGGGCGATTTGGTCAGCGGTGCCCATCCTTTCTATGGCGCTGGTGTTCATCTTTAAAGCACGGATGCAAGATTCGCCTTGGGGCGTTCTAGCGGGAATTGTCGCATTTTTCTCCGCCATGTTAGGTGGGCACTTTTTTGGGGATTCGGTGGGGATCTTTTTTGGTGCCCTAGCCGTAGGAGTTTACTCCAATCTTTATGCCCGTTGGATGAAGGCTCCCGCCTCAATTGCATTGCTGCAAGGCATTGTGATCTTAGTACCCGGCAGTAAAACCTACATAGGGCTGAACGCGCTGATCTCCGGCGAAACTATGCTTAACCAATCCCATATTGGCTCGCAGATCTTTTTGATCTTTATGTCGCTTATCGCCGGACTGATTTTTGCCAACGTCGTAGTACCACCAAGGCGTACGCTATAACATTCATCCTCAGGGCTGGCGCCAACTCCAGCCCTATTCTTAAAATAACCTTATGTAAAATCATAATCTTATTAAAATGTTTACTTGACTAATCGTCATATCCCGTGTGTTATTAAATTGTGAAGCAGCAGAACCTTAAGCTGTTGCCATCCAGTTTACGGGAGTGGTTTTATGCAGAAGTTTACCCTGTATGCATCGATTCTACCTTGTTGCCTCTGTGGTCTAGTCAACCTAGCCACAGCGGATGAGGTTGCGCCCAAAACCACCTCGGATCAAGCCCCAAAAAAGGTTAGTAAGATCATCGTTGTAAGCAATCCTATCTTCGACGAGTCAGATCCCGATGCATTTTTTATCCACCGCTGGGCAAACTATCTGCATATAAATACCAAGGAATATGTGGTTCGCGATAAGCTTACCTTTAGCGAAAACGATACGGTCACCCAAAAAGATCTCGATGAGTCTCAACGTTTACTACGCGCCGAACCCTATATTCGTGATGCCAAAGTTTATACAAGTGAGAAAGATCCCCAAACGGATTCTCCCCTCGAAGATGAATCCATCATTATTGAAACTTGGGACAACTGGTCGCTACTGCCAACGGCCAGCTTTAGCAGCTCAGGAGGAGACACTCGTTACTCCTTTGGCGTAAAAGAAGATAACCTACTAGGTACTGGCATTCGCACCCGCTTAAAGTATCAATCTAACGAATCCCGCACTGGCTATAAGTTTGCCTTTGAGGCTCCCGTGAGTTTTATCGATCACGGCATTGTCGCCGCTGAATTTTATGATAATAGTGACGGCCAAGCTAAACATGTGTACGTGAGCAAGCCTTTCTATTCATTGAATACTGAGACCATGTACTCGGCCGAGTTTTTAGATGATAGCCGCACCGATATTTTGAGACAAAATGGGCAAGAGGTGAACGAGTTTGCTCACACTGTCGATTATCTTAATTTGCAATATGGTTGGTTACTCAATAGAAGCAACGACAATCTGTCTCGCTTTATTGCTGGCTTTACCCAAGACAAGCACGAGTTTGCCAATTCAGAGGTGTATCCCAACTCAGAGTTACCACAAGATAGGGACTTTATGTATCCCTGGGTTGCCTATGAATATGTTCAAGATGATTTTCAGATACTCAACAACGTGCACCTGATCCGTAATAATGAAGACTTTAACTTAGGATGGCATCACTATATCCAACTCGGTATTGAAACCAATGATATCGGCGACAATAACCCAGTGGGTTACCACTTTAAATGGCAAACCAGTAGGGGTTATAAATTTGATGAACATCTTTGGTTACTGGAAATGGGCGCGACCAGCACTCTAGGCACCACGCAAAAAGACACTTTTCAGGCTAATGTACAAGCGGAATACTTCTATCAAATCAATCCAAAATGGATTGCCTATGGCAAAGCTTGGGCAAGCCTGTCCAATAATACCTATCTCGATCTAACTCAAGGACTTGGGGATGAAACTGGAGTACGAGGTTATCCCAACGAATATCAACAAGGGGATAACCAATGGTTATTTACCGCCGAAATCCGCAATTATCCGAATATCAACTTATACCAATTAGCTGAACTCGGCTGGGCAGTCTTTGCGGATGTAGGCCAAGCCTCTGGCGGTCCCTTAGCCGACAATAACGAAGTCAACGGCCCGCTAGGTAGCATAGGTATTGGCGCGCGGATTTATTCATCTAGATCCAGTTATGGCAACGTCGCCCATATCGATTTTTCGGTACCTTACACGGGGGGCGATTCAGTAAACAGTTGGGAATGGCGATTCTTAGTCAAACAAAGCTTTTAAGCTATTTAGTTGACAGAATATTAGCCTTTGAGACGCTATAAACCAGTTTAAATCTGGCCGATAAGAGCGATCCCTATGGCTCACTTTTAGTGATTTTTAAGTAGGCTATATTCTTCTAATCACTAAAGGGGTATTTATATTGATCAACAAAATTGGATTATCATCTCTGCTATTACTTCAGCCTTTAACCGCTTTTTAGTCGAGTATTTTCATTCTCAAGTTCATTTAAGCAAACCACTGACACTGTCCCGATACCACTAAATTTAGCTCGCCATTGAAACCAGCCAAATCAAATATCTCATCAGTTCATAGCCTTACAGGTATTTCAATTCGAGGCGCATTAACGCAGAAAGAGTTATTCCATTTTAAGTCAACCCCACAGGAAGCAGGATGTCTTTGAGGCTGTCAGGTGTTCACTGCATGGTAAAGCGCTTATGCTGCGCTCAAGGCTTTTGGCAGAACCCATTATGCCTTCAAGCCTTCACCTTGCCTAAAGTGCTTTGCTCTCCGCTAAATGAACAGATATTGAATACGATTGGTATGGTACATCACACAGTGATGCGCTCATAAATGAGAGGGATAAATGCTGTAGAACAGGATTCTGCGACAATTAAAATAGATAAACTCCAAAGACGAAAAAGCCCTAACATTGCTGTTAGGGCTTATCGAAATGTTGGCGGAGCGGACGGGACTCGAACCCGCGACCCCCGGCGTGACAGGCCGGTATTCTAACCAACTGAACTACCGCTCCTTTAACTTAACGTTTACACATTAAGCTAAATTAGGCGCTTGGCGATGACCTACTCTCACATGGGGAGACCCCACACTACCATCGGCGCGATTGCGTTTCACTTCTGAGTTCGGGATGGGATCAGGTGGGACCACAATGCTATTGTCACCAAGCAAATTCTTACGGGTTAATTCTACGTCTGACGGCATTGTTTCCTCACTCCAGTGCTCATGTACTACCGTACACTCCGCCCTTCGCTCGTCACGGCTTTGTCTGCCGTACAATTACCTGCGTAATTAACCTTTATTTGTTAATTCGGAAAGCTGTATTGAGTACCACTTCTTAAGTGTTTCTATTCAAGCTAAGTGCTACTTAGCAAAACCCATCTGGGTTGTATGGTTAAGCCTCTCGAGTCATTAGTATCAGTTAGCTCAACGCCTCACAACGCTTACACACCTGACCTATCAACGTCCTAGTCTCGAACGGCTCTTTAGTGGACTTAAAGTCCAAGGGATGACTCATCTTGGGGCTCGCTTCCCGCTTAGATGCTTTCAGCGGTTATCGATTCCGAACATAGCTACCGGGCAATGCCATTGGCATGACAACCCGAACACCAGCGGTTCGTTCACTCCGGTCCTCTCGTACTAGGAGCAACTCCCCTCAATCATCCAACGCCCACGGCAGATAGGGACCGAACTGTCTCACGACGTTCTGAACCCAGCTCGCGTACCACTTTAAATGGCGAACAGCCATACCCTTGGGACCGACTTCAGCCCCAGGATGTGATGAGCCGACATCGAGGTGCCAAACACCGCCGTCGATATGAACTCTTGGGCGGTATCAGCCTGTTATCCCCGGAGTACCTTTTATCCGTTGAGCGATGGCCCTTCCATTCAGAACCACCGGATCACTATGACCTACTTTCGTACCTGCTCGACGTGTCTGTCTCGCAGTTAAGCTGGCTTATGCCATTGCACTAACCGTACGATGTCCGACCGTACTTAGCCAACCTTCGTGCTCCTCCGTTACTCTTTGGGAGGAGACCGCCCCAGTCAAACTACCCACCAGGCACTGTCCTTACCCCAGATAATGGGGCCAAGTTAGAACATCAACACTACAAGGGTGGTATTTCAAGGACGACTCCATCAGAACTAGCGTTCCAACTTCATAGTCTCCCACCTATCCTACACATGTAGGGTCAATGTTCAGTGCCAAGCTATAGTAAAGGTTCACGGGGTCTTTCCGTCTAGCCGCGGGTATACGGCATCTTCACCGCAATTTCAACTTCACTGAGTCTCGGCTGGAGACAGCGTGGCCATCATTACGCCATTCGTGCAGGTCGGAACTTACCCGACAAGGAATTTCGCTACCTTAGGACCGTTATAGTTACGGCCGCCGTTTACCGGGGCTTCGATCATGAGCTTCTCTTGCGATAACCCAATCAATTAACCTTCCGGCACCGGGCAGGCGTCACACCGTATACGTCATCTTGCGATTTTGCACAGTGCTGTGTTTTTGATAAACAGTTGCAGCCACCTGGTATCTGCGACTCCCGTCAGCTTAGAGAGCAAGTCTCATCACCAACAAGAGCGTACCTTCTCCCGAAGTTACGGTACCATTTTGCCTAGTTCCTTCAGCCGAGTTCTCTCAAGCGCCTTGGTATTCTCTACCCGACCACCTGTGTCGGTTTGGGGTACGATTCCCGCTAACCTGAAGCTTAGAAGATTTTCCTGGAAGCATGGCATCAACTACTTCATCCCCTTGGGGACTCGTCATCAGCTCTCAGTGTATAGTGACCCGGATTTGCCTAAGTCACCCACCTACCACCTTAAACGCGGACTACCAACGCCGCGCTAGCCTAGCCTTCTCCGTCTCTCCATCGCAGTTAGCGGAAGTACAGAAATATTAATCTGTTTCCCATCGATTACGCCTTTCGGCCTCACCTTAGGGGTCGACTCACCCTGCCCCGATTAACGTTGGACAGGAACCCTTGGTCTTTCGGCGAGGGGGTTTTTCACCCCCTTTATCGTTACTCATGTCAGCATTCGCACTTCTGATACCTCCAGTGTGGGTTACCCCTTCACCTTCAACGGCTTACAGAACGCTCCTCTACCGCGCAACTCTAATGAATTGCACCCGTAGCTTCGGTGGTATGTTTAGCCCCGTTACATCTTCCGCGCAGGCCGACTCGACTAGTGAGCTATTACGCTTTCTTTAAATGATGGCTGCTTCTAAGCCAACATCCTAGCTGTCTAAGCCTTCCCACATCGTTTCCCACTTAACATACACTTTGGGACCTTAGCTGACGGTCTGGGTTGTTTCCCTTTTGACGACGGACGTTAGCACCCGCCGTCTGTCTCCCGAGTAGTACTCATTGGTATTCGGAGTTTGCAAAGGGTTGGTAAGTCGGGATGACCCCCTAGCCTTAACAGTGCTCTACCCCCAATGGTATTCGCTCGAGGCGCTACCTAAATAGCTTTCGAGGAGAACCAGATATCTCCCGGTTTGATTGGCCTTTCACCCCCAGCCACAAGTCATCCGCTAATTTTTCAACATTAGTCGGTTCGGTCCTCCAGTTGATGTTACTCAACCTTCAACCTGCCCATGGCTAGATCACCGGGTTTCGGGTCTACGCCTTGCAACTAAACGCGCAGTTAACACTCGGTTTCCCTACGGCTCCGCTATTCGCTTAACCTCGCTACAAAACGTAAGTCGCTGACCCATTATACAAAAGGTACGCAGTCACGGTCTCAA